>NZ_VTWU01000009.1 GCF_008727865.1 Hymenobacter busanensis | reverse complement strand
TGCAAAGGTACAACCCCCGCCGCCGCTTTTGCAACCCACCGGCAAAACTTTTTTTAGCCGGCGACTGTCGAAAGCAAGTTCAACACTTGTTTACCGACCCGCGTTTCGGATTGGGAGTGCAAAGGTGCAAGGTGGATTTCGTTTATGCAAGCTTGGCGAGCAATTAGTCTTCCAATTCAAATAGCCCCACGTGGCGTCGCTCTGATTTCTAGTAGTTTGCCAGCAGAAAGAAAATTGTGAGTATGTTCAATGGCTGTCAATTACGCTTAGGGGCGAGGCCTATTCTGCTCGTAGGCATAGATGGCTTTGCCTAGTTCCGCTAGGAAAGGCAGGCCAACTGTTTGGTATTCGTAACGTCCGTCGTTGAGGATGCCATCGTTGTTGACGTATATAACAGCGCTTAACATGAACTCAATGCTCTCGCTTTCGTCGGAGAAGTACGCACAATCGGCGAGGTACCCGTGAGACATGCCAACTATATTATATATGTGGAGGCCCTCATCGGGCTTGGCTTGTGGGTGGCGCCCATAGAATAGATATTTTTTATAGGCGGGGAAATATTCTGGGGTGGCGAATGGTTTGAAGCCAGATTGATTGGGAGTGCTGCTGAGGTAACGGCGTAGAAAGACATAGTCGGAAGGGAATAGGTATTGCCGCGCAGCACTACTAGTTATTTCGGGGAACAGTGTGGTGCGCAGTATATCAGTTACGGCTTGCAGGGGTAGGTAATTGGCAGTTGTAAAGTCATAGGGCTGGCGGATGATGCGGCCATTTGCTAAGTACGCTTTCCCCTTTGCTATGCGCCCGAGGGGGAATGTTATCGGCTTCGCGTTGCAGGCAGCGGCCTGTCTATATATAATACTGCCGTTGCGGTGGTGAAACGTAATGGGGTTGGTGCAACGGTTGGCAGCAGTGTCACAGGGGGCGAAGCGACGAGTGATTCGTACGTTGGGGTAGCCCAACTGGGTGAGACGTTCGTGCAGGTATTGTTGCCCTAGAAATTCGTACAGACGATTGTAGGCTTGGTTGTCGCTCACGAGCAACATCCTTTTTATGTAATTGCCCATTGTAGCAACCCGGTCTGAATCGGGATTAGTGGCGAAGGGCACGGCAGTTTGGCACCGGCCCGCGGCACCGGTAGCCATGATGGTGTTGCGGTTGAGAGCGGGGAATTGCTGGCGTAGGCGGTTTAGCTTTTCTAACGAAAGCAATGCCACGGGCAGCTTTACCAAACTGGCTGGATTGAAATAGGCCCGCTCGTTGAGATGGTAGTCAATTTGGGTAAAGTGAGGCTTTCGCGTAGTGGCGTCTCGGTCGATACGTGTATAAATAACCTGCAACTCATACTTCTCTGCTTGATGTGCGACACTTGCAAGGGCAGGCGTGGTGAGTAGAATACTGTCGAGAGGATTGGTGAAGGTGGTGCGCGGACTTATATGATAGGTAACCTGCTCTTGCTTTGAAAGGGTGGTACTTAATAGAAATACCACCGCAAGCATCATCGGGACTCGTTGCATCTGCATCGGCGAATACCTCTTTATACCAACGCTGTTTTTTTATACCAATTAAAGCTATGGCAGCAGCTCTCCTCGTCGGGATGCGAGGAGGAGGTTGGAATCGTTGACTCGCCAGTTGTAGCCCGTGCCAAAAGGCAACGGTTTGGCTTTGTTTAGAGAGTCCTGATAGGCTGCAGTTAGCGCAGGCTGGTAGTACATGGCAAACATGGGAATGGGCTTGCGGTAGGTGCCGTAATGGGTGAAATGCCAATCGGAAGGTTTGAAATACTTCATGGCAATGCCCGAATCGTCTTGTAAGATGTAGCGGCTGCGCTCCAAAATCAGGTTACGCACTTGGCTGAAGTACGCTTTGTGCATGAGGTAGGTAGCCGACTTCACGTAAGTGGTAAGCGGCCCGAGGCTGCGCACGTAGCGCAGGATGGCGGCGTTGGTTTGACTAAGTTTCCAGTCGCTGAGGTCGGCGGAGAAATAATACACCTTCTTCTCCTGACCATCGGGCCCACGGAGGTTAATTTCGACGCCTGGAATGGGCTTGGGTTTGGCAGAAACCTCCACGGAATCGACAGAAGCTAGCTCGCCGGCTCGATTTAACTGTACATTTCGCACATCGATAACTTGATGATCGGTGCGGGCGGCAAAGAGCATGATGAGCGGCAACGCGCCGTCGAGCTCTACCGATTTGAGGTCGACGGCCATGCTGTTGGTGCTGAAAAAGCTAAAGCTGAGCACCGACCACAACGAGGTTTTGATGGCATTGAAGAGCTTGGGATTTTCGAGCGAGGCGCGGCTGGGCACCGAGCCCACCGGCTCCAAGCCGACCAAGACGTAGGTGGAGCTGCCCGGCAGCATGGTGGTGGCGTTCAGAAAATCGGGGCCACTGAAGGGGTAAAAGACTACCGGGCTGTTGCGGCGTACTGAATCCAGCTCCTGCTGGGCCCAGGCTTCGATTTTGTCGGTGCGGGTGCTGTGGTACTTGCGCCAGCTTTGCTCGGCATCGGCGGCAAAGCGCTGCCACTCGGGGCGGGTGGCGTAGGCGCGCAACTCAGAGGAGCTTTTGACCGGCAGACCGGCTATGAAAGCCGCTACATCCTGCACATCGGACGTATCGGCGGCGACGGGCGCAGCAGCGGGCTCCGGCGTAGTGGTAGCGACAGTATCGGGCGGCGGTTGGGTTGGCGCCGTTGCCTCCACTGCTGGGGTAGATTTCTGCTCGGAGCAGGCAAATGCGGCAACAAGCACAAACGGCAGAAACCACCGACGAGAGAAAACGAACATTGGTAAGAAGGGCGCTGATTTGGCTGGAAAGATAACAACCGACCACTCCGTAATACGACCCTCATGCCCGTTGAGCCCCTACCCTACCGAAATCTTGCGGCGCATTCTTCCCCAACCGGCCAACGCCGCATACACGAGCAACCCGACGAGCACCGTGGCGAGGCCTAGCATCGACTCCGCAAACTTGTCGCGCAGGAGGAAGGCCAGCGTCCAGCCGTTGAGGGCGAGGAATACCAGCGGCGTGAGCGGGTACCCCCAAGTGCGGTAAGGCCGCGGCAATTCGGGCTGCCGCCACCGCAGCACAAACAGGCCAAGTACCGTCAGAAATGTGAACAGACTCAGCACAAAACCGGCGTAGACCAGCACCTGCTCGAAGGTGGCAGTGATGATGAATACCACTGTTAGCAAGCTTTGCAACAGCGTAGCGCGTACTGGCAAGCCGCGGCGGCTGCGGCGCGCCAACCACCGCAGGGCCGGTAGGTCTTCGCCCATGATCTGGATGATGCGCGGCCCGGCGTATATCATGGAGCTGACAGTGGAGACGAGCAACAATGCAATGACGGCCCCCATAAGCTGACCGGTGCCCACGCCGAAAATCTGATTAGCGGACAGGTAACCAATTTCCAGCTGCCCGGCCAGCATGTTCAGGGGCGTAGTGCGCAGAAAGACGTAATTCAGCAGCACGTACAACAGGGCCACCGTGGCGGTACCGATGAGCAAGGCCCGCGGCAGATTGCGCTGGGGCTGTTCCACTTCACCGGCCAAGTACACCGCCGCATTCCAGCCCGAGTAGGCGTAGGATACATAAATGAGCGACACCGCAAAGGCTGGCGTGCACAAGGCCTGCCAATCGGGGGCGCTGGGGCGAAAGGCTAGCGGCTGCGGCTCGGCTAGCAGCCCGGCCCCGATGAAGAGCAGAAGAAGCGCTACTTTGAGCGCCGTAACGACTATCTGGAAACGGCTGCCGGCGCGCTGACTAATCAGGTGCACAATGGTGATGAGGGCCACGGCCAGCAACGAGAGCAGGCCCGCGTGCAGCTCGGGCCACACACTGGTGGCATAGCGGCCCAGCGCAATGGCTGCCAGCGCCGTGGGCGCCGCAAACCCCACCGTGGCCGAAACCCAACCCGACAAAAATCCCACGGCTGGGTGGTAAATGCGCGACAGGTAATGGTATTCGCCGCCCGAACGCGGTAGGGCGGCCGCCAACTCTCCGTAGCACAGCGCGCCGCACAGCGCAATAACGCCTCCCACCAGCCACAGCATGAGCAGGGCAAAACCGCTCCGGATGCCAAGCACCTGAAACCCGAGGCTGGTGAATACGCCCGTGCCCACCATGTTGGCCACCACAATGGCAATGCCGGTGTAGAGGCCGATTTTGTAGACGGGAGCGGTCGGTTGAGGCATCGAAAGCAATATAAGGTGTCCTAAAGAACGTCATGCTGGGCCTGCCGAAGCATCTCTACCTGCTTCTCTGGATAGAATTTTACTATCCACGGAAACTGTAGAGAGGCTTCGACAAGCCCAGCATGATGCGCTGAAGCAATAAATAAACCGAGAGGTTACGCTTTCGGGCGCTTGTAGAGGGGCACGGTGCTGCACGGCTCACCATACATGACGCTGGCCGCCACCGGCAGCAGCTTCTGCATGATGGCCACGTAGGCGTAGGTAGGCACGGGGTCCTGGCCGCAGCCTTTCACCACCACTTTGGCGTCGCGGTATTCCTCGGCATCCACAGCGGCAATGGCTTCGTGGAACAGCTCCTGCTCCAGAGCATCGAGGTTGCCAAACACGTAGCGGTGGGCGTGGCCCTGCAGCTTCGAGGCCAGCAGCATGTAGGCCCAGGTGGGCACAATAGCGTCGGCTGAGCACACGATGGCCACGTTCTTGCCGTCGTACTGGCTCCAGTCGTGGGTCTTGATGAAGTCGCGGAAGTCTTTTTCGCGCAGGATTAGGCCGTGAAAGAGGTTGTCCTTGATGTCGTACACGACCCGCTCGCCAGGGTGCTTCAGGTCTTCAAGATTGAAGCTGACGAGGGCGCTTTGCGCGACGCGGTTGATGATTTCGTCCATGACAGTAATGGGAGTGGCGGCCGCAGCCGCGGGTAATGCTGCTACAACAACACCGCACGGGTTTCGTTTGTGCCGACGCAACCCGGCAAAGGTACAGCGGCTCGCGGCACCCTGGCGGCTGGCGGCATCCAGTTGGTTATCCTGCCGATTTGGGCGTAGTGGTGTATACTTCTTTCAGGTAGAAGGGCTCGTAATAGGCCACGTCGCGGAAATCCTGACGGGCATAGGCCGCTTCAGCTAGCTGGGCCACGGCAATGGCCGAGGGCTGCACGTCGGACAGGAACGCGGCGTTGGGGTTATTGGCCACAAGGGGCTGAAACTTGGTCGCGCCGCTGCCGAAGAACACCACCGGATCAGCGGCCAGCTCGGCGGCGAAACTGTCGGCCTCAAGAATGAGGGGCGCGGGGGCCAGTAGCTCGGTGCCGTCGGCGGCGTAGAGCGCCGCATACACTTCCATGCGGCGGGCATCGAGCAGGGGCGCGAAGCGGTAGCGCGCGGCACCGGGTACCTGCCGCGCTACCTGGTGGGCCAGCGCCGGCAGCGTGCCGATGGCAATCAACGGAATTTCGAGGGCGTAGCACAGGCCCTTGGCGGCCGCCGCACCGATGCGCAGGCCGGTGTAGGAGCCGGGTCCGTCGGCCACGGCCACGGCGGCAAGGTCGCGCAACGCGAAGCCAGCATTGGCTACGAGCTGCTCGATGAGCACGGTGAGGTGCGAAGAGTGTGACTTTTCGAGCCGCAGTTCGGCTGAGGCAAGCAGAGCGCCGTCTTGCGTCAGAGCTACCGAGCAGACGGGGGAGGAAGTTTCAAGGGCGAGAAGGAGGGGCATGAATGGCGCAAAATCAGGGAAGCAGCAGCGCTTCATCAAACCATATGTCTTCGTAGCAGGCGTCGTCGTTGAGGAAACGAAAACCTGGCGGCAAAGCTAAGTAGCGAATGACTTCCGGAGCGCGCTCAATCAGGTGGCGTAGATGGACGGGCTCGAAGAAATCATCAGCCGCTGAGTACTCACCCGACCACAAAAACCACCCTGATGAATCACCAGCATCGGCGTGGCGCAAGCCATGCGTGGGTGCCTCAAGCCCATGGTTGCGGCTAGCTCCAACTATGGCATCTGGTTCGATAAGACAGAAATCCACACCATGCACAGCACATACCTGTTTCTGCGCTTCCAGCACTTCGTCTACACTCAACCCCATCTGCAGAGATATTAAACGGCGTATTGCAATGCGGCCTAAATATCCAACGGCTCCAAGTCGGGCATTTCCGCCAACACCTGCTCCGGGCTGAGGCCAGCGGCTAGGAGGTTTAGTACATCGACCACCCGGATGCGCTTGCCGCGGATGCACGGGCGCCTGCCGCACTGGCGCGGGTTGGTGATAATGCGGTGGCGAAGGTTTTCCATGCAGACTTTTGAAACAAGCCCGTAGCTCCTTGGGTTATCGAGCAAACGGACAAAAGCGATTCAAGGGCGAGGGTAATCGAAGGTGTCGGCTTGAATGGCGGCGTAGATGCGGTTGAGGCGCGGCTGGATGAACCAGACGCCAATCGGCCAGAACAGCATAAGAAGCAGGGTACCGAAGTAAAACCCAAACTCAGGTTTACGCTGCTTTTCGATGGCTACCAGTGTCACGGCCGGAAACCAGAATACGTGCCCGACTGCAAAGAACAGATAGAATACTGGTATGGCGGCTAGTCCTTCTGCTTGATAAGAATGATTATCCGTCAGAATAGCGACAGCACAGAATGCAGCCAACACGATAAACACATCTATCAAAAACCAATTGAGGCTGTAGTTGGCCTGCCGCGGGAGAAACTTGGCCAATGTTTGCCCTAATACGACGAACCAGCCCAAGTACAGAATTATTCCAATCGAATACAGTGCTGCTGTCAGCATTGGGTTGCCGCTGACGTTCGTGTTCATGAGCAACCCGCTTAGAATAGCGTAGACAAAACCAGCCAGCTTAGGGCTTTGAGCGTATACATAGAGTAATAGTAGACGTTGGTTAACAAAAAAGCAGACCCAAATTTGAGTCTGCTTTCTGTAAGCAAAGATAGAGGAGGCCTTACTGCTTGTTGCTGGCCGTGCCGGCACCTTTCATGGCACTGGCCGATTTGCCGCCGGGCTTCAGCAGTGAGGCGTAGCGGGGCTGGTCGTTGAGCACCTGGATGGATGCCAGGATGTTGGGGTCGTCGTCGAAGGAGGCTTCGATGCTGCCCTTCTGAAAGTAGTAGCGCGACACGATTTCCTGCTCCAGCAACTCCTTGATTTCGGGTTTGAAGCGGGTCAGGTCGTTGCTTTTGTTAGTCGTCACTTTCCGGCGGATGCTTTCCAGCTCGGCCTTCACGTCGTCGTAGTGCTTCTCGTCCTTGGTTTGGGTGGTGAGGCTAGCCAAGGCCTTTTCGGCGGGCGTGGAGTAGTTGATGTCCTTACCTTGCAGGTATTGCACAAACTTCTGGTAGTCGGCGTCGGCGAGCTGAAAATCGCGGGCCGAAGCAATGGTGGGGTGTTCCGCCCGGAAACGGGTGGCGTAGTCGAAGATGTAGTTCTTTTGGAGCAGAATCCGGGTGATGTCGGCAATTTCCTTGTCCTGCACCTCCACGTCGGGTGCCACGCCGCCACCGTCGTACACGGTGCGACCGGCTTGGGTTTTGAATGCCGTGCGCAGCGAGTCGGGCACTTTGCCCAGCGTACCGTCGTCGGCACGGTGGGCGTAGTCGATTTCCTGAATGCAGCGGCCGCTCGGAATGTAGTACTTGGCGGTAGTCACCTTCAGCTGCGAGTTGTAGCTGAGCGGGCGCGTGGCCTGCACCAAGCCCTTGCCGAAGGTCCGCTCGCCCACCACCACGGCGCGGTCGTAGTCCTGCAGCACGCCCGTCACAATTTCAGAAGCCGAAGCCGAACGGTTGCTGGTAATGATGACCAAGGGAATCTGGGTATCGAGCGGAGCGTCCAAGGCTTTGTAGGTCTTGTTCCACTCCGTCACCTTGCCCTTGGTACTCACAATGTCGAGGCCCTTGTCGACAAACAGGTTCGAGATGTTCACCGATTCGTTGAGCAAACCACCGGGGTTGTCGCGCAAGTCGAACACGATTTTCTTGGCGCCCTGTTCCTTGAGCTTGGTCACGGCGTTGCGTACCTCGCGCGAAGCGTCCACGGTGAAGCCCGACAGCTGGAAGTAACCGATATCCGAGGTGAGCATGCCGTAATAGGGCACGTTGTCTACCTGAATCTTGTCGCGCAGGATGTCGATTTCCACCGGCGCGTCCTGGCCGTAGCGCGTCACCATGAGCTTCACGGTGGAGTTGGCCTGGCCCTTCAGCAGCTTGCTGATATCGGAGTTGTTCTTCTTCTCCAGGCTCACGCCGTTGATGGAGAGAATTTCGTCGCCGGGCAGCAAGCCGGCTTTCTGGGCCGGATAACCTTCGTAGGCGGTTTGCACCACCGTTTTGCCACTACGCTTCACTACCACCGCGCCAATGCCGCCGTATTGCCCGGTCGTCATGGTGCGGAAGTCCTCGATGTCGTCCTCCGGAATGTAGTTGGTGTAGGGGTCCAAGGACTTGAGCATCGCGTCGATGCCCGTTTTCACCATCTTCGAAGGCGTCACGTCGTCCACGTAATACGTGTTGACTTCCTTAAAGAGTGTGGCGAAGATGTCGAGGTTCTTGGCAATTTCGAAGTACCGCTCGCTGTCGGTCGAAACCGTTTTGAAGGAAAACAGCAGGGCAGCTCCGGCGGCAAGGCCGAGGGTAGATTTGCGAACGTTCATAGGGCAGGCAGCTGTATAAAGACAGACGCTTAAGCCGTTGGGGAAGTTGCGCTAGGCGACGCAGCTCCTGGCTCGGTGGCGCGTAACAAACGCTCCAGCCCTGAAATTAATTTATTCTCAACGACGGCGAAAGGCTTTTTTTCCTTGCCGGTGTAGATAATGGCCAACTGCCCCACCCTGTGCCCACCAGCCACCTCCAGAAGCCGGTATTTATTCAATCGATACGCTTCGCGCAGGAGGCGCTTGAGGTAGTTGCGGTCGACGGCGCGCTTGAAGTTGCGCTTCGACACGCTCACCAGCACCTGCGGCGGCGCGGTGGTGGGTGCCGGGGCTGGGCGCCATACAAGGCGCAAGGGGTATAAACCAAAAGAAGAACCCTGGCCGAACAGCTCGTCGATGAGCTTCTTGCGGCACAAGTGTTCTTCTTTCGGAAATGCGTAGGAGCGCGCGCCCGGCGTCATCTCGTTCAGCTGGGGCGAAGCGGCAACGGCCGTCAGCGGCTTAGCGCTTGTGACGACCTTCGTCGGATACGGTCAGGCGCTTGCGGCCTTTCTTACGACGGGCAGCCAGGGTGCGGCGGCCGTTGGCGGTTTCCATGCGCAGACGGAAGCCGTGCTTGTTGCGGCGCTTGCGTTGCGAAGGCTGAAACGTTCTTTTCATGACGAGACACGGTTAGGTAAGGCCGGCAAAGGTAAGGACTTATGCTGGCAAAGGCAAGCCCCGAAAAGTCAGGGCCTAAGAAAGTTGCTAAATGCCAGTCGCCGGACACCCGAGAGGGCCCGTTTCGCCGTAGCTTTGTAGGGCGTTTCGAGCCCGGTGCTGCCCATGATTCACTACTACGTTTCCTTCCAAAATCCGCTCACGTTCTACCTGCAAGTGCAAATGCAGCTGGATGTGCCTGCCGAGGCCGCACCGCTCGAATTGCAGCTGCCCGCTTGGCGCCCCGGCCGCTACGAGTTGCAGAACTTCGGGCAGAAAATTCAGCGCGTAGAGGCGTTTGACGCTACCACCGAGCAGCCCTTGCGCCTGCAGAAGCTGACCAAAGACCGGTGGCAGGTGTTGGAGTCGGTGGGCCGTACGGTGCGGGTGCAGTACAATTTCTACGCCCACCAGATGGACGCCGGCGGCTCGTGGCTCGACGAAACCCAGCTGTATCTGAACGGCATTCAGTGCTTGATGTACGCCGAAGGCCGCCGTACCGAGCCCTGCTCGCTCACGCTGGCCCTGCCCGATGGCTGGCAAGTGGCCTGCGGCATGCAGCAGTCGGCGCCCAATGTACTCCAGGCCGCTTCGTTCGATGAACTGGTGGATTCGCCACTGATTGCTTCGCCCACGCTGCACCACGCGCAGTACGAGGCCGGCGGCCTGCCCTTCCACGTGTGGATGCAGGGCGAGCTTCAGCCCAAATGGGACGTGATTCTGCGCGACTTCAAAGACTTTACCGAAGAGCAGTTGCGGTTGTTCGGCGCGTTTCCGGCGCGGGAATTCCACTTCCTGAACCAGATGCTGCCCTATAAGCACTACCACGGCGTGGAGCACCTCACTTCCACGGTAATTGTGCTCGGGCCCGCGGCACTGCTGATGACGGAGGGGCTATACAAGGAATTTTTGGGCGTGAGCTGCCACGAGCTGTTTCATTGCTGGAACATCAAGACCATTCGGCCCGCCGAAATGATGCCCTACGACTACACCCGCGAGAATTATTTCCGCACGTGTTTCGTAGCCGAGGGCATTACCACCTACTACGGCGAATACCTGCTGGCCCGCGCCAATGTGCGCACCGCCGAGCAGTATTTCGACGAACTCAACACGGTGCTGCGCAAGCACTACGACGACCACGGCCGCTACAATCTCTCGGTTGCCGATGCGTCGATGGACCTCTGGCTCGACGGCTACAAGCCCGGCGTGCCCGACCGCAAGGTGTCCGTGTACCACAAAGGCGCCTTGGCCGCGTTGCTGCTCGATTTGCATATCCGCCGCGTGCATAGCCACCAACGCAGCCTCGATGACGTGATGCGCCGCCTCTGGACCGAGTTCGGCCAGCCCGGCATCGGCTACACCGAAGACGACTACCGCCGCATCGTGACCGAGGTGGCTGGCCAGGATATGAGTTGGTACTTCGAGCAGCACATCTACGGCACGGCCGAGCTGGAAACGCCGCTCGATGAGGCCCTGAACTTTGTGGGCTGCGCGCTCATGGTGCAGGAAAACCAGTCGGCCTCGGAAGGTTTGTTTGGGTTCCGCACCGTCGTCAAGAACGAACGGACCGAAGTCACCGATATCTACCCCGACTCGCCCGCCGCCCGTGCTCTGACTGTTGATGACCAAGTAGTGGCCGTGAACGGCCGCCGCGTGGACATGAACCTGCAAGTGCTGCTGGGCACCCGCCAGCCGAGCTACGAACTGACCGTGTTTCGGCAAGACCGCCTGACGACCGTGACGCTGCACGCCGAAAGCACCAGCCGCTTCTGGAGCAAAATCACCGTCGACAAGCTACCCGAGGCCACCTTGGCTCAGCAGGCCAGCTTCCGCCAGTGGCTAAACCAGTCGTTCTAACCCGCCGCCCCGCCTCTTCTTCCCTGCCCTTTTCCGCCACGCTATGTTCCCGCTTCGTCCGCTGCCGGCTCTGTTGGGCTTGTGCTTGCTGACTGCCTGCTCACTGCGAATGCAGCCGGGAGAACGTGCCCGGCCCGGTAGCGTACCCCGCACGGCCCCACCGCGCCCCGGCACGGCTGGCGGCCCCAAACGCCCGGTTCCGCCGCCTATTTACCGCTTGTCCCGTTTCGATACTCTCGTTGTGGGCGAGCAGGTGCTGAAGCTGTACCCGGCTAGTCGTGAGCTGTACGAGCGGCTGCCACTCCAGCCCTGGCTGCTGAACGAAGCCGCCGACGAAGGCGACGAACTCGACCCCGAAGCCGAAGAACGCCGCCACCTGCGGGCCGCGGGCCAGCAGGTGAAGCGCAACGGGCTGGCGCTGCACCTGCGCTGCACCAACGGCAAAACGGTGCGCCTCGTCAACAACCCCGAGGAAAGCGAGGAGAACATTTTTTACGAATACGTAGCCACATTGCCCGGCATCAAAAGCTGGCTCGTGGCGGTGCATCTCTACGAAGGTGGCTACTACCTGCTCGTCGACCAGGCCAGCGGCCGCCAAACGGTTATCTGGAGCCCGCCCTCGGTGGCGCCCAACGGTCGCTACTTTGTGTGCGGCTCGTCCGATGTGTTGTCGCACTTCGAGCCCAGCGGCCTGCAAGTGTGGCGCGTAGATGCTGGCCGGCCCCACCTTATTTGGGAGCGGCAAGCCGAGTGGGGCGTCAGCCAGCCGCGCTGGCTAAACAACCACACCATTCTCTTCGAGCAAGACTTTTTCCACAACGGCGACGTGGATACCCGCGTCATGCGCTTGGTATTGCCCGATTAGGCTTATATGCAATAAAAAAAGCCCCGCTAGACGAATCTGGCGGGGCTTTTTCTATTGGTTGAAGCGACTAGTCGGCTTTGCGGCCGGGGCCTTTCTGGCTGCCGTCTACCGACATCGGGCGGTTGCCTTGCGGGTTGCTGCGCGGCTTGTTGGAGGCATTCGAGCGGATTTCGCTCTGGTTGCCGCCGGCGGCGTTGTTGCGGGTTTCGTTGCCTTCTTCCGAAATGTGGTTGCGGCTTACGTTTTGCACCTTGGTGCCACCGCTATTCGAGGAAGGAACTTGGCTGTTTTCCAGATTAGAACCCGGAATCAGCTCTTCGTTCTTGTTATGATTATGCTTGCTTTGGCTCTGTGACATGGCTTGGGGCGTTTTAGGGAAAACGAATACCTCTTTTACCCCAAGCCCGGCCGCGAGGTTGCCTTATTGAGCCAATACTTCTTCCACGCGCACCAAGTCGCCGAACTGCTTCTCGCGCTCCTGTATTTCCTCTTGGGTCAAGTTCAGCAACCGCTCGGTGCCGAATTTCTCCACGCAGAACGAAGCCATGGCCGAACCGTGAATGACGGCGCGCTTCAGGTTCTCGAAGCTGATGTCGTCGGTGGCGGCAATGTGGCCGATGAAACCGCCCGCGAAGGTGTCGCCGGCGCCGGTGGGGTCGAACACGTCTTCCAGCGGCAGGGCCGGGCAGAAGAAAATCTGCTTCTTGTGGAACAGCAGGGCGCCGTGCTCCCCTTTCTTGATGATGAGGAACTTCGGCCCGAGGGCCAGAATCTTGCGGGCGGCCTTCACGAGCGAGTATTCACCGCTGAGCTGGCGGGCTTCCTCGTCGTTGATGCTCAGCACGTCCACCATCTGAATGGTTTGCAGCAGCTCGTCGAGGGCAATGTCCATCCAGAAGTTCATCGTATCCATCACGATGAGCTTGGGACGGTTGACGAGGCGCTGAATGACGAGGCGCTGAATCTGGGGGGTGAGGTTGCCCAGCATCAGGTATTTGCAGTCCTGGTAGGCATCGGGGATGATGGGGTCGAAATCGGCCAGCACGTTCAGCTCCGTCACCAAGGTTTCGCGCGAGTTCAGGTCGGTGTTGTACTTGCCCGACCAGAAAAACGACTTCTCGCCCTGCTTGATCTGCAGGCCTTCGGTGTCGATGCCATGCTCCTGCAGGGTGAGGATGTCGCTCTGCGGAAAATCGTCGCCCACTACGGCTACCAGCTTCACCTGCTTGGTGGAGTAGGACGCGGCCAGGGAAACGAAGGTGGCGGCACCGCCGATGATTTTATCGGTTTTGCCGAACGGCGTTTCGATGGCATCGAAGGCCACGGAACCAATGACGAGCAAGCTCATAGACGCGGGAAAAGAAGTCGGTGAAAAGGTAAAGTGTGATGGGTAAACCCGGCCCAACATAAAAAAATCCCCGAAGCTGGGCTGCGGGGACTTTCGAAAGGGTAAGTAATGGGGCTCGAACCCACGACCTTCGGAATCACAATCCGACGCTCTAACCAGCTGAGCTATACCTACCGTGTTGGGCTTAGTGGCGCAAAGATAGGATGCCGGCGGGTTCTTCCAAAAAAAATCTGCGCGTGGCTCTCTGTTAAGCCGCTCTCAATAGTCTTTCAGGGCCACGCGCTGCAGCTCCTGCCAGTTCACGTCGGTGGCTTTCACGGGGGTGTTGCTACCGTAGTAATTACCCTGACGGTCAGTGTATACGTGGTTGTAGCCGGCGTCTACTTTCACCCGCTCGCCGGTGGTAGGGTCGGCGTATTTTTCTTTTTCCCGAATGGCATCCACCGCGTATTCATGCTGCCGATCCTGGCTGCGCGAGCGGTCCATGTAGGCGTTGTGTTGCTGGTCCATCTGGTTCATGCGGTCGTTGAAGGCGGCGGTGTTGGCGGCCCCACTTCGCTGGATATCGGCCATGCGCTGGTCGTGCCCGCGCTGCTGAATCTCGGCCCAGCGGCGCTGGTCGGCCAGGTTTTGGTCGTTGGCGTCGCTGTTGGCCTTCATACCGCGCTGCACCACGTCGTTGTTCAGCTGCTGCCACGTGGGATTCATCGTAATGGACTCCTGCGCGGCTTTGGTGTGGGCGTAGCTGGCCGCCAGCTCGCCGCTGGTTTGGGTGATGGAGGGCACCACTTGCCACGCGTAATAGGTTTCGCCGTTGCTGCGCACGGTTTGCAGCTGCATGCGGCATTCCACGCGGGCTTTGCGCCCGTTCGCCAGCACTCCATCCACGTAGGCGCTGGACTTGACGACTTGGTTGGCGGCCGGCTGGTCGGGTAGCTCGGTTTCGTTGCCCACGTCACGCAGGCGCATTCCTCGTTGGGCCAGTTCAGGCAGCAGCACTTGCTTGATGTAGGCCAGCGCAGACCGGGGCTGCAGTTCGCCGGGGTTGGTGTTGGGGATGCCCATGCTTTGCATCTGGGCCCGCATGTTATCGGCCATCGGCCCCTCGCTGTACGTGTATTCGTTAGCTGGCAGGTACTCTATCTGCTGGGTGCCGTCGGGCGAACGAAACGATAGATAGATCTGCGGACTCGGAATGGCGCCGTTCCATTTGCGCTTGAAGGACTGCTTGACTTCCCAATCGCGCGGCACCTTCAGCGCAAAAGCCACCGTGTTGTTCATGTCGGGGTCGATGACGCCCAGTAGGCGGTAAGGTTGCTCCTGTTTGGGGCTGGTCTGCGCTGCCGGGGTGCGTGGGTTGTAGGCAGCCTGTTCCTTGGGTGTAGTCATGGCTTGATGGGCCGCTTGGGACAAGTTTACTGTTTTGCCTTCCCCGTTTTCCGTCGACTCGGCAGCGGTTTTGGGACTTTCGCAGCCGACCAAGTAGGCCGCCGACGTTAGGACGGAGTAGAAAAGGAGACGCATAACGGAGGCCACTGATTTTTTGTATTAATATCATAAATATTTGACCAATTATCATTACATCTTCCAAATCGAAAGTTGACGGTATTTGCCATTCAGGTCTGTGTCAAACCACAAGCGCCCCGAAGCGGTACCTTTGCGCCATGAACGAATCCACCGCTGCTGCGTCTTTCGACGATTTCAAGCTGAACAAGCAGCTCCTGACGGCCGTGGCCGATGCTGGCTTTACCACGCCCACGCCGGTGCAGCAGCAAACCATTCCGCTGCTCCTCGCGGGCCACGACGTGCTGGGCATTGCCCAAACCGGCACCGGCAAAACCGCCGCTTTCGGCCTGCCGCTGCTCATGAAGGTGAAATTTGCCCAGGGCAAGCACCCGCGGGCCCTCATCATGGCTCCCACGCGGGAGTTGGCCATGCAACTCGAAAGCCACCTGCAGAAGCTGGCTGTGCACACCGACCTGCGCATTTTTGCCATCTATGGTGGTCTGGGTCCAAAGTCACAGATTGAGCGCATTGCCCAGGGCGTCGATATTCTGATTGCCACGCCGGGCCGCCTGCTGGAACTGTACCTGAAAGGCGACTTGGTGCTGAAGGAACTGAAGACGCTGGTGCTCGACGAGGCCGACAAGATGATGGACATGGGCTTCATGCCCCAGATCCGGCGCGTGCTCGAAGTCATTCCGCGCAAGCGGCAGAACGTGCTCTTCTCGGCCACCATGCCCGACAAGGTGACGCGCCTGAGCGAGGAATTCCTGGAATTTCCGGTGCGCGTGGAAGTGACGCCGCCCGCCCAGCCGGCCCAAACGGTGACGCAGGTGATGTACCGCGTGCCCAACCTCGTCACAAAAATTAACCTGCTCGGCTACCTCTTCCGCGACCAAGAGACGTTTCATCGCGTCATGATTTTCTGCCGCACCAAGGCCAACGCCGAGAACGTAGCGCACTTTCTCGGCCGCAAGGTGACCGGCGAGGTACGGGCCATTCACGGCAACAAGGGCCAGAACGTGCGCATCAACAGCATGGACGCCTTCAAGGCCGGTGAGCTGCGCTTTCTGGTGGCTACCGACGTAGCGGCCCGCGGCATCGACGTGCCGCAGGTCAGCCACGTCATCAACTTCGACGTGCCGCTGGTGTACGACGACTACGTGCACCGCATTGGGCGCACGGGCCGGGCCCAGCACACGGGTGCCGCCATTACGTTCGTCAACGAGGCCGAAGTGCACCACGTCAAGCGCATCGAGGAGCTGATCAAGCAGGAGATTCCCGAGCTGCCCATTCCGCCCGACGTGAAGATTGCCGAGACGATGTTCGACGAGCAACAGGCCATTGCCAAGGAGCTGGACGATCAGCGCCGCCGCCTCGACCCCGATTTCAAGGGCGCTTTCCACGACAAGCAGGAGTGGCTGAAGGCGGGCGAAACCATCGACAAGCGCACCGGCAAAACCTACCAGGGCCCGCAGAAAAGCTCAAAAGGCGGCAAGGCCAATCCTTCCAAACGCACGTCGTCTAAGCCCTCGGTGAAAGCCGCCAAAGCCGCGCGAGCCAAGAACAGCCGCCGCAAGTAGGCGTTTG
The DNA here is from genome assembly GCF_008727865.1 of Hymenobacter busanensis. GTDB lineage: Bacteria > Bacteroidota > Bacteroidia > Cytophagales > Hymenobacteraceae > Solirubrum > Solirubrum busanense. The sequence goes on along the minus strand of NZ_VTWU01000009.1, from coordinate 111,575 downwards.
TCCTTGCTTATTTGTTCAATACCACGCGCAACGCCGCCGTAGCTCCACTACGGCGGCGTTGCGCGTGGTATTCGGCACTTGGCTAGTGCTTGAAAATGCCTAGATGGCTGAATTTTAGCGTCAGAAACGTGAAGGCGGCGCCCCAGAGCAGGGCGCTCCAGAACATGTGCAGCAGAATTTGCTGCCGCCGCACGCCCAGCATGGTGGCAATGACGGTGCCACCGATGGGCGTGAACAAAATGGGCGTGAGAAACGCAATACCGCTGATGCCGAAGCGGCTGAAGATGCGCACAATGGTGCGCGAGCGGCGCGAAAACACCGGCTTGTGCCGCAACCGGCGCCGCCGCTGCATGTGTGCCGCCCACGAACGCCCGACCCCCGATACCACGGCTACGCTCGTCATCATGCCGGCCACGGTAAGGGCCAGCGTCTGGGCAAACGAAAGTCCGGCGGCGGCCCCCGTTACGGGTCCGCCGATGAACTTCACCATGCTCAGCAGAAAAACAGTGGCGTATTTAAGGGCGTAGGGCAACACGGCTGGGTAGGTGGAGTAGCTGATTACGGTATCAGCAGCGGCGACAACCAGTACAGCAGCAGGGCTTGCTTCGTTCCGCCGGCCTCGCTCCTGCCCCTGGCTATACGCCCCCGCAAAGATAACCGCCACCTGCTGGCGGCAACATCACCAAATCATGTACTGGCGCTGCATTACCCAGCTACAGCTTGCTGCCATACGACAAGTCGCCGGCGTCGCCGAGGCCGGGTACGATGTAGGCGTGCTCGTTGAGGTGGTCGTCGAGAGCGGCCAGCCAGAGCTGGGCCTCGGGCACCTCCTGCATTACGTGGCGCACGCCCTCGGGCGAGGCAATGACGGCGGCAATGTGTACCTGCCGGGGCTGGCCGAAGCGCAGCATGGCGCGGTAGGTGAGGGCCAGCGACTTGCCAGTGGCCAGCATGGGGTCGGCCAGGATGAGCACGCGGCCGTTTAGGTTTGGGGCCGAGAGGTAATCGACCTGCACTTCTACCCGCGAGGTGGCTTCGATGCGGTAGGCTGCTACAAACGCCGAGGGCGACTGGTCGAAGTAGTTGAGGAAACCTTGGTGAAAGGGCAGGCCGGCGCGCAGCACGGTAGCTAGCACCGGGAAGTCGCCTAGTAGCTGGCCCGTCGATTCGGCCAAGGGCGTCTGCACGGTTTTCTCGGTGTACTCCAACTGCGAGCTGATGCGGTAGGCCATGATTTCGCCCAGGCGCTGCAGGTTGCGGCGGAAGCGCAGCGAGTCGCGCTGCACGTTCACGTCGCGCAGCTCGGCGAGGAAGTGGTTGGCAATGCTGGGCTCGGCGCACACGATGTGCACGCGGTCGGATTCAGTCAGCGCTTCCAGTTCAGGTACCACGGGCGGGCGGTTTGGGTGAGGGTATAATACGGCACGGGCCGCGCCCCGAAGTTGGCAAAAAACCGCGCAATGCCGGGTATCGTGCCGCCTTCGAAGTCGAGCACGAGGCCGGGCGTGGCGGCGTAGCGGCGGATGGCTTCGTCGAGCAGCAGCAGCGGGGCGGCGGCCTTTTTGCCCGCGGGCGTGGCTGCGGCAAAGAGGTACACCAAGCGGCTGCGGTAGCGGATAAACAGCGCGCCGGCCAGCAATTCGTGGTCCGTGGCGGCGCGGACGGTCAGCAGCACGGTTTGGTGGTCGGCCCGCAGTGCGTGGTAGAGCTGCTGCAGGCGGCGGTAGTATGCCGGCTTCATGCCGCCCACTTCATCACCCTTCTGGGTCTGAAACAGCTGAATCAGCTCGGCGGCGTCGGTTTCTTCGGTTACGCGCAACGGCGCGGCCGCCTGGGCGTTCAGGCGCAGGCGGCGGCGGTAGTCGGCGCAGTAGCCGGCATGCAGCGCGGTATGGTCGGCCGATAGCGGCAAATGATAGGTTACGCGCTCGGCCAGGCGGAAACCGGCAGGCACGGCGGGGGCATGGTTATCGGTGTTTAGCTGCACGTGCAGGCGCGCAAACTGCCCCGACAGCATTGCCAGGTACTCTCCCGCGTCGCGGTGCTGGCTGGCGGCAGTGGTCAGCAGGCCGAGTTGCTGGGTGAAAGGTGGCTGCAGGGCTTCGCGGCCCCAGAGGCGGCGCTGCACCGGCACCGGCAGCACGCTGCGGTAGCCACCGGTGGCTTCGTCGGGCTCCACTACGGCATCCCAAGGGCCATTTACGGCTTGCAACCACACGCCCTGCGCGTAGGGCACCACCTGCTCGGCGGCGGCCACGCAGGCGGCGTAGGCGGCGAGGTTGAGTTGGGCGTGGCGGAGGTAGCGGAGCGGCACAGCGGCAAAGGTAGCGTGCACCTTGCCCTAAAAACAGCACTGCCACGGCTTCGAGCCGTGGCAGTGCGTCGTTTCCTGGAAATAGCCGGAGTTAGGCGGCTACTTCTTCTTTCACTTTGTTGAACTGCACGTTGGCGTAGAGCTTCACGTCGTCGCTCACCACAATGGCGCCGGCTTCGGTGATGCCGTTCCAGGTGAGGCCGAACTCCTTGCGGGAAATCTTGCCGGTTACCTCAAAGCCCACCTTCTCGTTGCCGTAGAAATCGGTGGCCGTGCCGCCAAATTCCACGTCCAGTTCCACGGGCTTGGTGGTTTCGCGCAGGGTGAGGTTGCCCAGCAGCTTGTACTGGTCGTCGCCCACTTTGCGCAGCGAGGTCGACTCGAACACCAGTTGGGGGTGGTTGTCGGCGTCGAAGAAATCGGCAGACTTCAGGTGGGTGTCACGCTGCTCCTGATTAGTATCGATGCTGCTTATGTCGGCCGTGAAGCGGGCCTTGGCGGTTTCGAAGTTGTCGCCCTCGGTTTCCACCGTGCCGTCGAACTTCTTGAAGGAGCCCGTGACGGTGGAAATCACCAAGTGCTTTACTTTAAACTGAACCTCGGTGTGCATCGGGTCGATAACCCATTTGGTAGTGGCCATGGTAGGAGGAAGAAAAAGGTGAACGGAGAAAGTCTACTGCAAAAATGCCCCGGCGTTCGGCTGAACTGGCAGGCACCAGCGCCGGGAGTGGGACAAAGGTACGAAATCTATGTACCTACATCTATTGTACCTACATATTTTATTTTATCAGAGTTCTACCAAAATATTTTCGAGGTTGCTTTCCCACCCAAGTAGTCTGGGTTTGCAACTAGCCGCAATACGGAAAATCGCCACCGCCTGCTTACAAGTCTGTTTTGATTGTATTTGATGCGCCGCTATACCTTTGAGCTATGCCGATTCACCCTTTTTTTCACCGGCTGCTAACCGGCTACGGTGCCTACCCTGCTGCCATTGCCGCGGGCGTGATGTACGGCCTGTTGTACCGCATCATTTTTGGTAGCAAATGGCTGAATCAGGCGGGTGGGGTGCTGTTACTGGCGTTTCTGGTTGTAGTACCAATTGGGTTGGGCGCCCTTACGGCTTTACTCACGCCTCGGGAAGCCGGCAAAGCCCAGTGCATCTGGGTGCTACCATGGACGACCGTAGGTATATTTTTAGTGACAGCAGCCATTCTTGGTTTTGAAGGGGCCATTTGCCTGCTCATCATCTTCCCGCTGTTTCTGGGGTTAGCTAATCTTGGGGCCTGGATCTACACGCTCGGCGAATCGAAGGAAAAACCGCCGCGCAACGCGGCCGTGGTGGCGGCACTGGGTGTGCTGCCGCTGCTAGTGGTGCCCATTGAAAGCCGCTTTGTCATGCCCACCAGCCTGCGGCGCGTCGAAAACACGGTGGATGTGGCCGCAACGCCCGACGTGGTATGGCAGCACATCATTCGGGTACCGCCCATTGAGGCCGCCGACCTGGGCCCGAGCTTAGTTGACGACATCGGATTCCCGCGCCCCGTGGAAGCTACTCTCAGCCATGAGGGTGTGGGCGGCGTGCGCCACGCCACATTCGAGCGGGGAGTGGAATTTATTGAAACCGTGGACGTATGGAAGCCGCGCCGCAAGCTCTCGTTTCGCATTACGCCCAATACCGCCACCATTCCGCCTACCACCTTCGACGAACACGTGACGGTGGGCGGCCGTTTTTTCGACGTGTTGCGCGGCACCTACGAGTTGCGCCCTCTACCCGGCGGCCGTACCCGTCTGGTACTATACAGCGAGCAGCGCCTGAGCACCAACCTCAACCCTTACGCTGGGCTCTGGACCGATTACGTGATGAGTGAGATTCAGCGGCGCATTCTGCAGGTGGTGAAGCGACGTTGCGAGGTTCAGGCAGTAGTCCAACAATAGAGTCCTATGGGCTTTTCCCGACAAAAGCAGTTGCGATATTTCTTCTGTTTCATAAAAAAGCCCCACCGGACAACTCCAGCGGGGCTTTCTTGCTTTTCTGAATAACGGCCTCTTCTAGCGCAGCGTCAGTTTCGGGGTTTTGGCGGTGGCTACTTTGGCGGCTTGCTCGCGCACGGCTTGGGCAATGCCAGCGGCATCGAAACCGCATTCTTTGTAGAGCTCGTCCTGGGAGCCGTGCTCCACCACGCGGTCGGGAATGCCGAGGCGCTTCACGGGCAGGCTGTAGCCGTGGTCGGCCATGAACTCCAGCACGGCGGCACCGCAGCCACCTTGCAGGCAGCCGTCTTCCACCGTCACCAGGGCCTTGTAGCGGCTGAGGACTTGGTGCAGCAGTTCCTCGTCGAGGGGTTTGCAGAAGCGCAGGTCGTAGTGGCCAGTGTCGAGGCCTTCGGCTTCGAGCAGCTGGGTGGCCTTCACGGCGTAGTTGCCGATGTGGCCGATGCTCAGGATGGCCACGTCGCCGGCGCCCTCGCGGATGGTGCGGCCGGTACCCACAGCAATGCGCTGGAGCGGCTTGCGCCACTCGGGCATCACGCCTTCGCCGCGCGGGTACCGAATGCTGAACGGGCCGGCGTTTTCGGGCAACGTGGCGGTGTACATCAGGTTGCGCAGCTCCTCCTCGTTCATGGGCGCCGAAACGACCATGTTGGGAATGCTGCGCATGTAGGCCAGGTCGTAGGCGCCGTGGTGGGTGGGGCCGTCGGCGCCGGCAAAACCGGCGCGGTCGAGGCAAAACACCACGTGCAGGTTCTGCAGGGCCACGTCGTGCACCACCTGGTCGTAGGCGCGCTGCATAAACGACGAGTAGATGTTGCAAAACGGAATCAGCCCCTGCGTGGCTAAGCCGGCCGAGAACGTAACGGCGTGCTGCTCGGCAATGCCCACGTCGAAGGCGCGGTCGGGCATGGCAGCCATCATGATGTTGAGCGAGCAGCCCGAGGGCATGGCCGGCGTCACGCCCATGATTTTGGGGTTCTGCTCGGCCAGCTCCACCATCGTGTGGCCGAACACGTCCTGGTACTTGGGCGGCTGCGGCGTGGCGGGCACTTTCTTGTAAATCTCGCCTGTGATTTTGTCGAACAAACCCGGCGCGTGCCACAGCGTCTGATCTTTCTCGGCCAGCGCGTAGCCCTTGCCCTTCACCGTCACGCAGTGCAACAGTTTGGGACCGGGAATCGACTTCAGGTCGTTCATGATGCTCACCAAGTGCTGCACATCGTGCCCGTCGACGGGGCCGAAGTAGCGGAACTTGAGCGCCTCAAACAGGTTGCTCTGCTTCATCAGCGTGGCCTTCATGGCCGACTCGACTTTGCTGGCAATGGCCTGCGGATTGGGGCCGAACTTGGAGAGCTTGCCGAGCACGTTCCACAGCTCGTCGCGCACGCGGTTGTAGGTGCGCGAGGTGGTAATGTCGGTGAGGTATTCTTTGAGCGCGCCCACGTTGGGGTCGATGCTCATGCAGTTGTCGTTGAGGATAACCAGCAGGTTGGTGTTGGCCACGCCGGCGTGGTTGAGCGCCTCGAAAGCCATGCCGGCCGTCATGGCTCCGTCGCCAATCACGGCAATGTGCTGCCGGTGGAACTCCTTTTTGTAGTCGGAGGCCACGGCCATGCCCAGCGCGGCGCCGATGCTGGTGCTGCTGTGGCCCACCCCGAAGGCATCGTACTCGCTTTCCTTGCGCTTCGGGAAGCCCGACATGCCGCCGTACTTGCGGTTGGTAGGGAACTGGTTGCGGCGCCCGGTCAGGATTTTGTGGCCGTAGGCCTGGTGCCCCACGTCCCACACCAGCTGGTCGTAGGGCGTATTGAAGACGTAGTGCAGGGCCACCGTCAACTCCACCACGCCGAGCGAGGCCCCGAAGTGCCCGCCGTAAATCGACACCGAATCGACAATGAATTGCCGCAACTCCTGGCTCAACTGGACCAGTTGGTCCTCGCGCAGCTCTTTCAGATCGGCAGGCGAATTAATGGCCGCCAGCAAGGGTCCGGGTTCGACAATCATTGGGGAATGGGCAGACAGAGAGGATGTTGGTAGGGGCTCAACCGGCGCAAGGCCAGAATGTTGCAGTAGCGCTAAAGTAGAGCCAATGCCAGCAGGCAAAGGTACGACAAATCTAAAGCAGCGGTTCGGCCCCGAGCCGAGCCAATATGTCGATGCCGTACCCGCAGTGTTATCTTCTGGCTGTACATCGAAAGCCGGCTCGGGCGGCAGGTCATTTCTGTTGCCGAAGGAAATCGTTTATTCGAGCTGATTTTGCCGGTTTTAACTGCCGGCTGGCGCAAAAGATGTGCGTTCTATTGGGCTTGTCCAGCAAAGCAGATTCAGGGGCGGCATCAACCTGCCGCCGCTCGATTAAGTAGAACCGTTGGGAGTAACCCGATGCGCCGCTTCAGCCCGCGGGCCTTCTGCATTTCACCCATTATTCTCTTCTTCCGTGAGCGAATTTGATCCGAATGAGCACGCGCACCGGCGCTACAATGCCCTGACCGGCGAGTGGGTGCTGGTGTCGCCGCACCGTTCCAAGCGCCCCTGGCAGGGCCAGCAAGAGCAGCCCGACCGGGAGCAGCGCCCAGCCTACGACCCCGGCTGCTACCTCTGCCCCGGCAACGTGCGCGCCAACGGCGCCGTGAACCCGCCCTACACCAGCACTTTCGTATTCGACAACGACTTTGCCGCCTTGCAGGCCGATGCGCCCGCCGGCAGCCGCAACACGGGCGGCTTGCTGCGGGCCGAAGCAGAGTCGGGCATCGGCCGGGTTATCTGCTTCTCGCCGCGCCACGACCTGACGCTGCCCGAAATGGACCAGGCGGCCGTGCGCGGCGTGGTAGACGTGTGGGTAGAGCAGTATCTGGAGCTGGGGGCCCGGCCCGACATCAACTACGTGCAGATTTTTGAGAACAAAGGGCAGGTAATGGGCTGCTCGAATCCGCACCCGCACGGGCAGATTTGGGCCCAGCGTACCGTGCCCGGCGAACCAGCGGCCGAAACGGTGCAGCAACTCGCCTACTTTCAGGAGCACGGCCGCAGCCTGCTGGCCGATTACCTCGCGCTGGAACTGGAACAAGGCACGCGGGTGGTGCTGGAAAACGAGCATTGGGTGGTGCTGGTGCCGTATTGGGCGGTGTGGCCGTTTGAAACCCTGCTGTTGCCGCGCCGCCACGTGCAGGACGTGGCGCAGCTCACCGATGCTGCGAAAGACGGTTTGGCCGACGCCGTGCGGCAGCTCACCATTCGCTACGACAACCTCTTCCAGACCTCGTTCCCTTACTCGGCCGGCCTGCACCAGCGTCCCACCAACGGCCAGGAGCACCCATCCTGGCACTTGCACCTGCACTTTTATCCGCCGCTGTTGCGCTCGGCCACGGTACGCAAGTTTATGGTGGGCTACGAGCTACTGGCCGACCCCCAGCGCGACATCACGCCCGAAGCCGCCGCCGAGCGTCTGCGCGGCCTGCCCACCGTGCACTACAAGCAAAACCTGGCCGCCGAGTAGGCACTTCTACGGCAATCAAACGCTTTATTTCACGACACGAGCCCGACTTTACCGTTGGGCTCGTGTCGTGTACACGGCCCGCTGGTAATGGCGTTGGTACATCTAGTGGTGCTGGGCCTGTTCAGGCGGCGGTAAAACTTCCGCGATGCGGCCGGGGGCATTTTTCGTTACCGTGCGCACCGCTAATGCGTACTTTTGACGTTCACCCGCCTTTCTCCACATGAGCAACCCCCAGCAAGACCGTCAGCTGCTCGACAAACTGTCGCCTTCGCGCATGCTGCTGCCGGTGGTTATTGGGCTGGGCGTGGTGGGGTTTATGTTCTGGCGCAGCTACAAGCCCGGCGACTTGGCCCCGCTGGCCGATGCCCGGCCGTGGTGGCTGCTGGTGACGGTATTGGTGCTACTGGCCCGCGACCTGGGCTACGTCTACCGCATCAAGCACATTTCCGAAGAAACGCTGTCGTGGAAGCAAAGCCTCGACGTGATTATGATTTGGGAGTTTGCTTCCTGCGTGCTGCCCTCGGCAGTGGGCGGCACGGCCATTGCGTCGTTTCTGCTCAACAAAGAAGGCATTCCGCTGGGCAAGTCGCTGGCCTACGTGATGGTCACGGCCATGCTCGACAACCTCTACTTTGTGGTGGCCGTGCCGCTGGTCATTCTCTTGGCCGGCGACCATATTTACCCCCATGAGGCCATTCAGGGCGGTTTTATTCTGACGCTGAAGATCTTTTTCGGACTGAGTTACCTCTTCACCCTGGCCTACTCGGCCCTGATGGTGTACGCGCTGTTCGTGAATCCGCACTCGGTGAAGCGGTTTCTGGTGCGGCTGTTTTCGCTGAAAGGCCTGCACCGCTGGCGCCGCAAGGCTTACTTGCACGGGCAGGAAATGGTGCACGCGTCGGCCCAGCTGCGTGGCAACGGCGTGGGCTACTGGCTGCAGGCGGCCGTCAGCACGGCGTTTGTGTGGACGGCGCGCTACCTCGTCATCGGCTGCCTCATTGCGGCGTTTGTGCCCATGTCGGCCGCTATGTTTGGTATCATCTTCGCCCGCAACCTCATCTACAAAGTGGTGTTGCTGGTGGCCATTACGCCGGGCGGCGCGGGTTTTGCCGAAGGCGCCTTCCCCACGTTCTTCCGCAAGTTCGCCGGCTCCGATACCATGACGAACTTCATCCTGCTGCTCTACCGCATCGTTACCTATTACCTCTACTTGGTGCTGGGCACTATTTTCCTACCCCGCTGGATAGTCCGGGTGTTTGGCCGGAAAGAAGCCAAGGAGGTTATGGCTTCTTAGCATCGAGGGCCGGGGCCGCTTCGGCGGGCACTGGACGCCGAAACGTGGCCCAAAACGCGGGCCGGTACTCCGTCTTCGTCAGCTGCCATATTTCACCGCCGCGTAAGGCCGGCTCTTTCTCTGCATCGGGGCGCGTAGCCAGAGCCTCCGCTGGCAAGGGCTCGAAATACGCTTCGCAGGATTTCTGGGTATAGAAGGCTTTGCCTCCCAGCACGTGCCCCGCGTTCAGGGCTTGGGCCACACTACTCGCTATGTGGTAGCGGCCGTTGGCGCCCTGCTCGTAAGTAACCACGTGGGCTTTGCGGTGGTCGGAATATACCTGGGGATACAGCTTGGCCACCAAGCCGCTGCGGCCGTGGCACTTGCGGGCCGTGGCGTTCCACAGCACCGTATCGTTTTGCCAGAGCGCCTCGTAGCGCACCACCGCGTAGTCGCGCTGCCGGATGTACACTTTGCCGCTGTAGCCCGCCGCGTGGTACATGCCGGTGCTGCGGTGGTTGGCGCGCTTGACCGCAAAACGCACAACGTAGTATCCCTCGCCGTGGCGCTGCTCAATGGTGTCGAGTTGCAGGGCGTATTTGCCCAGCTTACCGAGCTTGAAAAGCGGCGAAATACGCACCGGGTCGGCACCGGCCGATAGGAAACCGTGCCCACCCTCGCCGTATTCGTTGAGTCCCGCCGCACTTCCCGATACCACGTGCTTCTCCAGCACTTTGTGCACCTGTTTGGGGCCCAGCAATAAAAACCCGCCGCCCCATTCGCGCCAGCCAGCCGGGTTAAATACCTGGCTCACGTACTCAATGTCGTGGCGCAGGGTATCGAAGTCGATAAACCGGCGGTGCGTATACACTTGGCATACCTCGTCCTGCCACCCGTAGTTGGTTTCACCCGCCCTTATGACCTTCTTCATGATGCGGCGCGGGTCTTGCGACTGCGCGCTTACGTGCACGGCGGCCAGGGCAAAAGCGGCCGGCACAAGGCGCACCACGAGGCCGGAAGTACCCGCCGCGGCGATCGTTACCGGTTCGTAGCCAATGCTGCTGATTTGCACGTTTTCGCCAGCCTGGGTTTCGAGCCGGAAACGGCCGCTGGCATCGGCTACGGTGCCGGTGCTGCGGACCGGCACGGCCACGGTAGCAAAGGGCACGGGCTGGCCGGTTGTGCGGTCAAGCACAGTGCCACTCACGAGCCGCGTCGCCCCATCAGCAGTTGCCATCGGACGGGTGGCCGGGGTGAGCCGGCCGGGTAGCCGCGCCGGTGCTGCCTCGGCCGCAGGCGGCGTACTCGGCGTCTCGCCCCCAGCGGGGTGGGGTGGGTTCACCGTTTTCAGAAACAAGAACCCATCAACGGTTTCGCTCCACGGGCCGGTTACGGGTTTGTACTCGAAGGCGTAGGTGGTGAGTTGCCGGCCGGGCAAATCGTGCTTCAGACTCACAAAAGCATAGTTGTGGCCTTGGGCCAACAGGTCGGCTTCGAGGCTGCCGGCAGCCGGTGTGGGCACTTGCTGCTCGCCAAAGTTCTGGTAGCTGCCACTGCCGGCCAGCGTACCCAGCACGTACACGGCATCGGGGCCGAGGGCAGCCTTCACCGCTTGGCCCATGGGGCGGTAGCTGCGTAGCTCGGCATCGGCAAAACCCTCGAACTTGTTGGCCAGATGCGGCAGCGCGCCCCAGCACACCACTTTGGCCTGCGGGTGCTGGCGCAGGTACCACAGCAGGTTGTCGGCCATTTGGGCATCGCGCGGGTTGCTATCGGTGGCCGTAAACTCGGCACCGCTCTTGGCGCTTGGGTCGTTGTGAGCGTAGTCGCGGGCCAAAGCCTGCAGACTGCGCAGGTTCTGCAGCCAGAACACCGCCCGCACCCGGCGCGGGGCGCTAGGTCCAGTCGCCACTCGGTCGAGCAGTTTGCGGGCTTTGCCGAGTTGCAGCTCAAACAAGGCAAGGTTGTGGGTAGGCGGAAAAATAAAATGCTCACCCATCGTGGCCAGGCACGCGTCGAGGTAGTCATACGCTACCGCGTCGGCGCCTTTTTCGGGTTTCAGAAACTCTTCCAGTTCCTCCAGCAAGCTTTCCTGGTAGTCGCCGCTGAGTTGCGGATCGAAGCCCATGACGCCCAGCCGGCCAGGGCCCAGCAACGGCAGCACCGCTTGAAATTCCCGCGTACCGGTCCAAATGCCGAACACGCTACGGCTTATGGCTTCAGCAGCTGGCACACCGGCGTGCAGCTCCCGCTGGGCTTTGTCGAGTTCGTAGAAGCCGCTTTCGAACCCCACGGTATTAAAGCCCAGGCGGGAGTGCAAAAACCGGAGCAGGCGCGCCTTGGCCTCGAAAACGTTGCCTTCCCCGTGGGTCGGTTCACCCAGCATTACCACCCGCGCATCGCCTATTTCCTGCGTCAGAAACGCCAGGTCGGTGAAATCATCATCGGCGGGGCTGATGGACCGCACCGCGTGCACGGGCAGCTGTGCCGAGGCCAAGGGTGCTGGTTGCGCACGGCTGGCGACGACGGTACTCCAAAACAGACCTAGGAAGCAGGCAACGCCTACGAAACAACGCATACTGTCACGGCGAAAGAGGGTAGAAAAGTGCCGCAAGCTACTACGGGTTCCGACTGGCAGATAACCCAAACAAAAAAGCCCCTCTGCCGAAGCAGAAGGGCTTTTTTCAACATTGGCTGAGGTTACTCGGCTTCGAGCTGCAACTCCGCGCCTTCGGGGCTGCGCAGCGTCAGGCGGTCGTCGGTGAGCGTGGCCACGTCGAAGGTGTTGGCCATGTTGCCGTTTTCAGGCGTCATGGTGATTTTCTTGTTGGCCTGGTCGAACGTGTACTTGCCGTTCACAGTCTGGGCCGGCGACGTCATGTTGTACTGCCCGTTGGCGTAGAAACGAATCTGCTCCTCTTCCTGCGCGTCGGTCTGCTTGACCTTGTCGCCGGTGGCATCTTTCTCTTTGTGGGTTTTCCACACTTTGCTTTCGGTGCCGTAGAGCATGTTTACGCCTTCGACTTTGCCTTCCTTGCTGCCGCAGGCGAAGGTGAACAAGCCGACCAGCATCAGGAGGCTGGCTAAGTAATGAAGCGGGGTAACGCGTTTCATGAGGAGAGGTCGTTTGAAATGAAGGAAGGGAGTCAAAAAAGGGCAAGCAGCCATTCAGCTGCCGAGTTTCTTACGCGCAAGCCATCAAAGAGTTGACGCTACAACTTATTTATGCAAGCAGGCGTACAGCTTCTTCGACCACCTAACCGTTGGGTTACGGGTCGCCTCGATTTTCCACACCAACCACGACACGACCATGGGACTGTTTGATTTTCTGAGCGATAAGGGCGAGAAAGAGCCCGTGAAACCCACCACCAAGCCCGCCGCTGGCGACACGACCGGCTTTTTCGGCAATCAAGCGCAGCCGGCCGGGCAACCCGCCGCTGCCCAAGGCGACACCTACACCGTGGTGAGCGGCGACTCGCTGTCGAAAATTGCCAAGCACCACTACGGCGACGCCAGCAAGTGGCATCAGATTTACGACGCCAACAAGGCCACCATCGGCAGCAACCCCGACCATATCGAGGTTGGCCAACAGCTTCGCCTGCCGAAATTGTAAGCCCTACCACTTCCCAACCTAACAGCCACCCGAAGCAACTCGGGCGGCTGTTTTTGTTTTAGTGTCCGCTCGGTGGTGCCCGACAACCAACCGCACATTGACTCTAGTGTCTGATTATCAATTGGTAGCAAAACGATTCAACAACTTCAAAACGGCTTGTTAAAAACACTGGGTATACATCTTTGAGTGCGCAAAAAAACATGGCCTGCCCTTGCGCTTTTCAAATCCAACGCTACATTTGTGCCATCCACGGCTTACGGCCAACGGATTTCTTGACACGATTTATTCCGAAGAGGCGAGAGAACAGGCTCCGCGACCCTCTGGCAACCACCGGCAATGCACCAGCCGGCAGGTGCCAATTCCTGCCCCCGACCGAAATCGGCGGGGGGCAAATAAATGGCGTGCTATGGCAACTACCCCGCTTCCATCGTTCAGTTCCTCCTCGTTCCGCTTTTCGGCGGCGCCCGTCACGGCCATGTCCGTTTCCGCCGCTGCCATTGAGCGCCTCGTCATGCGGCCGCCGTTGAGCGCCGCTGCCCCGGCTGTGGGCTGTTGTTGCTGTTGTTGGTAGTAGTGCTGCCCGCGGGCCGCTCATAGGACCGCCCCTACCCTTTCCTGCCTGATTTTCTGATTTGGCCGTCCGGCTCTGCGGGCGGCGCGTGGCTCCAGCGCATCCGAAACGTCATTTTCGACGCTTGGGCTACGGTTTTGGCGCACGCGTTTCGCGGCTATTCTGGCTCAGCCTCAGCCCGGCACGACGTGGCCGTTCCTCTCCGAAACCACATTCTCCCAACCTCTTTCTCAGCCTCATCATGTCTGCCCAAACCCTTCAGTTCGAGACCCTGCAACTCCACGCCGGCCAGCAACCCGACCCCACCACCGGGGCCCGCGCCGTGCCGCTCTACCAAACAACCTCCTACGTTTTTAAAAGCGCCGAACACGGGGCCAACCTGTTTGCGCTGAAGGAGTTCGGCAACATCTACACCCGTCTGATGAACCCTACCACCGACGTGTTTGAGCAGCGCATTGCGGCGCTCGAAGGCGGCGTGGCGGCACTGGCCACGGCCTCGGGGCAGGCCGCGCAGTTCATTGCGCTCAACAACATTTTGCAGGCCGGCGACAACTTCGTGTCGACCTCGTTTCTGTACGGCGGCACCTACAACCAATTCAAAGTGGCTTTCAAGCGTCTGGGCGTAGAAGTGCGCTTCGCCGACGGCGACAACCCCGCGAGCTTTGAGCGGCTGATTGACGAGAAAACCAAGGCGCTGTACTTGGAAACCATCGGCAACCCCGGCTTCAACATTCCTGATTTTGAAGCCATTGCGGCCATTGCCGAGAAGCACGACCTGCCGCTGATTGTGGATAATACCTTCGGTGCGGGCGGCTACCTGTTCCGGCCCTTGGAACACGGCGCGCACATTGTGGTGGCTTCGTCTACGAAGTGGATTGGCGGCCACGGCACCAGCATTGGCGGCGTGATTGTCGACGGCGGCAAGTACGATTTCGGCAACGGCAAATTCCCGCAGTTCACCGAGCCGAGCGAAGGTTACCACGGTCTCGTGTTCAACGATGTATTCGGCAAAAACGGGCCGTTCGGCAACATTGCCTTTATCATTCGGGCCCGCGTGGAAGGCCTGCGCGACTTCGGTCCCTCGCAGAGCCCGTTCAACTCGTTCCTGCTGCTGCAAGGCGTGGAAACGCTGAGCTTGCGCGTGGACCGTACCGTGCAAAATGCCCAGCAGATTGCCGAGTGGCTGGAGCAGCACCCGCAGGTGGAAGCCGTGAACTACCCCGGCCTGAAGAGCAGCCCGTACCACGCGCTGGCCACCAAATACCTCAAGCGCGGCTTCGGTGGCGTGCTCACCTTCACCATCAAAGGCTCGAAGGACACGGCCACGCAGTTTATCAACAACCTGCAGCTGGTGAGCCACCTGGCCAACGTGGGCGACGCCAAAACGCTCATCATTCAGCCCTCGGCCACCACGCACCAGCAGCTGTCCGACGAAGAGCAGCGCGCCTCCGGCGTAGTGCCCACGCAGCTGCGCCTCTCGCTGGGCCTGGAGCACATCGACGATATTAAAGCCGACCTGCAGCGCGCCTTCGACGCAGTGAAAAACGCCGAAACGCGCACCGATGACGACGAAAACGCACTGCTCACCGAGCAGCAAGTAGAACACCCCGCGACGCTGGAAGTCTAACAAGGGAGGGGAAAACCGTGCCGCGCCGCCAAGCCACGGCGCGGCTAGCTTCCAGCCCGCGGGGCCTTGTCCACCGACCTTTTCCACCCATTCAGAAAAGGAGCCTGACGCAGGCTCTCCCGTTCTATCCAGCGGGAGTCGGCGGGCGAGGAATTTACAGTACCGGAACCGCCTCGTGGAGGTGCTACGGCCTTTTTTCAGTTGATTTTGCGGGGCTGAACGCCATGAACGAACCTGCTGTATTGCACCTTTCGCAGCCGCTGCCGCTCGAATGCGGCGGCACCCTGCCCGACGTGCAGATAACTTACCACACCTACGGCACGCTCAACGCAGAGCGCGACAACGTGGTGTGGGTATGCCACGCCCTCACCGCCAATTCCGACGCCGCCGAGTGGTGGCCGGGCCTCGTGGGCCCAGGGCACTATTTCGACCCGGCTGATTGGTATATCGTGTGCGCCAACATCCTCGGCTCGTGCTACGGCACCACCGGGCCGGCCACACCCACGGGGCCGCGCAACCGCCCGCTCTACCAGGCCTTCCCGCGCCTCACGGTGCGCGACCTGGTGGCGGCGCACGAGCAGCTGCGGCAGCATTTGGGCCTTGCGAAAATTCACACCGTCATCGGCGGCTCGTTGGGCGGGCAGCAGGCCATCGAATGGGCCGTGCAGCAGCCCGGGCTGTTTGAGCACGTAGTGCTGCTGGCCACCAACGCCCGCCATTCGGCCTGGGGCATTGCCTTCAACGAGGCGCAGCGGCTGGCCATTCAGGCCGATTGCACTTACCAGGGCGGCGGGCCCGAGGGCGGCTCGGCGGGCCTGCGGGCGGCGCGGGCCATTGCGCTGCTCAGCTACCGGAGCCACGATGCCTACGGCCGCACCCAAACCGACCCCGACGACGACGCGCTGCCGGCCTTTTACCGCGCCAGCTCCTACCAGCAGTATCAAGGCGACAAGCTGGTGGCCCGGTTCAACGCCTACAGCTACGTCACGCTCTCGCAAATCATGGACTCGCACCACGTAGGCCGTGGGCGCGGCGGCGTAGAGGCGGCCCTGGCGCGGGTGCGGGCTCGCACCCTGGTGCTGGGCATCACCTCCGACGTGCTGTTTCCCGTGAGCGAGCAGCAGGAGTTGGCCCGCCATATTCCGGGGGCTATGTACGCCGAAATGGACTCGCCTTACGGCCACGACGGCTTCCTGATTGAAACCGCGCAAATAGCGCATTTCCTCGACCGATTTTATGTCCAAACCTTCGCCCACTAGCACCGGCAACGGTGCCCCGCTGCGCCTCGGCCTCATTGGCTTTGGCTGCGTGGGGCAGGGCCTCTACGATATTCTGCAAAAGCTGCCCGACGTGGGCTTTGAGGTGCGGCGCATTGCCGTGAAAAACCCCACCAAGCTGCGTCCTCTGCCCGCCGACCGCTTCGAGTTTCACGCCGACGACCTGCTCGATGACCCTGAACTGGACGTGCTGGTGGAAGTCATCGACGACCCCAACGAAGCCTTTCGCCTGGTGAGCCGGGCCCTGCGGCAAGGCCGCAACGTGGTAACGGCCAACAAAGCCATGGTGGCCCGCCACCTGCCCGAGCTCATTCGGCTGCAGCGCGAGTTTGGCGGCACCTTGCTCTACGAAGCGGCCGTGTGCGGCAGCATTCCGGTTATTCGCACCCTCGACAGTTACTTCGGCCAGGAGCCGCTGCCAAGCGTGAGTGGCATTTTCAACGGCTCGTCGAACTACGTGCTGACAGGCATGACTACCGCCGGCGCCGATTATGCCACCGTGCTGGCCGAAGCGCAGGCCCAGGGCTTCGCCGAAACCGACCCGGCGCTGGACATGGCGGCCTTCGACCCGCGCTCCAAAGCGGTAATCCTGGCCGCCCATGCCTACGGCCTGCTGCTGAACCC
The DNA here is from genome assembly GCF_008727865.1 of Hymenobacter busanensis. GTDB lineage: Bacteria > Bacteroidota > Bacteroidia > Cytophagales > Hymenobacteraceae > Solirubrum > Solirubrum busanense. Next base: position 94,788 of record NZ_VTWU01000009.1, on the reverse strand, counting down.
CGATCAGGTGCTGAACCTCGGCATCGAAAGCATCAGCTCCACCGACATTCGGTTTGCGGCCGAGCGCGGGCAGAAAATCAAGGTGGTGGCCACCCTGCAGCGTTTGTCCGATGGCAGCGCCGCGGTGTTCGTCGCGCCTCAATTCGTGGGCGACGACTCGCCGCTCTACCACGTGGAGCGCGAATTCAACGGCGTGGTGGTGGAAGCCGAGTTTGCCGGGCAGCACTTCTGGCGCGGGCGCGGCGCCGGCGGCCACCCTACCGGCTCGGCCGTGCTGGCCGATTTGGTGGCGCTGCGCAACGGCTTCCGCTACGCCTACCCCAAGCTGAACACGGCTACCGTGCCAGAGCCTGCAGCCGACTTGGAGGTGGAAATTTACCTGCGCCACGCGCCCAAAGACCTGCGCGAGAAGCTGCACCTGACCGACGTGGTCGACGAGCTGAACGCGCCCGGTTTCAGCTACCACTACGTGGTGGGCTACGCCCGCCTCAGCACCCTGCTCCGCCACCGCGACGACCTGCGCCGGGCCGGCACGTTTGTGGCCCGTACCGGTCCGGTTCGCACGCCGGTCGGCGTAGTGCAACAGCAGGCAGCTGCCGAGTTAGTCGTTGAATAATTTGCCTTGAAAAGAAAGCAAAAGCCCCGCTGCCAAACGGCCACGGGGCTTTTGCTTATGCGACTGTTTCGTTACTGCAGTACCAATGTGCGGCCGGCGAGGCCTTCGCCACTGAGGTAGTAGGTGCCGGCGGGCAGGTTGTTGCGCGGAATAATCACGCGGGGCTGGTCCCACAGAAAGCGCCGCACGATGCGGCCTTTGGCGTCTATCAGCTCCACCCGCACCGGGCGGAACGGCGTGCCGCTGGGCGCTTCAAGGTGAATGGTTTGCTCGGCGGGCACCGGAAAAATCTGGGCTTGGGCAAGGTTGCTGGCGGTTTTGACAGCCAACACCGTGGCAGGCTGGCGCAGCAACGGCCGCAGAAAGTCGCGCACGGTTTGGAAAGTCGTGTCGAAGTAGGCCACGCTGAGGCCGCTGCTGCCGTTGTAGGGCACGTGCGGGGCCCCGCGCAAGGCCCGCAGCACGTTGGGAATACCCACGGCATCGGCGCGAGGCTTGAGCACGCCGCTACCGTAGAGCCGCGGCGAAGTAGCCAGACCAAAGGCTTTGCCCACGCTGTAGGGCACTACGGCGTCGGCGGTGCCGTGCACGCTGCACAGCGGCGCGTTGCCGGGCTCCAGCCAGCTGGGACTACCCACGGCACCGCACAAATTCAGCACGGCGGCTACCTGACTGCTGTAGCCGGGATTGCCGCTGCTGCCTTCCAGGGTGCCCACTGCCGCGAGGTTGATGTAGGCCGGCACTTCGGCGGGCTTGTCGAGGTAGCCGACTTGCAGCGCCGTAATGGCGCCGGCCGACGAGCCGCCGGCGTAGATGTAGCCGGCATGCACGCGGTATTGGCGCACGGTGGCGGCGTCGCGGCGGAAAAAGCGCACGGCGGCCCGCATGTCCTGCCCGGCCCGAATGGCGGCGCGGCCTACGTTGGTGCTGTCGAGCGGGAAGAAGCCGAGGCGGTAGTCGATGCTGGCCGCCACGTAGCCGAGCTGCGCCAAGCGCGTGCAGATGGCTGTCATAAACTGGTCGTCGCGGTTGCCGGTCAAAAAAGCGCCTTCGTGGGCCATGATGACCACCGGCCGGCGCCGCACGGTGTCGCCGACGGGCTCGTAGAGGTCGAGCAGCAAGGTTTGGGTGGCGCCTTGCGCGTTGACGGCCGAGCCAAACGCCACGCCGCGCGTGATGGTGACTTGCTTAAACAACGGCCGGTGGTAGCGGCCGCCGGTGGTGTCAATTTGGGCTGAAGCGGTGCGGGCCATGCCCAACAGCACCAGCACCGCAAACAGGAAGCTTCTCATAGGGCACAACTTACGGGTTCTGACACGCAGAACAACATTTACGTAAGCACGTGGCGTGAGTGAGGCATTCGCCGTAGGTTTGCGCACCTTTTCTCCTGCCTCACCCATGCCCACCACGCCTCCATCCCTTCGCCCCGGCGACCAGGTTGCCATTGTTTGCACCGCCCGCAAAGTGTCGCGCGAAGACCTCGCCGCGGCTATTGAGGTGCTGGAAGGCTGGCAGCTACAGGTAGTGCTGGGCGAAACCGTGTCGGCCGAGCACCACCAGTTTGGCGGCTCGGATGAGGAGCGGGCGCGTGACTTTCAGCAGCAGCTCGACAACCCGCATATTCGGGCCATTCTGTGCGCCCGCGGCGGCTACGGCACCACCCGCATCATCGACGCGCTGGACTTTTCGGGCTTCGCCGCCGACCCCAAGTGGGTTGCGGGCTTCTCCGACATTACCACGCTCAACTGTCACTTGCTGCGCCTGGGCCACGAAAGCATCCACGGCGTCATGCCGTTCATCTTCGCGCAGGAAGGCGGCACCGATGCCTTGGAAAGCCTGCGTCGGGCCTTGTTTGGCGAGCCGGCCAGCTACACCGTGCCCGCCCACGCCCTGAACCGGCCAGGCACGGCCGAAGGGGAGCTCATCGGCGGTAACCTTAGCCTGCTGCAAACACTCAGCGGCACTGCGTCGGATTGCCCCACAGCCGGCCGCATTCTGTTTCTGGAAGACATCGACGAGTACCTTTACAACGTGGACCGCATGATGGTGCACCTCGACCGCAGCGGCAAGCTGCGCGACCTGGCAGGCCTCATCGTCGGGCACTTCACCAATCCGCAGGACAACGCCGTGCCGTTTGGGCAAACGAGCTACGAAATCATTGATACCTACGCCCGCAAGTACCGGTTTCCGGTGTGCTACGGCTTTCCCGTGGGCCACGAACCCACGAACATGGCCCTGATTTGCGGCCGCCGGGCGCGGTTGGAGGTTGACGCAGCCGGCAGCCGGTTGAGCTACGCCGCTGGCTAGCGCTGCTACTCCACCACCAGCCGGGTGGCAGTGCTGGCCGATGCGCTAACCACGTGCAGGGTGTACACTCCCGGTGCAAGGCCGTGCAGGTCCAGGTTCGTTTCGGCTGCTGCGGGGGCCAGGAGCCATTGTCGTACTTGGCGGCCCGTCGCATCGGTTAAAGTAGCTCGGGCTTTTTCGGCCAGCCCCGCCGTGCGGCCGATGTGCACCTGCCCGTCGCGTACGGGGTTGGGCCAAGCATGAAGTGGTGCCTGCATGGCCTCGTTGCGTACCGCCGTTACGCCGCCGGGGGTTAATCGGGCCGCAAAAAATTCTTCCAAGGTACTTTGCTGCGGCACGGTCAGGTTGCCGAGCGTGGCGTTGCCCTGCAGCACCCCGGTCACATACAGCGCGCCATTACCATCGAAGGCGCCGCTGGTAGCTCCTTCTTCCGAGGTTGGCCCGCCAGTGCTCAGGGCCCAGCGCGGATTTCCCTGCGGCGTGAAAGACAGCAGGCAGAAGTCGGAATCGGTAGGGCTTGCCGAGGCCACGGTCAGTCCGCCCAAATCCAAGGCGCCGCGCACGGTACCGATGAGGTACACGTTGCCCGTCGCATCGACGGCCGTGCGGAAGCCGGTGCCGTTGGTAACAGGGGCGGTGTAGCTCCACCCCGATGTGCCGGAGGCGCTGCACTGGGCCACAAACCATTGCCGGGGCGCTGGGCCGATGTCTTCGCGCGGGCCCGCCAGGTAGCAACTGCCGTCGGCGCTGGTGGCAAGGCTGAAGATGGTTTCGTTGGTGGTAGTAGTGGCCGGAAACGCCACCCGCGTAGCCCACCGCAGCAGACCAGCGGGCGAGTAGCTGGCCACAAAAGCCTCGTCATCGGTGGTGTTGCCCGCCAGAACGGTGCTGCCCAAGGTGGCAGTGCCCCGAAACTGGCTGGCTACGTAGGCATTGCCGGCCGCATCGAGGCCTACGGCAGCTTCGTCGTTGGTTTGGCCGGCTATTTGTCGCGCCCAGCTGGCAGTGCCCTGCGCATCGAACCGGGCCACAAAAAAATCCCCGTTGGCGGCGGTCAGAACCGTGCTGCCCAGCGTGAGGGCGCTGCTGAAAGTACCCACCACGGTTACGTTGCCGGCGGCATCGACGGCCGCTCCAGACAGGGCCGCATCGGGCCCGATGCTACGGGCCCACAGCATGTTGCCCAACGGGTCGTATTTGATAAGGAAGCCGCCGCCACCGTTGAGCACAGTTGTGCCCACCGTCATGGAGCCGCGGTAGTACCCGGCCACGTAGGTGTTGCTGCTGCCGTCGAGCCCGAGGCCGTTGACGACGGTTTCGTCGACGCTGCCGTTGAGGTGCCGGGCCCAGGCCACGGCCCCGGTGCTGGTGTGCCGCACCACAAAACCATCGAAGCCGTCCGCCGAAGAAAACATGGCTGAGCCAAGCGTGATGGTGCCGAAAAACAACCCGGCGCTAACGGAATTACCGGCTGCATCGGCCTTTATGCAGTTGCCGTAACTGAAATCGGAAGAAGAACCAGCCATTGCGGCGCGGCTGGCCCATTGCCAGGTGGCAGTGCCGGTTTGGGCCAGCACCGGCGCCGGGCGCAGCCAGCCAAGCAGGAACAGTATCGGGAGTAGAAGTCGAACGCGCATAGGGTGCCGACTCAGGAACAATGAATCGGGCACCCAAGATACCGCGGCTCAGACCGACTACTGTACCACGAGCTTGCGTTGTTGCCGCGCCAGTCCCTGTTCGACTTCGAGCACGTACACGCCGGCCGGTAGCGTTGTGGGCAAGGCTATGCGGTATTGGCCGGCAGTTAGTTGCAAGCTCTTATCGAACAACAACTTTCCGTGGGCGTTGTGCAGGCGCAGCTGGGCCGGCCCAGCGCCAGCGGTTGTCAGCTGCACGGTGGGCGTGGTGTGGCGCAAAACGGGGTTCGGGTACACAGCCACCTCCAGCAACGATTCATCAAAAACCACCACCCGCGGGCCATAGAAGCTGCTTTTGCCTCCTACGTCTTCCTGCCGAAGCCGGTAGTAGCGCCGGCCGCTTTTGCCGGCTTCGGCATCCTCAAACTGGTAGCGCTGCCGGGTGCGGGAGTTACCGTCGGCGCTGGCCACAAAGCCCAAGGCCCGAAACTGCTGCCCGTCGGCCGACACCTGCACTTCGTAGCCCCGGTTGTCGGCTTCCTGTACGGTTTCCCAGCGCAGCACGGCGTTGTGGCCCTGCCGCACCGCCTCAAACCGCGTGAGCGTAACGGGCAGCGGCGGCACCACGGCTTGCCCTAGGAAGGGCCGCAGAAAATTGCGCACCACCCGAAACGTGGTGTCCATGTAAGCCAGTTGCGTGGCGTTGGTGCCGTTGTAGGGCACGTGGCCGGCGTTTTTGAACGGGTAGAGCGTGTTGGGTACGCTTACCGCGTCGGCGCGGGGCTTGAGCGCGCCGCTGCCGTAGAGCAAATTGCCGAATACCACGCCCGAAGTGTAGGGCACTACTGGGTCGGCGGTGCCGTGCAGGCTCACGAATGGTTCGTCGCCGGCCTCAATCCAGGCCGGGTTGCCGAGCGCGCCGCAGAGGTTGATGGCCGCCAGCACCGAGCTGCTGAACCCGGCGTTGCCGCTGTTGCCTTCCAGTCCTTCGGGCGCCACCGGATAGATGGAGGCCAGCTCCGCAGGCTTGTCGAGGAATGCCGTGTGCAGGGCCGTGATGGCGCCGGCCGACGAGCCGCCCACAAACACATAAGCCGGGTTGATGCGGAACGGGTTGCTGCCGGCCGCGTCGCGCCGGAAAAAGCGCACGGCGGCCCGCATGTCGTACATGGCCTGCACCACGGCCCGCGGGCCCGAATACGAGAACGGCGAAGGCTCCAGGCGGTAGTCGATGCTGGCCGTGACGTAGCCCAGGCGGGCAAACCGCGTGCACAGCTCCGCCACATCGTAGTCGCCGCGGGAGCCGAACAGGAACGCGCCGCCGTGCGCCAGAATGATGAGCGGACGCAGCCCGGCCGGACCGCCCACCGGCTCGTACACATCGAGCAGCAGCGTTTGCGGGTTGCCGGCCGCGTTGACGGCGGCGCCGAATGGCACGTCGCGGGTAATAGTCACGCTGGCATACAGCGGCTGATAGAACTGTCCGCCGGTGGTGTCGATCTGGGCCTGCACCGAGCCGGCCATTATCAGCCAGGCGAAGCCGAAGAACAGCGCACGTTGTAGAGTACTTTTCATCCGATAGAACCTGGTGAGTGACGACACTTTGCGTAGACGCGCTTCCGAAAGCCGAGGTTTAGGCACCCTACAGCTTGCGCCCGGCAGTCAGTAGGCAAATGCCGCCTGAGCAGTTGGCAAGCCAAGTTTACGCGGAGAATATTTTCCCGCGCCACTTTTGTGTTTTCACCCATCATTGCCTTTCCGCATGCTTACACTCAAGGCCCTAGCCGGCGAAGATGCCCCTGCCTACCTGCCGGCCCTCTCCGCCTTGCTGCTCGACTCCCTGGAGCACGGCGCGGCCGTTGGTTTCATGCTGCCTCTCCCGGCCTCGGACGCGCGGGCGTATTGGCAGGACGTCTTCGCAGCCGTGGCGGCCGGGCGACGCGTGCTGCTGGTAGCCGAAGCCGACGGGCAGGTGGCGGGCAGTGTGCAGCTGGCCCTGGCCGAGCAAAACAACGGCCAGCACCGAGCCGAGGTCTGCAAAATGCTGGTGCATTCCAGCTGGCGCCGCCGCGGCATTGCCCGCCAGTTGCTGCAAGCCCTCGAAGACCACGCCCGGCACCACCAGCGCACTACCTTGGTGCTCGACACCCGCCAGGGTGACGCCGCCGAACACCTCTACCAGTCGGTAGGCTACACCCGCGCCGGCGAAATTCCCGACTTCGCCCGTAGCAGCTCCGGCGAGCTGCACGCTACGGTGCTGTACTACAAGCTCCTGCCGCTCGACAAGGCCTAGCCAATGGCTCCGAAACGTGCGCCGTAAACACACCGCCGCCCCGCTTGCGCTGCAAACGAGGCGGCGGTTATTCGGCCATCTGGCAGCACAACGCTACTCCTGGTAAAGCGTCTGCAGCACGGTTTGACCCACGGCTTTCAGCGTGGCGCGGTCCACGGCGCTCATGTTGTCCTGGGTGGTGTGGTGGTAGGGCGGAAAATACTCGTCGCCGTAGGGCACGTGGTCGATGATGTCGATGCACTTGATGCCGGCTTGGTTCACAAACACGTGGTCGTCGGTGATGCCGGGGGCGTCTTGGTACAGAAAGTAGTCGGAGTAGCCGAGGCGGTTGGCGGTGTTCCACACTTTAGCCACGGCTTCGGGCGCGGCCTGCACCGAGGTTTGCTCCCGCGAGAAACGGGCTCCTTTCGCCCCTACCATGTCGAGCAGAATGCCATACTCGGGCTTGTAGCCGGCGGGTAGCAGGTTCTTGGCCCAGTACTGGGAACCCAGGCACCAGCTTTCGACGCCCGAACCGGCCAGCTTGTTTTGCAGGTTGGCCTGGGTGGAGGTGTCGTAGCCGTAGTCCTCGGCATCAAACAAAATGAAGTCGACGCCAACGGCGGGCGTGAGCGAATCGGGCTGCGCGGCCAGTTGCCGGGCTAGTTCCAGCAGCACCGCCACGCCACTGGCCCCGTCTACCGCACCGTCGAGCGGGGCGTTGGGCTTCTTCTGGTCTTTGTCGGCGAAGGGGCGGGTGTCCCAGTGTGCAAACAGGGCCACGCGGCGGGCGGCTTGCGGCGCGAAGCGGGCCACAATGTTGCGGCCGCGCAACATGTTGCCATCGAATGCCATAGCCGTGAAAGGCTGTTCCTGCACCGTGAGGCCCGCTTTTTTGAACTCAGCCACCAGCCAGTCACCACAGCGCACGTGCGCTGGAGTGTTGGGCACGCGCGGACCGAAGCTCACCTGCCGGGCCGTGTAGGCGTAGGCCGAGTCGGCGTTGAAAACCGGGGCTTTGCGCAGCGGCTCTTCGGTGGGCGAACCGCTTTCGGTAGCGGCGGGCTTCTTATCGGGGCAAGCCGTGAGCAGCGCCGTGGTGGCAAGCAAAGCGGCAGGGCGCCACAGCAGGCGCAGGAAACGGTGGGTCATGCGAATTACTAGAACGTCATGCAAAGCGCAGCGAAGCATCTCGCACGCTGGCTCCAAAGGATAAAGATACTGTCAAGCCACCCACGCGGGATGCTCCGCTGCGCGCACCCTTGCCGGCGGCTATTCTTCGTAGGCCCAGTCGACGCCCGCTTTGGTATCCTTCACCAGAATGCCCTGCTCCTTGAGCGCGGCCCGGATGACATCGACCTTGGCGTAGTCCTTGGCCGATTTGGCTTCGGTATAGAACTGCAACGTCAAGCCCAACAGTTCCTCGGCGTTGGCGCGCGGCTCGTCGCGCAGGCCCAGGATGTCCTGCACCAGCGTGCGGTAGGCTTCGGTAGCTTCGGTCAATGCGGCTTCGCCCACCTGCGCCAGCGTAACGGGCTGGTTATAGTAGCCGTTGAACTTGCGCAGCAGGTTAAACAAGCCCGCAATGGCGCGGGCCGTGTTCAGGTCGTCGTTCAGGCCCACGTAGCAGTCGGCCACCAGCTTGCGCAGCTCGGCGTCGGCCGCGGCGGTATCGGCGGCGCGCTCGGTGCCTTCGGGCAGGTTCAGGCGCGTAATCTGGCGCAGGCCGTTCATGAGCTTGCGGTAGCCTTTGGCGGCAGCCTGCAAGGCATCGTCGGTAATGTCGACGGTGCTGCGGTAGTGGGCCTGCAACAGGAAGAAACGGGCCGTCATGGGCGAATAGGCCTGGGTGAGCAGGGCATGGTCGCCGGCAAACAACTGCGAGATGGTGATGAAGTTGCCGACCGACTTGCTCATCTTCTGGCCGTTCACCGTAATCATGTTGTTGTGAAACCACACCCGCGCCTCGTCGGTGTGCGAGTGGCTGGCCTGGCTCTGGGCTATTTCGCACTCGTGGTGCGGAAACATGAGGTCGAGCCCGCCGCCGTGAATGTCAAACTCGGCGCCGAGGTACTTGCGGCCCATGGCCGAGCACTCCAGGTGCCAGCCCGGAAACCCCTCGCCCCAGGGCGAAGGCCAGCGCATGAGGTGCCGCTCGTCGGCGCGCTTCCAGAGGGCAAAATCCAGCGGGGAGCGTTTTTCGTCCTGACCGGCCAGGTTGTCGCGGGTGCCCGACAGCAGCTCTTCCACCACGCGGCCCGAGAGCTTGCCGTAGTTGTGCTGCTGGTTGTAGGCGGGCACGTCGAAGTACACCGAGCCGTTCACCTCGTAGGCAAAACCGTTGGCCATGATTTCCTCGATCATGCCGATTTGCTCGGTGATGTGGCCGCTGGCGCGGGGCTCGATGTCGGGCGGCGTGCAGCCCAGCACCTCCATGTGGCGGTGGTAGCGGTTGGCGTACGACTCTGCTACCTGCATGGGCTCCAGCTGCCGGGCGCGGGCCATTTTGCTGATTTTGTCCTCGCCTTCGTCGGTGTCGCCTTCCAGGTGGCCTACGTCGGTGATGTTGCGCACGTAGCGCACCGTGTAGCCAAGGTGGCGCAGGTAGCGCGCCAGCACATCAAACACCACCGGCCCGCGGGCATTGCCCACGTGGGCTTCGCTGTACACCGTGGGGCCGCAGAGGTACATGCCCACGAAGGGCTCGTGCACGGGAACAAAGGGGTCTTTGCGGCGCGTGAGGGTGTTGTAGAGCGAGAGGGGATGTTGCATGGGGCGAAATTATCAATTAACCACTGAGCAACCGCAGGAAGGCGAAGCCAATGAAGAATGAGCAATTGTTCCTCGTCCCGGCTTTGCTCCTGGTCACTTGCTCATCGGCTCTTCTGTAGCCGATACGTAGCCTCCAACGGGAAGTGGTCGGAATAGGGCACGTCGCGGCGCACGCGCACCTGCTGCACCTGCCAGCGCGGATCCATAAACTGGTTGTCGATGCGCAGGAGCGGGAGTTTGCCGTTGTAGCTGGCCCCGAAACCCGTGCCGGCCGTGGCCCAGGCGTTTTGCAAATGGTCGGCCAGTTGGTCGTAGCTGTAGCTGAAGGGCGTGTCGTTCAGGTCGGCGCACAGCAGCACCGGGTACGGGCTGGCCTCAATGCGCCGCACCAGGGTATCCACCTGAATGCTGCGAGAAACCACCCCGCGCTTAAAGCGGCGCAGCAAGCCCAAGCCTTTGGTTTTGAGCCCGTGCTTGCTCGAATAGCTGTCCACGATGTCGCGCTCATCCATGCTCATGCTCTGCAGGTGGGCGTTGAACACCCGCACGGTATCGTGCGACGGCAGCCGTACGTCGGCCCACATGGCGTGGTTCTGGGTGAGCTTGTTGAAAGTGATGGTGCCGCGCCGCAGAATGGGGTAGCGCGAGAAGATGGCCATGCCAAACTCGCCGCCCATGCTATTCACCAGCGTGTTCGACACGAACGCCTCGCGCTTTTGCAGGCGCCCAATCTGCCGCACGGCGTTGAACACGGTCCCGTCGCTGGTGGGGCGCGGCTCGTTGTAGAACTCCTGCAGGCAAATCACGTCGGCCGGGTGCTCGGCTACCCATTTGATGAGGCCTTTCGACGACTGCAGCCCTTCGTTGCGCAGCTGCGGGTACACATTGAAAATGCGCACGTTGGCACTGAGCACGCGCAGCTCGGGGGCACTGGCCGGAGCGGCAGAAGTATAAAGCGGGTGCAGGGCCAGACCGCGCATGAGGTGAGGCCACGTGAGCACCGCTACAGCTATGGGAATCAGGGCCACGGGCCAGCGCCGGAGCAGCCAGTAGCCGGCCAGCAGCAGGTTGGCGCCCAGGGCCAGCGGCAAGCTCATGGCCCCAAAAGCTGCCGGCCAAAACAACCTTGGCGGCACTTGCATGCATCCTATGGCTAGCAACAGCCACACAATGACCAGGAAGGTGAACTTAAATGCCAGCGAACGACGCACCACGGAGCAAAACAGCCTTATCCGGCGCAAACCTACGCATTTTGGCGGGGGTCACATCTGTATGTGAGGCGCGCAATAAGGCAACGGTTTCGTCGTACCTTCAAGGTCATATTTCCCAATTCTCGAATGTCTAGCTTTACTTTCTCCCGCTTTGGCGGTGTTTTGGGCAGCTTACTGCTCACATTACTCACCCCGGCCTGGGCCTTGGCCAGCGCCCCCACGCGCAGCCTGGAGTTCATCGAAAACAAGGGCCAGTGGGATGCCCGCACGCGCTACGCCGCGCTGCTGCCCGCCGGCCGCCTGTTTGTGGAGGCCGACGGCCTGACGTACTCGCTCTTCGACCCGGCGGCCATTCGGCAGCACCATGAGCACGGCACTACCGACAGTGAAAAAAGCGCGGCGCCGGCGGGCAAGCTGCGGGCCCACGCTTACAGCATGCGCTTTGTGGGAGCCCGCACCGGGGCGAAGCTGCTGTCGACGGAACCCACGGGCGAGGTGCGCAACTACTTTCTGGGCACCGACTCGCGCCACTGGGCCAGCAACGTGGCCGGCTACCGGCAGGTGCAGTACGACGAGTTGTGGAACGGCATCGACGCCCGGCTGTACGAGAACAACCAAGGCCGGCTGGAATACGACTTCAGCCTCGAAGCCGGTGTCGATGCCAAGCGCATTCGGCTGCGCTACGAGCACACCAACGGCTTGCAGCTGACCTCGGAAGGGACGTTGGAAATCAGCACCAGCGTGGGGCAAGTAACGGAGCTGGCCCCGAAAGCCTGGCAGGTGGCGCCCGACGGCCGCCGCCAGCCGGTGAGCTGCCGCTACGTGCTGCGCGGGCAAGGCGTGAGCTTTGCCCTGGGCGACTACGACCGCCGCCGCCCGCTGACCATCGACCCGACCGTCGTGTTTTCCTCGTTTACGGGCTCGACGGCCGACAACTGGGGCTTCACCGCTACCTACGATGCCGACGGCAACATGTACTCCGGCGGCATTGCGTTTGGCCCCGGCTACCCGGCTACGTCCGGCGCCTACGATGCCTCGTTCAACGATTACATCGACATTGCCATTATCAAGTACAATACGGCCACCACGGGCCCGGCCTCGCGGGTGTGGGCCACCTACCTCGGCGGCCGCAGCACCGACGTGCCGCACAGCATGGTGGTGAATGGGCGCGGGGAGCTGGTTATTCTGGGCACTACCTCGTCGAACAACTACCCCACCGCTGGCAACAACGGCCAGGTATTCGACCCCACGTTTAACGGTGGCTCGGGGGCCACTACCCCGCTCAACGGCATCGATTATCCTTTCGGCTCTGACTTGGTGGTTACAACGCTCAGCGCGGCGGGCAACGCGCTGGTCGCCTCCACCTTCATTGGCGGCAGCGGCAACGATGGCATCATGCAAACCAATACCACGTTGGTGCACAACTACGGCGACGCCTTCCGAGGAGATATTGCCGTCGATTCCGACAACAACGTGTATGTGGTGTCGAACACGCGCTCTAGCAATTTCCCCGTCAACAACAGCTTTGACAGCAGCTTTGGCGGGGGATTGTTTGATGCGGTGGTGATGAAGCTACCGCCCAACCTGAGTACCCTGACCTGGAGCAGCTTCTTCGGGGGCACCGGCGACGATGCGGCGTATTCCATTCAGGTTAGCCCGGCCCGCGAGGTCTACATTGCCGGGGGCACCAACGTGCGCATTCCCGGCGACGTGCTACCCTACAACTCGGCGGGCGCCTACAAACCTGACTTTCAGGGCGGCATAGCCGATGGCTTTGTAGCCCGCATCAGTGCCTCCGGCGCTACCCTTACCCGTATGAGCTACCTGGGCAGCGGGGCCTACGACCAAGCCTACTTCGTGCAGCTCGATGAGCAGGGCGGCGTGTATGTACTAGGGCAAACGCTGGGCACGATGCCCATGACGCCGGGTGCTGCTGGGGTAGCCAACGGCCGCCTGTTTATGCAGAAACTCACGGCCAACCTCGACGCCCTGTCGATCAGCACCACGTTTGGCACCACTTCTTCGCTGGGGGCGGGCCTCTCGCCCACGGCGTTTCTGGTCGACCAGTGCGAACGGATTTACGTGTGCGGCTGGGGTGGCGGGCCCAATACCAACTCGCCCTACAGCAACGGCAGCATAACGGGGCTGTTTACCACCGCCAATGCGCTGCAGCGCACCACCGACGGCGGCGACTTTTACCTGATCCAATTTGCACCCTACGCCGCGGCCATCGACTACGCGACCTACTTCGGCGGCAACAACAGCGGCTCGGGGGAACACGTGGACGGCGGCACCTCGCGCTTCGACCGCCGCGGCTACGTGTACCAGGCCGTGTGCGGCGGCTGCGGCGGCTCGTCGGCATTTCCGTTTCCGCCCGGCGCGGGCAGCTACAGCATCCGCAACAACAGCACCAACTGCAACAACGCGGCCTTCAAGTTCGACTTCGGCGTGCAGATTGCCTCGGCTGGCCCGAGCCAGAAAATTTGCGCCAACGCCGCACCGTTGCGGTTGGGCGGCAGCCCGGCAGGCGGCACCTGGGCCGGCACCGGCGTCACGGGTTCCGTGGCCAGCGGCTTCACCTTCACTCCCACGCCGGGCCTGGTGGGTGCCCACGTCCTCACCTATTCCGCGGCCAGCACCGGTACCTGCGTCACCACCAGCCCCCTCACCATGACGGTGATGCCGGTTACGCCTATTGTCTTTGCCCCGGTGACGACGCAGTGCGCCAGCGACGGGCGCGTTACGCTCACGGCCACTCCGGCCGGCGGCACGTTTAGCGGGCCGGGCGTGCTGGGCAATACGTTTTCGCCTTCGGCCGCCGGTGCCGGTACGCATACCCTCACCTACACCTTGGCGCCCGATTTGTGCGGCGTTGCCACCCAACAAGTTGTGGTCAACTCGCTGCCCATCGTGGAAGCCGGCCGCGACACTGCTTTGTGCGCACTACAACGCTCGGCTTATCAGCTGAAAGGGTTCAGCCCCGCCAACGGGCTGTGGAGCGGACCGGGCTGCTCGCCCACCGGCTTTTTCACCCCGCCCAGCTCCGACGGCCGCGTTACGCTGTTTTACACCTACACGGCCCCCAACGGCTGCAGTCAGCGCGACAGTATGCACGTGGTGCTGGTACCCGCCAACCGCACCAACCAGCCGCTGGCGTTGGCGCAGTGCATGGTGAAACCCCGCCCGGCCGAAGGCCTGCCGTACTACACCGGGCTGGCGCCTTTCACCCACAAGTTCACCCACGACCTGCTGTTTGCATCCCGCTACGAGTGGGAGTTCGGCGACAAAACCAGCAGCACCGAGCAATTTCCCACCCACACCTATGAACGCCCCGGCACCTACCTGGTGAAGCTCACGGCCTTCTACAACAGCACTTGCGAAGCCAACTCGGTGTTCGTGCCCGTGTACGTGGGCGACCCGTTCATTCCGAACATCATTACCCCCAACGGCGACAACGCCAACGACACCTTCGAGCAGCGCCTGAGCTGCCTGCCGGTGGAACTGAAGATATTTAACCGCTGGGGCACGCAGGTATTTGAAGCCAAGGACTACCGCAACACCTGGGGTGGCGCCGACCTGCCCGACGGCGTTTACTACTACTCCTTGCGCGACACCGAAAACCGGAAAGCCAAAGGCTGGCTGGAAATCCGGCACTAAGCCCCCTAAACCCCGCGCTATTATGCCTATTTTCCGTCCGTATTTACTTCTTTGGCTAGTATGTGCCCACGCATCCTTACCCCGATTGTTGCTTTCTACAGCCTGCTGATTTCGGTCTTTGCCTCTGCCCAAGCCCCCGCGCCTGCCCCGGCGCGGGGGCTTGAGTTTATTGAGAACCGCGGGCAATGGGCGGCACCGGTCCGCTACATGGCTGGTATTCCAAACGGCCGGCTTTTTATGGAGCGCACCGGTTTCACCTACGCCCTGTCGGAACCGGTCGACCCGCATGCCCACGGCCGCGAATCCTTGCCCCACCCCGATAAGCTTCTGAAAGCGCATGCCGTGCAGGTACGGTTTGTGGGCGCAACGGCTACCGAACCCAAGGCCCAGTTGCCCACTGCCGAAGTGCGCAACTACCTGCTCGGCAACGACCCCGCGCACTGGGCCCGGCAGGTAGCCAGCTACGCCGAGTTGCGCTACGCCAACCTGTGGCCCGGCATTGAGGCCCGCTTCTACGAAAACGCCACCGCGCAGCTGGAATACGATTTCGAGCTGGCCAGCGGCGCCAATGCCGCCGCCATTCGCTTAGCTTATACAGGAGCCGATGCTCTACGGCTCACGCCCGAGGGCGCGCTGACTATTGGTACCAGTGTGGGGCAGGTAACGGAGCTGGCGCCGAAAGCCTGGCAGGTGGCGCCCGACGGCCGCCGCCAGCCGGTGAGCTGCCGCTACGTGCTGCGCGGGCAAGGCGTGAGCTTTGCCCTGGGCGACTACGACCGCCGCCGCCCGCTGACCATCGACCCGACCGTCGTGTTTTCCTCCTTCACCGGCTCGACAGCCGACAACTGGGGTTTCACCGCCACCTACGATGCGCAGGGCAACATGTACTCCGGCGGCATTGTGTTTGGGTTGGGCTACCCCGCCTCGCCGGGTGCCTATAGTCAGTCCTTTTCCGGCGGCATCGACGTGGCCATCATCAAATACAACCCCGCCACCACGGGCCCGGCCTCGCGGGTGTGGGCCACCTACCTCGGCGGAAACGGGGCCGACTTTCCCGAAAGCATGGTGGTCAACAGCCAGGGCGAGTTAGTGGTGTTGGGCGCTACGTCGTCAACGCTCTTTCCCACGACTACCAACGCCTACGACCGTAGCTTCAACGGCGGCACCTACGTCGACCCGTTCAACGACGGCCCACCGTACGACGTGCCCGGCGGCTCCGACCTGTTTATTGCCCGGCTCAATGCCACGGGCAGCAGCCTAGTGGCCTCCACCTTTCTCGGCGGCACCAGCAACGATGGCATCCTGAACCCCTCGGGGGGTACGGGCACGCTGGTGCACAACTACGGCGACGCCTTTCGGGGCGACGTACTGGTAGATGCCGCCGACAACGTGTACATCGCCTCGTCGACGGCTTCCCTCAACTTCCCGGGCATCAACGGCTTCCGCACGACCTTCAACGGCGGCGCCTCCGATGCTGTGGTCTGCAAGCTGACGCCGGACCTGAACACCTTGCTGTGGAGCAACTTCCTCGGCGGTGGCGGTGCCGATGCAGCGTATTCACTGCAGCTTGATGCTACGGGCAATGTGTTTGTGAGCGGCGGCACTACCAGCATCAACTTCCCCACTACCGCCGGCGCGCTTTATTCCATCGTCCGGGGCGGTGTCGATGGCTTTGTGGCGCGCCTCAACAACGCCGGCAATGTGCTGCAACGGGCCACCTACCTCGGCACGGCTTCCTACGACCAGGCCTATTTCGTGCAGCTCGACACCAATGGCAACCCTTACGTGCTCGGCCAGAGCCTGGGAGCGTATCCCGTTACGCCCGGCCGGTATGCCAACGCGAACAGCCATCAGTTTATTCAGAAGCTGAACTCCGATTTGACCACTTCGGTATTCTCCACCGTGTTCGGCAGTGGCCGATTCAATATTGATATTTCGCCCACGGCTTTTTTGGTGGACCAATGCGACCGGATTTACGTGAGCGGCTGGGGCGGCATTCTGAACTCCGCGTTCAACGGCAACAACAACGGCTACACCACCGGCATGCCCACTACCCCCAACGGCATCCAGCGCACCACCGACGGCAGCGACTTTTATTTCCTGCAGCTGGCTCCCAACGCGGCGGCCCTTGATTACGCGACCTTTTTCGGGGCCAACGACCTCTCTATTGGTGACCATGTGGACGGTGGCACCTCGCGCTTTGACCCGCGCGGCATTGTATACCAAGCGGTGTGCTCCTGCGGCTCGGGTAGTTTTCCCATTCCGCCCGGCGCGGGTAGCTACTCTACTACCATCGGCAGCTCGGCTTTCTGCAACAACGTCGCTTTCAAGTTTAATTTTGAAAGCAACATTCCTTCGGCCGGCGTCGACCAAACCGTGTGTGCCACCGCCGCGCCCATCCCCTTGGGTGGTTCGCCGGCCGGTGGCATCTGGAGCGGCCCCGGCGTGACGGGCTCAGCCGGCAGCTATACATTCACGCCCAGTACTGCGTTGTTGGGGGTGCAAACCCTCACCTACACCGTGCTGACCACCGGCTCCTGCTCTGGAGTAGCCACCTTGCGGCTGACTGTAACGGCCCCGTCCTCGGTGAGCTTTAATGCCTTGCCGCAGCCGGCTTACTGTTTAGGCGCGGCGCCCTTGCCGCCAGTTCCCCTCGTGGCCACACCGGCTGGCGGCACATTCAGCGGCCCGGGCGTGAGTGGCACCCAGTTTCTGCCCTCGGCAGCGGGTGCTGGTACGCACACCATCACCTATACTTACTCACTCGGCGGCTGCACCGTGCAGGCCACGCGGCCGGTAACGGTGGTCAGTGCTGCGGCTGGGCCCAACTTCAGCACCTGCGCCCCGGCGCCTCCCATTCGGCTCGGCGGTTTGCCGGCAGGCGGCATCTGG
Source organism: Hymenobacter busanensis (assembly GCF_008727865.1). Taxonomy (GTDB): domain Bacteria; phylum Bacteroidota; class Bacteroidia; order Cytophagales; family Hymenobacteraceae; genus Solirubrum; species Solirubrum busanense. Next base: position 77,424 of record NZ_VTWU01000009.1, on the reverse strand, counting down.
AGCGGCCCCGGCGTCGTCGACTCGGTGGGCGTAGGCTTCTTCTTTGTTCCCAAGGCCGCTTTAGCCGGGCAGCAAACGTTGCGGTACACAGTTTCGGCCTCCGGCGGCACGTGTAGCGCCTCCAGTACGCTGGTTGTGGGCGTCACGGCCGTGCCGGTGGTCAGCCTCACGCCACTGCCCGATGCCTGCACCAATGCCACCAGCGCCATTCGGCTGGCTGCCTCGCCGGCGGGCGGTACCTGGAGCGGCCCCGGCATTACGGGCACTGTTGGTTCAGGCTTCTTTTTCTCCCCTGGCACGGCCGGCGCCGGTACGCACCGCCTCACCTATTCGGTAGGCACAGCCGGCCCCTGCCCGGCGCTTTCCAGCCAAACGATTACCGTAACCACTCCTCCTACCCTCGCTGTAGCGCCCGATACCGTGCTCTGCCCTGGCACCATGCAGGCCATCCGGCTGAAGGCGTCGCCCAGCGGCGGTGCATGGAGTGGCCCGAACGTGACGGCAGCCGGCGTGTTTACCCCGCCTGCCGGCTTTAGTGGCAGCGCCACGCTCACGTACACCATTACCCAAGCGCCCTGCACCGTCTCCGCCACGCGCCGCATCAGTGTGGCCCCGGTTCCGGCTTTTGCCCCTGCCTGGGCGCCCACGGCCTGCCCCGAAACCCACGATGCACCGCTGCAAGTGCGCTTTTCGGCTACTAGTGCTATCCAGTGGGATTTTGGCGACGGCAGCCAAGCCACCGGAACCGAGGTGCTGCACACATATATCACGGCGGGTAGCTACCACCCTTCGGCCACGCTGCTCTACAACAATAGCCGTTGCCAGCTTACGCAGGAGCTGCCGGTAATAGAAGTAAAGGATGTGTTTCTGCCAAACATCATCACCCCCAACGGCGACCAGAAAAACGACGTGTTCAGGCCCAGTTTCGGCTGCCAGACGCGGCTGCAGGTTTTTTCGCGCTGGGGAAACGAGGTCTTTGAGGCGACCAACTACCAGAACGACTGGGGCGGTGGCACCCTGCCCGGCGGTATATACTACTACCTGCTGCAAAGCGCCGACGGCCGCAAAGCCAAAGGCTGGCTGGAAATCCAGCGCTGAGGCCGGCGGTTGCACCGCGCCGGGCAATGTTGTATCTTTGTGCCCAACAAATCGGTATTGGCAGAGGGGACGGCAGCGTCCCCTCTTTCTTTTCCCACCCCGCCCATGCACTTCGACCGCACCCGTATTCAGCAGATGCTGGACCAAAGCCTGCCCGGCCCCGCCTACTTCGTGGTTGAACTCACGGTAAGCGACTCGGCCGTGCGCCCCAAAGTCACGGCCGTGATTGATGGCGACGAGGGCATCGGCATCGACGAGCTGGCCAGCACCAGCCGCCGCCTCGCCCGCCAAATCGACGAGCTGTACGGCGAAGAGGCCACTTACCACTTAGAAGTTACCTCGCCCGGCGCCGATGTGCCGTTTGTGAGCCCGCGCCAGTATGCCCGCAACGTGGGCCGGACGCTGGCCCTCAAAATGGCCGACGGCACCGAGAAAACCGGCACGCTCGAGGAGTTCACGCCCGACGGCATCATGTTGAGCGAAGAAGTCAAAGAGAAAAACAAAAAGAAGCTGCTGCCGCCGGCTTTCGTGCCCTTCTCCGAAATCGGGGAAGCCAAGGTGGTCATTTCCTTCAAGTAAAAGCACTGAGCTATTGGCTATTGGCTGGTAGCTGTCGTAACTTAAATTCCATTTCCTCAACCGCTGCCGCTCCGCTCAAGGCCCGTAAAGCCAACAGCTAAAAGCTACCAGCCAATAGCTTTTCTCATGAACAGCAACGTTCTAATCGAGTCATTCTCGGAATTTGCCAAGTTCAAGAACATCGACCGGCCCACCATGATGAGCATCCTCGAAGAGGTGTTCCGCACGATGATTCGGAAGAAGTACAACGACGACTCCAACTTCGACGTCATCATCAACCCCGACAACGGCGACCTGGAAATCTACCGCAACCGCGAGATTGTGGACGATGACTCGGAGGATATCTGGGACCACGACAAAATTCCGCTGTCGGAAGCGCAGAAAATTGAGCCCGACTTCGAAATCGGCGAAGAAGTATCCGAGCAGGTAAAGCTGGAGGACTTCGGCCGCCGCGCCGTGCTCATGGCCCGCCAAACGCTGATTCAGCGCGTGAAAGACTTGGAGCGCGACAACCTCTACCAGAAGTACAAAGACATGGTCGGCGAAATCATTGCCGGCGAAGTCTACCAAGTATGGGGCCGCGAAACCCTCGTGCTCGACCAGGAAGAAAACGAGCTGAGCTTGCCCAAGCCCGAGCAGATTCCCAAGGACCGCTACCGCAAAGGCGACAACATCCGCGCCGTGGTACACCGCGTCGACGTAATCAACGGCGCCCCTAAAATCATTCTCTCGCGCGCCGCGCCGGCTTTCCTGGAGCGCTTGATGGAGCAGGAAGTGCCCGAAATCTTCGACGGCCTCATCACCATCAAGAACATCGTGCGCGAGCCGGGCGAGCGGGCCAAAGTGGCCGTCGAAAGCTACGACGACCGCATCGACCCCGTGGGTGCTTGCGTGGGCATGAAAGGCTCGCGTATTCACGCCGTGGTGCGCGAACTAGAGAACGAAAACATCGACATCATCAACTACACCGACAACTTGGAGCTGTACATTCAGCGTGCCTTGTCGCCGGCCAAGATTTCGTCGATGAAAATTAATGAACAAACCGGCCGGGTTTCGGTGTTCTTACGACCCGACCAGGTTTCCCTGGCCATTGGCCGCGGTGGCGCCAACATTAAGTTGGCCTCGCGGTTGGTAGGCATGGAAATCGACGTATTCCGCGAAGCCGACTCCTACGAAGAGGACATTGCCCTCGACGAATTCTCGGACGAGCTGGAATCGTGGATTATTGACGAGTTGAAAAAAATCGGCCTCGACACCGGCCGCGCCGTATTGGCCGTCAATAAAGAAGACCTGGTGCGCCGCACCGAACTCGAAGAAGAAAACGTGGAAGAGGTCTTCCGCGTGATTCAGGCCGAGTTTGACGGCGAAAACGAGACCGAAGAAGCCGCCGCCGAAGACGATTCGGAAGCAGCCTCCGAAGCTCCAAAAGAGTAGTTGAGCGAAGCCCACCGCGGGTCGGTGGGCCGGAACTCTCCCATACACAGGCGGAAAACGGGCCTCACCGGGCCAGTTTTCCGCCGTTTGGCAATAATTAAATCGTACTTTTGCACCAAACTACGAGTATCGAGCGCGACCAAAGAATGGCGGAAGCAGCAAGCAAACGGCTAAAACAAGCGGCCACTGACCTCAACGTCGGAACCCACACCATCGTGGATTTCCTGGCGGGCAAGGGCATTTCTATTGAAAACAAACCCACCACCAAACTTTCGCCCGACCAGGTTGCGCTGCTGAACAAGGAGTTTGCATCGTCGGCCCAGGACAAGGCGGAGGCGGCGAAGCGTGGCCAAACGCTACGCCATACCGAGCTCGAGCAAGCCTCGCAAGCGAAGGAAGCTGAGCGCGCTAAAGCCGCGGCGGCTGCCGCGGTAGCCAAGCCCGCCGAGCCGGTTAAGCCGGTAGCGGCGGCTCCTGCCCCAGCACCTGCTGCTCCGGCTCCTCAACCCGCTCCCGCTGCAGCACCCGAGAACGGTCGTACCGTGCCGGGCCTGAAAGTATTGGGCAAGATTGAGTTGGATGCTAAAGGCCGCCCGGTACCGCCGCGTCCGGCCCAGCCGGCACCTGCTCCGGCGGCTGAGGCTCCCAAGCCAGCTCCAGTCCCCGAGGTGAAGTCGACGCCGGCTGCTCCGGCAGCCGCTGCTCCCGAAGCGCCCAAGCCTGCTCCTGCGCCCGTTGAGGCTCCGGCACCGCGGCCCGAACCCACGCCAGCTCCTGCTGCCGAGGTGAAGCCCGTGCCAGTTCCCGAACAACCCAAGCCGGCTCCCGCTCCCGTAGCGGAAACCCGTCCGGCGGCTCCGACTCCCGCCCCTGCGCCGGCTGCCAAGCCTGCGGAGCCCGTACAAGCAGCTGCTCCGGCAGCGCCCGTTGCGGCTCCCGTTGCCGAAGCCAAGCCTGCCGACGGTGGCGCTGATGCCGGCGCAACCGATGGCGGCGACCAAGGCACCATCGTAGCCCGCGGCGAACAGCTGAAGGGCCTGACGGTACTGGGCAAAATCGAACTTCCCGTTGACGCCTCGCGGCGTGGTGGCGGTGGAGGTCGGGGTGCCCGTCCGGTGGCTTCGTCGGATGTACGCAAGGCGGGCATTGGCGACAAGAAAAAGCGTCAGCGCATTGCCGTTCCCGGCAGCGGCCCGCAAGGGCAAGGCGGCCCGGGTGGCCCGCAAGGCAACCGCCCCAGTGCCCCCGGCACCGGCAACGACCGCCCCGTGCGGCCAGCCAACCAGAACCGCCCCGGCGGCGGCCCAGGCCGGCCCGGTGACAACCGTGGCCCGCGCCCCAACGCGGCTCCTGGCACGCCCGAGCAGAACGACAAGCAGATTCAGGACCAGATTAAGGCTACGTTGGCCAAGCTTAGCGGCGGCCGGGGTAACCAGCAGAACCGCGCCAAATACCGCCGCGACAAGCGCGCCGGTATTGCTGAAGCTACAGAAATGCAGCGTCAGCAGAACGAGCTAGCTTCGAAGACGCTGAAGCTGACCGAGTTCATCTCGGCCAACGACTTGGCTTCGCTGATGAACGTGTCGGTGAACGAGGTTATCAAGGTCTGCTTGAACATGGGCATGTTTGTGTCCATCAACCAGCGCCTCGATGCCGAAGCCATTACCGTCATTGCCGACGAATTTGGCTACGACGTGGAATTCCTCTCGGCAGAAGACGAGCAGGAAGTAGTTATCGATGCCGACGAGAATCCGGATCTGCTCCAGGACCGCGCCCCGATTGTGACCATCATGGGCCACGTCGACCACGGCAAAACGTCGCTGCTTGATTACATCCGGAATGCCCAGGTGGCCAAAGGCGAAGCCGGCGGTATTACCCAGCACATCGGCGCCTACGAGGTAAAAACCGAGTCGGGCAAGCGCATCACCTTCCTTGATACGCCGGGTCACGAAGCGTTTACCGCTATGCGTGCTCGTGGTGCCAAGGTGACGGACATTGCCATCATTGTGGTAGCGGCCGACGACTCGGTGATGCCGCAAACGAAGGAAGCCATCAACCACGCGCAAGCGGCGGGGGTGCCCATCGTTATTGCCCTGAACAAAATTGATAAGCCGGGTGCCAACCCCGATAAGGTTCGCGAGGAGCTGTCGGCCATCAACATTCTGGTGGAAGAATGGGGCGGTAAGTACCAGTCGCAAGAGGTGTCGGCCAAAACCGGCGCTGGTATCGACGACCTGCTGGAGAAAGTCCTGCTGGAAGCCGAACTGCTGGAGCTGAAAGCCAACCCCGACCGTCGTGCCGTGGGCTCGGTTATCGAAGCATCGCTCGACAAGGGCCGAGGCTACGTAACCACCATTTTGGTGCAAACGGGTACGCTGGAAGTTGGCGACATTGTGCTGGCTGGCCCGCACTACGGCCGCGTGAAGGCCATGACGGACCACCGCGGCAAGAAGATGAAATCGGCTGGTCCTTCGACCCCGGTACAGCTTCTTGGTTTGCAGGGTGCACCGCAAGCCGGCGACAAAGTGGTGGTGATGGAAACGGAGCGCGAAGCCCGCGAAATTGCCACCCAGCGCCTGCAGCTGCAGCGCGAGCAGTCGATGCGCACCAAGAAGCACATCACGCTCGACGAGATTGGCCGCCGTTTGGCTATCGGTTCGTTCAAGGAGCTCAACATCATTGTGAAGGGCGACGTGGACGGCTCGGTGGAAGCCCTGTCGGACTCGCTGCTCAAGCTCTCGACACCGGAAGTGGCCGTAAACATCCTCTCGAAGGGTGTGGGCGCCATTTCGGAATCGGACGTGCTGTTGGCTTCGGCTTCCGACGCTATCATCATCGGTTTCCAGGTTCGTCCGTCGTTAGGCGCCCGGAAGCTGGCCGAGCAGGAGCAAATCGATGTGCGCCTGTACTCGATCATCTACAATGCCATCAACGAGGTGAAGGATGCCATGGAAGGCATGCTGGCCCCGACGGTGCAGGAGGTGACTGTGGCCACCATTGAAGTGCGCCAGGTGTTCAACATCACTAAAGTGGGCACCATTGCCGGCTGTATGGTGACGGACGGTTCGCTGCACCGCAACACGAAAGTGCGGGTGGTGCGCGACGGTATCGTACAGTACACCGGCGACGTGCAGGCCCTCAAGCGCTTCAAAGACGACGTGTCGGAGGTACGCCAGGGTTACGAATGCGGTATTTCGATTAAAGGCTTCAACGACATCCAAGAAGGTGACATCATCGAAGGCTTCGAAGAGAAAGAAGTTAAGCGGACGCTGTAAACCACTTGCGGCGTCAACCACAACGAGCCCCTGCCCGCAACGGCCGGGGCTTTTTGTTGGGCCTGCAAGCAACCCTTTGGCATTTGTATGCCTCTGGATACCCGATGGAATTGGTATATTCAGGTGCTAGCCCCGGAGCAAAACGTATTCGGATGAAATACTTGGTGTGTATATGGTTGTGCTTGATGGGGGCTTGGCCGGCGTGGGCTACGCCCATCAGCCCGAGTGAACTGCTCGTGCTGCGCGACACTGCGCAGACGCACCGCTTCAACACCTACCTGGCCGAGCTGCACGACTCGCGCACCCAAAACGCACAGCCTTTGACGCTGGCCCAGGTGCAACAGCCGCCATGGGCAGACCAGTTTGTGCTCGACAATGTGCGGCAATCGGGCAAGGCGCCAGGCGTATACCGCTGGCTGCGCGGGTACGTACGCTCCGAAACTGCAGCCAGCACCCACTGGATGCTCCTGGTACAGGCCGATGCCGCCGCCGAGTTTGACGTGTATGCCGTGCGCCAGAACGGTCAGGTGCAGCACTACCGGTTGAATTCGGTGCTGCCAATGGCGCAAACGCACGCTGTGCCGCACCGCCACTACAACCTGCGCCTGAACCTGCCATTGGGCGAAACCGTGACGCTGTACCTGCGGGGCCCAGGTGACGAATCGTTGTTTGTGGGCGTTGCCGAGCAGGCCTACCTGTTGCAACAGGCCCGGCTTGGCGACCAGGTGATGGGGCCGTACTTCGGCATCCTGTTGGCGCTGCTGGCCTATAACTTTCTGCTATTCATCTCGGTGCGCGACCGGAGCTACTTGCTCTACTCGCTTTACGTGGCCTGTTTTATCCTGCTGCAGTTCGACATGACGGGCTACATGCGGCAGTTTTGGGGCGAAGGGCTGAGCGGCTACGCAATGGACCTGCGCCAGAACCTGCTGCTGAGTTTGTGCATCTTCTTCGGCACTCTCACGGCCCGCGCTTTCCTCGAGACACCGCGCCTGTTGCCGCGCTTCGATAAGCTGCTGCGCCTGACCTTGGCCGTGGCCTGGGTGCCCACTCTAGTAGCCGTGGTTCCGATGGGTTCGACGGTAGCACTGCTGGGGCCGGTTTGTGCGGCGCTGTGGACCAGCGTGGTACTACTGGTGGCCGGCATTCTGGTGCTGCTGACGGGCTACGGACCGGCCCGCTACTACATGCTGGGCTGGACGCTGCTGCTGCTGGCCATTGCCAACTTCTACCTGGGTTTGCTGGGCATCACCCCGCGCAACAACTTCTGGGCTTTCCACGGCGTGCACGTGGCTTCGGCGCTGGAAATGATTTTGCTGTCGTTGGGCTTGGCCGACCGCATCAACTTGGCGAAGAAGGAGCGGCAGCAGGCGCAGGAAGAAGCGTTGGCGGCCCTGCGCGACAAGGAAAAAGCGCAAACCCAAACGCTGGCCGCGCTCCACGAAACCCAGCTGGCACAAAACCAAGCCTTGGCTACCGCCCGCGAAAAGGACGAAGTGCAGCAAAACGCCAACCGGGCGCTGGCCGAGCGGGCCAACGAGTTGCAGCAGGCCTATCACGAGTTGCAGGAAAGCATCCGCACCTCGCACAAGCTGCAGGAGCTTGATGAGTTGAAGACGCGCTTCTTCACCAACATTTCGCACGAGCTTCGCACTCCGCTCACGCTCATCATCAGCCCTTTGGAGCAACTCCTGAGCGAAAGTCGCCATGAGCCCGGCGCGGCACCCCGGCCTGAGTATGCGCTGATGCATCGCAACGCCCGCCGGCTGTTGCAGCTCATCAACCAGTTGCTGGACATTGCCCGCCTCGAAAGCGGGCAGATGCGCCTGGCTGCGGCTCCCGTTGATCTGGCCCGTTTGGTGGGTACCAGCGTGGCGGCATTCGAGTCGTTGGCGGCCAGCCGCGACGTGGCTTTGTCGTTTGAAGCCGAAAGCGAGCTGCCAGATGTGTACCTCGATGCCGACCAGTTCGACAAAATTCTCTACAACCTGCTGGGCAATGCCCTCAAGTTCACACCCGCCGGTGGGCAGGTTACGGTGAGTGTTGGCTTGGCTCACGAGCACGCTGTACTGCGCGTGCGCGACACGGGCGTGGGCATTCCGGCTGAACACCTCCCGCTGATTTTCGACCGTTTCCACCAGGTCGACAGCAACCTGACGCGCCTGCACGACGGCACGGGCATCGGCCTGGCCCTGGTGAAGGAGCTGGTTACGCTGCATCACGGCGCGGTGCGCGTCATGAGCACCGTGGGCCAAGGCACCACGTTTGTTGTGGAGCTGCCGCTGGGTGCGGCGCACCTCACGCCGGCCGAGCTAGCCGACGCGCCTCTCGAAGCCCAAGCGCCCCAGGTGCCCGAACTGCGCGGCTCCAAGCTGCTGGCCCTAACGGAAGCCGACTCTGAACCTACGGGTGAAGATGCGCGGCCGCTGGTGCTGGTGGTCGAAGACAATCCTGAAATGCGCGACTACCTGCGCACTTGTCTCGCTACCGATTTCCGCGTACTGACGGCCGACGACGGCGAGCAGGGCCTGCAACGCATCGTTGCCGCCGTGCCCGACTTGGTGGTATCGGACCTGATGATGCCACGCCTCGACGGGCTGGAGCTGTGCCGACGCCTGCGTGCCGACGAGCGCACGAGCCACATTCCCGTCATTCTGCTCACGGCCCGCTCGGAGCAGGAAACCCGGCTAGCAGGTTTTGGCCTGGGCGCCGACGAATACCTCACCAAGCCCTTCCGCCCCGATGAACTGCGCGTCCGCATCCACAACCTCATCCGACAACGGCAGCTGCTGCGGCAGCGCTTTGGGCGGGAGCTGAAGTTGGAGCTGAGCGAGGTAAGCGTCACGTCCACCGACGAGGCGTTTCTCAGCCGGGCCATGAATGTGGTGGAGCAGCACTTGGCCGACGCCGACTTCAGCGTCGAGGCGTTTGCCGAACACATGGCCATGAGTCGGGTACAGCTGCACCGCAAGCTCAAAGCTTTGACCGACCAGTCGACGTCGGAGTTTGTGCGCACCCTTCGGCTGCGGCGAGCGGCCGTGCTGCTGCAGGGCCAGGCCGGCAACGTGGCCGAAGTAGCCGATCAGGTCGGCTTCGCCAACCTGTCGTACTTCGCCAAATGCTTCCGGGAGCTATACAACCAAACACCTTCGGAGTATGCGGCTGCCTCTTTGGTCGCCGCCGATACCTCTTCCCGATAAATTAAATTGGTCGTTACGCCACTTTTTTTAGGCTGTAACTCCGCACGCATCCAACAATTAACACTCAGTATATCAGCAATTTAACCACCTCGTTACATGTGTGTTATTCTTTGAAACATTTGTATTAGCTGTTTATAGGTTCAGGAGTACACCTTTGTTTCGCTACTGAACGAAGGCTGCTAGCACTGGCAGGAGTTCAGTTAGCAACCGGCTCTTCCCGGCTTGTTCGTCAAGCCAAGAGTCCGGGCTACTTCCGAAAACTCATCAACCGTTTTGCTGCTATGCTTGCTTTGGGAAGACTCGTTGCGGATGACACATTGCTGCGCTGGAGCAGCCGCATTAGCGCTTGGATGGGCGACTTTGACCAAGTGGACATGAGCATCCGCTGGTCGTACTCGCAGCGGCCCGCCGAAGCCCAGCAGTTCGACCGGAAGCTGGCCATTATGTGCTACCTATCCATTTTCGGCTGGCTGTTGGCGTACCGCATGCCCAAAGAGCAACGCTCGACCCTGGTGAACTTTCACCTTCGCCAAATGACACTCCTGCACATTGTCACGCTGGCCTGCCTGTTCAGCCAGGTAGCCATGCTACCGGTGTGGGGCTGGAGCAGTCTGATGATGTCGGGCGTTTGCTTCGGGGTCATCATGCTGATGCGCATGTTCGGCGTAATGGCCGCCATGAATTCCTCGCAAGAGCCGCTGCCGATAATTGGCCGCCTGGCCCAACGCCTCCTGCGTGACATTTAAGCAGTAGCGGCCCTACTCGGCCTCTTAGCAAAAGCACCAGCCACAGTTTGTTCACCCCGCACTTGGCCTATCCAGGCTGGGTGCGGGGCTTTCTTTTTTACAGTGTTATGAGGCTAAAAACCTGCTTTACGATCTATTGGCACTATTCTCACATCATCATGCGATTGACGCAGGCACGGGTCAAAGGTAGCTTTGTAACAGTCAATTGGACTTGACTTCACACTTGTTGTTCCCTTCATTTCACCGTACCTCCATGAAAACGCTTAGCCTTTCTGCTCTGTTGCTGCTCCCGGCTTTGGCCACCACTCCGGCTTTAGCCCAGACGCGCACCACCGCCAAACCAGTGGCCAAAACCACTGCGGCCAAACCAGCGGCTACGGCTTCCAAATCGACAGCGGCCGCCAAGCCCGGCACTGCTGCTAAGCCTGCGCCCAAACCGGTTGCCGTGGTAGAAACACCTACCGCCCCTGTTGAAAGCACCAAGCCCGCCGCCCAACCGGCCGCGAAAGCCGCGCCGAAGTCGTCGAGCAGCAGCATGGAGACCTTCACCAAAGGCAGCACGGCGGTAAACTTGGGTGTGGGCGTAGGTCTAGGGTACGGCTACGGTTTTGGCACCATTAAAGCTACGCCAGCCATGAGCCTTTCGGTAGAGCGCGGTTTTATCGATGGTGTTGGTCCCGGAACCATCGGTATTGGCGGCTTGGTGGGATACAAAGGCTACCACTACGACTATTCGGGCGGCTACAAGGCCAGCTGGAGCAATATTCTGGTCTCGGCCCGCGGCACTTACCACTACAACATTCTGGAAAACCCCAAGCTGGACACCTACGCCGGTCTGAGCGTGGGCGTACGGGTGGAATCGTACAAGAACACCTACTTCGACAACACCCCCGGCTACGACGGCTACAAGAGCAGCAGCTCTTACATTACCTCGGGCCTGTTCATCGGTGGCCGCTACTTCTTCACCGACAACATCGGTGCCTTTGCGGAGCTGGGCTACGACATGAACTACCTGAAACTGGGCTTGTCGGCAAAGTTCTAGCCCTCCCCTTTCTCCACCACCCACGCCTTTGCAACCCGCTCGATATGTTTTCCCGCACGCGTTTGCTCTCGGGCTGGGTTTTGTGCCTGCTTCTCCCGGTTGGCTGTAGTCAGCTCCAAGAGGCGCCCAATGCTCACAAAAAGGTAGCTGCAGTTAGCCGGGCGGCGCACCAGATCGAGCAAACCCTGGCCCGCACCGAACGATTGCAGCGCAAGCGGCACGTACTGGGCGACACCCTGTCGTTGCCCTACCGGGAGCTGCAGAAATACCTGCCCGCCACCGTTGCTGGCTTTGTGCGCGACGGCAACCCGCAAGGCGAATCGGTGAACATGGGCGGCGTGAGCTACTCCACCTGCGAGCAGCACTACCGCAAAGGCAATCAGCGCCTGAAAGTGCAGCTGGTGGACTACAATGGAGCCACTGCTCTTTACGCTGGCGTAACGGCCATGATGTCGGCCAACTTTTCTCAGGAAAACGACGAGCAGCTCATGCGCGGCTGCAACCTGGGCTTACCCAACGTGCAGGGCTACGAAACCTTGCAAAAGAAAGAACGCCTTGCGTCCGTGGCGCTTGGTGTCGGCGACCGGTTTTTCGTCTCGGTTGAGCTAAACCAGCAGCAGGATACCGACGCCGTACGCAACGTAGCCCGCGCCATGGACCTGCAGGCGCTGGCCAAGTTGTAGCTCCGCTTCCGCGGCTGCCCTCATTGCATACCTCATTCTCATTTTCTGCCTCACCACCGATGAAAACGATACTTCTTGCCCTCTTGTGTTGCCTGCCGCTTGTGTCGCAAGGGCAATTGTATATGCTCAACCGCGCCGTGGAGCGCGCCGCCAGCCGCGTGGCCGAACGCAAAATTGAGGAAGCCGTGGACCGCAAGGTGGCGGAGAAAACGGCCGACTACTACAGCACCCTGCTGGAAGAAGGTCGTCTGATGTCGCACGCTATCCAGTTTGAGGAAGGCACCGCCACACTGCTTGCCGACTCGCAACCCTTTGTGAAGGGCATAGCCGATGCCCTGCGCCGCGACCCGGCCATGAAGCTGCGCATCGAAACCCACACGCTGGTGGCCGGTGATGCTACCGCCAACCTGCGTCTTTCGCAGCGCCGCGCCGATGCCGTGCGCGCCGCGCTGATAACCGCTGGCATTGAGGGTACCCGCCTCACGGTGAAAGGCCTGGGTGAAACGCAACCCCTCTACACCGACCCGGACGACGAATACGCACCGCTTAACCAGCGCGTGGAATTCGTCAAGCTCTGAGGGCATTAGGCCCTGCCCGCTTCTGCACCCACTTGCTATGATGACATCTTCTTCGGCATCCGCAGTATTTATCCGCCGCTCGGCGGGTGTGCTGCTTGCCGGCCTGCTCGCGTTGGCCTTGGCCAGTTGCGACGATGACGACAACCCCGCCGAACCACAAACCAAAACCTACTTCGGCGACACTGTTACAATGGGTAATGGTTCGGCTCGTAGCTTCGTCACGCTCGACAAGAACGGCGTTCCAACTGAAGTGGGGGCGCGCATGACGGAAGCGGCCCTCACCGGCCTGCCTACCACCGACCCCGTGCCGCCTACGCCGCCCACGTGGTTTCGCCTGCCGCTACCTGCCGAGGCCGCTAAAACGGCTTACGACCATGTGTCGGTTGACTGGAACCCTAATGGCCACGAACCGGCCGGCGTGTACACCTCGGCGCACTTCGATGTGCACTTCTACATGATGACGCTGGCCCAACGCCAGCAAATTCAGCTCAACGACCCCAAAGGCGAAATTCTGCCCGAGGCCCGGTTTCTGCCCAGCGGCTACATCTCGCCTCCGGGCCCGGTCAACACCATTCCCATGATGGGCCGCCACTGGGTCGACCCCACCGGCCACGAGTTTCACGGCCAGGCTTTCACCCAAACCTTCATCTACGGCTCCTACGACGGCAAAATCAACTTCATGGAGCCCATGATTGCCAAGACTACTCTGGCCGCCAAGACCACGCAAACCTTCGAAGTACAGCAGCCGCAAGCCTTCCAACTGACCGGCCGCTACTACCCCACCAAGTACACCATCGCTTTCGATCAGCAAGCCAAGGAGCATGTGGTAGTGCTCCACGACATGGTATTGCGCTAACCGCTGTTGTGCGCGGCCTTGCTACAGTGGCTGCGCTCCTCGACACTTTTTCCAGTAGCTGGGGGCGAACGGTGGCCCCGGTCCAACGAAAAAGCAAAAAGCCCCGGAGCTCTGCGCCGGGGCTTTTTCATGTCGTAACAGGAGTGACTCGTTATCCAATCAGCCCCAGGAACTTATGGGGCTTTTTGTGCTTCAGCGGCTTGCCCTTGGGGTCGATACCGGGCGCGGGGCGCGACTGGCCACGCTTTTGCAGGGCGGCGCTGTTTTTGTCGCGGAAGCGTTTCACGGTGAAACCACCGCTGCCTTTCTCATACTGGCGCGAGCCGGCCGAGCTGCCCGCCGAGTAGCTGGTAACGCCCGAACGGGCTTCCAACACCTCAATCTGCTGGTCGCGCTTCACCTCGTCGGGGTTCATGCTCATGCGGCGCTGCATGCGGGCCAGGTCGTCGGGCGAACCGGCTTTGCGCTTGCGCAGGCCGGCTTCGTTGGCCTTCTGGGCTTGCTCCTCCCGCGAGGCGGCCGCCGTGGTCTGGGCGTGGGCAGCATGTGTCGTCAGCAGGCCGGTGCAAAGCAGGGCCGCGGCGGCAAAAAATACTTTCATGGGTGATGGTTGGGTGTGGGTGGGCAAAGCGTCCCGGCAAACCATGTGCCACAGGCTGCGGGAAAAACGGGGTGGATGGGCAAGTTAGTTCCTATTTTTAAAACTTGTAAGTCAGCCCGATACCTAACGTTTCCTTGAACTGCACGCGCCGCCCGCGCGAATCGGGCACGCCGTCTTCGTTGCGGTCGACGGGCACCAGAATATCGTCGTCGTAGACCAAGACGGTGGCTACGCTGGCACTGACGAATTTGTTGACCTTGAAGTCAATCAGGTTCTCCCAGTTCACGTCGATGTTCTGCGGGTTGTGAAAGTAGTTGCTGAACAGTTCCAGCTTGGTTTGGTAGGTGATGTTGGTAAGTACTGGCTTGCGGTAACGGCCGTTCAGATAGGCCCCTATTTCCTCGCGCAGCCGCTCGCCGGTACCTGCCACCGGCCGGCCTTGGGCATCGCGCCGGGCCGCTTTCACGCCAAATGCGCCGGCATCGGCCAGCGTACGGTCGCCCACCACGGTAAACTTTCCGGTAATGGGCGACAGGAACAGCGAGAAGTCGGTGTTGGGCCGGTAGTCGATGCCAAGCGAGGCCAGGATGTAGGCCGGGGCAAAGAAGCGCGAGAGCAACGAGTCGGTTCGCACCAGATCGGTCGTGGGCGTAAGCTGCGTTTTCAGGTTCAGCTGGGCCGCCCACGACAGCTTGTTGGTGAGAAAGTGGCCGTAGCGGGCATTCAACTCCAGCCGGTCGTCGTTTTTGCGCACCCGTGCTTTGCCCGGCTTTAGCAGGCCGTACACCACATCGGCGGCAAAGTCGAAGGTGTGCTCGGGGCCGCGGTAGTGCGCAAACGAGTTGCCGATGGCCAGCAACGACAGGGAGCTTTGCCCGCCCGGCGCCCAGTTGCGCAGGCTAACCTGGCTGAAATTGAACGTACCCACGCCGCCACGCCGCCAGCCCTGGGTGGTATCTACTTCGGTCGAAATCTTGTAGGTAGTGGGCGGCAGCGGCGCGCGGTTGGGCGCCGGGTCCTGAGCCAGCGCAAGCCGCGGGGCAAGGCTGAGCGTGGGCAATAGCAGTAGGGTGTAGAGCGTCTTCTTCATAGTCGGGAGCAGGAAAGGAGAACAAAAAGGCCGATTTCCGGCCCCTCTAACGTGAGCGGTGGAAATCGGCCAGCAACGTTTTTTGCGGAACGTAAAGGTGTGCAGGTGCTGCGTTAAGCGTTGCGGGTGCGCAGGGCGTCGCGAATTTCCATCAGCAACACTTGCTCTTTGGAAGGCGTCGGCTCCGAAACCACGGCCACCGGCGCGGGGCGCTTGAAGCGGTTGGCCAACTTCACCACCCAAAAGATGACGAAAGCAATGACCAGGAAGTAGATGATGGCATTGATGAAGTTGCCGTAGTTAAGCGTGGCTGCTTTGGCATCCTGGGCGGCCTTCAGCGAATCGTAATGCTGACCGTCGAGGGCAAAGAACTTCTCCTTGAAATCGATGCCGCGCGTCGCCAGACTCAGGATGGGCATGATGATGTCGTCGGTAAGTGAGGCGACGATTTTGCCGAACGAAGCGCCAATGATGACGCCGACGGCGAGGTCAAGTACGTTGCCCTTCGAGATGAATTCCTTGAATTCGGAGACGAAGCCCATGGTGATGTGTTGGTTGGGGTGAGAGAAGGAAAGCAGGACCCGACCAAAGTAATAATAATATTCACCGGTGTGAATTATTACTTTGCCGGTACCGCTTGCAAACTTCCGTTTTATGCCGGCCGAACCACAGACCTTTCGCCCGACGCCTGCCCAGCCTCGCCGGACGAGTCGTTCTGCTCGTTTGGCCCTGGCATACCTCGCCCACAATTGCTGTCTATCTTTGCCCATCACCTCATTCCCTTGCCTGCACGCCCCTGCGCATGAGCACTGCCCTCGACAACCTCGCCCTCGACCGCACCGATGATGGCATTCTGACCATCACCGTAAACCGCCCCACCAAGCTCAACGCCCTGAACGCGGCCACCATTGCCGACATCAAACAGGCCATGGAAATGGCCCGCGACGATGAGCGCGTGCGCGGTGTCATCATTACGGGCAGTGGCGAAAAGGCTTTTGTGGCCGGTGCCGACATTGCCGAGCTGGCCGGCCTCGACGAGGTGATGGGCCGCCGCGTGGCCGAAGCCGGGCAGGAAGTATTCTGCATGATTGAGGAAAGCACCAAACCGGTTATTGCGGCCGTCAACGGCTTTGCGCTGGGCGGCGGCTGCGAGTTGGCCATGGCCTGCCACATACGCGTAGCCTCCGACAATGCCCGTTTCGGCCAGCCCGAAGTGAACCTGGGCCTGGTGCCCGGCTACGGCGGCACCCAGCGCCTCACCCAGCTGGTGGGCAAAGGCAAGTCGCTGGAGCTGCTGATGAGCGCCGACCAGATCAAAGCCGATGAGGCCCTGCGCCTGGGTTTGGTAAACCACGTGGTGCCGCAGGCCGAGTTGCTGAACTTCTGCCGCCAGCTGCTCACGCGCATCATTTCCAAAGCGCCGCTGGCCGTGGGCATGGTCATCGACTGCGTAAACGCCTATTACTCGCCCGAGCGCAACGGCTACCAGGCCGAAGCCAACGCTTTCGGCCGCTGCTTCCGCTCCGCCGATTTCCACGAGGGCACGCAGGCCTTTTTGGAGAAACGCCCGGCGCACTTCACCGGCGCCTAAGCCTGTTGGTATTGATTGCGGACGCTAATTCCACGACCTAAGTGAGCGGACTGGCCAAAAAGCTAGCCGGCCAAACGGCCGTGTACGGCGTGAGCAGCATTGTGGGCCGCGTGCTCACCTACTTGCTGGTGCCACTCTACACGGCCCGCTTTGCGGCGTCGGAGTACGGCATCGTCACCGAGCTGTACGCCTACGTGGCCTTCCTGAACGTGGTCTTCACCTTCGGGATGGAAACGGCGTTTTTCCGTTTTGCCAACCGCGCCGGCGCCAACCGCCGCAAGCTCTACAGCCAAGTGCTGAGCTTGCTCTTGCTCAGCAGCGCAGTGCTTAGCGGGTTGGTCATGCTGCTTTCCGGGCCCATTGCCGAAATCCTCAAGTACCCCGGCAAAGAGCGGTTCTTTATCTGGCTGGCCTTGGTTATGGCCATCGACGCGGTGGTGGCCATTCCGTTTGCGCGCCTGCGGCTGGAAGGCAAGGCCAAAAAGTTTGCCGCCATCCGCTTGGCCAACGTAGCCGCCAACGTCGGCCTGACGCTGTTTTTCGTGGTGTTCTGCGCCGATGTGTGGCAGGGCAAATACCTCACGGGGTTGCGCCCGCTCATCGGCTACATCTACGACCCCGACCTGGGCGTGGGCTACGTGTTCTGGGTGAACCTGCTGGCCAATGCGCTGTTCATTCCGCTGCTCTGGCGCGAGCTGACCGATTTCCGCTTCCGCCTCGATTGGGCTCAGGTCCCGGCGCTGTGGCGCTACGGCTACCCCATCATGCTCATGGGTTTGGCCGGCATGATCAACGAAACCCTCGACCGCCCCATGCTCAAGTACTGGCTGCCCGAAGGCTTCTACCCCGGCCAGTCGAACCTGACGGCGGTGGGCGTGTACGGGGCCTGCTACAAGCTCAGCATCTTCATGCAGCTCGTCATTCAGGCCTTCCGCTACGCCGCCGAACCGTTCTTCTTCTCGCAGGCCCAGGAAAAAAACTCCCCCGCCACCTTTGCCGTGGTGCTGAAGTGGTTTACGCTCTGCTGCGCGGTTATTTTCGTGGCTGTCAGCCTGAACCTCGACATTTTGGAGCACCTGTTTCTGCGCCGCCCCGAGTACCGCACCGGCGTGGCGGTGGTGCCGGTGCTGCTGCTGGCCAACCTGTTTCTGGGCGTGTACTACAACCTCTCGGTGTGGTTCAAGCTCACCGACCGCACCTACTTCGGCACCTACATCAGCGCGGGCGGCGCCCTGCTCACGGTGGTGCTCAACTGGCTGCTCATCCCGCACCTGGGCTACCTGGGCTGTGCTTTCACCACCCTGGCCTGTTACTTTCTGATGGCCTTTACCTGCTGGTGGCTGGGCAACCGCTACTTCCCGGTGCCCTACCCGGTTGGTCGGCTGGCCGCGTGGCTGCTGCTGGCCGTGGGCGTGGTGGCCGTGGGCTGGTACGTGCCCATTGCCGACTGGTGGTTGCGCCAAGGCGCGCACGTACTGCTGACGCTGGGCTTTGTGGCCGTGCTTTTTGTGGTGGAGCGCCGCACACTGCCTGCCGCGCGAGTGGCAGCCAAACCGTAGCTTTGGGCCCGGTAGCAGTCGAGCTGCCGCCTTTCGTATGCTGTCTATCAACATCATTAACCGCTCGGGCCACCCGCTGCCGGCCTACCAAACCGCCCACGCCGCCGGCATGGACGTGTACGCGCACCTTCCGGCCGAGCCCGTCACGCTTGGGCCGCTGCAGCGCGCCCTCATTCCCACCGGCTTGTTTCTGGAAATTCCCGAAGGCTACGAAGCCCAGGTGCGCCCCCGCAGCGGCTTGGCTTACCGCCACGGCATCGGCATTGTCAACAGCCCCGGCACCATCGACGCCGACTACCGCGGCGAGTTGAAAGTGCTGCTTGTAAACCTGTCCGACACCGATTTTGTGGTGCAGGACGGCGAACGAATTGCGCAGCTGGTAGTGGCCCGCCACGAGCGGGTGGCGTGGCAGGCCGCCGAAGAACTGAGCGAAACCCAGCGCGGCGCGGGTGGCTACGGCAGCACCGGCACCAAATAACTTCTGCGGCAGGTGAGTACGTAACACTGGCCGGGGCTTTCATTCGGTTATTTAAGCACTTACTTCGCCCTCAGGTGCAAAAAAATCTGCGAAATCAGTAAAATCCGTCAAATCTGCGGTCGACTTTTGCGGGGCGTTTTGCGGCCCGCTACGTACACGCCCCAAACTTTCTTCTTCTCTCACGACCCCCTATGAAAATCATCGTCCCGATGGCCGGCATGGGCAAGCGCATGCGCCCCCACACCCTCACCGTACCGAAACCCTTGATTCCGATTGCCGGCAAACCCATCGTACAGCGCCTCGTGGAGGACATTGCCAAAGTGGTTGGGCAGCAGGTAGAAGAGGTAGCGTTTATTGTGGGCCGTTTCGGGGCCGAGGTAGAGCAAAGCCTGATCAAGATTGCCGAATCGGTGGGCGCGAAAGGCACCATCGTGTACCAAGACGAGCCGCTGGGCACGGCCCACGCCATTTTGTGCGCCAAAGACTCCTTGAGCGGCCCGCTGGTGGTGGCTTTTGCCGATACCTTGTTCAAAGCCGATTTCACCCTCGACACCTCCGCCGACGGCACCATTTGGGTGCAGCGCGTGGAAGACCCGCGCCCCTTCGGCGTGGTGAAGCTCGACGAGCAGGGTCGCATTACCGAGCTGATTGAGAAGCCGCAGGAGTTCGTGTCGGACCTGGCCATCATTGGCATCTACTACTTCAAAGACGGCGAGTACCTGAAGCGCGAGCTGCAATACCTGCTCGACAACGACATCAAGGACAAAGGCGAGTACCAACTCACCAACGCCCTGGAGAACATGAAAAACCAGGGTGCCGTGTTTATTCCCGGCCCGGTTACCGAGTGGCTCGACTGCGGCAACAAAGACGCCACCGTTTTCACCAACCAGCGCTACCTCGAATACCTAAAGGAAGCCGGCGAAGACACGGTGTCGAAAACCGCTACGCTGCAGAACACCGTAATCATTCAGCCGGTGTACATCGGCGAAAACGTGGTGCTCGAAAACAGCATTATCGGCCCGCACGTGTCGGTCGGCGACGGCTCGGTGGTGCGCCACTCGGTGGTGGTCAACAGCATCCTGCAGAAGTCGGCCACGGTGCAGAACGCCAACATTCAGAACTCGATGGTGGGCAGCCACGCCAGCCTCACCGGCACGCCTGCCGACCTGAGTGTGGGCGACTACAACGCGCTGAAACTGTAGGCGCGTCGGGCGGGTTTTGGGGGGAATGCCGTATCTTTTAGGAGCCACGGCAATTCCCGCCCAAATGCTCCGTTACTCTCTTTTTTTGCGCTTCGTCGCTGCCGTTTCCATGACCCGCGCTGCTGCTTACTTCCTTCTTTTCACGGTCCTGCTGCTGGCCGGGCCCACGTATGCCCAGCAGGCATCCCCGGCAACCGACGGCAAACCCAAGAAGGAAAAAGCGAAGAAGCTCACGCGCAAGGAGAAGAAGGAGCTGCAGCGCCAAGCCCTCATCGAAGCCGCCAAGCAAAACCGCCAGCTCACCGAGAAAGACCGGGAAATGAGCGAGGCGTACTTTGTGGATGGCGTGAAGTTTTTGCTGCTCGAAGACTACAATAAGGCCCAGGAACGGCTGCTGAAAGCCTACCAGCTGAACCCCAACAACGCGGCCATCAACTACAAGATTGCCGAGACGAACCTGCTGACCGGCAACCTCAAAGACGCTGCCAACTTCGCCCAGGCCGCCCTGCGCATCGACGCCAAAAACCCGTACTACTACCTGCTGTTGGCCCAGATTTTCAGCACCCAGAAGCAGTACGACGAAGCCGCCAAGGTGTACGTGAGCCTGGTGCACGACGTGCCCGATTCCAAGGAATACCTCTTCAATCTGGCCGATTTGTACCTGCAGCAGGGCAAGCTGAACGAAGCCCTGACTGCTTTCGACGAAGCCGAGAAAGAGTTCGGCCCGCTCGACGAAGTGTCGTTCAAGAAGCAGCAGATTTACCTCAAGCAGAACAACCTCGACAAGGCCCTGCAGGAAGGCGAAGCGCTGATTGCGGCCAACCCCGACGAGGTGCGCTACGTGCTGGCCCAGGCCGAAATGTACGCCGCCAACAACCGCCTGCCCGACGCCATTCGGGTGGCCCAGAAAGCCCTGCGCCAGGACCCCGACAACCCGCAGGCTCACATGATCTTGGCCGACGCCTACCGCCAGCAGGGCAACACGGCCGAGTCGGAGGTGCAGATCAAGCAGGCGTTTGAAAGCCCGGGGCTGAACATCGACCAAAAAGTGCGCATTCTGGTTGATTATCTGAAGCAGCTGCCCAATCCGGCCATCGAGAAAACGGCGCTGGAACTGGCCGACATTACCACCCGCGTGCATCCGAAAGAGCCCAAGGCCTACTCGGTGGCTGGCGACGTGCAGCTGCTGGCCAACAAAAAGGCCCAGGCCCGCGACAACTACCTCCGGGCGCTGCGCTTCGACAACTCGCACTACAAAATCTGGCAGCAGGTGGTGAGCATCGACGCCGAGCTGGCCCAGACCGACTCGCTCTTGCGCCACACCAGCCAGGCGCTGGAGTTGTTCCCAAATCAGGCCGTATTCTGGTTCTACAACGGCGTGGGCTACTCCTTCGCCAAGCAGCCGGCCAAGGCCGTTCGCTCTTTGGAGCAGGGCCGTAAGCTGACCACCGACAACCCCGAGCTGAGCGCGCAGTTCGATACCCAGCTCGGCGACGTGTACCACGAGCTGAAGGAGTACGACAAGTCGGACGCCGCCTACCAAGCCGCGCTGACGTTTGACGCCAACAACGCGCAGGCCCTCAACAATTACAGCTACTACCTCTCGCTGCGCGGCAAGGATTTGCCCAGGGCCAAGGAAATGGCGGGCAAGCTCGTCAAGCAGTTTCCCGACAACGACACCTACCTCGATACGTACGCCTGGGTGTTGTACAAGCTGAAAGACTACAGCGGCGCGCGCCAACAGTTGGAAAAGGCCATCAAAACTTCGAAGGATGGCACCGTGCTGGAGCACTACGGCGACGTACTCTTTCAACTAGGCGATGCGGCCGGCGCCGTGGAGCAGTGGCAGCGGGCCCGCAAGGCCGGCGGCACGTCCACGCAGATCGACCGCAAAATCAAAGACCGTAAACTCTATGAATAGACGCTGGCCGTTGCTGCTCGCGCTAGTAGGAAGCCTGGGGTTGGGCGCCTGCCACCGCTCCATCTTCCCCACCAAAACTGCCACCGCGCCGCCCAAACCGGTAGCGCCGGAAGTAAAAGCCCGAAACCTCGACTTCACCTATTTGTCGGCCAAGGGCAAGGCGCAGATTGATGCCAACGGCGAGAAGTACTCGGCCAACGTGAACCTGCGCATGCGCAAAGACAGCGTCATTTGGCTGTCGGCGTCGTTGCTGGGCGTGGAGGGCGTGCGCGCCATGATTACGCCCGACTCGGTGCAGGTAATTAACAAGCTGGAGAAGACCTACTACGCCGGCAATTTCTCCTACCTCACTCGCCAGTTCAACGTACCCGTCACCTTCACCCAAATGCAGGCGCTGCTGCTGGGCGACTACCTGCCCGCAGCATCCGACAACACCGGCCTGCGCGTGAGCAACGAGGGCCCGGTGCAAAAAGTGAATTACCAGCAGGCCAGCGTGCTGGTGGAGCAGCTGATTGATTTGAGCCGCTCGCGCGTGCAGAAGCTGACCGTGCAGGACGTGCAAACCAACAACAGCGTAACCGTCACCTACGCTGATTTCAAACCGCTGGAAAAGAACGCCCAGCTGTTTGCACACGGCACGTTGGTGGAAGCGCAGCAGCCGGGGCGCCCGGCCGCCGTGGTGTCCATCAGCTACCGCAACGTCGACCTCGACAAGGAGCGGCTGGATTTTCCGTTTAGTGTACCGGCCGCATATGGGCGTAAGAACCGCAAGTAGCCGCCGCGGGCAGCTGGGGCTGCTCATCGGGCTGCTCTTGCTGGCGTTTATCACGTCGGTGCCGGGGCAGCAGAAGCGGCCCAGCCAGCAGCGAACGACGGTGAAAACCAAAGCCCAGCTGGAACGGGAACGGCGCAACACCCTGCGCCGCATTCGCGAGACGAGCCGCATTCTGGAGCAAACCCAACAGAAAAAGCAATCCTCGCTGGGGCAGCTGAACGCGCTCAAGGAGAAGATTACGGTGCAGCAGGACGTCATCAAAAGCACGTCGTCGGAGCTGCAGTACATCGATACCGACGTGCGCCAGACCGAAACCCAGGTGAAGGTAAAGCAGTCGGACCTGGAGCGGCTGAAGGCCGAGTATGCCCAGCTGGTATACGCGTCGTCGAAAACGGCCAATTCCTACAACCGCATCATGTTCCTGTTCGCCGCCGACTCGTTCAACGAGTGGATGCGGCGCCTGAGCTACGTGCGGCAGTACTCCGAAGCGCGGCGGCAGCAAGCGGCCGTCATTCAGCGCACCCAGGAAGATTTGCACCAGCAGCTAACCGGCCTCACGCAGAAGCGCCAGCAGAAAAGCGTGGTGCTTAGTACCCAGCTCAACGAGAAGCGCAGCCTGCTGACCATGCGCGAGCAGCAAGACCAAGTGGTGCAGCAGCTCAGCCAGCAGGAAGAGCAGCTGCGCAAGGAACTGGCCGAACGCCAGCAGTCCATCCGTCAGCTCGACAACCTGATTGCCCAGCGCGTGCGTGAGGAAATTGCCCGCGCCGCCCGCGTGGCCGCCGCCCGCGCCGCCGCCAAAGCCGCCGCCGCCAAAGCCGCCGCCCAGGCCAGCGCCGAACGCGCCGAGCGCCCCACCGCCACCGCCGCCGAGCGCACCACCGCCCGCCGCGACGCCGTGGAAGCCGCTGAAGCCGCCGAAGTAGCCGAGGCCACCACCCGCACCGACCGAGTGACGCTCACGCCCGAAACGGCCGAGCTATCGTCGTCTTTCTCCGACAACCACGGCCGCTTGCTGTGGCCCGTAGCCCGCGGCTTCATCTCGCAGCGCTTCGGCCGCCACCCGCACCCGGTGCTCAAGAACGTGACCGTGGAAAACCGCGGCGTCGATATCCAGACCAGCGCCGGCGAGCCGGTGCGGGCCATTTTCGACGGCAAGGTGCTGACCGTGGCCAACATTGCCGGCATGAACAACGTGGTGATGGTGCAGCACGGCGAGTACTTCACGGTGTACGCCAAGCTGCGCTCGGTGAGCGTGAGCGAAGGCCAGACGGTGAAAATGCGCCAGCCCATTGGCACGGTGTATACCAACTCGGAGGGCACCTCGGAACTGCAATTCCAGGTATGGCGCAACAGCACCAACCTCAACCCCGAATCCTGGCTCGGACGCAAGTAAGGGCCGTGCCGCTCAGCCGAGGGCAAAAAAAAACACCGTACAGCATACGGTGCCTTTCTGAGCTATGAAAACAAACTTAGCTATCAGTTAATCCTTCTCCAGCGCTGGGCGCCAAAAGATTAATCCCCCGATAACATCCGAAAGATAGAAGGTTGCTGGGCTTTTCGGTTCGATTACTCGCCCAATGGCGCATATTCCTCGCTGAAAAGCAGCTGTACGTAGACGACACTCGTGTACCTACACCAAATTCAGCTGCCCCATCAGGTCGCCTTTGTAGGAGTTCCCGATAGGAACCGCCACGGAACGGCCCGCGTCGGCACCGGTTCGGGAGTTGTCAATCATCACCGAGTCGCCTTCAATGGCCACGATACGATCGAGCCGCACGATGTATTTGCGGTGTACCCGCACAAAATCGCGTCCGGCCAAGCGCACCAACATGTCTTTCATTGTAGTGTATACGGTGAAGCGCTCCTGAGCGGCGTAAATATTTACGTAGTCGCCCAGGGCTTCCACGTAGCGAATATCGGCCGTGTTGATTCGCACCAGCTTGTGCTCTTGCTTCACAAATATCTCCGAGCGCCCGCCCGAATACAGCGTCTGCGCGGCGTCGTTGGCCATGCGCATCAGGCCGTCGAGCTTCTGCTGCTCCTGCTCTAGCTGCAGGCGCGCGCGTCGCAGCTCCAAATGCGACACCACCTCCCGCGCCAGGGTTTGAAGCGCATCGCGCTGGGCAGCGGTCAGGTGGCGGGGCTTGGTGTCGATGGCACACAAGGCGCCCAAGGGCTGCCCGCTTGGGGTGACGAGCGGGGCCCCGGCGTAAAAGCGGATATTGGGGTTGCCGGTTACCAGCGGGTTGTTGCGGAACATCGGGTTGGACTCCACGTCGTCGACCTCGTATACCCCGTCTGCGACCATGGCGTACTGGCAAAACGAATACTCTCGGGGCGTTTCGGAAATTCCGTCTAAGCCAAAGTTGGCTTTGAACCACTGGCGCGAGGTATCGATGAGCGACACCAACGAAATGGGCGTACCGCATATATAAGCGGCCAGCCGCGTCAGGGCATCGAAGTCTTCGTCGGGAGCAGTGTCTAGGATTTGGTAGGCGCGCAACGCTTCCAGCCGCTCTTCCTCAGTGGAATAGCGGGAATCGGCTTTGGCAAGAGCAGGGGGAGGAATGGTAGCGCGTGTGGGCATAGCAGCAAGGAATTGGCACGGGCGGAGGAAATGCACAATTCTTCTGCCACGGATACGGCAGAAACAGGTTAGCAAGATACATACGTGCCCAATTTCACTCTGAGTTTTGCGCGACGAACAAAAATATTCTACCGCTCAATGCGGATTTTCACCCGTTCAACACGAAAGCGGCTGCTACTTGCGCGGCGGCATCCGGATGCCGCAAACCGCTTTCTACCGCCCCCCATTTGCAAAATATGGGGTATCTTTACAATCCCAACGGCCGGCGCATTCGTACGCCTTTCTTTCGCCTTTAACTTCCCTCGGCCTCATGTTCTCTTCGCTTTTCCTGATTGGCAGCTTCGGTACGACTGAAATCCTGCTGATCATTTTTGTCATCGTGCTGCTGTTTGGCGCCAAGCGCATTCCTGAGTTGTTTAAAGGCATGGGACAGGGCGTGCGTGAGTTCAAAGACGCGACCAAGGACTCGAACAAGCCCGAATACCGCGACAACGACCCGCAGCAGCCGCGCTCCTAATTCTGCTTCGCCATGCACACTCCTCTTTTGTTGTTTCTGGGTGACTTGGGCGGTGGTGAGATTATGCTCATCATGGTCGTCATCCTGATTTTTTTCGGCGCCAACAAGATTCCCGAACTGGCTCGGGGCCTTGGCAAAGGCATTCGCGAATTCAAAGACGCCTCGCGCGAGATTCGCAGCGAAATCGAAAATGCCGGCAGCACGCCCAACTACCAGCAGCCGCAGCCGGGCTATCAACAGCCCGGCTACCAGGCTGCGGAGCCGCCCACGCCGGTAGCCTACCAGCCCACGTCACTCGATCAGCCCGAGCAGCCGGTTTCGGCACCCGAGCAACCCACGGTAACACCCGCTGGCTTGCCCCACGTCCCCTCCGCCGCCGACGACAAGCATCCTACCACTTGATCTAACACAAGCTCCCTTGAGACGCTTCAACTCCCTAACGGAAGTTCGTAACGAGCTGACGGCCGGTTCTTTCACCTGCCGTCAGCTCGTGGAGTATTATCTGGATAACATCCAGCGCAAACAGCACCTGAACGCCTTCCTGGAAGTGTGGGCCGACGAAGCCCGCCAACAGGCCGACGCCGTGGACGCCAAGCTGGCGGCCGGCACGGCCGGCAAGCTGGCCGGCATGGTCATCGGGCTGAAGGACGTGCTGGCCTACAAAGGCCATACCCTCCAATCGAGCAGCCACATCCTGGACGGCTTCAAGTCGCTCTTCACGGGCACGGCCGTGCAGCGGCTGCTCGACGAAGACGCCATCCTGATCGGCCGCCAGAACTGCGACGAGTTTGCCATGGGCGCCTCCAACGAGTCGTCGTACTTCGGCCCGGTGCGCAACGACCTTGACCACGAGCGGGTCTCGGGCGGTTCGTCGGGTGGCTCGGCGGTGGCCGTACAGGCCGATATGTGCCTGGCTTCCATCGGCTCCGATACCGGCGGCTCGGTGCGCCAGCCGGCCGCGTTTTGCGGCATTGTGGGGCTGAAGCCCACGTACTCGCGCGTGTCGCGCTACGGGTTGGTGGCCTACGCCTCGTCGTTTGACCAGATCGGCCCGCTCACCTGCTCGGTAGACGACGCCGCGCTGCTGCTGGAAGTAATGGCCGGCCCCGACGAGTTTGATGCTACCGTGAGCCACGAGCCCGTGCCGGCTTACTCGCGGCAGCTGGAGCCGCAGGCGCACTACCGCGTCGGCTACATCCGCGACACGCTGGAGCGGCCGGGCCTCGCGCCCGACATCAAGCAGGCCGTGGAAACGACCATTGAGCAGCTGCGCGGCCAGGGCCACGTGGTCGACGCGGTGGATTTCCCCTACCTCGACTACATGGTGCCCACCTACTACATCCTCACCACCGCCGAAGCCTCGTCCAACCTGGGCCGCTTCGATGGGGTGAAGTACGGGTACCGCGCCGACGACGCCACCGACCTGGAGTCGCTCTACAAGAAAAGCCGCAGCCAGGGTTTTGGCCAAGAAGTGCAGCGGCGCATTCTGCTGGGCACCTTCGTACTATCGGCCGACTACTACGACGCCTACTACACCAAAGCCCAACGCGTGCGGCGCCTCATTAAGGAGCAGACCGACGAGCTGCTGCGCCAGTACGATTTCCTGATTCTGCCCACGGCGCCCACCACGGCGTTCCGCATCGGCGAGAATACCAAGGACGCGCTGTCGATGTATCTTGCTGATATCTTTACCGTTCAGGCGTCGTTGGCGGGCGTGCCCGCCATTTCGGTGCCGGCCGGCCACGACCAGCAGGGCTTACCGATTGGCCTGCAGATTATGGGCGGCGCGTTCCGCGAAGCCGACTTGCTGGCCTTTGCCAAACACCTGACCGAAACCGTTGCTGCCTCTGTAACCACTCCCTGACGCCCGGCATGAAACGACCGATTCGCGCTTCCGTTCTGCTGCTAATGGCCGCTGCCTTTGCCCGCCCCGCGGCGGCCCAAACGCAACCCGCCGTGCCGCCCACGGTTCAGCCCGAAACGGTAACGTCGGATGACACGGTGCAGGTGCAACTCCAGCTGCAACCCGATTCGCTGGTGGCCGAGCCGATGGAAGTCGACTCGGCCCGCCTGGCGTGGCTGCAAACCGCGCCCGATTTGCGCGACCTGGTGTGCGACCGGATCGGCTGTTTCGAGACGGACGTGCCGCACACCTTCAACGGGATGGTGATGAGCTACGTGACCTACTTCACGTCGCGCAACCGCACCTACACCCAGCGCGTGCTGGAGCGCGAAAACCTCTATTTTCCGCTCTTCGAGAAGTACCTCGCCAAGTACGGCCTGCCGCAGGATTTGAAGTACCTGTCGGTGGTCGAGTCGGCGCTGATTCCCACGGCCAAATCCAAGGTGGGGGCCACAGGCCTGTGGCAGTTTATGGGCCCTACGGCCGGCGACCTGCGCCTGAAACGCGACGAGTGGGTGGATGAGCGGATGAACCCGGAGAAGTCGACCGAGGCGGCCTGCAAACACCTGCGCTACCTCTACGGCATGTTTCACGACTGGGAGCTGGTGCTGGCTGCCTACAACTGGGGCGCGGGCAACATGCAGCGCGTGATGCGTCGCACCGGCAAAAAGAAGTTCTGGGAGCTGTACCCCAACCTGCCCAAGGAAACGCGCAACTACGTGCCCACCTTCACGGCCATCATGTACGCCATGAAGTACGCCGAGCAGCACCAGCTTCATTCGCCCGAGCTCAAGTACCAGTACGCGCAGGAAATGGACACGCTGCAGCTCGGTGGCCGCGCCTTCGACCTCACGCGCATGAGTCAGGCCCTCGGCCTCGATTCGGTAGCCATGCGCCGCTTCAACCCCGAGCTGCGCCGCAGCTACCTGCCCGACAACTACCGCCCCTACGCGCTACAATACCCGGCATCGGCCAGACCGTTGCTGCAGGAAGTAGGCCGCGCTACCCTGTTTGATTTCTGCCGCCCCCAAAGTGCCCTCCCGCAACCACTGCAGCCGCTGCCGGTTCGTCTGGCCGGCGTCGAGCCCTTCCCAAAGGAGGAAATAGCCGCTGCTGGCCCACCGCGCAAGGCTGCAGACGAAGGCGCGGCCATAAGTCGCACCCGCCGCAAGGTGCATACCGTGAAGCGTGGGCAGGACATTGCGGAGCTGGCCGAGTGGTACGGGGTATCGGCAGCGCAGCTGCGGCGCTGGAACGACTTGCCCAAGGGCCGCGGCGTGAAGCCGGGCCAGAAGCTGGTGGTGTTCCTGCCGGCCAAAGACAATGCGCCGGCCGAAACGACCGTGGCGGTGGTTGCGAAAAAACCCGCCGCTCCCGCTGTGGCTGCGGCCCCGCGCACACCCGCCGAAATGGGCGTGAGAGTGACCAAACGGCCCGTGGTAGCCGCTGACAAGCCTGGCAAGGCAGAGACTGAGGCCGAAATGGTGACGGATGCCGCATCGGAGCCGGCACTAGTGAAAGCCAGTACCCGCGTGCCGCTGGCGGCGACTGAAAAAGCAGAGAAAGAACCTGCCCCGGAGCCCGCGACTACTGAAACTGCCGCCGCGCAGGTGCAGAACCAGCAGGCGGCTGCGGTGGAATATGTGGTGCGCAAAGGTGACTACCTCACCAAGCTGGCCCGCGAGCGGGGCGTCTCGGTAGAGCAGCTGGTGGCTTGGAACAACCTGAAAACGCAGGTAGTCACGCCCGGCCAGAAGCTTCGCCTCGCCGCTCCGGCCGATTCGGAAGCCGTGGCGGAGGCCCCTGCAGCCAAGACGGTAGCCAGCCGCCGCGCAGCCGAGCCGACTGCCACGGTGCGGAAAGCCACGCCCGAGCTGCCACCGCGCGTGCACATCGTGCAGCCCGGCGACACGCTCTACAACATTTCGCGCCGCTACCAGGGCGTGACGGTGGAGCAGCTGCGCAAGCTCAACCATTTGAAGACCGACGAGGTGAAGCTGGGCCAGAAGCTGATTGTGGCTAGCTTGTAAACTCTCAGGATAGAAAAAACGTTATGCAGAGGCGTAGCCGAAGCATCTCACGTGCTGATGCTGGATAGTTGAATTCACTATCCTAGTAAACACGCGAGATGCTTCGGCTACGCCTCTGCATGACGTTCAGTAGACGCGGTAGACGGGTTGTTGCCTTACACGAACAGCCCGTCGACCGATAGGTACCGCTCGCCGGTGTCGTAGCAGAAGGTGAGCACGCGGCCGTTCTGGGGCACTTCGGGCAGCTTTTTGGCTACGGCGGCGAGCGATGCGCCGGACGAAACGCCCACGAACAGGCCTTCTTCGCGGGCGGCGCGGCGGGCCATGTCGAAGGCTTCCTGCTGCGAAATCTGGATGGTACCGTCGAGGATGCGGGTGTGGAGGTTGTCGGGGATGAAGCCGGCGCCGATGCCCTGGATGGGGTGCGGACCGGGTGACCCGCCGCTGATAACGGGCGAGAGTTCGGGCTCGACGGCAAAGGTTTTCATGCGCGGAAACAGCGGCTTGAGCACTTCGGTAACGGCCGTGATGTGGCCGCCGGTGCCCACGCCGGTGATGTGGAAGTCGAAGCCTTCGGGGGCGTCGCGCAGGATTTCCTGGGCCGTGGTGTCGGCGTGCACCAGAATGTTGGCCGGGTTCGAAAACTGCATGGGCATCCAGGCGCCGGGGGTGCTGTTCACGATTTCGTGGGCCTTTTCGATGGCGCCCTTCATGCCTTTTTCGCGGGGCGTGAGTTCGAGGCTGGCCCCGTAGGCGGCCATCAGGCGGCGGCGCTCGATGCTCATGCTTTCGGGCATCACGAGGGTGAGCTTGTAGCCTTTCACGGCCGCTACCAAGGCCAGGCCCACGCCGGTGTTGCCCGAGGTGGGCTCCACAATCAGGCTGTCGGGCGTGATGAGGCCGTCCCGCTCTGCCTGTTCAATCATGGACAGGGCAATGCGGTCTTTGATGCTGCCGCCGGGGTTGGCGCGCTCCAGCTTCACCCACACTTCCACATCGGGGCGGATGGACTGGAACAGGCGGTTGAGGCGCAGCAGCGGCGTGTTGCCGATGGTATCGAGAATGGAGTTGGCTTTCATCGGATGAAAGGGTTGAAAGGCTGGAAGGATGAAATGAGAATTCAGTTGCTTTTCCCCGTCATCCTGAGGCGCAGCCGAAGGACCTTCTCACAGCAGAAAGGTGGTCTTCACAATGACTTGCTCAGCGGGGAGAAGGTCCTTCGGCTGCGCCTCAGGATGACAGATGGGGAAGCTCATTCAAATCGAAAAGACCAAGTCGGCGGAGGGGTCTTCGGTGCGGGTAACGTGCAGTTGGGCGCGGTGATACACGCGGGAGTGCGAGGGCACGCTCTCGGTCAGCCACACGTTGCCGCCGATGATGCTGTGACGGCCCACCACGGTGCTGCCGCCCAGGATGGTGGCCCCGGCGTACACCACCACGTGGTCTTCGATGGTGGGGTGGCGCTTGATGCTGGCCAGCTCCTTGGCCACGCTTAGGGCCCCCAGCGTGACGCCCTGAAACAGCCGCACATGGTCGCCGATGACGGCCGTTTCGCCGATGACGATGCCCGTGCCGTGGTCGATGCTACAGGAGCGGCCGATGCGGGCGCCGGGGTGAATGTCGATGCCCGTGCGCTGGTGGGCATGCTCGCTGAGCAGGCGCGGCAGCAGCCGCACCCCGCGCCGGTGCAGGGCGTGGGCCAGCCGGTGCAGGGCCAGCGCGTAGAAGCCGGGGTAGGTGCCGATGACTTCGGCCAAATCCTGCGCGGCGGGGTCGGCGGCCAGAATGGCTTGGGCATCGAGCAGCAGCAGCTCGTGCAGGGCGGGCAGTTGGGCTACCAGCTCGGCGGCCAGCTCCTGCGGCGGCCGGGGTAGGGCCGGGGCAGCGGGCAGCAGGGCGGCCAGGTCGTGTTCGAGGTGCTGCACGGCGGCGGCTACGGCGGCGGGACCGGCGAGGCGGTCGGCGGAGCGCTCGGGAAAGAGCACGTCGAGCAGGCGCTCGGCCAGCCCCACAAATGCTGCCGTGGGCAGCGGCGCGGGCGCGGCCTGGTGCGCGGCGGCCAGGGTATGGAAGAAGGTATGTGGCATGGCAGAAGTGGCGGCCTACAAGACAGCCGCCCCGGTTGCGTAACAAGGTAGAGGCGCTTCTGCTTACCGGGCAGTAAAAATTACGCCGGCCCAGGGGCACGCAGCGGCTGTTACTTGCTCGTGCTTCCGATATCTTTGTTGGGTTTCCTTACTCTGTTTATGAAGCACTATCTACTTCTGGCATCCTTCGGGCTGGCTGCTTTTCCGGCCCTAGCGCAGCCCACTCCCGGCCCCATCGGCTTCCAGGCCACGACCACGTTGCAACTAGCCACCGGTGCCGCGCCGAGCGACGTAGCAATCGGCGACTTCGACCACGACGGCCGCCCCGACCTGGCCGTGTCCGAGCGCGGCCTTAACCGCGTGGAGTTGTTCGCGCCCGGCGCTACGGCCGGCTCGTTCCTGCCCGCGCCCATCGCGTCGGTGGTGACCGGCGCTTCCCCCGCCTCGCTCGTGGCCGTGCCGCTCGACAACCAACCCGCGGCCAACGCCGCCGACGACCTGGCCGTGCTCGGCGCCGATCAGGCCCACCTACAAAGCTTCCGCAACGCCAACGCCGCCGGCCAAGCCGCCTTCCTGGCCCCGGCCTCGTTCTACATCGACGCCACCGGGCTCTACAACAGCCCGCGCCTGCGCGCCGGCCACCTCAACGGCGACAACGTCATCGACGTGGTCACCATCCGCGACGGGTTCCAGTCCTCGGGCATGGGCGTGGTGAGCCTCTACCCGCAGTCCATGACTTCGTTGGGGTTCGTCAGCACCAGCTCCGGCGGGCGGCCCGCCGACGTAGCCCTGGCCGACCTGAACCTCGACGGCGAGCTGGACGCGTTCTACGTGCAACCGCAGGCCGGCAACGTGCTTTGGTTTTTCAACACCGGAACCGCACGCGTATTCAGTACCGGCAGCGCCCAGCCCATTCCGGCGCTGGCCCCCACGCCGACCTGCGTGGCCGTGGGCAACGTCAACAGCCAGGACCTGCCCGACGTGGCCATCGGCAACACCGACAACGAGGTGGTGCTGCAGTTGTCTCGTCTGAATCCGCAGCAGGGCTACCTGTACGAAAACCCGCTGCGCCTGCCCGTGGGCGCGGCCCCGGTGCAGCTGCTGCTCACCGACCTCAACGGCGACAGTCGCGCCGAACTGGTGGTACTCACCGCCGCGGGCCAGCTGCGCGTCTACCGCCACAACGGCGGCGCCTACCCCGCCTGCTTCGACGCGCCGCAGCTGCTGCCCACCGGCCCCGACCCGACAGCCCTGCGCCTGGCCGACGTGGACGGCGACGCCCGCCCCGACCTGGTGGTGCCCTGCGCCGGCGACCACACCGTGCGCGTGTTCCGCAACACCGGCCAGGTGCTGGCCGCCAAACCGGCCGCCGCACTGGCCGACCTGCAAGTACACCCCAACCCGGCCACCAACCGCCTGCGCGTGCAGCTGCCGGCTGGGCTGAATGCTGCCCCGCTCACGGCCACCTTCACCGACGCGCTGGGCCGGGTATTGCGTACCCAGGCCGTGCCGGCCTCCGGCGAGTTGGCCGTAGACGGGCTGCCGCGCGGCCTATGCCTGCTGCGCCTGCACAACGCCCAGGGCAGCATCACGCGCCGGGTGCTGCTGCAATAGCGCCTAATAGGCCGTCAGGCAGAGTCTGCCGAACCGAAGGAAGGCGTATAGTTAAGCACAGCCTCCCGATTCGCTTGACCGTCATGCAGAGCGTGAGCGAAGCATCTCGCGTGTTTACTCGAATAGTAAAGCCACTCTCGGACCTCAGCAAGCGAGATGCTGATGCTTGACTACGTCGGCCTGCGGTTCGGCTGCGCCTCTGCATAATGAGCGGACAACGCGGTATAGATGCTGGGCTACGCCTTCCTGCGGTTCGGCAGGCTCTGCATAAGCAAAGTCTCAAACCTCGATAATGTCTCAATGAAATATTTCTTTTTACTTGTTACCGGACGCCTACTGCTTTATTATAAGCGTGGACCACAAAAGTCATCAGCGTGGTTGCGTAGCACAGGAATAGTGTCTTTATTCTTATTTATACTACTTATATCTATATTGAAATTTACGAGGGAATTGCCCGTATTGCCTGTATGTTTAGTCTTATTAGCCGCTTTATTCGCGTTGCAATACATATTTATTACAGAGAAAGAAGCCGTAGAAGCAGCCAGAGAAAACAGGAAAGCAGCCAACATCTGCACCATCGTTTTCTTTACTACGATACTCGTCGCCTCATTCGTTCTAGTAAAAGCATCTTAACACGCAATCCACTGCCGCACCAATGAAAAAAGCATTTAACATTTTTGCGACATTCCCATTTATTTCTGCCGTTCTATATTTTTCTTTAAGTATCGTATTCTTTGCAAAATTTTCTCATTGGCCTCACCCCAATTACGAACCCAACTCTAATGAAATTACATTATCAATACTCTACTTTCTTATTGCAGTAAGTCTATATTTTAGCATAGTATCTTTCCCTGTTGTCTTAACAGCTACTATTGGCATTTTCCGGCAGAATAAAGAAATCATATGGCTGCTTATCCGCCTATTGGTTTTGGCGCTTGGCTTATTTATACATTACGTTTTCCTAGACGTTGTGGTGGGTGGTTAGATGATTGCACTCAAACCCACGCAAGCAAAAACGCACAACGCCCCGACCGTTTTCGGCCGGGGCGTTGCTGTTTCTACTGGACGGGCTACTTGCTATATCCCATTCCCATCGGCCCCGCCGCTCACTATGCTGCCGCCTTCGCCGCTGGCCGCAGCCGCCCGCTTGGCGGCATTGGCTTTGCGCAGGGCTTTATTTTGCTTGCCGGGGCGGTCGTCGGTTTTGTTGGCTTGCTTGAAGCCGCGCACGAACTCGGGGTTGGTGTCGGCGAGCAGGCCCACGGCCGAGGCCAGGTCGTCGCCCACGTACTCGCGCACCTCGTCGACCTGCTCGTCGAGGGTTTCGCCGGCCGTTTTCTGTTGGTCGCGCAGCTCGGTGGGGCGGTTTTTCTTTACCCCAAAAGCCTCGGCGGCCGTACCGAAGGCCTTGATTTTGGCATCGGGCTGGTTGTAGTCGGCCAGCGCGCCGGGCGTCAGCTCTTCGGCGTACGCCAGGGCTTTGGCCACGAGGCCGGTAAACTTGCTCACGGCCATGGTGCCCAGGCTGCTGGGGCGGGTGAGGTCCATAGCGCGGGCGCGCTCCAGGTCGCCGGCTTTTTTGTAGTACAGCTTCAGGGCGTGCATCAGGGGCACCAGCTGCTTGGCCAGCGCGGCGCGGCTGGCGCCTTTGTCTTCGGTAGCGCCCTCGGTGGTGCCGCCGGGGGCGTCGGCCGACTTGGGCAGCACGGCC
Source organism: Hymenobacter busanensis (assembly GCF_008727865.1). Classification (GTDB taxonomy): domain Bacteria; phylum Bacteroidota; class Bacteroidia; order Cytophagales; family Hymenobacteraceae; genus Solirubrum; species Solirubrum busanense. Next base: position 42,264 of record NZ_VTWU01000009.1, on the reverse strand, counting down.
AGCAGGCCCTTGTAGGTAGCCACGGCCGCGGCCAGTGCCCCTACCGAGGCCACCAGTCCGGCGTGGTCGTCGAAAAAGGCCTTTACTTTCTCAAAGCGGGTAAGCGTGTTGCGGGTATCCTGATTCATGAGGAAAAGGGGTATGAAGTGAAAAACGAGAAAGGCACGTGGAATAGGGGCCGAAACCCGGCGGTAGTATAAATAGAATCCTATCCTTCTGCAAATAAGTCGCTTTGCAACGTTCCCGCGGGTGTTTGAAACGCTTCCTAGACGGGTTGCGACGCTGCCGACCCGTTTTGAAACGCTGCCGAGCTGTTTTGAAACGCTGCCGAGCCGGTTTGAAACGGTCCCGAGCCGTTTTGAAACGCTTCCGAGTCGGTTTGAAACGGTCGCGAGGTGTTTTGAAACGCTCCCGAGCTGGCTTGCGACGCTTCCGAGCCGTTTTAGCACGCTCCCGAGTACCCTTGCAACGCTTCCGACCTGTTTTAGCACGGTGTCGCGTAGCGTTGAAACGGTCCCGAGCAGCGTTGCAACGTGCCCGCGCCCGATTGCAACGGTGCTGGCACGTCGCCCCACGCCCTCACATGATCGGGTGATGCCTGCAAAACCAACCGCTTTATCGCGAAGCACTTGCGGTTTTTGCCCCTTTTTGTCCGTCTACAACTGGCACAGGACTTGAAACGCGGCCTTCCCACACAAACCGCTCTGCCTTTCTGCGCTATGAAAAACCGCTTCCCCCTCCTGTTCGGCACCGCTGCCTTGCTGCTCGCCGCCACCCCGGCCTGCACCGACCGCCCCGAGGTCGAGCCCCAACCCGCCACCGACCTCGCTCAGCCGGGCCCCGCCTTCAGCTTGCAGCGCAGCTTCTACTACCCCGCCACCAGCGTCAGCAGCGCCATCGGCTACGCCCCGGCCGAGCTCTACGGCACCGCCCTGCAATCCGGCGACGTGCTGAGCTTTTCATTCCAGCAGCTCCACAACCCGCAGCAGGACATGCTCACGTTTTCCCTCGACCGCCGCCCGCTGCCGGCCGCCCTCGTGGGCACCTACTCGCTGCGCTCCACCGCCGTGCCCGGCGGCCAGGTAGGGGTGCGCTACGCCTTCACCGGCCGCGCCGGCTCCGACGCCTGGGGCCGCACCTACGCCACCGACTTCACGGCCCTCGAAGGTACCTTCACGGTGAGCAGCTACGACGCCGACCGTCGCCTCATCGGCGGCAGCTACCGCCTGCTGGTGCCCGACGCCGCCGATCCGCTCAACCCCGCTCTTGACGACCAGGGCAAGGCCCGCTGCCGCATTACGGTGGAGGGCACGTTTGCCAACCTGCCCGTGCGCTAGGATCGGCCTAATCGGGCCGGCGGCTTTCATTTCCCCCGATTTCGCCCCAACTTGCTTAACGGCCGCGCCTCGGTGCGGCCGTTTTGTTTGTTTGCACCCACCGCCGCCCATGCTGAAGATCAATAAGGAAGAGGCCCTCAACTACCACTCGCAGAACCCGCCCGGCAAAATCGAAGTGGTGCCCACCAAGCCCGTCAGCACCCAGATTGACCTGGCCCTGGCCTACTCCCCTGGCGTGGCCGAGCCCTGCAAGGCCATTGCCCAAAACCCCGACGACGTCTATAAGTACACCGCCAAGGGCAACCTGGTAGCCGTTATCAGCAACGGCACCGCCGTGCTCGGCCTCGGCAACATCGGCCCGGCCGCCTCCAAGCCCGTGATGGAAGGCAAGGGGGTATTGTTCAAGAAATTCGCCGGCATCGACTGCTTCGACATCGAAATTGACGCCACCGACCCCGACGAGTTCATTCGGGTGGTGAAGGCCCTGGAGCCCACCTTCGGCGGCATCAACCTCGAAGACATCAAGGCCCCCGAGTGCTTCCGCATCGAGACGGAGCTGCGGGCGAAGATGAACATTCCCTTGATGCACGACGACCAGCACGGCACGGCCATCATCTCCTCGGCCGCTTTGCTGAACGCGCTGGAAGTGGTGGGCAAGAAGATTGACGAAATTCAGCTGGTGGTCAGCGGCGCCGGTGCGGCGGCCATTTCGTGCCTGCGCCTGTACCTGGAGCTGGGCCTGAAGCGCGAAAACGTGGTGGTGTTCGACAAGGACGGCCTGATCACGCCCGAGCGCACCAACCTGGCCGAGCTGCAGATGCAGTTTGCCACCGCCCGCCCCATCAGCACCCTGGCCGAGGCCCTGGACGGTGCCGACGTGTTCCTGGGCCTCTCGGCCGCCAACGTGCTGGCCCCCGAGCTGCTGCTGAAGATGGCCAAAGACCCCATTGTGTTTGCGCTGGCCAACCCCGACCCGGAAATCGACTACGACCTGGCCATGGCCACCCGCGACGACCTGATTATGGCCACCGGGCGCTCCGACCACCCGAACCAGGTGAACAACGTGCTGGGCTTCCCCTACATCTTCCGGGGGGCCCTGGACGTGCGCGCCACCGAAATCAACGAGGCCATGAAGCTGGCCGCCGTGCACGCCCTGGCCGAGCTGGCCAAGGAGCCCGTGCCCGACATCGTGAACAAGGCTTACGGCGACAATACCCTCTCGTTCGGCCGCTTCTACCTCATTCCCAAGCCGCTCGACCCGCGCCTGATTACCACCGTTTCGCCCGCCGTGGCCAAGGCCGCCATGGACAGCGGCTCGGCCCGGCAGTCCATCGAGGATTGGAACGCCTACGAGGACGAGCTGCGCAGCCGCCTGGGCGTAAACCAGAAGCTGATGAACCGCATCACCTCGCGGGCCCGCTCGGCCCCCAAGCGCGTGGTGTACCCCGAGGCCGACAACTACAAAATCCTCAAGGCTGCCCAGATCGTGCACGACGAGGGCATTGCCCAGCCCATCCTGCTCGGCAACCGCGAAAAGATCGAGCAGATTGCCCGCCAGAACAGCCTCGACCTGGAAGGCTGCCAAATCATCGACATCCTGCAGGACGAGGCCAAGCGCAACGAGTACGCCGAGCTGCTCTTCCGCAAGCGGCAGCGCAAGGGCATCACGCTCTACGAAGGCAAGCGCCTGATGCGCGAGCGGAACTACTTCGGGGCCGTGATGCTCGACAACGGCGAGGCCGACTGCTACATCACCGGCCTCACCAAGGACTACGGCCGCAGCATTTTGCCCGCCCTGCAAATCATTGGGGTGGAAGACGGCGTGCAGCGGGCCGCCGGCATGTACATCGTGCTCCACAAGAAGGGCCCGTTCTTCTTCTCCGACACCACCGTCAACATCGACCCCTCGGCCGAGGCGCTGGTCGACATCATCGGCCTGACGGCCCGCGCCGTGCGCTTCTTCGACACCGAGCCGCGCATTGCCGTGCTGAGCTACTCCAACTTCGGCTCGAACGTAGGCCCCCTGCCCGACAAAATGCGCAAGGCCACGGAGCTGGCCAAGCGCCGCTTCCCGGACCTGATTCTGGACGGCGAGATGCAGGCCAACACGGCCCTGAGTCCGCAGTTGCTGCGCGAGCATTACCCCTTCTCGGAGCTGGCCGAAAAAGGCGCCAACACGCTTATTTTTCCCGGCCTCACCTCGGGCAACATCGCCTACAAGGTGCTCCAGGAAATCGGCGGGGCCGAGGTTATTGGGCCGGTGCTGATGGGCATGCGCAAACCGGTGCACATCCTGCAGCTGGGCGCGAGCGTGCGCGACATTGTGAACATGACCGCCATTGCCGTGGTCGACGCGCAGACCTATAACCAACCGCTGTAGCGGGTAGTAGCGCGAACTTTTCGTGCGCGTATCGTTGCCGATGCCCAGACGGCCATTGTGCAGCAATACGCGAATGGAAAGTTCGCGCTACAATGCTTAAAAAAGCTTGGTTACGGCCGAGCTTTTTAGCCCCAAGTTGTGTTAGGAACGACCGGCCGGGGCGCCACTTTCGGCCCCGGCTCCTAATTCCTTCCGATATTCACGAACCCGCGGGCCTTCCCTACCCGCGCTGCTGCCTCTATGATTGCCTACCTCGACGCAAAGCTCGCCTACAAAGACCACGCTCAGGCCATTCTGGACGTGAACGGCGTGGGCTACGAAGTGAAGATTTCGCTGGCCACCTACTCCAAGCTGCCCGCCGAGGGCGAGCGGGCCAAGCTCTACACCTACCACCACGTGAAGGAAGACGGCCAGACGCTCTACGGCTTCCTCGACCCCAACGAAAAAGCCCTGTTCATGCACCTGATTTCGGTGTCGGGCATCGGGCCGGGCACGGGCATCGTGATTGTGTCGTCGATGTCAGTAGCCGAAATTCGCCACGCCATTATTCAGGAAGACGTGCGCTCCATCCAGGCCATCAAGGGCGTGGGACCGAAGACGGCGCAGCGCATTGTACTGGACCTGCGCGACCGGCTGCGCAAAGACGAACTGCTGGCCAAAGCCGGCGTGGAAGTGGTGCCCCTGGCCAAGCAGCACAATACAAACCGCTCGGAAGCGTTAGCCGCGCTAGTGACGTTGGGCTTTGCGCGGACCGCTGCCGAGAAGACGCTGGAACAGATCCAGCACAAGCACGGCAACGATCTGAGCGTGGAGGAATTAATTAAATTTGCTCTTAAGTCGAACTAGCTTCTTGCTGCTGCTGACTCCATTTTACCTTCCTCTTTCTTGAACTCCGGTAAGAAGTCCTTCACCGCCCTCTCCGTCGTTGCTGCGTCGCTGCTGGCCTGGTGGTCGCAGGCTGAACCGGTCGGCGGACGCGGTTTTGCTTTCTCGCAGCTCTGGAGCTGGCTCGAAGCCGGCCATAGTGGGCCGTTGCTGCGGGCGCTGCCCGACACCACCCGCCCCGTGGTGGGCGACACCACGCGCTACCGGCCCAGCCGGCGCCCGCGCGTAGCTCCCTCCGACCGCCCCGGCAACTTCTTGTCGGAGCGCCGCCGCTCGCCCTTTATTCTGCCTTTGCCCTCGAACGTGAAGCGGCAGGTGACGGTGGGCGACTCACTCGATTTTGTGGACGTGGAGGAAAACGTGGGCACCGACGTGGACTACCGCGACCCGGCCCGCGTGTCGTACGACGAGTTTCAGCGCCTGCAGCAGCAGCAGGCCATTCGCAACTACTTCCGCACCAAGTCGGAAGGCACGGTGGCGGGCGAAACCGGTTCCCCGGCCTCCAAGCGCCTGATTCCGAAGATTTACCTAGCGCCGGGCCTGGGCCGCATTTTCGGCGGCGACTTTATTGACATTCGGCCCAACGGCTCGGCCACCATTTCGCTGGGCTGGCGCCAGAATTTCAACGACAACCCAGCTCTGACGCTGCGCCAGCGCACCAACGGCGACTTTCAGTTTCAGCAGAACTTCAACCTGAACCTGACCGGGCAGATCGGCGACAAGCTGAAGATTCTCTTCAACTACGACACCCGCGCGGCCTTCGACTTCGAAAACCAGATCAAGGCTGACTTCACGGGCTACGACACCGACATCATTCGGAAGGTGGAGATGGGCAACGTGAGTCTGCCCCTCAACAACTCGCTCATGCAGGGCGGGCAAAACCTGTTTGGTGCCAAGGTGCAGATGCAGTTCGGCAAGCTGGCCGTGACCAGCGTGGCCGCTACCATGCGCGGCACCGCCGATGAAATTCGGGTGCAGAACGGGTCCCAGAGCCGCAACTTCGAGGTGAAGGCCAGCGACTACGAAGCCAACCGTCACTTCTTCCTCTCGCAGTATTTCCGCGACCGGTACGACAACGTGCTGCGCAACCTGCCCACGGTGCAGAGCGGGGTGGAAATCCGCCGCCTGGAGGTATACATTACCAACGACAACCGCACCACCGATAACCTGCGCAATGTGGTGGCCCTGCAAGACATTGCCGAGCCGCTGCGCACCTACCGGGGCAACATCCTGGGCAGCAATCCGCAGGCTACCACGCCGGCCAGCAACACCGCAAACCAGCTTTTCAGCCAAGTGCGCACCGGCGACCGAACCAACTCGGGGGCTGGCGTCGATGCTTTTTTGAACGGCTTGGGCCTGCAGAAAAGCGTGGATTTTGAGCGCGTGCGGGCCCGCAAGCTGAACACCAGCGAATATACCTTCAACGCCCAGCTGGGCTACCTGTCGCTGAACACGCCGCTGTTGCCCGAGCAGGTGCTGGCGGTGTCGTACGAGTATATGTTCAACGGCCGCCCCTACAAGGTGGGCGAGCTGGTGGACGACTACGCCAACGTGGGCGACGAAGACGTGGTGTTTCTGAAGATGCTGCGCTCGACCACGCCCGGCGTGGCCCAGGCCGACTCGACCCAGAACCGCCTCAACAAGAACCTGGCGACGGGCAACCTGCCGGTGTTCGACCTGATGATGAAGAACATCTATTCGCTGAACGCCTCGCAGCTGAGCCGCGACAAGTTCCAGATGGACATCATCTACAAAGACGATGCGACGGGCGTGGACCTGCTGTCGTTGAAAGAAGGCCAGCAGGTGCAGAACATTCCGCTGAACCAGGTGCTGAACCTGGACAACGTGAACCCCAACAACGACCGGCCGGCCGACGGCAACTTCGACTTTCTGCAGGGCCTGACGGTGGACCCCACGTTCGGGCGCATCATTTTCCCGGTGGTAGAGCCCTACGGCAGCTACCTGCGGGCGCGCTTCGACCCGGTGACCGAGAAGCCGCTCATCGACAAGTACGTGTACCAGGAGCTGTACACGCGGGTGCAGTCGGATGCGGCGCAGGTGCAGGAGAAGGACAAGTTTTACCTGAAAGGCAAGTACTCGGCCACCGCCACCGACGAAATTACGCTGCCCGGCATTCGGGTGCCAGAGGGTTCGGTGCGCGTGTATTCGGGCTCCACGCTGCTGCAGGAAGGCGCCGATTACCAAGTATTCTACGACCAGGCGAAGGTCAAGATTCTCAACCAGAGCTACCTGAACTCGGCCGCCGAGTTGCGGGTGGAGTTTGAGCGCGACGCCGTGGTGCAGGTGCTGCCCCGCAAGCTGCTGGGCACCCGTTTCGACTACAAGTTGAGCGAGGACATCAACTTCGGCGGCACCATTCTGCACCTGCTCGAAAACCAGGCGCCGGGCATCAACCGGGTGAGTTTGGGTGAAGAGCCGGGCAACAACACCATGTACGGCCTCGACATGAGCCTGCGCCGCGACTCGCGCGTGCTCACCAAATACCTCGACATGCTGCCCTTCGTGAACACGAAGGCGCCGTCGTCGGTGGCGTTCAGCGGCGAGTTTGCGCAGCTGGTGCCGGGCAAGTCGCAGCTGGGCCGCGGCGAAAACGGCGTATCGTACCTCGACGACTTCGAGAATGCACGTACGCCCTATTCCCTCTCGGGCCTAACCTCGAATACGGCATGGCGCCTGGCCAGTACGCCGGCCGTGGTGCCGGGCGGAACCTTGCCGGGCCTGGCGGCCAACTACAACCGCGCCAAGCTGGCCTGGTACACCATCGACCAGACGTACTACACCAACGGCACGAGCAAGCCCAACAACATTGGGGCCGACGACCCGTCGCTGAAAAACCACTACACCCGCGGCGTGCCGCGCAACGAGGTCTTCCCGAACCGCGACAACGGCGCCATCGGCAACAGCTACGAAAACACGTTTGACCTGGCTTATTACCCCCGCGAGCGGGGCCAGTACAACCTCAGCCCCCGCATTTCGGCCGACGGCCAGTTTCTGACCGACGTGAACCGGCGGCAGCACTACGGCGGCATTTCGCGCGAAATCACCTTCGATACCGATTTCGACAACGCCAACGTGGAGTACATCGAATTCTGGCTGATGGACCCGTTCATTCAGAGCCAGAACGGCAACAACCTCATCGACGACTCGCAGAACCCGCCTTCGGCCCCGCGCACCGGCGGCGAGCTGTATTTCAACCTCGGCACCATTTCGGAAGACGTGCTCAAGGACGGCCTCAACGAGTTTGAGAACGGCCTGCCCGACGGCAGCGAAGACGCTTCCCAGATTCCGAACATCACGCAGGCCTCGCCCTACGGCCTGGCCACGCGGCAGCAATTCCTGACCGACGCTTTTAGCACTGCCCCCGGCGGCCGGGCCCGGCAGGACATTGGCCTCGACGGAAAAACCTCGACCGAGGAGCAGGAATTCTTTAACAACATTCCCGGCTACGCCAACGTGGCCGACCCCTCGGCCGACGACTTCCGCCACCACCTCGACGGCTCGTACCTGAACAGCAACACCAAGATTCTGGGCCGGTACAAGAACTTCAACGGCATGGAGGGCAACTCGCGCGAGAGCGGCACGCAAAGCTCCACGGCCTTCCCCGACAAGGAAGACCTGAACCGCGACAACGTGCTCAACGAGACGGAGCGTTACTACGAGTACCGCGTGCCGCTGGAACCCGGCCAACTGCGGGTGGGCGAGAACTACATCATCGACAAGGTGACGAACACGGTGAACGGCGACGAGGTATCATGGTACCAGTTCCGCATTCCGATTCGCACGCCCTCGGGCATCGTGGGCAACAACAACCAGCCGTTCGGGTTCAAGTCCATCCGCTTCGTGCGCATGTACCTCACCGGTTTTGAGGACCCCGTGGTGCTGCGCATGCTGCAATTCCAGTTTCTGGCCAACCAGTGGCGCCGCTACCTGGGCGTGATTTCACAGCCCAACCTGCAAGGCGTAAACGTGCTCGACGACGCTATTTCGTTTGCCGTGTCGACGGTGAGCGTGGAAGAAAACGGCCGCTCGTCGGCTGCCAGCGACGCCATTCCCTACGTGGAGCCGCCCGACATTGTGCGCGACAAAGAGTACGGGTCGAGCACGGTGAACCGCCAGCAGAACGAGCAGTCGTTGCGCCTGTGCGTGGAAGGCCTGGAGGACGGCTACGCTAAGGCCGCCTACAAAAACGTGAACCTGAATATGCTGCGCTACAAGCGCCTGAAGCTGTTTTTGCATGCCGAAAGCGAAACCAACGTGCAGGACGGCGAGGTGCGCGGTTTCATTCGCCTCGGCACCGACTACACCCAGAACTACTACGAATACTCGCTGCCGCTGAAGATTACCCAGCCCGGCTCGGGCCTGACGCAACGCGACATCTGGCCGCTGCAAAACGAAATTGACCTGGGCCTGCAGGACCTGATCGACGCCAAGGCCCGCCGCAACCAGGCCGGTGCCAGCCTGCTGATTCCGTACGTGGTGTCGCGCCCCGTTACGCTGCCCGACGGCACGGTGGTCAACGCCACCATCACCATCCTCGGCAACCCCGACCTGAGCGCGGTGCAGGGCGCCATGATTGGCGTGCTGAACCCGGCCGACGGCCCCAGCGGCGGCGGCCCCACCAAATCGGTGTGCTTGTGGGCCGACGAGCTGCGCGTGAAGGACTTCGACAACACCGACGGCTGGGCGGCTACGGCGCGCTTCAACACCAAGCTCGCCGACGTGGCCAACATCACGGCCACCGGCTCCTACATGTCGGTTGGCTTTGGCTCGTTGCAGGACAAACCTTCGCAACGTTCCCTCGAAAACGTGGCGCGCGGCGACATCAACGCGGCCGTGGCGGCCGAGAAGTTCCTGCCCGAAAAGCTGAACCTGCGCGTGCCGGTGCTGCTGCAAGCCGGCCAGGAAAGCCGCTCGCCCCAGTACGACCCGCTCGACCCCGACACTAAGCTCACGCAGTCGTTGCAGAAGTTTGAAACCGATGCCGACCGCGCCAACTACCGGCGCGAGGTAACCACGCAGCTGCGCAGCCGCTCCATCAGTCTGCTCAACGTGCGCAAGGAACGCTCGGCCACGGCCAACCCCGACCGCAAGCCCAAGCCCTACGACCCCGAAAACCTGGCCTTAAGCTACTCGCTGACGGAGCGCCTTTACACTGACATTGCCACCGACCGCGACTTCACCCGCACCTACACCGGCGCGTTGGCCTACACCTACCAGCCCACGCCCAAAAACTACACGCCCCTGAGCAAGGTGCAGGCCCTGAACTCGCCTTACCTGAAGTTTTTGCAGGAGCTGAACTTCACGCCCCTGCCCTCGCGCTTTGCCTTCCGCGCCGACCTCGACCGCCGCTACAACGAGCGGTACCTGCAGCGCACGTTTGCGCCCGGCCAAGTGCCCACCACGGCCGGCATTCCGGGGGTGTTCCAGAAGAGCTTCTTCCTGAACCGCATCTACGACCTGAAGTGGGACCTGACCAAGAGCCTCATTTTTGACTACACCGCCACCAACCGCAGCAGTGTAGACGAAGGCGTGGGCAGTACCATCGACGACAGCCCGCAGGCGCGCGCCAACCGCGCCGCGCTCAAGAAAAACCTGCAGCAGGGTGGCCGTACCACCAACTTCAACCAAACGGCAGCCCTCACCTACCGCCTGCCGCTCGACAAGTTCCCCTTGACCGACTGGTTGAGCGCCGATGCCCGCTACGCCGCCAATTACACCTGGCAGGCGGCCTCCACGGCCATTCGGGCCCCCAAGCCCGGCACCGGCCTCTCCGACACGGCCACCGTGGCCGTGAACCTGGGCAACACTATCCAGAACAACCAGGATGTGAGCCTCAACGGCCGCATCGACTTGGTGAAGCTCTACAACAAGGTCAAGTTCCTCAACATCATCAACAACGCGCCGCCTCCCGGCCAGCGCCCCAGCCAAGGCGGCGCACTGGATAAGCTCCGCAAAGGCCGTTCGCTTAACGACCCGGCCGGCAGCCTGGGCACGCCGGCTCGCACCGAAACGGCCGGCAAAGCCGAGGCCGACACAACCAACCAACTGCGGTTCCTGAAAGCTGTGTTGCGCTCCTTGATGACGGCCCGTTCGCTGAACTTTACCTACGCCCGCACGGCCGGCACGCTGCTGCCCGGCTACCTGCCCAAAACGCGTTTCTTCGGCCTCAACGATGCCTTCGACGCGCCGGGCGTGCCGTTCATTCTGGGTCAGCAGTACGAGCTGGGCGACCTGTACCGGCGTGCCCAGGCCAACGGCTGGTACACCGACCGAAGCGACCTGCTGAACACCCCGCTCAGCTCCCTCGAAACCGAAAACCTGAACCTGCGCACGGCACTCGAGCCGTTCCGCAACTTCAACATTCAGCTCGACGCGCGCCGTCAGAAAGTGCGCAACCGCGAAACGTTCTACCGCCTCGCCGTCGATTCGGTAACGCTGCAGCCGCTCGGCAACGGGCAGTTGGCCGACCTGATTCCGCTGGGGTCGGGCTCGTTCAGCTCGTCGTTCTTCTCGCTCCAAACCCTGTTTGGCGACTGGAACAAGAGCAAGGAGTCGGCTGCGTTTGGGCAGTTTGTGAACAACCGCAACACGGTGCGCCAACGGCTGCAGTCGGCCAACCGGGCAGGCATCTACGGCTTCAACTCGCAGGACGTACTCATTCCCGCTTTCCTCGATGCCTACCAGGGCCGCTCGTCGGAAAGCTACAAGCCCAAGAAATTTAACCCCTTCGGCGTGATTCCGCTGCCCAACTGGCGCATCGACTACAACGGGTTGAGCGAGGTGCCGTTCTTCAAGCAGTACTTCCGCTCGGTGTCGCTTACGCACGCCTACTCCTCGGAATACCGCATTCTGAGCTACACCACGGCCACGCAGTACCAGGAAGAACCCGAGTTCTTGGCTACCAAAACCAACGTCGATGGGCAGCTGATTCCGTACTACGTCGTCAACCAGGCCAGCATCAGCGAACGGATGTCGCCGCTGATCGGGGTGAACTTCCAGACCACCGAGAAGTTCAACGGCCGCGCCGACTACTCCATCGACCGCAACGTGGTGCTCAACACCACCAACGCGCAGATTACGGAGCTTCGCTCGCAGAGCGCTACCATTGGCCTCGGCTACACCACCAACCGCTTCCGCATTCCGTTCCGCATCGGCGGCGAGCAGCGCGTGCTCCGCAACGAGCTGAACGTGCGCCTTGACCTTTCCATCCGCAACACGTCCACGGTGCAGCGCAGCATCCTGAACGTGGTGCAGCCCACCTCCATCGACGACCCGAATGCCAGCGGCGGTATTACGGAAGAAAAGGAAACCAACGGCAACCGCCAAGTGCAGCTGCGCCCCACCATCGACTACATGATCGATCAGCGCCTGAACATCCAATTCTTCTTTACGCGCAATATTTCCGAGCCGCGCGTGAGCGGGTCGTTCCGCAACGTGACCACCGAAGGCGGTATTCAGTTGCGCTACAGCATCACGCAATAGCCCCAGAAAGCGGCAATAATCGGCGGGCGGAGTAGTTTCCTTGGTGGAAGCGGCTCCGCCCGCCGATTTTTTGTACCGGGCAATGCCGCTATGCCTTACCTTTGGCCCGCGCCGCTTTGAGCGGCCGTTGTCGAAGTTTCCTCATTTGCTTTGTTGCGCGTTTTATGAATCTCCCCAGCGAACTGAAGTACACGAAAGAACACGAGTGGGTCCGCGTTGAAGGCGACGTTGCCTACGTTGGCATCACCGATTTCGCCCAGAAAGAACTCGGCGACATCGTGTACGTCGACATCGACTCTGCTGACAAGGACGTAGCCAAGGACGAAGTATTTGGTACCGTAGAGGCCGTCAAGACGGTATCGGACCTGTTCAGCCCGCTCTCGGGCACCGTGCTCGAAGTAAATTCCAAGCTGGGTGACTCGCCCGAGCTGGTTAACTCCGACCCCTACGGCGACGGATGGATGATCAAGATGTCGGTTGGCAATGCCGCTGAGGTGGACGCGCTGCTGTCGGCCGAGGCCTACGGCGAACTAGTAGGCGCTTAATTCCCGCTTGGCGTATGGCCGCACCAGCTTCGTCTTTGGCGGCGCGGCGGCCTGCCTGGGTTGCCCTGCCCATCATCTGGACGCTCATCGTGCTGTGGCTCACTCTGAGCCCACTCGATGGCATCCCGCCCATGCCGCACTGGGAGCTGCTGTCGTTCGACTCGGCAGCTCACGCAGGCGTATTTCTGGTGCTGGCCGTGCTCTACGTCTTCTCAGCCCGGCGACAAGAACGCTTCCCGCGTTTGCGTCGCCGGGCTTTTTGGCACGTCTTTCTGGGCTGCACGCTGCTGGGCGTGCTCATTGAGGTGCTGCAAACCCAAATGGATCTGGGCCGCATGGGCGAGTGGAGCGACGTCATCAGCGACACCCTCGGCACCGTTGCTGGCCTGGGGCTGATGCGCCTCGTGCAGCGGTACTGGGCCTGACTTTTACGAGTTCTGACATGCTCCGTCGGTATTCCAGCCTTGCTTTCGCGGTTGTGGGCCTCTGGCTCGGCGCGGCAGCTCCCGTGTGCGCCCAGGACCTCCGCCGGGTCCGGCGCACCATCGAATACCTGGCAAGCCCGCGCCTGCACGGACGGGGCTACGTGCGCGGCGGCGATACGCAGGCGGCCCGCTTTTTGGCCAAGCGGTTCCAGCAAATTGGCCTCACACCGTTAGCCCCGGGTTTTCAGCAACCCTTCCTGCTTACGGTCAATACCTTTCCGGACCGCATGCACCTGCGCATCGACGGCAAAGCCCTACGGCCCGGCCTCGACTTTATTGCGGAGCCCGAATCCGGTGGCGGTTCCGTACAAGGCCTAATCACCACGCTCGACACCCTCATCTTCACCGATGAAGCCGCCGGGCAGCGGTTTCTGCAGCAACCGCTGCAACACCGTGTGTTGATACTGCGGCAGCGCGACGCTGACCGGCTGCGCACGTTACCGGCTGCGTTTGCCCAGCATATTGCCGAAGCGGCCGCCCGCATCACGCTGGTTCCGGTTAAGCTCACGGCTTCGCTGGCCGATCATCAACAGCCGCAGCCGCAGTTCCTGGTGCTTGCCAGCAGTTGGCCGCAGCAAGGCGCGCAACAAGCAACCATAGAAGTAACGGCGGCTCTTACGGCCAATTACCAGACCCATAACGTAGCCGGTTTTCTGCGCGGCACAGCCCAGCCCGATTCGTTTTTAGTAGTTACCGCGCACTACGACCACCTCGGGCACATGGGGCGCCGCACGTATTTCCCAGGCGCCAACGACAACGCCAGCGGCACGGCCATGCTGCTCGAACTGGCCGAGTACTATGCCAAACCCGAAAACCGACTGGCATATTCCATTGCCTTCGTTGCATTTGGCGGCGAGGAAGCCGGCTTGCTGGGCTCCCGCTATTTTGTGCAACACCCTTTACTCCCACTCGAACGCATTCGGTTTCTGCTAAATCTCGATTTGGAAGGCACCGGTCAAGACGGGGCTACGGTCGTAAACGGGCGAATTCACGAGCGCGCCTACCAACAGCTCGTTACGCTCAACGAAGCCGGCCGCTTCCTGCCCGGCTTAGCCTCCCGCGGCCGCGCTGCCAACTCCGATCATTATCCTTTCTCCGAGGCGGGTGTACCGGCTTTCTTCCTGTATCTGCGCGGGCAGCCAACGTTCTACCACGATGTGCTGGACCGAAGTGCTACGCTTCCGCTGAGCGGTTTCGGCGGCCTGTTCAAGCTGTTGGTGGGCTTTATGCAGTTGCAAGGTGCTAACGCAAGTCAAGCCAAGACTCCATAATAATATAAGAGCCGACTGGGGAGCCTGTATTGGCATAAAACAAATCATCCCGAAATCGTCTGAGGTGGATCAGACAATTCCGGGATGACGTAAAAACGGCGGGTTGGCGACTCGCCGCTTAGCTATTGGTACGGAAAGAGCCCATTACCTGTTTGGCCACCGATTCCCATTCGGGCTTCTGGCGGTCGGGGCACGAGAAGGTGCACATCAGCAGGCGGTTCTCTACGTCGGTGAAGAAAATCAAGGTGTACATCTGGTGGCCCAGTTCCGGCTTCATCATTTCGATGAACCCAACCTGGCGACCATTTACCTCTTTCACACCTTCTGCAAAGAACTGAGCGTCAGGGTATTGCTTCTTGTATGTCTTTACGAAGTTCTGCGCGTACATCGGGACCATGTCCTGGTCGGCGGTGTTGTCGGTGTACGTAAACGAGAGGCTGGCGTGCGACGCATTGGTGTAAATGACGCTCGGACGGCTCTGCGCTTTCGCGTACAGGAAATCCATCTGTTGCTCGGTCATTACCTCAAAGCCTTTTGGAATCAGGATTTCAACCCGTTCGCTAAGCACACGCTTCTTGACCAGCTCCACTTCGGCGAAAGGCCGGGCTGCCATCAAGAATACTGCAACCAAGCAGCAAATTGGGGCGAGTAGAACGTTTTTCATGGTCGTAACTGAAAGAGGTGAAGTTTAATCTTGGTAACGTACCCAAAAGTGCGGAGGCAGTCTGTTTGGATAACACAATTTAGAGAGAAAAACCGAAACACCAACATTATGAAGAAAAAATAATGTCGGTACAGCTGTTCGCCGCTACAAATCGGCTTATCTGATTCCCTAGCAGCATTTTGGGTTTTGCTTAAACGTGTACTTCGGGTTGAAGCTTCCCGTTGAACATCAACATAAGCCTATGCTGGAATTTATGAAGAATGTTCAATTGAGGCTTTACGAAATTGCGACGTCGGTGGTTTGTGCTTAAAGAATGTTGTTGAGCTGTTCCTTGATTTTTTCGAGCTCTTCCTTCATGCCTACCACCAAATGCTGGATGGCAGAATCGTTGGCTTTGGACCCGATGGTGTTGATTTCGCGTCCGATTTCCTGTGATATGAACGCTAATTTCTTACCTGTGGGCTCAGGAAGATGAACCGTTTCGGTGAAGTAGTGCAAATGGCTGACCAACCGCACCTTTTCCTCGGCGATGTCGAGTTTCTCGATGTAGTACAGAAGCTCCTGCTCGAACCGGCCGCTGTTGAATTGCTCGCTCTGCAGCAGCTCGCCGAGGCTGTCGCGCAGTCGTTGGCGCACGTTCTCCAGCCGCGTGGGGTCGTGGCGCTCCACATCGGACAGCAGAATGCGGATGCGGTCGATGTAGCCCAGGATTTCGGTGGTGAGGGTCTGGCCTTCGGTGCGGCGGAATTCGAGGGTGCGGTCGAGGGCTTCTTGCACCAAGGGGGCCAATTCGTCCCAGGTGAGCGGGGCCTCCTCTTCGGTGGGCGCGGCGGCCTCGGCCGGCGACTGCACGACGCCGGGCAGGCGCAAGGCCAACTCGAGCAAATTGGCTGTATCGGCACCCAATTCGGCAGCGGCGGCTTGCAACTCCTGGTAGGCGGCGGTCAGGGCCTCGCGGTTGAGGGCGGCGCGCGCGGTGCGGTTGGCTGCCGGGCGGGTGAGGTCGACGTTGACGTTGACTTTGCCGCGTACGAGCTGCTTGGACACCAGATTGCGTAATTCCAACTCGCTGGCCGACAGCGCCCGGGGCAGGCGCAGCGTCAGGTCGAGGCCTTTGGAATTGAGGGAGCGGATTTCAACCGACAGGGTATAGGACTCGGTTTCGCGCTGGGCGACTCCAAAGCCAGTCATGGA
Organism: Hymenobacter busanensis; assembly: GCF_008727865.1. Classification (GTDB taxonomy): domain Bacteria; phylum Bacteroidota; class Bacteroidia; order Cytophagales; family Hymenobacteraceae; genus Solirubrum; species Solirubrum busanense. The sequence goes on along the minus strand of NZ_VTWU01000009.1, from coordinate 26,000 downwards.
TTGCAGCATAGAAGCGGATGGGCCGGAAAAGGCGGCGCAAAAGTACGGGGTTGGGGCAGAATTTCAGATGGTTGGGCTGCCGATAACATAAGCATAATTCACGGGTCACGCTGGCATAACAGGTCGAAAATAGCTTTGTGCAGCCAACCAGACCGCGCTTATGCAACGTTTTTTTCTACTAATTTTTGCCCTCTTGATCAGCACTTTAACCCGGGGCCAGCAAGGCGCCATTGTGGGCAAGGTACTGGACAAAAAAACCGGCGAGGCCGTCATTGGCACCACGGTGGTAGTGGCCGGCACCACGCAGGCCGCCCCAGTGGACGTGGCGGGTAACTACGAGCTGAAGCTACCGGCGGGCACCTACAACATCCTGATGACGTACCTGGGCTACAAGCCGATGAACTTTGCAGGCGTGGTGGTGACGGCGGGCCAGAAAACGACCCTCAACGGCACGCTGGAGGAGAATACGACCGAGCTGAAAGAAGTGACCGTGACCGGCCAAAAGCAGACCGGCACCGAAGTGGCGCTGATCCAAGACCTGCGCAAGAGCGAAGTGGTGGTGAGCGGCATGTCGAACGACCAGATTGTGAAGACCCTGGACCGCGACGCGGCCGAAGTGGTGAAGCGCATTCCGGGTGTGACGGTGCAGAACAACAACTTTATCGTGATTCGCGGGCTGGCCGAACGCTACAACACGGTGCTGCTGAACGATGCTCTGACGCCCTCGGCCGAGGTGGACACCCGCTCGTTCTCGTTTGATATTCTGCCTTCTTCGGTCATCGACCGGGTGCTGATTTTCAAGAGCGGCTCGCCGGAGTTGCCGGGCGAATTTGGCGGCGGCGTGGTGAAAGTGTACACCAAGAACTCGGTGCTCGACAACTCGACTTCGCTGAGTGTTTCGGGCTGGGCGCGAAGCACCAACACCTTCAAGGGCGGCTACCTGAGCACCAACCACAGCAAAACCGACTTCCTGGGTTTCGACAGCGGCCAGCGCGACATGCCAAGCGCCGTAACGGCCCTTTCGCCGGGCAAACCCACCGATGCGGCCCAGGCCGAAGCCGTGCGCGGCAGCCTGCGCAACGAGTTTCTGCCCAGCGTGGGCACCTCGCGGCCCGACCTGCGGTTTTCCCTCGGCCTCAACCGCCGCTTCGACATCGGGCGGGCGTACGTGAGCAACGTAACGTCTATTTCGTACTCGTCTACTCAAGAGCAGTACACCTCGGAGCGGCAGCGCTTCAATGAATACCGCGCGGGTATTCTCGACCCCAAATTCAGCTACACCGACACCCGCAGCGTGTCGGCGGTGCGCCTGGGCATCATTCACAACTACCAGGTGCGGCTGAACGACCACAACCGCCTGGAGCTGCGCAATTTTTTCAACCAGTACGGCACCGACGAGGTGGTGAACCGCCAAGGGCTGAACTTTGAAAACGGCACCGGCGAAGACGCGCAGCAGCGCAACGACTACGCCCTGCACTACCAGAGCCGCAGCATTTACTCGGGCCAGTTGGGTGGCACTCACGAGGTGGGCGCCGCCGGCCGCAGCACCATTACCTGGGCTACGGGCTACAACCACGTGAGTCGCGACGAGCCCGATTACCGGCAGAACCAGCAGACGCGCTACAACCGGCCCGATACCGACGAAAGCCCCAACCCGTTTGTGGTGTCCGTCGACGTGGTGCCGCAGACCAGTTCCCGCTTCTACTCCAAGCTGGGCGAAGACACCTACATGGCCAGCGGCCAGTTTGAGCAGCGCCTGCCGGGCCGCGACACGCTCAGCGCCAACCTCTACAAGCTGCGGGCCGGGTTCTACGCCGAAGAAAAGCGCCGCAGCTACACCAGCCGCTACTTCAACTACACCCGCTCGGCGCGCTTCAACCAAGCCCTGGCCGCGCTGCCGCTCAGCAGCATTTTCGACGAAGCCAACATTTACCCCAACGGCGGCTTTGTGATTCGCGAAGGCACGCTTCCGCAGGACCGCTACACCGGCGAAAACCGCCTAGTGGCCGGCTACCTGAGCGCTGTGGCGCCGCTGTCGGACAAATTTAACCTGAGCGGCGGCGTGCGAGTGGAGTACAACCGCAAGCAGCTGGCCTCGGGCGAAACGGAGTCGGCCACGGCCACCAAAAAGCCCTACGAGGAAATTCGCACGTTCGTGCTGCCCTCGTTGAACGCGACGTACACCTTCAACGAGCGGCACCTGCTGCGGGCTGGTTCGAGCGTGTCGGTGAACCGCCCCGAGTTCCGCGAAATTGCCGACTACACCTACTACGATTTCAACACGAACTTCTTTGTGCAGGGCAACGACTCGTTGCTCACGGCCCGCATTTACAACGCCGATTTGCGCTACGAATTCTACCCCACGCGCTCGGAAATGCTGTCGGTGGGTGTGTTCTACAAGCACTTTACCGACGCCATCGAGCAGGTGACGCGCTCCAACGGCAACGTGACGCTGACCTACCAAAACGCCGACCGCGCCTACGACGTGGGCGTGGAAGTGGAAGCCCGCAAGTCGCTGGCCACGGTGGTCGACAACGCGTTCTGGCAGCGCTTCTCGTTCGTGGTCAACGCTTCGCTGATTCGCAGCCGGGTGCAGCTCGACACGGCCCTGGCGCAAAACAAAGACTTCGCCCTCACCAACCGCCCGCTGCAGGGCCAGTCGCCCTACGTGGTCAACTTCGGCACCTTTTACCAGGACGACGACCGGCGCTGGCAGGTATCGGCGCAGTACAACGTGGTCGGGCCGCGCATCACGTTTGTGGGCGACCAGCGGCAGAACTTCAGCGTGTTTGAGCTGCCGCGCCACGTGGTGGACCTGGCCGTGACCAAGGGCTTTGGGCCGCACCTGGAAGTGCGAGCCGGCGTGCAGAACCTGCTAAACCAGTACGTGCGCCAGTACTACGACCTCGACCGCAACGGCAAAATTGCCGACTTCGAGCAGCAGGCCGTGTATGCCCGCTACCGGCGTGGCCAGTACTCCACGCTGGGCCTGACCTACCGCTTTTAGCAGCGGCCGGAACACAGAAACGTAACACCCGCGCAACGAAACCATAACGCCCACCCCTACCGGGTGGGCGTTTCTGTGTCAGAGCTTTGCAGCGTCAAGTCCCACCCTGGATTACACCTCGCTTTACGCCATGAAAAAGACTGTACTCGCTCTGTTGTTCGCGGCTTCGGTAGCGGCCGCGCATGCCCAAACCACCTGCCCCGCCACCGCCCCGAACGTAGTGGCCGTGGGCAGTGGCACGCCCGACAAATCGGGTTTTGCCATAACCGCCAACACCACCTGGACCCGCAATAACATCTACCTGCTCAACGGCATCGTGTACGTCAACAGCGGCGTTACGCTCACCATCGAGCCGGGCACCATCATCAAGGGCAGCTTTGCCAACCAAGGGGCACTGGTCATCCGTCAGGGCGGCCGCATCAACGCAGCCGGCACGGCTTCGCAGCCCATCGTTTTCACTTCCGAAAAGCCGGCGGGCCAGCGCCAGCCCGGCGACTGGGGCGGCATCATCATCTGCGGCAACGCCCCTACCAACCGCACCGGCAGCCCCCAGATTGAGGGTGGCACAGAGGCTACCTACGGCGGCACCAATCCGCTCGACAACTCGGGCGTGCTGCAGTACGTGCGCATCGAATTTCCCGGCATTCCGTTTCTGCCCGGCAACGAAATCAACGGCCTGACGCTGGGCGGCGTGGGCGCCGGCACCACCATCGACCACATTCAGGTAACGGCTTCCGGCGACGACTCGTTTGAGTGGTTCGGCGGCACCGTCAACGCCAAGTACCTCGTGGCCCTGGCCGGCACCGACGACGATTTCGACACCGATTTCGGCTACTCGGGCCGCGTGCAGTTTGGCATTGCGGTGCGCGACCAGAGCCGCGGCGACTTCGCCACGAACGGCGTGTCGAACGGCTTCGAAAGCGACAACGACGGCACCAACAGCGCGGCTACCCCCCAAACCTCGGCGGTGTTTTCCAACATGAGCGTGTTTCTGCCCACGACACCCGCGCCGGCCAGCCCGTTTGCCAACTCGGCCGGCGCGCTTATCCGCCAGAATTCGTCGCAGAGCATCTTCAACAGCGTGTTTGCGGGCCGCCGCGCCGGGCTCGAAATCAACGGCGGCGCCCCCGGCACTACCCAGGCCAACGCCACGGCGGGCACCTTGCTGTTTCAAAACAACGTGCTGGCCGGCTACAGCCCCCGCGCTGCCCGTTTGGGCGGCACCTCTGCCGCCACGCCGGCCTTCAACATCAACGCCTTTGTGGGCGGCAACGGCAACGATACCACCCGCACGCTGGCGGCGCTGGGCCTGAACTACGACAACCTGTTCTTTGAAGGCAACTGCGGCAACAACCGCCAGTGCGCCCCGAACTTTGCCTTGCCGGCGGCTTCGCTGCTGAACACGGGCGCCGCCTTCACCAACGCCAAAGTAACCGGCACCGGCAACGGCGGCGTCAACGGCACCTTCGACGTGGTAACGTTCCGCGGCGCGTTCGGCAACACCAACTGGACCGAAGGCTGGACCAACTTCAACCCCCAAACCACCTGCTACAACGTGCCCGGCCAAGTGCTGGCCACCCAGCCCGCCAGCAAAGCCCTGCAAGGCCTGAGCGTGGCCCCGAACCCCACGGCCGGCGCCGCCACGCTACGGTTTGAACTGCAGCGGGCCGGCGCGGTATCGGTGCGCGTGCTCGACGTGACGGGCCGCGAAGTAGCCGTGGTGCGCCAGAACCAGCAAGCCGCTGCCGGTCAGCAGGAAATTGCGCTGCCGGCCACGCTGAAATCGGGCCTCTACATTGCCACCGTCAGCGCCGGCGCCGATGTGCTAACGGTGCGCTTCGTGGTGAGCCAATAAGGACGGCGCTGTTACGTTATCTATTGCAGTGAATGAGTGGGCCGGCCCGCTCCCATCCGGGGGCGGGCCGATACCGTTTTGGGGCGCCGCTACTGCCCACAATGCCGTAGCTTGCGCTTTCGTTGGCCCAATTCCCCTCGCTGCTTTCTGCTTATGCCGCTCCCGCGCGTGCTCATGCTGCCCAAATGGTACCCCAACCGCTACGACGACCAGGACGGCGACTTCGTGGCGCGGCACGTGGACGCCATTGCGCGCGTGGCCGACGCCGACGGCCCGGCCCGCATAGCCGTGGTGTTTGCCGCCGTGGCGCGGGGTCCGCTGCCGCGGCTCATCGACGTGGAGGTTGACCTAAAGGGCCGCGTGCCCACCTGGCGCTACTACTACCGCGCCCGCCTCACCGGCATCGGCCCGGTCGACCGCCTGCTGAAGCTGGTGCTGTGGACACTCTGCACCTGGCGCGGTCTGCGGGCAGTGCGCCGGCACTGGGGCGGACAGTGGCCCGAAATCGTGCACGCCCACGTGCTGCTGCGTACCGGTGCCTTTGCCCTGGCCCTGAAATGGCTGCGCGGCATTCCATACCTCATTACCGAAAACTGGACGATTTTCGCGCCGGCCAACGTGTGGAAGCTCGGCCGGTTTCGGCAGTGGCTGGCCGGCCTGCTGGTGCGCCAAGCCGCTGCCTACACCCCTGTTTCCGACGATTTGCGCCGCAACCTTGCCCGGCTGGGCGGCGTGAACCCGCGCACCGTCATCGTGCCGAACGTAGTGGATACCGAGCTGTTTCATTTGCCTGCTGCCGGCCAGCGACGGCGCGGGCTGCTGAACGTAGCGGCGTTCAACGAAAAGGCCAAAAACCTGAGTGGCCTGCTGCGCACCGTGGCCCGCCTGCGCACCGCGCATCCGCACTTGAACCTACATTTGCGCATTGCCGGCTACGGCGCCGCCGAAGCTCAGATGCACCAGCTGGCCACCGACCTGGGCCTGCTGGCCGATGGTACGGTGGAGTTTTTGGGCAAACTAACCTCGCCGCAGGTAGCCGAAGAAATGCGACGGGCGCAGGCCTTTGTGCTGTTTTCCAACTACGAAAACTTGCCCTGCGTGCTCATCGAAGCCCAGGCCAGCGGCTTGCCGGCGGTGGCCACGAGCGTAAACGGTGTACCCGAACTGCTCCCGCCCGACGGCACCCGCGGCCTGCTGGTGCCGCCCGCCGACGAAGCGGCGCTGGCCCAGGCGCTACTGACGGTGTTGCAGGCCGATACCGCCCGCTTCGACCCTGCTGTGCTGCGGGCCGCTGCGGAGGAAAACTTCAGCTACCCAGCCGTGGGGCAACGTTTTGCGGCCCTCTACGCCAATATTGTTCGCACGCCGGTGCCGCAATCGGTAGTTGCCCGCTAGCCCTATGCTGCGCCGCCTCATTCAGACGTTTGCCGCCCGTTTGGGCATTGCGCTGCTCAACTTCGCGGTGGTCCTCGTCACAGCTCGGTTTCTGGGCGCGGCGGGGCGCGGGCAAGTCAGTTTGTTTGTGACCGACGTAGCGCTGCTGCTGCTGTTCATTGGGCTGCTGGGCGGCTCGTCGCTGATCTACCTGGGCGCGCGGCGCAACCAGTGGCATTTGTTGGTGCCGGCCAGTGCCTGGGCCACGCTGGTTTGCCTGCTGGGCACGGCGGGCGTGTGGCTCTGGCGGCACCCGTCGCCCACGTACTTGCTGCATCTGCTGGGCATTGCGTGGCTGCAGGCGGGCTTGTCCATCACCACTTCGCTGCTGCTGGCCCGGCGCCGGGAGCAAACCTACAACCTACTGAACCTGGCCCAGGCCGGGCTACTGGCCGGTGGCCTCTGGCTGGTGCTGTCGGGTTTCGAGGAACGGACCGTAGCGGCGTATTGGTGGGTGAGCTACCCGGCCTACGGCTTGCCGCTGCTGGTTAGCCTGCTGCTGCTGGCCCGCACCACCGACGGGTGGGCGCGCGGCGCCGGTTTGCGCGCGGCCGTGCGTGAGTTGGCCCAGCACAGCCGCGGGGCGCATTTTTCCAACATCCTTTCGTTCCTCAACTACCGCCTCAGCTACTACTTTGTGGCGGCGCTGGCCGGGCCCAAAGCGGTGGGCGTGCTGTCGGTGGGTACGGCGCTGGCCGAGGCTATTTGGCTCATTCCGCGCTCCGCGGCCCAGGTGCAATACCTCGACCTGGTGCACGCCCACGACGAGCAAACCGAAGCCCACGCCACGGCCCGCACGGCGCGGCTGGCGCTGCTGGCCACGGCTGCGGCCGTGCTAGCGCTGGTGGCCCTGCCGGCCGCTGTGCTGGCGCGCATTTTCGGCCCGGAATTCGGGGCGGCGCGGCCCATTATTGCGCTACTGGCCCCGGGCACCCTCGCCATCAGCCTTTCGATGCTGATGAGCAGCTATTTTGCTGGCCTGGCCCGCTACCGCATCAACAACTGGGCGCAGACGGTGGGCATTGCGGTTACGCTGATGGGCTGTGCCGTGCTGATTCCGCGCTACGGCGCCCAGGGCGCGGCCTTAGCCACCACGATTTCCTACCTCGCTTCCACAGGCTATTTGCTCTGGCAATTTCGGCGGGCCACCACCTTGTCGCCCAGCCATTTTATACCGCGCTGGCAAGACCTTGCCGGTTGGCGGCAACTGCTGCAGCGCTAAAACCAAGCGCGTATATCAGCGCAGCGGCTGCACGTGTACCGCAAAAGCGGGATTGGGCGCGGCGTGCGGCTGATGCACCTGCGCGGGCAGCGGCGTGGGACTGTAGAGGGCGCAGAGCGTGTTTTGCACGGCGTACAGCTGGCCCGCGGCCGTAGCGGGTATGCCATCCAGCAGCCCGGTTAGTACTTCCCAGCGCGGTTGGCCCGGCTGCTGGGCGGCATCGTGCCACACCACTACCGACTGCGGATGCAGCAGTTCGGCAAACACGCGCTCGGTGTCGCGCCGCACGGCCTCGTAGCGGTGGTCACCGTCAATGAACACCACGTCGAAGGGGCCGAGGCCGCCGAAGTTGAAGGTGGCGGAGTTGCCGTGCAGGTGCGTGACGTTGGGCAGAGGCCGGGAAAAGTGGCCGTGCAGGTCGATGTACGCCTGGGCCATGCCCATTTGGCGCAGCTCGTCGGCCGAGAGGTTGAGCGTGTGGACCGTGGCGGCTACATCGGCCACGGCGGCGGCGCTTTCGCCCCGCCACGTCCCGATTTCGAAATACGAGGCGCCCGGTTTTTGGCGGGCCAGGGCACGCAGCAGCAGCAAATCGGTAGGCAGGGAGCCGCCGCCACCGAAGGCGAAAGGGTGTACGGTGTCGCCGCCCGGCGGCAGCAGGTTGGTCAGCGGCGTCTCGGGCAGGCCGTATTCGCCTACCTGCCAGCGGGCTGCGTGGCGCAGCGCTTGGCGTTGCCACGCGTCGGTGTCGGCGGCCAGCACGTGGTTGAGCAGCCAGGGGTTGCGGGCGAGGCTGCCCAGGGCACGCAGGGTTTTGGAAAGACGAGACACGGCCAGCAACGAAAAAAGCACAGGAAAGCAGCTGCAAATATGCGGCATGCAGCGCCATACCGTTGCCGGAAGAGCCGCCGGCGCAGCTTCCGGTACCGCACCCGCATCAGCAAGAGCCTGATTCCGGTGCAAAATTGGCAGTTGCAGTGTTGCGTGCCCTGGACCAATTTCATCACTTTGCAGCCATTGGGCGCAGGTTTATTGCGGTATAGCCCGTATCATTATCCTTTTTTTCTCCTCGATAGCAGCCTTTTTCTATCCTGCCCTGTCTAGGCGCCAGACGCCCGGCACGGGCGTGGTTACATGCCGGATTTTTACCCCGACCTCGACGATCTGCTTGCCCGTTGCCGGCGCCGCGAACCGGCGGCCCAACGGGCGCTTTACACCCGCTACGCCGGCAAAATGCTGGGCGTAGCGCGGCGGTATGCGCGGTCGTTGCCCGAGGCCGAAGACATCCTGCAGGACGCCTTCGTGAAGGTATTTACCCGCATTGCCGACTTCCGGGCCGAAGGCTCCCTGGAAGGCTGGATCCGGCGCGTGGTCGTTACCACGGCCATCAACCACTTCCAGAGCGGCAAACTGCGCCGCGCCCAGGTGCAGCTCGACGACATTCTGGAGCCCGCCGCGCCGGAATCCGACGCGCTCGACCGCCTGAGCGTGGCCGAAGTGCTGGCCCTGATTGAGCAGTTGCCCGACGGCTGCCGGCTGGTGCTGCTGCTCTACGCCGTCGATGGGTATTCGCACGCCGAAATCGGGGAACTGCTCGGCATTCAGGAAAGCACCTCCAAAGCGCAGCTTAGCAAAGCGCGCAAACAACTCTGGCTGCTGCACCAGCGGCACAACTTTGTTCGATCATGAGTGAGGAACCCGACTTCAACCGCCTGGACGAATCGTTGCGCGAGGCGTTTAGCGACTATACGTTGCCACCGGCCGCGCCCGTGTGGCGGGGCATTGAGGAGCGCCTGGCCGCGCTGCCGCCCGAGCCGCGCCCAGCGCGCCGGCCGTTGCCGCTGCCGTGGCTGCTGCCGCTGGCCGTGCTGTTGGGCGTAGCCATTGGTTGGCTGCTACCGAAACGGGTGGTTGTGCCGCCGAACTCCACGGTGGTAGCACGCACTTTGTCTCAGTCAGCAACCCCAGCAACACTGGCCCCGGCCGCGCTTGCCCGCCGGCAGCCCGCAGCCCACGTTTCTGCGAGCGGCTACTCTTCGCTACAGCACTCAACCAGTGACTCTCGCCTGGTGCGGCTGCCGGCTGTTCGGCCCGCGGTTGGGCGCACCGCTGTAGCACCGCAGTTGGCCTCGGCAGGCGCCATTTCGCCCCAAGCATCCGTACTGACAACGGTAGTTGTGGCCTCTGTAGATTCGATTCGCACGAGTTCTAGCGAAACCGCAGCCGCGGCTCGCCCGCAGGTTTCCGCCGGTCTTGCCTTCGGCCTTGCGGCGCCTGATTCGGTGCCCGGCGCTTTGCGCGAGCTGGTGGCCCTGGAGCGCGCCACGCAATGGCAGCGGCGCGATTCGGCCGCCCCGCAGCTGGCCGTGCTGCGCAGCGCGCTACGCGCCAAGCGCGCCGAGCTGATTCGGCTGCGGCTGCAAACGGACAGCCTGCTGCTGGCGCTGGGCGAGGCACCCGGTACCGAAGCGCCGGCCGTTGCGGCCACTCCCGCCCCGGCCCCCGACACCGCCCAGCCGCACCGCCCGCCCCACCGCTGGAGCCTGCTGCTCACGGGCGCGGCCGAGCAGAACTACCTGCGCCTGAATACCTCCGACACGCTGCTGGCCTTGCGCCGCAACCACGAAATGGGACGCAAGGGCATCAACGTGGCGGCCATGGCCGAATGCCGCCTCACCGACCGCCTAAGCGTGGGCGCGGGCTTGGGCTACAACACCCTGGGCACCGAAATGCGCCTGACCAACCGCCGCACCGACGTGACGGTGACCTACGACACGACCATTACGCACACCAGCCAGTATTTCACCAGCACGCATACGGTGTACTCGGTGCGCGACCGGCTGGTGCCGCAACTCTCGCCGGTGTTCAACCAGAGCGGGCAGGTGCTGCGCTACGACACGGTGTACGTGGCCATTCCCGACACGGTATTCACCACCATCCTGCAGCACGACAGCATCCGGACGACACAGAAAACCGTGACGCCGCTGGTGAGCAAGCGCGAAACCACCACCTACAAAACCCTCACGCCCAACTACCGCTTCGTGACGCTGCCCCTGCTGCTGCGCTACCGCCTCACGCCCGCCACGGGCTCCCGTTGGTGGGCCGATGTGGCCGCTGGCGCGCAGGTGCAGCTGTTTTTGGGCGGCACGCAGCTCGTGACCGAAGACGGCCGCAGCTACCGCACCGAGCGCATACGAGTGCACGAAGGACCGTTCCGGCCGCTCAACCTGGTCCTGAGCGGCAGCCTGGCGCTGAACTACGGGCTGACCTCGCGGCTGAGCGTGAGCGTAGCGCCGGCCCTGCGCTGGCAGGCTTTGTCGGTGTACCGGCCCGCGGCGGGCGTGCGGCAGCAGTCGACGGCAACGGGGCTGCAGTTTGGGGTGCGCTGGGCATTGTAGCCGCCGCTGGAAAATATTTCACCGGGCCGGAAGCCTTTTGTCAGCAACTCCGGTCTGGTGCCATGAAAGGGAAAGTTGCCTACCGGCCGGGGTCAGTTTTCCAGCCCGCACCACAGCGTTGCGCGCGGTGGGTGTCTGAACCTTCTATCATCCGATGATGAAATTTCTACGCGTATTTTTTTTGCTCATAGTCCTGCTTGGCGGTAGCCGGTGGGCCTCGGCGCAGCACGCCGTCTGGGCGCGTGGCCTATACCCCACGGCCAGCAGCTTCCAAGCTGCTACCGACGCGGCTGGCAACAGCTACGTAGGGGGCGAGTTTCGCAACGAGTTTCACCTGTGGGGCTTCTCCTGCGGCGGCTTGCTGAACCTGAACGACTACGACTCGTTTGTGGCCAAATTCGACGCGGCCGGCAACGTGCAGTGGCTGCTGCCGGCTTCGGGCACCAACGACGACTTCCTGAGCAGCATCACCACCGACCCGGCCGGCAACGTGTACGTGGCCTTCAAGTCGCGGCCCAAAACGCTGGGGCCGGGCACGACGCCGGTGCCGTTCACATTCGGCGGCCAAAGCCTGTCGTCGGTGGGACTTTACCTGGCCAAAATCAGCCCGGCGGGCGTGGTGCAGTACCTGCGCTACCTGAACCAGGGCGACACCTCGGCCGATGTTACCGCCCTGGCCGCCGACGCAGCTAGCACCTGCTACGTAGCGGCCAATGGCGAATCGGGGGTGACAATGGGCAGCTTCGTGTTTTCACCGGGCAGTAACGCTTCCAGTTCCATGATTTTGCGCGCCGATGCGGGCGGCACCATTACGCAAGTGCAGCAGTACGTGCCGCAGCCCGAAACCAATTTTGGCCCCTACCATAAGATTCACGCCATGAAACTGGGGCCACAGGGTGACCTGTACTGCACCGGCGGCTACGCAGGCGAAGTCACTTTTGGCGGCGCGGCGCCCGTAGTGCTAGGCACCAGGGGAGGAACCAGGGTGCACACTTTCGTGACCCGGCTTTCCACTAGCGGCAACACGCAATGGGCTTTGTCCTCCAGTACCAGCGCTGGCCCGGGTCAAGGCAATGTTGACCTTGCAGGCCATTTGGCGCTGGATGCTGCCGGCAACGCCTTCGTAGTGGGGGACTCCAACTTTCCTTCGGTGTCCTTCGGGTCGGAGACATTCAATTCGTCGGGCTGTTTCACCGCTAAAATCTCTGCGGCCGGCGTGCCCCAGTGGATTCGCGGAGCAGCCGGCGGTTCGGGCTTCGTGCGGGCCGGCGTAACCGTAGACCCAGCCGGCAACGTGTACCAGCTGGGTTCCTTTGGCGGCCCCACCACCAACTCCATTACCTTCGGCAGCACCACGCTCATCAGCCCGGCGCCGCTCTCAGCGGCCGGTTTCAAGCGCATTTGCCTGTTCGTAGTCAGCTACGATGCGGCTGGCAACCTCCGCTGGGCCCGCACCTCTACGCCTACGGTTCCGCGCAAGGTGCCCACCTTCTCCAACGCCAGCCAGGGCGAGGTGCTGACGAGCGACGCGGCCGGCAACCTCTACGTGACGGGCCAGTTGTACGAGGACGCCTTGTTTGACCAAGAGCAGTTGCCCACGGGCGGCTTCGTGCTGCGCCTTGACCCCGCGGCCTCCCTCAGCGGCACCGTGTACCTCGACCAGAACGGCAACGGCCAGCGCGACACGGGCGAAGGTGGTTTTCCGAAGAGCGTGGTTCTCACCGAAACCAACCAGCAGCTGAGCTACAGCACCGTGGCCGGCAGCGGGCAGTACTACGTGTTTGGCAACGCGGGCGCCTACAACCTGGCCCTGCCGAATGTACCGGCGCACTACACCCTCAGCCAGGCGGCGGCCGGCTATAGCGGGCAGTTTCCGGCGGCGGGCCAAACCACCAGCGGCCTGGATTTCGGTCTGAGTCCGGTGGCCAACGTGGCCGACGTGCGCGTGACCCTGACACCCTACGGGGCTGCCCGGCCCGGTTTTCTAACCAAATACCGCGTGACGCTGGAAAACACGGGCACTACCACGGCCGCCGGTACGCTGAGCGCCACGCTCGATGCGCGGGCGCAGTACGTGGGCAGCACGCCGGCCGGCTCCGCCAGCGGCAACACCGTCAGCTGGAGCTACAGCGGCTTGGCGCCGTTTGCCAGCCGCAGCTTCGACGTGCAGTTCAGCCTGCCCATCAACACGGCGCTGGGCACGGTGCTCACGTCGTCGGCCACGGCCGTGCTGGCCGGCGACACCGAACCGGCCGATAACACCAGCACCGCGCAGCAGACCGTAACGGGCTCGTTTGACCCCAACGACATGACCGTGAACTACACCCAGCTCACGCCGCAGCAAGTGGCCGCCCGCCAACCGCTCGACTACACCATCCGGTTTCAGAACATGGGTACCGACACGGCCTTCACCGTGGTGGTGCAAGACACGCTGAACATCCAGCGGCTGCAGCCGGGCTCGTTGCAGCTCATTGCGCAGTCGCACAACTGCCACTGGAGCCTGACGGCCCACGGCGTGCTCACGGTGAGCTTCCGCGACATTGACCTGCCGGCGCGCAACACCAACGTTATTGCCTCGCAGGGTTTCGTGCGCTTCCGGGTGCAGCCGCAGCCGAGCTTGGCGGCCGGCGTGGTTATTCCCAACGCCGCCCGCATTCTATTCGACTACAACGCCCCGGTGCGCACCAACACGGCCACCACCACCGTGCTGATGCCCACGGCCCTAACAGCCGCGCACACCGCCGCGGCCTGGAGCGCCTACCCCAACCCCACGAACGATGCCGTTACCATTGTCGCCGATTTGCCAAAGGGCGGCTCGGCTACGCTGCAAGTGCTCGACGCGCTCGGCCGGCTGGTGCAGGAAACCACCGTGCCGGTAGCCGCCGGTACCCTGCGCCACACACTTAACCTGCAAACCGTGCCCAGTGGGGTGTATGTGCTGCGCCTGCACACCCCCGACGGGCAGATGACCAGCCGCCGCCTTGTGCGGCAGTAAGCGACTTTCTATTGCTAGTGAACCACTTTCAACTGGGTTAATGAGAAAGGCCTGTGGTGCTTGCCGCAGGCTTTTCTTCCCGACTTGGGCATGGTTTACAGAGCTTTTGATGCCGAATCATTTACTCGACGCTACCCAGCAGATGGCGTAGAGGGTTGTTTTCCACTTTCCACAATTCTAGTATGCATTTACCCTTACCCCTGCTCGCGCCAAGGCGCGGAAACCCAGCCTTTATCAGCACGGCTCTACGGCGGCCGTTACGCCACTTCCACCGGGGTGTGCTGGCGCTGGCCCTGTGGCTGCTGACGGCCCTGGCCGCCCACGCCCAGGCCCCCGCCAACGACGACCCCTGCGGCGCCGTGAACCTGCCGCTGCAAGGCAGCCTGTGCACCACGCTCACAACGGGCACCAATGTGGATGCCACCACCACCGTGCCAAACGGCTACACGGTGCAGGGCACGCCCAAGGATGTGTGGTTTAAGTTCACCACCGCCGCCACGGGCCCGGCCAGTTTCGGAGCTACCATCACCGTAAACGGCAACCCGGCCGGCCTGGTGCAGCTGTTTTCGGCCGCCGGCTGCGCGGGGCCCTTCACCACCATTGCCACCTCGGCATCGAGCACGCCGAATACTTCGGCGCCCCGCTTGGTTACGGGTTTGCTGCAGGCCAGCACCACGTATTACGTGCGGGTGTCGGGGGCTTTTGCCTCTGACCAGCCGGGGCCGTTTACCATCTGCGTGAGCGACGGGCCCGGCACGGCCGTCTGCGACCCGCCCACCTTCGGCACCTTTACCAGCACCAGCCCCACGACCGGCACCATCACCATTACCAACGGTGTCAATACCGTCCCCCCCTACACCGTCACCATTCGGAACGCCACGGCCCAGAATACCTTCGGCACGTTCACCACGTCTACCCGCACGCTAAACTTGACTGGCCTGACGCCCGGCAGCCAATACGAAACGACGATTTCGGCCAGCTGCGCGTTTGGCACGCCCGTGTCTACTACCTACACGTTTTCGGTGCCGATTACCAACGACAACCCCTGCGGCGCCGTGGCCCTGCCGCTGAACGGGAACGTGTGCACACCGGTAGCGGCCAGCACCTACGGCGCCACGCCTTCGGGCGTCGGCGGCAGTTCGAGCAACTGCGTGGGCAGCGGTATCACCTACGCCAACGACGTGTGGTTTACGGTGCAAACCGAGGCTACCGGCCCGGGCAGTACTTCGCTCTACCTGACCGTTAATGGCACGGCGGCCAAGCGCGTGGTGCTGTTTAGCCCCAGCAGTGGCGGGTGCATTGGTGCCTTCACCCCGGTGGCGTGCGTTATCAACAGCGGCTCGGCCGGCGTGGCCACGCCCCAGCTCACGGCCACGGGCCTGACGCCCAACACCACCTACTACGTGCTCGTCGATGGCGTGGGCCTCTTCACCAGCGCGCCGGGCGGCCCGTTTACCATTTGCGCCGCCTCGGTGCCGCCGTGCGGATCCATCGTCAACACGCCCAGCACGACGGCCGTTACCGCTACCTCGGCCCGGGTGCTGTTCAGCCCACCGAGCACCCCGCCCACGCCCGTCAACTACACCATCACCTACACGCCGCAGGGCGGCCAAACGGCCACGGTATCGGGCGTGACCAGCGGGTATACGCTAACGGGGCTTACGCCCGGCACCACGTACTCGGTGTGCGTGGCCAGCAACTGCACGGGTGGCGGCCAGTCGCCGCCGGTGTGCACGTCGTTTACCACCACGGCGGCCTGCCCGGCGCCCACCACGCTCAACGTTACCGGCATTACCACTTCCACGGCCGTACTGAGCTTCAACCGGCCTGCCAACGGCGTTGACTACGTGATTACGCTGACCCCGCAAGGCGGCGGCACGCCCATTACCATTACCAGCGCCACGCAACCCGTCACGCTGACCGGGCTTACCCCTGGTACCACCTACGCGGTGAGCATAGTGGCCAACTGCGGCAGCGGGCTGACGTCGGCAGCGGCGACGACCACCTTCACCAGCGCCGCGCTGTGCCCCGCCGTTTCGGGCCTCACCGTGACGCCGGGCGCAAACAACACGGCCACGGTGCAGTTTACGGGCCCGCCCAACGCTACCGATTACCTGCTCACGTACACGCCCGCCGGCGGCAGCCCGGTTACGGTGCCGGTCACGACTTCGCCCGTGGTGCTCAACGGCCTCACGCCGCTGGTGGGCTACACGGTGAGCGTGGTGACCAACTGCAGCGGCGCCCTTACGTCGGCTGCGGCCACAACCTCCTTTGCCTTGTTGCCCTACTGCACCAACGTGGCCGGCAGCTGTTTTGGCCCTACCATTTCGGGTGTGGCCATTCCGGGCACCACGCTCAGCAACCTGGGCACCTCGTGCTCGACCAGCACTTCCAACAGCGCCTACTCGGTGTACCCCGATGCGGGCAATACCACGGCCACCTTGCGGCGCGGCCAGACCTACCAGTTGGCGCTGACTCCCGGCGTCAGCGCCGCCGACCTCACTGCGTGGATCGACTACAACCAGAACGGCGTGTTTGAAGCAGCGGAAGGGTTTCAGGTGGGATTTGGCACCTTAGCCGGCAGCACGGCCACCACCAGCTTTACCGTGCCCGCCACGGCGCCGCTGGGCCGCACCGGGCTGCGGGTGCGCAGCCGCACCAACGGCTCGGGCAACACCCCCGCCGACGCGTGCACCACGTTTGGCACCGGCGAAACGGAAGACTACATCATCACCATCGGGGCGGTTTCGGCCACGCAGCCGGCGGCTTTAGCGGCCCAGGTAGCCTTGTACCCAAACCCCGCGCACCACGCGTTTTCGGTGTACCTGCCCGCACTGCTCGGGCGCACCGCCACGGAAGCCGTGCTCTACAACGCCCTCGGCCAACGCGTGCAGCAACGCACGTTGGAGCCCACCTCCGCAGGAGTTGGTGCGGAATTCGACGTGAGCGGCTTGTCGCGCGGCGTGTACTCGCTGCACCTCGCCACCACGGCCGGGCCGATTACCAAACGAGTGGTGGTGGAATAACCCTGCTGCTTTCTGCATACAAAACGCCCTTCGGCTTGTGGCCGAAGGGCGTTTTTTGTTTCTGCCAGTACCGCCTAGCTGATGGGCACCTTGCGCAAAATGGCTTCAATCAAATCCTGGGTGCGCACGCCGTCGGCTTCGGCCTCGTAGGTGAGCATGATGCGGTGGTTGAGCACGTCGGCGGCCACTTCCTTGATGTCTTCGGGCAGCACGTAGTCGCGCTCGTCGAAGAAGGCCACGGCGCGGGCGGCACGGTGAATGGCAATGCTGGCGCGCGGGCTCACGCCGTACTGCACGTAGGGTGCGAAGTCGGCCAGGTCGTACTCGGCGGGCTTGCGGGTGGCAAAAATCAGCTCGATGATGTACTTCTCCAGCGTGTCGGAAATCTGCACCTGGTTGATGAGGTTGCGGATGCCGAACACGTCTTCCTTGCTGAGCACGGGCTGCACGTCGGAGCTGTAGGAGAGGTTGGCCATGCGGCGCATCACCTCCAGCTCCTCGGTTTTCTTGAGGTAGTCGACGTACACTTTCATCATGAACCGGTCGACCTGAGCCTCGGGCAACGGATAGGTGCCTTCCTGCTCGACGGGGTTTTGGGTAGCCAGCACCAGAAACGGCAAATCGAGCGGGTAGGTGGTTTCGCCGATGGTTACCTGCCGCTCCTGCATGGCTTCGAGCAGGGCGCTCTGCACCTTGGCGGGGGAGCGGTTCACTTCGTCGGCCAGCACGAGGTTGGCGAAGATGGGCCCGCGCTTCATCTCAAACTCCGACTTGTTCTGATTGTAGATCATGGTGCCCACGAGGTCGGACGGCAACAGGTCGGGCGTGAACTGCACCCGCTGAAACTGCAGCCGCAGCACCCGCGCCAGCGTGCTGATGGTGAGAGTTTTGGCCAATCCTGGCACACCTTCGAGCAGAATATGCCCCCCCGTGAACAGGCCAATAAACAAGCGGTTGAGCATGTACTGCTGCCCCACTACCACTTTGCCCACTTCGGACGAGGCTTGGCGGATTTTCTGTTGGTAATGCTGGGTGAGGTCGGGGGTGGCGGCTGGCTCTGACATAGGCAAACGGACTGGCAGGTGGCTAAAGGTACGAGCGGGTGCCGGATGGGTCGACTACTGTTGGGAATTGCACCCAACCACCTTATATAAGTATATAAATCACAAAATATCCAATACAAGGCATATACCATCATCGTATTGTATCACTTAACCAAGAGCACGTGACTTTCGCCAAGTACCATTCCGAGTGCGACCAGCAGATATTTTTACGCAAACAGTTGTATTACAAGGCACAATTCAAGAAATAGACCCTTTGCGGACGTGGTACTATAGCTAGACCTCTGCCCTATTTCGGTTTTAGTCTGCCCGTTTTCACAGCCTTTTTCTTTTCACCATCACAACACACCGCATGCACAAAGCTTTACTTACAGGCCAGCCCACACCCTGGCTTACATTCTTCAGAACACTCTGGCCATTCCGGCTACGGACGGCCCTGGGTCGGCCCGCAGGGTGGCTGGCCGTGGTTGCGTGGCTGCTTGCGGCCCACGGCGGCACAGCCCAGACGGTGACCGTACCAGCCGGCAACACCGGCACGTCGTCGAGCCGCTTCCCGCTAGCGGGCTACTTTGGCTACGAACGCACGGCCATGATCTACCTCAACAGCGAGGTCAGCACGGTTCCCGTCAATGTGCAAAGTGTAGCCTGGTACTTTACCACCAAGGGCACGGGCACCCTCGGGACCACGCCTGTGAAGGTGTACATAAAGGAAACCAGCACCAGTTCGTTTGCCGTTGCTACCACCGTCGCTACGGAAGAAACCGGGGCCACGCTGGTGTACGACGGCACGCTACCGGCTGCCACCTTCACCAACAACACCTGGATAACGCTGCCGCTACCGGCTCCGTTTTACTACACCGGGTCGCAAAACCTGGAAATCATCGTTGAAACCAACGCTACAGGCGGCGGCAACGGCGAGAGCAGCGGCACCAAGCAGCTCCGCTACTCCACGGCTACCAACCGCGCCCAGATCTGGGCAACGGATACAAGCCCACCCACGAGCACAGGCTCGATTACCAGCAACCGGCCCAACCTGCAGGTGGTGCTAGGCCCGCCACCATCCTGCCTGCCCCCTTCGGGGCTGACGGCCAGCAACCTAACTACTACCACGGCCGACCTGAGCTGGACGGCTACCGGCGGCGGCACCTTCACGCTGCAGTACGGTCCGACCGGCTTTAACCCGGTTACCGGCGGCACCACTGTGCCGAACATCGCGGCCGGCAGCTATCAGCTAACGGGCCTGACGCCCAATACCGCGTACCAGTTCTACGTGACGCAGAACTGCGGCGCCAGCAACAGCACCCGCACCGGGCCCAGCAGCTTCACCACACCCGCCCCGGCGCCCGACTACGTCATCAGCCGCAACACCGGGGTCAGCTACACGTCAATTCAGAGCACGGGCACCAGCTTCACGGGCTGGAGCAGTACCTCCAGTACCGACGATAACGTGAGCGGCAGTACCGCCATTGGCTTTGGCTTCCAGTACCTGGGGCAGACCGTGACGAACTTCCGCGTCAGCACCAACGGCTGGCTGAGCTTCAACACCGCGCAGGTACCTTCCGGCACCGATAACTACGCCAACACCCTCGGCAACGGCAGCGCCAACACCATGCTGGCCCCGTTCTGGGAAGACCTGGTGCTGCAGGGCAACGCGGGCACCGCCGCCGCACTGGCCGCCGCCAAACTCAAGTATCAGCTGAACGGCACTGCCCCCAACCGCGTGCTGACGGTGGAGTGGGCTGAGATGGAAACCTTCAACAACCCTGGGCCGAACCTGAACTTCCAGGTGAAGCTCTACGAGGGGGTCAACGCCATCGAATATGTCTACGGCAACATGTCGGGCTTCGACGGCAGCAACAACTACACGTACTCGTATTCCCTGGGCCTGAGCGGTCCTTCGGCAAGCAATGGGCAGTACCTGGCCCAGCAGGTACCGAACGCCGCGTACTTCCTGAACAGCAACGCCACAACGGCCAACACCGGTGCCAATGCCTTGGCCATCGTGCCGAGCTGCAACAGCAGCATCCGCTTTGTGCCGGGGACCTTCACAGCCGGTACGCCGCCCACGGTCGCCGCTCCCACCAACGATGAGCCCGCCGGCGCTACGGCTTTGACCGTGGGCACAGTGCCCCCGACGGACTTCTGCGCCGTGTACTCATCGGCTGGCGCCACGGCCAGCGGCAGCATCACCACCTGCTCGGCCGCCACACCCGGCACGCCGGACGACGACGTGTGGTACAGTTTCACGCTGCCTACCGTGAGCAACGTGACCGTGACGCTGCGCAGTTCCGGCGGCTACGACGGCGTGCTGCAGCTGTTTAGCGGTACGCCGGGCAGCCTGACGGCCGTGTCCTGCGTCAACGCCACGGCTAACGGCCTGACGGAAAACTACGCCAACGCGGCCCTGGCCGCCGGCACCTACTACGTGCGCGTGTACCACGCCGGCACCGGCTCGGGCACCAGCGGCAGCTTTGTGCTAGCGGCCTACGCCACGCCGGCGCCGCCTGCCAACGACGAGTGCGCTACCGCTACGGCCCTGACGCCCAACGGCACGACTTGCACGCCCCTAAGCGGTACCACCATTGGGGCCACGGCCAGCAGCGGCGCGCCCACCTGCACAGCCACTACGCCCGGCACCCCCGACGATGACGTGTGGTACGGCTTTACAGCCACGGCCAATGCGGGTACCCTCACCGTGCAAAGCGGCTCAGGTTTCGACGCCGTGGTGCAACTGTATTCCGGTACTTGCGGTACGCTTAGCTCGCTGGGCTGCATCAACGGCACCTCAACCGGTGGCGCCGAAGTTGGCAACCTTACGGGACTCGTTGTTGGTCAACCCTACTACGTACGGGTATACCACGCGGGAGCCGGAACGGGCTCGGGCAGCTTTAGCATCTGCCTAGTGCTGCCCACCTGCACCGACCCCACCGCCGTGAGCGTAACGGGTATCACCTCAACGTCTGCTAACCTGAATTTCACCGCCGGCAACGGCGCCGTAGACTACGCGGTGACCCTGACGCCGCAAGGCGGCACGGCTGCCACCATCACTCCGGCCCCCACGGCTTCGCCGGTAGCCCTGACGAGCCTGACCCCCAGCACCCAGTACACGGTGACGCTGCGGCAAAACTGCGCCGGTGGCCAGCAAAGCGGCCTAATTACGCGAACCTTCACCACGGCCCCAGCTAATGATGACTGCGCGGGCGCTACGCCCATTACCAGTATCGGAGTAGGCACCTGCGGCACGGCCTTGACGGGCACGAACGTGTCGGCCACGTCCTCGACCGGCGTAACTGCGCCCGGCTGCGCCAGCTATGCGGGCGGCGACGTGTGGTACACGGTGCAGGTACCGGCCAATGGCATCATCCAGCTCGAAACCGGCTCGGTCAGTGGTTCGTCGGTAAGCGACACCGGTATGGAAGTGTACTCGGGCAGTTGCGGCAGCCTGACCGCCATTGAGTGCGACGACGATGACTCGCCCACCGGCGCCTACTCGCTGATTCGCCTGACCGGCCGCACGTCCGGCGAGACCCTGTATGTACGGGTATGGGAGTATAGCAACGATACGTTTGGTTCCTTCAGCATCTGTGCCCAAACCGACGCGGCCTGCTCGGCACCCACCAACCTGACGGCGGGCAACCTCACCAGCACTTCGGCCAGCATCAGCTTCACGGCTGGCAGCGGCAACACCAGCTACACCGTGCGCTACACGGCGCTGGGCGACTCCATCAGTACCACCGTGACGCCGGCTCCGACGGCTTCGCCGGTAGCCCTGACGGGCCTGACGCCCAACACCCAGTACACGGTGACGGTGGTGGGAAACTGCTCCGGCGGCCTGACTTCTACGGCCGCAACCGTCACGTTTACGACGCTGGTTCCGCCGCCCGCCAACGATGAGTGCGCAGGGGCTACGGCTATTTCCAGCATTGGTGTGGGCACTTGTGGCACACCGGTCAACGGCACCACCATTGGCGCTACCGCATCAGCCGGTGCTCCTACTCCTACTTGCGCCAACTACACTACCGGCGACGTATGGTACACGGTGCAGGTGCCGGCCAACGGTGTCGTTCAGGTCGAAACCCGCAGCGTAACCAGCTCAGCGCTAGTGGATACGGGTATGGAAATGTACTCAGGCAGCTGTGGCAGCTTGACCGCCATTGAGTGCGACGACGACGACTCACCCGACGGGCAGTTTTCTTTAGTTCGCCTGTCCGGCCGCACGCCGGGCGAAACGCTGTATGTACGGGTATGGACCTACGGCACCAAGGACCGGGGAGCTTTCACCGTCTGCGCCCAAACCGACCCGGCCTGTACCCCGCCCACTGTCGTAGCCGCTAACTCCCTTACCTCGACGTCGGCCAGCATTAGCTTCACGGCTTCGGCCTCGGCTACGAGCTACACGGTGACCTACACGCCGCAGGGGGGCTCGGCTACGACCATTACACCGGCTCCGACGGCTTCGCCGGTAGCCCTGACGGGCCTGACGCCCAGTACCCAGTACACGGTAACGGTGACCAGCAACTGCGCGGGCGGCCTGACGGCTGCGGCTTCGAGCATTACGTTTACAACGCGGGCTCCGGCTCCGGCCAACGACGAGTGCGCCTCGGCCACGCCCATCACCAGCATCGGGGTGGGCAGCTGCGGCACGGCCGTGAGCGGCACCAACGTGGGGGCCACCGCCTCCTCGACCACGGGCACACCCGCGCCGGGCTGCGCCAGCTATAGTGGCGGCGACGTGTGGTACTCCTTGACGGTGCCGGCCAACGGCGTCGTGCAGGTGCAAACCGACCAGGGCAGCGGTACCAGCCTTTCCGATACCGGCTTGGCCCTCTATTCGGGCAGCTGCGGTAACCTCACGCTCATCGGCTGCGACGACGACGCTGGCACGGGTGCCTTCTCGCTGCTGCGCGCCACCGGCCTGACGCCGGGCAGCACCGTTTACGCCCGTGTGTGGGAGTACGGCAACGACGAGTCCGGCTCCTTCAGCATCTGCGCCCAAACCGACGCACCCAACCTGGTTGTCAGCTCATCGCAGAACCTGCCGGGCGGCACTTACAACAATGTGACTATCACGGGCACGGGTGCGCTGTACCTGCAAGGCGACCTGGTGGTGAACGGCGCCTTGGTGGTGCAGACGGGCGGCTCGTTGTCGACCAACAACAGCGGTACTTGTGCTACCATCACCGGTCCGGGCAGCTTCACGCTGCAGAGCGGCGCCATTTTTGGCATCTGCTCACCGGCCGGCGTCAGCGCAAGCGGCGCTACGGGCTCGGTACAAGTAGCGGGCACGCGTAGCTTTAGCTCAGGCGCCCTTTACGTGTACAACGGTGCGGCGGCCCAGGTTACGGGCTCGGGTCTGCCGGTTCAGGTGCGCAGCCTCACCGTGGGCAACGCCGGGGCCGGGGTCACGCTCAGCCAGGCCTTGGCCGTAAAAGAGGACCTTGCCTTGCTGAATGGCAACCTGACGACCAATGGCAACGGCCTGACCCTGCTGTCGGATGCGGCCGGAACCGCCGTGGTGAACAACACCGGAGGGGTAGTAAACGGTACGGCTGCGGTGCAGCGCTACATCAGCCCGGCCCTGAACGCCGGCGCGGGTTACCGCCACTACTCGCCGCCGGTGAGCAACACCACGGTAGCCGATCTGGCCACCAGCGGCTTTACGCCCGTGGTCAACGATGCCTACAACTCCTCGGCCACGCCCAACCTGGTGACGCCGTTCCCCACGGTATTCGGCTACGACGAAAGCCGGGTGCTTACCAGCCCTGCTACCACGTACAGTGCGTTTGATAAAGGCTGGTTCTCGCCTACTGCCCTGAGCGACGCGCTGCAAGTGGGCCGTGGCTACACGGTCAACATTCCGGCTTCGCAGACCGTGGATTTCGTTGGCTCGCTCAACAACGGCTTGGTTAGTCGCCCGCTTGCCCGCACCGGCGGCGCCAACGGCGGCCTGCACCTGGTGGGTAACCCCTACCCCTCGCCGCTCGACTGGAGCCAGGTACTCATCCCGGCCGGCCTCGACAACGCGATGTACGTGTACCAGAGCAACAGCCAGTACGGCGGTACCTACCGCAGCTACATCAACGGCTTCGGCGACCCGCTGGTAGCCACGGCGCAGGCATTCTTCGTGCGCGTATCGCCGGGCAGCACCTCCACCACGCTGGCCCTCACCAACGCGGCCCGCGTCACGAGCTTCTCCGCTACGCAGCCCACGTTCAACCGCGGGCCGGAAACCCGGCCGGTGGTGCAACTGGCTCTGCGCGGAGCCGGGGGTACCGATGACGCCACCATCTACTTCGAAGCTGGCGCTACAGCCGGCATGGACGGGCGTTACGATGCCCTGAAGCTGCAATACAACGGCGGCGGTGTGCCGTCGGTGTTTGCCCTGGCCGCCGGTACGCAGCTGAGCATCAACGGCCTGCCCCTGCTCACGACGACCACTGTGGTTCCGTTGGGCGTGGTAGTACCGCAAGCAGGGTTGTTTACCTTCGAAGCCAATCGCCTGCTGAACCTTCCTGGTGCCGGCGTGTACCTGCACGACGACGTGACGGGGCTGGATGTGGATTTGCGTCAGCAGCCCACGTACACATTCAGTGCTACCGCGGCCGCCGTGCTGACCACCCGCTTCTCGCTGCGCTTCGAGCCCACGCGGCCCACGGCCAACCAAACCGGCCTCGACGCCGCTAGCGTGAGCGTGTACCCCAACCCGGCCCACCAGAGCTTTACGCTGCTGATGCCGGCCGTAACGGGTGCCAAGCACTTGCAGGCCACGCTTTACAACAGCATTGGTCAGCAGGTTCTGCAGCAGTCGGCCACGCTCTCCGCTGCCGGGGCGCAGGTTCAGATCAATGTGTCGCACCTGGCCACGGGCGTATACACCTTGCGCATTCTGGCCGGCGACGCCGTCGTTGCCAAACGGGTAACGATTGACTAAGCCCTTCTTCACTTCAGCACCTGGGCTGGCGCTGCCGGCCCGGGTGTTCTTTTCGCTTGATTCATTCCCCCTTCTGGCATGACACTACCCAAACTCTTTCTTCGGCTGGCCTCCTCACTTGTATTAGGTCTGCTGTTTACGCTCTCGGCGGAGGCGCAAGACCCCGGCTCGGGCGGCCCGCTGCCGGGCACTCCAACGGCAGTTCCGCTCGACGGCGGGGCTTCGCTGCTACTGGCCGCTGGCGCCGCTTACGGGCTGAAACGCCTACGCACCAAGGTCCGTCAATAACCTTTTCACCTTCCGGAAAAAAGCCCGCGCGGCGCTGCTCACTCCGAGTAGCGCCGCGCTTTTTTGCGCTGATTTGCTGCCGCTTGGCCGTGGGGCAACGAGCGGGGTTGATGTTGGCTGGGTTGAGAAAAAGGCGACGCAACTCTGGCACGGGAAACCCGCGCAGCTTGAACAAACTGTAGGTGCCAGGAATGAGGGCTTACCGAAAGTTTCATTGTAAGAAATACGACGGCGCCAATGGCTTACGCAGCGCCTTTATTGCTTACGATTCACACGCATGCAATTGGTGCTATAACCACGGTCAGTTGTTCTACATCCAGCAATGTGATAAAGCACCAAATGCCAAGCACCGTCAATTCACTGGTATTTCGCGCAGAATGCCCCGTAAACCAGTTCGAACAACCTTGATGATGCGCCTCACTGCGCTATTCAAGCTCAACCTGAGTGGTAGAGCAAGCCGTGCTTAACCTAGTTGGGGTAAAATACTCCGCTCAAAGTCACGAGTACTTAAGCCTTTTGTGACAGGCCGCAGAGCCATCTAATACTCGTTTAGCTACAGCCATGTCGTCGTATCACAGCCCGCCGAGTGGTACATCGATAATACTTCTCCACCTTCACCCCAGAGCGTAATTCGAGCAGGGTATCGTTGGGTCTTCTATTACGCTCGTTGCCTACCAAGTCTGGCCAGTAGTCCGCAAATCCTTCCTCCGCCCTGCAATAGGAATTGTCTCTAAACACACAACGCCCCGCCGGCAGTGCCGGCGGGGCGTTGTGCAGAGGGCG
>NZ_VTWU01000008.1 GCF_008727865.1 Hymenobacter busanensis | reverse complement strand
ATGCCGCCCTGTCACGGCGGAGGTCGCGGGTTCGAGTCCCGTCCGGACCGCAAAAAGGCCACCCGCACATGTGCGGGTGGCCTTTTTCGGTTATTGCCGGTTTATAAGGTGTTGCTGGCTTTGCAGTTTCTCTCGCTTAGTTGGCCAAGGTCCGCAGGTCGGAGGGAGGCGCAATCGATTGGCCTCCGTGTTTGCGGAAAAAGGCCTGAACCGTTTGGGCCAACAAGGCTTGCTCCGTGGATGTAGCGCGAGCGGGAACCGACTTGTTCGGAACTGAGATATACAGCCGCGCACCGTCGCGGGCGGTGTGACGGTGAATGTACATGCTCGTTTGCCACTGGTGAGCAGCTTCCCACGGCTCAAAGCCCAGCTCGAGTAAATATCCGTCGTGCATACACAAAAGCAGGAAAGCCTTAGCGGCCAAGTTGCTCTTGTAATGAACGAGGTCGTGCTCGTAGAAGATACCACATATTGATGTGGTGGGTAAAATCTAGGTCGAAGGCTCAGGAATGCGGGTAAGTACAATATCAAGAAGCTGTTTTGCGGTGGTGACTATCGTGTGTGATTAGTTGATTAAATCTTATTATAGAATTGTATTTGTTCATTAATTTCTGGTGAGATATTGAAATAACAAAATTTATTTGCCTGTATATGGTCGAATTACTTGGAATAGTTTTATATTTGAATCACTCTTTCACTTTTACTTTTTCTGTTTTATGTCCAAGTTTGTACTTCTCTTTGCAGTGCTGCTCGTTTTTGGCGGCGGTTCAATTTCGGTGGAGGCACATGGCGCGGGGACTACGGTGACGGCAGCGCGTCCCATGCCGCGCAGCACGCGGGCTATGCAGCGGAAAAAGGCCTATGTTCACCGCCCCAACTACACCCGTTACAAGGGTGCAGGTAACCCGTTCCGCGGGCTGCTGGCGTGGGTACACTAATACACCCTTCGGCTTGCGAGCTGATACCCGCTCCGGTACCCGATGGCTACCGGAGCGGGTATTTTTTTGGGGCTTGACTGGGTGTTTACGCATCTTGCGCCCATGAACGTCTATTCCCTCGACACCGGACTGTTTAAGCTCGATGGCGGCGCCATGTTTGGCGTGGTGCCCAAGTCGCTCTGGCACAAGCTCAACCCCGCCGACGACAACAACATGTGCACTTGGGCCCTGCGTTGCCTGCTGCTGGAAGACGCCGGCCGTTTGGTACTTGTCGACACCGGCATCGGCGACAAGCAGGACGCCAAGTTTCGCGGGCATTTTTACCTGCACGGCGACGACACGCTGGAGAAATCCTTGCGCCATTTGGGCTTTACTGCGGCTGATATTACCGACGTGCTGCTCACCCACTTGCACTTCGACCATTGCGGCGGCGCCGTGGTGCGTACGGCGGCCGACCGGCTGCAAGTGGCTTTCCCCAACGCCACGTACTGGTCGAACCAGGCGCACTGGGAATGGGCCGTGCAGCCGAACGCCCGCGAAAAGGCTTCGTTCTTAAAGGAAAACATCCTGCCAATTCAGGAAAGCGGGCAGCTGCAATTTCTGACCCCCAATAGCTTTGGGGCGTCCCTGCCCATGTTGCAGAACCTGGTTTTTGTGGACGGACATACCGAGCAGATGATGCTGCCCGTCGTTACTTACAAGGGCCGTACGCTGGCGTTTGTAGCCGACCTTATTCCTTCGGCGGGGCATTTGCCGCTGCCTTACGTGATGAGCTACGACGTGCGCCCCTTGCAAACCCTGAGCGAGAAGGAGCTGCTGCTGGAGCGGGCGGCGGCCGAAAACTGGGTGTTGGTGTTTGAGCACGATGCCCAAGTAGAGGCCTGCACGGTGGTGCGTACCGAGCGCGGCGTGCGCCTGGCCGAAACGTTGCGCCTCACGGATCTGTAAGCGGCTGGTGAGCGAATCGAACCCTACGCCCCGCAAGCTGGGCTTGGCCATGTCGGGCGGGGCGGCCCGGGGCATTGCCCATTTGGGCGTGCTGGAAGCCCTCGACGAATTGCAATTGCCCATTGGGCGGTTGTCGGGCGTCAGCTCGGGTGGGCTGGCGGCAGTGTTCTATGCCGCCGGTATTCCGCCGCGGGAGGTATTGCGGCTGCTCACCGATACGCGCTTTTTGCGGTTGCTACGCCCGGCGTTCGGGCGGGGCTTGGTGCGGGTGTCGATGCTGGAGCGGTTGTTTGCGGCTCATTTGCCCGGCAACCAAACCTTTGCCGACCTGCGCCTGCCCGTAACGCTGGCTGCTACCGATCTGGCGGCCGGCGAAACGGTGTACTTCGACGAAGGCCTGCTCACGCCGGCGCTGCTGGCCACCTCGGCCGTGCCGGTGGTGTTTCAACCCGTGGAATACCAAGGGCGGGTGCTGGTCGACGGCGGTTTGCTCAACAACCTTCCCATAGAACCCTTGGAAGGCCGCGCCGATCTAGCCGTGGTGGGCGTGCACACCAACGTACTCAACCTCGAAGCGCCCATTACCACCATGCGCCACGTGGCCGAACGCACGTTTTTTCTGGCCATCAGCACCAACGTGGCGCCGCGCATGGCCCGCTGCGAGCTGGTGCTGCAGCCAGCGGAGCTGCGTCGTTTCAGCATTCTGGACCTGCGCCACGCCGCCGAGCTGTTCGATATCGGCTACCGCTACACGCTGGCGCGGGCCGGGGAGCTACGGGCGCTGGTGGAAAAACCCGCACCAGCCGTGGATTTTGGGTAGTTTTGGCTTTTCCTACGGCTCTTTCCTGCGTTTATGAACGGCTTTTGGCTGGCGTTTTCCAAGTTCTGGTTTAAGATTACCGGCTGGCGGCTGGGCACCGTTATTCCGCCCGACATTCGGCAAGGCGTGATGATTGCCGCGCCCCACACCAGCAACTGGGACTTCATGTACGCCCGCGCCGCTTTCTTCCTGATGCGCCGCGACGTGCGCCTCACCATCAAGAAGGAGTGGACCGAAATACCCGTGCTCGGCAAGCTCATCATGAGCCTAGGGGCCTTACCTATCGACCGCAGCAAGAACAACAGCACCGTGGAAACCATGGTGGAGCTGTTTAAGCAGTACCCCGAGCTGATTATTCTGGTGACGCCCGAAGGCACGCGCAAATACCAGCCGCGCTGGCGCAAGGGCTTTTACCACGCCGCAATGGGCGCCGGGGTACCCATTCTGCTCGGCTACCTCGACTACGCCAACAAAGAAGCCGGCGTGGGTCCCGCCGTGTACCCCACCGGCAACTACGAGGCGGACCTGGAGAAAATCCAGAGTTTTTACCGCACCAAAAAGGGCCGTTTCCCGGAGCAGGGCGTGCGGTAAGTTGGGATGCTTCATGACTGCTATGCGTTATTGTAGCTTATTGTTGACGGCGTGGCTGAGTGTGGCGGCCTGCCATTCGGGCTCTACTGACCAGGCCGCCGTGCAGCTTCCCGTAGCCAATATTCAGCTGCCGGCGCCCAGCGGGCCGTTTGGCGTAGGCCGCACGTTCTACTACTGGAAAGACCCCGCGCGGAACCGGGAACTACCGCTGTGGGTGTATTACCCCACGGCGCAAACCGGCAGCGTTGCACCGGCCGATAGCGTGCTGTCGCAGCCGGCATGGTCGCAGCGCTACCGCGAACTGGTAGGCCGCCGGCTAGGCCCGGGTGCCGCTACGGCGTTGCTGGGGCTGCGTACCACGGCCGTACGCAATGCACCGGCGGCTCCGGGGGCGGGGGCGTTGCCCGTGTTGCTGTTTGCCCCTGGCCTACATTGGCTGCCGACTGATTATAGCACGCTGCTCGAAGAACTGGCCAGCCAAGGCTATGCCGTAGTGGCCTGGGCACCGCCGCAGTACGCGGGCGTGGTACAGCTGCAAAGCGGGGAACTACTCGAAGGAACAGGCCTCCACGAGCACGCGCCGCTCGTGGCCGATTTTCGCTTCGTGCTCCAGCAACTGCCGCGCCTGAATCAAACTGTGGGTAGCCCGATGAACGGCCGGTTGGACCTGAGCCGGGTGGGGGCGCTGGGGCATTCAATTGGCGGGGCAGCGGCCGTCGGGGCTGGTCAGCTAGCTCCCCAACTGCGGGCCGTGGCCAATCTTGACGGGGATTTCGACGAGGCCGAAACGACGGGTACGCTTAGCCAACATGTGCTCTACCTGACTTCAGAGCCACCGGGGCTACCTAACCAGCCTGTGACTGCGTGGGCGCAGCAGGACCGCTCGGAGGCCCGTCGCCAAGACGTGTGGGACCGGCTGAGGCGCACAGCGCCGAAATCCTCCCGGATATGGCTTCCGGGCTTCTACCATAGCAATTTTCAGGACGCGGCGTTGCTGCCTCCGGCCGCCGTGCCCGAGAAACTGCGCCGCAACCGTTTCGGTCGAGTCGACGGTGTGCAGGGCCTGCGCTTGACTGCGGCGCTGCTGACGGCTTTCTTCGACGCCGAATTGCGCGGCCAATCTCCCAACGCCCTCCAGCAGCTTGGGCAGCGCTACCCCGACATTCGCATCGACACGGCGGACCGTTAACTCCGCAAGAATCGGGTTGGCCGGGCCGTGGAGCCGGGCGTAGCTTTACACCTATGCAAACGTTGCTTTTTCCGCCCGCTTTTTCGCCCTTGCCCGCTGCCGACCAGCCGCTCACCGACTACCAGCGTGTGGCCCGGGCCATCCGGTTTTTGGAGGCGAATTTTCGGCAGCAGCCCAGCCTCGACGATGTGGCCGCGGCTGTGCACCTGAGCCCGTTTCACTTCCAGCGGCTGTTCAGCGAGTGGGCCGGCATCAGCCCCAAGCGGTTTGTGCAGTACCTCACGGCCGATTTCCTGAAGCAGCGCCTTGCCCAAACCGGTAGCCTGACGGAGGCTGCCGAAGCGGCCGGCCTTTCGGCGCCCTCGCGCCTGCACGATTTGTTTGTGACGCTGGAAGCCGTGACCCCGCACGAGTTTCGTACCGGCGGCGCGGGCGTGCGCATTGCCTACGGCCTGCACGACACACCGTTTGGCCCGGCGTTGCTGTCGGCCACCGAGCGGGGCATCTGCGGGCTGGCCTTGCTGGCGCCCGAGCAACCCGATACCAGTCTTGCTCTGGCCGACTTGCGCAAGGCCTGGCCCGAAGCGCATATTGAAGAAGATACTGCCCGAACGGCCCCGCTGCTGTCCCGGGCGTTTGCGCCCTCGGCCGGCCAGCCGCTGCACTTATTGGTGCGCGGTACCAATTTTCAGGTGAAAGTGTGGGAAGCGCTGTTGCGGATAGGCGAGGGGCAGTTGGTAAGTTATCAGCACATTGCGCAGGCCATTGGGCAGCCCAAAGCCCTGCAGGCCGTCGGCTCGGCCGTAGGGGCCAACCCCGTGGCCTACCTGATTCCCTGTCACCGCGTAATTCGCAAAGAGGGCGTGCTGGGCGAGTACCGATGGGGCACGACCACCAAAAAGGCGCTGATTGGGTGGGAAATGGCGCAAGCTGAACGCCAAGCCGGGCAATTCGCGTAGCTTAAGGGCGTCATTGGTTTAGCCCCACCGCCATGCCCGAAAAACTGCAAACCCTGCTGCTCATCCTGTTTGGTCTGGTGGTGTTTGTGGTGCGCCTCGTGCGGAAGGCGCGCGAAACCATGCGCCGCGAGGCGCAGGAGCGCCGCCTGCCTGGCCCCGACCAACGTACCTCAGCCCCCCGGCCTGTGCGCCCGCCCGGGGCGCCGTCGTTTGAGGAACTGCTGCAGCAAATGAAGCAGCAGAACCAGCGTGGGCAATCCGCTGCGCCTGCCGAAACCACGCCCGCGGGGCGGGCTGTACCTCGCGAAACTGCGCCTGCACCGCGCACGCTCGAAGTGCCCGACCGGGCCGCCCGCAGCCTCGAAGAGCCGGCTACTCGCCGCGTGGCCCGCAGCCAGGAAACCCCGGTCGTCGCCGAAGCCCGCCGGGCCTCGTCGCTGCCGCGCGTGAGCAAGGCGCACCCCCACGAAGACTACTGGAGCCGCCAAGCCGCCGAGCGCCCCGCCGTTACCACAGCCGCCGAGGTAGCGGCGCGCCTGCGCAACCCGGCCGATGTGCGTGCCGCGTTTGTGTTGGCAGAAGTGCTGCAGCGGCGTGATTATTAGGTGACGCAGTAACTTCCTGGCCGTACTGGGCTGGATGCGCTATTCCTGCGTCAGGGCGTAGGCCAGCAGGTTGGCACCCATGCGCAGGGCCTGGTCGTGCTTGTCGGGCGAGTCGCCGGGGTAGGTGCCCACGTCTTCCCAGCCGTTGCCCAGGTCGCACTCGTAGCTGTAGAAGCACACCAAGCGGCCTTTGTAGACGATGCCAAAGCCCTGGGGGCGCTTGCCGTCGTGCTCGTGCACTTTGGGCAGGCCCTTGGGGAAGGAGAACTTTTGGTGGTAGATGGGGTGGGAGAACGGCAACTCCACGAAGTCCAGCTCGGGAAACACCTTCTTCATTTCGGGCCGGATGAACTTGTCTAGGCCATAGTTGTCGTCGATGTGCAAAAAGCCGCCGCCGGTAAGGTAGCGGCGCAGGTTTTTGGCTTCGGCGTCGGTAAATACCACGTTGCCGTGGCCGGTCATGTGCACGAAGGGGTACTGCAGCAGCTCGGGCGAGCCGGGCTCCACGGTGGCTTCGTCGGGCGCAATGTTGGTTTTCAGCGTCTGGTTGCAGTAACGAATCAGGTTCGGCAGCGAGGTTTTGTTGCCGTACCAGTCGCCGCCCCCGCCGTACTCGAGGCGGGCAATGCGGAAGCTGGGCGCTACGGGGGCAGCGGCCGAGAGGGAAAAGAGCAGCGCCAGAACGAGCAGGAGGTTTTTCAGCATGGGATGGAAAGGCAGAGCAGCGCCTCTGTACAAAGTAAAGGGTGGCGCGGAAAGTTCAGGGCTGCGGAAAGGGGCTATTTTCCGCTACCAAGCGAAATACGTGTGTCATTGACGGAGTTCGGGCCTTGAAGAATGCTTCCCGTTAATTTCGTTTCTTGTCCTTCGCCTGAGTTGTCAAAAGGCAGAATTTTAGAAACGATTCGAAAAAATGGTGACGGGTAAAGAGTTAGTGGCAATGGGCCTGAAGCCGGGCAAATGGTTTAAAGAAGCCCTGGAGCACATCAACGCGCACGGTCTGGCGGACGAGGCCCTGCTGGCTTACCTCGATACCATGAAGCCCGCGCCAGCAATTCCACTGCTGGCCGCGCCGGTGGCTTTTCACGAGAATATCAGTGCGGATACGGCGGTGGAGCAGGCCAACATCGACTACGTGAAGCAGTCGATGCACCTGCTCATGCGCACGCCCACCGTGGTGACCGGGGCCATCATGCCCGATGCCTGCCCGGCGGGCCCGTTGGGTACCATTCCGGTAGGCGGCATCGTGGCCACCCGCAACGCCATTCACCCCGGCATGCACAGCGCCGACATCTGCTGCTCGGTGATGCTCACCAACCTGGGCCCAGTGGAGCCGAAGCGCGTGTTGGACGTGGCCCAGCAGATTACGCACTTTGGCCCCGGCGGCCGCCCAGCCGAAAAGCAGTTTGCCCTGCCAGCCGATATTTTGGCGGAGTTTCAGGCCAACCCGTTTCTGAATTCGTTGCGCAGCCTGAATTTTGCCCAGGAACATCTGGGTACTCAAGGCGACGGCAACCATTTTCTGTACGTGGGCACTTCCCGCGCTACCGGCGACACGGTGCTCGTGACCCATCACGGGTCGCGTGGTCCGGGCGCGGCCCTCTACAGCAAGGGCATGCAGGTGGCCGAACGATTCCGGCAGGAACTGTCGCCCGAAACGGCTCCGGCCAACGCCTGGATTCCGAGCCAGACGGTGGAAGGGGAGCAGTACTGGGCGGCGTTGCAAACCATTCGGAAGTGGACCAAGCAAAACCAC
Source organism: Hymenobacter busanensis (assembly GCF_008727865.1). GTDB lineage: Bacteria > Bacteroidota > Bacteroidia > Cytophagales > Hymenobacteraceae > Solirubrum > Solirubrum busanense. The sequence goes on along the minus strand of NZ_VTWU01000008.1, from coordinate 145,611 downwards.
CTGTGCCTGCACGACGCTATTGCAGCCGAGCTCGGGGCGGCGGTGCAGCAGCGGTACTGGAACGAACACAACTTCGTGTTCCGCGACGGGGAGCTGTTTTACCACGCCAAGGGCGCTACGCCCCTGGCCCCCAAATTCCTGCCCGACATTACCGGTCCGCGCATCATTCCGCTGAACATGGCCCAGCCCATCCTGATTGTGGAGGGAACTACCACCGGCAACAACCTGGGTTTCGCGCCCCACGGCGCCGGCCGCAACCTGAGCCGTACCCGACACAAAATGAGCAAGAGCGGCTGGACCAACGAGGAGCTGTTTGCCGAAGAAACGCGGGGTGTCGACGCCCGCTTCTACTTCAACCGGATTGATATTTCTGAGCTGCCCAGCGCCTACAAAGATGCCGACGACGTGAAGCGGCAGATTGGGCAGTTCAACCTGGCTACCATTGTCGATGAAATCCTGCCCTACGGCTGCATCATGGCCGGCGACTGGGAGCAGGATGCGCCCTGGCGAAAGAAAAAGCTGGCCAAGGAAGCCGCACGGCAGGCTGCCCTCGACACCCAAGCCGATTGCTCGGCGCTAACGGACGAATAAACGAACCCACATAATGGTTACTCGCGGGCAATGTGCGCCGTAAAAACGGCCGCCAAAGCCGCCGTTTCGGTGCGCAGCCGCGAAGCTCCCAGCGTGACGGGCCGAATGCCCTGCCCCAGTGCCAACTCGATTTCGGCCGGCGTAAAGTCGCCCTCGGGGCCGATGAGCACGCAGCAGGCGGGACCGGCAGCGGCTACCTGGCTGAGGGCCGTCCGTTCGCCCGCTTCCAGGTGGGCAATGAAAGTCGTGGCCGGCTGCACCGTGCGCGCAAAGGCGGCAAAATCCGTCAGCTCATCCAGTTGCGGCAGCCATGCCTGGCCCGACTGCTTGAGGGCGCTGACGGCTATGCGTTCGAGGCGCTCCAGCTTCAGGTCGCGGCGCTCGGAGCGGGCGCAACGCAAAAACGAAAGCCGGTCGATGCCGATTTCGGTGGCTTTTTCCACCAGCCACTCCATGCGGTCGAGGTTTTTGGTGGGCGCCACGGCCACGTGCACAAAATAGGGCCGACGCGGTACTTGCTGCTCGCCCACAATGCGCAGCTGGCAACGCTTGGCTTCAGCCTCGGCCACTGCGGCCCGAAATATGCCGCCGCGGCCATTGAGTAGCTCTACCGCGTCGCCCTCGCGCAGGCGCAACACCCGCACGGCGTGCTTGCTTTCGTCTTCGGGCAGGGTGTAGGCCAGGCCGGCGAGGTCGGGGGCGTAGAAGGTGTGGGGCATGGGAGCTAGCGTAAAGGAATACGAACAGACGGTGCCGTGAATGAATACGCGCTGGAAAGCTACGCTTCTGCCGGTTTTGCTAGCTTGCCGGGGTATTCGCGTTGCTATGACGGTTGTTATTCGCCCAGCCTTGCCTTCCGATTTGGTTCCACTGGCCCAGTTGTTTGCGCGGACGCGCGAGGCCGCCTTCCCCTGGCTTACTGCAACCAAGGTCAAGTCCTTGGAAAAGGAGTTTCAAGATCAGACCGCCGGTGAAACCGTATTCGTAGCAGCCGATAAATTCAGCAGCTCGGTTGTAGGGTTCGTCTCTGTGTGGGAGCCAGCCCGGTTTCTGCACCATTTGTACGTGAGCCCAGAACGGCAAGGGGAAGGCATAGGCAGCCAACTGCTGGCGAGCATCACCTCTCGGCTGCCGCCGCCTTACCAGCTTAAGTGCTTGGTGCAGAATCGGCGGGCCCGCGCATTCTACCAACGGCACGGCTGGTACCCGATTACCGTGGGCCAAAGTGCCGAAGGGGACTACGAGTTGTTGGAGTGGAGCAACCGGCCAGATCGAAGCAACGCTTAATCCAGCGCCTTGTTTAGCGCCTCGGCCAGCCGAATGCCGCCTTGCTGCAAGCGCAGCCGCACGTCGGCAATGTTGGCCGTGTAGTACTGTTCGTCGAGGGTGCTGCCGTTGGGAGCGGCGGCGTACTGCTTGGTGCTCAGCAAGTACGACTCGAACAGCCACTGCTCGGAGCCGGCGTAGCGCCACTGCTGGGCCACCAGTTTCTCGGGGTGGTCGTAGGCCTCGGCCATCTGCTGGTCGGTCAGGCCCTGGGCATGAATCAGGCCGCTGTCCCACATGCGGTGCAGGTTGGTACCCTGGCCCTGGAACTGCAGCTGAATGTCGTTGCCGCCCTTGTCTTCGGCCCGGCTCACGTGCATGGGCTCGTGAATGTCGCCCACGAGGTGCACCACAAACTTGAGGGCCTCGGCGCGCTTCTCCTTGGTTTGCTTCTTATCGGCCAGCAGCTTCAGGTTGTCGCGCAGGGCCTGGTAGGCATTGGGCTCCGACTTATCCTTGAGTTGCTGCGCGAAATCGGCGTAGCCCATGCCCAGCGGCAGGTTCACGAAGTGCCACGGGCCGGTGCCTTTGTACTCGGGCTGGTTGCGCACTTCGTCGGCCCAGGAGGCCACGTCGGAAATGGCCTTGTCGCCGAGCAGTTCTTTGATCTGGTCGGCGGTTTTGCGCGTGAGGTGCTTTTCGGCAATCAGGGCAATGGTGCGGTGGCCTTCGCGGCCCCAGGCCTGAAGCAGGTGCGGGGCGAGGAGCAGGGCCAGCATGCCGGCAAACACGCGGAACGGCGCGGGACGAAACGCCGAGCGGCGCGAGAAAAGGCGGGAAAAAAGAAGCATGAATCGCAGAAGAAAAAGCCCAGCAGCGCCGAAATGGCCGGCCGGGACCCGCAAAGGTCCGAGAAAAATTGCGTGTATCTAAGCCTTTGCCGAGCCGTAGAAGAATGCTTACAACCAATCACGCCTAAATCCACAACCAATGGCACTACACCTCAAAAAACTAAAGGATCAAGTCATCGTCATCACCGGTGCCTCGTCGGGCATTGGCTTGGTTACGGCCCGGCTGGCCGCCAAAAAAGGCGCGAAGCTGGTGCTGGCCGCCCGTTCCGAAGTAGCCTTGCGCCAGTTAGTCGACGAAATCAAGCAGGCTGGCGGGCAGGCTACCTACGTGGTGGCCGACGTGAGCCAGCCCGACGCCGCCCGCAGCATTGCGCAGCACGCACAGCATACCTTCGGCGGCTTCGATACCTGGGTGAACAACGCCGGGGTGTCCATTTATGGCAAGGTGGAGGACACGCCCATCGAAGACATGCGCAAGCTCTTCGACGTGAACTTCTGGGGCCTGGTAAACGGCTCGTTGGAAGCGGCCAAGCACCTCAAGCAGAAAGGCGGCGCCATTATCAACGTAGGCAGCATTCTGTCCGACGTTACGGCCATTCTGCAAACCATCTATTCGGCCAGCAAGCACGCCGTGAAGGGCTTCACCGACGGCCTGCGCATGGAGTTGGAAATGGACGGTGCGCCCGTCTCGGTCACGCTCATCCAGCCCGCCGCCATCGACACGCCGTACCCCATTCACGCCAAAAACTTCATGGAGCGCGAGGCCAAGCATGCCCCGCCCGCCTACGCCCCCGAAACCGTGGCCAAAGCCATTCTGCATTGCTGCGCGACCCACGAGCGGAGCGTGGTGGTGGGCGGCGGGGGCCGCGCCTTCATCGGCATGGAGCACTGGACGCCCGGCCTGCTCGACAAATTCATGGAGACGTCCTTCGTCAAGCAGGAAAAGGCCGATTACCCGCCGCGCCCCATCCACCAAAACGCCCTCGACCGCCCCATGGGCGCCCTCGAAGAACGTGGCAATTACCCCGGCCACACCCGCGAAACGAGTTACTACACCGAAGCCGTAACCAGCAAAAGCCCGGTGCTGAAAACGGCGCTGGCCGTGGGGGCCGGCTTGGCTTTGGCTACGTGGCTGAGCAAAGCCAAAAGCGGTAGTTCCGATGGCCGCCGCACCAGCAATGGCCACTCCACACTGTATGCCGCCGGCGGCACCGAGCCGACGTTCGATTACGCCCAGCGCCCGGACTACAACTCGCAAGCCAAGCACTACGACATGCCGTAGCCGCGGGCTGATACCTGACTGCAGGCCCCGTTGGCATATGCCGGCGGGGCCTGTTGCGTAATACGGCAGTCGTGCCTTAGCGCTTCTCCATCAGGCGCTTGAGTTGGCGTTGGTAGCGCCCCATCATCAGGCCCGTGTACCAGCGCAAAAACCAGCGGGGCGGCGCAAATCCCAGGGCCTCTTGCACCAGGCGGGTTTCAAAGGTTAGCGAGTATACAAACTCGGTAGAGGCAAGGCCGTGGGCCCGAAACGTGCGCTCCACGCTCATCCACACGGGCGCATCGGTGGCGGTGGTGCAGTGCATGTAGCGGCTGGGCTCGTAGGCTACGTAGTGCAGCTGTGTGAGGGAGTGCGGACGCTTCGCCGAGAGAAAAGCGTCTTCGGTGGCAATGCTGCCGGGCCCGGGTTGCGCCGTGTTTAGTTGGGTGCCGTGTACTTCGGCCCGCCAAGCGGCGTCGTTGCGTAGGTCGGCGGCGAAGGCAAATACCTGGGCGGCGTCGGCGGCGATGCTGATGCTGCGCTCTACGGTTACTACTGCGCGGTCTGTGAGGGTGTGCATAACGAGGAGGACGTGAGGTGGCGCTTGGGGTGGCCGCCACCGTTCAACGGGGCAAAAGTGGGCCACCCCGGCCAGCGGCACAACCGCACAATCATGTGTCGGCTCCCAGCTGCCGCGTCTGTGCAAAGGCATTGATGTCGTTGGCGGTCACCAGTATATGTGATTTTCTATGTTTGGGGGCTGCTCTACTTTTGTCGGCAGTCAAGGTTTGCCCAACAACCGCTAATCCAACACTCATGTCCGACAAAAAAATCATTGCCGTGTTCGGCGCCACCGGTGCCCAGGGCGGAGGCCTGGCCCGCGCCATTCTGCACGATGCCCAGAGCGAGTTTGCCGTGCGCGCCATCACCCGCAACCCCGCTTCCGACAAAGCCCGCGAACTGGCCCGCCTGGGCGCCGAAGTCGTGCAGGCCGACATCGACGATCCGCAAAGCATGCAACGGGCCTTGCAGGGCGCCTACGGGGCCTTTTTCGTCACGTTTTTCTGGGACCATTTCTCGCCCGAGCGGGAGCTGGCCGAAGTGCAGCACATGGCCGAAGCCGCCAAAGCCGCCAACTTGCAGCACGTCATCTGGTCGACGCTGGAGGACACGCGCCGCTGGATTCCGCTCGACGACGACCGCATGCCCACGCTGCACGGCCACTACAAGGTTCCCCACACCGACGCCAAGGGTGAAGCCGACCGGTTTTTCCGCGACCTAAACGTGCCCACCACCTTCCTGTTGACTTCGTTCTATTGGGAAAACCTGATTCACTTTGGCATGGGCCCCCGGCCCGACGCCGAAGGCAACCTCTCCATTGTGTTTCCGATGGGAGAGAAGCGTCTCTCCACCATTGCCGTGGAAGACATCGGCCGTTGCGCCTACGGCATTTTCAAGAAGGGCCCGGAAATGATTGGCAAGACCGTGGGCATAGCCGGCGAACAGCGTACCTGGCAGGAAATGGCCGAGTCGCTCACGCGGGCACTGGGCCGCGAAGTGCGTTACCACGCCGTGGAGCCGGCCGCCTACCGCAGCTTCGGCTTCCCAGGCGCCGAGGACTTAGGCAACATGTTCCAGGCCAACCGCGACTTTGAGCACGCCTACGTGGCCAACCGCGACGTAGCTTTGTCGCGCGAACTGAACCCGCAGCTGCAATCCTTCGACGCCTGGCTGGCTGAAAACAAAGAGCGTTTGCCGCTGGCGTAACTTATTTGAAAAGCGAAAAGAAGTCCCGCCAGAAGCCGTTGGTAGGACTTCTTTTATTGTCCGGCTGGGGTCCGATAATCTTCAAATTCCCAGTAGGCAATGCGGCTAACCAACTCTGCCACTCTTTCCCAGGTGTCGCCGTGGCATCGGCTGATACACCGGCTTAAGAAGTGGCTGATTTTGTTGGGATTATATGTTGGTACAATCAGCATGTGCCTGCCAATTAGCGGCTCATCCGAGTCATTTTCAAGAAGCCATTGAGGTGTGACTACCTCCAGATCGAATGCATCCGACGATGCTTCACCCGTCGGGCCAACAAAAAGACGAATGGATAAGGAAAAACACTCAACTCGCTCCGGCCTGTATGTAGTCAGAGATTCACCGTCTATCGTTTCAATACTTCTTAATTCAGCGACCATGCCGCTATTATAATGCAAAAAGCCCCGCCGGCAGCTGCCGGCGGGGCTTTTTCGTAAACCAAGCTGGAAGGTTTATGCGCCAGCCTCAACCGCCACTTTCGGGGCGCCGGCCAGGATTTCCTCGTTGGCGAAGTCGGCGTACTTCTTGAAGTTGTTCACGAACTTATCAGCCAAGGAAGCCGCAGTCTTGTCGTAGGCTTCTTTGTCGGCCCAGGTGTTGCGGGGCTCCAGAATTTCGGTGGGCACGCCGGGCACCGAAACCGGTACTTCCACGCCGAAAATCGGGTGCTTGTGGAATTCCACGTCGTTGAGCTTGCCTTCCAGCGCGGCCGTAATCATGGCGCGGGTGTAGGGCAGCTTCATGCGCGAGCCGACGCCGTAGCTGCCGCCGCTCCAGCCCGTGTTGATCAGCCACACGTTCACCTCGTGCTCTTCCATTTTCTGGCCCAGCATTTCGGCGTACTTGGTGGGGTGAAGCGGCAGGAACACAGCACCGAAGCAAGCTGAGAAGGTCGTTTGCGGCTCGGTAATGCCCATTTCGGTGCCTGCTACCTTGGCCGTGTAGCCCGACATGAAGTGGTACATGGCGTGCGACTTGTCGAGGCGCGAGATGGGAGGCAGCACGCCGAAGGCGTCGGCCGTGAGGAAGAAGATGTTCTTCGGCACGCCGGCCACCGACGGCTCAATGGCGTTGTCGATGAAGCTGATGGGGTAGGCGGTGCGGGTGTTTTCCGTCACCGACTTGTTGGCGTAATCAACGGTGTGGGTGCCGGGGATGAAGCGCGTGTTTTCGACGATGGAGCCGAAGCGGATGGCGTCCCAGATCTGGGGCTCTTTCTCGCGGCTCAGGTCGATAACCTTGGCGTAGCAGCCACCTTCGAAGTTGAAGATGCCCGCGTTGCCCGGCATCCAGCCGTGCTCGTCGTCGCCAATCAGGCCGCGGTTCGGGTCGGCCGACAGCGTCGTTTTGCCCGTGCCCGAGAGGCCGAAGAAGATGGCCGCGTCGCCGTCGGCACCCACGTTGGCCGAGCAGTGCATCGGCAGCGTGTTGTGCTCGTGGGGCAGGAGGTAGTTCAGGACCCCGAAGATGCCCTTCTTCATCTCGCCGGCGTAGCCCGTGCCGCCGATCAGGATCATCTTCTTGGTGAAGTTGAGGATGGCGAAGTTGGGCTGGCGGGTGCCGTCCACGGCCGGGTCGGCCTCGAAGCCGGGGGCGCAGATGATGGAGAAGTCGGGCGTCCAGCTGGTGTCGGCGCCTTCTTCGGGGCGCAGGAACATGTTGTAGCAGAACAGGTTGTGCCAGGCCAGCTCGTTCACCACGCGCAGCTTCAGCTCGTAGTCGGGGTGGGCCCCGGCCATGGCGTCGCGCACGTAGATTTTCTTGTCGGCCAGGTAGGCTACCATTTTCTGGTGCAGCTGGTCAAACTTGTCGGCGTCGAAGGGAATGTTGATGTCGCCCCACCACACGCTGTCTTCGGTGTTGGCGTCGCGCACTACAAAACGGTCTTTGGGCGAGCGGCCGGTAAACTTGCCCGTGTCGGCCATCAGGGCGCCCGTGTCGGTGAGGGTGCCTTCGCCGTTGCGGAGGGCTTCCTCCACCAGCTCGGCGGGCGTCAGGTTGAGACAAACCTCCTGAGCCTGGGTGATGCCCAGCGGCTTGAGGCGGTCCAGAGCAGCGGCGGAAGTGCTGGTTTCCATCATAAACAACGCGGTAGGTAGGGTAGGTGGGGAGAGTGGGAAATGGGAAATGGGGAAATCCGAGACAAAAATAGACGAAAATCGGCAGCCTCAGCCGACGGTTTGCGTATTTGCTTGCGGGGGGAGTGGGTGCACACTCTACGCAGGGTTGCGGGGCGTGTTAGCGAAAGATTTTATAGATTTACCCGTAAGCCCTCAGCTCCGTACGGCCGCTGCCGGGCTTTTTTGTTTCCACTCATTCACCTCCCAACCACTTCTTCCACGCACTCATGCAAGTAGCAACCGCTCAAGCGCCGGCGCCCACTCCGACGAGCTCTAAGCATCCCCCCGGCCTGTATCTGCTGTTCTTCACCGAAATGTGGGAGCGGTTCAGCTACTACGGCATGCGTGGTTTGCTGGTGCTGTACCTCACCAAAACGGCCGCCGAGGGCGGCTTGGGCATTCCGGAGGTCAGTGCCACCAAGCTGTACGGCTTCTTCACCGGGTTTGTCTACTTCACGCCCATCATCGGCGGCTGGCTGGCCGATAAATACATCGGGCAGCGCCGCGCCATTCTCATTGGCGGCGTAACCATGGCCATTGCCCAAATCTGCCTGTTTATGCAGCCGGCCTTGTCTACCGAGCCGGCCATTCTGGGCATGCCGTGGCCCACGGCTTTGGGTTTGCTGCTGCTCATTCTGGGCAACGGCTTCTTCAAGCCGAACATTTCGACCATCGTGGGCAAGCTCTACCAGCAGGGCGACCCGAAGCGCGACGCCGCCTTCACCATCTTCTACATGGGCATCAACGTGGGCGCGTTTTTCGCCCCGCTGGTGTGCGGCTTCCTGGCCGAAGACCTGTTTGCGACCAAAACGGTGGTCAACGGTGTCACCCAGATCAGCAACTACGGCTTCCGCTACGGCTTCCTGGCTGCGGGCATCGGCATGATCATCGGTCAGCTGGCCTTCAACCTGCTGGGTAAGAAATACCTCGGCGACGTGGGCCTGCACCCCGAAGGCCACGGCGAAGACAAAACGGTGGTGAAAGCCCCGCTCACGAAAGAAGAAACCGACCGCATGGCCGTTATTTTCATCGTGACGCTGTTTGTGGTGTTCTTCTGGGCTGGGTTCGAGCAGGCCGGTTCGTCGCTCACGCTCTACACCGATAAGTACATCAACCGCGAAGTGTTCGGCTTCCTGATTCCGACCTCGTGGTTCCAGTCCGTAAACCCGCTGTTCATCGTGGCCTTCGCCCCGCTGACGGCCGGCGTATGGCTGGCCCTCGGCCGCAAAGGCAAAGACCTGAGCATTCCGGTGAAAATGGGCCTGGGCATGATTCTGCTCGGTGCCGGCTTCCTCTTCATGGTAGGTGCCGTGATGCAGCGCGGCGGCGACGTGCAGGACCAAACCATTAAAGCCAGCATCCTGTGGCTGCTGGCCACCTACTTCTTTCACACCATTGGCGAGCTGTGCTTGTCGCCCATCGGCCTTTCGATGGTGTCGCGCCTCTCGCCGGTGTCGCTCACGTCCATGCTCATGGGGGTGTGGTTCCTGGCTCCCTTCGTGGCCCAGATTGCCGGTGGCTACATTGCCGCTTACGTAGAAGAGCTAGGCGCCCTGAAAGTGTTCGGCCTGATTGCCGCCTTCGTAATTGGAGCCGGCCTGCTGCTCATCCTCGTGGCCCGCAAGCTGTTCCACATGATGCACGGCCGCGGCTAACGGCTGCTGACTTCTTGCAAAAAAGCCCCGCTGGAGAATTCCGGCGGGGCTTTTTAACATCGGCTAACCTGGTTTCGGGCCCGCGGCACGCAACCCAGCGCACTGCTGCGGCTTCCTTATGTCGGCTGGCGTACACCGGCGTACACTTGGCGGCCTGTCGCCTTGCAAAGTGCCTGCTGCACACGCGCCTTCTTCCCGACTTCTGTTCATCATCAACCCTCTACCTTGCTGCATGCAATCAACCTCTACTCTTAGTCAGCCGCCGGCTTCCGTCGCTAGCACCAGCCACCCGAAGGGCCTGTACGTGCTGTTTATGACGGAAATGTGGGAGCGGTTCAGCTTCTACGGCATGCGGGCGCTGCTGAGCCTGTACATGGGAAAAGCCCTGCTGTTCGACAAGGCCTTGACATCCAGGTTCTACGGCAACTACACCAGCCTCGTGTACCTCACGCCCTTGCTCGGCGGCTACCTCGCCGACCGCTACTGGGGCAACCGCCGCTCCATTCTCATTGGCGGCCTGCTGATGGCGGTGGGCCAGTTTTGCCTGTTTGGTAGCGCTTCGCTGTACGTCGTGGGGCAGGCCGAAGCCGGAACCACGCAGCAATGGCTGTTTTTCCTGGGCCTGGGTTTCCTGATTTTTGGCAACGGCTCTTTCAAGCCCAATATTTCCTCAATGGTCGGTTCGCTGTACCCGGCCAACGACAAGCGCATCGACGCGGCCTACACCATCTTCTACATGGGCATCAACATCGGCGCGTTTCTGGCGCCGCTGGTGTGCGGCTACCTGGGCGACACAAAGAACCCGGCCGACTTCAAATGGGGCTTTCTGGCCGCCGGTTTCGGCATGCTGCTGGCTACGGCCATTTTCGAGCTGTGCAAGCACCGGTACGTGGTCGATGCCCACGGCGCCCCGCTGGGTGCCCGGCCCGAGCGCCGCGTGGCCGCGTCGCCCGTGGTGCCGCGCACGCCCGATGCCCCGGTGCGGGCCGAAACCGTAGCCGCGCCGGCCACCGGTATCAGCGCCGGCCGCTTGCTGCAGCTGGCGGCGCTGTTTGCGGCCGTGTACGCGGCCATTGCCTGGTACATGGACCGCGACTGGTTCGGGGCGCTGGTGTTTGCGGCCATGCTGGTGGTGCCCTTGGTTGTGCTGTCCGACGCCTCCCTGACTGCCCGCGAAAAAGAGAAAATCTACGTTATTTTCATCCTGAGCTTCTTCGTTATCTTTTTCTGGGGCGCCTACGAGCAAGCCGGCGCCTCGCTCACGTTCTTCGCCGACGAGCAAACCGACCGGCAACTGGGCGCCTACACCATGCCCGCTTCGTATTTCCAGTCGGCCCCCGCGCTGTTTGTTATCCTGTTGGCCCCGCTGTTTGCCGTCGGCTGGACCACGCTCGGCCGCCGCGGTCTAGACCCGTCGTCGCCGCTGAAAATGTCCATCGGGCTGCTGCTGCTGGGCGTGGGCTACCTCATCATTGCCTTCGGTGTGCACGGTGTGGTGGCCAGCACCAAAGTGAGCATGTTCTGGCTGATTGCCATGTACCTGTTTCACGTCTTCGGCGAGTTGTGCTTGTCACCCATCGGGCTGGCGCTGGTCAACAAACTAGCCCCCCTGCGTTTTGCGTCGTTGCTGATGGCGGTGTGGTTTATGGCCACCGCCGCGGGCAACAAGCTGGCGGGCGTGCTCAGCGGCCTGTACCCCGAGCCGGGCAAAGCCGCACCGCACTTCCTGGGTGTCGAAATCAGTGGCCTCTACGAGTTCTTCCTGATGTTCGTGGCCTTGTCGTTTGCTTCTTCGCTGGTGCTGTTCCTGATTCAGCGCCGGCTCACGCGCCTGATGAGCGAACCGGATTCCGCGGCTTAGCGCTAGCCGACTAAAAGCAAAAGCCCCGCCGGACGCAAGTCCAGCGGGGCTTTTTAAGCTAACGGCGAACAGCCAGCAGCCGACGGCTTGAATTACATCATGCCGCCCATGCCGCCCATACCGCCCATGCCACCGGCGTGGCCGGCTTCGGGCTTGTCTTCGGCTTCTTCCGAAATCACGCACTCGGTCGTCAGCAGCAGGCCGGCAATCGAGGCCGCGTTTTCGAGGGCCAGGCGCGTCACCTTGGTCGGGTCGAGAATACCAGCGGCCATCAGGTTTTCGTAGCGGTCCTCGCGGGCGTTGTAGCCGAAGTCGCCTTTCCCGTCGCGCACTTTCTGCACCACTACCGAGCCTTCGCCACCGGCGTTGGCCACAATGGTGCGCAGCGGAGCCTCCAGGGCCGTGCGGATGATGTTCACGCCGGTGCGCTCGTCGCTGTTGATGGTGTCAACGGCTTCCAGCGAATCCAGGGCGCGCACCAGGGCCACACCGCCGCCGGGCACCACGCCTTCCTCAACGGCGGCGCGGGTAGCGTGCAAGGCATCGTCTACGCGGTCTTTCTTCTCTTTCATTTCCACCTCGGTGCTGGCACCGATGTAGAGGATAGCCACACCGCCCGAGAGCTTGGCGAGGCGCTCCTGCAGCTTCTCCTTGTCGTAGTCCGACGTGGTGGTTTCAATCTGGGCCTTGATCTGACCGACACGGCCGGCAATTTCGTCTTTGCCGCCTTTGCCGTTGACGATGGTCGTGTTGTCCTTGTCAACGATGATTTTCTCGGCCTGACCGAGGTAATCCAGGGTCGCATTGTCCAGCTTGTAGCCGCGCTCTTCGCTGATAACGGTACCGCCGGTCAGGGCGGCAATGTCTTCCAGCATGGCCTTGCGACGGTCGCCGAAGCCCGGGGCTTTCACAGCGGCAATCTTGAGCGAGCCACGCAGCTTGTTTACCACCAGCGTCGCCAGGGCTTCACCGTCCACGTCTTCGGCAATGATGAGCAGGGGCTTGCCCGTCTGCACCACTTGCTCGAGCACCGGCAGCAGCTCCTTCATGGTGCTGACCTTCTTGTCGTAGATCAGAATGTAGGGCGAGTCGAGCTCCACTTCCATCTTCTCGGCGTTGGTCACGAAGTAGGGAGAGAGGTAGCCACGGTCGAACTGCATGCCTTCCACCGTCTTCACTTCAGTTTCGGTGCCGCGGGCTTCTTCCACCGTGATGACGCCTTCCTTGCCCACTTTGTCCATGGCATCGGCAATCATTTTGCCGATTTCCGCGTCGTTGTTGGCCGAGATAGTGCCTACCTGGGCAATTTCCGACGAGTTTTCAATCTTCTTCGACTGGGCTTTCAGGTTGGCTACCACGGCGTGTACCGCCTTGTCGATGCCGCGCTTCAAGTCCATCGGGTTGGCGCCGGCGGCTACGTTCTTCAGACCGGCGCGGTAGATGGCCTGGGCCAGTACCGTGGCGGTGGTGGTGCCGTCGCCGGCCTGGTCGGCCGTCTTCGAGGCTACTTCCTTCACCAGCTGGGCGCCCATGTTTTCCACGGGGTCCTTCAGCTCGATTTCCTTGGCCACCGTCACACCGTCTTTGGTGATGGTGGGGGCGCCGAATTTCTTGTCGATAACCACGTTGCGGCCTTTCGGGCCCAGGGTTACCTTTACGGCGTTAGCCAGTTTGTCTACGCCGGCAACGAGTTTGTTGCGGCCTTCAATGTCAAATTGAACCAGTTTAGCTGCCATTGTTGGGCTTGTCTTGGTTTTAAAGTCGGATGAAAGAGGGGATGCTTACAGGATGGCGAAGATGTCCGACTCCTTCATGATGAGGTAGTCCTGACCGTCGACGGTAATTTCGGTACCGGCGTATTTGCCGTACAGCACCTGGTCGCCTACCGCTACTGAAGGCTTCACCAGCGTCCCGTTTTCGGTTTTGCCGGCACCCACGGCCACTACTTCGCCGCGCTGCGGCTTTTCCTTGGCCGTGTCGGGGATGATGATGCCCGATTTGGTTTTCTCTTCGGCGGCGGCCGGCGCAATAATCACGCGGTCAGCCAGCGGTTTGATGCTAATAGCCATTCTGCTGGTGTTGTGTTTGGAGGGTGATGGTCAAAAAGAGAGTCAACGAATGCTCCTCGGTAAGGGGCGGTTGCCGCTCGGCACTTCTTGTGCCAGCCCGCCGAAACCTGACAGAATGGTTGCAAAACGGAACTTTTTACCGTTTGCCGGGCCCCAAACCTGACAAAGCCGACACACTCGTGGCAGAGCAGCGGCCGCAAGTATAGCAAACCCCCGTGCGTAAAAAACAACCGGCGGCTTTTCGCTGATGCGAAAAGCCGCCGGTTGGTAGGGCGAAACTGCGGTATTACTGGGCCGGAGAGGGAGCCGGCTGCTGAGCCGGCGCAGCTGCGGGTGCAGTCTGCGGAGTAGCAGCACCGGGAGCGGTAGCACCCGGCGCGGGGGCCTGCGGAGCCGGAGCAGCGGGCGTTGCGGGTACGCGGGTTTCCATGGCTTTCTGCTGATTCACGCTGCGCAGCGGCCCGCCGCTTTGGTCGTTCAGCACCACGTGGGAGCCCAGCGCCAGCACAATCAGCGCAATGGCGAAGCCCCAGGTCAGGCGCTCAAGCAGGTCGCCGGTGCGCTTCACGCCCATGAGCTGGGCGGTGCCGCCAGCGGCAAAGTTGCTGGACAATCCGCCGCCCTTGGAGTTTTGGGCCAGCACCACAAGGGCCAGCAGCAGGCAAACAAACAGAATGAGGACGATAATGGCGGTGTACATCTACTTGGGTGTTCCGGGGTTATTCCGGCTGTTGGTTCAAAAGGTCAATTTGAGCGGCAAAGTACGCCTTTTTTTCGGGCTGGCGCACCATCAGCTGCTCGTAAATTTCAATGGCACGGGCCGTTTTGCCCTGCTTGATGAGGATTTTGGCCAGGCTTTCGGTGGCCAGACTAGGGGCCGTGCTGGTGCTACGCACCGATAAATCGGCTTGGGGCTCGACGGCCGTGGCAGGGCGGGGCGTGCCGGCTTTGATGCGCGGCTGGGTGCGCAAAAACCGCTCGATGAGGGCCAGCGACGAAGGCGCCTGCCGGGTGTTGGGGCGGTGCTGCGCCGCGTGGCCCAGCAGCAGGGCGTCGGGCTCCCAGGCGTTGGCCACGGGCAATTCATGGGTAAGCTCGGCCGCCTGCGGCACCAGGCAGATGCCCAGGCGGCTGCCTCCAGCCAATGAGTAGGCTACGTCTTCGTCGCCGTAGAACGCGGGCACAGCGGGTAAAGCCGCTTCCGATTCGAGGGCATCGGGAAGCTGGTAGGCCGTGACAGGGGGCAACGATTCGGCCAGGCCAAACTCAAAGCGGGAACTGCCAACTTCTACCGGCGGCCGGATGGCCGGGGCCACCGGCGGCAATTCGTCGGTTACAGGAGGCGCCGGCTCCGGAATGGTTGGTTCAGCATCCGGTTCCGACGCGGCGGGACCAGCGTCGTCGTCGAGCGAAACGGCAACCCAAGCTTCGGCAGCCGTTGCCAAGGCACTGCTCGAATCGACCGGAACAGCTTCGCTGGGGTCGACAGCCGGCTCCGCTGCCGGTTGTGCTTCGGCGTCCGCCATTGCCGGAGCCGCTGCTGGCTCGTCGGGTTCAGTTTCTGATTCGGCCGACTCAACCACGCCTGCTGGTTCTGCCGCCGCTGTTGCCTCCTCCAAAACGGGAGCAGCCTCAGGCGACGGACTAGCGTCTACCGTTCCTGCGGGCAAATCGGCGGCTTCTGGTGCCTGTTCCTGGGCTGGTTCCAGCGCAACGGCGGCAGCTGATACCGCAAACGAATTGCCGGCAGGCGTAGTAGCTGCTTCGGGTTCCGCCGTGGGAGTTGCCACGGGAAGCGAATCGGCGGCTTGCCAGCTGGTAGGAGTGGCGCTGGGGGCTGGTTGTTCAATCAGGGCCCGCAGCAGCTCCCGGTCGGCGGCGTAGGTAGCGGCGCGGCGCAGGCGCTGGCCGGCGAGCATGCTGCCCCGGTCGTGGGCGGCTTTGGCCAGCAGCAAATGGGCCGTTTGGCAGTAGGGAAACGCGGTAGCCAATTGCTCCAGCTCCCGAACTTCGGCTTCCGAAATTCCGGTGACGTGGTCGAGAACTTGTAGCAGCGACGCGCGGGTCATGTATTAGATGAGGTTAAACAAGTGGCTGCTAGCGAATTGAGCGAATTAGGGCTTGTGAAGCGGCATTTGGGGAAGCAAGACCGCCGCAGGAGGGGCCGCAACAATACAGCAATTTACCCATTAAACCATCTGAAAACCGGTAACCAACCGGCGCAGCAAGCTACCAGTTGGCCACCGACTTGTTGAACACGTCGGTAATGATGCGGGCGGTGATGCGACCCACCGCCGCCGGGTCGTTGTTGATGGCCGTAATGTCCTGGGTGGCGGCAAAGTCCCCGTTGCTCTGGAAGGTCTGCTCGAAGTCCTGCTTGGGGTCCTTGGTGTTGGTAAACTTCACCCGCACCTGAATGGTCAGGCGGTTGATGCCGGCCTGGTCCTGCCCGTCTTGGCGCTGAATGGCGGCCGGCGCGTAATCAAAAGCCACAATCTGACCCTCAAACTGCAGGTCGCCGTCGCGCGGCACCAGCTTGAGGGTCGTGTTTCGCTGGAAATAGTCGCGCAAATCTTCCGAAAAACGCTGCGCCAGAAAGGAGGGGCCGTTGGTGGCGTTGTTGGGGAAGGTGGCCACCGAAAAGGTTTTCACGGCCGGATCGATGTTGGTGCCCGTGAACGAATAAATGCCGCACCCAGCCAGCAGCGGCCACACCACCAGCACCAGCAGCAACGGGCGCAGGGCAGCCAAACGGTTATTCCAGGTCATACTGCTTGAGCTTGCGGTAGAGCGTGCGTTCCGAGATGCCGAGGTCTTGCGCGGCGTATTTGCGCTTGTTGTGGTGCTTTTTGAGCGCCTTCACAATCATTTCCTTTTCCTTGGCTTCCAGCGAGAGGCTTTCTTCCTCGGTTTCGTGGGTGATGTCCTCTACGCGCTGCACCTCATCCTCCACGTCGTACTCATCGGGCTGGGCGTTGATGATGAACGACTCGTCGGCGGGGCGGGAGAGGCGGCTGCCGCCCTCGTAGGGGGTCATGCCGCCGGCAGCGGCAAATAAGTGGCTGTTCTGGCGCACCAGCTCCTGGGCCTGGCCGCCATCGTAACGGGCGCCGCCGGCGGCCAGCTCCAGCACCAGCTTCTTCAGGTCGGTCATGTCGCGGCGCATGTCGAAGAGCACCTTGTAGAGCAAGTCGCGCTCCGAGAGGCCCGAAGGCGCCACTCCGTCGGCAGTGGCGCCGATGAGCATGGGCAGGTTGGACGACTGGTCCTGGGGCAGGTAGTGGCGCAGGCGGCGGCCGTCGACCTCGCGCTGCTCGGTCTGCAACACCGAAATCTGCTCGGCTATGTTCTTGAGCTGGCGAATGTTGCCGGGGAAACGGAAGCGCTGCAGCTCCTGTACCGCATCGGGCGTGAGTGTGATGGGCTTCACGCGGTAGCGCTCGGCAAAGTCGGTAGCAAACTTGCGGAACAGCAGGTAGATGTCCTCGCCCCGCTCGCGCAGCGGCGGCACCGTAATGGGCACCGTGTTGAGGCGGTAGTAGAGGTCTTCGCGGAAGCGCCCCTCGCGCACGGCGTCGAGCAGGTTCACGTTGGTGGCCGTGACCACGCGCACATCGGTTTTCTGCACCTTCGACGAGCCCACGCGGATGAACTCGCCGTTTTCGAGCACGCGCAGCAGGCGGGCCTGGGTGCCCAGCGGCATTTCCCCGATTTCGTCGAGGAAGATGGTGCCGCCGTTGGTTACCTCAAAGTAGCCCTTGCGGGCTTCCGAAGCGCCGGTAAACGAGCCTTTCTCGTGGCCGAACAGCTCCGAGTCGATGGTGCCCTCGGGAATGGCGCCGCAGTTGACGGCTATGAACTGCCCGTGCTTGCGCGGCGACAAGGCGTGAATGATCTTCGAAAACGACTCCTTGCCCGAGCCGCTTTCCCCCGTGATGAGCACGGTCATGTCGGTAGGAGCCACCTGCGCCGCCACCTGAATGGCGTAGTTCAGCGCCGGCGCGTTGCCGATGATGCCGAAGCGCTGCTTGATGCTTTGTATTTCGGAAGGAGTCAAATCAGGCGTGGGTTTTCGTGGAGTAGACGAAAAGCGGCAGCGAATATTTTACGCTAGGGCGAAAAAAGACTGTCATCCAGTAGAACGTGTAGCGCCTCTTTACGTGAACGGGAGTCGCTCTACCGTCGACTGTTCAGCACAGAGAAGGTCCTTCGCGTTGCTCAGGATGACAGTTGAAAATTATTCCACCGCGTTACCCAGCAGCGTAGTGCTGGTGCACTCATGAACGAGCACGTTCACGTAGTCGCCTTTCTGGTAGTGTTTTTTGGGGAAAATGACCACTTTGTTCTGGTCGTTGCGGCCGCTCAGGTGCTCGGTGCTGCGCTTCGACACGTTCTCGACCAGTACGCGGTGCACCTTGCCCACGCCCATTTGGCTGCGGATGAGGCTGTGTTGCTGCTGCCGCTCGATGATTTCGGCGAGCCGGCGCTTTTTCACGTCCAGCGGCACGTCGTCGGCCAGCTTGCGCGCGGCCAGTGTGCCGGGACGCTCCGAGTAAAAGAACATGTACGACATGTCGTACTGCACGTGGTCCATCAAACTGAGCGTGTCCTGGTGCTCTTCCTCGGTTTCGGAGCAGAAGCCGGCAATCATGTCGGTCGAAATGCCGCAGTCCGGGCCCAGAATGCGCCGGATGGCGGCCACGCGGTCGAGGTACCACTCCCGGTCGTAGGTGCGGTTCATCAGCTCCAGCACCCGCGAGTTGCCGCTCTGGGCCGGCAGGTGAATGTAGTTGCACACGTTGTCGTAGCGGGCCATCGTGTGCAGCACCTCGTCGGTAATATCCTTGGGGTGCGAGGTAGAAAAGCGGATGCGCAACTCGGGGCTGACGAGGGCCACGCGCTCCAGCAACTGGGCGAAGTTCACGAACTCCGAGCCATCGGCCGACTGCCACTTGTAAGAGTCTACGTTCTGGCCCAGTAGCGTGACTTCCTTAAAGCCTTTCACGAACAAGTCCTGGGCCTCGCGCACGATGCTGTGGGCGTCGCGGCTCCGCTCGCGGCCGCGCGTGAAAGGCACTACGCAGAACGAGCACATGTTGTCGCAGCCGCGCATGATGCTGATGAAGGCCGACACGCCGTTGGAGTTCAGGCGCACCGGCGTGATGTCGGCGTACGTCTCCTCACGGCTCAGCAGCACGTTCACCGAGCGCTGCCCATTGTCCACTTCCTTGATCAGGCGGGGCAGGTCGCGGTAAGCATCGGGGCCCACGACGAGGTCGACAATCTGTTCTTCCTCCAGAAACTTGCTTTTGAGGCGCTCGGCCATGCAGCCCAGCACGCCCACCAGCAAACCCGGTTGCCGGCGCTTGTGGGCGTTGATTTCCTTGAGGCGCTGGCGCACCGTTATTTCAGCCTTCTCGCGAATGGAGCAGGTGTTGAGCAGCACCAAATCGGCCTCGGCCAACTCAGTGGTCGTATCGAAGCCCTCGTCAAAGAGGATGCTGGACACGATTTCGGAGTCGGAGAAGTTCATCTGGCAGCCGTAGCTCTCGATGTAGAGCCGGCGCGAGCGGCCGGTGTGGGTGGCTTCGGTCACGCGCACGTCGGCGGGCAGCTGCTCGGTAGCGGGAGCGGTGGCCTGGTCCAGAAAGTCAAGCGTAAGAATCGGTTGAGACATGGCCTCGGGAAAAATCAGCGAAAGGAGGACAAAGGTACGCCTTGCCGGGCAAAAATGACAGTTTGGCAGCTTCGTTGAATAGCTAAATGGCTAAAGTGCTAAATAGCTGGTTGTTCTTGCGGTGCGCTTCAACGGGCAGTCATTTAACGCTTTAGCCGTTTGGACCTTCCACAATTTCACTGCCCAGCACTTCCAGCATAGCTTGGGCTTTCAACAGGCACTCTTGGTATTCGCGTTCCGGGACAGAGTCGTAGGTAATGGCCGAGCCGACCTGAAAACTCAGGTAGCCGGTGTCGGCGCGGTACTGCAGGGAGCGGATGACCACGTTGAAATCGAAGCTGCCGTCGGGCCGGACGAAGCCGAACGTGCCGCTGTAAAGGCCGCGGCGGGTGCGCTCGTAGTGCTCAATCAGTTGCATGGCCCGAATCTTCGGTGCGCCCGTCATCGAGCCCATCGGAAACGTAGCGCGCAATACGTCAACTAAATCCACTTGCGGCCGCAGCTCGGCCTGCACGGTCGAAATCATTTGCCACACGTGCCGGAAAGGGTAGAGACCGAACAGCTCAGGCACTTGCACGGTACCGGTTCGGGCCACGCGGGCCAGGTCGTTGCGCACCAGGTCCACAATCATCAGGTTCTCGGCGCGCTCTTT
The DNA here is from genome assembly GCF_008727865.1 of Hymenobacter busanensis. Lineage (GTDB taxonomy): Bacteria > Bacteroidota > Bacteroidia > Cytophagales > Hymenobacteraceae > Solirubrum > Solirubrum busanense. The sequence continues at coordinate 125,802 of NZ_VTWU01000008.1, read as the reverse complement.
CTCGTCGTTCAAGAGGGCCTGGCGCTGCTGCTCGTCATCAGCAGGCGTAGCGCCGCGGCGGCTGGTGCCTTTGATGGGCTGCGACACGATAACCGGCGGCCGGTGCGCCAGAAACCGCTCGGGCGAGGCGCAGAGCAGAAAGTGGTCGTGCCAGCGGCAGAAGCCGGCAAACGGCGTGGGAGAAGCGGCGTTGAGGCGTTGGAACAGGTCGACGGGGTCGAGGTGCACGCCCTGGGCGTAGAATTCCTGGCAGAGGTTCAACTCGTACACTTCACCGTCGAGAATGTCCTCCTTCACGGCCGCCACGGCCGCTAAATAATCGGCTTTGGCCATGCGCGGGTGCACGGCGGGCACGTCGGGCGGTACAGATGCTGGCAGTTCTGCCGCCAGGATCTGTTGCAGAGTCGTTTCGGGGGCGGCACCAAAGATTTCCACGTCGTTGCCGGGCCATTGCAACCAGGTATGCGGCGTGAAGAAGTGCAGCGCCGGCCAGGCAAAACCGGCGAAACGGCTGCTGCTCAGGGCTTCAATCTCGTTTTTGACGTCGTACGTCACAAAGCCGCAGCGCGGAGCAGAAGCGGCTGGCTGCAGCCACGGGCGCAACGTGGCCAAAGAAAAAGGCGCCTCGGCACCGGCATCGGCCACGGCCAAGAGCCGCTGAAACGGCCCGTGCGGATAGGCCAGGTCGTTGGGCTCGAAGTAGGCGCAATGCACAAACGCGGCCGCCCAGCGCAAGGCGCGGGCCCGAAAATCGGCGGGCAGCTCGGCTACAGGAATACGCAACACACCACGAAAGTAACCTGCCGGCCGCGCCTGTGCCAGCCGGGGTGGCGCGCCCGGCTTATTTCAGCGCCGCCAGCGCTACTTTGGCTTTGGCGTCGGTGCTGGTTTTGTACTCGTGCTTGCTGTAGCTCAATGCCTTCTGAAAATACACCTTGGCCTGCGCTTTTTGCCCAGCTTCCAGGCATATATAGCCCAGTTGCAGAGCCGATTGCGGCGCGAAATAATAGGGCGCCGAGCCACTCAGTGCTATAGTGCGCTGGTAATAAAGCCGGGCCGAATCGAGCCGGCCGAGGCCGTGGTGGGCGCGGGCACGGCGGTAGGGCTCCTCCAGCCGGTCGCGCAGGGGCGTGGCGGCGGTAGCGTTGAAGCCATCGAGCGTGACCAAGGCTTGGCGGTAGTAGCCGCCGTCGAGTTGCAGGCGCGCTGTGGTGAGGGCGCGGTTCAGCGGCACCGCGTCGTCGACGAAGCGCTGGGCGTAGCGGTCCTCTTCCACCACGGTTTCGCCGCCGGCCACAATCTGCTGCCGGGCCCGCTGGGCCGCGGTGGCGTCGCCGCCCAGCCAGTGGGCGAGGTAGAGCTTAAACCAAGCGTCCTTGCGGTAATGCACCCCGCGGTACTCGTTCAGAAACAATTGATTGGCTTGAGCTGAAGCCGGATATTGGCCTTGGTAAAGCAGCAAATCAGCGGCCATATGGTGCAGGTAGGCCACGGGAAAATAGGTTGGGCCGGTGGGGCGGCTGCGGTAGGCGGCCAGAGCGCGGTCGGCGCGGTGCAGTTTTTTTTGTACCGACATACTTAAGTAGCTGAACAGCAGATTGTCGGGCTGCTCGCGGACGAGGCGGTCAGCCAGGGTGGCGGCCTCGTCGTCGGCGCCGTAGTAGGTCTGGCGGGTGAGGGCCAGCAAGATCTGCGCCTCGGTCTGAAAATCGTGCGGGCGCAGGGCTGCCGCGCGTAGGTTCTGCTGGCCCGCGTTGGTGTCGCCGGGCAACCCCAGCAGGTTCAGAAACCACCGGTAGCCCTCGGGCACCGAACCGATCAGGAACTGGCAGAGCCCGAGCGTTTTGCGCGTGGGCAGGTGCGCGGGCCAGCGCCGGGCGTTTTGCTGCACCTGCAAATAGGCCTGCCGCAGGCTCCAGGCGCCCTGAAACTCATGCCCAAACATGACCTGTGCCGCGGCTTGGTGCAGGCGAATTTCGGCGCGGGCATAGTCGCGCAAGGCCGAGTGCGGCAAGGCGTCGAGCTGTTCCAGGTAATCGTCCTGCTGCTCAATCACGGCGTCGTAGCGGGTGGCGTCCTGGCTCACCACTAGTTCGGTAAAACCCACGCCTTCGTCCACCAGCAAGGCGCCGGGGTTGTGGGGCGTCTGGCGCAGCTCGGCTCGCACTAGGGCGCGGGCTGCGCCGGTGCGCAGCTTCAGCAGCTCGGCATAGGCCCGCCGGCTGGCCGTGCTCAAGGCATCGGCCGATGCGCTTGCAAGGTCAGATTCGGACTGGAAGCGCGAAGAGCTATTCGAGGCGTAGGTGCGACCGAAAACCGCCAAGGCTGCCACCAGCAAAACCACGCGCGGCATAGCACTGCGTATGAAAAGCCGGCGCAAGCCTAGCTTCTGGCGTACCTCGTCGCAAAAGTGCATGGGGGTGGCAACAAAAAAGGAACGACACGAGGCCGTTCCTTTTCGAGACGTAACAACGAGTCGACTTAGCCGATTTTGGCTTCCACGTCGGCCAGAATACGGCCGCAGTGCTCACACACGATGATTTTCTTGTGCGAAATGATGTCGGCCTGGCGCTGCGGGGGCACCGTGTTGAAGCAGCCGCCGCAGGCGTCGCGCTTCACCATCACCACGGCCAAGCCGTTGCGGGCGTTGCCGCGGATGCGGGTGTAGGCCGTCAGCAGGCGCTCTTCGACGGGCTTGGCGGCTACTTCGCGCTCCTGCATGAGCTTCTGCTCATCGGCTTCGCTTTCGCCCACAATTACCTGCAGCTCAGCTTGCTTGTTGGTGAGGTCCTTGCGGCGCTCTTCGAGGCGCTGCTTGGTGCCACCGATTTCGATGTTCTTCTGGTCGATCTGGTACTGAGCCTCGCGGATTTTCTTCTCCGAAATCTGGATTTCCAGCTTTTGCAGCTCGATTTCCTTGCCCACAGCCTCGTACTCGCGGTTGTTGCGCACGTTCTGCTGCTGGTCTTCGTAGCGCTTGATGAGCGTTTCGGCGTCCTTGGCGGCCTGCTTGCGCTGCTTGATCTGCTCGTTGAGGGAGGCTACTTCCTCGTCAAATTTCTTAACGCGGACTTCGTAGCCGGCAATTTCGTCCTCCAGGTCGCGAACTTCTTCGGGCAAGTCGCCCCGCACGCGCCGGATTTCATCCAGTTGCGAGTCAATTTGCTGCAAATTCAGCAAGGCTTCCAGCTTACTGGCGACAGTGGTTTCCGTGGACGGATTAGAAATCATAGCGAACGGGGTTCGTGAGGGTCTCTGCTAACAAGACCGCAAAAGTACGCGAGAATTTCTCGGTAAGCAATGCCCGAAACAGCTCGCCGGTATACTGTTCGCTTTCGTAGTGGCCCACGTCGCAGAGCAGCAGCCGGCCTTCGGGCGCAAAGAACTCGTGGTACTTGATGTCGCCGGTGACGTAGGCGTCGGCTCCGGCCGCCACGGCTTTCCTGGTGAGGAAGCTGCCAGCCCCGCCGCACACGGCTACTTTGCGGATAACGGCGTGAAACTCGGTGTGCTTGACGACGGGCACGTGGAGCCGTTCGCGCAGGCGGCGCAGAAACTCCTTGGCGGGCAGCGGCTCGGCTAGTTCCCCAATCATACCGGAGCCCACTTCCTGGTGCTGGTTTTCCAGCTTGATGAGCTCGTAGGCTACTTCTTCGTACGGATGCGCCTCGCGCAGGGCGCGCAATGCCGGCTGCTGCAGGTGCAGCGGCAGCAGTACTTCCACGCGCTGTTCCTGCACGGTTTCGGGCTGGTTAGGTGTGCCGGTGTGCGGGTTGGCAGTGGGGCCGGGCGTAAACGTGCCGGTACCGTCGACACGGAAGCTGCAGTCGTGGTAGTCGCCAATGCGGCCGGCGCCGGCCGCGTAGAGGGCCTGCAACACCGCTTCGGTATGTGCAGAAGGCACATAGGTAATCAGCTTGCCGAGCAGACCAGGCTTGGGGTCGAGCACGCGCAGGTTTTCCAGGCCCAGCTTTTCGGCCAGGTGGCAGCTTACGCCGTGGCGCACGTTGTCGAGGTTGGTGTGGGCCGCGTACACGGCCACGTCGAGGCGCAAGGCCCGCATGATGGTGCGCTCGACTTCGGTAGCGCCGGTGAGGCGTTTGAGCGGCTGAAAAATGACAGGATGGTGCACCACCACCACGTTGCAGCCCCGCCGCATGGCTTCGTCGATGATGGCGGGGGTGCAGTCGAGGGCAATGAGTACGCCGCGCACCAAGGCCTGCGGGTCGCCGCACTGCAGGCCGGCGTTGTCGTAGCTTTCCTGGTAGGGCAGGGGCGCCCAGCCTTCGAGGGCGCGCGCGAGGTCGTGGACGGTTGCGGACATAAAGCGAAGGTACGTGCCGGGGCTTCTGCGGACGAAAAAACGGTTTCGCGTCAAAGCATTTCGCCCAACACCTTCGTGTACTGCGTCACGAAATCGGGTACTGCGCGGCGCTTGTATTGCATCAGGTAACGCGGGTGGTCGAACACTTCAAGGCGCTCAAACAGCTGCAGCTCGTGGTTGAGCCGCTCGAAATAGGTGGCGTTGCGGCGGCCCAGGCACACGGCTACGTCGCGGCGCAGGCCGAGGGCTACTTGTTGCTGCAGGGCGCTTTGGAGGTCGGGCCAGAGCGCGGCGGTCAGGGCCGGCGAGTCGTAATAATTGTAGTTGAGGCCGTGACGCAGCAGCACCAGCGGGTAGAGCGAGCCTAGGTAGAAATGCTGGTAGAACGCCGGGGCGCCGCCCAATGCAGAAACCAACTGGTAGATGAACTGGCTCGACAGCTCGCTGCGGCGCGGCAGGTTGTTGGCAATGCCGCAATGGGAAGCCAGGGCGGCCGGGTCGGTGAAGGCAATGCCGGTGGTGCCGCCGCCAAACCGGCCGGGATTGATGCCCAACAGCGCTACGCGGGGCCGGTCGTCGGCGTAATGCCGGTGCGCAAACCGGGTCAGCAGGTCGTGGGCAACGGGTTCTTTACAAGGATTGTAGGCCTCCACATCATTGGGCAGGGCGGGCGGGGCCGGGAAATCAGTAAGAAAAGTGAGCAGTCGGTCGGCGAAGGTGGGCATAGCGCGGAGCGAAAAACCAGCATACGGATGGCAACTTCGTTGGGGCCAGCCAACACGGGCAAGCGGAGGAAAGGTTTTGGGCGCATAGGCCGGGGCGCAGCCATTTCGCGTATTTTTGCCGGCCGTGCGCCTCGTAGCCTCCGGTTTTCTCTCCTGTTGCATGTCCCCGCTGCTGACTTTTGTGCTGCTTCCGCTCGCCTGGCTCTACGCCGGTGTGGCCGCCGTGCGCAACTGGCTCTACGACACGGGCCTGCTTGCGGCAACCGGCGCCGCTGTGCCACTCATTAACGTGGGCAACCTGCGCGTGGGTGGCACTGGCAAAACGCCCCACGTAGCGTGGGTGGTTGAGTTGCTGCGCAACCTGGGCCAGCAGCCAGCCATTCTGAGCCGGGGCTATGGGCGGGGAACCAAAGGCTTCCGCCTGGCCCGGCCCACCGATACCGCAGCCACCATCGGCGACGAGCCGTGGCAGCATTTCCACGAGTTTGGAGGCGCCGTGCCGGTAGCTGTCGACGAAGACCGCCGCCACGGGCTGGCCGAACTGGCGGCGCTGCAGCTGCCCATCAGCGCCGTGGTGCTCGACGATGCCTACCAACACCGCCGGGTGCAGCCCACACTCAATATTTTGCTCACCGAGCAGGCCCGGCCCTTCTGGCACGACTACGTGCTGCCCGCCGGGCGGCTGCGCGAAAGCCGCCGCGGGGCCCGCCGCGCCGACGTGGTCATTGTGACGAAATGCCCGCCGCAGTGGCCCGAAACCGCGCAGCACGCCGCTGCCGAGCAGGTGCGCCGCTACGCCCGGCCCGATGTGCTGGTGCTGTTTTCCTCTTACATCTACGGCAGGCCGGTGCCGGTAAGTGGCGCATTGACTTATTCATTGCCGACATCCGGCAGCGAAGTGCTGGTACTGACAGGCATTGCCCAGCCCGAGCCGTTGCTGGCTTACTTGCGCGAGGCGGGCTACCGTGTGGTGCGGCACATGAGTTATGCCGACCACCATGCTTTTACCTCCGCCGAGCTGGCCGAAGCCGCCGCCGTGCTTCAACCCGGCCAAGTAGTGCTGACGACGCAAAAAGACGCGGCCCGGCTGCGCGAACCGCACTTGCGTACTGCCGTGGCGAGTTTGCCGTTATTTTACGTTCCCATTCGCGTGAGCTTTCTGGCCGACGGCGCCGAGCGCCTGCACGCCTTGCTCATGCCGCTGCTTACGCCCCAACCCGTTGCCTGATTCCGCGCTTTCCTGCTTGATTTCCCGTTTGCCGGCTGCTGGGCTGCGGCGTGGGCTGGTGTTGCTGTTGTGGCTGTGTCCGTTGCTGCTGCGCGCCCAGATTGTCGACGACACCACCAAGGCGCTCTACGGACCCCGCACCACGCTGGTCGTGCGCGAGGTAAACGTGCTGCGCAACCTGCCCGAAGGCACTCCCATCGACACCACTATCAACGGCATTCAGCAGAGCCGCCACTGGTTTTACGATAGCACCTATCAGCAGGACCTGGGCAACTACGCCACGGCCTCGCGCCGGTTGCTGTGGGAAGTGAATACCAACATCGGGGCGCGTTTTGGGCGCACGGCGTTCGACAAGTATTTCCCCGAACCTACCACCATTCCTTACTACGACACTCGCTCGCCGTATTCTTTTTTTCGGTTTATCCAGGGCGGCACCGGCGAGTCGGTATTTGAAGGGATGTACAGTCGCAGCATCAAGAAGGCGGTCAACCTGGGCATTGCCTACACCCGCTTCGGCGGCGACAAGCAGCTGGCCAGCGCGCCGAAGGTTGGCTTGACGACGCACTCGGGGGTGCTGCTGTTCGGGCGCTACCAAACCAAGGACGACCGGTACCAGCTGCTGGCCAATTACTACATCGGGCGGCACTCGGCGGTGGAGCAGGGCGGCATCCGGCCCGGCTCCCAGGATCGGCTCGATTCGCTGCGCGGACTCTTTAGCTACAACCAGGAAAACGTGTGGCTCAGCCAGGCCACCAACACCGACAACCGCGACCGGTTTCACCTGGCGCACACCTACCGCCTCGTTGGGCGCGGGCTCACTGCATTTCACGTCCTCGACTGGGGCCGCCAGTACAACCGCTACGAAGACAAGGCGTTGCCGTACGACAACGACACGCTGCGCTACTACCCGCGGGCCCTGCTCGACTCCATCCGTACCGACGACCGGGCCGACTATCACCAGGTAGAAAACACGGTGGGCGTGCTCGGGCGCACCGATTTTCTGGAGTACCGGCTCTACGGTCGGGTACGCAATACCCGCCTGAGCACCCGCAACTTAGTGTATTTCCCTGCGGGCGAAGACCTGCGCCACCTGCTGCCCGACCGCCGCGCCAACCAACTGTTTGTGGGCGGCAGCGTGGCGTTCCGCTGGAAGCAGGTATTCGACGTGGAGGGCGCGGGCGAGTACAAGTTTCCCGACGAGTACTGGCTGCGCGGCTCCCTGCGCTACGGCCCGCTGCGCGCCGACCTGACCAGTTCGGCCTATGCGCCCAGTTTTACCGAAACCCAGCTGACGAGCAACCACTATCGGTGGCAGAACAACTTCTCCAACACGCTGTCGAATGAGCTGAAAGTCTCGCTCAACCAACGGATTGGGCGGCGCGAGGCCCGTTTGCAGCAGCAAGTGCGGGCGTCGGTGGCCGTAGCCAACGTAACCGATCTGGTGTACTACAACCAGTTGGCCGAGCCCGCGCAGCTTAGCGGCAGCCAGCAGCTGCTCATTGGCACCCTGCGCCACCAGTTGCACCTCGGTCTGCTGCACACCGACAACGAAGTGGTGCTTACCCAAGGCGGAAGCGGGGAGGGACTGCGCATTCCGCCGGTCGTAGCCAATTTGAAAGTGTACGCCGAGGGCTTTTTGTTCAAGAAAGCATTGTTCAGCCAGATCGGGCTCGAAACCTATTACCAGGCGCGCTGGCAGCCCTACGACTACGCGCCCAGCACCCAGCAGTTCTTTGTGCAAGACCACTTTACCAGCCGCAGCTACCCCATCGTCGATGCGTTTGTGACGGCCGACATCAAAACCGTTTCGGTGTTTTTGAAGATGGCTTACCTCAACCAAGGCATCTACCGCAACGGCTACTTCGCCAGCCCCTACTATACCGGTAATCCGCGCAGCTTTCAGTTCGGCATCAAGTGGAATTTCTTCGACTAACTAATCGAAAAGAAATGCTGTTGCCGTTTGGTAGGTAAACAATTGCTTTAGCTGATTATGACCGACTCTTTGCCCCCGCTGCCCTCGGCAGAAGAAGCCGACAAGCGCGAAAAAACCATCCTGAAACTCAAGCTCAATACCGACCCGCGCTGGGTGGATATTGCCAGCAAGAACATCGGCGACATCCTCGTTGACCACGCCTACTGTGAGCAGAAAGCGGCTTCCACCGGCATTTCGCTCATCGTGAGCTACCCCGAGAAAACCCGGCTGGTGGACGAGCTGACCGACCTGGTAGCCGAGGAGTGGAGCCATTTCGAGCGGGTGCTGCAGGAGTTGCGCAAACGCAACCTGCCGCTGGGCCGTCCGCGTCGCGACGAGTACGTGGTGGAACTGATGAAGCACGTGCGCCGCGGCGGCGCCCGCGAACGGCAGCTCATGGACCAGTTGCTGGTGTCGGCCCTGATTGAGGCACGCTCCTGCGAGCGGTTCAAACTGCTCTGGAAGCACATTCCCGACCCCGAACTAAGCAAGTTCTACTACGAGCTGATGGTGTCAGAAGCCGGGCACTTTGTGGCCTACGTCGACCTGGCCAAGGAATATTGCAATGCGCAGGAAGTCGATACCCGGCTGCAGGAGCTCCTCAAGATCGAAGGCGACATCGTGACCAGCCTGCCCGTGCGCGACGACCGAATGCATTAAGTGCGGGCCGCGGCTTTATCCGGAGATGTTGCACAAAGCAAGCGAGAGTCCTGCTTTAGGTAAGATGGACTAAAAGCTTATTAGAAAATTATTTAGTATTCGACCTGCTTGCAAAGCACAAAGCTGCTACCGCTCCGGTGTCGTCTCGCCCGAGCCTGAACTGCGCGAGTTAAGCAGGCCAGTGGGCACACTCAACTCGCCCGTGTGCGGATCGATCAAGCCGTTGCGCTCGTCTTCGATGTTGGTGGCTTGTGTGTACACGTCGCCGGCAATGGGGCGCCGCCGCAGCTCTTGCTTAAAGGCCACAATGGCGGCGGTGCGGGCGGCGGCGTCTTGCGGGCCGCCGTAATCGGGAAAGCCGAAGCCGCCCCACTCGCTGACAATCAGCGGTTTTTGGCGTCGGTAGAAAAACGGGTCGCCCACCACCAGCGGAAAAGCGGCCGTGCCTTCCAGCTCGCCGGCCACAAGGCGGTCAAGCAGTTCCTGCCAGCGCGTGAGGTCGGGGGTGTAGAGGTGGGCCGTGAGCAGGTCTGACTTCAGGCGGCCTTCCTGGGAAATGTGCTGCCAGCCGTCGTTGTCGACCACCAGAAACTGGGGGTGCTCGATGAGCATGTAGTGGTACATGTCGACGATGTAGCGCCGGGTTTCGGGGTTGGTGGCAATGTCCTGCGCGCCCCAGTCTTCGTTGTAGAGGCTCCAGATAACCACCGACGGGTGCGACTCGATGAGCGCCAGCATGCGCAGCAGCTCAGCCCGGTGATTTTCGCGGCTGCGGTGCGTGGAGCTGTGGGGGCTGGGCACTTCCACCCACAGCAGCAGGCCCAACTCGTCGGCCAGGTTGTAGATGCGCGGATCGACGCCGGCAATGTGTACCCGCACTAGGTTGCAGCCCAGGGCCTGCATGGCGTGCATGTGGCGCTGCATTTCCTCGAACGTGGCCGTACCCGGCTGGTACAGAATGCCATCCAGGTAAATCGGCTGGTTGTTGAGGTACACGTAGCGCCCTCGCGACTCAATTTTACGCAGGCCAAACAGCGTTTCGATCTGCGCCGCGTGCCCATTCGCATCAATGAGCTGGCCTACCAAGCGGTAGAGCGTGGGCGACTCCGGCGACCAAAGCTGCGCGCCCGGCAACTCCATTACCACGCGCTGCTGCCGTTGCCCGGCCTCCAGCTTCAGCGGAAAATCAGAAGTAGCCATCGGCTGATCCGTCGCCCGCTCAAACACTTGCAGCCGCAGGGTGTACTGGCCAGGGTCCTGAATGCGGGTGCTCAGGTTGAAGCGCACCAATTGGTCCTCGATGGTGCTGTCGACGCCCACGCGGGAGCGGAGGCGGTTGCGCTCTACTAGCTCCAGCCACACCGAGCGCACGGCCCCGGTTTGGGTTTGGTACCAGATGCCGCCGCGCTTGTACACGTGCGACTCCTGCTTGCCGCGGGGCGTTTCGGCGTCCATGGTATCGGCAATGCGCACCGTGAGGCGGTTGACGGGCCGTAAATGCGCCTCGTGCAGCTCGTAGCTGAAGGAGGTGTACTCGCCGTAGTGCACGTCTTCGCCTTCGATGGTGCGCAGCTGGTGCCCGTTGAGCCACACCCGGGTTTCGTAACCGCAGGCTCCAAACGTGAGCTGATACAGGTGGTTATCCTGCCCGTCGGGGCGCGCGGGCAGCGTAAATTCCCGCTCGTACCACGCCACCACCTCGTCTTGCCACGCCGAAGCCATGTGGCCTTTGGCGGCGGCCATATGGTCTTCTATCGACCCGGGCCACTGGGCCTTGTGTTCGTAGCGGTGTCCCAAGTGCCACCCTTCGCGCAGCCCGCAATCGGCATCGTCGATGGCGAAAAACCACTCACCATCAAGCAGTTCGTAGTTGTTGGTGCGCAGAACAGCGCGCGGCAAACGGTTGCCGCCGTCGGGCTGAGCACCGGCGGCGGTAGGCGGAGGTGTTCTTGGTTCGCTCATGCAACCCAGGCATAGGTGAGCTTCTACAAACGCAATTCGGACGCTGAAGGATGGATCAGAAGCCGAACAATACCGATTGACAGGGCCGGCGACAGGCAGCAGGAGCCGTTTAGGAACTGGTTCTCGCCCACCGATGAAAACCGAGCCGGGTTACTACCCGACGGTAGCGATCCGGATCAGAACCGCAGCGAAAAAGTACCGTTGGTTACGCTCACATTCCCGGCTGTGCCCACCGCGGTAAAGCTGAACGTGCCGGCTGCGGTACCGGCAGTGGCATCGAACGCCGTAACGTTGATGCTGCCGCTGCCCGAGTTGCTGGTCGTGCCGTAAGTAAGGGTAGAGGGGCCAGTGTTGCGTATGTACAGGGCTGATACATAAGGCGACGTGCCGAGAGGGTAGTTGCCGACCCCGTAAAAAGACATGCCCATGCTCAGCTGCAGCTGGTCGGTGAGTCCGCCGATGGCCGAAAGGAAGAAGATGCCGTTGGCAACATCTACGCTGCCCGTTGGAGGAACTCCCGTGTACGTTACCCCGCCAATCGACCAACCGACCGTGCCCCCTTTGATGGTGCCATCGGACACGGCCACAATAGTCCCGGCGTCGGTGGTGTTGCCGGCGGTGACCGTTACGCTACGCGGAGCAGGCTGCTTGTAGCCGTTGGCCGGCGTAAACGAGAGCGTGTAGCTGCCGGCATCGAGCTTGGGTAGCGAGAAAGCACCAGTCGAGGCATTGGGAGTAGCTAGAAACGTGAGCCCGCCCGCATTGGTGGCCGTAACGGCGCTGATAGCCCCAACCGGGCTAATGACGCCCGTTACGGCACCGGTGGTGGGAGCAGGGTCCTGTTCTTTTTCGGTGTTGGTGCAGCCGGCAAACCCGAACGTGAGCAGGAGCAGGCTTAGCCAAGCTAGGCGGTAAAGCGGTGAGGTAAAGCGAGGCATTGGGAGCAAAATGGGAATACAGGCGCAATAATCAGCAACCGATAGTCGGCCACAAAAAACGGCCACGTCGGGCCGTTCTTAAAAGCGAATAGATCAGGTTTTCTGCTTTTTCTTTTTGGCCGCCGGAAACAAAATATTGTTCAGAATCAAGCGGTAACCGGGGGAGTTGGGGTGCAGGCTCAGGTCGGTGGGTTCTTCTTCCACCAAGTGCTGGTAGTCTTCAGGGTCGTGGCCGCCGTAGAACGTCCAGGTGCCTTTGCCCAACTCGCCGTGCATATAGCGCACCTCGCCCGAGGCCTTGTTTTCGCCCATCACCAGCACATCCGATTTAACCAGGCTCTTGCGGAACGCGGTGGTCTGGCCCATGAAACCCTTCACGGTTTTGGTGTGGTTCTGGGTGAGCATGGTGGGCACCGGGTCGTACTTGGCCGAGAAAGTGAAGAGCGAAAAGTAGTCGTTGTCTTCGCCCACGCCTCGCTCGTAGGGTTGCATGTCAATGTTGGAATACTCGTACTGGTACGGGTCGCGCACCAGCGTGAAGTCCTTGAAAGCCAGCGTGCGGTTGAAATTAAGCTTCGATTGGGCCGTGGGGTCGGCCGGGTCGCCGTCGTACATGCTTTCCACCATGTCGAGGCCCAGGCCGGCCAGGGCAATGTCGTAGGTGTCGGTGGCCGAGCACATGGCGAACAAGAAGCCACCGCCAGCTACAAATTCCTGCATCTTGGTTACCACCGAGGCTTTCATCTGAGCTACTTTTCCGAAGCCGTGGCGCTTGGCCGCGGCCTCGGCATCGCGCTGCTGCTGCTGGTACCACGGACGGTTGCGGTAGGAGGCGTAGAACTTGCCGTACTGGCCGGTGAAGTCTTCGTGGTGCAGGTGCAGCCAGTCGTATTTGGGCAGCTTGCCGTCGAGCACTTCGTCGTCGTAAATTTCCTCGTAGGGAATTTCGGCGTAGGTCAGCACCAGCGTCACGGCGTCGTCCCAGGGCTGCTTGCCTTTGGGCGTGTACACCGCAATTTTCGGCGCCTTCTCCAGTTTCATCACGTCCATATTGGCGTTGGGCTCGGCTATCTGGGCCAGCACGCCGTTGTACTGCGCGTCGCTGATTACCTGGTAAGTAACACCCCGCACGGCCAGCTCCTGCTCCACGCCCGGCATGTTGGGGCAGGCAAAGGAGCCGCCGCGGTAATTCAGCAGCCAATCAACTTCTACCTGCTTGCCCAGCAGCCAATAAGCCATGCCGTAGGCCTTGAGGTGTTCCTTCTGCGCCTCGTCCATGGGAATGAGCACCTCGCTGGCGCGAGCCGCCAACGGGCGACCCAGCAGCGCCACGCCCAGCAGCAGAAAAGAGAAAACAGTACGGAGCAAAAGCATGCGACGAAGCGGAAAAAGCAGCCTAAACAAATGTAGCGAAACCAGCAGGAGTTTTGCCGAAAGCCAGTACCTTTCGGCCGGGCCGCGTGTGGCAAGTTGCCGCCCGCAGCGCCACGGTAAGACTACAGACGTCTTTTGGCTTGGTGGGTATGCATTGGTTAGAAAACATTCGCGAAGCGTTCCGTTCCATCAACAGCAACCTGCTGCGCACCATTCTCACGGCCCTCATCGTGAGCATCGGCATCTTCGCGCTGGTCGGTATCCTTACGGCTATTGATGCGCTGAAGTACTCGCTGAACGAAACCTTCAGCAGCCTCGGCGCCAACTCCTTTGATATCAGAGCCAAAGGCTACACCAATAAAATCCGCCGCGGCGGATTGCGGGGAAAGCAGTACCCGCCCATTACGTATTTACAGGCCACCCAGTACAAAGCACGGCTGGGCAGCGACGGGCAAGTGGGCGTCTCGGCCTACATTGCCGGGGCCGTGAAAGTGAAGGCCGGCAGCAAGGAAACCAACCCCAACACCCAGGTAATGGCCGGCGACGAAAATTACCTGCGCAACCAAAGCTACAAGCTGAGTGCCGGGCGCAGCTTTACGCCTACCGAGCTGGAAAGCGGCGCCAGCGTGGCCATTGTGGGGAGCGAAATCAAGAGCAAGCTGTTTGGTAGCGTACCCGCCGAGGGCAAATACGTATACTTCCTGGGGCGCCGGTTTCTGATTGTGGGCGTGCTGGAGCACAGCGGCAGCGGGGCTGGTGGCGGTGGCGGTGCCGACCGTTTAGCGCTTATTCCATTGGTGGCGGGCAACCAGATGCCGCGCCAGCAAGCCCTAACCTACGACATCAAGACGGCCGTAGCCACGGCCGACAACCTGCCCTTTGTGCTCGACCAGGCCCGCGGCATAATGCGCGCCGTCCGCCAGGATGCGCTGGGGCAGGAAGACAGCTTCGAGGTAGAAAGCAGCGACTCGCTGGCCGGCAAGCTCGATTCGCTGTCGGGGCAAGTGCGCTGGGTGGGTGGCATTGTGGCCGCTCTGGCACTGCTGGGAGCTAGCATTGCCCTGCTCAATATCATGCTCGTATCGGTGACGGAGCGTACGCGCGAAATTGGAATTCGCAAAGCGTTGGGCGCTACGTCGCGGCAAATCCGGCAGCAGTTTTTGGTCGAAGCCGTGGTCATCTGCATCATCGGTGGCACGTTCGGCATCATTCTGGGCGTGCTCGGCGGCAATCTGCTGCCGCTGGTTATGGGCGGCGGCGGCTTTTTTGTGCCGTGGCTGTGGGTCTCGTTGGGCTTGGCAATTTGCGTCGCGGTGGGCACCGCATCGGGCTATTACCCCGCTAGCAAAGCTGCCGCTCTGGACCCTATCGAGTCGTTGCGCTACGAATAGTGTAGCTGAATTGGGCTATTGCTCTAGAAATAGACATGAACGTGCCCGTTTGTAGCACGTGCATTACCCGCCAAGAGCAATAGGATAGGGGCACACGGAGGATAAGACAGGTGTAGGTGCTTGAGCCTAGCTCGGCATCATATGATGCTATGTTGCGTCGCGCTCGTAGTCGGAAATGTGTACTTACTGGCCATGATTTTTAGTGACTAAAGAATTGGAGAAAGATTATTCCTAGTCAAGACAAAGCCGAGCGCCAAGCAACTCGCAATGTGGCCTTGGCTGGTTGGCACGCTATATAATCTGTCGGAGTATGAAACTAAGCCTGTCAACGTTCCTGCGCCGGAAGTAGAAAACGATAACTCAAGGTCAGGTCACGATGCGGGTTTTTCATTAAGCTGTGGAAATTGATTTGAAATGCCGGGTACACGTGCCGGTAATAATTGAATCTGATAGGCTCTGTAAAGAAGCCGGTTTATTGGACTCAATGGAGGTAAGAAGATTATTACTCATTTGGTGTATATTTGCCACACATGAGTCTGTTACTCATTTGGATATATGGAAAAGCAAGAAACAGTAGGGCAGCGAGTGAGCAGGTTAATCCAGTCTTTGGGGCTGTCGAAAAACGCCTTTGCTCTATCTCTCGATAAAACGGCAACAGTGATACAACACATTGTTGAAGAGCGGAATAAACCCGGGTTCGACCTGCTATGTAAAATATTTGAAGTATACCCAAATGTATCAAAAGATTGGTTGATGCAAGGGAATGGACCAATGCTCGTTTCAACCTCAGCGGCAGAACACTCACTGAAAGAAATGGGCAATGAAGAAGCTGTACTGCAACCAAATGTGCAAACGGAGCATAAGTTGGACTCAGTGGTTAACAAGGATGTGCCTGATCCTGCTGCGGTGGCCGCTTCCGCTCCCACGGCTGTAGGTGTCCCTGCCGCTTCGAAGGCTAACGAGCCAGTTGCGGCATTTGAATCTGCCCCAGTGCACAGTGCGCAACCCACAGTTTCTGCTGTTCCGCCGGTTGCTGCGGTATCTTGGGAAGCAGCTTTGTATTCCCAGCAACTAAGCCACCAATTGGCAATGGCTGAATTGCGCAACCAACACTTGCAGGAGCAGCAAAAGCTGATGCAACAAATGTTGGAGCTACTTCAAAAGCAACGGTAACACTGCGACGAAAAACCACCGAAACCACAAGCGGCACCTCAACTTGAGGTGCCGCTTGTGGTTTCGGTGGACAACGCGCTTGGGATTTAATGAGCGAATGTCTCTATGCCGAGCTCTTCTGCTTCCATTAGGCCACCAGAGTTTACCTGAACCAACCGTAGCCGCTTCAACTCCCCAACCAGCAGCGGGTCGTACTGCGCCGCTACGCGAATGTAGTTGGGTGTGAAGCCCTCCATGCGCCCGTCGGGGCCGAGGTCGTCTTCAAACAATACTTCGGTTTCCAGGCCCACGTGCTGTTCGTAGAAAAAGCGCTTCTTCTTTTCCGAGAGTCCGCGCAACTGCGTGGTGCGCTCGTGCCGAATGCGGTCCTGAACCCGGCCCGGTAGCGTGGGAGCCAGCGTGTTTTCCCGCTCTGAATAAGGAAACACGTGCAGGTACGACACTGGCAGCTCGTTCAGGAACTGGTACGTGTCGAGGAAATCCGCTTCGGTTTCGCCGGGGAAACCCACAATAACATCGACGCCGATGCAGGCGTGGGGCATCACCTGCTTGATGAGGGCCACGCGCTCCTGGTACAGCTCGCGGCGGTAGCGGCGGCGCATGAGGCCCAAGATTTTATTGGAGCCCGACTGCAATGGAATGTGAAAATGCGGCATAAAGCGCCTCGACTGCGCCACCGTGCGGATGATATCGTCGGTCAGCAGGTTCGGCTCGCAACTGCTGATGCGGAAGCGTTGAATGCCTTCCACCGTATCCAGGGCCTGTACCAAATCGGTAAACGACTCGCGGCGCTGGCGTTCGGGGCCTTGGAGGCCAAAGTCGCCGAGGTTTACGCCGGTCAGCACGATTTCCTTCACGCCGGTAGCGGCTAAGGCCTGCACCCGCTCCACTACGCTCTGCACCGAGCCGGAACGGCTGTGGCCACGCGCCAAGGGAATGGTGCAAAACGAGCAGGAATAGTCGCAGCCGTCCTGCACCTTGAGAAAGGTGCGCGTTCGGTCACCAAACGAATGGGCGGCGTGAAACTCAGTGGCTTCCGAAATAGGTGAGGCAAATACCTGACCCGGCTGCCCGGCTGCTGGTTTGCGGAATGCCGTTTCGTCGAGGATTTCAGCCAGTCGAAATTTCTCGGCCGCGCCCAATACGGCGTGCACCCCAGGAATTTCGGCAATTTCCTGGGGCTTAAGCTGGGCGTAGCAGCCCACAATGGTGACGTACGCCTCGGGGTTATGCTTGAGGGCCTGCTGCACCACTTTCCGGCATTTGCGGTCGGCGTGGTCGGTTACGGAGCAGGTGTTGATGACGTAAATATCGGCCCCACGCTCGAAGGCAACTTTCGCGAAACCCCGCTCCTCGAATTGCCGGCCCAGAGCCGACGTTTCGGAGAAGTTGAGCTTGCAGCCCAGCGTGTAAAAGGCAACGGTGCGCGTTTCCATAAGTTCGGCAAAGATACAACGGTCGGTGGGCTGGCAGTTCCCCCGGAAACATAACGAACCTGTGGTGGGGCAATTCAGAGCTACGGGGTAGCTGGGGGCCTTGCACCTGCAACCCGTGCTTGAACCAAGGCCATTAAGCCCGATAAATCGAGGTGACGGAATTCTGCCGCCGTAACCAAAGGTGCCACGGTGCCCGTCGTGTCATCGGTAAACACGGCTGGCAACGGCAAGGCAGCGAGGTGCGGATAAAGGTCCACTAGCTGGTCGCGGTAGAGAAAAACAACCGGTAGGGGCAGCGTTTGCAAAAACGCCTTCCATTCGGGCCGCATGCGCGTAGCGCCGTACGTGAGGCTGCACAGCGTGCAGGAGTAAGTAGCGGGCGAGAGCAGCTTGTGGAGGGCATCCAGTAGTGCATGGCCTGCACCCGAATTGGCGTTGTAAACGAACAGTAGCTGCATTATGTCTGGAAGTACAGTCGTTGCGGCCTCACTTCTCAAGAAAATCGGCAAACGACAACTGCTGATAGGCCTGTCCTTGGCGAACTTGCCGGGGAATAAGGGGGGCGGGGGTAAGGGGCGCGCGGCTCACGTTGTCCATAACGGTCGGGCCTTGGGGAGTCATCATACCGTAGCCGTCGGTGAAGCAAAAGAAGGCAAAGCCGCCCGGCGCGGCAGCCGGCGCCGGGCTCAGCAGGTTACGGCTCCACGAATAGACACTGGAGGGTAGCCGCAGTTGGGCCAACAGGGTGGCTGCCACATCGGTTTGGCTGCCAAACGTGGCTACCGAACGACCCGCTGCCTCCGGCTTGAGGGCACCGCCCGCGAGCAGCAGCGGAATGCGGAACTTGCGCGGGTCGTACACGGGCATCCACCCCGGAAGTTGGTGCCCGTGGTCGGCTACCAGCACCACCAAAGTATTGGGCCACCACGCTTCGCGGCGGGCGGCCTGGAGAAACTGCCCCAGCGCGTGGTCGGTATACGCGACGGAATGGCGGAAAAAAGCTTCTTCGTCCTGATTGCGAAATTGCTTCTGCCCCGGCACGTCAAAGGGCTCGTGGCTGCTGAGCGTGAAGGCCGTGGTGAAAAACGGCGTCGGCTGCTTGCCCAACTCCCGCAGCATCCGCTGAAACAGCACGTGGTCGTGGGCGCCCCACTTCGAGTTCTGGTCGCGCTGGGCAAAATCCTGCCGCTCGGTCAGGTGCTCGTAGCCGCTGCTGAGCAGGTAGGATTTCATGTTGGCAAAAGCCAACTCGCCCCCGTAGTAAAACGACGTGTGGTAGCCCGCGTGGCCCAGCGTGCGGGCCAGGCTCGGCAGCTGCTCGGTTTTCCGCGGAAACTTAATGATGCTGGTCGTTGGCTGGTTGGGGTAGGCGCTGAGCAACGACACGAGGCCCTTCTGGCTCCGGTCGCCGCTGGCGTAGAAGTTCCGAAACGAAATGCCGGTGCGGGCCAGGCTGTCAAGCGTTGGCGTAACGCCCCGCTCTCCGCCGAGGTGCCCCACCAGCTTCGCCGTGAAGCTTTCCAGAATAATGAACAGCACGTTGGGGCGCGGGGTGGTCAGTAGCTGCACCGAATCGGCGGAGGGCGACTCCTTATATAAGGCCGCTACCTCGCGCCGCGCCGCACTGTCGGCCATGTATTGGTAGGGGTTGCGGCGCATCTCGCGCAACTGCAGCGACTGAGCCACGTTCCACGGCACGTTGATGGCCGCGTGGTTGGCAAACGGGTGCGCGGCCGAAAAGTACACGTCGCTCTGGTTGACGGGAATCTGCTGCACACCCCCGCGCAACGGGACGACCAGCAAGCCGGCGTAAAGAAGGCTCGCCAGAGCGGCTTGCGGCCGTGGAAAAGCAGGCGGCAAGGGCGGCAGCGGTGTGAGCAGACGGCGGTAGAGCCACCAGCCCAGCAGCATCAGGCCCGCAAATACCGCAACCAGGAACGCCAGCGGCGCGCTGCCGGCCGAGGCCGCCATTTCACCCGGCGAGTCGAGGTATTGCAGGGGAGTGGCATCGAGGCGGAAGCCCCAGGCGCGGTAGAGTTCAAGGTCGGCACTCGTGAGTAGCCCCACCACTATGCCTGTCACGGCGGTGTAGCCCCCAATGAGCCGGCCAACCGGCAGACGCGGCCACAAGCTGCCCACCAACAACAGACCAAATGGAATAAAGCTGATGTAGGCTACAGCCGAGCCATCGAGACGCACGCCGTATAGAAAAGAGCGTACTATCTCACCACTGCTCAGGGCCGCCGTGTGCGCGTGGTGGTAAATCAGAAAAGCAGCCCGAGCCAGGGCAAACAGCAGCAGCCAGTACAAAAAGTAGCGCGGCTGAAAGGTTAAGCGGTTTCTCACGCAGTGCAGCAAACAAGACTGCAAAGGTAAGGTCTGTCGTTTGTGCGACGTGGTAGACAGCGCAGCAGTTATACATCCGTCAACATAAGCAGTGCACCAGAAGAAATAAGCATCAGCTGAGGCGCTTCCTCTTTATTATCCGGCAATTCGCCCTATTCTGGTAGATGCCTGCTAAATCATACGGGGGTAAGTGTAATTTAGAACCAATTTGTGGAAAATGCCCTTCTTTTTATGGGGGTGTTTTGGAATTTAGTGTTCGTAATCTACCTTTGGCCTATCGAAAGCAACCCCTGCTTGTTCTCCAACAAACTTTTTTTGTGGCAACCCTCCGTTTCAAAGCCCTCGAACTGGTAGATCAGCGTAAGCCGCGGCCGGTCGTATCCTCCGAACGCCGTTCCGACATCTTCGGTCGCAACGTCTTCAACCTGGAAGCCATGCGCACCACCATGTCGGGTGACTACTTCAAGAAGCTGCAGTCGGCCATCAAGCAGGGCACTCCGGTGGAGCGCTCGGTAGCCGATGCCGTAGCCGGTGCCATGAAAACCTGGGCCATGAGCAAAGGTGCTACGCACTACACGCACTGGTTTCAGCCGCTGACCGGTGCCACCGCCGAGAAGCACGACTCGTTCTTTGACCTGAACTCGGACGGCCGACCGATTGAAAACTTCAAGGGCTCGGCCCTGGTACAGCAGGAGCCGGATGCCTCGTCGTTCCCATCGGGTGGCATCCGCAACACCTTCGAGGCCCGCGGCTACACCGCCTGGGACCCCACCTCGCCCGCGTTCCTGATTGAAACCGCCGGCGCCACCACGCTCTGCATTCCCACGATTTTCGTGGCCTACACCGGCGAGGCGCTCGACTACAAAGCCCCGCTGCTGAAGTCGCTGACGGCGCTGGAGGAAGCCGCGCTGCCCGTGTGCCAGTACTTCGACAAAGACGTACAGCGCGTGCACACCACGCTCGGCATCGAGCAGGAGTACTTCCTCGTCGACCGCGCGCTGTACGGCGCCCGCCCCGACCTGGTGATGACCGGCCGCACGCTGTTTGGCCACGCGCCGGCCAAAGGCCAGCAGCTCGAAGACCACTATTTCGGCTCGATTCCGGCCCGCGTACACGCCTTCATGCTGGAGTTTGAGGAAGAAGCCACCAAACTGGGCATTCCGCTGCGCACCCGCCACAACGAAGTGGCCCCGCATCAGTTCGAGTGCGCCCCCACCTTCGAAGACGCCAACCTCGCCATCGACCACAACCAGTTGTTGATGGACTTGATGGAGCGCGTGGCCGACACCCACGACTTCAAAGTGCTGCTGCACGAGAAGCCTTTCGCGGGCGTCAACGGCTCGGGCAAGCACAACAACTGGGCAATGAGCACCGACACCGGGGTGAACCTGCTGGCGCCCGGCCGCAAGCCCAAGGAAAACCTGCAGTTCCTCACGTTCTTCATCAACACGGTGAAAGCCGTGCACGACCGCGCCGACTTGCTGCGCGCCTCCATTGCCTCGGCCTCGAACGACCACCGCCTCGGCGCCAACGAAGCGCCGCCGGCCATCATGTCGGTGTTCGTGGGCAAACAGCTCTCGGAAGTACTCGACGAGCTGGAGCGCAACGCCAAACTGCCGCTCGACAAGGGCGACAACCTGTACCTCAAGCTCGGCATCGACAAGATTCCGCCCATCCTGCTCGACAACACCGACCGCAACCGCACCTCGCCCTTCGCCTTCACCGGCAACAAGTTCGAGTTCCGCGCCGTCGGCTCGTCGGCCAACTGCTCGTCGTCGATGACGGTGCTCAACACCATCGTGGCCGACCAGCTGCAGCAGTTCACCAAAGAAGTGGATGAGCTAATCGGGCAGGGCCGCAAAAAGGAAATGGCCATTGTCGACGTGCTGCGCCAGTACGTTATCGACTCGAAAGCCATTCGCTTCGAAGGCAACGGCTACTCCGACGAGTGGAAGGAAGAAGCAGCCAAGCGCGGCCTCTCGAACGTGCCCACCACGCCGCCCGCGCTGGATGCCTTCGTGACGGCAGATTCAATTTCGCTGTTCGAGCGCCTCGGCATCTACTCGCACGTAGAGCTACACGCCCGCCACGAGATTTTGCTTGAAGACTACATCAAGCGCGTGCAGATTGAGAGCCGCGTGATGGGCGACCTGGCCGTGAACCATATCATTCCCACGGCGGTTGCCTACCAGAATAAATTGATCCAGAACGTACGTGGCCTGCGCGAATTGGGCCTCGACGATGAGTACACCCAGGTAACGGTGGACTCGATCAAAGAAATTTCGCGCCGCATTGCCACCATCAAAACTACGGTGGACGATATGGTGGAGCGGCGGAAAGTCGCCAATAAATTGGAGGATACTCGCGAAAGAGCGTTATCTTACAGCGAAAATATTCGACCGTGCTTCGACGTTATCCGTCGGCAGGTCGACAAACTTGAACTGCTGGTCTCCGATGAAGACTGGCCGTTGGTAAAATACCGTGAGTTGTTGTTTCTGCACTAACTCATACGGTAGGTAGGACCAGCACTGGAAGTCGAGGGGAAACGATTACTCCGGCTGGCCCACCCACTAAGCCCGTTGACGCCTCTGTCGACGGGTTTTTTTATTTTCTAGCTCTACGAAGGTAATAATGTTTTTTCGAGTACTGCAAACGTTTGCGGAAGTTTTATCTACTTGAGCTCTATACCAGAGCGACTTATATTTTAGCAGATGCCGGCAAAAGAGACGCAGATGGCCCTTGTGGCGCATCATCTTCGTCGTCGAGCACGGCTGCGCCGGAGCCGTAATCGGGCGCAACGGTACGGCGTAATTTGTGGTGCAGTTCATCGAGCGTACGGCGCACGTTCGTCACGGTAGGGTGCGTTTGCAGCTTGGCCGCCGCTTCGGTTCGAAGCGCTGCCCGTACCAACTTCTCGACTACGAAAGGCAGAATCCAGCCGGCCACGTTGGACGCCAACGCGCCGCGCAGCCCCAGCCGGGCCAGCAGCCGCACCGACATACGTTCCAGCAGCAACGCCTTCACGGCCGGCGCAGCTTTGTCGGTTAGGAAGTCGGCTACCACCTTGGCGTTGCCTTTCTGCACTTCCGCCCGCAGCACTTCCTGCACCGATTCGACGGCCGTCAGAAACGCCTTGCGGAACAGCGGACCGGTTTGCCAGGCGCGCAAGCCCAAGCCGCGGGCCGAGTTGAAAAGCGCAGGCAGGAAAGCGGGAGTTTTCATGTGGGGCAAGAAACGCAAAAGCAGCCGAAGTGTTCGTGAGGGTTCGTGCCCTTTTGCCCGACTGTATGCTTTGCGGGCTTGCGCCGGAACCAGCGCAGTACGTTACTTACATTGCTGCTCTGTAGGAGCCGGGCCGGCTTAGGTGCGCCCGTGCTTCTGATTGTACACTCCTTACCCGCCGCTTTTTTGCTATGCAGGCTATTGTCGTTTCCCAGCCCGGTGGCCCCGAGGTGTTGCGCCTACAAGACGTGCCGCCGCCGCAACCGGCCCCGAACGAGGTGCTGGTATGCGTGTTTGCCGCCGGCGTCAACCGCCCCGATGTGCTGCTGCGCCAAGGAAAATACGGGGGCGCGGGCGACGTTACCGGCCTCGTGCCGGGCCTCGAAATAGCCGGTGTGGTAGAGCAGTGCGGCACCGCAGTAACGCGCTGGAAACCCGGCGACCAGGTTTGTGCGCTGCTCGCTGCCGGAGGCTATGCCGAGTGCGTGGCAGTGGACGAGCGGCACTGCCTGCCCGTGCCCGCCGGCTGGCGCATGACCGAAGCGGCCGCGCTGCCCGAAACAGTGTTTACCGTCTGGCACAACGTGTTTCAGCGCGGTGGCCTGCAGGCCGGCGAAACCCTGCTGGTGCACGGCGGCAGCAGCGGCATTGGCATCACGGCTATTCAGCTAGCCAAGGCCCGCGGCGCCCGCGTGTTTGCCACCGCCGGCTCCGACGAAAAATGCCGCGCCTGCGAAGAATTGGGCGCCACGCGTTGCATCAATTACCAAACCGAAGACTTTGAGCAGGCGCTGCAGCTGGAAGGCGTAGACGTGGTGCTCGACATGG
Organism: Hymenobacter busanensis; assembly: GCF_008727865.1. Taxonomy (GTDB): domain Bacteria; phylum Bacteroidota; class Bacteroidia; order Cytophagales; family Hymenobacteraceae; genus Solirubrum; species Solirubrum busanense. The sequence continues at coordinate 102,223 of NZ_VTWU01000008.1, read as the reverse complement.
TGGGCGGCGACTACACGGCCCAAAACCTACGCCTGCTCAAGGACGATGGCCGCTTGGTATTCATTAACGCCATGCGCGGCGCTAAGGCGGAGTTTAATGCTCTGGAAGTGATGCGCCGCCGGCTCACCATTACGGGCAGCACCCTGCGGCCGCGTTCGGCTGACTTCAAAGCCGCGCTGGCGGCTGATGTGGAGCAGCACGTGTGGCCGCTACTACTCAACAAACAGTTCAAGCCGGTTATCTACCGCAAGTTTGCGCTGGCCGAAGCCGAGCTGGCGCACCGATTGATGGAAAGCAGCGAACATATCGGCAAAATTGTGCTGCGCGTGAACAGCTGAGCGGCCCTAAAATTCCACGATGAAGCCGATGGTGGGCAGTACCGTCGCGTCGTCGTCGGCTAGGATGACGGGCACCGCATTGGCGCCGTTGGGCTGCAGGGGCAGGCCATCGGTGGTGAGGAATGCGGCGTTGTCGGCAGTGCGCTGGAAGGTGTAGCTGGGCACCGAGGGGTTCTTGATCAGGAATACGTTCTGCAAATCCACGAACAAGTCGATGGTCAGGCGGCGCAAGTTGTACTTCTTGTCAAGGCGAAAATCAACCTGCTGGTAGGAGCCCAGGCGCTGGGTGTTCAGCCGCGCGTAGTCGAGCACACCCTGCCCGATGGTGAGGTAGTTCTGCTGCGAGGCTGCGAGGTCGAAGGGCGTGTAGGGCGCGCCGCCAGCAAAGCGGTATTTCAGTCCGGCCTCCCAGCCGCGGGTGAACTTGCGGCCCAGCAGGGCCGAGGCCAGGTGTCGGGTGTCCCAGGCGGAGGGCTTGTACACGCCGTCGGTGCCCGTAAACTCGCTGCGGAACAGCGTGTAGGAGGCCACCGCAAACCAGTTGTTGGTGAGCTTCTGCTGGAAGAAAAACTCGCCGCCGAAGGCCCGGCCTTTGCCCGAGCTGGTCACGGCCTCGTTGCCCAGGGCCACGAAGTCGCCGCCGAGGTTAGCCAGGGAAATTCCATCGCGCACCGACACCGGGTAGTGGTCGTAGTTTTTCAGAAAGCCTTCCACCGTGAAGCGGGTGTTGGCCGTGGGCAGAAATTCCAGCCCGGCCACGTAATGCGTGCTGCCGATGTAGCGGGTGTGTTTGTTCACCATCTGGCCCGCGTTGTCGCGGAAGCCGAGCAGGGTGGAGGGCAGAATCTTGTAGTAGCGGCCCACCGAGGCGTTCAGGTTCCACCGCGAAGCCAGGGCGTAGGAGGCCGAAAGGCGCGGCGAGAGGGTCCGCAGCAGGTTGGCGCCGCCTTCGGTAGAGGAGTTGCCGTCGGCGCGCAGGCCGGCCGACACGGTCAGGCGGTCATTCGCCAAGAAGGGTCGCGTGACCTGGGCAAAGGCACCGAAGCGGGCAAAGGCCAAATCGGACTGAAACCGCACGTCCACGGCCGGCTGCTGCACCGAGCCGTCGGGGTTCAGCACCTCGCGGCGCAGGCGGTTGAAGTAGCGCGAATCGTAGGTAATCCACTGGCCCACGCCACCGTAGGCGTACTGCCATTTGCCCAAAGAGCGGTTCACGTCCACGCGCAGCTTGTTTTCCGACTCGCCCGAGCGGGTGAGCGAAATGCGCCGGCTTTCGTCGCCGCTGAACGCGGAGCCGCCTTCGAAGCGGTTGACCTGGTTGTCGAGCTGGGTACGGCTCAAGGCCACGTTCACGTAGCCGCGCTCAATGAGCTGGCGCAGGCTCACGCCCAAAGTGTAGTTCCACTGGTCGATGCTGGGCGTGTTGCGCAGGATGTACTCTTTTTCCAATGACGACTCCCGCGGCACGGCCACCTCGAAGTGGTCGAGGGCGCCCAGACCCAGGGCGGTGAGGGTGGTTTTGGGCGAGAGTTTGGTGGTGACTTTGAACTGCGCGTCCCAGTAGTTGGGCCGGATTGGCAGGTCGATTAGCTTGAACAACACCTGCAGGTAGGAGCGTCGCACCGAGGCTAGGAAGGTAGTATTCTTGGCCAGCGGGCCCTCCAGCGTACCGGCCACTTCGGTGCCGCTCAGGCGCACGTTGCCCTGCACGCGGTCGGGGTTGCCGTCGCGCTGCCGGAACTGCAGCACGCTCGAGAGGGTGTTGTCGTAGCGGGCCTCGAAGGCCGAGGTGCTCAGCGTCACGTCCTCGATAAACGACACGTTCAGCAGGCCGGTGGGGCCACCGGCCGAGCCTTGGGTCTGGAAGTGGTTGATGACCGGCACCTCGATGCCGTCGAGGTAGTACACGTTTTCGTTGGGCGCGCCGCCGCGGATAATGATGTCGTTGCGGAAGCCGGCCGTGCCGCTGGTGCCCCCGCCGCCCACACCGGGCAGCACCTGCACCACCCGCGAAATATCGAAGTTGCCGCCGGGGTTGCTCTTGATTTCCTCGGTGTTCAGGCGCTGCACGCTCAACGGCGTTTCGGCCGTGGCCACCCGAATGGCGCGGTTGCCGGTAATCTGCACCTCGCCCAGTTGCTGGGCCGAGGGCGTCAGCTCCAGGTTCACGATGTTGGCGTTGCCGGAGGTGATGCTCACGTTGGCGCGCAACAGCGGCTCGTAGCCCACGAAACTCGCCCGCACGTTGTAGCTGCTGGTGGGAATATCGGTGAGGCGGAAGCGGCCCTGCTCGTCGGTGGCCGTGCCCAGCGTAGTGCCTTCCAGGGCCACCGTCACGCCCGGCAGCGGCTGCTGCGTGGCCCGGTCGCGCACAGTGCCGCTGAGTACGCCCACGCTTTGGGCTTGAACCAGCAAAGTGCTGAAGAGCAGCAGAAACAGGAGCAAGTAGCGTTGCGGCATGTCGGCAAGATTAGTTTAATACCACACGAACCAAAGGCACATTCAGATGTTTTGGAATCAAACAACTATTTTTTCACACCAGTTTTGCCGCTGGCCGCCTTACTTTGCCGGGCATGGACTACGCCTTACTAAAGCAACTCCTGGAGCAGGCCGAAGCTTTTGAGCAGCAGCGTGCCCCCGACGGCAAACCGGCCGACCTCGCCGCGTTTGCCGCCTGGCTGTACGGCCGGGTGGGAGCGGTATCCGCCCCGCCGCCTCGGGGCCCGGCCGCCCCGGCCGATGTGGCTTCCATGCCGCCAGAAGCCGAAATCAGCAAGCTGCTCATCTTCCTCACGCGCTACGCACGCTCATACATCCGGCGCGGATTAGCTGGCACGCCCCTGCTCACGCCCGACGATTTTGCCTACCTGGCCACCGTCATGGGCCACCAGCCGCTGTCGAAAACCGAGCTGATTTTCCGCAACATCCACGAAAAAGCCACCGGCACCGAAGTCATTAAGCGCCTGCTGGCCCGCGGGCTGGTAGCCGAGCAGCCCCACCACACTGACCGCCGCAGCAAGCTGCTCACGCTTACCGAAGCCGGCGGCGCCCTGCTGCGGCAGGTGTTCGGCCGCATGGGCCAAGCCGCCCAGCTCGTGGCCGGCGACCTGACCGCCGCCGAGCGGGTGCAGCTGCTCTACCTGCTCCAGAAGCTCGATGCGTTTCACCAACCCATTTTCAGCGGCCCGCGCGCCGAGAACTTCGAGCAGTTGCTGCGGCATCTGCCGAAAGCAGCAGGTGAGTCAGGTGAACAAGCTGGCCAATAGGAACGGTCCTGCTGAGCGCAGCCGAGTCAGTTATACTGCTTCGTTGCTGGCTTAGCCTGACTTTCTTGCACTCACCCTTTCGACCCAATCAAGCAGCGCAACCTAGTATGACTACCTCAATCTACGCTTTGCACGACGCGACTTTGTTGCGTGTCGACTTCACATGGAAAACGGGAATAGTGGATTTTCACCTACGCAAAATATCGAGTCCTGACTTCGTGTTGAGAGTGGTTAAGGTCACTGCATTCCACGCAACCAGGACGTTTGAGTGGGGACCGAGTGAGCAGATTAATACCATGTCCGCTTCGGAGCAAGCAGTAACTATTGAAATGCAAAGCGGCGACGTGATTAGAGTTACCGGCCAAGTTGATTTTTCCTATATGACAGAAAGTAGTAGAGATGCTTCGCGGGGCTCAGCATGACGTTCCTTTTTATCCGCTGGCTCACATTCGCTCAGGCGAGAAAGACCACGGAACAGCTTCCCCGGCCTTCGTACCTTTGCCGCCGAGCAACTTTGCCCTTCCCGGGGCTGTTTGGCTTCCGTCTATCGTTTCTGCTGCATGAGCACTTCCGCTTCCAAGATTTACTGCCCCAGCCTTACCGAATACAAGCGCCGCGAAGCCCGCGTGGTGAACATCGGCGACCTGCCCCTGGGCGGCCATTACCCCATCCGGGTGCAGAGCATGACTACCGTCGACACCATGGACACCCTGGGCTCGGTGGAGGAAACGCTGCGCATGGTGGAAGCTGGCTGCGAGTACGTGCGCATCACGGCCCCCAGTATGAAGGAGGCCCAGAACCTGCTCGAAATCAAGAAGGAGCTGCGCAAGCGCGGCTGCACGGTGCCGCTCATTGCCGACATTCACTTCACGCCCAACGCCGCCGAGCTGGCCGCCCGCATCGTGGAGAAGGTGCGCGTGAACCCCGGCAACTACGTCGACAAGAAGAAATTCCAGACCATCGAGTATACCGACGCCGAGTACCAGGGCGAGATTGAGCGCATTCGGGAGCGGTTTCGGCCCTTGGTGCAAATTTGCAAGCAGTACGGCACGGCCATGCGCATCGGCACGAACCACGGCTCGTTGTCGGACCGCATCCTGTCGCGCTACGGCGACACCCCGCTGGGCATGGTGGAGTCGGCGCTGGAGTTTCTGCGCATCTGCGAAGACGAGAACTACTACAACGTGGTCCTCTCCATGAAGGCCTCCAATACCCAGGTGATGGTGCAGGCCTACCGCCTGCTGGTGCAGAAGCTCGAAGCCGAGGGCTTGCAGCCGTATCCGCTGCACCTGGGCGTGACCGAGGCCGGCGAAGCCGAGGACGGGCGCATCAAGTCGGCCGTGGGCATCGGCACCCTGCTGGAAGATGGCTTGGGCGACACCGTGCGGGTGAGCCTGACCGAGCCCCCCGAAGCCGAAGCCCCCGTGGCCCGCATGCTCATCGACCGGTACACGCACCGGGCTGCCGAAGCCAAGTTCATTGCGCCGGTGACGGAAGTGCCCATCGACCCGTACCAGTACCACCGCCGCCCGACGCACGAGGTGTTGAACATCGGCGGCACGAACGTACCGCGCGTGCTGGCCGATATTTCGCGCCTGCCGCAGCTGGAGTATGCCGACCTGCGCTGCGTGGGGCACCTGTACTCGGCCTTCCTTGACAAGTTCCAGATGAACGACCTAGGGGCCGACTTCATCTATACCGGCCAGCGCCCGGCGCCTTTCATGCTGCCCAACGGCCTGAAGGAGCTGGTGGACTACAGCGCCTGGCTCGACGCCGGCCGGCGGGAAGAACACTTTCCGGTGTTCACCTCCGGCGAGTACGCCGGGGCGGCCGTGCGGCATCCCGAAACCAACTTCGTCTTCCACAACCTGGAAACGCTTACCGACGCGGCCCTGGAGCAGCTGCGCACCGATAAAACGGTGGTGGTCATCCTCTACACCGACAACGCCCACGCCATGCCCGAAATCCGCCGGGCCTTCTTCCGGCTGCTGAACGCGGGCGTAACTAATCCCGTCATCATCAACCGCCAGTACCCTGAGCAGGCGCCCGAGCAAACCCAACTGTACGCCGCCACCGACGTAGGCGGCCTGCTGCTCGACGGCCTCGGTGACGGCGTGGTGCTCAGCACCGAAAAGCTGCCCGATGCCGACCAGAACACCTGGCTGGCCCGTCTCGACGCACTCAACCAGCTCGGCTTCGGAATATTGCAGGCGGCGCGTACCCGCATGAGCAAGACGGAGTACATCAGCTGCCCCAGCTGCGGCCGTACGCTCTTCGACCTGCCCGAAACTACCGCTATGATTCGCCGCCGCACCGACCATTTGAAGGGCGTCAAAATCGGCATTATGGGCTGCATCGTGAACGGCCCCGGCGAAATGGCCGACGCCGACTACGGCTACGTGGGCGTGGGCCGAGGCAAAATTGCCCTCTACCGCGGCCAGGAAGTCATCAAGAAATCGGTGCCCGAAGAAGCCGCCGTGGACGAGCTGATCAACCTCATCCGCGAGGACGGCCGCTGGGTGGAGCCGGTAGCGGTGGAAGAGCCAGTAGGGGTGTAGTTGGTAGACACCGTTTACGAAACGGCAGTAGCGTAATAAAACAAGCAAGCGGACTCCAGGGTCCGCTTGCTTGTTTTATGCCCAATCTGAACGGCCACGGAAAGGATAATCTACCGGCAAGCGCAGCGGTAGTTGCAGGGATTGTTGCCTATTCATAGCGTCTTCATGTAGCCACGCTTGTTTTGCAGCACCCAACATCAGTAAACCCGCTTTGCGGCGCCGGCATTGACGCTGATGTTGACCTGTGCGTGCCGCAACCACCTCGTTTTCCAGGACTACTAACCGCCTGTTAAGGTACTTATGAAAAGAACGTTCCTGCTCATGGGTATGAGCTTGGGTTTCTTGTATTGCTCCACCAGCTGCTCGAAACACGAAGAGGCCAAAGAAGAGAAGCTCAGATTTCTGGTAACCAGTCCGCTGCAGCGCGACACGACCATCACCAAGGAGTACGTAGCTCAGGTACATTCCATCCAGCACATTGAATTGCGGGCACTGGAAAAGGGCTACCTGCAGAAGATCTTCGTCGACGAAGGGCAACAGGTACACGAGGGGCAACTGATGTTCCAGATCATGCCGCTGCTGTACCAGGCCGAGCTGAAAAAGGCCGAGGCCGAGGCCAAGTTTGTGAGCATCGAGTACCAGAACACGAAGAAGCTGGCCGACGGTAAAATTGTGTCGCCGAACGAGTTGGCCTTGTCACAGGCCAAGCTGGAAAAGGCCAAAGCCGAAGTGGCCCTGGCCCAGACGCACCTGGGCTTCACCACCATTCGGGCGCCGTTCAGCGGCATTATGGACCACTTTCAGGCCCGGCTCGGCAGCTTGGTGGACGAAGGCGACCTGCTCACGACGCTATCGGATAATAGCAAGATGTGGGTGTACTACAACGTGCCCGAGGCCGAATACCTGGCTTACAAGGCCCACGCCAAAGCCAACGACAAGGTCGCGCACGTGAAGCTGCGCATGGCCAACAACGAGGTGTTCAATCAGACCGGTGTGGTGCAAACCATCGAGGCCGATTTCAACAACGAAACCGGCAACATTGCCTTCCGCGCCACTTTCCCGAACCCCGACGGCCTGCTGCGCAACGGCGAAACCGGCAGCGTACTGATGACCGTGCCGCTGCAACACGCGCTGATCATTCCGCAGAAAGCCACCTTCGAGATTTTGGAAAAGAAGTACGTGTTCGTGGTCGACAAGAACAACGTGGTGCACCAGCGCGAAATCAAGATTGGCTCCGAAATGCCTGATCTGTACGTCATCCAAGCCGGAATTACGGCCAACGACCGGATTATGCTGGAAGGCCTGCGCAAAGTGAAAGACGGCGACACAGTGGCCTACGACTACAAGGCCCCGCAGAGCGTCATCGCGCACCTGAAAGTGTACTCTGAATAAAGCTTTTGGCCACTAGCTGTTAGCTGCTAGCCTTTTTCACAGGCAACGAGCGGACAGCAGCGGCCTTGTAGTGCTTTTCCAGAACCAGCTAACAGCCATCAGCCAGTAGCTAATAGCCAAAAAAATGTTCAGCAAATTCATTCGACGGCCGGTTTTCGCCATCGTTATTTCGGTGTCCATTCTGCTTTTGGGCGGGCTGGCCATCGTGCAGCTGCCCACGTCGCAGTTTCCCGAAATTTCCCCGCCGCTGGTCATGGTCAGCGCCTCGTACCCCGGCGCCAGCGCCAAGGTGCTGACCGAGTCGGTACTCATTCCCTTGGAGCAGGCCGTCAACGGCGTGCCGGGCATGAAATACATGACCTCCGACGCCGTATCGGCCGGCGAGGCCAACATCCAGATTGTGTTCAACCTGGGCACCAACCCGGACCAGGCCGTGGTGAACGTGAACACCCGCATTGCGCAGGTGCTCAACCGCCTGCCGCTGCTGGTGCAGCGCGAAGGCGTGGTGGTAAACCGCGTGGTGCCCAACATGCTGATGTACGTGAACTTGTACTCGAAAGACAAGAACACGGACATGAAGTACCTGTTCAACTTTGCCGGCGTGAACATGCTGCCCGAGCTGCAGCGCCTCAACGGCATTGGGCGGGCCAGCATTCTGGGCAGCCGCCAGTACGCCATGCGCGTGTGGCTCAAGCCCGACCGCATGCGCGCCTACAACATCTCGGTCGACGACGTGATGAAGGCGCTGGAAGAGCAGAGTGTTATCGGCTCGCCGGGCCGCATCGGCCGCTCCGACGGCAAGCAGGCGCAGTCCTTGGAGTACGTGCTCAGCTATCAGGGCCGCTTCAACGACGTGGAACAGTACAAAAACGTGGTGTTGCGGGCCAACGCCAACGGCGAAAGCCTGCACCTACGCGACGTGGCCACCGTGGAGCTGGGCTCGGAGTACTACGACATCTACTCCAACCTGAATCAGTATCCGTCGGCGGCCATCGTGCTCAAGCAGACCTACGGCTCCAACGCCTCCGATGTGATTAAGGAAGTGAAAGCTAAGCTGGAAGAGCTGAAGAAAACCAGCTTTCCGCCCGGCATGGACTACAAAATCACCTACGACGTGTCGAACTTCCTCGACGCCTCGATTGAGAATGTAATTCACACCCTGCGCGACGCCTTTATTCTGGTGGCCCTGGTGGTGTTCCTGTTCCTGGGCGACTGGCGCTCCACGCTCATTCCGGCCCTGGCCGTGCCCGTGTCGCTGGTCGGCTCGTTCATTGCCATGCAGGCATTCGGCCTCACCATCAACATGATTACGCTGTTTGCCCTGGTACTTTCCATCGGCATCGTGGTCGACAACGCCATTGTGGTGATTGAGGCCGTGCACGCCAAGATGGAGGAAGAGCACCTCTCGCCCTACAATGCGGTGCGCAAAGTGGTGGGCGAAATCAGCGGCGCCATCATTGCCATTACCATCATGATGACGGCCGTATTTGTGCCGGTGTCGTTCATGACCGGCCCGGTGGGTATTTTCTACCGCCAGTTTTCCATCACCATGGCCACGGGCATTGTCATTTCGGGCCTCGTAGCCCTAACGCTGACGCCGGTGCTTTGCGCCATGATTCTGAAAAACCACCACGGCCAACCCAAGAAGCAGACGCCCCTGCAGCGCTTCTTCGACTGGTTTAACCGCGGTTTCGAGAAGCTCACCAACGCCTACGTGCGCCTGCTGACGCTGATTGTGGCCAAGCGCTACATCACCCTGGGCCTGCTGCTGGCCTTCGGGCTGGGCATCTGGGGCATCACGGCGGGGCTGCCGGCGGGTTTTATCCCGAGCGAAGACCAGGGCCTGATTTACGCCATTGTGCAGACGCCGCCCGGCACCACGCTGGAGCAAACCAACGCGGTGTCGCAGCGCCTGGCCGGCCTGGCCAAGGACATTCCCGGCATTGCCAACATCTCTTCGCTGGCCGGCTACGAAGTGCTGACTGAAGGCCGCGGCTCCAACGCCGGCACCTTGCTGCTCGACCTGAAACCGTGGTCGGAACGCAAGGAATCCATTGCCGACATCATCGAAAACCTGGAGAAGAAGGCGCACGAGATTCCCGGCGCGACCATCGAATTCTTCGAGCCGCCGGCGGTGCCGGGCTACGGCGCGGCGGGCGGTTTTCAGCTGCAGCTGCTCGACAAAACCAACTCCGGCGACTACAAAGCCCTGGAAAAGGTGAATGCCGAGTTCATGGCCAAGCTCAAGAAGCGCAAGGAGCTGGCCGGCCTGTTCACCTTCTTCTCGGCCAATTACCCGCAGTACGAGTTGAAAATCGACAACGACCTGGCCATGCAGAAAGGCGTGAGCATCGGCAACGCCATGAACACCCTGTCGGTGCTGGTGGGCTCAACCTACGAGCTGGGCTTCATCAAGTACCAGCGCTTCTTCAAGGTGTTTGTGCAGGCCTCGCCCGAGTACCGCAAGCTGCCCGAGGATGTGCTGAACATGTGGGCCAAAAACGACAAGGGCGACATGGTGCCGTTCTCGGCCTTCATGAAAATCGTGAAGACCCAGGGCGCCAACGAAATCAACCGCTACAACATGTACACCACGGCCTCCATTCGGGGCGGCGCAGCCCCCGGCTACAGCTCGGGTGAGGCCATCAAGGCGGTGCAGGAGGTAGCTAAAGACTTGCCCCACGGCTACGACATCGACTGGGGCGGCCTCTCGAAAGACGAAGTGGGCCGCGGCAACGAATCGACCATCATTTTCCTGGTGGTGCTCGTGTTCGTGTACCTGGTACTGGCCGCGCAGTACGAAAGCTTTATGCTGCCGCTGGCCGTTATTTTCTCGCTGGTAGCGGGCGTGTTCGGCTCGTTCCTGTTCATCAAAATGTTTGGTCTGGCCAACGACATTTACGCCCAGGTGGGGCTGGTGATGCTCGTGGGTCTGCTGGGTAAGAACGCGGTGCTGATCGTGGAATTCGCGGCCCTGAAGCACGAAGAAGGACTGTCGGTGAGCGAGGCTGCAATCGAAGGCGCCAAAGTGCGTTTCCGCCCCATTCTGATGACCTCGTTTGCCTTTATTGCCGGCCTGATTCCGCTGGTGGTGGCCACCGGCGCCGGGGCCATTGGCAACCGCACCATCGGCTCGTCGGCCTTGGGCGGCATGCTGTTCGGCACCGTGTTCGGCGTCATCATCATCCCCGGCTTGTACTACTTGTTCGGCACCCTGGCCGGCAGCAAAAAACTGATTCGGGACGAAAACGAAGCCCCGATCCTCGAAGGCGTAGAGCCCCGCGTGACACTGGAAGAAATGGAGCCCTATGCGTAAGTACCGTTTGTATAGCTACCTGGGCGCTGCCAGCCTGGCGCTGGCGGTAGGCGCCTGCAAAACCCCGCAGCTGGCGGTGAAAACCGAGAACAAATCCGTGCCGGTGAGTTTCGGCACCGCCCAAGACTCGGCCAACTCGGCCCGCCTGCGGTGGAAGGAATTTTTCACCGACCCCAACCTAGTAGCCCTGATTGACACGGCCCTGCAGCGCAACCAGGAGCTGAACATCACGCGCCAGGAAATTGACATTGCGCAGCAGGAAGTGCGGGCCCGCAAAGGCGAGTACCTGCCCTCCGTGGGCCTGGGCGCCGGTGCCGAGGTAGAAAAAGCCGCCCGCTACACCCTGCCCGGTGCTACCGAAGAAAACGTCGACATCAAGCCGGAGCGCCGCACGCCCGATCCGCTGACCAACTTTCAGGTGGGGGCCTACGCCCGCTGGGAAGTGGACATCTGGCACAAGCTGCGCAACGCCAAAAAAGCCGCCGCGCTGCGCTACCTAGCTTCGGTGGAGGGCAAAAACTTCACCGTGACCAACCTGGTGGCCGAAATTGCCAGCTCCTACTACGAGTTGCTGGCCCTCGACAACCAGCTGGCCATCATCCGGCAGAACCTCGACATTCAGGGCAACGCGCTGAAGGCCGTGCGGCTGCAGAAGGACGCGGCCCGGGTAACCGAGCTGGCCGTGCGCCGCTTCGAGGCCCAGGTGCACCACACCCAGGCCATTCAGTACGACATCCAGCAGCGCATCGTGGAGACGGAAAACCGCATCAATTTTCTGGCCGGCCGCTACCCGCAGCCGGTGGTGCGCAACGCCGCTTCGTTTAACGACCTGGTGCCGAAAGCCATGCAGGCAGGCGTGCCCGCCCAGCTGCTGCAGAACCGCCCCGACATCCGGCAGGCCGAGCAGAACCTGGCCGCCGCCAAGCTGGACGTGCAGGTGGCCCGCACCAACTTCTACCCGCGGCTGGACATCACGGCTGCCGTGGGGGCGGCCGCGTTTAATCCCACGCTGCTCACCACCTTGCCCGAGTCGATGCTCCTGTCGCTGGCCGGCGACCTAGCCGCGCCGCTGTTCAACAAGAACGGCATCAAGGCCCTGTACTACAGCGCCAACGCCCGCCAGACGCAGGCCGTGTACAACTACGAGCGCACCGTGCTGAACGCCTACATCGAGGTAGCCAACCAACTGGCCAGCATCAGCAACCTGGAAAAAAGCTACGGCGAAAAAGCCAAGGAAGTGCAGGCCCTGAACGAGTCGAGCACCATTTCCAACAGCCTCTTCAGCTCGGCCCGCGCCGATTATACCGAGGTGCTCTTCACCCAGCGCGACGCCCTGGAATCGAAGTTCGACCTGATTGAAACCAAGCTCCAGCAGCTGAATGCCACGGTGAATGTGTACCGGGCGTTGGGTGGCGGCTGGCAGTAACGCTTCGTCGATAACTGGTAATTCGCAAAGCCCGTCTGGCTCCGCCAGCGCCCTGCCAAGCCGGGTGTTGGTTGGGGCCGAACGGGCTTTGCCGTACCGACTGTCTACCTTTGCCGCGCCTTCCACCCAAGCCGCCCGCATGATTCAAACCGTCATTTTCGACATGGACGGCGTGCTCGTTGACACCGAGCCGCTGCACCACGACGCCTTTTTTCGCCATTTCGCCGAGCTGGGTATTCCAATGTCGGCCGAGGAGTACGCCACGTTCCTGGGCTCGTCTACGCGCAACGTCTACCAGCAGCTTAAGCAGGAGTTTGGCCTCGTTGGCGACGTGGAAACGCTGATGCTGCGCAAGCGGGAACTGTTCGGCGCTGCCTTCGATGCCGACACCGAGCTGGACCTGTTGCCCGGCGCGCGGGAACTGGTGCTCGATCTGCACCGCGCGGGCGTGCCGCTGCAGCTGGCTTCGTCGGCTTCCAAGGAAACCATTGCCCGGGTGTTCACGCGCTTCGGCCTGTACCCGTACTTCGACAACCTCGTGAGCGGGGAGGACTTTCCGCGCTCCAAGCCCGACCCGGCCATTTTTCTGCACGCGGCGAAGCTGGCCGGCGTAGCCCCCCAACACTGCCTGGTCATCGAAGACTCGGCCAACGGCGTAACGGCCGCCAAAGCCGCCGGCATGTACTGCATCGGCTACCGCAGCGAGCATTCAGAAGGGCAGGACCTGCACCACGCCGACCGCATCGTGTCGCACCTCGGGCAGTTAGACGCCGCCCAGATTGTGGGTTTTGATCAGAAGCAGAAACCGTAGCTGCTTGCCATGACCAGCCGTCCGTTGAACCTGCCCGAGCTAGGACTGCTTATTTACTTGCTGCGCGACCATGCGCAGGCTGAGCAGTTGCTGGGGCAACTGCACGCGGCCCAGGTGGCCGACATCACGGCCAGCGGCGTTGGGAGCTTGCGGTTCGTCAGCTCCCACCCCGAGCAGCGCCTGGGCGAGCGGGTTGCCAGCACGCAATTTCTCGACGAAGACGGTGTGCCGGTGCTCGTGTCGCTGTATCTGGATCAGCAAGGCAATTTATTCGAGCTGGATTGCTGGAAGGTAGATGACGCGCCGGTGCGGCGAATTCCGGCGTTTTAATCCGCCTCCACCGCTCTTACTTGCAGCCGTCTTTGCGCCGCGTGTCGATGACGTAGACAATGCGCCAGCCCGCGGCCAGTTTCACCAGTTGAAACGAGTTGTAGCCGCAGTGGCTGAACTTGTTGCCGAGGTAGAACTGGTAGGGCGTCCATACGCTGGCCAACTGCCCGTCCAGCAGCACCCGCTCGAACGTGATGCGCTCATCCCACACTTCCTTGTGCGGCGTACCCACAGCCTGCAGAAACTCTTTCGGGCTTTCGGCCAGCACCTGGGTTTGGCCACCGCGGGCACTGATGGTGTGCAGCACCACGGCCGGGGCGAGGGTGCCGCGCACCATGGCGCTGTCGCCTTTGCGCAGGCCCTCGAAAAAACGGGTGACGGTCTGTTTCACGGCCTCGGTTTCGGCCGCTGCGGGAGCAGATTGGGCCATAGCGGCGGGAGCAAGCAGGAGCAGAGCGGGGAGGAGCGGTAGTTTCATGCCGGGAAATTTAGGAATACCGCATAGGCACCGCCGGACAATCGACGTTGCAGCGTCGGTGGCCAGGGAGTCAAAATAGGCCAGTGCCGTTCGGTTTTTCTTGCCGGGCAGCCGGCAACTATCCGGTCGCACCGGCTGTTATCAACCCGCCAAGGCAGTGGTTACGCAGCGCGTTTTGCTACCTTCGCTTTTCCCGCCGCTTTTAATTTTCTGCCTCATGCGTACCAAAGGTTTGTTTGATTTTGGCCCGGTTCTCACGTATTTCTTCCGCAAGAAAGACCCGAACCGCCACACCAATTTCAACCTGCGCACCATGCACACCATCAATAAGATATCGATGCTGATGTTCCTGGCGGGTTTGATTTTCATGCTCTTCAAGTTCGTTATCCTGCGCTAACTGGCCCGCCGTTCGTCGCCGTTATGAACATCGAAGAATTCCGCGACTACTGCCTCGCCAAGCCCGGCACCACCGAGGAAACGCCCTTCGGCCCCGATACGCTGGTGTTTAAGGTCGGCGGCAAAATCTACGCCCTCACCAGCATCGACGACTTCGGCAGCGTGAACCTGAAGTGCGAGCCGGAGCGCGCCGTCCAGCTGCGCGAGGAGTTCGACTTCGTGGTGCCCGGCTACCACATGAACAAGAAGCACTGGAACACGGTGCTCATCGGTACCGGTGTCACCCTGCGGCAGCTGCGCGAGTTTATCGACCATTCCTACGACCTGGTGCGTGCTTCCCTGCCCCGGGCCGTGCAGGCCGAGCTGGCCGAAGCCGAGAAGGAGTAAGTCTGACCCGTCGAACATTGCTGTAACCTATTTGGTTACACCCCTAAAGCCGACTTGCGTCGGTCCTGACTTTCCGCTTTCAATGCAGATCAGCAGCCGCTTTTCCGTCGCCGTGCACGTGCTGGCTTTGCTGGCCCTGCACCAACCCGCCCAGGATAGCCTGCTGACTTCCGAGCGGATGGCCGGCAGCGTCAACACCAACCCGGTGGTTATCCGCCGCATCCTGGGCCAGCTCAAAAAGGCCGGGCTGGTAGAGGTGCGCCCCGCCTCGGGCGGCACTTTCCTCTCGCGGCCCGCCGCCGCCATCAGTCTCCTCGACGTGTACCAGGCCACCGAGGTGGTGGAGGCCGGGCAGCTGTTCAGCATCCACGAGCAGCCCAACCCGGCCTGCCCGGTGGGCCGCAACATCCAGACGGCCCTGAACGAGACGCTGCAACGGGCCCAAACCGCCCTGGAGCAGCAGTTAGCGGGCGTTACGCTGCAGCAGGTGGCCCTGGATATTGCCGCCAAGGCCGCGGTAGGCGTGAACTGAAATTTTTTTGTCGCATATTGTAACAATTATGGTTACAATAGGTTGTTCCTTTGCAACACCAACTCTAACCCCAGAACCCATGAACATTGCCCTCCTCGGCGCCACCGGCTTTGTCGGCTCGAACCTGCTGCGCGAAGCCCTGCAGCGCGGCCACCAGGTCACGGCCATCGTGCGCGACCCGAGCAAAATCACCGAGCAGCCCGCCGGCCTCACCGTGGTGCCGGGCGACGTGAACCAGCCTGCGCAGCTGGCCGAGCAGCTGAAAGGCCACGACGTGGTCGTCAACGCCTTCAACGCCGGCTGGACCAACCCCAACCTGTACGACGACTCCCTGACCGGCAACCGCGCCATCGAAAAAGCCACCGAGCAAGCCGGCGTGCCGCGCCTCGTGGTTATCGGCGGGGCCGGCAGCCTCTACATAGGCGATGCGCAGCTGGTCGATGGCCCGCAGTTTCCGGCCGAGTACAAGCCCGGCGCCACCGCCGCCCGCGACTACCTCACCGAGCTGCGCAAGAATGACAAGCTAGACTGGACCTTCGTCAGCCCCGCCATCGAAATGCACCAGGGCATCGACACCGGCCGCACCGGGCAGTACCGCCTCGGCACCGAAAACCCGGTGTTCAACGAGCAGGGCCGCAGCATCCTCTCGGGCGAAGACCTGGCCGTGGCGGTGCTCGACGAGGTGGAAAAGCACCAGTTCAGCCGGCAGCGGTTTACGGCGGCGTATTAAGTCGGCAAAGCGACGAAACAAGTACGTCATCCTGAGCAAAGCGAAGGACCTTCCTCGAAACCTGCACTGACACTAATGCCAATGCGCGGACGCCAATCGGCTGGACGACAAAAGCGCAGCCACCAATGCCCTCGTACGGGCCACGGCGGCTGCGCTTCAGATTTTACGCCGCAACGGCAAGCTCCAGTGCCTGGACTCAAGCGGTGGTGCAGGGTGGGAGCAAGGTCCTTCGCTGCGCTCAGGATGACGTTCTATTTTCAATCGTTTTGAAAGCAAAAAGCCCGCTGGTGCAACACCAGCGGGCTTTTTCGTGCCTGATACATCAGCAGCTTACACCACCACGTTCACCATGCGGCCGGGCACCACGATGACCTTCTTGGCGGGCTTGCCCTCGGCAAAGCGGGCCAGGATGTCGGTGGCGCGCACGGCGGCCTCGATGTCGGCCGCCGAAGCGTCAGCGGCAAACTGCATCTGCTCCCGCACCTTGCCGTTGATGGCAATGGGGTAGTTCACCGTGTCTTCCACCAGGTACTTCTCCTCGAACTCGGGGAATGGCGCGGTGCTGAGCGAGCCGACCGGGTGGCCCAGGGCTTCCCACAGCTCCTCCGCCAGGTGCGGGGCGTAGGGCGAGATGAGCACCGTCAGCGGCTCCAGGATGGCGCGCTTGCGGCAGTTCAGCGCCGACAGCTCGTTCACGCAGATCATGAAGGTGCTGACGGAGGTGTTGAACGAGAACCGCTCGATGTCCTCCTGCGCCTTCCGAATGGCCTTGTGCAGGGCTTTTAGCTCGGCCGGCGTCGGGGCTTCGTCGGTGACGGCCCAGTCGCGGTCTTCGGGGAAGTACAGGCGCCAGAGCTTGCGCAGGAAGCTCAGCACGCCGGTCATGCCCTGGGTATTCCACGGCTTGTACTGCTCCAGCGGGCCGAGGAACATCTCGTGCAAGCGCAGCACGTCGGCGCCGAAACGCTCCACCAGGTCGTCGGGGGTGGCCACGTTGAAGCGGTTCTTCGACATTTTTTCCACCTCCCAGCCGCAGACGTAGCGGCCGTCGTCTTCGAGGATGAATTCCGCGTTGGCGTAGTCGGGGCGCCAGCGGCGGAAGGCTTCCGTGTCGAGCACGTCGTTTTCGACGATGCTGATGTCCACGTGCAGGGGCGTGGTGTCGTACTGATCCTTTTTGCCGAGCGTCACGAACGTATTGGTGCCGTTGATGCGATACACGAAGTTCGAGCGGCCCAGGATCATGCCCTGGTTGATGAGCTTCTGGAAGGGCTCTTCGGTCGTCACCAGGCCGTAATCCTTCAGAAACAGGTGCCAGAAGCGGGAGTAGAGCAGGTGGCCGGTGGCGTGCTCGGCGCCGCCCATGTACAGGTCCACGTTCTGCCAGTACCGCTCGGCTTCTTCGCCCACGAACCGGTCCTCGTTCTTGGGGTCCATGTAGCGCAGGTAGTACCACGAGGAGCCGGCCCAGCCGGGCATGGTGCTCAGCTCAAACTCAAACTCGTTGCGGTACTTCCAGTCCTGGGCGCGGCCCAGCGGCGGCTCCCCGGTTTCGGTGGGCTTGTACTCGTCGATTTCGGGCAGCACCAGCGGCAAGTCCTGCTCGGCCACGCCGAAGGCCATGCCGTCGCGGTAGTAAATGGGAATCGGCTCCCCCCAGTAGCGCTGCCGGCCGAAGATGGCGTCGCGCAGGCGGTAGTTGATTTTGCCCTTGCCGATGCCCTTTTCCTCCAGGCGCTTGATGACTTCCTGGATGGCGGGCTTCACGTCGAGGCCGTTGAGGAAGTCGGAATTGACAATGCGGCCTTCCTTGGCCACGTAGGCCTCGCCGGCTTCCTCGTCAAAGCCTTCCACCACCGGTATAATCGGGAGGCTGAAGTGCCGGGCAAAGGCGAAGTCGCGGGTGTCGTGGGCGGGCACGGCCATGACCACGCCGGTGCCGTAGCCGGCCAGCACGTAGTCGGCCACCCAGATGGGCAGCTTTTCGCCGCTGAATGGATGCAGGGCGTAGGCGCCGGTGAATTCGCCGGTGATGGTCTTCACGTCGGCCATCCGGTCGCGCTCCGAGCGGTTTTTGGCGTACTCCACGTACTTGCTCACCGCCTCGCGCTGCGCTGGGGTGGTCAGCACATCAATCAGCTCCGATTCGGGGGCCACCGCCATGTACGACACGCCGAACAGCGTATCGGGGCGGGTGGTAAACACGGTCAGCGGCAGCTCGGGGTGGTTTTCGACCTCGAAGCGCACCTCAGCGCCCACGGAGCGGCCAATCCAGTTGCGCTGCATTTCCTTGACCGCGTCGGGCCAGTCGAGGTGGTCGAGGCCGTCGAGCAGGCGCTGGGCGTAAGCGGTGATGCGCAGGTTCCACTGGGGCATCAGGCGGCGCTCCACCGGGAAGCCCCCGCGCTCCGACACGCCGTCTTTCACCTCGTCGTTCGACAGCACCGTGCCCAGGCCGGCGCACCAGTTCACGTAAGTTTCCGATTGGTAGGCGAGGCGGTAGGGGTGAACGGCGGCAATTTTCTGGGCCTCCGTCATCATCTGCCACTGCCCGGCCGAGAAGTCGTGCACTTCCTCCTCGTCGCACACGGCGCGCACGCCCTTCGAGCCCTCAGCGGCAAACTTCTCCTGCAGGGTGCGAATTGATTCCGCTTTGTTGGTGTCGAGGTTGTACCACGAGTTGAACAGCTTCAGAAAAATCCACTGCGTCCACTTATAGTAGTCGGGGTTGGAGGTGCGGATTTCGCGCGACCAGTCGTAGCTGAAGCCCAGGGCCGAGAGCTGCTCGATGTAGCGGGTAATATTCTCGCGGGTGGTCTTCTCGGGGTGCTGCCCGGTCTGGATGGCGTACTGCTCGGCGGGCAGGCCGAAGGAGTCGAAACCCATGGGGTGCAGCACGTTGAAGCCGCGGTGGCGCTTGTAGCGCGACACGATGTCGGAGGCAATGTAGCCCAGCGGGTGCCCTACGTGCAGCCCGGCTCCCGAGGGGTAGGGAAACATGTCGAGCACGTAGTACTTGGGCTTATCGGAGTGGTTCTGGGCGCGGAAGGTCTGGTTCTGCTGCCAGAACTGCTGCCATTTCTTCTCTATCTCCTGCGGACGGTAGCCGGGCATAGGGCGGTTATTCGATTGCTGAAACCGCGAAGTTAGGACAAGCAGAAACTTGGGCGGATTTTTTATCCGGTAATCAGAATGCGAAGCCGATTTTCCTCGGCGGAAACGCCAACCTCTTCGGCGACGACATGGAGCACCTGGGTGAGGGCCCGCTCCACCGGAGCCTGCACTTTCTTCAGGCCCGTTTGAATGGCGCCGCTGATGCCGTCCAGGTTCAGCCACTTGGCCAGGAAGCCCAGCGCCACGGGCAGCAGGCGCACCAGCGTGGTTTCCACTGCTGCTGGGCACGGCCGCTTGTCTTACGTGGCCCTTTTCGGCTGGGCCGAGAGCTTGACCAGGTCGTAGTGGGCCACGAAGGCGTCCAGGTCCCAGTCGGGAATGTGCTGGGCCAGCAGCGGCAGTTTCCATGCAATGGTGTTGCTGGCCAACGAATCGGGCTGCAGGCGGAAGGGGCGGGCCTGCCCGGCGGGGCTGGCCAGCTCGAGCAGCAGCAGCAGCCAGTTCAGAAAGCCCCAGGTGAACTGCAGCAGCGAGATGTAGCCCTGCAGGTCCAGGTCCAGCGGCTCCAGGTCCCGGTCACTCTCGTCGTAGTAGTACAGCTGCGGGCTGCGCCGCTCGTCGTGGAGCAGGCCCACGCAGGCGTCGGGCTTGAACATGTCCACCGGCCGGAAGTCGTGGAGTTCGGGCGCGTCCTCGGGCAGCACCAGAAACTCGTCCGGGTCCAGCGGGCCGTAGATCCGCTCCACCGGCAGCAGGTTGATGCTGCCCTCCAGCCGCACGCCTCCGCGCGCCTGCCAATCAGCCCGTAGCCCGTTTATCTGACGTCCGTACGACAACACCACTTCCGGGATGCCCTCAGCCTGAAAGGCGGCCAGCTGCTTCTTTTTTAAGATGCCGTATGGCTGAGACCACGGCATCTCCATGTGCCTATCCAACTCATCATACACCGTAAACAAAACCCGGCGCATGTGCCATTCAACAAACGGAGGAGCGAATATCATACTATCAGCAGGAAATGAAGAGACCCGAAAGTAAAGCTTGGAAGGACATTACAAGGAGTACTTGATGCGCTTGGCATCACGCGCACCTTCCGCCGCTTTCTTGTCTTTGGCAAGGTCCAGTGAGTTCTTCGCAATGAAGTCCTAGATTTCGCGCCGGGAATTATTGATGATTACCCGGGGCTGGCCAGGTAGTCCGGGCTTGGTGGCATAGGCCCGCAGACCGCTCTGGTCAATGGGATTCTCGATGGTAAGGTTGAGGTCCAGCCCACCGGGGGGCAGGGGGGCGCGCCCGATGGGGTCGAGTTCCTGGATACGGCAGATGAGGCTGCGCGGCACGTATTGCTCGGCCTCCAGCAGGGCTTTCATGGTAGCATAGTTGGCAGTAGGTGTCTTGGTTTTCAGGGTAATAGCTCGACAATAAAGCAGCCGAAAAGCGGCTTTTAAATGCTCAGGCAACGATTTGGAGCATAAAAATTACGTACTAATAACCGGGCAATATCCGTAGTTGTGCTGCCCCAAAGCGAAAAGTGCCCGCGTTACTTTGTAATGAGCGGGCTGCCTGTCAAATGCGGCAACTAGGTACAACCTCAGGTGTGGTGTTGTACCGTGACAGGCGGTCCGCTTTTTTATGCCCTTTCGGGGCGTAGCAGCGGGTTATAGCCGTCCCAGGTGCCGTCGGTGCGCAGCACCCGAAACCGCGCAAACAGCTCTTCGGAGTACCACTTTTCCTGCCGCGTGCGCCTGACCACGTCTTTGTGGCGGCCGTCGTGCCCGGCGCCGTAGGCATACTGCCGCATCAGCGCCGCCGATTCCCACACGCTGAACGTGGCTTGCCGGATAAACGGCAGCTCGCCCAACCCAATACCGCCCACATAACCCGCTGCCGAAGTCACGGCGCGGCTCACGGGCGGCACCGCTCGCCAAAAGCTCCACGCCCGCAGCGGCCGAATGCTGGCCCGCGTGAGCACCGCTACAGGCCCGTCGGCGGCTTCCGCAACTTCGGTCACCTCGTAGGCAAACGGGTTTTGGCCGTCCCAGGCGCCGTGTGCCTGCAGCGGCTGCAGGTAGGCCGTCCACAGCTCGGTGCTGCGCTGCCGAAACTGCTGCCAACCAGTGTGCCCGCTGAAAAACGCCTGCGCGGCGGCTTCGCTGTCCCACACCGCCATCAGCCCGTAGCGGCACAGGTTAGGCCGCAGGCCAAAATCGAACCCCGACCCCAAAAGCTTGGCGAAGCGCAGGCCCGGCACCTGCCCGAACTGGCGCGGCAGCACGCCCATTTGGGCCAAGCCCCAGCGGCGGTGAGCGGGGTGCAGCGAAATGATGGTGAGCGTGGTGAGCGGCGAAGTGGGCGTGGCAGGCAAGCGAGAAGAGCTGAATGGACCCGCAAACAACAAAAAAGGGAGAGAACGAATTCTCTCCCTTTCGGATAGTAGCTAAGTAGGGCGCGGTGGACAAAACCATGTACGGGCGTTTGCGTCCCGTGGTTTCGGCGGGTGGCTTATTTCGTTTTCACCTGCGCGTGCTGGTTCACGTCGTCGTCTTTGCTTCGCTCGCCGGTGGCCACGGCGCGCACGTAGCCATAGGCGCGGCTGAGCAGCGACGAAGGTGAATCCCAGTACTCGGCTTTCTGAATTTCTACTTTCAGAATGCGGATGCTGGGGTCTTCCTTGCCCTTGGGAAACCAGGCGCGCATGTCTTCCGACCACAGCTCGTCGATTTTGGCCTGGTCGCGGTACACGCTGGCGTGGCCGGTTACGGAGGCGTACACGTTGTTGCCGGGGTGGGCGTAGCTCAGGTTCACGTGCTGGTCCTGCTTCACCTCGTACACCTTGGCCGAGTCGGCGTCGGTGAAGAACAGCAGGTTGCCGTCGGCTTCGGGCTTCTGGGTAAACATCGGGCGTGAATGCAGCTCGTTCTGCTCGTCGAAGGTGGTGAGCATGGCAATGCGCACGTCCTTGATTTTGTCGAGCAGCTTGGAAAGGTCGTGGGTAACGGGCGTTTGGTCGGCCATGAGATTGTTGGGAGGTTGGTGTGGATGTGCGGAAGGAGTAGAAGGGCTTACGGGCGGGTTGCGGCGCGGGTTGGCGACCCAGCCCAGCTTCCGCTACCTTGCCGCCGTGAACTTCCTCGCCCACCTGCTGCTCTCGGGCCCCAACGACGACCTCATCGTGGGCAACTTCGCCGCCGAAGCCGTGCGCGGCCGCGCCGCCCTCGAAGCCTACCCGGCCGCCGTGCAGCGCGGCATCCGCCTGCACCGCCTCATCGACTCGTTTACCGACAACCACCCGGTGGTGCGGCGCAGCACCGCCCGCCTGCGCGAGCAGGGCCTGGGCAAGTGGGCCGGCGTGGTGGCCGACGTGGGCTACGACCACCTGCTGGCCCGCGACTTTGCCCGCTACACCTACCGCCCGCAGGAGCCGCTGGCCGCGTTCAGTCAGCGCATGTACACCATTCTGCAAGCCCGCCACAACGAGTTGCCGGAGCGCTTGCAGCACATGTTTCGGTACATGCGCGAAGGCGACTGGCTAACCGGCTACGCCCAACCGGAAGGGCTGGCGCGGGCCTTGGACGGGCTCAGTCGGCGCGTGCCCGGCGCGGAGGTGCTGGCCACGGGCGGGGCCGCGTTTCTAGCCGAGCGGCCAGCTTATGAAATGGATTTCGAGGAGTTTTGGCCGGAGGTGCGGGCGGCGGTGGATGAGCTAATAAACACTTGAAATGAAAAGCACAGCACCGGTATTTGCTTCGCTGGATTTCTTTCTTCGAATAGAAATTAACCGCGTAACAAGGGCTGAGTTACTACTCATAATTGGTCTGCACCAAGTGTACCGTATGGCCCGCTATACCTGGGCCAGCAACGTGTATCGATTGGAATTCGACTACGCAAACGATGTGGTAGAGCTGTGGGACGATGTAATGGTTGCCTGTTGCGAGGCACAGACCCCTTTAGTTGTCACCATTAACGACTTTATTAAATCCCTCCAGGCATTCAGCCCCGATAGATGATGCGAATCAGGCATAAAAAAACGGGGCTGCGCGGCCCCGTTTTTTTATGCCTGTAAAGCTGGCAACAGCCTTAGTGGTGGTGCCCGCCTTCGCCGTGCACGTGGCCGTGGTCGAGTTCTTCTTTCGTTGCATCGCGCACGTCTACCACTTTGCCTTCGAAGTGCATGGTCATGCCGGCGAGGGGGTGGTTGAAGTCCATCTGCACGGTATCGTCGGTTACGGCTACCACTTTGCCTTGCAGCTGGTTGCCTTGGTTATCCGACATGGGCAGGTAGTTGCCAGCCTGCAGCATCTCGGTATCGATTTTGCCGTCGATTTCGAACACGTTCTTGGGCAGGTCCACGAGGGCGTTCTGGTCGTAGTCGCCGTAGCCGTCTTCGGGCGAGAGGCTGAAGGCGAAGGTGTCGCCGGGGTTTTTGCCTTGCAGCTGCTGCTCAAACTCCTCGGGCAAGCCGCTCATGCCAAACAAAAACACCATGGGCGAGTCGGCTTCGGCCTTTTCGACGAGCATTTTTTCCTGCTCGTCGTTGGTGACACTCAGGTCGTAGGTGAGGGTCACCACTTTGTTGTCGGCAATCTGCATGGGGTATCGGGGCTGGTTGAAAACCTTGTGTGAACTTGAAGGCAAGTACGGGAAAATAACGACGCCGTTGGGCGGCGCAGAGGCGTATCCGACTAAACGCCGTCACGCTCAGAGCGACAGGGAAACCGGGGGCGGCGCTACTGCTGAAATTCCCAGGCCGTGCGGTAGGCGCCGATGTCTTCCACGTAGTTGACGAAGTCGCGGTAGAAGGGGTGCGAGCTGAGCGTGGCCGAGTCGCCGACCATGAGGAGCTTGCGGCGGGCGCGGGTCATGCCCACGTTCATGCGGCGCACGTCGGCCAGGAACCCGATGTCGGAGGCGGCATTGGAGCGGGTGAGGGTAATGGCAATGACGTCGCGCTCCTGGCCCTGAAACGAGTCGACGGTGCCGATGCTGAGCTGGCGCTTGAGCAGCAGCTCGTGCAGCTCGGGAATATCCTCCACGCGGTCTTTCAGGTGGTTGATCTGGGCGCGGTAGGGTGCAATGACGCCGATACTGAGCGGGTGCTGGTCGTGGTCGTGGTCGTGGTCGTCGGGGTGGTAGTCCTGCAGCAGCTCCACGAGGCGGCGCAAGAGCAGGTTGGCCTCTTCGGGGTTGGCCACCGAGGGCGAGTCCAGAATGCCCAGCTCCTCAAAGCCGCAGCCGGCCGTGTCGATGAACTCCACCGCGCCGGGCTCGGGGGCAAAGCGCACGTCGTAGGCGTGCAGGTCGGCGCGGCGCACGCGCTCATCGGCCTGCAGCTTGCCGCCGTAGAATTGGTCGGAGCTGAAGCGCATGATGTCCTCGTGCATGCGGTACTGCACTTCCAGCATTTTCGCGGTTTCGGGCTGGCGCGTGATGCACTTCTCGAAGAGCGTTTCGCGCAGGCCCTGGGCGGCGGCTTTGTCGCTTTTCACGGTGGGCGGCAGCTGGCAATGGTCGCCGGCCAGCACCACGCGTTCCGTTTTCGTTATCGGAATCCAGCAGCCCGGCTCCAGGGCCTGCGCGGCTTCGTCGATGAATACCGTCTCGTAGGTGAGGTGGCGAATGGCGCGGTTGGCGGCGCCCACCAGCGTGCAGGTAATGACCTGCACTTTCTCCAGCAGATCTTCGGTGATGTACTTTTCGAGCTGATCCGACTCCTGCAAGAGTTGGTGGGCCTGCTCCTTGAGGTTCTGGCGCTGCTGCCGCTCTTCCCAGCCGTAGTTGCGCTTGTACTGGCCGGCCATCTGGCGGTATTGCTCGGCCGTCTGGCGCAGGCTGCGCATCTCGGGGTAGTGCTTGTGGGTCATCACCTGGGCATCCAGCGTGTGCTCCAGCAGCAAATCCGACACGCGCGAGGGGTTGCCCATGCGAATGACGTTAACGCCGCGCTCGGCCAGCTTTTCGGTGAGCAAGTCCACGGCCGTGTTGGAGGGCGCGCACACCAGCACGCGCCGCTCGCGCCGGATGGTTTCCAGAATGGCCTGCACCAGCGTGGTGGTTTTGCCGGTGCCGGGCGGGCCGTGGATGATGGCCACATCTTTGGCGGCCAGCACGTGCTGCACGGCGGCAGTTTGCGAGGCGTTGAGCGGGTTGGGGTAGTAGAGCTTTTCGGTCTGCTCCGCCGATTTGTATTCGGCCGGGCGGTGGCCCAGCAGCGTGTCGCGCAGCTCGGCGAGGCGGCCGTAGGCGCCCTGTACTTTCTGCAGGGCCAGCTCCATTTCGCGGTAGCTGACTTCGTCAAACGTCAAATCGAGGCCCAGCTTGCCGCCTTCTTCCACCCAGTCGGGCAGGTCTTCCTTGTTGGTGGCAAGGGTGATTTTGTTGCGCCGCACGCTCGTCACCACGCCTTGCAGGGTGGGCTTGTCGGTGCCGGCACGGCCGGGCACGTTGCCGAACAGGGCGGCGTTTTTGCCCACCTGAAACAAATGCAGCTGCTGGCTCTGGCCGCTGGGACGCTCCAGCTCCAGCACCAGCTTGCCGCCAAAGCCGATGTCTTCCTTCGAGATTTTGACCGGGTACCAGCTCAGGCCGCGGTGCACGCGCTCGGCAATGGTGCTTTTGGCGTTGCGGATGCGGTATTGCTCCAGGTCTTCTTGCTGCTCCACGCGCAGCAGGCCGGCTACGCGTTTCAGCTCGTCGTAAACGGGTTCGAGGGCGGGGGTAGTGGGGGTAGCTTCAGCCAAGCTTGTAATCTGAGGTGCGAAGAGTAAACCAGTTCAACAAGTGTTAAACGGCAAACGTGCGGCCGAAGGTCGGGGAGAAAATGGATTGCAACTCTTGAAAGATTATTTTGCCATACCTATATGTCTGACAAGCATTAGTTCTTAATATGATAACAAGAGTTCTTGCTGCCGTGCTAGCATCATGCTTATTACTTGCGTCTTGTATTAGACCCCGAGCTATGTCTTCTATAATACAGGTAGATAAACTTTACCAGACTGCCTTTCCTGCTAAACCTGAGTTCGATGGATTAGAAAATTGGTTGTCTGATTTTTTCTCAGTAAAAACGCAAGCCGAGGTTTTGCTTATCACTTCCGTGGGAGGAAAGCCGGATAAATTCAACTCTAAAAGGCTTATGGTAAATCAGACAGGCAGCTACTGCCTGAACCTCAACTATAAAGGGGAAATAGATACAACACAGCTTAGGCTAAACGATGACGCTACTGTGAGGAATATTCTCGGCAAAATTCCAACTGGTCATTATCTATCAATGGAACAAAACTCGGGTGCTCATGTTGCCCAAACAATACTCTTAGTCAGGCGAGGGAAAGAGGTCATATTTAGTTATATAGTAAGTAGAAATTGCTTCAATAACCTTGATGAGGCAGATCAGAACAAAATCAGAAGTGGTTACGAACTAGCATTAAGGCTAGAGAATAGATTTACTTCCAATTCTCGTCCCTAAGTATTGGAAAGTGCTCGGTGGGAGGAAGCGGCTACCCTTCCAGCGTAATTACAAACTCCGTGTATTCACCTGCCCGCGTTTCGGCGCGCAAGGTGCCGCCGTGGCCCTTGGTCACGATGTCGTGACTGAGAGACAGGCCCAAGCCTGTGCCTTCGCCTACGGGCTTGGTGGTGAAGAAGGGCTGGAAGATTTGCTCGTGCAGGTCGGCCGGAATGCCGGAGCCGTTGTCGCGCACCCGAATTTCCACCTGCCCGTTCAGCTGGCGGGTGCTGATGTGCACAGCCGGCGCGAAACCGGCTTCGGTGGTTTGCTCGCGCTGCCGCACGGCATGAAAGGCGTTGCTGAGCAGGTTCAGCAGCACCCGGCCCATATCCTGCGGAACGACGGCAACGGCGGGCAGCTGCGGGGAAAGGTCGAGCGACAACTGCGCGGGCACGCCGGGTGCCTGGCTTTGGTACGCCTCGTAGGCCAGGCGGGCGTGCTCGGTCACCAGGGCATTCAGGTCGGTGAGCTGGCGGTGCTGGAGGCCGGTGCGCGAATGTTCCAGCATGCCTTTGATGATGGACGAGGCCCGCAAGCCGTGCTGGCTGATTTCGTGCAGGTTCTGCTTGAGGCCGGCCACAATTTCCTGCTGCAGCGCGCCGGTGCCGGCGCCCTGGCCCGGGGGCAAGTGCTGCACGTTGTCGAGCATGGCGCTGCTCACTTCCGCAAAGCGCTTCATGAAGCTGAGCGGATTCTGCAGCTCGTGGGCAATACCGGTTGAGACTTCGCCCACAAAGGCCCACTTTTCGGCGGCTACCAGCTGTTGCTGCGCCTCGCGCAGCTGGGCCAGGGTGCGGCGGTTCAGCTGTAGTTGGCGGTAGAGCATCACGCCCAGCCCCGACACCAGCGCCACCACAAACAGCACGCTGCCCAGCAGATAGCTGCGCTGGCGCAGCTGCACGTGCTGCACGGCCTGGGCCTGCCGGAGCGCCGCAATCTGGGCGGTTTGGGCCTGCTCCAGCCGCTCGCCCTCGTACTGCGCCACATTGAAGCCGGCGTGGGCGGTGCTCATCGAATCGACGAGGGCGAGGTAGGTGCGGGTGAACTGCTGCACGCGCTCGGGCTGCTGACGCGCGTCGTAGAATCGGATCAGCTCCTGCAACAGCCCTGGCCGCAACATGTCGAAGTGCCCGGCCGATGCTTGCCGGTAGGCCGCCAGCCAGTGCGTTTCGGCGCGGCTGTAGTCGCCGCGGGCGGCGTAGTAGCGGGCCCAGGTTTCGTCGAGTAGAAACTCGCCGGGCCGGCCGGAAATAGGCAACTGCAACGAATCGGCCAGCTGCTGGGCGCGGCGCAGCAGAGGCGTTGCGGCACCGGCCTGCCCCATTTGAATGAGCACCGCGCTTTTGCGCACCAGCCCGTAGGCCGTGTACAGGGCGCGGTCGGCCGAGTCGCGGCGGCCGGCTTGCAGGGCCTGATCGGCGTAGCGCAGGGCCTCGGGCAACTGGCCCTGGCGTTGGTACACCCGCGAAAGGGCCTGCAGGGTATAGAAACGGCGCAGGCCTTCCAGGTTGTAGCGGTTTTCGAGGGCCACGGCCTGGTGCAGGTAATGCAGGGCTTTGCGGGTGTTGCCCCAGTCGGCGTAGGCCGAGCCGGCCACCATCAGCTCGTTGCTGTAGAGCATGCGGTCGAAATGCCGGAACAGGTCGGCCGCGTGCAGGTAGTGGCTGATGGCCTGGTTGAAGTCGCCGCGGTGGCGGTAGGAGCCGGCCAGCACGAGGTAGCAGGCCGCCGCGTTTTCCGCGGGCCCGTTCACCCGGTAGTAGTCGAGCTTTTGCCGGAAGTAGGTGAAGCGCGCCGCCGACTGGTGCAGGCGGTTGTAGAGCGGGGCCAGGTCGATGAGCAGGCGCGGAATGGGCCGGTGCACCTCATCGAACAGGTCGATGGCTTGGTGCAGCAGTTCCATGGCCTGCGCGTCGTGGGTGCCCTCCACCCACAGTTGCACGCCGCGGCGCAAGAGCCGGTAGGGACGGTCGTCGAAGCGCTGCAGTTCCTGGTTGAGCACGACCAGCTTGTCGAGCAGGGGCAGGGCTTCTTCGCGGCGCCGGGCTTCGGTCAGCTCCGTCACGTCGAGCAGGTGCACGAGGGTGCGCAGCCGGGCCGTGTCACTGGCCTGATAGGGCAGGGTGCTTCGAAGCGAGTCATAGTCGGCATTCCAATAGCCGCCGGCCCGCACGGGCCCCCCGAGCCACACCAAGAAAATCAGCGCCAGAAAGCGGAACAGGATTGTGCGCACGAACTACAGAAGCGTCGATAAGAAGAACAGGACCAGAAAGTCAGCGCGCGGCAGCGGGGTGCAGAACGAATGACTGGGCTGGCTTTTCCGGGAACTGGTGTTTCAAAATGGGAATAAATGTAAGCCATGAAGCTCCGTCAGACCGCATTGGCGAAGACATAAACTTCCAGTGGCAGGAATTTGGCTGCCCGACTGCTGCCCCGCTAACCGCAGCAAGTAGTCTGGCTGCGCATTTCTGCCTGCCGGGGCAAGTAGCAGCCCCGCAGCACGTGCCCTTCTGAACTCTAGCGGCTGCACCGGCTGAAGAAAACGGCAGCAAAGGCAGCTCATTGGCAAAAAGCAGGCACTATATAGAAAGAAATAATATTTGACATTAATAAGATTTTTTATAACATTAGCGTCATGCGTATTGCTTCCGATATCAATTGGTCCACGGTTAAAGCAGTCATCTTCGATGTAGATGGCACCCTATACCCGCAGGCACCGCTGCGCCGGAAAATGCTTGTGGATCTGGTCCGCTTTTATGCCCTGCGGCCCTGGCGGCTGCAAGAAATGCTGATGCTGCGGCGGTTTCGGGCCGAGCGCGAGAAGCGGCCGGCCTACGCCGCCGGCGACCTGGCCAACGCCCAATACGCCTGGTGCGCTGCCGGCACCAGTTATACGATTCCCGAAATCAAGCAGGTGGTGGAGCGGTGGATGCTTCGCCACCCCAATCAGTACCTGGCCGGGTGCATGTACCCCGGCACGGCGGCGTTTTTCGCGGCCCTACAGGCATACGGTATCAAAATCGGCATTTACTCCGACTACCCGGCCCACGATAAGCTGGCGGCCATGGGCTTGCCCGCCGATGCCGTCGTCAGCTCCACCGACGCGGCGGTAGACCGCCTCAAGCCCGACCCGCGCGGGCTGCTGTACCTGGCCGCGCAGTTTGACCTCGCGCCCGAGGAGTGCCTGTTCATCGGCGACCGGCCCGAACTCGACGGCCTGTGCGCCGCGCGGGCCGGCATGCCCTTTCTGCTCGTTGACCCGGCCCCAGCGGCCGGGATGCCCTTTTTCCACCAACTCCACCACCAACTCACCTCCCAGGTAAACGCCCCCCGTTATGAGCCAGACATCTTTATCGCCTAACACCGCCGCCGAGCCGGAGGTAGCCCTGGTGCCGGCCGGCCTACGCGATTACATTGCCATTGCGCGCCCCGATAACTGGGTGAAAAACGTGTTTATGATGCCCGGTGTGCTGTTTGCACTGCTGGTGTACCACCCCGGCCTGCACGCGGGCCTGCTCACCAACATTCTGCTGGGCGTGGTGAGTACCTGCCTGGTGGCGTCGGCCAACTACGTCATCAACGAATACCTCGACGCCGAATTCGACAAGTTTCACCCGCTGAAAAAGAAACGCACCTCGGTAGTGCGCGTGGTCAATCCGGTGCTGGTGTATGCCGAGTGGTTTTTGCTGGCTGTGGCCGGCTTTGCCCTGGCCTACCAAATCAGCATGCAGTTTCTGCTCGTGTCCATGTTCCTGCTGTTCATGGGCGTGATGTACAACGTGCGGCCGTTCCGCACCAAAGAGCGGGCCTACATCGACGTGCTGTCGGAGTCGGTGAACAATCCCATCCGGTTTGCGCTGGGCTGGTTTACCATCGCGCCGGGCATTGCCCTCGGCGACGCCACGGCCCTGCAGGTGCTCAACAGCTTCCCGCCGTCGAGCATCATTGTGGCCTACTGGATGGGCGGGGCGTTTCTGATGGCTACCAAGCGTTTCGCCGAGTACCGCCTCATCGACAACCCCGAGCTGGCTGGGCTCTACCGCCGCTCGTTTAAGTTCTACACCGAGCACAGCCTGCTGATTTCGATGTTCTTCTACGCCCTCACGTCGGCATTTTTCCTGGGCATTTTCCTCATCAAAAACCGCATCGAGCTGCTCATCAGCTTCCCGTTTTTTGCGCTGCTGTTTTCGTGGTATCTGCGCATCGGGCTGCTGAAAAACTCGCCGGTGCAGGGTTCCGAAAAGCTCTATACCCGCTACTGGTTTATGCTGTACGTGGTGCTGTTCTGCGCGCTGCTCACGTTCCTGCTGTTCGTCAAAATTCCGTGGCTGAACAACCTGCTGCAGGACCACTACAACCTGAGCGGCAACTAAGCCAGGCTTGGATAGCCCTTATTGCTATGCAACTGCTTTTCAGAACGGCCCACGCGCCCGTGGTGCCGACGGCCCCGGCCGTGGCCGCAGAAGTGCGCGCCCGGCAGCTCAATTACTACGCCCTGGCTTTGGCGGCAGTGCTGGCGCTGGGTACCTTCTTCCGGCTGTTTCACTACTTCCACAACCGCTCGTTGTTCATCGACGAGCTGTTTCTGAGCATCAACCTCATCAAGCTCGGCTTCCGGGACTTGCTCACCGGCCCGTTTATGTACGAGCAGAAAGCACCCATTGGCTACCTGTGGGCGGTGAAGCTGTGCGTGACGCTGTTTGGCAAGCAAGAAGCGGCGTTGCGCCTGTTTCCGCTGCTCTGCGGCCTGGGGGCGCTGTTTGGTTTCGTGCCCGTTGCGCGGCATTTTCTGCGGCCCTGGGGCGTGGTGGTTGCCGTGGGCATCCTGGCCTTGTCGGCGCCGTGCATCTACCATTCCGTGGAAGCCAAGCAGTACAGCACCGAGCTGTGCGCGGCGGTGCTGGCTCTGCTGCTTTACACGCGCTTTGGGGCGGCCTCGCGGGTAGGTCCACTGCTATTGTGGGGGCTGCTGGGTGCCGGGCTGCTGCTATTTTCTTTCTCGGTGATATTCGTGCTGGCCGGCATTGCCAGCGTCGTGGTTCTCGACACCGTGCTGCGGAAGGAGTGGAAGCGGGCGGCGCTGGCCTGCCTGCCGGGCGCCATTTGGCTCGTTGGCTTTGCGCTCCAATACCACTTTTTCATCAGCAAGTATCCGCAATCGGCTTGGCTCATTGATTTCTTTCGGACGCAGAACGACGGGTTTATGCCCGTGGCAGGGCCGCTGCTGGGCACCCTGAAATGGGTGGCCGCCAAGTTCTACTTCCTGTTTCTGCACCCTCTTGGCCTATTGCTGAGCCTCGACGGCCCCCTGCAGCCCCTGGCCGACGGCCCCTGGAAGCACCTCTTCAAAATGGGCTTTCTGCCCGCGGTGTTTACCACTGCCGGCTTGGTGCTGCTGGCCCGCAGGCAGCCGCTCACGTTGGCGCTGCTCACGTTGCCCATCGGGCTGGCGCTGGCCGCTTCGGCCCTTGCCATCTACCCCTTTTACGAGCGGTTTACCTTGGTTTTCGCGCCGGCGCTGGCTCTCATTCTGGCCTACGGCGTGCAGCGGATGCTGGCCCGGGAGCGGCGCTACCGCTTGGTGGCCGCAGCCGTAGCTGGTTTGGTGCTGCTGCCGGCTCTCGTCAATTCGGCCCGCCAGGTAGCCCGCCCAACGCTGATTATGAACGCCGAAACCAACCGGGACGTGCTGCTCTTTGTAAACGAGCATTTCCAGCCCGGCGACGCGGTATACGTGTTCTGGAACATGCGCCAGGCCTACGAGTACTACCAGGACGCCTACCAACTGAAGTACACGGCCATACCGGGGAGCCGGGTGAAAAACGGCACGCACAACCAAGCAGAATACTTCCAGCGCCTGCTGCCCGATTTCCAGGGCCTAGCCGGCAAGAAGCGCCTCTGGTTTATCTACAACGACGTCAACCGAGACGCCATCGGGGATTTTGCAGGCCGGCCGGCGTGGTACCACCGCCCCGAGTTCAACCCCAGCGGCATGCTGAAAACCTATTTTGCTCAGCGCGGCCGGGCAGTGCTGCATTACCAGTCGCCTCGGGAGCCGCACCCGGCCACGCCCCACGCCGCCGAGCTGTTCGTGCTGAACGACTAAAACCCTGATAAGTCAACGGCGTCAACCAGCCAATTCCTGGCCGCAGTTGCGGCAACGGTATACCGTGGTGCCGGCGTAAAACAAGCGCTTGTACCACGGTTGTGGCGTTTCGGGGGCCGGCCACACGTCGTAGGAGCCGCAGTGAGGGCAGCGCACGGCGGCCCGTTCGGTGCGTTGCTGCTCAAAGGCGGCTACAATGTCGCGGGCGGCTTCCACGTCGTCTTCTTCGATGAGCAGGCGGAAATACAGACCGTCGCCGAAGGGCAAGGTGGCGGGACCGTAGTTCTTTACCAGACTCACCACGCCCACCTCGTCGTGGAGGCGGCGGTACAGGCCCACGGCTTCAGTGTAGGTCAGGTATTCAGCAGCTACAACGAGCATAGGTTACGGTGGCGGGCTACCGCCGGCGGCGGGCCGGCGCGGCGCCCAGGCGCTGGCGCTGCCGAAAGATAACCCACAGCAGGCCGGCGCTCAGCAGGGCCAAAGCAGTAGCCAGCAACTGGGGGGTGGTGCGGCCGGCTTCGGCCTCTTCGGCCGTGGCCAGGGCCTCGCGCAGCTTTTTTTCGCGCTGCTGGTCGCGCAGCTGCAGGTTCTGAATTTGGTTTTCGAGGTCGTAGAAGCGCTGGCGGGTCGAGGTTTGGTCGGTGGTGGCCACGGTAGCCTGCTGCTCGGCCTGCTGCTTTTCGGCCACAATGGTGGCGGTGCGCCGCAACGACGACTCTTTCAGAGCCTGCACAATCTCGGTGTCCTTCCGGATAATGCCTTTTAGCGCGTCAATCACCTCCTGCAAGTCCTTCTTGGAGGGTTTGTTGGCCAGAAATGCATTGCGTTGGGCGTTGGCCGCCTCGTATTCCCGAATCAGCTGCTCGCGCTGCTGGATGAGCGGTGGGAGCGGGTCGGTGGGCGGAGCGGGGGGCTGGGGCGTTTGTGCGGCGGCCGAAAGGGCAAGCAAGCCGGCCGTAAGTAGGCTCAACGGGAATTTCATACGACACAAACGTAAGCACACCGGCTGGTGGGGTTCAAGGGCTGGCCTACGCGGGCTAAACAATTCGGGGGTAGACAATTTCAAATTGTTTACCCCCGAATTGTTTAGCTGTTGGTCACGCGAAGCCGGGTTCAGTAACAAAACAATCAGGCTGCTCGCACCTGCCGGGCGCGGCCGACACGGGGCTTTTTATAGACGGCCAGAATAAGAATGGGCAGTAGCGTCAGCTCGGCCACCACGCCCACCAGCAGCGTCAGGCCGATGAGCAGGCCCACATAGAAGGTGCCGTCGAACGAGGAAAAGAGCAGGGTGCTGAAACCGCCGACCAGAATGAGCGAGGTGACGATGACGGCCTTGCCGGCCAGCCGGTAGGTGTGGCTCACGGCCCGCTGCACGGTGGGCTCCTTGCCCAGCATCAGCCGCAGCTTGCTGATGAAGTGAATGGTGTCGTCGACGGCAATGCCGAAGGCAATGGTGAAGATGATGCTGGTGCTGACTTTCATGGGTACGCCGCACACGCCCATCACGCCACCCACCACCACAATGGGCAGCAGGTTGGGAACGAGCACCACCGGCACCATGCGCAACGAGCGAAACAGCAACAGCACAATGACGGTGACCATCAGCACGTCGACGCCGATGCCCAGGAGCATGTCGCGGGTCAGGTTCTGGTTGTTTTTGTCGATAAGCAGGGCCGAGCCGGTAAGCCGTGTGCGCAGCACTGTGGAGTCGGTGCGGGCGCGCAGGAAACGGTGCAGGCCGGCGTTCAGGCGGGCCACCGTGCTGCTGCCGGGGTCGGGCATGCGGCCGGTCAGGCGGCCTTCGAGGCCGTCGGGCGTGGCCAGGGCCCGAAACTCGGGCCGCTTGCTCACCCGCCGCAACTGCCGCTGCAGGCGGGCCAGCTCGGCTTCGGTGGCGGGCAGCCGGTACTCGTCGAGCGCGCCGCCGTTCAGCGCCTTGCGCACCGATTTGACCACCGTAACGGGCGAGGCCACAAAATGCAGGCCGTAGGTGCGGGTGAGGTACTGCTCGATGGCCTCGGTTTGGCGGAGCACGGCCAGATCGTACACCGAGCGGTTGCCCTGGGGCTGCAGGTTCAGCTCGAAGGGCCGCACCCCCGCAAAGCGCTGCTCGAAAAACCGGAAGTCCAGCTGCACCGGGTCGTCGTCGGCCAGGTCGTCGAGCAGCCGCGACTCGATGCGCACCTGGCTGGCCGCCGTCAGCCCGCCAATGAGCAGCAGCGCGGCGGCGCCCACAACCCAGTGGCGGCGGCGCAGCACGTGGTGCAGCAGGCGGCGGAAAAACCCATCCCACGAGCGGCCCGCGCCAAACCGCTGCTGCGGCCGGGGCAACAGCACCAGCAAGGCCGGCAGCAGAGTGAACGTGAGGGCATAGGCCAGCAGCACCGCCAAGCCGGTGTACAGCCCGAAGTTGTGAATGGGCCGGATGTGGCTGGTGGTGAGCGTGAAAAAACCCAGCGACGTGGTGAGGGCCGACAAGCCCGAGCCGAACATGGACTCGCGCATGCTGATGCGCAGGGCCGGCACAGTGGCGGTGCCTTCGCCGGTTTCCGTCACGTAGCGGGTGAGAAAATGCACCGAGTCGGCAATGCCCACCACGCACATCATCACCGGCAGCAGGGCCGTCATCAAATCGATGCCCGCCCCGCTCCAGCCCACCAGCGCCAGCCCGCCCACGGTGGCGCCGGCAACTACCGTGAGCGGAAGCAGCACGCCCCACCAGGTGCGGAACGTGAGCCACAAAAGCCCCATCACCAGCAGCACCGAGAGGGACACGAACACGGCCATTTCCACCTTTAAGCGGTCGACAAACACCGACTGTGCCACCAGCTTGCCGCCGAGGTGAAGGTGCTCGTCGGGAATGCCGAGGCGGGAGAGTTCCTGGCGCAGGCTGGCCATCAGCGAGTCGCCGGGCGGCTTCTTGAGGTCGGGCGTGGTTTGCAGCAGCACCGTCACGGCGCGGGCGTTGCGGGCGAAGAGGTTGCCCACGAGGCCGGGCGTGCGGAAAATCAGGCTGGAATCCTGGGCGCGGGAGGCCGGGTCGGCGAGGCGGTCGAGGTGCAGGTAGGGCACGTTGAACACGCCCAGTCCTTCCACCACCGGATTGGCCGCCGTGGTGGGCGACAACACGTGCACCACGTTCGGCTGCCGTTGCGCGAAGCGGGTGAAAGTATCGACGCGCTGGGCGAAGTCGGCATCGAACAAGGTGCGGCCGGCGGGGGCTTCCAGCCCGACGAGCACGTAGTCGTTGTCGTTGCCGAAGCGGGCCGAATACTGCTCGTAGTAAGCTAGGTCTGGGTCGCCGGTGGGGTAGAAGTCGTTGAAATTGTAGTTGAAGCGCAGCCGCAGCAGGCTGGTGGCGCAGGCGGCGCCCAGCAGGGCCAACAGCAGCAGCGTGAGGTAACTAAGGGAGCGAACGGACATGCAGTGCTTTAAAAGGCCGGCCCTGCCACACGGCTGGGATGAGAGTCTCAAGGCGTCTCTACGCTACGCACCAGCGCAACGCAGGGGCGGGCTTCCGCATCAGCCGATTCTTCTTATCTTTAAACCCGGCGGTGAGCCAACCGCCCGTTTTCGGCTTTTGTTTCCTACCCACCCACTCTTTTCCGCTTCCATGAAAAACGCCCTGCTCGCCCTGGCCCTGTTCGCATTCGTTGGTTCTGCCTCGGCCACCGACGGCAAAGACGAAAAAGGCAAGAAAGCCGCCAAGAAAGAAGCCTGCTCGGCCGAAGCCAAAGCCCACTGCGGTGGTGCCAAAGCTTCTACCGCTTCGCTCGGCGGCGTACCCGCCTGCTGCGCCAAGAAAGGCGCTTCGGCTTCGGCCGAGAAATCCACCGATACCAAGGCCGCTTCGGCCGTGAAGTCGCTGTAGTCGACTACGAGCCCAGTTATAAAAACGCCCCGGCTTTGCAGCCGGGGCGTTTTTGCGTTCATAGTAAACGGCTATTTGCCTCGGTAATCGGCAATGGCGCCTTCACAAATCCAGTTGGCCAGTGCCTGCCGGTTCTGCGGCAGCACGAAGCGGCGCTGGTCCTTGCTGTTGCGAATGTTGCCCAGCTCGATGAACACGGTCGGCGCGTAGCTGTTGCGCACCACGTACAGGCTGGTGCGCGGCGACACCGTGCCCACGTAGGGCCGGTTGGGCTGGTAGCGCAAATACCGGCGCTTGAACACTTGGTGGATGTTTTTGGCTAGGCGAAGCCCCACGGCGCTCCGTTCGTGGTGGTAGAAGAACACGTCGGTGTTCAGGCCCGCCGAGCGGCTGTCGACGTGAATGGTAATCATGCGCTGGTAGGCCTTGCCGTAGCGCCCGTGCAGGCGGTTCACGGCGTTGGTGTACTGGCGCAGCCGCGCCACGTGGCCCAGCGGAATGGTCAGGTTGGGGTAGGTCAGCTCGTCGGCGTCCATCAGCAGCACGCCTTCGTCGCGAATCCCGTCGTTGGGGTCCTGCACAATCATGTGCACCGTAGCGCCGTGTTCCATGAGCACGCGGGCCAGGCGCACGGTCACGTCGTAGGCGTACTCGTCTTCGGCCAGCTTGGCGTTGCCGTACTGCCCCACCGCGCCGGGGTCGGGGCCGCCGTGGCCCGACATGAGGTAGAACACGGCCCCGCGCAGGGCCTGGTCGCTGGCCGAGGGCCGACCGTACTTGCCGAACAGCAGGGCTGTCTGCCCGCTGTGCTTCTTCACGGCGGTGACTTTCTCGGCGGCGGCTTTTGGGGCCGCCGTTTTTTTCATCGCCAGCTGAGCCTCCGATTTGCGCGGGGGCAGGCGGTAGGTTTTGCCGGCCCGCAGGCTGTTGCGCGGCCCGAGGAGCGGCTTGTTCAGGGCCACAAACTCCCGTTCGTAAAGTCGGGGATTCAGGCCGTGACGCACCAGCAGCGTCGAAATTACTTCGCCGCGCTTGGGAACTACCTTGCGAAAATGCTGACTAAAGGCTGCAACAGGGATGAGCAGGAAAAGGAGCAGGAGAATTCGCAAAGCGGCAGGGCGTCGGTTTTGGGAAGAAAATTTTAGGTAGTGCTAACCGGATAAACCGGAAGATAAGCCCGGGCTAGAAAGGCGGTTGGGGCGGGGAGTAGCGCAAAAGTAGTGACTGGAGTTGCTGCCGGAAGGATAGCAGCGGGATTCTGAGCGGAAAATGATAATGTTTGCCTTCACGAGTCATTCTACCTACGCTCATCTTGCATGTCTATTGCCGAATGCCTGTCACAGCTATCCGGCTCCGCCTTTCGTCAGCTGCCGCCCGCTTCGGCAGGGGCAGTACGGGCGTTGGAAGTCGCGGCTGCCGGACCGCTGCCCGTTGAGCTGCGGGAATTGTATCACCTCAGTAACGGCCTGGAAGAATACCTGCACGTCGGGCAGGACGAGGAGTTGATGGTTGGCTACCTCGTGCTTCCCGCCGAAGAAGCAGCTGCGGAGAACAGAAAAGCCCGGCAAAATCCGCAAAGTCTAACGGAGGCTGAGCTGGTGATTTTTGCGCACACCTACACTGATGGTGGTCGGTTTGCCTACCGTCGGGACGACTTGCCGGCAGCTTCGGCAGCCGTGTACCTCTGGTTGCCTTTGGAAGACGAATTGACGAAAATAGCCAATTCGCTGCCGGCGTTTCTGCTAGGCTGGGCAACCGGGCAAATCCGCATTTGAGCTGGGCATCCGTGCCGCATCCTTATTTTTGTCGACTCGCCCTCACGCCCCGCCGCCATGCAGCAATACCTCGACCTCGTTCAGCACATCCTCGACCACGGCACCCCAAAAACCGACCGTACCGGCACCGGCACGCTCTCGGTGTTTGGCCACCAGATGCGGTTCGATTTGCAGCAGGGCTTTCCGCTCGTCACCAGCAAGAAGGTGCACCTGAAAAGCATCATCTACGAGCTGCTCTGGTTTCTGCGCGGCGACACCAACACGGCCTACCTCAAAGAGCACGGCGTGAGCATCTGGAACGAGTGGGAAGACGCCAACGGCGACCTGGGCCCCGTGTACGGCAAGCAGTGGCGCAGCTGGCCCGACGGCCGCGGCGGCCACATCGACCAGATGCAGCAGGTGCTCGACCAACTGCGCCGTTCCCCCGATTCGCGCCGCATCCTCGTCTCGGCCTGGAATGTAGCCGAGCTCGACCAAATGGCCCTGATGCCCTGCCACGCGCTGTTTCAGTTCTACGTGGCCGATGGCAAGCTCTCGTGCCAGCTCTACCAGCGCAGTGCCGACGTGTTCCTGGGCGTGCCGTTCAACATTGCCAGCTACGCCCTGCTCACGCTCATGGTGGCGCAGGTGGTGGGCCTGCAGCCGGGCGAATTCATTTGGACCGGCGGCGACACTCACCTCTACACCAACCACCTCGAGCAAGCCCGCCTGCAACTCACCCGCACCCCGCGTCCGCTGCCGCAGATGCACCTGAACCCGGCCGTGACGGACCTATTCAACTTCCAGTTCGATGACTTCAAGCTGGAAAATTATGACCCATGGCCAGCCATCAAGGCTCCGGTTGCGGTGTAGCCTAGCCTATACAAACCCGGCCCATTACCTCCGTGCGTTGCAGGAGTAGTTTTTGGCAGTTAACGCTTCGTATATGAAAGCTACTTCATACCGAGCCCGCGTCTTTTTAGTAGCTCAGAGCAAGCCTGCCGTTCTGTTGTTGACAGTCTGTCTGTTGCTGTCCGTTAGTGCTGTGGGCCAGCGAAGCTACAACCAATGGGATGCCCGGCCCGGTCGTGCCGCCGCACCCGCGGCGCTAGCAACTGCCCGCGGAAAACTACTCATGGCAGCACAGGACCGGCGGGATTCGCTACACCGGGAGGTGCAATGGCGGCAGGACTCCCTGCAACTAGCGACCCTGCCCGATTCAACTTTGGTGCCCCGCGGCTTAGGCGAGCGGCTTCAACAGCATTTGGCCTTGGGTTCGGAAAGGGCATACTTCAATCAGTTGCGTCGTTTTCTTCGCTACCCCGCGGCTGCATTACGAGTCCAATTAGAAGGGAAGGTGCTCGTGCAACTCGTCGTCAGCCCTTTAGGCTACGTGGGCAATGCCACCGTTATACAAGCTGATTTCAAGCCAATCACGACTGAGTCGGCGCAGACAACAGCCGCAGCTCGACAAGCAATGACGGATGCCGCCATCTATGCGCTTCGCCGCATACGTTTTACGGCTGCTTCCAGTACTTCAACAGAAGTAATTACCATTCCATTTTCATTAGTTGACTAAAGTATTGGGAATGGCATGGTAAGCGTAAGATCTTATAAATCTTGATGCAGTAAGGATTAATCGTGGAATAATCTTGGCGGTTAGCAGGGTTTTGTATGACTGTTACCAGCCGCGCTAGCTCGACAGCAAAAACCGGGGGATATTCACATCTTCATGTGATGCGCTCAACTTGCTTTTGGCAATACAAGAGCGTTTTTTGCGTTAGAAAAATTAAACCCGCCCGAGAAAATCCAATCCAACGGCAGTTTTCGTATCTGCCGCCATGCCTGCCCACGCCTTTCCATTGCCTGCCATACTCACCGCTCCGCCCACCACGAGCACGTTGCCGCGCCAACACCGCGCTTGGATTGCCCTCTACGCGCTGGAAGCCGGCGCCAAGCCCCGCAGCCGCGTGTTGTCGGAAAACGACGTAACAGAAGCCGATTTGCTTGAATTTGAGGAAAGCTGGTTGGCGTTGCGCTGCCGGATGCTCACCCCCGTCGGCTAGTCCTCGGCGTCCCACTGGCGTAGCGCTTGCAAAAGCGGGTGGGCTTCGCTTTTAAAACGGACCCCTTGCACCTGTTGCACCGCCCGTATGCCCGCCACGTTGGCCGTGAAAACGGCTTCCGCTTGTAGCAGCTCCGCAACTCCAAACAAGCCTTCCTGACAAGGTAGCCCCTGCGCTTGCGCCACCCGCAGCAAATGTGCGCGCCGCACTCCGGCCACGCAGCCCGTGCTGAGCGCCGAAGTAAACAACTGCCCCTCGCGAAGCCAGAAAACGGCCGCGGCTACCGCTTCGGCTACGTGCCCTTGGGCATCGAGCAGCACCAGTTCGTCGAGGCCGCGTGCCGCTCGTTCCTGCGCGGCCAACACGTACAGCCAGCCTTGCGGGCCTTTGCAAAAAGCCAGCGGGCTGGCCACAGTGTGCACTTGCTGGGCAATGCCGGCAACCTTGATAGGCGCGTTGTTGAGGTGCAGCGGAGCGGCCGTCAGAATGTATTCAGCTTGGCTGGTTTCGGGCAGGTACAGGCCCGCACCGCTGCGCCAGCATTGCAGCCGCAGGCGGGCCGATGCTAGATTATTGGCAGCCGTCAGGCGGGCAGCGCAGGCTGCCAGATCTTCGGCCGATTGTAGATCGGAGGGAAGCTGCAGCTGCAACACCGCGCAGGCTTGGTGGAGCCGCGCCAGGTGGTCCGAGACGTAGCGTATGTGCCCCGCCGACCACACCATCGTTTCAAAGCACCCGTCGCCGTAGAGCGCCGCGCGCGACGAATGCGGCAGCGCGAAGCCGGCGGCGGGCAACAGCTGGCCGTTGTGCAGCACCCAGCCCGTTGCGTCGGTCGGCATCATACCAGCGCAAATTTCTTGCCCGGCAAGGCCTTCACCAGCCCCCGAAACTCCAGCCCCAGCAGCAGCGACGCCACTTGGTGCACCGGCAACTGGGCCTGCCAGCTCAGCTCGTCGATCTGCTTTTCGCTGCTGCCCAGAATAGTGAGCAGGCTGAATTCCTCGGGAGTGAAATCGGCCGGGTCGAGGGCGGCGGGCAAGCGCGTGGGGTGCAGGGCGTTGTCCCAGTTCAGGGCCTGCTCAATGTCCTCGGGCCCGGTATAGATACTGGCGCGGTTGCTCCTGATCAGATGATTGCAGCCTTCCGATGCAGGCGCGCCAAGGTTGCCGGGCACGGCCAGCACTTCCCGGTCGTAGTCCTGCGCCAGCTCGGCGGTGATGAGCGCGCCGCCTTTGCGGGCTGCCTCCACTACCACCGTGCCATCCGATAGGCCGGCAATAATGCGGTTGCGCGCGGGGAAGTTGTA
The DNA here is from genome assembly GCF_008727865.1 of Hymenobacter busanensis. Lineage (GTDB taxonomy): Bacteria > Bacteroidota > Bacteroidia > Cytophagales > Hymenobacteraceae > Solirubrum > Solirubrum busanense. Next base: position 60,542 of record NZ_VTWU01000008.1, on the reverse strand, counting down.
TTTGTCGGGGCCGGTGCCGAAGGGGTATTCGGTGAGCAGGCCGCCGTGTTCGAGCATTTTCTCGGCGGTGCGGCGGTGCGCGGCCGGGTACATCTGGTCGGGCCCGGTGGCCATGACGCCAATGGTGGGCAGGCCTTCCTGCAGGGCGGCGCGGTGGGCCACAATGTCGATACCGTAGGCCAGGCCGCTGATGATGAGCGGTTGGTAGGGCGCCACGCCGCGGATGAGCCGCTCGGTTTGGTCGCGGCCGTAGTCGGTGGCCTGGCGGGTGCCCACCACGGCCAGGGTGCGCGGCGCGTTCAGCTCGGTGGTGCCCTGGTAATAAAGCAGCACGGGCGCATCGGGCACGGGGCGCAGGCGGGTGGGGTAGTCGGGGCGGGTGTAGTAGAGCAGCCGTACGCCAGCTTTTTCGGCGCGGCGTAAGATGTCCTCAGCCTGTCGCAACGCGGCGGTGTGGCTCAGCAGCGTTTTGGCCACGGCCGGCCCCACGCCGGGCACCTTTTGCAGCTTGGCCATCGGGGCGCTCAATACCGCCTGGGCTGAGCCGGCATAGCTGATGAGCTGCCGCGTGAGCAGCGGGCCGATGCCGGGTAGCAGCGTCAGGGCTACTTCGGGCAGCAGGTCGAGGGAAGCGGCCGGTTGCGAAGCGGCTGCAGGCGCGTTCAGATCGGGCGAAGAAGAAAATAGCGGCACGGGAATACGCTGGCTTAGGAAATTATTAAAACGTAAAGCAGGGAAAGAACCAAGCCAATAATAGGTGCTATACCCCAAAGAATACCCTTGACAACCGCTTTCTGGCCTTTGGTTCGATAGTACACAACTACCGCAGCCGCTATTGCCAGGAAAACAATCAGTGCACCCAGCGCTGATTCGAAAGACCGGTCGGCCGCCTGGTTTTTGCTGTCGTTTTTAATTCCCCACCACAAGGCCAGATACAGCGCCCCGGCATCGGCTGCCACGGTCGACACGAAGGCCACAATTCCCTTGAGTCTGCCTGAAACCGGCTGCCGCACCGTCGTTAGCCGTTTGCATTCTTGGTCGTAGCCTCCAGCTCCTTGCGCAAACCCACCAGGAAATTGCGCACTTTCTCCAGTGAGTGAATCACGTCTACCTTTTCCTTGAGCTGCGGGCCGCGCTGCTTCATCAGGTCGCGGGCGCCGGGAATGGTGTAGCCGCGCTCCTTCACCAAATGGTAAATAGTGCGAAAAATTTCGATGTCCTGCGGCGAGTACAGGCGGTTGCCTTTCTTGCTCTTGCGCGGCTTGAGGTCGTCGAACTCGGTTTCCCAAAAGCGAATCAGCGACGGGGCCACGTCGAACTGCGCGGCCACCTCGCCGATGGTAAAATATTGTTTCTCGATGTCGCGCTCTTTGTAGGGCATAGGGGCGGGGAGGTGTGGTGGCGCAGCTGAGGTCGGGGTAAGCAGCATGCCCGGCAAGCGAAAGCCGCCGGTACGTTCTTTCTTCCAGGCGAAGTGGCTACTTTTGCCGGAAGTGCTTTCCAAGGTAGCTGCGGCCGCTTCGGAAACCGAAAAGTAGCCAAAAACCCGGCCGCCGCCAATTTCCGGCGAATGGGCTTGTTCCCCACGATACTCACCGATACGCGAACAGTACGTTCGCGCACCCGCCGCTTATGTCGCTTCCCTCAGCCAATCAGGTTCGTCAGCAGTTCCTCGACTTTTTCGCCTCCAAAGGCCACCACATCGTGCCCTCGGCACCCATTGTGGTGAAAGACGACCCCACGCTGATGTTCATCAACTCGGGCATGGCGCCGTTCAAGGACTACTTCCTCGGCAACAAGCCCGCGCCCTTCAAGCGCATTGCCGACACCCAGAAGTGCCTGCGCGTGAGCGGTAAGCACAACGACCTGGAAGAGGTAGGCTACGACACCTACCACCACACCATGTTCGAGATGCTGGGCAACTGGTCGTTCGGCGACTACTTCAAAACCGAGGCCATTGCCTGGGCCTGGGAGCTGCTCACGGAGGTCTATAAGCTGCCGAAGGAGCGCCTGTACGTAACGTATTTCGAGGGCGACAAAGGCGACAACCTAGGCGCCGACACCGAAACGCAGGCCCTGTGGCGGAAGTACACCACCGATGACCGCATTCTCCCTGGTAATAAAAAGGACAACTTCTGGGAAATGGGCGATACTGGTCCGTGTGGTCCTTGCACCGAAATCCACATCGACCTGCGCGACGAGGCCGAAATAGCCCAGAAAGGCGGCGCCGAGCTGGTGAATGCCGACCACCCGCAGGTGGTCGAAATCTGGAACAACGTGTTCATGGAGTTCCAGCGCAAGGCCGACGGCTCGCTGGAAAAGCTGCCCGCCCAGCACGTAGATACCGGCATGGGCTTCGAGCGCCTGATGATGGCCGTGTCGGGAGTAAAGTCGAACTACGACACCGACGTGTTCCAGCCGCTGATTCAGTTCATTGCCGCCGAGGCCGGTGTGAAGTACCACGGCACGGCCCCGGCCACCGTGACCGACCAGCCGACCACCGAAAACGAGAAAACCGACATTGCCGTGCGCGTCATTGCCGACCACGTGCGCACCATCGCCTTCACCATTGCCGACGGGCAGCTGCCCAGCAACGTGAAGGCCGGCTACGTCATTCGCCGCATCCTGCGCCGCGCCGTGCGCTACGCCTTCTCGTCGCTGAACCAGAAGCAGCCCTTCCTCTACAAAGTGGTGCCGGTACTGGCCGACCACATGAAATCGATTTTCCCCGAGCTGAAAGCCCAGCAGCAGTTCGTGACGCGCGTCATCGAAGAAGAGGAAATTGCCTTCCTCAAAACCCTCGAAAACGGTCTGCGCCGCCTCGATGCGCTGGAAGAAGGCTTCCGCCAGAACAACAACCACATCGACGGCAAGTCGGCCTTCGAGCTGTCGGACACCTTCGGCTTCCCCTTCGACCTGACGGCCCTGCTGGCCCGCGAAAAAGGCCTGACGGTGAGCGAAGACGAGTTCAAAGCCGAGCTGGAGCAGCAGAAAGCCCGCTCGCGCAACGCCTCCGAGCAGGAGCAGAGCGACTGGACCATCGTCGAAGCCTCGCAGGAGCTGCCGCGCTTTGTGGGCTACGACGCCACCGAGGCCGAGGCGCGCATTCTGCGCTACCGCGCCGTGACGCAGAAGGGCAAAACCGAATACCACATTGTGCTCGACCAGACGCCGTTCTACGCCGAGTCGGGCGGGCAGGTGGGCGACACCGGCTACCTCGTCACGCCGCTCTCGAAAGTGCGGGTCATCGACACCCGCAAGGAAAACGACCTCATCGTGCACACCGTGCTCGACCTGCCGCAGGACCTCGATGCCGCGGTGGAAGCCAAAGTCGACCGGGCCCGCCGCGAGCAGATTCGCAAAAATCACTCGGCCACCCACCTCATGCACGCGGCCCTGCGGCAGGTGCTCGGCACGCACGTAGCCCAGCGCGGCTCGCTCGTGAACGAAAAGCTGCTGCGCTTCGACTTCTCGCACTTCTCGAAAGTAACCGACGACCAGCTGCGCGAGGTGGAGCGCCTCGTCAACCAGCGCATCCGCCAGCAGATTCCGCTGGGCGAGGAGCGCAACGTGCCCATCGACGAAGCCCGCTCGCGCGGCGCCATGGCCCTGTTCGGCGAGAAGTACGGCGACGCGGTGCGCGTCATCACCTTCGACCCCGCGTACTCGGTGGAGCTGTGCGGCGGCATCCACGCGCCCAACACCGGCGAAATAGGCTTCTTCAAGATTGTGAGCGAGTCGGCCGTGGGCGCCGGCGTGCGCCGCATCGAGGCCGTGACGGCCGACTTGGCCGAGAAGTTTGTGGACGAACAAATGGACCTGCTGACCCAGGTACGCGAGCTGCTCGGCAACCCGCAGCACCTCGTCACCACCATTCAGAAGCTCGCCGATGAAACCGCCACCCTGCGCAAGCAGCTGGAGCAGGCCGAAACCCAGCAGCTCGGGCAGCTGAAGGACCAACTGGCCGGCCAGGTTAAAGCGTTGAATGGCGTGAATTTCCTGGCCGCCAAAGTACCCGCCCGCTCGGCCGACGCCCTGAAAACGTTGGCCTTCGGCCTGCGCCAGGTGGTCGAAAACCTCGTGCTGGTGCTCGGCGCCGAAGTCGACGGGAAGCCGCAGTTGGCCGTGATGCTCGACGACGAGCTGGCGAAAGGAGGGAAGCTCAACGCCACCCAGCTGATCCGGGAGCTGGCCAAGGAAATCCAGGGCGGCGGCGGCGGGCAGCCGTTCTTTGCCACGGCCGGCGGCAAAAACGCGGCGGGCTTGGATGCCGCCATCGGCAAGGCCGAAGGGCTGGTGAGCGGGCTGTTGGGGTAGAACACGTGGCCTTGGAGCTTGCGTCGGCAGCACCGTAACCTTGTACCGTGGGTTACGGTGCTGCCGACGTTTTTTAAGAAGTGGGTCAATTCCCGCAATATTCTGTGGTTCTTTTGCGGTAGGGCAGATGCCTCGTGTTCAACAACTTATCTGTTTGTAAAAATGAAATTAGTTTTGTGCTTCGTAGTGGGTGCCTGCGCGTTAACTGTTGCGGCTACTGCGCAACGTCCGTTGCCGAGTGGGCCGGAGCGCACATTTTCCCTCGACTATTGCTATCAGGAAGCTGCACAGGGGCAAGCCGAGTTGGGTTTTGTTTGCCGACGCTACCGCCTTTCCGCCGGTGGGCAAATTGACAGCATCTACAGTTTGGAAGGCAAGCAGTTGCGGCGGGTGGTGCGCACTACGTGGCGGCCAACGGGCGATACACTCATTGCCGAAACGCACTGGCGGCCCGATGGTAGCCGCGTTCGGTACCAGGAAGCCCTGGGGCGCAAGCTGCACGGGCCGGAACGACTCTACAACGCCGACGGCAAACTGATGCGTCAGACGGTGTATGCGTTTGGGGCACCGAAGGACAGTTCCTGCTACGATGCCCAGGGCCAACCCATAGCCTGTGTAGGTCCCGGTTACTCGGAGCAAATGCCTCGCTACACGGGGGAGTTTAGCGACATGATGCGGTTTTTGGGCAAGAACATCCGGTACCCTACTTTGGCAATGCGCCGGCGGGCGCAAGGCAAGGTGGTGGTGGGTTTCATCGTCGACGAAACGGGCCAGCTGCGCGATGTACGGGTAAAGCAGGGCGTGGCGCCCGACCTCGACGCCGAAGCGGTGCGTGTCATCCGGCTGATGCCGCGCTGGCAGCCCGCTGTGCAGCAGGGCGAACCGGTGCCAGTGCGCTTTGCGGTGCCCGTTACGTTTACCTTGCGTTGAACGTGGCTCGGTAGGGCGGTAGGTTTTGCCCGGGAAATTTTCCTCGATTTCTGCGCGGGGGATTATCTTTCGTTTGCATGGCTCAGATTTCGCCCCACCCGGCTCCGCGCACGATTTCGGAAGTGGTAACGGCCCTGGCCGCCATTGTGCGGCAGTGCGAACAGACGCGCCACCGCGCCGGCTACTTTGCGGCCCTGTACCGGCGCATGACGGTGGCCGTGGCCGAAGGCATTCGGGCCGGCGCGTTTGACGACGGGCCGCGCATGGAGCGGCTGGATCTGGTGTTTGCCGGGCGTTACCTGAGCGCCTGGCAGGCCTACGGGCAGCAAGCTGCGTGCACCGCGTCCTGGAAATACGCCTTCGACGGCTGCCGCGCCCAGCCGCTCATCGTGTTGCAGCAGCTTCTGTTGGGTATCAACACCCACATCAACCTCGACTTGGCCATTGCGGCGGCTACCGTGGCGCCCGGGCCGCGCATTCACGCCCTCGAAGCCGATTTCAACCGCATCAACGCCGTCATCAGCTCCCTGTTCGACGACGTGCAGCAGTGCCTGGAGCAGGTGTGGTTTCCGATGCGCTGGCTGCGGCGCGTGGCCGCCACCCAGCAAACCGACGTGCTGAATTTTAGCATCGGAGCGGCCCGCAAAACGGCCTGGGCCAACGCCGTGCTGCTGGCCCAGATGAGTCCGGCCCAGCAGCAGGCCCACATCGTGGCCATGGACGCCGCTGTGCTGAACGTGGCCCGCCGCATCAGCAACCCCGGGCCGTGGTCGGCGGCACTGCTGCGGCTGATTCGGGCGACGGAATACGACGACGTGGCCCGCACCATTCGGCTGATTGACACCACGCAAGTGGGCTGAAGCCTGCTGCGCCGGCCGCGGCACCCGCGGCGGTGGCAGGCAGTTGCGGGCAGTCCAGTATCTTTCGGGCATGATGAACGCGCTACGTTTTGGGGCGGCGTGCAGCCGCCAAGGGCTCTGGCTGGGAATGCTGCTGATCGGCTCGGCTGCCCAGGCCCAGGTAAAAGTTGTGTCCTCGCTCGAGCAGCTCGACGGGCAGCAGGCGGCCGTGCGCTACCTCGACCGGTATTTGGTGCCGCTGCCCTCGGCCCAGGGCGCCTACGCCTACGACGTGATGCGTCGCGCCGACAGCCTGGGCGTGAAGTGGCGCGTGCGGCGCTATACCGTGCAAGGCCACCAGCAGCTGCTCGACGCGGGCTACAGCAGCGACTTGCCTTTTGGCTCCCTGCACGCCCGCAGCCGCGAGTGGTACCCCAACGGCACGCCGCGCGAAGACGTGAGCTACCGCCTCGGCAAGCCCGACGGCCCCATGAAAACCTTTTACGCCTCGGGCAAGCCGCGCCGCGACCAGCAGAACAAAGCCGGCGTGGTGGTCAAAAGCGAATGTTTCGGACCTACAGGTGCCGCGCTCGATGAGTGCCCCGTGTACCGCACCGCCGCCAAGCTGGCGGGCAAAGGCGCCGGGCAGGCCATCGTGTTTCAGGCCTTGCAGAAGCCCTTCACGCAGTTCATTCCGAAAGGCTACGCCCGCGCCACCGACGGCGTGGTGCACGTGGCATTCGGCGTCGACAGCCTGGGCAATGTGCACGACCCGCGCGTGCTGACCACCGACGACGCGGCCCTGAACGCCGCTGCGCTGGAGGCCGTGCGCCGCCTGCCGCGCCTCGCGCCGGCTACCGAAGAAGGCCAGCCCGTGCCGAGCGTGATGGAAGGCAGCTTCTTTTACTACCCCACGCGCCGCGCCGCTGCCGCTTCCAACGACTAGCCTTCCGAACGAAACCGAAATGCTCCAGCCGTTGGCCGGCTGATTTGCGTTGCGTTTGGCGGCACCAACGGCGTATCCCAAAGCATTAGCGGCCCCGCTGCCGGCAAAAAGCGCGCGGGCTGCTAACTTGCACCCTCAATGCCGGCGCGGCCTGAACGCGGCGCCGACGGCTTATCCTATGGACGAAAACATCAAATCGAAATACCAGCCCGTCATCGGCCTCGAAGTGCACGCACAGCTGCTCACGCGCAGCAAAATGTACTCGGCCGACGAAAACGAATACGGCGCGCTGCCCAACTCCAACCTCTCGGTCATCACCCTTGGGCACCCCGGCACGCTGCCGCGCATCAACCGCACGGCCGTGGAGTACGCCATCAAGATGGGCCTGGCCACCAACTGCCAGATTACGCGCGACAACCTCTTTGCGCGCAAAAACTACTTTTACCCCGACCTGCCCAAGGGCTACCAGATTACGCAGGACAAAACGCCGCTCTGCACCAAGGGCCACGTGGAAATTCGCCTCGCCGATGGCACCGTGAAGCCCATCGGCATCACGCGCATTCACATGGAGGAAGACGCGGGCAAGTCGATGCACCTGGCGGGAGAGACCGAAACGCTGGTCGACTTGAACCGCGCCGGTGTGCCCCTCATCGAAATCGTGTCGGAGCCCGACATCCGCAACGCCGACGAAGCCTACGCCTACCTGACCGAAATCAAGAAGCTGGTGCAGTACCTCGACATCTGCGACGGCAACATGGAAGAGGGTTCGTTGCGCTGCGACGCCAACATTTCCGTCATGCTCCGGGGTGCGGAGAAGTTCGGCACCAAGGTGGAGGTGAAGAACATGAACTCCTTCCGCAACGTGCAGCGCGCCATCGAGCACGAAATCGAGCGGCAGATTGCCCTGCTCGAAGCAGGCGAGGAGGTCATCAGCCAGACCCGCGGCTTCGACGCCGCCACCGGCACCACGCAGGCGCAGCGCACGAAGGAAACGATGAACGACTACCGGTATTTCCCGGAGCCGGATTTGCCCCCGGTCATTGTGGATGATGCGTGGCTGCACCGCGTGCAGGCCGAGCTGCCGGCCCTGCCGCAGCAGCTCTACGCCCGCTTTACCGGCGAGCTGGGCCTCTCGGACTACGACGCCTCGGTGCTGACCGCGGAGAAGGACATTGCCTTGTTTTTCGACGAGCTGACGCGCCTGACGCCTGGAAGCGCCAAAGCCGCCGCCAACTGGATGCAGGGCCCGGTGAAGTCGTTTCTGAACGAGCGCGCCTACACCATGAGCGAATTCCCGCTCACGGCGCAGCACCTGGCCGACATCATTGGCCTCATCGACGCGGGCAAGGTCAACCATTCGGTGGCCTCCAAGCAGCTGTTCCCGCATCTGCTCGACAACCCGAGCCAATCGGCCAGCGAAGCCGCCGAACAGCTGGGTCTCCTGCAGCAAGCCGATTCGGGCGAGCTGGAAGGCTTGATTCAGCAGGTGCTCGACGCTAATCCGGCCAAAGTAGCCGAATACCGCGCCGGCAAAAAGTCGCTGACGGGCATGTTTATGGGCGAGCTGATGAAGCTCACCAAGGGTAAAGCCGACCCTAAGCTGGCCAACCAGCTGCTGCGCGACAAACTGGAGCAGGCCTAGCGCCCAGGCGGTGCAACCGCGCCGGCTGCAACCGGGACTTTGGAAAAATCACTGCCGGGCTTATAGTCGGGCGGTGATTTTTCGTTTTCTTACCACCTCAACCAACCGTAGCTATGTTCCTGAAACCGTATTCTGCTCTGGCCCTGGCGGCCCTGCTGACCACGCCCGCTCTGGCCCAGCGCAGTGCCAAAGCGTCGAAAGCAGCCAGCAAATCCAATGTTGAAATCAGCGGCAAGCTGCAGAACGCGCCGGCTGGTACCAAGGTGTACATCGTCGACCAGAACGCCGGCCGCTCCACGCGCCTCGATTCGGCAACGGTGGACGCAGGCGGGGCGTTTACGTTGCGCGGGCGCGTTGAGGATGCCGCAATCTATTATTTGGCCGTCGACAAGCAGAAAGAGTCGATGGGCTTGCCGCTCGCGGCCGGGGCGAAGCTGCAAGTAACCGGCGACGCCACCAAGCTGGCACAAACCGGCGCCGTGCGCGGCTCGGCCGAAGCCGATACCTACTTAACCTTCCAACAGGCCCGCATGCGTAGCATGATGCAAATGCGCGAACTGTCGACGGCTTACCGCGACGCCAAGGATGAAACCGCCAAGGCCGCCATCGAGAAGCAGGGCGAAGCCTTGGATGCCGCCATGGCCGTTACCACCAAGCGGCTGGCGCGGCAAACGTCGTTTCTGGCACCCTACGCGGCCCTCACCTTGCTCGGCGACGAAGCCCAGGCTGCTTTTCTTGACTCGGTAACGGCTATTTACCAGAAAGTGCAGCCCGCTTCGCGCTACACCAAAACCCTGCTGGAGCACCAGGCCAAGCAAAAGGCCACCGCCGTGGGCGCCCTAGCACCCGATATTCAGCTGGCTGGGGCCGATGGCAAAATCATTCCGCTCAGTAGCCTGCGGGGCAAATACGTGATGGTGGACTTCTGGGCGTCGTGGTGCGGCCCGTGCCGGCAGGAAAACCCCAACGTGGTGAAGCTCTACAACGCCTACAAAAGCAAAGGCTTCGAGATTTACGGTGTGTCGCTGGACCAGGACAAGGGCAAGTGGGAAAAAGCCATTGCCGCCGACGGCCTGACCTGGACCCACGTTTCGGACCTGAAAGGCTGGCAGAGCGCGGCCGGGCAGCAGTACGGCATCCGGGCCATTCCAGCTACGGTGCTCATCGACCCGCAGGGCCGCATCATTGCCAAAAACCTGCGCGGCGAAGAGCTGGAGAAGAAAGTGGCGTCGCTGCTGAACTAGCCTGTTCACCGAACACAACTTCTGCAAAACCCGCCGGGCGTTTGGTCGCCGGCGGGTTTTGTGCTTGTTTCGGGGCCGCAAGCCCCGGTTCGGTTGCTGGCGGCGTCTCGCGTTGCTACTGTTTCATTTCTTCCGCGCGCATGCTCATTCCCATGCTCCATTCGTTTCTCTGCCTCGCCCTGTTAGCCGGCTCGGGTATACGTGTTGTTCCCGACAACCCCACCAACAACCCCTACGAGCTGCGCGGCCACGTGCGCGACATGCCCGCCGGCACCAAGCTGTACGTGAGCCAATACCGCAACCTGCACCACCTGCGGCTCGATTCGGCCGTGGTGGATGCGGCGGGACAGTTTGTCCTGCGGGGGCAGGTGCCCGAACCGGGCATCTATAGCCTGGGCGTCAGTGGCCGCCGCGAAATTGTGAGCCTGCCCCTTGCGCCGGGTGCGCAGCTGCGCTACGAAGCGGCCAGCGCCGAGCGGTGGGCGGCCGGGCAATTGAGTGGTACAGTCGACGTGGCATTCTGGAGGGAGTTTATCGAGTATGTTCCGTACTTGTTTGAGCAGCACAAGGCCGACGACCGGCGCTTGCGCAGGTTGCGCGGCCTGATTCGGCAGAATGCCGGGTCGTTCGTGGGGCCCTACGTGGTGAAAAACTACCTAGCCCGGCAGGAAAGCCAGCAGGCGTTTGTCGATTCGATGACGGCCGAGTACGTGCGCCGCCTGCCCGAATTATCGGCTACCAAGGTCTTGGCCGAGAATCGCACCAAAGTAGTGCCGGTGAACAAAGCCGACTTGGCGCCCGACATCAACCTGCCGGCTCCTAACGGCCAGCCGGTGGCCCTGAGCAGCCTGCGCGGCAAGGTGGTGCTGGTCGATTTCTGGGCCTCGTGGTGCGGGCCCTGCCGCGCCGAAAACCCCGCCCTGGTCAGGCTCTACCAGCAGTATCAGCCCAAAGGACTGGAAATCTACAGCGTGTCGCTCGACGACTCGGCTGCCAAGTGGCAGAAGGCCATTGCCACCGACGGCTTGCCGTGGGTGCACGTCTCGGACCTGAAAGGCTGGCAGAGCGTGGCCGGGCAGGCCTACAACGTAACGGCCGTGCCCTACAGCGTGCTGCTCGACCGCGAAGGCCGCGTGGTGGCCAAGGGCTTGCGCGGGCCGGCGCTGGAAAAGCAAGTGGCCAAGCTGCTGAGCGGAAGGTAGCCGGGAACCAAGCCGGTGGTTTCGGGTTTTGCAGAACGGCCGGGGGCGGCTTCCGCATTCGCGGCCAAAGTGCCAACTTGCAGGTAGAAAATTCCGTCCTTGCCGGGCCAATACGTTTGCCGTTGGCTCGTTACTCTCGCAGATGAAATACCCTATGCTCAGTCTCATGCTGGCCGCCGCCGTATTTGGCGCCACCCACACGTCCTGCTCCGAAGCCTCGTCGTCCGAAACCGCGGCCGCTGGCGGCAAAGGCGGTTTTGAAATCAGCGGGCAGCTGCGCAACGCGGCGCCCGGCACCAAGGTGTACCTCTCCGAACTGATGGATACCCAGTTTGTGACCCGCGACACCGCTACCACCGATGCGCAAGGCCGGTTCACGTTTACGGGTACGGCCTCGGAAGTCGCACTCTACCAAGTGAAAATCAACGAGCCAAACCAAGTGCTGGTGGCCCTCGACAACAAAACCAAGCTGCAGCTGACCGGCGACGCCCAACAGTTCAGCCGCGACTACACCGTGAAGGGCTCCAAGGACTCGGAGATGCTCCAGCAGGTGACGCGCGCCATGGTGCAGTCGAAAGCCACGGAAGCGTCGCTGAACGCCCGCTACCAGGCCAACGGGCAGGCCGGCCGCCTCGATTCGCTGAAAATTCTGGAGCGGCAGTATTTTGCCTCGCAGGCCAGCCACACCGCTGGCATCAAGAAGCTGATTCTGCAAAACCCCAAGTCGGTGGTGTCGGCCTTTGTGCTGACCAACGTGGTAAACCCCGACGAGAACTTCGGTTTTGCCGACTCGGTAGCCACCGGCCTGAAGAAGTCCAACCCCAACTCGCGCTACACCAAAGCCTTGGTGCAGAAGCTGGAGCCCCTGCGCAAAACCGCCCTCGGCTCGGTAGCGCCCGACATCAACCTGACCACGCCGGAAGGCAAAACAGTGGCCTTGAGCAGCCTGCGCGGGCAGTACGTCCTGCTCGATTTCTGGGCCTCTTGGTGCGGCCCCTGCCGGCAGGAAAACCCCAATGTGGTTCGCACTTTCAACAAGTACAAGGACCGGAAATTCACTGTCTACGGCGTGTCGCTGGACCAGGACAAGGGCAAGTGGGAAAAAGCCATTGCCGCCGACGGCCTGACCTGGACCCACGTTTCGGACCTTAAAGGCTGGCAGTCGGCCGCCGGCCAGGCCTACGGCGTGCAATCTATTCCGATGAACTTCTTGCTCGATCCACAGGGAAAAATCATTGCCAAAAACCTGCGCGGCGACGCCCTGGACGCCCGCTTGGCCAAGACCATCAAGTAGCGTTTTCCTTCGCTGCCACCGCCGAGCCCGCCGCAATCCGGCGGGCTCGGTGCGTTTAAGCCCAGCGCGAACGAAGCCGACTCAAACCGCCGGTTTATCTTTGGGGCCAGCTGACAAATACGGCTGACGTGCATGAAAAACCTGCTGTGGTCGGCCGTTCTGCGGAGTGTTTTATTGCTGCTGCCGGTAGCGGCGTGCCAGCGTGGCACGGCCCCGACGACCCGCGCCGGCGCTACCGGGTTTAGCGTTCAGGGCCGGCTAACTTCGGCCGTGCCCGGTACGGTGATTAGCCTCAAATCGTTGGCCAATGCGCCGGTGGTCCTCGATTCGGCCTTGGTCGATGAGAAGGGCCGGTTTGAGCTGCGCGGCCAAGTGCCCGATACCGCCCTGTACCGCTTTGCGGCCCGCACGCCCGGTGCTCCTGCCGATTCTGTCCGTACCCTCACCTTGGTAATTGGCAACGGCTCGGCGCAGCAGATTGCGGGCGACCTACGCCGCTCGGCGGCCACCTATGTGGTGCGAGGATATGCCGAAACCGACCAACTGCAGGAGCTGCAAGTTCTGATTCGGCAGCAGGAGCGGCGCGTGCAGGGGCTGGAGCGCCGCTTGGTGGCGGCAAACTCACACCCCGACACCATGCAGGTGGTGCAGCGGCGGTATTACCAAACCAAAACCCTTTTCCGCCGCGGAGTGCGGCAGTTTGTGCGCGCCCGCCCCGCTTCGCTCGCCGCTGCCTACGCCACCGCCCACCTGCTCGATTACAGCATCGACCTCGCGTTTATCGATTCCATGCGTACGCGTTACGAGCAGTTGCGGCCCCATTCGCCCTACACCAAATACATTGGTGCCAAGATGCGGCTCGACGCCTCCAAGGTAGTGCGGGAGCTGGGCTCCGAGGATTTCGTGCTGCCCGGCGTCGACGGCCGCCCCGTGGCGTTGTCATCGCTCAAGGGGCAGCCGGTGCTGGTGTATTTCTGGTGGCCGGCGCAGCGGCAGTTCCGCACCGAAGCCAAGCAGGTGCACCAGATGTGCGCCGAATACGCCAAGCAGGGCCTGCGCCTGTACAGCGTGTGCCTAGAGCCCGAGCGGGCCGCATGGCAAGAAATAATTGCCGAAGACAGCTTGACGGGCGTGCTCACCTGGGACCCCAACGGCAAGGCCTCGTACGCGCGTTTTCCGCTCCGCAGCATTCCCGCTTCCCTGTTGCTCGATGCGCAGGGCCGCGTCATCGGGCAGGATTTGCGCGGCGAATCCCTGTTTGAAAGTCTAATCGACTTGTTTGACTAACCCGACCAGGTGCGGCTCTAACCCAAAAACATGCGTTGGAGCGCCTGCCAGAGCTGTTTTTTGCGGCCGTTGTCGTACTCAATGATTTCCACTTCGGCCGCCGGCAGGTAGGCTACGTCACCGAGGCGCACGGGTTCGTAGGGCTGGGTGCGCTTGGTGGCTACGTCGAGCAAATTCTTGCCGAAGCCGATAACCTGGGTGGCGGCCAAGCCGCGCGCCCGCAGCTCCTCCACGGCCACCGGGTAGGGGCTGCGCACGTTCACCACCACGCATTCCTCCATCACCTGCCCAATGGCTTTGAGCATGTTGTTGAGGAATACGTTGCGTTGCAGCTTGATCAGGTTTTCGGGCTCCACGCGCACCAGCAGCACAATCCCGCGAGGGTTGCTGCCCAAGGTGTCGAAGGGCACCGGGGCGCGCGTAGCCGGCGGTGCTGGCGCGGGCGCTGCAGCGGCTGCAACAGGCGTAACTGGTTGGGCTGCCGCTGTCGGAGCAGGTGCTGCTTGGGCCTGGGCCGCCAGACGCGCCGCTTTCAAGTCAGCCAACGACGGTAGACGGCTTGGGGCAGGGCTGCCGGCTGGTTCGTCGGCTAGGGCCGCTACAACTGGCGGAACCGGCGCAACGGGCGGTGCCGGTGGTGGCGCAGGTGCAGCCACTTGTGTAACGGCTGCCTGGGGTGCTGGGGAGACGGGGGCCGCGTGGGGCTCGTTCACCACGTACAGCGGCGTGCCGGTGTAGAGCTGTTGGTAGAAGGCAAGCGTTGCGTCGTCCACGAGGAAGAAAGAAGGCTAAACAAAGGAGAAACCGGGCGCGGCAGCAGTCCGAAAGACCAAGGCCCGCTGGCTACCGCCGCGCTACCCGAAGATAAGCGCCCGGTTACGCTATGTCAAACAGGGCTTTCAGCTCCGAGGCTTCGTTGGGCTTCATGCGGCCGGCCAGCACCAGGCGCAGCTGGCGGCGGCGCAGGGCCCCGTCGTAGTGCTTGATTTCCTCCTCGGTTTCGGCCACGGCTTCGGGCACGTCGATGGGCCGGCCCGACTGGTCGACGGCCACGAAGGTGAAGTAGGCTTCGTTGGATTTGACCTTGGTGCCGCTCGGAATGTCCTCGGCCCACACGTCGATGTGCACTTCCATGCTGGAGCTGAAGGAGCGCGTCACTTTGGCTTCCAGCGTCACCACATTGCCCAGCCGAATGCCTTCGCGAAACGACACGTTATCGACCGAGGCCGTGACGACGATACGGTTGGAGTGGCGCTGGGCCGCAATGGCGGCGGCAATGTCCATCAGGTGCATCATGCGGCCGCCCATCAGGTTGTTGAGCGTGTTGGTGTCGTTGGGCAGCACCAGCTCGGTCATCCGAACGAAAGACTCTTGGACGGGTTTCTGTTTGCGCATCACAGGTAAAGGCGTAGGGCTGAAAATCGGCCGCAAAGATAGGGCGCGGCATTTCCCGGTTGCGCATGGCCTGGTATCGGCAGACGACATCAAACAACAACGCCCCGGTACCGAAGCACCGGGGCGTTGCTAGCATGAAGACGCAAACGGCTTATTGCACGACTACTCGGGTGGTGTAACGCTGCTGGCCCAGGGTGAGCTGCACGACGTACACGCCGGCGCTCAGGTGCTTGCCAGCGGCCTGCAACGGAATCTGCTGCTGGCCGGCGCCAAAGTGCTGCGCCTTGGTGGTCAGCACCGAGCGGCCCAGCAAATCGAGCACTTGCACCTGGGCCGTGGTGGGCTGGTCGAGGCGGAAATGCACGGCTGTTTCCTGGGAAAGCGGGTTGGGGAACACGCCGATGTTGCGCGTGGCCATGTCGGCGGCGTGTGTGGCCGCTACCGTGGGGTCGGCTACGCGGAAGTTGTCGAGGTACAAAAAGTTGCCGCCGTTGCTGGTCACGTCGATGCGCACAATCAAGCGCGTCGCGCTTTGCAAAGCCGTGGGAATAGCCAGCGACGTAACGGCCCACTGCGAGGCCTGCGGGAAGAACGAGCCGACCACGTAAGCGCCGCCGTTGCTCACGAGCGACGCGGCGTTGACGGTAGCCGGGCTGGTCCAGCTCTGGCCGCAGTCGCCGCTGAAATAAATGCGTAGCTGATCGGCCGAGGCCGAGTTGCGGCGGGCATACGCGCGGTCGAAGGCTACCTCGTAGGTGCCGCTGGTGGGCGTAGCTGCCAAGTTGATGATGGGCGAGTAGAGCGTAGTGATGGTGCCGTCGGGCAGGCTGTTGGAGCCGAGCGAGAGGCGAATCGACGAGTCGTCGGTGCCGCCTTGGAGCGGCGAGCCGATGCCCGAGATGCGCGCCCATTTGCTGGCCGCGGGCACGTTACTTTCCACGCGCCAGCTCTTGTCGGGGTCCGTGGGGTTGGTCGGCCAGGTTGGGTTAGCAAAGGTTTCCACGTAGGGGGCGCTGAAAGCGGCAGCGGCACCCAGCACGCGCACTACCTGCTGGCGCGTTTCGGTGGTGGAAGCGCCGGCGGCCGTTGTCACGGTCAGGGTCACGTCGTACACGCCGGGCGTGTTGTAGGTAACCGATGCGGTGCGGGTGGAGGCGCTGGAGGGCGTGCCGCCGGGGAAGCTCCACTGGTATTGGGCACCCGTCAGGTCGGCGTTGTAGGAGTAATCGGTGAACGATACCGAGCCGCCCTGACAGATGGTGTTGACGGAAGCGCGGAATGCAATGGTGGGAGTGCAAGGCACCGGCACATAACCGTCGTTGGTGCCCGTGGCCACCAGGTTGGCCTGCGACACCAGCGTAGCGCGGCAGGGCAGGTTCAGGGCCGAGCGCATCACCGCTTTCTGGCCTTCGGTGAACATCTTGATGCAGGAGGCATAGTCCATGTAGTTCTGCACGTTGGCCAGCACGCCGCAGGGGGCGCTGGTGAGCGGGCAGCCGCTGCCACCAGCCGGTGCGCCCACGCCCGTGGTGTTGGGCGTGTCGGCAATGCCGTCGTCGAGGCCGCAGTTGGAGGCCAGGCCGGGGGTGTTGCTACCGCCCCACACGTGCGGCAGCCCAAAGTGGTGGCCCATTTCGTGGGTGAGCGAGCGGGCGCAGAAGTTGGAGCCGCACGAGCGGCCGATGCTGGCAAACTGGGTGTTCAGAATTACGATGCCGTCGTAGAGGCCGCCGCCGCAGGGCAGGATGGCGTAGCCGCCGGCGCCGTTGGCGCGGTCTGTCACCCAAATGTTCACGTAGCGGTTTTGGTCCCAGCGAATCACGTCCTTCACGCTGTTGTCGCCCACGGTGGTTTGCGTGGAGTAGGTGCGCGTGATGCCGGTGGTGCAGTTGCCGTTGGGGTCTTTCCGGGCTAGTCGGAACTGGAAGCCCACGCGGGCATAAATCGGCTGGAACGCGGCAATGACGTCGGCCGTGTCGCGGTTCAGCTTGTTGAAGTCCTCGTTCAGGATGCGGATGGCATCGTACACCTGGGCGTCGGAAATGTTGTTGGCGCCGCCGGTATGAATGATGTGCACCACCACCGGCACGGTCACGTCGGGCAGGGCACGCAAGCGGGCTTGCTCGGCCGGTGCCATTTCGGCTACGCTGCGCAAAAAGCGGCGGTATTCGGCCTCCGCGCCGGGGTGGCGCTGCCACTCGGCCTGCTGCACGCTGTCGAAAGAGCAGCGGAAACCAAAGGTGTGCTCGGGGTGAGCCTGGCGCTGGGCCTGCGCCTGACCGGCCGACCACCAGGCGCTAACGGCCAACAGCAGCGCGGGTAAAAGTTTGCGTAGCATGAAGTGAAATAAGGTGAAAAAGCAACTGAAAGGCAAGTGGGTAACCTGCGAACCAACACGGCATCAGGAAGGTGCGGGTTTGGCTGCCCAATTTACGCCAGACAGCCCGGCTATTCAAGCCAGCCGAAACTAACCGGCCCAACCGGCCGCGCCGCGCAGGGGCACAAACCGAAATTCCTCGAAGGTCTCCTGCGCAAAGCCCTCGGCCGACTCGCGCGTGACGCGCACCATGCGCTGCACCTGCTCGTCGCCGACGGGCACCACCAGCCGGCCGCCGAGGCAGAGCTGGCGCAAGAGGGGGCGGGGCAGGGCCGGAGCGGCGGCCGTTACCAGAATGCGGTCGAAAGGGGCGTGGGCGGGCAGGCCCACCGAGCCGTCGCCGCAAAACAGCTGCGCGCCGCGGTACTGAAACTGCTCCAGCAGGCGCTGGCGGGTACGCTCAAACAGCACGCGGTTGTATTCGATGGTCCACACCTCCACGCCCAAGGCCAGCAGCACCGCGCACTGGTAGCCCGAGCCGGTGCCCACCTCCAGCACCCGCTGGCCGGGGCTCAGGTGCAGCAGCTCGGTTTGGTAGGCCACCGTGTAGGGCTGCGAAATCGTCTGGCCCTCGCCAATGGGAAAGGCCTTGTCCTGGTAGGCGTGCGACTCGAAGGCGCGCTCGAAAAACAGGTGGCGCGGCACCGCACCGATGGCCGCCAGCACCCGCTCGTCGCCAATGCCCTTGCGCCGCAGCTCCTCAACGAGGGCGCGGCGCTGGCCGCGGTGGCGGTAGGTATCGAGGGCAGCAGCGTGCATACTTCGGCTAAGCGGCGGGCGTTTCCGGTTCTGGAATCATGCCCTACCTTTGCGCCCGACCTCGCGGCGGGCCTTTTCGGTCGCGAAGCTACGGCGGCGGTACGATTTTCGCTTGCCCCGGCGTTTATTCCGCGCTTCTATTTTCCTTCCTTGATCCGAAACCTGCAAAAGCTCAAGCTGCTGGCCGCCGACTTTGGCGCGGCGTTGTTGGCTTGGGGCACGTTTTTTCTGCTGCGCAAGTACCTGCTGAGCGAAATCAACGCCGGCTACCGCTTCACCGGCGACCAGCTGTTCACGCTCACCGGCTCGGCGCTGATGATTGCCGCTTTCTGGGTAATTCTCTACGCCCTTATCGGCGAGTACCGCGACATTTTCCGCAAGTCGCGGGTGGCCGAAATCATTCGGCTGGCTCGTATTTCGGTGCTTGGTGCGGTCGTCATCTTCTTCGCCCTGCTGCTCGACGACCAGGGCGTGAGCAACTACCGGCTCTATTACAAGACGATTTCGGCCTACTTCCTGTTGCACTTCACCATCACGGCGGTGCTGCGCACGTGGGCCGTCACCAGCATTCAGGGCCTGGTGCGCCGGCGCATTATCTACTTCAACACGCTCATTGTGGGGGCCAGCACCCTGGCCCGCGACACCTACCGCGAACTGGAGCGCAGCAACCGGCACCTGGGCCTTAACATCGTGGGTTTTGCGCCGGTGGGCGATGTGGTCGACCCCGACCTGGCCACCGAGCTGCCGCAGCGCGGTTCTTTCGAGCGGCTGCCGGCCCTGGTGCGGGCCCTCAAAATCGAGCAGGTAGTCATTGCCCTCGAACCCAGTGAACATCAGATGATTCAGCAGGTGCTCGACCGGCTGGAGGGCACGCCCACCCGCGTGAGCGTGCTGCCCGACGTGTACCAGATTCTGCTGGGCTCGGTGAAGGTCAACCACCTGTTCGGTACGCCGCTCATCGAAATCAAGCACGACCTGCTCCCGGTGTGGCAGGAGGTGGTCAAGCGCGTGATTGACGTGGTGGGCTCGGCCGTGTTTCTGCTGCTGGCCTGGCCGGTGTACGCCTTCACGGCCATCATGGTGCGGCTCTCGTCGCCGGGGCCGATTTTCTTTGCCCAGGAGCGCATCGGCATTCACGGGCAGCCGTTCAAAATCTACAAGTTCCGCTCGATGTTTGTCGATGCCGAGCGCCTTGGGCCGGCCCTGTCGAGCAAAAACGACCCGCGTATCACGCGCTGGGGCCGCTTCATGCGCAAAGTGCGCCTCGACGAGCTGCCGCAGTTCTGGAACGTGCTCAAGGGCGACATGAGCTTGGTGGGCCCGCGCCCCGAGCGGCAGTTCTTCATTGACCAGATTACCAAAGTGGCGCCCCACTACCGCCATTTGCACCGCGTGCGCCCCGGCATCACCTCGCTCGGGCAGGTGAAATACGGCTACGCCGAAACCGTCGACGAGATGGTGCAGCGCCTCAAATACGACATCCTCTACATCGAAAACATGAGCCTGGCCATGGACTTTCGGGTGATGCTCTACACGATTAAAATCATCGTGGAAGGAAGAGGTAAGTAATGTGAAGGAATGTGCTTGAATGTGGCCGTTCTAGATACGTTAAGAAACGGCCCGTCAAACATTTTGGCATTCAATCACATTAAGCACATTCATCATATTCCGCACATTAAAAAGATGTTCACCGGCATCATCGAAGCCCTCGGCACCATCACGGCGGTGCGCACGGAAGGCACCAACCGCCATTTTACGGTGCAGTCGCCGTTTTTCAGCGAGCTGCAGATCGACCAGAGCGTATCGCACGACGGCGTGTGCCTGACGGTGGTGGCGCTGGACGCGGCCGCCGGCACGCATACCGTCACGGCCATAGCCGAGACGCTGCAGAAAACCAACCTGGGCAGCTGGGCCGAAGGCCGGCAAGTGAACCTGGAGCGCTGCCTGGCCGCCAACGGCCGCTTCGACGGCCACATTGTGCAGGGCCACGTGGATCTGGCGGCCGTGTGCGAGTCGGTAGAAGACCAGAACGGCTCGTGGCTGTACCGCTTCCGCCACGAAACCGGCCCCGGCCGCGTGACGGTCGAAAAAGGCTCCATCTGCATCAACGGCGTGAGCCTGACCTGCTTCAACAGCACCGACGACGGTTTTTCCGTAGCCATCATCCCTTATACCTACGAGCACACCACCTTCCAGCACCTGCGCCCCGGCGACGCGGTGAATTTGGAGTTTGACATCGTAGGCAAGTACGTGGCGAAATTGCTAGGGCGGTAAGACATTCGTTTTCTAAGGGATAGAACACTGATTAAGTTGAACAAGCAGTACTGAATGATGAATATGGATTACCTAGAGAGGTATCAAGAATTTTGGAATTGGTTTGCAGAGAATGCAAACCGTTTTCATACAATAGTCAAAGACCAAAGAAATATAGAACAAGAGTTTTTTCCTGAATTGGCAGAAAATCTGAGCAAGGTCAGGGAAAATTTTTTCTATTTGGTTGGAATGTACGATGACGACACCGTTGAACTGATAATTACAGTTGATGGAGCCATTGAAAACATCGTGTTTGCGGAAGAGCTAATTAATGCTGCTCCTCAACTCTTAGGATGGAGGTTTGTTGCGCTTAAACAAGCTACGGATATCAGTGATGTGTCAATCAATATTGGTAATTACTGTTTTGATAGCAATTCTATTCAATTTGTTCCGAGAATAGAACCCAGCTATCCTGATGACATAGACTTGAACATTGTCTTCGATTCCCAGTCCGGTGAGGACTCAAACGCTATTAGTGTAGGCGTTTCGCTCTTTCTGGAAAATTATCTGGGTGAGCTTCAGCTGGCTACTCAAGTAGACAGCTTTACGGTATTAAATCGTTCAGAATTATCGAAAGAGCCAGTTCCAATCAGCAAGCTGGATAGCTACTTGACTTGGCGACAGGCTGAGTTTGTGGAGAAATACGAAGGGGTATGGCATGATTCTGAAAATGACAGCTATGCTGCCTTCGAGGGGAAATTGAGCGAAAAAAAAGCGTTGATAGCTGTGCTCAATACGGACTTGTTGGATTGGGATAGAAAAGCATCACACTCTTGGATAGCGGTGTTAGAATTGCATTTTGATGGTGAACAGCGAAACGGCATGCCGGATGAGGAAACATATGCATTGCTTGAGGAAATTGAGGATAAGCTGCTAGCCCAACTAGTAGACCATGAAGGATACCTGAATGTAGGACGACAAACTGCTGATGGCGTGCGGGAAATATATTTTGCGTGTAAGGAGTTCAGACAGCCTTCCAAAGCTTTCGATCAAATCCGGCAGGTGTATTCTGAGCAGTTTGAAGTAGACTACTATATCTACCAAGATAAATATTGGCGTCTTTTTGATCGGTTTGGCAGGTAATACCTGTTAATGGCTAAAATAAATTATCCACCCATATATGAGGGTATTACGTAAAGAGAAATCTAAACTAAAGGCCTCACCATCATGTCGAAACGCGAATTAAACGAACCCACGCCCGGCGACAAGCGCTACGTGCGCCGCGACGAGCAAGGCCGCTACACCAGCTCCGTCGACCTGCACCGCTCCCTTTCGCAGGACGACAAGCACAACTCCCACGTCACCAGCAAGCCCGGCCAGGGCGACCGGGGCGACGGGCACACCGGCAACCGAAAGCCCAGCCGATAGTCGATATTCGCCAAATAAAAAAGCCCTGTAGCACATGCTGCAGGGCTTTTTTGATGTTGCTAAGGGGCCACGGTTCGAGCCGGCCACCAGCGGGCTTCGCCTTGCCGGTAGAGCCAGTAGCACAACCAGCCCAGCGCCGCGCCCAGCGTGGTGCCGGCCAATACATCGGAAGGGTAGTGGGCCGCCAGGTAGATGCGGCTGTAGCTGAGCACGGCCGCCCACACCAGCAGCAGCACTTTCACCGGCCAGAACCGGCGCGGCAGCACCAGGCACAGAAACACGGCCATCGAAAACGAGTTGGCCGCGTGCGAGGAAATGAACCCGAACTTGCCGCCGCAGCCGTGCACCAGGTTTAGCGTTTCCGAGAGTTCGGGGTCGTGGCAGGGGCGCAGCCGGGCGAAATAGGGCTTGAAGAAGCGGCTCGACACCGAATCGGCCAGGGCCACGCTCAGGCCCAGCAACGGCAGCAGCAAGTAGGCTCGCCGGCCGAAATAATAGATCAGGGCCACGATGATGACCAAGTAGGCCGGAAACCACACGAAGCGGTCCGACATGAAAATCATGAACCGGTCGAGGGCGGGCGTGGCGGTGTTATTGGCCGTTACCAGCAGCCAACGGTCCAGGTTCTGCAGCGAATCAATCAAGCGCGGGGAGGGGATTTTCCAGCCAATTTACGCCCTTCCGCAGCCACTGCAGGGTGCGGGCTTCAGCCGAGCCGGGCGCGGGCTGCTGGTTGTAGTGCCACTCGCAGCGCGGCGGCAAACTCATCAGGATGCTTTCGGTGCGGCCGCCGGTTTCCAGCCCAAACCGGGTGCCGCGGTCGATGGCCAGGTTAAACTCGGCGTAGCGGGCCCGGCGCAGCAAGTGCCACTGCACCTCGCGCTCGGTAAACGGGCGGTCGGCGTTTTCGCGCAGCAGCTCGCAGTAGGTCGGCCCGAAAGCGTCGCCCACGGCCTGTACAAAGGCAAACAACTCCTCACGCGAGCCGTCTTTGCCCACGGTGAGGCGGTCGAAGAAAATGCCGCCGATACCGCGCGTTTCCTTGCGGTGGGTAATGAAAAAATAACTGTCGGCCCAGGCTTTGAAGCGCGGGTAGTAAGTAGAGTCGAAGCGCTGGCACACGGCATACAATTGCTCGTGAAACCAGCGGGCCTGCGCCTCGTCCACGTAAATCGGCGTCAGGTCGATGCCGCCGCCGAACCACGCCTCGCCGTTGCCGGCCTCGAAATAGCGCACGTTCATGTGGGCAATGGGTACCATGGGGCTGCGCGGGTGCTGCACCACCGACACGCCCGTGGCAAAGTAGTTGGGGTCGGGCATGAGCAGCTGCTTGGCCGCGCGTTCGTCCATCTGGCCCCACACGGCCGAGAAGTTTACGCCGCCTTTCTCCAGAATGCGCCCGTCCTGAATCACGTTCGAGAGCCCGCCGCCGCCGGAGTGGTGTTGCCAGGCATCGGGCTGAAAGCGGGCACCGCCATCGGTGGCTTCCAGCTGCTGAATGAGGCGCTGCTGAAAGCCGCGCATCCAGGATTCTACGTCGTGCCGGAAGGCGGTAACAGGGGCAGAGGGTTCGGGCATGGCCGCAAAAATAAGCCACAGCCGACGAAGCCCACGCGTTTGGCTGGCCGAGTCGGACCAAATCTGCCGGGCGGGCGGGCTACCGAGCCGGGCAAGGTGCAGCGGCATCTGGCCCCGATGGCGTAATTTCGCATTCCCGCTCCACCGCTTTCCCTCCCGAATGCAAGCCTCTGCCACCCTGGAAACCCCCGAAGCTGCTTTTACGCCGGCCCCGGCCGCGCACCCCGACCGTGCCACGCTGTTGCGCGCCTACCGCCTGATGCA
The DNA here is from genome assembly GCF_008727865.1 of Hymenobacter busanensis. Lineage (GTDB taxonomy): Bacteria > Bacteroidota > Bacteroidia > Cytophagales > Hymenobacteraceae > Solirubrum > Solirubrum busanense. The sequence goes on along the minus strand of NZ_VTWU01000008.1, from coordinate 36,787 downwards.
CACCTCGGCGGAAATGGCCCGGCTCTACGAAGAAAACAAGGCCGTGACGGCCAAGTACGTGCACGCCTCGGCCCGCGGCCACGAAGCCATTCAGCTGGCCGCCGCCTTTCAACTGCGCGAAACCGACTACTGTGCCCCGTATTACCGCGACGACGCTTTCCTGCTCGGTCTCGGCCTGACGCCCTACGAGCTGATGCTGCAGCTCATGGCCAAGCGCGACGACCCGTTTTCGGGCGGCCGCACGTACTACTCGCACCCCTCGTTGCGCCGGCCGGGCATTCCCGTAATTCCGCACCAGAGCTCGGCCACGGGCATGCAGGCCATTCCGGCCACCGGCATGGCCCACGGCGTGAAATACCTGGAAAGCCAAAACCAGCTGCCCAGCGCCGCGCAGCAGCCGGTGGTGGTGTGCTCCATCGGCGACGGGGCCATGACCGAGGGGGAAGTGGCCGAGGCCTTGCAAATGGCCGTGCTGCACCAGCTGCCCATCATTTACCTGGTGCAAGACAACGAGTGGGGCATTTCGGCCACGGGCCGCGAGATGCGCGCCATGAACGCCTACGAGTTTGCGGCCGGTTTCAAAGGCCTGCACCGCCTGCAGTGCGACGGCGCCGATTTTGTGGATAGCTACGCCACCATGACGGCCGCCACGCAGTACGTGCGCGAGCGGCGCGGTCCGGTGCTGGTGCACGCGCGTTGTCCGCTGCTGGGCCACCACACCAGCGGCGTGCGCCGCGAGTGGTACCGCGGCGACAACCTGACTGAGCATCAAACCAACGACCCGCTGCCGCGCCTGCACCAGCAGCTGCTCACCGAAAGCTTCGAGGAAGGCGAACTGGGCTACGCCGCTGCCGCGGCCCAGGCCACGGTGCAGGAAGACTACCAACGTGCCCTGGCCGCGCCCAATCCCGACCCCGCCACCTTCGCCGACCACGAGTTTGCCGCGCCTGTGGTAACCCAGGAAGCCGGCCAACGCAGTCCCGCCGGTGCCGACAAAGCCCTGATGGTGGACGCGGCCCTGCACGCCGTCGACGATATTCTGCAGGAGTTTCCCGAGGCCTTATTCTACGGCCAGGACGTGGGCGGCGAGTTGGGCGGCGTGTTCCGCGAAGCTGCGCTGCTGGCCAAAAAGTACGGCGACGCCCGGGTGTTCAACACGCCCATTCAGGAGGCCTACATCGTGGGCAGCACGGCCGGGATGTCGGCCGTGGGCGCCAAGGCCATTGTCGAAATACAGTTTGCCGACTACATCTGGCCCGCCCTCAACCAGCTGGTAGAAGAGCTTAGCAAGTCCTGCTACCTGAGCATGGGCAAGTTTCCAGTGCAAAGCCTGATTCGGGTGCCCATTGGGGCATACGGCGGCGGCGGGCCGTACCATTCGGGCTCCATCGAAAGCACGCTGCTCACCATTCGGGGCATTAAGGTGGTGTATCCGTCGAACGCGGCCGATATGAAAGGCCTGATGCGGGCGGCCTTCCTCGACCCCAACCCGGTGGTGATGCTGGAGCACAAGGGCCTGTACTGGAGCAAAGTGCCCGGCACCGAAGACGCCAAAACCGTGGAGCCGGAAGCGGGGTACGTGGTGCCGCTTGGCAAGGCCAACGTGGTGCAGGAAGCTGCGGCCGACAAGTTGGCCGAGGGCGACACCTGCGTGGTGGTGACCTACGGCATGGGCGTGTACTGGGCCAAAACGGCCAGCAAGCAGCTGCCCGGCCAGGTCGAAATTCTGGATTTGCGCACCCTCAACCCGCTCGATTGGGAGGCCGTAATGGCCGCCACGCAGCGGCACGGCAAGGTGCTCATCCTCACCGAAGAGCCGCTGATGAACTCGTTTGCCGAGTCGTTGGCGGGCCGCATTCAGCGCCATTGCTTTCAGCAGCTCGATGCGCCGGTGTTTACCCTAGGTGCCGTTAACCTGCCGGCCATTGCCCTCAACGTGGAGCTGGAAAAGCAAATGCTGCCCTCGGCGGATAAAGTGCTGACGGCCTTGCAGGAACTGCTGGCCTACTAAACCAGTCCTCGGTTCCGCGAGGTAGTTCCGCCGTCGGCCAAAAAAAGCCCGCTCTTTTTACAAGAGCGGGCTTTTTTAATGTTTAGAGACCAATAGGTTAGAATGGGTAGCCGATGCCCACGTTCAGGGCGGGCGTGTTCAGCCAGGGCTTGGCGTTGCTGGAGAAGAAAGCGAAGTTGCGGAGCGCCCACCGGTCCTGCGTCACGGCGGTCGGGTCGTACACCTTCCAGGCGAAGTCGAGGCGAACGATGAGGAACGTGAAATCGAAGCGCAGACCGGCGCCGGCGCCCACAGCAAACTCGCGGTAGAAGCGCGTGGGGCTGAAGCGGGCCGAGCCGTTGGTGAAGCCGGTGGTGTCGCGGCGGGCGTCTTTCTGCAGCGTCCACACGTTGCCAAAGTCGGTGAAGAGCGCGCCGCGGATGTAGTCGTAGACCGGAAAACGGTACTCCACGCTGCCTTCCAGCAGCAACTCGCCCGGCTGCTCGATGTTTTCGTCGCGAATGGGCAGGCCGCGGCTGTCTTTTTGCAAGACCCCGTCTTTGTAGAGGTAGGTCGGGTATGAGCCAATGCCCAGGCGGCGCGGGCGCCAGGCCCGTACGCTGGAGCCGCCGCCGGCAAAGAAGTATTTGTCGTAGGGAATCAGGTAGGCACTGGACGTTTGTCCGTCGCGGGTTACTTCGGTGGGCGTAAGGGCCTGCACCAGGCCGCCGTTGAGGCGCCAGGCCAGAAACTGGTTTGGCGTGAGCTTGTGGTAGCGGCGGTAGTCGGCGCTGAAGCGGGCGTAGTCGAGCACCAGCAGGTTGCCGATGAGCGTTTCGATTCGCTCGTTGCGGTCGGTGCCAATGAGGGTGCGGGTACCGGGGCGGGTGTAGAACTGCCGAAACGGCGCGCCCATTTCCGCAAACAGGCGCAGGTACTGGGCGTCGAGCGTCTGCACGAAATCGTTGGAGTTGTAGAGCGACGTGGCGTTGACGCTCGGAATCAGCAGCCGGTCGAAGGAGCGGAGCAGGGCGCCGGAGTTCGACTGGTTCAGCAGCGTGGTGCGGAAGGCTTCGCTGATGTTGGGCGTATTTACCAGGCTGATGTTGAGCGGCGTGAGGACGTATTGGTGCAACACACTGCGCTGCCAGATGTAGTCGTAGGTGCCTTCGAGCGTGGTGCGGGTGTACTCGGGCCGGTTGACGTAGGTGTAGCTGGTGGTGATGCGCGTGCGCGGGCTGTAGCGCGTGAAGAGCCGGTTGGTGCGCCACGGCACTAGAAACTGCGGTAACGACAAGCTGGCGTTGGCCCCAAGCTGCAGCGTGTATACCGACTCCGGATTCTGGTTGTTGCCGCCGCTGCTGGCTTTGTACTGGCCTTCCAAACCGGCGCGCACGCCCAGATCCAGCACTTCGGCGCCGCCAAAGGCGTTGCGCACCCGCAGGCGGAAGTTGCCGAACGGACCAGCTTTTTCGGCCACGAATGTGCCGCCCAGTTCGTCGGTCAGCTGCAGTCGTTTTTGGGGCGAGGCCAGCACCGTGGCGTCCAGAATAGCTGCCGCGGTGTCGGTAGGCAGGCGCACTTTCTGGTAGTTCACGCCCGTGAAGCGAAACACGTCCAGCTCGGCCAGCTGCCGCTGCGTGATGATGGAATTGGCGAGGCTGTACGGGTCGCCGGGGCGCACGGCCACCTTGCGGTCCAGAATGCGGGTGCTGAAGCGGTGGTCGTAGGCCAGGAAGTTGATGCCGTTGCGCCGCACGGTGTCGCGCTGCACGCCAAAGCGGTTCACGCCCGCGTCGGTAATCACGCTCACGTTGCGCACGGTGTAGGCGCGGTGGGCGGTCTGCTCGGGCGGGTTTTCCACCATCACCAGCAGCCGCACGGTGGCCGGGGCAAAGCTGGTATCGGCTTCCAGGGTGATGTACTGCTGGCGAAAATCGTAGTAGCCGCGGTTTTTCAGCATGTTTTCCAGCCGCGTCCGCTCGCGCCCAATCAACTCTTCGTCGTAGGGCTGGCCCACGCGAATCAGCGCCTGGGCAGTATCGGCCCGAATAAGGCGGGCCACCGTGGTATCGGCCACGTCGTAATTGAGCTGGGTGACGCGGAACTGCGGGCCTTCCTGCACGTTGTAGATAACAGCGGCCCGGCGGCAGCCCAGGGTGTCGTTTTTGGCGCTTTTGCCCAGCTTGCTCAGCAGGCTGGTGGGGCAGTCGGTGGTATCGACGGCCGACACCCGGGAGCGGAAAAAGCCCTTGGAGCGCAGGAAAATGCCAATCTGCGTTTCGGTCACGCGCGTCAGGGCCGAGTCGTAGATGACGGGCGGGTCGCCGAGGCGCATGATGGCGTTGCCCTTGTCGAGGGCGGCCTGCAGGCGCTGGATGCGCCGCTCGCGCTTCTGCAGCAGCCGGCCCACGGCCACCGAGTCGGTGCCGGCGGCTCGAATGCGCCGGTTGAAGTCGGCGCGGGTGGTGTCGAGCTTGCGCTGGAGGCGCTGGGGGTCGTAGAAGGTGTAGCCGAGGTCGTAAATTGCCAGCTTCGGCAGCGGGAAGTTGTCGTTGGGGCGTTGGCGAAACAGCTCCTGTACCCGTTCCTGGTCGGCTTCCTTTAGGCCCTCGAGCTGTACTTTCGTGAGCAGCCGCTGGCGCGGGCCCAGCAGGTGCAGCGGGGAGCAAGCCGCTGCGGCCAGCAGCAGGCCCGCCGTCAAACACTTCAGCACCAGCCGATAAAGCCGCGCCCATTCACTCGTCATTACCGAAACAGATGGTCTCAAAAGCCGTTGCGAAATACGTGCAGTCCTTGCATCAAAAGAAATACCGGCAGCGCCACGGGGCCTTTCTGGTGGAAGGGGCCAAAAACGTGCGGGAGCTGCTAAGTTCGGCACTGACGGTGGAACGCTTGCTGTATACGGCGGAGTTTGCGGCGGAAAACGACGTGAGCCGCGTGCCCGCCGACCTGGCCACGCCCGACGAGCTAACCCGCCTCGGCACGCTTCAGACCAACGACGCAGCGCTGGCCGTGGTGCGCATCCCCGACGAAACGCCGCTCGATGCCCGCCCCTGCCAGCTGCTGCTGGCCCTCGACCAAGTGCGCGACCCCGGCAACGTGGGCACGCTCATTCGCCTGGCCGATTGGTACGGCCTCGGCGGCGTGGTGTTGTCGGAAACCTGCGCCGATGCCTGGAACGCCAAGACGGTGGCGGCCACCATGGGCTCCTTTACGCGGGTGCCCGTGTGGCAGCGCGACCTGCCCGCCTGGCTGGCTGGCCTGCCCTCGGCGCTGCCCGTGTACGGCGCCGACCTGCACGGCGACAACGTGCACCGGCTTCGTTTGCAGCCCACCGGTGTCCTGGTGATGGGCAGCGAGTCGCACGGCCTGACGCCCGAGGTGGAGGCCCACCTCACGCAACGCCTGCACATTCCCGGCCGCGGCGGCGCCGAAAGCCTGAACGTGGCCCTTTCCGCCGCCATCCTGCTCGATAATTTTTTTCGGAACGAGTAGAAGGAAGAGCCAAATGGCTGGATGGATAAATGGCTGGCCGTTCTGGAGTTTTCCAGAACGGCCAGCCATTTATCCATCCAGCCATTCAACAAATCAGCCTAAATGTCGCTGAAGGTGATGCCGAAGCTCACGACCTGGGCTTTGGGGCCGCGGTTTTCCTTGAACAGGTCGTTCATGTTGTACTTGGCAAACAGGTCGAAGCCGCGGATGCCGAGGGTGCCCTGCACCCCGTACTGGAAGTCCTCTAGGTTGTAGCTGCCGCGGTCTTTGTCTTTGTGGGTGCGGCCGTCCTGCTCGTACTTCACCTTGGTGTGTGCGCCAATGCGGTAGCCGACAAAGCCCCCGGCCCCGATGCGCATAATCTCGTCGTGCTTCTCGTTGCGGAACTTCAGGGTGAAGCCCACCGGCAGGTTCAGGTTGGTGGTGGCCAGCTTGCTTTTCTCGTACTGCACGTCGCCACCGGCGGCAATGTTGGTGCGCTGGTCGGTCTGCACGAAGCGGCGGTTGCCCTCCAGCATGTAGTTGTTGAAGGCTACTTCCGGGCCGAGGTGGAAGTACAGCGGGCTGTTTTTGCCGGCGCGGGCCCAGAAATTCCAGTTCAGGCTGATGTAGCGCGAACCGAACGGCCGCAGATCAAACGCCTGCTCCTGGCCGGAGGTGGGGTCGAGGTAGGGCTTGCGGTTCACCAGTGCGTTCAGGCCCAGGTCCACGCCGAAGTCGGAGCCGGTGAGCTTGTCGCGCTTCACCTGGCGGCGCACCTGCTTGAGGGAGTCGCGCTTGGTGTCGTCGTCATCGTCGTTGTTCCACTTGATGGACACGTGCTCTTTGCCAGTATCGATTTCTTGGTCCGACTCCACCTTGATGCCCATTTTGCCCATCATCACCTCCACGCGGTCGGTTTTGGTTTGGCCGCCGCGCACCGTCACGCGCACTTGCTCGGGCGCGGCCTGGCTGCTGGGTTTGTCTTTGGCGGGGTAAAATTCCATTGTCACCTGCCCGTTGCTGGACTTGCTGCCGGCAGCTTCGGCCTGGCTGATGTAGCCCGAGAGCATAATCATCAGCGAGTCGAGCTTGTATTCCTTCAGCTCGCGCAGCTGCTTTTTGTCGCGGGCCACAATGGTCATCGACACCTGGTTGGGCAGCTTCACCAGAATGGTGTCGTCGTTGCCGGCAGCGGGGGCGTAGGGGCGGGCCGAGGCAGCGGCACCGGAAAGCAGGAGCGCGGCGGTGGCGGCGCAGAAGAAAGCGGGTTTCATAAACGTAGGAAGCAGAAAGTCGGAGGAAGGGAGAGGGCGGAACCGGGCCGGAAGGCCGCTGGCTACAGCGAAATGGTTTTGGAAAGCGTGTGGCTGCCGATGCGCGCTTGCACCGTGAGGCCGGGGTTGGCCGGTAAGCCTACTTCAGTCAGGTTAGGTTTCTCGCCGCGCACCACGCGGCCTACTTGTTTCACTACCCCCAGCAACCGGCTCCGGCGCGTCAGCTCCGGTTCGGTGGTAGCCACGGCGGCTACCGCGGGCAGCTCCGGCGACTCGCGCACTTCCACCTCAATGGTACCTTGAGGCGCCCGGCCCGCTCCAGCAGCGGCCAGGGCTTGTCCGCCCACCACCGGTGCTGGAACCGGCGTAGCTGACGAAGGAAGTTGCGAAGTCGTTGCCGAGCCCGTAGGCACGGCGGCTACCATTTCCGGCTGCGCTGGGGAGCGGGGCGCCGACGGCTGCTCCGGAGCAACCACCGGGCGCGCCGTGCGGGCGGCCATCCGGATGGCTTCCCGCTGACGAGCAGCTGGCGTGGGGGTGAAAGAATCGGGGTTGGCTGGGTAGGTAGGAGCGGTTTCGGCAGCCGCGTCGGCGGGTACTGCCGGAGTAGTAGCAGAGTTGGGGTGCGGGGCCGAAGCCAGCAGTTCGGGCGAATTGGGGCCGGCAGGCTGAGCTGCTGGGGTGTGGGCCGGAGCTGCCGGTTGCGTGGCTGAAGCCAGCTCGCCGGTGGCTGCGCTGCCCTGCGGGGTGCTGGGGCGCCACAGCAGCCAGCCCGTGCCGGCTACCAGCAGCAGCGTAACGGCCGCCGCCACCGCGTACATCCAGAAACCGCCGCGGCGTTTCCGCTCTTCGGGCTCCAGGCGATCCTGCAGGTCGTACCACAGGCCGGGAGGCGGGGGCGTTACGTGCTGCTCCAGCTGGTCCCGAAACAGCTTATCAATATCTTCCGGTCGCATAATATTCTTTCGGTGAGGAGGTGGAACTGGCCTGGGTGCTGGCGGAGCCGAGGCGGCGCTGGAGCATGGCCCGGGCCTTGCTGAGCTGTGACTTGCTGGTGCCCTCCGAAATGCCCAGCAGCTCGGCTATTTCGGGGTGGTTGTAACCTTCTACGGCGTAGAGGTTGAACACTGTGCGGTAGCCGGCCGGCAGTTCGCTCAGCAGCTGCATGAGGTCGGCCGCGGCCAGGTTGCTTTCCGCGTCGGCCTGGGTGGCGGGCACGTCGGTCACCATGTCGTCGATGGCCAGGTGCAGGGGCTCCTTGCGGCGCAGCTGTCCGAGGGCTTCGTTGACCATGATGCGCCGGATCCAGCCTTCAAACGAGCCTTCGTGGCGGTACTGGTCGAGGGCCCGAAACACTTTCGTAAACCCCGTCAGCATGGCTTCTTCGGCGTCGGCGCGCTGGCGCAGGTAGCGCAGGCACACGGTCAGCATCAGCCCGGCAAACCGCTCGTAGAGCTGTTTTTGTGCCCGGACGCTGCCTTGCCGGCAGGCACTGATGAGGTCGACGTCGTTCACAGCTCGGAAAGGTAGAAGTAGGGCAGTAGTAGTGGTGTTTGGAGGGGTAGATGGAAACGTGCGGAGCAGCGTTGCCTGCCAACCAGGAAAAAGTTGCAAGGAATTTAAACCTTTGGTTTAATGTCTTGTAAATCAATGATAAAACAATGTTGCGTCACTAGGCTAAACTGCGAAAACCAGGCAGCTATCCAAAGCAAAAAGCCCCTGCAACTCCGGTTGCAGGGGCTTTTTGCCGAGAACAAGCGCTAGTAATTGCCAATCGAGAGCATTACCAGCGTGCAGGCTTCCTCGGTGCGGATGCCTTGCTGCTGGGCGCGGCGCTCCAGCTCGTCGTTTTCGGTGCCGGGGTTGAAGATGATGCGCTTCGGCTTCAGATCGAGAATGTAGTCGTACCAGGCGGGCTGGTTTTGCGGGCCCACATACAGCGTCACGGTGTCCACGTCTTCCACGGTCGGTTTGTCGGTGGCAATGTCGATGCCGGCTACGGCGCCTTTGCGGATGCCGACCGGCACTACCTCGTGACCGTGGGCCTTGAGGCGGTGCACGGCTTGGTAGGCGTAACGCGAAGGATTATCGGAAGCGCCGATGACGACGGTTTTTTTGCTGGCCATTGCGAATCAAAATGAAGTGGAGGGTCCTATAATACGCAATGGCGCCGGCAAAGGCTGTAGGGGTATCGGCTGGGCGACAGGCTAGGAATGCTGGCCCCCCGTGCTGAGCCGCGCCAACGCCCAGGCCCCGATGGCCATAACCACGTCGCGCACGGCCACATCGAGGTAGTGGCCGCTGGCCAGCAAGGAGGCGGCAACGGCCAGCAGCCACGCCATAACCACCCAAGCCCCGATGCGCGGACGGAAAAGCACCAGCACACCGGCCACTATTTCGATGAGGCCTACCAGGTGCATAAACGTGCCGGCCGAAAACGGCAGCGCGTGCACCAGGGCCGGATTCAGGTATGCCGACCAGTCGGTGAGCAGGTGCGTGAATTTGTCGAGGCCGGCCACGATGGGCACCAGCCCGTAAGTCAGGCGCAGCACCTGCGGTACCGATACCGTGGCCGGCGACGTGGCGGTCTGGTTCAGTTCGATTTGCGAAAGCATGGCAGTGAGGGGTTGAGGTGAACAATGGAATCTTGCTCATTGGATACCGTTGCCCGAAATCGGTTACACCGGCCGCCTATCTTCGAGTGCTGTAACCTTTGGCGGCCTTGTGCATCTAATTCCCACCAAGGCTGCCCAATCCCGGGCGCTTTGCCGTCACTGTTTGCTGCTATGTCGACCACCGTTTTGCCTTACGCGCCGCTGCCCGATGCCGAAGTCATCCGGCGGGTGCTGGCCGGCGAAAAACAACTCTACGAGTTGCTGCTGCGGCGCTACAACCAACGCCTGTACCGCGTGGGCCTGGGCCTGCTGCACGATGCCGATGCCGTGGAAGAAACCATGCAGGCCGCTTGGGTGAAGGCCTACGAGCAGCTGGCCAGCTTTGAGGGCCGCGCCGGCTTTGCCACCTGGGTTACGCGCATCCTCATCAACGAATGCCTGCTGCGCCAGCGCCGCCAGCGGCATTACGCTACCCTGGGCGTTGGCGCCGAAGAAGATGCTGACGACCATCCGGCTTTGCCTATCGAAGACCGAACCCCGTTGCAACTCGTGCTCAACGACGAGCTGCGCGCGGCGCTGGAAACCGCCGTGGCCGCCTTGCCGGCTGGCTACCGCAGCGTGTTTGTGCTGCGTGCGGTGGAAGGCCTGAGCGTGGTCGAAACCGCCGAATACCTTCGCCTGACCGAAACCAACGTGAAAGTTCGCCTCGCCAGAGCGCGTGAGCGGCTGCGCCAGCAATTGCAATGCTTCGACCCGCAGCGCACGTTCGCCTACCTCGGCCCGCGTTGCGACCGGATGGTGCACCTGGTACTGCGCGAGCTGTAGCGCGAAGGGTGCAATTCGCGCTACAGCCGTCTTTTTAGCGACTCAGCTGAACCGCAATGGCCTCGGCGCACCGCTCGCCGTCCATGGCCGCCGAGACGATGCCGCCCGCAAAGCCCGCGCCTTCGCCGCAGGGGTACAGCCCCGCCACTTCGGGGTGTTGCAGCGTGGCCGGGTCGCGCGGAATGCGCACCGGCGCCGAAGTACGGCTTTCCACGCCCACAATCTGGGCTGCGTTGGTGGTGTAGCCGGGAATCTTGCGCCCAAACGCCTGAAAGCCCTGCCGCAGCCGGTTGGCCAGGTTCGGGCCCAGCACCTCATCCATCGGCAATGAGGTGAGGCCGGGTTGGTAGGAGGTTTCCAGCAAACTGCGCGAGGTTTTGCGCTGCATGAAGTCGCCGAGCAGCTGCGCCGGGGCCAGTTGGGTGTTGCCGGCTAGCTGGCAGGCCCGCTGCTCGATTTCCTGCTGCAGCTTGAGGCCGGCCAGCACGCCGTGCCGCTTCAAGTCCATGTCCTCGGGCTCGATGGCCACCACAATGCCGGAGTTGGCAAAGCGCGAGTCGCGGCGGCTCGGGCTCATGCCGTTCACCACCACTTCGCCCTGCGCCGTGGCGGCTGGCACAATAAAGCCACCGGGGCACATGCAGAAAGAAAACACGCCGCGCTGGCCGCCGGGCCCGTCGGTTTGCTGCACCAGGGCGTAGGAGGCCGCCGGCAGCTGGCCGCGGTCGGTGCGGTGGTACTGGGCCTGGTCGATGAGGCTTTGCTGGTGCTCCACGCGCACACCCAGGGCAAAGGGCTTGGCTTCAATGCGCACTTTCTGGCGCAGCAGCAGCTCGTAAATATCCCGCGCCGAGTGGCCCGTGGCCAGAATCACCGCGTCGGCTTCGATGCTGGTGCCATCGGCCAACACGGCGCCCCGGGCACGGCCGCCGTCGAGCAGCAACTCGGTCATGCGCGCCTCAAAGCGCACCTCGCCGCCGTGGTCGACGATGCTCTGGCGCAGGGCCTGTACCACCGTGGGCAGTTTGTTGGTGCCGATGTGCGGGTGAGCGTCCACCAGAATTTCGGGCGTGGCGCCGTGCTGCACCAGCAGCCGCAGCACCCGCTGCACGTCGCCGCGCTTTTTGGAGCGGGTGTAGAGCTTCCCGTCGGAATAGGTGCCCGCGCCGCCCTCGCCGAAGCAGTAGTTGGAATCGGGGTCGACGATGTGCTCCTTGTTGAGCGCCGCCAAGTCGCGCCGGCGGCTGCGCACGTCCTTGCCGCGCTCCAGCACCACCGGCCGAATGCCCAGCTCAATGCAGCGCAAGGCCGCAAACAACCCAGCCGGCCCCGCGCCCACAATCACGGCGCTCTGTTTGGCCTGGCTGACATCTTGGTACTGCACCCACGGCCCAAACAGCTCCCGCGGCGGCGGCGTGCGGTAAATATCGGCCCGCAGGCGCACGCCCACGTTGCGGCCCCGTGCGTCGATGGAGCGGCGCAGCAAGTGCACAAAATCGGCTTGGCCGGGTTTCAGGCCCGCGGCCTGCAGCAGGGCCCGGTAGCGGGCCAACTCGTCGTACGCCTCGGCGGGCGCCAGCACGAGTTCAACTTCGTATTTATCCATAAAGTGGGCGGCAGGGAGTTAGGCCTGCAAGCCGGGTAGGGTTCAGACCGCAAAATTACGGCGGGAGTTCCGGATGTGGGTACTTGACACCGAAGGCAGCCGCTTTCTCATGAGTGGCGGGCAATGAAAAAGCGGCCGTAGCTGGAGAGCTACGGCCGCTTTTCGGTGTCTCAGAAGGCTTCGGGTAAAGCCTTAGGTGAGGATATTAGCCGAGACGTCGGCCTGCTTGTTGCGCAATTCGGCCAGTCGTTCGTTGTACTTGGCTGCGCCTTGGTTTTTCGGGTCGCGGCGCTGGGCTAGGCGGAAATACTCGCGGGCGGCCTTGGCGTCGCCCTGCAGGCTCAGGCAGGCGCTGAAACCGTAATACACGTTGCAGTTGGTCGAATCGAGCAGCCAGGCCTGGTTGAAGCGCTTGATGGATACCGCCGGATCCTGCTGGGCCAGGTGCTGCCACCCCAGCTCCACGCTCACTTCGGAGGCGGCGTGGGCGTCGCGGCGGTACTTGCGCAGCTCCGAGGCTATGAAGTCCTGGTCAATTTTCTGAAGGGCTTTCGACTTGGCCTTGCCGCCGTAGCGCGGCAGCGTATTGATGGGCCGGGGCCCGTCGTGGTTGCCGTAGGAGGCCGCGGGCAAACCCAGCAGCAGGCACAGGCCCGCGAAGGAGGCTACAACGAGATGCTTCATGGCAGGGAGTCGAAAACCAAAAATAGCCAGTCGAACCACAAGAACGACTGGCTACCCCGGATTATTTTTTAACACCGGCCGCCGCAGCGGCTACTTCTTCCAGCACTTGGTCGACCCAGCTTTTGCCCCAGTCTTCGAGTTCCTGCTCGGTCCAGAGCTGCGGGTAGAAGATGCGCTTCTGAAACTTGGGTGGCAGGTACTTGCGCCAGTTGGTGCCGCCGGTGGCCGGTACGGCGTCGCCGGCCTGGCGCTCCAGGTAGCGCACCGCCGACTTGTAGTGCATCAGCGGCCAGTTGATGTTCACGTTCACGTCGAGCTGCTTGAGCTGGCGCAGCAGGCGCGGGTGGCGCCGGTCGTCGACGGGCAGGCGCTCCACCACGGCCCACACGTTGCGCTGGCGGAACTGGGCGGCGTGGTCGATGAGTTTTTGGTGGTATTTCTCCTCAAACTGCAGCAGGGTGAGGGTTTTGGCACCGTCGTGCTCCTGGGTGGCGCCGGCCTTCCAGTAAATGCAGCCCATCAGCTCCTCGTGGTCGTCCGACTCGCCCAGCAACCGGTGCTTCTCCTTGTCGAGCAGGTTGTCGAGGGAAGTCGAGGCAATTTCAATCATGCGGTACTGCACGCTCTGAAAGCCCGAGGCCGGCATCAGCGACAGGCGGAACTGCAGAAACTGCTGCCGGTCCATGCCGTCGACCATCACATCGAACGAGTCGATCAGGTTTTCGAAGTAGCGGTTGATGCGGCCCAGGCGCAGCACCAGCTCGCCCAGCGTGGGGTTTTGCAGGTTGCCGATCTGTTCGTATTCCACCAGGCAGAGCTTGAAGTACAGCTCCGTAATCTGGTGGTACATGATGAAAATCTGCTCGTCGGGAATCTTGGTCAGCGGCCGTTGCAGCGAAAGCAGCGTATCCAGCTCAATGTAGTCCCAGTAGTTGACGTAGTCGGCGTGGTACAGGCCTTCGAGGTAGGCGGCCAGATCCTGGCCGTCGGCAGCGTATTTCTCCTGCAAACGCCGCAGCTGGGTGAGGACCGCGGGAGAGAATTCGTCGTGATTCGACATTGGGGTGGGTGGGGAAATCTGGGGGAGGGGTTACAAAGAACGAAAAAGCCGGGAAAAAGACAGCCATTCGGGGCAACCTATTCGGCAAGCCGCGCATCTACCGGGCAGCCGAGCGTGCGGCAAAGTACGCTGCGCGCGTTTGGGCCGTTGTTTTTGATTGCTGAGCCAGTACCTTTAGCCCATCTTATGGCCGAAAAAAGCAGCATATTCGACATGATTGGGCCGGTGATGATTGGGCCCAGCTCCTCGCACACGGCCGGGGTGGTGCGCATCGCGCGCGCCGCCATCCGCGTGCTGGGTTCGCAGCCCACCCACGCCACCATCACGTTCTACAATTCCTTTGCCCGCACCTACGAAGGCCACGGCTCCGACCGCGCCATCGTGGCCGGGCTGCTCGATTACCCCACCGACGACAAGCGCATCCGCGAGTCGTTCGACCACGCCAAAGAAGCGGGGCTGAACTTCACGTTTCAGGGGGTGGGCAACGCCTCTACCATGCACCCGAACACCATCCGGCTGGAGCTGCGCGACGAGCGCGCCGGCACGCAGGTGGAGGTGATTGGGCAAAGCCGGGGCGGCGGCGTGATTCGCATCGTGGAGGTCGACGGGTTTCCGTGCGACTTCTCGGCGGCGCTGCACACGCTCATCATCGATGCCGACGATGTGAAAGGCTCCATTGCCTTCATTGCCGACGTCATTGCCCACGACGACTGCAACATTGCCACCATGAACGTGAGCCGCCAGGGCAAAAACCAGGTGGCCCGCCAATTCATCGAAATCGACTCTCCGCTGACCGAGCTGAGCCTGCAATACCTGCGCCACCTGCGCTGGGTGCACCAGGTGCGCTACATCCCGGCCATCGACTAACGCCGGCCGCTGCAGCGGCCGGCACAAGCGGCCGCTGCGGGTTCCTGTCTCTTTTTTCTGCTCGAAAAACACCCTTAGCCCGATGACTACTCTTGCCTCGTTTTTGTCGCGCCACACAGCGGGTCCGGCAGGTGCGCTGCTGCTCGCCTCGCTGGGGCTGGCTTTGCCCGCGGCGGCCCAGACTACGCCAGCGGCCCCGCCCGCCGCGGCCGTGCCCCAGGCGGCTCCTTCCGGGCCGTGGTCGTTGCAGCAGGCCGTCGACTACGCCCTGAAAAACAACCTGCAGGTGCGCCAGTCGCAACTGACGTCGGAGCTGAGCGACGCCACGCTGCGCCAGAGCCGGGCGGGCTTGCTGCCCACGGCCAACGCCAACGCCTCGCAGAACTGGAACTTTGGTACTTCCATCGACCCGCTGACCAACGAGTTTAAAACGAGCACCATTCGCTCGAACAACTTCTCGTTGTCGGGCCAGGTGAACCTGTTTTCGGGGTTTCAGGTGCGCAACACCATCAAGCGCGACGCCCTCGACTACCAGGCCAGCCTGAACGACATCGAAAAAGCCCGCAACGACCTGAGCTTGAACGTGGCCTCGGCCTACCTGCAGGTGCTGCTGGCCGATGAGCTGCTGCGCACCAACCAGCTGCGCGTGAATTCTACCCAGCAGCAGGTAGAGCGCACCCAGAAGCTGCTGCGGGCCGGCTCGGTGGCCGAAAGCAACCTGCTCGACAGCCAGGCCCAACTTGCCTCCGACGAACTGAACGTGGTAACGGCCCAGAACCAGCGCAACCTGGCCCTGCTGCAGCTGGCGCAGCTGCTCAACCTCGACGCGGCCGGCAGCAGCAATGTAGCCATCGTCACGCCGCAACTGCCCGACCCCGACGAGGTGCCGCTCGAAAACGACCTGAACGGCATTTACGAAACGGCCCAGGGCCGCCTGCCCGAAATCAAGGCCGCCGACCTGCGGGTGCAAAGCTCCATGCGCGGCGTGGAAGTAGCCCGTGGCGCCTACTACCCGCGGCTGAGCTTTGGAGCGGGCATTTTTACCGGCTATTCGTCGGCGCGCTCGTCGTTTATTCCCACCGGCGAAGTCGATTTCAGTTACGCGCCGGTGTTCATCTACAACCCCGCCGCGCCTACCACGCCGCCCATTCCCACACAGTACGTGACCGGGGTGGCGCAGCCGCGCTTTGAAACCAAGCCCACCGCCTTTTCCAACCAGCTGGGCGACAACCTGGGCAAGCAGCTGCAGTTCAACCTCAACATTCCCATTCTAAACGGCTTTCAGGCCCGCACCAACGTGCAGCGGTCCGAAATCAACGTGAAGCGGGCCGAACTGAACCGCGAACAAGCCCGCCTGACGCTGCGCCAGAGCATTCAGCAGGCCTACGCCGATGCCCTGGCCGCCCAGCGCCGCTACGCCTCCAGCAAGCGGCAGGTAGAAGCCTTGGCCACGGCCCAGCGCAACGCCGAAATCCGCTTCAACAACGGCCTGATGAACGGCACCGACTACAACATTGCCAAGAACAACCTGAACGCGGCCGAGTCGACCATGATTCAGGCCAAGTACGAGTACTTGTTCCGCAGCAAGGTGCTGGATTTCTACCAAGGCAAGCCGTTGGCGCTGTAAGCTGATTGTCAGTGCGAAAACGACAGTTTTTCTCCTTTTAGGCCGGCTGCCACGAAACCGTTGCTGAAACGGCGCACGTGGCAGCCGTCTTTTTTACTTCTTTTGCTCCGCCGGCGCTCCTGCCGGTCATTGCTGACCCTTCTTTGTAGGTACTATGCGCAACAACCGTCTGTTGTTTATTCTGCTCGGCGTGCTGGCGTTGCTGCTCGCCGGTTTTGTGGTGGCCAAAAAGCAGGGCTGGGTGGGCAAGCCCGCCGGTGTGGAGGTGCTGGCTGAAAAAGCCGGCCCGGCCAGCATCGTGGAGAAGGTGAGTGCCTCGGGCAAAGTGCAGCCCGAAACGGAGGTAAAAATCTCGCCGGACGTATCGGGCGAAATAACCGAGCTGTACGTGCGCGAAGGCGACTCCGTGCGCAAAGGCCAGTTGCTGCTGCGCATTCGGCCCGATAACTACCAGGCCATGGTCAGCCAGCAGTCGGCCGTGGTGGGCACGCAGCAGGCCAACGTGGGCCAAAGCCAGGCGCGCCTGCAGCAGCTCATTGCCTCGGCCAAGCAAACCGAGCTGACGTACCGCCGCAACGCCTCGCTCTACAAGCAGAAGGTGATTTCACAGGCCGAATATGAGCAGGCCAAAGCCGCTTACGACGCTTCACAGGAAGAAATCAACTCGGCCAAGGCCAGCATTCGGGCCGCTCAGAGCTCGGTGCGCTCGGCCCAGGCCGGCCTCGAAGAAGCCCGCAAGAACCTCAACAAAACCACCATCTACGCCCCCGTGAGCGGCACGGTGAGCAAGCTGAACGTAGAGAAAGGCGAACGAGTGGTGGGTACTTCCCAAATGGCCGGTACCGAAATCATGCGCATTGCCAACCTCAACTCGATGGAAGTGCGCGTGAACGTGAACGAAAACCAGATTGTGAACGTGAACCTGGGCGACTCGGCCGACGTGGAGGTGGACTCTTACACGAGCAAGGGCGAGAAGTTTCGCGGCATCGTCACCAGCATTGCCAACAGCGCCAAGGATGCCCTGACGGCCGAAGCCGTAACCGAGTTTGAGGTGCGCGTGCGCCTGCTGCCCGAGTCGTACCGCCAGCTGGTGCGCAACGTGGCCGGCCGCACCATCGTGCCGTTCCGCCCGGGCATGACGGCCTCCGTCGACATCATTACCGACCGCCGCACGGGCGTGTTGGCCGTGCCGCTGAACGCGGTGACGACGCGCACCGACAGCGTGATGCTGGCCGATAAGGAAAAGCAAAAAGGCGGCGTGAAGGTGCGCGTGGGCGGCCGCGGTGGTTCGGGCCCCAGCGAGGAGCAGGCCAAACCTAAGGGCGACGTGCAGGAAGTCGTGTTCGTGATTCGCAACAGCAAGGCCGTGCTGGTGCCCGTGAAAACCGGCATCAACGATTTGGAGCACATCCAGATTCTGGAAGGCATCAAGGCCGGCGACGAAGTGGTGAGCGGGCCCTACGGCGTGGTATCGAATGCGCGGCGCCTGAAAGACGGCAGCCTGGTAGTGGTGAAAGACGCTAAGAGCCTGAACCGCGCCGCCTTGAAGGAAGACGCGGCCGACGACAACGACTAAGCCAAACGCCACTGCAACCGGCAAGAGGAGAGGCCGGGGCTGCTTGCAGCCCCGGCCTCTCGCTTTTTTTGCCTAAACTCGGCCGCCGGGCGGCCTGCGGGCCACGTTGCCCGTTGAGCGCCGCCTTTTCTTTTCTGCTTCCCTGCCGCACCTCCGGTGCGGTTGCTGACCTTTTCCCCGTGGATAAAATAGCCATGATTGGCGGCGGCTCGTGGGCCACCGCGCTTGCCAAGATTCTCTCCGAAAACGGCGCCCGCGTGAGCTGGTGGATGCGCAACAAAGCCGACGTGGAGCACCTGCGCAGCACCCGCCACAACGCCCGCTACCTCTCGTCGGTGCAGTTCGACCTCACCCGCGTCACGCCTTCTACCGACATCGGGGAGGTGGTGAAGGACGCCGATTGGGTGGTGCTGGCCGTGCCCGCAGCTTTCGTGAAGGAAGCCCTCGACAAGCTCGACCGCGACGCGTTCAAGAACAAGCGCATCATTTCGGCCATCAAGGGCATGATTCCGGGGCGCAACGAGCTGGTGACCGACTACGCCATGGAGCGGTTTAAAGTAACCCGCGACCGGGTAGGGGTAGTGGCCGGCCCCTGCCACGCCGAGGAAGTGGCGCTGGAAAAGCAGAGCTACCTCACCATCGGCTCGCCCGACCTGGCCCTGGCCGAGGATTTCTGCCAGCGCCTGCGCAACCGCTACGTGAAGGCGCACCCGGCTGCCGACCTCGACGGCATCGAGTACTGCGCCGTCATGAAAAACATCATTGCCCTGACCGCCGGCGTGGCCCACGGCCTCGGGTACGGCGACAACTTCCAGGCCGTGCTGGTGGCCAATGCCGTGCAGGAAATCCGCCGTTTCCTCTACGCCCTCAGTCCCCAGCCCCGCGACCTGTCGGCCTCGGCTTACCTCGGCGACTTGCTGGTGACGGCCTACTCGCAGTTTTCGCGCAACCGCACCTTCGGCAACATGGTGGGCCGGGGCTACTCGGTGAAGTCGGCGCAGATGGAGATGAACATGATTGCCGAGGGCTACTATGCCGTCAAGAGCATTTACGAGCTAAACAAAGACCTGCGCGTGAACATGCCCATCACCACGGCCGCCTACCACGTGCTCTACGAGAAGATTTCGCCGGCCGTGGAGTTGGAAATTTTGAAGGAGAAGTTTAGATGAGTGGCCGCTGGGTCGTTGGGCTGTGGTACTGCTCCCTTGGCGCTGCGGTGGCGGCTTTTGGGGCCATTGTCGTCAGTTATATCTGGTTCGACGGCGCCCTGTGGCTGCGCGGGGCGGAACTGCAAGGCTGGACCATATACCCGCCGCTTTCGGCCTTGCCGCAGGCCATTCCTGAATCGGAGAACAGCAATCCGTTCAGCTTTATGATGTACGTGGGTACGTTGTCGGCTTCTGCAGCGGCGGGTGTCTTCTCGCTGCTGTTTTGGGCGGTGGCTTTCAGAGGACGGCTGGCATTACGTGAAGCGGGCTTTTCGCCGGCACTGGCGTGGTTGCCGCTGCTGCTGCTTGGGCCCACAGTGTTGCACGGGGCCAGTGTTGTATACCGGCAGTATGGGAATGCAACCAAAGCAGACCAACTCACCTCGGAGCGGCAGGTGGGCAACGTATACGAAGTGTTTGGCACCGGGCCGATGCCCGATTCGGTAGCCCGCAACGGGGCCAACCCAACTTTCCCGATGCCAACCGACAGCTTGCACACAAGATGATGCGGACGGCGCTGTCAGCCGTTTTTGCGTATTAGCTTCCTCTCTCCATTTAAACACGAGCTAGCTCTATGGCCACCTGGGACTACCACAATTTCGACAACGACGCGGCGGCTGACTTCGCCGAGGATTTTCGCCAACGCCCCAACGAAGCCGTGCTCTACGAAGCCCTGGCCACGGCCGCCGAGGAAGAAGGCCAGTTGGAAGCTGCCGAGGCCAGCCAAGCCCTGGCCGCTGCCGAGCTGGTGGCCGCCGTCATCGGCAAGCCCGCTGCCGACATGCCCGTGGGCCTGCTACCGGCCACAACCCAACTCGATGCCGACGGGCAGGAAGACCTGCAGGAGCTGGCCATTGAAGCCGTGCAGGCGGTGCTGCGCAAGTCGGAGCTGCAGGAGTTGTGGGCCGAAAACGAGAATTACGCCGCCTGGCAACAGCTGCAGCAGAACCTGCTGACGCGGTTGGGGCTGGAAGAATAACCTTATGCCCTGGCTGCTTCTGGCACTGCTTACCGCCCTGAGCCTTGCCTTCTACAACTTCTTCATCAAGCTGGCTGCCGACCACGTGCCGGCAGCCGTGGGGGCCGTGGTATTGCAGCTGGTGGCCGCCGCGCTGGGTGGGGTGTGGCTCGTGCGCCTCAAGCTGCAGGGCCAGCCGCTGCCCATTAGCAGCCAAGGGCTGTGGCTGGCGGCGTTGGCCGGGCTAGGCGTGGGGCTGGCCGAAATTCTCACCTTTGTGGTCTTCAGCCGTGGGGTGCCGTCGTCGGTGGGGACGCCGGTAATTGTGGGAGGCTCGGTGCTGCTGACGGCCGTGCTGGGGCTGGTGGTGTTGCGCGAAACCCTGACGCTGCCGCAAGTGCTGGGCTTGCTGCTGATTGTGGGCGGCATTGCGTTGCTGGCCCGCGGCCATTAATGTCTTCCAACAAAGTAAATAGCCCGCTGCAGCCCGCCCTCCAGCGGGCTTTTTTACGGCTCTACTGCAGGGCACCTTCCTCGCTCACATACTTATGCGAGGCGCAATACATCGTTGTGTGATTGTGCTGAGCGAATCCCAGGTGGTTCTTTGTACTGCTGCTGCTTGCCGACGCAACAGGAGCCAATGAGCGGCCAACGGGCCGCTATGGACAAGGTCGCGTCAGCCGCAGCTATTACCCACCAATCGATTGGTAGTATGAACAATCTTCACTGGATAGCCAACGGCCTTGTGGTAGTGGCCGGCTTACTGACCGCTCAGCCCAAAGCTGCAACTGCCCACACCGAGTGGTCGGTGCCGCAACTACAACCAGACGTATGGTGGCATCCCAATTCGGATGCGCTGCGCCGCTCGACGGCCTATGCGGCGCGCGACGCGGCCCGCAAAGTGCCCGAAGGAGCCCGCGCCTCGGCCGTGCGGGCCATTGGCCGCTTGGTACGGGCCTACGCCGAATCCAGCGAAACCAAAACGCCTCACCGGTACCGCCTGCTGGGCCGCACCGGCCTACTCGGCTAAGAACATTCCCATAGGACAAGCGAAGCAAATTATTCTTCCGCTTCGCAATCGATTTTCTGTCTTGGTGAGCTGGGTTCAGCCTTTTTCTTGCGTTGAGTCGGCGACACCGTAGCAACGGGTAGTACCGGGCACCCGTATCTTCGGGGCGCGCAAGCAGGTCGTCCCCTCGGGCCTGTTCGTGCGTTTGCGCCACCGCCAGAAGGGCCGCTGGTGCGTCGATTGTGCCACCCAAAGCCGTTGTTGGCGGTTTTGCAGAAGGAGGGAAGCTATGATTTCTATGACTACCGCAGCCGCACCGGCTGCGCCCCGCACGCACCGTTTAGCGGTAGCGGCCTGGTTTTTCCTGCAAGGACTGATCTTTTCCAGTTGGGCTTCGCGCATTCCCGCCATCCAGCAGCGCATGGGCTTTTCCGACGCCACGCTGGGCCTCCTGCTGCTGGCTATTCCGCTGGGCCAACTGCCGTCGTTGCCGCTCACGGGCTGGCTGATTCACAAATACGGCAGCCGCCACACCGCCATTGCCGGGGCCGCGCTCTACAGCCTGTCGCTGGTGGGGCTGGGCTGGGCCGAGGGGCCGTGGCTGCTGGTGCCGTGTCTGGTGGCGTTTGGCTTCGCCAGCAACCTGATGAACATTTCCATCAACACGCAGGCCGTGGGCGTGGAGGCGCTGTACGAGAAACCCATCATGGCCTCGTTTCACGGCGTTTGGAGCTTGGCCGGCTTCACCGGTGCCCTCATCGGCACGGCCATGATTGGCTGGGGCGTATTGCCGGAGTTCCACTTTCTGCTGATTACGGGCTTGGTTGCGGCGGGCGCCCTGCTTACTTCCGGTGCTCTGTTGCCCCACGCCGCAGCCGACGATGAAGAACAGCCCGCCTTTGTGATGCCCGACCGCACCCTGCTGGGTCTGGGAGCCATTGCCTTTTGCGCCCTCATTTGCGAAGGCGCCATGTTCGACTGGAGCGGCGTCTACTTCAAGAAAGTAGTGCACGCCGAAAAAGCCTGGGTGGGCGCTGGCTACACGGCCTTTATGAGCACCATGGCTTTGGGCCGCTTCGGCGCCGACCGCCTTACGGCCCGCTTGGGGTCAAAGCGGGTGATTCAGCTGAGCGGCATGCTCACGGCTTTTGGCCTGCTGGTGGCGGTGCTGTTTCCCACGCTCATCACGGCCGTGCTGGGCTTTATGCTGGTGGGCTTCGGCACGTCGTCGGTGGTGCCGCTGGTGTACAGCGCGGCCGGCCGTTCTACGGTGATGCCGGCGGGTATGGCACTGGCGGCCGTGTCGACCATCGGTTTTCTGGGTTTTCTGGTTGGCCCCCCGATCATCGGGATAGTGGCCGGCGCTACCAGCCTGCGCGTTTCCTACGCGCTTATTGCGGTGATGGGCGTGTGCGTGGCGGCGGTGGCTTCGCGCGTGAAGCTGTGAGGAGGTAAGTAGCTGGCAGTACGGCTTGTTATTGTCTGGCGGGTTGAGTAGCATAGCCGGCCGTTCCAGCGGGCTGCGCGCACTGCCTAATTGTCTAGTGGAGAATAATTCTCCGAAAGGCAAACAGAAGTCGGGGCTTGTTGGTATAGCTTACGTCACCATTTCAACCAGCCCGCCTATGACTCCCAACCCCCAAAATCCCCAGGACCACGGCTCGAACGGCCACAACGGTCACCCAAACGGCAACGGCCACACGCCCGCCGACGGCACCGGCACGGCCGTAACGGGCTCCGGCTCGTCGCGCGACCCGCGCACGGCCGAGGGCGAGAATGCCCAAACGCTGACCACCCGGCAGGGCCACCCGCTCACCAACAACCAGAACATCCGGACGCTGGGCAACCGCGGCCCGGCTACGTTGGAAAACTACGCCTTCATTGAGAAAATCAGCCACTTCGACCGGGAGCGGATTCCCGAGCGCGTGGTGCACGCCCGCGGGGCCGGGGCCCACGGCGTATTCGAAGCCTACGGCACGGTAGGCGGGGAGCCGATTGCGAAGTACACCCGGGCCAAACTGTTTCAGCAGAAAGGCAAGCAGACGCCGGTATTCGTGCGCTTCTCCACGGTGGGCCACGGCGGCCACTCGCCCGAAACCCTGCGCGACCCGCGCGGCTTTGCGGTGAAGTTCTACACCGAGGACGGCAACTGGGATTTGGTGGGCAACAACCTCAAGGTGTTCTTCATCCGCGACGCCATGAAGTTCCCCGACCTGATTCACTCCCAGAAGCCCGACCCGGTAACCAACCGCCAGAGCGGGGAGCGGATTTTTGACTTCATCTGCAACACGCCGGAGGCCATGCACATGGTGGCGTTCCTGTTTTCGCCGTGGGGCATTCCGGCCAACTACCGCCAGATGCAGGGCTCGGGCGTGAACACCTACAAGTGGGTGAATGCCCAAGGCGAAGCCGTACTGGTGAAATACCACTGGGAGCCGCTGCAAGGCATAAAAAACCTCACGGCGCAGGAAGCCGAGGCTATTCAGGCCAAAAACTTCAACCACGCCACCCAGGACCTGTTCGACAACATCAAGGCCGGCAACTTCCCCGAGTGGGAACTGTGCGTGCAGATTATGTCGGATGATGAGCACCCCGAGCTGGACTTCGACCCGCTTGACGACACCAAGATTTGGCCGCAGGATCAGTTCCCGTTCCTGCCCGTGGGCAAGATGACCCTGAACCGCAACCCCGAAAACTACTTCGCCGAGGTGGAGCAGGCGGCCTTCGGTACCGGCGTGCTGGTCGATGGCCTCGATTTCTCCGACGACAAGATGCTGCAGGGTCGTACGTTCTCGTACTCCGACACGCAACGCTACCGCGTGGGCACCAACTACCTGCAACTGCCTATTAACGCCCCCAAAAAGCACGTGGCCACCAACCAGCGCGACGGGCAAATGGCCTACCACGTCGACTCGGCGCCCGATCAGAACCTGCACATCAACTACGAACCCAGCAGCCTGAACGGCTTGAAAGAGGCGCCCCGCTCGGCTCCCGACCACATGCCACAATACACGGGCCGCGTGATGCGCCAGACCATCGACCGGCAGAACAACTTCAAGCAGGCCGGCGAGCGGTACCGCCTGCACGAAGACTGGGAGCGAAACGACCTCATCAACAACATGGTGGGTGCCCTGGCCGATGCCGACCGCCGCGTGAGCGACAAAATGGTGGAGCTGTGCACCAACTGCGACCCAGACTGGGGCAAGCGCCTTGCCGACGGCCTGCAAGCTGCCCGCAGCGGCAAGCAGAGCGAAGGAGGCAATCAGCAGAACGAAGCCAAACAGGAAGCAGCCGTGGCCCAGGCCGAAGCGCAAAGCCACGAAGCCAAGCCGTATTAGTACGCTTTGTTTAAGTAGTAAAAAGGCCGGTAGCAGCGTCTACCGGCCTTTTTTTGTGGGCGCCCATTTGGCCCAGGCAGGCTTCAGCAATAACGATGACAGCAACTGCCCACGCAGAAATTTTTAGGATATACTGCCACATGAATATGTTATAGAATTAATGTTTTTCGTGCAATACATTCAGGTCGGTTAGCCGGCCGCTTGGGCCTTGGTGCGTCGGGTCTTGTACATCCGCTTGGGGTTGCATGGATAACAGGCACGGCGATGTAGCGTAAAGTTCTGCCGAAACGTGATGGTTCAACCTCTACTGTACTGCGATGAAAGCCCTGTTCGTATTCCTGATTTGCGTAGTCGGTGCGGTAGTGCCAGGGAGGAGTCAGGTGCACTGGGAAACAGCCCGGGCGCTCAACCAAGTGGCTGTAACCAGCGTGGCGGCTGATCCAGCCAGCGGCGACACCTACGTCACGGGCAGCTTTTCCACGCAGATCAGTTTTACCTCGCCTTATCCCGGCGGGAAAAAGACTATGGTGCCGGTGGGCCGGGCAGACCTGTTTGTGGCCCGGCTGGATGCGGCCGGCAATCTGATTTGGGTGCGCCAGGTAGGCGGAGCCGGCGCCTCGGCGTATGGGTCGCGTATTGCATTCGACGGCATCGGCAGTGTGTATGTGGTGGGGTCCTTCACCGGCACCCTCACGGTCAATACCGGCGCCGCCAGTACCGTGGCATCCCCGATTTTCGCGGCGGTGCTCGTTCTGCGCTGCTCCGCTAGCTCCGGTACCACCCTCTGGAGCCGTGGCATTGGCAACGACCTGGATTACTCAGAAGGGAAATCCATTGCCATGAAACCGGGCGCTTCCATATTTTACATCGGCGGGCGTTTGGGCGGTGGCAGCACCATCGATTTCGGGCCGGTTCGGGTTTCGCCGGGACGGCGGACGGGCTTTGTGGCCGCTTACAACGTGGTTGGGGAGGCGCAGTGGGTCACGTTGGGCAACCACGACGGCGGCGTGTACGGCTCGCGAGTAAACGAAGTCGCCGTCGACGATGCCGGGAATTGCTTTGCCACCGGGTTTTTCAGCTCGGCGCTGGAGCTTGGCGGGTTGCGGCTGCCGGATAGCAACTCGCCCAGCCAAACGTTTGTGGCGCGCTTGCAGGCTGCTACCGGAGTTGCCAGCTGGCTGAAAGCCAGTAAAAAACCAAGCCTCGCGTTCGGGACCAACGATGTGTCGATGGGCACCGGCCTGGCCGTGTATGGCAAGGAATGCTACCTCGCGGGCACGTTCAAAGGCAATGAAATTTTTGACGGAACAGCCCTATTTGCCGGCACGACGATGACTGGTTACGTGGCGCGTCTGAACGCCGGCAGCGGCTCGCAGACGTGGATTCAGCCGGTGGGGAATGTCAGCACTGCTTTTGGCTACACCAATACCGGGGTGACGTTGGCCGCCAATGTCAACCGCGTGGTTGCTGCATGGGGCACAGAAACAGTTTCGCGTTATTCGGTGCTGGCTGCATTTTCTCCCGCCGGCGCGCTGCAGTGGCGCCTCGCCTCCGGCGGTCCGGGTAGCAATGGGGCTTCGGATGTGGCTTTGCTGGGCGACCAGGCCGTGTACTGGACCGGTAATTTTGAGTCGAGCGGGGTGTTTGGGCCGTTCACCCTCACCGGGCCGGCCAGCCCGGTCAGCGGGTTCTGGGCCCGCCTCACACTTGATCCGCTCCGAACCAGCAGCCCCAGGCTACCGGCCGCACCACTGGCTTTGTTCCCCAATCCCGTGGTAGACGAACTACACGTTACGGGCGCAGGATCGGCCACTGATCCTGTCAGGTTGACGGTGTACTCGGCTTTGGGCAAGCCCGTGCTGCTGCACGAATTGAACGAAACCGACTACAAGCTGAACGTGCGGAGCTGGCCACGGGGCACGTACTGGGTTGCTCTAGAAAGCAACTCAATGCACGAACTCCGGCAAATTCACTTGAAATAAGGTGGAGGCGGCAGCCTAGAGCGCTTGCACTCCAAAGCCCAGCTTTTCCAGCTCGGCGTACACGCGGTGTACCGGCAGCCCCATCACGTTGAAATACGAGCCTTCCAACCGCGTCACCGCCACCAGCCCAATCCAATCTTGGGCACCGTAAGCGCCGGCTTTGTCGAATGGCCGGTACTGCTGCACGTAGTAGCGGATTTCGGTTTCGCTGAGCGGGCGGAAATGCACCCGGGTCTGGTCGGAAAACACCACTTGCTGGCCCTCGCCGGTGAGCAGGCACACGCCGGTGTAAACGTCGTGGGCGCGGCCTTGCAGGAGCGTGAGCATGCGCACGGCGTCGGTTTCGTCGGTAGGCTTGTTGAGCACCTGCTCGTCGAGGCACACTATGGTGTCGGCGGTGAGCAGTACGTCGCCAGGCAGCAGCTCGGTGCGGTAGGCGCTGGCTTTGTGGGCGGCCAGGTACTCGGCCACGTCGGCGCGGTGCAGGTCCGGTGGGTAGCTTTCGTCCACATCCTTCAGGCGCACTTCGTAGGGCAGGCCGAGGTCGGTGAGCAGCTGACGCCGCCGCGGGGAATTAGAGGCCAGCAGTAAACGGGGCATACGGCACGGGTTCGTCGTCGCGGATGCTGGTGAAAAGCAGGCCGCCGAGCGTTTTGGGGTAGAAGAAGGTGGACTTGGGCGGCATCACGGCGCCCGACTGGCACACGCGCTCTACTTCGTCCATGGTCACTTCGTTGGTAATAAAGGCGGCACGCGCCTCGCCCGAGTCCACGCGCTGCAGGCATTCGGGGAAGTTGCGCACGTAGGTAATGCCCGTCCATTGCCGCTGGGCATCGGGCCCCACAATGCCCAGGGCGCGCTCCAGCACGAAGTAGTGCAGCACCGTCAGGTCCAGCGCCTTCACTTCGGGCGTGGTGTTCCAGGCAAGCTGCTCGTGCACCTCGGGCCGCAGCCGCAGCTTGTAGGGCTGGCCGCCGAGGTAGAGCCCAAAGGCCCAGGGCTTGCCGGCAATGATTTCGGGCATGGAAAACGCATCGTCGAGCGGCCGGATGGTGAAGTACGGCTCCAGGCGCGCGAGCAGCTCGGCATCGGTCAGGTTGCCGGGCAGCTCCAGCAGCAGGCGGTGCGTGGGCAGAATGCGCAGGTCGTCGGCCGCCGCGTTGGTCAGGTACATCAGGTGATAGTTCCAGGCTTCGTGCCCGGTGGCCTGCGGGTTGGCCGCCAGGCGGGCCTGCCGGTAGGCCAGCGAGCCTTCGTAGCGGTGGTGGCCGTCGGCCAAAATGACCTGCCGCTGGCTGAGCACCGCTTGAAAACGCTGGATAACGGCGGCGTCCTGAATCACGGCCAGCACGTCGCGGGCGCCCTGGTAGTCTTCCTCGGTTTGGCAGAGCGGGTCCTGAATGGCTTCGTCGCAGTAGCGCTCCAGCTCAAAGTCCTCGTCGCGGTACAAGCCGTGGGTGGCGCTGGTTTGGAACTGGGTGCGGGCCAGCAGCTCGGCGCGGTCGTTCACAGCGGTGGGCAGCGTGTTTTCGTGACGCAACACCACGCGCTCCTGCCAATCGTAGGCCCGAATGTGGCACATGAAGCCTTTGCGGCAGTATTCGTGGTGGCTGCCCGGCAGCCGGAAATACTGGTAATACACGTAAATGCCCGCCAGCGCGTCCTGCTCCAGCACGCCCGTTTGTTCCCATTCGGTGAGGCGGCGCAGGGCCTCGCCGGCCGCGTCGTCGCCGCGCGGCACCGAGAGATGGATGCTGTTAAGCGGGTTCTGGTAGAGCTGTTCCCGCTGCTTGGCCGACACCACGTCGAACAAAGGCGACACGTACCGGTCGATCTGCTGGTTAAGCTCGGGATTGTAGCGCCAGGCGCGCACGGGTTGAATTTCAGCCATGAAAGAGCGTAAGCAGGGGCTTGCGCCGACGCGCCAACGTCGGGAAAAGGAGGGACCGGTCAGATGAAAACGGCCCAATGGCAGCGCAAGCTAAAAATTACCCTTCACTCTTCACGGCGCCAGCCGGCTGCGCTGCCAGCCCGTGGCCGTTTTTTCGTACAGCAGCCGGTCGTGCAGGCGCGAAGGGCGGCCCTGCCAGAACTCGATGCGGTGAGGCCGCACCACGTAGCCGCCCCAGTGTGGCGGGCGCGGCAGCGGATCTTGGCCGGCAAAGCGCTGCTCGATTTCCGCTTCGCGCTGTTCCAGCACTTCGCGGCTGGCAATGGGCTGGCTTTGCGGCGAAGCCCAGGCGCCTACCTGGCTGCTGCGTGGCCGACTCTGAAAGTATTCTGTCGACTGGGCTTCGGGTGCTTTTTCTACCGTGCCTTCCACGCGCACCTGCCGTTCCAGGCCAGGCCAGAAAAACGTAAGGGCGGCCTTGGGCGTAGTGGCCATTTCCTGGCCCTTGCGCGAGTCGTAATTGGTGTAAAACAGAAACCCCGCGTCGTCGGGCAAGCCTTTCAGCAGCACAATGCGGGCCGAGGGCTGGCCGTCGGGGCCCACGGTGGCCACGGTCATGGCGGTGGGCTCGTCGAGCTGGGCCTGCAGGGCTTCGTCGAGCCAGCGGCGGAACTGCCGCAGGCCGTCGGCGTCGGCCGCGGCTTCGCTGAGTTCGTGCTGGGCGTAGGTCTTGCGCAGGTCGGCGAGGGACTGGTCTTGCATACAGAATCGAAATTCGCCGCGGCAGCCGGGCGCTGTGGGCCCGCAAAGTAACACAGCCCCCGCGGGAACCCGCAGCGCCCTGCCCAACGTAAGCAAAAAGCACGGGCAACCTTGCGCGGCACATATTGCCGCGCATCTTTGCGCCGCCGCACCGCGTCAGTGTCCCTATTATCCACTCTCCAGCCCCGCGCCATGCCCCAGCTTCGTAGTGGCAGCTTGCTGATTTCGCAGCCCTTTCTAGGCGACCCGAACTTCGAGCGGTCGGTGGTGCTTTTGTGCCGCCACGACGAGGAAGAAGGCTCCTTTGGCCTTTTGCTCAACCGGCCGACCACCGTGGCCCTCGGCGACGCGCTCAACTTGCCCGAAGGCGAAGACCACCCCGCCGCCAGCCTGCCGCTGCACGTGGGCGGCCCCGTGCAGCCCGATACGCTCCACTACCTGCACCGCCGCGCCGACATTCCGAATGCCGAACCGTTGGGGCAGGATGTGTACTGGGGCGGCGACTTCGAAGTGCTCCTGGGCCTTGTGGCCAGTGGCGAGCTGACCGCCGACGACCT
Source organism: Hymenobacter busanensis (assembly GCF_008727865.1). GTDB lineage: Bacteria > Bacteroidota > Bacteroidia > Cytophagales > Hymenobacteraceae > Solirubrum > Solirubrum busanense. The sequence continues at coordinate 7,478 of NZ_VTWU01000008.1, read as the reverse complement.
GCGTCTGTACGTGGGCTATTCGGGCTGGACCAGCGGCCAGCTGGCGGGCGAAGTGCAGGAAAATACCTGGATTGTCCACCCCAATGCTGCCGGGAAAGTGTTTACTTTGACTACCGATGCCTTCTGGCAGGCCATTTTACGCGAAAAAGGCGGCCGGTTCCGGGTCATGTCCAACTACCCCGTCGACCCGCGCTTGAATTAATTTCCCTCCGTTGGCCCGGCCCGTTGTGCCGGGCTCTTTATGCTGAGCAGCCATGCAACCCGAGAACGAGAACACCGCCCCCAACCGTCCCGATGACGCTTCGGATTCGCCCATGAGCATTCTGGAACGCCGTCTGGCCGAAATTGCGCGCAGCAAAGCCGCCGACTCTCCGGCGGCCGACGCGCCGCAACCGCAAGCTGCCGCTTCAGCGCCTGCTGCCCCCGAAGCACCCATAGTGCCCCAGCCAGCCGAAGTAGGTACAGGCTTGCCCTCGGCCGCCGATTTGCCCGTCACCGCTCCCGCAGTAGCCACCGAGCCGACTGCCACAACGCCTTCGGAGCCGCTTCAGCGCGCCGAGGAACACTACGGCACGGCCAACGAAGGTGTGCGTACCGCCGAAGCTGCCCTGGCAACCGGTCCCGAACCAACTGAGCCGGTTCCGGCCGCTGCTGTAGTCTCCGAACCTGCTTCCGATGCTCCTGCAACTGCTGCACCAGCCACCGGAACGCCTTCAGCTTCTCAAGAACAAGCTCCAGTTGCGGCGACTACCGAAGAACCCATTGCCGTAACGCTGCCTGCGCACGAGCTGGCCCAGGCCGCCGACATCGAAACCGCGCCCGAACCGCTGGCGGCCCTGCCGACTTCCAACAACGAATCGGCCACCGAAGCTGCCCACGCCGACGCCGCGCACCATGCTGCGCCGGCTGCAATGGGTCTGAGCGAAACGCCCGGCGAAGCGCAGCCCGGCGGCTCCACCAATGCTCCGCAAGCTGCGGCCGCCGCTCACCACGAGGAAGACGAAGAGTACGTGCCCGAAACCCCGGCGCCCGATTTTGCTACGCTCGACGTGACGGCCCAGGGTGCTTACATCCTGGAGCTGCTGCGCCGCCCTGATGCCCGCCAGAACCGCAAGCAAATCAACGACCTGCACCGGCTTTACGAACAAAGCGTAAACGTGGAGCGCCAAGCAGCCCGACAGCGTTTCGTGCAGGAAGGCAACGAGGCTGACGCTTTTTCCTTCGCCGGCCCCGATGGTTACGCTGAGGTGAGCAAGGGCATGCAGGACTACCGCGACGCCCGCGTGCGCGACGCCAAGCAGGAAGACGAGCAGCGCGCCAAAAACCTGCTTCACAAGCAGCATTTGTTGTCGCAGCTGCGCCAGCTGGTCGAGTCGGCTGAGACCAAGGATTCTTCGGCTCGCATCAAAACCCTGCAGGCCGACTGGAAAGCCACCGGCCCGGTGCCGCAGGCGCAGGCGCAGGAGCTGTGGAACTCCTACCATGCCCTGCTCGACATCTATTACAACAACCGCGGTCTGTTCTTCGAGATGAAAGAGCTGGACCGCCGCCGTAACCAGGAAGCCAAGGAGGCTCTGATCCAGCGCGCCGAGGCGCTGGCCGGGCAGTCGAGCATCAACAAGGCACTGCAGGAGTTGCGCCAACTGCACGAGGAGTGGAAAACCGTGGGCCCCGTGCCCAACGACATGCGCGAGCCACTCTGGCAGCGTTTCCTGCAAGCCTCCGAGAAAGTGCATGACCGGAAACGCAGCTTCCTCGACGCCCGCTCGGCGCAGGAAAATGCCAACCTGGCCCGCAAGCAGGAAATCCTGACTCAGATTCTGCCCTACGGCGAGTTCAAAACCGAGCGCGTGAACGAGTGGCGCGCCAAAACCGACGAGCTGCAGGCCCTCAAAGAGCAGTGGGACAGCGCCGGCCTCGTGCCGCGCAGCCAGGCCGAGAGCATGAACAAGCAGTTCTGGGCCGCCTACAAAGGCTTTTTCCAGCACAAAAACCAGTTCTTCAAGGCCCTCGACGAAGAGAAGTCCAACAACCTGAAGCAGAAAATTGCCCTCTGCGAGCAGGCCGAAGCTGCCCTCGAAAACCCCGATTGGGAAGCCGGCCGCGAAACCGTCATTCGGGTGCAGAAGGAGTGGAAACTCATCGGCCGCGTGCCCGAGAAGCAGTCGGACAAAATCTGGCACCGCTTCCGTACTGCCTGTGATGCTTTCTTCGAGCGGAAACACCAGGAAGTGCGCCACCGCGAGCAGCAGGTGCAGCAAGCGTCGGCCGAGCAGTCGGCTTTCCTCGACCGGATTGCCGAGCAGGTAGCCGCGCTGTCGGCCGATACCCCCGGCACGCAGGAAGGCCTGCAGGCGCTGGTGCAGGAGTGGGCGCAGTTCGACAGCCAAGGCAACCGCCGCGGCAGCGCCCAAGCCGAGGAGAAATTCCTGAGCCTGGCCGGCAAGTACATCGACACCATTCCCGGCCTTTCGTACCAGGAGCGCGAGGAGCAGCAGTTTCAGCTGCAGGTGCAGCGCATGAAGGCCAACCCCGATGCCCAGCAACTGCTCTACCGCAAGGAGCAGCAACTGCGTCGTGACATCAACGAGTTGGAAAACGACATTGCCACGCTGCAAACCAACCTCGACTTCTTCGCTCGCTCGAAAAATGCCGGGCAACTGCGTGAAGAATACCAAGGCCGCATCGACGAAACCAAGGTGCGCATTGAGCGCATGAAGCGGCAGCTGCGCATCGTGCGCAGCTAGTCAGGTTCCTGCTTCAGCTTACCAAAGCCCCACGCCTGGTTTGGCGTGGGGCTTTTTCGTGGGGACCAAGAAGGGCGGCACGACCGACGGAGCGCCGATGGCTGCGCCTTATAGCGTCAGCGGCACGAGTTCCTGCAGTTGCTGGTGCAACGTGCGCACGCACCGCGGGGCGGTGGCGCCGTGGGCGCCCCACACCACGCGCACGGGCTGGCCGCTGGCGGTCTGGCTTTCCAGGAAATAGTAGTGGTTGCCCGAGGCCTCCACGCACAGGCTGTCGATGGGCAGGCTGTCGAAGCGCCGGAAGCAGGCGCGGGCCTGGCCGGAGGGTACCTTGAGCGTGGTCCAACTGCCGGCCTTGGACGACACGAAGCCTTGCTTGTGTGCCAGGCGGCCATTGGCTTGCAAGGCGTAGACTTCCTCGTAGCCGGTGTAGGTACTGCCGCTGCCAAAGCGCAAGGTGCGTGGTGCAGAAGCTACCGGAGCAGAGGAAATGGACGGCGGCGTCGGGCCCGAAAAGGAACGTTGGCAGGCCGAGAAAAGAGTCAGCAAGCCGCTGGTCAGCAGGAGAGAGGGTGCAAAGTGGGTTTTCATAGCGCAGAAAGGAAACGGAGCAAAACCGGCCGTGCCGATTGGTGCTGGCAAAGCTCCGGCAACCTTGGTGTGCATTCAATAGCATGATAGTGTGTGGTTTATACCGCTACGATTGGAATATCACGAGGCTGGGGCGAATTGGTACGACAGGCCGGGTCGGACAATCAGCTGATAAAACCAGGTGTGGGCCGCGCCACGGTGCCGTTTTGGAAAGCGCCCTTTCAAAATGGAAGGGTAGTGGCAAGGGCGGAGCGGCCGGAAAAGCGGTTGTTAGAATATTTTATACTGAAAATCATGTGGTTATGAGGGATTGGTTGAGTTGAGCGAGTTGGGCGGCACTGGGATTGGCAATAGGTCCGCGTCACCAAACACCAACCCGACCCGCTTATGGACCTTTTCGACAACCTCGCCAAAGCCGCCAAAGACTTCTTCGTCGAAGGCGACGACCCCAGCGCCCCCGGCGCGGCCGGCAAAGGCCCAGCCACGCCTCAGCCCCCGACTGCCGCTACTGCCCCACCGCAACCGCCGCTGGCGGGCCCGGCCGGTCCGGCCACGTTTGTGCTGAGCACGGCCGTAACCCAACCCGAGCAGCGTCACCTCGACCACGTGGCCGCCCTGCTGGCCGGCGACGGCCGCGACTTTGTGGCCTACACCAAAATGGTGAAGAGCATGGCCGCGAGCGGGCTGACCGGGCCGGTGCTCTACCAAACAGCCTACAACGCTTTTGCCGCCGTCACGGGCCTCGATGCGCCCACGCTGCTGGCCTCAGCCGAGCAGTTTGAGCAGCGCCTGCAAGCCGACCGCGCCAAGGTGCTGGAACGTCACCGCGAAAAGCTCGGTGAGGTGAAAGCGTCTGGCGGCAAGCCCAGCGCCATTGTGCAGCTGGTGGGGCAGGAGCAGCAACTACAGGCCGACCTGGCCGAGCTGACGCGGCAGCTGGAAGCTAAAAACGAGCAGTTGCAAGCCACCCAGCAACAGCTGGTGGCGGAGCGGCAAAAGGCGCAGGCCGCGCTGGCATCCTACGAACTGGCCAACACCACCGCCGCGGCCGACTTGCAGGCCCACCGCCAGGCTGCGCAATCCTTCCTGCTTGGCCCCACTTCCTTCAACACCATTCACCCCCGCTAACCGATGAACACGCTTCTTACTACCCACAACCCCTCTGACTTGCCCAAGTGGCAGCGGCCCGAAAAGGTAGCGGGCTGGATTTTCCTGGTCGGTGCCGTGGGGGCCGGCGTGTACTTCTGGGGCGCCATTGTGCCGTACCTGGTCGACATCGTGTTCGACACCGTGAAGCTCGGTATTGGGCTAGGCGCACTGTTCGCGCTGTTTCTCATCGTCACGAGCAAGCGCATCAAGGCCGGGCTCTGGTACGCGGGGCAGCGCATCTTCCGCACGGCGGCCGGCATTTTCGTCGAGACGGACCCCATCGGCATCATGCAGGACTACATCCGCAACACCGAGAAGGAGGCCGAGAACATGGAAGGCGAGGTCGGCCACATCGAAGGTGCCCACGAGCTGGTGAAGCGCAAGATGGACGCCAACAAGCAGCAGGTGCAGGAGTATTTGCGCCTCGCCGACTCGGCTGCCCGCAAGGGCGAAAAGGACTTCGCCGAGTCGTACGCCTCGCGGGCCGCGCAGCTGGAGGATTACAACAACCGCCTGCAGCCCATGCTCACGACCACGGCCAACGTGTCGGTGGTGATGCGCCAGATTCTGAAAGCGGCCCTGCGCCAGATCGACAACTCCAAGTTCAAGGTGAACCTGCTGAAGGACGAGTACGAGCTGGTGAAGCGCACGAGTTCGGGCATGCGGGCCGCCATGAACATCCTGCGCGGCGACCCCGACAAGAAGTACTTCTTCGACATGGCCACCGACCGCGTGGCCCAGGACATGGCCCAGCAGCTCGGCCAGATCAAGCAGGCCATGCGCTACTCGCAGGAGTTCGTGAAGGAAATGGACATCCAGAACGGCGTGATGAGCGAGAAAGGCCAGCGCCTGCTCGAGAAGTACCAGAAAGGCGACTTCAACACCCTGCTCAACGAAAAGCCCCTGAGCCAGCCCAGCGCCGCTACGGCCACTACCAAGGCCATCAACGACGCCTACAGCAACCTGCTCGACTAAGGCCTCGCAACGGTCATGCTGAGCGAAGCCGAAGCATCTCTACCGCTTCGCCAGATAGCTGATTCGCTACCTAACATCAGCACGCGAGATGCTTCGACTGCGCTCAGCATGACGGCCTGAATGGACCAGAAAAATCAACCCCCCGAAAACTCTTTCTCTCATACCCAACATGACTACTCGCGGTAAAATTGTCATCGGCGTCCTGATTGTGGCGCTGCTGTACTTCGGCATCAACAAGCTGGTTTCCAGCGGGGCCGTGTTCAAGAAGGCGGCCACCGAATCGGTGCTGCTGAACACCATTGAGCTGCCCGCGCAAACGGCCGGCAGCCGCACCAACATTGCCGTGCCGCTGGCCCCGCTGCCCAGCAGCACACCCGCCGAGAAGGGCACCCCCGTCACCTGGGAAGTAATGGCCTGGAACTCGCAGATGGCCGGCATGCTGGCCAACGGCGGTCCGCGCGCTACCACCGGCTCGGCCATGGCCGCCAACGGCATCGACCTGCAGATTGTGCGGCAGGACGACGTGGCCAAGATGCAGGCCGACCTGGTGAAAAACGCCCTCGACCTGCAAAACAACCCCGCCACACCGGGCCTTATCGTGAGCATCATGGGCGACGGGCTGCCGGCCTTCTCGGCCGTGCAGAGCCAGCTCGAAAAAACCGGTACCAGCCTGCAGATTCTGCCCTACAGTTGCGGCAAGTCGTTTGGCGAAGACAAGCTGATGGGTCCGAAGGAATGGCTCGACAACCCCAAAGCCGCCTTGGGCAAAACCATTGCCTGCTACCTGCGCGACGGCGACCAGAACATTGCCCTGAAGTGGTGCGCCGACAACGGCCTGAAAGTGAACCCCGACGAAACCACCTACGACCCCGAAGCCGTGAACTTCATGGCTGCCCCCGACTTCCTGGCCGCCGCCGAAAAGTACATCCTCGGCAAGCCCGAGCAGCGCACCAAAGTGGTGAAGGGCAAGGAAACCGGCGTGAAAGTAGACGTGACTGCCGACGGCGTGGCCACCTGGACCCCCGGCGACGTGAACATTGCCCAGCAGAAAGGCGGCCTGGTGAACATCGTCTCCACGAAGGATTACTCCAACCAGATGCCCAACATCATGGTCACGACCAAACGCTGGTACGAAGCGCACCCCAAGCAGGTAGAAGGCATCATCACGGCCCTGGCCGTGGCCGGCGACCAAGTGAAAACGCACCCCGAAGCCCTCAAGCGCGCCGCCGATATTTCGGCCGAAGTGTACGGCGACAAGGACAAACCCGGCTCGTACTGGCTGCGCTACTACAAGGGCGTGAGCGAAGCCGACCGCAACGGCGAAGTGGTGGAGCTGGGCGGCAGCAAGGCCTTCAACTTCGCCGACAACCTGGCCCTGTTCGGCCTCGAAGAAGGCGGCACCAACGTCTACGCCTCCGTCTACAAGACCTTCGGCGACGTGCAAAGCAAGCTCTACCCCAAAGAGCTGCCCAGCTACGTGCCGCTCGATCAAATGCTCGACCTCTCGATTCTGAAAAAGCTGCAGGCCCAGTACAAAGGCAAAGCCATTGCCCCGGCCGACAAGCAGCAGTTTGCCGCCGACGATGAAATCCGCCAGAGCGTGAGCCGCCGGGCCTGGAACATCGAGTTTGAAACCGGCCGCAGCACCTTCACGCCGGCTGCCGAGCGCGACCTGAACCAGCTCTTCGACGACCTGGTGGTGGCCGGCCGCCTGAAAGTGGCCGTGCACGGCCACACCGACAACCAGGGCGACCCGCAAAAGAATCAGCAGCTCTCCGAAGACCGCGCCCTGGCCGTGCAGCACTGGCTCAGCCGGAAAAGCGCCAGCGCCTTCCCCGACGGGCGCGTGCAGATCTACGCCCACGGCGCCACCGAGCCCCTGGCCTCCAACGCCTCCCCCGACGGCCGCGCCAAAAACCGCCGCGTGGAAATTGTGCTGGGCAACTAACCGGCACCCGAACGTCATGCTGAGCGCAGTCGAAGCATCTCTACCGCTTCGCGTGACCGTCATGCAGA
>NZ_VTWU01000007.1 GCF_008727865.1 Hymenobacter busanensis | reverse complement strand
CTCCGCAATTACCTAAAGGACATAAGCTGAGGATTATTCCCCAACACGCTCTAAGTCATTGAGGGAATGTCCGTACTACAGTTCGTAGCGCGCCGTCTGTCCGGGCTCTGCATACCACCCCGCTGGGGTTTCTTTCTCAGGAGCGCGCCGAAGCGCTTGCCCAGGCTACGGCAAGTGCCGAATGATGAAGTTCTTTAACGGGTTCTTCTTGATAATAGTCGCCAGTTGCCCGTTGGCGTACTGGTACTCGTCTTCGCGACCGGCGCGCTGGGCGTGGTAGTGGTCGGCCCGCCTGGGTTGCACCCGGAAGTAGTCGCCGAAGTATTCGGTAAAGGCCCGTTGCCGCCCCCGGGGCTCGCCGAAGAACATGTCCGTCACCGTGTAGGTGATTGGCTGCGTTTCGGTGCCGCGGTACTGGTGCTTGTACTGGTTGGCGACGATGTCGTAATGGTCGCCCTTCCACTCCGTGCGGGAGGAAAAGTCGCCCTGGTTGGTGTGGGCCTCCACCGTAGAAAGCAGCAGCTGCCCGTTTCGCACCTGGTTGATAACCTTGTAGTACACCTTCAGGTGATATACCAGGAAGTTAACCTGCACGTCGCTCACCAGGGTACAGCGTACGTCGGTGCTGCTCAGCGGCGTGCGGGTGGCCGTCATCGTGCCCACCCGTACGCCGGCCACCTCGATGGCGTAGCGCCGGGTTTCCTCCGGTATGGGTTTGGCTCCCGTTGACTGGGCAGGCGCGGGACGCAGCAATAAGGCCAGGGCCAGCAGCAAGCCCCACGCACGCCCCTGCTTACTGCTCATTGAGCTTCCAGTTGTAGTCGAGGTAGGTAATCTTGGCCGTGGGCGACATCGGCGTGGCAGCGTACTTGTTGACCCACTTCGCCACCGACTGGCCGTTCTTGCTCCAGTCGCCCTTGTACCAATCGAAGTACTTGGAAAGCTGCGCGCCTTCCTTGCTAACCTTGTTCTTGGCCGGATCGTTTAGGAAGTCGCGGCCCTGGTCGTCGAGCTGCTGGTTGAGCTTGGCGGCGGTGTAAGCTTCGTTGCGCAGGCGCGGACAGGAAATCGACGCGCACACCAGGGCGAAGTGGATGCGCGGGTCGTCGTACTGCTTGCGCAACGTGCCGTGCTCGATGTCGTCCAAACTCATCTTCTTGCCGCCGATGCTGAAAAACTCCGCCGCCCAGGGCGTGGTCACGAAGGGAATCTTGATTTTCGAGCCAATGTCCTTGATGCTCGCCACCGGGTAGTGGCTCAGAATCAGTTTGATGGTGTAGGCGTTGTAGGCGTTGATCCAGTACGCCATCTGCTCGGCTTGGCTCCAGTTGGCGGCCGGCGGGTTCTTGCTCAGCCGGTCGAGGTACTGGTTCAGCTCTTGTTGGTCACTCTTCCACGCCTTGTAGTTGACGAGTCCTTTGTCGGTAACGTACTTCTTGAGCAGACGGTCGTAGGCCGCATGATCAACCGGGGCAGCAGGTGTCGTCAGTTCCGGCCCGGGGGCAGGAGCCACGAAGGCTGCCAGCGGGGCGCCCACGGCGCTTGCCAGCAGGATGGTCAGGATAATTCGGCGCATAGCGGTACGGTTGAGTACGCATGTACGAGAACAAAGCCCGCAGAAGATTGCCGCCGGGGCAATCTTTCGAGCCAGGCAATTCCGTATGGGTGTAAACGCTTCTACGCCGCATGCTTCTAACCACTACGCTGCTCGGCCTTTCCAGCTGGCATACGCCGCCCGACAGCGTACCCAAACGCGTGTCCGTGTTTCCGCTGCCGGTGGTGTACTATACCCCCGAAACGCGGCTGGCGTTTGGCGCGGCGGCCACGGCCACCCTACGCTTCCGCCGCGACGCGGGCGACAGCACGGCCCGTCCCTCGCAGCTGACCTTCGGCGTGGCGTACACCCAGAACCGGCAGCTGCTCGTGTACCTGCCGTTCCAGCTGTTCTACGACCACAACCGCTACTACGCCTACGGCGAAGCCGGGTACTACCGCTACAGCTACTACTTCTTCGGCGTAGGCGAGCGGGCGGTATCGAAAGAGCTGTACGGCGTCAACTTCCCCCGCATCCGCGTCAACGCGTTCCGCCGCATCGTGCCCAGCTGGCAACGCGGCAAGCTGTACGCCGGTCTGCGGTATCAGTACGAAGACTACGATGTTACCCACGTAGTGCCCGATGGTGAGCTGGCCAGCGGCCAGGTGCCCGGTGGGAGGGGCAGCCGGCTCACCGGCGGCGGGTTGGGGCTGTTCTTCGACGCCCGCGACCGGGTGTTTTTCCCGACGCGGGGCGTGGTAGCCGACGTGGCCTACCTGCACCGCAACCGGGCCGCAGGCGCCGGGGCGGCCGGCAAAACCACCCGCTTCAGCCGCCTTTCCGCCGACGTGTCGTCGTACCATCGCCTCACGCCGCGCACCATCTTGGCCCTGAACTACTTTGTGAGCTACACGGCTGGTACCGCGCCCTTCAATGCCCTCTCGCTGCTGGGCGGCACCAAGCGCCTGCGCGGCTACTACGAAGGCCGCTACCGCGACCAGAACGCGGCCGTGCTGCAGTCGGAGCTGCGGCTGCCGGTCTACAAGCGCTTGGGGGCCGTGGTCTTCGGCGGGGTGGGTGTGTTGGGCAATGAGCGAGAGGTGCTGCGCCTGGACGCGCCCAAGGCTGCGTACGGCGCCGGGCTGCGCTTCACCGTCAACCGCCGCGACCATCTGAACCTGCGGCTCGACTACGGCTGGGGCCGACAATCCAGCGGCTTGTACATCACCATCGGCGAAGCTTTTTAACCATCTTCCGGCCCCCGACCGTTCTCCCGCCCGCATTCCCCCGCTATGCACATCAGCGTCATCATTCCCACCTATAACGAAGTCAACAACATCGGGCGGCTGGTGCAGGAGCTGCGCCGGCACGACCCCGGTCACGACGTGGAAATCATCGTCGTCGACGCCGGCAGCCCGGACGGCACCGCCGAAGCGGCCCGCCACGCCGGGGCCACGGTGCTGCTCTCGCCGAAGCCGGGCCGGGCCTGCCAGATGAATCATGGCGCCCGGCACGCGGGCGGCGACATCCTCTACTTCGTGCACGCCGACGTGCAGATCCATCCCGGCTACGTCACCACCGTCCGGCGGGCCGTGCGCGACGGGTACCCGGCCGGCTGCTACCGCTTCCGCTTCGATTCCCCGCACCCGCTGCTGCGCATCAACAGCTACGGCACCCGCTTCGAGGGCCTGATGAGCCGCGGCGGCGACCAGACTTTGTTCATCACGCGCGGCCTGTTCGAGCAATTAGGGGGCTTCGATGAGCACTACTGCATCATGGAGGACTTCGACATGATCCGGCGCATCCGCCAAACCGCTTCGTTCCTGGTCGTGCCCCAGGACGTGGTGGTGTCGGCCCGCAAGTACGAAACCAACAGCTGGCTGCGGGTGCAGCTGGCGAATCTGACGGCTTTTTCCCTGTTCTTTCTGAAGGTGCCGCCCCCGCGTATCGCGCGCACCTACAAAGCCCTGCTCAACTACCGCTGAGGATGGCGCAGCGCGTACTCGTAACTGGTGCCGGCGGCTTTTTGGGACGCCACCTCGTGCAGCAGCTCCTGCACCAAGGCTACGCCGTGCGCGCCTTGCTGCACCGACCGCTGACGGGGGCCGTCGGCGAGCCTGACTTTCCGGCCAGCGTCGAGTGCGTACTGGGCGACATCTGCCGGCCCGAAACGGTAGCCCACGCCGCCGATGGGTGCTGGGGCATCATCCACGCGGCCGCGCTGGCGCAGGTAAACCCGGCACGTAACCCGGCGGTGTGGGCGGTAAACCACGGCGGCACCGCAACCGTGCTGCAGCTGGCCCGGCAAGCCGCGGTGCAGCGCTTTGTGTACGTGGGCACGGCCAATGTCTTCGGCTTCGGCACGCTGACCCGGCCCGGCAACGAAACCCACCCCTTCGCCGGCCAGTGTTACGGCCTCGACTACATGGACAGCAAACGGGCCGCGACCGAGCTGGTCGAGCGGGCCGTGCGCGAGTGGCAGCTGCCGGCGGTGCTGGTGCATCCCACGTTCATGCTCGGCCCCGGCGACGCCAAGCCTACTTCCAACGCGCTGGTCCTGGAATTGCTGCGCGGCACGGTGCCGGGCTACCCGGCCGGCGGCAAGAACTACGTGCACGTGCAGGACGTGGCCGTGGCCGCCGTCAACGCCCTGACGCAGGGCCGCGTGGGCGAATCCTACGTGCTGGGCCACCAGAACCTGACCTACCGCGACGCGTTCCGGCTGATAGCCGGGGTACTGGGTGTCCTGCCGCCGCGCTGGCCCATTCCGACGTCCCTGGCCCGGCTGTATGGCACCGCCACTCTGCTCGGCGCCCGGCTCACGGGCCGCCCCGGCCGGCTGAACCCGGCAATGGTAGCCGTGGCGGCCGACGGACATTACTTCGACGCGGCCAAAGCACGGGCCGAGCTGAGCTTGCCGCAAACGCCCATCGCGCAGGCGGTAGCCGACGCGTACGACTGGTTTAAAATGCACCGCTATGTCTGACCACTCCTCTTCTCCTGCCCCGGGCAGCGCTCCCGTAACGGTGCTGGGCCAAGCACCGCCGGCCCACCGGCCGGGCGTTTTCACCAGGCAGGTCGCGCTGGTGACCGGCTCCGAATCGGGCATCGGGCGGGAAACGGCGCGGCTCTTGTGCCAGCAGGGCGCCGCAGTGGTGCTCAACGGGCGTAACCCCGAGCGGCTGCGGCACACCTGCGAGGCGTTCGAAGCCGCGGGCTACGCCGTGGTCAGCTGCGTGGCCGACGTGACCGACTACGCCAGCTGCCAGCGCCTCGTGGACACCGCCCTGCAGGCGTTCGGACGGCTGGATATTGTCGTTGCCAACGCCTGCATTTCGCAGCGGGCTTACTTCGTGGACATGCAGCCGGAGGTGTTCCGGCAGGTGCTCGACAGCAACGTGTACGGGGCCGTGTACCCGCTCATGGCGGCATTGCCGGCCCTGACCCACTCGCGCGGCAGCGTCACGTTCATCTCGTCCATCTCGGCGCTAAACGGCATGCCCAGCGGCTCGGCCTACTGTGCCGGCAAGGCCGCCCTGGCGAACCTGGCGCACACCCTGCGGCTGGAGCTGGCCAGTACCGGCATTCACCTGGGCGTGGTACACATCGGCTTCACCCAGAACGACCCCGAAAAGCGGGTATTGGACGCCAGCGGGCAGCCCGTGCCAATTGCTTACCGGCCGCCGCGTTGGCAGAAGTCGCAGGTGGAAGTGGCCGGCCTCATCCTGCGCCACATCCGCCGTCGCCGGCAACGCACCGTGATTTCCGCGTTGGGTTGGGTAATTCTGCTGGTTCACACGTATTTACCCCGCTTGGGAGACTGGTTCGTGCGCACCAGCTTCCGCCGGTTTCGGCACTGGTACGAGTGACAATCTGTTTGCGGCACCTTCTCGTACGTACTCCTCCTGCTTACTTCACCTTCGTCATTCCCATGGGAAAGACGTACTACAACCCTACCTAGCCAAATCTGGCAACATCACCGGGTGGCAGCCCGAGATGGGCCGCAAGTTTTTCGACTACTAGGCGAAGTTTTCGAGGAGGGCGCCCTCTCGGAGCGCGATAAGACCAAGGAAATCAGCATGTAATTTGGCCGTCGGCGTCACTCCTCGCCGGCGGCAACCCACGACATTATGAAGTCACTCAAGGCCACGGGCCACCAACTGGCAGAACCTACCTTTCAGCTCACCGTGCTGCGCCAAGAGGTCGTGGATACGCTGCACCTGCCCGCTTTCCACGAGAAGCTGCGCGAGGCCGGCCTGTTGCCGCTCTCGCCCGTAGCGCCGGCCGTGCTGCAGATCAACGTGGGCAAGATGTGCAACCAGGTGTGTAAGCACTGCCACGTCGATGCTGGGCCCGACCGCAAGGAAATCATGACGCGCGAAACGATGCAGCTCTGCCTCGACGTCCTGGCCCAGACCGACATTCCCACCGTCGACCTGACCGGCGGCGCGCCGGAGATGAACCCCGACTTCCGCTGGTTTGTGGAGCAGATTCGCGCCTTAGGCCGCCACATCATCGTGCGCTGCAACCTGACCATCATCGTCGCCAACAAGAAGTACCACGACCTGCCCGAGTTCTTCAAAGCCCACGGCGTGGAAGTCGTCAGCTCTTTGCCCTTCTACACGGCCGCCAAAACTGACAGCCAGCGCGGCGACGGGGTGTTTGAGGATTCCATCCGGGCGCTGAAGATGCTCAACGCCGTGGGCTACGGGCAGGAAGGCACGGGCCTGGTGCTGAACCTGGTCTACAACCCGGCCGGCGCGTTCCTGCCGGGCAGCCAGAAGGGGCTGCAGGAGCAGTTCAAGCGCATGCTGCTCAAAGACCACGGCATCGTGTTCAACGAACTGTACGCCATCACCAACCTTCCCGTCAGCCGCTACCTGGACTACCTCATCGAGTCGGGCAATTACGCGGGCTACATGGAGAAGCTGGTCAACGCCTTCAACCCGGTAGCCGCCGCCGGCGTGATGTGCCGCAACACCCTCTCGGTGAGTTGGGACGGCTACCTCTACGACTGCGACTTCAACCAGATGCTGGACCTGAAAGTCGCCAGCCCCGTGCGCCACATCCGCGACTTCGATGCCGCCGCCCTGGCCGAGCGCGCCGTGGTGGTCAATCAGCACTGCTACGGCTGCACGGCCGGTAGCGGCTCTAGTTGTGGAGGAGCAACGGCCTGAACAAGGGACGTCTACGTTCTACATTTCTTGGATACAAAGTGTTACAGCGTAATGGGCCGGCCCTGCAAAGCCTTTTCTGCTTCTGGCAAAATTTCGCAGTTGTCCCAGATGCCCGTTAGGAGCGTCTGAGCATAGGAAACGGGGAGCCCGTTAGCCCGCATCAACTGTTGCGCCTTGCCGTTGTCGTAGGTAAAGGCGTGAAAGGTGTATGTAAGCTGGCCATGGGTATCATCGAGCAGCAGGTACCATACCCGCGGGGTGCCATCGTTGGCGGGCATCCCAATCACGCCCGCGTTGAGCCAGCATAGCCCGGCTCGCGCATCGGCAAAGGGTAGACCGGCGTGGCCGGCCAATATCACCTCGGCCCCAGTAGCGGCAAAGCTGGTTTCTTTTACCGGCCAAGGGGTAGATGCAAACACAAAATCGGCAATGCCAGTGGCCGCCCCGTGCAGCACGGCTACCGCCTTGCCCGCATACCGGAGAGACAACTGAAGCGGCAGGGTAGCCAGCCAGGCGACCGAGCCGGCCGACAGGTTCCGCACCGCGTAGGGAAACCAGGCGCGAGACAACAGGTCGCACCGGCTGCCCTCGGCGAAGTTGCAGCCGCAGTCGTCTTCGCCCCGGATGATGTTCTGTTCTACATTGCCCTGAATGGCGTGTACCCCCCACTCTTTCACAAACTGCACCGCTGCTTCGGGTTGGGCGCAGTAGCCCACGATGTCGCCGGTGCAGATGATGTTGCCAGCTGGAATCTGCAGCTGGTCGGCAATGTCTTTGAGCGTCTCCAGGGCTTGTAGGTTCGAGTAAGGCCCTCCGAAAACGAGCAGCCTGCCGCTTCGCGGGCCCAGGTTTTTGGGGATTGGACTATCCATGACGGGGCGATTTTCGGAGAAGTGTACAGAGCCCGAATACTCCGAAACAGTAAGCCGACGTAATCAGGTTTGTGCTGAGCAGCGCCCCGTATTTGCCGTCGCCCAGATGCAGGGCATCGGGCAGGGGAAACAGCGTGAGCAAGCCGCCCAGCACCAGCCCGCCCACTACCGACAGGTGAAAGGCCAGGCGCGGGACGGGCACGTTCCAGAACAAAAACACGGGTGCTAGGCCCAGCACCAGCGTCCCGCTGATGGTGGTAGCCGACAGAATGGCGGGATTAAAAAATACCGGGATGGTGCCCAGTACCGTCAACACCACCATGGCCCACCGGCCTCTCGATACGCTGGGCACGGCCGCTTTGCTCAAGTCAATGCTGATGAGTTTGGAAAACGAGGCCATGGCCGAATCGAGGGTCGACGAGGCCGAGGTAACCATGATGAGGTTCATCAGCAGCAGCATGGGCACGCCGAAGTACCGCGCCACGGCCACCGGGGCTTCGCCGGTCAGGGCGTTGAGCTTGGCGAAGATGCCCACGAAGCTAAAAAAGATGATGCAGCCCGAGCCGATAGCTCCCGCCCAGAGGTAGGACGTGAGCGTAGTGCGCGTATCGGAGATGAACCCCCGGTCGGTGAGAACCGGGTCGTGAAAGGGGTAGCTGAAGCACTGCACCAATGCCACCAGCAGCAAATCGACGCCCTGCCCCAAGGTCCATTCTCCGCTGCGCAGAAAAGGCTTCAGACTGCCCCCGTACTGCGGCAGAATGAAGCCCAGAATAACCGTGAGCAACCCCACAAAGAGCGAGAGTTGAATCACGTCGGTCATAATCGAGCTGCTCATGCCGCCCTTGAGCGTGTAGGCCAGCGTCAGCAGGGTAAACACCACAATGGCGACGTAGTAATGGGTCGTGCCCTGCTCGCCAAAATAAGAGCCGATGACGATGGTGTTGGACCAGATTTCGTTGTAGAGCCGAATGATAATCAGCAGGGTAAAGACGACCACTGCCCCCGCCCCATACTTCGATTCCAGAAAATGGTGGATGCTGCGGTAGCCGCCTTTGTTGCGCATGGCGACGATGACAAAACCGGCCACCAGAAACGACAGGTAGTACCCCGCGTAGGCCACGCCCCCCACCAAACCAAAGCTTTGGCCCAGGTTGGCGGCATTGGTGATGGACTTGGCAAACAGCCAGGAAATGACCAGACTACTCGTCAGAAAAACCGCATTGGGCGTACGCTCTTTGCGGGCTCCTCTGAAAAACTCGGGCGCAGTGCGGGACAGCGGCGAGACGAAAAACAGCGTGACGCTGGAGGCCAGCACCAACGCCCACTGCAACAGGGGTATACTCATACAGGGATGATCAGCGGGCCCACCACACGGGAGCGTTGATGCTGTTGTTCTGGGTGTTGGCAGCCGCTATGTTGTACTGCGCCGCGTTCAGCGCACTTTCCGTGGCGGGGTAAGGCATGCGCACGGGAACCAGCCCGTTGTTGAGGCTGGCCGACACCGTTTTCAGGCGCGGGAACCCCGTCCGGCGGTACTCCGTCCAGCCTTCGTAGCCGTTGTTGATGTTGTGCAGCCATTTCTGCGTCAGGATCTGCTCAATGGGGTTTTGACCGTTCTGGCCGTACGCCACCCGGCTGCCGGTGAGGTAACCGGTGGGCAGCACCGTTCCCCAGTAGTCAAACGATTGGGTGATGCCCTGCTCATACAAGGTCCTTGCCGAGGCGGATATCAGGTTCCGCTCGGCGGCTTCGGCCAACCAGAAACTGGTTTCGGCCGCAGTCATGTAGTTGGCGGACAGCCGGTCCGAGTTTTCCCGGAAGATGGTCCCCGTCAGCGAGTAATCGGCTACCGAAATCGAGAGCCGGGAAGCATCGGGTCCGTTCAGCAGGCCGCGGTAGGTACCCGGATTGGCCGCCGTTGGGCGAAAATACGTCGCTATCCGCGGGTCGCTCAGCCCCGTAAGCAGCTCCTCGCTGGTTTTGGACATGATAAACAGGTTGTAGTCACCGATGCGGGCGGTGGCCATCCGGAAATTATTGGGCTGGGACAGTGAGAACCGGAAGGCGGCATTGTCCGCATTCGCCTGGATGTAGTTTCCCTCGGTGACAACTCGTTGCAGGGCCGCTTGCACGTTTACCTTGCGCGATATGCGCATCAGGTATTTAATCTTCAACGAGTTGGCAAACTGTACCCATTTGCTGCGGTTGCCCCCGTACAGCACATCACCGTCGAGCGCCGTCGTGCCGGTGTAGCCGTTGATGGAGGCAATACCATTGTCCAGGTTGTCGAGGATGCCGCCGGGCGCCGTGTAGATGGATTCCTGCGTGTCGTAGGCCGGCGTAATCACTCCCGCTTTGCCCTGTAGCGCCTGGCTGTAGGGAACGTCGCCGTACAGGTCCGTCAGCGTGGCGGCCAGGTAGGCTTTCATGATCAGGGCCGGCCCTTCGTACACCCCGAAAGCAGGATTCGAGCGCGCTTTCTGCAGCAGAATCTCGTTGTCGCGCAGGTTGCTGTACAGAAACGGCCAGGGGTTGCCGCCGTACTGCGGTTCACTCAGGCTGTGCCGGTCGAAGAGGTTGAAGTCGATGGCCGTGAAGTATTGGCCCAGCAGGTTGCCGGCGACGAAGGCTTCGTAGGACATCTGCTCGCCGTAGTCGAAGATGATTTTGCGCAGCAGCAGCGACGGTTGCACGTCGACCGGCGCGTTGGGGTTCGTGTTGATTTCCTCGAAGTTGTCCGTACAGGCGGGCAGCAAGCCCACCAGCGCGGCCAGCAGCAGGAGGCTATATAATTTCCGTTTCATGTGCGGGTGGAGCTTAGAAGTTCGCGCTGAGCTTCACGCCCACATTGCGGGTGGTGGGGTAGCTCATGTCCTCGACGCCGGTCTGCAGCTGGTTTTGCTGGAACGAGGTCTGCTCGGGGTCGAAGTGTGGAATATGCGACAGGGCCACTAGGTTCCGGCCTACCAGGGCCACGGTCAGCCGCTGCGCCCGCAGCTTTTTGGTTAGCCAGGCCGTTTCGGGCAGGCTGTAGCCGATGGTGAATTCCCGCAGCTTGACGTACGACGCATCGTAGGTGCTATTCTCCTCGTTGTTGCGGTCGTAATACATCCGGTAGTAGGTTTCGGCCGGAATGGCGCGGGTATTGGGCTGGTAGTTCGGGTTGTCGGCCGTGCCGGTATTCACCACGCCTTGGGCCACGATGCCCGCATCGGGCCGGTCGGCCGTTTCAATCAGCTGCCCCGCCACGCCGGCCAGGGCCAGCGTCCGCGACACCAGAATGCCACCCTGCCGCCAGTCGAGCAGAAAGCCCGCGTTCCAGTTCCGGTAGCTAAACTGGTTCGAGAGGCCCACCATGAAGTCGGGGTTGTAGTTGCCCAGCTTCTTCAGGGTGTTGTCGGCAATGTACTGCCCGTTGCTGCCCACAACAAAGTCGCCCTGGGCGTTGCGCAGGTAGCCCGTGCCCCACATGTCGCCCATCCGGTCGCCCTGCCGCACCTGGTACCAGACGGTCTGGTTTACGTTGTCGTAGATGCGGTTGTAGCCCAGCGTCAGGGTGCCGGCTTCTTCGGGCAAGGACACCACGTTGGTCCGGTTCCGGCTGAAATTCAGGGTCGCATTCCACCGGAAGCGGTTCGTCTGCACGGGCGTGGCACTGACCACCGCCTCGATGCCCCGCGACCGGACTTCCCCGCCGTTGATGACCCGTTCGCTGTAGCCCGTCGGGATGGCAATGGGCAGCGACAGAATCTGGTTGCGGGTGCGGGCGTCGTAATAGGTCAGGTCGACCCCCAACCGGTCGTTGAAGAAGCGGACATCGGCCCCGGCTTCCAGCGAGGTAATCGACTCCGGCTTCAGGTTGGTATTGGCAATGGTGCTCTGGTCGCTGAATGCCGGCTGCGAAAAAACCGGGTTCCGGGCGTTGTACACCCCCGCGGTCTGGTAGGGACTGGTGTCGTTGCCGACGTTGGCGGCGCTGGCCCGTACTTTGGCAAAGGACACGGCCGCGGGCAGCTGGAACTGATTCGACAGCACCCAGCTGGCCGATACCGAGGGGTAAAAGAAGGACGTATTGGCCGTAGAGGTGGGCGTAGCCAGGGCGCTCGACCAGTCGTTGCGCCCGGTAACGTCGACAAACAAGACGTCTTTAAAACCCAGCTTGGCCAGGGCATACAGGCTGTTGATGCGCTTGCGGCCACTCTGCTGGTAGACCTCCACCGGCGAAGCGGCGTTGTTGAGCTTGAACACGCCCGGCTGCGCCAGCGTCAGGGCCTGGTATTGGTCGAACGAGGCCAGCTGGTCCATGCGGTTGCCCCCGGCCGATACGTCGAGCGACAGGGGTCCCAGGCTGCGGGCGTAGTTCAGCAGGAAGTCGGTATTGATTTCCCGGAAGAAAACGGCGTTTTCGGCGTACGCGCCGTTTTTGAAGCGGTTGCTGCTGAAGGCCCGCCGAAACTGGCGGTTCTCAGTGGAGTAATCCATGCTACTGCGCACCATCAGCGTCAGGTTGTTGGCCAATTCGGCCGTGAGGGCTAGGTTACCGATGAGTCGGTCGCGGGTAAAGGAATTTCGGTTTTCGTAGAGCGTGAAATACGGGTTGTCGAAGTAGGTGTAGTTGTAGGAGAACTGCTGAATGCCCTCCAGCCCCGGCTGCCAGTACTGCTTCATGGGGTTGACATCGGTTTGCCGGCCCAGCCAGGCACTCAGGGCGTAGTTGGTGTTTTCCGAACCGTACTTGGTAGCGGGGCGGTTGGCGCTGCCGCTGTTAATGTAGTTGAGTGAAGAGCTGATTTTCAGCCACCTCGCAGGGTCAAACTGCAGCCGGGCGGCCAGCGTTTTGCGCTTGAGGTCCACCCCCGGGATAATCGACTGGCTGTTGAGGTCCGTGTAGGAAAGCCGGTAGCTGCCTTTCTCGTAGTCGCCCGCAACCGCCAGGTTGTTGATAGCCGTATGCCCCGTCTGATAAAAATCGCGCAGGTTGTTGGGGTGCGACACAAACGGCGTCGGAGTGATGGGCAGTCCGCTGTAGAGCCGCGTGTCGGCGCCGCGCACCACCCGGCCGTCGGGCAGGGTCACGGGGCTGTCGTACTGCGGAATCAGCAGGCCCGCGTCCAGCCGGGGGCCGTAGCTGTACGAGATGTTATCGTTGATGCCCCCGCCCAGGCCGTCGCCATATTTGAACGCCCCGCTGTTGCCCTGCCCGTAGGTGTTCTGGAAGCGGGGCAGCTGAAACGGTTGCTCGGCGTAGAAGGTGCTATTGAAGCTAACGCCAATGCCTTTGCCCGCCGACGACCCGTCTTTGGTCGTAATCAAGATGACTCCATTGGAGGCCCGGGTGCCATACAGGGCGGCCGCGCTGGGTCCTTTCAGCACCGACACCGCCGCCACGTCGTCGGGGTTGATTTCCCCCGCCCCGTTGCCGAAATCGATTTCCTGAAACCCGTTGGCATCGTCGTTGACGCGGTTGACCACCGTGGCGTTGTTTATCACGATACCGTCGACTACAAAGAGAGGATTGTTGTCAGTGAACGACGATTCGCCTCGGATGGTAATGCGCGACGACGCCCCCACCCCGGTGGAGCCCGCTGTGACCATGACGCCCGCCACCTTGCCCGCCAGATTATCGAGGAAGTTGGACGCCTTTACCTCGCTGACCTGCTGGCCCTCTACCTTCTGCACCGCGTAGCCCAGGCTCTGGGCGTTGCGCTCCAGCCCCAGGGCCGTGACGACAACCTCATTGAGCGAAAGGCCCGCCACCAGTTTAACCGTCACTTTGTCTTGACCCGTGTACTGGATCTTCTGCGATTCGTAGCCCAGGCTCGAAACAACAAGGGTGTCTGCGGGCTGGAGATTAGTCAGCGTGAACGTTCCCGTGGCATTCGTGAGCGTGCCCGCCTGCGTACGTTTTACCTGCACGGCGGCACCCGGTATCGGTTGGGAAAAGGCCGCGTCTACAACCTGCCCGATGAGTTTCTGGGCAACTGCAGAGACGGATAATAAGGTAAGAAAGGCAAAAAGTAGTAGGTATGCTCGCATTTAGGGGAAGTATTTGGGGAAGAAATTTCGGCAAACTACAGCGAGATGGTCTACGCGTGCGGGACAGAAGAAGGAGTTGTACTTCTTCTGTTTTAGCAACCACGACCAGTGGGGCCTTGCCCAACAAACGGCGTAAAGTCGACGATGGATTGAAGACCGAAGCACTGCTCCCTTGAATCAGGGAATTTGATATGCTGCTGCGCGCGTAAAAACACCTCAACCATAACATTTTAAAGGCTTTTGAATGTCCCAGCCGATTGAACTCGGCAGCACTGCGGCTGGCGGCTGGAAACCGCGTCCAGGCTCACCGAGAGTAGCGGCTTTATGCCCGTACCCACTCGCTGAGTGGTCGAGCATCTCATCAGTTGTATGCACTGGGATCGGTGAATTCGTTGCAAATACGAATACGAAACCAGAAGCGAAAAATCACTTTTTTTACCTATTGGCAGGCTTAAATACGCATTGCGTGGCTCTAGCCATACTAGATTACCACTAGATCCTAACGCTTAAGAAAACGGTGGTATACCTATAGTCTTTTCTGCGCCGGGAATCGCAGCGGATCATCCCGCCCCGGTCGGCGCCAGCCCTCGGATACGATGCGTGGGCTGGCGCGGCGCTTCCCCGGCAG
This sequence comes from Hymenobacter busanensis, assembly GCF_008727865.1. Taxonomy (GTDB): domain Bacteria; phylum Bacteroidota; class Bacteroidia; order Cytophagales; family Hymenobacteraceae; genus Solirubrum; species Solirubrum busanense. Next base: position 322,367 of record NZ_VTWU01000007.1, on the reverse strand, counting down.
AGTACCATTGTTGCCGCGCCCGGGCCCGCCCCGCCCTGGGGACGCCTGCTGCGCCCGGTAAAAACGGGGCTTTTTCACGCGCTTTTGCGCCCGCTTTGGAGGCGCGATGTGGGGGCGTGCGAGCCGGTGGTGAAACGGACCTACAACCGGGGCGTTTTCCGGCGCGGAAAGGTCCGGATTCCGGCCCCGGCGCGAGCGCTCGCGCCGGGGCCGGAATCCGGGCGCGATACCCGGGGCGTTTCGACGAGCAGCTCGCTGGAAACGCCGTTCTGGCCGCCCGTTTTGGCGCGCCCGTCGCCCGTGGTGGCCCGACCGCTGCACAGGCGAACGAAGCCTCGGCGCGGGGGCGGCGAGCGGGCATGAAAAAATGGGCCGCCACGACCGAGCGTGCAAAAACGGGTGGTGTCGCCCCCGCCGCAACACGGAATAGTACTACCGGTCCATGCTACTTCGACGGTTCGCACACCGGTTACTTGAGGTAGTCAGCTGTACTGTGTACACTATCAGTTGGTTATGCGAATCCGGGCGCGACTAGGGGGCGGTCGCTTGTACCGGGTCGGTGCTGGCCGCCACCCCAGGCCCCGGTTGGGCTTCCTTGGGCTTCCTTGGGGTTAGTTGGTCTTGCGTGGGCTTACGTGGGCTTGCTTGGGGTTCGGCCTCGTTTACAAAACCGATTGGGGCTTCTGTGGGCTTATTTGGGCTTGCTTGGGCTTACTTGGCCTTGCTTGGGGTTACGTGGGCTTGCGTGGGTTTGCGCGCACCGCGGAGCGCCCGCTCCGTCCGCTGCTCAAACCCACGCAAGCCCAAGTAATCCCAAGGAAACCCCAACCGAGGCCTGCGGAGGGCCCTGCACCGGGCCGAAACGCAAGGAATCGCAACTAAACCCAAGTAAACCCCAACCGGGTCTTCGCCGGGCCCCATCCGGGCGGCTGCCGCCGACACCTGCCCGCGCCCCGCCCCCGGCCGCGGGCCATTGTGGTACTTTTCCGGGCGCAACAGGGCTCGCCACCCGTGCTTTCGGCCCGGCTTTTGGTCTGCCGTGATGGGGTGTCCCGCCACCTGCGGAAACGGGGCGGCGGAACGGCCCGTTTCGGCGCGTTTTTCCCGGGCAAAAAGCCCGCCCGGAGGAGCCCCGCTCGCGTGGGCGTTCTGTCGGCGCCGCAACTGCCATCTACCGGCCCTCCGGCGGCCGTTGCCACGGGTCGGTGCCCGGCGCGAAAAACGTCGTTTCCAGGGACATGTCATCCATACTTCACGGGCGTTCACCGCGCGTGGGCGACGGATGTAGGACCTGCTGCTGAAGGCCCGCTTTCGGGGCGAAAACACCCGCGTTTGGCGGCTCGTTTTCGGCCGCCGACGACTCCAAGAACAGCGCCCGCGCATCGCGGCGAAAAACACCCGCCAAAACGGCCGTTCCGCACCTGCTTTTTACCCCGTTTGGAAGACCGCCCCAGGGCGACGAAAACGGGGTGCGGGTGGAAATGGTACTTTGCCGGGTACGCCGCCGCGAAACGGCCGGGCCGCTGGGGGCCGGCGCCGGCGCGCCAAGCAACATCAAGCAAATGCAAGCGCCATCAAGCAACTACAAGTAACATGCCGGGGGGCAAGCAACCCCAAGCGTATACAAGTAACTCCAAGCACATACAAGCGGCATCAAGTAAATGCCAGTAACACCAAGCAGATACAAGCAACATGTGAAGCGGCCGGAGCGCTCGCTCCGCGCCCGGATCAGTCCCTCCAGCAGCCGCCCAGTGGGTGAGGAAAACACCCCGAGCAGACCGCCGGCGCTCTTGCAGGAATGTCACTCATCGGCCGGCTGAAACGCATTGCAGTTCAGCGAAACGACCGTATCTGCTGCAGAACTCGGACTCCCTGTTGACATGCTGTGCGTAGAGGGAGCTATGCAGGGCCAGAAGCAGTACACGGACAAAGTCATCACGCATTTCCGCCTCTCCGAGCGGGTGCCCAAACACAATCTGTACCGGCGGCTGGACGAGCTGCTGGACTGGACCTTTCTCTACCGCGAGACCCAGCACCTGTACAGCCACACCGGGCAGCCCTCGCTCGACCCGGTGGTGTTCTTCAAGCTGCTGCTGGTGGGGCGGCTGGAGAACATCCTGAGTGATCGGCGCCTGATCGAACACTGCGCGCTGCGGCTGGACATCCTGTTGTTTCTGGGCTACGAGGTGGACGAGGACCTGCCGTGGCATTCGACCGTGAGCCGCACGCGCCAGCTCTATCCACCGGAGCTTTTCGAGCACTTGTTTGAGCGGGTGTTTGCCTTGTGCGTGGCGCAGGGGCTGGTGGCCGGCGACACGCAAGCCGTGGACTCGGCGCCGGTGAAAGCGAATGCCTCGCTGGAGCGCCTGCAGGAAAAGCTGGTGCCCACAGCGCCGGCGCACCAGCTGCGCCAGGAGGCCGCCCGCCAAGCCAAGCGGCAAGCCGGGCCCGGGCCGTTGGGCAGCACGCATCCGAAAGCGCGCGTGGTCAGCAACAAAACCCACTACAGCCCCACCGACCCGGAGGCGCGCATTTCCGTCAAGCCCGGCAAGGCGCGGGCCCTGAACTACCTCTGCAGCCTGGCTGTGGACACGGCCCGCGGCATCATCAGCCACGTGCAGGCGGACTTCGCCGACAGCCGCGACAGCCTGCATTTGCCTAGCCTGGTCACCCGGTTGCAGCCGCGCTTGCAGGCGCAGGGGCTGTGCTGGCAACACCTGTTGGCCGACGCGGGCTACTCCAACGGCTCCAATTACGCCTTCCTGGAACAGCGCGGCCTGACGCCCTGGATTCCCGTCTTCGGGCAGTACAAACCAGAAGTGGAAGGCTTCACCTACGACGTGGCCACGGACACTTACACCTGCGCGGCGGGCAAGCCACTGCCCTTTCAGAAATACGACACGAACGCCGACGGCGGCTGGCTGAAGCTCTACTGGGCCGCCTACCAAGACTGCCAGCAGTGCCCGCTCAAACCCACGTGCGCGCCCACGGCGCGGCGCAAGCAACTTACCCGCACGGCCTTCGACCCGCCCTACCGCCGCGCCTGGGCCCGGCAGCAGAGCCGGCAAGGCCAGCGTATGCGCCGCTTGCGGCAGAGCACGGTCGAGCCCGTCTTCGGCCACCTGATCCACCACTACGGCTTGCGCCGCGTGAATACCCGCGGCCGGGCGGGGGCCCACAAGACCATGTTGCTGGCGGCCGTGGCTTACAACCTAAAGAAACTGCTCAAGCACCGGCCTCGGCTCGCCGCCAGTCAAGCCCTGGCCCTGCGGCCAGAGCCATTTTGGAACTTGCCAGGCTGGCTCTATTGGTGGCCAGCGTGCAACAAAGAAACCGAACGGACTACCTCAAGTCTACCCTCCAGAGTTCTGCAACAGCCACGGCCTTTTGTCTGTACACCTCGACCGTTACCTGAACAGCACAGAGCTGAATGGCCTCCATTGCGCGCAAACGGTTCAGAAAACTTGTACAGCAATCAAAGTTCAAGTTTGCCTACCTTCGCGACGGTTAACCTGAACAAGCCCGCATGAAAATCGGCTACGCCCGCGTCTCGACCCGCGACCAGAACCTGGAACTGCAACTCGACGCCTTGACCCAGGCCGGCTGCGAGGTCATCTACCAGGAGACTGCGTCGGGCGCCACCGCCGCCCGGCCCGAGCTGGACAAGATGCTCGGACAACTCCGCAAGGGCGACACGGTGCACATCTACAAGCTCGACCGGCTGGGGCGCTCGCTCAAGCACCTGCTCGAGCTGGTCGGCGAGCTGCAGCGCCGCGGCGTGGGCCTGGTCTCCTTGACCGACGCCATCAACACCACCTCCGCCCAGGGCCGGCTCGTCTTTAACCTGTTTGCCTCGCTGGCCGAGTTCGAGCGCGAGCTCATCCGCGAGCGTACCCACGCGGGCCTCGCCGCCACCCGCAGTCGGGGCCGCGTGGGCGGACGTCGCCGCGGCCTCTCCGAGGAAGCCGAGCGCACGGCCATCGTAGCCGAGACCCTCTACAAGGAGCAGCAGCTCGGCGTCAACGAGATTGCCCAGCGCCTGCGCATCTCCAAGGTCACCCTCTACAAGTACCTGCGCTACCGCGGAGTAGCCATCCACTCCCACCGCAAATCAAGCAGTAAGTAAATGCCGGTTTTGGGCGTACAGATGCTCCTTTTTCAGGTTTTTCCCTTTAATGAACCCGTTCAGATTGCACTAGGGCCCCAGCCATCAACCGTTTAAGGCATTCTGCACGTTCGCCCATGTCTGGTGCTAGCGCAACCCCAGACCTACTATCAACCCGGACTTTCCAGCACCAACCCACGCGGCGAGCGCAATCCCTGCGGCGGTGGTTGGGCGTCCCCTATGGGCGCCGGTTGTGTAGGAATAAGACGATGCGGCGACAAGCGCGTTGGTGCGACGCATGTAAACGGCAGGGCTAAACGCGGCCTTGCGGGTCCCCAAGCATGTGGCGCTTGCGCTCGTCGACGCACTTGCGGGTTGCCGCGCTGCGCTGGCTGTCGTCCGGGTAGCAAACAGCCTTAATACATAGTTATTATCTAATGTTTTTTTATAAATTAATATAACATCCAACTGCAGATGCCATGCACACGGGAGCACCTTTGTCGAAAGCTTGGATTCAGGGTGTGGGCATTGTCGGGATCTGGATCATCCACGGGTACTTCTCGAACGTTGTTACCCTGGTTCTGCTTATCGCCGCTGTGCTGGGCTTTGCTGGCTACCGAATAGCCAAGAGGGTGCGAGCGAACCGAAGCCGGTACCAGACCTTGGAGGGCATCAAAGAAGCCATGCCCATGTATGTCTACTTGGGCGGCTTACAAACGGACGAACTAGAGGCACACTCGGTCGATGATTGCGTGATCGCCTTATTTTCGGACGAGAGACTATATCTGTACCGATGCGATAAAGAGTTGATGAAGGACGAGGCGTGCAGGCAGGGCACCCGCTTTACTGACCGCAGCTTCCGTTCGAAACTGAGCTATAAGCACACCAACATTGCGTTGGAAAAAATCACGCACATCGGGTGTTATTCGTTGGATCAGGAGTTTTTAGAAAGAAAGCGAAAAGAGGAGTTCTGGACGCGCTTCGTTTTCAACAACACCGTGGGTCGACTTACGCGCAAGCTTCCCCAGGAAGTATACCCGGCGGCCTTGATTTATCTTCGGTTCCACGACTGCGGAGAAAGCCGATGCGCCTACTTCGGCATCTTCAAGGGCCAACATGCCCACAGCAATACGACAAGCCTCGCCTCCCTCACGGGCGCGCTGCTTGGGCAAATGACCGACGGGGTATTAAAGGAGGTTTCCGAGCCCCTAAGCAACGCGAAAGAGGTTTATTCGACCATCCAAGCCGGGGTTGAGGAGTACGCCAAAATAGTGGAATCGGAAGCGCCCGAGTTGTTGGCGGCCATGCTCATCGCCAGCGAATTTCGGCAAGTTGTACGGCGCCGGTTAAAGGCCAGGCGCGAGCTTTACAAGCGCGCGGAGAAATGGTGGAAGGAATTAGAGCACGAGATAAAAAACGACAAGGCGTCGTGGCTTGATCCCCTTGCCAGGTACCGAAAGCCCAGGAACCTGCACTCGCCGCCTTCGACAGCTCGTTCTGGTGCCCCCTTGGACGGCATAAGAATAAACCCGCTGGGCCAGCCAGGCCCAGCAGAGAAAGCTGCGCTCAAGGCAACGGCACGAACAAGCCGGAAAGATTCGGATCGGCCTTCATCTTAAACCGGAGTGCCGGTTGGGCACCCAAGAGTATGTCACACTTCCTCAAACAGCGTTCAGAAAACGTGACAGCCCTCGTGTCACATCTCGCAGATCACCGGTTAAGAAATGTGACAGGAGTCAGGGTCACCCCCTCTGCTCCTCCGTACCAAGGCTGGGAGCTTACGCCTCCCGTGGTTCCGGCGCTAGCGAATCACCTCCACGGTGCCTTTGTACTTCGCCCCCAAGCGAGTGTTGCGTAACATAAAGTAGTACACGCCGGCGCTGGCTTCTGCTCCCCAGTCGTTGCGGTAGTCGTCGCACCGGTAGACCTGCTTTCCCCAGCGGTTGAGCACCACCAGGTTCCACCCCGTACCCACCAGGCCGTGGGGCGCGAAGCGGTCGTTACGGCCGTCCCCGTTGGGAGTGATCACGTTGGGCACGACGACTCAGGGCCCGTCCGCCACCCGCCGGCGCGCGGTGGTGCTGCCGCAGGCGGTGGCCACGCGCAGGGTGTATTCCCCCGCCTGCTGCACGCGCAAGGTTGGCCCCTCCGACCCGTCGGACCACCGGTAACTGAGCCCCGGTGCGGAGGCAGGTCCCCGCAACACAAGCGCGTCCCCCGCGCAGAGGGTGGTGTCCGCGCCCAGGAAAAAGGGCGCCGGGGCGGCGGCGCCTGCCACCTCGTGCTGCAGCGTCAGGACCGTACCGTCGGCGAAGGTGCACACCACGGTGTAGCGGCCCGCTTGCCCCACCGCCAGCGTGGCGGTCGTGTCGCCCGTGTTCCACCGGTACGCGCGGGCGCCCGGGGGCGCCGCGAGCACCGCCGCCGCGCCGGCGCACAGCAGCGCGGGGCCCGCGATGCGGGGCGCTTCGTCCAGCGCCGCCAGAAAGCCGTCTTCGCCCCGGGCCGGGGTGGGCGCGGTCAGCGTCCACGGGCCGAAGCGCATGGGGTAATGGCCCCAGCCCGCCACGTAGAGCGTGGGGCCGGCCACGGCCAGCCCCGACGCCGCGTCGAGGCCCGGGCCGCCCGCGCCCAGGGCCCACACCGCGGCGCCCGCGTCTGTGAACCGGGCCACAAACACGTCGGTGCCCCCGGCGTTGGGCAACACCGTCCCGCCGACCTCGGCGGGGTGCTCCCGGAACGACCCCGCGGCGTACACCGCCGCCCCGCGCACGGCCAGGGCGGTGGCCCCGTCGGGGCCCGTGCCGCCGGCCCGCCGGGCCCACGCGACGGCCCCGGCGTCGGTGAGTTGGGCCACGAACGCGTCGGTGTCGCCGGCGCTGGTCAGCGCGGTAGTGCCCAGCCCCGCCGTGGCGCTGAAGGCGCCCGCCAGGTAGAGCCCGCCGGGCGTGAGGGCCAGCGCCGTCGCCCCGTCATAGCCGGGGCCGCCCGCGGCCCGCGCCCACTCCACGCGGGCGGTGGCCCCCAGGTCGGTGAGCCGGGCCCCGAAGGCGTCGACGCTGCCCGCGCTGGCGAGCACCGCGGAGCCCAGGCGCGCGGTGCCGGTGAAGGCGCCGGCCACGTACACCTCGGCCCCGCGCGTGGCCACGCCGGTGGCCAGGGCCTGCGCCCAGGCGAAGGCCGCGCTTCCCCCGGCATCGGTGAGCTTGGCGACGAACGCCGTGGTGGAAAAGGGACCGCCGGGGGAGGCGCTGGAGAGCGGCACGCCGCCGAACCCGGCCGCGTCCCCGCCGAAAGAGCCCGCCACGTACACGCTGCTGCCGCTCACGGCCAGGCCCTGCATCACGTCGCTGCCCGGCCCGCCGGCCCCCTGCGCCCAGGTCACGGCCCCGGCGGCGGTGAGCTTGGCCACGTACACGTCGCTGTCCCGGTAGGCCGGGGCGCCGGTGGTGGTCAGGGTCACGGGGCCGAAGGCCGCCGTGCCCGTGAAGGTGCCGGCCACGTACACGTCGGTGCCGGACACGGCCAGGGCCACCGCCGTTTCGCCGCCGTCCCCGCCCAGTTGCGTGGCCCACACGAAGTCCCCGGTGAGCGGGCTCCACCGGGCCACGAACGCGTCGGTGGTGGTGTTGCCGGGGACGTGGCCAGGGTAGTGGCGCCCAAGCGGATCGAGCCGAAGAACACGCCGGCCACGTACACGTTGCCCAGCGCGTCTACCGCCGTGGCGCGCACGCTCGACGAACCGGCGCCTGCGCCCACGCGCCCCATGCGGGCCACAGGAGCAGCCACAGCGCGGTCAGGCGGCGCCACCACGCGAAAGTACACGAATCCATGGCCACGAAGAATAAAGAAAGGAGAGGACGGCGAAGGTACTGCGGCCGTGGCATACCCAATAGGCGGCCGCAACGCCCCGCTTACCGGGCTTGTCGGGTAACGTGCCGGGCATCGAACAAACGAGCGGGGTATACCTCAGCTAATCGCTGAATTATCCCCGGTGCCGATTACAACCCCAAATACCTTCTAATACCATGGGTAGAACTAACCTTATGTTAATCAAGCCCAAAAGCATTCGGCTAAACCGTCGCATCCTTTGAATTAAATATATAATTCACTTTATTTAGATCAAGGCCATTTTTATGAACAAACTACAACTACTCTTAACGCCCATCAGCGATGAAAACTGTTGGCCTCCTTGCTACCCTTCTCTGGACTACAGTGCTTTCTGTTCGTGCTCAAAGAACTCAACAGGACTACATACGGCTCTTGTGCAACAGTCAGAATGAATGGAAGTGGGAAGGCACAACACAAAGCCTAGGCCGAAATAAGGCCTGCTCTAAAGGGGAATACTTGCTTTTCTCGGTTTCGCCCAACTTGTTAACCAAACGCATCTGTAATGAGAAGGGCAGTTGGGACACTGCGCAGGGTAAGTGGATCTTGACAACGGGCCCAGGAGGCAAATACTACCTAACAATGTTCGGGGTGACTTACCGATTATTTATTACAGGAGATAACGAAAAGTACATTCTCACCTTAACTCACAAAGATAAAACTGGCGACATAAGAAAGCCGGGCACAGACATCGTTTACACGTCTTCCAAATAGCAACGTCGCAGCCATGACGGAAGAAAACAAGCGAAAGTGGGAAGTTAGTATCAGCATTGTTGGCACTGTATTGACCATTGCATCAATATTCATTGGTATTTCGCAGTTTAACCGTCAGCAGAACGATAACCAGGTGCTGGAGTTCAAACGGGAAATGCTAAAAAAGCGTGCAGACACTTATGGTAAGATTTGCGAAAGCGCAGGCATTCTGGCATCTGAATATACCACAGATACCTCATTCAAAAAATCTATGGAGGACTTTGAGCGTTACTACTGGGGCAGCCTCAATATTCCACCTGACCGTTCGGTAACAACTGCGGTGGAAGAGTTTCGGGAAACACTGAAACATGTTGACCGTCGAAGTATAGACGGGCATAATAGTTTAGCCTACGACGCTGCTAATTTGCAGGACAGTTGTTACCGTGCCCTGAGCCGTAGTTGGCAATCCCTCAATAATTGATTGTTCGATGAAACGGAACACTTGGTTATTGCTCCTTTTAACGGCCTTTGTGCTTGCCGCCGGCTCCCCATATCCTAAAAAGGTGGCCACATCGGTAAGTGTACTCTGCATCGGGAACCAACATTATCCAAATACTACGGAATTTGAAACGGTGGTGGGGGTGAACCAAAGTGCCAAGAGTGTCTTGACTTGTTTTGCATCTATTGCTACTCCCACTCTTTTGCTTTCAACAAGCCAGAAGCCCTTATCAAAAGAGCGAATTTTAAAGGCCATTAAAGCATTCATCGCTTCTGTGGAGCGGCAACAGGGGGAAGCAAACGTGGGGGTTATTTATTACTGTGGACACGGCATCGCCAGTCAAGCGGGAAGCCGCTACTTTGTTCCTGGCGACATCCAGGCAATGCCCCTCGATGCAACGTATGAAATGCTTACTCAGAGACTCATCAACATTGACACCATTAAGTACTTGATAATTGACGCCCAGCGAAGTCCTTCTCGCTCGCGGTACGTTCTGTTAGCGGATTGCTGCAGTTTGCAGGACTTCTCTAAATGGTATAAAGGCATCAAGTACCATTACAAAATGAACCCATCTGGCTTTGGTCTAGACGGTGTGGTGGAATATGATAGTGCAGCGATTCGTAATATGATGAACCGTCCCAGCGTGCTGGGCAATTCCGCAAAAGCAACGTTTTCGCCGCAGCAGGACACTAGTAAGGCAGCTACAGAGTCATTTGGAACATCCGAAATACCGGATATGGGCGAGTTGATTAGGGAAATGACCTTCAGTAGTCTAGGAAATCAAATTTATTATTCCTCGGCCATGAACAAATCAGCGGACATGGTAGCTCACCCATACCCAACAGGCCCCTATCAACAGGTGGCGCCTATTTGCAGAAGGACCCTTTTGTATTTTAATGCAAAAAAGCCGAGAGCGTCGACTATAAGGGATTATTTTATGAGCCTAACAGAGCCTCAGTTTGACAAGTTGACGCAACCAGTTCTGCTTAATCCGTCCCGAAACGAGGGGGATGTACCGGTGATAGGGAAGTAACTGATTTACCAACATTTGGATTTTCGCAACTCAGGGGCTAAGAGCGTTCCTAGTCAGTTTTCATTCAGCCATCGAAGGAGTGGCCTGGTTGAGGTGCAGGAAGCATTAGCTTTGAGCTTCCCGATTTCCCTCTTCACCACGCTGTTGGCCATGAATGAACAACAACGGATAGGTAGCTTGATACATGACGAGCCAGCTCCGCTTCCCAGCCTCCGCATTGCCGTGGAGCAGTTGCCAGACCCCGCCCGGTGTCTGGCTCGCGTGCAGGAAATCATACTGGGTGTGCTTGCTGTTCCCGAGGACCTGTGGCAAGAAGGGTACGAAACGCAGTGGGAAGCGTACTTGCCCGCTTGGTTTGTAACCAGCATGACCCAATACACCGTGGCTCAAATCATGAACCTGCCGGACCAGTGGCATTTTGAATCTTGGGTTTCCACCATAATCGCCCGGCAATGGCAGTGGTGGAGTTCAGCCGTTGGGGATCGCTCGTTGCACCTCAACGTCGAGCTATGGGGAGAGCCTTACAACATCGAGCCTCTCTTCTACGCTATTCATGCCAGTGCCGGAGGCGCTTACCGGCTTACATCCGTTGTGAGCTTGTCCTAATCTGCACTTCTCAAGGCAATAGAACAGTTAAGAGCCATGCAGCTGTCACAGAAGTCGAGTTATGACAAGTACGTTTTTTATCCCAGGACTTATCAGACAGGTGATTAAGGGCAAAACAGACAGAAACGGCCCATTGGAATAGCGAGCCGTTTCTGGTAGGATCAATAGTGAAATATCTCCTGCAGCCGGTCACAGACCTGCTGCGCCGTGGTTTTAGATAGCACACCCAAGCGGCGCACGAAGCGGGTTTTGTCCACGGAGCGGATGTGGTCCAGGGCAACCTGGCCCGCTTTGCCCTGAAAGGTGCAGTCTACCCGGGAGGGGTAGTCGCGGCGCGTGCTGGTCAGGGCGGCAATGGTCACGGTGCGCAGGTAGCGGTTCATCTCATCGGGGGAGAGCACCACGCAGGGCCGGGTCTTATTGATTTCACTGCCCTGGGTCGGGTCGAGGTTGATGAGCCACACCTCGAAGCGCTGCACGGCTACCACTGCCAGTCGGTTTCCTCAAAGGCCTCGTCCGAAAATCCCTCCAGCAGCTCGCCCTCCGGAGCCTGACCTTGGGCAAGGGCGTGCTGAAACTGCTCGTCCCAGCCCTGGCGGCGGGGCTTGCTAACCGGCTTGATGAGCAAGCCCTCGGGCGTGGGCTGCAGGTCGACCTCGCCGGCCAGGTGGTACTGCTGCAGTAATTTCTTGGGCAGCACAATTCCCTGGGAATTGCCCACCCGAATCAGACGCGTGTTCATCAAGCAAATGTATGTACAATGTACTTACACTCCCTTGACGCGAATGGTTTCTTTCACTGTAACACAGGCTGGCGCCTGGTCGACGGCTTCGAGGGCAAGCTGACTACGTCCAAGTGGGCGCGCAGGGCCAAGTGCTTCCAGGACACGGCCGACTTGATCGTCAAGAGCATTCTGGTCAAGGAGCGTGCCGGCGGCCGCAGCACCGGCTACCGCTTGACGCAGGAAGAACAAGCTGCCCCGAAGTACATCCCCTCAGGTTACTACCTGGGCCGTCAATCGGTCTGTAGGGCAGCCATAGGTTCCGATAACTTTTAATTACGGTTATATTCTTGTTAATAAGGTGCTTACGCTTCTATTTATACCCGATCGGGTATAAATAGAAGCACGACCGACACACTTATACCAGATCGGGTATAAAAGCGTCGCACAGTTGGTTCCCTATAACGCCACTTTCAGTACCGTCGGCATTTCGTACACCCGTCCGAACTCCTTCTCCACCGCCGTTTCGGTGATGTTGTACCGGTGAAAGCACTTCCAATCCTTATGGCCGGTAATTTACATGACGATTTCCGGACGCAAGCCCCGCTCCAGGCTTAAGGTGACAAATGTCCGCCGGCCTGTATGGGTAACCCAGCTTTTCATACTTCGGCACCGTGTGCGTAAGCTTCTCCCTTCCGATAGCGGATTATTTCGATGGGTGCCTCGATTGCTGCTTAACGCCCAAGCTCTTTGAAGTAGTCATTAAGTTTCTGTTGCTGATCAAGCGGACCCCGCCAACTAATTAGCGGTCGACGATGCGCAAGGTGGGGCCTGCAGCGGGACGCCCACCGTCTCACGGGTCTTTTGCGTGGTGATACGCAGCGTGTGCCCCGTATGTGCTCAGCCCGGAGGCTCACCAAGTCCGAGTAGCGAAGGCCCGTGTAACAGCTTAACAGGAAGAGGGCGCGGGCATTGTCGAGGTAGGACCCGGCGGGCAATTCCTACCTCTCCAGCGCACCTACCTCTTCGGCCGTCCAGGTTATGTGATCCGTTTAGCCCCGCTCCACGGCAAACCGCACGAACCGCTTGCTCCGCGTGAGTTGCTTGACGATGGTGTTGTCCGTTTGCCCGGCAACATTCAGCAGGTACGACGTGAGTTTCTTCGGGCGGCTTAATGAAGCACGGGGCTTCTCCACCCGCTATGAAAAAACCACCTCGTCTATTTTAGCCCTGGGCCACCTGTCCGCCGCCCTCAACAGGATGCGCAAACTGTCCACGCTCCCAAGATTGCTCATATCCACGGTCTAAATCAGGAATAACTGACACCCATTGGTCTGCTGGTTGAGGAATTGGCGGATGACCACCTGTTGTGCAGGGGTTAAGTACTTCAATCTCCCTGTATAGAAGTATCCCAGTCCTCTTTCCATGCGCCTTAAGAAGATACGAAAAGACTCACGGCTCATGCCCAACTGCTGCGCCATGTCGCTCTTTTTCATTTGTTGAGCCGGCATGTTTTGCCCTACCAGGTACTCTCTGGCATCCGGAAGTTTGCCCCAGTTGTTCATACGAGTCGGCGCTTAGGTTTTTCCAGCGATGCCATCACCTCGCTGTACTTGAAATACAACCGCCGCCCCTTGCGGTAAAAGGGGAGTCGGCCGGCGTCCATCCATTTGTAGCAGGTAGGGCGTGAAATTGTCAAGAGCTGACACACGTCTTTCATACCCAGTAAGGCTCCCGGTGTAGCGGGTACAGTTGGATTGTTGGTGCTAGCGGCACGTGCCAAGGCCCGTGTGACGCAGTCGGTGATGAGTTGCTCGGCGTCAGCCAAGCTGAGATGGATTAGGTAATCGTTCATGGGAGTAGTTGATTAACGCCCCAAAACAACTACACGCGGTTCGCGCATTAGTGCCAATAATGCGAAATCGCACTATTTCGCATTATTGACCCTGTATAACTATCAGATATTTAATGCTTTGCCTGTAATGGTTTCTTTGCCGAGCGAATGCGGTGCGGAAACATGCGCGCAAAGGCTTCAACCTGCTCGCTTGGGGCTTTTTCCCAACGCGTAGCTGTCGAGGTCGATAAAGGGAAGCCGAAGCGGGCAGAAAAGGCACGTACCAACTCTGATTTGTTGGTGCTAATTTAGTTGCCCTCATTCAAGGCCACCAACAACGAGATTAACTCGATTTTTTTTCCGCTTAAGCCCACCCATTGCTCGTCGCTGTCGATTACGCCATGCAGCTTTAGGGTTGCAATCAACCCGGGGACGTTTACGTCCCGTCGAAACAGTTCATCAAAGCTCGGGGCACCCTTGCGGGCCGGCTTCGCTGGCGCAAAAAGCTTGCGGCGTTGAGCCTGTCGCTGAGCCCGGTGTAAGCTTGCCTCGGTGCTTTCTTGTACCCCAGGCCGTTCACTATAGCCTAAGATTTCCAATTGCAGCACGCGCATGTAGTGCAGCAATTCACGCTTGATTTCCAGTAGCAGGAAGGCGTTGTACTCCGCATCGCTTTCTAAGCACACAGCCGAGTCGCGCACAGTCAACGGGTCCAGCGCATCGTACCGCGCGAAGTGCGGGAGGCGCCGGAGTTGCTCGCTGGTTTCTTCTCGCAGCAAGCGTAGTACTTCAGCCCGGTGCAGGTCCGATGCCAAGGAGGGGAGTGGCTCGGTCAATTGCTCCAAGGCCTGCCGGGCCAGCTTGGGGACGTACGTGTCCCACTCACGGCGGCGTGCGGCTTGCACGTCGGCAGAGGGAGGTAAATTGGAGCGGGTCATTTGTAAACTGCGTCGAGAAGCGCGCAAGCTACAATAGCCTGGCGGTATACCCAATGGCTGCAAGGTCGCAACGCAGCCGTTTTACATGGCCTTACTTCACTTGCCAAACGGATCGGCTAGGCTTAGTGTAGGTTGATAGAAATTGACATACACCAAGCCGTCATGTCCAAATAATTCCGGGTTTACATACCCACTAATGAAAAACCCCGTTTGCAGCTTGCAAACGGGGTTTTTGGTGATTCCGCTGGGATTCGAACCCAGGACCCTGTCTCGCCAAGGCGAGCCAATCTACTAGCTGGTTTACAAGCGCTTATAAGAGCAGGTTGCTTTCAATGGGTCTAAGTTAAGCGAAAGTAAACTTGACTAGAAACCCGACACGAGTCGCAGGTTCTGCTATCTTGCCGATAGCACTTTTTAAAGAGCAAGATGCAGACCAAGGCATACTTACGCAAGGCTGGCCGTGGCGGCGAATGCCCCATCCACGTTTGGTACACGCACCAAACGGTGTACTTCGCCCAAGCCACCGGATTATCCGTCGCACCCGATAAATGGGACAAAGACAAGGGCTGCGTCAGGCCGCACTACAAAGAGGCCACGACCATTAACCTCGTAATCGAGGGCATCCGCTCCCGCATGATGGAGTGCGCCCGGATGCTCGTCGTGAGCGGCATAGAGCCCACCATCGACGCCGTGAAGGCCAAGTTCACCAACGCACCTGTAGCAGCACCAGCAGCGGCAGAAGCGCCCGTATTGCCTCTGGTGGTGGTCCAGCCGCAGCCCAAGCAGCCCGCTTTCGACAAGATGCTGGACCGCTACAACGCCGACAGCTTACACGTAACGGCAGGCACCAAGAAGCAACGCAGCTCCTTCGTGCAGAAGATGCGAGAGTTCAGCAAGGCCAAGCGCTGGCCGCTCACCTTCGAGGGCATGGACAGCCAGTTCTACGAGGCGCTGGCCAAGTACGAGCTCTACGACAAGGGCAGCTACAACGGCTTCTTTGGCTCGGTCATCAAGCGGCTGAAGGCGTTCCTGAAGTGGTGTGAGGAAGAGCACCAAATAGCCGTTAATCCAGCCTACAAGAAGTTCAAGGTGTACACCGAGGACAAGGAGGTGGTGCACCTCTCCCCTGCCGAAGTCGAGCAGCTCTACTCCTACCCTTGGAACGACACGCTCCGAAAGTACGTGGACTTATTCGTCTACGCCTGCGAAACTGGCTACCGCTGGTCCGACGTGATACGCAGTAAGGAGCTACGGCTGGAGGATGGGCTGCTGGTATTGCGCACGCAGAAGAACAGAGGCTGGACCCGAGTGCCTGCTACGCCCAACGCACTCGCCATCCTGCAGAAGTACGATTGGGACCTCGATATAGTGGCCGAGCAGAAGGTGAACGCCGCTATTAAGGCGTGCTGCAAGACCATCGGCCTGAGCCAGCCCATCACTATCTACCGCCACAAGCTGGCCGAAGCCATTGCCTTCACGAAGCCCAAGCACGAACTCATCTCGCTGCACTCTGGCCGCCGCACGTTCATCAGCAACTGCTTTGCTCGGGGCTTTGCTGAGACGGAGATTCTAGCCATGATAGGCTCAACCGACGCAGCCGTGCTCCGGCGCTACATCAAGGTTGACGGCGGCGTGTTGAAGCGCAAGATGAAAGCTGCTTAGGCTAGGACTTTCGCCCTCTACGGAAGTAGAAGGTGATGCAAACATCAAATACGAACACAGAAAAGCGACTAGAAATAACTGGTTTTGAAGGCTGCTACGAGGTAACGAGCGAGGGGCGTGTGTACTCCATCCGCTTCAACCGCTATCTGAAGCCGCAGAAGGGCAAGCTGGGCTACTACCACGTCGGCCTGAGCATCGGTGGCAAGGTGAAGCTGGTGCACGTTCACCGGCTGGTGGCTCAAGCATTTCTACCTGTTCCCGAAGGCATGGAGAAGCCCACGGTCGACCATATCAACTACGACAAGGCCGACAACCGGCTCTGCAATCTGCGCTGGCTCTCCAATGCTGATAATTCTGGTCGTGCCTCAGCCGATAAGCGCATCCATCGGCCCAGGGGCAGCGCAAAGCCTAACGCCAAGCTGACCGAGGCGTTGGCGCAGAGCATCCGGGCCGAGTACGCAGCTGGCGGCACCTCCATGTACAAGCTGGCCAAGAAGCACGGCGTGTCGCATACGGCCATTCGGTCACTTCTTATTGGCCGCTCTTGGTAGCGGCTAACCTAAACTGCTAGATTCAAGATGTGCTTTAACTAGGCTTTTGCTCATGGGTCTTACGGTTCTTATGCATAGTGTCAATACGTCCGCTAGGCTCTATGTGTAAAGTATAGTAGTCGCCTTCATAGTAGACGCTTTCTCGTCCGTACTTACTGAATCGAGTGTTCGGTGTAGCATCAAAGTAGGCTTGGACTTCTTCATTGATCTGCTCTACAATGTGGCCCATCACTCTGATTACATCAGGTTCTTCCCACTGATAGTTGTCTTTGTTGGCAAACTGCTGGTTGATTTTCATGTCTTCGACATGTCTCATCCAAATGTGCAGGAATCCCTTTAGGTCAAGGTAGATGGGATACTTTCCCGTAATGTTTAAGCGTCGCTCACTGAATTGGACAACACTCAGCAATAGTTCCCCTGCTTTATCTTCATCGACTTTGATGAGCTTTTTGATGCTGCTGCCTATCTTTTTCAGTTCATCATCCAATGCTTTAAAGCGATCTGCCCGGTGTTTTTTTAGCAAGGCAAGCAGGTTCTTTTTCTGCTCTTCGTTGGCTTCTTCCCGCTTATAAAGGACTGCTAGATACTCACGTTCTACGTCCTCAACGATGCCATTATCATCGAGCATTTCTACATGTTCCTCGGCGGTTAATGAATCCGGCTCGAAGTAGAGCTTCCTTCCTAAGTAAACGCTTCGTTCGTAAGGGCTTAGCCCTATACCTTCAGCTACTCGTTCTTTGTCGAAGCCATACATCCAGTTGTAGTCGCCGCCTTTGGGCAGTCTACGGAAGGGAACCTCGATTTTGTTAAGTTGTCGTGTATCTGTTGAATGAAATGTATTCTTTTCAGGTGACCATGTCGCCGACAGAATCGACGTGATATCAGAACTCAAAATCCCTGGCGAAGTCAACAACCGAACTTTGTCGTCAGGAAGGTCAAAGCCCAAATAACGAGCTTTGATGTAGCCCGTTGGCTCTCCTGCCTCACCATTTGCCAGCAATGCATCCATTCCTTCTCGTTCCACTTGCGTGTACATGAAGACTACATTGATATCGTCACCGAACGCCTCATGAGTGGCACTGCCTCGCCTAAAGGAGATATTTACAGCCTTGTCAAACTTTCCTAGTGTTTCGTAGATACGCAAGGGGGTGTACATATGACGGAGGGCATGACTCAATATTGGAGCGTTGAGAGGCAATCTATCCAATCCTTCTGTATGTCAAGGTCACTTCTTTTCAATACTTACGGATCAAAAACGTGCTTGCGCAGGAACGTTTGTGAGACAATAGGCGCAGATGGCTAGCGTGTCTGTCAATGTTTTGACATCAATACCTATATCTTAGATCTGGTAGGTGAAGCCTGTGGCTTCGCTTAAATCTCCACTTTTAAGTTTACCAACATGGCACTAACAGTAACTGAGGTAGAAGAACTACGCAACTATCTTATCGGCGTAATGGAAAGAGCAGATCATCACGCAGGTAACGTGCATGAGATTGCGCTAGCGCTGATGGGCGCTATGATCTGGCGTAAGGACGAAGACCAAGATATTCGAGTAATGACCCGTGATGGTCAAGCAAAAAATGTGCTTTGGGTAGTCATCAATAGCCAGCGCTACGCACTGGTGTACAACCATAGCACAGGTGCTATCGACATGCGTGAAGACGGTATCCAAGGGAACACCCTTAAGTCATTCACAAACGCCACGCCCTTATCAGATGTCCGCCAGTTCTTTGCTAGTCTATAGAATGCGCCTGCGCAAACAAAAAAGGCCGTCTTGTTTAGGACGGCCTTTTTTGTTTGCGCAGGCGCTTCTTTACTTTGGAGCTCTTGAACTAGTCCTTGTATAAAAGTGAACATACTTTATCAAAACATACCTTTGACTACATATATTAGCAAAAAAGTACAGCTTCCACAAAACTTAGCAAACAACAGACTATGGCAGTGAAGAATACTTGGCCAAGAGACAGATACAATGGGCCTGGCGGGGGATTGTATAATGGTCCTGGCGGCGGAATGTACAATGGCCCCGGAGGTGGAGCTTACAATGGTCCTGGGGGCGGAGCTTATAACGGCCCAGGTGGAGGTATGTATAATGGACCGGGAGGCGGGCTTTACAACGGTCCTGGCGGGGGGCTGTACAATGGTCCAGGGGGGGGATTGTATAATGGCCCAGGAGGAGGGTTGTACAACGGCCCGGGCGGAGGATTGTATAACGGTCCTGGCGGCGGGCTGTATAATGGCCCGTGCAATAATCCATATCATAGTAACTGGCCTCCACCTCATATGCTACTGAAATACTTAGAGGACACCAACATGACCAGCATCGTCCGACTATTAAAGTCAGTTGGCTACTTCAATTAATTTTTGAACATAAGTATTTGACAAATTCTGTGTGATGCATCTGCATCACATATAACTGTTATGGGGCTCTTCACTGAACAGCAACTACTACTTCGTGCCCAAGCTGAAGTAGGAACAACACGCACTTTTAGTGACACACCTTATACAAGGGCTAAAGCATCAATTAACGAAGCCCGAAAAATCCAGCTCAGCGCAGCTGAAACAAAAATTTATGACATTTTTCTTTCTCATAGCACCACAGACAGTGAACAGGTACTTGGCCTAAAGCTGACTTTAGAGGATTTGGGCTATAGCGTCTATGTTGATTGGATAGATGACCCTCAGCTTGATAGAAGTAATGTCACAAAGAAAACTGCTGACATTCTGCGAGAGAGGATGAAATCTTGCAAATCACTTTTTTATGCTTATTCAATCAACGCAGTTAATTCCAAGTGGATGCCTTGGGAACTAGGCTACTTCGACGGTATTAAGCAAAAGGCAGCTGTGCTACCAATTAGGGCATCAAATTATCAAAACACTGATTCTTACTATGGGAGCGAATACTTAGGCCTCTACTACTACATAGTCATAAATCCAGATCTACAAAACCAAAACAAGCTTTGGGTACATGAGACTTCAACGAAGTACATAATGTACGAAGGCTGGATTAAGTACAACTTGGAGCCACTTCAAAGATAAATCATGACAAAAGAACAAAGAGAGAAACAGAAATTTGTTAAGGACTTTGTCAAACATCTATTTGATGGAGACGCTGCAATATTCGCCGGCGCTGGTTTTTCAGCAGGCGTAGGATTTGTAAACTGGCGTGAGCTATTAAGAGAAATAGCCGAAGACATTGACCTAGATATAGATATTGAAAACGACCTAATTTCTATTGCACAATACCATACCAATAAAAAGGGAAGAAATAAAATAAACCAAAAAATACTGGATGAATTCTCCCACCAAGCCAAACCCAGCATTAACCATGACATCATAGCTAGGCTACCCATTGCTACTATATGGACAACAAACTATGATACTGTTTTTGAAGAAGCTTACAGAACGGCTAGTAAGCGTGCGGATATAAAGCACGCAAATCTGCATTTATCACTCAGCCTTGCTAAGAAAGATGTGACCATATACAAAATGCATGGAGATGTTCATCACTCCACCGAAGCCATTATCACTAAATATGACTATGAGAAATATCACTTGACTCATCAGCCTTTTATCACTGCACTAAGCAGCGACCTAATTACAAAAACCTTCCTCTTTGTTGGCTTCAGCTTTACAGACCCAAACTTAGACAGGATACTTAGCCGAGTACGCATGTACTTTGACGACAACTATAAAAACCATTATGCGATTATTAGAAAGGTCAAAAAGGGCGAAAAAGGCTCAGAAACCGAAGCAGAGTATGATTACAGTTGTCAAAAACAGGAATTAATGTTAGATGAACTATCCCGTTTTCATATCACCCCGATCCTTGTAAATGAATACTCTGAAATAACTGAAATGCTATTAGAAATAGAACAACTATATAAACAGAGAACTACTTTCATATCGGGCAGTGCAACAGAATACGGAAAGTATACTAATGAAGAAGCTCTAAGATTTATCCATAAACTCAGCAATGAGCTAGTTAAATCAAACTATACTATTGTGAATGGATTTGGACTTGGAGTGGGCACTGCTGTTATGAACGGCGCACTCGAGGCAATATATAGCGAACCAACAAAGTATTCAGAAACTCAGCTCATTATGCGTCCATTCCCTCAGTATCAAACAGGGGAAAAGAAGCTGTCAGATTTATGGTCTGAATATCGACAGCAAATGATAAAATTCGCAGGCGTAGCAATATTTGTATTTGGCAACTCAGATGAAACAGATAATAATATCGCCAAAGGGGTACTTGACGAGTACTCTTTAGCTATTGAACAAGGGCTTTTACCTATTCCTATCAGCGCAACTGGTTATGCAGCCAGGAGAATTTGGGAACAGGTAATGGAGCAAATGCCTTCGCCTTTAGAACGTTTTCAACACAAAGACATAGCCAAATTGCATGAACTATATACAAGCCTTGACAACACTGACATCCCTCTGGATGAACACATAAAAACAGTAAAAGAAATTCTCAGAACCTTCAACAGTTAAGCAAATGGCACGCAGAGTTTTTTTCAGTTTTCATTACAAGCGAGACGCAATCCGAGTTTCTCAAATTCGAGAGTGCAACACTATATCAAACCATTTCGAGCAGACTCCTTTTCTGTCAGGTGCTGACTGGGAAACAATTGAACGCCAAGGTGACAGAGCTATCCAAAATTGGATAGACACGAATATGAACGGGTGCGGTGTAGTCGTAGTACTTGCTGGCTATGAAACAGCTAGTCGCAGGTGGGTTAAGTATGAACTAGAAAAGGCTCACAGAGATGGCAGAGGTATTCTTTGCATCAATCTTGCTGGCATGAGGAACATGCAGAGCCAAGTAGACCCGCCCGGTACAAGCCCCTTGGCAACCTCTTTTGATTCTGTAGGGCGTTCTTTGGCCTCACTGGGGAAATACCGAACTTACAGTTGGGAAGGAGATCTAGGGCGCCTCAACATTGATAAATGGATTGAGGCAGCGGCAAAAGATGCAGGTAGATAAATACTTTGTACAGGCAGGTTTAGAAACCTGCCTGTATCATTTCAAGTTAGTGCAATAGTTGATTGACTTAATTACTAGGTGACGCTTGGGGTGAGCCTGGTTCACTGAGTTCAAGCCGAGGCAATTCAGGCCATACTAACTCCGTTCTGAATCCCAAAGATTCAGCGTCGTCGAAGAGGCTAGTTTAGGGATTCGCCACTATTACTTCAATAGACGCTTGTACTGCGACTAGGGCAGCCGCTGGCTCGATCAGCTGCTTTATGAATGCCCCCTGCTCATCCTCGGTTTCGACCTTAAACGTGGGCACCGGCAACCCTGCGTCTGTGTAGGTAGCCTGCAGCGCACTGATGACAGCGTCAACACTTGTGGCGTTGGTGTGGATGCTGTCGTGGATGGTTGCGAACGGGCCGATGCCTGCGTCTAGCAAGCGGGCAGCAACTCCCTCGATAATCAACTGCTGCTCCAGGCGCTGCAGCATCATGGGCATGAGGTTGCGCTTCTCGGTGTCGCCCTCACCCGGACCATTCAGGGCACTGGTAACGTCCAGCAAGGTGCCGTAAAGTGGTCTCAGCTTCTGCTTGGTATGTTCGAACTCGCCGGGCATCGAGAAGAACGCCCCGAACCACAGGTTCTTGCCAGTACCACGGTCGCTCAGGCCCAGTTCAGCGGCCGTGTGGGCGTACAGGTCTTGCGTCCGCACGTCGTGGCAGTACTGGCGAATCTTGGGGTCAGCGTTGTAGGCAGCGTGCAGCGTGTCGAGTACGTAGCTCACCGTGGCAGTAGGCATGTCGCCGTCGGCCGTCAGCAGCTGGTAGCACTGCTCCGGGTACTCGAATAGGTACGAGGCCAGCACGAACTGCGAGCAACGAATGTCTAGGCTGGCGACAGGGCTACCGTCCACCTTGAAAAAGCGCCGTAGCTCCGTGGCGATGTTCGTGAGCGGCGTGTGCAGGCGGTGGCCGAAGCCGCAGGAGAGGTTCTCGTACTGAATGATGCCCTGTCGTAACAGGTCCACGTAGTACAGGCTCCACACGGGCGGCATGTCCTGCATCTGGTCGGTTGTCGTGCGTAGCCAAGCTTCCATGTCCTCGAAGTCCACGTTGCGCACGAGCGTGTCCACGTACTCGGCCAGCACTTGCCGGTGCTTCGGGAAGCCGGCACGACGAGCCAGCGTCTGATCTTTGAGTTTGGTGTAGTAGCGGTGGGCCTTGTGGGAATACTTGGGCCCCATCTCAACGGAGTACAGCACGTCAAAGCTACCGTTCTCCGTTGGCAGCGCATGGTCGTTGTGCAGGCGGTAGTGCTTGGGCATGCCCTGCTCGCTGCTGCTGGAGTTCTTTCCGATGTACGAACCCGTGTTGGCCTTCTTGTGGCCCTTAGCTTTGTAGCTGTAGTTACGCTTGACCGGGGCCACGCCAAACAGGTCGTCTCCCGTGCTAATTAGGCCCTCCTTGTCGTAGAACTCGTACACCTGCAAGTAGTTGTGGGTGCGTAGGAACTCGATGTACTTGGCGTAGCCGTTGCCAAACTGCTGGCGCAGGTTGTCACGGCTCAGGCCGGTGTAGCCGAGGGCCGTTTGCTTGGTCACGGCTTTCGAGCCGTCCTTGAACGTATCGGCGCTACGCTTCGAGCGGTAGATGGTCAGGCCCGCCGTCAGGGCCAGCGTGGAGAACAGGTGCAGGCACTCGTCCTCCAGGAAGGCCCCTTTGCCTGTTTCAAACGTGGGCTGTTCAGCGGCAATCCAGCGCTGGAACTGCTGGCGGAAGGTGGCCTCATTCACGGTGGCGGGCAGCCAAACCCGTAGCGGCTGCAAAGCGCCGTTGGCTACTGCTTGTTCAGCAGTGGAAAGTCTTTTCTTAGGTGTCATCGTCGTGTCATCTGGTTGTACACGGTAGGCGCAAGGAAGGATGGCCATCCCTCCTTGCTATCTCCCTAGATGACGTCGGGAGCCGTTGCCTGTGGTTCTTTTAGCTCGCCGCCTCGTAGGCAGCAAGTAGGATGGTGATGGTCTCGCTGGCCGTCACGTAGCGGTCGTGCTCAGCACGCAGCCGCTTCGACAAGGCCACCAGATTAGCGTGCGCCGTGGGGGTGAGCGTGATGGTTTTGCTCAGCTTGCGCTCGGGGGTAATAGCGTCGTTTTCCATGCTTTATATATGATTATTATACGCTACTATTGCCCAAAAGTCTCAGACAGTCAGAAGTTTATTTCTCAACTATACGCTTCACTAAACGCCCTTCGGGGGCCAAGCCAGAGGCGAGGGGAGGTTGGGCGGACTAGGGGCGATGATACAGCATAAGTGTGTCCGGGTTTTCGCACCCCGGATACACGGACCAAGCAAGGCAATGGGCATAGCAGGGGCAGGTGAGCGGAGCAGGTTTATAGGATAAGTGTGTCCGAGTTTTTGTATCAGGCACCAGCAGTTCAACTCATGCGAGCGAAAACCCGGACACTTGAGCTGTGGGTGCAAAAACCCGGACACACTTATCCTATATCTGCATGGGCCGACGGCCTCCCTTCCCCTTGCCTGTCTATACGTGCGAAAACCCGGACACACTTATCCTATAAACCTGCCCCCGCCCTTCCCCCTCGCACCGCACTGTTCTTACTGGCCGGACGTTGACGGGCCGCCGTCAAGGCGCCAGGCCCGAGACGTTGCCGAAGCGTAACCTGGTCAAGTCAAGTGCCCGAAAGCATCAACTCTGAAAGCCGAGTTGATGCTTTCGGGTACGAGCAGACCCACTCTAGCTTCTGCCTGTGGAGCCGTCGAGTCTTAGGGCTAAGCGCAAGGCATCGACCAAGGCGTCCTGCATCTCGTCGAAGAAGGCATCTACCTCCTGCTTGTGCGTTGCCTCATGCCGCATCCGTAACGCATTGTACGCAGGGGCTACTATTGCAGCATAGGCCACAGACCGCTCACCACTGGTGCCCAAGGGCATAGCCAATGCGTTTTTTATCCCCAGGTCAACGGCTTCGGATAGCGTGCCGAAGAACCGACGATCAGCGTCAGGCAGCATGCTTCCGAGGTTGTTAAAGGCATCTTCTGCCTTGCCGAGGAACAGCTGCTCAGCTGGACTCAGGCTTTCAAACTGCTCCACGTAGTCGTGGTAGTCCATCTTGGCGGCGAGCCGCTCGTGCTCTTCGTCGGTCAACTCACGCTGGTTGTCGGCGGCATCCATGTTCTCGTCTAGCCACTGCGAGAAGTCTTGGATGTCGGGATCAAGCCCTTTGCGGTTGTTGGTGTTTGCATTTGCATCCTCGTTCGGACGCACGTCTTTGTTGCTCATGTTACTGAGGGGTTAGGTTGGATAAGAAGAAATGGATAGGCCGAGCGGACGCTGGCGAATTGACCCCGCAGTCTGCAGCACACGGTACACCCTCCCCATTCCGTCGGGGTGTTAGTCAAATCGCCAAGAAGTGGTACAAGGCGGGGGCGGCGGCTCGGCCTGATAAGTGCGACCTCAGGGTCTGCGCTAGTAACTCCCTGGGGTGGTGTTCCCCTCTTGCCCTGCAAAGATAATAGCACGAAAACCGCAACTGCAAAAGCAGTTCACGGCATTCTATCAACAATTGTTGATAGAGTTCTAGCGCAGTGCAATGCTTATAAAAAGATCTTTGTATAAAGGGCCGCCGACTAACACGGATTAGTTCAATAATAATTATGTTAGTAACATTCAAAAAAGTTAAATGGCCCTATAGCTAGGTGGTGAAAAACACCAAAAAAGGGCATTATCACAACAGTGCGAAAACCCGGTGACACCTGTCCTATGACATAGCCCATCACTGTTGGCACCTATCTCCACTCTGTTCGTAATGGATGTACCTCGAATGACCCCTATCGTGCAGGAGAGGTACTATTATAGTTGCTATGAAATATGAAGAGGAAGTCGCTATCAACCTCTACCACATGGGCACGTACTTCTGCGAAGTCTTTTACGATCAGTATGAGAACGGCATCGTTCGCACCTGTAACTTCACCAGCGATTATTGCCTTGAATATTGCAACGGTTACATCAAGATCGGCGACTTACTCCTGAGTGATTAGTCGAAGACTTGTATTGCAATAAAGTTTTGTCAAACAAATTGTTTTACAGTAAACCACGCCAGTTATATGGGATCAATGATTACTCTTAGAGTGAATGGGTTGCAACTCGATTGGGGTAAGAACCATGGATATAGAGACTATTCCAATTTGTTTCTTCCATCTGACAGAAAGAAGGTCCCCTATAGTTATGCTGACGAAGTTGAGGAACACAAACTTGCAAGCGCATGCAAATTAAAGGACGTTAAAGCCCGACTTGACTTAATTGGTTATTCGCTTGCAAAGCTCGAATCTATATATGAAGTAAATCTGAGATACATTTATGGCGCTGATATTAAAGTAGAACCCAAGGTGTTATTCGACTGGCTTAGCCAGGTTAATATAAATAATTATAAGTATCAAGGCTATATCGAATATGAAATGGGTAATTTTCTTTACCAAGAATTAATTAATTATGAACCATTTATAAAACATTGCGAGAATAATGCTTTAACTGAATTTGATGTTGTGTATTTCTGCGATTTACTTGACCCCCTTGTCTTACTTCGTTTATTCGCAGAAAATGATAAGAATCAAGATATATGGCTTGAATGGCACACTGCTGATTTGATTGAGGGCGGCTGGGCTACAGAATCAGAATTGACGGGCGGCGTTGCAAAAGAAGGTAAATTCCTTATTGTTACGGAGGGCAACACGGATACTTTCATTATCAAAAAAGCAATGGAGATGACAAGGCCCGATGTAGCTGGCTTCTTCACTTTCATTGACATGGAAGATGGATACCCATTTACGGGTAGCGGGAATTTATTCAGATTTTGTCAAGGGCTGGTGAGTATAGGCATTCAAAATAAAGTACTGGTAATCTTTGACAATGATATAGAAGGCAATGATAAATACAATAAAATTGCTGCAATGAAACTACCAACTCAGATGAAAGTAATGAAACTGCCCCACTTAGTAGAATTCACAAGCTTTACCACGGTAGGGCCTATCGGTGAATCTGTAGAAAATATTAATGGAAAGGCAGTTGCGATTGAATGCTTCTTGGATTTACAATACAAAATGCGGCAAATACCAAAAGTCAGATGGACAAATTACGTAAAAGAGTGTAATTGTTATCACGGTTCGCTTGAAAATAAGGAGGATTATATTAGAAAGTTTAAACATATTAAATCCATAGATGATAAATATAATTTCTCCAAATTAAGCCTATTGATAGATGCGATTTGCAAGGCCTGCTCATGATTAAAACCACCAATTCCCCCCTGAGGAATGACCTAAATTTTCAACAATGCTTTATTAGTAAAATTTATTCTACCTTGGTGCAGTAGTGAGCCACACATTTCGTTGTCGCTTTTTGCATAAGATTGTATTAGTTACTCCTACTGTTCTTGTTGTTCAAATATTTTTTTGCCTTTTGATAATTTTTATCACTTTTCTCTAGCTCATCCGCCAGGTATTCGGCATCTTTTATTGCTTGCTCTAAGTAAATTAAATTATTGATACGTTCTAAGATTCTATCTCTACTGCGTTCCCAATCTGGATTTGTCGTGTGGCTAGGCTGCTTAAACAATTCCTCAACTCTGTCAGCTAATGCGTTTAATTCAAGTTTGTCGTTAATCATAAGACCTTGGGTATGAGGCAGCACACCTTTTATATCACTAAACTTAAAAGGGGGAATGACAATCGGAATGTGTTCTTTAGAGAGTGCCCAGGCAGCCCCCATTTCAGCTAAGCAAACTGGACTTGCGTAAAAGTTAGGTGAGAATACAAATAAAACTAATACATCATCGTTTATTCGCTCCTTTAATTCACTTAAGAAATTAGAGCCGAGTGGGATTCCGTAACCCTTGACTGATGTACAAAATACTTGGTCTCTGTGTAAGCCAATAAGCTTAAGTAGGTCAATTAGTTCTTCAACGTAATTCACATCCTTTGAAGCATGGCTTACAAACACCCGTTTGACTTTAGAATAAGATGTAGACAATGCAGCAGGGCTTTGACTTACTTGAATATGCCCTTTTTCATCATTCAAGTCTACCAAATAACCCTTGATGGCACCTTTGACGATATTTAGCCCATAGTTTGCAGCTGTTACTCTTCGCTTTTTATAATCTTCTTCTGTTTCACCTGGCAGCTGAAATGCACTATGAGGGATGAATTTAATTGACTTAAAGTGCTTAGTTTGAAAGGCTTCTTCGCCAAACACAGCATTAAAGACACTAGTTGTATAAGTTTGCCAAGCTTTAAAATCACTATTCCCTATGGTTTTGCCGTTTAGTTCGGCAGCCATATCAAGTACTCTTTCTAACCGTTTGATTTTTAATTCAATATTCATTTGGATGCTTGTTGATACGCCAAGACTAAGATACCATACTTCCTGTACTCAGAACATATAAACTCATAAGCATTGAATAAAAAAAGGCTTCAGAACCAATCCAGAGGGCTTTTGTAGCTCATTTGGCGGCTGCTTCGGCTTCTGCATGAGCTTCTGCCTTGTCGCCGAGCAGACCATCGGCCTCCAACTGCTTCTTGAGCGCCTCGTACGCTGCGAGGTCCTTCTGCCGCTTCTTGTTGTGCGCCTCGTTAGTCAGCTCCTGCATGAAGGGCTCAAGGTTGTTGGTGAGCACATCGAGTGCGGTCTTAATAATACGCTGGTTGCTCACGTTGACGCCGATGGTGTCCTTGACGTGGGCCTTGAAGGCGTTGAGGCGGTCGAGGTCCTCCTTGTCAACGGTCGTCTGCGAGTAGTTGCGCTCACGCTTGGCAGCGCTGGTGGGCTGGCCATCGAGTTGCAGCGTAACAGCAGCTTCGGCAGCAGCCTCGGCTACTTCAGCGACAGGTGCCTTTTCTAGGCTGAGTGCAAATTCCGGTGCATCTACCTGCGCAGCTGCGCTTTGCTGCGACTGGGCGGCTTGAACTTGGACGGTAGCGTTTTACTATACCATAGTAGTAAGTGGTTGGGGATTGTTGTTTGGTGTACTGCCTAGGCCGCAGTACCGAACGACACCACTGCGGCACTTGCGGTCTTTTTTATGTGCAAAATTGCGTAGTTGTAAAAGGGCATAATACACTGCTTATAAGGAGTCCGGCCCGACTGGTAAGCGAAATAGCTTACCAGTCGGGCCGGACTCTATAGAGCATACGTTTGGCACGTCCGTGCGAGTTTAATAGCTTGCATCATTGTATCCGACCAAGTTTCCGCTCTTTTATGTCAAACTACGCCTTGCTAATCTTCAACGCTGCCTTTGCGTTTGTTTTGTTCATGCTGGCTATGTACCAAGCATTCTTTAAGTCTTACTTTACCGAAAAGGGTAAGAACGTAGCAACTCAAGAAGACATTGCTGGAATTACGCAACAAGTAGAAGCAGTCAAAAATGAGTTTAGTAAGGATCTAGAACAACTGCGCACTGATTTGCAATACAAAAATCAGATGCGTATTTCTTTACGTGGTGAAGAGAAAAAAGCTATAGTCGAATGTTTCGAGGCTATGGAAGTTCTAAGGCATTTCAGTAGTGTAAAGTACTTGGGATATGATGAAGATAATTATGAGGAAATCATGTCTACAATAAAAAAGCTTGATGATTATTATACTAATTATAAAATTGCTGAAGCAAAAACGAAGTTGTATGTAGGTAACTCTGACTTAGTTGAGATGTTGCTTAATGCTGGCGAAGCGATATTTAAACAATATAGGCTTGCTGGCTCACATTATTTAAAATACAGAAGCGAATTGGCTTTATATAAAATTAAAATTGGCAATGAGAAGGATTTAGAACAAATGAAGCAGTTAATGGGGGAGCATGAGCGAGCTATATCGGCGCTCATGGATACGCAAGGCGAAGAGCATCGTCCAATATGGGCTGACGCTTCAGATAAAATATTAGCCTTTAGAAAGGCGGCATATCAACATCTTTTGAGTATGGAAGCAGCTGTTTCACAGAGATCCAGATAGTTGCTTTACCCGTTTCAGTAAGCGCAATACACCAGTGGATGTGAACTGCTTGCCCATGCAGGTCACGTAGCCACTTTGGTTCAGTTCGTCGGCTATCTGTTGCAGCAGGTGGCGCTTTCGGTTAACGGTTCTCGAATGTATCGAAAGCATACCCATATCATTCACCAAGCTACCTCCTGCTTACCATGTCGCATTGGTCCCGCATTGAAGTCGAGGCAATTGTCAGGACGTACTTTGACATGCTCAACAAAGAACTGCATGGTGAGCGGGTCAACAAGAAAGAAGCAAATCGCCAGTTAAATCGAATACTGACTGGACGAACGTTGGCTTCTATCGAATTCAAGCATGCCAACATGAGCGCTGTGCTTTTGGACCTTGGCTTCCCGTACGTTGATGGGTACAAGCCACGCAGCAATTACCAAGAGCTGCTACGGGAGGTAGTAGAAGCACACCTAGCACTTGATAAGTCCCTGCTGGTTACTGTGAAGAACCTCGTGGAGCAACCGGCACTTGTAGCGGCTACGGATGTTGATTTAGAACTCGCCTTCGTACCTGCGCCACAACGACAACCGAGTACTTTTCATAGAACTGGCCGGGGGGAACGAGTCAATCGGCCTCGCTTGGGAGTAAACTACTTGGAAAGGGAAGCAAACAATGCTTCCCTAGGAAAGGCGGGTGAGGAGTTTGTATTGGAAGTAGAGCATGCCCGTTTATGGAAGGCTGGACACCGCAGTTTAGCCGAACGCATCGAACACGTTTCACAAACGCAAGGCGATGGGCTGGGCTACGATGTGCTCTCTTTTGAGATATCGGGCAAGGAAAGGCCCATCGAGGTGAAAACAACTCGCTTTGGTCCTTTAACGCCCTTTTATGCCTCTAATAATGAGGTAAACGTTTCTCGCCTGCTCGATAATTACCAGCTCTACCGAGTTTTCAATTATGGTAAAGGCCCTAAGGTCTTTGTATTGCCAGGTCTCCTTGACCAATCCTGCACATTGGAACCCACCCACTACCGTGCGTTAGTTGGTTGAGGTCTTACCAAAGAAGTTGGACCAGATCGCCTGCTTATGGACGGAGTACGTTCTCGCAGGCGTCTTCAACAGCGAGAACTCAATGCCATGAGCGTTGCAATAGCGCTGGATTTCCTCGACCCGTACTTTCATGTGCGGAATACCACCCAGCGTTTTCCTGGTAAAGCAGACCCGCTTGATATGTTGCAATTGCTCTAATTGAGCAATGACATCATTCCACGCAGGTTTTTTACTGTCCAGGTAGATGTCGTCATAATTAGCTTCCTGCCCAGCTTCTACTTCGACTCGGGCAATCAAATCGATAAAATCAATCTTGTGCGTGCGGATGAAATTGATCTTGTCTGCGACGGCCCGGCCCTTTAGATCTTCGCTCCCGTATGCAGCGGGCAGCAAGCGCCACAGGAAATTCCGGCTTCGCCCGTAAAAGAAATCCGCCTCGTTCTCTGCCGTTTCTGGATTGAATGTTCCGACAATTAAGGTCTCGGTGTCCGGGTGTATGCTGTGGGACAAGAACCGGTGGTTGATGATGGGCATTGGGAAAAGTAAACGGAGATGATACTAGCAATTCCCTTGAGCCAAGGGAGCAACACATGTGCTGTCTTAGTCACGGGCCATCCTATGCTTCAATTCATCGACAGTAAGGGGCGGATTCTGTCTGTGCAGCATGGCATGACAGTTCGGGCAAACAGGCACCAGGTCCTTGACAGGGTCCACTTGGTAAGGCTGCCCAGCCGTTGAGATCATGGTCCGGTGATGCACATGAATGAACTTGTGCCCAAGGCTACCATAGGTTTTCTCAAAATCGAATTCACAGGCAGCACATGCGTAGCCATAGTGTTCCAGACAGAGGTTCCTAGCGTAGGTATTGCGCTCATACCGGGTTTGCACCGTCTCAATGGCAGCACCCTCGTACAATTGCGAACCATGCTGCGAAGCGTCGGCAAACGGAGGGAACCGAAGTTGCTGCGTGGTGAGGAAGTGAAACCACTCCTCTTCCAGTTCCTGGGCTGCTTCCGGCAGGATTGGCACTCCTGAAGACATGGGTGTCCACTGCTGTTTGGCTAGGGCACCCGTATCGAGGAATTCCAAGGTTAAGATGGAGTCCCGCCCAGGGTTGAGCAACACGTCGAACTCAATAACCACCTTCCAGATTTCCCGGTCTTCCCCGTTCCAGTGAGGCGCAGTAAAGGGCTCGGACACGACCTTACCCGAGGCCATGATCCCCCGGGGTGTGGAACCCAACCGAACCAAGAATACCCGATCGCCAGGCCTGATCCTGCGGTGGCTGACGCAGCTCCAAACCTGGGTTGACTTTCCGGTCTTTTGCCACTCTTCTACCTGCTGCTCCAAGTCTGCCCACTGCCATTTAGCAGGGTTCCAGGCAAATAAATACGCCGGTCGACTGATAGGTAAACTGATGTTTCGAAGCAGGCCACACTCGGCCAAAGCGGCTTCCAACTCCGGCTTCAATCGGTAGAGAAAATATACTCCTTCGTAACGGCCGGTGAAGAATAAGTCCCAATACCTTTTGGTGCCGTTGGTCCTTTTGCTTTGCTGAATGTCGTACTTCTGCAGTATTCGCCGGCCCAAGCCCAGTATCTTGTTTTGCACATCGTTCTTGCCCCGCCACCCCAGCAACCGAGCCAATTCCGTTGCGGAGGCCTCCCGAGCTGCCAGTGCGTGCAGCGTTTGGAAAATCAGTACTTCGTCCTTCCGCACCAACTTATCATTCTGTAGGATCTCGACGAAGGTGGCCGTGCTAATGTGAGGACCGGAGGGCATGGGAGTTCCGATTGAGGTTAGGCAACGGGTGAAAACTAAAAACCAAGTGTATTTTACCCTGTGCAATTGAAGGGCAAACCTATGGGTAAGTACCTATACACTTGATAGACCGATATGAAATTCAGCGAGGCAGAATACTGGAACGGGATCATCCTCTATGGCCTGAATGCGGCAACGTACAAGATAGCGCTAGGCAAAACCCTGCTGGACCTCACCCAACGCAACCAGCAGGTGGTTACCTGGGATGCCCTTTCGCAAGCTTATCTGGACAACTACCTCAGCCGGCTTGCAGCTGCTCAAGCGATGCCGCAGCAGTCCAACCCGGCCCGGCTCACCATCATGGAGCGAATCGTCAGGGAGTACCAGCTTGGGAAGCTCACGTACGCCCAGGCTGTGGAGGAAGTCGGGCTGCGGGCCTTTCACGATGTCATACCCCGGTTTCAGACCATTGGCACCGACAGGGAAATCGTGCAGGGTAAATTTTACAACGCTGATTTCGGCCGTTCGCTAAACCTCACCGAGGCCTTGTTTCGGGTGGCCGACGGCGAAGTAGCAAACCTGCAAAGCCAACTGGACAGCCGATGGGGGCTGCTGGAGGGTGCCTTTCAGATTTCTCACGACCACTCACAACTCGCCAACGACCTGCGGGGCATCTACCTGTTAAACGGCTACCACCGAACCAACCTGACGGCTAACATTCCTTTCTTGGAAGGCTACCAAGCCAACACCTGCTTCTACTGCGGCGAACCCATGGCTGCAGGCGGGGTCCACGTTGACCATGTCCTGCCCAGGCAAGTACTGCACCACGACGAGATCTGGAACCTGGTGCTTGCCCATCAGGACTGTAATCTCAGCAAGAGCGATAGGCTCGTCGGGGAGCACTTCATCCAGAAGCTGATTGCCCGCAACGAGAACATCATGGGCAGCAACCACCCCTGGAAAGGAAAGATAGAAAGAGAGCTCGGCTCTTCCCCCGCTCAACGTGCCAAGAGTCTGCGAAAGCACTACGACAACGCAAAGGAGATCTTGGGGGCTTATTATTGGGGGGGCGCTGCCGGTTACAACCCGGAGGCTGATTCTTTCTATCGCAAACTCATCACCCGCCTGAACAACAAGAAGGGCGCATTTTGAATAGGGCTAAAGAAATGACCAATACCAACTGATCATATGAAGCACTTGCAAGAGGAATTTTACGCCGTATTCGATAACAAACGTGTAAGTCGCCACGATTCCTTTGAACTGGCACGGAATGCTGCTGTAGCGTATGTTTTGAAGGCATACATCACCCACGGCACCAAGAATACTTGTGGGCAGAACTGGGCTCAGCACTTTGAGGTCTTCGACTTGGCCGGTAAGGCAACAGGCTTTGGGAACAGCAAATGGACAACTGGGGCCCATTGGGGAAGTGCGACGAACTACTTTCCTGATCGGATTTATTTTGACCTGATAGACCCTAGAGGAATAGTGCGGCAACTGCATACAGAACCCGCCAATATCAGCGCCTCCAATACGGTGTACCTGATAAGCAAAGCCCTCACGCAGGTTTCAAAATTTGATAGCTGGGAGGCGTACGATTTGACGCACGAGAACCTTCAGCTGAAAGAAAGAATAGCCAAGCTTACTGAGGAGAACAAGCGGCTCAAAGCGTTGCTGGCCTAAACTCCCCGACGCAACCAGTATTTGCTTTACCCTTGTCGCACATGGAAAAGCCCTCGGTTTTCTTTTCAATTAGCCCGGACAACCACATTATAACTACTGATCACTTTTTTGTGATCAGGGATGGATACCCGGTTAGCCCCGGGCATTCTCTAATTATCACCAAGCAACTGCGCAGGGATTATTTCGAGCTTAGCGAAGAAGAACTACAGGAGTTGCCCGCCGTAATCAAGATGGTAAAAGCGAACATCGAAGAAAGCCACCGCCCCGACGGCTACAACTTGGGAATGAACTGCGGGCAAGCTGCTGGGCAGACGGTTTTCCACTTCCACTGCCATGTCATTCCTCGTTATTTGGGGGACATGGAAAGTCCTAGGGGTGGGGTACGGCACTGTGTAGCCGGGAAAGGCGATTATTAGAGGGAAGCACGTAAGCCTTGCCCTTGCAAACAGATGTAGCCTCAGCCTCCGCCCTGATGCTGCGAACAAGCCACTTGTCACCGCCTTCGTAAAAGCTCTTACCCAACAACAAGAAACCGCCTGTTTGCGGATAGTATTCGCCCATCCTAGGGAGCCAAGCAAGACCGGAAAGAGTAGAAAGCTAGGCCGCCCAGCTTTCTACTCTTTCCGGTCTTGCTCATGACCTAGCTAGGATCATTAACCTCAGCACTTGACAGGACACGCTCTGCGTCTGCAACGTACTCGTTCAATACCAATTCCAGACGTTTCAATACCTGCACAAATCCAGCAAGGTCAAAGTTACCGTCGCCACCATCGGCAAAAGCGTTTTTGACAACGGCCAGCGTAGACGTGTCGCCTGTTCTGTACTTGTCTGGTTTCACAAGGGTAAGCTCGTGCTTCACTGCGTATGGCTGCAACTCCGCAACAATCCGGTAAAGCGTATCAATAGTGGGCTCCCAGTCGCCAATCTTGACAACCACTTTGATGCCGCTATCAAATCTATTCTCGATCTGGATGTAGAGGCTATAGTCGTTGGTTTCTGCCCAGTTGTACCAGAAACCCAAAAATCCCCCCGTGGGGTTGGATACATACCCCCAATCGCTCCATTTACCTAACTGCTCTTGCAATTGTAGGTAAAACCCCTCTGCTGCTCTCCAATCGGAAATGATATTCTGAATGGTGCTGTAAGTCTGGGTTTGGTTTTCGATGGTTGCGAGATATTCGACGAAATCGACGAATATCTCGTTGTTAACGCCCTTGGCCTGTAACACGCCCAAGATGGCCTTCCGGCCGATTACAGTATAGCCCTTGTCCGTTATTTTCTTCAAGGTTGTAAGGCTTTCGTTGCCGGTCTTCAAGTAGATGAAAACAAGCTTAAAACCAGTTTCCTTGTAGTGTTCTTCAGCAGCTCTCTTGTACTTCTCCAGTTGCTCGGAATGCTCACCGGTTGTCGTCTTGTCTTCGATGGCAATGAAATATTCCCCATTGACTTCCGCCCATACATCGATGTTCTTCCACTGCCGCCCCGCTTGGACTTGGTTCACAATGTAGTCGCTGGACTCGCCCAGAAGAAGCTGGACAAAAGCTTTGGCTACTTGGTGAAGCTGTTGATCGAATGAGGCTGCACTTTGGTCGGCCCATTGCAACAGCCAGGTGAAAAAGGCATCCTGAGACAGCTCTTTGGTGGCAAGGCTGAAGAGATTTGGTTTGGTGTTCATGGGAATGACAGGTAAATACAGCTTAAGCCAAAACAGAATTGGCGAGTTGATACAGGCGCTCGACTCGCTCCGTTTTAGCCTTTTCGATCTCGTTCACAAAAGCGATTACAGCTTCTCTTTTCAGTCCTTTGGTTTCAAAACCAATGCGGGTTCCGCCATCCGAGGTGATACTGACGATGTGCCTTCTGGTAGACAAATAGGCTACGATTAGTACGAGGCCTAATACAATTGCCAGCACACCAAACAGCTGGATAGTCCCCCCTGCAAACAGGGCCATGCCTCCCAGGATAGCGAAAAGCGAGCCGATAACCCACAGTCCGGGTTGACTTTCATAGCGAACCTCGCACGAGCTGACCTTATCCAGCATCATCGAAACGAGGCGAGAGTGGCTGGAGTTAGCTGCGCTGTACCGTAGCCGGTGCGTTGTCAGCACGACAACGTTGTTCGGTGTGTGCCTGATTAATTCTTCACCGTCAAGTAAAAAGTTTTCCATGCAAGCGGGTTAATGAGTGTCTAGCGAATCCACTACACCAGCGCCTGGGCAAGCATCTTGAGTTCTAGAGGGCAGGTTCAATGTGCGACTCAAGCTGATCGAGTAGCCAAGCTGTCGTAGAACTGGCTAGTTGTTAATGCGCCGGGAGCGGGGTAACAATGTACAGTACTTCCCGACTGGAAACCAAGGAAAAATAAACGCCTACTTCCGACTCATGGGCTGCTGCCCTTACGGCAGAGCTGATGTAGGATCAAATCGGCTCCTGTATCGCATTCTGTCCTCTAAGCAAGCAGAAAGGCTAGTCCAGGCATCCGGGCTCAACAGACGAGCCGAAATGCGTGCTTAATAGTGTTTTAACCGGCTCAGAGCGATTCAGCAGCTCTAAACCGAGCGAGAAGTAACTCGACTAGAAACTTAACAAGCACAAAAAAGCCCTGTAAGTACTTGACTTACAGGGCGTTCTGTGATTCCGCTGGGATTCGAACCCAGGACCCGTACATTAAAAGTGTACTGCTCTACCAGCTGAGCTACAGAATCATTTCCTTTGCGATTCAGCGACTAGTTGTTGTTGAATTGCGGGTACAAAAGTAGCGGGCTGAAGCATTGATGCCAAACTTTAGACAGAAAAAAATCACGTTTTTTTTAGCGCTACTAGCGTTTTTTACTCAAATTGCTCAAGCTCAAGAAACTAGCAAAGCACTGCTTCGAGCAGATTCTTTGACTACACACGGACAAGCTGAGCGGGCTTACCCCCTTTACCGGAAGATCCTCAAACACCAGCAAGCAAGCCCGCGGATGTTATTGCGAATGGCTGCTACCCAAGAAAGCCACAACCGTAGTGCTTCGGCGCTGTACTACTTAAGCCTATACCAAGCCCGCTACCCCACTTGGGCTGTGTGGCGCAAAATGGTCGAGATGGCGCAAAACCGTCAGTTGACAGGCTATCCGAGCACTTGGCAGCAGCAGTTGATGGTTTCGGTGAGGCGCTATTACCCGGTTGTGCTACAAAGCCTGCTCACCGTGGCCGTGGTAGTGGGCATGCTATTGCTATTGCGGCAACGCCGGGTGGGGCGTGGTTGGTGGGTGGTATATGGTTGCTACCTGCTGCTGGTGGGAGCATTTATGGAGTTGCTGGCTCCGCCGACTGCAGGCTTGGTTTGCCAACCTCATGCAGCACTTATGGCAGCCCCGAGCGCTGCTAGCGACTGGCTGACTACCGTAGCCAGCGGGGACCGGCTCTTGGTAAGAGGCAAGCGCGACATCTGGTACCAAGTGGTGTGGCGCGGCCGCATGGCCTACATCCGTCAGCACGATTTGCTGCTGGTCCAGTAATAGCCTTCCATGAGCCTGATGCCACTGAAGCCCATTAGGCTGGCTCAGTATCCAGCAGAATAGGGACCCGGCGGTTCAAGTTTGGCCCGTTGAAGCCATGACCAGAGCATTACCAGCAACGAGGCATAGACACAAGTGAGGAACACCTAAAGCCAAGCCGCAACGGTGCTGACGGAAACCATCAGCCGCGCAGCCCGGCCATGGACTCATAATGTCTACTAGTCGATGGCCGGGGCTCAGAGGTAGTTAGGGACGTTGCATACAAAGGCTGCTGCGTGGCCACCTTTGTTACTTTACTTACCTACTCCACCTCTATTGCCTCGACCTAAACCAGCCGCTTACTGGCTGGGGGCGGGCTTGTGACCAACCGGCGAATTTTTCTCTTTTTGAAATTCGTTGAGCACGAGGCGGTCCATTATACTGGCGGGCAGCCACTTGTTGAGAAAGACCGTCAACCTGCCCTTGCCCGTCAGCACCAGTGTGGGCTTGCGGGTTTGCACGGCGTGCAGGATATGCCGGGCCACCTCCTCGCTGCTCATCATCTGGTTTTCGTCGCGCGGCGACTCGCCTTGCTGGGAGCCGTCGGCGGCCAGGGCGGTATTGCGGATGTTGGAGCTGGTGAAACCCGGGCAGGCCGTCAGCACGTGCACGCCCTGCGGGTGCACTTCGGTGCGCAGCGCTTCCAGAAAGCCCTGCATGGCAAATTTGGAAGCCGAATACCCGGTGCGGCCCGGCAAGCCGCGGTAGCCAGCAATGCTCGACACGCCCACGACACTACCCCGCGCCGCCAGCACGTGCGGCAGGGCGTATTTGGTGGTGTACACGGTGCCGAAAAAATTGGTTTGCATCAGCCGCTGAATTACCTCCAACTCGGCATCTTGGAACAGGGCGCGCATAGAAATGCCGGCGTTGTTGAGCAGCACGTCGAGGCGGCCAAACGCCTGCACAGTTTCCTCCACGGCGCGGCGGCAGTCGGCTTCCGAAGCCACGTCGGCCCGAATGGTGCGGGCGTCGATGCCCAAAGCGCGGAGTTGCTCGGCGGTTTCGCGCAGGCGCGCTTCGTCGCGGCCGGTAACGGCAACGCGGGCGCCCGCCTGACCAAAGGCTACGGCGCAGGCGCGCCCAATGCCCGAGGTACCACCCGTAATCAAGACTACTTTTCCTTGCATATGCTGGATCAATTGGAACGCGCAACCCTGCGGCTGCGGGCCCGCAAAGCTACGGGCTTTGGAAACGGCGGCCCAATCGGGCGCGCCCATACGATTAATCACATAAGAGGTTGCATTGTCGGTATGGTTGATTGGATTTAGTCGCTACCTTTAACGACCCGAATTCCCCACTCTCACTGGGACTTTCTATGCCACACATGCTACCCCTACGGCGCTGGGCGCCGGCTATTTTACTGCCTTTGTTGACGTTGCTGGCACCTGCAGTGCAGGCGCAGTGCCCAGTGGCGGCGTGCGTGCCGGGCTCGGCCCCGGCGGCAAACTACCCCTTTAACATGGGGATTCTGAACGTGACGCTCAACACGATCAACAACACCACGGCGGGCGTGCGCGACGGCTACAAGGATTATTCCTGCGCCGTGGGCCCGGTACCGGCCGTGGCCACCACCCTCACCGTGGGTGTGGACTACGTGATGCGGGTGACGACCAACGCCGGCGCGGCCGAGAACGTGCGCGCCTGGCTCGACCTCAACAACGACGGGCAGTTCAACACCAGCACGGAGGAAATCTTCGCCTCCTCGGGTACGGGCCTGCAAACGCGCACGGTGCGCATCGGGGCCGGGGCGGCGGTGGGCGTGCCGCTGCGCCTGCGCGTGGCCGCCGACTACAGCCTGACGACCCTTCCGGGGCCCTGCACCACGTCGCAGTACTCGCAAACCGAAGACTACGCCGTGACGCTGCAGGCCAGCACGGCCGCGCCCGTGGCCGCTTTCGTGGGCGACCAGCCGCTGACCTGCTCGGGCTGCGTGCAGTTCACCGACCAAAGCCAGAACGCGCCCACGTCGTGGCTCTGGAATTTCGGCGACAACACCACCAGCACCCAGCAGAACCCGCGCCACTGCTACACCACGCCCGGCACCTACACTGTGACGCTGACGGCCACCAACGCGGCCGGCAACAACTTGAGCACCCGCGCGGGTTACATCACCTACAACACCCAGGTGCCGGCCCCGGCCGCCGCCACCTGCGCCGCGGCCACCGTCAACTACTGCTGCGGCTACGGCATCACCGGCTTCGCGCTCGGCTCGCTCTCCAACTCGTCGGCCGACGGCTCGGTGGGCTACCAGGATTTCACCTGCACCAAACGGGTAAGTTTGATAGAGGGCAACAGCTACACCGTTAGTGTACAGACCGGCAACACCAACGCCCAGGATACGCGGGTGTGGCTGGATTTGAACAACGACGGCACCTTTACGAGCAACGAGCTGCTGCTGACGGCCCTGAACCGTACCACGAACGTCTTCGCTACCCTTACCATCCCGGGAAGCGCCCTCAAGAATACGCCCTTGCGCCTGCGCGTCATTTCCGACTTCGCCGGCTCTATCGTCAGCCCTTGCGGCAGTGTGCAGTTCGGGCAGGCCGAAGACTACTCGGTGACGGTGCTGCCCAACACGCAGCCGCCCATTGCCAACTTCACCTCGAACTACTCCAGCACCTGCGCCAGCACGGTG
Source organism: Hymenobacter busanensis (assembly GCF_008727865.1). Classification (GTDB taxonomy): domain Bacteria; phylum Bacteroidota; class Bacteroidia; order Cytophagales; family Hymenobacteraceae; genus Solirubrum; species Solirubrum busanense. The sequence goes on along the minus strand of NZ_VTWU01000007.1, from coordinate 282,203 downwards.
CAGTTCACCGACCAAAGCCAGAACGCGCCCACGTCGTGGCTCTGGAATTTCGGCGACAACACCACCAGCACCCAGCAGAACCCCACCCACGCCTACACCACGTCGGGAGTATACACTGTGACGCTGACGGCCAGCAACGCGTTTGGTCAGAACATTTCGACCAAAGCCAACTACATAGCCGTAGCCGTGCCGTGTATCACGTACTGCGCCTCGACTTCCTCCGGCACCACCGCGAACATCTGGATTGCCAACGTAACGGTGAGCGGCTCGACGTTGCCCACACCGTTTTCCAACAGCTCGGCCGCCGAGGCCAACGGCTACGGCGACTACACTACCAAGGTCATGTCGCTGCGCCAGGGAAGCACCTACAACATGTCGGTGGTGTCGGGCACCACGTTCAACCGCACCACCACGGCCTGGATTGACTACAACCGCAACGGGGTGTTCGACAACGCCAGCGAAATCCTATACAACACGCAGTCGGGGGCCGCGCTCAGCGCCAATTTCACCGTGCCCAACCTTGCCAGCGTGGTTGGCTTCACCCGCATGCGCATCATCACCCGGCTGAACAACAACGCCCCGTTTGCGTGTCAAGTCAACCAGGCAAACGCCGAAACCGAGGACTACTCGGTGAATATTACCCCGCTGCTGTCGGCGCAGGAAGCGCGCAGCCTAGCTAGCCTGAGCGTGTACCCGAACCCCACCCCCGACGGTCGTGTGCACCTGCAGCTGGCCGAGGGACGCGCCACCGACACCTACGCCCTGACGGTGGAAAACACCCTGGGTGCCGTGGTGCTCCGCTCGCAGGTGCGCCTGGTGCCCGGCACCGCCGCGGCTGTCGACCTCTCGACCCTGCCGCGCGGGCTGTACCTGCTGCGCCTGCAAGGCACCGACGGCCAGCCGCTGGTGCGCCGCGTGCTGCGCGACTAACTCTCCTTGCCGTGGCCGGATGCTGCTCGCGGGCGAGCGGCGTCCGGCCATTTTTCCTTGCTTTTCTCCTCTGCTTATATGCGAACAACTCTACTCCGCAGCTTGCTGGTGCTGCTTGCGCTGTTGGGCCTTGCCACGGGCCAGGCAGCGGCTTCCCACTTAATGGGCGGCGAAATGACGTATCGTTACCTCGATGCCAACGGCCCGGCCGCCGCGCCGTTCCGCTACGAAGTGACCGTGACGATTTACACCGATAACGTCCGGGGGCTGGGGGTAGGCGGTATCAACGGGACCCGCCCCGCCGTGGAAGTGGCTATTTACAACCGCTCCCAGGGCAACGTCCGCATTCCGATGACGGCCGTGAACGGGCCGACCTGCAGCCCGGCACCGCCGAACATGGCCGTCGACAATGCCAACGACCTGTGCATTGCCCGGGGTGCTTCGGTGGTGGCCTTGCCGCCCACACCCAGCGGCTGCACCATTCCCAACGGCAACATTCCGGTGCGCATTACGCGCTACACCACCATCGTGAACCTGCCGCTCTCGTTTGCCGGCTACTACGCGGTGTATTCCGACAACGCCCGCAACGATGGCCTCGAGAACATTGCCAACTCGGGCGGCACCCGCATGACGCTGTACATGGAAATGGCCCCGCCGCTGATTCCCAACAGCTCGCCCACGTTTGCCGATACCGCCGTGGCCATCATCTGCCAGGGCGACACGAGCCTGGTGCTCAACAACGCCGTGGATGCCGACGGCGACCGTCTGATTTACTCGTTTGGTACGCCTTCGGGCGGGGTTATTCCGCCCGGTACCTTCACGCCTCCTCCTACCCCGGCCACCTACAACACCGGCTTCAGCGCGGCGCAGCCGTTCGGCCCCGGCGCGGGCAGCTACGCTTCGCTCAATGCCAGCACCGGCCTCTCGAAGTACGCCGCTCCGCAGATTGGCGAATACGCCGTGGCGGTTGACGTGCGCGAATACCGCCGCATCAACGGCACGGAGGTGTTAGTAGGCGTAACCAGGCGCGACGTGCAGCTGGTGTCGCGAACATGCCCGCCCAACAACGCCCCGCAGCTTACGCCCGCCAGCACTAGTCAGCGCACCTTTACGCTGGAAGAAGGCGAAACCATCAGCTTCCCCGTTGCCGCGACCGACGCTGACGGCAACAACCTAAACCTGCGCGCCGGCAGCGTCCTGCTCGATGGCGCCGGGGGCTTCAACGCAACGTTTAACAACCAGGAAGGCGTAGTTCCGGCAGGCAGTAGCGTCGGCAACGCTTCGGTTACGGGCACGGGCGGCAACGTCAGCGGGGTATTCCGCTTCACGGCCCGTTGCGGCGACGGCCGCCCCACGCCCTACGACGTATCGATTACGGCTACCGACAACGGCTGCCCGATTAAGCTGGTGGCCGACGTGTTCCAGATTTTCGTGAACAAAGCCGCCGCGCCCACGCGCATTAACGGCGACACCACCATCTGCGACCGGACGGTGGTGCGCACCTACACCGCCGTGGGGCCGGTTCCCACGGGCGGCTACAACTGGCGCGTAACGGGCGGCACCATTCAGGGCCCCGCCACCGGCAACAACGTGCAGGTGTTGTGGAGCAACACCGGCCAGGGCCGCATCACGCTCAAGAACGTTTCCGCATTCGGCTGTTTGAGCGACTCGGTAAGCCGCGACATTCAGATTCAGCCGGCCAGCACCCTGGCCGTGAGCGGCAACACCAGCATCTGCCTGGGTCAGTCGGCAATTCTGACGGTAACGGGCGGCAGCGGCACCTACGTGTGGACCGCCGGCTCGCAAACCTTCACGGGGCCGCGCATCAGCGTTTCGCCTACTCAAACCACTACCTACACCGTAACCAGCACCACCGGCACCTGCACCGACACCCGGCAAATTACCGTAACGGTCAGCCCGGTAGCCGTGGCCAATGCCGGAGCCGATGCCACCGTGTGCTCGGGTACTTCGGTTACGCTTGGTGCAGCCTCGGTAGCGGGCCAAACCTACCAGTGGAGCCCGGCCACCGGCCTGAGCAGCGCCACCGCTGCCCAGCCTACGTTCAGCCAAACGCTGGCGCCCGGCTCGGCCCCGCAAACCATTACCTACACCGTAACCACCACCACGGGCCAGGGCTGCACCGCCACCGACCAGGTGACGGTGACCCTGAACCCCGCGGCCGTGGCCAATGCCGGCACCGACCCCAGCTTCTGCTCGGGCGCTTCGGCCCAATTGGGCGCGGCTCCGCAGCCGGGCTACTCCTATCAGTGGAGCCCCGCTACCGGCTTGAGCAGCCCGACGGTGGCCCAGCCCACGGTTTCGCTGATTAACACCACCTCTGCCACGCAGTCGTTTACCTACACCGTAACCGTGACTACCGCCGAAGGCTGCACCGCCACCGACCAGGTAACGGTGACGGTGAACCCGGCTGCCGTAGCCGAGGCAGGCTCAGATCTAAGTCTTTGCTCGGGTGCTACGGTCCAGCTTGGCGCCCTAGCTCGCGCGGGCTACCGCTACCAGTGGAGCCCGGCCACCGGCCTAAGCAACGCCACCATAGCTCAGCCCTTCTTCAGCCAGACGCTGGGTCCGGGTTCGGCGCCGCTTACGACGGTATACACCGTCACGGCTACGACGGCAGAGGGCTGCACCGCTACCGACCAGGTAACGGTGACCCTGAACCCGGCCGCTTCGGCCAACGCCGGCGCCGATGCCACGCTGTGCTCGGGTGCTTCGGCCGCCCTCGGCACGGCTGCGGCCTTTGGCCAGAGCTACCAGTGGAGCCCAGCCACGGGCCTGAGCAGCGCCACCGCCGCCCAGCCTACCTTCTCGCTCACGAACACAACCGGCACGGTTCAAACCTTTACCTACACGGTAACGGCGACTACGACCCAGGGCTGCACCGCTACCGACCAGGTGACCGTGACCCTGAACCCCGCCGCTGTGGCCGCTGCCGGTCCGTCCCGCGCGTTCTGCTCGGGCACCACCACGCAAATTGGCACACCCGCCTTGCCGGGCTACACCTACCAGTGGAGTCCCGCTGCCGGCCTCAGCAGCGCCACCGCCGCGCAACCGACGGTGACACTGACCACCGGCTCCACTCCCACCGTGCAGACGTACACCGTTACGGCCACTTCGCCGGAGGGCTGTACTGCCACCAGCCAGGTAACGGTAACGGTAAACCCGGCCGCCATTGCGCAAGCTGGCGCCGATGTGGCCTTCTGCTCGGGCGCTTCCGTCCAGTTGGGTACGGCAGCCACCGCCGGCTCTACGTATGCCTGGAGCCCGGCCACGGGCCTGAGCAGCGCTACTACGGCCCGCCCGCAAGTGACGCTGACCAATACCGGCACTACCCTGCAGTCGACTACCTACACCCTGACCGTAACCACGACCGAAGGCTGCACTGCCACCGACCAAGTGGTGGTGACGGTGAACCCGGCCGCTGTGGCCGCTGCCGGCCCCAACCTGACGCTCTGCTCGGGTGAATCCCGGCAGTTGGGCTCGGCGCCGCTGCCCGGCTACACCTACTCCTGGAGCCCGTCGACGGCACTTAGCAACCCGACCGTTGCGCAGCCAACCTTCTCGGCCACCACTAACCCCACCGGCGCCCCGCTGACGTTTACCTACACCCTCACGGCTACCACGGCCGAAGGCTGCAGCGCCACCTCCCAGGTAACCGTGACGGTGAACCCGGCCGCCGTGGCCAGCGCCGGCACCGACGCGACGTTCTGCTCGGGCGGCACCGCCCTGCTGGGCAACGCGGCCTCGGTAATAGCGGGCACCACCTATCAATGGAGTCCGACTACTGGCTTGGCTAACCCGACCTCGGCCACTTCGGCCGTTACCCTCACGCACGTCTCCAACGTCTCTACCGCGCCGCTGGTAACGAAGTACGTGCTGACGGCAACTACCACCCTGGGCTGCGTAGCGCGTGACACGGTAGAGGTAACCGTGAACCCGAAGGTGGTGGCTTTTGCCGGCACCGACAAAACCGTGTGTTCCGGCCAGAGCACCCCCATCGGCACCACGGCCTTGTACCCCACCGGCACCACGTTTGCCTGGAGCCCGACTACCGGCGTGGCCGGTCCCACAGCTTCGTTTACTTCTGTTACCCTCACCAACACTACCGCCAGCCCCCTTGTCTCCCGCTACGTACTGACGGCAACCACGCTGGCCGGCTGTGTGAGCCGCGACACAATTGATGTAACTGTGAATCCGGCCGCCGTAGTCAATGCCGGGGTCGACGCGACGCTGTGCTCGGAGAAGTCGACGCGCCTGGGCACGCCGGCACTGGCGGGCTACTCCTACCAGTGGAGCCCTGCTGCCAACCTGAGCAGCGCCACCGCCGCCCAGCCCACGTTTACGGCCAACGTGGCCACCGCTCAAACCATTACCTACACCGTCACCGCTACCAACCCGCAGGGTTGCACCGCCACCGACCAGGTACTGGTGACGGTGAACCCGCGCCCGGCCACGGATAGCATCCAGGGCAGCGCCTCGGTGTGCCCGCAGGTAACGGGCGTGGCCTACACCATCCGCAACCCGCGCAATACCGCCTACCAGTGGAAAGTAACGGGCGGCACCATCGTCAGCGGCCAGGGCACGCCCGCCATTACGGTGGACTGGCAGGGTGCTTCGACCACGGCCAAGGTGGAAGCCTTCCAATTGAACCAGTTCGGCTGCTCGTCCGACACGGTGGTATTCCCGGTGCGCATCAACCAAATTCTGGCTACCCAGAAACCGGCTGGTCCGCTGCAGGTGTGCCAGGCCGAAGGCCCCTTCACCTACCAGACCCAGTACACCAACGGCTCGGTGTATTCCTGGCAGATCATCGGCGGCACCCAGGTCAGCACCAACCTGGCCTCGGTGCAAGTGCAGTGGACACGTCCCGGCATCAACAAGATTGTGGTGACGGAAAACAGCTCTACGGCCGGCGGCACCATCCGCTGCTTGGGCGTATCCGATACGCTTTACGTAACGGTGAACCCCTCGCCGGTGCTGCAGCAGTTGGTGGGTCCCACGCGCTTCTGCACGGGTACCACGGCTACCTTCACCCTGCCGCGCGTCAGCAACGGCCTCTACCAATGGTCGTTGAACAACGTGGTAATTCCCGGTGTAACGGGCATCACCGTCTCGCTGCCGTCGTTGGCCCCGGGCACGTACCTGCTCACGGCCCGCGAAACCAACGCCGCGGGCTGCCAGGGCTTGGCGGCCAGCCATCCGTTTACCGTTGATCCGCTGCCTGCCGCCGCCACCGTGGTGGGTCCGCGTCAGCTCTGCCCCGAGTCCCTCAGCGGCCTGAGCTACACCATCAACAACGCCAGCAGCAGCAGCACCTTCCAGTGGACGGTAACGGGCGGTACCATCGTCAGCGGCAACGGCACGGGCAGCATCACGGTGAACTTCAACCCGACGGCCGCCTCGCGTACCGTGGTGGTGCAGGAAACCTCGCAGTTCGGCTGCGCCGGCCCGGCTACCACCATTACCCTGCCGCTCGACAACGCCACCGTGGCCCTGAACACGGCCTCCGTCGACCAGACCGACGACCGGAAAGTGGTGGTGGCCCTGAGCGTGCCCAACAACGCCGGCAACACCAACCAGGTGCGCATCCTGCGCCGCGACGCTGGCACGGGCACCTTCGCTCAGGTGGGCACGGCTCCGAACACGGCTACCTCCTTCACCGATACCGGCGTGGATGCCGATGCCAAGTCGTACGACTACCGCGTGGAACTGACCAACGCCTGCGGCACCCTGCTCAGCAGCACCCAGCACACCACCATCCGCGCCACCATCCAAAGCACCGAACCCGGCGCGGGCCGGGCCGAGGGCACGGTGAAAGTGGGCTGGAACGCCTACGCGGGCTTCCCCGTGAAGCAGTACGAGCTGTACCGCCAGGCCGACGGCGGCGCCCTGGAGCTGGTGAAAACGGTACCGGCTACGGCCGCTGCCACCTACACCGAGGAGTTTGCCTCGTCGCGAGCCGGCTTTGCGCAGAGCTTCCGCGTGAAGGCCATCAGCACCGACGCCCAGGCCCGCACGGCGTGGTCGAACGGGGCCGATGCCAGCTTCGAGAACAAGCTGGAGTTCTTCAACGTGATTACCCCCAACAACGACGGGCTGAATGAGACGTTCTACATCCGCAGCGTGGAGCTCTACCCCGGCAACACGCTCACGATTCTGAACCGCTGGGGCCGCGAGGTGTACAAAACCACCAACTACCTCAACACCTGGAACGCGCCCGACCAGCCGGCCGGTACCTACTATTTCCTCTTCAAGCAAGCCAACGGCACCGTAACCCGCGGCACGTTTGAAGTGGTGAAGTAAGAACCTCGCTATTCTAAAAAGGCCGCCCGGAGCTTCCGGGCGGCCTTTTTTTATGCCCGCATCAGCAACTCGCTCGAAGGCCCTTTTCTATACCGGGCTGGCAGGGACGAAAGCTGCTTAGAAGTGCGCGAAACCGTCTTAGAAGCAACAGAAACCTACTTAGAAGCCCCACAATGGATGTAGAACCAACCGGAGGCTTCTTGGTAACAACTGAAACGGTCTTAGAAGCGGCCGAAAGACTCTTAGAAGCTGCGAAACCGTCTTAGAAGCGGACAAGACCAACGTAGAAACACGCGAAACGGATGTAGAACCAATCGAAGCTACTAAAGCACCTTCTTACACGAGCGGAAACCCGTTTATAGCTTGTTCATCAGGTATACCAGCGGTTCGAGCAGCAGCCCGGGCCGTCCACAAAATCCGCGAAATCCAGAAAAATCCGCTCGCATCCGTGGTTTATCTTTGCACCCGTGAACGATGTAATGCCCAACCCGAAGAAAATCCCCGCGGAGGACCTCCGCGAAGTGGTCATTCAAGACATGGTCGCCGAAGGCAAGTGCCTGGTGCGCCACAACAACCTGGTCATCTTCGTCTCGGGCGTAGCGCCCGGCGACGTGGTCGACCTGCGCATCACCAAGTCGAAAAAGAGCTTCCTGGAAGCCGTGCCCGTGCACTTCCACAAGTACTCCGAGCTGCGCGTGCAGCCCTTCTGCATTCACTTCGGTACCTGCGGCGGCTGCAAGTGGCAGCACCTGGGCTACGAAACCCAGCTCCAGTACAAGCAGCAGCAGGTGAGCGACACCTTGCAGCGCATCGGCAAAGTGGAACTGCCCGACATCATGCCCATCCTCGGCTCGAAGGAGACGACCTACTACCGCAACAAGCTCGAATACACCTTCAGCTACAATGGCTGGCTGACCTCGGAGCAGATTGCGGACGAAACGCAGCAGTACGACCGCCGCGTGCTGGGCTACCACCTGCCCAGCCGTTTCGACAAGATCATCGACATCCAGCACTGCTGGCTGCAGCCCGACCCAAGCAACCAGATTCGCCTGGCCTTCCGCGACTACGCCCGCCAGAACAACCTGCGCTTCGGCAACCTCTTCAAGCATACCGGGCTGCTGCGCACGCTCACCATCCGCACCGCCAAGAGCACCGGCGAGCTGATGGTGGTGGCCGTGTTCTACCGCCAGCACCAGCTCATTCCCGTCATTCTCGACCACCTGCTGGAGCTGTTCCCGGAAGTCACGTCGATGAACTACGTGCTCAACGACAAGGGCAACGACTCGCTCGACGGCCTGGACGTGGTGTGCTACAAGGGCCTGCCCTACATCCACGAAGAGATGGAAGGCCTGCGCTTCCGCGTGGGGCCGAAGTCGTTTTACCAAACCAACTCCGAGCAGGCCTACGAGCTGTACAAAATCACCCGCGACTTCGCCGGCCTGACGGGTACCGAGCTGGTGTACGACCTCTACACCGGCGCTGGTACCATTGCCAACTTTGTGGCCAAGCAGGCCCGCGAGGTCATCGGCATCGAGTACGTGGAGCAGGCCATTGAAGACGCTAAGCTGAACTCGGAAATCAACGGCGTGCCGAACACCAAATTCTACGCCGGCGACATGAAGGACGTGCTCACCAAGGACTTCACCGACGAGCACGGCCGCCCCGACGTCATCATCACCGACCCGCCCCGCGCCGGCATGCACCCCGACGTGGTGCAGCGCCTCATCGAGCTGCGCGCCCCGCGCGTGGTGTACGTAAGCTGCAACCCCGCCACCCAGGCCCGCGACCTGGAGCTGCTGGCCGATACCTACCGCGTAACCCGCGTGCAGCCGGTGGACATGTTCCCGCACACCCACCACGTAGAAAACGTGGTGCTGCTGGAGCTGAAGTAGAACGGAAGCCAGCATAGAAGTTATTCGTCATCCTGAGGCGTAGCCGAAGGACCTTATGCCAGTTGAACGGCTGTCGTAAAGACGGCTCGGTTTACCATGAGAAGGTCCTTTGGCTACGCCTCAGGATGACAGAATTTATTTTACCGTCATCATGCCGTATTACGTGTACATCACTACTAACCCGGCCAAGTCGGTACTGTACATTGGCGTGACGAATAATCTGACCTCTCGATTGGCTCAGCACTACGAAAACCGAGGCCAGCCAGCAACCTTTGCCGGGCGGTATTTCTGCTACAATCTGGTTTATTTCGAAGTGCATCAGAGCAGCATGACGGCTATTGCCCGCGAGAAGGAATTGAAAGGCTGGACGCGCGCTAAAAAGGAGTTGTTGATTGATTCGCTCAACCCAGAACGAGAGTTCTTAATTGTCTAATTGTTTTCCAGTGACACGTGATAAGGTCCTTCGCTTCGCTCAGGATGACACGCTAAACACGATTAACGCACCCCACCCATGGATTATGCCAATGACCCCGAACTGAGCGGCAAATACCTCGGCACCATCACCAAGGACTTCGCCGTGGTATCGGATACGCTCAAGGAAGCCTCCTACCAAATCCGCAAGCGCGGCATCTCGAAGTACCCCATCTTCGTGTTTGCCCGCATGCCCGTGCCCTTCGGCTCCCTGCTCATCTCGCCCGATGAAATGGCCACCGAGTGGTACGTGCTGGCCTCTTACCTCGACATTTTCGTGCAGCAGGGTGGCATCGCACCCGAGCGCATCGACGACTTCCAGGCCGCCTACAAAGACCCCGACGAATTCTGCTGCCTCTTCGTCGCCGACGGCGAGTTCACGAAGTTCGTCTTCGTGCCCTACCCGGAGGATTAGGCCGGAAGCAGAACCAAACAGAAACGCTCGCGACAACTGCCGCGGGCGTTTCTGTTTTTCACAAGGTGCAGTGCCTATCTTCCGAAGTGCGACCAGCCCTGCGCCCGCAGTGGCACGGCGTTGCCGCCCTTCGCCGCCAGAATAGCGCCTTCCGATGCCTCGGTGATTTTGCCGATGATGGTCACGTCGGGGTGGTTCTTGAGCTTGTCGAAGTCGGTGAGCGGCACGGTGAAGAGCAGCTCGTAGTCTTCGCCGCCGTTTAGGATGCACATCACCGGGTCGAGGCGGAATTCGTCGGCCACGTTGTACACCTGCTGGTCGGCGGGCAGGCGGTCGGAGAAGATGGTGGCGCCCACGCCCGAGGCGGCGCAGAGGTGCATGATTTCGGAAGCCAGCCCGTCGGAAATGTCAATCATGCTGGTGGGCGTCACGTTCAGGTCGCGCAGCATGTGAATCACGTCCATGCGGGCCTCGGGGCGCAGCTGGCGCTGCACTACGTAGTCGTAGGCGTCAAGTTTGGGCTGCGTTTCGGGGTCGGCGAGGTAGGCCTGCTTTTCGCGCTCCAGAATCTGCAGGCCGAGGTAGGCCGCGCCCAGGTCGCCGGTCACGCAAATCAGGTCGTTGACGCGGGCACCCGAGCGGCGCACGGCCTGCCCGCGGGCCACCGTGCCCAGCGCCGTGACGGAAATCACGAGGCCACCGCGCGAGTTGGTGGTGTCGCCGCCCACCACGTCCACGCGGTAGGCCTCGGAGGCCAGGCGCACGCCTTCGTAGAATTCCTGCACCGCCTCCACCGAAAACCGGCCGGGCAGGGCCAGGCTCACGGTAATCTGGGTGGGCAGCGCGTTCATGGCCGCAATGTCCGACACGTTCACGGCCACGGCCTTGTAGCCGAGGTGCTTGAGCGGGCAAAACGAGAGGTCGAAATGCACGCCTTCCACCAGCAAATCGGTGCTGACGACGATGTCGTGCTCGGCGGGTGGCGCCAGAATGGCGGCATCGTCGCCGATGCCGAGCACCGAGCTGGGCTGGTGCAGCGTGATGGTATCCTGAATGAGGCGAATCAGGCCGATTTCGCCGACTTGATTGAGCGGGGTGACTTGTTCTGACATAGCAACGGACACTACGGTGAGCGGGGCGCAAAGGTAACAGCTGCGCCTGCCCAATATCACCCCTCAGCCTCTACCTCGATGCCGTTGGGCATAATACTGGCAATTCTGAGCGTCCCCGATTCCTCGACAACTTCGAAATCCAAGTAGCCACTGCTCGGAAGGTACAGCCGTACCCGAGTTTGCCCCTCTGGTGTTGCAGTGACTTCCGTTGTTTTCGCCCGCAAGGCATTGGCCAGTACTTTGCCAGGTTGAGGTGTGTAAAGCAGCCAACCGAACTCAAAGCCAACCGGTGGCCCGTAGGCCTGCCGGGTGCGGAAAAGAGTCGCGTTGCTGCGTTGAAATTGGGCTCGTTGGTCTGCCAGAAACTGGTTGCTGAACAACTTCGATTCTGCCAAGGTGAGTACGTAGCGTTCGGCCAACGCAAAATTCACCTGATAATGCGCGGTGTCTCCTTGACCCTGCTTGCTCACTGTCGCCGCCAATTGCGCCTCTAGTTGCGGCATGTGTACCTGATACCACTGCAGAAATTTACTTACCGCCTCTCTTGACCCTTTTTCCAAAGCCGGCTCAACTTCTTTAGCCGCCTTTGGATGGCTAATAAATGCATCAGCTCCATTATTTGTAGGCGAAGAGCCGGAATCGGAAGCACAACTGGCCAGCCCACATACCAAAAGCAATTGCGTACAGAACTTCATTTCTCAACATTAGAATCAGCCTGCAAACAACAAATAAGCAGGAATACTCCTTAGTTCTTGCCGTTAAATAGATGCCAACAAATTGTTGCTAACGAACGTTAGGAACCATACATTTGTTGGGACTTCAGCACTGTATGGAAACCGCCTCTCCCACCCTCTCGCGCAAGGCGCAAATCGACCAGACGGCCACCGCGCTGTTTCGGCGGCGCGGCTACGCGGCCACCAGCATGCGGGAGTTGGCCGCGGCGCTGGGCATTGAGGCGGGCAGCATCTACTCGCACATCCGCTCGAAGGAGGAAATCCTGCACCGCATCTGCTTCCGGCTGGCCGACGAGTTTATGGCCGGCTGGCGCAACGCCACCGCCGATGCCTCGGCGCCCGTGGCCACGCAGCTGCGCCGCGCCATCGAAAGCCACGTGCGCGTGCTCATTCACCACGTCGACGCGTCGGCGGTGTTTATGCACGAGTGGCGGCACCTTTCCGAACCCGCCCACGGCGAGTTCCTGCAGCTGCGCCACGGCTACGAGGTTGGCTTCCGGGAACTGATTGCCCGCGGCGTAGCAGCCGGCGAGCTGCACACCCCCGACCCCGCTTTTGCTGCCCTCACCCTGCTGGCCAGCCTCGCCTGGCTGCCCTCTTGGTACCGCCCCGATGGCAAGCTGGGCGCCGAGCAAATTGCCGAACGCCTCGCCGACCAATTGCTGGGCGGTTTGGCCAATTGATCTGCCCGTTCTCGTTTCCCCTCGACTTCCTACGCACTCCACACCACCAACGCCATGTACGGATCTGCCAGCACCCACGACATTCCGGCCAACGCCTCCACGGGCCTCGAAAACGAGGACCCGCAGCTGCTGGCCGCGTTTGAGGCCCGCATTGCCCGCGGCGAGAAAATAGAGCCCGACGACTACATGCCGGCGCTCTACCGCAAGCAGCTCATCCGCATGATTGAGCAGCACGCGCACTCTGAAATCATCGGCTCGTTGCCCGAGGGGACATGGATTACCCGTGCGCCCGGCTTCCGCCGCAAAATGGCCCAGATGGCCAAGGTGCAGGACGAAGTGGGCCATGCGCAGCTGCTGTACTCGGCGGCCGAAACCCTCGGCAAAACGCGCGAGGACATGATTACCGACCTCATCAACGGCAAGTCGAAGTACTCAAACGTCTTCAACTACCCCACGCCCACCTGGGCCGACTCAAACGTCATTTCCTGGCTGATTGATGCCGGCGCTATCGTCAACCAGATGGCCAACGCCAAGGGCTCGTATGGTCCCTACTGCCGCGCCCTGGAGCGGATTTGTGCCGAGGAGTCGTTTCACCTCAAGTACGGCCACGACGCCGTGGTGCACATGGCCACCGGCACGCCCACGCAGCGCCGCATGATGCAGGAAGCCCTTAACCGTTGGTGGCCGCCCATCATGACGTTCTTCGGCCCGGCCGACAAAGCCAGCCAGCACACCGAAATTCTGATGCGCTGGAAGGTAAAAATGGCCTCCAACGACGATTGCCGCCAGCAGTTCCTCGACATGTACGTGCCGAAGATTCTGGAAATCGGCCTGACCATTCCCGACCCGAACCTGCGCAAAAACGAGGAAACCGGCCGCTGGGAATACACCGAGCCCGATTGGGAGGAGCTGAAGCGCGTGATTAACGGCGACGGTCCCTGCAACAAGGAGCGCCTGGCCGTGCGCCGTGCGGCCGAGGACAACGGCGCCTGGGTGCGCCGCGCCCTCAAAGCCAAGCAGCAAGCTCCCAAGTACGTTCGCCCGCTGGCCTAAGCCTGTTGGCGACGGGTTGAATGAGCAACGAACTCGCGGCGGAAGGTTTTCCCCACTTTGGCCGCGGTTCGTTCGCTCGTTCTGCCGTTTCTCCCCTGCCCTTTCCCCGTTATGCTGACTTCCCTCGACCCGCGCATTGCCCGGCTCGGGCTGCCCGACTCGCAGCCGACCATCGAGCCCAAAGAGGCGCTGGACCAGTTTGAGACCTTCGAGGTCTTTCACCAGAAAAAAGACGGCACCGCCTACGCCTACGTGGGCCCGGTGCACGCGCCTTCGGCCGACGTGGCGTTTCTGTTTGCCAAAGAGCAATACAGCCGCCGATTCCCATGCACCGGCATGTGGGTCACGCCCACCCGCGCCATCAGCCTGACTAGGTACGTCGGCGATACCGAATCGGTGTACGACACGCTGACGGAAAGCCTGCCGACCCATGCTGGCGCGGCACCCGACGAGAGCATGCAGCAAGCCGAAGCCTATGCCCGCGGCGAAGAGGATTACGCCATTTTTCACCTCAAGAAGCGCGGCAAGGCACACGTGCACGTGGGCATGGTGCGTGCCGCCTCGCCGGCCGAAGCGCTGCTGCAAGCCAAGGCGGCTTTTGGCGAGCAGCGCCCGGTGGTGAACGTGTGGGTGGTGCGTTGGGCCGATGTGCTGACTTCCGACGAGGAGGACCGCGACATCTGGAGTACCACGCCCGAGAAGAAGTACCGCGACGCCATTGCCTATAAAGTGCAGGACCGCATCGACCGATTCAAGCAGGAACAAGCTGCCTCCCCTGCCAACTGATTTCTGCCTCCCCCGATGAACACCGACGCGCTCAAAGACCTGCTCTACCGCCTCGCCGACGACCAGCTCATCCTCGGCCACCGCAACTCCGAATGGAACGGCCTCGGCCCCATTCTGGAAGAAGACATTGCGTTTTCCTCGATGGCGCAGGACAAGCTGGGGCACAGCCTGCAGCTCTACGGCCTGCTGCACCAGCTGGGCGAAGCCGAGCCCGATACCGTGGCCTTTACCCGCAACGCGCCGCAGTTTCACTGCTGCCAGCTGGTAGAGCTGCCCATCGGCGACTACGCCTTCAGCCTCATTCGTCACTTCCTTTTCGACCACGCCGAGCTGTTGCGCTTCGAACTGCTGGCTACCAGCAGCTACGAGCCGCTGGCCCAGGTGGCCCGCAAGCTGAAAGGTGAGCTGAAGTACCACGTGCTGCACGCCAACACCTGGGTGAAGCAACTGGGTACCAGCACTGAGGAAGCCATTGGAATGCTGCAAAAGGCGCTGAACGACACGCTGCCCTACGCACTGGGCATCTTCGAAACCACGGCGCAGGAAGCAGCCATCATTGCCGAGGGTATCTTTCCCGGCGAAGACGCGCTGAAAGCCCGCTGGCAGGAAAGCATCACGAAAGTGCTGGCCCAAACCAGCTTGGAGCTGCCCGACCTGACCACGCTCACGCCCGTTTTCGGCGGCCGCGGCGGCGCACACACCGAGCACCTGCAACCCCTGCTCGACGAAATGGCCGAGGTGTTCCGCCTCGACCCTACCGCCGACTGGTAATTGGAATTGTCTGTTGCGGGTTACGAGTTGTCCGTTCGTTCCAAACTTACGACCACCTCAAAACTCCCAACTGGCAACGGGCAACCCGCAACTGGCAACTAAAATGGACAAGGCAACCGTACTCGACTGGCTCCTGGAAGTCAAAGACCCCGAAATTCCCACGATTTCGCTCGTGGATTTGGGGGTCATCCGCGACGTGCGTATTGCTGACACCGGCCACGTGACCGTGCGCATGACGCCGACCTTCTCGGGTTGCCCGGCCATGGACTACATGCGCCGCGACGTGGAGCGCGTGCTGCGGGAACACGGCGTGGCCGATTTCACCGTAGAAATGTCGCTGGAAGAAGCCTGGAGCAGCAACTGGGTGACCGAGCGCGGCCGCGAGGCCCTGCGTGCCCACCGCCTCTCGCCGCCGCCCATGCACCAGGGCATCGTCGATCTGGACATTCTGGAATACGCTGAGTGCCCCAACTGCGGCTCCCACAACACCACGCTCCGCTCGCCCTTCGGCCCCACGCTGTGCCGTGCCCTGCACTACTGCAACGACTGCCGCCAGGGCTTTGAGCAGTTTAAGCCGGTGTAGGCGCAGCCGAATAGGTTTGCTGCTGGTTTTGCCTTTTCTTCGCTAACTACGCTCGGTGCGGAATAATCTTGTGCGGCCCGGCGTTGTGCCTGTGTTATGCGTAAACTGCTGATCTACCTTCCGCTGCTGCTGTTGCTGGCAGCTGCCTCGTGCCGCAAAACGGCCGATACCCCCGTCCTACTCGACCCTACTTCCCCTACCGCCGCCCGCACCCAACTCAAGGTGCTGCGCGACACCGTGGAAGCCCGCTGGCGCGTGATGCGCGACAGCGACAACCAGAAGCTGGTGGCCACCAAGGCCGTGTTGCAGGAGTTGCGCCGCCTGCCCGGCAGCAACAAAGACCTGATCCGGCGCCTCGACAACGCCAACGACCAGTTGGTGGGCATCCGTTACGACCAGGAAACCATGGCGTCGTCTGAGCGCATTGATGCCTACGACTTGGCCCAGGATTCGGTGCTGCGGGCGGTGTACAACCTAGTGGAGCCCCAAGTCAATAAAAACAAAGACGTGGAGGCCCTGACCGCGGCCATTCGGGCTGCCGACGACGAAGTAATTGGCTACCGGGTGCGCTACGACCGCGCCGCCAAGATGTACAACAACTACCTGCAACTGCACGCCGAAACGCTCAAACAAGCCGGCCGCAAATACGCCAACCTGCAGCCGCTGCCGCTGTTCGAGTTGAAAAACTAAGCCTTGCCAACGCAGGTGTTCGAAAGCCGGCAATACAGCATTGCCGGCTTTTTTACGGCTGTTTCGCTACGGGATGCAACCTTACTCAACTCGTCCGCCATCTTCAAAGCACACCCAACCTGCTTTCGTTATGCGTCGTCGACTTCCGGTTCTGCTGCTCGTCATGGCTTGCACCCAATTTGCCTTCCAGTGCCAAACTATGTGCGGAGAAGGCGAAGAGCCCATTCCCGCCTGCACAACGGCCGCCACGGTGCGCAACCTCGCCGGCCTCGATGGCTGCGGCTACGTGCTGGAGCTGGCCGACGGCAAACGACTGGAGCCGGCCGGCGCCATGTGGGAGGCCTACCCCAAGCACGACGGCGAGAAAGTAACCATTGCCTACGCCGATGACCCACGCGGCAGCATTTGCATGGTGGGCACCACCGTCAAACTCAGCTGCATTCAGCAAGCCAACGGACAGACTCCCTCCGCCTCCAACTAGCCCATAAAACTAACCGTCAACAGCAAGGCCCCGGCCGGACAGTATCGTCTGGCCGGGGCCTTGCTGTTGTAGGCACTACGTCTATAGCTGAGCCATTTCTTCGCGCACGAAATCGGCGAGGCTGCGCAGGTACTCCGTGCTGAAGTCGAAGCGGATGCCCGCGGCCTCGTAAATCTCGCCGATGGAAGCCGTGTAACCCAACGCCAGGGCGCGCTTGTACGCTTCGAGGCCGGCTTTCGGGTCGTGGCGGAAGTTGCGCCATACGGCAATGGCGCCCAACTG
Source organism: Hymenobacter busanensis (assembly GCF_008727865.1). Classification (GTDB taxonomy): domain Bacteria; phylum Bacteroidota; class Bacteroidia; order Cytophagales; family Hymenobacteraceae; genus Solirubrum; species Solirubrum busanense. The sequence goes on along the minus strand of NZ_VTWU01000007.1, from coordinate 264,999 downwards.
AGCCATGGCGTACTCGATGTAGTAGAACGGCACTTCGTAGAGGTGCAGCTGCTTCTGCCACAGCCACGGCTTGTAGTTTTCCAGCCCCTGCCAGTTCACCGTGCGCTGATTAAACTCGTCGAACACCTCCACCCAGCGGGCTTGCCGCTCGGCCGAAGTATGCGTGGGATTCTCGTACACCCAGTGCTGAAACTTGTCAATGGTAGCCACCCAGGGGAAGGTTTCGAGCACTGATTCCAAGTGGGTTTGTTTGGCGCGGCGCAGCTCGTCGGCATCCTGGAAAAACACGTCCCAGTGGTCCATCGAAATCAGCTCCATCGACATCGAGGCCAGTTCGGCTACTTCGCTTGGCGGGTGCTTGTCGGCACCCATGGGCAGGCGGCGCGTCAGGAACGAGTGCACGGCGTGGCCGCCCTCGTGGAGCATCGTAATAACGTCGCGCAGCGAGGAGGTGGCGTTCATGAAAATGAACGGCACGCCGGTTTCGTCGAGCGGGTAGTTGTAGCCGCCGGGTGCCTTGCCCTTGCGCGATTCGAGGTCGAGGTGGCCCATGTCGCGCATCGTGGTCAGGCAGTCGCCCAAAAACGGGTCGAGGCGCTGAAACACGGTGATGGTTTTTTCTAGCAGCTCCTGTCCCGTGCCAAACGGCCGCAACGGCGCCTTGCCCGACACGTCCACGTCTAAGTCCCAGGGACGCAGGTCGCTCAGGCCCAGGTCGCGGCGGCGGTGCCGGTCCAGCTCGTCGATGAGCGGCACCACGGTTTCGTGAATGGCCTGGTGGAAATCGAAGCAGTCCTGCGGGGTATAGTCGAAGCGGCCGAGGGCGGCAAACATGTAGTCGCGGAAGTTCGGGAAGTCTGCGTTCAGCGCCATCTGGTGCCGCAGCTGCACCAGCTCGGCAAACAGCGCGTCGAGCGGCTGCACATCCTGGGCGCGGCGCTCCTGCACAGCCCGCCACGCCTCCTCGCGCTTGGCGCGGTCGGTGTCTTTGAGGCGGTCGGAGGCGCGCTGCAAGGTCATTTCCTCGCCGTCGAGGGTCACCGTCATGGCCCCCACGGCGGCGGCGTACTGCTGCTGCTTGGTGCTGATATCGGTTTTGAGCGGGATGTTTTCGGCCCGATAAATTTCCAGTGCCCGGCGCACGGAGCGGAGGAAAATGCGGTACCGCTCGGGGTCGAGGCCGGCAGCGTAGGGCGACTGCACCAGCTTCTCGTTCAGGGCGTGGTCGTAGGGCGCGGCGTTGGGCTCGATTTCGCTCACGAAATACTGGAAGGCCGTGCTGCGCTCCTCGTCCTGGGTGTCGCAGGTCATGCGGATGTAGCGCCAGGCCAAGTCTTCGCTCAGCACCGATTCCAGCTCCGAGCGGTCGAGCAGCCAGCTTTCCAGCTCCTCGGCCGAATTGATGGCCCGGTCGCGCAGCTCAATGAAATACGGTTCGATGGCTGCCCAGTCGGTAACAACAAAGGACTCGGGCAGGTACCGACGCGGCGGCCGGGCTTGGGTGGTTACGTCGGCGGTGAGTTCTGGTGTGGAGTAACTCATAGAAAGGAAACGACAGCGAAGACAAAGAAGGTTTTCTACGTAGAAAACGGCCGAGGGGCACAGTTTACACAGCAGAAAATCGGTTGCGGCTGGTGAATGTAAGAACTCTGGCGAAAAGCAACCGGTGGGCGCGGCCCCCAACGCAGAAGCCCCGCAGCGGCACAACCGGCGGGGCTTCGACAACGGTTGCCGAAAAAGGAAACACGGCAACGAGCCGCTTGGTTACCCGATTTCGATGACGACGTCGGAGGTGAGCGGGTGGCCGACGCACACGAGCACGTAGCCTTGCTTCAGCTCCGAGTCGGACAGGCCTTCGCGCTCGTCGAGGTGCACTTTGCCCGAAAGGCACTTGCCGCGGCAGGCGGTGCACAGGCCCGCCTGGCAACTGTAGGGCAGGTCGATGTCGAGGTCGAGGGCGGCTTCGAGAATGGTTTGGTTGGGCTGCACCTCCACCTGGTAGTCGGTGCCCTCGTACTGAATGGTGACGGTGCGCGTCGTAATGGCGTCGTCGTCGTCGGCCGTCACGGTGCCGTGGCCGTCGGGCTGGCTAGCCGCGGTTTCGGCCGAGTCGGCCGAGGCCACGAAACTCTCGCGGCGGATGTGGTTGGCGGGCACGCCCAGCAGCTCCAGCGCGGCGCGGGCTTCGGTCATCATGCCCTCGGGGCCACACATAAAGTACTCGGCCTGGGCGGCCGGAAACTGGTGGCGCTGCTCCAGAATGCGCAGCAGCATGGTGCGGTTCAGGCGGCCTTTGTGGGCCACGGCCGCCGGGTTTTGCGGCTGGCTGTACACGTGCTCTACCTGGAAGCGGCCCGCGTACTGTTGCTCCAGCGCCTGCAGCTGGTCTTTGAAAATAACGGAATCCTCGCTGCGGTTGCCGTACACCAGCAGCACGTGGCTCTGGGGCTCGGTGTGCAGCACCGATTTCAGAATGGACATGAGCGGCGTGACGCCCGAGCCCGCCCCGATAAGCACCAACGACCGTGCCGCGCCGGCTTTCGGCTCCACCGTGAAGTTGCCCATCGGCGCCATTACCTCCATTTGCTGGCCCACCTGCACGTTGTCGAGCAGGTAGTTGCTTACCAAGCCGCCCGGCACGCGCTTCACCGTTACCGAGAGGCGCGGGGATTCGTGGGGCGTGCTGCTGAGGGAATACGAGCGGCGCTCGGGGCGCGTGCCCGCGCCGCAGGGCACGATGAGCGTCAGGAACTGACCCGGCTGGCTGGCAATGGGCTGCCGGTCGGGGCGCTCGAGGTGGATGGTAACGCAGTCGTCGGTTTCGCGCGTCAGGTCGACGACGGTAAGGGTGAGGTACGGGCTGGTGCTCATGCGGTTCTCGGCCACTAGGGGCGGCGTGCGAAAACGGGGTTCGGTGGAACAGGGAAACAGACCGCCGGCCAAACGGTTTTTCTGCGCGGCCAACGGGCGTGCAAGGTACGGCAAAAGGGCTTGTCAGTTGTCAGTTGCCGGGGGCGAGTTGTCGGGTGCTTGTCGATTGGTGCGTCATCCTGAGCGTGAACGAAGGCGTTTTTCACCACGCAGCGAGTCGGGCTGGCGGAAGAAGGTCTTTCGCTGCGCTCAGGATGACGTTACTTTACTGCTAACTCGCAACCGACAACCACCCCCGCATGCTCCTTCCCGATCTGCTCCGCCGTCACCAAGCCGCTTTCGGCCCGGTTTTGCCCGTCGACCTGAATGCGCCCGAGGTGGCGCGGCTCGATTTCAGCGCCGCCAACCCGGTGGTGCGCGATGCCGACCTGCGCGACACCGCCGCTTTCGATGCGCTGGTCAACGACTTGCTGGCGGCTCAGCACGCCCGAATCGGCGTGGGGGGCTACCTCGAAAACCGCGTTATCTACCGCCGCAGCCCCGGCTTGTTTGGCGACCCAGCCGTGCCCGCCCGCTCCCTGCACCTCGGCGTAGACGTGTGGATGGCCGCCGGCACGCCGGTGCTGGCCTTTATGCCTTCGGTGGTGCACAGCGTAGCCGACAACGACAGCTTCGGCAACTACGGCCCCACCGTGATTCTGGAGCACGAATTGGAGGGCACTACATTCTATTCGCTCTACGGCCACCTCAGCCGCGCCGAGCTGGCCGCCGTGCAAGCCGGCCAGCGGCTAGCCCAGGGCGAAGCCTTTGCCACCATCGGCCCCTGGCCCGAAAACGGCGACTGGCCCCCTCACCTGCACTTTCAGCTAATCACCGACATTCAGGAACACCGCGGCGACTTCCCCGGCGTGGGCTTGGTTGAAGACCGGGAAAAATGGGCCGCTTTCTGCCCCGACCCCAATTTGGTGCTGCAAAGCCGCTGGCTGAATCCATAAGCCTGTCGTGGCAAGCGCAAACCGAACGAGCCTGACCAACCGAAAACAGATTCAGTTGGTCAGGCTCGTTCGGTTTCTAACAGAGAGGGTTGCTTCGTCGTTCCTCCTTGCAATGCCAGGCTTAGTTCTAGTCGAATTTGATAGCCACCACCGGCTTGATACGGGCAATCAGGTACGTGGGAATGAGCACGGCCAGCTGCGAGGTGACGAAGACGGCCAAGTTGATAACGCCGATGATAACCGGGTCCCAGAAGATGGGCACGCGGTCCATGTAATAGTTTTCCGGGTCGAGCGGAATGGGGTGCAGGAAGTACTGAATGGAGCAGAAGCCCAGCCCAATCAGGTTGCCCCACAGCATGCCTTTCAGCGTCAGGTTCAGGCCCCGGAAGAAAAACATGCGCCGAATCTGGTTGTCGGTGGCGCCGATGGCCTTCAGCACGCCAATCATGTTGGTGCGCTCCAGAATCATGATGAAAATGGTGGCCACCATGTTGAACGTGGCCACGAAGATGATCAGCAGCAGAAAGATGATGACGTTGCGGTTCAGCAGCTGCAGCCAGTCGAAGAGCTGCGCGTACTGGTCGGTGATTTTGTCCACCTTCAGGTCGTAGCGCAGTGTGTTGTACATGCTTTCGGCCGTGGCATCGAGCTGACGGAAGTCTTTCAGCACCACTTCGTAGCCGCCCACCAGCGAGTCGTTCCAGCCGTTCAGGTCCTGAATCTGGCGAATGTCGCCGAGCACGTACACTTCGTCGAATTCGTCGAGGCCGGTTTGGTACACGCCGGCCACCGTGAACTTGCGCACCCGCGGCGGGTTCTGGATGAAGTAAAACAGGGCGTCGTCGCCCACCTTCAGGCGCAGCTTGTCTGCCACCTTGCGCGACACCAGCACCTCGTCGGAAGCGGCCGAGTCGGCGAAGACGGGAAACTTGCCGGCCACCAGGTTGGCGCGCATCGGCGACGGCCCCGACTTCTCGTCGACGCCTTTGAGCACGATGCCCAGCACCTCGTCCTTGGTTTTGATGATGGCCGTTTTGCGGGCGAACGGCTGCGCCCCCTTGATCTGGGGAAACTTGCGCATCTCCTGCGTCAGCTCGGCCCCGTTGATGGGCTCCACTTCAAGGGAGTTATTGTTGTCGTACTTGCTGATGGTGAGGTGGGCGCCAAACGAGAAGATTTTGCCTTGAATCTCGTTGCGAAACCCTTCCAGAATAGCAAATGACACAATCATGACGGCCACCCCCAGCGCGATGCTGATGATGGCTATCTTTGTGACCGACGAGGTGAAAGAACCCGAGTCGGCCCCGTCGATCTTGTGGGATATGTACCGCGAGACGTTCACTGGGCGTAAAGCTACACGAACGGGGTCAGTTTCAACGCCCCACTCTGCTGATGGCCTCATACGTGATTCTCGCTGCTTGTTCGCTGTTTTTGTCGTTTTCGGACTGCGCCCGCCCCGCCCAGCCCGCCACCGACGCCCTCGCAACAGCCGCCACTCGGGCTGTTACCGCTTCGCAATCAGCGCCTAAACCGCCGGCCAGCCCGCTGCAAATGGGGGCCGACCAGTTTGAGAAATACCTGCCCCAGCTGCGCGGCAAGCGCGTGGGGCTGGTGGTGAATCAAACCTCGCGCACGGGGCCCAGTCACCTTGTCGATACGCTGGTGGCCCAGGGCATCACCGTCAAAGCCATTTTTTCGCCTGAGCACGGTTTCCGGGGCGAAGCGGCCGACGGGGCTACCATCAAAGACGGCAAAGACCAGCGCAGCGGCCTGCCGGTTCGCTCGCTCTACGGCGCCACCAAAAAGCCCACTCCCGACATGCTGGCCGACCTCGACGTGCTGGTGTTTGACATCCAGGACGTGGGCACGCGCTTCTATACATACATCAGCACGCTGCACTACGTGATGGAAGCGGCGGCCGAGCAGGGCAAAACCGTGCTGGTGCTCGACCGGCCCAACCCCAACGGACGCTTCGTGGACGGCCCCGTGATGGAGCCCAAGCATAAGTCGTTTGTGGGCATGCACCCCATTCCCATTCTGCACGGCCTCACGGTGGGCGAGCTGGCCCAGATGATCAACGGCGAAAAATGGCTGGCCGGGGAGCGGCAATGCGCCCTCACGGTGGTGCCGGTGGCGGGTTATACCCACGCCACGCCCTACGTGCTGCCCGTGCGCCCCTCCCCCAACCTGCCCACCGCCCACAGCATCACGCTCTACCCCAGCATCTGCCTGTTTGAGGGCACCGACGTGAGCGTGGGGCGCGGCACCGAGGCGCCATTTGAGTTCATCGGCGCGCCGACGCAGCCCCGCACGCGGCCGTTCAAGTTTACGCCCCGTCCCACGTCTGGCTCGCCCACCCCGCCCCAAAACGGCAAGGAGTGCTACGGCCTCGATTTGCGCCAGCTGCCCACCGCCCAGTCGGAAGGCCTCACGCTGCGTTACCTGATTGATTTCTACCAGCAGAGCACGGCCAAGGACAAGTTCTTCGGCAAGTACTTCGAGCAGCTGACGGGCACGGCCACCCTGCGCCAGCAGATCATCGAAGGCCGCTCGGAAAAGGAAATCCGCAAATCGTGGGAGCCGGCGCTGGGGCAGTACAAGCAGATGCGCAAGAAATATTTGCTGTACGCGGAGAAGTAAGGACTGGGCCCACGGAGCGAGTGTGTAACTCGCTTCTTGGCAACAAAACCGGCTGCAACAAAACATTTTGTGGAAGTCGGTTTTGTTACAGGCTCGTTGAAACAATTTTTTATGCAACAATTTCTTTTGTTGCATAAAAAATTGTTTCATGACCGATTCTATTCGGAAACAGCTAGGCCTCTCGCAGCAGCTTATGGCCTCTTGGCTGGGCATCAACCGCAATACGCTGGCGCAGGTAGAAACGGGCCGTCGTAACCTGCCACCAGGCAAATGGCTGCAGGAGTCGCGCCTGAACCTGGCCACAATGGGCTTGGTGATGCAGCCGCCCGGTGTACCCGACACCACGCCCCTCCCGGCTCCACCACCGCTACCCGCGCCCCCGGTAGACCGCCAACCGCTGCAGCGGCGACTGGACGACTGCCGCTACCACATCAAGCGTCTAGGCTTCGAGCTGCAGGACTTGCGTGCGAAGGCCGCTCACTACGAAGCCCGCTTACAGGTTCTGCCGGCCCTGCGGGCCTGGGCTGGACCCGTGTCTAACCCGGCCCGCGAGGAAAACTGGCTGGCCCTGATTGAGGGCGAAGCGCAGGACGGCCTGGAGTACGACTGCGGTACGAGGCCGCAGCGGCTGCTGGAAGCCCGCATCGCCGGGCTTGAGCGGGAGGCCGAGGTGCTGGCGGAAATCCTGGCTGAGTTGCCGCCCGCTTAGAACGTGGTTGGATTTTGCTGAAAACGTCATGCTGAGCCTGTCGAAGCATCTTTACCGCTTCGTTGCATGCTATCTAGCAAGGCGGTAGAGATGCTTCGACAGGCTCAGCATGACCCAAACCTGAAATCCACAACACGCTCTTAGCAGTTATGTAGCGGCCTAACCGCTGGCTTTCTACTTTTGCCCGCTCCTTTCCGCCTTGCTATGTCCGAAACCACCCCGCTCCGCATCGTTTTTATGGGTACGCCCGAGTTTGCCGTGCCCACGCTGGAAGCGCTGCTTAGCTGGCCCGGCTGCCGGGTGGTGGCCGTGGTGACGGCGGCCGACAAGCCGGCCGGGCGCGGACGGCAGCTGAGCGAGTCGGCGGTGAAGCAGGCGGCGGTGGCCCACGGCGTGCCGGTGCTGCAGCCCACGAACCTGAAGGCGCCCGATTTTCAGGATGAGCTGCGGGGCTACGCGGCCGATTTGCAGGTGGTGGTGGCGTTTCGGATGCTGCCGGAGGCGGTGTGGAACATGCCGCCGCGGGGCTCCATCAACGTGCACGCCTCGCTGCTGCCGCAGTACCGGGGCGCGGCGCCCATCAACTGGGCGCTCATTCACGGGGAGCGGGAAACGGGCGTGACGTCGTTCTTTTTGCAGCATGAAATCGACACCGGCAACCTGATTTTCCAGGACGTGGTGCCCATTGCCGACGAGGACGATTTCGGCACGCTTTACGGCAAGCTGAAGGTGGCCGGCGCGGCTCTGGCCCTGCGCACGGTGCAGGCCATTGCGGCGGGCACGGCGCCCAGCATTCCGCAGGTGGCCTCGGCCGAGCTGCGCAGCGCCCCCAAGATTCAGAAGGAAACCGGCCGCCTCGATTTCGCGCAGCCTGCCGCGGCATTGGTCAACCTGGTGCGGGGCCTCTCGCCCATTCCCACCGCCTTTGCCACCCTGCCCGACGGCCGCACGCTGAAGGTGTTCCGCGCCCAGGCCGTAGCTGACAAGGCTGCTGACCACGCAGCGGGCCAGTGGCTAACCGACAGCCGCACGTATTTGCGCGTACAAACCGCCGAGGGCCAACTGGACCTGCTCGACGTGCAGCTCGAAGGCAAAAAGCGCATGCCGGTGGGCGAATTTCTGCGCGGCTTCAACACGGCGGCTCTCAACCAACCCGGTTAACGAACAGCAACATGGTAGCATTGGTAGTAGCAGTGGCCGAAAACGGCGTGATTGGGCGCGACAACCAATTGCCCTGGCACCTGCCCAACGATTTGAAGCAGTTCAAGCAGGTAACCATGGGCCACCCCATCGTGATGGGGCGGCGCACCTACGAAAGCATCGGCCGGCCGCTACCGGGGCGCCGCAACATTGTGGTGACGCGCCAAAGCGACTGGAAGGCTGAGGGCTGCGAGGTAGCCCACTCGGTGCTGGGGGCCCTGGAGCTGGCCCGCCAGTACGACGAGCAGGTATTCGTGATTGGCGGGGCCGAAATCTACCGCCAGGCCCTGCCCGCCGCCGACACCGTGTACCTGACCGAAGTGCACCACACCGTGCCAGGCGACGCGGCGTTGCCGCCCTTCACCACCGACGAGTGGCGCGAGGAAAACCGCGAGCGGCACGAACCCGATGAAAAGCACGCCTACCCCTACAGCTTTGTGACGCTGCGGCGGCACTAAGGGGCTAGTCAAAAAAGCAAGGACCACGATTTTCTGTCATCCTGAGCGCAGCGAAGGACCTTGTCACGTTGGAACGATGTTGTCTCAACTCGCTCTATCCTGACAAGGTCCTTCGCTGCGCTCAGGATGACGTAGCTGGTTAACTGCTCATCGGCTTAAACCACCGCTCGTACACCCGTTGCGCCCAGCGACTGTTGGGCCGGATAACCCACCGCGTGAACAGGTAGGCGCTCAACAGTACCAGCGGCGCCGAGGCCAGCATAGTGGCGGCAAAGCTGAGGTGGTAGCCCAGGTGCGGCAGCAGCGCCAGAAACAGCCGCGACGAGAACGAGCCCAGCACCAGAAAGTGCATCAGGTAGAGGCCGAAGGACATGCTGCCTAGAAATAGCAGCCAGCGGGCCTGCAGCAGCCGTTGGAGGCGCGGCGAAAGCAGCACCGCCAGCAACAGCAATGTGGCGGCGGTGCAGTGGTAAAGCAGCTCGTTGTAGTCGGGACTGAGGCGCGGCAGCTGCAGGTAGCGGTAGGGCGAGGTAGTCATGCCCACAAAGTACGTGGTCGGGTACGTGGCCACTACCAGAAACACCAGCAGCAAGGCGACTACCACCAAGCCCCGCGCCCGCGCCGACCACCACTGCGGCCGCGGCCCGTGGTGGCGGAAATCGTTGATGGCCACGCCCACCACAAAGCACGCCAGCAGCGAATCGAAGGGCCCGAGGACGAGCAGCAACGCCGCCACGCCGTAGACCAAGCCGCGGTGGCGGAAGTTGGCAAAGAATGCCAGCAGCACAAACACCAGGAACGACCCTTTCAGCTCCAGGTGAAACATCCAAAGCACGGGGTTGTAGGCCGTTTCGCCGGCCAGCGGCAAATCCACCGCCAGGTCCTTGAGCAGCGTGGCTATTCCCGGCACCGTGGGCCAGGCCTTGTTGTACCACGCGGCCCCGCTCACGGCGGCCAACTCGTGGTTGAAAAACAAGCCCAGGCGCATGCATAGGTAACCCATCAAAGCCGACACGAACACCGGCAGCATCAGGCGCTGGTAGCGGGTGGCGGCTTTGGCTTGCAAGGTCTGGAGGGTGGGCTTGTTGAAATACGCTTCGCTCAGCACAAAGCCGCTCAGCACAAAAAACACGCAGAAGCCCACGCTGTTACCGTGTACCAAGTCGAGCGGCGTCCCGGCAAAGGCCATTTCCAGGTTGGGGAAGCGCGCAATGTGCCGCACGGCCGGGTCGCCGGTGATGAGGGCGGGATAAAACGCCGGCAGGTTGTGGCGGAGCATAATGGACAGCGCCACAAGCCCGCGCAGGCCGTCGAGGTAACGCAGGTGCCGTACCGGCGCGCTGGTAACGGGAGCCGCCGATGCCGCTAAGGCTTCGGGCGCGGTCGGGGGAGCAGCAGGAACAGGCGCGGCGCGCAACGGCATGAGAAGAGTCGTTTTCAGATGAGCCAGCCACGTAAACCGCGGGTACCAGCCCGGCAAAGGTAGCAGCAAACCCGCTGGACTAACCGGGCCGGAACCGGACCGGATGTGGACCAGCCGCGGCCGAAAAACAACGGGGCCACGGCGGCGTGCCGTGGCCCCGTTGGCCGTGGTTGGGAGTAGCGAGTTAGCGCAGCAGCACCAGCTTGCCCCAGTTTTTCTTGAAAGACCAGTCGGCAGCGGTGTTGCGCTGCTTGAACGTACCGTCGGGGTCGTCGAGCAGCACCCGGTAGAGGTAGGTGCCGTTGGCCAGCCGGTCGCCGTATTCGTCGGTGCCGTTCCAGGCAAACTCGGTGATGTTGTTGCCGATGCGCAACGGCCCCAGCTCACTCTGCATGATTTCGCGCACCACTTTGCCGGTCAGCGTCATGATCTGGATTTTCAGGTTGCGCGGCAGCTCCGAGCCCGTCAGCGTGAACACGAAGCGCGCCTTGCTGGTAATGGGGTTCGGGTAGGGATAGAAGTTGCTGATGGTCGACTCCTTCACGACGGTGAACGTGACAGCGTAGCGCTGCCCGGCCGCGGCGTTGCCGGCCATGTCGGTAGCCTGCGCTTCCAGCTTGTACACCCCATTTTCGAGGGAACCGGGCCGGTAGAGCACCTTGGCGCGGCCGGCGTCCTTATCGACCGCGAACGAGATGTTGCCACCGGTCATGAGCACTTTTTCGGGCGCCTGGCCGGGACGGGTCAGGTACAGCTCAATCTTGTTGGGGTCGTCGAGCGGGTTGCGCTTGTCCTCGTACTTCACGTCCACCAGAATTTCCGGGTTCGGCGACACGATGTCCCCGTTCAGAATGCGCGTGCCGTCGAAGGCCACGTCGACGGTGGGCGGCAGGTTGATGTTGGGCGCGGTGAAGGTCAGGTTCAGTTCGTTGTTGAAATAGAACTGCTCGGGCAGCAAGCCGGGGTTGACTTCCACCCGCACGCGGCCGTCGCCCTTCAGGCGGCGCACGTCGAGGCTGAAGCGGTACATCACCGTCGAGTCCGACTTCAGGGCCCGGGCCGATACCAGCTCCACCGGCGCGATGGTGCTGTTGTCGGCCATCTGCACCGAGGCGCGGGCCGTCACCTTGTCGGGGAAGTCTTCGGTCGACACGTTCTCGAAGTATACCGGGAACGTGAGCAGGCCAGTGCTGGCCACTTGTGCGCTGAGCTGCGCCGGGGCGTAGTCGTTGGGCTGGGCTTTGTCGCGGCGCACCACGCCTTCGGGCACTCCCTTGTAGGTAATCAGCCACTGCTTGAGCTGCGGCGCGGTGCGGTTTACCGAGTCCCACACCATCACCTGCAGGGCGAGGTACGGGTACTGCGTGGCCGACACGTTCAGCGGCAGGGCGCGGCTGGTCACGTTGGGGTCGAGCACCGTGGGCGCGTTGGTCGTTTTGTCGTAGCCGATGAGCTGCAGGCGGTAGTGGTCGGTGGCGTCGGGCAGCTTCACGGTGTGGTAGAGCGTCTGCCACTGCTGGGCCGGCCCGATGCGCGGGCTGATTATGGTGCCAGCCACGCCGCGCACCCGCAACGCCTGCGTCAGCGCCACATCCTGCGCGTTGCGCGGGGTGCTCGACGCCGGGTCGGCGGTGCGTTCCTGGGCGGCGGCCGGGTTGCCTTTCTGGGCCAGCAGCACGTATGGGTCGCCGTCTTGCAGCGTACCGATTTTCTGGGAGCCCAGCGCCGTCAGCTCCGCTTTCAGGGCGGCCGATAGGGTGCTGAACGCGACCCGGTTGGCACTTACGATGGCCACGTAGTATCCGGCCGGCACGTTCTGGAGCAGCGTAGTTAGTTGGGCCTGCCGGGCGGCGGCGTTGATGTTGTCGTTGCCCGTACCGCTGAAGAAGAAATACGTGTCGGTGCCCTGGCCGCAAGTTTGGAAGTTGCCGCCGGGCAGGCTGCTTTGGCCTTCCAGCGTGGTGGGGTTGAACACCGCCACCAGCAGGTTGGGCGCCGTCACGCCGCAGAGCGCACTCACCGGCGTGTTGTTGGAAATGATGCCGTGCGTAGCCGTTTGGAAAGTAGCCGTGGTGCCGGCCCCGCCCCCTATGGTGCGCAGCAACAAGCTGCGCTGCTGCTCGGGAAACTCCCACTTGCCCGAAGGCGCATTCTGCACAATGCCCGTTTTGGTGGCGCTGGCAAACTGCCCGTAATGGCTCTGCGACCAGCCGCCCTGGCTGTTGCGAATCAGGCGGAACGAGCTGGTTACCCAGTTGCCGTTTTCGTTGGGCTGCACCGTGGCCGGATCAAAGCGCACGCGCCAGTAGTACACCACCGAGTCGCGCCCCGCCGTGGGCGTGGGCAAGCCCGGCCGCCACTCGGCTACGTCCGTGGCCGACACCTGCCGCTGCATGAGCGGCGTGGTGAACGTGGAAGCCGTGTCCAGCTCAAACTGGTAGATGCGGGCCTGAGTTTGGGCGAGGTTGCTCTGGGCCACCAGCCGCACATCGGTTTTGCCGACGATGCTGAAGTTATTGGGCGCGAGCAGCGTAACGCCGCCCTGCAGGAAAGTGTAGTTAATGGTGGCCGAGTTGTTGGTTTCCGACAGCTCGTCGATTTTGTTGGCCGGGTCCACGTCGATGCGGAAGGAGTTCTGGCCGAACACCTTGGTGGCATCCAGGTTGCGCAGCGTCAGCAGCAGCACGGTGTCGCGCTGCGGTGCCAGCATCGGAAACAGCGTTACCTCGTCGGCCACGCCGGGCTTACCGAAGTTGCGGGTCACGCGCACGTAGAGCGAGTCGCCGTAGCAGGCGCTGCCGGTTTGCTGCAGCGGCACGCGGAGGTTGAAATTGGCCGTGGTAGCCAGTACTGTGCCGGTGGCCGGCGCAATAGGCTCCACACTGATGTTGCCGGCCGTAATGGCCAGGTCGGGCTTTTCGGGCGAGTAGAGCTTCAGCGCCGGGTCGCCCTGCCAGGTGGTCGACATGGCCGAAATAATGGCAATCCGGTCGTTGTTGCCGAAGTACTGCAGCACGCGCCGCGCCACCTCGGCCTGCACCACCGCAATGGGTTTGCCGTACCACGCGGGGTCGTTGAAGAGCGTGCGGTAGAGCTCGGTGCTGTATTTGTGCAGCTGCGGCCCGTAGCCAAAGTCGGAGCTGGCTAAGAAGCCGATAGCGCCCTTGCCCTGGGCTAGGGTCCACTCCTCGGCCGTGGTCAGGCCCGGCACAAACGAGCGGCCACCGGCACAACCGTTGTAGAACATGACGGGGTATTTGCCGCCGTTGTTGTAGCTGTTGGGGTCGCCCAAGTTCAAGTCGAAGGCGGTGTTGGAGCCGTGGCCGAAGTACGTAATCATGGCCACGCCGGCGTTCAGTTCCGGGCTGATGTCGATGGTAACCGGCAGCGACGTGTAGGTTCCGATGGTGGTGCGGGAATACGTCTTTACCACCTTGCCCGCAAAGCACGGCCGCTCGGCGTAGGCTTTGTATTGGTTTACGTAGCCCAAAAACTCGCTCTGCTCCACCGTCGTTTCGCCCCCCGACAGGTGCAGCAGGTTTTTCCGCCATGCTTGCTGCGAAGCCAGCGGCGTTTCGTGCTCTTTCAGTTTATCCAGGTAGTTGATTACCTGCTGCGGCGTTTGGGCCATAACGCGGCCCGTTGCAATCTGGGGAATGTAGTTGCTCTGGTCCCAGCGGGCCGAGAAAAAGATATCGGACGTGGCGCGGCTGCTGGGCGGTACCAAATCGGGTGTGGTGCTGCGCGCAGCGTTGGTGCGGTACACGAACTCCACCCCGGCGGCGTCTCGGGCTCGGGAATGCGTTTCCAAGCCTTTGCCAAGCAGCAACATGTATTTCTGCCGGGTGTTGTTGGCAACCATCCACAAGGCGAAGTGCCGAATACCCAACGCCGATTTCTCGCCGTAATGAAACTGGTCATACAGCTGTTGACTGGTCACCACTAGGGTATCGTACCGGCCACCAGCGGCCGAAGCCCGGTACGTAGCATAAGCCCGCACGGGGTTAGCTACGCTACCGGCAGGCTTCATCAGCACTTCACTGGTAATAATAAAGAAGTTGTGGGCCGCCGGCGAGATATTGCGGAAACGCACACGGCGCGGCCCCGCGGGCTTAAGTGGCAAAGTCGCGTCGGCTACGTGGTAGCGGTGGGTAGTAGGCAGGGCCGTGGTGCTGAATACCAGCAATTGCCGTCCCGCAGCTACCGGCTGACCCGGATAACGGCTAACTGCGAACGGGTTGGTAACGTCGTAGCCAACTGTTTGGGCAGGAGCATTATTCAGCTCAAAAGAAGTAACAGCGGTAGTAAGCGTCGAGTCGTTTTGAAAGGCATTGCTCGAGCCGGTCACCCACTGCATCGTTTGAGCATAGGTTACCCGGATGAAGCCAACCGTGAGCAGGTCGTTGGTGGGCAGCGGAAATACCGGGGCCGTAGTCACCAGCACCTGCACCTTGCCGTCGGCCGAAATGTCGTTTCTTTCCAGCGGCAGGTTGAAGATTCGCCCTTCGTGCGTATCAATGGTCACGACGTTGCCCAGTTGCCTGATCGTGCCGTTCGGCTGCCGCACCTGCAGCTTCACGTTGTGCTGCATGTACGACAGGCCGTGAACCATAATACTGATTCGCGGCACCGCCCCATTGGGCTCCACGTTCACCAGCGAATCAACCACAAAGGCCACACCCGGACTTGTTTCCGCACTGTTAACATAGCCTCGTAACGGTGATGCAAATCCTTCGCCCCGATCAAACCACGGGTAAAAGGATTCGGCATTCGGGTCGCCCCCTCCGTCGCCACCGCTCTGGTTACCGCCATTGGTTTGGCCGGCATAGGGAAACATGATGGTGCGCGTGGCCAGCCGGTACGGCTGGGTGGGCACGTTGGGCAACGTCTGGTTGACCGTTGCCATGCGCTTGTTGCCCGAGGTGGCCGTGTTCCACGTCAGGAAGTAGGCGGCCGTATCGGTGTACTGACTCAGAATCTTGTTTACGTGCAGGTTCGGGTCCTTGTACATTTCCCGGTCCAGCTGGCCGTCGTTGCGCTGGCCGTAGAACTCCACGTAGCTGGTGGCGTCCACGCTGGCGGTATTGCCGCCGAGGTGAATGGCCACTTCGCGCCCGCGCCGAAACAGCTGCAGCCGGGCCGGGTTGAGACCGGCCGGCACACCCGCCTGCTGCAGGTATTGGTAGTCGAGACGGTAGATGCCGTCTTTCAGAACCGGAATCTTGGCGTACTGCTGGCTGTAATTAATCCACTCGTTGCCGTACGGCCCCGACTGGGCTACCATGGGCAGCGCGCTCATCGTTAGGCCTACAGCGCCGACAAGCGCGGCCAGGCCCAGCCGTAATCGATGGTATACTTGTTTCATGTAGCGAAGCGAGTAGTAGTGATGGACCGGCAGCGGCTTGCGCAGTGCCTATAAATGCGTACTGCGCAAGCCGCTGCCGGTTATACGCGGATTAGTTGAAGCCGTAGCCGAGCGAAACGATAATGGAATTGGCCTGGGCACTCTGCCCCAGCGACTCCACGGCCAGCTTGGTCAGGGCCAGGTCGAGGCGCAGACCGTTGGTGGCCACGCCCACGCCCATGGTGGGCTGCACCCGCCATTTCTCGTTGCCGTCGAAGGCTTTCACTTGCTGCGCATTGGTCACGCCGCCGCGCAGAAACACCACGTTGCGGTAGCCAAGTTCCAGCCCGCCGTGGGGTGCAATGCTGATGAGGCCGGTGGAAACGGGTGCGTTGCGGCGGCCGTCGGTGGTCATTTCCAGATCGACGGCCGCCAGGGCCGAAAACTGGCCGGGCAGCTGCACGTAGCGGCCCACGCCCAGCACAAAGCGCGGCAACGACACCTCGGTGCTGTTCTTGGGCGTCTTGTCATCGGGGTCGGTGGTGGCTACGAATTCCTTGGAGTTGACCGACCACGAGTTGAAGGTGGTGGTAATGTCGCGGGCCATCAGGCCCAATTGCCAGTTGTTGCGCTGGTACTGCACGCCGGCATCGACGCCAAAGCCCCAGGCATTGGCAAACGAGCCCACGTTGCGGTAAATGACCTTGGCGCTGGCGCCCACCTGCAGGCCTTCGACGGCTTCGAGCTTGCGGGCATACGACAGCAGCAGGCCGTAGTCGGCCACCGAAAAGCGGGTGACTTTGCTGTAGTCGATGTAGCCGGTGTAGGGGTCCACGAGGCTGCGGGTATCGGCAATATCGTCGACCCCTACCCGCACGGCCGATACGCCAATGGCGCTTCGCTCGTCGAGGGGCATGGCAAAGGCCGCATAGTCGTTTTTCACGATGCCCGAAAACAGCTCCGAGTGCATCACCACGGCATCGTACTTCGCCTTTTGACGCAACAGGCCGGCGGGGTTCCAGTAACCGGCCGTGGCATCCTGGGCCAGGCTCACCTGCGTGTTGCCCAAGGCCAGGGCCCGCCCGCCCACGCCGATGTAGAGGAATTCGTTGACGTACTTGGGCGTGGTGTCGGTTTTATCGGTGGTTTGGGCCTGCGCAGCGCCCACCGTGCCCAGCAGGGACACGGCCAACGGCATAGCAAAACGACGCGGGAAAAGGTGTGGCATATACGAGGTGAAAAAGGAACCAACAGGTAAAGACGGCTCCACAACGCAAGTTATTTATTTATAGTGCGACACCGAGGAGCTACCGCGCACTTAAACTGGGCTCCACGCCCCAGCTCCGCTGCGCCTGCCCGCGTGTAGGCCTCACCTGACAACGGGGTTATCTGCCATTTCGAGTCAAAACCGGTGGGCAAAGACCCAGGTTTCATCGGTTATCGTTGGCCTTCCTCGGGACGAGACGATAATATCTGCATTTGTCGATAAAATTATTGTTCTGTAAATCAACACTATAAACAATATAAGCAGCAATACCAGTACTTATTTTGAAACAGTACCTTGCGTTGCAAAGTACCTGCCTTTATATTTGTACCATTCTTCACCGACTACCGCCGAAGCCAATGAAAGTCGAAAACACCCAAGTGCAGATGCGGAAGGGCATTCTGGAGTTCTGCATCCTGGAAATCATTGCGCGGGGCGAGGTCTATGCCTCCGACATGCTGGAAGAACTCACCGCCGCCCGCATGCTCGTGGTCGACGGCACGCTCTACCCGCTGCTGACCCGCCTCAAGAATGCCGGCCTGCTCGATTACACCTGGAAAGAGTCGTCGAGCGGCCCGCCCCGCAAGTACTACACGCTCACGGGCATTGGGCAGGAATTCCTGCACGAGCTGCGCCTGACGTGGGAGGAGATTGAGGACTCGATCCGCATCATCCGCACCAACCCCGGCCGCCCGGCCCCCGACGGCCTGTAGCGCCTGCCGGAGCATTCAACTTGACTCACCGCCACTTCTAGTTGCAGCATTGCGATGAAAAAGAATATCAGCATCAACCTGCAGGGCCTCATCTTCCACATCGAAGAAGACGGTTACGAGGTACTCCAACGGTACTTGCAGGACGTGAAAGCGCACTTCAATACGTACCGCGGACACGAAGAAATCGTAGCCGACATCGAGAGCCGCATTGCCGAGCTGTTTGCCGCTCGCCTCTCCTCCACCAAGCAGGTCATCACGCTCGAAGACGTGGACGCCATGGTGGCCAAAATGGGCCGCGTGCAGGAGTTTCAGCAAGACGGCAGCCTCGATGATGACGAGGATGTAGCCGACGTGAACAACTACGGCCGCCCCGTAGGCGCTGGTCCGGCCGCCCAGGCCGCTGGCTCGGGCTACCAGGCCAATGCCACCACGGCCCCCGACGCGGAGCCGCGCCGTCTGTACCGCGACATGGCCAACCGCAAAATTGCGGGGGTGTGCGCCGGGCTGGCCCGCTACTTCGGCATCGAAGCCCTGTGGGTGCGCCTGATTTTCCTGATCGGCCTGATTGCGCTGCCGATTTTGTTTGACAACATCGGCGCCGACCACCTGCAGGAGCACTTCGCCGGTTGGACCTTCCTGACCTACGTTATCCTGTGGATTGCGCTGCCCAAGCGCTACGACGGCGCTCCGGAATCGGACCAGGACCCGACCTTCAAGAAGCTGTTCCGCGACACCGACAACGGTAAAATCGGCGGGGTATCGGCCGGTCTGGCCGCCTACTTCCACCTCGATGTGGTGCTGGTGCGCATTCTGTTCATCGTATTCGTCTTTGCCGGGGGCTTCGCCATTCCGCTCTACATCGTGCTCTGGATTCTGGTGCCCGAGGCCAAGACGGTGGGCGACAAAATGCGGATGCGCGGCGACGCCATGACGCTGTCGTCGCTCGATGAAACGGCCCGCAACAACGCGTTTGAAGCCGGCTACCCCGGCACGGCCACGGCCAACCGCCCGGTAGGCACGTTTCTGGAAGAGCTGGCCCGCAACCTGCGGCCTCTGGTGAACGTGATTGGCAGCCTCATCCGCTGGTTTGCCGCCGCGCTGCTCATCGTCATCGGTTTCTCACTACTGGTGGGGCTGGCCGTACTGGCCGGCGTGGCCCTGGGCCTGATTCCCGAATCGAACACCGTGATGCTGGGCGATGCACCGGCCTACACCGTGCTGGCCGGGGTGCCCTGGTGGATGATTGTAAGCGGCTTCCTGGCCGCGGGCATTCCGGTACTGCTGATGCTGCTGCTCGGCATTGGGCTGGTGACGCGCCGCTCGATTGTGAGCCGCACCGTAGGCCTCTCGTTGCTGGGGCTGTGGCTGCTGGGTGTGGTGGGTTCGGTAATGGGCGGCGTGCGTATCAGCCACGACTTCCAGGAAGAAGGCACCTACTCTGCGGAGCGCACCTTGGGCCCGGTAAACTACTCCACCGTGCTGCTGCGCACCCACGAACTAGGCTCTGACTGGGACCTGCGCCCGGGCATTACCCTTGCGGCCACCGATAGCGGTTCGGCCATCCGCCTGAGCGAGGAATACTCGGCCCACGGTGCCACCGAGGCCGCCGCCGCTGCCACCGCCCGCACCACCATGCAGTACGGGGCGTCGGTCCGCGACTCCAGCGTGGTGCTCGACGACCAGTTCCGCTATAAGCCCGGCGCCATCTTCCGCGGCCAAGGCCTGGACCTGACGCTGCGCCTGCCCCGCGACAAGCAGTACCGCCTCACCAACGATTTTGCCTACTTCCTCGACGAGGACAACTTTTACAACAACCGGCGCCCCGACAACCCCGAGAAGCACCTGTACCGCCTCGTGGGCAACCAGCTGGCCTGCACCGACTGCACGCCCGACGAAATGGAGGCCCGCACCGACGGCGACGAAGACTCGGAAGGGGATTTTGACGTGAACGTGAACGGCGAACGGGTACACATTTCCCTCGGCGACGAAGACGACAACGTGGATTTCAGCACTTCGGCGGAGGAGTACGGCTCCGAGCGCCGCACGTTCACCGAGCAGGATTTCGACCGCATCGGCGTATCGGGGGCCTACCGGGTGGTGGTGCGCTACGGAGCCCAGTACAGCGTGCGGGCCGCCGGCAACGAACGCGCCCTGAAAGACCTGGAAGTGCGCCGCTCCGGCGACGACCTGCTGATTCGGTCCCGCCGCCGGGCCTTCTTCGGCAACTGGAAAAACAGCGACACCGACCGGGTCCTCATCGAAGTGGAAATGCCTACCCTGACCGCGGTTGACCTGTCGGGCGCCGTGCGGGCCAAAGTCGAGGGCTTTACCAATCTCGACGACCTGCGCGTAGAGCAGTCGGGCGCCAGCCACCTGCAGTTTGACGGTACCTGTCAGGCCCTGATCATGGACCTTTCGGGCGCCTGCCACAGCCGCCTCGAAGGCCAGGCCAACACGCTGCGCCTCGAAGGCTCGGGCGCTTGCCAGGTACAAGCCGCCGACTTCCCCGTGGAAACGGCCAACGTGGACCTGACCGGCGTGAGCAAAGCCCGCCTGAACGTAAAGCAGAAGCTCGACGCCGAGGTATCGGGTGCCAGCGAGGTTCGCTACAGCGGCAACCCCACCTCCGTACGGGCCGATGACTCGGGCGCCGGCCATGTGCGCCGCGTGGAGGCCGAATAGGAAATATATTCCGGCTTAAGCCCCCGTTTGGCCTAAATAATTTCTATTTTCCAGCAAGCAACTGCCGTCTACAGGAACGCATCTATGATGCAGTACCACGAGTTTTGGGTCACTTGGTGAGTGAATGGTTGACCCCGGGAAAGTGGGCTGTCCGGCCGAGCTGCAACAAGCCGCCAGCCGCTTTCCCGAACTCCGGCATACTAAAAAGGTTGTTTGCATAAAAGAAGGCGCACCCAGTGGGTGCGCCTTCCTTGTGTTGGGGCAGCTGCTTTTCAAAGCCGCGCCTGGCTTTCAGTGTTATGCCACGCCCGAGGCCGCCTGCGGCACCAAACCCTTGCGGCGACCCAGCTCGAGCAATAGGCCAAAGGCTTCCTCGTATTCGTTGCGCACTTTCCCGTCGAGAATGGCTTCCAGCAATGCCTCTTTCAGCTCGCCCACGGTGCGGGAGGGCGACAGGCCGAACGTCTGCATAATAACCTCGCCGGTAATGACGGGCTTGAAGTTGCGCAGGTGGTCCTTCTCTTCCACCTCTTTCAGCTTCTCTTCCACCCGTCCGAAATTGGTGAGGTAACGCGCCACGCGCTGGTGGTCTTTGCTGGTAATGTCGGCGCGGCAGAGCAGCATCAGGCGGTCGATGTCGTCGCCGGCTTCGAAGAGCAGGCGGCGCACGGCCGAATCGGTAACGGTTTCCTTGACCAAAGCAATGGGCCGCAGGTGCAGCTTCACCAGCTTCTGCACCATGCGCATTTCTTCGCCCAGGGGCAGTTTCAGCTCGGTGAAGATTTGCGGGGTCCACCGGGCGCCGCGGTCTTCGTGGCCGTGAAAGGTCCAGCCCACTTTGGGGTCGAAGCGCTTGGTGGCGGGCTTGGCAATGTCGTGCAGAATGGCCGCCCAGCGCAGCCACAGGTCGCCGCCGGCCGCTACCACGTTGTCGAGCACCTGCAGGGTGTGGTAGAAATTATCCTTGTGCGCGTGCTGCCCGCGTTTTTCCACGCCCTGCAGCTGAGCCATCTTGGGAAAGATGAGCGGCAGCAGCCCCGCGCTGAACAGCAGCTTGAAGCCGTAGCTCGGCTTTGGCGCCATGATGATCTTGTTCAGCTCGTCGGTAATGCGCTCCTGCGACACAATCTTGATGCGCTCCTTGTTGCGGCTGATGGCATCGAACGTGTCGGGGTCGATGTCGAAGTTCAGCTGCGTGGCAAAGCGCACGGCCCGCATCATGCGCAGCGGGTCGTCGGAGAAGGTAATATCGGGGTCGAGCGGGGTGCGAATGGTTTTGCGCTCCAAGTCGCCAATACCGTCGTAGCGGTCGACCAGCGCACCAAAATCCGGCGCGTTCAGGCTGATGCCTAAGGCATTGATGGTAAAGTCACGGCGGGCTAGGTCTTCTTCCAGCGTGCCGGCCTCTACCTCCGGCTTGCGGCTTTCAGCGCGGTAGCTCTCCTTCCGGGCTCCCACAAACTCCAGCTCAATCTCCGGCGTAGGCAGCATGGCGGTGCCGAAGTTCTTGAACACCGTCACGCGCGGCCGATTCGGCAGTTTCTGCCCCACGGCTTGCGCCAGCCGAATTCCGTCGCCCACGCATACCACGTCCACGTCCTTGCTCGGGCGACCCAGCACCAGGTCGCGCACGTAACCACCGATGACGTAGGCCGGGTAGTTCAACTCGGCGGCGGCATCGGCAATGGTGCGAAACAACGGCAAATCGGGCAGCGTGGGCGGCAGGTTCATGCGGGCAGGCAGGTGGTTGAGCCCGCAAAGGTAGCGCGAACGGGCGCGTATGTTGCAGCGCAGCGCCATGTAGCCCGGCGCTAATCGCGCAGCACCTCCAGCTGGCCGTTGGGCAGCACACGCACCACCCGCGAGGGCGCGGCGCGCGTTTCGTCGTCTTGGCGCAGGCCCACCACGTGGTCGGCACCGCGCACAATGACCGGCTCTATCTCCTTATAAATACCGGGCGTGGGCTGCCCGCTGACGTTGGCCGACGTGGAAACCAGCCCGTGCCCGAAACGGCGCAGGACTTTAAAGCAGAACTCGTCGTCGCGCACAATGCGCAGGCCCACGGTACCGTCCTCAGCCAGCAGGTTGGCCGCTACGTAGCGGCTGGCGGGCACTACGTAGGTGGTGGGGCGCTGTTGAGCGGCCAGCAGCTCGCTCAGGTTGGCGGGCACGGCGGCAGCGTAGCGGGCAAACATGGCTTCGTCGGCCACCAGCACAATGCACGATTTGCTGGCCGGGCGCTGCTTGAGTTGGTAGATCCGCTCTACCGCCCGCGGCGACTCCGCGTCGCAACCCAGTCCCCACACGGTATCGGTGGGGTACAGAATTACCTGCTGCAGGAGCAGGGCTTCGACGGCGGCTTCAACTTCTTGCTGGAAGTGTTTCATGAAATGGACGAACAAAAAAAGGCCAACGGCTGGAGTATACGGCTTCAGCCAGAATAATTAGTAAGATATTAACCTCAACTTTTGCCATCCGCTTGCAAGTGCTTTTCTTTAAGGAACAATAAAGCACTCAACCAAGATCTTTTACCTTTTTTCCACCCACACAGCCCTTACAGTATGCCCCACACTTTACGCGTTTCTCCTTCTGGGTCCGCACTAACATCCCCGCCGCGCTGGCGGGGCTGGCTGACAGCCCTGCTGTTGCTCGCAGCGGGAACGGCAGTAGCCCAGCCTACTACCTACTGCAATACCAACCTGGGCGACTGGTGCGGCACGGCCGACATTACCACCGTTGCCATTGCCAACACCTCGCTCAACAACGCCGGCACCACCTGTACCTCCACCGGCGGCAGTGGGTACACGCTGTACCCGGCCACGGGCAGCACCACGGCCACGTTGTCGCCGGGCGTTACCTACCAGCTGAGCGTAACGACAGCCGCGTCGGCCATCATTTCGGTGTGGCTCGACGCCAACCAGAACGGCACGTTCGAAGCTTCGGAGTGGACGCAGGTAACCACCTCTTCTACCGCCAACCAACCCGCTACAGTAGCTGTTACGGTGCCCGCCGCAGCTACCACCGGCCTCACGCGGATGCGCATTCGTTCCCGCTCGGCAGGCAACCCCAATGCCGCTACCGATGCCTGCACTTCCATGGGCTCGGGTGAAACCGAAGACTATGTAGTCAACATCGCACCGGCGGCGCCGTGCACCGCGCCGCCCACGGCCGGCACGGCCACGGCTAGTGTTACCAGCATTTGTGCTCCAACGGCCGTTATCCTTGGCCTGCAAGGCGCGTCGTTCGGCACGGGCCTGACGTACCAGTGGCAGCAGTCGAGCAACGGCACCACCTACACCAACATCACCGGCGCCACCAGCTCCACCTACACCACCCCGGCGTTGTCGGCCACCACGTACTTCCGTGCGGTCCTGACCTGCTCGGGCCAATCGGCTACTTCCGCGGCCGTGACCGTAACGCGCTCTGCGCCTACCTACGCGACCCTGCCCGTCAATGAAACGTTTGAAAGCGCTTGGATTAACGCTTGCGCCACCCGCGACGCGCCCAACAACAGCTGGCGCGGCACCCCCTCGCCGACCGACGCGGACGCCTCCTGGCGCCGCGACGACGACGGCACTTCGGCTGGCTGGCTCAGCCCGACGCTGGGGGCTTATACCCCGGCCGGTGCCGCGGGCAGTGCCCACTCGGCCCGTTTCCACACCTACAACGCAAGCACGGGTACCATCGGCTTCCTCGATCTGTACGTCAACCTGAGCACCCCTGGCGCCAAAGTGCTGACGTTCGACCACATCAACACCTCCGGTTCGGACACCCTCACGGTGCACCTCTCCACCGATGGCGGCGTAACGTTTGGCCCGGCCCTGTTGCGCGTGACCACGGCTGCGACCTGGACCAACCGCACGGTTACCTTGCCCGCTACCACTTCAGCCACGGCCGTTATCCGCCTGCGTGCCCGCTCCGACTTCAGCACCACCGACGTAGGGGTAGACAATGTGCAGATTGGCCTGAACACCACGGTGCCCAGCTGCGTGACCAACCTGTCGCCGGCCAACAACGCCACCGGCCTGCCCCGCCCGGTTACCATCTCGTGGGCTAGCGGCGGCGGTTTCCCCTCTGGCTACGATGTGTACTTCGGCACCACGGCCACGCCGCCGCTGGTATCGGCCAACCAAGTGGGCACTACCTACACGCCTACCGCGCTGGCTGCCAACACCACCTACTACTACCAGATTGTGCCCCGTAACGCCAACGGGGTGGCCACCGGCTGCACGGTTAACCAGTTTACGACCAGCGGCACGTTTGCTTACTGCAATACCAACCTGGGCGACTGGTGCGGCACGGCCGACATTACCCGGGTAACCATTGCCAACACCTCGCTCAACAACGCCAGCACCACCTGTAACTCGTCCAACGGCAGCAGCTACACTTCGTACCCGGCTTCGGGCAGCACCACGGGCACCCTTTCGCCCGGTTCTACCTACCAGCTGAGCGTAACGACGGCCGCGTCGGCCATCATTTCGGTGTGGGTCGACTACAACCAGAACGGCACGTTCGAAGCTTCGGAGTGGACGCAGGTAACCACCTCCTCCACCGCCAACCAACCCGCTACGGTAGCCATTACGGTACCGGCCGGTGCGTCGACGGGCCAAACCGGCTTGCGCATTCGTTCGCGTTCGGCCCTTAACCCCAACGGCGCGGGCGACGCGTGCACCTCGTTTGGCTCGGGTGAGGCCGAAGATTACATCATCACGATTGCACCGGCTGCTCCGTGCACCGCGCCGCCCACCGCCGGCACGGCCACGGCCAGCAACACCAGCTTCTGCACGCCTACTTCCGTAACCGTGGGCCTGCAAGGCGCGTCGTTCGGCACGGGCCTGACGTACCAGTGGCAGCAGTCGAGCAACGGCACCACCTACACCAACATCACCGGCGCCACCAGCTCCACCTACACCACGCCCGTACTGACGGCCACCACGTACTTCCGCGCTATCCTGACCTGCTCGGGCCAATCGGCTACTTCGGCAGCTGTAACCGTGGCGCTCAACGGGCCTACCTACGCGACCCTGCCGGTTACCGAGACGTTTGAAAGCAACTGGGTCGACGGCTGCGCTACCCGCGACCTGCCCAGCCTGAGCTGGCGCAACACCCCGTCGCCGACCGATGTAGACGCCTCTTGGCGCCGCGACGACGACGGTGCTTCGGCTGGCTGGACCAGCCCCACGTTTGGAGCTTACACGCCCACCGGCGCTACCGGCAGCGCGCACTCGGCCCGTTTCCACGGCTCCTACGGCACCAGCGGTACCGTTGGTACCCTCGACCTGTACGCCAACCTGAGCGCGGCCGGCCCCAAGCGCCTCACCTTCGACTACATCAACACGTCGGGCACCGACTCGGTGACGGTTCACCTCTCCACCGACGGCGGCGCCACCTTTGGCCCGGCCCTGTTGCGCCTGGGCGTAAGCGGTACGGTTGCGCAAGCTTTCCAGAGCCAAGCGGTAAACATCATCACCACGTCGGCTACAGCCGTCATTCGTTTCCGCGGACGCGCCGATTTCGGCAGCACCGATATCGGCATCGACAACGTGCGCCTCGAAACCACTTCGGGTTGCTTGTCGCCCACCAACCTTGCACTGGGCACCATCAGCGGTTCGTCGGCTCAAATCAGCTGGGCTTCGGCTGGCACGGGTACCTACGAAGTAGAGTACGGCCCGTCGGGCTTCACGCTGGGCACCGGCACCACCATTCCGGTTACCGGCACCTCCACTACCATCACCGGTCTGATCCAGGGCGTAACCTACCAGGCTTACGTTCGGCAAGTGTGCAGCCCAACTTCCAAGTCGGGCAATGCTGGTCCGATAACTATTTCGACCGGCGCTTGCCCCGTGCCCACGGCTTTGGGCGCTACGGGCATCACCAGCTCGTCGGCACTGCTTGAGTGGGCTGGTACCAGCGGCTCAACGGTAACCTTCAGTATCGAATACGGTATTTCGGGCTTCACCCAAGGTACCGGCACCGTGGTGTCGGGCCTGACGGGCACCACGACGACCATTTCGAACCTTGCAGCCAACACCAACTACTGCTTCTACGTGAAGCAGGTATGCGCCCCGGGTTCGGCCAGCACCAGTGCTGCTGCCGGTCCCTTCTGCTTCCGCACCAGCGCCGCACCGGCACTGAACGATGATCCTTGTGGCGCGCCTGCGCTGGCCCTCGGGTCGGTGGTGCAGAGCAACAACGCCGGGGCCACGGCCACGACGGTGGGCGGCATCCCGGCGCAGCTGCCGGCCTGCTCGCCGGCCAACGCGCCGCGCGACGTGTGGTACACGGTGACGGTGCCGGCCGGCGCCACGGGCCTGAGCCTGACGCTGACGGGCGCGGCCACGGGCATGGTGCGCCTCTACACGGCCGCCACGTGCTCGACCGGCTTCCAGCAGGTGGGCTGCCGCGCCGCGGCCACCAACCAGTCGGTGGGCACGGTCTCCTTCGCCGGCCTGACGGCGGGCACGACCTACTACGTGGCCGTCTCGGGCTTCGGCAACGCCGACACCCAGGGCGCCTTCACCATCAGCTCGGCCGTGCTGGCCGCTCGCCACGAGCTGGCCGTCGGCTCGGTCGACGTGTTCCCCAACCCCACCAACTCGGGCTCGGTTTCGGTACGCATCAGCGGTGCAGGCTCGGCCCGCAGCGGCAACGCCGTCCTCATCAATGCGCTGGGCCAGGTGGTACGCACCCAGGGTCTGACGTTGGTGAACGGCGCTGCGGAGCAGAAGCTTTCGACCACCGGCCTGAGCCGCGGTGTATACACGCTCCGCCTGCAAGTTGGGCAGGAGCTGATTACCCGTCAGGTAGTGCTTGACTAAGCCACTCCGCATTCCATCAAAAAAGGGCCGAACGTTTGTTCGGCCCTTTTTTATTGCCTGCTGACGAACAGGAATCCTTGCGGAGCTTACTCCACGTCCAAATCCGGCGACGACATTTCCTGACACAGTTCCACCAGCACGCCGTGGGCACTCTTCGGGTGCACGAAACACACCAGTTTGTTATCGGCGCCGCGCTTGGGCTCTTCGTTGAGCAGCGTGAAGCCCTGTTCCCGCAGCCGCGCCATGGTGGCCCGTATGTCGGCTACTTCGAACGCGACGTGGTGGATGCCCTCCCCTTTCTTGGCCACGAACTTGGTAATGGCGCTGTCGGGGGTAGTGCCACCGAGCAGCTCAATCTTCGAGCCGCCCACTTTGAAAAACACCGTATCGACCCCCTCGCTGGCTACGCTTTCGCGCTTGTAAGGCTCCATGCCCAGCAAGATGGTGTAGAGCTTGGTAGCCTCTTCGAGGTCCTGCACGGCCAGGCCGAGGTGTTCGAGGTTGGTAAACATGCGCGGTGGAAAAAGTCGCTGGGGCTCCTGCACCAACGTTGTTTAGATTGTGTCTACTTTTGTGCAGCAAAAGTAAACCTCCGACGGATTCTCGCTGTTCTAAGGGCGAATCATTCTCCGCTAGCTACCTTTACGCTGACGTTCACCAGCACCACGAAGCCCCATGCTGAAGCTGCCCATTTACCTCGACAACAACGCCACGACCCCTATGGATCCGCGTGTGCTCGAGGCCATGCTGCCCTATTTCACCGACCATTTCGGCAACGCGGCTTCGCGTAACCACCCCTTCGGCTGGCAAGCCGAGGAGGCTGTGGACTACGCCCGCGAGCAGATTGCGCAGCTCATCAACTGCGACCCGAAGGAGATTATCTTCACCTCGGGTGCGACAGAGTCGGATAACCTCGCCATCAAAGGTGTGTATGAGATGTACGCCCAAAAGGGCAACCACATCATCACCGCCACCACCGAGCACAAAGCCGTGCTCGATACCTGCAAGCACCTCGAGAAGCTGGGCGCCCGCGTCACCTACCTGCAGGTGAACGAGGAAGGCCTCATCAGCCTCGAGGAGTTGGAAGCTGCCATGACGCCCCAGACCATTCTGGTGACCATCATGTACGGCAACAACGAAATCGGCGTGTTGCAGGACATCCGCGCTATTTCGGCCATTGCCAAAAAGCACGGCGCGCTGTTCTTCACCGACGCTACCCAGGCCGTAGGCAAAGTTCCGGTAGACGTTATTGCCGACGGCATCGACCTGATGGCCTTTTCGGGCCACAAGATGTACGGCCCCAAAGGCATTGGCGCGCTGTACGTACGCCGCAAAAACCCGCGGGTGAAAGTAACCGCCCAGATGGACGGTGGCGGCCACGAGCGCGGCATGCGTTCGGGTACGCTCAACGTCCCCGGCATTGTGGGTTTGGGCAAAGCCTGTGAGCTGGCCCGCACCGACATGGAAGCCGATACCGCCCGCATCAGCGCGATGCGCGACCGGCTGGAGCGCGAGCTGCTGACGCTGGAGGAAAGCTACGTGAACGGTTCCCGGGAGCACCGCCTGCCGCACGTGACCAACATTTCCTTCAAGTACGTGGAAGGCGAAGGCCTGATGATGGGCGTGAAGGACTTGGCCGTGTCGTCGGGTTCGGCCTGTACCTCGGCGTCGCTGGAGCCCTCGTACGTGCTCAAGGCCTTGGGCCTGAGCGACGACCTGGCGCACTCTTCGTTGCGCTTCGGCCTGTCGCGCTTCACTACCGACGAGCAAATCGACTACGCCATCGGCCACGTAAAAGAAGCCGTGACCAAGCTCCGCGAGATGTCGCCGCTGTGGGAGATGTTCAAAGAAGGCATCGACCTCAACTCCATCGAGTGGGCCGAACATTAATAGTGCCTAGTGCTTGG
Source organism: Hymenobacter busanensis (assembly GCF_008727865.1). Lineage (GTDB taxonomy): Bacteria > Bacteroidota > Bacteroidia > Cytophagales > Hymenobacteraceae > Solirubrum > Solirubrum busanense. The sequence continues at coordinate 235,975 of NZ_VTWU01000007.1, read as the reverse complement.
TTGTTGGTGCTTGTCTCGTTCTGAGCCCCAACAACTGAGTACAGTTCTAAGCACTACGCACCAACAACTAAGCACTTCAACAAAAGCCATGGCTTACTCCGATAAAGTAATCGACCACTACAGCAACCCCCGCAACGTGGGCACGCTGGACAAGAGCAAGAAAAACGTAGGCACCGGCCTCGTGGGGGCCCCCGAATGCGGCGACGTGATGCGCCTGCAAATCGAGGTCGACGAGGTGACCAACGTCATTACCGATGCCAAGTTCAAGACCTTCGGCTGCGGCTCGGCCATTGCCTCGTCGTCGCTGGCGACGGAGTGGCTCAAGGGCAAGTCGGTAGACGAGGCCTTGAGCATCGACAACATGGAGATTGTGGAAGAGCTGGCGCTGCCGCCGGTGAAAATCCACTGCTCGGTGCTGGCCGAAGACGCCATCAAGGCTGCCATCAACGACTACCGCGTGAAAAACGGCCTGCCGGAACTGGAAGCCGCCAAAGCGCATCATTAATTGAAATTGCTAAATGGCTGAATGGTTAAGTGGCTGGTCGTTCTGATACCAGAACGATTGACCAGTTAGCAATTCAGCCATTTACCCATTTGCCCGATGGAAGTTTCCAACGACGTACACGTCGAAAGCGCCCGTATTCAGCGGCTGATTGAGGACACGCTGGGCTTGCAGCCCGGCAACCTGGTGTTCGATTTCCGCCAGATCGACGGGCAGGTGCGCCTGGATTTGATTACCGTCAACCCGCGCCACCAGCAGAGCTTCTTGTTTCGCTACGAAGTCGGCTACGACAAGCTCGACGCCCTGCGGAAGATGCTGGGCTACGTGCAGAACTTCCGCGACAGCGAAGCCTCCTACACCCTGCAGTGGCGCGCCCGCGGCGACAAAGAGCTGCAAACCTCCTACTTCCGTGCCCACAACGTGTACGAGGCCCTCGACAAGCTCTACTACGGCCGCGACCTGAACACCATCACCGTGTTCAGCGTGGTGCTGAATCCTTCTTCGTAAAAAGCTGTTCGCTACTAGCCGCTGGCTGTTAGCATCGTTCAAAGCTGATAGCCACCGGCCTTCAGCCAAAAACTACCGACATGATTACCGTTTCCGACAAAGCGAAAGAGAAAGTAGAGAAGCTCATGCACGATGCGGCTCTCACCGACGCGTTTCGTTTGCGCGCCTCCGTGGCCGGTGGCGGCTGCTCGGGCCTCTCCTACCAGCTCGATTTCGACGACGAAGTGCGCCCCATGGACCAGGAGTTCGAGGACAAAGGCGTGCGCGTGGTGGTCGACATGAAGAGCTTCCTGTACCTGGCCGGTACCGAGCTGGATTTCTCCGACGGCCTCAACGGCAAGGGCTTCTACTTCAACAACCCCAACGCCTCCCGCACCTGCGGCTGCGGCGAGAGTTTCTCGGTATAGCCCGTCGTAGGTTTTTCCCTTCGATTTTGGCCCCTTCAGCCCTGCGGCGGAAGGGGCTTTTTCCTGGGTGGCAGAGGACGTGGTGAACGATGCAAAAGCCGGTTGGGGGTTGCAAAGCTCGGTTGGGCACTGCAAAGGCCGGTTGAGCTGTGCAAAGGCCGGTTGAGCATGATGAAGCTTCGGCCACGGCTTGCAAAGCCGCGCGCATGCGTGTTGACGTGCCGGTTGAGCACAGCAAAGCCCCGGGAGCCACCTGCAACGGGGCGGGCAAGGCCTACAACGCGGCGGGCACCCGTGGCGAAGCGCCGGTACCGGGTTGCAAAGCCGCGGCTATGCCTGATTATGCTGCGCGCACCCGCGGGGAAGGGCAGTTACAGGCAGCCAAAGCGGGAGGTTGGTGGGAAACGGTGTTTTGGCTACCTTCACCCCAATCCTTACTGCTATTGCCGTATGAAAAATGACTTGGTAGAATCGCGCCTGCGCCGCGACACCGCCCTCGATGCTTTCTTGGCCGCCGAAGTCGACCATTACACCGACATCGAAGACGATGTAGCCCCTTTGCGGCAACAGCTGCACCAGGCCCTGGCGCAGGCCGATGCCCTCACCGATCAGGTGCTGAACGCCGATAACGACAACGCCCCGGCCCGCAAAAAGGGTCTGCGCAACCAGCTCACCCTGTTGCTCCGTCGCCTCACGGTAGCCTTGCAGGCCGTGGCATCCAGCACCAACGATAACCGCCTGCTGGCGCTGTCGGGCCAAGTCAGCAACCTTCGCCGCCTCTCCGACGCCTCGTTTGTGGAAGAAGCCCGCCGCCTGCTGAGCTTTGCCCCCGAGCGCAGCGGCCCGCTGAGCAAGCGCCGCTTTCTGCCTGACCACTACCAACAGGCCATGGCCCTCTACAACGAGCTGCGCCGCGCTGCCCCCGAAGCCCGCCTTACCGATGCCGACGGCAGTTCTGGCCGCCAGGCACTCGAACGCCTCATCAAGCAGAATGCCCGAACCATCGAGCAGTTGCGCACCTTTTTCCGCATCTACGAGCAGGACGAGCCCGAACTGTGGAGCCGGTTTCAGGCCGCGGCCAAGGTAGTGAAACGCGGCAGCGCCGAAGGCGCTACGCCGGCCTAGCGGGTGTCGGCTCGCTCCGCCACGTAGTCACGCAAAAGCCCCCTTCCGGCTGAACGGAAGGGGGCTTTTGCGTGGTAGCCGCGCTGTTTCGGCTTAGTTCTGGTGGATGATTTTCTGTACGGTGCGCTGGCCGCCCTGGGTCAGCTCCAGCAGATAGGTTCCCGCGGGCACTGTTTTCAGCTCGATGGGCGCTTCGGCGCTGGCGGTGCCGTGCCGCAGGCTGCGGCCCTGCAGCGTGAGGAGGCGCCACTGCAGGGGCTCGGTGCCGGCGGGCAGCCGGATGATCCCCTGCGAGGGGTTAGGGTAGCCCACTTCCGGGGCTTTGGCGGTTTTCACCAGCACCACGGCTGAGAGGGTGGCGGTGCCGTCGAGGTCGACCTGGCGCAGGCGGTAGTACTGCGCGCCGGCCGCCGGGGCTTTGTCGAGGAAGGTGTAGCTGAGCTGACTGCTGCTGCTGCCGGCTCCCTTCACCGTGCCAATGGTTTGAAACTCGCCTCCGTCGCGGCTGCGCTGGATATCAAAATGGTCGTTGTCTTTCTCCGAGGCCGTGGCCCACTTCAGCAGGTTACCACCGGCTTGCGCCGCCGCCGTAAACGAGGTCAGTTCCACGGGCAAGGTATTGCCGGGGTTGGCCCCCAGCACCACGTTGTCGATGGCCCAGGTTTCTTCTGCGTTGTTGTTTACCAGAACGAGTTGTAACGCTGCTTGGACAGTACCAGCGGGCAAGTTTACCCGCACGGTGCTATAGCCGGTGCCAATATTATTTCCGCCTGATGGTGCGGGAACAACCGCTGGGACATTATTGCCATTATAAGTGGTGGTGGCTGTTCCACTAGCAGTGTAAGTCCAGGTAACGTCGCGGTTGTTTCGGTTGCCACTTCCATCGCCCGTCCCGAAACCAGTAATTCGCAGTTCATCGGAGAAGGTACCTGCTCCCCCACCAGTCGTACTTACTCGTACGAGCACGTAATCGGTTTCATCCATGCCTTGGTTGCTGGTTCCGAGGGCAGCCAACCGAAACGTGATATACCCTCCCAGGCTTGGATTGGTGAAGGTGCGGTTCTGGAAGGTGAGGGTTTGGGTGCTGTTGTTTACACCGCCCCCATTTCCGCTAACGCCATACGTGGAGGCCACTGCCACGGTGCCGCCGCTGTAGGTATACTGCGGTGTACCGGCGGCCCGGTCGAAATCCTGGGTGGTGGTAGTTTGGGCTTGCGCGGCTAAAGGGCACAGGGCAATGACTGAGGCGATGCAGGCAAGCCGTAATCGAGGTGTGTGTGGCTGGTACATAGAAGAGCAGGTTGGGTAATCAAAAGGCAAACTTACGCTTGTAATATACAAATAATAAATTATATTATTTTGCATATCCCTATATACATCAGCTCAGGTTAAGCCGGCTATTGGCTACTGCTCCATTATATACAGCGTGGGTGTTGCTGAATAAAGTCAATTGAGTAGGCACAACATGGTTCTTGCGCAAAGCCCTCAAACAGCTCATTGATAGGAGTAGAATCAGCGCAGGTGCACAACCTTGTGGCTTTCGCGTTGGGTGCCGCGGCGCAACTCCAGGGTGTAAGTGCCCACCGGGAAGCGCGTAAAGCTGATGTCGAGCGCGCCGGTGGCGGTGCCCTGTTGTAACAACTGCCCTTTGGCGTTCAGCAGACGCCACGGCAGGGCTTCGGCGCCAAGGTCCAGGTGCATTTTGTCGTATACCGGCTCCGTTATGGGGTTGGCTGCCACCGCGCCGGCTTTGGGTACTGCTACCGAGGGCCAGAGCGTACTGGTGCCCTTCGTGGAAAGCAGGCGCAGGCGGTAGTACGCCTCGGCTGCGGGCGAGGCGGCGTCGTGGTAGGTGAAAACCGCCGAGGAGTTGCTTGCAGCGGGCACCACGCCAATGGGGGCAAACGTTTGGCCGTCGGCGCTGCGCTGCACCTCGAAGTGCCCCACGGCTTTGCCCGGCTCGGCTACCCAGGTAATCTGCACCCCGTTGGGATGCCGCGCGGCGCGTAGCGAAGTCGGCCCGGCCGCCGCAGCGCCCCCAGTACCTGCAGATGCGAAGGCCGTCACTCCCATTTCGGTGGCTTGCCCAAAGCCCAGCAACGGCACGAACAACAAGTGCATTGCCCATAGCTGAACAACGCGCAATACGGAAACAGCGAAAGTTGACATGGTGAAAGCGGCAGCTAATTCGACATAATAATACAAATAAATAACGATATAATTACAATATATTCTACAATTCTTTATTCTCCAAGTGCATTACACTATAGTTCCTGGTTAAGCCGCTGTTCACGCCAGCACATACCTGCTCGACGCACACAGCAACTCCCAGAACCATCAGCGCAGGTGCATGATCTGTTGCACGGTCCGCTGGCTCCCGCTGCGCAATTCCAGTGCGTATACCCCAGCGGGCAACGCGCTCATGTCTAACTCAACGGGTGCTGCAGTGCTGCCACTTCGCAGCAGCTGGCCGCGCACGTTCAGCAGGCGCCAGGAAAGCACCTGGCTGCCGGGCTGCAGATGCAAACTCTCAAATGCCGGGTTCGGATAAGCCACGGCATCCAGCTTGCCGGCAGCCGCTACTGCCACGGCCGCCGAGGTGGTGGCCGTGCCGTCGAAATCGACCTGGCGCAGGCGGTAGTACAGGAACGTAGCGGGCGCACCGCCGTCGAGCCAGGTGTAGGCATGCTCGTTGGCGCTGGTACCGGCGGCTTCTACGGTGCCCACGGTTGCAAAGTGCTTGCCGCCGTCGAGGCTGCGCTCGACCTCAAATTGGGCACTGTTCTTCTCCGAGGCGGTGGCCCACGCCACCCGCACTTGGCCGTGCTGGCGCACCGCGGCAAACGACTTCAGCACCACAGGCAGCGGGTTGCCACCGGGGGCTCCCGACGGATCGGTACTGGCCAGCACGAAGTTGCCGCCCGAGGTGAAGTTGACCGTGGAGAGGATATTGCCGGCTGGGGCGCTGTTGCCCGTGCCGCCCAAATCGACCCAACTTCCGTTCTGACTCTTGGCAATGCGCAGTTTGGAAGGGTCGTCTACTCCGTCTCCCACGCCGTAGTCGAGGCGGATGGTGGCGGTTTGCAGGTTATTGGGCTGGCTGCTGCTGATGGTGTAGTACCGAATGGACGATACCCGCTTGATGCTGCCCGTCATGGGCAAGGCGGGCGGCGCCCCTACCACAATGGCGGCCGTATAGGTGGTGTTGGCCGAGTTGCTGTGCGTCACAGTCAGCGTGAGCGGCCGGTAGCCTTCTATGCTACCGAAGGGAAACGTGAGCGTGGCAGTAGCGGTGGTGTTGATGGTGCGGGCTACGGGGCCGCGCACGTAGCTGGTGCTGTTGGCGGTAATCACCCCATCGAAGGGAATCGAGAGGATGTTGGTGGGGGTGGTGGCCAGCTGGCCGCTGGTCAGCGTCAGGGCGCGTTGCACCGTCAGGGGTACGTTCAGCTGCACACCGGCGGGATTGTTTATCACCAGCGTCACGTCCATGCCCAGCATCAGCGGGCTGATGCCGCTGATGATTTGCAGCGTGCTGCCGTTCAGGGTAAGCGTCGTTGGAACGGACGGGTTGAAATTCAGGTTGCCGCCGTTCTTTTTCAAATCGCCGCCAATGCTGACGCCGCCGGAAGAGTTGAACGCGCACGAAGCGGCATTGGCGGCAGTCAGCTCCAGGTTATTCAGTACCGTCAGGGTGCCGCTGCCGTTGAGGTTATTGAGGCTGCCGCTGGGGGCCTCTATCAGTAGGTTGCCGTAGGTGCGGCCCAGCACGCTGATGTTGTTGTTGCTGCTCTTGTAGTAGTAGGTGCTGCCGCTCTGAAACTCGACGGCCGGCGTGGCCCCGGTTCCGAAGGGATTAATCCCATCTTCCTGAATAAATGTAGAGCCGCTCTGAAAGACCGCCACGGTCCCGGTGGCCGGGCTGCCAAACGGGTAGCCGTCCGACCCGTTGGCCATTTGCAGCGTGCCACCGGCACCAAATAAAACGGACCCAGCCGGGCCCGTGATGCGGTGTTCAGAAATCTGGTTGTTGCCATTGCCAGCGGTATTCTCAAAGACTATGGTTCCATTTATGAGTCCGGTGGTACCGGTAGCCAGGTTGATTGTCAGCTCATCGTTGCGGGTAGTGGCATTGACGTGCACCGTGGCGTTGTTTTCCACCACCAGGTCGGGGCCGGTACTGCCGTTGATGCTAATGGTACGGTCGGCGCCATTCACAAAGAGCTTGGCGTTTACCCCGTTCTTAAACTGCAGCTGCCCCGCGTTTATCGTGACGTTGGGGTCCAGCGTAACGGTGGGCGTGGCCGTGACATAGCCATCAAATACCAGAACGTCGTTTGGGTTGGCTAGTGTCCGGACGGGACTCCAGCTCCCAGAAGCGCTGAAATTACCGGATGCGACATTCCAGGTGTAAGTGCCTTGCGCCTGGCTGGCCAGTGGATAGGCCCACATGGCAAACAAAAGAAACAGACTGGCAAATGGCGGATTGATGCGGAGGCGGAAAGTGCAAACCATAACTGCAAACGACTATGTGACAGATGCTTCTACTCTAAATATAACCTTAGCCGCAAAGTGAATCTTGTTATCACGTACAATTATTTATAAGAATTATATAATATATCGGTAGTGCAAACAAAAAAGCCCCGCCGGTTGGGCGGGGCTTTTTCTAACCCGGTTGAGAAACCGCAGTGGCTACTGCTTCACAAACTTCTGCGTGTGGCGCTGGGTATCGGTGCGGGTTTCGAGGTAGTATACACCGGCCGGCAGGCGCGTCACGTCCAGCGTGGTGGTGCCGGTAGTGGTGCCGTGCAGCAGTGCCTGGCCGAGGCCGTTGCGGATCTGCCACTGTACGCCAGCGGCGGTTTGCAGCGTGAGGCGGTCGGTGGTGGGGTTGGGGTACAGGGTTACCGGTGCCTTGCTCTCCCCTCCTACTACCACAATGGCCGACAGCTTGGCCGTGCCGTCGATATCGACCTGGCGCAGGCGGTAGTAGGCCGTGCCGCTGCTGGAGCCGATGCTGCCACCGAACTGCGGACGGGTGGCATCCACAAAGCGGTAGTCGGTGGGGCTGGCGGTGCTGCCCTGACCTTTTACCTCGCCGACGCGGCTGAACTCGCGGCCGTCGAGGCTGCGCAGTACTTCAAACCGGTCGTTGTTCTTTTCCGACGCCGTGGTCCAGCGCAGCAGCGTGCCCTCGGCGGTCAGCTCACCGGTAAACGATTTCAGCTCCACTGGCAGCGGGTTTTCCGAAGCGGCCGTAGCTACCGTAGCCAAAGCAAAGTCGCCCAGGGCCGTGATGGTCGAGGCAATGGTACCGCCGGCCGGAGCGCCCGTGGTGGTGGGCGTAGCGCTTACCTCGGTGAAGGCTCCACCCGACGACCGACCAATGCGCAGCGACGCCAGGTCCGTCACACCGTCGTTGGCGCCAAAGCTCAGCGTGAGCGTGCCGGTGGTGAACGTAGCGCCTTCGCTGCTCAGGGTGAAGTAGCGGATGCTGGAAGTACGCGTCAGCGGCGACGTAGCGGCGCGGGTTTCCGGCGACGTGCGGTCGATTTGGCGGGCGGTGTAGGCCGTAACCACGGCGGCAGCCTGCGTCAGGTCGAGGGTGAGCGGACGGAAATGGCCGCGCACGCTGCCCAGCGGGAAGGTGAACGAAGCCGTGGTTGCGGCAGGCGTCGTCAGCGTCAGCGCATTCACGAAGCTATTAGCGTTGCCACCAACAACCGTCGTAACAATGGCGCGTTCGGAACCCGAGAACAGCAAGGAGCCTTGCGTGAGCGTGAGCGTGCCAATGGTCAGGGTGCTACCAACCGGAATCAGAGTGTTGGCGCTACGGTTCAGGGTAAGGGCAGCCAAGGTACTGCCAGCAGTAGCCGTGAAGTTGAGTGTACCGATGTTACCCGTACCCGTGAAGACCAAGCTGCTGGAAGCGGATCCTTGAATTTTGGCTACAGCCGCCGCTCCAGTGGTGACCGTTCCGTTGATGGTGAGCGTCTTGCCGTTCAGCACCAAGGTGCCGGCAGTTAGGTTCAGGTTATTGACCGCCACGTTCGTGCTGCCCAACGTCAGTGTTGAGGCGAGGCCCGAGGGGTTAATCGTGAGCGTGCCCAAGGTTTCGCCGGCCCCCAGGTACAGTAGCCCAGAGTTTGAGGTATTCGTTTTGCTGATGATTACGGAACCTGTGCTGGTGTTGGTCAGCACGCCAGTACCCGAGAAAGAGGCGGAGCCCGTCAGCGTAACCGTGTTGGCGTTAATTGCCAGGGAAGTTCCGGAGTTCTGCGTCAGGTTGCCGCTCGTGGAATTGCCCAGCACCAGGTTGGTGCTGCCGCCCGTAGTCGATAGTACTGCGCCGGCCGTGTTATTGTTGATGAGGCGGAACAGGGTAATAGCGGTACCGTTGCCCGTCAGCGTTTGCACGCTGTTGCCATCCAACTGAAGCGTAAATAGGTTGGCAGTTGCAGCAAAAGTCACCGTGCCAAGCTGGGTGTAGTTGCCGTCGAGGCTGATGATGGTAAACGGAGTGGAGCTAGTGCCCCCCAAACCGCTCACGTTTTCTACCGTGAGGTTGCCGCGGACCGTGATGGTGCCGCCCGCAAACGTCTTGGTGCCGTTGGTCAGCTTCAGGTTACCGTAGCCGGGCGAAGCCAGCACCGGCACCACGTACGTAGCCGATTGCGCATAATTAATCGTGCTCGTCCCATCCACGGTGCCGAGGGTGTAGGTCGGGGCGGTATTGAGCACCGTCAGCAAGCTGCCGGCGTTCAGGTCCAGGGTACCGGTGTAGTTGGCCGCGGCCGGAATGATCAGTTCGGCACCATTGGCTACCGCCAGTTTAGAACCGGCAGCCGACAAGGTGAAGTTGCTGACAAAGGTGCGGCCGGTCCCTGTAACCACGTAGGTAATGCCGGGGGCCGTGAAGTCGTCGGGCGAGGAACCCGTACCGTCGGCGTTTTCGGCGTAGGTGGTGGCCAATCCGATGTCACCCGTCGCCTTGGCGTAGTACACCGTAGGCGCCACGCCCGTCGAGAAGGTATTGGTGCCGGGAATCGTGGTGAGGTAGTTCTCCAGGCCTGCGGTGCCGTTGTCGTTGTAGGCGTAGGCTTCCAGCGTGAAGTTGGTGCCCGAAGGCAGGCCCGTTACGGTGAAGGTATTGGGGGCCGAGCCAGTAGGGCCGGCGTAGACTACGTAGTTGCCCATGCCCGTTACCGAACCGGTGCCGGTGCTGCCGTACGTGGTGTTGCCCACGTAAGTATTGCCATCGGCGGGGGCTACTGCCGCCACCGAGGTAGCACGGAGCACCACCACCTGCTTGGCACCGTCGCCGCCGTTCACGCTCACATCGGCGCGGGTAAACAGGACGTTGGAGCTGCTAACCGTAGGCTGCGCAGTGGGTTCGGCCGCCAGCGTAGGCGCCGCGCCGCAGAACGCCGCGAAGTCGTCGATGTTCAACTGGTTCAGCGAAGGATCAGCGCTGCGTTCAAAGCGAATCAGCACGCTTGGGCGCAACTGGTAAGCCGCCAGGTCAACGGTCTTCTTTTGGAAAGAGGTAGAAATATCAGCCAAAACGAAAGTAGCCACAGTTGCGAAGGTCACGCCGTTATCCGTCGACGCTTTCACCAAAATGCCACGCTCGTTGAGACTGCTGCTGCGCGTGATGTAGAATTCCACTGACTTGGGATAGGCCAGCGAAGGGGTAGTCAGCGTTTGGCCCGGAGCTGAAAATTGAGCTGAACCGGCCGAGCTGTTGCGGGTAGTGCCGGTACCTTGAGTAACGCCGCTGGCCGACCAGCCCGAGGGCGGGAACGTGCCATCAAACGACTCGGCCAAGCAAGGTGCCTGCGTTACCGTGAACGTCAGCGCGGCGGAGGTGCCACCGCCCGGAGCGGGGTTGGTCACCGTCACGTTGTAGCTGCCCGGCGTCGTCAGCAAAGAAGCCGGCACCGTGGCAGCAATCTGCGTGCCCGACGACGCTGTGGTGGCCAGGGCCGTGCCGCCGAAGTTGGCCACCGACACCCCGTTAATAAAGCCCGTTCCCGTCAGATTCAGGGTGAAACCGGCGCTGCCGGCTACTGCCGTGTTAACGGACTGTGCGGTCAGCGTGGGCGCAGGGTTGTTTACGCTAATCACGGCCTCATTGCTCGTCACGGCGCCGCAGCCGGGGAAGTTAGAAACTGCCACCACGTAGTAGGTGCCAGTTGCAGCGAAACGAGGCGTGTAGGTAGCACCGGTTTGGGTCGGCGAGAAGTCAGCGTAGGGGCCGCCCTGGGTAGTCGAGAACTGCCACTTGCGCGAGGTGGCCGTGGGGGTTTCAGTGGTACCCAGCACCGTGCCGTTGGTATTCACCAGGATGGTCTGCGTGGTGTTGCCCGTGAGCGTAACCGTGGGGTTGCTCACGATGCTGAGCGAGGCCGAGGTACCGGAACTGGTGGTTACCGGGTCGCTGGAAATTACGCGCACTTTGTAGCCCGAGCCGGTGGGCGTGCCCGCCGGAATGGGCAGGGTCAGGGTTTGGGCCGTGGTGCTGGTATTGGAAACCGATACCGTGCTGACGGGCGTCGCGAACGAGCCGCTGGCGTTGGAGAGCTGCACCGTGAAGATGTTGCCCGCATTGAACGTACCCGACGCCGTGAACGTCACGTCTACCGAAGTGGCCGTGGTAGCGCACAATGTGCCGCTCGGGAACGTGGGCGTATTGATGGTGCCGCTCGGCGGAGGCGTTACCGTAATAACGGCTTCGTTGCTGGTTACGGCGCCGCAGCCGGGGAAAGTCGATACCTCTACCACGTAATAGGTGGCTGCCGAGCTGAAGTTCGGCGTGTAGGTAGTACCGGTTTGGGCGGGCGTAAAGTCAGCGTAGGGGCCGCCTTGGGTAGTTGAGAACTGCCACTTGTGGGCCGTAGCCGAGATTGGGCTATCGGTGTAGCCCAGCGCCGTACCGTTGGTATTTACCTGAATCGTCTGCGTAGTAGTGCCCGTCAGCGTAACCATGGGGTTGTTCACGATGGTGAAGGCCGACGAGGCCGAGCCAGTGACGGGCGTCCCGCCGTTGTCGTTTACTACCCGCACCTTGTAGCCGATGCCGCTGGTGGTGCCGGCCGGAATAGTGGCCGTGATGGACGAACCAGCCGTTTGGCTAACAGTGGTGAGTGTAGTTGGCGTGGCAGCAAAAACACCGCTGGCGTCCGACAACTGCACCGAATACGTGCCGCTGATGGTGCCCGAGGTTGTGTAATCTACAGTGATGTCGCTGGCCGAAGTAGCGCAGACGGGGGCGCCGGTTATGGCGCCGGTGGTGATAGAAGGTCCTGTAACTATGGCTGTACCGCTCAGTTTGAGGTTATCAATGCGGTTATTACTGGTTGCAGCAGTAGAACCAGTAAAAGTAATCCGGACCTTGAAATTAGCATTGTTGTTCGCTTGCGTAATGCTTGATAAGTCAACGGTTTGCGTAGCAAAGCTAGATGGCAATGAGCTTATAGAAGTGACGTTTGTAAATGTTGTTCCATCTGTCGAGTAGTCAATGGTATGGGTTGTAAAACCTGTACCGGTTCTTTGAGCAGCATATGTCAGAATCAAACTGTTATATCCCGTTGTCGGTATGCTCAGGGTAATTGACTTTCCATTGTTGACGTTTGACGTACCTCCTTGCGGGGAGAAAGTAAATCCTGCAACAACGCTGGGCTCTGCATTTGTGGTTGTGCCACCAAATGCATCAAGACCACTAGTGAAGTCATGTGTGAGGGTTCCGCTACCAGCGTCAGCTGTTAATGGAGAAGTCCATCTCGGTGAACTCGCAGAAGAAGGTGTATTAAAATTCCAGTACGCTAGCGTGGTCTGCCCCCACCCGAGCAGCGGCAGCAGCAACGCAAACAAAACCAACATCCATGCGCGTCCTGTTCGGCCAGAAAGGCGCAGCAAGCGAGTAAAACCTGTGTTCATGCAGAGTGGGTGAAGGGTGGGCAAATAGGTGGGCAAACGTAACGTAAAGGTACTGCCGAGTCTGGGCAGCGTCCTACAGCCTACTAATTACCTAATTGTTATGCACTCTGCCAACCCGACCCGGCGCAAAGTGCACATGCACAGCAGCAAGGGCGTTTTTTTGTTTTTAGCGGCTCGGCCACCCAAGGCTTTCTCCCTGCTTGCGGCTCCGGGCGCGGCAGGCCGCGGCGGGTTTGCGGCGCGCGGTGCCGGTAGCCCGGCACGCCGGGCATAAAAAAAGCCCCCGGCCAACGCGGCCGGGGGCTTTTTTGCTACGAGCCGCAGCGGGTTATTGCTTCACGATTTTGCGCGTCAGCAGCTGGCCGTTGCTTTCCAGCGTCAGCACGTAGGTGCCGGCAGCGAGGTTGGTCAGGCGCACCTCGCCGTTGGCGGGCAGCGGCTGGTCGAGCACCACGCGGCCGAGCAGGTCGCTCAGGCTCACGCGGGCACCGGGGGCCGCGTTGCGCAGCTGCACGTGCAGCACGTCGGTGGCAGGGTTCGGGTACAGCTCGGTGCGGGCAGCCAGCGCGTTGCGGGCGGCCAGTACCACGCTGCCGCTCACCGGCAGGGTTTGGGTGGTGGTGCCCGACACGTGGGTGATGTTGCCGCTCACCGTGCCGGGGCCGGCATTGGCCGCCACGCGCACATACACCGTGGTGCCGGCAGCCGGACCCGACGAAATCGAAACGCTGCTGCCAAAGCCCGTGGTGGCGCTCAGCGACACTTCAAAGCCGGCCGGCGCCGTCACCGTAATGGGCACGGCCAGGTTGTAGCCCGTTACCACGTAGCTGCGCACGGCTGAGGCCACGCCCGGTGCCGTGGTGAAACCCGTCAGCGTCGAGGGCGAGGTCAGGATGGTAGCCGTAGTGGGAGCCACGAAGTCGGAAATCGTCACGTCGTCCACGTTCAGGCGCGGGTTGGTGCCGGCCGTGGTGTTGGTGCTGCTGATGCGCAGGCGCACGTTGCCGGCGCGGTTGGCCGCGAAGGTGTACGAGGTGAGCGTGTTGCTCAGCAGCGGCGCGGTGCCCGTAATGTCGGAATACGTCGTGCCGCCGTCGGTCGAAATTTCCACCTTAATAGAAGCAGGCGCGTCGTTGCCGTAGAGGCCGGCGTTTACCGTCACGGTGCCGGCACCGTTCGTTTTGTCGAAGGCCATGGCAATGGAGCCGCCCCCCCGAATGCGGGCCGACTTGGTGCCGTTGAAGCGGTCGGAGCCGGCGGTGGTGCCGATGAGGGCATCGGTAAACAGCCAGTCGCCGCTGCTCAGCGTTACGGTGCCGGCCGTGTAGGACGCCTTCACACCGGCTTCAAAGTCTTCAAACAGCGCCGTGGGGCGCGGCGTTACGGTGAAGGTGCTGGCCGCCGAGGTGCCGCCGCCGGGGGCCGGGTTGGTCACCGTCACGTTGTAGCTGCCGGCCGTGGCCACGGCCGTAGCCGGTACCGCCGCCGTCAGCTGCGTAGCCGACACGAAGGAGGTGGTCAGAGCGGTGTTGTTGAAGTTCACCACCGAGCTGGCCAGGAAGTTGGTGCCGTTCACGGTGAGGGTGAAGGCCGCGCCGCCCGCTACCGCCGTGGCCGGGGCCAAGCTGGTAATGGTGGGCACCGGGTTCGGGGTGGGCGTTACCGTGAAGGGCGTAGCCGAGGTAGCGGTGTTGCTGCCTACCGTCACCGCAATGGGGCCGGTGGTAGCGCCCGCGGGCACCGTCGCCGTCAGCTGCGTAGCCGATACAAACGTGACGCCGGTAGCCGCCGTGCCGTTGAACGATACCGTGGCGGCGCTGGTGAAGTTGGTACCGGTGATGGTTACCACAGTGCCTACCGGACCGCTCGTGGGCGTGAAGCTGCTGATGGTGGGCAGGGCAACCGGCGTGGTCACAGTGAAGGTGCCGGTGCTGGTGCCCGTGCCGCCGGGGGTCGTTACGGCAATGGTGCCGGTAGTTGCGCCGGTGGGCACGGTAGCCGAAATCTGGGTGCTGTTGAGCACGTTGAAGGTGGTAGCCGTCGTGCCGTTGAACGTAACGCGGGTTGTGCCCGTGAAGCCCGTGCCGTTGATGGTCACGACCGTACCCACCGGGCCCGTCGTGGGCGTGAAGCTGCTGACGGTGGGAGCCGGCGCATTCACGGTGCCGCTCACGGCCACGTTCTGCGTAGCCGTGCCGCTGGTGTTGCTGATGTTGCCGCTGGGCGTACCCACCGTGCCGCCAATCAGCCGCACGCTGATGGTGGTGCTGGCGACGGTGCCGCCGGTTTGGGGCAGCGTGAGCGAGGTAGAAAACGTCGTGCCGTTGCTCGACACCTCAAAACCGCTCGGGGCCGTCACGGTAATGTCGGCGGCAAGGCTGCTGCCGCTCACGGTGTAGGTCTGCACTGCCGAGGGCGTGCCTTGCGTGGTGCTGAAGGTGAGGGGGCCGGTCGTAGAAACCGTTACGGCCGGCGAAACAGCCGTGCCGCAGCCGGCGTTCAGCGGCGCATCGGTAGCAGTCAGTTGAATGGGCGTGGCGCTGCCGCCCAGCGGGTTCACCGTCACGGCGCCCGAGGGCCAGGTGCCGTCACCGTCGGTGTTGCAGTTGAGCACCGAGCCGGTAGTTACCGAGCGTTCTTCTACCCGGCGCACGCCGTTGGGCAGTGTGTTCGGAATAATGCTGTTCCAGGAGCCGGCGGTAGTGCTGTAGCCCGTTACCGCGCTGCCAATCGTCACGCCAATGTTTTCCACCACGGCCACCGTAAGGGGGCGGCCGGTGCCGGCGGTGTTGTCGTACAGCGCCACCACGTTCTTGGGCGTCGCCGACGATGCTCCTTTAATAAAGGTGCCGCTGTTGGCCGTGCCGGCCGTGGCGCTGTAGGTCAGCACCGTAATGCCCTGGTCGAGGGCAAGCTTTTTCTCGATGACTGCGGGGGTGGCGTCTTTGGCCAGCGTCAGGGTCGGGTATACCACGTTGCCGCCGGTAAAGCGGGCGTTGCCGGTGTTCACGAAAGCAAACCAGCCGGTGTAGCTGCCGCTGGCATCGGTCGTGAAGCTTTCGTAGTTGCCGGCCGTGGTCAGGTTCGGCGCCGAGGTGTAGCTGTAGGTCGCGCCGTTGGGGCTAATGAGCAAGGGGTTGCCCGCGCCCGTGCCCGTACCGCCAATGTCGACGGTACCGCCGCCCGTGGTAGCGTTGGTGGCGCCCATCGAGTAGTAGCGGTACACGGTGCCGGGCGTCAAATTCGTTACCGTAGCCCGGTACACCACGGGCAGGCGCGTGGCGGTGGCGCTGCCCATGTACTGGGGCACTATCACGCCGGTAAAGTCGGCCTGGGTGAGGCTTTGTGCCCAGCTTGCCAAAGGCAGGCACAGGAGCATAATAGCAGTCAGCCATCGGCGGGAATGCCCCGCATAGCTGCGCAGTACGCGTGTAAGAGTGTGGTCCATAAGATGGAGTTGGAAAGTGAAGAAGCAGGTTATGTGGTGAGGGGAAACAAAAGTACAAGCTACGGAATGCGGCCGGTTTGCCTCAGTCGTTACGCTTTTATTACGCCCGGACGAAAACGGGTGACAAGCAAAAAGCCCCCTACCGTGAATGGCAGGGGGCTTTTTAGTTTACAAGTGAAGCAAAGCTTAGCGCTTCACCACTTTGCGCGTCAGCTTCTGGCCGCCGCTCACCACGTTCACCACGTAGGTGCCGGGCTTCAGGCTGCTCAGGTTCAACTGGCCGTCGGCGGGCAGCGGCTGGTTCAGCACAGTGCGGCCGAGCAGGTCGAGTACCGTTACCGTGGCATCAGCAGCTACGTCGCTCACCACGATGTTCAGCGTGGTTTCCACCGGGTTCGGGAACAGCGCCAGTTGAGCACCTTCGCCAATCACCACCGTCTGAATCGGCGAGAGGGTTTCTTTGCCGTCGGTGTCAATCTGCTTCAGGCGGTAGAACGACGTGCCGGTTACCGGCGTGTTGTCTACGTGGCTGTAGGCGCTGCGGCTAGCCGTAGTACCACGGCCCTCTTTGAAGGCGATGCTGCTGAAGTTGCGGCCGTCGCGGCTGCGCAGTACTTCAAAGCCGCGGTTGTTCTGCTCCTGAGCCGTTACCCAGTCGAGGTACACGCGGCCTTTGTTGGCCTTGGCTACGAACGACACCAGGTTAACCGGCAGCGGGGGCTGAATCAGCGGCAGGTTCGGCACCTTGTAGTTCTCAGCAGCCTGCACCTGGTCGTTGTTGTACTCGAAACCGAAGAAGTAGTAGTTCAGGTTCGGGTTCAGGTTGGTAACCGTCACCTGGCCGGCGCTACCGGCAAACACTACAAAGTTGCCGTTGATCTGCGAACCGAAGCCGTAACGCTCGTTACCCGAGTCGTAAGGCACACCGTCCTGCGGGAAGTCAGCAGCTTGGTCGAGAGCTTGACGAGTGGTGCTGGCAATTACTAGGCGGTTCTCACCGTAGCCGCTAGCTTCGGGGTTACCTGGAATCAGGAAGGTAATCAGGGCGCTGGTACGGTCGGCCGAGAACTGTACCGTAGCCTGCGACTGTACCGTGGGCTCCACGTCGATGGAGTTGCCGCGTACCGTGCTGTTCGGGTTCAACGAGAAAGGCGTGCCGTTGTTGAAGTTCGAGCTTTCAAACGTCAAGTCGGCAGCGGCCAGACCCACACGAGTCGGCGCGTAGCGGATGTACAAACGCGTGTCGCTCGTGATGCTGTCGTTGGTCGGGTTCGGCGTAATGGTTACGCTGTAGCCGAAGGGACCGGTGGGGCTCGTCGAAATCTGGAACTGCGGCGTGCCCGAGGGATTCAGCGGCGAAATAGCGTCGTTCGGTACACGCACGGTCACCGTAGACGACAGACGGGCACCGCGGATGCGCAGCGACTGAGCCTGCGGACCCGAAACCGTACCTTTTACCTGGTTACGAACCTGCACAAACGGGTCGCGCAGTTCGATTTCCGGGGCGCTCGAGCCGTTCAGCGACACAAACTGAGTGCGGGCCGGAGCGCTCGAAGCGGTAAGGAACACACCGCGGTCAATCTGAGCCGTGGGCGGGAAGTAACGAACGTAGATGGTCGTGAAGGCTACGTCACCAGCCGTTGAGCCGGTACCACCGATGCGGGGCAGTACAATGGTGTTGCCGGTAGCCGAAGCCGGGAAACCCGTCGGCGACAAAGCAATCTGGTAGTACTGGGGAGCCTGCAGGGTCAGGTCTTGCAGCAGGTTGGTAGCCGAGATGTTGAACGACTGTACAGCCGAAGGAACACCCGGCGACGTGCTGAACTCACGCAGCAGCGCACCGCTGACCGTGATATCCGACGTTTGGTTTGAGGGGTTGCTGGCCGTGATAGAAACCGTCTGCGTCGGGGCGTTGGTGCTGGTCAGAGTAACCGAGCCCGAGAAGGAAGGCGACGGAACCGTAGCAATCAGCTGAACTTCGATGGTGGTAGCACCTACGAAGCCCGAACCATTCGGCGTGAGCGAAATCGGGGAGCTGGTGAAAGCACCACCGGCCGAAGCGTTCCGGATCTGTACGTTAGCCGAAGGCGTCAACACCAACGGATCTTGCAGGTTGGTGCCCGAAGCCGTGAAAGTCAACGTTTGCGACGAACCGCTGTTGGTAACAGTACCGAAATTAAGCGTAGTAGGGTTGGCGGTAATGTTGGGCCCCGTAGGAGCCGGGGTGCCGGTACCGCTCACAAACACATTGCGGGTGGTAGCACCCGATGTAGCTACTTGAACGTTACCCGAGGTAGCACCCGTAGCTACCGGCACGAAACGCACGTCAACCTGCACGTTCGAAACCGTGCCGTTCGTGGGAGCAATCGTAATAGGCCCGTTCGAGAAGGCATTGGCGCCCGTCCGAATCTGGAAGCCCGTGGGAGCCGAAACCGTGATGTTGTTGGTGCCCAGGTTCTGGCCACTTACGGTAAACGACTGCGGCGACGAGGCCGCGCCTACCTGAACATTACCAAAATCAGGCAACGAACTGGCTGAGGTTTGCAATACCGGCTGAGCAGCCGTTCCTTGACCAACAACCTGTACGTTTCTGGTGGTAGCACCTGCGCTTACCAGCGAAATGAAGTCGTTGTAGTTAGCAACAGCCGTCGGGGCAAACCGAATATCCAGTTGCGTTGCGTTGATGGTACCGTCGGCCGTCGGCGTCAGGGTTACCGTCGTACCGAATGCATTGGCACCGGTGCGAATCTGGAAGCCAGCCGGAGCAGTAATTACCAAGTTCTGAGTCAGCCCTTGAGCCGAAACAGTAGTCGAGAGGGTGCTCGAAACTTGGTTTACTTCCGTGTTCGGGAAAATACGCTGATCGGGGTTGACGGTGATGTTCGCCGGAACCGTGCCGCTCAACACCACATCATCCACGCGGTACACGTTGAATGCCGTGGCAGTAGCCGGAGCGGAAGCCGCCGTGCGCAGAAAACGGATAGCCGCGAATTGAGTAGAGAAGCCAGCCGGCAAGCTTGCCACTGCAGTTCCCCACCGGCCACCGCTAGCATCTACCGTACCACCGGTGAAGGTGTAAGCCAAGGAGGTATATGCGTACGTAGTGCCGTCAGTTGAAGTACCGTACTGCAAACGGAACGGACCGTTGACTGCACCTGGAGTAGGCGCACCAGCAGGCTGGTACAAGCGGAACGTCACCTGCGCGTTGGTAATGGTTGCGGCGTTGATGTCCGTAATACTAAATAACGTATTAGTAGCCGCTGGCGGCGTAGCGTTGTTGAACGTGGGGTTGAATACCACGTTTACGCTGCCCGAACCCGGCGACGGATTCGTTACCGACATATCTGCGCTACCAGTGAAGGCGAAGGCGTCGTTGTCGAAACCACCTTGCGCGTCGTAGTTAGCGGGGGACTGGCCTTCGGTAGCCGTCGTGCCCATGGTTTCGGTGAAGCGCTGTGCCCACGTGCCGAAGGGCAACAGCAAGAAGATGGCCAGCATCGCGCACAAACGAGACCAACCGGCCTGTCGCGGAGCGATTTTGTAAGCGTTTTTCATATTTGGAGTGAGGAATGGTTACAAAGGAGAAAAGCAGGAAGCGTTCAGCTTGCCGTGTCGGGTGTGATTACGCAAGAGTCGAAAAAAGGATGGTTGTATGCTGCATTTATTGTTGCAATTTTTTTAGAGCAAACAGCACCGCTTCAACTTCGCTGAACGCACTCATTCTTCATATTTCGTGCCAGAAGCGCTAACTTTCTCTATACAAAAGTAAAAACACTTAGGTTATTGCTACATACGTGACGTCTTATGTATCCAGAACAGTTGTGAATTATAATATTCATATGAATTTATACTTTGTTTGTGCCCACAAATTTGCAGGGAAATTTTGTAAAAACGCCCATTGGGTTTCCCTTTGAGTAAAGCTGAAGCGGCTGGCTCGCACAATGCTTTTACTCGTTTGAAGGTTCGAAACCAGTCGAAAGAATCTTAAAAAATAAAAGCCGCCCCTGAAGGGGCGGCTTTGAGCATATTGTAGGCGGATTAGTTTCTACTTCCAATCAGGCAACGTGGCGTTCTGGAATAACTTGGTGCGGTTCCGGCCTTCCAAATCCATTGTCCATATTTCAGGCGGTGACTGGCCGTCGTTGGCTACATTTACAAAGATGATTTTCGCTCCATCGGGTGAAAAGCGCGGCTGAATGTCGTTGGTGCCGGCGGCTTTTTGGCTGGAAAGGTCAATTAACCCGCTGCCGTCAAGTTTTTGCAGGAAAATGTGGGCATTTAGCTGACGGCCTGTGGCGTCGTCGATGCCGGATACGTCGCGGGAGTAAACTACTTGGCGGCCATCGGCGCTGAAGCCCGGCGAATCGAGACGCCCGGTCTGATTGGCCAGCAGCAGCGTCAGCTCGGTGCCATCAGCGTTCAGGGTGTATACTTCCGCGTCGAAGACGTTGGCCCCAATGGTCTGCACGACTATCTTATTGCCAAACACCGTCCAATCCATTTCCCTGAAGTGCCGGCCCGCAGGCGCCGTTGCCAACTGCACAAGACCGGTGCCGTCGCGGTTGATGCGGTAGAGCTTGTCGTAGTGGGTGTAGAGAAGCTGGCTGCCGTCGGGCGACCAACAGAACCCTTGCCCGCCACTGTAGTATCCGTCGACGGAAATCATGGTAACCCGGCGGGTGTCCGAACCATCGCGGTTCATGGTATACAGTTGGTATTGCCCCGTCGCGTTGCTGGTGTATGCAATCCGGTCGCGCGTTGGGCTCAGTTGCGGGGCCGTTTCGGAGGTGGCACCCGAGGTCAAACGCATGATGGTACCGTTGGCCTGCCCATCGGCGGCGAAGATGTCGGTGTTGCCGTTATCGGTGCGGGCGAATACGTAGCGCAAAGTGGGAAAGGCCTTGGTTTGAAAGCTCCAAACATCCCCGTAAGCGGTTTCGCCGGCTTTGTCCCGCACGCTCACTTGCCAGAAATAGGTAGTGCCGTAGCTCAAGTCGCCCACGACGATGGTCGTGTCGCGGCTATTGGCTAGCACCACACGCTTGGCGGTGGAGCTACCAGTGTACAGCACTACATCGTAACGAAGCGAGTCGTTTTTATCGGCGTCGGTGGCCCGCCAACGCAGCGTAACGGTCGTGGGGAGTTCTACCGCGGCATTGGCCGGCTCGAACCGCACCGGGGCGGTGGGTCGCGTGTTGGCGCCGGCTTTGTCGAGAGCAAGGATAACCGGAGTGGCGGGTCCAGCCTCCACGGTCAGGTTTACCGTTTCGGTTTTGTATTCGGCTTTTTTTGCGGCCAAAGCATACTTGCCCGTAACCAGGTTCGGAAGCGAGAATTTTCCTTCGCCGTCCGTAGTAAACGAGGTAGTGGCCGGCGTGGTGGTAATGATGACGTTGGCCAACGGCTGGTTGGTGCGGGCATCGCGCACGATGCCTTCGATGGCGCCGTATTGCACCGGTTCCACGGTTGTTTCTTCGCAGGCAACCAAGCTGCTGCCCAGGGTGAGCCATAGCAGCCAAGCCGCAACAACGCGAATGGTACGAGCACTCATGTGGTGGAGGAAATGGAGGTGAAGAAAACAGCGCTGTCGGCGTGGCGACCGAATGGCGTGTTGGGACGGAACCGATGGGGCGTGACGCCGGGCTAACGCGCCGGTTGGTGCACGACCGAATCGGCGGCTACAACGGTGCCTTGGGCATCGAGCAGCCGCAAGTGCACGCGATAAAAGTCTCTGGGGTCGAGGTTGATGGTCGTGCGTGAGAGGACGACGTCCTGGCCGGGCGCTACCTCTACCCCACCCGACTGCGCGTTGCGTGACGAGCCGCTACGGCCGCGTTTTTCGGTCAGCAATTCATAACGCAAATGCGCCGCTTGGTTGGTAGCGTTCTGGCAATGGCCGGCAATGGTTAGGTTGAGGCCAGTCTGGATTAACTCCAGCCGTGCGTGGCAAACGGGCGTTGACGAATCGGTGGCGGCAAGCAGCACAAGCAAAAAGGGAATGTGAAACATGATTGGTAAGGTTAGAGCGCCTGCAACAGGGTTTCAGTGGTGCAGGGGAAGGCTACGGCAGCACGCGTCCCTGCTCAATGATGATGCGAATGCCGTTTCCGCGCATTTGCACTTCGTAGCCCGGCGTAGTAGTGCCGTTTTCTCGCTGAATCAATTGGTTGTTGCGCCCGGTCTGCTCGACGGTATAACGGCGGTTGTCGACGTCCAAATCCTGCTCGACGCGGTTGTTGGCGCCCGTTTGCCGAATCTGGGACTCGGTATTCAGGCCGTTGATGTCGGATTCGACCCAGTTGTTGGTGCCGTATTGTTCCACCGAGGTACGGGTGGCCGCTCCGGCCTGTTCGATGGTGGCGGCATTGCCGCTCCCTACTTGCACCAGATTTACCAAGTTGCCCAGCGAAGCTCCGCTCGTTCTCATTTGCTGAATAGAGGCAGCGTTCTGATTGCCCTCCTGCACCAGGATGGCGCGGTTAGCATCAGAAAGTGCAGTTAGCACGTCCAGGGGCAGCCGCTCGGGGCCCAACTGCTCGGCCAGAGCCTGCTCGGCCCGCTGGGAGTCGTTGGATTCCCGCTGTTGGGCATTCGCTGTTATTGTCCAGCTAATCAAGCAAAACACGATTAGAACCAGCTTTTTCATAGGAGGTTTTTATTTGCTTAAACTGAAGACTTATTACGCCCTAGCAATATACATAATTATATTATTTATGAAAATAATTATAAAAATAGTACAATAAGTATCGGTGTTGCACTTTAGCGACTTACCAGCCCCCGTATGCCAAGAGGTGGCATACAGGAGCTGGTACCTGCGCTAAGGGCGTCGCCCTTACGGATGATCTTGGTGCACAGTAGCTACATTGCTGTCGCCCACCTGCGAAATGATGCTGGTCTGGCCGCTCAGGCCCTGCCATACCTGCGCCCTGTTGTCGTCGCCGATTTGGGTCTGTCGGGCCAAATGCGCGTCGCCGTCTTGGTCGGCATACGCCAAGTTGCGGGAGCCTTGCTGGTATTGGTACGAGCGGTTATCGTTGCCGTCCTGCTCGGACACGGCCCGGTTGTCGTCGCCTACAATGGTTTGCTC
Organism: Hymenobacter busanensis; assembly: GCF_008727865.1. Classification (GTDB taxonomy): domain Bacteria; phylum Bacteroidota; class Bacteroidia; order Cytophagales; family Hymenobacteraceae; genus Solirubrum; species Solirubrum busanense. The sequence continues at coordinate 212,960 of NZ_VTWU01000007.1, read as the reverse complement.
GGCGCGGTTGCGGTTGCCCATTTGCTCGGCACGAGCCACGTTATCGTTCGAGCCCAGGATGCCAATGTTCTGCAACGCCACGTTGTCGCTGCCGTTCTGGTCGGCCACCGAACGGTTCCGGTCGCCAATTACGCTTTGCTCAGCGCGGTTACGGTTACCGATCTGGTGAATCGTAGCCCGGTTGTCGTCGCCGCGCAGCATCTGGGTAGCATAGTTGTCGTTGCCGCCTTCTTGCGTTACCGAGCCTTCGTTACGGTCGCCGGTTTGGCCTTGGTACGAACGGTTGCGGCCACCAATTTGCTTGGCATACACGCTGTTTCGGTCGCCGAGCTGGGTCTGATAAGCTTTGTTGTCGCTGTCGAGCGGTATTCCATCACCCTGGATGATGGTGGCGTCGTTGCGGTTGCCGGTCTGGCGTTGCTCGGCAATGTTGCGGTCTTTGCGCTGGGTGGCGGTAGCCGTGTTGTTACGGCCATCCTGGTCTTGCAGCAGGGAGTTGCTGTTGCCCAACTGCGTACCAGTGGCGTCGTTGTTGCGGCCTTCCTGGGTTTGGGACGCCGCGTTCAGGTTGCCCACGGTTTGCAACGAAGCAGCGTTTTCGCGGCCGCGCTGGTCTTGCGAAGCGGTGTTCAGGTTACCTACCTGCACCGAGCCTGCTGAGTTGTATTGACCCACTTGCTTTTGGGTCAGTGTATTTACTATGCCGGACTGACCGCCGGCTGCGGTATTTCGGTACCCAGTCTGCGATACATCGGCATTGTTACCGGGTCCGATTTGCGTCAAAGTGCTGGTGTTTTCTTGGGCGTTGGCGTATCCTGCGGCCAGTAGAGCAGCAACCAGGAATGAATACTTTTTCATGGGGAGCAGATGGTTGGATGTTAGAAAGATGGGGAAGTGAGGTTCCCTCCGGAGGAACAGTACAAATATATAAAGGAAAATGACTATAAAAAGGAATCGTTAAATTATTTCCATGAATATTTATTAATACAATCCTATCAACTGTTTTCTAGGCATGCTTATCCCAACAAAACCGCTACTTCTCAGCACCTTACGCTAATAAATTGACTTATTTACAGAACATGTTTCATCAATAAGCACGAGAAAGTGGCTGTATGGTAAGCCATAGGCCAGAAACAGGCATGTAGCGCCCGGAGCGCAATGCGGTGCTCCGGGCGCTACATGCCTGTTTATTCTATCCGCGTCGTGCCCTACGGATGATCTTGGTGTACTGTGGCGATGTTGCTGTCACCTTCTTGCGAAATCACGCTGGTTTGGCCGCTCAGTCCCTGCCACACTTTGGCACTGTTGCTGTTACCAATCTGCGTTTGTTGGGCCATATGCCCATCCCCGTCCTGGTCGATGTAGGCCACGTTGTAGTAGCCGTTCTGGTACTGTTGCGCACGGCTGTTATTGCCTTCCTGTTCAATCGTCGCTTGGTTATCATCATTGATGATGGTCTGCTCGGCCCAGTTGCCGTTGCCCCGCTGCAATACTGTTGCCGTGTTGCGGTCGGACCCGCCTATACCAATGGTTTGCACGGAGCGGTTGTCGCTGCCGTATTGGTCTGCATTCGACGCGTTGTAGCCGCCAATCTGCGTTTGCTCGGCCCGGTTGCGGTTGCCCACTTGCTCGATATCGGCAATGTTCTCACGGTTCAGTTCGCTCACCCGGCGCTGCGACTGGCTGGCCCAGTTGTCGTTGCCACCGCGCTGCATGATGGTGGCTCGGTTCAAGATGCCGTCTAGCTGTTCCTGGTACGCCGTGCTGGTAGCTCCTATTTGGGTGGCCATGGCTTTGTTTTGGTAGCCCGTTTGTTTTTGCGTGGCGGTATTGTAGCCATCAAGCGGAATTCCGTCGCCTTGCACAATGCGGGCTTCGTTCAGGTCGCCGTATTGATCCTGGCTGGCCTTGTTGTGGTTGCCTGTTTGGGTAATATAGGCATCGTTGCCGCCTCCCGTACTTCCCAGTCCTTGCAGTTGGGTTGCCTCGTTGGAATTGCCTTGCTGTAGTACACGAGCAAACTGGCCCAAGTCGTTTTGCGTTTGCGACACCTTGTTCCAGTCGCCCGCCGTTGCCGATCTGGCATCGTTGCCAACGCCCGTTTGCTTCTGAACAACTTGGTTGTGGTCACCCACCACGGCTGCCTGGAGGGCGTTTACCCGCCCACTCTGCGTCTGCGCAGTGCTATTGTGGCTGCCCACCTGAAGCGAGGTTTGGGTATTCACATAGCCCAACTGGCTTTGCGTAAGGTTGTTTTCATTACCAGCCTGAACCCCAACGGCAGAATTGGTGCCTATTGATAAGGATGTCTGGCTCACGGTAGCAGTATTGCCCGAGCCAGTTTGGTCAAGGGTGCTGGTGTTGTTTTGGGCGCTAGCAAGGCCTGATACCATCAGGGCAGCGGCGAAAAAGGTCATGCGCTTCATTGACTAGAGGGAAATGGGGATGAAAAGAGAAGAATGGATTCCCGCCGGAGGGACACGACAATTAATAAAATTTTTGTTATATTTTTTATAAAATTGTTAATATATTTTTTACTGATAAACGTCAGCGGCTCTTTTATCAGAAGTTCAAGAGGCACTAAAAAACCTTAGCCCTCTTTGCTGCCACGGCTGTGGCAGCAAAGAGGGCTAGCGAAATAGTGCATTCAACTTGAATGGGTACTTATTCAAGCTTCGGTACTGAGGTTGAGCGAGCAGCGGGAATCGGTCCGGACTTGCGCCCTCCTATATATAGCACCACTCCGGCCCTGACCGACCAGTAATAGTCGTTGTATTTACCGTGGGTCATGCGGTCTAGGCGGTCCGATAAGTAGTAGTGGTTGTCGATGCCGAGGTGAATACCAAGCCGGTCGAAGGGCATTACCTCCATACCCATGCCCACCAGCATGTGCGGGAGCAAGTCGGTGCGGCCAAACGCGGGCTGACTGCGGGTGGTGAGGCCGCCGCCGGCCAGCAGATAGGGCGTGAATTTATCTTCGGGAAAGAGGCGCAGGTGCCCGGCCAGTTCGGCATAATTGAAGGTTTCACGGTAGAAGTCGCCAGCGCCCAACGTGCCCCGCCCCAAGTTTACCACGCCTACCAGCCGGCCGCTCCGGGCACCGCCGTAACGCAGCGTTAGTTCGGCACCACCTTGTACTTGCGGCCGGCTAAAGTCGCCGCTGTAACGCTGTGCGGCGCCAGTTAAGCCAATACCCAAGCTGCTGCGGCGCTCCTGCAGTGCACGGCCCAGCACGTCGATGGACTGGTTTTCTTGCTTTTCGCGCACGTATTCGGTGACAGCCCGGCCATTGCGGTCGGCTGGGTCGCGCGGCAGCCACAGCCCTTCCTGAATGCCTTCGATGACCAATGCCTGCACCGACTTCTCGATGGCCTCTTTCACCGCCATTTCAGATGGCTCGTTGTAGGTAAAGCCGGTTTCGGTTTCCAGCAGCCGCTTAAAGCTCACAAACTGAAACAGGCTGGCATCGACCTGCTGCGAGAGGATGGTTTTGGAGGTGTAAACGGTCTTCAGAATTTCCCCGTTGCTGGTGCTGATGGCCCGCAGGTATACCGTCACGCGGTCCTGCCGGTACTGCCCCGATGCCCCGGCGCCAAAATAGCGCAACCCCGCCCCACCGGTCAGCATGTTGGCATCGTAGGAGATGATGCCGCCTTCGAGGATAACGCCGGCGAAAAGCAGGGGTGGCAGCGCCGGCTCTTTTTGCCCGGTAGCATCAGAGTATTCGGCCCGGCTGCTGCGGATAATCTTCCGCTCGTTGAGCAGGTTGCCAAGGTTTTCGCGCTCAATGGGGTCAAACCAGCGCGACTCTTCCAGCGCCCGGAGCATGATGCTGGTGGCGCCCTGCGTCACGGCCGTGGAAAAGCTGGAGCCGTTGGCCGTGGGCTTGTACTGCCCCGTCTGGTCGCGAAACTTGTAGACGGCCACCACCACGCGTTCCTGCGGTGCCGGCAGGCTCCGCAAAATGGCGCTACCCCGCACCTCGGCCCCAAGGCGGGCTTTTTCGGTGGTCAAGGGCTGGTGAAAATAGGAGGCGCAGCTGCTAGTCAACAGCAAAGCCAATGGCGCCAGTAAACGCCGGGTGAAGACGGGGAAACGCATGGCGGTGGAGGTAGGGGCCGATGCAGCCGTGGCGAGCCGCGCCGACCCGGGATGCTAGAAAAACGGAATGACGACGGTGGTTTGGTTACCGGTACCGCTGTCTGTGATTTGCACCGAAATGCCGTTGTTGCCGGGCGTCACGTTGATCTGATACGCCCCGATGTTGTAGGTCCCCTCTTTGATACCCGTCTCGCCGAACTGCGAGGTGATGAGTTGACGCGACAACTGCGACAGAATTTGTTGGTTCATGCTCTGCTCGAATTCCTTGAGCGGGTCACGTTCCAGCAACGACTTGGTCGACTTGTCCTCGATCTTGTTCTGGGCCTGCGCCGAACTCAGCAGCCAAGAATAGTTGAAGGTATTGCCGCCCCCAAACGACGGATTTTTTGGTTCGTACACTAGGTCTTGGGCGGCGAGTGGCCGCGGTGCAAGCAGGGCCAACGCGCATAATGCGGCAAGCACCACAAAAGAATGGGAGAAGCGGAGGAGCGTCTTCATAACGGCACGTAACAAGGTGGAACAGTGGAAAAGCAGCTTCAAAAGATGCCCGAGCCGGATTGATCGGCGCCATCGAGTTGGCGGCGGATGGCTTCGTAGTTGGCGAGGTATTCCTGCACCGAGGCCACCGCATCCTGGGCCGCGGCTTCTACTACATCGAACTTGGGCTGCAGCGGCAGCTCCATTATTTCGGAATCGTTAACTTCTACCGAAACCAGCGTAGCTGTGCCGCGCGCCGGCTTTTCGTGAATTATAACCGTGAAGTCGGAAGCGCCGGGCGGGGCTTCCCAGCGGGTGTAAAACACGTCGTAGAAATCGTGCCCCACTTTGGTAATGGTTTGATCGACTACCAATCCCTCGATTTCCGTAGGTCGGAATTTTGCCCGCGTGGCAGCCGAATCGGGCTGCATCACGCGGCGCAGCGCATCCTCTACCTGCCGCGGCAGAGCAGCAGCAGGCTTGGCTTGGGCCAGACCGACAGCCGGGGCAGTCCACCCCAGCAGCATGCAACTGAGGCCCATTACCCAAGGGCGCCACCACAGAATCAGGACAGGATTCGGTGGTTGCGCTTCATTCTTTTTAGAACGACGCATCACGGTGGAGCAATATGATTGGCTGATGGCGCAGCCAGATAAGTAAGCAGTCAGCAAACGGCAAGCAGTTGACTCACTTGTTTACTTTTGCCCCATAAACATAAATATTTAAAAGAATAATACTATGATATAGATGTAATATTTTTAACTATTCATGCAAAAATTAAAACTATACCGATAAATAACAATTACGATTTTAAACTACTAATAGGTAAAATACTTTACTCCCATAGCGGATAATGCTCTAGATCAACTTCTTGTCCAAAAAACAGCCGCGTACTTTCTTCAAAAGACGGCGTGAAATCCGACACGTAGAAATGGTGTTTGGGCGGCTGCACCGTTGCCGGCGCGGTCAGGGCATGCGCTTGCAACAACGCCTGCAACGCTTGCGCTACCGTGTCGGATGGGTCGAGCACATCGGTTTGGCCTTGGTAGAACTCCACAATTTGCTCCCGAATAAGGGGGTAGTGCGTGCAGGCCAGTACCAGGGCGTCGATGCCGTCCAGCGCGGGGTCGGATAGGTAGTTGTTGACCACGCTCTGGCTGACGGCGTTGTGCACGAAACCCTCCTCGACCATGGGCGCCAGTAGCGGCGTGGCCAGCGCCTGCAGACTAATGCCTTGGCCGAGCGCGTCGATTTTCTTGCGGTACACGTTGGAGCCCACCGTTTGCTTGGTGCCGATGAGGCCCACGGTGCGCCCGGCGTAATGCTGGCCTACGTACTGGACAATGGGGTCGATGACGTTGAGCACGCGCGCTTTCGAGCCCACGTATTCGCGCACCAGCTCGTAGGCTGCCGCCGAGGCCGAGTTGCAGGCAATAAGAATGACCTTGCACTGCTGGCGCAGGAGTAAGTCGCAAATCTTGATGGAATAGGCCTGAATAGCAGCCGTGCTTTTGTCGCCGTAGGGCAGGTGGGCCGTGTCGCCAAAATACACGAGCCGCTCGTGGGGCAGCAGGTTGCGCACGGCGCGGGCCACCGTGAGCCCGCCAATGCCGCTGTCGAACACGCCAATGGGGCGCAGGTCGGTGAAAGCAGCGGGGTGGGCAGTGGCAGGTATAGACATGGGCCGAAGATAAATGGTTTTGGGCCTGCGCTGGGCTATCAAGCCGTTTTCGAAGCGCCTTCGACCGACGTTAAGAGCTTACAGCCAGCTTATTTATGGCTCCCGGCGCCTTTCTTTTCATTGCCCCAAACTACCCCTTGTCGGACCGTGGAAGAGCGCGCAGCGTACCCGAAAATGGCCGAGCTGCAACCTACCGTGGCGTGCACGTGTCGTGAAATGCGTATGTTGGCTCCTCCTTACTACCCTTCTTCCTGTATGTCCCGCAGCGTCATCCTTGACGAAATTGACCAAGCCCTTACCCATTTCGATGCCGCCAAGGGCCGCCCGGTGGCCATAGAACTCGGCGAGCGGAAGTACACGCAACTCGTCATTGATGTGTCGAGCCTGCACGGCGACGGCGGCGAGCTGACCACCAACACCGGCCGGCCGCTGGCCTACCGCGGCCTCGAAATCCTGCGCGACGACGTGCACGTGGACCGGGTGCGGATCATCTGAGTTGGCAGCTATTCCGACTCGCCTCGTTCGGACTCCAATGCCTGTTTGAGCTGGCCCATATGCTTATAGTTTGCCCGGGCATTAAACGGCGAAGGAACTCCTCCGCGCCCGAGCGAATAAAGGTTGGCATAGATGGCGCGGGGTGTTATCAGGATATACAGGTAGTTGTTCTTGGGTTCTTGCAGACACCATAACTGGTGCGTTTGCTGCTCCAAATACCAGTGCGGAAACTGCTTTTTGAGCCACAATTGCAGCGCAGGTTGGGTTAACGAACTTTCTATTCGGATGAGCCGATGCATCAGGCTTAGGCTACGACCATACCAAGCCCAAACAGCGGCCAACAGAACCAAGGCAACGAGCAGGTTCATGTTGGGGTAGCCCGTTGGAATGAGCCACGCCAAGAGAGTCACCGGCAACCACGTAAGGGGCAAGAATGCGTAAAAAAAGTATTCCAGCACGGCTCCCAAAGACCATTTTTGGAGCAGGTAACCTGCCTTGATGCTCTTATGGAAGTCTATCTGCAACGAAATAAAAAGTAGGTAGGCGCGGGCTTGGCGACGCTAGTTACGAAGGCGACTGTATTCTAGCAATTAGCCGCAGTACCTTTGCGCTATGAATCTGCTTTCTGGCGAAAATCTCTCTAAAAATTACGCGGACCGCTGGTTGTTCCGCGACTTGGGCTTCGGCCTGCAACAAGGGCAGCGGGTGGCGCTGGTGGGCATCAACGGCTCGGGCAAAACCACGCTGCTGCGCATTCTGGCGGGCCTGGAGCCGCCCGATACCGGCTTGGTGAGCGTGCGCAAGGGCATTCGGGTGGCCTTCCTGGGCCAGCAGCCGGTATTCGACGAAGAGCTGACGGTTGAGCAAACCATTTTTGCTTCGCAGAATGATACGCTGGCCGCCATTCGCGACTACGAGCACGTGGTGAACGACCCCAAACACAAGTCGGATGACTTGCAGCGGGTAATGGAGCAGATGGACGCACTGAACGCCTGGGACTACGAGGCGCAGGTAAAGCAGATTCTGGGCCGTTTGGGCATTCTGGGGCCGCTGCTGGAGCGGCAGGTGAAGCACCTCTCGGGCGGGCAGCGCAAGCGCGTGGCCCTGGCGCGGGTGCTCATCGAGGAGCCGGAAGTGCTGATTTTGGACGAGCCCACCAACCATTTGGACCTGGACACCATCGAGTGGCTGGAAAACCGGCTGGCCTCCCCCACCCTCACCCTGCTGATGGTAACCCACGATAGGTACTTCCTAGATAAGGTGGCCAACGAGATTGTGGAGCTGGACCAGGGCCGCGTGCACCGCTACCAAGGCAACTACTCCTACTTCGTGGAGAAGAAGGCCGAGCGGGAGCAGATGGAAGTAGCCGAGGTGGAGAAAGCCCGCAACCTGCTGCGCAAGGAGTTGGAATGGATGCGCCGCCAGCCCCAAGCCCGCGGCACCAAGCAAAAGGCCCGCATCGACGCCTTCTACGAAACCCAGGAAAAGGCCAAGACCAAGATTGGTGGTCCGCAGCTGGAGCTGAGCGTGAAAACCACGCGCCAGGGCGGCAAAATCATCGAAGTAGAGCACCTGCACAAGCATTGGGGCGACAAGGTGGTGCTCGACGACTTCAGCTACGTGTTCAAGAAAAAGGACCGCATCGGCCTGATCGGGCCAAACGGCGCGGGCAAGTCGACGCTGCTGAACATGCTCACGGGCAAGATTGCGCCCGACTCGGGCGTGGTGGACGCGGGCCAGACGACCGTATTCGGCTACTACACCCAGACGGAGTTGGAGTTCGACGAAACCCAGCGCGTGATTGACATTGTGAAGGAAGTGGCCGAAGTGGTGGAAATGGCCAACGGCGACGTAGTAACGGCGTCGCAGTTTCTGCAGCACTTCCAGTTTCCGCCAGCCCAGCAGTACACGCTGGTGAGCAAGCTGAGCGGGGGCGAAAAGCGCCGCCTGCAGCTGCTGCGCGTGCTCATCAAGAATCCGAACTTCCTGATTCTCGACGAGCCGACCAACGACCTCGACATCATCACGCTCAACATCCTCGAAGACTTCCTGCTGAATTTCACCGGCTGCCTGCTCATTGTGAGCCACGACCGGTACTTCATGGATGCCTTGGTGGAGCACGTGTTTGTGCTGGAGCCCGGCGGGCAGATTCGGCAGTTCCCCGGCAACTACACCGACTACCGCGAGTGGCAGAAAGAGCACGAAGCCGAGGAATATGCCCGCCAGCAGGCCCGCAGCGCCAAGGCCGCGGCCGGGGTGGCGCCGTCGGCTGAGACGAAGGCCGCACCGGTGCCAGCAGCGGCTTCCGCGGCTCCAAAGCGCAAGGCCACGTTTGCGGAAAAGAAGGAGTACGAAACGCTGGAAAAGGACCTGGAGCGCCTCGAAGCCCAGAAGCAGGAGCTGATCGGCAAGCTGAACTCGGGCGCCGGCTCGCACAAAGAGCTGGCCGACTGGGCCGCCGAGCTCAAACGCACCGACGCCGAGCTGGACAGCAAGGGCGAGAGGTGGCTGGAGTTGGCGGAATTTATGGACTAAGCGCGTCCGAATGCGTTTGCGTTGAGCGGGGCATTGGCAGGATTCTGCTGGTGCCCCGTTTCCGTATGCAGGCCCACTGCCTACCCGTTTGCCTGGGCTTTCATCGTTTCCATAAAGCCCTTGCGGTACACGTCGCCGATGGGCAGCGTGACGCCTTCGACGGCGAGGCTGGCGTGGTCGTACTCGCTGATGTGGGCCAGGGCCACGATGTAGGACTTGTGCACGCGCATGAACGTGGCGCCGGTGAGCAGCTTCTCCACGTTGGTCATTTTGTCGGTGGCCACCAGGGTGCGGGCGCCGCGCAAGTGAATCTTCACGTAGTTGCCGTAGCCCTGTAGGTAAAGCACGTCGGCCAGGGCCACCTTCACCACGCGCCGGTCGACTTTGAAGAACAGGAACTCCGGCTCGGCGGCCGGTGCCGGCGGGGGCGCGGCGGTGTCGCGCGGGTCTTTGCCGCCCACGGCGCGGTTGACGGCCAGCAGAAACCGCTCGAACGAAAAGGGCTTCATCAGGTAGTCGGTCACGCCGAGGTCGAAGCCTTCGAGCGCGTACTCGGAAAAGGCCGTGGTGAGGATGATTTTGGGCGCGCTGCTGAGCGAGCGGGCCAACTGCAGGCCCGACAGCTCAGGCATTTTGATGTCGGTAAAGAGCACGTCGATTTTCTCGGAATGCAGCACCTGCAGGGCTTCCAGAGCGTTGTCGCACTTCTGCACCAGTGACAGGCTGGGCACCAGGGCAATGAACTTGACGAGCACCTCCTGGGCCAGCGGCTCGTCGTCGACAATAAGGCAGCGGAATTTCATAGGGCAAGTTGCAGGCTCACGCGGTAGGTGGTGGCCTCGTCGTCGATGCTGAGCTGGTGGCGGCCGGGAAAGAGCAGGGCGAGGCGTTTCTGCACGTTGGGCAGGCCGGTGCCGGCGTTGGCCGGTGCGGGCTCGGCATGGGCGGGCTTGCTGTTTTCGACCACCAGAAACAACTCCCGGCCCTGCAGCGCCACATCAATAGTCACAAACACGCGCCCGGTGGCGGCTTCGACGCCGTGCTTGAAGGCGTTTTCCACGAACGGAATCAGCAGCATGGGCGGCAGCTGCTGGCCGTCGAACGGGCCCTGGGCGTTGAACTCGACGACGGCCCGCTGGCTCAGGCGCAGCCGCTCCAGCTCTACGTAGTGCCGCAGGTGCTCCACTTCCTTGCTCAGCGGCACGTGCTCCAAAGGCGCCGTGCTGAACATGTAGCGCATGAGCTCGGCCAGCTGCAGCACCACAGCCGGCGACTGGGGCGAGTTGTGGAGGGTGAGGGCGTAGAGGTTGTTGAGCGTATTGAAGAGGAAATGCGGATTCACCTGGGCTTTCAGCAGGCTGAGCTGCATGTGGGCGTGCTCGGCGGCCAACTGGTGCAGGTGCCGCTCCTTGCGCTGGTTTTCGAAGTAGGCGTCAATCATGGCGAAGATGAAGCCCAGGAAGTAGAAGCGCGTGATGAGGCGCACGAGCGAGTCGCGCCAGCCGAAAAAGACCTCCGTGACGTATACGCCGGCCCAGCCGTAGGCCAAAGCCAGCACGCCGGTACTCACCCAGTAGGCCACGCGGTGGCCGCACCCGAGCAGCCAGGGCCGCAGCAGAAACCGGTCGAAGTAGATGGCAACGGCAAAGTAGAACAGGTAGCTGCCCTCCATGAGCAGGGCACTGCTGGCCGGATACTCGCTGTGGTAGCTGAGCACGGTGGGCAGGAAAAAGAGCGTCCAGACCAGCAGGTGAAACCACACCACCGGCCGCACCACGCGCAGCATCTGCCCTAGGTTTGTCATTGCCCCAAAATACGACGCCGGCCCCGGCCGTAGGCTGCACAACCGGACGAACGGCCCGACTTTCGGGACCAACGCCGTTTGGCCCGGCCGGAAGCAGCCCGTTGGGCCCCTTGGGGCGGGCGGCGGGTGCGGTGCGGCTGGGTCAACGGCATTGGTCCGGCCAAACGGCGCGCTTGCCCGCGCCTGCGCCGCTTGGTCATTTTAGTGGGCACGGCAGCCGGTGCGGCAGCTTCTTGGGATGGTATTCAACTTCCTCGGCCATGCTGTTGCGACACCTTTTCCCCTTGCTCACGGCCGGTGCGGTGGCGTGGGCCATCTACGCCAGCCCGGCGCCCCCGGCCGCTTCGGCGGCTTTTAGCTACCGGCTGCTTCCGGCTGCCGGCGCCACCATCGGCTACGAAATCAGCCAGCAAAACCGCCCGCTCATTCGGCAGCTCACCGTGCCGGGCCGCGGCGGCACGCAGGGGTTTCGCTCGGCCGCCGACGCCGACGCCGTGGCCCGGCTGGTGGTGACCAAACTGGCGCGGGGGCTGATGCCGCCGGCCGTAACCGCCCACGAGCTGGACAGCCTGGGCGTGGCGCCCTGACCTCACTTTTCACTCCTTTTTCCTCGATGCCATGAACCGACCTCTACTGTGCGCTGCGCTGCTGAACGGGCTGCTTCCTGCCGCCGCGTTTGCCCAAAACACCTGGCAGCAGAAAGCCCCGTTGCCTCTGCCCGGCCGCGAAACGGCCGCCTGCTTTGCCCTGAACGGCAAAGGCTACCTGGTGGGCGGCTGGACCAGCCCCACGCAGGTATACAACGACCTGTGGGCCTACGACCCCGCCACCAATACCTGGGCCCAGCTGGCCGACCTGCCCGTAGCGGGCCGCCACAACGCCGTGGGCCTGGCCATTGGCGGCCAGGGCTACGTGGGCACCGGCCGCAGCGCCACCAACGTGCGCCAGCGCGACTGGTGGCAATACAGCCCCGCCACCAACCAGTGGACCCGCAAGGCCGACGTGCCCGGTGCGCTGCGTGCCAACGGCTTCGGCTTTGCCGTGGCGGGCCTGGGCTACGTGGGCGCCGGCTACAGCGGCAATGCCGAGCTGGTCGATTTCTACGCCTACGACCCGGCGACTGATACCTGGACGCGCCGCGCCGACTACCCCGGCGCAGCCCGCACCTACGTGGGCACTTTCACGCTGAACGATGCTATTGGCTACGCCGTGGGCGGCTACAACGGCTTCACCACTGCCTCGTCGGCGGAAACCTGGGCTTTCGACCCGGCGACTAACACCTGGACACGCCGCGCCGATTTGCCGGCCGGCCGGGCCACGCCGGTGGCCTGGGGACTGAACGGTCGCGGCTACGCCGGCTCGGGCCTAAGCGTCAACAATACCACACCCCACGCCGACTTCTGGACCTACGACCCAGCCGCCAACACCTGGGCCGCCGTTGCTTCTTTGGGTGGCGGGCCCCGGGGCTGGGCCAATGGGTTTGCGGTGGGCGGCCGCGGCTATTTGCTGGGCGGCAGTGGCCCAAGTGACGTACTGCCGTCGAGCAACTTGTGGGAATACGTGCCACTGGCCACAGCTGCCACAAGGACCAAAGCGCACCAGCTGAAGCTGGAGGCTGCCCCAAACCCTACTTCCGGCCGGCTGCGGCTCACCAGCCCGCAAGCCGGCCTGCTGCGCGTGTACTCGGCGCAGGGACGCCTCGTGCGCAGCCAAGCGCTGCCCGCCGGCAGTAGCACCGTTGACGTAAGCGGCCTGGCCGCCGGCCGGTATACGTTACGCCTGGGCAGCGCCGTCGGCCAGGTACTGATTCAGCACTGACACTGCCCGAATTCTTTTGCTGCGCACAGCAGTTTCCTATGAACACGAGTAGCACTGGGGTTCGATATTTTTTATCGGCCGCGGTGCTACTTTTTCTGTTTTTCTGCATCCTTTTCTATAGCTCCTTCCGCATCCGACGACCGCACCCCACCACCGCTATGAAAGAACCGAACCTCGACCAGTGGACCACCGGCTTTGCGCTGGTGGCATTTCTGGGCTTGTTTATGGCCCCGCTGCTCTATAGCCAGGCCGGCCAACGCAAGGGCCAGATTGGCTACGTTGTGGCTATTCTGGCGCTGTTTTCGGCCGTGCTGCTGTACTACGTGCTGTGGTGGAGCAACTACCTGACCTACTTTCCCTTTCTGAATGGGTTTGTGGAGCTGTTCACTTTTCTGTTCGGCCCGCTCTTCTACCTGTACCTGCGCAGCCTGGCCGAGAAGCAGCCGCTTGGCGCGCAGCGGTGGCTGCATTTTCTCCCGTTTGTCGTGTGCCTGCTGCTGAGCTTGCCGTGGCTGGTGCTGCCCCCCGAGCAAAAGCGCCAAGTAGCCGAGGCCGCTGGCCCCGGCAGCTTTTTTGCGCTCTACCACCGCAGCCTGCCGTGGCTGGCGCTGGTACAGCTGCTGGGCTACGCCGTGGCGCTGCTGCGCCTGCAGCCCGCCTTCAACGCCCTGCACCACGTGGGCCGTTGGGCCCGCTGGCTGACGGCCAGCTATTGGGGCTTCGTGCTGGCCAACTGGTCGTACTACCTGTTGGTGCAGCTGCCGTTTTTCAATCGGCAGTGGGATTACGGCGTTTCGCTGGCCATGTCGGCGTTTATCTTTCTGGTGGCAGTGCTAGCGTATGTGCAGCCACAGGTGTTCCAAACCAATCAGTCGCCGGGCTTCTCGCCGGCGCCGGAACTGGCCGCAGCTCCGGCCCCAGCGGAAACAGCAGTGGAAGCCGAGGCAGCAACCGCCACCGATGCGCAACCGGTCCCGCCGGCGCCGCGCTACCAGCACTCGGGGCTGCCGCCGCGGGTGGCCCAGGAGCAGGCCCACCGACTCGAGCAGCTTATGCGCGGCGAGAAACTGTACCGCAACAGCGAACTGCGCCTCGATACGCTGGCCGATCGGCTGGGCCTGAGCCGGCACCATTTGTCGCAGGTGCTCAACGAACAGTTGGGCGTAAACTTCTTTGAGTACATCAACGCCCTGCGCATTGCCGAAGCGCAGGAGTTGCTGCGTAACACCTCGCGCCAGCAGCTCAACATTATTGAGGTAGCGTACGAGGTGGGCTTCAACAACAAAGTATCCTTCAACAAGGCTTTTAAAGCCACTACCGGCCTCACGCCCAGCGAATACCGGCAAAACCTGAACGGCAATACCGATAGGGACTTACGCTTGGAAGCGGAGCCTGAGCTGGAAAAAGGGTAACGTTTATCGGGCTTTACTTGCCCGCGCATGGAACCGGCCTCCTTTGGGTAGATCAACCCCAAACGGCCCATGCACCACTTCGTACTCGGCTTGCTTGCCTTGCTTCCGCTGTTGCGGAATGCCGGGCCACGCGTTGCCTATGCAGCCGCTACGGTGGAGGCCTTTGCGCCGCCGAGCGGCTTTCCAAAAGCGGCTTCGAGTCTCACCCCCGCCGACCGTTGCCGTGACGCCCCGCTCTTCAGCCACGACAAGCTGAACCACTACCGAACGACCAACGGCGCGGGCTGCCGATTCGGGCTCGTTCAGGACCCTTCCCCTGATAGTCTGGTGCTCTTCCGGCTGTATCCGCCGCCCGGCCGGGAGCAGCTGGTGCTGGAGCTGAACGCCGCCGTGCCGTTGGCGGCCGCGCAGTTTCGGCTGCTCGACGGGGATGGCCACGAGCTGCTGAAAGTGCCCCTGCGGGCCCGGCGCCTCAACCTCGACCTGAGCCGCCACGCGGCCGGCACCTATGTGCTGGAGGTGCGCAGCGCGGGCCAGCTATATACCCAAAAAGTAGTGCATGAATAGCCGCTACGCTGTTGCAAAGCCCTTTTTCAGCGTCCTCGATTCCTCTCTTCTTACCCCGGTCTGCCGGGGCTTTGGCAAGGCGGCGGACTGACATCCGCTGGACCCGTCGGCCGGGGTTGCAAGTCCGGCCGACGCGAAAAGTCTCTGTTGGTGAGTGCGGAGACTTGGTGGTAAGCCCACCCAGCCCAGCTGCTCAGCCCGCCGCCACTGCCGTAGCGCCGCACCCCCACGCGGCGCCATTGCCGGTCCAACTCATCACCCTCAAACACCCACACTACCCATGAAACGAACGATACTCCTCAGTTTGGCGCTACCTCTGCTCCTGGTGGGGCAAGCGGCGGCGCAGAGCCGCGCGGTGACCGGCAAGGTTACTGACCGCCAGACCGGCCAGGGCCTGCCCGGCGTAACGGTGCTGCTGAAAGGAACCACCAACGGGGCTTCGACCAACGCCGACGGCATTTTCTCGCTCAGCGTGCCTGCCGAGGGCGGCACGCTGGTGTTCAGCTCCATTGGCTACAGCAGCGTAGAGCAGGCCATCGGCAACCAGGCCACCATCGACGTGACCCTGGCTACCGATACCCGCCAGCTGAGCGAAGTGGTGGTAACGGCCCTGGGCATCGAGCGGGAACGGAAAAGCCTGGGCTACGCAGTAGAAACGCTCGAAAACAAGGACATTACGCGGGCCAGCGAGCAAAACCTCGTGCGCTCCTTGCAGGGGCGCGTGGCCGGCGTGCAGATTTCCTCGGCCTCGGGCGCGGCGGGCGGCGCCACGCGCATTGTCATTCGCGGGGCGCAGTCGTTTACCGGCGACAACCAGCCGATTTACGTGGTCGACGGCAACGTCATCAGCAACAACGCGGCCACCAACCTGAGCACCGCTACTCCGCGTGGCAACGGCGATGACCTCAACAACGGCGTGGACTTGCCCAACCGCGCCGCCGACATCGACCCGAACAACGTGGAGTCCATTACGGTGCTGAAGGGCCCGGCCGCGGCGGCTTTGTACGGGGCGCGGGCCGCGTCGGGGGCCATCATCATCACCACCAAAAAGGGCGCGGGGCTGAAAGGCCGCTCGCAGATTACGGTGAACAGCGCCGTGACGCTGGACCGCGTCAACCGCCTGCCCAAGTTCCAGAACACCTACGGCTCGGGCACCGACGGCGTGTACGACCCGCAGAACAACGTGAGCTGGGGCCCGCGCATGGACGGCCGCCTGGTGCCCGATTGGCGCACCTACACCCTGGCCGACCCCAACGCGACCCAAGTTGACTCGATTCCGCTCACGCCCAAGCCCGACAACGTGCGGGACTTCTTCCAGACCGGCGTGACGACCAACAACTCGATTTCGTTTGCCGGCTCCAACCAGGCGTCGAACTTCTACGTGTCGCTGGCCGACGTGCGCACCAAGTCGTTTATTCCCAACACCAACTACAAGCGCACCAGCGTGAGCCTGAACGGCGGCACGCAGCTCTTCAGCAAGGTGACGACCAATGCCACGCTCACCTACGTGAAGTCGGGCGGGGACCGGGGCGTGCAGGGCCAGTCGCGCTCCAACATCCTGCAAACCATTCTGAATACGCCGCGGGATATTTCCCTCACCGAGCAGAAAAACTACAACGACCCGCGCTACGACCTGAACGGCTACTACCTGGCCGGCTTCCGCAACAACCCCTACTTCCTGCTCGACCGCAACCTGCTGACCGACGACGTGGACCGCCTGCTGGGCACGGCCTCGGTGAGCTACGACCCACTGGAGTGGCTGAACCTGACCTTCCGCCAGGGCGTGGACGTGTACACCGACCGGCGCCGCCAAACCATTTCGCAGGGCACCATCAACAACCTGGCCGGGCGCTACCTCGAAGACAACAACTTCGGCCGCAACCTGACCACCGACGCGCTCATCAACGTGACCCGCCGCTTTGCCGAGGATTTCACCATCAAGGGCGTGTTCGGCACCAACTACCAGGAGCAGCTGACCTCGCGCGCCGTGGCCGACGGCGTGGGGCTGGTGATTCCCGATTTCTACGACGTGAGCAACGCCAGCGTGGTAACGAACACCAAGGTGGACACCAAGCAGCGTATTCTGGGCGTGTTTGCCGACCTGCAGCTGGCCTACCGCGACTACCTCTACCTGGGCCTGACCGGCCGCAACGACTGGACCTCGACGCTGCCCAAGGCCACACGCTCCTTCTTCTACCCCAGCGCCAACGTGGGCTTCATTTTCACCGAGGCCTTCAAGCTCGAAAACAACCTCCTCAGCTTCGGCAAGGTGCGGGCCAACATTGCCTCGGTGGGCAAGCCGCCCATACCCTACCAAATCGACCCGGTATTTGTGCGTAGCACCGTAGACAACGGCTTTCAGGCGCAGTACGTGTTTCCCTTGCAGAGCGTGGCCGGTTTCCGGGTGGGCAACGTGCTGGGCAACCCGGGCCTGAAATCGGAGCTGACGACGGCCTACGAGGGCGGGCTAGAAATGCGCTTTCTGCAGAACCGCCTGGGCTTCGATGCCACCTACTACCGCTCCATCAGCAAAGACATCATCGTGAACGTGCCGGTGCCGGGCACCTCGGGCTTCACGGCCCAAACGGCCAACGCCGGCACTATGGAAAACCGCGGCATTGAGCTGGCCCTGAACGCCACGCCAGTGCGGCTGGAAAACAGCCTGACCTGGGACCTGAACTTCACCTTCACCCACAACCGCAACCGCGTGACGGAAGTCACCAACGTGACGCCCAATATTGGGGTGGGCGGACTGGGCTCGGTGGCGCTGGAAGCCCGCGTGGGGCAGCCCTACGGCAGCTTCTTCGGCACCCAAATGCTGCGCGACGGAGAAGGCCGCGTGGTTATCGACCCGGTTTCGGGCTTCCCGCGGCTCGACCCGGTGCTGACTACGCTGGGCAACATTCAGCCGAAATACCTGGCCGGGGCTTCCACCACCGTCAGCTTCAAAGGGCTGGCTCTTAACGTGCTGTTTGACACCAAGCAGGGTGGCAAGTTTTTCTCCAATACCATCAACCAGCTCTACTTTGCCGGGGCGCTGCGCGAAACCACCGCCAACGACCGGCAGCCGTTTCTGTACCCCAACTCGGTTATTCCGAATCCCGACGGCTCGGGCACGTTTGTGCCCAACACCACGGTGCTGACGGACGGCGGCTTCAACTACTGGCGGCAGGTGTCGACGGCCGGCGAAAACACGCTGTTTGATGCTTCCTACGTGAAGTTCCGCGAAGCCTCGCTGAGCTACTCGCTGCCCACCGAGCTGGTGAGCAAGGTGAAGCTGACCGGCATTCAGGTGTCGCTCATCGGCCGCAACCTCGCGCTCTGGACGCCCAAGTCGCAGCCCCACCTCGACCCCGAAGTCAGTTCCTTGGGCTCGGGCAACAACCAGGGCTTCGAGTTCTACGCCTACCCCACCACCCGCTCCCTGGGGGCCAGCCTGCGCCTGACGCTCTAACCCTCTCACCGCAACTTCTACGGACATGAAAAAGCAACTTTTCCGACTCGGGGCGGTGCTGGGCCTGCTGCTGGGCAGCTCGGCCTGCGAAAAAGACTTCCTCGACATCAACAAAGACCCCAACAACTCCACCACGGCCGACATCAACCTGGTGCTGCCTTCGGGGCAGGCCTTCGTGAGCTTCATTGTGGGCGGGCAATACAACGTGGTGGGCGAAATTCTGGCCCAGCACCTGGGCATTGCGCAGGGCGGCAACCAGTACCGCGCCTGGGACCAGTTCAGCATTCCCACCAGCACCTTCGACGGGCGTGAGTTTTCGGGCGGCATCTACGCAGGTGCCCTCGATGATTTTCAGTACGTCATCAACGCTGGCACGCCCGCCGGCGAGTGGCGCATGGTGGGCATTGCCAAGATTCTGCAGGCGCACGCCTACCAGGTTACCACCGATTTGTACGGCGACATACCGTTCTCCGAAGCCCTGCAGGGCTCGGCCAACCTCACGCCCAAGTACGACCGGCAGCAGGACATTTACGCCGGCCTGCAGCAGTTGCTCGACGAGGGCATTGCCGACATAGCCAAGCAGCAGGGCCGCTTCCCCGGCACCGCCGACCTGAACTACCGCGCCACTACGGAGGCCGACATGCAGAAGTGGGTGCGCTTTGCCAACACGCTCAAGCTGCGCCTGTACCTGCACATGAGCGAAGTGGACCCCACCACGGCCCGCAACGGCATTCAGGCCCTTTACAACCGCAACGCCAGCGCCACCGACTTCAACTTTATGCGCAGCGGCGACAGTTTCCAGTTTGCCAACGGCACGGCCACCAACACCGAAAACCCGTTCTACCAAACCAATTTCCGGTTGCAGAACAACCTGGCCGTGAGCAGCAACATCGGCGACACGCTGGTGCGCTATCAGGATCCGCGCCTGCCCGTCTACGCTCTCGACGCCGACCTGACCACCACGCCCCAGGAGTTTCTGTTTGTGCGGCCGGGCCAGAACGCGCCCTACCCCAACAACTTCACCACTTCCACGGGCGTGCAGACGGTTCGCCTGTCCTACCCCGGCACCTATTTTATCGGGCAGGCTTTCACCAACGTGAACCGCGCCGGCAGCACCTACGCCGGCATCACGGCCACCGACGCCCCGGCTAAGTCGCGCCCCACGCTGCTGCTCACCTATGAGGAAAGCCAGTTGCTGCGGGCCGAAGCTGCGGTGCGGGGCTGGGCGCCCAGCGGCGAAAACGCCCAAACGCTCTACGAAAACGGCGTGCGCGCCTCGCTCACCCGCTTCGGCGTATCGGCGGCCGACGCGGCTACCTACCTCACCCGGCCGCAGGTGAGCTGGGCGGCGGCCACCACGCCGGCCGCGCAGCTGCGCAACATCTTCGTGCAGAAGTGGCTGTCCTTCTTCGGCACCAACGGCGCCGAGGCCTGGACCGAAGTGCGCCGCACCAACCAGCCCCGCCTGCAGGCGCCGCTGGTGAACCTGCTCGGCGGCGGCCGGTTTGTGAAGCGCCTGCCCTACCCCGACTCGGAGCTGCAGCGCAACCCCAACGTGGCCGCCACCGGCCTGACGCCCGGCGACATTACCACGCCCGTGTGGTGGGACGTGAACTAACGCGGTGAAAATCAAACCCAGAACCGGTTGTGTAGCGCGCCTGGCCCGCTGCACAGCCGGTTTTGCTTGCTCCACCAAGCCCTTCTGCCCGCCCGTGCAGCCCCCTTCGCGAAATCGGTTACCTTTTAGGCGTCATTCTCTCTTCAACCCACTTTTCCCATTCCCATGAAAAACACCCGTGCATTCCGCTTGGTGGCTTTGCTGTTCAGTTTGCTGCTGTGGTCGGCGGCCAGCCAGGGCCAAGACAAGCCCGCCCCGGCCAGCCCGCCCGCCACGGCCACCGGCAAAGTAGGCAAGGCCAACGTGACAGTGAAATACAGCAGCCCGGCCGTGAAGGGCCGCAAAATCTGGGGCGAGCTGGTGCCCTACGGCCAAGTGTGGCGCGCCGGCGCCAACGAAGCCACGACCTTCAGCACCGACCAGCCCCTGACCGTGGAAGGCAAAGCGCTGCCCGCCGGCACCTACAGCCTGTTCGCCATTCCCACCGACAAGCAGTGGACGATTGTGTTCAACAAAACCGCCAACCAGTGGGGCGCCTTCAAGTACGACGAAAAGCAGGACGCCCTGCGCGTGATGGTTACGCCGCGCAAAGCCGCCAGCATGAACGAGCGGTTGGCCTACGAGGTAACCGGCAACGGCCTGGTGCTGCGCTGGGAAAACCTAGAAGTACCCGTGATGATGAAATAGGCTGGCATCAGGCCCTTCTACTTGACACAAAGCAGGTAGAAAGCCCGAGTTGACGCCCTGAAAAAAGCCCCGCCGAAACCAATCGGCGGGGCTTTTTCTGTTTGTTGATCCAGCGGCTACCGCGGGCTGCCAGCCGTTGGTGCGGCCGGGCTTTGCGCCGCGGCTGTCGGTGGCGGTGGCGTCAGCGGGCGGCCGTTCGGGGTGAAGCGCGTTTGGATGAAGTCGCCGGCCAGCTCGTGGCCGGCCACCGGCACCACCACGCGCAGGCGCGTGGCCGCGTCTACGTACCGCTGAAAACGCACGCGGCCGCGGGCAGCGTAGCCGGGGTTGAGGGTGGTTTTGCGCAACAGGGATTCTTCGGCCGCCGCCAGCTGCTCGCGGGTGGCTACGGCCTGCACGGCCTGGGCCGTGCGCTGCTGCTCGTGGCGGGCTTTTTCGGCTTGGTGGGCGGCATTGCGGGCCTCGTATTGGGCGGTGGTTTCGTTGCGCCGCTTGGTGGTGAGGTCGGCCAGGGTATTGTTCACGCCCGCCAGCACCTCCGCGGCCGGCAATGCGGTTGACTGCTTTTCGTGCTCGGCGGCCTTTTGCTGCAGCGTCTCGATGGTGGTTTCGGGATTGGTAGCCGGCAGCTGTTTCGGGCTGGGGAAGTCAGGGTAATAGGCCAGCAGGTAGAACTGCTCCGGGGCCACCAGCACCGGCCGGCTGCTGCGGTTGCGCACCGCCACGTCGAACTCCAGAAACTCGCCGGCGGTGGCGGCTACGCCCATGCGCACTTCCAGGCTGTCGGCTTCTGTGGTTACGAGTTCCAGTCCATCTTCCCAGCGAGTGGCGCCGCCAGCGGGTTTTACGTGAACGTAGTACGAGGGCATGCAGGCAGCCACGACACACGTCAGCAAACTCCCGGCACCGAGGCGCAATAACAATGAGCGAAATGCAGTATGCATAAACAAAGAAGTATCAGCTGAACATACGTACAGGCTGGTAATCCGCAAAACGCGTTTCGCATCCGCCTATTGCCACCAGCTTGAGCATTTCTTGCTGCTTGAGGTTGTTCTTGCCCCAAGGCGCAATAATGATGTTGCCCAGCTTGAGCTCGTCGGCCGAAAAGTTGACGTCGCGGTCCTTGCCGCCCGTAAACTGCACCACGGCCCCGGCGCCGCGCAGCACGTACAGGTCCTGCCCGACGGAGTGGATGTTGTCTTTCATGCTTAGTGCAGAATGCGAATGCCGTTGTAGTGGGTCAGCAGCTTGATTTTGACGGCGAAAGGCTGCCCGGTGGTGTCGTTTACCAACTGCAGCACGCCCTTGTGCTTGACCTGGTAGCCGAACTTGCTGGCGCCGGCCCTCACGCCGCCGGGTACCACATGGCCGCCCTTCCGGACTCGGGCCTTGCTGCCCTTCGTGCCGTCGGTTTTGTAGTAGCCGAGGGAGAAGACGTGAAGCCGCCCGTCCCGCTCGTACTGGTCGATTTCGGCCAACACCGTGGCCCGTTTGATTAGCTGCATGGAGGTGCTGAGTTTCCTCCAAATTGTCGCGTGGGCCGGCCGGCGCATAGGACGGAAAAGCAACCGCCCCGTTTTATTGCGGGTTTTGCGCGAACTACGCGCAGAATCAGCCGCTTAGCGCGGAAATTTCCCGAAATTTTATGGCGGCACACACGCGGCACACCGCGCCCTTTAGCGAATGGCAATTACCCGGTTATATAAACGGAGATTACGGCACGTACGGGCAATAAAAAACCCTGTTCCCAATATGGAAACAGGGTTTTAATTGGCAATTGCCATTCAGTACAAGGTCTGAGGCCAAGCTAACTGGGCTTGGTGAACTTACGTTGCACCTTATGTCAGTAGCTACATCTCATTTTACTACAAACCTGCTCATTAGTCTACCCGCAAGGTAAAGGGGGCGCTTCCGGAATCGGACGTGGCATCACTGGTTTGCCAAATGGAAATGTTGGGGGACTGCGAGCTAGAATTGTACCCAAAAGCAGTGGACGGGGTAGAGGCGGGTGAGAAGTCCCACGCAATGTAGTATCCCCTGCACCCACCGTTGCACCTCACACCGATGGACCGATAGTTATCGGCTCGGCGGGCGCTGGTCCAGGAGAAGGTCCCACTATATGTGCCCGGAGGCAGATTCAGCGTGAAAGTCTCGTTGCCACATCCTGCAAAACCATACGGATGAGAGCCACCGCCGCCCGTCGGAGATGCCAGCGTCATGGACATGGTTTGTGCCGCTTGGGGAGCGTTGCCACACGCGGTTGCCATCATTTGCCAAGTAAACGTAATCGGAACGGGTGGCAGTGTGGGGGTAGTGGCCGTAGCGGCAAACTGTATGGGGCTACCGGGCAATGGTTGCCCACCGGCATCCAGGCTGGTTGCGACCAAGCTTTGCGGGCCTGCTGTGGCCCCGAGTGTCCACGTGGCCTGCGCGTACCCGTTGGCATCCGTAGTGGTTGCCGAAGGCGAAGCACTACCGCTGCCACTGGCCGGGGTGAAATTGACGCTTACTCCGCTGCGCGGTTGCCCCGCGTCGTTGAGTACTCGCACACGCACCGGGTTCGGCAGAGCCGTGCTTTTGACTGCGGTTTGTCCATTTCCCGATACCAGTTCTAACCGCAATGATGCACACGGGCCAACAGAATTGGCGGTTGCCAAGAAACACGTGTCCTGCGCTGCTGGGTACGCCATCCACCCAATTGTAAGCACCCCTAAGTTCATGGAGTTACCAATGCGCTTGGTAGTGACATCTAAGAACTTAATGAGTTTACTAGTGTACTCACTAAATTTTATAATTGCCTGTTCGTCAGCACCTTGACAGCTTTTAAGCAGGGCGGTTGCGTCTTTGATAATGCCGTAGGTGATTTTCCCGATCACCAGACTGGCTTCAGTGGCAGTCGTGATGCTCGTAATGTTTTTGAAGTTGTTGGCTTGGTTTATCGCCGTGGTGGCCAGCTTCTGAGCGCATTCCTTTCTACCCTTGAATTGGGGCAGTATTCCGCTGACAATTAAAATAGCGCCTTGGGCCAAGTTGTGACCTAGGGCATTAAGTTGCTCTGGACCATTGGCGCCCGAGCCGGGCTTGCCTGTACGGATACGGATGTCAAACTTGCCGTCCCCGACCATCGTGTAGGAAGCCGTGGAAGGTGAAGGTCCGTTGATGGCTGCCTCCAGCGCACCACCAAGCGAGGAGGCGAAGAAGTTCTGTCCCTCTACATTAAGTTGGGTAACCTGTTGGCCGTCTTTGTAAACGCCGACAATATTGGTGAAGGGTACCCCTGCATTGGCAAAGGTTATTTCCCTGCCTGAGCGAAAAATAGAAACGGGTCTGGAAGGCAGGCCGTTTAGCCGCTGCGATACGCTGGTGAACACGCTGCTCACATAGCCCTGCAACACGGAATTGGTGGTGTCCAGCAGCGACTTATTACTGCGTAGCAAACGCTCAACTTCTTGGGTGGCGGCAGCAAACCCTGGATCAGCTTGAATTTCGGCAATGGCTAGTTGCTTGCCTGCTGGAGAAAGCGAGTACGCCGCTGCGCTGTTCATTAGCAGCGCCAAGACAGTGGATTGGGTACTCAAGTCAAGGGTATTTTGCCCAGGGTGCCGGAATCCTAGCAGCACCGGCTCTCCGGCCGCATCAGCAGCAGCCACGGTGGTGTATTCATCCTTGATGGTGGAAAGCTTGTAGCGCGTGCCCGTGACGGTTCCCTCGGCAATAGGTGACACAACCGTCAAAGCACCGGTCGTGTACTTAGTACCTGTTGGCAGCACGATATTACCTTCTAGCAATTCAGAACCCGCCGGCTGGGCCGGCGCAATGGGGTCCTTTGTTTTGTTGCTGTCACAGGTGAACAACAGGGACGCTAGCAGCAAGAGCAGCAGATTCCCCGATAGACGTTGGAACATAGGGAGGTGCGTTGAAAAGGCGGTGGTTCAACCTACAAATTAACGCTGATAATATATATCTATACCAATGTATTCTTGGCTTTTGCTTACAATCATTACATATTTTCACCTACTGTCTGTGGCCCAGAAAGCGTAGTTGATACGGGGTGTCGTCCACACCATAAAGGTGGCTGAACTTGCGGTTCACGATGTTGTCGAAGCAGTGGCTGAGGTGGGTGGCCAACTCCTAGCGTACCATGTTCTTCTCGCTGCGCTTGTCCTTCTTGAAGTCGGGCGTCATGGGCGCATTGCGCATGGAAATGCTCAGGAACTTGCATCCGTCCTTGTGCATGCGTACGCGGAGCAGGCGCGGATCGGCCTCCTTCATGGCGTTAATCATCATGTGCTTGAGGCGATGGTCGGGGTCGAGACCTTCCACTATCAGCACCGCTTGCCACCCGTGCTAGGTTAGCTCCTAGATGATCTGATGATAGAAGGTCAGGTTGCTGTTCGTCTGCTTGTTGTTGCCGTTTCGGTTACCATAGATGAATAACTTCTTGGCGGGGTAGCCCTGGCAGGCGTCGCAGAACAGCTTCACCAGCGCGTCGAGCACATTGGTATCAGACTCTTGTCTTAGCACAGCGGTTCCGGCCCCGGGCTTAGCCGCCCAATTCCGTCGGCAGCGAAAACCGGCCGTCGGCAGCTGCGGCGAAGGGCCAAGAGCGCACCACGGCAGCCAGTGGAATGGGCCCAAACACGTGCGCGAAATCCTGCTGGCGGCTGGCCACAAACTCGCGCTTTACGACCACACCCGCGGCCTGGA
This sequence comes from Hymenobacter busanensis, assembly GCF_008727865.1. Lineage (GTDB taxonomy): Bacteria > Bacteroidota > Bacteroidia > Cytophagales > Hymenobacteraceae > Solirubrum > Solirubrum busanense. Next base: position 187,604 of record NZ_VTWU01000007.1, on the reverse strand, counting down.
GCGCATCTTCATCCAGCTCCAGCAGCACCAGACCGAGGCGGCCGGCATAGTAGCGGGCGGCGGTTTCCAGCACCTGGTACAGTTCAGAGGTATGAATGAAGCCCTCGGCCTGCAGGTCGGCGCTGGCGAAAAAGCCGGTTTGCCGGGCTTCCTGCCAGTCGGCAGCCTCGGCAATGCGGTAGAGCATATCAGTTGCCTGTTGCGAGTTATCAGTTATCCGTACAGACAGCCGAGCTGTGGGTAGGCTGGAACAAAGTATGCGTTGCCCTAAAGCGCAGTTGCCAGCTACCGGCCTCTCGACCGACAACTGGCAACTGGCAACTGGCAACTGGCAACACACATTATGCCTTCCAGAGCTCGTGTTGCTGGCCTTTGCCGGTGTTCAGCACCAAGCGCGTGGGGTTGGGCAGCAGCACCAGGCGCACCTGCTTACCGGGGTACTTCTCCGAATCCACCCACACGCCGTCTTCGGCCACGGGCTGGGGGTTGTTGGGCAGGTAGGCCGTGGGCAGCAGCACGTCGGTATCGGAGCTCAGGTCGCCGTGCACTTTCTCCAGCGCCTTCTCCAGGTATTCGCCGTACTCCTCGTTGAAATCGTCTTCGAGGTCGTGGAGTTCCTCCTCCATGTCGTCGTAGCGGGCGTCGCTGTAGGCGAGCTGGTGCAGTTCGTGTTTTTTGGCTAGCAGGGCCACCAGGGCCGCGTTCAGAGCGTTGGTATCCATAAAGAAAGTAGGTTGAGCCAATGCGGCAGCTACAGCGGCAAAGTTGGGAAAAAACCCCAAACCATTCCGCACTTCGGCGGCTTGGGCACTAATTACGCTGAAACCGTATTTTTACCGGAGTATTTCCTCCTGAGTCGCGAATTTTCCACCCCCAGCTTCCCCAATCATATGGAAACGATGACGCCGGCCGCCGCGGCCACCCCTGCCACCGCCGATTTCCTGCCCCTCAACGGCACCGACCACCTCGAATTCTACGTCGGCAACGCCAAGCAGTCGGCTTACTTCTACCAGGCCGCATTCGGCTTCGAGCTGGTGGCGTATTCGGGCCCCGAAACCGGCGTGCGCGACCGGGCCAGCTACGTGCTTCAGCAGAATAAAATCCGGCTGGTTCTCACCACCTCGCTCCTGCCCGATTCCGACATCACGCGCCACGTGGCCAAGCACGGCGACGGGGTGAAGGTGATGGCGCTGTGGGTTGATGACGCCCGCAAATCCTTCGAAGAAACCACCAAGCGCGGCGCCAAACCCGCTTTCGAGCCCTACACCATTTCCGACGAGCACGGCGAGGTGACCATGGCTGGCATCTACACCTACGGCGAAACCATCCACACTTTTGTGGAGCGCTCGAAGTACAACGGCCCGTTCCTGCCCGGCTACGTGGCTAAATCGAGCAATATTCCGCAGGGCAACCCGGTGGGCCTGCAGTACGTGGACCACTGCGTGGGCAACGTGGGCTGGGGCCAGATGAACCAGTGGGTGAAGTTCTACGAAGACGTGATGGGCTTTAAGCTGCTCATCACCTTCGACGACGACGATATTTCGACCGAGTACTCGGCCCTGATGTCGAAGGTGGTGTCGAACGGCAACGGCTTCGTGAAATTCCCCATCAACGAGCCCGCCGAAGGCAAGAAAAAGTCGCAGATTGAAGAGTACCTCGACTTCTACCACGACGCCGGCGTGCAGCACATTGCCATCATCACCCACGACATTCGCACGACGGTGGCCGAGCTGCGCCGCCGCGGCGTGGAGTTCCTGACGGTGCCCAACACCTACTACGAAGACCTGCTCGACCGCGTGGGTGCCATCGACGAGGAGCTGGGAAGCATCAAGGAGCTGAACCTGCTGGTGGACCGCGACGAAGAAGGCTACCTGCTGCAGATTTTCACCAAGCCGGTGGAAGACCGCCCCACGGTGTTCTTCGAAATCATCCAGCGCAAAGGCGCCAAGTCGTTCGGCAAAGGCAACTTCAAAGCCCTGTTCGAAGCCATCGAGCGGGAACAGGCCCTGCGCGGCAACCTGTAGGCGCCGCAGTCGTTTTAAGCTTGCACCAAGCGTAGCTAACCGCCCCGGCGTTAGGCCGGGGCGGTTTTCTTTTGGGCTCGGGCCATGCGGGTGCCGTACTGCCCGGCCGGGCCCAGTTCACTGGGGCAACCTTGGCCTGTGCTAGGCTATTGGCGCTTGGCACTTTCGAGGTGTTTGTAAAATATTTTTAGCCGGATCGAAAAAAATAAGTCCGCCTCATTGCCAGCAAACGCGCATTGACTTTCAAAACGGCGCGTAGCCGGGTGCGAATCGGTGCGGCTACGAAAAACAAGCTGACCCTTTTTCCTGACTTTATTGTTCACCACGCATGTCAACACCAACAAAACGCTCCCGCGCGAAATCCGCCGAACCCGCTACCCCCGTTTTTGTATCCCACGCCGAGCAAATGGCGTCGTTGCAGGCCCGTGAGCAGGGCAAGACGGTGATGTACAAGCAGGACGCCTGGGGCCACATTGAAACGCGCTTCGTGCGCACCCAGAACGTGAAAATCTGGGAAGAAAAAGGCTTCGTGGTGCGCTAACGCGCATTTCCGACCGCCCCATACGCTTTCCCAAAAAGCTAAGCGACGAGTCGCCCCGGTTTCGCGGGCGGTACTCGTCGCTTATTGGTGTGTCCGGCCGAGTCGTGTGGAAGACGACGGGCTAGCCTCTCACCCGCTTGCCCGGCATGGCTTTGGCGGCCGTGGTAGTTGTTAGCTCTTGCGTGAGCATCTGCTCCATTTCGGTTACCCGGTCCTGGCTGATGTTGTCGTTGACGAAGACGACGATGCCCAGCTGCTGTGCGGGGTAGAGCGCACACCGGGTATGGAAGCCGACATTCCGCCCATTGTGAAACACCCGCTTCTGGTCATCGGGGTCGGTGTCAAGCATCCAGCCCAAGCCAATGCCGTTGCCCCAGGCGGGTTGGTGGGCCAGCTTCAGGGCCGGCTCCCGCTCGGCCAAGTTGGCTTGCGCGTAGGTCAGCAGGTCGGCGGGCGTAGAGCTGAGGGTGGTGCCGCCCCAGTAGCCGGTGTAGTTGCGGTGCTCCTGCCGCTGCTGCTTGTCGTCGTAGCCAATGGCGTAGCGCTTCTGCTCGGCGGCCGACAGCACCCGCTTGGTGTCTTTCATGCCGAAGCGCGTCTGCACGTACTTGGTCACGAGCTGTTCGTAGGGCTGCTGGTAGGCGCGCTCCAGCACCAGCTGCAGCACCAAAATTCCGAGGTTGTTGTAGCGGTAGGTGGTGCCCGGCTGGCTGGTCAGCTGAAAACTGTGCATGTGGTGCAGCAGGCTGTCGGCCGTAAAGCGGTTGTAGTAGGCCGTGTAGTCCTGCAGGTTCAGGGCTTTGAGCTGGGCCTGGTTGGCGGCGGTGTAGTTGCGGGCGCGGCCGGGCAGGCCCGAGGTGTGCGTGGCCAGATCCACGAGGCGTACCGGGCGGCCATCCACCTGCAGGTTGGGGTAGTCGCCGGGCAGGTAGCGGCGAATGTCGTCGGTTAGCTGCACCTTTTTGTCGAGCACGGCCTGGGCCAGCAGCGTCGTCACGAAGGTTTTGGCCACCGAACCCATGTCGTAGTAGGTGCGGGCCGTGGGCAGGCGGCCGCTGCCTTTTTCCACCTCGCCGTAGTTGTAGAAGTACTGCTTGCCCTGCCAGTACACCCCAATCGACAGGCCCGCGGCATCGGGGTGCTGCATATAGAGCGCGGCGGCGTGGTCCACGGCCCGGTCCAGCGGCGTTTGGCGGCGGTTGTCGGTGCGCACCGGCGCGGTGCGGGCGTTGGGCTGGGCAATGAAGTCGGAAATGAAGTAGTTGTCGAGCGAGCCGGGCACCGCCGACACCCAGCGCACCCGCAGGTTCTGCTTTTCGCCGCGCCAGGCAAACACGTGGCTGTTGGGCTTGTCGGCCAGCAGCTCGGTGGCCACAATGCGGCCGGTTTTGGCCTGCAAGCCCTTGAGGTAGCCCGACATGGCGCCGGCGGCCTCAATCTTTTGCAGCGCCGGGCTGCTGTAGGCTTCCATCGACTTGAAGTCGCCGCGGTTGAAGCGGGCCACCAGCGTATCGTTGAACTGGGCAAACGAGGCGAAGCGCGGGGTTTGGGCCTGGCTGGCTGTGCTGGATAGCCCGAGAGCAGCCAACGGCAGCGCAGCTGCCACACGGATAAGATTGCGCATGAAACGGAACGGGGAAATAGCGGACAGAAGAATGCAACGCGGGGAAACGTTCGGGCCATGTGCCCAACGCGCCACTACATGATCTGTCAAAAGTATTTCGGGGGGCAGGCTCCCGCCAAACTATTTCTTCGCCGCCGCCGAGCAGCTGGCCAGAACTCCGCAGCTTGGGGCGGTCCGGTTAAGCAGCCAAGAGGCATTGTATCACACGAATATGTTATTGTTCTCTGGCGGGGAAGCGCGTTGTTTTGGGGGGCATTTCGTCTTCCCGGCTGCCCGGCGCCCGTGGGCGGTCCACCGGCTGCGGGGCGGCATTTCGGAGGCTTTCACGCTGGTCTTTTCGCATCGATTTCACCCCTACTCCTTTCCGCTATGTCTTCCTTCTTTCGCAAAGCCGGGTTGCTGGCCCTGCTCGGCTCCGGCCTTAGTCTCAGCAGCTACGCCCAACGGGGCGGCAATTTCCTCGGCTTCACCAGCACCGAAGCCGACCAGGTAACGGTGCCGAACTTCGCCCTGCCCGCTACGGGGCCCTTCACCCTCGAAGCCTGGGTGTACTACAGCGGGTTTTCGTGGGCCGGCTCGGGCAGCTACAACACCGTCATCGAATTCGGCAACGACGACCCGTGGTTTGGCGTGAACGGCAGCGGGCGGGTGGAGCTGTACTCCGACCTGGAGGGCGGCACGGTGCCGGTGCGCACCTGGGTGCACCTGGCGTATAGCTGGGACGGCACCACCGGCACCCTGTACCTCGACGGCGCCCCCGTGGGCACCTCCATCCTCGCCCCGGCCCGCGGCGGCTCGGGCATGGGCATTGGCTACAACAGCAGCGACACCGGCTGGCAGGGCTACATCGACGAGGTGATGGTGTGGAGCACGGCGCGCTCTGCCGCCCAGATCCAGAGCGACCGAACCAGCGGCCCGCCCGTGGCAGCGCCGTTTCTGCTGGCCTACTTTAAGTTTGAGGAAGCCTCGGGCCAGACGGTCACGAACCTGGCCAACGCGGCTTTCAACGGGGTGCTGGGCTCCACCAGCGCCACCGAACCCAACGACCCGATTCGCACCAGCACCGTGGTCAACAGTGCCCGCCAACAGAGCGCGGCCACCGCGGCCCGGCTGCTGCCCAACTACCCCAACCCGTTTGGGGGCGCCACCACCATTCCCTTCGAGCTGCGCCGCGCTGGCCGGGTGCGCGTGGCGGTACTCGACCTGGCAGGCCGCGAAGTAGCCACGCTGCTCGAAGAAACCCGCGCCGCCGGCTCCTACACCCTGCCTTTCCAGAGCCGCCACCTGGCAGCCGGCGCGTACCTCTGCCAGCTCACCATCGACGGCCAGCGCACCACGCAACGGATGCTGCTGCGGTAGCAACTACTCATTTCTTCTAAACGCAACATGCCCCGGCCGTTTGGTCGGGGCATGTTGCGTTGCAGGCGGCACCCTTTAGTCACTCACTTACCTGGGCGCCGTACCTGCATCAGTTATTTGGAGCCCACCAGCACGCCGCTCACGAAGTAGTTGCCGGTTTCGGTGCGCAGGTTGTACACGATGCCGGTGCTGCCGGCGGGCTGGCGGTCGGCCAGGTGGGTGGTTTCTACGCCCGCGACGGCGAGGCGCAACAGGTCGTCGGAGGGGCGCAGCTCGTCGGCGCGCAGGGCCTGGCCGTCGGCGGTCAGCACGGGGTGGTTGGGCGTGAGCAGCAGCTCGGTGGCGTCGGTGGCGGGAGCGGCCGGCGTGGTCAGGCCGGCGTAGATGGCGGGGGCACCCACGGTGAGCTGCACGAGCTCGTACTTCCGCTCGTCGTGGATGTCGAGGCGGGTAACGCGGGTTTTCACCGTTTGGCCGGTGGCGGCGTTGTAGCCCAGCACCTCGTCGCCGGGGCGCACGCGGCTGATGGCTACCTCGCGGCCGTCGGCGAGCATGACGCGGGCGGCGGCCGGGAAGCAGGTGGCCAGCTCGCACTGGAAGGGCTTGTCGTAGGCTTTTTTCAGCTCGCAATATTCCTGGTTCAGGTCGTAGAGCACGTCGGAGTAACCCATCAGCTGGCTTACTTCCTGCAGCATGAGCTGCTGCCCGCCGGCCAGGCTGGCAATGACGTTCTTCTCCTCGGCCCGCTTGATGTCGTCGCCGTAATGAATCTTGGCCAACTCGGTGTGGAAGGGCGTTACGCGGTTTTTCAGCACCGATTTGTGCGCCGCCCAGGCCGTGCTGAGCTGGCCCATGTAGCGCGTCATCAGGTCGAGGCGCCGCTTCATGTACTGGCGCTGCTGCTGGTAGTTCAGCTCCTGGCCGCGGCAGTCGCCTTCGCGGGCCTGCTTTAGTGGGTGGGCCTGCTGGTCGAGCTTCACGGCTTCGAGGTCGGCCTGCAGCTGCTCGTGCAGGCGGCGGAAGGCGTCGGGGTTGCTGGCTTCTTCGGCCACCGTGCCCGACAGCTTGCTCATGGCTTCGAGGGCGGGGGTGGCCACCAGTGGAGCCAGCGGCGCGGCTTTGGGCTGGTTGCCGGCAATGGCTTTCATGCGGTTTTCGTCGAGTCCGTGCTTGCGCATAAGCTGCTGCATGTAGGCGTCCTGCTCGGCTTCCGATTTCTGCTGCCAGGCTTTGCTGAAGGCCGGGTTCTTCATCTGCTGCATAAACTCGGCCTGCGCGGCCTGGAAGGCCGGGTCGCTCACCATGCGCTGCTGGGTGCTGCCGGGCGCGGCCATCATCTTTTGCATGTAGGCCGCCTTTTCCTGGTCGCTCATCTTGGCCAGTTTGGCCTGAAACGCGGGGTCCTGCATCTGCTGGGCCAGGTTCACGGCCTGGGCGTTGTAGCCGGGCATGCCGGCGCCGTGCTGCTGCATGTAGGCCAGCTTCTGCTGGTCGGTCATCTTGTCCATGCCTGCGGCCTGGGCCTGCTGGCCCAGTTGCTGGTAGGCTTTTTCGTCGCGGGCCTGCTCGGCGGTGCGGGCGCTGCCAATGGCCTGGCCCAGCTGGGCCAGCTGCTTTTCGAGGGCGGCAAAGCCGGCGGGGCGCTGCAGGTTGCAGTTGGGCGCGGCGGGCGGCGCGGGCACTTTGTCGAAGAGCGGCAGGATTTCCGCCTTCACGGGTTTCTGCGCAAGCGCCACGGCTACGGGCACCAGCAGGATGAGCAGCAGGGCTACCAGGAACAACAGGGCACTGACGAGACGGTGAGGAGTTTGCATGAGAAGCTGGGAAACGGTTACTTACAGCGGAGGACGCGGCCACTTTTGCCCGCCGGCCGGGCCACTGCACGCAGGGCGGCCGACGTTCGGATTTGCCGCTGCAAGTGCGGAAAAATCCGGGCACGGTTCAATCGCATGATAATGTGAGCGTTACTCCCCCGCCCGCGGGGCTTGTCTCAACTTCCCTTTTCTTTGGCGGATAAACCCGCTCCATCGACCCTCCTGGATATGTCTTTTCCCGACCACGTTCAACAGAAAATCAACACCTGGCTCAGCGGCAACTACGACGACGCGAGCAAAGCTGAAATCCGCCGCCTGCAGGAGGCCGGCGACACCGAAGCCCTCAACGACGCTTTCTACCGCGACCTGGAGTTTGGCACCGGCGGCCTGCGCGGCGTGATGGGCGTGGGCTCGAACCGCATGAACCGCTACACCCTGGGCATGGCCACCCAGGGTTTGTGCAACTACCTGCTCAAGTCGTTTCCCGGCCAGGAAATCAAGGTGGCCGTGGCCCACGACTCGCGCCTGAACTCGCGCCTGTTTGCCGAAACCGCCGCCGGCATTTTCTCGGCCAACGGCATTACCGTGTACCTGTTTGAGGCCCTGCGCCCCACGCCCGAGCTGTCGTACACCATCCGCCACCTGGGCTGCCAGAGCGGCGTGGTGGTGACGGCCTCGCACAACCCCAAGGAGTACAACGGCTACAAGGTGTACTGGAACGACGGCGCCCAGGTGGTGGCCCCGCACGACAAAAACATCATCCGCGAAGTCAACGCCATTCAGAGCGTCGACGCGGTGAAGTTCGAAGCCGATCCGTCCCGGATTCACCTCATCGGCCAGGAAATCGACGAGGCCTACCTGAGCGAGGTGCAGCAGCTCAGCATCAACCCCGCCGCCATCCGGCGCCAGCACGACCTGAAAATCGTGTACACCCCGCTGCACGGCACCGGCATTACCATGGTGCCCAAGGCCCTGGCGCGGTTTGGGTTCGACAACATCCACATCGTGCAGGAGCAGGCCACCCCCGACGGCAACTTCCCCACCGTGAAGTCGCCGAACCCCGAGGAGAAAGTGGCCATGCAGATGGCGCTGGACCAGGCCAAGCAGCTCGACGCCGACCTCGTTATTGCCACCGACCCCGACGCCGACCGCGTGGGCATCGGCGTGAAAAACACCCAGGGCGAGTGGGTGCTGGTGAACGGCAACCAAACCGCCGCCCTGCTCACCCACTACCTCGTGTCGGCCCGCCAGCAGGCCGGGCAGCTCAATAAGGAGAAGGATTACATCGTGTACACCATCGTGACGAGCGACGTGCTCGGCGACGTGGCCCGGCACTACGGCATTCGCTCGTTTCAGACGCTGACCGGCTTCAAGTACATTGCCGGCATCATCCGCGACCTAGAAGCCCAAAACAACGGCCAGCACTACATCGGCGGCGGCGAGGAAAGCTACGGCTTCATGATCGGCTCCTTCGTGCGCGACAAAGACGCCGTGTCGGCCTGCTGCCTGATTGCCGAAATGGCCGCCGTGGCCAAAGACCAGGGCCGCACGCTCTACGAGGAAATGGTGCAGATGTACCGCACCTACGGCCTCTACAAGGAAGACCTCATTTCCTTGACCAAGAAAGGCCAGCGCGGGGCCGAGGAAATCCAGGAAATGATGGCCCAACTGCGCCAGAACCCGCCCGCCACGCTCGGCGGCTCGCCCGTGGTGCAGCTGCTCGACTACCAGCAGCAGGTGGCCCGCGACCTGCGCACCGGCCAGCAAACCCCGCTCGACCACGAAAAGTCCAACGTGCTGCAGTTCCTGACCGCCGACGGCTCCAAGGTGTCGGCCCGCCCCTCGGGCACCGAGCCCAAAATCAAGTTCTACTTCAGCCTCAAGCAGCCCGATTTCGGCAACGGCCAGTCGTTTGAACAGGCCCAGGCGCAGCTCGACGGCCGCATCCAGCAGATCATCCGGGAAATGCAGCTGGCGTAGCTCCTATTGCCGCGTTTGTAGCAGGCTCCCCCGCTTCGCAGCAGTTCCGCGAAGCGGGGGAGTTTTTTTGGCTGTTTCAATTTTGAAGCCTTCTTATCCTGCTATGGTTTACAGCGTTATCATCACCCCGCGCCGGCTCTCCAGGGGGTGGCTGATGTTGGTCTTTGGCCTGTTGATTTGCTTGAAAGCGCCGCCGTTGGCCGCGCTCTGCATCGGGTGGGCCGTTGCGCTGAGCTTTTCCTACGAAGGCATCGAAGTCGACCTGTCGGATCGGCGCTACCGTCATTTCACCTGGCTGCTGGGGCTGGCAATCGGCAGCTGGCAGCCCCTGCCGCCCGTGCAGCGCGTGGTGCTGAAAGCGCATTCCGATATCATAACTTCCTCGACCGGCTCCCGCACCAACTATACTTCGGAGCGCTACCAGCACCTGACCTTGCTGCTCTCCGTCCCCGATTCGATTATCGGTGAAGTCATCCGCGAGTTTGGTACCGGCCAGAATGCCCAGGCCATTGCGGTAGGGCAGCAGTTGGCCGATGTGCTGCAAGTGCCTTTCGTCGTCATGCCCGATGTCTGACCTCCACCTTGCCGTCACCCGCCCATAAGCTGGCTACCCAACACCCGGCGTGCTTCGGTGGGGCTGCCGCGGCCGGGGGCTAGCGGTTTTGTACCCCGAACCCGAATGACGCAGTACCACCCCGGCCCTGCCCAACCTAACGGTTTTTGCGCCCAGCAGAAAAACCGTTAGGTTGGAGCTACCTAACGGTTTTTAGCGCGCGGCCAGAAACCGTTAGGTAACCCTACCCCCACCCGATGACGTCGGCCCACCAGCTGCGCGAGGTGCGCGCCCATTTCGATTTTCCGCAACCCGCCCTGGGGTCTTGGCTAGGGCTCAGCCGCTCGTTCCTGGCCCTGGTAGAAACCGGCCGCGAGGCGCTGCCGGCCCACGCCCGGCCCTGGCTGCGCCCCCTCGCGGCCGCCCTGGCCCTGCCCGACGACCCGACCCTGGCGGCCCCGGCCCCGTTTCCCGAGGCCCCGCCCCTGCCCACGGCCGGCCCGGCCGCCGTGCTGGCCCGCCTGCGCGAGTGCGACTACCAGGCCCGGCGCCTGCACCAGCAGCAGGCGGCCCTGCTAGCGGCCCAGCGCACCGCTGCCCGCCGCCTGGCCGCCGGCCCGCTGCTGCTGGCCGCCCTCCCCGCCCCCGCCCCCACCGAACTCACCGCCCTGGCCCTGCGCCGCCGCTGGCTGGCCCGCCTGCTGGAAGCCGCCGCCGATGCCCTGGCCCCTGCAGCCCCGGCCGGCCCCGTAGCCGCCGCCCTGCTCGACGCCCGCCGCCGCGCTTGGCTGCACGAAGCCACCTGCCTGCGGGTGTGGCTAAACGACCACCCCCCGACCGATGCCCGCGCCGGGCATCTCTCCGCTGCGCCCCGCCCCTGACCGAGAGGTGCCCCGCAAACGCCCGCGCCCCGACCTGCTGGCCGGGGCGCGGTGGAATAAGGCACTACCCGCTACAGACTCTACCTACTGGCGCAGCAGGCGGGCGAAATGGGTGGTGCCGCTCTGGCCGGTGAAGCGCAGGGCGTAGAGGCCCGGCGGCAGGCCCGTCAGATCGATGGGGGCGCCGCCGTCGGCCGTGCGCCGCACCGTTTGGCGGCGCACCACCCGGCCCAGCGCGTCGCTGAGGGTCAGCGCGCCCGCGGCCTCGGGCAGCTGCACCCAGGCCGTGGCGCCGCCGGCCGGGTTGGGGTAGAGTTGCAGGGCCCCGGCGCCGGCCTTCGGCGCGCCCGCCGCCAGCACCGGCCGCGGCACCAGTTTGTAGCGGCCCACCCAGGCGGCGTAATTCGTGCTGCCGGCCCGTTCCAGGCTGCCGGCCACCACCACCGACGAGTCGGCCAGTAGCTGCCAATCCCAGACCCGCAGGTACTGGGCCCCAGACACCAAAAACTCCTGCTGGTGCAGCACCTGCCCCGTGGCCCCCGACAGGGTGGTGACGTAGAAATAGGCGTTGGCGTCGGGCAAGTCCCAGCTGAGCACCTGCAGCGTGCCGTCGGGCTGCTCGCGGATGCGCGTGGGCTGCACCGTGTAGCCGTAGCGGTTGCGCCAGCCGGGCAGCCGGCGCGTCCAGGCCACGTTCAGGGCCGTGTCCACCCGCGCCACGTAGCCCAATTGCGGGCCGGGGGCCCGGTTGTCGATGGAATCCACCAGCCCGCACACGGCGTAGCCGTTGCCGTTGTTCAGCACCACCGTACTGGTGAAGTTGCGGTCGAGGGTGGTCTGGCGCCGGGGGCCGAAGAAGGGCACAAGGCGGCTGCGCAGCAGGGTGCCCTGCGCGTCGGTTTCCACGAACCAAGGGTAGTACACACCCACCCCCAACCCGCTCACCCGCTGCGAGGCCATGCCCGTGAGGAGGTAACCGCCGCGGGCCGTGCGCACCACGTCGTTGGCGTAGACGAAAAACCCGGGGGTGGGATTGGGGTAGGCGCGGGCCCACTTCACCCCGCCCAGCGTGTCGAGCCGGGCCAGGATATAATCGGTAGCCACGGTGTAGGAGGCGCCGCCCACGCTGCCGAAGCCGCCCAGGGTGAAGCCGTCGGGCTCGGCCAGCAGGCCCACCGCCCGGCCCTGCACCGCGCCCACGGGCAGATCAGCGGTGCGCAGCGAGTCGCCCGTGCCCGCGTCGAGCCACTGCACGAACAGCGGCTCGGCGGTGCTGTTGACCACTCGCCGCGTGGCCGCCACCGCGTAGCGCCCGCGCCAGGCCAGCAGCGCCTGCTCGCAGGTGCGCATGATGCGCCCCGGCCGCTGCCACAGCGCCTGCCCGCTGACCGCGTAGCGCCCGCTCACCATTTGCCAGTTCGGCACCGAACCGCAGCCGCAGGTCACATACCCGCCGTTAGCTAGCGGCAGCAGCCGCAGAAAGACATCCCCACTGGCGTGGTGGGGCAAGTCGTAGGTCTGCTCCCAAAAGACATGCGTTTGGTGCGTGGCCTGGGTTTGGGCGGCGGCGGGCGTGGCGGCCAGCAGCAGGCCCGTCAGGATGGCAAGTAGAAAACGCTTCATACCGGCTTTGCTACCCTTGCTTCTGTAAGCCTGCCAGAAAACCATCTATCAGCGGGAAGCGCGGTGCAATCGGGCACATATGAGCGAGGACTAAGAGGATTGAATACGCGATAATACTACTCGTTTTCCCCGGCGTTTCCTACGGCTCTGCCCGGTGGCGGCGGGGCGGCGGAGGCCAACGGAGTACGGCAGCACGCCTCGCGGCGGCGCGTCCCGGCGGCAGGCCAAAAAAATAGTTAAGCTCCACTATACCAGCCGGCCAGCCCCGGCGCGTTCTAGTCGCGCTGCTGCGGCAGCACCGCCTTTATCTTCCACCTTACTCCGTTTACCGCCATGAATTACCCCGTAGAATTGCTCACCACCCGCGCCGAGTGCAACGGCGTGAAGGCCGACACCCAGGCCGACATCGACCGCACCCAATTCCGCATTACGGCGGCGCTGCGCTCGGCCACCCTGCAAACCAACGAGGCCACCGAAGACTCGGCCAAAATCGGTTCCCTCACCGACCAGATTACCCCGCTCGAAGCCCGCATTGCCACCATGCCCGCCGGGGACGCCCGCACCCGCGAAGAAATCCGGCTGCGGGGCCTCAAGCGCGACCGGGAAGCCTTGGAAGACGAGCAGCTCGGTGGTCAGGGCGGCCGCGGCGCCTTCCGCCGCCAGCGCGAGCTGGACGCCGCCCAGCGCCAGCTCGCCGGCTACCAGGACTGCCTGGCCCAGGTGCAAGCCCGCCACGACGCGCTGCCGGCCTAGGCGCCGCGCCGTATGCTGCCAGTACATGACAAAAAAGCCTGACCAGTAACGGTCAGGCTTTTTTCGTGGGCGCAGTTTGGCTAGAGGTCAGGGGTGGTTGGCCTACTCCTGAACAACAGAAAAAGGCGGTCATGCAGAGCGTAGCGAACCGCAGGAAGGCGTAAGCCAAGCATCTCGCGTGCTGATGTTGAGTTTACTATTCGACTAAACACGCGAGATTCCTCGGCTTCGCCTCTGCATGACGTTCTACTAGCATTACCACCCCCTACCCCCCAGCCCCGGCCCCTGGCGTTGGGGTGCCGGCCTTAGCCGGCGAGGGTTTGCAGGGCGTAGTCGCTGAGGCTTTTCCACTGCTCCCGGGCAATGTTGAAGCGGGTTTGCTGCAGGTGGTACTTGAAAGTGGTGCCCTGCGCTTTGGTCAGGGCGCTTTCCAGGCCCCGGTACTTGCCCACCGTGGTCAGCAGCTCGCCGGCCAGCTGGGCCACGGCCTCGTGGGCCTGGGTGCACTCGGCCACCACCTGCCGCAGCGCCGCGGCCGTGCGCCGCAGCCGGTCGATTTGCAGCTGCCCCGATTTCTGCAGAATCGGCGCCAAACCCCGGGTCAGCGGGTTCAGGGCATACTGCAGCATCAGGTCCTGCATCTTCTGCTGGAGCGCGGCGGCGGCGGCCGATACGCCGGCCACTTCCGCGCCCAGGCTGCCCTGGTCTTCGGCCAGCAGGGGCAGCACGTTGGCGTAGGCCGTATTGGCCTCCACCAGCAGCTGCCGGTCTTTTTCCAGCGTACTGATGAGGCCCGCAAACAAGCTCAGCACGGCCGTGCGCTGCTCGGGCGTAGGCCCCTCGTTACCTATCTGGCTGTAGAAGCCCGTGAGCTGGGTGCTGGCGTGGTCGAACAGGGCCTGAAACTGCATGAGCTGAAACGCCCAGCGGAACAGGATGACGGTGCCGGCGGGGTAGCTTCGGGCCCTGGCCTGCGCGCGTTGCAGGGCCGCCTGGGTGGCAGGAAAGCCCTCCAGCGGCGCCGGCAGGTGCACCGTCAGGCCGTCGGTGGTCACGTCCTGGGGGCCGAGGGGAATGGCTTCCACGTCGGAGGCGTAGCTGGCCAGCGCCACGGCCCGGGGCCGCCAGGCGGCCAGGGCGGCCTTTACCTGCTCCAGGGGCGGCAGCACATCGTATTCGGTATCGGTAGTGCTCATCCGCGGTTAGGCAAGGTCCTGGCGCAGCAGCTTCAGCTTGATGCGCAGGGTGTGGAGGCCCGACAGGTCGCCGGCCTGCTCGATGGTGGCCAGCCAGGTGGCAAAGGGCGAGGGGCGCATGTAGTTGTCTTTGCTGCGGCCGGCGGGGCGCCAGTGGGTAAAGGGCGCGGCGTCGCGGCCCTGGGCGGGTGCGTAGCCGAAGTTCAGGCCCAGGCCCTGCGCGCTGAACTGCGCCGAGGGCTGCCCCCCGTAGCCGTTCTGGTAGTTGCCGGTGGTAGCCACCCGCAAGCCAATGAGGCCGTCGGCGTTGGGCAGGGCGCCGTCGAGGTAAAACCAGGCCTCCTCGATGAAGTAGGCCGAATATTGCCCCGGGCTGAGCCAGGCCCGGAAAGGCGGCTGGTCAAGCGGCATCGACCAACTCAGCAGCGGCTTGGCCCCGGCGGCGGCGGGCAGGGTGAGCACCGCGTGCCCGGCCGGCGCGGGCTGGGCAGACGAGGCCCGCACGACCGGCAGCTCGAAGTAGCCGGTATCGACCTCCTGGGCCAGCCGCGGGGCCGCGAAGAACTGGGCAATGTCCTGCTTGATCGACGTGAACTCCTGGTTGAGGGCGTTGTAGTCCATCGACAGCCGCAGGCGCATGGGCGGGTCCGTCAGATTGTTGTAGGCGTAGGCGGCACGGTAGCCCTCGGCCATTACCAGCAACGAGCGTTTCGTGTTCAGGGCCGCTTCCTGCAGCAGCGACTTGCCCAGGCTCAACTGCTCTTCGGCAGTTTTGGCCTCGGCGCGCAGCCGCTCCCACCGCTCCAGCGCAAAGCGGGAGGCGGCGCGCTGGGCTTCTATTTCCAGGGCGCGGGCTTGCAGGCGGGCCAGGGCCACGGTTTTGCGGCTCAGGGCCTTGCCGTATTCCGCCAGCGCGTACAGGCTCAGGTAGTATTCCTTGGCCCCGGACACCGGCGGGTTGGTTTCGCCGTTGCCGTTGATGCTCTCGCGCAGGGCCAGTTCGGCCTGGGTAATGAACAGGTTCCAGTCCAGTTCCGGGTCCAAGGTAGCCATGTCAGCCAGGTCGGGCAGCGCCACGGTGCTGCGGGCTTCCATTTTCTGGGCGTTGGCAATCTGTACGGCTTTTTTGCCGGCTTCGGCCGCGGCGGCAGCTATTTTCGCCATTTTCTCCAGGCTGGCTTTCAGCTTCATCACCCGTTCCAGCAGCTCCTTCTTGATGGCGTCGAGCACCATCTTCTCCAGCGACTGCGCCGTGATGACGACCTGCGCGGCTTCGGACTTGGCGGCGCCGGCGGCGGCCTGGGCAGCTTTGGGGTCGGGCACGCCCGCACCGAAGTACGCCCCGGCCATCTGGCCCGCCAGGTTCACGATTTGCAACACCGCACCCAAGGTTTTGAGTGTGGCGGCGTGGTCGAGCCCTCCTTTAAACACCAGGAAGGCCAGGCGCACGGCGTGGGTCTGGGTTTCGTAGGTCCACAGTAGCTCGTGGTACTGCTTCCAGGTGGCGGCCGTTTCCTGCTCATTCAGCTGCGCGCTGGTGGCCAGGGCCCGCTCGTCGGCGCCGGCCACGTCGCGCAGGGCCTGCGCCACCGACTCGACGGCCTGCTGCACGTCGGTGCGGATTTCCAGGCCCTGAATTTTGTTTTCGTAGCCCTGTAGCACCGCCAGCAGCTGGTTGATGCGGGTTTTCAGGTACTCCTCGCTCCACACCGGCACGTAGCGCGCCGTGCCGGCGCCGCTGGCCAGCAGTAGCAGGGCCGCGGCCTGGTAGTTGAGCTGGCTGGCCTCGGCTGCCAGGGGGCCCGGCTCGGCGGCCAGCGCGCGGGTGCACAGCGCCACCCAGTGCAGGGCGGCCAGCCCGGCGGCCCGTTGGGCGGGCACGTCCAGCCACTCGCTGGCGGCGGCAAACTCGGCCTTCAGGATGTTCCACACGTGGGGGTTGCGGGCCACTTCCGCCACCTGCGCGGCGGCCGCCGATACCTCGTGCTTGAAGAGGGTAGCGTCGGCGGCGCACACAATTACCTGCGGCACCTGGGCGGCGTTGAAGGTGGTCGGCACCGTCCACTCCCGGTTGCTGCTGGCCGCCACGGTCAGCCCGCCACGGATTTCCTGCGTCAGAATCTGCAGGCCGGCCATGTGCAGGGCGTTGTCTTCGGGCATCACGAAGGGAAACGACCCGGCTTCTACTACCCGCGCCACGATGGTAATCATGGGCGCGTCGAAGAACTGGTCGTCGAGCACGAAGGTATCGGCGCAGACGTACAGGAAAGAGTCGCGGGCCAGGCCGCGCGGGTCTCGCTCGCGCAGCAGCTTGTTTACCTCGCTGGCCTTCACGTGCATGCGGGCCACAATGAGGTCTTGTTCGGGGGCAATCTGGACGAAGTCGTAGGTGGCCGCCGAGGCGGTAGTGCCCACGAGGGCACCGGCAGCCGTGGGGGCTACCGGGGCAGAAAGTGATTCGCTCATGATGGGCTGCCTAGCGGATTTCCACGAAAGCCTTGGCCGTGAAGGCCGACGTCATCTGGGCCGTCAGCGCCCATTTCTCCTGACCTTGACGAATGCGCATGGCCTGCGTGATGGCGGCTATGTCTTTCAGGGCATCGGGCGAGGTGTTCTTCACGATGTAGTCGAACTTGCCGGCTACCTCCGTCCACACGCTGGCAATGCCGGCGAGGCTGTCGCTGACTTTGCGCAAGTAGCTTTCGATGGGCCCGATGTCGGCGTTCAGCGCGCTGACGTCGGCCACGAGCTGGGTTTTCTTCCGGCCTTCCACGCCCAGCGAATTCACTTCGGCTTCGACCTCGTTGGCGCGCTTGCGGGCTTTTTCGGCCAGGTCGCCGAGCACGCCGCCCAGAATGGCCGAAACGGGCCAGCCCACACCCATCGTAAACACAAACACGCCCACGGAGCTGGCCGTAGCGGCCGCCACGTACTTGATGTACTCCTCGCGCACGCTGCTGAGCTCAGCCTGGGCCAGCACCAGCCGGTCGGCAATGGCCTTGTTTTTATCGACGGCTTCTTTGTAGATGTCGGAGCTTTCGCTGAAGTAGGTGTTGACCGGCGCCTTGATGCGGTTCATGTCCTCTAGGTACTTCAGAATGGCGTTGCGCAGGTCGGTGGCCTGCTGGCCCATGTTGATGGCCTCCGTGGCCAGGCCGCCCTCGCCGGTGAGCAGCTCCTTCAGGATTTCGTAGCGGGCCTCCTTGCTGTCGGTCGACTTGAGCGCGTCGGTCAGCTCCTTCATCGTAAACGAGAAGGTTTCGGCGGTATTGGCAATCTGCTGGGCCAGCCACACGATCTGCCCGTAGAGCATGGTGGGCTTGGCGCCGTTGGCCAGGCTCTGAATTTCCGTAACCAGCTTGGCGGGGCTACCAAACGTGAGGCAGTGCGCGTTCAGGTCCTTGAGGGCGGTAATGCACTCCGTAACCTTGGTCTTCTTGGCAAACGTGCCGTATTTCTGGTCGAAATCGGCTTCGGCAATCGGCAGCGTCAGGGCTTTGGCCGTGGCCAGCTGCAGCTTGATAAAATCGGAGGAGAACAGCGCAAACTTGGCCGTGGGGGCGGGCTCGTCGGCGCGGAGCAGGGCGCGGCCGGCGGTGTCGGCCTGGCTCTTGACGAAGGCGCGCAGTTCGGCGGATAGGGGCACCACCGGCAGGATGATGCCGTCGGCAGGCACGAAGGAATACTGGTCCTCGCTCGACAAGGTCGGCGCGGCGGAGGCGGAAGCGGATAGCATGGTTTGGTAGGGTTTGGGAAGAGAAAGAAAAACGGGTGTTAAATGCCGATAAGGGGAAGGGCCGGGCAGTACGCACCGGACCCAGCGGGATAATGCAGGGTGTCAGCCTGGAAATGGCCCACTCCGCATTGCCGTAAAGGTGGGCTACTCAACTATATCCTGTTGTCGCATTTTCATGCGACAAGCACTATTTTTTTGGACTCGCCTTAGGTGCGGCCCGGGCGGTGGCGGGCCAGCAATTCGGCCTTCGAGTTGACCTGCAGCTTGTCGTAGATGCGTCGGATGAAGGTGCGCACGGTGTTGATGCTGATGCCCAGGCGCTCGGCCACCAGCCGGTAGCTCAGCCCTTCTTCAATGGCCTGCACCAGCTGCAGCTCGCGGGCCGTGAGAATTTCCGAGGGCGAAGGAGCGGGCTGGAAATGGCGCACGATGTGGCGGGCAATGGCCGGCGACATGGGCGAGCCGCCGTCGAGTACTTCCAGCAGGGCCGTTTTCACGTCGCGCAGCATGGTGCTCTTGAGCAGGTAGCCCACCGCGCCCGCGCACAGAGCCTGAAACAGCCGCTCGGGGTCGGCATACACGGTGATGAGCACAACCTCGGCCTTGGGCAGCACCCGCCGGATGCGCCCCACGCCTTCGATGCCCGTGAGGCCCGGCAGGCCGATGTCGGACAGCACGAGGCGGGGCGGCTGGCGGGCCGAGGGCAGCTCTTCCAGGAATTCCTCGACCGAGCCGGCCACCAGCACGCAGTCGAACTCGGGCTGGGCGCAGAGGTACGTGACGTAGGACTGCCGGATGGCGGGGTCGTCCTCGATGATGGCCAGGGGGGTAGAAACGTGCATTCCGTAAAAGTACCGGCTGGCCCCGGCAGGCCATAGCGCATGTTGATGCGACAAGACCGTTGCCGGTTGCCAGTTGCCGGTTGCCGGTTGCCGGTTGCCCGTTGCCCGTTGCCCGTTGCCCGTTGCCCGTTGCCCGTTGCCCGTTGCCAGTAAAGGAACGTCATCCTGAGCAACGCGAAGGACCTTTTCAGATGAGAACGAATTATTATTTCGACGGCCCTTCAGTAGTGAGCAGGTCCTCCGCTCGGCTCAGGATGATAGGCGCGTGATGGAGCCTTGGTAACCGACAACGCGCAGCCAACAACCGACAGCTACGTCAGCGGTACTTGCACCCGAACGGCAAAGCCGCCGTTGGGTGCGGCCTCGGCCGTGGCGTGGCCGCCCAGCGCCTGGGCGCGGGTGCGAATGTTGCGCAGCCCGTGGCCGGAGGCGCGCTCGGTTCCGGGCGGCACCAGCGGGCCGTCGTTGACGACTTCCAACACCAGCAGCGGCCCTTGGCGGTGCAGCGTCACGGTCACGGTAGCGGTGTCGGCGGTGTGCTTGAGGATGTTGTGCAGGGCTTCTTTGTAGATGAGGTACAGCTGGCGCCGCACCGCCGCCGACAGCGGCGTGCCGCTGGCCGGTGGGTCGGCTACGAAGCGCACGTCGCGGCCAGAGGGCACCAGCACTTCGTGGGCATAGTCGCGCAGGCGGTTGAGCAGGTCGGGCACGGTGTCGTTCTGCGCATCGAGGCCCCACACCACGTCGTTGAGCTGGCGCACGGCCAGGCGGCTGCGCCCTGCTACCTCGGCCCATTGCAGCGGCTGCTCTTCGGGCGAGGCCAGACCTTCCTGCAGCAGATCGGTTTGCAGGGCAATCTGGGTGAGCAAGGTGCCCACGTCGTCGTGCAGGTCGGCGGCCAGCTGGCGGCGCAGGGCCGCCTCGCGCCGCTGCTGGCGGCGGCGGTACACCCACCACCCCAGGCCCAGCCCCAGCGCCAGCAGCAGCAGCCCCACCCCTACCGCCACGCGGGTGCGCAGGGTCTGCTGGGCCCGCTGCAGCTCAATGATGCGCCGCTGCTGCTCCAGCGTGCGGATGCGGGCATGCTGCTCGGCTACGTTAAAACGGGCCTGCGCCTGGGCCACGGCCTCGGTGCGGGCGCGGCCCATCAGCGTATCCTGCAGCACCAGAAACCGGCTCAGCGTGTCGAATGCCGCCGGCTGCCCCAGCGCGTGCATGGCCCGGGCCAGCACCAGGGTGTTGTCGGTTATCTGCGAGAAGTTGCCGAGCTGCCGGGCCAGGCGCATGGCCTGCTGGGCATAAGCCAGCGCGACCCTGGGCTGCCCTTGCGCGAGCGTGGCGCTGGCGAGGTTGGCGGTGGCAAAGCTTTGGGCCCGCCGGTTGCCCACCCGGTTAGCCAGGGCCAGTTCGTGCCGCCAGGTAGCCACGGCCGAATCGAGGTGCTGCTGGTGCTGCTGGAGCATGCCCACAAGGTCGAGCAGGTTGAGCACGGCGGCGGCATCGACGGCGGGCGTCACGCGGGCCAGCGCCTGCCGCAGCGGCCGCTCGGCGCGGGCCGGCTGACCGGTCTGCATGTAGGTATTGCCGATGTTGGTGAGTACCAGTACTTCGTAGCGCGGGTTGACGGGCTTGCACTGCGCATACCGCGCCCGCGCCCGGTTGAAATACTCGATGGCGCCCTGCACATTGCCAAGGGCCTGCGCCACCAAACCCATGCCATTGTATGCCCCGGCTTCCTGGTCGCACAGGCCCGCGCGGCGCGTCAGATGCACCGCCGCTTCGTAGGCTTGGCCGGCAGCCACGTAGCTGCCCGCGTTGTAGAGGTCGTTGGCCACAGCGTGCTGGGCCCGCGCCTGTCCTTCCCGGAAACCGATGCGCCGGGACAAGGCCAGGGCCTGCCGGTCGAAGCGCAAGGCGCTGTCGATGTTGGTGTAGCGCATCTGCTTTCCGCGGGCCAGGTACCCGCGCACCCGCGCCGTGTCGGGCAGGGCAGCGCGCGGCGGCTGGCGCGGCACCGAATCGGGCCGTGAAAAAACCGAGGGCAGTTGGCTTGGGCGGGCAGACTGCCCCTGCAGGGTGCCCCACAGCAGCGCAAGCGCCATAAGTAGCAGATAGCACATGAATGGTATAAGCGTTGGGTGTAGCGCGGGCAAGGTCGTTACAAAAGCTGGATTCGCGGCCCGAGCGTCGTTGTCTGTGCTTATCTTGCCCGAATTAGTCGATCCTCACCCCTACTTGATTGGCGGCTTTCTACTCTTTTCTCAGCCGGTACGCCGGGTTTGTTTTTCTGTCGTCGGCCGTGGCGCTGGCGGTTGTGCCGGGGGCGGTGCAGGCCCAGCGCGCCGCCACGGGCTACGTGGTTACCGCTGCCGGCGACACCATCCGCGGCGTTGTGTCCCAGAAAGCAGCCGAGGCCCGCGCCCAGCAGGTACGCCTGACCCCAGCCAACGGCCCCACCACCACGTATGCAGCGGCCGAGCTGCGCAGCTACAGCGCCACTCGCCAGGATTTGCTGCTGAGCAAGTCTGTTGGCCCCAAAGCGCAATTTGTCAAGCCGCTGGTGCTGGGCTACGCCAGCCTCTACACCGGCGTCAACCCCGCCGGCGACCTGCGCTTCTACCTGCAAGCCCCCGATTCGACCGGCCTCCAAGAGCTGACGCCGGGCCAAGTACAGCTTCAGCTGCACCGGACTCTGGGCGGCTGTCCCTCCCTCCACTTCGGCGACGACGAAGCCATGCGCCGCTACCCGCACACGGCCCGCGGCCTCACGCGTGCCGTGCTCGAGTACAATAGTTGCCGGCGCCCCGGGCAGCCCAGCCGGCAGCCCCGGGTGACCAGCGGCTGGCGCGCTTCGTACGGCCTGAAAGCCGGGCCGAATGTTACGGGACTCTTCTTCTCCTACTACCAAGGGCTGTATTATTCACAGATTTTCGACGACTTCCACCTTAAATCCACGCGGCCCGGGTTGGGGTTTCAGGCGGGTCCCTACGCCAACATCGCGTTCCGCAACCATGCGTCGGTGCAGGTGGAACTGCAGTACTCCATCGTGCGAGCTTCGTCGCCGGTTCGCGGCGTGTACACGGGTACGACCCTCTACACGGCCACCGAGGAGGGTACATACCGTCTCACCCAGCTCTACCTACCGGTACTGGCCCGCTACACCTTTGGCACGGGCCAGTGCCGACCATTCATCAACGTGGGGCCCAGCTTTGCAGCCGGGCTGAGCCATTCAACCGTGCTGACCTATCGTCGCTCCGACCGCCCCGGCACTGAAACCTTGCCCGTTTACCTGCCCGGCTCCAGCACACTGGGCATTGCCGCGGGCTTGGGCCTGGTGTGGGCCCGTTCCACCGGCGCGCTGTTGGCCCTCGAAGCCCGCCACGACGAAGGCATCATCGGTTTCGGAACCAGCTTGTACACGCGGGTACGCACCGTGCGGCTGGATCTGAGCCTCGGCTTCTAGGCCCAACGTACTCGGCTATTGGTTCGCAAAAACAAGGAGCAAATGCCCCCTTTCCATGACTCACGGCATCAAAACAGGCCCTTACTACTGGGGCCGAGCACTGCCGCCGTTGGGGTTTGGGCTGGTGTTTCTGCAGCACCTGCCGCTTCTCGCGGTCGGGTGCTTTGCGTTTGCCGCGCTGGTTGCCAGCAGCTACAGCGGCCTGGAAATAGACCGCCGAAACCACCGTTACCGTAATTTCCTGCTGCTTTTCGGCATCCGTTTTGGCAGCTGGTATGCCCTGGCCCTGGCTACCCGCGTCGTGCTCAAAGCCCATTCGGATACCATCAGATACCACACCCGGCGCGGCGTTGCCCGTCCATGGAAACGCTACGAGCACCTCACCCTGCTGCTGTCGATTCCCGATTCCATCATCGGCGAGGCAATGGAAGAATTTGCCCTGCGCGACAGGAAGTACGCCCTGCAGGCCGGTCAGCAGCTGGCCGCTGCGCTACAGATACCTTTCGTGGTGATGGATGATGTGTAAGCGCCTCGCGCGCGGTTGCGGTGCCCGACTGACTCCCATCCAGGCCCTGAACAAACGGTATGAGGGTTGCCAAGCTGTATATTATTATTTCACTATATTTATTTAAGCCCTGTCGCGGCGAGGCGCCCCTCACCTGGGCACGGGCAAGCACCTTCTAACCCCAGCCCGCCATGAAAATCTCCCTCCTCACGCTCGCCTGCAGCCTCGTTGCTTCGGTAGCGGTGGCGCAGCAACCTGCGGCCTCGGCCGCCGGAGCCGACAAAACCAAGGCGGCCCTCATTCAGCTCGACCGGGATTGGGTGGCGGCCGACATGCGCAACGACGTCGAGTTTGTGAAGCAGAACGTAGCCGACGACTGTCTGTTTACCGAGGCCGACGGCAAAGTGTACACCAAAGCCGAGCTGCTCAAGGAAATGGCCGCTGGCACCGACAAAACCACCTCCAACCAGCCCTCGGAATACAACGTGCGCCTCTACGGACCCGACATGGCGGTATTGCGGCACAACACCACCTACGCCGGCACCTCAGCCGGCAAAGACGTGAGCGGGGAATTCCGGCGCATGCACGTGTTTGTGCGCCGCAACGGCCGCTGGGTAGTGGTGGATAGCCAGTCGGTGCGCGTCGGCCCCGTGACGATGGCCACGAAGTAGTTGCCCGTTGCCCGTTGCCAGTTGCCAGTTGCCAGTAAAAAGAACGTCATCCTGAGCAGCGCGAAGGACCTTCTCACGTCTGAACAAGTCGTTGGTACGACTATCTTTCAAACGTGAGAAGGTCCTTCGCGTTGCTCAGGATGACAATTCCCGCAACTCGTACCTGGCAACCGGCAACTGATTACAGCCGCACCCCAATGCCCGGCCCAAACATGAAAAACGGCTTGCCAAGCGTCATCAGGTAGCCGCCGCCGAGGTAGAGCGGGAAAGTGAGCTTGGCGTCGCGGCGGGTGGGGTATACCGAACCGAGGATGACCACGCCCAAGTCGCGGCGCACGTTGTTGCTGGCACTCAGGTTGAAGGCGTTCAGGGCCACGAAGCCCGCCCCGATTTTGTAGGGCCGCAGGCGGTTGATTTTTTCGGGGTGGTAGAAGCTGAACTGCGCCAGCGTGGCCAGCGAAATGCCCCCGAAATCGGTGTAGCTCGACTCGCCGGCGCGCTTGGTGAGCAGGCCGCCGGGAAAGCTCACGTCGATGTCGAACTTGTACTTGCGCTGCAGCACCAGCTCCACGGTCTGGGTGAAGGCAGGGTCGGCGTATTGCCCGGCCTGGTGCTTCACCGTCACCAGAATGCGGCTCCACTCGTCCAGGTCGTAGGTTTTGCGGGAAAGCAGGCTGTTGAGGCTGATGGGGTCGGTGCGGCAGGCTTTGTCCTGGTAGAAGGCGGCACGCGGCGAGTTGTCGCCGGGGCAGATGACCACGTTGTCGACGTTGCGGATTTCCACCAGCTCGCCCTTGGCGTTGAGCGTGCGAATCTCGAAGCTCAGGAACTGCTTGCCGTAGAACTGCTTGTCGGTGTCGATGCCGTTGGGGTTAAACTGGAATACCACGTCGCGAATGGTGCGCGGGTAGAGCACCGGCCCGCCCAGGCGCGTGATGGGCCGGGCGGCGTCGCCGTAGGTCACGGTCACAAAATCGAGCGGGTGCGGGCGCTGAAACTCGCGCACGCTCAGAGCAAAGCCCGTCGACTGGCCCGCGTTCAGAATGGCGCTGCGGCGCTTGTCGAACGTGACGGGCACCTGCACGCGCAGCACCACTCGCGTGTCGGTCCGCACCGACGAATCGGAGGGAATAACGCGCAGGTCTTCCAGGTGAAACCGCGCTTTCTGCAGCGCCTCGCCCTCAATGCGCACGTCCACGGTTTCGCCGGGGCTCACGTTGGTCGAGCTGGTCCAGTCGCCGCCGCGGTGCAGCACCTGCACGCCCGAAATGGTGGTCTTGGGCGTGATGTCGAGGTTGGTGACGTAGCGGGCCTGGTCCTGGTCTTTGATGTAGAGGTAGCCCTCGGTCTGGCGGTGGGTGTTGTAGGGGCGCAGGTAGCACAGCACCCGGTCGTTGGTCAGGTACTGGCGCGTAAACAGCTCGGCAATGAGCGCGCCGCCGGGCTCTTCCTGGTCTTCGAGGCGGTAGGTGCGGCGCAGCTCAAACGAGCGGCCGTTGTCGAGCACCAGTTCCACGCCGCGGCGCCGGCTTTGCTCGTCCAGCGTTACCGTGCGCTTGTCGGGACTCAGGAACCGCAGGCGGCTGGCCTTCACCGTCAGTTCCTGCTTCAGCGGGGGCAGCTGGTAGCTGAGCTTGCCGCCCGGCAGCAGCGTGGGCCGCTCGGCCAGCAGCTTCACCGTGAGCGTGCGGCGCCCGAGCTGGTTGGGCAGCACGTGCAGGCGCAGCGTGCCGTTCTGCTCGCTGGTCAGGCGGTAGTCGAAATCGGCCCCGCGCACCCACTCGCCGGTGGCGCGCACGTTGCGCGGGTTCGAGCTGTTGATTTCAAAAACCTTCTCTTCCCCCACGTACAGCTCCTCGTCGGCGGCGCGCAGGCCCACCGAGGTGCGCGACACGGGCAGCAGCGGCACCACGTCGCGCTGCGGCTCTTGGCCGGCAGCGGCGGCGGGCTGCTCCACCACCAGGCGCACAAACTGCGAGCTGGTAAGGTCCTTGAATTTGAGCCGCGTGCGGTAGGTACCGTCGGCTTCGCGGGTGAGCGAGTCGAGCTGCTGGTAGTCGGCGGAGCGCAGCAACCGCAAAGGCTTTTCGCCGACGGTTTTTTCAGGCGTGAGGCGCAGCTCCACCGTCTCGTCGTCGCGCCGAAACCAGAAGAACAGGGTTGGTTCGCCCTGCAGCACCACCGTGTGGCGGCTGAGCTGGTAGGTGGCCGTGTCGGTGCGCAGCGCCACGTCGCGCAGCAGCGGCACCTGGGCCTGGGCAGTAAAGGGGAGAAAAAGCAACACGCTGGCTACCGCCGCCAGCCCTCGAAACGCAACAGAAACACGCACAGTGCAGAACCCAAACGCCGGCCCGGTTTTCCGAGCCAGCCGATGAGGCAGCAAAGTTCAGCCCCCGGCGCCGGAGCTGCAACTTAAATTTCCCGGAATTGGCCCGCTGCTACGGCCGTTCCCGCCGAATGGTGAGGATAAACAACACCATCAGCCAGAAGCCGGTGGCCCCCAGCCCCCACCACGTTACGCCCGGCAAACCGTGGTAGTAGGGCATCTGCCCGGCCGGGTAGCGCCCCAGCAGCGTGAGGCCCGAAAACAGCAGAAACGCCACCGCCAGCATGGTAATAATGCCCCGCGACACCAGCCGCTCGGCCGTGCGCAGCAGCGGCGCGTAGCCGCCCAGCTGCGCCTGCACGCGTAGGTCGCCCTTCGAGAGCTTGCGCACAATCTGGCGCAAATCGGTGGGCAGGGTGTAGAACAAGGCCAGCAGCTGCTGCCCGGTGTGCTGCAACTCGGTCGTCACGTTGTTGACGGAGTACTGCTCCAGCACCAGCCGCCGCCCGTAGGGCCGCACAAACTCGAAGGTGTTGAAGGCCGGATGCAGCACCTTCCCAATGCCCTCCAGAATGACCAAAGCGCGCAAAATCAGGAACACCGAGCCCGGCACCTGCAGCTTGAATTTGTAGATAACGCCCTGCAGCCGCTCGGCCAGGGCGCTCATACTCATTTCCTTCACGTCGAGGCCCGCGAAATCGTCGATGAGCTGCTGCAGCTCGGCCTCGAACGCGCGCATGTCCTGAATATCCGAGGTCAGGGCCAGGCGACGGAAGTTCAGGGCCATGCCGCGTGCGTCCTGCTGGCCCATGCTGATGAACACACCCGCAAACGCGTACTTCTGCTGCTTGGTGAGGCGCCCCACCATGCCGAAGTCGATGAGCACGATGGTGCCGTCGGGTCGCACGAGCACGTTGCCGGGGTGCGGGTCGGCGTGGAAAATCCCGAACTCGAAAATCTGGGTCAGGTAGATATCCATCCCCGTTTCGGCCACAATGGCCGGATCGAGTTTCCAGCGCAGCAGCTGCTCCTTGTCGGTAATCTTGCAGCCGCTCACAAACTCGATGATAAGCACCTTGCTGGTGCTCATCTCGCGGTACGGCCGGGGCACGTAAAACGTCTGGTAGTCGGCATAGAGCTTGCGAAACTGCTCCATAGCCCGGGCCTCCGAGCTGTAGTCCAGCTCCTGCATCATGCTCCGCTCGAAGGCCTCCACAATGTCCTGCGGGTTGCCCAGGCCGTGCTTGCGCAGGTAGCCGCCGGTCAGCTTCACCAGTTCGCGCAGCAAGGCTAGGTCGGTGGTAATCTTCTCGCGGGCCGTGGGCCGCTGCACCTTCACCACCACATCGGTGCCGTCGAGCAGGCGGGCCTTGTGCACCTGCCCGATGGAAGCCGAGCCCAGCGGCTCGTCGTCGAACTCGCTGAACACCTCGGCCAGCGGCTGCCCAATTTCGGCTTCGATGATGCGCTTGGCTTCGTCGGAAGGAAACGGCGGCACGTTGCTTTGCAGCTTCTCAAACTCGGCCACCAGCTCGGCGGGCAGCAAATCGGCGCGGTTGCTGAGCACCTGCGCCAGCTTGATGAACGTGGGCCCCAACTCTTCAATCACCATGCGCACCCGCTCCCAGCGCGACATCTCAAACACGGGCTGGTCGCCGTGCTGCCAGGTCTGGCGGCGGCGGTCGGGCACCAGCCGGCGCAGGGCCGTGCTCGTTACCGCGTCCTCAAAGCCGTAGCGCAGCAGCACCTCCACCACTTGGCGGATGCGCCCCAGGTTGGTCATCGTGTTTTTGAACATTGCGGCCAAAGTCGGAAAAAATCAGGCGTGGCGCACGGCGCGCACGAAACGCCCCGCGCCCACCGGCAACAGAAAACCCCGCCGACGAATCCGCCAGCGGGGTTGTATCAACCGAAGAGCTGAGACTACGCGTTGCTGGCCGACGAGCCGCCTTCCGACGCACCAGCCGCAGCCGGTTTCTTGCCCGAAGCCGCGCCGCCTTTGCTGCCGGCCGCCGATTTCTTGGCCGCCGTAGAAGCGGCGCCAGCTGCTTTGGCCGCAGCCTTGGGCGCTGCCGCTGCCTTACCCGCCGCCGACGAGCTGCTGCCCGACGAAGCCTTTTTGGTGCCGCCCGTGCTGCTGGTCGCCGTTTTCGAGGCCGCAGCCGACGAAGACGATTTGCTGCCGCCGCGCACGGCCTTCTTCAGCTCAGCCACGTCCGAGTCGGACGCCACGCCCATGCCCTTCATCACGCGCTTGGCAATGCTGCTGAGCTGCGTTTCAAACTCCTTGCGCTTGGTGTCGGTGTTTTTCATGAGTTCACTCATGATTTTTTCGCCTTCCGACTGCGAGAGTTTGTTCTCCTTCACCAGCTGGTTGATGGTGTCCTGCACACGGTCGTTGGTGCGCGAAACAAAGCCCACGCCGGCGTAGATGAACTTTTTAAAGAGGTCTTCCATGAGCTTGAAGAAAGTTGAGAGTGAGAGGTACGCGGCAAAACCAGCCGGGCCGCCCGGCAAGCGCAAATATAGTATGCATGCCGAACATTCGACACAAACCTACGAAAAGGTATATATACGTGGGCAGCTGACGGCCAATTTTTTGCAGAAAATATTTTGAAGCGAACTGTAGCCGCGGATGGAGCTAAGAACGAGCCCGCACAGTTGCCCGAACTGCAGTCGTGGTTGCGGCTTTGCGGTTCCGGCGCGCCGCATTCACCAACGCCTGGGCTTCGGCCTGTGCTTGCCACACGCCTTGCACAAAGCCGGCTGCTTGCGCCAGCGCGGCCTTGGCTTCGGGCACGGTGCGCCAAAACAGGTGCCACCAATGCACCAAGCCCTCGAAGGTTTGCACCGTAACGGGCACGCCGGCCGCACGGGCTTTGGCGGCCAGGCGCAGCGTGTCGTGGTAGAGCAGCTCCGCGTCGGAAACTTGCAAGAGCAGCGGCGGCAGGTCGTGCAGCTCGGCCAGCAAGGGCGAAAGCAGCGGGTTGTGCAGGGGGGTGTCGCCGGCGTACTGGCGGCCCCAGGCCCGGATTTCGAGGGCTTCCAGCAGCTTGGCTTCGTCGGGCAGGGTGGTGCTGGCGTAGGCCTCGATGGCCGGAATAGTGAGGTCGGTCCAGGGCGAAAGGCAGAGGGCAGCGGCGGGCAGTGGCGCTTTTTTGTCGCGCAGGTGCAGCAGCAAGGCCAGCACCAAGCCGCCACCGGCCGAGTCGCCGGCCAGCATAATGTCTTGCGGGCAGTAGCCTTGGTCGAGCAACCAGTACCAGGCCGCTAGGGCGTCGTCGAGGGCAGCGGGAAACGGGTGCTCGGGCGCTTTGCGGTAGTCGGCGGAGAGGGCGCGCAGGCCGCAGTGCTGCGCCAGCGCCCCGATGAAGCCGCGGTGGGTGTTCAAGGAGCCCATGACGTAGGCCCCGCCGTGCAGGTACAGCAGCACCCGCTGCTGGTTGGCGCCTTTCGGCTCAATCCATTCGGCCACGAGGCCTTCGTCGGCAGGCACGCGCTCGAAATGCACGTTCCAGGGCATGAATTGCAACAAGGTGCTCAGCTCCAGCCCCAGGCGCAGCGAGTTGAGCGTAGGCCGGCGACGGGCAATGGGGCCGGCCGCGGCCGTAAGCAGGGTTTTGACCAGCTGGTGCTGAAACGAGGGCATGGGGAAACAGGCGGGAGCGGAGAAAAGGCACGGCATGGGACCGGCCAGCGGGGCAGCAGGCAAGCCATCAGGCTGCGCGTCAGGCACGTACTACCTAAACGCAGGCGCGGGCTACAGGGTTGATAAGATAGGAATTTCCGGCGGCGTTTGGGCTTTTCGGGTAGGCGGGCGTGTCGTTCGGCATTGGGCCAAAGCACGATTTGCGCCGCGCAGTGCCTTGCCAGAGCTATTGGCCGGGCAGCTTCTCCCCTATCTGGTTTTTGTGGTAGCCGCGAATGGCAATGGGCACCCAGCCAAGCAGCGGAATGAAAAAACTGATGACGAACGGATTACGCCAGATGAGCTTCAGCGTGGTGCCCAAGCCAGTGAGCTTAAGTGGCAGGCCGCGCCCGCCTTTTTTCGTGTACAACCGGTCGAACTCGTGAAACATGAGGGGCCAGAACGCGGGCAGGAAAAACGGGAAGTAGCGGAGGTTCTCCTTGATACGCTGCCACAGCTCCCCAGCGCGGTAGGGCTGCTGTCCGTACTTGGCCACGGCGGCATCGAGGTCTTCCTGAAACTGCACGCGCACCTGCTCTGACAGGGCCGCGTATTCTTCGCGTGAAATCTGGTCGTGGGGCTTGTCGGTGAGGTCGGAGGGGCGGATGCGGCGGCCGAGCACAAAGGTGAGTTTGGCCGGAAAAGCCATGTAAAACAGCCACGGCTGCAGCAGAATAGGAATCAGCAGCCAGGTGATGGGGATGAAAGGAATGCCGATTTTCTTGCTCTGCCGGTTGAGCCAGTCCCAGCTGTAAGCGTGCGGGTTGAGGTATTCGCCGTTGACGGTGGAAAAGAACACCAGGTCGGTGCGGTGCTGTAGACCCAGGCGAATCATGCTGGTGGCCAGGCGCTGCAGGCGGTACTTGTTGTTGAACCCCTTGCCAATGCCCGGTACACCCTCGGGGTACAGCATCAGGTTGTGGTCGTTGTAGTACATCATCGTCTCGAAATTGAGCGTGGTGGCGTCTACACAACCGCAGCGCTTCCAGAAGTTGCGCAGCACAAAGGGATTCATGAGGGCCGACTGCGACAGCAGCGGCGCCGATAACGGCCGGGGCAGGTCCTGCGGGTTGGGCAGGCGCCGGTACATGTGCGAGAGGGCCACCATGGCATCCCAGGGGAAAGCCATGCCCGAGTGATTGGAACAGAAAATGAGGGGCCGCTCGGGGTTGTTGCGCTGCGGAAAGTTCTCGGTAAACCCCACCAGTTCGGAGCGAAACCACACCCGCTCCAGCAATTGCAGCACGTTCTCGTCGAGGGCGCGCACGTACTCCTCGTCGAAATGGTCGGAGTAGATGTGCTGATTGGCCAGAATGGCCGCCGGCGGGGGCGGCAAGGGCGGCGCAGTGGAGGAAGAAGCCAGAGACATGGAGAAACGCGGCAGTGCAAAACGGACTTGACAGCCCGTTACGGGTCGGTTTCTAAGGTATGGGTTTTGCGCAGATTCGCTGTGCGGGAGGCGTAGTCGCACGTTAAGCCTTGCTCTGCGGCCGGTTTAGATCTGCCTTTTCAGGGTCAGGCGCGTGGCAATCATTTCGCCGTTGCGCCGCACCAGCAAAAACAGCTGGCGCCCATCGGCCGAGTGCAGCATGCGGCTGATCTGACTCAAGGTCATATTGCCCACGGGCATGAGGTTGATGGAAAGGATTTCGTCGTTGGGCTGCAGGTTGGCCTGTGCGGCCGGCGACCCGGCCTCTACCCGGTGCACCACGTAGTTGCGGAAGTTGGTGCCGGTGGCCAGCAAGTCGAGCCCGCACATGTCGTGCTCGAACGGGTCGCGAAACTGGGCGTTGGGCCGCAGCAGCAGCGCGTTGTGCGGGTAGTCGATGATGATGTGAAAGCGCTTGAGCAGTTCGAAGCCCAAGTTGCCGTTGCGCGGCACCGACACGCGGGCCCGCACCGAGGCGTTATCGGGAAACGAGGTGAGCAATGCGCTGAGCTGGTAACGCCCCAGGCGCAGGCTCTGTACCCGCCCCAGGTAGCCGTGCACGTCGCCGCTGAGGCCGCGCCCGAGGTGGGTGCGCAGGCGTTGGTCGGGCAGCTTGATGCGGGCATCGGAGCCGGTTTCCAGCGACAGCGCATGGCCGGCGCCGGTATCCAGAACCAGCTTCAGGGGCACTTCCGTCGAATCGGAAAGGCGGGCCTGGGTTTCCACGTAGGCTTTCTCGCCTTCGATGATGATGGGCAAATGGGCCCACTTCTGGCCCGTGGGGGCTTTAAACTTATCGGGGCGGCGAAAAATCAACTGGCGCGACTCGGGCTCGATTTCGACCACAAAATGGCGAAAAACGTCGCCGCCCAAAATGCCGTGAATGGGCATGCCCACGTAGGCCGACAGGTCGAATACATCGTTGGAGAGCAGCAGCATCGGCAGCGCAGCCGCTGCAATACGGCCCTCCGCCAGTTCCACCCGCACACTGTCGCTCTGGAAGGCCACTACCGGAGCTTCTTCACCCACGCCCGCCACCAAATATTGCTGCCCGATGCGCAACCCCAGGGAGTCGCGCAAGGTGGGGTCGGTGATGATGGACGTGCCCACCCCGGTATCAAGCATGAAGTTGTAGGGCCCGTAGCCGTTGAGGCGAGCCTGGATTACGACCAAGTTGCGCTCCAGCTGAAACGAGGTGCGCACGGAATTGCGCCAAGCCGGCTTGAACTGAAAGAGGGCCTGCGCATACCCGGCTTCGGCCGTGAACAGCAGCACCAGCACGGTCCAGATAAGCCGCTGCCAGGCATGGTTGGCGCACAGACATCGGAACAAGGCGAGCGGGGCCATAGCAGGCAGGCGAACAAGGCAAGAATTAGCGGAATAAGATACTAAAAGTATTGGCGGTTTCCGCTTTTTCGCCCGGTTTTCACAATTCCCAAGGCAAGGCCGGGCGGTAATGCAGGGCCCCATCCGCCACTTGCAGTGGCGAGGCCACGTTGTTGTGGTAGAGCTGCCCCGTACCCAAACCCTGGGCCATGCCGAGCAGGTCGTACTGGGCCGTGAACTGGCTGATGGCATTCAGGCCAACGTTGGATTCGAGGGCCGAGGTAATCCACCAACCGATACCGCGCGCCGCCGCCAGCTCTATCCAGTGCCGGGTAGCGGCCAAACCGCCGAGCAGCGTGGGCTTAAGGACCACGTAGGCCGGTTGCGTGGCATCCAACAACGCCGCTTGCTGGCGCGGGTCGGTCACGCCAATCAGCTCTTCATCCAGGGCAATGGGCACGGGCGAGGTGCGGCAGAGCGCGGCCAACGCCTCGGGCTGCCCGGCTCGAATGGGCTGCTCGATGGAATGCAGGGCGTACCGGGCGAGACGCGCCAGTTTCTCGGGTGCCTCGGCCGGGGCGAAAGCGCCGTTGGCATCTACCCGCAGCACCAGCTCGGCGGGGCTGGCCACGCGCCGGATGTGGTCGAGCAGCGCGCATTCGGTGGCAAAATCGAGCCCGCCGATTTTCATTTTCAGGCAGCTAAAGCCTTCCGCTAGCTTTTTCTGGATCTGCTCGCCCATAAATACTGCGTCGCCCATCCACACCAGGCCGTTGATGGGAATGCCCGCCTCGCCGCGGCTGAATGCGTTGTCGAACAGCTGGTGCCGCCCACCGCCGGCCCAGTCAAGCAGCGCGGTTTCGAGGCCGAAGCGCAGGGCGGGCCATTCCGGCTCCACCCAGTCGGCGGGGTTCACGGCGGTGGCATCCGTCAGCTGGGCGGCCGAAAAATCGGCACACAGCCGCTGCAAACGCGTCTCGAAGCCGGGGTGGTAGTCGGGGCTGAGCCCGGCAAGCGGCGCGGCTTCGCCCACAGCTTGCTGGTCGGGATATGCCGGGTCAGTCAGGTGCAAGTACCAGGCCACGTGCTCGGTAAGGGCGCCGCGCGAGGTGCGGGCCGGGAAGTTGAACTGCAGGGCGCGGCGGGAATAGTGCAGGCGAAGTGGCATCGGCGGCGAATACGGTGGGCGTAAAAATAGCGCCGCCGGGCGGGCCGCTCAATCAAGGGCGGCCCGCCCGGCGGCGGCTTCAGAAAATGTACTCAACTAGTCGGTTACCGGGCCGGTAGTGGCTTCGGGGTTGCGCCCCAGCGGCGAGGACTCGGCTTGGGCGCTGTTGGTGGCTTGGGCCTCGATGGCAGGCACGATGGGTTGCTGGCCCTGGGCTTGCTGCTCGCGCTGCAGGGCATCGAGCAGCGAATCGTCGGTTTGGGTCGACATGCCGCTGCTGCTTTGGCTGCCGGGCCGCGTCATGGCCTGGAAGTCTTCTTGTTGCTCGGCACCGTTTGCTGGTTGCTCAGCCATAATGGGAACGTTTACGGACAGAAGATAGCGGCTGCGCCGCCGCTCCGTTTTGGAGCATTGATGCATACGCCAAAAGCTCGGCCGGCGTTATCGGGCGTCGCCAGTGCGGCCCTGGCCCGACTTGCTGCCCTGCCGCTCGCTGCCTTTGTCGGAGGGCGGCGTCATGCCGGTGCCGCGGCTCATGCGGGGGTTTGCGGGGTCGTGCATGTTGTCGGCGTGGTGCCCGTCGCCTTCGCCGTGGGGGCGGCTGGCCTGGCCCGAGAGGCCGCTACGCACCGACCGGTCGCCGTCGATGGAGCCGGCTTGCTGGGCCTGCGCCGACGATTGATTGCTTTGGCTCTGGCCGCTGGCGTTTTGGTTTTGCGCTGCTTTCGGGTCGCTTTGGCTGCGTTGACCCTGCTGTTTGTTTGCCATGATCTAGGGAGAAAAAAGTGGAACAACCGCCCCAGGCCCACGCCACTTGAAGCTCATCTATAAGCAGTTGCGCAGCCCCAGGACGTGTTTCAGTACGCCGCACCGAGCGGCAGGTTGAGTTTTTAATCCGGCTTGCGCACTTTTTTCGTCTCCGATAACAATCTTCTCCGGTAAACATTTAGGTAGTGGCGCCGAGCATAAAGTCCCGCTCATACCGGCTTTTGTTTGCGCAGATACGTAGTTTTCCCACCGTTCCGCCTTCCTTGCCGCCATGCTCGATTTCGCCCCTGCCCCTGCCCCTGCCCTAACCACAGCCCCGGCTGCCTCGCGAGCTGCCCGCTACGCCGCCGTGCGCCGCCAAACGGCCGACATCTGCCGGCCGCTGCTGCCCGAAGACACCGTGGTGCAGCCCGTCATCGACGTGAGCCCGCCGAAGTGGCACCTGGCGCACACCACGTGGTTTTTCGAGACGTTTTTGCTGCGGGAGCACCTGCCCGGCTACCGCGTGTTTCACGAGCAGTACGCGTTCCTGTTCAACTCCTACTACAACTCGCTGGGCAGCCGCGTGAACCGTGCCGACCGCGGCACCCTCTCGCGCCCGCCACTGGCCGATGTGTACGCCTACCGCGCCTACGTCGACGAGCACATGCAACGCCTGCTCGCTTCTTCCGACGGCGACCCGGCCGTGCCGTTTGCCGACGTGTTTGAGCTGGGCCTGCAGCACGAGCAGCAGCACCAAGAATTGCTGGTCACCGATATCAAGTACATTCTGAGCACCAACCCGCTGGCGCCTGCATATTGGCCGGAAACACCCGCCGAACCAAGCACGACGGCCGCCGCACCGGCCGCGTGGCTGCCCGTGCCGGGTCAGTTAGGTACCATCGGCTACCAGCCCGCGGCCGGCGACCCAACCGGCTTCTGCTTCGACAACGAACTGCCCGCCCACCGCGCTTACGTCGACAATTTTCAGCTGCAGAACCGCCTCGTGACCAACGGCGAGTACCTGGAATTTGTGCGCGCCGGTGGCTACCAGGACTTCCGCTACTGGCTGGGCGAAGGCTGGGATTTGGTGCAAAGCCAGCAGTGGCAGGCGCCGCTGTACTGGGTGGAGCGCGACGGCCGCTGGCTGCGCTACACCCACCACGGCTTGCAGCCGCTGAATCTGGCCGCGCCCGTCACGCACGTGAGTTTTTACGAAGCCGACGCCTACGCCCACTGGACTGGGGCGCGTCTGCCCACCGAGGCCGAATGGGAACTGGCGGCCCGGCATTTTGCCCCCGCTACCGCCGCTGGCAACTTCCTCGAAAGCCAGCGGTTCGACCCCGTGCCGCTGCCCGCCGACGCGGCGCCCGACCAGTGCCACCAGCTGCTCGGCGACTGTTGGGAGTGGACGTACTCGGCGTACCACCCCTACCCCGGCTACCAGAAGGCGGCCGGCGCCCTGGGCGAGTACAACGGCAAGTTCATGGTCAACCAGCTGGTGCTGCGCGGCGGCTCGTGCGCTACGCCCGCCAGCCATATCCGGGTTAGCTACCGCAACTTCTTCCACGCCGACAAACGCTGGCAGTTCACCGGCATCCGTTTGGCGAAGTAAGACTGCAGGCGCACCGGCTGCCGGTCTTGTTCACACGCTTTTTCTGCCCCAATGCCCTCCTCTCCCGCTATTTCACCTACGTTCGCCGCCTTGCCCACTTCCCCCGCAACCACACCCGATACCCAGGCCCTACAGGAGCACGTGCGCAGCGGTCTTACGCGCACGCCCAAAACCCTCTCGTCGATGTATTTCTACGACGAGGTGGGCAGCCGCCTGTTTCAGCAGATTATGCAGCTGCCGGAATACTACCCCACCCGCACCGAGTTCGGGCTGATGACGGAGCACCGCCACGCCATTGCGGCGGCCCTCATGCCCGCCAATGGGGTTCCCCTACACTTGCTGGAGCTGGGTGCCGGCGACGGCCTGAAGACGAAGATTCTGCTGCGTGAACTGCTGAGCCAGCAGGCTAATTTCACGTACGCGCCCGTCGATATTTCGCCCTCGGCCCTCGATGAGCTGCGCCAGAGCCTCGAACAGGAGCTGCCGGAACTGCGCGTGCAGCCCCTCACGGCCGAATATACCGCCGCCCTGCCCACCTTGCGTGAGCAGCCGGGTCGCAAAGCAGTGCTGTTTTTGGGCTCCAACATCGGTAACTTCCTGCCCGCCGACCGCTTGCAGTTCCTGCGGCAGCTGGCCCAGCCCCTGGCCCCCGACGACCGGCTGTTCGTGGGCTTCGACTTGCGCAAAGACCCGCGCGTCATTCAGGCCGCTTACGACGACGCGCAGGGCGTGACGGCAGCTTTCAACCTGAATCTGCTCCACCGCCTCAACCGCGAGTTAGGGGCCGATTTTCAGGTGGACCAGTGGCAGCATTTTGCCCAGTACAACCCGCTCGACGGCGCCATGCGCTCCTTCCTCGTCAGCCGCCGGGCCCAGCAGGTGCACGTAGCCGCCCTGGGTCAGTCGTTTGCCTTCGAGGCCTGGGAAGCCATTCACACCGAAAATTCCTACAAGTTCACGCTGCCGCAAATAGAGGCGCTGGCAGCCGAGGCTGGCCTGCAGGTGCTCGAGGTGTTTACCGACGAGCAAGCCTGGTTTGCCGACGTGCTGCTGGCGCCGGTTGGCAAGTAGTAGACCTGGAGCAATGTTGTGGCCCTGAGTAGCGCTAAGGGCCCTTTCGCGCGTAAATGAGTCGTTCCGCATGATGGTCTATGGGCAAGGGCAAGCTGCCTTTCCCCCGGGCATCATGCGGTACGGCTCAGTTCCGCCCACCGACATCCGGTACCTTTGCGGCCCCATGGCACTTTCCTCCCTTCGTCCGCACGTTCGCCCCACCCTTTTGCTGGCCTATCCGGTCGTGCTGAGCCAGCTCGGGCACATTCTGGTAAGCGTGTGCGACAGTGTGATGGTGGGCCAAACGGGCACGGTGCCGCTGGCGGCCGTGTCGCTGGGCGTAAGCATCACCACGGTGGTAATGATGCTGGGCCTGGGTTTGTCGATGGGCATTACGCCGCTGGTAGCCGCCGCCGACGGGCAGGGTAACACCAAGCATTTGGGGGAATTGCTGACGAACGGCGTGGTGCTGTGCGCGGTGGCTGGGGTACTGCTGGCTGGTTTAGGCTGGCTGATTGCCCCGTTGCTGCGCCACCTCGACCAACCCGCAGCGGTGGTGCAGCTGGCGCTGCCGTGGGCACGGGTGGTGTTTCTGTCGCTCATTCCCCTGATGGTATTTCAGGGGTTCAAGCAGTTTGCCGAAGGCCTGGGCCTTACGCGCCAGGCCATGCAGCTGTCGGTGCTGGCCAACGTGCTCAACGCCGTGCTCTGCTACGTGCTCATTTTTGGGAATTTCGGGGCGCTGCGGCTCGGCATGATGGGCGCCGCCTGGGCCACGTTGGTAGCCCGTACCCTCATGGCCATCCTCATGGCGGCCTACGTGCTGCGGGCGCCGCGCCTGGCCGTCTACCGTGCAGCAGCAGGGCACTGGCTGCGTCCGGTGGGCGCAGTGCAACGCCGCTTGCTGGGCCTGGGCCTGCCCATTGGCGTGCAAATGATATTCGAAGTCGGGGCCTTTGGCTTCTCGGCCATCATGGTTGGCTGGATTGGGGCCACGGCCCAGGCGGCCCACCAAATTGCCATCAACGTGGCCTCGGTTACATACATGGCGGCCAGCGGCATTGGGGCGGCGGCTACCATTCGGGTGGGCAACCTGCTGGGCCTCGGCGACCGGGCCGGCGCGCGCCACGCCGGCTACACGGCCTACCTGCTCACCTTCGCGTTCATGAGCACCATGGCCCTGCTGCTGATTGCAGGCCGCGCCTGGGTGCCGCAGTTCTACAACCACGACCCCGCCGTGGCCGCCCAGGCCGTTACGCTGCTGCTCATTGCGGCGCTGTTTCAAGTGTCCGATGGCCTGCAGGTGGTGGGGCTGGGCGCTTTGCGCGGCTTGCACGACGTAAAAATCCCCTCGGTGGTCGCGCTGCTGGCGTACTGGGCGGCGGCCTTGCCGCTGGGGTATTTTCTGGGTTTTGTACTCGGCTGGGGCGCCACAGGCGTTTGGATCGGGCTGTTGGTGGGCTTGTCGTTGGTGGCGGGGCTGCTGCTCTACCGCTTTGGGCGCCTGAGCACTACGTCGGTAGCACCGGCCCGGTCCGTGAACGAACCGGCCGGTATTCTGCGTTAGCCCAACAACTTTACGGCTTGGTAAACCGCTTTTTCTCGTTGCTATGCAATCGTTGCTGCTGATTTTCTTGCTGCCGCTGCTCACGGCCGTGCAGCCGCCCCAAACCACGCCAGCCACCAAAGCCGAGCCCGAGCTGCTGGTGTGGTCGGCGCGGCGGCCCCTCACTTGGGCCGACTTCAAGGCCAAGCCCGCCGCCGGCGACCCGCTGCACGCCCTCACCACGGCCAACATCGGTGCCAAGGTGGGCTGCCAGGATTTCGTGTTTTCCTCCACCGTGCAGGCCACGTTCACGCCGTCGCAGTCGTGGGTAAAAGCGCCCCAAACGGCTTCGGCAGCCCTGCTGCGCCACGAGCAAACCCACTTCGACCTCACCGAAGTATATGCCCGGCGCATGCGTCAGCGGCTGAAGGCCACCACGTTTGACTGCGAGCATCTGCAGCCGGCGTTCAACAACCTCATGAAGCTCACCATTTCGGAGTGGCAGCGCGAGCAGCAGCGCTACGACGTGGAAAGCAACCACGGCCTGAACCAGGTGCAGCAGTTGGCCTGGGAGAAGAAAGTGCAGACCCGTTTGGGCGAATTGCAGGCGTTTGCCCTGGCCGAACCCGCCGACTAAACCGCCCGGCCGCCTACCTTGCGGCCATGTCTACCACCCCGCTTTCCTGGGCCGAGTTCGAGCGCGTTGAGGTGCGCGTCGGCACCATCCTGGAGGCCCGCCCGTTCCCCGAGGCCCGCAAGCCGGCCTACCAGTTGCTCATCGACTTTGGCCCCGAAATCGGTCAGCGCAAGTCCAGTGCCCAAATAACCGACCTCTACACGCCCGATTCGCTGCTGGGCCGGCAGGTGCTGTGCGTGGTCAATTTTCCGCCGAAACAAATTGGGCCGTTCCGCTCCGAAGTCCTCGTGACCGGCGCCCCCGATGCCGAGGGCCGCATTGTGCTGGCCACGTTGTCGGCGCCGGTGCCCAACGGCAGTCGGCTGGCGTGAAAACGCCGGCGGTGCCGCGGCAATGACGCTCCGACACCGCCGCTGTATATCCAATCTTGGGGGGGGCGAAACGGCAGCCGAGCTACTTATTCTGCAGTCGGAATTCGCGCTGTTCGAGGCTGTCGATAACCACCTTGTAGAGCTCTTCGAGGTCTTTGTCGTGAATGGCGTAGTACTCGTAGCTGGCCCGGAACACCTCGGGGCTGACTTCCTGCCGCCAGTACAGCTCCTGTAGTTGTTGATCGAACAGAGCCGTGGCAGAGTCCTGCATCAAGTTGGCTGCTCCCACGCGCGACTCCAGCAAGTGCACGTCAATCAACATGCTCACCATCTTGTCGCGGGGCAGCAGGTTGGCGGGCGGTGTGGGGTCTTCGGGGCGGCCGCACTGGCTAAACAGGCCCAGCAGCACGAGCAGAAACGCAAACAGCGGAGTTTTCACCCCGCAAAGGTAATACCTTGGCCGTCGGCTGCCCGAATTGAGAGCAGCGGCGCAGCTGTTTTGCCCCGAAAACCGACCCGATGGGGCCTGGTCAGGCCGGCCCGCGTATTTTAGCTTTTCCGATGAACGCCCCCGCCCCCGAAACGTCGCTGCAACAGCTGATTCGCCGCCTGCGGCAGCTGGAAATCCGCATCCGCAAGGTGGTCGACGCGCAGCTGCAGGGCGACTTTCACTCCGTGTTCAAAGGCACTGGTTTGGAGTTCGACGACGTGCGCCTCTACCAGTACGGCGACGAAGTGCGGGCCATCGACTGGGCAGTATCGGCCAAAGGACACGGCACGTTCGTAAAAACCTACAAGGAGGAGCGCGAACAGTCGGTGCTGCTGCTGCTCGACGTGAGCCGCTCGCAGCTGGTGGGCGCCGAAGGCCACCGCAAGCTCGACGTGGCCCGCGACATTTGCGGCATTCTGGCCTTGTCGGCGGCCCGGCAGGATGCGCAGCTGGGCGTGCTGGCGTTTTCCGACCAGAAAGAGCTGTACCTGCCGCCGGGCAAAGGCATCCGGCACGCCTACGCCCTCATCAAGTCGGTTTTTGGCTTACAGCCGACCAGCGCGGGCACCAATGTGGCGGCGGGTATTCGGCAGGCGTTGGCCCTGCTCAAGCGCCGCACGCTGGTGCTGCTGCTTTCCGATTTTATCGACGTCGATTTTGAGCGGGAGCTGACCATGCTGGCCCGCAAGCACGACTTGGTGGTGGTGCAGCTGCTCGACCAGCGCGAGCGGGAATTTCCGCCGTTGGGCATTGTGCCGCTGCGCGACCAGGAAACCGGCCGCACGGTGTGGGTCAATACCTCCTCGAAGGCCTGGCGGGCCCGCTACCGCCTCACCTACGAGCAAAACCGGGACCGAATCGGGCAGATTTGCCGCCGCCAGAAAACCGCCTTCCTTTCCATTTCGACCGATACCGATTACGTGCCTCAGCTCGTGAACCTGTTTCGGCTCCGCAACCGCCGCGGCCCCGCCCGGTCCAGCTCCTGATGCCGCGCCTGCTGCTTCACGTTGGGCTGGTGTTGAGTCTGGGACTGAGCGGCGGATGGGCTGCGCGGGCGGCCACCGCCGTGCCCGACACGCTGCCTCACGGCCGGTTCCTGCGGCCGGCTGTGCGCATCGGTGAGCTGATTGACTACGAGCTGGTGTACCGGCACAATCCGGCACTGAACGTCGTTTTCCCCGATTCCACGGCCGATTTCAAACCGTTTGAGTACGTGAAGCGGCGCTACTGGCCCACCCTCACACGCCAGGGCGTCAGCCTCGACCGTTGCCGGTACACGCTGCGCACCTTCGCTCTCGACTCGACGCTGCAACTCGGCTTGCCCATTACGCTGCTGCGCGGGCAGGATACGCTGCTGCTGCGCACCCCGCCGGCGCTGGTACGGGTGCAGTTTTCCGCTCCTGCCCTGCCCCCGGGCGCCGATTTGCCGCCGCTGCGCCAGAACACCACCCCGCTGCCCGTGCCGCCGCGCTTTAACTACCCGTATTGGTTGGCGGCGGCGGCGCTGCTGCTGGTGGTAGCCGCTATCGGCTGGTGGAGCTTCGGGCGCCGCCTCAGCCGCCGGTTTCAGCTCTACAAGCTGCGGCGCAACCACGTGTACTTTCTGGCCCAGTACGCCCGCCACCTGGAGCGCTACGAGCTGAGCCGGTCGTTGGCCAACATGGAGCGGGCCATTACGCTCTGGAAAAACTACCTCACCCGGCTCGAAGAAAACGCCCTGAATACGCTCACCACGAAGGAAATTGTGGCGCACTACGAAAACGACCCCGACGTGCGCACCGCCCTGCAGCTCTCCGACCGCGTGATTTACGGCAACCAGCTCCCCGACGAAGTAGCCGACCAGACCGACCAGGCCCTGGAGCTGCTGCGCCGCTTTGCTGACCGCCGCTACGCCAGCGTGGCCGCTGCCTTCCTGCACCGCCCGGCCGAGGCCTCACCGGTCAACGCCCGCCCGTAAGGCTGCTGGGCGCGGCTCCGTACCTTTGGCTGCGTTTTTCCGCATTGCCGCCCATGCAGCAGCTTTGGCACCAGTTTTTGGCTCCTCTCTTCGACGGCCTGCGTTACTCCACGCTGGCCGGCTACGAGTGGGCGCACCCGCGGGTACTGCTGCTGTTGCCGGCCGTACCACTGCTGTTTCTGCTGCGCGAAGCCCTGGCCCAGCGTTGGCGCGGCAAGCTGGCCGTGGCCTTTGTGCGGGGCCAGGTACGCGGCCACTGGAGTGCTCTGCTGCGTTTCATCCCTGACTTGGTTCTAGCCCTAAGCTTGGCTTTCGGCATTTTGGCCCTGGCCCGGCCGCAGCGCACCGACGAACGTATTGAGCAGAGTGGCTTGGGCATCGACATCGTGCTGGCGGTCGACGTATCGGCCTCGATGGAGCTGGGCGACCTGCTGCCCAACCGCCTCGAAGCGGCCAAGCGCGTGGCCCGCGACTTCGTGCGCGGCCGCCGCGGCGACCGGATCGGGCTGGTGGCGTTTGCGGGCGAAGCCTACTCGGTGCTGCCCCTGACCACCGACTACGAGCTGCTCGACGACGAGCTGAGCAACCTGCGCCTGGGCATGGTACCCGCCGACGGCACCGCCATCGGCACAGCGCTGGGCGTGGCCACCAACCGCCTGCGCGACTCGCCCGGTCGTTCCCACGTGTGCATCCTGCTTTCCGACGGCGAAAACACGGCCGGCAACCTCGCCCCGCTCACCGCCGCGCAGCTGGCCCATGCCTTCGGCCTGAAGCTCTACACCATTGGTCTGGGCCGCGACGGCACCGTGCCTTACGGCAAAGACGAGCTGGGTCGCCCGCGCTTCGTGGAAACCCAGCTCGACGAAACCACCATGCGCCAGCTCGCCGCGGCCGCCGAGGGTCAGTTTTTCCGCGCCACCGACGCCCGCGCCCTGCAGCGCATCTTCCAGCGCATCGACCGGCTCGAAAAGTCTGAAGTTCGCCAGACGCGCTACCGCAACACCCACGACTACTACCGCTACTACTTGTACTGGGCCTTGGCCATGTGGCTGCTGTGGCTGGGGCTGAAAAACACGTTCCTTACCAACGCGCTGGAGGACTAGTTTAGCAGTTACTCCAAGTCCTACTCTGCTTGCATTTCGCTGGCAGCTTTCTCTTTTCCGTTTCTCTAGCCTCCCCGATATGTCCATTGCAACCACCCTCAGCCACTTTCACCAAGAACTAGCGGGCACCAACTGCCGGTTGGTAGCGGTGTCCAAAACGCACCCGGTGGAGCTGATTCGGGAGGCGTATGAGGCGGGGCAGCGCCTGTTCGGCGAAAACCGCGTGCAGGAACTAGCCGCCAAGCAGCCTGAGTTGCCGGCCGATATTGAGTGGCACCTCATCGGGCACTTGCAGACCAACAAGGTCAAGTACATTGCTCCCTTCGTGCACACCATTCAGAGCATCGACAGCCTGAAGCTGCTGCTGGAAATTGAGAGGCAAGCGGCCCGGCACAACCGCGTCGTCAACGGGCTGCTGCAGTTTCACATCGGGCAAGAAGCCACCAAAACCGGCCTCGATTTCGCCGAAGCCGAAACCCTGCTGGAAACGCTCCGCCAACAGCCGCTCCCGCACGTGCGCCTGACCGGTGTGATGGGCGTGGCCACCAACACCGACGACGAAGCCCAGCTGCGGCAGGAGTTTCGTGAGTTGCGCGGCTACTTCGAGCAGCTGCGCCAGCGGTTTTTCGCCGACGATGCTGGCTTCCGCGAAATTTCCATGGGCATGAGCAGCGACTACCACCTCGCCATCGAAGAAGGCAGCACGTTGATTCGCGTGGGAAGCGCCATTTTCGGCAGCCGGCCCTACCCCGTCTAGCCCCGGCCCACCGGCCTTCGTACCTTTGCCCCGTCCTTTCCCACCCGATTCCCAATGACTGCTCGCCTTATTCTGCTGATTGCCGCCGTACTGGGCGCCCTGGGCGTTTCGCTCGGCGCTTTCGGCGCCCACGCCCTGCACGATTTCCTAGCTAAAGCCGGCCGCCTCGATACGTTTGAAACCGCCGTGCGCTACCAGTTCTACCACACCCTGGCCTTGCTGGCCCTCGGCATTCTGCGCCTGGTGCGGCCCGACCTGCCTTCGTTGGGCACTATCGGCTGGCTCTGGCTGGCGGGCATTGTGCTGTTCAGCGGCTCGCTCTACGGCTTGTGCTTCACATCGCAGCGCTGGTTTGGGCCCATCACGCCCTTGGGCGGGCTGTGCTTTATCATCGGCTGGGTGATGCTGGCCGTGGCCGTGGTGCGCATGGCGTAGCAAACGGCAACTCCCGAACGCAAAACCGCCCGGCTGGAAGCTCCAGCCGGGCGGTTTTTTGTGGGGTGGCACCTCTGCAAAGAAGCTTACGACTTCTTGGCTTTGGCTTTTACCTTGACGTCGCCGTCTTTGGCTTTCACTTTGTCGGCAGCCACCGGGGCCAGATCAGCCGCCGTAGCGGTAGCAGGGTCCAGCACTTCGCCCACCAGCGACACGGTGGTGTTGCCACCCACGGCATTCGACTC
This sequence comes from Hymenobacter busanensis, assembly GCF_008727865.1. GTDB lineage: Bacteria > Bacteroidota > Bacteroidia > Cytophagales > Hymenobacteraceae > Solirubrum > Solirubrum busanense. Next base: position 143,146 of record NZ_VTWU01000007.1, on the reverse strand, counting down.
GATGGTCAGCACCTTGTTCTGCATGCCCATTTTGCCGGCCGAGTTGAATTTGGCCGAGATGGTGCCGGATTTGCCGGGCATCACGGGCTCCTTCGTCCAGTCGGGGGTGGTGCAGCCGCAGCTCACGCCGATGTTGCTGATGACCAGCGGCGCCGTGCCGGTGTTCTTGAACTTGAACACGTGCTCTACGATGTCGTTCTGCTTGATCTTGCCGAAATCGTACTTCATTTCGGTGAACGAAATCACCGGACCGTTGGCCTTTTCTTTCGCGTTGGCGGGCTGAACAGCCGTTTGGGCTTGGGCAGCCATGCCAGTCAGCGCGAGCGACAGCGCCAGGACGAGTGCTTTTTTCATGGTATGAGTGGGATTAGAGACGTTGAGGGTCAACAAATTTAAGGGTTTTGCACCGCTAGCCAAGAATCGGACCAAGCAAGTGAAGGCTGCATGAACGACGGGGTTTCGGCGTCAAAAAATACGCACCATTTTGGGTTTGCGGTGCTTGCGGGCGTAGCGCTGCGGGTCGGGGCAGTGCTCGTAGGCCGCGCGGTCTTGCCGCGACATGGTGGGGGCGTGCGGTGCGGCTACCTGCGGCACGTTGCGCCAGGTGCTGGGCGCGGCAGGCAGCGTCACCGCCGCGGGTGGCTTCGTGTGTTTCCGGGCGCTGAGCTGGGCGGCGGCCGGCGCTACAGCTCCAATCAAAAGCCACCCCAGCAGCAGGGCAGCGCCTACGTTTCGCATGCAAAATCAGCTCGTATTTCCCACCGCAACACCGGCGCGGGCTTAATCATTCACCGGTTCGTCGTCGAGTAGCTTGGCGTTGAAATTCAGCAGGAACAGCTTTTCGGAGGCGCGGGTAACAGCCGTGTAGAGCCAGCGGGCAAACTCGGCGTTGATCATGTCTTCCTTCAGAAAGCCGTGGTCGACGAAGACGGCGGGCCACTGGCCGCCCTGGGCCTTGTGGCAGGTGAGGGCGTAGGCAAACTTCACCTGCAGGGCGTTCAGGTACGGGTCTTGGCGTAGGGCCTGGGCCTTTTCCTTTTTGGTGGGTAGGTGGGCATAATCGGCCTGCACGGCTTCGTAGAGGGCCTTGTTGTTGGCGGCCGGGAAGGCTGGGCTTTCGGTGTGCAGTGTATCGAGCAGCAGGCGCGCTTCCAGCTCGGGCTCGTCGGGGTAGTCGACGAGGCGCAGGCGGGCGTCGGCGAAGCGGCAGCCGAACTCCTCGATGCGGCGCACGATTTTGGTGACTTCCACGAAGTCGCCGTTGGCTAGGAAGCCGGCTTCCGATTCGGGCGGCAGCCAGGTGTAGTTGTTGCGCACCACCATCAGGTAGTCGCCAGCCTCAATCTCGTCTTCGGCCTCAAAAATGACGCGCCGGATGAGCTGGTTGTACTGGTTGGCGTTCTTGTTGGAGCGGCAGATGATGGTGGTATTCTCGTGGCCGAAGTGCTTGTAGGCCCAGCGCAGGCCGTCTTCGAGCTTGTCGCCGCCCATCTTGTAGATGTCGGGGTAGCCCTTGGTCACGAACTTGATATCGGGCATGGCCTGGGGCGTGCCTTCGGGGGCTTCCTGGGCCGCGCTCAGCTCTTCGCGCAGCACGGTGGCGTTCATCAGAATGCCGGAGGCTTCGGCCTGACGCATGACCTGGCGCAGCTCCACCATGCTCACGTGGCAGCGGTAGGAACTGGCCATGACGCCGGGGTCGAGGGCGGGGCTGATGCTCTGGCCTACGGGCGGCAGCTGGGCCGTGTCGCCGACGAGCAGCAGGCGGTTGGTGGTTTTCTCGAACACGTAGCCGAGCAGGTCGTCGAGCAGGGCGCTTTCGCCGAACGACTTCTCGTTGGTTATCATCGAGGCCTCGTCGACGATGAAGATGGTTTCGCCGGCGCGGTTGGGCTGGCGGGTGAAGGCCATGTTGCTGCTTTCGGAGCCGCCGGCCTTGCGGTAGATGCGCTTGTGAATGGTGCTGGCCGGCACGCCCGCGTACTGCGCCATGACTTTAGCGGCGCGGCCGGTGGGGGCCATCAGCACGTATTTGCGGCCCATCTTATCGAGCCATTTCACCAGGGCGCTGACGACGGTGGTTTTGCCGGTGCCGGCGTAGCCGCGCAGCATGAACACCTTGCGGCCGGGCAATTGGTCTTTCAGAAACCCATCGAGCTGCCCGAAGAGGGTGGACTGGTCCTCGGTGGGGTCGAAGGGGAAATAGTTGCGAACAGAAGGTATGCGGGTGGTAAGCATAGTAGGCGCAGGAAAATCATCTGTCATCCTGAGCGCAGCGAAGGACCTTCTGCCCGCTAAACCAGTCGTTGCTACGGCCATCGTTCTTCGGGGACAAGGTCCTTCGGCTGCGCCTCAGGATGACAGCCAAATGTATAGAAACCATTACTGCGGCTCTATCACGGCCATGGTGGCGGTGGCTTTGGCAATCAACAATCCGTCCTCGGGATTGGCTCCCCCAAAGGCGCGGACTTCGGCTTCGCAGAAGTGCAGGCGGCGGCCGGCTTTGAGCACCCAGCCGGTGGCCACAAGCTTGGTGCCGAGGCCGGGGTGCAGGTAGCTGGTTTTCAGCTCCACGGTCACCATGCCGTGGTCATCGGGGACGAGGGTGACGGCAGCAAAACCGGCCACGAGGTCGGCCATGGTGGCTACGAGGCCGCCGTGGGCGAAGCCGCGCTGCTGCTGGTGGCGTTGCTCCAGGTTGAGTTCGGCCTGCACGCGGCCGGGCTCGATGGTGGTGAGGTCGGCGCCGATGAGGTGCATGAAGTGCTGGCGCTGCAGCTTGCGGCGGATGCGACTGGTGAGGTCGGCGGCGGATTCGGTGGCGGGAACAAGTGACATTGGAACAAAGGTACCCCTTGCGAGTCGGGCGGGGCAAGCTGCGGGCTGCTGAGAATGTGCGGGCAGGAGTTGCGCCAACGTACAGGGGTGTTTTTATCCAGCCGGATCGTGTTTTGCTCCGGTCGTGGGGTGTTTTCGTTCAGTCATGAAGTGTTGCGCAATGGTCGGGAGGTGTTGCGCAATGGTCGGATGGGGTTGCGCGTCGCTCGGGAGGTGTTGCACAACAGTCGGGAGGTGTTTTGCCTTGCTCGGGGGGTGTTTTCGATTCCGCGTTGGGTGTTTGGGCCAGAAGATGAGCGGAAGCTTTTCACGGAGGCCCAAGTCAGTAAGTCGTGTATTATTCTCAGTCTGTAATGCTGAGCGCAGCGAAGAACCCTGTCTGCTCTGAACGATAGCAGCAACAACGACTTGTTCAGCGAGGGAAGATGCTTCGCGGTGCTCCGGATGCCAGTTCCGTCAAATCTTTAGGAAAGCGGCCGGGCAACGACTATCGACTGGGCTTCGTGCGTATGGGCCAGAGACATACCTTCGGGCCATGAATCCATCCGACTACTTCCTTTCCGGCGCCCTAGGGCTGGCGCTGGCCGCGTGCAGCGGCTTTCGGGTGTTTGTGCCGCTGTTGGCGGCCAGCATTGCCTACCGCACGGGGTTTCTGGCGCCGTCGGCGGGGTTTGCGTGGCTGGGCTCGTGGACGGCACTGGGGGTGTTGGGCACGGCCACGCTGGCCGAAATGCTGGCTTATTACTTCCCCGTCGTCGATAATTTTCTGGATTCGCTGACCACGCCGGCCTCCTTTATTGCGGGCACCTTGCTGATGACCTCGGCGCTGCCGGAGCTGAACCCGGTGCTGCGCTGGGGCTTGGGCGCGGTGCTGGGCGGCGGCACGGCGGGCGTCATTCAATCGGGCACGGCGGTGTTGCGGGCGGGCTCTACGGTGGCTACCGGCGGCCTGGGCAACCCGGTGCTGGCCACCGTGGAAAACGTGCTGGCGGTGGTGGGCACGGTGCTGGGGTTGCTGCTGCCGCTGCTGGTGGCCGGCGTGGCCGTGGCGCTGGTGGTGTACGTACTCAGCCGGCTGCGGCGCTGGCGGCAGCGGCGCCGAGCCCGTACTGCCGCCACGGGCGAAATGCCGCCCGCTCGTTGAGGCGCTGGACAACCGGGGCACAGTTGCTACGTTTGTCCCCGTGCGGACCACGCTGCTATGCCGTGTTGCCCCGCGTTGCGCCCCTACCCCACACCTTACGTTAGTTATCCTTGCCGAACTCTGCCTCTCTCCTTGCGGCCTACGCCGAACGCGCCCGGGTGCGCGTCTGCGGGCTTTTGGTGCACCGCGGCGCGCTGCTGCTCACGGCGCACCGGGGCCTGCTGCCCAACAAGCAGCCGTTTTGGTCGCCGCCGGGCGGGGGCTGGCACTTTGGCGAAACCCTGCGCGAGGGCGTAGCCCGCGAGTTTCAAGAGGAAACCGGCCTGCACGTGACGGCCGGGCGCTTTCTGCATCTGCACGAATACCACGGCGACAAGCTGCAGGCCATTGAGCTGTTTTTTGAGGTGCTGCCCGTGGATGCGGCCCAACTGGAGGCCGATTTGCAGCTGGGCCACGACCCCGAGCACGCGCCCGACCGGCAGCTGCTCACGGCCCTGGCCTGGCGCACCCCGCGCGAGTTGGTGACGCTGCCGCCCCAGCAGGTGCACCCCATTTTGCGCGACTTGATCAGCGCCGACGACGCCTACATTCCCCAGCTTCGGCTAAAATAACGCCGGGCCAGTTGCGCCCCCCGTTGTACCTTTAGCGGCTCACCACCCAGCTGCTCCTCCGTGACTCCTGCCGCTTCCGTTGCTGCCTCTGCCACGCCTGCCCCGGCCCTGCTGCGCCTGCGCGACGAAACCCTCGACGCCGAACAGCTGGCCGGTTACAACCTCTACCTCACCGCCGGTGCCGCCGGCGTGCGCGTAGGCGTGGCCGATGTGCGCCGCAACAAGTTTGTGCTGCTCGAAGACTACGCCCCGCAGGCCGCCACTTCGCTGGCCGGGCAAGTACAGCAGCTGGCCGCGCACCACGACCTGGTAGGGCTGCCGGGCTGGAACCGGGTGCGGCTGGCCGTGCAAAACCGCCATTTCACGCTGCTGCCTGCCCCGCTTTTCCGCGACGGCGACGAGGCCCGCTACCTGCAGCTGCACCACCACGCCGATGCCCAGCACGAAGCCGTGCGCCGGTTTCATCACCCCAGCTTGGATATGGTGAGCGTGTTTGCGGCCGAAAAGTCGTTGGTGGAATGGTTTGAACGCACCTACCCCGGCCAGAAGCTGCTGCATCAAACCAGCGCCCTGCTCGAAGGGGCCGTGCACCAAAGCGAGCGGCAGGGCCCGCCCCGGCTGTACCTGAGCGTGGGGCCGCACGAGCTGACGGTGGTGGTGGTGCGCGACAAACGGCTGGAGTTCTGCAACGTTTTCGCCTTCAGCACGCCCGAAGACTTCATCTACTACACCATCCTAGTGATGCAGGAGCTCGGCCTCAACCCCGACGAAGACCACGTGACCGTGTGGGGCGACCTGCTGCACGACTCGGTGCTGTTCAACGTGCTGCGCAAGTACATCCGCCACGTGCGCTTCGGCAACCGTCCCTACGACCTTGGCTACAGCTACCGCCTGAACGACGTGTTCGAGTACCGGTATTTTGAGCTGTACAGCCTCCACTTGGTGGAGTAGCACAGCTGTATGAGTTTCGAATGGACAGCTTTTGACGGGGGCAAGACCATTGGCATGGCTGGCTCCGAGGAAGGCCTAATTCGCTTAGACGAAGAGCTTGTGAATGCAGCACGCATTACGCTTGAACAGGGCGGATTTGCCCCTTTCTCCATCACGCTCGGTATCTATGGCCTCATGTTTCACACCATCTTCTGCAGCAATGAACCCGCTGCAAGGGAAATGGTGCGTACTGCCAAACTGAGGATAGCACGTATTCTCAGCCTTACCAGAAACCAAGAAGAGTTGCAGCAGCGCTTGGTAGAAGAGCTTGCTCAACTATAGTCCCTTCACCTCTTCTCTTATGAGAATTGCCCTCTTTCCCGGCTCGTTCGACCCGTTCACCAACGGCCACCTCGACGTGGTGCGGCGCGGCACCGAACTATTCGACCACATTATTGTGGCCATCGGCAACAACAGCAGCAAAACGCGCTATTTGCCCGTCGAGCAGATGACGAGCATCATCGAGGAAGTATTTCGCGACGAGTCGCGGGTGTCGGTGCAGTCGTACAAGGGCCTCACGGCTGATTTTGCCCGCGAAACAGGTGCGCGGTTTTTGCTGCGCGGGCTGCGCAACACCACCGATTTCGAGTACGAAAACACGATTGCGCAGGCCAACCGCCACGTCAATCCGCAGCTGGAAACCGTGTTCCTGATTACCTCGCCACCGCTGGCCGCCATCAGCAGCACCATCATCCGCGAAATTCACCGCTTTGGCGGCAGCGTCGACGATTTTGTGCCTTTCACGATGCCTCCGGTAATCAGTAACCAATAGCTACTTCCGCGCTACCACCCGGATGCCGGTGATTTTTGCGGGGTCGGTGGGGTTGTTGACGGGCAGTACCACGTAGTCTGGGCTGACGAGGCTGAGGTTGCCGCGGCGCATCAACTCCTCTTCGTTGGAGCCAATTAGCACCAGGTCGCGCACTTTGCGGGTGCGGGCATTAAAGGTGGCCACCACGGTCGAGCCGCTGTATTCAAAGGTATTGATCCATCCTTCGCCCTTGGTCGACTGCATTTGGGCGGCCGTGGGCTCCATCCCCACACTCGACTGGGTGGACTCGACCGGCGGCCCCAGCACCTTCCGAATCTGGTCGATGTTGCGCCCCACCAAGGAAGGCATGTTCACCTTCACGGCTTCAGAGGAGCGCCCACCCTCGCTGCCGGGGCTGGCTTTTTCGCTGGATGGGGTGCTACGGGTGCACGAAGCCGAAGCACAAACCAGTGCAACGAGCAACAATAAGAGGGACGGGCGTACGATGCGCATGGGGAGGAGAAACAGGGTCAGTACGCCCGCAGGGCCCACTCGGTTACTTGGCTTCGGCGGGCGCGCCGGCCATTTCGCTTAGGTAGTGGCGTACCACCAACGCAATGGAGGCGTAGGATTCTTCCAGTGCTTTTAAGGCCTCTTGGGGCTGCATCCAGCGGGCCTCTTCGATGTACTCCTCGGCCTGGGGCTTCATCATGGAGTCGTCGAGGCACTGCATCACGTACCAGTTGGTTTTCTTCAGCATTTTGTTGCCGTTGTAGGCGTACGAATGCCAGGTGCTGGGCAGCTCTTCGGCCAAACTCACCTTGATGCTGCATTCCTCCTCTACCTCGCGTAGGGCGCCCTGGGCGGGGTCTTCCTCCTTCTTGAGCTTACCCTTGGGCAAATCCCACTTGCCGAGGCGGTAAATCATCAGCACCATGCCATCTTTCACCACCAAGCCACCGGCGGCTTTGGCAATGCGGAACTGGTCTTTGAGGTGCAGGATGAGGGCTTTTTTCTTCCGCGCCATCAGCGTGAGCGAGGTCAGCTTCTTGAGCTTCTTGACCTCCATGAGCCGCAGGAGCCGGTCCAAGAAACCGGGAGTCACGTCGCGCACCAGCACGTCGCCCACCAAGTCTTTGGATGTAAACTCATCTTCCGCCGCCAGAATCAGGTCGTAGCGGTGCTTGTAGACCTTTTCGGAGGTCTTCTTGATGATAATCGGAATGTCGTTGATGAAGACGTTCATCGCGGCAAGTCGGGAGGAAAATGAAGCCGGTTTGGATACAGCAGGGCTGCAAAACACAGCATTAATTTCGGGATACGAAAGCACAGGCCCGGCGACGGACAAGTGTGGTGTGGAAGCCCGTCAGGCGGCATACGGCTGCGGGCAGGAAAGGTAACACCGCCCCGCGAAATCCGCCGCGTTTTCGGCCCGCTACGGCGCGCGTTGTACCTTGGCGGCCCGCTTATCAACTATCTATCCGACCCTCTCTCCTCTTTTCTCATGCGCATCGGCCTGCTTTCCGACACCCACAGCTACCTCGATGAGCGCATTCTGCACCATTTGCAGGACTGCGACGAAATCTGGCACGCCGGCGACGTAGGCGACGAAAAAGTGCTCGACCAACTGGAAGCCCTGGCCCCGCTGCGGGCCGTGTCGGGCAACATCGACGACCGAGCGGTGCGCCTGCGCTGCCCCGAAACGCAGCTCTTCACGGCGAACGGCTTGAAAGTGCTGATCCACCACATCGGCGGCTACCCCGGCCGCTACGCGCCCCCGGCGAGGGCTTTGCTGCTGCGCGAACGGCCGGGCTTGTTCATTTGCGGCCACTCGCACATTTTGCGCGTCATGCCCGACCGGCAACTGGGTTTGCTGCACCTGAATCCCGGCGCCGCCGGCCGCCACGGGTTTCATCACATGCGCACGCTGCTGCGTTTCCGCATCGAAGCCGGCAAAGTGCTCGACATGCAGGCTGTGGAACTGGGCCCCCGAGCCACCAAGGAATAGCTTTGGCGGCCGCCGCTAGCGAAAGGTACGGGCAACAAAAAGCGCCTTCTCCGCCGGCAAAGGCAGAAAAGGCGCTTTGAGTATGCTATGGGCAGCAGCCGACCGGCCGCGGCTCAGGGCTTAGAGAGCAATTTCCGGCTTGGGATGCTCGCCAGCCTGGCCTTCCTCGGTTACGGGCTTGGTCACGGCCTCGGCGTCGTCAAACGCGGCAGCGTTGTCGGCAGCCGTAGCGGCTTTGGCAGCTTTGGGGGCTTTCGCAGCAGGTGCAGCAGCGGCGTTGCCGCCTTTGTTGAAACCAGCCTTCAGCTCTTCGATGTCCACATTCTTGAGAACGGGCGTACGGAGCAGGTCCTTGATTTCTTGCACTTTGTTGTTAGCACGGGCAATGTTCTTGCGGTGCTTGCGCTTGAGACGGGTAACGGTCATGACGCGGTCGGTTTGAGTCTATTCAGCAGAATTGAGCGGGCAAAGGTAAGGAAAAGTTTGGCAGATTTTGCCCCTCGCCGCGTGATTGTTACGCCGATGCCCGCCGAACATGCAGCGCGGACGCCGCCGTGTCCGTAGTTTGGCAGCCGGAAGCGTGAGGAATGGGCCACAACCCGGGCGCGCAGGCGCAGGCCGGAACACCGCAGTAGGCCCGTTGCAAGGCAAGCCTGACCCTGTCCGAGCTTTAAGCATACGCTCTCCTCTTTCTGCTCATTTGCCGGCTTTTCCAGTTTTTTCCAATGATTGACCTACGTTCCGATACTGTTACCCGGCCCACAGCGGCCATGCTCGAGGCCATGTTTCGCGCCCCGGTGGGCGACGACGTATACGAAGAGGACCCCACCGTGCGCGACCTAGAACAGGAATGCGCCCGCCGTTTTGGCATGGAAGCCGGCCTGTTTTGCCCCTCCGGCACCATGACCAACCAGATTGCCATCAAAGGCCACACCGAGCCGCTGTCGGAGGTGATTTGCGAGCAGACCTCGCACATTTACCTCTGGGAGGTGGGCGGCATTGCGTTTCACTCGGGCGCGTCGGTGGCGCTGCTGGCCGGCGACCGGGGCCGCGTGACGGCACAGCAGGTAGCGGCAGCTATCCGGAGCGAAAATGTACACTACCCCACCACGCGCCTCATCAGCCTCGAAAACACCCACAACCGAGGCGGCGGCAGCTGCTACGATTGGGCGACGCTGGAAGAAATTGCGGCCCTGGCCAAGCGCCAGGGCATTCCGCTGCACCTCGATGGGGCCCGCATTTTCAACGCCCTGGTGGCCACCGGGCAGCGCAGCGAAGATTACGGCCAGCTGTTCGACACCATTTCCATTTGCCTGAGCAAGGGCCTGGGCACGCCGGTGGGCTCGGTGCTGGTGGGCAGCGCGGCGTTTATCCACAAGTGCAAGCGCATTCGGAAGGTGATGGGCGGCGGCTGGCGCCAAGCCGGGTACCTAGCTGCCGCCGGCCTATACGCGCTGGAAAACCACGTGGCGCGACTGGCCGACGACCACCGCCGCGCCAAGCAGCTGGCCGAGGCGTTGGCCGAAGCGCCGTACGTCGACTTTGTGTTGCCAGCCGAAACCAACCTTGTCATTTTTCGGCTGAAAGACGGGCTGACCGAAGACCAGTTCCTGGCGCATCTGGCCAAAAACGACATTAAGGCGTCGGCATTTGGCCCGCAGATGGTGCGCTTCGTCACCCACCTCGATGTGGACGACGCAGGCATTGCGCAGGTGCTGGCGGCGCTGCAAACCGTGGCGGCGTAGCCCTTGCCACGGCGGCCAAGGTCCTGTATTGAAATCCAATACCCGGGGTGAAAGACAATGTTTCGGTCCTGGATGTCAGGCTTCCGCACCGTCATCCGGCCTTTCCAATTCGGGCGGACGGCCAGGGGCCAGAATGAGTATGCCCACAACGGCCGACGCCGCCGAGCCAAGCAGCACCGCCAGCTTGGCCACATCGACCTCGGCTGGTTGCTGAAACGAGAGCGTGGCAATGAAAATAGCCATGGTGAAGCCGATGCCGGCCGTGAAGCCCAACCCAATAAACCGGCGCCAACTCACGCCCACGGGCAACTCGCCCCAGCCCAGGCGCACCAGCCCGGCCGTCACGCCTACAATGCCCAGCGGCTTGCCCAGCAACAGGCCTGCACCCACACCCCAGGCCAGCGGTGAGGCCAACGAAGCGCCCACATTGCCGGTGAGGACAATGGCCGTGTTGCAGAGTGCAAACAACGGCAGCACCAAGTAATTGACGGGCCGCTGGAGCGCGTGTTCGAGGCGTTCGAGCCGCCCGACGGGTATGGCCAGCGCCAGCAGCACGCCGGCAATTGTGGCGTGAATGCCCGACTCGAGCACGCAAAACCACAGCAGCAGTCCCAACAGCAGGTAGGGCGCGAGGCGGCGTACGCGCAATCGGTTCAGCAGCAGGAGCAGCGCAAACACCCCGGCCGCCGCCAGCAAATACAGGACGTGCAGGCCGGCGCTGTAGAAGACGGCAATGATGATGACGGCCAGCAAGTCGTCGATGATGGCTAGGGCGGTGAGGAACACGCGCAGGCCAAACGGCACGCGGTTGCCGAGCAACGAGAGGATGCCCAGGGAAAAGGCAATATCGGTGGCGGTGGGAATGGCCCAACCCGCGCTAGCTGCGGTGCCGCGGGTGAAACTCAGAAACAGCAGCGCGGGCACGGCCACGCCGCCCAGCGCGGCCAGCGCGGGCACGAGGGCTTGGCGCGGCTGGGCCAGCTCGCCGTAGAGCACTTCGCGCTTGATTTCGAGGCCAACCAGCAGGAAGAAAATGGCCATCAGTCCGTCGTTGACCCAATGCGCCAACGACTTCTGCAGCAGGCCGTAGCCCACCTCGGTTTCCCAAAAGGCGCGGTAGGCGGGCCCGACACCGCTGTTGCTGACGAGCAACGACACCGCGGTGGCGGCAATCAGGAGCAGACCGGCCAGTTTGCCCTGCTCGGATAGTTCACGGATGGGATGCAGCAGGCGGCGAAGAGGCATGGCGAAGGCGGAAAGCGTAATGGCTAAGCGCCAAGTAGCGGCGGATATTGGGCAAAAGTGTCCATTTTCGCTTCCATCTCCATTTCCAGCCTATGCTCGCTACCGTTCCTGTCTTCCGCGCCTACGAGGCTATCCGCGACGAAGAGGCGGTGTTGCAGCTGTTTCGCAGCAACCTCGCGCCTTATTTCGTGCCCGAAGAAGAAGCCGACCTCCTGGCCTTTCTGCGTGGTGAAGTAAGCACCGACGGCCTGCCGTATTTTGTGGCCGAGCTAGCCGGGCACGCGGGCTTGGTTGCGGCCGGCGGGTATGCCCTCAACCATCCGTACGCGGTGCTGACGTGGGGTATGGTGAACCGTCAATTGCACGGCCAGGGCCTGGGTCGGGCGTTTACGGCGTTCCGCATTGCGCAGTGCCGGCAAGCCTATCCCGGCAAAAGCATCGAAATCAAGACCTCGCAGCACACCGAAGGCTTCTACGCCAAACTAGGTTTCCGCACGCTGGCCATCGAGCCGGATAAATGGGCACCGGGCCTGCACGAGGTACACATGCTGCTTGAGGTATGAGTTTTCAGGATTCTTCTTACCACTACCAGCGCCCGTGGCTGCCGCTCCGCTCGTGGGTCGGCCCCAAGAGGTGGACCTCGATGCCGCAAGCGCTAGAGCACGCCCACCAAGTGCGGGAGTTGTGGCTGAGGCACCACTACGATTTGATGCCATTGAAAGAGCAATTTGCCCGTTTGAAGCACCTGCAAAACTTGTTCTTGCAGGGGCCGGTAGACGAGTCGATGCCTTTTGCCTTACCCCCAACCATTGGCCAGTTGCCAGCACTACAGGAACTGCTGCTGCTCAATCACCCGCTGCGGGAAGTGCCCAGTTGGCTACCCGGGCTGACCCGGCTCCGCTACCTCATGATTCGCGGCACTGACATCACGGAGTTGCCAGTCGATGTCGGCCGCCTGCGGCAGTTAGCGGTATTGCGGATCGAAAACGGCCAATTTCCGCTCCGCACCTTGCCGGCCTCCCTGCGGGAAATGACGAAGCTCAAACAGCTGAGCCTGCGCGACACGCGGGTAGTGCACCTGCCCGTGGAACACTTACCGCCTGGCCTGCAGCGGCTGGATTTGAGCGATTCAGCCCAGCAGGGAGGCGTCGATGTTGCGGCGCTTCGCCAGCGCATGCCCAACCTGCACGTCACTATCAGCGGCGGCCGGTAAGTTTGCGCCATGACTGCTCCCGCCGATAACCCTTACGACCACGCCGCAGCCCTTGCGCACCTCAGCCAAGCCGATCGGGTGCTGGCGGGCATCATTGCGCACGGCCGGCCTATTGTGCCTTCGCCGCACGAAGACCTGTATCTGGCGCTGTTGAAGGCCATTGTCAGCCAGCAGATTTCGACCAAGGCGGCCGCGGCCATCTGGCGCAAGCTCGAAGCCCTCTTCAAACCCGAGGGCTACCCCGAACCGGGCGTGCTCGTTACGATGACCGACGACGAGCTGCGCGTGGCGGGCATTTCCAAGCAGAAAGCGGGCTACCTGCGCGCCATTGCCGAATTTCAGCTGGCTGGCCAGTTCGACCACGCCCACCTCAGCCGCCTCGACGAAGACGCCTTCACGCGCCACCTCACCGCCATCAAAGGCGTGGGCCGCTGGACGGCGCAGATGCTCCAGATGTTTGCGCTGGATCAACCCGACGTGTTTGCCGAGGGCGACCTGGGCATTCAAAACGCCATGCGCAGGCACTACGGCCTGCCGGAAACCGGCCGCGCCCTGCTCAAGCGCATGACGGAAATTGCCGAGCCGTGGCGCCCGTACCGCACCCTGGCCTGCAAGTATTTGTGGCAGTCGTTGGACAACGCGCCGGCCGGCTAGCTGCGCCGCGCGGCTTCGCGCTCCTCGGCTTTATGCTCGCGGTACACCACAATCATGGCAATGAAAATCGACACGTAGGGCAGCACCAAACCGATGATGAACCAGCGCCAGAACGGCCGGCCCTGGGCAATGTACGTGGTGAGCAAGGCGCTGAGCAGCGTGATAACCACGCAAATGCTGAGCAGAATCAGGTCGGGCATGAGGGCAAGGGTTGAGGGAGACTACCGCACTTTGCCGCGCTTCACCAAGTAGGCGTACAGCACTTTGTCGAACGGCTCCCGAATATCGACGGGCACGAAATCAATCTTGTACTGGCCGCAGCGCAGGGCCAGTTCCTGGGTGTAGTCGTGCATGGCCTGGCGGTACTGCTCGCGCACTTGCGACGGGCTGAGCTTCACCTGCTCACCGGTTTCCACGTCTTCGAACACGTACGGGCGCTCGGCAAAGTCGAACTCCTGCTCGGTGGCGCGGTCCATCACGTGAAACAACAGCACCTCGTGGTGCTGGTGGCGCAGGTGTTGCAGCGCCGCCAGGGTCTCGCCCTGCTCCTGCTGGCCGCGGCCCAGCATGTCGGAGAAGAGGACGACCAACGAGCGTTTCGGGATTTGCTGGGCAATCTGGTGTACCACACCGGCCACATCGGTGCCGCCGTGCTCGGCGGGCGCGGGCCGCTCCATCAGCTGCTGGAGTTGCAGCAGCAGCGTGTGGCGGTGGGTGCTGGTAGAGCGCACCGGCGTTTGCAGCTCTATCCGGTCGCCAAAGGTGACGAGGCCCACGGCGTCGCGCTGGCGTTGCAGCAGCGTGGCCAGGGCTGCGGCGCACAGCACCGCGAAGTGCAGCTTGTCGTGGCTGGGGCGCGGGTAAAACATCGACGGCGACACGTCGAGCAGCAGGTGGCAGCGCAGGTTGGTTTCCTCCTCGTAGCGCTTCACAAACAGCTTGTCGGTGCGGGCCAGCACTTTCCAGTCGAGGTGGCGGGTGCTTTCGCCGGGGTTGTAGAGGCGGTGCTCCGAAAACTCCACCGAAAAGCCGTGATAGGGCGACTGGTGCAGGCCGGTGATGAACCCATCGACGAGCTGCCGGGCCAGAAATTCCAGGTTCTCAAAGGAGCGGACGGCGGCGAGGTCGAGCGGTTGGGCCATGCGGGTGGTAGCAAACTGCGGCGGAAGGACTGCGAAGGTAACGCCGCGGTTGCGGGCGTGGTGCCCGCGGGCTTCGGGAAAAACAGAATTGTACTACACCCGGCGGCGTCTCCTCCTTTTTGAACTTAGCCAGACTCAATTTCTTGCTAAAAAATTTTTATCTGAGGCGCCAAAAAGGTAGTTTTAGCCGGAGATTTTTCAATCATCCGGAAATAACCCAACCCCTCCTTCATTCAAACACTTTTACCAGCTGGACCCCGTGGAAGACCGCTACGAACAGGAAGAGATTTATTCCCAGCGCATCAAAGCCGGCAAGCGCACCTATTTTTTCGACGTGAAAGCCACCCGCGGCCAGGACTACTACCTGACCATTACGGAGAGCAAGCGTCGGCTGCGCGACGACGACACCTTCTCCTACGAGAAGCACAAAATCTTCCTCTACAAAGAGGACTTCCTCAAGTTCGCTGAGGCCCTGCAGGACGCCATCGGCTACGTGCGCGAAGAGCTGCTCTCGCCCGACGAAGTGGCCGAGCTGGACCGCCCCCGCCCCGAGTTCAACGACCCGAACCGCTACGACGGCCCCGATTTCAACAGCGCCAACAGCACCGGCGCCGACAACGGCACCTACTAGCCCCGCGTTTTCTTCAATTTTCTGGCAACGCGCTGCCTGCCTGGCTTCGGCCAGCGGGCGGCGCGTTGTTGCGTAGGCCTAGCTATACCGATGAGCACTCGGACCAACAAACTCTTGCTGGGCAGCGGCTTTCTGCTGCTGCTGGCGTGGGTGGTAGCGCACAGCGTCTGGATTGCCCGCGACGGGCTGCGCGACACCGCCCAGCCCGCCGACTGCATTCTGGTGCTGGGCAACAAGGTAAACGAAGATGGCACGCCCTCGGCCCGCCTGCAAGCCCGCCTCGACAAAGCCCTGGCGCTGTACCGAGCCCGCCTGGCACCGCGCATTGTGGTGAGTGGCGCCCTGGGCACCGAAGGCCACTACGAAGGCTGGAGCATGCGCCAATACCTGCTGCGGCAGGGTGTGCGCCGCGCCGATATTCTGGTGGACAATGCAGGCAACACCACCTTGGCCACGGCCGCCAATTTCGGCCGCATTGCGGCGCAGCGGCACTTTCGCTCGGTTATCGTGGTGTCGCAGTTCTACCACCTCACCCGCGCCAAGCTGCTGCTGCAGCAAGCGGGCAACTGGCGCATCTTTACCGCTCACGCAAGCTATTTCGAGCTGCGCGACATCTACAGTCTGCTGCGCGAGTTTCCGGCTTACTACGTTGCTAAGCTTCGCTAATTGCCAAATGATTAATCGTTCTACCTGTGTCTGATTACGAACTACATGCCCTTGCACATTCACCCGCTGAACTCACGGCTGAGCAGTTCGTTCTCATCTTTCAGGCTGTAGGTGCACGTGGCGACGTTATGATTTATAAACACGATGGCCTCCGGTCCGCAAACCGCTTCACCATCTTAGCCATTATCTCGGGGCAAGAAAGTCCGTGTCGTGCCGATGGTGATTCAATGGGCACGTGCGTGCAAGACTGTTTACGTCAATACTTAACGGCTAAGGCTGATTTGCCGCAGCCATAACTCAGCCGCTGTGTCGAGGCACTTGGGCGCTCCGCTAGATAAATACCCGCTGGTGTTTCACGCCCCGAGGCTTTGTACCTTTGCAGCCGAATTGCGCGCTGCGCCAATTCCAGCATTCAGCACTTAACATTCAGAATTAACAAGCATGGGTCTTCGCTGCGGTATCGTCGGGTTGCCTAACGTGGGCAAATCCACCCTGTTCAACGCGTTGTCGAACGCCAAGGCCGAATCGGCCAACTACCCGTTCTGCACCATCGAGCCCAACGTGGGCGTGATTACCGTGCCCGACCCGCGCCTGCAGGTGCTGGAGGAAATTGTGAAGCCCGAGCGCGTGGTGCCCACTATCGTGGAGTTCGTCGACATTGCGGGCCTCGTGAAAGGCGCTTCCAAAGGCGAAGGCCTCGGCAACAAATTCCTGGCCAACATCCGTGAGGTTGACGCCGTGATTCACGTGGTGCGCTGCTTCGACGACCCCAACATCGTGCACGTGGCCGGCGGCGTCGATCCGGTGTTCGACAAGGACGTTATCGATACCGAGCTGCAGATCAAAGACATCGAGAGCGTCGACAAGAAGCTCCAAAAGTCGGAGCGCTCGGCCAAGGGCGGCGACGCCAAGGCCAAGAAGGAAGTAGCCGCGCTGCAGCGCTTCAAGGAGCACCTGGAAAGCGGCCAGAACGCCCGCGCCCTGGTGGCTTCGGAGGAAGAGCTGGAGGCCGTGGAAGACTTGCAGCTGCTCACCATCAAGCCCGTGATTTACGTGGCCAACGTGGACGAAGCCAGCATTCCGGCCGGCGGCAACAAGTACGTGGACGCCCTGCGGGAGCACGTGAAGGACGAAAACGCCCAGATTGTGGTGGTGTCGGCCGCCATCGAGTCGCAGATTGCGGAGATGGACGACCCCGAGGAAAAGGAAATGTTCCTGGGCGAGTACGGCCTCACGGAATCGGGCCTGAACAAGCTCATCCGCGCCTCCTACGAAATCCTAAACCTGATTACCTACTTCACCGCCGGCGTGAAGGAAGTGCGCGCCTGGACCGTGCACCGCGGCGACAAAGCCCCCGCCGCAGCCGGCGTTATCCACTCCGATTTCGAGAAGGGCTTCATCCGCGCCGAGGTCATCAAGCTCGACGACTACGTGCAGTACCGCTCGGAAGCCAAGATCAAGGAAGCCGGCAAAATGGCCGTGGAAGGTAAGGAATACGTCGTGCAGGACGGCGACATCATGCACTTCCGCTTCAACGTGTAGCGCCACGCTAACAGAACGTCATGCAGAGGCACAGCCGAAGCATCTCGCTCGGTAGTAACTTCAACGCCCCCGCCGGTATTCGGTCGGGGCGTTGTTGATTGTGCTGTTTACGAACTCACCACGATGAAATGGGAAGACCTAAAGGTTTACAGACCTTTGCCGAAAGAAGAATTAAGACAGGCTTTCAAGCCCTTTACAGCTGCTGTGGCAGCGCATCTAGCTCCATACGGGTTCATATTATTAGGTCGCAAACTCATTCGTGCAGTCAATGACGTAATGCAAATAATCCATATCGATACTCGCGGTAGTTGGATGGGTATCAGCGCAACTTATGAGACAGGGGTTGCTGTAATACCTTACTGCTCAGATTTTTTTCGCTTAACGTCATCCAGCGAACTGCTTTGGCAGAAACCTATAGAGGAAATTGTGCCCGGCATTAAGAACCATTACCGCATTACTGCCGAGTATGTGTTGCTTGCTGAATACTTGGCCGGTAGAATAATCCGTGACGTACTCCCCTATTTTAACAGTATCAATACCTCAGCTCAAATTCTCTCCCATTGGGAAGACCTTTTACCCAAACGCAGATTATTTCCTGGTGAAGCATTTGCCTATGATATAGTCTTACTTTACTGTTCCCTCAAGAACAACAAACCTGATGCTGCCATACCACTGTTATCAGCGCTACGTCAACACTTAGAAGGGAAATCAGGCAACCGGGCGGAAAAACTCGGTAATGAGTTGGACGAGTACAGGCAGCTGGTAGAGCAGGACGACTGGAAAGCTATACACGAAAAACTACTTGCTGCTGAGCAACTGGAGCTTCGCAAATGCAAGCTGAAGCTGTAAATGTCACATTCCCATAAAAAGAATCGGTCGGCTAAGCTCCTGTAGCGGAGCAAAGCCGACCGATTTCATTTTTGTTACTGCCTTACTTCCCCACAATCTTAAACAACTGCCCACTGGTCAGCTTATCCGATGTTTTCATGCCGTTCAGAATAGCCATTTCCTCGTAGCGCGACGACGGCACGCCGTTGGCGGCCAGGGCCGAGGCCAGCGTCTGGCCGGCTTTGGCCGTGCGAATGTGTACCTTCTCGGGCTGGCGGTTCAGCTTGCTGGCGTCGGTGAGGCGGGCGAAACCCTGTGCGGTGCGCTGAAACTGCGGCGCGTAGGTTTCGAAAGCGGCCGGCGAGGTGAGGCCCACAAGGGCGTAGATGGTTTGCCCGTCCTGAATGACGTAGCTGAGCGTGCGGGCCGTGATGCCCTGCTGGCCGGTTTGCTGGTCCTGCCCCACCTGGTCGCCCTGAATGGCAATGGCCGGGAAGCTGTTGATGGTGGTGCGGCTGGCCTGCGCCGATTGGATGTTCAGCTGCTTGGCCAGGGCCTCGGCGGCGGCATCGAGCGTGGCGCCGCTGCCGCCGGCCGGAATGAGCACGATGACGGCTTTGCCGTTGGGCTCGGCCATCTGAAACTGCGTGGGCGAGTTCTGCGACTTCCAGCCCGAAGGAATGGGGAAGCGGAACTTCAGATCGGGGTGGTAGAACACGCCGCCCTCCACGAAGCCCTGGCGCGGGTCGTCGCCGAAGGGCAGGCCCTCGAGCAGGCGCAGGTACTGGTCGCGGTTGACGGCCAGCTGCTTGCCGGCTTGCTGCTCGGCCTGCACGGCCAGCTTTTTCACGTTCTGGTAGCGGTCGGCCGAGTTGGGGTGCGACGACAGGAACGTGGGAATGGTGGCCGCGCCGCTGCTTTGCTCGGTGCGCTGCAGCGTGAGGAAAAAGTCGGCCATGGAAGCCGGGTCGTAGCCGATTTTGCTGGAATACTTCACGCCCAGCTTGTCCGACTCGTTTTCGTCGTCGCGGCCGTACTTGAGCAAACCCAGGCCCACCACCTGCGAGGCCGGCTGCGCGATGGAGGCCACGCGCTTCGAGAGGATGGAACCCAGAATGAGGGCCCCGTTGGCAATGGTGGAGCGCGTCTGCTGCTTCTGGCCGTGGCGGGCCGTAATGTGGCCGATTTCGTGGCCGAGCACCCCGCTGAACTGCGCTTCGTTGTTGAAGTACGCCATGATGCCGCGCGTGAAATACACGTGGCCATCGGGCGTGGCAAAGGCGTTGATGATGGGCGAATCGACGATGGTAAAGCCCTTGACATCGGCGGGTCGGTCGGAAATGCGGCCCATGGCCATGCCTTTCTGGTCGATGTAGCTCTGCAGCTTGGCGTTTTCAAACAAGCCAAACTGGGCAATTACCTGCGGATCGGGGTTGGCGCCCTGCACCGGCACTGCTGCGGCGGCTTTGGGCGGGTCGAGTTTCGGGGAAGTAGAGCTGGCCAGGGGCAGCAGCAACAGCAGCAAAGCACTGGCTTGGGCGCTGCGACGGAAGGTAGGGTTCATGGCGAGGAAACAAAGTGAGGCCGCGGCGGACGCGGCGCGGGGTATGCCTGCAACGGACGAGGCTAGGCCCAGGGTTACGCAGGGACCGTGCCAGCATGGCGCGGCCCGCCCTGCGCGAGGCAGAGGCTACTTCTCCACTACTTTGATGAGCGAGCCGGCGTTTACCTGCTCGTTGAGCTGCATGCCGTTGAGAATAGCCATTTCCTCCAGCCGGTTTTCGGGCACGTTGTAGGTGCGCAGGGCCTTGTCGAGGGTGCTGCGCAGCTTCAGGGTTTTCACCCGCACGCGCTCAGGCTGGCGGGTGAGTTTGTCGCGGTCGGTGAGGCGCTGGAAGGCTTCGGCCACGCTGCTGAACTGCGGGGCGTAGCCGGGGAAATCGGAGGGGGCTGATACGCCCAGCAGCGCGAAGATGGTTTTGCCGTCCTGAATGAGGTAGCTCAGCACGCGCACGCCCGCCACCGGCTGGCCGGTTTGCGGGTCTTGCTGCACCTGGTCGGCCGCGAAAGTGAGGGCCGGAAAGCTGTTGATGGTAGTGCGGCGCGACTCGGTGGGCTGCAGGCTGAGCTGCTTGGTGAGGGCCTGAGCGGCTTCGTCGAGCGAGGCGCCGGGGGCCAGCATCAGCATCAGCAGGGCCTTGCCGGCGGGGTCGGCCATCTGAAACTGCTGGGGCGTGTTCTGGTGCTTCCAGCCGGCGGGCACCGGAAACTGAAACTTCAGCTCGGGGTGGTAAAACGTGTTGTTTTCCACGAAGCCCTGCTTGGGGTCTTCGCCGTACACGATGCCGTCGATGAGCTTAAGGTATTGGTCGCGGTTGATTTTCAGGTTCGTGGGGTTGCCGTTTTGCTGCTTCCACTGGTCGGCCAGCTGGTGCACACGGTTGTAGCGGTCGGCGGGGTTGGGGTGGGTCGAGAGGAAATCGGGAATGGCCTCGGCGCCGCTCTTTTCCTGCTCGCGCTGCAGCGTTTGGAAGAAATCGGCCATCTGCGAAGCGTCGTAGCCGATTTTGGAGGAGTACTGCACGCCCAGCTCGTCGGACTGGCTTTCGTCGTCGCGCCCGAACTTGAGGAACAGCAGCTGCATGCCCTGCATGGCCTGCTCGCCAAACTGCGCGATGCGCGGCGAGGCAATCATGGCCCCCATCAGCCCCACCTGCCCGATGATGGCGTTGGTTTGCTGCCGGGCCGAGTGCCGGGCCGTCACGTGGCCGATTTCGTGGCCCAGCACGCCCGCAAACTGCGCTTCGTTGTTGAAGTGCGCCATGATGCCGCGGGTGAAGTACACGTAGCCGCCCGGAATGGCGAAGGCGTTGATGATGGGCGAGTCGACGACGCGGAAGTTATAGGCCAGCTCGGGCCGGTGCGACACGGCGCCCATCTGCTTGCCTTTCTCGTTGATGAAGTTCTGCAGCTTCTGGTCGGGGTACAGCCCAAACTGGGCCGTTACGGCGGGGTCCGACTGCTGGCCCATGGCCAGCTCCTGCCCTTCCGAGACGAGCATGACTTCGCGCTTGCCCGTGACGGGGTTGGTGGCGCAGGAAGCCGCAATCAGCAGCGCGGCGGCCGAAAAACCGGTTCGAAAGTAGTTACGCATGGCAGGAAGGAGTTTGGGGGAACAGCGCGGGCGCGCCGGTTTGCGGGGAATGTAGACAAGCTACGTACCGCGCCGGGCAATGGCTGAACTTGCGGCCCTCCCCCTGCCCCGCGCGGGGAATGTTCGGGTTCCTGCCGTACTTGCAGCCGCAAACTCAGCTATGGACATCCAGCACATCATTGCGCACTTCGAGCAGCTCAGCGAAGAAGAGCAAACAAAGGAAATTTACGCGCACTACGGGCTGGCGCTGTACTTCGGACAGGCCGCCGAGCAGCAGGTGGCCCACATGCTCATCTTCGACAAGCTCTTTCAGGTGAAGCCCGAAACCGGCGAGCAGTACACCGCTTTGTTTGAAGAATACGCCGCGGCCACCAAGCCCGCCGGCCTCCTCGCCATCGAAGCGCAAATGGCCTACCAGCTCGCCGATGCCGACCGCGACGAGCTGCAGCAGGTGCTGATGCTGCGCGAATATCTGGCCGGCAGCTACTTCAAGATTCACGCGGCGCTGGTGCTGCAGCCCGAGGGCAAGCGCCGCCTGCTTTCCGATTTCACGGCCGTGCAAAACCGCTCCCGCGCCCTGCACGCCCGCTTGCAGCAGTACCAGCGCGAGTACGTGGAGCGCACCGGCGTGGAGCCCGAGCTGATGCAGCAAACCTGGGCCACCGTGGTGCGCGACGCCCAGCGGGTGCTGGCCGCGCAGGCCGGCGTGGCCTGATGCGCGCGGCGCGCTGGCTGCTGACTGCCCGTTCTTCCCGACTTATTTGCCCCTGCCGCGTTTCGCCTTGCCTGGCCGGCGGCTTCTCCTTCATCGTATGCGTTTCTCTTTCCTCCGCCTTTTTGCTCTGACCGCGCCGGCGCTGGCCCTGGTGGCCTGCCACAAGCAGCCCATCGGCCGCAGCCAGCCCGCCACCAAAACCCACGTGGTCGACGGGCAGCCCTACGAGTGGGCCGACTCGCTGCGCCTCGACGCGGCCAGTGGCCTGCAGTACCAAGTAGCCAACGACGCCCGCAACGTGTACCTGCGCCTGCGCGCCACCGATGCCCCGCTGCAGGCGCGCCTCGTGTACCAGGGCCTCACCGTGTGGCTCGACAGCGCCGGCACCCACCGCCAGCAGTTTGGGGTGCAGTTTCCGCTGGGCGGCGGCTTTGCGCCGGTGCGCCCCCAACCCAACGCTTCCGCCGCCGACCGCCTGGCCATTATTCAGCAGGTGCTGGCGGGCACTCACGAAATGAAGCTGCTGCACTACAAAGGCAATCTGGAGCCCGTTCTCACCGAAACCCGCACCCTCATTGGGGTGCAGGCCGCGGCCGCCGTAGATGCCGCCGGCGCGCTCAACTACGAGCTGGCCGTGCCGCTGCGCCTGCTTTACAAGCGCGGCGCGGCCTTCGCCAACGGCCGGCGCCCCACCATCGGCCTCACCTTTGCCACGGGCCTGAACACAGCCGTATCCGGCACCTACGGCACCGGCACGGCCGGCGACAAAAACGTGATTCCGCGCGGCAGCAAAGGCAAAGGCGACGCCCAAACGGTTCAGGCTGGAAAGGGCAAGCCGGTCAATTTCAAAGCCACCGCGCTGCTGGCCGTGCCCAAGTCGTAAGGAGTTCCAGCAGCAACAGCCACACGCAAAACCGGGCCGCCCTGTCGTAGCAAACGATGGAGCGGCCCGTGGCTTTGTACGATTCGCCTTGGCTGGTTTTAGCGGAAGAGGCGGCCGCGGTTCAGCTGCACTTCTTGGCCGTTGGCCACCAGCGCGCGGTAGCCCACAAGCAAATCGGTGCGGGTGCCGGGCGGGCGGTAGTACACCAGCACGTCGTACTGGTTTTCGGTGAGCTGGTAGCTGCCCTCGAAGTAGGCGGCATCGGGCGGGGTGGGCGCCTGCTGCCCCACCACGTAATAGTAGTTGTAGTAGCCTTGCTTGAGCAGCACGCGGCCGGTGTACAGTTGTTTTTCGGCGTTGTAGGTCAGCTTGAAGTCGTTTTTCAGCTTCCAGTCTGATAATGCGCCGAACACATACACCGGGCCGGGCGCGGGGCTTTCGGCGGCCAGCTGGAAGGTAGCCCACACGTAGTCGGCGTTGGTGGAGCCGCTGCCGCCAAAGTCGCGGCTTTCGAATACGCGCTGGCCGTCGGCGTCTTCGTACTGCGAGTAGGCGCGGCCGCCGCGGCCGGGCTCGGGGTTCAGCAGCAGCTCCCGCGGCGAGGCCTGAACGTTCAGCGCAGCCACACCCAGCCCGTTGGTGCGCAGGCTTCGCAGGTCGACGGCGCGGAACTCGTTGAGGGCCGGGAAGGCGTTTTCGTAGTTGAAAAATTGGTAGTCGAGCTGCTGCTCGGCGTCGCGCACGAAGGTGGGGCGCAGGCCGTACTTGGCGTTGTCCCAACGGAAGTTCTGGCGCAGCACCACCTTGGCTTCCACGGCCGGATTCACCAGCGGAAAGGCGCCGTAGCGAATCACGAAATCGACCTGCTGCATGGTGTAGCGGGCCGAGCCGCCGGGCGGCAGCCCCAGCTGCGCCTGCACGTCGAGGCGGTTTTCGTACACCAGTAGCCGGCGCGAAATGAGTGGCTGGCGGCCCTGGTCCTGCACCACCAGCAGGTAGTTGCCCGATAGCTTTACGCCCGGCACCGGCAGGCGGTAGTGGTAGTAGGGTACCTGGGTGCCGGTGGAGGTGTAGTACTGGGTGAGGTTGAACTCGTTGATGTCGTTGAGAAACTGCAAATCGGTGAGGACCGAGGGCGTCCAGTCGGCGTTGCAGTGCACGAGGCGGGCGGTGAGGCGGCGGCTCTGGTTACCCAGAATATCAAACTCCAGCACGATGTTGCCCTGCCCCAGCGGCACCACCGGCGGGTTGAAGATTTCGGTGGGCTGCCCGCTGCTGGCGTAGCACTGCACACTCTGGATGTCCTCGTCGTAGATGGCGTCCTCGAAGCGCAGCTCCCGGTTGGCCCGCGGCGCCTGCACGGCGCTGCTCTGGCCGGGCTTGCCGGCGTTGGGGTCGGTGATGGGCGTGCCCAGCGGCACACAGGCCGGCGCGGCGAATATGGCGAGTAGGAGGGCAACGTTGGATAGGCGCATGTTGCGAAGGTACGGGCGGGCGTGTATCTTCCCAGGCCGAGTGTTGCTTCTTGGCCAAGCAGTAGGGTTCAGATAGTTGATGGGACGGGTACATCACTTTTCACGACATTCAATGTCTGTCCGCCTATAACGGCATCAAAACCCCTGAAATCGACACCCATGTCGCCCAGCGCAACCGCCCAGCTTCTCCCCTCGACACCCTGGGCCTGTAAGCACTCCTGCTTCGGTTATAGCACCACCGTTCTACATATAACCGAAACTCCCCTGCGGGCTAAGTAGATATAACCGAAACTCAAAAGCTGTTGCCACTTTCGGCAATAGAAATGTTGTACGCAAGCTCATCACCGACATCAGCACATTACTCATAATGAATCCAGCTCTGTTATTAATTATTGCAACGACAGGACTTCTTTCCTGTAAACAAGGTGATAAATCAACGCCACAAACTGTCAAGACCGAAACTGTAAATTCAGCAAGGAAATATGTGTACGCTGATTCTATGGGCAAACTCCTCATCATAGAAAACGGCGGCCCCAAAGGCGAAGGATACACTGACCCAACTGGGAAGGAATATTTTAAAACCATATTTTGGACGAGGATAACCAATGAAACAGACAATTCTCTGGTATTGAATATTAACTTTCCTGCAGACTCGTATGAACTCCCATCTTCCCCTGGCAAGCACTTTAAAATACTGCTTCCTTCCGACACGATGACGTTTAACAACTTAAACGGACATAATCATGGCCTCGAGGACTTAGAGTCGTTTCTGGATAATGCTATTCGAAAATCAGCATCGTCAAGAAGAACAATTCATTCAAAAGAATCAAGTGGTTTTTATGTCGTAATTCTCTTTGACAAAGGGTTCGGTGGACCATTTCGAACAGGACTAAGCCTTAAGGGGCAAAATCTTGTTTATCGAATTTCACGATTCAGTGGGCCATCAAACTCGTTAACTGACGAGAAAGAAATCGATTGTGGGAATATTAATTTAAAGAATTTGGTGCTACAAAAATAAGCAACAAGCCAGCGCACAACAGTGCATTGGCAATATGGCGGGCGCGACTAATATATTCGCAGCTTTTGTTCGCAATTCAGCTTCGATTTCGGCAGAAGAATAGTACCGAGCAGCAGAATAAACAATGAGCTTTTATATCTTTAACCAGTATAGGCTCTGGGCAGACGTAACACAGAATACCGCCACATCGCCAATACTTTAACGTTGGCTACACCGCGTCTCAACTCCGAATAACAAAAGCCCCGCCAGAAGCTTTAGCATCTGGCGGGGCTTTTTGCTGCCGGCGGCGGCCGGTTAGAGCTTGCCTTCCAGCTCTTCTACCTTCTCGGCCAGCTCGGCCCACTGGTCGTTGGCTTTGCTCAGCTCCTTTTTCACCTGCTCAAACTTCACCGTGGCGTCTTTCAGCTGGGCGGCGTTGTTGTAGATGTTTGGGTCGCCGAGCTGCTTTTCGTAGCCGGCCAGCTCCACTTCCAGCTTGCTCACACGGGCTTCGGCTTCCTGCAGCTGCTTGCTGGTTTGCTTCAGCTCGCGCTGGGCGGTTTCGCGCTCGGTCTGGCTGAGCTGCTTTTTCACTTCCGGCTTCGGGGCGGCTTTGGCCGGGGC
Source organism: Hymenobacter busanensis (assembly GCF_008727865.1). Taxonomy (GTDB): domain Bacteria; phylum Bacteroidota; class Bacteroidia; order Cytophagales; family Hymenobacteraceae; genus Solirubrum; species Solirubrum busanense. The sequence goes on along the minus strand of NZ_VTWU01000007.1, from coordinate 117,290 downwards.
CGGCGCGGCGGCGCCTAGCTTCTTGGCGTCTTTGGCGCGCTCCTCCTGCCACTGCTCGTACTCGTGGTAGGTGCCGGGGTACTCCTTCAGCTGGTAATCCTCGATGTACCAGATCTTGGTGGCCACGTTCTCCACGAAGTACCGGTCGTGGCTGATGACCAGGAAAGTGCCCTCGTACTGCTCCAGCGCCTGAATCAGGATGTTCACCGACTGCATGTCCAGGTGGTTGGTCGGTTCGTCGAGCAGCAGGAAGTTGGCCTCCGAAATCAGCGTTTTGGCCAGCGCCACGCGGCTTTTCTCGCCCCCGCTCAGCACCTTGATTTTCTTGAACACCGCGTCGCCGGTGAACAGGAACGAGCCCAGCACTGTGCGCAGCTCCATTTCGGTGCGCTTCGAGCCGGCCTGCACCATCTCCTGCAGCACCTCGTTGTCCACGTTCAGGCTTTCGAGCTGGTGCTGGGCGTAGAAGGCCATAATCACGTTGTGGCCCAGCTGGTGGGTGCCGGCGGTGGGCGCTTCGGAGCCCGAAATCAGGCGCATCAGCGTCGACTTGCCCTTGCCGTTGGCTCCGATCAGGGCAATCTTGTCGCCCCGCTCGATGTGCACGTTCGTGTCGCGGAAGATGAGCTTCTCGCCGTACTTCTTCGTCACGTGCTCCATGCGCAGGATGTGGCGGCCGGGCTGCACCGAAAAGCGGAACGAGAAGTTCACCTTGGCCGCCTCGGGCGCTACCGAGTCGATGCGGTCCATCTTGTCGAGCATCTTCTGGCGGCTCTGGGCCTGCTTGGCCTTCGAGGCCTTGGCCTTGAACCGCTCAATAAACCGCTCGGCCTGCCGGATGGCGGCCTGCTGGTTTTCGTAGGCACCCTGGTGAATCTCGTCGCGCAGCACTTTTTCCTCCTGGTAGAAGGAGTAGTTGCCGGCGTAGGGCACCAGCTTGCCGCCCGTCACCTCCACCGTCATGTTGGTGGTGTTGTCGAGGAATTCCCGGTCGTGGCTCACGATGATGACCGCGCCTTCGTAGCCGGCGAGGTAGTTCTCAATCCACTTGATACTCGGCAAGTCCAGGTGGTTGGTCGGTTCGTCGAGCAGCAGCAGCGAGGGTTCCTGCAAGAGGATTTTGGCCAGCATCACGCGCATGCGCCAGCCGCCCGAAAACAGTTTCAGCGGCTTCTGCAGCTCTTCGGTGGTGAAGCCCAGACCTTCCAGAATTTCCTCGGTGCGGGCCTGCATGGTGTAGCCGCCCAGGGCCTCAAACCGCTCTTGCAGCGCGGCCAGCTTGTCGACGAGGTCGTCGGTGTAGTTCTGTTCAAACTCCAGCAGCACCTCGTCAATCTTCTTCTGCAGGTCCAGCGCTTCGGCAAAGGCCTGCATAGCCACCACCAGAATGGGCTCGTGCGAGTCGTAGCTGAGCAAATCCTGGTTGAGGAAGCCCAGCGTCACGTCTTTGCTCATCGAGATGCTGCCGCCGTCGGGCTTGTATTCGCCCACTAGCAGGCGTAGCAGCGTGGATTTGCCCTGGCCGTTGAGCCCAATAAGGCCAATCTTATCCTTGGGCTTGATATGGAGGTTGGCGCCGTCGTACAGCGTGCGGGCACCAAAGTGGAAATCGAGGTCGGAAATGGAAATCATGCAGCTACTACCTTGCGGGAAGGAACGGCAAAGGTACGGCGTTTGGGTATCTTACTTCAGCTACCTTCTGCTTTCCGCTTTCTAGCCCCTTCACTTGGCTGCTGTGCGTCTCACACTTGTTATATCTCTCTGCGCAATTTTTTCCTCTTGTAGCAATGACTCTCTGAATAATGCAGAAGTCAAAGTGGATAGAGGCTACATCATCTATCGGAATTTCCCCGAGACAGGCGAAAGGATTTCCGAAGGCTACTTTGTCTTTACGGACAGCGTATTATGCCCCGGCAATGAAAGCGCCTTAAGGTTTTTGAGGAACAGGCGAGCATTCTTTTTCCAGGTAACTCCCAAGATAAAGCATGACTTACGCTATATGGACTTTGATACAATCAAGAATAGAAATTACACAAGTGCCATCCGCAAGCACAGCTGGCCTCCTGAATTGTATACGCCAGCCAGAATAGTGTACGAATACACTCCGAATACTTTCGACGATGACATAAATACAAATGGCCGCGACCGAACCATTACACTTTCTGGAGACACCATATCCTATTCATATCACCTTCGTCCTGTTGAGGTACTTAAGATTTCTACCATTCACTGCCAATGACTGAACTGCACCCGTCTCTTACCCGAGCCTTCTACGAGCACCTCGAACACGCTATTTCCGCCGCCCTCCGCCACTCCCGCGACAAAAGCCTCCGCCGCTACTGGTGCGACGGAATCCTGGAGCCAGAATGGCCCAAAGATTACCAGCCTGAATCCGTGCGCACCTCCGGTCACATCGTGTTGCGGGCCTGGATTGACCAAGGGCCAAGCCAAGGCGGCGGCTCGGGTGCCCAGTCGATTTGGCAGCTCGTTGTGAAGCTCGGTCTGCAGGCGTACCAGGTCTATCTGCAGGGCCGCAGCTTGGAGCCCTGCGTGCCCGCCTCCGACTCCGACGATTGGATTCTGATTGACCCAGAGAACCGGATGCTAGAAGTGCAGTTGTTGTAAGCAAAACCAGCATGCCCCTCTCCCCCACCCGCTGGATGCAGCGGCTACTCGTTGCCCTAGCGCTTTGGCTTGCTCTCTGCTTCGCCCTGGGCTACCGCCTGCCCTGGTTCGACCGGCACCCGAGCTGGCCGGAAGTGCCCTACCTCGAGCCTTCGGAGTTTCGCCGCGTGAGCAACCCGCGCATCGCGGTGCAGTGGCTGCCCGATTTTCCGCAGCGCTACGGCCACCGCTTCCGCTTCCCGGGCCAGGCCGAAGACAGCAGCCGGACGTTTTTCACCGACGTGTACCGCCGCAACCTCCGCGACATTCGCTACCTGGGCCGCCAGCGCACCGACAACGAGTTCGAAAGCTATTTCCGCCCGTATATCTACCCGGGCCCCCGCGACCCCGGCGTGCCCAGCATCGGCCGCAAGGGCATGTGGTTCGACCAATACGGCTACGAGTACTACCAGCTGCGCATCGGCCCGGAAACCGGCGGCTTCAAGATTCACGCGCCTTACTACGGCTCTGACAGCGCCTCCGATACCCTACTGCTCGACAACTTCTACCAGTACAACTCGCCCCGCAGCGCCCGCGACACCCTGTTCTTCCGCTACGATGGCCTCGACTACCGGGCCTACGTGCGGCGGTAACCCAGGGCCCATCCCGCTACCGCCGGCACCCGATGCGCGCCCTGCAACCTGCCCAACCATGCCAGGCGCGCTACCCCGCATCCGTAGCGCGCCGGCCCGCCGGTAATGCCACCCCGTCACCGGCCGTTGTCACCTCGGCACAGCCCATTGACGCCCTGACACCGGCCATTGACGCCTTGACACATGCCATTGACAGCTCGACACCGGCCATTGACGCCTTGACACAGCGCAATGTCACCCCGCCACCGGGCTTTGACGCCTCGTCACCGGCCATTGTCACCCCGTCACCAGCCGTTGTCACCTTGGCACCGGTCATTGACGCCTCGTCAGCGGCCATTGCCACCCCGACTCGCTTCATATCACGCCCGACACGGGGCATAACGCGCTTGACACAGGGCGTTGCGCACCCGTCACCGCCCATTGCAAGCTCGCCACTGACCGTTACAGGCCCGCCACATGCCATTGCAAGGTTGACACCGACCATTACAAGCTCGGCACATGCCATTACAAGCCCGGCACAGCCCGCCCGCGCTTCAGCGCAGCAGCGGCGCCACGCGCGTGCCCAGCAGCTCAATGGCCCGCAGCAGCTCGGTGTGCGGCAATGTGGCCACGTCCATCTGAAACGTGACCCGCGTGATGCCGCCCAGCGCCTCGGCGTGGCGCAGAATCTTGGCGGCCACGTCCTCGGGGCTGCCGACGAGCAGCGCGCCCAACGGCCCGGTTTGCGCATCGAATGCCGCCCGGGTAACGGGCGGACCGCCCCGCTCCTTGCTGCGCGCCGAAAACGTGCGGGCGTAGCCGGGGTACATGGCCTCAACGGCTTGCGCGGTGGTGTCGGCCACGTAGCCCAACGAGTGCAGTCCTACTTGCAGCTGCTCGGGTGCGTGCCCGGCCCGGCGCCCGGCTTCGCGGTACACATCCACCAGCGGCCGGAAGCGGTGGGTGTCGCCGCCGATGATGGCCACCATGAGCGGCAGGCCCAGCATGCCGGCCCGCGCAAACGACTGCGGCGTGCCGCCCACCCCCAGCCAAATGGGCAGCGGCTGCTGCACCGGCCGCGGGTAAATGCCCTGCCCCGTGAGGGCCGGCCGAAACTTGCCCGACCACGTCACGCGCTCCGCGTCGCGGATTTTCAGCAGCAGCTCCAGCTTCTCGGCAAACAGGGCGTCGTAGTCGTCCAGGTCGAAGCCAAACAGCGGGAAGGCTTCGATGGACGAGCCCCGGCCCACCACCATTTCGGCGCGGCCCTGCGAAATCAAATCGAGCGTGGCAAACTCCTGAAACACGCGCACCGGGTCGGCGGCCGACAGCACCGTTACGGCGCTGGTGAGCCGAATGCGCTTGGTGCGGGCGGCCGCGGCGGCCAGAATCACGGCCGTGGCCGAGTCGAGGTATTCCGGCCGGTGATGCTCCCCAATGCCAAACACGTCGAGCCCCACTTCATCGGCCCGCTCGATGCGCGCGAGCAGCTCGGCCATGGCCTGCTGGCCGCTCAGGGTGGTGCCGCTGCTGTTCGTGAGCAGGTGCGAGGCAAAACTGTCGATTCCGATTTGCATGGTGGTTTCCGTGTGGGCAGGTGCGCGTAAATGTCTTCAACCGCGCAGCCGACCAAACGGCTGCGGCGCCGCGGCAAAATAGCAGCCCGTCCCGACAAGCACGCCCCGCTCCCGCTCGGCCCGCCCCTTTTTTCCACTTTGAAACCAGCGGCATACGGCCTTTGCTTTCCCGCAATGCAACCTCCCTTTCCGCAACGCCGTACGCGGGCTGGAACCTGAACCGTGCCGCGAGAACAAATGCCTGTTGATAAACGCCTCCTTATCCCGCCGCATGATAAGGACCGCACCCACGCCCTGGCCCGCTACCGCATAGCGGACACCCCGCCCGAACAGCTATTCGACGACTTGGCCCGGCTCATTGCCCGGCTCTTCGACATGCCCATTGCCCTGGTGTCGTTGGTGACGCAGGACACCGTGTGGTTCAAGGCCAATTTCGGCCTGCCCGGCGCCATCCGGGTACCGCGCGAAGACAGCCTGTGTTCGGTAGCCGTGCTGCACGGCACCCCGGTGGTATTCGAAAACCTCACCCAAAGCCCCTGCACCCTCACCAACCCCGACGTAGCCGAAGCCCTAAACCTGCAGTTTTACGCCGGCGTGCCGCTCAAAACCGCCGACGGCCACAGCATCGGCACCGTCTGCGTCATCGACCGGGAGCCACGCACGTTTTCGGTGGCCGAGCAGGCCCTGCTGGGCCGCATGGCCGAAGTGGTGATGCACACGCTGGAGCTGCGGCTGGCCGCGCTCCAGGACGGCAGCCAGAGCAATGCGCAGCTGCAACTGGCCTTCGATTCGCTTCGCTATTCCCTCGACCGCCTAGCCGACGCCGAGAAGCTGGCCCGCCGATCCGGTGGGCGCTCCGCAGCCGAAACCGCCGACCTCTACCGCGTGACGGGTGAAATTGTCGACTACGTGAACAGCTTCGTGGGAGGCACGCTGAAGTTGGTGTAGCCGGGCCGGGTACCGCGGCTGGTCCTTATCCTTTGCGCGGCCGGCTGCGTACGTACACCGCTGAACTTCACCATCGGAAAGCATGCGCTCTGTACTCCGGCTTCTCGCCCCTGCTCCGGCAGCCGGGCGCCCTCTACTTTCGTTGCTGGCGCTGCTGACGGGCTTGGGCCTGCTGCTGCCGGGGTGTGCAAAAGACGACGACTCGCCGCCCGTGGAAGTCCGGTTCAGGCAGCCCAACCTGTACCCCGAGGGTGTGCAGTACGACGCCCAGCATTTCCGCTACCTCGTCGGCTCCGAAACCAGCGGCACCGTGGGCACGGTATCCGACAACGGCATCTACACCGCTTTTTCCAGCGACCCGGCCCTGGTGTCCAGCATCGGCCTGCACCTCGACGCGGCCCGCAACCGCCTGCTGGTGGCTGTGTCGGACCCCGGCTACAACCCCGCCCGCACCTCGGCCGCCACATTGCGCAAGCTGGCCCGCCTGGTGGTGCTCAACCGCGACAACGGCCAGCTTCTGTCTTCCATCGACCTCGGCGCCCTGCGCCCGGGTGCCGGCCACTTTGCCAACGACCTCACCATCGACGACGGGGGCAACGTGTACGTTACCGACAGCTTCTCGCCCATCATCTATAAGGCCGATCTGCAGGGCACGCCCAGCGTGTTCCTCGAAAACAGCCTGCTGTCGGCCGATGCCGGGCAGTTTGGTCTCAACGGCATCGTGTTTCACCCCGATGGCTACCTGCTGGTGGCGAAGTCTGACGTGGGCGCTATTTACAAGGTGCCGCTGAACAACCCCGCCGGTTTCAAGGCCGTGGCCACCGGCCAAACCCTGCGCGGCGCCGATGGCCTGCTGCTGCAGGACGAAAAAACGCTGCTGGTGGTGTGCAACAGCCAGAACAAAGTCTACCGCCTCGGCACCGCCGACAACTGGGCCACGGCCAACACCACCGGCACCTTCGATACGCCCGCCGTGTACCCCACCACCCTCGCCCGCCGCTCCAACGCCGACACCTACGTGCTGTACTCGCACCTGAACGAGCTGCAAGCCAACAAAACCCCGCCGCAGGCCGAGTACAGCATCAAACGGGTGAAGTTTTAAGCGGCTTTTCGGCGCCTTAGAAGAACACGGAGCGCAGCCGCCAGAGGCTCCAGATAATTACCATTGCGCCCACGCCCACAAACATCCAGCGCACCGGCACGCGGCCGGCCAGCTGGGCGGCCAAAGGCGCCGCCAGCACGCCGCCTACAATCAGCCCCAGCACCACCGGCCAGTGGGTGATGCCCAGCACCGACGCAAACGTGAGGGCGCTGGCGAAGGTGAGGAAGAACTCGGTGAGGCTGACGGTGCCGATGACGTATTGCGGTGTGCGGCCGCCCGCAATGAGCGTGCTGGTAACCAGCGGCCCCCACCCGCCCCCGCCAAACGAATCGAGGAAGCCGCCCGCCGCGGCCAGCCAGCCCACGTGGCGCACTTTGCGGCGCACGGCGGGCGCCTGAAACGCCTTGGTCAGGATGCGCAAGCCCAACAGCAGCAGGTACACCGCCAGCACCGGCCGCACCCACGAGCCGGGCGGGTTGCCGCTGAAATGCGCCAGCACCAACGCCCCGGCCACGGCCCCCAGCACGCCCGGAATGATGAGGGCTTTGAACAGGCGGCGGTTGACGTTGCCAAGCCGGTAATGGTGAAAGCCCGAGGCGCCGCTGGCAAACATTTCGGCGGTATGAATGCTGGCGCTGACGGCCGCCGGGTTCATCCCCAGCGACATCAGGCTGATGGCCGTGACCACGCCGTAGCCCATGCCCAGCAGCCCATCGATGAGCTGGGCCACAAAGCCCACCAGCACAAACTCGTAGAACGTGGTGGAGGTGCTCAGTTCCCGCCACAGCATCGCCCAGGCCGGGCGCGGCACCCAGCAAGCCGCCACCACCGCCGCCAACGTCCCAAGCCACCCAACCAGCTGTGCAATTTTGGCGCGTCGCGTCATGGGTGGGGTTTCTGAGCTGCGTTGGTGGCCTAAAATAGTCAAGGCCACGCAATGCGCGGCCTTGGCAGGTGGTTTCATTTTGGCGGCAGCCGCTGGCGCGGCTAAGCGGCCCTCAGCACATTGGTCGGTTTGGGCGCACGCAGCCGAATAACGTGCAGCTTATCAAGCGTCCAGATGACGGGGTACGTCGGGTCAAACTCCCACCACTTCACGCCGAAGTTGGCGCGGCTGGAAAGCTTGTGGTGGTTGTTTTGAAACAGCTCGCCGCCGGTCAGAAAGTCGAAGAACAGGGAGTTGCGCGACTTGTCGTGGTTGTCGAAGTTCTGGTAGCCGTATTTGTGCCCGCCCCAGTTGACGATGGCGCCGTGCACCGCGCCCATCATGAAGTGAATGGGCAGCAGCAGGTACATCCACCACTCGGTGGCAAAGGCTACGTAAAAGGCCACGTACACCGCGCCCCACAGCACGCGCACGTACCACAGGTGGGCCAGGTTTTCCAGCGCCACCCATTCGGGGTAGTTGCCCTCGAAGCGGGCAGCCACGTTGCTGCGGCCCAGCCACACATCCTGGTACACGTTGCGCGTTTTCCACATCATGGTGAAGGCGTTGGCGGTGTAGTGCGGCGAGTGGGGGTCCTGTTCGGTGTCGGAGTAGGCGTGGTGCATGCGGTGCAGCAGCGCGTAGCCCCGCGGCGACATGAACGACGAGCCCTGCATCAGAAACGTGAAGACAAAGAAAAACCGCTCCCACAGCGGGTGCATGGTAAACATGCGGTGCGCGGCGTAGCGGTGCTGGAAAAACGTTTGGGTGAAGAGCGACAGGTACCAATGTGCCACGAAGGCAACGAGAATAAGCATGACGAGCGGCGGCAAGAAGGTTGGCGAAACAGGTAGGGAAAGGAAACCTGGAAACCTTCAGAGGAGTGTCGGCTCGGGTGCTTCAGATTCGGTAGCTGCTCCTAAAACTACGAATAGTTAAGCTGGAAAGTTCATCCGCCCACTGCGGTGGGCCCTACCCAGCTGGCCCTTTACTCCTCGCTGATGGACTTGGCCATCTTGCCCGGCAGCCCAATGCTGTTGAGTGTGCCGCTGATGAGCCCCTGCTGCCAGAGCGCAAACACCGAGTAGTGCGGATTGCGGCGGCTGTCCATTTTGCCGGGTTGCAATTCCCCTTTGCGCGGGTTTTCGTCGCGAATCACAATGCCGTTGACCAATGACGTTTTGGCCCGCGTGAGCAGCGTTTTTCGGTTTTCCCCGCCTCCTTTGCGGCTCAGAAATTCCAGCTTGAGGTCGGAGTAGCGCGCCCGCATGGTGCCCGTGGCGCCTTGTTTGTCGAAGGCGGCTTCGAACCGGATGCCCTGTACCTGCCCGCTCTTGAACCGCACAAACCGGGTCGGCTCGGTGATGCTGTTCAGGATGCGGAACGGTGCCGGTCCAAACGTGCCCACAATGCGGTGCTGCCCGTTGCCCCGCAGCGGCAGCCAGCCGGTAGCCTGCACGTAGCACCGGTTTTGCAGGTAGCCCGTGGCGTGCAGCACGGCCGGGTGGGCGGCCGTCATGCGCTGCGGGTCGTTGCTGAGGTTGGTGGCCGTGCCGTTCATGCGGTTGATCTGAACCGTACCAACGCTCGTCGCCTGCTTGCCCATGAAGCGGAAGTACATGTTGCAGTTGGTCACGCGCAACCGGCGAATGTCGACGCGGAACGGCAGCTGCCCCACCTGCTCGGGCGTGATGACCGACAAACGCGGGTTGACGCGGTACTTGGCGTTGCCGCGAATGTCGAACCGGGGGCTGTTGAAGGCAATCGACTGCAGGCGCAGGCCTTTCCCCCGCGTAAGAACGCCAAAATTGAAACCCGTGGCCTGCACCTGGGGAACGCGCAAGGTAATGTGCGACACCTGGTGGCCCTTGCGCTGCGCCAACGTGTGCAGCGGCATGGTGGGCTTCAGCAGCACGTCGGCCAGCCGTACCGAGCCGGGCTTGCTGGCCAGCTGCAGGCTCTGGTAGCGCAGGCGGTAATACGGCGCATCCACCGATGCCTCGGCGGGGCCCGTGCGCACGTTCCAGGCTTGGGCGTAGAGCACGCGCGCCGCGTCGCGGTAGCCGGCCGTGTCCACCTGCACGTTGTCGCCGTCGATGTCGATGGCCTGTACCGTGGGGGCCAGATCCAGGTTCCGCAACCGCAGCCAGCCACCAACCACGCGCAAGTGCCCGAGCTGCACGTGGCGCAGATACGGCGCCAGCACCTCGTGCAAAGGCGGTGGGGCTTTGGTGGGCAGGGTGAAGGTGAGCTTGGGCTGCGCAAACCGCAGGGTATCGGCTCGCAGCTGCCGGCGGCCCAGCAGCTCGGTATGCAAGCCGTTGAGCGACAACTGCGGCAGCCACAACGCTACCTGGGCGGCGCCCAGCACACGGCCCTCAGCGCGAGGCGCCACCCGCAACGAATCCAGCGTCAGCACGCGGTTGGCGGAGGAGAACCGGCCGGCTCCCAGCGAGAGGGCATGGCCGGGCACCAAGGCCTCGAAACCGGCGGCGCGCATTTCCAGGGCGGCGGCGTAGCCGATGCGGCGGCCGTCGGCGGCACCTTCGCGGCTGAGTAGGATGTCGGTGGCCCGCAGCTTGCCCTGGCGGAGCTGGGTGGTGGGGTGCCGCGCCGGGCCCGAACTCACCCGCACGTCGTCGACCAGCAGGTGCGCCAGCCGGATGCCGGCCAAGCGCTTTGGCAGCTGCTGGTGCAGCGGCCCGCCTTTGTCCAAATCATCGGGCGTGTTGAGCACCCGCGCCCGCACGGTCTGTATAGCCAGCGAATCGACGGGCACTACTTCGTGGCGCAACACGGCCCCAAGGCCAATTCCGCCCACGTGCAGGCGGCCTACGTCGAGCACCAGCCAGGGCGCGGGCAAGGAATCGGCGGCGCGGCCGGCCACGGGGCGCAGCTGGATATTGCGAAGGGTAATGCCGCGCCGGCGCAGGTTGGTGCGCAGGCTACCGATGTGCAACTGGTAGCGGCCGTGCGACTTTTCGGCCACCTGCTTTTCCAGCGTGCGGCGCAGCCAGGGGTCGAGCTGCCAGAGGGCTACGGCTACCAGCGCCGCCAGCACCAGCAGCACCCCGCCCACCCACCACAGCCAACGACGGCGGCGGGGCGGGGCGAGAAGCTCGGCTGGGGTCGATGCGGTAGGCTGAGGCGGCACGGCGGCAGAAAACAGATGTGCTCTTAACGGGAAAACCACGCAATCGGCCGAAAGGCTACCGGAGTTTTGCAGGCCGCGCATCAACAGGCCAGCCTGAACTGGTACCAACCGTCCGCCTGCCCGCGCCTTGGTACCGCCGATGCCCCGCGGGGTGGTACATTTGGCCGCCGCTGCTCTTTCTTTGCCTCCGACTATGTCCGTTTCTCAACCCGATGCGCTAGCCCCTGCCCTGTTGGCTACCATCCGCCGCAGCTTTGTCAGCTACCACAGCCTCACCGAGCGGGCCCTGGCGCAGCTCAGCCCCGAAGAATGGCTGCACTGCCCCGCGCCGGGGGCCAACAGCGCCGCCGTAATTGTGCAGCACCTGGTGGGCAACCTTCGCTCCCGCTTCACCGATTTCTGGACTTCCGACGGCGAGAAGCCCGACCGCCACCGCGACCAGGAATTTGAGGAGCCCGACTCGGTGGAAGCCGTGGCGCACTTGCAGCAGCAGTGGCAGGCCGCCTGGCCCATTCTCTGGGCCGTGCTCGACGAGCTGGCCGCGCACCCCGAGCGGTGGCTGCAAACAGTTACCATCCGGCAGGAGCCGCATTCGGTGCTCGATGCCCTGGAGCGGCAGGTGGCCCACTACGCCTACCACACCGGCCAGATTGTGCAGCTGGCCAAGCACCTGCGCGGCGAGGCCTGGCAAACCCTGAGCGTGCCGCGCGGCCAGAGCGAGCAGTTCAACGCCGCCATGCGGGCCAAAGCAGCCCCGACCCCCGACAACCCCAATGCCGGTTCGGCGGTTTAGGGCGCTATGCTGGCAATTACCTCCCTGTTGAATCCGCAAAACGCGGCCCGCATCAACGGCATCATCCAAAGTCTCGAAGACGAATTCGGGCTCGACGACGTGCAGGCCACGCCCGACCCGCACATTACCTACCTGCTGGCCGGCGTGAGCAAGCACGAGGTGCTGAAAGAAGTGCTGGCCGATATTGCGGCCTCCACGCCCCCGTTTGCGGCCTACACCACCGGCCTGGGCTTGTTTCCGGGGCCGAACCCGGTTATCTACATTCCGGTGCTGCGCTCGGTAGAGCTGAATGCCCTGCACCAGCGCCTGGTAGCGGCCACCGCGCCGCTGTGCCTGCGCACCGACCGGTTCAGCCAGCCCGACCTGTGGCTGCCCCACATTTCCCTGGCCCTGCACGACACCACGCCCGACTTGCTCGGCCCTGTGCTGCAGTACCTCAACGAGCAGACGTTTAACCTGCGCCTGCGCATCAGCAACCTCGCCATTCTGCGGCAGGAAGGCGAACAGTTTGTGCCCGAGGAAATCTACTCCCTCGAAGGCGACGAGGACACCTGACTGCCCGACGCCCGCCTTTTTGCCCGCCGCGAGTAGGTTTTTCGCGGGCGGTTCCCACCTTTGCTCCCTCACCAACCCGCTGCTTATGTCCTCTGCTTACTCCATCGTGCTGGCCCTGCACTCCTGGACGCGCTGGCTCGTCCTCCTTTTTGGCCTGATTGCCCTCTTCCGCGCCCTTTCGGGCTGGCTGGGCCGCAAGCCCTACACCGGCGCCGACAACGGCATGGCCGCCTCCTTCGTGGGCTCCATGCACCTGCAGCTGCTGCTGGGCCTCATTCTGTACTTCGGCCTCAGCCCCTTTGGCCTGAAAGCCATGGAAACGGCCGGCGCCATGAAAGACCCCACCACCCGTTTTTGGGGCGTGGAGCACATCATGGCCATGATCCTAGCCGTCGTCTTCGCGCAGGTGGGCCGCTCGCTCTCCAAAAAAGCCGCCGACCCGGTGCTCAAGCACAAGAAGGCCGCTATTTTCTTCGGCCTTGCCCTGCTGCTGGTGCTGCTCATGATTCCGTGGGGCATCTGGAACCCGGCGCGGCCGTTGTTCCGGTTCTAAACGCCAAGCCAACCTGCCTCCAGTGCCCCGGTTGCCCACGCAGCCGGGGCACTTCTTTTTACCCCTGCGGGTTCAGCCTTCGCCGGCCTCCATTCGCTATTGCCTAAATTGTGGGGCTTTTCCCGTTTGCTATTTACCCCCTGTGCTATGCTCCGCTCTGTCTTGGCCGCTGCGTTGTTGTTGACCCTTGCCGGCTGCTCCGGCAAGAAAGACGATTTTGAAACCTGCCCCGATGCCACCGGCCCCGCTCCGGCCGGCTACAAGGTGATTCTGCGCCTGCGCGGCGGCACCAACGTGCAGGGCGTACAGTCGCTGAACCTGATTACCGAAGACAACGAGAAGTATCCCTGCATCAACTACGCGCTGCAAACGACCCTCACCCACAAAAACAACGACCTAACCCTGCGCGTGTGCGGCACCACGCCCGCCGCCACCTGCAAACCCGATACCACCGGCCCGGCCAACAGTTCTACCTCCGTGCTGGGCCTGGTAGGCGGGCGCTACAACTTGGTGGTGAATGTGCGCGGGCGCCGCACCACCGGCGTGCTCGACCTCAGCGGCTCGCTCTTTACCCTCACCACGGCCGATAGCACCGTGGCTGCCGTGCGCCGCCGCTAGGCAGTATGCTTGCGCCATTTTCGGTGCCGTTTTCGTATTTATGCACGGCTGTAGCTACACCCGGTATACTCCTGGGCACGCTATTGCTTTCTTTCCCTCGTTTCCATGCCTTCGCCTAAGGTTCCGCGCTATAGCCGAGACGAGTTTCTGGTGCTACTCGACCAGCGCCTGCGCCAGCTCGAAAGCCAGCAGGAAGCCCAGCGGCAGTACAGCACCCTGCTGACCGCGCTGCGGGGGCAGTTCGAGTCGTACCTGAAAGAGAAAACCCGGTAGGCACGCCGGGTTTCCCGGCCTCAGCGGGCATACAACGCACCCGGGGTTTGTGTATCTTTCCGCTACCGCGCTGTGTTTGCCCGCGGCTGTGTCATGGAAACGCTTGCCCCAGCTTCTTCACCTATTTCGGTGCCGGCTACTGCCCACGCGGCAGTGCATTCTGCCCCGCACGCCTGCTTAAACTGCGGCCACCCCCTGAGCAGCCGCTTCTGCCCCGACTGCGGGCAGCCGGCCAACACCCACCGCATTACCACCGCCCACCTGCTGCACGACATTCCGCACTCGGTGTGGCACGTCGACCGGGGGCTGCCCTATACCATCCGGGAAATGCTGCTGCGGCCGGGGCGCACGGTGCGCCGCTACCTGGCTGGCGAGCGGGTCGATTTTTTCCGCCCCTTTGCGTTGGTGCTGCTGCTGGCGGGCATCCTCTCGTTTCTGATACTGGCCTCGCACATTCAGCTGGTAGACGAGCTTACGCCTTCTACCGACCCGCACCGGGCGAAGATGGTGGAGGCCAACCGGTTTGTGTTTAAGTATTTTGCCTGGTTTACGGTGGCCATGGTGCCGGGCTACGCGCTGTTTTCGTGGGCTTTGCTGCGCCGCCTGCGCTACAACTTCGCCGAGCACGTGGTAGCCAATGCCCTGGTGATGGGCGCCATCATCTTCATTCAGATGCTGTGCGTGCCGCTGCTGGTCTGGGCCTCGGGCACGCCCTACTTCAAGCCCGTGTACTACGCCGAGTCGTTTACCATGCCGCTGTTTCAGCTCTGGGCTTTCGGCAACTTGGCCGTGGGCGGCTACCATCTGGGCGGGGCCCTGTGGCGCAGCTTCGTCATTGCGTTTGTGGGGCTCATCATCAACAGCCTGCTCATTACCTGGGTATCGGAAGCCGCGGTTAGCTTTAAGCACTGACGCCTGTTGCCGCTGCCTTACTCCCCGAACACCTTTGCTATGGAAACACTTGCTTTCCCCGCCCTGGCCGATGCTCCACCAGCCGTGCACCCCGCCCCGCACGCCTGCTTGAACTGCGGCACGACTCTGCACGACCACTTTTGCGCCCGCTGCGGCCAGTCCGCCGATACCCACCGCTTCACCACGCGGCACCTGCTGCACGAAATACCCCACAGCATCTGGCACGTCGACAAAGGACTGCTTTACACGCTGCGCGAGATGCTGCTGCGGCCCGGTGCCGCGCTGCGCGGCTACCTGGCCGGACAGCGCCGCCCGCACTTTGCGCCGCTCTCCTTTATGCTGCTGCTGGTGAGTATTTCCACCTTCCTTATGTCGGCGCTGCACATCGTGCCCTTCGATATGAGTGACGCCAGCGTGCCGGCGGCCACCCGGCGCATGCAACTGGAAATGTTCGGCCCCCTCATCAAGTACATGAGCTGGTTTTTCGTGTTGGGGCTGCCCCTCACGGCGGCCCTCACGCGGCGCGTGCTGCGGCGGGGCGGGTTCAACTACGCCGAGTGCATCCTCATCAATGCGTTTGTGATAGGCGCCACCACGGCCGTTACCATGTGCTTCATTCCGCTGATGCGGGTGTTCAGCGGCTCGGCCGGCATTGTGCTGGTTACGTGGGCGTCTTCGCTGACAATGTTTGCCTTGCAAACGCGGGCCTATGGCCAACTTCTCGAGCATACCGGGCTGAGCCCCGCCGGCCGCTACCTGCGCGGCTTGGTAGCCAGCGTGGGCGGCTACTTTCTGATGCTCTTGTTTATCGGGCTGATTATCGTGGGCGTGGCTTTCCCGCGCATCATGCAGCAGACCCGTGAGCAGATGCAGGCCCAGCGCGCTGCCCAGGCGGCTCTGCACCCGGCCCGCTGATACCCGCGGGGCGGCCGGGCCAAGTCGGGTGGCGTGTTGCAGGCGACAGATGCCGTTCGAAACCGGTCGGGGAGCATCTTGCGCCTGTGACACGCTCCTCGAAACCGCCAGGCGAAGAGTTTCGGACGAAAGATGCCGTTCGAAATGCTTTGGAACCTGGTTTACAGGCGAAAGATGCCGTTCGAAAGGTTTCGAACGGCATCTTTCGTTTTGGTTGCCAATGCCCTTGGCCTGTTGCAAAAGGCCGCTAAATTGCCAAGATTCCACCATTCCTTTTTCCCGATGTTTTTACCCTTTCTCAAGAACCCGTTCCTTTCCACGACCCTCAACCGCGAAGATTTTCGCGACCTGATGGAGGGCCACCTCAGCCGCTTGCAGGGCCGAAACCAGGACGGCCGCCTCACCGCCCAAATTGCGGCCCTGCAGCCCCACTACGATACCTACGCCACATTCCTGCGCAACCAGAGTGAAAACGTGGGCGAGCGACAGGGCAGCACCGATGCGGTAGAACGGTTGCTGGCCGCGTTCAAAGGCTTTGCCAAAGACGAGTTGCTGGTGGACGCCGAGTACCATTTTAAGCGCAAAAGCCCCGACGCCAAGGCTCTGGAAGAGTTTTTACCCCGCGGCCGCAAAGAGTACAGCCAGGCCACGTTGCTCACCCTTCCCACCCTGCTCGAGCGCACCGCCAGCCTCACCCAGAAATACAAAGCCGCCCTCGGCCAAGAACTAGCCGACCGCGCCGCTACGCTACTGGCCGAGTTCAAAGCCGCCCGCCAAACCCAGAGCGCCAGCAAAGGCGACGTGCAGGACGACAGCAAACAGGAAAAGAAGCTGCGCAAAGCGGCAGCCCGCCAGCTCAAGCTGAACCTGCTGGAGCAGTTGAAACAGCACATCGACGAGCCCGAAGCCGTGCAGGCGCTGTATGACCCGAAGTGGTTTGCGAAGCCGGGAAAAGGGGATGCGGAGAAGCAATAACAATCGTGCGCCGCACCGTTGACTCCTACCCTTTCTCAATTCCACCGCATGTCATCTGAAGGCTTTACCATTGAGGGCGAATCCAATAGTTTTTTGCGTGTAACCTTTGAAGAGGTGTACGGATTTCCTAGATCAACTTCTCCCTGGGGTGGTTACGAAGTGCGCGCCCGGTTGGAAATAGCCTCCCATAAGTTTTCTGTTGGAGCCGAGTTTTGGCTATCTACTGGTGAGGTATTTCAACTTTATCAGCAACTTCAGCAGTGCCAGCAGGCGCTGTCAGGCAGTGCTACTTACGCCTCCTACGAACACACTCTCTCATTTACGGCAGCATACAATGAATTCACTGGTCATGTAGTTGTCACGGGCAAGTTTGAGGAGCAGAAGGGTCGAGAAAACACCGTACAATTTGAGTTTTACACCGACCAGTCCTTCATTCAGGCAACCCTAACTCAGCTTAGAGAGGTCGTGGACAAATACGGCCACATGGAAGGCATTCATTGATATTTACTTCATAGCTCTTTACAAACAAAAAGCCCGCCGCTGAATCCAGCGGCGGGTTTTTTGTTTATGCTGTGCGAGCCGGCCAGTAGCGCGAACTTTGTAGTTCGCGTACCGGAACGACTATCGTTGCAACGGCGCGGGGTACGCGAACTACAAAGTTCGCGCTACTGCCCGAGCACCATGGCAAACACGAGCGGCGCCACGATGGTCGCGTCCGATTCGATGATGTACTTGGGCGTGTCCTGGCCCAGCTTGCCCCAGGTGATTTTCTCATTTGGCACGGCGCCGGAGTACGAGCCGTAGGAAGTCGTCGAGTCCGAAATCTGGCAGAAGTAGCCCCACAGCGGCACCGAGGTGCGCTGCAAGTCCTGGTGCAGCATGGGCACCACGCAGATGGGGAAGTCGCCGGCAATGCCGCCGCCAATCTGGAAGAAGCCCACTTTGCTCTCCTCCTTGGCGTTCTGGGTGTACCACTCGGCTAGGTAAATCATGTACTCGATGCCGGTGCGCACCGTGTGCACGTTCTTGATGTCGCCCGAAATGACGTGGCCGGCGAAGATGTTGCCGAGCGTGGAGTCTTCCCAGCCCGGGCAGATGATGGGCAGGTTTTTCTCGGCGGCGGCCAGCATCCAGGAGTCCTTGGGGTCAATCTGGTAGTACTGCTCCAGCTCACCCGACTTCAGGATCTGGTAGAAGAACTCGTGGGGGAAGTACTGCTCGCCGGCCTTGTCGGCCTTTTCCCAAAACTTGAGCACCGAGTGCTCGAGGCGGCGCATGGCCTCTTCCTCCGGAATGCAGGTGTCGGTTACGCGGTTCATGTGGCGCTCCAGCAGGGCTTGCTCGTCGGCAGCCGTCAGGTCGCGGTAGTTGGGCACGCGCTCGTAGAAGTCGTGGGCCACGAGGTTGAAGATGTCCTCTTCCAGGTTGGCACCGGTGCAGCTGATGATCTGCACTTTGTCCTGCCGGATCAATTCGGCCAGCTGAATGCCCATTTCGGCGGTGCTCATGGCGCCGGCCAGGGTAATCATCATCTTGCCGCCGTCGGCCAGGTGCTTGTTGTAGCCCTCGGCCGCGTCGATGAGGGCGGCGGCGTTGAAGTGGCGGTAGTGGTGCTTGAGGAAGTTGGTTACGTTCATTTCTGCGTGTGTTCTGTACTTGTGGTGTCAGTTTTCTATCAAAAAAAAGGCTTGAATCGTTCAACTAGACTGCCCAATATCGAAGATTCTGAATAGCGTGCTAACGGGGCTGAGTTGCTCACAACAACTGGCCTAGGACCGAAGCTGAGCGGCGGCGCTTTGCTTAAGAATGTACTCCAGCAGCTGCTCCGGGTTAAGGTCGACACCACTCAAGTTGATGGAGAGCGGCGTGAATCCCAGTGCCGCATTAGCACCCGCCAACTTGCGTTTCAGCGGCGACAACTGGCCGGTGTAAGCCTGTTCATCGCGCACCTCCAGACAAATAAAAGACTCTTGGTTTATCGACCGCACGTAGGCATCCGTGATGTCAGCCCAACGAATGAGGCCCACGCCCAGTGTGCGGTCCAGGATGCCTTCGTCGGTGATGCGCAGGCGCGGCCGGGTGTCGAGAAACTGCCAGATTCCTACCGCCGCGCAGGCCCCGAAGAACACAATGGTCGTCAGCCCAAGGCCCCAGTTGCCATCTGTCGCAATCATGAACACCCCCATAGCGACAAACGCTAACCCAACCAGAGTCAACAGCGCATGGCGCTTGCGCGAGTTGTAGTAAATGAGGTCTTCAGTCATGAGACGCGGGAGCGACTTAATTCGGTTCTTCGATAATGAGGTTGTGGTTGGTGTAGATGCAGATGTCGGCCGCGATGTGCAGGGCTTCTTCCACCATTTGGCGGGCCGTGAGGTGCGGCGCGTGCTTCTTGAGGGCCAGCGCGGCGGCCTGGGCATACATGGCGCCGGAGCCAATGGCGGCCACGTCGGAGTCGGGCTCCAGCACGTCGCCGGTGCCGGCAATGATGAGCAGCTCGTCGGCGTCGGCCACCACCATCATGGCTTCGAGCTTGCGCAAGTACTGGTCTTTGCGCCAGTCCTTGGCCAGTTCGATGGCCGAGCGTTTCAGGTTGGCGCCAAACTGCCCCAGCTTTTCCTCGAAGCGCTCCAGCAGGCTGAAGGCATCGGCCGTGGAGCCGGCAAAGCCCGTGACGACCTTGCCGCCGTGCAGCTGCCGGATTTTGCGCACGTTGCTTTTGGCCACGTGCTTGTCCATGGTGGCTTGGCCGTCGGCCCCCACGGCAATCTGGCCGTTGTGGCGCACGCCGAGGACGGTAGTGGAACGAATTCTTGTCATAGGAAACGGGGCGCCGCTAGGGCAGCCGGGCCGCAAAGCTAGCGGCTCGGGCGGAAAACTTGCTGCGGCGGAGCAAACTTCCGCGGCGGATGCAGGCCCTCACATGATCGGGTGATAAGCGCAACCTTTCGGGTGGGTGCCCGCATCTTTGCCCCGAACCCGACAACTCCTCTCCGTTTGAACCCGCGCCTCTCCTTCCTTCTGCTCCTGCTCGTTTCGGTTGTGGCCCTTAGCGGCTGCGCCAAGGACCAGCCCACGCCCTCGCACACGAAAGCCTGGCTGCGCCAAGCCGATGGCGACCTGCTCACGTTCCGCAACCCTGCTACCGGCGCCACCGAAACCATGCTGGCAAAAGTGGAAGACGTCACCGTTACCTCGGCCGGCAAGTTCGATTTCAAGAGCCACGATTACCAAACCATCACCCTCACCTACACCACCCAGCGCCCCTCCAGTGCTGGCCTGCGGGTGGTGTTCAACGGCGACGGCGAGGTAGCCATCAATCCGCTGTCGGAGTGGCCCGAGTCGGAGGTGACCATCATCACCCACAAAAAGTCCCACAAGGAACACGTCATCAGCTCCAACCGCTCCAGCGCCTTGCTCGACGACAATGTGTACCTGAACGGGCGCACCTACCCCACCGTCGTCAGCGGCCGCTTCAACTTTTTTTCCGGCCTGCCCAACGTGCCCAGTTCAGGCAACAGCCTGGAATTCTTTTGGTATTCCAAGGACGACGGCTTGGTGGCCTACACCCTAACCGACGGCCAAACCTGGTACCGCGTCTGGTAGAAGCTGCGGGCCCTCTACCAACCAAACGGCCCGGCCTGCAGTGCAGGCCGGGCCGTTTGGTTGGCCGGGTGGCTAGGCTCAGATGAGCATGCGCATAGGGTCTTCCAGCAGGCCTTTCAGCGTTTGCAGGAAAGCGGCGCCGGTGGCACCGTCCACTACGCGGTGGTCACACGAGAGGGTCACTTTCATCACGTTGCCGATGACGATTTGACCGTCGCGCACCACGGGCGTTTGCTTGATGCCGCCCACGGCCAGGATGCAGGCATCGGGCGGGTTGATGATGGCCGTGAATTCCTCGATACCGAACATGCCCAGGTTGGAGATGGTGAAGGTGCTGCCTTCCCACTCGCTCGGCTGTAGTTTCTTGCTCTTGGCTTTGCCGGCCAGGTCTTTCACCTCGGCAGCAATCTGCGAAAGGCCCTTCTGGTCGGTGTTGCGGATAACCGGCACCAGCAACCCTTCGTCGACGGCCACAGCCACGCCGATGTTGATGACCTTGTTCTGGCGAATCTTGTCGCCGAGCCACGACGAGTTGATGGCCGGGTGTTGCTTGAGAGCGGCCGCCGCCGCCTTGATGACGAGGTCGTTGAACGACAGCTTTATCGGCGAAAGTTCGTTCAGGCGCACGCGGGCTTCCATGGCCTTGTCCATGGAAATTTCCATGGTCAGGTAGAAGTGCGGAGCCGTGAACAGGCTTTCGGAGAGGCGACGGGCAATAACCTTGCGCATCTGCGAAACCGGCGTATCGGTGTAGGTGCCTTCGGCTGGGCTGCTGGCCGCTGGTTGTTGGCTGCTGGCAGCGGGGGCTGGTGCAGGAGCGGCTGGCTGCGAAGCCGGAGCAGCAGCTTGCGGTGCTGGTTGCGCCTGCGGCGCGGCGCCAGGCTGGGCGTTTTCCAGGTCGCGCGACACGATGCGGCCATTTTCGCCCGAACCCTTTACAGCGCCGAGGTCGATACCTTTATCCTGCGCAATGCGTTTGGCCAGCGGCGAGGCGAAGATGCGGCCACCAGCCGAGGCCGTGGCGGCACCAGCGGCCGGCGCGGCGGCAGCAGCATTGGCCGGGGCGGCCTGCGGTGCGTTTGTTGCCGGGGCAGCTTCGGCGGCCGGGGCGGCAGCGGGAGCCGGCGCGGCACCGCCCGACTGGCCGCCGAGCAGCGCGTTGATGTCGGCGCCTTCTTCGCCGATGATAGCCAGTACGCCGTCAACGGCTACGGCTTCGCCTTCTTTCGGACCGATGTAGAGCAGCGTGCCGTCTTCGTAGTTATCCAGCTCCATGGTGGCCTTATCGGTTTCCACTTCGGCCAGCACGTCGCCCGACTTCACTTTGTCGCCTACTTTCTTGAGCCACGAGGCAATGGTGCCTTCCGTCATCGTGTCGCTCATCTTGGGCATCCGAATGACGGTGGCTTTTTTGCCGTTGCCGGCAGGCGCGGCGGCCGGCGCAGCCGCTGGAGCCGGTGCGGCAGGAGCTGGAGCAGCAGCCGGAGCCGGCGCGGGGGCGGCCGCTTGCGGTGCTTCAGCCGGGGCGGAAGCCGCAGCAGGCGCCGGGGCAGCACCGCCGCCCTGCACCTGGCTCAGCAGAGCCGAAATGTCTTCGCCTTCTTTGCCCACAATGGCCAGTACACCGTCGACGGGCACCGATTCACCGTTTTTCGGACCGATGTAGAGCAGCGTGCCTTCCTCATAGTTATCCAGCTCCATCGTGGCTTTGTCGGTTTCCACCTCAGCCAGCACGTCACCGGATTTTACTTTGTCGCCCACTTGCTTGAGCCACTGCGCGATGACGCCTTCGGTCATCGTGTCGCTCATCTTGGGCATTTTTATGATTTCGGCCATTGCAAGTCGTCAGTTGTGTTCAGGGGGTCAAAAATAGACCGGAATTCTTGGGGGTACAAACCCGATTTACGCAAACGATGCCACGGCAAATACCCGGCCCCAATCCGCTGCCTGCGGGCCTAACGCACGTTAGCCCAAATGCTGGGTATCGAGAAACGACCGGATGCTGAACATGGAACCCGTGTAGTGCACGCGGTACAGGCACAGGTTGCGGTGCTCAAACAGGTCCATGGCGCTGAGCGGGTAATTGAGCAGCTGGCACAGCAGCACGCGCATGGCCCGGCCGTGCATGCACACCAGAATTGTGTCTTCATCGGGGCGCCCGCGCAGCACTTCGTCGATAAACGGACGCTGCCGGGCGGCCACTTGCTCGGGACTTTCGCCGCCGCGCAGCGCCAAGTGGGTTTCGCCGCGCTGCCAGGCCCGCAGCAGGCCGTGGTACTCAATGTCTTCTTCGGGTGTGATGCGCGTGCCTTCGCGGTGGCCCCAGCTAATCTCGTCGAGGGCGCGGTGCTGCTCCTGGGGCAGGCCGGCATCGAGGAAGGGTTGCACCGACTGGTGGGTACGCATGAGCGTGGAGGTGTACACGCGTGCAAACGGCATATGGCCGTAGGATGCGTGAAACTGCGTGGCCTGCTGGTGGCCGGTTTCGTTGAGCGGCGCATCGACGCCGCTGCCTTGCACGATGCCGCGCACGTTGAAGTACGTCTGGCCGTGGCGAATGAGGTAGATTTTCTTGACCACGCTGGTTTCCGACGTAGTTTTGCGCTTCAGGCCCCGAAAGTAGGCTTTACGGGCCGATTCCGTTAATCGTTTCTTTTGCTGCCATGTCGCTGCCCGCTTCCCTGCCCACCCCCGCCGACCTCAACGCGTGGTCGAAAAACACGATGGGCGCGCATTTGGGGATAGAAATCCTGGAAGTTGGGGAGCGTCACCTGGTGGGCCGCATGCCCGTCGACCACCGCACGCACCAGCCCATGGGCCTGCTGCACGGCGGCGCCTCGGTGGCCCTGGCCGAAACCCTGGGCAGCATTGCCGCCACCTTGCAGGTCGACCGCACGAAACAAGCCTGCGTGGGCCTCGAAATCAACGCCAACCACCTCAAAGGGGTGCGCTCGGGCTTCGTGGTGGGCCGCGCCGAAGCTTTGCACATCGGCCGCAGCACGCAGGTGTGGGAAATCAAGATTCGCGACGAGCAAACCGACGCGCTGGTGTGCGTGAGCCGCATCACAATGGCCGTTATCGACCTGCCCGCCGCCAAACCCGCGCAGGCGTGAGTACCACGTTTTCGGCCCCCGAACGACCGGCTGCCTTGCGCCGGCTGATGGCACTGGCCCTGCGGCACGGCGGCTCGGTGGCGCTCTGGCGCCTGCCCAACGCCGAGGCGCCCACGCTGCTGCTGAGCCTGCAGCCGCTGCTGCTTTCGGGCCTGCCGCCCGCCATTGAGGCCACGGCACCGGCTGGTTTCGCCTTCTACCCGTTTCAGGACGGCGACACGGCCGAGGCCATGCTGCTGCCCGCCGACGTGGTATTCGACGGCCAGCAACTGACCCTGAGCCCGACTCTTTCGCCTGAAGCCGTAGCCGCCGCGCACCGCGTGCTGGCCGAACCCGATGCCCCGACCGATCTGGCGTGGCACGTGAGCCCGCAGCCCGTGCCAATCACCGCCGACCGCGCCGCCTACGAGGCCCTGGTGGCCACGGGCGTGGCCGCCATTCAGGCCGGGCAGGTGCAGAAAGTAGTATCGAGCCGGGCGGCGCGGCGGCCGTTGCCTGCGGGGTTCGATACTTTGCAGGCCTTTGAGGAGCTGTGCCGGCAGCACCCGCGGGCGTTTGTCTCGCTGGTGAGTGCACCGCTGGCCGGTACCTGGCTGGGCGCCACGCCCGAGGTGCTGGTGGAGGTCGACGGCGCGGAGTTTCGCACAATGGCGCTGGCCGGCACGCAGCCGCTCACGGCCGACGTAACGGCACACACGGCCATCTGGCGGCAGAAAGACATTGAAGAGCAGGCCCTGGTGTCGCGCTATATTGTCAACTGCTTCAAGCACTTCCGCCTGCGCGACTACGACGAGACCGGTCCGCGCACCGTGGCCGCCGGCAACCTGCTGCATCTGCGCACCGATTTCCGCATCGACCTGCGCCGCGTGGCCTCGCCCACCTTTGGCACCGATATGCTGCGGCTGTTGCACCCCACTTCGGCCGTGGGCGGCATGCCGCGCCAAGCCGCACTGGATTTTCTGCAGCGCCACGAAGGCTACGACCGCACGTACTACAGCGGCTTCCTGGGCCCAATAAACCTGCCGGCCGGCGCCTCGCGCCTGTTCGTGAACCTGCGCTGCATGCAGTTGCGCCCCACCGAAGCCGTTCTGTACGCCGGCACCGGCCTCACCGCCGAATCGGACCCGGCGCGCGAGTGGGAAGAAACCGAGCTGAAGCTGCGTACCGTGGGCTCGGTGTTGGATTAGGGAGCGAGCCGGTCATTACAAGCGAAGCAAGCTGGCCAATCAGCTCGGCCAAACCCACAAGGCGGCGGGCTTGTTACCTTTGCCGCGCCCCAATTCTGCCTGCCTTTGTCTCCCCTGCAGCCCGTTCACAACATCGCCGAAATCTGCGCCCGGCACGGCATCACCGACGTGGTGTTGTCGCCCGGCTCGCGCTGCGCCCCGCTCACCATTGCCTTTGCGCGCCACCCCGAGGTGCGCACCCGCGTCGTGCCCGACGAGCGCGCCGCGGCCTTCATTGCCCTGGGCCTAGCGCAGGCCCAGCGGCGGGCCGTGGCGCTGGTGTGCACCTCGGGCACGGCCGGCCTGAACTACGCCCCGGCTGTGGCCGAAGCCTATTTTCAGCAGGTGCCGCTGGTACTCTTCACCGCCGACCGTCCGCCCGAGTGGATTGACCAGCTCGACGGGCAGACCATCCGGCAAACCGACCTCTACGGCGGCCACGCCAAGGGCGCCTTCGAGTTTCCCGCCGACCTCACCCACCCCGACGCCCGCTGGCACGCCGCGCGCATGGTGTCGGAAGCCATCAACCTCGCCCAGCAGTTTCCGGCCGGGCCGGTGCAGGTGAACGTGCCGTTGCGCGAACCGTTTTACCCGGCTGTAGGCGAGGAAATTCGCTACGACAAAGTCAACATCACGCAGGAAACCGGCGGCAGCCCGCAGCTGACGGCCAACGAGCTGGACGAATTGCGCCAGCAGCTTCGCCAGACGGCCCGCGCTTTGGTGGTGGCCGGCCAGCACCCCGCCGATGCGCCCCTGCTGCTGGCATTGCGGAAGCTGGCCGCCGCCTACCAGATTCCGGTTGTCGGCGACTTGATTGCCAACGTGCACCTGCCCGTAGGACCCGACTACGACCTCCGGCACGCCCCGCTGGGCCGCCAGGACGTGTTTATGGCCGTGCCCGAAGCCGGCTTGAAAGAGGCCCTGCGGCCCGAGTTGCTCATCACCTTCGGTCAGTCGCTCATCTCGAAGGCACTGAAAAACTACCTGCGCGAGTATGCGCCCACGCAGCACTGGCACGTGCAGCCGGCCGGGGCCGTGGCCGATACGTTTAAGTCGCTGACCCGCGTGATTCGGATGGAACCGGCGGCGTTTTTCGAAGCGCTGCTGAGCGAGACTCCCGCGGCAGCCAAAGGCCAGAAACAAGCCGCCAAGAATCAGCAAACCCGCCTCGTCTGGCAAGGCACCGGCTCGGCCCGCGACGAGGCCGCGGCACCCAAGGACGCTTTTGCCACGCCCTGGCAGCGCGCCAACGGCTGGGCCACCGAGTTTGTGGCCGAGTTCATGCAGCAGCCCGAGCAGCCGTTCAACGAGTTTTCGGCCATTTACCGCGCCCTGCAGCTCGTGCCCGACGGCGCCGCGCTGCACTTGGCCAACAGCATGGCCGTGCGCTACGCCAACATTCTGGGGGTGCCGGCCGGCCGGGCCATCGAGGTATTTGCCAACCGCGGCACCAGTGGCATCGACGGCTGTACCTCTACCGCCGTGGGCGCGGCCCTAGCCCAGCCCGGGCGGCCCGTGGTGCTGCTCACCGGCGACGTGGCGTTTTTCTACGACCGCAACGCCCTCTGGCACAACTACCCGGTGCCCAACCTGCGCATCATCCTCATCAATAACCACGCGGGCGGCATTTTCCGGCTCATCGACGGGCCGCGCCAGCAGCCCGAGCTGGAGGAGTTTTTTGAAACGCACCAGCCGCTGACGGCTGAAAACACGGCCCGGGATTTTAACCTGCGCTACCGCGCCGTGCGTACGTTTGAGGAGCTGGATAAGGCGCTGCCCGCTTTCTTTGCGCCCTCGTCTAAAGGCAGCGCGGCACTGCTGGAAATTACCACCGACTCGGCCGCCAACGCCGCTTTCTTTGAACACTACCGCACCGCCGTGCGCACGTCTTTTTCCTAATCTTTCATCGCCAGGCCGTCCTGCTTCGGCAAGCTCAGCAGGACGGCCTAGTTTCTTCCCACTTTATGTCCCAGCAAGTAACCTGGACGCCCATCAAGGAATTCAAGGAAATCCTGTTTTCCGAGCACGAGGGCATTGCCAAAATCTCCATCAACCGCCCGCAGGTGCACAACGCCTTCACCCCGCTTACGGTGCAGGAAATGATTGAGGCCATGGACATCTGCCGCAACCGCACCGACATCGGCGTGGTCATCCTCACCGGCGAAGGCGGCAAGGCCTTCTGCTCGGGCGGCGACCAGAGCGTACGCGGCCACGGCGGCTACGTGGGCCAGGACACCGTGCCCCGCTTGAACGTGCTCGACCTGCAAAAGCAGATTCGCTCCATTCCCAAGCCCGTTATTGCCATGGTGGCCGGCTGGGCCATCGGCGGCGGCCACGTGCTGCACGTGGTCTGCGACCTGACCATTGCGGCCGACAACGCCCGCTTCGGCCAGACTGGCCCCATGGTCGGCTCGTTCGACGGCGGCTTTGGCGCTTCGTACCTCGCCCGCATCGTGGGCCAGAAGAAGGCCCGCGAAATCTGGTACCTCTGCGACCAATACGACGCCCAGGAGGCCCTCGATATGGGCTTGGTGAACAAAGTGGTGCCGCTGGAAAAACTGGAGGAAACCACCTTGGCGTGGTGCCGCAAAATTCTGCAGAAAAGCCCGCTGGCGCTGCGCATGCTCAAGTCGTCGTTCAATGCTGAACTCGACGGGCAGGCTGGTATTCAGGAGCTGGCCGGCAACGCCACGCTGCTCTACTACCTGAGCGAAGAAGCCAAGGAGGGTAAAAACGCCTTCATGGAGAAGCGCCAGCCCGACTTCTCGAAGTACCCCAAGTTTCCGTAAGCAGTTGCCGAAACAGCCTACCAGAAGAAGCCCGCGCAACGCTGTTGTGCGGGCTTCTTTATTATGGCTTTGCACCACTCATTTGGCTCATCCTGGAGGGTTTCAGAGTTTTTATCTTGATACTAAAGCAGTCTACAAATCAATCATTCAGCTACTTATCACCTCTTCATGTGATTGTGCCGGGGGGCAGCATGTGCCACCTTTGCTGGGCGCTTGGGTGACACCCGTACCGGCCGCGGGGCCAACCGAAGCGCGCACCTGCCAACCCCAAACCTTTCCCAACGCTATGAAAATGACCTTCCCTCACATCATCGAGAACGGACTCGGTGAAAAACTGATTTTCCACGCGCTGGAGCACGAGCCCGACGGCGACCGGCTGGTGGGCGAGAATTTTGTGGTACCGGGCAGCGGACCGCCCATGCACACGCACTGGCTGCAGGACGAGTCGCTGACGGTGGTGTCGGGGAAGCTGGCCTACCAGGTGCAGGGGCAGCCGGTGCAGTACGCCGGCGAGGGCGAAACGGTGGTATTCGGGCGCGGTCAGGCCCACCGCTTCTGGAACGACGGCGACACCGTGCTGCACTGCACGGCCTGGATCAAGCCGGCCCACAACTTTGCGTTTTTCATCACGGAAGTATTTGCCTCGCAGCGCGCCGCTGGCCGCCACCAGCCCGAAGCCTTCACGGGCGCCTACCTGCTGACGCGCTACGCCAGCGAGTTTGAGATGCACGACATTCCGCCGTTTGTGAAGAAAGCCGTACTGCCGGCCACGGTGTTGGTGGGCCGGGCGCTGGGCAAGTACACCTGCTTTCAGGATGCTCCGCCCGCCGTGGTAGCGTAGCCGCGCTTCGTTGGCCTGACCATTTGGTGCGCTGCGCTACATGTAGGTCAGCCCAACCCCGCCGCAACAAAAAAGCCCCAGATTGGGGCTTTTTTGTTGCGGCGGGGTTGGGTTCAGGCGGTTGGGGGCTGCTACCGGTTGGCAGCCGTCCCCAGAGTGGCGCCGTTGCTGTCTTGCTGGCGGATGCTGCTCAGGGGAAGCGAAATGAGCGTGATAACCGCGTTGTTGTTGGTCGAGCTTTCGTCGTAGCGGAGCAGGGCTTTGGTACCGCGCCAGGTGTAGCGCTGCTGGCCGCTGTTTTTCTGCTCGCCGGGGCCGTATAGGGCTTGCAGGCGGGCCAATACGGCGTGGCTGTTGGCAGCTCCCTTGGCGGAAAAAGAAAGGCTCAGGAGCTTGCCGCGGTAAAACGAATAGGTAGTGGGACTGATGGCCGCCGTGCCCAGCATGAGGCTGTCGGTGTCGCGGTGGCAGAGGGAAAGGCCGTTGTCGCGGCGGTCAAAGGCGAGACCTTCCACGGTTAGGCTATCGGCTTCGAGGGCCACGCCCCGAAAACCGTAGTGCAAGTCGAGTTTCTGGGTAGAGGGCGGGATGATAACGGGTGCTGGCGGGGCGGCAACTACGGCCTTGACCGGTGTCGGCTTTTTTGCACTTGGCGAATGTTGGGCGGCAGCAGGCAGTGCTACCAAAATCGAGAACAGTAGGCAGTACAGACGCATAAGAAACTTGGTAAGAGTAAGTAGGAAAACGTTTTGAAGCTAGGACGAAAAAAAGCCCAACGCAACGCCTTAGCTAATATTTAACATGAAAACCGGATGATTACCCCATAATTCATTCCAAAGCAAAACACAATCACAGCAGTATCCTGTTTCCTCTATCTACTGGGGTTTCACTAAAACCACGACTATGATTAGGATCAATATTTTATTGACTTTTACCATTATACCATCTTATCATGAAAGCACCGAAATGGTATCAGGCTTGCCAAACTTTGGCCGGCCTTTGCAGGGGTTTCGGTCCGTTGGTCTAGCCCATCTGGTATCGGTAGGGAGTGGTACTTTTCGCCTCGCGCAGCACTTGCAGGCGGGTGTTGCGTATGGATGCCTGTTTGCCGCACACCGCTACGCCTTTTCACTTATGCCCGCTACTCCCCTGCCCGATTCGCTCCTGCTCAACGGCCGCCGCTACGCCTACCGTGACATTCAGCAATACCCCGGCCACGCCGGCGGCGACATCAACGGCTACGAGGCGCGCGTGCTCGATTTCTGCCGCCAGTGGCTGAACGGCGTGCAGGAGTTTGTGCTGACTACCTCCGGCTCGACCGGCCCGGCCCAGCCCATCACGCTCAAGCGCAGCCAGCTGCTGGCCAGCGCCCGCCGCACCGTCGATTACTTCGGCCTGGGGCCCGGGCACCGCATGCTGGTGTGCCTGAACTGCGAATTCATTGGCGGGCTGATGATGCTGGTGCGGGCCCTGGAGCACGGCATGCACCTCACCATTGTGGAGCCCGTGGCCGACCCGTTTGCGCTGCTGCCGCTCGAGGCCGACTTCGACTTCGGTTCCTTGGTGCCACTACAGCTGCGGGCGGTGCTGGCGCAGGGCCATGCCCCGCGCCTGGAACGCATGCGCGCCATTCTCATCGGTGGGGCGCCGCTCGACCACGGCTTGAGCCAGCAGGTGCAGGCCCTGCAGGTGCCGCTCTACCACACCTACGGCATGACGGAGACCTGCTCCCACGTGGCCCTGCGCCGCCTCAACGGCCCCGAGGCCTCCGAGTTTTACCGGGTGCTGCCCGGCCTGCACGTAGAGCAGGACGCGCGCGGTTGCCTCGCCATTCGGGGCGACGTGACCTTGCAGGAGCTGGTGCAAACCAACGACCTCGTGCGCTTCCTCGAACACGACCACAGCCAGTTTGCGTGGCTGGGCCGCGCCGATTTCGTCATCAACTCGGGCGGGGTGAAAGTGCCGGCCGAAAAGGTGGAGCTGGTGCTGGAAGTGGCCTTGGTGGAAGTGGGCCTCTCGGGGCGCCGCGCCTTCGTGGCCGGCCTGCCCGACGAGCGACTGGGCCAGCAGGTAACGGCCATTGTGGAAGGCGACGCGCTGCCGCCGGCCGAAGAAACCCAGCTGCTGGAGCTGTTGCGCCAACGCCTGGGCCGCTACGAGGTGCCGCGGGCGGTGCACTACGCGCCGCAGTTTGCGCAAACGGCCAGCGGCAAGCTCAACCGCCGCGCCACCTTGCAGGCCCTGGGGCTGGCTGCCAATGAGGGGAAACTGGCCTAGAAGCGTCTAGACCGGCTTTCTGACGGTTTCGGGTAGCGTTGCAACGGTCCGGAGTCGGCTTGCAACGCTTCCGAGCTGCCTTGAAACGTACCGGAGGGGTTTTGAAACGCTTCTGAGCCGGCTTGAAACGTTCCCGAGCTGCTTTAAAACGTGTCAGAGCCGGTTTGCGACGCCATCGAGGTGTTTTGAAACGGTCCCGAGCCGGTTTGCGACGCTCCCGAGCAGGCTTGCGACATACCCGAGCTGTTTGCAACGCTCCCGACTTGCATTGCAAAGCAGCGGAGTTGGATTCCACCGATGCGGCGTATCGTTGCGACGCTCCCGCGCCAGACCACCACGCAGCCGAACAGCACCCCGATTGGTACCGAAAACAGCTCCGCAGGATTTATGTGCGTTGTCGGCAAGGCCGGGCCGTGTGCACCGGCGCAGCTTTGTACCTTCGCGTCTTCCCCACTGTCTTCTCTACGTTCACTTTTCCGTTGATGACCCCTACTTCGTTACGCCCGGCTGCCGCCGCTCTGCTGCTGGCCGCGGGCCTCAGTGGCTGCGCCGGCTCGGCCGCCACTACCACCGCTACCGATACTGCCACTGGCGCCCTCACCAAAGAAACCGTGCAGGCCAAGCCGCCGGTGGCCGCCGAAATGATGGCCGCCCCGGCCGAAACCGCGACGCCCGAAGCGTTCCAAGTGGTGAGCGAGCAGTTTGCCGACCTGCGCGTGTTGCGCTACCAGGTGCCCGGCTTTGAAACCCTCGCGCCCAAGCAGAAAGAGCTGCTGTACTACCTCTACGAGGCGGCACTGAGCGGCCGCGACATCAGCTACGACCAGAACTACCGCCACAACCTGCGCGTGCGCCGCACCATTGAGGCCCTGTGGAACGCCAACCAGGAGCGCCGCACCGGCACCTCCAACACTCAGCAGGTAGAACAGGCCCAGAAATTCAACGTGTACGCCAAGCGCTTCTGGTTTTCCAACGGCGTGCACCACCACTACAGCACCCGCAAGTTTGTGCCCGAATGCTCGCGCGAGTATTTCGCCACGCTGGTGCGCTCGGTCGATAGCAAAACCCTGCCCCTGCTGCCGGGCGAGTCGGTCGACCAGTTTCTGGCCACCATCACGCCCGTCATCTTCGACCCCACCCTGGACGCCAAGCGCGTGAACCAGGAGGCCGGGCAGGATTTGGTGAAGACTTCGGCCAACAACTTCTACCAGAACCTCACCCAGAAGGAAGTCGAGGATTACTACGCCAAGAAAATCGACAAGAAGGACCCCAAGCCGGTGTCGTATGGCCTGAACTCGCGCCTGGTGAAGGACAAGTCGGGCAAAATTGTGGAGCAGCCCTGGAAAGTGGGCGGCCTCTACGGCCAGAGCATCACCCAGATTGTGTACTGGCTGGGCAAGGCTGTGGACGTGGCCGAAAACCCCGAGCAAAAGCTGGCCCTGCAGAAGCTGGTGCAGTTTTACAGCACCGGCGACCTGAAAACCTGGGACGACTACAACATTGCCTGGGTGCACGACACCAAGTCGCGCACCGACGTGGTGAACGGCTTCATTGAAGTGTACGGCGACCCGCTGGGCTACCGCGCCAGCTATGAGTCGGTGGTGTCGTTCAAAGACCTGGAAGCCTCCAAGCGCATCAAGGCCATTGGCGACCAGGCGCAGTGGTTTGAGAACAACTCGCCCATTCTGGCCCAACACAAGAAGAAAAACGTGGTGGGCATCACGGCCAAGGTGATTACCACCGTGGTGGAGTCGGGCGACGCGGCCCCGGCCACGCCCATCGGCATCAACCTGCCCAACGCCAACTGGATTCGCAAGGAGCACGGCTCGAAATCGGTGAACCTGGGCAACATCGTGGAAGCCTACGACCAAGCCTCGGCCGGCGGCTCGCTCGACGAGTTTGCCTTCGACGACGCCGAAAAGCAGCGTGCCCGCCAGTACAGCTCGCTCGCGGGCAAGCTCCATACCGACATGCACGAGGTTATCGGGCACGCCTCGGGGCAGATCAACCCGGGCGTGGGCACGCCCAAAGAAACCCTGAAAAGCTACGCCTCGGCCATTGAGGAAGGCCGCGCCGACCTGGTGGCCCTGTACTACGTGATGGACCCCAAGCTGGTGGAAATTGGCGTAATGCCGAGCCTGGAAGTGGGCAAGACCGAGTACGACAGCTACATCCGCAACGGCCTGATGGTGCAGCTCACGCGCCTGCCGCTGGGCGAAACCGTGGAAGAAGCCCACATGCGCAACCGCCAGATGGTGGCCAAATGGGCCTACGAAAAAGGCCAGAAAGACAAGGTGATTGAGAAGGTGACGCGGGACGGCAAAACCTACTTCCGCATCAACGACTACCAGAAGCTGCGCGGCCTGTTTGGCCAGCTGCTGCGCGAAACCCAGCGCCTGACGAGCGAAGGCGACTACAACGCCGCCAAAAACCTCATCGAAACCTACGGCGTGAAGGTAGACCCGGTGCTGCACAAGGAGGTGCTGGCCCGCTACCAGAAGCTCAACATCGCGCCCTACCAGGGCTTCATCCAGCCCAAACTGGTGCCCGTGGAGCAGGAAGGCAAGATTGTGGACGTGAAGCTGGAATACCCCTCCGACTTCGCCCAGCAGATGCTGGAGTACGGCCGCAAGTACTCGTTCCTGCCGAACGTGAACTAAGTGCTTCGGACCTGCCGCAAGCAGTAAAACGCCGGTTGCCAGCGCGCAACCGGCGTTTTTGCGTTTATTCGCCTTTCCGCGCCAACTCCACCGTTCATGAAATACCCCTCTACCACCTTCTTATTGCTGTTGCTGCTGGTCGCCGTAGCCACGCCCAGCGCCCACGCCCAATCGGGTAACACCCGCAACCTGGCCACGCCCTCGCCCGAAGCCGTGCGCTATGAGTACTGCGAAGTGCGCGTGGTGGGCAAAGACGTGTACGCCGACTTCGGCTACGGCCCGGAGAAGCTGGGCGGCCCCGAGCTGTCGAAGCTGGAAGTGGGCAAGCTGCAGGTGTTTGCCACGCCCATCAGCGCCCTGAATTACATGGGTTCGTTGGGCTGGGAAGTCATTCAGGGCGTGCAAAGCAGCCCCTTCGACATCAGCAAACAGGGCCCCAGCGGCAACCGCTACTACGTGCTGCGCCGCGTGCGCTCTTCCACGGGCGTGAACGTAACCCGGTAGCCGGGCCCGATTAGGGCCGGGGCTGATGGTCGCGGCGGCGCAGGCCGCGCTGCGAAAACAGCCGCTCGTGGCCGCGCACCACTTTGATGAAGTCGCCCAGAAACAGCTTCACGCGGCCGTAGAACACCACCCCGCTGATGTCGTCTTCGAGCTTGTCGGCGGTGAGCAGGGCCTGGCGGTAGCCCACGCCGGCCCCCAGCCCCACCCACCGAAACACGCGCATGTGCCCGCCGATGGTCGGCTCGATAAGCCAGATATTGCGCTTGGGCGTGCGGTAGAAGGTGCCGTCGGGGTATTGGTAGCGAATGTAGTAGCGGCCCAGGCCGGCCTGCACGGGCAGGCTTACCTCCCAGCGCGGCGTGCCCACCACCACGTACTCGCCGTAGAGGGCGGCGTAGCGGAAACGCACTTTGTCTTCGGTACCGGGCGGAATAAACTCTGGCACGGGCGCGTTGGTGGGCACGCCGGTGCTCAGGAAATACAGCCCAAGGCCGGTGCGCAGCCGTCCGCGCCACTCCACGCCCAGCTTCAGCCCATTGATGCCCACCGTTTGGCCCTGCAGCAACGAATACCGCTGGTCAAACTGAAATACGACGCGCCGGTGCGCCTGCCGCACCCGGCTGCTGTCGGGCGGTGCCGTAGTGGGTTCGGCTACAGCCAGCCCGGCCGCGCCCAGCAGCGCCAGCACCAACAGCAAACAACGAACGAAAGGCAGCATAACGAATAGCAGTCGGTACGGGAGTACCCTGGAGCATTTGCGCGCCAACGAGCGGGGGCCGGCCTCGGCAGGGGTTGTTCCCGAATGCGCTACAACAGCTACCACGCCCCAAAGGTACAGCCGCCGCCCGATTTGGGGTTGCGTCGGTAGCTCGGCCGCTGCGGTTCACCCAAGGACTTGGCTGGTTCCCCGGCGCCATTTGTCGCTTCACCACACATGCCCCTGGGCCTGAAGCCAACCGCGCGTAGTTTTGAGCATCACTCTTCGCTCAGCTTCGGTATGGCCGCTTCCCTCACCCCCGAGTTCCTGTTTTCGCTGGCCAACACGGCCGTGCTGCCCGCGTGGCTGCTGCTGGCTGTGGTGCCGCGCTGGGTGGTCACGCGCAAGGTGGTGCGCAGCGGCGCACTGCCCCTGCTGCTGGCCGCCGGGTACGCCGCCCTGCTGCTGGTGCACTACCTCGGCCCGCACGCTACCGAGGGCGGCTTCAACTCCCTCGGCGATGTGGCCGCTTTGTTTCGGGACCCGTGGGCGCTGACCGCCGGCTGGGTGCACTACCTGTGCTTCGATCTGCTGGTGGGCATCTGGGAAGTGCGCGACGCCGAGCGGCGCGGGCTGCCGCGCATTCTGCTGCTGCCGGCCCTGCTGCT
Source organism: Hymenobacter busanensis (assembly GCF_008727865.1). GTDB lineage: Bacteria > Bacteroidota > Bacteroidia > Cytophagales > Hymenobacteraceae > Solirubrum > Solirubrum busanense. Next base: position 82,373 of record NZ_VTWU01000007.1, on the reverse strand, counting down.
CACGTTTCTGGTCGGGCCGTTTGGGCTGTTGCTCTACGCCGGTTTGCGGCAGTTGCGGCCGGCTCCTGCCGTGCCAGTAACAGCTTAGGGCTGTTTCGTGCTGCCTTGCTTTATTGGTTTTGTTTGCCTCTTCCTTCACCCTGCCATGAAAACGACGCTTCACCTTGCTTCGCCGGTCTCTACCTCGGCTGCTTCTTCGGTTTCGCGCGCTACGGTACGGCCCGAATGGCTGCGCATCCTGCACGCCTGCAACCCGCCGCTGGTGTGGGTGGGGTGGCTGCACGTGGCCCTGCTGGTGCTGGCCCTGCTGCTCTGGCCCTTCGACGAGCGCACCGTAACGGGCCTGAACGTGTGGATCAAGCCGGCCAAGTTCAGCGCCTCGGGCGTGCTCTACCTCTGGACGCTGGCGTGGCTGCTGGCCGATTTGCCGGCCGCCGCCCAACGGCAGGTACGCTGGCTGAGTTGGGGCGTAGCGGTGAGTATGGCCGTCGAAATCCTCTCGGTGGTGGTACAAGCGGCTCGTGGTACTACTTCCCATTTCAACGTCGGCTCGGCCCTCGACGGCATGATCTTTAGCCTGATGGGCGTGTTCATCATGATCAACACCCTAATGCTAATGTGGGCATTGGGACTCCTGCTGCGGTACCGGCCGTTTGGTTCGGCGGCGTGGGTGTGGGGCATGCGGCTGGGGCTGGGGCTGTTTCTGGTGGGCAGTGCGGTGGGCGGCAGCATGGTGTCGCACCTGGGCCACACCATTGGGGCCGCCGACGGTGGCCCCGGCCTGCCGTTGCTGGGCTGGAGCACCCGCCACGGCGACCTGCGCGCCGCCCACTTTCTGGGCCTGCACGCCCTGCAAGCCCTGCCGCTGGTAGGCTGGCTCCTGACGCGGTATGCACCGCAGCTGCGGCCAGCGGCTCAGACCCTGGGCGTGGTGGTGTTTGCCGGGCTCTACGCCGGTGCCATCGGCTGGCTGTACTGGCATGCGCTGAGCGGCTTGCCGCTGCTGCGGGCCTAACCCGGTTTCTTCGGCTAGATTCGTTGGTGCGCGGGGCGGCTTGCGGCCCCGCGCCCGTTTGCTTTTTGCGCTATGAACGACCGTCGTTTCCGTCTGCTGGGTATTCCGCTGCTGAGTTTGCTCATCGTGCTGCTCAGTGGGGCCGAGCAGTTGCATTCGTGGCCCGATTTTTTGGTCAGCTGGGGCATTTCCCTGCTCTTCACTACGGTGTTGTGGGTGGGTACGCTGGCCTTGTGGAGCACGCTACGCCAACGCTTCCCCGATGTCCGGCAAACGGCGCGGCGCCTGTGGTGGGTGGCGCTGGCCACGGTGCTCTACACCGCCGTGGGCACCACGGCCCTGACGGCGCTGCTGCAACTGGCTATGCCGCAGTATTTCTCGCTGCGCCCCTGGCGGCTGCTGAGCCAGATTGAGTTCAACCTGATTCCGGCCGTGTTTGTGCTGCTGGTGTACGAAAGCCGCTATTTCTTCGAGCAATGGACGCTGAACGTGCGCCGCGCCGAGCAGTTGGCCCGCGCCCACGAACGCGCCCAGCTCGAAGCCCTGCAGCAGCAGCTCGACCCGCATTTCCTCTTCAACACGCTCAACACGCTGTCGGCCCTCATCGAACCCGGCAACGAGCCCGCGCAACAGTTTGTGGAGCAGCTTGCCGACGTGTACCGCTACGTGCTGCTGAGCCGCGAGCGGCCCACCGTGCCGCTGCGCGAAGAGCTGGCCTTCGTGGAAGCCTACGTGGCGCTGCAAAAAGCCCGGCTGCGCGACAACCTGCAGGTGCACGTGGCGGTGCCAGCGGCGCTGCTCGACCAGCACATAGCGCCGCTGAGCGTGCAGCTGCTCATCGAAAACGCCCTCAAGCACAACGAAGCCTCACGTCAGCACCCGCTGCACGTGCAGGTAGGCGCTACCGCCGACGGTTGGCTACGGGTGCGCAACGCCCGCCGCGCCCGCGGCCTTAGCCTGAACCCCAGCACCGGCTTGGGCCTGCGCAACATTCGCGAGCGGTACGCGCTGCTCGCGCCCGCTCAGCCGGTGCAGGTACACGCATCCGACCACGAATTTGCCGTGCAGCTGCCGCTGCTGCCTGCCGCCACCCTGCCCGGTACGCGCACCGCTGTGGCCAATCCCTATTCGCTAACTACTTGATTCCGGAGCCCGATGAACGTGTTGCTGCTCGAAGATGAGTACCCTGCCGCCGAGCGCCTGCAGCGGCTGCTGGCCCAAGCCGCGCCCGACGCGCAGGTGGTGGCGCAGCTCGATACCGTGGCCGCGGCGGTGGCATGGCTGCAAACCAATCCCGCGCCCGACCTCATTCTGGCCGATATTCACCTCGCCGACGGGCTGAGCCTCGACGTGTTCGACCAGCTCATCATCGGCAGTCCGGTCATCTTCACCACCGCCTACGATGCCTATGCGCTACGGGCCTTCAAGGCCAACAGCGTGGACTACCTGCTCAAACCCGTGAAGCTGCCCGAGCTGCAAGCGGCACTGCAGAAGCTACGCCAATGGCGCAGCCCTACTCCCGCGCCCAACGAAGTAGCGCAGCGCCTGGAGCGGCTGCTCGACAGCCTGCCTGCCCGGCCCGGGCGCGCCGCCAAAACGCGCTTCCTGGTGCGCCACGGTGAACAGCTGCTGCCCGTGCTGACAACCGACGTGGCGTGGTTTCAAAGCCGCAACGAAACCGTGACGCTGGCCACGCACGCCGGGCAGCGCTACCTCGTCGATTACACCCTGGAACAGCTGGAGCACCTGCTCGATGCCCAGCAGTTTTTTCGCCTGAACCGGCAGTTCCTGGCCCAGCTGCCCGCCGTGCAGCGCCTGCACCCGTGGTTCAACGGCAAGCTCAAGCTCGACCTCACGCCCACGCCCAGTGAGGACGTCATCGTGAGCCGCGAGAAAGCGGCGGCCGTGAAGGCGTGGCTGGAAGGTTAAGGCCGTGCCTCACTTCCGGACAGCCCGGCCAAGTACTGCACCACGTGGCTCAAGTCATCTACCGTCACGAAATCAACACCCACGAGCTGCTCGGCGGGCACTTCCTCCATGACCCAGGTGGTGTGGTAGGGCACGTGCACGGCGCGGGCGCCCAGCCGCGCCACCGGCAGAATGTCGGATTTCAGGGAGTTACCGACCATCACAAAGTCCTCTGGGCGCACGCCGTAGCGGCGCAGGATGCGCTGGTAGGTGGCTTCGTTTTTCTCGCTCACGATTTCCAGGTGGTCGAAAAACGGACCGAGGCCGGAACGGGCCAGCTTGCTTTCCTGGTCGAACAGGTCGCCTTTAGTGAGCAGCATCAGGGGCACGCCGCTTTCCTTTAGGGTGGTCAGCACTTCGGCCGCGTGCGGCAGCGGCTCGATGGGAAAGTCGAGCAGCCGCTTGCCGTGGTCGAGCACCTGCTGGATTTCGGCGCCGGTTACGGCCCCGTTGGTCAGGCGAATAACCGTTTCGATCATGGAAAGCATGAACGACTTGGCGCCGTAGCCGAACAGGGGCAGGTTTTCGCGCTGCACCGCGTTGAAGTTCTGCGCCAGCGTGTCGGCGTCGGCATAGTGCGTGAGCAGGGCGTAGAGGCGGGCTTCGGCGGCGTCAAAATGCGGCTGGTTGGGCCACAGGGTATCGTCGGCGTCGAAGGCAATAAGGGCGGGTACGGGCATGGCGGGAATCGAATCGGCCGGGCAAAGTTACCGAACTTGCCGCCCCATGAAGCAACTGATTGACCTTTCAACTTGGAACCGCCGCGAGCATTTCGCCTTTTTTTCAGCCTTCGACGAGCCTTTTCACGGCGTGGTAGCCGAGGTCGACGGCGCCCGGGCCTACGCGCAGGCCAAGGCCGCGGGCGAGTCGTTTTTTCAGCGCTACCTGCACGCCGCCCTGCGGGCCATCAACCAGCTAGAGGCGCTGCGCTACCGCATCGAAAACGGCCAAGTGGTGTGCTACGACCAGATTCACGCCTCGGCCACCCTACTGCGCCCCGACCACACGTTCGCGTTTTCATTCGTGCCCTTCGCCGAGCAGGCGGCCGATTTTGCGCCGGGGCTGCAGCGCGAAATGGCAGCCGTGGAGCAGTCCAGCGGCTTGCGCCTGAGCCCTGATTCGGCCCGGCTCGACGTGATTCACTTCTCGGCCCTGCCCTGGGTGCAGTTCACCAGCCTCAGCCACGCCCGGCACTTCGCCCACCCCGACAGCGTACCGAAAATTTCCATCGGCCGCTACTGCCGCCAGGGCGAGGCGCTGCTCCTGCCGGTATCGGTGCACGTGCACCACGGCCTGGCCGACGGCTACCACGTGGGGCTGTTTCTGGAGGCGTTTCAGCAGGAGCTAGACAGGGAGTAGATACTCAGGCCGGCGCCAGGTATTCCCAGCCAGCAAGCAGGCCCGCGGCCCCTAGTCCCAGGAAGGCGCCGGCCAGCAGCTCGGGCGCGGTGTGGCGCCCCAGCACCAGCCGCGACGCGGCTACCAAGGAGGCTACTGCCAAGGCCACACCCGCCGCCAGCGGGCCGCTCAGCAGCGTCAGGCAGCCGGCTAGAAAAAACGACAGCGCCGCGTGCAACGACACTTTCAGCCGGAAGTTGAGCAGGTAGCACAGCGCCAGGAGCCCGGTAGCCGCCACCAGCCCCGGCCGCAGGAACTCGGTCCCGCTCAGCCCGCCGACCAGCAACGTGGCCCCGCCCAGCAGGCCCAGCAGCGGGGGATAAATAGAGTAGCGCTGCTCCCGCACCGACACGTCGAAGTTGGTGTAGTGGCCCCGGCGTACCTGCCAGTAGCTCCACGCGGCCACCGGCAAGACCACACCTCCGGCCACCAGGCCCACCACCCAGACCGCCGGGCCGTCTTCCAGTCGCCGAAATGCCGCAAAGCCAACAAACCCCACCGCCGTCAGCAGTGGGTGGCCCAGGCCCGAAACGGCAGCGGCCAAGCGCCGGGTCTGGGGGCTTGACGATGTAAACCAACGGCTCATGCAGCCACGGTAGAAGAAGGGGATATTTCCGAATCAAGATACTTGCTAATCTTGACTGCGCAACGGGGCTAGGGTTGATTTCTCTTCTCAGCTGAGGAGCCCCCGTGTTAGCGGCTAGCTTCTATTCCAGCACACGCCGGGTGGCGAGCAACCGGCCGCTACCGCTCCAGCCAGGCGCGGAAGGCCGACACCCGCTCGCGGCTCACGAGTACGTCGCCCTCGGGGCCCACGGGCTGGAGCACGGTTTTCAGGCGCGAGTTGGTGTAGTGAATGATGTCCTGAATGGCGTCGTGGTGGACGAGGTAGGCGCGGTTGAGGCGGAAAAACTGGCGCGGGTCGAGCAGTTTTTCGAGCTGTTCTAGGGTTTGGTCGAGCACGAAGCGGCGGTTTTCGCGCGTCTGCACGAAGGTGGCTTTTTCGAGGCTGAAGAAGTAGCTGATCTGCTCGACGGGAATCACCTTCAGGTGCTCCCCCACCTTCACTACAAACTGCTTTTTGTACTGGTTTTGCGGTTGCAGCTGCTGCAATACCTGCGTGAGCAACAAGGCATCGAAAGCCGGAGCGCCAGCCGGCGTGGCGCCGTTGCCGCGCAGGTCGCGCAGCTTTTGCAGGGCCGCTTGCAGCTCGCCTTCGTCGATGGGTTTGAGCAGGTAGTCGATGCTGTTGACCTTGAAAGCGCGTAGGGCGTACCGGTCGTAGGCGGTGGTAAAAATGACCGGGCAGCGCACCGTGGTGCGCTCAAACAGCTCGAAGCTCAGCCCGTCGGCTAGGTGGATATCCAGAAACAGTACATCGGGCGGCGTGGCGGCCGATTCCAGCAGCGCCACGGCCGCTTCCACCGAGTCGGCGGTGGCTAGCACTTGCACCGAGGGCTGCTGCCGGCGCAGCAGCTCGGTCAGGCGGCGGGCGGCCAGCGGCTCATCTTCGATTACAAAAGCATTCATAGGGTTAATGTGCTGCGCTTCGTGCCAATGTGGAACATGTGGGCAATGTGCTGATGTGGAGAATGTGCTAATGCAGGTCTTACTCATTAGCACATCAGCACATTCTCCACATCAGCACCTTAAACAACCAGTTCCAGCACCGGCAAGGTTACCACAAATTCCTGCTCGTCGCGGGCAATGAGCACTGGTTCTTGAGTGAGGTGGCGGTAGCGGGCCGTGAGGTTGTGGAGGCCAATACCGGTCGATTCGTCGGGGGCGAGGCGGCGGGCACGCAGGGTGTTGCGCACGCGCAGGTGCTGGCCGCTTTCGTCCAGCTCGATGCGCAGGTGCAGGGGCTGGCTGGCGCTGGCGGCGTTGTGCTTGAGGGCGTTTTCGAGCAGCAGCTGCAGGCTCAGGGGCGGCACCACGGCCTGCGGCGGCACGCTCTCGGGGGCGGGCAGCTCGGCCTGCAGGGCCTCGCCGTAGCGGATGCGCTGCAGAAACAGGTACGACTCGGCAAACTCCAGCTCTTCGGCGAGCGGCACTACGTCGCGGCCGCGGGCGTCGAGCACGTAGCGGTACACCTGCGAGAGTTGCCGGATGAAGCGCACCGCCAGCTGCGGTTCTTCTTCGACCAGCGACGTGAGGGCGTTCAGGGCGTTGAACATGAAGTGCGGGTCGAGCTGCTGGCGCAGGGTTTCGGCTTCGGCCTGGGCCATTTCCTTCTGCAGCCGCTCGTTGCGCACCACGGCCTCGCGCCAGCCCAGCAGGAAAGAGCGGCTGTGGAGCACCAGCGAAATGATGGATGTGAACAGCAGCGGAAACACGTAGCGCATCCACGCGCCGGGCGCCCACATTTCGGCCGGCGAATAGCCGCGGTAGAGCACCAGAAAACAGAAGTTGATAGCAATAATGACCAGCAGCGAACCGCCCAACGACACCACGATGGTCAGCAGCAACCGCTTGAGCGGCTCCCGCTTCCAGTTCACGTACCGGTCGAGCCAGTCGACGGCGTAGCCGTTGGTAATCCAGAGCCCGAAGGTGTAGGCCGTGGTCATCACAAAATTGATGAGCATGCGGTGGCCGTCGCGCCAGCATTCGGGGCAGGTGGTGGCGGCAATGCTGACGGAAATGACCAGCATGGTGAGCACCGTGCGCACCCACCGGCGCCACAGGCGCAAGGGCGGCATGGTGGGCTCGTGGCGATACTCGGCGGGAGCTGACATGGAAGAGCAGGCCGGCGCGGCCCAAGGCAAAGTAGACACGGCAAGATAAGGCAGAAGCGCAGTGGCTACCCGGCCGCGCTCGGCAACACGGGCAGCGGCCAACCGGGCCGCAGGGCGTAGTACAGCCCAAAACCCAGCACCAGCCCGAGGCCCAGCGCCGACGGCCCAAACTGGCTGTAGGGCTTGTACTGCGGCAGCACCGTGCCCGTGAAGGCCGACACCAAAGCAAAGTAGGCGCTGATCATCTTCCAAAGGTGGTCGTAGCGCCAGAGCGTGCGGCGCCACACGGGCACGAAACGGAAGCGGGCCAAATCATAGAGCGTCATCAACACCAAGGCACCCAACGTGGAATAGATGATGCCCGGCGTCCAGACCAAATCGATGAAGCGCAGGGCCAGCACCAACCCCACGCTGCCCGCCAGAAACCCGGCCGCCACCCAGCCGTCGAGGCGCGTGGGGCCGGCGGCGCGGGTGCGCACCGCCCGGTAGCCCGACCACGCTTGGTACACGCTCAGCAGCACAATGCCCACCAGGTAGCCCCGGAAGTTGAACACCGCCAAGCCCAGCACCGCCGTCACCAACACGCCGGCCGTGGCCACCAGAAACCAGCGGCCAAAGCGCCGGTGCACCGCGCCGCCCTTGCGCCCCAGCATGGGTACCAGGCCGAGCAGCATGGCCAGCGAGCCGCAGAAAATATGCTGGCCGATGTTGAAATGATGAAGCAGGGCCATAGGCAAGCAGAAGGTAGGGAAACGCCCCAGCCGCCGAAAGCAGAGGCGCTTCCTCAACTTGGTTACTTGGCAGCTTGGGCGTCGGCGGGCTTGGCGCTATAGGCCGCCAGACGGCCGTTCAGCTGCCGCTCGCCCCAGTTGGGCGCCAGCGGGCCGCTGGGCTTGAAGGCGGCGAAACGGGCCTTGGCTTCGTCGTAAAGGGGCTTGGCGGCTTCGGGGCCACCGCCAAACATCTTGGGCGTGTAGTACACGTTGTTGGCCTCCACCAGATAAGCGCGCGGGTTGGCTGGGTCCAGCTTTTTGGCGGCCGCCAGCGTCTCTTTCACTTTGGCCGAGTAGGTCATGGAGCGGGCCATGGGCGAGACGCCGAGGCGGGCCTGGTAGATGTAGCCTTGCAGCACGAGCAACTCGGCTTCGTCGCCGCCGAGCTTGCGGGCCTGCTGCAGCGCGGTTTCGGCCTGGTCGAGCAGCAGGTCCTTGGCGTCGCCGCTTTCCTTGGAGGTGAAGCAGGTGATGAGGCGGCCGTAGGCTTGGTAGTAGCGCGGCAGCCAGTCGGCGGGCGCCACGGCGGCGGCGCGCTCAAACTTGGCGGTGATTTCCTGCAGCTGAGCCGGGTCGCCGGTGCTCATGAGCTCGGTAATGGTGGCCGCCATCATGTCGGTATAGCCGGCCGGCGCGGCGGCAGTGGCGACCGGGGCGTTATCGGCCGTTTTCTTCTGGGCCGGGGCCGTGAGCGAGGCAGCAACGAGGGCGAGAACGAGGAGTTGGGTTTTCATGGTAGTCGGGGGTCAGAAGAAGAAGTGGGAAGTAGCGGTTGAGTGCTTCAAAGGTGCCCCGGGGCGGCCGGGGCCAAAACTTTCTATTACCGAAGCGTCGGTTGGCCCCGATGAACCGTGCGGTGGCGGGTGCGAGTCGCGGGCGTGCCGGGCAGTGTTCCGCATTTCGGAATGGCTGCAACGTGGCGGTAGCACGAACCTTCAGATGGCGTATTGAGGAACGACGAGACGTCAGCAACGACCCGCGAACCGAAAATTCGCGCTACAGCCGGGCTTAGTCGGGTGCCGTTTCGGTGTCGGCGGGGCGGTGCTTGTTGATGGAGATGAGCAGGCCCACGAACAACATGCGCGGGGCCGAAGGCGTGACGGCTACGCCCTCGTAGCGGCCGGCGGCATCGGGCGTGGCGGCATAGCGGTAGCCGTACACGTTGTTGCGGCCCAGCACGTTGGAGCAGGAGGCGTACACGATGGTCAGGTTTTTCCGAATCGTAGTCAGGTAGCTCACGCTCAGGCTTACGTCTTGGTAGCTGGGCGTGCGACGCTGGTTGTAGCCCGGCCGGTTGGGGTCGAAGTAGGCCCGCGGCGAGCCGTAGCTGTAGGTGCCGCTCACCTGGGTGTGCAGTTGGCTGATCCAGTATTTGCCCACCACCGAGAGGTTGTGGCGCGAGGCAAAGGTGGGCACGGCCAGCACCGGGTCGGTGCGCTGCTGGCGGCGGGTGTCGAGCAGGCCGTAGCTCACCCAGTAATCGGTTTTCTTGAAGGTCTTTTTGTCGCGCCAGAAAAGGTCGAGGCCGCGGGCATAGCCGGTACCGGTGGTGTGGTAGGCTGTGGGGTCGAAGGGCGCGGCGGGGTTGTAGCGCGTCAGGTGGGCGTAGTCCTTGTAGTATGCTTCGGCGCGCAGGGTGCGGTCGTCGTGGCTGCGCTGGTAGGTGAGCAAATAGTGCGTGGCGCGCTCAAACCGCAGGTTGGGGCTAGAGTGCGCGGCGCGCAGCAGGTCGTTGGCGGGCGTTTGGTAGAACAGCCCGAACGCGCCCGACACCTGCGTGCCCTCGCCCAATTGGTAGGCCAGGGCCAGGCGCGGAGCGGCGTTCCAGCGCCCGAGCACGGCCGAATATTCGGCCCGCACGCCGGCGCGGGCCACCAGCTCGTTGCTCAGCGAAATGTCCGATTCGGCGAAGGCGGCGGCACGCTGCTCCGTGAAGCCGGATTGCAACGCGGCCGTTTCGGGCGTGGCCTGGTAGCGCATCTGGTAGCGTTGGCCCAGCAGCTCGGTGCCCAGCTTCAGGTTCCAGTAGGCGCTGGCCGAGTCGTTGGTAACCACCACGCGGCCCAACAGACTTTGCTCCAGCTCGTGCACGCGCTGCACGTCGGGGCGCACGTCCTGCTCGTCGCGGGTGCCGGCCAAGCCGGTTTGCAGGCTCCAGCCGCGTTTCAGCGGGCTACGAAACGAGGCATTCACGTATTCGTTGTTGCTCAGCAGGGCCACCGGCCGCTGGCCGCCGGGGTAGCCGGGGTCGGCCTGGGTGAGGGCCATTTCCTGGCGCGTGAAGGCGCCGTACAGCTTCAGCATGCCCAGCTCGCCGGTGCGCTGGCGCACGGCCACCGAGCCACCCAGACTTTGCGGAGCCACCCGCCAGCCAAAGCGCTGCGGCACCAGCCCGTAGTAGGGCTGCAGGTTGATGTAGTCGCCCGTGACGGCTACCGAGCTACGCTCCCAGCGCTGCTGGTGCGAGAGGCTGAGGCCCACGGAAAGCAGCGAAATGCCGGTTTGCGTTTCCGCGGGCAGGTCCGTTGAGTTCAGCCCCACCACGGCCGACAACGCCTGTCCGAACTCGGCCGAGTAGCCGCCGGTGCTGAACACGGTGCCTTTGAAGAGCATCGGCGAGAAGCGCCCCCGCGAGGGCACTCCCGACACGCTGGCGTTGTAGGGACTTTGCAGCGGCAGGCCGTCGAGGTACTGCCTGGTTTCGCCGGCCGCGCCGCCGCGCACAAACAGCTTGCCTTCTTCGCCGTTGCGGGTGGTGCCGGGCAGCGTGTTCAGGGCCCCGCTCACGTCGGCCAGCGCGCCGGCCGTCGTCACAATGTCGAGCGGCTTGAGCACCGTGGTGCGGCTTTCACTGGCCTCGAAGGCCCCCGCCGTGATGGTCACGTCGCCGAGTTGGTTGCGCACCGGCTTGAGCACCAGGGTCAGGCGCCGGGCCGAGCCGTCGAGCACCACCGGCTGCTCCTGCGGCTCATAGCCCAGCAGCGTAACGACCAGCGGCAGCGTACCCGTTTTGCGGGTGCTGAAGCGGAAGCGGCCCAGCGAATCGGCCGTGGCGCCGTCGAAGGTGGTCTTCAGGAACACGTTGGCGCCGGGCAGCGGCTGGCCGGCCGCGTCGCGCACGGTGCCGCTGAGGGTGGTGGCGGGGGCCGCCGTCTGGGCCGATAGCCGCAGCGCGGCGGTCAGCAGGCAGAGCAGGAGTAGCAGGCGTTTCATGGGAGGTAGCAGCTAGGTGACGGCTCAAAAGTGGCCGGCTGCTGCCCCTGCGGAAACTAAAGCTTACCGAAGCGTCGGAAAAGCGGGATGAAGTGCGTGGCGCCGTGGTTGTGCGGGAGGCGCGCGGTGGGGATTGGTGCACCAGCCGGCACTTTCGCTCACAGGATCTACTCGAGCACTGGCCTGCCCACCCGGCGGCTTTCTACCGCGTGATGGGACCTGCTTTAAGCCACTGCCGCAGGCGCCTGGCACAACGCGCCGGGCGGGCCCTCGTACGTCAAGGGTGCCTACCTTTGGCCCGGCGTTTCCCGTTTTCGCGCCGCTTTTCTTCCGTTACCCCATCCTTTTCCGTGTTCCTTCACCACGTCGCCGCCTACCTGCCCCATACCGTTGTTGCCAACGACCACTTTACCCGTCGCAATGGCCTTTCGTCCGATTGGATCATTGAGCGCACCGGCATTCGGGAGCGACGCCGCGCGGCCCCCGGCGAAAACACCAATACCATGGCCATCGAGGCCACCAAGCGGGTGTTGCGCGAGGCGCCCGGCATCGACATGGCGGAAATCGACCTCATCGTAGGGGCTACATACACGCCCCACGACACCATCGTGACCCTGGCCCACGCCGTGCAGCACGCCATTGGGGTAGCCGATATTCCGGTGGTCAGCATTTCGTCGGCCTGCTCGTCGCTGCTGAACGCGGTGGAAATCGTGCAGGGCTACTTCGCCTTGGGCAAAGCCCGCCGGGCGCTGGTCGTCACCTCGGAGCACAACACCGCCTACAACAACGAAGACGATACCGTGGCCGGCCACCTCTGGGGCGACGGCGCGGCCGCGCTGCTGTTTTCGGCCGAGCGCCTCTCCCCCACCGATTTGCTTGTGCGCGACGTAATTACGGCCGGCGCGGCCACCGTGGGCAAGGCCACCACCGCCGTGGTGCTTCAGCCGCTCGACCGCAGCATCATCATGCCCCACGGCCGCGACGTGTTTCAGTATGCCTGCCAGTACATGACGCGCGTAACGGAGCAGATTCTGGACCGCCACCGCCTCACCGTGGAAGACGTTACGTGGCTGATTCCGCACCAGGCCAACCGCCGCATCAGCGACGTGGTGCTGCGCAACACCGGCCTGCCGCCCGAACGCCTTGTGTCGAACGTGGAAACGCTGGGCAACACCGGCTGCGCGGGCGCGGCCATCGGCCTGGCCGATACCCTGCCCCTACTGAAAGCCGGCGAACGGGTGGTCGTCACGGTGTTTGGCGGCGGCTATAGCTACGGTGCTATGCTGCTGGAGCGCGAAGCCTAGCGCTATGCCCTGGCACTACATCGGCTCGTGCCCCGACGGCGAGAGGTTTTTGCTTGACGGCGTGAACGTGTGGGACGCGCCCTGGCACGACACGCGCCGGCACGCCCGCATCTTCGACCCGCTGTATCAGCAACCGATGGTGTTCGGTGTGTACGAGCTGCGGCTGCCGGCCCGCACCATCACTTTTGCAGCGGGCGAGTTTTCCAACTGCGTCTGGGGTTTCTTCCGCGAGGCTTTATAGCGCACAGCAATGCCGCAGGCTGATGTTCGGCCGAACGCCACGCGGGTGGTTCTGCGTATAGCCGCCAAACCGCTACGCCCATGCTCACCCGCCCTATTCCCGCTACCCAGGAGCCACTGCCGGTTATCGGCCTGGGCACCTGGCAAACGTTTGATGTGCCGAACGCAGCTGCCCAAACCGGGTTGCTCGAAACGCTGCATACCCTCCACGCATCCGGGGCCCGCGTCATCGATTCGTCGCCGATGTACGGGCGGGCCGAACAGGCGGTGGGCGAACTGACCGAGGCCCTGCGCCCGGAGCTGCCCGCAGCGGCGCCGTTTTTCGTGGCCACCAAAGTCTGGACGCAGGGCCGCCAGGCGGGCATCGCGCAAATGGAGGAATCGATGCGCCGCCTGCGCCGCCCGGTGCTCGACCTGCTGCAGATCCACAACCTGCTTGATTACCAAACCCACCTGCCCACGCTGCGCGAATGGCAGGCCGCCGGCCGCGTGCGCTACCTCGGCATCACGCACTACGTCGATGGCATGCACGCCGAGCTGGAGCGCGTGCTGCGGGCCGAGCCGGTGGAGTTCGTGCAGTTCAACTACTCCATTCTCGACCGCCACGCCGAGCAGCGCCTGCTGCCCGCGGCCGCCGACCTGGGCGTGGCCACGCTCATCAACCGCCCGCTCACCGAGCACAATTTGCTGGCCCGTGCCGCCGGCAAGCCGCTGCCGCCCTGGGCCGCCGACTGGGGTATTGGCAGCTGGCCGCAGTTTTTCCTAAAATTTATTCTGGGGCATCCGGCCGTTACGTGCGTCATTCCGGCCACCCGCAACCCTGCTCACCTCGCCGACAACCTGCAAGCCGCGCACGGCCCGCTGCCCGACGCGGCCACCCGCGACAAGATGGCCGCGCTGGTGCGGGCGTGGTAACGCACGGCTCCGCCAACCGCCGCCGTACTTTTGTCGCCGCTACCACCATCTGCCATGACGCTAACCTGGACCAGCAAGCCCTACGCCGCCCTTGCCCTCGACGAACTGTACGCCCTGCTGCAACTGCGCAGTGAGGTATTTGTGGTGGAGCAGGCCTGCGCTTTTCAGGACATCGACGGGCAGGACGCCGCGGCCCACCACCTGCTGGGCCTCGCTCCCGATGGTCGCTTGGCCGCCTACGCCCGGCTGTTTGCGCCCGGCGCGTGCTATGCCGAGGCCAGCATCGGCCGCGTGGTGGTGTCGCCGCAGTTTCGGCGCTCGGGGCTTGGGCAGGCACTCATGCGGGAGGCGTTGGCGCAGTGCGAGCGGCTGTTTGGCACCGGGCCCATCAAAATCGGGGCGCAGCAATACCTGCTCGACTTCTACCAAAGCTTTGGTTTCGAGCCCAGCAGCGCCGTGTACCTCGAAGACGGCATTCCGCACCTCTCCATGCGCCGCCCCTGACGAGTCGACTCCGCCGGCTTAGTTCAGCGGCAGCGTAATTACGAATTCCGTCCCCTCGCCTTCCTGCGACTCTACCACCAGCGTGCCGCCGTGCCCGGTACTCACGATGTCGTGGGAAAGCGAGAGGCCGAGGCCGGTGCCTTCGCCCACGGGCTTGGTGGTGAAGAAGGGCTGGAAGATTTTGGCCTTCACGCTCTCGGGAATGCCCGTCCCGTTGTCGCGCACCCGAATGGTGACGGTGTCGAACGCGCGGCGGGTAGTGACGGTAATTTCAGGGGTGTAGCCGGGCTCGTTGCCCTGCTGCTGGCGCTGGCGCACGGCGTAAAGGGCATTGGTGCACAGGTTCAGCAGCACGCGGCCCAGGTCCTGCGCTACCACGGGCGTAGGCGCCAGGTGCTCGTCGAAATGCGTGGTGAGCGTGGCGTTGAACTGCGGGTCGTGGTTGCGCAGGCCCTCGTAGGCGAGGCGCAGGTTTTCCTGGGCCAGCGCGTTCAGGTCGGCGGCTTCGCGCTGGGCCGTGCCGGTGCGCGAGTGTTCCAGCATGCCCTTGATGATGGCCGTGGCCCGCTGCCCGTGCTGGCTGATGTTGAGCAGGTTTTGCTTCAGTCCGTCGAGAATTTCGCGCTCCAGCTTTCCGTCGCGGGCCAGGCGCTGCGCCCCGTTTATCTCGTCGATGAGGTCGGTGCTGACGGCCGCAAACTGCTTCACAAAGCCCAGCGGGTTTTGCAGCTCGTGGGCCACGCCAGCCGTCAGTTCGCCCAGAAACGCCATTTTCTCGCGCTGCACCAGTTGAAATTGCGTCGCTTTCAGCTCGGCCAATGACTCCTGCAGCGCGGCGTTGGTTTGGCGCTGCTGCCGCTCGTGCCGCGCCAGCAGCCCCACCAGCAGCAACAGCGCCACCACCCCGGCCAGCAGGGCGTAGGTGCGGTAGCGGGTTTTCAGAGCGGCCTGGTCGGCGGCGGCTTGCCGGGCCCGCTCGCGGGCGTTGTAGTCGATGCTTTGCAAGTGCATGACTTTCTCCTGCCCAAACAGCGTATCCTTCATGGCCAGCACCAAGCTCTGGTACTTGAGGGTGCTATCGGCGGGGCCTTTGGCCTGGAAGTTTTGGGTGAGCAGGGTGCTGGCATTCAGCACCCCGCGCAAAAAGCCATTCGACTGCGCGGCGCGGCAGCCCAGGCGGGCGTAGTAGATGCTGGAATCGGGGCGGCCGAGCTGCTGGTAGAGCGTGGCCAGCCCCACGTAGGCAAAATTGGCGCCGCGCTCGTGCCCGATTTGCCGCGACTCGGCAATGCTGCGCCGGTAGAAATCGAGGGCTTGCGCGGTGCGGCCCTGCTTGCGGGCTACCTGGCCCAGTCCGTAGAGAATGTAGTTGGTGGGCGTGTGCAGGCGCTGGGCCAAGGCATACGCCTGCTCCTGGTAGTAGCGCGCCGAATCGACCTGATTAAACAAATCGTAGCCCAGCCCGATGTTGCTCAGCTCGATAACCATGCGGCGCTCATCTTGCAGCGCCTGCCCAATGCGCAAGGCCCGGAAGTAATAGGACATGCCCTGGTGCCGGTCGCGCAGGTACACGTAAATGATGCCGATGCTGCGCAGGTTTTGGGCCTGCAGGGCACGGTCGTGGATGCTTTCGGCCACGTGCAACGACTGCTGAAACAGCTCCAGCGCCTGGGCCAGGTTGCTTTCGCGCAGGGCGGCGCCCAGGCGGTTGAGGGCTTCGCCTTCGCCGTGGCGGTAGTGGATGCGCCGCGCCAACGCCAGCGCCCGGCGGGCGTAAGCCCCGGCCGAGTCGGTGCGCAGGGCCCAGTACTGGTCGCTGATCTGGCAGAGCAGCAGCACGCGGCTGCTGTCGGGCATGGGCAGTTGCGCTTGCCGCATCAGCTTGTCGAGGGGCTGGCTCTGCGCAACGGCGCGGCGGCCCATGCCCGACAGCAACACCACCAGCAAAATCAGCAGACGAAACCAGGCGGGCATGCGGCGGAAAAACAACGGAAACAAAGGGAAGTGAAGACAGTCAACCGGAAGCGCGGCGTGCGGTTTCGAACCTGCGAATATCTGCCTATTTTCTTTGATTTCCCGCATCAGCCCGGCCACGCTTTCTGCGCCACGTCCGCCAGCTTCTTTCTTGACCCGCGCATGCGTTGCTTCTGTTAGTCAGCTCAATGCAGCAAATCAAGTCGCACGAAACCAAACCGGGGCATGCGCTTCGTCCGGCCACTCGGTCCAAAATAATCAAAAACCGCTATATTAAAGTACGCCGGCTGCGGCTGGCGGTGCTTTATGTTCAACCTTCTACGCTGGTATGCCCATGCGCCCACTACACTCCACGCTCCTGTTTCGCTGGTTCGATGAAGTTTGGAACCAGGACCGCCCCGATGTCATACCCGCACTGGTGCACACCGAAGCCACCATTCGCGGGCTGGTACCCGACGACGACGCCCGCGGTCCGGCCGCTTTCCGGGCCTTCTACGACCAGTTCCGCGCCGACTTCCAAGACATTCACATCGAGGTGGAGAAAGTCGTGTCGGAAGACGACTACGAGGTGGCGCTGTGCGCCGTGCGGGCGCAGCACCGCACCAGCGGCACGCCCGTGTCTTTTTCGGGCCTGTGCATGGTGCACCTGCAAGACGGCCAGATTTACGAGGGCTGGAACCACTTCGACTTTGGCAAGCTGCAGGAACAGTTGGCCCCGGCGGCGGCCATGGCTTGACCCGTCGCCAGCCCCACAAAAAAGCCCCGGCCTGCTTCCAGGTCGGGGCTTCGTGTTTACCAAAAGCTATTCGCTCCGGTCGCGCAGTTTCTTTTTCTCCTCCTTGGCCGCTTTTTTCTCCTGCGGCGTTTTGGTAGGCTCTTTCTTTTTTTCCTTTCGGGCGTCCTGGGCTTTGGCCATGGCGGGTTAAAATTTTAGGTGAGTAACAGCACGGTTTGCTAACGCCCGGCCGTTGGCGGGGGTTGCGCGGCGGCGGCAAGTAAGAAAATTCTGGCGTGCCAAAATAGAACCGGGCCCGTAAAAGAACCCGACCACCGTTTTCGTAAATCCCGTACCTTCCTTGTCCGACGACCACCCCGCCCCGTAGGCGGGTTTTGCATTCCGCAGCGCCCGCGCCGCGGCCCCGGTGGACCCGCCGCAGGGCGGGTCAGTAGCAAGTGCCTCTTATGCGCCCCGCGCCACGCTGCGGGGCAGTGCCTTCTCATCCTTCACCTTCTGACCCCATGGTACGTTCCCCTCATTCCGTCATTGGTTTGTTCAGCAACCCACGCACGGCGCAAGAAGCCGTCGAGCAGCTCACCGCCAACGGCTTCGCGCCCGACCACGTGGACATTTCCGACCACGACATCGTGACGACCGAAAACCCCACCGGCGAGTTTCCCGAAAATGACTCCCTCCACCATTTCATGCGGCGCCTGTTTACCAGCGACAGTGAGGAGCAGCTGGAGGCCGAAGCTTCGCACCGCGGCGGCGTGGTGGCCGTGCACCTGCAAACCCACCGCGAAGCCGAGCACGCCCGCGAACTGCTGAACCAGTACGGCGCCGTGCGCATCCACGAGCTGGGCATTGGCGACCGGCTTTAGACCGGCTTTGCAAGCCGTTTTTTGAAAAGCGCGGAGCCCTCTCCGCGCTTTTTTCGTGTCGCACTCCGGCTACCCAGCCCGTACCGGCACCAACTACTTGCTGGCGGGCAAGTAGCAGGACATTCCGGTTACGAAGGCCCCAACGGCGGGTAGTTTTAACTGCCGCGCTAAACCTTTACCTCGGCCCGAGGTTTTTGGGCCTGCGGTTTCGGTCGTAGCTTTACCCCTCCCCCAGCACCGCCCGCGCAGGGCCGCGCCTCATTTGCTTTCCTGCTTCGCTTCCTTGCCAACGCTATGGCCGATTTTATGTCTCCGGACTATCAAAAGCTATTCCGGGCCCTGCCCGATAACTTTCTGCTGATTGCGCCGAACCCCGAGGCCACCATCGTCGACAACACCGATAGCCACGTGGCCGTGTCGCTCAAAAGCCGCGAGGAAGTTGTGGGCAAGCCTTTTTTCGAAGCCTTTCCTTCCGCAAACCAAAACGAGGGCGACGTCATCCGTAACTCACACGAGCACGTGCGTCGGCACCTTGAGCCGCACACCATGCCCCTCATTCGCTACGACCTGAAGGTACCGGACGAGCAGGGCGGCGGCTTTGAGGAAATGTATTGGCAGGCCACGCACTTCCCCATTCTCGACGATGCGGGCCAGCTGCAGTACATTTTGCAGCGCACCCAAAACGTAACCGAACAGTACCACGCAGCCCAGCAGCGGGCCTTGATGGAAAGGGAACTGGCCGACAGCCAGGAACGCACGCGCTTTATCCTGGACTCGTTACCAGTACTGATCTGGACGGCCCAGCCCAACGGCCAGCGCGACTATTTCAACCCGCGCTGGCTGCAGTTTACGGGCCGCACCGTCGAGGCTTCCCAAGGCCAGCAATGGGCCGACGACATTCACCCCGACGACCGGGCGCGCGTGCTCAGCACCTGGCAGCAATGCGTGGGCACCGGCGACACCTACCAGGTGGAATACCGCCTGCGCCGCCACGACGGCCAGTACCGCTGGGTGCTGGTGCGCGGCGTGGCGCGGCGCAACGCCGAGGGCGCCATTACCATGTGGGTGGGCGGCGCCACCGACATTCACGACACCAAGCTGATGGTGCAAGAGCTGCTGGAAGCCAACGAAGCCCAAGCCGCCGCCGCCGAGCAGGCCTACGAGGCCTACCAAATTGCGGCCACCCAGCGCGAAGCCTTGCACACGCTGCTGATGGAGGCGCCGGCCATGATATGCATCCTGCGCGGCCCCGAGCACCGTTTCGACCTGGTGAACCCGCTCTACCAGACCCTCTTTCCGCACCGCCAGCTACTGGGCCGCACCGTGGCCGAGGCGCTGCCCGAAGTGGTGGGCCAGGGCTTCGTCGACATCCTCGACAAGGTGTACACCACCGGCGAAACGTTCTTCGGCAAGGAAGTAGAGCTGCAGCTAGAACGCGACGCCAGCGGAGCGCTCCAAACCACCTACTTCAACTTCACCTATCAGCAGTTCCGCGAGGGCAACGCCGTGGCCGGTATTCTGGTCTTTGCCTTCGAAGTAACCGACTTGGTACGGGCCCGCCGGGCCTTGGGAAACGATACGCCGGATGTTCGTGGCTAAGCCCCTTCTGTTTCTTCTTTCGGCTATTTTCCGCACCGTATCATGGTGATAACCAGCCTGGATTTCCAGCAGGCCCGCATCAAGCAGGTGCTGTTCAAATCGCGGCTGAGGTCGGTGCTCTATGGCGTGCGCGAAGCCGACGCCGAGCTGTTCTCGCTTCAGCACAACCCTTTGGGCCAGTGGCTGCAAACGGTGGTGAAGCCCCACTACAGCGGCCGCCCCGAGGTGCGCGAGCTGGAGCGCGCCCTGCAACGCATGCTCGACACCGGCCGCGAACTGGCCGACCAGTACCGCCGTGGCCAGCTCGAAGAAGCCCGCGCCGGCCTGGAGCGCATTGATATCCACGCGGCGCAGATCGAGGAGCTGCTGCAGCGGCTGGAGCGCAACGCCAGCTAGCCCTTGCCCGCGCCCTGCACGCAAAGCGCCCCGACCGTAACCTACAGTCGGGGCGCTTTGCGTGCGGGTATGGCCTTGCTGGTTAGCGGTAGTCGGAGTTCTGCTTGAACTCCTCCTTGTTGGTAATGGCGTCGAGCTGGCGCTGCGGAATGGGGCGCACCACGTGGTAGTTCTGGATGCTGGCGCCGGCTTCGGGGTTGTTGGCGCGCACACGGTCCACCAGCTTGCCGGTGCGTTTGAGGTCAAACCACCGGAGCTGCTCGCCGGCAAATTCGCGGGCCCGCTCGTCGAGAATAAAGTCCAGGGTAACCTGGGCGGCGCTGATTTCCATGGCCGTTTGCTGACCGGGCTTGGCCGCGCGGCGCCGCACAGCGTTGATGAGCGGCACGGCCGAGCCGGTGTTGCCGAGCTTTAAGTACGCCTCAGCCGCAGTCAAGTACATATCCGAGAGGCGGATGACGTAGGCGTCGCGCGAGCTTTGGGCCTCGTTGAACGTGGCGCGGGTGGGGTCGTCGAACTTCTTGAGCGTGACGTAGTGCAACCGGTCGCTGGCGGCCCGCCCGGCGGCGTTGTACACCCTGTTCACATCCCAGATAACGTACTTCTTGGTAGCAGCCACGGCGGCCGGAATGGCGCGCTTGGTGGCCAGAATGGCGGTGTCGCCTTTGGCCAGCTTGCCGGCCACGGGAGCATTCGTGTACCACACGCTCTTAAACGAGGCGTCGTAGCGGGCGTCCTTGGCGTCGTCGAACAGGTTCAGCAGGAAGCGTGTGGGCATGAAGCGGTTGAACGGCCGTCCGTTCTCGGTGTCGCGGGTCATGCCGGGCTGGTCGTCGTACTTCATCAGGAACAGCAGGTGGCCGTTGTTGCTGCCGCGCGGGTGGCCGCCGGGGTAGAGCGAAGCGTCCAGCAGGTCGTTCATGCTCAGGTCCTTGGAGTAGTTCACAGCCCACACTACCTCCTTGTTCTGCAGGTTGCTCATGGTCCAGAGGTCGGCATACACGGGTTGCAAAGCCAAACCGTAGGCGCTGATGACGTGCTCGGCCAGCGTGGCGGCTTTCTGGTTGTGCAGTTGGGCATCGGGCATGCCGGCCTCGCCGCGCGTCAGGTGCATTTTGGCCAGCAGGGCTTCGGCAGCGGCTTTGTTGGCGCGACCGTAATCGGCGGGCGGCGTGGCGGGCAGGTTGGCCACGGCAAAGTCGAGGTCCTCGAATATCTGCTTGTAGAAGCCGTCCACGGAGGTGCGCTGGGCCGTGGTTTGCACGGTGGTGGTGGGCGACGTGCTCAGGTGCACCCCACCCCACTGCTCTACAATGTGCCACAGGTAGAAAGCCCGCAGGAAGCGCAATTCGCCTTCGCGCACCAGCTTGCGGTCATCGGGCAAGCCCGATTTGCCCACGTAGGAAATGCCCGCATTGCACACGTTCACGGCGGCGTAGAACTGGGTCCACAGCTCGGTAACGGCCCGCGACGACGACTGCAGCGTGGCGTAGTCGGTCAGGTCGGGGTTCACGTCGCCGGCACCGCGCAGCCACAGGTCGGTGCCCATTTCCGACATGCTGTAGCCGTCTTCTTTGCCGTACCACCAGCGGCTGTAGGAGTAGGCGCCGTTCACCAGGCTTTCGAAGCCGGCGGGCGTGGTGTACACGTTTTCGGCGGTGAGGCCGGAGGGGTTGTATTCTTCCAGGGCTTTATCGCAGCCCGGCAGGGCCAGCAGCAGGCCGCTAGCCATCAGAATCGGACGGAGTTGACGAAGGTTCATGGTCGTAGGGTGCGAGCCGCGTTAAAAGGAAAGGTTCAGGCCCACCGTTACCACGCGGGGGATGGGGTTGGAAAGCGGCGAGAGGCCCACGGCAAGGCCCGACGAACTGGCCGCGGAGGTAAACACCTGCTCGGGCGCCGAGGTAGCAGCCGAAGCGGCACGCTCGGGGTCGTAGTTCTTGATGTGGCTCAGCACCCAGAGGTTTTTGCCCTGCACGTATACCCGCGCCGTGCCGAAGCCGATTTTCTGGAGCACGCTCGTGGGCAGGGTGTAGCCCAGCGTGACGGCGCGCAGCTTCAGGTAGGTGCCGTCGCGGTAGGCCAGGGTATTGCCGTAGAGGCTGTTTTGCAGGGTGCTCTTCGAGAGGCTGGCGTCGGGCCGCGGGAAGCGGTTGGTGGGGTTTTCGGGGGTCCAGTAGTCTTGTTTCGACGAGTTTTCGACGCCCTGCGGGTCCCACAGCTGGTCGTACTCGTAGCGGATGGTCTGGCCGTAGCGCACAAACCACTGCATCGAGAAGTCGAAGCCATTCCAGGTCACATCGGAGTTGAGGCTGCTGCTCCAGCGCGGCAAAGCCGAGCCCAGGATTTTGCGGTCGGCGGCGGCGGTAATCTTCCCGTCGCCGTTCTGGTCGCGCACCTTAATCTGGCCGGGCTTCTGGTTGTAGCGCATGGCCTCGTCGGCTTCGTTGAGCTGCCAGATACCGATTTTCTCGTAGTCGTAGAACACGCGCGTGGGGTGGCCCACAAACCAGCCGTTCAGCAAATCGTCGCTTTCGGTGGCCAGCTGCAGAATTTCTTCCTGGTTGGCAAACCAGGTGCCGCCCACGTTCCACTGCACCTTGCCGTTGTCGACCACGCGCCCGTTCAGGGCCACTTCGATGCCGCGGTTGCGGGTGCGGCCCACGTTCTGGGTTATCACGCCCACTCCCGAAGTAGCCGGCAGGAACCGGTCGATGAGCAAGTCGCGGGTGCGGGTTTCGTACACGTCGACCGAGCCGCTGATGCGGCCCCGCAGGAAGCCGAAATCGACGCCTACGTTCTTGGTAGTCGATTTTTCCCAGGTCAGGTCGGGGTTGCCGATGCGCGAGGAGTACACGTAGCCCGGGGCCGAGGCGTCGCCGTAGGCAAACGGAATGCGCGTGAGCAACGACTGCGACGAATAGGCCGGAATGTCGTAGTTGCCGGCCAGCCCGTAGGAGGCGCGCAGCTTCAGGTCGCTCACAACGGTTTGGTCGGCCAGAAAGCCTTCGTCGATGAGGCGCCAAGCCACGGCGGCCGAGGGAAAAAACGCGCCCTTATGCCCGGCTGCCAGCTTCGAGGAGTAATCCTGCCGGCCGGTGAGGGTGAGCAGGTAGCGGCTCTTGTAGCCGTACTGCACGCGCCCGGTAAACGAAATCAGCTTGCTGTTGACGTAGGCGCTGTTGATGCCCATTTGCTGGTTGGCGTTGGCCAGCGCGTAGTAGAGCTGGTAGCCCAGCAGCTGGTTGCGGCCCTGCGCCGTTTCCTGCTCGGTGTTGAAGGTGAGCAGCGACGACACGGCCGTGGCCGTGATGGAATGGTCGCCGAAGGATTTGTTGAAGTTCAGGATGTTTTCCCAGCTCCAGTTGGTGTTGAAATCGACGCCGTAGAACGACTGCGGCGTGGAGCCGGCAATGTCGATGGTGTTGGAGCCGCGGTAGATGCCGGTGCGGGCGTTGGCCAGCGTCAGGCCCAGGTTGGAGCGCAAACTCAGGCTGGGCAGAATCTGGTAGGCGCCGAAGGCGGTGAGAAAGGTGCGCGTGGTGCGCACGTTGTTCTGGTAGTTGCCGGGCTGCTCGTCGGCCAGCGGGTTCACGTCGCGCCCGTTCTGCAGAATCGACAGAAAGTTGCCGTTGGCATCGGTGGGCGAGGTGAGCGGGTCGATTTTGTTGGCCAGGTTCAGCGGGTCGCGCCGCGCGTTCTGGTTGTAGTAGGTCAGCTGGCTTTGCAGGCCCACTTTCACCTTCGTGTTCAGGGCGTGCTCCAGGTTGAAGCGCGTGGTGTAGCGCTTCAGCTCGTCGAGCCGGAACACGCCTTTCTCGTTGAAGTAGTCGAAGGAAAGGTAAAACTTGGTTTGGTCGCCGCCGCCCGCAATGCCCACCTGGTGGTCTTGCTGCATTCCTTTGCGCAGCAGCAGCTTGGGCCAGTCGGTCCAGGTGCCGTTGGCCAGTGCGGCCTGCTGGTAGGCCGCGCCAAAGATTTTGGGGTCGTCGGCGGGGCTGTTCCACAGGCCGGTGGTGCGGTTGGCCTGGCGTTTCTGCTCAATGTACTCGGGCCCGGTCAGCACGTGCGGGTAGTTCACCACCTCGCTCTGCCCGATGTAGGAATTCACCGTCACCCGCGTCTTGCCCGAGGCTCCTTTCTTTGTCGTCACGATGATGACGCCGTTGGCACCGCGGGCTCCGTACACGGCCGTGGAAGCGGCATCCTTGAGCACTTCCATGCTCTGGATGTCGTTGGGGTTGATGTCCTGAATGGAGTTGTACTGCACGCCATCCACGATGAACAGCGGGCCGTTGTTGGCGGTGAGGGAGCGGTTGCCGCGCACCGTAATGTTGACGCCCGCGCCGCTGGCCCCGCTGGCCCGCGTGATGTCGACGCCCGGCAGCCGGCCCTGCAACGATTCCATTACGTTGGTGGTCGGCAGCTTCTTCAGGTCCTCTTCCTTTACCGACACGATGGCGCCGGTCACGTCGCTTTTCTTCACCTCGCCGTAGCCGATAACCACCACCTCGTCGAGGGCTTTCTGGTCGGTTTTCAGGCGCACGCTCAGGTTGCTTTGCTTGCCGGCGGCCACGGTTTGGGGCAGGTAGCCCACGTAGCTGAACACCAGCGTCACGGCGTCGCCCTCGGGCACGTTCAGCGAAAATGCCCCGCTTTCGTTGGTCACGGTGCCGATGCTGGTGTTCTGCACCACCACGTTCACGCCCGGCAGGGCCTCCCCGCTCGCGCTGTCCAGCACCTTGCCGGTCAGGGGGCGGGTCTGCTGCGCGGCCGCCAGCGTGCTGATGCCCGCCAAGGCCGCTGTAAGTAGTACACCGTGTTTCATGGAGGAAGAAGTTTGATTTTTCGAAGAAAGGCCCGCCACCGCAGTCGGCCCTTGCCCAAGCCAAGTTGCCGGTAAATCGCGCATTACATAGTTATAGAGCCATATTATTTGCGCAATCGTTACCGGGAACGTTGCCAAAGAAGATGGACTTACAACAGCCTGACGCGCACCTATTGGACGCAATTCGATTGACAGCACAAACCGGGTACAGTTGAGGCAGCCTGGGGTGCCGCGCAATTGCACGCAACGCCGCTGGGCGCCAGCGCCTACAACGCGGCCAAAGCAGCTCGTTCTTGCACTACTTGGCGGCACCAGCGCCGCAGTGTAGTACCCGCAGCGCGCCCGCTGCAACCAGGAGGCGCCGGTTCGCGACTACCAGCTACCGTTGCGGGTTTGCGCAGGTGCTGCACCACGCACTTTGCGCCCATCGGTGCAGCCCGCCCGGCTCGTGGCTACGAACCGGGCGGTTACTTTTGCACTCCATGCCGTTTCCTTCCATGACCCTCCCCCGCCTGTGGCTCACGCTAGCCAGTTGCGCCGTGGCCGCGCCCCTCGCCGCCCAGTCCCTCACCGTCGGTAAAAAAGTGGCCCGCGCCCTGGAGCAGGTGCAGCCCGCCGACTTCAAAGCCCACGTGCAGTACCTGGCCGACGACAAGCTGCTGGGCCGCCAGCCCGGTCAGCCCGGCTACCAAATGGCCGTCGATTACGTGACGGCGCAGTTGAAATCCTTTGGCGTGCAGCCGGCCGGCGAAAACGGCAGCTACGTGCAGCGGGTGCGGCTGCGGCGGGCCTTCGTGAAGCCCAACACCCGGCTGGCGCTTCGCGATGCGCAAGGCCAGAGCCAGCCCCTGACGATGGGCACCGATTACACCGTGTACCCCAATCCTGAAGTACCGAGCCTGCCGGTGCAGGCGCCGCTCGTGTTTGCCGGCTACGGCATCAGCGCGCCCGAGCTGGGCTACGACGACTACCAGGGGCTGGACGTTACCGGCAAGATTGTCGTTGTCGTTGCCGGGGCACCGCGGCCGTTTCCCTCGACGGTGGCCGCCGCCAGCCAAAGCGCCCTGACGGTGATGCGCAACGCGGTGCAGCACGGCGCCGTGGGCGTCATCATTGCCGCCTCCAAACCGAAAGCCATGTTGTCCGACCTCAAACGCGGCGCCTACAGTGTGCTGGGCACCGATGGCAAAGTGGCGGCTTCGCGCAGCTACGTGCCGGGCGGCGCGTTCAAGCTGCTGGGCAACGTGACTGCGGCCACGTTTCAGCGGCTGCTGGCGGCCGCCGCCGTCGATACGGCGCAGGCGTTTGCGGCGCTGCGCAGCGGCAAGCCGGCTTCGGTAGCCCTGCGTCATTCCCTCGACGCCGCCGTGGAAGCCCGCTACGAAGAACTGGACACCTACAACGTGGTGGGTCAGCTGCCGGGCGCCGACACCCGGCTGCGCAGCGAGTACGTGGTGCACTCGGCCCACCTCGACCACATGGGCATTGGCGCGCCGGTGAAGGGCGACTCGATTTACAACGGCGCCCACGACAACGCCACCGGCGTGGCTTCGGTGCTGGAAATTGCGCGGACCTACGCGAAGCTGAAAGGCGCTGACCGGCCGAAACGCTCCATTCTGTTTGTGCTGCAAACCGGCGAAGAGCTGGGGTTGCTGGGCTCGGCCTATTTCGCGGCCAATCCCACCGTGCCCAAAGCCAACATTGTGGCCGACGTGAATACCGACATGCCCACCATCATTGCGCCGCTGCTCTCGGTGGTGCCGCTGGGCGCGCAGCACTCCACCCTCGACGAGCCCGTGAACCGCGCCGCGGCCTACCTGAACCTGGCCGTGGAAGCCGACCCCGAGCCCGAGCAGAACCGCTTCATCCGCTCCGACCAGTTCAGCTTCGTGATGCAGGGTATTCCGGCCCTGCACATCAAGTACGGCAACAAAACGGCCGACGGCAAAAACGACCTGGCCAAGACCGTGCAGGCCTGGCGCGCCGTTACCTACCACAAGCCGCAGGACGACATGAGCGGCACCTTCGACTTCGAGGCCGGCAAAAAGTACGTGCAACTCAACTTCCTCATCGGCTACCAGGTAGCCAACGCTCCGCAGCGCCCCACCTGGAAGTCCGGCGACTTTTTCGGCGGCCGCTACGGCGCTAAATAGCTCTAGCTTACCTCACCCTTGAAAAGCCAGAATGCAACGCGCATTCTGGCTTTTCTACTTCCAATTACTGGCCCGTCCAGGAAAACAGCTCCCGGCGATGCTCGGCGTACACGGTGTCGAGAATAGCGCGGCTGGGGTGCAGGCCCAGGGTGATGCGCGTGCCCCGCTCGCGGGCGTAGGGGTTCTGCACCTCGGCCATGCGCCGGTAACTGCTGAAGTGCGCGGCCAGGCTGTCGGGCTCGTCGTCGACGAGGATGAGCTGGCGGAAGGCCTGCCGGGGCGGAAACCAGAACAGGTAGCTGCCGTTGGTACTGGCCGCCGCGGGCATGGCGCGGTGGCGGTTGAAGTAGTTGATGGCGCTGGCCTGGCCGTAGTTGGCGCACAGAATGAGCGTGCGGGCGCGGGTGGAATCGGGCAGCGCCCGGTACACCTGGTAAGTTTTGTCGGCCATTTCCTGCCAGCCCACCATGTCGGCATAATCCTGCGGCAGGGCGTGGTTTTGGCCATCTTCCCAGCGCATGAGGCCCAGGCCGGCGTATTTCTTGCCCAGCTCCTGCATGCGCGCCGGCGGGTAGAGCGTGAATACAAACGGCAGCAGCGGCAGAATAATAAGCACCGGCACGGCCAGCAGTACCGGCTTCAGGTACAGGCCAAAACGCCAGCGGCGCAACAGGGCTTCCCACCAGGCCGCGCCCGCCGCAAACAACGGCGGGTAGTAGCCCAGCGCGTAGTAGTTTTTGCCGTGCAGCCCGGTGAGAATCAGCAAGCCTGCCAGCCACACCCAGGCCAGCACGCGGTAGGGCCGCAGCGGGCGGTAGAGCCACAGTGCCAGCAGCCCCGGCAGCCACACCCACACGGCCGGAAAGCACATCAGCAGCTGGTCTTTCCAGAAGTCGGCGGTGGCCACGTGCACCAGCTGCGACTCCTGGAGCTTGTGCATGTGGCGCAGAAACGGAATGCCGTGCGTGAGCTGCCACACCAGGCTGGGCGCAAACAGCAGCGCCGCCAGGGCCGCGCCGCCCCAGAAGTGCCGCGTGGCAAGGGCGCGGCGCAACGGGCTCAGCAGCAACGCCACGCCCAGCGCGGCAATGAAAAAGAACGTGGTGTACTTGTTCAGCAAGCTCAGGCCCAGCACCGCGCCCAGGGCGTACCAGTGGCGGGCATTGGGCTGCTGTACCTCGCGCACCAGCAGGTAGCAGGCCAGCGTGAAGCCCAGCACTTCCAGGGAATTGGGCTGAAACAGGAAGTTCAGCCGGGCGTAGCCCGCCACGAGGTAGCACACCCCGGCCAGCGCCTGCCCAAACCAGCCCGCCCCCAGCCGCTGCGCCAACCGCACCACCACGTACACCGTGAGGGCGCCCCAGAGCAACGGCCAGAACTTCACCCACACCCAGTCGCCGCCGAGGGCGTGGGTAATGGCAGCCTGCACAGCCGTAAGCGGCGGCACTTCCAGAAAGCCCCAGGCCAGGTGCCGGCCTTCTTCGAGGTAGAGGTATTCGTCGCGGTGCAGCTCGTAGGCGCGGCTGGCCAGCCCGTAGCCGGTTAGGAACTTGAGGACCAAAAACAGCAGGGGAATGGCTCTTTTCATGAATGCGGCGCGGGTGGGCGACGCAAGAAAGACAGAAAAGCACCATTCCTCGACCCGGAGCTGCGCGAGGAAGATTCGCTCATCTGGTCATTGCCCGCACATCGGTTAATACCTAGTCACTTGCAACACAACTGCATGCAACAATTTAAATTGTTGCATGCAGTTGTGTTGCAAGTCAGACTGAGTTCATCCGCATAAAACTGGCTGAGGCTATTGCTACGTGTGACCGGCGGATCGGCGGGCTTTGCCAGAGTTTTGGGCCAGACCTCTACCACTCGGGCAGGCGCACGGCGTCGAGCCAGGGGTGCAACACGGCGGGCTTGCGGAAGAGGTGAATGAACAGCACGCGCTCCTCCCCTACCAACCGCCACACTTCGGCGTAGAAATCCTCCAGCGCATACAGCTGCAGTC
Organism: Hymenobacter busanensis; assembly: GCF_008727865.1. Classification (GTDB taxonomy): domain Bacteria; phylum Bacteroidota; class Bacteroidia; order Cytophagales; family Hymenobacteraceae; genus Solirubrum; species Solirubrum busanense. The sequence continues at coordinate 53,760 of NZ_VTWU01000007.1, read as the reverse complement.
GGCAGCCGTGCTCGGCGCGGTCGGCCAGGTGGTGGCCGGTGCGGAGCAGGTGGTCGGTTTGCTGACCGAGCGTGAGTTGGGTGAAAGCAGCGAAATTCATACAGCACGGGGCGCCCACGGCGCCGGTAGTCGAAGATACAAAACCCGGCCGGGCTAGCTGGCCGCTGACCCGGCGAAACAGGGCCGAAAGTGCGTCAACACCCAGCACAGGCCCCGCGTGCCCATTCCGGCAACGGTTTCTTTTGTAACCTTGACGCGCGGCTCGTTCGCCGCCCACGCCCGCCGCCGATGCCTACGTTCCGCTTTCCGCACCCGCTGGTGCTGTTGTTTGCCTTCATTCTGCTGGCCGTGGCCGCCAGCTACGTGCTGCCCGCCGGCCGCTTTGCCCGCCGCCACGACACCGCCACCGACCGCGAAGTAGTGGTGCCCGGCTCCTACCAGCGGGTGGCGGCCACGCCCGTTTCGCCGCTGGCCGCTTTCACTGCCATACCCAAAGGCCTGCAGGAAGCCGCCGACGTGATTTTCCTGGTGTTTTTGGCCGGCGGTGCCTTCACCGTCGTCGACCAAACCGGGGCCCTGCGCCGCGGCGTCGATTGGCTGCTGCTCAAGCTCAGCGGCCGCGAGGTGCTGGTCATTCCGGTGGTGGCGCTGCTGTTTGCCACCATGGGCGCCCTCGAACACATGCAGGAGGAAATTGTGCCGCTCGTGCCGGTGCTGCTGGTGCTCATGCGCCGCATGCGCTACCCCGCCATTACGGCCGCCGCCGTGAGCCTGGGTGCCGCCGCCGTGGGAGCCGCCTTCAGCCCCATGGACCCGTTTCAGGTGGGCATTGCCCAGAAGCTGGCGGGCCTGCCGCTGCTGTCGGGCGCTGGGTTCCGCCTGGTTTTTCTGGCCGGGGCCTTGCTCATCTGGATTGGCGGCACAATGCGCTTCGCCCTAAAGCACCGCGTGCCCGCCGCCGCCGACCCCATTACGAGTACCGACGAGCAGGCCGATGCCGCCGAGCACGAGCAGGGGCACCGCCACGGCCTCGTGTTGTTGCTGCTGCTGGTTACGTTCGCGTTTTTCACCTACGGCGTGCTGGAGCTGGGCTGGGACTTTGGCCAGATGACGGCCCTGTTTCTGGCCCTGGGCATTGCCGCCGGCCTCGTGGGTGGGCTGGGCCTCACCGGCACCGCCGAGGGCTTCATCAGCGGCTTCCGCGACATGGCGTTTTCGGCCGTGCTCATTGGGTTTGCCCGCGCCATTTTTGTGGTGCTGGAGCAGGGCCAGATTGTCGATACCATCGTCAACGGCCTTTCGGCGCCGCTGGCGCAGCTGCCGGTGGTGCTATCGGCCCTGGGCATGCTGGTGGTGCACACGGCCCTGCACCTGCCGGTGCCCTCCACAAGCGGGCAGGCGGTGCTCACCATGCCTATTCTCACCCCGCTTTCCGACTTGCTCGGCCTTTCGCGGCAGGTAACGGTGCTGGCCTACCAATACGGGGCGGGCTTGTGCGAGCTGATAACGCCCACCAACGGCGCCCTCATGGCCATTGTGGCGGCCTGCGGCGTGCGCTTCGACCAATGGTGGAAGTTTGTGCTGCCGCTCTATCTGCTGTTGATTGCGCTGGCCATTGTGGCCATCGTGCTCGGTATTGCGCTAGGCATTTGACGGGCCTGTGGCCCTGTTTCCGGCGCCTAAAAACGGGTAGAAAACGCCCATTAACGCAACGGCCCGGCTTCGTACGAAGCCGGGCCGTTGCGTTGAAGTAAAGACAGGGCGCTACTGGTTTCTCAGCTCGTCGGCCTCGTACACTTGCGGCACCTTCTTTTTGCGCACTACCATCTGGTAGCGGGCACGGTGGGCGCTTTCGTCCCAGAAAATATCGGATACCACGCCGCGCAGGCGCGGTTGGCCGGGTTCCCAATTCACGGTTTCCACGGCGTCGCCGAAGCCAAAGGGTGGCCGGTCGATGGGCCGAAACAGTTCGGGGCGCACCAGGTAGTTGCGCTCGTCGTAGCGCAACGTTATCCATTCTTCGTCCTCCCCGATTTTCTCGAACACCTTGTCCAACGGCTCCACCCACTCAAAGGAGCGGCGGTTGGCAGGGTGAATGTAGGAATACCCGTAGGCGGGCGACCAGCCGTAGAGGCCGTACTGAAGCATGGGACGAGGCACAGGCAGCGAAGCAAAAAGGATAGATACCCGGAAAACACCCAACCGCGCGGGTGAGTTCGGCCGCGAAAATAGTACGCAGTGGCTGCCTCATCGAATTATCGGGGCTGAAATGGAGGCAGGAAGCCAGCTGGGACTGCACTGGTCAACGGCCCGGTTGCGGACCGCACGCAGCCGGGTGGGTTGGCCTTTCCCGGTTTTCACGGACGGGTTTTCCCAACTCACGACAATCTTCAGCAAGGGGCTCATTATGAGATAATACTGATTAATATCTTATTTTAACAATATCAATATTCGTTTTTCCTTTACCCCTATTCGCCATGGATGTCAATGCCGAAATAGCGGCCCGGGCTGCCGCGCACCTCACCCTCGTGCAGGATTGGCTCGAATGGGTGCACCTAGTTCGACCCATTGGCAAGGCGCCGGCCACGCTCCTCGATTTCTGCAACGGCCAGCCCGCCGCTTTGCCGCCGTGGGACGACTTGCCCCAGCCGCTGCGCCAGCGCGCCGCCGAGCTGCACGGCCAGCTGGTGGAAGCCTCCGAAGCGACGTGGAATGAGTTTATTGAGCGGACCCAGGAACTCTTGCACCTGCTGCTGGAACTGTCTTCGGAAGTAGGTTTCGCTCCCGACGACCACAAAAACCTGCTGCACGCCCTGAAATTATCTTCCGAGAAAGGCACCCCTTCGCTTTGGCGGCGCGAGTTGCGGCTGCTGCTCTACGCCTATCCCGCCCTGCGCTACCATATTGGCAAGGTGCTGAGGTTTCGCCCAACGCTGGTGGCGGAGCTGATGCACACGCTCGAAGACGGCAAACGTGCCGGCACGCTGCCCGAAAAGGCGAAGCACTGGCTCAGCACCCACGCCGCCCACGCCGAGGACGTGCTCATGCGCGAACCCCGGCAACTGGCCGATATGCTTGATGCCATGCAAGCCGCCGTGCCCTTTGCCCACGTGCTCAACAAAGAGCTGGCGGAAGTAGCCGCACGCCGCACCCTGCTTTGGCCCCACACCGCCCCGGCTGCCCCGGCCCCTACCACCGGCGAACCAAACCCGTGGGAGCGGGCGCGGGAAATGAACCTGCTCGGGCTGGCGCTGTCGGGCGGCGGCATTCGCAGCGCAACGCATAGCCTGGGCATTCTGCAGGCGTTGGCGGAGCGCGGCTGGCTGGCCCACTTCGATTACCTCTCCACCGTATCGGGCGGGGGCTACATTGGCTCGTGGCTCACGGCCTGGATCAAACGGAGCGGGTCGGTCCATCAGGTGCAGTCCCGCCTCAACCCGGCCCAGGCCCCCAATCCTCGCGGCGAAGAAGTGCGGCCCATCCGCTGGCTGCGCAGCTACAGCAACTACCTCTCTCCAGAAGCCAGCATTCTATCGACCGATGCCTGGACGGTGGGCGCCACGTGGCTGCGCAACGCCCTGCTCAACCAGCTGATTCTCGCGCTGGTGCTCGGCGGGCTGCTTTCCCTGGTCTGGACGCTCTACCGCGCCTGGGTGAGCAACCTTTTTCTACCCACAAACTCTGCGCAGCGGCTGGTGGTTGGGCTGGCCCTCACCGCCGTGCTGATGCTGGCGGGCGGCTTGCTCAACGGGCTGCACATGCGCGCTGGCTACAACCTCGATGCCACGGCCGCGCGCGGTTCGCGCCACAGCGGCTGGTGGTTTTCGCTCACGCTGGCCATGATGGCACTCGTCGGGCTGATGGCTACTTACCAGGGGTATTTTTTTCAGCCGCTGCCGTTTGGGCACATCGGCTACTGGTACGTGTGCGGGCTGGCTACCGCCATGCTGGTGTTGGTGGCCTTGGTGGGCCGCTACCACCGCTGTTTCTTCTCCCGGCCGGTAGCCGGAGCACTAGCCTGGGCGCTGTATGTGGGTGCGGTGTTGGTCAGCAGCTTCGTGGCGGCATATGTGGGCACGGGGGCCTGCGTGGCGGTGTGGCACGTGCTTCGGAACATTCACAGCCCTTACGTCGCGTTTGTAGTGGGCCCGCCGCTGCTGGTGCAGGTACTCTCCATCACGGCTATTCTGCGCATGGCGCTGCTGGGCCGCAATTTTCCCGACGAGCGGCGCGAGTGGTGGGGCCGTTTCGGGGCCATGACGCAGCAAGCCGCGCTGGCGTGGCTGGTGCTGGCTGGCGGCACGCTGCTGGCCCCGGTAGCAGTGCAGTGGCTGAGCGGCGAAGTGCGCTCGGCAGCGCTGTGGCCTGCTACCACTGCCGCGTGGCTGGCGCTGGTGGGCAAAGGCGTGCAGATGGCCCAAAGCGCCGCCACGCCCTCCCAGCCGGGTGCCAAAGGCACCGGCAGCTGGCACGATGTGGTGGCGCGCACCGTGCCCTACGTGTTTCTGGCCGGCGTGCTGGTGCTGCTGGCCTGCGGCGTGTCGGCGGTGCTGGCGCGCCTCGATACCTACTGGCCTACCGAGCACAGCACCATCCGCGCCCTCATTTCCACGGTTGTGCTGCTGGCGCTGGGCGCACTGCTGGCCTCCCGAATCGGCGTCAACGAGTTTTCGATGCACCATTTCTACAAAAACCGGCTCATGCGCGCCTACCTCGGCGCTTCGCGCCGCCGCCCCGAGCGGCGGGCCCATCCTTTCACCGGCTTCGACATCCGTGACGACGTCAAAATCAGCAGCCTGCGCACCCAGCCGGCGGTAACCGACCCAGTGGCAGCGCCCGACCTGCCCTATACCGGCCCGCTGCACATTCTGAACACCACCCTGAACGTGACCCGCAACGGCGAGTTGGCCCAGCAAGACCGCCAGGCCGAGTCCTTCGTGTTTACGCCGCTGTACTGCGGGTTCGATTTCTCCCGCGACGTGCCGGTGGCGGGCAAAGCCGGCGGCGTGCACCGCCCTGAGTACGGCTTCCGGCCTACCGAGCATTTCGCCTACGCCGACGACAACGGCCCCGGCCTGGCCACGGCGCTGGCCATTTCCGGGGCCGCCGCCAACCCCAACCAAGGCTTCCACTCGTCGCCGGTCACGGCATTTCTGCTCACCGTGTTCAACGTGCGGCTGGGCTGGTGGATGGGCAACCCGCACGGCACGGCCTACCGCCAAGCCGACCCGCCCACCGGTTTGTCGTATTTGCTGGCCGATTTGTTTGGCCGCGCCAAGCCCGACGACCAGTATGTGAACCTCTCCGACGGCGGCCACTTCGACAACCTGGGCCTCTACGAGCTGGTGCGCCGCCGCTGCCGCTACATTGTGGTGAGCGACACCGAAGAAGACGCCGATTACCGCTTCGAGGCCCTGGCCAACGCCATCCGGCGCTGCCGCGTCGATTTTGGGGTAGAAATCAGCCTCGCCCCCGAGCCATTGGCCCGCCGCCCCACGCAGGAGCAGGCATTGGCCCACGCCGTCATCGGCCACATCCGCTACCCCGACTGGCACCCCGACCACCCCGAAGCTCAGGGCTGGCTGCTGTATTTCAAGGCCACCCTCACCGGCAACGAATCGGCCGACGTGCGCGAATACGCGGGCCAGAACCGCACCTTCCCGCACGAAACCACCGCCGACCAGTTCTTCTCCGAGCCCCAGTTCGAAAGCTACCGCCGCTTGGGCTACTGCGCCGCCCGCGACATTCTGCCCGCCGTGGATGCCGGTGCCGTGCACGACAAGGCCGAGTGGTTTCGGCGCGTGCGGCGCACCCTGCAGGGCCACGACTTCTTGGCGCGGCAGCAGCACCGCCACCCCGCCCCGCACGGGCACAACGGCCACCACGGCCACTAGCGGCCTGACTATGCCTGCGCTGAAGTGGCCTGGTAGCGCGCCGCGTGGGCCAGTACGTTGTCGCGCAGGGCGGTACCGTCGTGCATGGCACTCAGCGCAATGCGGCGGTGGCGGCCGTCGTGGTAGTGCACCAGCAAGTCGGCCTCGCCTACGGGCTCGATAGCGGCCACTTCGATCCAGCACAAATGAGTGGAGCGCGAAAACGGCTTCAGCCGGTAGCTGATGCCGTCGTCGTGCAGGTGCAGGTAGCGGCGGGCATCGAGGCGGGGCATGTGAAACGCGAGCAGCACAAATAGCACCGCTACCGCCCCATACACCCACGGCAAGGCGTGAAACCGCACCGCAGCACCGGTCAGCTCGGCCTCGTGGTGGCGGTGCCAGATGTGGTATCCTTCCAACGCGAGGATGCCGGCGGCGGCCAGTTCCAGCCACGCCACTCGCTCGCGCAAGTGTGGGTGGCGCCGCAAGTGCCACAACTCCCGCACCAGCAGCACCAAGTAGGCCGCCCCCACCACGCACTCGGCCGCCGCTACCCACGTCCAGGCCTCGTGGCCGCTGAGCAGGTTGGGCAAGGCACCGATCAGGACCAGCGCCGGCGCTACGTGCATGAACCCCTTGGCCAGTTGGCGGCGGGCATGGCGACGATGGAAAAGCGTTAGCCGCTCGTCGGCGGGTGCGGGGTGGGTGGAACTCATGGCGCCGAAGCACGGCAAAATCGGTGGCTTGCACAACGACCCGGACTCGCTTCGGCCCCGGCAAGCCGCTTTTCTCAGTTGTAGAGCCGGTAGAGGCGGAAAAATGGATGCTCGATGGGCAGAATTTCGGTACGCGAAAAGCCAGCCTGCTGGGCGTAGCGCGCCAGCGTAGCCGGGCGCATCACGGTGCCGGTTTCGGCCGAAGGCGCGTCGGCCCGGCCCACGGGCAGGCAGTGCAGGATGCTGAACCCGTACATCAGCCGCTCGATGTCGTCGGCCTGCGCCGGGTCGAACGTCTCGGCCACCCGCTCGTCCATCACCAGCACGGCGCCGTGGCTGCCGGCCAAGCGGCGCATGGCCTGCAGCACGGCCACCGGCTGCGCCATGTCGTGAATGCACTCGAAGGCCGTAACGAGGTCGTAGCAGCCGCCGTCGAGCGGGGCCTCGGCGGCGTCGCGCAGGGCCACGTGCACGCGGTCAGAGAGGCCGGCGGCGGCCACGTTGGCCTGGGCCAGCGCCACCGAGTCGGCGTCGAGGTCGTAGCCGTCGACGTAAACGGTGGGGTAGCTCTGGGCCATGCCGATGCCCGACCACGCGGCGCCGCAGCCCACGTCGGCCACGCGGGCCGGCGGACTGCCCTGCAAACGGGCATGGATGTCGGCAATGCCGGGCAACCATTCCTGGCCTAGCTGCTGCAGGAAAAGAGTACGGTTTTGGGCGGCCTGACCGTCGCGCAGGTCGGGGCCATACGCGGCAAAGGCAACCCCGCTACCGTGGCGGTAGGCGTTGAGCAGCGCCGGCAGCGGGTGCACAATGCCGGCCATCAGCAAAGCCAGGGGCGCGAGGTAGTGCGCACTGTCCTCGCGGGTCAGCACTTCGGCCTGGGCTGCGGGCAGCGCAAAGCGCCGCTGGGCTTCGGGGGCGGCAGCATCGTCTACTTCCAGCAGTTTGGCTACGGCTTGCTGCTCCAGCCACTCGCGGGTGTAGCGGGCGTCGGTGCCGGTGCGGGCGGCCAACTCGGCAGCCGTTAAAGGCCCGTGTGCCAAAGCGCGGTAGTAGTTCAGCCGCACGCCCAGGTAAATGCTGAACATATCCATGGTGCTCAGCGTGGCTTGCAGCAGGCGGTCGGCAAAAGCTTCGGCACTGCCGACGGGAGCGGCGAGGGTTTCCATAGCGAAGCAGAAAGTGGGCGCCGTCTTCGGCCCGACGCGGTGGCCTGCTACCGATCGGCAGATTATATTCAATTTAACTAATATCAATTCCAGCACCAAGCGCACTTACCGAAGGCTAATGGCCGTCGTACACAACCTAAGGTCGAGCTTGGGAGTTAGATGGAGCTCCGCAACACTTCAACACCCTCATGCCTCTTCCTACTCCCCAAGCGCCGCGCCGCAAGGCGGCCGCGCCCGTGGCGGCCCTTGCCCCTGGCATGGGCGCCATTTTGCACCCCGCCGGCACCACCTTCCGCGTGTGGGCCCCGCACGCTGCCGCGGTAGCCGTGGTCGGCCCCTTCAACGACTGGAACCCCACTGCCCACCCGCTGCAGCACGAAGCCGATGGCTACTGGGCCGCCACCGTAACCGGCCTGCCGGCCGGCACCGAGTACAAGTTCTGGTTGAAAACCGCCGCCGGCCACGAGCTGACGCGCCACGACCCCTACGCCCGTGAGGTGACCCACTCCAACGGCAACTCGGTGGTGCACGACCCGGCCTTCGACTGGGGCGACAACCAGTTTCAGATGCCCGCCTGGAACGAGCTGATGATTTACGAGCTGCACGTGGGCACCTTTCACGCCCCCGACCCCACGCGCCCCGGCACGTTCCTCGACGTGGTGGACAAGCTGCCTTACCTGCGCGATTTGGGCATCAACTGCCTCGAAATCATGCCGGCCACCGAGTTTCCGGGCAGTCGCTCCTGGGGCTACAATCCCGCCCACCCCTTCGCCCTCGAAACCGACTACGGCGGGCCCCAGGCCTTCAAGCAGCTGGTGAAAGCCGCCCACGCGCACGGCATGGCCGTGGTGCTCGACGTGGTGTACAACCACTTTGGGCCCGGCGACCTGGATCTGTGGCAGTTCGACGGCTGGCACGAAAACGAGGGCGGCGGCATTTACTTCTACAACGACTGGCGCGCCGAAACGCCCTGGGGCCACAACCGCCCCGACTACGGCCGCGAGGAAGTGCGCCGCTACATCCGCGACAACGCCCTGATGTGGCTCGACGAGTTTCGGGTAGACGGCCTGCGCGCCGACGCCATTGCCCACATCCGCAACGTGGACGGCAGCAACGACCCCGCGCGCGACTTGCCCGAGGGCTGGGCGCTGATGAAGTGGATCAACGAAGACATCCGGGCCCGCATGCCCTGGAAAATCACCATCGCCGAAGACCTGCTCGGCAACGAGTACATCACCAAAGCACCCGAAGACGGCGGCCAGGGCTTTTCGGCGCAGTGGGACGCGGCCTTTGTGTACCCGGTGCGCGAGGCCCTCACCACGCCCCACGATGCCGACCGCTCGATGGCGGCCGTGGCGGCGGCGCTGCTCCAGACCTACAACGGCGACGCCTTCCAGCGCGTCATCTACACCGAGTCGCACGACGAGGTGGCCAACGGCAAGGCGCGGGTGCCGGAGGAAATCATGCCCGGCGACGCGGCGCACTGGTTTCCGAAAAAACGCGCCACGCTGGGCGCGGCTTTGGTGTTTACCGCGCCGGGCATTCCCATGATTTTTCAGGGCCAAGAATTTCTCGCCGACGGCTCTTTCTCCGACGACCAGGCCCTGCACTGGCCCCGTGCCGACGAGCACGGCGGGCTGGTGCAGCTCTACCGCGACCTGATTTCCCTGCGCCGCAACCGGCACGGCCATTCCCGCGGCCTGCTCGGCCAGCACACCCAGGTGCTGCACCTCAACGACGAGCAGAAGGTGCTGGCCTTCCAGCGCTGGGCCGACGGCGGCCCCGGCGACACCGTGGTGGTGGTGCTCAACTTCGCCGACCAGACGCTGGAAAACTACCGCATTGGCCTGCCGGCCGCCGGCCGCTGGCGGGTGCGCTTCAATTCCGACTGGCAGGGCTACGACCAGCAGTTCGGCAATTTCGAGTCGTTTGACACCGAAACCGAGCCCGGCGACTACGACGACTGCGCCCAGTTTGCGGAGGTTGGGCTGGCGCCTTATTCGGTGCTGATTCTTTCGCAGGAGCCCGGCTAAGGAGCCCGTGCCGGGCTTCGGCCAAACGAAACGCGGGATTTTACCGAGTGCGGAACCCGGTAAAATCCCGCGTTTTTTCCTGCGCAACACTGCCGGAAATCCTCCATCTTGCTGCTGATCCGCCTTACCCCCGTTCTGAATGCAGCTTCCTTCTTCCGCGCCCGAGTCCGTTGCGCCCAATACCCTGCTGGTAGAAGCCGCCTGGGAAGTGTGTAACCAAGTCGGCGGCATCTACACCGTTATCCGCTCCAAAGTACCTGCCACCGTGGCCGGCTGGGGAGACCGGTACTGCCTGCTCGGCCCCTATTTTCCGCAGGCAGCGCAGGCCGAGTTCGAGCCCTTCACCGATACCCAGGTGGCCGCCGGCCGCGACCCGGTGGCCCGCGCCGTGCGCCAACTGCGCGAGCAGGGCTACGAGGTGCACTACGGCCAGTGGCTCATCACCGGCAAGCCGCGCGTGGTGCTGCTGTCGCCGTTTCAGGCCTACTCGCGCCTCGGCCAGCTCAAAGCCGACCTCTGGCAAAACCACCACATTCCTACCCCCGACCACGACGACCTCCTGCACCAAGTGGTGGCGTTTGGGCACCTGGCCAAGGTATTTGTGCAGGCGCTCTGCACCGAAGTGGCCGAGGCCGACACCATCGGCAACCAGCCGCAGCAGGTGCTGGCGCATTTTCACGAGTGGATGACGGGCGGTGCCATTCCGGCCCTGCGCCGGGAGCAGTCTACGGCGCGCTTGGTTTTTACCACCCACGCCACCCTGCTGGGCCGCTACCTGGCCATGAACGACCCCAATTTCTACGAGCACCTGCTGCACGTGAACTGGGAGCACGAGGCCCGGCACTTCAACATCGAAACTGCCGTGCGCCTGGAGCGCGCCGCCGCCCACGGCGCCCACGTGTTTACCACCGTGAGCGAGTTGACGGTGCGCGAGTGCATGTACCTGCTCGACCGTATTCCCGACGCGGTGCTGCCCAACGGGCTGAACATCGAGCGGTTTGTGGCCCTGCACGAGTTTCAGAACCTGCACCAGAAGTACAAGGCCAAGATTCACGAGTTCGTGATGGCGCACTTCTTCCAGTCGTATTCCTTCGACCTCGACAAGACGCTGTACCTCTTCACCTCGGGCCGCTACGAGTACCACAACAAGGGTTTCGACCTCACGCTGGAAGCCCTGGCCCGGCTCAACTACCGCATTCAGCAAAGCGGCATTGAGGGGCAGGTGGTCATGTTTTTCATCACCAAGCGCCCCTACCACAGCATTAATCCCGAGGTGCTGCAAAGCCGCGCCATGCTCGACGAAGTGCAGGACACGTGCAGCGCCATTGAGCAGCAGTTGGGCGAGCGGCTGTTTTACCAGGCCGCCAGCAGCACCGATTACCAGTTGCCCAACCTGCTCGACCTTGTGGACGACTACTGGAAGCTGCGCTACCGCCGCACGCTGCAAAGCTGGAAAACCTCGCGGCTGCCGCCGGTGGTTACCCACAACTTGGTCGACGACGCTACCGACGACATTCTGGGCTTCGTGCGCCGCGCCAACCTGGTGAACAACCGCCACGACCGCGTCAAAATCGTGTATCACCCCGATTTCGTGTCGAGCACCTCGCCCCTGTTTGGCCTCGACTACGGTCAGTTTGTGCGCGGCTGCCACCTGGGCGTGTTCCCGAGCTACTACGAGCCCTGGGGCTACACCCCGCTCGAGTGCGTGGCCCGCGGCGTGCCCGCCGTTACATCGGACCTCTCCGGTTTTGGCGACTACGTGCAGCAAACCGTGCCCGACCACGAAGACAAGGGCATTTTTGTGGTCCGGCGACAGGAAAAGAGCTTCGACGAATCGGCCGAGGAGCTGACCAACATGCTCTGGCAATTCGTCATCCAGAACCGGCGGGAGCGAATCAACCAGCGCAACCGCGTGGAAAGCTCCGCCGAGCAGTTCGACTGGCGCCACCTGCGCCAGCACTACGACCACGCCTACCAGCTGGCCCTGCAAGAAAGCTAAGCCGTGCATCTTTGTGGCCGCCTGATTTCCCTTTAGCCCCTTGCCTTTTTCTGTCGTGCCCTCTGCCCGCCCCCGCCGCCTGCTTCTTGCGGCACTGGCCTTGCTTGCCTCTGCCGCCACGGCCCACGAGTTCTGGCTGCGCCCGGCGCGGTTTGTGGTGCAGCCCGGCGCCCGGGTGCACGTGGGCCGCTGGGTGGGCCAGGATTTTGCCGGCGCGCGGTGGCCGGGCCAGAGCAGCCGCGTCGAAGAATTGGTACACCTCAAACCGGGCAACCTGCGCACCGACCTCACCGGCGCCGCCACCCAAGCCGATTCGCTGCAAACCACCGTGGCCCTCGACCTGCCCGGCACCCACGTGCTGGCCTTGCGCACCAACGAGGCGCTCATCAGCATGAAAGCCGAGGAGTTTACCGCGTACCTGAAAGAAGAAGGCCTGGAGGATATTCTCTACCTGCGCACCCGCCGCAAGCTCACCGACAAGCCCGCCAAAGAAGCCTACCGCCGCTGCGCCAAAACCCTGCTGCTGGCTGGCTCCTCGCCCCGCGCCGATACCACGTGGCGCACCCGCGTGGGGCACCCGCTCGAAATTGTGGCCGAGCAGAACCCCTACGCCCTGCGCGTGGGCGCTTCGCTCACCATTCGGGTGTGGCGCAACCACCTGCCTGCCGACCGCCAACTGGTGCAGGCGTGGGTGCGCCCCCTCGACGGCAGCCCAGTGCAACATTTGCAGCTGCACACAAACCTTAATGGCCGCGCCATGTTACGCTTATCCCAACCGGCTACCGTGCTGCTGGCCGCGGTGCACATGGCGCCGCACCCGGTGCCGGCCACCGCCGACTGGCAAAGTATTTGGGCCTCGCTCACATTTGCATTTCCGGGCTAGTTTCGGTAGTTTTTCACTCCGTTCGGTAGAAATACTGAATTGCCTTTTGCAGACTTCACCTGAAATTCAAACATCTTTTTTTTCTTTACCTTCGCATCTCGCCCATACCGACCGAACCTGCTTGGCATGAAGTACTCCATCGATAAAAAAGAAAACTACACGATCATCACGATTGACGAGAAAAAGCTCGACACCACCGTCGCGCCCGATCTGAAATCGGAGTTCGTGAAGCTCAATGCCGAAGGCATCAACAACCTGATCCTGGACCTGCAGAACGTCAAGTACACCGATTCGTCGGGGCTCAGCTCGATTCTGATTGCCAACCGCCTCTGCAATTCCACCGGCGGCCTGCTGGTTCTCACCGGCCTGCAAGACCACGTGATGAAGCTCATCACCATCTCCAAGCTCGAATCGGTGCTGCACATCCTGCCCACCGTGGAAGAAGGCATCGACCGCATCTTCCTGCACGCCATCGAGCGTGACCTGACGAGCAAAGAGTAATTTCCTTTGGCCGCGGATAACGCGCCGTTAGCCGTTGGCCGTCAGTAGCTGTACTGACGGCCAACGGCTAACTTTTTTCCCGGTGGCCGCCAAGCGAAGCTGCCGCTCTCCGCTCCTTTTGCGTAGAACCACCTCCCGCCTCCGTTTTCCATTGCTTCCCCGCATTTCGCCGCTTCGTGGACTTTGACCTGACAATTCTGGGCAGTGCTTCGGCCACCCCCATGCTGGGCCGCCACCACACAGCGCAGGTGCTGGCCGTGGGCCGCAAGCAGTACCTCATCGACTGCGGCGAAAGCACCCAGGAACGGCTCATCGAGCAGAAAATTCGCTTTTCGCGCACCGACTGTATCTTCATTTCGCACCTGCACGGCGACCATTTTTTCGGGCTCTTTGGGCTGCTGGGCACGCTGCACCTGCAAGGCCGCACCGAGCCGCTGCGCCTCTTCGGTCCCGCCGGCCTCGACGAAGTGCTGACCACCCAGTTGCGCTGCTCCGGCACGCCTCTCTCCTTCGATGTGCAGTTCACCTGCGTGGACACCACCCAGCACCAGCAGGTGTATGAGGATGCCGCCGTAACCGTAAACACGCTGCCCATGCGGCACCGCATACCGTGCTGTGGCTACTTGTTTCGGGAAAAGCCCGGCCGCCGGCGGCTGGTGAAGGACCTGTTGCCCACCGGCCTTGTGCCCGAGCAGCTGCAGGCTCTCACCCGCGGCGAAGACCTGCGCGACGACGTCGGCCACGTGTGGCTGCGCCACCTCGACGTGACCGAGCCGCCGCCCGCCCCGCGCAGCTACGCCTACTGCTCCGATACCGTCTTCACGGAAAGCCTCGCCGACCTTGTGCGCGGCGTGGATTTGCTCTACCACGAAAGCACGTTTCTGCACGAAATGCTCGAGCGCGCCGTGCAAACGGGCCATTCCACGGCTCGTCAGGCGGGCCAGCTGGCCCGGTTGGCCGGAGCGAAGCAGCTGCTCATCGGCCACTTTTCCTCCCGCTACCGCGACCTGGAGCCCCTGCTGGAGGAAGCCCGCCGCGAGTTTGCCGACACCAATCTGGCCCTGGAAGGCCTCACCGTAGGGCTGTAATAGCCCGCGGCCAATATCTTTCGCCCCGACGCGGCCACCTACACGGCCCGCCGGCTATTGCCTTGCATGGAAACCACCACTACGCTCACCTCGCGCTTCGCCCACAAAAAGCAGCAGCTGTATCTGGTGCTGAGCGCCATTTTCATCGTCAACGCCCTGCTGGCCGAAATCATCGGCGTCAAGATTTTCTCCGTCGACAAGCTGCTGGGGCTGCCCGGCAACCTCACGGCGGGCGTGCTTATCTGGCCCGTGGTTTTTATCACCACCGACATTCTGAACGAGTATTTCGGGCGGGCCGGCGTGGTGCGCGTGAGCTTGCTCACGGCCGCACTCATTGCCTACGCCTTCGTGGTCATACTGGCTACCACCAAGCTGCCACCGGCCGCCTTCTGGCTCGATGTGAACAAGACCGATGCCCAGGGCCGACCGTTCGACATCGAGTTTGCCTACGAGAGCATTTTCCGCCAGGGGCTGGGCATCATCATCGGTTCGCTCGTGGCGTTTCTCATCGGGCAGGTGCTCGACGCTACCGTGTTTCAGGCCCTGCGCCGCGTGACGGGCAGCCGGCTCATCTGGCTGCGGGCCACGGGCTCCACGCTCATTTCGCAGCTCGTCGATTCGTTTGTGGTGCTGTTCGTGGCGTTTTATCTGTTCGGCAACTGGTCGTTTGAGCAGGTACTGAGCGTGGCTAACACCAATTACTGGTATAAATTCGCGGCCGCCATTTTGCTCACGCCGGTGCTCTACCTCGCTCACGCCCTCATCGACCGGTACCTTGGCAAAGAAGAAACCGTGGAGCTGCAGCAGGAAGCGGCGGCGAATGTGAGCGTGTAAAAAGCAATTAGCTGTCGGCTGACAGCCAATTGCTTTTTCATCATTCAATCCTTTGCTCAAAAGCTAACAGCCAACCGCTGGCAGCTAATAGCTTAAAAAAATATGTCCCGCATCCTTACCGGCATTCAGAGCACCGGCCGCCCGCACTTGGGCAACCTGCTCGGCGCCATTTTGCCCGCCATCGAACTGTCGAAAAGCAGCACCAACACGTCCCTGCTCTTCATTGCCGATCTGCACTCGCTCACCCAGGTGCGCGACGCGGAGCTGCTGCGCCACAATACTTACTCGGTGGCGGCCGCATGGCTGGCCTGCGGTTTCGACACCGACAAGAACCTGTTTTACAGGCAATCCGACGTGCCGCAGGTGACGGAGCTAGCCTGGTACCTCTCCTGCTTCACGCCCTTCCCGATGCTGGCCAACGCGCACTCGTTCAAGGACAAGTCAGACCGGCTGGCGGACGTAAATGCTGGCCTGTTCACCTACCCGGTGCTCATGGCGGCCGACATTCTGCTCTACGACGCCGACTTTGTGCCCGTGGGCAAAGACCAGATTCAACACCTGGAAATTGCCCGCGACATTGCCTCGGCCTTCAACAACCGCTACGGCGAAACCTTCGTGCTGCCGCAAGCCCGCGTAGACGAGCAAATCCAGACCATTCCAGGCCTCGACGGGCAGAAGATGAGCAAGTCGTACGGCAACATCATCGACATCTTCCTCGACGACAAAGCGCTGCTGAAAAACATCCGCGGCATCGTGTCGGACAGTACCCCGCTGGAGGCCCCCAAGAACCCCGATACCGACACCACCTTCAAGCTGTTTTCGTTGCTGGCGTCGCCGGCCGAGGTGGCAGAAATGCGCCAGAACTACCTGAACGGCGGCTACGGCTACGGCCACGCCAAGCAGGCGCTGTTCGAGGTTATCCGCACGCGCTTTGTCCAGGAGCGGGAGCAGTTCAACTACTACATGCAGCACCTGCCCGAAGTGGACCGCCGCCTTGCCGAAGGCGCCCGCAAAGCGCAGGACTACGGCACGAAGTTGCTCAATAAAGTGCGCGAAAAAGTGGGCTACCTGCCGCGCTAAAAACCGCCTTCTTCAGGTGTCATCCTGAGCTAAAAGCAAAGGACCTTCTCACTGCCGAACGGATTATTCTGGAATGAGAAGGTCCTTCGCTTTTGGCTCAGGATGACAGAAAAACGAAGAATTAGTAGCTCAGCCCGTCGAAGGCGCTGCGCTGCTCGTTGCGGAAACTGAAGCCGACTTTGCTGCCACGGCTCACCTGCTGGTTTTCCACTTTCTGCTTGACGCTGATTTTCTGAATGTCCTGGATGGGCGGGGCAATCAGGTCGTTGTTGACGGCCGCAATCATGGCGCTTTCCACGAAGAGGCGCATGGCGTCGTCGGTCACGGGGTCGTCGGCCATGTCGTGGTCGGGCATTTCCAGCTGCTTCACGCCCTCAATGAAGTAGTGGTGGTCGATGTTCACCAACAAACGGCCCACGAGGTAGCCGGGGTCGTTCATGCGCTGGTACTTGATGCTGTCGGCCATGAAGTTGTAGGCCATGATGTGCCCGAAAAACCGCCGCCGGAAGTCGTCGAGTACGTATTTGGTGTTGAAGAGCGGGAAGTCGTCGGGGAAAGTGATGATGTTCGAGTGCATCACGAACACCAGCAGGTCGCCGGAAAACTTGATGTGAAACTCCAGCTCGTTGATGGGCCGGTACTCGATGAGCACGCTCGAATCGAGTGGCGAAAGGCGGCGCGTGAGTTCCACCACCAGCTCCTGCGACACCTTGCGCAGGCAGTCGAAGGTGGCCTCAGTGTTGCGGAAAATCGACTGCTTGGCCGACGACTTCTGCTTCAGGCCTTCGAAAATGATGTCGAGCTTGTCTTCCGGCTCCTCCTGGGCCTTCGCCTCGGAGGTGTTGGGCGCCGGCGCGTTGGCTAGCTGGCTCTGCTGCCCGCTGCTGTCAACAGCCGCTGACTTGGCGGCTTTCTTGGTCGTTTTCGCGCCAGCAGTTTGCGAAGCGGCAGGCTTATCAGTTGCTGCCTTCTTGGGCTTGGCGGCGGGCTTAGGAGGCTTAGCCGCTTCTTCAGTGGCTTTGGCGGCGGTAGGAAGCGTGAATTCGGAGGAAACAGGGGTCGAGGAAGTGCTGTCGTCTGCCATGCGTGAAGGCCCGGCAGGGCCATTAGGGAGTCCAGGGTGTCGAAAGCCGCGCGGGCATTCCCGGGCGGCAACCTAATGGTACGCAGCTTTACTTGGCTGTGGTTTGATTTTCGGCAGAAAAGGGCGTTGGGTCTACCAATTCGGCGGTTTGCGCGCCCAACGCCGGCGGCGCGGCCAGCGCCTCGGCGGCCGGCCACTGCGGGCTCCGAAACGCTACCGTGCGCAGCCCCGGATGCGGAAACACCGCGGCCGGCGGCAGCAGCATGGCCTGCGCCGGCGGTTGGCGCAGGGCCTCGCCCGCCGTGCGCACTGCTCCAGCCGGCACGGCGCGGCGCTCCAGCTCCACCAGCAACGCTTCGCCACCTATTTCGCCGATGCGCGTCGTCAGCAACGCTTCCAAGGCCTCGCGGTGCTGCACGCGGCGGCCGTTGGTATGAAACCGCTCGTCGGCAGCCCATTCCGGCCGCGCCAGCGCCTCGCACAGGTGCTGAAACTGACGGTCGGAACCCACGGCCAGCACCAGTTGGCGGCCGTCGGCAGCGCGGTACACGGTGCCGTAGGGCACGATGCTGGGGTGGCCCGAGCCCAGCGGCTGCGGGTCGTGGCCGGTGACGAGGTAGGTGCTGCCTTGGTTGGCCAACGAGGCCAGCGCGGCATCGTGCAGCGACACGTGCACCACGGCGCCGCGGCCGGTACGCTCGCGGCGGTAGAGGGCCGTGAGCAAGCCTTCCTTAAGTTGGTGAGCGGCCAGCAGGTCCATCAAAGCCACAGGCATTTTCAGCGGGCCGCTGTCGGGCAGGCCGTTGAGGTGCATGAAGCCGGTTTCGGCCTGCAGTACGGCGTCGTAGCCGGCGCGGGGGGTGGCCGGGCCGTAACCGGTAATCTGACCGTAGATGAGGCGCGGGTTGGCGGCGCTCAGGGCGGCATAGTCCATGCGCAGCTTTTCGGCGTCGCCGGGCTTGTAGCTGACCAGCACGATGTCGGCTCCGGCCACGAGGCGGTGCACGGCGGCCTGCCCTGCGGGCGTGCGCAAATCGACCACCGCCGACTGCTTGCCCCAGTTGGCGCAGGCAAAATAGGCCGACACGTCGATATCCGGGCTTTCGGCCGGGGTTTTCCAGGTGCGCGTCACGTCGCCGCCGGGCGCTTCTACTTTGATGACTTCGGCGCCCAGTTCGGCCAGAAACTGCCCCACTTGCGGGCCGGCCAGCACGCTGGCCAGCTCCACCACGCGCAGGCCGTGCAGGGGCAGCTCTGCATCAGCGGCTGGTTCGTCGGACATGTTCAGCATCACAAACAAGAAAAATATCGGTTGGATTACCGGCGAAACACCGACAACACTTTCAGGCCGCCGGCCCGAATGGCGTGCACCTCCTGCCCCACGCTGTCGGCGTAAGATTGCGGGTGCCAGCGGTAGCCGGTGATGAAATAGCGGTAGCTGTTGGATTCGCGGGGCATGAACTGCAGGCGGTTGCGCTCGGCTGGGGGCAGAATCAGCGTGTTGTTGTAGAAGGGCGCGTAACGCGGGGCGGCCACCGCAACGCGCGGGCTGGCGTCGTGGGCCAGTATCCACTCCAGCCCCTGGCGGTACGAGAGGGCCCAATAGTCGCGCTCGAAGAGCCGCTCGGCCGTGGCGGCGGGCACGCAACTGAAATACACGTTCTGAAACGGATGGAGCTGCACCATGCGCACTACCGTGTGGCCCACTTCGGCCGCTGCTACTATACCTAGCCCCACGGCCACTTTGCGCCACCGCGGCCGCGCCTTGGCGGCTGCCCACAGGGCCTGCGCCCCACGCACGGCCATCAGCAGCAGGGCCGGGTACACGAAGTACAAGTGTCGCCAGCCGTCGTAGAGGGTGGAGCCGAACGCTACCACAAACAGCCAAGGCGCCAGCAGCCACAGCAGCAGCAACACGTCGAGGCGGGCGGCGCGGTCCCGTAGCGCGCCGCGCTGTAGCAGGCCGCGGAACGCCGCCACCACGCCTCCCACGGCCGCCAACGTGTAGGCCAGTGGCGTGGTAATGAGCACCCACACCGGAATGTAGTGCCACGGCACGTGCCGAGCAGGAATGAACTGCCCCAGATACAGCACGCTGTGGGTCCAGCGGTAGGCCCGCAGCCGCTCGCTGAAATGCAGGAGGTCGGCCCACGAAGCTGCCCACAAATAGGGCCAGCCAACGAAGGCCAAAACCAGCGTGGCGGCCACGTACACGAGTGCCGCGCGCCCCCAGTGCCGGGGCAGAACAGGCAGCACGGGAGAGGTTTCAGGCTGAGCAAAGCGGGCTTCCAGCGCCATCATCAGCAGGCTGAGCACCACCAGCTGCAGGCCCTGCGCCCGCACGTCGATAGCGGCGGCGGTGGCCAAGGCGTGCCACCCGGCCCGCGCCAGCGTGGGCCGGCGCAGCAGCCGCACCAGGGTGTAAACGGCCAGCGTGAACAGGGCCATGTACACGATGTCTTTGCCGTTGTAGAAGGCTTCGGCGAAAAACCGCGGCGACACCACCAGCGCGGCGGCGGCGGCTAGCGCCAGCGGCCAGCGGCCAAAGCGGAGCTGCCCGATTCGGTAGAGCGCCCACACGCCGGCGGTAAACGTGAGGAACACGCACAAATGTCGGAAGAAGTAGAACGGCCGCGAATCGTCGCGGGCTACTACCTGGCCGAGCACCGTGGTCAGCATTTCGAAGGCGGCGCCGTGGTCCCGGTCGCGGTACACGTGAATGTCGGGAATCCAGGACCGATTGAAGGCCGGCTGCCGGGCCAGCTGCGGCGCCAGCGTCTGCACCACGTACTTGAGGTTGACGAGCCCGTTGAGGTGGTTGTTGACCTCGTCCCACGACACGCCGTAGTCGCGAAATACGGCCAGCCCGACGCCCAGCAGCAAAACGAAAAACAGCGCTACGGCGAGGCGGCGCGGCCACGGCGGGCGGGAGGTGACCGAAGGAGAAGCAGACAACAAAGGCGGCAAAAGCGGACGCGCGGCGGCCGGTGCGAAGGCGGCGCGCGGCGCAAGTTTCTTAGAATTGCGGATTCAACGCGCACGGCCCGGCAAAATTCAGCTGCCGGCCGCGCCCCTTTTTAGCCGAATATATGCCCCAGCCCATCCAAACCGGTTTGCTCGCCTACGGCATGTCGGGCCAGATTTTTCAGGCGCCGTTTCTGACGGCCCACCCCGGTTTTGCCCTGCGGGCCGTGGTAGAGCGCAGCCAGAAACGCATTCAGGCCCGCTACCCGGCGGTTGTCAGCCACGATTCGGTGGAGGCCCTGCTGGCCGACGACGCCATTGAGCTGGTGGTGGTGAACACGCCCAACGACTCGCATGTGGCCCTGGCCCGGCAGGCTTTGCAGGCCGGCAAGCACGTGCTCATCGAAAAGCCCGTGGCCACTTCGGTGGCCGAAGTGGACGCGCTGTGGCAACTGGCGCGCCAGATGAACCGGCACATTTTTGCCTACCAAAACCGCCGCTGGGACTCCGATTTCCTGCAAGTGCAGCAGCTCGTGGAAAGCGGTCAGCTTGGGCAGCTGGTGGAAGTCACGTTCCGCTTCGACCGCTACAAAATGCCCTTGCACCACAAGGTGTTCAAGGAAACACCCGAGCTACCCGGCAGCGGGCTGTTGTTCGACCTCGGCCCGCACATTCTCGACCAGGCCCTGAGTTTGTTTGGGCGGCCCGCGCAGGTGCGCCGCACACTTGGCAGCTTTCGGCCCGGCTCCCAGGTCGACGACTACTTTCAGCTGCAGCTTCACTACCCCGCCGGGCCGCTGGTCACGCTGGCGTCGGGCCTTGTCATTGCGCAGCCCCTGCCCTCCTATGTGCTGCACGGCACCCAGGGCAGTTTCAACAAGTCCCGCGCCGACGTGCAGGAAGCCCAACTAACGGAGGGCCTCTCGCCACTCGATGCGTCGTATGGCATTGAGCCCAACGCGCTGGCCGGCGAACTGACGCTGGTAGACGCCGAGGGCCAGAAAACCACCACCGTGCTGCCGGCGCCCAAAGGCGACTACCTGCAACTATTCGAGGCCGTGTTTCAGGCGCTGCGCCACCACGTGCCCTACCCCATTACCGAAGAGCACATCCGCTGGCAGCTGGAGATTCTGCAGCCGTCGGCCGATACGTGGCAACTGCGCCGGACAGCGTAACACTGTTCCTTCGCAAGTTCCTGGTTGGCGGCGAGAGTTCCGCTAGATAACGCACCGAATAGACAGACTGATCTGGCTGCTACATCCATCTACTTTCTGTCATGTCTGCCATACAAACCCATCCACTCGACTGCAGCAAGCACCGGATTCTTTCTCTCGACGCCAATGAACACGGTCAGTTTGTTGCCTTACTAAACCACGGCGAAGTATGGTCGAACGACTGGCGGCTGCCATTGCGGCAATCATTTCGGTTTCCGTTAATCCGCCGCGTTGATGCCGATTCTTTCCTGGTTGTAGAATGTCGGCGCACCCTGCGCAACAATGGATTCCTGTTTTCTACTGCCGGCGAACTGCTGCACATTTTCGACGCCGGCGACGCCGTGGAGGACGTGATGATACAGGCCGGACGCATCGTCGTTTCTCACTTTGATGAAGAACCCGGCGACGGGTTGGCGGTGTTCGACCTGACCGGCCGTCAGCTGTTCGGCTTTAATTCCCGTCAGCAAGAGTTTATTTTCGATTGCTATGCCATGTGTCCGTCGGGCGCCGAAAGTGTGTTGTTTTACGCTTACACCGAGTTCCATCTGCACGAGTTGCGCTTAACGGATTTTCAACTTCGGCAGTGGCCCACGCCTCCCGATTTTCTGGGTTCTCACGCCCTCACGGCTAGCCACGACAACGTCATTTTCTGGGGCTCTTATGCAGACAACACCGGGCTCTTCTGGTGGAATCGTCACAACCGGGTTACTAGCTTCGGTAATGTTCCCTGTGTTCTAGAAGCCCGGCCGAGGGGCTTGGGAAATGGCAAGTTTCTGACCCACGATGACCGGGGTTTCACCATTATCGATGCTATGGAACTGATGCGTATGGACGCTTTGCAACAGTGGCGAGGCTAGTTTAGCACCGTAATGCCACTAGCCTGGGCCACCGAACGAAAAAAGAGCAGAGTCAGGCGCAAATGGCGCCACCAAAACAGCATAGCAACCGCGAATCAGGCGAAACGAACCATCCAACGTTGCACCCTGTTGATTTCGCGTACCTTTGGGTACTACGCTGTTAGTGCTGACCAATGAGAAACGCTGGGTCAGCCTCTTGTTCACCTCATCCCGCTGAACCCTTGACGTTCGAAGATTTTCAACTGCACCCCGACGTACTCGACGGCGTGCACATGATGGGCTATACCAAGCCCTCCCCCATTCAGGAACAGGCCATTCCCTCGGCCCTGCAAGGCAAAGACCTCATTGCCTGCGCCCAAACCGGTACCGGCAAAACGGCTGCCTACCTGCTGCCCATTCTCGACCACATTGCCTACGACCGCCCGGCCCACACCGTGGCCCTGGTGCTCTGCCCCACGCGCGAGCTGGCCAAGCAGATTGACGAGCAGGTAGAAGGCTTCGGCTACTACGCCGGTGCCAGCAGCATTGCCATTTACGGCGGCGGCAAAAGCGAAAACTGGGAGCAGCAGAAGCGCGCCCTTACCCAGGGCGCCGACATCATCGTGGCCACGCCCGGCCGCCTGATTGCGCACATGCAGCTCGGCTACGTGAAGCTCGACCAGATCGACTACCTCGTGCTCGACGAGGCCGACAAGATGCTGGACATGGGCTTCTCCGACGACATTCTGCAGATTGTTGCCCAGCTGCCCACCCAGCGCCAGACTCTGCTCTTTTCGGCCACCATGCCGAACAAGATTCGGGACTTCTCGAAGAAGATTCTGCACGAGCCCGACGAAATCCGCCTGGCCGTATC
This sequence comes from Hymenobacter busanensis, assembly GCF_008727865.1. Lineage (GTDB taxonomy): Bacteria > Bacteroidota > Bacteroidia > Cytophagales > Hymenobacteraceae > Solirubrum > Solirubrum busanense. The sequence goes on along the minus strand of NZ_VTWU01000007.1, from coordinate 30,609 downwards.
GAAGCCCGCCGAAAACATCAACCAGCAGCTCTACATGGTGTACGACACCATGAAAATTGCGCTGCTGGAGCACCTCATCGGCCAGCTCGACGTGCAGAGCATGATTCTGTTCACCTCGCGCAAAATGAACGTGGGGCCCATTGAGCGCGCCCTGCGCAAGAAAGGCTTCAACGCCCGCGGCATCACCTCCGACCGCACCCAGGAGGAGCGCGAACAGGTGCTGCGCGAGTTCAAAAACAAGCAGTTCCAGATCCTCGTCGCCACCGACGTAATGAGCCGGGGCATCGACGTGAGCGAGCTGAGCCACGTGGTGAACTTCGACCTCCCGCGCGACGCCGAGGACTACGTGCACCGCATTGGCCGCACGGCCCGCGCCGGCGCCGACGGCATGGCCATTACGTTCGTCTCGGACCACGACCAGGACGCGGTGGTGAAAATCGAGAAGCTGATTGAGAAGGAGCTGGTGAAAAACCCCACGCCCGAGGAAATCGGCCCCTCGCCGGAATTTGACCCGAAAAAATACCGCGGCCGCCCGCACGGCCACGGCGGCAAGCCCACCGGCCGCGGCGCCCGCTCGCCCTACGCCGCATCGGCGTCGTCGGAGCGCAGCCACGACCCCAACCGCCCCGTACGGCCCGCCCAACCGCGCCCTGCCGCGCCGGTAGCCGAAGGCGAAACGGCTCCAGAGGCTATTTCTGCCGAAGGTCAGGAAGCCAAGCGCCGCAAGAAGCGCCGCAGCGGCCGCGGCCCCAAGCCCGAAGGCTCGGCTGCTACTTCTGCCGTTGATGCGGCCTTGCCCGCTGGCGAAACCACTGGTTCGGTGGCGGCCGAAGGTGGTGAAGGCTCCACCGGCGAAGCGGCCAAGCGGCGTCGCAAGCGCGGCGGGCGTAACCGCGGCGGCCGCGCTGCCCAAGCCGAGGGTTCGGCCGTGGTGGCAGAGGCCCCGGCATCGGCGGGCGAATAATTTTTCCGCATTTTAAAACGCCCCGGTGCTTGCGTGCCGGGGCGTTTTTGCGGTTGATTCGAGCCCAACAAGTCCCCGTCAAGCTCGACCATTTGACCATTTCGCCAACCGAGGCGTAGAAGCACCGGCTTGCCCTTGTTGCGGCAACTGCCCTACTCGCTTTCTTTCCTTGCCTATTTTCGCTTTTATGCCGGTAGCCACCACCGACATTCTCGCCCAACTCCGCCAGCAAACCCGCCCCTACCACGAGGCCCTGGAGCAAAACCGCTTCAATCAGCAGCTGGCGGCCGGCACGGTATCGGTTGACACGACGGCGTGGTTCCTGGCCAAGCTCTACGGGTTTCTGGCTCTCTTCGAAGCCCGGCTGCAGCAGCACGCCGCCGGGTTTGGGCCTGCATGGGAAATCGACCAGCGCCAGCGCAGCCACCTGATTCTGGACGACTTGCGGCGCTACTCCCCGACCACGCCACTGCCGCTGTGCCCCGCTATGCCTGCCCTAGACACGCGTGCGCAGCTGCTGGGTGCGTTCTACGTGCTGGAAGGCTCCACGCTGGGCGGGCAGGTGATTACGCGGCAGCTGGCGCAGGCAGGTATTCCATTGCGTAGCTATTTTAGCGGTTACGGCACCCAGACCGGCCCGCGCTGGAAGCGCTTCGTAGAGCTGCTGTCCGCCGAAGCCCACGCTGCGCCAGCCGCTTTTCAAGCGGCCGTGGTCGAGTCGGCCAGCCTCACGTTTCAACGCCTTGCCGCATGGATCAACCACGCCTGAATTACACCGACGAAAGCCTTTTTGGCAAGGAAATAACGCTGACCAACTGCGACCGGGAACCCATTCACATTCCCGGCTCGGTGCAGCCCTACGGCTTTCTGCTGTGCCTCGACCCCAAGACGCACCGCGTGGTGCAGGTCAGCGCCAACGTGCAGGACTACCTGGGCCTGCCGCCCCAGGAGCTGATTGACGCGGGCCTCGACCGCCTGCTGGGACCCGAGCGGCTGGCCGAAGTAGAGACGCTGCTGCCCACGCTCAACGAAACGCCCAAGCTGCACGGCGTGCGCCTCGACCACGTGGCCGGGCAGCCGTTCTTCAAGTTCATTCTGCACCGCTATGACGAGCTGCTGTGGGTAGAGCTGGAACCCGTGGCCGACGACCCCGCCGGAGCCATCAACCTGCCCGTGCTCAACACCACGCTGAGCCAGATGATTGAGGCCGACACACTGCAGGCGTTTTGCCAGCACACCGTCGAGCAGGTGCGCGGCATCATTGGCTTCGACCGCGTAATGATGTACCGTTTTGGTGCCGACGAGAGCGGCGAGGTAGTGGCCGAGGACCACGCGCCGGGCCTGGAGCCCTTTCTGGGCCTGCACTACCCCGCCACCGACATTCCGCAGCAGGCGCGGGTGATGTACCTCAAAAACTGGCTCCGCTTTATTCCCGACGTGAGCTACGCGCCGGTGCCGCTGGTGCCCGTGCGCAACCCCGATACCGGCCGCCCGCCCGACATGACCCACGCCGTGCTGCGGAGCGTGTCGCCCATTCACATCCAGTACCTGCAGAACATGGGCGTGACGGCCAGCATGTCGATTTCCCTGATTCAGGACGGCAAGCTGTGGGGCATGATTCTGGGTCACCACTACAGCGGGCCGCGCCTGGTGGGCTACGAGCTGCGCGACATGTGCGTGTTCGTGGGCAAGACGTTTTCGGCCCTGCTCAAGGGCAAGGAAGAGCGCGAAGACCAAGCCTATCAGCTGCGGATTCGCGAAAACCAGCTGCGGCTCTTCGACCTGCTCACCGAAAGCCCCAACTTCATCGAAGGCCTCTACCAGCACCGCCCCAACCTGCTCGACGTCATCGACTGCGGCGGGGCGGCCATCTGCTTCGAGGGCGAAATAGTGCTGCTGGGCAACACGCCCACCCGCTCGCAGGTGCAGGAGCTGGCCCACTGGATGCAGGAGCACGTGACCCAGGACGTGTTCTACACCAATTCCTACGCGCAACAAAACCCGGCCGGCCGGGCGTTTCGGGCGTCGGCCAGCGGCATTCTGGGCATTTCGCTGGCCAAGCAGCCCGGCGACTACGTGTTCTGGTTCCGGCCCGAGCTGATTCAGACTGTGACCTGGGCCGGGCAGCAGCAGAAGGCTGAAGTGCTGCAAGACGGGCAGCTGCACCTCTCGCCCCGGCAGTCGTTTGAGTCGTGGAAGCAGTCGGTGGAAGACACCGCGGCGCCGTGGAAGCCCATCGAAATTCGGGCGGCCCGCGAAATCCGGCTGCACATTTCCGACATCCGCCTGAATGTGTTCAACGAGCTGCAGGCCCGGGCCATCAGTCTGGCGCGGCTGAACACCGAGCTGGCCCGCAGCAACGAGGAGCTGGACTCCTTCGCCTACGTGGCCTCCCACGACCTGAAGGAACCGCTGCGCGGCATCCACAACTACTCGCTGTTCCTGCTCGAAGACTACACCGACAAGCTCGACGCCGACGGCACGGCCAAGCTGCAAACCCTGGTGCGGCTGAGCCAGCGCATGGAAGCCCTCATCGACTCGCTGCTGCAACTCTCGCGCGTGGGCCGGCTGGAGCTGGCCGTGGAAGACGTGGACGTGAACCAGGTGCTGGCCGGCGTGGCCGACTTGCTGCAGCCGCGCCTTGAGCAGACGGGCACCACCCTGCGCGTGGAAGGCCAGCTCCCCACCCTGCGGGCCGATCGGGTACGCCTTGGCGAAATACTCAACAATTTGTTGACCAACGCCATGCGCTACAACGACAAGCCCGAAAAATACGTAACTGTTGGGCTGGCAGCTGGCGAAGTCCGTTCCCCCAAAGGCCCCCTGAACCTGGCTGATTTCCACGTGTTGTACGTGCGCGACAACGGCATCGGCATCGACCCCAAACACTTCGAAACCATCTTCCGCCTGTTTAAGCGCCTGCACAGCCAGGAAAAATACGGCGGCAGCACGGGCGCCGGGCTGGCCATCGTCAAGAAAATGGTGGAGAAGCACGGCGGCGAAGTGTGGCTGGAATCGGTGCCGGGCCGGGGCACCACCTTCTTTTTTTCCCTTTCCAAGCATTTATAAGTGATTACGCCCCTCAAACCCGTACTGGTGGTCGAAGACAGCGCCGAGGATTTCACGGCCCTGGGACGCGCGTTTCGCAAACACGCGCTCCAAAACCCAGTGCTGCGCTGCGAAGACGGCGACCAGGCCCTCAACTACCTGCAAGGCTACGGCAAGAACCCGGCCTGGCCGGCGGTGCTGCCGGCCATCATCCTGCTCGACCTGAACATGCCCGGCACCGACGGCCGCGCGGTGCTCGAAGCCCTCAAGCACGACCCGCAGCTGCTCTCGATTCCGGTCATCATCTTCACCACGTCCTCGAACGCCAAAGACATTGAGGACTGCTACCGCCTCGGGGCCAACAGCTACCTGACCAAACCCGTGGGCTACTCGGAGCTCGAAGAAAAAGTGCGGCTCATCGTCCGCTATTGGCTGGAATCCTCGGAGCTCCCCTCGCAGAACTAGTTGCCCTTGAAGACCATACTCCTTGTCGACGACAACGAGCAGGACCGCGCCGTCTATCGTCGTTACCTAACCCCCTACCTCGGGGCACCGCAGTACACCATTTACGAAGCCAACTCGGGCGAGGAAGCCTTGTCCGAATACGCGCGCCTGAAGCCCGACTGCGTACTGCTCGACTACAGCTTGCTTGATACCGACGGCCTCACGCTGCTGCAGGACTTGCAGCACCTGGGGCCGCCCGACAGCCTGTGCGCCATCATGATTACGGGCAGCGGCAACGAAGCCTTGGTGGTGCGGGCCCTCAACAACGGCGCGCTCGACTACTTGGTGAAAGGGCATTTCGACCGGGAGCTGCTGGTAAAAACGGTAGCTCATGCCATCGAAAAAAACGAGTGGCGGCAGTATCAGGCGCGCTTTCACGCCGAGCTGCAAACCATCAACCAGCAACTGCGCGACTCCCTGGCGGAGCTGACAGCCACGCGCCAGGAGCTAGACCAGAAAAACCAGTTGCTCACGGCGGCTCACGGGCAAGTGCAGGTGCGCAACGGCGAGCTGCACGCCGCCAACCGCCAACTGGCCCGCACCAACGCCGACCTCGACAACTTCGTGTACGCGGCCTCGCACGATTTGCGCCAGCCGGTGCACAACCTGCGTGGCCTTTTCGAGGAGCTCCGCCGCTCGGCCACCTTCAACGACCCCGACGAGGCGCAGCTGCTGCACCTGTTCGACGCGTCGCTGCACGCCTTGGCTACCACCATCGACGACCTGGCCACAGTGGTGCAAACCGGGCGCGAACCGGGCGAACAAGCCACCGAGCGCGTGGTAGTGCAGGAAGTAGCCGACGAGGTGCTGCAGACGCTGCTGCCGCAGATTGTGGTAGTGCAGGCCGACATTCAGACGGATTTTTCGGCCTCGCCCAGCTTCACGTACGTGCGCAGCAACCTGCGCACCATTCTGCTGAACCTACTAACCAACGCTCTAAAATACCGCCACCCCGCCCGCACGCCCCAAATACAAGTCCGTACCTACCTCGCTGCCGAGCAACCCGTGCTCGAAGTGCAGGACAACGGCTTGGGTATTGATATGGAGCGCCACGGCGCCGAGCTGTTTCAGCTGTTTCGTCGCTTTCACCCGCACGCCGGCGAAGGCACAGGCGTAGGGCTGTTTCTGGTCAACCGCCTCGTGCAGGCCCACGGCGGCCGCATCGAGGTAGAAAGCCAGGAAGGTCAAGGCACTACGTTCCGGGTGTTTCTGCAGGGCTAACCGCTGCCTGGCCAACCGCTAAAGAGTCGGGGTTTCACTCTACTAGGCGGTAACCTGCGCTACGGTTTCGGCAATGCGCCGAGCGCGCGTCTCCGGCCGTTTGGCGCTGCCGATGTAGTACAGCGCGTTTTTCTTGGCCGATGGTGCCAGCGCCTCAAACCGCTGCCGGGCCCCGGCAATAGCCGCCAAGGCCGCCGCCAGATCATCGGGCACCACCAAGTTATCCGAATCGTTGAGCGTGTCCCAGGAGCCGTTCTGCCGCGCCACATCAATTTTGGCTTGACCGGCGGGCGTCATCAAGCCGGCTTGCACCAGCTGCGCCACGCGCTGCTTGTTGAGCTTCGACCACACGCTGCGCGGCTTGCGGGGCGTGAAAAGCAGCATGGCCCGCTCGGCGTCGAGCTTGCGCGGCAACGAGTCAATCCAGCCGAAGCACAGCGCTTCTTCCACGGCCTCGGCGTAGCTGACGCGCACCCTGCCGCTGGCCTTCTTGTCGTAAATCAACCAGATACCCGGCGCCGTGCCGTGGTGCTGCGCCAGCCACTCGCGCCACTCGGCGCGGCTGTGGGCGTGAAAGGAATCGTATTGGTCGATAATGCGGGCCATAGTTGCTACCTCACTTCTACAACAGCTGCCCCACGCCAAAGAGCAGCACAAATAGCAGCGTGCTCATGGCCATTTGTTTGAGCAGCGGGTCGAGTTGCATCGACTCCTGGCGCTTCCACACTTGCAGGCCGTTGAAGCCGAGCAGCGGCCCTGCTCCCAAAAACAGCCACTGCCACGGCGAGTGGTACGTGAGGGCCACGTAGAGCACGGCACTGCCCAGCCCCAGCAGCAGCAGCAGCCAGTGGTAGCCGCGCGCACGACGCGGCCCCAGCCGCACCGGCACCGTAATTTTGCCCGCCAGCCCGTCGGAGCGAATGTCGCGGATGTTGTTTACGTTCAGCACTGCCGCCGAGAAACAGCCAAGGCTGGCGGCCGGCAGCAGCATTTCCAGCGGCAAGGCCTCGGCCCATCCCTGCACGTGGCTGTAGGCCTGCAGGAAATACGTGCCGCACACCCCCACCACCCCAAAAAACAAGAACACCGACACGTCGCCAAGGCCGGCGTAGCCGTAGGGCCGCGACCCGGCCGTGTAGTTGACGGCCGCCCAGATGGCTGCCAGACCCAGCACCAGGAACGTACCGAACACCCACAGCCCCGCAAAACCCAGCGCCACCCACAGCAGCGCAATGCCCACCACCAGGGAAGCCGCGCCAAATACCACCATGCCCTGCTTCATTTGCGCCGCCGAAATGGCCCCGCTCTGCACCGCCCGCTGCGGCCCTTCGCGGTGCACGCTGTCGGCGCCGTTCTGCGAGTCGCCGTAGTCGTTGGCTAGGTTGCTCAGGATCTGGAGCAGAATGGTGGTGAGAGCCGCAAGGGCCACCACGGCCCCGTTGAAGCGGCCGCGACTGGCCGCCAGAAACGCGCCCATCAGAATGCTGGCCAGGGCCAGCGGCAAGGTACGAGGGCGAAAAGCCGATACCCAGGCTTTCCAGATGGGGCTGGGCGCGGCGGCAGGAAGGTTGGAAGAAGTCATTGCGGGGGCAATGCGGGCAGATAAAAAACCGGACATCCTTCGCCGGGCACCCTGCATGCCGGATGCCTGACGAAGGATGCAAAGAAACGGGTTGGCTCGCGCCGCCCGGTTATTTCATGATGGCGGCAATCAACTCGTCGCTCATCGGGTTGACTTTCGACTTGTAGAAACCGACCACGTGGCCCTGCTCGTCGATGAGGTACTTGCAGAAGTTCCAGTCGGGCTTGTCGTCGGTCACGCCGTTTTTCGACTTGTCGCCCAGAAATTTGTAGAGCGGCACGGTGTCGTCGCCCTTCACCGATACTTTGGCGAAGAGCGGGAAGCTCACCCCGTAGTTTTTCTCGCAGAAAGTGGCAATCTGCTCGTTGGTACCGGGCTCCTGCCCGCCAAAGTTGTTGGCCGGAAAACCCAGTACCGTCACCCGGTCGCCGTGCTTTTTGTAGAGCTCTTCCAGCTCTTTGTACTGGGGCGTGTAGCCACACTCCGAAGCCGTATTCACAATCAGCAGCTTCTTGCCTTTGTACTGGCTCAGCTTCACGGGTTTGCCGTCGATGCTGGTCAGCGTAAAGTCGTACACGGAGCCTTTGGCGGCAGCGGGTTGCGTAGTGGTTTCGGTCATGGCAGCGGCGGTGGCTTGGTTGGCACTGGGTTTGGTGAGGCCGCCGCAGGCGGCCAGAAGCAGAGCAAGCGGAAAAAAGGTCATAGAGTTCATGGCAAGAACGGTGGTTAGGAACCGTTGCCGTTGGGCAAACCAGCGGCAAGCGGCGTTTGTTCGGCTGCACCCGCGGGAAAGGAGGGTGCGGCCAAGCGGAGCTAGGTAAGCGGAGGCGTGAGCCATTTTTCCACGCTGGGGGGTTGCCAGGCGTGCATGTGGGTCAGCAGGGTTTCAATGTCGTCGGCCACCAGAAGCTGGTGGCGGTGGTCGGGACGCAACAGGCCTTGGTGGGCCATGTGGTCGAGCAGGGTGAGCAGGCCGTCGTAGAACCCGGCCACGTTCAGCAGGCCAACGGGCTTGCGGTGCAAGCCCAACTGGCCCCAGGTCAGTACTTCAAAGAGCTCTTCCAAGGTACCAAATCCACCGGGCAAGGCAATAAATCCTTCGGATAGTTCTGCCATGCGGAGCTTGCGCTGGTGCATGTTGTCGACGACCTCCAGGGTGGTAAGGCCCAGGTGCGCCACTTCCTTTTGCTCCAGAAAAGCGGGAATGACGCCGATGGCGCGGCCACCGCCTTGCATCACGGCATCGGCCACGACGCCCATCAGGCCCACCTTGCCGCCGCCAAACACGAGCGTGATGCCGCGCCGGGCGAAGGTTTCGCCCACGAGGGCGGCCTGCTGGGCAAAGCGCGGGTCGGTGCCGGCGCTGGAGCCGCAGTACACGGCAATGGATTTTATCGGTTCTGTCACTGGGGAGCGTGCGCGGGGCGCGGTGCTGAATGGGCAAAAAGAAAGCGCCACCGGCGCTTTCTCAAATATACTTACATCCGCTCGGGGGCCGCAATACCCAACAGCTTCAGCCCCGCTCGCAGCGTGTCGGCCACCTGGGCCGACAGCGCCACCCGCAGGCTGCGCTTGGCCTCGTCGGGCTCGGCCAGCACCTGCACTTCGCTGTAGAAGCGGTTGTAGGTTTTGGCTAGGTCGTAGACGTACTGGGCCACTACGGCCGGCGAGTAGGCGCGGGCGGCATCGGCCACAGCGGCGCGGTAGCCGGCCAAGGCCTGCACCAGCTCCTGCTCGGTTTCGTGCAGCTCGGTGAGGGTGTTGCTCACGTCGGCGGCAATGCCCATTTCGGCAGCCTTGCGGCGCAGCTGGGCAATGCGGGCATGGGTGTACTGAATGAACGGACCGGTGTGGCCGTGGAAGTTGATGCTTTCCTGCGGGTCGAAGAGCATGCGCTTCTTGGGGTCGACTTTCAGCAGGAAGTACTTGAGCGCACCCAAAGCCAGGGTGTGGTAAAGCTGCTCGGCTTCCTGCTCGCTCAGGCCTTCAATTTTGCCCAGCTCCTGGGTGGTCTGGCGGGCAGTGTCCATCATTTCGCGCACCAGCTCGTCGGCATCCACCACGGTGCCTTCGCGGCTTTTCATCTTGCCCGAGGGCAAATCCACCATGCCGTAGCTCAGGTGGTGAATGGCGTCGGCGTAGGGCTTGTCGAGCTTGTGGAGCACGGCCTTGAGCACCTGCATGTGGTAGTTCTGCTCGTCGGCAATGACGTAAATCGACGAATCGTAGCCGAACTGTTCGTACTTGAGCTCGGCCGTGCCCAGGTCCTGGGTGATGTAGACGCTGGTGCCGTCGGCGCGAAGCAGCAGCTTCTCGTCGAGGCCTTCCTCCTTGAGGTCGACCCACACCGAGCCGTTTTCCTTGCGGAAAAACACGCCTTTCTGCAGGCCTTCCTCCACGTGCTTTTTGCCCAGCAGATAGGTTTCCGATTCGTAATAAAACTGGTCGAAATCGACGCCGATGGTGCGGTAGGTCTCGTCGAAGCCCTCGTACACCCAGCCGTTCATCTGGCGCCACAGGCCCACTACTTCTGCGTCGCCGGCTTCCCACTGCTGCAGCATTTCCTGGGCGTGGCGCATCAGCGGGGCCTCGCGTTTGGCTACGTCGGCGGCCACGCCTTCGGCCTCGAGCTGCTTGATTTGCTCGCGGTAGTGCTTCTCAAACAGCACGTAGTACTTGCCGATGAGATGGTCGCCCTTGATGCCGGAGCTTTGCGGCGTTTCGCCCTGCCCGTACTGCTGGTAGGCCAGCATCGACTTGCAGATGTGGATGCCGCGGTCGTTTACCAGGTTGGCTTTGGTGACGGTGGCGCCGGCTGCTTTCAGAATCTCGGCCACCGAGTAGCCCAGGAAGTTGTTGCGCAAGTGGCCCAGGTGCAGCGGCTTGTTGGTATTCGGCGACGAATACTCCACCACCACGCGCTGCGGTCCGCCGGCGTTCTGCGGCTGGCTCACGTCCTGCTCGCGCAGGGTGCGCAGCTGCTGCAGCCATTCGGCGTCGGCTATTTCCAGGTTCAGGAAACCCTTCACCACGTTGAAGCCCTTCACGCGGGGTTCGTGGGCGGTCAGCCACTCCCCCAGCGCCTGCCCGATTTGCTCGGGGCCTTTGCCCAGCGGCTTGGTGAGCGGAAACGTGACGAGGGTGAAGGAGCCCGCGAAATCCTTGCGCGTGGGCTGAATGGTGAGTTGCTCGGCGGCTACGGCGGCGCCAAATGCTTGCTGAATAGCGGTACTGAGGGCCGCTTTGAGGTCTTGTTCGAGTTGTTGCACGAGGTGCGGGGGTTTGTGTTGGCGGGCCGGAGCGCGCTCAAAAACAAGTGAAAGGAGACGAAAACGACTACAGCGTAAACCCGGCCCGCGGCAGCCGTGGCTGCCGCGTCGGCCCGAGGCTTACGCTACATTCGTCGCTCGTTCCGGCTCCGAAACGACCGCACTACTGGATTCAATACGAAGAAAGGCAGCGGCTTCACGGCGGCAAAGATAGTCCACGGGCCCGACGGATTTTGCGTATTCGCTGGATTTTGTGAAGGGCTGCCTGTTTGACCGCCGCAGAAACCGAACAACGATAGTGGTACTACAACTCGGTGTCGTAGTACCACTGCGGGACAAGCTCCTAGCGCCGTTGAAAGCTACCGCCCCGTTACGGTATCGAGCCGCAGGCGCTCCTCAATGGCTTCGGTGGCCACTTCCAGAATCTCGAAGGCATTGGAGGCCATCGTGTTTTCGGAGTCGAGCGTGGGGTTAATTTCCACCATTTCGAAGCACACCACGCGGTCGTTTTCGAGCAGGGCGCGGCACAGGGCCTTGGCTTCGGGCACGTCGAGGCCCAGCTCTACGGGCGTGCCGGTGCCCTTGGAGAAGCGGGAATCGAGGGAATCCACGTCGAACGAGATGTAGACCAAGTCGCAGAAGCGCAACTGCTCGTAAATCTCGCGGGCTACCTGGCGCGGGCCTTTGGCGCGGAACTCGTCGAGCTTGAAGTTGCGGATGCCTTTCTGGGCAATGATGGCGTCTTCCTCGGCTTCGGTGTCGCGCACGACCACGTACACCAAGTGGTCGGGGGTGATTTTGGGGCCTTCTTCGCCCAGGTTTTTCAGGCGGCGCCAGAAGAACTCGGTTTCGGGCTCCACCGTGTTGCGCTGCAAGTCGAGGTGGTCGGCGCCGAGGGCCATGGCCAGGGGCATGCCGTGCACGTTGCCCGAGGGCGTGGTGTAAGGCGAGTGAATATCGGCGTGGGCATCGATCCAGACGACGCCGATGGTTTTGTGCGGATAGGCCGCTTTGATACCGGCCAGGGTGGCGGCGGCGTTGGAATGGTCGCCGGCCAGCACCAGGGGAAATTCGCCGAAGCGCAACGTTTGCTCCACCGAGTTGGCAATGGCCTTCTGCACGGTGTAGATGGCGTCGATGTGCTTGGCGTAGGGAAAGTGGTTTTTGTCGAACAACACGTGGTTCTGGTCGGGCACCACCACCGAGTTGAAGCGGCGGAAATAGTCCGAGCCTTTGTTCAGACAAGCTACTTTGAGGGCGTCGATGCCCAAGCTGGCGCCACGGGTGCCAGCGCCGAGTTCCGACCGAACTTCGATCAGCTTAATGCGTCGCATATCTACTACATCGCAGAAAATTTAAGGTGTTGTATGCCGATTGAAGGGGGCCGGCGGGGCCGCCCGGAGCGTGCTCAACGGGTGGCGCGGCGCGGCAACGCCCAGCTAGGCTCGGCCGCCGGTGGACCTTCCACGGCGAGCCGACGAACAATCAACAACCAAAACACCCCCGAGGGGGTATCTTTGTTGTCCGCAAGTTCGGAAAAAAACGCCGTAAATCGGCCTTTCCGGCGGTAATTCTCCCTTTTTCAGCCGTTTGTCCACGCGCCCCGCCGCGCGTACCATCCCCCCTTTTGCCCGCCGATGGACACGTACCACGACCTGATCAGCCAAACCTTTGATTTTCCCACGCAGGAATTCACCGTAGAGAACAACGAGCTGCACTTTCACGGCATTCCGATGATGGGGCTGATTGAGAAATACGGCACGCCACTGCGCCTGACGTACCTGCCCAAAATCAGCTCCCAGATTCAACGGGCCAAGCAGTGGTTTGCCGACGGCATCCAGAAAATCGGCTACCAGGGCACCTACACGTATTGCTACTGCACCAAGGCCTCGCACTTTGCCTTTGTGGTGGAAGAAGCCCTGAAAAACGACATCCACATCGAAACCTCGTCGGGCTACGACATGCACATTGTGCGGGCGCTCTACGGCAAGGGCAAAATCGACAAGCAGACCTACATCATTGCCAACGGCTACAAGCGCGAGCGGTACAAGCGTTACCTAACCGAGTTCATGAACGACGGCTTCGTGAACTGCATGCCGATTCTGGACAACCTGGAAGAAGTCGATTACTACAAGGAGCACGTGCGCGACGACGTGCGCGCCAACCTGGGCATCCGCCTGGCTTCCGACGAAGAGCCGCGCTTTCAGTTTTACACCTCGCGCCTGGGCGTGCGCTACGCCGACGCCATTCCGCTCTACGAGGAGAAGATCAAAGAGGACCCGCGCTTCGAGCTGACGATGCTCCACTACTTCATTAACACGGGCATCAAGGACACCAGCTACTACTGGTCGGAGCTGCGCCGCTTCGTGCACAAGTACTGCGAGCTGCGCAAGGTGTGCCCCACGCTGCACACCATCGACATCGGCGGCGGGCTGCCCATCCAGACGTCGATTCAGAAGGAGTACGACTACCCATACATGATTGAGGAAGTGCTGCGTACCATCCAGCGCATCTGCCGCGAAGAAGGCGTGCCCGAGCCGCACATCTTCACCGAATTCGGCATTTTCACGGTGGGCGAGTCCGGCGCGCACGTGTACAAGATTCTGGGCGAGAAGCTGCAGAACGACAAGGAGCTGTGGTACATGATTGACGGCTCGTTCATCACCAACCTGCCCGACACCTGGGCCCTGAACCAGCGCTTCATCATGCTGGCCCTGAACGGCTGGGAGAAGAACTACAAGAAGATTCAGCTCGGCGGCATGACCTGCGACTCGCAGGACTACTACAACGCCGAAAAGCACATCTACCAAGTTTTTTTGCCCGAGCAAGGCCCCAAGCAGCCGCTGTACGTGGGCTTCTTCCACACCGGCGCCTACCAGGAGCAGCTCTCCGGCTACGGCGGCATCAAGCACTGCCTGATTCCGGCGCCCAAGCACGTCATCCTCGACAAGAACGAGGACGGCACCGTGCGCGACTGGGAATTTGCAGCGGAGCAAGACCCCGAATCGATGATGCGGATTCTGGGCTACGTGTAAGCCTTCCGGCATCTGCCGCTCGACAGCCCGCGGGGTGGTTTCGGCCGCCGCGCGGGCTGTTTGTTTACGTGAGCGGTCAGGGCTGTTGCAAGCCACTCTGAATCAGCGCCGGGCCGCGCAAAAATTAGTGAGGCAGAATCGGCGGGGCTTTGCTAAATTTGTAGCCATCCTAATTCCATCCTTCTGCATCACATGAAACGAGTTCTGCTTTTGACCGTGGCTGCGGCCACCCTCGGCCTGGGCGCTTGCAACCGCACCAAGTGCCCGGCCTACACCAAGGCCGCTACCCGCGTATCGGAGCCGGTAACGGCTTCGGCTGCTACCCCGGCCGAGCGTCAGTAGTCCTCGGCTCTAGCTTTTGCCCCGCCCGTTGTTTCTGCTACAGGAACAACGGGCGGGGCTTTTTTAGGCCTGACGAGCCGAATCGTGCCGCAGAATATAAGCCGCCGCCGCAGGCAAATTGGCAAGGTGAGGCGCGCCGGCTACCGGCTCGGTTTCGCCAACGAGAATGCCGCGCACCCCGGCCCGGGCGCCGGCCTCCAGGTCGCGGGCCCGGTCGCCCACCATCCAGCACTGGCTGGGGTCGAGGCGGAAACGGGCAATGGCGCGCTCCAGCATCAACGAGCCGGGCTTGCGCATCAGCGACTCCGACACCGACGGGTGACCGGGCGCGTAGTAGAACGCGTCGATGATACCGCCGCAGGCTTCCTGGAGCTTCTGGTGGCAGGCGGCCACGTCGGCGGGGCCGTAGAGGCCTTTGGCAATGCCGGCTTGGTTGGTCACCACAATCAGGCGGTAGCCGGCGGCGTGCAGGGCGTGCAGGGCTTCGGGTACGCCGGGCAACACCACAAAATCGGCAGGGCGCCACACGTAGTCGCCTATTTCGGCGTTCAGAACCCCGTCGCGGTCGAGGAAAACAGCCTTGGCTGAGGCAAAGTCGTTCATGGCCGGCAAAGGTAGACCACGGATTCCCGCGAATGGTGGTCTACCTTTGCGCTTCGGCTGTTTTTCCACCGAGTATGAACGTAGCAATTCTGGGGGGCGGCATCACGGGCCTCGCCACCGCGTGGCACCTGCAGCAGGGCGGGGCCACCGTCCACGTATTCGAAGCGGGCCCTACGCCGGGCGGCAACATGCGCACCCAGCACCACCCCGCTGGCTACGTGCTGGAGTTGGGCCCGAACTCCCTCCAGCTGAGCGCCGAGCTAGAGGAACTGCTTACGCGGCTCAACCTCACCGAGCAGATCCAGGAGCCTGCCGCCGTGAGCAGCCGCCGCTACGTGGTGCGGGGCGGCCAGCCCCGCGAACTGCCTGGCAAACCGCAGCAGTTGCTGTTCAGCTCGTTTTTCAGCCTGAAAGCCAAGCTCAGCGTACTGCGCGAGTTGCGCCGCCCCGCCGCCCCGGCCAATCCGCGGGAAACCATTGCAGCGTTTTTCCGTCGCCGCTTCGGGCAGGAAATTCTCGATTACGCGGTCAACCCGTTCGTGTCCGGCATTTATGCCGGCGACCCGGACCAGCTGCTGGTAGCGAAAACCTTTCCGCAGCTGGCGGCCCTGGAACAGCAGCACGGCTCGGTACTGAAGGGTTTTGCCCGCAGCATGAGCGGTGCGGCGCGCCGCCGCATTATTTCACTGCGGGGCGGCTTGCAAGCATTGACCGACGCCCTGGCTGCCCAACTGCCCCACCTGCACCTGAGCACCACCGTAATGGCTATTCAGCCCACTGCCGACGGCCGCTACCTTCTGCAGATAGCCGAGGCGGCCCCGGCCGGACCCTTCGACGCCGTGGTGCTGGCCTTGCCCACCTACGCGGCTGCGCCGCTGCTGCCCGCCGCCCACGCGGCCTCGGCCGCGGCATTGGCCGCCGTGCACTACCCACCCATGACGGTGGTGCACACCGCCTACAACCGCGCCGACGTGGCCCACCCGCTCAACGGTTTTGGGGCCCTGAGCCCGCGCATCGAACAACCCGTGGCTGCTGGCACCTTGTGGACCAGTTCGCTGTTTCCCGATAGAAGCCCCGCCGATCAGGTGCTGCTGACCACTTTCGTGGGCGGGGCGCAGTACGAGCAGGCTGCCCGCCAGCCCGACGACCAGCTGACGGCCGCCGTGCGCCAGGAGCAGCAGCGCCACTACGGCATCCGGCCGGGTGCGCAGCCGCGCTTTCAGCAGGTATACCGCTGGGAGCACAGCATTCCGCAGTTCGACGCCCGTATTCTGGCGGCGCACGCGGCGGCCGATGCGCTGGAAACGCACGGCATCTGGTCGGTGGCCAACTGGCGCGCCGGCGTGGGCATTCCCGATTGCCTGCGCCGCGCCAAGCAGGTGGCTGAAAAAATAAACTCAGCCCGCCGGGCGTAATTGTTACTTTTGAGTTAATGAACGATTCGCTCGTCATCATACCGACCTACAACGAGCGGGAAAACGCCGAGCTAATCATTCGGAAAGTGTTTTCGCTGCCCAAGGCCTTCGACGTGCTCATCATCGATGACGGCTCGCCGGATGGCACCGCCGCTATTGTTCGGGGCCTGATGGCGGAATTTTCGGGGCGCCTGCATTTGGAGGAGCGCCGCGGCAAGCTGGGCCTGGGCACGGCCTACATTCACGGTTTCCGGTGGGCGCTGCAGCGCGGCTATGGCTACATCTTCGAGATGGACGCCGACTTTTCGCACAACCCCGACGACTTGGTACGCCTCTACGAGGCCTGCGCCGCGGAAGGTAACGACATGGCCATCGGCTCGCGCTACATCACGGGGGTAAACGTGGTGAACTGGCCCATGGACCGCGTGCTGATGTCGTGGTTTGCCTCGGCCTACGTGCGTTTCATCACCGGCATGCCCATCATGGATGCCACGGCGGGCTTTAAGTGCTACACGGCGCGGGTGCTTCGCACCATTCCGCTGGAGCGCATTCACTTCGTCGGCTACGCTTTCCAGATCGAAATGAAGTGGCTGGCCTACAAGTACGGGTTCCGGCTCAAGGAAGTACCCATCATCTTCACCGACCGCACGCGGGGTGCCTCCAAGATGTCGAAAGGCATTTTCAAGGAAGCCCTGCTGGGCGTGGTGCAGATGAAGATGGAAAGCTGGTTTCGGCGGTTTGAACATCCCGCGGCGGCCGAAAGCGCGTCGGCCGGCCCGGCGTACTCGGCGTCGTCGGCAACCCCAGCCCCCGAAACTCGGTAAGGCCTCCAACGGTGCTGTGCGGCTTTCCCTAAGCTGCAGCCGGCGCCTCCTCTGCTCCGCATGAACAATACCTGGTTCTGGGTCGGCTTCAACGTGTTTGTGCTGGCCATGCTGCTGCTCGATTTGCTGGTGTTCAACCGCAAGGCCCACGTGGTGCGCATGCGGGAGGCCCTGAGTTGGAGCGCCTTCTGGATTGCCCTGTCGCTCACGTTCAACTACCTCGTGTACCGCTACCTGGGGCGCGAAGCGGGCATGAACTTCTTGACGGGCTACCTGCTGGAAAAGGCCCTGAGCGTGGACAATCTGTTCGTGTTCCTGCTCATTTTCACCTACTTCAAAGTACCCGGTGAATATCAGCACCGGATCCTGTTCTGGGGCGTGCTGGGCGCGTTGGTGCTGCGGGCCACGTTCATTGTGCTGGGCGCGGCCCTCATTGCCAAGTTCAGCTGGACGCTCTACCTGCTGGGCGCTTTCCTGGTGTATACCGGCGTGAAAATGGCCACCAGCAGCGGCGACCCGGACATTGACCCCGAATCCAACCCGGTGGTGAAATTTCTGAGCCGCCACTTGCCCATCACCAACAAGTACGAGGGGGGCAAATTCTTCGTGCGCAAGGAAAAGCTGCTGTTTGCCACGCCCCTGTTTGTGGTGCTGGTGATGGTGGAAACCACCGACGTGGTATTTGCCGCCGACTCCATTCCCGCCATTCTGGCCGTTACGCAGGACAAGTTCATTGTCTACACCTCCAACGTGTTTGCGCTGCTGGGTCTGCGGGCGTTGTACTTCGCCTTGGCCGGCCTCATGCAGCTGTTTCATTACCTACACTATGGCCTCTCACTCATTCTCATCTTTATCGGCGGCAAGCTGCTATTGCACGACTTTTTCGCCATTCCCACCGAATGGGCCTTGCTTACGGTTGCGTTTCTGCTGGCTATGTCGGTAGTGATGTCGCTGATTTTGCCCAAGAAGGAGGAGGAAATTGACGAAGCCGCCGAATAGCTGACGCGTACGGAAAAGTCTAACATCAAAAAGCCCGCGCCAGATCTGGCGCGGGCTTTTGGTTTATCGGGCGGTTGGGCCGGCAAAGCCTACTTGCCGCCGTCTTTGCCTTTCTTGTCGCCTTGCGCGGGCTCTTCGTCCTGGCGCGGGGCGGTGGTGTTCACGCCTTCGTCGGGGCTGGCGCCGCCGGTGTTCAGCAGGTCGATGAGGTTGATGGGCTCAAACTGGCTGCTGTCGGCCACGGCGGTGGTGCGCGTGGTGTCGGGGCGGGCGGCGAAGCTCATGAACTGCCGGGCCGGGCCGGTAAGGCTCACCGAGCGGCTCAGGTTGTCGGCCTCGTCCTGCGGAATGTAGCCGCGGGCGGCCATGATGTCGGCAATGAGGCGGAAGAAGTAGCGCGTGCTGCGGCGCAGGTCACCGTAGGCATCGAAGGAGTAGCGGGCGTACTTGGGCTTGGGAATGATACTGGCTAGGTACAGGCTTTCCTGTAGATTCAGGTTGCGCGGCTCCTTGCCGTAGTAGAACTGCGCAGCCTCGCCTACGCCGTACACGCCCCGCTCGCCGTTGGGCCAGCGGTACCGGCTCGGGCCCCACTCGATGATGTTTAGGTACACCTCCATCATGCGCTGCTTGCTCACGAGGCGGTTGTTTTCGATAATCCAGACGATGAGGGCTTCCTCAATCTTGCGGGCCACCACCTTCTCACGGGTCAGAAACACATTTTTTACCAGCTGCATCGAGAGCGTGCTGCCGCCGCGGGCGAAGCGCTTCTCCTTGATGTTCTGGATGGCCGACTTCACGAAAGCTTTTTCCATAAAGCCTTTGTGGGTGAAAAAGCGCGGGTCTTCGGCCGTTACAATGGCGTATTTCAGGTAGTTGGAAACCTGATCGAACGGCACAAAATCGGGATTCGACGGGCCCACGAGGAAGGTTTTCACCGAGTCGCCCTTGTCGTTGTAGGCGGTGTAGGGAAACTCGGTGTTGAGCTTGCGCAGATCGACCTGGCCGAAGCGCGTGATGCTGAAATCGGCGCTTTTCTTCAGGCCCGAATCAAATTGCAGGCTGTCGATGCGGGTCATGTCGAGGGCCGCGCTCATGCGGTATTGCAGCGTGCCGGTGCCTTGCACGCCCTGCAGCACATCGAATACGCCCTCGGGCAGCGACGCGAAGAAGTCGTTGGTCTTGGTTTCGGCTGACTCCACTTTCACGGCCACTTCCAGCCCCGCCAGCTTGCCGGTGTAGGGCTTGGCCGTGGGCATGCGCGGGTCGGGGTTGATGCGCTTGATTTCGGGTCGCAGACGCACGCTCAGCTGCGGGTACAGCTCCATGCGGTTCAGCCGAATGACGCTGCCCTTGTCGAGCGAGGCGTGGTTGCGGCCCAGCGTAGCCACAAAGTCGAGCCCGCCGCGGCGCACTTTGATGTCGGCCGTGGCCAGCTTGGGGTGGTTCACGGCAAAGTTGGCGGCCGAGGCGGCCCCTCGCACCGTCAGGTTTTCGTCGTCCATTTCCTTGCCCGTCAGGCTCAGGCGTAGCGTGTCGAACTGCACGCGGGCGCCGTAGCGGCGCTGCACGTAGGGCACCAGCACGGGCCGGCGGTTCTGGCCGTACACTTCCACCTGGGCTTCGTAGTCGCCGGGCTCCACGTGGCCGCGCAGGCCAATGCGGTTGCTCACCGAATCGAGCACCACGGCCAGCTCACCGGCCAAATCCCCGTCGTCGATGGTGAGCTGGGGCATGGTGAGGCGGGCTTGGTGCCGGGGGCTGTCGTAGGTCACCAGGAAGTCGCGGAAATCGGCTTCGTCGGGCAGGTTGTCGAAGCCGGCTTCCAGCAGCTGATTGGCCAGCAGGCCGTAGTTGGTGCCTTGGGTGGTGTCGCGGGCCACGGCAGCCTGGCCGCGCTTCTTCAGCAGAAAGCCGTAGTTGTCGGCGCCGGCTTCGGTTTTGTGGGCCGTGAGGCGGGCGCGCACGATTTGCAGGTTGCTGAACACCGGCCGGCGCGCAAACAATGACCGCAGACTAATGCTGGCGTTGACGCTGCGGGCGGTGAGCAAGGTATCGGCCGAGCCCTTGGGCACCAGCGCAATGCCGTCGATTTGCACCGAATTCAGGTCTGTAAACCGGGCCGGGCCCAGCGTGAGCGTGACCGGGTAGCGGCGTTCGATCTTCTGCTTGGCTTGGCCGAGCGCGTACCGGAGCAGCTGCTCGCGCTTCAGCAGAAACACGCCCAGGCCTACCAGCAGTAGCACCGCCAGGGCGCCCAAGGTCCAGAGTACTATTTTCTTGGCTTTCGGATTCACTCGCGAAACGGGAAGGTAAGCGCGGGGCGCAGGCCACTTTCGTGCCGAACCCCAAGCGCGCATGCTACAAAAGTACCACAATCTGCCCCTACGCCGCTGCCGAGTTAGCGTTGCCGGTGCCGCAGCCCGTTCGCTACCTTTGGCCGACCAAGCCTCGCTCCTGCTTCTATGATTCACGACGCCCTCACCCCGCTCAACGCCCTTTCGCCGCTCGACGGCCGCTACCGCCGCCAGTCGGCGCCGCTGGCCGCTTTTTTTTCCGAGCTGGCCCTGATTCGCTACCGCGTGCTGGTGGAAGTGGAGTATTTCATTGCGCTCTGCGAGCTGCCGCTGCCGCAACTGCAGGGCGTAGACGCCGCCGTGTTCGAGCGCCTGCGCCTGCTCTACCAGGAATTTACCGAGGCCGACGCCGAAGCCGTGAAAGCCCACGAGCGGGTGACCAACCACGACGTGAAAGCCGTGGAATACTGGCTGCGCGACCAGTTTGCGGTGCTGGAGCTGACCGATTTTCAGGAGTTCATCCACTTCGGTCTCACTTCGCAGGACGTCAACAACACGGCCGTGCCGCTGAGTTTGCGCGAGGCGTTGCACCGCGAAATCGTGCCCGCCTACGAGCAGTTGGCCGACCAGCTGCTGGCCTTGGCAAGCCAATGGGCCGCCGTGCCGATGCTGGCCCGCACCCACGGCCAGCCGGCGTCGCCCACGCGGCTGGGCAAAGAAATTCAGGTGTTTGTGGCGCGCTTGCAGGCCCAGTTGGTCTTGCTGAAGCAGGTGCCGTTTGGGGCCAAATTTGGCGGCGCCACCGGCAACTTCAACGCCCACCACGTGGCCTACCCGCACATCGACTGGCACGCGTTCGGCAACCGATTCGTGAACGAGCAGCTGGGCCTGCACCGCTCCTACCCCACCACCCAAATCGAGCACTACGACCACCTGGCCGCCACCTGCGACGGGCTCAAGCGCCTCAACACCATCCTCGTCGACCTGGCCCGCGACGTGTGGCAGTACATTTCGCTCGGGTATTTCAAGCAAACCATCAAGGCCGGCGAAGTCGGTTCGTCGGCCATGCCGCACAAGGTCAACCCCATCGACTTCGAAAACGCCGAAGGCAACCTGGGCTTGGCCAACGCCGTGCTGGAGCACTTGGCGGCCAAGCTGCCCATCAGCCGCCTGCAGCGCGACCTGACCGACTCCACCGTGCTGCGCAACTTGGGTGTACCGCTGGGCCACACGCTCATTGCCCTCAATGCGCTGCAGCGCGGCCTGGGCAAGCTCGCCCTCGACGAAGCGGCCCTGCACCGCGACCTGGAAGCCAACTGGGCCGTGGTGGCCGAGGCCATCCAGACCATTCTGCGCCGCGAAAACTACCCCGACCCCTACAACGCGCTCAAAGCCCTGACCCGCACCGGCGAAGCCATTTCAGAAAGCACGATCCGGACGTTTGTGGACACGCTGGCGGTGCAGGAGAGCGTAAAAGCCGAACTGCGGCAGCTCACGCCCTGGGGCTACACCGGCGCCTGATTGGGCGCGGTGTTCCTGGTAGTCCGGCCCGTGCATAAGCATATTGTGGGAGCCACTGCCCCTGAAGCAACAAAAATAGCGCCTTGATTGTCATGCGCTTCGCTGCGAAGCGCCCCACCACACATTCCTTGCTGTCTTCCTTCTCTTGAACTGCCAATAATTCCCTATATATTGATACGCTATTGAGCTTGTACTTTGCCGAGTCGGCTCGACCAGAAGAGGAGCGCGGATGAAGGGGTAGACTGCCACTTTTGTCCGCGTTTTTTTTGCTGCCGCCCTGCCTTCCACTCACCGTACCTGCCCCTCGCTGCATGAGTTTTCAGCATGTTGTTCAAGCCAAAATCGACGAAATAGCCGCCACCGCCGACCAGCATCCCGGCATCATCATCATCCACCACGTTCACCACCGCACGGTGGAATACATGTCGGCTATGGGGCTGGCGCTGCTGCAAACCACGCAGGAAGAGCTGCTGGCCCTGGGTGCCGACTACCACAGCCGCTTTTTCAACGCCGAAGAATCGGCGGAGTATGTGCCCAAAATCTGGGCCTTGGTGGCTCAAAACGACTTCAACCTGATTGTGTCGTTTTTCCAGCAGGTTCGCACCGCCGGATGCACTACCTGGAGCTGGTTCATGAGCACCGTTCGGCTGCTGCTGCGCGGGGAAGACGGGCTACCGCTGCTGATTATTTCCTACTCCTGCCCCATCGACGCCGACAGCCACGTGACGGCCAAGGTGCAGCGCCTGCTCGACGAGAACAACTTCCTGCGGCAAAACGGCGCGGCCTACTCGCGGCTCACCCTGCGTGAGCGGGAAATTCTGCGGTTGCTGGCCCTGGGCTACAGCGCCCGGGAAATTGCCCAAGGGCTGTTTATTTCGGTGCAAACGGTGGAAACCCACCGGCGCAACCTGCGCCAGAAGCTCGGCGCCGATTCCCTGTTTGAGCTTGGCCAGTATGCCCGCGCCTTCGACCTGATTTGATTTCCGGCTGCCGGTTGCCACCCCGCTCCCGGCTATTCCGCCAAGTCCAGAAACCAGCCGGTACACTCTCCACCGTTCCCCTTACTGCATGTCCGACGAAGAACGCATCGACCAGAAAATAGCGGAGATTGCCGCCACCGCCGACGAGTACCCTGCCGTGGTCATCATTCACCACGTGCCCACCCAAACCGTGCGATACTTGTCGAAATGGGGGCTGGAGCTGTTGGGGGCCACGCTGGAAGAGTTGCGGGCCTTGGGGCCGGCCTTTTCGCCCACCTACTTCAATGCCGTCGAATCGGATGAATACATGGCGCGGGTGTTCCAGCTCATGTATGCCAACGACGTGCCCGAAGTCCACACTTTTTACCAGCAAGTGCGCACCACCGAGCGGGAAGGCTGGAGCTGGTACCTCACTTCCATGCGCCGGCTGCTGTGCGATGCACACGGCGGGCCCTTGCTGGTAATGGGGTTGGCGGTTCCGCTCCACCCCGAAAACCACTTTGCCGCCAAGGTGCAGCGCCTGATCGACGAAAACCAGTTTCTGCGGCAGCATTCGGATATGTTTGCGCGCCTAAGTGCCCGCGAACGGGACGTGCTGCGCTTGTTGGCCTGGGGCCACACGGCGGCAGAAATTGCCGACAAGCTGTTCATTTCGGTTCAAACGGCCGAAACGCACCGCCGCAATATCCGCCAAAAGCTCGATGCCACTTCCGTGTTTGAGCTGATGGAATACGCCCGGGCTTTCGATTTGATCTAGCACGAGCAGCTCAAAATACCAGAAAGCAGGTATTGCAACACCAGGCTTGGCTTAGGACATTTAGAAGTATCATCTGGACTGCCTTATGCCTACCGTATCTGCCCTCCCATGGTCTTCGCCCCTCCCCAAAGGGCCGGTTAGCAGCGCGCTACCGGCGGCCACGCAGTTCACCGATTTAGCTGACAGCGGCCAAAGCCGCCTTGGCTCTGGCGTGCCGAAGCACCACTCACAACCCGAGGCCCAACGGGTGCTTTTCTCCCGGTCTGCGGCAACCAGCCCTGCGTTTTTCGCCGCCGACTGATTCGGCAGGCCTTCCGGGGAAGCCCTATCTTCGCGGCGTCTTCCCAGTTTTGCCTGCTTTATGCCCGACCTCCACGGCGTCACCGTTCACCCCGACTGCCGCCATTTCCGTGGCGACTTGCCCTGCCGCCCCAACAAAGAGCACGGCTACGTATGCCAGGACTGCCCCGTGTATGCCCCCGTGCAACACCGCATCCTCATCATCAAGCTCGGGGCCATTGGCGACGTGATTCGGACCACGCCGCTGCTGCGCCGCCTGCGGCAGGAATTTCCCGGCTGCTTCATTACCTGGCTCACGCACACCCCCGCCATTCTGCCTGCCACCGACGGCCCCGACGAGGTGCTGAAATTTGAGCTGAGCAGCATCGTGCAGCTGCAGGGCCGCGAGTTCGACCTGCTCTTCAACCTCGACAAAGACAAGGAAGCCGGCGCGTTGCTCAACTGCATCAAGGCTGCGCAGAAGTTCGGCTATGCTCTGCGCCCGCACGACGGCGTGGTGTGGCCCGCCAACGACCTGGCCAACCACAAATTCCTCACCGGCGTCTTCGACCAGCTCAGCCTCGATAACCGCAAGCCCTACGTGCAGGAAATCTTCGAGCTGTGCGGCTTCGATTTCCGGGGCGAAGAGTATGTGTTCGACACCCACGACGACAAAGGTTTTCAGTGGCCGATGCTGCCACCCGCCGGCCGCCGCGTGGGCCTGAACACCGGCTGTGGCGACCGGTGGACCACCCGCCTGTGGTCCGACGAAAAGTGGATTGAGCTCATCGAGCAGCTCCGTGGCGCCGGCTACCAGCCCGTGCTGCTGGGCGGCGCGGCCGAGGACGAACGGAACCAACGCCTGCACGCCGCCACCGGCGCGGCATACCCCGGCACTTTCCCGCTGCAGCAGTTCATCAACCTGGTGCACCAGATGGACCTGGTGGTGACGCAAGTGACCATGGCCATGCACATCAGCATTGCGCTGCGCAAGCCCACGGTGCTGATGAACAACATCTTTAATCCCTACGAATTTGACCTCTACGGCCGGGGACAGATTGTGCAGCCCGACCGGCCGTGTGTGTGTTTCTACCGCGGCACCTGCAAG
Source organism: Hymenobacter busanensis (assembly GCF_008727865.1). Lineage (GTDB taxonomy): Bacteria > Bacteroidota > Bacteroidia > Cytophagales > Hymenobacteraceae > Solirubrum > Solirubrum busanense. The sequence continues at coordinate 5,861 of NZ_VTWU01000007.1, read as the reverse complement.
CTGGGCACCAGCTGCATGGAGGAATTGCCGGCCGAGAAGGTCTTCGCAGCGGTGCAGGAAAGTCTGCCACTGTAGCCTAGGCTCCCCGTTAGCAACACCTGTTTCCAGGCTCGGTGGAAGTTTCCGAGCCTGGAAACAGGTGTTTTTGCCCTGGGTGAACATCGACCGAGCACAGAAACAAACGTTTTTGCCCTGGGTGAACATCGACCGAGCACCAAAACGATTGTTTCTGGCCACGTTGAACGTCCACTTGGCACGGAAACGAATGGTTTCAGCTTCGTTAAACGTCTACTGAGGTTGGAAACACCCTGTTCAGCTATGGGCTGAACCAGCCACGGCTTTCAGGGCCTTCACCATCTCGCTCCACGAGAATTGCTGCTTGTAGCGACGCGTGCCTTCCTCGAAGTGCGCCTGCCGCTCGGGGTGCGTGGCAAAATCCGCTAGCGCATCGGCAATAGCCCAGGGCGTGGGTGGAACCACGTAGCCCACCTCGCCGTCAGGAATCAGCTCGGCCAAACCGCCCACGTCCGTTACCAGCATCGGCCGCTCGAAGTGGTAGGCAATCTGCGATACGCCGCTCTGGGTGGCGTTTTTGTAGGGCTGCACGATGAGGTCAGCGGCGCAGAAGTAGTCGGCTACCCGCTCGTTGGGAATGAAGTCGGTGGCCCGCACGAGACGGTGTTCCAGGTTGTGCTGCCGGATGAGGGCCTCGTAGGGCGCGGCGTCTTCGTAGTACTCGCCGGCCACAATGAGCTTGAGCGGTAGCTCGCGCAGCCGCTCGTCGGCAAAGGCCTCCAGCAATACATCAAGGCCCTTATAGGCGCGGATGAAGCCGAAGAACAACAGGTAGCGGTAGGCGGGGTCGAGACCGAGCGTGCGCAGCGCCTCAGCCTGCGGCCGGATGGGGCCGAAGTTGTCGTAGAGCGGGTGGGGCTGGTACTGCGCGGGCTGGCGGAAGTGCAGGCGGCGCAAATCGGCCAGGACGGCGCGGCTCATCGTCACGAAACCGTGGCAAGCGCCCAGGAAATAGCGCGTGAGCGGCCGGTCGCCGGGGCGCTTTTCGTGCGGAATGACGTTGTCGGTTATGGCTACCACGCGGGTGTGGCCGTTGCCGCGCACCAGCCGGGCAATGGTGCCCAGCGCGGGCCCCATAAACGGCAGCCAAAAGCGGAAGATGACCAGATCGGGCCGTTCGCGCCGCAGTTGCCGGCCCACCTTCAGCCATGTGAACGGGTTCACCGAGTTGATGCTGACGTCGATGCTGAGGTCGGCCGGACCGGGTTCGGTGCTGAACTGGGTTTGGCCGGGGAACAGGAAGTCGGGGTATTGCAGCGAAAACGTGACGAGGTGCACCTCGTCGCCGGCTGCGCGGAAAGCCCGCGCCAGCCGCTCGTTGTAAGTAGCCAAGCCCCCCCGCAGCGGGTACGCCGGCCCGATGATGACGACGCGGATGCCCACTAGCTAACGGTGTTCACGGTGTCGCGCACCAGATACTGGTTTTTCTTGCGGCCCGTCAGCGACACCATTTCGGCCAGAAAACCCGTCAGAAACAACTGCACACCCACAATTACGGCTACCAGCGCCAGGAAGAAAAGCGGCTGATCGGTAACGTTGCGGGCCCGCAGACCGTGCGCCAGCAGCCACGCTTTGTCGTGGGCCGCCAGCCACAGCTTCTCGCCCACCAGCCACAGCGTGATAATGGCGCCGAACAGGAACGAAAGCGTGCCCATGGTGCCAAAGAAGTGCATGGGCCGCTGCCGAAAGCGGCTCACGAAGGTGATGCTCAGCAGATCGAGGAAGCCGTAGACAAACCGCTCCAGACCAAATTTGGTGGTACCGTATTTCCGCTCCTGATGCTGCACCACCTTCTCGCCAATGCGCCGGAACCCCGCCCATTTGGCAATGACGGGAATGTAGCGGTGCATCTCGCCGTACACCTCAATGCTCTTCACCACGCGGTGGTCGTAGGCTTTCAGCCCGCAGTTGAAGTCGTGCAGCTGAATACCCGAGAGCTTGCGCGTAACGCCGTTGAAGAGTTTGGTGGGAATGGTTTTGGAGAGCGGGTCGAAGCGCTTTTTCTTCCACCCGCTCACCAGATCGTATCGTTCCTCGGTAATGAGCCGGTAAAGCTCCGGCAGTTCCTCGGGCGAATCCTGCAAGTCGGCGTCCATGGTGCACACCACGCGCCCCCGAGCCGCCTTGAAACCGGTGTCAAGGGCGGCTGACTTACCGTAGTTGCGGTTGAACCGAATGCCGCGTAGGGCAGGGTCGGCGTCGGCCAGGTCTTCGATGACGTCCCAGGAGTTATCCGTCGAGCCGTCGTCAATCAAAAGGACTTCGTAGCTGAGGCCGTGCTGCTGCAGCACACGCTGGATCCAGCTGGTCAGCTCGGGCAAGGATTCGGCTTCGTTGAGCAGGGGAATAACCACCGATAGCTCAACCGGGAACGAATGCGGGGTGCGTTTACTCAAACTCGGGGCGGTTGTGCTTGGTAATGGCTGAAACGATTAGGCTGATCAGCAATCCGATAATCAGGGCACCTAAAATGCCGAACACCAAGGTCATCGGCCCGCCCGAAAATTTATTCATCATGCTCATAGCCTGGTCAATCTGCTCGTCGCTCATGGTGCCTTTGGCTTCCATCTCGGTGCGCGTCTTTTCCATCAGGCGCTCCATGTAGCTCGGGTCGATGAAGGTCATGTAGATGTAGCTGAAAATGCTGCTCAACACGCCCGAAACAACCGACATGACCAAGCCAATGGTCAGGCCTTGGCCAAACGACATAAACCCGCCGTTGTGCTTTTTGAAGTACCCGTGCGCCAGCCAAATAGCCGCCACCGAAATAAGCAAGCCCGCCCAGCGCAGTGGCGACTGGTCGCTGTTGGTCATAAACAGCAACAACGAAAAGATGATGCTGACAATGCCTAGTAGCACGCCGTAGCGGATGCCAACCGATGAAGGAGTAACTGCAGGCGTAGTGGTGTTTTCCATGGTGGTTTGGTAGAAGTTTGGACGCAGCAAGAAAGGACTTATTTCCGGAAGAATATGCCTCCCGGAATAGCCAGGAGTAAACCCAGCAGCAGTTTTTTCTGAAAATCGTCGGCGGCCAGGGCTTGAGGCGTGGCCGCAATTCCCAGTCGGTGGGTTTCGTAGAGTTGGGCACCGTTTTGCAGCTTCAGGTAGCTGGCCTTTTCGGCCGCCAGCATCTTCTCCATCTGCACGCGGTTTTCTTCGATCAGGCGGGGGCCGCTCCAGCGTCCCAGCCCGTACAGCGCCCCGGCCGAAAGCACGGCCGCTACTGCCGCCGTCAGGGCTCCTGTTAGCAATGCCTTTTTCAACCCAGGGCCGTCGGGCTGGAAATACCGGCGCACGTACCACTGGCTCAGCAGCACCGCAATTGGCGGCCAAAAAGCGGAAATCAAACGTTTGGGGCCAAACGGGTTCTGCCCCGTCCAATATAAAATCAACGACCACACGAGGCACAGCACCGCCACGCCAAAGCCAAACCGGAGTGCCGTTTGGACAACAGGATTCTTTTTCATGCACGCATCTGCCGCTGGGCGGCTACGGGCAGCAAGTTAGGCATTTGACAGCCCTTCTGGCTAGGCAGCAACGGCGTGTGCTGGTACAGCCGCAGCACGCCGCCCGAAGCGCAACGTAAGCACTTCGCCTAGCAACCCTAGCAACGCCAGCAGCAAGCAATAGCGCCACAGTGTGGTGCCCATACTGGTTTCGCACAACCCGGTACTTATCGCCTGCGGGTTCCGAGCATCATAAACGTGGATGTTGCTGTGCTTGGCAGCCAGCTGTTGCAACTCAGCAACCGAGTAGCAAGCCAATTCCGACTCACGCTTATCCAAGTTGAATGCCAACGTCGTTACCGGTTTGTCATCGAGCGTAAGGGTGTAAAACCCGGGCTTGCGCATCGCAGGTGGCACTTGCAACACCAACCGCCCGGCACGTATTTGCTGGGTGGGCACATAAGTAGCGGTGTCGCCTACCAGTTTGTATACCGCTTCTTCAGCGCCGCGTGCTTTCACTGCCAGCACATCTATCGCGCGGGCCGTTAGTCGATAAGCAGGCGCCTGAGTAGCCAAAGAACTCATGGCGGCCAGCCGATACATAACCGGAACAAACAACGGATTATCCAATAAGGTGGAGTATCCACCGCTAAGAGGCGCCGCAAATACATACACCATTCCGGCCCCACTGCTAAACCCAGAGAGAAAAGCATCTCCTTCACGGAAACTCAACACGTCCGAAGTAGCTCGGCTCCAAGTGAGTACAGGAGCCGCCTTGGGCATATCTGGTCGCCGTGTCTGCTCGGCAAATACATTCTGGAAGAAAGGATTCTGACTGCTAGGAGCTGCCAACTCGCGCAATTCTTTGGGTTCGGCTCCCTGTCGAAATCGGATGGACGATAACCCCAAATCAGCAAATAGCCTTTGATAATTGTCCTTCGATTTAACATCAGACGAAGGAATTATTACCAATTTCCCGCCATTCCGCACAAACGCAACTAAGTCAGCTCGTAAATACGAACTAATTGATTTTGCCTCCTGCAGAAAAACCAAGTCAAAATTCTTTTGGCTTACCCCTCTTACTGAAGATGAAGGATTATTAGAATACGTAAAACTAGGCTCATTGGAATAAGCATTCCGTAGCGCAGATTGCTTATCTACAATGTCCAGAATACCAACCTTGGCTGCAGGCTGCAGTGTAAAATAAAAGTCATTATCAAAAGCCACAGCATCATCTACAAGTTCAACTTTGCACAGTTGCGTATCTGCATTGGGCACGTTGATTTTGGCTTCTGTTGTCAGCCCTGAATTAGCGGGGATATCAACCGTAGAGGAAAAAACCTGCGTCTTACCAACCAGCACGCGGACCCCACACTTGCTGGCATTTAATGCTCCACCATTACGTAAATTAATAGTTAGGTGAAGTTCGTCTCCAACACGTACCACTTCATCACCCAAGCTTACACTATCGACATACACATTAGCAACCGGTTTATTACCAGCAGCAACCAAATAAACATCGCCTACTCCATTTAGATACTCGATTTCCGAAGCCGAGAAATCAGAGCGCTGAAAGTCAGAGAAGATAAAAGTTGTTTCCCTTTTATTGTGGATCAGCTGCTGCCGCAGCCTTGCCAAACTGCTTGACAATTCTTCTCTACCGCCAACGGCTAATTGATTTAATTTTTCAATGTACTCAGCCCCTCCAACTGCTCTAGGAGTTGCCGTAGAAAATAATTCATAACGAGCTGCCGGAAAAATCTCTGGAAGCCTTGTAGCATTAGCCAACACCGCATCCCAAGCCGTTTCATCGACTGATGCCCCTACCTGCATACTTGCTGAGGCATCTACTATTACATTGAGCCCATTAGAGCTTATTTTTCTTGTATCCTCAACAGGGATGATTGGCTGACAGAAGCATAGTACCAGACCAATAACAAACAAGCAGCGGAAAAGCAAAACCAACAAATGCTGTAGCCTGCGTTGGCGAGCAGTAACCAGTTTTACCTCACGGATAAATTGAAGATTTGTAAACAGTATTTTTTGCGGTCTGCGCAATTCGAATAAGTGCAGAGCAATTGGAATTATGACAAGCAGGCCGGTTAACAAGGCCCAAGGGTAAGTTAAAATCATGTGAGCAGAGCTAGTTACAACAAGGTAACACCATTTAATGCAGAAAAGCTGCACCGCTTGTGTAGCAATGCAGCTCACTTAAGAGTTGGATTAAGAGAACTTAGCCCTAGCAGAACATACCGCCGGGCTGCGCTGCGGGGGGTGGGTGGGTATAAACGGGCCGCGCCCCCCCGCTCGGGTCCGGGCGGGACCAGCGGGGGGGCGCGG
>NZ_VTWU01000006.1 GCF_008727865.1 Hymenobacter busanensis | reverse complement strand
GGGCCAACATCACGCTTTGCTTAAATCGCATTACCTAATCCCCAACACGCTCTTAGTCCCCACCGTCAGCGGATAACGCTCAACTAAGATCCCTTATCCGGAAAGTGAAACGGCCGTAACTGTTGCAGAAGCAAGGCAGTCAGCGAAGCCCGGAGCCAACTTGAGGAGCAGGGACCCAGCGTAGCAGCGCCGTTCGTTGGCGTCGGCGGCGTGCCGGGCCTTCGCGCGGCATCCCCCTGCTTGGCCTGCAAAAAGCGCTGCGATGACCAGCCGATGATCCGTTGGGCCCCGTGAAGATGCGCTTGGGGTAAAACGCCGCGGCCGCGTGGTCCGTTAGACCCCGAAACGCCCACCTACCTCCTTCCCATGCCTGCCCTCCTTGGCACCCTGCGCACCGGCACCAGCGGCATTGTGGTGCCCGGCCCCAAGGCCACTTTTCCGGCGGCCTACCAGGCAACGAGCCGCCTCACCTACTATGCCACCCTGTTTAACTCGGTGGAGATTAACAGCACCTTCTACCGCATCCCCCAGCCCAAAACGTTTGCGACCTGGGCCGCGGAAACCGGCCCGGCGTTTGTCTTTACCCTCAAGCTGTGGCGCGATCTTACGCACACCACCGCCCTTGCCGAGGACCTCTCCGGCCTGGTCCGCTTTCTCGAAGCCGCCCGGGCGTTGGGCCCCAAAAAGGGGTGCCTGCTCCTGCAGTTCCCGCCCAGCAACACCCTTCGCCAGCTGCGCGCGGTCAGTGCCCTCTTGACGGCGCTGGCCGTGGCAGACCCCGCCCGCGAGTGGCGCCCAGCGGTGGAGTTTCGCCACCCCAGCTGGTATGCCGATGATGCGTTTGAGATGCTGGACCACCACGGCGCCAGCCTGGTGCTGCACGACAAAGGGCCCGCCCGAAACGCCCGGCTCAACGAGGGGGCCGACTTTGTGTATATGCGCTTCCACGGCCCGCAGGGCAACTACCGGGAGTCCTACGAGCGCGACTTTCTGCACGACCAGGCCGAGCAGATCCACGACTACCTCCAGGAGGGGAAAGACGTGTACGCCTACTTCAACAACACCTTGGGCGCCGCGTTTGCCAATGCCCACGACCTGCAGCGGCTGGTCGCGGAGCGGGCGTGAGCCGTACGACGCGCGTCCGGGGGCAGGGGGACGCTGGTTTCCAGGGCCCGGTTGTGGTAAACCACAGCACGGGCCTGTCGGGATAAACCCTCGTGGCTGTTGCAGAACCTAGGTGAGTCAGTTTGCAGCTGAATAACGGGAGCTCCCATCCCGCCAGGCCCTTTGCGGAGGGGACTTGCGAGGCTTGGTGACAGGCTTAGCCGCAATGCTCGAGTGCGCAAATGACTTCTGCAACAGCCACCCTCGTTTGGCTAAACAACTCAACGCCTCATCCGCTACCACACAATTTGGCATCTGCGTCGTTGTTTAGGCTTCAATAAAACGAAGCTATTGTTGAATTATACGGCTTGTGAGTTGGTAGAACTGTACAAGAAAAACTTGCGCGGTGCATCAACAAGCAGTGACACCGCGCCAGCTCTGAATGCACTAGTAAGCGTCGGGCATTACCCCCACGCCTTCTCCATCTGGCTGCGCTTTTCGGCGTCGGCTACCTTCACGTAGCGCATCAGAGTTTTTATGTCTTTGTGACCGGTGAATTTCATGATGACGGCCGGCGGCATGCCGCGCTCCAGGCTCTGGGTGACGAAGGTGCGCCGGCCGGTGTGAGAAGAGAGCAGCTCGTGTTTCGGCAGCCACTCCTCCACCCGCTGGCTGCCGCGGTAGTGCACCACCTGCACCGGGGTATCGAGGCCACAGTGTTGGCCCAATTCCTTCACGTAGGCGTTGAATTTCTGCTGGGAAAGTAGGGGCAGGCCTTGCGGGTAACACTCCAGGATGGCGCGGGAGTAGCGGTTCAAATCCAAGTACAACCAGTCCCGCGTTTTCACCGTGCGCACCACAAGTTGGTCGCCTTTGATTTGGTCCGGGCGCACGGTGCTGAAGTCGGAATGGCGCAAGCCCGTGGTGCACGCGAGCACCAGCAAGTCACGCACGCGGGCCAGCCGCGGCTCGGCCGTCAGGTCGTAGTGAACCAACGTCTCCAACTCGTCGCGAGTAAGGTACACCACGTCGGTTTCGGTGTGGCGCAGCGTTTTGAACTTGCGGAAGGAGTTGTTATCCGTGAGACCTTGTTCGCCGGCGTAGCCCATCACCACCTTCACGCGCTTGAGCTGGTTGTTGGCCGTTCCGTTGGTCATGGCCAGGTCCTTGGTCAGGAAGGTGACGAAGTCGTGGTAAAAACGCGTGTCGATGCTCTCGAAGGTGAGTTTGCGCCTGTGTTGGGCGGCAAAACGCGTCAGGTGGTTGAGCGTCGTTTTATAATGCTTGATGGTGCCGTGGGCTTTGGTGGCCTGCGTGGTTTGAATGTACTCGTCGAACACCGCCAAAAAGCTCCTGGTAGCAGGTTTGCCTCTCTCAGAGGCTGTGACGTGGCGCTTTTGACTTCGGCTTGGCCGTCATGCCGAGCCGTTCCCGGATGTATGCGGGAGTGGGCTCTTCCCGTTGCTGGTTCGCTTCGGCGATGATCTGGTTGAGGGTGGCCAAGAAGGATTGCAGCCGGCCGTTGAGGGCCTTCACGTCATCGGAATTGCCCGACACTTTGGCCATTCGGTCGTGCCACTGTTCGGGGCCGATTTTCTCGCCAGTGGAGAAGTGATAGTTCTTGCTTTGATAGACTTACTGCACATACACGGTCGTCTTGCCGAAGCCAATGCGGTCGTTGCGGAGGCGGAGCTTGGTAGCTGCCATGAGCAGGGGAAGAGCAGTACCTGCGGTGTATTTTAGCACCTTATTTCAAGCCGTACTGCCGCATGAGCGGTGCGCGCTGATCATGAAATTCCACGATGCCGTACCGGGCATTAAGTGCGTCGAGGCGCGCCCGCAACTGTGGGGAGTTTGGGGACCAGCCCTGGTGTTCAGCTTCAGGCAGCAGCCGCGTGAAGAGTTCCTCGAGGTAATCTTCCAAGTTTTGGTGGAAAAACATGTCCAAGAAACGGGCCGGGGCAGTCGGGCTGCTGTTCCAGAAGGTGTGGGGTATCCCGTGCGGGCGGAAGTGCAACCCGCCCGCCCGCACTTCAACGACCTCGGTGCCGACCAGCACGTGCACGGTGCCCTCCAGCACGTGCATCAGTTCGTCCAACTCCCGGTGCACGTGGGGTGCGGGGCCCATGGTTTTCGGTGCGAGCACGCCCTCAATGCACGAAAATTGCCCGTTGGTCTGCCGGTGGCGCACCCGAGTGCGCACGGCTACGCCGGCAGGGCCAGGCAATAAAGTTGGCCCTGGAGGCACGTAAAACGGAAGTAATGAGCCTGTTGGGTGGAGAGATTGTGCTGCCAGGGCCGTGAGTACGGGGCCACAAAAGCCAGCAGCTAGCGTCGAGGAAAGAAAGGCACGGCGTTCCATAGTGCCGCGAACCTAGCGACATCGGGTGCCGTGGCAGTGGTAAAAAACCGACAACGCATCGGGGCTTGCTTGTCGTGCCTAGCTTTCCTGCCACCCGAAAGCCCGCTCCGGGGCGCGTTCGTCCTGCTGAAACAAGGTCGTGGGGCTGGCCCCGGCCAAGTCGCGAAAGTCTTTGGCTAGGTGTTGCAGGTCGTAGTAGCCGCAGGCCAGCGCGGTGCTGAGCCAATCTTCCTGCGGGCAGTGAAACCGCCGCCGGTAGGCGTGGTGCAGGCGGGCAATGCGGGCAAAGGTTTTCGGACCTACGCCCAACCGCTCCCGGCACTGGCGTTCCAGTTGGCGCGGGCTCAGACAGCTGCGCCCGGCCAAGTCCACCACCGACGGCGCTCCTGGAAACTCCACCACCCCGCTGGCTATCCGGTCGACCGGCAGGGCGGGGCGGCGGCCCCGGTGGGCCACTGCCAGCAGGAAGCCTTCCACCAGGCGAATCATCTCGTCGTAATCGGTGCTGCTGCTTAGATGTTCGCTGAGCCGGCGCACATCCGGGGAAAACACACTTTCCGCGTCGACATGCGTACCGGTTAGCTCGCCAGCAGGCAGGCCAGTGAGGCGGAAGAGCGCCCCGGGACGAAACACGACGATCAGGGCCAAAAAATCGCGGCCCACGTGCAAGTTGACGCGTTGCGTGGCTTGCCCCACCAGCACAGCGCGCGGCTGCGCTACCCAGCGCTGCGCGGCCGGGTACTCCACGCGTTGCCCCTCACGGGGAAAGAAAGTCAAGCACTGCTCGGGGCGCGGTGGGTAAGGCTTGAAAGGCAGCACCTCCCCGGGCTGGAACACAAAGTGCCGCAGATGGTAGCACGCCACATACTCGCGCAGCTCCGGCCGGGGATGGAAGTCCTGAAAAATCATACTTCAAGATACAGTCCCAGCGCGAGTATTGTAGCGCCCGGTTGATTGAAGCAACGGCCCAACTGCCGACTTACTGCCAACTAAAGCAAAAGCAATCGGCGCTCTGAGGTTGTGCGCCAAGCGCCTGCTGCTCAATGCAAATACCAGGAAGTAGGTATTGCCATGGGTGCTGGCCGGAGGTACCTTTGTCGGTTGGGGGCTGATGGTGAGCTTCGTTCCGCCCCCGTGTATACTTCTCTACCCGCCGCGGTCCGCGCGACTAGGCGCGCCCGTTTTACTTTGCTTTGCATGCCGCACTGCTACCCTTTCCTGCGCCGTTGCGCCCGCTTCTTGATGTGTGTTTCTGCCCCCGCCGCGTGCGGCCGGTGGGCCCTGCTTTTGCTCTGCAGCCTTCTCTGGGCTGCACCGGGGCATGCCGGTGCCCCCAGCGGCACAGCCGCGTCCGTGCCGGGGCTGGCCACTGTGCTCAACCCCGACGGCACTTTGCGGGCCGGCGCCGCCGGCTCGTTTAACGCCACCGGTTACCGCCTGGTCACCGAGCGAAGCGGCCGCCCCCGGTTCCGCCCCGTCGAGGTGGCAGGTACCGGCGACGAGAAGTGGCGCCCCGGCTTTGGACTTCCGGGTACTGGGAACGATGTCTACGCCTTGGCCGTATCGGGCTCGACAGTCTACGCCGGCGGTATCTTTTCTTTGGCCGGCAGCGCCGTTGCCAATTGCATTGTGCAATGGAATGGCACCGCCTGGGTACCCCTGGGCGGGGGTGTGAGCGGCTCCTATGCGCAGGTGAAGGCACTGGCGTTGGTCGGTACCGACCTTTACGTGGGCGGGTATTTCACTACTGCGGGCAGCGTACCGGCGCGCAACATCGCGAAGTGGAACGGCACGACGTGGAGTGCCCTGGGGGCGGGCATCAGCGGCCAAGTAAACGCCATAGCCGCAATGGGCGGCGACGTCTACGCCACCGGCGAGTTCACCGCCGCCGGCGGGGTAGCGGCGCGCAACATTGCCCGCTGGGACGGATTGACGTGGAGCCCACTTGGTACCGGTCTCGATTACCGGGCGCATGCCCTGGCCACCGTGGGCAACGACCTTTACGTGGGCGGGTATTTCACCACCGCTGGTGGGGTAGCCGCGCGCAGCATAGCTAGGTGGAACGGCACCGCGTGGAGTGCGTTGGGGGCGGGCCTGGTGTCACCGGTGCTTGCCCTGGCCGTGTCGGGCTCCGACGTGTACGCTGGCAGCTTGCTGGTCACCGTCGGCAACACGCCGGTGCCCACCGTCTCCCGCTGGAACGGAACCACTTGGAGCGCACTCGGTACGGGCCCAGGCAACCACGTGCAGTCCCTGGCTTTCGTGGGCAACGACCTTTATGCGGCCGGCGAGTTTTCCACTGCCGGCGGTGCCCCCGCCATAGGTGTGGCCCGGTGGAACGGCACCGCATGGAGTTCTTTGGGCACGGGCCTCAATAACTCGGCGTGGGCGCTGGCGGCGGCCGGAAACGACCTCTTCGTTGGAGGATACTTCACCAAGGCCGGGGGCCTTGCCACCCACCGGGTAGCCAAATGGAACGGCGCCGCCTGGAGTACCCTCGGCACGGGCCTCAACAGCACTGTATTCGCGCTGGCCGCGACGAACGCGACCACCTACGCCGGCGGGGACTTCATTACTGCCGGCGGCCGGCCCGTAGGTTACGTGGCCAGTTGGAACCCCGCCGCGGGCTGGAACCCCTTGGGTTCCGGCGTCAACGGCCGGGTCAGCGCCGTAGCCGTGGTCGGCACCGCCGTGTACGTCGGCGGTGATTTTACCACCGCGGGCGGACTGCCCGCCAACCATATTGCCAAATGGGACGGCACGAACTGGTCCTCTCTGGGCACGGGCGTCGACGGACAAGTGTACGCGCTGGCAGTGATGGGCAATGACCTGTACGTCGGCGGCCGGTTTTACGCGGCCGGGGGCATCGGGGCCAGCAACATTGCCAAATGGGACGGCACGAACTGGAGTTCGTTGTCCATTGGCGTCAGCGGCACGGTCAGTGCCCTGGCGGTGCAGGGCACGACCCTGTACGCCGGGGGCAGCTTTACGGCGGCGGGCTATTCGGCGGCCAATAACATTGCCAAGTGGGACGGCACCGCGTGGAGCCAGCTGGGCACCGGCACCAACAGCACAGTGCTGGCGCTGGCCGCCACCGAAACGGAAGTGGTTGCGGGCGGCTATTTTACCACGGCGGGAAGCTTGCCAGCTAGCCGCGTCGCCCGCTGGGACGGCACTGCGTGGCGCTCCTTCGGCCCGGGCGCCGACAACTCGGTACTGGCCCTAACGGCGTTGGGCAACGACGTGTACGCGGGCGGCGCTTTTACCCAGATTGGCGGCGTGGCGGCCAGCCGCATTGCCAAGTGGGACGGCACCGCGTGGAGCACCCTGGGCACTGGCCTCGGCCCCGCGACCAACACCGGCGTCAACGCCCTAGCCATGTCCGGCGCGCACGTGATGGTCGGCGGTTCGTTCACGACCCTGGGCGACGGCAGCATGGTATCGGCGTTCCTGGCCGACTACGACGCCACGCAGGCGCCTGCCCTCACCGGCTTTGCGCCCGGCCGCGGCCGGGCGCAAAGCCAAGTCGTGCTGACGGGCACCGGCCTGACGGCTGCCAGCGCCGTGACGTTCAACGGCACGCCGGCGCAGGCCTTTACGGTCCACTCGCCCACGAGCCTAACCGTGACGGTTCCCCCGGGCGCGACGTCGGGCCCTATAGCCGTGACCACGCCCGGCGGCACGGCCACCAGCGCCACGCCCTTCGAAGTAGAGGTGCCCGCCGACCTGGTATTGTATCCCAATCCGGCCCGCACCGCGGTGACGCTGCTGCTGCCGCCGGCCGCGGCGGAGCGGCCGGTCGTGGTGGTGGACGCGCTGGGCCGGCAGGTGCGCACCGGCACACTGCCCGCGCAGAGCTCCGACGTTTCCCTGCCATTGGATGGCCTGAAACCAGGCCTGTACTTGGTACGCTGCGGCACCAATACCGGGCGCTTGGTGGTGGAGTAATGCGCAGGGCGAGGTAACGCGCTTGCCCGTTTTCGCAAGCGCGGCTTCTCGCGCCTCCTGCTCCCCGGTAACGCCGCCGCACTTTCCTGCCTCCCTTCAGTATTGCCCCGTGACGCTTTTTCGCTCCTTTCTTCTGCGGCACCTTGCTGTGCTGCTGCTCACCTTGGTGGGCTGCGACAAAGAAACACCCGCACCAACCCCGACGCCCGCACCTACAACTCAAACCGGCAGCCTCACCGGCCGCCTTGCGCCTGCCGGCTCCGCCTCGCTGGTGCTATACGGGCTTGGAACGACCTATACCCCGCTACCGGATCCGGTGACGGGCGTGCTCACCCTGCCGGAGTTACCGGTAGGGTCCTATTCCCTGGTCATCACGCCTAAACGCGGCTACAGTGCGGTGCTGAAAAGCCTTCCTGTGCTGATTGCCGCCGGGCAGCGCCCGCTGCGGCCGATAGCGTGGTAGTAAGCACCGCGGGCGGCCAGTTCACAGCCAGCGTCAGCCACGGAGGAGAAGTGGCTGTTTCCAACGCCGTGACCATCAATTACACCCCGCCGCCCGCTATTCTGAGCGTCTCGCCGGGCTCGGGTATTGCGGGGTACACCACGGTGGCACTCGTCGGCAGCACCTTCGCCAATGTCCAGAAGGTCTTGTTTAACGGGGTGGAAGCCCCGGGCTTTTCGGTGATGAACTCCGGCCAGCTGCTCTCTGTGCAGGTGCCGCTCAAGGCCACCACCGGCCCCGTTACGGTGGTAACGGCTTGCGGGCAGGGCAGCTCGGCGCAGCCATTTGAAGTGCAGCCCAGTGTAGCCGGCCTGGTGCCGCCGGCCGAGTTGCCGGGGCAGTTGATTACCATCAAGGGCCTGAACTTCACGGGGGCCACGGGCCTGGACTTCAACGGCGTGGCCGCGGCCCCCGGCTCGTTTACGGTACTCAACGACAGCACTATTCAGACAACAGTGCCCGTGGGCGCGGGCAGCGGGCCGGTGCAGGTAACCACACCCATTGGGCCCAGCGTCAGCTCTACCTCGCTCAACGTGCTGCAAGTAGCCGCGCCCACTGCCAACACGTGTTATACGTCGCTGCCGGTTAGTAGCACCGGCGACGCAAAGTGGCACTACCTGCTGTCGTCGGATGGGCAGGTAGTAGCGGCCGTAAACGACCAGGGCGTCGCGCTCGGCACGGTTTCCGTGGAATACCAAACTACCGGATCCGGCTTGCCGGTGCGCCTCGACCCGCAGAGCCAGCCCTACTTCGACCGCAACTGGCACTTTATCGCCCAAAACACGTTCCCCGGCCGGTCGGTGCGGGTGCGCCTCTACGCCTTGCCTGCCGAGCTGAGCCGGTACCAGGCTGCCGGTGGTTCCGCCTTGCTCAGTGCGCTTCGGCTGACGCAGTACCAAGGCCCGAACGAAGACTGCGACCTGAGCAACGACGCGGCGGCTGGAACACCCGGCACCGAGGTGCGCGAGCTGGTGCCCAGCACCAGCCAGCCTTTGGGCGCGGCTTACCACCTGCTGGCCGAAGCCGAGGTGCAGAACCATTTCTCGGAGTTCTTCCTGGGAGCCGGCCGAAGCGGTCCGTCGCTGCCCGTGGCGTTGGTCAGCTTCACGGCCGAGCGGCGCGGCACCGCTGCCTGGCTGCGCTGGGCCACGGCATCGGAAAAAAACAACGACCGGTTCGACATCGAAGCCTCGGCTGACGGCCGGCAGTTTCGCCGCATCGGGCAAGTGGCTGGGCACGGCAGCAGCGCACAAGGTTTCACGTACTCCTTTACCGACGCGAACCTAGACGCGTACGGCAGCTCTGCGGTCTATTACCGCTTGCAGCAGGTGGACCTGGACGGCACCGTGCACCAGAGCCCGGTGCGCGTGGTGCAGGGACCGGCAACGCAATTGCTCGCCGTGTGGCCCAACCCGGCACGAGAAGGCGTGCAGATCAGCGGAGCCACGGCCGGCCAGCCGGTGCGCGTGCTCGACGCCGTGGGCCGGGTAGTGGCCAGCGGTATCATGCCGACGGCCGGACCACTTTCGCTGAAGTTGCCGGTGCACTTGCCGGCCGGGGTGTACACCGTGCACGCACCCGGGCACACTGTTAAGTTACTGGTGCACTAACGCTGTTTTTCCAAACAACAACGGCCGCTCCAAACTGGGCGGCCGTTGTTGTTTAGGTGCTTTTCGTGCCACTCATTGTAGTTTATCATGGCAGCCGTTCAGTTCGATGATAGCGTTAGGAGTAGCGTTAGTTTGCCGGCATAACCTAACAAGTGTATAAGTGAGGCTCCTGTGCTGCATCAGATTGATGTATTACCCAAGCCTTGCGCGTTCTGGTAGGAGTATGGATTACTCCCGTGTCTTCTCCATCAGGCTGCCCTTTTTAGCGTCGGCAATCTTCACGTAGCGCACCAGGGTTTTGATGTCTTTGTGGCCGGTGAACTTCACGATGACGGCCGGGGGCATGCCGCGTTCCAATCTATGAGTGACGAAGGTGCGCCGGCTGGTCCGAGCATTTATCCGCCGTTTAGATAAACGATCCAGACATATTGTGTCGTCCTAAAAAAACGGGCCATCGAGAACTTAGGAACGTGCGGGGCGGTATTAGGATGTTTTCTGCTCCTACGGTTATCAAGCAAGCATAAAAAAGCCGTCGGCCTAAGTGGCCAGACGGCTTTTTTCAGATGGACTATGACGTGCTGTTATTCCACTACCAAGCGTAAGGCCTGCGTGCCGTTGCGCACAATGTAGAGGCCGCCGGCCAAACCCTTCGGTAAAGTCAGTATTGCTTTGCCGCTGGTGTCGACCCCCGCTGAGGCCACACGGCGGCCGAGCGCGTCGATTACCTCGGCCAGTGTGCCCGGTGCTGCGCCAGTAAGCGTAGTGGCGCCCACGCCGGATGGATTAGGAAACAACGTCAGCCCGGTACCCGCGTAGCCCAGTGCCACGGTGCGCACCGGCGAGTAGGCAAACGTGCCGTCCGTGTCCACTTGCCGCAGGCGGTAGTAAAGCAGCGTCGCGCCAGCTGGTAGCTTCGCATCGACCAGCCGATAGGAATGAGGGGTGCTGCTGGTGCCGGCGGCGGCCACCGTTCCGATAGCTTCAAATGTGCGGCCGTCGGGGCTGCGCTCCACTTCGAAGCGGTTACTGTTCTTCTCCGAGGCCGTGGCCCAGAACAGGCGCACGACTGAGTTGCCCTCGGGCGTGGCCGTGAAAGCACTTAACTCCACGGGCAGCGGGTTGGCCGAGTTCCCCAGCGTCCAAACCGAGAAGTCGGCAATGCCGGTTTTGGTCACTACGTTCGGGCCGGCTGTGGTGCCGCGCTGCGGAATCCAGGGCGTACCGCCGCTCACCGACTTGAACAGAGCCAGATTGGCTGCTGGGATGCCGTTGAGCTCGTGAGCGAAGTACCCAAAGTTCATCGTCACGTTCAGGCCCGTGTTAACTGCGGGCTGGATGTCGAAGTAACGCAAGATGCTCCGGCTCGTGCCTGCCCCGGCGAGGGCCGTGCCGGTGGTGCGCGTCACTAGCGTTGCCCCGGGAGCGGAGGAGCTACTGGCCGGAATCAGTGACAGTCCAAGCCCACCGAAGGCTTCTGCCGAGCCAGGGGCCAGCGTGCGGTTCGCGGCTACTTTGCCCAGCACGTAGCTCGTTTCCTGTTCCGAAAGCGTAGCCGAACTGCCCAGCGTGATAGTGCGGGCCCCGGTGGTCAGCACACCACTCGTCATGGTCAGGGCCCCGGTGGTTGTCAGGTCGTTGGTGAGGGTTGCGCCGGCTGCGTTGTTGATGGTCAGGTTGGCCACGGTGCCCGGCAAGCCGGAGCCGGTAATTTGGGCGGCCGGGCCGGTGTACTCGTAGCTGGCCCCGGCATTGAAGGAGCGGGCCGTTGTGGTTTGCACCGCGCCCGTAGCTGTGCCGAGGGCGCTGATGCCAGCCGCGTTACCGGTCTTGAAAACGGCCCCGCTGCTGAGTACAAACGAGCCGGCTCCGCCAATGATGTAGGCGCCTGTAGTGGCGGTGGCGCCGCCGACGGTCAGCGTTTTGGCTGCCGGCACCGTCAGGCCGCCGCTGGTCAAATTCAAAGATCCCGAAACGGTTGTTGCAGCATTGGTTAGCGTTACGCCGGCTGCGTTGCCAACCGTAAGCCTAGCCACCGTGGCTGGCAGACCGTCGCCGGTGGCTTGGGCTGCGTCGCCGTTATATAGGTAGTGAGCTTGGTCGGAAAAGCTGCGGGTGCCCGTCACTTGTACGGCTCCAGAGGCCCCGCTTTGGCTGATGCCGTTGGGGTCGCAGATGCCCAGCGTCGCGCCCGGCTCCAGCACAAAGCGTCCCGCTCCGCTTACGATGTTGCATGGGTCGCCGGTGGTGGCGCGGTTAAGAGCGCTGCCAGGTTCCCGGAACAACAACGAGGCGCCCGAGCGCACGGTAAATTCATTGGTTACTGTCAGGTTGCTGGTGAGGGTGGCTACGCCGCTCGCCGCCACCGTCACGTTGGCGTACATGCCGCTCACGTTCTGTGGTGTGCTTACCAGCAGGTTGCCGGGGACGATGGTATAGGTTTCGCCGCTCACCGAGGCACTGGCCAAGTAGGCATTTGTAAACGAGTCCTGTACCAAAGGGCCGGTGCCGGGAACTGCCAGCCGAACCGAACCGTCGCCGTTGATGCCGGTCAGGGTTACGTCGTAGGTAGTGCCTCCCGAAGCCGCTACCGGCACCACGCCGCTCACCGTGCCGCCCACGCCGCCCGTACTCACTGCCGCAAAGCTGGAGGCGGCCACGCCGGTTACGGCCTCGTTGAACACCACCCGGAACGTCACGTCCGGGCCGGTAGCACTCGTGGTAGTGGGCAGCAAGCGGGTCGAAGCCGCCACGAAGGGCTGCACGCCGTCTACTTTAATCCCACTCGTCGCTGGAACGCCGTTTAGGGTCCGGTTGGCGGCTACGCCGCCGCTACTCACGATGCTGCCGCCGTTCAAGGCCGTGGCAGCGGCCAAAGTAATACCATCCAGGTCCAGGTCGGTGCTGGCCACGGTGCGGCTGAACTGTAGGGTTGCGGTGCCGCTGCCGCTTACCAATGTAGCCGGTACGGAAGAAGACCCCATTACCAAGTCCAAGGTAGGAGTGCCGCTCACGGTTACCGGCGCATCGAATACGACCGAAAAGGCCAAGGACTGGCCTAGTTTATAATTCTGGGAAGCCGGCACGCCCACACTTACCACCACCGGGGCCGAGCCGGCCGATACCGTAAAGCTGCCGGTGCTCGTGGCCGTGCCCCCGGGCGTGGTTACCGAGATGGGACCTGTGCTGGCCCCGGCCGGCACGCTCACCGTAATCTGAGTGCTGGAATTGACCACAAAGCCCGGCGCCGCCGTGCCGTTGAAGGCCACGGCGGTGGCTCCGGTAAAGTTGGTGCCCGTGAGCTGCACGCTGGTGGTAACCGGGCCGCTGGTGGGCGTAAACGAGGTCAGGGTAGGCGCGGGGCACGAAGTCAGCACCACCGTATTGGATGGCCCCGAGGTGCTGCTGCCCACTGTGGCCGTGGCCGAATAAGAGCCGACCGTGTTCGTAGTGAGCGGATTGGTAGTGCTGCCGCCGGGCGTAAACGTGAACGTGGCCCCGGAAAGGGCCGTGGCCGTGGCGTTGAGGCTGCCATCGGCCTGAACGCGGGCCAGGTAGTCGGGCGCCGAGGCCACCCCGTTGTAGCTCAGGAAGGAGCCCCCGGCCAGCACCTTGCCGTCGGCTTGGAGGGCAATGCTAAACACGTCGGCAAGTCCGAAGCCGGTGCCGCCGGTGTTGAAGGTGTTGTCGTGCAGGCCGGCGGCCGTCAGCCGCAGCAGGCCGCCGGGCACGGTAGCCCCGTTGTAGCTATTGGCTGGGGTACCAACCAGGATTTTGCCATCGGCCAGCACGCTCACGTTCCAGACCACGTTGTTGAAACCGTCGTTGGCAAAGCCTGCCCCGTTGACGTTAAAGGTATTATCGAGCCCCCCGGTGGCGGTGAGGCGCACGAGGTGGTCGGAAGCCAGCGTGTTGAAGTTGAAGCTGCCGCCGGCCAGCACCTTGCCGTCGGGCTGCACTGCCACGGCCCATACCCGGTTGTTGATGACGGACGGGCTGCTGTCGAAGGTCAGGTCGCGGCTGCCGTCGGCATTCACGCGCAACAGGTGAGCCACGGCCGCGCCGTTGTAGGTGTTGAACTCACCGCCGGCCACAATCCTGCCGTTGGCCTGCAAAGCCAGGGCGAGGATGCCTCCGTCTACGCCCAGCCCGCCGGGGTTGAAGGTGGCGTCGCGGGTACCGTTGGCGTTGAGGCGCACCAGGCCCACGGGCACGGCCACCCCGTTGAGGGTGCCGAACGTGCCCCCGACCAGAATTTTGCCGTCGGGCTGCAGGGCTACGGCCCATACCACGCCATCGAAGCCGTTGCCGATGTTGAACGAGGTATCCAGGGTGCCATCGGCGTTGAGCCGCAGCAGCTTGCCCGTACCAATTCCACCGGAACTGCCAAAGGCGCCGCCCACCAGGGTTTTGCCATCGGGCTGCGCTACCAGGGCCAGCACCTCGCTGTTCACCCCAGCCACACTTGCATTGAATGTGTTGTCAAGCGTGCCGTTGGCATTGAGCCGAACCAAGTAGGGTTGCGAAGCGCCGTTGAATTGGGTAAAGGTGCCGCCGGCTAGCACCTTGCCGTCGGTTTGCACGGCCAAGGCGCGTACGGCGTCGTTGAAGCCGGTACCGCCGGGAGCGAAACCGGGGCGGGTGCCCGTGGCCGTCAGAGTTTGGGGCGCGCAGGCGCTGAGCGGGCCAGCCGGGCTCAGGCTGACCTGGGCATCGAGCATGGGGGCGTAGGTGAACGAGGCCGGGCTACTGGCCACTGCCGTGGCTGTGCTTACGGTAATGGGGCCTGATGCCGCCGCCACTGGCACTACGGCCGTGATGGTGCCGGCATTGACCACGGTGAAGCGCAGGGCCAGCGCGCCCGTACCGAAACGCACACCCGTGGCCCCGGTCAGGTTGGTGCCCGTGATGGTAACCACCGCCCCGGCAGCCGCACTTGCCGGGCTGAAGCCCGTGACGGCGAAGGCCGTGCTGACCGGCTCGTACACCCCAAAGCCGTAGCTGACCTTGCTGCCGTCGCCGACGGCGGTGAAAGGGCCGCCGGCGTACACGTTGCCGCCGGGGGTAGCCCCCAGTGCATATACGGCATTGTTGAGGCCCGTACCGAGCATACTCCACGTGCCGCCGTTCCACTTCGCAATGCGGCTGGCGGCGGTGCCGCCGGCCTGGGTAAACTCGCCGCCCGCGTAGAGGTCGGTGCCATTTAAGGCCAGGGCCTGCACCCGGCCGTCGGTGCCGGTGCCCAGGCTGCTCCAGGCAGAGCCGTTCCAGCGGGCTACGTTATTGGCCGGATTGCCCCCGGCCGCAGTGAAGGTGCCGCCCACGTACACGTCGGTGCTGTTCACCACCAAAGCTTCTACTAGGCCGCTCAAGTCGATGCCGTTGGCCGTGCCGGTGCCCAGGCTGCTCCAGGCCGAGCCGTTCCAGCGGGCTACGTGGTTGGCATCCAGCGAGCCGGCCATGCTGAAGGCGCCGCCGAGGTAAAGGTCGGTGCCGCGGACGCCAAAAGCGAGGACGAGGGAGTTTACTCCCTCGTCGGCACCGGTGCCCAAGCTGGTCCATGCCGTACCGTTCCAGCGGGCCACGTTGGTGGTGGTCACGCCGCCGGCTGCGGTAAATTGTCCGCCTACATAGAGGTTAGACCCAATCACGGCAAGCGCATTCACAAAAACGTTAGCTCCGTCGTCAATGCCCGCCCCTAGGGCGCTCCAACTCGTGCCGTTCCATCGGGCCACGTGGCTGGCTGCGGTGCCGCCGGCGTTGAGAAAGCGGCCGCCCACATAGAGCGTAGTGCCGCTCACGACCATCGCCTCCACAATTCCGTCGGTGCCATTGGCCGTGCCGGTGCCCAGGCTGCTCCAAGCCGTGCCGTTCCACTTGGCCACGTAGTTGGCTGCCACGCCACCCACTTGGGTAAAGGGGCCGCCCACATACACATCGGCCCCGTTCACGGCTACTGCCCGGATGTCGTTAATACTCCCCCCAAATATGCCGTTGGCGGTAGTCGTGCCAAAGGGGTTCCAGTTGGTTCCGTCCCAGCGGGCCAGGCGGTTGACGGTGGTGCCACCGGCCGTGGCGAACAAACCGCCCACCAATACACTAGTACCATTCAGCGCCAGGGCCTGCACGGTGCTGTTCACGCCGTTGGCGGTGCCGGATCCGAGGCTGCTCCAGGCCGAGCCGTTCCACTTGGCCACGCGGGTAGCCGTGAGGCCGCCTGCCGTCGAGAGAAGTCCGCCAACATATACATTGCTCCCCGACACTGCGAGAGCAAAAACCAAAGAACTCACCCCGTTGGCGCTGCCGTCGGTGGCGGTGGTGCCGGTGCCCAGGCTGCTCCAAAGTGTGCCATTCCAGCGGGCCACGTTGCGCGCGGCGGTGCCACCAGCGGTGCTGAATGCACCTCCCACGTATACATCGCTCCCCGACACTGCGAGGGCATAAACCAAAGAGTTGACCCCGTTGGCGCTGCCGTCGGTGGCGGTAGTGCCGGTGCCTAGGCTGGTCCAGGTGGTGCCGTTCCACTTGGCTACGTTGCGCGCGGCGGTGCCACCAGCGGTGCTGAAGGTGCCCCCGGCGTACACGTTGCCGCTGCCGTCCACGGCCAGCGCATTCACGGTGCCGCCCACGCCGTTGGCCGTGCCGTCGGTGGCGACGGTGCCGTTGCCCAGCGTCTGCCATGCGTTGCCGTCCCAGCGGGCCACCCGGTTGGCGGGGTTACCGCCAGCTGCCGTGAAGCTGCCGCCCACATACACATTCGTGCCTTGCACGGCCAGTGCACTCACGGTTCCGCCTACGCCTTCGGCCGCTCCGGTGCCCAAGGTGCTCCAGGTGGTGCCGTTCCACTTGGCCACCCGGCTGGCGGGGTTGCCACCGGCGGTAGTGAAGCTGCCGCCCACGTACACATTACCGCTGCCGTCCACGGCCAGCGCATTCACGGTGCCGCCCACGCCATTGGCCGTGCCGGTTCCGAGGCTGGTCCAGGTGGTACCGTTCCACTTCGCCACGCGGTTGGCTACCACATTACCTATTATGGTAAAGCCCCCGGCTACGTAGGTATCGGTGCCTACCTGTACTACGGCCTGCACCGCGGCGTTGGCCCCGCGGATACCGAAGCCGTCCTGCCAGTTTTCGTCGCCTGTTCCTTGAGTACTGTAGGCACTGGTTGGTCGAAATACCGGCCGGCCATCGGGTGCTGCGGCCATTGTGAAAGCACGGGCATCAAACGAGCCGTTAATGCCCGCCCGCAATGTGCCGTCTGGGTTAAGTGCCTGGCCGAGGGAAGGCGTGTTGGTGCCGGATTCATTGCTGGGTCCGGCTGGGGAGCCAGCCCAGGCCGGTACTGCCAACAAAAGCATCAGCAGCATCACCGCGTACCGACTTAATCGATTGGTGTATTTGTGTGTAAAGGGTACAATCATTTGCGAGTCCGGAAAAAGCCAACTCAAAGGTTCCGACACAATAGTTGTCCATCCAATACCCGGATCCAGGTATTTTTAGTGCTAACTGGCTCTGTTGCTTGTAAATTATTTCGTCAGTCGAAAAACCCTAGCTGCTGCTACAGGACTTATAAACGCTTGTTGATAAGTACTATATGAAAAGTCGAATTGCCGCAAAGGCTGGGTCCTGTTTCCATCCCTACATGAGTAGGATGTCGATGATGTAGGCCTTCCTGAAACGGCTCTTATGCATGGGCTACTAAGAAGGATGGGCAGAGTCCATTCCTCTCTTTCAGCTAGTGTACTACACAGAAAAGCCTACCGGGGTCCGGTAGGCTTTAAAGTTCGGCGCGGGCGTATGCGTGCTTGGGTTGCGCGCGGGGGCCGGCGGACGTCAATCGGAGGGAAAATGACGCTGAAAGTGCAGCTTGAGAATGGTGTCGAGCTTTTCCTTGGTCAGGGGCTTGCTGACCAGGCCGGCGATGGGCAGGGCCTCGATGCGGGCCAGGTCGGCCGAACTCATGGAAGCCGTGTGCAGCACAATCACAACCGTTTGCTGCGCGGCTACGGGCAGACGCTGGTACGCTTCCACGAAGGCCATGCCGTCCATGCCGGACATCTTGACGTCGAGTAACACCAAGACCGGGCTGCTGGGGTTGGCATCGGCCGCCAGGTCCTGCAGGGCGGCTAAGGCTGCTTCGCCGTTGGTGACGGCGAGGTAGCGGTCGGCGACGTGGAGCTGCTGAAGCAGGCGCTCATTGAGGTCGTTGGTGAGCGGGTCGTCATCGACCAGCAGCACGCTGGAGAGCTTTTTCATCGATAACGGGGCGCTGGCGACAACCAGCAAAATGCCGCGCGTGGGCCCAAGGGGAAAGGCTACAAAGGTAGCGCCAAGGCGTATAGGGGGCTAGGGCAGCTCGATAAAGAAGGTGGTGCCTTCCTGCTCGCGGCTTTCCAGCCAAATGGCCCCGCCGTGCAGCTCGACGATTTGCCGGGCAATGAACAGGCCCAGGCCGGTGGTGATTTCGCCCTGCAGCCCGGCGCGGCGGGTGGGGTTGAATTTGTCGAACAGGTTGCCGTGCAGCTTGCTGGGAATGCCGATGCCCGTGTCCTGCACCGTGAGCAGGGGCTTGCCGCCCTGCTCGCGCAGCCCGACGGTAACGGTGCCGCCGGCCGGCGTGAACTTGAGCGCGTTGTGGAGCAAGTTGTCGAGCACCCGGCCGAATTTATCGGGGTGCAGGCGTGTGTGCAGGGCAGCCGGCGGCAGGTCCAGCTTCAGCCGAATTCCCTTTTCCTCCGCCGCCAGCCGGTGCCGCTCCAGCTGGGCGGTCAGGTAGGCGCTTAGGTCGGTGGGACGCTTCTGCATGCCGTGCTCGTCCAGGTCGCCCACGTAGAGCACGTCCTGCAACAAAGCGTGGGCGTGGGTGCAGGATTGCTGAATCAAGGCCAGATAGTGCACCATCTCGGGCGGGGGCGGGGCCGCCCCGCTGCGGCTGGCTACTTCGCGCTGCAGCAGGTCGGTGAGCAGCTCGATGTGGGCAATAGGCCCCTTCAAATCGTGGGTGGCCAGCTGCAGAATGGTTTCCTGCGCGTCGTAGAGGCGCTTCAGGGTGGCTTCAAGGGTTTTACGGGCGGAAATGTCCTCTAGGATTGTGTAGCCCAGTTCGCCGCCTTCGTCGGGAAACAGCACCGAGTGCACCTGGCACCAGAAGGAAGAGCCGTCGGCGCGCATCAGGCAGGTTTCGAGCGTGAAGGCCGGCAGTTTGTGCGTCCACAGCCGCTCTTGCAGCTCCTGCCAGTCGGCGCGGTGGTCGGGGTGGGCAAAATCGATGATTTTGTGGCCCACCAGTTCCTCGGGGCGCGTAAAGCCGAGCATGGCCAGCACCGCTTGGTTGACCTGGCGGATGGTCAGGTCGGGGGTAATGATTTTCTGGCCCAGCGGCGAGTTTTCAAACACCGTGCGGAAGCGGGCTTGACTTTGCTCATAGGGGTCCTGGGGTGGGCGCGGGGCGGCCCCGGTGCTGGGGCCCTCCGGCACGGCGGCGGGGGCGGAAGGGGGCTCTTGCGGCATGAGTCACGAAAATAGTCTGTGGGGTATACGGGCAGCTGCCGCCTGGTAGCCATGCCGCTTGCCAATTGGTAGCTGCCCGTAAGTGTCTATCACCTCGGGGAGCGGGCAATCCGCCTCAAAATCCGTATTTATCTGTGCCAAAATCCGTTAAGTCGAGCTTGCCCCTGCGCGGCCTAGCTGCGAGCTTTGTGTATGCAAACCGATGCCCCTCTCTCCAGCCCCGTGCAGCGTCAACAGGCGGTAGCCTTTGTCCTGCGTCTGGCGCAGGGCACGCGCCTGGAACCGCTGGTACCGGAGCAGCAGCTGCTGGCCGAGTTCGTCGCCGGCGAGCTGACGCTTGACGAATTGGAGGTACAACTGGAGCAGCAGGCGGCGGACTGACCGCCTCACGTTTTTCGGCTCACGTACCGTTTCAGCGAAGCCCAGCGGCGCGCCGCCGTCGAAAGCACGCGGGTGCGCCGTAGCCGGTGGGCCGCCTTGCTTGCCCAGGCGGGCATCGGGGTTGCGCCGACACTGCGCAGCCCGCTTAGCGCAGTTCCACAAAGAAGCAGGAGCCTTCGCCCTCGCGGCTTTCTACCCATAGCTTGCCGCGGTGCAGCTGCACAATTTGCTTGGTGATGAACAGCCCCAGGCCCGTACTGGCCTCGCCGGCCACGCCGGGGCGGGCCGCGGCGCTGAACTTCTCAAACAGCTGCTCCTGCAGCGCGGCGGGTATGCCGATACCGGAGTCGCGCACGGTCAGCAAAATCACGCCTGCTTCCTCCCGCACCCCCACGCTTACACAGCCCCCGGGCGGGGTAAATTTCAGGGCATTGCTGACCAAGTTGTCGACCACCCGCCCAAATGCGTCGGCGTTGAGGTTGGCATGCACCGCCGCGGGGGCGTTTAGCACCAGAGCCAGGCCTTTGGCTTGCGCTGCCAGCTTGTGCGCGGCCAGCCGCTCGTGCAGCAGGGCGCATAGGTCTGTGGGGCACTTGGGCAGGTGCCGGGCATCGAGCGAGCCGAGCATGAGCACATCCTTGAGCAACTTGTCGGCTTCGCGGCACGCCCGGCGAATCAGGTCCAGGTAGTGCTGGGTGTCGGCCGCCAACCCTGCCGCCCCGGTGCCTTGGCGCTCCAGCAAATCGGTCAGCAGCTGGATGTGGGCAATGGGCGTTTTCAGGTCGTGCGTGACCAAGTGCAGGATGGTTTCCTGCGCGTCGTAAAGGCGCTTCAACGACAGCTCAATGGCTTTCCGTTCGCTGATGTCCTCCAGCAGAGTATAGCCCAGCTCCTGGCCCGCATCCGGAAATCGGATGGAGGTGACCTGGCACCAGAACGAGGAGCCGTCCGGTCGCATCAGGCAGGTTTCGAGGGTGAAATACGGCAGCTTGTGGTTCCACAGCCGCTGCTGCAGAAACGCCCAATCGGCACGGTGGTCGGGGTGAGCAAATTCCAGAATCTGGCGGCCGAGCAACGCCGCGGCGTCCGGTACGCCCAGCATCTGGGCCACGGCCCGGTTGGCCTGGCGGATGATCAGGTCCGGGGTGATGATTTTCTGACCAAACGGGGAGTTTTCGAACACCGTGCGGAAGCGGGCCTGGCGCCCATCCTTGTCGTCGGCGTTGGCCTGCCGCGCCTGCGCGTCCGCCAGGCACGCACGCAGCCGCTGGTTTTCGGCTCGCAGGACCTGGTTTTCCGCATCCACGGCGTGGCAGTCGGCAGGCGTCAGCATAGGAGAGGCAACTAAGCCGCTGCAGTCTAGCCCGCGGCGGGCGGTAAGGAAAAATGCTCGTGAAATATCCCGTCGACCTTTTCCAGGGTCAGGGGCTTGGTCAGGTAGCCGGCAATAGGCAGGCGCTGTATGCGGGCTACGTCGAGGGATTCAGCAAGGTGGTGAAAAGGATGCTGACCACGGCGGGGGGCTCGACAGGCGGGTACTATGCGTACGTCTGCAGAAACTCCAGGCCGTTCACGCGCGGCATTTTCATGTCGAGCAGAATCAGGGCCGGGCGCTACGTCCAGCGCCTCCTGGCCGTGGGTGGCCACCAGCACGTAGCCGGTGACGGTCATGCGCCGCAGCAGCGCCTGGTTGAGGTAGTTGGTCGGCGCGTCGACGTCGACGAGCAAGGTACAGGAAAGGGCGGCCACGGCAGCAGAAAAAAGCGAATAGAACTGCGTCAGGCCGCCGGGCCCGTCGCCTTGGGCAGGTGTACGAAAAACGTGGTGCCGGCGCCGGGCTGGCTGTGCACCTCGATGCGGCCGCCGGCGTTGTCGACCATGCGCTTGACCATGTACAGGCCAATGCCGGAGCCCTCGACGTGGGTGTGAAAGCGCTGAAACATGGTGAACAGGCGCGGCCAGTACACCGGCTCGATGCCCAGGCCGTTGTCGTGCACCTCCAGCACGGTGTAGCCCGCCCGCACGTGGGCCCGCACGTCCACGTGGGGCGGCCGGTCGGGCGAGTGGTACTTGAGGGCGTTGCTCAAGAGATTGTAGACCACCGAACGCAGATTCTTCTGCGAGAATTGAACGGGCGGTTGGGCCGACACGTCCACCACGAGCTTGGCACCCGTGCTGTGGATGAGGGGCAGCAGGTCCTGGCGCACATCTTCCACCACCGCGGCCAGGTCGACCGAGGTGGCCGCCGAGTCGTGCTCCTTCTGCAGCTTGGAGACGTCCGTCAGGTGGTCGATGGTGCGCTTGAAGCGCTCCACCGCATCGAGCATGCGGGCCAAAGAGGCGGCCACGTGCTGCTCAGCCACCACGCTGGCAGGCAATTCCTCCTGCAGCAGATTCAGTAGCCCCTCGATGTTGCTGATGGGTGCTTTCAGGTCGTGGGAGGCGGTGTAGATGAAGTTGTCTAGGTCGGCGTTTGTGCGCACGAGCTGCTGGTTGGAGGCGGCCAGCTCTTCGGCCAGAGCCCGGGCCTGCTGCCCGCCTTCTTCCACCACACGTCGGGCCTGCACCTGGTCGGTCACTTCGTGGGCAAACACAAGCACGCCGTCAACCACCCCGTCGGCGTTGCGGCGGGCCTGGTAGGTAAAGGTGAAGTACAGCTCTTCCAGCGGGCCGTCGTCGTGGCGGGCCAGTTGCAGGGGCATTTCCCGGGCCACCAGGGTGTCGCCCGTGTCGTACACGCGCCGCAGCTGCTGGTGAATGAGCGCCTCGGCAATTTCGGGCAGGGCCTCCAGCACGGGCTTGCCCAGCAGCGCGCGGCCGGGAAACACGCGCTGGTAGGCCGGGTTGACGAGCTGGAAGACCAACTCGGGGCCGTCGAGGATGACGATGGGAGCCGGGGCCTCCATAAACAGCTGCTGCAGCTGCTGACGCTCGGCCTCGCCTTGGCGGCGGGCGCGCACCTGTTCCGTCACGTCGAAAGCAAAGATGGACACGCCGGCAATTTCGTCTTGCTCGCGGTAGGCCTGGTAGGTGAAAGTATAGTGTACTACCCGGGCCGGGCCATCGGCCGGCTGCAGGTGCATGGGCAGCTCCGTGCCGAAGAAGGTGTCGCCGCTGCGAAACACGTGGTCGAGCTTGGCCAGAAAGCCGGCCGCCTCGGTTTCGGGCAGGGCTTCGGCCACGGGCCGACCGGTGAGCCGCCGCTCGGGGAACAGCTGCTGGTAGGCCGTGTTGACGTACTCGAAGCGGTGCTCGGGGCCGCGCAGCAGCGCCACGGCGGCGGGCGTGTAGGCCAGGATGTGTAGCAAGGCTTCGCGCTCCTGCACCTGCCGCTGGGTGGCGGCAGCCACTTCGGCCTGCAGGGCCTCGTTCTGCAGGCGCGCCTGCACGCGCTCTGTCACGTCAACGGCGAAGCTCATCACGCCTTCGATCTGCCCGGCGGCGTCAAACAGCGGCTGGTACGCCAGGTCAAGGTACAGGTCCTGCAGCTCACCAGTCCCGAAACGGTCGAGGCGGGTGAGGCGCTCGTGCTCGTGCAGTGCCTCGCCGGTGCGGTACACGCGGTCCAAGGGTTCGTGCAGGGCTTCCGGCAATTCGGGCAGGGCCTGGCGCCGCGGCAAACCCAGCAAAGGACGGCCCGGCAACAGTTGCTCGGTGGCGGGGTGCACCATGGTGAGCACGTGGTCGGGGCCGCTGAAGATATTGATGAGGGCCGGGGCTTGGCTGAAAAGGCGTTCGAGGCGGTTGCGCTGCTCTTCGGCGTCGGCGCGGGCGCGTTCGGCTTCCTGGGTGCGGGCCTGCACCCGGGTTTCCAGCTCCTGGTTGAGCAGCTGCAGCTGCTGGCGGGCCACCACCTGCTCGGTGACGTCGTAGGAGAAATCGAGGACGCCGTCTACGTTGCCGGCCGCGTCGCGCAGGGGCAGGTAAAAGGCGTTGATGTAAATGAGCTGAGCCTGGCCACTGCCGGCAAAGTCAAGCCGTACGGGCAGCTCCACCCCATAGGCGGGCTCCCCGCTGGCGTAGACTTGGTCGAGGCGGGTGAAAAAGCCTTGGTGGGCAGCTTCCGGTAAAGCTTCGCGGACGGAGCGCCCGAGCAGGGTATGCCGGGGGAAGTAGTCCTGATAGCGTTGGTTGAGCAGGGTGTACACGTGCTCGGCCCCGTGGTAGGTGGCAACTTGCGCGGGCAGGTTCATGAGCACCTGGTACAAGCGCTGGCGCTGGGTTTCGGCGTCGGCGCGGGCGGCTTTTTCGGCGGCCTGGGCCTCGCGCAGGGCCATTTCCACGGGGGAGCGGGGCTGGTCGGCCGTGTCGGTGAAGCTGACCCAGAGCCCGTCGCCGGAGCGGCGGGCGGCCAGGCGGTAGTAGTTGTCGTAGCCGTCGGCCTGGTAGTTGATGTTGTACTCGCGGGGCTCCCCCGTCACGTAGGCCGCCACGTGGAAATCGAAGGTGCCGTGGGCCTTGCTGTGGGGCCACTGCTCGTTGTGGGTCACGGCGGGCACCTCCGGCATGCCCATCATGCGCTGGGCCGCGGGGTTGAGGTACTCGAAGCGGAAGTCCACAATCGCGCCCGAGCCGGCCGGGTCGTAAACAGGCGTGTAGAATATCAGCCCAGTCATTGACACAGCCAGCAAATCGCCTAACAGGGCATCAGCGGGTAGGGAGCGAAGCGGTACAGGTATAGGCGAATCATGCATTGGGTAGATGGAACCGTTGAATTAATCTATGTACGGGGATTGGGGAAGCCGTGGCATTCAGGTAGCCAGAAGTACGCCCTGGCATTCCTTCGGGCGGGCGGGTGCAGCACGGCCCGTACCGCCAGGTTAGCTGGTTAGATGAACGTAGGCATCATTTTCAGGCCCAACAGTGCTCGGTCGAACCCACGGTAAAAGCGCACCGGTATTTGCTGGAAATCTTGGCCAGCGTGGCCCGTTCTTGTTGGGCCCGATAGGGCCCGCCGCCATTGGTTGGGCGCGTGTACGGCGCGCAGTTCTGTCTGTAAAAAGGGACTATTGGATCGGTTACAGGGGCGCAAAAGCGGAGGGGAAACTCAGAAAAACGACACGTCAAGCCGCCGCAGCCCAGGGGCTGATAAGTAACAACGCGACATGCCGGCTCTAGGGCGCCTCGGAGAGGGTAAGGCGCAGGCTGGCTTCCGTTCCGTGCTGCAGCTGTGTCGGCGTAGGAGGTTTGAGCGCGCAACGAGACGCCGGGAAGCCCAGCCAAGCCGCTGGCAGCGGACGCGCAGTCGGCTCGTTTCCCCAAACGGCCGTTCACCTCGGCAATAGCGTTAATAATGACGCTCGTTTGACGAAGTGCCCATTTGCTGGAGCCACCCGTTCGTTCGCGTGGTTGGATCAGGGCTTGGCTACCGGGCGGTAGCTGAACACGAGGGCCAGAAACTGCTCGAGCTCGGTCTGGGTGTGCACCAAGGCCCAGAAATTGGCGGGGAAGGCGGCGGCGGCGTCGTCCAGCGGCCGGCCGGCTGCCTGCAGGGTAGCCACCGCATTCAGGCCCGCCAGACTGGGGCGCAGGCCGAGCGTGGCCTGCAGCGGGCCGAGGGTACGCTCGTGGTAGGCGCTGAACGGGGTGGGGTTGCCCTCCGGGAACCGGTCGCCGCCGCGGTTGTAGGCACTCACGTGCGTGCCGGCCATCGGGCCGATGTCGTAGCCCACGAGCAGCCCACCGGCCAGGCGCAGCTCGCCTCGCTCTGAGTCCTTGGTGCCGGTGCGCCGGTGGGTGGCCTGCGGCGGCAGGTGCACCGTGCCCCGCTCGCCCAGGGCCACGCGGACCTCCGGCAGGGCCAAGGGCAGGGGCTGGTAGTGGCGCAACACGGGCGCCAACGAGTCGGGCCCGGCTTGCCCTGTACTGCGGCCGGGCACAAGCAGCAAGGCGATGAGGAGACCGGCAGCCGGGAGCGGAAAACGCGCCAGCCGAGCCAGGGAAGCGGAGAACAAGGGCATGATATACGTCATGCCCTTTGGATGCCCCACTTGGTTATTTTCCATAGCAAGACAGTAATAACCACTTTTAAAAAACGAAAAGCCCGTGAAGTATTACTCCTTCAACTGCAGCACTTTGTAGTTGTTTATCGGATTCCAATCAATCAATAACTGGCGCGGATCAACGCCGACTTTGGCGGGTCGGGCAGGTACCGTCAGCACGACGGTCTGCTTGCCGGATCGGAGCCGGTGTTTTTGCCGGTAGAGCGGCTTGCCCGTTTCCTTGCCCGCTTCGGCCGGGGCGAAGACGCCAATTTCCACCCACTCCTGCATCGGTAGCTTCGTCTCGGTGCCGGCGCTGTCTACCACCAGCTTGCGGGCCTGCAGGGTGAGCTTCACCTGCCAGCGGCCGCCTCTAATTTGCCGGGCCGTGGCGGCTTCGGTCTGCAGCTCCCAGAAGGTATTGGCCCGGAACAGGTCGTGGAGCAGCGGCTGGAGCGAGTCGGGCGTGGCCTGCTGCAGCTCCCGGTACAGGTCCAGCGAAGTGGGGTGGGGGAGCGTCCCGGGCCGGTGGTGCGCCAGTAGGTTCCGGAGCGCCCCGTTTACCCGGCCCCGACCTAGGTACTGACTGAGCGTGTACAGGGCCAGGGGGCCTTTGCGGTAGTTCTGGTAAAAGTCGTCGGCCTGCAGCAGCGGCTTGGCGGCCCGGGTGCGCGGGGTTTCGTTTTCTTCCCGCAGAAAGCTCAGGAGCCGCTGCAGGTGTTCGGGGCCGTATTTATCCTCCAGCACGCCCATGGCCGAGTACCAGGCTAGGCTTTCCGAAATCAGGCCGGCGCCCTCCACGTAGGCTTGCTTGAGCTGGTTGCCCCACCACTGGTGCGCCACCTCGTGCGCCACCACGGCCGTTACCAGGTCGAAGCCCCGCTCGTCCGCCTTCGGATTCAGCAGAAAAAAGCCCTCCTCCGCCGTAATGTCGATGGGGGCGGCGTGGTGGCCGAAGGCGTAGCTGGGATGGGCCACAAAGCGGAGCTGCCGGTGCGGGTAGGGACCGAACTGCTTGCTGTAATAGTCCAGTGAAGCCTGGGCGCTCCGGACCATTCGCGCCGGGTTTAGCGTGAGTCCCGGCGGATAATACACCTGGATGGCCACCTGTTGCGCGGAGCCGCCCCCCGGATTGCGCCATTGGCCTTCCTGCACCGCGTAATTGGCCGAGAAGAAGGCGTATTCGTTGCGGATGGGCGCCTCGGTGGCGTAATGGAAGTAGCGGCGGCCGGCTTGGACCCAGGTCCGGCGCAAGGTGCCGGGAGCCACCACCGTCTGGTCCGCGTCCGTCCCTACGATGGCCTCAAAGCGGATCTGCTCGGTAAACGGGGCGTAGCGGCGGGCCGCCGCGTCGTGGAGCGAATAGGTGGCGGGCCGGGGGGGCAGGCCGTGGGCTTTGCGGGCGCCGGCCTCGTCCAGCTCCCGGTACGGCTGGTACCCGATAACTGGCAGCCATTCCAGGTTCCGGAAGCTGCTGCCGTTTGCCAGCACCTGCCCGTCGGCCCCGTTGTTGGAAAAGCCCCGGGCTTTATAGGTAACCTGAAAGTTCAGGCGTAGCGAATCACCGGGGCGGAGGGGCTGCGCCAGGGCATACATGCGGTGGCCAAGCTTCGCATCTACGAGTACTTCTTTCGCGGGCTGGTCGAAGCTGACTGAGTCCGTTTCTACGTCCGCGCCCGTTCCCAGTTGAACCGAGTCGATGGGTAGTTGCTGGTTATTCACCAGCAGGTAAGTGCCCTGTATGTGCACCGCCTGCTGCCTGGGGTACATTTCTACCCGTAGGTTAATGCCGGTCAGCAGGGGCTGAGGCGCGTGCTGGTAGCGGCGGTAGCGCTGCTCGTAGGCAGCCTGCTGTGCCGTGGCGGCGGCGGAGTTGGTGTAGCCGTGCAGCACGTTGGTGTTGTAGAAGATGACACCGCCAAACCCGAGGATGCCGGCTCCGGCCACCGTAGAAAAGACGGCGGTGGAACCCTTGAAGCGCCGGCGGGCCAGCTGAAGCCGGGCGGCCACGCTGCCCTCCCGGCCGCGTACCCAAAAGAGTACCGCCGCCACCGCCAGCAGCAGCGCCCAGGCTATCCAATAGCCCTTAAACCACAGCCAGGGCGTCAGGGTCGGCCCAAAGCCGGCCATGTCGGTATACGTCCAGCGCGGGCTGGCGCCGAAGACGAGCAGCTTGTGCTCGACGCCCAGAGTAGGCGCGAAGGCAATAAAGCCGTAGGCCAGCAGCGCCACCAGATGGCCTACGAACTTCTGATTCACCAGTACGTGCACTAGCAGGGCCAACAGGGCGAAGAGCAGGCAATCGACCAGCTGCAGCCCGAAGAAGGTTTGCAGGTACAGCCCGATTTCGGGCGTAGCCCCACCGATGGCCGCCTGCGCGGCTATTCCGGTCGTCATCAGCAGGATCAGCCACAGCACCAGTACCAGGGCCAGGGCCAGAAACCGGCTTAGGAAAAGCACCCATTCCGACACCGGTGCCGCGTTGGCAATGTCGCTCAGACCGGCTTCCCGCTCCCGCCACACCAGCTCCCCGGCGTAGAAAACGGTGAGCAGGACGATGATAATCCAGAACGACATCGGCTGCGTGAGGGGCGCGGTCAGGTGTTCCAGCACAAAGTCGGTGCGGGGCAGCAGGGGCGTGCCGCGACCCTTCAGGTTGCCGGGGATGGTCATGCCAATCAACAGAGCCAGGCCGGCCAGCAGGGGCAGTCCGGCGCGGCTTCTGGCCAGCTGCAAAAAGGATTTCCAGGTGATAAGGCGCAACTGGCGCAGCTGCGTGGCCGCGCCGTACGTTCCCCGGGCCGGCGGCAGCGCGTTTTGGGCTTCCCGGTTCAGGCTCGGCCAAGCCACCACAGCCGGTTGGGGCTGGTTGTCCGGTTTCGCTTTCTGACCTGATTCGGGTAATGCGAGCTGAAACCGGGAGTAGGTAAACGCGAGCATGCCCAGCGAGATGCCCAGCCACAGCAGGCGGTTGGTGAGAAAAGACCCTTCCAGCAGCAGCAGGCGCGTGTTCTTCTCCAACGGGCTCCAGTCATTCGACACATGGTCCAGGATGGGGCCAAAGCTCATCGGATCGACCAGATTGCCCCATTTTCCCACCTGCGGCAGCAGCGGCCAGATCAGGTAGGCCGCCGCGAACAGGGCCGCGCCGGCCAGGTAGCTGGCCAAGGCCCGGCGGCTGAGTGTGGCCACCGAGAACTGAATGGCCGTGGCGAAAAAGGCGTTGGGCAGCGCGATAAAGCCGAAGGTGGTCAGGTAGGCCGACGCCCGAAACGGCCCCAGAATGTCGGACTCTATGCCGGCAAAGTGCAGTGCCAGCAGCAGGCCCGCCGGGATGCCGAGCAGGATGAGCAGACTGAGGGCGAAGGCCGCCAGAAACCGCCCGCCCAGGTAGGCGGCCTTGCTGGCTGGGGCAGTGTAGGTGAGCAGATGCATGCGCGTCTGCACGTCGCGGGCGGCCGCGTCGCCCGCCACCGAGGCGCCGACCAGCAGCCACTTCACGCTGCAGATAGCCGTGACGGACGCCATGACGATGGGCGCGTTGACTAAAAAATACCCGTCCCGCGCATCGGGGGCGTAATTGCCGATGACAATCAGAAACGCGAGCATCAGCAGCACCGCGAAGTAAAGCCAGGTGGTGACCCGGCGCACCTGGTAAGTAAACTCGAAGCGAAATATTGCCCAGAACTTCATAGCCCTACCGCCGCTTTCGGCTGCTGACGGGCCGCTCCGAGGCAGCCCGTCAGGGCGCTGAAGTACACGTCCTCCAGGTCCGGCTCCACCGGCTCAAACCCGGGGCCGGGTAGTGCTTCGCTGTACACGTGCACCAGGGTGCGCCCGCTCAGCCGCTTGGCCGAAATGATCCGGTGCTGCTGCGCCAGCGCGGGCAGGGCGGGTTTATCGGTCAGCCGGCGCCAGATGCGGCCGTGCAGGGCGGCCACGGCCTCCAGCGGCCGGGCCTCGAGCAGAATGCGGCCCCGGTCGATGATGGCCATGCGGGTGCAGAGCTCCGCCACGTCGGCCACGAGGTGGGTGGAGAGGATGACCACGCCGGTTTCGCCCACTTCGCTGAGCAGGTTCAGGAAGCGCACCCGCTCGGCCGGGTCCAGGCCCGCCGTGGGCTCGTCGACGATGAGCAGCCGCGGGGTGCCCAGCAAAGCCACGGCCACGCCGAAGCGCTGCTTCATGCCGCCCGAGTAGCCGCCCAGCTGCTGCTTGCGCTTGTCCCAGAGGTTGGTTTGCCTGAGCA
This sequence comes from Hymenobacter busanensis, assembly GCF_008727865.1. Taxonomy (GTDB): domain Bacteria; phylum Bacteroidota; class Bacteroidia; order Cytophagales; family Hymenobacteraceae; genus Solirubrum; species Solirubrum busanense. The sequence continues at coordinate 322,085 of NZ_VTWU01000006.1, read as the reverse complement.
GGGCCTCGGTGGCTGCTTTGCGCGTCGCCCGGTCGGTAATGCCTTTCAGCACGGCGAAATAGTCGAGCAGCTCCTCCGCGCTGGCCTTGGGATACACGCCAAACTCCTGGGGCAGGTAGCCCAGCGTCTGGCGCACCGCTTCCTTCTGGTGCACCACGTCGAGGTGGCCCAGCCGCAGCTGGCCGGTATCCGGCTCCTGCAGCGTGGCCAGGGTGCGCATCAGGGTCGATTTGCCGGCGCCGTTGGGGCCCAGCAGCCCATACATGCCCGGTGGAATATCCAGCGACACATCGTGCAGGGCCTGCACGCCATTCGCATATCGTTTCGAGACGTTGCGGATGGTCAGGCCACTCGGGTATTTTTCCATTGGTTTGGTTTTGCTTCGGTTCGTCGGCTGACAGGAGGAAAGCACCGGGCTCGGTGCGTTCTTTCGCTATTTCAGGCCGAAGCACTCGTTGCCCGAGCGGAAAGCGAAACCCGTTATGCTGATGCGGCGAAGTAATCGGCCAAAGGCGGTTTTCCTTCCGCCAAAGCGCCGGCCGGCTCCTTTCCACCACTCGTAGATTGGAAGGAGCATCTGGTCGAGGGCGGCGGGCCGGGCCCGACCAGAAAACCCACCTTTGTGGTATGGAGCGCGTCAAAAAAATCTTCTGGCTGATTCACCTCGGCGTTTGGGTCTTGTTCACCCTGGTGGCCGGCTTGCAGCTCAATAGTGACTCCGACGCCCTCTGGCGCACCACTGCCACGGGCTTTATAGCAACCTGCCTGTATGTTTTTTACCTGCACTTTTACCTGCTAACCCAGTATGCCGGCAAGCGGAAAGGAAGAGACTATTGGCTCAAACTGACGGCAATTTTTATAAGCGGGCCTGTGCCGTTTTTTTTGTTCTACCAAAAGCTATTCGATGTTGGGATTTACTTCATGCACCTGGTCACGGCGGCCATCTTTATCTTCCTGAGCTGGCTGGCCCGGGTTACCGAAAATCTGGTGCTCAATACCATCCGAAAAGAACAGCTGGAAAAGCAGGCCGTAGAGGCAGAATTACATTATTTAAAATCCCAGATCAACCCGCATTTCCTGTTTAATACGCTCAACAACATTCACACGCTGGTGTATAAGCAGGCCGCGGCAGCCCCGGAAGCCGTCATGCAGCTGGCCTCGCTGATGCGCTACATGATTTACGAGTCCAACGCGGCCACGGTGCCGCTGAGCCGGGAAATGGACTACGTGCAGGACTACGTGAGTTTGCAGCAGCTGCGGTACAAGCCCAGCCCGGTGGTGGACCTGCAGATTGAGGGCGAAACGGACGCCTGCTACATTGCCCCCCTGCTGTTCATCCACCTGCTGGAAAACGCCTACAAACACAGCCCCGCCCGCCTGGAGCCCGGCGACCTGAAGGTGAGGGTTGAAGTACAAGCAGATGTCCTGCACTTCAGCGTGCAGAACCCCATCGGACGAAAGCCGGCTCATCCGCTGGAAGAGCCCGGCGGCATCGGGCTGCCCAACGTGCGGAAACGGCTGGCGTTGCAGTATCCCGGCCAGCATACGCTAACCATTCAGGACACCGGCGAAACCTTTACGGTCCTGCTCACTATCCACGGCCTTCACGTACCAGCCCATGAAATCAACGCTCAGCTGCTGCATCATTGAAGACGAGTACCTGGCCCAGGAGATGCTGGAAGAATACATCCGCAAAGTCCCGTTCCTGGAGCTAAAGGGCAGCTACTTGAGCCCTCTGGAAGCGGCCGGGCATTTGCAGGCAAACAAGCCCGACCTGCTGTTTCTGGACATCAACCTGCCGGATCTGGACGGACTCAGCTTCATTCCGATGCTGAACCCCAAACCCTCGATCATTCTGACCACCGCCTATGATCAGTACGCCCTGAAAGCGTATGAGCTGGAGGTGAAAGACTACCTGTTGAAGCCCTTCACATTTGAGCGGTTTTACAAAGCCGTTCTACGTCTCTACCAGGAGCAAAAACCCCTATATATCACCGAGAAAAAAGAGGAAAAACCGGAGCCCAAAAACGAGCAGGAGTATATTTTTATCAAGGTGGGCCACCGCATTCAAAAGCTGGCTATTCGGGATATTCTCTTCGTGGAGGGCATGAAAGATTACCTGCGGATTCATACCACGGAAGAGAAAATCATGACGCTGCTGAATTTTGCCAAACTGGAAGAGCTGCTGCCCGCCCAGGATTTTGCCCGCGTGCACCGGTCCTTCCTGGTGGCTATCGACAAGATTGACCACATCGAGAAAAACCGGATTCAGATTGCCGACCAGATCATTCCCATCAGCGACACGTACGCCGAGGCGTTTTACAAAATGCTGAAGGGCTTTCAGTAGGGCAGGCCTGGTAGGGGCCTGGTTTTCTTCCTGCCCAAGGCCCGTGGAGAAGGGTATTCGGGCCACTGCACCGGGCGTGAAACGGCTGCACCACGTGTTGAGCGGCTGCTAGGCCGCAACGCGCATGCGGCCGAACGCTGCGCGACGAAAAGGAGGAAGTTCTTCATGCCGAAATTTGCAGGCACTTTTGCGGTCCTTTTTCCCTAAGAGCTGCCGGTGATGAACGCAACCGAACAAGAAGAACGAGAATACCTGGAAGAAATCAAGGAGAAGCTGACCCTCGCCATCAAGCGGATCGACGACGCCGTGCGGCAGTTTTCCGACGAGCTGCGGCAGAAAAAGCAGTACATCCACGAGCACCAGTCGGGCATGGACGACGCCGACATGGTGGCCGCCGGCCAGTCCATCGACCGCATGGCCTTCACGGGCGAAGCCGCCGTGGGCCGCAAGCGCCGGCTGCTCAAGCTCATTCAGTCGCCGTACTTCGGCCGCATCGATTTTGCCGCTCCCAACCAAGCCGCCGTGCCCGTGTACATTGGCGTGCATTCGTTTCTGGACGAGCGGCAGCGCCAAAACCTGATTTACGATTGGCGCGCTCCTGTCTCCTCCCTGTTCTACGACTTCGAGCTGGGCGACGCCACCTACACCACGCCCTCGGGCCCCATTCAGGGTCGCATCGAGCTCAAGCGGCAGTACAAGATTCGGGACGGGCGGATGGAGTTCATGCTCGATAGCGACGTGAACATCCACGACGACGTGCTGCAGCGCGAGCTGGCCAAGTCGTCGGACGATAAGATGAAGAACATCGTCGCCACGATTCAGCGCGACCAGAACGCGGTTATCCGCAACGAAGAGGCGTCGGTGATGGTCATTCAGGGCGTGGCTGGCTCGGGCAAAACCTCCATTGCCCTGCACCGCATTGCGTTTCTGCTCTACCGTTTTCGCGACACGATTGCCGCCAAAGACATCCTCATCATTTCGCCTAACAAGGTCTTCGCCGACTACATCTCGAACGTGTTGCCGGAGCTAGGGGAGGAGCACCTGCCCGAAATGGGCATGGAAGAGCTGGCGGCCGATTTGCTCGACAACCGGTTCACGTTCCAGACATTTTTCGAGCAGGTATCGGCGCTGCTGGAGCAGCACGATGCCGCGTTCATCGAGCGGATCCGGTTCAAGTCGTCGTTTGAGTTTCTGAGCCAGCTCAACCAGTACCTGCTCCACGTCGAGAACAACTACTTCAGCGTGGCCGACCTGCGAGTGGGCCGCACCGTGGTGCCCGGTGTGTTTATCCAGCAAAAGTTCAAGGCCTACCACCGCGTGCCGCTGCTCAAGCGCTTTGGGCAGGTGGCTAACGACGTGCGGGCCTACGTGCGCGACAAAGCCGATCGGAAGCTTACGGGCGGGGAAAAAGCCGCCATTGGGGAAGGCATTCCGCGCATGTTCCGGTTCAGCAACGTGCTGGACCTCTACCGCGACTTTTACCGCTGGCTGGGCCGGCCCGAGCTGCTCCGGCTCAACCACGGCCTGCACCTGGAATACGCCGACGTATTTGCCCTGATCTACCTGCGCATCCGCCTGGAAGGCCTCACCGGCTACGACCACGTGAAGCACTTGCTGGTGGACGAAATGCAGGATTACACGCCGGTGCAGTATGCCGTCTTGTCGCGCCTGTTTCACTGCCGCAAAACCATTCTCGGCGACGTTAGCCAGACGGTGAACCCCTACAGCGCCTCTTCGGCCGAAACCATCGAGCGGGTGTTTCCGCAAGCCGAGGTGGTCCGGCTCTACCGCAGCTACCGCTCGACCATCGAAATTACAAGCTTCGCGCAGCGCATCACGCCCAATCCTCACATCATTCCGCTGGAGCGGCACGGGCCGGAGCCCAGCGTTGTGCACTTCGGCAGCCCCGACGAGGAGCTGGCCGCCATTCGGCAGCTGGTGACGAACTTTCAAGGCTCCGGCCTTCATTCCCTGGGCATCATCTGCAAAACCCTGCGGCAAGCCGAACAGGCGCACCAGGTGCTGCAGGCGGCGGGCGTGCATTTGCTCACCGAGGATTCCACGACCTTCAAGGAAGGAGTTATCATCACCACCGCCCACTTGGCGAAGGGCCTGGAATTCGACGCCGTGGTGGTGCCGTTTGCCTCGGCCCGCAGCTACAAAACGGAGGTCGATAAAAGCATGCTCTACGTGGCCTGTACCCGCGCCATGCACCAGCTCACGCTCACGTATTCGGGGGAACTCACGCCGTTTTTGGGGTTTGCCAAGTAGGTGCAGCCCCACCGCCGCGCCGAGTTATCCGACTTGTTGCCTGGCGGCACGCGCGCGGGCAATAGCCTTGTATACTTCGCTCATAGCCAGCGGAACAAGGCCGAATGCAATGGCCACCAGCCAGCCGCGCGCGTCCAGCATCTGCAGCTTAAAGGCTTTTTGCAGCGGCGGTACGGTGAGGGCCAGCAGTTGCAGCCCCAGCCCCAGCGCCACAGCACCCACCAGGTATTTGTTGCTCAGCAGGCCCAGCCGGAAGAGGGACTTGGTGGAACTGCGGAACGAAAGGGCGAACAGCAGCTGGCTGCAAATGATGGTCATGAACGCCAGGGTGCGGGCGTACTCGTGCGCCGCCGCTGGAATGGCTTGGTCGTACGGGCTGTAGTCGTGCTCGTAGTACCCGTACCAGAACGCCGCCATGGTGAGCAGGCCGATGAGCGCGCCGCCCAGCACCACCTGCCAGCCCGCGCCGTGCGCGAAAAAGCTTTCCTGCGGGTTGCGCGGCCGCTCCTGCATCACGTCCGGGTCGCCGGGGTCCATGCCCAGGGCCACGGCGGGTAGCGAGTCGGTGAGCAGGTTGATCCAGAGCAGTTGCGTGGCAATGAGCGGCGCCGGCAGGCCAATGAGAATGCAAAGCACCATGGCTACGACTTCGCCCATGTTGCTGGCCAGCAAGAAAATAACCGACTTCTTGATGTTGTTGTAGATGTTGCGGCCCTGCTCGATGGCGGCAATGATGGTGGCGAAGTTGTCGTCGGTCAGAATCATGTCGGCGGCGTTGCGGGCCACGTCGGTGCCGGTTATGCCCATGGCCACCCCAATGTCGGCCGCGCTCAGCGAAGGGGCGTCGTTGACGCCGTCGCCGGTCATCGACACGATGTTGCCCCCGGCCTGGAACGCCCTCACGATCTTCACTTTGTGCTCCGGCGACACCCGCGCAAACACCCGGTACTGCGCCACGCGCTGCGCAAATTCCGCGTCGGGAAACCCGTTGATTTCTTCGCCCGTCACGGCCTGGCCGGGGGCGTCGGCTATGCCCAGCTGCCGCGCAATGGCGAAGGCCGTGTTTTTATGGTCGCCGGTAATCATGACGGTGGTAATGCCCGCCGCCGCTGCCCGGCCGATGGCGTCGCGGGCTTCCTGCCGCGGCGGGTCGATCATGCCAACCACGCCCAGCAACACCAGGTCCTGCTCCATACTTTCCGGCTCGATTACCTCCTCGACGGGCTTGTAGGCGGCGGCCAGGGTACGCAGCGCCTGCTCCGACATGGCTTCGGCGGCTTGCAGCACCTGCGCGCGGCGGGCATCGGTGAGGAGCACCGCCTGGCCGTGTTCGTGCACGTGGGTGCAGCGCGGCAGCAGGCTGTCGATGGCGCCCTTGGTGAACACGCGCAGCTCGCCGTTGTCGGAAAGGGTCGACATGAGCTTGCGGTCCGAGTCGAAGGCCCGCTCGCTCACCCGGCTTTCGGTGGCCGCCAGCGCGCGGCGGTCCAGGCCCAGCTGGTCGCCGAACACGAGCAGGGCAATTTCGGTCGGGTCGCCGGTGCCTTCGCCGTGGTCGTAGGTGGCATCCGAGCACAGGATCAGGGCCTCGGCCAAGCGGCGGGCGTCCTTCGAGCCGGTGGTGCCCGTGGCTTCCACGGTGGCCTCGCCCGCGCCGGGCACATAGTAGCGCGTCACGGTCATCTTGTTCTGCGTTAGCGTGCCGGTTTTGTCGGTGCACACGATGTCTACCGAGCCCAGGGTTTCCACGGCAGGCAGCTTGCGGATGATGGCGTGGTGGCGGGCCATGGCCGTGACGCCCACCGACAGCACCACCGCCACAATGGCCGTCAGGCCTTCGGGAATGGAGGCCACCGCCAGCGACACGGCCAGCAGAAACGTGCTGGCCAAATCGTGGCCCCGCAGGGCGGCCAGCGCGAACATCACCACGCAAATGCCGACGGCAACCTTGCCCAGCGTTTTGCCCAGCTCGTCGAGCCGCTTTTCCAGGGGCGTTTTGCTGGCCGGCTGCGCGCCGAGCAAGCCCGCAATTTTGCCCACCTGCGTGTTCATGCCCGTGCCCACCACCACGCCCGTGCCCCGCCCATAGGTAACCAGTGTCGACATGAAAGCCGCGTTGGCCTGGTCGCCGAGCGGCGTTTGCGGATCGTCGAGGGTGGCGTGCGCGTCCTTGGTCGTCGGCACCGACTCGCCGGTCAGGGCCGATTCTTCGATTTGCAGGTTGGCCGACTCCAGCAGCCGCAAATCGGCTGCCACCAGCCGCCCGGCGTCGAGCAGCACAATGTCGCCCGGCACCAGCCCTTCCGATTCCACTTCGTGGGCCTGCCCGCCGCGCCGCACCAGCGCCCGCGGCGAAGCCAGTTGTTGCAGCGCCTCAATGGCATTGCCGGCCTTTACTTCCTGCACCACGCCCAGCACCGCATTCAGCACAATAACGCCCAGAATAATCAGCGCATCCACGTACTCACCCATGAACACGGTAATGGCCACCGCCGCAAACAGCACGTAAATCAGGGCGTCGCGGAGCTGCGCCAGAAACAGCTGCAGCAGGGTTTTCTTCTGGCGGGCCTGCAGCTTGTTGGGGCCGTGCTGTACGAGCCGCGCGGCGGCTTCCTGCTCCGTCAGCCCGGTGGCGGGGTTCACGTCCAGCTCCTGAAGCACCTGTTCTACCGGCGTGGAAATCTGCATAAGCTCGGCGGGTTGTGGGCGGCAGCGGGTGGCCGAAGCGGCTCCGGCGCGTAATAAACGCAACGGAAATATAAGTCGGCGGTGGGCCGCCTTGCGCATGCTACAGTAGCGCTGCGTCTGCGCCCGAAACGGCGATGCGCTGCGTGAGCCAGGCAACAGTCGATGCGCTGCAAACGCAACAAGCCCACCCGAGGACCGGATGGGCTTGTTGCGTTTGCCGAAACGGCGGCGAGCTTACTTGCCGAGCTTGGCTTTCAGGTTCGTGTCCAGGGCTTCCAGGAATTCCTCGGTGTAGAGGTAGTCGCGGCCGTGCTCCACTTTGTTGCCGTGGATGCAGACGGCCAAGTCTTTGGTCATCTTGCCGCTTTCCACGGTTTCGATGCACACCTGCTCCAGGGCTTTGCAGAAGTCGATGAGCTCTTGGTTGCCGTCGAGGATGCCGCGGAACTCCAGGCCGCGCGTCCAGGCGAAGATGCTGGCAATCGGGTTGGTGGAGGTGGGCTTGCCCTTCTGATGGTCGCGGTAGTGGCGCGTCACGGTGCCGTGGGCGGCTTCGGCTTCCATCGTTTTGCCGTCGGGCGTCACCAGCGTCGAGGTCATCAGGCCCAGGGAGCCAAAGCCCTGCGCCACGGTGTCGCTCTGCACGTCGCCGTCGTAGTTTTTGCAGGCCCACACGAAGTTGCCGTTCCACTTCAGCGCCGAGGCCACCATGTCGTCGATCAGGCGGTGCTCGTAGGTGATGCCGGCTTCCTTGAATTTCTCCAGGTAGTCCTGCTCGTAGATTTCCTGGAAGATGTCCTTGAAGCGGCCGTCGTACTTCTTCAGGATGGTGTTTTTCGTCGACAGGTACAGTGGCCAGCCCTTCATCAGGGCCTGGTTGAAGCAGGCGTGCGCGAAGCCACGGATGCTTTCGTCGGTGTTGTACATGGCCAGGGCCACGCCGTCGCTCTTGAAGTTGAACACCTCAAACGACTGCGCCTCGCCGCCGTCTTCGGGCTGGAAGGTGATGGTGAGCTTGCCCTTGCCCTTGGTCACGAAATCGGTGGCGCGGTACTGGTCGCCGAAGGCGTGGCGGCCGATGCAGATCGGGGCGGTCCAGTTCGGCACCAGGCGCGGCACGTTCTGCATCACGATAGGTTCGCGGAACACGGTGCCGTCCAGGATGTTGCGGATGGTGCCGTTCGGCGACTTCCACATCTGCTTCAGGTTGAATTCCTTCACGCGCTCCTCGTCGGGGGTAATGGTGGCGCACTTGATGCCCACGCCGTACTGCTTGATGGCGTTGGCGGCGTCAATCGTGACTTGGTCGTTGGTCTCGTCGCGGTACTCGATGCCGAGGTCGTAGTACTTGATGTCGAGGTCGAGGTACGGGGTAATCAGTTTGTCTTTGATAAACTTCCAGATGATGCGCGTCATTTCGTCGCCATCCAGCTCCACAACGGGGTTTGCTACCTTGATTTTGGTCATTTCGGAGGGTGTGAGGGGTATTGCGGTTGGGGGTGGGCAACGCGGGGCTGGTGGTTCCAGCCCTGCGCGCCGTATTCACCGCCAAACTTAAAGCAGAAATGTCAGCCCGCCGCAAGCCGCGGGCACAAGAGGGCACTAGCCGGGCCAGTCGGGGCCCGGGTGCTGGCTAGAGAATGGCGGCAAAGCAGCTGCTTCCGGCTGGTGGGGTGTGGCTAGTTGCTCGGGCCCGCTGCCCGGACGCCGGGGCGGAAATCAGGGATTGAAGCGCGACCAGAGCGCCGCCGGAATGACGTCGGAGCACGGGCAGGTCTGCGGCTCAACCAGAATTTGCTTCAGGCTGACGATGATGGGCTCGATGTAGGAGTCGGTAACTTCCTGGTTGTTGGCCATGTGGGCGCGGGTATAGGCCACGGCGGCGCAAAACGTCCACGCCTGCACTTCGTCGCCCTCGGCCTGCTGGGCCTTGGTTTTGTATTTGTCGTACAGCGCCTGCCACTGCGGGTGCTCGGCTACGGCGGTGGGCGGGGTCAGGCCGGGCCGGCTGAGGGTAAAGTCGAAGGGGTTGCCGCCGCCGGCCATAAACGAGGTGAACTTGGTGGGGCTGACCACGCGCAGCTGGTAGTTGGTCATTTCGGCGTGTTGGTACACGTCGCCGCTTTGCCGCACGTAGCGGTTGGTGCGGTTGGGCGCTTTCAGAATAAAGGTGCCGTCGGCCTGCATGTCCACCAGCACTTCCATGCGGCCATCGGAGGAAATGTAGGTGCCGCTCTGCAGCTTGATCTGGGCCTGGCCCAGGGCCGGTGCGCCCATGCAAAGCACGAGGAAAACCAAACGGAGTAAACGGTGCAACATCAGGCGAGGAGAAGAAGTGGAAAAAGGACGGTTTCGGCCAAATGTAGCGGGCGGCTCCCCTTCCTGAAATACCTACTATCGGGTATTGTGAACCGCCGACAGGGCGGATAGCTTTGGCGTGATTTTACCCCTTCGTATGCGCAAGCTGTTTTCGTTTTTCTTCCTGTTGGGTGCCCTGGGCGCGCCCCGGTTCAGCGCCCAGGCGCAGTCGGCACCTGGTTTGGCCGAGCAGCTGCGCGCCAGCAGCGAGGGGCCGCTGAAAGCCATGCTGACCAACGGCAAGGTTACGCCCGACGACGTGACGCTGCTGCTGCAAACGCTGACGATGAACACTGCGCAGGGCACGGCTGGCTTGAATCTGGACAACCCCGCCACGCTCAATGGCTTGGTGGGGCAGCTCAACCGCACGCTGCAAAGCAGCCAGGGCAAGAGCTACGAGCAGTCGGCCGGGCAGCTGATTACGCAGCTGCTCACGGTGGTGCCGCCCGACGTGCAAACCCAACTGCTGGCCAGCCCCGAACTCCTGCGCCTGCAACTCAACGGCGGCCTCACCGATTTGGGCGCGCTGGCGCTGGGCGCCGAGGCCGTGCTGTCCACCGTCAACGACTTCATCAGTTACGCCAAGCAGCGCAAGGAAGTAGACGCGCTGACGCCTCGCATCAGCAAGTTCGTTTCTGCCGACGGCACCTACCACGCCCTGCGCAAGCAAGTGTTGGTGGAAGAATTCGACGAGCCAAGCAAGCAATGGCGGCAATTTCGCAACACCCGGCAATGGCTCAGAACCGACCTGCCGGCCGAACCCAGCAGCAACGCCGACCCGGAAATGTTGCTGCGCTACATTCCCCGCGCCAGCAACGGCCCGCAGCGGCAGGCATGGGCGGGGGCCTCGTTTGCGCCGGGAACCTACGTGCTGGCCGACAGCGTGGCGCCCGAGGCCCACAAAGTATCGGGTTTGGATGGGTTCTACGACAGCTTTTGGCCGGTGGTCAGCCAGAGCCGGGCGTTTGCCAACACCAGCGGGTTTGATTTCACCAAGGACTTCAGCCTCAAGCTGCGCCTCAAGGCCCTGGCGCCCCGCCAGCGTATCAACAGCATGGGCATGGACGAAGACTATTACAGCTTGCGCGTAAAGCTATTTGGCGTCAACACCCTGCGGCTGGACTTACGCAAACGAACCCAGCTCAAAAGCCAAAAGACGTGGTACTACACGTTTGTGTACGCCGACGAGGCCTACCAAACCGGCGAGACGTTTGGGGTGTTTGCTCCCGTGCGGGGCAGCGGTGTGTGGTACGGCATGCAAGCAGATCATCCCGGGCCGAAGTTCGACAGCGAATGGGTGGACGTGGAAATTACGAAGACGGGTACGCAGTTGCAGTACGCGCTGAATGGGGCGCCGGTGGTGCAGAAAAACGGCAAGCCCGTTGTGCAAGAAATAGGGCCGGTCCTGAACCGCTACCAACTCGACCTGCACCCCAGCGGCCGCCTGGCAATTGACCGCGTGGAGCTGCGTCACCTGTAAGGAGCGTAGCGCCGCGCCGAAGCCGGCAGTCGAGGGCGTCAGCGCACGTTCACCACATTGTCGGCGCCGTTCAAATCAATCAGCAGCAGCTGCGGGTCGATGCCGGCGCGGGCGGGCTTGCGAGGTACCGTCACCACCAGGGTTTGCGGGCCGGAGCGGATGCGGTGTTTGTGCTGGTACAAGGGTTGGCTAAGGTCCTCATCTGAGGTGCGGGGCGCAAAAACGCCCACCTCCACCCAGTCATTCATCGGCACTTCCCGCTCGGTGCCCGCACTGTCGGCCACTAGTTTGCGGGCCTGCACCTGCAGCGTAACCTGCCAGGAGCCGGCTGGGGTCTGCTGGGCCGTGGCTTGCTTCGTTTTCAGCTCCCAGTAGGTATTCACCTCAAACAGGTCGCGCAGCAGGTAGTGCAGCGAGTCTGGCGTGGCAGCCTGCAGTTCCCGGTACAAATCAAGCGTGGTGGCCAGCGGAGCCCCCGGCGACCGGTGCTTTTCGAGCAGGCGCCGCAACGCGCCATTCACCCGCGGCACACCGATGTACTGGCTCATAGTGTAGAGCGCGAAGGGGCCGCGGCGGTAGCTCAGGTAGGGATCGAGGCCGCGCAGGAGCGGTTCGCCCCGGCGGATGGGCGCGTACGGGTACGGCTGGCGCATAAAGTGCCGGAGCCGCTCCAACTCCTCGTGCCCCCGCGCGGCTTCTATGGCCTGCATGGCGTAGTACCAAGCCACGCTTTCGGACATCACCGGAGCCCCTTCCACGTTGGCGTACGGCACCGTCCACTGGTGGGCCATTTCGTGCGCCACCACTGCGTAGGGCAGATCGAGGCTGCCCGGCGCCTGCTGCGGGGCCCAGTGCGAAAACCCTTCTCCGTAGGAAAGCATGCTGGCTTCAGCGTGCATGCCGGTGCCGTTGCCGGGGCGCTCCACCACGGTAAGCTGGCGCTGCCGGTAAGGGCCAAACTGCTGGGTGTAGTAGTTCAGCGAAGCCCGAATGCTCCGGACCATGCGGGCCAGATGGGCCGTGTGCGTTGGGTGATGGAATACGCGAATGGCCACGTCGTGCCCCGAGCCGTCGGGGCTCTTCCACTTGGCTTCGTGCACCGCGTAGCGGGCCGAGAAGAAAGCCCACTCACTCCCAATCGGTCCGTCGGAAGCGTACCGGAAGTAGCGGCGGCCGCCCGCCGTCCAGGTGCGGCGCAACACGCCCGGCGCCACCGCCACCTGCCCCGCCTCGGTGCCCACCACCGCCTCGAAGGCGGTGCCGCCACCCCGCTCATGCCGTGCGGCCACGTTGTAGAGCGACGCAATTACCGGGCGCGGGGCGAGGCCATGTTCCCGCCGGTCGCTGGCACCGAGCAACTCCCGACTTGTTTGGTAGCCGATGGCGGGCAGCCAGCTGTTGGTGAAGGAGGTGCCGTTTGCCACCACGGAGCCGTCGACGCCGTTTTCGCGGAAGCCCCGGGGCGCAACCCGCACCTCAAAACGAAGTTGCAGCGAGTCGCCGGGCCGAAGCGGATGCCGGAGCGCGTACACCCGATGCCCCAGTTCGGTGTCGGTCAGTACACAGGTTGCCGGCCGGTCGAAGGCAATGGCCCGCGTGTCGGCGTCCGAAGCAGTAGCCACGTGAATCGAGTCGAGCGGCTTGGAGCTGCGGTTCACCAGGCGGTACGTGCCCCGGATGTGCACGGTCCGCCGCGTGGGATACACCTCGATGTGCAGGGACGTGGCCGTGCGCTGCGGTTGCGGAGTGGCCGCGTACCGGCCGTAGCGCCGTTCGTACCGGGCCGCCCGCGCCTTGGTTGCGGCGGTGTTGCGGTACTGGTTGAGCACGTTGGTGTTGTAGAAAATGTAGCCGCCAAGCACCAGCAGCAGCCCCGCCGCAACCGTAGCGACCCAAGCTGTGGAGCCAGCGAAACGGCTGCGCGCCAGCCGGAGCCGCTCGCCCAGAGCGTTTTGGCGGCCGCGCACCCACCACAGCCGGGCTACCACCGCCAGCAGCAGCGCCCACGCCGCCCAATAGAGCTTAAACCACAGCCACGGCCCGAGCGAGGCGCCGAAACCGCGCATTTCCGTGTACGACCACCCCGGACTGGCGCCGTAGATAAGCAGGTTGTGCTCGACGCCGAACAAGGACGCCAAGGCAATGAACACGAAGGCGAGAATGGATACCAGATGCCCCACGTATTTCTGGTTTGCCACCACGTGCACTGCCAAGGCAAGCAGGGCAAAGAGCAGGTAATCGGTCAGCTGCAGCCCAAACAGGATTTTCAGGTAAAGCCCCACCTCGAACCGCTGGTAGCCCTGCATGGCCTGTGCCAGCATGCCGGCCGCCGTTTGCAGCGCCAGAAACACGACGAGTACAAGGCCCAGCCCCAGGAATTTACCCAGGAATAGAGGCCAGTCCGACCCCGGCATGGCATCGGTAATTTCGCTCAGCCGGGCATCCCGCTCCCGCCACACCAGCTCGCCAGCGAAGTACACGATGAGGAACGGAATGATTACCCAGCGGCTCAGCTCATCCGACAGCGAGGCAGTCAGCTCGCTGATGACGCGTGGGGTGGTGGGCAGCAGCGGCACGTCGTTGGCCGACATTTGGTCGAGCACCACGGGAACCGTCAGGAGCGGAATGACGACCAGCAAAGCCAGGCCGCCCCAACTAGCCGCAATGGAACGAAAAGCATCTGCGGCTACGGCCAGCAGCTGCCGCGTGTGGGTGGCGAAACCGAATGTGCGGGCAACCCGCGGAACCGGGACGGGCACGCTTGCCGCGACGCCGATGCCGGCCGGCGCGGGAGCCGGGAGCGGAAAAGTGCCCGCCGCCGGTGTAGTTGTGCGGCTGAGCCGGGCCCAGGCACGTGCCGGCCATCCGCTGCTGTCGGTGCGATGCGCAAATCGAAAGCCCAGGTAGGTAACCGCGCAAGCAACCAGCCCGATACTGAGCCATAGCAGACGGTTGATGAGCAGCGGGCCTTCCAACCCCAACAGGCGCCGGTTTTTCTCAATGGGCGTCCACAAATGCGCCAGATCTTCTACCACGAAGCGGATGCCGATGGGGTCGAGTAGCGCGCCCAGTCCCCGTTTGTAAAGCAGGAGCGAGGCCACGAAGAAGCCCATGAACACAATTAGAAAGCTGCCGAAGTAACTGGCCATAGCCCGGCCGCTGCGCGCCGCCAGCAAAAACTGAAGGGCCGTGGCCGCAAAGGCATTCGGAAGGGCAATGAAGGCGTACGAGGTGAGAAAAGCGGCCGGCCGAAACGGGCCAATCAACTCGGGAGCCACGCCGGGCAGGTAAACCCCCAGCAGGATGCCCGCCTGCACGGCAAGCAGCAGCAAGGCATTGATGGCAAGAGCCGCCAGAAAGCGTCCCCCCAGGTAATCGGCCTTGCTGACGGAGGTAGTATAGATGAGCGGATGCATGCGCGTGGCCACATCCCGCGCGGCGGCTTCGCCGGCAACGGCCGCGGCCATCACCAGCCAGAGCAGACCGCCAAACACCGTGGTTTTGGCCACGGCAAAGGGTGAGTTCAGAAAAAAGTCGGCGTAGAGTACCCCGGAAAGGGTACCGTCCCGCGTCATCAGGAAATCGAGCAGCAGCAGGACGGCCACAAAGAGCCAGGGCCACGGCCGGCGCACCTGGTAAGTAAACTCGAAGCGAAATATTGCCCAGAACCTCATAGCCCTACTTCCTTAGCGCGGTGCGGCACGGCGTGGCCAAAGTGCCCGGCCATGGCGCTGAAGTACACGTCTTCCAGATCGGGCTTCACCGGCTCAAACCCGGGGCCGGGTGCTTCTTCGCTGTACACGTGCACCAGGGTGCGCCCGCTCAGCCGCTTGGCCGAAATGATCCGGTGCTGCTGCGCCAGCGCGGGCAGGGCGGGTTTATCGGTCAGCCGGCGCCAGATGCGGCCGTGCAGGGCGGCCACGGCCTCCAGCGGCCGGGCCTCGAGCAGAATGCGGCCCCGGTCGATGATGGCCATGCGGGTGCAGAGCTCCGCCACGTCGGCCACGAGGTGGGTGGAGAGGATGACCACGCCGGTTTCGCCCACTTCGCTGAGCAGGTTCAGGAAGCGCACCCGCTCGGCCGGGTCCAGGCCCGCCGTGGGCTCGTCGACGATGAGCAGCCGCGGGGTGCCCAGCAAAGCCACGGCCACGCCGAAGCGCTGCTTCATGCCGCCCGAGTAGCCGCCCAGCTGCTGCCGGCGCGTGTCCCAGAGGTTGGTTTGCCGGAGCAGGGCCGCGGTGGTTTCCCGGCGCCGGGCCCGGTTGGTAAGGCCTTTGAGCACCGCGAAGTAGTCGAGCAGCTCCTCCGCGCGGGCCTTGGGGTACAGGCCAAACTCCTGGGGCAGGTAGCCCAGCGTCCGGCGCACCGCGTCCTTCTGGTGCACCACGTCGAGGTGGCCCAGCCGCAGCTGGCCGCTGTCGGGCTCCTGCAGCGTGGCCAGAATGCGCATCAGGGTCGACTTGCCGGCCCCGTTCGGGCCCAGCAGCCCGTACATGCCCGGCGGAATGTCCAGCGACACATCGTGCAGGGCCTGCACGCCGTTGGGATAGGTTTTGGAAACGTTAGAAATACGTAACTGGACTTGACTTGCAGCGTCAACCAAATAGGGGGATTCGTGCTGTTCCATAAGTGGGGTAGGATGTATGCTGAGGAGTAGATTTTAAAGAACCCAATCTGTTATTCAGAATGCCTTGTCAATCATGTCTCCCAGGTCGCTTACACCCAAAGTGAATTGAATAACAAGTATACCAACAATAATTTTCAGTATTCTGGGGATTGCGAAACCTATTTTCTTCTTTAGAATGGCTGCTGTTGGAGGCAAGTAAATCAAGGAAACAACCAAGTAGGCAATTCCCGGTACTGGATGCACCAGCACTAAATTCAGCACACCAATTACCACGACCGTCGTGCCATACACCCAGCCAATCAGGTCGGGGATGTTCATTCTGGCTTCTGCTTTGTTCATGAGTTTTGTTTGGCTTTTGTTGCTCTGCCGTATAGTCGGGCTAATGGGAAGGTTGTGAATTCAGCTACCCTGACTTCAACCACACCAAAAGAAACATTACTAAATCGCCACCGTCAGATCGATTTTGCTAAATAATTTGCCCACGCCTAGTGTAGCAAACAGAATATGTATACCTAAAATAATTTTTGCTGTGCTATGGATTATAAAACTTATTTTGGCTTTGATCAGATTATTAATTGCTGGCAAATAGACGAGCGAAAGAATAATTGTTAATGCTCCGAAATTCGGGTCGTTTCCCCAGAATATTTTTATCGTCCAATAGCCATGAAGAAAAGGCTCAACAACCGGCTGACGGCGGGTAAGGCAGTCGGTGAAAAAGTGGAGGTGTGGGCCATGGCCATGTTGGGTTTGGAGGAAGGAGTGAAGCATAAGCGAGCCTTGAAGCGCCGCAAGCGTGCTACTTAGCGGTGCAGCCGCGGTGCATCAGTCGAATGCTTACTTGGCTACCAATGGTATTGCTCCGAAAGAACTTTGTGTTGCAAAGTATGTGATTGTAAGTCGACTTTGCAATACAAAGTGCTATGTTTATTTCTGCCTCTCGGGGAATCCTCAGCCGATGCCTTCCCAAAGCAGCAGCCCTTTAGGTGGAATGACTGGAAGCGCTGCTGGGTATATTGCTGGAAACCTAGCAGGCACGTTGGGAAATGCACCTTGCACCTCAAGCGCCGAATGGGTACTGCGAAAGGAACGGAACCTACTTCTCAATCGAGGCTTTCTTCCCAAACCTGGGTCACGTGCAATACGTGGGGAACTTCCACAGGGGTGGGCAGAGTGCCCGTGCGGGCGAAAGTGGCCCACAAGCGCCGTACCTGCTGCCCGGCTTGCTGTACCTCGGCCCAGGAGGCGTTGCCGAGCAGCGGCACGGCCGACCACGTTTCGCGCGTGCCAAACAGCAGCGGCAAGTCGATGGTGTGGGCAGCGCCGAACACGCTGCCGCGGGGCCGGTATGTTACGGAAAACAAGTATGCCCGACCCCCGGCCTGGGCGTGCCGGCGAGCAAAGGCCGCCGCCGGATCGACGTAAATGCGGCGCGAGCCGGCGGCCACCAACCGGCGCGTAACGGCAGGTCCTAGCCAGGGAAACCGCGCGAGCCAGCGGAATTTCGGGTCGATGACGGCGAAAAAGCGCAACTCCTCGGCGGTAGACCCGATGAGCACGTCTACGCGGGGAGCGGCCGCCCGCCAAGCCTCGGCTACGGCATCTTCGGGCGGCAGCGGAAAGGCACCGTATTGCGTGCCGAAGGGCATGCCGGCCTTCAGGCCCGACCAGCGGGCGGCGCGCCAAGCCGCTGCCTCGCGGGCCAGTACTGCTTCGGGTGGGGCACCGGGCGGAATGCTGGCAACGGCAGCGGCCATGGCCCGCGTCATGCGGGCGCGGTTGGGAGCTAAACCCAGCGGGGCACTGTGCAGGATAACACGCCGAAACAAACCCGTAGCACCTTCTGCAACCAGCAGGTGCGCGGCTGCATCGCCCCCGGAAGAGTGGCCCAGCAGGGTTACGCAAGCCGCGTCTCCGCCAAACGCGGCGATGTTGCGCTGCACCCAGCGCAGGGCCGCCAGCAGGTCGAGCAAGCCCAGGTTGGCCGGCGCATCGCCCCGGCCCAAAAAACCAAACAGCCCTAGGCGGTAGGTGACGGCCACCACTACCACCCGCTGCTCGGTTATCAGCGGGGCAGGGTCGTAAAAGGCCAGGTCGCCGGCGCCGCTCACGTAGGAGCCGCCGTGCACCCACACAATAACGGGCAGGCCCTCCTGGGGCTGTGCTTCGGCCGGCGCCGTAACGGTCAGCCGCAGGCAGTCTTCGTCGAACGTGCGCCCGGCCATGACTGGCCCCAGCGCCTGGCCGAGCAGCGAATCGACCACCTGTGGGCAAACCGGACCGGGCGCCGTAGCCTGCACGGGCGTGGCAGAGGCCGGCTCGTCGGTGGGCGGCTGAAAGCGGGCTGCGCGGGCATACCGAATGCCGCTGGCACCGACCACAGCCCCGTTTCGCCAGCCGAGAATGGTGCCGGCGGCCGTATAGAAACGAGGGGGAGGCAGCTTCATGTTGAGGTGTAGTGTCCAGATATCGGCAGCCCGGCGCTGCACCAGGACCGCAACGCGACTTGGAAGCGTAGCGTTGCGGCGCGACCGGTACTGCCAGGTGGCAACATGCGTTTGGGGCACTTGGGAAAAGGCCGGTTCGGCGGTTGCCGGCTGGCTGCGTGACCAAGCGTGGGCTGAAGCGAACGGCCGCCCTGCGGCATGCGGAGGTGCGCCCGCGGGAATCGGCCGAATGCACATGCCCGCCAACCGGCCGACAGCTAGTAAGGCACTGTCAACCAGTTGGCGGGCGAGGTCGGCGACGGGCGCCTAGAGAATAGACAGCGTGGCTTTGGGCCGCATGCGGTACTCAAACATAGTGGCAATGTTGAGCGCCTTTGCTTTGGCCTCCTCGGCCTTGGGGCCGGCAAAGTTTTCATCGACCGTGGCGTAAAACAGCTGCAGCCAGCGCTGAAAGTGCGGACCGTTGATGGGCAGGGCAAGGTGCTTGGGGAAGGGGCGGCCTTTGTAGCGCGAGGTACCGAACAACACCGAACTCCAGAAGTCGTACATGGTGAGCAGGTGCGCCGGCCAGTGCACGGCCGCCACGGCATTGAAGATCGGTCCCAGCAGCTCATCCTGGTTTACTTTGTCGTAGAACCGGTCGACCAACGTTTGGATATCGGCTTCGTGGGCAATGTCGGGGCGAGGGGAGGCGGTTGGGGCGGACATCAGCAGCGGAAAAAGAAGGAAGAACTACGCGTTTTGGGAGAAACGGTGGGCTGTTTGGCGGCGGGCCATGCGCACGGCCCACCCGAATGCCATGCCGCCGCCGGTCAGCAGGCTCAGCAGCTTCAGGGCTTCCAGCACAATGTAGGTGACATGCTGGGAGTTGGGCGGGTTGGGCGAACCGGCCAGCAAGGCTTCGGCGCGCACATCGAGGGCGGGTAACAGCCAGAACGATTGGGCGAGCAGAATGCCCACGGCCGCAAAAAGAGCTACCCACACGCGGCCGGGCACCTGCAACCAACCGGCACACAGCAGCGCCACCACGCTCAGCACCAGCTCCACCTTATTGAGGGCGTGGAAGACGATGCGCCCAATGCCCACACCCAGCACCACCGTGATGTGGGGGGCGGTAAACTTCAGCGGGGCTTCGAGAAAAGAAATGCCCGCCACCATACCGGCCCACAGAAACAGGGCCAGCACCAGCAGCAGCGAGAGGGTAGGGGCAGACGGACGCATAGCGAAAGATAAGAGGAAGCCGGCCCGGGCGCCGGATCAACACCTCAAAAGTCGGGCTTGGTTCACGCCCCGCCGCTGATGAGGATCAGGTCCGGCGCCTGACGTTCGTCAGCTTTTCGCCGGGGCACCGGGGGGAAATTTGCTTTTCCACTGACCCGACCTCCGGCGTGCATCCGACGACTGCCCCTGCTCCCTCTCACCTGGCCTGCGCCCACTGCGGCGACGACTGCCCCGAGCAGCCCATTCGGCTGGCGGTCCGGCCCGAGCTGTCTTTCTGCTGCCAGGGCTGCAAAGCCGTGTACGAGCTGCTCGACGCCAACAACCTCTGCCGCTACTACGCCTTCGACGAGCACCCCGGCCAGAAGGTGCAGGCGGTGGAGCTGCCCGGCCGCTTCGACTACCTCGACACCGAAACCGTGCAGGCCCAGCTGCTGAGCTTCCGCTCCGACACGCTGGCCCGCCTCACCCTGCACCTGCCGCAGATGCACTGCGCCTCGTGCATTTACCTGTTGGAGCACCTCTACCAGCTCAACCCCGGCGTGCGCGAGTCGCGGGTGAATTTCCTGCGCAAGGAAATCAACATCAGCTACCAGCCCGCGCACACCTCGCTCAAGGAGGTGGTGCAGCTGCTTGCCTCGCTGGGCTACGAACCGCAGATAACCCTGGCCGAGCTGGGCGCGCAGCCCCGCCATAGCAGCCGCATGCTGTACTACCAACTGGGCCTGGCCGCGTTCTGCTTCGGCAACGTGATGCTGCTGGCCTTCCCCGATTACCTGGCCGTGACCGGGCAGCTGGGTGCCCAGTTCGGCCGCTTTTTCGGTTACCTGAGCCTGGTGCTGGCGCTGCCGGTGCTGCTGTTTAGTGCCCGCGGCTTCTACCGCTCGGCCTGGGCCGGGCTGCGCCAGCGCACCATCAACCTCGACTTTCCCATCAGCCTGGGCCTGACGGCTCTGTTTCTGGTGAGCGGGTTCGACATTCTGCTACAGCGCGGCCCCGGCTACCTTGACTCGTTCACCGGCCTGGTATTCTTCATGCTGATCGGCAAGTGGGTGCAGCAGCGCACCTACGATGCGTTGCGCTTCGACCGGGACTTCACCTCTTACTTCCCGGTGGCCGTAACGCTGCTCACGGCCGAGGGCGAGCAGTCGGTGTCAGTGAAAGACCTGAAGGTGGGCCACCGCATTCGGGTGCGCAACCAGGAAGTGGTGCCCGCCGACGCGATGCTGATGCGCGGCACCGGGCAGATCGACTATTCCTTCGTGTCGGGGGAGAGCGTGCCGGTGGGCAAGGTGGCGGGCGAAGTGGTGTACGCCGGCGGCCGGCAGCTGGGCGAAGCCGTGGAGCTGGAAGTGGTGCGCGAAGTGTCGCAGGGCTACCTCACCCAGCTCTGGAACAACCCCGCCTTCCAGAAAGCCGAAAAGCAGACGCTGGAAAGCTACGCCAACAAGGTGGGCCGCTACTTCGTGGCCGTCACGCTGCTGCTGGCCGCCGGCACCGTGCTGTACTGGCTCCCGCGCGACCAGGCCATGATGTGGCGGGCGTTTACCTCGGTGCTCGTCATTGCCTGCCCGTGCGCCCTCTCACTGGCCACGCCCTTCGCGCTGGGCAGCGCCCTGACGGTGTTTGGGCGCCACAAATTCTACCTGAAGAACTCCGCCGTGGCCGAAGTGCTGGGCCGCGCCACCACCATCGTGTTCGACAAAACCGGCACGCTAACCGACGTGAAGCGCTCGGCCGTGGAATACCAGGACCCCACGCTCACGCGGCGCGAGCAGCAGGCCGTGGCTGCCGTGGTGGCCCAGAGCACGCACCCGCTGAGCCAGCGTCTGGCCGCCGAGCTGCCCGCCGGGGCGCTGCCGGTCACCGGCTTCCGCGAAGTACCCGGCCAAGGCCTGAGCGGCGTGGTCGACGGCCTGCTGGTGAAGGTGGGCGCGGCTGCGTTTGTGGCCGCCGCAGGTCAGCCGGAACTGCGGGCCGCCGGCTCTGCCACGACCACAGACCACCTGCAGTCCAGGGTGTACGTGAGCTTGGACGGGGGCGCGCGGCAGGGGTGCTATATCTTCCGCAACGTGTACCGCCCCGAGCTGCCCGCCGTGCTGAGTGAGCTGAGCCGCCGCTACCGCCTCGCCGTGCTGTCGGGCGACAACGACACCGAGCAGGACCGCCTGCGCGAGTTGTTCGGGCCGCAAGCCGAGCTGCGCTTCCGCCAGTCGCCGCAGGATAAGCTCGACTACATCGCCGGGCTGAAGCGCCGCGGCGAAACCGTAGTGATGGTGGGCGACGGGCTCAACGACGCGGGCGCCCTGCAGCAAGCCGACGCCGGCATTGCCCTTACCGACACGCTCACCAACTTCTCTCCCGCCTGCGACGCCATTCTGGACGCGGGCAGCTTCGGGCAGTTCGGCACTTTCCTGCGCTTCACCCAGGACTGCCTGCAGGTGGTGCTGGCGACGTTTGTCCTCTCCTTCGTGTACAACGGCGTGGGGCTGGGGCTGGCGTTGCAGGGCAAGTTCTCGCCCATTGTTTCGGCCATTCTGATGCCCATCAGCTCCCTGAGCGTCATCCTTTTTGCCACGCTGCTGGTGCGGCTGGCGGCATGCAAGCACAAACTTTAATTCATCATGGAAATCATCTTCGGCCTTATCACCATCAGCCTGATTGTGGCGGTGTTCTTTCTGCTGGCCTTCGTGTGGGCCGTGCGCAGCCGGCAGTACGACGACACCTATACGCCCGCCGTACGCATGCTCTTCGACGACAACGAAGGGCCGGCCGAGCAGCAGACACCGTAATTTCGGTCCGCCTCACCCGGCCAGGTGGTTGCCGGGCGGTAAAGGAAAGCAGGGCTATCCGATCGTCCGCCTGACTCGTAGGCTAAGGCAGCGGGGCTGTATCCCGCCCGTTTGCTATGCTGCACCACACCCAGACCACGACTTTGCAGGATGCCGCCCGCGGCATCCTGGGCACCTTTATGGTAATGGCCGGCACCGGCCACCTCACGTTTCAGCGCCACCAGTTTCAGGCCCAGGTGCCCGACTTCGTGCCCTTCGACAAAGACACCACGGTGCTGCTATCGGGCGTGGTTGAAATCGGGTTGGGCTTGTCGTTGCTGTTCTGGAAACGCGAGCGGGTGCCGCTCGGGTTGGCGCTGGGCGCGTTCTACGTAGCCGTGTTTCCCGGCAACGTGCACCAATACACGCACCATATCGACGCCTTTGGCCTCGATACGGACCAGAAGCGGCTGGCACGGCTGTTTTTTCAGCCCGTGCTGGTGGCCTGGGCCCTGTGGAGCACCGGCGCGCTGCGGGCCTTGTGGCAGAGCCGGCAGCGGAAAGCAAAATAGCCCGTCATCCTGACGAAGGAAGGACCTTATCACGTGTGAACAATCGACGTAACCACGTCTCGTTCTGCGGTGAGAAGGTCCTTCGCTGCGCTCAGGATGACGTTCTGAAGGGCTGTCATCTGACATCTATCAGCCGGCGCGACTGACGTTCGTCATCTTTTGCCAAGGGCCTGATTCGGAGTTTTGTCCTACTTCAAAACAACCCGTTTCGCGCTATGGCTGTGCTGGCTCCAGCGAAATTGCCCGGGGAGGAAAAACCTCTGTCCAAGGCCGTTCTCGCATCGTTTTACGACAACAAAATCGTCCGGGACTTCGGCGTTGCCACCGTGTTTTGGGGCATTGCGGGCATGCTCATCGGCGTCATTGCGGCCTTTCAGCTGGCCCGGCCCGAGTTGAACCTGGGCACGCCCTACACCACGTTCGGTCGCATCCGCCCGCTGCACACCAACGCGGTCATCTTCGCCTTCGTCGGCAACGGCATCTTCACCGGGGTGTACTACTCGCTGCAGCGCCTGTGCAAGACGCGCATGTTCTCGGACGTGCTCAGCAAAATCCACTTCTGGGGCTGGCAGCTCATCATCGTGTCGGCCGTGGCTACCCTGCCGCTGGGCTTCACTACCTCTAAGGAGTACGCCGAGCTGGAATGGCCCATCGATATTGCCATTACGCTGATCTGGGTGGTGTTCGGCTGGAACATGTTCGGCACCATTGCGCGGCGCAAGGAAAAGCACCTGTACGTGGGCATCTGGTTCTACATTGCCACCTTCCTGACGGTGGCGGTGCTGCACATCGTCAACTCGATGGAAATTCCGGTGAGCTTCCTGAAGAGCTACTCGCTCTACGCCGGGGTGCAGGACGCGCTGGTGCAGTGGTGGTACGGCCACAACGCGGTGGCCTTCTTCCTCACCACGCCCTACCTGGGCCTGATGTACTACTTCCTGCCCAAGGCGGCGGAGCGGCCGGTGTACTCGTACCGGCTGAGTATCATTCACTTCTGGTCCCTGATTTTCATCTACATCTGGGCCGGCCCGCACCACTTGCTTTACACCGCCCTGCCCGACTGGGCGCAGAGCCTGGGCGTGGTCTTTAGCGTGATGCTGATTGCTCCCTCCTGGGGCGGCATGATCAACGGCCTGCTCACGCTGCGCGGCGCCTGGGACAAAGTGCGCCAGGAACCCATCCTAAAGTTCATGGTGGTGGCCATTACGGCCTACGGCATGGCCACCTTCGAGGGCCCGATGCTGAGCTTGAAGAACGTCAACGCCATTGCCCACTTCACCGACTGGATTGTGGCCCACGTGCACGTGGGGGCCCTGGGCTGGAACGGCTTCCTGACCTTCGCCGTGCTCTACTGGTTGTGGCCGCGCCTCTACCAGACCCCGATTCACTCGCGCAAGCTGCAAAACGTGCACTTCTGGCTGGGTACCCTCGGCATCCTGTTCTACGCCATTCCGATGTACTGGGCCGGCTTCACCCAGGGCCTGATGTGGAAGCAGTTCAACGACGAGGGCATGCTGCAGTACGCCAACTTCCTCGAGACGGTGATGCAGATTGTGCCGATGTACTACCTGCGCGGCATTGGCGGGGTGCTCTACCTGAGCGGCGTGTTTCTGATGGTGTACAACCTGTGGCAAACCGCCAAAGCCGGCACGCTGCTGGCCAACGAGAAATTCCACGCCCCGGCCGTCATCGACAACGAGCACAGCCACGAGGGCGGGCACTGGCACCGCTGGATTGAGCGCCGCCCGGTGCAACTGAGCATCGGCGCCACCATTGCCATCCTCATCGGCGGCGCGGTCGAAATGATTCCGACCTTCATGATCAGGTCGAACGTGCCCACCATTGCTTCGGTGAAGCCCTATACCTCGCTGGAGCTGGAAGGCCGCGACCTATACATCCGCGAAGGCTGCGTGAACTGCCACACCCAGATGGTGCGCCCCTTCCGCTCCGAAACCGAGCGGTACGGGGAGTACTCCAAGGCCGGCGAGTTCGTGTACGACCGGCCCTTCCTGTGGGGCTCCAAGCGCACCGGGCCCGATTTGCACCGCGTGGGCCAGAAATACCCGCACTCCTGGCACTACAACCACATGCTGGACCCCACCAGCATGTCGCCCGGCTCCATAATGCCGCCCTACCCGTGGCTGTTCGAAAACGACATCGACTACTCCGACACCCCGGCCAAAATCAACGCCCTGCGCAAGCTCGGCACCCCGTACCCGGCCGGCTTCGATCAAATAGCAGTAGCGGAGGCCCGGAAGCAAGCCGAAAGCATCAGCCGCGACCTGGCCAAAGAAGATATCCAGGTGAAGTCGGACAAGGAAATCGTGGCGCTGATTGCCTACCTGCAGCGCCTCGGCACCGACATCAAAGTGAAAGACGAGCAGGCTGCCGCCGTAGCCGCTGAGTAATAACCGTGGCCCCGGGCGGGGCCCTGAACAAGCTGGAAACACCTGCTTCCGGCGCCCAGCCCATCACCGGCCTCCCAAGACCGAGCAGTCATGTACAAAAACGTTCTGGAGAACATCACGGGCATCGAAATCTACCCGCTCATCTCCTTCGCCATTTTCTTTCTCTTCTTCCTCTCATTGCTGGTGTACGTGTGCATTGTGAGCCGCCAACACATCCAGGCCATGAAGCAAATGCCGCTGCTGGACGACGACCACGCCGCTCTGCAAGCCCAAACGGAAGGAGGTGCGCTGTGCTAACGCGTAAGGTTACCCTCGGCGCACTCCTGGCCCTGAGCACGCTGCTGACCAGCGCATCGGCCCTGGCGCAGGATGCCGCCGCTGCCCCGGCTGCCGAGGCCGCCACGCAGGCTGCCGACACCGGCGCCGACCTCACAGCCATGCTCTGGCTGATGGGCGGCCTGTCGGCCCTCATCGTGTTCATCCTGCTGCTGATGTTTGGCCTGCTCTGGCAAATGCGGCCGCTGCTCTGGAAGGTCTACGAAATCCCGACCATCCGGGAGCAGTGGTACGGCCGCGCCCTGGGCCTGTTTCTGGGCGACACCGTGGGCCTGACCGGCGAGTACAAGAAAGACGTCATGGCCGGCCACGACTACGACGGCATCACGGAGTACGACAACGACCTGCCGCCGTGGTGGAAGTACGGCTTCTACCTCACCATCGTGTTCGGCGTGGCCTATTTCATTCACTTCCACGTGACGGATACCGGCAAGCTCAGCGACGCCGAGTACCAGAGCGAAATGGCCGAAGCCGCCTTGATGGCTGCCAAATTGGGCGCCAACGACGACCCCAACAAGCTCACCACCTACCAACCCCTGACGGCCCCGGCCGACATCGACGCGGGCAAGACCCTCTTTGCGCAGAACTGCGCCGCCTGCCACGGCCAGAGCGCCGAGGGCAAAGTGGGCCCGAACCTGACCGACGAATACTGGCTGCACGGCGGCGAGGTGAACAAGGTGTACCACACGGTGAAGTACGGCGTGCAGGGCAAGGGCATGGTGGCCTGGAAAGGCAAGCTCTCCTCGAAGCAGATGCTGCAGGTGTCGTCCTACATCTTGAGCATTCAGGGCTCGAAGCCGGCCAATGCCAAGGCGCCGCAAGGCGAGAAGGAGGCCCCCGCCAAGAGCGTCGCCAAGCTGTAGCGGAGTCGCTAATTATTTGCCCGCGGCAGGTCTCCTTCCCCCGCCGTTTGTCCGAACGTTTTGTTTAGCACGGCCCGCGTTCGGGCGAGCCGCCAGCGGAGACGCTGGCGGCGGGCATTAAGAGCCTTGCAACCTCCGGCCGCGAGCTTCGTGCCGCCGCCACGCCCGGCCCAGCCGCAGGCCGACGGAAGTGTAGCCGATAACGGCCTGCCGGGCGCATTTGCCGCCCACAGGCCCCCAGAACCAGATGAACCCCGTCGCCCCCAAATCCGCCACCGACGAAAGCTTCCGCGACTCTATCTCCACGATAGACGCCGAAGGCAAGCGCGTGTGGCTCTACCCCAAAAAGCCCAGCGGCAAGCTCTATTCGGCCCGCAAATGGGTAAGCTACGGCTTGCTCGCGCTGCTCTTCGCCGGCCCCTGGCTGCGCATCCACGAGCTGCCGGTGCTGATGCTCAACGTGGTGGAGCGGAAGTTCATCATCATGGGGCAAATCTTCTGGCCCCAGGACTTCTTCATCCTGCTGCTGGGCTTCATGGCCTTCGTGCTGTTCATCATCCTCTTCACGGTGGTGTACGGCCGGATTTTCTGCGGCTGGGTGTGCCCCCAGACCATCTTCCTCGAAATGGTGTTCCGCCGCATCGAGTACTGGCTGGAAGGCGACGCCCCGCAGCAGAAAGCCCTCGACAAGGCCGCCTGGAGCTGGAACAAGATCTGGCGCAAAACCACCAAGCACGCGCTGTTTCTGCTCATCTCGTTTCTGATTGCCAACACCTTCCTGGCTTACATCATCGGGACCGAGGCGCTGGTAAAAATCATTACCGCCTCGCCGCTGGAGCACCTGGGCGGGCTCAGCTCGATGGTGATTTTCACGGGGCTGTTCTACGCCGTGTTTGCCCGCTTCCGCGAGCAGGTGTGCACCATTGCCTGCCCCTACGGCCGCCTGCAGGGCGTGATGCTCGACAGGAACACCATCACCGTGGCCTACGACTACGGCCGCGGCGAGCCGCGCGAGAAGCTGCGCAAAAACCAGGAGCGCACCGCCGGCGACTGCATCGACTGCAAACAGTGCGTGCAGGTGTGCCCCACGGGCATCGACATCCGCAACGGCGCCCAGCAGATGGAGTGCATCAACTGCACCGCCTGCATCGACGTGTGCAACTCCATCATGGACCTGATCAACAAGCCGCAGGGCCTGATCCGCTACGACTCGGAGGCGCACATCGAGGCCGGTACCAAGTTCCGGGTGACGGCCCGCATCAAGGCCTACACCGCGGTGCTGGTGCTGCTGGTAGGCGTTATGGCGGGCCTGCTGCTCACGCGCTCCAACGTGGAAGCCACGGTGCTTCGCACGCCCGGCCAGCTGTTCCAGAAAACGGAGCGTGGCAGCGTGACGAACCTCTACAACATCTCCGTCATCAACAAAACCAACCGGGCCATGCCCATTGAACTGCGCGTGCTGGAACCGGCCAACGGCACGGTGCAGCTGGTGAGCCAGAACACCCTGAAGCTGCCGGCCCAGGGCATGGTAGAGGGCGTGTTCTTCGCCGAGCTACCTACAAGCGCCCTGACCAAAACCAGCAGCAAAATCCGCATTGGCGTGTACAGCGGCGGCCGGCTGATTACGGAAGAAGAAACCAAGTTTCTAGGCCCTTCGCTGTAGCCGCTGCTTCTTTCTCTCTTGCTATGCCTACTCTCACCGTGCAGAAACCCGCCCCCCAGCGCAGCCTGTGGCCCTACGCCATCATCGCCGTTTTCGTGCTTTTCGCCACCTTCATCGGCTACATGGTCAAGCAGGCCATGAGCAGCAGCGTCGACCTCGTGAGCAAGGACTACTACGAGCAGGAGCTGCAACACCAACAGCGCATGGAAGCCACGGCCCGCACCCAGGCGCTGCCCGCGCAGGTCACCATCACCTACGACGAAACCGGCCACGACCTGGGGCTGCAGATTCCGGCCGCCCTCACCAGCCCGCAGCCCACGGGCAAGGTGCAGTTCTTCCGGCCTTCCGATCAGCGCCTCGATTTTACCGTGCCGCTGCAGGTTGATGCAACCGGCGCGCAGCACCTGAGCACCGCCCGCCTCAAGCCCGGCTACTGGCGCATCCGCCTCGACTTCACCGCTGGTGGCGAGGCGTATTTCCAGGAGAAGAATATCAGCGTCGGCAACTGATTTTCGTCATGCCGCAGCAGGGCGTGGCCTGACCAACTTGCTGCCCGAAACCAGCTACGCTTTTTCCTCGTGTGATGCTCTGGGCAGGATTCGTTTTTGGGCTTCTTGGCAGCTTCCACTGCGTGGGCATGTGCGGGGCCATTGCCCTGGCCTTGCCGGGCGCAGGGCCGCGCGGGGTGCGTTACGTGGTGGGCCGGGTGCTCTACAACCTGGGCCGGGTGAGTACCTACGCTACGCTGGGCGCGGCGGCCGGGCTCCTGGGGCAGTCGTTGCGCGTGGCCGGGCTGCAACAGGGCTTGTCCGTGGCCTCGGGCGTGCTGATTCTGTTGCTGGTGGTGGTGCCGGAGCGCTACACCGGCCGGGCCGCGGCCGCCGTGGGCCTCGAAAAGGTGCTGGTCCGCCTCAAGCAAACCTTGGCCTTGTTCTTTCAGCGGCCCTCCCTGGGGGCCCTCTACACCACTGGGCTGCTCAATGGCCTGTTGCCCTGCGGCCTGGTATACCTAGCGCTGGCCGGTGCCCTAAGCGCTGGCAGCGTAGGCGGCGCGGCGGGCTATATGGGGCTGTTTGGCCTGGGCACCCTGCCGCTGATGCTGGTCCTTTCGCTTACCGGGCAGCTGGTGCCGCTGCGGTGGCGCACGCGGCTGCGGCAGGCCGTGCCGGTGGTGGCGGCCGTTATGGCCGGGCTATTCATCGTGCGCGGACTCGGGCTCGGCATTCCGTACCTGAGCCCGGCGCTGGCCCAAACCCTGGGGCCGGTTGGCAAGGCCGTCAACCACGCCATTACCATGTGCCACGGCACGCCCGGCCGCTAAGCCGCCGCTTTCTCCCGATTCTTCCGCTTTCGCGCCTTGCTCGCTCCCATGAAAACCATTCTCGTTCCCGTCGACCTGACCGCCGCGGCGGAGCACACGGTGGTGTACGCCAACAAGCTGGCCGTGCACCTCGGCGCCGAAGTTGTGCTGCTCTACAGCCACCACGGCCCAACCCTGACGGAACCCGAGGCGGCGGCGTATGGAAAGCGCCTGGCCGCGCTGGCCGAGCGCCTGCGCTACGTGCAGCTGGTGCGCCAAGACGGCCGCCGCATTTGCTACCGCTACGCCGTGCGCGCAGGCTGCCTGCACGACCACGTGCAAAGCGTGGTGGAGGAATACGCGGCCGAGTTGCTGATAATGAACCTGGAGCACACCGACTGCGGCGAACCCGCCACCAACGGCAACCACGCCGTGCGCATTGCCGAGCTGGCCAGCTGTCCGGTGCTGGTGGTGCCGCCGGGCGTGCGGCAGTTGCCAAGCCGCATGGCTTTTCTGGCCAATTTCAGTGGATCTGATTTTGCCGCCCTGCGCGTTGTGGGCGAGTTGGCCCGCAGCCTGGCGGCGCATTTGCAGCTCGTGCATTTCTATCACCGTATGGAGCTGACGACGCTCATCAGCACCAAGAAAAACATGCGCCTGATTCAGGAGCACCTGCCCGACGTGCGCAGCGACGCCCGGCTGCTGCGCGACGACGACGCGCTCGAAGCCATCGGGGAGTTTTGCGCCCAACAGCGGACCCAACTGCTGGTTTTTGCCCCAACCGATGCGGCCGCGCTGCGCCGTTTTTTCGACGTGAGCTATACCAAAACGCAGGCCTACCACACGCGCATTCCGGTGCTGGTGCTGCGGCCCACCGAATGCTCGGCCGCGGCAACTTGCTGTGAGCAGTGCGCCCGGCAGGAGGAGCTACGGCCCGTTGCGGCGCTGCCCGATTACCGGTCCATCCGCTGGGCCTGAGGCCGCGACGCCGGTTCTTTTTTCTTCGACTTAGTTACCCTCTTATGAACACGTTTGCTTCCGCAGCTACTACGCCGCGCCGCGCCCAGGTCGAACACTGGATGCGCCAGTTTCAGGATTGGCTGTGCCAGCAGCTGGAATCAGCCGACGGCGGGGCCGCCTTTCACGAAGATGCCTGGACGCACAACAGCGGGGGCGGAGGCCGCACCCGCGTGATTCAGGACGGCAATATTCTGGAGAAAGGCGGCGTGGCCTTTTCGGCCGTGTGGGGCCAGATGGACGAACGGGCGGCGCAGCACCTGCTCATGCCCGACCCGCGCTATTTCGCCACGGGCGTGTCGGTGGTGCAGCACCCGCGCAGCCCCCGGGTGCCCATCTCGCACATGAACGTGCGCTACTTCGAGGCCGGCAACGGCGAAGCCTGGTTCGGCGGCGGCCTGGACCTGACGCCGATTTACGTGGACGAGGCGCAGGCCCGCTGGTTTCACGCGCAGATTGCCGCGGTCTGTGGGCAGCACAACCCCACGTACTACCCGCGCTTCAAGCAGTGGGCCGACGAGTACTTCTACCTGCCTCACCGGCAGGAAACGCGCGGCGTCGGCGGCATCTTCTTCGACCGCCTCACCGTGGGCCAAGACGGTACGTTCGAAGAGCTGTTTGCTTTCGTGCAAGCCGTGGGCGAGGTATACGGCCGCACTTATTCCCACCTGCTCCGGCAGAACGCGGCGCTGCCCTACGGGGAGCCGGAAACCCACTGGCAGCTCATCCGCCGGGGGCGCTACGCCGAGTTCAACCTGGCCATCGACCGCGGCACCAAGTTCGGGCTGGAAACTGGCGGCCGCACCGAAAGCATCCTGATGAGTTTGCCGCCGCGCTGCGAGTGGCACTACAACCAGCAGCCCGCGCCCGGCTCGGCCGAAGCCCACACCTTGCAGTGGCTGCGGAAGGGCATCGACTGGCTGGCCGCCGAAAAGCAGCCGGTGCCGGAACGGGTCGGCTGATTGTGAGGCGGAAAAGCCAAACCACGGCCGGCTAGGACGCCCGCAGGGTACCCGCCGGCCGCGGTTCGGTTTTACTACCAGTTGGCGCGGCGCAGCTTGTCGGGCTGCAGCACCCGAATGTCCTTGCCCGTCAGCTCAATAAGGCCGTCCTGCCGAAACTCGCTCAGCGTGCGAATCAGCGACTCCGGCGCGGTGCCCACCAGGGCGGCCATGTCGTCGCGGGAGAGCTGAAACGGGCTGGCGTCGGCGGCGTGCTGCTCGTGCAGGCGCAGCAGCGTATCGGCCACGCGGCGCCGGATGGAGTTGTAGGCCATGCCCACGAGCTGCTGTTCCCGCTCGCTCACGCGCCCGGCCAGCAGCCGGATAAACTGCTGGCCGACTTGGGGGTTGCGCAGCACGAGTTGGGTAAAGTCGTCCTTGGGAATGTACACCAGCTCGGAGTCGTCGACGGCGACGGCGGAGTCGTTGTGACGGGTGTGCTCCAGCAGGGCCATGTACCCGAAAAACTCGCCGGGGGCATATATCCCGGTTATCAGCTCCTTGCCCGCAGCGGTGGTTTTCACCGTTTTCACCCGCCCCGATTTCACAAAGTACAGCCGCGTGGGGTCGTCGCCTTCGCGGTAGATGTCCTGCTTTTTGCGCACGGTGTGCACTTTGCGGTCGGTCGAGAGGCTTTCCAGCTTGCCCACGGCGCGGGCGTCTTCCAGAAACTCGTGCAGCCCTTCGCGTTGCAGGTCGTAATCGGCTTTGAGGTGGCTGAAGCGGTTGAGGCGGCCCGTAATGGCGCTCAGCAGCTCGCTCTCGTCGAAGGGTTTGGTCAGGTAGTCGTCGGCACCCAGTTCCATGCCCTTGCGCATGTCGGTGCGCTCGGTTTTGGCGGTCAGAAAAATGAACGGTATGCCCGAAAGCTGTGCGTCCTGGCTGAAAATCTGCAGCACGCCGTAGCCGTCGAGCACGGGCATCATGATGTCGCAGATGACCAGATCGGGCCGGGTGGCGCGGGCCTGTTCCACGCCCACTTTGCCGTTTTCGGCCGTCAGCACGGCGTAGCCGGCCAGTTCCAGAATTTCGGCGGTGCTTTCCCGAATCAGGTCGTTGTCCTCAATCAGCAGGATGGTTTTCATAGGGAATGGTGACGGTGACGGTGGTGCCCTGGCCTAGCTCGCTCAGCAACTCGATGCGGCCGTTCATCAGCTCCAGGTACTTGGCAATGATGTAGAGTCCGAGGCCGGTGCCGGGTACGTTGGTGACGTTGCGGGCGCGGAAAAACCGCTCGAACAAGTGCTCCTGGTCTTCCTGCGAAATGCCCACGCCCTGGTCCTGCACCGTGAGGGTGAGGTGGCCGCCGGTGCAGGCGGTGCGCACCGTTACCACCGAGTTGTCGCCCGAGTACTTGATGGCGTTGGAGAGCAGGTTGACCAGAATTTTGCGCAGCAGCGAAGAGTCCAGGTGTACCGGCGCGGGGCATTCCGTGCGTTGCTCAATGATTTGGCCGGGTTTCAGCAGGCTCTGCACGTCGGCCACGGTATCGGCCAGTAGGGCCCCGAAGTCCAGGTCGGCGGGGCGGGCCTCAATGCGGCCTTCCTCGATGCGGCCCACCGACAGAAACTCTTCCAGAATGTCGTTGAGGTGCTTCACCGAGGCCCGAATGCGCTGCAGGTGCTTCACGCGCTTGTCCTGCTGGTCGGCACCGGGGTATTTCTCGATGAGCGTGGCCGAGTTCATGACGGCCGTGAGCGGGGTGCGAAACTCGTGCGAAGCCATGCTCACGAAGCGCGACTTCAACTCGCCCAATTCCTGCTCGGCGGCCAGCGCCTTGGCCAGCTCCTCGGTGCGCTGCTCCAGCTGCTCCAGCGTGCTGAGCAGGGCGTGGGTGCGGTCGGCTACTTTCTGCTCCAGCTCGGCATTGAGGCCCTCCACGCGCTGGCGCTGGGCAATCAGCTCCCGCTCGGCTTCCTTCTTATAGGTGATGTCGAGGATGTAGGACACCACGTACAGCTCGTCGTCGAGATAGAAATAGCTCAGGCTCACTTCCACGGGGAATACCGAGCCGTCTTTGCGCAGGGCCTCAAGGCCGGCGCGGTGCGCACCCATGGCCCGCACCGAGGGGTTGGCGTTGAAGGATTCGCGCAGCTGCTCGTGCCGGCGTCCGGCGGCGTTGGGCACCAGCACT
The DNA here is from genome assembly GCF_008727865.1 of Hymenobacter busanensis. Classification (GTDB taxonomy): domain Bacteria; phylum Bacteroidota; class Bacteroidia; order Cytophagales; family Hymenobacteraceae; genus Solirubrum; species Solirubrum busanense. The sequence goes on along the minus strand of NZ_VTWU01000006.1, from coordinate 288,587 downwards.
TCAATCTTCTGGCCCGGCAGCTCGCCTTCGGCGTAGCCAAAGAGCTGCTGCGACAAGCGGTTGGCCGATATGATGACACCCTGCCGGTCGCAGACGACAATGCCGATGGTGGCATTGGCCACCACCGCTTCGAAGCGGCCCACGCTCTGCGCCAGCTCCCGTTCGGCCCGTTGCAAGCGGCCTTGTTCCTGCTCGTGCAGGCCCACCAAAAACAGCGAGCGGCCTTCGTGCTCAAAGTGCGTCAGCTCCAGGCGGGCATCTACGGCGGGGCGCCCCGGCAACTCGATGCGGGCGTCGACCACGTAATGGTGCTGTTGCGCGGCTTCCAGCAGGGTTTCCCAGCTTTCGAGCGTGGCCGGGCGAATGGGCAGCGCCGGCGCATCCAGCAGGGCCTGCTCAGTGGCAAAGCCCAGCAGCTGCACTCCCTTGGCATTGACGCGGGTAAACCGGCTCAACTGGGCATCGTAAACGCCCACAAAGCCTTGGGCCTGCTGAAACAGCGTGTGAACCAGGGCGTCGGCGTAGGAGCGGGTGGGCATACCGGGCAAGATCAGCCGTTGAGTGGGAAGCAAGAAGCCGTATTGCGGGACGAAATTCGTCACAAATTGGTCGGATATGACCAAAGTTTAGCCACTACCTGACGAATATCATGGATTGCGGCGCCGAAATCGGGCAATATTGTTTTCGCCAACATCGCCTGCTTTCCATGACCGTCCCGCAACCACAACCTCTGCTTCCGGCCGCCGACGCGCCCGTGCTGCTGGTGCTGCTGCCGGTTGCCAGTCCGGGGGGAGAGCCGCTGGGCGCCACCCGCGCTTTGCTGGCCCAGCTGCAGCACCGCCTCGGCGGCGCCGTTCGGGTGCTCAAAATCGACGAAGCCCTGCACCCGAACGTGGTGCGCAGCTTCCACGCCACGCAACTGCCCGCCTGCGTGCTGGTGCGCCAGGGCATTGAGCTGTGGCGGCAAACCGGCCTGCCCGATGACGAACAAACGATAAACCACATGCTGGGCTTGCTGGCGGTGCCGGCTAGGCCGACCGAGGAACCCCTCCCCGTGGTGGCCTAGCCCGCCCGCACCCGTCGGCCCACGCCGCTACAGCGCGGTTTCGGGCAGGCTGCGGCTTATGCCCATTTCCAGGCCGCGTAGCTCGGCCAGCCCGCGCAGGCGCCCGATGGCCGAGTAGCCGGGGTTGGTCTTTTTCTTGAGGTCGTCGAGCATTTGGTGGCCGTGGTCGGGGCGCATGGGCAGGCTGGTTTGGCGCCGGCGCATCACGCCAATCAGCTCGCGCATGACGGCGTACATGTCCACGTCGCCTTCCAGGTGGTTGGCCTCGTAGAAGTCGCCTTGCGCGTTGCGCTGGGTGCTGCGCAAGTGAATGAAGTGGATGCGCTCGGCAAACTGCCGCACCATGGCCGGCAGGTCGTTGTCGGGCCGCACGCCGAACGAGCCGGTGCAGAAGCACAGGCCGTTGCTGCGCGACGGCACCGCGTCGCAGAGGGCCTGCACGTCGGCGGCGGTGCTCACCACGCGCGGCAAACCCAGAATGGGGTAGGGCGGGTCGTCGGGGTGAATGGCCAGCACCACGCCCGCTTCCTCGGCCACCGGCACAATTTCGCGCAGAAATAGAATCAGATGCTCTCGCAGCTTCGCGGCGTCAATGCCGTGGTACGTATCCAGCGCCTGCTGAAACTGCTGGAGGGTAAAGCTTTCCTCCGAGCCGGGCAGCCCGGCAATGAGGTTGCGCACCAGCAGCTCCCGTTCCGCCTCGCTCATGCCCGCCAGCCGGGCTTCGGCGGTGGCCAGCTCCGCGGCCGAGTACGCCGCGCGGGCTCCCGGGCGCTGCAGCAGCAGCGCATCAAACGCCACGAAGGCGGCGCGCTCGAAGCGCAGGGCACGGGAGCCGTCTTCCACTTCGTAACTCAGGTCGGTGCGCGTCCAGTCGAGCGCCGGCATGAAGTTGTAGGTAACGGTGCGGATGCCGCAGGCGGCCAGGTTGCGCAGGCTCTGCTGGTAGTTCTCGATGTAGCGGGCAAAGTCGCCGGTGCGCGTTTTGATGTGCTCGTGCACCGGCACGCTCTCCACCACGCTCCACACCAGGCCGGCGGCGGCCACTTCGGCCTGGCGCTGCTTAATTTCTTCGACGGGCCAGACCTGGCCGTTGGGAATGTGGTGCAGAGCCGTTACTACATCGGTGGCGCCGGCCTGGCGGATGTCCGAGAGGCTGACCGGGTCGGCGGGGCCGTACCAGCGCCAGCTTTGGATGATGGGCATTGTTGCGGTTGGTTAGGGCGGAGGCGGTTGGGGAGTGGGCGGCGCGGCCGGGGTTAGATGTACTGGTTGATGATGCTTTCCAGCCATTCCTGCTTGCCGCTGCGCTGGGCCGGTTCGCCGCTTTCGTGGGCAATGCGGCGCAGGTCTTCCAGCGTCAGCTGGCCTTGCTCGAAGGCCGCGCCGTGCCCGGCATCAAACGAGGCGTAACGTTCCGTGCGGAACTTGCGGTAGGGCGACTTCTGCAGGATGTTGTCGGCCGTGACGAGGGCGCGGGCAAAGGCATCCATGCCGCTGATGTGGGCCACGAAGATGTCCTCCAGGTCGGTGGAGTTGCGGCGGGTTTTGGCGTCGAAGTTGATGCCGCCGGGCCGGATGCCGCCGTGCTCCAGAATGATGAGCATGCACTCGGTCAGCTCGTTGAGGTTGTTGGGGAACTGGTCGGTGTCCCAGCCGTTCTGGTAGTCGCCGCGGTTGGCGTCCATCGAGCCCAGCAGGTTGGCATCGGCGGCCACCTGCAGCTCGTGCTGGAAGGTGTGGCCGGCCAGCGTAGCGTGGTTCACTTCCAGGTTCAGCATGAAGTCGTCTTGCAGCCCGTATTCTTTCAGGAAGCCGATGACGGTGGCCGCGTCGAAGTCGTACTGATGCTTGGTGGGCTCGGCGGGCTTGGGCTCGATAAAGAACTTGCCCTGGAAACCCTGCTGGCGGGCGTAGTCGCGGGCCATCGTCAGGAAGCGGCCCATGTGCTCCAGCTCGCGCTTCATGTTGGTGTTGAGCAGCGTCATGTAGCCCTCGCGGCCGCCCCAGAACACGTAATTTTCGCCGCCGAGCGCAATGGTCGCGTCGAGGGCGTTGAGCACCTGCGTACCGGCGTGGGCCACCACCTGAAAGTCGGGGTTGGTGGAGGCGCCGTTCATGTAGCGCGGGTTCGAAAACACGTTGGCCGTGCCCCAGAGCAGCTTCACGCCCGATTCCTGCTGCTTGCCTTTGGCATAGTCGACAATGCCTTGCAGGTTGCTTTCGTACTCCCGCAGCGAGGCGCCTTCGTCCACCAGGTCGATGTCGTGAAAGCAGTAATAGGGCGTGCCGAGCTTGGTGAAAAACTCAAACGCCGCGTCCATTTTGTCTTTGGCCCGCCCCAGAATGTCGGGGTGCGCGTCCCAGGCAAACTGCTTGGTGCCGGGGCCGAACGGGTCGCCGCCGGTGCCGGTGAAGGTGTGCCAGTACGACACGGCAAAGCGCAGGTGCTCCTTCATGGTTTTGCCGGCTACCACGCGGTTTTCGTCGTACCATTTAAAGGCCAGCGGGTTGTCCGACTCGCGCCCCTCGAAACGGATGGGGCCGATGCCTTGGAAGTACTCGGTTTTAGAAAGCAGGCTGCGCGACATTGCGTTGGGGGAGGCTAGAGGGTTGAGGAAGAATATGGGTGGTGAGTACCTGCTGCCAGCGGGCGTAGGCCGCTTGGTATTGCGGCTGCAAATCGGGGGTGGGGGCCAGCGTCAGCAGGCGCTCCAGGCCGCCGAAGGCTTCGGCAGGGGAGGCGTAGAGGCCCACGCCCACGCCGGCGCCGCGGGCCGCGCCCTGGGCCGCGTCGGTGTTGTAGAGCTCCAGCGCCACGTTGCCGCAGTTCACAAAGGCCTCGCGAAACACCGGGCTCAGGAACATGTTGGCGTTGCCGGCGCGCACCGTATGCACCTGCACGCCCGCGGCCCGCATGATGTTCAGGCCGTAGACGAGGGCGAAAACGATGCCTTCCTGCGCGGCCCGCAGCACGTGGCGACGGTCGTGAATGTTGAAGTTGAGCCCGCGCAATTCGGCGTCGGTGGGCTGGTTTTCCAGGATGCGCTCGGCGCCGTTTCCGAAGGGGAAAAACTGCAGGCCGGCGGCTCCAATGGGGGCTTGTGCGGCCAGTTGGTTCATCTCGTCGTAGGGCAGCTCGCCCACCACTTTGCGCAGCCAGCTGTTCAGAATGCCGGTGCCGTTCATGCACATCAGCACGCCGTTGCGGGGCTGCTCGGGCGTGCTGTTTACGTGCACAAAGGCATTCACGCGGGAGTGTGGGTCGGCGGTCGGCGCGTCGCTGATGCCGTAGACCACGCCCGAGGTGCCGGCCGTGGCAGCAATTTCGCCGGGCTGCAGCACGTTGAGCGAAAACGCGTTGTTGGGCTGGTCGCCGGCGCGGTAGCCGATGGGCGTGCCCGCGTGCAGGCCCAGCTCCTGGGCCGGTGCGGGCGCCAGCCGGCCCTGCACGGCAAAGGTGTCGACCACGGCGGGCAGCAGCTCGCGGCTGATGCCGTAGTAATCGAGCAGATCCTGCGCCACGGCTTGCTCGCGGAAGTTCCAGAACACGCCTTCCGACAGGCCCGAGACGGTGGTTTGCAGCTCGCCCGTCAGCCGAAAGGCAATGTAGTCGCCGGGCAGCTGAATCTTGTGAACCCGGGCGTAGATGTCGGGCTCGTGTTCCTGCACCCACTTCAGCTTGGAGGCCGTGAAGTTGCCGGGCGAGTTCAGGTAGTTCTGCAGGCAGTGGGTTTCGCCCAGGTCGTGGAATGCCTGGTTGCCCAGGTCCACGGCGCGGCTGTCGCACCAGATGATGGCCGGGCGCAGCACCTGGCCGGCGTGGTCGACGAGTACCAGCCCGTGCATCTGGTAGGTGATGCCAATGCCGGCCACCCGCGCGGCATCGAAGGCGTACTCGTGGCGGAGCTGCCGGGTAGCGTTGACGACTTCCTGCCACCAGCGTTCCGGCTGCTGCTCGGCCCAGCCCGCCACCGGCGCACTAATCTCCATTTCCTGCTGCGGCGACGTGACGCTGGCCAGGCACCGGCCCGTATCGGCGTCGAGCAGCGCGACTTTGATCGACGAGCTGCCGATATCGTAGCCAAGGAGGTAGGTCATGGGCGGAGAAAGGAACGTAGAGAAGCCAGGTGGGACGCTCAACCAGCCGCCAAACGCAGCTTGCGGGGCCATTGGCAGGCGTTTAGCTGCCGAATATACGTCTTCCGCGTGGGTCTGAAGCACGGCAAAACCGCTGGCCCGCGCCCGGTTTCCGCAATCGGTTGCGGAAAGAATTTCGGTGGAAGAAGCACGTGAATAGCTTGTAAAACAGGCTGAAAAACCACGGGTGTTTGTTTGGGCGTCGGCCAAATTATGCAAGTGCGCGGGTCGGATTCCGTACCAACTCCCGCCGCCGGTGCGCGTTACTTTGTAGAGCCTTTCTGTGATTGGTGCAATGCCCGCAAAACGGCCTTCCGGTATTCTATTCGCTGATTTAATAATGTCTGCTACTCCCGAAACCACCACCCTCGACATCGAAGGCATGACGTGCGCGTCGTGCGCGTCGTTTGTTGAGAGGTCGTTGAGCCGCACGCCCGGCGTGCAAAATGCGCTGGTGAACCTGGCCACCGAAAAAGCCACCGTGCAGTACCTGCCCGACCAGGTGACGCCCGCGGCCATAAAAGAAGCCGTGGTGAAGGCCGGCTACGGCGTAACCGAGCGCGCCCCCGACACCAGCGCCGCCGACCGCCAAGCCGACCTCGATGCGCAGAAGGCCCGGGCCTACCGGCAACTCAAGCGCCGCTTCGCAGTAGCTGCCGGGTTGGCCCTGGTCATCATGCCGCTGAGCATGCTTATGCTCTGGCCCGCGCTGCTGGAGCGCGTAAACGTGTCGTGGCTCAACTACGCGCTGCTGTTGCTCACGCTGCCCGTGCTGCTCTACAGCGGCCGCGAGTTCTACGTGTCGGCCTGGAACGGGCTGCGGCACCGGGCCGCCAACATGGACACGCTCATTGCCGTGGGCACCGGCGCGGCGTTTCTCTACAGCCTCGCCGCTACCGTGGTGCCGGGCTACTTCCACCGCCGGGGCATCATGCCCGAGGTATACTACGACACCACGGCCACCATCATTGCGCTCATTCTGCTGGGCAAGGTGCTGGAACTGCGCGCCAAAACCCAAACTTCGGCGGCCATGAAGTCGCTGCTGGGGCTGCAGGCCAAAACGGCCCGCGTGGTGCGCCCCGGTGGGCAAGAAATGGATGTTCCGCTGGCGCAGCTGCAGCTGGGTGACACGGTAGTGGTGCGCCCCGGCGAAAAAGTAGCCACCGACGGCGTGGTCACCGAAGGCCACTCGTCCGTGAACGAGGCCATGCTCACGGGTGAAAGTCTGCCGGTGGAAAAGCTGCCGGGCGCCGCCGTGTTTGGGGCCACGCTCAACACCACCGGCTCGTTTCGCTTCCGCGTGACCAAGGTGGGGGCCGATACCCTGCTGGCCCAAATTGTGAAGCTGGTGGAAGAGGCCCAGGGCAGCCGCGCGCCCATTCAGCGGCTGGCCGACAAAGTCAGCGCCGTATTTGTGCCCACGGTGGTCGTTATTGCCATTCTCACCTTCGTGCTGTGGTTCGATCTGGCGCCCGAAAGCACCCGGTTGCCGCTGGCATTGGTCAATTTTGTGGCCGTGCTCATCATTGCCTGCCCCTGCGCCCTGGGGCTGGCCACGCCCACGGCCATGATGGTGAGTACCGGCAAAGGCGCCGAGCACGGCGTGCTCATCCGCAACGCCGAGGCGCTGGAAAAGGCTTACCAAGTCGATACCGTGCTGCTCGACAAAACCGGCACCATCACCCAGGGCGAGCCGGCCGTGACTGATTTCGTGGCGCCCGGCCAGAACGCCGCTCACGTGCTGCAACTGGCGGCGGCCGTGGAGCGGCACTCGGAGCACCCCTTGGCCGCGGCCGTGGTGCGCCACGCCGAAGCGCAATCAGCGGGCGGAAGCATGTCTGTCACGGGTTTTCGGGCGGTAGAAGGCAAAGGTGCCGCCGCTACCGTCGAGGGCCAGGCGGTGCTCATCGGCAACCGCCGCCTGCTCTCCGACGAAGGCGTTCTGCTAAGCGCGGAATTGGCCGCGCTGGCCGACCAACTGCTGGCCCAAGCCAAAACGGTGCTCTACGTGGCCGTAGCGGGCCGCGCCGCGGCCCTGCTAGGCGTGGCCGACACGGTGCGCGACACCTCTGCCGCCGCCATCAAAAAGCTGCAGGCCCTGGGCATAGAAGTGGTGATGATGACCGGTGACAACTCCCAAACGGCGGCGCAGGTAGCGGCGCAGGTGGGCATCGGGCGCTACTTTGCCGAGGTGCTGCCCGCCGACAAAGCCGCTACGGTGAAAGCGCTGCAGGCCGAAGGCCGCACCGTAGCCATGGTCGGCGACGGCATCAACGATGCGCCCGCGCTGGCGCAAGCCGACGTGGGCCTGGCCATCGGCTCGGGCACCGATGTAGCTATGCAGGCCGCCGGCATCACGCTCATGCGCTCCGACCTCCACGGCGTGGTCACGGCCATTGAGTTGTCGCGCCAAACCATCCGCACCATCAAGCAGAACCTGTTTTTTGCCTTCGTGTACAACATCTTGGGCATTCCCATTGCGGCCGGGCTGCTGTACCCCGTGCTGGGCTGGTTGCTGTCGCCCATGCTGGCAGCGGGCGCCATGGCCCTCAGCTCGGTGTCGGTGCTCACCAATTCCCTGCGCTTGCGGGCTTTCGATAACCACTAACGGCTTTTGCTGATGGATGCTGCTGAAATTCTGGTGACGGTGGGCGGTCTGGCGTTGGCCGGGTTGGTGCTGTGGTACTTCTTTTTTTCGACTCGGCAGACGGTTGCGGCAGCCGCTTCCCCGAGCGGCGTGCAGGAGGTGGCCATTACCGTAAAGGGTGGCTATTCGCCCGACGTAATTGAGGTGGAGCGCGGCAAGCCGGTGCAGCTCAATTTCTACCGCGCCGAGGAAAATAGCTGCTCGGAGGAGCTGCTGATGCCTGATTTCGGCGTCCGGCGCGATTTGCCCGCGTTCCAAACAACCCAAATCGAGCTGCTGCCCCAACAACCCGGCCGGTTCGATTTCACCTGCGGAATGGGCATGCTGCGCGGTAGCCTTGTGGTGAAGTAGCGGGTGCCCTGCGACGGGGCCGGCAAGCTGGGGTGTAACCTTCCGGGCCGGTTCCTCGAAAGAGTTACCACCAGCCAAACACTCGGCTGTGGTCCACTTTTTTCGATCTTCACTATGAGCCATCCCAGCAAACCCCGCGTTAGCACCAACTCGCCGGCCGCCCACGCCCTCTCCGATGCCGACAACCCAACGCAAACGGCTAGCGCCGTTGCGGGCAGCCAGCCCACCGACTCAGCCGACCAAGCATCGGCCGGTGCTTCTTCCCAATCGTTCGGCGGCGCGGCCGCGCCGCTGCTGTCGCAGGCCCAGCGTTGGCTGCAAGACAGCGGCCTGACCGATACCCTCACCCAAGTGCCGGAGCCGGTGAAGCGACTGGCCGGGCAGGCATCGGACCGGTGGCGCCAGCTTTCCACCACCCAGAAAGTGGTAGGGGGCGCCGTACTGGCTGCCGGCAGCTGGTACTTGCTCAGCCGCAGCGGCAAATCGTCGGGCGCTAGCGCCCGGCGCAACAAAAGCGGCGAAGCGGCTACGCTGCACGAGCTGCTGCTCTTCGTAAACGACCGGGTGGAAGGGTACCAGCGCGCTGCCGGTGAAAGCCAGGATGCAGAACTGCGCGGCTACTACAAGCAGCTGGTTAGCCAAAGCCAGCAGTTTGCCAACAAGCTCAATACCTACCTGCGCGACAAAGACGGCAGCCGCGAAACCGGCACTACCCTCAAGGGCAAGGTCTACCGCGGCTGGATGGAAGCCAAAGCGGCCGTGACCGGCTACGACGAAAAGGCCGTGCTCGGCTCCAACGTGTACGGGGAGGAGTGGGCCATCAAGGCCTACGAAGAGGCCCTGGCCGACCAAAGCCTGACCGGGGCGCTCCGCAACGAAGTGCAGCGGCAGTACGCCCAGTCGAAGCAAACCTACCACAAGCTCAAGCAGCTGCAGAACAAGCAGTAACGGCTAGCCTGAGTCAGCACAAGCCCCCGCAACTGGCGTCTACGCCCGGTGCGGGGGCTTTTTGTTGCGTCTATATCAAGCAATGAGCTTGTAGCCAATGCCGCGCACGTTCATGATCTGCACCTGTGGGTCGTGGCGGAGGTAGCGGCGCAGGCGCGTGATGAACACGTCGAGGCTGCGGCCGTTGAAAAAGTTGTCGTCGCCCCACAAGGCCTGCAGCACGGCGCCGCGGGCCAGCACTTGGTTGCGCTGGTCGTAGAGGTGCTTGAGCAGCTCGGCCTCGCGGTGCGTCAGTTCCTCGGCCTGGCCCTCAAAGAGAAGCTTTTGCTTGGGGTGGTCGAACTGGTAGCGGCCGATGCGGAGCGGGCCGCTGGGCGCCGGCGCGGCGGGCGGCGTGAAGCGGTTGAGCTGGGCTTTGATGCGCACAATCAGCTCGTCCATGCTGAAGGGTTTTTTCAGGTAGTCGTTGCCGCCCAGCTCGAAGCCGCGCACCACGTCGGCGGGCTGCGAGCGGGCCGTGAGGAACAGAATGGGCAGGACCGGGTTTTCGCGCCGGATCTGCTCGGCCAGCGAAAAGCCGTCGAGCTTAGGCATCATCACGTCGGCCACCACAATGTCGGGGCAGTGCTGGCGAAACAGCCGCAGGCCTTCCTCGCCGTCGGCGGCGTACTGCACCGTGAAGCCGCGCACCTCCAGGCTGTCCTTCACAATCATGCCCAAAGCGGCTTCGTCTTCGATGAGGAGTACGGTAGGCATGGGGAAGAAAGGCTAAGAATTGGAAGGTAGGGGCTGGGAGTTCGGGGTAGGTGGCTTATTCCTGACCGTCATGCAGAGCCGCAGGCGACCTTCGGTTCGGCGGAGGCTTTGCATGACAATCATTTAGCCCGGCAGCCACATCGAAAACTCGCTGCCTTGGTTGGGCGAACTGCGCACGTCGATGGTGCCGCCGTGGCGCTCCACCACTTGGCGCACGTAGTAGAGGCCCAGGCCAAAGCCTTTGACGGGGTGTAGGTTGCCAGTGGGCACGCGGAAAAACCGGTCGAAAATAGCTTCCTGGTAACTGCTGGGAATGCCGATGCCGTCGTCCTGCACGGTGAGGCGCCAGCCGCTGGCCTCGCGGCGGCCGCGAATGGCAATGCTGACCTGCTCGCGCGAGTACTTGATGGCGTTGTCGATGAGGTTGTTGATGACGCCCGAGACGTGGGTGCGGTCGAGGCGCACGGCGTCGGCAGGCGAAATATCGACGGTGAACTGCACCGGCTTGGCGGCTTTCAGCTGGTGCCGGGCCACCAGTTCGTCTACCAGCTCGGCGGGGCGCACCAGCTCGGGATTGAGCGTGAGGGTCTGGCGCTCCTCCACGGCAATGTTGAGCACGCGCTCCACCAAGTCGGAGAGGCGCTGCAGCTCGTGGCGCGAAATGCTGAGGTAGGTCTGGGTCTTTTGCGCGTCCTGCAGCACGCCAAAATGCTGCATGGCTTCCACCGCGGCCGACACCGTAGCCAACGGCGTTTTCAGCTCGTGGGTCATGTTGTTGATGAAGTCGTTTTTGACTTCCGAGAGCTTTTTCTGCTTCAGAATCGTGGACAGCATCAGCACAAAGCAGCCCGTGGTGAGGGCCAGCAGCAGCACCGAACCGCCCAGCAAACCGCCCATCTGGCGCAGAATGTAGAACGCGGGTGTGGCAAACCCGGCCTGCACATACAGGTAGTTGATGGGGTTCAGCGCCACCGGCGCGGTACGAAAATCCACGGCCGCCAGCCGGGCCGACTGCGGTTCGAGCAGGGCCGCGCGGCTGCGCTCGGCAATGGGAATGCGCAGCGTATCGAGCACGAAGGCGGTGGGAATGCCGCGCAAATCCAGCTCGGCGCGGTAGGCCTGCTGCAGGCGCGGCAAATTCACCTGCTGGCTGCTTTTCCAGTCGCCGATGAGCAGGCGCGAGAGGTGCCGGGCCAGCGTGTCGGCCGGGCGACGCTGGGGCAGGCGCGTGAGCAGCTCGCGTTGCAGGGCCACACGCCGCAGCTGCCTGGTAGAGTCGGGTTTGGCGCCGTTGTGGTTCTGCACAATAACGCGGTCGAGCGCGTCGCCGTCCTGCGAAAAACTCTGGAAAATAACCACCTTCTCGGGGCCGCTGCCGCGAATAAACTGCCGGGCCGCGGCCAGCTGGTACTGCTGCACCACGCTTTGCAGGGCCTCGCGGGCGGTGCGCTGAAACTGCGTGGTGCTGAGCTGGTAGGTGTTGTAGAGCCAGTAGGCCTGAAAGCCGTTGATGCCCAGAATGCACAACGCCATCAGCCAGAAAATAGAGCGGATGCGGCGTTTCATGGGCAGGGGAGTGGGAAGTTGACGAGCCGAATTTACGACCTCCAGCGCGCCGAAAGTGCACCGTTAACACTCTTTAACACAAGATAACAGTGCTTTACACTTGCCTTGCGGTGCTTTGCAAGCGTCAACCAACCCCAACCGACGCTTGCCATGAAAACCCTCCTCGTGTTCCTGTTCGTGCTCCTGACGCTGGCCACCGGCCTGAGCATTGCCGCCCACGCCCAAACGGCGCCTACCTCCGGCCGCATTCAGTACGAAGTAGCCCAGAAAGTTGACCTCTCGCAGGCCCGGGTCGTCATCAACGGGCAGGTGGTGAAGCCCGGCAGCCCCGATTTTCCCACCGACATACCCGACACCCGCACTTTCGGTATGACGCTCAGCTTCGCCGGCAACTACGCCAAGGAAGAGCGCGAAAACAACGCCATGCGCGTCGTGCAGTCCGATGGCCCCAACTCGGCGCCCCAAACCACCAGCCTCGGCCGGCCCTACGACGAAGCCGTGTACATCGACCAGCAGGCGCGCGCCGTGGCCACCGTGGTAGCCCTGAAAACCGACGGTACGACCACCACTTACCGCACCGACGCCCCCTTCGTGAAGCCCACCGGCTGGCAGGAAACCACCCAGACCAAGAAAATTGCCGGCTTTACCTGCCGCAAAGCCACGGTGCCCTACCAGAAGGAAACCTACACCGTGTGGTACACCACCGAACTGCCCTTCACCTACTCGCCGGTGAAGGAGCTGATGCCCGAAAAAGGCGTGGTGCTGGCCCTGGAAGGCTCACGTGAGCAATTCCGGGCCACCAAAGTCGATACCAAGCCCGTGGCCGAAGCCGACGTGCGGCCCAACGCCGGCGCCCAGCTGGTAAGCACCGAGCAACTGCGCGACCTGCGCGACAAAGCCCGCGCCGATTTCCGCCAACGAATGATGGACCGCGCCATCGGCAACTAATTCTGAATGGGGAATACTGAATGCGGAATCGGGCAATCGGCCCGCTGCATTCGGCATTCTGCCCGTCCAGCGCCGCGCACCCGACCCCAGCAGTCAGCATTCATCATTCCGCACTCCGAATTCGAACCCGCCATGCGCTATTTCTTACTCCTCGTTTGCTGGCTGAGCTATTGGGCTCCGGCGCTGGCGCAGAAATCGGCTGCGTCAGCCGCGGCCAGCACCGGCAAAGGCCAGATTCAGGGCCTGGTGGCCGATTCGCTTACCGGCAAGCCGCTGCGGGAGGCGTCGGTGTCGCTGCTGGCCGGGCGCGACTCGTCGTACCTGAGCTTCACCATCACCGACGGCGACGGGCGTTTCGCGCTGCGCAACGTGGCGCCCGGCCGCTACTTTCTGCTGACCACGTTTCTGGGCTACAAAAGCCAGCTGACGCCGGTAACCCTGCCCGCCGGAGGCCCCGCGGCGCTGAACGCGGGCACGCTGCGGCTGAAAGCCATGTCGCAAACCCTGGGCGAGGTCGTGATTCAGCAGGAGCGGGCCCCGGTGAGCGTGAGCGGCGACACGCTGGCCTTCAGCGCCAAGGCCTTCAAAACCCAGCCGAACGCGGCCGTGGAGTCGTTGCTGAAGAAGCTGCCGGGCGTAGAAGTCGACCGCGACGGCAACATCAAGGCGCACGGGCAGGACGTGCAGCGCGTGCTCGTCGACGGCAAGCCTTTCTTCGGCGACGACCCCAAAATGGCCACCCGCAACCTGCCGGCCGACATCATCGACCAGGTGCAACTCTACAACGCCCGCAGCGACCAGGCCGCCTTTTCGGGCATCGACGACGGCAACCAGCAGAAAACCCTGAACCTGGTGACCAAGCGCGACAAGCGCAAGGGCTACTTCGGCCAAAACGGCGTGGGCGTGGGCACCGATGGCCGCTACCAGGCCCGCCTCGGCCTGAACCGCTTCAACAACGGCCGCCAGCTGTCGGCCATCGGGCAGGCCAACAACATCAACCAGCTGGGTTTCGGCGACAACGGCGGCCCCGCGGCCGGCGACGCCAGCGCGGGCCCCGGCGCCGGCACAATGGGCAGCGACCTGCCCGGCGGATTCGGCGGTGGCAGTGGCGGCGGGCCGACGGTGGTGCTGGGTGGCGGCCAACGAAACCGCAACAGCGGCGCAGGCGGCACCACTCAGCCCATCGGCATCCTCGAATCGGTGGCGGGCGGGCTGAACTACCGCGACGCCTGGGGCAAGCGCGCCGAAGTGGCCACCAGCTACTTCGCCAGCCGCACCACGCTCACCAACCAGCAGCAGATTCGGCGCGAAAACGTGGCCACCGGTACCGCCGGCGAGGCCGGTACGCCCTTGCTCACCCAGCAGCTAGCCGACTCGCGCAGCCGGGTGCTCACGCAGCGCTTCAACTTCCGCCTCGATTACCAGGTGGATTCGCTGACCTCGCTGCGCTTCACGCCGAACCTGTGGTGGCGCATCTCCGACGGGCTGAACCTGAGTCAGCAGCAAACCAGTCGGGGGGCGCTGCAACTCAACGAAAGCCAAGGCCGCTACGATGCACTGGCCAACACGCTTTGGGGCGGCGGCAACGCGCTGCTGATGCGCAAGTTTGCCAAGCAGGGCCGCACGTTTTCGGCCAACCTGAACACGGTGCTCAACAACCAGGACGGCGACGCCCTCAACCAGGCCACCAATACTTTCTTCGCCCCCGACGGCGCGCCCAACACGACTCGACTCGACCAGCGCATTGCGCAGGACAACCCCGCCCGTACGCAGGCCCTGAACCTCTCGTACACCGAGCCGCTGAGCCTGCGCCGCAAGCTGGAGTTGCACTACAACCTGGCCCGCAGCCACAGCCGCGCCGACCGCCGCGTGAGTGACTTAGACGAAGCCACCCAGCAGTACACGCTCCCGAACTACGCCCTTAGCAACCGATTCAGCAGCGACTTTCTGACCAACCGCGCGGGCCTGACGGTGCAAACCAGCCGCCTGCGCTTCACCTATGGGCTGGGCCTCGACGCGCAGCAGGCCGATTTGCGGGTCGACAACCAGTCGGCAGACACGGCCCTCACGCGGCATTACCAGAACCTGCTGCCCAACGCCATGTTCAGCTGGACCGGCAGCCGCAGCCGTAACCTGCGCTTCAACTACCGCACCCGCCTGCAGGCACCCACCGCCACCCAGCTACAGCCCGTGGCCGACAACACCAACCCGCTCAACGTGCGCCTGGGCAACCCCCACCTGCGCCCCGAATACGTGCACTCGCTCACGGCCACCTACAGCCAGTTCAACGCCGTGAACAACCGCAGCGTGTTTCTGCTGCTGGGCGGCAACCAAGTCCAGAACCGCATCGTGTCGGCCACCAGTTTCAGCGCCCGCGGCGTGCAAACCACCCGCCCCGTGAATGCCGATGGCTACGCCACGCTCAACGGTTTTGTGTCGCTGGGCCAGCGACTGTCCTGGCATAAGCTGAATGTAAACTTGACTACTAACGGAAATTTAACGCGTAACAACAGCTTTGTAAACGAGCTTACCAACCAGTCTCGCTCGTGGAGCGTCGGCCAGGGGCTAAGCCTCAACTCCGCTTTCAACGACCAACTCGAATTTGGCCTACGCGGCAATGTCACCTACCAGCGGGCCACGTATTCCCTGCTGCCGCAGCAAAATAGCTCGTTTCTCACCCAAACCCTCACGGCCGATGTGTATTACCAACTGCCCGGCCGCTGGGTATTCACCTCCGATGTGTGGATGACCAACTACAGCGGCCGCGCGGCCGGCTACAACCAGCGCGTGCTGCTCTGGAACGCCAGCATTGCCCGCCAGTTCTTCGCCAACAAGCAGGGTGAGCTGAAGCTGCAAGCCTACGATATCCTGCGCCAAAACCGCAGCGTGGTGCGCAACATCACCGATACCTACCTCGAAGACGTGCGCAGCCGCGTGCTCACGCAGTATTTCCTGCTCAGCTTCACCTACAATTTGCGGCAGTTTGGGAAGTAACAAAGGCTATCAATAAACGTCATGCTGAGCGCAATCCAAGCATCTCTATTGCTCCACCGGATAGAAGTTTACTATCTGACGAAGCGGTAAAGATGCTTCGAACGGCTCAGCATGACGTTTCATGATTTCCCAGCAGTAAGCAGTTCGGCAACTCGCTTCTGCAACTCGTCCAACGAACCTGCGTTGCGCAGCACGGCGGCGTAGGCGGCATACTCATCCATGGCGGTTTCGCTGGGGTGATTGTCGTCGCGGGTGCCGTCACCGCGCTGCTGCAGCGGGTCGCCCTCCACGCGCCAGATGACGCCGCCACGGGCCCGCAGCGCGTCGGCTTCGTCGGGAAAGCGGATGTCGGCCACCACCACGGGATGGTCGGCGGGCAGGTTGGCCAGCAGGGCTTCAATCCACACCGGGCCGCGCCAGGCCCGCAGCGCCGCGCCCACTTGCTGCAGCATTTCGCCGCGCGTGAGGCCGTAGGTGGGCGCCAGCTCGGCCTTACCCGGCTGGGTATAGTAGGGGGCCGTGGTTTCGCCGGTCAGCACCGCGCACACGCCCTTGATGGCGTCGCCAAAGGAGCGGATTTGCCAGTCGCGGGCGGGTTCCAGCTGCTGCACGAGGTGGGCGACGGTATCCTTGCCGCTGCCGCGCTTGCCGGCTAGGCCAATCAGGTAAAGCATATCGGAAGACGAGAAAACGGGCACAAAAATGCGGAATTGCGCGCAACCGGCAGTCGGCATACGTAAAGTGAAACAACCCGACGGCGCTGGCAGTAGTACATTGCAGAGCCCTATGTCCGATTCCCCCGCCCCGTTTCGTCGCCCCGACCTGTTGCGCCTGTCCTACGACGACTACCGCGCCCTGCCCGCCATTGCCAATTCTGACCTCTCGAAGCTGCGCGACGCGCTCAACGGGCGGCCCCGCCGCGAAACCGGTGGCTCTTCGGCCTTGAGTTTCGGCACCGCTTTTCATACGGCCCTGCTCGAGCCCGAGCAGTACGTGCCCAGCTACCCCGCCGTCAACGACACGCTGGTGTGGTGGCTGGTGGAAGGCGTGCGCATCCGCGACGATTTGCGCGCCATGCTGGAGCAGGGCGTGGCCGAGCCCAGCTGCGTGTTTACGGAGCCCACTACCGGCACCATGTGCAAGCTGCGCGCCGACCTCGTGGTAGACGTGCCGGGCGAGCCATACACCGTCATCGACTTCAAAACCACCGTCGCGCGCGACTACCACCACTTTGTGGCTCAGTGCTCGGGCTACGACTATGACCGGCAAGCGGCATTCTACACCGATGCCCTGCGCGCCGAGCGGTTTCTTCTGGTGGGCGTGCAGAAAGTCGAGCCGTTTCACCTCTTCGTGTTTGAGGTGCCCCCGGCCATGCTGGAAGAAGGCCGCGCCAAGTACCTGCGCCTGCTCAAATTGCTCGACCCCAAAAAGGTGCCCGAGTACCTGGACCCCTCGGTGCGCGACGTGGTGCTGGAGCTGGGCCACACCCCGCCCGAGCAGGAAGACGACACCGAAGCGGCGAGCTAGCCCGCCAATAGTTCGCACAATAAATTTTCATTAAAGCACCTCAAAGACCGTAGTTGAAAATATTTTTCGCCATTTTATTTTCGCTTCCGTAATTCCTCATTATGTTGCGGTGCAAACGCCCAACAGCGCAGCCATGAACCTTTTCGCCAACAGCCTCAATAACCAGATTCGGAACAATAATTTGTTCCGACGATGGAAGGCTATTGGTCTCATAGACAGACCCAAAATCAATAATTGATTTGAAAGCCTTCCGTTTTTCGGAAGGTTTTTTTTTGCCCATACGCGGCCTTTTCCCGGATTTCAAAAACCGAAAAAACGTCTTGTTTTTTCGGTCGTGCGGAGCCTTGCCAATGGGTTTTGGAAACCCAAATTCCACACGTCTCTTTTTCACATCAATACCCATTGTATTATGGAAACGGCCACTGCCTCCGTGCACACCTCCAGCGCCGCCGCGCTGCTTCACACCGAAGAAGCCATTGGCTTCGTGAAAGACACCTTTGCCCGCGAACTGGCGCGGCAGCTGCAACTCACCAAAGTGTCGTCGCCCATTGCCGTGCTCGACGGCACCGGCATCAACGACGACCTGAACGGGGTGGAGCGGCCCGTGGCGTTTCCCATTAAGGCTCTGGGTGAGCAGCAAGCCGTGGTGGTGCATTCCTTGGCCAAATGGAAGCGCCTGCGCCTCATGGAGCTGGGCATTCCGGCCGGCCGCGGCATCCTGACCGACATGCGCGCCCTGCGCCCCGACGAGGATTATTCGCCAATCCACTCGATTTACGTGGACCAGTGGGACTGGGAAAAACACATTCTGCCCGAGCAGCGCACCATTCCGTTCCTGAAGGAAACCGTGGGCAAAATCTACGACGCCCTGCGCACGACCGAACTGCGCGTGGCCGAAGAGTACCCCGATATTATGCCCGTGCTACCCGAGCAAATCACGTTCATTCACGCCGAAGAGCTGCTGCAGCGCTACCCCACGCTCACGGCGAAGGAGCGCGAAACCGAAGCCGCCAAGCAGTACGGCGCGGTGTTCATCGTCGGCATTGGCGGGCCCCTGAGCCACGGCGAAATACACGACGGCCGCGCCCCCGACTACGACGACTGGAGCACCCGCACCGAGGACGGTTTCTTCGGCCTGAACGGCGACATCGTGCTGTGGCATCCGGTCCTGCAATCGGCCTTTGAAGTGTCGTCGATGGGTATTCGGGTGGACAAAGCGGCCCTGCTGCGCCAGCTGGAAGTGCGCGGCTGCCTCGACCGTAAAACCCTGGCTTTCCACCAACTGCTGCTCACCGGCCAGCTCACCAAAAGCATTGGCGGCGGCATTGGTCAGTCGCGGGTGTGCATGTTTATGCTGCGCAAAGCGCACATTGGGGAAGTGCAGGTGAGCATTTGGCCCGAAGCCGTGCGCACGGAACTGGCTGCGGCCGGCGTGGAATTGCTGTAGGGCGCTACAAACGCAACCGCAACGGGCGGCCATCAGCTCGATGGCCGCCCGTTGCTTGTTATTTCATGCAGTACTTAGCGTTGCAAAAAAGTACTGCATGACCAACAAGGAAATCGAACAACAACTAGAAAGCACAGATGTAGACAAGCGAATTCAAGCTGCCCGGTTTCTGGCCGAGCACGACGCCCGGCCGGAGCTTTTTCACCTTCTCATGTCGCACATCCCTGATGCCGATGACCGGGTGCGGTTCTGGGCGCTGTCGGCCTGTGTATGGAAATACCAAGCCCAGCTGTTGGCTCATGCCGAACAGCTGGCGCCGGTACTGATGGCGCGGCTGGTGGACGACTACAGCCCCGTTATTGACCGGGCGACCTGGGCACTCAACATTGTTGGCGAAACGGTCTTTCCACAGCTAATTGCCGCCACATCTTCGCCGGACGCGCGGACACGGCTTCTAGCTGCCGCGCTTGGCCAGAACCATCAGATGCATAAAGCGCCTCAGCAGGGTTTGTCGGCATTATTCCAACTCCTAGATGACCCTGAAGAGCAAGTTCAGTCCAGCGCAATGCATGCTATAATGGGTCTGACGCCCTTACGACTTACGCCGCAAGGCACATTGAAAGAAGTAGATTTTGAGCCGATTTACTTTCGACTGCTGCCGCTGATTGAGAAGTTTAGCCGCCATGAGGATGCTAATTTGCGGGAATGGGGCATTCGGTACAAGGAGTTAATTCTGAACCGATGATGTTTCCTGCGTAGAAAAAACGAGCCCGCTCTTAACCAAGAGCGGGCTCGTCAACAAGCGGAAAAGTATGCGGGTTACTGCGCCTGCGGAAACTCCGGGAACGAGGAGAAATCGACCAGCTTGCCTTTTTCCAGCAGCTTCAGTTCCTCTTTCAGGTTTTTCTCGTTGCTCTTGGTTGTGTACTCGGTGTCGAGCTTGGTGAGGTCGGGCTTGCCGGCGTTTACCCAAGCGGTGTACCAGAAGTTAGCCGCGTCCTGCGCTGCTCCACGAATCTGACGCTCAATCATGTTGTTGAGGGCCTTGTGGTAGGCCGAGGAGTACGCCTGGGTGTGGTACGAGCTGTTGAACACGTTTTTGCGGGGCTTCTCGCCGGCCATTTCGTAGAGCTGACCAGCGGGCGTTTCGCCGGCTAGTTTCTTCTCGATGGCCAAGAGCGTATCGGCGGCGGCATGGCTCTGGGCCACAATGCGCCAAATTTCGGCGGCCGGGTCGGCAATCAGTTTGGGCTCGGCCAGCTTGAAGTTGTAGTTCTTGCCAAACAGCTCGGGCAGCTGCGACTCGTAGAAGGAGTGCACGCCTTTCTGGCCGGTGAGCTGGCCGTCGTGATTGGAGGATGTGTGCAGAGGCTGGTGGGCGTCGCCGAGGTAGTGGCCGAGGTCGGCCGCAACGAAGAGGATTTCGTCCTTGCGCTGATTTTTCATGGCCGTGGTCAGCTTCACCAGCAAGTCCTGCACGTACCACGGCAGGCGGCCGCTCTTGTCGAGGAAGGCGGCGTCGTACTTGGCGTAGGCCTCGGTGGAGCCTTTGGGCAGCTCGCTGATGGGGCCGGTACCGTAGTCTTCAAGGTCGATGAAGTGGCGCGGGAATTCGGCTTTGTCGTTGATGACGTACTTGCGCGAGTCGGGAATGACGGCTTCGGTCACCATGAAATCGACATGGTTGTAGAAGAAGGTGCGCATGGCAGCGGGCAGGGCCAGTACGGCAGCACGGTTGATGCGCTGGTGGCCCCAGTTGCCCCAGGCAAACAACAACGACGGAGCAGCGAGCAGCAGCGCTGTCGCCAGAATCCCGCGGCGGACGCGGCGGCAATAATTCAGCATGAGGGGGGGTAAAAGGGAGGAAACAAGACGGCAAATGTCTGGCCTTTAGCGTTGGCAACAAAACCCGCCGCGCACTTTTCGGGCGGCTCTGGTCGTGCTTGGGCGCAGGCGCGGGGCTGCCGCCGGTTTCCGATGCAGAACCGGCTTGTGGTGCGGAGTCCTCAACGGTTGCTTAGCATGTGTTCGGCCGCGGCCAGCCCACTGGCCAAGGCTGCCTCCACAGTGCCCATGTTGGGGCCGTCGTGCACGGCTTCGCCGGCGAAGAAGAGGGTGTGCTCGATGGGCTGGGCCAGCACCCGGCGGGCAGCGGGCGTTTCCACGGTGGCGTAGGCGTAGGCCCCACGCGCAAACGCATCGGCGCCCCAATTGACGACGCGGTGCGCTTGCAGCTGGGCCCGCAAAAACGCTTCGCCGGTGCCAAACAGCTGGCTGAGCGAGGCGAGGGCCAGCGCCAATACGTCGGCGTCGGGGGTGTGGCGCAGGCGGTCGGCGGCGGGGCCGCCGAGCCAGCCGGTGAGCAGGGGGCGGGCGTCGGGCAGTTGCGTCCACCAGGTGGGCACGGCGGCATCGGAAAACAGGAAGCCCAAGTTGGGCATAGGGCGGCTGACCTCGGGCACGGCAGCAGTCCAGAAATCGGCCTGAAATTCGAGCAGCACTTTGATGACGGGACCAAACCCCATAGCGGCCACGGCCGCGCGCATTTCCGGTAGCTCGGGCTCGAACCGGACGGCGCCCGGGCTGCCGGCCGGCGCCTGCAACACGCCCAGCGGCACCGTAACCAAGACCTGCGCAGCCCGAAACGTTTCGCCGCCGGTGCACGCAATTTCTACGTGCCCGCGCTGCCAACGCACGGCCTCCACCACCGTCGCCAGCCGAATGGTGGCACCGGCAGCCTCGCACTGCTTGGCGAGGTGCGCTACCACCGGGCCGTAGCCGCCCAAAGGCCGCGGCGAGTCTTCGGCGCCACCTTCGGACCACTCGTCGCGTAGGGCGAAGGCGCTGGCGCATTGGGCATCGGCCGCGTCGAAGCCTTCGGCGAAGCGTGTTACCTGTTCGCGCAGGGCCGCGTAATGGTCTTCGGGCAGGTGCGTTGCCAGAAATTCGGCCAGGGGCATGTCGTGGGACAAGGCGTGGAGCTTGTCGAGCAGCAGCGGCAGGTCTTCCATAAACTCCTCTGCCTCGCGCAGCTGCCCGGCCAACAGCTCGTAGCTCGTGCCGCCGGTGTCGTGCCAGGGCTGGCCGGTTTCGCGCAGCAGGGCCTCGGTCAGTGGCGCGTCGCCGTGCAGAAACTCGGCCCCGGCTTCGGTGGGCTGCCGAAATCCGGCATCGGTGAAGGTGTGAATACGGCCGCCGAGCCGGTGGCGGGCCTCCAGCACCCGCACGCGGCGGCCGGCTTGGCTGAGGTGACGGGCAGCCATCAGGCCGGCCGCGCCCGCGCCGATAATCAGGATGTCGGTTTCAGTCATTGCAAGTAAGTCTGCCGATAAAGAGAGCCTGCTACCTACGCATTTCGCGCGGCGCGCGGTTCGGAAAAGCACCTGCCAAACCGGAGCTGAATATTAACCCCGAACTGCTATCTTACCCCAGTTGGGCTGCCCGAAGCAACCCGATTCCTCTTATCCACCCGTAAACCAGAGGTGCATGAACCCAACCGACGATTCATTATTGGCACCGATGCCCGGTGCCCAGCGCCGCGAAATTGGCGGGGTGCAGGTAGACGTGGTGCGCACCGGCGAAGCCCGGGTGAAGCGCGTGGTGTATCCCGTGGGCTTTCGGTGGTCGAAGAACATGCAGCCGGTGGTGGGCACCCCGCTGTGCATGCACGCGCACGTAGGCTTTCTGGCCCGCGGCAGCTTCCACATTCAGTACGCCGACGGCGCCGTTGAGGTGTTTCGGGCGCCGCAGGTAGTGGCCATCGAGCCGGGCCACGACGGCTGGGTGGAGGGCGACGAGCCGGCCGTGCTCATCGAGTTCGACTTTGAGGGCGACACCGTGCAGCGGCTGGGCATTCCCGAAATTCACCAGCAGGCCCGGCCCGCCGCCTCCTAACGCGCATCGTGCCCGTATTGCCAACGGGTAACAGGCGCGGGCGTGGTGCGTTTTGCCACCGCGGCTGCTCGCCCGCGCTTGATGCCACGCTCCGGCCATCGTACCTTCGTGAGCCCAGCAGAAGCACCCAGTGGAGTCGGCCGCGCAACGCAAAATCATTCACCTCGACATGGACGCGTTTTACGCGTCGGTGGAGCAGCGTGACCACCCCGAGCTGCGCGGGCGGCCGGTGGCGGTGGGCGGCTCGCGGCAGCGCGGTGTGGTGGCGGCGGCCAGCTACGAGGCCCGGCAGTTTGGGGTGCGCTCGGCCATGCCCTCGGTGGTGGCCCAGCGCAAATGCCCCGAGCTGGTGTTTGTGAAGCCGCGCTTCGAGGTGTACAAAGACGTGTCGCGGCAAATCCGGGCCATTTTTGCCGAATACACGTCGCTCATCGAGCCCTTGTCGCTCGACGAGGCCTACCTCGACGTGACCGAGAACCACAAGCACATGACCTCGGCCACGCGCATCGCGCAGGAAATTCGGGCGCGCATTTTCGAGCAAACGCAGCTCACGGCCTCGGCGGGCGTGTCGTACAACAAGTTTCTGGCGAAGCTGGCCTCCGACTACCGCAAGCCCAACGGGCAGTTCGTGATTCGGCCGCACGAAGGCCCGGCGTTTGTGGAGGCGCTGGCCGTGGGCGAGTTTCACGGCATCGGGCCCGTGACGGCGACGCGCCTGAACCAGCTGGGCATTTTCACCGGCCTCGATTTGCGCGCCCTGCCCGAAGAGGTGCTGCGGCAGCACTTCGGCAAGGCCGGCAGCTACTACTACGCCATTGCCCGCGCCATCGACCACCGCCCCGTAGAGGCCGACCGCGTACGCAAATCGGTGGGCTCGGAAACCACCTTCGAGCAGGACCTGACCGAGCCCGAGGAACTCATCAACGGTCTGCAGCCCTGCCTCGACGACGTGTGGGCGCATTGCCAGCGCACCGGGGTGCTGGGCCGTACCATTACGGTGAAGGTGAAGTACGCCGACTTTCAGCAACTCACCCGCAGCCGCACCTACCTGGCGCCTATTCCGTCCCGGGGCCGGCTGGAGCAGGTGAGCGTGGAACTGCTCACGTCGTTGTTTCCGCTGCCGAAAGGCGTGCGGCTGCTGGGCGCCTCGCTCTCCAACCTTGACAGCAGCGAACCGACACCCGGCCAGCAGCTCATGTTTCCGTTCTGATGCCAGTGGGAACGGTACTCTGCGGCCTTGTCGGAAACGCGTAGTTTCGCCCCATGACGACGAACTTCCGCACCACCCGCCCCGCCGCTCACGAGTACGGCGCTTACTACCTGCGCTACATTCAGCAGATTCCCGAGGGCCACGACCCGGTACAGCAGCTGCGCGAGCAAGCTGCCGCGGTACACGCGCTGCTGGGCCACCTCACCGACGAGCAGGCCCTGCTACGCTACGCGCCCGGCAAATGGAGCATCAAGGAAACCCTGGGGCACATCATCGACACCGAACGCGTTTTTGCCTACCGCCTGCTGCGCATTGCCCGCGGCGACCAGCAAGCCTTGCCCGGCTTCGACCAGGACCAGTTTACCGCGCTTTCCGGCGCCGATGCGCGGCCGCTGACCGATATTCTGCGCGAGTACGATGCCGTGCGCGCCGCCACGCTGGCCTTGCTGGAGTCGTTGCCAGAGGAGGCGTTTGCGCGCTTGGGCACCGCCAGCGACATGCCGGTAAGCGTGCGCGCCCTGGCCTACATGCTGGCCGGCCACGAAGCCCACCACTTGCAGCTTTGGCGCGAGCGGGTAATGCCGTTGCTCCAGACCAGCTGAGGCTTGCCGCAACGACTCAAGCAGCGGGCAACGCATTGGCGGGCAGCCGCACTCGAAACGTGGTGCCCTGGCCCAAGCTGCTCTCAACGTCGATGCGGCCGCCGGCCTGCTGCACAATTCGGTTGATGAGGTAGAGGCCCATGCCCGAGCCGGCCACGTGGGTGTGAAAGCGCCGGAACATCTGGAACAGGTCGGTGCCGTAGCGCTCCAGGTCCAGGCCCAGGCCGTTGTCCTGCACCACGAGGGTGGGCGCCCCGTCGGGTTCCAGCTCCGTGGTTACCCGCACCCGGGGCTCACGCCCGGGCGCGGCATACTTCAGGGCATTGCTGAGCAGGTTGTACAGAATGCTCTGCAGGCTGGTGCGGGCGAAACGCAGTGTGGGAACGGCCGAAAAATCGAGCTCGAAGTGGGCTTTCTGTGCGCTGGCCTGCGCCTGCATACTCTGGATGACGTTTTGGGCGAGGTCGTGCACGGCTACGGGCTCCGCGGGCAAGTGCTCCGTCAGCCGCTCTACCTGCACCACCTGCGACAAGCCGTGGATGGTGCTGTGAATTTGCTGCAACGCCACCTCGAACATGTTGACCAGCTTTTCGGCTTCCGGGTCGTTGAACGTGGCCGTGCGCTTGAGTTCCTCAAACACCCCCGCCATGTTGTGCAGCGGCTGCTTGAGGTCGTGCGAGGCCGTGTACACGAAATTGTCGAGGTCTTGGTTGATGCGCGTGAGCTGCTCGTTGGTTATGCCCAGCTCCTGGTTGGCGTGCTGCGCTTTTTCGTTGGCTGCGCGCAGGTCGCGGTTGGTGGTGGCCAGTTTTCGGCTGGCCAGCTGCAGGGCTTCGGCCAAGCCTTTTTGCTCGTGGATGTCGGTGCACGTGCCAAACCACTTCGTGACGGCGCCGCGCGCGTTGCGCAGGGCCACCACGCGCACCATAAACCAGTGGTAGATGCCGTCGTGGCGGCGCAGGCGGGCCTGTATTTGATAGGGTGTGCCGCTGGCCACGGCCTGCATCCAATGTTGTTGCAGCCCCGGCAGGTCGTAGGAGTGGTAGAATGAAGCCCAGCCCTGGCCGTAGCTTTCCGACGGTGTGCTGCCGGTGTACGCAAACCATTGGTCGTTGCAGTAATCGACTTCGCCGCCGGGCGTGGCCGTCCACACCAGGTGCGGAATGGCGTCGGTGAGCGTGCGAAACTCCTGCCCGGCCTGCTCGGCGCGGTGCCGCGCCTGTACCTGTTCCGTTACTTCAAACGCAAACACCAGCACCCCGTCGATGCACCCTTCGTCGTCGAAGCGGGCCTGCTGGATGAAGGTGAAGTACCGGTCTTCCAGCACCCCGTCGTCGGGCCGCGCCAAGGGAATCAGCAGGCTTTGCTCTTCGTGGGTTTTGCCCGTTTCAAACACGTGCCGGAATGTCTCATGCACGGCGTGGCCGGCAATTTCCGGCAGCGCATCCAGAATGCGTTTGCCCAGCAGCTGCCGCTCCGGAAACAGCTGCTGGTAGCCCGGATTCACTAATTCAAACACCAGCTCCGGGCCATCGAGGATGCAGATAGCGGCCGGGGCCTGCATGAAAAACCGCTCGAGCCGGGCGCGCTGGTGCTCGGCTTCTTTCTGGGCCTGCTGGGCCTGGCGGGTGCCCGCGGCCACGCGGGCTTCCAGGTCGTGGTTGAGGACTTGCAGGGCCTGCTGAGCCGTGAGCAACTCGTTGTGATTGGCCCGGATTTCTTCGTTGGCGGCCTCCATTTCCTCGTTGATGGCGGCCAAGTCTTCGTTGGCGGCCTCCAGTTGGATATTAAGCACCTGCAGCTCCTGCCGGCTTTCCTCCACGAGCTGCCGCGCCCGCACCTGGTCGGTTACTTCCACCGCCACGTCAATCACGCCGATGACCGCGCCGGCTTCGTCGTAGAAAGGCTGGTAAACAAAGTTGTAGTAGTTGGTTTCGAGCTGGCCATGGCGCAGCAGCCGCGCCGGCATTTCGCTGCCCACGTGTGGCACTCCTGTGCGCAACACCTGGTCCACAAGGGCATCGAAACCCTGGCCGCGGAGTTCGGGCAGCGCTTCCAGCAACGGCAGGCCCAGCACCTGCTCGGGCGTGCGGCCCCAGATGGTAGCCATCAAGGGGTTGACGGAGGTAATGATTTGCTCGGAACCGGTAATGAACCCAATGGCCACCGGGGCTTGGTGAATAACCGCTTCCAGCAGGTTGCGCTGCCGCTCGGCGTCGGCGCGGGCTGCCTGCTCGCGCCGCTGACTGTCGCGCAGGGCGTCCTCTACGGCGGTGCGGGTTTGGTCGGAGGTGTCGGTGAAGCTCACCACCAGTCCCTGACCCACACGCCGGGCTGAGAGGCGGAAAAAGTTGTCGAGGCCGTCGCCCTGGTAATTCACGTCGAGCCGGGCCGGAATGCCGCTCTCGAAGGCGCGCCGGTGGAAGTCGAAAACGCCCGTTTCCTGCGTGTGCGGAAACAGCTGCAGGTAGGTTTGCGTGGGCCGCTCGGGCTGCCCCAGAATGCGCTGGGCTTCGGCATTGAAGAGCAGGATGGTAAAATCGACCACGCTGCCGTCGGCGGCAAAAACCGGCTGGTACAACCCAGTGCCCACCAACGACGCGTCGAGCAGGCCGTGCAGCAGGTCGTCGGGAGGGAAAACAGCGCGTAAAGCAGATAGGGGAGTGGCGGGCATACTAGCGGCAACAACGGCGGCCACCGGCTAGCAGGCGCGGCGGCAGGGTGGAGCGTTGAACACGTAAAGGAGCGTACAGGCCTGGCAATGGAAAGGTTTTGGCCTCGGTCAGCGTGGCACGGCAGCCCTCAACGGCCCGGCTTTGCTGCCCGAAACTACAACGGCCCGGGAAACCCCGGGCCGTTGCACTTCGATGTAGTTGAAAAAGGCGGACGCCTAGCGCCGGTAGCGGTTCCGGTCGTCGTCATCGTCGCCGCTGAACCAGTCGCCAATGCGGTCCATGATGCCGCGGTGGCCTTGGTCACGGTCGCGGTCTTCGCGGCCGCGGTTGGTGCGGTAGCGGCTGTTTTCGTCGCTGTCCATGTAGCTGTTCTGGCCGTAGTCGGAGCGCGAATTGCCGTAGCTGTTGCTGCCGTAGCCGCTCATGCCCCGGTTCTGGCTCATCGACGAGCCGCGGCTGTAATCGTCCTGGTCGTTGTAGCGGCCGCGGTCCATGCCTTGGGAACCTCTGCTGCTCATGTTCTGGGAACCGTAGTTGGAGCTGCCGTAGCCGGAGTTGCTGTAGCCGCCCTGGCCGCGCGAGCTGCCGTAGTCGGAGTCGCCGTGGGAAGAGCTGCCGTAAGACGAGCCGCTGCGGTTGCGGTCAGAATCGTATTGGTTCATGCTGCCCTGGTTCGAGCGGCCCATGCCCCGGCGGTTGTAGTCGTCGTTGTCGTATTGGCTGCCGTAGCTGGTGCGGCCCATGCCGCTCTGGCTGCCGTAGCGGTTTTCGTCGTAGCCGCGGCCCATGCCCGAGGAAGAGCCGTAGCTGGAGGAGCTGCCGTAGTTGTCCATGCCCGACGACGAGCCGTAGGACGAGCGGCCGTAGCGCCCCTGGTCCGACGAAGACGACGAGCCGCGGCTGTAGCCGTCGTTGCCGCTCACGCCGCGGGTGCTTTCGTCGTCTTGGCCGTAGCGGTTGCTACCGTACTGGTTCTGGCTGCGACGGTAGTCGCTGTCGTCGTCGCTCCAGCGGTTCCGGTCGCGGTTTTGGAAGTCCGAGTTCTGGTTTCGGCCGCGGTAGTTGCGGTCATCGTCGTCGCGGTGCTGATTGTAAGTGCTCATGGCGGGAAACGATTTTGGTTGAACAGAGGCCAGTATTTACCCGACGTTTTCAGTAAATGTTATAGTCGAGCTTGTGGGTGCCGGGCACCTCGGGCTTCGCTGGCAGACCAGCCTGGTTTCGCGGGTTGATTCAGGCCGGGGTGAAGCGGCAACGCCCGGCCGTAGAGCACACGGCCGGGCGTTGGCACCGGACAACGGACGTAAAGCTGCCGGGCTTACTCGCGCAGCACGCGGGCCACGTAGCGGCGGCCGGCCGCGTCGGTGGCGTGGAGCAGGTACAGGCCCGCCGGCACGCCGGCCAGCGACACCTCCTGGCCAGCGGCGTCGGTGGCGGCGCGGACGGCGGGCCAGGTGCGCACCTGGCGGCCCAGCGCGTCGCAGAGCGTGAGCGGGCCAGCGAGCGGCTGGGCCGCGCGCAGGTGCAGCGCATCGTGGCCGCTGGCCACGGGAATGGGCCAGGCCGCCAGCGGGGCCGTATACAAGTGGGCCGGGGCGCGGGCGGGCAGCACGCGCCACGGGGCGTGGATACCCAGGAACAGGTCGTTGCCGCCACGCGGACCCTGGGCGGTTTCGCCGCTGAACACGTAGCGGCCGGTGGCGGGCTCGACGGCCAGCCCGCGCACGGTTTCCGAGCCGCCGCCACGGAAGAGCACCGTGTCGCGCAGCACCTGCCCGGCCGGGCTGACTTTGGCCAGGTACACGCGGTAGCCGCCGCTGTCGTAGAACTGGCCGGCCAGCACGCAGTTCCCATCGGACAGGGGCTGTACCAGCTGCGCACTGGCGAAACCGCTGACCACACCGTTGCTGTAGCGTAGGTCTTTGGTCCACACTGTATCCAGCGCCGATGTGAAGCGTGCCAGCTTTCCTTCTACACTCATCAGGTAGCCGCCGTTGTTGGGAAGTGGCGCTACAGCATAAATTAATTCGTAACCGCTGCCATACAATGGCTTGGTTTGATCGACCACGCCAGCCTCGGTCAAATGCAAAAATTTACGGGCACTTCCCGTTACAGCCTTGTAATTGACCACCCAATAGCCACCTAAACCGGAGTTGTCCTTGAATAAACTACCGACCCCGCCTGTTTCAGCCGCGTCATAGATGATGTTGGTTTGGGCCACGACCTGCCCGGCGGCATTCACTTTGAGCCACTGCGGAAAGGTGTTGAGCGTGCCGGTGAGCACAAAGTTGCCGTCGTGGCCCAGCAGTAAACTGGAATAGAAGTCGTTTGTGGGGCCGCCAGTCTTGCGTGTCCAGAGCGTGTCGCCCTGCGGGCTTAGCAGCACTAGCATGGCTTGGTCAAGAAATCCGACGTTGAGGTCCCCGCCGCTGGCCGCGATGAGAACTTGCCCGGCAGCGTTTTCGCATATGCCGTGCACGTTGATGCCGGTAAAGCCCGGCAGCTTGTGCCGGCGCGTCCAGAGTGTGTCGCCTTGCGCGTTAGTGCGCACCAAGTAGAGTTTTTCGTCTGCCGGTCCCGTGGGCAACCGTTGCTGGGTGCCCACGACCAAATAGCCGCCGCTGCGTACGGGCGTCAGGTAGCCCCAGCTTTCGTCGCCGGCCGAGCCGTACACGCGCTGGTAGAGTAGCTGGGCGATGGCCGGCGGCCCCAGCACGACCACCAGCCAGAAAAGGCAAAGGATGCGTTTCATCGTGCTGTACTTACGGGTTCACTTGCACGCGGCGCGTGAGCCGGTGGCCGGCCGCGTCGGTCAACTCCAGCAGGTAGGTGCCGGCCGGTACGCCGACCAGACTGATGGGTGCGGCCACCCCGCGCCCGGTGCGCACGGCCCGGCCATAGGGGGTAATTAGGCGGAAGGTGCAGGCCGCCGCCTCGCTGGCCGGGTTGGGGTACACCGTCAGGACCGGGGCCGGGCGCCCGGTTCCGCTAACGAGCCAGAGCACGGCCAGCAGCCAAAGAAACCAGAGATTCGTTTTTCGTGCTACGCGCTGGGAGGGTAATCTTTACGCTCATGCTAGTGATGAAAAAGATGAAACACACGCTGCCCAACCGGGCAGCGGAAACGGGTTAAGCAGTACGGTAAGGGCAACGCCGGCCGGTGCGGGGCCGGATAAGGATAGAGGCGTGAGCAGCGAAGAAACGCAGGTTTCCAGAATAAGCAATGCTTCTCCGGAAAAAGATTGCCTGCGCGGTGCGCAACGGGTTCGGCGGGCTGCCGGGTCCGGTGGGCCGGCCCCCGAATCTTCCACGGGTGGGCGGCGTTAGCGAACTTGCGCCGCCCGCTACCCGCCGCTCGGGGGCGCTGCCCTACGCCCGTTGCCCATGCCCAGCAAAGCCCAGCAATTCCACCAAGCCGCGTTCCGCAATTCCTTCGTCGAAGGATTGCGCGGAGAAACTAAAATAAACCTGCAGCCGCGCCAGGTGCCCGGCTTCCACTATTCGCCCGTGCAACCCACGCCCGTGGCCGATCCGCGTCTGCTGGCGTGGTCGGCTGAGCTGGCCGCGTTTCTGGGGCTGGAGCAGCCGCCCGAGCGCGGCCCCGCCGTCGATGCCCTGGCCGGCAACCTCATCGTCGATTCCATGCGGCCCTTTGCGGCGCGCTACGGCGGGCACCAGTTCGGCAACTGGGCCGGGCAGCTCGGCGACGGCCGCGCCATGTCGTTGGGCGAGCTGACGGCCCAAGACGGCACCACCTGGGAAATACAGCTGAAAGGCGCCGGCCCCACGCCCTACTCGCGCCGAGCCGACGGCCGCGCCGTGCTGCGCTCCTCGGTGCGGGAGTTTCTGTGCTCCGAGGCCATGCACCACTTGGGCGTGCCCACCACGCGGGCGCTCAGCCTAGTAGCCACCGGCGACACGGTGGTGCGCGACATGTTCTACAACGGCAACCCGCAGCCCGAGCCGGGCGCCATTGTGGCGCGGGTGGCGCCCACCTTCGTGCGTTTCGGCAACTTCCAGATACTGGCGGCCCACGGCGAAACCGACAACCTGCGCGCCTTGGCCGACTACGTGATTTGCCACCATTTCCCTGACCTCGGCGAACCGTCGGCGGAAGTGTACCTGCGGTGGTTTGCCGAGGTGGGCCGGCGCACCGCCGTCATGGTGGCGCAGTGGATGTCGGTGGGCTTTGTGCACGGCGTGATGAACACCGACAACATGTCGATTCTGGGCCTTACCATCGACTACGGCCCCTACGGCTGGCTGGAGCCCTACGAGCCCGACTGGACGCCCAACACCACCGACTTCGCTACCCACCGCTACGCCTTTGGGCAGCAGCCGCGCGTGGCCCTCTGGAACCTGATGCAGCTGGCCCAGGCCCTTACCCCGCTGGTGCCCGATGTGCAGGCGCTCCGCCAAGGCCTCGACGAGTACGTGACCACCCTGAACACCACGCGCCACCAGCTGATGTTGCGCAAACTGGGCCTCACCGAGCAAGCCACTGCCGACGACCAGGCATTGGCCGCCACGCTGCTGGAAGCCCTGGCCGCCGCCGCCGTGGACATGACGGTGTTTTTCCGCCGCCTCGCGCACGCCGCGCCGGCCCTGCTGGCCGTTGACCACAACGAGGAAACAGTATTCCAGGAAGTGCTGAACGCCGCCGCTTACCCGGAAAGTAACTCCGCCGCCTTGCTGCCCTGGCTGCGGCAATACGCCCAACGCCTGCGGCAGGAATCGGCCGCCCCGGAGGCCATTCGGGCAAGTATGCTGGCCGCCAACCCCAAATACGTGCTGCGCAACTACCTCGCCCAGCAGGCCATTGAGGCCGCCGAAACCGGTGACCTGGCCCCACTGAACCGGCTGATGGAAGTGCTGAAAACCCCGTTTGCCGAACAGCCCGAGCACAACGAGCTGGCCGCCAAACGACCGGAGTGGGCCCGCGAAAAACCAGGCAGCGCTACGCTTTCGTGCAGCTCGTAACTGGTACGTGTTTCTTGGTTCTGGAAGCGGCGGGGGCGCAGGCCTTGCGCAGGGCGTTGTGGCCGGGAAAATACTGATGGCGCAAAAACCGGCTATTGTCGAGCAGTATACCGCACTGGTCGAATAGTAGCTACGGTAAGCCTTGGGCACATCATCTTTACCGTGGCTCATACGCTCAGCGGTACCCACACCGCGGGTTGGGCGCAATTCGGTAGCTGTTTCCTCTCATGCACACGTTGTTTCTGCTTGCCCTTGGTCAGTTGGCCGCCGAGGTAATGATGCTCGCTCTGGTCGTTGGGCTGATTTTCTTCGGCGCGAAACGGCTTATCCGGCTGGGCCGCGACGTGCAGGGCAAAGGGGAGGCCGGGCATGCAACCCATTCCGCCGCAGAAACGTCGGGCGTGGGCCAAGATGCGTCGGGGGCCCTGCGCGCGGCCGCCCCGACGCCCTACCCCGGCAAAGGGCCCTTCGGCAGCGCCGGTACGCTGTATTAGTGCTAGCGCCTAAGGCGGGCGGCCGGATCAGGCAAGAAAGCGAAGCCGTTGAGCGCGAAAAGCTTGCGCAAACTGCTTTATTTACGGGGCAACCACCAAACGCCCCCTCGCATGAATCCCACGCAGGAACCAGCAGTTGAGCCCGCCAGCACCGGCCTGCTCAGTGCCGATCTGGCCCCTATTCCGCCCGCCGAGCGCACCTGGAGCACGGCCAATTACGCCGCGCTCTGGATCAGCATGAGCTTGTGCATTCCCACCTACATGCTGGCCAGCTCGCTCATCGAAGGCGGCATGAACTGGTGGCAGGCGCTGCTCACCATTTTCCTGGGCAATACCGTGGTGCTGGTGCCCATGCTGCTCAACGGCCACGCCGGCGCCAAGTACGGCATTCCGTTTCCGGTATTTGCCCGGGCTTCGTTTGGGGTGCGCGGCGCCAACGTGCCGGCGCTGCTGCGGGCCGTTATTGCCTGCGGCTGGTTTGGCATTCAAACCTGGATTGGCGGCTACGCGCTCTACCAAATGGCCGTGCTATGGTGGCCCGCGCTGGGCACGCTGCCGGCCGTGTTTCCGCCTTCGTGGGGCTTGGCTACGGGGCCGGCTATACTGTTTCTGCTGTTCTGGGCGCTGAACATGTACGTGGTCTACCTCGGCGTCGACAGCATCAAGAAGCTGCTGGTGTTCAAGGCGTTTTTTCTGCCGCTGGCGGCCGTAGCGCTGCTGTGGTGGGCCATTTCGGCGGGCAACGGGCTGGGGCCGATACTGGCGCAGCCGTCCAAATTCACCACCTCGGCGGCGTTCTGGGCCTTCTTCTTTCCCTCGCTCACGGGCATGGTAGGCTTCTGGGCCACGCTCTCGCTCAACATCCCCGACTTCACCCGCTACGCCGTCAGCCAACGGGCGCAGGTGCTGGGTCAGGCCCTCGGGCTGCCTTCGTCGATGACGCTGTTCTCGTTTGTGGGCGTGGTGGTCACGTCGGCTACGCTGGTGATTTACGGCCAGACTATCTGGGACCCGGTAGTGCTGGCGGGCAAGTTCGAGAGCAAGCTGCTGGTGAGCGTGGCCATGCTGGCCGTAGCCCTCTCGACGCTGGCCACCAACATTGCCGCCAACATCGTGAGCCCGGCCAACGACTTCGCTAACCTGAACCCGGCCAAAATCAGCTTTAAAACCGGCGGCTACATCACCGGCGTCATCGGGCTGCTCATTTTCCCCTGGAAGCTCATTGCCGACCCTTCGGGCTATATTTTCACCTGGCTGGTAGGCTATTCGGCGCTGCTGGGCCCCATCGGCGGCATCATGATTGCCGACTACTACCTGCTGCGCCACCAGCAGCTCGACGTGCCCGACCTCTACCGCTACACCGGCCGCTACAGCTACCGCAACGGCGTGAATCCGCAGGCCATGCTGGCGCTGGTGGTGGGCATTTTGCCCAATATTCCCGGCTTTTTGCAGGCCGTGGGCGTTCTGCAGCCCGGCACCGTATGGCCCTGGCTGACGAACCTTTACAACTACGCCTGGTTTGTGGGCTTCCTGCTTTCCGGCGCCCTCTATGTGGCCCTGATGCGCCCGCAACCCGCTCCGCATGCGGTGGCCCGCCCCGAAATAGCGTAACGACCGGCTCCGGCAAACTGCTTATCGGCGCGAAACAAAAAAAGCCCTGGCACGCTGCCAGGGCTTTTTTTGTACGAAGTCACTTGATTTAGCCGCTAGCTTTTTTTGCTGGCTGGCTTTTGGGCGGCGGGTTGCTTGGCCGGCTGAGCCGTAGGTACCGGGAAGCCCCGCTCGCGCATCAGCGCATCAATTTTCGGGTCGCGGCCGCGGAAGGCGCGGTAGGCGTCGGCGGGGTCCACGGTGTTGCCCACCGAGAAGATGTTCTGAACCAGCCGCTGGCCCACGGCCTTGTCGTAGGGGCCGCCGGCTTCGGTGAAGGCGCTGAAGGCATCGGCGGCCAGCACCACCGACCACAGGTAGCTGTAGTAGCCGGCCGAATACGAATCGGAGGCGAAAACGTGCGAGAACTGCGGCGTGCGGTGGCGCATCACAATTTCGGCGGGCATGCCCAGCTGGGCCAGGGTTTCGCGCTCAAACTTGTCGGCGTCGATTTTCTGGGCGCCGGCCAAATGCAGCTTCATATCCACGAGGGCGCTGGCCAGAAACTCGGTGGTTTCGAAGCCCTGGTTGAACGTGGAGGCCTTTTCGATGCGGTCGACGAGGGCCTGCGGAATGGGCTTGCCGGTTTGGTAGTGCACGGCGAAGCGCTGCAGCACCTGGGGGGTGGGTAGCCAGTTTTCGAGCACCTGCGAGGGAAACTCTACGTAGTCGCGCACCACGCTGGTACCCGAGAGGGACGGGTACGTCACGCTCGACGACAAGCCGTGCAGGGCGTGCCCGAACTCGTGGAACAGGGTGGAAGCATCGGTCCAGGAAATGAGCGTCGGCGCGCCGTCTTTGCCCTTCACAAAGTTCGAGTTGTTCGATACGATGGTCGTCACGTTGCCCTCCAGGCGCTGCTGGTTGCGGTAGGCGTTCATCCAGGCGCCCGAGCGTTTGCCGGGCCGGGCATACGGGTCGAAATACCACAGGCCCACGTGTTTGCCGGTGGTTTTGTCTTTCACCTCCCACACCTTCACGTCGGGGTGGTACACGGGCACGTTGGTTACGGACGCGAAGGTGAAGTTGAACAGCTCGCCGGCCACCCAAAACATGCCTTCGCGCATCTTATCCAGCTGCAGGTACTGCTGCACCTCGTTCTGGTCGAGGTCGTAGCGCTGCTTGCGCACTTTCTCGGCGTAGTAGCGGTAGTCCCAGGGAGCAATCTTGAACGCGGCGCCTTCTTTTTGGGCCAGGGCCTGCATGTCGGCCACTTCCTGCTTGGCACGGGCCACGGCCGGCTTCCACACCTGCTCCATCAGGGCCATGGCGGCCTCGGGCGTTTTAGCCATGGTGTTGTCGAGGCGCCAGTGGGCGTGGGTGGCGTAGCCCAGCAGTTTGGCCCGCTCGGCGCGCAGCTGCAGAATCTCGCTGATGATGGCGTTGTTGTCGTGGGCGCCGCCGTTGTCGCCGCGGTTGTAGAACATGCGCCACGCTTTTTCGCGCAGCTTGCGCTGGTCGGAGTACGTCAGAAACGGCTCGATGCTGGAGCGGGTGTTGGTGATGACGCCCGCCACGCCCGCGATTTTCCGGGCGGTGGCGGCACCGGCCGCGTCGGCCTGCAGCGAAGCCGGTAGCCCGGCCAGATCGGCTGGCGTTTTCAGCACCAGCACCGAGTCGGTTTCGTCGGCCAGCACGTTCTGGCTGAAGCGCGTGAACAGCCCCGCCAGCTGCTGGTTGATAGCCGAGAGGCGGGTTTTGGCCGTGGCGTCGAGCTTGGCGCCGGCCCGCACGAAGTTGTTGTAGTACAGCCACGCGAGGCGCTGCTGCTCGGGCGTGAGCTTCTTCTTGTCGGGCGAATTGTAGACGGCTTCGATGCGCTTAAACAAGGCCGCGTTCTGGTTGATCTGGTCGTTGAACGCAGCCAGGCGCGGCGCCATTAAGCGTTGGATGGCCTGCACCTCGGGCGTGCTGAGCGTGCCCGACCAGATGCCGTACACCGTTTGCACCTCGTCGAGCCGCTGGCCGGCCCGCTCCAGGGCGGCAATGGTGTTGGCGAAAGTGGCGGGCTGCGGGTTGCCGGCAATGGCGTCGATTTCGCGCAGGTTTTCGGCCATAGCGGCCTCCAGCGCCGGCTTAAACTGCTCGACTTTCACCTTGTCGAACGCCGGTACGCCGCCGTAGGGCCCGGACCAGGGCGCCAGCAGCGGGTTGGTAGCGGTAGAAGCCACGGCCGGAGCCGATTGGGCGCGGCCGGGAGCGGGGCTCACGACGTAAGCCAGATTGAGGGTGAGAAAAGCATGGGTCAGCAGAAATTTGCCGGAGAAAAAGCGCGGGTGCGACATGCGTACGGGGCTGAGAAGGGAACGGGTTGCTGCCGAAGATAGCGCACAATTGGCACCGCTGCCCTCCGACGGCTCAGTTGCTGGGCGAGAATCGGGTGCGCCACGCCGCGCCACCAAGCGGCTCCGGTTTCCGCGCGTCGGCCCCACTGCCGACCTTTGCCCGATGCACACCCTCGAACAGCTGCGCGCCGGCGCGCTCCACGGCACCACGCGCCTCGACCTGGCCGCCGGCCTCACCGAGTTTCCCCGCGAAATCTTCGACCTGGCCGATACCCTGGAAATCCTCAACCTCTCCGGCAACCAGCTCACCGACCTGCCCGCCGACCTGGGCCGCCTGCACCGGTTGCGCATCTTGTTCTGCTCCGACAACTGCTTCACCCACGTGCCCGCAGCCGTGGGCCAGTGCCCCGAGCTGCGCATGGTGGGTTTTAAGGCCAACGAGATTCGCAAGCTGCCCGCCGCCGCGCTGCCGCCCAAGCTGCGCTGGCTCATCCTCACCGACAACCAGCTGACCGCCCTGCCGCCCGAAATTGGCCGCTGTCAGCACCTGCAAAAGCTCATGCTGGCCGGCAATCGGCTTACCGAGCTGCCGGCCAGCATGGCCGGCTGCGGGCAGTTGGAGCTGCTGCGCATTGCCGCCAACCGCTTCGAGGTGCTGCCCGCGTGGCTGCTCGCGCTGCCGCGCCTGGCCTGGCTGGCCTACGCCGGCAACCCCTTCTGTGACCGGCTGGAAGCCGACGTGCTGGCCCGCCACCCCATTGGTGGGATAGAATGGCAGGAATTGGCCGTGCAGCAGCAGTTGGGCGAAGGCGCATCGGGTGTCATTTACCGGGCGCAATGGGAGCGAAGCGCGCCGCCCGCCGAGGTAGCCGTGAAGCTGTTTAAGGGCGCCGTAACCAGCGACGGACTTCCGCACAGCGAAATGACGGCCTGCATTGCGGCCGGCGCCCACCCGCACCTGATAGCCGTGGCCGGCAAGATTACCGGCCACCCCACCGGGGCCGAAGGGTTGGTGCTGGAGCTGATGGGCCCGGAATACCGCGTGTTGGCCGGTCCGCCCAGCTTTGCCACCTGCACCCGCGACGTGTACGCGCCCGAGGTCCGCTTTTCGCTGCCGGTAATGCTGCGGCTGGCCCACGGCATTGCGGCGGCCGTCCGGCACCTGCACGCCCAAGGCATCTTGCACGGCGACTTATACGCCCACAACATCCTAGCCACCGCCGACGGCCGTTGCCGGTTGAGCGACTTTGGCGCCGCCGGTTTTTTTGACCCCGCCGACCTGGCTACCGCCGAAAACGTGCAGCGGCTGGAAGTGTGCGCGTTCGGGCATTTGCTCGAAGAGTTGCTGGCGCGCCTCGATGCCCCCGCGGCCGCGGAGCCCACCGTTGCGGCGCTCCGGAAACTGCAGGCAAGTTGCGTGCAGCCGACTGTAGCGGCGCGCCCGTTGTTGGCTAAGGTGGAGCGCCAGCTACACGAGTTGCGGACCATGCCCGCCTAGCTGCGCCAGCTGTAGTTTTACCCTTATGAACGACGATGCTGCACGGACCCTCGGCACTGCCACGGCCGCCGATATTCCCGAATTGGTAACGGTGGTAAACCAGGCCTACCGCGGCACGGGCACGCAGCCCGGCTGGACGCACGAAGCCCACCTGCTGAAGGGCCCGCGCACCGAGCCGGCGGCCCTGCAGGCCCTACTCGCTACGCCCGGGGCGGCCATTCTTACCTGCCGGAGCGCCAACCACCACCTGCTCGGCAGCGTGTACGTGGAAGTGCAGGGCCCGCACCTCTATGTGGGGCTGTTGGCCGTCGATCCGGCGCGGCAGGCGGGCGGCATTGGCCGTTTGCTGCTGAGTGCCGCCGAAGACCATGCCCGCCGCCACGGCTGCACCGCCGTGCGCATGACGGTGCTGGCCCAGCGCCCTGACCTGCTCGGCTGGTACGCCCGCCGAGGGTACCAGCCCACCGGCGAAACGCAGCCTTTCCCTACGGGCCCCAGCCACGGTCAGCCCCGGCAGCCGCTCACGCTTCTCGTCCTCAAAAAGCCCCTGTAACTGTTTCAGAAAGTGGGGTAACACCGCAGCGCAGCGGCGGCGGTTAGATACTTCTGCGCAAGGCTCGTATGGCAAGATGTTCCGACGCTGTTTTGCTATGCCCACATCTTCGCCTTCTTCCCAGAATTTCACCGGTTTCGTGCACGTGCGCGGCGCCCGGGAGCACAACCTCAAAGACATCGACGTGGACATTCCGCGCGACGCGCTGGTGGTGTTTACCGGCGTGTCGGGCTCGGGCAAATCGTCGTTGGCGTTCGGCACGCTCTACGCCGAGGCCCAACGGCGGTATTTGGAATCGGTGTCGCCCTACGCGCGGCGGCTGTTTCACCAGATGAGCGTGCCCGCCGTCGACCGCATCGACGGGCTGCCGCCGGCCGTGGCTTTGCAGCAGCAGCGGGGCACCCCCACCACCCGCTCGTCGGTGGGCTCGGTCACCACGCTCTCGAACCTGCTGCGCATGCTCTATTCGCGGGCCGGACACTACCCCGCCGGGCAGGGCATTGTGTACGCCGAAGGATTTTCGCCCAACACGCCCGAAGGCGCCTGCCCCACCTGCCACGGCCTGGGCCGCATCTACGACGTGACGGAGCAGTCGATGGTGCCCAACCCCACGCTCACCATTCGGGAGCGGGCCATTGCGGCGTGGCCCCCGGCCTGGGGCGGCCAAAACCAGCGCGACATTCTCGTGACGCTCGGCTTCGACGTGGACACGCCTTGGCAGGAGTTGCCGCAGAAAGACCGAGACTGGATTTTGTACACCGACGAGCAGCCAGTGGTGCCGGTGTACCCCGGCTATTCGCCCGCCGAAACGCAGCGGGCCCTCAAGCGCAAGGAGCCGCCCAACTACATGGGCACCTTCACGGGCGTGAAGCGCTACGTGCTGCACACGTTTGGCACCACCCAGAGTCCGTTGATGAAAAAACGCGCCCTGCAGTACATGCTGAGCACCGAATGCCCGCTCTGCCACGGCAAACGCCTGCGGCCCGAGTCGTTGGCCGTTACTTTCGCCGGGCTCGATATTGCCGACATGTCGCGGCTGCCGCTCAAGCGCGTGGCCCAGCTGCTGCGGCCCTTTGCCGAGGGCACCGCGCCCGGCCGCAAGCACCACGACGCCGCCCACCCCGAGCAGGCCGTGGTAGCCCAGCGCATTGCCGCCGACTTGTGCGCCCGCCTCGCCGTGCTGCTCGATCTGGGGCTGGGGTATTTGTCGCTGGAGCGTAGCACGCCCACGCTGTCGCCCGGCGAATTGCAGCGCCTGCGCCTGGCCACGCAGCTCTATTCCAATCTGTTCGGCGTGGTATATGTGCTCGACGAGCCCTCCGCCGGCTTGCACCCCTCTGATACCGAGGCCCTGCTGAAAGCCCTGGCGTCGCTCAAAAAAGCCGGCAACTCGCTCTTTGTGGTCGAGCACAACTTGGACGTGGTGCGCCAGGCCGACTGGCTGGTGGACGTGGGGCCCGCCGCCGGTGAGCAAGGCGGCGAAGTACTTTACAGCGGCCCGCCCGCCGGATTGGCCAACATCGACAACTCGCAGACGCGGCATTACCTGTTTGCCGAGCCGGGCCACGCCACGCCACGCCAGCCGCGCGCCCCGCGCGGCTGGCTGCGCCTGCAAGGCGTAACGCGCAACAACCTTGCGGCCCTCGACGTGGATTTCCCGCTGGGCGTGTTTACCACCGTCACCGGCGTGTCGGGCTCGGGCAAATCGAGCCTCGTAAGCCAAGTGCTGGTGGAGCTGGTGGCCGAACACCTGGGGCACGAGCTGGTACCGGAAGACGAGGAAACTGACCCACTGGAGCGCACGGCGGCCCCCGAAACCGGCGGACGCATCGTGAGCGGCATGGAGCACATCAAGCGGCTGGTACGCGTCGACCAGAAACCCATCGGGCGCACGCCGCGCTCCAACATGGCCACCTATACCGGCCTCTTCGACCACGTGCGAAAGCTGTTTGCCGCCACGCCCGCCGCCCGCAAGCGCCGCTACGACGCCGGCCGATTCTCTTTCAACGTGGCCAAGGGCCGCTGCGAGCATTGCCAGGGCGAAGGCTTCGTGATGGTGGAGCTGCTGTTCCTGCCCAGCGTGTACGCGCCGTGCCCCACCTGCCACGGCGCCCGCTACAACGCCAAAACCCTCGAAATAACTTACCGTGACAAAAACATTGCCGAGGTACTGGCCCTGACGGTGGACGACGCCTGGGCCTTTTTCGACGAAGAGCCGGCCGTGCAGCGCGCCCTCACGGTGCT
The DNA here is from genome assembly GCF_008727865.1 of Hymenobacter busanensis. Lineage (GTDB taxonomy): Bacteria > Bacteroidota > Bacteroidia > Cytophagales > Hymenobacteraceae > Solirubrum > Solirubrum busanense. Next base: position 248,112 of record NZ_VTWU01000006.1, on the reverse strand, counting down.
GCGCGAAGTGGGCTTGGGCTACCTGCGCCTCGGCCAGCCGGCTACCGAGCTGAGCGGGGGCGAGGCCCAGCGCATCAAGCTGGCCACCGAGCTGCAAAAAGCCCAGCGCGGCAACTCGCTCTACATCCTCGACGAGCCCACTACCGGCCTGCACCCCGCCGACGTAGAAAAACTCCTCACCCAACTCGATGGCTTGGTAGAGGCCGGCAACACGGTGGTGGTAGTGGAGCACGACATGCGCGTGGTAGCCAGCAGCGACTGGGTGCTGGACATCGGGCCCGGTGCCGGCGACGAGGGCGGAAAAGTAGTGGTGGCTGGTGCGCCGACTGAAGTAGCACGGTCCAAAAACAGCAAAACGGCCCCGCACCTGGCGCGCTTTCTGGCCGGGTAACACCGGGGCAAAATCAGCACCGGCAGGCTGCCGAATGCGGGCTGGTTGCAGTACTATATTCAATGCCAAAGAAGGTGCCTTGGAGTGAATTTTTTAGCACCACTAGCAACGAAGGCTCGCAACCTGACTGCCACGGTACAAAACCCCGTTGGCTCTGGAGCACGTGGGTAGGGTCAGCGTAGACCGATGTCAACCGAAGAAGCAACGGCGCAAAGGAATGGGAGCGTGGTGCCTGCACCGCGTCGGCCGTATCGTTAGGAGCGCCCGTGTATTCGCAGAGGGGGCCGGCCAACAGGGCAACCCGGTTGGGGTAGGAGCTGTGAGCGTTGCGGCCAACTGCTGATTTTGGCTTTGCTTCAACCTTCGGGGTTCGGGCCGAAAAACTGATCGGCATCGAGCAGCGACGTGGCAATGGCCCAGGATATGTGGCTTGGCCCCACCGGCTCCCGCACGGCAGGATAAGCATCGAAATACCGCTCGGTGATAAACGCGGCGGCCTCTTCGGTGCCCATCGACGACCAGAGCAGACGCGGCATGTCGAGGCGCCAGCGGTGGGAGCCTTCGGAAGCGCTGCACTTGATGCGTACGCGCACCATGGCGGTGGCCGGGGCGGCGCTGGCCTGAATGGTATAAGAAACAGAACCGCTCATGCTGAAAAAGTGGGGGTCAACCGGGCGCCGTGCTTAGGAGTGGGGGCGGGGATGCAACTCGCCGTAGTGCAGCGCCAAGCGGGCCGCAATGCGGCGCTGCACGATGCGGGCCCCTAGACGCCGCACCGCTTCGGGGTAGTGCTGGCGGTAGTGGCGTGCTACCAGGTCGGCGGCAGCACGAGTACCCAGCGACTCCCAGAGCATGTAGGGCAGCTCAAACTCGTGCACGTCGGTACCGCGCCGGGTATGGGTAATCAGAAACAGCGCGGCCACCGGGCCGCTGGCCTCTACATGCACGCGCAACATGTACCAGGGACTTTCAGACAGCAGTAGCGTTGATTCCATAGCTCGGGCGGAACGAGTGAGGACAAGAGCAAAAAGAAGGTATTAGGCTCTAAGTTGCCCAAAGAAGAGTCGGAAACGGACCGTAAATACCCTCATTTTTCCTGGCGAAAGGTAAAAAAACAGACTGCCCTTCTGCGTAGTTGTCGCAATCCTGTTGTCTTTTGAGGCGCGTTTCGGTCGGTTGGGACAAAACACGTAGGCCAAAATCCGTGCATCGCGTAGTGCAAGAACCGTAGTTATGGCGCAGCTACGGGCATTGTTAGTCGTTTAAATCAAAGAGGTTGGTCGTCAAATGCGGCAACTCGCATGGTTTCAGGTGTGGTACCATGCGCGACGGCCCGCCTAGTGTAAAAGCGCCCCCGGCAGACGGCTAGGGGCGCTTTTGTGTAGTAGCATAGGCCGCATTTGGCGCGGCAGCGTCAAGAGAGTTAGGCGTGTGGGTGAAACGTGAGAACGGGCGCCGAGGCTTTTACCGCCACGCTTTCGGCAATGCTGCTTTGCAGCAGATGCCGCAAGCCGGTGCGGCCGTGCGTGAGCATCACCACCAGGTCGGCGTGGGCCTGCTGGGCATAGCGCGGAATGCCGGTACGTACCTCGGCGCTGCTGTACACGTCGGGCTCATAAACCTCGAAGTGGTGCCGGGCTGCAAACGCGTGAATGCGCTCAATGGCGGCCGAAAACTCCTCGGGCGCAGCCACCACGTCGAGCAGGTGTAGGGTGGCTTCGGGAAAGGCCGCCCGTAGCTGGCGCAGCTGGGGCGCCGCCGCATCGGCCTCGGGGGCAAAATCGGAAGCGAAGACGATGGAATGCACGTCGAAGCGCGGTGCGGGGTGTTTCACGGTAAGCACCGGGCAAGGTGCCAACCGTACCAGCCGTTCGGCCACCGAGTCGGGCGTGAAGAGGTGGAAGCCGGCCCGGTGCTCGTGCGCGCCCACCACCACTAGGTCAATTTGCTGCTGCTTTACTACGTCCAGAATTGCCGCCTCCACGGGGCCGGTTTCCACCATGTCGTGCACCAGCACGCCCGGTTGGAGGCGGGAGGCCTCGGCCAGCAGGGTCTGCATGCGGTGCCGGGTGGCCTGCAGCAGCTGCACCATGAAAACGCTGTTGATGCTGGCGCTGCTCAAGGCGCCGCCCGTCGAGACCATGCCCGTAGCGCCGGGCGAGTCGACCACGTGCAGCAGCGTGAGGCGGCTGTCGGTGCGGTGCGCGAGTTGCAGCGCCACTTCGAAAGCGTGATGGGCTTCGGCCGAGAAATCAGTGGGAACGAGAAGATGTTGCATGGCTGAAAACGAGGTAAAAGCTGACGCCGGTGACACATAGATGGGTGTAATAATTTACAGAATTTTCATGACTGTTTTGCTCACCTGTGCCCTGCGGGTACTACTGCCCAAGGCGCATAAGGCAGGACACCTCCGCTGGCGGCCGGCTCGGCGACTGACGGATGGCGGCTTGGGGCTGCCGAAAAATCGGGCGTTCGGCATATAACCCGACTTTATTTGAACTTAAGCGGCCGGGCCGGGTTGTAGAGCATACCGGCCGTAGTGGTAGCAACACTGTTGACTGTGGCAGCGCCCCGCGCTGCCTATCGCGCATGCCACCCGGTGCCCGTTGCGGCACCTCTTCCCGGTTCCCCTCATGTCGTCGTTTTATCAGCCCTCCGCCGAGCTACTGCGGGCGTTTGGCTTCGCGCGTTTCGCCTCGCCCGCTGGCCAAACGCGCTACAGCCGCCCCAGCGAGTGTGGGCAGGAAACCATGGTGCTCTACGACGACGGCGAGCTGACGCTGCTCGAAGCCGTGGAAGGCCAGTTGCTCTACAGCTTCCAGGGGCGCGTGGCCTCCGAGGCCGAGTTGCGGGTGCTGCTGCGGCAGGTAAACTGGCCCGCCGAAGTCCTGACCTCTCCCAAGCCTTCTTTTTCCCCTTTATCATGACGGACGCCTACCTGCGAAGCCTCGGCTTTGCCCCCACCCAACGCGAACAGTTTGGCGCCCGCCCGGCATTCGACACCGCTTGGTCTTACCAGCACGACCACCGGGCCAAAGACGGCGCCCTGCTGTTCATTGAGCATCCGCTGGGCGTGGCCCAGTGCCGCCTGAGCACGGAGGTGGCCCCGCTGGCCGCCACCGACGTGTTTGCCACCACCTCCCTGCACGATCGGCCGGCCCTGGAAGCGGCCATCGGACAATTTTACGCGGCCCACGGCGGCATAGGCGAAGCAGAGCCGCCCTTCGTGCCGTTTGTGTTCCGGCCGTTTCGCCGGAAGCAGTAGGCACAATAGTTTTCCCGTTTACTTTTCCTTTCTCCCGTGAATCAAGATTTACAACTGAGCCTGGCCAACAACGCCAAGGAGTGGCTGGCCCTGTCGCTGACCATCTCGTCGGCCGAAAAAGTGGCGTTCAACAAAATCCACGACGGGTTTTACACGACCTACGGCGCCACGTTTATGGCCCACGTGTACCGCGCCACCATCGAGCAGGCGCTGCAAAGCATGCCCGATGCCGAGCGCAGCAAGCTGCTGGTGGCGTTTCAGGACGCCATGAGCCAAGCCATCGACGCGCACTATGCCACCTTGCAGGGGTAGCGCGGCCGACTCCCCGAATCAGAAAAAGCCCCGGCACAAACCGGGGCTTTTTTGTGGCTCTGCCCGCCGCTTCGGGTAAAGGGCGGTACGTTGTTGGTGGGCCGCAAGGCCGGGCTTCGTGGGCGACATTTATCCGTGCAATACCTGCTGAAACCGATTCGGTGATTGGCTGCAACTGCTACCTTTAAGGGCTGGGTAAGCGGCCTGCGCGGTGCCGCTCGTGACGGCGCTGCCCCCAGCAACAGTTTGCTTAACTGTTCTTATGGATGTTCTCAAACGCAACAACGTGTCGGTGTCGGGCACGGGGAGCCAGGCGCTGGTGTTCGTGCACGGCTTTGGCTGCGACCAGCGCATGTGGCGCTTGGTGGCGCCGGCCTTCGAGGACCGGTACCGCGTGGTGCTGCTCGATTTGGTGGGGGCCGGGCAGTCGGACCTGACGGCCTACGACCCGGCCCGCTACAGCACCCTCGACGGCCACGCCGATGACGTACTGGCGGTATTGGCGGCACTCGACCTGCACCACGTGGCGGTGGTGGGACATTCGGTAAGTGCCATGATTGCGGTGCTGGCAGCACTGCGCGAACCAACGCGCATCGACCGGCTGGTGCTGGTAGGGCCTTCGCCGCGTTACATCAACGACGCGGGCTACACCGGCGGCTTCGAGCAGGCCGACATCGAGGAACTGCTCGAAGCCATGGACCAAAATTACCTGGGGTGGTCGGGCGCCATCACGCCCGTCATCATGGGCCACCCCGAGCGGCCCGAGCTAGCCGCCGAACTCAACGCCAGCTTCTGCCGCACCGACCCCGCCATTGCCCGGCATTTTGCCCGCGTCACGTTTCTCTCCGACAACCGCGCCGACGTAGCGGCCCTGGCAAAGCGGCGCCTGCCGGTACTCATTGTGCAGTGCGCCCACGACGCCATTGCGCCGGTCGCCGTGGGGGAGTACCTGCATCGGCAACTGCCCGCCAGCGAGTTGGTGGTGCTCGATACCACCGGGCACTGCCCCCATCTGAGCGTCCCGCAAGCTACCATCGACGCCATCGACCAGTTTCTGGCGGCGGCACGCACCGCAGAAGTATGAGCCAGGAGCCGTTGCCCAAGCTGGACCTGCGTCTGACCCAGGAAAACCTGGACGACCTCTACGAGCATGCGCCCTGCGGCTACTGCTCCTGTCTGCCCGATGGCACCCTGGTGAAGCTTAACCAAACCCTGCTCGACTGGCTGGGCTACACCCGCGAAGAGCTGGTAGCCAACTGGTGCCTGCAGCAGCTCCTGACCACGGGCGCGCGCATGCACTACGAAATGCACTGCGCGCCGCTGCTGCTGCTGCACGGGCAAGTGCGCGAAATGAGCTACCTGCTGCGCCGCAAAGACGGCTCCACCCTGCCAGTGCTGCTGAACGCCACGCTCCTGCGCGATGCTGATAAACCGCTGGTGGTGCGCGTCACCCTGTTCGATATTACCGAGCGCCGCAAATACGAGCAGGAGCTGCTGCGGGCCAAAACCCAGGCCGAGGACCAAAGCGTCCAGCTGGCCAGGGCCAACGAGCAGCTGGTGAGCCAGAACGAGCAGCTCACGCGCATCAACGCCGACCTCGACAGCTTCGTGTACACGGCCTCGCACGACCTCAAGCAGCCCCTGCACAACATGGTCGGTCTGTTTCGGGAGCTGAAGCGCACGGCCACCTTTCACGACCCCGAAGCCGAGCAACTCGTGGGCATGTTCGACGGCGCGCTGCAACAGATTCTCGATACCATTGCGGGCCTCACGGAAGTGGTGCAGCTGCAACGAATGCTGGAGCAAGTGCCCGTGGAGGCCGTGCCGATGCTCTCCTTTACCGAAGAAATTGTGCGGAGCCTGCGGGAGCGGCTGCCGGAAGACGGCGCCACGTTCGACTTGGACTTCTCCGCAGTGCCCACGCTGCGCCTGACCCGACCCGGCCTGCACAGCATCCTCTTTAATCTGCTCAGCAACGCCCTCAAGTACGCAGCCCCCGGCCGCCCCCCGCACGTGCAGGTGCGCACCGCCCCGGCCGACCACAACCACGTGCTGCTCAGCGTGCAGGACAACGGCTTGGGCATCGACCTGGAACGCCACGGCCGGGACTTGTTTCAGCTCTTCCGACGCTTTCATCCCGAAGTGCCGGGTTCGGGGATGGGGCTGTACCTCGTCAACCGGCTGGTGCACCAGGCGGGCGGGCGCGTGGAGGTAGCCAGCACGGTGGGAGAGGGCACCACGTTCCAGATTCTGCTGCCGCGCTAGCGGCGCAACCCGGTTAGCCGGTGCCACTGCCCCGGGCGTGGCGCCAGGCCGTATCTGCCGGCGCCGTTCCTGCGTATTCGGGCTGTATTTGCTTTTGCTGCCCCATGTCGTTTCTCGTCGAATTCATCCGCAATCCATCGGTTGTGGGCTCGTTGGTACCCAGTTCGCACGAGCTGACCGAACAAGTAATATCGCCTATCGACTTTGCCCGCGCCGAATGCATTGTGGAGTACGGTCCGGGCACGGGCGTTTTCACCGACGTGCTGCTGCAGCGCCGCCGCGCCGAAACGGCCGTCGTGCTGATGGAAGTGAACCGGCGCTTTGCCCGGCAGCTGCAGGAACGCTACCGCGAACAGCCCAACGTGCACATCATCCACGGCTCGGCCGACCAAACAGGCGCGCACCTGCGGCGGCTGGGCATTCCGCACGTCGATTACGTGGTGTGCGGGCTGCCGTTTTCGTCGCTGCCACGGCGGATGGGATGGCGCATCCTGGAGCACACGGCCCAATTGCTGCACCCCAACGGCCGCCTGGTGCTGTTTCAGTATTCGCTGCGCAACAAGCGGCTGTTCGAGCGGTTTTTTCGGCCCGAAAACCACGTCCACGTGCTGCTGAACGTGCCGCCCGCGCACGTGCTGGTGTATGCGCCCAAAGCGGCAGAGTCGGCCAGCAAGCCTGCCACTGCAGCGGCCTGAATCGACCACCGCAGCCGTGCGCCTGGTAACGGCGGCTCGGGACTCACTGCAGTCGTTTCAGCCAGAAATAGGCCGAGGCCAAGTCGTCGAAGAGCACGACGACGGGCTGGGTGATGAAGAGCATGGCGGTTTCCATGGATTTGCGGGCGCCCCAGTTGGGCGGGCAAATCCAGGCCACATGGCGCACCTGCTGCTGTGCAAGGCGCTGGTAATACTCGGTGCCCACCCACCGCGCGCCTTTCTCCCATTCGCTGGTCACTTGGCTGTTGTCGTTGAGCATTTTGTGACAGGGGTGGCTGCGCAGGTACTGTAGCACCAACTCGCCGCCCGTGCGGGCCGATTCGGCCGTATGGTTGCCCTTCCATTCGACGTAGAGCCAGTCGTTGCTGGGGTCGAAGGAAATGGACAGCTGAGGGGTGTCGTAGAGTACGTCCATGCGGCAACCCAGATTAGAGCACGACGGATGAGAACGGGAGCAGGATATACGGCAAGCGGCGGTTGGGTTCGGCGGGGCACCAGTCAGCCGGCGCGGCCCCGATCAGCAGGTTTTTTAGGCTGACTGACTTAAATATACGGGCCTTGGCACGTATTGGCTTTGCCAAAGGAGCAGCCCCTCGCAAAAGGGCTTGGTACACAGCTTCGGCGTGTTTTAAGGCCGACTGCCTGCGCTGGTGCGGGGCCACTCATAGGCGGGCTGAGGCCGCTACTTTAGGCGAGGTTGCTGGTAGTTTGGGCATCCCTTCGTTCATTGTAGCCCGAAAAGCGGCGCGAGGGGAATCGGTAGCCGACAGCAAACAGGCTGAAGTATCCGCTTGGCGTGCCATCCTCCCGCAACGCACCAACCGAGTAGGCTTTTACACGACATGAACCAGGAGAACAAGCGAGTTGCGTTGATTACGGGCAGTACGGGCGGCATTGGCACGGCTTTGTGCCGCAAGCTGGGGGAATTGGGCTACCGGGTGGTGGGCAATTTCCGCAACGACGAGAAAGCCGCCGTGCTGCAGCAGGAACTCGACAAAGAAGGGCTGCACATTGAGCTGGCCAAAGGCGACGTGGGCGACTTCGACTCGGTGGGGGCCATGGTGCAGACGGTGGAGCAGAACATCGGCCCCATCGACATCCTGATCAACAACGCCGGTATTACCCGCGACACCTCATTTGTGAAGATGAGCAAGGCCGACTGGGATGAGGTGCTCAACACCAACCTCAACAGTGTGTTCAACTGCACCCGCCACGTGATTCAGGGTATGGTGGAGCGGCGCTTCGGGCGCATCATCAACATCTCGTCCATCAACGCGCAGAAGGGGCAGTACGGGCAAACCAACTACTCCACGGCCAAGGCGGGCATGCACGGCTTCACCAAGTCGCTGGCGCTGGAGGTGGCCAAGTACGGTATTACGGTCAATACCATTTCGCCGGGCTACATCGAAACGGAAATGGTAATGGCCGTGCCCGAGAACATCCGGGAGCGGATTATTGCCCAGATTCCGGTGGGGCGCCTGGGCGGCCCCACCGAAATTGCCGACGCCGTGGCGTTCCTGATTTCGGACCAGAGCGGGTTCATCACCGGCTCGAACCTAGCCATCAACGGCGGGCAGCACATGTCGTAGCAGACTCACGCGCACTTCCGCAGCCTCGCCCTCATAAGCACGGTCACAATCTGTTCGGTAAGAGGGGCGAGGTTTGCGCCACATCCATCTTTGTTGCTGCAGCCGGCAAGCATGCTGGCCTGCTCAACTGCCGCTAGCCCGGTCGCACCAAGACGGTACGGCCGGGCTAGCAGCGTTTTGGCGCTACCGGCAAGCACCGAAAACAACAAGAATTACCGCAGCAGCTGTGCTCCGAAATTCGACTGTCGACGATTTGAAAGAGCAGCGCTGGCATATCTATATCGAAAAGCCTACGCCAAGCCTTTGATGACCGATTGTTCTAAAAATAAATCACTCTCAACTTTTTTTTATTCAAAACAGGAGGGTATGTTTAATGCCTCCATCTTTCATTTTAACAAGTGCATGTTGAATTCTACTCCTTCTTCTTTCACTGCTCGTACCCCCTTGCTGCGAGCCTTGCAACGAGCCTTTGGCCTGGCGCGGGCTGCTAACGAGCCCGGCGCGCCCTCCGCTGAAGTATTGGCCGACATGGCCACCACCCAAAGCCGCCGCGATTTTCTGGCCAACACGGCCAAGATGGGCTTGCTGGTGGGAGCCGGTGGGCTGCTGGCCGCCTGCGACGCCGACGTGGTGGAGCCCGCCCCGTTGATTGGCCGAAACAGCTTCAATGCCAAAGGCGACGCGCAACCCCGCATTGTGGTAGTGGGTGCGGGCATGGCGGGTCTAAACTGCGCCTACCAATTGAAGAAAGCTGGCTTGCAGGCCAGCGTGTACGAAGCCAGCAACCGGGCCGGCGGGCGCATTTTCACGGCGCGCAACCTCATGGCGCAAGGCCTCACCACCGAGCTGGGCGGCGAGTTCATCGACAGCGGCCACCTCGATATGCTGAACCTGGTGCGCGAGTTTGGCCTGCCGTTGTACGATGTGGAGTCGGCCAGCGAAACGGTGCTGCGGAAGGACGCTTACTTTTTTGGCGGACAGCAGTACTCCGTGGCCCAGGTGATTCAGGCATTTCAGCCCTACGCGCGCCAGATTGATGCCGATTGCCGCTCGCTGCCCAACACCATTACCTTCGACAGCCTGACGCCGGCCGCCGCCCGTTTCGATCAGCTCTCCATCAGCCAATACTTTGACTCCATTGGCCTGACGGGTATGATTCGCACGCTGCTCGACGTGGCCTACGTGACCGAGTACGGCCGCGAATGCGCCGAGCAGACGGCCATCAACTTCCTGTGGCTGTTTTCGGCCGATACCCACAAGGGCACCTTCGACATCTTCGGCATCAGCGACGAGCGGTACAAGATTCAGGGCGGCAACCAGCTGCTCACCGACGCGCTAGCCGCCCAGCTGGCCGGCCAGATTACCTTGCAGCACAAGCTGGTGCGGGTGGCCCAAAACAGCGCCGGCGAGTACGTGCTGACGTTCCAGCCCAGCACGGGCCGGGCCGTAACGGTGCTGGCCGACTACGTGGTGCTGACGCTGCCCTTTACCGTGCTGCGGCAGGTAGACCTGCAGGTGACGCTGCCGGCCTGGAAAACCAAAGCCATTCAGACCTTGGGCTACGGCACCAACGCCAAGCTGTTTCTGGGCTTCAACAGCCGCCCCTGGCGCACCAACGGCTACACCGGCTACATTTTTTCCGACCAGCCCGTGCAAAGCGGCTGGGACAGTGGCCAACTGCAGCCCACCACGCAATCGGCCTATACCGTGTACCTGGGTGGGCTGGAAGGCGAACGAGTGGGCAGCGGCACGCCGCAGGCGCAGGTGAACCGATACTTGCCGGTACTGGAAGCTGCCTGGCCGGCTGCCCGCGGACAGTACAACGGCCGCGTGGAGCGCATGCACTGGCCCACCCACTCCCTCACGCTGGCCAGTTATGCCTGCTACCTGCCGGGGCAGTACGCCAGCATTGCCGGCGCCGAAGGCCGCCCGGTGGGCAACCTGTACTTCGCCGGTGAGCATTGCAGTGCCTGGTACCAGGGCTACATGAACGGGGCCGCCGAAACCGGCCGCATGGCTGCCGAAGGCATTCAGAAGTCCTTGGTAGGCAACAAAACCGCCTTGCACCGCCGCTTGCAGCAGCGGGAAGTGTCGCTGGCGTAGCGTAGCAACCGGCGGGCCGCTGCGGCCCGCCGGATGGTGTCTGCCCAGCTACTGATAACCACCCCAGCCGGGACCCACGTGGCCCCCGGCTGGGGTGGTTGGCTTTGGTAGTAGTAGGCTTGCTCGACGGCTTCGCGAATTGAAACCGGCAAGCGGATACGAGAGGCCTCAAGGGTGCGGTAGGCGTGGGGCAATCTGGAGGAGCAGCGTGATGCAATAGCAAGGTGACCCGCCTAACGGCACAACTGCGAGGGGGGGGCTGTGCGTAAGGGACTATTCAACCAAAACACCTTGTGCACCATTATGAAAGAAGAACAGAAGTTTAGCCGACGACAGGTTATTAGTGGGCTGGGGGCCAGCTTGGCCGTGGCGGCGGTAGGGCCAGTTTTTGCGGCGGAAGGCACGGGGCGCGGCGCCGACGCGGCCGGAGAAGCAGGCGCAGAAACAGCAGCGGTGCCGCTGGAAGACCCCACCAGCAAATACCCCAAGCCGCCGTTTAAGAGCCAGCAGCAGCCCTGGCCGGGGCTGGCTTCGCAGATGGAGCCCAAGCCCGACCACGGCGAGAAAAGCTACAAAGGCTCGGGCCGATTGAAGGGGCGCAAGGCGCTCATCACGGGCGGCGACTCGGGCATGGGCCGGGCCGCGGCCATTGCCTACGCCCGCGAGGGGGCCGACGTGGCCATCAACTACCTGCCGGCCGAGGAAGCCGATGCCAAGGAGGTTATTGCCCTTATTAAGGCGGCCGGGCAGAAGGCGGTGGCCATTCCGGGCGACCTGCGCGAGGAAGCGTTTTGCAAGAAACTGGTGGAACAAGCCGTGCGCGAGCTTGGCGGACTCGATATTGTAGTCAATAACGCCGCCCGGCAGCAGACGCGCAAGTCGATACTGGACGTGACGACCGAAGACTTCGACGCGACGATGAAAACGAACATCTACGCGCCGTTCTGGATAATCAAGGCCGCGCTGCCGCACCTCAAGCCGGGCTCGGCCATCATCGGCACCACCTCCGAGCAGGCCACCGACCCTTCGGAGGACTTGTACGACTACGCCCAGACCAAAGCGGCTACCACCAATTACGTGCGGTCGTTGGCGAAGCAGCTCGCCCCGAAGGGCATTCGGGTGAACGGGGTGGCGCCGGGGCCAATCTGGACGCCGCTGCAGGTGAGCGGCGGGGCCACGCAGGAAAAGCTGGTGAAGTTTGGCGGCGACACGCCCATGGGCCGGCCGGGGCAACCCGTAGAACTGGCCTCGATTTACGTGCAGCTGGCCGACCCACAGGCGAGCTACGCGACGGGCCAGGTGTACGGGGCCGCAGGCGGCAAAGGCTTGCCGTAGGGGGCCTCGCCCCTCGGCCCCCTCTCCAAAAGAGAGGGGGACCGGACGATTTGAAATGAAAAAGCCCCGGCAACTGCCGGGGCTTCTTTGTAGGTAGGTGTTTGGCCCAGTGCGTTGTTTTCAGAACCGTCTATTCTTTTACCAAACGAGTCACTATACGGCCCGTACTGCTGCTCACCTGCAGTGTATACACGCCGGGCACTACATTAGCCAAGTCCAGTTCGGCGGTGCGCGCACCTGCGGCGGGCAACTGTTGCCGGAGCACCGTTTGGCCCAGAGCATTAACGAGGTGTAGCTGCCCGTTTTGCAAGGGCTTAGTGAAAGCCACTGTGCAGCGCTGCTGCGCTGGATTGGGATAGAGCGCAACCTTTTTGGTCAAGGCGTCGACCTGCAGAGAATTAGTAACTACCACCGGCGCCACGGCTTGATTGAGGTAGGTGTAGACGGGACAAGGAGGTGTGGGCGGAATGGCCGGCCAATATTCAACCACCAAGTCGAGGTCGTCGTCGCCATCCACGTCGCCGAGGGCAAAGTTGCCGAGGCGGGTGTCGGTGAGGCGGTAGTAGGTGGGAAAGCGGCCCTGGCCGTTGTTGAAATGCACCGAGATGCTGGCGCCGCTGGTCACCAGCAAATCCAGGTCGCCGTCGGCGTCGATGTCGCCGAGCGAGAAGCCGGGCGGGTTACCTAGAAAAGAGGTGGCAAAGCCCTGCGTGAAGGTGCCCGCGCCGTTGTTGAGGCACACGGTGAGGCGGCCAAGGCCGTTGTCATCGAGCACGACTAGGTCGAGGTCGGTGTCGCCGTCGAGGTCGGCCAGGGACACATCATTTCCTGCCAAGGCGGGTAGCTGGGCCGGGGCGCCAAAGCGACCGGTGCCGTCGTTGAGCTGGATGAACACGCGGTAGCCGTTGCGGCTGGTGCGTACTAGGTCTAAGTCGCCGTCGTTGTCGAGGTCGGCGGTGCGAATGGTGCCGCCCTCGTTGCCCTGGGGCACGGAGTAGGTGTCGGTGTAGCCGCCGGCAAAGAGTCCGGTGCCGTTGTTGAGGCGTACGCTCAGCACGCTTTCGCGACTGGGCAGCAGATAGCCGTAGGCGAGGCAGTCCAGGTCGCCGTCGCCGTCGATATCGGCCAGATCGAGGCTGGTGAGTGAGCTGGTGTTCAGCGTCAGGTCGTAGCCCGCGCCGTAGCCGCCGGTACCGTTGTTGAGGCGCAAGCTCACCTTATCGGTGGTATTGGTGGTGATAAAGTCGATGTCGCCGTCGCCGTCTACGTCGCCGAGCGTGAGGCAGTAGGCGCCTTGCTGCACACTGGCCACGGGTACATCAGTGCTGCCACTGAACTGCCCGGCGCCGTTGTTGAGGCGCACGCTCACGGGGTTGCCGCCGTAGTAGGTGGAGTTGGAGCTAAGCATGTCGAGGTCCCCGTCGCCGTCCACGTCGGTCAGCTTGATTTGGTTGGGATATCCGCCGGCGGAGAACGTGTATTCGTTGGTAAAAGAGCCCTGGCCGGTGCCGCCGGCCGCCGCGGTGAAGCTAAAGACCCGGGCGGCGGCCAGCGCCTGGCTGCTGGTATTTTGCACGGCCGTGGTGAGGGTAGCCCGCACAGTTTCGCCGGGTTTCCAGGGCGAAGCGGGGGCAAAGGAAAGCTGGTTGCCGTTGACGGTGGTGATGCCGCTGTGGCCGGAGCGCAGGCCGCCGCGCTGCGCACTGAATACGTGCAGGGCCGCGTTGCTTCCGGCACTCAGGGCCTGGCTGAAGGAAAGGGTGACCGGGGCGTTACGGGGGGCATTGGACTGGTTGGCAGTGGGCGAAACGTTGGTCAGGGAGGGTTGGGCCAGTGCCGGAGCCGCCGACCCGGCAATGATGTAGAGAGTGGCAAGGATGTGCGGACGTAGAATCAATTTCATAGAACAAGTTCGCGAAAGAAGTGGGGCAGGAACGGTGGCGAATGTATTGCCTGAGGAGAATGAATTCTAGCGTTTTCAATGGAATATAGCCCGTTGCTAGAGGGTTTCCTAGAGGAGTGGATGTTTTAGCATTATCCGCCCGGTGCTTCGCTTTGGCCCAGGGGCAAAGAATGACTGTTTGAAACAGAACGGCAGATGCTGGCCTTGGCGTTTAAGCTATCCTGCCTCCTCGGCCAGTGCCTCTACATCCGCCTGGGGCTGGAGCGGGTCGGCTTGCTGCCAGCTGCCGCGCAAAAACCAGAGCAGCGCCAGCGTGGCGGCCAGCGCGTTGCTCACCACAAAGCTCCACCAGAGGCCACGGAAGCCCAGCGCGGTGTGGATGGCCAGGTACCAGGCAATGGGAAATTGCAGCACCCAGGTGCTGATGATGGTAAGCAGCATGGCCCCGAGGGTATTGCCGGTGCCGCGCAAAAAGCCCGATACCGACTGCTGCACGCCGGTAAAGCCCAGGCTAAAGGCAGCAATGCGCACAAACTGCACCGCCTCGACGACCACGGTTTCGTCGCCGGTGAGGAAGAAGCGCACCAGTGGCTCGGCGGCGGCGTACACGGCCGCGCCCACCAGCAGCAGCCCCAGGAAACTGGTGCCGATGGCGTAGCGGGCGGTTTGGCGGGCCCGGTCGGGGCGCAGGGCGCCCAGGTTTTGGGCCACCAGCGTGGAGCAGGCCAGCGAAATACCCAGCGCCGGAATGATGCCCAGCGCCAGCAGCCGCGAGCCGATGCCGTAGGCCGCCAGCACGGTAGTGCCGAAGCCGGTAGCCAGAATAGTCATCATGGACAGGCCCAGGGCCCGGGCCGAGAGGTCGACGGACGAAGGGGCGCCGAGCCGGAAGGCGCGCAGCATCAGCTCGGTATCGGGGCGGAAGCCGCGGAAACTGAGCTTGAGGCCGCTGGTGCCGCGCAGCAACACCACAAAGCCCAGCACAACGGACAGGGCCTGGGTACTGACGGTGGCCAGGGCGGCGCCGGCCACGCCCAGCCCGCGTAGGGGGCCGTAGCCGTAGATGAAGAGCGGGTCGAGCAGGAAGTTGAGGGCCAGGGCCAGCATGTTGATGTAGAGCGGGAGGCGCACCTGCCCCACGCCGCGCATCAGGGCCTGAAACATGAGGAAGCCGAAGTTGAGCGGCAGCCCCAGGAACAACACCCGCTGAAAGGCGTCGGCCTCGGCAAAGATGTCGGGCCCCACGCCGATGAGGCGCAGCAGCAGCGGCGAGGCGAAGTAGGCCCCCACGGCCAGCAGCACCGACAGCGACAGGGTAAGCACCAGGGACTGGGCGACCACGTGGTTGACGGCGGGCAGGTTGCGGGCACCGAAGTGGCGGGCCACCAGCACCGAGCCGGCCACCGAAAAGCCCGAGCCCAGGGCCACGAGCAGGAAGTTGATGGGGAAGCTCACGGCCACAGCCGCTACGGCATTGGCCCCTAGCTGCCCCACCCAGTAGGCATCGACGAGCTGGTAGCCGGTTTGGAGCAAGTTGGCCAGCACGATGGGCACGGCCAGCGTGAGCAAGGCGCGCAGGATGGGGCCTTGGGTGAGGGGAGCAGCGGTGGCGTGGGTGGGAGCAGGCATGGTGTGCCGGCTAACGAGGAGCGAGGCCCACGCGTTGGCTGCGTTGCTGCCTAATGGCCGTTTCCGCAAGCGGGAGGGGAGCCGCGGGTGCGTAGGAGCCGGGGCAGCACGGCGGCGCGTTGCGAATGGGGCAGTGGCAACAGGGCCGATGGCGTGACCAACTGCCGTGTTTCCCGGGCGGTAGGTGCACCGGCTGCCGAAACGCGGGATGCTGCAGCGGCGTGGCATGGGGGTGAAGCAACTGGAAATCGGAACCGGCGTACTTTCGCCCGGTACATTCACTCTGCCCGCTCCGCGGGCCACCAACCCTTCCCGCATGAGCACCCTGACGATTCGCAGCCTGGCCGAACTCGAACAATACAACGGCCAGGAACTGGGCGTGTCACCCTACTTCGCCATTACCCAAGAGCAGATCAACCAGTTTGCCGCCGCCACGCTCGACCATCAGTGGATTCATACCGACGCTGAGCGGGCCCGCACCGAGTCGCCGTTCGGGGGCACCATTGCCCACGGCTACCTCACGCTGTCGTTGCTGCCTTACCTGTGGGGCCAGATTGTGACGATGGAGAACCTGAAGATGCAGGTGAACTACGAAATCGAGAGCCTGCGCTTCAACCAGGCCGTAACGGTGAACAGCGAAGTGCGGCTGCGGGCACGGGTAGCGTCGGTGAAGAACCTGCGCGGCATTGCCAAGGCGCAGATCGAGGTAACGCTGGAAATCAAAGACCAGAAAAAGCCGGCCTACAACGGCGTAGTGACGTTCTTGTACCACTTCGTGGAGTAAGCGTTTGCATGGTGCGCATGTAGCTCCTCAGTATTGAAAGGGGTAATATTTTGCAAAACTCTACAAGCTGCGCCCGCCTTTGGGCCTTCGAATAGCGCTGGTTGTCGCCTGGTGAGTAAAGCCTTGTAGCACGTCCTGCTGAGCTAGCGAAGCATCTCGCCCGACTAACGAAGCGGTAAAGATGCTTCGGCTAGTTCAGCAGGACGGCCTCTTTTGTGGTTGGGTAGCCCTAGTGCGCGTACTGCTCAAACACCAGCACATAGCCCAGAATCTGCAACACGCCGAGCCCGGCAAACAACAGCCCCAGCAGCAACATAAGGCGGAAACCGGCAGGGGCAGCGCCAGCAAAATCCATGTTTTCGGGGTTCTCGGGGTCGTAGGTCACTTCAACCTGCTGCCCAATCTCATATTGTCCCGCGTCGGCCGCCGCTTCGGTTTCGGCCTCCACCGTGCGCTGGTCGGCCGTCACGAAGCGCACCTTGGGCCTGAACAGCTGCCGCGACGGGATAAGCTCGATGACGGTGGCCGTAGCGGGCCGGCCGCGCAGCTGCCGGGCCTGCTGGTTGCGCCGGGCAAACAGCGCGGCACCCGTAAACAAGAGACCCATCAACAAGAAGATGACGGCTTCAGCGTGAAAGGTTAGGCTCATAGCGAGGCAGGAAAAGACGATTCTAAGCCAAACCAGCCAGCAAACCGATATTATGGCGTAAATATTTTGCTTACTTACTAATAAGTAAGTATGTTTGAGGCGTCATGCTACCGCCTGCTTCCGCCACCGCTTTCGATACCCGTACGCGCATCCTCAACCTAGCCGAGGAGCTGTTGCTGGCCCGCGGCTTCAATGCCTTCAGCTACCAACACATTGCCAAAGAGCTGGCCGTGAAGTCTGCCGCCATCCATTACCACTACCCCGGTAAGGAAGACTTGGGCGTGGCCATCATTCGGCGGCAGTTGCTGCGCTTGCGCAAGTGGCGCGGCCTGCCCCGCGTAACCGAGCTGACGCCCGCGCAGCAGTTCGAGGCCTTGGTAGACGTGTACCACACCCGCGCCGCTACCGGCCAGCAGGTGTGCTTTTTCGGCGCCTTGGCCGCCGAGTTTCAGACGCTGCCCGCCGCCATGCAGCAGGAGCTGCGCACGCTGAACGTGGAGCTGACCGAGTGGCTGGCGGGCGTGCTGGCCGCCGGCCGCGCCAACCAGACGCTGCACTTCCGCGGCCACCCCGTGAGCAAGGCCGCGCAAGTGCTGACCACCCTGGCCGGCGCCCTGCAGGTAGCCCGCGTGCACGACGAGCAGCAGTACCAGCGCATTGTGGCGCAGGTGCGCGCCGAGCTCCTGGAGCCGTCTTAACCCTTTCCGCAAGTACTGGCTGGGGCAGCGTGGGCTGCTTCGTTGTTTCACCTTCGCGTTTATCCGGTTATGCAGAACACCTTTTCGCCCGCTTACCAATGGATGGCCCGCCACGAGCCGCTACCCGCCGCGCCCATGCCGTTCCGCTACGCCGCGCCGCCCGGCATCGGGCTGGTGCGCCTGAAGTTTCGGCTGCTGGCCGCGGTGTCGACGGAGTGGGCGTTTCGGGAGGCGTGGCGGCTGTTCTGCACGCCGCGCCGGTTGCCGCGCAAGAAATGGGAAGATGCGGCTTTGGCTACCGCGCAGGCATTCCGAGTGCCGTTTGAAGGCGGCACCCTGGCGGCCTACGAGTGGAACCCCCAAGGACAGCGCACGGTGCTGCTGGTGCACGGCTGGGAGCACCGCGCCAGCTTTTGGGGCGTGTTTGCCGATGGCTTGGTGCGGGCCGGCTACCGCGTGGTGGCGTTCGATGCCCCCGCCCACGGCGACTCATCGGGCCGCCTGACGACGCTGCCGGAGTTTGGCCGCGCCACCCAGGCCGTAGCCGACCACGTGGCTACTACCGGCGCCGCAGTGTACGCCGTGGTGGCTCACTCTTTCGGCGCGGCCACCACAGCCGGCCTGCCGGTGCTGTTCAACCAGGGCCAGGGCCTGGCGCGCTTGGTGCTGATGAGCGCGCCCAGCAGCACGCCCGACGTGGCCCGTCGCTTCGCCGATTTGCTGCGTTTGCCCGACGCCGTGGTGGCGCGGATGCTGCGCCACGTGCGCGAACAAAGCGGCCGCGACGCCGAAAGCTTCAGCCTGACGCAAGCCGCCGGGAAAGTGCGTGCCGACCGCGTGCTGCTCCTGCACGACTGCCAGGACGAGTCGGTGCCCTTTGCCGACGCGCAGGCAGTGGTTCGCAGCTGGCCCGGCCTGGAGTTTCACCCCACTACCGGCCTGGGGCACAACAAAATCATGCGCGACCAAGGCGTAATTCGGCAGGTGGCCGAGTTCCTGCGCTAATCCAAAGGTCTGCTGCTTCGCACGAACAAAAGAAAATCGACTTATAGCTCTTCTTGGCCGGCTGCGTCCAGCTCGCGCAGCAGTTGCCGCAGGGTTTCCGGCTCCCGTATCGACTTCTGCACCAATTCCAGGTATTCGGCTTCGGCGCGCAAGCCGCGCTTGATTTGCCGCAGCTCGGCTTCCTGTTTTTTGCCGGTGCCCTGGAAAGCGTTTTGGTCGCCGTACTTGAGCTGCTGCAGGCGCAGTTTCAACTCGGTTTGCTGCTGCTGTAGGGCGCGGGTGTAGCGGGCCAGCAACTCGTCGGACGCCGTGTCGGTTTCGAGGGCGCTGTGCTCGGCCAACAGCTGAAGCAGGGCATATAGGTCATTGGCTTCGTAAGCGCGGGTGATGCGCTGCATACGAGCTGTTTTCTGACGGGCCAGGTCCGGGTCGCGCTCCAGGTCGGGGTGGTTGGCGCGGGCCAGCTGGCGGTACACGGCTTTGGCGCCGGCTTGCAGCCGTTGCTGGTCGGCCTGCAGGGCGCGGGCAGCGGCTTCCTGGTCGCGCTCGGCCTTGGTTTTGCGCTTGCCGCGCTGGTGCGCGTGGTGCTCGGCGTGGGCGTCGTCCTGTTTACGGTCGGTTTGCTCATCCTCGTCGGGTTCGGGCACCGGCCGCGTGGGCGTGTAGCGCAGCAACAGGTCGTCCACATCTTCGCCGAAGCGGTACTGCAGGGCGCGGGCATTGCGCAGCAGCAGCTCCTCGATGCGTTGCTCTTCCAGGCGGGTGAAAAAACCGGTGGTCAGGGCCGTTTCCAGCGGCTCAAACAAGCTCCGGCGCAAGGCCACTACCGTATCGGCCAGCGGCCCAACCTGCCGCCAGTACTTGTTTTTGGCCTCGCGCTGCGCTTGTTCCAGTTCCCGCACCTGGGTGCGCAGGCTTTCTACTTTCTCGATGGCCTCGCGAAACGCCTGTTGCGCGGGCGTGCCGGCATCGGGAGCGTGGCCGGGCCGAGCGAGGCCGCGCTGGGTGACGGGGGTGCGGCGCGAGTTGAACTCTTCAAAGGCGGGTAGCGGCATAGGAGCTTGTGTCAGCAGGAGCGGGCAAAGGTCGGCAGGGCGCGTGGCCCCACAAGGCGTAGGCCACGGCAAAGGTGGCGCAGTGCGCATCTACGATGTCGGCGAGGCGCTCGGAATAGCCGCCGCCCATGCTCACAGCCACCGGCAGCTGGCGCTGGTGGCAGAGGCCGAGCACGAACTCGTCGCGCCGGCGGCAGCCGGCGGGCGTGAGGGCCAGCTTGCCGAGCTTGTCGGTGGCCAGCACATCCACGCCGGCTTGGTAGAACACGAAATCGGGCTGCACGCGCGCCAGCAGTGGCGGCAGCGTATCGTGCAGCAGCGCGAGGTAAGCTGTATCGGTCAGGCCCAGCGGCAGCGCCACATCGAGGTCCGACTGCTCCTTGCGTAGCGGGTAGTTGGCGCCGGCGTGCATCGAAAACGTGAACACGCGCGGCTCGTGGCGGAAAATGCTGGCCGTGCCGTCGCCCTGGTGCACGTCGAGGTCGACGACCAGCACCTGCCGGGCTAGGCCGTGGTGCAGCAGGTAGGCGGCGGCTATGGCAATGTCGTTGAGCACGCAGAATCCTTCGCCGCGGTCGGCAAAGGCGTGGTGGGTGCCGCCGGCCAGGTTCAGCCCCACGCCGTCGCGCAGCGCGTGCCGGGCCGATTGCAGCGTGCCGGCCGAGCTGCAGAGGGAGCGTTGCACCAGCCGCGGGGTTTGCGGGAGGCCCAGGCGGCGCACCTCAGCGGGGGAGAGGCGCAGGTCGCGCACGCGGTGCCAGTAGTCGGCGGTGTGCACGCGCAGCACGTCTTCTTCGGCGCACAGGCCGGGGTCGTAGAAATCTTCGGGCGGTGCAATGCCCTGCCACAGCAGTTGCTCCCGAATCAGGTCGTACTTGGCAATGGGGAAGCGGTGGCCGGGCGGCAGATCAAGCGTGTAGCGGTCGGAGGTGGCGAGGCAGGGCATCAGGGGCAATAAACAAGTAGCAGTTCCCATACGGCAGAGCAGGTAGCTCTGCCTGTCCAGGTAACCCAAAAGTGTGCTTGGGCTCTGTTCTGCAGGATGAGTAATTAAGCGCTGAAAATTGGCGGTGGATGACGTAATTATTTCCTGTAGGGCTTTTTCCTAATGTGGATTACTGAGTGGAGGATTGTCAAATGATTAATTGAAAAATATTTTTGAAAATTTTTCTTCAAACTATTGCATTATGAAAAATAACCTTTCTACCTTTGACCCGTTCAAAGCCCAAAACCTAAACGAACAAACGACTTCACTCGTCATGCGCTGCCACTTCAATCAATATGTAGGAATGCCAAGCTCGCTGGAGGATAAGACCCAGCCGGGATTCGGCGCGCAACCCACGACGTGAGGTTTCTTTGATAGAAGCTCCCAGTGCGAAACGCCCGAATCCAGCCAGATTCGGGCGTTTTGTTTTTCTTCGACCTGTTCATTCGTTTACTGCCATGATGCTCTCCAATACCCGCCCGTTTCGCTCTGCCCCCTGCTTTGGCACGCCCGCGTCGCTGGATTGGCGCGGCATCGGGTCGATAATTCGCCACCGACACCGCGCCCGAAAACGCAGTCGGTAATGCCGCGAATTGTCAGCGCCCAGCAACGTAACAGCTGGGTGTAATTCATGGAATATATTTTCTGTAGCGGCGGCTAATAATTAGCCGCTGGGAAGAGTATTACCTGAATTTTTCAAGTAATTAATTTTTGCATAACGGCAATTAATTCCATTGGAATTGCCGAACGGATGGTTACACCCTTTTTTCAAGCGCTGCCATGTACGAAAGCTTCAGACTTCTGCTCCATACGCCGGCCCCAGTGGCCCTTCCAATGAATGATTCTTTAATCGGTAACCACCCCTGCGAAGGGAATCCTGACCGATGGCAAACCGCAACAAACCCCTATCCCACGCCGCCTGGCAAGCCGAGCAAGCCGTCATAGTACTGGCGGCGGCCCGGCGCATGGACTGGCGCCGCTGGTCGCCCACCGAGCAGGTCGAGTACCTGTTCAGCCTGGCTGGCGGTCCGCACGTGGTCGACGCCCACCTCGGCGCCGGCTCGCCCCTGACCAAGCTCTACCAGGACTGCGTGCACAACCTGCCGGCCGATAGCCGCCCACGCCGCCGGAAAGCCATGCTGGCGTTGGCAGCCAAGTGCCCCGAGCTGCTCTGGCGCCCGGAGCTGAGTGCGGCAGTGGCGGCCGTAGCCGAGCATTACCACCGCCGGCTGCGCGAGCTAGCCGACTGGAAGCCCCGCAGCCGCAACCCGTTTCGGCAGCTGGAAAGCCTGGTGCGGCACCTGTTCGACCAGTACGGCGACGTGCCGGGCTGGGTGCTCAACTCCTGGACGGCCAACCAGCTGCAGGACGGCCTCAACATTGCCGAGCTGACTCTGCACCTGGGGCGTGGGCAGGCCCTGCGCACTTGTCCCAAGCTCCCGGTCCCGCTCACCAAGAAACTGGAGCACCACCTGCGCCTGGCGCCGGCGGCCTGCACCTTCCTCGAAGCCCTGCGCTACGCCCAGTTGGCCAGCCGCAACCAGCTCGACTGGCTGCGGCCGGTGCTCGACTCGCGCCTGGGGCGCGGCATCGACCGCGACGATGCCTTCTGGCTGACGGTGGTGGACTTTTTTGCCGCTACGGCCATGGTCGATGCCCGGCACTTTGGCCCGGTGTGCGACTGGATTCACCAGAAGCGCAGCGTGGGAATCGGCGGCGAGCCAGCCCAGCCGGGCTTCTCGCTGAAAGGCCGCTCCATGCACAGCGTGCTGGACCAAACTGCCCAGTGGCACCGTCAGCTGGTGCAGGCCCGCCGCCGCGGCTACGACGCCGAGGTTTCGCGTGCCACGACCTGGCCGCTGCTGCCGGTGCCCGATTTTGCCGGCGGCGACAAGTGCAAGGTGCGCATTACCCAGCTGCGCAGCTACGGCGAGCTACTGGCCGAAGGCTACGCGCTGAGCCACTGCGTGTCGTCGTACTTCAACTCCTGCAGCCGGGGGCGCTGCGGCATCTTTTCCCTCACGCTCGACGGCGTGCGCGCCATTACCCTGGAGGTGCTGGCCAACCGCACCGTGGTGCAGGCCCGGGGCAAGTACAACCGCCGCCTCACCGACACGGAAATGGTGTGGGTGAGCCGCTGGGCCCTCGAAGCCAAGCTTCTGATTCCGAAACACCTGTTTTAACGCGCCAACGGCGTCGCCTTTCCCCACTGCCTATTGCCCACTGCTATGCGCTTCAACTTCAGCTTCCGCAAAAACAAGCCCGCCCCGGTGCTCAACCACGAAGGCGCGCTGGCCTACCAGCTGACGCCGGCGCTGGAACTCT
Organism: Hymenobacter busanensis; assembly: GCF_008727865.1. Classification (GTDB taxonomy): domain Bacteria; phylum Bacteroidota; class Bacteroidia; order Cytophagales; family Hymenobacteraceae; genus Solirubrum; species Solirubrum busanense. The sequence continues at coordinate 225,103 of NZ_VTWU01000006.1, read as the reverse complement.
ACGCCGCCGTGGCCACCGCCGCGCTCAGCGACCAGTTCTACGAAACGGCTGGTACCCGCCTGCAGCGCCTGCGCGAGCTGGTGCGGCAAAACGACCCGCGCTTTGTGGCTCAGTTGGCCGTGTACGCCCGCGAGCAGCTCTACCTGCGTTCGGTACCCCTGGTGCTGGCCGTGGAGCTGGCCCAGGTGCACCGCGGCGACGTCCTGGTGAGCCGCCTCGTGGCCCGCGTGGTGCAGCGGGCCGACGAGATTACCGAGCTGCTCGCCTTCTATGCTGTGGCCAACCAGCGGCAGGGCCCCAAAACCCTCAACCGCCTCTCGAAGCAGCTGCAGAAAGGGTTGGCCTTGGCTTTCAATCGCTTCGATGGCTACCAGCTGGCCAAGTACGACCGCGCTGGGCAGGTGCGCCTGCGCGATGCGCTGTTCTTGGTGCACCCGCAAGCCAAAAGCGCCGCGCAGCAAGCCTTGTTCGACCAGCTTGTGCGCGGCGAATTGCCAACGCCTTACACCTGGGAAACCGAGCTGTCGGCCCTGGGACAGCAGCAGTTCGCTTCGGCGGCAGAACGGCAGACGGCCTTCCGCCGGAAGTGGGAAACGCTGATCGGCAGCGACAAGCTGGGCTACATGGCCCTGCTGCGCAACCTGCGCAACATCCTCGAAGCCGACGTGTCGGCGGCGGCGGTGGAGCAAGTGGTGGCCGCGCTGACCGATGCCGGCGCGGTGGCGCGCAGCAAGCAGCTGCCGTTCCGCTACCTGGCGGCCTACCGCGAACTGCTGCCGCTGCGCTCGGGGTACACGGCGCTGGTGCTCCAGGCGCTGGAAACGGCCATCGGGCATTCCATCCAGAACCTGCGCGGTTTCGGGGCTGAAACCCGCGTGGTGGTAGCCTGCGACGTATCGGGCTCCATGCAGCAGCCGGTGTCTCAGCGCAGCAAAGTGCTGCTCTACGACGTGGGCCTGGTGCTGGGCATGCTGCTGCAAAGCCGCTGCGGGCACGTGGTAACCGGCATGTTCGGCGACACCTGGAAGCGCGTAGCCCTGCCAAAAGGCCAGGTGCTGCGCAACGTGCAGGAGTTCTACCGGCGCGAAGGCGAGGTGGGCTACAGCACCAACGGCTACCTGGTGGTGCAGGACCTGCGCCAGCGTCGCGAGGTGGCCGACAAGGTGATGATTTTCACCGACTGCCAACTCTGGGACAGCACCGGCCAGGGCACCACGCTAGCCCAGGAGTGGCGCGAATACCGCCGCACAGTGGCCCCGCAGGCCCGCCTCTACCTCTTCGACCTGGCCGGCCACGGCAACGTGCCGGTGCAGGTGAAGCCCGAAAACGGCGTGGCCCTGATTGCCGGCTGGTCCGACAAAGTATTCGACGTGCTGCAGGCGCTGGAAAACGGCGGCTCGGCCCTGACCGAAATCGAAAAAATTGAACTCTAACACCCGCGGCCGGGGGCGGCAACATTGTCAAGCGGGTTGCCGCTCCCTCGCCATTCACTTTTTGCTGCCATGAAATCGGATTAATTACTCCAGGAAGCGGCGCGGTGCTTACGGCCAGCCGTTCGTTTCCATCCTCTGCCCCCAACGCCCTTTCCGGGTGCCGTAGACGGGCGTTACTTCGCGGTCTGGTTTTCGGGTGCAGTGCAACGGTTGCTGTATCGCGCGGGTTCGAATCCCGCGGCTGGCGCAGTGCCGGCCAACGAAAACGTTTCGCTTGTTGCCAGTAGCCCCGGTAAGATGATGGGGTTGGCGGGAGAAAATCAGGATACCTCGTCGGGTGCCGTAGCCACGCGTTACTTCGGGTCATACGTTCGATTCGTGTCAGACTTTCGGGCGTCCGAGGTTCGGGTCTGTAGCTCAGCTGGTAGAGCAGATGTCGCAGGCGCCTTGTTGCCCCGACGTAGAGTTATTACCCGCAGCAAGTGCCGTTGCTTAGCCATTCTTCGCTCCACATAGGTTCTGTCGCGGGTTCGACTCCCGAAGTGATGCTTCTCTGGACGCATTGCAACTGCGCATTGGTAGGGCAGCGCCGTGGCTAGACCGTTGTTGCCTTGTTGCGTTTCGTTGGGTGCCGTAGCCCAGCCTTACTTCGCGCTGTCACCGCCCAGGTCGCGGGTTCGAGTCCCGCTCGTTGAACTTCGATTCAGCGGTAGCTCAGTTGGTTAGAGCAGGACACGTAGGCTGGGCGCCCAGTTGCCCCAACGAATAATTGTTGCTGCTTGCCGGGTGCCGTAGGTCGGCGTTACTTCGGTGAGTTCTTCGGAACGAGCGGGTTCAAGTCCCGCAGCTTGCCGCCGCAGCGGTGGCAAGCGACGCCCCGGTTGCGGAGCGTCGGCAACGCCCGCCGCGTGTTGCCCCGGCAAGCAGCTTTTTTTCTGATTGGTGCCGTAGCGCAGCCATCCTTCGCGTTAACTTCTGGATGCGGGTTCGACTCCCGCCGGTTGTGTTGTAGACCAACCGTGGCTGATGTGGTAAAGCAGGAAGAGAAAGGGCTGCGCGGCTTGTCGCCCAATCACATTTTCTCGGGGAAGCGAAGGTGTCGTAGGGCTGCCATACTTCGGGCCGTTGGGGAAAAACCTTCCCTCTCGGCATAGCAGGCACCCGCCGGTTACCCTTCGCTGTGCCCCAGCCCACTGGCCGTAGCAGCGCGTTGCTTCGATCTGCCACGTCGGGAAGTGCCCTTGCCGGTACCCACCCAGTACGCGCCGCGCCCGTTGCTCCGGCCCGGTCGGGCTTGTTTTTCAATCATTTGCGGCCGGCTCCTGCACCGGCATTTTGGGTACAGGAGCCGTGCGACCCGGAAGCCACCATGCGTTTCCGCTTTGACCAACCCCCATTATGGCACAACAACTACGCGGCAACGACTTGCGGGAACTGGGTTTCCCGGAAGGCCGCGCCATTGGGCTGGCTTTAGCGCAATTGCAGCGCAAGCACCTGAAGCGTCTTTCGCAGACGGACCAGCTGGCCTTGCTCAAACTGATTCTGCAAACCCCCACCAATTTCCTCACCGACCTCGACTGGAGCCACACCGCGGCGGCTTTGCTGCCCCCGCCCAACCGCCACATCGAGCTGACGGCACGCAAAGACTACGTCACCTTCGGCAGCGAGTACATCGAGCCGGGCGCGGTGCACCAGATGGAAACGGCCATGAAACTGCCCGTTACCGTGGGCGGTGCGCTCATGCCCGACGCCCACTTCGGCTACGGCCTGCCCATCGGTGGGGTGCTGGCTACCGACAACGCCGTGATTCCCTACGCCGTGGGTGTCGACATCGGGTGCCGGATGGCCTTGTCCATCTTCCCGCTACCGCCCCAGTACCTCGCCCAGCGCGTGCAGGAGCTGAAAGCGGTGCTGCTAGCTACCACCAAGTTCGGCAACCGCGACGTGTTTCGGCACGGGCAGAAGCTGGGTCACGCGGTGCTGGAGCGCGACGAATTTGCCACGATTCCCTTCCTGCGCAACAAGCAGGAAACAGCAGCGGCGCAAATTGGTACCTCCGGCGGCGGCAACCACTTCGTGGAGTTCGGCATCGTCGAAATCCTCGACCCGACCAACGAAATGGGGCTGCCCGTGGGGCAGTACGTGGGGCTGCTCTCGCACTCCGGCTCCCGCGGCCTGGGCGCCAGCGTGGCCAACCACTACACCAAGCTCGCCATGGACACCTGCCAGCTGCCCGCCGAAGCCAAGCACCTCGCCTGGCTGACGCTCGACTCGGAAGGCGGCCAGGAATACTGGGCGGCCATGAACCTGGCCGGCGACTACGCCTCGGCCTGCCACCACCAGATTCACCAGCGCGTAGCCAAAGCCCTGGGCGAGCGGCCCCTGGCAAAAGTGGAAAACCACCACAACTTCGCCTGGAAAGAACGCCTGGCCGACGGCCGCGAGGTCATCGTGCACCGCAAGGGCGCCACGCCGGCCGGCGCGGGCGTGCTGGGTGTCATTCCCGGCTCGATGACGGCCCCCGGCTTCATCGTGCGCGGGCGCGGCGCGGCTGAGTCGTTGTCGTCGGCCTCGCACGGGGCGGGCCGTTTGATGTCGCGCACCCGTGCCAAAGCCGAGTTGGGCGAAGCCGACGTGCGCCGGCACCTGCAGGCGCACGGCGTGGAGCTCATCGGCGGCGGGCTGGACGAAGCGCCGATGACCTACAAGGACATCTTCGCCGTGATGCAAAGCCAGCAAGAGCTGGTGGACGTGCTCGGCACCTTCACGCCGAAAATCGTGCGCATGGAAGGCGGGGTGTAGCTGTCTGATTGAAGTGTGAAAACGTCCGCCGGGATTCCCGGCGGGCGTTTTTGCTTGATGGAACGACAAGCTCCCCTCTTTTTTGAAGGAGGGGACGCGGTAGCGAAGCTGCCGCTGGGGTGGTTTGTCGTTCTTTATAAAGCCCGTCATGCAGAGCGTAAGCGAAGCATCTCGCGTGTTTACCTCGATAGTAACATCACTACCTGCCATCAGCACGCGAGATGCTTCGCTTACGCTCTGCATGACGGGCTGTTGGTTGTCGTTCAACCTCAGCAACGACGCAACCACCCCAGCGTCCACTGCGTGGCCGGGTCCCCTCCTTCAAAAAAGAGGGGAGTTTCGTTCTGGCGTAACCTATCGGAAAGCGGCTGCGGTAAACCCATTACCATCCTTTCCCCGCGTCATGGCCAAAAACACCCAAAAGCTCCACGGCAAGGACCTGCGCCAGCTCGGCTTCACCGACGACAAACAGATCAGCCTAGCCCTCGACATTCTCGACCAGCGCGAGCTGCGCAAACTCGATAAAGGCAGCGCCCTAGCGTTGCTGCGCGACATAAAAGCCGACCCCTTCAAGTACGTGCGCGACCAAGTTTGGCGCCCCCTGGCCCAGGAGCTGGTGCCCCAACCGAGCCGCGACGTGGCCCTGAACCCCAGCATCAAGGACTACCGCCGCTACGGCGACGCCTTCATTGAGGACGGGGCGCGCAAGCAAATGGACACCGCCATGCAGTTGCCCGTCACCATCGACGGGGCCTTGATGCCCGACGCGCACCAAGGCTACGGCCTGCCCATCGGCGGGGTGCTGGCCGTCGACAACGCGGTAATTCCCTACGGCGTGGGCATGGACATCGGCTGCCGCATGGCCCTGTCGGTGTTCGATGTGCCGCCGCGCTACCTGGAGCAGCGCCGCGACGAGCTCAAGAAACTGCTGCACAACCACACCCGCTTCGGCAACAAGGAAGTGTTTAAGAACCCCGCCGACGACCCGGTGCTGGAGCGGCCCGAGTTCCGGGAAATCGGGGTGGTGCGCGGCAAGCGCGAGGCGGCCATCAGCCAGCTCGGCTCGTCGGGCTCCGGCAACCACTTTGTGGAGTGGGGCATCGTCGACATCACGGCCGAGGACAACGAGCTGAATTTGCCGCTGGGCCAGTACCTGGGGCTGCTCTCGCACTCTGGCTCGCGCGGGTTGGGGGCGGCCATTGCCCAGCACTACACCAAGGTGGCCATGAACAAGTGCCCGCTGCCGCCCGAAGCCCGCTACCTCGCTTGGCTTGGGCTCGACACCCAGGAAGGCCAGGAGTATTGGGCGGCCATGAACCTAGCCGGCGACTACGCCTCGGCCTGCCACCGCGACATTCACCGCCGCCTCGCCAAAGCCCTGGGGCAGGACGTGCTGGCCAAGGTAGAAAACCACCACAACTTCGCCTGGAAAGAAGAGCTGCCCGACGGCCGCCAGGCCGTGGTGCACCGCAAGGGCGCCACGCCGGCCGGCGCGGGCGTGCTGGGCGTGATTCCCGGCTCCATGACCGCACCGGGTTTCATCGTGCGCGGGCGCGGCGAGCGGGATTCCATTCAGTCGGCTTCGCACGGGGCGGGGCGGCGCCTCTCGCGCACCCAGGCCAAGCAGCAGGTAACCGAAGGCGAGCTGCGGCGGCTCTTGCGCGACCAGGGCGTGGAGCTGATTGGTGGCGGGCTGGACGAGGCCCCGATGGCCTACAAGGACATTCACCAGGTAATGGCGCACCAGCGCGATTTGGTGGATGTGCTGGGCTCGTTCACGCCGCGCATCGTGCGCATGGACGCGGGCGGCTCGGGCAAAAGCAGGTACGGCGGGGAGTAGGGGGTAATGAAGTCGAATATGTCATCCTGAGCGTGAGCGAAGGACCTACTTACGCTGGAACGGGTCGTTTCTTCGATTATCGTACACGCAAGAGAAGGTCCTTCGCTCGGCTCAGGATGACGTTCCTTTACTGGCAACTGGCAACTCTTCGCTAGGTTTGAAGCCGCGCTTTCTTGTGCGGCTTTCCCTTTAGCGTTTCCCCGCGTTATGTCTCGTTTCTTACTAGTTGCGCTGGCGCTGATGGCCGCCGGCAGCTCTACCGTGGTGCAGGCCCAGGGCCCCACCGCCGCCGATGCGCGCTTCGTGCAGGAGCATTACACCAAGCTCGACCGTCAGATTCCGATGCGCGACGGGGTGAAGCTCTACACCACGATTTACGTGCCCAAAGACGCGTCGAAAACCAACCCGTACCCGTTTCTGCTGCACCGCACACCGTATTCGGCGGGGCCGTATGGCGAGAAGAACTACACCAAAGGCGGGCCCGGCCGGAGTCAGGAGCTGAGCCGCGAGCAGTACATTTTCGTTGATCAGGACGTGCGCGGGCGCTACATGAGCGAAGGGCAGTTCGAGGAAATGACGCCGGCCCTGCCCGCGGGAGCCAAGGCCACCGGCAACCAATCCGCGCCCCACGACGAAAGCACCGACACCTACGACACCATTGAGTGGCTGCTTAAGAACGTGCCAAACCACAACGGCCGCGTGGGCCTGATGGGCATCAGCTACCCCGGCTTCTACGCCACCGCTGCCTTGCCCAACGCCCACCCGGCCCTGAAAGCCGTGTCGCCGCAGGCCCCGGTGACGGACGAGTTCATCGGCGACGACGCCAACCACAAGGGCGCTTTCTACCTGCTCGACAACTTCGGCTTCATGAATTACTTCGACGCGCCCCGCAAAGGGCCCACGGCGAAGTACGACCCGCTGTTTCAAGTCGACTTCAAGGACGCCTACCCGTTCTTTCTGCAGCTTGGCCCCCTCAAAAACGCCAACGGCCCGAAGTACTTCAACGGCCGCGCCAAGACCTGGAACGAGTACCTCGCGCACCCCACCTACGACGCCTACTGGCAGGCCCGCAACATTCGCACGGCGCTGAAAAACGTGCAGCCCGCCGTGCTGGTGGTCGGCGGCTGGTACGACGCCGAAGACCTTTTCGGCGCGCTGGCAACCTACAAGGCCATCGAGCAGCAAAGCCCCGGTGCCAACAACCGCCTCGTGATGGGCCCCTGGACGCACGGTGCCTGGGCCCGGCAGGAATGGCGCGCCTTCGGCCCGCTCCGCTTCGGCCAGAACACCGCCCAGTACTACCGCGACAACCTGGAGCTGAAGTTCTTCAACCATTACCTCAAGGGCAAAGGCGACTTCGCGGCTGCCGAGGCCACCGTGTTCGACGCCGGTACCAACCAATGGCGCACCTACGACGCCTGGCCGCCCCGCGCCGCACAGCCTCGTTTGCTTTATTTGCAGGCTGCTCATCAGCTGACCTTCGATGCGCCTAAGGCCGCCGCCAGCCACGACGAATACGTGAGCGACCCGGCCAACCCGGTGCCCTACACCAGCGGCACGCACGCCGAGCGCAACAACGAGTACATGGTGGAAGACCAGCGCTTCGCCGCCAAACGACCCGACGTACTCACGTTCCAGACCGCACCGCTCACCCAAGACCTCACGCTGGCCGGCCCGCTCACCGCCGATTTGTTCGTCTCGACCACGGGTACCGATGCCGACTTCGTGGTGAAGCTGATTGACGTTCTGCCCGACTCGGCCGTGGGCACGGCGCCGGGCGCGGCCCCGGCGCCGCGGGCGGGCTACCAGCGGCTGGTGCGTGCCGAGCCCATCCGGGGCAAATTCCGCAACTCCTTCGAGAAACCCGAGCCGTTTCAGCCGGGGCAGGTGGCCGAAATCAAGTACGAGCTGCCCGATGTGCTGCACACCTTCCGGAAAGGCCACCGCCTGATGGTGCAGGTGCAAAGCTCCTGGTTTCCGCTCGTCGACCGCAACCCGCAGCAGTTCGTTGATATACCAAAGGCCGACGCCAAAGACTTCCAGAAAGCCACCATCCGGCTCTACCACGACGCCAAGCATCCCTCGGGCCTCACGCTGCCGGTGTTGCCGTAGCATGGTGTTTCACTGCGGCCGAAAACAACCCCGCCCGACCTGCAAGAAGCAAGTCGGGCGGGGTTGTTTTCGGCAGCGGTGGCCGCGGTGGCCGGGCGGTTAGGCGCGCTGCCGGCGCTGGCGCAGGCGTTTGAGGGCGTAGGCCGCGCCGCCGGCCAGCAGCAGCGAGGCGCCACCGTCGATGGGCACGGCCGTGGGCGAGCCGGGCAGGGGGCCGCCCGAGCCGGGGTCCTGGGCCTGAATGACGTGGGGGCTGAGCAGCAAGAGGAATACTGCTCCGGCGGCAAGAAGTCGAAACGAGGCGAAAAGCTGGGTCATAGAAAAGAAGGCAAAGACATAACCAAGTTGCCGGCCCGCGCCGCCTGCGCAGCGCGGGCCGAAACTCTATCCCATTACTCGATTACCAGGCGCTTGTTGACCACGCCTTGGCCCGTTTGCAGGCGCAGCGTGTACACGCCCGCGGCCACGCCCGTCAGCGGCACCGTGGCCGTGTCGGTCGGGCGGGTGGCGGGCACGGTGCGTTGCGTCACTACTTGGCCGAGGGTATTCACCAGCGTCAGCGCTACTGCCTGGCCGCGCAGGGCGGCGGGCAAAGCCACCGATACCAGGTTGCGGGCCGGGTTGGGGTACACCGCCACTTGCTGCGCCAACGCGGCCGGCGCGGTGGCCAGCACCTGGCGGGAGGTAATCAGCAGCGAGAAGCGGCCCGTGGCCGGCGCACCCGCCACCCGCGTGAAGCTGTAGCTGGGCTGGGCGGCCAGGTCGATGAGGGCGCTGGTTTGGGCGTCGCGCAGGTAGGCATGCGTGCCGGCCGGCAGACGGAGCAGGTTCGCTACTTCCAGGGTGTTGGCACCCACGGGGGCTTGCACCACCAGGTTCACTTCCGCGTCGGTGGTGCCCAGGGCGGGCAGGCCGTTGACGGACAGCTGCAGGTTGCCGAGGGCCTCAGTTGCCAGCAGCAGGGAACTGCCGCCCTGCAGCTTGTAGGCGTCGTATTCCGAGTCGAAACCGGCGGTGGCCTGCGGGTCGAAGTACACCATGGTTTCGTCGAGCAAGCCGCTGGCGCTGCGCAGGTTCAGGCGCACCAGGGGGCTGGTGCCCGCCCCGCGCGAGAACGACGGATTGGCGTAGAAGCCCGGCCGCGCGGCGTTGGTGAAGCTCACTTGGCCGTTGTTGCTGTTGGGCGTGCTCACGCGCACAAAGAAGCCCTGCGCCACGGCCAGCAGCCCGCGCTGGCCGGTGGTGTCGGAATTGGCGACGTAGCTGCGGTAGGTGCCGGCGTATTGGCCCGTGGGCTGGTACACGTACACGGCGGCGTCGATATTGCTGCGGCCCACGAAGTCCCAATTGAGGGGGGAGGGGTAGGGGTTGCCCAGCAGGTGCCAGCCCGACTCGGTTTGGCTACCGCGGGCCAAGGCGCCCTGAACAACCGAGCCGTTGTTGGGTACGCCCACAAAGTCGACCGTCTCGGAAGCCGGGATGTTGACCGTGTAGCCGCGGCCGGGCACCAGCGGGTCGGCCAAGGACGCAGGCGAGAAGAAGCCCTTGTCGAAATCGACGGGGCGCGGGCTGCCGCTGGTCGTCACGCGGCTTTGGTCGTAGCCGAACACCGTGGGGAACGGCGTGACGGTGTTGCCCTGGGAGTTGTAGTCGGGGTTCACCACGGGCGTGTAGCCGGGCGTGGCCAGGTCGGCCACGGTGGTATTCAACACCGGACTCGAATAATGCCGGTAGCCGACGGGGGCCGTGGCATTATTGATGGAGCGTTGCACGGTGGCGTTGCCCGTCACGGCGCCGGCGGCGTTGATGACGTGGGCCGTGCCGGTGGCGTTGGAGAGCAGCGTCAGGTTGCCGTTGGAAGCCAGGTTGCCGTTGAGCAGCAGCACCCGCTGCACCTGCACCGGGGCCGCGGCCGTTACCCCGGCCGGGCCGGCCGTGAGGTTCTGGAAGAAGGTGGTGGTGCCGCTGATGGTTTGGGCCGCTGGTCCGTTGAAAGCCACGGTGCCCGAGCCGCTGCCCAGCGTGGTGCCGCCGTTGTTGGTGAAGGTGCCGTTGACGGTCAGCGTGCCGCCGTTGGTCGTGGTGAGGGTGGCGCCGCTGCCGAGCGTGACGCTGCGGGCCTGCTGGGCGTTGCTCACCACGGGGTCGTTGGCCACGTTCGGAATGGTCACGTCATCGGTGGCGGTGGGCACTTGGTTGGTGCTCCAGTTGCCGGCCGTGCCCCAGTCGGTGCTCACGGCGCCCGTCCAGGTGAAGCCGGTGACGACCGGCGCAATAAAGGCCGAGACATCCCGCACCGGAATGCCCAGGCCGATGGGGCCCATCAGCGAGGGGTTGCCCGTAGTGAGGTCGAGCGTGTAGAGGTTGCTGGTGGTAAAGCCGTTGGGGTTGGCAACCAGAAACGCGGTGTTGGTGGAGCTGCCGGCTACGGAGTAAATATCCAGATCAACCAGCGCCGGGGTGTTGTTCAGCGACAGGCCGGTAATGCTGCCCACGGGCGTGAGCGTGCCGTTGTTGGGCGGGGCCTGAATGGCCAGGATGCTGCGCAGCTCGTCGATGTCGTAGAGCGTGGTGGTGGTGCTACCGGCGAAGCTGTTGGTGTAGGCCACCGAGCCGATGCGCGGCGTGGTGGTGTCACCGGCTGCGTACGTGAGCAGGCCGTCGGTGAAGGCCAGGGCACCGGTGGTGGGGTTCAGGCGGTAGTTGCGGCGGTTGGTACTCACCACCCGAATGAGGTCGACGGTGGGGTTGAAGTCGAACCCGATGTTGGCGGTGAGGCCGCCCAACTCCAGGCGGATGGCGGCGGCTACCGAGGTAGCGGCGCCAGTGGCCGGGTTGATGACGTACAACTGGGCGTTATTGCCGGTGGTGGTAGCGTCGTAGCCGAAGCCGTAGAGCTGCCCGGTGGCGGGGCGGAAATCGGTGCCCACCAGCGTTTGGCCGGCCGCAATGCCGGTGATGGGCACGGCCGAGTTGATGAAGTTCGGCGTGCCCGAGTAGAAGCTGAGCAGGTTGTTGTTGGTGCTGACGGCGTAGAGCAGCTGACCGTTGGCGGCCGGCGCGGTGCGGTTGATGCGCACGGCAATGTCGGTGATGCCCACGCCCGAGCCGTTGACGGCCCCGGCGAATGTGGTTGTGCCGTCGGCCAGGTTAACCCGGTACAAGAGCGAAATGAAGGAGCCGCCGCTCACCTGGTTCACGTTCAGGTACGCCTGCTGGTCGCCGGGGCCGAAGGTGAAGATATCGAGGTCGGTGCTGGCGCCAGGAGCGTTGATGGGCGTGGGGTTACCGCCGGCCGAGGGGGTCAATAAGGCCACGGTGGCCAGCGTACCGGCATTGGGCGCATCGGAGCGCAACAGCAGGGAGCGTTGCTCGTCGATGTAGTAGAGGGTGGTGGAGGCAGCCCCGATGAAGGAGTTGGTGTAGGCTGCCGCCCCCACAAAGGGGTTCTGGCCCGCGTTCGGGTCGCCGGCGGCGTAGGCCAGGTTGCCGTCGCGCTGCACGCCGCCCACGCTGGGGTTGCTGTCGACGATGGCGCCGTCGTTGGGGTTGAGGCGGTAGTTGTTGTCGTTGGTGCTGACGACGCGGATGCGGTCGACGGTGGGGTTGAAGTCGAACCCGATGCGGTCGGTGGCTGAGCCCAGGCGCAGCTTGCTGCCGCTGCCCACCACGGTGGCCGTGGCGACGGGGGTAGCGGTGTTCTGGGTAATGACGTAGAGGTTGGCCGTGTTGGCTGCCGTGTCGGCCGGGGCGGCGTTGTAGCCCAGGGCGTACAATTCGCCGGTGGCGGGGCGGAAATCGAGGCCCACCAGGGTTTGGCCGGGCAGGATGCCCGTGATGGGCTGGCGCGTTTGGGAGGTGAGCGGCGAGGCCAGATTTACGGAGGTGAGGTCGGTGCCGGAGAGGCCGTACACCACCTGGGCCTGGGCGGCGGGTGCGGCCGCCAACCCGAGTACGCCGAGGGCCAGCACCCCGCAGGTGCGCCGCCAAAACCCGGATGTAAAGAACGTGGGTACTACTGTGCTCATACTGGACTAGGGGTAAAGGGTATGTGAACAAACAGAACCAGCTGCCGACTACCTCGGCAGCGCCGGGGAAGGTACGCGCACAAGGGGAATATAGATTTGCCGCGGTTGGATTAATTTGATGTTAATGCAGCGCGCAGACAAGACCGGGCCAGCGCAATAGGCCCGCGGCCGGGGTACTGGCGGAGCCCCAGCCGCGAAAAGGCGGAACCCAAGGCGCGCAGGGCGCAAAACGGGGCGGGGAGGTATGGCGGAACTGGAAGAAAACGGTAGTTTACGACCGGTATTAACCCTTTAACCCTTTAACAGCCACACAACATGGCCAGAGTATCCAACAACATTATTACCCAGGGCCTGAGCGGGACCATCGGCGGGACGCTGGTGTTCCGGCAGGTAGGCGGCCGCACGATTGTCTCGGCGGCGCCGCGCGAGTCGGAGAAGGCGCCGACGGCGGGGCAGCTGGCGCAGCGGGAGCGGTTTCAACAGGCGGCGCTGTATGCCAAGGCCGAGCTGAGCGACCCGGCCGGCAAGGCCGAGTACGAGGCGGGCCGGCCGGAAGACGGGTCGGCCAGTGCCTATGCCATTGCGGTGGCCGACTTCATTCAGGCGCCCGACATCCACACCATCGACCTGAGCAACTACCAGGGGCGCGTGGGCGACACCATCCGGGTGCGGGTGACGGACGACTTTAAGGTGGTGGGCGTGACGGTGCGCATCGAAAACAGCGACGGCTCGGTGGTGGAGGACGGCGCGGCCGTGCAGCAGCAGAACGGCCCCGACTGGGTGTTTACGGCCACGCAGGCCAACGCCACGCTGGTGGGCGACAAGATTACCGTGCGGGCGACGGACAAACCCCACAACACGACCACCGAAACAAGGACGCTCTAGCGGCCGGGTTTCGTGGTTTTGTACCAAAACGCGTGCCCCTCTTTTTTAGGCAATGGGGGCGTTTTGGATATACTCACAATGAACCCACTCCGAAGGCACCCCGAACCCGCTACTGCGGAAAAATGCAAACGGCCGCCCGGCATTGCCGGGCGGCCGTTTGGCTTGGGGCCGGGTGGGCCGGGCGGCACAATATACCTGGAAGTAGGTATTGTGGGGCGCCGCAATGGGCGGGACCTTTGATGCTGGTAATTCCTGCCTTTTCCATTTTCACCGCATGAAACACATTTACAACTCGAAACTGCTGCCAACGCTCCTGAGCTGCCTGATTCTGGGGCTGCTGGTTTTTGTCAACAACGCCTGCAAAAAGGCGGAAGACCTGTGGGACGAAAACTTCAAGCTGGAAGGCTTCTTCACCAACTCGGCGGGCACCGTAGTGGAGCTAAAGCGCCGGGGGGACGATGGCATGATTGACGGATACCTCACCAAGCACGGTACCGGGGCTACACCCGGCCTCTTTTTCAACGTAGGCGATAAAGTGATTAAGGGCGTCAAGCGCACGGGAGAAAGAACCTGGCGGGTAGAAGGGGCCTCCGACCAGGACTTGTTTGCGCCTCACGTCTACGGCAGCATCGTGGAGGCCGATGCCTCGGGCAATACCCTAACCTTTAAGCCCGACCCGGACGCGATAGAGATGTACCGACTGAAAACGACGTATCAGCTCACGCGAACCAACTCCTCGGGCACCACCAGCGGTACCACCTCGGGCACGACCTCGGGCACGACAAGCGGCACTACCTCGGGCAGCACCACCGGCGGCACGGCTTCCCTGACCATTCTGGACGTGGTGGTTTCGGGCAACGACTACGAGCTGAAAGGCTACTCGTTTACCGTGCCTACGGGTGCCAAAACGCTGACGGTTACCACTCTGGAAAGCAGCGCGGCGTACCGCAACACTGCCGATTTGTTTGTGCGCCGCGGCTCGGCCCCGGTGGTGGCGGGCCCCAAGCCCCCGACCAACCAGCCCGCCTATTCCTGGACGGCCGACTGCGCCAGTATCAAGCCCAACCGGGAAAGCGAGGTGTGCTCGTTTACCAACCCCAGCTCGGGCACCTGGTACGCCTCGCTCTACGGCTACAACACGTACTTCAGCTCCCGCCTGCTGGTGACGTACACCAAGTAGGGCGGCCGGAGCCAGCCCGTCTGCGCGGAGGCGCCCGGGCATTTCGGCAACACCCGCACCACCTGTATCAGAAGCCAAAGGGCCACCCGGCATTGCCGGGTGGCCCTTTGCGTGCTGGGGACCTGATGCGCGCCTGGGCGATACGCTTACTCCACCAGCAGGCGGGCGGTGTGGGTGCGGCCGTGGGCACCGGGGGCGCGCAAGGTGTAGAGGCCGGCGGGCAGGCCCCGCACCGATACCTGCGCGGCGGCCGAGACGGTGGTGGTGCGGGCCACGCGGCCCAGGGCGTCGACGAGCTGCACGGCGGTGCCGGCGGGCAAGGCGGGCACGCGAACGTACGCGGTGGCGGGGGTGGGGAAGAGGGCCAAAGGGGCGGGGCCAGCGGGGGCCGTGCTGGCCAGCAAGAGGGGGTCGGTGAAGGAGGCCCAGAAGCCGCCGAAGGTGCTGGCCGGGCTGGGGAGGGTTTGGCTGCCGAAGCGCGCCGCGCCGCCGGACTCGCCGGCCACGTACACGGCATTGCCGCGGATGGCCAAGGCCCGGCCGATGTCGCCGTTGGGGCTGCCGGCCTGCTGGGCCCAGCTGATGCTGGCGGTGGGGCCGGCATCGGTGAGGCGGGCCACGTACACATCGGCGGTGCCGTCGCCGACGCTGTTGGTGAGGGTGGTAGCGCCGAAGCTGGCGGTGGGGCTGTTGAAGCTGCCCGTAATGTACACCTGCGCGCCGCTCACGGCCAGCGCCCGGACTTCCTCGATGTCGGGGCCGCCGGCCTGCTGGGCCCAGGTGAAGCTGGCGCTGGGGCCGGCATCGGTGAGCTTGGCCACAAACACATCGGGAGTCAACAGGGTGGGGTTGGCGTTGGCGAGGGTGGTGCTGCCGAAGCCGATGGTGGCGCTGCGGAAATACCCGGTGAGGTAGACGCTGGGGCCGCTCACGGCCAAGGCCTTGGCCTCGTCGTACTCGGGGCCGCCGGCGCTGCGGGCCCACACCCAGGCGGCCGAGGCGCCGGCGTCGGTGAGCTTGGCCACAAACACGTCGGGGTTGCCGAGCACGGCGTTGGCGTTGGTGAGGGTGGTGCTGCCGAAGGTGGTGCTGCTGCCGTGGAAGGAGCCGGCCACGTACAGGCTGCTGCCGCTCTGGGCCAGGGCCGGGGCGCTTTCGAGGCTGGCGCCGCCGCTGCTTTGCACCCATACCCAGGCGGCGGTAGCGCCCGCGTCGGTGAGCTTGGCCACGAAGGTATTGGGGCCGGGGGTGTTGACGCTGATGCTGCCGAAGGTGGCCTGGCGCTGGCTAACGCCGGAAAGGTAGACGGTGGAGCCGCTCACGACGAGGGCGCCGGGGTAGTCGTCGAGGGCGCCGCCGGCCTGCTGGGCCCAGGTGAAGCTCGCGCTGGTGCCGGCGTCGGTGAGCTTGGCCACAAACACATCGGTGTTGAGCGCGGCGGCGTTGGAGAGGGTGGTGGCGCCGAAGGTGATGGTGCCGACGAAGTCGCCGGTGATGTACACGCTGGAGCCGCTGACGGCAATGCCCGTGGCCAGGTCGATGCGGCTGCCGCCGGCACCGGCGGCCCAGGCGTAGGTGCCGGTGGCGCTGCTCCACTTGGCCACAAACACATCGGCCTGGCCGTTGCTGACGAGCGTGGCGCTGCCCAGCACGACGGTGCCGTAGAAAATGCCGGTCAGGTACACGTTGCCGGCCGCGTCGGTGGTGGTGGCCAGCACCTGGGTGTAGCCGCCGCTGGCCTGGGCCACGGGCACGGCCCGCTGCCAGGTGGGGGCCTGCGCAAAGGCGTGGCTGGTGGGCCAGGCCAGTAGTAGCAGCAGCCCTAGGAGCTGCACGGGGCGAAGCCGGACGGAACGGCGGGAGAGGCGGTAAAAACGACGCATCGAAACGGGAAATAGGGGGAAGGGTGAAAAAGGAAAGGTGGCGGGCGGCAGTCAACCACCCCCGTTGTCGCTTGGGAGCGGGTTTGGGTGTTGGGAGCTGTGCACAGTCGGCTACAAAGCCCGTCATGCAGAGCGCCGCGAAGCATCTCGCGTGCTGAGGTTGTAAAAGTGCTTCCTGACCTCAGCACGCGAGATGCTTCGCGGCGCTCTGCATGACGTTCTGAAGTCCTCACGCTCTTAGGCGGCGTAGCCCTCGGGCGTGTGGCGGATGAGCGAAAGGGCGGCCAGGGTGGCCAGCAGGGGCTCCACTTTCTCGGGCTTGAGGCGCTTGAACTTGGCGGCTACCTGGGCGGCGGTGAGGGGCTGGGCGGCTTGCTGGAGGGCGTCGCGCAGGGCCTGCATCTGCTGGGCCAGCTCGGCGGGGAAGGGCGCCTCACCCCCCGGCCCCCTCTCCGAAAGAGGAGAGGGGGAGCCGGACGATTTGGTTTTGGGAGCTTTGGCGGCGGCCTCCGGCGTGGGCAGGGACAGGGCGGCTTGCTGCTGCTCGGGGGCCTGGTAGGCGGGGCGCAGGTAGCGGACGAGGCCGGCTTGCTCTTCGCGGGCGCGCTCGTGATTGAGGCGCACCAGGCGCTGGAGCAGCTCGGCTTCGGGCAGGTCGTGGGGCCAGCCGTAGGCCTCGGCTACGGCGGCATCGAGCTGCTGGTGGAGGCTGAGCACCACGGAGGCCAGGCCCTGCTGGTTGACCTGCTGGTCTTTGGGTGAGAGGGGCTGCTGGGCGCGCAGCTTTTCCACCACGTTGTAGAGGTCGGTGAGGGTGAGCGTGGGGTGCTGGGCCTGCTGGCGCTTGCGGTGGGCGTCGAGCTGTTCGGCCAGCTCCCGGATGCGGGTTTGCTGGGCGGGGGTGGCGTCGGGGAAGGGGAAGGGGAAGGGGTCGAAGCAGCGGGATTTGTTGTAGCGGGGAGTTCCTCCAACACCTAAAATTGCCCCTGTGGCTAAGACCCAAGCTTGATGAATTCGAGCCCACTGGGCGCCAGTGGGCTTCAAATTCGGGGTAGGTCACGATGGAATTGGGAATTATGAACCAGAAATTATGACGTGGGGTGCGAAGATAGAAGGGGAGGATGGGAAATTTAGAATTGAGGGCTTGCGGGTAGGCGTTGGCGGTTTTTGAGGCCTGCGGCGTAGTCTGCCCATGCGCCGCGAGGTAGTAGCGTAGGCTCTGACGAACACGGGAAAATACCTAGAAACAGGTATTGCGTTGTTGCGGCAAGGTGGCGGATATTTGTAGGCTGGGAAACCCGTACTGGTTTGTCGGACAGCCCGCAAGCTCAGGGTTTACTTTTGTTTCAGCCGGCCGTTTCTCCCGTCACGGGGCGCCTTGGCTGCCATGCTTCAGACCTTTCCCTTTTCCACTCTTCCTGCATGAAACACGCCTACTTTACCCGCCTGCAAGTCACGGTGCTGAGCACCGGCGCCCTGCTGCTGCTGCTGTTTGCCAACGGCTGCAAAAAAAGCTTCGACGACTACATCTTCGAGGGTATCTTTTCCGATTACGATGGTCTGACCGTCGAACTCAAGGAAGAGGACGGGCCGAAGGGCTGGCCTAGCGCTAAAATCACAAAGCTCTCGAAAGTACCCTGCACGTGGTGCAAGGTGGGCGAGCCGTACATCACTGATATCAAGCGCGTCAACGAAAGTGCTTGGTCAGGGAAAGTGCACAAGGACTTCACCAGCAACACGCTGGTGCCGGCCACTATTCGGGTATCAGCTACAGCCATGTACATTAATCCGGAGGGGCTATCAGAGCGGTTTTTCGCCCCGCCTTCGTCCAATTGGCCCGGCGGCACCACTACCTCCGGCTCGACGACGAGCAGCACAACCAGCGGCTCGACCACCTCGGGCTCTACGACTAGTGGCACGACCTCGGGCTCAACAACTTCGGGCACGACCTCGGGCAGCACCACCAGCGGCACCACCTCACTCACCCTGCTCGACGTGGTGGTTTCGGGCAACGACTACGAGTTGAAAGGCTACTCGTTTACCGTGCCCACGGGTGCCAAAACCCTGACCGTGACGACGCTGGAAAGCAGCGCGGCGTACCGCAACACCGCCGATTTGTTTGTGCGCCGCGGCTCGGCCCCGGTGGTGGTGGGCCCCAAGCCGCCGACCTATACCCCGGCGTATTCCTGGACGGCCGACTGCGCCGGCATCAAGCCCAACCGGGAAGACGAAGTGTGCTCGTTCACCAACCCCAGCTCGGGCACCTGGTACGCCTCGCTCTACGGTTACAACACCTATTTCAGCTCCCGCCTCCTGGTCACTTACACCAAGTAAGGCAGGCGGCGGGGCGGGGCCGGGCGCAGCGGAACTTCCGCTGTGCCCGGCCCCGCCAGCATCTGACCATGTTTCGGGCGGCCCTAATCTCAACCGGGGGCTGTCTTTTCACCCTATTTTCGTACTCTTCCTGCGCACTCAAATGCTGCTCATTTTTCGGTCGTTGCTCACTCGTTTCTGCGGGTTCTGGCTGCTAGCCTTGTTGCTGGCAGGTAGCGCCCAAGCCCAAACACCGGCGTGGCAGGCTGCCTTGTCCACCAGCCAAAGCACCAACGGTAGCGCCTGGGTAAATTCGTCGGCTGCCGATGCCAGTGGCAATGTGTATCTGGCTGGCGAATTCAACGGCACCCTTACACTGGGCACCACCACGCTGACCAGTCCCGGCTACTCAAGCACCAACCCCGGCGCCGTGTCCATGTTTCTGGCCAAATGGAGCCCGTCGGCCAACCGGTTCTTGTGGGCCATCCGGGGCGGAGGACCGGGGTTTGCCAATGCCGGACGACTGGCCGTGAACGGCACCAGCCTCTACGTAGCTGGGACGTTTGTGGGCCCGAACGCCAGCTTTGGGGCCGTTACCCTGACCAATAGTACCTCTACGCCCGCGCTGTTTCTGCTCAAGCTCACCGACACGGGCACCGGCGCGGCGGCGGTGTGGGGCCAAACGATGCTGACCAACGTCAACAACGTGGCCTATGCCGACTTGGCCGTTGAAGGCAATGCCGTGTACTTAAGCGGCAATTTCAGCGGCAGCGTCCTCACCATCGGCACCTACACCATGCCCAACCAGGGGGCCATCAACTCCTACGATGGGTTTATAGCCAAATTCACCGACGCCGGGGCGACCGGTAGCTTCACCTGGGCCCAGCAATTGGGTGGCCCCGACGAACAGGAGGCCGGGTTTCTGGCCGTCAGCGGCACGAGCGTGTACATGGCCGGCGCGTTTCGTCCGGCCAGCTTGCAGGTGGGGGCCACGGTGCTCACCAATGCCAGCCTGAGCGGCTCGGACGTGTACGTGGCCAAACTGACCGACGCCGGCGCGAGCAGCAGCTTTGTATGGGCCCTGCGGGCGGGCGGCACCGGCTACGAACACGTGGACGGTCTGAAAGCAAGCGGCTCCGGTATTTACCTGCTGGGGGGATATGATTCGCCCACGGCCGGCTTCGGCACCATTAACCTAGCCCGTACCGCTACCGACGGCGGCCGTAACATGTATCTGACCAAGCTGGCCGATGCGGGGCCTACCGGCGCATATGTGTGGGCGTTACCAGCCGGGGGCACCACCAGCGTGCAGTCCCGCCGCTTGGCCGTGCAGGGCAGCAGCGTGTACGTGGCGGGCATCTACGCTAATGCAACTACGCCCAGCTTCGGCAGCATTACGCTGCAGCCCAGCCCCGGCAATGCTCCCAATCAATTCGTAACCAAAATCCTCGACGGAGGAAGCAGCGGCGGGTTTCAATGGGCCTATGCCGGCACGCAGGGAAACATTGAACCACGGGCCCTGACTCCGGTAGGGGCGACGGTATTCACCAGCGGAGTGTTCGGCACCGACGCGGCTAACCCCACGGCACGGTTCGACAACATTACCCTCACGGCGGCCGCCACTGCTCGGCCTACCGCCTTTCTGGCGGCCCTGCGCGACCCCATGCCCTCGGCGGTGCGGCAGGCTGCGCAGCCCTCGCTGACCTTGCATCCCAACCCCGCTCACGGCACGTCACGTTTCGCCGTGGCGCCGGAAGCTGCTCACCGCACTCTGCAGGTGCTCGATGGCACCGGCCGCGAACTGCGGCGCCAGGCTGTGCTCCCTCATGCAACTATGGCCGTGGTCGACCTGCGTGGATTGGCACCCGGCTTGTACCTGGTGCGTTGCGGGACAGCCTTGGGGCGCTTGGAGGTGCAGTAAGAAAAACCCGCGTTTCACGGGTAAGAGCCGCCAGTTGTGGGCTGGTACACCCCTTAACCCCCCACCCAACACGTCTACCCGGCACATTGTATTGCCCGATGTAACCATGCGCGGCCAGCGCCTCGGGAAAACGCCCAATCGTTTCGTGGCAAGGCCGTGCAGGCCTTCGACACGGTAGTGCTGCTGGAGCTGCAGCCCCGGCGGGGCAGGCCCGTGCAGCGCGGTGGGCGCAAGCCCCCTACCTTTGGCTCCCGACATGCGCCTTCGACTCGATTTCACTACGGGCACCCTGCTGGGGCTGCTGACGGTTTTTGCTTCGCCTGCTCGGGCCCAAACGCCCATCAACCCGGCGCAGCCGTGGGGCAGCTGGTTTATTGGCACGCTGCAGCTGCCGGGCACCGCCGAGCACCGCTGGGGCGGCTTTTTCGAGGCGCAGGCCCGCACCAACGCCGTGTTTCGCCAGTACTTCTACAACGAGCTGAAGGGGGGCGTGAGCTTCGACATCGACCGCAACTTTACGGCGCTGCTGGGCGGCGGCCGCTATGCCACCCGCGACTACCAGGACTGGGGCGCCGGCCCGCTGAACGTGGAAAAGCGGCTGTGGGGGCAGGTGGTTCTCTCCCAGCAAACCAGCCGCCTGAAGCTGGAACACCGCTACCGGGTAGAGCAGCGCTGGTTCCGTTACCGCGCCGACACCAGCAGCACCCGCCTGCGGCTGCGCTACCGCCTCAACGCCTTCCTGCCGCTCAACCACAAGACCATCGGCCCGAAAACGGTGTTTCTGTCGGTGTACGACGAGCTGTTTCTGAACCCGAACGGACCGGTGTTCGAGCGCAACCGGGTGTACGGCGGCGTGGGCTACCAGGCTACCACTCACGTTGCCCTGCAGGTGGGCTGGGTGCACCAGGCCAACTACAACCTGCCCGCGTTCAAGCAGGGGCAGTTTATTCCGCAGAACACCTCGGCCAAAAACAACGTGGTGCTGGCCCTGACCTACCGCCTTGCTCGCAAGGCCACCGCGCCGGCGCCCGAGCGGCTGCCCTCGCAGCAGGATTAGCAGCAGCGTGGGCTAGGCTTCGGCTTCCGCCACCCGCACCGCGTCGCCCACCCGTATGAGGCCGCCCTGCACGATGCGGGCCGTGAGGCCGCCGTGCCCGCGCATGGCGTTGTAGCCGCCGGGGCCCAGCTCTTCTTCCATGCGCGAGCAGGGGTGGCACTCGCCGGTTATTTCCAGAATTACCTCGTTGCCGATGCGCACGCGGCGGTTTTTCAGGGCCAGCAGGTTCAGGCCGCTGATGGCGAGGTTGCGGCGCAGGCGGGCCGGGTCGATGGGCGCGGGCAGGCCCAGGAACCCGGCCACGGTGGCCAGATGCTCGTGCTGAAAAAGGGTTATCTGCCGTTTGCCGCCCGCCTTGATGGCGGCGTGGTCGCCGACGAGGCGTCGGTCGGTTTCGGCGGTGGCTTCGGGCACGCTCAGCAGCGGTTCGCGGCGTTTGGGGCGCAGGCCAATCCACTCCACGCGGCCGGTTTGGGGCAGCGTCGCCAGCAAGCGCGCAATGGTCGATTTATCGTCGCCGAAGAAAGGAAAAGGCATGCGTGGTGGATAATGCAGAAGGATGAATCAGGAAGGACGGGCTTGCTGGCATGCGCGGTAAGCTGCGGGACGCGTTACCGGCCTTCTACCAGCCTGGCCACACCAAAGGCGGCGGCAGCAGCCAGGGCACCGATGGCGGCCATTTTGAGGGCACCCAGTACCGGCGGCTGGCCCGTCATGCGGCTTTTGAAGTAGCCGAACACCAGCAGGCACACCAGCGTGATGACGGCCGACCACAGCAGGCCTTCAGCGGGGGTGGGCGTGAAGAAGTAGGCGCTGAGCGGGATGAGGCCGCCGACGGCGTAGGCCAGCCCAATGGTGGTGGCCGAGTTGCGGGCGCGGCGCGGGTCGGGCTCTTCCAGGCCCAGCTCGTATTTCATCATGAACTTCACCCACTGGTCGGGGTCGGCGGTCAGCTCGCGCACGGCCAGCTCCTGGGTGGCGGGCGAGAGACCCATGTCGGCCAGCAGTTCCTGCACTTCGGCCCGCTCCACGTGCGGCACCTCGGCTACTTCCTGGTACTCGCGCTGCAGCTCGGCGGCGTAGTGGTCGAGCTCGGTGCGGCCGGCCAGGTAGCCGCCCAGGCCCATGGCAATGGAGCCCGCCACGATTTCGGCCAGCCCGGCGGTAATCACCAGCCCCGACGACTGCACGGCCCCGCTCAGGCCCGCGGCCAGCGCAAACGGCACCGTGAGGCCGTCGGACAGGCCAATGACGATATCCTGCAGCAGGGCCGAGCTGGTCAGGTGTTCTTCGGGGTGCGGGTGGTGGTGGCGAGCCGACATAGGAATGCGAAAGAGGCTAAATATACGCGTGGGGCTCAACCTCGCTTCCGGGCTTGGCGTATGGAGGGCAGCGGATGCCGCTCCGCGCAGCTGCGCCGGGCCGGCCGAGCCGCTTCACCTCCGCAACCCGATTCCCTTTTTTCCAGCATGGCAACGAAAGCCACCTCCAGCAAGCCGGCCGGCAAGGCCGCCGCTGCTCCCAAGAAGTCTGCCGCCGGCCGTGCCGCCGCACCGGCCGCCAAAGCCGCCGCGCCCGTGGTAGCCCTGAGCGTGCAGCCCATTCTCAACCAGCAGCGCAACTCGCCGGCGCCGCTGCAGAAATACGGTACCGTGGCCCAGCGGCTGCCCATTGGGCTGAGCGAGCAAGTGCGCCAAAGCAGCGTGACCATGCTCAACCAGCTGCTGGCCGACACCATTACCCTGCGCGACCTGTACAAAAAGCACCACTGGCAGGTAGTAGGCCCCACGTTCTACCAGCTGCACCTGCTCTACGACAAGCACTACGAAGAGCAAAGCGAGTTGGTCGACCTCATTGCCGAGCGCATTCAGATCCTGGGCGGCGTGGCCATTGCTATGGCTCCTGACGTGGCCGAGCTGACCAGCATTCCGCGTCCGCCTAAAGACCGCGAAGAAGCGCCCGTGCAAGTGTCGCGCCTGCTCGAAGCCCACCAGATCATGCTCAAGAACTGCCACGACTACGCCAAGAAGGCCGACGATGCCGGCGACGACGGCACCAACGACTTGGTGGTGAGCAACGTGATGCGCACCAACGAGCTGCAGGTGTGGTTCGTGTCGGAGCACGTGGTGGATACCCCCCTGGCCCGCGCCGACTCGTAAAGCACAGCCAGGCGCTAAACACAAGGGCAGCCGACGCAATGCGTCGGCTGCCCTTGTGTTTTAAGCGTGCCGAGGCCTTACGCCCGGTGCTTTTGCAGCTTTTCGGCATGGTTTTCTTCGGCCTCTTCCACCGTGTGTGTTTGGCCGAGGTCGTTGTCTTGCTTGGCTTTTTCGGCGAGCAGGCAGTAGAACTCGTGCAGCATGGCAATTTCCTCTTCCGTGAAGTCCTGCGCGTTGATGAGGCGGTTGCTGGCGCCCTTGGTGGCCGCAATCAGCTCATTCAGCTTGAGGTGCAGCACCAGCGAGTCTTTGTTCTGGGCCCGCTGAATCAGAAACACCATCAGAAACGTGATGATGGTGGTGCCGGTGTTGATGACGAGCTGCCAGGTTTCGGAGTAGTGGAACAGCGGCCCCGTGGCCGCCCACACCAGCACGGTAGCCAAGGCCAGCCCAAACGCCCACGACGACCCCGACCACTGGGTAATGGCCTGGGCCATGCGCTGAAAGAACGTGCCTTTATGGGTGCTGGTAATTTCCTGAAAAGCTTGGGTGGGAGTCATAGAAGGGGAGGTGCGGCGGCAAAAGGATTCCCGGCAACTTCGCAAAAACTGGGTGAATACCGGGTGAATTGCCGCGCCAAAGTCAATTTTAATGCCTGAGTTCCTTGGGGCTAGGCGCAAAACGGGCGAAAAGCTGCCGGGCAGCTTGCACCGTCTGAATGTTCGCACTACTTTTGTCGCCACTTCGCCGCCCTCAACCGGCGAAGCGGACGTCCCCTGACGTCGCTTTCCACGATTCTGCGCACGTGGTGAAATTGGTAGACACGCCATCTTGAGGGGGTGGTGCCTTCGGGTGTGGGAGTTCGACTCTCCCCGTGCGCACAGCAAGCCAACCGGCCGGTTCCTGCCCAGGAGCCGGCCGGTTTTGCGTTGTACCCGGGCGTTGTCTCGCCTTAGTTGCGCTCAAACGGGTTGGCAGGCACCACCAGCACTACTTTCTCCCGCTCCACCAGCACCTGGCCGGCCACCGCGCCCTTGGGCTTGCGCACAAATTTCTTGGGCGTAATGGTGACCGGGCAGAGCGAATCGTTTTTGCGGCGCGAATACCACGCAGCCAGCTGCGCGGCCCGCTCCAGCACCGGCTCGGGCACGGCCTGCCCCGGCCGCTGCCGAATCACCACGTGCGAGCCGGTGACATCCTTGGCGTGCAGCCACAAGTCGTCCTTGTGGGCGTAGCGCTGGGTGAGCAGGTCGTTGTTTTGGGCGTTGCGGCCCACCAGAATGGTAAAGCCGCTGTCCTCAAACACCTTGAAGGGCAGCTCGGTGGCTTCTTTGGTTTGGGCTGTGGGGTCGAGGCCGTGGGTTTTGCGCCAGTTGCGCAGGGCGCGCAGCTCCGTCAGGCCCGCCAGCTCTTCCAGCCGCTCGAGGCACCAGAAGGCCTCGGTTTCGCGCCGCTCAATGCGCTCCTGCAGCTGCTGGATTTCCAGCTGCTGGTTCTTGGCCTTGCGGTAGAGGTTTTGGGCCGTGCGCTGCGGCGTTTCCGTCGGCTTCAGCTTGATGGTGCGCAGTTGGTCGTGGTTGTAGAAATCGACTACTTCTGCGTGCGCCGCGCCAGCCGGAATCTGGTGCAGGTTGGCCATAATCAGGTCGGCCGTTTGGCGGTGGCTCGCGCCGTGCTCCAGGGTATGCAGCCGCTGGCGGGCCAGGGCAGCACTCTGGGTGGCTTCGTCGGCCCGCTTTTCCAGCAGCAGGCGCAGCAGGCGGTGTTCGGTTTCGTAGGCCCGGCGCCCGAGCAGCAGCGGCACAAACGCCCGCAGCGCGGCCACCGGATCGGGCGCAAGGGTCTGCTCCACGTCGCCCACCGGCAGCAGGCTCAGGCGCGTGCGCCCTTCGAGCTGCACGATGTAGTAGGCCGTGGGAGTTTCCAGCAGGGCCAGCAGCTGGTGCACCAGCCGCAGCCGTTGGGGCGGCGCGGCAGCCTCGTAGCCGTGCAGGCGCAGCCAGTAGCGCGGCACGTCGCCGAAGGTAGGAAACAGCCGGGCGGGGTCGGGGTGGGCGGCCAGCTCCTCGCGGGTGGGCGCGGCGGCCGGCGGGCCCTGGCCCAGGGTGGCGTCTTCGGTCACGCGCTGCTGAAAGAGCTGGGCAGCGGCCTCGGGGTGCGGACGAAACACGGCGTTGGGGCGCGGCCCGAACAGCTTCAGCCAGAGCGCGGCCCCGTCCAGAAACAACAAGCGCAGCACCCGGTCGTGGGGCAAGACGCCCACGGTGGCGGCTTGCCGGCCCAGCAAATCGGGCAGCAGGTCTACCGAGTTTTGGCGGGCCCGATGGAAGGTTTCGGGCAGGCTGAGCAGCGGCTGGCTGCCGGCCAGTTGGGCTTTCAGCCAGAACTCGGCCGTGCCGTTGGTCAGGCCCACCACCAACTCGTCTTTTTCCTGCGAAAAGCACGCGGCTACGCGGTAGCCTTGCAACTGGCGCGTGAGGGCCGGGGCCAGCTGGCGCAGGAAATAGTAGTTGTTGTGCATGGTATCGGAAGCGAGGCAGGCCGCAAGTTACCCGCTGCGCTTGGGCTTACGTGGCGGCAGGAGAAGATGCAGGTAGAGCAGCCGCTGTTTCGTACAGCTCAATCGGAAGCAGATCGGGGTCGAACAAGAACGTGAAGCGCCGCCCGGTAAACTCGTCGGTGCGAAGGGGCTCGTAGGCTATGTGCTGCTGCGCCAGCTCCGCCACGGCCGCGTCCAGGTCATCGACGGCAAAGGCGAGGTGCCGCAGCCCGGCGGCTTCGGGGCGGGTCTGGCGCGGCGGGGGCGCCGGAAACGAGAACAGTTCCAGCAGATACTGCCCGTTAAGCGCTAAATCGAGTTTGTAGGAGTCGCGCTCGGCGCGGTACACCTCCTGCAGCACCTACAGGCCCAGTACTTGGGTGTAGAAGTGTTTGGAAGCTGCGTAGTCGGAACAAATAATGGCGACGTGGTGCAGGTGACGCAGGGCGAGCATAGTGCGGGGGTATGGAAGCAAGCGGTGCGATAGGGCCGCCGATAGGTAGACGCTGGCGGCCAACAATTCTCGGTGGCTTTTATCGGTGGTCAATGCAACGTTGGGCGGCGCGGCGGGCTCTCCTTGGCAGCGCCTCCGCCAATCAATACGTTTCCCGTTTATGAAAGCATTGCTACTCGTTCTGCCAGCCGCCCTGGGGTTGGCCGCGTGCCACAAATCCAGCGTCGAACCCGAAACTACCTTCCCGGCAATAACGGCTGCTTTCGACCAGGAATTTGCGCTGCACCACCGCCAGCAGGCACAATTGCCCACGGCCGCCACGCCCGAGGTGACGGTGCAGATGACGGAGTTGGGATACAGCTATTGCCCAAAGGACGTGTATTGCGTGGCTCCCAGCATGGCGTGGCCGACGCTGGCCATTACCGATGCTCAGGGCCGCATCCAGCAGCTGCAATTGCCCCGCAATGCGGCCCGCCCCAACTACCCAAGCTGGCTCGATACGGCAAGCGTGCAGGCCAATGGCCGTCGCTACCTGCTCACGTACTCCCGCTGGGAAGTAGAGCGGCAGCTGGCCTCGCAGGAAATGCCCCTGAAAAAGGACTTCGTGCTGTGGTTTCGCCTGAGCCGCACAAACCCCTAGCCGTCAGCCACGCTACACCTCCAGCCGCAGCCCGTCGTAGGCCAGAAACACGTTCGGCGGCAGCGTCGCTTCCACCTCGCGGTGCTTGCCCAGCAAGTGACTGATGTGGGTGAGATAGGCCCAGCGGGGCTGCACGTCTTCGATGACTTCCAAAGCCTCCGACAACGAAAAGTGCGACAGGTGTGGCTCGTGGCGCAGCGCGTTCAGCACCAGCACCTCGGAGCCGCGCAGCCGCTCCCGCGACTCGGGCGAAAGGTGGTTGGCATCGGTTACGTAACTGAAATTGCCGACGCGGAAACCCAGCACCGGCAGCTTGTAGTGCAGCGCCCGAATGGGCTGAAACTCGATGCCTTCGACCTCGAAAGCGGCCGTGTCGCTCAGAATGGCGTGGGTTTGTACCTGCGGCACGCCGGGGTACTTCTTGTCGGCGAAAATGTAGGCGTACTCGCGCCGCAGCTGCTCCAGCACCCGCGGCTCGGCGTACACGGGCATGTCCTGCTGCTGCTTGAAATTGTAGGCCCGGATGTCGTCCATGCCCGCGGTGTGGTCCTTGTGCTCGTGCGTGAACACGAGGGCATCGAGGCGGTCGATGCGGGCGCGCAGCACCTGCTGGCGGAAATCGGGGCCGGAGTCGATGATGATGCTGCGGCCCTGCACCTGCACGTGTACCGACACACGCAGCCGCTGGTCGCGGAAATCGAGCGAACTGCACACCGGGCAGTGGCACCCAATAACGGGCACCCCCTGCGAAGTGCCCGTGCCGAGGAAAGTTATTTGCATTGTTAAATGGTCAGATTATTAAATGGCTGGTCGTTCTGACGATTGTAGTTTAGAACGACCAGCCATTTAACCATTCAGCCATTTGACCATTTAGCCGATGTGCTGCTTAACGGTGCGCACAAGGGCGTCGAAGTCGAGCGGCTTGGGCAGGTAATCGGTTACGCCGGCCTCGCGGAAATCGTCCATCGAGTAGTTGTTGGCGTTGCCGGTAATGGCAATGATGGGCACTTTGCGAATCTTGTCGTCGCTGTGCTGGCGAATCTCGCGGGCCACGGTCATGCCGTCCTTCACCGGAATGTTGATGTCGAGCAGAATGCAGTCGATGGGCTGGGCTTCGAGCTGCTTCACCACTTCCCCGCCGTTTTTGGCCGACACGATGCGGTATTTCTGGAGTTCCAGAATCTTTTTGGTCAGGTTCAGAATTACGGAGCTATCCTCCGCAATGAGAATGGTTTTGGAATCGGACATGTCTGACGGCCAGTTTTTTAGGGTTGGGAGGGGCGTGGTGAGCGTGAGGCGAAGCGAGTTAGTTGGTGGCGTTGGTCCGAACCGGGTACTCGGCCTTGAATTCTGCGAAATAACGCAATAGCGCCTGAAAGTCCCGCTTGGTATGTTCGGTACGCGTTTGTTTCAGGTCGTGTTCAAGGTGTTTGGCCTGTTCGGCCAGGCGAATGAGGCCTAAGGTAAAGCCCGTACCCTTCAACTGGTGCAAATGGGGCAAAATCTCGGCGAATTTTCCTTGTTCTACGAGGTTGCCAGCCTCAGCCAGCAAGGGTTCGGCTTCCACTTCGAAGTCGGCGTAGAGGCCGGCGGCAAAATCGGCACCACCCAGCTGGCGCAGCTGCTCCATGGTTTCGGCATCGATGATGGGACGGGTATCTACTTCCGCCTCGGGCTCGGGCACTGCCGGCAAGGCCGGTTGGGCGGCTACGGCGGGCGCATCGGCAACTACGGCCGGCTCGGCAACGTGCGGGAGGGGGCGCCAGCGCCGCAGCACGGCAAACAGGTCCTGGCTTTTCACCGGTTTCGACACGTAGTCGTCCATGCCTTCCTGCACAAACCGCTCGGCGTCTTCCTTCATGGAATAGGCCGTCATGGCCACCACGGGCGGGCACGCGGGGCCCAGCCGGCGCCGGATTTCGCGCATGGCCGTGATGCCGTCCATTTCGGGCATCTGGATATCCATGAAAATGAGGTCGTAGCGCTTGCCGCTGGTGGCTTTGCCGATGGCCTCAAACCCGTCGCTGGCCAGTTCGGTGTCGCAACCCAGCTTGTCGAGCAAGCGAATGGCCACTTTCTGGTTGATGGGGTTGTCGTCGACGAGCAGCACCTTGGGCGCGTCTTCGAAGCGCAGGATTTCCGGGGCCCGGTCGCGCGACTGTTGCCGCTCGCGCAGAATCTCCTCCTTGTTGTAGGCCACCTGGCAGCGGATGGTGAACCAGAACGTGGAGCCTTCGCCGGTGTTAGAATAGAGCCCAATGGTGCCGCCCATCAGCTCGGTGAGCTGCTTGCTGATGGCCAGGCCCAGCCCCGTGCCGCCGAAGGATTTGGTGGGCGTGGTGTCGAGCTGGGTGAAGTTGGTGAAGAGCAGCTTCTCGTTTTCCTCCGAAATACCAATGCCCGAGTCCTGCACCGCAAAGCGCAGCTGCCAGGTGCCATCGGGCTCGGGCGCGCCCGACACCACAATGCTGACCGTGCCCTGGGCCGTGAACTTGATGGCGTTGGAGGTGAGGTTGGAAAGCACCTGCAGCAGGCGCGTTTCGTCCATCACAATGAAGCGCGGCACGTTTTCGGCCACGCGGTAAGTGAAGCGCAGGTTTTTCTGGGTAGCGCGGTTGGCGAAGAGCGAGTGAATCTTCTCCAGCGTGTAGTGCAGGTCCATGCCCTCCACGCTCAGCTCCATCTTGCCCGCCTGAATCTTGGACAGGTCCAGAATGTCGTTGAGAATGGCCAGCAGCGCATCCGACGATTTGCGCAGCGTATCTACGTACTCTTCCTGCTCCTCCGAGGCCACGGTTTGGTGCAGCAAGTCAATCATGCCGATGATGCCGTTCATGGGCGTGCGCAGCTCGTGGCTCATGTTGGCCAAAAACTGGGTTTTGGCGTGCAGGGCAGCTTCGGCCTCGTCTTTGGCGCGGCGCAAATCGTCCTGCATTTTCTTGAGCTCCGTAATGTCGCGCCCAATGCCTTCGGTGCCGGCGGGGCCGTCTTGCACCATGCGCGCATTCACCAGCACGCTCACGGCGTGGCCGTCTTTGTGGCGCATGGCCACCTCGAAGTTGCGCGCTTCGCCGTGGTCCCTCACCGCCGTGAGCAGGCTTTCCCGCTCGTCGGGGTTCAGGTAGTAATCGGCAATGGGGGTGCCGGTTACTTCCTCGGGCGTGTAGCCGAGCATGTCTTCCACCGAGGGACTCACGAGCGTGAGCACGCCCTTGCCGTCGGTGCGGTAGTACACGTCCTGGAACGACTCGAAAATGGCGCGGAACTTCTCTTCCTGGGCCGCCAGCTCCAACTGGCCGCGTTTTTTGTCGGTGATGTCGTGGGCAATGCCCGAAATTTCCTCGAACGTGCCGTCGTCGAGGTAAATGGGGTTGAGGTAGATTTCACGCCAGGTGTCCTGCCCGCGCACGTCGCGCAGGCGCACCTCGAAGCGTTGCGGCACGCCCTCGAAGGCCTTGGAAT
This sequence comes from Hymenobacter busanensis, assembly GCF_008727865.1. Lineage (GTDB taxonomy): Bacteria > Bacteroidota > Bacteroidia > Cytophagales > Hymenobacteraceae > Solirubrum > Solirubrum busanense. Next base: position 194,395 of record NZ_VTWU01000006.1, on the reverse strand, counting down.
AATTCTCCACAAACAGCTGCCGGGCGTCTTCCTCCATCATGGCCAGGTCGGCCTGCCACAGGTTCACGTTCAGGGCCGGGTGCACGCCGTTGCGGCGCAGGAAATAGGCCGCGTAGTTGCGGTTGAACGAGGTCAGGCGCGACTTCATATCCACCGACCACATCAAGTGCGTGCCGCTTTCGAAGATGGCATTCAGGCGCGCGTTCTGCTTGTTGATCTGCACCTCGTTGCGCTTCCGCTCGATGGCCAGGGCCACTTGGTTCGAGATGAAGTGCAGAATTTCTAGGTCGCCGGGGGCGTACACGTCGGGGCGCGTGTAATCCTGCACCGTAATGACGCCGATGATCCGGTCGCCCACGCTCAGCGGCGAGCAAAGCATCACCTCCGGCATCAGCCCGTAGGCCGTGATGGTGCCGTCGGCAATGAGGGCCTGCAGATCGGGCTTGAGTAGAAACTGCGGCTTGCCGGTGCGAATGATGTATTCCGACACGCCCGAAGAAAACGGGCGCGAGGTTGCGGCCTTCTCAAATTGCGTGTTCTGGTCGATGAAATACACGAACTGCAGCTGCGTCCGGTTCTCGTCGGTCAGGGCAATGTAGAAGTTGTTGGTCTCGATAATCTTGCTCAGCTCGCGGTGAATGGCCCCGTACAAGGAGTGGAGGTCCTTGGAGCTGATGGCGAGGTTGGCAATGCTGTAGTAGACCTTCTGCAGGCGCTCGGCCTTGATGCGGTCGGTAATGTCGTGGAGAATGGCGCGGGTGCTCACCGGCTCACCGTCGTCCCAGGAGCAGTTGATGGACCCGATGAGGTGCACCGGCTTGCCCGTTTTGGTGAGGAACACCGTTTCGAGCTTGTTCACCTTTTCGCCCTTGTACAGGTTGCGCAGCTGGTACATCAGCTTGGCCTTGTAGTAGGGGTGCACCACGTCCGACAGCGTCAGGTTGGGCAGGTCGTCGTCGTCGTAGCCCAGCTTCTCCTTCCACGCCTTGTTCACAAACAGGAAGTGGTTGTCGATGCTCAGGTTCTGAATCAGGTCGTGGGCATTGTCGAGGAAGTCCTGCAGGCGGGTGCGGTTGTCGGTCATCACCCGCTGCACCACCTGCCCCTCGCTCAAGTCGCGGCCCACAAACAAAACCCCGGTGGGAGCCCCGGAAGCGTCGCGGTCGAACTCGGAGTACCAGTACAGGGTGTGCTGCTTACCGTCGCGGGTGAGCAGGGCCCGCTCGAAAAAATCCTGCAGCTGGTGTTCCTGCCACGCTTTGTTGAACGCAAAGCGGCGCGGCTCCCGCTCCATGGGCGGGGCAAACACGTCGAAGTAGTCGCGGCCCAGCAATTCTTCGCGGGTGTAGCCGGTGAGGTGGGCAAAGTAATCGTTGAAGTCCACCACCTTCGCCTCGGCATCGAGCAGCAGGTAACAGAGGTTGGCGCGGCTGAGGACGTCGCGCAACTGGTGGGAGGGGTGCGCCTGCGTCTGCACCTGCAGCTGCACGGCTTCCTTGTAGGGCTCCTGGGGTTGCGTGACGTTGCGCAGGGTGAGCTGCACGCGGTAGGTGCCGGCTACTTCCAGGCGGTGGAGCGTCAGCCAGCCGTCGATGGGAGTGAGGTCGGGGCGCTGCCCGTACCACCAGCAGGCTTGCTGCTCGCCGGTGCGGGCCGTTTGCAGCACCGCCTCCAGTTCGTCCGATTCGGTAAGCCAGGCCGGCTGCTTGCGGGCCTCGGCGTCGGGCCGCACATAGGCCATGAGCCCGGCAGCCAGCAGCAGCGGCCGGGTAGTGCCCAGCAGCTGCACGGCCGTGTGGTTGCAGTCGATGAGGTGGCCGCGCTCGTCGTAGATAAAGAGGGCGTCGTACGCGTGGTCGAACAGCGCGCGGTAAGCAGCGGCTTCGGTGGCCGTAGAGTCAAGTGCAATTGAAGAAGCCATGCGCAGCAGCAATAGAAATGCGGGGGTGCCGTACCGGCCAGCGTCCCGGCCCTGCAAGAGGGGCAGGTTTTACGTCTAAATTTGTCAAAAATATCCTGAAACCCCGGCCGGTCGGCTATTGCCGGCGGGTTTGCTGTTTGTAAATACGTGCGCCGTCTGCTTTTCGCCGTTACCACCGACCTGAATTACGACCAGCGCATGCAGCGCATCTGCGCTTCGCTGGCGCGGCACGGGTACCACGTGCGGCTGGTGGGGCGCCAGTGGCCGGCGTCGCAACCGCTTACGCCGCAGGCCTTTGAACAGCACCGGCTGCGCTGCTGGTTCAGCAAAGGCAAGCTCTTCTACCTCGAATACAACCTGCGGCTGCTGCTCTACCTGCTCGGGCAGCGCGGCTGGCACGCCTACGGCTGCGCCGACCTCGACGCGGCCCTGCCCACGTGGCTGCGGGCCCGCCTGGGCGGGCTGCCCTTCGTGTACGACGCCCACGAGCTGTTTACCGAAGTGCCCGAAGTAGTAGCGCGGCCGGCTATCCGGCGCGTGTGGCTGGCCATCGAACGGTTTGTGGTGCCGCGCGCTACGCTGGCCTACACCGTGGGGCCAGCCTTGGCGCGGCTGTTTGAGCAGCGCTACGGCCGGCCGTTTGGCACGGTGCGCAACATCAGCGTGCTGCAGGCCGAGGGCGCGCCGCGCGCATCCGATCCGGCCGCGGGCTACATTCTGTACCAAGGCGCCCTGAACGCCGGGCGGGGCCTCGAAGCCTTGCTCGATGCCATGCCGCTGGTGGCAGGCCGCCTGGTGCTCTGCGGCGAAGGCGACTTGTCGGCCGAGTTGCGCCGCCGCGCCGCGGAACTGGGCGTGCTGCAAACCGGGCAGGTGGAGTTTCGCGGCTACGTGCTGCCGGCCGAGCTGCGGCGCGTTACAGAGGGCGCCTCGGTAGGCATCAGCGTGCTCGAAAATCTGGGCTTGAGCTACTACTATTCGCTGGCCAACAAATTCTTCGACTACCTGCACGCGGGTATTCCCCAGTTGATTTCCGACCTGCCCGAATACCGCCACCTCAACGAGCAGTACCACGTGGCCGAGGTGGTGCCCGAGTTGACGGCGGCCGCGCTGGCCGCTGCCCTCAACCGCCTGCTGCGCGACGAACCGGCTTACTACCAGCTACTAGCCACCAACTGCCGACAAGCCCGCCTGGAGCTCAACTGGCAACACGAGGAGCAAACCCTGCTGCAGTTGTACACGGCGCTGTTGCCGGCTCCCGAAATCGTACCGGCATGAGCAAGACCACCCCGCTGCTGCTGACTGTGGCCGGCCCCACAGCCGTGGGCAAAACCGCGCTGTGCGTGCAACTGGCTCAGTACTTCGGCACCGATGTCGTGTCGGCCGATGCCCGGCAGTTTTTCCGCGAGATGAGCATCGGCACGGCCAAGCCCACCGCCGAGGAAATGCAAGGCGTGCCACACCACTTCGTCGATTCGCATTCCGTGACCGAGGACTACAGCGCTGGCCGCTACGAAACCGACTGCCTGGCGCTGTTACGCGACCTGTTTCAACGCCACTCGGTTGTGATTCTGACCGGTGGCTCGGGCCTGTATCTGCAAGCCGTTACCGATGGCTTCGACGAGTTGCCGCCGGCCGATGCCACCGTGCGGGCGGCGCTGCAACAGCAGTTGGACGCCGGTGGCCTGCCCGCCCTGCTGGCGCAATTGGCCGTGCTCGATCCGGTGTGTTACGCTCGCATCGACCGGCAAAACCCCGTGCGGGTGCTGCGCGCGCTGGAAGTGTGCTTGAGCAGCGGGCAGCCGTTCAGCAGTTTTCACAGCGCCGGCCCCAAAGCCGAGCGGCCGTTTCAGGTGCGCAAAATTGCCCTGAGCCGCGAGCGGAACGAACTCTACCAGCGCATCGACCAGCGTGTGGACCAGATGCTGGCCCACGGCCTGCTCGGCGAAGTGCGCGGCCTGCTGCCGTACCGCCACGCGCAGGCCCTGCAAACGGTTGGCTACCAGGAAATATTCGGCTACCTCGACGGCGACTACGACTACGCCGAAGCCGTGCGCCTGCTCAAGCGCAACACCCGCCGCTACGCCAAGCGCCAGCTCACCTGGCTCCGCCGCGACCCGGCGTACCAGTGGCTGCACCCCGATGAGGCGTTCGAAAGAATTATCGACTCGGTGCAGGGCCCGGAAGCAGCTACTTAACACCGAGGGCGCAGCACGGCAGAACCCTAAAGCCCCGCGTGCTGCGCCCCCAGCGGTTTCGCTGAACCAGCGCTTACGTCGACAAAATGTCAATCATCCGCACAAACGAGTGGTTGAGCGGCTTTTTGCGGGTGATGCAGTCGTGGAAGGGGGTGTAGACGAGCTTCCGGTCGACGATGCCGGCCATGACCGAGCGCATGCCGTTGATGAGGCCCTCCACCGCCGCTATGCCGATCTGCGAGGCCAGCAGCCGGTCGGCCGCCGAGGGCGCCCCGCCGCGCTGGATGTGCCCGATAACCGTTACGCGGGCGTCGAGTTCGGGAATGGCGTCCTTTACCTGCGTGGCAATATGGGTAGCGTTGCCTTCTTCCTCGCCCTCGGCCACAATCACAATCAGGGAAGATTTTTGGCGGCCGCGGGCCCGCTGCAGGGTTTCGATGATGGAGTCGATGCTTTGCACCTGCTCGGGCACCAGGGCAATTTCGGCCCCGCTCCCGATGGCGCAGGGAATGGCAATGTAGCCCGAGTCGCGGCCCATCACTTCGATGAAGAAGGCGCGGTCGTGGGAGTCGGCCGTGTCGCGGATCTTGTCGATGGCTTCGAGGGCGGTATTCACGGCCGTGTCGTAGCCGATGGTGTAGTCGGTGCCGAACAAATCGTTGTCGATGGTGCCCGGCGCGCCCACCGTCGGAATGCCAAACTCCCGCTCGAACAGCTCCGCGCCCGTGAACGTGCCGTTGCCGCCGATGGCCACCAAGCCCTCGATACCGTGGTGCACGAGCTGGTTGTACGCCTCTTCGCGCCCTTCGCGGGTCATGAATTTCTGGCTCCGGGCCGACTTGAGAATGGTGCCGCCGCGCTGCACCACGTTGGCCACGGCCGTGGTGTCGAGGCGCACGATTTCGCCCTTGATCAGCCCCGAATAGCCGCGCATGATGCCGTACACCTCCAGGCCGTGGTAGAGCGCGGTGCGCACCACCGCCCGCACGCAGGCGTTCATGCCCGGCGCGTCGCCACCACTCGTCAATACTCCAATTCGTTTCATGCAATCAAGGTCGGAAAAAGAAACAGGGGCCGCCGCAACGTCGCGCCGCAGTGCCAAACAAGCCCGCGAGTTAGCACCATTCAGGGAAATATGGAGGATGGGCCGGCATTTTTTTTGCGGCCCGCGTATTGATTGTTGTGGACGAAAAGATATCTTAACAGCGTCTGCAACGGCGCCCAACGGCTTTCGTAGGCAGTTGCATCCCGCCCCGATTCAACGTCCGCTTACCCCTCACCGTTTTTCCCTGCCCGACTTATGTTTGGTTTTTTCGAAAGCGAGCAAAACAAAAAGGTTCGTAGCCACATCCAAAACCTGGCTTCTCTGGCTCGCGTTGATGGACACATCGACGAACGGGAAATGAACTTTCTGGTGGCCGTAGGCAAGAAAAACGGCCTGAGCGCCAGCGACGTGCGCGGCGTGGTAGCCAACACCAGCCAAGCTCTGCTCGCCCTGCCCGACAACGACTCGGAGCGCTTCGACCAGATTTTCGACCTCGTGGACATGATGCTGGCCGACGGCGTGGTGGACGACAACGAAATGGACTTTTGCATCGACATGGCCGAGAAGCTGGGCTTTCGCAAGGCCATTGTGGGCGTGCTCGTGCGTAAAATTTCAATGGGCGTGCGCGACGGTTTGCCCCGTGAGCAAATCAAGGAAGAGTCGCAGTCGTTCCTGAATTACCACACCAGCAGCAGCCACCCCACGCACGGGGCCGGGCTGTAAGGCCAACTGCATCGTACCATCGTCGTTCCGAGCAAAGCGGGAAACCGGGGCCGGCTGACAGCGTAGCACCGCTAGCTGTTTGGGCCGGCCACGTTCCCGCCATTGCTCGGAACGACGATTTTTTGTGGGGTGCTATTGCGCAATAGGTTGGCCGGTTACGTGTTCAATAGCACGCAACAGCGCCGCGCAGGCCCAATCTATTTCCGCTGCCGAAATGGTGAGCGGCGGGGCCAGCCGGAGAGAATTGTCGCAGAACAGAAACCAGTCCGTGAGCACGCCTTCGTGGGCCAGGGCATGGTCGATGATGGGCTTGAGCACGGCGTAGGAGTCGAATTCGACGGCCATCAGCAAGCCCAGGCCGCGCACACCCCGAATGGCCGGGTGCACCAGTTGGCTGCGGAACCGGGCCGCTTTGGCGGCCACATCGGCCAGCAAGCCTTCGTCCTGAATGACGCGCAGCGTAGCCAGTGCCGCCGCGCACGACACCGGGTGCCCGCCAAACGTGGTGAGGTGGCCCAGCACAGGGTCCGATTTGAAGCCGTGCATCATGGCTTGAGGCGCAATGAAAGCGCCGATGGGCATGCCGCCGCCCATACCCTTGGCACAGAGCAGGATATCGGGCGCAATGCCGAATTGCTCAAAGGCCCAAAAGGTGCCGGTGCGCCCAAAGCCGCACTGTATTTCGTCCAGAATGAGCAGCGCGCCCACTTCGGTGCAGCGGCGGCGCAGGTGCTGCAAGTAGTCGTTTTCGGGCACGCGAATACCGGCTTCGCCCTGCACCGTTTCGACGATGACGGCTGCCGTACGCTCGGTAATCTGCGCCAAGTCTTCCGTCGCATTGTAGCGAATGTGGCGCACGTCGGGCAGCAGGGGGCGGAAGCTGCGCTTGAAGTTTTCGGAGCCGCTGACGGACAGGGCGCCCTGCGTGGAGCCGTGGTAGGCGTTCAGGCAGCTCACCAGCTCGGTGCGGCCGGTGTGGCGCTTGGCCAGTTTCAGGGCGCCCTCCACGGCCTCGGTGCCGGAGTTGACGAGGTACACATTGTCGAGGTGGGCGGGCAGGGTGTGGTGCAAGGCGTGGGCCAGTTCGGCTTGTGGCGTTTGCACCAGTTCGCCGTACACCATCAGGTGCAGGTACTTATCGAGCTGCTGCTGAATGGCGGCCAGCACGCGCGGGTGGCGGTGCCCCACGTTGCTTACGCCAATGCCCGAAATCAAATCGAGGTAGCGCTGACCAGCGGGGCCGTACATCCACACGCCCTCGGCCCGCTCTACTTCGAGCAGAAGGGGCGTGTCGGAGGTTTGAGCTTGGTGGCGCAGGAAGAGTTGGCGGGGCGTAAGCATGGCGCAAAAGTACCGCCATCGGGCACAAAAAAGCCCGCCAATGCGGCGGGCTTTTCGAAAACCGGCAACAGCAGTCGGACTACTGTTCAATCGATTTGCTCATGGCAGGGCGGCCATCCAAGCGCTTCAGCAACTCTTTGGTGAAGTCGCGCTCGGCTTGGTAGAGCAGGGCCACCTGGCGCAGCGTGATGACCTTCTGAAACTTGTCGAGGTATTCCTTCTCCAAGTTCAGCTCGCTCTGGCGCATGGCAAACTGGTTGTTGATGGACTCGCGCAGGTCTTTGTCGCTCATGGTGGCCACGTCTTGGTTGCGCATCTCGCCACGGGCCTGCTTGCGCAGGCTGCGGCGCTTGTCGGTAAACTCGTTGTAGAGCGGCCAGAACCGTTGCGACTGGTCGGTGGTGAGGGCCAGTTTTTCGGTGATGTAGGCCACGCGAGCAGCTTCGAGGCGCTCGGAGCGCGGGTGGCCGCCGCCGTGCTGTTGGGCCTGGGCTGCGCCAAAACTCAGCAAGGCGAGCAGCAACGCCCATGCCACGTGCGGCAACGGGCGACGGATAGAAAAGAGTGGAGTAGACATGGGAAGGAGCAGGGAAACTTATAGGTAAACGTCTTCGGTGGGCTGTTCGTCGAGGGCAGCCTGAATGTCGGCTGGCGAACCGGGCAGGAAGACGTGCGTCAAATCCTGGTCGGCCACGGCGGTTTCGGCCAGGTCGGTGAGGGCCACTTGCGGCGCGGCGTCGGAAGTCAGGTACTGCACCAGTTCGGCGCGGGGCACGGCGGCCAGGGCCTGGGAGGCCGAGGCACGTTGCACTGCCACCGGGTGGGAAAAAGTCAGCGGGTCGTTGGTGAGCCAAAACGCCCCCACAAAGCCCAGCAGTACCACAACGGAAGCCAGGGCCGTGCGCAGCGGCGCCGGCCAAGCCAGCAGCCAGCCAAATGCCGGCAGGCTTTCGGCCTGCGGGGCCGGCTGCACGCGCTGCATGATGCGCAGCGGGAGTTTATCGAAATAGGCGTCGGGCGGCGGGGCCAGCGGCTGGGGGCGCCGCGGGTGCTCGTCCAAGCGGAAAGGCGTTTTCATATGCATTGGAGGCGGCCGGGGCCGCGAAGTTTAATCGGGAGCTTCGTTTACGTACTGCTCAATTTTCTTGGCCGCGTGGTGGTACGACGCTTTCAGCGCCCCTACGCTGGTGCCGGTTACTTCGGCCATCTGCTCGTAGGGCATTTCGTCGTAGTAGCGCAGGTTAAACACGAGGCGCTGCTTGTCGGGCAGGCGCAGAATGGCTTGCTGAAGCTTTTTCTCCACCGCGTCACCGGTCAGGCTTTCGTCGGCCTCCAGCTTCTGGGCCAGCTCGGCACTCACGTCGTTGATGGGCAGAAAAAACTTACGCCGCTTGCTCTGCAGAAAGTTCAGGCATTCGTTGGTGGCAATGCGGTAAATCCAGGTGTAGAGGGAGGCATCCTGCCGAAAGTTCTCCAGATGCTTCCACACCTTGATGAACACCTCCTGCACCAGGTCGTCGGCGTCGTCGTGGTCGACCACCATCTTGCGCACGTGCCAATACACCTTCGTCTGGTACTTGCGCACCAGTTGGTTGAAAGCGAGGTTGCGGCTGCTGGGGTCGCCGAACTTGGCGAGTATCTCCTGGTCTTCCAAGCAGGGGAGTGGGTAGGGGTGGAGGCGGGTAGCGCAAGGGCTTAGATGACCCCACCAATGCAGGGTTTAATACCCGCGCCGAAACTAGCGGGTGCAAGGCATTATTTGCTGAGCATCAAGCAGCAATTTTCAAACTTGCTTTTATCTTTGCTGATAAGATAATTGGCACAAAAAGATAAATAGACTTCAGAAACAAGCACCATGCGCAACATCGAGCATTTCCGCGCAATCAGCCGGCGCTATTCGGATGCCTCCATCCTGATGCACGAAGCCATTGCCCGCAAAGCCGGCCTGTCGGGCACCGACCACAAGTACCTGGGGCTGATTATGCAGCGAGGAGAGCTGACGGCGGGCGAGCTGGCGAAAATCACGGGGTTGACCACCGGAGCGGTAACGGGCCTGATCGACCGGCTGGAGAAAAAAGACTTGGTCAGACGGCAGTTCGATAGCACCGACCGCCGCAAGGTCATCATTGTGCCCAACACCGAAAATGCCCTCCGGCTATTGACGCCTCTTTTCGCCGGCCTGCAGGAAGAAACCTCCAAGCTGATAGCCTCCTTTTCGGAGCGTGAAATCGAGGTAATCGAGCGGTATTTCCAGGCGGCTATTGCCCTGATGACCGAAACCACCGAACGCATCAACGCACAATAACCACGATGGAAAACGTCACGACGGACTACCTCGTCAGGGCCGAAATATGGCTTTGCGTCACTACGCTGGTGTACTTTCTGATGAACGGCGCCCAGGTATTCGAAACCATTGTGTTCGTGCCAAAATGGGCGGCCAGCCCGCCCGAAACGCTCGGCCTGCTGGCCGACAAAAACGGGGTGAGCCTAAAAACTTTTTGGATTGCATTTCATTCCCTGCACGAAGTGGCGTTTATGCTCGCCATTGCGTTCTGCTGGCAGTTGGATTTCGTGCGCAACTGGCTGTTGGTGTTGTTTGCCGTGCACTTCGCCGTAAGGGTTTGGACGATTGTGTATTTCGCGCCGAACATCATGGCCTTTGAGCGCATTGCCACCGCCGAAGGAGCGGATGCCCGTAGCGAATTGGGGCGCCGCGCCGCGCATTGGCAAACCCTGAACTATGTGCGAGTAGCTATATTTATCGCCGTGTCAATAGCTCTGGTGCCATTGTGCATCGAAGTACTTCGCCTCCGATAACGCCCTGCCGGCCTCAATGGCGGGCCTCACATCTACATGCTATTGCCAGCGCCGACAAGCAGTAGTGATATTTACGTCCGCACCTTCATACCGCGCACCGTGAGCAACCTGATTCAGTTCGTCGCCAACCAAGACGACCTTTCCACCGACAAAGGCTTCCAGTTTAAGTTTTACTGCGACAAGTGCCGCAACGGCCATATGTCCCGGTTTCAGCCGAACAGCGTGGGCATTGCCGGTGAACTGATGCGTGCCGCTGGCAGCCTCTTCGGCGGCTACTTCTCCGATGCCGGCAACGCTGCCTACCACGTGCAGCGCGCCATCGGCGGCAAAGCCCACGACGAAGCCCTGGAAAAGGCCGTGCAGGAAGGCAAACAGTACTTCAAGCAGTGCACCCGCTGCGGCCACTGGGTGTGCCCCGATGTGTGCTGGAACAGCAAGGCCGGCCTCTGCGAAGACTGCGCCCCCGACGAGCACGAAGAACTGGCCGCGCAACAGTCGCAGGCCGCCCGCGAGCAGATTTACACCAAAACCCGCGAGCAGAACTACACCAAGGACCTGGACTTCACCAACCGCGCCGGTATTGTGCAGTGCACCAGCTGCAACGCCAAGCTCAACCCCGGCCAGAAGTTCTGCCCCGAGTGCGGCACGCCCAACGCAGCGGCCCAGGCCAAGGAGAAATTCTGCGGCGACTGCGGCGCCTCGATGAAGCCCGAGCAGCGGTTCTGCGCTGAGTGCGGTGCGAAGAACTAGCGGTTCATCAGAAAATGGTAAGTACTTCCCAAAACCCAGTTGAGCAGACAACGCCGGTTCACAAATCCGGCCATTAATGGAGTATTCCAATGACTGACATTAATCTATTATTAGATAATGTCATAATAATTGTAAAATATCAAATACATACTGGTTGTATTGCTGCTGCGGGTTATTAACGCCGGGTGAAAGGCATTTGAATGTTATATGATTTGAGCGCGAAATAAAAAAAAGAATCAATAAACTTTGAACGTGAAGAAAAATATGCAACAACCTGCTCAGAATGACATCGACACGCTCTTGGAAAAAGCCAAGACAAGCGGAAGCAAGGAAGATTTATCCGAGCTATGGAAGGCGGCACTTAATCTTCCACAGTGGCATTTTATTACCAAGCATACCGAGAGACTAGAAGATAGGAAGCCATTTGTTGGAGTCATGGATAATAAAGGATGGGTATTTGTATTTACCGACCGACAAAAGGCTCACGAATACGGAAAAGCCATAAAAGATGGAGGGTTTGTTGATGCCGAAGGGAATCTAATGGTTATATCCATGGGTATTGAAGGCGCTATTGATTATGTTATGGACTTGTTTACGAAAGGGGTTTATGGCATGAGAATGAATGAGCTGAACGGCTGGTTTTCACCAATTGCTAACTTGCCAGCTATAATTAAGCATGTAAGACAATAAGTGGATAAAGTCACCATGAATTAACGCTTTGTCGAAATAGACAACATGTGATATGACTTGCTGCAATTGGCAGTTGAAATAATGCCTGCCAAATCCACCGTGCTGATTCCAAATAATGCCGATATAAAAAAGCCCCCGCAACTTGAAGCTGCGGGGGCTTTTAACATTTAGAGTAGATACTATTTCCGACGCTTTATTACCGCTTCCACGGCTTTCACAACGTCGTGCTCGGTCAGGCCGTATTTCTCCATCAGCTGGTCGGGCGTGCCCGATTCGCCGAAGGAGTCGTCGATGGCTACCATTTCCAGGGGCAGCGGCTCGTGGCGGGCCAGCAGCTGAGCCACGGCGTCGCCGAGGCCGCCGTTCATCTGGTGCTCTTCGGCCGTTACCACGCAGCCGGTTTTGCGGGCCGAGGCGAGGATGGCCTCCGCGTCGAGCGGCTTGATGGTGTGAATGTTGATGATTTCGGCGTTGATGCCTTTGGCCTCCAGGAGCTTGCCGGCCAGAATGGCCTTCCACACCAAGTGGCCGGTGGCGAAGATGCTCACGTCGGTGCCTTCGTTCAGCATCACGGCCTTGCCAATCTCAAACGTTTGGTCGGCGGGCGTGAAGTTGGGCACCACCGGGCGACCGAAGCGTAAGTACACCGGGCCTTCGTAGTCGGCAATGGCAATGGTGGCAGCTTTGGTCTGGTTGAAGTCGCAGGGGTTGATGACCGTCATGTGCGGCAGCATCTTCATCATGCCCACGTCTTCCAGAATCTGGTGCGTGGCGCCGTCTTCACCCAGCGTCACGCCGGCGTGCGAGGCGCAGATTTTCACGTTTTTGCCCGAGTAGGCAATGCTCTGGCGAATCTGGTCGTAGACGCGGCCGGTCGAGAAGTTGGCGAAGGTGCCCGTGAAGGGAATCTTGCCCCCGATGGTCATGCCGGCGGCCAAGCCCATCATGTTGGCCTCGGCAATACCTACCTGGAAAAACCGCTCGGGGAAGTCCTTCTTGAAGGCGTCCATCTTGAGCGAGCCGGTGAGGTCGGCGCAGAGGGCCACCACATTGGGGTTGGTTTTGCCCAGCTCGTGCAGGCCGGCGCCGAAGCCCGAGCGGGTGTCTTTGGATTCGGTGTAGGGGAAATCTTTCATGTATGAAGGGAGGAGAGTTTTCTGGTTAGAAGTGGATTCGGTCGCGGTTGCAGTAGCCTCTGGTGCCATGATTGATGCACCCCTGCGGGCGTTTGCGAGAGGCCAAGTTCTCTGGAATACCGTCGCCGTATACCATTTCCAGCGTTTGATCAGCCCGATTGCACTTGGGGCAAATCCAATGGCCTAGCACATTTTTGCGGAGTTTGAGCGGGTATGTAATTTTAATATTAGACGCACCAACCAGACTTGAGCCAATGTAGAGTGTATCGGTATTGGGTCCTCGGTTTATGTAGAGCTCGTACTTATAAGTGCTAGCAGTCAGGTCACACAATTCAAAATCGAATGACTTAGGAGCTTTGATTAGCAATGATTTTACTTGGTTAGAATTTACTGATTTGGAAATCAGAACCCCGTAGGCAAGGTCTGCTTCTGTATTAATTCGCCCTTTGATACATTCAGCTTTTATAGGCTGAACAAGCATAATAAGAAGAGGAATTAGATACATGTTCATTTCCCAAAAATGCTAACTGACGTCGTCTGCCCGCTCCGAATGGTGAACGTGCGCGCATCGGTGAACTTGCTGCCGGTGGCCGTGGCGGTGCGGAACACCAGACGGTAGGTGCCCGGCTGCATCGGCAGGTTGATTTTCGACGAGCCGCCGTCGGGCAGGTTGTACACCCAGGTTTGCGAATCGTCCTGATTGAGGCGGTAGATGCTGCCGTAGCCTTTCAGGTCGCTGATAATGTTGAGCGTGCCGGGCGCGTCGTAGGTCACCACCGTTTCCTGGCCCTGCTTGATGCTGATGCGTCGCACGATACGCGGCAGGGTCAGGATTTCCACCTCGTAGTTGCCGGCCAGCAGCTTTTGCTTGCCCCCAAAAGCGCGAGCCACCACCGTGGCCGGGCTGGCCTGGGCGCGCACCACGGCCTGCACCGTGCCGTAGGGGTTGGGCGTGAGCTGCGGATTCTGCAGGTTGAGCGTGCCCTGCGGCGTTTTGTAAGTCAGCACGTTGGCCTTACCGGGCTTGATGGCGAGGTTCTGCTGGCGCACCGGCGGCACAGTGTTGATGACGAGGTCGTAGCTCTGCAGCGCGTCCACGTCGAGCACGTCGGGCTGGCCTTTGGCGTCGCGGTAGTGCACGTAGTTGTACTCCGGCTGCTCGGTCACGTTGTTGATGAACGTCATGTTCACGTTCGTCTCCACCGGGCGGCCGTTCTCGTCGGTCAGGTTCACCGACACCGTCGTCTTGGCCAGGGTTTGGGCAATGACGTCGTTGAGAATGGTGCGGAAGGTCTTCACCTCGGCCGCGTTGTAGTACTGCCCGAGGCATTCGAGCTGCTTGCCAAACTCCCGCTCAGCCCCGATACCAATGACGAACGGCTTCAGAAACACGCGCTTGCGCTGCAGCGCCACCGAAGTAGCGCACGGGTCGCCCTTGCACGATTCCAGCCCGTCGGTAATCAGAATGAGCACGTTGCGTGCGGTTTTGTCGGCCGGAAAGTCGGCGGCCGATTGCAGCAGGGAGTAGGTGATGGGTGTGTTGCCTTTGGGCTCAATCTGCTTGAGCTTATCCTTGATAGGGCCGGCGTTTTTGCGCGCAAACGGCACTTCCAGCCGCGAATCTTCGCAGTTGTTTTCGTCCTTGTCGTGCAGGTGGCCGTAGGCGCGCAGGCCCAGTTCCAGGTTGGGGTAGGCGTTGAGCGAATCGACCATCTTAGCTAGCAGCGCCTTGGCCACCTCCATGCGTGGCTTGCCTTCCCAGGGCGCATTCATCGAGCCCGAAGCGTCGAGCAGAAACAGGATGCGCGTGACGCGGGGCTTTTCCGGGGCGGTGCTCGGCTGGGCACGCGCGGGCGCAGCCAGTAGCCCAAAGGCAACCAGCACAGCAAACAATACGCGCCCGAAAGGAATCATGGAGAATGCAAAAGGGTGTGGCATAAGCGGCTGAGGGCGTAGCAAGGCGTGTGGGCCGGGGCCGAAACGGTTATTCGACTCCCGACCACACTTCGGTTGCTAACGCGCCAGAGTCCCAAAACTTACGCCGCGAAAAATCAGCAGCGCCGCTTAGTAGTCAGAGTTTTCCTTGACCTCCAGCTGCTGCAAGGCTTTTTCCAGCTGCTCGTCGTTCGGGGCCACGCCGTGCCACTTGTGGCTGCCCATCATGAAGTCGACGCCGTAGCCCATCTGCGTGTCCATCAGCACCATCACGGGCTTGCCTTGGCCGGTCAGCGACTGGGCTTCTTCCAACGCGGGGAGCAGGGTTTCGAACTGGTTGCCATCAGCTTCCAGCACCTTCCAGCCAAAGGCTTCGAACTTGGCGCGCAGGTCGCCGAGGCCGCCGATTTCATCGGTCGAGCCATCAATCTGCTGGCCATTGCGGTCAACAAAAGCAATAAGGTTGTCGATTTTGTGGTGAGCAGCGTACAGAGCAGCTTCCCACACCTGGCCTTCTTCCAGCTCACCGTCCCCCATCAGCACAAACACGGTGCGGTCGTCGCCGTTGAGCTTTTTGGCTTGCGCGGCACCGGCGGCCACGCTCAGGCCCTGGCCCAACGAGCCCGAGGCAATGCGCACACCGGGCAGGTACTCGTGGGTGGCGGGGTGGCCTTGCAGGCGCGAGTTCAGTTTGCGGAAGGTGCTCAGCTCGCTCACCGGGAAGTAGCCCGAGCGGGCCAGCACCGAGTAGAACACCGGCGAAATGTGCCCGTTGGAGAGGAAAAACAGGTCCTGGCCGGTACCGTTCATGTCGAAGGGCGCGGGCGTGTGCTTCATCACCTTGAAGTACAGGGCCACCAGCAAGTCAGTGCAGCCGAGCGAGCCGCCGGGGTGACCCGAATTGACGGCGTGAACCATGCGCACGATGTCGCGGCGTACTTGGCTGGCAATCTGCTTCAGCTCGTCTACCGACTCCACTTGGGGCGCGGCCTTGGCTTCAACGGGTTGGGAAAAATGATGCATATAAAGAGGAAAGGAGTTGCAAAGAGAAAGCGACGCACCCGGCAGGGGCGGGGTAAAATTCGGCATTCGGCGCGGGGCCACCAAAAACAAAACCGGCGGGCCTGAAGCAGGACCGCCGGCGGCTCGGGCTATTTCAGCAGTTGAGCGGCGTGTTCCTTGGTGTCGGGGCGGCGAATGATTCGCTCTATTTTCCCTTCGGCGTCGATGAGAAAGGTAGTTCGGACAGTGCCCCAATAGGTTTTGCCGTAGTTTTTCTTTTCCTGCCACACGTCGTAGGCTTCTACCAGTTTGCGGTCGGGGTCGGCTAGCAGCGAGAAGGGCAGTTCGTATTTCTGGGCGAAGCGCTGGTGCGAGGCCACGTCGTCGGTGCTCACGCCGAGCACCGTTACGCCGGCGGCTTTCAGCTGGGCTTCGTTGTCGCGCAGGGAGCAGGCCTGGGCGGTGCAGCCGGGCGTGTCGTCTTTTGGGTAGAAATACAGGGCCACGCGCTGGCCGCGCAAATCGGCCAGGCGAATGGCATTACCGTGTTGGTCGAGGGCTTCGAAGGCGGGGGCGGCGTCGCCGGGTTGCAGCGTAATCATGGGCCGCAAGTTACGGGGTGCGGCCGAAACGGCCCGGGCCGCTGCTAGGGTTGGTCGGTGACGGGCTGCAAGGTGTAGATGAGCTTTTCGACGTCGAAGCCTTTCTCGCGGGCCAGTTTCACCAGGTTCTGGCGGGTGGGCAGCGGCATGTGCGGCTCACGGCTCAAAATCCAGAGGCCTTTGCGGTCGGGCGAACCGACGAGGGCATATTTGTAGTCGGCGTCGAGAAACAGAATCCAGTAGTCGCCCTCGAAAGGCCACTGAAACTGCACTTTGAGCTTGGCGTTGGTGGCCGTATCAACCACGCGGGCCACACCGCGGGCTACTTCGGTCGGGCCCTCCACGGCGCCTTTGTGGCAGGTGTTGCGCACCTCAATACGGCCGTCGGCCAGGGGGCGGTACTCGGCCGTAACGTGGGCGCAGCTGCGCTCGAAGCGCTGCGGCAGGCGGGCTATTTCGTACCAGAGGCCAGCGTAGCGGTGCAAATCCACGTGCGAAACGGTGGCCAGCGGCGGCCGCCGGCGGGCGTAGGCGTAGACGGCAGCGCCAGTGGCTACGGCGGCAAGGGCCGCGCCGAGCAGGGCGGGGCGGCGGGTTTTGGGCGGCGTTGGCATCGAAAGAGCGAAGGTGTGGGTGTGCGGAAGGTTCTACGCAAGCCGCACCCAGGCGTTACTACGACAACCGAAACGCAAAAAAGGCGAACCGAAGTCCGCCTTTTCAAGACCATACCGGTAACCGGCTACAAATTGAAGTTGATGACCTTCTCGTTGCCGGCCTGGTCGGTGATGCGCAGCGAAGCCGGGCCGCGCAGGCGCGGGCCGAGGGTATCCTGGTTTTCGGTGAACAGCGTGGAGTTTTTGTGCTCGAAGCGCAGGCGGCGCCACTGGCCCCCCACAGTAAGGGCGTAACTAGCCAGGCCCGACAGGTCGTCGCCGACTTTGAACACCAGCCCAGCCGCGCTTTTGCTGACGAGGCGGGCCGAGGGCGGAATGGTGTCGGTGAGGATGCGGAACTGGCCGAAGATGCGGGTGGCGAAGGTGATGTTTTCGCCGTCCCATCTATTGCCCTGCCAGATCTTGGCGTTGCCGCGCACCATGTACACCGCCGAGCGGGCCTTATCGACCACCGGCACGGGCGGTTTGAGCGTGACGCGCAAGGCCTCCTGAACGGGCGTGCGGGCGTTCTGGATGGTCCAGAGGCCGTCTTTGTAGCTGGTTTGCAGATACAGGGTGTCGTAGATGCTGCGCGGGGCAAAGGCTAAGCTCAGGTACTGATTGGCAAACAACTGCTCGGTACCGGCCGGAATCATGGCTTGTCGGTCGAAGCGCTGGGCAGTGCGGATGCCGGGGAAGCGGAGGGAGTCGGGCAGGCCGGCGCGCAGGTCGTAGAGGTACACGGTGCGCGACTGATCGGTGTAGCTGGCCTTGAGTTGCAGTTGGCGGCCGGTGCGCAGCAGCGTGAGGTTGGGCGCTTGGCGGGCGGTGTCGTCCACGGTCACGCGCAGAATGTTGCGCAGCACGTCGTAGCGCAAGGTGGGCTTGCGCACCGTGGCCGAGCGGGTTTGCCAGTAGGCCGGCTGTTCGCCGCGCAGCACCATGCGCAGCGGCGTGGTGTTGCCGTAGGAGTCGGCCATGCGAATCTCGACGGTGTATACCTGGCCGGGCTCCACGCGCAGCTTGCCGCGCAAGGGGCCGGTGCGATAAATGGGCAGGGTGTTGCCGTCGTCAATCCAGAGCTTTTGCAGCGTGCGGCCCGCCGACATCGTGTAATCGTAGTCGGTGAAGTGGTTCACCTGCCGGGTGTCATCGGGAAAGCCGATGCCGTTGATAAAGTGCTCGTGCCAGGGCTTGCCGTTCACCAGCACCTCCACGCGCTGCAGCCCGTTCTTGTTCCAGGCGTTGTCGAACCGGTCGAAAGCCTGCAGCAGCAGCCCCACCGTGCCGTAGGCCGGGATGGTGTCGGGCACTACAAAACCGGTGGCGGGCGTGCCGGTGGGCGCGAAGAGGCGCTTCTCGAAGCGGCCCTGCACGCGGGCGTCGATGCTCAGCGGCTCCACCGCCGTCATGAGGGCTGTGGGCGGCACGTGGTCCTGAATTTCGGCGAACCCGCCCCACTGCAAGGGGTTCAGCTGGTTGTCTTTGGCGTCGCGCACTTCCCAGTGCAGGTGCGGGCCCGCCGAGCCCCCGGTATTGCCCGACAAAGCCACGACTTCACCCTTCTGCACCGGAAACTGGCCGGGCTGGAAATGCAGTTCCAGCTCGTAGGTTTGCTTTTCGTACTGGCGCTTGAGCAGCTCGGCAGCCACCGGCCCGCGGAAGTGGTTCAGGTGCCCGTACACCGTCGTCAGCCCGTTGGGGTGAGTGATATAAAGCACGTTGCCGTAGCCAAACGACGACTGCTTGAGTCGCGAGATGTAGCCCTCGGCGGCCGCGTACACGGGCCGGTCCACGCCGCCGTCGGTCTTGATGTCGAGGCCGCCGTGGAAGTGGTTCGGGCGCAACTCGCCCATGCTGGCGGCCAGCAGGTTGGGCTGGCCGGGCTTGATGGGAAACTGGAAATAGCCGCGCAAGGAGCTGTCTGCCGGAGTTTGGGCGGGTTTGGCCTTGGCGGCCGCGGGCTTGTCGGTTTTGCCGGTGTCGGTGGAGCAGGCGGGCGGCAGCGAGGCCGATATGAGCAGCAGCAGAGCGGGCGGGGCCAGCAGCCAGGAGTTCAGGGGACGTTTCAACAACACAGAGACAACAACGGGGTGGAATGGAACGACACGCCCGCGCGGCGCTACGGCTGGGTGAGCGTAGCGCCGCGGGGCCTGCCAGAATATTACTTCACGTTCAGGTCGAGCAGCTTCTCGTCTTCGAGGTAGCCTTCCAGCCGGTCGCCGACTTTGATTGGCCCCACGCCGCTGGGCGTGCCGGTGAAAATCAGGTCGCCCATTTTCAGGGTAATGAAGCGCGACACGTAGCTGATGATGCGGCTGAAATCGTGGAGCATCAGCGAGGAATTGCCTTTTTGGCGCGTCTCGCCGTTCACATCGAGGTGGAAGCTGATGTTTTTCAGGTCGGCGAAATCGGCTACGGGCTTGAAAGTTTCCGACAGCGGTGCCGAGCCGTCGA
Organism: Hymenobacter busanensis; assembly: GCF_008727865.1. Lineage (GTDB taxonomy): Bacteria > Bacteroidota > Bacteroidia > Cytophagales > Hymenobacteraceae > Solirubrum > Solirubrum busanense. The sequence continues at coordinate 175,125 of NZ_VTWU01000006.1, read as the reverse complement.
AGCCTTTGGCCAGCTCCCAGGGCAGGCCTTTGCTTTTGAGCTTGCTTTGCAGGTCGCGGGCCGTCAGGTCGAGGCCCAGGCCGATGGCGTCGAAGTAGGTGTGGGCAAAGGGCTCCTCGATGTGGCGGCCGTTTTTGCTCACGCGCAGCACCAGCTCCACTTCGTGGTGAATGTCCTGGGTAAACTCGGGGTGAAAAAACGGCTGGTTGCGTTGCAGCAAGGCCGTATCGGGCTTCAGAAAGATGACGGGCTCGTCGGGCGTTTCGTTGTGCAGCTCGGCAATGTGCTCGGCGTAGTTGCGACCGATGCAGATGATTTTCATATCGGAAGGAGAGAGGCGAAAAAAGAGCCGGGAGGCGGCCTAAACAAAAGTACAGGATTCACCATAGGCGAAAAACCCGGCGCGGGGTTGCGGCAGCTTACGCAAAAGCCCTCAGCCCGTTAATAGCAGATATAACATTTTCCCCGGCCGCCGTCGTATAGCAGGCAGCGCCGCCGGGCGGTTTCGGCCTCGTTTTTCGCTGCTGCCCGCGGCCCCTTCGCCGTTCGTTTTCCCAAGAAGCCCTCTACGTCCATGTTCAAGAAATGCATGCTCGCCGCGGCCCTGTTCACGGCCGTCAGCTGCTCCACCGTCCCGATAACCGGCCGGCGCCAGTTCAACGTTGTTTCCGACCAGGAAATGAACACCATGGCTGCCTCCGAATACCAAAAGGTGCTGGCTTCCAGTAGTCTGGCCACCAACACCAGCCAGGGCGCCATGGTCCAGCGCGTGGGCCAGCGCATTCAGCAGGCCGTGGAGCAGTATTTCCGCCAGCAAAACCAGCAGGACCAGTTGGCCGGCTACCAATGGGAGTTTAACCTGATCAACGACAAGCAGGAAAACGCCTGGTGCATGCCCGGCGGCAAAGTGGCCGTGTACACCGGCATTCTGCCCATCACGCAGGACGAAACGGGCCTTGCCGTGGTTATGGGCCACGAAATTGCCCACGCCGTGGCCAAGCACAGCTCCGAGCGCATGAGCCAGCAGCTGGCTGCGCAGGGCCTGGGCACGGCCGTTTCGGCCGCCGCGGGGCAAAATCCGTCGGCTACGTCCAACGTGTTTCTGCAGGTGGTGGGCGTGGGTTCCCAGCTGGGCATTCTGAAATACGGCCGCAGCCAAGAATCGGAAGCCGACCACCTGGGGCTGATTTTCATGGCCATGGCCGGCTACAACCCCGACGGCGCCGTCTCGTTCTGGCAGCGCATGGCGGCCCGCGAATCGGCCGGTACGCCGCCCGAATTCCTCTCCACGCACCCCTCCAACGACACGCGCATTGCCGACATCCAGCGCGAGCTGCCCGAGGCGCGCAAATACTACACCGCCCGCTAACGCATGCACCATTCCTTCTCCAGGTTTCGCCGCGGTTCGCCGCTGCTGGGGCGCCTGGCCTTCTTCCTGCTCCTGATTGCCCTGGGCGCCTGCGAAACCAGTAAGCGCGGTTTCCCCGAAGTGGGCGCCCCCACCAAAGACGCCGACGCTGGCATCGGCACCCTCGACTCGCCCAGCAAGCTGGTGGCCGAAATTACCGAAGGCAAGGTGCAGTACACCATTCCCAAAGAACAACTGGCGCAGAATTTCATCCGGCAGTTCAACGACGGCACCGTTATCGACAAGGCCATGATTCGCAAGGTCCAGTCGACGCCGAAGGACAAGCCCGCGTATTTCCTGGTGGGGCTGGGCCTCCGTAACGGGCAGTTTCGGGCTATGGCCCTGCCGCTGCAGCAGTCTACCGACAACAGCCTGTATCTAAGTTCAGCCGCCGAGCGGTACATCATCGAAAGCTCCGGCTGCCAGTTTTGCTTCTTCAACTTCGAGAACAACCAGATTATGGGCACCAGCTGCGAGGAAAACGGCGGCGGCGCCAGCTGCGACCTGACCGTAGAGCGCAAAAACACCTTTTTCGCGGCCACCGCCGCCCGCCGATGAACTCCCGCAAATGGCTCTGGCGCCTGGCCCTCACGGCCGTAGCCGTGCTGGTTGTATCCGACCGCAAGCGGCCCGCACCGCCCTTGCCCAGCCAGAAAGACTGAATGAAAAAAGCCCGCCAATCCGGCGGGCTTTTTTCGTGGGTGCCAAACTAGGCGTGGGCCGTAGCAAATTGCTCGATCCGCTGCGCCAGCGCCGCCGTATCGGCCCGGTCGAGCGGGTGCGGAGTGGCGGGCAGTACTTCGAGCGTGCCGTTGGTGAGGTAGGTGGCAAACTGCCGGGAATCCTCCACGCCCGCCGTTTTGTCTAGCTCCCCGACGAGCACCTGCACCGGCACCGTGAGCTGTGACATATTCAGTTCGTGCAGGGCGGGCGTTTCGCCCAAGGCCCGCATCATGGCGGCGGTGGCCGTGACTACCTCGGCCCAGGGAGTGGGCGCGTGCAGGCGCTGTAGGTGCTCGGCAAACTGCGGCACCTTGACTTCAATTTTCTCGGGGTTGAGCAGCTGCGTTTCCGCGGCTGCGCCCTCCGGCGACCAATCGAACTTGGTGCCCAGCGTGGTGATGGAGCGGAAGATTTGGGGTTGCTTGGTTGCCGCTACCAGCGCCGCGTAGCCGCCCATGCTGTAGCCAAACACATGCACCGCCGTCAGGCCTTTTTCTGCTATGAACCGGCTGATTTCCTGCGCGAAATGGGGCATGGTAAACGCCGCAGGCTCCAATGCCCGTCCGCCATGCCCGGCAAAATCGAGCGTGTGGACGGTGAACTGTGCGGCCAAAAGCTGCGCCAGCGGCTGCAATTGCTGCGCCGAGCCCAAGGCGCCGTGGAGAAGTAGCAAGTTCGGTTTCATGGCGCTAAAAGTAGCACATGAGCAAAACCTGCCTTAGCCTCTCTCCACAAAAGAAGAAGCCACGGCAGCACAGGCAGCAGTGGTACTACAATTCGTAGTCGAAGTACCACAGTCGTTGAAAGCTTCACTTACGAAACGGCACTAACCGAAGCGGGCCGGCAAGCAGAGCTTGCCGGCCCGCTGTCGTTGCTGAGGTTGGGCTAGCCGTTGGTCACCTGTGCGGCCAGCTGCGCCAAATCCAGCCCGTCAAACGTGCCCGACGACATCATCAGCAGGTTCGCGTCGTGCCAGTCCTGCTGCTGCAGAAACGTGGCCAGCTGCTTGCTGTCGGTAAATACCTGCACGTCGGGCCGCTGGAAGGCCTCGGCTACCTGCGCCGGGCTGAGCGGCGGCAGGCGCTTGTGCTCCAGCACGTGGGGGTTGAAGTATACCACGGCTACGTCGGGCGCGTCAAAGGTGCCTTCGTACTGGGGCAGAAACGCGGGATTGAGCGAGCTGAACGTGTGTAGCTCCAAGCAGGCCACCAGCTTGCGCTTCGGAAACTGCTGCTTCAGGGCGTTGGCGGTGGCTTTGAGCTTGGAAGGCGCGTGGGCAAAGTCCTTGTATACCACCGACGTGTTGCTCTGCTTCACCAGCTCCAGCCGGCGCGCGGCGCCCTTAAACGTGGCCACGGCTTCGTAGAAGTCCTTGCCCTTGATGCCGAGCTGCTTGCAGACCTCCTTGGCGGCCGAGATGTTGCGCAGGTTATGCTCGCCAAACACCTGAATCGGCACCAGCTCGTCCTTCTTCGTGACCAGCGACGTGATGCCGTTTTTGATGACGTGCTCGTGCGGGCGGTAGCCGATGTACTTCACGTCGGGGTTCGAGGGCACGCTCACCAGCTGGGCCTGCTCGTCGTCCTGGTCGAAGATGAGGGCGCCGGCTTTGGGCGTCATGCGGGCGAAAATGGCGAACTGCTCGCGGTAGTTTTCCTCCGTGGGAAACACGTTGATGTGGTCCCAGCTGATGCCCGAAATAACGCCGATGTGGTGCTGGTAGAGGTGAAACTTGGGCCGCCGGTCCACCGGCGAGGAGAGGTACTCGTCGCCTTCGATGATGATGATGGGCGCCGAATCGGTCAGCTTCACCATCAAATCGAACCCTTCCAGCTGGGCGCCCACGGCGAAGTCGAACTCGCGGCCGTGGTGGCGCAGCACGTGCAAAATGAGCGAGGTGATGCTGGTTTTGCCGTGCGAGCCGCCGATGACGATGCGCTGCTTGTCTTTCGAGGCCTCGTAAATGAACTCGGGGAAGGAAAAGATGCGCACGCCCAGCTCCTGGGCGCGGTGCAGCTCGGGGTTGTCGGGGTGGGCGTGCATGCCCACAATCACCGCGTCGAGGTCGGACGTAATGCGCTCGGCATTCCAGCCTTCCTCGTCAGGCAGCAGGCCGGCGGCCGCCAGGCGGGTGCGGGCCGGGTCAAATATCTCGTCGTCGGAGCCGGTGACGTGCACGCCTTGGCGGTGCAGGGCCAGGGCCAGGTTGTGCATAATGCTGCCGCCCACCGCAATAAGGTGGACGCGCCGGTACGAAGGTTGGGCCATGCGGGCAGAAAGAGACGCTACGCGAATAATTTCGGCCCGAAATGTAGGCGGGGCCGGGCGGCAAAGGTAACGAACGCTCCCAAAGCCGGGGCTGCTTGCCCTCAGCCAATTGAGGCAAAGTAGCGAAAACTCTGTCGGCAATCAACGGCACTTATTCGCGCCGTGGCCCGTAGTTTTGTAGCCCCTTCGCCGTATCTTCGGACTTAGAGACCCTGCCGCACGCATGATGGATGAGAGCAATAGCCGCGTAAAACAACTGGCCGCGCGGGCCCAAACCGCTTGGAAATCCAAGCCGGTTTTCCCGACGAGCCCGACCGGCAAGCTGCCTCCGCAAGCCCGCGAGCTGGAAGCCGCCGTGCTGGGCGCGCTCATGCTCGAAAAGGACGCCCTCACCACCGTTATCGACATCCTGAAGCCCCAGAGCTTCTACGACGACCGGCACCAGCGCATCTTTCAGGCCATCTTGGGTTTGTTTGATAAGTCGGAACCGATTGACATTCTGACGGTTACCCAGGAGCTGCGCGAGCGGGGCGAGCTGGAAGCAGCCGGCGGCCCGCCCTACGTGGCCCAGCTGACCTTCAAGGTAAACTCGGCGGCCAACGTGGAATACCACGCCCGCATCATCACCGAAAACGCCATCAAGCGTGAGCTGATCCGCATTGCGTCGGACATTCAGCGCGAGGCGTTTGAGGACACCACCGACGTGTTCAACCTGCTTGACCAGACCGAGCAATCGTTGTTTGAAGTGTCGGAGTCGAACATTCGCAAGAACTTCGACGACATGCGCAGCTTGATGGGCAAGGCCATCAAGGAACTGGAAGAAAAGAAAAACCAGAAAGACGGCCTCACCGGCGTGCCCTCCGGCTTCACGGCGCTGGACCGCGTTACGTCGGGCTGGCAGCCTTCTGACTTGGTCATTATTGCGGCTCGTCCCGGTATGGGCAAAACCGCTTTCGTGGTATCGGCCATGCGCAATGCGGCCGTGGAATTCAAGAAACCGGTCGCCATTTTCTCGCTGGAAATGTCCTCGATTCAACTCGTCAACCGCCTGATTTCGGCGGAGGCGGAGCTGGACTCGGAGAAAATCAAGAAAGGCAACCTGGCCGACTACGAGTGGGCGCAGCTCAACCACAAGATTGCCTCCTTGTCGGCCGCGCCTATTTTCATCGACGACACGCCCGCGCTCAGCATCCGCGAGTTGCGCACCAAATGCCGCCGCCTGAAGGCCCACCACGACATCCAGATGATCATCATCGACTACCTGCAGTTGATGACCGGTAACTCGGACGGGGGCAAGGGCGCCGGCAACCGCGAACAAGAAATTGCCTCGATTTCGCGGGCCCTGAAAGGCATTGCCAAGGAACTGAACGTGCCCGTGCTGGCGCTGTCGCAGCTCTCGCGCTCGGTGGAAACCCGCGGCGGCGACAAACGTCCGCAGCTGAGTGACCTGCGCGAATCGGGCTCCATCGAGCAGGACGCCGACATGGTAATCTTCTTGTACCGCCCCGAGTACTACAAGATTACCGAGGACGAAATGGGCAACCCCACCCAGGGCATGGGCGAGGTCATCATTGCCAAGCACCGAAACGGCTCCTTGGAAAACGTGCAGCTCAAGTTCATCGGCCGCTTCACCAAGTTCGGCGACCTGGACGGCGGCGGGGGCTTCGACGACGCGGGCATGAGCTACAACACCGGCCAGCTGCCGCCCAGCAACTTCGACGAGCCCGACCCCGGCTTCGCGCCGAACACCATCCGGCTGGGCTCGCGCATGAACGACGCGCCGCCTCCGCCGCAACCGTTCCCCCGCAGCAACTTCGCCAACGAAGACCCGCCGTTTTAAACTTTGGTACTGTCGTAAACAAAAACGCCCGCCGGAATTCCAGCGGGCGTTTTGCTTGTGTGTCATGCTGAGCTTGTCGAAGCATCTCTACCGAATGACGACGCGGTAGAGATGCTTCGACAAGCTCAGCATGACTTGCTAACTGCTTTATGGTTCTAAACCTTACGCCGCTTTAGCCACGGCCTGCTTCCGCTGCTTCTTGCGTTCCTTTTTCTGCCGGTTCAGCCACATGATGGTGCCGGTGACGGGGAACGTAACGCCGAGCATGCAGACAATCAGGGCCACGATTTTGGAAGGCGTGCCGTAGATGGCGCCGGTGTGCACGGGCTTGAAGGTGCGGCGCACGCGTTGGCCGAGGTTGCGGTCGGCGAAGCGGAGCTTGCCCAGCGGCTGGCCGGTGTACTGGTCGAGGTACAGCTCGTCGGTGGCACCTTCGTAGGCGGCGTTGGCCGAGGTGGTATTCACCCGCACGGCTTCGGCCGAGTCCTTGGGCAGCGAAATGGCGTAGGAGAGGGCGCCGGGCACCTGCTGTTGGGCAATGGTGTAGGCTTGGTCGTAGCCGAGCTTGGCGCCGTTGAGGGCCAGCGTCGACTTCGGCGCTTCGGGGCCTTTGGGGTCGGAGCTGGTGACGGCGAAGATGCCGTTGTTGAACCACTCAAACGACCACGCCAGGCCGGTGAAGGCGAAGACGAACAAAAACAGCGCGGCGTAGAAGCCCAGCACGATGTGCAAATCGTGGTTGAGGCGCTTCCAACTGGCGTCCCACTTCACCGCCAGGCGCTGCTTGAGCACCTTGCCGGTGGCGGGCACCCACAGCACCAAGCCGGTGACGATGATGAACAGGAACAGCAGCGTGCTGGTGCCCACAATCCACTTGCCTACGGGGCCGCCCACCATGCCGCGGTGCAGGGCCATCATGGTGAAGAAAAACGTGTCGCGGTAGTTGTAGGGCCCCACCACGGCGCCGGTGTAGGGGTTCACAAAATACGTGGGCCCGCGGCCACCTTCGCCACCGCCTTTTCCGCCTTTGCCTTCCTTGCCGCCTTTCTCACCCTTGCCGGCCGCGCCGTCGCGGCGCTGCTCACCGCCGCCGGTACGGGCACCACCTTCTTTCTGGCCGCCTTCGGGGCCGCCTGCTAGGCTTACTTCGGCAGTGCGTAGCGGGTCGGCATACAGCTTCAGGCCCGTGACCTTGGCCTTGGGTACTTGGTTGGTTACGGCCTGTGCCAACTGCTCGGGCGAGAGGCGCTGCGGGCCGGCCTCCGTCACGAAGTACCGCTCGGGGTGCAGGCCTTGCTCCAACTCCTTCTCGAACACCAGCACCGCGCCGGTAAAGCACACGATGGCAATGACGAGGCCGGCGGCCAGGCTCAGGTAGAGGTGAATGGTGCGAAAGAAGATCTTCATGACGAAACGGTGGCGGGGTATGCCGAACCCACCGAACCTCCGATGGTCGAGAGGCCCGATGGGTTGGCGGCAGGCAATCAGGTGTGGATTGTTAGAGCTTGTAGCTGAACGTGGCCGCGAAAGTGCGCGGGGCAATGGGGTTCACGCTGTTGTCGTCGTGCATGTTGTAGCTCAACTCGTCGAGAAGGTTGGCCAGTTTCACGCGCAGCCCGAAGCGGTTGTGGGTGTAGCCCAGCGAGGCATCGAACAGCAGGTAGTCGGGGATGGAAATGAACTTGTTGGCGTCGGCGGTGGCCCAGGGCTTGCCGTCGGCGGGGTTGAGGAGGCGCGGGTTGCGGCCGGCCAGCTTGTCGCCCACGTAGTAGCCGGTTACGCCGGCGGTCAGGCCTTTCAGCGCGCCGGTTTCCAGGGTGTAGAACAGGCTCGCGTTGGCGGTGTGGGCGGGGTTGTAGCGCAGGCGGCTGCCGTTCGTGTAAATGTTGCTGTTGGTGTAGGCCGTGTTGTTGTAGCTGTAGCCGGCAATTACCGCCCAGCCCAGGTAGGGCTTGCTTTGCACGTCTACTTCCACGCCCTTGCTGGTTACCTCGCCGGCCAGCTCCTGCGGACTGTTCTGGTTGGAAGCCGTAGCAAAACGCGGGTCGGTGGGCAGCACGCTCTGAATCTGGTTGCTGTTGACGATGCGGTAGGCCGTCACGTTTGCCGACAGCGCACCGTTGAACAGGTCGTTTTTCACCCCCACCTCGTATTGGTCAATTACCGAAGGCGGCAGCGGCTGGCCATTCAAGTCGGCCACGGTGTTAGCCTGCGGCGAGAAGGAGTTCGAGTACGAAGCAAACACCGACATCGTCTTGAGGGGCTGGTAAATCAAGCCCAGGCGCGGCGAGAAGGCGTTGTCGTAGCGGCGGTTCTGCTTGAAGGTGCCGGCCAGCACCTGCCCGTTTGCCTGGGGCTGACGGTTGACTACCGTGTTGTAGTAGTACACGTCGCTGGGCGTTTCTTGGTAGCTCCAACGCAAGCCCACCAGGGCCTTCACCTTCTCGCTGAAGCTCAGCAGATCCTGGGCGTAGAAACCGGCGCGGCGGGTGTTGGCTTGGGTGTTGATGTTGCGCTCCAGGTCACCAAAGCCCTTCAGGCGCAGCGCGGGTTGCGCCACTTCCCGGTTCAGGTCCAGCAGGTTGATAACGTCGTAAGTCGATACGGCGGTGCTGGCGCTGGTGGGGCTGGCCGGGTTGGTGTAGGCCAGCGTGTTGGTTTGGTACTGGTCGGCGTCGGCACCCACGAGCAGGGTGTGGCCCAGGAAGCCGGTGTGGAAGTTGCCGGTCAGGTCCAGCTGGGCCAGGAAGTAATTCTCCGAGGTTTCGGTGCGCTGCAGGCCGCGGTTCCAGTTGCCGTAGGCGGGGCCTTGCACAATGCTGCCCGTGGGGCGCGAGGCCGAGCGCAACTCGTTGTCGTAGTGCTGGAAGCCGGTTACGGCGCGCACCTGCCAGGTGTCGTTCAGGCGGCTGGTGAGCGTGGCGGTGGTGCTGGTTTGGGAGGTAGCATTCAGCGCGCCGGGCACGTTCAGGAAGCGGCTGCGCGAGGGAATAATCACGTAATCAACGGCACCGATGCCGAAGTCCGGCGTGCGGTTGTCGCGCAGGTAGTCGCCTTCCACCAGCATGTCGGTTTTGGGCGTGAGCTTGAAGAGCAGCGAGGGGTTCACGTAGAAGCGGTCCGACTTCACCTCGTCGCGGTAGCTGTTGGCCTGTTCGTAGCTGGTGTTCAGGCGGTAGGCCACCTTGTCGCTCTTTCCCACGGCACCGTACACGTCCACCATCGGCTTCCAGAAACCGAACGAGCCCACGCGCAGGGCTGCCGAGCCGCCCTGCTCAAACTTAGGCTTCTTGGTCACCAGGTTCAGCACGCCGCCGGCGGCCACGTTGCCGTACAGAATGGCCGCGCTGCCCTTGAGCACTTCCATGCTCTCCAGCGACGAGGTTTCGGGCATGATGCCGTTGTTGAAGCGCACCCCGTTCTTGAAGGTGTTGTTGGAGCCGTAGGCGAAGCCGCGGCTGCCCAGCTCTTCCTGCGTGCCGCCGGTTGTGCTGGTCACGTACAGGCCCGGCACGTTCACCAAGGCGTCGCTTAAACGCAGTACCTGCTGCTTTTCCAAGGTTTCCTGGTTCACCGTCACCACGGCCTGGGGCAAATCCAGCGGGCGAATGGGCATTTTGCTTACGCTCGTCGGGCGCTGGTTGATGGTGCGGCCCGCCGTTACTTTCACCTCGCTCAGCTGCTGGGCGCTCTTGGCCAGCGTCACAGCCGGTATTGTTACGGTCGCGCGGTTGGGCACGTCCACTTCAATTTCCTGCGTCACGTAGCCCAGGTAGGCAATGGCTAGGGTCTGCTTGCCCGCGGGCAGCCGCAACCGGAACGAGCCGTCAGCCTCCGTGCTGGTACCAATCGTGGTACCCTTCACCATCACCGATACCTGCTCGGCCGGCTGGCCGTCGGCCAGCACCACACGGCCTACTGCCTGGCCATGGGCCGGCTGCGTCGTCGTGGGGTTTTCGTCGCCGGAATGGCGGTGGGCCAAGCGAACGGGCTTGGCAGTAGCGGCCCAGGGCAGGATGGTGAGGAGGAGGAAGGGAAGCGTGCGGCTCATCTGCGTTGTTTAGACAGATTCAAATCTGACGCAAAGTAAAGGCCTGTTTAGAACGGGTCCAAATAAACTTTAGAATTTGTCCAGATAAGGATGTTGAGGAGTATTAACCGATGAAGTATCAGCACGATTACTGGTAACAATTCATCGACTGCCTCAAGTATTCTATTGAGGATAGGGTGCAATGGGGTTTATGGGAAGCAAGTGACAACTCAAATCAAGCTGGTAAAGCGGGGAGTCAATTGCGGAAACAGACCGTGAGCCAAGCTGTGGCTGATCTTCGCCCGTTGCCGATATTGAGCCCATGAATGACACTGGGTACGATGTGCTTCGGCAGTATTTCCGGCAGCGGCTGCCCGTTTCCGACCAGCAGGTGGCCGCCATCGAAGCGCTGTTTGAGCCCCGGCAGCTGCGGCGGCACGAGGTGCTGCAGCCGGCCGGCGAGGTGGCACGTTTTGGGGCGTTCGTGGTGCGCGGCTGCCTGCGCAGCTTCGTCGTCGATGACAAAGGCAAGGAGCACATCCTGCAGTTTGCGCCCGAGCAGTGGTGGGTGTCCGATCAGCACAGCCTCTTGCAGCACACGCCCGCCCTGTTTGCCATCGACGCCGTGGAAGACGCCGAGGTGCTGCTGTTCGATGCCACCTTCTACCGCAAACTCCCCCACCTCACCCCCGATTTTCCCGCCTTCTTTCATCGGCTGCTGCAAAACAGCATGCATGCCATGCAGAAGCGGCTGGTTCTCACGCTCAGCGCCTCGGCCGAGGAACGCTACCTCGATTTCGTGCAGACGTACCCCACGCTGGCCCTGCGTCTGCCGCAGCGCATGATTGCCGGGTACTTAGGTGTCACGCCGGAGTCGCTGAGTCGGATTCGGCGGGAACTGGCTGGGGCCTGATGAGGAAAGCGCGTGGCCGGGATTCCCGGCAGAGTAGCACGACGGTAAATATCTTGCAGGCTCGAAAGGCGTGGTTGGGCCGGCCCATCGTTTAGTCGCATCCGTTTTGCCGCCTGGGTACTGTCATTTTGTTAGCTCCCTTCCTCCTGAACGTATTGTTGGTGCTGAGCGCACTGCTGGCGGGCGTCAGCGTATTCGTGTTCAGCCGCTATTCCCCGAGCAAAGCAGTGTGGTGGCTGATGGCTGCGGCGCTGTGTCTGCGCCTCGCGCTGGCCAGCCTCGACCCATTTCTGCACGATTGGGATGAACGTTTCCACGCGCTGGTCGCCAAAAACCTCATGGTCGACTGGCTGAGGCCGGTGCTCCGGCAACACCCCGTGCTGCCTTACGACTACCGGGCGTGGTGCTGCAACCACGTTTGGGTGCACAAGCAGCCGCTGTTTCTGTGGCAGATTGCGGCTAGCTTCAAGCTGTTCGGTGTCAACGAGTTGGCGTTGCGTCTGCCCAGCGCCTTGCTCGGTGCCCTGCTGCTGTGGCCCGTGTACCGGCTGGGGCGCCTCGTCTTCTCGCCGGCCGTCGGGTATTGCGCTGCGGTGCTGCTCACGTTTGCCTACTACCAATTGGGCCTCACCACCGGCCGCCAAAGCGTCGACCACAGCGACGTGGCCTTTATGGCCTACGTGACGGCCAGCATTTGGGCCTGGTATGAAGGCCAGTGCAGCACGTCAGGCAAAGGACGCTGGGCACTGCTGGTGGGGGTATTCTCGGGGGCGGCGGTGCTGTGCAAATGGCTGCCGGGCGCGGTGGTGTACGCCGGTTGGGCCCTGGAAATGCTACTGAACCCCAAGTTGCGGAGCCGCGGGGAATACGCCCGTTACGGCTTGGCCGTGGCCGTTGCGGCGCTGCTGGTGCTGCCGTGGCAGCTGTATATCAACCGTGCGTTTCCGCTGGAAAGCACTTTTGAGCGGCACTATGCCGCGCTGCACTTCACCCAGGCGCTGGAAGACAAAGCCGGGCCGTGGTACTACTACCTCAACAACCTCTGGTACCAATACCAATGGCTGGTGCTGCTGATTGCGGCCGGCATCGGCTGGACCGCCACGCCCCGGCTGCGCCCGCGCCCTGTGCGCCTGCTGCTCACCACCTGTCTGATCGTGTTTGTATTCTTCTCGGCAGCGGCCACCAAAATGGTTTCCTACACCTATGTGGTGGCTCCGGCACTGCTACTACTGGCGGCGTTAGGCTGGGTAGAAACCTCGCGGTGGTTGCGCCGGCGCGGGGCTTGGGGCAAATGGGCCGTGGCCGGGCTTGCCGTGGCCGTGGTGCTGGCCGATTTGCGCCCGTTGGGTTTGCTCAAGCATCACACCGAGCGGTTTGCCTCCGCCCGGCTGCTGCCTGAGCGGCAGCACAAACTGGTGCGCACCGCCGTGTACCGCCGGCTCGATGCGCTGGTGCCGGCCGGGTACGTGGTGTTCAACGTGCCGGCTCTGGAAGACACCGAGGCCATGTTCTACTCTCACCGCAACGTGTATTCCTGGTGGCCCACCGAAGAAGAGTACCGCTTGCTGCGCGGGCAAGGCATGCGAATGGCGGCATTTTCCGGGCGGGGCGTGCCGCAGCTGCCGGCCTATTTGCAGGGGCCGGATGTGCGAATAATTGATGCCGCTTTGGAGTAGGCATGCCGGCCAGGTTTGCATTCCAGAAGAGCTTTTGGCGGCGCATTTCTTACCATACATCAAGGCGCCGGGCTTGGGGCTACGGTACTTTTGTGGTGTACTCAAGGAAGCCAACAATGGACCGCAAAGCCTTTCTGAAAACCCTGGCCCTGCTTCCGCTTACCGCTGCTGCCATGAACCTGCAAGACCTCCATACCGTTGCCACGTCGTTTAAAAAAAGCGAGAAGATGCCCGTGCTCTTTATCGGGCACGGCTCGCCCATGAACGCGCTGGAAGACAACGCCTTTACCCGTCGCATCAAGAAACTGGGCGAAGACATTCGCCAGCGCCAGAAGCCCAACGCCATCTTGGTGGTGTCGGCGCACTGGCTCACGCGCGGCTCGTTCGTGACCATGAACGAGCGGCCCGAAACCATTCACGATTTCGGCGGCTTCCCGGCCGAGCTGTTTGCCATGCAGTACCCCGCGCCCGGCGCCCCGGCTTACGCTCAACAGGTCATCGACATGGTGCCCGATTTGCACGGCTCCGACGAGTGGGGTCTTGACCACGGCACCTGGACGGTGCTGCACCACCTGTTCCCGGCCGCCGACGTGCCCGTGTTCCAGCTAAGCCTCGATTTTTACAAAACACCCGAACAGCACTTCGCCTTGGCGGCCCAGCTGCAGAAGCTGCGCGAGCGGGGCGTGCTCATCATCGGCTCGGGCAACGTGGTGCACAACCTGCGCCAGAGCATGCCCAAGCTGATGGCCGGCGACGCGACGCCTTACGACTGGGCCACCGAGTTCGACGAATGGGTGAAAACCCGCATCGACCAGCGCGACTTCCGCAGCCTCTTCGATGTGCAAAAAGCCGGCGCCAGCGGCCCGCTGGCCGTGCCCACCCCCGACCACTACTGGCCGCTGCTCTACACCTTGGCCCTGGCCGACAAAGACGAGCCGATTACGCACGCCTTCGAGGAAGTCAGCTTTGGTGGTCTGAGCATGCGCACGCTGGCCGTCGGCTGATAGGAATAAGGCCCCGTTATCCTGAGCAACGCGAAGGACCTTCTCCCGCCAGAACGAATGTCGTTGCAATGACTCGTCCAGCGGTGAGAAGGTCCTTCGCGTTGCTCAGGATGACGTTTTGTAATCGGTTATTGATTCTTAGCGCCTTGCTCAATCCAGCAGCGAATCAGGTCCCGCTCTTCCTGCGTCATGCCGGTTTTGTTGTTCTGGGGCATTGTTTTGGTGACGACCACACGCTGCATGATTTTGTCCTTCAGCCGGATAATGTCTTCGGGCGTATCGTACACCACCCCGTTGGGCGGCGACTTGAACACGTCGTCGGTGGGGGAGGAGGAGTGGCAGCGGACGCAGCGCTGCTGCACGATGCCCTGCACCTGCGCCATGCTCACGTTGGGCGTGCAGGCTGCAGCTGCGCCGGCGTCGTTTTTGGGGGCCGAAACAAAGGCCACGGCCAGCAGCAGGCCGGCCGAGAGCGGCAGCACGAGGCCGCTGGGTTGGTGCTTTTCGCGCAGGTTCAGCCAGTGCTTCACGCCGGCGGTGCCCAGCGCAATGGCGGCCAGAATGGCCCACGGGTAGGCATGGCCGAAGGTGCTGGGAAAGTGGTTGCTCACCATCACAAACAGCACCGGCAGGGTGAAGTAGTTGTTGTGCAGGGAGCGGTTGAGCGCGTTTTTGCCCAGCGTCGGGTCGAGGGGCTGGCCCAGGGTGGCGGCCTTCACCATGGCTTTCTGGGCCGGGATGATGATGAAAAACACGTTGGCCACCATCAGCGTGCCGAGCATGGCGCCGAAATGAATGTAGGCCGCCCGCGCGCTGAACACCTGGCAGTAGAACCAGGCAAAGGCCGTAGCCAGCACCAGGCCCAGCACCGCAAACAGCAGCCCGCGCTTCACCAACGAGGTTTTGCAGAGCAAATCATAAATCAGCCAAGCCACCACAAACGAGCCGATGCCGATGCCCACGCCCGCCAAGGGGCTCACGTCGAGCACCTTCGGGTCGATGAGCATGGAGCCGGCGTTGAAGTAGTACACCACGAACAGCAGGCTGAAACCCGACAGCCACGTGAAGTAGGCCTCGTACTTAAACCAGTGCAGGCTTTTGGGTATTTGCTTGGGCGCGAGCTTGTATTTTTCGAGGTAGTAGAAGCCGCCGCCGTGCACGGCCCAGAGGTTGCCGGCCAGCTCCTCGCGCACGTTGTCGGTGCGGTTGAGGGCGTTTTCGAGGAACACGAAATAGAACGAGGCGCCGATCCAGGCAATGCCGAAGGTGATGTGCATCAGGCGCACCACAATGTTGAGCCATTCCATCAGGTGGCCTTCCCACGGCGTGCCTTCGATGAAGAGGTAGATTACCGCCAATAGGAAGATGAAAGCCAGCAAAGTGAGGCCATAGCCAAAACCTTGCATGGTCAAGCCATTTTCACCTAGATTACCGCCCTTTTTGTCGGCAGCGCCGAGGCGGTGAAGAAAAGCGCTGCCGGCCAGCAGCAAACCAAAAACGAGTAAAACAACGGCCAGGGTAAGAAACGGAATCATGCAAACAGGAGCAGCAGCGCCGAAACGGCGCCTTCGGGGAAAGGGGAGGTGGTTGTGGTAGCAGATTTCAGGGCCTGAGCGCCGCCGAAGCACGCTGACCAAGCCGCCGGAGCCGCGGGCCAGTCAGCCACGCAGCTGACCTCCGCGCCGAATGTGCCGTAGCCGATTGGCCCTAAAAGGGCTACCAATGTAAACAGAAACTTTCCCCGAATGCTACATCAAGCCCTGAAAAGCCGCCGCGTGGTAACGCCCGATGGCGTGCGCCCTGCCCTGGTGCTGCTGCAAGCCGGCCGCATTGCCGACGTGGTGCCCACCGATACTGCTGTCGATTGCCCCGTCGTTGACTTCGGCGACCACGCCATTCTGCCGGGCGTCATCGATCCGCACGTGCACATCAACGAGCCCGGCCGCACCGACTGGGAAGGCTTTGACACGGCCACTCGCGCCGCCATTGCCGGCGGCCTGACTACGCTCGTGGACATGCCGCTGAACTCGGCGCCGGTGACGACCTCGGTAGCCAACTTCCGCCAGAAGCTGGCCGCCACCGAAGGCCAGATGCACACCAACTGCGGCTTCTGGGGCGGTATCGTGCCCGGCAACGCGGCCGATGTAGAAGGCTTGGTTGAAGCCGGCGTACTCGGTTTCAAAGCCTTTCTTACGCACTCCGGCATCGACGATTTTCCGAACGCCTCGGAGGCCGACTTGCGCCAGGTGATGCCGCTGCTGGCCCGCCACGGCCTGCCGCTGCTGGTGCACTGCGAGCTGAGCCAGGACGACGACGCGTGGAAGCAGCGCGACAAACGCTCGTACCCGAACTATCTCGCCTCGCGCCCCAAAGCCTGGGAAGACGCCGCCGTGGCCCTGATGATTCGGCTGTGCCGCGACACCGGCTGCCGCACGCACATCGTGCACTTGTCGTCGGCCGACTCGCTGGCGCAGATAGCCGCCGCCAAAGCCGAAGGCCTGCCGCTGACAGTGGAGACGGGCCAGCACTACCTGTTTTTCAACGCCGAAGACATTCCCGACGGCCAGACGCAGTTCAAGTGCGCGCCGCCCATTCGGGAGCGGCGCAACAACGAGCAGCTCTGGCAGGCTCTGGAGTCGGGCCTCATCGACTTCGTGGCCACCGACCACTCGCCCGCGCCGCCCGACCTAAAGCAGCTCGACTCCGGCGACTTCACTACGGCCTGGGGCGGTATTGCTTCGCTGCAGCTGGCCCTGCCCGTGCTCTGGACTGCCGCCCAGCCGCGCGGCACCTCGCTCTTGGAGCTGGCGAAGTGGCTGAGCACGAACCCGGCCAGGCTCATCGGCATGGCGCACCGAAAAGGCCAGATTGCCAAGGGCTACGACGCCGATTTGCTGGTGCTCGACCCCGAAAAGGCCTTCATTGTGCAGGCCGAGGCGGTGCACCACAAACACAAAGTGTCGCCGTACCTTGGCTGGGAGCTGCGCGGCGTGGTGGAGCAGACTTTTCTGAACGGCGTTCAGGTCTACGCCAATCCGCAGTTCACCCATCTTAACCAGGGCCAAATTCTAACCCGCTAGTCGGAATGCAGGAGTACCACGCACGCGCAGCCCGGTTGCTGCAACGCATTCACGAACTGGCCGCCATCAGCGAAGACGCCGACGGCGTCACCCGCACCTTCGGCACGCCCGCGTTTCTGCGCGGCAGCGCCCTGGTGCGCGCCTGGATGGAAGCCGCCGGCCTCCAAACCCGCATCGACAGCATCGGCAACGTGCGCGGGCGGCTCCTGAACCCGCGGCCTGGCGCCAAAACCTTCGTCATCGGCTCGCACATCGACACGGTGGTAAACGCCGGCCGCTTCGACGGGCCGCTGGGCGTGCTGCTGGGCCTTGATTTGCTGGAACATTTAGGCGAAAAGCAGGCGGAGTTGCCCTTCCACTTCGAGCTGATGGCCTTCAGCGACGAGGAAGGCGTGCGGTTTCACACCACCTACCTCGGCAGCAAAGTAGCCGCCGGCTCCTTCGACCAAGCGCTGCTGCCCCGTACCGACGCCGCCGGCATCAGCCTCGCCGAAGCCATTGCCACAATGGGCGGCGACGCCGGGCAGCTGGCCGCCGATGCGCTGCCCGCCGACCAGTGGCTGGGCTACTTCGAGGCGCACATCGAGCAAGGGCCGGTACTCTGGGAGCGGAACATTCCGGTGGCGCTGGTAACGGCTATTGCCGGGCAGCGCCGCGTGGGCCTCACCTTTACCGGCATGGCCGGCCACGCCGGCACCGTGCCCATGGACATGCGCCAGGATGCCCTGGCCGGCTGCGCCGAGTTTGTGCTGGCCGTCGAGCAATTCGGCCTTGACCACAAAGCGCACCTCGTCGCCACCGTGGGCAAGCTGGATATGCGCCACAGCGCAAGCAACGTCATTTCGGGCGAAGCCACCTGCAGCCTCGACCTGCGCAGCGCCGACGCCGCCCGCCTGGCCGCGGCCTACGACGAACTGCACCGCCAAGCCGAAGCCATTGCCCAGCGCCGCGGCCTCACCGTGGCCTGGAACCCCATTCAGCAGACCGCGCCGGTTGCGTGCGATGCCGAAATGAATAAATTGCTGGCCCAAGCCATAGCCGAGGCGGGGCACCCGGTCGTCGAGCTGGTCAGCGGCGCTGGCCACGACGCGGTGCCGATTTCGGCCGTGGCCCCCGCCACCATGCTGTTCGTGCGGTGCTACAAAGGCATCAGCCACAACCCGCTCGAAAACGCGGAGCAGCCCGATATTGCCGCCGCTCTGGAGGTTTCCGAGCGGTTTCTTCTTCAATTATTAACGAAGGAGAAATTGTCATCCTAAGGCGCAGCCGAAGGACCTTTCCTCTGCTGAACGACCATTGAAGCAACGACTCGTTCCGACGTGAGCAGGTCCCTCGGCTGCGCTTTAGGATGACAGCCCCGATTCATAAGCTCCCAGTTCCCTTTCCCCACATGGAAATTTCCGCCCTTACCCGGTCCGTCGTCAAGCGCAACCACGCCATCATCGCGCCCGATGGCTACATCAACAGCAACGTGCCGGGCTGGACCAACTGCACCGTCAACGTCATCATCAACGAGCAAATGGGCGCCCGCCTGGCCCAAACGCTCATCACGCTGCGCGACGGCGGCCGCCTCGAAGGCCAGACCAAAGCCGCGCAAATCTTCTTCTACGTGGTGGAAGGGCAGGTGCAGGTGGCCGTCGATGGCCAGGAGCGGCGCCTCACACAGGGGCAGTTCGTGTACGTGCCCATCGAGAAGGACTACTTGTTTACCGGGCCCACCGAGGGCACGCAGCTGCTCACCTTCCACAAAGTGTACGAGCCGCTGGAAGGCCAGGCAGTGCCGGGCGTGCACTTCGGCGAGCGGGACATTGCCAAGGCGCCCGTGTACATGAACGACCCCGCGCTGCGCATTCAGGAGCTGCTGCCCAACGAGCTGGGCTTCGACATGGCGGTGAACATCTTCACTTACAGCACCGGCGGCAACCTGCCGATGGTGGAAACCCACATCATGGAGCACGGCCTGATGTACCTCGAAGGCAAGGCCATTTACATGCTCGACCAGCACTGGTACCCGGTGAAAAAAGGCGACTCCATTTGGATGGCGCCCTACTGCCAGCAGTGGGCCACGGCCATGGGCCAGGAAGATTCGGTGTACATCTACTACAAAAACGTCAACCGTTTTCCGACGGTGATGTAAGCTCATTCTGTCATCTTGAGGCGCAGCCGAAGGACCTTCTCACAATAGAAAGAGGCATTATAATACCGGCCATTCAGCGGGCATAAGGTCCTTCGGCTGCGCCTCAGGATGACGGCCGATTGACCATAAGACGCCTTCCCCCAACCCATGACCCTAGACGAACTCAACCAACTCGATAAGCCTGCGTTGGCCGAGGCGCTGCAGAAGTGCTGCGGCTCGCAGGCCTGGGTGCAGCAGATGCTGGCCGTGTTTCCCGTGGCCGACGCGGACACGCTGATGGACCACGCCAACACCGTGTGGAACAGCCTCTCGGAAGACGACTGGCGCGAGGCATTTGCGCACCACCCCAAAATCGGTAGCGACGTGGCGTCGCTCCGGGCCAAGTTTGCCAGCACCAGCGACTGGGCTGAAGGCGAGCAGGCAGCTGTGAAAAACGCCTCCGAAGACGTGCTGCAGGCGCTGGCCGACGGCAACCGCGCCTACGAGCAGAAATTCGGCTACATCTTCATCGTGTTTGCCACCGGCAAAACGGCCGAGGAAATGCTGGCTTTGCTGCAAGCGCGCCTGCTCAACAAGCCCGACGACGAAATCCTGATTGCGGCCCGCGAGCAGAATAAAATCACCCGAATCCGGCTGGAAAAGCTGTTGGCTGCATGAGTCAGATAACGACCCACATTCTCGATACCACACTGGGCAAGCCGGCGGCCGGTGTCACCATTGCCTTGTCGGCGCAGCAGGCCGGCGACACCTGGCAGGAGCTGGCCCGTGGCACCACCAACCAGGACGGCCGCATTCCCGATTTGCTGCCGAAGGAGCAGCAACTGCCGCCGGGCGTGTACAAGATGAAGTTCTTCACGCAGGCGTATTTCGAGCGGCAGGGCACGCCCAATTTCTACCCGTTCGTGGAAATCGTGTTTCACCTGAGCGCCGCCGAGCACTACCACATTCCGCTGCTGCTGAACCCCTTCGGCTACAGTACCTACCGCGGCTCATGAAGCTTCTATCTAGGCTACAGGAACTCATTGGCATCAAGTGGGTCACATTGCCTGCGGTGTCGGCCGCCGAATTGGAACAGGCCAAGGCCAATGATTGGCAGTATTTGTACGTCTTTATCCAAGCCTATTACCGACATGTGCGGCCGGAAACACCCGAAACCCGCATGGATAAGTTCTCGAACGCGGCGTGCATATTGATCTTGTTTAACGTTTTGTATGGGGAGGTAACCAACGGCGGTTTTATCCAGCTCATCCAAAATGGCTACGGCCCGCATCTGTTTGAGACTCCTCTTGCGAAGGATTTGGCCGGGTGGGGCGCAAGTGACCTTGCCGAACTAGTAAACCACGCCAAACGCATTTACCAGGCTCATCGGGAGTACCTGGAGCGGCAGCGCACCATTCCTGAATTTTCAGCTCTCTACCAAGATTTTCAGGAGTTTGTGCCGCTGGAAAATCGTTTCTACGACATCATCGACGGCCAGACGGCCATTGTTCGGGCGCATGTGGAACAACACATTGCCCAGTTTGCCCAGATTGAAGAATAGCCCACTTTTCCGCTTTCCCCAACCATGAAGCTTAGCCTCCAGGACGCCGCCAAAACCCAACTGCTCGACCAACTCGGCGAGGCCAACCGGCGTTTCCAGCAAACCTACCCCGGCGACAAACCCGACCGCCAGCCGGTGCACACCGTGTACGGCGGCGCCAACCTCTTCAAGGCCGATACCTGCGTGCGCATGGGCGACATTGCCCTCAACAACCTGCGTACCTACGCGCCCAACTTTGTGGAGCTGGCCAACGTGCTGCAGTTGAAAAACCACGAATACCTGCCCACCTCGGAAAAGGACATTGCGGCCCTCACGGCCAAGCTCGATGCTATGTCGGCGGAGGAGCGCAAGCAGGAACCGGCGTGGCTGGCCTACTCGGTTTACAACAAAATCGTGAGCAAGCTGCAGCGCGAGCCGGTGGAAGACTTCCGCATCGACTTTGAAGACGGTTTCGGCAACCGGCCCGATGCCGAGGAAGACGCCACGGCCGTGCAGGCCGCCGGCGAGCTGGCTTTGGGCATGCAGAACGGCACAATTTCGCCCTTCATCGGCATTCGCATCAAGCCCTTCACCGAAGATTTGAAGGGCCGGGGCGTGCGCACGCTCGATATCTTCCTGACCACGCTGCTGGAAAAAACCGGCGGCAAGCTGCCCGACAACTTCGTGGTGATGCTGCCCAAAGTGACCATTCCGGAGCAGATGACCACGATGGTGCGCCTCTTCGAGCTGATCGAGCAGGCCAACAACCTCGCGCCCGGCACCCTGAAAATGGAGACAATGGTGGAGGCCACCCAGATCATCATGGACGAGGAAGGCCGCAATCCGCTCATGCGCATCATCCGGGCCAGCGAGGGGCGCTGCGTGGCCGCGCACTTCGGCACCTACGATTACACGGCCTCGGCGGGCATCACGGCCAAGTACCAGACCATGGCCCACCCGGTGTGCGACTTTGCCCACCACATGACCAAGGTGGCCCTCGGCGGCACCGGCATTTTTCTCTCCGACGGCGCCACCAACGTGATGCCCATCGGTCCGCACCGCGGCGACAACCTCACGTTTGAGCAGATGAAGGAAAACCGCGCTGCCGTGCACAACGCCTGGCGCCAGGGTTTCCACCACACCACCCACTCGCTCATCAACGGCCTCTACCAAGGCTGGGACCTGAACCCCGCGCAGCTGCCCATGCGCTACGCGGCTACCTACAACTTCTTCCTGAGCAGCTACGACGACGCGGTGCACCGCCTGAAGACCTTCGTGGAGCGTGCCGCCATTTCGACGCTGACGGGCGACATTTTCGACGACGCCGCCACCGGCCAGGGCTTGCTCAACTTTTTCCTGAAAGCCCTGAACTGCGGCGCCATTTCGGAGGAGGAAATTGTAGCGACTGGCCTTACCAAGGAGGAAATCAACACCCGTTCGTTCTTCCGCATTCTGGAAGGCCGCCGCAAGCAGCTGGCTTAATTGCTCTTAGCGTAAGTAGTTGCCGCACTTATACCACGCAACGGCGCCCCGTTGGCTACTGCCAGCGGGGCGCCGTTGTATTGGGCAGCGAAGCACGAGAATGTATTAGTTTTCGATAGGCTGCGGACTGGAGTTGGCGAATGGCGCGCAGAGCTGCTGCAGAAGCGCGGCGTCGGCGGTTGGGCCGCGGTACACCAGTTGGGTGCTGCGTAAGTCGCGGCCGGTGTAGATAGCCACCTCCGAGCGGTTGTGGGCCAGAAATACCCGCACCAGTTCGCGCCGGCCGGGCCGCACGTAGGTGGTGCCAGGAAGCTGGTCGGGTGCCTCGGGCCACGAGATGGGGAAAAAGCCAGCGTCGGCCAACTGCACATCAAGCATATTGAATGGGAAATGTTCGGCCGCATAAGCCAAATGCGTCCTCGGATAGTTCCAGATACAGACAATATAATCCGCCCCGATTTTGCTGAGCGCGAAATATTTACATAAAAGTTTTCCAGTCGCTCACCGCGGGCTCCCTACGCCACTTGGTTCCCGGTTCCGCAACGGCACGAAAACCTTGGTTAGCACGGCGTCAGGCTAGGTTGCAGTCGGTTTGCTTGCGCCGAAAGCAGGGCGGATAGTAAGCGTGTTGGCTGTGGTGTAAAGTTGTTAACTGGCTTAAGTGCAAACGTTTGCAGAAGTTGTTGGCGCGGTGCTTGTGCTCGGCTGTTCCAACAATCTGTGCGGGGCATTACGTACACTTGCCGGTCAGCTGCATGTAGCGCAGACGCGAAAGAGCCCTCTCCCCAGGATTCAGTGACGACGGATTAGCCATGCAGCCGCTCTCCCAACCAACGACTCAGCACCCGCCGCGGCGGGCTTCTGGCCCATATATCCATGACGCAGGAACAAGTACGCTTAGCCGAAAACAAAGCCGGGACGGCACCCTGGCAGAAGTTCGGCCCCTACCTCACCGAACGCCAATGGGGCACGGTGCGCGAAGACTACAGCCCCGACGGCAACGCCTGGGGCCACGTGACCCACGACATGGCCCGCAGCTACGCCTACCGCTGGGGCGAAGAGGGCCTTGGCGGCTTCTCCGATGACCAGCAGTTGCTGTGCTTCGGCGTGGGCCTCTGGAACGGCCACGACCCGTGCCTGAAGGAACGGCTTTTCGGCCTCACCAACGGCCAGGGCAACCACGGCGAAGACGTGAAGGAGTGCTACTACTACCTCGACAGCACCCCCACGCACGCCTACCAGAAGATGCTCTACAAGTATCCGCAGCGGCGCTTCCCCTACGAGCGGTTGTTGGCGGAAAACGCGCGCCGCGGTCGGCAGGAAGCCGAATACGAGCTGCTCGATACCGGTATCTTCAGCCAGGGCCGCTACTTCGACGTGTTCATCGAATACGCCAAAGCCGGGCCCGACGACCTGCTGGTGCAGCTAACGGTGCACAACCGCGGCCCCAAAACCGCACCGCTGCAGGTGCTGCCGCAGCTGTGGTTCCGCAACACCTGGAGCTGGGGCTACGACGGGTACCGCCCCAAGCTGCACAGCAACGGCCCTGCCACCGTACAAGCCGAGCACCGCGACCTGGGCCGCTACCACCTTTACTGCGCCGATAGCCCCAAGCTGCTCTTCTGCGACAACGAGACCAACGGCGCGCGGCTCTACGACCTCGAAGCACCCGAAGGCCATTACTTCAAGGACGGCATCAACGACTACATTGTAGCAGGCGACCAAGCGGCGGTGAACCCCGCGCAGCAAGGCACCAAAGTGGCTGCGCACTACTCCCTTACGCTGGCGCCGGGGGCCTCGCAGCGCGTGTGCCTGCGCCTGAGCAAGGCCGAATTGGCCGAGCCGTTCGCCGACTTCGACCAGCTGTTTGCCCAGCGCCTCGGCGAGGCCGACGCGTTTTTTAACTGCCTGCAGGAAACCCAGCCCGACCCGGACGCCCGCAACATCTACCGGCAGGCCGTGGCCGGTATGCTCTGGAGCAAGCAGTTCTACTACTACGACGTGACGCAGTGGCTCGACGGCGACCCGGCCGTGGACCTGCCGCCTGCCGAGCGCCGCCGCGCCCGCAACAGCAACTGGCAGCACCTCCACAACGCCGACCTCATTTCGATGCCCGACAAATGGGAGTACCCCTGGTACGCGGCCTGGGACTTGGCCTTCCACTGCATTCCGTTGGCCGTCGTCGACAGCGAGTTTGCGAAAAACCAGCTCCGCCTGCTCACCCGCGACTGGTACATGCACCCCAACGGGCAACTGCCGGCTTACGAGTGGAATTTCGGCGACGTGAACCCGCCCGTGCACGCCTGGGCCACCTGGCGCGTGTACAAAATGGACCAGAAGCTCAACGACGGCCGCGGCGACACCGAGTTCCTGGAGTCGGTGTTTCACCGGCTGATGCTCAACTTCACCTGGTGGGTAAACCGCAAGGACCGCAACAACCACAACATCTTCGAGGGCGGCTTTCTGGGCCTCGACAACATCGGCGTGTTCGACCGCTCGGCGCCCTTGCCCACCGGTGGCTACATCGAGCAGGCCGACGGCACGAGCTGGATGGCCATGTACGCGCTCAACCTGATGCGCATTGCCCTGGAGCTGGCCAAAACCAACCCCGTGTACCAGGACATTGCCGGCAAGTTCTTCGAGCACTTCCTCTACATCGCCGAGGCCATGACCCGCGCCGGCGACGGCAGCTTCAACCTCTGGGACGAAGAAGATCAGTTTTTTTACGACGTGCTGCACCTACCCGACGATGAACGCATCAAGCTCAAAGTCCGCAGCATCGTGGGCCTGATTCCGCTCTTTGCCGTGGAAGTGCTCGACGAAGAGCTGCTGGAAGCCATGCCCGCCTTTACCCAGCGCCTGCGCTGGCTGCTCGACAACCGCCCGCAACTCTCGGCCCTGGTGTCGCGCTGGCAGGAGCCGGGCAAGGGCGAGCGGCACCTGCTGAGTTTATTGCGCCGCCACCGCCTCGAAAAGCTGCTCCGACGCATGCTCGACGAAACCGAGTTTCTCTCCGACTACGGCATTCGGGCTTTGTCGCGGCACCACCTGGAGCACCCGTATGTGTACAACACGCCGGAGGCCGATTTCGAGGTGCGCTACGAGCCCGGCGAGTCAAACTCCGACCTGTTTGGCGGCAACTCCAACTGGCGCGGCCCGGTGTGGTTCCCCATCAACTACCTCATCATCGAGGCCTTGCAGCGCTTCCATTTCTACTACGGCGACACGCTCACGGTAGAATACCCCACCGGCTCGGGCCAGTACCTGAACCTGAACGGCGTGGCCAACGCCCTGGCCGAGCGCCTCACTGGCATCTTCCGCCGCGACACCGAAGGCCGCCGCCCCGCCTTCGGCCACGACGAGCTGCTACAGCGCGACCCGCACTTCCGCGACTACCTGCTCTTCCACGAGTACTTCCACGGCGACGACGGCCACGGCCTCGGCGCCAGCCACCAAACCGGCTGGACCGCCCTCGTCATTCGCCTGCTGCAGCCGCTGGCACCCATCGGCGGCGCCGTAGAGCGGCCAATGCCGGCCAAGCCGGAGTTGGAGCCGTCGGGGCGCTGACCGACCTAAGCATCTTCGCGAAACACGCCTAAAAACCAAGCGCCCGGGCCGCCGACAGGCAGCCCGGGCGCGGGTGCTTACCACCAGCAGCCAGCCTAGCTGCGAGCTTCTTTCTTGGCAATGATGTTGAAGCTGATGATGAACAGGTCGTCGATGACCTTATCGGCGGCCGTATCGAGCAGGGACTTTGAGCGGTATTTGATGTCGAACTGGGTACGGTCGATGGTGGTGGTGCCCGTGGCCGAAGCCAGGCCGTCTTTCACGCCGGTTTTGGCCGGAAAGGTTATCGATTTCGTGATGCCCTTGACGGTGAGGTTGCCCGTCACCTCGGCGTTGTTGCCCCGGTCATCGTTCTTGATGGGTTTCAGGCTGGTGATGACGAAGGTGGCCGTAGGATTCTTCTCAGTGCTGAAAAAATCGTCGGATTTCAGGTGAGCCAGCAGGCGCGGGCTTTCAGTGTCTTCCACAACTAAACCTGCCATGTCGAAGGTGAAGCTGCCGCCCACAATCTGCTTGCCCTTTACCTGCACCGCACCCTCTTTCACGGGCACTGCCCCGTGGTGCTGGCCGCCTACTTTCTTGGCCAGCCAGCCCAGGCTGCTCAGCTGGGTTTGTACGGTGTAGGTTTCGGCGGCGTCTTTGCGGCCGGTAGCCGTGGGGGCGCCGGCCGGGGCGGGAGCGGGCGTAAAGGCAGGCAGCGCAAGCAGGGTGCTGGCGACGAGCAGCGAGTAAACGAGTTTTTTCATGTGGGTGGAGAGAGAAGAAGGAGAGGGGCTGCCGGTCCAGTGCCGGGCCCGCGGCCAACAGGCAAGATACAACGGGGCGCCTATTGGGCAGCGCACTGCCGCCTCACTCGGCCCGAGCCGCCCGCAGGGTTGCCTGCTGCCGGCCAGC
This sequence comes from Hymenobacter busanensis, assembly GCF_008727865.1. Lineage (GTDB taxonomy): Bacteria > Bacteroidota > Bacteroidia > Cytophagales > Hymenobacteraceae > Solirubrum > Solirubrum busanense. The sequence goes on along the minus strand of NZ_VTWU01000006.1, from coordinate 148,584 downwards.
ATACCGGCCGCCCTGAGGCCAGTTCGCTGGTCTGGGCGCTAACACCTGCTGAGGCTCCGGCTACTTCGGCCGCCGACAGACGCCGGCGGGCGCCGCCGAAACCACCCGCAAGCCGTACATTACCGGCCTCAACTATGCCCGAAATCCTCCCCGAACCCGCTATCCGCGTCAGCGGCCTCACCAAGCATTTCGGCGCGCACGCCGCCGTACACGACGTTTCTTTTTCGCTGCCTGCCGGCGAAACACTGGTACTGCTCGGGCCCTCGGGCTGCGGCAAAACCACGCTGCTCAAGATGCTCAACCGCTTGGTGGAACCCGACGCCGGCACCGTGGAAATCAACGGCCGCGACGTGCGCCAACAGCGCCCCGAAGAGCTGCGGCGCGGTATCGGTTACGTCATTCAGCAGGTGGGCCTGCTGCCGCACTATTCCGTGGCCGACAACGTGGCCGTGGTGCCGCGGCTGCTCGGCCACGCGCCTGCTGCCATTGCGGCGCGCACCCACGAGTTGCTCACGCGCCTGCACCTGCCGCCCGAGCGGTACGCGGCGCGCTTTCCGCACGAGCTGTCGGGCGGGCAGCAGCAGCGTGTGGGATTGGCCCGTGCCCTGGCTGCCGATCCGCCCATCGTGCTGCTCGACGAGCCCTTCGGCGCCCTCGACCCGGTCACGCGGGCCCGGATTCGCCGCGAGTTTCGAGAGCTGGAAGAGTTGCGCGACAAAACCATCGTCCTCGTCACCCACGACGTGGCTGAAGCCTTCGAGTTGGCCGACCGCATTTTGCTGCTCGACGCCGGCCGCGTGCAACAACTGGGCACGCCGCGGGAGCTGCTGTTTCGGCCCGCCACCGACTTTGTGCGCCGGTTTTTTGCCGCCGAGCGCCTGCAGCTACAGATGCGCACCCTCACGCTGAAAGACATACGCCCGTTTTTGTTGGAACCAACAGCCTTTGACGCCTGGCCCCCGGAAACCTCGGTGCACGCGGCGCTGGAAGCGCTGACGGACACACAGGCCGCCGACCCGCTCCAACAACTACCGCAGCCAACCGCACCGGTAATGCGGCCGCTGATGGAAGCCTTCGAACAAGCCCTGCAAACCGAACACGCATGGACACGCTGACCGAACTGCTGGAATTCTGGCGCCTACAGGCCGGCAAGCTCGGTGAGCAAACCTTGCAGCACATTGGCCTGACGGCGGCCGCGCTGCTGCTGGCTGTGCTACTGGGCGTGCCGCTGGGCCTCTGGCTCACGCGTCGCCCGCGCTGGGCACCGGCGGTGTTGGGGTTTGCGGGCGTGCTCCAGACCGTGCCCAGCATTGCCCTGCTCGGTTTCCTGATTCCGCTGCTCGGCATTGGGGCCACGCCGGCCATTGTGGCGCTGCTGCTCTATTCGCTGCTGCCCATCATTCGCAACACCGTGGCCGGCATTCAGGGCGTAAACCCCGCCGTGGTAGAAGCGGCCCGTGGCCTGGGCCTTACCAACGGCCAGATACTGCGCCGCGTGGAACTGCCGCTGGCTTTGCCGGTGCTCTTTGCGGGCATCCGCACGGCCACGGTTATTGGGGTGGGCGTGGCCACACTGGCAGCCTACGTGGCGGCCGGTGGGCTGGGCGAGTTCATTTTCGGGGGCATTGCCCTGAACAACCCCGTTATGATTCTGGCCGGAGCATTGCCGGCTGCGGCGCTAGCCGTGGCTTTTGATGCCGCACTGGCCGGCTTGCAGCGGCTGAGCGCCCGCCGCCTGGTGCGCGTGGGCGTGGGGCTGCTGGTGCTGTTGCCGCTGCTGGGTGTGCTCTACCTGTTGCCACGGGCGGGCGGCAAGCTGCAAGCCGGCTTCAGCCCCGAGTTTGTGGGCCGCGCCGATGGCCTGCCCAGCCTGCAGCGCGCCTACGGTCTGCGCCGCCTGCCCAGCGTAGTGCTGGCCCCGGCGCTGGTGTACGAGGCCGCCCGCCACGCCGATGTCGACGTTATCGACGGCTATTCCACCGACGGCCGCATTCGGGCCTACGACCTGCAGGTGCTGCGCGACGACCGGCGCGTGTTTCCGCCCTACTTCGCCGCCCCGGTGGTGCGCCCGACTGTGCTGCGGGCACACCCCGGGCTGCTACCGGTGCTCAACCAACTGGCCGGCCAGCTCTCCGATTCGGTGATGACCGAGCTGAACTACCGCGTCGATTACCTGCACGAGCCGCCGCGCGCTGTGGCCGAAGCGTTTCTGCGGCGGCGCGGCCTGTGGCGTGCCCCACGGACGCTAGTGCCGGGCGCGGCCGTGGTGCGGCTGGGCTCCAAAATCTTTGCCGAGCAGTACATTCTGGTAGAAATGTACGCGGCCCTCATCCGCGGCGCGACGGACCTCGACGTGCAAACCAAAACCGGCCTCGGCGGCACTACCATCTGCTTCGAAGCCCTGCGCAGCGGCGCCATCGATATGTACCCGGAATACACCGGCACCGGCCTGCAAGTGCTGCTGCAGCCGTCGGTGGCTACGCTCGATTCGCTGGGAGGGCAGCCCGCCGCGGTGTTCGACTACGTGCAGCGGGAGTTTCGGCGGCGCTACGGGCTGGAGTGGCTGCCGCCGTTGGGCTTCAACAACACCTACGCCTTGCTCATGCGGCAGCGGCAGGCGCGGGAGCTGGGCATTGGGTCGTTGTCGGAGCTGGGGCGTTACCTAGGCCGTTGAGGGCGGCGGTTCAACCCAGCCGCAACTGGTCCTGGTAGGCGGCGCCCAGCGGCACCGGGTGGCCTTGCACGCCCACTTGGTGCCGCTCAATCCGGTCGATGCGGGCGGTATTGACGACGTAGGAGCGGTGCACCCGCGCAAACTGCTCGGCCGGCAACAGGGCCAACACCTCCTGCATGGTCATGCGGGTGAGCAGGCGTTGGTCGGGCAGCACGACGGTAATGTAGTTGCCGGCTGCTTCCAGGTACAGTATTTCGGCGAAGCGCACCTTTACCTGCTCGTAGCCGGTTTTCAGGAAAAGGTAGTCGCGCGCCGGGGTGGGGGCAGGGGCCGCCGCGCGCAGCTGCAGTAGCTCCTGGGCCTTGTTGCAGGCTTTCACAAAACGGGCCAGCGAAAAAGGCTTGAGCAGGTAATCAATAGCGTCAAGCTCAAAGCCCTGCACGGCGTGCTCGGCGTAGGCCGTCGTGAAAACCACCAGCGGCCGGCGGGGCAGGCTGCCCACCAGTTCCAGCCCGGAAATATCAGGCATGTTTATGTCGAGGAAGAGCAACTCCACCGGTTCCCGCTGCAGGTAAGCCAGGGCCTCAAAAGCATCGGTGAAGCACGCTGTCAGCTCCACAAACGGCACTTTGGCCGCCAAAGCCCGCACCACGTCCAGGGCAATGGGTTCGTCGTCGATGGCAATGGCCTTCATGGATGCAGGAAAGGTGAAGCGGGCAAGATAAGGCGGTCGGTGCAGCAGACTAGAGCTGCACGGTCAGGTGCACAAAATACTCTTCCTTGGTTTGGCGAATGAGCAGCTCGTGGCGCTCGGGGTAGAGCAAGGCCAGGCGCTGCTGCACGTTGGCCAGCCCAATGCCCGAGGCATCATCGGCCAGGCCGGGCGCGGGCCGCTCGTGGGTGCTGTTGTACACATCGAAGTACAGGGTGTGGCCTTCGCAGTGCAGCGTTACCTTAATCCAGGACTTGTGCTGGAGGCTGATGCCGTGCTTGAAAGCGTTTTCCACGAACGGAATCAGCAGCATGGGGGCAATCTGCACGCCGGCCGGCACCTCCAGCAGGTGGGCGTCGATGCTGATGCCGGGCGAGGTGGCGGTGCGCAGGCTTTGCAGGTCGATGTAGTTGCGCAGGTATTCGATTTCGCGGGCCAGCAGAATGCGCGGCTGGTGGTTTTCGTGCAGCATGAAGCGCATCATGTCGCCGAGCATCTGAATGCCCTGGGCCGTTCGTTCGCCGTTTTCCTGCAGCGCCGTGCCGTAGAGCGTGTTCAGGGCGTTGAACAGAAAGTGCGGGTTGATCTGGGAGCGAAGCAAATCGAGGTTGGCCGTCGACTGCCCCAACTCCTGCTGCAGCCCCGTCACGGCCTGGTGGCGGCGCAGGCGGCGGCGAAACACCAGCCACGAAAGCGGCGCCGTAACGACCAGGTTAAAAGCCACCTGAAAGAGGTTGAAGGCAATAGCGGCGTCGGTGTTGCTGGTGATGATGACGATGACCAGCCCCACCGGCAGCACCGAGCCCACCAGCACGAGAAAGGTTTTCAGCAGGTAATTCCAGAACGGCCGCGAACTGCCCAGCGACGATGGAATGAGGTAGCGGCTGGCCAGCACGTGCAGCAGAATGGCAACGGGCGCCAGCGTCCCCCAGAACACGCGCAGCTCGTTGGGGGCCTCTGCTGCTACCAGCAGCAGCAGGCTCATAAACCACAGCGCCCCGCCCAGCAGTAGGTCGCGCACGATGCTGCGCGAATCGGAAGGCAGCGGATCGGCGCCGGGCGCGAAAACGTTCAGGATTTTGGCAAAGACGGGCACGGCAAGCATACAGAGCAGCAAGGCAAGTGAAACAACCGGGCCTTGGCGCTCATCCGCCAGAGGCCTTTCGCCAGCAAGAATACTGCGCCCACCGTGCGGCCGAAACGAGTTGGGACGAATGACCGGAAAAATGGGATGAAAGTGGCGACTTCAATGCCTATGCCTTGCTGGAACACTTTGCCGCTGCTGGCATACCTAGCCGGCGGCTGAAACCGCGGCGGCCATTCGGCGGCCTTGGGCCTGCGCAATGCTGCTGGCCAGCACAATTTGCAGGGCGTGGTAGAGCATCAGCGGCAGCAGCAGCGCGCCGGTAGCCACGGTGCCGGCAAACAGCACCTTGGCCAGCACCGTGCCGTGCACCAACGATTTTTTGGAGCCGCAGAACACGGCCGCAATCCGGTCTTCGGCCGAGAAGCCCAGCAGGCGGCACACCAGCGTAATGAGGCCAAACACAAGCAGGAACAGCGCCACCATGCCCGCGCCCAGGCCCAGTACCTCGCCCCAGCCGTAGCTGCGGAACACGCCCTGCGCAAACGACTCGCAAAATGAGGTGAATACCATCAGCAGGATGATGATTTGGTCGAACACGCGCAGACCGGCCTTGTGGGCCTCGGCCCAGGCACCGAAACGCGGGTGCAGCAGCACGCCCAGCACCACCGGCAGCAGCACCTGCAGAGCCAGATCGAGTACCAGGCCGCCCAGGTTGCCGTCGGCCGCGCCGGTATGCAGCACCAGGCTCACCCAAATGGGCGTGAGCAGGATGCCCAGCAGGCTGGAAATGCTGGCGTTGAAGATGGCTGCCGGCATGTTGCCGCCCGCAATGCTGACCATCACCACCGAGGTAGAAACCGTGCTGGGCAGCGTGCAGAGAAAGAAAATGCTGGCCCAAAGCGCGTCTTCAGGTGCGCCGGCAAACAGGGGCCTGACTGCCAGCGCCAGCAACGGAAAAAGCACGAACGTGCTGAGCTGCACCACCGCGTGCAGGCGCCAGTTGCGCATGCCGGCTCGTAGCTTTTCGGGGCTCAAGCGCAGCCCGTACGAAAAGAAAATGAGGGCCACGCCGCCGGTGGTGATGCTGCCCCACGGCACCGCGCTGGCCTTGCTGCCGATGCCCGGCTGCAGGTACGCCAGCCCCACCACGGCTAGCAGCGCCAGCAGAAACCAGTCGAGGCCCAGGCGCTGGAGCAGCGAAGCCGAGGGTGGCGAGACAGCGGATGTGGAAGTAGTGATGGGCGGGGCAGGAGTCATGCGAACTGAAAGCGAAACCAAAGATGCAGCTGGACGCGGCCGTAACAGCGCGGAGGTTAGCTGGTCGGGCGGGCGAGGCGGTAGGCGAGGCTCACCAGGGCCACCAACACCAGGCCCATTGATACCCAGCCCACCCAGCGCGGGCGACTGGCTCCGTTGGGGAAGAAAGCCAGCAGCAGAAACGAGCCAAACAGCGCCAGCGAACCAACGATTTTACTGCCATTGCCCGCTACCACATCGGCCCCCACCACCAGCAGGCAGGCAGCGGCCGCAAGCCAATACAGGAACGCGGAGCGAGTGGGAGTGGGGCGGTTCATGGCAGCAAGGGGCAGGCGCGCAAAAAGCAAGTGTACGGCAAAGCCCGCGGTTCCGCCGTGGCGGAGCGCGGGCTTTGATGGTGACGTGAACGAATGCTAGTGGTGCGCCGGCACGGCAAATACCTCAGCCAGCAGCTCGTAGGAGCGCAGCCGGTCGGCAAAATCGGCGGTAATGGTGGTGGCCACCACCTCGTCGACGCCGTAGCTGCGGGCCAGGTTTTCGAGCTGCTTTTTCACCTGTTCGGGCGTGCCGCACACGTAGCGCTGGCGGTTGTGCTGAAGTTGGCCCAGCTCCTCCACGGAGTAGTCGTAGCGGCGGGCTTCCTCGTAGGTGGGGAAGCCGGTGCGGTCGGCCCGGCCGATGCGCAGCAGCTGCAAATCGAGCGAGGCTTGTAGCTGCCGGGCCTTCTCGTCGGTATCGGCGCAGAGCACGAACAGCGCCACGTTGGCGGTGGGCACGGCCAGTTCGGCCGAGGGCTGAAACCGCTCCCGGTAGAGCTGCATCATGGCCGGACCGCCGTGGGGGTTGATGAACTGCGCAAACGAAAAGCCCATGCCCAAGTGCGCCGCAAACAGCCCGCTCTGTCCGCTGGAGCTCAGCAGCCACAGCTCGGGCGCGGTATCGGTTTGGGGGTGCGCCTGCACTTTCATGTGCACCGTGTCGGGCACTTGCTCGTCGCGCAGGTAGGCCCGCAGGTCCATCAACTGCTCGGCAAAATCTTCGTCGCGGAAGGTGTTGGCGGGGTTCAGCACGTGGGCCGTGAGGCGGTCGGCGCCGGGGGCACGGCCCATGCCCAGGTCGATGCGGCCGGGAAAGAGGGCTTCGAGCAGGCGGAAATTCTCCGCCACCTTCAGGGCCGAATAGTGCGGCAGCATCACGCCGCCCGAGCCCACCCGAATGTGCTGGGTGTGGCCTGCCAGGTGGGCAATGAGCACTTCGGGCGACGAGCCGGCCAAGAAAGCCGTGTTGTGGTGCTCCGATACCCAGAAGCGGTGGTAGCCGAGCCGGTCGCAGAGCTGGGCCAGCTGCAGGGTTTCCTGCAGCGCCTGCCGGGCCGTGGCGCCCTGCCGAATGGGAGACTGATCGAGCACACTCAGGCGGAGCGGGCGATGGGAAAGGGAATCCATGATAAGCTATGACAGCACGAGGTGAAGCCTATCAACCCCCAACCGGCCCGGGTTGTTACACCGGCGTGGCGGCAAGCGCAGAAGTTGCGGCCCATACGCGGCGCGGCGCCTGTTATCTTCGCCGCCCATGTCGATTCTCGATACCACGCTTCTGCTGCTGTGCGCCGCCGCTTTTCTGGCCGGCTTTATTGATTCCATCGTGGGCGGCGGCGGGCTGATTCAGCTGCCGGCCATGCTGCTGCTGCTCAAGGGGGTGCCGGTGCCCACGGTGCTGGGTACCGGCAAAATATCGTCGTTGGCGGGCACCACGGCAGCGTTTCGGCGCTACGCCGGGCACGTGCCCATTCGGTGGCCGGCCGTGGGTTCGGCAGCGGTGGCGGCGGGCATTTTCTCGTTTTTGGGGGCGAGGGTTGTCAGCCTGCTGCCCTCCGAGCTGCTCCGGCCGCTGGTGCTGGGCCTGCTGGTGGTCATTGCCGTCTACACCTTCTGGCGCAAGGATTTCGGCTCGATTCACGCCCCGCGCCTCTCCGCGCAGCGCGAACCGCTCTACGGCGTGCTGGTGGGCGTGGGGCTGGGCTTCTACGACGGCTTTTTCGGCCCCGGTACCGGCAGCTTTCTGCTCTTTGCTTTCGTGGGCTTGTTCGGGTACGATTTCCTGAGTGCCTCGGCTTCGGCCAAGCTGGTGAACATGGCCACCAACTTCGCCAGCGTGCTGTTTTTTGCCTACACCGGCCAAATCATCTGGCACATTGCCGTGCCCATGGCCGTGTGCAACATGCTGGGCTCCACGCTCGGTGCCCGGCTGGCCGTGCGCAGCGGCGTGGGCTTTGTGCGGGTGCTGTTTCTGGTGGTCGTCTGCGCCATCATTGCTAAACTGGCCTTCGACACATTCGGCCACTAAGGCTTCCGTTTCGCAGGAAGCCCACCTTTCATCCGTCATGCGCCATCCCGCGAGACGCAAGGGATGCTGAAAAGCGTCGGATGCCGCCCCGCGAAATAGAGGTCCACCTGACGTTCGAAATCAGTCTTCCCGCAAAACGGGAAGCTGCATGAAGCGCAAAAGCAACCGTCGCAGCGCAGTGCAACGGTTGCTTTCGTTTCTAAAGCTGCGGTTTGCGCGGCGGCTATTCTTCGCCGCGCAGGCCCGGCACGGGGTTGCCCTGGGCGCCCTGCACGTTGGGAATACCCATTTTCTTTTCGCGCTGCTGCTGGTAGCGCGCAAACTGGGCCGGCGTCAGGGCGTCTTTCAGCGCCGCGAGGCGGGCCTGCCCAATGTCCTCAATCAAGAGGTTGAGCTTGCGCAGGTCGGTGCGGTTTTCGGCGCGGGCGGTTTCCACCTGCCGAATGCTGCGCACGTTAATCTCCTGCACTTTCACTTCCTGCTGCGGCGTCAGGCTCAAGCCCTGCTTCAGGTTCAGCGTCAGCTCGCGGGCTTTGGCTTCGATTTTGGCGTCGTCGAGCGGCGGGGCAGCGGGCGCGGCGGCCGGCCCTTTGGTTTTTACCGACGTGCCGGCAGCGTCCGACTTGGTTTTGGTTTTGACGGTGGTCGTCTGCGCCCACGCCGCGGGTGCGGCGAGCAGCAGCAGGGCGGCGAACAAGGTGCGTTTCATGGCAAAGTGGGGAAGGGTGAGCGGTAACAAGCGGGCGGTCCGCCGGCGGAAATCGGTTGCACGAAAATAGCGTGCCAGACCGATGCACGCAGCCCCTAACGCAACCGGCGCCGGTTTTATTCCCGCAGCGGGCGGGTTTGGCGGCAGGCGTGGGGCCCCGGTGTAACCTTTCCGGCGCGCATCCATAGAATAGCAGCATGAAGCACACCCGCACTTCCTGGCTGGCTGCGGCTGGCTTGGCCGCCGTGGCGGCCGCGCTCTGGTCGTCGCGCCGCGGTTCCTACCGCCTTAGCGGCCGCGTCGTTCTCATCACCGGCGGCTCGCGCGGCCTCGGGCTGGTGCTGGCCCGCCAGGCCGTGGCCGAGGGCGCCCGCGTGGCCATTTGCGCCCGCGACGCCGACGAACTGGAGCGCGCCCGCCAAGAGCTGGCCGCCGACGGCGCCGAGGTGCTGGCCCTGGCCCGCGACCTGACCAGCGAAACGGAAGTGCGCACCCTCGTGGCCGAAGTCAAGCAGGCTTTCGGGCCAGTGGATGTGCTGATCAACAACGCCGGCATCATTACCGGCGGCCCGCTCGAGCACATGGAAGAGCGCGACTACCAGGAGTCGATGAATACGCACTTCTGGGCGCCGCTGCACGCCATGCACGCCGTATTGCCCGACATGATGAGCCGCCGCGAAGGCCGCATCGTAAACGTGGCCTCGCTCGGCGGCAAAGTGGCCGTGCCGCACATGGCGCCCTACTGCGCCAGCAAATTTGCCCTCGTGGGCCTCTCCGAAGGGTTTCGCTCCGAAATGCTGCGCTACGGCGTGCACGTAACCACCGTGTGCCCCGGCCTGATGCGCACCGGCTCGGCCCGCCAGGCCGTGGTGAAGGGCCAGCACGAGAAGGAGTTCGGCTGGTTTATGATTGCCGACTCGTTGCCGGGGCTCACCGTCAGCGCCGAATACGCCGCCCGCAGCATCTGGAACGCCTGCCGCCGCGGCGACGCCGAGCTGATTCTGGGGCTGCCCGCCAAGCTGCTGTCGTTGGCGCATGGCCTGGCGCCGGGCACCACCATCAACGCCCTGAGCTGGATCAACCGCGCCCTGCCCGACCACGCCGGCGACCTGGGCAACGTGCGCCAGCGCGGCTACCAGAGCGAATCGGATGTGACGCGCTCCTGGCTAACCGCCCTCACCCGCAAAGCCGAAAAGCAGAACAACGAGCTGGGCAACCACCCGGCCTACCCGGCTTGAGGCAGCTGAAAGCTATGAGCTGATGGCTGCTAGCTGTTGGCTCACATCCGATGGCCAATAGCTATTAACTATCAGCCAAAAATCACCATCTTTGCCGCATGTCCCGCTTCCGCCAGTCGTTCTATTATTATTACCCGACCTGCCAGCCCTCCGGCTTCGGCATCGGTCGTGTATGCGCGACGGCACCTGAGCAGACTCCCTAACGTCTCCGAAGAACCGACTCATACTCGCCCCATTCCGATTCCGGAATGGGGCTTTTTCGTTTTCTCCCAACCCCAATGCGAACCACCATGAACGCTCTGCAACAACACTACGACCAGTACACCGCCGAAGACCGCCACGTATGGCAGCTCTTGTTCGAACGCCAACTCCAGGCCCTGCCCGGTCGAGCGGCGCCCGAGTTTATGGAAGGCTTGGCCCGCATCGGCTTCACGGCCGACCGCATCCCCGATTTCCGCCAGACCAACCAGGTGTTGCGCCGGCTCACGGGCTGGGAGTTGGTGGCTGTGCCCGGCATCGTCGACGACGCCGTGTTCTTCGGCTTGCTGGCCGCCCGCAAATTCCCCGCTACCACGTGGCTGCGCAAGCTTTCCGAGCTGGACTACCTCGAAGAACCCGACATGTTTCACGACGTGTTCGGCCACGTGCCCTTGCTCACCAACCTCAGCTTTTGCCGCTTCCTGCACCAGCTCGGCCACATCGGCACGCTGCACGCCTCCGATGCCGGAGCCGCGGAGCTGCTGGCCCGGCTGTACTGGTTCACGGTGGAGTTTGGCCTGATTCGTGACGCCGGCAGCGGCGCGGCGCGCATCTACGGCGCGGGCATCCTGTCGTCGGCCGGCGAAACCCGTTACAGCCTCGGTCCCGAGCCCACGCGCCAGCCGTTCGACATAGCCCAGGTGCTCGACACGGCTTTCCGCAAAGACGTGTTCCAGACCACTTACTTCGTGCTCGACTCCTTCGAGCAACTGCTGCCCACGCTGCCTGCCGTGCAACGACAGCTGCGCCAGGCCGCTTGCCTGACCGAATCGGCCGACTAACTTGATGGCGCCGGGCGCCCCTCGCGCCCGGCGCCAACCCGCCGCCATTTGACGTTTCCCGTTCAACTTTCCCTCGGGCCGCTCACGCTGCCGGTGCATTTGCTCTTTGAGGTGCTGGCCTACTCGCTCGGCTACCGCCTCTACACGCACCTGCGTCAGCACGCCGCCGACCGCATCAGCACCGAGCACCGCCTCTGGATTTTTGTGGGCGCGGCCGCCGGTGCCTTGCTGGGGTCGCGCCTGCTCGGGCTGCTGGAACACCCGCACGAGCTGTTGCACCCGCCCGGCGGCTGGCTCTACTACTTCACCAACAAAACCATCGTCGGTGGCCTGCTCGGCGGTTTGATAGGCGTGGAGCTGACCAAAAATCGGCTCGGCGTCACCGCGTCGTCGGGCGACCTGATGGTGTACCCGCTGATTCTGGGCATGGTGCTGGGACGAATCGGTTGTTTTCTCTCCGGCCTCGACGACGGCACCTTCGGTACTGCCACCGCGCTGCCCTGGGCCATTGACTTCGGCGACGGCGTGCCGCGCCACCCCACCAACCTCTACGAAATCGGGTTCTGGCTACTGCTGGTCGCCGCCCTCTGGCTGACCGAGCGCCGCCGGCCGTTGCCCGACGGCTGGCGTTTTCGGCTGCTGATGGTGGCGTACCTGCTGTTTCGGCTGTGGGCGGAGTCCATCAAGCCTACCCCGCCGCTGCCGGGCCTGGGGCTGACGGCCATTCAGTGGGCCTGCGTGGCGGGACTGGCGTACTACGCTTGGCTATGGGCCACCGACCGCCGCCGAAAACCGGGCGCGTCGGCTGTTATCTTTGAAGGAAACACTCCTAGTTGAACCCCACTGTGACGCTAATCCTATTCCTTCCCCAAGCAGCTGACTCGAAGAAACGCCTGCTCTGGCTCGGCCACCTGCTGCTGCTGTTGCTAGCTGCCACAGCGGGCTTCGCGCAAAGCAAGCCCCTCGACGATGCTGGCCGCAGGCAGCGCCTCAAAACGCAGGTCAATGCCATGGGCACGGCCTTCGTGAAGCACGATTACGCATCGTTCGTGCGCTTTATGCACCCCGATATGGTGAAGATGGCCGGCGGGCCGCAGGCCATGGCCGAGGAGCTGCGCAAAGGCATTACCGGTATGGAAGGGCAAGGAATGAAGGTGCGCGGTGTGCGTTACGGCGAACCTTCTGCCGTCATCAGCACCAACAATGGCGAGCTGCAATGCACGGTGCCGCAAATCACAGATATGCAGCTGCCCAGCGGCGGCACCACCGTAAAATCGACGCTGATTGCGTTTTCGGCGGACAAAGGTCAGAATTGGTACTTCCTCGACACTTCGGGAAAAGATGCCGACACCGTGCGCCAGGCGTTTCCGCAGGTGAGCAAGGCGCTGAAGTATTCGGTGGCGAAGTAGTGGTACGGCGAGTAGGGCCAGCCATTTGTAGGCTTGCCATTTTACCTCGCTATATTTCTCCGCCGCAGGGTCGATGCCGCCTTTCCGCCCGTGGCCTACCCATGCCCGAGCGCCCCTATACCTACTACGACTTCACCCTGAGCCTTTGCCCGCACTGCCTGCGGCGCATCGAGGCCAAGATTGTCTTCGAAGACAACGCGGTGTACATGCTCAAGCGCTGCCCCGAGCACGGCCGGCAGAAAGTGCGCATTGCGTCCGATGTGGAGTACTACAAGAGCATCCGCAACTACGTGAAGCCGAGCGAGGTGCCGCGCCGCTTCAACACCGCCACGCATTACGGCTGCCCCTACGACTGTGGCCTCTGCGCCGACCACGAGCAGCACTCCTGCCTCACGGTGGTGGAAATAACCGACCGCTGCAACCTCACCTGCCCCACCTGCTACGCCGAAAGCAGCCCCACCCACGGCCGGCACCGCACCCTGGAAGAAGTGGAGGCCATGATTGACGTGCTGGTGGCCAACGAAGGCGAGCCGGACGTGGTGCAGATTTCGGGCGGCGAACCGACGCTGCACCCGCAGTTCTGGGAAATCCTGGACATGTGCAAGCGCAAGCCCATCAAGCACCTGATGGTGAATACCAACGGCGTGCGGCTGGCCAAGGACGAAGCCTTTGTGGCGCGACTGGCTAGCTACATGCCGGCTTTTGAGGTGTATTTGCAGTTCGACTCGTTTCGGCAAGAGGTACTGGAAACCATGCGCGGCCGCGACCTGCGCCAGGTGCGCCTCGATGCCTTGGCCCATCTGAACAAGTACAACCTGAGCACCACGCTGGTGGCCACCTTGCAAAAGGGGCTGAACGACGACGAAGTAGGCCAGATCATCGACTTCGCGCTGCAGCAGCGGTGCGTGCGCGGCGTCACGTTTCAGCCCACGCAGGCCGCTGGCCGCCTCGAGCACTTCGACCCCGAAACCGACCGGTTTTCCCTCACCGACGTGCGCCAGGCCATCCTCGATCAAAGCCCGGTTTTCTCGGCCCAGGACCTGCTGCCCGTGCCCTGCAACCCCGATGCGCTGGTGATGGGCTACGCCCTGAAGCTCGATGGCGAAGTGTTTCCGCTCACGCGCTACATTCAGCCCGCCGACCTGCTCCAAAACGCCGGCAACACCATCGTCTACGAACGCGACGCCGGCCTGCGCAACCACCTGCTGCGGCTCTTCAGCACGGCCAACACCGTGGACACCATCACGCCCGAGCTAAACCAGATTTTGTGCTGCCTGCCGCTGGTGAAGGCTCCCGAGTTGCGCTACGAAAACCTGTTTCGCGTCATCATCCTGCAGTTCATGGACGCCTGGAATTTCGACGTGCGCGCCGTGAAGAAGTCCTGCGTACACATCATTTCCAAGGACCGCAAAATCATTCCTTTCGAAACCATGAACATCTTCTACCGCGACCCGGAAAAGCTGGCGCGGCTGGAAGAACTACGCGCCGAGCGCGTGTAGCAACTCGCGTAATGGACCCACTGAAGGAGAGGACTATTCATCGGTTAAACGGCAAGCATACAGTCTCATGGAACCCGATGCTCCCGCGCCCAAAAGCCATGTGCTGCGCAACAACCTGTTGATTTTGCTGGGCTCCGCGGTTCTACTGGGGGCCCTCGCAAAAATGACCGACAACGGCAGTACCGTATTATTTGCGCTGGGCTATAGCATTCAGGCGCTTGTGAACCTGCTGCTGGGCACTGTGGCATTGGTTGCGCCCAAAAGAATCGGCCGCAGCGCGGCGCCGTATTTCCTCAGTGCCTTACTGATCCTGATTATCGGTTTTGGAGCGTGCGCCGCCATGTTTTCGGTAGGCGGCGGACTGGGCAACATGCACTAGCGTGTGCCGGCTCGGTTGTCAAACCCGCGCAACGTGGCCTTGCCCAAACGCCAAAACGCCCGGCCTTGGGGGCCGGGCGTCGGTGCTGCAGGTGGACGCAGCAGGGCTTGGCAGCCCCTGGGGTTCGGTGTTAGTGCGTGAAGGTGGTGATGTACGACACGGCGCTGGCGCCTTCACCATCGGTCAGTTTCAGGCGCAACTTGTTGTCCGACAGCTCTTCCACGGTGTAGTGGCGCTGAATATCAGGCAAGGTTACGTTCAGGGTCTTGCCGTCTTCGCTCAGCGAGTAGGTGCCATTCTTTTGCTGCGCAACGGCATCGTTGACTTTGCTGGCACCCTCATCGAGTACGTAGCGACCATCGGTGGTAAACTGGGTGATGTTGTCGCGCTGGGCCGGCTTGAAGCGGGCAAACAGGCTCGACGTTACTACCTGTTGCGACGCGGCATCCAGGTGCGTGGTGGCGAAGTCGGTCTGGCGCCAGGTCGAAGCCGTCAGCAGTTGCTTGGGCGACTGAGCTGTTGCTGCTGCCGCTACCGATTGGGCTTTGGGCTGCGCTACCTCCTCTAAATTCTTCTCACATGCGGCCAGGCCCGCAAAGGCCATTGCCAAGCTCAGGTAAACAGACAGTTTCTTCATGAAGAACGGTTGGGGTTTTGGATGAAGAATGATGAGCGACATTACTCAGTAGGCGTCTTTTCGATAGCAGCAGCACAAGTCCTCCTCGTAGCGCCCGGTTCGTCCGGTACTTCAAGTTGAAAGCCTAACCTAGAGGCGATGCCGATTAGTTCAGGACATATCGGAAAAAGACAATAATTGAAATTTTATATATGTAAAAGTAAATTCTGGTTTCGGACTATAGCGGAATCTTTGGAAAAGGAAAAAGCCATTTACATATGCTGTAGATGGCTTTTTATGCTGATTTACTATTGGCTATTCCTCCGATGGCGTAGGCTGACAAGTCGGGCAATAATAGGTGGCCCGCCCGCCGACATACTTTTTTACAATTGGGGCTCGGTCGCGCGGGCAATACTCGTGGGCATCGGAGTGCGGGTCGGGCGACTCGTCCCACTCGCGGGCATGAATCAGAAACGAAGCCGGAAACTGCCGGTAGGTGGCTTCTTGCTCGATGGCTGTGTGCAATACCAATTGCACCGCCGCGTGCACCCGTTCCACCTCGGCCGGCTCCAGCGTATTGGCCCGCCGCTCGGGGTGCACTGCCGCCTGAAACAAGACTTCGTCGACAATCCAGTTGCCGAGGCCGGCCGTTAGGCGCTGATCGAGCAGCAGCGGCTTGAGCAGGGTTTTCTTGCGCGCCAGCGCCGTCTGCAACTCCGCGGCCGTCAGCTCTAGTGCATCGGGTCCCAACTTTTTGGCCAGCTGGAAAGCGGCTACGCTGTCGGTCAGCC
This sequence comes from Hymenobacter busanensis, assembly GCF_008727865.1. Lineage (GTDB taxonomy): Bacteria > Bacteroidota > Bacteroidia > Cytophagales > Hymenobacteraceae > Solirubrum > Solirubrum busanense. The sequence goes on along the minus strand of NZ_VTWU01000006.1, from coordinate 132,827 downwards.
GAATACGGCCAAACTTGCGCGGGTCGATGAAGGCGATGCGCAAGCCACTGTCCAGGTGCAGGGCCACCCGCGTGAAGCGGGGCCGGTCGTAGTCGTCGCGGTAGGCGCCCACGTCGCCGGTCATGCCAAAGTGCAGCACCAGCACCTTGCCCGTCGACAACTCCAGAAAACAGTTTTTACCCAGGCGACGCGTGGCGGTAACGGCGGCCCCGGAAACTTCGCGGCGCAGGGTGTCGGCTTCCACGGCCAGCACTTTGGCATCCAGGATTTCCACGGCCGCAATGGTCTGGCCCAATACGAGTTCGTCGAGAAAGCGGCGGTAGGTTTCGACTTCGGGTAGCTCTGGCACGGAAACGAATTGAGGATGAGTGCAGCGCGGCCGTGTGCCAGCTGCCGTGGGTTGAAAACACTTTTTCGGCTGCAAACATTCACCAACGCGCTGCCGAAAAACGTGCCCCAACACCGCGCGCAAGCAAAAAAAGCCGGCATCCAGATTCGGATGCCGGCTGAGCAAACGCCGCTGCAAACGGCTTACGACGGGTCGGACATACGGCCAATTTGCTGGCCCTGCGTGTTGTAGATGCCGCCTTGGGCACTCACAAAAAGGCGGCGCTGCTGGGCATCAACGAGCACAAACGGGAAGTCGGCGCTGGTGGAACGGGTAAGGCGGCCCACCACCTCGGTGGTGTGGTCGGCTGGGTCGAAACGCACCACGCTCAGCCGATTGGTAACGAAGAGCATATCCTGCGGGCTGTTGTGGAACGTGAGCTTGCCTACCACGCTAACCGGGGCCGACGACGCCTGCACCACCGGCGTGGTGGGGCGACCAGGCTGTACCACCGGGCGCTGGGCTACAGCTACCGGCGCCGACGAAGGTGCCGACGTGCGGGCACTGGCCACAATTTGGCCGTTGGCCTGCTGCCAGCCGCGCCCAATGGCAGCCAGGCGGGTGGTACGGCCGGGGTGCGTAGGCGAATCGGTTTCCTGCGCTACCACGGCCATTGCCGTTTGCGACTCGGCCAGGCTAGCACCCATCTTGCGGAGCACAAAGCCCGAAAACTCGTCGGCTTCCAGCTCATCCGAGGGGTTGGAGCCGCCGGCGCGCAGGGTATGGCCGTTGAGGTGGTGGCCCATTTCGTGGGCCAAAATGCTGATGCCGGCCCAGTCGGTGCGGCCTGCGCGGTTCACGGCGGCCACAAAAGTAGGGTTGTAGAGCAGGTATCGTTTGCCGCCGTACACCACGGCGGCAGCGTTTTCTACGTCCGACGTAGCCCGCAGCTCGAAGCGGGGTTTGAGACCCACCACGTCGGTTATTTCGCGCAATACGTCGCGTTGCGACGATTGGGCCATGGAGGCAGGACCAGTGAACAAAAGCCAGCCGGCAAGCAACGAACCTGCGAGGCGACGGAGGATGCGGGTGGAGCTCATGCGAAAAAAAGCAAAGGATCAGGAGGCAGAAGGCAACTTTCCGGCCAAAAAAACGGAGTGTGTTTTAAGCCTCGGTGCCATACGTAGAACGTCGACCAACGACTTTTCGTGCTGTTAGTCCCGTAAAATCCTACTGTCTGGGCCACACCTGTTTGTCAACCATCGTCAACCCGAATACCAGCCTGTCTCATGAAGCTACTGCTACGCATACGCCTGCTGCCCGAGTGGGAGTGCCTTGCCTTATTCGCAGGCTTGTTGTTGACCAACAGTTCGGCCGCCCTAGCCCAATCGGGCTGTTTGCTCCGGCCAGTTACGCTTGCCGAACGCGTGGCTGGCGCACCGCTGGTGGTGGAGGCCGGCATTGGGGCGCAACAACCCGTAGCCAGCGGGCAGCACCTTTTCACAGTGAGCCAACTGACGGTATTCCAGGTGCTGCAAGGGCAGCTGCCGGCTGGCCGCTTGCAGCTGGCCGAACCTGGCGGTTCTCTGGAGGGACGGCGCGAGGTGGTAAGCACCGCTGCGAACCTGCAACCGGGCCAGCAAGGCGTCTTTTTTCTGGAGCCTGACCCGGCCAACCCTGCTTCCGGCTTTTTCCGGCTATATGCCGGGCCGCAGGGGATAATCCGCTATGACCTTACCACTCGTACCGCCGCCGATCCATTTACCCGCTACGCGTCCATTGAAACGGAGGTGTACCCCGCGCTGCTCGCCCTCACCCGGCAGCCCATGCGCCGGATGCTGGCAAATGCGGCGCTGGCCGAACCGCTGCCGCAGCACCGGCCCGCAGCGGTGCCGGTCGTTTCAGGCTTTGCACCTACTACCATTACGGCCGGTACGGGGGCGGTTCTCACCATCAACGGGACCAATTTTGGCGCAACGCGGGGCAACGGACAAGTTTTGTTTCCCGATGCCAACCAAGGCGGACCGCCCTTCATGTACGCGCCGGCCAACCCTACCGATTACGTGCTGTGGAGCGACAACCAAATTCAGGTGCGGGTGCCGTCGCTCATTATTGCCACCAACGGCACTGCGGGCTCGGGCGTGTTTCGGGTGACCAACAACGATGGTGAGACGGGCACCAGCCCGGCGTCGCTGACCGTCGTTTACGCCCTCACCAACGCGTTGGCCAGCGGCTCGACCACGCCCACCCGCCCGCGGCTCATCAACGACGACGGGCAAGGCGGCTATACCCTGCAATACAGCCCCAGCTTTACCAACCAGGCCGGGGCCACGGCGTCCTTCGAGCGGGCCCTCAATACCTGGACCTGCGCCACGCAGCTGCGGCGGGCTGTGAGCAGCACGCCGGCTCCCGAAGCTACCGCCAACGACGGCGTAAACGCGGTGCGCTTCGGCTCGGCAGTGGAAGTGCCCACGGGCGTGCTGGGCTTTGCCAGTTCGTATTACTCGGGCTGCACCCTAAACGGCGTCACGGCTTTTTCGCTGGTGGAAATGGACTATACCTTCAACAGCGGTACCAACTGGCAATTCGGGCCGGCGCAAGCCACTGGCAGCCAATACGATTTCGAGAGCGTGGCGCTGCACGAGCTGGGGCACGGCACGCAACTCTCGCACATCATCGACCCCACGGCCGTCATGCACTTTGCCATTGCCAACGCAACCAACAAGCGCCGACTGCGCGCCGACAGCGACGTAGCGGCCGGATTAGACGTGTTTAATTACAGCGCCACCAATCCGTGTACGCCGTTTTTCCCCGCACTAAGTCCACCCGTTGCTGCCGCCGTGCCCGCGGTGTGTCCGCGGGTGTTGCCGGTGGAGCTGGTCAGCTTCACAGCAACCCACAACCCATCCCACGGCACCCGCTTGGTATGGACCACTGCCAGCGAAAAAAACAGCGCCTATTTCGGGGTGGAAACCACTGCCTTGCTTGCTTCCGACGACTGGGCCGAAGTACAACGCGTGCCGGCCGCCGGCTCCAGCAACACCCCGCGCCGCTACGAAGCCCTGCACGCAGCCCCCTTGAGCGGCATACGCTACTACCGGCTTCGGCAAGTAGATGAAGACGGCAGCACGCAGTTTTCGCCGGTCGTTTCGGTGCGCGGCGACGTGACGAGCCAACTGCAAGTGTACCCCAACCCCGCCACCGACCGACTGCAAGTGCTGGGCCCGGCCACCGAAGGCACCGTGCAGCTGACTTTCTACGACCTGGCCGGCCGGCGGCAGTTGCAGTGGCTGCTGCCGGCTTCCCAAACCGAGGTGTCGGTAGCCAGCCTGCGCCCGGGCTGGTACTGGGTGGAGTGGTCGAACGGCAACACCGTACTGCGGGCACGTCTGGCCAAGAACTAAGTGTATCAATCGGGAAACGAAAAGGCCGTGCACTGTGCAGTGCACGGCCTTTTCGTTTGCTGGGTAGGCGAGAAGAAGCCTATACTTTTTCCAGCTTGCGAGCGGCGGGCGCCGCCGATGGCCGCTCGCCAATCTGCTGCCGCCACATGGCGTAGTAGAGGCCTTTTTGGGCCAGTAGTTCCTCGTGACGACCCTGCTCGGCTACGCGGCCGCGCTCCAGCACATAAATGCGGTCGGCGTGCAGAATGGTGCTCAGGCGGTGGGCAATCAGGATGGTGAGGTGCTGGCGCGTGGCCGATAGCTCGCGCACCGTCCGGCTGATTTCCTCTTCGGTGAGCGAGTCGAGGGCCGAAGTAGCCTCGTCGAATACCAGGAGGGTAGGGCGGCGCAACAAGGCGCGGGCAATGCTGAGGCGCTGCTTTTCGCCGCCCGACACCTTCACGCCGCCTTCGCCAATGACCGAATCGAGGCCCTGTGGCGCGCGGGCCAGCAGCGTGTCGGCGGCGGCTTGGTGCAGGGCGCGCAGGCATTCTTCGTCGGTGGCATTGGGCGCTACAAAACGGAGGTTGTCGCGAATGGTGCCGGCGAAGAGCTGCGTGTCCTGCGTCACAAAGCCAATTTCTTCGCGCAGCGCGTCGAGGTCCAGTTCGTTGCCGGCCACGCCGTTGTACAGAATCCGCCCCTCGGCGGGCGGGTACAGCCCCACCAGCAGCTTCACGAGCGTGGTTTTGCCCGAGCCCGAAGGGCCTACAAAAGCAATGGTTTCGCCCAGCTCGGTATGGAAGGAAATACCGTCGAGCGCCGCCGTGCCGGCCGACTGGTGCTTAAACCGCACGTGGTCGAAGTCGAGGGTGCGGAGCGGGCCGATGGCTTTGGGGGCCACGGGCTTCACGTCGCGGGGCGTATCGAGAATCTGCTGGAAGTTGGCCAGCGACGCCTCGGTTTCGCGGTACACGTTGATGATGTTGCCCAGTTCCTGCAGCGGCCCGAAAATGGCGAACGAGTAGATAAAGAGCGAGAAAAACTCGCCCACCGTGATGCGATGCTGCACCACCAGAAACAGCATCATCAGCAGAATGGCATTGCGCAGCAGGTTCACAAACGTGCCTTGCACAAACGACAGGGAGCGGATGTAGCGCACTTTTTTGAGCTCCAGCTTCAGGATCTTGTCGGTGGTGGCGTTCAGCCGGTCGGTTTCCTGCTGCGCCAGGCCAAGGCTTTTCACCAACTCAATGTTGCGCAGGCTTTCGGTGGTGGAGCCGGCCAGCGCAGTGGTTTCGGCCACAATGGTTTTCTGCACCACCTTGATTTTCTTGCTCAGCAGCGAACTGATGAACCCCAGGAGCGGAATGGTGAGGAAGTAAGCCGGCGCAATGGGCCAGTACACCGATGCCGCGTACCACATCACGAACACGATGCCCACGATGGAGGTAAATAGCACGTTCACAAACGACTGAATGAGCTTCTCGACGTCGGAACGTACTTTCTGCAGCTTGCCCAGAGTTTCGCCCGAGCGTTGATCCTCAAAAACCTGATAAGGCAGTTCCAAGGAGTGCCGCAGCCCATCGGTATAGAGCTGCGCGCCCAGCCGCTGGGTAATCACGTTCACGTAATAATCCTGGAAGTTCTTGGCAATGCGGCTGACCATGGCCACGCCCATGGCCTTCAAAATTAGCACGCCCGCACCGCCGCTCAGAAACGCCCAGAAGCCCACGGGCGGACCGTCGCCCACCATCGGCACCACGTGCCGGTCGATGATTTGGCGGAAAATGTAGGGGTCGAGCAGCGAAAAAACCTGGTTGATGGCGGCGAGCAGCAAAGCCAGCACCAACAACCCCCAGTAATTTCGGAGGTAGCCGTAGAGCAGTTTCATAGGGCGGCAAGTAGGGGAAAAGACCCCGAACAACCGCTCATGGAACCCAGAAGTTTAGACGCGTTTGGTTTAGGCGGCCGAACTGGTCGATTTCGGCGCATCCGGCAGCATCAGGGGCCGGGCGTCTTCGGTCAGGTTTTCGAAAGCCCGTTGCACCGCATGGCTCAGTTGCACCAGCACCAGCTGCACGCCCCGCCGGCGGAGCCGTTCGTGGTAGCGCAGCAGCACGTCGCGGTGCGATGTGGCCAAAGCCTGCAACCGGCTGCAATCGACCAGCACGCGGGGTTTGCGGCTGCGCGAGGCCTGAAGCAGGCAGCGCTCCAGCGAATCGGCGGCGGAAGCAGCGGGTTGGTCATCGGCCAACAGAACCAAGTAGTGGTCGGGCAATATTTCGTGGAAAACGTTCATGACGGGGAAACGGTGGGCTGGTGGCCGCGGCGTAGCCCGTATACGCATACCGTTGGGCTTGGGTGCAGCCGCCAAAATGCACGCGGCTTCATCAGGCCAGTCGAGTGACCAAAATCCGTATTTGCACGAGGGCAAACCCGTATTTGCGCTGCGGCAGGTGGCGCTGTGGAGGCGTTGTACAGGCGACAGGCTGCTCATTAAAAGCGGCAACTGGCGCGGCCATTGGTGTGGTATCGCGCCGTGACGAGCGGACTATTTTTTTATCAGGACTGCAAAAGGAGCCGTAAAGCGGCGCAGAATCGGGCAAAAGCCTGCCGCCAGGAGTTTCTATAGCTATCAGTAGCTCGCAGCGGCCCGAAATTTTTCTTTCTGAAAATCAGAAATATCCTGCCGGGCTAAGACTTTTTTGAGGAGCAGGTATTGCGTCAGAGCTTCGGCTTGCTACCTTTGCATCATCAAAACGAACACGGCACGTAATCTGGTCCGTTCGTCTAGGGGTTAGGACTGCAGATTTTCATTCTGCCAACAGGGGTTCGATTCCCCTACGGACTACAACCTGCTCGTTTTGAAAAAGGCCTCTGCGGAAACGCAGAGGCCTTTTTGTTTTGGTCGGGTTGGGTATCAGATCAGCTTGTCAGGCGTAATGGGAAGCTCCCGAACGCGCTTGCCGGTAGCATTGAAGATGGCGTTGGCAATGGCCGGGGCCACGCCGATGATGGCAATTTCGCCGATGCCCTTGGTGCCGATGGGGTCGACCAGGGTATCGGGCTTGTTCACGAAGAACACTTCTACGGGCGGGGCGTCGGCGTGTACGGGCACGTGGTAATCGGCCAGGTCCTTGGTTACGTAGCGCCCAAACCGGTCGTCCATCAAGGCACCTTCGTGCAGAGCCATGCCAATGCCGCCGATGGCGCCGCCAATCATCTGGCTGCCGGCGGTTTTCTGGTTGACGATGGTGCCGGCGTCGGCACACGACACCATTTTCGTTACTCTGACCTCGCCCGTGAGGGCGTGCACCCGCACTTCGGCAAAGTGCACCGAAAACGAATACATCGAATACTTCTGGCGGGCGTCGCCGGGCTTGGCTTCGGTGGTTACCTCGATATCCTGCCCGTTGTTTTGCTTGCGCAAATCGGCCAACGACGCTTTTGCCGCCGCGTTGGTTCTCAGGCCCAACTGCCCACCAGCCAGCGTGAGTTGATCGGGCGCGGCGCCGGCAAAAGCCGCGCCGCCCAACTGTTGCAGTTTCTGCTTGAGCTCGGTGCAGGCGGCCAGCACGGCCGAGCCCACGGTGTTGACGGTGGACGAGCCACCCTGCGAAGGGGCCGTGGGAAAGGTGGAATTGCCCAACTCGAAACGGATTTTGTCGGGAGACAGGCCTAGGGCATCGGCGGCAATCTGCACCATGGCGGTGCCGGTGCCGGGGCCAATGTCAGTGGTGGCGCTTTGCAGCAGCACCGAGCCGTCGGCGCGGAGCACGGCGCGCACTTTGGCCACCCCGCGGTTGGCGCCAAAAGTGCCCACGCCCATGCCGTAGCCCACCAGCCAGTCGCCTTCGCGCAGCGTGCCCGGCTGCATGCGCCGCTTGCTCCAGCCAATGCGCTCGGCCCCGGCCTGGAAGCACTCCTTCAGGTACTTGGTCGACCACGGCTTATTCTTTTCCGGGTCGGTGTCGGTGTGGTTGCGCAGGCGGAATTCCAGCGGGTCGAGGTTCAGCAAATGGGCCATTTCGTCGATAGCCGATTCCAGGGCAAAGGCGCCGGTAGCCTCACCCGGCCCGCGCATCCAGATGGGCGTGCTGATGTCGAGCCCCAGAATGCGGTAGCGGGTGGAGACGTTCGGGGCGGCGTACATCATGCGTGTCTGCTGCACCGACGACTCCGTAAACTCTTCGTAGCTTGAGGTTTGGCCGATGCACTCGTGGGTGATGCCCACCAGCTTTCCGTCGCGGGTAGCGCCCATGGCCACGCGCTGCCAGGTTTTGGGCCGGTAGCCCACCATCGTAAACATTTGCTCGCGCGTCAGCACCAGCTTTACCGGCCGGTTGGTGACTTTGGCGGCAATAATGGCGGCCGTTTCGTGCGGCCAGTTGTGCAGCCCGTTGCCGAAGGCCCCGCCCACAAACGTGGCAATGACCTTCACGTTTTCTTCCGGCAGCGCCCAGTCTTTGGCAAAGGCCCGTTGGGTGCCCTTCACGGCCTGCACCTTGTCGTACACCGTCAGCCGGTCGGGGGCTTCCCAGTGTGCAATGATGCTTTGCAGCTCCATCGGGTTGTGCATTTCCGACTCGTGCACGTACTCGGCCTCCAGCTTCACCGGCGCCGACTGGTAGCCGTCTTTCTGGCCCCGGTCGTAGTCGTTCTGCGGGGACTTGGGGTTGCGCTTGGCCTGGGTGGGCAGAAATCCACGGGCCTTGTTGGCTTCGAAATTGGTTTGGTGCGGTTCGGCTGCGTACTGCGTCTTCACCAGGCCGGCCGCGTAGCGGGCCCGCTCGAGCGTATCGGCCACCACCACCGCAATGGGCTGGTCGTTGAAGTAGATTTTGTCGTCGTAGAACACGCGCAACGGCTGCCCGATGGTGGGCGGCTCGTCGGGGTTCTGCTTGGCGGCAAAGCCGGGTACTTTGGGCGAGTTCACGTGCGTAATGACGGCCAGCACCCCCGGAGCCCGTTCGGCAGCCTTGGTGTCGATGCTGCGGATGCGCCCTTTGGCAATGGTGCTGCCCACCAGCACCGCGTGCACAAGGTTGGGCAGCGCGTATTCGGCCGAATAGGTAGCCGCACCCGTCACTTTCAAGCGGCCATCCACGCGGCTCATCCGGTCGCCGACGGCCTTGCCGTCTTGCAGCAGTTGTTCTTTCATGGGGAGCTTAGGCTAGGCCAGCGGCATTTTTCAGGGCTTGCACAATCGAGTTCGGGGCCAGTTTCAGCTTGTAGGCATTGTGCTTGAACGCCTTCGCGCCCTGCATGGCCACGGCCGCCGCCTGCCGAAACGTTTCTTCGGTAGCCGGCTTGCCCACCAGGGCAGCTTCGGCTTCCGTGAGCCGCCAAGGCTTGTGGGCCACGCCGCCCATAGCCAAGCGAGCGGCCTTGATGGTGTTGCCGTCAAGTTGGAGCGCGGCCGCTACGCTCACCAGCGCAAAGGCGTAGGAGGCCCGCTCGCGCACTTTCAGGTAATGCACATTCTTCGGGAAAGCGTTTTCGGGCACTTCCACGGCCACCACCAGTTCGCCCTGCTCCAGGTTGGTATCTTTCTGCGGAGTGTCGCCGGGCAGGCGGTGAAAGTCGAGGAAGGCAATGCGCCGTTCGCCTTTGGGGCCGCTCACCAGCACCGTGGCATCGAGGGCGGCCAGGGCCACGCTCATGTCGGAGGGGTGCACGGCAATGCACTTGTCGGAGAAGCCGAAGATGGCGTGCATGCGGTTGATGCCTTCGAGCGCGCCGCAGCCCGAGCCCGGTTCGCGCTTGTTGCAGGGCAGGGCCGTGTCGTAGAAATAATGGCAGCGGGTGCGCTGGAGCATGTTGCCGCCCACGGTGGCCATGTTGCGCAGCTGCGCCGAGGCGCCGGCGTTCAGGGCCTGAGCCAGCAACGGCAGCTGCTGCTGCACCAATTGGTCTTCGGCCACGGCGCTGTTGAGGGCCAGGGCCCCAATGCGAATGCCGCCGTCCATCCGCTCGATCTTATTCAGTGGCAGGCGGTTGATGTCGACCAGTTTCTGGGGCTGCATCACGCCGCGCTTCATGAGGTCGAGCAGGTTGGTGCCGCCGGCAATAAATTGGGCGTTGGCGTCACGGGCCAGCGCCTCAATGGCGGCCTTCTGCTTGGTGGGGCGAACGTATTGAAACTGGTTCATACAACTGGTCGATAAAGCGGCAGTTATACTTTCTGCCCGCCGTTTTTCACTTCCTGAATGGCAGCCACAATGTTGGGATACGCCCCACAGCGGCAGATATTGCCGCTCATGTACTCCCGAATTTCGCCCTCCGAATTGGCGTGGCCCTCCCGAATGCAAGCCACGGCCGACATGATTTGGCCCGGCGTGCAGTAGCCGCACTGAAACCCGTCGTGCTTGATGAACGCCTCCTGCATGGGGTGCAGCTTGTCGCCCTCGGCCAGGCCCTCGATGGTGGTGACTTTGCGGCCGTCCTGCATCACGGCCAGCGTGAGGCAGCTGTTCACGCGCTGCCCGTCGACGTGCACGGTGCAGGCGCCGCACTGGCCGTAGTCGCAGCCTTTTTTGGTGCCGGTAAGGTGTAGTTGTTCGCGTAGCAGGTCTAGCAGCGTCGTGCGCGGCTCCACCTGCAAGCGGTATTTTTTGCCGTTGATGTCGAGCTTGAGTGGCACTTTCTCGAAAGCCGCCGCTACTTTTTCGTCCCACTGCGCCGCTGCGGCCTGCACCACCGGACCCGGCGTGAGGGCCAGGGCCGTCAGCACCGAAGTTTGCTTGAGAAACGTGCGGCGTGCCTCGTCGTGGTCGTCGGCAGGCGCCGTAGGGTTAAGGTTTTCCTGGGCCATAAGGGTAATAGCGTAAGCGGTGGGCTGGGAAGGCCAACACCCATGTACGCATATCATGGTCATGCGTTCGGCGCCACTCTTTGTATCTAATGAGCGGAGGACATTCTCTGCACTCGGACTGCCTGATTGGTCTTTAGTAGCGGAAACGCCACACGGGTACCGCCTCGCCCACGGCAAACGTTTCGCGCTCCGCAGGCAGCTCCACAAAACCATCCGCGAGCAGCAGGCTGGCCAGGTCGCCGGAATTCTGAGTGCGGTCGAGCGGGTAGGCCAGCAAGCGGCCGTCGGGCGCGCTGACGAGGCGCACCAACAGGAAATGCGTAAGGGCCGGTCGAAACACCACATCAGTCGCCAGCACTGCGTGGAATACTGGAAGCATTGGCAGTGCGGGCTGTTGCACGGCGCGCAGCCACGGGGCGGCGTAGCGGTAGTAATTGACGAAAGTGGAAACCGGGTTGCCTGGCAAGGCAAACACTACCGCGCCTGCAGGATGGCGCCCAAACCAAAACGGCTTGCCCGGCCGCTGCCGCACCTCGTGGAAGAGCTGCTCGGCGCCGGCATCCTGCAGGGCGGCGGGCAAAAAATCGGCTTGCCCCTTCGATACCCCTCCGCTCAGCAGCACCGCGTCGAATTCACGCAGCAACGGCGGTAGTCCCTGGCGCAGCGCGGCCGGGTCGTCGTCGAAGTGAAACAGCTCGGCCACGGCCCCGGCCTGTTGCGCCGCGGCTTGCAGCATCAGCCCGTTAGAGCGCCGAATCTGGTGCGGTAAAGGCGTTTGGTCGATTGGCACCAACTCGTCGCCGGTACTCACCACAGCCACCCGCGGGCGGCGCGCAACCGTCACCAGGCCGGCGCCGATGGTGGCGGCCACGCCCAGCTCGGCCGGGCCAAGCAAGGTGCCCGCGGGCAGCAGCAAGTCGCCCTGGCGGCGGTCGGTGGCGCGGCGGTGCACGTTGTGACCGGGGGCAGGCGGAAGCACCTGCACGGCAGCCACGCGGCGGCCCGCTTCGGAGGTAAAAACCAGGTCTTCGTAGCGAATAACGGTGTCGGTACCAGCCGGCAGGGCGGCTCCGGTCATGATTTCGACGGCAGCCTGGGGCTCCTCGAGCGGCAGCGGCGGCTGGCCGGCCAACTGGGTGCGGGCAATGGAAAAAGCGCGCTGCCCGGCTTCCAGGGCGGCAAAGCGCAGGGCAATGCCATCCATGGCTACGCGGTCGAAAGGCGGAAAGTCGCGGTCGGCATGCAGCGGCTCGCGCAGCACGCGGCCGGCCGCCTGGGGCAGGGCCACGGTTTCGGCAGGCAGGGGGCCGACGGTGGAAAAAACCAGGCGGGTGGCTTCGGCAACTGAAATCATGCGCGGAAGGAAAGGCAGGCACTTCGCCGCCCGGTGTAACCGTTGTGGTTTGCACCCGGAGCACGGCAAAGGCGGGCCGCAAAGGTGCGGACGGCACGAATAACGGAAACCGCGGGCCTTGTTACGGCGGTTTTGGTCAACTTGCCGGCTTCTTTCGCTGTTGTTGCTTTCTATGTCGGATACTTCCTCAAAACTCACGCACCTCAACGCCGCCGGCCAACCGGCCATGGTAGATGTGGGGGCCAAAGCCGTAACCCGCCGGGTGGCGCGCGCCCGCAGCCGCGTGGTGCTCGGCGCCGATATTGTGGCGCTGGTGCAGCACGGCGACCTGCCCACGCGCAAGGGCCCGGTGTTTCAAACGGCCATTCTGGCGGGCATCATGGGCGCCAAGCGCACCGCCGACCTCATCCCGCTCTGCCATCCGCTGGGTCTCGACGACTGCCAGGTGACCATCGAAGTGGAACTGCCCGACGCCGTCGTCATCGAATGCACGACCAGCGTGACGGGCAAAACCGGCGTGGAAATGGAGGCCCTGACCGGAGCTTCCGTCGCGGCCCTCACCATTTACGATATGTGCAAGGCGCTGTCGCACAATATTGTCATTCAGGAAACGCGCCTGCTCAGCAAAACCGGCGGCAAGCGTGACTTCCAGCACGTAGACGAGCAAAAGAACTAACATCAAGGCCGGCTTTCGATTCGGCCGCGCTGAACGAGACGTATGGAACCCAAGCAGCACCAGAAGCACGCCGCGCTGGCCCGGCCGGCAGCAGGCGAATTCGGCCGCCACGAACTGGCCATTCTGGGCGCGTCCTGCGGCGTTATCAAAGACTTGGCGGCGCAGTTGGCAGCGCATCTTAGCCCCAAGCTAAGCGTGGCCTACGTGGATGCCGACCACGCCGCCGGCGACGCAGCGGCGCAGGGTGGGGCAGGGGATGCCGATGCGCTCCTGCAAGCCGGTGCAGCCGCCGAGCTGACCGACAAGATTCACTTCCGGCGCCTCGATATGCGGCGGGGCTTCGACAAGTTTGCCCAGCAGCAGTGGCTGGCCGACCAAAGCCTGGTGCTGGTCAACGGCAACCACTTTCGCGCCCGGCAGCAGGTGGCCATCGTCAGCGCCCAAAAACCGCTCGACAAAAAGCTCGACCGCCTTACCGATGTGCAGCTCGTGCTGCTGGCCGAGAGCCAAACCGAGTTGCCTGCGTACCTGGAAGCGCACCTGGCTCAAGCCGGCTCGGTGCCGGTGCTGCACCTGGCCGATACTGCCGGCATTGCCACCTGGGTGCAACAGTGGTGGCAGCACCGTCAGCCGCCGTTGCGTGGGTTGGTGCTGACGGGCGGGCGGAGCCAGCGCATGCAAACCGACAAAAGCCGGCTGCGCTACCACCAGCAAGAGCAACAGGCGCACGCCGCCGCCCTGCTGGCGCCGTTTTGCCAGGACGTGCTCATCTCCTGCCGCCCCGACCAGGTTTCCCACGTGCCGGACGGCCTGACGCCGCTGCCAGACCAGTTTCTCGACCTCGGCCCGATGAGCGGCATCCTGACAGCTTTCCGCCACGACCCCAACGCCGCGTGGCTGGTGGTGGCCTGCGACCTGCCGTTTCTCTCCGCCGAGACGCTACGCTACCTGGTGGAGCACCGGCACGCCGGCCGCGTGGCTACCGCCTTCCAAAGCCCGGAAAACGAGTTTCCCGAGCCGCTTATCACCATTTGGGAGCCGCGCAGCTACGGGGTGCTGCTGCAGTTTCTGGGCCAGGGGTATTCGTGTCCGCGCAAAGTCCTCATCAACTCCGATACCGAGGTGCTGCAAGCCCCGGTGCCGCAGGATTTGCGCAACGTGAACACGCCGGCCGAGCGGGCGGCGGCCCAGCAGGAGCTGCGTGGCCAATAGCTACGGATGCGCGGCTACCCATACCGAGCCGTCTTCGTACTCCTCCTTTTTCCAGATGGGCACCACCTGCTTGAGGGTGTCGATGATGAACTGGCAGGCGGCAAACGACTCGGCGCGGTGCGGGGTAGACACGGCCACCACCACGGCTACGTCGCCGATTTCCAGCGTGCCTTTGCGGTGCACCACAGCTACCTGCTGGAGCATGGGCCATTTTTCGACGGCCTGCTCGGCCACTCGGCGCAGTTGGTGCAGGGCCATCTGGTCGTAGGCTTCGTAGTGCAGGCGCACCACCCGCCGGCCGGTGCTCTGGTTGCGAATGGTGCCAATGAAAGCATTAACGGCTCCGGCGCCGTCGGCCTGCGCGGCTTGTAGCACGGCGGCCACGTCGATGGGCTGGTCGGTGAGTTGGATGAGCATATGGAGTAAGGCGCAATGCAAGGAAGAACTGACCGAACGGGCTTAGGACCGGGGTACGGAAGTCTCTTCCAATGACTTGATAATTGGATTTTTAGCCGCCGCTGACGGGTGGAATCAGGGCCACGTCGTCGCGTTCGTGCAGCCGGTCGGTGGGCTCGGCGTATTCGTTGTTAACGGCCACCGCCAGGCTGCTGAGCTGGCCCAGCGCGGGGTAGTGCTGCCGCAGCTGGGTCAGCAGCCCGTCAACCGATTGGCCCTCGGGCACGTCGAGCTGCAGCACGGAGCTGCCCACTATTTCGCGGGTGATGCCGAACAGGGCAATGGAGAGGTTCATAAACGAAGTAGGAGGAGAAAACCCATGTTTTGTGGTGCAAATGTGAACACAAAAGCCGTGGTGGCGTTCTTTGTGGCACACGCAGCCGGCAAGTGCACCGGCGCAGCCCGCTTTGTATGTCCGCAGTGCCCACCCAGTTGTACGATGCCCACGGCCGCCCGCTCGAATACGTGCGTTTGGCCGTAACCGACCGTTGCAACCTGCGCTGTTTTTACTGCATGCCCGAGGAAGGCATTGCCTACGTGCCGCGGCAGGAGCTGCTCACCTACGAAGAAATGGAGCGCGTGGTGGCCGTACTGGCCGGGCTGGGCGTGCGCAAAGTGCGCCTCACCGGTGGGGAACCGTTCGTCCGGCGGGGCCTGCTGCCTTTCATCGAGCGGCTCGGTCAGATTCCGGGCATCGACGACATCGGCCTGACCACCAACGGCGTACTCACTGCCCCGCACGTGCCCACGCTGGCCCGGTTGGGCGTGCGCTCGGTCAACCTCAGCCTCGATACCCTCGACCGCAGCCGGTTCCGGCGCATCACCCGCCGCGACGAGCTGCCGCAGGTGCTCGACACGCTGCACGCGCTGCTGGCCGCCGACATGCAGGTGAAAATCAACGCCGTGGTAATGGACGGGCAGAACATCGAAGACCTGGTGCCGCTGGCCGAACTGACCCGCGACTTACCCGTGAACGTGCGGTTTATCGAGGAAATGCCTTTCAACGGCGGCAGCCACGAGGCCACCCCGGCCACGCTGCCCTGGAACCACCGCCGCATCCGGCAGCACTTGGAAGACCACTTCGGCCCCTTGCTACCGCTGCCCGCGGCCCCCGGCGCCACGGCCTCCGAGTTTAGGTTGGCGGGCCATGCGGGCCGGGTGGGCATCATTGCAGCGTATTCGCGCACATTCTGCGGCTCCTGCAACCGCCTGCGCATCACGGCCGAAGGGGGCGTGAAGACCTGCCTCTACGACCAAGGCGTGCTCGACGTGCGTGCCCTGTTGCGCGGCGGTGCTTCCGACGATGACCTGCGCGACGCACTGGCGGCTGCCTTTCATACCCGCGCCGCCGATGGGTTCGAGGCCGAGCAGCGCCGGCCGGTGCACCAGCTCAGCTTCGAGTCGATGTCGACCATTGGGGGATAATAGCTGCCGACGCGGAAGCTAGAACATGGTATTGCTGTTTTTCGCTTCGCCGGGTATGGGTTGCAGCACGTCCCAGTGCTCCACAATTTTTCCGTGGTCGTCGAAGCGGAAAATGTCGATGCCGGCCCAATCCTGGTCGCCGGGCCAGAGCTGGCGGCAATGCAGCACCACGTAATTCCCCTCGGCCACGGTGCGCTTAATTTCCACGTGCTTGCCGGGGTACTCGCGCTGCATCCGCTCGAAGTACTCGATGAAACCCTGCTTGCCGTCGGCCACGTGCGGGTTGTGCTGAATGTATTCGGCGCCCACGTAGCGCGCCACGGCTTCGGCGGGCTGGCAGTCGTTGAACATCAACTGGTAGAAGGCAACGGCGGTTTGGGTGTTCTGTGCTTGCGGGGTCATGACGGAAGTGGAAAAGCGGGTGCCCAGCCCCACGAAGTTATTTGCCGAGCCCTACCCAACCGCGGCGCATGGCGTAATGCACGGCCGTGCCCACCGTCAGGCCCACGAGGTAGCCGTAGGGCAGGCCCCAGCACAACAGCCCCACGAGCAAGGCCACCAGCATAGCGGGTCTGGATTCGGCCACGTCGCGCAGCAGAGCAGCCAGCGTCAGGGCTTCGAAGAGCAGCAGCACGCCAAGGATGGGCAATGGGAATAGCTGCACCACTTGCGCAAAGCCTTGGCTGAACACAAGGCCCAGCACGAGAAACAGCAGGCCGTAAAGCACCACCGAGCCGCCGGTGCGCGCCCCGAAAGCATAGTGCCCTACCATGCCGCCCGAGCCGTGACACACCGGAAAGCCGCCCAGAAACGGATTTACCAAGTTCATCAGGGCGTAGGTGAAGCTGATCTGGCGCACCGTCAGGCCGCGCTCGGGAAAGTAATCGGCGGCTACCTGGTGGGTGGCCAGAATGGAGTTGCCGAGCGACAACGGAATCTGGGGCAGGGCCAGCAGCACGGCGCCGGTCAGGATGTCGGCGCGGGCGGGCAGGTGCCAGGTCGGCAAATGCAGCGCCACGGCGCGCTGGGCCGTGGCCAGATCGAGCTTGAACACCAGAGCATACACGATGCCTAGGGCAATGACAGCCAGCGCGGCCGGCCAGCGGCGGTGCCCCAGCAACACCACCGTCAGAGCAAAGGCAGCGGCAGCCAGGGCGTAGCCGGGCCACCCATCGGCGGGCACATATTCCTTGAGGGCCAGCGTGGCCAGCTGCAGCGCCAGGCCCAGCTGAATGCCGCGCACCACGGGCTTGGGCACCAGCCGCGCCAGGGCATCAATCAGCCCCGTGATGGTGAGCAGCAACATGGAAACGCCAATGGCCAGCCCGCCGCCGAAGATGATGCGGCCGGGAATCTTCTGGGCAATGACCAGGGCCGCAAAGGCTTTAAGGGGCTGCACCGGCATGGGCATGCCATACCACAGGCCCGAAAACACCTGCATCAGCCCAAACATGATCAGAATGCCTGCGCTGTCGGCGCCGGAGGCCGCAATGACGCCGATGAGCAGCGGCAAGTCGGTGCCCAAGTCGCCGAAGGCACCGGCCAGCTCGTGGCGGTCGAAGCGCAGGCGCGGACGGGTGGGGGGCGTGGCGGTTTGCGGCATGGTTAAGCTCCGAGCAAATCGGCGTCGCACGCGCTGATGCCGCCTTCGAGGTTGAGCAGGTTGGTGTAGCCGAAATCAGTCTGCAGCTGGGCCACGGCGCGGGCGCTGCGGGCACCGGAGCGGCAATACACCACCACGGTTTGGTGCTGCGGGATGGTGGCCGCGTTTTCGGCCAGGAGCCCCAGCGGCACCAATGTGGCACCGGGCAGGTGGCCGGCAGCGTATTCATCCGGTTCGCGCACGTCGAGCAGAAACGGCGGCGCGGCCGAATGCAGCAGGCGGCGCAGCTCGGCCACCGAAATGGGGGCTACGGCCGGTGGACACATGGCGTCGGTGTAATCGGTGGGGTTGGCCGTGTCGAGGTTGATGAGGCTGCGCTCGGGGTGGCGCGGAAACCGCAGGGCGCGGGATTGAAACGTTAGCGCGTCGATAACCCAGAGCCGGCCGCTGAGCACTTCGCCCAGGTCGAGCAGCACCTTGAGCGTTTCGGTGGCCTGGGCCGTGCCTACCAACCCCGGCAGCACGCCCAGCACGCCGGTAGTGTCGCAGTTGGGGGCTTCGGTGGGGCCGGGCGGCGCCGGAAACAGGCAACGGTAGGTAGGGCCGCCGCGGTAGTTGAACACCGACACCTGGCCTTCGAACTTGTAGATGGCGCCCGAAATCAGCGGTTTGCCCAAGCTCACGCAGGCGTCGTTGAGCAGGTAGCGGGTGGCAAAATTGTCGGTGCCGTCCACCACCGCGTCGTAGGCTGCTACCAAGGTGCACACGTTGCTGCGGTCGACGCGCAGGCTGTGAATTTCGCAAGCCACCAACGGGTTCAGGCGCTGCACGGCGCGGGCGGCGGTTTCGGCCTTGGGCTGACCGACGTCGGCCGGGCCGTAGAGAACCTGGCGCTGCAGGTTGCTGAGTTCCACTTGGTCGGCATCGGCAATGCCGAGGGTGCCCACGCCGGCGGCCGCCAGGTATTGCAGCACCGGGCAGCCCAGGCCCCCGGCCCCCACCACCAGCACCCGCGCTGCGCGTAGCCGCAACTGCCCGGCCTCCCCAATTTCGGCGAGCTGCAGGTGGCGGCGGTAGCGGTGGCGTTCGGGAGGCGTGAGCATGGCAGCAGTAAAGGCAGACGTTTCTCTATACCGGTAGGGAGGCCGAAAAAGATGCCATAATGCCCGCAAACTACGGCAAGCTCTACAACTAGTGCGGCAAATGGGCGTAAGGAAACATCTATGCCGAAGTGCGGCATGTCCATTCCGCCGCTTCGTCGAATCCCAAACCTTCTCACCCGCTTCGTGCTATGAGTGGAACGTCGACCCCCAAATCCGCCGGCCAATCTTTGCCGCCGCCCCCAGCCGCCCCTGTTACGCTGCGCATCAATGGTCAGGACCATCACCTGGAACTGGCGCCCTGGACCTCGCTGCTCGACGCCCTGCGCGAGTACGCCGGCCTGACGGGCACCAAGAAAGGCTGCGACCATGGCCAGTGCGGGGCCTGCACCGTGCTCGTCGACGGCAAGCGCATCAACAGCTGCCTCACGCTGGCCGTGCTCCAGGAAGGAGCCGACATTACCACCATCGAAGGCCTGGGCCAGGAAGGCAACCTGCACCCCCTGCAGCAGGCTTTCATCGACCACGACGCTTTTCAGTGCGGATACTGCACCCCGGGCCAGATTTGCTCGGCGCAGGGCCTCATCAACGAGGGCAAGGCCCACACCGAAGACGAAATTCGGGAATTGATGAGCGGTAACATCTGCCGTTGCGGGGCCTATGTGGGCATCCTCAACGCCGTGAAGGAAGTTGTAGATAAAAAGAGCATAGCACTCAGAAGCTAGAGCTGAGAAACAGCCGGCCCACCGCGTCTGGCCTTGCAGTCCAATCTACGTTCTCACCTCTTCGCTCTAAGCTCTACACCAATGAACCCCTTCACCCTCACACGCGCCGAGTCGGTCGATGCTGCCGTGCGCGACTTCAGCGGCCACGATAGTTCGGCTTACATCGGCGGCGGTACCAATCTGCTGGACTTGATGAAGGAAAACGTGGCCCGGCCCACGCACCTCGTCGGGCTCAACAAGCTGCCGCTCACCAGCATCGAAACCACCGCCGAGGGTGGCCTGCGCCTGGGCGCCACCGCCACTAACGCCGACACCGCCTGGCACCCCGATGTGCAGGCGCGCTACCCGCTGCTGAGCCAGGCCATTTTGGCCGGGGCCTCGCCGCAGCTGCGCAACATGGCCACCAACGGCGGCAACCTGATGCAGCGCACCCGCTGCTACTACTTCTACGATTTGGCCACGCCCTGCAACAAGCGGGAACCCGGCTCGGGCTGTTCGGCCATTGGCGGCTACAATCGCATCCACGCCATTCTGGGCGCTTCGGAGCAGTGCATTGCTACTCACCCCTCCGACATGTGTGTGGCCCTGGCCGCCCTGGAAGCCGTGGTGCACGTGCGCGGCAACGGCGGCGAGCGGCGCATCAAGTTCGAGGACTTCCACCGCCTGCCCGGCGACGCGCCCGAGCAGGACAACACCCTCAAAGCCGGGGAGCTGATAGTGGCCCTGGAGCTGCCTAAGAAGGGGTTTGAGAAAAACTTCAGCTACCTCAAGCTGCGCGACCGGACCAGCTACGCCTTTGCCCTGGTGTCGGTGGCGGCGGCCCTGGAGCTGGACGGCACCACCATTCGGGATGCTCGGCTGGCCCTGGGTGGCGTGGCCCACAAGCCCTGGCGCAGTCCCGCCGCCGAGGACCTGCTGAAGGGGCAGCCCGCTACCGAGGCCACGTTCCGCAAGGCCGCCGAGGCCTCTGTGGAAGGGGCCGTGGGACAGGGCGCCAACGACTTCAAGATTGAGCTGGCCCGGCGCGCCATTGTGCGGGCTCTGAAGCAGGCCGCCGCGGGCGGAAAGGCAACCAACGTATTCAACAACAGTAATCCGTGAGCAGCCCGATGAGCAGCACTACCAATCACGTCGGCAAAGCGCCGAGCCGCGTCGAAGGACCGGCCAAGGTAACCGGCGCGGCCAAGTACTCCGCCGAGTTCAACGTGCCCGACCTCGTGTACGGCTACGTGGTCAGCAGCCCCATTGCCAAAGGCAAAATCCTGAAAATCCACGCCGACAAGGTACTGGCTATACCGGGCGTGCTCCAGGTTTTCTCCCACGAAAACGTGCCCGGCCTGGCCTGGTTCGACAAGAGCTACAAGGACGACGTGGCCCCCGGCGGCTCGCCCTTCCGCCCCCTGCACGACGACGAGGTCAAGTTCAGCATGCAGCCCGTGGCCCTGGTCGTGGCCGATACCTTTGAGCTGGCGCGCTACGCGGCCAGCATCCTCGACATTGAGTACAAGGAGTCAACGCACGAAACCGACATCGAAGCCAAGCGCGACGACGGCCACGAGCCCGGCAAGGGCAAAACCGGCTACAAGCCGCCCGTGCGCCGCGGCAACGCCAACAAGGGTTTGGCTAAGGCCGAGCAGCATATCAAGCAGGAGTACATTCACGGGGCCCAGCACCACAACCCCATGGAACTGTTTGGGGCCACCGTGCACTACCACCCCAACGGCAAGCTGACCATCTACGACAAAACCCAGGGCGTCTACAACTGCCAGCAGTACGTCACCAAGGTGTTCGGGCTGAGCAAGGAGCAGGCCCGGGTGGTGAACCTGTACATGGGTGGCGGCTTCGGCGCGGGGCTGCGGCCCCAGTACGAGCTGTTTTTATCAGTGCTGGCCGCGCTGGAGCTGAAACGCTCGGTACGCCTCTCGCTCACCCGCCAGCAGATGTTCAGCTTCGGCCACCGCCCCCACACGCTGCAAACCGTGGAGATGGGCACCGGTCCCGACGGCGCTTTGCTCGGCCTCAAGCACTCGGCCCTGCACGAAACTTCGCGTTTCGAGGAGTACACCGAAAACGTGGTCAACTGGTCGGGCATGCTCTACAAGTGCCCCGACGTGCACCTCAACTACCAGGTGGCCGCGCTCGACGTGTACACGCCGCTCGACATGCGCGCCCCGGGCGCCGCCACCGGCTCCTTCGCGCTGGAAGTAGCCATGGACGAAATGGCCTACGCCGCCGGCCTCGACCCGCTGGAGTTCCGCCGCCGCAACTACGCCGAGGAAGACCAGAACGAGAACAAGCCCTTCAGCAGCAAAAAGCTGCGCGAAGCCTACGACGAAGGCGCCCGCCGCTTCGGCTGGGACAAGCGCCCGATGGCGCCGCGCGCCACCAAGGAAGGCAACATGCTGGTGGGCTGGGGCGTGGCCGGGGGCGTGTGGGATGCCTCCATGCAGAAAGCCGCCGCCAAGGCTACCATCACCGCCGACGGCAAACTGACGGTGAGCAGCGCCGCCGGCGAAAACGGCACCGGCACCTACACCATCATGACGCAGATTGCGGCCGAAACCCTGGGTCTGCCCATGGAGGCCGTTACGTTCAAGCTCGGTGACACCACGCTGCCCGAAGCGCCCGTGCAGGGCGGCTCCTGGACGGCCGCTTCGGTGGGCTCAGCCGTGAAAAGCACCTGCGAGGCCCTGGGCGAAAAGCTGCTCAAACTGGCCCAGAAGTTGGGCGACTCGCCCCTCAAGGGCGCCAAGTTCGAGGACGTGGAGTTCGTGAACGGCCAGATCCGCCTGCGCCAGGACCACGACCAAGCCGTGGTGCTGCGCGACGTGCTGCAAACCAGCGGGGAGCGGGAAATCGAAGCCGATTCCTCGGCCATGCCCAACCCGCTCACCATGCAGAAATACTCCATGCACTCCCACAACGTGGTGTTCGTGGAGGTGAAGGTGGACGAGGAATTGGGCACCGTACACGTGTCGCGGGTGCTGAACGTGGTGGCCGCCGGCCGCATCCTCAACCAGAAAACCGCCCGCTCGCAGGTGCTGGGCTCCATTGTGTGGGGCATCAGCATGGCCCTGATGGAAGAAACGGTGATGGACCACCGTTTTGGCCGTTACATGAACCACAACTACGCCGAATACCACGTGCCCGTCAACGCCGACATCCGCGACATCGAGGTGGTGTTCGTGGAGGAGGAAGACCCACACGTCAACCCGCTGGGCGTGAAAGGCATCGGCGAAGTAGGCCTGCTGGGCGTGGCCGCCGCCATTACCAACGCCGTGTACCACGCCACCGGCAAGCGCGTGCGCCAACTCCCGATTTACCTGGACAAGCTGCTGTAGTTGCGGCTGAAGCAGCAAATGAAAACGCCCCGGAGCCGCAGTGGTTTCGGGGCGTTTGTGGTTAATTTAACTGGTTCAATAGCAGAAACAAACTTGGATTGGCTATGGATGCTTTAAAAATCAAGAACACATCTGGTTTAGAGTTAGTCGTTACCACAGATGAGCCGGGAGACTATGGATCAGTCGGTGGAACAGACGACCTACCTTGGTGGTCGAATAACGACCCGTTGTGGAACGACTATCTGATGGCTACTACAGCAGAGTACAGGCCACACCTAGAACTGATCAAGAGAGCAATTGAGGAACTAGGCTGGGTTGGGGAAACGGCGGATAGAAAAGCCAACGATTGGTATTTCGTTTTCTCCGACGGAGTAGCCTTTGGGTACACGTGGCGGGAGTGGGGCGCCTTGATGTCGGCAATTGTAGGCCGGCAGGAAGGATATCTGGCTTACTACATGGACCACAAGAAATCGGAATAGGTGATCCAAGTGGCTCGTGAAGCGCTGCTCTCAATAACTTATGAGCAGGTATTGTTAAGGAATGTTAGTCCCAAAGACCGGTTACTGCAAAAGCCGCCACCAAGCTGATCCACAGCCCGGCGCAATAAGCCAGTGCCCAGAAGACGTTGGCCACTACCTTCTGCCAGCTACCCTGGCAGCGCAGGTAATCCAGCAGAAAGTACAGCAGGCCTCCGAAGGCACCCGCCACCGGCACCGTGAGTAGCGGCAGTATCGCCCAAAGGCCAAATTTTAGGTTTGCCCCGCTGGCAAAAACCGCCATGAACAGGGCAATCAGTACGAAGGCAAGGCCAGCACCCTGTGCTAAGCGTTTGCTCAAGGGGCTGGGGTGCAGGCTGGTCGGGAGGTGGGGTTGAGCAGTCATGGTTTTTTATTTGTGGTTGTTGATGTTGAGTCAGTTAGGCAGGCTTGGCAGATGCGTCGTCCAACTAGCTACCCAGGAGAGAAGGGCTAACGGACCACCGATGTACTAACTGCCGGCAGAGGTGGGCTGGCGGGGTCGTCGGGGGCTTGGCGGTACTCGGCCATTGCTTGGTCGAGCGGAATTCCTTGGTTGTGAATGCATTCACAGAACCGATTGCCCGCTTGGGTACGGGTGCCGCCTTTAAACTGCATGCGGCAATCGGCCAGGGTGTTGTAAGGCTTGATATCGAAGGAGGTAATGCCCACTACTACCAATGCGACGGTGGCCGCTACCCCAGCAAAAAAGGCCGTTGGGAACTTGTTGCTGCTATTCTGCGCCGGGAGGGCCGCCGGTGCGGGCGGCTGGGTGAAGGGAAAGAGAAATTTTATTCGGTCGTAATACCAGCAAAGCAGGTACAGGTTGGCCAGCACCATCAGCGGCGAGGTCAGCAGCGAGCCGTCAAAGCGCACCGCAAGCGACAGGATGCAAATGTTCAGGATGATGGGCAGGTACAGAACCGCCCCGAGCACGGCCGTGCCGGGTAGCAGCAACAAAAGCGCTGCCGTTACCTGCAGCACCCCGATAAAAGGGTAGTAGTAGCCGGTGTGGTGAAGGGCCTCCAGATAATGCCCCATCGGGTGGTTATTGGACAAGGACGTAAACCGCTCCCCCATAATTTTCACAAACCCCGACGGGATGAACCCCGCCGCTAACGCCACCCGGTTAAACACGGCGAAGTAGCGCAGCCAGCGGTTTTGCCTGGCTTGGGCATGTAGTCGGTCGAGGATTGAAGCCAGGTTCATGGGGAAGTAAGGGCGGCTGCGAATCGGAATGTTTATGCAAATCTATAAAGTTCTTTGAGTTTCAAAGTAGAAAACGAAAAATTTATTCCGTGGGTTGCAGACCAGCTCCAGACCTTGCAAGGTGGGGCGGGGATTAAATAATTCGGTCCTGTTTTTTCGCCAGGAAAGCCCGCGCTGCTGCCAGCTCCGGCCGGTTGGCACCGGGGGCCGCGGCCACTTCCGTCAACCGTTGAAAGTAGCGGTGCGCCTTGGCCAGGTTTCCGGTCTGCTCGGCGGCCACAGCTGCGCCGTATAAGCCATTAAACCGGTTCGGATGCTGCCGCAGGTCGGCTTCGTAGGCTTGCAGCGCCAGCCCCGGCTTGCCCAGCTGCAACAGCATGTCGGCCAGCAACTCCCGGGCTGGTAGTACTTCGGAAGGAGTTACGGGGTGCTTTTCGGTGTGGTCTTCCAGGTCGGCGGCGGCTTGCATCAGGCGCAGGGCTTCGGCGGAGTTGCGTTCGGCTAAGCGTATCCAGGCTTCGGCGCTCAGCAGTTGAATCTGCACCTGATTGGCCTTGTAGGCGTCTTTCAACTCCAGCAACGCCTGGTGCAGCCGGCGCATGTCGGCCAGTTCCGCGCGGGCCGAATCGAGCTGGCCCAGGTGCGCCTGGCCCAGAGCCCGGGCAAAATGAATGATGCTGTGCTGCCACGGATACTGCTGCCAGTCGAGGCTGCCGGGCTGCCGGGGAAGCCGGGCCGCCTGCGGCCACTGCTTGTTTTCGAGCACGTAGCGCGCAGGTATAGCCGCGTAGGCATACGCCACCTTGAAGTTCACCGGCGACACCCGGCTCAGGGTGTCGAGGTAGCGCCACTGGGCCCGTGCCAGCTGGTTTTCGCCCTTTTGCAAATAGGCGTAGGTCAGGTAGTCCAAGCCGTGCAACTCCTCGTCCCAGTGGGCTTTCAGGCCCGCACTTTCGGCGTAGCAGCGGGCCGAGGACGTGGCCGCCAGGTTGGACGCAATGCAGTCGTCCCAGAGCCCGAGCCGGGTGAAAATATGGGACGGCATGTGCAACGCATGCGCCGACGAGGGCGCGACGGACGCATATTTGCGCGCCGCCGACAAGGCCAGCGCGGCCAACTCCGGGTAGTCGTAGGTATGAATGAGGTAATGCAGAATGCCGGGGTGGTTTGGCTCGCCGGGGTACAGGGCCTGCAGCAGGGCGCCGGCCTTTTTCTGCCGGGCAAACGTCTTGTCGGCCGGGTCGGCGGCGGCATCCAGGGCCAAGGCGTAGAAAACGGTGGCTTCGCGGTCGGCGGGAAAATCGGCGTGGAGCTTGGCCATGGCTTGCTCAAACCGCAGGCTGCGCGCCCGGTGCTCCACCTGTTCCCAGTCTTGATAGAACGCGCCTAATGCCTGAATGAACGCGGCCTCCCGAGTGGTTTTGCGCGGCAGACGCTGGGCCAGGGCCAGGGCGGCGGCGCCTTTCTGCAGCTCAGGCGGGGAGGGCGGTGTCCAGAGCGGGTGGTAGCTGCACATGGCTACGCCCCAATAAGCCATGGCGCAGCCCGGTTCCCGGGCAATGATGCGGGCAAAAACCTTCTCGGCCTCGTCGTACTCAAAGGAGTGCAGCAGGGAAAGGGCGAGGTTGAAATCGGGCTGCACGCTGGCGGGGCACGACGTCTCAAACACCGCCGTGCCCAATTGCTGGTCGGCGGGGCCGCACATCGTCAGGTTGCCCTGCTTCAGGTCGATGGCGCGGATTTCGGCCGCCGTGGGCGCGTCGCCCCGGTTGGATTGGCGGCAGGCCGGAACAAGCAGGACACCCCCTAAAAGGCAAAGCAACTGAGCAATAGCTGGCAGGCCCTGCATCTTACTTCGTGCCCGATACGACCACCGTGCCGTAATCCAGCGCGGCCTGCTTGTCGGGGTATTGCTGGTCGACGCGGGCATACACTTCCTGCCTGATTTTCTCCCGGGTAGCCTCGTCGGCTTTGCTGAGGGCCATGACCACGGGCGCGGCCACTTCGTTCATAAACTGCCAGTAGGTGTCGTTGCTGCCGCAACGCAGCTTGCCGGTTATTTCCTTTTCCGTCACCTGCTGGAAACCGGCTTGCCGAAACAGCTCGGAAAGAAAACCCGGGCCAGCGCAGCGGAACATGCCCGGCGCGCCGGGCGGCGGCGTGGGCACTTCTATGTTCTGACCGATGGTGCCCATGATGGCGGTAATCCACGCATTCTGAGTGGGCGGACCCCACACCGCCGCCGCCAGACGCCCGCCGGGCTTCAGCACGCGGCGCATTTCCTGGGCGGCCACCAGCATGTCGGGAAAAAACATGAAGCCGAAGCGGCAGCTCACCGCATCGAACGTGTCGTCGGGGAAAGGCAGCTCGCACACGTCGCAAGCCACGGTTTCGTAGTTGCGGATGCCCTGAGCCGTGGCTTTGTCGCGGGCCACGGCCAGCATGTCCTCGGCCAGATCGGTAATGACGACTTTGCCGTCCTTGGCCAGCGAGGCGATACTCAGGCCCGGCTCCCCGGTACCGGCAGCCACGTCGAGCACCAGGTCGGTGGGTTTGATGTGCAGGGACCGGATGATTTCGTCGCCCATGGGCCGCAGCCAGTCCATGGTGAAATCGTCCCACTTGCGCCAGCCGGCCGAAAACTTGTTCCAGGTGGCTTTCTGCTGTTCGCGAATCTGTTCAAGTTGAGCTTCCATACCGTTTGAAGAATGATGATTGAGGAAAAAAACGGTGGTGGCCTTCCTGGCCGGAAGGGTAGGGCTGCAGCGCGCTTCGGGTTTATCCAATATAGATTTTTAAGAATAAATATCCATGCCGCCGCTCGTTCGCGGCCGCTATGCAGGCAACCGCCCGCCGCGCCCCGGCGTACTTCCCCGAACGCCATCCTGTTGCCGCCACCGGCTGGCTTCGTTGCGCGCGGCGCTTCTCGATTACGCACAACCTCGTCGGCCCTACCTGCCTTATGACTGAACTGCAACGCCTGCTGACTGCCTACGACGACTACCGCGCCGCCGGCCGCGCCTGTGCCCTGGCCACGGTCGTGGAAGTGGACGGCTCGGCTTACCGCCGCCCCGGCGCCCGTATGCTCGTCACCGACGACGGCCAGCTCACCGGCGCCATCAGCGGGGGCTGCCTCGAAGGCGACGCCCGCCAACGTGCCCGCCAGGCCCTGCAGCGCCGCCAGCCCACGCTCGTTACCTACGACACCAGCGACGAAGACGACCCCCGGCACGGCCTCGGCCCCGGCTGCCAGGGCGTGGTGCGCATTCTGCTGGAGCCCCTCGATTTTCAGGACCCCGACAACCCGTTGGAGCTGCTGCGCGGCTTCGCCCAGCACCCCGAGCCGGCCGTGCTGGCCACCGTATTTCGCTGTGCCGCCGGGCAAGCCCTGGCCGATTTGGGGCAGCGGCTGCTGCTGATGCCCGACGGACAGGTGCGCGGCTCCGCCCTCGACAACCTCGACCTTACCGCCTACATCCGCCGCGACGCCGACCACGCCCGCGCCCAGGATCAGTCCCTTATTCGCGAATACCCGGCCCCGGGCGGCGGCACGGTGCGGGTTTTCCTGGAAGTGCTGCGCCCGCCGCTGCGCCTCACCGTGTACGGGGCCGGCAACGACGCCCAGCCGCTGGTGCGCCTTGCTGCCACGCTCGGCTGGCACGTGACGGTGGTGGACGGCCGCCCGCGCCAGGCAGCTCCAGAGCGTTTCTCCGAGGCCGCCGCGGTGCGCGTGGTGCCGCTGGCCGACGTGCCCGCCTTGCCGCTCACCACCGATTATGCCGTGCTGCTCACCCACAACTACGCCTACGACCTGGCCGTGCTGCAATGCCTGCTGGCGGCGCCCACGGCGTACATCGGCTTGTTGGGACCCCGCCAGAAAGCCGCTCGGCTGCTGGAAGAGCTGACGCAGGCAGTGCCCGATGCGGCTACCCAACTGCGCGGCCGCCTCTACAGCCCCATTGGCCTGAATGTGGGCGCCGAGACGCCGGAGGAAATTGCGCTGTCCATTGTGGCTGAAATTCAGGCGGTGCGGCAGGGGCGGACCGGCGGCATGCTCACCCACTCCCACGAGCCAATTCACGCCCGCCAGGCCGACGTATCCGCGTCCGATTCGGAGACGACCATGCCGCTGGCCCGCTACCGCCACGTGGTTGTATCCGAGCCGAGTTGTGGGGTATAAAGCGGCGGCAGACGAGGTAGGGGCCGGCTTGAGCGGCGGCCATTCGGGGCGGCCCAAAGATGCTGTCGGGGCACGTACTGACGGCCAATTTGGTTTTCATTTCGAGCCGCGTACCTTCGTCCGCGCATTCTCACCTGTCGGTCCAGTGCGTGGGCCGCTAACTCTTTTCTTCCCCAATTATGGCTAAAATCAAAGTTGCCATCAACGGCTTCGGCCGCATTGGCCGCCTGACGTTTAAGTCGTTGCTGAGCCGCCCCGACGTGGAAGTGGTGGCCATCAACGACCTGACCGACAACAAGACGCTGGCGCACCTGCTCAAGTACGACTCGGTGCACGGCCGCTTCGATGGCACGGTGGAATACGACGAGAACAGCCTGACTGTGAACGGCCAGCACATTGCCGCCCTCGCCGAGCGCGACCCGAAGTTGCTTCCCTGGGGCGACATGGGCGTGGACGTGGTACTGGAATCGACCGGCCGCTTCACCGACGAAGCCGGCGCAGGCCAGCACCTCACCGCCGGTGCCAAGAAAGTGGTTATTTCGGCTCCCGCTACCGGCAACATTCCCACGGTAGTACTGGGTGTAAACGAAAACATTCTGACCGGCGACGAAACGATTCTGTCGAACGCCTCCTGCACCACCAACTGCCTGGCCCCGATGGCCAAGGCGCTGGACGATGCATTCGGCATTGAGAAAGGCTACATCACCACGGTGCACGCCTACACCTCCGACCAGAACTTGCAGGACGCGCCCCACAAAGACCTGCGCCGCGCCCGCGCCGCCGCCTACAGCATCATCCCGACTTCGACGGGTGCTGCCAAGGCTGTGGGCCTGGTGCTGCCCCACCTGAAGGGCAAGCTCGACGGTGTGGCCATGCGCGTGCCCATTCCAGACGGCTCGATGACCGACCTGACGGTGGTACTGAAAAAGGAAGTGACGAAGGACGAGGTTAACGCCGCCCTGAAAAAGGCCGCCGATGGCCCGCTGAAAGGCATCCTGGAGTACACCACCGACCCCATCGTGAGCATCGACATCGTGGGCAACCCCCACTCGTGCATCTTCGACTCGGAGCTGACCTCGTGCAACGGCACGCTGGTGAAAGTGGTGGGCTGGTACGACAACGAAACCGGCTACTCGACCCGCACCGCCGACCTGATCGAGAAACTCGGCCAGATGAAAAAGCAGTAAGCCGCTCCGCTTGCTCCTGCCGACGCCCGCTCTGCCTTCCCGGCGGGGCGGGCGTCGTTGCGTATATCCATGTGACTACCACCGGGCGTTTGGCGCCGGCCGTGCATCTTTGCCCACCGGCTCAGCCGCTGCGCTTCTTCGTGCCTCTATGACGCCCAACCTGTCTCGCCTGTGTTTCATCTTTAACCCGATTTCGGGCACCAACCGAAACTTCGATTTGCAGGGCTTGCTGAACCAGGTGCTCAGTAAGGATTACGCCCTGCACTACGAAATCAGGCCTACGCAGTACGCCGGCCACGCCGAAGAGCTGGCCCGCGAAGCTGCCGCCCAAGGCTACGGCATTGTGGTGGCCGTGGGCGGCGACGGCACCGTGAACGAAGTGGGGCGGGGCCTGTTGGGCACCGGCGCGGCTATGGCGGTGTTGCCGCGCGGCTCGGGCAACGGCCTGGCCCGGCACCTGGGCATTCCGCTGCGGCCCGAAGCTGCCGTGGCCCTGCTGCGCCGCCCGCGCGTGCTGCCCATCGACGTGGGGCGGCTGAACGGCCGGCCGTTTTTCTGCACCGCCGGGCTGGGTTTTGATGCCCACGTGAGCCGCTGCTTTGCCGAAGCCGGCACCCGCGGCCTAAGCACCTACGTGCGCGTGGCCCTGCGCGAGTACCAACGATACCGTCCGTGTCCGGTGGAAATAACGCTGGGAGACAAGCACATTCAAACCGACTGCTACGTGCTGGCTTTTGCCAATGCCGCGCAGTACGGCAACAACGCCTACATCGCGCCGCTGGCTGATATTCGCGACGGGCTGCTCGATGTGTGTTTGATCAACCAGCTGCCCTTCACGCGTGCCATTCGGGTGGCGTATGGGCTGGCGGCGGGCAACCTGCCGACCTCAGGCGCCGCCGACTACCACACGGCCCAGACCGTGCACGTGCGCGCCGAGCAAGCCCTGGGTTTTCACCTCGACGGCGACTACGCCGGCGACGCCACCGACTTTACCGTCGCCCTGGAGCCTTTGGCGCTGCCGGTGGTGGTAGGGGAAGGGTTTGAAGTCAAGTAAATTGTCAAATGGTTTGATGGCAACATGGCTGGCCGTTCTGAGAACAGAAAAATGAACAGCCATGTAGCCATCCAGCCATTCACCCACTACATACCATGAGCAAGAAACACGGCAACCGGGAGGGCGTGGTGTATTCCACCAACCCCGATTTCGAATACCAACAGGACGAGCCGGCCGAAACCACCACGCTGCCCCCACAACAGCAACAGCTGCGCGTGCAGCTCGACAAGAAGCAGCGCGGGGGCAAACAAGTGACGCTGATAACTGGCTTCCGCGGCACCGAGGACGATCTGCAAACCCTTGGTAAGCTGCTCAAAACCAAGTGCGGCGTGGGCGGCAGCGCCAAAGACGCCGAAATCCTCATCCAGGGCGATGTGCGCGAGAAAGTGATGGGCGAGTTGGTGAAGCTTGGCTACAAGAACACCAAGCGCATTGGCGGCTAGCCCGCGGACGGTCGAGTTACGGCTACCAAACCGGTATGAAGCAGTTTGAGCTGATAGAGGCCCATGTGCGCGGCGCCGTGCAATGGTTGAAGCTGGGTGTGGAAGCGGTAGGCGCGGGTGTTATCGGCATGGGTATTCTCATGGCACTGGGGCAGTTGCTGCCCATGCTGCTGCGGCGCCGCACCGCCAATTTTACGGCCGTGCGCCTCTCGCTGGCGCGCTACCTGGCCTTGGCGCTGGAGTTTCAGCTGGGCGCCGACATCCTTTCCACCGCCATTGCCCCAAGCTGGCAGCAGATTGGCCAGTTGGGAGCTATTGCCGTGATTCGCACCGTACTGAACGTATTTCTCTCGAAGGAAATGCGCGAAGAACAAGCCTCGGTGGCCGAAGAGCACGTGGTATCGAAAACCGAACAGCCGTGAAAGGCTGCACACCAGTGTCGGCAATGGCGCTAGGAGGCCAGATGCGCCAACGCCCGTTCCACGTCCTTGGGCGTGTCGATGCCGATGGTTTCCAGCTCGGTTTCGGTGGTGTGAATATCGAAGCCGTGGCTTAGCCAGCGGAGCTGCTCCAGCGACTCGGCCAATTCCAGCGGGGCGGGGCTGAGCCGCGTGAGCTGCTGCAATACGGCCGGGCGGTAGGCATACATGCCGATGTGGCGCAGGTAGCGGTGGTGCTGCCGCCACTCGGCCACGGGGTATTGCCGCAGGTAGGGAATGGGGTGGCGGCTGAAATACAAGGCCTTGCCATCGGCGCGCAACACCACTTTGGGTAGGTGCGGGCTGAGCAGTTCCTCGTCGGAC
The DNA here is from genome assembly GCF_008727865.1 of Hymenobacter busanensis. Taxonomy (GTDB): domain Bacteria; phylum Bacteroidota; class Bacteroidia; order Cytophagales; family Hymenobacteraceae; genus Solirubrum; species Solirubrum busanense. The sequence goes on along the minus strand of NZ_VTWU01000006.1, from coordinate 101,016 downwards.
AGCACCGGCTTCACCAGCGTGGCAATCTGCGTTACGGGCTCGTGAAACAACGCGAGCAGGGCGTTGATTTGGGCCGGGTGAATGAACGGCTCGTCGCCTTGGATATTGACCACGCAATCGGCCTCGATGCCCAGCTGCTGGTAGGCTTCCCACACGCGGTCGGTGCCGCTGGGGTGGTCGGGGTGCGTGAGCACCGCCTCGCCGCCAAAGCCGTGCACGTGGTCGAAGATGCGCTGGTCGTCGGTAGCCACCACCACCCGGTGGAGGTTGGCCTGCTGCACCTGCTCCACCACCCGCTGAATCATGCTTTTGCCGCCGATGTCGACCAAGGGCTTGCCAGGCAGACGGGTAGAGGCAAAACGGGCGGGAATGATACCGATACTGAGCATGAGTGGGGAAATGAGTATGACGAGGCAGGGCGGTGCCGCCTGCCACCGGGCGGCGAATGGGGCTTGGCCGGGCGAAAGGAGGGCTTAGGGGCTACAAAGCTAGCAGGTTGTGCTACTTGGGCGCGGTGGTGCCGCACCAGTACACCCCGCAGGCCGGGCGGCTGCCGCACCGGGTTTGCCGCCGCGCTTTATTGGCACGAAAGTGGCCTGCGGGCGGTTGCCACGGGCAGATTTCTGTATCTTTCGGCAGCGCGGGCGCTCTACCACCAGACGTTCCCGTTGGATTTGCTGCCGATTTCTGCGCCCAACGCCCGTGCCGTGCGCCTGCTCCGTATGACCCGCTTAGCCCACCGACTCCTCGCGTTTTCCGCCTTCCTGCTTCCCTTCGCCGCCACCGCCTTGCCCGCGTCTCCGCCCGATTCGGTGGGCGTGGTGGTTCGCCAGAACAAAACCTTTGTGCGCCACCGCGTGGCCCCCGGCGAAACCCTCTACGGCATTGCCCGCCGCTACCACGTGAGCGTGGAGCAACTGATGGAAGCCAACCCCACGGTGAAAGGGGCCTTGGTGTCGGGCCAGGAAATTTTGGTGCCGCGCGTGCGGGCGGTGCTGCCCGCCTCCGGCGGAACCGCTGCCAAACCAGCGGCTTCCCCGGCCGAGGCTGACGGCTCGGCCGCGGCCCGCAAGCTGCCCACCGATGCCCAGGGCAACCACATTTACAAAGTGGCGCCCGGCCAAACGCTGTTTGCCATTGCCCGCAAGTTCGATGTGAGTGCCGCCGAGCTGCAGCGGCTCAACAAGCTGCCCGGTGGCGCCGTGCGCTCGGGCCAGACGCTCATCATTGTAGCGGCCGCCGGTGCACCTGCCTCGGCGCCCGAGCCTGTGGCCGCAGCCACGCCCAAACCCAAGCCCGCCACCCGTCCCGAGCAGGAAGATGCGGCCGAGGAGCCGGAAAAGAAGCCGGTGCGCACCGAGGAGGAAGCCGATAAGGCGCCCGTGACTACGCCCGTCGTAACACCTGCCGAGGAAGGGCCCAAAGAGCCCACCCGCGCCAGCGAAGTGGTGCGCAAAGTGAGGGAAAGCGGGTTGGCCGCGGTTATCGAAGGCGGTAATTCGGAGAAATACCTCGCCCTGCACAAAACCGCGCCCGTGGGCACCTTCATGATGGTGCGCAACATCATGAACGGCCAAACGGTGTACGTGCGCGTCATTGGCAAGCTGCCCGACACCGGCGACAACGCCAGCGTGCTGATTCGCCTCTCGCGCAGAGCCGTGGCCAAACTCAACACGCCCGATCAGCGCTTCCGGGTGGAGACGTCGTACCTGCTGGAGTAATCCTCGCCTCCACATTTGATTTGCGGAAAGCCCGACCTTCGTCGGGCTTTCTGTTTGCCGACTTTCCGTGACCCACGCCCAGATACACGCCCTGCTGGAGGACCGCTACCGCCGGTACGATCAGCCCGCTTTCATCGCGCCCGACCCTATCAGCTTGCCGCACCGCTTCTCGCTGAAGCAGGACGTAGAAATCAGTGCCTTGTTTGCGGCCCTGCTGGCTTGGGGCAAGCGCAGCATCATTCTGAACAAAGGGGCGGAACTGCTGGCCCGCATGGACAATGCGCCCTACGAGTTCATCCGGCACCATCAGGACGATGACCTGCGCCGGCTGGAGCGGTTTTGCCACCGCACGTTCTGCGACACCGACCTGCTGTACTTCGTGCACTGGCTGAACTGGTACTACCAACAGCATGACTCGCTGGAAGACGCGTTTCTGAACGGCGCGACCCAGCGGGAGCGGCTCATCAACTTCCACAACCTGTTCTTTAGCCTGCCCGACGCGCCCGAGCGCACCCGCAAGCACGTGGCCACACCGGCCCGCAACTCGGCCTGCAAGCGTGTGAACATGTACCTGCGCTGGATGGTGCGCCGCGACGAGTACGGCGTCGATTTCGGCCTCTGGCAGCGCCTCTCGCCCGCCGACCTCGTCTGCCCCCTCGACGTGCACGTGGAGCGCGTAGCCCGGCGCCTCGGTCTGCTCACCCGCAAGCAAACCGACTGGCAGGCCGCCACGGAGCTGACCGACAACCTGCGCCAGTTCGACCCCGCCGACCCGGTGAAGTACGACTTCGCGCTGTTTGGGCTGGGTATTGACGAGAAGTTTTAGCTGGCACGCCTTTCCCTCGGTTGCCCGGTGTCGGCTGCGCGCGGGAAGGATAGAAGTAGGATACAGCGGGGCTTCATGGGGTTTTGGGGGTAACCAGCTGGCTACGAGTTCGTACGTTGAGAATCAGTATTCTCCAACGCACACCACCACACCTCATGAAAATTCTTCGTTTAGCTGCCGGTCTGTTATTGAGCGGCGCCCTGGCCGCAGGCTGCGCCTCATCCGATTCGTCTGCCGTGGAAGTCGGCAGCACCCAGGCTGGCGGCGCCGATGTGTCGAGCGGGCCGTACATCGACATGACTGGCAACAGCAGCAACTTCCGCTCCTACAAAACCTACGGCTGGGCTTCGCAGGTGATGGACAGCCAGAACAATTCGTATTTCCTCAACGACGCGGCCTACAAAACCCGCATCAAAGACGCGGTAGAACACGAGCTGAATGCGCGAGGCTATACTTACCAAGCCTCCAACCCCGATTTCATGGTCAACTTTCGGGTGTTCGATCAGCCCACCGAAATCAAGAACCCGAGCAACTACGGGCAGGGCTTTTGGACGAACAACGAGGCCCGCGGCTTCTCTGCCCGCCCCACCTACAAGCTCGATGCCGGCAGCCTGATTGTGCAGCTGGTGGACGTGAAAGGGGGCGACCTGGTGTGGCAAGGCTACGCGTCGGGGCTGCTCAACGGCGACCAGATGGACAAAGAAGCCACCCGCATCGACAAGGCAGTGTCGGATGTGTTTGAACGCTACAGCTACAACGCCCGCTAAGCTACCTACTGCTTTCAATTGGCAAGTTAAAGCCCGCGCCTCGGCCGGGCTTTTTTGTACTCCGAAAGCTGCTTCCGGCTTCGAAGCCACGGCTGCGAAGCTCACCGTGCCACAGGCCCTCCCACCGGCGCGGCCGGGTTTGCACATACTGGTATAGCTTTGCCTGAATCTTTCGGCCCGCGTGGCTGTTACAAAAGGCTGCCGGGAAGCTCCCCGGCGTATTTCCCGCGACTTCCTTAGTAGTTCTTACGCTTTTGATTTACCCGCAGACTTTCGAGCAAAAAATAGGCTTTCAGCAGGTGCGCGAGCGGCTGGCCGACATGTGCCTTAGCTCCCTGGGCCGCCACTACGTGCAGAGCATGCAGTTTCAGCCCCGCGCCGACGAGCTGAAGAAGCTGCTGCTCCAAACCGACGAATTCCGCCAGCTGCTCAGCAGCGGCGCCGATTTCCCCAGCCAATACTACCACGACGCCGGCCCGCACCTGCTGCGGGCGCAGCTGCCCGGTGCCTACTTGGAGGTGGCCGCCGTGCACGAGCTGAAAATGTCGTTGCGCACCATCCGCGAGGCGCTGACGTTCTTCACCCAGGCTCCCGAGGGGCTCTATCCCACGCTGCGCCTGCTGGGCGTGGGCGTTCAGGCCGACCGCAACCTGCTGGCCGCCATGGACAAAGTGGTGGACGACGACGGCAAAGTGCGCGACGACGCCTCGCCCTTGCTGCGCCAGATTCGGCAGGAGCTGATCAACCGCCAAGGCATACTGCGCCGCCAGATTGCCGACGTGCTCCGCAAGGCACGCTCCGAAGGCTGGACGCCCGAAGGCGCTGAACCCACCATTCGGGGTGGCCGTTTGGTGCTGCCCATCATTGCCGAGCACAAGCGCCGCGTGAAGGGCCTGATTCACGACGAATCGGCCACGGGCCAGACGGTATACATCGAGCCCGAAGCGGTGTTCGAGTTGAACAACGACATCAAGGACCTCGAAAACGCTTGGCACCGGGAGCTGGTGCGCATCCTGCTGGCCCTCACCGACCAATTGCGCCCCCACATTCCCGATCTGCGCCGCGCCTACCAGTTCCTTGGTCTGCTCGATTTTATTCGGGCTAAGGCCCGCTTTGCCCGCGACCTGGAAGCCGTGCTGCCCAAGCTGGGCAGCCGGCCGTACATCAAGTGGAAGCAGGCCCGCCACCCGCTGCTGTACCTGAACTTCAAAGAGCAGGGCCGCGACGTAGTGCCGCTCGACGTGGAACTGAATCCTGAGCAGCGCATCCTGGTTATTTCCGGCCCCAACGCCGGCGGCAAATCGGTGGCCATGAAAACGGTGGGCCTGGTGCAGTACATGCTGCAGTGCGGCCTGCTGATTCCGGTGGAAGAGCATTCCGAAGCCGGCGTATTCGACGATATTTTCCTCGACATCGGCGACGAGCAGAGCCTGGAAAACGACTTGAGCACGTACTCTTCGCACCTCACGCACATGAAGCAGTTTCTGCTCCTGGCGAACAAGCGCAGCCTCGTGCTCATCGACGAATTCGGCACTGGCACCGAGCCCGCGCTGGGCGGCGCCATTGCCGAGGCCGTGCTGTCGGAGCTGAACCGCGTGCGGGCCTACGGCGTCATCACCACGCACTACACCAACCTGAAAAACCTGGCCGAGCGCACGCCGGGCCTCGTGAACGGGGCCATGCGCTACGACCCCAAGCACCTGCAGCCGCTCTACCGCCTCGAAATCGGCAAGCCGGGCTCGTCGTTTGCGCTGGAAATTGCCCGCAACATCGGGCTGCCCAAGGCCATTGTCGACCGTGCTACGCAGCTCGTGGGCAAGGAGAAAGTGCGCTACGATCGGTTGTTGGAAGAATTGGAGGCCGAAAAAGCCACTTTCGAGAAGCGCAACGCCGAGGCCGAGAAGCACGAGCGGCGCATGAAAAAGGCTGCCCAGGAATACCAGGACCTCAAAAACCACCTCGAAGAAACCAAGCAGGACGTGCTGCGCGAGGCCAAGCAAAAGGCCAAGCTGCTGCTGAAGGACACCAACCAGCAGATTGAGGCCACGATTCAGCAAATCCGCACCGCTGGGGCCGAGAAGGAGCAAACCAAGCAGGCCCGCGAGAAGCTGCAGGACTTTGTGCAGAAGGAGCTAAAGGAGGAGCGCCCCAAAGCCCAGGCCCACCGCGAAGCCGCCGACTCGACCACCCTTAAGCCCGGCGACAAAGTGGCGCTGATTGGGCAGGAGGGCCACGGCGAACTGGTGAGCGTGAAGGGCAAAACCGCCGAAGTGCTCTTCGGTGGCATGAAAACCCTGGTGAAGGTAGCCCAGCTCGAAAAGCTTACGCGCTCCGAAATCCGGGAGCGGGAAAAGGAAGCGGCCCGCAAGGCCCCGCTGACCGAAGCCCGCACCGCCGGCGCTGGTCTCGATGTAACCGGCCGCATGGCCGGCTTCAGCACCACGCTCGACTTGCGCGGCGAGCGGGCCGAAGACGCCCTGCAGCGCGTGATGAACTACGTGGACGACGCCGTGATGCTGGGCGTGCCCGAAATCAAGGTCCTGCACGGCCGCGGCAACGGTGTACTTCGCCAGATTGTGCGCGACTACCTCTACTCGCAGCGCGCCGTGGCCAGCGTGGCCAACGAGCACGCCGACCGCGGCGGCGACGGCGTGACGGTGGCCGTGCTGAAGTAAAGCGCCCCAAGCACCAATAAAAAAGGCAGCTCCCGATTCAGGAGCTGCCTTTTTTGTGACCAGGTGAAGCGGATTACTCTACCACCACGCGGCTAACCTGCGTCGCCTCGGGCGTGGCAATCTGCACCAGGTACAGGCCCGATTTCAGCATCGACGCATCAACCGTCAGCTCCTGGCCCGATACGAGGGGCTGGGTTTGCTGCAGCACCACGCGGCCAGTGGCGTCGCGCAGGGTGATGGTGGCGGTGCGCGAGGAGGCACCGTTCACGCGCAGCTGGAACTTGCCGCTCGTGGGGTTGGGGTACACTTGCACGTTGGAACCCTGCACCTTGGCCGTCTTGGTGGCCAAAATCAGGTTGCAGGGCAGCACGCCGTTCTGGTTCTCGTCCACAATGCGGCGGTGGAACTCCTGGTAGTACTGGTTTACGACGCGGGCATCGTGCACAATCAGCGTGTTTTCGTCGTTTTCGGTGTTGGCCGAGAGGCTCCAGTTGTGCGAGCCGGTAAACACCGTGGGGTCCGACTGCGACGCGCCGGCATCGACGATGATGTACTTGTGGTGCATGATGCCGTTGAGGCTGAAGTACTCCACACGGTTGCCAATGGCCTGCTTGATGGTGCGGAAGATGGCTCCCGAACCGGCCGAGCTCGTGTCGTTTACCAACACTTCCGAGCAAGCCGCAATGCCTTTGAGCTGAATCTGGTCGCGGATGGCGCGGCCGATGTCGCTCTGGGTGATGAGCATGGTGGCCACGTGCATGTCGTTGTCGGCCGTTTTGATGAGGTCAATCAGGCGGCCGTTCACGTTGTCGGTCGGCGAGAACCACGACTCCACCAGCTTGCCGCCAATGTTGAGGTAGTGCGGGGTGTTGTCGGTTTTGCGCGAGCCAAACAGGGCCGTAGCCTGGGTGCCGCCGCCCCACATTTCGTTGAACTCCATCGAATACACACGGGCCAGCGACTGGTCCTGAATCAGGATGGCGTTGTTGCGGTCGGTGCTCAGCTGAGCGCTCGTCCAGTTGGTCGAGCCCGTCCACACCCACGGTTGGTTGGGGTTGGTGCTGTTGGCATCAATCACCACAAACTTGTTGTGCATGATGTTCTGCGTGGTGGTGCGCCCAACGCGCGGAATGGCCGCGTTCAGGCTGGTCATGCTCACGTTGGCATTGTCGTTCTCGTACACCACACGCACCTGCACGCCCCGGGCGTGGGCGGCATTCACCGCGTTCAGAATGGTGCTGCTGTTCCAGTTGTAGATGGCAATGTCGAGCGTCTGCTGGGCGCGGTTGATGTAGCTGGCCAGCGTATCGGCCACGCGGCCCAGGGGCAGGTACACGGCGTTGTTGCCGGGCAGGGCCACCGAGTTGTTCACCGTGTTGGTGAAGTAGGTGCGCATTTTGCCCGACGAGAGCGAAGCCGTAATCATCGGAATGACGCGCGACTCCGACAGGCCCACTGCGTTGGTCGAGCTGGCCTTCACGTAGTACACGGTGGCCGGCTGCAGGCCCGAAATAGCCAGGCTGTGCTGCGTTACGCTGGCCGCATTATCCACGCTGGTGAAGGGGCCGGTAGCCGAGGTACCGTACTCCAGCTTGGTCGAGCCGGGGTTGCTGGTCACGAAGTTGACCGTGAAACCCGACGTCGTGATGTTGGTCGGAGCCGGCGTCGTCAGCAAGTTGGGCGTGGCGCCCTGCTGGAAGTCGGGGTAGTTGCGGGGCAGCAGCTGGTAGCCGACTACACCCGGCGAGGTGTTGGTAAACTGGCTCATGATGCCCACCACGTCGAACGTGCCGGTGGGGGCGGGCTTGCCAATCAGGCCGTCGGCGCCGTTGGAGGCCGCGTTGATGTAGATGACCTGGGTGGCGTTGTTGCTCAGGCGGTAGGTGGTGCTGGCAAACGCCGACACCGGCCCGCCCGTGAGGGTGGTTACCGACGTGGCGCCCTGCAGCTTCACCAGCTGACCTTCGTACTGGTCGGAATACGCCGCGTTGGAGTTAGCCGCCGAAAACACCACCGGCGCCGGAATCGGGCGGTTGCCAGCCAGCACGTTCACCGACGTAACCGGGTCGAGCTCCAGCAGGCCGCGGTAGTTTTTCAGCGTACCCACCACCTCCAGGCTGTCGCCGGGCACCACGTTGGTGAGCATGGTAGCCGAGTACACCCCGATGCCGGCCGTGCCGTCTTGCATGTAGCGGATGGCGCCCAACTCGGCGCCGTTGGTTACCACGCCGCGCAGGCGCACCGTGGCCCCCGACTGGTTAAAAGCAGGCTGCTGGGCGCGGGCGGCCGCAATGGTAATGGCCGTTTGGGCTGCCGCGGTTTGCGTCAGGCCCAGCACCCCACCGCACAGCAGGGTCAACAGGGTATATGTTCTCATGAAAGGGAAATGGGTTGTGGCAAAGGGAAAAGCCTGGGAGGGCACTTGGGCAGACAGCCGGCGGCGGGCAATGGTTCGGGCGCCGGGCAAAACAAACAGCGCGAGCAGCCGGCCGGGGCCAGACTACTCGCGCTGTTGCCGGGGCTTAGCGGGCCCGGGTATTCTTGGTGGCCGTAATCATGGGCACGGCCTCAGAGGTAGAGGTACCTACCGAGTTGGTCGAACTGACCTTGATGTAGTAGGTGGTGCCGGGTTCCAGGTCGGTGAGCTGCAGCGTGTGCTGCTTGGTCGGGGTTGCATCCGTTAGCACGCCGCCCAGGGCCGGCGAGGCGCCGTACTCCACCTTGGTGGTGCCGGGGTTCAGCGTTTCGTAGCTGATGGTGATGCTGTTTTTGGTGACGCCTACCGGCACCGGCTCGCTCACAATCAGGGGCATACCGCCGCCGCGCACCATGTCCAGCGCCAAGCGGGGCAGAATCTGGTAGCCGTTGGGCGTGCCCGCCGGCGAGTGTTGGCCCACAATGCCTACCAGGTCGAACGGACCGGTGGGCACATCCTTGCCCACCAGCCCTTTTTCGCCTTCCGACGACACGCTGATGCGGGTGAGGGAGCCGGCCTGGCCGTCGATGAGGTAGTTGAAGTTGCCGGCAATGGTGGTTACGGCGGCGCCGCCCATGGTGGTGAGCTTGTTCACGCCGGTCACTTTCACCAAGCGGCCTTCGTGGGCTTCGTTCAGCACTTTGCCGATGTCGGCTACGGGCACGGTTTCGGGCTTGGGCAGGTGGCCGGGGCCCAGCTTCTTGAAGGAAATGACGGGGTCCATTTCCAGCAGGCTGTTGTAGTTTTTGAGGGTGCCGTGCAGCTCCACGCTGTCGCCGGGGGCCAGGTTGGCAAAGCCTTCCAGCTTATTGGAAAAGGCCGCCAGGCCGCCGTCTTTGTCTTGTACGTAGCGAATGAAGCCCAACTCGGCGCCATTCGTTACCACGCCGCGCACCGTAACGGTGGTGCCGGGACCGGCCGCACGGGCTGCGTTCAGGGAAATGACTTGCTGCGCGTGGGCCGGCACTAAAGCCCCGCTGCTCAGGAGGGCCAACAGGGTAAATTTCTTCATTGAAAGCAAGGACTAAGGGCAAAGAAGGAATGGAGGGCAAAAAGGGCAACAAATATGCTGATTTTCAGCCAGACTGCCAGCAGCCGGACCAAACGAATGCACATTCCGCAATGGTGCATTACCAAGAATGCCGCCAATTGTGCCCCTGAACCGGGTGACTACAGAATATTCACCTCGGGGTGCAACTCAATCCCGAATTTTTCCCGCACCGACGCCATAATTTCTTCGGCCAGGGCGCGCACTTCGGCCCCGGTGGCGCCGCCGTGGTTCACCAGCACCAAGGCTTGGTGGGCGTGCACGCCGTAGTTGCCGCCGGGGCCGGCACGGTGGCCTTTCCAGCCGCACTGCTCGATGAGCCAGCCGGCGGGCACCTTCACGCCGCCGGGCACGGGGTAGCCGGGCAAATCGGGGAAACGCGCTTTCAGCTCCTCAAACTTGTGCTGCGACACCTCGGGGTTTTTGAAGAACGAGCCGGCATTGCCAATCTGGGCCGGGTCGGGGAGCTTGCTGCGCCGGATGCTGATGACGGCCTGGCTGACCTGCTGCGGCGTGGGCTCGTCGGCGCTGATGCCCATTTCCTCTAGTGTGGTGCGAATGGCCCCGTACGACACGTTGGGGCGGTGCTCCCGGCGCAGGCGCAGCACCACGCCCGTTACGATGTACTGGTTTTTGAGCGGGCCTTTGAATACCGACTCGCGGTAGCCGAAGCCGCATTCTTCGTGCGAAAACGCGCGCAGCTGCCCGCTGCTGATTTCCACCGCCTCCAGGTGGTCGAAGGCATCTTTCAGCTCCACGCCGTAGGCCCCGATGTTCTGGAGCGGCGCGGCACCTACTGTGCCCGGAATCAGCGAGAGGTTTTCGAGGCCCGACAGGCCCTGGCCCAGCGCATACTCCACCACGCCGTGCCACGACTCGCCCGCCCCGGCCCGCAGCAAGGCGGTACGGTCGTCTTCGCCGGGCAGCAGGTCGAGCCCGCGGATTTCGTTTTTGAGCACCACGCCGTCGAAGTCGCGGGTGAAGAGCAGGTTGGAGCCGCCGCCGAGCACCAGCTTCTCGGTCTGCTGCACCTCGGGCAGCCGCAGCAGCGCCTGCAGCTCTTCCACCGAGGCAAAGGCGGCAAACAGGCGGGCCTGGGCGTCGATGCCAAAGGTGTTGTAGGAACGCAGGGAGACGTGGTGGAGCAGGGTAGGAGCAGCAGGCATGGAGCAAAGATAGGGCAGGCGGCGCGGGGGCGCTTTGGTGGGGCGCTAGTGCATCCCAACCCGTTGGGATGGGGCTGCGGGCGGGCGCAAGGCTCCTGCAACCAGTTGGGATAGGGTTTCGGCTGCCCCAAAGCGTATTACAACCGGTTGCAGGTGACTTCCGGGCAGCCGGAAAGGGGCCGCAACATGTTGCGGCGGTTTGGTGAGCGAACTTAGCGCACCCGGTAGCCGCGCAGGGCGTAGTAGAGCAGGTAGGCGTAGCAGAGCGCCGGAATGACGAAGGCCACGCGCAGCCCGCCGCCGTTGGTGGCCACCCAGCCCATGAGCAACGGCACGATGGCCCCGCCCACAATGGCCATAATCAGGTACGACGAGCCTTGCTTGGTGAACGGGCCGAGGCCTTTAATAGCCAGCGGGAAAATGACGGGCCACATGATGGAGTTCATCAGCCCGCAGAGCACGATGAGCCACAGCGCCGCTTCGCCTTGGCTGAGAATGGAGGCAATAACAAAGGCCACACCGGCCGCGCACACTGCCACCAGCGCCTTTCGGTCGTTGATGCGGCTGAGCAGCGGAATGCCGACCACGCGGCCTACCAGGGAGCCGAACCAGTAGGAGGCCACCAGCACGGCGCCCACGGCTTTGGTGAAGCCGGCGGTGGTGTCGATGGGTGCGGGGGCCTGGCCCAGCAGCACCGCCACGAAGTTGGTGGCCACGTTCAGGCCGCGCACCAAAGCTTGGGTAAAGCCGCTGAGCTGCGTAATGCCCTGGGCCTCGCCGTAGCGAATCAGGAACGAGCCCAGGCCGACTTCCACGCCCACGTACAGGAAAATGGCCACCACGCCCAGCACCAGATGCGGGTAGTCGAGGGCCGAGCGGCGCCCGGCGGCAGAGGGGAAGGTGTCGGCTTCGTCGTCGGAGGGCAGGCCTTCGATTTCGGGCAGCTTCAGCAGCGAAAACACGCCCGCCAGCACCGCCAGAAACACCGCCAAGCCGATGTAGGGGGACTTCACCAGCGAAGCTTCTTCGGCCAGGCGCTGTTCCAAGGGCAGCGCCGCCAAGCGGGCTTTCAGCACGGCCGTGCCGCCGAAGAGCAGCATGCCGCCGAGCAGGGGCGATAGGGTGCCGCCGAAGTTGTTGGCCACGCCCACAATGCTCACGCGGCTGGCGGCACGCGAGGCCGGCCCGAGCACCGATACGTAGGGGTTGGCCGCCACTTGCAGCAGCGTAACGCCCGCGCCCAGTACGCTCAGACCCAGCAAGAACATGCCGAAGGTGCGCGAGTTGGCGGCTGGCACAAACAGCAGCGCGCCCGCAGCCATAACGAGCAGCCCCACCACAATGCCGCGCTGGTAGCCCAGGCGCTTGAGCAGGTAGCCAGCCGGCAATGACATCAGAAAATAGGCTCCGAAAAAGGCAAACTGCACCAGCGACGATTCCAGATCGGTGAGGCGGCACACGTCCTTGAGATAGGGCATGAGCACGTCGTTGAAGTTGGTGACGGCGCCGAAGAGGAAGAACAAGGACGTCATGGCCACCATGGGCACGGCGTAGCTGCGAGCGGCCACGGGGCTGGCGGAAGAAGAAACGGAGGTGACGGGAGCAGCCATGCGGCGGAGCAGGTTCGGGGAAAGTAGGCCTTAAATATAGGTCAAATAGCGCCGTAGCAGGTTGTAGCGCGTAGCAACGTGACTTGCCCGGGCTGCGTGCCAGAACGACTGGATAGCGCGGGGTGCCCGGACTACCCGGTTTGCGCTGCGGGTGCCTTCTGCTTTTGTGCGCACCTTTGCAGCCACTTTCCCACCGACTGCTCTCCGCTTATGGCCTCCCGCTCCGCCGAATTGTACCTGACCGCCACCACCCAGTTCGGCCTCGAAGAAGTGCTGGCCGAGGAGTTGCGCCAGCTTGGCGCCAACAACGTGCAGGTGGGCAACCGCGCCGTGGAATTTACCGGCAACAAGCAGCTGCTCTACGAAGCCGTGCTCTGGTGCCGCACCGCCATGCGCATTCTGATGCCCTTTGCCGATTTTCCGGCCCCCGACGAGCAAAGCCTCTACCGCGAGGTCAGCCGCATCAACTGGGCCGACTACCTCACGCCCGATCAGACCTTCGCCATTACTGCCGTTACCAACCGCTCGAACCTGGAGCACTCCTTGTATATCGCGCAGCTCACCAAGGACGCCATCGTCGACCAGTTTCGCACCCGCACCGGCCGCCGCCCCAGCGTCGACCCGGTGAAGCCCGACGTGCGCCTGCACCTGCACCTGCTCGACAACGAGGCCCTTCTGTCGCTCGACGCAGCCGGCGAGTCGCTGCACCGGCGCGGCTACCGCCAGCTCACCAACGAAGCTCCCCTGAACGAGGTGCTGGCCGCCGGCCTGGTGCTGCTCAGCGGCTGGGACGGCAAAAAGCCGCTCATCGACCCCATGTGCGGCTCGGGCACCATCCTCTGCGAAGCCGCCATGATTGCCCAGCGCATCGCGCCCGGCCTGTTTCACCAAGGCGACTTTGCCTTCCAGCGCTGGCCCGATTTCGACCGCGCCCTCTGGGAAACCGTGCTCATGGACGCCCGTCAGGCCCGCATCGAAGAGCCGCAAGCCTACCTCGCCGGCTCCGACCTCTCGCGCGACACCATTGAGCTGGCCCGCCAGAACGTAGCCGCCGCCGGCCTCGAAGACTACATCCGCCTGGCCGTGCGCGACGTGCGCGAGGCCACTCCGCCCAAAACCGAGGAGCAGCCCGGCATCATCCTCAGCAACCCGCCCTACGGCGAACGAATCGGCGCCGAAGCCGAAATGGCTGCGCTTTACAAAGCCATCGGCGACACGCTGAAAACCAATTTCCAGGGCTACGACGCCTACCTCTTCACCGGCAACCTCGAAGCCGCCAAGAGCATCGGCCTGCGTACCTCGCGCCGCGTGCCGCTCTACAACGGACCCATCGACTGCCGCCTGCTGAAATACGAGCTGTACCGCGGCAGCCGGAAAGCCCCGAAGGAGGAATAATCAATAGGATTCTGGTGGAAATAAATTATTAATTATGGGTGCTGTGTTATGGCGCGCCTATAATAGCTGTTGTTCGACTAAATGTCCCGAGGTGAATTGTGTATTTGCTGCGTTTGGGTATTTTTATTCCGACCGGCTTGGTTTGTCTTTTAATTGTTGGATAAAGGCATCGGTATTCATGACCTCCCAGTCTGCTACTATTTTGCCATTTTTTATGTGGTGCAAAAGCATGATTGGAGCACCTGCTATAACTTTTGTTGCGGGCAGGCCAGCGAATTAGCCCAGGTGCGTGCCTTGTCCGCTTAAAAGAGTAGAAACGTATTCGCCTTCTGCAACTACCTGAATTGGAGTTAACTTCCAGTCGGGAAATGCTTGTTGCGACATCCTGTAGCCTTGCTCAAAACCACTCCAGGGAACATCGGCAAAGCCAGTGCCCTTAACAAAATGATGCTTAAAGTCCTTGTCAATTAGCGTCCTTGCCAGTGCCCAATTGGTGTCGTTCAGCGCCTGATAAAGCTTTAGAACAAGCTGCTTGTTGTTCGTAGGGGTATTTACGTTGACTGAGTCTGCTGCAATTATATTGCCGACGGCGTTTATGCTTGGGGTTTTATTGTCGCATGCGCTTATGGAAAGCAAATAGATTAGGCTCAGCATGCAACCTGTTATTGAGTTGGTGTTAGTTTTCATGTGATGCGTTTTTTGATTTATTGAATTGGGTACGAAGCCAGTCTTTTCGTTTGCCGACTTATGTCATGATGAATGGCGCACAATAGCTGGGTGCACGATGCAAAGAGCAGGTATTCGTTCAACAATGGCCGGATAGACGCAACCCGCTGACCGGTCCAAGATAAGAATTGCGGCCAGCGCGGCAACCAGCCTCGGTGAGCTACTTGCTGCGCACGTTTTTGCACCGTCAACTGTTAGCTTATCCGTCAAACTCCCGCCAAAGCGCCGTATTTTTACCCCATGTTATTCGCTCCGGAACCCCTCGCGCCCACCATCGACTCGGCCCGCCGCGTGCTCAAGCAGTACTACGGCTACGACCACTTCCGGCCCTTGCAGCAAGATATTATCGAGAGCATCCTGAGCGGGCGCGACACGGTGGTGCTCATGCCCACGGGCGGCGGCAAATCGGTGTGTTTCCAGGTGCCTGCCATGGTGCAAGAGGGCGTGTGCGTGGTCGTCTCGCCGCTCATTGCCCTGATGAAGGACCAAGTGGAGGCGCTGAAAGCCAACGGCATTTCGGCGGCCTGCATCAACTCCAGCATCGGGCAGGCCGAGCAGAACAGCATTGCCAAGGCCTGCCACGCCGGCGCACTCAAGCTGCTGTACGTGTCGCCGGAAAAGCTGCTGTCGGAGGGTTTCCTGAGCTTTTTGCAGCGCATCAAAGTCAGCATGTTCGCCATCGACGAGGCGCACTGCATTTCCTCGTGGGGCCACGATTTCCGGCCTGAATACACCCAGCTCAAGGTGCTGCGCCAGCAGTTTCCCGCGGTGCCCATCATTGCCCTGACGGCCACTGCCGACCGCCTCACCCAGCGCGACATTCAGCAGCAGCTGCGCCTGAACGACCCGCAGGTGTTTCTCTCGTCGTTCGACCGCCCGAACCTGAACCTGAGCGTGCGGCCCGGCCAAGACCGCGTGACGGGCATCATCAACTACCTGAAAAACCACCCCGAGGAGCCCGGCATTGTGTATTGCCTCTCGCGCAAGCAGTGCGAAACGCTGGCCGGCAAGCTCAAGGAGAAAGGCTACCGCGCTGGTTTCTACCACGCCGGCATGACCGACAAGGCCCGCTCCGACGTGCAGGAGAAGTTCCTGCGCGACGATTTGCAGATCATCTGCGCGACGGTGGCCTTCGGCATGGGCATCGACAAGAGCAACGTGCGCTGGGTGATTCACTACAACCTGCCCAAAAACATCGAGGGCTACTACCAGGAAATCGGCCGCGCCGGCCGCGACGGGGCGCCCGCCGAGGCGGTATTGTTCTACAGCTACGCCGACGTGGCCCAGCTGCGCGACATGATTACCAAGGACGCCGACCCGCGCCTCTCGCAGCTGAACACCACCAAGCTGGAGCGCATGCAGCAGTTTGCCGAGGCCGGCTCGTGCCGCCGCCGCATCCTGCTGGCCTACTTCGGCGAGGTGTCGGAAACCGACTGCGGCAACTGCGACATCTGCCGCAACCCGCCTTCCACTTTCGACGGCACCGAGCTGGCCCAGAAAGCCCTGTCGGCCGTGGCCCGCACCCGCGAAGCCGCTCCGCTGAGCGTGGTGGTCGACATTCTGCTGGGCCGCCGCAACCAGGGCGTCATTTCGCGCGGCTACGACCAGATCAAGACCTTCGGCGCCGGCGCCAACCTGACCTTCCTCGACTGGCAGAGCTACCTGCACCAGCTGCTGAACGCGGGCTTGCTTTACATTGCCTACGAGCAGGGCTACGCGCTCAAGCTCACCGAGCAGGGCTGGCAGGTGCTCAAAGGCGAGCGGCGCCTGAACCTGCGCCAGTTCCAGGTGCCCGAAAAAACCGAGAAAGCACCCAAAGGCCGCGCCGCCAAAGCCGCTGCCGGTCAGCGCCTGCCCTCCGTCGGCGACGATTTGTTCGAGAAGCTGCGCAACCTGCGCAAGCGCATTGCCGATGCCCAGGGCGTGCCGCCCTACGTGGTGTTCAGCGACACTACGCTGCAGGAAATGGCCGTGGAGCGGCCCCGTACGCGCACAGCCATGTTGGCCATTTCGGGCGTGGGCATGAAGAAGTTCGAAACCTACGGCCAAGAGTTCATCAACCTGATTGCGGCGCAGTCGGGCGCGCCGGCGCCGGAAGACGTGCCCGATGTGCCTGCCGACGAAGACGATACGCCCGTCGCACCGGCCAAAAAGCGTAGCCCCGGCGCGCCTTCGGCCACCGGCAGCACCTACCTCGATTCGTGGAAGCTGCACCGCCAGGGCCTCACCGTGGCGCAGATTGCCGAGCAGCGCGGCCTCTCGCAGAGCACCATCAAGTCGCACCTGGAGGCGCTTTACGAAAAAGGGTACCAGCTACGCACCGAGGAGTTTCTGTCGATGGACGACTTCGCCCGCATCCGTATGGCCGTGGCCGAGTTAGGCCCCGAGTTCCGCCTTCGCGACCTGTTCGACCACCTGCGCGAGCAGTTCGACTATTTCCAACTCCGCGTAGCCCTCATCTACGACAAGCGTCTGCGCGGCCAGCTGCCCACTAAGCCGGTGGAAGTGTAGCCCGCGGTACTGGCCCGTGATGCAGGGGCGCAGCCGAAGCATCGCGTTCTTCCTAAGCCTTCAAAACCCGCCAACGGCTTCGGTCCGGCGGGTTTTATTTTTATCGAGCCTACACAATTTTCTATATAGTCGCCGTTATAAGGCTGTTCTGGCTTCGCAAATTGCTACTTTAGAAGAAGCCCTTCCCACTCCCTGCTATGTCGTCTTCCTCCGCTGTGTACCGCAGCGCCCAGATTGGGGCGGGTGTGGCCGTTGCGCTGTTCACCGGGCTGATGCTCAAGATGGTGCTGCCGTACCTGAGCTTCGAGCCGGGCATTCATTTTCTGACGACCAAGTCGGCGGCCATCAACAGCAACACGGTTTTTCGCACGGGTTTCTACACGCATATCACCAGCAGCTGGTGGGTACTGCTGACGGGGCTGCTGCAGTTTTTTCCTGCCCTTTGGCGTAAGCGCCGCAAAGTGCATCAGCAGCTTGGCAAGATTTACGTGGCTTCCATTTTGGCCCTGGCCGCGCCCTCGGGGCTGATTCTGGCTTTCTATGCCAACGGCGGGCTGTCGGCCAAAGTCGGCTTCACGCTGCAGTGCGTGGTGTGGTGGCTGTGCACCTGGCAAGCGTACCGACTGGCACGGCAGCGGCAGTGGGAAGAGCACATCAAGTGGATGCTGCGCAGCTTCCTGGTGACGCTGGCCGCCATGAGCTTGCGCCTCGAAAGCTATACCATGTTTTACCTCTTCGGTACCAAGCCCATCGAAACCTACCTCACGGTGGTGTGGCTTTCGTGGACCGGCAACTTGCTGCTGGCCGAAGTACTGATTCAGGCCGGCGCGGCCCGCCGCCTGCTGCGCGACTTTTACCAGAGCCAACCCAATGCCCGACCCGCTCACTTGCAACCACTCACTGTATCCGCATGAACAAGTCGCTCTACTTCCTGGCCAGCGCCGCGCTGCTTGCGGCGGCTTGCCAACGGCAGGCTTCCGAAGCCTCCCGGCCGTTTTCTTCGGCTGCTGCCCGCCGGGCTACTGCGGCCTCGGCACCAGCTGCAGAGCCGGCTGCGGCAGGCCGCGTTTCCGCGTCGCCGGCCCCAGCGGAAGCAGTTAGTGCCGCTCCGTCAGCCGAGTCCAAGGTTTCCGAAAACGCGGTACGGTTTGCGCGGCAGTACAATCTGGCTACCATCTGGCAGCCCGGAGCGGACGAGCACAGCGACGTGAGCAAAAACGGGTTTTTCGGCGCCGATTATTACCGCATCGAAATGGCGCTGCTGCGCGTGGAGCGCGACCCGCAGCGGCCCGAACTGTTGCGCGTGAGCGGTAAAAACCGCTTCAAGCAGCGCATCACGCCGTTCAGCGGTACCATCACCGTCGAGCAGGTGCAACCGCTAAAATTCAAAGGCACGTTTCCCGACAGCGTTCACAACTACACGCTAACAGGACGTTTTGTATTCGACGAAAACCCGCAGGTAGCAGGAGCGGGGCAGTTCAGCGGCACCGTCAGGGCCGAGTTTGAGGTGGATGCCCACGGGCAAGCCACTGCCCTAAGCTACGTTGAGTCGGACATAGATGCCCGCGAGTCGTTTGGCTACGAGTTTAAGGGCCAGTGGCGCGGGGCCAACGGCCGGCAGAAGCCCGTGCTCTGGGCCGACAACTTCTACTACCTGGCCCACGAAGTGCTGTCCGATTTCGACATCGGCGAGCGGGAAATCAACATCAGCCCCAAGTACGTAAAGCGCGGCTGGGACCGTTTCTGGGAAAACGACGAGTGGTGGGCCGAAGCGCCCACGGCCAGCCTCTAGCCACATTTTTCGCCTGCCTTTTCCACTTCTGCCCGCTGCCGGCGGCGCAGGCCAGCTCCCCATACCCATGTACCAACCGTTCGTTTTGGTGGTTGCCGGCCTGCTGGCGGCAGCCCCCACGCTTCCTGCTGCGCCCAATCGCGCCGAAACCCCTGCAACTTCCAAAAAGCCGGTCGTGCGGCCGGTCAGAAAAGCGCCCGCCGTTGTGGCTAAGACCAAAGCAGCAAGCGTCAATGCCCTCAGTAGCCGCAAAATGGCGTTTTTCAAGCGCGTGAACGTGGCACCCCTGCTGCGCTTCAACGCCGCCGAAGGCAACAACATTTTCAACGGGTTCTACAGCTACGATTACTGGCGGCTGGAATTTGTGCTGACCTCGGTGAAGCGCGACTCCGAGCATCCCAACGTGTATTACGTGCGCGGCAAGAGCCGCCACCACCGCAAAGTCACGCCCTTCAGCGGCACTATCACTTTCACCGACTACCTGGCGCTGGCCAAGCCCAACACCAGCGACCTGCCGCATCAGCCCTGGCAGGCGGCCACCATTAGCGGCACGTTTGCTTTTCAGGAGGCCGGCGGCCGGCGCGGCACTTTCAGCGGCGAAGTAGACATGGACATTGCGCCCGATAAAGAACGCGGCGTGCAAACCTGGTGCTGCGCCGCCGACAACGAGACGCGGGGCGGCGGCATTCTGTTCGAGGGGCAGTGGCGCAGCGGCAAGGAGCAGGTGCCGGTCATCTGGAAAGACAACATTTTTGGGCTGGCCCGCCAGATTCTCACCGACTTCGAAATTGGCGAGCGGGACGTGCACATCAACCGCAAATACGCCGCACGGGGCTGGGATACATATTGGGAAAACGAGGAATGGTGGGCAGAAAAACCGTTGGCGCGACGCTAAATGCCGCTAAATCAGCGCCAACTGCGGCGGTGCATATTAATCAGGAATAAGTAAAAAAACTTTTGGCTAATTGAATTAGTAAAAGAGGGGCGTTGTTGGTACCTTCACGAGCCGGTAAGCCGTTGAGGGCGAATTACGTTAGCCGGCCACTTTGCCCCATGATCAATACGAACCTGAAATTCTGGCGCCGCGAACTGAGCCTTACGCAGGCCCAGCTAGCCGATAAACTCAGCATCAAACGCTCCCTCATCGGGGCCTACGAGGAAGGGCGCGCCGAGCCCAAGCTGACCACGCTGGTGAAAATGGCCCGCCTGTTCGGCATTTCGCTCGATGCGCTGGTCACCACCGACTTCTCCAAGAAGCGCCAGGCCGCGGCCGTGCTGCGTCAGTTGCAGAACGTGCCCGCCTTGGATGCTGCCGCAACTGCCGTCGCCGGTACCGATGGCGCGGCTGTGGCCGGCGTCGACAAAGCCTCGGGTGAGAACCTGCGCGTGCTGGCCATTACGGTCGACAAAAACCAGAACGAAAACATCGAACTGGTGCCGTTGAAAGCCGCCGCCGGCTACCTGAACGGCTACGCCGACCAGGAATACATCGAGGATCTGCCCAAGTTCCGCCTGCCCATGCTGGGCCAGACGGGCACGTTCCGGGCCTTCGAAATTTCGGGCGACTCGATGCTGCCCATTGCCTCGGGCACCGTTATCGTGGGCCGCTACGTGTCGGACTGGAACGAGGTGAAAGACGGCACGCCCTGCATTGTGGTGAGCAAGAAGGAGGGCATCGTGTTCAAGCGCGTGTTCAACCGCCTGAAGGAAGCCGCCTCGCTCACGCTGCACTCCGACAACCCGGTGTACTCGCCCTACGAAATCGACGTGGAAGACGTGCTCGAAATCTGGGAAGCCAAGAGCTACATCAGCAGCACGTTCCCGATTGCCGATCTGTCGCTGAACCGCTTGGCCAGCATCGTGCTGGATTTGCAGAAGCAGGTGACGACGATGAAAAAGGCGTAGCCGAACCTGACGCGCCGTTTCTTGGCGGCCGCAGCAGCAAAACCGCACGCATGATAGCCGCCCGGGCCGTTTGGTTCGGGCGGTTTCTTTTGAGCGAGTATAGGGTTTGCTGCATGTAATGTGGATGGCGTGTCTAACTTCACGCCGCTTCGGTGCGTATGCGGGCTAGCTTTTCCCGCGTTCCACCGGAACCTCCTTACAACCGACACCACCATGCTCACTTACATTCCGGCCACTGAGCGCCGCCATGCCTCGCCCGCGCCCTGGCTCAACAGCTACTTCCTGTTCTCGTTTGCCGACTACTACGACCCCAAAAACATGCATTTCGGGCCGCTGCGGGTGTTCAACGACGACGCGGTGGCGGCCAACTCGGGCTTTCCGCAGCATCCGCACTCGGAAATGGAAATCGTGACGCTGGTGCTCGACGGCGAAATTGCCCACGAAGACACGATGGGCAACAAAACCACCATCAAGGCCGGCGAGGTGCAGCGCATGACGGCCGGCACCGGCCTGGCCCACTCCGAATACAACAAGACCGACAAGCCGCTGCAGCTGTACCAGCTGTGGTTTTTGCCCAACCAGCGCGGCCTTTCGCCCAGCTACGAGCAGAAAGACCTCGATTTTCTGGACTCTACCAACGAGCTGGTGCCGCTCGTGTCGGGCCAGAAAGTGCTGGAAGACGTGGTCTACATCAACTCCAACAGCACCATTTATTGGAGCAACCTGCGCGCGGGTAAGGAAGTGCAGTTCAAAACCTTCCCCATCCGGCTCACGTTCATTTACGTGCGCGAAGGCACCATTTTCGTGAACGGCACCGAGCTGGGCGCTGGCGACCAGGCCCGCCTGACCGACGAGCACGTGGTCGACATTCGGGCCGACAAGGACGCGCAGTTCATCCTGATTGACTTGCCGGCGGCGGAAGCCAATTATTAATAGAAGGCACCAGTAAACAGAAAAAGCCAGGCGTTTGCCTGGCTTTTTCTGTTTATACTATTGAATCAAAATGAGAAGGGTATTTACTTCGCAGCGGGCGGCTTGAAAAGCAGCCGAAACGCCCGCAGCGCCGCCGGGTGGTAAATGGTGCCGTGGGTTTCGTCGGGCAGCGGGTCGTAGGTGCTGCGCAACTTGGTTTGGGCCTCGGTGCTTTTCAGCCCATCGGCGAGCTGGCGCATGGTGGCTACGTCGCCATGACTGCTGGCAGTCAGGTACACGGCTTTGCCAGCAAGCTGGCTGGCGTGGGCATGCAGTAGTTTTGGGGCTTGGTTTACGAGGGCGTTCTTGTTCCACCACACGCTGGGGTCGATGGCTATGTACGAGGTAAACAGGTCGGGCTCGAGCAGCAGGGTTTCCACCACAAACAGCCCGGCCAGCGACTCGCCGACGATGGCGGTTTCGTCGGTGGTGCGGTAGCGGGCGCGCACGGCGGGCATCAGCTCGGTACGAATGAACTGGCGGAACGCAGCTGAGCCGCCTACGCGGGGCGCAATCTTCCGGTCTTCGGCTACGTCGGTGGGGCCGGTCATGTCGCGCCGCCGCTCGGTGTTGGCAATGCCCACGAGAATGAACGGCCGCATCGTGCCGTTGTCGACGGAAATCTGCACGAGGCCGGCCACGTGCAGGAAGTCCTCGTTCAGGCCGCCGTCGGGCATGTAGAGCACCGGTAGGCGCATCGTGGTGGATTTGGCATAGCCGCCCGGCAGGTACACGTTCAGCGTGCGCGTTTCGCCCAGTACTTTGGAGTCGAGCGTAAACGTCTCGCCGATGACCAGCGGTTTGGCTGCGGACGGGGCTTTGGTTTGCGCCCTAGCTGCCGGCGGAGCGCATAGCAGGCCTAGCAGCAAAACGAGCCAGTGGATTGATTTCACCGATTTCAGCAGCTGATTTCGCATTACATCGTGTATTTCCGGCCTTTGTTCTGCTGCTTCAGGTAGGTCATCAGCGGCTGGAAGTAGTCGACCATGGCGCGGGCGGAGAGGTCTTCGCCGGTTTTCTCGCGCAAGAGCTGACGCCAGTCGGCCGAGGCGCCGGGGTACATGATGTCGCGCAGGAACTTGCCCACTTCCTGGTTGCCGTAGTAGTTGGTGGCGTGCGGGTCCTGCTTGAGGATGTTCTTGGCAATGTGGTCGTGGAGCTGGAACAGGATGACGTAGCTCAGGGCGTAGTCGTAGTACTGCGCCGGGTCGTCGTTGATGTGGGTTTTGGTGGCCGGGTCGAGGTAATTTTCGCCGCGCGCGGTGGGCGGCACAATGCCCTGGTACTGCTTGGCCAGCGCCCACCATTTGGCGTTTAGCTGGTCCTGGGGCAGGTTTTCGGCGTAAAAGCTGTTTTCCCACTCGCTCATCACCCCCGAGGCAAAGGGAATGAACGTGACGTAGTTGAGGGCTTCCTTGAGCAGCGTTTGCGTCTGGTCGGTTTGGGTTTTGGGGTCAATCAAACCCAGGCCGGCCAGGAACGGTTTCTGCGTAGCGGCCAGGCCCATGAGGCTGCCCATGGCTTCGTGGTAGCCGCGGTTGGCGCCGGCGCGCAGCAGCACGGGCACGTCGGGGTTGGTGTAGGTGAGGTAGTAGTAGATGTGGCCCAGTTCGTGGTGGGTGGTTTCGTACCACTCGGTGTTGCCTTCCACGCTCATCAGGCTGCGCACGTCCTGGTCGAGGTTCATGTGCCAGGCCGAGGCGTGGTTGTTCTTCTTGTAGGCAGCGCCGGCCGGCAGCGGGTACAAGCTCGATTTCTCCCAGAACGTGGCCGGCAGGGCCGGAAAGCCCAAGCTTTGGTAGAACCGCTCGGCCTGCTTCACCTGCCACTCGGCACCCTTCTTGGCCAGCACAGCGTCGAGGTTTAGTCCTTTCACGTCCACCATGCTGCTCCAGTCTTGGCCCCAGCGGTTGGGCAACCAGTGAGCGGGCAGGTAATCGGGCACCTGTTTCTGCCCATATTTTTTGGCCAGCTCGTAGCGGGCGTAGGTGTGCAGTTCGCGGTAGAGCGGGCGCAGTTCGTCGTTGATGCGACGCACCAGCGCCATCATCTCGTCCCGCGTCATGCCGTAGTCGGAGGCCTGGTAGGTGAAGTAGTCGGGGTAGCCGAGGGCCTGCACGGTTTGGTTGCGCAGGCCGCGCAGGTTCAGCAGGCCTTCCTTCAGCGTAGGGCCGATGGCCTTGCTGGCTTCCCACACCTGCTGGCGCTTGGCCACGTTTTTCTCCTTGCGCAGCAGCTCGTCGAGGTCGTTGGTCGTCACGGCTTTGCCGCCGTATTTGTAGGTGAAACCGTAGAGCTTCTCGGTCTGCTGGGTTTCGGCCTTGATGCGGCGCTTCACCACGTCGGCAATGGTTTGGGGCGAGCCGGCGGCGTTGTAAAGGGCCGTTTGCAGCTGCTTCACCTGCAGTGGGTTCAGCTGGTCTTGGTGCCGCAGCAGGCGGCGCAGCTCGTCGATGTTCTGGGCGCTGCCGGTGAAGGCGGCAAAGGCCTCGTTGGCGCGGGCCGTGGCGGCGGCATTGGCTGTGTCGCCGGGCACAATGTGCGTGTTGGAGCGCCACTCCGCCTCACTCGATTGCGTGTAGAGGCGCTGGTATTCGGTGGAATACGTTGTGAGGAAATCGTTGGTGAGGGCCGAATAGTCGAGCGACGCGGGTTGGGCGGCAGGCTCGGCGGGCGGCACCGTAACGGTGGCCGCGGGCGCCGAGGCCTTTTGGGCGCAGGCGCCGAGCAGCGCCGTAGCCGCGAGAACCGGGAGCAGGTGTTTTTTCATGGGAAGCAGGAGTGAGGGCCTTGGTAACCAAATGTAGCACCGTAGCGGATTACCGAGCTGATTACCTTGCGCCTCATTTGCGGCCATCATCGCCTATTCAACATGGAAACGCATCCTATTTCCAATTCGCAACCGTTCTGGGACGATAATGACTATGCACTTGACGCCTCTGTGGAGCCCGCACCTTCCGATGAACTGATTCAGGCCATTGAAGCCAAACTAGGGTACAAACTGCCGGCTTTCTACATCCAGTTGATGAAAAGCCACAACGGCGGAATCCCGCGTAATACATGCTTCCCGACATCTGAGCCCACTTCCTGGGCCGATGACCACGTGGCTATCAGCGGTATTGCTGCCATTGGGCACCGCAAACCTTATTCGTTGTGCGGAGAATTGGGGAGCCAGTTCATGCTCGATGAGTGGGGCTACCCAGCCATTGGCGTGTGCATTTGCGACTGTCCTTCAGCCGGTCATGAGATAATAATGCTTGACTATTCTACTTGTGGCCCCACCGGAGAGCCAGCGGTGGTGCATGTCGATCAGGAGCGAGACTACAAAATCACCTTGTTGGCCCCGGATTTTGAGTCATTCGTCAACGGGCTCGTCAATGAGGGTGTTTTCAGTAACTGAACGGTCCTCTGCAGAACTAGCTGCAGGCAGATAGCCTACTTTTTACGCGGCCGTTTCGGCCTCCTGCGTCAGCTGGCAGCAGTTCTTGAACTTCTCGCCCGAGCCACAGGGGCACGGGTCATTCCGCCCGAGGCGCTTGGGCGCTTTCTTGAGCAAGGTGCGCGGGTCGAAGCGGGCGAAGCGCAAGCCGGGGTCTTGCCGGAACGTGCGGGTGAGCAACTGGTACAACTCGGGGTGCTTGGCTTCGAGCTGTTCGGGCTTTTCGAAGAAATACTCCAGCACCACCGCAAAAAACTCCGAGGTGCTGGTGCCGCCGTAGTCGCCGATGCTCGATTTGCCGGCCCGT
This sequence comes from Hymenobacter busanensis, assembly GCF_008727865.1. GTDB lineage: Bacteria > Bacteroidota > Bacteroidia > Cytophagales > Hymenobacteraceae > Solirubrum > Solirubrum busanense. Next base: position 75,680 of record NZ_VTWU01000006.1, on the reverse strand, counting down.
ATCTGCTCAATTTCCTCGTGCATCAGGCGCTTCCATTCGGGCACGAGGGCGGGCGGCAGCATCAGCAGCGGCACGCCGTCGATCTGGCCGTCGGCTTCGTCCAGCAGGTGCGCAAACTCGTGGATGCCCACGTTCTGCTTGTCCTTGGCGTCGCGAAAGCCTTGCTCCAGCGCGGCCTTGGAGAGGCGCATGTAGTGGTCGGTCTGGAAGTTCTGCACCGAGCCGAGCAGGGTGCCTTCCAGCGGCTTGACCTCGCTTTCGGTGTCGCGGTCGAGTTTCCAGGCATCGGGAAACACCAGCACTTCGCCTAGGTTATCGTACTCCCAGCCGCCGCGGAAGCCGAAAATGGGAATGACTGCCGAGCAGGCTACCAGCAGGCGCGTGGCGTCGTCGATGCTGGTTTTGATGCCGGTAATGCGCGTGCGGCCCAAAAACAGCTGCACCTGCTTCTCGAAGCGCAGCTTTTCGGTGTCGGTGAGGGCCGAGTAGAAGGCCACGCGCTCGGTAAGAATAGTGCGCCAGGCCTCGGGAAAGGGTTGCCGCAATACCGCAGCCCGCTCACGGGAGCCGCCGGTTACGTAGCGGTAAATCAGGAAGAAAATGCCGGCCAGCACGACCAGACCCAGGAAGTAAAGCATCTAGGGCGCAAACGGGAGGCGGCAAGCTAGGGTTGTGGCCGCTTGGCTGGATAGACATTCTTGTTAATCCACGGTTTTAAATAGCCGTTAGAAGAAATTACTTACCAAATAATGCTATAAGCACGGCTATTATTAATATCAAGCCGATGGCAATAAAGGGGTATAAAATACTAGATATAAACGTCAATTCATGGTAAACGGAAATATCCCTTTTGCGGCGGAGGCGATATGCAGCGGCAGCCAGAACTACTGGCCCGCCCAAAATCGAGTAAAACGTTCCGAGAGAAGCCATGCCTGACCATTGCCAAAACAAGCCAGTCAAGACGATAAGTAGAAGCCCGCCGTACGTGGCGAAGACAACGAATAGTTCCAGAATTGGCGCATCACCAACATGTGCACGTTGCATTCGATTTACAATAATCAAAAAAAATGATAACCCGATAAGTGGCACGAATAAGTGAATTATCAGACCTATGATTATTTCTTCAACCTGCATAAATAGCTCTGCAAATAGTTGTTTTAACGATAACCGACTAAGTAAGAGACTGCCGCTCTGAATATAAATGAATCGTTAGCCGAAAGCTGCCGGCCCCAAATGCTCCCGCAGCCGCTCGCGCAGCAAATCCAGTAACACGGCGTCGAGAAACTGAAACTTGTCGGGGATGCGCAGGCACACGACGGGCTTGCCGGCCAGCGCCTCGCCGAACTTCTGCCGCAGGATGTCGGCGTGCCGGCGCTCCATCACAAACACCGCGTCGGCCCAGCCCAGGTGCCCGGCCGTTACGCGCACGCGGGCGCCCGGCTCGGTGCCGGCCGAGCGGGCCTCGTGGTGTGGGTGGTCGTCGAAGAGTCGTTCGGCCGAAAGGCTGCGCCAGCGGTTCTGGCTGCAGATGAACAGCAGCTGGCGGGCGGTAGAAAGGTCTTGCGCCACCGGCTACCGCACCTCGCTCACGCGGATTTTCTTGCCCTTCACCCGCGCGCCAGTGAGGCGCTGCAGCACCTCGGGGCCCAGCTGGCGCGGCACCGTGATGTAGCTGTAGTGGTCGAACACCTCAATGCGGCCCACGTCTTCGCGGGCCACGCCGGCCACGTTCACCATGGCGCCCACCAAATCGTGCGCGCTGACTTTGTCTTTGCGCCCGGCCGACACGTGCAGCGTTACCGAAGTGGGTTTGGCGGCTTTGGTGGCGGGCGGCAGGGCCTCCACTTTCATCTTGGTCCACTGCACGGGCTTTGAGAGCGGGAAGCGCTGCACGTGGGCCTGCTCGGCGGGCGTGGCCAGCATGTGCGCGGTGCCGGCGGCCCCGGCGCGGGCCGTGCGCCCGGCGCGGTGCTGGAACGTGTCAACCTTGTCGGGCGCCTCGTATTGAATAACCGTGTCGAGGGCGTGCACATCGACGCCGCGGGCGGCTACGTCGGTGGCCACAAGGGCCAGGGCCGAGCCGTTGCGCAGCTTCAGCAGGGCCTTGTCGCGCTCGGGCTGGGGCATTTTGCCGTGCAGCACCTCGGCCGCCACACCCCGGCTGACGAGGAACCGGGCCAGCTCCTCGCAACGTTGGCGGGTGTTGCAGAACACCAAGGCGCGGCCGGTTTCGGGGCGTTGCAGCAGGTGGTAGAGGGCGGCGGGCTTTTGCTCGGCCGTGCCCACGTGGCCCAGCAGCGTCAAAGACTCGGGCAAGGTTTCGCGCTCTACGTCGGCCTGCACCTGGCGGGGGCGGGTGAGGTTTTTGCGCACCAGGTCCAGCACCTTGTCGGGCATGGTGGCCGAAAATAGCAGGGTCTGGCGGCGGCGCGGCAGGCGCATCACAATGTTGGCCAGCACCTCCTGAAAGCCCAGCTCCAGCAGCTTGTCGGCCTCGTCGATGATGAGCACCTTGAGGTTGTTGGGCACGATGGTGCGGCGGTCCAAGTGGTCGAACAAGCGGCCGGGCGTGGCAATAACCACCTGCGGCGCCTGCTTCAGCGACTTGGCTTCCTCGGAAAAGCTGTGGCCGCCGTAGAACGCGGCCACGCGCAGGTTCGGCAGGTATTTGCCCAAGCGTTTCAGCTCAGCGCGGCCCTGCAATACCAGCTCGCGGGCGGGCACCAGAATGAGCGCCTGCACGGCGTCGAGCTGCAAATCAACCTGCTGCAGAATGGGCAGGCCGTAGGCGGCGGTTTTGCCCGAGCCGGTGGGCGCCTGGCCCGCAATGTCTTGCCCGGCCAGCACCAGCGGCACCACTTGCGCCTGAATGGCGGTGGGCTGGGTGTATTCCAGCTCGGCCAGGGCACGTTGCAGCGGTTCGGCAAGGCCGAGGGCGGCAAAATCGGTGGGCGTGGGGGTAGTCGTTGGGGTCGGTTCGGCAGACATGCTCGGCAAAGAAGTAAGCTGCAAAGCTACGCCTCTTCTGCTTCCGGCAGGTTCACCAGTCGGTAGCTCACCGCCGAGGGCTTGGGCCGAATGGGCTGCCCGCTGTATTGGGCGTAGGCTTTGGTGAAGCTGGCGCCGAAATAAAACATCATGGCCGAGTAGAACACGAACAGCAGCAAGAGCACCAGCGAGGCGGCCGGGCCGTAAATCGGGCCCAGGTTGCGCGGCTGCAGCAGCAGGCCCAGCAGCCGCTGGCCCAGCTCGAAGAGCACGGCCGTGAGCAGGGCCCCGCGCCACAAGGCCGGCCAGGGCACGCGGGCGTGGCTCAGGTTGCGGAACGTGGCCCCAAACCACAGCATCAGTATAAGCATCGAGGCCCCAAAATTCAGTATCTGAAACAGGAAATAGGTGAACGTGGGGTCAAATTCGTGGATGTAGTCGCCCAGCAAATGCAGCAGCGAATCGACCACCAGCGCGGCCACGGCCAGCACGGCCGTGACCAACAGCAGACTGCCGGAGCGGGCCCGTTCGCGCAGCACTCTGCCCAGCCGGCCGCTGGCGGGCCGGGGCCGCACCTGCCATAAGTCGTTGAGGGAATTTTGGATGACTACGAACAGCGTAGTCGACACAAACAGCAAGAACACTATGCCCAGCACCGTTACCAGCCGGCTCCGCTCGATGTTGGTCACGTTCTGCACAATCTGCTCCAGCAGGCCTGCGCCGGTGTCGCCGATGAGGTCGGAAAGTTTCTCCAGCAGCGCCGTGCGCACGATGGACGCGGGGTAGAGGGCGCCCAGCACGCTGGTGAACAGGATGAGGATGGGCGGCAGGGCAAACGTGGTGAAAAACGCAGTGGCCGCGCCCAGCCGCAGCGGGTCGTGGGCCGACAGCTCGCGGGCGGCGCGGCGCAGCAGGCGCAGGAAATCGAGCCAGAAATGGTGGGGCCGGTCCGGTGCCGGTCGTACCTTTGTCATGCGGGGCGAAAGGGGCCGTAAGCAAAGCCGGCCCGGTGGCGAATGTAGCTACAAACGGCTGGCGCAGGCCGCCTGTTGCCGCCCGTGGCCCACGTCGTTCCGAGTCAAGCCTATGTCCACTGAATCAGTTGCGCCCGCTCCGGGCTTTTTCCGCCGCCGCGTAGTCGAGCCCGTGCTGGGGCAGCTGCGGCAGGGCCTCGCGCCCGAGCAGCTGGCCCTCACCGTGGCCCTGGCGGCTTCGTGCGGCCTGGTGCCGGTGCTGGGACTCACCACTCTGCTGGGGACGGCCGTGGCCATGTGGCTGCGCCTGAATGTGGCCACCATGCTGCTGGTCAGTCACCTGATGAGCCCGGTGCAAATCCTGATTCTGCTGCCGCTGATGCGGTTTGGTGCCGGCCTGCTGGGCGGCCCCAGCGCGGCACAGCTCACGCTGGCGCGCCTCAAATACCTGTTCACTAACGATCTGGCCGGAGCCTTTCAGCTGTTTTGGCGGGCCGAGCTGGGGGCGCTGCTGCTCTGGCTGGCCGGCTCGGTGCCGGTGGTGCTGGGCTTGTATTGGGTGTTGCGGCCGGCTTTCCGGCGTATTGTTCGCCGGCAGGCTGCTTCGCCGCCCAGTCCTTTCGCTTAGAATAGTGACCTTTTAAGCACTATGCTCTCGTTAGCATAACCCACAGAAAAGCCCCGCCGGTATGTTCCGGCGGGGCTTTTTAGGATTTGTGAAGCAGCAGTTAGGCAGTGGCTTCGCGGCGGTACAGCGGCTCTTGCTGGCTGAAGTACTGCGTGAGCGGCTCGTTGGGGTCGGGGCTCAGGCGCACCACGTCGATGGAATCCTGCTCAGAAATGTAGTTTTTGAGCACGGGGCCCAATTCCTGCAGAAAGTCCATGTTGTCGCCGTCCACGTCGAAAGCCAGGAGCAGCCGCGGCGGGGCGGGCTGGCCGGCCAGCTGCATCACGGCTAGGTGAGCAGCATTGATTGGCTCGTGCGAGGCGCAGAACGTCTGCAGCGACTCGCGCATGCCCTCGGGCAAATCGGTTACCTGGTGCAGCTGCACCTGCGGGGCTTCCTGGCCTTCGGCCGTGCCGAAGATGCGGCCCGAAAGCAGGTCGTCGAGCTCCTGCGCCACCAGCAGCTTGCCGAACGCCGAGAAGGGGTTGAGCACGCATTCGGCACCCTGCACCATGCGGAACAAGGCTTCGCCGCGAATGCGCAGGAAGTACACATCCTCGGGCGTGGCGCCGCCTTCGTACACGCGGTCTTCCGAGGAAAACACCGGAATCCGGCCGTCGTGCAGCACGTGCAGCTGTACCTCGGTGCCTTCGCTGATGGTGACTTCGCCGGGCGCGGTGCCTTCGGGCTGCACCGTGAGAACCAGCAGCTCGGCCTGCAGCAGCTCGTGGTAGAAGGCCAGACGCATGTTGGGCTCCTGGGCGGCGCGCAAAATCATTTCCTCCAGCGCCGTGGTGGGCTCGAAGGGCGGCATCGGCGGCATGTTGGGCAGGGGCGGCGGCATGGGCGGAATGTTAGGCATCACCGGCTGCACCTGGGGCGCGGCTTCGGTGGCAAACGTGGGGCGCTGGTAGCGCGGACCGCCCGCGGGCTTGGGAGCTTCGGGCTCGGTGGGAGCCGCCGAAGGGGTTACCGGCGCCGGAGTGGCGGCCGGGGTTTCAGGTTTTTTCTTCAGGAAATCGAACAGACCCATGCGTCAGTAACTGGATGAAGATGCAAGCTAAGGAGGATTGGCGAAGAAAGCAGCCTCCGGGCAAGGCTTTCCGGGAGTAGAAATGGCCGAGGGCGGGGCCAAGCCAGCCGCTGCCGCCGGGCGCTACTTGCCGTCGATGCCGTGGCAGGGCACCAGCAGGGTGGTTACCTCGCTGATGGTGTAGGGCTCCAGCCGGTTGCCCCAATGCGTTTGCACGTAGTTGAGCAGGTTGGTAATCTGAGCGTCGGTGAGGTCGTGCTGGGCGGGCATCACTTGGTTGTACTCGATGCCGTTGACCACCATCGGCCCTTGCTGCCCGTGCTGGATGAGACACGGCAACTGGGTGCGGTGGGTTTTGAGGTAGTCGGCGCCTGCCAAGGGAGGAATCAGGCGGCGCAACCCCTGGCCCTGGTCGCCGTGGCAGCTGGCGCAGCGCTGGGCATACAGGCGCTGGCCCTCGTTTTGGCGGTCGGTGAAGCAGCCCGACAGCAGCCCGACGGCGGCCCCCACAACCGCTAAAGACCCGCAACAGCGCGCAACGAAGCTCGGCATGGGTTTGGCGCGTTGCTTATTTAGCCGCCGTGGCCGATGCCCCCGACACTTCCTGCAGCAGCACCGGCAAATCGCGCAGCAACTGGTCGACTTGCTCGGCGTTGGTGCCATCGTAGCTGCCGCGGATGTGCCGCTGCGGGTCGACGAGCACGAAAGCGCCGCTGTGCACGGCACCGCCGGGGGCAGAAGCGTCGCGCTGGGCGGCCACCATGTACTTGCCAGCCAAGCGGAAAATAGTGTCGCGCGGGGCCGTTACGAAGTGCCATTGGCTGGCGTCTTTCACGCCCAGCCGCTCGGCGTATTCGCGCAGCACCGGAATCGAGTCGTGCTCGGGGTCGATGGTGTGCGAAAGGAAAGCCACGCGCTTGTCGTTCTTGTATTTCTCGTACACGCGCAGCATTTCGCTCTGCATTTTGGGGCAGATGCTGGGGCAGGTGGCAAAGAAGAAGTCGGCGATGTAGACCTTGCCCGCGAAGGTGGCGGGCGTCACGGTTTGGCGGTCTTGGTTGGTGAGCGTAAACGTGGGCAGCGTGGGGTACACCGTGTCGCCGGGCGCCACTACGTCGGGTTCGCCCAGGTAGGGAAGGCGCTGGGTGGCAGCGGTCGTGTCGGTGTTGAACTGGCAGGCCTGGGTGCCGCCCAGCAGGGCCAGCGCCGTGAGCAGCGGGAGGGAGCGGGAAACGAAAGCGCGAATCATCGGCAGAGGAATGACAATCAGTGGGAGGCGGCGGGCAGCAACACCCGGGCGGAGTCGATGCTGTGTTGCATCAGAACACCAACGGAGTCGATGCGGTGCTGCTGCTGGCCGAAATACGCCAGCGTGCGGGCGTGGTCGACCGAATCGGCGGGCTTGCGGTACTGGTGCATCCAGTCCATCATGGCCGCGTCGGCGCGCAGCAGGGCGCGGCGCTGGCGGCCGGCGGCCAGGGTATCGGGCACCCGGCCCAGCTGCTGGCGCAGGGTATACAGCTCGTCCATGCGCGCCATTAGCTCGTCGTGGCGGGCCATGAGCTTTTTCTCGGCGGCAGCTTCTTTTTCTTCGTCGCTTTCCAGCGACAGGCAGCCCGGCAGCAGCGGCAACAGCAGTACCAGGGCGGCAAAACGGCAAAACATCTTCACGCCGCAAAGGTAGGCCACGGACGCGGGATGCAGGGCCGTGCGCCAAGCACTTGCTGTATGTCCCAGATTCAGGCCCCGGCCTCAGCATAACGGGTATTGCCGTTGGGGCCTGCCGGCGAAAACCGAGGGGCGAGGGTGGCATCAGCAAAATTTGCCTGATTTTGCAGGCAAACAGATGCCATATCTGCGTCTTCGCAACCGTAGTATCATGCTCCATTCCACCCAAGTTGTCTGCTTCGGCGAAATCCTCTGGGACCTGTTGCCGTCGGGCAAGCAGGCGGGGGGCGCCCCGTTCAACGTGGCCGTTCACCTGCACCAGCTGGGCGTGCCGGCCCAGCTCATCAGCCGCGTCGGCAACGACGAGCTGGGTGCCGAATTGCTGCGTTTTGTTGCCGCAAAAGGCCTCTCGACGGCGTTTGTACAGCCCGACGATTCCTATCCGACAGGCATCGTGCAGGCCAACGTGGACAACGCCAGCGAGGTGACGTACCGCATTGTTGAGCCCGTGGCCTGGGACTGCATTCAGCCCGAGCCGGAACTCGATGCCCTGGTGGCGCAGGCCGACGTTTTCGTGTTCGGCAGCTTGGCGGCGCGCAGCCCGGCCACTCGCGAAACGCTGCACCGGCTGCTTCCACGGGCCCGCTTCAGGGTGTTTGATGTGAACATGCGCCCGCCGCACTACACGCCGGAAGTGGTGCTGGATCTGTTGAGCAAGGCCGATATGGTGAAGCTGAACCACCACGAGCTGGACGAGCTTATGGGCTGGCTGGGGCAGAACCTCGACCGGGCCGCTGCCATGCAATGGCTGGCCGAGCGGTTCGGGCTCCAAGCCGTGTGCGCAACCTGCGGGGCCGACGGCGCCATGCTGTGGACCAACCAGCAACTCTACCAGGCTCCTGGGGTGCGCGTGGCCGTCACCGACACCATCGGCAGCGGCGACTCGTTCTTGGCAGCGTTGCTAAAAGGCTGGCTGGCCGGGCAGGAGCCGGGCGAGATGCTGCGCTTTGCCTGCGCCACCGGGGCCTTGGTGGCCACGCACCGGGGCGCCACGCCCGCCTTCACCGAGGCCGACGTGCGCCACTTGCTCGACGCTCAAGCCTAAACGCAAGGTGTAACAGGTGGCTACGTGAAATCGGACGTACGGATAGCGCGCCCGGACCTAATAGGTCCAATGCTGCTGGCCGTATTCCCAGAGCCAGAGTAACACCTTCCACAGGCCCCAGCCCAGCAAACCCAGCACCAGCAGCAGCCCCACGGCCAGGGCCACCACCAAGCCGGTGCCACTGCCCTGGTGCTTCCCTTCGAGGTAGTGGCGCTGGAGCAGGCGCACGTTCCGCTCGTTGCTCTTGTAGGTGAAGTCGAAGAGGTTGCCGATGATGGGAATGCTGCCCACCACGGTGTCGAGCAAGGCGTTAAGCACCATCAGAATGACGAGCTTGCGGCTGGCTCCGTAGCGGGCCATCGTCACGATGAGGGCGGCCGAAATGGCAAACGTGCCCAACTCCCCCACTACGGGAATGAAGCCCAGAATGGGGTCGAGGCCGAAGCGGAAGTTGGTCCCGGGCAGTCGAAACTGGCTGTCCATGAGCTGTGCCACCTGCGTTACCCAGCGCAGGCGCGGGTCGGTGGCGGCAGAAGCGGTGACGGTTTGGGAGCGGGTAGGAGCGGCCATGATCGGGGAGGTTTGTGCTTTTAACGCAACTGCGCGGTCGATGGGGGCGTGAAGGGGCGCGTTAATCCTTTTGCCCGTCCCGCGGTTGTGCATATTCGTACACTTCCTTCCTCCAACCTCACTACCTGCTATGGCAACTCTTGAAACCCGCACCCTGGGCCGCAACGGCCTGCGCGTCTCGGCCCTCGGCCTGGGCTGCATGGGCATGTCCGACTTCTACGCCGGCCGCGACGACGCCGAAAGCACCCGTACCCTGCATCGTGCCCTGGAGCTGGGCGTCACCTTCTTCGACACGGCCGATATGTACGGTCCCTACAAAAACGAGGAGCTGCTGGGCCGGGCCTTCCAGGGCAAGCGCGACCAGCTGGTGCTGGCCACAAAGTTCGGCATTCAGCGCGACCCCAACGACCCCACCAAGCGCGGCATCAACGGCCAGCCCGCTTACATGCGGCAGGCTTGCGAAGGCTCCCTGAAGCGTCTGCAAACCGACCACATCGACCTGTACTACCAGCACCGCGTCGACCCCAATATACCCATTGAAGACACCGTGGGGGCTATGGCCGAGCTGGTGCAGCAGGGCAAGGTGCGCTTCCTGGGGTTGAGCGAGGCCTCCGCCGACACCATCCGGCGGGCCCACGCCGTGCATCCCATTGCGGCCGTGCAAAGCGAGTACTCCCTCTGGAGCCGCGACCCCGAAGACGAAGTGCTGGCCACCTGCCGCGAGCTGGGCATTGGCTTCGTGCCGTATTCGCCGCTGGGCCGCGGCTTCCTCACCGGCCAAATTCAAAAGTTTGAGGACCTGGCCGAAGACGACTACCGCCGCTTCACGCCGCGCTTTCAGGGCGAAAACTTCCAGAAAAACCTCGACCTCGTGGCCCGCATCAACGAACTGGCTCAGCAGAAAAACTGCACGCCCGGCCAGCTGGCCCTGGCCTGGGTGCTGGCCCAAGGTCCCGATATCGTGCCCATTCCCGGCACCAAGCGCGTGAAATACCTCGAAGAAAACGTAGCCGCCCTCGACGTGCACTTGAGCGAAGACGACCTGCGCCGCATCAACGAAATAGCCCCGCAGGGCGCCGCTGCCGGTTCCCGCTACCCCGCCGAAATGATGAAATCGGTGAACGGATAAGCCTTCTGAAGCTAGCGGCTGGTTTCCCTACAAATGAGGAGCGGCTAGGCAATGGTGAAAGAACGTCAGAGGCGCAGCCGAAGCATCTCGTTTGTGTAGTAAGGAGGCAAACCACTACCTCACATCAGCACGCGAGATGCTTCGGCTGCGCCTCTGCATGACGGACTACTTATATGATTGTCCTCCGTGCGACGGGCCGGCGTTTCACTTCTTCACCGACGGCAGCAAATCAATCCAGCCGTCTTCGCTCACCACCACGGCCAAAGCCGGGAAACGGCTCGACTCGATGTAGCGCAGGGCCGAGTTGTAGCGCGAGCCGCGCGACGAGTCGCCCTTTTCGGTGGCCAACCCGTCGAGAATCGCGCCGATGGCGAAGCACGTACCGTGCGGGTTGATGAACACCGCGCCGTCGATATTGGTAACCAAGCGCAGCACCGAGGGCGTCATGAAGCGCGGCGCCACCCGGAAGCACTGCCGCGAGAGGCGCTGCGCCTCGTAGCCCGCGCCTTCCGACACGATGAGGATGGTGCCGGTGGGCTGCGTAGTGGCTTTCAGGGCCAACTCCCAAAGGGTTTGCACCGTCACGTCGGTCATGGCCGGCCACATGCGCCGGATGGTGTTGGTGAAATATTGCTCCTCGATGCGCCCCTGCGGCAGCCGCGGCGTGCCCGATACCACGCGCATCATCACGTGGCCGTCGTGGCTCAGCTCCCAGTTGTGGTGGGTGGTGAAGTGCACGGTAAACAGCGGTTCGTAGGCCTGGTCGGTGGGCTCTACCAGGTATCCGAGGCCGAACACGTTGGTGGCGTCCGACATGAGGGCCGTGCGGCCTTCGCTCATTTCCAGCAGCTTCCGGATGGAGCGGTGGTCGCGCAGGGGGACCGGGGTTTCGAGCGTGAGCACCGGCACCACGGCGGCGTGGTTGCGGCGGGCCAGCAGCATGGTGCCGCGGCCTTCGATGCCCTCGTGGCGCAGGGCCGCCACGCCGTTGCAGGCGTCGTAAAGGCCGTGGTTGCCGCCAGCCGGGGCGTGCATGAAGCGGCGCCCGGCCGAACGCAGCAACTCGTTGTAGTCGCGGTCGAGCAGGGGGCGGCCTTCCTCGGCGTCGGAGCCGCGCAGGGCCTTGCTGCACTCCAGCAGCACCTCGCGCACCACCGCCATCAGCAGCGAAGGCGGACGCGACTCGCTTGTGGCGTCTTCGTTGAGGGCGTAGTAGCTGTGAAAGGTGTCGGCGGCGAGCTGCAGCACCACCATGACGAGGGTGCCGTTGAGCAGCACCGGCAGGGAGCAGAACGAGGCCCGGCCTTCGGCCGCGCTCAGGGTTTGCAGCTCCAGTTCGGCGGCGCGGCGCACCAGCCCGTACCAGCGCATCTTCTCAAACCGATCCTGGTCGTCGGCGTGCAGGTGGTATACCACTTCGCGGGCCGCGTCGGGCTCCAGGCTGGCGGCGCGGGCTTTCACCTGCGCAAAGTTTTCGGGGGAGTAGCGGTGGGTGGCCGGCTCGATGCGCACGGCGCCGGGCTCGTCGGCCTCACGGGCAGCCGCCATGCCCAGCAAGAATACTTCGGGGCGCAGGTTGCGGTCGAGCAGGTTGAATACACCCTCGGCCAGCAGCTGGGCCGAGACGCGAAAGAGGCTTTGGTAATCCCACATGGGCAGGCGAAAACGAACGGGCCGGAAGGCGGCAAAGGCCCGCATGGTTGGCTTCGTACGCGAAACCACGGCTGCAAGGTACACGGCCCCCGAAACTGCGGCTGCGGCCGGCAACTTTTGGGCCCCGCGCAGGTTGTTTTTTTGCCCGATGTACCAGACAGTCAGCGCCCGGTTTGCTTGCGCTTGGTTGCCGATTACTGTATCTTAGGTGAGCCCCCGCATAGCCCCGTGATGCCATGATGGTCGATTTGTTTTTTGGCTTTGTATGCGCCCTGATGTGGCTGCCGCTCGTCACGGGGTATTGCGCGTACAGCTACGGCCGCTCGTTCTGGCTGTGGTTTGGGCTGGGCTGCGGGCTGCCCATCGTCTCGTTCTTCGTGCTGCTGGGCCTCATCTGCCGCGAGCAGTTCAGCCCCGGCCACAAGCTGGTGGAAGAAGCCAAGCGCATATTGGCCGAAGCCGAGGCCGCCGAAGTAGAGCGGCACTTGTAGCCCGCTCTCGGCCTAGGATTTGTCGAGCCACTGCCGCATGCCCTGCGCGGCCCAGGCCCCGGTACTGAAACAGCCCTGCAGCAAATACCCGCCGGTGGGCGCTTCCCAATCGAGCATTTCGCCCGCCACAAATGTGCCTGGGCGGCGGCGCAGCATCAGCAGCTCGTCGACTTCGGCAAACGGCACGCCGCCGGCGGTGCTGATGGCTTCGTCGAGCGGGCGCAGGCCGGCAATTGGTACCGGCAGGTTTTGAAGTAGCTGCGCGAGCTGCGCGGGGTCCTGCAACTGTGCGGGCGTGGCCAGCTCACGCAGCAGCGTGGGTACTGGCGGGCCTAGCTTCAAGGTCTGGCGCAGCATGTCGGGCAGGGAGCGGCCGGCGCGGGCCTGCCGCAAGCGCGCTTGCAGTTCGGTAGGCGAGAGGTCAGGCTTGAGGTTGAGGTAGAGCGGCGCGGGCGTAGCGTGGCGCAACGCAGCGCGCAGGGCTGGCGTGAGGGCATACACGGGCGTGCCTTCGAGGCCGTACTCGGTGAGCAGGACTTCGCCGCGGGCTTCCGCCGGGCCGCAGCGCAGGGCGAGGTTTTTGAGCGGCGCACGGCCTACTTTTTCGCGAAAGAAAGGTGACCACGCTACTTCGGCTCCGCAATTGGCTGGCTCAAACGGCACGCTGCTGACGCCGATGTCGGCCAGCAACGGTACCCACTGGCCGTCGGAGCCGGTTTTGGCCCAGCTGGCGCCGCCCAGGGCCAGCAGCGTAGTGCGCGGCTCGATGCGAAGCTCCGTTCCCGTGCGCTCGTCGCGCAGGCGCAGGCCGTGGGTGCCCTCGAAGCCGAGCCAACGGTGGCGGGTGTGCAGCTGCGCGCCCAACGCTTCGAGCCGCTGCAGCCAAGCGCGCAGCAGGTGCGCCGGTTTGTGCTCGGGGGTGGGAAACACGCGCCCACTACTGCCCACGTAGGTGGCAATGCCCAGGTCGGCGGCCCAGTGGCGCAGGCTGCCGGGGCTGAAATAGGCGAGGAAACGCTCGAATTCGGGTTGCCGGGCGCCGTAACGAGGGCCGAAGTGCGCGGCCGGTTCGCCGTTGGTGAGGTTGAAGCCACCGTGCCCGGCCACCAGAAACTTGCGGCCCGGCGTGGCTTGCGCCTCGTACACCGCCACGCCCGGCACGCCGGCTTCGGCCAGGTGCTGGGCGGCCAGCAAGCCGCTGGGTCCGCCGCCAATAATGGCTACTGTGGGGTGCTGCGTCAAACGAAACGGGGCGGCGGAACAGCCGCAGAATTGGAAGCAAAACAGGGGCAAGCCGGGGCGCAAAAATAGGGCGCGGCGGCGGCTTGTCTCGGCACTTTGCGGCCGAGCTGCGTAAGTTGGCCCCATGGGACCCTACTCCATCCTCATCTACCTGAGCGTTGCCATCATCCTCTCATACCTGTTCGATATCATTGCCCGGGCTACCAAAATTCCCTCGGTGCTGATGCTGCTGCTCACCGGCATTGCCATCAAACAGGCCGTCGACTACACCGAAACGCCCGTGGAGCTGCCGCGCGTGATGCTGCAGCTGCTGGGCATCGTGGGCCTGATCATGATTGTGCTGGAGGAGTCGCTCAACTTGAAAATCAGCCCGGAAAAAGGGCCGCTGATCCGGCGCTCCTTTGTGGCGGCCAGCGTGATGCTGCTGGTGCAGGCGCTGGCCATTGCGTGGCTCTTGCAGCTGTATCTGGGCGTGTCGTTTCAGAGCTGCCTGCTGAATGCGGTGCCGCTGGCCGTTATCAGTTCGGCCGTGGCCATACCCAGCGTGGCCAACCTGGGCGGTGAGAAGCAGGAGTTTATCGTTTACGAAAGCACCTTCTCCGACATCCTAGGCATCATGCTCTTCAACTTCGTAGCCCAGGACAACTTCGCCCAAGGCATGTCGGTGCTCACCTTCTCCCGCGACTTGCTGGCCATCATCGTGGTGTCGGTGCTGAGCACGGTGGTGCTGGCATTCTTGCTCGGCCGCATTCGGCTGCACGTGAAGTTTTTCCTGGTGCTGGCCTTTCTGGTGCTCATCTACAGCCTGGCCAAAAAGCTGCACCTCTCCTCGTTGCTGGTGGTGCTGGTGTTTGGCTTAGCCGTGCGCAATGCCGATTTGTTTCTGCGCGGGCCGCTGCGCCGCTGGGTGAACCTGGAGCGTCTGCAGGACGAGCTGCACCAGCTTAAGAGCATCACCGCCGAGTCGGCCTTCCTCATCCGCACGTTTTTCTTCCTGCTTTTCGGGTTTTCCATCACGCTCACCAACGTGCTCAGCGGTACCCTCTTGCTGCAGGGCGCGCTCATCGTAGCCGTACTCACCCTCATACGTTACGTGTACCTGCGCTACGTGTCCCGCACCAGCCTGGTGCCCGAGGTATTCATCGCGCCCAAGGGGCTGATTACCATTCTGCTGTTCTACAGCATCCCCAACAAACACCTCATCGGCGAAGTCAGTGAAAACATTCTATTCGTGGTGATTCTGCTGACCGGCGTGCTCATGCTCATCGGCCTGCAGCTGCCCAGCAAGCAGCCAGCCGACATTGGCGAGTATTGAAGGGGCTGCGCCGATGGGCCGTTCCTTCTATTATTCGCTTTCCCGGATAAGCTGGTGGCGGTAGTTGGCCAAAATCACCGATTTCAGCAGGAAGCCCACGTAGCGGCCGTTGTTGAGCACCGGCAGGGCCCACACGTCGAGCTGTTCCATGCAGCGCAGCGTGTCGAGCAGCGTGTCGTCGATGTTGACGGAGGCGGGGGCGTCCACCATCAGGTCGCGCACGCGGGTGGTGGCATAGCGTTCCTCGTCGAAGAGGGCGTCGCGCATGTCGTCGAGCGACACGATGCCGACGAGGGCACCGTCTTCGTCGACGACGGGAAAGAGGTTGCGGGTGGCGTGGCGGAAAATATCGACCAGTTCGCCCAAGGTGGCATCGGGGTGCACCGGCTCGAAGTCGGTTTGCACCAGGCGCGGCAGCACCAGCTGCGCCAGCAGGCCCCGGTCGCGGTCGGCGTGCACGTACACGCCGCGCTGCACCAGCTTGCGGGTATACACCGAGTAGGGCTCGAAGTACTTCGTCATCAGATACGAAATGCTGGTGACGAACATCAAGGGCACAAACAGGGCGTAGCCGCCGGTAATTTCGGCAATGAGGAAGATGGCCGTGAGCGGGGCGTGCACCACGCCGGCCAGCGTGCCGGCCATGCCCAGCACCACAAAGTGCACCTCGGGCACCACAAACAAGCCGCTCAGGTTGATGAGCCGGGCCACGAAGAAGCCCAGCAGCGCGCCCGAAAACAACGACGAGCCGAACATGCCCCCGTTGCCGCCCGCCCCAATGGTGATGCACGTGGCAAACACCTTCAGCAGCATCACGGCCCCGGCCACCAGCAGCAGCAGCCACACGTTTTCGTCGCGGTACACCGAGAAAATACTCGCGTCGGTGAGGCGGTGCGCCTCGCCGCTGAGCAGGGCTTGCACGATGTCGTAGCCTTCGCCGTAGAGCGGCGGAAAGATGAACACCAGCACCCCCAGCGCAATGCCGCCCAGCGCCACCTTGCGGAACGTACCCGGCCACCGCTCAAACCACCGGTCGGCCGCGAAATACACCCGAATCATGTACACCGACAGCAGCGCCGCGCTCAGGCCCAGCAGCAGGTAAAACGGAATGGTATCGACGGCCCAACTGGTGGTGATGAGCACGAACGGCTGCCCCGAAAACAGGAGCTTCGACACCACCGTGGCCGTGGCCGAGGAAATGAGCAGCGGGATAAAAAACGGTGCCGACAGCTCGCTCAGCACGACTTCCACGGCAAACAACACGCCCGCAATGGGCGAATTGAAGATGGCCGCTACGCCCGCCGCCGCGCCGCAGCCCAGCAGCAGGCGCCGCTCGCGCCGGCTCACGCGCAGAATGCGCGACACGTTGGAGCCAATGGCCGAGCCCGTAACCGAAATCGGGGCCTCCAAACCCGCCGAGCCGCCAAACGTGACGGTCAGCAAGGAGCTGATCATCTGGGAGTACATCTTGGAGCGCGGCACCACCGAGCCCTGCCGCGCCACCGAATAGATGATGGGCCCGATGCCGCGGGCAAGGTTGCCGCCGAGAAAATACCGCGCATACAGCACCGTAAGGCCGATACCGATGATGGGGTAGAGGAACAGCGCAAACACCCGGTTTTGCTCGGGCACCCAGCCATAGAGGGCCTGCTGACCCCAGTGCACCGCGTTTTTGAGCAGCACCGCCGCCAAGCCCGCCAAAGCCCCCACCAGCGTTGCCACCAGAATCAGGTACACCCGGTCGCTGACGTGGCGCAAGCGCCACAGCAGCAGCGGACGCAGAATCCGGTGGACGGTACTTTTGGACATCGGCAGGGCAGCAGGGATGGGCCGGGCGGGGCGCCGCAACTATCCGGCCAATCTACCCACTCGCATGTTAGCGAAAAAGGGTTGTTTTTCGGCGGGTACGCCTTGCCCGGCAAGCGGTGCTAGCTCAGCGTAGCCGGCTTGGAGTAGCCCTGGTCCAGCAGCAACTTTCGAATGCCCTGCATCAGCTCACTTTTCAGCTCTTGGGTACGGCGGCGGTAGTCTTCGGAAAAGGTCCAGAAATACACGTGCAGCGTGGCGGTGGAGCCATCGGTTTTCTCCACCACGAGGTAGGCCGTGTGCGGTTCTTCGGTTTCCACGTCGCGGAAAGAGCGCACAAAATCCAGGATGAGCTGCTGCACCCGCGTCAGGTCCCGCTCCTCGCCAATATCGATGCCCACCTGGAAATCCTGCCGGATGTGCCCGTCGCGGGTGAAGTTGATGAGCGGCTCACGCAGCACCATGGCGTTGGGCAGGTAAATGTCTTTGCCGTCGAAGGTTTTGATGAGCGTGGTCCGCAGGTTCAGCGCTTCCACGCGGCCCATCAGGTCTTTGTCCTTGATCTGCACCGTGTCGTGAATGCGGAAAGGGCGGTTGAAAGCCAGCACCACGCCGGCCAGAAAATTTTCGGCAATGTCTTTCAGGGCGAAGCCCACCACAAAAGCGGTGAGGCCGGCGCCGGCCAGCACGCCGCTCACCACGCCCGTCATGCCCAGCACCTGCATCACCAGCAAGAGGCCCAGCAGCAGCAAGGCCCACTTGCTGAAACGCGTCAAAAACACGGCCAGCAGCGGGTCGTGGGAGCGGGCCTGCAGGCGCCCGCCCAGCAAGCGGCTGACGCGGTTGGAAATGAAAATAGCAATGAACAGCAGCACCAGGGCCACGCCTAGTTTGGGCAGCAGAAACAGAAAATGCGCCCAGTAGGTATTGAGCACATCGCGCAAATCGTTGAATAACATGCGTGGAGGGATAAGTCAAGCAAAAGCCCCGCAAACCAAGGGCTGGCGGGGCTGACAACGAGCCGTGTACGACAAACCGGTCGGGTGGGGTTCAGGCTGCGGCGGGTGCGTTCATCCAGCGCCAAAAGATCAAGCCGCCTACGGTATAGGCCACTACGTCGAGCGGGTCGGCCACCATGCGCGGGTTAAAGCGGGGCATCAGGAGCTCAAACCACACGGCCGTGACCAGCCACGTAGCTACTATCCAGCTCAGGGGCAGCACGAAGGCGGGCTGCCGGAAATAGAAGCGGCGCATCACCCACAGCACCAGCGTAAGCTCCAGGGGCAGGTCGAGCACGTCGGCCAAGTGCGAGTTGATAAAGCGCGGCAGCGGCGGCCACGGCGCCCAGTAGCGGTTCACGCACGCAAACAGGTAGAGCAGCGCGCCGATGATGAACAGCGGCTGGCGCAGCTCGGCAAAGCGGCCTAGCCGGCCAGCACCGTCACGACCCATATGATGAACGCCACGAGGGAGGCAAACGCCAGCTGCCCGCCCCGGATGATGTACTTGAAAAACCGCAGCACGGCACCGTCGGTGGGCTTGATATCGATGAGCATCACCGGCGGCATTTCCCACTTCCAGGCCTGCTCCATTTCGGCGGCTTTCTGCGGGCCTTTCGGGTCGAGCAGCTCGTGGCAGTGCGTGCATCGGTCGTCGGGCCGGTGCTGGTGGTCCGACCACTGGCCGCAGTGCGGGCAGCGTTTGGAGGCCGAAAGCGGGACAGCGTTCATGCCCGCAAAGGTACAATGCAGACCGCGGGCGGCGGCTCACATATTGGGGTGAACCACCGCCCGCGGCGCGGGAAAAACCTTGCTGGCCGCAGGCTATTCTTCCATGATGTCCTCGTTCCAGAGCGCGGGCTCGGCAGCAATGAATTCTTCCATCATCTGCACGCACTCCGGCAAATCGAGGTCGATGACCTCCACGCCGTGGCTTTCCATGAACTCCCGGGCTCCGTCGAAGGTGCGCGACTCGCCCACCACCACCTTCGGAATCTTGAACTGCACGATGGTGCCGGCGCACATAAAGCACGGCATCAGGGTGCTGTAGATGACGGTGTTGCGGTAGCCTTCGGCTTGGCGGCCGGCGTTGTTGAGGCAGTCCATTTCGCCGTGCAGGATGGGGTTGAGCTCCTGCACGCGCTTGTTGTGACCTTTGGCCACGAGTTGGCCGTTGCGCACAAGCACCGAGCCGATAGGTATACCGCCCTGCGACCGGCCCAAGCGGGCTTCGTCGATGGCGGCTTGCATGAATTCGTCCATGAGGGGAAGGGGAAATGTGGAATGCGGAAGGTAGAAAGGGATTCGCCTGAATCAATGCGTCGGCTGGCTTACCGCGCGCAAATGCCTTTGTAGGGGCACCACTGGCACACGTTCAGGTCGTCGGTTTTGCGGATGGGCTCCTTGGGGTCGAGCATGCGGTCGACGAAGCGGGTGAGGACCTCGCGGCTGGCTTGCTCAAACGACAACTCGCCGGCGGTCAGGAACGAAAGGTCGGCTTCGAGCGGCGAAGGGTCGGGGCTGCGCAGGGGCACAATGGCCGCATCGGCGGCCGCGAAGCCGCGCTGGGCCAGCATCAGCCGGTAGAGCCAAAGCTGCCGCACTTTATCGGCCCCGCCGCCGGCTTCCGACACGAGGCGCTCGAAGGCTTCTTCGGGCGTGCGTTTGCTGCGGCTGCCGCCCATCAGGTTGAGCGAGGCGCCGTGCACCGAGCCGGTTTTGTAGTCGATGATGCGGCGGCGGCCGTCGGGCAGCTCGTCTACGCGGTCGGCAAACCCGATGAGGTGCACCGCCACCCGTTCGCCGTCGGCCGTTTCCACCGTCACGTCGCCCACCAGGCCTTCTTCCAAGCCAACCACCTTCAGGGGGCCGTCGGTTTCAATCTGCTGGATGAGGGAATCCAGGTAGCGCTGCACCAAGTGGCGGCCCACGCCCCGCAGCACGTGGTTCAGGCCTTCGTCGGGCAGCTGCTGACGCGGGGTGTCGGTTTCTTCGCCGTCATCGAGGGCGAGGCCGCGCTCCAGCAGCTCGGGCACCAAGGCCTTGAAACCGAGCACGTCGTCGGCCGTGATGGAGCGTTTTTCGGCCACGAAGGGCTGCATGAGGTGTTCCAGCACGTAGTGCACGGCCGTGCCGAACACGTCGGCGCCGAGGTCTTCCTCTACGCCGTCCTGCTCCTTGAACTTGGCAATGCGCGAGAAGTAAAACTGCAGCGAGCAGGTCAGAAACTGGTTCAGGCCCGAGGCCGACAAGCCGCGCTCCAGCACGCCCCGGATGGCGCCGCGCATTTCGGCGTCCTTTTCCAGCACCAGGTCGCCTTCATACTTCTGCGTTGCCAGTGGCGAGGTGCCCGTTGCCAGATTATGCTGGCCATCAGCAACGGGCAACTGGGAACTGGCAACCGGCAACTGCGTAGTGGCCACCAGATCGAGCACTTCCAAGTGGGGGTTCTGCACCGCCAAATCATTCTCGATTTGCAGCAGAAAGCGGCTCCGCTCGCCAGTACGCACGCCTTCGGCGCCGGGCAGAATGTGAATCAGATCGACGCGGCGGGCGCGCTGCAACAAGCGCCAGAACTGGTGCGAGGTAGCGGCTTCGTGGTCGGCGTAGGTGGGCAGGCCGTAGCGCGTGAGCACGTCGTAGGGAAACAACGAGCTGTTGCGCTTGGGCGCGGGCAGGATGTTCTCGTTGCAGCTCAGGATGATGATGTGGTCGAAGTCCAGCGCGCGGGTTTCGAGCAAGCCCATGATTTGCACCTGCGCAATCGGTTCGCCCGAAAACGGCAGGCGCGTGCGGCCCATCTGGTCGTAGAGGAACCGGCGGAACGAACGCACCGAGGGGCGGTGCTCCCGGCAGTCGAAGGCCGAATCGAGCTGGCGCACCAGGGTGTAGAACAGGTACAGGTACTCGGCTTCGATGGCCGTATGCTCCTGCCGGTACACGTTGCGCAGCAGCTCAATCACTTCGTAGCAGGCCCGCACCACGTCGTCGCAGTTGCGCCAGGGTCGGAACAGGGCTTCCACCAGCGGATGGTGCCGACCCAGCTCGCGCAGCTCGGTTTCGGAGAGCAGCACGGCGTTGCGCTGCACAATCTGGCGGCAGATGTCGTCGAGCACGCCGTGAAACTGCGCCTGCTCGGGCTGCTGGTCGAGCCAGCTTTCGTAGCGGCGCAGGAAGGGGTGCGCCAGCAGCTTCGTGACGGTGAGGTGGTGGTAGCGGCGCACGCCGAAATCGGAGCCGGTTTCGCCTTCGCGCACGCCCGTCAGGTGCACCTCAAACAGCAAGTCGATGAGGTTGAACAGGGGTGTGCTGCGGAAGCTGAGGCCCATCGTCACGTTGAACTGCGGCACCTGCTCGGGCGGCAAGCCGTGGAGCACCGGCAGCAGCAGGGTTTCGTCGGGCAGTACCACGGCCACCGACGCGCCGGGGTTGCGTTGCAGGCTCTCTACCACGAGCTGCCCGGCCACTTTGCCCTGCATCGAGTTGTTGGCCACGCCTACCTGCCGCACTGTGCGCGGGAGGGTGCGCAGCAAATCTTCGGCACCGGTGTCAGCAAAGCCAAAGGCCGTGGGCGGCAAATCGAGCGACTCGGCAAGGCGGCGGAAGGGCAGGCCAGCGCGGTTGGGTGAGTCGCCGTCGAGGTAAAACCGGTCGGTGTCGAAGCGAATTTCGGCCTTTCGCTCCTTTTGCAGCAGTTTCAGCAGGCGCCGCTCGGCTTTAGATAGGATGCCAAGCCCAAGGAACACGTGCTGCGGTACCTGCTCGGGGGCGTCGCGCAGGCGCTTTTGCATGGCATCGACGGCGAGGCGGTAGGCCAAGCCGGGGTAGGCGAGGGCGTCGGCCTTGAGGCGGCGGCGCAGGCGGGTGTATACGTTGCCGAGGTCGTCCCAGAACCGGAACCACGCCGATACGCTGGGAGTAGGCGGCTGATCTGTCAGGTCCCAGCGTTCCAGGGCCTTGGCTTCGGAGAGGTACTCGAAAAGGGAGGCGGGGTCGGCCAAGTTTTGGTCGAGGGCCGAAAAGTCGTTGAGCAGCAGCGCCGACCAGCCGGTGAAGAGGTCGAAATCGAGCTTGGGGTCCAGCTCACGCAGGATGTCGAAGAGTAGCAGCTGCAGGGCAATGGGCTCTTCCACCTGCACGCCGGCCAGCTCCACCATATAGTCTTCCATGGCCGCCACGCGCGGGCTCCACACGGCCTCGCCTAGCGGCGCGGCCAAGGCCAGCTCGTTTTTCAGGTACACCACGGCGCGCCGCGTGGGCACCACCACCACCAGATCCGACAGCTCGGAGCCGGAAAAGCGGCGCAGCAAATCCTGCGCGGCCTGACGCAGAAAGGGTTGCAGAGCGGTGGTTTCGACGTCGGAAGAAACGGCGGTAGCGGCGGGGGAAGCGTGGGGCGTCATGTTGGGTAAAGATAGATCGAGTGCGTCAGAAGCCTTATTAAAACTCAACCCTTATTATTGGCTGTAATCAATCAGAAAAGCCAAAGACTTTCTAGATGCGACTGTATATACCACGCCATCATAAGAACCAGCACCATATACTGAATTATGTATGGAGAGAAACCAAACGAGGCAATAATGGACAATTAGATTGGCCAACTTTTACCCGCTTATCAAAGGAGCTTAGACTTACGCCAAGAGAAGTGGAAAGAGGTGTTTATGCGCTGGTTGACAAGAAATATATCAATGTTAGCAAGGCTAATGGCCGAGAAGATGTCGTAACTACTTCTCCTGCTGCAGAAGTGCCTGTTATGATAGAGCAGATTCTTGATGATGGTTGGGAGTTAGCAAAAACTAATATGCTCAAGTGGTTGCAAGTCTGGAGTATTCTTGTCGCAACACTGATCAGTTTGACCTCATTCGCAATGAATATTTGGACTACATCAGCTAACTCAAAGGCAATAGAAGAGCTCAAATTAGAAATAGTGAGGTTGAGGCAGGAAAAGGCCCAAACTTCGAGAAGCACTCCTGATAAATAGTAAGGCCCTCTTACGGATTACAGAGCACTATATCACGAATTCATACCCCATAAATTCCCGCCCACTCCTCCGAAAGCCAGATTTCCGTGCCGGTCGGCAGTTCCGGCACAGCGTCCGATTCGAGCAGGAGCACATACTCGGGCCGTTCGCCATCGAGGCCGCGCTGCAGCTCTTCCACCGACGCCGGCACCGTGAGCGGACCCTCGGCCAGGCGCACTTCCACCTCCAGATTGGCGTGCAGCGGAAAGCGGCGCAGTCCAGCTTCGTGCGGGCTCGACATCACCAGCAAGCCCAGGCCCGGCAGGTGCAGCGTGGTTTCGACGACGAGCAGCAATTGATGAGGCATGCGCGGGGGCAGGTTAAGCGGGGTTGTCGGCGGTGTAGAAGCGCACGTCGGCGCCGTAGAAGTGGGCCATGTGCTGGTAGCGCAGGCCGCATTTTTCCAGCACGTGCTGCGAGGCGAGGTTGTCGGGCGCGGTGATGCCCACAATCTGCTGCAGGCCCAACTCCTGAAAGCCGTACTCCACCAAAGCCCGCCCCATTTCGGTGGCGTAGCCGCGGCCCCAGTAGGCGGGCAGCAGCCGGTAGCCCAGCTCAATGTGGCCGCTGGCTTCCAGGGGCTTGAGCAGGTGAATGCCCACCACGGCGCCGGTTGCTTTTTCGACGGTAAACCAGCGGCCCAGGCCCGGCCAGCGGGCGTAATCGGCTGCCATGTTGGCCAGAAATTCGCGCACCAGTTCGGGGCTGCGCGGCGGGCCGATGTGGCGCATTACCTCGGCGTCGGTGTTGAGCAGGTAATACAGGTCGTAGTCGGCCGCGGTGATGGGGCGCAGGGCGAGGCGGGCGGTTTCGGGCAGCTTGTGGGGCATGGCCGGCAAAGCTACGCCGCCGCCGCGCAGCCGGGCAACGGTTCTGGGCTCAAACAGCAACTGAAAGCATAGCAGACTGGGACTAAAGTATTCGGCTGGCGGCGGCGTTGCGGTGGCTTCAACCTAAGCGCCGAAGCTGCGTAACTCCTTCGCCGCTATGCGTCCCGATTTCTGGTTTTCAGCCCCTCCAACCCGTTTGCTATGAACCCGCATACCCTCAGCCACGAGCTGCGCAACGCGCAAACCCCCGACCTGAAACGCCGCCGCTGGATCATCGGCCTCTCGCTGCTGGGCGTGGCCCTGGGCCAGATTGTGACGCTCTACCAAACCGGCATCATCAAGCACCTGCCCGACCCGCCCCTGGACGTGTTCGACTCCGACAAAGTGGACGCCTCCGACTACGCCTACAAGCGCCTCGACCTGCCCGATGCGGCCGGCATGGTCATCACCTACGGCCTGACAACGGCGCTGGCCTCGGCCGGCGGCAAGGGCCGGGCCCTCAACCAGCCGTGGCTACCTCTGCTGATGGGCGCCAAAATTGCGGGCGACGTGCTGACCAACCTCACCTTGGCCCGCGAGGAATGGCAGGAAAACAAAGCCCTCTGCTTCTATTGCCAGACGGCTTCGGTGGTGTCGCTGGCGTCGTTGGTGCTGGCCATGCCGGAAGTGGCGCGGGCCGTGCGCAACCTGCAGGTTGGCACCGGGCCGAATAGCGTGGCCCAGGTGTAACATCTGCCGGTTTTTTGAATCTTGCGGCTTCGGTACTGGCTCCCATGCGCAGGCCGAAGCCGCTATGCGTATTGCTCGTTTTGGAATTTTAGCTTTGGTGCTAATAGGGTGCGAAACTCGTTCTGCCGATACGAAAGAGTTACCCAGTGTCCCGCCATCAGCTAAGCCATTGCCGGTTGCGTCGAGTACAGCCCCGATAAATGGCCCGCTCTACCTGCCGCTAATCAGCCACGATACCGTAGAAACGCCGCAGTTTCAGCCAGTGGATATAGCCGGTGTCGCGTATCAACTCTACACCAGCGCCAGCCCCGACCGCAACCGGCCCTTGCAGAAGATTTACCGGCAACGGACGAACAGTATCGATTCTACGGGCGCGGACATCCGGGTAACCAGCATCGATACGGCCCGCGGCTTCGATGTAATTTATCGTTTTCGGCTGCGCGATGCGGCCGGTAAGCCGGTGTTCAGCCAAACGCTGCGCAAAACCAAAGAACTTGCGGCAGCTATGGGCGAGGATTTTGTTATCGACACCGACCCCTTCCGCCCGCAATACCTGGGCTATCTACCCGCTTTCGGCAGCCTCGCGTTCTTGGTTGGCTTCGGGCCCGACGGCAGCGACGTGGGCGGCGACTTGCTGGTGTTGCTCGATGCTAAAACCGGCCGCCTGCGGCACGCGGGCGTAAATCAGTGGTTTCTGGGCGCCTCTAATGGAGGGCAGCCCTTGCTGTCCGCCGACGGCCAAGCCTTGCTGACAAGCTACGAATTGCTGCGCGCCGATGGCCGGATTATCAACTTCAAGCGTCCCAACACGTCGGTGGGCGCCACCACCTGGCTAAGCAACCATGCCATGCTGGTGGCTTATGCGCCCGATACCGATTCACTGGGTCATGATCTGCCGATGCGCCAGCCCAACAACGTGGTGCAGGACCGGGAAGGGAAGGTGCTGGCGCAGTTCTCTTTGAACGCCATTGACAACTACGGTTTGGGTTACGACCTGCACCATTATTACCTCCCGGCAACTCGTACGCACTACTTCTTCGATGACGAAGGCAAGAAGCTGGGCCTGATTTCGCGGGCTGCGCCAAGCAAGCCGCAAATTGTGCCGTTGCGCAGCCTGCGCCGTTTCAACTCGCCGCAACGCCCCGGTGAAGTGCGTTTCCAGATGAAAACCGAGCTTGGTGCTAAGCTGACCTTGCTAGCCGACACCGTAAGCGGCGCCCTGCGGTATTATTTGTCGGAGCCGAAGGAAAGGCCCGAGCTGCCGTAGCCGATACCCGAAAGCAGCCGCAACAACTTTCGGAAAGGCAAGCGCATCAGCACGCAAACGCCACCACTTCCTCCGTTTCGAAGTAGTAAATAACCCCTTGCACATCGGTGTAGCCCAGGCGGCGGAACAGCTGCCCGTAGCGCTGCAGCATCTCCCGGTGCCGGGGCTCGGGCGGCGGCACCCGGAAATCAATCAATGTAACGCGACCGGGCGCCGGGCCGGCGTTGGGCTCGAACACGATGCGGTCGGGCTTGTAGTCCTCGCGCGGGTGCCCGCCCACGAGGATTTCGCGCTCGGTTTCGGCGGCCACCTGCGGGCTGAAGAAGTGGGCCATGTGCGGGTGCTGCACCACGCGGCGCAGGCGCTCCAGCAGTTCCGGCTGCTCGCGCCGGCTCACCAAGCCCTCGGCCGTGAGCTGGCCGGCCACGCGCACCGCATCGTGGGCCACCAGCACCCGGCGCAGGGCAAAGTGCAGCTTGCGGTTCCAGTCGCGCTGCTGCTCCTGCTCCGAGAAGTCGAACACGGTGGTGGCGTGGCGCCGCAGCCGCAGGCGCTGCTCCCAGTCGGCCGTGGCCAGGTTGTTTAGTGGAAAGCTATTCGCTATGGGCTGTTGGCTATTAGCTTGTTGCGGCGGGGCGCCTGGGCTGAGCACGTAGGTCAGCTGCTCGTCGCTCCACTGGCCGAGGTCGGAGAGGTAGCGGTGCAGCAGCTGAGCCACGTTGGCAGCGGGCGCCGAGTCGTCTTTCTTGCTGGCCGCGCCCTCGGGGCGGCGCGAGAGGATGTAGAGGCGGTGGCGCGGGCGCGTGAAGGCTACGTATAGCAGGTTCAGAGCTTCTACGAAGGTTTTTTCGCGCTCGGCGCGGTACTGCTCGGTCAGGGCGGTGTGGTAAAGGGCCTCGCGCTGCGACACCACCGCCACGGGCGGCATGTCGGCCACGGGGCGGTCTTCCTCGTCGGGCAGGCGGCCCCAGAGGTATTCGCCGCGGCGCGGCTCCAGGCTCCAGTCAGCAAAGGGCACGATGACCACGCCGTAGGCCAACCCCTTGGCCTTGTGCACGGTGGTGATGGTAATGGCGTCGCGGCCGGCGGGGGCGTTGATGCTCAGGTTGCTCTTGCGCTGGTCCCAGTAGGTGAGGAAGTTGCCCAGGTTGTTGCCGAAGCGCAGGGAGTATTCCAGCGTCAGATCGAGGAAGCGGAACAGGTACTCGCTTTCCTCGCGGCGGTGCAGCAGGCCAAACAAACCCATCAGCTTCTCGCTCAACTCGTAAAGGTCGAGGTTGCCGGTCTGGCGTTCCTGCACGTCGTAGCCCAGGCGGCGCAACTCGTCGAAGAAGGGGAGGGCGCGCTCTTCCTTGGCAATGGCGGCAATGCGGCGGGCGCGGGTGGGCGTGGGCGGCACGCCGCGCACCACTTTGTCCACGAGCAGCAGCGCCTCCACGCGGGCCAGCGAATCGGTGGGCTGGTGCAGCACGCGCAGAATGGCTACCAGCAGGTTCACCACTTCAGCAAACTCCAACGAGAGCGAGTCGGCCGAAATGATGTCGTAGCCGCGCTCCTTCAGAAACTTGGCCACGCGCCGCGACTGGTCGCGGCGGCGGCAGAGCACGGCCACGTCCTGGGGCCGAAAGCCGTCGGCCAGGGCCTGCTCGATGAAGGCCAGCGTGAGGTAGAGCGTGCTTTCCTCGTAAGGCAGCGCGTCGGTGGCGAGGTGGCCGGGCAGCGGCTCGTCGGCGTAGCGGCCTTCGGCCGGGTGGTAGAGGCGGGCGGGCGCGTCGGGCTGGGTGAAGAGCAGCTCCACGTGGCTCGGCGGCGCATCGGCAGCTCCGTCGGGCGAGCTTTGGCCGAACTCCGCGTCGTAAATAGCCTGCACCAGCGGTAGCTGCGGGTGGCCCTGGCTGACGTGGGCGAAGAAGTCGTTGTTGAACTGAATGATTTGCGGCCCCGAGCGGAAGTTGGTTTGCAGCGACGCCGGCTCCAGCGCCCCGGCCAAACCCATATAGCGCGCCGCCAGAATGTCGCGGGTTTCTTCGTCCTGCGCCCGGTCAATCAGCGGCTGTGGCTCGCCTCGGTAAAGGCGCAGAATCTGTTCCATGTCGCCGCCGCGCCAGCGGTAAATGGCCTGTTTGGCGTCGCCCACGGCCAGGGAGAGGTTGCCGCCGGCCACGGCGTTTTCCACGAGCGGCAGCAGGTTGTTCCACTGCAGCTCCGAAGTGTCCTGAAACTCGTCGATGAGCAAATGCTGGTACCGCTCGCCCAGCCGCTCGTAGAGAAACGGCACCGGCTCGCGCAGCACAATCTGGGCCAGCCGGCGGTTGAA
The DNA here is from genome assembly GCF_008727865.1 of Hymenobacter busanensis. GTDB lineage: Bacteria > Bacteroidota > Bacteroidia > Cytophagales > Hymenobacteraceae > Solirubrum > Solirubrum busanense. Next base: position 47,878 of record NZ_VTWU01000006.1, on the reverse strand, counting down.
CTCGCCAATGAGCACCACGTTGCGCTCCTGGCTCACCTGCTGCACAGCCTTGCTCAGCTCGCTCAGCAGCGACACGTGAAATAAGTGCGGCAGCAGCCCTTCCATCAGCAAATACTGGCTCAGAAAGCGCAGCCGCACCAGCGTCAGCTCCTCAAAGGCCTCCTGCAGAATAGGCGCTACGGCCTCTACCCGGCTTTTGTGCGGCTCTTTTTTGCCCGTGGTGCTGGCCCATACGCCGCTTTCGGCTACTTTGGCGGCCGTGGCGGTGGGGGTGTCGCCGGCTTCCAGCCAGCGGTGCCAGTTCTTGAAGTGCGTGTACACGCCCCGCTCGCCGCCGGCCAGCAAATCGGGCGTCACGCCGTGGGTTTCGAGGGCTTCGAGGGCGCGGTCGGCAATGCCTTTCACCAGCGCGTCCAGCTCTTCGCGCTTCTGCTTGAGGGTGCGGTGCAGCGTGCGAAACTCCTTCAGCTCCATCTGCTGCAGCTGCGCCACGGCCTCGTGCACCGATTCGTTCAGCAGAAACTTGCCGAAGCGCATCAGCTCGTCGGGCAGCGTGTTCCAGCTGCGGCCTTCCTCGGCCTTGCTCAGGGCGTAGTCCTGCAGGGTGCGGGTGAGCAGCTGGTGCTCCTCGCCGCGGTTCACCTTGTCGAGCAGCAGCGCCACGGCCGCGTGCAGCACCGATTCGTCGTCGAGCTCCACCTCAAAGGCGGCCGGTAGGCCCAGCTCCCGCGTGAAAGCCTGCACCACGCGCTGCACAAACGAGTCGATGGTGCTGACGGCGAAATCGGCGTAGTGGTAGAGCACCAGCCGAAACGTGCGGCTGGCGCGGGTGCGCAGCAGCCCCTGGCGCTGCTCGGGCGTGTCGAGCACGCGCGGCAGCAGGCCGTCGGCGGCCATTTCCTCGGCCAGCTCGGCCAGCAGGGCATCGGCTTTAGGGTCGGTGCCGGGGTGGGCAAACCCGCGCAGCGCACCCACAATGCGCTCCTTCATTTCGGCCGCAGCGGCGTTGGTGAAGGTAATGGCCAGCACGGTTTTGTAGTAACCGGGGTCGTCGGCGCCCAGGGCCAGCCGCAGGTATTCTTTGGTCAGTTGATAGGTTTTGCCGGAGCCGGCGGAAGCGGAATAAATGCGGAAGGTATCGGGCATGTAGGGAGCAGAAAGCGGGAAATAAAGGTAGTGAGGATGCTCGTGAAACCCGGGCAAAATCGGGGCAGTAAAAAGAACCCTCGTTTCTTTTTCTCACCCTCATTTCCCACAACCATGGCCGACACCCGCAATAACTACCGCAACGAAGACCGCGACGACCGCGGCCGTTTCCAGTCCTCCGACGACAACCGCAGCCGCAACCAGTACGCCAATGACGAGGACGCCCGCCGCGGCCGCAACCAATACAGCAGCCGCTACCGCAACGACCAAGACGACGACCGTCGCAGCGGCGGCTACGGTTCCGGCGGCGGTTACGGCATGTCGGGCGCAGACGCTGGCTATGGCACGCGTGGCGGCTATTCCGGCGGCTACGGCAGCAGCTACGGCGACGACGACTACGGCTACGGCCGCGCCTACGGCTCCTACAGCAGCGAATACGACACCCGTTTTGACGACCAAGAAGAACGCCGGAACCAGTACCGCAGCGGTTACGGCAACTCCGACCGATACGCGGACCGCGACGACGACCGGCGCGGCGGCAACTATGGTGGCTACAATTCTTCGTCGGATTACGGCCCGGCTTATGAACGCGAACATCCGGGTGCCGGCATGGGCCGCGGCTACCGCTCCGACCTCTACGAAGGTGGGAACCAGGGCCGCCGTTCCGACAACGACGACCGGAACGACAATCAGCGCGGCCGTAGCCAATACACCAGCGGCTACGGCAACCAAGGCAGCCGCCGTTTCGAGGAAGACGACCGGCGCAGTGGCCGCAGAGGCTCATCCGACTACGGCCCGGCTTACGAGCGGGAGCATCCCGGCGCCGGCATGGGCCGCGGCTACCGAAGCGACTTGTACGAAGGCCGCAACGGCAACCAAAACCGCCGCAACGAGGACGACGATGACCGGCGCGGCCGCAACCAGTATTCCACCGACCGCCGCCGCGATGATGACGACCGTGGCAACCGGGGCGGCCACGGTGGCTACTTCGGCGACCCCGAAGGCCACGCCCGCAACGCACGCGGTGGCCGGTAGAACCAGGCTTTGGCTTCAATGTCGACAAAAAAAGCGGCCCGTAGCGTATGCTGCGGGCCGTTTTGCTTGGCTATTCCATCATCTGTCAGGAATGCTTCGGCAGCGGCGCGCGCAGCCGCTGCATCACGGCTTCTTCCACGCGTTTGGGCCGCTGCGTGTGCGGGTCCAGCAGCACCCACTGCGACTCTGCCTCGCACAGCACCACCCCATCGGCTACTCGTTCGATGCGCGTGAAGCGCTGCGACTGGGCGCCGCGGTAGTCGCCCACCCAGGTGTAAGCCCGCAATTCGTCGCCCTCAAAAGCAGGCCGCAGATAGCGCACGTGGTGTTCCCGCACAATCCAGATGTATTGGTCGTGCTCGGCCTCCGGAATGGCGGTCAGCCAATGCGCGGCAGCTGTTTCCTGCACCCAGCGCACGTACACCACGTTATTGGCATGGTTGAGCTCGTCGATGTCAGCGGCCTCCACCCGAAACGTGCGCTCAAACCGAAACAGTGGACTGTTCGCGTCGGTGGGTAGTGGCGTTGGCATGGTGCTCTTCTGGCGGAAGTTAAACGGCGGCTGTTTTGGCCTTGCGTGCCCACACCTTGGCCAGATACGGGCGAATCTCAAATGTCTGGCAAGCCGTGTCGCCGTGGTCGATGGTAACCGGCCCGATGCGGTCGGCCGCCGATTCCACGCGCCGCCGCAGGGCCTCGTTGCGGCTCCCAATGCCGATCAGGCAGTTGTTCATGGCTTCTTTGGCCCGGTTGGGCGCTTGTTGCAGCGTCATTTCAAGTTGCCGCACATAGGGCTCAAAATACGTATCGGGCTGGGCCGTGTCCTGCAGCGCCAGGCGGTTGAGCAGGGCGTAGCCAATGCGCTGGCGCAGCTCGTCGCCGGTCGAAATCCAGTTTTGCATCAACTCGTCGGCAAACGGGGCTGTTGCCACCAGCGCGGCAAAGGCATCGGCCAGCATGTGGCAGCGAATACCGGCTGCCCAGTTTTCCGCCTCGGTAGGGGTGAGTTGGGCTGCGTCGGCAATCATCGTGGCCAAGAGCTGCGCGTCGAAATTCTGGGTGTTCCACAGTTGCTGGGCCACTGCATGGGCGTGGGCCTTGTCTTTGCCACGGCCAACAAACTGCTTTTTCAACTGCCCAAGCTGCGCGAAGCTCACGCCAAACACATCGGCGCCGGCGCCGTGGCGCTGGTATGTCTTGCGGGTTTGCTCGGTACCTGCGGTTTGCAGCTGGGCGAAGGTTTGCTCGAAAGTCATGAAGCGGGAAAGGGAAGGAAAGAAGGATTAGTGGCCCTGGGAAGCGGGAAGAGCGAATCCAGCGGCTAAAGTATTCGAATGATAATGTATTCGACCGGCGGATTTCTCAAAATTAGTTCTACCTTTATAGCGTTTAAGGAAAGTAGCAACCGTGCCACTACCGCTTATTCTCGTGCAGAATTTAACGTAGGGTCCTGTCGCAGTTTGCTTAAATAGTTTTTTCAATACCATCATCATGCAGACAGGAACTGTAAAATTCTTCAACGAAACCAAAGGCTTTGGTTTCATCAAAAACGACGAGACTGGCGAAGACATCTTCGTTCACGTAACCGGCCTCATCGACGAAATCCGTGACAACGACAAGGTTCAGTTCGAAGTGTCGGAAGGACGCAAGGGCTTGAACGCCGTAAAAGTACGCCGCGCCTAGTTCGCGAAGTATTTTCTTAATAGAAAGCCCGCCAATTGGCGGGCTTTCTTGTTTTTATGCATTTTGGAGCGCCCGAAAGGGGAGGGCTAGAAGTGCAAATTCCCGTCGGTGCAGTACCTAGTTGAGCACACTTCGGGGCGCTATTGTGCAAGCCACAACGGCGTTGCGGTTTATTTTGCCTACCTTTGCAGCCGCAATTGAGAATCGGCCCGTCCCGGCCGGGGCGCCCTGCTGTTGTAGCGCCTGTCGTTTTAATTTGTCGTTTGTCGTCGTCGTCCGTTGTCCTGTCGTGTTGCGTAGGGAAAGGAACGAGCTGGTTACCGATTGCTGTTCCAATCACTCCCTACACAAGACATGGAGAAAGTAAAATTTGAAGATCTGAAGCTCTCGGAAGAGCTTCAGCGGGCTATTACGGAGATGGGCTACGAGGAAGCCTCGCCCATCCAGACGGCCGCCATTCCCGTCCTGCTCGAAGGCAAGGACGTTATCGGGCAGGCCCAAACGGGCACCGGTAAAACCGCTGCGTTCAGCATCCCCGCCATCGAAAGCATTGACACCGACTCGCGTGAGGTACAGGTGTTGGTACTCTGCCCCACGCGTGAGCTGGCAGTGCAGGTATCGGGTGAAATTCAGAAACTCGGCAAATACAAGCGCGGCCTCGCGGTGGTGCCCATCTACGGCGGTTCGAGCTACGACCGTCAGTTCAAGGCCCTGGAGCGCGGTGTACAAATCGTAATCGGCACGCCCGGTCGCGTAATGGACCACATGCAGCGCGGCACCTTGAAACTGGATAGTTGCAAGATGATCATCCTCGACGAAGCCGACGAAATGCTCGACATGGGCTTCCGCGACGACATCGAGACGGTGTTGGCCCAGATGCCCGAGCAGCGCCAGACGGTGTTCTTCTCGGCCACGATGAGCAAGCCCATCATGGACTTGACGCGCAAGTACCAGCGCGAGCCGCAGATCGTGAAGGTCAACCACCAGGAGATGACCGTCTCGAACATCGAGCAGGCTTACTACGAGGTGCGCGGCCCGCAGAAGAAAGACGTGCTGTCGCGCGTAATCGACATGTTCAGCCTTAAGTCGGTTATCGTGTTTGCCAACACCAAGCGCATGGTCGACGACATCGTGTCGGACCTGCAAGCCCGCGGCTACTTTGCCGACGGCCTGCACGGCGACATGAGCCAGCAGGCCCGCCAGAACACGCTGGATAAATTCCGCAAAGGCACGCTGGAAATCCTGGTGGCCACCGACGTAGCCGCCCGCGGCATCGACGTGGACAACGTGGAGGCCGTAGTCAATTACGACCTGCCGACCGACGAGGAATACTACGTTCACCGCATTGGCCGTACGGGCCGCGCCGGTAAGTCGGGCAAGGCCTTCACCTTCGTGAGCGGCCGCGACATCTACAAGCTGCGTGACATCATGCGCTTCACCAAAGCGCAGATCAAGCAGGAACGCATTCCGTCGTTCGAGGACGTGTCGGAGGTGAAAACCACGCTGCTGCTCGGTCAGATCAAGGAAATCATCGAGAAAGGCAACTTGGAGAAATACGTGGGCCGCGTGCAGCGCCTGCTCGACCAGGAGGAAGAAGTAACGTCGCTCGACATTGCTGCTGCCCTGCTGAAAATGGTGATGAAGGAAAACAAGCAGGCCGAGAAGGGCATCGAAGCGGACCGCCAGAAAGGCACCCCGCGCGACGGCTACACCCGCCTGTTTGTGACCATGGGCAAGAAGGACCGTCTGCACCCGCGCGACCTGGTCGAGTTGATTGTGGGCGCCACGAGCATGGCCCCCGGCCGTGTCGGCGACATCGAGCTGTACGACAAGTTCAGCTTTGTGGAAGTGCCCAACGAGAACGTAAACGAGATTGTGGAGCAGCTCGGCCGCACCACGCTCTACGGTCGTCCGGTGGCCTTTAGCCTGGCAACGCAGCGCGAAGCCGGTATGGAAAGCGCCGAAGGCGGCGAGCGTCCGCGCCGGCCAGCCGGTGGCCCGGGCGGCTACGGTGGCAACCGCGAAGGCGGGTACCAGCGCCGTGAAGGTGGCTACGGTGGCGGCAACCGCGAAGGCGGGTACGGCGGCGGTCAGCGCTCGGGTGGCTACGGTGGTGGCCAACGCTCCGGCGGTTACGGCGGCAACCGCGAAGGCGGCTACCGCGGCGGCAACAGCTACGGCGGTGGCCAACGCTCGGGCGGCTACGGCGGCGGCAACCGCGAAGGCGGCTACAAGCCCCGCCGCGACCGGAACGAAGGCGGTTTCGACGAATAGTCCTGCCTGAACTGTAGGCCGGTCAGCCTGGCTGGCCTACAGCTTGCATAAACACACAAAAGGCCCGCCTCTGGATGAGGCGGGCCTTTTGTCTTACCGGGTTCTGGTATACTGGCGGATTCGAGTCGCCTGAGAACCTGGCAAAATCGGGCGGCTACTTCGACGAGTCGCGCAGGCCGCGAATGGTGTCGTGGGCTTCTTTGATGCCCTGCGCCTGCTTGTCGATGATGGCCTTGATTTCAGACGGAATGCCTTCGGCTTTCGAAGCGGTTTCGTACGCTTTCTTGGCGTAGTCTTCGCCTCGCTCGCACTCGGCCAGAATTGCGTGCCGGTCGTTGCCCGTCACCACCGACTTGATGTTGATCCAGGCGCGGTGGGCGGTGCCTACTACCGAGTCCACCTTGCTTTCCTTGGCTTCTTCGGGGTGCATGTTGAGGTTATGCATGGCGCTTTCCAGCTCCGTGAGGTAGCCGTCGCGCTGCAGGGCGTATTTCTTGAATACCTCTTTCAAATCCTGGTCCTTCACGTCGGTGAGGGCTTCGGAATAGCCACGTTCGCCGTCTTTCAGGGTTTCTACGAGTTCATTCAGAACGGTCTTGAGGACTTTGTTGTCGGTTGCCATCGGGCTATGATGTTTTGGGTTGACAGAAGAGCAATTGGTATTGCTCTCATACTGAACCGTAGCGCGGAAGGTTGCGAACTTGCCGTAGCGTTTGATTTTGTGCGTACTTGTGCCGGTATGTGGCCCCCCGTTCGGAATGAAATCGAAAAGCTGCGGCAAATGCCGGATGTGCAGCCGGAGCATTTTTGCCCGCTAGGGGCTCATGAATGGCTGGTTATTGAAGGAAAAGTAGAAGATGCATTTCGGCAGCCTGTACAGGCTTCCAAACGCAAGTCATTGCTGTGGACCCAACTGCGGTCGAATTTGGCAGTTGCTGTTCTGAGTTACGTGGATGCAGATGAAACGGCGTTAGTCAAGCTGCGGAAGGTCTGGCCGGCACACGAACCGGTGTTCTTCTTTGCGCAGGAAAGCATTACGGAACCTAAGAAGTGGTGGTACCGCACCAAGGGCGCAGTGGCGTGGCAACTGCTGAAACACGTATGGCAAAAACCTACGCCCGTGGAAGAGTGGGGCATAGTGGACCGCAAATACCGTTGGGCACTGTTCGTGACACACGCCGATGACATTATCTTCTGTGGCCAACCGCTCGTTGACCGGGTGCTGCAACTAGGGCAACAAGCTAATATTCGAATTCGATAGCGGAGTTACCTTCCTGCCATTGCCCGTCCGGCCAGATAGCCTGTCGTCCAGGCGGCTTGGAAGTTGAAGCCACCCGTAATGCCGTCAATGTCGAGTACTTCGCCGGCGAAGTAAAGGCCGGGTACACGGCGGCTTTCCATTGTTTTCAGGTTGACTTCACTCAGCGGAATGCCGCCGCAGGTCACAAATTCTTCTTTGAAAGTGGTTTTGCCGCGCACGGCCAGCGGCTGGCGCAACAGCGTTTCTATCAGTCGGTTCTGCAGCTTGGCGAGCAGCTCGTTCCAGCGCGTTTCGGCGCCGATGCCGGCCTGCTCGGTGAGGGTGCGCCACAGGCGCTGCGGCAGCCCGAACAGCGGATTCGACACCACGACTTTCTTGCCGTGCTCGGCCCGAAACACGTTCAGCCACTGGCGCAGCGTTTCTTCGGTGTGCGTGGGCACCCAGCTGATGAGAGCCGTGCCGGTGTATTGCAGCTGGTGCAGGCGGCGGGCGCCCCAGGCCGAGAGTTTGAGCACAGCCGGGCCACTCACGCCCCAGTGCGTGACCAGCAGCGGGCCTTCGTAGTCGAGCTTTTCGCCGGCCAGCACCACGCGGGCGTGCGGCACGCTCACGCCCATCAGCTCCTTGAGCGGTGACTGCGGCACGTTGAACGTAAACAGCGACGGCACGGGCTCTTGGATGCCGTGGCCCAAGGCACGCAGCCAGTTGTAGCCCTCCGATTTGGGGTTGCCGCCGGTGGCGGCCAGCAACTTGTGCACCTGCAGCTGCCGGGCGTGCGCGCCGGTGAGCGTGAGGGCGAAACCACCTTCAGGCAAGGGCTGAATGCTTTCGGCTGTGGTACTGAGCAAAATGCGCACACCGGCGCGCTGAGCGGCATCGAGCAGGCACTGGGCAATGGTTTCGGAGGAGTCGGTGACGGGAAACATGCGGCCGTCGGCTTCGGTCTTGAGCTTGACGCCGCGGCTCTCAAACCAGCGCACCGTATCCTGGGCGCCGAACTCGTTGAACGGTTCTTTCAACTGCTTGCCGCCGCGCGGGTAGTGCTGCACCAGCTGGGCAGGCGAGAAGCAATGGTGCGTGACGTTGCAGCGCCCCCCGCCCGACACGCGCACCTTGCTCAGCAGCTTGGTGGTTTTCTCAATCAGGTACACCGTCAGGCCGGGGTTGGCCTCGGCGCAGGCAATGGCGCCGAAAAAGCCGGCTGCGCCGCCGCCCAGCACGGCCACGGTATTGGTAGAATGCTCCTTCACGGCTGCAAAACTACGGGTTGGCCCGCCGAAGTTCAGAGGCAGTAGCCCAGCGCCGCCGTGGGGTCGGGATGCACGAACTGGTAGCGCAACACGTCGTGCAGCCGTACGGTGTCGATGGACTTGCCGCCGGCCAGCCCGTCGTAGCGAAACTGGGGCGCGGGCAGGTTGAGGTGGTGCGCCGCATCGGTGTAGAACGTCTGCCGGGTAGGGTGCACCTCGGCGCACACATTGAGGGTATGGCCCCACGCTTGTTGGTCGATTACCGCCCGCACGACGCCGATGGCATCGGCCAGGTGCAGCAGGTTGACGGGCGCCGTGGGCTGGGGGACGTTGGTGCGGCCGGCCAAAAAACGGCCGGGGGCACGACCGGGACCAATCAGGCCGCCGAAGCGCAGCACCGTGGTTTGCCAAGCCTGGTTGGGTTGCTGAAACAGCCATTCGGCGCGCAGCAAGCCGTGGGAGGCATCGGGCGAGGCCAGGGCGTCGTCTTCGCTCATCGACTGCGGCTCGTCGGGGTACACGCCGGTGGAGCTGACAAACACCACGTGGCGCACTGCGGAATGCCGCAATGCCTCAAACACCGGCCGCAGCAGATTGGGATAGGCGCTGGGGTCGGCTGGCTGGTCGCGGCGCTGGCCTGGGGGCACGTTGAGAACGAGCACCGAGCAGGCGGCCAAAGCCGGCTGAACATCGGCGGGTGACGTTTCGGGCGAGAGGCAAAGCACGTGGGGCCGAATACCGGCCGCTTGCAGCACGCGCAGTTTGTCGGGCGTGGTGGTGGTGCCGGCCACGGCGTGGCCGTGCTGCACCAAGGTGCGGGCCAGCGGCAGACCCAACCAGCCGCACCCGATAACGGCAACCGCGCTTTGCGCTGAAAATGTGTTATTCATGCTGCTGCAAATAACGCCTGGCAAAGCCAAAACCCGTTACTTCAGCCTTAAACGACCCGGCAAAACAACTCGGCATGCCGACAAAACCGCGCAATTGCCGTTCTTGCGTGCCGACACTTCATTCACCGCCTTTTCCCTTCGACCCCTCGCTTATGGCCGACTTTCCCTACGCCCAACCCATGCTGCGCGACGGCGCCCTGCAAGGCAAAACCATCATCGTGACTGGCGGTGGCACCGGCCTGGGCCGGGCCATGACCACGTACTTCCTGCAACTCGGGGCCAACGTGGTCATCAGCTCGCGCAAGCTCGACGTGCTGGAAAAAACCGCCCAGGAACTGCGCGACCAAACCGGCGGCCAGGTGCTGCCCGTGCAGTGCGACGTGCGCAAGTACGACGAAGTGGAAGCCCTGCTCCAGCGCACCATCGAAACTTTTGGCGGCGTGGATGTGCTCGTCAACAACGCGGCTGGCAATTTCATCAGCCCGACGGAGCGCCTTTCGCACAAGGCTTTCGACGTGATTGTGGACATTGTGCTGCGCGGCTCCTACAACTGCACGCTGGCCGTGGGCAAGCACTGGATCAAGGAGCAGAAGCCCGGCACCATCCTCAACATCGTAACGACTTACGCCTCGGTGGGCTCGGCTTTCGTGGTGCCGTCGGCCGCCGCCAAAGCCGGAGTGCTGGCCATGACCCGCTCTTTGGCCGTGGAATGGGCCAAGTACGGCATCCGCTCGGTGGCCATTGCGCCCGGCCCGTTCCCGACGGAAGGCGCCTGGAGCCGCTTGTTCCCCGAGCCGTTGGCCTCGAAGCTCGATCCGGCTGCCTCGGTGCCGCTCAAGCGCGTGGGCTCGCACCAAGAACTGGCCAATCTGGCGGCTTACCTGGTGTCGGATTTTGCGGCGTACGTCAACGGCGAGGTCATTACCATCGACGGTGGCGAGTGGCTCAACGGGGCCGGCGAGTTCAACAAGCTGGAGCTGCTGAGCCAGCCGATGTGGGACCAAATTGAAAAAACAATGCGCCGCTAGGCTAATGTGCCAATGCGGGAAAGGTGCTGATGTGCTAATGAAGCGTTTTCGTTAGCACATCAGCACCTTTCCCGCAGTAAGCACGCCGCGCCGCAGACTAAAACTTATACTCCTTGTACTCCTTGCTGAATTCGGCGGCGGGAATGGGTTGATTGGCCACCACGTTCTGAAATTCGAAGGATTCAAACAGGCCTTTGTCGTCCCACACGCTCACGGCCAGAGGCAGCATCAGCTTCTGGTCGACGCACACGATGGTGCGTCGGCCGTAGCCGTTGGGCACCTGCAGGGTACGGCCCGCGGGAATCGATTCGCCAATGCTGAGCTTGTTGCGCTCCAGCACGCGGAACTCGCCACAGCCAAAACGGTCGGCCACCTGGGCGGGCGTTTCGGGCTTTTCCGGCTTGTAGCTCACGTATTTGAACTGCGGAAAGTCGGATCGGAGCAGGTAGCAGGGGCGGCCCTGCACGGTGGTGTCGCCGGCATAGCGGAACGAGCGGCGGTAGGCATCGGAGCGCTGCGGCGCCGCCCGAATCAGGTCGGCAATGACGCCATAACCGGCATCCAGGATGCTGTGGTGCTGGTTTTTGCGCATCACCGAGCCGTTGGGGTCGAGGTTCAGCGTTACGTAGGGGAAGCTGTTGGGGTACACCCAGGCGTCGCCGTCGTTCTGGCCTTGCACCCACAGCACCTCAATGCCTTTGTGGTTGCGCAGGTACACGCGCTGCGGGGCAAAGGTGAGCTTCATTTGGGTGCGCACCTGCTGGTAGCTGTTTGTGGCCAGCCGTTCATTGGCCTTCACGGTGCAGCGCAGGGTTTGCAGTTTGTCGATGGCCGAGCTAAGGCGCGCAATGAGCTGCTCGGTGGTGATTTTATCGGGCGGAGCGGCGGCCGCGGCTGTCAGCAGCAGGCTGGCGGCTGCGAGGAGCCGGAACGGGTAGGTCATAGGGAACAAGCGGCGAAACCTGGGGTTTCGGAACCAGTAAGTTGCGCAGATTTTGGGAATGCGAGGTAAGGCACGCTAGTTGAGGCTGATTTTGGGCAGGCGGGTGGCGACGCTGTCGAACACAAACAGCTCATCAATTTCCACTTGCTGCATGAACCGGTACAGCGGAAACTGCTCGACCACGTTGCGCACCGTTTCGGCATCGGGGCCCTGCATGGTCACCCACCCGCGCGAGCGGTCGGCGCTGATGGCGTACGACAGCACCACGTTTTCTTCGATGAGGCTGCTGACAAAGGCGCGGTGGCGCGGAATGACAGCCACAAATTCTTCGTCGAAGGTTTCGGGCAAGCGCAGCGTCACGACAAACAGGGCCATAGCGAGAGAGGAAGGGCAACGTTCCGGGCGGTTAACGCCACCCGCCGATGGAAAGTTAAGGTCCTTCGGCGGGCCGATAGCAACTTTTTTGCCAGTTGCCCGAACAATGGGCTGACCTATGCAATTCGCCGTCATCACCCCCACCCGCAACCGCGCCGCCTACCTGCCCGAAGCTGTGCAGAGCGTGCGCGCCTCTGTACTGGCCCCGCTGCCCGCCGCCCACTACGAACACTTGGTGCTTGACAACGCCTGCACCGACGATACCGCCCGTCTGCTTAGTGACCTGGCGCAGGCTGACGGCCCGCTGCTGCGTACCTGGGCCCACTCGGGCCCCGAGCCCCTGCTGCCCGGCCCGGCCCGCAACCGCCTCATTCGGGAAACTGCTCCCGATGCCTGGCTCGTGCCCCTCGACGACGATGACTTGTTGCTGCAACGCGCTCTGTACCACTACGGGGCGCAAATAGAGGCCAATCCCGGCCGCCCCTGGCTGGTGGCCGATTTCCTGCGCGTGGACCAGGAGCGGCGCTACCTTCCCGGCGAAGACTACTACGCCTGGCGCTTCGACACACCCGCCGACATGCTGCGCGCCATTTTCCGCGCCGAGCACTTTATCCAAGGCAACGTGTGCTACAGCCGGGCGCTCTTCGACGAAGTGAGCGGCTACGACGAGCAACTGCCCATGGCCGAGGACCTGGATTTGTACGTGCGCTTTTTGCTGGCCGGGCACCTGCCCGTGGTGTGCCCGCACCTGAGCCACCTGCACCGTTTCCACAACGCCAACGTGAGCATCGGCGTCGACGCCGCCAAGCACGGCGCCGATCTGCAGGTGATTTACGACAAGTATTCCGCGCACCTGCGGGAATTGGGCGTGGAGCGGCCGGGGTAGCCGCTACCAGAATTTCCACCAAGGTTTGGCCCAGGCATCCGGCTCGGGCTTCGGGTCGAGCGGCGCCATGGATGGCAAGGGCTTTCTCGACCGGGGAAGTTTCCCCGTGGGGCCGTGGAGAAGGGATGGACCTCTTGGCCCAATATCAGCCAGAACCATGAGCTCGGTTAGCCATATACCGTTGATGTCCTGTCCTTGCTCCAGAAACCGGGAAGCACATTTTACGTCGGCACTCCATTGCCCAACAAGGTCGTGGAGCGGAGTCCAGGCATTTTGGGCTGCGAGGTCAATGGCCATTTCCATAGCCGAATAGAATACCGGCTCCTGGGACAGATGCAAATGCTTGTACGAATTGTCGGTGAGTGACATGAGCCGGAATGTGTCCTGCCATTGCGGCGAATATGGGTGAAGCAAAACCCGGGCAAAAGCCGCTGGCACAAACACGACTATCTGGGTAGCTACGTCTGGCGGAACGCCGGTGGCAACCAGGCGCCGCACAATGGTTTCGCCGGTTGCTTCAGCCTCGGCAAAATAAGGTAGTGCAGCCTCGATCAGGCGGCATACTTCTTCTTCGTTCATGGGCTGAGCTTATACACAATTCCGCCCTTCATCACCAGCCGCACTTGCCGTAGCGCCGCCACATCCTGCGTGGGGTCGCCTTGCACAGCCACCAGATCGGCGAGCAGGCCAGGCTTGAGCTGGCCGCGGTCGGGGAGGCCAAGAATACGGGCGTTGCCGCTGGTAGCGCCGCGCAGCACTTCCAGCGGGCTGAAGCTGTATTCGCGCACCAGCAGCTCCAACTCCCGCACGTTGTCGCCGTGCGGGAAAATGCCCACGTCGCCGCCGATGACAATGCCCACGCCGGCTTTGCGGGCGGCCTGCAAACTGGCTTTTTTCTGGTGAATGCGCTCGGGTTCCGGGTCTTGGCCTTTGCGCCAGCCGCGGTATTGCAGCACGGCATCGGGAGCGGCTACGGTAGGACAGAAAGCCACGCCGCGCTGCTTCATCAGCTTGAAAACCTCGCGCGTGCCGCCGTCGCCGTGCTCAATGGTTTGCACCCCGGCCAGCGCTGCTCGACGCATGCCCTCGGGCGTGGACGCGTGCGCCACGACCGGCCGGCCCGCTGCCGTTGCGGTTTGCACAATCAGATGCAGCTCGTCCTGCGAAAACGTGGGCGCAACACTGCCGCCCACGCCCCATCGGTAATCGGCGTACACTTTCACCACATCGGCGCCTTTGCCAATCTGCTCCCGCACGGCCCGCACAATGCCATCCAGGCCGTCGGCTTCCTGGGCGCCCTGCGGCACATCGACATCGGCTGAAAGCTTGGGGCCGTAGCTGCCCGTGGCCACCAAGGCGCGCGTGGCCACCACCAAGCGCGGGCCTGGAATAATACCCTGATCGATGGCTTGTTTGAGGCCCACATCGGCGTAGCCGGCCCCTTCGGTGCCCAGGTCGCGGGCGGTGGTGAAGCCGGCTTGCAGGGTGCGGGCCGCGTGCACGGTGGCCCGAGCCACCCGCAGTGCCTGCGACTCCTGCAGCACCTGGTCGTTCCAGGTGGTTTCGTTGTAGGGGTGCAGCAGCAGGTGCGAGTGGCCTTCGATGAGACCGGGCAACAACGTTTGGCCGGGTAGGTCCATGAGTTGCGCTCCGGCCGGAGCTTGCACCTGGGCCGCCGGTCCCACAGCCTTAATCCGGTCGTTTTCGACCAGCACTATCCAGCCGGGGTGCAGGGTTTCGCCGTCGAACACTGCGGCCGGACGCAGGAGCTTGGGCGTGGAAACAGGCGTAGCGGTTTGTGCGGCGGTCCAGCGCGTAGTGCCGAAAATCAGCAGCAACAACTGCAGCCAAAGCAGCCAGCCGGAGGAGCGTTTGAGAAGCATGGTAAACGGGAAAGGCCGGAGAGCCGCGGGCGAAAGGAGCAAGGTAGGGCGGCAGGCGCTCTGCCTCCAAAGGCAGCACGGGCGCACCCGCCCAAACCCAACGGACAGCAAAAAGCCCGGCGCTGCTAGCACCGGGCTTTTTCAAAGCGTGGTGGGGCAAGGCTAGAGGGCCGCAGCTTTTTCGCGCTTCACTTTCACCTTTTGCTTTTTCGTATTGGGCTCCAAAGGACTGTTGGCTCTGCCATTCAATGGCATGTTCACCAGCTTCATTTCCTTTACCAAGTGCCCGGCGCCGGCAAACTTATCGACCACGAACAGCATGTAGTGCACGTCGAGGGTAATGTTGCGCACGCGGTCGGGGTCGTACATGATGTCGGACATGGTGCCCTCCCAGTTGCGGTCGAAGTTGATGCCGATCAGCTCGCCGCGGCCGTTGATGACGGGTGAGCCGCTGTTGCCGCCGGTGGTGTGGTTGGTGGCCGTGAAGGCCACGGGTACGGTGCCGTTGACCGCATAGGGGCCAAAGTCTTTGTTTTGGTACAGCTCGGCCAGGCGGGCGGGCACCTCAAACTCGGGGTTGGTGGGGTCGGCCTTTTCCATGATGCCGTCGAGGGTGGTGTAATATTCGTACTCCGTGCCGTCGGCGGGCTGGTAGCCAGCTACTTGCCCGTAGGCCACGCGCAGGGTGGAATTGGCATCGGGATAGAATTTGCGCTCGGGCTGCCACTGGCGCAGGCCGGCCATGTAGGTGCGCTGGAGCAGGGTTATCTGATCCTGCGCGGTGGTGTAGGTCGGCAACACTTTCTGGCGGTAGGTGCTAACCACGGCGCTGGCCAACTGGTATGCCGGGTCGGCCAGCAGGGGTTGCGCGTTACCTTTCAGCAGCTCGTCGAGCACCTTCTGGGCATCGGCTTCCGAGGTGAGTTTGCTGCGGCCGTAGAGGTCCGCGGCGAAACTGGCCCAGGCGGCCGGGCTGGTATTCTTGGCTCGCAGGGTTTTCACGTAGTCGGGCAGCAGCTCGGCGGGCGTGCCGTCGGCGTAGAGCGGTAGCAGGGCGGCGGCTACTTTCTGGTCGGTAGGAGCCGAGTAGTTGCGGAAGAAGTTAGTGGTGCCGGTGCGGGCTTTGCCCACGGCCGTGGCCAGCTCGGCCTGCGGAGCCTTGTTTTGAATGAGGTCGAGCAGATTTTGCAGGCTGTTGGCGTAGGCCACCAGCTCCACGCCCAGCGCGGCTTCGGTGGTGTAGTCGCGGGCCACCACGTAGGGGCGCACAAGGCGGTACTGCTGCTCCAGCTGGTCGAGAATCTGGCCGTAAGCGGCTTTGCGGGTGGCGTCGCCCTGGGCAACCCAGGCGCGGAACTGCTGTTCCTGCTGCTGCTTGCGGGCGGTGGCATCGAGGCGGCGCAAACCCCGCATTTCGCCGATCCACTTTTTCCAGTAGTTGGCAAGGCTGGCGTACTTGGCCGCGTACTGAATCCTCACCTTGTCGGAGGCTTTCATGTCGGCGTCGAGCACGCGCAGCTTGGCGTCGCGCACTTTCACCTTGGCCGGATCGGAAGCGGCGTACACTTCATCGACGCCCCAGGAGGTGAGGTATTCGGTGGTGCGTCCGGGGAAGCCAAACACCAGCGTAAAATCGCCGGGCTGCACGCCCGCCATGGAAATAGGCAGGTAGTGCTTGGGCTGGTAGGGCTTGTTGGCCTTGGAGTAGGGCGCGGGCTTGTTGTCGGGGCCGGCGTAGATGCGGAACATGGAAAAGTCGCCGGTGTGGCGGGGCCAGGCCCAGTTGTCGGTGTCGCCGCCAAATTTGCCGATGCTGCTCGGTGGCGCCCCCACGAGGCGCACGTCCTCAAACACTTCCGTGACGAACAGGTAGTACTCGTTGCCGCCGAACATGGGGCGCACAAAAGCTTTGTAATGAGTGCCTTCCACGGCTTTCTGGGCCACCTGGGTGATGCGCTGCTGCACGGTTCGTTCGCGCTCGGCCTCCGCAATACCACCCGGAATGCCTTGCAGCACCGCGCCGGTTACGTCTTCCATGCGCACGATGAACGTGGCCGTCAGGCCCGGATTGGGCAGTTCCTGGTCGCGCGTCATGGCCCAGTAGCCCTTCGTGAGGTAGTCGTTTTCAACCGACGAGTGCTGCTGAATCTGGCTGTAGCCGCAGTGGTGGTTGGTGAGCAGCAGCCCTTCGCCCGAAATAATTTCGCCAGTGCAGCCGCCACCGAACTGCACCACGGCGTCTTTCAACGAGCCGCGGTTGACGCTGTAAATGTCTTCGGCCGTGAGCTTTAGGCCTTTTTGCCGCATGTCGGCTTCGTTGAGTTGCTTGAGCAGCAGCGGCAGCCACATGCCTTCGTCGGCGCGGGCGGCGGCGGGCAGCAGCAGCGCCAGCAGCAGGGCGCAGGTGCGCACCGCTCGGGAAATCGGGGAGAAGTGAAACGTCACGGGCAAAAGCAAATGGGTGAATGAGGCAACAAAAGTAGCGCCGTGCGCGGGTAACACGCTCGAAAAGTGGCAAGTGCCCGGGCGCTTGTACCTTGACGGTGGTTGCCGGCCGATTTCCACCAAACCCGTTGTGCGTGCCGTTTACATTTTGCCATCCGGCGGCCGTCCTGCCGCTGCGCCAACTGCTACCGCGCCTGCCGCTGTCGGCGCTGGTCGTCGGCAGCATGAGCCCCGACTTTATCTACTTCCTGCGGCTGGTGCCCGATGGCGACATCGGCCACACCTTGGCAGGGCTGTTCACGTTTTGCCTGCCCACCAGCCTGGCGGTGCTGTGGCTCTGGCATCGGGTGGTAAAAGAAGCCGCCGCTGCCGTGCTGCCTGCTCCCCTGCGGGTGCGCTTGTGGCCTCCGGCCCGGCAGCCCTTCGCCTTCGGTCCGGCAAGCCGGTTTTTGGGCATCGGTGGAGCTATCCTGGTCGGAGCGTTGACGCATATCGTGTGGGACGGTTTCACCCACGCCGACGGCTGGGCCGTGCGGCACCTTCCCTTGCTGCAAGGGGCGGTGCCGTTTCTCGGGTTTGGCTCGATGCCCATCAGCAAATTGGCCCAACACCTCAGCTCGTTGGCGGGCGGCCTGCTGTTGCTGTGGTGGTTTCGGAAGTGGCTGCGCACAGCCCCGGTTGCGGCACCGCAAGCTAGCCGTATTACGGAGGTAAGTAGCCTCGTGTGGCCGTTGCTACTCGTTTCAGCGGCAGCTGCCGCGGGGTTTGGCTATGGCTACTGGCGTACGCAGCCCATCGTGGATTACCTCTCGGCGCGTGGCCTGCTGGCGCGGGGCATCGTCAGCAGCTGCACGGCGCTGTGGCTGGAGCTGGTTGTCCTGGGTTTGTGGCGGCGCGCCGCGCAGTTGGGAGCGGCCGCGGAGTAGATACGCATGGGCAAGCCAGGTACTCTGCCTGATTACGAGTGCCCAAGCTCGGCTACTGCGGCGGTCGAGAGGGGCGCAGCGGCGGGTTCGGCGCTGGGTAGCGCAGCCGTGGCGCTGCTCGTTTCCCAGTCGCGGAAACGGGTAATTTCATCCTGAAACTTGCCGATAAACCAGCTCATCAAACTCAAATCGTCCAGAAAGCCCACCACCGGAATAAAATCGGGCACGAGGTCGATGGGCGAGAGGGTGTAGAGCAGCACCGCAATGCCCGACACGATGGTGCCGGTTTCGACCTGTCGGTAACTGCCGCTGATGTAGCCGCGCACCAAGCGCACTACGGTCAGCATGATGTCGATGAGCTGGGCAAACTTGTTCTTGCCGCTTTTCTCACTGGCCAGCTTGTCGGCCACCTCGTTAAGCATTATCACCACCTTAAACGGCTTGCCGAGCAGCTTGCTGGCGCGGTTCAGGAACACGTTGAAGAGGGCGTTTTTCGAAATCTTGAGACCTTTGTCGGCAAGAGAGGACATAGAAAGCGGGGCTTGAGAAATGAACGGTAGGCGGTTGTACGTACCGGCCGGCGCGGTGTTAGCCGGGCTGGGGCCGGTTTCCGCCGGTTTGTATACTTTGGAGCCGTTTCGAACTGGCCTTTTCGCCCGCGCCATGCACCTGCTCCAAGTCGAATTACTGACCGACGACCTACCGGCTACCCGCGCCTTCTACCACCGCACGCTGGGCCTGCCGGCAACGCACGATACCGAGGCCCGCGTGACGTTTGGTGTGGGCACGTCGCAGCTCACGTTTCGCGCCACCCGCACCCCATCAAAGCCGTTCTACCACTTCGCGTTTCTGATTCCGCGCAACCAATTTGTCGAGGCCTTCGCGTGGGTGGAAGCGCGCACCTCAGTCCTGCCGTATCAGGGCACCGAACGCGTAGCCGACTTCCCCAACTGGAACGCCCGCGCCTTCTATTTTCACGACCCCAACGGCAACATTGTCGAGTGCATTGCCCGCTACGACGTGCCCTCCGATGCCACCGCGCCTTTCTCCGGCCATTCGCTGCTAAGCATCAGCGAATTGGGTTTGCCCGTTGCGCAGGTGCCTGCGGCCTGTACCGAGCTTCAGGCGGCACTCGGCATTCCTGATTTTTGGCGCGGCCCCAAGCGGCCCGATTTCGCCGTGCTCGGCGACGACCACGGCCTGCTTATTGTGCCCGCCGAAGGCCGCGGCTGGCTCCCAACCCAGCGCCCCGCCGAGCGGCACTGGTTGCGGCTGCAACTCGTTCACGCTGGGCAGGTAGCCGCTTGGGAAGGCCGCTGATGCGCAAACTGCCCGGTAGCCGAGGATGGCCGCGAAGCGCACCACGTCTGCATTTTGAGCGAATGGAAGCTGGCGTTGCGCACCGCGGAAGCATACGAGGAAGGATTTACCTTATCGGGTGGGGCTGCTTGCGGAGTAATGCGCGCTGAACTCAGCCGCGGGTGTAGTATGGCTCTTTTTCTTTGTCGTGGTAGCGCAGGTAGCCGTGCAGCACCAGCTTGATGAGCAACCGGTGGGCCCGGCGCCTCGATACGTTGATGAGCTTTTCGTACTGCGGCAGCGTCAGGCGCGGATGGTCGCGCACGTAGTCGAGGGCCGCTTGCTCGTGCCGGTTAAGCGGAATGCGCTCGAACCGGGGCTCAGGCGGCTCCTGCTGCAACACTTTCTCGGTGAGGCGGCTGGTTTGCACGCTCGCCGCCCCCACGCGGATGTACCCTCGCCAGTCGTCTTCGCCCACCAATGCTTTGTGCGGTTTGTGCGAGCTTTCGGCCACTTCCACCACCAGCACGGTGCGCTCGTCGTCCTCCACTTCCTGAACGTGCATCGGCAGCGGCGGCTCGATGTAGTGAGCGGTAGCCTGACGCAATAAGAACCGTTCTTCTTCAGCGTCGCGCACACCCACAATTCGGCCCCGGTCGTCTACCCCAATTAACACGTGGCCGCCGCGCGTATTCGCCAGCGACACTAATGTGCGGGAAATGCGCGTAGGGTGCGTAGTGCGTGTTTTAAATTCCAGTTGTTCGCTCTCGCCTTGAGCAATAAGGGCGCGCAGTTCGGGTAAGGAAATAGGCATACGTGTACACCGGCGGAATCAAGCAAATCAGATACGCATTCCTGCCGAAAAAGTGTACTGCGAATTGGCTGTGCTTGGAAAAATAATGCGGTGCGCCTTATAAGGCCGAGCGTATTTCCCGTATTAGCGAATCAATTGGCCGTGTATATCCCTGAGTAACAAAAGCTGAGAAGCCTCTATTGAAAACCGGGTCCGATTGAAGTGTGGCTAGAGTTTATTTATGGTAACAACGGCATATGGGCTAAATCAGCACGAGGCGCGGTTCATTACTAGACGCCCAAAAGAAAAGGCCCGCCATTGGTGGGCGGGCCTTTTTCTATTGATTGCAAGCTACAAAAGGTGCTTACGCGTTAGCTGCCGCATTTTTAGGCGGACGACCCGGACCGCGACGACGGCCACCTTCACCTTCGGCAACCGCTTCGCCATTGGTTGCTTTCCGACCCGGCTTCTTGCGCTCGGAGGGCTCGTAAGCAGGATCCAGCAAATTGGCTAATTCGTCCAGCGCGGCCTGCATTTTGCCGTGGGCGCGACGAATTTCGCGGATCAGATTTTCGTTGCGACCAGCGTCAGCGAGTACTTTCTGCAGGTGCTGAATGTTAAGTTCGGCCATTGTTTCGA
Organism: Hymenobacter busanensis; assembly: GCF_008727865.1. Classification (GTDB taxonomy): domain Bacteria; phylum Bacteroidota; class Bacteroidia; order Cytophagales; family Hymenobacteraceae; genus Solirubrum; species Solirubrum busanense. Next base: position 27,122 of record NZ_VTWU01000006.1, on the reverse strand, counting down.
ATTGTTGAAAGCGTTCTAAAACCTGAACAAAGGAACGAGAAATAAAAAATAAAGTAACGCTGAAAACAAAGTTTTTTTATTAAGCCTCGTAAATCAAATACTACGGCACTTTCGAAATCAATAAGTGGACAAATATTAGAGCCTGCTTTTGTTGCTTTTTGCGCCAATAGCAGCGTTTTTAAGTAGGCATGCAGCTAATATTGGCTGATAAATACCACGTGTTCGTGGTGTACACATTTGCAGGGCTGGACTATCTACTTATACATCCAAGCCAGTTTCCATTCCAGAAACTCGCCACAGTCGATGCGCTTCGCCGGGATTTTTCGTCCGCCCGGAGCTTCGGGCTGGCCGACCATTCTTGAAATAACGGCCGTTGAATTTTGGTACATCCGGGTTGGTTGCCAAGTGGATGATGGCCGCTGCAGCCTGCGCTGTAGAGCGGGTAAACGGCCGGGCAAGGCGCATCGAGAGGCGCATGAGCCACGAGCTTTCTGCGAACAAGTGGCTGCGCACGATGCCCGGATGCAGGCACACAGCACTAATGCCGGTCAGTTCCAGGCGTTCGGCCAAGGCTTGTGTAAACAGGACATTGGCGAGTTTGGAGTCGGAGTAAGCCGTGAAGGCGCTGTTGTGCGCCGGATCATTGCGCCGCGCAACCGATGCTTCAATTTCGCCAAGCCAGTGCGCCTCCGACGCCACCGTGATGATGCGGCCTGGCAGGACCGCCGCCAGCAACGGCAAAAGCCGGTTAGTCAGCACGAAAACCGACAGGTGGTTGGTAACCCAGCATAGCTCATGGCCCTCTTCGGTTACTTCTAGTTTGTTGGGCAACACGCCGGCGTTGTTGATGAGCACGTCGAGGCGCGTGTAGCGGGCCAGAATGTCGTCGCACAAGCGCTGCACATCGGCCAAGCGCGACAAGTCGCAAAGCAGCAGGTCGATAGCTGCGCCGGGCGTGGCGAGCTGCACGGCTTGGCGTGCCCGTTCGCCGCGGGTAGGGTCACGACACACCATTATCAGATGGGCGCCTTGCTGCGCCAACTGGTGCGCCGCCGCCAGCCCAATGCCGCGGGAGGCGCCGGTGAGCAATACGGTTTTGCCCCGCAACGGGGTGGTAGCGTCGGAAGGCATCATGGCCGCTGAGGTGCCAGGCAGGTGGGAGCAAGGGTACATACGTAAAAATGCCGCCCCCGGCAGCAGGGGCGGCATTTTAATAGGGCAGAACGGTTGATTGCCGGGAATTAGAACGGCAGGTCGTTGTCGTCGTCCGAAGCAATGGGGGCTGGGCGCGAAGGTTGAGCGTCGCGGCGCAGGTTGGCGTTTTGGTTGGCCGCCGGGGCCGCGTAGCCGCCTTGGTTGCCGCCGGCTGAGGCACCGCCCGCAGCTGCCTCGATGCGCCAGGCTTCGAGGTTGGTGAAGTACAGCATCTGGCCGTTTTTGTTGAAGCCACGGCCGCGCAGGTTGAACTGCACTTTCACTTCGTCACCAACCTTGTATTGATCAATCAGCGCGGTCTTGTCTTGCACGAGCTGAAACTTGATATGCTCAGGATATTGGCCATCAATGACCTCTAGCACGAATTCGCGTTTGCGGAATTTCTCGCTCACCTGCTGTTCGTCCATGATGTCGTGCAGGCGGCCGGTAGCTTCGTAAGCCATAATGAGAGGGGTGTTGTTGAAGAATGAGTAAGCCAAATCTACGAAAAATAATTCCCCGTCGTAGGCCCGCAGCGGCTCATTTCAGGCTTATGCTTCGGCAGCAGCTACTTGCTTTTTCACACCGTGCCAAATCGGTTTCATCCGGTGCCGCTGCTGTACTTTTGCCTGCCAATCCCGTACTTGTTTCATGCCCGATTTTGCTCTTGCCCTGCACGGTGGTGCCGGCACCATCGCCCGCCACTTGCTCTCGGCTTCCGCCGAGCGCGACTACCGCCAAGCCCTGCACGACGCCCTGCAAGCCGGCGCGGCGCTGCTGCGCCAAGGCGCCTCGGCCCTCGATGCGGTAGAAGCCACAGTGGTGGTACTCGAAAATTGCCCCTTGTTCAACGCGGGCCGCGGAGCTGTGTTTACCCACGAAGGCCACCACGAGATGGACGCCTCCCTGATGGACGGGCGGACGGGCCGCGCCGGCGCCATTACGGGAGTACGCAGCCTACAAAACCCCATCCAGGCGGCACGCCTCGTTATGGAGCGCTCCGAACATGTGCTGCTTGCCTGGCCGGGCGTCGAAGAGTTTGCGCGGGAGCATGGCCTGCCCACCCAGCCGGCCGAGTATTTTTTCACCGAACACCGCTACGCGCAGTTGCAGGAAGCCTTGCAAAGTGGGCAAGTGCGCCTCGACCATAGCCAGGACGCACCCGTGCCGCCGCTGGAAGAGCCCGTGCCGTTCGACGAAGACCCCAAGAAGAAAATGGGAACGGTGGGCGCGGTGGCCCGCGACGTACACGGGCACCTGGCCGCCGCCACCTCCACCGGTGGCATGACCAACAAGCGTTACTCCCGTATCGGCGACTCGCCCATCATCGGTGCCGGAACGTGGGCCGACGACCGTACCTGCGCCATCAGCTGCACCGGCCACGGCGAATATTTCATGCGGGCCGTGGTGGCCCACGACATTGCCTGCCTGATGGAGTACCGCGGGCTGAGTCTGCAGGAAGCCTGTCGGGTAGTAGTGCACGAGAAGCTTGCGCCCGTGGGCGGCGAAGGCGGACTGGTAGCCGTGGATGCCGCCGGCAACATTGCGCTGCCGTTCAACTCGGAGGGAATGTACCGCGCCAGCATCAGCAGTAGTTCGCCGCTGTTTGTGGGTATTTACAAGGAGGAATAGTAAGTGCCCGCATCCCAACGCAAACGGCCGGACTTCATGGGAAGCCCGGCCGTTTTTCTGCACCCTATATAATAAGGAGTAGGTGCTACGTTGCCGGTTGGGTTTCGAGCGAGTCGGGGCGGGCGGCCAAGGCCTCGTCGTGGGTACGCTTGTCGACGAAAAATCGGCGTTCCTGAATGTCGTACACGTTGCCTTTGGCCAGCACGTGCAGCGTCATGTTCTCGATGGAGAGGGCCGTGCCCTTGGCCGCGGCCGCGGCGTTGTTGTGCTGGATGTTGTGCCCGTCGATGATGATGACCAAGTTCGAGCCAATGGTTTCCACCAGGTTGCCGTCGGTGATGAGCACGCCGGTGTCTTCGCCCAAGCCAATGCCGATGAGCTTGGGGTGCAGACTCACCGCCTCGATGAGGCGACCAAAGCGGCCGCGCTTCACAAAGTGTGAGTCGATGACCGTGTGCCGGTTCAGGCTCAGGCCGGTGCCCATGCGCACGGCCCCTTTCATGAGGGCATCGGGTACCGAGCCCCCGCGAATCATGATGTGCGACATGGCCATGGCCCCGGCGCTGGTGCCGGCAATGACGAAGTTGGGCTCGTTCACGTAGCGCTCGGTAAGCAGGCGCAGGAACTTGGTGTCGCCGAACATCTGCTTGAGGCGGGACTGGTCGCCGCCCGAAAACATGACGATGTCGGTCTGGGCCAGGCGCTCCAGGTACTCGGGCTGATCGGTGTCTTCGGGCACGCGAATATCCATCACGCCCACGTTCAGGCAATTGAGCATGCCAAATGAGCTGACGTAGATGGGCCCGACTTCGTGCGGAATCATGGAGGCCGTGGTAATGACCTCGATGCGCGGGTTGGTGTGGCCGCTTTCCAGCACGATACGTTTGAGAATTCCCAACTCAAAAAAGTTGAGGTAGTATTTCTTCCGCTTGCGCGGGTTGGGATGGGTGCCCTTGTCTTCGTTGCCGCCAACGGCAATCAGCTTCCCCAGGGGTTTCTGTGCGCTCAACGATGAAGTGAAATCAGGGGTGGTAAATCAGGAAAACAGAAGGGCAATGGCAAGCAATACCCGGGCCAGCTTTGCCGCGTGGGCTTGGTATTGGGGCTTACGCAGGACGGCCCACTAGGGTGTCGAAAGTACTGGTGGCCACCGAATGATAGTTGGGGCGGGCCTGGGCATAGATGCGGCGGGCGCGCTCGGCGCCGTTGGGCGTGGCCAGCAACGCTTTGTAGAGAGGGGTCAGAAACTTCCGCCGGCCCACGCGGGTCAAGAATTGTTGCAGGGCTTCGTCGGCGGGTGCATAGCCCGCCCGGATAGTGAGCGGAAACCACGCCGCCAGTATTTCGGAGTTGCCGGAATGGGTAAAGTCGAACGCCTGATCGAGGGCCTCTAGCTGCTCGGGCTGAATTTGCTCGGGCAGGCCGTGCAGAAAGTGCACCCACTCGTGGCTGCTCCACGCCGCCGTTTCGAGCGACGCGGGCGCGGCACCGTGCCGCCACGCCTGCAGTGCGGCTTCTACCTGGCCAAAACGCTCAGAGGAAACCGCCGGCCCCACCTCGGGTACGCCCGGCGCGTTGATCCACCGGTCGAGTTGAATTTGCTCTTCGGCGCCCGGAACCTGGTCGAGCAGTTCGCGCCGCAGGTACTGGATAAACGTTGCGGTATCCATCGACTGGAAGGCGTGGGTGCTGAAGTAGCGGGTGATGAATGCATCGAGCCTTTCGCGGCCGACCACGCTTTCCAAAGTCAGCAGGAGGTAGTTGCCTTTCTCGTAGGCAATTTCGTTGAGGCCTTCGTCGGGGTCGCGGCCGGCAAGGTTCAGGTGCAGGTGGGTATCGGGGCTGGTGCGGCCGAGTTCTTCGACGGTATGGTGCAGGCCGGTTTGGCCGAGTACCTGCAACATATCGGCATAGGGTCGGCCGTACAAGCTTTCCATAATGCGCCGCTCGAAGTACACCGTAAAGCCCTCGTTCAGCCAGAAGTCGTTCCAGGTCGCATTGGTCACCAGGTTGCCCGACCACGAGTGGGCTAGTTCGTGAGCTACCAGGCTGGTCAGGCTCCGGTCACCGGCCAAGATGGTGGGCGTCACAAACGTGAGCCGCGGGTTTTCCATTCCACCAAACGGGAAGGAAGGCGGCAGCACCAGCAAATCGTACCGTTCCCAGCGGTAGGGACCATACAGCTTTTCAGCTGCGGCCACCATGTTTTCCAAATCGGCAAACTCGTGCGTGGCTGCTGGCAGCGTCGTCGGCTCGGCATAGATGCCGGTGCGGCCGCTAAGCGCAGCAAACTCCAGGTTCCCCACGGCCAGCGCCATGAGGTAGGAGGGAACGGGCTGCGGCATGCGGAACGAGTAGCTGCCGGTGGTATTTAGCGCCTGCGGGTTTTCGGCGCTCATCAGGGCGAGCAGCTCGCCGGGTACTTGCACGCGGGCTTCGTAGGTAAAGCGGACGCCCGGCGAATCTTGGCACGGTATCCAGGTGCGGGCCAAAATGGCTTGCGACTGGGTGAACAGAAACGGATGGGTTTTGCCCGCCGTCTGCTCGGGCGTCAGCCACTGCAGCGCGGCCGCTTCCGGCGACGTGCGGTAGCGAAGCGTCACGGTGTGGGTGTCGGGCTGCAGTGCAATGCGCAGCGACTGGCCCAGCACCGCATCCGATTCCCCCAGGGTAAAATCCGTGGGGGAGGCGCCGTTCAGCAGCACGGCTTCGATGTGCAAGTCGCGGGTGTCGAGCCACAGTTCCGTGGTGCCGGGCTGCACCTCTACCTGCCAAGCCGCTTCGCCGTGCAGCGTGCGGCCAGCAAAATCCACCGTCAGGTTGAGGCTAAGGTGGCGAACGACGGCCTCGGCAGGACGAGCACAGCTGTGCGGATCGGTAGCCAGGAGCGGAGCAGACATATATATAAGGAGTGGGAAAGTGAATGAAACGGAGGCGTGGTCCACCGGCGCGGGCAAATATAGCCGCCGAGGTTGGGAGCTGGCTTCTACGAGTGTGGCAGAAAGTAGCCCCAAGCGCGAGGTCTTAAACCGGCAAACGGACAATTTCGCTAGGGGTTGAAAGTATCTCCGCCGGCTTTAATGGATGATCTTAAGGGCGTGTATATCTATTTAGGAATGTTTTCATGCCCCACCAATTCCGAGTATCTTGCGGTGTGGCGCAATGCGGCCCCAGGCAACCTGCCGAAGGGCGTTGTAGTACAAGTAGGCAACCTTGCCGGCGACTCAAGTTTTTGGGATGCCATCTGCTGGCAGGCAAACCTGTTGTTTCCACCTCTTTCTCCTAATGAAGTCCTCGGTTCAATCCGTTTTTCTCTCTTCGCTGCTGTGGCTGGTGTGTTGCCTGCTGCTGGTCACGAGTGCGTGCAGCCAGGAGCAGCAAGACAAAGTACAGAACGCCGCTGCAGGCATTCTGCCCGGCAAAAAGCTCGGCGGAGCCCAGCCGCTTATCGATACCGTGTACGTGCAGAAGTACATGGCTGCCAACCCCGCTTTCAAGGACGAAATCGACTGGGGTAAAAAATTCTACAAGGAGCGGGAAGGCCGCTTGGGCTGGTTCCGCAACCACGAGCTGTTACCGCATGCCGAACGGATGTTGGGCGTGATTAACCAAGCCGGCAAGGAAGGCCTCGACCCCAAAGATTATAAGGTCATTGATTTTGGACCGCTCCTGGCCAAGCTCAAGGATGCAGCCGACACCACTCAGCGCAATGCGCTGGAAAAGGAAATTGACGTAGCCCTTTCGGCCACGTACTTCAACTGGGCCGACGATTTTTACCGCGGTACAGTCAACCCAAGGGAGGTCAAGAACATCGATTGGAACGTCAAACGCAACAAAATCAAGTTGCACAAGGCGCTCATGACCATTCTCCAGGAACGGGAAAGTACCTACCCGTACTACGAGTTCGAGCCTCTGCACCCTGAATACGACCACCTGCGCGACGCCTTGGCCCGCTTCCGAAGCATGCAGCGGAACGGCGGCTGGGTACAGGTGCCGGCTATCAAAGGCAAAGGCTTGCGTCCCGGCGACTCGTCCGTAATCGTTCCGGCCCTACGCCGGCGGCTGCTCGGCTTCAACGCCGATGGCACGCCCAACTCCGCCGTGCTGACGGCCCCAGCAGCGCCCGCTCCGACCAAACCGGGGCAGCCCGCTACAGCTGCAGCCCCTCGCGAATCGCACAAGTACGACGCCGATTTGGTGGCTGCGGTGAAGGCTTTTCAGGAGCAGAACGGGCTAAAGGCCGATGGCAGCATTGGCCCCGAAACGCTGCGGCTGCTCAACGTACCCCTGCAGCAACGCATCGATCAGCTCATCCTCAACATGGAGCGGTGGCGCTGGATTCCGAAGAAGTTTGAACCGAGCTACCTGTTGGTCAACATCCCCGACTACAAGCTGCACGTGGTCGAAAACAACCGGGAGGTTATGACCATGCGCGTCATTGTGGGCAAGACGCTCAACGCAACGCCGGTCTTTAGCGACCGGATGGAATACGTGGTACTGGCCCCGTACTGGAACGTTCCGTTCAGTATCATCGACAAGGAAATGCGCCCGGGTCTCACGCGCGACCCTGTGGGCACGCTTGACCGGCTCGACATGGAAGTGGTTAAGGGCTCCGGGGCCAAAGCCACGCCCGTCGACCCCACTAGTATCGATTGGGCGAATCTTACCGACAAGACGTGGAAGTATACTCTTCGTCGGCGGCCCGGTCCGGAAAACGACTTGGGCAACGTCAAGTTCATTTTCCCGAATTCCAACGACGTGTACCTGCACGACACTCCGCACCACGAACTTTTCAGCCAAGCCAAGCGGGGCTTTAGTCACGGGTGTGTGCGGGTAGAAAAACCAATGGAGCTTGCCGAGTACTTACTGCGCAACAAGCCCGGGTGGGACGCCACCAAGATTCAAGAAACGGTGGCCGGTCGGCAAGAGCAATACGTGAGCCTGCCGGAAAAGCTACCGGTCTATCTGGTGTATTTCACCGCTTGGGTTGACGACGCGGGCAACGTTCATTTCCGCGACGACATTTACGGTCACGACAAGGCATTGGCTAAAGAGTATTTCAGCACCTGATTTGGTACTGACCATTACCAGGGATAAATACCGTTTCTAGTTCCGACTACTCTTTCGGGCAAGCCAATAAATGAGCAAGGCCCCTTTCCTCAACAAGAGGAAAGGGGCCTTGCTCATTTATTGGCTTGCCCACCCTTACACCATAAGTCGGCAGGGAGGAACAATAACTATGCCTTTAAGCATGTTACGTTTCCTGCGTGCAAGCGTTGGTGTCAAGCGCTGTTTAACAAATGTATTCTATATGCACTTTGTAAATAAAAGAACAATCATCATGTACCATTTGTAAATTAAATATAAAATATAGTTTCAGCAACCGGGCACGTATCATTGTTATGTAGTTTTGTAAACAACCACTTTCAAAACTATGGTAGACCGGATTCGGCAGCTTTTGCAGGCACGCCAACTTTCTCCTACACAGTTCGCAGACACGATTGGCGTAGCACGCCCCATTGTAAGTCACATCCTGAGTGGCCGAAACAAGCCCAGCTTAGAAGTAGTCCAAAAGATCATAGCGGCTTTTCCAGACCTGTCGATGGCGTGGCTGCTTACTGGGCAGGGGCAAATGGCCGTTCAGGTGCTGCCAGTCGATGCCAGTATAGATGCGGCATCCCCCACAAACCCATCTGAGGTGCACAGACCTGAGCAGGCCCTGGATGCGCGCAATAGTAAGGTGCAAGAAGGCAGCAAGCCTCAAAGAAGGGATGGTGCCAAACGAGCTACAGCAAGTGTGCCTGTGTTGACGTCAGAGCAGAATGTGCAGGCCACACAAGCCTCCTTTCCTCCCGAGTCAAACCAGGGCCTAGAAACGAGCTTTACAACGCCACCACCGCCAGCACCACATGCCCAAAGCTCACCAAGCGTTGAATCAAAAGCGCCTGCTGTAGCCCAGGTACCCAAAAGAGTCAGGCGAGTCGTCATTTTCTATAGCGACGGCACGTTCAGTGATTATTCTCCGTCTGAGGAGCCTCTATAGCATTGATGAAGGACCGGAGGTCTTAAGTGCAATCCTTGTTTGATATGCATTCAGTCGTGCATCTAATCATCTAGGGAGGTAGTAGACACTCTACTTGCCCTGAAGAATAGGGGCTTGTTAGCTGCTAATTGTTAAAATCGGTTCTTCTGTATTATGTTTGTGTGAAGGAATGGTTTTTTGCTGGTTAAGTAACTATAAATCAATATGAATACTGATGATACTTGAATCCTTTATTATAGTAAATTTTTGCATATGCGAGGCCGTGTGTAAAAGCAAATAATTATAAATAATGCACCAGGAAAGAACTTAAGCCGAAGAGAGTGTTAAGAGTGTGTCCGAAGAAGGAATACTAAAAACAATATCTGAGGCTTCTATCAATAAATTCATAGTTGGGAGCTGCGTAATACTGCTACAGACTTTAGCAAGATTTTGTGCATGTGTGTAAATGTAAACTGTTTGCTTTGCTCAGTTAGCCGATTTTCCTTCACGCTCTTTAGCATTCGTCTCAGCGGATTTGAATGAATGTGTTGAGTAAAGTTTTGTGCTTTAGGTTTACAAAAAGAAGCATGTGGTAGAATCGAAAATAGGTTTGAACTTATCAGCAAGTTGTTCTTCTCGTTCTTTACGGCTGCTTCGCGAATTGGTGAATACCGCTACCCTGCTTACCTTTGAGCCATGAAGAAGATTTGCCTGCTCGCTATGTTTGCTTGGGTTTCTGCGCTGGCCACGTCATGCTCGCCTGCTCCCAATGCCGAGAACGACCCCAACGCTGACGCTGCCTACAAGCGCAACCACCGCCCAGAGGGCTACCGCGAAGCGCAGAGCACCAATCCCAACGCTATCAAATAAGGGTAAGCGCATCTGAAACTCTCAGATGATAGACGCCGAAAGCCCCGCCTAACATGTCGTTAGGCGGGGCTTTCGGCGTATAGTCTCGTGCCGCTGGCCTTACTGAGTAGCTAACTCAGGAGTTACGGAAAGACCAGTGACGAATGCTGGGAGTGGCAAAGCAGCCAGCAGTTGTTGCTCTAGCAAGTTGGCCCACGTGTTTAAGTAGAGCACTACGTCGTCGCGGCGGTTGTGGCGGAGCGCATTCCGGCGCTCGAAGGGAATAGCGGCCAGGATAGTTGGATCGGCAAGGCGTTCCAAATGGGCCAAGTCCGAGCGGGTGAAGCCCACCGCAAGCATGGCATCAATTGTGTCGTCGATGAGCAGGCCACTTGTGGGGCAATAGTCGCGCAACTGTTGCTCCCAGTCGCCGTAGCGCTGCATGGCGCGGGTATGAATGTCGGCTTTGCTAAGGTGGGTAATGGTTTGAGCCAGGTGGCCGCAGTTGCAACTGCCCATGTGGCCCCACTGGTAGGGTGCCTGGCTGGCGAGGCGTTGGGCCGTGGTGCGCAGAGCCTCAATAACGGAAAGCGAGTGTGAAGCCATTGGAAAATTGAAAGAACAGACAATCAACAAGCCCAATGCGGGCCCTTCGTATTAATATAAAACCGCAAGGCTCAAATTTGTTTGTATGGGACTATTACCAAAGTGAGGAGCTACCGCCCTGTTTCAAAACGCCGAAGCACAAACAAAAAGAAGAGGCGCCCGAATGGGCGCCTCTTCTTTTTGTTTTGAGTATCAGGCAACTCTAAGCCGTTTGCACATATGTGTAAACGGTTTAGTCGCGGCGGCGCCGGCGGCTACCCGAGCGGCCGTTGGTGCTTGGCTTGCCAGCAGCTGCCGTAGGGGCTTTACCCTGGCTCCGTCGCTCGGCCGGGGCCGTACGCGGCGCGGCGGGTGCTGGCCGGGTATGCTCACGGCGAGAGCCTGCGGCCGAACCACCAGGGGCACCTGCGCCACGCGGGGCGCGGGGCGGCCGACCGGCAGGACCTTTGGGCTTGGTGATGTTAGGGCCTTTCAGCGGCACGGGGGCCACATCGTTGTTGGCGTAGGAATGGCTGTCTTCCACCGGTATTTCGCGGTTAATCAGCCGCTGTATATCCTGCAGGTAGGCGCGTTCCTCCAGGTCGCAGAAGGAAAGGGCGACGCCAGCGGCACCAGCGCGGCCCGTGCGGCCGATGCGGTGCACGTAGGTTTCGGGTTCGTTGGGCAGCTCGTAGTTAATCACGTGGCTCAGTTCATCCACGTCGAGGCCGCGGGCAGCTAAGTCGGTAGCTACCAGCACACGGGTTTCGCCGCTTTTGAAGTTTTGCAGGGCACGTTGACGGGCGTTTTGCGACTTGTTGCCGTGGATGGCTTCGGCTCCGATACCTTTGGCCGTGAGGCCCTTGGCTACGCGGTCGGCGCCGTGCTTGGTGCGGCTGAACACGAGCACGCGGCGCAGCTCGGGGTTCTTCAGCACTTCCAGCAGCAGGTAAGGCTTGTCGGTTTTCTCCACCATGTACACGGCCTGCTCCACCGTTTCGGCGGTGCTCGACACGGGCGTGACGGCGACTTGCACGGGGTTGCGCAGGATGGTATCGGCCAACTGCTGAATGGTGGGCGGCATGGTGGCCGAGAAGAACAGCGACTGGCGCTGCTTGGGCAGCAAGGGCAGAATCTTCCGAATGTCGTTGATGAAGCCCATATCGAGCATGCGGTCGGCCTCGTCGAGCACGAAGATTTCCAAATGCTTCAGGTTCACATAGCCCTGGTTGATGAGGTCGAGCAGGCGGCCGGGCGTGGCAATGAGGGCATCGACGCCGCGTTGCAGGGCCTGCACTTGCGGGTGCTGCGATACGCCGCCGAAGATGACCGCATGGCGCAGCTTCAGGTTCTGGCCGTAGGTTTCGAAACTCTCCCCGATCTGGATGGCCAGCTCGCGGGTGGGCGTGAGAATGAGGGCGCGCACGGCGCGGGGGCCGGTGGGCTGGTTGGTGGGCTTGGCCTCGTGCAGGCGCTGGAGCAGCGGCAAGGTGAAGGCGGCCGTTTTGCCGGTGCCGGTTTGGGCCACGCCGAGCAGGTCGCGGGCGTCGAGCACGTGCGGAATGGCCTGCTGCTGGATAGGGGTAGGGCGTTCGTAGCCAGCAGTGTGCAGGGCTTTCAGAAGCGCCGGCAGCAGGTTGAGGTCGTCAAATGTCAAAATCGAAAGGAAAAAAGAAATGCGGCAAAATGAGACGCGGGCCAAACATTGGCCCGCATCTTTGGCGTACAGAGCCCGGTCAGGCTTTCACCCATTGTGCCCTATGAAGATTACAAAGGTAGAAACGGTTTACGACGGCTTCTATAAACTGCGTAAACTGACGCTCGAACACGACGGCGAAACGCTCGTGCGGGAGCGGTTTGAGCCCGGGCAGGCCGTGGCCGCCCTGGTATTCGACACCAACAAAATGGAGTACGTTTTCGTGCGGCAGTACCGCACGGGGGCCGAGGACGAGGTGCTGGAAATACCCGCCGGCATGCTCGACAAAAAAGGCGAAATGCCCGAAGCGGCGCTGCGGCGCGAGATTCAGGAGGAGCTGGGCTACGACGTCGACCGGTTGGAGCACATTGTGAAAATGTACCCGTCGCCGGGCGGCAGCGCCGAGCAGATAGACGTGTACTACGCCGAAGTAAGCCGCCAGACCGGCGCCGGCGGCGGGGCCGAAGGGGAAAACGAAAATATTACCATCGTGCGGCTTGGCTGGGACGAATTGCTGCAAACCGAGCTGCGCGACGCCAAGACACTGCTGGCCGTGCAATGGCGCCGGCTGCAGCTGGCCTAGCGGAGCAGGCGGGCGTCCGATAGCCTGCCCCACCTGCGGCCGCGCTATTTGGTGGTAATGATGTACTCGAACTTCTGCTTGAGCGTCGCGTCGGTCACGGTTACTTCGATGGGCTCCGACGGATCGACCTTCACGAAGGGAATGGTGCGCTGGCTCATGTACTGGTCGCGGTTCCAGAAGCGGCCGGTGCCGGGCGTGAGTTGCTGGCTGAAGATTTCCTTGCCGTCCTTGGTACGGGCCGACACGGTGAGCAGGCTGGGGTCGGCGTTTTTGGCGCCCACGCGGTACATGGTTACCTGCAAGGCGCCGCCTTCGGGCACGGCGGCCAGCTTGCGCTGGTAGGTGCTGTCGGCCCAGCTGTTCATCTTGCGCTGTTCGTTCACAATGGTCAGCAGCAACTCGTGGGGCTGGTAGGCCAAGCGCGTCATGGTACCATTGGCCTTCGAATCGTCGTCGGTGTTTTTAGTCACGTTCAGCACGTACGGCGACTCTTCGTCTTTCTGCGGGCGAAAATGACGCTTGCGTTCGGCGCCGGGAAAGTTCTGGGCAACGAGAACCTGGGTGCTGAGCACCACCAGGGCGAAAAGGGTAAAGAACTTCTTCATATAACAAACCAACACGGGACGGCACCGGGAGTGGCGCTGGGTCTCCGAAAGACAAAAATACAGCCGAGGCGCCACACCGCCGCAACTCCCAGGCGAAAAGGCCGGTTTGCTCGCTCGGCATAGGCTGGGCCGGTTTCAGGGCGACATAATGCTTGCCCAGCAGCCTCGTATCTTGGTCCACTGCGCCTAGCCCTGCTGGGTTGTGTGCTATTCCGCGTTTCTCCCCGATGCTCCTGACGATTACCACTACCCACCAGCCCGCCACCGACCTGGGCTACTTGTTGCACAAGAATCCGGCGCGCCTCCAAACCCTGGAGGTAGCCGCCGGTCAGGCCCACATTTTCTACCCCGAAGCCTCGGCCGAGCGGTGCACCGTCGCCCTGTTGCTCGACATCGACCCGGTGGCGCTGGTGCGCAACCACCGCGGCCCGGCCGGGGAGGGTTTTGCGCTGGAGCAGTACGTGAACGACCGGCCCTACGTGGCGTCGTCGTTTCTGAGCGTAGCCCTGGCGAAGGCCTTCAACACAGCCATGAACGGTACCTGCAAGGACCGTCCCGAACTGCCCGACACGCTGCTGCCCTTGGAAGCCACCGTGGCCGTGGTGCCCGCCGCCACCGCCGAGCAGCTGCAGCGGCTGTTTGCGCCGCTAGGCTATGAGGTAGAAACCGAGGCCCACCCGCTCGACCCGACCGTGCCCGCCTGGGGCAACAGCCGCTACTTCACCCTGCGCTTGCGCCACCCGGCTCGGCGTCTGCGCGAGTTGCTGAGCCACCTCTACGTGCTTATTCCGGTGCTCGACAACGACAAGCACTACTGGGTAAATGCCTCGGAAGCCGAGAAGCTGCTGCACCGCGGTGCCGACTGGCTGCCCCAGCACCCCGACCGGGAATTCATCACCCGCCGCTACCTCCGCAACCTGGCGCAGTACGTAAATCCGACGCTGGAGCGCCTCCTGGACGCCGACGAAACCCCAGCCGACGACGAGCCGGAAGCGGCTTTGGCTACGGTAGAAGTTTCCGCCGAGGCGGCCGCGCCGGCTGAGAAGCAAAACCTGCACGACCTGCGCCTCGACCGGGTGGCCGAGGAAATCCGGCGCCTCGGGGCCAAGCGCGTGCTGGATTTGGGCTGCGGCGAAGGCAAGTTGGCGCGGCGCCTGCTCAAGATGCCGCATGTGGAGCACATTCTGGCCATCGACGTGTCGTACCGGGAGCTGCAGCGGGCGCACGAGCGGCTGCACGTGGCCGAAATGCCCCCGCGGCAGCGCGAGCGGCTGACTCTGGCGCAAGGCTCCCTGCTCTACCACGACCCGCGCCTGGCCGGATACGACGCGGCCGCCGTGGTGGAAGTCATTGAGCACTTGGACGAAAACCGGCTGGCCGCGTTCGAGCAGGTGGTGTTTGCCCGTGCCCGGCCCGGTGCCGTGCTGGTTACCACGCCCAACGCCGACTACAACCAGCGCTACGAAACCTTATCTGCCGGCGAGTTTCGGCACGCCGACCACCGCTTCGAGTGGACGCGGGCGCAGTTTGCCGAGTGGGCCGCCGGCGTGGCCGCCCGGCATGGTTACGTGGTGCATGTTCTGCCGCTGGGGCCGGAAGCGGCGGAAGTCGGGGCACCTTCGCAGCTGGCGGTATTTGAGCAAGCTTGACGGGAGCCGGCTACCGTGTGGGGCAGCGCTGCAAATACCGCCTCCGAAGGCAAATGGCGGCCGGCTTCCGTACTTTTGTCGGCTATGGGAGGTGGCCTATGATGAAGGTGTTGCTGATGGGGTGGCTGGCGGTGTGCTGGGCGGTGAAGCTGCAGGCGCAGCCAACCGCCGGGCAGCCATATGCCGACGCGCGCAAGGGCTACCGACTTGTGTACCCGCCCAATTGGCAAGTGGCCGAAGGCAGGCAGCCGGGTGACGTAGTCTTTTACACCGGCAACAGCCCGCAAACGGCCCAGGCAGCAGCCACGCTCAGCATTCGGCCCCTGCCCGACAACCGGAAAGACCTCGACCAGCTGGCTTCGGGGCAGGCCGATTCTGTTTGGCGCGCCGTGCGGCGGCTGCCCCGCTCGCGGGTGGCCCGCATCGAGCAACACGATGCGGGTAGCTACCAGGAAGTGCGCTACGACTATACCTTCGCCCCCGACGGTGCCGTAGAGCGTACCCACGTACTGGGGCGCCGGTTGTGGCGCGGCGGCTACGAGTTTCAGTTGGAATACCGTGCCCCGGCCCGGCAGGAAGGCCGCAACCTGGCCGCCGGGCAGCAACTGCTGGCCTCCCTGGCCCTGACCGGCCCCGGCTTGCCCAGCCGCCGCACCACCGAGCAAGGCTGCGACGACAAAATGTACGGCATTGTGGCCCTGCGCTTTCACGACGGCCAGTGGGAAGACGACTGCCGCACCATTCACGAATTCTTGGTGGCCGACCCGGCGGCCCCGCCCAAAGTGCACGCCCGGGTGCTGCCCTTTCAGTCGTACGCCCTGGCCAAGGGCTTCGACAACTGCCTGTATTCGGTTACCAAGGCGCCCACCGATGCACCCGAATTGGTGTACCGCTACAATCCGGCCACGCGGCAAGGCGACTTTACCGCTTGGCAGCTGCCGGCGCAAGGTCCCGAAAACGTCTGGATTTCAGCCGCTACCGACCAGCGCGGTGACCTGTATTTCATTACCAGCGACGCCAACCTGTTGGTGAAAGTCAGCCCCGCTACCAACGCGGTGCGGGTGGTGTGGTCGGCCGACCCCGTGCGCCAGGCCCCGTATTACCCCGCCATCGGGTTTGCAAAGGCCGGTACCCACGCCAATTTCTGCCTCACCGACGCCGACTCGCTCTACCAAGTGTACAGCACCGACGGCGCCTTATTGAAAGTGAGCCTAGCCACCCAGAAACCCGCTCCCGACCTGCTGCCGCTCGAAGGCCTGCCTAACCGCGGCGGCTACAGCGACCTGCTGCTGCAAACCGACCGCGCCGGCCGCCGCCGGCTTTACCTGGCCGGCCCCAAAGCCCTCTACGAGGTAGACGTGGCCCGCCGGCGTGCCACCCGGGTGCGGCGCGGCACCTACACCGACTTGGCCGGCTGCAATTTATTTCTGCCGCCGCCACCGGCCGCCGCAGCCCTGCCCACCGCTGCCACGTGGCGCGGGCGCGTGCTCGATGCGGCCACGCTGCAACCGCTGCCGCAGGCTCGGTTCCGCCTCAGCTTGGGCAAAAGCGAAACGACGGTTCCGCTGACCAGCGAGGCGGCCTTTGCCTTTCCGGCCGAGGTGGGGAAGGTGTATGCTGCGCACCTGGAACTGCCCGGCTACTTGGCCGCCGACACCGCCTACCTGACTCTGCCGGGACCCTACGTGCAGGATATAGTGCTCCGTCCGTTGGCGGTGGGCACTACGCAACAGCTCGACAAGGTGCAGTTTGAGCAGGGGCAAGCCGTGTTGTTGCCCTCGTCTTTTCCGGCCCTCAACCAGCTGGTGAACCTGCTGACCCGCAACCCCGGCATGACCATTGAACTGCGCGGCCACACCGACAACGTGGGCGACCCGCAGAAGAACGTGGTGCTCAGCGAAGAGCGTGTGGCGGCGGTGAAAGACTATTTGGTGAGCCGCGGGATTGCCGAAGGGCGCATCAGTGGCCTCGGCTTGGGCGGCACCGAGCCCCGGGCCA
This sequence comes from Hymenobacter busanensis, assembly GCF_008727865.1. Lineage (GTDB taxonomy): Bacteria > Bacteroidota > Bacteroidia > Cytophagales > Hymenobacteraceae > Solirubrum > Solirubrum busanense. The sequence continues at coordinate 10,309 of NZ_VTWU01000006.1, read as the reverse complement.
GCAACGAGCAGGAAAGCACCCGGCAACTCAACCGACGCGTGGAGTTCCGGGTGACGGGCGTGCAGTAGGGGGGCTGAGTGGATTTGGCTGCCGAGGCAGTGCTCGACCATATTCCCCGGAATTTCGTTGGAGCTATTGCCTTCCACCATTTACCTGGCTTATGACGACGCTGCTCCTGCATCCGCTTCTGTGGTTCAACCTCGCTGTGGCCGCTCCGGCCGCCAGCAGCCCGCCCAGCTGGGCGGGAGCCTATTCCTACGAAGAAGCCCCGGTGAAGGCCCTGGCTGGTTACAGCATGGCCATGCTGTGGACCCTCACGCTCAAGCCGCAGGCCAACGGCCTGGGTGGGGAACTGGCCGTGGAAGGCCAACAGACTTTTATGAAGCTGAAGGTGCGCGCAACGGACAGCGCCCAGGAAACCCAGGTTATGTTCGTGCAGGGCCTCGACGGCAATGGCTACCAGCAGCTAAAACCCGGCGACGTGCTGCTGCGCCTGCGCAGGGATACGAAAGGCCAGGTGCTGACGTATTGGGGCAAGCTTACGCCCCGACTGACCGAAAAGCACCGGAATGGGCAAGTCGCCTTCGTCAGGAAGTAGGGCAGAGCAGTTTGGGTGGCCTGAGCGTCTTCCACGTAGGTAGTAGCATGATGTGAGAAGCCCTGGCGAAACCGTAGTAAGCGGAGTTTGCGCATTTTTACCGGGCGTTATTAATAGGATACTGCTCAGTATACGCGCTTATTTTCTGTATGCCTTTGACTTCCCTGAAACTCCCCGAACTCTCCCTCGTGCTGCTCATTGGCACGTCCGGTGCGGGCAAGTCCACGTTTGCGCGCCGCCTGTTTCGGCCCACCGAAATCGTGTCGTCAGACCAATGCCGCGCGCTGGTTTCCGACGATGAAAACGACCAATCCTCGACGCCCGATGCCTTTGCGCTGCTCCACTATCTGGTGGGGCTGCGCCTCAAGCGCGGGCTGCTCACGGTGGTCGATGCTACTAACGTGCAGCCCGAGGCCCGCAATACCCTCGTGCAGCTGGCCCGCGACTACCACGTGCTGCCGACGGCCATCATCCTCGACGTGCCCGACCGCGTGGCTGAGGACCGCAACCGCGACCGTGCCGAACGCCAGCACCTGGGTCGGCACGTGGTGCCCCAGCAGCGCCAGCAGCTGCGGCGTAGCCTCAAAACCCTCAAGGCCGAGGGCTTCCGCCACATCTTTCACCTGCACGGCCCCGAGGAAATCGACGCGGTGCAGGCCGTAGTGCGCGACCCGCTCTACAACAACCGCAAAGCCGATGCCGGGCCCTTCGACATCATCGGCGACGTGCACGGCTGCTATCAGGAGCTGGTGCAGCTGCTCACCGACCTCGGCTACACCGTGCAGCCCGAACCTATGCAGGACGTGCGCGACCTGGGCGTGCGCGTGACGGCCCCCGCCGGGCGCCGGGCGCTGTTTCTCGGCGACCTGGTCGACCGCGGCCCGGCCTCGCCACAGGTATTGCGGCTGGTAATGCGCATGGTGCAGGATGGCCTGGCCCTGTGCGTACCCGGCAACCACGACATCAAGCTCCTGCGCCACCTCAACGGCAAGCAGGTGAGCGAGCAGCACGGGTTTGCCGAAACCCTAGCACAGCTGGCCCTGGAGTCGGACACGTTCAAGAACCAGGTGCGGCAGTTCCTCGACGCCCTCGTGAGCCACTACGTGCTCGACGGCGGCCGGCTGGTGGTGGCCCACGCCGGGTTACGCGAAGACATGCAAGGCCGTGGTTCGGGTGCCGTGCGAGCCTTTGCCTTATTCGGCGAAACCACCGGCGAGATTGACGAGTTCGGACTGCCGGTGCGCTACAACTGGGCCTTGGAATACCGCGGTCGGGCCATGGTGGTGTACGGCCACACACCCGTGCCCACGCCCGAATGGCTTAACAACACCATCGACATCGACACCGGCTGCGTGTTTGGCGGCCGCCTCACGGCCCTGCGCTATCCCGAGCGGGAGTTGGTGTCGGTGCCCGCCGCCGCGGTGTATTGCGAGCCGGCGCGCCCGCTCCGCCCGGCCGTGGTTGCCGAAGAAGCCGCCACGCTCACCGCCCAACAGGCGCACGACGACCTGCTCGACATCCGCGACGTGACCGGCAAGCAAATCGTGAAAACCCGGCTGCTGCCGTCCGTTACCATTCGGGAAGAAAACGCCGTGGCCGCGCTGGAAGTCATGAGCCGGTTTGCGCTAAACCCCAAGTGGTTGCTATACCTGCCGCCCACCATGAGCCCCTCGGAAACCAGCGCCCTGCCCGACATGCTGGAGCACCCCGCCGAAGCTTTCGACTACTTCCGGCGTCAGGGCCAGGAGCGGGTGGTGTGCGAAGAAAAGCACATGGGCAGCCGCGTGGTGGTGGTTTTGGCTCGCAACGAAGACGCCGCCCGCCGCCGCTTTGGGGTGGTAGGCGAGGGGCCGGGCAAATGCTACACCCGCACCGGCCGCAACTTTTTCAATGATGCCGCGCTGGAAGCGGCTTTTCTGAAACGTCTGCAACAGGCCCTGACCACGGCCGGCTTCTGGGAGCAGTTCGGCACCGATTGGCTGTGCCTCGACGCCGAACTGCTGCCGTGGTCGGCCAAGGCGCAGGAGTTGATCAAGAACCAATACGCGGCCGTAGCGGCGGCCGCTACGGCCGCATTGCCCGAGGCCACCGCCGTGCTGGCCCAGGCCGCCACCCGCGGCCTCGACGGCATTGAGGCGCTGCTGGCCCGCACCACGGCCCGCCAAACGGCCGCTCAGCATTACGCCGAGGCCTACCGCCGCTACTGCTGGCCGGTGGAAAGCCTTGCCGATTTGCGCCTAGCTCCCTTTCACCTCCTCGCCACCGAAGGCCGTACGTATTTCGACAAAGACCACGCCTGGCACATGGAAACCCTGCGCACCCTCAGCCGCGCCGACGACGGGCTGCTGCGGGCCACGCCCTACCGCGTGGTGCACCTGCGCGATATTGCCGACGTGGAAGCCGCAACCCAATGGTGGCTCGACCTGACCGCGGCCGGCGGCGAAGGCATGGTCATCAAGCCCTACGACTTTATTCCCACGGGGCAAAAGCAGCTGGTGCAGCCCGCCTTAAAGTGCCGGGGCCGCGAGTACCTGCGCATTATCTACGGCCCCGATTATCTGCTGCCCGGCAACCTGGAGCGCCTGCGCGAGCGAGGCGTAAAAGCCAAGCGCAACCTGGCCTTGCGGGAGTTTACCCTCGGGGTGGAGGGCTTGGAACGGTTTGTAGCCGGGGCGCCGCTGCGCGAGGTTCACCAATGCGTGTTTGGCGTGCTTGCCCTAGAAAGCGAAGCCGTGGACCCGCGGCTGTAAAGCTAAGACAACCTGCTATGTACTGCCCTCGTCTGCTGAAGCCGCCTGTTTCTGGCTGCGCGTGCGCTCTATTCACGAGAGGGGTGCGGAAAAGAAAAACGGACGGTTCAACCCCTGCTGTAGCAAGCTGCTCTACTTTCATTGCCGTGGCGGTTCAATTGGGCTGCCGCGCGTTTCGTTTGCCTTATGCACGCCCGTATTCACGCCGCCCTCACTCGCCTCGAAGCCAGCCACGGTATTCGCATTTTGTACGCCTGCGAGGCGGGCAGCCGGGCCTGGGGCTTTCCTTCGCCCGACAGCGACTACGACGTGCGTTTTGTGTATTGCCACCCGCCACAGTGGTACCTTGCCCTCGATGAAAGCCGCGACACGCTGGTATTTCCTATCGACGACGAACTGGACTTGAGCGGCTGGGAACTGCGCAAAACGCTGCGGCTGCTGCGCGGCTCTAATGCCGCTCTGCTGGAGTGGCTGCAGTCGCCCATCGTGTACCACGAGGCGGCGGACTTTCGCGCAGTTGTGCAGCCACAGTTGCCGGAGTGCTTCAATCCGTTGGCGGTTCTTCACCACTATCAAGGCTTGGTGCGGCGCGGGGTTGAGGAAGATTTACTGCCCGAAGAAGTCCGGCTGAAGCGCCTGTTCTACGCCCTGCGTTCGGCCCTTGCCGCCCGCTGGATTCGGGAACGGCAAACGCTGCCCCCGATGGCGTTTGCGCCGTTGCGGGTGCTGCTGCCCGCGGCGTTGCAGCCGCACGTCGACGCGCTGCTGCAGTGCAAAGCCTCGGCCAATGAGAAGACGACCGTGCCTCGCCCCGAACTCCTGGTGGCGTTTATCGAGGCCGAGTACGCGGCCAATCAGCACGCCCGCACGACGTTACCCACGCCGCGTCGTCACGACCCCACGCCCGCCCTGTCGGCGCTGTTTCGCCGACTGTTAGGCGTAGCTTGAGCCGCGGCCATTGCACTCCACGAGCCGTTACGCCCATGACCATTGATGACCTGCGCCGCCAGCCGTTGATTTTGTTCGAAGCCGTGAGCGGCAGCCGCGCCTACGGCACCAACCTCGCGCACTCTGATACCGACCTGAAAGGAGTATTTGTACTGCCCGAACCGCAGTTCTTGGGCCTCGATTACGTGCCGCAGGTAGCCAACGCCTCCAACGACGAAGTGTTCTACGAGCTGCGCCGTTTCGTGGAGCTGGCCCTGAAAAACAACCCCAACGTGCTGGAGCTGCTGGCCTCGCCCGCCGACTGCGTGGTGCAACAGCACCCGCTGTTCGCCGCGTTTCGGCCCGAGCTGTTCCTCTCCAAGCTCTGCCGCCAAACCTTTGCCGACTATGCCGTGGCCCAAATCAAAAAGGCCAAGGGGCTCAACAAGAAAATCAACAACCCGGAGCCGCCGGCCCGTAAGTCGGTGCTCGATTTCTGCTACATCACGCAGGGCGCCGGCTCGGTGCCGGCCACCCAGTGGCTGGCCCGCCAAGGCCTGACCGCCGCCCACTGCGGCCTAGCCAACGTGCCGCACCTCACGGACCTGTACGCCTTGTTCGTAGATCGTTCGGCCGATGGGCAACTCGGTTACCGTGGCCTTGTGCGCGACCCGGAAACGTCCCAGGACGTGCAGCTGTCGGCCGTGCCGAAAGGAGAGGAGCCGGTGGCGTATCTGTCGTTCAACCGCAACGGGTATAGCACCTCCTGCCGCGTGTTCCGCGAATACTGGGATTGGGTAGCCAAGCGCAACGCCGAGCGGTACCAGAACACTGTGCAGCACGGCAAGAACTACGACGCCAAAAACATGCTGCACGTGTTCCGGCTGCTGCAGATGGCGGAGGAAGTTGCTACTCACGGCGAGCTGCGCGTGCGCCGTCCCAACCCCGACTTCCTGCTGCAAATCCGCCGCGGCGAGTTCGAGTACGAAGCCCTCGTGGCGCAGGCCGAGGAACTGGTAGCGCGGGTCGATGCTGCATTTGGCGCATCCCATTTGCCCGACGAGCCCGACCGCGGCGCCGTGGAGGCGCTGCTGGTAGAAACCCGGCGGGCTTTCTATACAGGGCTAACAGCATAAAAAAACAACCCGACTGCAGGCGAGCAGTCGGGCCGGGGAAAGTCGGTGGCAGCGTGCCGCTAGAAACGGGCCGTGCGCGGCGCGATGCGCGGGTGAATGAGTTTGCCCACCCGGCTGCGGCGGTGGCGGCTGACGCTTTTGTAGCTCTTGTAAACGGGACGGTGCGTGAACATGCGGCCTTTCATTTTGGCCTTGGCGTAGGCACTGGGGCGGGCCGCCAGCGTAGGAGTGGAGCCGCCCAAAATCAAGAGGGCGCAAACGAGCAAAAGGGTGCGGAACATGGCAATAGCAAGTTTGGTCTGGTCCTATTAACTCAAGCGCCGGGCCATAAATTGCCTTTTTTCACAGTGTTGGTGTAAATTCTTAGCATTATGCCAAACTTCCCAGAAAACGCAATGATATTTTATAAAGAATAGGGGCTCTGGTATACAAGTAAAACGTGTGAATGCACTACGCAGCTGAAGTGCAAATGCCGCGTCGGGTGTTTACTCCTGATGGACGGTAATTTCTCGGCTGCCCGGGTGATAGTTGCGGCCAAAGCGGATTAATGAGTACCATGTCGGCTCCCCTGAAACTCCTCGAACTACCTCTACCGGTCCAGCCCATAGCGCCGTCGGCCGCCAACCTGCGCCAGGCCTTGCTGACCAACCGAGAGCAAACCCTGACCCAACTTTACCAGCGTACCTTTCCCATGGTGCGCCGTCATGTGCAGCGCCACGGTGGCTCCGAGCAGGATGCCCAGGACGTTTTTCACGATGCGCTGGTGGTATTCTACGAGAAGACCGTGCGCGGCACCCTCCACCTGACCGCTGCGCCCAGCACCTACTTGGTGGGCGTGTGCCGCAACCTGTGGCAGCGCGAGGTAGAGCGCCGCCGCAGGCAGCCCCAAACCGAACTCACTGCCGAGGACGCCGCGCGCGTGGTAGCCGAAGCCGACGCGCCGGAGCCCAGGGAAAGCCCGCCGGTACTGGAGTTTGTGGAGCGGTTGGGCGCGAAATGCCGTAGCGTCCTGCTCGCCTTCTATTACTTCCAGCAACCCTTGGAGCAGATTGCCGCGGAGCACGCCTACGCCGGTATACGCTCGGCCACGGTGCAGAAATTCAAGTGCCTGGAGCGCCTTCGCCGGGCGGTGCGGGCGGCGTGGTTCCCTAACGAAAACCGCTGAACTGATGCGCCCCGAACTCGAACGCCTGCACCGCATCGAGCAATACCTGCTCAGCACCAGCGCCGCCACCGACTGGCAGCGCCAACTCCGGCTCGACCCCACGTTGGCCGACGACGCGCACGAGCAATTGCGCCTGTACCAAGCCCTGCACGAGGCCGGACGCCTGCAGCTGCGCCGCGAGCTAAGCCGCATCCATACCCGCCTCTACGGCCCGCGGCGCACGGGCTGGTTCACGGCCGCCACGGCCGGATTGCGCACCGTGCTGCTGCGCTGGCCGCGCTTCCGCTCCCGCAGCTAAGCGCATCATTCCAGCTGTTTCTTCTGCCTTGCCGGGTCGCCTGTAGCACCCGGAATGCTACGCCTTTGCCCGTTTTTCTGACCTCTTATTTCTTGCTTTTTGCCATGCTGAACAAACAGGAATTCCGCAAATTTGCCGTGAAGGGCCAAGGTCTTAGCGGTCTGGGTGTCGACCAGTACCTGCACCACATCGACGGCCAGGCCAGCCACTATGTCACGGGCATGACGCGCTCGGTCATCGAGGAGCGCCCCACGCGCTTCGCCGAAATCGACGTTTTCTCGCGCCTGATCATGGACCGCATCGTGTTCCTGGGTGCTGCCGTCGACGACAACATTGCGAATATCATCAACGCCCAGCTGCTCTTTCTGGAGTCGGCCGACGCCAAGAAGGACATCCTCTTGTACATCAACTCGCCGGGCGGCTCGGTCTACGCCGGCCTGGGCATCTACGACACGATGCAGTACGTGGGGCCCGACGTGGCCACCATCTGCACCGGCCTGGCCGCCTCTATGGGCGCCGTGCTGCTGGCCGGCGGCGCCGAAAACAAGCGCTCGGCCCTGCCCCACGCCCGCGTCATGATGCACCAGCCGTCGGGCGGCGTACAGGGCGCCTCGGCCGACATTGAAATTACCGCCCGCGAAATCCTGAAGCTGCGCCAGGAACTGTACGAAATCCTGTCCCGGCACACCGGCAAAACCTACGAGGAAATTCACCAGCACTCCGACCGCGACTATTGGCTACGCGCCGACGAAGCCAAAGCCTACGGGCTCATCGACGAAGTGCTGGACCCGAAAGCCAAGTAGCAAATCAGTCATGGGAGTCCGCGAGAGGTGCTAGCTTGCCGCCACCTATTCTTGCTTAACCCCATGACCCATACCCCGCCATCTACCCCCGAAGCCCAAATCCGCGCTGGGCTGCTTGGGTTGGCCGTGGGCGACGCCCTGGGCGTGCCCGTGGAGTTCGAAAGCCGCGCCCGGCGCCAGCTCGACCCCGTCGTCACCATGCGGGGTTACGGCACCCACAACCAACCGCCCGGTACGTGGTCCGACGACGCCTCGCTGACCTTTTGCCTGGCCGAAACCATTGTTCAGGGCTACTCGGTGCGCAAACTGGCGCACAATTCCTGCCGCTGGTACTACGACCAGTTCTGGACGCCTCACGGCGCCGTGTTTGACATTGGCATTACGACCCGTGAGGCTCTTCACCGCTTCAAGGCCAATCCGGCAGGCACGCCGCTAGCCGGTGGTACCGACGAGTACAGCAACGGCAACGGCTCGTTGATGCGCATCCTGCCACTGGCTTTTTACCAAACCGGCCTTCCGCTGGACCGTCGCTTTCAACTCATTTTCGACGCTTCGGCCGTTACTCACTGGCATGTGCGCTCGGCCATAGCCTGTTTCCTCTACCTCGAAATGGCCCGTCATCTGCTTGATGGCCGCACTCCGGCGCAAGCCTACACCCAACTTTGTGCCGCTGCGCCCGCACAACTTGCCGCATTAGCTCTTCCGACAAAGGAAGTTGCGCAATTCGACTACTTGCTGAAAGGAGACGTGGCTGATTTGCCCCGGCAAAACATCCGCAGTGGCGGGTACGTTCTGCACACGCTGGAAGCCGCGCTGTGGTGCCTGTTGCGGCACGACACCTACGCCGAGACCGTGCTGGCCGCCGTCAACCTCGGCGACGATACCGACACCACCGGCGCCGTTACGGGAGGCTTGGCTGGGCTCTACTACGGCGAAGCAGCCATGCCACCCGAGTGGCTCGGTGCCCTGGCCCGCCGCGCCGACATCGAAGGCTTGGCGCGGCGAATGGCTGCGGCCTGTGCTGCTTAGTGAAAAGGGGCTGCAACGTATGTTGCAGCCCCTTTTTTATCAGTAGAAAGATCAGGCAGCCTATTCCACCACCACGCCCATCTTGCCGAACTTGTCAATGCGCTGCGAAATCCGCTCGTCGGCGGGCAGGGCTTCCAGTTCGTCGAGCGTTTTGGTCAGCGTCTTTTTCAGCGCCAGAATCATTTTTTGCGGATCGGTGTGGGCGCCGCCGAGCGGTTCCTTCACGATGCCGTCGACCAGACCAGCCTTGAGCATGTCGGTGGCCGTGAGCTTAAGGGCTTCGGCGGCTTGCTCTTTGTAGTTCCAGGAACGCCACAGGATGCTGGAGCAGGATTCCGGTGAAATCACCGAATACCAGGTGTTTTCCAGCATCAGCACCCGGTCGCCAATGGCAATGCCCAAGGCGCCACCCGAAGCGCCCTCGCCAATGATGATGCAGATAACCGGCACCTTCAGCATGAACATCTCGCGCAGGTTGCGGGCAATGGCCTCGCCCTGCCCGCGCTCCTCGGCCTCCAGACCGGGAAACGCGCCCGGCGTGTCAATCAGCGTCACAATGGGCTTGCCGAACTTCTCGGCCAGCTTCATCAGGCGCAAGGCTTTGCGGTAGCCCTCGGGGTTGGGCATGCCGAAGTTGCGCAGCTGCCGCTGCTTGGTGTTGCGCCCTTTCTGCTGCCCGATAAACATGACCGTGCGCCCGTCCAGCTCCGCAAACCCGCCCACCATGGCCTTGTCGTCGGCCACGGTCCGGTCGCCGTGCAGCTCCACGAACTTCTGGGTCATGCCCTCGATGTAGTCGAGGGTGTAGGGGCGGTCGGGGTGGCGCGAGAGTTGCACGCGCTGCCAGCGGGTAAGGTTGGCGTAGGTTTCCTTTTTAAGGGCCTTGATCTTGGTTTCCAGCGCCTCAACAGCTTCCGATACATCAACCTGGCTGTCCTGCGCCAGTTTCTGCATCTCGCGGAGTTTGCCTTCGAGGGCGGCAATGGGTTGTTCGAAGTCGAGCAGCATAGCCAAACGGGACGGAGCGCGTCCGCCGCGCAGTCGTTCTTAAACGGTGGGAAATGAAGGAGGGCAAAGGTACACGAACGGGCGCAAGCATGCCGCGTCAATTTTTGGTGGTGGCTAGGAAAAATTTTATGGTTGTAAATCAGCCAGAAAGGCCACTACGCCTCGCCAATAATGAAAAATATTGCGCAGGGGCTTGCAGAAGGCGAAATAGCAGGCCTACCTTTGCAGCGCAATCGGGGAAACGCCCCGGCCCATTGCAGCCTGGTTCGGTAGTTCAGTTGGTTAGAATGCCGCCCTGTCACGGCGGAGGTCGCGGGTTCGAGTCCCGTCCGGACCGCAAAAGCCTCTCAGTTCATTCTGAGGGGCTTTTTCGTTTTTAGTGTCAGGCAGTGGGGGGCTTAACGTCGCGGGTTAACTTGGCTGTTAAGGACGTTGAAAATTTCCCCGCATTAGGCAGTTCAACCACAACGCCCTACGCCGCCGGCGGTAATAATTACGTGATAAGAGGCAAGGAACAGTTGGAATTGTCGAATCGGCCTGTACCTTTGCAGCGCAATCGGGGAAACGCCCCGGCCCATTGCAGCCTGGTTCGGTA
>NZ_VTWU01000005.1 GCF_008727865.1 Hymenobacter busanensis | reverse complement strand
GTGGGCCAACATCACGCTTTGCTTAAATCGCATTACCTAATCCCCAACACGCTCTTAAACACAACCAATTATGCAAACGCGACAATTGGGCCGCAGCGGCCTGCAAGTATCGGCCCTCGGGCTGGGCTGCATGGGCCTGAGCTTCGGCCTTGGCCCTGCCACCGACAAGCAGGATGCCATCAAGCTGATTCGGGCCGCTGTGGAGCGCGGCGTGACCTTTTTCGACACGGCCGAGGTGTACGGCCCGTTCACCAACGAAAACGTGGTGGGCGAGGCATTGGCGCCTTTCCGCGGGCAGGTGGTCATTGCCACCAAGTTCGGCTTCGACATCGACCCGGCCACAGGCCAGAACCGCGGCGGCCTGAACAGCCACCCCGAGCACATCCGGCGGGCCGTGGAAGGCTCGCTCAAGCGCTTGGGCACCGACCATATCGACCTGTTGTACCAGCACCGCGTCGACCCCGCGGTGCCCATCGAGGACTTGGCCGGGGCAGTGAAGGACCTGATCCGGGAAGGCAAGGTGATGCACTTCGGCCTGAGCGAGGCGGGCGTGGAGGTTATCCGCCGGGCGCACGCCGTGCAGCCCGTGGCCGCCTTGCAGAGCGAATACTCGCTGTGGTGGCGCGAACCGGAAGAGGCCATTCTGCCCACGCTGGCGGAGCTGGGCATCGGCTTCGTACCGTTCAGCCCGCTGGGCAAGGGCTTTCTGACCGGCAAAATCGACGAGAAGACTGAGTTTGACAAGTCGGACTTCCGCAACACCGTGCCGCGCTTCAACCCCGAAAACCGCAAAGCCAACCAAGCGCTGGTAGACTTGCTCGGCCGCATTGCCCAGGAAAAGCAGGCCACGCCGGCCCAGATTGCGCTGGCCTGGCTTCTGGCTCAGCAGCCGTGGATTGTGCCCATTCCCGGCACCACCAAGCTGCACCGCCTCGAGGAAAACCTGGGTGGTGCCAGTTTGCAGCTATCGGCCGACGACCTGCGCCAGATTGAGGAAGCGGCGGCGCAAATAGCCGTGCAGGGCGCCCGCTACGCCGAAGCGCAGCAGAAAATGATCAACCGCTAAGCCGGGTTCTGCGCCCCCACCACCCGCCAGCCCAACTCGCAAAATCCCGCCGATGGTTTAGATTCAGGGTCGCTCAGCAGGATGCGCTGATGGGGCACCAAGCCTGGTTTGACGCCAAGCGGATGCCCAAATGCTCCGCCGTGGACGTGCCGTGTTTTTCTTTTTTCAGCCGCCAGCTATGCAAAGCCAGTTGTTCGAGTTCGTCTGCCTGGTTCTCATCATCCTGGCGCTGGTGATGCTGGCGGGCAAGCTGCGCGTGGCCTACCCGATTGTGCTGGTGCTGGGCGGTTTGGGCTTCAGCTTCACGGCCCAGTTTGCCAACATCGTCATCGAGCCGGAAGTCGTTTTCTTTCTCTTTCTGCCGCCCTTGCTCTACGAAGCGGCCTGGCAAACCTCGTGGAAGGAATTTTGGCGCTGGCGACGGGTAATTATCTCCTTCGCCTTCCCCATCGTGGTGCTCACCTCCTGCGTGGTAGCCGTGGTGTCGCACTGGCTGATTCCGGGCTTTACGCTGGCGCTGGGCTTTCTGCTGGGCGGCATCATCTCGCCCCCCGACGCCATTTCGGCTACCACCATCATGCGGCAGGTGCAAGTACCCAAGCCGCTGGTCAGCATCATCGAAGGGGAGAGTCTGCTCAACGATGCCTCCTCGCTGGTGGTGTTCCGGTTTGCGCTGGCGGCTGTGCTGACGGGGCAGTTTCACGCTGGCGAAGCTGCCCTGAGCTTTGTGCTGGTTATTGTGCTGGGCACGCTGATTGGCTTGCTCGTAGGCCTTGTTTTCTACGCCATTCACCGCTGGCTGCCCACCACGCCCAGCATTGAGGTAGTGCTGACGGTGGTGACGCCCTACTGCATGTACTACGCCGCCGAGTACTTTCACTACTCCGGGGTGCTGGCCGTGGTGGCCGGCGGTTTGTTGCTGTCCAACCAGCGCCACATCCTGCTTTCGTACCGCAGCCGCATCGAGGGCGTGAACGTGTGGACGGTGCTCAGCTTTGTGCTGAACGGCCTGGTGTTTTTGCTGATCGGTCTGCAGTTGCCCGTCATTACCCGGCAGCTCGGCGGCATTAGCCTGGGCAGCGCCATCGGCTATGGCCTGCTCATTTCGCTGGTGCTCGTTGTCACGCGGCTGCTGTGCGCATTTGGCGCGGCGCAGTTTACCCGCCTGGCCAGCCATTTCATCACCGTGGCCGTGGCCAACCCGGGCTGGCGAGGCCCCACTGTTATCGGCTGGGCGGGCATGCGCGGGGTGGTGTCGTTGGCGGCGGCCCTTTCCATTCCGCTCCTCACGCCCGCCGGGCAGCCTTTTCCGTACCGCAACCTGATTCTGTTTGTCACCTTCGTGGTCATTCTCGTCACGCTGGTGTTTCAGGGACTCACCCTGCCCTGGCTGATCCGGAAGCTGCAGCCCGATGAATTCCCGAATACCCTGCCCGAAGCGTACCAGGAGCGGCTCATCCGGCAGACGCTTGCCCGGCAGGCGCTGGAGTTTGTGGCAGCCCAGACCGGCCCCAACCGCTACCTGCAGAACCTGCACACGCGGCTGCAGCTCGACCTGACCGCCTACGAGCAGGCGCCCGCCGGCAGAAAGCAGCACACGGAAAACGAGCTAAGGCAATTTCAGCTGCTCTACGCCGACCTGCTGGCGCGGCAGCGCAGCCGGCTGCACGAGCTCAACCGGCGGGCCGAACTCGACGAGGAGCTGATTCGCAAGCACCTGGCCTTGCTTGATCTGGAGGAGTTGAAGCTGCAGGAAAAGCAGCTGCCCGCGGCCGGAACGCCGTAGCCGGGCTGCCCGGCCTTTTTGCTTTCTTCCCCGGCGCCGCTGGTTCGGCCCGATGCCGCCGTTTGCCACTCACCCCATGACCCACCAACCCGCTACCACGCCCCCCGCCGCAGGCACCCACCAGGGCGTGAGTGCCCAAGAGCTAAAGCTGACGGGCTTTAAGGCTTACGAAGTCGATACGGCCGTAAACCCCGGCCCCACGTACCGCCGCCGCGACTTCTACAAGGTGGCCCTGATGACCAGCCCCTGCACGGTGCACTACGCCGACCGCAGCATCGACATCAGCGGCAACAGCCTGCTGTTTGCCAACCCGCACATTCCCTACTCTCTTGAGCTGCAGGCCCCGCGGCTGAAGGGCTACTCCTTCCTGTTCACGGAGGCGTTCATGAAGGAAAACGACCGGTCGGAAAGCCTGCATCAGTCGCCGCTGTTCAAGGTCGGTGGCACGCCCATCTTCCACCTTGGCGACGAGCAGGCGGCCTACGCCAAGAGCATCTTTCAGAAAATCCCGGCCGAGCAGGATACCGGCTACCTGTTCAAGAACGACCTGATTCGGACCTACATTCAGCTGCTGATCCACGAGGCCCTGCGCATGCAGCCGACGGAGAGCTTTGTGCAGCACAAAAACGCCTCCTCGCGCATCACGGCGCTGTTTCAGGAGCTGTTGGAGCGGATGTTTCCGGTGGAAAGCCCTCAGCAGGCGCTGCCGCTGAAATCGGCCCAGGCTTTGCCAACCAGCTGGCCGTGCACGTGAACCACCTGAACCGCGCCGTGAAGGAGGCGACGGGCAAGCCAACCACCGTACACATTGCCGAGCGCATCATCGGCGAGGCCAAGGCCCTACTGCACCACACCTCCTGGAGCACGGCCGAAATTGCCTACAGCCTGGGCTTTGAGTACCCGACCTACTTCAACAACTTCTTTAAGAAGCACACCGGCACCACCCCGCTGGCCTTCCGCAAAGCCACCTGATCAGGCGACTCATCCATAGCCGGGCGCTGGCAAGCAGCCAAACGTGCCAGCGCCCGGCAGCCATGTATGACCAAACTGCTGCGCGGTCGTGTTGCCAGCAGCCCCGCGTGTGCCTGCTGGCAACGCGGCTGACGCAAACTCCATACACCGCAAGCTCCCAGCCTGTACGCCGGCTGCTCGTGGTCGATTTATTTTCTGAGGGCAGGTAGGTGCGGGAAGGTTTGACGCTCAACAACGTGCAGCTTTGGAATGAGTGAATGAAATGAGTTTTTGACGGACGCGTGGCAAGGAGGGGAAACGCGGCCTGGGAACCGCACAAGGGAAACCTGAGCCACGCGTCACGTCAAAAGCCTTTCCCCACGGTTTCCATTCGGCGTTTGCCCGGCCGCTGAATGGCTTGTACGCTCTCATTCCACCCTATGCAAGCAGGGCGCAATTCCCATTGGATAGCACGCCGGATAACTCCGGCCCCGTTTTTCGCCCGCTTTTCTGCCACCTTGGTTCGGTACCTGGGTGGCTTGTTTATGTTAGCGGGTAGCCCGCCAGCAGCCTAGGCACCCCTCTTGATTCACCCGGCAGCAGGCACCACGTTTCATACATTTCCACTTCTTCTCCATGTTCAACTTAAGCGGCAAAACGGCCGTCATCACCGGCGGGGGCAGCGGCATTGGCCGGGCCATCAGCCAGCTGTTTGCCCGCCAGGGCGCTAGTGTCCACATCATCGAGTTGAGCGCCGCGGCGGGCCAGGCTACGGCCGACGAAATTGCCGCGCAGGGCGGCCGGGTGCAGGTACACGCCGCCGACGTGAGCCAGCAGGCGCAGGTAGCGGCCACGTTTGCCGCCATCGGCCGGGTCGATATTCTCGTCAACAACGCCGGCATTGCCCACGTGGGCAACGTGGAGAATACCGCCGAGGCCGACTTTGAGCGTGTGTACCAGGTAAATGTGAAGGGCGCCTACAATTGCCTGCACGCCGCGGTACCGCTCATGAAGCAGCACGGCGGGGCCATTCTGAACCTGGCGTCGATTGCCGCGCACGTGGGCCTTACCGACCGATTCGCTTACTCCATGAGCAAGGGCGCCATTTTCGCCATGACCTTGTCGGTAGCGCGCGACTACTTGGCCGATAACATCCGCTGCAACAGCGTGTCGCCGGCCCGGGTACACACGCCCTTCGTCGATGGATTCATTGCCAAGAACTACGCGGGCCAGGAGGCCGAAATCTTCGACAAGCTCTCCCAAAGCCAGCCCATCGGCCGCATGGGCAAGCCCGAAGAAGTAGCCGCCCTGGCGCTGTACCTCTGCTCCGACGAAGCCGGCTTCGTAACCGGTTGCGACTACCCGCTCGACGGCGGCTTCATCAAGCTGAACACCTAGGAATCCGTTTTTGGCCGGCACCGATGGCCAATCAACACGCTACTACCCCCACACCACCGAATGAAACTTATCCGCTTCGGCCAGCCCGACCAGGAAAAACCCGGCGTCTTACTCAACGGCACGCGCTACGATGTGTCGGCCCACTTCGCCGATTACAACGAACAGTTTTTCGCGCAGAACGGGCTGCAGAAACTGGCCGAAATCATCCGCAACGGCCCCGGCCAGCTGCCCGTGGTGGCCGACGACGTGCGCCTTGGTTCGCCGGTGGCCCGGCCCAGCAAAATCGTGTGCGTGGGGCTCAACTACGCCGACCACGCCCGCGAAACCGGCGCCACCCCGCCCGCCGAGCCGGTGCTGTTCATGAAATCGACAACCGCGCTTATTGGCCCCAACGACGACATTATCATCCCGCGCAACTCGGTGAAAACCGACTGGGAAGTAGAGCTGGCCGTGGTTATGGGCAAGCGGGCGTCGTATGTGGAAGAAGCCGATGCCGCCGACTACATTGCCGGCTACGCCCTGCACAACGACGTATCGGAGCGCGAATTTCAGATTGAGCGCGGCGGCACCTGGGACAAGGGCAAAGGCTGCGACACCTTCGCGCCCATCGGCCCCTGGCTGGCTACCGCCGACGAGTTGGGCGACATCGACAACCTGCGCCTGTGGCTGTCGGTGAACGGGCGCATGATGCAGGACGGCACCACGGCCGAATTCATCTTCCGCATTCCGCACCTGATCAGCTACATCAGCCAGTTTATGACCCTGCTGCCCGGCGACGTCATTTCCACCGGCACGCCGGCAGGCGTGGGCTTGGGCATGAGCCCGCCCGTGTACCTGCAGCCCGGCGACGTGGTGGAGTTGGGCATCGACGGCTTGGGCACTTCGCGGCAAATGCTGAAGGCGTATGGCCAGAATTGACGCCCACCAGCACTTCTGGCAGTTCGACCCGGTGCGCGACGCCTGGATAACGCCCGACATGGCCGTTATCCAGCGCGACTTCGGGCCCGACGACCTGCTGCCGCTGCTGCAACAGCACCGCCTCGACGGCTGCGTGGCGGTGCAGGCCAGCCAGTCGGAGCAGGAAACCCGGTTTCTGCTGGAATTGGCCGCCGCGCACAGTTTCATCAAGGGCGTCGTCGGTTGGGTCGATTTGCAAGCCGACGACATTGCGGAGCGACTGGCGCACTTTCAGCACTTCGAGCAACTGAAAGGTTTCCGCCACGTGCTGCAAGGCGAAGCCGACCGCGCCCTGATGCTCACGCCCGCTTTTCGGCGCGGCATCGGGGAGTTATACCGATACGGCTTCGCCTACGACCTGCTCATTCTGCCCGACCAATTGGTCTACGCTGCCGAGCTGGCTGACGCGTTTTCCACCCAGCCTTTCGTGGTCGACCACTTGGCCAAACCGCTCATCAAAGCCGGCACGCTGGAGCCGTGGCGGCAGCAACTACGCAAATTGGCGGCCCGCGAAAACGTGCTCTGCAAAGTATCGGGCCTGGTAACGGAAGCCGATTGGCACGGCTGGCAGCCCGCCGACTTCCGCCCGTACCTCGACGCCGCTTTCGAAGCCTTCGGCCCCCAGCGGCTGATGTATGGCTCCGACTGGCCCGTGTGCAACGTGGCCGGTGGCTACAGCCGGGCATTTGCGCTGCTGGAAGACTACCTGCGCAGCTTTTCGGCCGCCGAGCAAGCCCATTTCTGGGGCGACACGGCCACCCAGTTTTACCGCCTATAACCTCTCCCCGCATGAACCTGGAGCTTCAGAACAAAGTAATTATCGTGAGCGGCGGCGCCAAGGGCATCGGCGAAGGCATTGTGCGGGTGTTGGCCGCCGAGGGAGCGGTGCCGGTCATCATCGGCCGCAGTGAGGAAGATAACCGGAAGGTGGTAGCGGCGGTGGAAGCGGCGGGTGGCCGGGCCGGGCAAGTGGCAGCCGAGTTGTCGGAGCCGGCGGAGTGCGAGCGGGCGGTGCAAGCCGTCATCGAGCAGTTCGGCCGCATCGATGGGCTGGTGAACAACGCCGGCGTCAACGACGGCGTGGGGCTGGAGCACGGCGACTACGCCCGGTTTATGCAGA
This sequence comes from Hymenobacter busanensis, assembly GCF_008727865.1. Classification (GTDB taxonomy): domain Bacteria; phylum Bacteroidota; class Bacteroidia; order Cytophagales; family Hymenobacteraceae; genus Solirubrum; species Solirubrum busanense. The sequence continues at coordinate 546,482 of NZ_VTWU01000005.1, read as the reverse complement.
GCCTGCACCGCAACGTGGTGCACTACTACCTGCTGGCCCACCACGCGCTGCCCGAGCTCATCAAAAGCAAGGGCGCCATCCTCAACATCACGTCAAAAACGGCCGAGACCGGCCAGGGCAACACCTCGGCCTACGCCGCCGCCAACGGCGCCCGCAACGCCCTGACGCGCGAATGGGCCGTGGAGCTGCTCAAGTACGGCATCCGCGTGAATGCGGTGGTGGTGGCCGAAAGCTGGACCCCAGCCTACGAAACCTGGATTCAAACCTTGCCCAACCCCGAGGAAAAGCTGCGCGAAATCACCAGCAAGATTCCACTGGAAAACCGCATGACCACGCCGGAAGAACTGGCCAATGCCGTGGCTTTTCTGCTCTCGCCCCGCAGCAGCCATACCACCGGCCAAATCATCCACGTCGACGGCGGCTACGTGCACCTCGACCGGGCGCTGGCTAACGCGTAGCAAATAAAAGTCATCCTGAGCAGCGCGAAGGGCCTTCTCTCGCCAGAACTTATCGTTCAGCGGTGAGAAGGCCCTTCGCGCTGCCCAAGATGACGGCTGGTTTACTACTTATCGTAGCAGTACCACGAGGCTACGCGCCCCGTGCGCCCCAATCACCAAGGACTGCTCGATATCGGCCGTTTTGGAAGGGCCGGCAATGAACACGCCGTAGGCGCCGGTATGCTGCACGGCGGCGTAGGCATGGTGCATGGTTGCCACGATGTGGCGGTGGTCGAGCACCAGCGCCAGGTGCTGCGTAATCATGGGCAGGGCCCGGTGCAGCATGTTGGCCTCGGGCACCCACACGGCGCCGTTTTCGGCCACTCCCAGCTCACCCTGCAGCACGGCCAAATCCACGGCTTCCAGTACTTCGGTAGTCGTTTGCCCATTTACAGGCACCGTGGCCGGCAGCAGGTTGGAGGCAATGCGAACGGCCTTGGGGAAGAGCTGCTGCACGGCATCTTCCAGGGGCTGGTCGGGTGCCAGGCGCACTACCTGGCCACCGATGAAGTGCAGCCACTCGGTGAACCGCTCCACCGACGCTTCGCCCCCGAAATCGGCGACGGGCGGCAGGGCGGTAGCAGGCGGGCGGTTGGCGCGCACAGCGGCCAGAATGGATTCGCGGGAGCTGCTCATGCTTGGCCGGTTGGGATGGAGGATTGCTGCTCAAACCACTCGCGGAAGCTCTGCTTGGGGGCTTCGGGCAGTTCGCGGGCCTTGGCCCAGGGGTTGAAAGCGGTAGCGTGGGTGAGGCCGTGGGGCAGCAGCCGGAGTCCCTCGCGGGCTACCTTGCCACCGAAGCGGTAGACGCCGGGGCGGGCCAGCACGCTGCTCAGCAGCTTCATGCCCCACTTCTTGGCGGCAGGTAGCTCGTTGGCTTGCGCAATGAGCTGCCGCCACTTGTAGAGCTGGGTGTGGATGTCGATTTTGACCGGGCACACGTCGGTGCAGGAGCCGCAGAGCGTGCTGGCAAATGGCAGGGAGCTGTGCTGATGCAGGTCGATATTGGGCGAGAGAATGGCGCCGATGGGGCCGGGCACGGTAAAATCGTAGCTGTGGCCGCCGCTGCGCCGGTACACCGGGCAGGTGTTCATGCAGGCCCCGCACCGAATGCACTTGAGCGAAGCGCGGAAGTCGGGCCGGCCCAGCTGCCGTGTGCGGCCGTTGTCGACGATGACGATGTGTATCTGCCGGCCGGGCGCGGGCTTGGCAAAGTGCGAGGTGTAGGTGGTGACGGGCTGCCCGGTGGCGCTGCGGGCCAGCAGCCGCGTGAACACGCCCAAATCGGCGGTGCGCGGGATGAGCTTCTCCAGGCCCATGCAGGCAATGTGTACCTGCGCCAGGTTCACGCCCAGGTCGGCGTTGCCCTCGTTGGTGCACACCACCACGGCCCCGGTTTCGGCAATGGCAAAGTTGACGCCGGTAATGGCGACCTGCCCGACGAGAAACTTCTCGCGCAGGTGCAGGCGGGCCGCCTCGGTCAGCGCCTGCGGGTCTTTCTCGCCCTTGGGCGTGCCCAAGTGCAGGTGAAAGGTCTCGCCCACGTCTTCCTTCTTGAGGTGAATGGCTGGCAGCACCAGGTGGCTGGGCGCCTCCTCGCGCAGCTGCACAATCCGCTCCCCCAGGTCGGTGTCAACCACCGCAATGCCGTTCTGCACCAGAAACGGATTGAGGTGGCATTCCTCGGTGAGCATCGATTTGCTTTTCACGAGGCTGGTAGCGCCCACGCCGCGCATAATGCCGAGCACGATGCGGTTGTGCTCGGCGGCGTCGGCGGCCCAGTGCACCTGCACGCCGTTGGCCTGGGCGTTGCGCTCAAACTGCTCCAGGTACTCATCAAGGCGACTGAGGGTGTGCTCCTTGATGTCGGAAGCCAACTGGCGCAGCTGCTGGAACTCCGGAATGGCGTACACGGCCTTGTCGCGCTTCTGGCGTACAAACCAGAGCGTTTCGTCGTGCCAGGTGGTACGCTCCGCGTCGCTGGTGAAGACGGCCGCTCGTTGGGGGTGGTTCATGGATTTGGGGCGCAGTGGTAGTACGACTCCCAAAGTCGCACTACCACTATCGTTGCTGATGTTGGGACGAAGCGGAGATGCCATGGTCGTTCAACGATAGTGGTAGTACGACTTTGGGAGTCGTACTACCACTACGTGCTACAACGCAACCACCGCGCCGGGTACGAAGGTCGAAACCGGCTTGCTGGGCTGCGCTAACGCCGCGTTGAAGATTTCGGCCGCGTGCAGCACGCGCATCGGTAGCTGACGGCGGCGCACAATACCTTCCAGGTGCATCAGGCAGGACATGTCGCCGCCGGTCAGCACCTCGGTACCGTTCTGCAGGTGGTCCTGCACCCTATCCTGCCCCATGCGCGCCGACACGGCTTCTTCGGTGATGCAGAAGGTGCCGCCGAAGCCGCAGCACTCATCGTTGCGGTTCAATTCAGTCAGGGCCAGGCCGTCGACCGAGCGCAGCAGCCGGCTTAGCTGCCCGTCGCGCACCGGCGTCATTTCCGACTCGTTGGCCTGGTGCAGGCCGCGCTGCCCGTGGCAGCTCAGGTGCAGGCCTACTTTGTGCGGAAAGCGGCCCGGCAGCTCCGTTACGCCCAATACCGAGGTAATGAAGTCGAACAAATCATAGGTGGACTGGCGCACGCGCTGCACCTCGGGAGTTTGCTCCACCACGTCGTAGTGCTTGCGCACGTGGTACACGCAGCTGCCCGAGGGCGCCACCACGTAGTCGTAGCCGGCGAAGGTGCGGGCGAAATGGCGGTACACCGGTTTGGCGTCCTGCTCGCAGCCGGTGTTGGCCATGGGCTGGCCGCAGCAGGTTTGCTGGCGCGGAAAATCAGCCCGCACACCCAGTTTTTCCAGCAATTGGTACGTGGCAATGCCCAGCTGCGGGTAAAACTGGTCGACGTAGCACGGAATGAATAAGCCTACTTTCATGGGAGTCTGCTGCCCGTTACGCATTGCCAGTTACCGGTAGTCGTTCAGCCGATTTTCATCGAACGCCCTGGCAACCGACAACCCGCACCGGGCAACGCGTTAGGTAAACAACGGCTGCGTTTTCGACCACGCTTCGCCCTGCACCAGGTGCGACAAAGCACCCAACGCCGTGGCCTGCGGCACTTCCAGCGTGCGAATGTCCAGCTCGGGGAAATGCCAGCTCAGCACCTGCATGAAGGGCGGGTTGCGGGCAAAGCCGCCGTCGACGTACAGGATTTTCTCGTCCTGCCGAATCAGGTTGATAGATTCCTTCAGGATGTCGATCAGGCCGTGCATGAGGTGTTGGTAGGCGTCGCCAGCGGTTTTGAACACCGACAGGTCCCACTCTTCGGCCGGCTGCTCGGGAAACGGGCCGGTGCCCACCATGCACCACGGCCGGAACCGGTGCGAGGCCTCGTCGTAGGGGCGGGCCAGCACCAGGGAGTGGAAGAAATCGGGCTGCACGTGGAAGTAGTTGGCAATGCGCTCCACCTGGTAGTCGTGCTCCCGCCCGAAAAACACGCGCGCGGCCTTGGTCATGTGGCCCTTCGGCGAGAGGTAGCTCAGGCAGTCGCGGCGCAGCAGCTCGGGCGTGAGCGGCTGGTCGTTGAAGGGGTTGAGCGTAATGGCCCAGGTGCCGGTAGACACCAGCAAGAACGGCTCCTCGGTTTGCAGCAAATACGGCAGCACGGCCGCCGAGCTGTCGTGCAGGCCCACGCCCACCAGCACGCCGTCGACCACGGCGGCCACCGAGTCGGTGGTGAGCGGCGCCAGCTTCTCGTCGATGCCTTCGCGCAGCACCCAGTCGTGGTAGTGCTGACGGTTGAAGTCCCACAGGCTGGTGTGGCAGCCCACGGAAGTGTAGTCGCTGAAGGCCTCGCCCGTGATGAGGTACGAGAGGTACTGCGGCAAATGCAGCGAAGTGCGGATGCGGGCGTAGTGCTCGGGGCGGGCGTATTTCAGCCAGTACAGCTGCAGGCCCGAGTTAAGCATGTCGAGCCGGGGCGAGCAGGTTTCGGCGGCAAACTCCTCGGGCGTCTGGCCCAGCGCATCGTAGAACCGGGTGCTCCACTGCGCGGGCAGCGGCTTGAGGTAGTTGTAGAGCGGCAGCACCGGCTGGCCGTTGGCGCCCAAGTGCACAAAGCTGGCCCCGTACGACGTGAAATTCACGCCCTTCACGTGGTAGTGCGGGTTGGTGCGCAGCGCGTGCCAGTGTGTTTGCACCCACTGGGTGAGGCGCGTCAGGCTTTCGCACGGGAAGCCGTCTTCGTCCACGGTTTCGAGGCACACGTGCTGCTTTTCTTCGATAATCTGCCGGTCCTCGTCGAAGAGAATCAGTTTCTTGTTGGTTTTGCCAACGTCGAACACGGCGTAAATCGACTTTTTCATAGGCCGGTGGAAAGGCTCAGTTTGCCGCGCTGCCGAATCAGCTGCTCCCGGATGCGCTCGGCGCGGTAGGCCCCGATGGGGTCGAGGGCGCCGCCGCTCTGGCAGTAGGCCTCCTGCACCAGCGGCCGTACATCGGTCAGGAACGCGTCGCGCAGCAGCTCTTCGGCGCGCACCACGTCGTTGGCGGCCTGGTAGTCGGCCAGCAGCGCGCGGTCGACGAGCAGGGCCTTGGCATAAGCACCCAATATGTTTTCTACCGACTGGAGCAGGTCTTCGAGCGGGTCTTTGGTGTTGTGGCTGGCGTCAATCATGTAGGCCACGGCGGCGTTGGTCACGGCCTCGTCGCGGGCGCCGTCCACCAGCTCGTTGAAGATGAGGAACAGCTGGAAAGGCTTCATGCTGCCCGTGGTCAGGTCGTCGTCGCCGTACATGGAGCCGTTGAAGTGGAAGCCGCCCAGGCGCCCGAAGTGCAGCAGGCGGCCCACAATCTGCTCGATGTTGGTGTTGGGCAAGTGGTGGCCCAAATCGACCAATACCTGCGCCTGCTGGCCCAGCTGCTGGCAAAGCGAGTACGAAGTGCCCCAGTCGGGAATCACCATCGAGTAGAAATTCGGCTCGTAGGGCTTGTACTCGATGAGCATCGTCCAGTCGGAGGGCATGGCCTCGTAGATGGCGGCCAGCGAATCGGCGGTGCGCTGGTAGGCGTGGCGGAAGTGCTGCTGCCCGGGGAAGTTGGAGCCGTCGGCCAGCCACACGGTCAGCGTTTTGGCACCCAGCGCCTCGCCGTGGCGCACGCACTCGATGTTGTGCTGAATGGCCTGCTCGCGGGCGGCCTGCTCGGTGTGGCTGAGCGAGCCAAACTTGTAGGAAGCCGGCTGCTCTTTCTGATCCTGAAAGGTGTTGGAATTCACCGAGTCGATGGTCAGCCGCTGCTCCTGCAACTGCTGCTGCAGGGCCGCCACGTCCTGCGGAATATCCCAGGGAATGTGCAGGGAAATGGAATTCGACGAGCCGTTGAGCTGGTTGAGCAGGCCCACATCTTCCAGCTTTTCTTCGAGGCTGCGCGGCTCGCCGCCCAGCGGGAAGCGGCCGAAGCGCGTGCCGCCGGTGCCCAGCGCCCAGCTCGGAATGGCCACCTGAAACGCGACGAGGCGGCGCACGATGTCCTGCACGTCGAGGCCGCGGCGGCCCAGCAAGTCCTGCGTGTAGGTCAGCCGAAACTGGTGGTCGTCCTGCAGCGGACGGTTGAAGTCGTGGAGGCGTTGGGAAGCGAGCATACAGAACGAAGCGTGAGGAAAAACGGGCGGCCCAGCGGGGTGTAGCCACCCGGCCACGCCCGCTCCGAAGCCATTGCCCAAACGGAACCGGCCCTAAGCGTAAGCAAAGTAGCGGCGGCCCGGCCCCAAACTGTTCTGAACTCTCCTGCCACCCGCGGCTTTTCGCCCCCGGCTACAACGAGCCCCGCCGAATGGTGTAGAACGGGTTCTTCACTTTCTCGCGCTTGCCTTCCAGCAGCAGGCGCGCGGCGGTCTGGCCCATGGCCTCGAAGTCGGTGGAAATAACCGTGATGCCGAGCAGCTCCTTCAGGGTGCTGGTGTTGAACGACAGAATGCCGATTTCGCGCCCCAGCAAAAACGGCGTTTGGCGCACTTTCTTGATGAGCTCGGCCAAGTCGGTGGTTTCCACCACCACGTAGGCGGTGCCGGCCTCCAGTACCTCGTTCATAGCGTTTTCCTTGATGGCGAATTCCTTGTTGTGCTTGCTGCAGTAGAGCCGGAAACCCCAGAAAATTTCGACCGGGTAGTTGTTGCCCACGCCAGGCAGCACCAGCACCAGGCGGCGGTATTTCTCCATCAAATCCTGCACGCCTTCCAAGGCCCCGAAAATGTCCTTGTCGAAGTCCTGGTACACCGTCAGCGGCGGGTGCTTCAGGCCCGGCACGTCTTTGTCGAGCAGCACCAGCTCGCCGGCCGGAATGGAATTCAGAATGCTCAGGTAATCGGCTTTGTCGAGGTCCTGGGTGAAGTGGGGCATCACCACGTAGTGGTTGTACTTGCCCAGGCTCTTCTCCATGATTTCCTGAAACAGCGACGCGCTGTGGTGGTGAATCTGCAAATCCACCGAAGCCCGGTCGCCGAGCGCGTTCAGAAAGGCGTAGTAGATGATTTTCTTGTAGGAGCTGAGCTTGTTGAACACGAGCAGAATCTTCAGCTTGCCCGCGTCGTTGGCCTGCACGTAGTAGCCTTTGCCCTGCACCGAGGTGATGAAACCCCGCGCCCGCAGCTCGCGGTAGGCCTTTTCCACGGTGTCACGGGCTAGGTAGTATTCGGCGCTCAGCTCGCTGATGGAGGGCAGCTGGTCTTCTTTTTTGAGCACGCCCCGCTCGATATCGGCAATAACCGACTGCACAATCTGCTTGTACTTCGGAGTTTTATCGAATGGCTTGAACTGCAGTTTGTACATGCTAACGGGGAGAAAAGAGCACAGGCCATTGTCCTTGATTTCGGCCAACAGAGCTGCCCTGGCGTGGGTGGCGTTGGGCAAGTTCGCCACTTTTTGCGTTCCACGAAACGCGCCGGGGCCTTGCCGTTTTTGGTTTCGGCCAATCAGCAAGCCATTCAGCTGGGTGTCTGGCAAAACAAAAGCCGGCGCCGCCCGAAAGCAGCACCGGCTTTTGCCGTTGCAGGAGTGAAACGCGGTTAGCGCACGAAGGCCATGGCCACGCCGCCGTCCACGTTCAGCACGTTGCCCGTGGATTTGGCCAAGGAGCCATCGACGAATACGCGCACGGCTTTGGCAATGTCCTCGGCCAGCAGCTCTTCGCCCAGCAGGGTGCGCTTGGCGTAGTGGGCGGGCAGCTCGTCCACCGAAATGCCGTAGGCCTTGGCGCGGCCGGCGGCCCAGTCGCCTTCCCAGATTTTGCTGCCGCGCAGCACGGCATCGGGATTCACGGTGTTCACCCGAATCTTGTCGGGGCCCAGCTCGGCAGCCAGCAGGCGGCTCATGTGCAGCTGCGCCGCTTTGGCCGTGCCGTAAGCCACGTTGTTGGGGCCGGCCACGAGGCCGTTTTTGCTGGCAATGTTCACGATGTCGCCCCCGAGTTTCTGCTGACGCAGAATGGCCACGGCTTCCTGGCTCACCAGGAACTGGCCCTTCACCAGCACGTCGTTCAGAATGTCCCAGTCGGCCTGCGTGGTTTCGGCCAGCGGCTTGCTGATAGACAGACCGGCGCAGTTGACGATGATGTCGACGCCGCCGAACTGCAGGATGCTCTGGCGCAGCGCCTCGGCAATGCTGCCGGCATCGGTCACGTTGATGGGCGCGCTCAAGGCGCTGTCTTTGCCGAACTTCTTGCGCAGCTCGTCCTGGGTTTCGTTCAGCCGGTCGCGGTCGACGGCTACCACGCAGGCGCCTTGCTGGAGCAGGGCTTCGCAAATGGCTTTGCCGATGCCGCCGGTGCCGCCCGTCACAAAAGCCACCTTGCCCGACAACGACTTGGGCGGGGCCATGCGCTGCAGCTTGGCTTCTTCCAGGAGCCAGTACTCAATGTTGAACGCCTCTTGCTCGGGCAGGCCCTGGTAGGTACTCACCGCCTCGGCACCCTTCATCACGTTGATGGCGTTGGTGTAGAACTCGGCGGCCACGCGGGCGGTCTGCTTGTCTTTGGCGAAGCTGAACAAGCCCACGCCCGGCCACAGAATGATGACCGGATTCGGGTCGCGCATGGCGGGCGAGTTCGGGTGCTTGCTGCGCTCGTAGTAGGCGGCGTAGTCTTGGCGGTAGGCCTCGAACTGACCTTCCAGGTAGGTTTTCACGCTGGCCGCGTCGCCCTGCATCACGTCGGCGTCGAGCACGAGCGGACGGATTTTGGTGCGCAGGAAGTGGTCGGGGCAGCTGGTGCCTTTCTGGGCCAGGCGCGCCAGGTCGTGGGAGTTGACAAACTCCAGCACGCGGGCGTCGTCGGTGTAGTGACCGAGCATGCGGCGGTGGCCCGAGGCCAAACCGCGCAGCACCGGCATTACGGCGGCGGCCTGGGCGCGGCGCGCGGCGGCATCGAGGGTTTGCGCGCGCTTTACGCCGCCGAAAACCGGGGCCTTTTTGCCGTAGTTGGCCTCCAGGTAGGTGGCGGCCATTTCAATCACCTCCAGGGTGTTGATGTAGGATTCGTAGCTGGTGTTTCCCCAGGTAAAGAGGCCGTGGCCGCCGAGGATAACGCCGCGCAGGCCAGGGTTTTCAGCCACGATTTTCTCCAGCTGCAGGCCCAGGTCGAAGCCCGGCTTCTGCCAGGGCAGCCAGCCCATGGTGTCGCCCCAGATTTCCTTCATGATCTGCTCGCCGTCTTTGCTGGCCGCAATGGCAATCAGCGCGTCGGGGTGCAGGTGGTCGATGTGCTTGAAGGGCAGCAGGCCGTGCAGCGGGGTGTCGATGCTGGGCGTGGCGCACTTGGGGTCGAAGAGGCAGTATTCAAACAACCCCACCATTTCGTCTTCGAACGCCAACCCGCGGTAGCGGTTTTTCAGCTGGTGCAGCTTCTCCACGTACAGGTTGGCGCAGCCGGCTTTGGTCAGCGTACCGATGTCGCCGCCCGAGCCCTTCACCCACATGACCTCGGCGGGCTGGCCGGTAACGGGGTCGGTTTCGGTGATTTTGCAGGAGGTGTTGCCGCCGGCGTAGTTGGTCAGGCGCAAGTCGGCCCCGAGCAGGTTCGAGCGGTACAGAAACAGGGCTACTTCGTCGCCGCTCATCCCGAGCGCCGTGGCCTCGTCCCAGAGGTAGCTGACGTGCTGAAAGGTTAGCGTTTTTTCCATTATTGCGCTTCGGTTGATGTCGCGGAAACGGTAGGGGTTTGCTTTCCAACAAAGTACGCCGCCACCTCAGGCGCCAACCTCCTGCACTCTCCTGTTTGCCCGAAAAAAATGCCGCTGGTTCAGGGCGTTGGCGGGCACCCGAAAAGGCAGCCGCGCTCAGGAGTGCACAGGAGAGTTTGCCGCCCGAATACCAACAGATTTGCTTAAAACCACCGTACCAATGGCCGTAATCTGGGGAGTTATTTTGCATGCGCTGGGCGGCTTTGCGTCCGGCAGCTTCTATTTGCCCTACAAGAAGGTGCAAGGCTGGGCCTGGGAAAGCTATTGGCTGGTGGGCGGCATCGTGTCGTGGCTGATTGCGCCGCTGGTGCTGGGCTCCCTCACCGTGCCGCACCTGTTTGAAGTGCTCCGCCAAGCGCCGCCGGAAACGCTGATGTGGGCCTACATCTGGGGTGTGCTCTGGGGCGTGGGCGGCCTCACGTTTGGCTTGTCGATGCGCTACTTGGGCTTGTCGTTGGGCATGGCCTTCACGCTGGGGTTGTGTGCGGTGTTCGGCACGCTGGTGCCGCCCATCTGGCAGGGCACGTTTCCCTCGCTCATTCAGTCTGCTTCGGGCCAGGTTATCGTGTCGGGGCTGGCGGTGTGCGTCATCGGCATTGTCATTTGCGGGCTGGCCGGCATGATGAAGGAAAAGAACCTGACGGAGGAAGAGAAAAAGGCGTCCATCAGCGAATTCGACATTCGCAAAGGCCTGCTGGTGGCCGTGTTTTCGGGCATCATGAGTGCCTGCTTCTCGTTTGGCCTCACGGCCGGGGAACCGATTGCCAAGCTGGCCGCACAACACGGCGCCGATCCGCTGTTTGTCAACAACGCCACGCTGGTGGTTATCCTGCTCGGCGGCCTGACCACCAACGCCATCTGGACGATCTACCTCAACATCAAGAACAAGACCTACACCGACTACCTCAACCCCACGGCGCCCGCGCTGCGCAACGTGCTGTTTTGCGCCGCCGCGGGCCTCACGTGGTACCTGCAGTTTTTCTTCTACGGCATGGGCGACAGTAAAATGGGCGACTACCGCTTCTCGGGCTGGACGCTGCACATGGCCTTCATCATTGCTTTCAGCTCGCTCTGGGGCCTGTACCTGCACGAATGGCGCGGCGCCAATGCCTCCACCATGCGTACCATTCGCCTCGGTATTCTCACCGTCGTGTTATCGACGGTGGTGGTGGGCTACGGCAACTACCTGGGCTCCTAAAGCCGCCAAGCAGTTCAGCACAACCTAAAAAGGGCAGCCGAGGGACTGCCTTTTTTGGTTTCAGCAAAGAAGCCATTTGACTCCGCGTTGCGCCGAAAAAAGGGTACTCTGCAACGCTCGGCGTCAGGGCAAGGCCGGGCGCAGGGCGTCGGCACTTGTCGCCTTGGCGGCCGCAACCGAAGCTGCCGGGGCTGCGGCGGGCACCACCAAGCGAAACAAGGCGCCGGCGTGGTTACGCAGCTCCATGCGGCCGTCGAGCTGCTCGGCAAGGGACGTGATGAGGCGGCGCCCGAACGAGCCGCTGGTTTGCTGCCACTGCCCGGTTTCGATGCCCGGGCCGTTGTCCTGCACCTCCAGCACCAGCTCCCCGGCAGCCCGCAGCCCCAGGTATACCCGCAATGCCGGGTGCGGCACATGGCGGTAAGCGTGTTTGAAAGCGTTGGTGAGCAACTCGTTCAGAATCAAGCCCAGCGGCACGGCGCGGTCGACGTCCAGCGGCGGATGCTCCACGGTCAGCGTCAGGTCGAGGTCGTCGGGCGAGTAACCGTAGGCCGTCATCAGGCTTTCCACCAGGTCCGTCACGTAGCGCTGCATGTCCACGGTGGTTACGTCGGCGGTTTGGTAGAGGCGCTGGTGCACCAGGGCCATGGCCTCCACGCGCTGCTGCCCTTCGCGCACCGCCTGCACCGCGCCCTCGTCGGTGAGGCGCTTGGCCTGCAGCCGCAACAGGCTCGATACGATGGCCAGGTTGTTTTTCACGCGGTGGTGCAGCTCCTTCATCAGGATGGTGAGCCGCTCGGCCTGCTCGGTAATGCGCAGGTTGTTGTCCGACACGGTGCGGTTGGTGGCGCGCAGCAGCGCGTTTTTCCGCCGAATGATGCGGTACTGCCACGCCGCCAGCCCCAGCAGCAACGACAGCGCCCCCGCGCCCAGGCCCAGTAGCCACAACTGGCGCACCTGGTGGGCGTTTTCCCGGGCCAGTTGCGCAATGCGGGCTTCTTTTTTCTCGATGGCATACGCCGCTTCCACGGTCGCCACGGCCTTGGCAACATCGGCGTTGATGAAGGCGCTTTCGCGCTCCTTCCATTCGTCGAGCAGCTCCACGGCTTGCCGGTAGCGGCCGGCGGCGCGGTAGGCCAGATAGGCCGCTTCCAGCGAGTTGCAGAGGCGGTGCGGGTCGCCGATGGCGCGCCCGAGGGCCAAGGCAGTATCGGCGGTAGCCAGCGCGCGGGGAAGGTTGCCTTGTTGGCGGTAAGCCCAGCTGAGGTTGCGGTAGGCGTGCTCCAGTCCGTTGCGGTTGCCCTGCTCGTGGTACAGCGGAATGGCCCGCCGGAAGTACCCGATAGCCCCGGTCAGGCTTTCGCCACTGTCCATGAGCAGTTGCCCGTAGTTGGCGTAGCTCACCGGCAGGCTCGACGGCCGAAACGGGTGCTGCCGGGCAATGGACATGGCTTTCAGGTAGCAGGGCCGGGCCGAATCGAGACGACCCAGGTCGCGGTAGATGATGCCCAGCGAGAGGTTGGCCCAGCTCAGTTGCGCGTAGTGCGGGCCGCGCAGCGCCGCGGCTTCGGCCAGGCGCGCCAGCCGCAGGCCGCGGCGCGAGAGCAGCCGCACGCCCTGCGCGTCGCCCATGCGCTTGTAGTTCTGGGCCATCATATTGTACGCCGCCGAGCGGCCGTCGTCGAGGTGCAGGGCGTCGAACAGCGTCAGGGCTTTCTGGCCGTAGTAGAGGCTGGAGTCGAACTCGCTGCGGTTGCGCAGGCCGTTGCCAAGCAGAAAGTACCCCTGGGCCAAACCGTAGGTATAGCCTGCGCGGCGTGCTTCCCGCACGATGTAGCGGCTGCTGGCCACGGCCGAATCGTTGTGGCGCAGCAGCTGCTCCTGGGTGAGCCGACACAGCTGCCGCAGGCGCAGCGTATCGGCGGGCGTGGCCGCTGGCCGGGCGGCAGCCGACAGCGCCAGCAGGCACCCAACGCACAAAAGCAAAAGCACACGAAGCATGGCCGCAAAAAATGCCCGGCGCCCAGCCGGAGGAAACAGAACGGAGCCAAGGTAGCAGCCTCGCCCAAGCGTTGCGCCGAAGTGGGGGCCAACGGCGCAAGGCCGGGTGTGAACACTCTTTTTTGGTAGGTCAACCCCGTGCCTTACCGAAACTGAAAGTGCTGCAGGAAGGCCTCTTTGTATTGCCGCCCGAGCGGCACCAGTTGCCCCGCCACGGTCGCCTCGGTTTCGCTGAACGACTCGACGCGCTGGATATTGACGGCGTGGGAGCGGTGCACCCGCACCAGTTGCGGGAACTGCAACCGCTCCAGCATGGCCGTGAGGGTAAGCCGCAGGGCGTATTTGCGCGTGGGCGTTACCAGGGTGGTGTAGGTATTATCGGCCTCCAGCAGCAGAATGTCGCACAGCGGAATGCGCACAAACTGGTGGTTGTACTTGATGAATACGTGGTCGTCGAGCTGCAGAATCGACTCGCGCGACAGGGACTCCCGCTCGGCCGGCGCGGCCGCGGGCAGCACGGCGGGCACGGGCAGCTGGCGCGCAAAGGTGTGGAGGGCCAGCTCGATGGCGGCGCGCAGCCCGGTGGGTGTGGCGGGCTTGGTCATGTAGGCCGCCGGCGTGGTTTGCAGGGCGCGGTCGAGGGTGTCCTTGTCGCCCAGCGCCGTGAGGTAGATAACCGGCACCGCCCGCTGCGCCAGCACCGCCCGGGCCGTTTCGATGCCGTCCAGCTCGCCCTGAATGTGAATGTCGCAGAGCAGCAAATCCACCGGGTGCTGCTCAAACAGCTCCAGCGCCCGACGGCCGGTGCGGGCCGGGCCGATTACGGTATAGCCTTCGGCCTCCAGCATGTCGCTTAGGTCGAGGGCCAGCACGGCTTCGTCTTCCACAATCAGAATCTGAACCCGGTTAGTTGTCATAGCCATATAGCGAAGAAGGACGGCCGGTAGCGTATAGGGCCGGCTTCCAAGTTCGGCAGCGCAGCATAAAGCACCAAACCGAAGTAGGGCCAGCGGCTTTTTCAGCACAGGCACCGACGCCAAAAAGCCGGTGCGGCCCTAAGGCCACCCCGGCTTTAACAGCAACTACCACGCTGTGCCGGCCTGCTACCAGCAGTTCGCCGGCTTATTTGGCTTTGCGAAACGTGTAGCGCGTCATGAAAATGCCTTGGTTGGTGCTGCCGCCGCTCTGCAGCGTTTGCGTGAGCGGCGTTACCTGAAACAGCTCCCAGCCGTCGGTGGTGATTTCGCCGAGGTAGCGCAGAATGGTTTCTTCGTTGGCGCGCACGTTGCTCATGTTGATGCCGGTGAGGCTGAACAGGTTTTCCATCGGCGTCTCCTTCGTGCCCTTGAACTCGGGCGTGAACATGACGCGTGAGCGGCCCAGCCCCCCGGCCACCACCGACTCGATGGTGGTCATTTGCATGTAAAGGTAGCCTTTGCCCTGGGCGCGTACCGCGTGCGGCAACAGAGGCAACAACAGCAACAGCGCGCAGGCGCAGAACCGGGAAAAAGAAGTTTTCATAAACGAGAGAAGTGAGTAAAACGGACTTCCGCAAAGAAAGCCAGAAGCGGCTGCGCTTGCACATTTGGCGCGGTTTCGCCGGCATATTTTCCGTACGCCTCAGCCAATTTCCGCCTGCTCCGGCACGGGCGCCGCGTTGCGGTAACACACCGCCGCGCATGGCGGTATACAGGACTCCACTTCCCTCCTTCCCCGCCATGCCTCCTGCCTTGCACCAGCTGCCGGCCTACGCCGCCGGCTCCCGCCGCCTGCACGTGGTCATCGAAACGCCCAAAGGCAGCCGCAACAAGCTGGCCTTCGACCCCGAGCTGGGCGCGTTCCTGCTCAAAGGCGTACTGCCCGAAGGCAGCTCCTTTCCCTACGATTTCGGCTTTGTGCCCTCAACCCTAGCCGACGACGGCGACCCACTCGACGTGCTCTTGCTGATGGACGCGCCCACCTACCCCGGCACCGTGGTCGAAGCCCGCGTCATCGGCGTGCTCGAAGCCGAACAGCCCGAGAACGGCCACCCGCAGCGCAACGACCGGCTGCTGGCCGTAGCCGCCGAGTCGCGGGAGCACCGCCACCTGCACGACATCGGCGACCTGCCGCCCCAGCTGCTGCGCGAAATCGAGCACTTCTTCGACTCCTACAACCAAGCCAAGGGCCAGCCCTTCCGGGTGGTGCGCCGCAGCGGAAAAAAGCGGGCCGAGGAATTGGTACACAAGGCCCAGGCGGCTGTGAGCTAGCCATTCATACCCGTTATGAACGCCTTTTTTGACCAGCTGCTGGGCCTGAGTGCCGACTCCGACACCATTGAAGCGGGCCAGATGGCAGCGCGGGCCGTACTGGTGTTTTGCGTGGCGTTGGCCTTATTGCGCCTGTCGGGCAAACGCACTTTCGGCAACAGCACTCCGTTCGATGTCGTCATTCAGATCATTCTCGGGGCCGTGCTCAGCCGCGCCGTTGTGGCGGCTTCGCCGTTGGGCGGCACCATCGTAGCCTGCGTGGTGCTGGTGCTCTTGCACCGGCTGCTGGCGTGGGCGGCTTTTCACAACCAAACCGTCGGGCGCATCATCAAGGGCAGCTCCTATGTGCTGGTCGAAAACGGCCGCATCCACTACGGCAACCTGCGCCGCAACAACCTCAGCAAGCGCGACCTGCTCCAGGGCATCCGCGAGGCCGGCGGTACCGACGAGGTTCGCGAAGTAGAAACGGCCCGGCTGGAGCGCGACGGCCGCATCAGCGTAGTGCAGAAGCCAAAGCGCCCTGATTGAGCGTTTCGCAGGGGTTAACTTGCGGCATGCTTACCCGCACCATCCGGTGGGCCGCGCCCGTGCTGTGTGCCGCCGTGCTAGGCTGCCACGCCCGTCAGCCCAGCCTCCCGCCCTCCATCGTTGTCGACCTCATTTACGGCCCTACCTGCCCCAATTCGGCGCAGGTGTACCGCACGGTGCAGCACACCGTGGCCGGCTGGCAGCAGCAACACCCCGAGGTGCAGCACCGCATGCGACTAAACCGCTGGCTGGTGCCCGAAGACGCCCTGCCTACGCCCGCCACCGTGCAGCTCAACGGCCATACTCTCCCGTCCGACACCACCCTGCCCGAGCGCATCCGCGGCTACAGCTCACCTACCGTGCTTGTCGATGGCCGCAACCTCACGGGCGTGGCGCCCCAGCCCGGCCTGCCCGGCTGCGCCGTGCAGCTTCCCGACGAACCGCAGATTCGTGCTGCCCTGGATGCGGCACTTTCCGCGCCGTAGCGGCGGCTATTGGCCCGGCTCATGCATTATCGGCCGATGATGCATTGCCCCTCAACTGCCTTCGCGACAAGTCGCGGGACCCTTTTCGGAATGCCAAAGGGTTTCGAGACTTGTACCAACGGACTTTCGGCGAGGCCAAAGTGTGTTGGTACAAGTAGCGGTGGGGTTTCAGGGAAGCAAAAATGCCCCGCGCCTTGTGCCAACGGCCTTCCGATGATCAGGAAGGCTGTCGGCATTAGGCGCGGGGCACTTAAGGGCATTGGGAAACCGGACCGGTTCTACTCCCGCTTAGTCTTTAGCAGCTGCCGCAGCGAGGCCAACTCGTCGCGGAACTTGGCGGCTTGCAGGAAGTCCAGTTCCTTGGCGGCGGCCTCCATCTGCTTTTCGGTTTGCTTGATGAGCTTTTCCAGGTCGGCGCGGTTCATCATGGCCACCACCGGCTCGGCCGCAATGGCCAGCCCAATGCCGTTTTCATCGGGGCCGGCGTAGGCCTGCGGCTCGGGAATGCGGAAGTCCGACAGCGAAGTCTGGTCCATAATGGCCTCGCGCGACTTGCGCACGGTGCGCGGCGTGATGCCGTGCTCCTCGTTGTAGGCCATCTGGGTGGCGCGGCGGCGGTTGGTTTCGTCCATGGCGCGCTGCATCGAGCCGGTAATGCGGTCGGCGTACATGATGACTTTGCCGCGGTCGTTACGGGCGGCGCGGCCCATGGTCTGGATCAGGCTGCGCTGGTCGCGCAGGAAGCCTTCCTTGTCGGCATCCAGAATGGCAACCAACGACACTTCCGGCAAGTCCAGGCCTTCGCGCAGCAGGTTCACGCCGATGAGCACGTCGATTTCGCCCAGGCGCAACTGCCGCAGAATTTCCACGCGGTCGAGCGTTTTCACGTCGGAGTGCACGTAGCTCACCTTGATGTTGAGGCGCTCCATGTACTTGGTCAACTCCTCGGCCATGCGCTTGGTCAGCGTCGTCACCAGCACCCGGTCGCCCATTTTCACGCGGTTGTCCACTTCGTCGAGCAAGTCGTCGATTTGGTTGATGCTGGGCCGGATTTCGATTTCCGGGTCAAGCAAACCGGTGGGGCGAATAATCTGTTCCACCACTACGCCACCGGAGCGCTCCAGCTCGTAGTCGGCCGGGGTGGCCGACACGAAAATGGCTTGCTGGTACATGCTCTCGAACTCGTTGAACGTGAGCGGGCGGTTGTCCATGGCACTCGGCAACCGGAAACCGTACTCCACCAGGGCCGTTTTACGGCTCCGGTCGCCGCCCCACATGGCCCGAATCTGGGGCATGGTGGCGTGGCTTTCGTCGACAACGAGCAGGTAATCTTTGGGAAAGTAGTCGAGCAAACAGAACGGCCGGGCACCGGGGGCCCGCCGGTCGAAGTAGCGCGAGTAGTTCTCGATGCCCGAGCAGTAGCCCAGTTCCCGAATCATTTCCAGGTCGAACTCGGTGCGCTCCACAATGCGCTTGGCTTCGCTGTCACGCCCTTCTTTCTCGAAGTAGGCGTGCTGCTGCACCATGTCGTACTGAATTTCCTTGATGGCCTGGTTGAGCGTGTCTTTGCCGGTCACGAAGAGGTTGGCCGGGAAAATCGACACCTCTTTTTCTTCCATGATTTTCTTCCCCGAATCGGGCTCAATGCGGTGAATGGCCTCGATTTCGTCGCCGAAGAAGAAGACGCGATAAGCGTAGTCGAGGTAGGCCGGAAAGATGTCCACCGTGTCGCCCTTCACGCGGAAGGTGCCGCGGGTGAATTCCTGCTCGGTGCGGGCGTACAGAATCTGCACGAACTGGTAGAGCAGGTTGTTGCGCGAGAATTTCAGCCCCGGCCGCAGAAAAATCAGGTTCTTCCCGAATTCCTCGGGGTTGCCAATGCCGTAGATGCACGACACCGACGCCACCACAATCACGTCGCGCCGCCCACTGAGCAAGGACGACGTAGCGTGCAGCCGCAGCTTCTCGATTTCCTGGTTGATGGCCAGGTCTTTCTCGATGAACACGTCCGTCGACGCGATGTAGGCCTCGGGCTGGTAGTAGTCGTAGTAGCTGATGTAGTACTCGACGGCGTTGTTGGGGAAGAAAGCCTTGAACTCGCCGTAGAGCTGGGCAGCCAGGGTTTTGTTGTGGGCCAGAATCAAGGCCGGGCGGCCCGTTTGGGCAATGACATTGGCTACGGTAAACGTCTTGCCGGTACCCGTGGCCCCCAGCAGCACCTGCGACGGTTCGCCCGATTCGACGCCGGCCGCGAGTTGGGCAATGGCTTTGGGCTGGTCGCCGGTGGGCTTGAAATCAGAGGTCAGTTGAAACTCCATGCGGCGCGAAATTGAGCGGGAAAGATAACCCTTCTTAACTCCGACTGCAGGCGGGAGGTTTCCGCTGAAAAAAAGAAAAACCCGCCGCCCGGTGTGGGCGGCGGGTTTGCAACAGAACTACAGCAGCAGCGGGCGCGGGCAACGCGCTTCTACGGCTGCGCGTCGGGTTTGCGGGCGCCGAACTCCACGCTGGCGGCCAGGCCAATGGAGTACGGTTTGGTGCGCTCCAGCCAGGTGCCACTGGCATTGGCATTCAGGGTGTTCAAGCCTACCTCGGCTTCGGGGCCAATCATGAACTTCCACGGGGCTTTGGCCGAGGCAAACTGCACACCCATGTCGCCGCGGGCCGAGGCCAGCAGGCGGTTGTAGGAAACCTCGTCAGCCACTTCCTGCCCATCGGCTTCGAGGCGGTTGCGCAGCAGCACGTTCACGGCCGCGCCCACGGCCGCATACACCGACCACCCCGATTTCTGCCCGCTGTAGCGCGCCTGTACCGGCACGCCGGCCGTAGCAAAATGGTAGCGGGCGGCGCGTTGCGCCGGCTGCCGATAGGCCACCATGGGCGTGCCGTTGGGGTAAAGATTGGTGGGGTTTTCCTCCACCGTGGTGTTGCCGGCAATGCTGGCCACTTCTCCTCCCGTTACAATGCTCCACCGCTTGCCCACCTGCAGGCTGCCGCCCAGTTGCCCGCGGTGGGCAATGCCAGCGGCCAGCACCGGAACGGTCTTGGTAATGAACTTGGCCGGGCGGCTCATCGACGGCGAATTGGTAACGGCCGGGAACCCCGCGTCGGCAACGGACACGCTGCTTACCGCAAAGTTGGGCACAAAGCGCGAGGCCGAGTACCCGCCGCGCCAGCGCCAGTTGCGGGCGGCCGGGGCGTGCTTGTCGTCCTCCGCTTGCGGGCCAGGCGCTTCGGCAAAAGCCAGCATGGGCGGCGCCTGGTGCAAGAAGGCCTTGAGCGAATCGGGGCGGCCGAAGCCGGCGCCACCGCGCAATGAAGCTGCTACCGGATTCAGCAGGTCGGCCTCCATACGAAGCCCAGCCAGCGAAGCCACGGCGTCGGCGCCGGAGTAGGCGGCCTCGGAACGGCTGCCGAACCCAGCCGCAACCGACGAGGTGCCGGCGGCGCGGCCCATGCCGGCAATAGCCCGCTCTTGGCTGCCAGAAGCGGCAAGGCTGCTGCCGAGGCCCGACATAGCTGCCCGGGCACGCTGCTGATTCACGCCCTGCTCTGATGCTTGGGCAGCTTCTGCCCCGGCTTGCGCGAAGCCCTGTTCGGCAGCGGTACCGGCGGCGAGGCCCGAGTTCATAGGCTGCGAGCTGGCAGAGGCCAGCCCTTGCGTCGTTTCAGCCTCGGCCGCGGCGCGGCGCTCGACCGGCTCCGTCGCTGCATTTGGAGCAATGGTTTCGCGTAGCGTAGCAACAGCGGCCACCTCAGAAGAAGCACGGGTGGAGCGGCCTTGCTGCGTGAGCCAGGCCCCGCCGCTGAGCGTGGCCACGGCGCAGGCCGCCGCGGCAGCCCAGCGCCACACACCCAGCCGACGGCGGTAGCCTTCGTTCTGACGCACCAGCAGGTCGTGGTCGAGCCGCTCCCACACGTCGGCGCGGGGCGTTAGTTCGGCGTCGGCAAACTTCTGGCGGAACAAGTCCTCCAGGTTGCCGGTGGGCCGCTGCTCGGGGGTATTATCGGTAGACGGAATCATTGTGGCGGTAATCGAGGCGTTCCAGCTTGGTTTTGAGAATGACGCGGGCGCGGGCGTACTGCGACTTGCTGGTTCCTTCCGAAATGCCCAGCATGTCGCCGATTTCTTTGTGGCCGTAACCTTCGATGGCGAACAGGTTGAACACCATGCGGTAGCGCGGTGCCAAATCCTGAATCATTTTCAACAACTCTTCAAACGAGTAATTCGACAGAATGAACTCCTCGTCGGCAATGGTTTCGGGGTATTCGTTTTCGGTAACGGCCAGCATGGCGGCGCTGCGGCGGTGCTGGCGCAGGGCGGCGTTGATCATGATGCGCCGAATCCAGAACTCCAGCGGGCATTCGCGCCGGAACAGCCGCAGGTTGTTGTACACCGTCACAAAGCCTTCCTGCAGCACGTCTTCGGCCTCGAAGGTGGTGGTGGCGTAGCGCATGCACACGGCCAGCATGCGGCTGGCGTAGCGCACGTAGAGTTCCTTTTGCGCCACCCGGCTTCCGGCCAGGCAGGCGTCAATCAACTCGGCTTCGGTCCATTTGGCCGACGGTTGCAGCGGCTTCACGGGCATGGCGGTGGGTTGGTTGACTTGCGGCTCGGCCGTGGGCGCCAAGGCGCCGAACAGCTTGCTCACTCCGCCGCCCGAAAGCGACGCAGCCAAGGCACTCATTGTCCGCTCCGGCCCGCGGGTCCGGTATTGGGGCCTGCCGCGGCCAGGCGGCGGTCAGGCGGATAAGGAAAGTAGCTGCGCGTCATACGCCTATTGGTCACTACTGTGAAGGTGCGGCCTTGCGGGCCAGTGTGGATATGAGTCGGGGGAGGCAGCCGGGGTTGCAAGCCGCGTATTTTTTTCTGGTACGCGCCGCCGAAACCACCGCCGCAGCTCGCTAAAGCAGGTTTTGGGCCTTGATGAGGGCGTTGAACGAGTCGCGGTAGGTGTCGCCGATGGGCAGCAGGCGGCCGGCTACCTGCACTTTGCCGCGCTCCACGTGCTCGATGCGGTTGAGGGCCACGATGTAGGACTTGTGGATGCGCGCAAACCGCTCGGGCGGCAGCACTTCCTCCACCCGCCGAAACGACTGCAGGGTAAGAATCTTGCTGCCTTCGGTGTAAATCATCAGGTACTCCTTCATGCCCTCGATGTAAAGGATGTCATCGAAAGCCACGCGCTGCAGGCGGTGCTCGTTTTTGACAAACATGGCATCGGGCGCGGCGGGCAGCGCGGCAGCTTCGGCGGGCGGCGCAGCAGCCGGCAACGGGGTAGCGGCCGCCTGGGTTTGGGTGCGCACTTTGTTCACGGCCTGCAAAAACCGGTCGAAGCCGATGGGCTTGAGCAGGTAGTCGACGGCGCTCAGCTCGTAGCTCTGCACGGCGTACTGGTTGTAGGCCGTGGTGAAGATGACGTGCGGGCCGGGCTTGGGCAGCAGCTGCACCAGTTGCAGGCCGGTGATGCGCGGCATGTGAATATCGACGAACACGATGTCGACGGGATGATCCTGCACGAAGGCCAGCGCCACCAGCGCGTCGTGAAACTGGCCTTTCAGCTCCAGCCCGGGCACCTGCTCGCAGTAGCCGGCTAGCAGGTCGAGGGCCAGGGGTTCGTCGTCGATAATCACGCAGGTAAGCGGACGCATACTATAGAGGCAAAGAGGAGGAAAAAAGCGGGGCGCCGTAGGGCAAGTTACTCGTTGCGCAGGGTAAGCACCACCTCGTGCTGGCCACCGGGCTTACTGACGGTCAGGCTGTAGCGGCCGGGGTACAGCAGCTCGAGGCGGCGGTGCAAATTGGTGAGGCCCACGCCGCCGGGCTGGTCGAGCGGGTGCGTGCCTTCGGGGGCCACGGGGTTGCGCACGGCAAAGCGTAGCTCGTGGTTCGCCTTTATATGGAGGCTGATGACCACAACCGGCCGGGCCGACAAGTCGCCGTGCTTGAAAGCGTTTTCGACGAGTGGCAGCAGCAGCATGGGCGCAATGGGGAAGTCGGCGGCGGCGGGCAGGCCCTGGCTTTCGAACACGATGGCGTCGGTGGCACCGGCCGGCAGGCGCAGGCGCTGCAAATCGAGGAAACTGCGCAAATGGGCCAATTCCTTTTCCAGCGGCACGGTGTCGGCACTGCTCTCGTAGAGCATGTAGCGCATGATTTCGGCCAAGCGCAACACGGCCTCCGGGGCGCGGTCGGACTTCTGGCTGGCTAAGGAGTAGATGTTGTTGAGCGTGTTGAAGAGGAAGTGCGGGTTGACCTGCATTTTCAGGAGCGACAACTCGGTGAGCAGCTGCTGGCGCTCCAGCTCCCGGCGGTTGCGCTGCACCAGCAGGTAGTCGCCGGTAATTTTCACGCCCGAGCTGAAGAAAATGGTCATCAGGCCCGTCACCACACCCGCTACGGTGTAGGCCATCCAGCGGCTGTGCGGTTCGTTAAATTGGGTGAGGGGCTGCAGCAGTACGGCGCTACCGATGCGCAAGGGAATAAACAGCGCCAGCAGGCCCAGCACCCCGAGGGCAAACGCGCCCAGCCGGCTCTGCGTGAGGGTGCGGGGAATGAGCACCACCCAGTTGAAATAGAACAGCAGCGAGGCCAGGGCGTCGTTGACTACCAAACGCGTGAGGTGCTGGGGCCAGGCCGGCGGCATTTTGCCGTTCATCGACGACACGGTCTGGAGCACATCGGTACTCGCCAGCACCGACAGCCAGAGCACGTGCACCCACCACGGTACCGCGGTGGGTGCCTCGGCCGTGGCGGCGAGGCGCGTCGAGCGCAACGGCAGGCTGATATGGAAACGACGGGGCAAGGAAACAAACATACTACTGCGCCGCGCAGGGCTGAAGTCGGGCTGCAGGCGGTAAGCAAGGTAAGGGGACTCGGCGGGCAGTGAGGCCGTTTTCAACCAACGCCGCCCAAACGTCAACCAACCCGCTGCTGCCGGGCTACAACGTGCGCTGGCCGGGCCCGGCAGCGCGGCTGGCCGGGAGTTTGGGGTTGGTGGGTTCGATTTCGGCGTTTTGGGAGAAGGCAGCGGGGTTGGTTGAATTCCCCGGCAAGGGAAAAACGCGCCCTCTACGTTTGAGCCAGTTCTGCCTCTCAACCCCACCTCCGAAACCATGCTTACCCCTCCCCCGCTCGTTGAAACCCGCGGCCTCTCGTTCAGCTACGGCAAGCGCCCCATTCTGCACGACGTGAACCTGCACGTACCGCCGGCCAGCATCTACGGCTTTCTGGGGCCGAACGGCGCCGGCAAAAGCACCACGCTGCGCATTCTGCTGGGCCTGTTGCCCGCCCCGGCCGGTAGCGTGCAGCTTTTCGGGCACGACCTGGCCCAGCACCGGCTGCCGCTGCTGGGCCGCGTGGGCGCCCTCATCGAAATGCCTTCGCTCTACGACCACCTCAACGGTTTCGAGAACGTGGAAGCAACGCGCCGCCTGCGGGGCCTGCCCCGGCACCGCACCGCCGAGGTCCTGACGCTGGTGGGCCTCTCGGCCGATGCCCACCGCCCGGTGCGGGCCTATTCGCTGGGCATGCGGCAGCGCCTGGGCTTGGCCCTGGCGCTATTGCCCGACCCGGATTTGCTCATCCTCGATGAGCCCACCAACGGCCTCGACCCGCAGGGCATTACCGAGATGCGCGCCCTGCTGCTGCGCCTGCAGCAAGAACACGGCAAAACCATTCTGCTGTCGAGCCACCTCATCAGCGAAATCGAGCGGATGGCCACGCACGTGGGCGTGATTCAGCAGGGCCGGCTGGCGTTTCAGGGGACCGTGCGCGAGCTGCAGCGCCAGCAAAGCGGCCGGGCTCAGGTCGTCATCGAAACCGACGATGCGGAACGCTGCCGCAACCTGCTGCCGCTGGAGTTTGGCGCCGCCCGCGTGCTGGCCACCGGCACGCTGGCGCTGCCCTACCAGTCGCCCGAGCAGATGGCCTACCTGGCGCAGGAGCTGGTAAGCGCCGGGCAGCCGCTCTACAGCCTGCGCTGCGAGCAGCCCAGCCTCGAACAAACCTTCCTGCACCTCACCGAAGCCACCGCCCTCTAAGTCTTTCTGCGCTATGTCAACCGTTGTTCTCTCCCCTTCGCCTTCTTTCCAAACGCCGGCTCCCGCAACCCAGCTGCGCCGCGCGCTGTCGGCCGACGTGCTGCGCCTCAAGCGTACCCCGGCCCTGTGGCTGACGCTGGCCAGCGGCGCCTTTCCGGTGGCCCTCACGTTCCTGATCTTCTACTTCAAGGGCGAATACCTGCTCAAGCCCGGCCAGGACCCGTGGCCAACGTACCTGATGCAGAGCTGGCAAACGGCCTGCGCCCTGCTGTTGCCGTTGTTTGTGGTGCTGCTCACCGGGCTGGTGCTGAACGTGGAAAACAAAGCCGTTGCCTGGAAACACGTGTACGCGCAGCCGGTGGGCCGCGGCGCGGTGTTCGGCAGCAAGCTGCTGGTGCTCATGGGCCTGAATGCGCTGGCCATGCTGGCTTATACCGTTATTCTGCTGGGCTCGGGTCTGTTGCTGGGCCTGCTGCGGCCGAGCCTGCATTTTCAGGACCACGCCGTGCCGCTGCTGGCTACCGTTACGCTGCTGTGGCATACCTACATTGCCACGCTCGGCATTCTGGCCATTCAGTACGTGGCGAGTCTGTGGTGGCGGTCGTTTGCCACGCCGGTGGCCCTGGGCATGGGCGCCACCATTGCGGCCCTCACGCTGATGCGGTGGGAACACATCGACTGGGTGCCCTACGCCACACCGCTGCTGGCGCTGCAAAAAGCCGCTTCGGTGCCCAAAGGTCATGCCCTCGACCTGGCGCTGGCCAAAGCCGAGTGGCTGACGCTCGGCTGGTTTGGGCTGGTTCTGCTGGGGGGCTACGTGCTGCTGCGCTACCGCCACGAAGGCTAGCACAATTTCATCAACCCGAAATGCAACCCTGCCCGGCCTGCCACCGACAATTGGCGCAAATAGCTTCCTGCCCTTATTCTGATGCCTCTGCCCTCCCAACTCACATCTTTTAGTGGTTGCGTTCGGGCGCCAGTATGCGGACCTTTGCACCCGCAAATCCCCTCGGTGTAGAATCGCCTCGCCCCGCAGGCCCTTCTTCGTTGATTTTCCGACGATTATCCGCCCTCTTTTTCGCATTACGCTTACCTCCAAACCCGGCTGCGCTTTGCACGTCGCACCGGCTTTCTTCTCTCCCGCTTTCGACTTCTTTTCTCAGCTATGAAAAACGCTGTACTGCTTTTATTCGCTTCGGCTAGCCTGTTGTCGGCCCCCGCTTGGGCCCAGGCCCCTGGTGCGCCGGCTGCTGGCCAGCGCCCGGCCGGCACCCGCACCGACGGTGCCCCGACTGGTGCCCCGGGCGGCGCGCCTACTAAAGCCGCCGCGCCGCTGGCCATTCCAGCCCCGCGCGGCAACGGCCGCATCAGCGGCACGGTGCTCGACGGCACCACCAAGCAGCCGGTGGAGTTTGCCACCGTGGCCCTGCTGCCCGCCACCGGCGAGAAGCCCGTGGACGGCACCGTGGCCGACGACAAAGGCAAGTTTGTGCTGAAAGGCATTGCACCCGGCTCCTACCGTTTGTCCATCAGCTTCATCGGCTACGGCGCGCTGGTACAGCCCGTGACGCTGGCCGAGGGCAAAATGAGCGTGGACCTGGGTTCGTTGGCGTTGGCCTCGCAGGCCAAGCAGCTGGAAGGCGTGACGGTGACCGGCGAGCGGCCCATTGTGGAAAGCAAGCCCGACCGCCTCGTGTACAACGCCACCCAAGACGCCACCAACAAGGGCGGTACCGCCGCCGACGTGCTGCGCAAAGCGCCGATGGTGAGCGTGGACCCCGACGGCAACCTGCAGCTCAGCGGCTCTTCCAACGTGAAGGTGCTCATCAACGGCAAGCCTTCGGCCATTGTGGCCAACGACGTAGCCCAGGCCCTCAAGCAGCTGCCCGGCGACCAAATCAAGTCGGTGGAAGTAATTACCTCGCCCTCGGCCAAGTACGACGGCGAAGGCTCGGCCGGCATCATCAACATTGTACTGAAGGAAAACAACCTGCAGGGCGTGAACGGCAACGTGGGCGTGGCGGCTGGTACGCGAAACTCCAACATGAACCTGGGCCTGAACGCCCGCAAAGGCAAGGTGGGGCTGTCGTCGGCCATCAACGGGTGGTCGTTCTACTCGCCCGGCGTGCAGGGCGTGCAGCGTGTGGACTACACCGACGCCAGCAAAACCACCGTGCGCAACACGCTGACCCAGGAAAACACCGGCCGCGGCTTTGGCGGCGGCGGCAACGGCCGCATCGGTATCGACTACGAGCCGGCCCCCAACCACGCCCTGAGCTTTTCGGTGAATGGCAACATGTTCCGCAACGCCAACACGGCCGATGTGCACCAGGAGCAGACGCTCAGCTCCAACTCGCGCTTCGGCAACTACGAGCGGGAGCTGGACCAGAAATTCCGCGTGCAGAGCTACGATTTGACGGGCTCCTACACCCGCACCTTCGGGCAGGGCAGCCGCCGCGAGTGGACGGTGCTGGGCCAGCACACCCGCAACGCCAACCGCCGCTTCTACGACATCGACCAGTACCCGCTGGGTGTGCCGCACTACTTCACACCCGCCTACCAGGAAAGCAGCCTCAACAAGGCCCGCAACCTGGAAACCACCCTGCAAACCGACTACGTGCACCCGCTTTCGGACAAGCAAACGGTGGAAGTGGGCGGCAAGATGATCATGCGCAATGTGTACAGCAACTACACCGTGGACACGCTGAACGCGCAGAACATTGCCTTCCCGGTGGCCAACCTGACCAACATCTTCACTTACGACCAGAACGTGGTGGCCGGCTACGCCACCTACGCCACGTCGCTGGGCAAGAAGTACAGCGTGCGGCTCGGCGGCCGCGTAGAGCGCACCGACCTCGGTGGCGAGTTTCAGGGCCAGGAAGGCCGGTTTACCACCAACTACACCAACGCGCTGCCCAACGTGGCCCTCACGCGCAACCTGAAGCAGCCGGGCTCTACCATTCGGGCCAGCTACTCGCGCCGCATCCAGCGCCCGAGCATTTTCTACCTGAACCCCTACCGCAACCGCATCGACCCGACACAGCTGCAGTACGGCAACCCAAACCTGGACGCGGAATTCACCGACAACTTCGAGCTGAACCTGAACACCTTCGTGAAGGGCTCGGTGATTAACATCTCGGCCTACTCGCGCATCACCAACAACGCCATCGAAGCCAAGCGCATCACCCGCGACTCGCTCGATCCGCAGGGCCGCGCTATCCGGCTGGTGGAAACCACCTACGGCAACATTGCCCGCAACCAGACCTACGGCGTGAACCTGTTCGGCTCGGTGAAGCCGGTGCCCAAGTGGGACATCAGCGGCAACGTGAACCTGTACTATGTGTACCTGCGCAGCGCCACGCTCAACACCTCCAACAGCGGCGTGGTGTACTCGGCCAACATCAACTCGGGCTACAAATTCGACAAGGGCTACAGCCTGCAGTTCTTCGGCATGCTCAACTCGCCCCGTATTCAGCTGCAAGGCAAGTCGTCGTCGTGGCAGATGTACTCCATTGGCCTGCGCAAAAACCTGTGGAAAGACAAAGGCGACCTGACGCTGAACGCCGACAACCTGTTCTCGCCCTACATCCGCCTCACCAACGACTTCCGCACCGCCACCTCCGACCAAACCAACTCGACCAAGGTCTACAACCGCGGCGTGCGCGTGGCCTTTAGCTACCGCTTCGGCAAGCTGGAGAATAAGCCCCAGCGCCCCAAGCGCAGCATCCGCAACGACGACCAAAAAGCCGGCGACGGCGGCAACGGCCAAGGCAACTAACTTATCCAACCGGCCCAGAGCGGCCTTGCCAGCACGCAAAACGGCCACGCTCCTTTCGGGGCGTGGCCGTTTTGCGTGCTGGCAAGGCCGCTCTGGGCTGGCGCGGTTGGGCTATTGGTCATGGCCCCGGCCGGGTGTTGTGTTCAGCGAGCATGGCCCTTCATTGGCATCGGAAAGCACCGTGTTGGTCTAAACTCCCAGCAAGGCAGCAGTGGGCCGCCGTTCCTTTGTAGTGTTAGCAGGGCATAACGCCCTCGGTTGCCCACCAACTCACGCCTCTTCCTATGAACGTTTCTGTACTCGCCCGCCTTGCCTCGCTCCTGCTCGTTGTTGCCCTGCTGCTGCCGGCCGCCGCTGCCGTGGCTTCGCCGTTTGGGCGCGTACAGAAAAGCCGCCTGCACCGCCCGGTGTACAAAAAATACCAGCCCGGCTGCCGCTGGATCTTCCAGAAATAATTCACGCCGCTGCAGCCTCGCGCTGCATTTTACCACACCTGCGTGTGAAGCCTCCGGCCATCGGCTGGGGGCTTCTTTGCGTTAGCAGGGCTGGTGTTGCGGTCCGAGTGCCGGATGCGCTACCCGCGGGCTACCCGTTCGTCAGGAATTCCAGATGCGCCAGGCGTCTTCGGCTTGGCGGCAGAGCATGTCGAAACCGTTTTGGGTGCTGGCGCCGGCTTCGCGGCCCCGGCGCAGGAATTCGGTTTCGCTGGGGTTGTAAATAAGGTCGAACAGGTGGTGCTGCGGGGTGAGGGCGTGGTAGGGCAACGGCGGGTACTCGTCGGTGCGCGGGTACATGCCCAGCGGCGTGGTGTTGATGACGAGCGGGTGTTCGTGCAGAAGCTGCGGGGTGAGGTCGGCGTAGGACAGGCCCCGGCCCAGCGCGTCGCGCGAGACGAGCCAGTGCCGGATGCCCAGCTCGCGCAGAGCGGCTTCCACGGCTTTGGCGCCGCCGCCGGTGCCCAGCACCAGCGCCGGCCCGGGCCCGCGGTACTGCCGCCGCAGCGAGTCGCGGAACCCGGTGTAGTCGGTGTTGTGGCCCACGAGGCGGCCGTTGGGGCCAATCTGGATAACGTTGACGGCCCCGACCCGCGCGGCCGAGGGGGCTATTTCATCGAGGTAGGGCAGCACCTGCTCCTTGTAGGGGATGGTCACGTTCAGCCCGGCCAGGTTGGGCCGGCGGGCCAGCAGCGCGGGCAGCTCGTCGATGGTGGCCAGCTCAAAGGCTTCGTAGGTGAAGTCGTCGAGGCCGAGGGTATCGAATTTCTGCTGGAAATACGTGGGCGAAAACGAGTGCGTGAGCACCC
Organism: Hymenobacter busanensis; assembly: GCF_008727865.1. Classification (GTDB taxonomy): domain Bacteria; phylum Bacteroidota; class Bacteroidia; order Cytophagales; family Hymenobacteraceae; genus Solirubrum; species Solirubrum busanense. The sequence continues at coordinate 517,159 of NZ_VTWU01000005.1, read as the reverse complement.
GGCCAATCAAACCAAATTCACAGGGCATAGGCAACGGGAAAGATGGTTGAAGAAACAAAAAAAGCCGCCCTGGCCAATGCACCGGGGCGGCTTTTAACCTTTCAGTAATACGGCGGTGGGTTAAGCCTCGGCCGGGCGGTTGCTGAGCTTGCCTTTCACGAACTGAAACAGCGGCGGCAGAATCGAGAGCAGAATGATGCCGTAGATGACCAGCGTGAAGTTGTCTTTCACAACCGGGATGTTGCCGAACAGGTAGCCGGCCATCGTGAGGGAAATAACCCAGAACAGAGCGCCGGCAATGCTGTAGCCGATGAAGTAACTGTACTTCATGGTGCCCACGCCGGCCACAAACGGCGCAAACGTGCGCACGATGGGCACGAAGCGCGCCATGATAATGGTTTTGCCGCCGTGCTTGGCGTAGAAGGCCTGCGTTTGCTCCAGGTACTTGCGCTTCAGAAAGCGGAAGTCTTCGCGGAACACCCGCGGCCCGAGGTAGTCGCCGATGAAGTAGTTCAGGTTGTCGCCGATGAAGGCGGCCACGAACAACAGCGGAATCAGGTACCAGATGTTGAGCAGCGTTTCGGGGGAACCGGGGTTGGCGGTTTGGGCGGCCAGCGTACCGGCCACAAACAGCAACGAGTCGCCGGGCAGGAAGGGCATAACCACCACGCCGGTTTCGGTGAAAATGATCAGAAACAGAATCAGGTAGGTCAGCGCCCCGTACTCGTGCACCACGTCGATAAGGGTTTTATCGAGGTGCATGACCAGGTGAAAAAACTGCTGAATGAGGTCCATGGAGTGCGCGGGGTATGGGATTGGCTTGCAAAGCTAACGCGTAGTGGCCAAAGGCCACCGCCCTGCGCGGTTTCTGCCCCCGGTACGCCTATCGATTCTGTGCCACCCGGCCGCCTGCGCTACTCTTGGCTTACTGCGCCGCCACCCGCCACAGAATGCCCGAGGCATCGTCGGCCACAAGCAGTGCACCGTCGGGCAGCGTGGTGACGCCCACGGGTCGGCCGTACACCTCCTTGCGGGCTTCATTACCAATGAATCCGGTCAGGAAATCCTCGGGCGGGCCACTGGGCTTGCCGTTGCGGAAGGGCACAAACACCACCTTGTAGCCCGAGAACTGGCTGCGGTTCCAGGAGCCATGCTGACCGATGAAGGCGCCGCCCTGGTATTTTTCGGGAAAGGCTTTCTGAGTATAGAAAGCCAGCCCGAGCGAGGCGGTGTGCGGCCCCAGCGGCACTTCCGGCACCAGGGTCTTCTGCACCAGGTCGGGCCGCTCGCCCTTGCGGCGCGGGTCTTCGTGCTGCCCGAAATACGCGTAGGGCCAGCCGTAGAAACCGCCGGGCTGCACGCTGGTGAGGTAGTCGGGCACGAGGTCGTCGCCCAGTTCGTCGCGCTCGTTCACGGCCGTCCACAGGGTTTGGGTACCGGGGGCCCAGCCCATGCCCACGGGGTTGCGTAGGCCGCTGGCATATACCCGCTCGCCCGAACCGTCGGGGTTGATTTCAAGGATGTTGGCCCGGCGCACCTCGTTGGCGGCGCCGTGTTCCATCACGTTTGAGCCCGAGCCCACGCTCACGTACACTTTCGAGCCATCGGGTGCGGCCAGCAGGTTGCGCGTCCAGTGGTTGTTGTAGCCTCCTTTGGGCAGCGCCAGCACGGACTGCCCCGCGCCGCTGATTTTCGTTTGGCCCGCCGTATAGGGGAAGCGCAGCACGCCGTCGGTGTTGGCCACGTAGAAGTATTTGTCGAGCACCAGCATTCCGAAAGGCTGGCTGAGGCCGGTCAGGAACGTGGTGCGCAGTTCGGGGCGACCGTCCTTGTCGGCGTCGCGCAGCAGGGTAATTCGGTTGGCGCTGGTTTCCTTGTTGGCCTGCGAGGGGCCGAGGTCGAGCTTGGCGGCTATTTTTTTGGTCGTCGTCGAAGGCACGGTGTTGGCCTCGGCTACCAGCACGTCGCCGTTGGGCAGTACGTAGGTCCAGCGTGGGCTGTCGAAATCCTTGGCGTAGGCCGTTACCACAAACCCGGCCGGTGCCGTCGGCGTTTTGCCCGCCGGCCAGCCAATGTGCTTGCTGAAGTTCTTGACTGATTTAGTAGCATAAGGCGCAGGCAACAGAATTTCTTCGCCTGTTTCTGCCTTCACGGTGCTGGGCAGTTCGTCTTGCGCGGCACGTTTCTCTTGCTTTTCCTGATTGCAAGCAACCAGCACTGCGGCCGAAACCAGCAGGCTTAGGGGGACATACTTCATGCGGCTAAACCAGTAAGGTGGGGCCTTATTTACTGCATTCAGCGCCACTGTGTTACTGCCAGCCTGCTCGGCGCCCAGCGGCGCGCACCATTTTACCGCGTCGGCGTGGCTGCCTCGCCCGCCCACGTCAGCTTAAAGCCGTAATCGGGCGCGTAGGGGGTTTTGCCCAGTTCGCGCGGCTGTAGCGTGGGAATGGCAATGGTGGCTTTGCCTTTGAGCACCGTTACCGACGCCTGAAACTCGGAGCCGGCAATGGGGCCGCCGTCTTCGGTGGTGGCGGGCACGCCGTCGGTATCGTAGTTGTAGTGGGTGCTGAACCACTGCAATCGGTACAGCCCGTCGCGCTCCAGCCCTTCCAAAGTCATGGTTTGCCCGCTTAGCGGACTTACGGCGGGCTGTCGGCCCTGCACCCGGGGGTTTTTCAGCCGTTCGTGCACTTCAGGGTGGGCATTGTGGGGCAGGTTGTACCAGTAATAGTCGGTGTCGTGCACCCAGCCAATCACCTTAGCCGCCGAACGCAGGGCAAACACCTCGATGCGCGGCGTAGATGGCACCACGTCGCGGGTCAGCACCCGGCGCCGTAGCCCCTCGCCACCAAAGAACCCGGCGGGCCCGAACCCGGCTTGGTCAAAATCGGGCACCTCGAGCAGGGTGCGGGGTTTCTCGAAGCCGCGGGCCCGGGTGGCGCGGTGCGCAGCCCGGGCGCTACCGATGGGCTGGTAGAGGTTGGTGGAATCGTTGAACGACTCGCCCCGCAGAAACACGGCCAACGGCAGGTAGAGCTTCACGCCTTCGCCGCCCCAGCACGCGTTGTTGTACTTGCCATCGGCCCCGTAGAAAAAAGCGGTGCTGAACGCCCCCGAAAAGGCCGACGCCCACGCCGCCTGCCGCACTTCCTCGTTGTTGTCCTCGGAAATCCAGTAGGGCGTGCCGAACTCGGTTTGCACGAACGGCTTGCCAAACCGCCGCACGTGGTGCCGGGCAATGTAGGCGCGCTGGTAGTTGCCCAGCTTGTCCCAGGTGTAGTGGTGGGTGTTGGTGAAGTCGATGGCCGGCGAGTCGTTGGCGCCGCCGCTGAACCCGAAACCGTAGTCGACGCTTACCAAGTGCGCGGGGTAACTGTCTTGCTTGAGAAACTGCGCCATGCGCACAAACCACGCGTCGATGTACTTGCCGTTGCGGTAGTAGGCGCCCTGGATTTCCTCGCCGGGCAGTTCAGGCTCGTTCATCAGCCCGTAGGAGGCAATGGCCGGCGAGTAGCCCCACCGGGCCTGGATGTAGCGCAGCCGGTGCTGGTAGGCCCGAATGGCGCGGCCGTCGATGTAGAATGCCCGCAACGAATCGAGCCCGAAGCGGCGGTTATAAGGGTTTTGCTGCCAGCCCGAGCCTTCGGTACGGGCGCCCTTACTTACAGCCAAGGCCCGCGAATTGTACAGCACCATGTGCAGGTATACCCCGCTGGCCCCGGCGGTAGCCACCAACGAGTCGAGGTCGGCCAAGCGGTTCTGGCGGGTGCCGTAGTCGCCGCCAATTTCCCACTCGGGCTCGTAGCTGAACGGCTCCAGCCACACCCGCGCCAGGTTGCCGCCGCTGCGGGCAAAGGATTTCACCCACCCCAGCTGCTGCAGCAAGGTGCTGAACAGGTAGCAGGCCGAGTCGCAGGCGGTGGGTTGGGCGTCGCAGTTTTTGCTGGTGTTAAACGAGGACCGAAGATCCTGCCCGATGCCAAAAAATGAGCTTCCGTTGCTGAATTGCAGGTACGAGCGGTCCGGCACCGCGCGCAGAAAGCCCGGTGCAGCCGAAGCCGCGCATTGAAAGCGGTAGGGCCCCGCTGTGCTGGTAGCTTGCCCTGTTCGTATCGTCACGGTGTACGTCCACTGTCCGGCTTCGTCAGGACTAAAGCGCACCCGCCACGGCTGGGCGGTGGGCCGCTGGCGCCAGGTACCGGTGGAGTCGTGGCGCTGGTAGGGCACCATGAAAAAGCCGTGCACGGTGCGGGCGCGCCGGCTCGGCGACGTAAAGACCACCGTTACATCCACCTCGTCGGGGTCGTAGGGGTTCGTAAACGAAGAGGTCAGGGCAAAGGCGGCCTCATACTTGGCGTACTGCGGCACGGCCGCCGGGGTAAGTGGCGTAAGGCTGGCTATGGTAGCAGTTCCCTGTTGGGCACGGACTATTGTTCCAACTGCGCTCAGCAGAATAAGCAGTGGGTATCGTAAGTAAGCAGGCATTGGGCGGCATTTAGTGGCGCTGGAACGCTCAACAGTCGCGTTTTAGCTTTCGAATGTCCGTGAGAATTACCAATTCACCGACTTTTCGATCCGAGAGTTACTCATCCAGCGTGTATTACTACCCGCACATTGTTGCGGGCCTTTTGCTTAAAAGCTTGTACCGCTGGCGACATGGCCAGGCAAAGCTTACACCCCTGTCTACACGGACTGTATTACCAAGTCATTCTATCTGCCAAGCATGGTGCTTAATTCTACCACTTCTACAAAGCCAAGCCAACGACCGGCAACTATCTGACAAGTATTTATACGTAAAGGGCATCGGTATAAATATCATATTATTCATTTTAGTAAAAATATAACCATCAAATTCCCAGACTGGGAAATCAGTTCAACTTTGGGAAAGTGGTTTTTACCGAGGGAAAAATACCGTTCAGCGAAATAGTCGCCTTTCCGGCCGCTCCTGGGCATCTTTTATGTGCCCAACTTTAGCACTATCAGCCCGTTTTACTGCTCCTACCGGCTTCTTGTCCTTTACCTCCACACCCCACCACAATCTTTTTTACATGAAACTAACCTCAACCCCTTTTCACCCCGCCACGGGTGAATTGCTTCCGGCCTACCGGGATGCATACCTGCGAGGCGACTTATCAAGTCGAAACACCGACTTGGTAGATGCATACCTGAAAAATAACAAAGAGCTGGCCGACGCTACTCTGCTGCGCTTCTACGAACTCAAAAACAACGGCCACGCCGTAAAGCCAGTGGGCTGGGTACAGCGTCAGTTCGACCTGATTCGCACCGAGCCGGAGCGGTTTCGTCGGCGCGCCGCCACGCTGGTTGTGGGCAGCGCACTGCTAGGCGGCGCCGTATTTGCCGGCACCAACACCCCTGTCGGCGGCGAAATCCCCGAAGGAGTTCCGGCCTTCGCGGAGTCGGCCGAGGCCAATGCCGAGTTGAACTCGGCCAGCCTCATGCGCACGGTTTCGGTACGCGGGCGCATTCTCGACGAAAACGGCCGGCCCCTGGTAGGTGCCACCGTTTGGCACAAAGGCACGCGCAACGGCGTGAGCACCGATGCCAACGGAGCCTACACCATGCGCATTCCGGCTAGCCAGAAAGCCACCCTGCAATACGGCTACGCCGGCTATGCCGAAGAAGAAGTTGAAGTAAAAGGCGGCCGGACGGAAAACATGACGCTGGTACCGCGCGACCAGCAGCAGAAGGCCAAAAAGCGCTGGATCCTCTTCTAGCGTAGTCACCGGAAGCAACTGCCACCTGCAAGAAGCCCGACAGTTGCTTCCGGTGCTTTGCAAAGCGCCCGGCCCCTGGCCTGCCTGTTTACCCACCCAGACCCACCCCCACTGGTGCGCCCCCCCGTTTACGGTACTGCGCCCGGCTTTCCTGCCCAAGACTTACTGCATGAGATTCCCTTTTCAGCACAAACCCGTGGTGAAAAAAATTGTGGGTGACGCTGTTGGCATGGACCGCTACAAAGCCGACTCTGTTATTAAAGGGCTGTTGGAAGAACTGCCCGAACTGATAGCGGCTTCCGTAGTGGATGTGAAATCCAACAAGACCCTGTCGGCTTATACCGCCCTTGTCAGCTTCGATCCATACAAACTGAGCACCCGCAACGCGGAGTTGATTCGCCGCACCCAGAAAAACCTGACCGCTCCGTGGTTGGCCGGGCAAGAGCTCGGCGACATGGTAGTGGTTCTTGACGAGCAACTGCACTGCCTGCGTACCACCGCCAACGGACGCTGGCTATGTTATGTGGCCGTACGCCTGGCCGATACCAACATGGCGTTGGTGCGTGACGTGATGCGTCGCTGCGCTAACTAACTCCCTTTTTTGCTTTCCACCTTCATTTTCCTTTTTCATGCCTACACTTACGCCCCAGCAAGTTGTTCAGAACGTCCTCAAAGAACTTCCTTCCCTCGTTGCAATTGCCGTGGTAGAAACGGAAACCGGCATGCCGCTGGCTCACCACTCCAACCTGGCCTCGTTCGACGCGGAAACTGCTGCTGCCTACAACACCGAGGTAATCAAGCAAAAACTGAAGGCCATTCAGGCCCTCAAGCTCAACCAGACGGTGCAGGATATTCTGCTGACGCTAACCGATCAGCTGCACCTACTGAAGTTGTCGCCCGACGGCGGCAAGTTCATTTACCTGGCCGTAAACTCTGCCGACACAAACCTGGCTATGGCCCGCCAGGTACTAAAAAGCCAGTCGGCAGTGCTGGACTAAGCCACCAAGCGCCCACAAAAAAGCCCGTTGGAGTATTTCCAACGGGCTTTTTTGTGGGCGCTTGGTTGAGGGCTTTACCCGCGGGGCATGGAGGTACCGGGCTTGCCGGGTGTCTTGGCTTCGGGCTTGAACATCTCGTGCACGTTGTCCATGTCGAGGAAGTGGGTGAACGTGTCGCCGCGCAGGCCCAGGCGAATGGTTTCGAGGCTGACGATTTCGTTGGGCGCGATGTTGCCCAGGTTCACGTTGGCACCCAGCAGCTTGATGAACCATACCTGCTGCGCTTTCTGCGGGGCCTCCCACAGAATCTTCTCGAACGGAATCTGGGTCAGGATTTCCTCCACCAGACCCGAGCGGACTTCGCCCGTACTACGGAACAAACCCACGTTGCCGGCTTCGCGGGCTTCGCCGATGACCTTCACGGCGCCAGCTTCCAGCTCGGTGCGCATCTGCTGAATCCACTTGTAGGGCGGTATGATTTTCTCCGCGTCCTTCGACCCCACTTCCGAAAGTACCTTCACCTGCTGCGAGAGTTGACGAATAAACTCCAGCTTCTCCTCGTGCACGAGGTCGATGGAGCCGTCCGATACCTCGGCGTATTCCATACCGAACTCGTCGAGCAGGCGGCGGTAGTCGTCGAACTGGTTGCGCACGATGAAGGCCTCGAACAGCGTGCCGCCGAAGTACACCGGCACCCCGGCCTCCTTGTACACCGCCAGTTTGCGCTTCAGGTTGCCCGTCACGTACGACGTGGCCCAGCCGAGCTTCACGATGTCGGTGTACGCGGCGCCAACTTCGAGGAAGTCTTCGGCTTCGCGCACGCTCAGGCCTTTGTCCATGACCATGGTAAAGCCTTGTTCACGGGGCTTGGCGGTGCGCTCGGGCAGTTGGGAGAGAGAGTAATTCATCAGAAAGGGTGGGCAAAGGGTGGGCTTGCCGAACCGTACGGACACAAAACAGCCGGACCCGAGGGCTCCGCGGAGGAAGCGCGCCGGTCCGGCTGATTCAATGCATTAACAGTGCAGCAAGGCAGTCAAATTATTTGCGGTATTGGTCGATCAGGCGGGTGAGGGCGCGCTGCTGCTCCAGCTCCGGGAAGTATTCGAAGAGCAGGCGGTGCTTGTCGAAGTCCAAAAGTAGGGCATTTTCCAATACGTCATAGGCCTGCTTGTAGCGGCCGGCGGCCAAAAGGTAGGCACACAGGCGGTACTGCAGGTCGGCATCGGCGGGCTGCAGGTCGGTGGCGGTGCGCATCAAATCAATGGCCGCGTCGAAATTCCCCTGCTCGTACAGAATGGCGCTCCAGTTGATCCACGCAGCGGGTTCGTCGGGCGCTACCTGGGTGGCGTGGTCGTAGGCATCCATGGCGCTGATGACGTTGCCCACTTGGTATTCGGCGCCGGCCAGGGCCAGCCAGTATTCCCCGCTTTCGTCGAACAACGTAACGGCCTTGCGGTAGAAATGCAGCGCCTCGAACCACTTTTCCTGCGCATCCAGAATCACGCCGATGCCAAACCACGCCTCGTCCATTTCGGGGTCGAGGTCGATGGCGCGCTGGTAGAACCGGCGGGCTTTGTCCCACTCGGCCAGCTTCTCGTGGCACTCGCCGATGTTGCACAGCGCCTCCGCCGTCGGCTCGCCCTCGGGGTAACTCAGTTCAAACTCCTCAATGGCGCGGCGGTACTGCTCGCGACTCACGTGGGTGCTGGCCAGGTACGAGTGCGCCTCGTAGAATTTTGCGTCGATGACAATGGCGTACTCAAAAGCATCGGCTGCGTCGTCGTAGCGGCCGGCTTTGTAGTAGGCTTGACCCAAGTTGTACCACGCAATGGCCGAATACGGGTCTTCGTCGGTAAAACGGCGGAAAAACTCCAGGTTCTTCTCCAGCCGCCCCGACACTTCGAGGCAGTAGAGCAGCTCCTGAATGGCCGCGTCGTTGTCGGGGTTGATGCGCAGGCTCTGCTTGTAGTTGCGGGCCGCGCTCTTGAACTTCTGCCACTGCTGGTAGGCCAGGCCGAGGTTGAAGTAAATGTCGTCGCGGTCGGGCGAGCGGGCCACGCCCTGCTCGAAGTAGCCCACGGCGGCGGCAATGTCGCCGCGCTGGGTAGCAATGATGCCGCGCGTCACGGCCACATCGGCGTTGTCGGGCTCCCGGGTGGCTACTTCGTCAATCTGCTCCAGGGCCGCGTCGTACTCGCCGCGCATGGCCAGCACCTGCGCCCGGTCGACGAGCAATTCGTTGGAGAACGGGTATTGCGCTACGGCCGCCTCGCACGCCTGCAGGGCACGGTCGTAGAGCGTATTGGTGGTGTAATGGTCAATGAGGGCTTCAAAATCACCCAAATCAAAAAAGACCGGTTCGCCCTCGTCCACCATGCGCTCAAACCGGCGCACGGTGGCCAGGATTTCGTCCCGTTCTTCGGAAGGTTCGTTCATTCTCATGCTGTCAGCGTCACTACGGGCAGCCGCGGGGCTGCTCGTTGATTCCCCATACAAGATATCGTACGGGGCTTAGGATACAACAACCGCGCCCGGCGCAACGGAGTTCGGTGCGGCTGCCAAACCGGCACAACACCAGCGGATGGTTTCGGCCACCGGGCGAAATTGCAGCCCGGTAGCAGCTTGCACCTTGGCGGCCCGGTACTCCACCGGGCGGCGGCTGGCGCGGGCGGTGTCTTTGGTAATGAGCGGCCTAGAGCCGGTAAGCATCCCACGCAGGTGCTCGACTCGCCAGATGATTTCCGCCGCCCAATCGGGCACGCCAACCGTGGGCGGCTTTTTGCCGAAGCACGCGGCGGCCTGGGCAAAAAAGTCGCGCAACGGCAAACTGTCGGCACTCAAGACGTACCGTTCGCCACTGGCCTGGCTGTCCAGCGTCAGGTGCAGCATCATGCTCACCACGTCGCGCACATCCACGAAGTTGACGCTGCCGGGCGTATAGAAGGCGTGCTCCTGGTGGGCGTAGCGAAACAGCCGGGTGCTGCTGCGCGTCCAGTCGGTAGCTCCCAGCACCACCGAGGGGTTTACGATGACGGCGTTCAGCCCTTCGGAAATGCCGCGCCACACTTCCAGCTCGCCTAGGTATTTCGAGGTGGCGTAGGCCGAATGCTCGGCGTTCAAATCCCACTTCGCGCTTTCGTCGAGCACACTGCTGGTGGCGTTTTCGGGTAAGCCGCCCAGCGCCGCCACCGACGAAACATGACACAACCGCACGCCCGGCTGGTTGAGGCAGGCATCGACCACGGCGGCCGTGCCTTCGATGTTGACTTGCTTGAGCAACTCACGGTCCTGCGGGGCATAAGACACCACGCCGGCGCAATGAAACACGTGGGTCACACCAGCCAGTGCCTCGCGCAGCAAACCGGAGTCGCGCACGTCGCCTTCCAGCCACGTTACGCGGTCGGCACCGGGCACGTAGGCAGGTATCTTTTCCCGGTACAGTGCCCGCACGGCTAGCCCACGCTCCAGCAGCGCCGGAATCAGGTACGAGCCAATCAGGCCACTGCCACCGGTAACGAAGATCATGGCTTGCTTGGTAAGTGCTGATTACGGCGTGTGGCTTGACCGAAAACAATGATCAAGCATCAACCCATTATTGGCTATAAACTGCTGTTCAACAATGGCAGGGCCAACAGTTTGGGCAAGTACTCGGAGTGCAACACGCGTTGCAGGGCATCGTGATGCTTGAGGTGGTGCATGTCGGTGCCCACCATATCCACCAGGCCCGCGTCGATAAGCTTTTCGGCCGTGCGCTTGGCGGCGGGTGAATAGTAGCCCACTAGCGAGTTGAGGTTGAGCTGTAGCAGCACGCCCTGCTCCCGAATGCGCGGCAGCTCGTCGAACTTGCCGTAGAGGTAGGTGTAGCGCTCGGGGTGGGCCAGCACCGGCTGGTAGCCCGCCGATTTTAGCGCAAACACAATGTCGGTGAGGTTGAAGGGCTCGTTGATGTACGAGGTTTCGAAGAGCACGTACCGGCTTGCGCCACCGAAGCTGAGCAATTCCTCGCCTTGCTCCAGCTTGCGCACCAAGCTCTCGTCGAGGTAATACTCGGCGGCGCAGTCGAGCTCGAGGTCAATGCCGTTTTCGGCGGCGGCCGTGCGTACCAAGGCCAGCTTTTCGCGGATGCCGACGGGCGTGTTGCGGTAGAAGTCGCCCATAATGTGGGGCGTCATCACCAGCTTGCGGTAGCCCAGCGCGTGCAGGTTGCGCATCAGCTCCACCGACTGCTCCACGGTTTCGGCGCCGTCGTCGAGGCCGGGCAGCAGGTGGGAATGCATGTCGGTACCCAGCGCACTCAACGACGTTACCGCCGGAGCGGCCGACGCGCCCCCGAACAGCTTTTGGAAAAAGGAAGCCATAGTGGCGGCAACTTACGAAAAGCGCCGCCGCAGTCGGTTCAGCAGGCCGGTGGGGGCTTTGGTTTCCTCGTAGTAGCCGTAGCCAGCGCCGTAGCCGTAGCCATAACCGTAGCCGTAGCCGTAGCCATAGCCGTACATGCCGCCGGCACGGGCATCGTTGAGGATGGTCGTGAGCTTGTTGAAGCCGCTGCCGCGCACCAGCTTGTTGATGTTCTTCAGGAACGACTTCTTCGAGTAATCGGCCCGTACGATGTAGATGGGAATATCCACCTTGCGCATAATCAGGATGCCGTCGGTAACCAAGCCCACGGGCGGGGTATCGATGATGACCACGTCATAGATTTCCTGCAAGTGCGCCAGCATCTGGTCGAATTCCGGGTGCAGGATCAACTCCGACGGGTTCGGGGGCGTCGGGCCCGCCGAAATGAAGTCGAGGGTCGGGATGCTGGTTTTCTGAATGCACTCCTCCACGCTGTGGCGGTTGATGAGGATGGTGCTGATGCCCTTGGTGTTTTCGGCTTCGAAGGCCAGATTCACCTTGGGCTTGCGCATGTCGAGGTCCAGAATGATGACGCGCAGATCGGACAAGGCAATGATGCCGCCCAGGTTTACCGCCACAAAAGTTTTGCCTTCGCCCGAAATGGTGGAAGTAATGGAAATCATGCGCTTCGTCTTCTTCGACGTGCTCATGAATTCCAGGTTGGTGCGGATGGAACGAATGGCTTCGGAAATGGCTGATTTGGGGTTCTTGTCCACAATCAGCTTCGACACGGCCAGCTTCTCTTTGTCGTAGGAAGGCACCACGCCCAGCACAGGCGCGGCGGTATTGCGCTCCAGCTCCCGAATGTTGGTAACGGTGTTGTGCATTAGGTAGCGGGTGGCTACCAATGCCAACCCCAGGAAGATACCCGCCGCTAGTCCAATGGCGTAGACGATAAGCTTCACCGGGAAAATCGGCGCCTGCGGCATCGAGGCCGGCGACAGAATCTGGAAGTCGGGCGTGGTTCCGGCCTTGGCAATGCTGAATTCGACCTTTTTGTCCATCAGCATCAGGTACGATTTCTCATACAGCTCGAAGGGACGGCGCAAGCGGGCCAACTCGGTTTCCTTTTCGGGCAGCAACTGCAGGCGGGCATCCATTTCGCGCTGCTTCCGGTCGATTTCGGCCATTTCGCGCTGCAATAGCTCCTTAGTACCTTGCAGTAGCCCCCGGATGTTGCGTCGGGTATACTCCAGTGCCTCTTGCTTGAGTTGCACGGCGGTGGTAGTGGGCCGGTACGACTCCAGCAAGCGGTTCAGGTCTCCTTGCTGTTCGTTAAGGATGCTTATCTGCTCGGCTATTTGTGGGTTTTCCAGTGCTCCAATTGCTGGAATGCTCTGCTCTAGCGACTGGCCTTCACGCACGAATACTCGGTTCTGGCCGATAAGACCGGTTAGGTCGGCCAGCGCATTGATCTTGAGGCGTAGTTCTTCGCGCTCTTTTTGCATCTCTGCCGTTTGCTCGACAATCGTGCCCATGTCGTTTTTGACATCGAAGGTCTTGTTGCGGCGCACAAAATCCTGCAACGCTACTTCGGCCTGCTGCAGCTTGCGGCTGTTTTCATCCAGCTGCCCTTCCAGGAAGGCGAGGGTTTGCTGCGACGCCAATGAGTTTTTTGCCAGCTTTTCCTGCAGGTACAACGTGTCAATTTTGTCAACAATGTCGTGGGCCTTCAGGGCGTTGTTATCCTTAAAGGAAATACCGATGGTATTGGCTTCCGGGTTGACAATTTCCACCACCAAGTTCTCATCGAAATAACGCGCCATGGCGCCATCGTCGTTGATAACGAAATAGTAATTGACTTTAAGCTCTTCCGCTCCAGTAGCCGGACTGGTGCGGTAAATCGTCAACTCCATCTGCGGGGTGCTGATGGGCTGCCCAAACCGGTATTCGCCGCCGGCTTCCTGCCCATTTAGCAGATACGTGAGCCGGAAACGATTGGCATCCAGAAAATTCAGGTTGAATTTCCGGTTATAGAAGCTATTGTCTTTTATGCGGTATTCGACGCGAAACGGCGAGGTTTTGTATACCTCGCTGGCCAGCACGGTGCCCTCGGCAAAGTAGTTGACGTCCAGATCCAGCGAATCGCGCAAGCGTTGGTAGATGACGCTGGACTTGATGAGTTCTACTTCACCCGCCAGGTTTTTGCTGCTCTGACGCGCGTCCACGGCTTTGCCCGCACTTTCCAACCCCAGCACGCCAGACTGGCTTTTCTGGTCGATCTTCAGCGTCGATGAAGACTGGTAAATCGGAGGCGTATAGCGCAGGTAAAGCCAAGCGGCCGTTACGCCCAACAGAATGAGGAAAACCATCCACGGCAAACTGCGCCGCGTCACCATCAACAGCGTGGCCAGGTCTAGCCCGGCACCTGCGTCATCCTCAGTTCCCTCTTCGCCCCCTGCGGTGCGGATAAGCTCTTCCAGTTCCGCGTCCTTGTCTACTGCCATATACTCTAGTAATCGTTGAAATCAGGGTGCATTTCCCCGCTTTCTTTCGATTGTAAGCTTACTACTTGAGAAGAATGAAGAGGGCCAGACTTGTTAAGCTGCTCACCAGACCCAGAACGGGGTTGATGTCTTGCAAGGCTTCGAAGAAGGGACGGCGCAACGGCTCGATATATACCACATCGTTGGGCTGCACGCGCAAGTTGGCGCGCCGCATGCCTTCTATTGTGGTCAGGTCAATGATCTGTACCTGTGCCGTTTTCAAGTCTCCGTTTGGCGCCGGCCGAATGAGGCGAATGTTGTAGGCTTTGCCACCGCGGGCTAGGCTCTGATTGCCGCCGGTAATCCCGCCGCCGTCGATGCCACCAACGGTAGCCAGAACCTCCAGCAGGTTCATGTTTTCGTTGGTCACCGGCACTACAGCTCCGCCTGGGGTGCCCAGCACAATCACGCGGTTGTTGGTTACTCTCGACTGCACAAACACGCCCTTATAGAACTGTTCATACCGCACCTGCAGCAAGCTATCCAGCTGAGGAACAGTATAACCTGCTACTTGCACCCGGTATACCACCGGCAGCACAACACTGCCATCTGGGTGTACCAAATAGTCTGTAGGAGCTGGTCCACTGGCAGCCCCTGTGTTGGACATACCCGGCCGGCTTACCAACCCGGTAGCAATGCGCGATGAAGCCCGGGTATTAGTTGTGCTGTTACCCGTCGATTGACTTCCAGGGGCACCAAAGCCCAATTCCCCGTTGGGGTCAATCAGCCGCTCTCCTTGGTTGGTGTACACCCGAACTTCCAGATAGTCGTTGGCCCGAATCCGATAGGTTCCCTCTACTCGCATCACAGCGCCCTTCAACCGCGACGTGTCAGGCTGAGCGCTGTCGTCGGTGCGAAACAGAATGTTTTGGCGGTAGGCCCGCGACGAGGCGCAGGAAGCAAGTAAAGCCAGCAACACGGCCAGCAAGGGCAGGTGCAAGGCGCGGAACGGGAAAGTTGGGCGCATGAATACCGGTGAACCGGCCAGATAGGTGGGAAGCTTGGGAACCAGGAACAACAACGTCTCTACGAGGCGGTTTGTCCCAAAAAACCTTCAAAGAAACCGAATTGCCAGCCTCTATCAAAATAAGCCACTTCTCCAAGGGCGGCGGGTCCTGGTATTCGGGCGGCATTTTATGTACCTTCGCCAACCCAAAATGGGCTTTGTCAAGCCCATCTGCCCCGATTCCTTTTCCCCATTTCTTTCCCCAACCGCATGGAACTGGTAGCTACCGAGAACCAGACAATGATTGCCCAAATGGTGCGCGACTTCGGCGCCACGCACATCAAACCCAAGATGCGCGAGTGGGACGACACGCAGGAATTCCCGGTGGAAGTGTTCCATAAGTTGGGCGAACTGGGCCTGATGGGTGTGTTGGTGCCCACCGAATACGGCGGCGCCGGCTTTGGCTACACCGAATACGTGACGGCCATTGCCGAGCTGTCGAAAATCGACCCCAGCATTGGCCTCTCGATGGCGGCTCACAACTCACTGTGCACCGGCCACATTTTGCAGCACGCTTCCGAAGAGCAAAAGCAGAAATACCTGCCCAAGCTGGCCTCCGGCGAGTGGATTGGGGCTTGGGGCCTGACCGAGCCCAACACCGGCTCCGACGCCGGCAACATGCGCACCACCGCCGTGCTCGATGGTGACCATTACGTACTCAACGGCGCCAAAAACTTCATTACCCACGGCAAGAGCGGCAACGTGGCCGTGGTTATTGCTCGCACCGGCGAAGTAGGCGACTCCCACGGCATGACGGCGTTCATCATCGAGCGCGGCACGCCGGGTTTTGCGGCTGGCCGCAAGGAAGACAAGCTGGGCATGCGCGCTTCGGAAACCACCGAGTTGATTTTTACCGACTGCCGCGTGCCAGTTGAAAACGTCATCGGCAAAGTGGGCGACGGATTTGTGCAGTCGTTGAAAGTGCTCGACGGCGGCCGCATCAGCATCGCAGCGCTCAGCTTGGGCATTGCCCAAGGCGCTTTTGAGGCCGCTTTGCAGTACTCCAAAGAGCGGCACCAGTTCAACCAGCCCATCAGCAACTTCCAGGGCATCGGCTTCAAGCTGGCCGACATGGCCACGGAAATCGAGGCGGCTTCGCTCCTCACCTACCGCGCCGCCGATATGAAGGACCAGGGCCTGAACGTGAACCGCGAATCGGCCATGGCCAAGCTGTATGCCTCGGAGGTGTGCGTGCGCACCGCCAACGAGGCCGTACAAATCTTCGGCGGTTACGGCTACACCAAGGATTACCCGGCCGAGAAGTACTACCGCGACTCCAAGCTGTGCACCATCGGCGAAGGCACCTCGGAAATCCAGAAGTTGGTTATTGCCCGCACCATTCTCAAGTAATCGGCGCAACAGAACGGGTGCAATGAAGCCCGACTTTGTTGAAAGCCTTGTGCCTTAGGCATTGTCATCATAGTCATCGGTTTGTATCATTCAAAATCTGTGGCTACCTTTGCAGCCCTCAAACTCTGAAACTCACGCTTTCTTTTTTTATGCTCATCGTCCAAATCAAGGAGAACGAGTCGGTTGACCGCGCCCTCAAGCGTTTCAAGAAAAAATTCGAGCGCACGGGTGTGCTGAAAGAACTGCGTCGTCGCACGTTCTTCCAGAAGCCGTCCATCACCAAGCGCAAGCAGCGCCAGAAGGCCGCCTACAAGCAGGCGACCTACGGTGAGCAAAACTAAGTAGCGCTTGGGCGGCCGTTAGCGGCTGCGCATTCCTACCCGATTTTTCCGGCTAGCCGGCCTTGCAGAAGCAGGGCCGGCTAGCCGTTTTTTTATGTTCGTTTTGTGGCGGCGGTTTCCTACATTGGCTATCCGCCCGCTGCCGTTGCTGCGGCACTTTCTATGGAGGCTTTTTTTGATTTCCTGCGCTTCGAGCGCCGCTACTCGCCGCACACCGTCATTTCCTACCGCACCGATCTGCGGCAGTTCGAGCAATACCTCAAAACCACCTACGACCTGGCCGAGCCTGCCGCAGCCGACCATACCCTCATTCGCTCCTGGATTGTGAGCCTGATGGAGCAGCAGCGCGATGCGCGTACCGTGAACCGGAAAATTGCCTGCCTGCGCTCCTACTACAAGTTTCTGCTGCGCACCGGTGCAGTGGTGCGTAACCCCATGCTGCGCATCACGCCGCCCAAGATGAGCAAGAAGCTGCCCGACTTCGTGCCCGAAGACCCGCTCAACGGGTTGCTAAACTCCTTTGAGTTTGCCGACGACTTTGAAGGTCGCCGCGACCAGCTGGTACTCGAAATGCTCTACGGCACGGGTATCCGTCTGGCCGAGCTCATCGGCATCCGGCACGAGGATATCAGCCTCTCGGCGCGCACTGTGCGCGTGACGGGCAAGGGCAACAAGCAACGCATTGTACCCTTAAACCCTTCGCTCATCACCGTCGTCGAACAGTATTGCGAGCAGAAAGCCAAGCAGTTCGGCACCGTGGGCAACGCCAGCGGACCGCTCCTCGTTACGGATAAAGGCCAGCCGGTCTATCCGCTGTTGGTATACCGCACCGTGAAGCACTACTTGGGACTTATCACTTCGGCGCCCGGCCAGCAGCACCCGCACGTGCTCCGGCACTCGTTTGCTACGCACCTGCTGGGCAAAGGCGCCGACCTGAATGCCATCAAGGAGCTGCTGGGGCACGCCAATCTGGCGGCCACCCAGGTGTATACCCACTTGAACATCGACAAGCTGAAAGCCGTCTTTGAAAAGGCCCACCCCAAGGCCTGATTTTCTCTTTTTTCTACCCCCAAACCATCCACACCCGATGAAAGTACAGATGCAATCGGTGCATTTCACCGCCGACCAGAAACTGCTCGACTTCATCCAGAAGCGCCTCGATAAACTGGAAACCTTTTATGACCGCGTCACGGAAGGGGAAGTAATCATGCGCCTCAACAACGAGGGCATTGCCAATAAACGAGTTGAAATAAAGCTGTACGTGCCGGGCAGTACGCTCTTCAGCCAAGAAGATGCCGGCACGTTTGAAGCCGCCGCCGACGCGGCCGCCGAGCAACTGAAAAAGCAACTGATTCGCCACAAGGAAAAACAGGTGGCCCATTGAATAGCTGTTAGCTAAAGGCCGTTGGCTACGAGCTTATCCACGAAACGAAAGAGCCCGGTTGGCATGGTGCCAACCGGGCTCTTTCGTTTCAGCAATGCCAGAAGATGTTAGCCAGTAGCTTCTTACAGGCCGAAAGCTTGCTTGATCTGGTCGACGTAGTCGAGCTTTTCCCACGTGAAGGTTTCTACCTCGCGGGATTCGCCGTTGGCCAGCTGCACCGTTTTCTTCTGCGACTCGCGGCCCATGTGCCCGTAGGCGGCCGTTTCGCCGAAGATGGGGTTCTGCAAACCGAAGCGCTGCACGATGGCGTAGGGGCGCAGGTCGAAGAGTTGGTCCACTTTTTCGCTGATCTGGCCGTCGGTGAGCTTTTCGCCGTTCGAGCCAGTGGCTTTGGTGGTACCGTAGGTGGTTACGTACAAGCCAACGGGCTTGGCCACGCCAATGGCGTAGGCAACCTGCACCAGTACCTGATCGGCCACGCCGGCCGCTACGAGGTTTTTAGCAATGTGACGAGCGGCGTAAGCTGCCGAGCGGTCAACCTTCGACGAGTCCTTGCCCGAGAAAGCGCCGCCGCCGTGGGCGCCTTTGCCGCCGTAGGTGTCCACAATAATTTTGCGGCCGGTAAGGCCGGAGTCGCCGTGGGGGCCGCCGATAACGAACTTGCCCGTGGGGTTGATGTGGTAGGTAATCTGGTCGGTGAAGAGCTGCTGCACCTCGCTGCTGAGGCCGGCTTTCACGCGCGGAATCAGAATGCCTTTCACATCCTCGGAAATGCGGCGCAACATGGTGTCTTCCGACGAGTCGAAGTCGTCGTGCTGGGTCGATACAACGATGGTGTCGATGGCCTCGGGCTTGTTGTCGTCGCTGTAGCGAATGGTCACCTGCGACTTGGCATCGGGGCGCAAGTAGGTCATCTGACGGCCTTCTTTGCGAATGGCGGCCAACTCGCGCAGCAGGCGGTGCGAGAGGTCGAGGGCCAGGGGCATGTAGTTGTCGGTTTCGCGCGAGGCGTAGCCGAACATCATGCCTTGGTCGCCAGCGCCCTGGTCTTCGGGGTTCTGGCGCTCCACGCCTTGGTTGATGTCGGGGGACTGCTCGTGCAGAGCCGACAGAATGCCGCAGGACTCGGCTTCGAACTTGTACTCGGCTTTGGTGTAACCGATGCGGCGAATCACGTCGCGGGCTACGGTTTGCACATCCACGTAGGCTTTGGACTTCACTTCGCCGGCAACCACTACCAAACCCGTCGTCACGAGGGTTTCGCAGGCTACTTTGGAAGCGGGGTCTTGCCGCAGAAACTCGTCGAGGATAGCGTCGGAAATCTGGTCGGCAACTTTGTCGGGGTGGCCTTCCGAAACGGATTCAGAGGTGAACAGGTAGGGCATTGAATGTACGTGCCGGCGTCGGTGAAACCAGAAACTCGGTGGCGTCGCCCCGGCAGAGCGGGCCACAGAGGGTGGCAAAGCTACCGAAATTCAACCAAGCGGCCCACCCCGATTTTGCTAGCGGTAATTGAGGTGGATGCCGTAACTCTCTTGCTCCAGCACGTCTTTCCAACTCTCAATCAGGGCCTTGTAGGCCACGCCTACCGGCCGAATCTTCCGATTCAGGTCGTACAAACCCAGCGGATTTACCCGATTATTGTCCTCGCGCAGGGCCGTATCCCAGTCAACCTGGTCGAGCAGCGAGTACCAGGTGAAGCCGATGAGGGGTACACCGTCCTGCTTGAGCCGGTGGGCGTTGGCCCATTGGCGCTTCAGCCAGTTGACGGCCTGCGGGTCGGCGAGGTTGGTTTCGGTGTGCATGACGGGGAGGCGGTACCGGTCGTAGTACTGCTTCGTGACGACGTAGTAGCCGAACATGTCGCCGGCGGGCTGCACCGAGCCATCGGAACAGAGCAGGTGCTCGTTGGTGCGGTAGTAGTCGTTGCCCATTACGCACTTGGCTTTGATGTCGGTCTGGCCAAACCAGTGGTACTCGTCGCGGGTCATGCCGTTGTCGAGCAGGAACTCGTACATGGTTACCGACACGGGGTAACCGTAGGTGAGGTCGAGCGACAGGAAGCGCTTTTCGTTCATGTGGTGCGCTTTTTCCAGCATCGACGGCGTTTCGGTATGGAAGTATTCCGACGACTCGCTTTGAATGAAGGTGGCTTCGGGCTGCACTTCCAGAATGGCCAGCATGCCCAGCACGTTGGCCTTGCAGATGGTTTTGAGGGCCGTTACGAAGTCCCGGTCGGAGGCCTTTCGGTCGTTCCACCAGCCGTTCTGGGCCGAGAACATGGCCGCGACGTAGATTTCGTTGATGGGCGTGTAGAGCTGGATGTAGGGGAAGCGCAACGTGAAGGCCCGGCAGTAACTGGCAAAAAGCCGCGGAAAATCGGGGTTCAGGAAGCCGCCCATCCAGTCGGGCACACCGAAGTGGCACAGGTCGACGATGGGCGTGATGTTCAACTCGCGCAGGCGGTTGAAGGTCAGGTCGGTGAATTCCCAGTCATACTGGTCGGGCCCCACGTGGGTGCGGTAGTACGGCGGGCCGTAGCGCAAAAACTCGATGCCCATTTCCTTGACCAGCTCAAAATCCTGCTGCCAATGCTGGTAGTGGCCGGTTTTTTCCAGTTCGTCGACCCGCTTGATGGTACCATTGGGCAATTGAATGGTGGGGTAACTGTTTTCGATGCCCGTGGCAAACATGAACTTGGAAGCGGCCATGCTGGAAGTGTGTAATGAAGAGGCGAACCGGGGAACTACGACAGAGGCAGAGGCATATCAGACACCAGCATCTGGGCAAGGCAAGCCGGTATTTGCCGGCAGGCTGCACGCAGCGCCCGAGGCCGTTGTACGGCGCACTGCCCAATTTGGCTAGGGCGTAGGCGCTGGCGTTGGTCTTGTGCACAAGGCCAGTACCTTTGGCTTTTGGGCCTTGCACGTGGCGGGCCAGCAAGTGGTTTTATGCGCTTTTCTTTACTCAGCTTTGCTTGCCTAACCCTGGTGTCGGTTGCACAGGCCCAGCAACTGCCCGCCGGCTATACCGAGGGCTACATCATCGACAACGCGGGCACGAAGGTGACGGGCCTAGTAGAAAACACGCGCTGGCAGCAAAACCCACGGCAAGTGTATTTCAAAACCGCCCCCGATGCGCAGCCGGTGGTGTACCGCGTAGGGCAGGTGGTGGAGTTTCGCACCGTGGAGGGCGAGTTTTACCGCCGACGCGGTGTGACGGTGGATGTAGCCGAAAACCGGCCCGGCTTTATGGACGTGAATGCGCCGCCCTCGCAGATTGAGCGCGACTCGGTGTGGCTCGATGTGTACGCCGAAGGCAAGCTGACGCTGTACTACCTGCGCGACGCCCGCAACAAAGACCACTTTTACCTGGAAAAAGCCGACCAGGGCCCCGCCGAAATGGTGGTAAACCGCAGCTTGCGCGAGATAAACGGCCGCCGGGTGCAGGCCGAAGACAACACCACCTATAAGCGCATTCTGCAGGAGTTTACCGCCGACTGCGCCCAGGCCTCGACCCGAGCAGCCCAAACGCCTTTCGAAGCCCGGGCCCTGCAGAAACTGGTGCAGTACTACAACGAATGGTGCGGTACCCAATCGGCTACTACCTACGTGCGCAGCGCCGACACCTACCGGACCCGCGTGAAAGTAGGCGCTACCGTGGGAGGGGGCCTCACGCGCCTGGGTTTCAGCACCAACCCGAACTTCAAAAACGCCTACGAAAACCTGGCCTCAATTCACCCCACCGGCCTCACCCCCGTGGGCGGGTTGGGCCTGTACGTGCAGCCCACCCGGCGCCGCAACCAAGTGTACCGGATTGAGCTGCAGTACCAACGCCTACGCGCCGATGCCGATGTTTCGTATTTCGTGGGCGTGGATGACCGGCTGTATGCCCGACACGAGCAGTTGAGCCTGAGCGTGGGGTACCGCCAATTGCTGGGCAGCAGCGTCACGCAGCCGTTCTGGGGCGTAGGGGCTGGCCTGGCGTCGCTGTTTCGCCGCAGCTACACCGTCGAGTACATCGACTCCCGGCAAAAACGGTCGGTTACGCTGCTGGGCGCCCCAGCCGTGCTGGCGCCGGCTGCTCAACTCGAAATTGGGGTGCAGCGTGGCAATTTTGCGCTCAGCCTGCGCGGCGAATACGTGTACCCTAAGCAGGACCTGCTGCCGCCGCCCACGTACCGGAGCACGGCTTTCACCACGGGGCTGCTGGTCACGGCGTTTTTCAAATAGCCCTCGGAGTTCCCTAGGTAACGCTGCTGGCTGGAGTTCCCTCGGCTTATCGGCCGAACCGGCCAATGAAATTTTACAGCCGTCGAAGCTTTCAGATCTTTAAGCAAACCTAGGGATTGAGACGAGCAGGCGTGTTGCCAAGTTAAAAGCTACCCCTGATATCTCTCACAGGGTATCGGCAGGCTCTCCGGTGTAGCTTTGCTCATTCTTTTCTCAACGCCTCTATTGGCCTCTTATGTTTATCCGTTTCGGTCTTCTTCTTTTTTTGCTGCTGGCCGGCATTTCCGTTGTTTCCGCGCAGGTATTTGAGCCGGGGTATCTGGTGTTGAGCAGCGGCGACACCTTGCGCGGCGAAGTAGAAAACAACTTCTGGAACGACCCACCCACTACCGTTCGGTTGCGCAGTGCTGCCGGAAGCCCGGCCGTTGCCTATCCGGCCCGTCGGCTCCGGGCGGTGCAGCTTACCAGCGGCCGGCTGTTGCGCCGCGAGTTGCTCCTCATTGATTTCGGAGCGTCGAACAACCTCAACAAATTGCCTGGCAGCCTAATCATTGCCCAGCGTTCCGATACGGTGCTGGCCGATGTCTTTGTAGAAGGCAGCGCCAGCTTGCTGGGTATTCGGCTCGGTGACGTCAAGCACTTCTTTGTGCGCCGGGAGCAGCGGGCGTATATAGAGCTGGCCGACCGTCAATACTTGGCCGAGCGCGATGGGCGCCAGCAAGTAGTGGACGGCAACAACTACCGCAACCAGCTGCTGGTGTATTTCGGCGACTGCCAGAGCGTGGTACAGGCGCTCGGCAAAACCGCTTTCATGGCCGAAGCACTCAGCAACCTCGTGCAACTCTACAACCAGGACTGTTCAGCCGCCAAGCAACCGGGTCGGGTAGTGGCGGCACGTGCGGTACGGCATTGGGCCAAGGTGCAGGTTGGCCCCACGCTAGGCATGCGTTTCAACGACTTCCGCTTGCATACCTCCGATGCGCCCGGGCAGGAACGCCAAACCTTGGAAAATACCCAGGTCGATGGGCGCTTGCACCCGCAATTCGGTATGTTTTTCGATATCGTGCTGGGGGGGCGCAAATGGGCACTGCACTCCGCTATCAACCGCTCGAACTACGGCGGCACCACACCGGTAGCCTCTCCCAACGGCGACAACGCGTGGAAGGGCACTTTGGAATGGCGCGGTTCGCTCACCACAGTAGATTTTGGCGTGCGCCATTTGCGGCCCCTGGGAGCTACTTATCAATTGGTGCTTGGCATGGGTGCTCAGCTACCGCCGTTCCAATCGGAGAAGGCCAATATGTTGTATTATGGCGACGGCGTCAGCAAACGAACAGTTAGTGGCTTTTCCCTACCTACGCGCAGCTACTATCCACTAAGCAGTTTTTTTTCGAGTTCTATGCTAAGTCTGCCATATCTGGAGGCGGGTATCAAGCGCGACCGACTCACCCTGATGCTCTACGCACGGCGCTATAACAGAGACGCCTACTCTGATCCGTTGGTTGTGGCCGGCGTGTTGGACTTATACCAATCCGGTACGCCCTTTCCGTATGGGTACAGCTACACCGGCCGGCTGCTCAGCTTTGCCTTGAGTCTGGGTTTTCAGCTCAACGCTAACTCCGACAAACAACCGCTGCGCTAGCCAGGTAGCATCAGGAAAATGGCCCGTACGACAGCACGTTGAAGAGGTGCCAGCCCAGCGCCGTCAGCGCCACGGGCAGCCACTGGTAGCGAAACGGCCAGCGCGCCAGCAGCACGGCGGCGTAGCAGAGCAGCAACGGCACCAGCGTGAACGTGAGACGTTCCTGGTAGTAGCCCAGCCCCAGCAGAAACCCGCCGAAAAGCAACAACAGAAACCCCAGCGGCTGTGGCAGCGCAGGTGCCTCCGCGGCACGCCGCAGGCGCATAAGCAGCCACACCCCGGGCACCGCCACCAGGAAAAACACGATGCCGTTGAGCGACCGGCCAAAGTCGCGCAGGCGAGCAGCTACGGTAGGCCACCAGTCGGCCGACGGCTGCTGGAGCAGGTCGAGCACCCAGACCAACTGCCGGTAGCGCGCTACTTCGTGGTTGTAGTACGTCACGCCCTGGCTTTTCAGCAGGACAATCCAGCCCAGGGTAGGCAGGGCAAATGCGCCGCTCACGAGCAGCATCTGCAGCCAGAAACGGCCAGGAGGCCCGTTAGTGCGTCGTTGCCAGCCGGCGTACCAGAGACAGGGCAGGCACAATACAAAGTTGCCGTACACCAGTGGCAACAGGCCCAGCACCAGTGCCAGCGTGACAAGCGGCGGGCTGGTTATTGGCCGCTTGTGCAGCCACAGGAGCAGCGCCAGGCAAAACAGCGGGGTAAAAAAGCAGAACATCTGCTGATGAGCCGTCCAGAAAAACGCCTTGGTTATCTGGCCCGATGCCATGAACACCATCAGGGTGTACATGACTCCCGCGGAACCCTGCCCCGCCGTGAGGCGCGGATACAGCCATGCAAACAGCCACAGACTGGCTATCAGCACGCCGAAATTCAGCAGCACAAATACCGGGTAGAGCCCAATCAATTCGGCCAGCGGAATGGGTACCGGCGTGGTGTTCCAAAAATAGGTTTGCACCGTTTGCTCCCCAACCAAGCGCGTAAAAAGCGGCGCCAGCGGATAGCCCACGGCTGCGGCCAGCAGCACAAACAACGGCCGCGACTGCCGCACTTCCCCGGCTTGCAGCAACGTGGCCGGGTGCGCCGCCGCCGCGATGTACCCGAACGAGTCGTAGTTGAGCACGAAGCCGGTGCGCCGGCTTAGCTGCACGTAGGTTCCGTAGTAGTCCTCGGCTCCGGCGGGCGGCGGCGCCAGCAGCAGTGAAAGCGCCGCCGCCAATACCAGGGCGACGATGATAAGCAGGTTTTTCACGCGGGCAGGACCGAATTCGGAGCAGTAGAATAAGAGAAAATGCGCCCTTGGATAAGAAGGTGTTACCCGTCTAACGAGTAGCTGGTAGGTGCGCAACGCGGCAAGGTAGGGCGAGGCCCCGGTTCGTGCAACGCCCGGTAGCCCAGTTCCTTCATCTGGCGGGTAAACGCTGGCGAGGCGGCGGCAACGCAAGCTCGACCAACCTTGCCTTTTACTTCCGCGTTTCAACCGCATCCACACCTTTCTCCCCATGAAATACGTCTCCTCCCTGTTGCTGGCCGGCACGCTGCTGGCGTCGGTTCCTGCGGCTACGGCCCAGCAAGCCAGCTCGCCTTACCGCACCCGCTTCGCCGTCGATGCGCCCATTACGGCTTTGTTCGGCATTGGGGCCGGTACGGGCCTGTACCTCATCCAGCAGAAGCACGGCCTTTCCGAAGCCGAGCAGGCCGCCCTCAACAAAAACGACGTGCCGAAAATCGACCGGTGGGTGGCGGGCAAATACAGCGACAACGCCCAGTTGGCCAGCGACCTGCTGTGCTACCCCACGCTCGTTATTGCGCCCGGTCTGCTGGCGCTGAACGACAACGTGCGCGGCCGCTACGGCCAGGTGCTGGGCCTCTACGTGCAAGCCCTGGCCTTTTCCGATGCTGCCTTCACGCTTTCGGCCGGCAACGTGTACCGCTACCGCCCCTACCTCTACGGCACCGAAGGCCCGGCCAACAAGCGCGGCAGCCGCATTGCCACCAACTCGTTTTTTGCCGGCCATACTGCCCACACCGCTACGGCCACGTTTTTCGCGGCCAAGGTTTTTCACGACTTCAACCCCGACTCGCCGGCCCAGCCCTACGTGTGGGGCGCCGCCGCGCTGGTGCCGGCCGGCGTAGCCTTGTTCCGCATGGAGGCCGGCAAACACTTCCTCACCGACAACCTGTTGGGCTACACGGTGGGCGCGGCCTCGGGCATTCTGGTGCCGCAGCTGCACAAAACGGCGGGGCGCGCGGGCATGTCGGTGGTGCCGCTGCGGGGTATAAACGCCAACGGTTTCGGCTACAGCGGCCTGCTCATCAGCAAACAATTGTAGCCGCAGCCGGCCGTAGCACGTGTTACGGCCGGCTTGTGCCGGTGGCTCCGGTAGTACCAGCGGCCGGTTGCCCGCGCAGGTTGGTTTCAAACAGCTTCAGAATGCGCTTGTACTCGTCGGTCCACGACGAAGGCTCCACGAAGCCGTGGTCTTCCATGGGGTACACGGCCAGTTCCCAGTTGTCTTTGCCCAGCTCAATGAGCCGCTGCGACAGGCGCACAATATCCTGGAAGTGCACGTTGGTGTCTACCATGCCGTGGCACATCAGCAGAGCGCCCTTCAGCCCTTCGGCGTAGTAAATGGGCGACGAGCGGGCGTAGGCCAGGCTGTCGGTATATGGCTCGTTGAGAATGTTGGCGGTGTAGGGGTGGTTGTAGTGCGCCCAATCGGTGACGGAGCGCAAGGCGCCACCGGCCCGAAACACGTCGGGCTGCGTGAACATGGCCATGAGCGTGATAAAGCCGCCGTAGCTGCCGCCGTAGATGCCGATGCGCTGCGGGTCTACGTTGTACTTGTCGACCAGCAGCTTGGCGCCGTCGAGGTGGTCGTCGAGGTCTTTGCCGCCCATGTGGCGGTAGATGCCGGTGCGCCAGTTGCGGCCGTAGCCGCTGGAGCCGCGGTAGTCGATGTCGAGCACCGTGTAGCCACGGTCGGCCAGCAAGTTGTTGAACATGTACTCGCGGAAGTACTGGCTCCACCACTTGTGGGCGTTCTGCAAGTAGCCCGCGCCGTGCACAAACACCACCGCCGGCCTAGTGGGGTCTTGCTGCGCCGGGCGGTAGAGGCGGGCGTATACCTGCGCTCCGTCGCGGGCCTGAATGGTCACGATTTCCGGCTCGCGCCATTTGTAGCTCTCGAACTCGGGCGTGGTGGAGTGGGTGAGCTGGCGCATTTTGGCGCCGGACTTGTTGTCCATCACGTATAGCTCCCAGGGCCGATTGGCAGCGCTGTGGCGCACCAGCAGCGTTTTTTCGTCGGGCGAGAGGCTGACTTCGTGGGCGCCGGTTTGGGAGGTGAGTTGGGTGAGGGCGCCACCGTCAAGCGGCATGCGGTAGAAGTGCTGCTCGCCCGGGTGCACTTTGTTGGCCGTCAGGTACCACTGCTTTTTATCCTTTGAGAGCTGCGCGGTCTGCACTTCAAAGTTGCCGCTAGTCAGGGCCTTTTTCTGCCCGGTGCGCACATCCACGGTGTAGAGGTGCGAGTAGCCGCTTTCCTCACTCTGAAACCACACGCGCTGGTTGTCGGGCATCCAGCCCACGTTGCCTTGCTCGTAGCCGATGCCCGGGCCGTTGATCCACGCATCGTCGTGCTGCCGGTCGAGCAACGTAATCTTCTGTGTGGCTGGGTCGAAACTCACAATCCAACGGTCCTTGTTGTCCATCGACCGCACGACCAAAAAGGCGCGTTGGCCGTTGTCGGACCACAACGGACCGTAGCCCACCACGCGGCGGGTTTCCGGCTTGGCCGCGGTGGCTGGTTTGCCATCGGCTGCGGCCGGCGCGGGCTTGGCTTTGGCCGGATAGTCCTTACGAAAAGCGGGCTGCTCGTCGAGGCCCGGCAGGTCTTTGTAGCTCAGCGTCACGGCTGTGTCGCGGCCAATGTCGTAAATGCCCAGCTCGTAGCTTCGTTGGGCGGCACCCACTTTGTTGCGGGTCGTGATGTCCTCGGTGAAACCCGAGGCCGTGACGTAATTGGGCACGTTGGCCAGCTTGTCGGCGGCCGGGTCCAGGGTAAGGGTGTAGGTCACGAAGCGCCCATCGGGGCTCAGGCGCAGGTTCTCCACGTTCTGGCTGCCGAGGTAAATGGCTTTGGGCCGCAACCGGGCCAGTGCCTTCTGCTGCCGCTCCCGGGCCTGGCGGTCCTGCTCGCGCTGGCGCACCACGCCCATCAGGGCCAGCTGCTGAGCCCGCAGGGCCTGTTCGGCCCGGTCGCCTTTGCTCACGGCTGGCCGGCTGCCGCGCCGTAACTCGGTCCGTTGCACAGTTTCGCCGGTGGCCGGGTTCCAGGTAAACAAGTTGCCGCCGCGCGTGTAACTGATGAGTTGCCCAAGCAAGGCGAAATCGGGGTCCGATTCGCGCTCGGCGGTGCTGGCTACCCGCCGCGTTTTGCCCGATTTCAGGTCCAGCAGCAGAATGTCGCCGTCTTTTTCGTACACCTTTCGGCTGCGCGTGGCGTCGTAAATGCCGCGTTGGGCGGGCAAGTCGCGCTGTTCGCGCAGGCTCACTTTACGCACGTTTTTGCCATCGGGGCTCATGCTGTAGAGCGAGTCGCGGCGGGCTTTGTCGGGGTTCCAGCTGAAGTAGATGCGCTTCCCGTCTTCGCTCCAGTAGGCATTGGAGGGCAAGCCCCCGAGCCACTGCGCCGGTTCGCGCATGATTTTTTCGACTGTGAGGGGCGCAAGGGGCGTGGTTTGGGCCTGCACCGATGCTACCGGAAGCAGCCACAGCAGCCGCAGGGCAATAGAAAAACGCATAAGGGAAACGGGGAAAAGCGAAAGGCAGGCGCAACATACGCAGCGCGAAAGACAGCGCGCCCAAAGGCGCGTTGCAAAGCACCGCGCCGCTGCGGATGGCTGCATCAAGGCGCCTGGTTCGGTGGTTAGGTTGCGCCCAACCGAGGCGCTGCAGCAACTGGCGACCTTAGAAGGTAAGCTTGGGGTGCTGCTCGTCAAAAGTGGTGGCGTCTTGGTAGGCCTTCACCAAGGCCAGCAGCTTGCCTTCCTCAAAGAGCTGCCCCATAAACGTAATGGTTTGCGGCAGGCCTTCTTTAGTGAAACCGTTGGGCACGGCCACGGCCGGGTGCCCGGTGAGGTTAGTCAGTACCAGATTGCGGCTGAACGAGGGCGCCAGGTAGCCGTCGAGGCCCTGCAGGCGCTTGGCCATATCGTCGATGAGCAAGGTGCGGTAGCGCTGCGCCTGGATGTATTCGACGGCCGGAATGAACCGCGAGGAGCGGAAGATATTGGGCCAGGCGTTGCGGTCCTGCTTCACCATCTGCTGGTCGCGGCCCGAGCGCGTGAGGTCGTCGAAGGCGGCGGCGCCTTCGGCCGTGAGCAGGTAGGTAATGTCGTTGGCCGGCAACGGCGGCAGCTCCAGCGGCACCAGCTCAATGCCCAGCCGGCGCAGCGCCGCCAGCGTAGCTTCGTCGTTGGCTTTGTTGGGATAGGCGCGTTCGAAATCGGCTTTCAGGTACCCGATGCGCAGCTTCTTCACGTCCACATCGAAAGCGTAGCGAAACTCGGCGGGCACAAGCAGTGTAGCGGCGTCGCGGCGGTCTTGCCCCACCAGCGCATCGAATACCACGGCGCAGTCTTCGGCCGAGCGGGCAATGGGGCCGACTTTGTCCATCGTCCAGCTCAGGGCCATGGCGCCAGCCCGACTTACGCGCCCAAACGACGGCCGCAGCCCCGTGACGCCGCAGGCCGTGCTGGGGCTCACAATCGAGCCCAGGGTTTCGGTGCCGATGGCAAAAGGCAGCAAGCCCGCCGCCACCGCCGCTGCCGACCCGGCCGACGAGCCGCTTGAGCCTTTTTCTACGTCCCAGGGCGTGCGCGTGCGGCCGCCGTACCACACGTCGCCCATGGCCAGCTCGCCCAGCGTGAGCTTGGCGCAGAGCACGGCGCCGGCCTCGCGCAGGCGCGTCACCACGGCCGCATCCTCGTCCAGCGTCTGGTCTTTGTAGGGCACCGAGCCCCAAGTGGTTTTGTAGCCTTTCGTGCTGAACAAATCCTTGGCTCCGTACGGAATGCCGTGCAAGGGGCCGCGGTAGCGGCCCTGCTTGATTTCCGCATCGGCGGCGCGCGCCTGCTGCAGGGCCAGCTCCTCGGTCAAGGACGTGACGCAGTGTAGCTTGGGGTCGAAACGCTTCAGCCGGTCGAGGCAGAAGCGCGTCAGCTCTTCCGACGAAATCTGCCTGGTACGAAGCAACTCGCCGAGCTGCCGCACCGAGTAAAAGGCAAGGTCGTCGCGGGTGGCAGGCAGCATTACCTTGCCCGGCTTGGGCAGCTTGTCGTTGCCGACGGGTGCGGCGGGCTGCCAGCTGCTCGGCACTGGGTTGAACACCGTGGCCGGTGCTACGCTGTTGGGCAGCGCCACTTTGCGGTTGGCCGCGTAGTTGTCGCGGTATTCGGCCAGGTCGCGGCGCACCGAATCGAGCTGGGCATCGGAGAATTGCAGGCCGAACAACTCCTGGGCGGCCCGTACCATGGGCACCGTAATGGCAGCGGGCGTGTCGGCGGCCGTGGTGAGGGCGCCGAGGGCAAAGCAGCCGGCTCCGGTGAATACCAGTGGCAGCAATCGGTAGAGGTGACGCATGGGTAGTAGCAAGGGAAAAATCACGTGGCCCGCAAAGTACAGTAATCCGAACCCGCTCAGAAAACGTTAACCTAACAAGCTCATATCACGACACTTTCACCCTACCCTTTTCGCTCATGACCCGACTTTCTACCCTGTTTGGTGGTGGCCTGTTGCTGCTGGCAGCAACGGCTACACCCGCCGCCGCGCAAGTTGTGGCCACCTACCCGGTGGGCACTACCACCCTCACTCTCTCGAATCTGGCCACTGGGCTGAACGTACCCTGGCACCTGGAATGGGGTCCCGACAATTTTATCTGGATGACCGAGCGTGTGGGCCGCGTGAGCCGCATCGACCCGGCCACGGGCCAGGTGCAACTGGTAGCCACCATTGCCGACGTCACCCAAACCGCCGAAAGCGGACTGCTGGGCATGGCGCTGGTGCCGAACAGTGTGGCCGGGCAGCCGCTGTGGGTGTATGTGGTGTACAACTACACCGACGGCGGCACCGTCAAGGAAAAGCTGGTGCGCTTCGACTACACGAACGGCGCGCTGACTAACCCTACCACCATTCTCAGCAACCTGGCGGGCGCCATGTACCACAACGGTTCCCGCGTTATTCTGCTGCCCGACCGCACGCTGCTGATGACTACCGGCGACGCTACCAACACCAGCTTCGCCCAGGACCCGCAGAACCTGAACGGCAAAATCCTGCGCCTGAACCTCGACGGCACCGTACCGGCCAACAACCCCACGCCCGGCAGCTTGGTGTACACCCGCGGGCACCGCAACCCGCAAGGGCTGGTGCAGGTTCCGGCCACGGGCTTCGTCTACAGCTCGGAGCACGGACCAAACAACGATGACGAAGTGAACAAGATTGAGGCGGGCCGCAACTACGGCTGGCCCAACGTGGAAGGCTTTTGCAACCTGCCCGCCGAGCAAACCTTCTGCGCGGCCAACAACGTGCGCGAGCCGCTGATGGCCTGGACCCCGACCCTGGCCGTGTCGGGGTTGGCTCACTACAACCACCCGGCCATTCCAGAATGGAGCAATTCGCTGCTGCTCAACAGCCTCAAGGCGGGGCGCTTCCAGCAGCTGCCGCTTTCGGCGGCGGGCACCACTATTAACGCGGCCAATCCGCTTTGGAACGGCACCTACGGCCGCCTGCGGGCCATTTGTGTTTCACCGCAGGGCAAAATCTACATCGGCACCAGCAACCGCGACGGCAGCGGCGCGCCCGGCGCCACCGATGACCGCATTCTGGTACTCGAAAACCGCGCGTATTCAACCACGGCCACGGCTACAGGCCAACTGAAAAAAACGTTTACGCTGTCCCCCAACCCGGCCTCGTCTACCGCCACGGTGCAGTTCTCGGCTCCGCTGCAGGCGGGGGCTGAGCTGCAAGTGCACGATGCCATGGGCCGGGCCGTGTATCGCGCCATTGTTCCCGCTGGCCAGCAGCAACTGACCCTGCCGGGCCAGCTTTGGCGGTCGGGCATGTACACCGTACGCCTTGCTTCAGGCACCCAGTCTTTCACTACCCAACGGCTGGTGCTTACGCGGTAGTCAATGCTGGTAGTCCTACAATAAAAAAAGCGGCGCCTCCTTTCGGAAGCGCCGCTTTTTTGCGGGTAAGCAGGCGTTGTTATTCGACTGCTACTTGGCGAGTAACCATCTCCTGGCCAACCTGCAGACGCAGGGTGTACAGGCCGCGGGCCAGGCCCGTGGTCGAGAGCTGCTGCTCACCGGCACCGTTGGTCAGCGAGAGTGCCTCAACCCGTACCACCTGGCCCAGCGTGTTGGTCAGGGTAGCCTGAGCTTTGCGCGCCGTGTTCACCGCACCGCTGATGCGGACAGTCAAGCGGCCCGTGCTGGTGGGGTTGGGGAACACGTCGACCGAGCCGACGGCCAGCTCGTGGCGGGCGGCCAGCACGGCCGAGCTGATGGTGAAGGCGCCCTGGGTGTCGGCGTTGCCGAAGCCCGAGACGGCCACGTAGTAGGTCGTGCCCGCCGTCAGGCCGGCGAAGGAGACCGTGCCCACCGACTGGTTGGTGGCCGCGGCGCGGCAGCCCACCTGCTGGAAGCCGGTCGAGCACGTGGCGGCCGTGTAGAGGCGCACCATGCCCGTGGCCGCGCCCGTCAGCGTCAGGCTCAGGCCCGTGGCGCCGGCCGGCACCGTCACCGTGTACCACACGTCGCGCGGCGCGTTGGCCGGCGAGCAGGCCGGCAGCTGCGCCGGGATGCCGCCCACCGTCGTGGCCGTGGCGCCCGTGTTGTTGCTCTGCACCACCGTACCCAAGGTCAGGGGGTTAGCAGCGCAAGGTTCGTCGTTCAGCGCCGGCGCCGCGTTCGTGCGGAAGCAAGCCTGTACCGAAGCCTGGCTGGTGCCAATGGTGGTACCGCAGTTTTTGTACACGAAGAAGCAGTAGTTGGTGTTCGACAGCAAGCCGGTCAGCGTGAGGCTAGAAGCCGTCAGGCCCGTTACCAGCGTGTTGCCCGTGCCACCGGCAGTAATGTTGCCTTGGCCGTATTCCACGTTGTAGGTTTCACCGGCTCCCAGCGTACCAGCCCACGTGAGCGTGGCACCGGTAGCGGTAATGGCATTAGCAGCTGGTGCCGTGGGCACGATGCAAGCACCGGCTCCTACTTTCACGCAGATGGTGAATCCACCTTGGGCCACCGGAATGGTAGCCGTCGTGTTGGGGTATACCCGCACGTAGTACGTGTCGCCAACCGTCAAGCCCGAAGCGTTGAGTCCGTTGGTGTTGCCGCTGGTGTACGTGTTGCAGGCAATGCTGGTGAGGGTAGCGCAAGCGCCGCTGAACACCTGAACCACTGCACTGCTGAACTGCGGCGTAACCACCACGTCGTGCGAGGTAGTCGTGGCCGTGAACTTGTACCATACGTCGTTGGCGGTGGTTACCGTACCGCAGCTGGTAGTCAGGGGCTGCGACGGGGTGGCAAACGTGATGTAGCCGCTTACCGGAGCCGTGCAGTTCTGGCTGGGCGTCACGCTCACGGCGTTGGCACAGTTGTCGTTGGCCGGGATGGGCGGCGGCGTTACCGAGCGCACGCAGATAGCCAGGTCACCCGCAGCGTCGTTGCCATACTCCCATACCCGCACGTAGATGGTCGAGCCGGGCGTCAGGCCGGTACGGTCGATGTACGAGAAGAGGCCGTTGGCGGAGTCGTCGTCGTCGCACTCGATGCTTACGAGGTTGCCGCAGGTGCCGGAGTAGATTTCCATGCCCGTATCGGTGATGGGGCTGCCAGTCACGCCGTCCGTTTCAAAGGTCAGAGCGCCGTTGGCCGGTACCGTTACCTGGAACCACACGTCGCCGCCTTGGTAGTTGGCACACGTTGGAGCAGGTGCACCAGCCGAGCCAGTGGCACCGGCCGTCGTGAAGACGGTGCGGGTGGTGCAAGCGCTGCCATTCGATACCTGCAGCACCTGAGCGGCCGAGCACTCGTCGAAGCCGGTAGATACCGGAGCTGGGTTCAGGCAGATGGTGAATGCACTCGTGCCGATGGAAGGAGCCGTAGCCGTGTTGGGGTAAACGCGGGCGTAGTACGTGTCGCCGGCAGTCAGGCCAGCCACGCGCAGGGTGCGGGCACCGCCGGTGGTAAAGGTTCCACAGAACACGCTCGTCGACGTGTTGCAGTTACCCGAACGCACGTCCAGGATGCCTGCGAACTGACCGTCGATTACCACGTTGTGAGCGGCAGCCGTAGCCGTGAAGCTGTACCACACATCCAAAGCCGAGGTAACCGTGGTCGAGCCGCAGTTAGCCGTGGGCGCAATCGACTGCGTGGCGCTGGCTACCGTGCCGTTGAGCGGCGTGGTGCAGGTCGTCGTCAGGGGCAGCGCAATGGCGCCGGCGCAGTTGTCGTTGGCCGGAGCCGGCGGCGCTGCGATAAAGCGTACGCAAATGGCGGCGGTACCCGTGGGGGCAGCGTCGTTGTACTTCCACACCCGCACGTACACAGTCGAGCCCGGCGTGAGGTTGTTGCGCTCTATATAAGAGAAGTTACCGTTGGCCGAGTCGTCGTCGTCGCACTCGATGCTGGTCAGGTTAGCACAAGCACCCGAGTAGATTTCCATGCCCGTGTCGGTAATGGCGCTGCCGGTTTCCGAATCGGTTTCAAAAATCATCGTACCGGGGGCCGTGGGTACCGTTACCTGGAACCAGATGTCGCCACCCTGGTAGTTGGCACACGTAGGTGCCGGAGCACCGGAAGAAGCCGTTGCGGCCGTCAGGTTGAATACCGTACGCGTGGAGCAGGTGGCGCTGTTCGATACCTGCAACACTTGGGCGGTGGCGCAATCGTCGTTGGCAGGTCCGTTCGGAGCTACGTTCACGCACACCGTAAAGGTGCCGGTGGTAGGAGCGGTGGTCGTGTTGGGGTATACGCGTACGTAGTACGTGCTGCCGATTGTCAAACCGGCTACGCGCTGGGTGCGGGCCGTGGTAGCCGTAAACGTATTGCAGGCGAGGCTGGTGGACGTGGTGCAGTTGCCCGAGCGGATATCAACTACGCCGGCAAACTGACCGCCTACCACAATGTTGTGCGCCGTCGACGTTGCAATAAAGCGGTACCATACATCGGCGGCCGACGTTAAGGTCGTAATGCCGCAGCTAGCCGTGGGCGCTACCGATTGCGTGGCGCTGGCAACGGTGCCAGCTACCGGCGAGGCGCAGTCGGCCGTAACCGGCACCACTACCGCAGCGCTGCAGTCGTCGTTAGAGGGCGGCAAGGC
This sequence comes from Hymenobacter busanensis, assembly GCF_008727865.1. Lineage (GTDB taxonomy): Bacteria > Bacteroidota > Bacteroidia > Cytophagales > Hymenobacteraceae > Solirubrum > Solirubrum busanense. The sequence goes on along the minus strand of NZ_VTWU01000005.1, from coordinate 482,198 downwards.
CATGGTGGTTACCGTCGTCGTGACGGCAGTCGAGGTTTGTCCGCCGGCACAGTTGGCCGTTACGCTGATGGTGTAAACCGTATTGGGCGTCAGGCCCGTCAGGTTTACCGGCGAGGTCGTGGGAGCAGGCGTTACCGTTTGGGCAGTGCCGCCGGCAGCCGTGTAAGTCACGGTGTAGCTGGTGGCCGAAGCGTTGGTTACAAACGCTGCCTGCGCAGTGGTGCTGGAAGCCGAAGTGGCGGCCAAGTTGCGCACCGGATTGCAGGTAGCCGCAGCCGACGGCGTGAAGGCGTAGATCTGACCGGCGGCGGGCTTAACGAAGATGTTGTTGTTTTCAACGGTGGAGCTAACCGTCGGAGCGGCTACGGCATCACTTACCGACAAAAACGACCCGCTGCCCGTGCCCAAGCCCGACAAACCAATGGAAGCGCCCGAGGTGGCGGTAGCATTGGTGGGGGCGCTTTCGGGACGGTAGATAAATTCTACGCGGTTGGTGCCTTCATAAAGTTTCACCTGAAAGGAGATGACCGGACCGGTAGCGTTGTAACGCCATTCCCAGTTCAGCCACTCAAAAGTGAACACGCGGTTGGGCGCAGTACCCGAGGTTAGGTACGAGCCTTGGGCGGTGGCACCCGTCGGGCGGCCATCCATGTCGTCCCACAACGGTGCTACCAACGGGCGGTTGGCGGCAGTGCCCGTTGCCAGGTTGTTCGTCAGTGACGACGACGTGGCCGTGGGGCTAAACGTCAGGTAGCCGTCAGAAGCGGCTTTTACCGACGTGTAAACCGTGCCGTCGAACACGAAATTGAATCCCAGCGGAATGCTGGGGGTCAGGTACGTGTCGGCCAGAATATCGGGCAACACGGTACCGCCGGTGAGCGGGGTGTACGTACCCTGCGAAGCCGCGAAGGTGTACGTGTCTACTTGTGCGTGCGCGGTGCTCAGCCCGGTAAGGCTTAAAACCAGCGCCACAACAGCATGGCGCCAGTTCGAGGCACGCCATCTACTGCGTAATTTTTGCATCATAAAAAAGGGTTGGGTGGTTAGGGTTGGGCAGGAAAGAAAGCAAGTTGACTCTACTCTTGGGCGAGAAAGATAAAGAAAGGACGTGACGCCTCAAGCGCAGCTCGTCTTTTATTCTATATACTACATAAACGATGAATGGTATGTATGCCTACTAGTAGGAGTACATCACCCGTGTTGCCCCCTGAAATTTCGGCTGGCCGGATCAACTTCGGTCCGAATCCGATATGGGCCTTACTACTCCAGCGGCCAACAAATTCGCGGGCCAGTCTGTAGCCGGTGTGGCTGTCAAAAGCCCTGACGCTTCGCTCTCGTCGGGTCTTTTGCGTTGCTTTATAGGTGTCTAGTATGGCTTTGCAAAGGCTGCTTCCGGGTGCCCCGTTCTTGTATTCTTGTAAAGTGTCGGTATATTGCTCCAACTAAAGAACTCGTCCGTTTCGCAAAGCAACCAACTTAGCAGCGGCATTCTTTGGTACCACCCTCGCTGCTTCACTTCTTTTCCACCCACACCCCATTGCCCAACCCTACTGGCCAATGAAAAAAACTCTACACCCATTTAGTCTGCTGCTGGCGTTGCTGATGCTGCTGTTTGCAGGCCAAGCCCACGCCACCCACTACCAGGGCGGGCAGCTCACCTACCGCTCGCTCGGCCCCGACCCGGCCACCCCGGCCAACACCCGCTACGAAGTCAACCTGCAGATCTTCCGCGACTGCGGCGGTGCCACGCTGGATTCGTCGTACCCGCTGGTGGTGCGCCAAGGCTGCCAGGGCACCACGCTCACCGGCTCGCCTTTCACCATGACGCGGGTGGGCAACTCTTCGTTCGGCAACCCCTATTGCCCTTCCCAAGCCGCTTCAGCACCTTGCAGCTCCACCGGCTCACAGCCCACGGGCTCCAAGACGAACTACGAGGTGGCGCTCTACCGCACCATTATCAGCGTACCCCCTGCTGCCGAATGGACGCTGAGCTCCGAGCCTAGCGCCCGTCCCAGTATTGCCAACATCGACGGCAACACCACCCTGCGCTTCGAAGCCACGCTGAACAACCGCTTGGCGTTGCCCGGCGGCCAGTTCCAGAACATCGAGAACAACTCGCCCCGCTACCTGCCCCAGGATGTGCCGATTCCGTTTGTGTGCTTTAAGCAGCAGACGACCATCACCTTCTCGGCTCTCGAGGCCGACGGCGACTCGCTGGCTTACTCGTTGAGCAACCCGCTCAAAAGCTGCGGTGGTTCTAACATTTACCAGCCTTTTTCGGCTAACGGCTTCATTGAGCTGCCCGACTCTGCTGGTCAACCATGTGCCGCTATCGTGCGCCCCAGCACTGGCACGTACAGCCCCACTTTCCCGCTGCCTTCTTATCAGGTTACGGGAAGATGCCCATTGAAAGTTGCCCGACCCTACTTTGAGTTCAACGCGGCAACCGGCAGCTTCACGTTCATTCCGTCGATTTACGACGCTACTTCCGACGAATCGGAAGGCAAAAACAAGTATGCAGTAGTTGGGAAAGTAACGGAATACCGCAAGATAAACGGCACTTGGTATAAGGTTGGCTCCGTACGCCGCGACATGCTGGTGGTAATCATCGACTGCGGCCAGAACACGGTTCCGAACCCGCCTGTAATTTCTGCGCCTACTGTTTTGGGCAACGTTTCCTTTGTTAACTCGCGCGATTCTACGTACATCGAGGTTCCCGCCTGTAACTACAACCGCATCCTGCTGACCTTCTCGGACCCCAACCCGGGCCAGCAACTGACCGTGTTCCGCCCGAACGTTGACTCCTTGCTGCAATACGGCAGCATCGGCACCTTCACGCTGGCCAACAACGGCGGTACGACTCCTCGTCTGGTGTTCCAGTTTCAGCCTTCGCCGTTCTACATCGGCCAGGTAATCCGCATGCCTTTCCGTGTGGAAGACAACGCCTGCCCCGCCAAAGCGTCGCAGAGCCGTATCGTGGTGGTGAAAATTGTAGCCGGTAACTACGCTCGGGCACTGGCCGGCGTAAGCTCGCCGGGCTTGCCCGGTGGCCTCAGCACCGATCCGCCTACTATCTGCCCCGGTGGCACCATCCAGTTGGAAGGTCGCGTAAGCCGTCCTGACTCCGTTCGTGGTGGCTTGCAAGTGTACCGCTACACGTGGTCGGGTGGCAACATCAACCCGGCCGACGTGAACAAGGCCCAGATTACGGTTAACCCCACGGTTACTACAACCTACTCCCTGCGCATCGAACCCACTATTGGTTTCCAGCAGGGCGCTTGCTCCGACGTCACGACCATTACGGTGCGCGTGGCTCCCGAGCCGACGGCCAGCATTGCGACCAACAAAACCGAGGTTTGCCCGGGCGAAGCGGTTTCCCTCACGGCATCTGCTCGTCGGGGCGACAACCTGCAGGATACCTATACCTACCAATGGCAACCGGCCAACGGCCTGGCAGCGGCCGACCTGAACAAGCCGAACCCCGTGGTTCGTCCCACGCAGACGACGACTTATCAAGTGCGCGTGAACGGCCAGTCGCCGTACGGCTGTGATGCTACCACGTCGGTTGAAATCAAGGTTACGCCTGCTGCGGTAGCCGCCTTCACCGTCGATTCGGCCGCCGCTCCCGGCAGCCGCTTCAACCGCCCGCCGCGTTTGTTCACGTTCACCAACCGTTCGACCATCGGCGGCATTATCAGCCCCAACAACGTCGATTCGCTGCGGTGGAGCTACCAGCGCGTGAAAGACGAAACGGGTGCGCCTATCTCGGGTGAGCCGGAAGTAATTTTCTACCGTCGTAAGGGTGCAAACGGCCCCACGCCTTCGGTTCCCCTCACGCTGACGACCCCCGGTACCTACATCATTCGCCTGCGCATCACCGAAGGTGCTCTGAGCGGTACGCAGTGTGCTGAATCGGTAGCGCTGCGTACGGTAACGGTTCCACGCCTCGATGTACCGAACGTGTTTACCCCGAACCAGGACGGCTTGAACGATACCTTCATTGTGCAGGCCGAACAGGTGGGCAACAAGATGGAAATCTACAACCGCTGGGGCCGCAAGGTGAAAGAGTACGCCAACTACAACAACGATTGGAACGGCGACGACCAACCTAGCGGCTTGTACTACTACGTGATTACCGACCGCAACGGTAAATCGTCGAAGGGCTGGGTGGAAATGATCCGCTAACCCTACCGACCCACAAACAAAAAGGGCGCTGCCAGCTGGCAGCGCCCTTTTTGTTTATCCGACGCAAACCTTTAAGCTGCTTTTCGAGTATTTAATGCAGTTTAAAAAATATTTTAGACTCGTCTAAAAATTACTGTTCTTTACGGCAGCTTACCGCAACGCATCCATGATTTCACTTCCTACCCCGCCCGTCATTCCACCGTCCGAGTCCCGCACCAGTTCGAGTGAGCCGGGCTGGCGGCAGGCGCGCAAGTCTCCTTCCCTATCGGATGTATACGCAAGCATCCGTGTGCCCGCTCAAAACGCCTCGTTCTGGCGTAAGCTGATGGCGTTCTGGGGACCGGGCCTGATGGTGGCCGTAGGCTACATGGACCCCGGCAACTGGGCTACGGATATTGCCGGCGGTGCCCGCTACGGCTACACGCTGCTGTCGGTCATTCTGATTTCGAACCTGTTTGCCATGCTTTTGCAGCACCTGGCCGCGAAGCTGGGCATTGTTACCGGGCGCGACCTCGCCCAGGCCTGCCGCGACCATTACAGCAAACCGGTAGCCATGATGCTGTGGGTGCTGTGCGAAATAGCCATTGCTGCCTGCGACTTGGCCGAAGTCATTGGCTCGGCCATTGCGCTCAACCTGCTATTCGGGCTGCCACTGACCGTGGGGGTAGTGCTTACCATCCTCGACGTGCTGGTGGTGCTGTTTTTCCAAAGCAAAGGCTTCCGCATCATCGAAAGCATTGTGGCCGGGCTTATCGTTGTCATCTTCGGTTGCTTTCTATACGAGGTGATAGTGTCGCGGCCCGATTGGGTGGCATTGGCCGGCGGCCTACTCCCCAAGACAGAAATCGTGACGAACCCGGCCATGCTCTATGTGGCCATTGGCATTTTGGGCGCCACCGTTATGCCGCACAATCTGTACCTGCACTCCAGTATCGTGCAAACGCGCGCTTTCGAGCAGAACCCGTCCGGCAAACGCATGGCCATCAAGTTTGCGACTATCGACTCGACAGTGGCGCTGTTTCTGGCCTTCTTCGTGAATGCAGCCATTCTGGTGTTGGCGGCAGCCACCTTCCACCGCAACGGCCTGTTTCAAGTAGCCGACATTCACGACGCCCACAAACTGCTGGCACCGGTGCTGGGAGCTGGGGCGGCCGGGGCGGTGTTTGCCGTTGCGCTGTTGGCTTCGGGCCAGAACTCGACGCTAACGGGCACGCTGGCCGGGCAAATTGTGATGGAAGGCTTCCTCGATTTGAAGCTGAAGCCTTGGCTGCGGCGCCTCATTACCCGGCTGATTGCGGTGGTACCGGCGTTCATCGTTACGCTGCTGTACGGCGAAAAAGGCACCGGCGAGTTGTTGGTACTCAGCCAGGTTATTTTGTCGCTGCAGCTCAGCTTCGCCGTGGTTCCGCTGGTCTTGTTCACCAGCGACCGGCGCAAGATGGGCCAGTTCGTCAATGCCAGCTGGGTGAAAGTGACGGCGTGGGTGGTGTCGGGCATCATCATTTCCCTGAACGCCTACTTGCTCTTCGAAACCTTCTTCGGATAAGCCCAGCCATGCCTGTTTCCCTCCCCTGCTTGCTGGCGTGTGCCGCCTGCTTGCTCGCCGCGCCAGCTGTGGCGCAAGTGGCCGAGTCTTCTCCCGAAGAGCTACCGGATTCCCTACGTCGGCTGAAAAAAGGGTATTCCTTACTGCGCCCCGTTCCCCAGCGCCTCATGCGCCCGCTGAGCACCGACCGGCCGGATGCCACCGAAAGCGCCTACTCGGTAGATGCGGGTCACTTTCAGCTGGAAACCGATTTGGTTCGGTTTGGGCAGCAGCGGTTTGGCACTGCCCGCAGCGAGGAAGTAGCCCTGAACCACATCAACCTCAAGATGGGCCTTACGCGCACCAGCGACGTGCAGGTGATAGTGGAAAGCTACACGCTGCAAACCGAGCGCAGCGAAACCCGCACCCAGCGCAGTGGCTTCGGCGACTTGACCGTGCGCTTCAAGCAAAACCTGTGGGGCAACGACGGCGGCACCACCGCGCTGGCGCTGCTCCCGTTTGTGAAGCTGCCCACGGCCAACAAGGTGGGCAACGGCGCGGTAGAGGGCGGGCTGGTGACGCCGTTTGCCTGGCAGCTGCCCGGCGACTGGAGCTTCGGCAGCCAGCTGCAGCTCAACGTGAGCCGCGACGCCGAAGCCCAGGAGCATTTTCTGGAGTTTGCGCCTACCATCACCGTGGGCCACGACTTGTACCAGACACTGGGCGGGTTTGTGGAGCTGGCCACCAACCGCGACCTGCGCCGCGGTGGCCTTTGGACGGCAACTTTCAACGGCGGACCCACGCTGCGCATCGGCGACAACCTGCAACTGGACGCCGGCTGGAACCTTGCGCTGACCCGCGACACCGAAACGAGCTATTTTTTGGGGCTGAGCTTCCGGCGCTAACCTCGGCCCTAAACACTTTTTGCGCAGGTGTTGCGTAACAGGCAAACCCTCCCCTTTTGTCTGTTTCTCATGTTTACACACCTGCGCCTTGCTGCGGCGGCCGTTGCGCTGCTCGCCAGCGTCCCTTCACTTGCGCAATCCAAATTCGACTCGCCCTACGACTCGGCCCATTTTTCGCTGCGCAACCCCGTGCCGCGTACCCAGTTGCGCAAGCTGCAGCCCGACCGCCCCGGCGTCACCGAAAGCCCGTTTACCGTAGATGCCGGCCATTTTCAGCTGGAGACCGATGCCTTCCGGATTATCAACAGCCGCGAAGACGACCAGCGGCGGCGCGAATGGCACGCGGCTTACGCTTTGGCCAAGCTGGGCCTGAGCCGCCGCACCGATGTGCAGGTGGAAGTGCCGCTGTATAGCGTGCAGAAACAGAAAATGGCCGGCGAAACCGACTGGGAGCGGCACAGCGGCTTCGGCGACGTGACCCTGCGCCTCAAGCACAACTTCGTGGGCGACGACCACCAAGACCCGTTGGCTTTTGCCGCTATCGGCTACGTACGCCTGCCCAGCGGCGGCCAGGCCGGCGAAGGCGGCGTAGAGGCGGGCCTGGTACTACCCGTAGATGTGGCCATCCACGACCATTGGAACCTGGAAGCGCAGCTGGAAACCGACCTCAACTACGACCGCGACGAGGACGAGCATTACGTGCGCCTGATGCCCTCGGTAGCCGTACAGCACGAATTCACCGACCGCCTCAGCCTGCTTCTGGAAGGCGTTACGCAGTGGAATACGCAACAGGCGCGGTGGCACAGCTCGGTTAACGTGGCGCCCGTCATCAGCGTCAACGACAACTTTCAGGTAGACTTCGGCGGCCATTTTGCCCTGAACCGCGAAACCGACCGTGAGTTCTTCGTTGGTTTCACCTTGCGCCGCTAACGAACCAGATAACTCTCACGGTCGCGGGGTTGAAGACGGCCTATTTACACCAAACCACTCAAAGGAGCCGGTCCGCCGCTCAGAATGGTCTTGTCATCGGCCTCCAGCCAGTCGCGCAGCACGCTGGCGTAGATGCTGCGAAAATCCACTTGGTAGCGCAGGTCGCCGTCGTCGAGGTTGGCTAGATCGGGGGCGTTGTTGACCACACCCGGCTGACGGAGCTTGCCACCGATGAGCAGCACGTTGTTGGCGGTGCCGTGGTCGGTGCCGTTGCTGGCGTTCTGGCTTACACGGCGCCCGAATTCGGAGAAGACCAGAATGAGCGTGCTGTCGAATTGCCCGCCGCGCTGCAAGTCGTCGACAAAAGCGCCCAGGCCATCGGACAGGTCTTGCAGCAGCTTGCCTTGCTGCTCGTGCTGGCGCACGTGGGTATCGAAACCGGCCAGAGAAGCATAATACACGCGGGTTTCGAGCCCGGCATTGATGAGCTCGGCGGCGGTTTTCAGGCTCTTGGCAAACTCCGAATCGGGGTACGTCACCGCCGAGCGGTACACTTTGGCCTTTTCGTAGAGGTAGTCGGCCGAGGAGGCGGTTTCGGTCAGCGTCTTGTAGAGGTAGTCCAGTTCGCTCACGCCGGTAGCCGCTGATTCGCGGCTGGCCTGGACCAGCAAGCGGTTTTGCGTGGCTTGGCGCAGCTTCTGCGGGTTTTTCAGCGCAAGGCCTTTGCGGGCCTCGCCCTTCATAGCCAGGCTCAGCGTGTCGTCGACTTCGATGCCGGTGTGCCCGGTGGAGCAGCCGGTGCAGGCGGCATCGAGGTAGCGCCCGAGCCAACCGGTGCTCAGGTACTCGTCGGCGGCCGAGCCGGTGTGCCAGATATCCATCGAGCGGAAATGCGAACGGTCGGGGTTGGGGTAGCCCACGGAGTTGAGCACGGCCAACTGGCCCTGGTCGTAAAGCTGCTTGAGGCGCGTCATGGCAGGGTGCAGCGCCAGGTCTTTGTCGAGCGTCAGCAGGCCGGCTTGTTCACGCAAGGCCAGCGTCGGCCGTGCGTTGTAGTACAGGTCGTTGCGGTAGGGAACAATGGTATTCAGGCCGTCGTTGCCGCCACCGAGCTGCACTACCACCAGCCGCCGGCCGCTGCTGTCGCGCAGGCCGGGCACGCCGCCACGGTCGAGGGCGTGCAGGAATTTGGGCACAAACAGCAGCGAGCTGGCCAGGATCGATGATTTCAGGAAGTCGCGACGGGTAGGCATGGATGGCAGGCGGTAAGGCAGCTGATAACTGTTGGCTGGCGTTTGGCGGCTCTTGGCTCGTATTATGCGACTGGCTTTGAAGCAGCGGCTGACAAGCTGGTTAACACAGTTGGTACTCGGGCAACGACAGCAGCGCGCCTAGTTGCGTGCGCAGGCGCTGGGCCTCGGCGGCGGAACCCGCGGGGTGTTGTACGAGCGTCAGGTTTTCGGGGCGCAGCGGAGTTTGCAGCAGGAAACCGGCCAACACCGGCACCTGCTTTTCGGCGGGCACGTTGCGCAGCAGTTCCGCCACGCGGGTTAGGCTCACGGGCGCGTCGTTGGGCTGTTTGTCGCGGGTGCGCAGCAGGCGTTCGAGGCGCGGTACCGAAGGCGCGAGGTCGTTTTCGTCTTCCTTCAGGGCCACGTTCACCTCGGCTTGCTTCAGCAGCACCTGCGGCAGTTGCAGCCGCAGCAGCAGCGACGACGAATCAATCCAGTTGCGGCCGCCGGGCCAGCCGGCCACGTTGGGGGGCTGAAACAGCGTTTGGCCGAGTGCCTTTTGCCAGAACACCAACAGCTTGCCATCGGCGGGTTGCAGACCGGTTTGGCGGCGCAGACCCACCAGCAACTCCACCGGCGACTTGATGCGCGTGCCCACGTTGGCGGGGCTGTAGAACCACTCGGCTGATAGCAGCCGCTCCATCAGGTCCTCGATGTCGTAGCCGCTCTTGAAAAAAGCATCGGCCAGCGGCTCGATGTGCTGCGGGTTGGGCGTGTCGTTGACGAAAAAGCGGTAGAGCTTGGTGGTCAGAAACGTGGCCGTTTCGCGGCGCTCCAAGAGCATGCGCAGAATGTCTTCGCCCCCAAAGTTGCCGGTGCGCCCCATAAACGTCTTGGGGCCGTCGTCGTGCTGGCGCGGCCGGAACACGAACTGGCCCTGCGCGTCGTAGCTCCAGCCGGTGAAAGCGCGGGCGGCTTCTTTCACGTCCTGCTCGGTGTAGTATCCGCGGCCGATGGTGAACAACTCCATTACTTCGCGGGCAAAGTTTTCGTTGGGGTGCTGTTTGCGGTTTTGCTGGTTGTTGAGAAACTGCAGCATGGCCGGCTCTTTCGACACGGCCAGCAGCAAATCCGAAAACTTGCCCAGCGCCAGCCGCCGCACCGTGTTGTTGAGTTGCAGGGCGGCATCGGGCCGGCGTACGCGGGCGGCAAAGTGCCCGTGCCAGAAGAACGTGAGCTTTTCGCGGATTTGGGCCGGCGAGGTAGCCATGCGCTCCAGCCAGCCGGTATTCATGGCGTAGAACGCGTCCCGGATCTGCCGGTTTTGCTCTTTGCGCTGCTCCGGTGTCAGCTGGCCGCGCTTCAGGGCGGGCGCCTGCGGGTCCTGGCGCAGGTCGGTGGTGGGCACGGGCGCCAGGGCCATTTGCTCGGCGTACTGCATCTGGGCGCCCCCCAGCGGGGCTACCGTTTTGGCGTCCTGCAAGAGCTGCTTCAGCGCCTTGCGCACCGATAGGCCCGATTCCACGTCCTGCGGCCGGGGGCCGAAGCCCGCCCGCCAGTACAGATGCTGCAGCTGTTGGTGCGTCGTCATGAGCGGTGTCGGGCTGAAGTGGATGCTTGCTTGGACGGTATTGCGCGGGCAGGGTTTAACTCCTGCTTGTCGGCTCACCCGAATACCTCGCCCCGAACCACCGGCAAAAACCCGGGTTCATGCCGCACTTCCCAACTATCCGACAGAACTTTAGGGCAAAGGCCCACTGTTGCAATAGAATCGTCTTACTTCAGCCAGTTACCGGCCGTTTTTTTGCTCGCATGAAACACCTCTTACCGCTTCTCTTGCTGCTTGTGGGCTTCACCAGTGCCCGCGCCGGGCAAGTCACGTTCCGCGTCGACATGAGCCAACAAACGGTGCCGGCCACTGGCGTGCACGTGGCGGGCAACTTTCAGGCGGCGGCCGGCTTTCCGGCCAACTGGAACCCGGCCACCACGGCCCTCACCGACGCCGACAACGACCACGTGTGGGAAGTAACCGTGACCGTGCCGGCGGGCGTGTACCTCTACAAGTTTGTGAACGGCAACGGCTGGCCCGGCGCCGAACTGCCTCCCGCGAGTTGCGGCGTCGACGACGGCGGCGGCAACATCAACCGGGAGGTGGTAGTGGGCGGTACCGACGTGCGTCTGCCCATCGTGGCCTTTGGCGACTGCGCCACCCAGCTGCGCTTCGCCGTGGACATGAACGGCCAGACCGTGACGACGGCCGGCGTCCACGTCATCGGCAACTTCCAGGCGCTGGCCGGCTACGGCACCAACAACGACGCCACGGCCGTTCCGCTGCGCGACGCCGACGGCGACGGCGTGTACGAAGTGCAGATTTCACTGCCCGCTCCCGGCCTGTTTCAGTACCGTTTCGTGAACGGCAGCACCCTGGCCGGGGCCGAAACCGTGCCCGCCGCCTGCGGCACCGCCGACGGCACCGGCACGCTCACCCGCGTGGTGGCGGCCACAGCGGCCGTCAACGCCCCGCCCGCGCTTTGCTTTGGCGGCTGTGCGTCGTGCAGCGGCGTGCCCACGGCGGCCTACCCCACCTATTGGTGGAACGACGCGGTGTTCTACGAAGTATTTGTGCGCAGCTTCTACGACAGCAACGGCGACGGCAGAGGCGACTTCGCCGGCCTCACCCAAAAGCTCGATTACCTCAACGACGGCAACCCGAACACTACCACCGACCTGGGCGTGACCGGCTTGTGGCTGATGCCCATGATGGAGTCGCCGAGCTACCACGGCTACGACGTGACCAACTACAAAGCCACCGAGCCTGACTACGGCACCATGGCCGAGTTTGAGGCGTTTCTGGCGGCGGCGCACCAACGCGGCATCAAAGTCATCATCGATTTGGTGCTCAACCACGCCTCGAGCCAGCACCCGTGGTTTACGCAGTCGGCCAGCAGCACCAGCAACCCCTACCGCGACTGGTTCCGCTGGTCGGCCGCCAACCCCGGCTACCTCGGGCCGCAAGGCCAGCAGGTGTGGTACCCCCGCAACGGCAGCTACTACTACGCCGTGTTCTGGGACGGCATGCCCGACCTAAACTGGCGCAACCCCCAGCTGAAGGCCGCCATGTGGGACGCCAGCCGGTTCTGGCTGCGCAAGGGCGTCGACGGCTACCGGCTCGATGCCGTGCGCTACCTGATGGAAGACGGCACAACCCTGGCCGAAGCGCCGTCCACCTTCTCGCTGCTCCAGGAGTTTCACGACTCGCTGAAAGCCGTGAACCCCGCCGCCGTGTCGGTGGGCGAAGCCTGGACCGCTACGCGCGCCGTGGTGCCCTACGTGCAGAACAACCGCCTCGACCTGTGCTTTGAGTTCGATCTGGCGGCGGCCCTCATCAACGGCCTGAACCAAGGCAACGCCACCGCGCTGCGCAGCCAGCTGAACCTGGTGAATACCCTCTACCCACGCCTGCAGTACGCCACGTTCCTCACCAACCACGACCAAAACCGGGTGCTCGACGCCTTGGGCAGCAACCTGGCCCGCATGAAACAGGCCGCCGCGCTCTACCTGACCATGCCCGGCGTGCCGTTTCTGTACTACGGCGAGGAAGTAGGCATGGCCGGCTCGGGCGCCGACGAAGACAAACGCCGCCCGATGCAGTGGACCGCCGGCAGCCGGGCGGGTTTCACCACCGGCACGCCTTGGCGCACCATCAACGCCAACTACCCGCAGTTCAACGTGGCCACCATGCAAGCCGATCCGGCTTCGCTGCTGAACCACTACAAGAAGCTCATCGGCCTGCGCAATGCCAACGAAGCGTTGCGCAAAGGATACTACCTCCCCGCCACGGCTTCGGCCGCACCGGTGCTGGCGTATGCCCGCGTCTACGGCCCCGAAGCGGTGCTGGTGGTTGCGAACCTGGGCAGCAGCCCCGCCAGCAATACTGCCCTGAGCGTGGCCGTATCGACGTTGGCAGCGGGCTCCTACCAAGCCACCGACCTCTACAGCGGGCAGGCGGCCGGCACGCTAACCGTCGATGCCCAAGGCGGATTCAGCAATTGGGCGCCTGGGCTGACGGCCTTGGGCGCCAACGAAACGTGGGTACTGCGGTTGCAGCCCCCAGGTCCGCTCAGCGCCACCCGCCCCGCCGCGCTGGCTCTTTCGCTTTACCCAAACCCCACAAAAGGCTCCGTCCGTCTGGGGCTGGCTACTTCCGGCCAGCACCAGCTGCAGGCATTCGACCTCACGGGCCGGTTGGTGCACACCACGCAGTTCAGCGGCAGCAGCTACGTGCTCGATACCACTGGCTGGGCGGCCGGCACCTACTTCGTGCGGGTGCAGTCGGACGCTGCGGCAGCGGTGCAACGGCTGGTGGTAGAGCCGTAGCACCAAGGCTACGGCAGGACGCTGTTCCTATCCCCTGTTTAAGCCAACGGCCCCTACGATTCTCCGGAATCGTAGGGGCCGTTGGCTTTGGCGCCTTGCCGAGCGTGGCCGTTACAGCCGGGCGCCGAGTACCACGGTCTTCTTGTATTCGCGCTTCTGGCCGCCGCCGGGGCGGAACAGCTCGATGTGCAGCAAATAGTGGCCGAGGCTGGCCTTGCGGCCCTGATCGGTGAGGCCGTCCCACTGAAAGAAGCCGCTGGTAGCCAGGCTTTCGTTGCGCACCAGCTGCCGCACCAAGCGGCCCTGCACGTCGTACACCCGCACGCTGGCGGCGTAGCCGGGCTGGTCGAGGCGGTAGGTGAGCGTGGTGAAATCTTTGTCGCCGTCCTCGTCGGGCGTGAAGATTTCGGGCTCCACCTGAAACTGCTGGTCACCAATGGCGGCGGCCAGAAACTGGGAATTGCGCCGGCCCGGAGTGGCGTAGCCCACGCTGCCCGCCGCCGAGTGGAAGTTGGCGCCGGTGCTCGGGCCATCGGGGCTGATGCGCTCCAGCGACACCCCGTCGCGGGTGTCGAGCAGGCCCAGGTGCATGTTTTCGTTGTAGGCAAATCGGTCGAGCACCACGCGCTGGGCGTTGCGCACGAGCACCGTGCCCGCGTCGTCGGCGTAGGTGGGCAGCGAAGCCACGGCCAGGAACGCGGCGGGGTCGTTGCTGGTGGGGTATTGGCTTTGCACCAGCGCGGGGTTTTCAGTCAACACTAGCAGCTGGCCCGGCGCCAGCACCAGCGGCTCGGTGCTGATGGCTTTGTACTCGGTGCCGCTGGCAATTTCATGGCCGATTTCGGCACCCTGCAGGTCCACGTACTTGGTGGAGCGGTTGAGCAGCTCCACAAAGTCGACACTGCCCGAACGCGGGTTGAACAGCACTTCGTTGATAACCACGTCGCCGGCGGCAGCGGCCACGGGCAAGGCAAACGTGGCCGACGTGAACGGCCCGCCGGCGTTGCCCACGCAGTCGGTGGTGCGCTGCACGGTTACGGTCAGCGCCTGGTTGGCAGGCAGTGCCGACGCCAACGTCAGGTTTACCGAGCGGAAATCATAAGCCACGGCCGCTGCCCGCTGAATGGCGTTGGCCGGGTTCAGCGCGTACAGCGCCACGTTGGACGCCAGCGTGCTGTCGATTTTCTCGCTGAAGTACAGGCGCACAGTAGTGGCATTCACCGCCACGGCGCGTAGCAGCGTGGGCAGCGTGCGGTCGGGGTTGGTGGCGCGCACCGAGTTGGCTTGGCCGGGCGTGCCACCGCGGGTGTCGGTGCTGGCAGTCCAGTTGTCCATGCCGCCGCAGGGGTTGCCGGTGTCCACCATTTCCAGCGTCCAGCCGCCGTTTTTCTTCACGTTGTCGCGGTACCAGGTGTCGGAGTAGGCTACTTCAAACAGCGTGCGGCCGTCGCGGCCGCGCAGCAGCAGCTGGTCGCCGCCGTTGCTCAGGCTGGGGAAATTGCTCAGGCCGAATACCTGCGGCGGCGTGGGAGTCGAGGCAAAAAACTGGTTGTAGAGCGTGGCGCCGCTCGTGCCGCTCACCACGGCGTATTCGCCGGGACGCAGCACGGCCCCGTTCGGAAATACCGCCGCCGAGGTGCTGCCGGGCTTCTGCAGGCGCACACCGCCCAAATCCAGCAGCGCGTTGCCAGGGTTGAAAATTTCCACGAACTCGGCCGCCGGCAGGCGCACGGCCGGGTCTTCGTCGGCCATCAATTCGGTGATGAGCACCTGTTGCGGCCCCGGCGCCACAGCCGCGCCAAAGTAGGTGAACGAAGCCGCTACGCTGGCCCCGGTGGCATTGCCCACGCAGTCGGTGGCGCGCTGCACGGCCACGCTCACGCTTTGGTTCACGGGCAGAGCAGCCGCCAGCGTCAGGTCGATGGTGCGGAAATCGGTGGGTACTACGGTAGCACGCTGCACGGCCACGGCGGGCGTGAGCGAATACAGCGCGGCATTGCTCATCAGCGTGCTATCCAGCTTTTCGCCGAAGGTGAGGCGCACGGTAGTAGCGTTCAAGGCCACGGCGCTTTGCAGAGCAGGCGCGGTCTGGTCGGGGTTGTTGGTGCGCACCGCGTTCTGGCGGGCGGGCGTGCCGCCGGTGGGGTCGGTGCTGGCGGTCCAGTTGTCGGCGCCCAGCAGGCAGGGGCGGCCGGTGTCAATCATTTCCAACGACCAGCCGCCGTCTTTCTTCACCGGGTCGTTGTACCAGGCATCGGAGTAGCTCACGGCAAACAGCGTGCGGCCGTCGCGGGCGCGCAGCAGCACTTGGTCGCCGGTGTTGTTGAGGCTGGGGAAGTTGGTGAGGCCGAACACCTTGCCGAAGCCGGTGAACTGCGCGGTGCGGGTGCTGCCGCACACCACGGCGTATTCGCCGGGCAAGAGCACGGCCCCGGCCGGAAACACGGCGGCCGCCGCGGTGCTGGTGGGTTTCAGCAGGCGCACGCCGGCCAGGTCGAGCGGCGCGGCCGTGGGGTTGTAGATTTCCAGGTACTCCGAGGCGTAAGTAGCCGCTGGCGCACCAGTAGCCGGGGTTTCGTCGGCGTAGATTTCGGTGATGAGCAGCTGGTTGGGCGCGGGCTGCGCGGCGGGCGGCGTGTAGGCAAACGAGGCCGTGAGCGGGCCGGCGGCCACGTTGCCGTAGAGGTCGGAGAGGTTGCGCACTTCCAGGGTGCTGGTGCCGGCCGGGAAGCTGCTGCCGAACGACACGTGCACCAGCGCGGGGTCGGTGGCGTCGCGGGTGGCGGCGGTAGCGGTGGCGCCGCTGGCAAGGCGGAACGAGCCGGCTACTACGGTGGCCGCTACAGGCTCGTTGAACTGCACGTCGAGTTGGGTGGTGCTGGCGGTGAGGGCCTGCACGAGCACGGGCGGCGTGCTGTCGGTGATGACAAAATCATCGAACGCGAAGCCGCGGTTGTTGGCCGAGGAGTACACCAGCGACACCCCGAAATACTCGCTGCGGGTGAGCGTGGCATCGGTTACGGTGCCTTCGCTCACGAAGGTGCGGCCGCCGGTCAGGTCGCGCTCCAGCGTCCAGACGTTGGCCGCGCTGCGCGTCACCCGCACCCGCACCAGGTTGTTGGTGGTCGACGAGAGCGTGCCGTCGGCGCCGTTGATGATGATGGTACTGGTGGCGGCCGCGTCTTTGCGGTAGAGGCTCACTTCGTCGGCGGTGTTGCCGAGGCGCACGAAGTAGCCGCGGTTGCCGGTAGCTTTCAGGTCGGCCTGCTCGCTCATCAGCCACACCTCGGCCTGGTTGGCCGAGGAGGTGGCAAACTTCAGGTTGGCCCAGAACTCCCACACGGTGTTGCCGGTGGCCGCCTGGCTGGGCGTTACCAGCTGAATTTGGGAACCCGTGACGGCCGGGCCGTTGCTCTGCAGCTGCTGCGCGGCCACCTGAAACGAGGCCACGTCGCCGGTCCAGGTAGGGTTTTGGGTGAAGTCGCCGTCGGTGAAAGCGTCGTTGAGCTGAGCCGCGGCCGGCAGCGCCGGAAGCAGCAAGCACAACCCGAAGAGTAGCCGTTGCAGCATACAGGGAAGGAAAGCGGGAAAGGGCAAAATCAAACGCCGATTCGGCCGCCGCCAAACCCGTTGGCGGTCAGCGCACAGCAGCGCAGGCTAAAGTTAAGCAACAATACCCGGGCTTTTCGCGAATTTTGCATCCCGCTTGTGTTCCGAGCGGCTAAACCAGACGTCTTCCATGAAAATAGCGGTTGTGGGTGCCACCGGCCTGGTGGGCACCGAGATGCTGAAAGTGCTTGCCGAGCGCAACTTCCCGGTTACCGAATTGCTGCCGGTGGCCTCCGAAAAGTCGGTGGGCCAGCTCATTACCTTCCGCGGCCAGCAATACCCGGTGGTGAGCATGGCCGACGCCATTGCGGCCCGCCCGGCCGTGGCCATCTTCTCGGCCGGGGGCTCCATTTCGAAAGAGCAGGCGCCGCACTTCGCCGCCGTGGGCACCGTGGTTATCGACAACTCCTCGGCCTGGCGCATGGACCCCACCAAGAAGCTGGTGGTGCCCGAGGTAAACGCCCACGTGCTGACTGCCGACGACAAGATCATTGCCAACCCCAACTGCTCGACCATTCAGATGGTGGTGGCCCTGAGCAAGCTGCACGAAGCCTACAAGGTGGAGCGCATTGTGGTGAGTACCTACCAGAGCGTGACCGGCACCGGCAAAAAAGCCGTCGACCAACTGATGCAGGAGCGCGCCGGCGACACGGTAACCTCCCCGGCCTACCCCCACCCCATCGACCTGAACGTGCTGCCCCACATCGACGTGTTCGAGGACAACGGCTACACCAAGGAGGAAATGAAGATGGTGAAGGAGACCAAGAAAATCATGGGCGACGACTCCATTCGGGTGACGGCCACGGCCGTGCGCGTGCCCACCGTGGGCGGCCACTCCGAGGCCGTGAACGTGGAGTTTGCCCGCGACTACGACCTGGCCGAGGTGCGCCGCCTGCTGAGCGAAACCGAAGGCGTGGAAGTAGTGGACGACCCGGCCAACAACCGCTACCCCATGCCCCGCGACGCCCACGGCAAGGATACCGTGCTCGTCGGCCGCCTGCGCCGCGACGAAACCCAGCCCAACACCCTCAACATGTGGGTGGTGGCCGACAACCTGCGCAAAGGCGCTGCTACCAACGCGGTGCAGATTGCCGAGTACCTGCTGAAAGCGGGCCTGATTAAGTAGCATCGTCTGACTTCTTGCTTAGACGCAAAAAAGCCCTGTCGCTTGTCGCGGCGGGGCTTTTTTATGCGTTTTCAAGGCCGCTACTCCCGCCCAAACACCGTTCCGGCAAAGTCCAGCACGGCTCGACGGGTTTCCTCGGGGCGCTCGAAGTAGCCGAGGTGGCCCACATCGGCCAGCACCAGCACGTGGCTTTCGCGGGGCATTACCAGCTGGGGCTGCATGCTTTCGAGGGTTACGGCCACGTCGTCTTTGCCCACGATGAACTGCACCGGGTAGCGGGCGTCGCGCAGCACGGCGGTGCGGTCGGGCCGGTCGCGCATGGCGCGCAGGGCACCGGTTACGGTATCGGCAGGCGTGGCTTTGCCAATGTCTTCGAGAAAGCAGCGCTGGTCAATCATTCGTTCGCGGTTGGCGGGAGCAAACAGCGGCCGAATGAACGACTCCATGAACTTGTCGACGCCGTTGCGCTGCACGAAATCGATGTTTTTGTCGCGGTTGGCCTTCTTCTCGTCCGAGTCGGGCCGGGCCGTGGAGTGAAACAAGCTCAGGCCGGCCACCATGTTGGGGTAGCGCTCGGCAAAAGCCAGGGCCGCGTAGCCGCCCATGGAGTGGCCCACCAGCAGGGCCTGCTCCACGTTGCGCTGGCGCAGGTAGTCGGCCAGGTAACGGGCCTGGGCCTCCATCGAATAGTCGCGGATGTCGCGGGTGTTGGTGCCGAAGCCCAGCAGGTTGGGCGTGAGCAGGCGGTAGGTTTCGGGAAACTCGCGGGTGAAGTCGGTCCACACCTCGCGGCTTTCGCCGAAGCCGTGCAGAAGAACGATAACCGGGAGTTGGGGCGCGGGAGCAGACATGGGTACGGGCGCCAGGGGGCGCGGAAAGCGAAGCTGAGGTGGTAAAACTACGTGAAAGGGCGCTGTTGCGCGTGCAGGCGTGCTTTTTAAAGGTATGTATGGGTTTGAAACGCTTCCTAGACGGGTTGCGACGTTCCCGACCCGTTTTGAAACGCTGCCGAGCTGCTTTGAAACGGTTCCGAGCACGTTTGAAACGTACCGGAGGCCGTTTGAAACGTTCCCGAGCTACTTTGCAACGCTCCCGAGGTGTTTTGAAACGCTGCCGAGGTGATTTAGCACTCTCCCGAGGTCTTTCACACGGTGTCGCGCCTGTTTGCGACGCTTCCGAGTAGCGTTGAAACGGTCCCGCGACACGTTGCAACGGTGCCAAGCTGGACTACCAGGCCCCCCCGCCCTGGCCCCATTTCGGCCCGCCGCCGTAGCTTCGCCCGGGCCGCTTGCGTATGCAGGCCGCTACCCCTCTCCTATGAACCGACTTCTGCTCCGGCTCGGCTTCGGCCTGCTATGCGCTACTGCCGCCTCGCCCCTGCTGGCCCAAACCACGCCTGCCGATACCACCATTCGCATCGTAACGCCCCCGGCTCCGGCCGCGCCGGTAGTTACGCCCGCCGCGCCCGTTTTCACCCCGCCGCGCATTGAGGCCACGGCCCAAAAAGCCCCGCTGCAAGCGCCCGTGTACGTGCCGCTCGACCACGAGGTGTACCGCCTGATTGACCGCTACGCTATCAAGTTCGGCGCCGATTCGCTGGGCGACATTCACACGTCCAACCGGCCCTACAACCGCGCCGCCGTGGCCCGCCTAGCCGAGCGCATTTACCCTACAAGCAGTGGCACACGCAATACTCCCAATGACACCTATCCTAAAGATGTAGGAACGTTGGAACTAGGCTCAAGAGGCGAAAGGAGAAGTGGACCTGACCGTTTCAACGCCCGCTACTTGTTGCGCGACAATTGGCAGTACGTCACCAATCCGGAGAACCGCGCCCAGAACGTGAGCCAGAAGCCGCTGCTGAAGCGCTTCTACCGCAACCCCGCCGACCTCTACAGCGTCGATACCGAGGACTTCACCCTGCGCGTGAACCCCGTGGCGCACTTCCAGCTCGGCTCCGACACCGAAACCTCCGACGGCCTGCGCTTCGTGAACACCCGCGGCGTGCAGCTCGAAGGCACCATCGACCAGCGCCTGGGTTTCTACACCTACCTGGCCGACAACCAGATGGCCGTGCCGCTCTACGTGCAGCGCCGCGTGCAGCGCGACACCATTGTGCCCCACGAAGGCTACTGGAAATACTACAAGCAGGACCTCACCAACCCCGCCGCGCCCAGCAAGTACGACTTCCTCACCGCCCGCGGCTACCTCACCTATGCCGCCACCAAGCACATCAACGTGCAGCTCGGCCACGACCGTAACTTCATCGGCAACGGCTACCGCTCCCTCATTCTGTCCGATTACGCGGCGCCGTATTTCTTCCTGAAGCTGAACACCCGCATCTGGAAGTTCAACTACCAGAACCTCTTCGCCGAGCTGAACGCCGACCGCGGCGGCAAGGACCGCGTCGACCCCAAGAAGTACCTCGCGCTGCACCACCTGAGCCTCGACATCACGCCTTCCCTGAACGTGGGCGTGTTTGAGTCGCTGATTTTCGCCCGCGGCAAGGGCCGCTTCGAGCTGCAGTACCTCAACCCCATCATCTTCTACCGCAGCGTGGAGCAGGGCCTCGGCTCCGACGACAACGCCCTGCTCGGCGCCGACTTCAAGTGGAACATTCGCCGCCGCGCCCAGCTCTACGGCCAACTCGTGCTCGACGAGTTTATCCTGAGCGACGTGCGCGCCGGGGCCGGCTCCATCAACAACAAGCAGGCCCTGCAGCTCGGCGCCAAGTACATCGACGTGGCCGGCATCCGCAACCTCGACGTGCAGGCCGAGTTCAACTACGTGCGCCCCTACACCTACCAGCACGTCGATTACTTCACCAGCTACACCCACTACCAGCAGCCGCTGGCCCACCCCATGGGCGCCAACCTGCGCGAGCTGCTGGGTATCATCAGCTACCAGCCGCTGCCGCGCCTGAGCCTGGTGGGCAAGGCGTTCTACGTGGTGCAGGGCCTCGACCTGGTTGAGCCGCTGACTGTGCCCGGCACGCCCACCACCGTCAACTACGGCGGCAACCCGCTGCTGGTGTACATCAACCGCCCGCTCGACGGCAGCGGCAACGTGCAGTACACCGGCTACCGCGTGGGCAACGGCATCCGCTACGAGCTGCTCCACGCCGATCTGACCGCGACCTACCAGGCCCGCCACAACCTCTTCTTCGACGCCAAACTCATCGTGCGCCACTCCAACCTGTACGGCAACGAGGCTATTCCCTCGGTGTCGCTGCGCTGGAACGCCGCCCAGCGCCTGCACGAATTCTAGACCCACGGACCACGGATTCGAGCGAATTTTCGAATGCCACGGATTTTGTGGACGATTTGAACGGACGTGGTGCCACGGCTTTTTCGGTCGTGGCACCACTGTTTTTAAGCTGCAAAGCTTGATGCGGTTCTGCGCAAAGTAAACGTCGAGGTGCCACGACTATGGAGTCGCGGCACCTCGCGTTTCCGGGCCGTCCACGAAATCCGTGGCATCCGAAAAATCCGTCAGAATCCGTGGTCTACCTTTGCAGCTTCCGATGAAGACCTACCTCCGCATTCTGCAGTTTGCCCGGCCCTACGCCGATTTTCTGCCGCTATACCTGCTCTACACCGTGCTGGGCATCTTTTTCGGCATTGCCAACTTCGGCATGCTGATTCCGCTGCTCAACATCCTGTTCGACACCACCGGCAAGATGCTGGCCGAGGCGCCCACCGCGCCGCCCGACTTCAACTTGTCGCTCTCGTTCATCACGGGCACGTTCAACTACTACTTCCGCTCGGTCATCGAAACCCAGGGGCGGCTCAGCGCACTGTCGTTTGTGTGCTTGCTGCTCATCGCGTCGGTGTTTCTGAGCAACCTGTTTCGGTACCTGAGCTTGCGCCTGCTGGCTAAGGTTCGGTCCCGCGTCATTCGCAACCTGCGCGCCACGCTTTACCACCGCGTGATGCAGCTGGAATTGGGCTACTTCTCGTCGACCAAAAAGGGCGACCTGATGTCGCGCTTCACCAACGACGTGCAGGAAGTGGAAACCTCGGTGGTCAACTCTCTCACGGCCGTCATTCGCGAGCCGCTGAGCATCATCAGCTTCTTCGCGGTGCTGTTCTTCATGTCGGTGAAGCTGACGCTGTTTACGCTGATTCTGCTGCCGCTCTCGGGCGGACTGATTGCGGGCATTTCCAAGCGGCTGCGCAACCAGGCCAAGCAAAGCCAAAGCACGCTGGGCACCATGCTGTCGGTAATTGACGAAACCCTGGGCGGCGTGCGCGTCATCAAAGCCTTCAACGCCGAGCCCTACATCACGGGCAAGTTTCACCAGCAAAACGAGCAGTACGCCCGCACCCAGCGCAACATCGACAACACCCGCGACCTGGCCTCGCCGTTTTCGGAGTTTGCTGGCGTGTCGTTGGTGGCGGCGCTGCTGTACTTCGGCGGCACGCTGGTGCTGGGCGGCCAGTCGGACCTCACGGCGGCCAATTTCATTACCTACATCGTGCTGTTTTCGCAGGTGCTGGTGCCGGCCAAAGCCTTGTCGGCCGCGTTCAGCAACATCCAGCGCGGGCTGGTGGCCGGCGAGCGGGTGCTCAGCGTCATCGACACCGAGCCGACCATCATCGACCGCGCCGACGCCCACTCACTGCCGCCGTTTCAGCAGCAGATTGAATTCCGCGACGTGGCCTTCAGCTACGGCGACAACACGGTGTTGCAGGGCATCAACCTGACCATTCCCAAGGGCAAAACCGTGGCCTTGGTAGGCCCCTCGGGCGGCGGCAAAAGCACCCTGGCCGACCTCGTGCCGCGTTTCTACGACCCCACCGCCGGCCAGATTCTCATCGACGGCCACGACCTGCGCGCCTGCACCCTGCATTCGGTGCGCGACCAGATGGGCATCGTCACCCAGGAAAGCATTCTGTTCAACGACACCATTTTCAACAACATCCGCTTCAACACCGAAGCTACTGAGGCCGAAGTCATCGAAGCCGCCAAAATTGCCAACGCCCACGAGTTCATCGTGGCCGCGCCGGATGGTTACCAGACGATGATTGGCGACCGGGGCGCGCGCCTGTCGGGCGGGCAGCGGCAGCGCCTTAGCATTGCCCGCGCCATTCTGCGCAACCCGCCCATCCTCATCCTCGACGAAGCCACCTCGGCCCTCGACACCGAAAGCGAAAAGCTGGTGCAGGAGGCTCTCACGCGCCTGATGGCCCACCGCACCTCGCTCGTTATTGCCCACCGCCTGAGCACCGTGCAGCACGCCGATGAAATCGTGGTTATCCAGCAAGGTCGCATTGTGGAGCGCGGCACCCACGACCAGCTCGTGGCCCGGCCCGACGGCCTTTACGCCCGCCTGAGCAAGCTGCAGAATAACCCCGCTCTGGCGTAGGGCCGGCGTGGCAGGCGTCCGGCGGCCCCAGCCTAATTCACCTAAAACCCGGTTGCATCCGTAAAGAGGCTATATTTCGTCGGCCCGATATCGTTCGGGCCCGCCGCCACCTTTCACCGACCGCTTTACCCCCATGTCAGCCCTCCGCCGTTTCCTCACCGTCGTTGTGATGGTGTTTCTGCTGCTTTCCCTGCTCTTCATTTCCCTGCCCGGCGCCCGCGACGCCATGATGAGCATGACCGGCGGCGACCGAGCCGATTTCTGGTTTACCATGACCGTTATCGGCACGCTGCTGCTGCTGCTGCAATTGCTGGTGGAAAACGTGCACGGCGTGTCGCTGCGCCGCGACATCACCCGCCACGAAATGAAAGTCAACGAGCTAAAAGCCAAGCTCTACGACCACCACCTCGACCGCGAAGGCCGTCCCGCCATGCCTGCTTCGGTACACACCGGTACTGGCCCCACGTTTACGCCGCCCGCCCCGGCACCCAACGCCATTCCGCGCACCGGCACGGCCGTGCCTCCGCCCTCGGCCGCCGATTTGCCGCCGAGTGCCGTGCCCCCTACCACCACCCCGTACCCGAACGACCCGCCGCGCGTGTAACTTTGCCGCGTGGCAGCTACCCTCCCCGACCTCTCGACAATCATCCGGGCCGAACTTACCGAAGCCCGCACCGTGCTCGACCGTTTTCTGGCCGAGCCGAAAAACATTGCGGACATCGAACACGCCGCCCGCCTGCTGGCTACTAGCCTGCGGGCGGGCGGCAAGGCGTTAAGCTGCGGCAACGGCGGCTCGCTCTGCGACGCCCAACACTTCGCCGAAGAACTGAGCGGCCGCTACCGCCACGACCGACCAGCCCTAGCCGGCATTGCCCTGACCGACGCCTCCCACATGAGCTGCGTGGCCAACGACTACGGCTACGAGTTCGTGTTCAGCCGCTACGTGCAGGCCCTCGGCCGCCCCGGCGACGTGCTGCTGGCCATCAGCACCAGCGGCCACTCGCCCAACATCCTGCGCGCCGCCGAAGCCGCCAAGGCCGCCGGTATGCAGGTCGTTGCCCTCACCGGCAAAGACGGCGGCCCCCTGGCAGCTGTGGCCGATGTGGAAATCCGCATCCCGCACCACGGCTACGCCGACCGCATTCAGGAAATCCACATCAAGGTGATTCACATCCTGATTATGCTCATCGAGCAGTTGGTGAAGTAGTCATGACTGAGCTTGATGCGCTTTATCAGAAAGCAATTGACGAACAAGCTCTGCTTATAATGGATCGAGGCAGTGCGGCCATTAAGGCTCTTCCCGATTACGGCGACTTCACTGTGCTAATTAAAGGCCAAGAAGTTCGCGGCTACTGGATGCGTAATGTTTTACATGAGAAGAAGCACGTCATATTTGAATTGTCGCGCAGCTTGTGGTTGGGCTTTTACCGCAAATACTTGAGCGGGGTCGGAATACATGCCGACGGCTCGACTTTCTTATTATCAGATGAAGAAGTAGGCGACTATGACTAGACGATGCTTCTTCGGTATCTGCGTTATGAAGCCACACCTTTTTAATCATTTATCTTAGCCCAGTCTTTTCCACTACTCAATCTATGCTTACCAAAACCTACGGCTCGGCCGTGCAGGGCGTTAATGCTTACACGATTACCATTGAAGTCGTCGTATCCCAGGGCACGTTGTTTTATGTTGTGGGGCTGCCCGACAACGCTATCAAGGAAAGCCAGCAGCGCATCGAGGCGGCCATGCGTTTTCGCGGCTACAACATGCCGCGCACCAAGGTGGTGGTGAACATGGCCCCGGCCGATATCCGCAAGGAAGGCTCGGCTTACGACCTGCCCATTGCGCTGGGCATTTTGCACGCCTCGCAGCAAATAACCACCGAACGGCTGGGCGAGTACATCATCATGGGCGAGTTGTCGCTCGACGGCGAACTGCGGCCCATTCGCGGGGTGCTGCCCATTGCCATTCAGGCCCGGAAGGAAGGTTTCAAAGGCTTCATTCTGCCGAGAGAAAACGCTAAAGAGGCTGCCATCGTCAATAATCTAGACGTTATTCCCGTCACGACCATGCAGGAGGCCGTCGACTTTCTGGAAGGCCGGCAGGACATTGAGCCGCTGCGCATCGACACACGCGACGTGTTCGAAACCGAAGCCAATCAGTACGCCGCCGACTTTGCCGACGTGCAGGGCCAGGAAAACATCAAACGGGCACTGGAAATTGCAGCGGCCGGTGGCCACAACGTGATTATGGTGGGGCCACCCGGCGCGGGCAAAACCATGCTGGCCAAACGTTTGCCGGGCATATTGCCGCCTCTGAACCTGCACGAGGCGTTGGAAACCACCAAGATTCACTCAGTAGCCGGTAAACTGGGCGCGGGCGGCTCGTTGCTGGGTACGCGGCCCTTCCGCTCGCCCCACCACACCATTTCCGACGTGGCTTTGGTGGGCGGCGGCGGCAATCCGCAGCCCGGTGAAATCTCGCTGGCCCACAACGGCGTGCTGTTTCTCGACGAGCTGCCGGAGTTCAAGCGCACGGTGCTGGAAGTCATGCGCCAGCCACTGGAAGAGCGCCGCGTGACCATTTCGCGGGCCAAGGTCAGCATCGACTTCCCGGCCAACTTCATGCTCATTGCCAGCATGAACCCCTGCCCCTGCGGCTACTACAACCACCCCGACAAAGACTGCGTGTGCAGCCCCGGCGTGGTGCAGCGCTACCTCAACAAAGTCTCGGGCCCGCTGCTCGACCGTATCGATTTGCACGTGGAAGTTACGCCCGTGTCGTTCGACGAGATGACCCAGCCGCGGCCCGCCGAGCGCAGCGGCACCATTCAGCAGCGGGTGAGCGAGGCGCGCAAACGGCAGGCCGAACGCTTCAAAGACATGCCCGAGGTGCACTCCAACGCCATGATGCCTTCGCAGATGGTGAAGGACGTGTGCCGCATCAGCGACGCCGGGCGCACCTTGCTGAAAACGGCCATGGAGCGCCTCGGCCTCTCGGCCCGCGCCTACGACCGCATCCTGAAAGTGTCGCGCACCATTGCCGACCTGGCTGGCACCGACGACATCCGCATCGAGCACCTGGCCGAGGCCATTCAGTACCGAAGCCTCGACCGGGAAGGCTGGGCTGGCTAAAGGCAATGAACCATGCAGAAGGAGCCATTATCAGTGAGTAATTATTACCAGCCTCGCCGCCCGCGTTACTCATTTCTCCTTGTTCCTTAATCATTGCAAAGCATGCTGTATCAGCACGTAGTAAAGCCGCTGCTCTTTCGCCTCGATGCCGAGCAGGCCCATCATTTGGTATTTGGCGGCCTTGGCATGGCAGGTGGCGTGCCGGGCGTGCAGGCGGCGCTACGCAGTCAGTTTAGCTACCGGCACCCGAGCCTGGAGCGCGAGGTATTCGGGCTGAAATTTCGGAACCCGATTGGGCTGGCGGCGGGCTTCGACAAAGACGCGCGGCTGGTGGACGAGCTGGCGGCGCTGGGCTTCGGCCATGTGGAAATTGGGACGGTGACGCCTCGCCCGCAACCGGGCAACCCTACCCCGCGCCTGTTCCGGCTGCCGACGGATAGGGCGCTGATTAACCGCATGGGCTTCAACAACGGCGGCGCGGCGGCGGCGGCCGAGCGGTTGCGCAAGCGTAGCGCCGACATCATCATCGGCGGCAACATCGGCAAGAACAAGGACACGCCCAACGACACTGCGGCGGCCGATTATGTAGCCTGCGTGGAGGCGCTGCACGACGTGGTCGACTATTTTGTGGTGAACGTGTCGTCGCCGAACACGCCGGGGCTGCGGCAGCTGCAGGAACGGGAGCCGCTGCTGGCCTTGCTGCGCACGGTGCAGCGCACCAACCAAGCACAGCGTACGGCTCGGCCGCTGCTGCTCAAGATTGCGCCCGACCTCAGCAACGAACAGCTCGACGACATCATCGGCATTGTGCAAGAAGCCGGGCTGAGCGGCGTGGTAGCCACCAACACCACCATCGACCGCACTGGGCTGCAAACTCCCGCCGGAATCGTGGAGCAGCTGGGCGCGGGCGGGCTCAGTGGTGCTCCGCTGCGCAACCGCGCTACCGAGGTCATTCGCTACCTGCACACGCAGTCGGGCGGGGCGTTTCCCATTATCGGGGTGGGCGGCATCTTTTCGCCGGCCGATGTGCAGGAGAAGCTGGCGGCCGGGGCCTCGTTGGTGCAGCTCTACACGGGCTTTATTTACGAAGGGCCGGGCGTGGTGCAGCGCATGTGCCGGGAACTAGTAGCCGCCGGGCGCGTAAAGCAAGGTTGACGCAAACGCCCGCTGCGCTTCGCTTGGGCGTACCTGTTTCGTTCACCTTCAAACCACTACACCGCCATGGGCAAAGGAGACATGAAGTCGCGCAAGGGGAAGCTCTCGGCCGGCACGTTCGGCAAGCGGCGCCCACACAAACCGCCGGTGAAATCGACCGGCACCAACACCAAACCGGCTGCCAAAGCCGACGCGCCCAAATAACGCGCCTCGGCAACCACCTCGACCGTTCACCCAAAGCACGCGCCCGCTCCGAAATAGGCTTCGGAGCGGGCGCGTGCTGTTATCGAGTTTGCGTATCAGGACACCCGCGCCAAGGGCTGCGCTTCGGGGCGCAATTGCGCCACATCGGCCATGCGGCGGCCGTTGGCAAACTGCTTCTTGTAGCGGTAAATCCACCAGGCCAGCAGCGGCGTGCCCACGGCCGTGGGCCACAGGAAGCGTACTTCCACGGGCAGAAACGTGAACGAAGTAGCCGAGAAGGCCGATACCGCCGCGATGTACGAAATAACGAAGCCGCGCATGTGGTCGAAAAACCAGCAGGTGGCGTCGGGTGCGGGCCGGTAGAGCTTGCGCAACTCGCCGTAGGCCAAGCGGGCCCCAATCAGGCCAAATACCACCGGCACCAGCTGGCGCGTAGCAGCCCCGTAGGCCACCGTACCGATGAACACCAGCAAGCCCAGCCCCGAACCAAGCCAATCGTACAGCGCCGGCTGCTGGCCGCGGCCGAGGCGCTTCTGGTAGAGGGCGCGGTAGCCGAGATACGACAGGTAGAGCGAAAAAACGCCCGTGAGCAGCAGAAACGTGAGGCCTTTGAACGCCGCCGCTGCAATGGCGGTAACGCCGGCCGTGAGCATGGCCCAGAAAAACACCTTGCCCCAGAAGCGGTGCGCGCCGCCGCCTTTGCGCGTGGCCAGGGCCACAGGAGCCACAAAAAAGCCAATCATGCCGCAGCCAATGTGCAGCCAGCGGTTGTAGGTGAGCAGCGTTTCGAGGTCCATGACGGGGTGGGTTGCAGGGTTGGTAGGGCCAAGTTGCAAAGCCAGGCTAGCCGCCGCAACCGTCCGCTACCAAAGCGCCGGATAACCCGCCCGAACCGTGGAAACAGGCTCCTGAACCGAAAACGCGTCTATAGCTTCACGCCTATTTTCCACTCCAGCGCGTCGGCGGCGCCGCGGTGCACTTTCAGGTCCATGGCCCCGAACAGGCGCTCGGTGAAGTGGTATTTCAGGCCGATGCGTTCGTAGTAGAACTTGTTCGACTTGTAGGGATTGTAAAGGTAAAAACCCAGGTGTGTGTCGAAGGCGAGGCGACCGAACAGCAGCTCGTGGCCGAAGATGATGCCGGCTTTTTTCACGTCCTGCAAAGAGCGGCCCGCCGGCACGGTGTCGCGCTGCTCGGCAATGAGCGACCGGTCGTAGAAGCCCTCCAGGCCCACCAGCAGGTTGCTTTTGCGGTTGACGCGCCGCCCGCCAATCACCGACACCGAGTTGACGGCGTAGAGCTTGGTATCGGACTCGTTGCGCTGCTTGAAGGCCACGCTGGTGCTGACGTTCAGGAAGTTCTTGCCCAGCTCGGCGGGCACGTCGGCGCCCGGCACCAGCGGCAGCGGGACGGCGTTGCGCTGCTGGTGGTAGTTCAGGCCCACGATGAGCGTGGGAATGTTGATGCCCAGGTTGGGCTTGGCCGTGGCGCCGTTGGAGTAGTGGTTGAAGGCCACGCCCAGCAGCATGGCCACCTTGGGCGTCAGGGCCACGTCGTATTCGGCGCGGGCCTGAATGGTGGCGTTAAGCGCCGACGAAACGAAGGTGTTTTTGTGGTTGGTTTCGAGGTCGAACCGATTGGGAAAGTAGCCGATACCGGGCCCCAGACGGAAGCTCAGCTGCTGCCGCTCGGTGCGCCAGAAGGTCTTGTTCAGGTAGATACTGGCGGCATACGACTTGCCCAGGATGCTGTTGTGGTAGTCGTAATACACCAGGGCCATGCCCACTTTGGGGTAGCGGTACCAGGCGTGCCACGGCGCGCTGCCGTTGAGCTGACGCTGCAGATTCAGCTCGAAGCCGGTGGGGTGGGCCGTAACCAGGTGCTTCACCCGCGGCGAGTGCGCAATGATGAAGCCGCCCTGCGCATACGCGCCCGCAATGAGCGGACCCGGTTTTACCGCTTCGGCGCTTTGGGCCGCGGCCGGCGCAATGCTGCCCACGCAGCCGCTGATGCAGAGCGAAAGAAAAAGAATTCGGGAAGACATGAGCAGCAACAAGCAGGGCCACAAAAGTAGCGAAACCGTGCGCTTGTCAGGCCTTTAGCTGCGCAGATGACCGTGACAGCCGGCAGGCCGTATAAGCATTACCATAGAGTGAATTTTCCACTCTGCTGCAACATCGGAACCGGCCTTGCAGTAAAGGGCACAGATTTACCGACCCGGTACGTGCTGTTGAACGGCCTTTGAGCCGACGTTTTCCACCCACATTTCGCATTCCCACCATGAAAAAATTATCTGCACTCGCGCTTACGCTGCTCGTTGGTTCTGCCGCCTACGCCCAAGACCCGGGCGGATTCCGCCTCGGCCTGAAAGCCGGCGCTACCTACTCCAACATTTCCGGCGACAACGTCGAGCAGATTGCCGGCTCGGGCTACGAAACCAGCCTCGGCAAGTACAAAATCGGCTACAACGTAGGCGTGGCCGCTACGCTGCCCATCAGCAGCGACGGATTCTTCGCCATCCAGCCGGAAATTCTCTACAACCGCAAGGGCTACCAGATCGAAACCGACTCCAAGAGCACCAACACCAACCTGGGCACCGGCGTTTCGAAGGTGGAGCAGGAGCAGGAGCGCGTACTCCACTATATCGATGTGCCGGTGCTGGCCCGCATCAACGCCGGCGGGCTGTTCTTTGAGTTGGGTCCGCAGTTCAGCTACCTGTTTGGCTCGAAAGTGAAGTCGCAAACCACCACCAAGTACTCCAACGGTACCAAAGACAAGGTGGAGGATAACGGCGGCTTCCTCGATTACACCGGCGTGAGCCGCGACGACGCCTACAAATCGGACCTCTCGCAGTTCGACCTGAGCGGCGTGGCCGGCCTGGGCTACCAAACCGATGCCGGCCTGAGCATCAACCTGCGCTACGCCCGCGGTTTCAACTCGCTGCTCGACACCAAAGATGCCGACAACGAGCCCAAAGCTTTCAACAACGCCTACACGTTGCAGATCGGCTACTTGCTGCCGGTGGGCAAATAGTTTCGCCTCGCTCCGTCTTCGCAGGCCGCTCCTACCGGGAGCGGCCTGTTTTTTTATGGCCCAGCCTCTGCGGGTTACATCATCGGAACCGGCGCCACAAGCTGCCAGCGGACCAGTTTGGCATGTTTCTGGTTTTGGCGGACGAAACGCAGTTGTTTCCTAACTCCACTTCAAACTGCTTTTCTCCCATGAAAAAAGTCGTTTTTGCTTTCGCCACGCTGCTTGCCGCTTCGGCGGCCGTGTCCTCGGCCCAGGCCCAGGGCGTACGCCTCGGGTTCCGCGCCGGCGGCAACTACTCCAACCTGGCCGGCAACATCCAGAACGAGGCCACCTACAACAACAAAATCGGGTTTTTGGGCGGGGTGATGCTCAACGCCGACCTTTCCGGCGACGGGTTTCTCTCGCTGCAGCCCGAGGTGCTGTTTTCGCAGAAAGGCTTCGAGAACAAGCCCACCGAATACAGCCGCACGCTACTGGGCATCGGCTACACCGAAAAGCGCGAGGGCAAGGTCAACTACAACTACCTCGACGTGCCGGTGCTGCTGAAAATCAATGCCGACGGGTTTGTGTTTGAGGCCGGGCCGCAGTTCTCGTATCTGCTTAACTCCAACAACGAAACCAAGACCATCCGCACCACGTCTGACGGCCGCACCACTACCCAGGAAGCCACCAACCAGAACGACGTGAGCGGCCTGAACCGCGCCGAGCTGGGCTACGCCGCCGGCGTGGGCTACCAGGCCGAGAACGGCCTGGGGCTGAGCCTGCGCTACACCGGCGCCTTCTCCGACTTCGTGAAGTCGGACAACGGCACGTACTTCAACGGCGACCTGCAGAACGCCCGCCAGTCGGCCTTCCAACTCTCGCTTGGCTACCTCATTCCGAGCAAATAACCGGCTCCGGCCGTAACCTGCGCAGCCCGGTCAACTTCTTGTTGGCCGGGCTGTTTGGTATTGCAAATCCGCGCCGACATGGGGCGCAGCACCCCGAAATCAACCCTTTTATAGGACTTGCTCGTATGTGGAGTGCTTTTTAGCCCCACGACGGCCGTGGTGCTTCTCTCACTCAACCTCTCTCTTGCCGTATGAAAAAGACCCTACTGGCAGCTGCCGCGCTTTGCGCCGCCTTTGCAGCTACTTCTTCCGCCCAGGCCCAGGGCATCCGCTTTGGCGTGAAAGCCGGCGTCAACTACTCCAACCTCGCCGGCGACCTGACCGACGAAGACCGTTACGAAAGCAAGATTGGGCCCCACGCGGGCGTGCTGGCCAACTTCGACGTGACCGGCGACGGGTTCTTCTCCATCCAGCCCGAGGTGCTGTACTCGCAGAAGGGCTTCCAGTACAACGACACCGAGTTTACCATCGGCAATACCAAGTACAAGTACTCGGGCAAGGTCAACTACAACTACATCGACGTGCCCATCATGCTCAAGATCAACGCCGACGGGCCGTTCTTTGAGATTGGGCCGCAAGTAGGCTACCTGCTCAGCGTGAGCGACAACGTGAAGTCGACGGTGAACGGTCAGACGACCACCAACACCAGCACCTACAACAACCTCGACAACGTGCAGCGCACCGAGCTGGGCTACGTGGCGGGTGTGGGGTACCAGGCTTCCTCGGGCCCCATGATTGGGCTGCGCTACAACGGCGGCCTGAGCAAGTACGGCAAAGACAACGCGCCGAACAACGACTTCAACAACGCCCGCAACTCGGCCTTCCAGCTGTACGTGGGCTATCTGTTCGGCGGCAAATAGCCGACGGGATACGTCCCACAACCGCTCTTTCCTACGTATGCTCTGATTCTGCCGCGGCGCGGTTGGAGGCTGCCCACCGGGGCCGCTTCCGACTGCGCCGCAGTACGTCTCATCCCACCTTTCTATGAAAAAAACGACTGTATTACTGCTTCTGGCCACGGCCGGCGGGAGCAGCGCGGTGCACGCGCAAACCAGCGTGGGCATCAAAGTCGGGGCCAACCTGGCCACCGCCGCCGGCACCAATGTTTCCGAGGTCGGCAATATCGTGACGCCCCACGGCGGCCTCACCTTCAACGTGCCCATCACCCAGGACGCCACGTTCTCGGTGCACCCCGAGTTACTCTACTCGCAGAAAGGCTACAAGCTCAAATACATCAACAACTCGTACCTGACCACGCGCCTGCACTACGTGGATGTGCCCGTGCTGGCGCGCATGGATGCCGATGGCCTCATTTTCGAAGCCGGGCCGCAGGTGGGCTTTCTGGCCGCCGCCAGCACCGAGCAGCCGTTGGGCCTCGGCGAAAAAACAAAAGTGACGGGCACCGACGGCCTGAAGCGCCTCGACGTGGGCTACGTGGCCGGCGTGGGCTTCCAGACCGGCCTGGGGCCCAACTTCGGCCTGCGCTACAACGGCGGCCTGACCAAGCCCAGCCTCGGGCGCAACTCCGTGTTTCAACTCTACGTGGGCTACCAGTTCCCCGGCCGGTAGCATGCCCCCAACGACAACGCCGCCCGGCTTTCTGCAGCAGAAAGCCGGGCGGCGTTGTCGTTGGAGTCGGTACAGGGACGTTAGGCGCCGGCCTGCATCAGCTTGGCGTAGTTCTGGTAAAACAGCGGAATGGTTTCGATGCCTTTCATGAAGTTGAAGACGCCGAAATGCTCGTTGGGCGAGTGAATGGCGTCGCTGTCGAGGCCGAAGCCGAGCAGCACGGAATCGATGCCCAGCTCCGTCTTGAACATGGCCACAATTGGAATAGAGCCCCCGCCGCGCGTGGGAATGGGCTTCTTGCCGAAGGTGGTTTCCATGGCCTGCGACGCCGCTTTGTAGGCCACCGAGTCGGTGGGCGTTACCACCGGTTCGCCACCGTGGTGGGGCTTCACGGTCACGGTCACGCCCTCGGGCGCAATGCTCTGGAAATGCTTCTGGAAGAGCTGGCTGATTTCCTCGGAAGTCTGGTGGGGCACCAGGCGCATCGAGATTTTGGCGTAGGCCTTGGAGGCAATAACGGTTTTGGCGCCCTCGCCGGTGTAGCCGCCCCAAATGCCGTTCACATCCAGCGTGGGCCGGATGCTCACGCGCTCCAGGGTGGTAAAGCCCTCTTCGCCGTACACGGCCGGCAGCCCGATGCTGTCCTTGAACTCCTGCTCGTCGTAGGGGGCCTTGTTCAGCTCGGCGCGCTCGTCGGCGCTCAGCTCGGCCACGTTGTCGTAGAAACCGGGGATGGTGATGTGGCGGTTTTCGTCGTGCAAGGAGGCAATCATCTTGCAGAGGGCGTTGATGGGGTTGTGCACCGCGCCGCCGTAGAGGCCGGAGTGCAGGTCGCGGCCGGGGCCGGTTACTTCCACCTCGTGGTAGCTCAGCCCGCGCAGGCCCACCTCAATGCTGGGTGTTTCGTTGTTGATGATGCCCGTGTCGGACAAGAGCACCACGTCGGCGCGCAGCTTTTCCTTGTTGGCGTTGACGAAGATGCCCAGGTTTTCGGAGCCCACTTCCTCTTCGCCCTCAATCATCACCTTCACGTTGCAGGGCACGCCGCCTTGCTGGTTGAGCACCTCAAAGGCCTTCACGTGCATGTACACCTGCCCTTTGTCGTCGCAGGCACCGCGGGCGTAAATCTTGCCGTCTTTGATAACGGGCTCAAACGGGCCCGAGGTCCACAGCTCGTAGGGGTCGGCGGGCTGCACATCGTAGTGGCCGTACACGAGCACGGTGGGCAGGCTGGGGTCGATGATTTTGTCGGCGTACACGATGGGGTTGCCGGCCGTCTGGCACAGCTCCACGTTTTCGAGGCCCACCTCTTCAAGGCGCATCTTGAGGTAATCGGCCGCCCGCAGCACGTCGCCGTGGAACTTGGGGTCGGCGGAAACCGACGGGATGCGCAGCCACTCCAGCAGCTCGCTCAGGAAACGTTCTTGGTTCTCGGTGAGGTACGTCGAGGTCATCGAAACAGGGGAATGATGGACGGTGAGGGAGGGTGTAAAGGTAACTGACGAGCCGATAGATGCTAAGCAAAACGGGTTGACACCGATAGTACTCCAAAGTACCACGAGTGAGCTAAGGAAAGTACAGCCATTTAATTACTTTTTCCCATATAATGCACCAATGTCCTTAACTAGAACCACAGCGCAGCTTACCAGGGCTTTGTTCTTCGCAATCATATTCCTGTTAATTGCCCAACGGGCTGTTTTCGATGAACGTAGTTCGTCATTATGGCAAGTGGCTTTTCTAGTAACGCTACTGGTGCTAGTCGTTTCGGTGCTGGCAAGCCTGTTTAGGTTAGGAAAAGGCTGGTTAAGGCGACGCTTGGAAGTTGCCCAGTTGTATCCGCTCGGCATTTACTTAGGCTCGTTTCTTCTTGTGTTTTTCAACCCATTCTCCTTGTTGTCGGACCGGCCGTTGGATGAGCCTGTGGTCCTACGCGCCTGCTACGAAGGCACGCAAAACCGCTGTGTAATGCGTTTTCGCCGTGACCATAGCTTCGACATACACGCGACGGGCGTTTTTTTCTTCGAACAATGGTACGACGGTAGCTGGCACCGGAGCGGGGATACGCTCCGGCTCGATTACCAGGGCGAACCACACCCAAGAATTGGCCGCCGATTGCTGCAAACCCAGGACCGACTTGTTCCGCTCGATAGCCTGGAAAATGGCTTGACGCGCCTATATATAGGGTATTGTCGGGGCGAAAACTGAACACATTCTGGTCTACTTCCGCCCAAACAGCGGCACGCAGCTTACTCCCCCAACGATTCCCATTCACCTTTGGTAAAGAATACGTTGCCGAATTTGGCCGAGTGAAATACCAGATAAAAGCCGCTGGGAATACGGTACACGGTAGGGTTGGTAGCAAGAATATGGTGCGTGGGCTGCTCCATACGCACCACTAGTCGCTCAGAACTGTAGGGTTTCGCAGTAGAAACATTGCCCGTGTAAGTCTTAACTACAGAATCTTGCCTCGTGACGTAGAAGGCCAATTTATCATCTGAGGTAATCGTGAAGCGGAAGGTGTTGTACTGCCAATCGGCCTGCCGGCCAGGAAATTTTGTGCGGTCGATAACATAAGACCCGTAGTAGTCTGCCTTGGTGAGCAGAGGCTTTTCGGTGAATGGGCGCATGATTTGACTCGTTGCGAATAGCAATGCTCCCAGCCCAATCAGACCAGCCCACACCCAGCCCAATACTTTTATATAAACCACTTTCCGGCTTACCAGAGTAAGCAGAAGCAGCCCCAAAGTAGCGGGTATTAGAATAAGACCGAGAACTATACCTGCAAACATCTGATAGAGTTAAGCGCCTACTTCCGCCCAAACAGCGGCACGCGGCTTTCCGTCCCAGCGCGCAGTCGGCCGATGTTGGCGCGGTGGGTATACACCAGCAGGGCCGCCAGAATGAACCCGACGTAGACCAGAAACGGCTGCGGTGGGCGGAACTGCGGCAGCAGCTGCAGGAAGGCGAAGGTGATGCCGGCCGTCATGGAGCTGAGCGAGACGTAGCGGGTGAGTAGCAGCACCGTGAGAAACACCACCAAGCACACGGCCACGGTAGCCGGGGCCACGCCCAGCATCATGCCCAGAATGGTGGCCACGCCCTTGCCGCCGCGGAACTGCGCGAAGACGGGGTAGATATGGCCGATAACGGCCAGCACGCCGCAGGCCAGACGGTAGTACACCTCGTGCTCGGGCGGAATGGCGCCTTGCGCGACCAGGAATTGCGGCAGAAAGTAGGCCGCCACAAAGCCCTTCAGCGCATCAACGACGAGCACGAACGAGCCGGGTTTTTTGCCGAGCACGCGGAAGGTGTTGGTGGCGCCCGCGTTGCCGGAACCGTGCTCCCGCACGTCGAGGCCGTAGAAGCGGCGGCCCACCCAGAGGGCGGTGGGAATGGAGCCGAGCAGGTAGGCCACCACGAGGGCGGCAAGAATCAGCGGCAGGTTCATGCAGAGTTACGGGTTGGGGAGGCGGTCAAAGATAGCCGATGCGGGCAGCCAGTGGTGTATACGCCGCTGCCGCGCGAGGCGCTACACAAACAAAGCCACGACCAAGGGCCGTGGCTTTGTGCAGTAGATCGGAAGCAAGCAGGTTACTCGTCGCCGAAGGGGTCGTCTTCCTTCTTCTTCTTTTTCTCTTTCTCCTTCTTGGTTTCCTTCGCGGGCTCCGCCGGCTTGGCGGTGTCTTCGGCGGGAGCGGCTTCCTCCTTTTTCTTTTTCTCTTTTTTGGCCGGCTCGGCAGCGGGTTCAGCTGGTTGTGCAGCGTCGTCGGCGGGCGGCGTGGCGGGCGCCTCCTCCTTCTTCTTTTTCTCCTTCTTGGCCGGTTCGGCGGCGGGTTCGGTAGCGCCAGCGTCCGGCGCAGGCGCCGCCTCCTCCTTTTTCTTCTTCTTTTCCTTCACCGGTTCGGCGGCCGGGTCGGTGCCGGCACCGGTGTCGTCGGTGGCGAAGGGGTCGTTGGGGTCGGCTTTCTTTTTCTTGGTCTTCTCCTTCTTGGCGGGCTCAGCCGCCGGGTCGGTACCGCCGGCGTTGGTGTCGCCGCCAAATTCGTCGTCGGCCTTGTCCTTCTTCTTTTTCTTGCCGGCGCCGGCCATGCCGTCTACGTTCACTTCCGGCTCTTTCGGGCGGCCCACAATCTGCTTGGCAGGCTTGGCCTGACCGAGGTAGTCTTTGCGGAAGTGGTTCACGAACATCACCTTCTCCGATTCGTCACCGAGGAAGAAGCCGTAGTCGGTGGCCACGTTGTAGTCGCCCTTGGCCGCGCGGCCCAGAATTTCGTCGAACTCGCCGTGCTGGGCCTTGGCCAGCAGCTTGTTCTCGGCATACTTGAAGTAGTACCACGTTTCGGGGTCGGCCTCTAGGTACAGCTCCACCACGTCGCCGGTGCTTTCCTTCTTGATTTCGATGTAGCCGTCGATGAGGGCGTTGATGTCCTTCTTGCCAATGCTGACGAGGCCGATTTTGCCGGTGCTGAACCAAGCCTTGCGCTTGTCGTCCCACTTCAGGGGCACCTGGCTCAGCATGATGTCGTGCAGGAATTTGCCCGACACTTTTTGCAGCGCCATGTAGCCGCCCTTGCGGTTGGCGTAGTCATTCACGGCTTTCGAGCCCGCAAACTCACCCATCTTGTAGTACTCGTTGGGCTGGCCAATCAGCGCCTCGGGCAAGCCTTTGGAGTACTTGGCCATGTCCTCGGCCATGGCCTCAATGGCCTTGTCGGGGAAGTTGATATCGAAGGCCATCATGGCGTCCAGCTGGTAGCGGTTCGAGTCGGGCTTGGCCTTGCCGATGGCGGACGTAATGAGGGTGTAGTCCTTGGTGGAGTTGATCAGGTTGAGCTTGCCGCGGAAGTCGAGCTGGGCCGTCGAGTCGTTCACGGTCAGCACGTTGCCCTCGTAAATTTCAGGATCGAGTGCGTCGTGGCGGCTGATGGTGTAGGTACGCTTCTTGGGGTCGTACACCAGCGTGCCGTCGACCTCAAACAGGTTGCCGTCGGTCACGTTGGGCTTGGTGGCCACAAACAGCGGGTAGGGCTTGCCGGTGCCGTCGTTCTGGTACAGGCCCGTGACCAGCGCGGTTCCGTCTTCGGCCTTGGGCTCTTTCAGGCTGATTTTCACCAGCTGCGGGTCGATACTGTCCTGCACCGGGAACCAGTCGGCGGCCGTGGGCACCTTGCTGAACTCCAGGCGGGCCTGGCCGTCGAAGGCAAAGCCCTTGCGCTGGGAGTTCATCGTCATACCACCGCGGTACTGAATGCGGGGCGCCAGGCGGAACTTCTCGGTGGCTTTGATGTCGGCCTTGGCCAGGGTGGGCGGCGAAGGCGGCAAATCGTCGTCGTTGCCTTTGCTGAGCAAGCCGCCCTTCTTCTTGCCGGACTTGGTGAGGCCCGCAATGGCCGTGGAGTCGACGGTGAAGTTGCTGAATTTGACGGCGAAGGAGTCGGTGGGCGTTTTGTAGCTGTAGAGCGCGTTGCCCATGAACGCGGCCCGGCTCAGCACCTTGATTTCGCCCTTGTAGAGCTTGTGGTACTTGGTGAGGGTGTCCATGGTGATGCCCGCGTTCTGGAACGCCTTCATTTCGGCGTTGGGCAGCACGTACACGCGGTTCGAGTCGGGCTCGATCCAAGCATCGGCGGCGGCAATGTGCGGCACGCCGTCGGCAATGAGGCGGTACTTGTTCAAATCGTACATGCCCGAGGCGGCCCGGAAACGCAGGCCTTTCTGCTCGGGCTTCACTGAGTAGAAGTAGGCGCGCGTGGAGTCCTGGCCGGGTGCTACGCGCAGTTGCACGGTTTTCTTCTTGAAGTCCCAGCGGCCGCCGCTCAAGGAGGTGCGGTACTGCGAGTACGGCAGGTCGATAGCCGACTTGTTCATGCCTTCTTCGCGGGTGAAGTCGGCGTAGCTGCGCTTGATGTTGTAGTTGAAGGCCACGTCGTTGGCCGTCAGGGCCGGCTTGTTCGGCTCGGCCGACTTGATGCTCACGGTAGCCTTGCCGCCCTTGTACTCGGTGGGCAGGAAGGTGAACGAGGGTGAGCGAATAACCGACTGCGTGCTTTCCATGCGGCCGGTACCAAACAGGCCCTTGGGCGTGAGGGCCGCGGTGCCCTTGTAGAGGTAGGTGGCGTCGTAGAAGCGCATGGCCTCGCCGCCGGGCGGCGTGCTCAGGTACATCGAGTCGGCCTTCACCACCCACTTCATCTGGTAACCGGGCAGCAGGGCCACTTTCGGGTACTCGGCCCCGTTCAGCGGACCTTCCTTGATGGTGGCCGACTTGCCGACCGTCACCACGGAGTCTTTGTAGAAAATGAACTGGTCGCTCTTGAGGTTGCCCGCGAGGTAGTCGATCTGCCCGTCGCCCTGAATGCCGCGGTTGCTCATGCGCACCTGGTTGTAGAGGCGCGCCTTGCCGCCGTAGAGCGGGAAGCCTTCCTTGGGCACGGCGTACACAAAGCCCAGGGAGCCGTCTTCCTGCAGCGTCAGCTTGGTCTTGAAATCGGGCATGATGCCGCTTGTCACGAACGTGCCCTTGAAGCCCACCGCGGCGCGGTTGGCGTTGTTGAGCGAGTCGAGCTTGAAGGGCGGAATATCGAAGTAGATGGTCGTGTCGTAGGCGCCGCCGAGCACTTCGGGCTTGTTGAAGAACACGTAGGCGCCGGTGGTGGCGTCGAACGACGGGTAGGCGCCCAGTTTCTTGCGGCCCGACTTGTTGTTGGGCGCGTTGATGTAGAGGCGGCCGGCCGAGTGGCGGCCCTTGTTGGTGAGGGCAAAGTCGGACTCCTTGCGGGTGCGCATCACCGAGCCTTTCGAGCCCTTGCCCTTCACGATGATGGAGTCAATTTTGAACATGTCAATGAAGAACCCATTGTAGTCAAACTTGAACTCCTTGCCCTTGAAAATGAAAGCCGAAGCCACCACCGTGCCGCTGAAGTCGATGTTGCGGTTTTTCTGAATGCGCACCAGGCTGGAGTCAGGCTTCACGTACACCGTCACGGAGTCGTCGGAGAAGGCGAATTTGTCGACGCCGCGCACCAGCAGCACGTTGTTGTTCAGGTTGAGCGTGGCGTTGTGGCCAGCCGGCGAAAGGGACTTGATGGCAATGTGGTCGTAGTCCTTCTTGCCGCGCGAGGAGTTGACGTAGTGCAGCGCCTTGGGCAGCAGCGACACTTCGCCGTTGATGGGGTTGATGCCCACGTACCCGTCGCGGGCCAGGCCCGAAATGGCCGAGCGCACGTTCGGCTCGCTCAGTTGCGTGGCCTCCACCACGTCCTGCACCGCAAACGTCTTGGGGTTGTCGTGCGAGGTGTAGTAGCCCACAATCATCTGCAGCGGGTGCATCCGGTTGATGGCCTTGATCTGCTGGTAGCGGGTGTTGGTGTAAAACTCCTTCGACTCGAAGTTGGCCGCCACCTGGTTTTTGGCCGTGAGCGTGCGGAAGTCAATATTGGGCGTGGCCACGTTCCACGTCAGCAGCTCAGCCGACAATTCCATCTGGTGGAAGGAGTCGTAGTAGGGCGTGGTTTTGTAGAGGCCTTCTTCGCGGGCCAGCATCAGCACCTTGCGCAGCTTCGAAAACTTGAGCTTCACGCCGGGGTGCGTCACCGAGTCGGCCACGCCCTGGAAGATGGTGATGGAGGCACGGTTCGACGAGATGAGCGTGTCGCCGAGCTGGTAGCTGCGCGAGGCAGCCTTGAAGCGCGGCTTGCCGTCCAAGGCCACCGTAATGCGCGACAACGAGCCATCCAGCGCTGAGCTGTACATGCGGGCGCCGTTGAGCGAGAAGCCGCCGTTGTAGGTAATGTTGTCGCCGATGTTCTTGACGCGCGCATCGTTGGTGAGCGACACGAAGCGTGGGTAGCCGGTGTCGGTACCGTTCTTCTTTTGCACGCTTTTGTAGGCCAGCGCGCCCCGAATGGGAGCTTCCAGCACGGCCGGGTACTCCAGCGTCACGGGCTCGGCCTTGAACTCGGGCTTGGTTACGTCGAAGTCGTAGTTGGTGAGCTTGGCCGTGAGCGGGTTGTTGTTGAGCGTCCAGCTGAATTCGCCGCCGGTGCCCACGAAGCGGTTGGTGCCGGGCAACATCGAGCCGCTGGTTTTCTTGATAACTACCGAGTCGTAGCCGGTGGCCAGCACCAGGTCCACGTCTTTGAGCACCAGCACCGGGCCCTGGGTGGGCGGCGGCGAGTAGGTATCCATGTAGGCAGGCACGGCCGGCTCGGTAATCACCG
Organism: Hymenobacter busanensis; assembly: GCF_008727865.1. Classification (GTDB taxonomy): domain Bacteria; phylum Bacteroidota; class Bacteroidia; order Cytophagales; family Hymenobacteraceae; genus Solirubrum; species Solirubrum busanense. The sequence continues at coordinate 440,737 of NZ_VTWU01000005.1, read as the reverse complement.
GCTTGCTCTCGAACAGCTTTTCCGCATCTTTCTGGGCCTGGGTTTTCTCGGCGGGTTTCGTCGCCTTCGAGGCCGTGGCCGCGGGCTTCTTGGCGGGCGTGGCTTTTTTCTTCACCGGAGCGCCCCAGCCGTCGTCTTTGCCCGAGTCCCAGCCGCTGCTGCCCCAGTCGCCGGAGTCCCAATCGTCCCAGCCGCTGCTTTTCTTCTTGGCTACGGGCTTGGGCGCGGCTTTCTTAGCCGGGGCTTTGGCTGCCGGCTTGGGTGCGGCCGGTTTCGGCGCCTCTACTTTCACCGGCTCGGGCTTGGGCGCATCCCAAGAGCCACCGGCCGACCCGCCCGCGGGCGTGGGGTAGTCGTTGTCGTTGTAGGCAAACGAGACGGTGCCGCCCACCATGCGCATGCGGCTGTAGCGCGAGCTATGGACCAGCCGCGTTTTCAGAAACTGCGTGGTGGTGCTGATAAAGGTTTGCAGGCCTTTCAGGTTGTCGGGGGCCAGGGCCTTGCCGGTTACGGTCAGCATCTCGTCGGTCTGCTGGTCGTTGAGGGCGTTGGGGCCTTGCTTGGCAGCCACCAGCATCCCAAAAAAAGCCTCCATCACGGGGCGCGGCTTGAGCTTGCGGGCCTGCATCTGCTGAGCCAGGGCAATTACCTTGGCTTGCTGCGAGGTGGTGAGCTTGTTGCTGGCCCACATCTGGCGCAGCTGCTCGGTGGTGGCAATGGCGGCCGCGTTCTTGGTCGAGGCCATCAGCAGCACCACTTCCCCAATGAATTTCTCGGGGTCGGAGCTGAACTTGGCGTTGAGGGCAGGACGGGGAGTGGCGGCGGGAGCAGCCGGCGGTTGCGTTTGGGCTTGGGCACCTACTACGGAGCCAAGTACCAGGAGCAAGCCGAGCCCCCAAGAGAAGAATTGCTTCATACAAAAAGCCTCAGGGCGGAATGAGACGCCTACAATTTCGGGAAAATTCGCCGCATTCCGGCGGCAACCTTGCTTAACGCACTGTAAATGGCGGTTTTGAGCAAATTCCAAGCCGTTCCCAGAACCGCACGCAGCGCCTCGTAACTAGCGTGTGGCGGTGCAAGTTCCGTCCGGCCGAGCTTGCAGCGGCTGGGTCTGCCTAGCCGATTCGAACCTGTTGCGCAAGCCTGATGTCGTTAACTAACCGAATGCGGCATGGGCTACGGAGCCAGCTTCATTCAGGCCGACAACGAGTAAGGCAAGGGCGAAAATGCCCTTGTTCAGGCGCAGGCGGTGGTCCTGCAATGGAGCCCGCACTGCCAGTTTGCCGGTCAAGCAGTTTGGCGAGTTGAAGCTGCCTCACCGTAGCCATGTGGGCCCTACCCCGATTAACGCCCGCGCTTTCTCGACCTACGAACAAAAACGCCACCGGCTTTCCGTGGAGGATAACCGGCGGCGTAAGGCCTGCGGCGGGTGGCCGTGAGCCGCTTTATGCTTTCGTGAAAATAGCCGACACCCAGTGGTTGCGCACGCGGTGCGACTCGTAGCGGAAGCCTGCTTTTTCAGCCGCTTCGCGAATCAGGTGGAGGTCTTCCTCGTAGAAGCCGGAGAAGATGATGGGGCCGCTGGGCTGCAGGTAGCGGTAGTAGGCGTCCATGTCGTCGAGCAGCACGTTGCGGTTGATGTTGGCCAGGATGAGGTCGAACGGCTCCTCCCCTTCCAGCGCCGTGATGTCGCCCAGGCGGGCCTCCACTTTGTCCTGCACGTGGTTTTCGAGGGCGTTGTCGGCGGCGTTTTCGGCCGTCCAGGGCTCCACATCCACGGCCAGCACGCGGCTGGCGCCCAGGTGCACGGCCATGATGGCCAAAATGCCGGTGCCGCAGCCCATGTCGAGCACGCGCTTGCCCTGGTGGTCCACCGTCAGCTGGTTCTCAATCATGAGGGCCGTGGTGTTGTGGTGGCCGGTGCCAAACGACATGCGCGGCATAATCACGATGTCGTAGGGCAAATCGGGCCGGGCTTCGTGGAAGGGCGCCCGCACCGACACCTGCTCGCCAATGACCAGCGGCTCGAAGTTCTTTTCCCACTCCGTGTTCCAGTTCTGGCGCGTAATCACGCGGCTTTCGGCCACGGGCATGCCGCCGGGCCAGTGCGCGTACTTGTCGATGATGGCCTGGGTGGCTTCCTTGTCGAAACCGTCTTCGGTGGCGTAGGCACAGAAGCCCTGCTCGTTTTCCTCGAAGGTGTCGAAGCTGAGCTGGCCGAGTTCGGCAATGAGAATATCGGCGAGGTCGGCCGGCGCCGTTACGCGCAGTTCGATGAAGTCCATGAGGGTAATGTGCAGAATGTGGGAAGTGTGCTAAATGTGCTGACGCAGCGCATCCGGCACTTTGGGGCTGCAAAGATGCGGCGGTTTTTGGGCCGGAGCACAAAAAAGCCGCCCCAACCAATGGCCGGGGCGGCTTCCGTATTGTTCAGTAGCGGGCTTGGGCGCTACCGCTCCTTGCAGCCCGCAAACGAGCGGGACTTGGTGTAGAAGATGTTGAAATCGGCCAGGGAACGGTTGTCTGTGACAAACACGGTGTAGTCGGCAAAGTCGCGGGCGTCGGTGATGTACCAGAGGCCGGCTTTGTCGGCAAACAGCTTGCTAGTTTCCTGGTATACCACGAGGCTGGCAAAAGCTTCCTGCTCCTCCAGAAACACCGTGGCCGAGCAATAGCCCCGGCGCCGGGCGTCGCGCTCCAGGTAGATGCTGCCGTAAATCTTGCACGGATCAGCGTAGCCGCCAGCCATAGGTACCGCGGCCACCGGAGCGGTGGGCGCAGCTACCGGCGCGGGCTGGTGCCACCACAGCAAAGCCGAAAAAAGCGAAGTCAGAAGCATAGAATGGGAGAAACCAGCGTGTGTTAGTCAGACGCCAAACCGTTTCGTTTGGTTCGTCTGCGCATGCCGTGTCTTTGCGCCTTTATGAAGCCAAATTATAAAGTAAGTTTATTTACTAGTTTAAAGTTTTTACAAACCAGTAAACGCATTTACTTCATGTCGACTTGCCTCACAGCGCGTTAGCAAAGAAAGCACAAGCGCCTGAGGTTTGGCTAAAGCCGACCGAAAATCATTCGACGCCCAAAGCAGCTTGCAGCAGCCCGCTTAGAACGACTTGATAATCTCCACGAAGTCGCGCGACTTGAGCGAGGCGCCACCGATAAGGCCGCCATCGACATCGGGCTGGCTGAATAGTTCGCGGGCGTTCTGGGCATTGGCCGAGCCGCCGTACAGAATGGTGGTGTTCTGGGCCGCTTCGGCGTCGTAGGCGCGGGCAATTTGCTCGCGGATGAAGGCGTGTACTTCCTGGGCCTGCTGGCTGGTGGCCGTTTTGCCGGTACCAATGGCCCAAATGGGTTCGTAAGCCACCACTACCTGCTCAAACTCCTCGTTGGAGAGGTGGAACAGGCCGTCCTTCAGCTGCCCTTCGATGTATTTGAACGTGTCGCCCGACTCGCGCGTGTCCAGCGACTCGCCCACGCAGAAGATGGGTTTTAGTCCGGCGCCCAAAGCGGCTTTCAGCTTCTGGCTCAGCAGCTCGTCGTCTTCGCCGAAGTACTGCCGGCGCTCCGAATGGCCCAGAATTACGTACTCGGTGCCCACCGACGCTAGCAGCTTGGCCGATACTTCGCCGGTAAAGGCGCCGCTTTCTTTCTGGTGGCAGTTCTGGGCACCCAGGTGCAGGCGGCCGCCTTCGGGCAGCAATCGGCCAATGATGGGCAGCAACGGGAACGGCGGCGCTACCACTACTTCCACCTGGGAGCTAATGGTTTCGTCCTGCACCATGTTCACGATTTCCGACACGAGGGCCTGGCCGTCCTGGAGGGTCATGTTCATCTTCCAGTTGCCGGCGACGATGTTCTTGCGCATAGCTGCGAGTTTGGGGAGTGAGGGGATTGGGCGCGCAAGGTACTACCCAAATCCGGCGTCCCGAGCCTTTCGCTTACCGCGACTTGGCCAGCCACACGCCGCCTATTGCCAGCATGGCCGCGCCGCCCGCCGCTACCCAGGCCAGGTCGGCGGCATCGTGGTGGCGGGCGACCCAAATGCCCACCAGCCCCCAGGCCAACACCAGCGGGTACAGCCAGTCGCCGAAATGCTGGCTGATGAACAAACCGAGGGCCACTACCACCACTATAAGGCCCAGGCATAGCAGCATCGTTACGTTATGCGGCGACTCCACGCCCCATTCGCGCAGCAGCAGGGTTACGTTTATGACCGTGGCCACCGAAATCCAGCCTAGAAACAGCGTCAGCGGCCAGACGGCGGCAACCGGGGCTTTGCCCTTCAGCACCAGCGGCCGGGCTCGACCGTAGGCCCAGATGAGCGCCCCGAGCGTCAGCAGCATCAGAATGGTACAAAGCCCGATCAGCTCGTAGCTGAACGCCACGACCCAGCCGCCGCTGGCCAGTGCAGCCACCACCAAGGGTTTCGCTACTACGTCAGGCAGGGGGTTGCGCCGTTGCGGCTCCAGCAGCTGCCACACGCTATAGGCCGCCAGCGAAAGAAAAATCAGCCCCCAGATGCTGAACGCGTAGCCCGCGGGCGTGAGCATGGTGGGGTATCGGGCCGACACCACGCCCATGGTCTGGCCGTTGGGCGGCGCCATGTTCCACCAGTAATTGACGACAATATCGGCCAGCACGGCAGCGGCAGCGGCGTAGCGCCATGGGCGCACTGAGGAGGAACGGGACCGGCGGCGGCGGGAGGGGAAAGCAGTGGTAGCGGGCATAACAGGGAGCTAGGCAAAGCGTACGTCGCCCGCTCTCTAGCTGGATTGTAAACCCAACGGTAGCGGCCACGGCAGCACTTTGCGAACCGTAGTTTACGGTTTTGTTGCGTATTGCCCGAAGTTCAGCCAAGGCTTGCTGCGCAAACTGCCCTACCCCAAAGGCCTGCTTCAGGCCAGGTTGGGTCTGTTCTATTCCGGCTGGGCCCCGCTCCCAGGGGGCTGATGGGCTACTTCGGCTTCCCACTCGGCCCACAGGGCGGCGCGGCTGGGCGCGTCTTCCAACAGCCACTCAAAGGCGGAAGAGTCGTCGGGGAAGAAGTGCAGCTCGAAGGACATGACCGACGGCGGATTGAACACCGGCGCGGTGGTGACCATGTGGTTGTGCAAGTCGGGCGGCAGCACCATAGCCAGGTGCTGCACGGCCGTTCCCGCCATGGCCGGAAACCAGCTTTCCATTATCCAGCCCTGTTCGCGGGCCCCCATGGGCGGCAGCTGGTCGATGTTCATGAGCCAGTGCCGCACGTGGTGCTGCCGGCTGAATACCACCAGCTGTTCCAGGGCCGGCACAAACTCCTCCAACGAGCGGCCCCGCCGCCATGACGCCCGCACCAGCGCTGCTGCCGCATCGTGCTGCATCAGAATGGCGGGAATGTCGTGAATAATCATGGCCGGCTGCTCGTCCCTCTGCTTAAGGTACGCTTTTCCGCCCACGAATTGACCTAGCACTTGCCTAAGGTTGTAGAAAGAAAAACGGCGCGGCACCTGGTAGGTACCGCGCCGTGGCGTTAGAGCTTTTCGGCCAGGAATCGGGCCGTGTCGTTGGTGCCTTTGAGCTTGGCAAAGGCTTCGGGTGTGCCTTCGAAGAGCAGGTGGCCGCCGTTGAGGCCGCCTTCGGGCCCCAGGTCGATAACCCAGTCGGCGGCTTTCACGATGTCCATGTTGTGCTCGATGATGAGCACCGAGTTGCCCTGCTCCACCAGCGCGTTCAGGGCCGTGAGCAGCTTGTTGATGTCGTGGAAGTGCAGGCCGGTGCTGGGCTCGTCGAACACGAACAGAATCTTGTCGGACTGCAGCGTAGCGCCTTTGGTGAGGAACGAGGCCAGCTTCACGCGCTGGGCCTCGCCGCCCGACAGCGTGTTGGCCGACTGCCCCAGGCGGATGTAGCCCAGGCCCACATCGTTGAGCGGCTTGAGGCGCTCGGCCACTTTGGGGTGCTCGGCAAAGAAGTCGAGCGAATCTTCCACCGTCAGCTCCAGCACCTCGTCGATGCCCTTGTCCTTGTACTTCACCTCCAGAATGTCCTGCTTGAACTTGCGCCCGTTGCAGGCCTCGCAGGTCAGGAAGATGTCGGCCATGAACTGCATCTCGATTTTCACCTGGCCTTCGCCCTGGCACACCTCGCAGCGGCCGCCCTCGATGTTGAAGCTGAAGTGCGAGGGTTTCAGCCCGCGGGCCTTGGCCAGCGGCTGGTCGGCGAAGAGCGTGCGGATGGCGTCGTAGGCCTTTACGTAGGTCACCGGGTTCGAGCGGCTGCTCTTGCCGATGGGGTTCTGGTCGACAAACTCCACGTGCGACACCTGCGACAGGTCGCCGGCGAGCTTGTCGAACTTGCCGATGCTTTCCGACGAGGTGCCGCCCAGGTGCCGCGCCAGGCCGGGGTACAGAATACGCTTCACCAGCGTTGACTTACCCGAGCCGGAAACGCCCGTCACCACCGTCATTACGCCCAACGGGAACTTCACGGTGAGGTTCTTAAGGTTGTTTTCGCGGGCGCCCACCACCTCAATGGTGTTGCGCCAGGGCCGGCGCACCTTGGGCACCGGCACTTCCATTTTGCCGCTCAGGTATTGCCCGGTGTAGGTGCTGGTGTCCTGCAGCAGCTCGTCGTAAGTGCCCTGGAACATCAGGTTGCCGCCGCCCGAGCCGGCCTCGGGGCCGATGTCGATGATCTGGTCGGCCACTTCCATCATCTTCTCCTCGTGCTCGACGACCACGACCGTGTTGCCGAGCTGCTGCAAGGAGCGCAGCACGCCGATGAGCTGCTCGGCATCCTTGGGGTGCAGCCCGATGCTGGGCTCGTCGAGCACGTACATGGAGCCCACCAGGGCCGAGCCGAGCGACGTGGCCAGCTGAATGCGCTGCGACTCGCCGCCCGACAGTGTGTTGGACAGGCGGTTCAGGGTCAGGTAGCCCAGGCCCACGCGCACCAGGTAGCTCAGGCGGTTGTGCACCTCCGTCACCAAGCGCTCCGACACGGCCATGTCGTGCTCGGAGAGGTCGAGGTTCTCGAAGAACTGCAGCGCGTCGCGGATGGGCAGCAGCACCAGGTCGGCAATGTTCTTGCCGGCCACGCGCACGTACTGGGCGTCTTTGCGCAGGCGGGTGCCGCGGCAGTCGGGGCACACGGTGCGGCCCCGGTAGCGGCTCTGCAGCACCCGGTACTGAATCTTGTGCGTCTGCGTCTGCACCCACTCGAAGTAGGCGTTCAGGCCGTCGAAGTGCTTATTACCTTCCCACAAGAGGCGCTGCTCGGCCTCAGTCAGCTCGTTGTAGGGCCGGTGAATGGGGAAATCGAAGCGGATGCCGTTTTTGAGCAGGGGTTTGAGCCATTCGCTCTGCTTTTCGGTGCGCCACGGGGCAATGGCGCCCTCGTACACCGTCAGGGTTTTGTCGGGAATAACGAGGTCGGGGTCGATGCCCAGCACCGAACCGTACCCCTCGCAGCGCTGGCAGGCGCCGTAAGGGTTGTTGAAGGAAAAGAAGTTGACCGTCGGCTCCTCGAAGCTGATGCCGTCCAGCTCGAAGCGGTCGGAGAAGGTGTGCGTCTCGTCGGTGAGCTTCACGAAGCAGGTGCCGTGGCCCTCGAAGAAGGCGGTCTGCACCGAGTCGGAGAGGCGGAACTGCAAATCCTCGTCGTCGGGCTGAATGACGGCGCGGTCAATCATGATCTGCACCTCCCCGGCCGGCTCGGGCTTGCCTTCGCCCAGCAAATCTTCGATGAAGGCCATTTCGCCGTTGATGAGCACGCGGGAGTAGCCTTTTTGGAGGAGCAGATCCAGCTCCTTGCGCAGCGGGCGGCCCGCCTCGGCCGGAATCAGCGGCGCGATGATCATCACGCGGGTGTCGGCGGGCAGCGAGAACAGGAAGTCCACTACGTCGCTCACCGTGTCTTTGCGCACCTCGCGGCCCGAGATGGGCGAGAACGTGCGGCCCACGCGGGCGAAGAACAGCTTGAGGTAGTCGTATATCTCGGTGCTGGTGCCCACCGTCGAGCGGTTGTTGCGCACCGTCACCTTTTGCTCGATGGCAATGGCCGGCGAAATACCGCGAATGTAGTCGACGTCGGGCTTGTCCATGCGCCCCAGAAACTGGCGGGCGTAGGAGCTTAGGCTTTCCACGTACATGCGCTGGCCCTCGGCGTAGAGCGTATCGAAAGCCAGGGACGATTTGCCCGAGCCCGAGAGGCCCGTGACGACGATGAACTTGTTGCGCGGAAAGGCCACGCTCAGGTTCTTGAGGTTGTGGACGCGCGCGTTTTTGATGATGATGAACTCGCGCGGGTCGAGCTGGTCAATCGGGTCGGCAGCCGGGGCGGCTACCTGCAGGTTATCCTGGGCCATAGAATCTGCTAACACCCAATCCGGCCGGGAAGGTTTCGGCTAACGCCGTTAGCCGGTTGGGACCAACGAAGGTACGACGGGAACGGGGCTGGTGGCTAGGGCGGAGCCGTATTGCTTTTATGGAAGCGTTACCGGACCTTCGGGAAGCTGACCTGCTTTACGAAGATTGACTTCGTACCAAGGAACGGTTTACGAAACTCGTAAGCCAAAGAAGCTTCGTAAACACAAATGTTGTGTGTAACTATAAAAATCGACTTTAGAAGCTAAGCAAATGGCTGAACGAAGTATTGATAGAGAAAAGATAATTGCTGAATTATCACATGAAATTCTGGACACAAGCCAGGTTTCTGATATTCTTGGCAATTCAAAAGATTTTCCAATGACATTGATTGAAAATTTATCAATTGAAACGGCTTTAAAATATTGGAATGAGCAATTAAGTTATGAAGCTGCCGATTATGTTATGAATAATCTTTATTCATTCTGGGTAAACAATGAATATTTTCTCCAGACATATCCATTCACAGATGTGGCATGGGAATGTTTTCAAGCATTTGATGCTGGTGAATATTACCGAGCCAATGAGGACAAGGGTGTCAGTCCTGACATAAAATACACAAGGCCACTTATTGAAGATTTTTTGAGAAAAAGAATGCTGATAGTATAAACTGTCCACAACATAGATTTTGCGCCAGGCGGGCTAAAGAACAATAGTCAACAGAAGATTTTTGATTAAGCATCAGAAATAATATCCGCTTTTGTGCTCCGAATTCCGCCCGAACGCAAAGTAATAGACCGTTGTGGCCCAACAAGAAACACTCAGCAGTAAACCATGACTAACGAAACCACCGCCCCTACAGCCGCTGACGTCCTAGACCCCGGCCCCTTCTACCACGGCACGAAAGCCGATTTGCAGGTGGGCGAGTTGCTGACCGCCGGGTTCCGGTCGAATTACCACCCCGACGTCATCATGAACCACATTTATTTCACTGCCTTACCCAACGGTGCTGGCCTCGCCGCCACCCTGGCCCCCGGCGAGGGGTGCGAACGGGTGTACCTCGTGGAGCCGACGGGGCCCTTTGAAAACGACCCGAACGTGACCGACAAGAAATTCCCCGGCAACCCCACCCGCTCCTACCGCAGCACGGCGCCGCTACGCATCGTGGGCGAAGTAACCGACTGGGTGCGCCTGACGCCCGACGAGCACCAGCAATGGCGCGAACGACTGGCGGCCATGCGCACCAACCCCGACGTGAAAATCATCAATTAGCCCACAGCAGCATGAAAGGCCAACCCAACGACGCTACGCCCAAAGTCACCGGCATCGGCGGCATCTTCTTTTTCTCCGACAACCCGCAGGCCACCCGCGACTGGTACCGCCAGAACCTGGGCATCGAGGCCGGCGAGTACGGCGCCAGCTTTGAGTCGCGCAGCCTCGACAACCCCGAGGAAATCAATACCCTGCAGTGGAGCCCGTTTAAGAAAGGCAGCGACTATTTCGCGCCGTCCACCAAGGAGTTCATGATCAACTACCGGGTGCAGAACCTCGACGGGCTGGTGGCCAAGCTGCGGGCCAACGGCGTGACCGTCCTCGACGACGTTGCCACCTACGACTACGGCAAGTTCGTGCACATCCTCGACCACGAGGGCAACAAGCTGGAGCTGTGGGAACCCAACTAATCGGGGCGTACTCCCGTCGGCAACGGGCAAGAGCAGCAACCTGCACCTGATGCAGCAGAATGGACTAAAAACACCCTCGGCGGGAGAAAAAAGTGGGTCCGACCCACTTTTTTCTCCCGCCGAGGGTGTTTAAATAGCCACGGAAGCACCTTTTACTGCTGGCGAAGTAGCTTTTTTCCTAACGAGGGAGCTTTTAGACCTTCGGCGGGCCTTTTTTCTACCTGGCCGGAAGCTTTTGGTGCCGCTGCGGCTGCAAAAGGTACCTCCGCCCCTATTTCACCAGGTACGGCTCCACAATTTTGGTCCAGAGTTCGTAGCCGGGGCGCGTCATGTGCAGGCTGTCGGCGCGAAAGAGCTCGGGGCGGGGCTTGCCGTTGGGGCCGAGCAGCGGGGTAGCCACATCCACGTACTGCTGGCGGCGGTGCCGGGCGCAGTAGCGCCGGATGCGGCGGTTGGTTTCCTGCATCTGGGGCCACTTCTGCCAGCGCGAGGGGCTGGGCTTGATGGCGAGGAAGAGCAGCCGCGTGTCGGGCAGCTCGCGGCGCAGGCGGCGGGCAAATTCCTGGAAGGCGGCGTACACCTGGTCGGGCGTTTGGCCATACACGAGGTCGTTGTCGCCTTCGTAGAGCACCACCTGGCGCGGGCGGTACTTCAGGATGAGCTGATCGAAGAAGAAATTGACGTCGGGGGTTTGGGAGCCGCCAAAGCCGCGGTTGAGCACCGGGCGGCCGGGAAAGTCGGTGGCCAGGGTACGCCAGGCCAGAATGGTGGAGCTGCCGGTGAAGACGATGCTGTTGGGCGGCGGCGGCGTGAGGCTGTCCTGCCGGGCAAAGGCGGCTACCGCCTTGGCCCATTGCTGCGGTTTGGTATCGGTGGGTTGGGCGTGCAGCGGCCCGCTTAGCAGCCCGAGCATGCAGCTCAACGCCCAACGTAGAGTAACGGGTAGCGACATCGAAATAAGTACGACGAAGAAAGGGCAAATCTACGGCCGGGAGGGCATTGGTTTAACCATTAATTGTACGCCGACGTATGCCGCCTCGGCTGGTTTGCGTAATTTTGGTATTCTTCGGGCCAATTATGCATCATCAGCGCCCAAACCCCACCTCTTTTGTAACTTTATGAAGATTTTTTTACGCGTTAAGTTGGTAGTGTGGGCGTGTCTTTTTTTGGCTGGACCGGCTTGGGCCGTTCCTTCGGCTACCAAGTCGCCGCTCGATGGCTACTGGAAAGGACTGTTTCGGGTCCCCAGCGGCACCTGGGATTTGGCCCTGACCATCGTACCCCTCAGCAACGGCAGCCTCTACGCCATGCTCGACGTGCCGGCGCAGCAAATCAGCCGCATGCCGGTGAAAGTGGAGGTGAAGGGCGACGCCGTGACGCTGCGCATTCCCGAAGCCGGCAGCAAGTTCGTGGGCAAGCTCTCGGCCGACAAAAAGCAGATGGTGGGCCAGTGGCTGCAGCCCGGCGTGAAGGCCGATGTGGTGCTGGAAAACCAGGTAAGCCGACTCACAGCGGCCAGCTTCAAAACCAAAGCGCCCTACCGCGAAGAGGAAGTGGTGGTGCCCAATAAGCTGACGCGCATCCGGCTGACGGGCACGCTCACGGTGCCGCCCGGCAAAGGTCCGTTTCCGGCCGTGGTGCTCGTGTCCGACTCGGGCCCGCAGGAGCGCGACGCGACAGTCGACAACTTCAAGATGTTCGGGATTCTGGCCGACTACCTCACCCGCCGCGGCGTGGTGGTGCTGCGCTACGACGACCGCGGCGTGGGCAAATCGACGGGCAGCTACCCCCTGGCTACCACCGCCGACCTGGTGAGCGACGCGCAGGCGGCCATGGGCTTTCTGCGGGCGCACTACAAGGTGAGCAAAACCCAGGTGGGCATGATTGGGCACGGCGAAGGTGCCAACGTGGCGCTGTTGGCCGCCGCCCAGAAAAATGCCCCCGATTTCATTGTGTCGTTGGCGGGCTACGGCCTGCCGGGCCAGGAAATTCTGAAGCGCCAGCAGGTGGAAATTCTGCGCATGATTGGGGCCAATCCCAACCAGGTGCTCAACGCGCTCAAGTTTCACCAGCAGATGCTCGACGTGATTCGGCACACGCCCAACAACGAAGTGGCCCGCGCCAAAGTGGCCGCCATGCTGCGCATCAGCAATGCCGACATCGACTTTACAATGGTGCAGGCCCGCGCCAACCAGCTCACTTCGCCCTGGTACCGCTACTTCATCGACTTCGACCCCAAGAACAAGCTGGCGGCCGTGAAATGCCCGGTGCTGGTGCTCAACGGCAACGCCGACCTGCTGGTAGCCGCCAACAAGAACATTCCGGCGCTGCAGAAAGGCCTGAAAGCAAGCGGCAACCGCGCCGTGGCTGTGCACAAGCTGCCCAGCGTAAACCACTGGTTCCAGTCCGACCCCGACCAGTGGCCCATCATCGACGGCCGCCAGCAGCCCACCTTCGCCCCCAAAGCGCTGTCGCTGATTCACGATTGGGTGGCGCGGAATAGCTACGCTGCTACGACCTCGGAGGCCGCGGTGCCACGTAAGTTTTCGGTGGGCAAAGGCGGCAAGGGCGTCGCCAGCATTGCGCACTAGCAGATAGCTTTTAAGTCAACTGTCCTCCTGAGCGCAGCGAAGGACCTCTTCACGCTTGAACAATCGTCTTAACAACGACATGTCAGCGGTGAGAAGGTCCTTCGCTGCGCTCAGGAGGACACCTAACAATTCTCGTTATAGCCGCAGGCCCACGCTGTAGCCCCACCAGCCCAACACGCGGGTCGGACCGTTGAGCTCGTTCAGCCACAGGCTGCGGCCCTGGCTCAGAGTGGTACCGACGCTGCCATCGGTAGCGGTGCGCTGGGTGACGAACACGCTGGCCACGGGGCCTGCCACGATGCGTAGCCGGCCGCCGGCCTTGAGCGGCGCAAAGCCCACCAGCAGGCGCAATTGGTTGTGCAGGTTGAGCTGGTCGGTCCAGCCGCTGCCTTCTTCGTTCACGTGCTGCGCCACGGCGTCGAGGCTCACGCTGAGGCGGTGCCGGGCCAGTAGCTCGGAGCCCGCGCCGTAGCCCAGTGCCCAGCGCCGCGGCCCGCTGCCGAATCCGTCGTAGGCGCCCGAGAAAAAGGTGTAGAACGCCGCCGAGCCCCCTAGTTTCAGGCTGGCGCTGACGGGCCAGCTCTCCGAATGGGTAACTTCGAAGCGGTGGTAGCCGTGCAGCACGAAGTTGAGCGGCGCGATGCTCACGCCGTCGACGGTATCGGCCACGTTGAGCAGGCCGGCTAGCTGCACGCCGTGCACGGTGCCGGCCACGTTAAAGAGGCCCGCAGCCTGCCCGCCGCGCACTTCGGCCAAGGCCACGTTGAACAACCCCGCTGCCTGAATGGTGGGCCGCCAGGTAGAGCGGTCGGTAGCGTCAGGGGCGGCCGTTTTTTTGGTGGGCCCCACGTAGTTGAACAACCCAGCCGTTTGGGCCCCGCCGATGGGCCGGGCGGCCACGTTCAGCAGCCCGGCCGCCTGCCAGCCGGTACCGCCGCCGCCCAGCACGTTCAGCAGGCCAGCGGCCTGAAAGCCTTGCAGGTTTTTCCCGACCACATTGGCCAGACCCGCCAGCTGCACGCCGCGGACCGAGTCGCGGTCCACGTTGAACAAGCCGCCCGCTTCTACCCCATCGACGCCCGCTGCGTAGCCGCCCAGTACGTTCAACGAGACTTTATTTACCGTCTGGCCGCTGCGCAAGCCGTTGGAGCCCAAGGGCCCGAGGAAAGACACCTGCGCCGTTTTGGTAAACGTAGGGCGCGCGGGCTCCGGCTCCGGGGCTTCCACCGGCGCTACTGCTGCTGCCCGACCAGCCGAATCCTGCGCGGCTTTTGCTGATGCTGGTTCGGCAGCAGTGGGTTGCGTGGAGGTGGTATTGGCCGGACCAGCAGCCGTATTCGTGGTGCCAGTAGCCGTTGAGGCCGTGGCGCTGGGGTCGGCGGCGGGGAGTCCTGTAGCCCCAGGTGCAGCGGGCGAAGCGTCGGGCTTCGCCGCACTGGCCGCCTGCGCTGGTTTCGTGGGTTTGCTGGCAGCCTTGGTTTGGGCAACCACTTTGCCCGGAACGCTACTGGCGCTACTGTTCGGTGCAGCGGCCCCCGGCTTGGCCGGTTTTACCGGCACTTTGCCGGCCGGCGCGGTGGTTTTGGTATTCGTCGGCTTGACCTGTGCAGCCTTATCCAGCGCCGGTTTGGCTGCGGCGCGTTGCGCGGCCGCTTGCGTAGTGCCGCCGCTGGCCGTCTTGGCAGCCTCGACAGCCGAGGCAGCGGGGCTGGCTGGTTTATCGGCGGCTGGCGCAGGGGCTTCGGCCGGAGCCGCGGTGCTTGCGCGGCTGACGGTTGTGGTAGTTGTCGAGGCCGTAGACACCGGGTCGGCGGGGCGGGCGGTGGTCGACTTGGGCTTGGGCGGCGCGGGATGCAGCACCACCTGGTCGCCCACCAGTTCGTAGCCGATGTTCTTGTCGCGCAACAGCTCGTCGAGCACGGCGCGTAGCGGCTTGTTCTGGGCGTCGAGCGTGATGGGCTGGCGCAGGTTCAGGGCGGTGTTGCTGTAAGAAATGCGCACGCCGTATTGCTTGTGCAGCGTGCGCAGCACCGACTCGAGCGGCGCCTGGTTGAACGTCACCGAGACTTTGCGCTCCATTACGGAGCCGGTGCGCACTTGCGCCGTGGCGGGCGGGCCAGCCAGCGCGCAAAGCACGGCAGCGGCCAGGCATATGCGGTTGCGCATAGCAAAATGGGGTTCAGAAAGACGAAGGAAGGAAAAAGCGGACTACTGGCAGCCCGGTCCGTCGAGGGTATAGCCGTCGGTGGTCTGGCTGACCGAGAGGTTGGCCGAAAGGCTCACGACGCGGAGCACCTGCGGCAGCTCGGCGTGGGCGAAGGTGCCGGTGAAGCGGCAGTTCTGCAGCGCCGGCTTGCTGAGGACTACTGGCGTGCCGTAGGTGCGGCTCAGCGTCTGGGCGACCTGAGCCAGGGTCTGGTTCTCAAACACCAGCTCATCGCGCTGCCAGGCGCGGAAGTTGGGGTCGGTAATGGGTTTCTGCACGGCCACAGCAGGGTCGTTGCGGCGGATGACGCCGCGCAGGCCGGGCGTGAGCAGCACCGAATCCTGCACCGTCAGCTTGCGGCGGTCGGGACTGAAGGCGACGCGGCCGGTAACTACGGCCACTTCCACGGAGTCTTCGGCGGCGTAGGCGCGCACGTTGAACGAGGTGCCCAATACCCGGGTGCGGGTGTCGCCGGCCAGCACCGTGAAGGGGCGGCCGTGGTCTTTCTGCACCTCGAAGAAGGCCTCCCCTTTCAGCTGCACCACGCGGTCGGTCTGGTTGAAATCGGCGGCGTAAGTCAGCGTGGAGTTGCGGTTAACCCACACGCGGCTGCCATCGGGCAAGGTGGTGAGCTGGCGCTGCCCAGTGGCGGCAATGGTTACGGGTTGGGCGCCGAGGCGGCTTTGCAGGAACGTACGAGCTATGGCCCACACCCCCAGCAGCAGCAGAACGGCAGCGGCCACGCGCAACCACGGTTGGGCCGGGCGCCACATGGGTATGAGGCGGGCTTCGGGTGCGGCGGCGGGCGCCATGTCGGCAGCGGGTTGCAGGCCCGCCGAGGCGCGGAAGCGCTGCCAGGCCGGCGCTACGTCGGCTTCGGTGAAGACCTCGGCCACGTGGCCGCCCCGCTCCCAGGCGCGGGTGGCATCGGTGAGAATACGCAGGCGGCTGGGCTGGGCCGTGAGCCAGCGGTGTAGCTCGGCTTGCTCCGACGCGGAGGCCTCCCCGGCCAGGTGTTTGGCCAGTAATTCCCAGGGGGCATCCGTATCGGAGTAGAAATCGAGCATGGTGGTGGTTGGGGGACGGAAATTGGTGAATTTTCCGGAGGTACGGTGTGCGAGGTGTCCGGCCGCTTCGGGCAACGATAGTGGTACTACGACTCCAAGTCGCAGTACCACTGCCACGCTACGGCTGGATGGTGAGGCGGGCGGAGCGCACGGCGGTGCCGGCGAAGTAGCCCACGGCCTTGGGGCCGGTGGCACTTAGGTTCAGCACGTTGGTGCGCACGTTGGCCGGTGGCGACGAGAACAGCCCGACGTTGTTGATCTGGGTGTACATCTCGTTGAGAAAGTAGTAGTAGTCGCGGGGCAGGGAAAGCAGCTGCACGCGCACACTGTCGCCCACTTGCAGCGGTTTGCCGTTCAGCTCGATGTCGCCGATGTAGTTGCCGTCGACAAGGGCATCGTCGCGCACCACCAGATCGTCGGGGTCGTTCTGCAGCTCGCCGTTCAGCCAGATCTTAAAGCGGTAGTAGTCGCCGACGCCGGGCAGCTCGGGGCCGTTGTAGAGGGCGTAGTAGCCGTCGTCCCAGCCGGGTTCGTTGGTTTTGATTTGCTGCTCCAGCCGGTCGATGCCGGGCGTGCGCTTGATTTCGGTGAGGGCGCGGTATTGCTGGTCGCCGTCCTGGATGGTGAGGGTGTAGTGGTTGCCGATTTTGCCCCGAATCTGGCTGGTCTGGTACACGCCGGGGGCGGTTTCGCGCAGGGTTTCGGTGGTGCCTTCGTTGTCGGCCAGCGTCAGCTGGGCACCGCGCACGGCGGGCAGCTCATCCTTGGTGAAGTAGGCGCCGGTGCGCGTCAGGCGGATGGTGTAGGGGCCGGGCTGGTCGGTGATGTTGCCTTCGACGGCCAGCTGCGGCTCGGGCTCGGGCAGGTCCACGTCGACCACGTCGGTGCAGCTGGTCAGCAGACCAGCCATGAGCAGCGCGAAGAAGAAAGAAAAGCGTTTCATAAGCTCAGAAAACGAAGCAGGCAGATTGGGAATGTGCTATTTCGACCACACGGCGGGAAGCAGACAAAGGGTGCTTTTGGATATACCCACTATTAACCCAGCCTTTAGGCAGCCCGAACCCGGTGCAGCGGAAAAATTCCAATTGCAGCATCGCGTTTAGAAGTTGAAGTTGTAGGACACCGAGGGAATCACCGAGCCAAATACCGAGAGGCGCACGGCCTCGGTCTGGCGGGGGTTGTCCTCGTTCTGGCGGAAGTAGATGCCGTAGGGGTTGCGGCGGTTGTAGACGTTGTAGACCGAAAACACCCACTCGCTCTGCCAGCGGCTGTCGGGCCGGGGGCGGTTTTTGAGCGTGGCGCCGAGGTCGAGGCGGTGATAGGCCGGCACGCGGTAGTTGTTGCGGGCGTCGCCGCCCACCACGGGCACCACCAGGCCGTCGTACACGAAGCGGGCGTTGGGGAAGGTGGTGGCCACGCCGGTACCGTAGGCAAAGTTGCTTGACACCGTCAGGCGCGGGCTGAGCTGGTACATGCCCACCACCGAGAGGTTGTGCGTCTTGTCGTACTTGTTGGGGTACCACCGGTCGGCGTTGATGCCGCGAATCTGCCGCTCGGAGCGGCTCAGTGTGTAGCTCACCCAGCCGGTGAGTTTGCCCTGGCTGCGCTTGACGAAGAACTCGGCGCCGTAGGCGCGGCCGTCGCCGTAGAGCAGTTCGCCTTCCAGGTTTTTGTTGAGCAGGGTGTTGGCCCCGTTCACGTAGTCAATCTGGTTGCTCATGGTCTTGCCAAACACCTCCGCCGAGGCCTCGTAGACGCCGCCCCGGAAGTTGCGGAAGTAGCCCACGGCCACTTGGTCGCCGCGCTCGGGGCGGATGTTGTTGGTGCTTGGCGTCCACACGTCGAGCGGCGAGGCGGCGGTGGTGTTCGATATCAGGTGAATGTACTGGGTCGTGCGGTTGTAGCTGGCTTTCAGGGAGCTGGTTTCCGAGAGGGTGTAGCGCAGCGAGGCGCGGGGCTCCAGGTTGGCGTAGCGTTTCACCACGCTGCCGTTCTTGGCCGTGCGGGTGTTGGCGGGGTCTTTGCGCTGGCCAGCAGCACCCACGTAGTCGGAAATGGCGGTGCCCGAACCCAGGAAATCGAAGACCGAAAGGCGCAGGCCGTACTGTACCTGCAGGCGCGGCGAGAGGGTCTGCTCGTTGTCGAGGTAAGCGGCGTACTCGCCGGCCTGCTGGTCGTCCACTTTCAGCGAGACGAAGATGGACTCGGCGTTGAGCGGCTTCACGGTAGCCGGCTCGAAGCGGTAGCGCGTGCCGCTGACGCCGGCCGACAGGGTATTGGCGGCGTTCAGCTGGTAGCTGAAATCGGCCTTGCCGGTGTAGTTGCGCAGGCGCGAGGTCCATTCAAAGGCCTGCGTGCCTTTGGGCACGCCCAGGCCATAGTCGTACTGGCCAATGACACCGGAGAAAGTAGCGAACAGGCGCGGCGAGAATTGGTGCGTCCAGCGGGCCGAAGCGCCGGTGTTGCCCCAGTCGTTCTTGAACACGTCGGCGAAGTTGAACACGTCGCGGCCGCGGTAGCCGGTCACGGTCAGCTGGTCGCGGGCGCTCAGCCGGTGGCTCAGCTTCAGGTTGAGGTCGTAGAAATAAGCTTGGTTTTTCCGCTGCTCGGGAATGAGCTTCAGGGCCAGGTCGCCGTAGGAGCGGCGCGCCGACAAGGCCACCGAGGTGCGGTCTTTGATGAGCGGGGCTTCCACCGCCAGCCGGCTCGAAATCAGCCCGATGCCGCCGTTGATGGCCAGGCGCTCGGCCTGGTGCCCGTCGCGCATCTTCACGTCGAGCAACGACGAGAGGCGGCCCCCGTAGCGGGCCGGAATGCCACCTTTGTAGAGCGTCATGTCCTGCACGGCGTCGGGGTTGAAGGCCGAGAAGAAGCCGAACAGGTGCGACACGTTGTAGACCGGAATTTCGTCCATCAGAATCAGGTTCTGATCGACGCCACCGCCGCGCACGTTGAAGCCCGAGGCCCCCTCGCCCACCGTCGTCACGCCCGGCAGCAGCTGAATGCTGCGCACCACGTCCACCTCGCCCAGCAGCGCGGGCATCAGCTTCACCGTCTTCATGTCGAGGCGGTTGACGCTCATTTCGGTTTTTTTCACGTTGTCTTCGGCCCGGCGGCCGGCCACCACCACTTCCTGGGTTTGCACCCGCGCGGCACTCAGGCGAATCGAGCGGGTCAGGTCGCCGGTCAGGTTCAGGGGTTGGTTCACCGGCTCGTAGCCGATGATCTGGAAGGTGACGGTGTGCGGCCCGGTGGGCAAATCGAGGGCGTAGAAACCCTTTTCGTCGGTGTTGACGCCGATGCCGAGGGCTTTGACGAACACGCTAGCTCCCACCAGCGGCTCGCCTGTGGCGGCGTCGCGCAGGTAGCCGCTGAGCGTGGCTTTGCCGGCCACGGCGCGCGGTTCGGGCCGGGCTTGCTGCTGACTTCGGGCGGGCGCGGCCGCCAGCAGCAGGCCCGCCGCCAGGCCCAGGTTACGTATGATTTTCATGCTTGAAATAGCGCGGTGAGCCGTTCGGCCGACGAGCAGAAACCGGCCGAAACGTCACGTGAGAAGAGAAGGAACGGAAGGGGGGTTATTTGTCGGCCAGCACTTTGCCCGAGCCGGAAATGCGCGAGTTGACGCTGGGCGTGCCGCGGTAGTGCACCGTGCCCGAGCCGCTGATGTCGGCGTCGAGGGTGCGGGAGGCGCGCACGTAGCCCTTGCCCGAGCCCGAGATATTGATGTAGGTATCCTGGGTGCTCAGGTCGTAGGCGTAGACCTTGCCCGAGCCTGAGATGTTGACGGTATTGACTTGCGCGGTGCCGTTGAGGCGCAGCTCGCCCGAGCCGGAAATGCTGGTGCGCAGCGACTCTACCTGGGCAAAGTTGAGGTCGGCTTCGCCCGAGCCCGACACGCGGGCAGCAAAGCTGGGGGCCGACCAGGCCGAGCCGCTGTGGATTTTGCCCGAGCCCGACACTTCCACTTCCGTGAGCTTGGGCGTGGTGATGTAGATTTTGATGGGGTCGTGGCCGCGCACGTCGTAGCGGCCGAATTCGATTTGCAGTTGGTCGCCGCTCATTTCGGTTTCCAGCACGTCGAGGATGTTGCGCTGGGCCTCGATGCGCACTTCCTGCTGCGGCCCTTGGGTGATGATGACGTCGGCGTTGATCTTGAGTTCGACGCGGCTGATGGCCGGCAGCGTCCGGGTTTGCGACTCAGTGGGTCCGGCACCGCGGATGCGCGGGCCCCAATGGTCGTCGGAGCAGGCCGAAAAGAGGAGGACGGAAAAGAGGAGCAGGAAAAGCCAGTTCGTTTTCATAGCGGGTTTGTGAGGGGTTGTCGGGACAGGCGGAAGGCACCATTGGAGAGGAGCCTACCTGATTGTTGAGCAGCCGGCGGCTTAGTTGGCGCTGCTGACGCGGCCCGAGCCGGTGGTGCGGGCCGACACGCTGGGCGTGCCTTTGTAGTAGACCGAGCCGCTGCCAGTCAGCTTCACATCGAGCGACGAGGAAACCCGCACGAAGCTGCGGCCCGAGCCGGTGGCGGTGAGGTTGGTGGTGCGGGTGCTCAGGTCGTAGCTCTGGAGCTGGCCCGAGCCGGTGAGGTGGGCCGCATGAGCATCGGCGGCGCCGCGCAGGGTCACGTCGCCCGAGCCGGTGATGTTGGTCGAGAGGTCGTGCACCTGGCCCAGCATCAGGTCCACGCTGCCCGAGCCGGTGTCTTCCACGCTGAAGCTGCCGGCCTCCCAGGCACTGGCGCTGCCAATGTGCCCGTTCGACGAGAGCCGCACGCTCGTCAGCGCGGGCACTGTGATGAACACCTTGATGGGATTGTGGCTGCGCAGGTTGTAGCGCCCGGTTTCGATGCGCAGCTTGCCGCCGCTGGCGTCGGTTTCCAGTATGCCGAGGATGTTGGGCTGGGCTTCCACGCGCACTTCCTGCTGCGGCCCTTGGGTGATGGTCACGTCGGCGTCGGTAGCCACTTCCACGCGGCTGAAGCTGCCGGCCGAGCGGGTTTCCGTCACGCTGGCGCCTTCGCCGCGGATGCTGGGGTTGAGGCCGTCGTTGTCGCAGCCGGTGAGCAGGAGTGCCGCGGGCAGCGCCAGCAACAGAGCAGGGTTTTTCGTTTTCATAGCGGGTTGTTAGGTCGGGTTCTGTAGCTATGACCCGCAACC
Organism: Hymenobacter busanensis; assembly: GCF_008727865.1. Lineage (GTDB taxonomy): Bacteria > Bacteroidota > Bacteroidia > Cytophagales > Hymenobacteraceae > Solirubrum > Solirubrum busanense. The sequence continues at coordinate 419,687 of NZ_VTWU01000005.1, read as the reverse complement.
CCGCCGCTACCCCTACGCGGCACCCAAAAATATTTTCACCGCCTTATAACAGCCACGAGCTCAGGCCCGAAAAAAAGCCACTGAGCTGCTGGCGCATCAGCCGCAGGGCCTTTCCCATCTGGTTTTCCACGGTTTTGGGGGCCACGTCCAGCGCCTCGGCAATCTGCTGGTAGCTCAGGCCTTCCTGGCGGCTCATCAGAAACACGGCCCGGCACTGCGGCGGCAGCGTGTCGAGGGCTTCGGCTACCAGCTGCTCCGCCTCCAGCCCGTCGAGACGTTCGGCGGTGGTGTCGGCGCCGGGTTCGGGCACGCTGGCCTCGTCCCAGGCCACTTGCCGCTTGCTGCGCTCGGCGTGGCGCAGGGCGGCGTTCATGGCGGCGCGGTAGAGGTAGGCCTTGTAGGTGGTACCGATGGTGAGCGTGTCGCGGTTGTTCCACACCCGCAGAAACACGTCCTGCATCAGGTCCTCGGCCACGGCCCGGTCGCGTACCACCCGAAAAATCACGTTGCCCAGCGGCCGGTAGTAGCCTTTGAACAAGGCTTCCATAAAGGCCTCCCCGTTGGTGCGCTGCAGCTCGGCCAACCGAATTTCAAGCGCATCAAGGGTATCGACTTCGGGCATAACGGCGGCAGTAACCACGGCAACGGACGGGCGGACAGCCCCATGCGCTGCAAAGCTACAGAAGATACCGTTTCGGCTATACTTTATCGAAGGCCGGATTGCATGAATCCGCCGGCGCCTTAGCGGGCTAGTTCTTCTTTCACGTCGTGCAGGCGGCGCAGGCGCGGAGCCAGCAGGGCCGTTATGCCCACCACCAGAATGGTCATGCTGCCGCCGAACACGACCGAGCGCACGGTGCCCAACAGCCGCGCCATAGCCCCCGATTCGAACGCCCCCAACTCGTTTGACGAACCAATGAAGATGTTGTTCACCGCCGATACGCGCCCTTTCATGTGCTCGGGCGTGAAGGTGTGAATGAGCGTGGAGCGCACAATAACCGACACCGAATCGAACACGCCGGTGAGAAACAGCAGGAACAACGACAGCACAAAATTGGTAGACACCGCAAACAGGATGGTGGCCAGACCGAACCCGGCCACGGCCCAGAGCAGCTTCTGGCCGGCGTTGTGCCGCAGCGGGAAATACGTCAGCGCCACGGCCATCAGCACCGAGCCCACGGCGGGGGCCGCCTCCAAATGGCCGAGCCCGGCCGCTCCTACTTTCAGGATGTCCACCGCGTAAATGGGCAACAGCGCCACTGCCCCGCCGAAGAGGACGGCAAACATATCCAGCGCCAGCGCCGACAGCACCAGCTGGTTGCTGAAGATGAACTTCAGCCCGCTCAGGATACTCTCGCCCAGGTTCAGCGCCTCGCCCACCCGCTCGGGCAGCGGCCGCCCTTTGATGCTCACAAACTGCAGCAAGGCCAGCACCAGCAGCCCCGTTACCACCGCGTAGGAGTTGGTGACGCCGATAAACTTGATCAGGTAGCCGCCCAGCGCCGGCCCTATCACCGACGACGCCTGCCAGGTGGTGCTGTTCCAGGTAATGGCGTTGGGCAGCACGCTACGGTCGGGCAGCAGCTGCGGCATAAAGGAAAACAGCGCCGGCCCCAGGAAGCCCCGGGCTATGCCGCTCAAAAAGATAACGCCGTACAGCGGCAGGGTGTAAAACGACTCCTTGCTCAGCAACCGTAACCCCACCGGAGAGGCCAGCACCCACAGGGCCGCCGCGCACAGCAACAGCACGGCTACTGCCAACACCACAATGTTCTTGCGCCGCACCGAGTCGGCCACGTGCCCGGCGTAGAGCGACACCCCGATGCTGGGCACGGCCTCGGCCAGCCCAATGAAGCCCAGCGCCAGCGGGTCGTTGGTCAGGTGCAGAATCTGCCAGCTCACCACTAGGCCCTGAATGCGGGTGGCCACCACAAAACAAACGCGGGCCGAAATCAGGCGGCGAAACTCGGGCAGACGGAGCGCGGCGTACGGGTCGTGGCGGGATTGGGCAGATGTATTCATAGGGCAGAGGCGCAAAAGTAGCCCAGCGCTGAGGCTCCGCCGCTATACCCGCTTCGCCTCATTTGGTTATTCGCTCCTCCCCTGGCACTGCCGCTGTCGATTAAGCGCTAGGAATTGGCCCAGCAAACGTGTATTATTGACTAAGAGCCGCTGCCCTTGTGCAACGGCCCCGGCCTGCTACCACCCCGGCCCCCTCCGGCAGCCAGGTCGACTAGTGAACCGCGCCACACCGCCCCGCTTGCCCGTTCCCCATAGCCGCCGGCTTTGGGCGAGGTGCCCCTTGGCACCCAGCGTTTCTACACTAGTCCGGCCTTAATTCCCAAACGTCATGGTTGCTGATTCCGAAGTGCTGGAGCTGTCGTTTCGCACCGATTTGGGCTTGCTGTTTGGGCGCTGGCAACGTCCGGCTACCGACGACGAAGTGCGCCTCGGCTACGAGGCTACGCTGGCCGAAGCGGCTCCGCACGGGGCGCGGTACTGGCTGCTCGACCTGCGCCGCCGCGGCACCTTTAGCACCGAGGTAGTGGCTTGGTTGGTCCATACGTTTGCCCCGCGCCTCAAAGCCGGCCTGAGCGGCCCGGTATACATTGCCTTTCTGGCGGCGCCCGATCATCTGCAGGCACTTCCGTTGCAGCAGCACCTGCCCCTAACCGGTACGCCCGACTGGCAAGCCAGCACGTTCACCGATGAGGGCCAGGCCCTGCGGTGGCTCAACACCTGCCGCGCGCAAAACGGCGACGCCTAGCCATCCGTAAGCATTGCGGAAGCCGGCGTCTACATTCCGCCGCTTTTCGCCGCCATGCTCCTGCGTCTCCTGCTTTCCACTGTTCTGCTGATTTCAGCTGCTGGAATTGCGCCAGCACTTGCCCAAAATACGCCCGCCGCTGCCACTTCCTACAGCCTGAAAGATGGTGCTTTCCGGCTCAACGGCGTAACCATGCGGCTGCAAGCCGGCCAAGCCATGCGCCTCGAAGGCCCGCTTACCCTCAACGACGGCTCCGTTATCAACCCCACCGGTATCCTGGTGAAGAAAGACGGCACCCGCCAGTTGTTGCCCGAAGGGCGCGCCGTAAATATGCAGGGCGAAGTAGTCAACCTGCGCGACGACATGCAGTCGGCGCAGGCCATTGAGCAGCACGACCGGCAAGTAACCGGCGCCACCGAAACCCGCGTGGTGATACCCGGCACCAGTGGAACCGCGGCCACGCCCGCACAAGCGCAGCAGCTGCAACGGCTGGAGCAGCGGTTGGCTTTGCTGCAGCAACTTTCCGAAAAACTCTCGGCGCGGGCTACGCAGGCATTGAGTGCCACGCCCAATGCCACTTCCTTCGATGAGCAGTTGCGGGCCGTGGATGCCCAGCTTCGGCCCTAAAGGCGGTAAATGGCTACCATATACAGTAGCAGTGCCAATAGCCAGTCTGTTATCAGCGGGAGCTTCGGTATTTTTCCGAAGCTCCCGCTTTGCGTATGCAACTATTCTAATTTTTAATAAACCAATGTATTACAGATACTTGACTGCCTTATTTCATATTTATCCTACCTATCTATTTAAGCTCGGCGGTACGGAATGAAAAAAATTATAGCTAAATCCTCATACTGTATTGCGCAGGTGCTACCAGAATTCTACATTTGGTACCTACACTTCTTCACGCGACGTTCACGTCCCGAAAACTTTCACCGGCAACTGCACAATATGGCATAAAGCTCTACGTTCCCTTAACCGTACAGCCTTTATGGAACCCATGCAGCCGAGCGACTCCGCGTTGATTTCGCTCTACATTGCCGGCAAAGAAGAAGCCTTCGCCTTGTTGCTCGAACGGCATAAGCGCCGCGTGTTCACCACAATCATGCTGATTGTGAAAGACACCGTTGTTGCCGAAGATTTGCTGCAGGACACCTTCATCAAGGCGGTGCACACCATGAAAAGCGGTCGGTACAACGAGGAAGGGAAGTTTTCGTCGTATATCTGCCGCATTGCTCACAACTTGGCCATCGATAATTTCCGTCGCCAGAAACGCAATCCGCAGCTCAATCTCGACGCCACCGGCCACGCGTTCAACTCGTTGACGTACGCCGAAGAGGGAATCGACGCAACTTTGACCCGCGACGAAACCCACGCCCGGCTTCGGGAGTTAATACAAGAGTTGCCGGCCGCGCAAAAGGAGGTGCTCATCATGCGTCATTACGGCGACATGAGCTTTCAGGAAATTGCCGACGCGACGGGGGTGAGCATCAATACGGCCCTGGGCCGTATGCGTTATGCGCTCATCAACCTGCGGAAGAAAATGACCGCGCAACCTGACATCTATGATCAAAACCTTTACCCACGAGACGCTGCTCCAGTATGTGTACAACGAATTGCCAGCTGAGCAGCAGGTAGAAGTAGAGCAAGCCTTGGTGCACGACGCCGATCTGGCCGCCCGGTGCGCCGACCTGCTCCTGGCCCAACGTTGCCTCGACGCGCTGCAAAGCACGCCCAGCGACCGGGCCACGCAGAACATTCTGAATTACTCGCGCACGTTCCTGCGTGCAAGCTAAACCGCTCGTGCCCGTAGCTTCTATGCCCCGGGCCGAGCGGTTTCGCCGCTTTTTGGCCTACTTCACCACGCACTTCCCCGAGCCCGAAACCGAGCTGCACTACGGCAGCCCTTACGAGTTGCTAGTGGCCGTGGTGCTCAGCGCGCAGTGCACCGACAAGCGCGTGAACATGATTACACCCGCCCTGTTCGAGCAATTTCCCACGCCCGAACGGCTTGCAGCAGCCTCGGCCGAAGACGTATTTCCGCTGATTCGTAGCGTGTCGTACCCCAACAACAAAGCCAAGCACTTGGCCGGGTTGGGTAAGATGCTTGTGGAGGAGTTTGGCGGCGAGGTGCCCAGCACGCTGGAAGAGCTGCAACGCCTGCCGGGCGTGGGGCGCAAAACGGCCAACGTCATCGTGTCGGTGGTGTACAACCAGCCGGCTATGGCTGTAGATACCCACGTGTTTCGGGTGTCGCACCGCCTCGGGCTGGTGCCGCGCACGGCTACCACGCCGCTGGCCGTAGAAAAGGTCTTGGTGAAATACATCCCCGAAGCGCTGGTTCCCAAGGCCCACCACTGGCTGATACTGCACGGCCGCTACATCTGCGTGGCGCGTACCCCCAAGTGCATGCAGTGCCCGCTCACCGATTTCTGCAAGTACTTCGCCGACAACGTAGCCCCGCGCCTAGAGCCGGTGGTGGCACCTGTTTAGCCGGCCGCCTGCTCCAGAATCTGCTGTACGGTGGCCGCCAACTGCTGCCGGTCGAATTGCGCCTGAGCCACCTGCCTGCCGCGCTGCCCAGCAGCTTGCGTGCCCACTGGGTCACGCAGCACGGAGGCTAGCGTAGCGGCCAGCTCAGCAGCGTTTTCGGCGGGTGCAAACCAGCCGCAGCGGTACTGCCCCACCCATTGCTTGGTCCAGCCGCGGTTGGTTACTACCACGGGCGTGCCCACAGCGAGGCTGTCGTAGAACTTCGCAGGCGAATTGGCATCAAGCACTGGCAGGTTGATGAACGAGGCCACCGATACATCGGCCGCGGCCAACCACGTAAATACGGCGTGGCGCGGCTGCGGCGGCACCAGCCGAATGGCAGGACAGCGGCCAGCGGCTTCCCGAAGCAGCGGCTCGTAGTAGCCATGCCCCATAAACAGCCACACCGCTTCGGGCACCAGCCGGTGAAGCTGCTCGGCAGCTTGCACGAGCGTCGGAATGTCGTTGGCCCGCCCGAAGGTGCCAGCGTAGAGCACTACCGGCCGGCCCTGCAGGCCTTGTTGCTCTCGAAGCGCAGCCGCCGCTTCCGGGGTTGCGTACGCCGCTAGGTCTAAATCCGTACCGTTGAGCACGGTGGAGACCTTGTCAGCAGGGATGCCTAGTCCGGTTACGTAGCGGCTCATATCCGGTGAAAGCGTGACAACGTGCTGGGCTTGCTCGTAAAGACGCCGCTCGGCAGCGTAGAGTTGGCGTTGGGCCAAGGCGTTGCGCACAGCCCCCATTTCAATCGGAAACGTAGGCCACAAATCCTGGACCTCGAACACCCACGGCACACGGCGGCGCTTGGCCACTTGCGCCGCCACCCAGGCAGCCGTTAGCGGTGTCGAAATTCCCCAAATCACGTCGGGTTTGTCGATGCGCAGGCCTTGCTGGTAGGCGTAGGCCGCGTACCGCACAAAAGAAAAGCCGCGGGCGGCAATGCCCATGTCGTTGCGGTAGCCGATGTCGGCCGCCCGCAGTTCCACACCCTCCGGCAACCACGGAAACTGCTGCGTCAGGCGCTGCGCCTCCCAGGTGTTGGTGCTGATGAGCGTGACGCGGTGGTGCTGCGCAATGTGCCGCAACAGCGCGTAGTGCCGGCTCGTCGCAGGACAGTCGGGGTTGGTGTGGTACTGGCTGAAAACTGCAATGTGCATCCGCAGAAGGGCCTAGCGGCGCGGCTTGGGCCGGTAGCGCGACTCGGTAAGAATCCGTTGCGCGTCTTTCGCTGCCATGAGCTGCGCCAGCGTCACGTTGGGGTGCTCGGCCATGTACTTGCGCACAATCTGCCACCCCACCCACTGCCCAATACGGCCGGGGCAGGTTTTGTCGATTTCGGGCACGTCGGGTCGCTCCCCCACGTACTTCTGAATCTGAAACGGCGAGGTGTTGTAGAGCAGGTTTTTCTCCAGGAAATGCCCCCAGATTTTGGCCTCGTTGAAGTTCACGTTTTTCAGGTCTTTGCCCGAGAAACCAACCAGCAACGAATCGTCGGTGCAGGGCAGCACTTTCTCGGCGAAGTAGAGCGCCTTGCCGTGCTGAATCATCTCGGCCAGCATTGAGGTGCCGGTGAGTTCCTTCTTGTTGTACTTGCTCGACACGGCCAGCGCGGCGGTGGGTAGCACGTACTCGGGCCGGTAGCGCAGCAGAATGTAGTTGGGCACGTTGGGCCGATACAGCGCCTTCGGCCCCACAAAAAAGTCGGTGCTGACGACCATCAGGCTGTCGTTGGCAAACAAGTCCTGGCTGAGGCCGCTGACGAACGTTTTCACCTGCGGCACCTTGAAGTCGGGGAAGTAATAACGCACGTGCTGGAACATGCGCTGAAAATCACCCTGCCACTTCTGCGTGTCGCCGAAGGTGCTGTCGGCTTGACTGCCCAGTTTTTGCAGGCCGGGGTTCGAGGCCAGCTTGGCCAAGGTTTGCTCTAATATTGGCTCGGGCACTTGGCCGCGCTGCAGGAAATAGCGCGCAAACAAGCGGTTCTGATCCAGGAAACGGCGCGCGTCGTCGGGCGTGCGAATCTGAAAAAACGGCTTTTCCAGCCGTTCCAGCCGCACCGGCGCTTCCACGCGGGCCACTTCGGGGTTCAGTTCACAGCGGGGTGAGTCGGAGCTGCAGCTCCCCAGCAGCATGGCGGCGGGCAGCATCGCGCCCAGCCAGTGGCGCAAACGTAAGGGCATGTGTCGGAGGGGCTTCTATATTTGAGGCGAAATTAGCCAAAACGCCGACCTCAGCGGGTCGGTTGGCCGTAAGAACGCCCGACGACACTCAAGCGTGTCATTCCGCCCATGAAAAAAGCTTTACTCGCGCTGCCGCTGCTGCTAGCCGGCGCTATTACCTCGGCCTCGGCCCAGGTCGAAATCGGTCTGAAAGTGTCGCCCAGCATCAGCACCCTGCGCGTCGATTCGCCCGCCAGCCTCGGCTTTACCTCCGACGGCAGCAAGCTCGGCATTGGCGGCGGCCTGGTGGTCGATTACTTCTTCGGCCAGAACTACGCCTTCAGCACCGGCCTGCAGCTCACTAGCAAAGGCGGCAAGATTGCCTACATCGACCAAACCGCGCCCGGAAATGCCAATTTGGTCACCCGCACGCAGAAAATCAGCCTGCAGTACGTGGAAATTCCTGTTACGGTGAAGCTCTTCACCAACGACATTGCCACCGACACCAAGCTGTATTTTCAGGTGGGCGGCAGCGTGAATGCCGCCGTGGCCGGCCGCATCAACGGCAGCAAGTTCTACACTGACCCCGCCACCGGCTCCGAAATGAAGGCCTCGAAGCACTTCATCATTCCCGATGCGGCCTTGCTTGGCGGTTTGGGCGTGGAGTATCAGCTGGGCCAGAGCACCAAGGTGTTTGGCGGCCTCTCCTACCACCGCGGCCTGTTCAACATCGAGCGGTACTTTGATAAGGAGCGCACCAACATGCAAGGCGTCACGCTGAAAAACAACGAGGTAGCCCTCGACCTCGGCCTGAAATTCTAGCCGTCAACCTTGTGAAAACCAACAGCGCCCGCGGCTCTAGCTGAGCCACGGGCGCTGTTGGTTTTAGGCAGAACGGATGCGGTGCTTAATCGTCCGATTCGTCGTCGCGGTCCTGCAGGCTGTTCAGCTCGGCGGCGCGGCTGTGCAGCTCAATGTCCTCGCCCCGCTCGTCCTGAATGCGGTAGTCGGTGAGGCCCAGGCTGGTGTCTTTCACCACCTTTACCCACTTGTAATACTTCAGGTACCACTTCATCTGCTTGCTTACCAAGCCTTTGGTGTAGTAAGCGTGTAGGAAGGGATGCACGTGCAAGGTCAGCCCCGAATGGTTCTGATTGACGAGCAAGTCGGCAATGCTGGTATCGATTTCGTCGGTAACGAGAATCGAAGCCGTGATTTTGCCGGTGCCGCCACAGGTCGGGCACACCTCGGTGGTAATGATATTCTGCTCGGGCCGCACGCGCTGCCGCGTGATTTGGAGCAGGCCAAACTTGGTGATGGGCAGGATGGTAAACTTGGCGCGGTCCTGCGCCATGATGTTGTACACCGTATCCTCCACCTTCTTGCGGCTCTCCCCGGAGCGCATGTCAATGAAGTCGACCACCACAATGCCGCCCATGTCGCGCAGCCGCAGCTGGCGCGCCACTTCCTTGGCCGCGGCCAGGTTCACCATCAGGGCGGTGGCTTCCTGGTCGCTTTGCTGGTTGCTCTTGTTGCCCGAGTTGACATCAATGACGTGCAGGGCCTCGGTGTGCTCGATGACGAGGTAGCCGCCGCCGGGCACGGTCACGGTTTTGCCGAAGAGCGTTTTAAGCTGCTTTTCGATGTCGAACTGCTCGAACACCTTCGTCTTGCCGGAGTAAAACTTCAGCAAATCGGGTTTGTCGGGTGCAATCTGCGCCAGGTACGTCTTCAGCTCCTCGTACATGGGTTGCGAGTCGACGTGGATGGCGTCGAACGACTCGTTGAGCATGTCGCGGATCATCGACGAGGTGCGGCCCAGCTCGCCCAGCACCTTGTCGTTGGGCTTGGCCGTGCGCAGGTTCTGGTAGAGCCGCTCCCACATGCTCACCATGTTCTGCATGTCGCGGTCGAGTTCGGCCACGTCGCGGCCCTCGGCCACGGTGCGGATAATTACGCCGAAGCCGTCGGGCTTGATGGACGCAATCAGGCGCTTGAGTCGGTCGCGCTCCGTACGGCTCACAATTTTCTTCGACACCGAAATGGTATCGGAAAACGGCATGAGCACGAGGTAGCGGCCGGCCATCGACAGGTCGGAGGAAAGGCGCGGGCCCTTGGTCGAAATCGGTTCTTTCACGATTTGCACCAGGAGCTGCTGGCCCTTCTTGAGCGTGTCGGCCATCTTGCCGACTTTCTCGATAGGAGCCTCGCGCGGGAAGCCCTTCAGGTGCGCTACCGGCGCTTTGCCGGTGTGCACGAGGCGCGTCCACTTGGCCAGCGTCTGGAATTGTTCGCCCAGGTCGCCGTAATGCAGAAAGGCGTCTTTCTGATAACCGATATCAATAAAGGCGGCGTTCAGGCCGGGCATCACCTTCTTGACGGTGCCCAGAAAAATGTCGCCTACCGCATAGTTGGTGTCGTTGCGGTCGAAATGATATTCGATCAGCCGCTTGTCCTGCAACAGGGCAATCCGCTCGCCTTCCTGAGTCGAATTAATGATTAACTCGTTACTCAATGGAGTTCGGGGTTAGCCGGCTGGCCGGACGTCGTAATTGGGCCGTATTTCGCAGAAAAGCCAAGAAGGGAAGCCAGCATTTGCAAGAAATGCCAGCTTCCCCCTCTGATGGTCCACGGGGAAAACGTAACCGAAAGCCACGCCCGGGAGCCGGCGGGGTGAAACATAGAGCATCGACAACCGGCTTACAGCCAAACCGATACCCAGCAAACCCCCGCGGGCTTACTTCTTCTTGTGACGGTTCTTGCGCAGACGCTTCTTCCGCTTGTGCGTGGCAATCTTATGACGCTTTCTCTTTTTACCGCAGGGCATGAGCTGTGAGGTTTGGGTTGATGAATTGGGTTTCAAAAACACCCGTCACGCCCGAGCCGGAAGCCCTTGCGTGACGAGCGGGGTTACTGCAACTTTTGGAGTTCTTCGTTCACCGAGGTGAGCAAACCGGGGTCGGCACTCAAGCTTTTCGTTTTCAGAAAAGCCGCCTTGGCTTCTTCTTTCTGGCCCGCTTGGGCCAAGGCCACGCCCAGGTAAAACTGGCCGTTGACGTTTTTCGGATTCACCTTCACCAGCTCCTGAAACCGCTCCACTGCCTTGTCGGCCTGGTTGCTTTGCAGCGACAGAATACCGAGGTTGTAGAGGGCCTTCTCGTTTTTGGGGTCGGTGGCCAGCACCTCGCGCAGCATGGTGATGCCGGCTACGGGGTTTGCGCTGGCCATCAGCGCCATGCCGAGGTTGGTTTTGGCGTCGAGGTTTTCCGGGTTTTCCTTCAGCACCTTTTCGTAAAGGGCCTGGGTTTTGGCGCTCAGCATTTTGGCGCGCTCCTCGGTAGCCGCGAAACTGTAGGCTTCGAAGTACTGATCGGCAGCGCGCTTCCACGCTTGCTCACCCGGCCGGGCCTGGGCCACCTGCTCGTAGTAGTAACCGGCGCTGTCGAAGCGCTGCACCTTCTGGTACTGCTTCGCTAGGTCGGTTGCCAAGCTGAGACGGGTGGCGGCATCGGCCGTGGTGCGGTAGCGGGCAACCAGCGTGCTGAGTTCCTTGCGCTGCGTGGGCGACGCTTGGGTGTGCGGCTGCTCGGCTACGGCGGTAGCACCACCAGAAGCCGGTACCGGGCCCGAAGAAGCTTCGGTTTTGGAGCCGGACGTAGCCGGTCCGCCGCCGTCGCGGTTGGCGGTGCGGGCGGCATCCTGGGCCAGCTCGCCTTTGCCTTCCTTGGGCTTCACCACGCCCTTCGGCAGCAAAAACAGGTATGCTACCAAGCCAGCGGCCAGTAGCAATACAATAAGTTTTGGCGCAAAAGAAGTGCGGCGCTGGGCCATGCGGGAGAGAAAAAGGCGGCCGCCGGGCTGCTGCTTGAAGGCAGACCAGCTCCGGCGGCGGCCGGCAATGTTACGAAGAACGAAGCGTTTTTAGGGTCTAGCGGCTAGACTAGGCCTGCACCAGCTCCTTTACCTTCTTGCTGTTCTTGATTTTGCTGATGAAGGTTTTCGACGGCTTGAAGCTCGGGATGAAATGCTCGTCGATGATGATGGACGTGTTTTTCGAGATGTTGCGGGCTACTTTCCGGGCGCGCTTCTTGTTAACGAAGCTACCGAAGCCACGAACGTAGATGTTGTTGCCGCCGGCCATCGAATCCTTCACCACTTTGAAGAAAGCCTCTACGGTTGCTGACACGTCGGTTTTCTCAATGCCGGTCTTCTCGGCAATTTCGGCAATTACTTCTGCTTTGGTCACTGTGCTAGGAACCTGAAAGTGTGAAAAAGAAAGGCAAAAATGCGTTTAAAATCCCGTAAGCCCTTGCCCGGTAGGCATTTCGGGCCACAAAGGTAGTCCCGTTTTTTGGTTTTACAAACGGTATTGTCAAATACCGTGAACGAGAAATAGCCTCGTCAATATATTCACAATCAGCCAGTTGAACAACCCCAACTCCGCTCCGTCCCATCCATTCTTTGCCCAGGCCCTTTTGGACTGGTACCCACGCCACCGCCGCGACCTGCCCTGGCGCCACACTCACGACCCGTATGCCATTTGGTTGTCGGAAATTATTCTGCAGCAAACCCGTGTGCAGCAGGGCCTGCCCTACTACGAGAAGTTTCTGGCGGCCTACCCTACCGTGCAGGACTTGGCGGCCGCGCCCGAGCAGGAAGTGTTGCGCCTCTGGCAGGGCCTGGGCTACTACTCGCGCGCCCGCAACCTGCGTCACACCGCGCAGCAGGTAGTGAACGAGTACGGCGGGCAGTTCCCCGGCTCCTATGCTGAGTTGCTGAAGCTGCGCGGTATTGGGCCCTACACGGCAGCGGCCATTGCTTCGTTTGCTTACAACGAACGCGTGGGCGTGCTCGACGGCAACGTGTACCGGGTGCTGTCCCGGGTGTTCGGCATCACCACTGATATAGCGGCGCCCTCTACCCGCAAAGAGTTTCAGCAGCTGGCCGACCAACTCATTTCGGTGGAGGAGCCGGGCGAGTACAACCAAGCCATTATGGAGTTTGGCGCTATTCAGTGCACACCCGTAAACCCCGACTGCCTGTTTTGCCCGGTGCGTGAGCAATGCTTTGCGTTTCAGCACGGCATGGTTCGGCAGCTGCCGGTGAAAACCAAGGCCAAGGCGTCCCGCACGCGGTATTTTCAATACCTGGTGCTCCGCCACGGCGAGACGGTGTACTTGCGCAAGCGTACCGGCAAAGACATCTGGCACAGCCTTTACGACTTCCATCTGACGGAAACGCCCACAGCGGACCTTCCGGCCGTGAATTTGCTCGGCGAAGCTGAGCGTCTTGGCGGCCGCGTGGCCACTAACCGGGTAGCGGAGCCGGCGGCCATGATGAAACACGCACTAAGCCACCAGAAAGTGGAGGCGCGGTTTCATGAGCTATGGCTGGAAGCACCGCTATCCGCCTCGGCGCTGAAAGAATCTGGTTTAGAGCCCTTTACAGCGACACAGATTGAAGAATTGCCGAAGCCCGTTATCATTACCAATTACTTGTCGAAGCAAGGAATTTTATAGACTAATTTACTTGGAATTGTGCGTATATTTTTAGTAATTGTATAGCAATTCAGCACCATCTAGTGCATTCACTCTCAACTCAACATACTATGTCAAGCGTCAACAAAGTCATTTTGGTCGGCAACTTGGGCGGCGACCCGGAAGTGCGGCATTTGGAAAGCGGCAGCGCCGTGGCCCAATTCCGCCTGGCCACCAACGAGACGTACAAGGATAAAAGCGGCAACCGCGTGGAGCGCACCGAATGGCACAACATTGTGGCGTGGCGCGGGCTGGCCGAAGTGGCCGAGAAGTACATGCGCAAGGGACAGTCCGTGTACGTGGAGGGCAAGATTCGCACCCGCCAGTACCAAGACAAGGACAACCAGACGCGCTACGTGACGGAAATCGTGGCCGACGAAATCACGATGCTCGGCGGCGGACGCGGAGCCGAGGGCGCAGCCAACGGTCAGGCCCAAGCCGCGCCAGCGGCAGCACAGCCCGCGGCGACTCCGGAACAGAAAACCTTCCGGCAGCAGCCCGAAATGGACGAACTTCCCTTTTAAGCGCGGCGTTTGCCGTTGGTAGCCACCGCCCCGGTCACGAGTTGGCCGGGGCGGTTTTGCTTGTGCCCAGCCCTGTGGCCGGGCGCTGCGGTTTGGCTATTTTTGCGACTCATTCTCCCGCCGATGCGTTTTTTCCTTCGTTGCTTTTCGGTACTGCTCGCCGGTCTGGCCCTTGGTAGCTGTTCCAGCGGCCCTTCCGACGATTACACGCCCAAGCCGAAAGGCTTCAACCGCATCGACCTGCCGCCGCACGCCTACCAGCAGCTAGCGCCGGGACATCCGTACACGTTCCAGTATTCGAAGTACGCCCGCATACTACGCGACTCGTCGTACCTGGCCCAGCCGCACTGGATCAACGTGTATTACCCGAAGCTGCAGGCCAACGTGCAGATAACCTACTCCGACCTGCACAACGACCCGAAGCTGTTCAATAAGATGCTGGAGGACGCGCGCAAGCTCACCGGCAAGCACCAGATCAAGGCCACGGCCATTGAAGAATCGATGATGCAGACGCCCAGCGGCAAGAAAGTGGCGGTGTTTGAGCTGAGCGGCGACGTGCCGAGCCAGTTTCAGTTTTATACGTCCGACTCGACCAAGCACTTTTTCCGCGGCGCGCTGTACTTCCGCACGGCCGTGGCCAACGACTCGCTGGCGCCGGTGATTGACTACGTGAAGCAGGACATCGTTAAGCTCGTCAACACGCTTCAATACCGATAGGGCCAATGGTCAAATGGCTAAACTGTTAAATAACTGATTGTTTTTCCTGCTCCGCAATCAACCGTTTGACCATTTAACGATTTACCCTTGAGTAGCTTTTTCAACACCAAAGTCGAGAGCTTGCGGGGCATGGACACGCGCCGCGCCGACGTGCTGCGCAAGGAGCTGAACATCGTCACCTACGGCGACTTAATTCAGCACTACCCCTTCCGCTACCTCGACCGCACCCAGATTTACCACGCCGTGGACCTGCACGACGACCTCCCGATGGTGCAGGTGAAGGGTACAGTGCGCACCAAGGAACTGCTCGGCGAAGGCCACAAGCAGCGCCTCATTGCCCAGCTGCACGACGAAAGCGGCACCGTGGAGCTGGTGTGGTTCAAGGGCGTGAAGTGGTTCGAGAAAATGGTGAAGAACCACCAGGAGTACGTGGCCTTTGGCAAGCCGGCTTCGTTTAACGGCAAGCCGCAGATGGTGCACCCCGAGCTGGAAGAGGTGTCGGAGCAGAAGCCGGGCGCCTCGTTTCTGCAGCCGGTGTACTCCAGCACCGACAAGCTGCGCAACTTCCACCTCGACAGCAAAGGCCTGAGCCGGCTGCTGAGCGCGGTGCTGAAGCTAGCCGCGCCCCACTTTCACGAAACTCTTTCGCCGGAGCTGCTGCAGCGCTACGCCCTGATGCCCAAGGCCGAGGCCATGCAGCAGATTCATTTTCCGCAGAGCACCGAGCTGCTGCAGGCAGCGCGCTTCCGGCTGAAGTTTGAGGAGCTGTTCTACATTCAGCTGAAGCTGCTGCGGCAGCGCACGCAGCGTAAAATCGAACTGGCCGGCCAGATTTTCGACAAAGTGCCTTCGCTCGTGCACTTCTACAAAAACATCCTGCCCTTCGACCTCACCGGGGCGCAGAAGCGCGTTATCCACGACATCTACAAGGATTTTTGCGCCGGCAAGCAGATGAACCGGCTGCTGCAGGGCGACGTGGGCTCGGGCAAAACCATCGTGGCCTTTATTGCCATGCTCATTGCCGCCGACAACGGCGCGCAAAGCTGCATGATGGCCCCAACGGAAATTCTGGCCGACCAGCACTACGAGGGCCTGAAGAAGTTTGCCGACATGCTGGGCCTGAAAATTGGGCTGCTGACGGGTTCGACGCGTACGGCTGCCCGCCGGGTGCTGCACGAGCAGCTGCGCTCGGGCGAGTTGCACATGCTGGTGGGCACACATGCCTTGCTCGAAGACGTGGTGCAGTTCAAAAACCTGGGCCTCACCATCATGGACGAGCAGCACCGCTTCGGCGTGGCGCAACGCTCGAAGCTGTGGCAGAAGAACCCAAACGTGATTCCGCACGTGCTGGTGATGACAGCCACGCCCATTCCGCGCACCTTGGCCATGACGCTCTACGGCGACCTGGATGTGTCGGTGATTGACGAGCTGCCGGCCGGGCGCAAGCCCATCGTGACGGTGCACCGCTTCGACTCCAACCGCCTGAAAGTGTTCGAGTTCATGCGCCAGCAGATTCGGGAAGGCCGGCAGGTGTACGTGGTTTATCCGCTCATTGAGGAGAGCGAGGCCATGGCCGACTACAAGGACCTGATGGACGGCTACGAGAGCGTGACGCGGGCGTTTCCGGAGTACCAGGTGAGCATTGTGCACGGCCGCATGACGGCCGGCGAGAAAGATGCCGAAATGCAGCGCTTCATTCAGCGCCAGACGCAGATTATGGTAGCCACTACCGTTATCGAGGTGGGCGTGAACGTGCCGAATGCGTCGGTGATGGTTATCGAATCGGCCGAGCGGTTTGGCCTCTCGCAGCTGCACCAGCTGCGCGGCCGCGTGGGCCGCGGCGCCGACCAGAGCTACTGCGTGCTGATGACCGGCTACAAGCTCAGCAAAGACACCCGCACCCGCCTCGAAACGATGGTGCGCACCAACAACGGCTTCGAAATTGCCGACATCGACCTGAAGCTGCGCGGCCCCGGCGACCTGATGGGCACCCAGCAAAGCGGCGTACTGGATTTGCTGATTGCCGATTTGGCCAAAGACGGAAAGATTTTGGCCGAGTCGCGGGCGGCGGCGCAGGAACTGCTCAACGACGACCCCGACCTGAGCAAACCGCTGAATGCCAACATCCGGCAGCACATCCTGTCGCTACCGGCCACGGCCGTAAACTGGAGCCGAATCAGTTGAACGGTTGAGCTTCGGGCAAAAAAAAGCGACTCCTGCAGAGTCGCCGCTCGTTAATTCATGCTAACCGCTGCCGCACTTGCAGAAGGGCCTGGTATCCGGTCCCGATTGACGGCGGGACCGACCAGGCTAACCTGTCGGGTAAAAAAGGATTGTACCGACCGCGTGGGCTGGGTGCCGGGCTGGCTGATGGCGGTGGGAAATGCACCGGGTTGTTTGGCAAGCTTTCCTAGCACAACAAGGCTAAGGAGTAGGATGAGGCGTAGCAACGATTTCATAGCAAAAACACTTGGTGGAGTAGCGCGGCAGGGCCGCTCTGCAAGAACTACGCCAACAACCACATACAGGCCGGCAGCTTGCGGGTGGAGTTGGCTAAAAAAATTCCCGGGCCGTGGCGTAACCAGAGAAGGTAGAAAGGAACAAATACGCTGAGTGCATAAAACTCCAGCTTACATCCAAGATAGTAAAACCATTTAGTTTCCCTACCTCGGCTGCAAAAACCTCTCAAAGTAAACGGGCGTCTTCCGTCAAGGTCTTGCTTTCGCTGTTATCAATGCATCAACAAATGGTGACCGGCCGGATGCCAGCGGGGCGTTTACGGTAGGCCGGGGGAGAATGATACCTTTGGGGAGGACTTTTTTTGCGCATTTCTCCTGCGTGTTTCTAACTGTCTTACTCTGTGCGAATTTCCTTTTTGACTTGCTCGACCATTGCTTTAGCCATCGGTTTGAGTCTTGGCCCCACTCCTTTTGCTTCGGCTCAGAAAGTTCGGTCGGCAGCATTTGCTTACGTGCCGGAGCATACCGAAGACCCTTATAACCAGCGTGTACACGTGAAGACGCTGGCACTGCCTGGCGGCAAAGACTTCATTATTCTCAGTCACCGCTCGGCCACCGAATACGCCGTGGAGCGCTACGACGCCGACCTCAAGAAAGTATGGACCGCCGCCGTACCCGTAACGGCCGACGAAAGCCTGGAAGCCTTTGCCCGCAACGACCAGCAGGCCTTGGTGGTGGTGCACAACAAAGACGAAACCGGCCAGCATCTGCTGGTGCAGCCCATCAACCTCGGCAACGGCCAAAAGCTGCCGGCCAAAAAGATGGCCGAAGCCGGGCCGCGTGAACGGCGGCCGGGCGTGAGTATCTCGCCCGACGGCACGCACGTGGTGGCGTGGCGCTACGTTACCCGCGACGAGCAAATTAAGTCGCTGACGGCGGCGCACTACGACCGGCAACTCAACAAGCTGAAGGACCGCACCTACGACTTCCGCGACCTAGGCTCGTTTTTCTCCCCCACCGTGCAGGTTGCCAACGACGGCACGCAGTACGTGGCCCTCATCGGCGACAACAACCAGAAGCTGACCGTGCGCCGCTACCGCGACGCCGAGCCCGACGTGAAGGCCATGTCGGTAGCCGTGGGCGGGACGTTTGGCGGCAAAAAAGTAACCGTGCGCGACACCCAGTGGCGTCTGCTCGATGGGCAGACGCTCTACGCGGCCACCATTTGCGCCGACTATGCCAGTGGAGACTTCTACAGTCTGAAGCTCGTCAAATTTGACTTTGCCAACGCCGACATGAAGTTTGCGCCCGAATCCCGCTTCACGCCGGAGTATTTGGCCGAAGTCAACAAAGCCACCGGCGGCAGCGCCAAGCGGCTCGACGACGTGTACCTCTCGGATGTAGTGCGCACCGCCGACCAGAACGTAGTGGTCGTTGCCGAAAAGAAAGCGGAGGAAGGTCCCGATGCTCCCGTGCGGGCCCGGGAGTTGCACGTCTTTGGCTACAACGAGTTTCAGTCGCCCACCTGGCACAGCATCATTGCCAAAAACCAGCAGGCCCCCATCACCGAAAGCTTCACCGGCATCGGCTACCGCGCCGCCGCAATCGGCAACGACGTGCAGGTAGTAACCCTAGAGAAGCTGAAAGACAAAACCGACCTATACCTGCGCAAAATAGCCGGGCTGACGGGCGTTGTGTCTGAACCCAAAGGCATTGGCCTGAACGTGGCCAACGACCAGCAGCTTGCCTACGTGAAAGACTTCACCACTTGGCTCGATGACAAAACGATGATAGTGGTGACGCGCCCCAGCAAGAAATCGGCGGCGCTGCAGCTCAACAAGCTGGTTTTTAAGTAAGCCATGCTTGATTTTTACCTACTGGCCGATGCAGACCCAAAGCCTAGCCCTGCGCGTTTGGCGGAACTGCCCAAAGCAGGTCAACTGTCAGCCGAAGACTTTGCGCATCTGCAGAAGCAGCGCATCATCGAAGTCCGTCTCGATTACCACCAAGATTTTCGTTGGAGCAGCAGCGTGGTGAAGATGAAACTACAACTGCTGTTGCACCAGCACCCGCAGCTGCGCCCCGAAAACGCCAGCACCCCGGAGCAGCGACTCTTTGTGGTGCTACTAAATGCTTCGACGGCGGACTCGGGGCTATTGGCTGCAGCCGATTAAATTCGACCATTGACCCGGTAGGATTTGCGTCGAAATACTTGCATCTTTTGGGTAACCGTTTTGGTTTCACCCAATTCTGCTAAGTATCATGGGGTATTTTGAGGTTTACACCGGCAAAAACGGTGACCATTACTTTCGGCTACGAGCCGGCAACCACGAACCCATTCTGCAGAGCGAAGGCTACACCACCCGCGCCGCCTGCGACAATGGCATCGACTCGGTGAAGCGCAATGCCCCGGAGGATGCCCGCTACGTCCGCCGCGACGGTAGCACGTTCTCCTTCTCCCTAAAAGCCACCAACGGCCAGGTAATTGGGCACAGCGAGTCCTACACCAGTGCCTCAGGCCGCGACGGCGGCATTGAGTCGGTGAAGAAAAATGCACCTGGTGCCGAGGTAAAAGACAAAACCACTGTTTAACCGACCCATACAAAAACCGCCGCCCCAATGCTGGAGCGGCGGTTTTGTTTTCCCCCATCGGGAAGTATAACCGGCCGTTTCCCCGCGGCCGGTTATGGGTTGTGTACCGGGTTAGTACACGAAGTCGTTGGCGTCGATGAGCGTCTTGGCAATGCGGCGACGGGCGTCTTTCACGTTGAACAAGTCGGCTTTGGTGAAGCGCTTCAGGCCCATGGCCAGCAGGCGCTGCTCGTCGCCTTCGGCCATCGAGGCAATGGCGTCCTTGCCGGCCTTGTTCACCTGGTCGATGGTATCGGCGAGGTACACGCGAGCAATATCGATTTGCGTGGCCAAGGCTTCCTCGCCTTTGGTGCCGGCTTCCTTCTCCACGCGCAGCAAGGTGCTTTCGGCGGTGTACACCTTGATGGCCATGTCGGCAATGTTCATCAGCACTTCCTGCTCTTTGGCGAGCGAGTTCATGTACTTCTGCACGGCCGTACCGGCTACCATTAGAATGGCTTTCTTGAGCTTGGCAATGGTTTTCTTCTCGGCTGCAAACAGGCCGGTTTCTTCCTCACCGCCGAAATCCGGAATAGCCATCAACTCGTTCTGCACTGCCTGAGCCGGACCCATCAGGTCCAGTTCGCCGTTCAAACCCTTCTTCAGGATCATGTCGACGGCCAGCATGCGGTTGATTTCGTTGGTGCCTTCGAAAATGCGGTTGATGCGCGAGTCGCGGTAGGCGCGGTCCATAGGGTAGTCGGCCGAGAAGCCGTAGCCGCCATATACCTGCACGCCTTCATCCACCACGTAGTCGAGCACTTCCGAGCCTTCTACTTTCAGAATGGCGCACTCCACAGCAAACTCGCGGGCGGCACCCAGCAGCGCTTCGCTGTGGCTTTTGCCCGAAGCCAGCAGCTCCTGCTCCTTGTGGAAGATGTCCATACCGGCGCGGTAGATGGCCGATTCGGCGGCGTAGATGCGCACAGCCTGCTGGGCCAGCTTGTACTGAATAGCGCCGAACTTGCTGATGGGCAGCTTGAACTGCACCCGCTCGTTTGCATACTTCACGCTCAGCGAAGCGGCCATTTTAGAAGCACCCAAGCAAGCAGCTGCCAGCTTAATGCGGCCGATGTTCAGGATGTTGAAGGCAATCAAGTGGCCTTTGCCAATCTCGCCCAACACGTTTTCTTTCGGCACTTTGCAGTCCGAAAGAAACACCTGACGCGTCGAGGAGCCTTTTATGCCCATCTTGTGCTCCTCGTTGCCGAGGCTCAGGCCGGGCGTGTTTTTCTCGACGATGAAGCCCGTAAACCTCTCGCCGTCAATCTTAGCAAACACCACGAACACGTCGGCAAAGCCGCCGTTCGTAATCCACATTTTCTGGCCGTTCAGCACATAGTGCTGGCCGTCTTCGGTGAGGACGGCTTTGGTTTTGGCGCCCAGCGCGTCGGAGCCCGAGCCGGGCTCGGTGAGGCAGTAGGCGCCCATCAGCTCCCCGTTGGTGAGGCCGGGCAGGTATTTGGCTTTCTGCTCCTCGTTGCCGAAGTACAGAATGGGGAGCATGGCAATGCCCGTGTGCGCGGCAAAAGCTACCGGGAACGAGTGGCCGCCGCCCACGCCTTCCGTCACGCGCAGCGACGTGGGGAAGTCCATGTCCAGCCCGCCGTATTGCTCGGGAATGCTCACGCCGAACAAGCCCAGCTGACCGGCTTTTTCCATCAGCCCGCGCATCAGACCTTCCTCTTGGTTGTCGAGGCGCTCGAGCAGCGGCTGCACTTCCTTCTCCACGAAGTCCAGGGCCGTCTGGTGCATCATGTTTTGCTCCTCCGAAAAATCGGCGGGCGTAAATACGTCTTGCGCGTCGGTTTCTTTGATGATGAACTCGCCGCCCTTGGGGATTTTATTGGTGACTTCCATGGCCGTGGTGGAAAATTGAGAGGTCAAAAGTGTTAGGCTTGCCGACTATTACGAGCCGGCAAGGGCCGGCTGCTGTGTGTACCGAAAGGTAACAAAAAATGTTAGGCGTGCCGACTATTTTCGGTAAAAGAAACCCCGAAAGACCGGGGTTTCTGTTTGTTACCAATATCTAAACAGCAAACTATTCGCTTGCGTTCTGACAATCAGCGGGTTTTTGCGGGCTACTTCAGCAGCTCGTAGATGCCCGCCACGCCCTGGCCGCCGCCCACGCAGGCGGTTACCATGCCGTACTTCTTGTTGGTGCGCCGCAGCTCGTCGAACAGCTGAATCGAGAGCTTGGCGCCCGAGCAGCCCAGCGGGTGGCCGAGGGCAATGGCGCCGCCGTTCACATTCAGCTTTTCGGGGTCGATGCCCAGTTCGCGCGTCACGGCAATCGACTGCGAAGCGAAGGCTTCGTTGAGCTCAAACAGGTCGATGTCTTCGAGCTTCATGCCGGCTTGCTTGAGCACTTTCGGCACGGCCTTGATCGGGCCCATGCCCATGATGCGCGGGTCCACGCCCTCGGTGGCGTAGTTCACCATGCGGGCTACCGGCTCCAGGTTCAGCTCCTTCACCATGCGCTCCGACATGACAATGACGAAAGCCGCGCCGTCGGAAGTCTGCGAAGAGTTGCCGGCCGTTACCGAGCCGTTCTGGGCGAATACCGGACGCAGCTTGCTCAGGGCTTCTACCGAGGTGTCGGCGCGGGGGCCTTCGTCGGTGTCCACCACGTAGGAGCGGGTTTTCTTTTTGCCCGAAGCCGGGTCGAGGAAGGTCTCCTCCACCGTAATCGGCACAATCTGGCTTTTGAAGCGGCCTTCGGCAATGGCGCGAATGGCTTTCTGGTGCGACTGGTAGCTGAATTCGTCCTGCTCTTGGCGCGTGATGTTGTAATCATTGGCCACGGCTTCGGCGGTGAGGCCCATGCCGAGGTAGTAGTCGGGGTGCTTGGTGGCGAGGTTGTAGTTGGGCACGGTCTTCCAGCCCACGGTGGGCACGAGGCTCATGCTTTCGGTGCCGCCCGCAATAATGCAGTCGGCCATGCCGGCCTTGATTTTACCCACGGCCATGGCAATGGTTTCCACGCCCGAGCCGCAGTAGCGGTTCACGATGAGGCCCGATACGTTGATGGGCAGCGCCAGCAGCGAAATCAAACGGCCCATTTGCAGGCCCTGCTCGGCCTCCGGCACGGCGTTACCCACAATCACGTCGTCGACGCGCGTGGGGTCCAGTGCGGGCACCTCTTTCAGCAGGTGCTTGATTACCTCGGCGGCCAGGTCGTCGGGGCGGGTGAAGCGGAAACCACCACGGGGCGCTTTGCCCACGGCCGTGCGGTAACCAGCTACGATATATGCTTCCATGAGGAGTTTCTTCTTTTAAGGATTGTCCAAACGTCACCAATCGTTGTCATTCTGAGGCGCAAGCCGAAGAACCTTATCACGCTTGAACTCTTGTAGAACAGTCACGCGACCGTAATAAGGTCCTTGACTACGTCGACCTTCGGTTCGCTTTGCTCAGGATGACAGACGGGAGCTTAATTCCGCAGCGGTTTGCCTGTCGTGAGAATCGACTGAATGCGCTCCAGCGTTTTCCGCTCACCGGTCAGGCTCAGGAAGGCTTCGCGCTCCAGGTCCAGCAGGTACTGCTCCGACACTTCCGTGGGCGCCGACAGGTCGCCGCCGCACATCACGTAGGCCAGCTTGTTGGCAATTTTCAGGTCGTGGTCGGAAATGTAGTTGCCCTGGCGCATGGCGTGCACGCCGGTCATGAACATGCCCAGGGCGCCTTTGCCGTGCACCTTGATGTTGGTTTTCTGCGTGGGCTGGGTGTAGCCGGCGTCGGCCAGCTCAATGGCAGCTTCTTTGGCGGCCGCAATGGCGCGGTTGCCGTTCACCACCACTTCGTCGCCGCGGCGCAGGAAACCGAGGTCGAAAGCTTCTTGAGCCGACGTAGACACCTTGGCCATCGAAATGGTCATGAAGGTGTTGCGCAGCAGGTTGTATTCCGGTTCGCCTTCTTCGTACTTGGCGGCCGTGCGCAGCACCATTTCCTTGGTGCCGCCGCCGGCCGGAATCAGGCCCACGCCGAATTCCACCAAGCCCATGTAGGTTTCGGCCGCGGCCACCACCTTGTCGGCGTGCAGGTTCAGCTCGCAACCGCCGCCCAGCGCCAGGCCGTGCGGCACGCCCACCACCGGAATGCTGGAGTAGCGCATGCGCATCATGGCGTTCTGGAACTGCCGGATCATCATGTTAATCTCGTCGTACTCCTGGTCGAGGGCGTACATATACACCAAGCCCAGGTTGGCACCGGCCGAGAAGTTGGCCGCGTCGTTGCCCACCACGAGGCCACGGTAGCCTTGCTCGGCGAGGTCCACGCCTTTCATCAGGCCCTGAATCACGTCGGAGCCCAGCGTGTTCATCTTGCTGTGGAACTCCACGTTCAGGATGCCGTCGCCGAGGTCGAGTACCGACGCGCCGGCGTTTTTCCACAGCACCTTGCCCGAAGCGCGCAGGTTGTCGAGGATGATGAAGTTCTCGACGCCCGGAATAGCCTTGTAGGCTTTGGTTTCCAGGTCGTAGAACTGCTTCACGCCCTGCTCGTTCACTTGGTAGAAGGTGGTGTTGCCGGTAGCCAGCATTTCCTCCACCCACGGGGCAATCTGCTTGCCTTCGGCCTTGGCCAGCTCTACGCCTTTGGGCACGCCTAGGGCGTCCCAGGTTTCAAACGGACCCATTTCCCAGCCGAAGCCGGCGCGCAGGGCGTCGTCGATTTTATAGAGGGCATCGGTGATTTCCGGAATGCGGTTGCTCACGTAGGCGAACAGGCTGCCGAAGCTCTTGCGGTAGAACTCAGCGGCTTTGTCTTTACCCGCCACCAGCACCTTGAAGCGGTCGGCCAGCTTTTCAATCGGCTTGGTGGCTTCCAGCGTGGCAAACTTCACCTTCTGGCTGGGCTTGTATTCGAGCGTACCAAGGTCGAGGGCCTGGATTTCGGACTTGCCGCCTTCGCCCTTCACTTTCTTGTAGAAACCCTGGCCGGTTTTGTCGCCCAGCCACTTGTTCTCGCCCATCTGCTTCAGGAAAGCGGGCAGTTGGAACGCGTCTTTGGCTTCGTCGTTCGGCAGGTTCTGCGCCAGGCCGTTGGCCACGTTGATGAGCGTATCGAGGCCCACCACATCGGAGGTGCGGAAGGTGGCCGACTTGGCGTGGCCGATAACCGGGCCGGTGAGCTTGTCGACTTCTTCCACCGTCAGGCCCAGCTGCTGCATGATCTGCAGCACGTCCATGATGGCAAACACGCCCACGCGGTTGGCAATGAAGGCGGGCGTGTCTTTGGCCAGCACCGTGGTTTTGCCCAGGTATAGGTCGCCGTAGTGCATCAGGAAATCCACCACCGCCGGGTCCGTATCGGGCGTCGGAATGATTTCCAGCAGCTTCAGGTAGCGCGGCGGGTTGAAGAAGTGCGTGCCGCAGAAGTGCTTCTTGAAGTCCTCCGAGCGGCCTTCCGTCATCAGGTGAATCGGAATGCCGGAGGTGTTGGAGGTGATGAGCGTGCCGGGCTTACGGTACTGCTCCACCCGCTCAAACAGGCTCTTCTTGATATCAAGGCGCTCCACGACAACCTCAATCGTCCAGTCGCAGGAGGCAATGTCCTTGAGGTTGTCGTCGAAGTTGCCGGTTTTGATGCGGGCGGCGTCCTGCTTGCGGTACAACGGCGAGGGGTTAGAGGCCACGGCCGCCTGCAACGAGGCATTCACGATGCGGTTTTTCACCGTGGGGTGGTCCAGCGCAAGGCCCTTCTTCTGCTCGTCGGGCGTCAGCTCTTTGGGCGCAATGTCGAGCAGCAATACCTGCACGCCGATGTTGGCGAAGTGAGCCGCAATGCGCGAGCCCATCACACCGGAGCCCAGCACGGCTACTTTCTTGATGGTACGATTCATAAGGGGTTCGGTCGAGAGGGGTTGGGTGCCGAAGCGTATGAAAAGAGTAAGAGGATGCAAACGACAAAGCCGCCGGCCGATGAAGCAGGTTAGCCTTTCTTCTCGGTCTTCAGCGGTTTCACCTTGAAGCCATCGAAAATGGCTTTGCTCTCAATGGAGCTGGTAATCTGGCCAATCACGCGAAAGAACACCTCCAGCTGATCGGCCGGGATTTTCTCGCGGATGTTGAGGTTGAAATGCCGCACCGTTTGGCGCGACACCTCTTTTTTGCGCTGGCCTTCCTCGGTCAGTAAGATGCGCACCGAGCGTTTGTCCTGGGTATCGGCCTGCTTGTAGATGAGGCCTTTCTCTTCCATTGAGCGCAGAATGCGCGTCAGGCTCCGGGTTTCGAGGCCTAGCAGCGGCGCAATCTTGGTGGCCGGCGTGCCGTTGTCCTGATCAATGTTCAGGAGCACGAAGCCAATGCTCGTGGTGATGTCGTGCTTGGCGGCCTGCACATTGTACATGCGCGAAATGGCGTGCCAGGCTACTTTGATGTTATAGTCTACGGTTTCTTCGGGTCTCATCTCGGGGTCGATGTCCGGTAAACGTACACAAATTTGTTATGCTTGCATACTAAATTACAAGAAAAAAGTTGGGCCCGAAACAAATATGCTTCCGGCCCAACCTCTACGCAAGCAGAACTACTACAGCAGGAAGAACGCCACGTTGGAGGCCGTCGAGCTAACGCCCGTAAAGACCGTGCGGCCGTTTTGCGGGTCGATGTAGGTTGGGTTGATGGCCGATACAGCGTAGGCGACTACGTATACGGGGGCGCCAATGGGGAAGCCCGCTCCCGTAAACGATGACTTCGACAGCGACGAATTAATTGTGCCACCGGCAGTGAAGATGGCCGTGGTGATGAGCGTACCGTTTGCGGCCGTTACGCCGGGCGTGGTGCTGGCGAAGAACGACACCCGATACGTGGCGTTAGTCGGGTTGGAGTTGTTGAGCGTGAGCGTGAACGGCACCGTGGAAGACGAGCTGGAAGTGCCGGTCAGCGCCAGGTTGGTTACCACACCGCTCGACGGTTGGGTAATGGAGGTAGTCCCCAGAAACGTCGGCTGGTCGCCGCCTACGTGGCCGATGCCGATGCGACGGAGCGACGCGTAACCCGCACGGCTGTAGGTCAGGTTGTAGGTGCCGTTGCGCAGGTTGGCAAACTCGTAGCGGCCGTTGGCGTCGGAGGTGGCGGTTTGGACCGGAGTCGTGTTTTCGAGCGTCACCGTGACGCCGGCGCGGCTTTGCACCGAACCGTTTTCGTCGACGGGGCTCACGAAGCCGAAGAGGTTGCCGGTCAGGTTCTGGCCCGAGGGGCCGGTTGCGCCGGTCGCGCCCGTGGCTCCCGTAGGGCCTGGGTCACCGTCTTTGCCTTTGCAGCCACCGAGCAGGGAGCCCACCACGACAGTAGCGGAGAAAAGTAGTTTGGTAAACGTGTTCATAAAAAATGGAGGGTTCAAAAGAATGTGCAAGTTATTGCCCAATGAGCGGTTTCTGCTGCGTATCGAGTGATTTACGGTCACAAAAAGCCCCGACTGGCACTAACCAATCGGGGCGTTGGGCCGACTTACGGCGGTCGGGCGCTATGGCACGATGAAGCTGATGGCCGGGTAGATGTATCGGCTGGTGGTTAAGTCCCGGTAGGAGTACTCGGGAAAATAAGATACCTCGCCGTGGGCTACAGCTTACACGCGGGTGCCACTGGCAAAGCCTTGGCTGCGCAGGAGCGCGCCGTCCAAATCAATCTGGTTGACACCGGGGTTCAGGAATTCCAACTGCTGGTTTTGAAGCGCCGTGGCGGCGGACACGGTAGCCTGCCGTAGAATACCGAGTAACGCATGAACAACGATGGAAATGAAACAGGCCGGCAAGATGCCGGCCTGCAAATCACACCTGATGCGTTGTACTCAGCAAAGGCTATTTGTACATACTCTCGATGATGTCCTTGTAGTTGGTGCTGACTACCTTCCGCTTGATGGAGAGTTTGGGCGTCATTTCACCCGACTCAATGGTCCAGGCTTTGGGCAGCAGGATTTCCTTTTTCACCTGCTCCCACTGTGCGAAGCTCTGGTTGTACTTGCCGATCAGCTCGTGGTACATCTTCTGCACCGCGGGCTCCTGCACCACTTGCTCGGGCGCGGTATAGTTCACGTTGTTGCGCTGGCACCACTTCTTCAGTTCGTCGAAAGCCGGCACGATGAGCACGCCCGGGAACTTCTGGTTGTCGCCCACCACCATGGCTTGCTCTACCAGCGGCGACTCTTTAAAGCGGTTTTCCAGCAACTGCGGCGCCACGTACTTGCCGCCGGAGGTCTTGAACATCTCCTTCTTGCGGTCGGTGATTTTCAGGAAGCGGCCGTTCACGAACTCGCCGATGTCGCCGGTGTGGAACCAGCCGTCGGCGTCGATGACCTCAGCCGTCATGTCGGGCTTGTTGTAGTAGCCCTTCATCACCGACTCCGACTTGGTCAGGATTTCGCCGTCGGCGGCAATCTTCACTTCGGTGTTGGCAATGATAGGCCCAACCGTGCCGATGAGGTTGTTTTCGGGCTCGAAGCCGCCCACGGCAATAACGGGCGAGGTTTCCGTCAGGCCGTAGCCTTCCATCACCCGAATGTCGGCGGCCCAGAACACGCGGGCCAGGCGCGGCTGCAAAGCGCCGCCCCCCGAAACGATGACGCGGATGTTGCCGCCGAGGGCTTCCTGCCACTTCGAGAAGATGAGCTTGCGGGCCAGCTTCAGCTGGGTGTTGTAGAAGAAGCCTTTGTCTTCCTGCGTGTCGTAGGTCAGGCCCAGGTTCAGGGCCCAGAAAAACAAGTTTTTCTTGACGCCGGTCAGGTCGTGGCCTTTCGCCACAATCTTATCATACACCTTTTCGAGCAGGCGCGGTACCGTGGTGAAGATGCTGGGCTTCACTTCGCGCAGGTTGTCGGCAATGACTTCCATGCTTTCGGCGTAGTAGATGCTCACGCCGTTTTGCATGTAGAGGTAGGTCACCATCCGCTCGAAAATGTGGCAGAGCGGCAGAAAGCTCAGGGCCGTGTCGGCTTTGGTGACGGGCACGAACGGCTGCGAGTTGCGGCAGTTGCTCAGGATGTTGTTGTGGGTGAGCATCACGCCCTTCGGAAAACCGGTGGTGCCCGAGGTGTAGATGAGCGTGAGCAGGTCGTCGGGCTGCACGGCGGCTTTCATGCGCTCCAGCTCGGCTTTGTCGCCGTCCTGGCCCAGGGCCAGCAGCTCGTCGAAGTGGCGGGCACCGGGCAGCTTCTCGAAGGTGAAGATGTTGGCGGCCGGAATGTTCTGGCCGGCAATGGCCAGCTGCACTTTGTCGTACAAATCCTGGGTCGAGACGAACACGGCCTTCACGCCTGCGTCGCCGAAAATGTACTTGTAGTCGTCGGCGGTGATGGTGGGGTACATGGGCACCGACACGGCCCCCAATTGCGCGATGCCGAAATCGGCCATCATCCACTCGGGGCGGTTCATCGAAATGATGGCCACCTTGTCGTCTTTCCCAATGCCCAGCTTGCGCAGGCCCAGGCTCACCTGTTCGGCTTTGTCCTTGAGCTGTTGCGTGCTGATTTTCTCCCATTGCCCGTTGATTTTGGCTGCGAGGCAGTCGGGCTGGGGAAACTTCTCAAGCTGGTAAGGGAGAATATCAAAAGAGCGGCGGACTTCCATTGCGGAGAGGGAAACGAGGGTAAGACTTCTGAAAGAAATAGAATTTTCGGCGGAAAGGCTATTCGGCACTTAACGGGCGGCTATTGGAGCGGGTTTTTAGTAGCTTTGACACCGGCAGTCTGGCGCATATTCACCGCTGCCCCGTTTGCCGTGAATCTGGCTTTGTTTTTCGACCCGCTTGCCGACGACGCGCCCGCCTTGGGCGGCACCACGCTGGGGGCCCACGTAGCCCGGTTTGTCGATACGTTTCCCGACTGGCGCACGGCCGACCTGGCCCTCATCGGCCTCAACGAGTGGCGCGGCAGTGCCGCCGGCGCGCCCGCCGCTTCCTCGGCCGATGCCGTGCGTCAGCGCTTCTACCCCCTGCAGCGCGGCACCGGCCCCTGCCGCTTGGTCGATTTGGGCACGCTGCGCAACGGCCTGACGCTGGAGGACACTTACTTACGGCTGCGCGAAATTGTGGCGGCCCTGCTGGAACACAACACGGTGCCCATTCTGCTGGGCGGCTCCCACGACCTCGATATCGGTCAGTTTCTGGCCTACGAGACCCTGGACCGTGCCGTGAGCCTGACCTGCATCGACGCTCGCGTGGACATGGTGGAGGACGATGACGCCCCCGCCGAGGCCAACCACCTGCGCCGCGTGCTCATGCACGAGCCCAACTTCCTGTTCAATTTCGGCCAGCTCGGCCATCAGCAGTACCTGGTGCCCACCAGCGTGCTGGCCGCGCTGGAAAAGCTGCACTTCGAAACGCTACGCCTCGGCCAGATTCGCGACGACGTGCGGCAGGCCGAGCCGCTACTGCGCCAGGCCGACCTCGTGAGCTTCGACCTCGCGGCGCTGCGCTGGCCCGATTTCCCGGGCTACATGCCGGCCAGTCCTTACGGCCTCACGGCCGAAGAAGCCGCGCAGCTGTGCTGGTACGCCGGCCACAACGACCAGCTCACCAGCATCGGCCTCTACGGTTACCGCCCCGACCACGACACCCACGGCCTGGCTGCCGCCACGGTGGCCACCATGCTCTGGTACTTTGTGGAAGGCTACTACCACCGCCGCCACGAAACCGATTTTCAGAGCCGCCGCTTCATTCGCTACGCCGTGGGGCTGCCCGGTAATCCGGCCAAGCTGGTGTTCTACAAGGCCAAGCGCACCGAAAAGTGGTGGATGGAAGTGGAAAGCCTGGCCGACCACGAAGTGCGCCGCATTGTGCCCTGCAGCTACCAAGATTACCTGCGCGCCGCCCAGGGAGACCTGCCTAACCGCTGGATTCTAACGCAGGCACTGCTCGGTTAAAAGCTGTCGATTCGCTGATGTCCGTATTCGACACTCCCCCACCCCACGTTCCCGCCACCGCTACCGGTCAGCCCGTGGCCGACCTGCCGGAGTACACCGTGCACCAGCTGGCCCTGCGCAACGGGCAGGACCGCGACGATATTTGGTTTGCCTACCGTGGCCTCATTTACGACGTCACCAGCTCGCGGCTCTGGCGACGCGGCAACCACTACGAGCATTGGGCCGGCCAGGACCTGACCGCCGAAATGGACAAGGACGCTCCGCACACCGTAAACGT
The DNA here is from genome assembly GCF_008727865.1 of Hymenobacter busanensis. Taxonomy (GTDB): domain Bacteria; phylum Bacteroidota; class Bacteroidia; order Cytophagales; family Hymenobacteraceae; genus Solirubrum; species Solirubrum busanense. The sequence goes on along the minus strand of NZ_VTWU01000005.1, from coordinate 389,229 downwards.
GCTCGACAAGTTCTACGTCGTTGGGCGGCTAAAACAAGCTAACACGTAACAGGTGCTGAGGTGACAGGACCACTTGCTACCTTATCACCATTCCCCTCTCTTTTTCTCATGAGCACTACCGAAAGCCCGTCGCTGTTCAACGACCTGGAGCAGCAGTCGACCCGCACCTTGCTAACCAGCATGAACCAGCTCGACCAAACCGTGCCGCTGGTAGTAGAAAAAGCCCTGCCCCAGGTTGAGCGGTTGGTGGAAGCTACGGTTGCGGCGCTGAAAGCCGGTGGGCGCCTGTTCTACATCGGGGCCGGCACCAGCGGGCGGCTCGGCGTGCTAGATGCCTCGGAGTGCCCGCCCACGTTTGGCGTGCCGCAAGGCTTGGTGGTGGGCCTCATTGCGGGCGGCGACACCGCCATTCGCAAAGCCGTGGAAAACGCCGAAGACGATGCGGAGCAAGCCTGGCGCGACCTAAGCGCGCACGATATCAACGAGAAAGATATTGTGGTGGGCATTGCCGCTTCGGGCCGCACGCCCTACGTTATCGGCGGCTTGCAGATGGCCCGGCAGCGCGGCTTGGCTACGGGCTGCGTGGTGTGCAACGCCGGCTCGGCGGTGGCGGCCGCGGCCGAGTTTCCGGTGGAGGTGGTAACGGGCCCGGAGTTTGTGACGGGCAGCACGCGTATGAAGGCCGGCACCGCTCAGAAGCTGGTGCTCAACATGCTCACCACCGCGACCATGATTCGGCTGGGCCGCGTGAAAGGCAACAAAATGGTAGACATGCAGCTCAGCAACGCCAAGCTCGTGGACCGCGGCGAACGGATGCTCATGGACGAGTTGGGCATCGACCAAACCAAGGCTGCCGAGTTGCTGCAGCTGCACGGCTCGGTGCGGGCGGCGCTGGCGGCACAGAGCGGACACTAAGCCAGGGCTGCAGGTACTCAGCAGGAACGCGCTTCGGCGCGTTCTTTTTTTGCTCCGACCGGAACGCCACCGCCCGTTGTGCGTTCCTATAGCAGAGGCACTCCGCTGACGCTGCGGCTTTGCCCTGGTTATCCATCAGCCCAAACGCCTGTCCGCGTCATGCATACCATTGAGCCCCATTACCACTGGATGGAGCTGTACTCAGCTTCCGAAGACCCTCGTTCCCCGCTGTTCGAGGCCGAAAACAGCATCGATTCGTTTACCAATACCATCTACGGCTACTACATCCACCCGCAGTGGGACAGCATGGAGTCGGACACGCTGTTTCTGAAGATCTTGTTCGTGGATTACGAGCAAGGCGTAGGCGTCATCGAATTCATCGGCGAGTGGAACGACGCCATCGAAAACGACATCATGCAGCTCAAGCGCGGCATCATCGACCCGATGGTGCACGAGGGCATCCGCAAGTTCATCCTGGTGGGCGAAAACGTGTTCAACTTCCACGGCTCCGACGACTCTTACTACGAGGAATGGTTTGAAGACGTGGAAGACGGCTGGATTGCGGGCGTAAACTTCCAGGACCACGTCATCCGAGAGATGCACCAGTTCAACCTCGACTCCTACATCAACTTCGGCGGCAAGCTCGACGAGCTGCCGTGGCGCACCTACCCGCCTAAGCAGCTGGTAACCGTGGTGGATGGGTTGCTGCAGCGCCGACTCAACTAACGACCAAGCAAGGCAAAATAAAAAGGGCTCCTCGTTGCCGAGGAGCCCTTTTCGTGGTCTATACCAGACCGGAGCAGTAATTACTGAGCCGGGGTGGTCGTGGTGCCTTCGGCAGGAGCCGGGGTCGTCTGGCTAGCGCCAGCGTCGGCAGCATCTTCCATTTTGTCGGCGGTAGCGTCGGCCGAGTCACGAACGGCATCAGCTTGTTCTTCCATAGCGTCAGCTTTGGCTTCGCCAGCAGCTTCTACGTTGTCAGCAGCGTTTTCGCCAGCGTTTTCGGTTTTGCTGTCGCACGAAGCGAAGGTGAACGAAGCAGCAGCCAGGGCAAGGAACAGAACCTTTTTCATGGTGAGGGGTGTGGTGGAAATGATGAAAAATGAAATTTCTTGGGTCAGGTTCACCGCCTCGCGGCAGCAAAGTCTGGAGCTTTATACCCGGTAGCGGTGGAGGTAACCCGGCCAGAGGAAAAAATTTCTAAATTCCTGACGGTCTTCGCCTAAAAAACAAAAGCCCGGCTTTCCGGCCGGGCTTTTGTTGCGCTTCAACAAGCGTCCAACGCTTACTTCTTGCGGTACACGATGCCGATGGGCACGCCCGTGAAGTCGAAATGCTCGCGCAGGCGGTTTTCGAGGTAGCGGGTGTACGACTCCTTCACGTACTGCGGCAGGTTGCAGAAGAAAGCAAACACCGGCGTGTGCGTGGGCAGCTGCGTCACGTACTTGATGCGCACCATCTTGCCCTTCGACGAGGGCGGCTGGTGGGCTTCGATTTCCTTCAGCATCACCTCGTTCAGCTGCGAGGTCGGAATCTTCTTGGTTTTGTTGGCATACACCTCCATCACCGTTTCGATGGCCTTGTGCACCCGCTGCTTGGTAACGGTGCTGGTGAAAACGATAGGCGGGTAGCTGATGGGCGCAATGCGCTTGTAAATCTCGTCTTCGAACTCCTTGGCGGTGTTTGACTCCTTGTTTTCAATCAAATCCCACTTGTTCACCAGAATCACGATGCCCTTGCGGTTGCGGTCGGCCAAACCAATGATGGCCACGTCCTGGGCCTCGATGCCGCGGGTGGCGTCGAGCATCACAATGCACACGTCGGAGGCTTCCATAGCGCGCAAGGCACGCAGGTTGGAGTAGAACTCCACGTCCTCATCCACGCGGGCTTTGCGGCGCAGGCCGGCGGTGTCCACGAGGATAAACTCGTTGCCGAACGCGTTGTAGCGCGTGTCGATGGCGTCGCGGGTGGTGCCGGCAATGTCCGTTACGATGCTGCGCTCCTCGCCCAGCAGGGTGTTAACGAACGACGACTTGCCCACGTTGGGGCGGCCCACCACGGTGATGCGCGGAATGCCCGCGTCGGGGTCTTCCACGCCTTCCTGCTCGAAGTGGCTGACCACGGCATCGAGCAGGTCGCCGGTTCCGGAGCCCGTTTGGGAGCTGATGGTGAAGATGTCGCCGATGCCGATGCCCAGGGAGTAAAACTCGCCCACGGACTGCACGCGCTGGGCCGAGTCGGCCTTGTTGCCGACCAGATAAATCGGTTTCTTATTGCCGTAGCGGCGCAGCACCTCGGCAAACTCTTCGTCGAGCGGGTGCAGGCCAGCATCGAGGTCGACGAGGAACAGCACCACGGTGGCTTCGTCGATGGCCAGCTTTACCTGGCGGCGGATGCCTTCTTCAAACACGTCGTCGGAGCCCACCACGTAGCCGCCGGTGTCGATAACGGTGAAGTACTTGCCGGTCCAGTCGCCGTAGCCGTAGTGCCGGTCGCGCGTCACGCCCGACTGGTTGTCCATGATGGCCTTCCGCTCGCCTACGAGGCGGTTGAAGAGGGTGGACTTGCCCACGTTGGGGCGGCCCACAATTGCAATGGTGTTCGTCATGTTGCTGACCCCAGCCGCCGCTCCGACCAAGTGCGGCAGTGCCCGGGGTAGTTAAGTGGATGTGAGTGGTCGGTTGTTTTTAGAACATAAATGTGAGAACGGAGAGCTTAGAAGCCGTTCTCACATTTATGAAGAACGATTCTTACTTCTAAGTTCTACGCTCTCAAAAGCTAGTCCTGCTTGTAGCCGAAGCGGCCGAGCATCTTGGGGTCGTGGCGCCAGTTTTCGTTGACTTTCACGTGGATTTCGAGGAACACTTTCTTCTGGAAAAACTTCTCCATTTCCTCCCGCGCCCAGGTGCCTACCTTCTTGATGGCGCCGCCCTTGTCGCCGATGATGATGCCCTTTTGCGAGGCGCGCTCGGTGTAGATGATGGCGCGCATCCGGATGATGGCGTCGTCTTCCTTGAACTCCTCAATCACGACCTCGGTGCTGTAGGGCACCTCCTTCTTGTAGAGCTTGAAGATTTTCTCCCGAATCATTTCGGAGGCGAAAAAACGCTCCGGCTTGTCGGTTAGTTCGTCTTTGGGATAGTAAGCCTCATGCTCGGGCAGGCGGTCGATGATGTGGTTGAACACCTGCTCGGTGTTGAAGGCATTGAGGGCCGAAATCGGGATAATTTCGGCGGCGTTGGGCATGTGCTCCTGCCAGTAGGCCATTTTGGCCTCTACCTCTTCCTGCGTGGCCTGGTCGATTTTGTTGATCAGCAGCAGAATCGGCACTTCGGAGCGGCGCAAGCGTTCCACCACCGGCTCCTCGTCGTGCTTCTCGTAGATGTCGGTGACGAACAGAATCACGTCGGCGTCTTCCAAGGACGAATACACAAACGACATCATGGCCGACTGCAGTTCGTACTTGGGCTGGATGATGCCAGGCGTATCGGAGTAGACGAGCTGAAAGTCGGGGCCGTTGAGAATTCCCAGAATGCGGTGGCGCGTGGTCTGGGCTTTGCTGGTGATGATGCTGAGCCGCTCGCCCACCAGCACGTTCATCAGCGTCGACTTGCCCACGTTGGGCTTGCCGATGATGCTCACGAAGCCGGCGCGGTGCGGTTTGGGGGCTGTATCCACAGGTGGTAATCGGTTAAGGGGCACAAAGGTACGGCTTTGCGGCCGGCCGGGCAGCATGAACTGAATAATAGCAGCTTACGGAAAAGAGAGGGGTCCAGTGCGCCGCTTCCGCAGCGTCTCGCCAGCTGAATTCCTGACGGAAATCAGCTGGCGAGTCGGCTTGCCGGGGTCGGGCCGAAACTTTGGCGCCGTACCTTTGTATGGCATTCAGACGCTTGTATCCCGCATGATTTCACCTGCTTCCGCTCCAATTACCGCTCCCGCTTCCACCGCTACCCGTGGCCGCATCGGCGTGCTGCTCGTCAACCTGGGCACGCCCGACTCGCCCAGCACGCCCGACGTGCGCCGCTACCTCAACGAGTTCCTCACCGACGGCCGCGTGATTGACATGCCAGCCGCCGTGCGCTACCCGCTGTTTCAGGGCATTGTGGTGCCGCTGCGGGCGCCCAAGTCGGCCAAAATCTACCGGCAACTCTGGGATGAGCGCGGCTCGCCCCTGCTCTACCACGGCCTCGATTTGCAGAAGTTGGTGCAGGAGAAACTGGGCAAAGACTACTTGGTAGCCTTTGGTATGCGCTACCAAAAGCCCAGCATCGAAGCCGCGCTGCAAGAGCTAAGGGACGCGGCCGTGGAGCGCATCATCGTGCTGCCCTTGTTTCCGCAGTACGCGGCGGCCAGCACCGGTTCGGTGCAGGAAAAAGTGATGGAGCTGGTGAAAGACTGGTGGGTGGTGCCCAGCATCAGCTTCATCAGCACCTTCGCCGACGACCCCGGCTTCATCAACACCTTCGCTGCGCTGGGCCTGGCCGAAATGCAGAAGCGCGACTACGACCACGTGGTATTCAGCTACCACGGCATTCCGGAGCGCCACGTGCTGAAGGGTAGCCACAAGGGCTACTGCAAACTAGGCTCATGCTGCGCCAGCTACAACAAAAACAACCGCTATTGTTACCGGGCGCAGTGCTTTGCCACTTCGCGCCTGCTGGCCGCAGCCATGGGCCTGAATGCGGACCAGTACACCGTCACCTTCCAGAGCCGCCTGCAGAGCCGCCTACGGGACCCGTGGCTGCAGCCCTACACCGACGAAGTGCTGAAGGAAATGCCGGCCAAAGGCATTAAGAACGTGCTGGCTTTCAGCCCCGCTTTCGTGGCCGATTGCCTGGAAACCACCATCGAAGTGGGCGAGGAATTCAAGGAAATGTTTGAGCAGGCCGGCGGCAGCCACTGGCAGCTGGTGCCCAGCCTGAACTCGCACCCCATGTGGGTAGACGCCGTAGCCGATATGGTTCGGCGCAACTAACGTCTGCTTCCTTTTGGCGGAAGTTGCAGCTCATTAGCTCATTGCGGGCTGATGAGCGGCAATTTTTTATTCCGCGGCGTGGCCGCCGAAGTGATATTGCACGCCCACACCGGTAGCAAAAATCAGCACCGAGGGAAAAGTCTTTTGCAACGGAAAAAGGAAGCTCTGGCTGACCTGCAGCCGCAGCCGGGGCGTGAGGCGGGCGAATACATTATAGCCCGGTTGCATAGTCAGGCCGCCGTAGCCGGGCTGGTTGGTGGTCGTGCGCTGCTCCAATACTCCCCGCGGGTCGTTCGGATCGAGCACGAATTCGCGGCTGGAGGTGCGCCAGCGCAGGAAATCATAAGCGGCCATTTTTACGCCCGCACTCAGTGCAATGCTTTCGTCGGGCGTCCAGAGGTAAGTAGGCTGCACGTAGCCGTAGCCGTAGCGCACCCGGTACGAGGCCGGCAGGTCGCAGAGGTCGGGGCAGAACGTGTCGTAGGCGTAGCCCGCGCCGTAGCCCAAGCCGCCATACACCGTCCAGCGCTGCTTGTTGGGGCGGGCCAAGGTGTAGCCGGCGCCCGCTTCGCCGCTGTAGGCCCAGTGGCCGTGCTTGCTGCGGATTCGCTGGTGGCCGCTGCCGGTCACCGTGAGTCGGTCGGAAATTGCGTGGGCTGCTTGCACGTCGGTGCCGTGCAGGCCAACGTTGGCACCTAGTTCGGTGTCGCCGCGCTGTTGCACCAGCGGCGTTTGCAAGGTGTGCGGCACCACGGCGGCGCAGCCACTCAAGCCCGCCGCCACGGCCAATGAGCATATTTGAATAAAGAGGCGCATAGACGTAACAGAGGAGAATTCAAGCACGGGAGTCACCAGCCGGCCCGAAGGTTGGCAGGCGAGGCAAAAGTGGCGCAAATTCGATGGCTTATTTCCGCTATGTCGATTGCCCTAAGAATCTTTTTACCGATTTATCGGCGCCGCCCTAGCATTTGGGCATCCATTCTTTCTTCCCCGAAAGATTGTTTCCATACAGAGGCTCCGCGAACCTGACTGGGTTCTTCGTCGCCTTCGCCAGCGCCTCACGTTTTTCGCCACGCTGGGCATTACGCTCTGGCAAGGGGTGCTCGGGCTGATTATTAGTTGCGTGCTGGCCGCCTCGTTTGCTCCCCGGTTGGTCGGCCGCATTCCCATCCGCTGGATGTTCGTGGGCGGCATGGTTCATCGTCTGGAGTTTGTGGGCGCTGCGTAAGCTAGTGCTCTAAGCCGCCGGCTCGATTTCGCCACAAGCGTAAAACCGCCGTCGGGCGCCACAACCACTCAAAACTGGCTGCGGCGCCCGACAGCGGTTTTACGCTTGGTTTGTTTATACTAACGGAGGGTGGCCACTATCGGGCAAGCGCCGCATCGAGGCTTGGTCGGCGGCGCGGCGGGCGTTGTAAAAGTGGCTTTCGTCGTACGATGGACCGTCGTAGAAAGGTGAGTCGCTGGAAACAGGCACGGGCAAGCGCAAAGCCCGCAGCATAGCTTCCTCAAACTCGCGGCTGATGTAGATGTCTTGGTAGGGCGGGTAGCTGAGCACCGAATTGCTGTCGAGGCTGGGCACGAATACGTTGTCGTCGTCGTGGTCCAGGGCCGCGGCCCCGATGGGAATGAGCACGTGCCGTTCCCGGTCGTTGATGTGCAGCGACGAATCCAGCTCCACGTCGAGGTAGCGCACTTTCAAAGCCTCGGGCTCCACAATCAGCTCGTACACGTCGCCGAAGCGTTTGCCATCGAGGCCGCGCACCGCCCAGCCACGCACATCGGGGCTGCCGTCGGCTACTTCAAAGTCCTTCAGGTCGCGCAGGCGCACCAGGTGCATGCCATCGGCGCGGGGAATAGGGGTCGGTTCCATTACGTATCGGAAGTCAGAAGTACACTTACGGGGCGGGCTTTTCCAGCACGCGCAGCACGTTGGCGGCCTGTTGGAAAAACTCCTGCGTGGCTTGCTGCTCGGCTTGGGTAGTGGTGCGGCCGCTGAGCTGCATGGCTTGGTCGCGCAGGGTGTTCACGTCGCGCTCCAGCGTGGTGTAGCCGCGCTGCTGCAGGGCGCGCAGCATGTCGGCGGCGGCCACAAAACCGGGGCGCAGGCTGGCGTTGGGCTCTTCCAGCCGGCTGGTGGCGCTGGTCAGGTCGTTACGACGCTCCTCCACGGTAGCGTCGCGCAGGTCGCCGCGGTCGGCCATGCCGATGAGCACGTTGCTGAGCAGCAGCAACCCGCGGCGGGCGTAACTCTCGGAAGCCGGGTCGTCGGCCACAAAGGCGTAGAAATCGGCCGGCGCTACCGAGGTTTCGGTTGCCAGGTTATCGGTATCGGCGGCCGGGCGCGGCGTGGTTTCGGCACCAGCTTGGCTGGCAGCGGCAGTATCGGCGGGCGTGGCAGCCGGCACGGCCGCGGCGGTCGAAGCGGCTGGTTCGGGCGCCGAATCGCGCCGCAACAGGTACCACGCGCCCAGGCCCACTAGCGCCAGCACCAGCAGAATCAGCAGCCACGGACTCGCCGATTTCTTTTTGCGTTGAATGTTGATGTCGGCCATATGCGGAAAGGTCGTTTTGGTGGCAAGTACGCACGGCGGGCAAAATAGGTACTGCATTTATAGCCCACGGAGCATATTCTTGTCGAAGCACTGCTATGTCAGGAAGTTGATGCTACACTTATTTAACCCGAAAGCAAAAAAGCCCGCGCTCCAGAGTGGGCGCGGGCTTTTGATAGGTTGGTGCGACTAGGCCGGTACTTTGCGGTACATCTTGGCCAGCTGCGCCACGGCGTAGTCTACTTCATCGGCCGTGTTGTATTTGCTCATCGAAAACCGGATGGCGCCGCGGTTTGGGTCGCAGCCCAGGGCCGACAGCACGTGTGAACCAATGTTGGATCCGCTGGTACAAGCCGAGCCGCCGGAGGCCGAAATGTGGTTGATGTCGAGGTTGAAGAGCAGCATCTCGTTCATGTCCGACGGCGGCAGGCTCACGTTCAGCACCGTGTAGAGGCTTTGGTCGGCTTCGGCCGAGAGGCCATTGAACTGCACGTCGTCGATTTCGGCCCGCAGCCGGGCAATGAATCGCTCCTTCAGCGCCTGAATGTGCTGGTGGTGCTGGTCCATGTCGCGGTAGGCAATTTCCAGCGCCTTGGCCAGGCCCACAATACCGTACACGTTTTCGGTGCCGGCGCGAACGTTGCGCTCCTGCGCGCCGCCGTGAATGAGCGGCTGCACCTGCACCTCGCTGTTGCAGAACAAAAAGCCCACGCCTTTCGGACCGTGGAACTTGTGCGCTGAGCCCACCAGGAAATGGTTGCCGAGCTGGCGCACGTCGTGGCGGTAGTGGCCCATCGTCTGCACCGTGTCGGTATGAAAAATGGCGCCGTGCGTGCGACAAATGCCGCTAATGGCTTCGATGTCGTTGAGGTTGCCGATTTCGTTGTTGCCGTGCATCAGGCTCACAAACGAGCGAGTGTGCGTGCCCAGCAGCTCATCAAGGTGCGCCAGATCCAGCCGCCCTTGCGCGTCGTGGCGCACAAAGCTCAACTCAATTTCGCCCTGCTTGGCCAGCGCCTCCAACGTGTGCAGTACTGCGTGGTGCTCCAGCTTCGAGGTCACGGCGTGCTTCAGGCCCAGCGTCCGAATTGAGCCGAAGGCGGCGTAGTTGTCGGCTTCGGTACCCCCCGAGGTAAAGGAAATTTCCGCCGGGGCCGCGTTCAGGAAGTGGGCAATGGTTTTGCGGGCGTTTTCGATGGCGGCGCGCACCTTCCGGCCGTGGCCGTGGATGCTGCTGGGGTTGCCGAAATGCTCGCGCATAAAGGGCAACATAGCATCCAGCACCTCGGGGTCGAGGGGCGTGGTGGCGGCGTTGTCGAAGTAAACCGAAGCGGGGTTGGAAATCGGCGTCATACGCGGCGCAATCAAGGGTATCGGGGTGGGCAGGTAGGCCAGTAGCCCCGGGTGAGGGCGCCGCCAGCATACAAAAATAGCGTTTTACCGCTGAGCGCGCGGCCATTAAAAAAGCCAGCCCGCGGGTAGCAGACTGGCTTTCTAGGTTTCAAGTGCCTAGCGCTAGGCTTTGGCCGAAATGATTTCCTTGATGTCGCCGATGATCTTCTGCGCCAAATGGTCGGCCGTGGCGTTGGAATCCGACTCGGCGTAGATGCGGATAATCGGCTCGGTGTTCGACTTGCGCAGGTGCACCCACTCCTTGTCAAACTCGATTTTCACGCCGTCGATGGTATTCACCGGTTGCTTGGCATAGCGTTTCTGCATCTGCTCCAGCACCTTGTCGGTGTTGATGTCCGGCGTCAGCTCAATCTTGTTCTTCGAGATGAAGTAGTTGGGGTACGAAGCCCGCAGGCGCGTCATCGTCAGGCCCGATTTGGCCAGGTGCGTCAGAAACAGCGCAATGCCCACCAAGGCGTCGCGGCCGTAGTGCAGCTCGGGGTAAATGATGCCGCCGTTGCCTTCGCCGCCAATCACGGCATTGGTTTGCTTCATCATCGTCACCACGTTCACCTCGCCCACGGCCGCCGCCGAGTAGCTGCCGCCCTGCTTTTCGGTCACGTCGCGCAGGGCGCGGGTGCTGCTCAGGTTGCTCACGGTGTTGCCGCCGCCCTGGGCTTTCAGGATATAATCGGCCACCGCCACCAGCGTGTATTCCTCGCCGAACATCGAACCGTCTTCGCACACCAGCGCGAGGCGGTCCACATCGGGGTCAACGACGATACCGAGGTCGAACGAGCCTTTCTCAAGCACCTTGGCAATGTCGCGCAGGTTTTCGGGCAGCGGCTCGGGATTGTGGGCAAAGTCGCCGGTTGGTTCGCAAAACAGTTTCTCTACCGTTTTCACGCCCAAGGCTTCCAGCAGCAGCGGCACCGCAATGCCACCCGACGAATTCACGGCATCGACCACCACGCGGAAGTTCTTGGCCTGAATAGCCTCCACATCCACCAGCGGTAGGGTCAGAATGGCCTTGATGTGCTTTTTGAGGAAGGTATTGTCGGTGGTGTGCTGGCCCAGCTTGGTTACCGGCGCAAAATCGAAGGCTTCGGCTTCGGCCAGCTGCAGTACCTGCTGCCCGTCGGCATCGGAAATAAACTCGCCGTGCTGGTTTAGCAACTTCAGCGCATTCCACTGCTTGGGATTGTGCGAAGCCGTGAGAATAATGCCGCCAATGGCCTTTTTGGCCGGTACGGCCATTTCCACGGTCGGCGTGGTGCTCAGCCCCAGGTCGACCACGTCGATGCCCAGGCCTTGGAGCGTGCCCACCACCAGCTTGTTTACCATGTCGCCCGAGAGGCGGGCGTCGCGGCCGACCACAATGGTGCGGCCCTGGCCGTTGGCTTGTTTGAGCGCCCAGGTGCCAAAAGCAGCCGTGAACTTCACTACGTCGATGGGCGTAAGGGCTTCACCGGACGCGCCGCCGATGGTGCCTCGGATGCCCGAAATGGATTTGATCAGTGCCACAAGTACTATCTTCTTTAGTGAGCAAAAGTAACGAATACACCGTGCCCCGCCTACTACAGACGTGTACCGGCCGCCGCATGTTCTGGCCTGCATCGTATATTTGAACACCATGGAGCACTCCTCACCCAGCCGTCGGCCTGCCCAGTTAGAGGCGTTTGGCCGCCTTCTCGATGTACTCGAACGCCTTCGCGCCGAATGCCCGTGGGACCGGAAGCAGACCATGTCGAGCCTGCGCCACCTCACCATCGAAGAAACCTACGAGCTGAGCGACGCCATCCTGCGCCACGACCTGCCCGACGTTAAAAAGGAGCTCGGCGACGTGATGCTGCACTTGGTATTCTACGCCAAAATTGCCAGCGAAACCGGCCAGTTCGACATTGCCGACGTGCTCAACGCGCAGTGCGAAAAGCTCATCCACCGCCACCCGCACATCTACGGCGACGTGCAGGTGCAAAGCGAGGAAGACGTGAAGCGGAACTGGGAGCAGCTGAAACTCCAGGAAAAAGGCAACCACTCCGTACTCGGCGGCGTACCAGTTTCGCTGCCTGCCTTGGTAAAAGCCATGCGCATCCAAGAAAAGGCCCGCGGGGCCGGCTTTGATTGGGAGCGTAAGGAGCAAGTCTGGGACAAAGTACAAGAAGAGCTCCAGGAGTTTGCCGCCGAATTTCGCGACGGCGACATTACAGACCCAGCCCGGGCCGCCGGGGAGTTTGGCGACCTGCTGTTTTCCCTCGTCAATTTTGCGCGTTTCGCTGGCATCAACCCCGAAGAGGCTTTGGAACAAACCAACCGCAAATTCATGTCTCGTTTTCGCTACCTCGAAACCGAGGTAGCACGCACCGGCCGCCCCTTAGCCGATCTGACTTTGGCTGAGATGGACCGCTACTGGGAAGAAGCTAAAAAACTCCCCCTTGGCAGCCCGGATGAACACTCCGTGAAATAGCCTTTTTTTGAGTCCAACTCCCGTTTAAAGCGTTTAAAGCCATTTTTAATTTGGCGGCGCATCACCTTTTGTTTAGGTTTGCCAATGATAGACCGACTTCGGACTGAAGCCCCGCGCACGAGCAGACCCACGACTTTGGCTTTTTTTTAAGAGCTAAAACAGTGCGGGTGAGCGGGGCTCCGCCGTCTTCGGCCCTATCGTCGTTTGTAGTTTTTTCTACCCCCAGTTCAACCTTTTTTCACCAACCATCCCCTCCTAATTCTTCGGAACAATGGAACAAAAGAATGCCATGAATAAGCCCGCGGCTCCGGCCCGGCCTGCCGCTTCTGCCGCACCAAAAGGTGACGCAAAATCGGGCTCCTCGCTTTTCGCCGTTATCGTCATTGTTCTGGCGTTTGTCGTAAGCTATATCATTTTCCAGTTCGTACTGGGTGATTCAAGCCACTTTCAAGGCGGCAACAACGAAAACAACCCCCTGCCCGGCGACTACTTCGGCACGGTATACAAAGGTGGTTTCATTGTACCGTTCCTGATGACCATGTTCCTGATGGTAATTACGTTCTCGATTGAGCGTTTCCTGACCATCAGCAAGGCCAAAGGCTCGAAAGGCATCGAGGGCTTCGTACGCTCGATCCGCCAGAAGCTGAACGTGAACGACATCACCGGCGCCATTGCCGTGTGCGACCAGCAGAAAGGCTCGGTAGCCAACGTTGTAAAGGCTGGCCTGCTGAAGTACCAAGAAATGGCCCGCGAGCGGGGCATGGAAAAAGACCAGAAAATCCTGGCTATCCAGAAGGAAATTGAAGAATCGACGGCTCTGGAGCTGCCGATGCTGGAGAAAAACCTGGTTATCCTCTCCACCCTGGCTTCTATCGCCACGCTGGTAGGTCTGCTCGGTACGGTATTCGGTATGATCAAGGCCTTCTCGGCTCTGGCCCAGGCCGGTGCTCCTGACGCTGTAGGTCTGGCAACGGGTATCTCGGAAGCTCTGATTAACACGGCTTTGGGTATCGGTACGTCGGCTCTGGCCATCGTAGCTTACAACTTCTTCACCAGCAAAATTGACGAGCTGACCTACAGCATCGACGAGGCTGGTTTCTCGATCATTCAGACCTTCGCCGCTCAGCACGGCGAGGAGCGTACGCACGGCGCTGCTTAATTAGCTCATGCGCAACACCTTGTTGCGTGTAAACTAAACAGCGACCCTTGTACGTTACTGAATCAACCGAACCTTTTACTAGTCAGCAATGCCTAAAGTAAAGCCCCATAGAAAGTCCCCGTCGCTCGACATGACCCCGATGGTGGACTTGGCATTCCTGCTGGTGACATTCTTCATGCTCACCGCCACCCCTACGGAGGATACCGCCGTGTTGGTCGATACGCCGTCGTCGGTTTCCGACAAGAAGCTGCCCGAAACGGGTGTGCTGACCCTGGCCATCGACAAGGAGGGGCGCGTGTTCTTCAGCACCGAAGCGCAACAGGTCAAGATTAAAGCCCTGGAAACGGTAGGTGCCAAGTACGGTGTGAACTTCTCGCAAGCGCAAAAACGCACTTTCTCCCTGCTGCCCGATTTTGGGTTGCCGGTGCAGAAGCTGGGCCAGTACCTCAATCTTTCGAGCGAGGAGCGTAAGCAGGTGAAGCAGGAAGGCATTCCCACCGACTCGCTCAACAACCAGTTGGCTGAGTGGGTCATTGCCTCCCGTAGTGCCAACATCGCGCAGACGGGCAAGGCCCCCTACATTGCCATCAAAGGCGATGGACAGGCCGATGTACCGACGGTGAAGAACGTCATCAAGATTCTGCAGGAAAAGAACCTCAACCGCTTCTATCTCATCACCGACCTGGAAATCCAGCCGGTGGCAAGCAAATAGCGTCATGGCAGAAATTCAACAACAAGCCGATTCCGGCAAAGGCGGGAAGAAGCGGGCCAAGAAAATGTCGACCAAAATCGACATGACCCCGATGGTGGACTTGGCCTTCCTGCTCCTGACCTTTTTTATGCTGACGACCACGTTTGCCAAGCCAAGCGTGATGCAGATTTCGATGCCGGTAAAGCCCAAGGACAACGAAGAGCAGAATGAGCTGAAAGCTTCGGAAGCCTTTACCATTCTGCTGGGCGAGAACAACAAGGTTTTCTACTACGAAGGTCTTGTGGAAGCCAAGCCTGAGCTGAAGCTTTCCAACTACTCCGCTACCGGTATTCGTACCGTGCTGCAGGAGCGGATGGCCCGCCAGCCGAAGACGGTGGTGCTCATCAAAGCCGACGACAAAGCGAACTACAAAAACATGGTCGACATCCTCGACGAAATGACCATCACGGGGCAGAAAAAATACGCCTTGGTGGACATCTCGAAAGACGACGTAGACCTGATTAAATCTTCTGGCTTATGATGGACAATGCACAATTGGCCCGGGCCTCCTTCGAAGACATCGTTTTTGAGGGGCGCAACAAGGCTTACGGCGCTTATGTACTGCGCAAGCTGTACAGCAAGCACGTAACGCGGGCTTTCCTCATTTCCGCTCTCCTCTTCACCATCTTCATCGTGGGCCCGATTGTGGCCAAGCGCTTGATGCCGAAAGAGGAAGTGGCAGTGAAGCAAAAGATTGACGATGTGGTGCTGGAAGCGCCGCCTCTCAACCCCGATACGCCGCCACCGCCTCCCCCTCCCCCCTCGGCGCCGCCGCCCCCTCCGCCCAAGCTTTCCACTGTTAAGTTCACTCCGCCCGTCGTAAAGAAGGATGAGGAAGTGAAGAAGATCGAGGAAATTCCCGATCAGGAAGAACTGGAAGATAAGGTGGTAGCCACCAAAACGGTGGAAGGCAACACCAACCAGCAAATTGACCTCAGTGGCCTCGGCGACGAAGGCAACAAGGTGGTAGAAGAAGTAGTGGAGCAGAAGGTCTACACCTACGTAGAGCAGATGCCCACCCCTCCCGGCGGCATGGAAGGCTTGATGCAATACCTCGGTAAAAACATCAAATACCCCTCGCTGGCGCTTCGCAACCAGGTTGAAGGCAAAGTATTCGTCAACTTCGTGGTAGGCCCTAGCGGTCAAATCACCGATGTAAAAGTGACCAAAGGCATTGGTGCTGGTTGCGACGAAGAAGCAGTTCGCGTTATCAGCAAAATGCCCGCTTGGGCCCCTGGTAAGCAGAACGGCCGCGCAGTAAGTGTTTCGTACACCGTGCCGGTAACCTTCACCATCAAGTAGGTATTGTTCCGAGGCAACTCGGAATAAGCAGAAACCCCGAATCAGGCCTTGGCTTGGTTCGGGGTTTCTTTTTGCGAATATTTTTTCGCCTCGCATACGCTACACTTCAGCACCAGCGTTTTGCGGTTGATAGTCAGGCCTTGTTGACGGGGAGATGCAAGGGAAAGGCCGGCTGGAGAGTGACGTTTTGCAGTTTCACTTAACCTCATCCAGCTCATGCAAACCACCAACCTGCAGACGGCTTCGCTCGATGATATCGTGTTCGAAGGCCGCAACAAAGAATACGGCGCCTACCAGCTGCGCCAACTCTACGCCCGGCACTTGCAGCGTGCCCTATTCATTGCGCTTTCGCTCTGCCTGCTCCTGCTGGGCGGCTTGTTTGGCGTGCAGTACCTGAAGCCAGAAAAGATGGTGGTGGTACCGGAAATTCCGCTTGGCGACGGCGTGGTACTCACGCAGGTGGTACTGCCCGAAATCCACCAAACGGCGGCAACAGCTCCGGTAACTGTGCGGAGCGTGCGCGTGGAAGTGCCGACTCACGTTATTCGCGACGATAAAGCCACGACGAAAAACGTGGTGGAAGAACGCCCGACGGTGGTAGACGACAATGAACTGACGACAATAGGCCCAGCGACGCCAGGGGTTGCGAACGGCCCCGGTGGCCCCGGTACGGCCGTGGCTGGTCCTCCCACAGTGGTTGCACCACCCGCCAAGCCCGACATCTTTATTTCGGTGGAGGTAATGCCTGAATTCGTAGGCGGCCAACCGGCCATGATGGAGTACTTGCAGAAGCACCTGCACTACCCGCGCCAGGCGCTCAGCAACCAGATTGAAGGCAAGGTATTCGTATCCTTTACCGTGGACGCTACCGGCGCCATTACCGATGTGGAAGTGCTGAAGGGCTTGGGCTACGGCACCGACGAAGAGGCCGCACGCGTCATCGGCAGCATGCCCCGCTGGGAGCCGGGCCGGCAAAACAACCGGGCTGTAGCCGTGCGCTACACCCTACCGATTTCCTTTCACTTTGCTAAATAAGAGGGACATCCTCCAGCAGAAAACAGTCTGCGCCTTTTCAGCAGCCCGCCCGGAAACGCATTTCCGGGCGGGCTGCTCTTTTTTACTGGTTCGCATTTGGCCTATATAGCACTGGCACCCGTATTCAGCGAACAAACTGGCTACTTTTGCGCGTTAAGGAAGATCATTCACAGTCCAATGCCATGATTCCAACCAACACCGACGAGCGTATCCGGCACGATAAGACCCTGCGCATTCGGCTTTACTTCATGCTGATGATGGCGGTGGTGTACATCGGCCTGGGTTTGTTCCTGATACTTGTGCCCGAAGGAATTTTCCGGGCCCCCAAAGCTTACCGCATCGGGGCCGGCGCCCTGTTGGTGGTGTTTGGATTGGTTAGATTTGTCCGCATCATTCGCCAGAACAAACGCACCCGTCATGATTCGTACTAGTGGTAGCCGGCTATGGGCCGGGGTTGGTTTAACCTGTGCACTAGCACTTGGCAGTTGGGGCTTCATGGGGTGCGGCAACAACAACGGCGGCCAGGCACAATTCACCGACACGCCCACCAGCGGCACGGTGCCCATCGCCGTCGACGCCACCTTCGAGCCCATTCTGAAGTCGCACGTCGACACGTTCCAGAAGCTGTACACGTCGGCCCACGTAACGGCGAGCTACAAGCCCGAGCAGGAGGTCATGCGCGACTTGCTCGACGATAGTGTGCGCCTCGTGGTGGTGGGCCGGCCCCTGCTGCCCGACGAAAAAACTGTTTTTGACCAGCTCAAGATTGTGCCCCGCGTAACCCACGTGGCTACCGACGGGGTAGCCATCATTGTGCACCCGTCCAATCCGGACTCGTTGCTGACGATGGCCCAGCTGCGCGACATTTTTACGGGTGCCAAAACCAAGTGGAGCCAGCTGGGTGGGAAAAAGAGCCAGCCCGGCGACATCAACGTGGTATTTGACCAGAACCGCTCCAGCACCGCACACTACGTACAGGACAGTGTTGCGCGTGGCGCGGCGCTCATCAAACAGGCTTTTGCCAGCGAATCGAACCCCAAGCTCATCGAGTACGTAGCTTCGCATCCGAACGCAATTGGCGTGATTGGCGTTAACTGGATCAGCGACCAGGACGACGCCCAGGTCCAAAGCTTTCTGCGCCAAGTACGCGTAGTGGGGGTAAGCCGCTCGGCCACCCCTACCAAACCCGAGGATTACGTTCAACCGTTTCAAGCCTACTTGGCTACCAAAACCTACCCGTTGCAGCGGAAGGTATACATCATCAGCCGCGAGGCCCGCGCCGGACTTGGCACCGGGTTTGCATCCTTCGTAGCTGGCAACAAAGGGCAGCTGATTTTCCTGAAATCAGGCCTGATGCCCGCCACCGGGCAAGTGCGTTTGGTTCAGGCCAACGCCGAATAGCCCACCCGTTCTTTTGTCTCTCATTCACTCACTTTCCCTCACCACATGAACATTAAGCCCTGGAAGCTCACTTTCCTCGCTGCTTTTTCGCTTGCCGGCTCGGCTGCTTTTGCGCAGAATGTGCAGAGTGCTCAGAAAGCCATTCAACTGGAGCGCTACAGCGAAGCCAAACGCACGCTGCTGCCCCAAAGCTCGAATCCTGACGCTGCTTTTGAGCTAGGTCGCCTGTACCAAATGCAGGAAAAGCCCGACTCGGCTGCTTATTTCTTCAACCTGGCATCGAAAGACCCCAAGTCGCCCAAGTCGATGGTAGCGGCCGGCCGCGCTTTCCTGGCGCAAGGCAAGAAAGCCGAGGCTGAAATTCAGTTTGAAAACGCCGCCAAGGCGACCAAACGCAAGGACGCTCAGATTCTGGCGGCCATTGGCCAAGCTTACGCCGAAACCAAGACCAAGGACAACCAGAAAGGCATCGATTACATCAACGAGGCCCTGAAGGTGAACAAGAAGGATGATGCCGCTATGCTGGTAGCACTGGGCGACATCTACGAAAACCGCGACAACGGCGGCGGCGACGCCATGAACGCCTACGACCGCGCCCTGCGGGCTGACCCCAACTACGTGCCGGCTTACTACAAGAAAGGCCAGCTGAGCGTGCGCGCCCGCAACGGTAAGGATGCCCTGGAAAACTTCCAGAAGGTAACCAGCCTCGACCCGAACTTTGCGCCGGTGTACCGCGACATGGCTGAGATGTACTACTACGGCAACCAGTACGACCAGGCTGCCCAGACCATGAAGAAGTACACGGATATGTCGGAGAAGTCGCCCAACACCCAGGCGACGTACGCGGCCTTCCTGTACCTCAACAAGAAGTACCCCGAAGCCCTGACGCAGATTCAGGAGGTGTTGGCCAAAGACCCCAATAACCTGACCATGAACCGTCTGCTGGCTTATACCTACTTCGACATGAACCAGAACGATCTGGCGGTGACGGCCATGGACAAGTACATGAAGATGGCCCCGGCTGATAAGATCATCACCGAGGACTACGTGTACCAAGGCAAAATCCTGACGAAAGCCGGCCGCTCCGACGAAGGCATTGCCATCATCGAAAAGGCCATTAAAGCCGATCCGTCAAAGGCTTCGGACCTGCAGAACGACCTGGCCTCGGCTTACGTGCTGAAGAAGGACTACGCCAAAGCCATCAAGATCTACCGCGACAAACTGGCCAAAGAACCCGCGCTGGCCGACCAGGTACGCTTGGCTAACCTGTACAGCGTAAACAAGCAGTACACCCAAGCCGACAGCTTGCTGAACATCGTAGTAACAGCTCGTCCGACTTACGCGCCCGGTCACTTGCTGCGCGCGCAGGCCAATGCTAACCTCGATGCCGACATGAAGCAGGGTTTGGCTAAGCCGTACTACGAAAAGTACATTGAACTCTCGAAGGCTGAAGGCTCTGACCCCGCCAAGTTCCGTGGCGGTTTGATTGAAGCCAACAACTACTTGGGCTTCTACAACCTGCAGAAAGGCGACAAAGCAGCCGCTCAGACCTACTTCCAGCAGGTGCTGGCCTTGGACCCCACCAACGCCGATGCCACGCGTGCCATGAGCAGCACCACGGCCAAGGCAAAAGCGCCGGCTAAGGCTCCGGTAAAGAAGAAATAACCCGGTTTTACTACCGCCCAAATAGAAAAGCCCGCGGCCAATGGCCGCGGGCTTTTTGTTTATTGCATTCCAAGTAATTGGTTGCGGCGTTGCTATGCCTGCTGGGCGGCAAACGTTTCCCAGCGCTTCACAGCCGCCGAAAAATCCTCCGGCAGCGGCGTTTCAAACTGCAGGTTCTCGCCGGTGGTGGGGTGCACAAAGCCCAGCGACTTAGCATGCAACGCTTGGCGGGGTATGACTTCGAAGGTGCGCTCAACGAAAGCTTTGTAGGCGCCGGTGCGCTGCCCGAACAGGATACGGTCGCCGCCGTAGGCGGCATCGGCAAACAGCGGGTGGCCGAGGTGCTTCATGTGAGCCCGAATCTGGTGGGTGCGCCCAGTTTCAAGGTTGCACTGCACCAAGCTCACGTAGCCGAAGCTCTGCAGCACGCGGTAATGCGTTACGGCGTGCTTGCCCTCGGCGCTGCCTTCGGGAAAGACCGTCATCAGCTTCCGGTCCTTCGGGTGGCGCCCGATATTGCCGCGAATGGTGCCGGCGGCTTCTCTGGGTACGCCCCACACTAGCGCCAGGTACGTCCGCTCGATGGTGTGGTGGAAGAACTGCTGGGAGAGGTGCGTCATAGCCCACTCGCTTTTCCCGATAACCAGCAAGCCGGAGGTGTCCTTGTCGATGCGGTGAATAAGGCCTGGCCGGATTTCGCCGTTACGGCCCGTTGGCAGGTTTCGGATGTGCCAGGCCAGCCCATTCACCAGCGTGCCCGTCCAATTACCGTAGGCGGGATGTACGACCATGCCAGCGGGCTTGTTGACGAGTAGCAGCTGGTCGTCTTCGTAGGGAATGTCCAGCGCCATTTCCTCGGGCACTACTTTGCCTTCGCGTGGCGGCTCGGGCAAGGTCACCGTCACTACGTCGCCGGGCTTCACTTTGTAGCTCGATTTGGCGGCTTGGCCGTTCACCTGCACCGCCCCCACTTCAATGCCGGCCTGCACCTTGGTGCGCGACACGTTGGGCAAGCGGTTGAGCAGGAATTTGTCGAGCCGCATGGGCTCCTGCCGGCCGTCGGCCTGAATGCGGTGGTGCTCATACAGCTCGTCTTCGGCGCCGGTGTCGATGCCGTCGTCGGGCAGCAGGTCGGGGTCTAGGTCGTGCATGGCGTGTGGGGTAGCGGCGGAAAACAGAAAGCCGGAACCCCTAACAGGCTCCGGCTTTCGGAAACGAATAACGAAGAATTACTTCTTCTTGACTTTGGTTTTGCTGCTGGCCGGCGCTGCCGGAGTAGCGGCGGGCGTGCTGGCCGGCTTGGCCGTAGCAGCCGGGGCATTGTTTTGGCCCGGCGTCACGCCCATTTCCTTCAGCACAAGGTCGGAGATGTCGCCATCTTTCGGGCCGTGCAACAGAATGGGGGTAGTGCCGTAACCAGCGTCGGAGTTGAAGACGTAGGTGTAGCCGTTCTTCTCGGATACGGCGTCAATCGTCTTCTGTACTTTGTCTAGTACCGGCTTCAGCAGTTGCTGCTGCTTCTGCTGCACCGACTGTTCGGCGTTCTGCTGAAACTCCTGGATGGACTGCTGCAAGTTGGTCAGCTCTTTCTCTTTATCGGCACGGATGACATCGGTCATCGTGGCGGCGCCTTTCTGGTAGGCTTCGCCTTTCGTGCGGTATTCGGCTACTTTGGTGTCGAGCTGGTTCTTCAGCTGGGTGCTGTAGTCTTTCAGCTGCGATTCAATTTGCTTGCTTTCGGGCATCTGGCTCAACACGTAGTCTACGTTGGTGTAGCCAATTTTGAGGGGGCCTGCCGAAGCAGTAGCCGGCGCCGTAGTCTGGGCCAGGGTAGCGGGAGCAGCGGCGAGCGTGAGGGCTGCAACAGCCAGCGCGAGGCGAAACTTGCGGGTTAGAGTCATTGGGGTTGGAAAGCGTCTGGAAAGTTTACGAAGCAAATGTACTTATTCTGGCTTGGAGCCCTTGCGCACCGGCGGTTTGCGGGTGGCCGGCGCCTTGGAGGCCGGGGTTTGGTCGTCGAACACCGCGTCGTCGGCGGCCCCGCCGGGCGTAGCAGGCGTCGTTACGGTACGCACCGCGCCTTTCTGCGCCGGCTGGTTCCGGTCCTCAGAT
Organism: Hymenobacter busanensis; assembly: GCF_008727865.1. Taxonomy (GTDB): domain Bacteria; phylum Bacteroidota; class Bacteroidia; order Cytophagales; family Hymenobacteraceae; genus Solirubrum; species Solirubrum busanense. Next base: position 367,500 of record NZ_VTWU01000005.1, on the reverse strand, counting down.
GCCAAACCTAATTCTTCCAGAACAAATTCCGTGTAATCGTGCGCCGGGTTGGTGTAGAGCATCGTCAGGTCGCCCGACTTATCGAACACGATGGCCAGCTGCTTTTTCTTGGCCACTTTCTCGATGGCCTCGAACACCTGATCCTGCACCGGCTTGGTGAGTTCCTGGCGCTTCTTGAACATCTGGCCTTCGTAGCCAAACACCTTGTTCTGGTAGGCCTTGATGTCCTGCTCTTTCTTCAGAATCTCGTCTTGGCGCTTCTTCTTCATGGCCTCGGTCAGCAGCACTTCTTCCGCTTGGTAGGTGCGGTAGAGCTTGTCAAGGTCCTTTTTCTGCGCTTCTACCTCCTTCTGCCAGTTTTGCGAGAGGGTATTCAGCTCGGCTTGGGCTTGCGCATAGCTGGGCATTTTCGACATCAGGAATTCCGAGTCGACGTACCCAAACTTCTGGGCTTGGCTGGCCATTGGCCACAACACGAGCCACAGCAGCGGCAACACATACAACAATCGTTTCATAGACGGAAAACGCTCGAGCTAGGCCGTTTGGTGCCCTAGCGAATTTGCTGACCGATGATGAAGTGGAACTGGCTCTTGTCTTGCTTGGCTCCGGCCACCGGCGCCACGTTGTCGAAGCCGTACCCAAAGTCGAAGCCCAACAGACCGAAGGCGGCCATGAACACGCGTGCTCCTACCCCAGCCGAGCGGTACAGCTTGTAGGGGTTGTAGTCGGAGTACTTGTCGAAGGCGTTGCCGGCTTCGGCAAAGCTGAGCACGTACACCGTGGCCGCCGGGTTCAGCGACACGGGGTAGCGCAGCTCCATCACGTACTTGTTGTAGGCAATACCGCCGCTTTCACCCTGGCGGGCCGTCGGAATGGCAAACTGCGCGTTCGGGTCTTCGTAGCCGCGCAGGCCCACGTACTCGGTGCCAATAACAAAGTTGGAAGCGCCACCGAAGCCCAGACCGGCACCACCCAGCTTGAAGCGTTCAAACGGACCGTAGGCCCGGCTGTGGTTGTAGCGGCCAATGAAGCCGAAGTGGGCCCGCGTGTTCAGCACCAGCTTGCCCACCAGCGGCGTAAACCACGAGGCGTCAAACATCCATTTGTGGAATTCCACCCACTCGTTTACGCCCGGGTGTGCCCCTTTGAAAATCGAGTACGGCGGCGTCAGGTTCACCGACAGCGACAGGGCCGAGCCCCGGCGGGTGAAAGTGGGGTTGTCGGTGCTGTTGCGCGCCAGCGTGGTATTGAAGGTGATGTTGTTAGCGTTGCCCGTGCTGAAGTTGGCGAAGTACGGGTAATCCTTCAGCTTGTACTGGCTGTACGACAATGAGTTGCTGAGCGTGAAGTAGTCATCGGGCCAGCGCAGGCGGCGGCCCAGGCTCACCGTGGCACTGTTCACCTTGATGTAACTGCCGTTCTTGATGTCGAGCACGCTACCGGTGGTGCTGGTACGCTGGATGCTCTTGTTCAGGCTCACCGAGAACGAGTTGGGCTTACGCCCGCCCAGCCACGGCTCCGTAAACGAGAACGAGTACGACTGGTACTGCAGACCGTTGGCCTGAATGTTCAGGCCCAGGCGCTGCCCGTCGCCGCCCGGTACGGGGCGCCAGTTGTGGAAGTCGCTGGCTTTGCGTAGCGAGAAGTTGTTGAATACCAAACCCACCGTGCCGATGAAGCCGGCATAACCGCCCCAGCCACCCGACAGCGTAATCTGATCCGAAGGCTTTTCAGACACCGTGTAGTTGATGTCTACCGTGCCGTCGGCGGGGTTAGGTACCGGGTTCAAGCCCACCTTCTCGGGGTCGAAGTAGCCCAGCGACGAAATTTCGCGTTGCGAACGAATCAACAGCTCACGGTTGAACTTGTCGCCCGGCAAGGTGCGCAGCTCGCGCCGAATTACGTGGTCCGAGGTTTTGGTGTTGCCGGCAATGTTGATGTCCTTGATGCGGGCCTGCACGCCTTCGCTCAGGCGCATCTCAATGTCAATCGAGTCGCCTTCTACCCGCGTTTCCACCGGGTCGATGGAGAAGAACAAGTAGCCATCGTTCATGTAGAGCGACGTCACGTCCTGCCCCGTGGGGTTGTAGTTCAGGCGCTTGTCCAGCGTTTCCTTGCTGTACACGCTTCCCTCCTTGATGCCCAGCACCGACGACAGCGTTTTGGAGTCGTAGAGGTAGTTGCCCGACCACGTGATGTTGCGGAAATAGTATTTGGGGCCTTCGTCGAGGTACACGCGCAGCACCAGCTTGTCGGCTTCGCGCACGGTGGCTTTGTGAATGCCGAATTTCCCGTTTTCGGTGCCAATCCAGCGGTAGCTGTACTCGTCCTGCACCGTTATCAGCGAGTCGCTGGTAATGATGGCGTCGCGGTAGCCCTGGGCATTGTAGAAATCGAGGATTTTCTCCTTGTCGGCTTCAAAATCGGCCCGCTGAAACTTGCCGGAGTTCAGAAATTTGTACGCTTTCTTCTCCTTCGTCTTCTTCATTTTGCCCTTCAACTTGCCATCCGAAATGGCCTCGTTGCCGACAAAGCTGATGTCGGAAATGCGCACTTTGTCGCCTTTCCGCACGTCCACCACTAGCTCTACGCTGTTGGGCAGCGACGAGTCCGGCTCTTGCGTGATGCCGACCTTCACGTTCATGAAGCCTTTGTCGGTGTAGAACTTGCGCACGGCCTGGCGCGTGTTGTTCAGCAACGCATCGGTCACCACCTTGCCGCGCACAATTTTCACCTTGTTGCGCAGCTCGTCCGCCTGGGTCTTGCTGATGTTGGTGAAATAGATTTTCGACAGGCGCGGCCGTTCTTTTACGTCAAACGTCAGGAACACGCGCTGCCCTTCGAAACGGTCGATGACCACGTTCACGTCGCCCAGAATGCCTTGGTCCCACAGCTTGCGGATGGCTCGGCCCAAGTCGTCGCCAGGAATGGAAATCTTGTCCCCCACCTTCAGGCCGGTCAGGCCAATCATGGTGTTGGGGTCGAGGTACCGGGTGCCCGTTACGTTGATGCCGCCGATTTCGTAGCGCGGGGGTTCTTGACTAGCGCCTTGTTGGCCCTGCGCACGAAGCGGTCCGGCGGCCAGCCACAACAGCAGCCACGCCAGCGCAGTGGCGCGCAGCCGATAAAAGGAAGAATGCATTCGAAGGAAAAAACTTACGAAACGGTCAGTTGCTCACTGGTTTTGCCGAAGCGACGCTCGCGGCTCTGGTAGGCCAAAATGGCCTCGTAAAAATGCTGGCGCCGAAAATCGGGCCACAGCAGCTCGGTGATGTAGAGTTCGGTATAAGCCAGCTGCCACAGCAGGAAGTTGCTGATGCGCTGCTCCCCGCTGGTGCGAATCAACAGCTCCGGATCGGGCATTCCGGCCGTGGCCAAAAAGCCCGCCACCGTATCTTCGGTCACGTCGTCGGGTTGCAAGTTGCCCTGCGCCACCTCCTGCGCCACTCGGCGGGCAGCTTGCGCCAAGTCCCAACGCCCGCTGTAGCTCAAAGCCAGCACCAACGTCATGCGCGTACCCGCGGCCGTCAACTCAATGGCTTCGGCCAACTCGCGCTGACACGCCTCGGGCAGTTGCGTCGTGTCGCCGATGGATTGGAGCCGCACGCTGTTTTTGAGCAGCGTGGGCGTTTCCTGCCGAATGGTGTGCACCAACAATTGCATCAGCGCCATCACCTCGTGCTTCGGCCGCCCCCAATTCTCCGTCGAAAACGCGTAGAGCGTCAGGAAAGATACTCCCAACTCAGCAGCGGCCTCTACCGTATCCCGAACCGCCGTAATGGCGCTTTGGTGCCCAAAAATGCGTAAGCCACCGCGTTTTTTAGCCCAGCGCCCATTGCCGTCCATAATAACGGCAACGTGGCGGGGCAAACGAGCAGAATCAATAGCCGGATGAGCGGACATGCGTAGCGTTTGCGTAAAGAGGCCGCAAGTTACGCAAATGGTTGCACACGCTTAGGAGCCGGAATCCTTAGCGCAACAGCTTAGGATTGGCCTTATACGATTCGGGGCACTGGATTTTATAGAATGTATACGAGACACTTAGCCCGCCCAAGTAGTACCAATCCTGGTCGTGGCTGTTGGCAAAGGCTGGGCTCTGCTCACTTACGTTATCAAGCATATCCGTGAAAGCTTTGCGCGCCCCGGCTTCTATACCCAGGTTCCAGCGCCGCGACAAGGCCAGCTTCATGCCGACGCCCGCAGGAAAGGCAAAGCCCACCATGGTATTGGCGGCAGTGAAACCGGGCTGCGGGCCAGTAGTACGGACTCTGGATAGAAAAGGCGCCACCCCCACGAAGACATAAGGCGTGAAATGCACCTTGTCTCGCCGGTTGCGGTAGTCGAGGAAGTTGTACTCCGCAATACCGGCTAGTTCTAGCAGGTTACCGCTCATGCTGGCTTGCCGTGCCGCTGCCAACGGCAGCACGTTGCCGTTTTCGCCAGTCACATTGGTATCGGCGGCCCGAAGCATGCCATAGGCTACGTTGGCCCGCAACGTAATGGGCACCGAAATATCTTTTCGGTAGAAGGCGAATACGGCCGGGCGGTTATTACTCAGCCGATACTCGGGCGACAATTCGCCTTTGTAGGCTAAGCCGCCAAGGCCAATGCCTACTTCACTCGTGTTCTGTGCTTGCGCATGAAGCGCAAAAAAAGCACTCCCCATTTGCGCGAGGCAAACAAGGAGTGCTTTTTGGAGAGTTGTATTTACCATCAGGTTTGGCTGCGTTGGCAGCAGCCAACGACTGATTAGCGGAATTTGGGGCTCTTAACGCGCGGAGCCAAGATGTAGTTTACCGACAGACCCGTAACGATGTACCAGTCGTCTTCATTACTCTTGCCACGCTGACCACCGGCTTGGTTGGCTTCGGAGTAAGTACCATCCAGACCTTTGGTGATGTCGTAACCGAAGTAGCGAGCCGCGCCAGCCGACAAATCCGCCGGGTTGTTCACGTAGTTCGTGCTTACGTCGTCGATGTAGTCGGTGAAAGTTTTACGCCAGCCGATTTCCAGGCCCAGGTCGAAGCTCTTGTTCAGTTTGTAGCGCACACCACCGCCGAAGGGGATGGAGAACTGCCACAAGCCGTACTGGTCGCCGGTGAGGCGCTGGCCTTCGGTGCCGAGCGGTTGCAGGGCAATGTAGTCACCCTGGATGTCGGTCGGACCGTCGTTGCCCACCAGACCTTTGGGGTTGTGGTGGAAGCCAGCAATACCGGCAAAGATATACGGAACGAAGTCCGGACGCTTCAGGTAGTTGTTGCGGTTTTCAATCAGGTCGAATACACCAACCAGCGAGCCTTCCACGATATCGTTGCGGAAGTTCATGTTGCGGTTGAAGCGGTATTTAGCGTCCGGATCGGTGTCGTCGGCAGCTTTGGCATCGTCGCCGGTAATACGACCGTAGGCCAGACCAGCGCGTACCGAAATGCGCGGGGCAAAGCGGTGGGTGAAGCTAAAGCCGATGTTCGGACGCGTAGCGGCGAAACGGAAGCTGGCAATGCTGGGTTTGGGTGTGATGTCCCCAAAGTAGTTCATGGCGTTTAAGCTCACGCCTACGGAGTTGTACTGCTTCCGCTTGCTGAACTGCTGCGCACTCGCCTGGCTGCTTACCAGCACCAGTGCCAGCACCAGAGACAAGGTGAGAGTCAAAAATTTCTTCATATGGGGGCAAGGTTAAAATATCAAAGTCGAGGCGACGGGAAACGCGTGGACGCGGTTACAGTCGGAAGCAAAAGTAGTAGCTTAAGCCAATTATAAAAACAATTCATAGAAAAAATCCGATGCTTCATCCGTTGAATGCTACTGGATTGCGGCGGTCGAGGCCCCAATTGAGCTTACTACGCAAGGTGCTCAGGAAATTAACATGATTGAGTTTTATCAGGCAAGCATCAAAGGTTTCGCGCCGCACCGCTATTTGCACGCTGTTTTCCACGGGCATCGATCTGGAATCGAGGGACAACAGGCAGTTGTTGCTGCGGCCTTCTATTTCAAACGAGATGACGCTGTGGTCAGGCACAATAAGCGGACGGACGTTCAGGTTGTGCGGACATACGGGGGCAATAACGAAATTGTTGGTTTGCGGCAGCATTACCGGCCCCCCGCAGCTCAACGAATACCCCGTTGAACCAGTTGGAGTTGAGACTATTAAGCCATCGGCCCAGTAAGAGTTTAAATATTCGCCGTCGATGTAGGTATGCACCACAATCATCGACGACGTGTCGCGCTTGAGAATCGAGAATTCGTTCAGGCCGAAGTTGAGGCTGCCGAAAACCTCGGGGTCGGTATCTACGTGAATCAGGCTGCGGCGGTCGAGCACGAAGTGCCCGCGGAAAAGCGCGTCGACGGCTTGGGCGATGCGCTCGAGGGTAATAGTGGCCAAGAAGCCCAACCGCCCGGTATTGATGCCAAGAATAGGTATCTGCTGCTTGCCCACGTACGTGACAGTGTCAAGCAAGGTACCGTCGCCCCCGATGCTGAGCACGAACTGCGTGCCCTTGAGCGACTCGCCGTGCTGAAAGGTCGTCACTCCTTCGGGCAGACGCAGGCCGTCGAGGTGTTGGCGAAAAGGCTCGGCTATGCTGATTTCGGCGCCTCGGGCCGCCAGATCATCGAAGAGAGCCTGCAGGAATGGCGTTACGGCTGGCTCAAAAGGCTTGCCCAGAATAGCAATGCGCATAGGAAGAGAAAGCAGCCAAGAAGGCCCAGAAAATCAGATGGGAAACTCGCTTCGGAAAAAAAACCCGCCGAAGCCGTGCCTCGTGTGGGTGTACTCCAAGGTAAGCACGCGGTCGTAGTAGGTGACCAAGTGCAACCCGATTCCGGCACTTGCTAACAAGCGGTTGGGGAATTGGTTGGTGGATGGTACCGTTCGTTCAGCCACGTACCCGGCGTCGGTAAAAGTATTCAAATACACTTGCAGGGGCACCGAGCCAATACGCGGATCGGTAAAAAGCGGCAGCCGCAGCCGTCCTAAATCGAACAACTGGTACGAAAGCCCCTGGCGTATAAGGCCGTAGTGACGGCCGTCGATGACGTAGGCGTCGTAGCCACGCACCAAAGCCTGGTTGAAGCCCAGGGCATGACTATCGGCATAGGCGAGGCGGCGGGCGAAACGCAGGCGCGCTTCCAGGCCGATATTGTAGTAAAAGCGGCGGCCCACATCGGCGTAGCGGGCATACCGGCCGAGGGCGGTGGTTACCGGCGGCGTGCCATCGAAGAAGACGCGTTGGGTGAGGGCAAACTGCGCAAACCGGCCGGTAAGCGGATAGGAGAAGGTGTTGCGCTGGTTTACCGTTCGCGTGAGCACCACATCGAGGTAGCGGCGCTGGGTGCCGGAGAGAAAATACGTGGGGTTGCGACGGAAAACGGAGTCGCTGACTTGTTCGTGGTAATAGAAGGCCTCCAACGTGGTGAGGCGCTGCACGGTGCGGCGCCAGCGGAGCCCGGCGGTGGCGTACCACCGTTCGATGGGAAAGCCGTGGTCGTCGCGGAAGGCTACCAGACTATCGCGCCGAGTGGTGTAGTCGAGGGTGTGGCTGCGGAAGTAGGACGCACCGGCCGAAATACCTACGCGGTGCCGCCCGAGGCGAGGCGTGAGGTAGAACAACTCGTACTTGCGGTTGAAGCCCAGCTGCAGGTTGCCGCGGATTTCTTCGTTGCGCCCCCGGAAATTGTAGCGCACCAAGTGCACGCCGTAGTCAACGCGGCGCCACCGGTCGGGACGGTTGGCCCAGGCTCGGAAGTTGCGGTCGGCAATGGACAGGATGGGAACTGGGAATGTGTACCAACGCTCCTGCAGGGCAAACAGCACGATTAGTTGCCCGTCGCGACACGTCACCTGAACCTGCACTCGCGTAAAAAGGCGCAGGTTGAAAAGGCGGAGCCGGTTTTGCTCAAGCCTTTTTGCTAATGTACTTACGGTCAGTGAGTCGCCCTCGCGAAAGTCCAGCTCGGCCCGCAGAATCCGTTCCTTGGTAACGTCGTTGCCCACAAACAGCACCTGGCTAACGTGCACCGCGGTATAGCCGGGGCATTGCGCCAGCACCAAGCTATCTAACGTGGCGGGCCGCAGCGAATCGGGGATGGAAGCCGGGCGGGGCGGCTGCGGCGGCAACCGAACAGCCACCGGCGGAACGACGTGCAACCAGCCTGACAGCGCAACGAGGAAAAGAGCAAGCACCCAGCTACAAACTCAGGTAGCGCATCAACGCATCGAGGCGCTCCTGATCGGACTCGGTGATTTCGCCGCCGCCGCTGAACTGGGCCGTAATGAGGTACCCAAACCGTTCCAACGTAGCCACAATACGGCCCATGTTGCCGGTATTGAGCTTGAGGGTGAGGCGAATGCGCTGCGGGTCCAGCTCGTCCTGCGCCACGTGGGCACTCATCACTTTGGCGTTGTTTTCCTCGACGTAGCGGCTGATCTGGCTGAGCGAATAGTCGCGCTCTTCCATCGACAGCACCAGAATACCGTTGTCGCCGGCGGCGCCGGGCAGCTGGCCGAAAGCAGCTAAGGTGTCGCCCACCGTTACCACACCGATGTAGTCGCGGTCTTCGCCGAGCACGGGCACCAGCTGCACCTTGTTGCGAATGGCCATTTCCATCACGGTATAAAAGTGCTGGTCGTGGCGCACGTGCACGTCGGCAAACCCAAAGGGCACGCTCGAAAGCAACTGGTCGGGGTCGGCGGCTACGTCGATGAGGTCGGCTTCGGTGACCATGCCACGGTACTTGCGGTTTTGCACCACCGGCAGCTGGTCGACGTGGAATTCCTCCAGCCAGCGCGCGGCTTTGCCCGCCGAGTCGGACACTTTCAGCGGAGGAATCATTTGGTTGAGCAAGTCTTCGGCGAGCATCGAATGCATGGCGGCTCGGGAAAAGCGGTGGAAAGGAGCCCCTGTATAAGCAGCAAAGGCCCGGCAAGGTTCGGCAGCCGTACCCATAGCAGCGGCTACGGCGGCAGATGAAGCTACGAGCCAGCGCGCACTTTTGCTACGCTGCGCCGGAAGCCTACAGAGAATCTACGGAGAAGAGGCTCAGGCGCTGGCCGTTGGTTGCAAGTCTTCCTGCGCCAGAAACGCTTTTAATAAGCGGTTGAACGCCTGCGGGCGTTCCATCATGGGCGCATGGCCGCAATGGTCGAGAAAATGCAGCTGAGCGCGGGGCAGCAGCCGGTTGAACTCGTGGGCTACCACCGGGGGCGTGATGGTGTCGTTGAGTCCCCATATCAGCAGCGTGGGCACCTCAATGCGGCCCAGGTCTTTGGCCAGATTATGCCGCTGAGCCGAGCGCGCAATGGTGATGATGCGCAGGCATTTGGAGTTAGAATTGGTAATGCCGAATACCTCGTCGACCAGCTCTTTGGTGGCTACTTTGGGGTCGTAGAACGTGTAGGCCACGCGCTCCTGCACGTAGGCGTAGTCGCCGCGGCGCGGGAACGAGCCGCCCATGGAATCTTCGAACAAGCCGCTGCTACCGGTGAGAACCAGCCGCTTCACTTTGGCGGGGTTGCGCAGCGTGTATACCAGCGCCAAATGACCACCGAGCGAGTTGCCGAGCACCGTGGCGGGCGCGGTCAGGCCGATGGCTTTGACGAAATCCTGCACAAAGTCGACCAGACCCGAAATGCCCGCCCGGGTGAGGGGCATGTCGTAGAGCGGCAACATGGGAATGATGACGCGGTAGCCGTGGCCAAACTCGTCGATGACGCCGTGCCAGTTGCTGAGCGCGCCGAACAGGCCGTGCAGCAGCAACAGCACTTCCCCGCTTCCCTCGTCTACGTACTGAAACCCGCCTTGCTGCTTAATCTGCAATTCCATCGTCAACAATAAGCCCGTGGGTAGCGGCCGAAGTGGCAGCCCTATCCTTGCAATTATACGCAATACGGACCCAATTGCGCAGCAGTTCGAGGCCGTGGGCCGTGAGCAAGGCTTCGGGGTGAAACTGCACGCCGTAGAGCGGCAGGGTGCGGTGGCGCAGGGCCATGAGTTCGGGCGCGGGCGCAACCGTTTGGGCCAGAGGCTGCAACTCGGCCGGCAAGCCCCGTAGCACCAACGAATGGTAGCGGGTAACGGGAAAAAGCGCCGGCAAGCCTGCAAACAGCGGTTCGTTGGGCTGCAGCAGACCGATGTCGGATACTTTGCCGTGCATGGGCCGTGCCCCGCGGGTTAGTTCGGCCCCGAAAAACTCGCCCAGTGCCTGGTGGCCGAGACACACGCCCAGCACGGGCAGCCGCTGGTACACCTGCGCCAGCAACGTCATCATGACGCCGGCGCGGCGCGGCGTGCCCGGCCCCGGCGACAGTACCACGCCGTCGACATCGAGGGCCAACAATTCTGCTAAGGGCGCGTCGTTGCGGCGCACCAGCACCTCTACTTCCAACTGCTGGAAATAATCGAGCAGATTGAAGGTAAAAGAGTCGAAGTTGTCGAGCAGCAGCAGGCGCATGGGGTGACAATGGTCGAATTGCGGAAGGGCTAGCCGGTGGCGGTTCAACGTTTGATGCACCGCCACCGGCTAGCCCTTCAACAGGGCAGCCATTTAGAAAACGTTCCGCAGGGTACTCAGCAGCTCTTTGGCGAAGGGCAACACCACGCCCACTACGTTCAGCGCGACGGGCGTAGCTTGTTGCACAATCGGCAGCAGCATGGAATCGTGGGTGAGCTGCTGACCAATGGGCAAACCACCCAAACCGGTGAAATACAGCAGCAGGCTCAAGCCCAGCACCCACTTCACCACGCCCACGGCCCCGCCCAGAATATGGTCGAGCACGCCCAGCGGCGTGAGGTGAATGGCGCTGCGCACCATGCCGCCCACCAGATGCACGCCCCAGGTGAGCAGTGCAAACACGAGCACAAACGAGACGAGCGGCAACATGCCAAAGGCCTCGCCCACGTAGTGCCGCACCAACGGAATGGCCGCACCCAGCAGTTTCAGCCCGCCAATGAGGCCCAGCACAAACGCCACCAACGACACGATTTCCATGACGATGCCGCGCCGAAAGCCTTTCACAGCGCCCACGGCCAGCGGCATCAGCAGCAGCAAATCGAAACCGGACATGTTTTTTAGTGCTTGGTGGTCAGTGCTTGGTGCTTAGTGCTTGGTGCAGGACGCAACGAGAACGAACCAGGCACTAAGTCCCAAGCACCAAGCACTAAAAGTTCGTGTTGTTGAGCAGGCGGTTGACTTCCTGCGAAATGGCTTTGCCGTCGGCCTGGCCCGACAGTTCGCGGGCCGCGACGCCCATCACCTTGCCTAGGTCGGATGGGCCGGCAGCGCCCACGCGGCGGATGATTTCGATGAGCTTTTCGGTCAAATCGGCTTCGGAAAGCTGGGCCGGCAGGTACTCTTCGATGATGGCGAGTTCGGCCAGCTCCACTTCTTCGAGGTCGGAGCGGAACTGCTGCTGGTAGGTTTCGGCGGCTTCGCGGCGCTGCTTGGCGGCTTTATTGAGCAGCTTCAGCTCCGTGTCGGCGGTGATGGTGCCGTGGGCACCTTCGGCTGTTTCGGCCAGCAGGATTTGCGACTTAATGCTGCGCAGGGCCGTGAGGCGCACTTTGTCTTTGGCCAGCATGGCCTTCTTGATATCGGCGTCGATGCGTTCTTTCAGCGTCATAGGGCAAGAAAAAAGAAGTGCAAGATTAGGCCTTTTAAGCCATACCTGGCGAATCGGTGGCGGGCAAGGAGGCGCGTCAAGCCCACCGATGGGCTGCGGACGGGTACGTATCTTTGACCGGCTGCCGCCCGGTGAAGCGCCGGCCGCTTTCCGCTTCTTGCGGCACCAGGGTCCACTCAGCGTAAACCTGCCCAGCATGACCAAGCTTAGCGTAAACATAAACAAAATTGCCACCCTGCGGAACGCCCGCGGCCACAACCGCCCCGACGTGCTCCAGGCCGCCAGCGACTGTGAACGGTTCGGCGCCCAGGGCATTACGGTGCACCCGCGCCCCGACGAGCGGCACATCCGCTACCAAGATGTGCGCGACCTAAAACCCATCGTGACCACCGAGCTGAACATCGAAGGCAACCCCACGCCCGATTTCCTCGACCTGGTGCGCGAAGTGCGCCCCGAGCAAGTAACGCTGGTGCCCGACGCCCCCGACGCCATTACCTCCAACGCCGGCTGGGACACGGTGCGTCACCAGCAATACTTACAGGGCATCGTGCGGGAGCTGAAGGACTTGGGCTGCCGCGTGAGCATCTTCCTCGACCCCGACCTGGAGATGGTACGGGCCGCCGCTACCACCGGCACCGACCGCATTGAGCTGTACACCGAGGCCTACGCCAGCGGCTACCACGCCGACCGCGAAGCCGCCATAGCTCCCTACCGCGCGGCCGCCGAGCTGGCGCAGCAGCTGGGTTTGGGCCTGAACGCCGGCCACGACCTCGACCTCGACAACCTGGCCTACCTTCAGCAGCAGTTGCCGGGTCTGGCCGAAGTTAGCATCGGTCACGCCCTCATCTGCGACGCGCTCTACCTCGGCCTGGAAAACACCATCCAGCTTTACCGCCGTCAACTGGCATAATGGGAAATGCCGAGCAAAGGACGAGGCGTTATCGGGACGTCTTCGTCCTTCCCTCTTCGTTTCTCGTTCTTCATTAAACGCCATGCCCCGCCTTCCCCTCGACGAGTTCCTGACCGGCCCTACCCACGCGCCTATTTTCGACGCCCGGGCGCCGCTGGAATACACCCAGGGGCATATTCCGGGCGCGGTGAGCTTCCCCATTTTTTCCGACGAGGAGCGGGCCCGCATCGGCACTACCTATAAACAAGTCAGCCAGGACAAGGCCGTGCTGCTGGGCCTCGATTTCTTCGGGCCGAAGATGAGCCAGATGGTGAAGCAGGCCCAGAAACTCGCGCCGCAGAAGGAAGTGCGGCTGCATTGCTGGCGCGGCGGCATGCGCTCGGGCGCCATGCAATGGCTGCTGGAGCTGGCCGGCTTCAAGGTGCATTTGCTCGACAAGGGTTACAAAGACTACCGCCGCTGGGCGCTGGGCGCCTTTGCCGAGCCGCGGCCCCTGCTGGTGCTCGGTGGCCTCACCGGCTCGGGCAAAACCGACGTACTGCAGGAACTGGCCCGCCGCGGCGAACCGGTGGTCGACCTCGAAGGGCTGGCCCACCACAAAGGCTCGTCGTTTGGGGCCATCGGCCTGCCGCCGCAGCCCACCCCCGAGCAGTTTGAGAACGAGCTAGCCTGGCAGCTGCGTCACCTGCCCAGCGAAACGCCGGCGTGGCTGGAAGACGAAAGCCGCATGATTGGCGCCATTCCACTTCCCGGTGCGCTTTTCGAGCAGATGAGCGTGGCACCGCTGGTGCTGCTGGAAGTACCGCGCGCTGCCCGCACCCGCAAGCTGGCCGACGAATACGGCAGCCAAGACCCGCAACTGCTGCGCGAGGCCATTGGTCGTATTCAAAAGCGCCTGGGGGGGTTGGCTACCAAGGAGGCGCTGGCGGCTATTGACGCGGGCGACATGGAAAAGATGGTAGCTCTTGCGCTTGACTACTATGATAAAACGTACACGCACGGGCTCGAAAATCGCCGCAGCGCCAGCATCGTGCGGGTAACCTCTGATACCTGCGACGCGGCCGTAAATGCCGAGTTGGTGCTGCGGGCTACTCACGAACAGCGCCTCGGTCGGGTGCAGATTCACCCAAAACGCTAGGTGCTTGTGGCGCCATTTCCCACATTGCGCGTGGCTCGGCCCACCAACGACCTAGCCGCCCTCCTGCCCTTCTACCGCGACGGGCTGGGCTTTGCCGTCATTGGGCAGTTTGAGAACCACGCCGGCTTCGATGGCCTGATGCTAGGCCACCCGCGGGCCCCATACCACCTGGAGTTTACCTGCCAAGCCGGCCACGATGCTGGCCGGGCGCCCTCGAACGAGCACCTGCTGGTGTTCTATTTCCCCGATGCGGCCGAGTGGCGCGCCGCCGTGCAACGGATGCAGGATTGCGGTTTTTCGCCTGTAGCGGCCCACAACCCTTATTGGGACCAGCACGGCCGCACCTTTGAGGACCCCGACGGCTACCGCGTGGTGCTACAGCAAGCTTCCTGGAACGTGTAGCTGCGTTGCTTCTACACTCGCGTCGTTACCTCTTTCCTACCACCACGTCACAAACTCGCGCTGGAGGTGCTCCGCCTGCTTTGGTAGCTCAACTATGCTATAAGAGCCCGGCCGCAGCTGCTATTTGCTGCTACGCGCTAGAAAAGACACTACTAAAATAATTTTCGGCAAGGCTCCGCATTTAGCAATATATTTTGCACTTTTATCACATAAACTATCAGCCCAGCAAGCACAAGGTTTCCAGTTGGGCAGTTGCTGAAAGTTGCCAGAGCGGGGTGCAGGCGGGTTAAGCGTAATGGTTCTGCTAGCGTCTTTTCAGAGGCGGAATTTGCGAAGTTGAAGGATAACTCGAAAAAAGCAGCACTGATTGACAAGCAACTGTGGATAACCTCTCTATATTTGCTATAGGTAATGTTAAATTACGAAAACCTTGCCTGCTCCTCAAGTGCCTGTTCTTGCCCTATTCAAAAGCTTAGCAACGGCTCCTTTCTGTCGGGCCATTGCCGCACACGAGTAGCAAGTAAGAACTTGTACTTTCTGCCTAGACTTGGCTTTTCTCAGCTACTCACAAACCAGCTAGTGGCCCCTTGGCCGCGCGGTTTTAGTCCCGTTTCACCCAACCCTTTTGCCTGTGCCCCACTTTTACTCCTCGCTTTCTGCTGTACTGCTTTGTAGTGCACTGGGTACTACCCAGGCCACAGCCCAGCAGCGGGCCCCTGCCACGCCTTGGCACGACGAAGCCGCTGCCCGCACGCTTATGCAAGCCGGTCCTTCCGGCAACTGGACCACGCATTCCCGTGCTCTTTCCCTCGACGTAACCGCCATGAAGGCGGTGCTGGCCGCTACACCGCTGGAAAACCTGGCTGCCCGCGGTACCCAGGCCGGCACGGTGCTCACGTTGCCGCTACCCGATGGCAGCAACGGCCGCTTCCGCATTGTGGAGGCTCCCATCATGGAGCCGGCTCTGGCGGCGCGCTACCCCGGCATTCATACCTACACCGGCGTGGGCCTCGATGACCCGTACGCAACACTGCGCTGCGACCTGACCCCACAGGGTTTCCACGCGCAGGTGTTGTCGCCGGTTACGGGCTCGATTTACATCGACCCGGTTAGCCTGACCGACACGGGCCACTACATCAGCTACTTCAAGCGCGACCTGCGCCGCGGCGGACAGGCCAGCATGGGGTGCGGTTTTGTGCCCACGCCCGAAGAAGCCGGCAAAGTACTGCCCAGCCTTGCCGAAGAAGCCGCCGGAAACGTGCGCCGCTCGGCCGTGGGCAGCGGTACCCAACTGCGTACCTACCGCTTGGCTATGGCCGCTACCGGCGAATACACGCAGGTGAAAGGCGGTACCGTAGCCGCGGCGCTGGCCGCCATTACCACGAGTGTAAACCGTGTGGTGGGGGTGTACGAGAAGGAATTAGCGGTACGCCTGGTGCTGGTTGGCTCCACCGACCAAGTCATTTATACCGACCCAGCCACCGACCCCTACTCCAACCTGAGCAACAGCGCGACGCTTTCGACCAACCAGACGACGCTGGACAACCGCATCGGCTCAGCCTCTTACGACATCGGCCACGTGTTCAACACGGCCGACGGCGGCATTGCCGGCTTGGGCGTGGTGTGTTCCTCCACCCGGAAAGGGCAAGGCTCTACCGGTTTACCCAACCCCACCGGTGATGCTTTCGACATCGACTACGTAGCCCACGAAATGGGCCACCAGTTCGGCGGCAACCACACCTTCAACAACAACAGCGTGGGCAGTTGCACCGGCAACCGCAACGGCAGCACCGCTTTCGAGCCGGGCTCGGGCTCTACGATTCAGGCCTACGCCGGTATTTGCGGCACCGTCAACAACCTGCAGGCCCACTCCGATCCGTTTTTTCACTCGGGCAGCTTCGAAGAAATGCGGACGTTTATTGCTGGCACCAGCTGCGGTACCACCACGGCCACCAGCAACACGGCGCCGGTGGTAACGGCACCGGCCAGCGGCAAAACACTGCCCATCAGCACCCCCTTCAAGCTCACGGCCTCGGCGACTGATGCCGAAGGCGACGCGCTGAACTACAACTGGGAAGAAATGGACCTGGGCCCGGCGGCCAACACCAACGATGCGCAGGTAGCCAACTCCACTGTACCGCTGTTTCGCTCGTTCAATGCCACCACCAGCCCCACCCGGTACTTCCCCCAGCTGAGCGACATTCTGGCGGGCACCTCGGTAGTGGGTGAGCGGCTGCCGACGGTAACGCGCACCCTGAAGTTCCGCTGCACCGCCCGCGACCAGCACAACAGCGGCGGCGCGCTCGGCGTCATCGGCGGCGTCGACTTCAGCAGCTTCGTGAACCTGAACGTAACCAGCGCGGCCGGCCCTTTCGTGATTAACTCGCCCAACACGGC
Source organism: Hymenobacter busanensis (assembly GCF_008727865.1). Taxonomy (GTDB): domain Bacteria; phylum Bacteroidota; class Bacteroidia; order Cytophagales; family Hymenobacteraceae; genus Solirubrum; species Solirubrum busanense. Next base: position 351,039 of record NZ_VTWU01000005.1, on the reverse strand, counting down.
CGTAAGCTGGGCCGGCAGCTCTGTTCAGACTGTTACCTGGAACGTGGCGGGCACCAGCGCGGCTCCCGTGAGCTGCGCGCAGGTAAACATTCGCCTCTCGACCGACGGCGGCCTTACTTACCCCTTCCTGTTGGCCGCCAACGAAGCCAACGACGGCTCAGCGTCGGTAACGCTGCCGAACGTGGTGACCAGCACCGCGCGCGTGATGGTGGAAGCCGCCGACAACTACTTCTTCGACCTGTCGGACGTGAACTTTGCCATTACGCCGGCCGCTACCGGCCTGAGCGTATCCAGCTTCACGCCCACGAGCGGCCCCGTTGGCACTTCCGTAACGGTGAACGGCAACGAATTTACCACCGGCGCGGGCACGCTAGGCGTGACCTTCAACGGCGTGGCGGGCACTCCGACTAACATTACCAATACCAGCTTCACGGTGCTGGTACCCACCGGCGCAACCACCGGCAACCTCACCGTTACCAAAGGCGCGGCTTCGGCCACCGGCGGCGTATTTACGGTGACGGTGGTGGCCACGGCGGGCTCCAACGGCCCGCTTTGCGCCGGCAGCAGCCTGAACCTAACGGCCTCGGGCGGCACGTCCTACAGCTGGACGGGCCCTAACGGCTTCACCAGCACGTTGCAGAATCCGAGCATTTCGAACGTGACCACCGCCGCCAGCGGCACCTACACCGTGACCGTGACCAGCGGCACCATCAGCGCCCAGGCTACCACCAGCGTAACGGTAAACGCGGCGCCAGGCGTCCCCACTATTGGGCCGACTACTCCGAGCACCTGCTCCGGCACGCCCGTAACCCTGACGGCCAACGCCCCAACCAACGGCTCCATCAACACCACGCTGATTGATGAGAACTTCAACGGTACGGCTACCGGTTGGACGCCAACCTACTCGACTACTGGCAACGCCGCTAATGCGGCCAATACAGCGTGGCAGTTGTATGGCCCTTCCGACATTCTTTTGAACAGCGCCGATTATTCGCTGGACGGCACGCAATACATGGCTGCCGCTTCCGCTTTCGGAGGCAATGCCACCAACACCCGCACCCAGCTGACGTCGCCGGTATTCAGCGCAGCTGGCTATTCTTCGCTGACGTTGTCTTTTCAGCACGGCTACTTCTATACCAACACCGTGGATGCCGCTGCCATTGTGGAAATTTCAACCAATGGAGGCAATAGCTGGGCCGCAACCTTAGTCGATTACAAAGCCATTGGCAGCGACCAAAGCGGAAGCGTTTCGCTTAACCTGAACGCCTACGCCGGCCAGAGCAACCTGCGCCTGCGCTGGCGTTATGAAACCAATGGCAAAACCCTGCTCTGGGCCATCGACAACGTGAAAGTCATCGGCTCGGTGCCAGCGCCGAATACTTACGCCTGGACGCTGGTGAGCGGCAACGGTTTGCCGGCTACCACCAATACGGCCAGCCTCACCGTTAGCCCCACCACCACCTCGGTGTACCAAGTAACGGTGACCAACAGCACCGGCTGCCCCGGCGTGGGCCAGGTGACGGTGAACGTAACGGCTGGCTCTACCTGGACCGGCAATACGTCGACCAGCTGGACGGCGCCCGGCAACTGGTCGGGCTGCGGCGTGCCCACCGCCACCACCGACGTTCAGATTCCGGCCGGCCGCACCAACTACCCCAGCCTGCTGGCCGGTACCACGGCCCAGGCCCGCTCGCTGACCATCGAAAACGGCGGCCAACTGACCATGAATGCCACCGCCACACTGCAGGTTTCCGGCAACTTTATCAACCAGAACGCCGCCGCTTACAGCGCCGCCGGCACGCTTCAGTTCCTAGGCACCAACCCCGAGCTGACGGGCCTGGCATCGGCCAACAATCTGGTGATGGACCTGGCCACCGGCAGTACCAACCTCGCAAACGACCTAAGCGTGACGGGCGGCCTGACCATGACCAACGGCCTGCTTAATACCGGTTCGCACACGCTCACCTTGGGCTCCGCGGCAACCCTGACGGAGAGCGAAACCAGCTACGTCGTTGGGAAGGTGCAAACGACCCGCCCGCTAAGCCCCGGCACGGCCCAAACGTTTGGCGGCCTGGGCCTGACCCTGGCGCCCGTCGCCGGTTCCACGTCGCCCGGCTCCACGCTGGTTATCCGCACCACCGGCACGGCGCTGAACGGCACCAACAACAGCCAGAGCGTGAAGCGGTATTTTGACATCCGGCCGGCCACCAGCACGGGCCTGAACGTGAACATGGCCTTCCGTTACTTCGCCGCCGAGCTGAACGGCATCAGCGAATCGAACCTCATGCTGTTCCGCTCGACCTCGGGCGTGGCCGGTCCGTGGCAGCCGCAGGGCTACAGCACCCGCGACGCCGCCACCAACACCCTGACGAAAACCGGCGTAACGGCCTTCTCCATCTGGACCTTGGGTAGCTCGGTGCTGCCGCTGCCGGTTGAGCTGAGTGCCTTTACCGCCGAACGCCGCAATTCGGCGGTGCAGCTGAAGTGGACCACGGCCCAGGAGAAAAACAACGACCACTTCGACGTGGAGCGCAGTCTCGACGGGAAGAGCTTTGCCGCTCTTGGGCAGGTAGCGGGCAGCGGCTCCAGCAGCACCCCGCGGGAATACGCCTGGACCGACAGCCACCTGCCCACGGCTTCGGTACTGTACTACCGTCTGCGGCAGGTTGATTTCGATGGCAAGAGCACGGTATCGGAGGTGCGCACTGTGGTGCTGGCCGAAAGCGCCGACCTGTTGGTGGCTTCGGCCATGCCCAACCCCTTCGATTCCCGCCTCGGCCTGGCCGTGACGGCGCCCGTAGCGGCTCCCGCCAAACTGGCGCTGACCGATGCCCTGGGCCGCCCGGTGCTGCACCACAGCGCCACCTTGCCGGCTGGCTACTCCGAGGTAGAGCTGCCCGGCGTGGCGCGCCTGGCGCCCGGCGTGTACTTCCTGCGCTTGCAGCAGGGCCGCATGCAGCGCGTGGTGAAAGTGGTGAAGAACTAGCCTCCACGCCTGCTGCGTAGCCGGGCCATTAGCCCGTACCACGTGCAATACCCCCACGAGCCGACGGCCTCTTCGGATGGCCGCCGGCTCGTGGCCTTTCGGCTGGTTGCCTCCCGTTACCTTTGCTTGCGCGGGCGTTATTGCCTGCGGGCCGGTTGTATGCCGTAAGCTCTTTTCCTCCCGTTCCTCCTAGCCATGTCTGCCGATACCCCCGCCACTATTCGCCTGACCCAGTACAGCCACGGGGCCGGCTGCGGCTGCAAAATTGCGCCGAAAGTGCTCGACCAGATCCTGCACACCAGCCTGCCCCAGGCCCACGACCCGCGCCTGCTCGTGGGCAACGCCTCCCGCGACGACGCGGCCGTGTACGACCTTGGCACCGGACAGGCGCTCATCAGCACCACCGACTTCTTCATGCCCATCGTCGACGATGCCTACGACTTCGGACGCATTGCCTCGGCCAACGCCATTTCCGACGTGTACGCCATGGGCGGCCGGCCCGTGCTGGCCATTGCCGTGCTGGGCTGGCCCATCGACAAGCTGCCGCCCGAAGTGGCCCGCCGCGTGATTGAAGGCAGCCGCAGCGTGTGCGCCGAAGCCGGCATTGCCCTGGCCGGCGGCCACAGTATCGACTCGCCCGAGCCCATTTTCGGGCTGGCCGTGAGCGGCCTCGTCGACATTGCGCACCTGAAGCGCAACGACACCGCTACCGAGGGCAACTTGCTGTACCTAACCAAGCCCCTGGGCGTGGGCATGCTCACCACCGCTCAGAAAAAAGGCCTGCTCCGCGACGAAGACGCCCACCTGGCCCCGCAGCAGATGATGCAGCTCAACAAGCTGGGCGAGCCGCTGGGCCGGTTCCCGCAGGTGAAGGCCATGACCGACGTGACGGGCTTCGGCCTGCTGGGCCACCTGGCCGAAGTGTGCGAAGGCAGCAACCTGACCGCCGAAGTAAACTTTGCCCGGGTGCCACGCCTTGCCGCCGCCGAAACCTACCGCGCCCAGAACGCCATTCCGGGCGGCACACACCGCAACTGGGACTCCTACGGCCACAAGATTGCGCCCCTCGAAGACGAGCAACGGCACTGGCTCTGCGACCCGCAAACGTCCGGCGGCCTGCTGGTGTGCGTGGCGCCCGAAGGCCGCGCCGAGGTAGAAGCCCTGCTGCAAGCCGCCGGGGTGCCGGCCGAGCCGTTTGGGGTGCTGCGCGCCCACCAGCCCACCGAGCCTTACGTGCTGGTGCGCTAGATGCGGCGCTTGATTTGGCCGCTGCTGGAAATGGCCGTGGCCTTGGGCTTCACGGCCTACGGGCTGCGCTGGCTGCTGGGGTTGTTCGGCCGCAAGCGGGTAGTGTTTGAGGTTACGTACTGGCGTAGCGTGTATTTGCTGGCTTGGCCGCTGGCCTGTTTGGCGGTGGGGCTGCCGTTTGTGGCCACGTTTTTCGCGGGCACGCACTCGGCCTGGGAAACGGCGTTGCTGGGCGCGCTCGGCGTGGTGGTGTTGGGTTTTTCGGTGCCGGCGTTTCTTCTGCACGCCCAGTACTACGTGCGCAACCGGGCCACGTCCCTCGTTTTCGACCCCGCGCGCAACCGGCTGGAAGTGTACCAGGCCGGCCAGCGCGTGGCCTTCGAGCGGCGCGACATCGTGCGGGTAGAACGCGTGACTTGCCGCTCGCCGCGCCTGTTTTGGAGCGCCTACGACTACCTGCGCCTGCATTTGCAGGACGGGCGCGTCGTCACCCTCACCTCCTTGCTCACGGATTTACAACCGCTGGCGACGTTCCTGCGCAACACCCATTTTGTGCCGGAGCAGCGGTGGCTGTGCTGGGCCTGAAGTTGCACTATTGCAAGGCATCCAGCATAGTGTATATTTGTAGGGTGCCGGGCTCTGCTGCTTGGCCAAATCGTTGAGTACAATGCGGTTCTTCCCGCTCTGGTTCGTCTTCCTCTTCGCGTTTCACGCCGCGTGTGCCCAAGACACGCTGGCGGTGGTACGCCTGCGCCAGCAGCTCGGCTCGGCTACCGATACCAGCCGGGTCCGCATCCTCAACAGTCTCTGCTACCAGCTGCACGACCAGGCCCCGCTGCGCGCCATGCACTACGGCGAGCAGGCCGCCGCCCTGGCCCGCTCCACCGCCGACAGCCTGGGGCTGATGCGCGCCCTGCTGAACCTGGGCAGCTGCTACGGCAACCTCTCCGACGGCCCCCAGGCCCTGCGCATGCAGCAGGAAGCCCTGCAGATTGCCCGCCGCCTGCGCAACGCCGACGGCCTTGTGCGCGCCTACGCCGGCATGGGCAGCATCCACCACGAGCGCGGCGACACCCTCAGCGCCATGCGCAACTACCAGCAGGCCCTGCAGCGGGTGCGCGAGCCGGGCGTGAGCACCCGCACCCAGCTCATGCTCTACGGCAACCTGGGCAGCATCTATTCCTTTATGGGGCAGTACCAGAAAGGCCTCACCTACACCCGCGACGCCATGTTTCTGGCCCGCCGCTCGGGCGACAAAGCCGGCGAGTCGATGTACGTGGCCAACCTGGGCAGCTACTACCTCCAGCAGCAGCGCTACGAAGTGGCCGAGGGCCTCCTGCGCAAGGCCCTTTCCATCAGCGAGCCGCTGCATGCCCCGCGCTACGAAACCAGCCAGCTGGAAATGCTGGCTACGGTGCTGCTGCTCACCAACCACCTCGACGAAGCCGAAGAACTGACCCGCAAAGCCCTACGCAAGGCCCGCAGCATCGGCTACCAGGAGCGCGTGCTCGATGCCTACGACCTGCTGGCCAACATCAACGTGAGCCGGCGCCAGTACGAGCAGGCCTACGGCTGGCGGCAGCTGTACCTGGGCCTGAACGACACGCTCAACAACCGGGCGCGCCTGAACACGCTCACGGCCTTGCAAACCCGCTACGAAACCCACGACAAGGAAAACCAGATTCAGCTGCTCACCCAGCAGGGCCAGCTGCAGCGCGCCCACAACCGCGAGCTGTGGGTGGTGGTGGGGGCCCTGGTGCTTGGCCTAATGGGCGCGGGTGTGTTCTACGGCAAGCTGCGCCGCAGCCAGCAGGCCCTGGCCGCCAACAACGCCGCCCTGGCCCGCGCCACCGAGCAAACCCGCCAGCTGGCTGCCAGCAAAGACCGCCTCTATTCCATTGTGGCCCACGACCTGCGCGGCCCCGTTACCTCCTTTGTGGGCGTAACGGAGCTGATTGATTTCTACCTGCGTACCGGCGACGAGAAAGGCCTCAAGCGCCTGCCCCAGCAGGTGCGCCAGTCGGCCCAGAGCCTCAACAACCTGCTCGACAACCTGCTGAGCTGGGCCGTGACCCAAACCGGGGAGCTGATTTTTCAGCCCGAGCCCCTGGCCGTGGCCCCGCTGCTGGAAGGCGCCGTGGAGCTGCACCGCACCACTGCCGAGGCCCGGCAGGTAACCGTAACCACCACCGACCCCGAGCACCTCTCGGTGCTGGCCGACGTGAACATGACGCGCACCATCCTGCGCAACCTGTTGGCCAACGCCCTCAAGTTTACGCCCGTGGGCGGGGCCATTCAGCTCACTGCCGAAGCCTCGCCCGACGGCCGCTCCGTGACCCTGGCCGTTACCGACACCGGTCCCGGCATTCCGCCCGAGCAGCTCAAGCAGCTGCGCAGCGCCGAACCGGCCGCCGGCCGCCCGGTGGTCAACGGGGCCCGCAGCGGCACCGGCCTGGGCCTGCCCCTGTGCCGGGCCTTCGCCCAGCGCCACGGCGGCGCCCTCGACATCCGGAGCACGCCCGGCCACGGCACCCAGGTGCGCGTGCAGCTGCCCCGCGCCGTGGCGTAGGGTGCGCCTGTTCCTGCTCAAGCACAACGGCCCGGACCGCGCAAAGCAGTCCGGGCCGTTGTGGTACCCGTTGGCAAGGCGTGTTATGACTTTGCAGTGGGCGCCGGGCCCGCTTTGCCGGCCGCGGCTTCCACTACATCAAAGCCGTACTCGCCGAGGCGGCGCAGGTTCTGGCTGTGCACCCCGCTGAGCAGGTCGCGGGAGCGGCGCACCAAGGGCGTGAGCACGTCGAGGTATTGATTACGCTGTCCGTACATCACTTTCAGGTCTTTTTCGGCCTGCTCGATGCGGCTTTGCAGCTCCTGGGCCGTAGCCACGCTGCCACCGGCATCGGCCCAGGTGGGGCCTTCTTCGAGGGCGTTGAGCGGCGACTTGGCGGCCAGCTTCTGGTGCTGGGCGTACACCGACGCGCTCAGCTTTAGCAGCTCACCGGCATTTTCGGGAATTTCAATACGGGGTTTGCGGGGCATGGAGAAAGGAATGTGAAAGTGAAACAATACTTCTTTGAAATATAAAAAGGCACCCGCATAATGCAAAGCTTGGCTGCCCTTCCTCCCCTTTTCTTTCCCCGGCTGCCCCCGGCAAGCTGCCGCGGAGGCCTTGCGGCTGCAGCGGAGGGCGTCCGGCTGTAGCGGAGGGGCCTCCGCTGCACCGGAATACCGTTCGGCTACAGCCGTTTCACGTTCGGCTGCACCGGAATGGCAATCCGCTACAGCCCGATGGCATTCCGGTGCAGCCGAACGTGGTTCCGGCGCAGGGGAATGGCGTTCGGCAGCAGCCGAACGGCCTCCGGCTGTAGTCCGAGGGCTTCCGCTGCAGCCGGACGCCATTCCCCTGCACCGGAATGGCGTCCGGCTGCAGCCGGACACCTCACGGGCACCCGACCGAGCCGGCGCGGGCCTATGACGACTACTCGTGGTGGAGCAGGCGGGCGTGCCAGCGGCGGCCGTCGGGGGCTTGGAGCTGCACGTGGTAGAGGCCGGCGGGCAGGCCGGCCAGCGGCACGTCGGCCGCGGGGGCACCGGCCGGCAGCGGCCAGGTGCGCACCGCGCGGCCCAGCGCGTCACGCAGCACCAGCGTGGCGGCCCCGAGCAGGGCGGCGAGCCGCGCCGCCTGCGCCCACTCGCCGGCCGGGTTGGGCCACAGGGCCAGCACGCCGGCCGGGCCGGGCGCGGCGGGGCGCCCGGCCAGCACGCGGGGGGCGGGCTCGAGGCGCGCCAGCCAGGCGCGCTGGGTGTTGTCGGGGTAGCCCGCCGTGCCGCAGACCACGAAGCTCGAGTCGCCGCGCACGGGCTGCCAGTCGTAGGGCGTGAGCCAGCGCGGGCCGGGCACGAGCACCTCGCGCCGGCGCAGCAGCTGGCCCGTGGCGGCCGCCAGCGTGTACACGTACAGGTAGGGCGTGTTGGGCGCGTACTCGCCGGCCAGCACCGCCAGCTCGCCCGTGGGCAACTGCCGCACCTGCCCGATGCGCAGCTCGGCGCTGCGCTCGGGCGGCAGCAGCCGCGTCCAGACCGGGGCCAGGGCCGTGTCGAGGCGCGTGACGAAGCCCGTCCAGCCCCCGGCCGCCCCCTGCACGTAACCGTTGAGCACGTAGCCCGTGCCGTCGGCCGTGGCCAGCAAGCTGCCCCACAGCCGCTGGTGGTGCTCGAAGAGGTTCGGGTCGTGGGCCACCACAAACCGCCGCCGCCGTTCCCGGCCCAGCGAATCGGTTTCGAGCAGGAAGGGGTGCGGCGCGTAGCCGGGAAAGCCCGGCCCTTGGGCCGTGGCCGAGAGCAAGTACCCCCCGCGGGCCGTGCGCAACAAGCAGGTGGATACCACTGTGCCGTTGGGCAGCGGGTTGGGATAAGTACGCTCCCAGAGGACCGCCCCGGCCGTGTCGGTGCGCTGCAAGAACAATTGCGGTTCGTTTGGCAGGGTTTGGTTGAACCCCGCCGCGGTGAGCCCGCTCGCATCGGCCACCAGGGCCGTGGCGGCCCGGACAGTTCCGGGCACCAGGTAACGCCGGGCGGGCAGCGTGTCGCCGTTCGGCCGCAGGCGCTGCACCAGCAAGGGTATCTCCCGGTCCAGGGATTCGGACCCGGCAAAGACAAGTCCGCCGCGCCAGGGCACCAAATCCTGCTCGCCGGTAGCCAGCAGGCGCCCGTCGCGCTGCCAGCGGAAGGTGCCGGCCGTGTCGTACTGAGCGAAAATGCCGGGGTAGTAGTTGCCTGAGCCCGTACCGCTGAGCGTGATAGTGCCGTTGGTACCCAGCACCAGCTTGTCGAAATACGAGCTGCGGCTGGGGGCGGGCTTGAGGTAGGTCTGCTGCCAAGCCACGCGCAGGCCCTGGGCCGATGTACTGAGCGGGGCCAGCAGCAGTGCTGCCAGCCCCAGTAGAACAGAGAAGAGTTTCATGCTACTCGACTACGGCTAAACGGCGCACGGCCACGGGCCGCCCGTCAACTACGAGCGTGCAGCTGTACTGGCCGGCGCGCAGGCCGGTGAGGGACACAGCCGCTTCCGCCGCGCCCACGGCCAGCGGGGCGGTGTGGGCGGCGCGAGGCAGCGCATAGCGGAGGCGCACTGCACCCGTGGCGGGGTCTGGGTGCAGGGCAAGGGCAGAAAAAGCCGGTGGGTTGGCAAGCCGGTGGTGGAGCAGCATGTAGGTAATAGATAGTGAGCGGATTGACCTACGCGAAAGTTGCACATTAATCGTACCCCGGCCAAGCGCCCGGCCCTGGCCGCCGCCCGTTTGCCCGCCGCTGCCGACCTTTGCCCCATGACGCTTCCGCTGCATTTCCGCGAACTGGGCCAGGGCCGCCCGCTGGTCATTCTCCACGGCCTCTTCGGCACCCTCGACAACTGGCAAACCCTAGCCCGGCGCTGGGCCGAGCACGCCCGCGTGGTGGTGGTCGATTTGCGCAACCACGGCCGCTCGCCCCATTCGCCCGAGCATTCCTACGCCCTGATGAGCGCCGACGTGCTGGCCCTGTTCGACCAGCTTCAGCTCGGGCCCGACACCACCCTGCTGGGCCACAGCATGGGCGGCAAAGTAGCCATGCGCTTCGCCCTCGACCACCCCGAACGCCTCGCCAAGCTGGTGGTGGTGGATATTTCGCCCCGCTTTTCCACCATGGAGCACCAGCACGACGTGCTGGCCGGCCTCAACTCGGTCGACTTTACCACCCTCAGCAGCCGCCAGGAGGCCGACGACGCCCTGGCCCGGCACATCCGCCAGCCCGACACCCGCCAGTTCCTGCTCAAAAACCTCTACCGCCGCGACGACAACACCTTCGCCTGGCGCATCAACCTGCCCGTACTCACCAGCGGCCTGACCACCGTGGGCGAGGCCATTACGGCCGAGCATCCCTTCCTGAAACCGGCCCTGTTCATCCGCGGCGGCAAGTCCGACTACATCGACGCCGAAGACAAGCTGCACCACATTCCGGCCCTGTTCCCCAACTCGCAGGTCGAAACCGTGGTAGACGCCGGCCACTGGGTACACGCCGAGAAGCCCGAAGAAGTCTACGCCTTGGTGCAAGCCTTTATCAATTCGTAATTACTACTCAACGCATGACGCTCTACCTCATTCCCACCGTGCTGGCCGACGACACGGCCGCGCAGGTGCTGCCGGCGCAGGTAGCCGAGCGCGTGGCGGCCCTCTCCTGCTTTTTGGTGGAAAACGCCCGCACCGCCCGCCGCTTCATCAAGCAGGTAGCCCCCGCGCAGGTGATTGAGGAGCTGCGCATCAGCGTCATCGACAAAGACTCGACCGAAGCTGAGGTGCGCACCGCCCTGCAAACGGCCGCCAAGCAGGGCCTCGACGTGGGCGTGCTCAGCGAGGCCGGCTGCCCCGGCATTGCCGACCCCGGCGCCGCCCTGGCCCGCGAGGCGCACCGCCTGGGCATGCGGGTGGTGCCGCTGGTAGGCCCGAGCAGTCTGCTGCTGGCCCTCATGGGCTCGGGCCTGAACGGGCAGAGCTTTGCCTTCCACGGCTACCTCCCCATCGAGCGGGCCAAGCGGGCGGCGGCCATCAAGCAGCTGGAGCGCACCGCCGTGCAACAGCGGCAAACCCAGCTCTTCATCGAAACGCCCTACCGCAACGGACAGCTGCTGGAAGACTTGCTGGCGAACCTGCAGCCCACCACGCGCCTCTGCATTGCCGCCAACCTCACGGCATCCGATGAGTTCCTGCGCACCGATACCGTGGCCGGCTGGCGCGGCAAGCTGCCCGAACTGCACAAACAGCCGGCGGTGTTCCTGATTGGAACATAAACTTGGTGCTGTCATCCTGAGCGTGAGCGAAGGACCTTCTCACGCCAGAACGAATGTCTTTGCAATGACTCGTTCAGCGGTAAGAAGGTCCTTCGCGTTGCTCAGGATGACAATTGCTTTCGCAACGCCCCTCCTACTTCATCAGCTGGTACACCAGCAGCGAGGCGGCGTAGGCCAGGCCGGTCATGTACACCAGTTGGAGCAGCGGCCAGGTCCAACCTTTGGTTTCGCGGTAGGTGGTGGCCAGGGTGCTCACGCACTGCATGGCAAACACGTAGAACACCAGCAGCGAGAAGGCCCGCGCCGGGGTGAAGAACGGCTGGCCGTCGGGGCCTTTTTCGGCCAGCAGCTTCTCGCGCACGGTGCTCATGTCGGCGTCCTGCCCCACGCTGTAGATGGTGGAGATGGTGCCCACAAATACTTCCCGCGCGGCAAATGAGGTGATGAGCGCAATGCCGATTTTCCAGTCGAAGCCCAGCGGCCGAATGACCGGCTCGATGCTGCGGCCGAACACACCGGCGTAGGAGCTTTCAAGCTTCTGCGACGCTATTAGGTTGTCGGTTTGCTCGGGCGTGAAGGCCCGCTGTGCGGCCTCGGTGCGAGCTTGGGTTTCGGCCTGTTGCAGCGCACTGCCCGGGCCGTACGAGGCCAGTACCCACAGCAGCACCGATATGGCCACGATGACCTTACCGGCCTGAAACACAAACGCCTTGACTTTCTCGACGATGGTCAGGCCCACGTTTTTCCAGCGCGGCCAGCGGTACACCGGAAACTCCATGATGAAGAAGCTCCGCTCCTTGGCCCGCAACAGCGTCTTGAGCACCCACGCCGACAACACCGCCGACACGAAGCCGAGCAGGTACAACCCCATCAGGGCTACGCCCTGCAGGTTGAAGATGCCCAATACCGGCTCGTCGGGTACCACCAGCGCCACCAGCACCGTGTACACCGGAATGCGCGCCGAGCACGACATCAAGGGCACCACGAAAATGGTGATGATGCGGTCTTTCCAGTTCTCAATGGTGCGCGTGCTCATGATGGCCGGCACGGCGCAGGCCATGCCCGAAATCAGCGGCACCACGCTCTTGCCGTTCAGCCCAAACTTGCGCATGATGCGGTCCATCATGAACGTGACCCGCGCCATGTAGCCCGATTCTTCGAGCACGGCAATGAAGGCAAACAGCAGCGCAATCTGCGGAATGAACATCAGCACCCCGCCCAGGCCGGCCAGAATGCCGTCGGCCGCAAGGTCCACGAGCGGGCCGCTGGCGCGGGCTTTCAGCTGCCCACCCAGCCAGGCCACACCCTGGTCGATGAGGTCCATGGGGTACTGCGCCCAGGCGAAAATGGCCTGGAACAGCAAAAACAGAATGCCCAGAAAAATGAGGTAGCCCCACACCCGGTGCGTGAGCACCCGGTCGATGCGGTTGCTGTACGACTCGTTCTTTTCGGCCCGCGTCACGCGCACCACGTCCAGCAGCAGCTCCGAAATGTGGGCATAGCGGGCAATGGTTTCCTGCGCCTGCTGGCTCACCGAATCGAAGCCGTAGCGCTGGCACAGCTCGTGAATGTAGCTGCGCTCATCGGCGCTCAGAAAAGCCAGCCGCTGGTACTGGTGCGCGTAGTGCAGCGCCAGATAGTCGTTGTGCAGGTTGAAATAGTAGCGAATCTGCCGGATCATCGGCAGCAGTTCCTCGCTCGGCTGGTAAAACGTCTGCGTCGGCGGCCCCAACTCCTGCGCCATCACAATTTTGAGGGCCGTGATGCCCACGCCCTTGCGGGCGTTCATCGGGATGATGGGCACACCCAACTGGCGCTGCAGCTCGGCCACGTCAATCTGAATGCCGTGCTGCTCGGCCGTGTCCATCATGTTCAGGGCCAGCACCATCGGTAGCTGCAAATCGGCCAGCTGGGTATACAGCAGCAGGTTGCGCTTCAGGTTCGAGGCGTCGGCCGTTACCACCACAAAATCGGGGTATTCGCTGGAGCCCCGGTCGTACAGCAGGTCGGTAATGACCTTCTCGTCGAGGCTCTTGGGGTACAGCGAATAAGTACCCGGCAGGTCGATGATGGCGGCGCGGTGGTGCGGCGTGAGCTGTGCGGTACCGGTTTTGCGGTCTACCGTCACGCCGGGGAAGTTGCCCACCTTCTGGTTGAGGCCCGTGAGCTGGTTAAACAGCGACGACTTGCCCGAGTTGGGGTTGCCAATCAGCGCGATGCGCGTAAGCCGAACCGACTCGAAAGAAACCGATTGCGCCGCTGTCTGCTCGGCTTCTAGTACTGCCCCACGCCCCATCCAGTTGTTACTCTTTAAGCAGAATCGTAGCCGCCTCGCTCACCCGCAACGACAACGTGTATTCCCCGTCGACGTGCAGCGTAATGGGACAGCCCAGGGGGGCCCGGCCGTTCAGCGTTACCCGCGTGCCCGGAATACAGCCCATTTCCAACAGCTTGAGGGCCATTTCGGGGTCTTTCAGGCAGCAGATAGTGCCCGTTTCGCCTAGGCGCAAATCTTTCACGCTGCGTTGGGCAGAGGCAGAAGTGGTGGACGCTGTAGGCACGGGCGGCGGGGTTATTTAGACAAACTATAAACAAAGATACACTGCCCAAAGGTTTCCGCCAAAGTACCCGGTATGATGGGCCGAACGGAAGTATCATTTAGGTAAACACAAATTGGATTCTTATAAATATTCGAAGCAAACGCATGGCGGGCCGCCAAACTGCTTGTATTTTTGACATATAATCCACCTCTTATGCTCAAACGCCTACTCTTTTTCGTTGCGCTCGGATGGCTGCTCCCCCAGCTGGTGTCGGCGCAGGATAACCGCATTACGGGCCGGGTTGTTGACTCGAAAACCAAAGAGCCCATTCCCTTCGCTTCCATCGGCCTGAAAATCGAAGAAAGCGGCGCCCTGACCAACGAGTACGGGTTTTTCCAGATGGCTCAGCCCGAGAAATCGGCGCAGGACTCCCTGATTGTGCAGGCCCTGGGCTACTTCCGCAAGGCAGTGGGCGTGAAAAAAGGCGACAAGCTGGAAGACCTCATCATTGAGGTAGAAAAGCGCAACATCGTGCTGGAGACGGTGAAAATCGAGGCCGGCAAGGTAAAGGCCAAGGACTTGGGTGCCAGCTCGAATACGCCCGGCGAAGGCATGATTCAGGGCATGCCCGGCAGCCAGTACGCCTTCTTCGTGAAAAACGAGAAAAACAAAAAGCTTGGTGCCATCCGTTCGGTGTCGTTCTACATTGGGGAGCACGGCTTCCCGAAAGAGCCGTTCCGGGTGCGCATTTACAAAGCCGACGGTGACTATAACGCGCCCAACAGCGACTTGCTGACGGAAAACGTGGTAGTATCAGCCCCCGGTGGCGGTGCCTGGTTCACCATCGACATGACGCCGTACAACATCATTGCGCCCGACGAAGGGTTCTTCGTGGCCATGGAATGGATTGTGTCGGGCGACAAGTTCTACACCACCAACTTCATGGACAACTACACGCCCTACGGCCAGATCATGCGTCCGACCTTCGAATTCAAGGAAAGCCGCACCTGGACCTACACCATGGGTAAAGGCTGGAGCCTGATTACGATGTCGAACGGCTCGGGGCTGCGCTACAACGCTATGATCAAGGCGGAGGTAGACATCTACAAGTAAGCCTCTCTCGCTTTCTGCCAGAGCAAAAACACCGCGGCCCGGACGAGTAGTCTGGGCCGCGGTGTTTTGCTTAGTTCTAACTTTTACTTGGAAGCGCAGGACGTTGCTACTGCTTCTTTGCTTGGGCTACAATCCACTCCCGAATCATTTCCTGAGCTAAGGGCGAAAAGGTTTCGCGGGGCTGGCCATTGACCAAAGGCCACTGGCCAGGGTCGGACTGAAACAGGTGGTTGACGCCCGGCAGCTTCTTTACGATGACGTTCTTGTTGCTCTTCAACCCCTTTGCCAGAATGGCTAAGTTGGTTTCGGGGGCTACAAACATATCGGCAGTCCCGTTGAGCAGTAATACCGGGCAGCTCACCTGGGCCAGCTTCTCGGCGGGGTCGAAAGTCAGGAAATGGCGGTAGCGGGCCGAAGTCAGTTCGCCGGCGCTGGCCAGGGCCGTGTTTTGGTCAATCGAGGTATTGGTTTGGCGCAGCATGTTGGCCACAATGGCCTGTGCCTGCGGTCCATCAGGAGTTTGCCGGATGATTTCCAGCATGGCCTGGTGGCGCTTCACGGCCGCTTCTATTTGGGCTGGCTCGGTGCCCAGCGACCGGAGAATGTTGGCTTGCTGCTGCACTACAATATCACTGCCGGGCTGCCCATAGGCGGCCAAGGCTACCACAAAGGAGGGGGGCAAGGGCTGAGCAGCAGCCAACAGCGCCACGTTACCGCCTTCGCCGTGGCCTATCACGCCCAGGTGCGAAACGTCGGCTTCCGGACGGGTACGCAAGAAATTTAATGCGGCTTGCACGTCGGCTACCAGCTCGGGGATGGTAGCGCTACCGGCAGTGCCGCCCGACTGGCCCACGCCCCGGTCATCGACGCGGAGAACGGCAATGCCACGGCGCGTCAGGAAGTCGGCCAAGGCACCCATGGGGCGGTAGTCGCCCACGGTAGCGTCGCGGTCCTGGGGCCCTGCATCGGAAACCAATACCACGGCCGGAAACGGGCCTTTGCCGGGCGGAACCGAAAACATGCCGGCCATGCGGAGGTTCACCGGAATGTTGGTGAAATTAACTTCTTCTTCGCGGTAGGGTGGCGTCAGGCGCACTTTGCCGCCAGGAGCAGCCTGCGGTGCGGCGTACTCCAGCGTCATGGGAGCTTTCAGGCCCGGTTGCTGCCAAGTGCCTTCCACGTGCTTGCCATCGGCCGAAATGCGGCCCACAAACTGGCTAGCGGCCTCGTCGGCCACGAAGATGACGGTGTCGCCGTGCGCTTGCACCTTCACCCCCATGCGGGTGACTTTCTGCATAGGCACGTCGAGGGTAGCGTAGTAAGAGCCACCCGTCAGCGTAACTACTCGGAAAATCACTTCCCACTGCCCACCAGGCACTTTCAGTGGCCCTTTCCACAGGCCATCGAGAGCAGGAGTAGCTTGAGCGGAGGCACTAATCAGGCCCAAGCCCAGCAGCAATGCGAACCAGAAACCTAACTTTTTCATTGCAAGCGCGGGTAATGCAGTAGAAGTAGATAATGAGCAGCGGCTTTGACGATGCTAATCTAGTAAAATATTATTAAATAATAGAACTATAATACCAGCGCATTTATTTAAAACCAAGTTAATTGCATTTGGGCGGCACGTTATACTATCTCAAAGGCCAAACTGGTAGGCAGCCTTCAGGTAAAAGAACCGGCCGTTGAAACTCATTTGCTGCGACTGGTAAGGCAAGATGTCAAAGTCGTAGGGCAGGTTGGAAGGGCGTCCGTATTTGGCCTGGAAATAAGCATTGAACTCGTCGAAAGTTTTGAACCCGACCGGCGGACGGCCGTTGCGGTAAGCAGCCGTGTGAATGTTGTCGGGGTACACGTTGAACATGTTGTTTACCCCGCCGGTGAGCATGAAAGCCTTGTTCGGACGGAAGTTGAGGATGAGGTCGGTGGATACTTTCGGGCGAAACACCATGTACACACTGCCTTCATCGAGCGGGTCGAAGTTGAAGTCGTAAGTCTTCACTTGACCGAAGGACTGGTTGCGCACCAAGACGCTGAATTTGCCGATTTCGTACCCCGTATTCAGCACGATCTTCTCGTTGGGGTTGCCGGTTTCAATCAGCGAGAGTTGGCGTTGGTCGACGTAGTCGTTGCCGGGCAGGTTATCGGTTTGCAGGTTCTGGAACGCGGCCGGCACCTGCAGGCTCCGGATGATGGTTTTGTTGAAGTTAGCCGCCAAACCCAGGTTCAACGTGCCGTGGCCCACCGTCGGGCGGTAGGTAGCCACCAAGTCGAGCCCGCGGGTGCGGGTGTTCACGGCATTGGTGAAAAACTGCGCGTTGTCAGCGTTGGCGCGGGTCAGGGCGTTGTTGAGGGCCGCGCGGGTACCGGAGGGGTCGAACCCGAAAATACCCGACAGAATGATGCGGTCGTCGATGGCAATCTGGTAAGCATCGACGGAGAAGCTGAGCGCAGGGGCCGGCGTCAGGACCAATCCGGCGCTCAGGTTGCGCGAGCGTTCGGGCTGCAGCTGCCCAATGCCGGCGGCGCGGGCCACGTCGCTTTGGTTGTTGAAAATGCCGCTGTAGACGTTGCCGTTGGAAGTCGGCAGCAGCGTGAGTTGGCGGTACAGCTCCTGTTGCAAGGCGGGTGCCCGGAACCCGGTGTTGTAGGCTGCCCGAACAGCTACCGGCTTGGCCAGTTGCAGGCGCGACGAGACTTTGTAGATGAAGGCGGAACCGAAGTCGGAATAATTCTCGAAACGCACGGCCGTGCCCACGGTCCACTTTTTGGTAACGTCGGCCTCCACGTCGGCAAAGGCGCTGACGTTGCGGCGGTTGCCGGCCACCGCCGAATTGGGGTCGAAGCCAATGAAGCCCTGCGCACCGGGCGAGGCGTCGGGCTTGCCTTGGCCGTAGTCTTTGTAGGAAGCTTCTTCGCCCGCTATGATTTCGTACCGGTCGGCCCGAAATTCGCCGCCGAAAGCCACGTTGGTTCCGGCCAATGCCTTGGGGAACAGGCGGCTCAGCGTGGCGTTGCTCACGTTCTGCGAGAACCGGAACCCGCCCGCATCGAAGTTGGTGGGCGAGGCCGCCCCGAGGGAGCTGTTGAGGGTGTGGCTGATGTCGTAACGCATCTGGTTGACCCCGAGCACGTGGCTCAGGTCCAGGGTCCACTGGCCCAGGCCGAAGGCAAAGCCTGCCGTGCCGGTGGCGTCGTGCACGCGGGTGTTGATATGGGGCTGGTAGCCGTCGGGGAAAATGCCGTCAACGATGTCGACTTCCTGGGCAGCGGGCAGCACCCACGGCGCTACAGCCTGGCCGCGGCGGCTGTTGTAGCTGCCGAAGGAGTAAAAGTTCGATTTGGCGCCCACGGGTACGCTCAAATTGTAGAGTCCCCGGAAGTTACGCACGTTGGCGTCGCCGTTTTTCTGCCGAAAGTCGTCGTAGGTTTTGCCACTGGCGGCCAGCAATTCGGCTTCTTCCTGGGCGTCGTACGAAAACACCGGCCACGAGGTGATGTCGCGCTGGGCGCTGCCGCGGGTGGTGGCGCCGCGGTGGTCGGCCTCGGCGGTTAGGTTCAGAAAGCCCTTCTGCCCCAACTTCAAGCCTTTGTTAACGCTTAGCAGGCTGGTAAATCCGTCGCCTCGGCTGGTAATACCGGTATTTAGCAGCACGTTACCGCCTTTGTTGTCGGACTTCAGGTTTAGGTTGATTACCCCGGCAATGGCGTCGGAGCCGTACTGGGCAGCAGCCCCGTCGCGCAGGATTTCCACGCGGTCCAGCGCGTTGGAGGCGAAGGCGTTCAGGTCGTAGTTGACGCTGCCCAACCCGCGGCTCCCCAGCAGGTTGATGAGGCCGGTGGTGTGGTAGCGTTTGCCGTTCACGAGCACCAGTGTTTGGTCGGGCGCCAAACCGCGCAGGCTGATGGGGTCGATGTGGTCGGCGCCGTCGGCCGAAGTCTGCCGGGTGGAGTTGAACGAGGGCACCACGTAGTGCAACACCTGCGTCAGATCGGTCTGGGGCGCAGTGGGCGTCAGTTCGCGCATGTCGATAACGTCTACGGCTACGGCCGATTCGAGCAGGGTACGGTCGGTACGGCGCGTACCTACCGCTACTACTTCGGGCACCAGCGTAAAGTCCAGCACGGTGGGCTTGTCGGAGGCGAAAAATACGTTGGTTACCACCTGCGGGCGAAAACCCGGCTGCAGCACCTGCAACGTAAACGGTCCGCCCGACAGTACGTCCGGCATGGTGAAACTGCCATCGGGCCCGGCTACGCTGGTGCGCCGAATGCCGGTGGGCATGTGAATGGCTACCACCGTGGCACTGGCTACCGATTCGCCCTTTTCCGAGTGGATGCTGCCGTTGAGGCTAGCGTTTTTGGACTGTGCTTGCCCAACAAGCGGCATGCTTGTAGCGGCGGTCAGGGCAAGCAATACAACTAGAGTAGAAGTTTTTCCCATATGGGCCAGATCGAATATGGAACAGCAAGGAGTCACCTAGCAAGTCAATATTCAACCGGAATAGTGCACGATACCAGGTATGCAAACCTACTACACTGCTGTCTTTTACCAAGATTATATTATCCAAACCAGAAATTTTTCTCGCTCAAATCAGCTAATTGCTTGGCAGACATATCATATAGTAGCACAGCCCTACGTGGCTCCGATCTTGCAAGCCTAGAACCTTCTGCCTCGGCTTTAGCAGCCAGGGTTTATTCCGAGACAAAGATTCGCTTTACCCGCTCGCTTACGCTCGTCAGCAGTTCGTAGGGAATGGTACCGATGCGCTTGGCCAACTCAGTCAGGCCCAGACCTTCACCGAATACCAGGGCCGTGTCGCCTTCCTGCACGTCGGCAATACCGGATACATCGACCATACACATATCCATGCACACATTGCCCACGAGCGGGGCGCGCTGCCCGCGAATGAGCACCTCTCCTACGCCGCGCGAAAAGCGCCGGTCGTAGCCATCGGCGTAGCCAATGGCCAGGGTGGCAATGCGGCGCGGGTAGTCGGCCGCGTCGCCACGGCGGCCATAGCCTACGGTTTCACCGGCCGGCAGCTGCTTGATCTGCGACACGGTGGTACGCAGGTTGCTCACCGGGCGCAGCGCTGTCGGGTCGAGTCCGGCGGCTTCGACCCCGTAGAGGCCTATGCCCAGGCGCACCATGTCGAAATGGGCCTCGGGAAAGCGCAGGATGCCGGGCGAGTTCAGAGCGTGCTTGATGATGGGGTAGCCCAGCTCGTTTTCCAGCCGCGCGGCCATGCGCTGGAAAGCCGAGAGCTGGCGGCGAGAGAAGTCGTTGTGCTGCTCTTCGTCGGCACCGGCCAAGTGCGTGAGGGCGCTGGCCACGCGCAGGCGGGTGGCGTGCTGGCGCAGCAAGGGCAGCAGCTCGTCGAGGTCGGCTTCGTCGAAGCCCAGGCGGCGCATCCCGGTATCGAGCTTGAGGTGCACGGCGGGCAGCGGCCCGGCGGCGGCGGCTTGCAGGTACTCGCGCAGCCGGGCGAAGGAATAGATTTCGGGCTCCAGATGATACTGCCGCAGCAGCCCAAAGCTGTCCGGCGACGGGTTCATCACCATGATGGGCAGCGAGATGCCGTTTTCGCGCAGCTGCACGCCTTCGTCGGTGTAAGCCACGGCCAAGTAGTCGACGCGGTGAAACTCCAGCAGGTTGGCTACTTCGTAGGACGAGCTGCCGTAGGCGAAGGCCTTCACCATCACCATCAATCGCGTGCCGGGCTGCAGGCGGGCGCGGTAGTAGTTCAGGTTGTGCACCAGCGCATCGAGGTTCACTTCGAGCACCGTGCCGTGAATTTTCTGCTGAAACGCGGCCACTACCCGCTCAAACCCGAAACGCCGGGCGCCTTTCACAAGGATGGTCTCCTGCCGGAACTTGTCGGGGTGGAACCAGGCCAGCAGCGCCTCGGTATCGGCGAAGAACAACACCTCGGGCACGGCTGCCGCCAGCACAGCCTGGTGTTGCCCGATGGCCTCGCCCACGGCCAGCAGCCGCTGCACGCCGTGCTGCGCGGCCAGCTCGGCCACCCGGCCATACAGTTCCTCCGGCGCCAGTCCCGATTCGAGCACGTCGGAGAGGATGAGCGTGCGGCGGCCGCGCCGGGGCTGGCGCTGCAGGGCGTCCAGCGCAAGGTCGAGGCCGGTGAGGTCGTTGTTGTAAGTGTCGTCGAGTACGTAGCAGTCGTGAATGGCCTGCTTCATTTCGAGGCGCATGGCCACGGGGTGCAGGCGCAGCAGCCGCCGCTGAATCTCGGCCGAGGCGAGGCCGCGCCAGAGCAGCACCGTGAGGCAATGCAGCACGTTCTCCACCGAAGGCTCGTCGGCGAAGGGCAGCGTGAATACTTCTTCGGTGCCGGCGTAGCGCACTTTGGCCAGCATCTGGCTGGGGTCGGCAGAAGGTTCCAGCGCCACTTGCACGGCGGCATCGGGCACGGCGTGGCGCGACCAGGTAAGGCGCTGCACCGAAGCCGGCAGCGCGGCGGCTGCGGCGTGCACGGCGGCGTGGTCGCGGCAGTACACCAGCCTTTCAACGCCGGCAAAGAGCTGCATCTTCTCGGCGGCTTTTTGCTCGCGCGAGGCAAAACCGGCGTCGTGGGCCGGGCCGAGGTTGGTGAAGATGCCGGCCGTGGGCTGAATGATGTGGGCCAGCCGGGCCATTTCATCCGGCTCGGAAATGCCGGCCTCGAAAATACCCAGCGTGTGCTGCGGGCGCAATTCCCACACGCTCAGCGGCACACCCACCTGCGAGTTGTAGGAGCGCGGCGAGCGGCAAATCAACTCGTCGGGGCTCAGCAGTTGCGCCAGCCATTCCTTCACAATGGTTTTGCCGTTGGAGCCGGTTATGGCCCACACCGGACCGCCGAAACCTTGCCGGTGCTGCGCTGCCAGCTGCTGCAGAGCTTCCAATGCGCTGTTTACCTGCACAAATCCAGCTTCGGAATACGCGGCCGCGAGGTTGGCTACCGGTACCTCCACCACAAACAGCCGCACACCGCGCTGGTACAGCTCGGCTATGTACTGGTGGCCGTCGTGGTGCGGGCCGCGCAGGGCGAAGAACACGGTGCCGGCCGGCACGCCCACGCGGCGGCTGTCGAGCAGCAGGTGCTGCACGGTGGCAGCGGCATCGGTGGGCGCTTGCAGCAGGGTGCCGCCAAGCAGCGCGGGCAAAGAAGCGAAGCGAAGCATGGGAACAGGAATGGCGCCGGCAAAGGTACGCCACGCCGCCAGCCGGGGCGGTGTTTGTCGGTGGCGAGCAGCACGCCGTCAAAAGCTAGAACCCGAGGCCGAGGCGGAAGCCTTGCTGCACCTTGCGGCCCGACTGCACGGCCGTAAAGTAGTCGACGCGCAGGAGCTTGAACACGTGCTCCAGGCCCACGCCCAGCTCGGCGTAGTGGCCGGCGGCCGGGGTATGCAGGTAGTTCACGGTGCCCACTTCCTGCCATTTCAACCGGCGCATGAGCGGGATTTTGTTCAGGAAGAAGCCGTTGAAATGGTGGTCGAAGTGCGCCTCCACGAACGTCTTGCGGGTGCTGTAGCGGTAGTAGTCGAGCAGCTGAAACTGGGTGAAATCGGCGGCCAGAAGGGTTTGGTTGCCCGCGAAATGCCGGTAGTCCATAAACGCCAGCTTGGGGTTGCCCAGGAAACCGCCCACGTTGACGTGGTAGCTGCTCGAGCCCAGCAGCCCAAACTGCACCGATTGCCGGATACCGCCTTCGAGGTAGGTGTAGCGCACGTCGGAACCGGGCACGCCCCAGCCCTGCCGCCACGTGAGGCGCAACAGCGGGTACTTCGAGCCGAGGTTGATTTTGCCCGTGGGCCGCGTGATGAACCGCTGGCCGGGACGGTAGCTCAGCCACAGTTCGGAGCCCAAGGCCCGGCTGCGGCCGAAACCGGAGCCGTTGGGCAGCTCGGCCGCCACGGGCGTGTTGGGCGTGAAGGCCCGGCCGGGCACGTCGGTAATCAGGTCGATGGTGGAATTCTGCAGCTCGCGGCGGTCGAAGTAGCTAACGGCGGTGCGCACATCGAGGCCATTGAGCATTTCGGCCAAGTAGCCCACTTCGGCCCCGCGGCGCTGGTAGTACTTGGCGTAGTTGCGGTTGCGAAACAGCGTGTAAGTAGTATTAATGGCCGGCGTGAGCTGCGAGTTGGGGTCGAAGTTTTCGATGGTGCGGCCCACTATTACCTGCAGCCGGGCCGTGCGCATAGCATCGTGCTGCCAGTTGATTTCCACCGATGGACTGAAAAGCTTGGCATCGACGCCGTAGCGGAACGAGGGCGTCATCCAGAAACGGCGCCGGTCGTCGGTGTAGCGCGAGTACGTCAGCTGCGGGTTGACGATGGTGCCCTCGACGGTGCTGTACTGCAAAATTTGGAACACCGGCGCTACGTAGTATTGCTGCTTGCGGTGGGTATCGTTGTAGGTGTAGCCGGTCAGCAAGAACTTATCGGTGCTAAACCGATTCCTGATTCGGTCGAGTGAGTCCTGGTAGGGCTTGGAGTTGCGAATGGTCTCGGTGCTGTCCTTCACGTGGTAGTCTTTCACCTCCTCCTCGGTCAGGGGCACCGGCCGAATCTGGGCCCAGTAGGCGCTGTCCCGCTCGTTGGCACCTTTCTCCACCCGCATAATTTCGCCGTGCGCCAGCTTTTCCACTTCCATCAGCGGCGCGCGGCGGCCGGCCGAGTCGGCAGCCGCCGCGGCTTTGCGGCTCTGGCGCTTCACCTGCCGGCTGATGGCCCGCACGGCCGGACGCTCCTGCTTGGCCTCGGCCACGGTTTCGGCGTGCACTTCGGCGGGCGTGGGCTGCGGGGCAGGCGCGGCCGGCGCCGGGCGGCTGGGGTAGGTGGGCGTTACGCGGTAGTTGGAAAAAATGGCCGTCAGGTAGGCGTTGCCGTGGAAACCAAACGCCGAAATGTTGGCCGTCAGCGTCTGGCTCTGCATCACCCACACGTGCGGCGCGTTGGGTGCGGGCGCGTACTGCTGGTCGATGCGCACGTTGTCGACGTAATCGAGCTGGGCATCTTGGTTGAGGGTGAGGCCCACCGAATGAATGCGCCACGTGCCGTCGGCAATGTAGATGTGGCCGGCAAACACCGGGTCGGTGCGGCGGCGCGGTATTACTTTGATTTTGTGGATCAGTTGCCCGGCCTGCTCGGTGGTGCCCTCCAGCACATATTGGTAGAATAGAAACGCGTTCGGCGCGATGGGCGACACAAACCCCCGCTCCGAAAACGCCTTGATGACGGGGTTGTAGAAGCTCATGCCCCGCCCCGCCCCGGCCCGGTTCAGGCTGAAAGCCTTGGCGTCGCCGCTCACGCGCGAAGAAATCATGCGCTCTTTCACCACGTTGGGCTGCTGAAACGATACTTCCGACACCGACTCGGACAGATACAGAATGCCCGGCTTCAGATCGGGCCCAACCTTGAACAAGCCCAGCACGCGGCTGGGCGCGTCTTTCAGCCGGGCCAGCGCCTTGATATAAGTGCGCGCCGTGAAGGCCGCCACCTCGCGCCGGTGGTAGGTGCGCCAATCCATGGCGTGCTGGATGATGGCATAAGCGGGGTCGCGGTCTTTGGCGCGCACCACCACTTCGCGCAGCTGGTACTGCTCGGGCGTGAGCGTCACGTTGAGCACCGTGGCCGTGTCGCCGCCGGCAATGCGCACCTGCTCCAGCCGGGGCTTGAAGCCCACGTACTGAAACACAATTTCGTAGCTACCGGCCTGCAGCGGCAGCTGGTAGTTGCCCTGTTCGTTGGAGGCGGTGTTGGTGGTGGTGCCTTTCACGGCCACGTTGGCAAAGCCCAGGGGCTGCCCGGCGGGGTCGGTAATGCGGCCGCGCAACACCCCGGCATGGCCCAGTAGGGGCAGGAGCAAAAGCAGACTCAACAGGCGGGGTATCCGACGAAACATAGCTAATCGCGCGTTTAAGGGCAAGTTAGGAGGTAGAGCCGCTTGCCGGTGAAGCCGTTGCCTGCACCAGCAAAATATATTGGCTGCCCCGCAACATCCTGCATCCTCAACGCTCCAGCGGCGGCGTGGCCGGAATGGCGTCGGGCTCGGGTACCGGCAACGGGGCGCGGCGAGCGTGCTGAGCAAGGTACCAAGCGTTCAGCAACACGCCGGCCAGCACCAGGCCCATGCCGGCGTAGGCACCCGGCGGGAAGGCTTCGCCGAAGAAAGCCAGCCCAAAGCCCAGCGCGTACAGAATGCCCAGGTAGTTCCAGTTGGCCACTTTCGAGAGTTGCTCGGCCTGATAGGCTTTGGTCATGTACACCTGCGCGCCCTGGGTAAACACCCCCGTGAGCAGCAGCCACAGCCAGTCCCAGCCGTGTGGAGCCGTCCAGTTGAAGAGGCAGTACACGCCCGCAATGGGCAGGGCCACCATCGGGAAGTAAAACACCACCACCAGCGGGTGCTCTTTCCCCTTGAGCCGCCGGATGGAATTGTAGCTGAAGCCCGAAAAAACCGCCGACAACACGCCCAGGCCCAGCCACAGCGGCTCCACGCGGGTGTCCACGCCTTCGGCCCACAGCACGCCGGCAAACGAGAGCAGAAAGAACAGCCATTGCCAGGGCTTCACTGCCTCCTTCACCACGAAAATGCCGATGATGGCCGTGAAAATGGGCGCCAGGTATTGGAGCGTGACGGCCGTGGCCAGCGGCATGCGCTGCAGCGTGCCAAAGTACAGCATGAGGGCCAGCGCGCCGGTGGTGCCGCGGGCAATCAGGAAGAAGTGGTTGGTGCCCCAGGGCCGGATGCGCAAGGCGCGCAGCGTGAGGTAGCTGAGCCCAACCGAGATGAGCGAACGGAACAAAATGATTTCCATGGCCGGCAAATGCGGCAGCAGTTTCACGCACACGTTCATGAGCGCGAAACAGAGCGTAGACAGCAGCATGTAGCGGACGCCGCGGGTAAAAACCATACATCGGAGATTCTGGCGAAGGCGGCTGCAACCCGAAAGTGCGCACACACCTACCCGATTGCAACTAGGTACCAAACAAGCAAACAATCTCGCGGTTGTATATGGAAATGTGCGGTTTGCATACTACATTGCCTCCCGGTAGCCCAATGGTCTTCGGATAATACAGCGGGCTGCCGGTTTTTGGATGAATCAATCCAACTTGTTTATGTGAGCGAACAGCCGCCGCCTTCTGGGCGGCGGCTGTTTTTTTACCCCCTCCGGTTTTCCGGCCAAAGTCGGTGGTACAGGCGCCCCGTGCGGCACCAATTGCGTACAAGAAGGACTCCATTTCCCGTTAGCCAGCCCATGGAAGACGCTTCCCGCAAACGCAAATTCTACACGCCTGCCGAAGCCCTGCAGAAGATTGCCGCCTTCTGCGCTTACCAGGAGCGCAACCACAAAGAAGTAGAAGCCAAGCTGCGCACCTACGGGCTCGACGAAGACGAAGCCGCCGAAATCCTGATGCGGCTGGTGCGCGAAAAGCTGCTCGACGACGAGCGGTTTGCCCGCTCGTTCGTGCGCGGCAAGTACCGGCTCAAAAAGTGGGGCCGCCGGCGCATCCGGCAGGAGCTGAAGCAGCGCGGCATTTCCGAGTACTGCATCAAGGCCGGCATGAGCGAAATCGACGGCGACGAGTACTACCAGAACCTGGTGGAAGTGCTGGAGAAGAAGAACGCGCAGGAGAAGGAGCCGAACCCGCACAAGCGGCGACAAAAACTCACGCTCTACGCTACGGCCAAGGGCTACGAAGGCGAGTTTATTCAGGACGCGCTAATTGAGGTGCTGGGCGTGCGGAAATAACCGCGCCTAACGGCTTGCCCGTTAAACGCGGCAGGCAATGCCAGCTTGGGCAGCGGAGCAACTGATTATGTACGCTGGTGCCGCCGGGCGTTGTGGCGTCTGTCGCAGCGTCAGCACTGCTCCTACGCCCAAGGCGGCACCCACGGCCAGTAGGCAGATGCCGGCAATCATGCACAGCAGGGCCCAAGACCGAAATACTAACTGGTACATCGTTTCGGTGGGTTAAGTAGGTCGAGATTATTCAACTGAATACTGGGACGTGTCAACTGGCCTGTAGGCCGTAGTGCTTGGCTACGGCGGCAATCCGGGCGGCATTGGGGTTGGTGGGAAGCGCTGGTATTACCAGTGCCTGGGCCGGCTCCGCCAAGTCGCGGAAGAAGTTTTCGAACCCGGCGGGCGAAATATGCAGCAGCGTGCGGGCGTAATCGGTTTCGAGCCGGAAGGTGTGGCGAATGCCGCGCGGCAGGTGCACCACGTCGCCGGGACCGGCGTGCAATTCTTCGTCGCCCACGTGAAAGGTAAGCTGCCCGTCGAGCACGTACACGGTTTCGTCTTCGCGCAGATGCGTGTGAACCGGCGGCTCGACTCCTCGCTGCAGGCTGACATCGAGCAGAGCAAATTCCCCGTTCGTTTCGGCGCCCGTAATCAGTGGGGTGGTGAGCGTGCCCATGTACCACCACGATTCGGCGAGCGTGCGCCGCCGCAGAAAGGGCGAGCGGGCCGGCATCAGGGTGGTTTGCATAGCGAAGTCGGCGGCCAGGACGTGCGGAGGCGTGAGGGTTTTCATAGCGGCAGTAGCGGCTTGGGTGGGTACACCAAAACTACCACCGCCTCGCTCCTACGCCCAACCTCGCTTCGTCACATAAACATGCGAACCAAGCAGTTGCCCGCCGTTTTCGCCGCGCTGCCTACATCAATATGTTAGGCCACCGGGCTAGCGTAGCGGTTCGCGGCGGGGCGCTGCCAGTTGGTGCGTCAGCACCACGCGCCGGCCGGTCATGGTTTCGAGCATGGGCCGCAGGATCTGCTCGGCGTTTTGCTCGGTTTGGGCCAGAATACCCGACTGCAAGGCAGCGCGGCGCACATTCTGTTCGGCGTATTTGTAGCCGGCATCTACCAGTTCGGCATCGTTGAAAAAGCCGTTTTCCACGCTGTACACCTTGCTGCCGTTGTGGTCGATGCGCCACGTGCACAGCTCGGGCGCCGGCAAAGCCACGCGCACCACCGAGTCGCCTTCGAACACCACATCAAGCGGCTTGATTTTGCGCAGATCGAGGCAGCCTACTGCTTCGCCGGCCACAATGAGGGCCACTTTGGCGTCGGGCAGAAAGCGGTAGGTACTCTTCTTGTACTCCACCACGTCCTTGAAGCGGTAGCGCACCAGCTCCAGCTTGCCCAGGGCTTCTATTTTTTCCAGCACGGTGTTATGCGTCACCGTCACGCGCGGCGCGGCCCGCAGCGGGTTAAAGGTGTCGAGCGAGGGGGCCACTTTCTGCCACAGAAACCAACCCAGCCCAACCAGGAACAGCAACGGCAGCAAACGGCGCAACAAACGAAACAGAGGCGGCATAGGTAGCAACAATACAAACTCAACCGCAAACTATACGGCGGCGGGCGGCCGCACGCCGAAACGCGCGGCAAAGCCGGCCCAGCCCTGCAGCCCGCCGGTATGCACCGCCACCACGGTGCTGCCGCGCGGGAAGTGTCCGGCTTCAACCAAGGCCAGCGTGCCGTAGAGCAGTTTGCCGGTATACACGGGGTCGAGCAGCACGCCGTGCCGCTGGTAGAACTGCTCGATGAAAGCCAGCAGCGGCACCGAATACCGGGCGTACCCGCCAAAGTGAAACTCGGTGCGCAGTTCCCAGTTGCCGAAAGTGCGCCCGGCCGTTTGCTGCACCCATCGTTCCACTTCGGCCCGCAGACTGCCGCCGCTGCCTTTAAGCGCCGAAACGCCCACTACCTGCTGGTGGCCTTGGCTGCCCAGCACCAGCCCGGCCAGCGTGCCCCCGGTGCCGCAGGCTACTGTCAGCGCATCGAAGGGCTCGTGGGCAGCTTCAAGTTCGGACACGATTTCGGCACAGCCTCGCACGGCCAGGGCATTGGTGCCGCCTTCGGGCAACACATACGCCGGGCCGAGGCGCTGCAGCACATCAGCCAGCCACGCGGCGTCGTGGCGCCGGCGGTAGTCTTCACGGCTCACAAAATGCAGCTGCATACCTTGGGCCGCACAAGCAGTCAAGGTTGGGTTGTGCGGCTCCAGCTCGTCGCCGCGCACAATGCCGATGGTGCGGAAGCCGTAGAGCCGGCCAGCCGTGGCCACGGCGGCTAAGTGGTTGGAATAGGCACCGCCGAAGGTCAGCAGTGCCGCGTGGCCTTGCTCACGGGCCGCCAGCAGGTTGTATTTCAGCTTCCGCCATTTGTTGCCGGGCAGTTCGGGGTGGTGCAAATCGTCGCGCAGCACCCGCAGGCGCACACCCCGCCGCTCGGCCACCGGCTCGGGCAAATCGGTCAGAATGGGCGGCTGGTATTCCGTTGAAAGCACGGCGAGTTGGAGTCGGGCGCTGCTAAAATGCAACGGTGCCGCGACGTTGGGGTCGCGGCACCGTTGCCATCAATTCATCGATACGGCGCCTAGGCAGGCAGCAAATCGTCGTCTGCGGCGGGCGCGTCGGGCGCGGGCCGGCGGCGCACGGCGTACACCACGGCGCCAATCAGCACGGCAAACAGCGCAATGGACGACACCAGCGACACGGTGTTGCCAATCTGGTACTCCTTGGGCTCGAACTTGAAGTCGATTTTGTGGCGGCCGGCCGGCACGGGCATGGCGCGCAGCACGTAGTTGGCGCGCACGTGCGGCACCAGTTTGCCGTCGAGGTAGGCGTTCCAGCCGTCGGCGTAATAGATTTCGGAGAAGACCACGAAGCCGTCCTGCGCCGCGTTGGCCTCGTAGCTCAGCGCGTCGGGCGAGTAGTGCGTAAGGCGAATGGTGGAGCCGGCCGCGTTGTAGCTGGTTTTGGCCTGCGGAAACTTGCTCACGTCCACAATGGCCGTGGTTACCGGGTCGAAGGTGCTCAGGGCCGCCATTTCCTGATCGGGGTTCTGCACCGGCTGAATGGTAGACACAAACCAGGCGTTGCCCAGCGCGCCGGGGTTTTGCTGCGCCACCGGCGCACCGGTTTTCTGGTCGCGCCCAATGAAGTAGCGCGCGTTCAGCATGGACATAATGCGCGGGTTGTTCTGCGAAATCTGCCGCTCAATCAAATCCTGGTAGCGCCGCAGCTTGGCCCCGTGGTAGCCGCCAATGCTCTTGTGGAAATACGAAGTGTTGGCTTCGTTGAAGGGGTTGTCTACGTTCAGCACCCGGAAGTGCAGCGTGGGGTCGTTGAAAATCTGCTGATCAGCGGCCGAGGGCACAAACTCCTGCGCCACAGTCTTTTCCTGGAAGTTCGACTCGCCCAAGTAGCGCTTGTCGACGGCCCAAAGGTCCACGAGCGTGAGGGCCGCCACGAGGCCGGCAGCTACGGTCACCGTGAGCTTGCGGCGCAGGTAGAACCACAGCACCGCGGCCGTGGCCAGCACAAAGAACAACGAGCGGAACACGTCGGCGCGCATCAGGCTGGCACGGTCCTGCCGCAGCGCGTCGAGCGGGAAGCCCTGTTGCTGCAGGTTGCTGTCAATGGGCGAAGCAAAATCGGCCCCCAAGCCAACAATGAAAGCCAGCAAAATAATACCCGCCGTAATGCCGGTGGCCAGCAGCAGCTTGCGGTTGAGGTCTGCAGTTTCGGACGAAACAACTGCCGCAGTGGGCAGCTTAGGATGTGCGCCTGGCAGCACGGTGGCAACCGGGCGGGCGCGCAGCACGCGGGCCAGGGCCAGCACGGCCAGCAGCGGCATGGCCAGCTGAGCAATAACCAGCGCCATCGACACCGAGCGGAACTTGTTGTAGCCCGGGAAGTAGTCGAACATCAGGTCGTTGAACGTCGCGAAGTTCTTGCCCCAGGCCAGCAGAATCGACAGAATGGTGCCGACGAGCAACCAGGTGCGCGTGCGGCGGTCGGCCACGAACAGGCCGAGCACAAACAGCAGACAGACCACCGCGCCCACATACACCGGGCCGCTGGTAATGGGCTGGTCACCCCAGTAGGTCGGAATGTTTTGCAGGTAGTCGCGCAGCTGCACGGGCGGCACGCCCAGGCCAGCCAGGGCTTTGCCGGTAGCCGAATTCTCGTCGAGCTTGCCCGACGAAGCACCGCCGTAGTAGTTGGGAATCAGCAGCGTAATGGTTTCGCCCACACCGTAGCTCCAGCCGAAGGCGTAGTCGCGGTCGAGGCCCGAGCCGGCTTCCTGTTTGGCTGCCGGCTGGCCCGGCGCCGCGGGCGGCGGGGTGGTCAGCTCCGACTTGCCGCGGATGCTGTACTTGCCGTAGGAAGCCGTGGTGTAGAGGCGCCCGAAGCTGACGCCTACCGCCAGCAACGCCGCCACGCCCAGAATAGCCGAGCGTTGTAGGAAGTCGGCAAGCCGCTTTTCCCGCAGGGCAAACACAAACTCCACAATGCCGAAAATCAGCACCAGCAAGAGCAAGTAGTAGGTGATTTGCAGGTGGTTGGCCCGTACGTTCATCGTCAGGCCCAGGGCAAACAGCGCCGCGCCGAGCCAGCGTTGCCGCCGGAACGCAACCAGCAGGCCCGCCAGCACCAGCGGCGCGTAGGCCAGGGCATAGGACTTGGAGTTGTGCCCTGCCGCCAGAATCACCAGGTTGTAGCTCGTCAGGCCCAGCGCCAGCGCACCTGTGAGGGCCACGATGGAGCGCATACCCAAGGCCACAAACAAGAGGTAGCCGCAAAGCAAGGCCACAAACAGGTTGGCCACCACGGCCGGCAGGCCCAGCGTAAAAATGCTGCTCAAATACACCGACAGGTCGCCCGGGAAACGGGTACCAATCAGGTAGGTGGGCATGCCCGAAAACATGGAGTTCGTCCAGAGCGCCTCCTGGCCGGTGGCCTGGCGGTAGGCCGCCGCCTCTTGGGCGCCGCCGTTGAACTGCACAATGTCGTGCTGGCTCAGGGTCTGGCCCTTGAAGACGATGGGCGAGAAATAGAGCACCGCAACTCCCAGCAGGAAGACTACGGCCAAAAGGTGCGGCAGCAAACGGCGCCACAGCGGGAGGGCGGCCGTCGTCGGCGGAACAACTGAGGTCATTCGGCAGGCGAAATAAACAGGCGGAACAAAGGAAAACCCGGCCCACACGCAGCAGGCCGGGCAGAAACAGCCCGAAGGTAGGTCGATTATTTCACTTCCTCGAAGTCCACGTAGTCGCCGCCACGGAATTCCTCGGCGCGGCGCGGCTTGGCGGCGGGCGGCACGTAATCGACGCGCACTTTGCCCTCGGGCCCCGGGTTAGGCGGCGGGGGCGCACCAAACGGCGCCGCCCTGGGGTCAAACCGCACACCGCCACGCTCCATTTGCTTGCGCACAAACGTGGTGAGCAGCCAGCGCATGAGCAGCGGCAACACCATGCGCAGCAGCGTGGCTACCAAGAAGAATATGAGCAGGGTCTTGATGATCATCCGTGCGCAGCCTCGTCGGGTTTGAAGTAAAAGTCGCGGTCGGCCGTGGTTTGCAGCTCGGCTGGCCCGCAAGGTACTAACCGCGGCTCGGCGCCGCTAGTTTCCAGCACGTACGGCCGGTAGCCCAACCCGGCCAGCAACTCGCTCACCTGGCGGCGGTTGTCGCCACCGTTAAGCTCGGTTTGGATAACGGGGCGGTGCCGGCGCAGTGTAGCCTGCATGTGCTGAAACACCTGGTGCTCGAAGCCTTCCACGTCGCACTTCACAAAGTCAAGCCGGTCGAAATCGGCCAGCAACTCGTCGGGCACGCGCATGTCCACGTCGTAGAACTGCCCGTATTGCTCGGCGGGGTTGGAGTCGGCAATCTTGGTCATGCCGTGGTGCAGCAAGCCGTTGCGGGCAGGCGTGCCCATTCGCACGGAGGTATTTTGCCCGCCCAAAGCGTAAGGCAGCAGCAGCAGGTTATTGATGCCGCTCAGGCGCACGTTGTCTTGCCAGATGCGCTGAAACAGCGGCACCGGCTCCACGGCCAGCACTTTGCCCGTGGGCCCCACCAGCCGCGACAAGGCCACGGAGTAATAGCCCAGGTTGGCGCCGATGTCGAGGCATACGTCGCCGGGCTTCACCAGCCGGGCCAGATAAAACAGCTCCGGGTACTTCGCCTTGCCCCAGCCCACCGCCACCAGCCGCAGGTACATGCGACTAACGAACCGGATGTACCGCTCGAAGCCGAGGGTGCCGACGAGGAGTTTGCGCAACGCTTTCATGTGCCAGCAAAGGTAACAGTCGGCGCGGGGCCGCACGGCTCTCGGTGACTTGGCGCTTACTTCGCTGCGCTCCACCAGCGCGATACGCCCGCGGCCACCAAGCCGCCCAACGTGTACCACGCCACGGTCATCAGCTGGGTTTGCGGCGTGCGGTTGCTGGGTCCGTCGCCTAGCCCCAACGGCCCCGGCAGCACCACCCCACCCACGCCGGCCGCTACGCCCAGGACCGCCCCGCGCCACCACGCATCCTTGCCCGACCCCACCAAGCTGTAGTAGAGGCCGTTGCTGAACAGGTCGCCGGCCATGGTCGCGTTGTAAAGCGTCTGCTGATCAGGCGCAGGGGCATCGGCGGCGGCCAGCAGCTTGCGCAGACCGCGCATACCGAGAATGTCCATTCGCGGCGCATCGGGCGTTAGTTTGCGGGCGGCTTGGTGTACCAGCGTCAGGGCAACGGCCCCGGACAAGCCACTGACGAGAGCTTGGGTAATGTCGGCGGAAGCGGAGGATTTCATAAGTAGTAAATCGAGGTTATCAGTGAAAAACGCACTGGAGGAAGCGAGGTTGAGAACTTCGCCCGGAAAAATTTCCGCCGAACTTTTGCGCGGCGTTTCCCGGCCCTGTTATATTTGCACTCCCATTGCGGCGTTTCCGCCCGGTGGCAGTTGCCTGCTTAGCTCAGTTGGTAGAGCAGCTCATTCGTAATGAGCAGGTCGTTGGTTCGAGTCCAATAGCAGGCTCCAGACGCAAAGCGGCCCGTTTCCGAAGAGGAAACGGGCCGCTTTCGTTTTTCAGATCAGTTTGGCGCGACTACGCGCTGCGCTTGTTGGTCAGTTTCGAGAGGTAGCTGATGCCCAGCGCCAAGGCCAGGCCGCCTACTACTTTTTGGGTGGTGCTGAGCTTGCCTACTTTGCCGGCAGCGGCATCACCAAAGTTTTTGAGGGAGTTGTTCACACCGTCGAGCACCGAGGAGGCTTTGCTGCCTACGCTGCCCTGGGGCTGCGAAGCGGCCGGCGAGTTGCTCAGGAAATCGGTATTGGCGGAGGTGTTGTTCATGGCCATGAGTTTGAAAGTCAGGAGTTGTAAGAGTTCAGAACCGACCTCGCAAAGAGGTTTGTGGTCTATTCGTAAACTAGCCTTGTAGGGTTGCGTTATTTACGCGTTTAAGCCCTCAGAAGTGGCAGTCTTGGGTTTTGCACTGGGTTTTCGTGGATCTGCCCGACACTTTTCAAAACCAAAACCGGCCGCCGCTGTCTATCAGCGTATCACCCGAAAAGCCACGCCTTCACTACCACCCTACCCTATGCCGGAGCGTTTCAAAGACAAAGTATGCTTGGTCACGGGCGGCACCTCGGGCATTGGGCGCGCGGCGGCCGAGCAATTGGGCCGCGAGGGTGGCAAAGTAGCCGTGTTGGGGCGTCATGCCGAGGCCGGGCGGGAGGTCGTGCAGGTTATTCGGGCAGCAGGTGGCGAGGCCCGGTTCATTAGCTGCGACGTAGGCCGCGATGCGCACCTGAGCCGCGCAGTAGAGCGCGTGCTGGGCTACTGGGGGCGCGTTGACGTGCTGGTAAACGACGCTGCCATGATGACCTTCGAGCCCATTCTTAAGCTCGACCCGGCGCAGTGGGACTTGCTCATGAACGTCAACCTACGAGCTCTTTTCCGACTGTGCCAGCTGTGCCTGCCGCACATGCAGGGCGGCAGCATCGTGGCGGTAAGTTCGGTGCACGCGCATCAAACCACGCCCAACGTGGTGCCCTACGCGGCCAGCAAAGGAGCCCTCGAGGCGTTTGTGCGAGGCCTCAGCCTGGAAATTCCGCATACCCAGGCCCGTATCAATGCTGTAGCTCCGGGGGCCGTGGATACGCCAATGCTCTGGAGCAACCCCAACGTGAAAAGCGGCAAGGAAAAAATTACGGGGCAGGTGGGCACGCCCGCCGAGCTAGCCGCTGCCATCTGCTTTCTGGCCTCCGACGAGGCCAGCTTTATCAACGGCACCTCGTTAGCCGTCGACGGTGGCCGGCTGGCTGCCTTATAGCTTGATGCGCATCTCCAAAGCCCACTAGCTACAGCACCAGATCGGGGCGCGGGTCTTGCGGCGTAGGCTCGGTGCCTCGACCGGGACCGGGCGGTACTGCCACGCCCAAGGCTGCGGCGTAGCGGCTGGTGTCGCGCACTGCCGCTTCGCGCGCTTCTACCTCGAACCGGTTGGCGTAATAGCCCACCCGAACCGACTCAATCAGGTATTTCCACAGGAACGGCACCAAGCCGTGCTCCTGCACCTGCCGGATGTGGCACATCTCGTGCGCGACCCACGACGGGTCGCGCAGGAAGGCCTCGCGCGTCACGCCGCTCAAGTGAATGGCCTTGCCCAACACCATGGCCACGTTGGGCTGCCCCAGCTTCAAGCGGGCTATGCGAGCGAAGGGCGAATTTTCAACGATGCGGGGGAGTTCCATGGCCGTTTCTGTGACAAGCACCGAGTACGCGCTATATAACAAAGCAGTTATACAACTCATCAATATTATTCCGCCAACACATTGGACCAAACAATGAAAATCACCTTGTTTTCGGCCATAAATTTGGACGCTTAGGCTGACGGGTCTAGATTTACCCTATCAGCCCGGATAGAATCTTTCTGATCCGGCTGGTTAAAACCTCTTTTTTCGCTTCTCAAACTACCTGACTTAGAGAAGAAAAGTACGCCATCAGACCCCTTCGGGTCACCGCCTGGGGGCGGAGTTTCATACCCACACGACGGACAATGAAGAATACCTTTTTGTGTTGCCTCGCCGCTGTTTCACTGGCCCTTTCCTTTTTCTTTGATTACTCGCCCGAGGCGAAGGTTGCATCGGCAGCCGGCAGCCCGGCCCTGGCCGAAGCCTCGCTCCTGAGCTTCGCCAACGGCGACGAAGGCGACCGGCCTTCCGCCACCTTCCGCGACTCGCTCAACGTGGGCTACTACGCCCAAACCCTCGGCATCAAAGCCGACTACGACGAAAACGCCTCGTTGCTGCGCACCGTGAGCGAGTGGATTGGAACTCCCTACCGCTTCGGTTCGAACTCCAAAAAAGGCACCGACTGCTCGGGCTTCGTGACCCGCGTATTCAAGGAAGTGTACGGCATCAACCTCGTGCACAGCTCCCGCTCGATGTTCAACAACGTGAAGCGTGTAGCCAAAGCCGAGATGCAAGCCGGCGACCTGGTATTCTTCCGCCGCGGCCCCGGCCAGCCCATCTACCACGTAGGTATTTACCTCGCCGATGGCAAGTTTGCCCACGCCGCCACCAACGGCGGCGTAATGGTAAGCTCGCTCGAGCAGGCTTACTACCACCGCAACTTCTACGCGGCTGGCCGCGTGGCCACTGCTACCGAGTAGCAGGCTCACTTACTCAGCAACATCTCCAAAGCCCTTGCTCCACCGCAAGGGCTTTTTTGTTTGCTTTGCCCCGCAAACATGCGCTGATAACTATTTTGGCGCGAAACAGTATAGGACGGCAGTTGGCCGGCGCGTGCTTCAGCCTGTGGCGGCGGTCGGTCGCACTTCTCTTGTTTCTTCTCAACAGCCCTCTTGATATGGCTTCGCAACAACCCAACGGCGAACGAATTGCGTCGTCCCCGTTCTTCAAAAGCCTCCTCGGCAAAGCCGAAGGCTACCTCAAACAGCCGCTGCGCATCAAGCAGCTCGTGAATGACGCGTACCAGAAAGCCAGCGAAAAGAACGACGTGGGCACCATTGCCCACGAGGCCTGGGAAAGCATGCAGACGCTCTTCCGTCTCATCAAAGCGGCGGCATCGGGCGAGTACACCGGTATTCCCACACCCACCATTCTGGGCGCCATTGCCGTGCTCATCTATTTCCTGAGCCCGATTGACCTCGTGCCCGACTTCATTCCGGTGGTGGGCCTGCTCGACGATGTAGCGCTGATGGCGTGGTTCATGAGCACACTCAAAACCGAAATCGACCACTTCCACGAGTGGGAAAGCACCCGCCCGGCCACCGCCGCCAGCGCCAACGTGCCGGCCGAAAAGTGGCAGCCGACAACCGACAGCAAAGCGCCGGTGCGGCTGCTCGAAAAAGCCGAGCACAGCGTGAGCAGCGGCTCGTTCGACGAAAGCACCGACTCGGCCAAGCGCGCTGGCAAAGCCGACCTGCCCGGCGGCTCGTCGCCGGACCCGGCAAACCCGGCCGAGCCGCACCACCCCACCATCGACGTGACGCCCAACCCGAACGTGACCGGCGCCAGCGTGGCCGGCAGCCGCGACCCGAAGGACCCGGGCATCCGCGGCGGCGACACCGGCGGCAACGTACGGTAGGCTGCTTCGCTTACTTCACAAGCACAAAAGGCCCGCAACCAGTGGTTGCGGGCCTTTTGGCGTTTTTCAGAGCCAGCTAGCTTAGCGCGCCTGCCGCCCCCCGAGGTGGGAAGACACGTAGCGGACGAAGTCGCGCACCGTGTTCAGGGGCACTTCGTCGGGGATGGTGATGTGGAAGCGACGCTCCAGTTCGAGGATGATATCGACCACGTCGACCGTGTCGAAGCCCAACTCGCGGCTGAGGTTGCTGGAGACACGCAGGCGCTGGGGCTTGATGGCCTTGCGCTTGCTGATGATGCGCAACACCTGTTGTTCGATGTTGCTGGCGGCAGAAGTCGTTTGGGTTAGCATGGCTGAAACGACGAGTCAGGTAGAAAAAGAGGGAGAACGGGAAAAAACGGTGGCTAGTACTCGGCCAGCACCGGCGGGCGCGTGGCTTCCTGCTCCTCCGCATCGGCGGCAGCAGCTTGCGAAGCGTGCGAATCGGGGTGCTTGCCGGTAATCAGGGCGCGCAGCTGCTCGTTGAGCAGATACATTACCGGGACTACCACAAGGGTGATAATGGTTGCAAAGGACAACCCAAAAATTATCGTCCAAGCCAGCGGGCCCCAGAAGGTCACCGATTCGCCCCCGATGAAGAAGTGCGGCTGGAACGAGTTGAACATCTCGTAGAAGTCCACATTCAGGCCGATGGCCAAAGGAATCAGGCCCAGAATGGCGGCCGTGGCCGTCAGGATTACCGGGTTCAGACGCGTGCGGCCGGCCAGAATGATGGCCTCGCGCAGCGGCATTCCCTGGGAGCGGAGCATGTCGGTGAATTCCACGAGCAGGATACCATTTTTTACTACGATACCGGCCAGCGCAATTACCCCTACGCCGGTCATCACAATACTTACGTTCATGCCCGTAATGGCCAGGCCAAGCATTACGCCGATGATGGAGAAGAACACCTCGGTGAGAATGATGACGGGTTTGCTGAACGAGTTGAACTGCGTGACCAGGATCAGGAAGATGAGGGCCACGGCACCCAGAGCGGCTACGCCCAGGAAGTCGGAGGTTTCCTTTTGGTCTTCCTGCGCGCCGCCCATCTTAATGGTGTAGCCGGGCGGCGTGGGGTAGGCTTTCAGGGCCTGCTCTACCTGGCGCACCACGTCGGGGCCGGTAAAGCCGTTGAGCACGTTCGACGAGATGGTGATAACGCGCTTCACGTCTTTGCGCTTGATGCCGCCGTAGGTGGTGCCGTACTTCACGTCGGCTACCGACGACATGGGCACCTGGCGGATGGCGCCGGTGGCGTCGCGGAAGGTCAGCGGCGAGTTCAGGATGGCGTCCACGTTTTCGCGGTAGGGCTTGGCGTAGCGCACCTGAATTGGGTAGTCATCGTCGGAGGTCTTGAATTTGCTGGCCTCGTAGCCGTAGATGGCCGTGCGCACTTCCATCCCAATCTGGGCGGTGCTGATGCCTTCGCGGTTGGCCCGCACGCGGTCGATGTTGACGGCAATTTCAGGGTTGCGGTCTTCGAGGTTGGAACGCAGCTGCTCAATACCGCCGATGTTCTTCGAGTTGATGTAGCGCGTCACGTCCTTCGAGAGTTTGGCCAGCTCCTGGTAATCGTCGCCGATAACCTCGATGGCAATGGGCTTGCCCTGGGGCGGGCCGCTGGCTTCCTGGTCCACCGAAATTTCGGCGCCCGGAATGCCTTTCACCACTTCCCGGATTTTGTCCATGTACAAGGACGTGGCCGGGCCCTTCCGCTCGCTCAGTTCCTTGAAGGCCACGCCCACCTTGGCCAAGTGCGACTGCGACGTACCGGAAGCCGAAGCTTCGCCCGGGTCGCCGGCGCCGATGGCTACGTTGGTAATAACCGATTCCACGTCGGGGTTGCTGCGGCCGATGACGCCGTAGATGCGTTTCTCCAGCTCCCGTGCTACCGAGTCAGTTACCTCTACCCGCGTGCCCACCGGCATTTTCAGGTAGGTGTACACGAATTTCGGGTCGCCTTTCGGGAAGAAGTCCACCTTGGGTTTGCGCAAGGCCACCGCGAAGATAGAGGCGAAGAACAGCAGCACCAGACCGAGCATGATGCCCACCTGACGCCAGATGGATCCGCCAACGGCTACGCGCACCAGGTTGGCATACCCGTTCTGGAAGCGCGGCAGAGCCTTCGTTTGGAACCAGGCAATCCATTTGTGGAACACGAACTGGTCGAGGAACGCAAACAGAGACAAGAACACGAACAAGTTGCCCACGAACAGCGACTGGGCCAGGTAGCCGATGAGTGCAATGCCCAGCAACACGCCCATCACAATCTTGAAGCCCTTGCTGAAGCGCGACTTGTGGGCGTTTTCGCCGTGGTGGTCTTCGCGCTCCATGAACGACACGGCAAATACCGGGTTCATGATGAAGGCCACGATGAGCGACGACATGAGCGTCAGAATGAGCGTGACGGGTAGATAGAACATGAAACTACCCACAATGCCCGGCCAGAACAGCAGCGGCACAAAGGGCGCTACCGTGGTGAGCGTACCGGCCAGCACGGGCACGAATACCTCGCCGGCGGCAAACTTGGCGGCCTGGGCCGTGCTCAGGTTCGGGTGCTCGTGCAGGAGGCGGTGGGTGTTTTCGATGACCACGATGGCGTCGTCGACCACGATACCCAAGGCCAGCAAGAAGGCGAAGAGCACAATCATGTTCAACGCGAAGCCGAACATGGGCAGCATCACGAAGGCCAGAAACATCGAAATCGGCACCGAGAGGCCCACGAACAGGGCGTTGGTGGTGCCCATGAAGAACATCAGAATCAGCGTCACCAGGATGAAGCCAATGACGATGGTGTTGATCAAATCGTGCAGCGTGACGCGGGTGTCGTTCGAGGTGTCGCCGGTGATGGTAATGCGCAGGTCGCTGGGCAGCGTCTTCTTCGCGTCGTCAACAATCAGTTTGATCTTGTCCGACGCGTCGATGAGGTTTTCGCCCTGGCGCTTAATCACGTTCAGCGTAATCGAGGGCTTGCCGTCGAGACGGGCGTACGATTCGCGGTCCTTGAAGGCATCTTCGACGGTGGCAATGTCGCCGAGGCGCACGGCCGAACCGTTCAGGTTCTTCACCTGAATGTCGGCAATGTCGGAGGCGCGGGCGTACTGACCGGCCACGCGCACGGCGCGCTTCTGGCTGCCTACGTCGATGGAACCGCCCGAAATGGTAATGTTTTCGGAGGCAATGGCGCGCTCGATGTCGGAGAAGCCCAGGCGCGAGGCGCGCAGCTTGTTCAGGTCCACATCCACGTTCACCTGCTGCTCCAAGGCCCCGATGATGTCGACGCGGGTAATTTCGGGCAGGGCCTCAATCTTGTCCTGGAAGTCGTCGGCTAGCTTTTTGAGCTGCGACGCCGGTAGGTTGCCGGCCAGGTTCACGTTCATGATGGGCAGCTCCGAGAGGTTTACTTCCTGCACGGTGGGCGGTGTGGGCAGGTCGCTCGGCAGCTCGTTGGAAGCCTTGTCGACGGCGTCCTTGATGAGTTGCTTGGCGTACTGCACGTCCACGTTGGAGTTGAACTCCACGTCCACGATGCAATAGTCTTGGTTGGAGGTGGAGCTGATTTTCTTCACCCCGTTCACCGACTTGATTTCCTTCTCGAGCTGGCGCGTCACCAGGTTCTCGATGTCGGCCGGCGAGGTGCCGGGGTACACCGTGGCCACGATGATGCGCGGAATCACGATGTCGGGGAATTTCTCCTTCCCGAGCTTGATGTAGGAGAAGATACCCGCCACGCACAGCAAGAGCGTGATGATGTAAATGCTCGTCTTATTATTAATGGACCAACTGGTGGGCCCAAACTCTTTTTCCACGTCCTGCATGGCGTTCGGCAGTTAAATGTGGGTGTATACTCGTGGTACCGCGGCGGGCAGCCGGCCCGCCAAGCGGTGCTACAGGCTAACCACCTGTCCTTCGTTAAGATTCTGGTAGCCGGCCGAAATAACCTGGTCGTCCTGCTTCAGGCCGTTGGTCACTTCCACCTTGCCGTTGTAGGTGTTGCCGATCTGGATGATGCGTTTGGCCGCCACTTTCTGGCCGCCTTTCTGCTCCACCACAAACACGTAGCTGTTCTGCTCGTCGCGCTGCACCAGGTCTACGGGCAGCACCGTGGCGTTCTGGCGGTTGTAGTTCTGAATGCGCACCGTGGCCACCATGTTGGGGCGCAGCTGCGCGGCGTTTTGCCCGCTAGGGCGCAGCTCCACCGTGAAGGTGCGGCTGGTAGGATTAATAGTGCGGCTCACCGTGCGCACCGTCGATTTGATTTCGGTGCCGCCGAGGTCGGGAATGGTCACCAGGGCCACGTCACCCGCCTTAATGCTGTTGGCGTAGGCTTCCGACACGTCGGCCACGATTTTGCCGCCCGAGCCGCTCACCAAACGCACCACCGGCACGCCGGGCGCGCCGTTTTCGCCCACTTTGGCCGGCACATCGTCGACCACACCGCTGAAGGGCGCTACCACGTTGTACTGGGCGCGCTGGCGTTGCTGGGTAGCGAGGCTGCGCTGCAGGGCTTCGTAGTTGTTTTTGGCTTGCAGGTACTGAATTTCGGTGCCAATCTGCTGTTTCCAGAGACGGTCCTGCTTTTCAAACACCGTACGGGCCAGATCGAGGCGGGTGCGCAGCTCGGCAATGCCCGATTCGAGGACCGAGGCGTCCTGCGTGGCCAGCACCTGGCCGCGGCTCACCCGGTCGCCGCGCTGCACGCGGATGTCGGTGAGCACGCCGGGCATGCGCGGCGACACGTTGGCGTTTTCGTCGAAGTCGACGCGGCCCTGCACTTCCAGGTAGCTGGTGAAGCTTTCGGGCTTCACGCTGATGGTGGACACCGGCGTGGCTGCCACCGCGGCCTCGGCGGGCTTGCCCACCTTGGTTTCCAGCTCGGCAATCTTGGCTTGGTTGGCGGCTTGTTCCTGCTTGAGTTTGGCCAGTTCGGCCGCGGGGTCTTGTTTGCCGCCGCAGGCAGCCAGCAGTGCCAGCGCCAGCACGGCCGTGGAGGTAGTGTATTTCATGGAGCGAGTGCGTTTTTCAGTAGCGTGCGAGGCAGCGGCGGAACGGTTCATGCGAAGCGCGGAGAGAATCATCGGCGGAAGGAGTCGTTCGGGCTAGCCCGCTTATTTTTTGGCTTGGCTGAGCGAGCCAGCGGCTTTGTTGTAATCCACTTTGGCCACGAGCACGTCGTAGAGGGCCGAGTAGTAGTTGGTCTGAGCCTGGCGCAGGTCCGTTTCGGCGGTAATCACCTCCAGGTTCGAGCCCACGCCCTCCTGGAATTTGATCTTGGCCACCCGGGCCACGTTGGTTGCCAGGTCGAGGTTGGCTTTCTGGTTGCTGAGCACGTCGAGCGAGTTCTGCAGGGTGGTCTGCGTTTGGGTGCGCTGCAGGTCGATGCTCTGCTGCAGGGTGGTAAAGCCCTTGTTCACCTGTTCCAAGGCCAGCTTGCCCTGCTCGATGTTGTACTTCTTGCGGAAGCCGTCGAACACCGGCACGCTCAGCTGCAGGCCGAAGTTGCCGAAGCCAAACCAGTTCTGGTTGATGAAGCCGGTTTCGGCGCGCGAGTTGGGGCCGCGGAACTCCATCAGCCCGCCCAGCTTGGGGTCGGAGCCCACGAAACCGTAGGAGGCAATGGCGTTGAGCGTGGGCAGGTAGCCGGCGCGGCGGTTGCGGATGTCGAGCACCGCCAAATCGCGCTGGGTTTCCAGCACCGAGTACTCGATGCGGTTGCTGTAGTTGAACTCGGCGGTGCTGCCGCTTTGCAGGCGGGCGCGCTCGGCTTCCGCATCTATCACGGCCCCGTCGAGGCGGTCGGTCAGCTCCACGGGTTGGCGCTGGTCGAGGCCCATCTGAAACTTCAGCAGGGCCACGCTCAGGTCGATAAGGCGCTGGGCGTTCTGCTGCTCGATTTTCAGGTTGTTCACCTGCACCTGCAGGCGGTCGACGTCGAGTTTTTCCACGAAGCCTTCCTTAA
Source organism: Hymenobacter busanensis (assembly GCF_008727865.1). Taxonomy (GTDB): domain Bacteria; phylum Bacteroidota; class Bacteroidia; order Cytophagales; family Hymenobacteraceae; genus Solirubrum; species Solirubrum busanense. Next base: position 307,924 of record NZ_VTWU01000005.1, on the reverse strand, counting down.
AGGTCTGCTGCGTTTGGTAGAGCAGGGTATCGAGGCGCTGCACGTTGCGGGCCAGCAGCTGCAGCCGCTCACGGGCCACCAACGTGCTGTAGTAGGCTTTCGACACCTGCTCCGTCACATCGATTTCGCTTTGCTGGGTTTGCTTCACCGACAACGACTCGTACACCTTGGCGGCCTTCAGGCCCAGCAGGTAAGAGCCGTTGAAGAGCATCTGCGAGGCCTGCGCGGCCGCGTTGCCCTGCCACTGCAGGCCGAACGCAATCGGCTGGGGCGGCAGCGCCACGGCTTCCTGCTTGGTGTAGGTCGGCGACAAAGTCACGTTCTGCCCGTTGTTGAGGGCGGCCAGCTGGGCCGGCGTCAGCGTGAAGGGGTCGAGCGTGGAAGCGGCCCCGCCCCCGAAAGCGCCCACGTCGACGAGCGACTTCTGCAGCTTGTAGTTGTCGGTTACCGAGCCCGAAACGTTGACCTGCGGCAAACCGGCCGAGCGAATTTCGCCGACGCGGGCCTGGGCCACTTTCTCGTTGATACGGGTAGCCTGCAAAGTCGATTTGTTTTGCAGGGCGTAGTCGATGGCCTGTTGCAGGCTCAGCGACATGGGCGTGGAGGAGGCTACCGGTTGGCCCGTGGAGGGCGTTTGGGCCAGTAATTGGTGCAGCCCCAGGAAGCCCAAGGCAGCTACTAGCAGCAGTAGGCGAAACGCTTGTCTCATAAAGCGGAATGGGTGGTTGAGAGCGGGTTGATTATTCAGCTTCCGTCACTTGACGGTACTCGTTGATAAGCTTGTGGCCCTGCAGGGTGGAAATGCCCGTCAGGAAGTGCTCGACCAGGGCCGTATTGACGCGCTGGATGCCGAATTGCTTGGGCGGAAACACCGTGTTGTTGAACATCAGCTCGATTTCGGCCAGGTGCAGGCGGGCCAGCACGTCCACATCCAGGTCGGGGCGGTAGAGGCCTTCTTCCATGCCGCGGCGAATGTTGGCCACCACTTTCTGCAGGATGAAGTTGTTTTTGTGCTCTTCAAACAGGGCCCAGGCCTGGGGGTAGTATTTCTGCAGTTCGTGAAACACGCTGGGGTGAATGGTGGCCAGCATGCCTTGGTGCCACTGCACCAGGTTGAACATGGCCTCCAGGGCATTGGCGCCCGTCAGGAAGGCCTGTTCGCAGTCGACTTCCTCTTTGTTGAGGCGGCCCTGCATGACGGCCAACACAATTTGGTCCTTGTTTTCAAACCATTTGTAGAGGGTTTTTTTCGACATGCCCAAGTGGGTGGCAATGTCATCCATCGAAACGCTGCGGATGCCGTTGCGCATGAACAGCTCGACAGCGGCCAGCAAGATCCGGTCCTTGATTTCCATACTCACGCCACAAAGGTACAATGGAAACTTTTAATGACTCCAAAGTTTCCATGTTATTTTTTTGGATACATAATCATGCGCCGGTGAGTTCCCAGCTGGGTAGACGCCGCATGGCGCAGATTACTTTATAGGCGCCCACAAATATTTCCGGCCGTCGGTTTCCGCGTTTCAGGCTGCGTTGCGGTGAGGCAAGCCCGCAACCTCCCGTACCTTCGGCCTTCGTTTTACCTCCCATTTCCCCGACTCCATGCGCATTCGTACCGGCTTCGGCTACGACGTTCACCAGTTGCAGGAGGGCCTACCCTTCTGGCTCGGCGGCATTCTGGTGCCCCACACCCACGGCGCCCTCGGCCACTCCGATGCCGACGTGCTCATCCACGTCATCTGCGACGCGCTGCTGGGCGCGGCCAACCTGCGCGACATCGGCTTCCATTTCCCCGACACCGACCCGCAGTACAAAGGCATCGACTCCAAGCGCCTGCTTGCCGGCGTGATGCAGCTACTGCAGGAGCGCGGCTACCAGGTCGGCAACATCGACTCGACCATTTGCTTGGAAGCGCCCAAGGTGAACCCGCACATTCCAGAAATGCGCCGCGTGCTGGCCGGCGTGATGGGCATTGCAGAAGACGACATCAGCATCAAAGCCACCACCACCGAAAAGCTGGGCTTTGTAGGCCGGCGCGAAGGCGTGGCTGCCTACGCCACGGTACTCATTGTAAAGGAGTAGCCAGCCGGCGCCCAGCCACAACGCGGTGGCTGCCTATCTTGGGGCAACTCCCCGCCGCTGGCGCTGTCTTTGCAGCGTCTCTCGGTTCCCATTCACTCACCCACTTCCCCTACCGCCCGCCACGGCGGCTAGCCTATGACGTACAAATTGTTTCCGGCCCTGCTGCTGGCCGCGGGCCTGGTAGCCTCGCCGGCCCTGGCCCAGGACGCCAAGCCCGGCAAAGTAAAAGTTAAGCGCAAGGCCAAAACCGAAACGCCCGTAACGCCGGCAATGGAAGCGGCACCGGCCGGCACCGGCCGCCAGGCCCCGATTATTACCGACTGGAACACCCAGTACGCCGGCACCATCAACATGAACGACCTGCGCATGCACCTCTCGGTGCTGGCGTCGGATAAGTTTGAGGGCCGCGAAACCGGCGAAATCGGTCAAAAAATGGCCGCCGAATACATTGCGCAGCAGTTCAAGGCAATGGGCCTTGTGGGGCCGGTGAAGGATTCCGACAACCCCTACCTGCAGCACTTTACCATGGAGCGCAGCACCTGGACGGGCACCGGCACCCTGAAAGTGGGCACCCAGAGCTACCAGTGGATGAAGGATTTCTACGGCTACGGCAGCTCGCCTTTTCAGACGGCCACCACCTTGCAGCCGGTGTTTGCCGGTTACGGCATCGAGCAGGAAGGCTACTCCGACTACGCCGCCCTGGGCGACGTGAAAGGCAAAGACCTGATTGTGCTGCTAGGCGAGCCGAACCAGGATGGCAAAGCCCTGCTGGGCAAAGAGGGCCAGCCCAGCAAATGGGGCATGGATTTCCGCGCCAAGTCGGCGCTGGCCACGCAGAAGGGCGCCCGCAGCGTGTTCTTCGTGTACGCCGATGCCAAAGACAGCTTCAGCAAATCGGCGGCGCGCATGGCGCCCTACCTGAGCCGGCCGAGCATTCGGTTTATGGATGCCAAGAAAGACGCCAAAGCCGCCACGTTCTTCGTGTCGCAGGCGGCGGGGGCCAAACTCCTGGGCACCACCGAGGCGGGCCTGACGGCCTATATGGCTTCGGTGAACAAAGCCAACAAGGCGCTGCCCAGCAAATTCAAGCCGGCCAAACTCACGCTGAACGCGCCCAAGAAAGTGGAGCCGTTTACGACGGAAAATGTGCTGGGCTTCCTGGAAGGCACCGACAAGAAAGACGAAATCATGGTGGTGTCGGCGCACTACGACCACATCGGCATCATCGGCGGGCAGGTGCACAACGGCGCCGACGACGACGGCTCGGGCACGGTATCGGTGCTGGAAATGGCGCAGGCCTTCACCCAAGCCAAAGCCGAAGGTCACGGTCCGCGCCGCAGCATTCTGTTTCTGACGGTGACGGGCGAGGAAAAGGGCCTGCTGGGCTCGGAATACTACACCGACCACCCCGTGTTTCCGCTTGAGCAGACCATCGTCGACCTGAACATCGACATGGTAGGCCGCACCGACAAAGACCACGAAGGCAAAGCCGACTACGTGTACGTCATCGGCTCCGACAAGCTCTCCTCGGAGCTGTACCAGATTGTGGAAACCGCCAACAAGCAGTACATCCAGATGGACCTGGACTACCGCTTCAACGACCCCGGCGACCCGAACCGCTTCTACTACCGCTCCGACCACTACAACTTCGCCAAGCACAAAATCCCGGTGGCGTTTTTCTTCAACGGCGTGCACGACGACTACCACGGCGCAGGCGACGAAATCGAGAAAATCGAGTTTCCGAAGATGGAAAAGCGCGCCCGCCTGGTGTTCTACTCGGCTTGGGAGCTGGCCAACCGCGACAACCGCATCGTGGTCGACTCAAACAAACCCTAATGATGTGCTGACCGTGACTGGCTGCCGGTGGCCGGGCGCACTGCGCTGCCACCGGCAGCCATTCGGCTGGTGCTTTCCCGCTACTTCTCTCTCCCCGCTCCCATGCCCAACCCATTACTCTCTGCGCTGGCCCTGGCCGCCGCGTGCGTTGCGCTAGCCCCGGCTTCGCAGGCCGTGGCCCAAGGCAAAACCAAAGTCAAGACCAAAACCAAAACCGAGCAGCCCGCCACCGCGGCGCCGGCTACCGATTGGTCGGTGAATTACGCCAATACCATCACCCAGGAAGACCTGCGCCAGCACTTGTCGGTGCTGGCCTCCGACGAGTACGAAGGCCGCGAAACCGGTGAGAAAGGGCAGAAAATGGCGGCGGCTTACCTGGCCCAGCAATTCCGGCAAATTGGGTTGGCCGGCCCCGTGAAGGATTCCGACAACCCGTTTATTCAGCACTTTACGCTGGAGCGCAGCCTCTGGGACCTTGCCAAAATGAAGCTGCAGATTGGCAAGCAGAGCTACGCCTGGATGACGGATTTTTATGCGAGCGGCGACTCGCCGTTCAGCCAGGAAACCACCTTGCAGCCGGTGTTTGCCGGCTACGGCATCGAGCAGGGCGACTACAACGACTACGCCACCCTCGACGTGAAGGGCAAGGACGTGGTGGTGCTGCTGGGCGAGCCGCTGAAAGACGGCAAGCCCTTGCTGAGCACCACCGGCAAGCCCAGCAAGTGGGGCACCGATTCGCGCGCCAAGGCTGCGCTGGCCACTGAAAAGGGCGCCCGCAGCGTCTTTTTCGTCAACCCCGATGCGGCCAAATTCACCCAAAGCCTCACGCGCCTCAAGCCTTACCTGCAGCGCCCGCGCATGAGCATGCCGGCCCAGGCGCTGGGCATGAGCAAGGAGCAGGCGCCGGTGGCTCGTGCCGCCACGTTCTTTGTGTCGACGCCCGTGGGCCTCGAGCTGCTGAACACCTCGGCCGAGGGCGTGGCCAAATACCAGGCCGCTGTGGCCACAGCTGGCAAGCCCACCAAAGCCGCGTTTCGGCCCGAGAAAGTAGTTATTCGGGCGCCGCGCAAGATGGAAACCTTCGCCACCGAAAACGTGATGGGCTACCTCGAAGGCTCCGACAAGAAGGACGAGGTGCTGGTGGTATCGGCCCACTACGACCACCTGGGCATCCGCGACGGGAAGGTGTTCAACGGCGCCGACGACGACGGCTCGGGCACGGTGTCGGTGCTGGAAATGGCGCAGGCGTTTGTGCAGGCCAAGCAAGAGGGCCACGGCCCGCGCCGCAGCATTCTGTTTCTGACGGTGACGGGCGAGGAAGAAGGCCTCTTCGGCTCGGAATACTACACCGACCACCCCGTGTTTCCGCTCGAGCAAACCATTGCCGACCTGAACCTGGACATGGTGGGCCGCACCGACGACAAGCACAAAGTCGGCGACCAGTACGTGTGCTTGGTGGGCTCCGATAAGCTGTCCTCGGAGCTGCACGCCATCAACGAGGCCATGAACAAGCAGTACACCCAGCTCGACCTGGACTACCGCTACAACGACCCCGCCGACCCCGAGCGCGTGTACTACCGCTCCGACCACTACAACTTCGCCAAGCACCGCGTGCCGGTCATTTTCTACACCACCGGCGACCATGCCGACTACCACCAGGAAACCGACGAAGTCGACAAGATTGAGTTTCCGCTGATGGAAAAGCGCGACCGGCTGGTGTTCCATACTGCCTGGGAGCTGGTCAACCGCGACCAGCGCATTGTGGTCGACTCGAATAAGCCGTAATTGATTCTTGATTGCCAAATGGCTGATTGTTGCTGAGTGTCTTGCTCGGGCGGCAATCGGCCATTTCGTTTTACCCGCGCCTGTCGGCTCCTCTTTCCGATGCTAAAACGCTTCATTCTGGCCCTGGCGCTTGTCAGCACTGCCGCAGCTTCCATCCCCGTTTGGGCACAGAGCAAGGTCAAAGTCAAGACCAAGACTACCGCCGCCCTAGCAACGGTCAGCGACGACGCCGCAGCCTACGCCGCCACCATCACGGCGGCCGACCTGCGCCAGCATTTATCGGTGCTGGCTTCGGACGCCTTCGAGGGCCGGGCCACCGGCGAGAAAGGCCAGAAGCTGGCGGCCGACTACCTAAGCAAGCAGTTTGCTGACCTCGGGCTGCAAGGCCCCCTGACGGGCGCGGCCAGTGCGTATCTGCAGCCTTTCCGGCTGGTACGCTTCGCCGCCGAAGGTGTGGCCATTATGCGCCTGGGCAGCCGAACCTTTGAGGGTCTGCATGATTTTGCGGGCTTCGGACCGTCCGCTTTTCGCATCCAGGCCCCCGCCGCGCCGCTCTTTCTGGGCTTCGGTATCGAAACCGACCGCTACAACGACTACGCCGGGCAAGACGTGAAAGGCCGCGACGTGGTAGTGCTGCAAGGCGAACCGACCGACGGCCGGGGTCATTTTCTGTTATCGGGCGGCAAGCAGGAAAGCGAGTGGAGCGGCCCGTTTCGCAAAGCCGCCCTGGCCCGCGACAAAGGCGCCCGCAGCGTGTGGGTTGTCACTTTCGCGCCGGCCAAGGAGTTTCGTTCGATGGCCCTGGGCATGGCGCCGCAGCTGGCCGAGCCGGCCTACGAGCTGCTCGATTCGCCCGCGCCGCCCGCCACCGGCCTGCTGCTCACCGACGTGCCGCCCACCGGCCTCGGCACCTACCTGACCTCGCTCGACATGGGCGCCGCGCTGCTGGGCACCACCCCGCAGGCCTTAGCCGATTACGTGCTGGGCAGCTACAGCAGCGCCAAGCCGCCGACGGCCAGCTTCAAGCCGGCCGCATTTGAGGTGTTTGTGCCGCAGGCCCGTCAGGAACTGGCTTCCGAAAACGTGCTGGGCTTTCTGGAAGGCACCGACAAAAAGGACGAGGTGCTGGTGGTGTCGGCGCACTACGACCACGTGGGCATTGAGCACGACACGATTTACAACGGCGCCGACGACGACGGCTCGGGCACGTCGGCGGTGCTGGAGTTGGCCCAGGCGTTCAGCCAGGCCAAGAAAGAAGGCCGCGGACCACGCCGCAGCATCCTGTTTTTGCTGAACGCGGGCGAAGAGCGTGGCCTGCTGGGCTCCGATTTCTACACCAGCCACCCCGTGCAGCCGCTGGCCCAAACCGTGGCCGACCTGAACATCGACATGGTGGGCCGCACCGACCCCATGCACACCGCCAAAGACCGTTACCTCTACCTGATCGGCGCCGACAAGCTCTCCTCCGAGCTGCACGCACTCAGCGAAGCCACCAACGCCAAGCACAGCCGCTTCAAGCTCGACTACCGCTACAACGACCCCGCCGACCCCGAGCAGCTCTACTACCGCTCCGACCACTACAACTTTGCCCGGCGCGGCGTGCCGGTCATTTTCTACACCAGCGGCCTGCACCAGGACTACCACAAAGCCACCGACGACGTGGAGAAAATCGAGTTCGACAAGCTGGCCGAGCGCGCCCGGCTGGTGTTTTACACCGCCTGGGAGCTGGCCAACCGCGAAGCCCGCCCGGTGGTTGATTCCAACAAACCCTGATTTTTCGCGCCCAGCCGCTGCCGAGAACGTGCGGAAGTTGACCGGGGCTGAACTCCGAGGCAACTTCCGCACTTTTACTTTTGCGTACTTGCCGCTCACCGCTGACTCCGTGCTGCCATGCCTACCGTTGCCAAAGCCTCCCAGTTTCTCGTCGACTCCGACCGCAAAGCGTTTGACCTGGAGCACCGCCGCAAAATTCGCTTCAACATCGGCAAGTACAACGCGGCCGTAGAAACGGGCCTGAACTGGTACCGCGACCATGAATTGGCGCGGGCGCGGGCGGCTTACCGCAAAAGTGAGGTCATCAACCACCTCGACCAGTACCTGCTGCAGTGGGAGGAGAACTTCACCAAGCGCGGCGGCAAGGTCATCTGGGCGCAGAACGCCGACGAGGCCCTGCGCGAAATCGGCAAAATCATGCAGCGCAAGCGGGCCCGCACCGTGGTGAAGGCCAAGAGCATGACCACCGAGGAAATTCACCTCAACCACTACCTCGAAAAGAACGGCGTCGAGTCGGTGGAGACGGATTTGGGCGAGTACATCGTGCAGCTGAACGGCGAGCGGCCCTACCACATTGTGACGCCGGCCATGCACCTGAGCAAGAAGGACATTGCCGATATTTTCGTCAAACACCTGCACATCGAGCCCACCGACGACGCCCAAAAGCTGGTAGCCACGGCCCGCAAGTTGTTGCGCAGCAAGTACACCTCGGCCGAAGTAGGCGTGACGGGCGGCAACTTTCTAATTGCCGACGTGGGCGGCGTGGCCGTGACCGAAAACGAAGGCAACGCCCGTCTGTCGGCCTCGTTTCCACGCACCCACATTGCCGTGGTGGGCATTGAAAAGCTCATTCCCACGCTGGCCGACCTCGACTTGTTCTGGCCCTTGCTGAGCACCAGCGGCACCGGCCAGCAGCTGACGGTGTACAACACGGTGTACCTGGGCCCGCGCCAGCCGCTAGAAAAAGACGGCCCCGACGAAATGTACGTGGTGCTGCTCGACAACGGCCGCACCAACCTGCTGGCCCAGCCCGACAAGCGCGAGGCGCTGCAATGCATTCGGTGCGGCGCCTGCCTGAATGTGTGCCCGGTCTACAAAAACATCGGCGGCCACACCTACGAAACGACGTACTCCGGCCCCATCGGCTCGGTCATTACCCCGCACCTCGACGGCATGGCCGACAACAAGCACCTGAGCTACGCCAGCAGCCTGTGCGGCGCGTGCTCGTCGGTGTGCCCAGTCAAGATTCCGATTCACAACATTCTGCTGCTCAACCGCCAGCAGGCCGTGAAAGAGCACCTGACCGACAAAGAAGAACAACGCGCCATTCGGCTGTGGCTCTACGGCATGAAGCACCGCTGGTTGTGGGGCATGGCGCCGGTAGCCGGCAAAAACTGGGTACTCAGCCGCCTACTGGGCGAAGTAGGCTGGAGCAAGCGCCGCGACGCGGTGCAGGTGGCGCCCAAGTCGTTCCGGCAGCTCTGGAAGGAGCGCGGCAAGAAGTAGTTGCCAGTTGCCAGTTGCCAGTTGCCAGTTGCCAGTTGCCAGTAAAAGAACGTCATCCTGAGCGCAGCGAAGGACCTTTTCACCGCTGAACGAGTCGTCGTAACGATTATCGTCCCTGCAGTGAGAAGGCCTTTCGCTGCGCTTAGGATGACGGGAATATCAAACTGTTGACTCGCAGGAAGCAACCAACTAATCCTGGCGCAGCAACATCGAAGCCATTGCCGCCGCTACCGGCGCCTGCAGCTCGGGCGAAATGCGCGGCGACAACCACACCCGGCCGCGGCCAAACAGCTCCACGGCGCCCACCACCGAGCCGTTGGGCCGCACAAACTCGTAACCCACGGGCACTCCAAAGGGCATGTTCATAGTCCGGCCGTCGCGGCGCAGCATTTGGGAAATGGGGCGCACCTGCAGCAGGGAGTCGCCGTTGGATAGGGTGCCTCGGGCAAACTGTTTGCCTTCGCCCAGCCGGCTTTGGCTTTCGATGACCAATTGCCAGGTATGTTGGTGGCCGGGCCCTTGAATGATGCTGCTGTACACGTCTTCCTGGTTGAGCGTGAGGCCCACCGAGGAATTAGCGTTGGGTGCCAGCGTCAGGTCTTGGCTCCAGGAGTAATAGGCGCCCTGCACGTGCCAAGGGGCGCCGGCCTGCGGCTGCAGCGTAAACGAAAACTTGCGCTTGGCCCGGCTTTGGTCGTACCACGCGGCCACGGGCAGCCAGTTGCGGCCCACCGGCGCCGACCACCCGCTGGTGCTTAGCCAGCCCGAGCGCACATTGGTGGTGGCAAACGGCCCAAACTCGCGCGTTTGCTTAAAGCCCTGCTTGCCCGTGACGGGCAGGGCCGTGGCGGTGCTGAGCTGGTCGGGCACTTTCATGCTGATGTTGCTGGTAGACGAGCAGCTGACCAAGGCCAGCAACGCCGCCGCGGGTAGCAGCAGGCGCAAGGAGTGAAAAAGCGTTTTCATAGCGGGCAGCAAGAAGTGGGGCGTGAATCGGGGTAAATGGCTCAGGCAAAGAGCGTGAAACAAAAGTAGGGCCACGGCCGCACTGGGTGCATCACATCTTCGGGTGAATCGGGCCGGCCGCCAACTGCTAGCCGCCGCACCCGTACAAGCCACATTCACACCTGTTTTATGCCGCTTTGCTGATGCTTTGGGAGTTGCTGTTGCGCGGCGTGGCGGTGCTGGCTGGTGTGGCGTTGGTAGTAGTGGTGGTGTCGGCGGCCATTCGCTCGTTTGTGCTGCCGCGCAACGAGTCGGTGCTGGTCAGCAATTATGTCTTCCGGTTCGTCCGGGTGGTGTTCGATGTGGTAGCCAGCCGGGCCCAGACCTACGCTCAGCGCGACCGGGTGCTGTCGATTTACGCGCCCGTAGCCCTTATTGCCCTGCCGGTGGTGTGGCTCGGGTTGCTGTCGGTGGCTTACACCTGCATTTTCTGGGGCCTGGGCGAAGGCAGCTGGGAACGGTGCTACCTGATCAGCAACAACGCCCTGCTCACCATCGGGGCCGAAGAACCGACGCACGGCCTGGTGGCCAGCTCGGCCTCGTTTTCGGAGGCCTTGCTGGGCCTGCTGCTGCTCACGCTCCTGATTTCGTACCTGCCCACGATTTACCAAGCTTTTTCGCGGCGCGAGCTGGTGGTAGCGCGGCTGGAGCTACGCGCCGGGGCCCCGGCCTCGGCCACGAACCTGATTACGTGGCTCAACCGCAGCGGCTCCTTGCTCGACGACGAAGACCAGTGGCAGCGCTGGGAAGAATGGTTCGTGGAAATTGAGGAGAGCCATACCTCGCTGCCCATCATCTCGTTTTTCCGCTCACCCCAGCCGGGCCGCTCGTGGGTCACCTCGGCCGGCATCATTCTCGACACGGCAGCGCTCATTTTCAGCACCGTAGACCAGCCGCGTAGCAGCAACGCCGAGTTGTGCTTCAAGGCCGGCTGCATTGCCATGAACCGGGTGTACCGCTTTTTCCAGAACCGGGCCCACAGCCAACCCTCGGGCTTGGTGGCCACCGGCAATCCGCTGGAAGAACCGTCACGCCGCGACTTTGAGCACGCTTACGACCAGTTGCAAGAAGCCGGTGTGCCCGTGGTGGCCAACCGCGCCGAGGCCTGGCAACACTACCACGAGCTGCGCAGCCGCTACGAGCAGGCGGTGGTGTTTCTGGCCAAGCTCACAGTGGCACCCGAAGTAAAGCCGGTATGAATGGGGCTGGTTGAGCCACCGAGTAGGATTATTAGCACACGGCACGCCTCCATTCGGCTAGCAAGTTCATCTGTTTAGCCGAAAAAATACTAGCTTTCCGCAGAAGCTTTGCTGAAAAGCCCTGCCCTTCTGCTGCTTCTAAGATTCTACTGTTCAGGCCTGTGTACTCAACCCGTGGTTGAGTATCGCAGCGCCGCGGCTTACCGTGCCGGCATATTGCCCAGTGAATGACCGGCGAACATCGGCGCTTCTCTTTCCAGTTTTTTCACGCTCACCTTTTTTCTATGCCCACATCTTTACCCCGCAAGAAGCCCATTGGTTTGCTTGGTGCTGCATGGCACACTGGCCTTGGCTGGCTGCTGTGCTTGTCCTTGCTGTTGCCCTTCGGGGCCAACGCGCAGAGTGGCATCTACGAAGGCTACGTGGTGCTGAATGCCAACGGCAGCGGCAACACGTTTTACGACATGGTGCCCAGCACGACCACTGCCAACCCTGATTTCACGGGCTCCTTGGGCACTTTCACGCCGGCTCAGTCGCTGGTACTCAGCGGTGCGCAGTTGAAAACCTTTAAAAACCTGGCCACCGACGACGTGCAAAGCGCCCGGCTGCAATACCGCGTGTACCTGGGTACCGGAGCGGGCAGCGGCGCTTTTACGGCCATCAACCTACCGTTCGACGGCAACATCGGTGGCGCGGGCGCGGGCTTCCAAAACCAGCAGTGGACCAACACCTCCAACACTGCCAACCTGCTGGCTGGCCTGCCTAACGGCACTTACACGCTGGAAGTGTATGGCGAGGCCAGCACCACGCCCGGCGGCACCGTGTTTTACAGCAACAGCGGCGCCAATTACAAAGCCACCTTCACCGTCAGCAACCCCAGCACCGCGCTCATCAACGAGAGCTTCGAGGGTGGCTTCGGCAGTTTTACTACGGTTCTCAACGGCAGCGCCACCAACAAATGGTTTACCGGCACGGCGGCTGGCGCTACTCAGGGCAGTGCCGCAGCCTATATTTCCAATGACCCCGCCGGCGCTACGCACACCTACACGTCAAGCACAGCTGGTGGCTCGGAGGTTGTGCATTTTTACCAAGACGTGGCTATTCCGGCGGGTCAAACCCTAGTTAGCTTATCATTCGACTGGAAAAACAACGGCGAGAATAACTTTGATTACCTGCGGGTTTCGTACGCTCCTACCAGTTTTACTCCAACGGTTGGCACCTCCCGCATTGCTCCTGGCACCGCAATTTCCGGTACAGGTACGGGTACACCAACGATAATTGTAGACAACCTGCGCGGGCAAAGCAGCGGCTTTGTGGTTTCTACCAGCACCTTGCCCACCAGCACAGCCGGCACTACTATTCGCCTGATTTTCACGTGGGTTAATGACAACGCTTCAGCCAACCAGCCCCCGGCCGCCGTCGACAACGTGGTGCTGACGAGCCGGGCCCCGCTACTGCTCTCGGGCCAGTACACCATCGACAATACGGTGGCCACCGGTGGGCGCAACTTCCAGACCTGGACTGCCGCCGTGGCCGCGCTCAACGAAGGCCTAGGCGGTGCGGTAACATTTAACGTAACGTCGGGCCAGACCTTCAACGAGGCGCCTCTGACCATCACGGCGACCGGCACGGCCTCCAACACCATCACGTTCCAGAAAAGCGGCCCGGCCGCCAACCCCGTGGTGCAGGGCACCGGCGGCACCGGCTCCACCGACGCTGTCATTACCCTCAACGGCTCCGACTACGTCACTATCACCAGCATCGACCTAAAGGACAACACCGCCAACGCCACGGCCACCACCAAGATGGAGCGCGGCCTGTGGCTCAACGCGCTTTCGGGTACCGACGGCTGCCAGTTTGTGACCTACCAGAACGGCACCATCACGCTCGACAAAACCAACGCGAACGGCCCCGTCGGCATCTATACGCTCAGTTCGGCCACGGCTGCTGGCGGCGCCAACAGCAACCTGTCGGTGCTCAACAGCACGATTCAGAACGCGTTGCGCGGCATCCAACTCAACGGCGGCAGCACGGCCCTCGACCAGAACACGACCATTCAGAACACCACCATTACCAACCTTTCACCGACAGGTTCTACCGCGGCTTCGGGTATCGATTTCAACGCCCAGAACCTGCTGACCATCAGCAACAACACCCTAAACACCTTTTCGGCTGCCGCCAGCACGGGCCCGCTTTACGGCCTGAGCAACCTGACCACAGCCAGCACCAACCTGACCATCAGCGGCAACACCATCACGGGCTTTACCAGCGCGTTGGCTTCGTCGGGCTTTGGCGTGGTGGGCATCGACTTCTCAGTAGCCAGCACCGGCAACATCAGCAACAATACCATTACGCAGCTTAGCTGCTCGGCCACGGCTACGGGGTTGTACGGTATTGCGTCGACTAGCACAACGTCGCGCTTCAACGTCTTCGACAACAAGATCAACAACCTCACGCTCACCAGCACGGCCAGCAACACGGCCGGCCTGGAAGGCATTGACGTGGCCACACCCTCGGGCCAGACGGTAAACATCTACCGCAACTACATTCACACGCTGATACACAGCGGCAGCAGCACCAACAACACCTACGGCATCCGGCTGCAGAACGGCAGCGGCGCGGCCAACACCGTGTGCAACATCTATAACAACCTGATTGCCAACCTACGGGCCGATGCCTCCAGCAGCAACCCAGGCGTGCGGGGTATTGCCATTTCGGTGGGCAACGTAGTAAACGTGTACTACAACACGGTGTACCTGAGCGGTACGGCTACCAACACCAGCCACCAGTCGGCGGCGCTGAATGCCACCACCGGCATGAACAGCTTGGACTACCGCAACAACATCTTGGTGAATAAGTATGTGCTGGCGGCGGGTGCTACGGGCACTTCGCGAGCGGTGGCTTTTTACCGCACCTCGGCTGCAGTAACCACGCTGGCCACCACCAGCAACAACAACCTGCTCTACGGCACCACGGCGCTCTACTATGACGGCACGAACTCGGCCACCACGCTGGCTCAATACCGCTTGCTCGTCAACGGCGGTACGGTAAGCACGCCGCGCGAGTCGGCGGCCGTGACGGAAAGCACCACCCCCTTTGTTAGCGCCGCCGACCCGCACCTGACGCCCGGCGGCTCGACCCAGGCCGAAGGCGGCGCCCAGCCGCTGACCGGCGGCTCGCAGTCGGGCCTAGCCGTGGCCGACGACTACGACCAGAACCCGCGCAATGCCACCACGCCCGACATCGGAGCCGACGAAGGCGCCTTCACGGCCATCGACCTGACGGCGCCGCTCATCACCATTGGCACGCCGCTGACCAACACCACCAGCACCACCGGCCCGACGCTGACCAACGTCACCATCACTGATGCCAGCGGCGTGAACGTGACGGCGGGCACGGCACCGCGCCTGTACTACAAGCTGAGCACCGACGCCAATACCTTCAACGACAACACCAGCACCACGGCAGGCTTCAAGTATGTGGAAGCCACGGGCACTACCTCGCCGTTCAGCTTTGTGCTCGACTACTCCAGGCTGCCGGGCAATGTGGGCGGTGCGCTGCCAGCCGGCACCACCATTCAATACTTCGTAGTGGCGCAGGATTTGGCCGGTTCTCCCAACGTGGGCATCAGCTCGCCCAACACCTTTGCGGCCACGCCCGCGAGTGTGGCGCTGACCAGCGCGGCCTTCCCCATCGGCGGTACCTTGCCGAGCTATTCCATTCAGGCTTCGTTCAGTGGTACGGTGAATGTGGGCCCCGGCCAGACGTACACCTCGCTGACGGCGGCCGGCGGCCTATTTCAGGCCCTGAACGGCGGCATTCTCACCGGCAACCTGACCGTCCTCATTACCGGCGACATTACGACTGAAGACGGCTCAAACGTGCTCAACCCACCCACGGAACAGGGCACAGGCTCTTACACCATTCGGGTGCAGCCTAGCGCGCCCACTTTGCGCACCATTACGGGTTGGGCCGCCACCGGCACCGGAAGCCCCTCCAACGGCGTCACGCTAAACGGAGCAGACCGGGTGATTTTCGACGGTCGTTTTGACCAAACCGGCACCGACAAGTTTCTGCTCTTCCGCAATGCCAACGTCAACGGCGTGGTATTCAACCTGATTCAGGACGCGACTAATAACGTCATCCAGTATGTAGTGGCCGAAGGCGCTGGAACCCTTTTGAGCAACGGTGTCATCACGTTTGGCAGTTCGAGCAGCACGGCTGTGTTCAATGGCGTGACGGCCGGCGTGACCGGCAACGACAACAACCAAGTGCTGAACTGCGACATTCGCGACCTGAGCAACGTGGCAACGTCGCAACCGGGCCAGGGGGTATACTCTGTAACTACCAGCACGATCAGCAACAGCGGTAACACCATCTCGGGGTGCAATATTTTCAACTTCACCTTCCAGGGTTTTGGTGTAGCCACGGGCACGGGCGGCAGCAACTGGACGATTAGCAATAACTCGTTTTACAGCACCGGCCCGGCGGCAGTACTCACGGCTACCGGCCTGAACGTCATCAACCTGAACTTTGCCTCGTCGGTGACGGGCATTGTGGTAAGCGGCAACTACATTGGCGGCTCCCAGCCCCAAGCAGGAGGCGCCGCCTGGGTCAACTCGTCTCCCAACGGTGTGGTGAAGGGCATCCGGCTGGTGGCCGCCGGCACTAGCAACGCTCCGAGCGTAAGCATCAGCGGCAACGTCGTCCGGAACTTCACCCTTTCAGGCGGAGGCTCGTCGGCTTCCTTCATTGGCATCGACGCCACCCAATCCAGCCTTGACAACACTTCTTACTCGATCAGCGGCAACACCGTAAGCAACATCACCAGCAACTCGACGCAGTCGGGAGGAATTGGATCCATTGGCTTGGTGGGCATTGCGGCCACCACCAACGCCTCGGCTTCCACGGCCCAGCTGGTTACCGGTAACACTGTTTCGGACTTGGATCTGAATCCTGCAGTGGCTAGCACGCCCAACATTTACGTGACGGGTATTCAAACGCGCACTTCGACGGTGAATACGGGCACCATCAGCCGCAACCGGGTGTACAACCTGACCAACAGCGGTACGGCTGCCACGGCCGGCGTTGTCGGCATCGCGCTCAACGGGGGCAGCTGGACGGTAGCCAACAACCAAGTAACGCTGGGCAATACGAGCGCGGCTGTCTCCAGCCTGAGCAACGCGCCTATTATTATTGGCATACTCAACAATACGTCTCTTATCACCACCGAAAACTTTTACTTCAACTCGGCATTGGTGAACGGCACAGCTGGCACCGGGGCCGTGAAGACTTACGCTTTCCGCATGTCTGGTACTGCTGGTTCGCTGCTACGCAACAACGTGCTGGTGAACGTGCGCACCGGCGGCACGGGCGGGCACTTTGCTATTGGGGTGCCCGGCAGTGCCACGTTCCCGGGTAGCGTCAACTCAAATTACAACAACCTGTACGCCGCCGTGGCTGGCCAAACGGCCGAAAACAACGCCACGGCCCTCACGTTTGCGGCTTGGCAGGCGCAAACCGGCTCCCCCGACGCCAACTCCAAGAACAGCAACGCCAAGTTTGTCGACCCCAGCGCGGGCAACCTCAACCTCGACCCCACCACCAACTGCCAGCTCAACAATGCCGGCCTAGCCGTGGCGGGCGTGAACGGGGAATTCGACAACGCCGCCACCGACCGCCAGACCACGCCTGACATCGGCTCCGATGAGTTCAGCTACACTCAGCAGTTGGCCGCGTTTGCCGGCCCGACCACCCAGCAGGTGTGCACCGGCGGCTCGGCCACGCTCACCGTGAACAGCGCCGGCAACGGCGGCCTCTTTACGGTGGTGTACTCCAACGGCACGGCCCAAACGACCGTGAACAACGCCACGGCGGGCCAGGCCATTACGGTACCGCTCGTGGGCGCTAGCACCACCTACACGCTGGTGAGCGTGACGGACGCCTACGGCTGCAGTCTGGGCGTGAGCGGCAGCGCCAATACGGTGACGCTCAACGAAACCACCACCACTACCTGGACCGGCTCGGCCTCGACCGACTGGTTTAGCAGCGCCAACTGGACCAATTGCGTGCCCAGCGCCGCCGTGGATGCCGTGGTGCCCAGCGGCACAGCCAACAAGCCGGCCCTCGGGGCTGGAGCTGCCGCCGTGCGCACACTCACGTTTGCCGGCGACGCCAAGCTGGCCATGACCGGCGGCACGCTGAGCGTGAGCGGCAACTGGACGCGCACAGGCACCGGCGCCACCAGCGCCTTCAGCGGCGGCACGGTGGCCTTCGTGGGCAGCACGGCCCAGCAGCTAACCGACGCGGTGAGCTTCTTCGATCTGACCGTAAACAAGCCTGGTGACACGCTGCGCCTGGCGGCCAACCAAAACGTGGCCGGCACCTTGTCTTTGAGCGGTGGCATTCTGAAAACCTACACCCCCGCCACTACCTACCAAGTGAACCTTGCGGGTTCCCTCACCGAAACGGCCTCCAGCTACGTGCTGGGCAACGTGGTGGTGGCGGCGACGCTGAGCACCGACGGCAGCACCAGCAATTTCGGCGGCGTGGGCCTGACATTGACTGCCCACGGCAACGGCACGACTACTGCCCTGCCGGGCCCTACCACGGTAACGCGCTCCACCGGCAAGCCGGTGTACGGCACGGGTGCCAACAGCACCAACGCCAGCATCCGCCGACAATTTGCCGTTGTGCCTACTACCGACACGAACCTGAATGTGGATCTGGTGTTCGGCTACGCCGACTCCGGCTATGAGCTGAACGGCTTGGCCGAAAATCGCCTAGCCCTGTACAGCGCCGCTACGGCTGCCGGCCCCTGGCGCCCCGAAGGGGGCAACCGCGACACCGGCGCCAACACCGTGACCAAGCTCGGCCTCGACCACCTCTCCGTCTGGACGCTGGGCAGCCTCGATACACCGCTACCTGTGTCGCTTACTTCGTTTGAAGCCAAGCGCGACGGCACCAACGCCGTGGTTACCTGGGCCACAGCGCAGGAAAAGAACAGCCGTGGCTTTGAGGTGCAGGTATCGGCCGATGGCGTGAACTACCGCACGCTGGGCTTCGTGGCCAGCGAGTCGCCGAACTCGAGCGGCCCGCGCAGCTACCGTTTCATCGACCGCGAAGCCGGCAAGCTGGGCCTGCGCTACTACCGTTTGCGTCAGTTCGATTTCGACGGCAAGGACGCCTTCTTCGGTCCGCGCACGCTGCAGTTTGAAGCCCCGGCCCAACTGGGGCTGGCCGCCTACCCCACCCGCTTTGGCTCCCAGTTGACGGTGGAAGTAAGCAGCCCGACCGCCGCCCACACTACCGTGGAATTGCTCGACGCCGTGGGCCGCGTACTGCTTCGTCAGCCAGCCGAACTCGTGCCGGGCCTGCAGCAGCTGCCGTTGCGCCGCGTGGAGCAATTGGCTACCGGCACGTACCTGCTGCGCCTGACCGCCACCGGCCAAACGCGCACGGTGCGGGTGGTAAAGGAGTAAGCCACCTTCGTTGCCCTGAGAAGCCCCGCCGAATTCGGCGGGGCTTTTTTTGTAGGCGGGTAGCTGGACCTTCGAGCCGGCCGGCTCCCATCATCGGGGCTTGCCGAAGCCGGCCATAAGCGCGCAGGCAACGTGGCGCACCACATGATGATGTAGGCCGCCGCACATGCTTGTGTGATGAGGCAGGGGCGGTGGCCAGCGGTTGGCCCATCTACTTTTGTCGCGGTTGAAACGCCGGAGTGCCCCGTGAGTGCCTTCGGCCAACTGCCTCCCAGCTTTTGCTGCCGTTGCTGCCCCGGTTTTACGGCCGGGCTGGCCGCGCTTTGCCTGCCCATTCCACACTACCTATGCTATGAAACCTGTTGTACCGATTGCGCGCCGTTCCCCCGGCGACGGAATCCCACCCTGGCTGCGCATCCCTATGCTGCTGTTGCTGGCTCTGTTCGTCAGTCAGCTAACCCAGGCCCAAACCACGCTCGTTAATGAAACCTTCGAGGGCGGCTCGTTTGGCACGTTTACGGTGCTCAATGGCACCCAAACCAACCGCTGGGCGGCTAGCAACGCCCCCGGCAACGGTCCGTCGGCGGCCGGCGCGGGCGCGGCGCACATTACCAACGACGTGGGCACGGCCCTTTACGCCTACACCACAGGCGGCGTCAACGTTAGTTCTGCGGTGCATTTGTACCGCGACGTAACCTTCCCGGCCGGCGAAACCATCATCAGTCTGTCGTTTGACTGGCGCGGCCAGGGCGAAGGCAGTTGGGACTTTCTGCGGGTGTACCTCGTGTCGCCGTCCTACGCGCCGCTGCCGGGCACCGTTCCCGCAGCGGCCGACGGCACGCAGCTGTTTCAGCTTAACCTGCAGAGCGCCTACACCACGTCCGCGGTGCAGCTGCCGTCCGGCCTGGCGGGCACTACCAAACGACTGCTGTTCACGTGGGTAAACGACGGTAGCCAAGGAGCCCAGCCGCCGGCAGCCCTCGACAACGTGCGGCTTACCAGCCAAGCTCCCACGCCCATGTCGGGCACCTACACCATCGACAATACGCTGCCCGCCAGCGCCACCAACTTCCGCACGTTTGCCGCCGCCGTTACATCACTCAACCAGCACGGGGTGGGCGGCGTGCTGCGGTTTGACGTGGCCGCCGGGCAGCAGTTTGCCGAAACCTTGCCCGCCATTACGGCCACGGGCGCCAGCTCCCGCCGCGTGACGTTCGTGCGCAGCGGCAGCGGCCCCAACCCGGTGCTGCAAACCAGCGGCACGGCCGGCATCGACCTCGTCGGCACCGACTACTACACCTTCGACGGCATCGACGTGAGTGGCAACCCCACCTATGCCTACCGCGTGCGCAGCGCCTCCGGCACCGACGGCGCGCAGAACAACGTCATCAAAAACGCCGCCATCACGCTCACGGGCGCGGCCAACTCGGTGGGCGTATTGCAGGCATCGAACGGCTCGTACGGCAGCGTGTCGGCCTCCAGCACCGACGGCCTCAACCAAGGCTGCCGCTACCTGAACCTAACCATCAGCAAGGTCAACCACGGCATTGAGGTGTTCAGCGTGGGCTCGTCGTTCCCCGAATACGACATCGAAATCGGCGGGTGCACCATCGGCGACGCCGGCGACGCCACTAGCATCGGCAACACCACTTCGGCTGTGGCCTACGGCATTCATACCTTCATGGTGCGCCGCCTGAGCGTGCACGACAACCGCGTGCAGAACGTGGCCGGACAGCCCGGCAACGGCATTCACCTGGAGTACTGCCAGGGCATCGGCACCAACCTGACGTCGGCCCCGGCGGCCGGCGCGGGCAACGACGCCTCCAACGTGTACAACAACGTGGTGACGGGCATTCGGCAGTTGGTATCGACCAACACCAACGCGGTGTACGGCCTCTACGTGACCACCTACAACAACGGCGGGCACGTGCTCAACCTCTATAACAACGCCGTGAGCAACGTGACGACACCCTACGCCGGCGCGGCCACGGCCACGCGCGTAGTTACGGGGCTGTACCTGAGCACCTCGGGCGGCTACGGCAACGAAACCAACGTGTGGCACAACTCGGTGCGCATCGACGGCTCCGACGCGCCTACGGCTACCAATACGTGCTTTGAGCTGGGCAACAGCAGCGTCTCGAAGCTGAACCTGCGCAACAACGTGTTTGCCAACTACACCAGCGCCCAAAGTCTGGCCAAGCACTACTGCTGGATTACGCAGAACTCCGCGTCGTCGGTGGCCATCGGCCCGGCCGGCTCGGTATCGGACTACAACGACCTGTACCTGCTCAATACCGGCAACGGGTTCATCGGGGCCACCGGCATTCCAAGCCTTAACTCCGGCACGCCCGACAAAGCCACGCTGGCCAACTGGCAGACCGCCACCGGCAACCAGGACCCGCACACGCTCACGCTCGAGCCGCTGTTTGCCTCCTCCACCCTGCTCAAGCCCAGCAGCGCCGCGCTTAACAACGCCGGTGCTTCCATTGCGGCCATCAGCACCGACATAACCGGCGCTACCCGCACCACTCCGCCCGACATGGGCGCCTACGAATTCGCCCCGGCGGTCAAAGATCTGGCCGTGGATGCCCTGGTGGCGCCCGGCACCGGCACCTGCTACAGCCTCACCGACGAGCCGGTAGCTGTGGTTTTGCGCAACGTGGGCACCAGCCCCATCACGTTTACACCCGCCGAGCCGCTGACGGTGACGGTGCAAGTAAGCGGGCCGGTGACGAAAACCATGACCGGCACGATGGACTTTGGCACCGTGCAGCCCAACGGCACCGCCCAGGTGCAGGTGCTCGGCCCACTGCCGATGGCTGCTGCCGGCACTTACACGTTCAATGTGAGCCTGGCCCTGCCCGGCGACGGTACCGCCAGCAACAACACCCTCACGCCCGTGCCCACCCGCACGGTGCTGCCCACGGCCGCGCTGCCCCAGAACGTCGACTTCGTCGGCTATACCGGCACCAACCTCGCCACGGCTTTCCCCAACTGGTACGAAGCCACCGGCAGCACTGCGCCCGCCGCGCAGGATGTGGCCTGGACCGGCTCCACGGCTTTTGCCGGCAACGCAGCCGCCCGCATCAACCTTTACAGCGCCGCGCACCAGGATTGGCTGGTAGGGCCGAAGGTGACGCCCACGGCCGGCACGATTTTCCGCTTTAAGGCGGCCGTGGCCGAGTACGGCACAGCCGGTACCACGCCCGATGCGCACGGCGGCATGGCGGCTACCGATGACGCGCTGCACGTAATGGTTTCGACCGATTGCGGCGCCACGTTCACCTCCATTTTCGCCGTTAGCGCCGCCAACGGCAACGTGCCCGCAAACGGCGGCGGTTTTGCCGACTACGTAGTGCCCCTCGGTGCCTACGCCGGGCAGCAGATTCTGGTAGCCCTGAAAGCCACCGACGGCCCCGTGGACAACACCCCCGACTACGACCTGCACATGGACGACCTGTTCATTGGCACGCCCACGGCCGACGTGGGCGCCGTGGCCCTGGTGGCGCCGCTGGCCGCCGGCTGCTACTCGGCCACCGAAAACGTGACGGTGCAGGTGCGCAATTACGGCATCAGCCCCATCAGTAACGTGCCGGTGCAAGTGGTCGTGGGCGGGGCCCTCAGCACCACACTTAGCACCACGTTTGCCGGCCCTATTGCGGCCAACGCCACCGCCGATGTGGTGGTGGGCCAGCTGAGCCTGACGGCGGCCGGCACCTACACCTTTGTAGCCAGCACCCAGCTGCCCGGCGACGGTGTGCCCGCCAACGACGCGCTGGCCCAGCAAACCCGGGTGCAAAACGGAGTGGCCGCGCTGCCCCAGATGGTAACCTTCACCGGCTACAACGGCAGCGCCAACCTCCCCACCCTGAGCCCCGGCTGGTACGAAGGCGGCACCCAGGCCGCCGCCCCCACAGCGGCCGACTCCTATTGGACCACCAACTCCTCGAACCAGCGGCCGGCGTTCGGCGAAACGGCCAAAGTAAACCTCTACAGCGCCAACCTCAGCAGCTGGCTGGTGGGCCCGCGTGTGCTGGCCACCGCCACTACCAAGCTGAGCCTGCGCGCCGGCACCACCGACTACGGCCAAGCCACCGGCGACCCGCTGGGCATGGCCGGCACCGACGACCGCGTGCAGGTGCTGGTATCCGCCGACTGCGGCGTGAGCTACGTGCCCGTCTACACCTTCGACGCTGCTCACCCGGTGCCCAACAACGGCACGCTCGGCCTCTTCGACGTACCGCTGGGCGCTTACGCCGGGCAGGAAATCATAGTGGCGCTACGCTCTTCCTCGGGCACTACCAGCGACGGACCGGATTACGATTTCCACGTCGACGACCTGTACCTGTCCAACGGCCAGGGGCTTGATCTACGCCCCGTTACGCTGGCCCTGCCCACCGTGCGCGGCTGCTTCAGCAACAACGAGCGGGTGGAAGTAACCGTGAAAAACGACGGCACCGCCCTCATCGACTTCGCCGTCAACCCCATTACCATCACGGCCCAGGTGACGGTGCCCGGCGGCACCACCCGCACCTTGAGCACCACCCTTTCGTTTGGCACACTGGGCCCCGGCGGCTACTTCGATGCCTACGCCGGCCTGCTCGACATGAGTGCTCTGGGCACTTATTCCTACGTGCTGAGCACCACCGTGGCCGGCGATACCAACCCCGGCAACGACCAACTGGCCACGCCCATTACGCGCACCGTAACTGCACCGTCGGTCGGCAGTGTTTCGCCCAACAACGCGAGCGTGTGCGAAAACGGCACCGTACAACTCACCGTCAGCAACGCTGTCAACGGCACCATTCAGTGGCAGCAATCGGGCGACGGCACCACCTTCACCGACATCAGCGGTGCCGATCAAGCCACCTACACCACCCCGGCCCTGACGGCCAATACCTGGTACCGGGTGCAGGTGCGTTGCGGTAGCCGCGTGGCAACGTCCAGCATTGTGCCGGTGACGGTGGGCAACCCACGGATTCTGAACACCAACGGGCCCGTGCGCCGCTGCGGCCCCGGCAACGTTACCCTCACGGCCACGCCCAACACCGGCGGCACCGTGCGCTGGTACGCCGCGCCCACCGGCGGCCCCGTGCTGTCGACGAGCACGAGCTACACCTTCGCACTGGCCGCTTCGGGCACGTACTATGTGTCGGCGGTGGTGAGCGGCGGTAGCGGGCAGTGCGAAAGCGCCCGCACAGCTGTAGCCGTATTTGCCGACGACGCCCCGACGGTGGACGCCGGTCCGGCCGAAGCCAGTTTGTGCGGCACCGCGGCCTACACCCTGGCCGGCAGCATAGGCGGCGGAGCCACCAGCGCTGCCTGGACGACCTCCGGCTCGGGCACGTTCGCCCCATCGGCTACGGCCCTGAATGCCACCTACACGCCTTCGGCGGCCGACCGCACGGCCGGCACCGTAACGCTCACCTTGCGCAGCACCAACGCCAGCGGCTGCACCGCGGCGCAGGATCAGCTGGTGCTCAACCTCGGCCCCACCCAGTGGACCGGCGCCGTGAGCAGCGACTGGTTTGATGCCCGCAACTGGACCGCCTGCGTGCCCGACGCCGCTACCGACGCCATCATTCCGAACTCCGGCGGCAGCCTGCGCCCGGTGCCGCAAATCAGCGGTGGCACGGCAACCGTGCGCGCACTTGCCTTCGACGGCGACGCGGGCCTGGTGATGACCGGCGGTACCCTGCGGGTGCACGGCAACTGGAACCTGCCCAGCTCGGCCACAGCTCTGCTCACGGGCGGCGTGGTGGAATTCCGCAGCGCAGGCGACCAGTACATCACCGGCAACGTGCTCTTCGCAAATATTTCGATGATCAAGCCCGCCGCTGACTACCTCTACGCCGTGAACGTAGTGCGCGTGAACGGCACGCTTACCACCACCAGCGGCCACTTTTACGCCGGTATTAACCCCATTGTGCTGGAGGCGGGCGCGCAACTAGTGGGCGAATCGGCCACCGGTTATGTAGACGGGCAATTAAAAACCATTGCCAACCTGAACGCGCCCGACGTCACGTACACCTTTGGTGGCATGGGCCTGAGCCTCACGCCCCACGGCAGCACCCTGCCGGGGCTGACCGAGGTCGTGCGCACGACCGGCCAGTGGAGCAGCGGCGCCAGCCTGACCAAAGGCATTCGGCGCGGTTTCACCATCAAGCCGGCCGTGGATGCTGGCCTGAACATCGACCTGCGCTTCACGTACCGCGACGACGAGCTGAACGGCCTGAGCGAGTCGCGCCTGACGCTCTTCAGCGCGCCTGTCAGCACCGCCAACTGGCAGCAGCTGAGCTACTCAACCCGCGACCTGGACGCGAACCAGATCGGGCGCAACGGCCTCACCCACCTCTCATGCTGGACGTTGGGCGAGGGCGCCGGGCCGCTGCCCATCAGCCTGACTTCACTCACGGCGCAGCGCCAGCAGGCCAACGCCGTGGTGCGCTGGGAAACAGCGCAGGAGCAAGACGTGCTCCGCTACGAGGTGCAGGTATCGACCAATGGAGTGCAGTACCGCACGCTGGGTACGGTGGAGCCCGCGTCGCCCAGCTCCAGCAGCCCGCGCAGCTACAGCTTCGCCGACCGCGAAGCGGGCAAGCAGGGTCTGCGCTACTACCGCCTGCGCCAGCTCGACCTCGACGGCACGGAAGCCTTCTTCGGTCCGCGCACGGTGAACTTCGACGGGGCAACGGCCAGCCTGAGTGCCTACCCCAACCCCTTCGGCTCCCAGCTGACGCTGCGCCTGAGCGCCGCCACGGCCCAGCCCGCTGCGCTGCTGCGCCTGCTCGATGCCAACGGCCGCCTGGTGCTGACCCGCACCGTGGACCTGCCTGCCGGCGCCAGCGACCTGCCGCTGCCCGGCGTGGAGCAGTTGCCCAGCGGCGTATACACGCTGCTGCTCATCCTCGACGGCCAGCCGCAACGCTTGAAGCTGGTGAAGCAATAGCCTGCTTCCGCTGCGCAGTTCTTGAAATGCAACAAGCCCCGCGTCCGGATGGACGCGGGGCTTGTTGCGTGTTGCAGTTTCTGAAACACAGGCCTACATCTGGGCTTCGTCGGGCAGAATCTGGATGTCCTGGATGAGTACTTTTTGCTCGATCTGGCGGGCGCGCGGCGTATTGGCCAGGCCGCCGAGGGCGGTTTCTTTGTAGCGCGTTTCCATGCTTTCGCCCACTTCGCCGAGGGCAGCCACGCACTGATCGACGGGAATAACCGGGTCGACACCGGCTATGGCAATCTGGGCCGAGGAAAAGGCAATGGCCGCCGCCGAGGCGTTGCGCACCACGCAGGGCACTTCCACGAGGCCGGCTACCGGGTCGCACACCAGGCCCAGCATGCACTGAATGGTAATAGCCACGGCCGCCAGCGCCTGATCGACAGAGCCACCGAGGCAGTACACGATGGCGCCCGCGCCCATAGCTGCCGCCGAGCCGGTTTCGGCCTGGCAGCCGCCCACCGCGCCAGCCAGGGAAGCGTTCTGCTCGATGATGAGGGCAATACCGGCCGCCACGAGCAGGCCCTCCAGAATGCTGCGGTCCTCAAGCTTGTGCAAATCCTGCAGCGTGACGAGCACACCGGGCAGAATACCCGAGGCGCCGGCCGTGGGCGCGGCCACCACCCGGCCCATGCACGAGTTAACTTCCTTCGCTCCCAAGGCGCGGGTGATAAGCTGCTTGAACTCGGGCGACAACACGGTGACGGGCGAGGCCGCCACTTTTTTTGCGCCGTTGTTGATCATGCCCGAGCGGGAGGTCATGTTTTCCGACAGACCGGTGTGCACGGCGTCGCGCATCACGTCGTAGGCCCGCTGCAGACCGTCCCAGATAGCTTCTTCGGAGCGGCCTTTCTGCTCCATTTCGTAGTTCAGCACGGGTTGCCAGAGCGGCTCACCGGTTTGGGCGCAGTGCTGCTGCCAGGAGGCGAAATCGGTGAAGAGCAGGGACATGGGGAAAGGGGGTTGGGAGCAGAAGTAGAACAGCCACCGGGGCCGATTGGAATACAAACGTACGCCGCGCCCGGCGGGTGCCCAAGCAAGTGGTTTTCGTTGTCAACGACTGGCGCATCCCGCCACCATCAAGCAACAGCGCCGGCCCCGAAAGCCGGGGCCGGCGCTGCTAGCGGCCGTGTATAGTCGTTATTGTACTACCAGCTTGGTTTGCTGGCTACGGCCCTCGGCGGTGCGCACGCGCACGGTGTAGAGTCCGGCGGGCAGTGCGCCCGGCAGGGCCACGCGTTGCCCGCCGGCGGCTTGGGCCTGCCGGGCTATGGGCATGGCTACCACGCGCCCGAGTGCATCGAGCAGTTCCACCGTTACTACTTGCGCCGCGGGTAGGCGGTAGGTAGCAATAGGCGCTTCAGCGGTGGGATTGGGGTACACCGCCAGATCGGCCTGCAAGGCGCGGCCGGGCGCAGTCGCCAGAATGCGCTGGTACGTGTAGAGGTACCGCTCGTCGTCGGCGTAGGCCCCGTTGCGGTACTGCTGCGTCAGCTCCTGGGTCAGGTTCAGGTCGGCGTCGTAGGTTTCGAAACCCCGCGCGTACGGCTGCCAGTTGGGAGGCGTGATGATACCCACGGCGCGCTCTAACACGTAGCTCGTGAGCAGGTTGGTGGTGGCGTTGTAGGTATTGGTAACGCGGAAAGCATCGGCGTAGGCGCCGTTGACAAACTGCTGTTGCAGGTCGGTGGCGACCAAGCCCTGCGCGTTGTAGGTAAAAATATCCTTCAGGAAGGGGCTGAACGTGGAGCCCGAGGCGTCGGCTACCTGAAACTCGTCGCTGCTGACTTTGCCCTGCGCGTTGTAGGTGAAGAGTTCCTGGTAGTCGGCCAGCCACGACGACCCGAAGTACGATTCACCCAAAATACGGGTGTTCTGGCCCTGCGCATTATAGGTGTAGGTGTCGCGGCCGTAGGGACGCAGCGTACCGGCCACGCTGACTTGCTGCAGCTCCTGCGCCAGCAGGCCCTGGCTGTTGTAGGTGAACGTGACGACCAGTGAGGGCGCGGTGTTGAGCGTGCCGTTGTTGTACACGAAGGTCGAATCCGAGGTTTTCTTGCCGGCCGCGTTGTACTGGTAGTTCTCCTGGCGCAACAGGCGGAACGCCGCCCCGCGGGTGGGGGCGTTTTCGCGCACCTCGCGCATGGGCAGATTAGCGGCGTTGAAGCGCAGGTAGGTAAAGCGCAGCGTGTCGAGCCAGGCGCTGTTGCGGTACTGCTGCTTGGTCACGCTGGTCAGTCGAAAGGCCGGGTTGGCGTTTACGCTCCGTTCTGCCGACTGGGACGTTGGTTTGGGCAACCGGGGCAAAGCCGGCTGGGCCTGAACTGCGCTTGCGGCAAGCAGCGGCAGCGCGAAGAATAGAATTGCTTTCAAGGAAACTAAGGTTTAGGGAAGTTACCGTGCTGAGTAGCACCGCATAAAGGTAACTCTTCAGCAGATATAGCTCTGCAGCCGTTTTCTTTGGGACAACTGGTTTTTCTTCCTGCTTTTCATGACGGCCGCCTACACCATCAGCACCGACCCCGCCCGCCTCGACGTGGCGCTTGTCCACGACTACCTCAGCCACCACTCCTACTGGGCCCCCGGCATCAGCCGCGAGTTGGTGGAGCGCTCCATCCAGAATTCCTTGTGCTTCGGCGTTTACGCGCCCGATGGCCAGCAAGTGGGGTTTGCCCGGGTGGTGACGGACCGCGCCACCTTTGCCTACCTCTGCGACGTGTTTGTGCTGGAAGCCCACCGCGGCCAGGGCCTGAGCAAGCTGCTGATGACGCACATTATGGCGCACCCGGAATTGCAGGGCCTGCGCCGCTGGCTGCTCGGCACCCGCGACGCCCACTCGCTTTACGCGCAGTTCGGTTTCACACCGCTGGCTTCGCCGCCGCGCTTCATGGAAAACGCCAAGCTCGACCCGTACCGGCAAGCCCCGCAATAGGGCCGCCGACCAGAATCGAGCTTGGCGGTTGGTTGCTGCCCGCGTGGTGCTACGCTTCGGTTTTCTCGCCTACCAGTTTGATGGCGGCCGAATTGATGCACAAGCGCAGGCCGCTGGGCGGCGGACCGTCGGGGAAGACGTGGCCCTGGTGGGCGTCGCACACGTTGCAGAGCACTTCCACGCGGGTCATGCCGTAGCTGGTGTCTTTTTTGTACCTGATGGCGTTTTCCTGTACCGGCTGGGTAAAGCTCGGCCAGCCCGTGCCCGACTCGAACTTGGTGCGCGAGTCGTAGAGCGGAGTGCCGCAGCACACGCAGGCGTAAAGGCCGGCCTCGTGGGCTTCGCAGTACTCGCCGGTAAAGGCGCGCTCGGTGCCGTGTTCCCGCGTCACGCGGTACTGCTCGGGCGTGAGCTGGGCCCGCCACTCGGCATCGGTTTTCTCGACGCGGCGGTCGGGGGCAGGAGTGCCGTTGTTGGCAAGGCGGATGACGTCGGCCCAGGTTTGCATAGCGGGGTGGTTACGGTTTCAGATGTTAGCGGAATGGTTTGATACAACGGCTTTCCGCGCCCGGTTGTTTAGCGCGGCTCGTTCGTCGGCCGTTCACCGCAGCTGCCCGAAGTTGTCCTGCGTTATCCATTGCCGCCACTGCTGCCGGGCAAATACCAGAAACGGCCGCGGCGCGGCGCGAAACTCTTTTTCCGTTTCGTAGCGGCCCGCGTACAGCTCGTAGCCCTCGGGGGCTTCCAGCTGTTGCCGGCCGATGGTGTCGAGGCAGCAGGAATTGGCCGGCACACGCTGGGTCAGCGGAATAGAATCGTACTGCACCACCATGTGCCCCCGCAGGGCATATTTGGCCGGGCCCTCGTGCATGATGAGCTTCATCTGCGAGGGGCTGACGTCGCTGCGGCAGGTGAGTTTATAAACGAGCGTGGTTTCGGTGGTGCCATCTTGGTCGAGGTCGGTAATGCGAGTGGAGCTGGGCAACGGGCCCAGCCACATATCGAAGGGGCAGTGGCGCACGGCATCCTGCAGGCGCCACAGTTCCTGGTAGCGGCCGTTGGCGGGCCGCACATACTGCCGGGCAAACAGCTCTACGTGCTGCTCGCCCTCCATTTCCGAGTGCTTTTCGGTGGCGGGTTTCGTGCGGTATACCACCAGCAGGTTGTCGCCGGCGGCATCGGTCCAGCGGCGGCTTTCCAGCAGCTGGCCGGGCAACGCGAGGCCAGGCGGCACCTGCCGCGTGGTATCGATTGCGCCGTGCCACCCAGCTGTAGTTTCGGCGGTGGCGGCAGACGGCGGAGCGTTTTGTCCGGCTTGCTCGACCGGCTGTTTGGCGTCGCACGCGGCCAGGAAAAAAGCCAGCACGAGCAACATGGCCAGGGAATAAGGCGGCATAAGTCGAGGCGGTGCGTATGGAGAGGGTAGAAAGCCGCAAGCAACGTATAATCGTTGTAACCTGCATCCATGAAACTCCTCACCGCCGCCCAAACCCGCGCCGCCGACGCCGCCACCATTGAGGAAGAAGGCATTGGCTCCGATGTTCTGATGGAGCGCGCCGCCACGGCCTTCACCAACTGGCTGACCCCTCGCCTCACCCCTGCCGATGCCGGCAACGTGCTGGTGCTGTGTGGCCCCGGCAACAACGGCGGCGACGGACTGGCCGTGGCGCGCCTGCTGCACCAGCGCAGCTACCACGCGCAGGTGTGGCTGCTGCCCGCCGAGCGGCACTCCGCCGACTGGGAAATCAACCGCCAACGCCTGCCGGCCAAAGTAGAGGTGCTGGAGCTGAACCCGGCGCACCTGCCCGCCATTGCTCCCGGCACCGTAGTGGTCGATGCTTTGTTTGGCACGGGCCTGAACCGGCCGCTCGACGGCCCGGCCGCTGATGTGGTGCGTCACCTGAACGCCGCCCAAGCCCGCGTCGTGAGCATCGATGTGCCCTCAGGCCTGCTCTCCGATGCTCCGCAGCCGCCCGACAGCGCCGTGGTGCAGGCCCGCCACACCGTGGCCTTCGAGCTGCCGAAGCTGGCCTTTCTGCTTCCGCAAAACGCGCCCTATGTAGGCCAGTGGCACACCGTACCCATCGGTTTGAGTGCTGATTTCCTGGCCCAGGTTGCTGCCAACATGACGGTGGTGGATGCGGCCGAGCTGGCTGGCCGCCTGCCCCGGCGCGGTACGTTTTCGCACAAAGGCACCTATGGCCACGCGCTGCTGCTGGCCGGCAGCAAAGGCAAAATAGGCGCCGCCGTATTGGCGGCCCGCGCCAGCCTGCACGGCGGCGCGGGGCTGCTCACGCTGGCCGTGCCGGCCGTGGGCTACGCGGTGGCACAAACTGCCGTGCCCGAGGCCATGTGCCTGCCCGACGACGCAAAAAACCACCTGACTACGCTACCCGACCTGCAGCCCTACGCGGCCGTGGGCATGGGCCCCGGCATCGGCCAGCACGACGATACCCGCGCCGTGCTGGAGGAGCTGCTATGCACGGCGCCGGCGCACAAAGTCCCGCTGGTGCTCGATGCCGATGCCCTGAACCTGCTCGGCGCCAACCGCCCCCTGCTCGACCTACTGCCCCCTGATACCGTGCTGACGCCCCACCCGAAGGAGTTTGAGCGCCTCACCCAACCGGCCCGCAACGACTACCACCGGTTGGAGCTGCTGCGTGATTTTGCCAGCCGCTACCGCTGCTACGTGGTGCTGAAGGGGGCCTACTCCTGCACCGCCACGCCCGAGGGCCACCTGTACTTCAACACCACCGGCAACCCCGGCCTGGCAACTGGCGGCACCGGCGACGTACTTACCGGCCTGCTCACCGCCCTGCGCGCCGACCAGCGCCTCTCCCCGCTCGATGCCACCTTGCTGGCCGTCTATGCCCACGGCCGCGCCGCCGATCTGGCCGTAGTGCACACCGGCCAGGCGGGGCTAACGGCTGGCGCACTACCCCATTATATCGGCGTGGCGCTGCAGGAGCTGACCACGCCCGACGAAACGCTTTGAGTAGTGCCCCGGTGCGGTTGTCAGCTAACGGTTGCGGCCAGCACCAGCGCGCCGGCTTGAATCAGCAGCAGGCCGTCGGCCAGCAGAGCGTAGTAGTAGTCGGAGCGGGTTTCGTCGGCAAACCAGGTGACCAGCGCCGAAAGCAACGTGGGTACCGCCAGCACGAATTGCCCGCCGGGAGAAAGATCGGGCAGCAGCAGCGCCGCCGACAGCAGCACACAGGCCAACGCCAGCCCCCGGCCCCTTCGGAAGCCCAGCAGCACGGGCAGCGTGGGC
The DNA here is from genome assembly GCF_008727865.1 of Hymenobacter busanensis. Taxonomy (GTDB): domain Bacteria; phylum Bacteroidota; class Bacteroidia; order Cytophagales; family Hymenobacteraceae; genus Solirubrum; species Solirubrum busanense. Next base: position 276,057 of record NZ_VTWU01000005.1, on the reverse strand, counting down.
GTGCCGGCGCGCCGGTCTTTGCTAAAATCGCGCAGGTCGAAAATCAACGCCACGGCCAGAATAAAGCAGAACCGGCGCGCCAGCAACAGCGCCACTTCCGGCGCTGTGAGAGGCAGCCCCACGCTGAGGGCCGGCAGCCACACCGTCACGGCGGCCCACACGTAGCCGATGAGCAGGGTTTTCAGACCGGGCACGTCGCGCAGGCCGCGGCGCCGACCGCCGTGGCGTCCTGGTAGCACCGGCCAGGAATACGCCAACGACAGCAAAGCCAGGTGGGCCAGAAACCACGTCAGTGGCCCAACGAACGGACTGGTTGTATACAGCCACAGCAGGATGAGGGCCGAGCCAATGACCACGCCCAGCAGCAGCGGCCGGTGCTGCACAATCCAGCGGCGGCGGGCCGGCACGCCCGGCGGCAAGCGCAGGCTGTGGCGGCGGGCACCGTTGAGGTTGTACACAAACAGCGTGGCGGCCAATACCAGCATCGGAACCGTCCAGGGCAACGGCCGGTGCCAGTAGTGCGCCGAGGCCGCCGTGAGGGCCGCTGCCGATGCCGCCACCAAGCCGTTGCCGTAGAGCACTGCCTCGGTCAGGCGTTGGCCCAGGCGGGGCAAGGCGCCCAAAGACGGTGGCAAAGCGGGGTCAGGCATGAGACGGAGAGCGGGCAGCGCCGTTGAGGCCGCAAAGTACAGCCGCGCCGCCAAGCCGCCCGCCGCTACTTCCCGGTTTCGCTGTGCGGCGCATCCACGGGCTTCGACTCGGGGGAGCCGTGCTGCCGCAGCCAGATGGTGAGGACCACGATGGACACGATGCTGAGGAACTCGCTCTGCCAGTTCTGCAGCGACTCGAACCAGAACCGCGACGTAGCCAGGTAGCCCCACAAATCCACGGTTTCTTTGCCGTGGGCCTGCTGCTCGATGTTGTATACCTCGGTACCGCCCAGCGCGTGCAGAAAAAATGCCCCAATGAACAGGAGCAGAAACACAATGCTGAGCGACTGTTTGTAGAGCCACAGTACCACTCCGCCTTGCTTCACGGGCCACGGCGCGTCGTCGTTGTAAGGGTTGGGCTCCCGATCCACTTCTTCGGGTTCGTCCAGTTTTTTCGACTCGGCCGAGCCTTTCTGGCGCAGCTTCACGGTGAGTATCACGTACAGCGCCATCTGCAGAAACTCACTTTCCCAGTTTTCGAACGTGGCCTCCACCCAATGGCCAGATGTCACGTACTCGCTCAGGCTGAGCTGGGCCCGTTGCATTTCTTGCAGCTCGTCGTTGTAGTCGTGCCAGCCGGTGAGGGTTTGGCCGCCCAGCGTGAGCAGCACCATCGCGGTAATGACGAGCGAAAGGCCGTTTTCGTAGAGAAAACGCCTTATCGGGTTCTTAGGGGTATGTTGGGTCATCGGGAAAACCTAGGGTGAGGGAGGAGCTGAATTGTACGCGCCTCGGTCCCGTTGTGCTTTCCGCCGACGAGCTTTTTTCATAGAAAAGCCCTCGTATAAGTACTTATACGAGGGCTTAGCGGGAGAAACCCGGAGGCTTCGGTGCAACTTCTACAGCATCGAGAGCTGGGCGTGCTGGTTGTTGTGGCGGTAGGTTTCGTCGTACAGGTTCAGGCTGTCCTGCACAATCTTGTAGGCTTCTTCGCGGCCCATAAACTTCTCTACTACCACCTGCTTGTTTTCGAGGGCTTTGTAATCCTCGAAAAAGCGGCGCATTTCCAGCAGCGTGTGCGGGGGCAGCTCCGAAATGTCGTTGTAGTGGTTCATCGACACGTCGTGGGCGGCCACGGCAATGATCTTGTCGTCCTCCTCGTTGTTGTCAATCATTTGCATCACGCCGATGACCTTGGCCTCGATCAGGCACATGGGCACCACGTCGACGGAGCAGAGCACGAGCACGTCGAGCGGGTCTTTGTCGTCGCAGTAGGTCTGCGGAATGAAGCCGTAGGCGGCGGGGTAGTGCACGGCTGAAAACAGCACGCGGTCGAGCTTGAGCAGGCCGCTGTCTTTGTCGAGCTCGTATTTGCCTTTCGAGCCTTTGGGAATTTCGATGATGGCGTTAACAATCTGCGGGGCCTTGGGGCCGTAATTGACGTCGTGCCAGGGGTTGAAGTGAGCCATGTGGTAAGCTGTTTGCCGTCAGCAAGTGGCTGGTAGCGAAAAGATGGAGTGTGAAAAACGAGTTGGAGGGCTGCCCGCCGGCCCGAAGCCAGCCGCGGACGGCGTTATTTCTTCTTGGGTAATACTTCCAGCAGCGGTTCGCCGGTGCAGCCGTCGGGCTCCTGAATGTGGAGCAGCCGGGCTACGGTGGGCGCAATATCGGTAATACGCGCCGGGTGGCTCGACTCGCCCCGCGGAATGTGCCAGCCCCAGAACAGCAACGGCACGTGGGTGTCGTAGGCACCGCTGGAGCCGTGGGTGGTGCCCTTGTTCACCGGGTAGGCGTACGATTCGAGCCAGCCGGGCTCCATCACCACCATCACGTCGCCGCTACGCTTGGGCAGGTAGCCGTTTTCGAGGTACATCAGCAGGCCGCTTTCCCAGTGCGACTTCTGCAAATCGGTGGCGGCCACGGCCCGCGTAACGCCGGTAAACTGCACCATGCGCGCGGCCACGTCCTGCTGCATTTGGTAGAGGTCGAGCTTGTGCTGCTGAATCAGCGGGCGGTTGAGGTACACCTGCTGGTTTTCGTAGCTGAGCACCCACTGGCCCGGGCCGTAGCGCCGCACCAGCTGCGCCTGCAGCGAGTCGCGCCACAGGCGCGGCCCCACCGAGCCGGCGGGCAGGCGCTGGCTTTTCAGAAATTCGGGCGAGTGCGCCGCGCCGTGGTCGGCCGAGAGGAACACCAAGGCGTTGCCTTTGCCCACGGTTTTGTCGAGGTAGGTGAGCAGACGGGCCAGGTCCCGGTCGAGGCGCAGGTAGGTGTCTTCGGTTTCCACCGCATTCACCCCAAAGTGGTGCCCCACGTAGTCGGTCGACGAGAAGCTCAGGGCCAGGAAATCGGTTTGACCGCGCTGGCCCAGCTGCTCGGCCCGAATGGCTTCGAGGGCGAAGTCGAGGGTGAGCGTGTTGCCGAAAGGCGTAGTCCGAATCAGGTCGAGGTTGGTGGCGGGAGCCTTTTCTCCTTCGGCCTTGAGCGCCCCTTGCACCTGCGGGGGCGCCCAGCCGCTGAGCTTGGGCATGTCGTGCGGAAACACCGGCTTGGTTTCGCCCCGGAAGGTGTTTTCCCACGGCACGTCGTCGGCCGAGCTTTCGGTGTATTGGTCCAGGGGAAGCAGCGTTTCCCAGGATTTGCTCAGGTACTGCGCGGCCAGCTGGCGGTTGTTGAAGGCCGTAACCCACTCCGGCAGCTGCTGGGCGTAGAAGGTGCTGGTGATGAAGGCGCCGTTGGCGTTGTCGAACCAATAGGCCGCCGAGGCAGCGTGGCCGGCGGGCAAGATGGAGCCGCGGTCCTTGATGCACACCCCGATGGTCTTGGCCTGGAAGTTCGTGGCCAGGCGTAGCTCGTCGGTAATGGTGGTAACCAGCATGTGGCGCGGCGACATTTGGCCGGCCGCCGCCGTGCCGCCCACCGGCTGCACGGTTTTGTCTTCGGTTACGTAAGTGCCCTTGCCCGTTTCGCGCTCCAGCCAGTTGTTGCCAATGATGCCGTGGCCCGAGGGCGTAGTGCCGGTGTAAATGCTGGCGTGGCCCGGCCCGGTGTAGGTAGGCACGTAGTTGTAGTGGGTGTTTTCGAAGCTAAACCCCTCGCCCAACAGCCGCTTGAAGCCGCCTTCACCGTACTTGCTCCAGTAGCGGTAGAGGTAGTCGTAGCGCATCTGATCGACCACCACGCCCACGACCAGCTTGGGCCGCGCCAACGGCTTGCCCTTGCCCTGCCCCACGGCCTTGCTTCCGCCCAACAACGAGGAGGTCAGCAGCACGGCACCAATCAAGAAGGTCTTCAGCATAGAAAAACGCATCCTGTCCCTACGCGCACGGCGCGGCCAAGTTTGCGGCCGCAAAGGTAACCACGTATCCATGAAGAATGAGTAACGCGCAATTATCAGTAGGTAATGCTTCGCGTGCACCGGGCCCTGTTCCCAGGTCCTCCGCGCCGCGTTACCATAACCATCGTAAGGAATAATACCCGGGGCGACGGACAGTGCGTACCCGTGTGTTCCTCATTCTTCTTTCCTGCTTGCCTCTTATGCCCGCTACTTCCGACTACGCCCTCATCTTCGACATGGACGGCGTCCTCATCGATAACACCCGCTACCAGGCCCGCGCCTTCCAGCTGCTCTTTCGCGAGTTGGGCCTCGACACCAATGCCCTAACGCTGCTCAAGCGCCTCAACGGCATGCCGGCCACCAACATCCTGAAAACCGTATTCCGCTACCCCGTGCCCGAGAAGCAGCTGAAGCTCTACGCCGACCGCCGCGAGTTTCTCTACCGCGTGCTTTACTGGGACAAGCGCCAGGAGTTGGCTGGCCTCACTCGTTTTCTCGAAGCCGCCCGCGCCGCTGGCTTCAAGCTGGGTCTGGGTACCGGCTCGGCCCCCGAAACCATCGACTATATCATCGACCACCTGCACCTGCGCCGCTTTTTCGATGTGGTAGTGGGCAAGGACGATGTGGACCACGGCAAGCCCCACGCCGACACCTTTGCAGTGGTGGCCAAGAAACTGGGAGTTCCGCCGGCCCGCTGCGTGGTGTTCGAAGACGCTATTCTGGGCGAGCAGGCCGCCTACCGTGCCCGCATGCGCTGCATCGGCGTGGGCACCGCGCTGCGGGCCGCGCAGTTCCAGGCCCCGCTCACCGTTATCAAAGACTTCACCGGCCTCACGCCGGCGCGGGTGCTCAAGCTGCTGGCCGAGCAACCCGAAGTGCCCCAGCCCAGCAAGAAGTTGGCCGAGCGGCAGTACATGCAGCTGTAGATCGGGTACCAGTACCACTTGGCTTATAAGAAAAAAGGCCCGCCTCCTTCCGGAAGCGGGCCTTTCTGCAAATGGATGCGAACTACTACTTACCGGCAGCCAAGGCTTCGGCACCACCCACGATTTCGAGAATCTCGGTGGTAATGGCCGCCTGACGCGTGCGGTTGTAAGTCAGCTTGAGCGACTTGAGCAGCTCACCGGCGTTGTCGGTGGCTTTGTCCATGGCCGTCATGCGGGCGCCGTGCTCCGAGGCGTTGCTTTCCAGTACGGCTTTGTAGAGCTGCACTTTCAGCGAGGTCGGAATCAGGCTCTGCACAATTTCCTCTTTCGAGGGCTCGAAGATGTAGTCTACGTTCGAGGTGGTGGCGTTGGCCGGTGCCTCGGCGGGCAGAATGGGCAGCAACTGCTCGGCGCGGATGATCTGGGTAGCAACGTTCTTGAACTCGTTGTACACAATCACTACTTGGTCGTACTCGCCGTTGCGGAAGCCCTCCATGGCCTGCTCGGCGGCCACGCGCACCGTGTCGAAGGAGAGCTGGCTGAACACCTGCGTGTAGTTGCCCACCAGCGCGCCGCGGCGGCCGTAGTAGTCGTGCGCCTTGCGGCCGATGGCCATAAAGCTCACGTTGCCGGCGGCGGCCTGCGCCTGGTAGCGCTCCTGAATCAGCTGGTTGACGCCCTTGAACACGTTGCTGTTGAAAGCACCGGCCAAGCCGCGGTCCGAAGTAATGGCAATGATGAGCACGCGGCGCACTTCGCGCTGCACGCCGTAGTCGCCGGTTACTTCAGCGCCGGCGCCCTGCGAGAGGTTAGCCAGAATGCTGTTGAGCCGCTGGGCGTAGGGGCGCATCCGCAGAATGTTGTCCTGGGCCCGGCGCAGCTTGGCCGCCGCCACCATTTTCATGGCTTTGGTGATTTGCTGCGTCGAGGTGACCGACACGATGCGGTTGCGGACTTCTTTTAAGCTAGCCATAAGTTGAATGGTTGAATTGTTAAATGGCTAAATGGTTGATTGTTCTCGCGTTGCCAGAACGACCAACCATTTAGCCATTCAACCATTTAACAATCTATTTCGAAGCGTACGAGGCCGACAGGTCTTGCGTCACCTGGCGGATGGTGCCCGTGATGGTGTCGTCGAGCTTACCGGCTTTCAGGCCAGCCAGCACGTCGGCATGACGGGTGTTCATCACCTGGGTGAATTCCCGCTCGAATTCGCGCACGCGGTTTACCGGAACACGGTCGAGCAGACCGTTGGTGGCCGCGTAGATGATAGCAACCTGGTCTTCTACCTTCTGGGGCGAGAACTGCGGCTGCTTCAGTATTTCGAGGTTGCGACGGCCCCGCTCGATGGTGAGCTTGGTCGAGGCATCGAGGTCCGAGCCGAATTTGGCGAAGGCCTCCAGTTCGCGGAACTGCGCCTGGTCCAGCTTCAGCGTACCGGCCACTTTCTTCATCGACTTGATCTGGGCGTTACCGCCTACGCGGCTTACCGAGATACCCACGTTGATGGCGGGACGGATACCCGAGTTGAACAGGTTCGTCTCGAGGAAGATCTGGCCGTCGGTAATCGAAATTACGTTGGTCGGGATGTACGCCGAAACGTCACCGGCCTGGGTTTCGATCAAGGGCAGAGCCGTTAGCGAACCGCCGCCTTTCACCAAGTGCTTGATGCTCTCGGGCAGGTCGTTCATGTCGCGGGCAATCGTGTCGGAGGCGTTGATCTTGGCGGCACGCTCGAGCAAACGGCTGTGCAGGTAGAATACGTCGCCGGGGTACGCCTCGCGGCCCGGAGGACGACGCAGCAGCAGCGACACCTCGCGGTAGGCTACAGCCTGCTTCGACAAGTCATCGTACACCACCAGAGCCGGACGGCCCGTGTCGCGGAAGAACTCGCCGATAGCGGCACCCGTGAAGGGCGCGAAGAACTGCATCGGAGCCGGGTCGGAAGCCGAGGCGGCCACTACCACGGTGTAGTCCATGGCGCCACCCTTCTGCAGGGAGTTTACCACTTGGGCCACGGTCGAGGCTTTCTGACCCACGGCTACGTAGATGCAGAATACCGGCTCGCCGCGCTCGAAGAACTCGCGCTGGTTCAGGATGGTATCGATGGCAACGGTCGATTTGCCGGTCTGACGGTCACCGATGATCAGCTCACGCTGACCACGACCGATCGGAATCATGGCGTCGATGGCCTTGATGCCGGTTTGCAGGGGCTCATTTACCGGCTGACGGTAAATTACACCGGGGGCTTTCCGCTCCAGGGGCATCTCGTACAGCTCGCCGGCAATGGGGCCGCGGCCGTCGATGGGCTGGCCCAGCGTGTTGACCACGCGGCCTACGATGCCTTCGCCAACCTGAATCGAGGCAATCTTGTTGGTGCGGCGCACGGTAGCACCTTCCCGGATTTCGGAGTAGTCGCCGAGCATTACGGCACCTACGTTATCTTCTTCCAGGTTGAGCACCAGGGCGCGCAAGCCGTTTTCAAACTCGAGCAGTTCGCCCGATTGGGCCTTCGAGAGGCCGTAAATGCGGGCTACCCCGTCGCCAACCTGCAGCACCGTACCGACTTCTTCGAGTTCGGCTTCGGTCTTGAAATTGGACAACTGCTCCCGCAGAATGGCGGATACTTCATCCGGACGTACTTCTGCCATGACGCTGACTTATAGTTGGGCTTGGTAGGGGTTCTGTTTGAAGGTGGTGCGCAGGCGGTTGAGGCGCGTGCGTACCGAGTCATCGATCTGCCGGTCACCCAAACGCAGGACGATGCCACCGATGAGGCTGGCGTCGACGTGCTCACGCAGTTCGACGGTACCACCTCCGGTTTGTTCTTGTACCAGACGCTGAACCTGCTCGCGCAGTTCCGGCGTGAGCGGCGTGGCCGTGGTCACGTCGGCGGTCTGGATGTTGCGCAGCACGTTGAACTGCGTCTGAAACTCACTAGCAATGAATTCCAGCGCCGTTTCGCGGTTTTTCTGCGTGATGATGGTGAAGAACTTCATGGTGAGGTCCGACACCTTGCCTTCGAACAGCCGCCGCAGGATGTTCAGCTTTTTGTCGTGCTGCACAATGGGGTTGCGCAGGGCCAGGCGCAGGTCGCGGCTGCCTTCCAGCGTTTTGCCGAAAAGCTCCATGTCCTGCTGCACCGTGTCCAGCGTACCCTGCTCCTGGGCCAGATCCAGCAAGGACTTGGCGTAGCGGGCGGCGACTCTTTGTTCAGACATTGGTTTTAATCTTTTAGCTGCTGGCTTTTAGCTGTTGGCTGTCAGCCCGGAGAGGCTAACAGCCAACAGCTAAAAGCGAACGGCTTAGTTGAGTTTTACCTCTTGCAGGTAGTCGGTCACGAGCTGCTTTTGGGCACCCGAGTCCGACAGTTCGCGGCGCAGGATGCGCTCGGCAATGTCAATCGAGAGTTGGGCAGCCGTGTTTTTCACTTCGGCCAGCGCCGCCATCTTTTCGTTCTGGATGGCTTCGCGGGCTTGCATGATCATGCGGGCGCCTTCGTCGGTGGCTTTCTGCTTGGCCGTTTCGATGAGCTGGTTGCTCATTTCGCTGGCTTCTTTCAGCATCCGGTCGCGCTCCTGGCGGGCTTCGGCGATAAGCTTTTCGTTGCCGGCCTTCAAGGCCTGCATTTCGAGCTTCGCTTGGTCGGCTTGGCGCAGCGCCCCTTCGATGCTTTCCTCACGCTCGCGCAGGGAGGCCAGAATCGGTTTCCACGCGAAAGCGCGGAGGATGATGAGCAGAATTACAAAGATGGTGAGCTGCCAAAACAGCAAACCGAAACTAGGGTTGGTAAGCATGGGCGCTTAGCAAAGGCTAGATGAGAAATAGGCTCCGCACCGAAACCGCGTTCAGCGAGGCAAGCCGTTACAACCCGGTAACACTAGTAGGAAGCACGAACCCAAGGCGCCCGCCTTCCGAGGGGAAAACGGGCGCCGGGCTATGCGCACTACTACTGCAGTTTCAGGGCAATCAGCAGGCAGACTACGACTGCGAACAGAGCAGCACCTTCAACAAGGGCCGCTACAATCAGCATAGCCGTCTGGATTTTGCCCGAAGCTTCGGGCTGGCGGCCAATAGCCTCCATGGCGCTGCCGCCAATGCGACCGATACCAAGACCGGCACCTACGATGGCCAGGCCAGCACCGATACCAGCGCCCATTACGGCCAGACCAACAGCATTAACGACCTGCAGCAACAGAGTGAGAAGCATAAAACAGAAGTTTGGGGAGTGAAAGGAAAAAAGTCAGAAGAAAAAGAAAAGCGAGGGGGAGCGGCTTAGTGCGCGTGCACGTGGGCCGGGGCGTCGGCGTCGTCGCCGCCAATGCCGTAGTCGTGGTCGTCGTGCTCTTCCACGGCGCCGCCGATGTACATGGCGGTGAGCAGCGTGAAGATGTAGGCCTGCAGCGCGGCTACCAGCAGCTCAAGGCAGCTGATGAACAGACCGAAGGCCAACGACAGCGGCGAAATGGCCACGGTGTTGAAGATGAAGATGAGCGAGATGAAGCTCAGGATGATGATGTGACCGGCCGTGATGTTGGCAAAAAGTCGAACCATCAAGGAGAAAGGCTTCGAAATCACGCCGATCAACTCCACCGGAATCATGATCGGGCGCAGCCACAGCGGCACACCGGGCGTCCAGAAAATGTGCGACCAGTAGTATTTGTTGGAGCTGAACGTGGTGATGAGCAGCGTGATGAAGGCAAAGAGGAACGTGACGGCAATGTTACCGGTCAGGTTAGCCGCGCCCGGCAGCAGACCCAGCAGGTTGTTGAACCAGATGAAGAAGAAGATGGTCAGCAGGTAGGGCAGGTACTTGGCGTACTTGGGCCCGATGGCCTTCTTGGCTACTTCATCGCGAACGAAGATGATGATGGGCTCGAAGAACGACTGGATGCCGCGGGGCGCCCGGCCGTGGTTTTTCTTGTAACCGCTTGCTACCGACGTGAATACCAGAATCATGAGCGCCACGCTGATGAGCATCGAGGCGACGTTCTTGGTAATGGAGAAGTCGTATACGGTCGAGCCGTCTTCGGCTACCAGGTGCTCGTGCTCCAGCTTCAGGCCGTTGTAGCTGTCCTTAAACTCGTGACCGAAGCGGCTCGACGAGAATACCGACAGGCCCTTGCCAGGTTGGTAGGCTATAATGGGGAGCGGCAGGGTGATGTGCGATTCGCCGATAGAGGCAAAATGCCATTCGTGGGAGTCGCCCACGTGGTGCAGAATCATCTCACCGGCGTTGAACTTGCCCTCTTCGGTGGCTTCTACTTGCGTGTCGGCGGTGGTCGAAACCTCGGTTGGATGCTCTTGAGCAAAAACCGGCAACGTCAGAATGCAGAAGAAAAAGAGCAGTAACCGCTTCATTCAGATTGATTTAAGGCGAAACCTTGTCGAGCTTAGGAGGGCTCGGAGGCCGGTTTTGAAAACGGGCGCAAGTTAGTCACGACATTCCAGACTTCAAACCCGGTGTAGAGGAAATACAGCAGGAAGAACAGGCCCAAAAATGTCCAAGTGCTATGCCCGGCGTGGGCTCCGCCCCGAACCAAATAGGTTACAATCACGACTAAGGCCAGTACAAGCCGCAGGGCGGTAGTGCCGAACCAAGCTGTGAGCAGCGAATCGGGGTTGCGCTGAAACGCCCGCCACGTGAGCCAGAAGGTGATGACCGTCAGCCCCACGAAAAACAGCAACAGCCAGTCGGCCCAGGGGTGCACCACTACTTCGCCGAACTGCGCCCGGAGCAGGTACAGCAGCGCGCCGAGGGGCACGGAGAACAGCAGCAGGTTGCGGAAGAAACGGTTCAAGGGCGAAATGAAAACAGGCTGGCCGGGCGGGTCAGTTACGGGAGGCGGAAGAGCGTATTATTTGTCGCGGGAAGCGGCACGGATGATCTGGTACATGGCAGCAAACACGCCGAGCAGCGCCAGCACCACCGTGGCCCAGGGGCTCCAGCCCATGCGCTTGTCGAGCTCGATGCCGAGCCAAGTGCTGAGGCCAATGGTGGCCAGCATTTGCATGCCCACGCCGGAGTAGCGGGCCAGCTGGCTGGACTGCTTCTGGTCGGAGTTGGGCGGTTGCGGCTTCGTCGGCTCGGGCATGAAGGACAAATGAAGGGCGACAAAGGTACGGCACGGCGCCCGGACTTCGGCCCGGAAAACGCACATAATGAGGTCGGTTCTGTGTGGCCCGGGCGCAGCCGGGCAAAATTCACGTACTTTAAGCTGATTTGCGGCGTTGTACTTGGTCATCGACCTATCGAACGAAAGGGCTGCCTCGCAGCGTTTTCCAAGCCCAACACCCTTCCACCCCACCCGCTTGCTGCCCGTGGCGAATCCCTCGCGTATTGTTTTGTTACCGATTGGCGGCCTGCTTGTGGCTGCGGCGGCTTGGTTGAGCAGTTGCTCGGCCGAGCGGCACAATTTCGTAGCCCGTTCCTACCAGAACCTCGTCGCCCGCGACAACGGCTATTTCCTGGCCCGCGAGAAAATGCGCGAGGTAGAAGCTGCCTTATATAAGGAGCGTCCTGCCGACTACAACCGCACGCTGCCGCTCTTGCCGGTGGTCGACTCGGTGAAAGCCGTGCAGCTGGCCGCCGACCTCGACGACGTGGTGAAGAAGGCCTCACTGCCCATTCAGCGGCGCCCCGGCAGCGACTTCACCGACGACTCCTATATTCTGGTGGGCAAGACGCGCTTCTACCGCCGCGAATTTGAGGACGCTACCAAGACCTTTAAGTACGTCAACACCACCAGCAACGACCCCAACGCCAAGCACGAGGCGCTGATCTGGCTGATGCGCACGTACATGGCCACCCAGGAATGGGACAACGCCGCCTACGTATCGAGCCTGCTCGACAAAGAGAAAGGCACCGAGCGCAACGCCCGGGAGCTGTTTCTGACGCGTGCTCAGTACTATATCTGGCAGGGCGACGAAAAGCAGGCCATTGAGAACCTGAATAAGGCCATTCCTTACATTCCGCAGAAGGATGAACGCTCCCGCACGCGCTACGTGCTGGCCCAGCTCTACCAGAACCAGGGACAGGACAAGGAAGCCTACGCGCAGCTCAACCAAATTCTGAAGCGCAACCCGCCCTACGAGCTGGACTTCTTCTCGAAGCTGATGCTGGGGCAGGTGTCGGACCTGAGCCAGACCGACCGCGCGCGCCTCGACAAGTACTTCGCCAAGCTGCTGAAGGACCCGAAGAACAAGGAGTACCGCGACAAGATTTACTACGAAATGGCCCGGCTGGAATACCGCCAGCAGCACTACGACAAGGCGCTGGGGCTGCTGAACCAGTCGGTGCGGAACAATACCCAGAACCGGGCGCAGAAGGCCTACGCTTACTTGCTCTCGGGCCGCATCTATTACGAGAACCTGCAGAAGTATAGGCTGGCCGCGGCTTATTACGACAGCACCACGCAAAGCCTGCCGCGCGAGGCGCCGGAATACGCCGCCACAGCTGAGCGCCGCGACATTCTGCGCGACTTTGCCCAGCAGCTGACCACTATCGAAACCCAGGACAGCTTGCTGACGCTGGCGAAGCTGGACACGGCCACGCTGCGCACCCGCCTGCTGGCCTACGCTGACGCCGCGCTAAAAGCGCAGGAGAAGGAAGCCGAACGCCAAGCTTTGCTGGCCGCCCGCAGCGCCAATCAGACTGCCACCGGCCAAGACCCCAGTCGCACCGGCGACCCCAACATCGATCCGCTGGCTTTTGCCAACGCGTCGACCGGCAAGCAGTGGTACTTCGACAACCCGACGTCATTGGGTACGGCCCGCGCCGATTTCCAGCGGCAGTGGGGCGACCGGCCCTTGACCGATAACTGGCGTTTGAGCAGCCTGGCTACACAGGCCCCGGTAGCTAATGGCGGCGCGCCCGTGTCGGTGGGCGGCAGCGCCGATAGCAACGTAAACCCGCCGGCCCAGGCTTCCGCCGATCCGGCCAAGCTGCGGGCCGATTTGGTGGCGCAGTACCGCCAGCAGATTCCATTCGGTACCGAAGCGCAGCAGCAGGCCGAAGCCAAAATAGAAGACGCCACCTATGCCCTGGCGGCTATATACAGCCAGCAACTCAAGGAGCTGCCGAAGTCGGCAGAGACGTACGAGCAGTTTGTAACGCGCTTTCCGCGCAGCAAGCGGCTCCCGGAAGTGTACTACAGCGCCTACCTCGTCAACAAGGAAGTGCCGGACGCGCCCAAGGCTGAGCGGTACGCCCAGCAGCTGCGCGAACAGTTTCCGAACTCTTCATACGCCCGCTTGGTAGCCGACCCCGAGTACCTGCGCCGTACTTCGGTAGCCAATCAGCAGATGTCGGCGGTGCTCGACTCGGCGTTTGCGCTCTACAAGAAGCAGGAATTCAAAAAAGCCACGGCCGCCGTGGCGCGGGCGCGCAAGCAGTACCCGCAAACCGACCTGAACGACCGCGCCGATTATCTGCAACTGCTGCTGACGCTGCGCACCCAGCCACCCGCCACACACAAGGCCGCGGTGGAGGCGTTTGCCAAGAAATATCCCGAAAGTCCGCTAGTGGCCAAAGCCCAGGACTACTTGGCCTCGTACTCGAAGTATGAAGCCGGGCAGTTGGCAGGCGCGTTGGCGTCGACCGAGAAGCCGCGGGTGTCGTTTTTCCGCCCCGGCGAGGTAGATACCCGCATGCGCATTTCGACGGAAGAATACGAAACGCCAACGCCGGCACCGGCTGCTGGCACGCCGAATAAGCCGGCTGACAAGGCTCCGGTAACCAAAGAGGCGCCCAAGACAAAAACACCTGGCAAAACTTCAACCCCAGCAACTTCAGCGAAAACGCCGGCCAAAGACGCTCCCGCTGCCACGCCCACCCCAGCGGAAACCGGCAAACCCATGACACCGGAACAGCCAGCGGCGGCTCCCGCGGTGGTGCCGCCCGCTGGCTCGGCAGGGCCCGCGCCGGCGCCGGTTTCGCCGTACAAAGCCGACCTCAATGCTGCCCAGGCCGTTGTCATATCCTTCCCAACCAACAATGCTGCGTTCAAAGACCTGCAAACCCAGGTAGCTGCCTACAACAACCGCTTCTACAAAGCCAGCAACCTGCAGATTCAGCCCCAGACCGTGGGCGAAAACACCTTGCTGGTGGTGCAGCCGCTGGCCGGTAGCAAAGTGGCTCAGAACTACGCCCTCAAGCTGCGCGGTCCGCAAGGGCCGTTGATGAAGCTGCGCAACGCGGGTTACCAATCCTTCCTGATTGGTATTGATAACCTGCCGGTGCTGCTGCAGCGCGGCAATCTGGAAGAGTACCTGCAGTTCTTCCAGCAAACTTACCGTCCCTAATTTCCCGCATGTCCCCTACCGTTTCGCGGTCCAAGCCGGCTTTTCGCTCCAAACCCAACCGGCCCGAACGCTTTGCCGCCGTCACACGCACGTTGTGGGTGCTCTTTGGCGCGGCGGTGCTGGGCGCCATCCTGTTTGTGCTGGCCGTCAGCATCAACTTCCTGAACCTGTTTGGGCGCATGCCCAACCTGCGTACCCTCGAAAACCCTAAGAGCGAGCTGGCCTCGGAAATCTATTCGGCCGACGGCGTGCTAATGGGTAAGTATTTCCGCGAAAACCGCACGCCCGTGGAATACCAGGACCTGCCCCAGCACCTAATTGACGGGCTGCTGGCAACCGAAGACGTGCGCTTTGCCGACCACTCGGGCATTGACCCTAAGGGCATGGCGGCCATCCCGTACTACATGGTTTCGGGCCGCGTACGGCGCGGCTCCAGCACGCTCACCCAGCAGGTAGCAAAGTTGCTTTTCCGCACCCGCGAAGACCTTAATGATGGGCTCCTTAACGACGTGCGCGGGTTGCGGATGCTCATCACCAAAACCAAGGAGTGGATTCTGGCCGTGCGGCTGGAGCGGAACTATACCAAGCGCGAAATCCTGCGCATGTACCTGAACACGGCCGAATTCGGCTCCAACGCGTTCGGTATTCACACAGCGGCCAAAACGTTCTTCAACAAAAAGCCCCAGCAGTTGACCCTGGAAGAATCGGCTCTGATGGTAGGCGTCGTGAATGGACCGTCGTGGTTCAACCCGGTGCGCAACCCCGAGCGCAGCAAGCGCCGCCGCGACTGGGTGCTGAGCCAGATGCGCAAGTACGGCTACATCGACGAGCCGGCCTATGCCGCCGCCGTGGCCAAGCCCATCAAGCTTGATTACAAAGTCGAGAACCAGAACGAAGGCATTGCGCCTTACTTCCGCACCGAGGTGAGCAAGATGCTGCGCGAGTGGGCCAAGGAAACCGAGCGCGACCTGTACGCCGACGGCCTGAAGATTTACACCACTATCGACTCGCGCCTGCAGAAGTACGCCGAAACCGCCGTGGCCGACCACATGAAGCTGCAGCAGCGCTGGTTCGATGCGCACTGGAAAGGCCAGCAGCCGTGGCGTGACGAAAACGGCAAGCTCATTCCCAACTTCCTGAGCACGTCCATCAAGCGCACCGAGCGGTACCGCAGCCTCCAGGCCCGTTACCCCGACCACCCCGACTCCGTCAAGTACTACCTGAACAAGAAGTACCGGATGAAGGTGTTTACCTGGCAAGGCGGCGAGAAAGAGGTCTTGATGTCGCCGATGGACTCCCTCGCCTACTACAAACGCCTGCTGCACGCCGGCTTTATGGCCATGAACCCGCTCAACGGGCAAGTGCGGGCCTGGGTGGGCGGCATCAACTACAAGTACATCAAATACGACCACGTGAAGCAGGGCAAACGCCAGCCGGGCTCCACGTTCAAGCCGTTCGTGTACGTAGCGGCCATCGACCGGGGCTACTCGCCCTGCTACCAGCGTCCTGATATTGCCACTACCTTTCCGGCCGTGGCCGGCCGGCCGGCCTATACCCCCAAGAACTTCGAAGGCAGCTTCTCGGGCCGCACGTTCACGCTGCGGCAGGCGCTGGCCCGCTCTATGAACTCTATCACCGCGTGGCTGGTCAAGGAAATTGGGCCCGAAACGATAGTGAAGTATGCCCAGCGGCTCGGCATCACGTCGCCCATTGAGGCCGTGCCCGCCGTGGGCTTCGGCTCTTCCGACGTGAGCATTTACGAACTGGCCGGCGCCTACAGCACTTTCGTGAACAAAGGCGTGTGGACCGCCCCCATGATGGTGACGCGCATTGAAGACAAAAACGGCAACGTGCTGCGCGAGTTCGTGCCCCAGACCAAGGAGGCCCTCAACGAAGAAACGGCGTATCTGATGACCTACATGATGCGTGGCGCAGTGGAGGAGAAAGGCGGCACCAGCATCATTCTGCGCGGCGGCTTCGGCTTCCAGAACCAGATTGCGGCCAAAACCGGCACCACTTCCAACTACTCCGATGCATGGTTTATGGGCATGACCCCCGACCTAGTGTGCGGCATGTGGGTGGGCGGCGAAGACCGGTCGATTCACTTCCGCACCGGTGCCTATGGGCAAGGTTCGCGCCTGGCGCTACCCATCTATGGCGTATTCATGAAGCAAGTGTACAAGCACAACAAGGAAATTGGCATCAGCACCGCCGACTTCCCCATGCCCTCAAAACCGCTCGACATCGAAATCGACTGCTCGCGCTACTACGGTGGCACCCGCGACACCATTCCCTACGAGCAAAAGCTCAACCAAGTGGACATGCAGGACATCGACGACGAGGACATTTAATTTCTCGCCGTTTGCCCTCATTACCGGCCCTGCCTGCTCCCCGCACGCAGGGCCGCGTTGTTTACCCACGGCAGCCCCTTTGCGGCCGCTAGCGTGAATTCTGCCAACCCCGCCGTTGTTTTGGTAGTTTAACTCCCTGCTGACTTTCCGATTCTGCCCCGTATGGCCGCTCAAGAATACCTGCAAGACCAAATCCGCCAGCTGCCTCACCGGCCGGGCATCTACAAGTACTTCGACGACGAAGGCCGCATCATCTACGTGGGCAAGGCCATCGACTTGCGCAAGCGCGTGAGCAGCTACTTCACCAAGCAGGACCACAACCGCAAAACCCAGCAACTTGTCAAGAACATCCGCCGCATCGAGTTTACCATCGTCGACTCGGAGTCGGATGCTTTTCTGCTCGAAAACAACCTCATCAAGCAGCACCAGCCCAAGTACAACATCCTGCTGAAGGACGGCAAAACCTACCCCTACATCTGCATCACCAACGAACGGTTTCCGCGCGTACTGCCCACCCGCAACAAAATCAACGACGGCTCCCGCTACTACGGCCCCTACGCCACCGGCACCGGCCTGAACGTAATTCTGGAGCTCATCCGGGCACTGTACCCGTTGCGCACCTGCACGTACAACCTGAGCCCCGAAAACGTGGCGGCCGGCAAATACAAGGTGTGCCTGGAATACCACATCGGCAACTGCAAAGGCCCTTGCCAGGATCTTGTAGACGAAGAAACCTACAACGCCTCAATTCAGCAGATCCGCAACATCCTGTCCGGTAACCTCACCGTGGCCAAGGGCTACTTCAAGGAGCGTATGATGCAGGCTGCCCAGGACCAGCAATACGAGCTGGCGCACCAGTTCAAGGTAAAGCTCGACAAGCTCGACGACTTCCAGGCCAAGTCCACCATCGTCAACCCGCAGCTCTCGGATATCGATGTGTTCAGCATCGCATCCAACGAAAAATCAGCTTTCATCAACTACCTGAAGGTGATGAACGGCTCCATCATCCAGACCCAAAGCCTGGAGGTGCAGAAGAAACTCGACGAAACCGACGCCGACATCCTGTCCGTACTTGTGATGCAGTTGCGGCAGGAGTTCGAAAGCGAATCCAAGGAAATTCTGGTGAACGTGGAGCTGCCGCCCCTGCCCCTGCCGGGCGTGAAAGTGGCCGTACCTGAAATCGGCGACAAGCGCAAGCTGCTCAACCTCTCCATCAAAAACGTGCTCTACCTGCGCAAGGAGAAAGAGTCGATGAATGAGAAGTCGAAAGATGTGAACGAGGTGCGCATCATGGAGACGATGAAGAAAGATCTGCACCTGAAAGACCTGCCGCGCCACATCGAGTGCTTCGACAACTCCAACTTCCAAGGTGACAATCCAGTGGCGGCTATGGTGTGTTTCCGCAATGCCAAAGCCAGCAAAAAGGACTATCGTCACTTCCACATCAAAACCGTCGTCGGCCCCAACGACTTCGATTCGATGTACGAAATCGTGACCCGCCGCTACCGCCGCCTGCTCGACGAAGGTGCTAGTCTGCCCCAACTCATCATTGTCGATGGTGGTAAAGGGCAGTTGGGTATGGGGGTGAAAGCCTTAAAAGACCTTGGCCTGTGGGGCCAGATTCCCATCATTGGCATTGCCAAGCGCTTGGAGGAAATCTACGTCCCCAACGACCCATTGCCCCTCTACATCGACAAAAAGAGTGAAACCTTGCGTCTTATTCAGCGCATGCGCGACGAGGCCCACCGCTTCGGTATCACCTTCCACCGCTCCCGCCGCGACGCGGCTACCCTCAAAACCGAGCTAACCGACGTGAAAGGCCTTGGTCCCGTTACCGCCGACAAACTGCTCAACAAGTTCAAGTCGGTCAAAAAAATCAAGGAACTGAGTGAGTCGGAGCTAATAGCCGAAGTTGGTAAAGCCAAGGCCCGCGTCCTTATCAACTACTTCGCCGAGCAAGATCAACCAGATAAAGCAGCAGCTTCTGCTTCGTAAAGCTTCTTGATTGAATCCAGGTATAAACCAAAAGCCCCCGCCAATGCTGGCGGGGGCTTTTGGTTAAGGGAAGCCGGTAGAGCTTAGAAGCTCCAGAGGCTGTATTCGTACTCGATCAGGTCGGCAGCAGCCTGCGAAGCAGCCAGCACACCTTGCTGTTGGCCACCGTAGATATCGTCGAGACGCGAGTCGCTCGGGTTCGACACTTTCACGATGTAGGAGTTGAACAGCCACAGTTCAAATGCGTCAGCCAAGTTCTTGTGCTGGGCATCATTCTGCGGGTTAAACCAGATGGCTTTGTCAGGGTTGGCACGGAAAACCTTTACCAAATCCGAGTACTTGAACGTACCAATCGGCTTTTCAATGCCCGAGACGTTGGAGCTAAGCGTGGAGGGCACCAACAACGTCACCGTTTTGATGTCGTGGTACATTCTCGACCGTTTCTTGTCGAAAATCATATCCTCCTTCAGTTCCATCTGGTAGATGTCCTTGTAGCGGTATTCGTAGGAAGCGGGCGGCGGCGGGGTCTTCTTCACCGGGGCAGCCTTCTTGCCTTTGGCACCTTTCTTCGGCGCGGGCGTACCCCAACCGTCGTCGGTGCTGGTGTCTTCCTGCGTGAAACCGGCTGCCTTTTCTTCGTCGCTCAAGCCAGCAGAGGCCTCAGCGTACGACATGTTAGCAGAGACTTCCTGCGGGTTGTAAGTCGACGTAAGCGAGTCGTTTTTGTATGCCTGCAATTCGCCCCGCTTCACGGCTTCCATGATAACGCGGCTGATTTCCTTGCCTTCCGAGAACATGGGCTTGTTCTGCTTCTCCCGCAGGTCGATGGCACGCCATACGGTCTTGCGGAACATGATATCGGAATTGGGAATGGGGCGGTACGAACCGTTGCTGCTGGCCGTGGTAGCCTGCTCCTGCGCCGTAGCCGAAACCGACAGCGTCAGGCCGGCAGCCAGCGCGGCGAAGGAAAAGAACTTATTCATGTGAGGTAAAGCGAAAAGAGCGGGCAGTTAGTTCAGTTGCAAAGGCTTAGATCAGCGGCACGTTGAACACTTTCGACATGCGCACTTCTTCTTGCTCGCCGCGGAAATTGAGTCGGCGAACCTCCTTCACTTCGATGTAGAGACGGTCACCTTCGCGGGCGGTATTCACCACGTCGCTCAGGTTAGCATCCGGACCATCGATGGTGCGGGGGAAGCCAGACACCGGACGTTTGCCACGCACGAGGGTTACTTCGTAGCGGGTTACGCGGTAGCGGGCATCATCGGGCAGGAAGGTGGCGAAACCTTGGTCGGCTACAGCCTTCAGGCTCAAGTTACGCACAGCCGTAATCGGGGTACCCTGCTTTTCGTTAGCCTCGCGGCCGCCTACTACGCATTTGATATCCGGCTTCGGAATCGGGCGAACCTGGAAGGTTTGCGAACCAATGGCGTTGCCGCCGCTGCTTACGTTCAGGGTTACTTCGCGGGAATTCGGCACTAGCGTTACTTCGCCAACCGAGCTGCCCTGAATAACCTGGGCACCCGAGGCCGAGAAGCCAGGCTTGTACTGCGCACCCAAGGCCGGAACCTGTACGTTCAGCTTGTTGCCGCACTTGAAGTACAGCGCCTGAACCGAGGCCGACTGGATTTGCATAACGGGTTTCGAAACAACGTAGGGTACGGTTACCTTAAACGTCGTATCGCGACCGTTATTGCGGATGCGAACCGTACCGGTCCACGTTTTCTTGGCGTTGCCAGCGGCATCAAACGAACCCGGCGTAGCCGTAAATTCAATCTTGCCACGCCCGTCAGCATCCACTTGCAGGGGGCTGCCGTTCAAAGTCATCGTCGGGCGCAGGCCCGAAGCCGAAGCCGTGAGGAACAGTTGGGCTTTGTACTTGGTACCAGCAGCTACCGTGTTCGACTCAGCACTGGCAAAAGCACCAATTTTGTCGAATACGATGGTTTCGGCGCCTACTTTCTTCGACAGTTCGCTCAGAGCATCCGCTTCGTACTTCAATACCTCGGTTTCTTTCTGCGACAGAACAGCCAGAGCCGCTACCAGCGGGGTATTCTCAAAGTTCAGTTCAGCGAAATTCTTGTTCTTCTGCTCTTTGTCGAGGCTAGCTGTAGGATCATCCTTGGCATCGAGTGCCAACGGAGCTACACCGGGAGCAAATTGCTTGATGTAGTCGGAGTAGCCGTTCAGCTTGTCCTTCATCGGGTAAGCCAAGCCGTTGCGCTTGCCACCGAGCATGGTCTCTGCCACCTTATCTTCGGCGCTCATGTTCTTGTACTCGCTGCCTTTCACGTTCTCCGTGTTCTTCAGCAACTTGTCACGAACGTCCTGCAGATAGGCGACCATTTCTTTGGTCTTTTCGCGAATCTCCTGGCTCTGTTTCAGCACCACCAAGTCTTTGGCTTGGTTGCGGTTTTTCTCTACTTGAGCCTGGATGCCCTTCACAGCACCTTCGTTCGCCTTGGCAACTTTGCCGTTAACGTTGGTCAGGCTGTCGTCGAGAAACTTGAATTTGAGCAGAATCGCGGAGTTTACTTGCAGCGCGAGAAGGGCAGTCAGTACCAAGTACATCATGCCGATCATCTTTTGCCGCGGTGTTTCTTTGCCTCCCGCCATTGTTGTGTTTTCCTATAAAGCGTGTGGGTGGATTAAGGACTGATGCGCGTCGTGAACCAACAATTAGTTGGTCGCACGCATGGCGTTCAGCATGTTGCCGTACACGCGGTTCAGCGAGTTCAGGTTCACCGTCAGCTTGGCTACTTCGTCTTTGAACTGCTCGGTGTCTTTGCCGGCGCTTACCAGGTTTTCCATGGCTTGGCTCAGCGTGCCGTAGAACTTGTTCATGGACTTCAGGTGCGTGTTGGCATCCTGCAGCTCCATTTCGTACACTGCATTCAGCGCGCCCAGGTTCTTGGTCACGTTCTGCACCTGCAGGTGGTATTCTTTAGCATCCGACGTAGCATTCGACATAGCCGAAATAGCTTCTACCGTGTTGGAGTACGCATCGTTAATACGCTCCAGCGAGTTGGCAGCCGAACGTACTTTCTGGGTGTATTCGTCGGTAGCGTTGGTAGCATCGCCCAGCGTAGTCAGCTGCGCCGTGGTCGAGCTCAAGCGGTTCAGGCCTTCGCCCAGCGACTTGATAGCGTCAGGCGTAACGTTGGCATCCTTCAGCATATCGTCCAGCTTGCGGGTCAGGCCTTTGCCCGAGTTGTCCGCTTGCAGCGAGTTGTCACCCGTCGAAGGATCGTATCCTTCCGACAGTTGCGGGTATACCAACGACCAATCCGGGTCTTTAGCGGTAGGCTGGAAGGCGCTCAGGAAGAAGATCAAAGCCTCGGTGCCGAGACCAACGATCAGCATTTGGCTGGCACCTTCCCAGTGTTGGATTTTAAACAAAGCGCCGACGATTACGACTGCGGCGCCGATGCCGTAGACTTTCGGCATCAACACATCATACAGGAAGCTCCCTTTTTGTGCCATTGTTAGTTCAGTAGTGAAAGAGGTGGGTGTCTTGAAAGCAAATGGGTGGTTACAGAGCGTTGTTCGTGCCCATGCCAATCTGGATCATGGTGCAACGGAAGCCGATGTAGGAACGCGCCGAATCTTGGTATTCGAAGTTGCGGGTGCCGGTTTCGAGGAAGTATGCAATGTCTTTCCACGAGCCGCCACGCACTACTTTGCGGGGTTCGTTGTCATCGGGGTTGGTGGGGTTCATGTCCCACACAACCGGCATGGTCGACTCCATGTAAGCATCGTCGCACCATTCGGCTACGTTGCCCGACATATCGTACAAACCAAAGTCATTGGGGAAGTAGGCACCTACCGGTGAGGTGTAAGCGTAGCCGTCGGACGCATAATCGCCGCGGCCAGGCTTGAAGTTCGCCAGCATGCAGCCTTTCGAGTTGCGCAAGTAAGGACCACCCCAGGGGAACGTAGCCAGTTCACGGCCACCACGAGCGGCGTATTCCCATTCAGCCTCCGAGGGCAAACGGAAACCAGGAACACCAGCTACACCAGCTTCGGCAGCAGCAGCATTCTTGTTTTTGGTGCGCCAGTTGCAAAAATACTTAGCCGCAAACCAGTCAACGCCGACTACAGGGTAGTCGTCAAACGCGGGGTGCGAGTAGTAGTATTCCATCAACGGGTCACCCATGTGGTAGGTGAAGTCACGTACCCACACCGAGGTATCGGGGTACAGTTCCGTCATGATGTATTCCTGGCCCAGCACATCGACCGAGTCTTGCAGAATAGCATTCATGAACTGACGGTACTCGTTGTTGGTGATTTCCGTCTCGTCCATGTAGAAGCCGGCGATGGTCACCTGCTTGTTCATGTTCACCATTGAGGCGGCAATGTCCTCGTCGGTTTGGCCCATGTGGAACGTGCCACCGGGGCAGGGAACCATGCCAAACGGCACCTCCTGCGGGTTAAACTCGGGCCGATCTTCAGCGCCCACCAAGTCGCCTTGGGGACCTTTGCCGAAGCTGCAGCCGCCCAACATTAACGCCACACAGGCAATGATGGGCAAAGCGAAAAACTTGTTCATGTGAGGGTGATAGTGACTGTACAGGAGGCGGTACCCAAAGATTCCAATTTTTGCGGCTGGCAAATTTAGCGACAAAGGCTTTCATACGCAAGCCTTTCGCCCAACCCCATCGGTTTGTCTACGAAGCGGTTAGACCGCCGGATAAACGACCGAGGGGGTTAGGTTATTTTACAAGGCCAAAAAAGGCAGCCACCCGCGAATTGGGCATTAATAAATACAGTCGCTGTGGGCGTTAGAAACTGTAGCGCGGCGTGCGAATTGCAGGACGTACAGCCAACCCAGGCTTGGGCAAACGGTACGACAGCATAATCTCGTGCGAGCTTAATGCACGGGCATCTTGGTTGAATGCAATAAAGTCGAATGCATAGCCGAGGCGGAGTGCATTATCCTTAGCAAAGGCGACACCGGCCATACCGGTGAAGGACTCTTGGTAGCGGTAACCGAGGCCACCCCAGAATTTGTCGTTGACGGTAGCGCGGGCACCAACTTCAAACGAGTTGTTATCGATGGCAAAACCCGATTTGCCGGGAATAACAATTTTGGCAATGGCTGTCGGGGTCAGAACAACGGCATCGGCGAGGTCAAAATTGTAGCCGACGGTGAGGTAGCCGTGGTTAGCGGCCGTCATTTGAGCTGTTTTGCCGCCGCCTTCGCTTTGGAATTTAAATTTCGAACGAAGCAGGTTGTTGACGCTCAAGCCAGCGTACCACGTTGGCGACTCGTACCACACGCCCACGCCAGCATCGAATTTACGGTCGGAGCTGTTCAGCGGAACGTTGGGGTCGTTCGGATCGACGGCACGGTAGTCGCCGTGGTTGATGTTGTGGAAAATACCCTGCACGCCCAATCCCAAACGGCCTTCGTCGCCTACTTTGAGGTGCTTGGAGTAGGAAAGAGCTCCGCTGGTAATGCCTTGCTCGGCAATAACATCGTGGTAAATGGTGAGGCCTACGCCGCCACCAATTGCAGCAATGGGCAAGTTGGCGGTCAGTACGCCTACTTTTTCATCACCACCGGAATCAACCGACCCCTTGTAGTTGAAGTACTGGTTGCGCACAATGGCGGTGATGTCGCCTTGGCCTTTGATGCCGGCATATGCCGGGTTCAGGTACATGCCATTAAATCCGTAATGGCTGAACTGGGGTTGTTGCTGAGCCAAAGCGGTAGAAGCCGCGGCCGTTAGCAACAGGGTGGCAAGTAGAGTTCCCTTCATATGAAAGCGGGTGGTTTGGAACGTTACGATGGGGTGGTCAGCGTAAGTGTTTTCAAATGTAGAGATTTTTACTCCTGCAACAAACCGGTCCTAAAAACAAAAGGAGAAGCAAAATTATTTGCTTCTCCTTTTCAATCAACCAGTTAAGGCGCATTTACGCTTTTTGCTTGTTATTTCGGGCCTGTTCTTTGGCTATTTCCGCGCCGTGATGATAGCGAATGTAGGCTTCAATGGCGCCCGTCATGGAAGGGGCGTTTGGCTGAGGTGCTTCGATATCCAGTTCTAGTCCAGCGTCGCGAACGGCCTTAGCAGTGGTAGGGCCAAAGGCGGCGATGCGCGTTCCATCCTGCACGAAGTCGGGGAAGTTGATGAACAGCGAGCTGATACCGGACGGGCTGAAAAAGGCGAGGCAGTCGTACTTCACGTCCGACAGATCGGACAGGTCGCTGGCAACGGTTCGGTAGATAACCGCCTCGGAGAACTTGAAGCCGTTGGCCCGCATGAACTCCGGAATGTCATCCTTACGGATATCGGAGCAGGGGTAAAGAAACTTCTCGCTCTTGTGCTTTTTGATGACATCGAACAAATCGGCCGCGGTGCGCTGGCCGATGAACAACTTGCGCTTGCGCAGCACGATGTACTTCTGCAGGTAATTGGCGGTTTGCTCGGAAATGCAGAAATACTTCATCTCGGCGGGCATTTCCAGCTTCGCCTCCTGACAAATGCGGAAGAAATGGTCAACAGCATTACGGCTGGTAAAGATGACAGCCGTGTGCTCTTGAATATTGACTTTCTCTTTGCGAAAATCCTTGTAGGAAACCGGATCTACTTGAATGAACTCCCGGAAATCAACCTTGATGCCGTATTTCTCAGCAATGGTAAAGTAGGGAGATACATCATTGGCCGGTTTCGGTTGGGTAACCAGAATGCTGCGAATTCGCTGGGCATGCCGTCCCGTTCCCGGCTTATCTGTGCTCTCGGCCATAAGAAAGGAAGAAAGTAAATTTGGGGCTATACGGAGAAGGTTGGTGCGGTTTGAGCCGCGGGAAATCAATAGGTAAACACCAAGACCTTGAGCAAAATGGTCAAGGGTATGATTTCAGTGGCGCAAAAGTACGAAAACAAATGCAGATTTAGGAGGGACGCCCGACGGTGGATGGTATAGGCCACGCGCACGACGGTTGCCAACAACATGATGGTTACCACTCCGTTGGAAACCCAGAGTACTCCTTCGGGCCACGACTGATTCAGGACCAGATAGAGGAGCATTACGGCGGGCAGAAACAGGCCCATGAAGAGCAGACTGCGAATAAACTCGCGGTATTGAGTTAAGACCAGTGGGGACAGATCGAAGATGTAACCCATCAACAGCAAGAATAGAAAGCGCACCAGTACGAAGCCCCCCACGAGCAGGGTGTAAACGAGCACCCGGATCAGTAAATCGGACTCGGGTACGACGAACAGGCGCCGCAAAATGATGACATTCTGCACATTGGTATGAATGGCGGCAAGCAGTAGCGCAAACGACAGCGAAAAAACCAGTACCAAGAGCAGGTTCAGCCACGTAATGGTGGGCCGCGTCAGAAAGTTTTGCTCGCCAGGGGCGCTACTCCACAGTTCGTATATGCGGGCAAAGCCGGGCTGATAGGCTGTGCGAATACCACCGTACATGAGCCCGACCAGTAATAGGAAACAGAGAAACACATTTTGGCCTTGCGTGGCCAATGACTTGGCCTGGGGCTGCCACACGGGGCTGCGCCCAACTTTGGGACCCGGAGCTTTGGCAACCGGCAGCCGCTCATTGGTGAATGAGGTGTAATTGGGCGAAACATCGGGATGCCACACACACAGCAAGTGCTGGCCGGCATTGGCCGTGCGTGGCAGGTACCGACTCAAGTCGATGGTATAGTTTCCTGAATGGGGTGCTGTAAAGATTAAGCTATTGTCGAGGAATAAGCTCAGGGTTTTCTGCGCGGCAAAAGAGACGCGCAGCGGTTGCGAGGGCGTAAGATTCACCCACTGATAATAGGCCTGCGCGGGGGCATGGTACCCGGGCAAGTAAAGAATTAAGGAGTTGCGGCTGGCGTCAAAAATCAGCCAATCGGCGGTGATGCCAACGGGAGCAACTACAGGTAGAGGGCGGTATTCGGCAGCACGCGATGGGGTAGCCCAGGTGACCAAGAGCCATAGCGCAGCCCATAGCCAACGTACCAATGTGCTACGAAGCCACTCGTTGCTCGGCGCTGCGGCTGCGGTAGGTACCGAGGAAGACACTTAGAGCAAGTGAGAAAGACAGCAATACAGCAATGAGTACGGTATTGCCGTGCGTGGCAAAATTGATAACGAACAGTATCACCACCAAGTTGAGCAGAACGAGCAACAGTACGGTGCTAATCTGCTGAAAGCCCATTGCCAGAATACGGTGGTGAATGTGATTTTTGTCGGGTGTAAAGGGCGAAGTGCCTTTCAGGACCCGTACCGTAAATACCCGCAGGGTATCAAACAGCGGCACGAACAGAATACCGGCGGCTACAGCTGGGTTGGCCGAGCCAAATGGCTGACCTGTGCGTAGTCCCATTTCGATGAACTGTACGGTGAGGACCGAAACAATGAAGCCACAAACCAAGGAGCCGGTGTCGCCCATGAAAATGGTGGCCTTATGAAAATTGTAGCGCAGGAATCCCAGAATACCTCCGATTACGCAAACGGCCACGAACACGTAGTTGCCAAAATCCTGACCACCATAGCGGTAGAAATAAAAGCCGAAGGTGCCAACGATGATGATGACGACTGAACCAGCCAATCCATCGAGACCGTCAATCAGGTTGACAGCATTGGTAATACCGGTGATGACGAGAAACGTGAAAGCGTAGCTAAAGCTGACAGGCAGTGCGTGGATGCCAAAAATGCCTTGGAAACTGGTTACCCGTACATCGGCCATGAACATGACGATGCCGGTAGCCAATAATTGCCCGACCAGTTTTTTGGAAGCCGAAATAGAAACCAAGTCGTCCTTCAGGCCCACGAAAAACAGCACGATACACCCCGCCAGCAGCGCTTGAACACCATTGCCGAGATTGGCAAAAATGGTGAGGGCCGACATGAAGCCGGCGAAAATAGCCACCCCACCCAAGCGCGGCGTCAACAATGCATGCACCGTCCGCTTGTTGGGCTGGTCGAGCATGTTTTTAAGGTGGGCGATGTATATAACGGAGGGCACCGCAAACAAGGCCACCAAAAATGACCAGAGAAATGCCAAGCCCAACGTCACTCCGTTTGCGTCCATAAGTCGGTGGTGAGGGGGTAAAGTTACGCAACAACGGCTGAAGCCGACCACGCTAGCTGTGCAATACACCTTCACGCCTGAGCAGCGCAATCGGAATTAAGTTGTCGGGCACGATGGAATCGGGCACGAACACAAACTTCTTGTCGAAGATTTGGGCGTTGCGGTAGTAACTCAACCAATACTGGTTGTTGAGGTGAAACAACGCGGGGTCGATGGGCTCGATGGGCACTGCTGACTGCGCTTCTACCTCCGGGAAATGATGGCGCAGCGTGGAAGTACGCACGGTATGGCCGTCGGCGTCAACCCCGTAACCGTTGGAGCTGACGATGACATTGTCGAGGGCAAAGTCGTTGTAGTTAATGAGGTAGACCAGCCAACCGGCCTTGCCAACCTCAACCGCTGCGGCATCGTCGGGCACTACGGCAATGGAAACGCCTTCTACAGGCTCAAAGGGTATATCTTGCTTCATAGGGTTTTTCAACGATTTGTGCATCAAGGAGCTGCGCCAGGTGGGGCACAAAACGGTCCTCTATTTCGCGCAGCGGTACGGCGCGGCCGAGCTCCTGCTGCAGCGACGTCACGGCTTTGTCGGTGATGCCGCAGGGCACGATATGGCCAAAATAATTCAGGTCGGTGTTTACGTTTAGGGCAAAACCGTGCATGGTTACCCAGCGGCTGCACTTCACACCCATGGCGCAAATCTTGCGCGGATTGGAAGCGCCTTCCTCAAAGTCGAGCCAGACGCCGGTGAGGCCGGCAATGCGCCCACTTACAATTCCGTACTCGGCCAACGTCAGGATAACGGCTTCTTCGAGCGTGCGCAGGTACCAGTGAATGTCGGGCTTGAAGTTCTCCAGATCCAGAATAGGATAACCGACCAATTGCCCGGGGCCGTGGAAGGTGATGTCGCCGCCGCGGTTGATGCGGTGGAAGGTGGCGCCGTGGTCAGCCAAGCCGTTCTCGTCGAGCAGAAGGTGCTCGGGCTTGCCGCTCTTGCCGAGCGTGTACACCGGCGGATGCTCGCACAAAAGCAAGTGGTTGGGTGTGGACTCCAGCGGTGTACCTGCCGCCTCGTGCTGCCGGTTGCGCGTTTTCACGGCCACGGTTTCGGCCAACAGTTGCTCCTGATAATCCCAGGTAGGCACGTAAGCCGCGTGAGGCAGCCGCTGCAATTCGATAACCCGGTTGTGGGCCGGCGGGGCAAGCGTTGCGGTGGGTGCAGGCTGTGTGATTGAATCGGACATGCGGGGTCTGGCGGTTAAGTTGTAGCACGGCAACAACTTCCCGGCCAATTGATTTTTTCGAAACGATGAACAAATTACCGAATTTCGCTCTAAACGGCTACTGCGCAGTTTAGAGGCTGCGCAGTAGAGCACTTCTGCATGCATACTTTTCCTAGTGCCCACGGCCGACTTCTCACTCACTATTTTTGGCCTGCGTCATGTCTACCACCGCCACGCTGGGGGCTGCCGGCGAGCAAGCCGCCGCCGATTACCTGACTGCTAGTGGCTACACCGTGGTGGCGAGAAACTACCGTGCCGGGCGGGCCGAAATCGACCTGATTGCGCAGCAGGAGAACGAACGGCTGGTGTTTGTGGAGGTGAAGGTGCGCAGCGACCTGCGCTTCGGCTTTCCCGAGCAAAGCGTGACGCCCGCCCAGCAACAGCGCGTGCGCCGGGCAGCCGAACAGTACCTACTAGCCACCAACTGGCGGGCCGACATCCGGTTCGACATTCTGGCGCTGACGCCCATTTCCGAAGGCTTCCGCATTGAGCACTTCGAGGACGCGTTTTAGACAATGCGGTGCGCTGCGTGCTTAATGTGAAGAAGGTGCTGATGTGCTAATGGGTCGTTCTCATTAGCACCTTCTTCACATTCACTCACATTGGAGCGAAGCGCATTAATTACGGCGGAGCTGCAGCGGGTTTTTGGCGTCTTCGGCGCGCTTGTCGAGCTTGTCTTTCTCGTAAATGAGTACGCGGCTGCGGTTGTATTCCTTCACCAGCACCGGCTCGGTTTCGGGCTCGTAGCCCGACTCACCGTACTCGTACACGTAGTGAATGCGTTTGCCAAAGCCCCAGTACTTGGTCCAGGTGCCCACTTTGCGGCCGTTCTCAAACTGGCCGGTCCAGTCGGGTTGGCCGTCGGGCTTGAAGCTAGCGTACTCGCCTTCCAGCTTGCCGTCGACGTAGGGAATGACCTCCTTCACCATTGTGTGCGCGCCGTCGTAGTAATTGATTTGGGCGTCGCGTGGGAAACCTTGCTCGTAGTGGGTTTTGGTAACCAGAATGTTGTCTTTGGTGAACCGCTCCCAGCGCAGGTGCTTGGTGCCCACGTTGTAGTAACCGGTTTCGATGACTTTGCCGCCCTGCATTTTCTTGTATGGGCCGTGCAGCACCTTCACCTTGGTCAGGTCCTGGTCGGCGGCGTCTTTGTAAATGCGCTTCTTGGCGGGGTTGAAGTACCACTTGGCCGGCGCGTAGGCGTTGGGCTGCTTGGGCACCTTCAGGTAGTAGAAGATTTCGATAACCTGGTTTCGCCCTTTCGCGCCCGACTTCACGTAGCCTTTCTTGATCCGGTCGCCGAGGAAAATGTTCTTCTTTTTCTTGGTCGTGGCTTTGCGCTGCTCGGCTTTCTGCTTTTCGGCGGCTTTGCGCTCCTCTTCCTTGGTCAGCTTCTTGGCCGTGCTCAGCGACGGAGAATTCACGGTGTCGCGGGTGGCAGCCAGCGAATCGGTGCTGGCCAGCACGGCCGTAGCGGGCACTTCGGGCCGGCTGTTAAACGACACGGTTTTTTTGGCGCAGGCGCCGAGGAAAATCAGAAGCCCTAAAAACGTGGGCAACAAGCGAATCAAGCGCATCGGGTAGGCAGAGCGGGTGTCGAAGTGCGAAACGTAAAGATAGGGGTTGATAGTGCCCGGTGCTGTTGGTAGCCTGAGCCGCGGCCGGCAGGCACGGTGGCTCAAACGTCAAAAGCCGGCTGCGTCGCGTGGACGCAGCCGGCTTTTGCGCTTGCCATGAAGCAGAATTACTCAGCGGCCAGCAAATCGGCGCTGCGCTTCACGAAGGCGGTCAGCGCCTCGCCTTTCAGCATGCCCTGGGCCAGCAGCGCCAGGTCGAAAGCTTGCTTGGCCAGCTTGGCGGCGGCTTCGTCGTCGGCTTTGAGCACGCGCTGGGCCACGGGGTTGTTGGCGTTTACGCTCACGGTGTAGCTGTCGGGCAAGGAGCCGAACATGGCCATGCCGCCCCCGCCGCCAGCACGCTGCATGTCCTTCATGCGGCGCATAAACTCGGGCAGCGTGATGATAACCGGGGCATCCTGCGGGGCCAGCGCCTCCACCTGCACGTGCATGGCGGGGTTACTGATGGCCTTGGCGAACAACTCCTGCAGCTTGGTTTTCTCGTCGTCAGTCAGCACGCTCTCGGTGGTTTCGTCCTTCTCGATGAGCTTGCTCACCGTGTCGGCGTCCACACGCTTGAAGGTAGTTTTCTCCAGTTTCTGCTCCAGCAAGCCAATGAAGTGCGAATCGAGCACGCCGTCGAGCTTGAGCACGTCGTAGCCGCGCTCCTGGGCCGCCACCACGTAGGCGTGCTGTGCCTCGGCATCGGTGGTGTAGAGCAGCACGGTTTGCTCGTTTTTGTCCTGCTGGTTGGCCTGTACGTGCTCCTTGTACTCGTTCAGGGTAAAGAACTTACCGCCCACGTTCTGCACCAGCGCAATGTCTTTGGCCCGGTCGTAGAACTTGTCGTCGGAGAGCATGCCGTACTTCACAAACAAGCCGATGTCGGACCATTTCTGCTCGAAGGCTTCGCGGTCTTTACGGAAGATTTCGGCCAGCTTGTCGGCTACCTTCTTGGTGATGTACTGGTTGATTTTCCGCACGTTGGCGTCGGCCTGCAGGAAGCTGCGCGAGACGTTCAGCGGAATATCGGGCGAGTCGAGCACGCCGTGGAGCAGCATCAGGAACTCGGGCACCACGTCCTTTACCTCGTCGGTGATGAACACCTGGCGCGAGTAGAGCTGAATTTTGTTGCGCTGGAGCTGCAGCTCGTCCTTTACCTTGGGGAAGTACAGAATGCCCGTCAGGTTGAAGGGGTAATCCACGTTCAGGTGAATCCAGAACAGCGGGGCTTCCGAGAACGGGTACAGCTCCTGGTAGAACTTGGTGTAGTCCTCGTCGGTGAGGTCGGCGGGTTGCTTGGTCCAGAGCGGCTGCGTCTGGTTAATCACCTCGCCCTCGAACTCGATGGGAATGGGCAGAAACTTGCAGTACTTGGTGAGGATGCCGCGCAGGCGCTGCGGCTCCAGAAACTCGTCGGAATCTTCGGCCACGTGCAGCACCACGTCGGTACCGCGCTCGGCTTTGTCGGTGGTTTCGAGGGTGAATTCCGTGCTGCCGTCGCACACCCAGCGGGCGGCTTCGGTGTCTTCGCGGAAGCTCTTGGAGAAGATTTCAACTTCCTTGGCCACCATGAAGGCCGAGTAGAAGCCTAGGCCGAACTGCCCGATAATCTGGTCTTTGGCCGCGGCGTCCTTGTCCTTGTACTTCTCTACAAACTCGGTGGCGCCGGAAAAGGCAATTTGGTTGATGTACTTCTTAATCTCCTCGGCCGTCATGCCGATGCCGCGGTCCGACACGGTAATGGTGCGGGCTTCCTTGTCGACGCTCACCGTCACTTTCAGCTCGCCGGCTTCCCCCTGGTACTCGCCCAGCTGCGCGAGGCTTTTCAGCTTCTGCGTGGCATCCACGGCGTTCGACACCAACTCACGGAGGAAAATCTCGTGGTCGGAGTACAGGAATTTCTTGATGATGGGGAAGATATTCTCGGTGTGAATCGAGATGCTACCGGTTTCTTGCATAGCGGTTTAGCTTAAGCAGGGTTGAAGTTTCAGAAAGTACCAAAGCACCCCGAAGGTGCCACGGCGCGCTCCTCAAACCCTGTTCCACGCCAGCCGGGCGACGCAGTTAGCGCCAACATGGCAGCCGCCTGCCCGCATGATCTGCCGCATTGCCACGTCGGCTGATTATTGCCACCCTTCAACTCTTGGGTCCAGATGTTGCCCCAGGTTAGCCCGCCAGCAGCCATTGCTGGGCCGCTGGCCCTTGCCGCAGTGCGCCCGGAGTCGTCAGCCAGTCGTGGGCCGCCTGGGCATCGGCGAAGAACTGCATGTCGCACTGAATATGCCGCGCATCCGCTTCCACAATGCTTTCAGCGGCAAGCTGGTTGTACACGTTGGCGCCAAAAACCACTGCCAGATGGCTTAGTTGCAGGGAAGGCAAAGTGGGCATAACGGCCGCGCTAAACCACACCTGGTCATCGAAGCTGAGATTGGGCAGGCCATCCAGATCGAACAGCAAGCGGCGCACGCCCAGGTCGCGTGCGGCCTGTATTACTTGCTGAGTCGCAGTTCGGAAGAGCTGCATGTTGTACCGCCCGTGCCAGCGCTGGCACAGCAGCAGCAGTTGCGGGTCGAAGGATAACAGCCACGGGTCAATCGACGAAACTACCATACTAACTATTGATTAACGAATTACCTCACCAAAGGAAATCCGCGGCCTCAATAGTCGCCGGCAATTTTGCCGAATGGCCTGATTCGCTAGCTCAAGGAATTGAAATTGTGGGCGAAAAGCGCCTAAACGAAAAGCGTATCCGTTGATTCGGGGCGTTTGTGGGTAGGCGCAATCAGGCGCACAACGGAACGAAGGAGCAATAGGGGTAGCTTTTTCATCATCGAGGGGAAATTTGGGTGGGCGGATGCATGCAAACGCAACCGGCAGCGCAACGTTGCCGCCTCGGGTTGAGCGCAACTTCGTTGCGCCAGTTTGCGTCAGTGGGCACGTAGCTGAGCAGCCTGTATCTTTGGGCTGCTTACTCTTGCATGATGCACACGCTTCGGTCCCGTTTGGCTTTGGTGCTCCTCGCCTGCTTTATGCGGGTGCTGGTGCCCGAGGCGTGGATTCTGGCGTTGCACCAGCACCAGCACACCGAGCGTGAAGTCGCCCACGAAGGCCGCGGAGCCAAAGCTCTGCTGACCGAAAAGCACCAGCACTGCGGCGTCGACCACCTCTTCAACACGCCCTTTCAACCGGCGCCGGAGGTAGTATTTACGCCAGCGCACCGAACGTATGCTTCGGTGGTAGCCCCGAGCGGCCAATCGGTGTGGAACGGCACGGAACGGGCGACACTCCACCTGCGCGGACCGCCCACGCGGGCCTAGTACCACGCACATCGGCCCCTCGGCGGCTTTTCTACAAGCTCCGATCGACCGCAGACAACGTGGCAAGTGCAGCAAGGGCCGCCATGGCCCGTGTTTGTTGGTTTCAGTTTTGTAGCTGTCTTGTAGCATTACCCCGGTAGCTCGGCTTCGGAATAGTGTACTGCTTCAGCCCCCTGCCGCCGGCCTCACACGCCGCCGACGGGATACAGCCCAGCTCATTTTTTTTGACTCGCCCAGTTGCTTCCGGCTGCTAGGGCTGTAGTCTTTCCTCGACTTTCTATGTATCGATTTCTGCTTCTGGCGGCCCTTGGGGCGGCGAGCCAGACCGCGGTAGCCCAAGCCGTTCCGGCTCAGCGGCCCGCTACCACCGCCGTCGTTACCGGCCGCGTGCTCGACCAGGCAACCCAACAACCCATTCCGGGCGCTACGGTGCTGTTTTCCGACTTGCGCCAGGTCACGGCTACCGATGCCGACGGGCGTTTCAGCTTTGCCAACCTGCCGCGGGGCCGCTACCTAGTGCAGGTTCGTTCCCTGGGCTACGGCACCGTGGTGCGCACCGTGGATACCGCACAGCCACTGGAGTTTGCGCTGGCTCCGGCCGCTACCGAAATTGCCCAGGTTATCGTCACGGGTGTGTCGGCGGCTACCGAGATGCGCCGCTCGCCGGTGCCCACGAACGTGGTGGACCGTGAGCAGCTGAACCAGGCGGCTGCGACCAACGTGGTGGATGCCATTGCGCACACGCCGGGCGTGTCGCAGATTACCACCGGCGCGGCCATCAGTAAGCCCGTCATCCGCGGGCTGAGCTCCAACCGCGTCATCACGCTCAACAACGGCGCCAAGCAGGAAGGCCAGCAGTGGGGCGACGAGCACGGCATCGAGGTAGACGAATACAGCATCGACCGGGCCGAAATCATCAAGGGGCCCGGCTCCTTGCTGTATGGCTCCGACGGCATGGCGGGCGTCATCAACTTTGTGGCGCCCGACCCGGTGGAGGAAGGAAAGATTCTGGGCTCGTTTACAGCTAATTACCAGACGAACAACCACCTGCAAGGCTATTCGGTGATGAACGCCGGCAACCAAAACGGCTTCAACTGGCTGGTGCGGGGGTCGGGGAAAGTGGCCGGCGCCTACCGCAACCGCTACGACGGCCGGGTGTACAACTCCGGCTTTCGGGAGCTGAACGGCAGCGGCTACGTGGGCGTGAACAAGAGCTGGGGCTACTCCCACCTCACGGTCAGCTCGTTCAACCAAGCCGTGGGCCTGATGGAAGGCGAACGGGACACGCTTACGGGCCGCTTTCTGAAGCTGCGCAACGCCGGCGGCATAGCGGAGGAACAAGCGGTGACCGACGAGGACCTGCGCGGCTACGGCCTTGCCGTGCCGCGCCAGCAGATCAACCATTTGCGCCTCGGCACCGACAACAACTTCATCCTGGGCGCTTCGCGGCTAACCGTGAACGTGGGCTGGCAACAGAACCTGCGCCGCGAGTTTGGCGACGTCACCGCGCCCGATGATCCGTCGCTGTACTTCCAGCTGCGCACCGTGGACTACGCGGCACGCTATTTTCTGCCCGAGCTAGGCGGCTGGTCCACCACCCTGGGTGTGAGCGGCATGGCGCAGGAAAACCAGAACAAGGGCGTGGAATTTCTGATTCCGGCTTACCAGCTGTTCGACGGTGGCGTGTTCGGCGTCACCAAGAAAACCTTCGGCCGCCTCGACCTCAGCGGCGGCCTGCGCTACGACCGGCGCCGCATTGCGGCCGATGCGCTGTATTTGAACGAGGACGAGATGCCCGTACCAGCAGGCACGCCCGAAGCTGAAACGAAGTTTTCGGCCTTTCAGAACACGTACAGCAACTGGTCGGGCAGCGTGGGCGGGGCGCTCAATATTACCGAGCAGCTAGTGCTGAAAGCCAACGTGGCCCGCGGGTTTCGGGCGCCCAACATTGCCGAGCTGGCGTCGAACGGCAAGCACGAGGGCACGATTCGCTACGAAATCGGGGAAACCGGCCTGAAAGCCGAAACCAGTCGGCAGTTCGACGCCGGCCTGAGCTACACTTCCGACCACGTGGGGCTGAGCCTGGATGCTTTCGACAACCGCATCGGCAACTACATTTTCCCGGTGCGGCTGGCCGACTCTGTTTCGGCCGAAGGCGACCCGGTATTCCGCTACGGCCAGGGCCAGGCCCGCCTCTACGGC
This sequence comes from Hymenobacter busanensis, assembly GCF_008727865.1. Classification (GTDB taxonomy): domain Bacteria; phylum Bacteroidota; class Bacteroidia; order Cytophagales; family Hymenobacteraceae; genus Solirubrum; species Solirubrum busanense. The sequence goes on along the minus strand of NZ_VTWU01000005.1, from coordinate 240,026 downwards.
GGCGAAGTTTCCCTCGACCTGCACCCCCACCCGCTCGATTGGCTGCACTTCGAAAACTCGTTTTCGATGGTGCGGGCGCGGCGCCAAAACGCGCCCGAGGGCGAGCAGTGGCTGCCGTTCACGCCCGCCGACCGGGTGCAGTCGGAGTTGCGAGTGACGAAGGCGAAGTTTGGTTCGCAGCTGGCGCACCTCTACGCCCGCGTGGCCGTGGAGCACAATCTTGCCCAGAAGCGCATCTTCTCGGCCTTCGAAACCGAAACGCCCACGGCCGGCTACACGCTGGTGAACCTGGGCGCGGGCGGCGACGTGGTGAACGGCAAAGGCACGACGCTGTTTTCGCTGTTCCTAGCAGCCAACAACCTGTTTGACGTGGGTTATCAGAACCATCTGAGTCGCCTGAAATATGCGGCCTACAACGTGGCCAACGGCCGGATGGGCGTATTCAACCCCGGCCGCAACGTGAGCGTGAAGCTGGTGGTGCCGGTGCGGCTGCAGTAGCCAGCGGCGGCCGGCTGGCTACCAGAAACTTGGCAGCAGAACGCGGCACGGCAGTGCGCGGTATAAGGAGAGTTCCGCCGCATACTAGCTTTGCCGTCATGGCCCACGACCACGCGCATCATCACCACAACCACGCCGCCGACATCACGCATTTCGGTCGGGCTTTCGGTATTGGCATTGCGCTGAATCTGGTGTTTGTGGCCGCCGAAGCTACCGGCGGCTGGTGGGCCAATTCGTCGGCGCTGCTCTCGGATGCCGGCCACAACCTGAGCGACGTGCTAAGTCTGGCGCTGGCCTGGGGTGCTTCGCGCCTCGGCCAGCAGCCTACTTCCTCGCGCTACACCTACGGCCTGAAAAGCGCCACCATTCAGGCGGCGCTGCTGAATGCGGCTTTGCTGTACCTCGCGCTGGGCTTCATTCTATGGGATACGCTCGACCACCTGCGGCACCCCGAGCCGGTGAACGGCCAGCTCGTGATGCTGCTGGCCGGCGCGGGCATTGTGGTGAACGGTGCCACCGCCTTGCTCTTCCGCAGCGGCCAGCAGCACGACGTGAACGTGCGCGGCGCTTATCTGCACATGCTCACCGACGCGCTGGTGTCGTTGGGCGTGATGGCGGGCGGGGCGCTGGTGTATTTCACCGGCTGGCTCTGGCTCGATCCGGCCATCAGCTTCGTTATTCTGGGCATCGTGGGGTTCAGCTCGTGGGGCTTGCTGCGCGAAACGGTGCAACTGAGCCTGCACGGCGTGCCGGCCGCCATCGACCCTGAAGCTGTGCGGGCGTATCTGCTGGCCCAACCCGGCGTGGTAGGCGTGCACGACCTGCACATCTGGCCCCTGAGCACCCGCGAAACTGCCCTCACGGCCCACGTGGTGCGCCCCGCCGGCACCGACAGCCCGTTTCTGCACGAGCTGCAGCACGCCATGGCCCACGAGTTCAACATCGGCCACACCACGGTGCAGGTGGAAACCAGCGCCTGCACCAGCGAAAGCTGCGACGCAGTGCACCCGTAGCCGCAGCAACCTGCGCATCGGTGGCGTTGGTCGGCCGAATTCTGGGCCTGATTTCGGCAGTTTCTTCGTAACCTGCGGGCCTTATTCCGCTGCTGCATGGCCCTGACCTCTCCCCCACCCGTTTCCTCTTCTCCCAAAACCACCGGGCTATTCTCGGCCATTGTGGTCGTGGCGGCCCTCGGCTACTTCGTCGACATCTACGACCTGATTCTGTTCAGCATTGTGCGGGTGAAAAGCCTGAACGATTTGGGCATTACGGCCAAGGAAGCGGTTACCAACGAAGGCCTGTTCCTGATCAACATGCAAATGGCCGGAATGCTGCTGGGCGGTATTCTGTGGGGCATTCTGGGCGACAAGCGCGGCCGGTTGTCGGTGCTCTTCGGCTCGATTCTGCTTTACTCGGTGGCCAACATTGCCAACGGCTTCGTGCAGACCATCGACCAATACGCCTGGCTGCGGCTGATTGCGGGCATTGGGCTAGCGGGCGAGTTGGGCGCGGGCATCACGCTGGTGTCGGAAACCCTGCCCAAGGAAAAGCGCGGCTACGGCACCATGATTGTGGCCACGGTGGGCGTGTCGGGGGCCATGCTGGCGTATTGGATTGGCGAAAAATTCGGCTGGCGCAATGCCTATTTCATCGGCGGCGGGCTGGGCTTGGCGTTGCTCGCGCTGAGGGTGGGCGTGTACGAGTCGGGCATGTTTGAGCAGGCCAAGCAAGCCGAGGTAGAGCGCGGCAACTTCTTCCGGCTGTTTTCGGGCCCGCGGCTGCTGCGCTACCTCAAGTGCCTGCTCATTGGGGTGCCGCTGTGGTTTGTGGTGGGCATTCTGATTACGCTGGCCCCCGAGTTTGGGGAGGCGCTGAACGTTGGCGGACCAGTTTCGGCGGGGCTGGCGGTGTTCTGGTGCTACTTCGGCCTCGTGTTCGGCGACTTTGCCAGCGGTGCGCTCAGCCAGCTGCTCAAGAGCCGCAAAATTGCTTTGCAGCTGTTTCTGCTCATGTGCGGGGCGCTCATTGCCGCTTATCTGTTTGCGCTGCGCGGCGCTTCGCCCACGGCCTTCTACCGCATCTGCTTCGTGCTGGGCTTCACGGTGGGCTTCTGGGCTTTGTTTGTGACGGTAGCCGCCGAGCAGTTTGGCACCAACCTGCGCGCCACAGTGGCTACCACCGCCCCCAACTTCGCCCGCGGCTCGGTGGTGCTGCTGGTGCCCATGTTCAAGGGGCTGTCGGCGCTGCAAGTGAGCGGCCGGCCGCTGGGCATCATTGGGGCCGGCGCGGTGCTGGGGTTGGGCTCGTTGCTGGTGGCGTTTTGGGCCGTGAGTACCATGCCCGAAACCCACGGCAAAGACCTCGACTATGTAGAGCCGCTGTAAACCTCGGCCGGGCACGGTCGAAAACTGCTGCCGGGCCGAATCCGTACCAGTAGTTCACCGTTTGCCCTACCGCTATGCGCTTTGCCCTCAGCCTGTTTGTATTTGCCGCCGCCGTGCTGGCCGCTTCCGCCGCCCACGCCCAGGTAACGCCTCCGCCACCCGCCACCCGCCCCGCCGCCGACCCGTCGGCCGCCACCCCGCCACCCGCTTCGGCCCAGGCACCGGTGGTGCCGCCCCGCGCCGCGCCGCCGCTGGAAGGTGCCAAGGCCGAAAAAGCCAAGGAGCACCTGAACAAGGAACGCGAGAAGGCCGAACGCGACGAGGAAAAAGCCAAGCGCCGCAACCAACGCTAATCCTTCACTTTTTGCTTCTCAATGGCCGATTCGCCCCGCTTCACCCGCCGCTACTACTGGCCCCACCATTTTGTGGTGCTGCCCGCCGCCCTGGTCCTCACCTTCTATGCCGGGCGTCGCTACGCCGCCGTAGCCGGAGCCGATACCGACGAATCGCGCCTGTGGTTTACGCTGGCCGCCGTGGCCGCTACCCTGCTGGGCACCATCTGGATCATGCGCCAGCATTACGCCCTTACGTTGCAAGACCGGCTGGCCCGGCTGGAGGTGCGCCAGCGCTACTTCGAGCTAACCGGCCAACGCTTTCAGCCGGTAGAAGCGCGGTTGAGCCTGAGCCAGATTCTGTCCTTGCGCTTTGCTTCCGATGCCGAGCTGCCGAACCTGGCCGCCGCGGCAGCCGCGGAAAAACTGGCGCCGGCCGCCATTCGGGAGCGTATTCAGCAGTTCCAGCCCGATAGCATGCGGGTCTGAAAAGGCAAGCTGATGAGCCGCGGCGGCCGGGCGTTGACCGCAGCGGCACCTATTTTAGCAGTTCCTTTGTTGCGGAGTTTCAAATCCGTTTTTCCATGATTCTATACAACGTCACCAGCAGCGTCGACCCGGAAGTGGCCGAAGAGTGGCTGGCCTACATGCGCGACGTGCACATGCCCGAAATAATGGCCACCGGGTATTTCCTGCGCAGCCAGATTTGCCGCTTGCTCAACGAAGAAAACGACGGCTTTACCTACGCCACCCAGTATTACTGCGTGAGCGTGGAGCAGCTGGATGAGTACCAGGAAACCGTGGCTCCCGGCCTGCGCGCCGACCTCGAAACCCGCTTCCCCGGACAGTACGTGTCGTTTCGCACCGTGCTGGAAGTAATTGAGTAAGGAAAGAGCCAAACTGGTAAATTGTCGAATGGCTGATCGTTTCGGAACTTCCGAAGCGGCCAGCCATTCGCCCGTTTAACGCTTCGCCTTTCCCCGCCATGTCGCTCAACCCCATCGTGCTGTCGATTCCCATCTACTTCACGCTCATCGGGGTGGAGTTGCTAGTCGAGCGGCTGCAGCATACCGAGAAATACCGCTTCCACGACGCCATTACCAACATCAGCTGCGGCATGACCTCGCAGATTTCGGGCGTGTTACTGAAGGTCGGCGTCATCGGCGTATACGAGTTGCTCTACGAGCACGCGCGGCTGTTCAATGTGCCCCGCACCTGGGCTACGGGCATCCTGCTCTTTGTGCTGGCCGACTTGTGCTACTACTTCGCCCACCGCTACTCCCACGAAATTAACTTCATGTGGGGCGGCCACGTGGTGCACCACCAGAGCGAAGACTACAACCTCTCGGTGGCCTTGCGGCAAAGCTCGCTGCAGGGCTTGTTCACGTTCCTGTTCTACCTGCCACTGGCCGTGCTCGGCTTCGAGACGAGCTGGTTTGTGTACACTTCGGCCCTGGTTACGCTCTACCAGTTCTGGATTCACACCGAGTTCATCGGCAAGCTGGGGCCGCTCGAATGGGTGCTGAACACGCCTTCGCACCACCGCGTGCACCACGGCCGCAACCCCAAGTACATCGACAAGAACTACGCGGGCACCTTCATCGTGTGGGACCGGCTGTTCGGCACATTTCAGGAAGAAGAGGAGACGCCGGTGTACGGTATTACCACGCCCGTGCACTCCTGGAACCCGGTGTGGGTCAACTTCGGCCACTACTTCCAGATGCGCGAACAGCTGCGCCAGACGCCGGGCCTGGGCAACAAGCTGCGCGTGGTGTTTGGGCGGCCCGGTTGGCGGCCAGCCGCGCTGGGCGGCCCCTATCAGGTGCCGGAAGTAGAACCTGGCTCCTACCAGAAATACACCACCAGCGCGCCGCGCACGGTCAATTTCTATGTACTCGTGCAGTACGCGGCGCTGCTGGGCGTGGCGGCGGTATTCCTCTTCACTCAAAAAAACATGGAACCGCTGTTGCGCTGGCTGGTGGCGGGCTGGTGCGTGTGGGCCGCGCTGGCCTGCGGGGCGTTGTTTGAAGCCAAACGGCTTGGGTACTGGCTGGAGCCGCTGCGGCTGCTGGCGTCACTGGCGCTGCTGCTCTACGGCCTGCGCACCTCGCCGCAGCTCAACGTGGCCGCAGCGAGTGGCTTGGTTTGGGCGGCTGGCTCGGCGCTGTGGTGGTTCTCGTTTCGGCAGGCTTTCACCAAAGTTCAGGCGCAAAAAACGCCGGCCTATGCATAGGCCGACGTTTCGTGTCTGAGCTTCCAGTTGATTCGCTACCGCGCCACGGCCGCTTCCACGGCCGCGTCGCAGGTGTAAGCGTGCAACTGCTCGGCGGTCATGTTGCCATTGTGCCACTCGGGGTCGAGGTTGGCGCCGATGCGCTTGTAGAAGCCGATGGCCGGCTCGTTCCACTCCAGCACCTGCCACTTAAGGCGGTGCGCGCCGGTGCGGCGGGCCTCGGCCACCACAGCATCGAACAGCTTCTTGCCGATGCCCGTGCCGCGGGCGGCTTCGGTTACCACCAAGTCTTCGAGGTAAAGCATGCGGCCTTTCCAGGTAGAATAGGCCGTGTAGAACAAGGCAATGCCGAGGATGCCCTGCTCCGGGGTTTCGGCTACGAAGAAGCCGAAAATGGGCTGCGGGCCGAACCCGTCGCGGCGCATGTCGTCGAGGGTGTTGGTGACTTCGTCGGGGGCGCGCTCATAAATGGCCAGCTCCACGATGAGGGCGTGCACGTGGGGCAGGTCGGCTTCGGTGCCGCGGCGGATGCGTAGGGAGGCGGGAGCAGGCATAGCAGCTGGTATTTGGGCAAAGCTACGGCACGGCGCAGTAGCGCAGTCGGTAACATTGCACAGGTGCAACGCGAAACGCCCGGCTTCCTCGCGGAAACCGGGCGTTTATCCATATAGACACCCAGGTGCTTACATCGAGGGCTGCATCTTTTTGATGGCCTTGGTGGCGTTGACAGCCGAAAGCTCCTGCTCGGCTTGCTCGGCGGCTACGGCGGCCGAGTCTTTGCCGGCGGAGGCGGCCGGCATGGCGGGCAGCGGAGCCGAGGTCAGGTCGTCTTTTTGCTCGTGGTCGGGGTTACTGCAGGCCGATACCGACAGCATAGCGCCGGCTACCAGGCCGAGCATCAACAGTTTTTTCATGTCAGGGGAGCTAATGGAATTCCAGGCAAAACGCGTTTCGCGGCGCAAGATACAGAGAGGCTGTTGGGTTTTGGTTGCCGGCTGTTAGCTTTTGGCTATTAGCCTTTGGCCAAGGCTACTCAACCACAGCCAGCAGCTACTAGCTAGTAACTAACAGCTTGCAGCCTTATTTCACCAGCGCGTAGGGGTTCACGCCCATGTTCTGGTACGCGAACGACCACACGTCGGCCCACTCGTCGATGAGCAGCTTGGTGCTTTTGCCCGCGCCGTGGCCAGCATTCACGTCGATGCGAATGAGCTGGGGCCAGGGGCCGGCGTTCTTCTCCTGCAAGGTGGCGGCGAACTTAAACGAGTGGGCAGGCACCACGCGGTCGTCGTGGTCGGCGGTGGTGATAAGCGTGGCGGGGTAGGCGGTGCCGGTTTTCAGGGTGTGCAGCGGCGAGAACTTGTAGAGGTTCTGAAACTGCGCGTAGTCGTCGGAGGTGCCGTACTCGGGCGCCCAGTTCCAGCCGATGGTGAACTTCTGGTAGCGCAGCATGTCCATTACGCCCACGGCCGGGAAGGCCACGCGCACCAAGTCGGGCTTCTGCGTCATCACGGCCCCCACCAGCAGCCCGCCGTTGGAGCCGCCAGCCATGGCCAGCTTTTCGGTAGAGGTGTAGCCCTGAATCTTCAGGTACTCGGCGGCGGCAATGAAGTCGTCGAATACGTTCTGTTTGTTCGGCGTCATGCCGGCTTTGTGCCAGGCTTCGCCGTATTCGCCGCCGCCGCGCAGGTTGGGAATAGCCAGGATGCCGCCGTTTTCGAGCCACAGCATGCGCGCCACCGAGAAGCCCGGCGTCAAACTCACGTTGAAACCGCCGTAGGCGTAGAGGTAGGTAGGATTCTGCCCGTTGAGCTTCAAGCCCTTTTTGTGGGTGATGAACATGGGCACTTTCGTGCCGTCTTTGCTCTGGTAGAACACCTGCGTGGTCACGTACTGGTCGGGGTTCACCTCGGTTTTCGGCGCCCGGAACACCGTGCTCTGGTTCGTGGCCAGGTCGTAGCGGTAGATGGTCGTGGGGTACGTGAACGAGGTGAAGGCGTAATACACCACCTTCGAGTCGCGGCGCCCGCCGAAGCCCGATGCCGTGCCGAGCGTGGGTAGGGCTACGTCGTGCAGCGCTTTGCCTTGCTCGTCGAACACGCGAATGAGCGAGCTGGCGTCTTTCAGGTACGAGGCCACCAGCTTGCCGCCCACTTGGTCAATACCTTCGAGCTTGTTCTCGGTTTCGGGCAGCACGTCGCGCCAGCTGGCTTCGGCCGGCTGCTTCGGGTCGACGGCTACTACGCGGTAGCGCGGGGCTTTGTGGTTGGTGTACACCAGCAGCTTGCCGCCCACGTTGCCCACCACGTTCAGGTCCGATTCGTAGGTCGAGCCCACCATCGTCCATTTCGCGGCTTGCTTGGGGTCGGTCAGGTCGCGCACGGCTAGCTTGTTGCCGTCCGACTTGCCGTCGGTGAGGTAGAGGGTCAGGAACCGCTCGTCCTCCGTCACCGAGGCAATGCGGAAGCCCAGGGCCATCTGCTTGTTTTCGTACACCAGCTTATCGGCCGATTGCGGCGTGCCTATTTTGTGGAAGTACACTTTGTGGTACTCGTTTTTGCCGGCCAGCTTGTTTTCGCCGGCCTTGGGCGCATCGTAGCCGCTGTAGTAGAAACCATCCTTCACCCACGCCACGCCCGATACTTTCACCCAGTTCAGCTCGTCTTTCAGCGGCTGGCGGGTTTTCAAATCGAGCAGGTGAATGGTCTGCCAATCGGAGCCGCCGCCTGAGGTGGTGTAGGCCAGGTAGCGGTGGTCGTTGGAGAAATAGGTGCCCGACAAGGCCGTGGTGCCGTCGGCCGAGAACTTGTTGGGGTCTAGCAGCACGTCGCCTTCGCCGCCGTCCTGCCCGCGGCGCTGCACGTAGAGCACGGCCTGGTTCTGCAGGCCGTCGTTTTTCTGGTAGTAGAGGTAGTCGCCTTCTTCCTGCGGAATGCCGTACCGCTCGTAGTTCCACATTTTCGTCAGCCGCTCGCGGATCCGGTCGCGGTAGGGAATCTGGCTCAGGTAGGCGTTGGTGACATTGTTTTCGGCCGTCACCCACTCCTTGGTTTCGGGCGAGTCGGGGTCTTCCAGCCAGCGGTAAGGGTCGGTTACGGGCGTGCCGTGGTAGTCGTCGGTATGGTTTACCTTCCGGGGCTTGGGGTAATTGAGAGACGCCGGCTTGGCGCTGGGCTTTTCAGATTCGGTCACGAGGGGTTCGGTTTTAGGGGCGGTGGCCGTGGCCTGGTTGAGCGGCTTGGTGGTACCACAAGCCGCCAGTAAAGCCAGTGTTACGCCGAGTATGGGTCGGGTTGTTTTCATAGAGCGAGGGGTTGAATGGAGCCGTTGTACAAGTATACAACCCAACGGAGAGGAACGGCGGGCGGTTCCGCTTGGCAGAATGCTACTACTTGCTACTCACGGTGGCCGCCTGCATCTTGCCCACCTTGGGTATCACCTGAATCAGGAAGCGTTTGTTGTCGCCCTCGCGGCGGCCCAAGTAGCGCCCGGTACCAAAGAAGCCGCTGCCGCCGATGATCAGCTCGATGTTGCGGTCCTGCCCGAAGTTCAGCCCGTTCTGCTTCCAGAGGTTGAGCAGGTTCAAGGAGCGGCGGTAGCTGAGCTGGTAGGTACTCTGCTCGTCGCGGGCGTTGCGCGGGTCACCCTGTGGGTAGCGGGCCGCCATGCCTTCGACGATGACGAGGTAGCGCACCGGCAAATCGGTACGAATGCTGCGCAGCCGCTCGCGCAGGAGCCGGCCGGCGTTCAGCAGCGTGCTTTTGTACTGGTCCTGAATTTCGTCGCGACCGGCTTTGAACTGCACGTCCACGCGCAGCTCGTACCGCTCGTTTTGCGGGTCGTAGCGGAAGTAGCTGCCTTCGAGCCGCCGCAGCGCCTCCCGAATGCGGGTTATCTGCTCCAGCTCTTCGGCCTTGGCTTTCAGCTCGGTATTGGCCTTGCGCAAGCCTTCTTCGCGGTCTTTGAAGAGCTTGAAGCTGAACACGAACAGCACCAGCATGACCACGAACAGGGAGGTCATCAGGTCCACGTAGCTGGGCCAGAAGAAGTCGGAGCGTTGTGGGTCGGCGCTGGGCATGTTCTTGATTAGAAACTCATTTATGTCATCCTGAGCGCAGCGAAGAACCTTCTCACGTGTGAACGACCAACTTCAGACAGTTAATCCCAAACGTGAGAAGGTCCTTCGCTGCGCTCAGGATGACATGTTAGACAACATCAGCTACTCCTTCACCCCGCCAAACAGCTTGTCCATACCGCGCTGCCAGCGGTTTTTGGCGGTAGCTTTCCGTAGCACGTCGTTCAGCGTGGAAATTTCGCTCAGCAGCTTGGCGTCTACCTGCGCGTCCAATTCAATCTTGCGCAGCAGCTCGCGCTGGGTGGCGGTTACGTCGCGGGTCAGGGCTTCCTGGCTGGTTTTCACGTCTTTCAGCGGGTCGAGCTGGCGCATGATGCGTTCGAAGGCGTTGTCTTCGTTGATGCGGCGGAAGTATTCGCCCCACTTCTCGTAGGCCAGTTGGGCGTCGCGCTCGTGGTGTTCGAGGCGGCGGCGCATCAGCTCGGTCAGGTGCATCGAAGCTTCGTCGAAGTACTGCTCCGAGCGGGACGCTAGGTTGCCCATTTCCTGCTGGTGGCGCTGGAAGAAGTCGAGCTGCTGCTGAATCAGGTTGTCGTGCTGCCCGATGTACTGGCCGAGGTTGTTGATGCCGCGCTCGAAGCCCGTGAGGCGGTCGAGAATGCCGCCCACCACGCGGCCCGACTCGGCACCTTTGTCGAGCATCTGGTTGAGCTGCTGCTGGTAGTGCGTGAACTGCCCAAACAGCTCGGCCGACTGGCTCACCTTCTCGAACACCGCCAGGTTGGCCTGCGCCATCTTGTCGAAACCGACTTCTTCCAGCTTCACCAGAAAGTCACGCTGCACCCGAATGTTCTCGGTGATGGTGTTCAGGATGGGCTCGAACAAGGTGACCTTGCCCACGAAATCCTGGTTGAACGCGTCCAGCACGCCTTTCAGAGTCGAGAGGCTGTTGGCCATGTCGTTGTGCAGGATGGGCAGCAGGCGGGCTTGCAGGAAGGTGAAGTACTGGTTTTGGCGCTGGTCGCGCTGGGCGCGGGCGTGGCGCAGCACCGAGTTGCCAAACAACGTCAGCATCAGGCCCATAAACGAGCCGACCATGGCAATGAGCACGCCGGTCAGGAACGGTGTCAGCGCGTCGTCGGCCGACACGCCGCGCCGGGCTAGGCTGAGCAAACCGAGAATGACGCCCAGAAACGTACCCAACAGACCCAGGTAGAGCGGCGTAGCCACGTTGGCCTGGGCGCTGAACTCGGGGCCTTGCGCCTGCCGGATGGCAATGTCTTTCAGAATACCGAAGTCGGCTGCCGCGCCCTTGTTGTGGCGCAGGTAGTCGTTGGTGTCGCGCACCAGCTCACGGAAGTCATCCGAAGCCTGGTCGTAGCGGATGATGTCGACGGGAAATGCGTCGGCGGGCGCGTCGGCGGCGTAGTCGGCCATGTCGCGGCCGTCGGGCGTCACTAGGCGGTGCTCCACGCGCAGCTGTTCTTTGGGCGGGTACACCTCGGCCAGCCGCGTGGCTTGGCTGCGGGTGCGCAGAAACGCCCGTACCTGCAGCGCCACGATGACGGCTATAACGGCCAGTTCAAGGAAGATTTCGAGCATGGAAGCGAAAAGGCAAAAAAGCGTCTGTCATCCTGAGGCGCAGCCGAAGGACCTTATAACGTCAGAACGAATCGTGGAGACGAAAGCAGCTCTGGGTAAATAAGGTCCTTCGTGTGGCTCAGGATGACAGTTAAAGGTAGGCGCAACTACTCAAACCGAATGGAGGCCTTGTGCTCAATCTGCCAAGTGGTGCCGACTTTCCGCAGCTGCCCCGGCTCATCAGTGACGATGCGGCCGACGGCGCCGGTGGGCGGCTCGTAGCGGCAGGCCTCGCGCAAGGAGTATTGGGCGCTCTGGATAGCGTAGGCGTGCACCGCCGGGTTGGGGTTGATGCGGAACGAAGCCACATCGGGCCGCTGCGGGTCGGGCGTTATTTCATAGATGCTGTCGTGCTGGGCCGTAGTGTGCAGGTCGTAGTCGGAGAAGCCGCCGTTGACGGGCACTTTCACATAGAATTTTCCCACGGGCAGCGGTTCGGGCACGTGCGGCACCGGCGCTTCGGGTGCCGGGGGCACTACCGGCACGGGCGTTTGCGTCGGGTGTGGCAACTGCACGGGCGGCACAAGGCTGTCGAATTCGTCGCGGGGCGCGGCAGCGGGCGAGCCGGCCGGAATGGGTGCAGCAATCGGTGCTTCCGGCGACGGTTGCGGAGGCGCGGCTGCTACTGGCGGTGTAGGTTTGGCTTGCGGCGCGGCTGGCGCCGGCGCAGTGGTGCCACGCCCCGAAGACGCATTGCCACCCACATTGAACGACTGAGCTTGACTGGCTCGATTACCACTCTGCTTTACCAACGGCAGCGCCGGCTCGGGCGAAGCCGCCCCGCGGCCGTGCGGCTGGGTTTCGGCCAAGCGCTGCTGCACCAGTTTCTCGACCAGTTCCTCAATCTGCCGGCGCTGGGTGAAGGAAATTTCCTTGGTGCTGTCGCTGCTGGTCATGGAACTGGCGAAGTCACCCGATTTGATGGACTCCAGCTCGGTGCGGTGCCGCGACGAGCGGTTGCGCAAGTCCTCGATGTGATTGCGCAGCACCCGCCGCTCCAGAAACCATAGCACTAGGCTCAGCAACGACAAAATCAGCGCGATGGGCCCAAACAGGCGCGTCATCGGGCTGTCGGCCGATGCTCTCGTGGGGGCGCTGCTCGTGCCCGCGTCGCTCGTTTCATCGGCCACCATCGACTCCGTTTCCACGTCTGTGCCAGCCGTAGCCGTGGTATCGAAGGTTTCGCCGGACGCCGCAGCCTCTACCTGCCCAATGTCTTCGGGCATGGGCGTGCCTTGGTTGATGTAGGCCGCAAACGACTGCTTGAGCCGCTGCACCTGCGCCATGCGGGCGGGGTCTTTACGGCGCGCCGGCGAGGCTTCCAGCGTGCGAATGATTTCGGTGGTGAGCTTGGAGAGGCGCGACTGGTCGTTGCCGAGGCCTTTGTACATCACGCCTTTGCCTTCCAGCGGCTGGTAGAGGCGCGAGTACACGCGCTGGCTGTCGGTCCGGATGCTGGCTTCGAATTCCTTGAGCGTACCGCCGCAGTTGAGGGCGTTGTTCAGGTTCGAGCGGCCGTTGTCGTTGTACACAAAACGGGCCGTGGCGCACCATATCTGAATTTTCTTTTCGTCCAGCGTCGGCTGGCCCAGTGGGGTTTGGGCGTGGACGGTGGCCGAAATGGTCAGCAGTAAGCCAGCAACAAAAGCGGCGAGGCGGGAGGAAATCCTCATGAAATCAGAGTTTGTGGAAGCTACTGGTGTCGTAAGAAAGGAAAAGCCGCGTCAGCATGTCAACTGACGCGGCTTTCTAGCATTGCTACCCGTTCAGCAGTTCCCGGCTCAGGTTGTACAACGCCTGCTTGAGCGGCAGGAAGAACAGCGTTTCCGGCAGCGTTTCCTCGGCGCCGAGGTTGCGCTCCATCTGGTGCAGGCCCAGGTTCAGGCTGTCTTCGATTTCGCGCTGCATGAACTCCAGCACCCGCCCGCGGTCGATATCCACGCCCACCTCGCGCATGAGCGGCGCCACGTCGTCGTTGGTCAGCACCAGCTCCAGGAACGTGCGCATGTTCGACAGCACCGACTGACGCAAATCGGCATCTACCTGCTTGGCTTTCAGGCGCAACAAGCCAATGTCGCTCATTTCGGTGCTGCCCACGATGCGCACCGCCTTGATGCTGTCTACATCGGGCGCCGACTGGCTTTCCTCGAACAGCACGCCGCCGTTGGTGGTGGCTTCCTTGGGGTTGTCGGCCAGAATCACGCGGAAGTTGTGCGGCGGCTCCTGCCCCGTCACGGCCTTCATAATGGCCTTCGTGATGCGCTCAATGGCACCCATGTTGCTGCCACCGGCCAACAGGCGCAGGTACAGGCTGCCCTTGCCAGAGAAGCACAGGTAGCGCGGCAGCTTCAAGCCGAGGTGCTCGGTGAGCTGCGCCGTGTGGTAAATGATGCTGGTGTAGTGCAGGTAAAACAGCACACGCAGTTGCCGGCCTTTGCCCAGGGCGAGGCTCTGCGAAAAGCGGAGGGCGTCGTCGTAGAGGAACAGCAGCGAAGTCACGTCGGCCGAGCCGAAGTCGTTGTTGGCCAGCGCGGCCCGCAGGTAGCCTTTGTACTCCTGGTTCTGCTCCGAGTCGGGCAGGCTTTCCACGTGCTGCACCCCGAGGCGCAAGAGGCCGTTCTGCTTGGGCGCGCCCTGCACGCGGGCGTAGCCGTCGCCCCACAGGTCGTTGCCGGCGAAGCGGAACGAAGTGCTGTAGGCGGGGCGCGAATCGGCAAACAAGAGCAAGTCGGTAGTACCGCCGCCGATGTCGATGTTCACCACGTTTTCGTCGCGGCTGGGCACTACCTGGTTGGTGGCTGTGAGGTAGTAGTACGGCGCCACCGATTCGGTGAGGGTGAGAGTTTCGCGGCGCGAGCGGAACACCTGCTGGAAGGCCTCGTCCCACTTGCTCTTGAACTGGTTGCGCAGGAAAGCGTCGAAGCTCAGCGGTGCAAACCACACCACGCGGGTGTCTTCCATGATGCCGCCGTTCAGGGCCGCCTTGTGCTTGAGCAGCAGCATCACCTCGCGGAAAAACGCCTCGATGCGCGTCACTCCCCCCGGGTCCAGCTCCGCCGACCACTTCAAGTTGGTCACGAAGTGGTTCTGGGGCAGCTCGGCCGAAGTTTCGGTGTTGATGCTGAAGCCGATGTTGATGTTGCCCAGCACCCGGGCCGGCTCGTTGGTGAAGGTGCTCGTCTCGCACACGGCGGTGCGAATGGGGAAGGCATAGGCCGCGCCGCCTTCGCCGATGAACGAGGGCACGAACTCGCGGTTTTGCAGGGCTGCAATGTCGTTGTGCAGCTGCTGGGCGCCCTGGCGGTAGCGCTGCGCGCCCGAGAGGCCCATGTCGGGCAGCGGGGCGTGCAGCCACACCACCTGCTGGTCGAGCTCGGCAATGGTGAACGGCCGCGGGTGGCTGCTGGGGCCGTCGGAGTAGGCAATGTGGGTGTTGGTGGTGCCGAAGTCGACAGCAAACGTGAACCGACGGGTGCCGCGGTCCAGCTCGCGCCAGCGCGGAATGAGCAGGCCGCGGGCCGGGGCCTGACCGGGACCAGCCGGGCACACCAGCTCGGCCACGTCGAAGTGCGTGCCGGTGACTTCGTAGTACGTGCTGCCGGCGGTGGCGAGGCTCTTGCGGGTACGCTCGTAGCGGGTCGCACGTCGGGCAGCGCCTTGGTCGGTCAGCCGCTCACCACCCACGTAGAACTCCACGCTGTACTGCTTCTGCAGCTGCGCGGGGCCGTTGTCGGCGTCTACCAGCATCACCTTGTACAGGTCGTTGTACTCGGGCTGCTGGCGCATTTTGTAGAACGGGAACACGCCCAATCCCACCTGAGCCCGCACGATGCGGCCTTTCTCGGGGATTTCGCGGCCCATCTCGTCCTTGGGGTTCTGCGGGTTGGTGTAGTAGCTGCGCTCCAGCGTAATGAAGCGCCCCTGCTGCACCGGCACCCGCAGGCTCACGCGCACGTGGTTCAGGTCGATGGTGAAGTTGAGCAACTCGGCCAGGTCGTGCTCGGTGAAGTACTCGAAGAAGGCCGGCTGCAACGGCAGCAGGTACGGGAAACGGGCCCGGCCCTGCGCATCGGCGCCGTACTGGAACGTGACGCGGCCGGTGTGGAACCGCTCGGCGTTCAGCTCATATGGCAGCTCTACCAAGGAGTCGGCCAGCAAGTCGCCCACCGTTAGGTAGGGGTACTTGAAGCCTTTGCCGGGCAGCACGCGGCTGCTCATCGGCTGCTCGTCCATGTAGGGCACCGGCGTGCGGTCGTCCCAGGGCTGGCCGTTCAGGTAGTTCACGCCGCCCATGGCTAGGTTGGGGCGTAGCACCAGCGGCCGAACCTGGCCGGGCGCCAGCTCCCGCGTGGGCTGAATGAACAGGTCAGAGGAAACGACGGCTGTTTGATCGGCGCGGCCGGGCAAAGGAATGCCGCGCACGTAGGCCGGGTTTCCCTGCGCATCGGCCAGGGTGGGGAAGCGTGTGGCGAACAGCTGCGCGTTTCGGTCGCCCTGCAGCTGCATCTGGTTGATGCGGTTGCGGTCGAGCACGGCAAACACGCGGCTGGCGAAGTTGCGGTTCTGCAGCTGCGGGTAGGTCAGGAACAGCTCGTACACGAAGTCCTGAAACTGCGGGTCGCGCTGCTCCAGGCCCACGTACTGCTGATCGAAGTAGCGCCCACCGGCGCGGGGCCGCTCGATGTCGAGCACCGGCACGGCCGGGGCAGTGTAGAACAAGGTCAGCGGCGAGGTACCACCCAGCAGGCGCGGCCCGCCCGGCAGCCCCGGCGACTCGTAGAACACCATGTACAGGTCGGGCGTCTCGCGGAACTGCTCGTCCTGCCAGTACAGCCGCAACGTCTCGCCCAGCAGGCGGGTGTTCGGGTCCGACTGCATGCGGTTCAACTCCGTCTCGGCGTTCCAGCGGCGCAGCGTGAGGCGGCGGCCGGCTTGGCTGTAGAGGTGGTAGTTGTAGAGCAGTTCCAGCAAATCCCAGTAGTGCGACACCAGCTCGTGGTACACCGAGTTGGGGTTGCGGTTGCCCTCGCGCGCCACAAAATCGAAGGCGGTTTCGAAGAGGTGCATCCGCGCAAACGGCGTGGGAATGGACACGGCCAGGTTGCGCGCCCGGCCGCCCGTGGGGTCGGTAATGGTGTTGATTTCGGTGCTCGTGAGCGGACCGGTCTGTTGCCAGCCCTGAATTTGCTGCGAGCCGCTGGTATGCAGGCGAAGGACTTTAGCCATGCTTGAGGGGGAGTCTGTTTTAAGAGAACGAACTCCCCTCCTTCGTTAAAGGAGGGGTGCCCGAAGGGCGGGGTGGTTTCGTCGTTGAACGGCTTGCGCCTGAACGATACCCATCTGGAACGTCATTCCGAGCGCAGCCGAGGAATCTCGCGTGCTGGCAGCGAATAGTGATTTTGCTATCTGACCAAGCAGGAGAGATGCTTCGGCAAGCTCAGCATGACATGTTCTTTTATGCTACTGTGGTTGAGTTTACTATCTGGCGCCGGTTAACCACCCCGGCGCTGCGCGCCACCCCTCCTTGAAAATAAGGAGGGGAGCTTCGTTCTATACTACTTTCACCTTGTCACGGAAGGCTTCATCGGTTACGCCGTACATCAACGTGATGAGCTTGCGGAAGCTGTCGTCGTCGGGCACCTTCTTTTCCTGGGTGTTCAGCGCATCCAGCAAATAGTTGCGGCTGATGCCCTTGTTGAAGAAGCCCGTTTCCACCGGCTTGCCGTTGATCATCATGTTGAAGTCGTCGGTGGCGAGGTTGAAGGGACGGAAAGCGCGGCGGTTCTGGCTTAGTTCGTTGAACCAGCCATCTACTCCGAAGTCGGGGTTGTGCAAGAACGCGTCGAGCTGCTTGAAGATGGGCTCGTTTTTCAGCGCGTACTGCAGGTTCAGGTTCTTGGCGTAGGGCGCGTCGTCGGAAGGCAGGTGCTGCTTGTGGTACTTGGTGAAGTACAGCAGCTGCGTAAGGTGCTGCGCCACCATATCCTTGGTTTCGGTGGGCAGGTGCTGAAACTGCACCTCGGCCGTGTCGCCTTCCAGGCCGTACTCGTGGAACAACGGACCCTGGCCGCTGCGCAGCTCCAGGCTGGTGTAGTGCATGAAGTCCACGATGCTCAGCGCGGCCAGCATCTCAATGATGTGGGCTTTGTTGCGCTGGCCCACGCCGCCGGGCTGGTTGTCGTAGGGCGTGTCGGGCGTGTCGGCCAGGTAGTAGAGCGCGTCGAGGCCCTGCAGGTGGTTTTCGTAGTAACCGAGGGCGGCCTTGGTTTTCGTCAGAAAGTTATTCGAGTCGATAACCTGCTGATCCTCGCTCTGGAGCGCGAAGTAGGGCATCACCGTAACGGCACCCGTCAGCGCGTCGCGCAGGTAGCGGGCGTTCGAGAGGCGGGTGTTGGGGTCCTTCAGGTTTTTGAGCAGCAGCGGGAAACCGGCCGCGCCGGTACCGCCGAAGATGCTCGAGACGAAGAACACCCGGTCGTCCTGCTGGAAGTTGTCGGCGAAGAAGCGCATCTCCGGCGACTCAGCCAGCTTGTTCAGCACGATGGAGCCCACGTTGGGCGAGCCGCGGAAACCGATGGTGAGCGGGCTTTCCAGGTTGTCGGTGGTAAACAGCGACTCCACCAGCGCCTTCGACTCCACGGGCAGCGAGTTGTAGCCTAGGTAGTCGCGGAAGCTCCGGTTGATGCCGCCAAAGTCGAACACGAAAGTGTCCTTCACCGAGCCGTTCACGTCCTGGCTGATGGACGAGAGCGTGCTGATGTCGGTCTTGAAGAAGCCTTCTTCGCGCGGCCCGAGGCGCTTGTAAATCTGCTGGTAGGTTTGCAGCAGCTGCACGGTGCGGTTCATGTCCGCGTTGTGCGCGTCGGGGTCGATGATGATGGGCACTACCTGCTGGCAGTTGGGCAACTCAATGCCCGAGGCCAGCAGCATCGTGAGCGAGCGGACCACCCGCGAGCCGGTGCCGCCGATGCCGAAAAGAAAGAGTTTAGCCATGAGGGGAGTAGTGAGTAGTTGGTAGTGGGTATTGAGACTTCAGTTCGATGCATTCCCATTGGAGAGAAACCGCATCGAACTACTCAATACCCAATACTCAATACTAGAAAGGCGTGGTGCTGGCGTTGACCGACAGCTTACGGAAGATGAGCGAGAGGATGAAGAAGAACACCGCCGCGTAGATGGCGTTGAGCAGCGCCAGCCAGTAGATGTAGGAGTGCGACTCCACATTCTGCCCGTTGGCCTGCGCAATAACGATGACAAAGGCAATCAGCGCATTCAGACCCAGAAAAAGCGCCCAGTGGCGCGGGCGGCTGAACGTGGCCACGCGCATGTAGCGGTTGATTACCAGATAGAACAGCACCAGCAAGGCCAGCGTGATGCCGATGTTCAGCAGACCGATGTTGGGGAAAATGACCTCGCGGTACACCGGCGTTTCAGACGATGGCTGGGGCAGGCCGATGACCTCGTAGAGGGCGCGGAAGAAGCTCTTCATGCGGGAGGGAACGGGTTAGTCGGGTTGGATGGAGAGAGAGACGCGGAGCACGTCGGCAGCATTCGTGCCAGTGTTGCGGCTGGCCAGCAGGCGCTGCAGGCCGTCGAGCTGGCGGTTGAGTGCAAACGTGTACGGGCCGGGCTTGCTGTCGTTGGCCGTCGACCACTGCTGCACCCAGGTGGGGCGAGCGGCGGGCAAGGCCAGCGTAAGGTCTTGCTTGCTGCGCGGCTTGGCCGTCACCCGGATGGTAGCAAAGTGGGTGTAAGCGGCTTCGGGGCCGCCGCTGCGGCGCGTGGCCTCGGTGGCGGCTTCTACTTTGGCCACCTTGGCTGTGGTGGTATTGCCGCGCAGGGCCAGGTTTTTCTGCAGGTACTCCGGCTTTTGGAACAGCTCGGGCAGTTGGGCTAAATCTAAGCCGACCACGAATTCAGCCGGCTCTTCGGCCGTGGCTTCTTCTACGGCCACGGCGTGGCCGCCTGCGCCGGCCTGCTTGCCGGCATCGGCCACAAACCAGGTGCCTTTGCGGTGGAAGCGGCTGAGCACCGAGCTGGGCACTTCGGCCGCGGCTAGGCCAAAGTGCGCCTGCTCGCCCCGTTGGTCTTTCATCAGAGTGGCATCGAACTGGCCCACCAACTCGGCGGGGCCGAGCACCCACATATAATACGGAATGGGCTGGGGGCAGCAGCCAGCCACTTTGCCCTTCATGGCCGGGTAGTAGGTGCCCTTAAAATCCGACTTGAAGGCGTACACCGATACGGCCAAATCCCGGCGGCTGTGGGCCAAGGCGTCGGCAATGTCGGTGTTGATGTAGGGCACGTCGCCGGGGTTCTGGGGCGAGTAGATGAAGTCGGAAATGATGACGCTGATGGCCTCGTCGGCGAGGTAGCGGTTGGCTACGGTGTCGAGAATGGCCGGAATGCTGGTGCTGGTGGCGGGCTGCCGAATGCCGCGCCGCACGGTTTCGCTCAGGGCGCGGTACGTGTCGGCAATGGGCCGGTCGGCAATGCGGAAGTAGCGGCGCTGCTGCACCCGCCCGTCGCGCTCCAGCCCCGACAGCCACTCCGATACCTGCTGCTGGAACTGCGTGGTTTGGGCATTGGCGCCGGCAGCGGGCATGAAGCCCTGCATGGAGCCCGATACCTCCAGAAACACGTTTACCTGCGGGAAGCTGGTGGCGCTGGCGGCCGTTTTGGCGGGGCCTGGCGCGGTGTTGCCCTTGGGCTTGGTGGCCGCGGCGGTCGGCTCGGGTTGCTCGGTTGCGGCGGGCGTGGTTTTGCCCGCGCCCTGTTCCGCCTCCATGTCGGAGCGCGAATAGCAGCCGGCGAGCAGCACGGCTAGGGCGGGCAAAACTTTGTAGAATGACAATGAAGAAAAGCGCATCGGGCCGAACATACGCACCGCCACGCGGCTGGTGCAAGTGCAACTACTCCCCTTGCCCGCGGCGGGTTGTGGGGCTGAACGACCAAATGAGGCGAAAATTTTGCAGTGCGGCCCTTTCGACTACTTTTTACGCAACGGCGGCCGAGTGAACCATCCAAAAAGACGGGGTGTTACGTAGCTCATCAAAAGATTATAAAACAACCTTTTATCACGCAATACCCCGCCCTGCGCCCCGCGTAAATCTTTCCCACAACCAAGCTCCACCGACCATGATGTATACCGTAAGCGACTTCGTGTGCGTGCAACATGACTGGAATATTGGCCTGCTGCGTCACCGCTGGAACGGCGTCGAGCGGTTCGCCGGCCTTAGCTTGTTCCAGAGCGTGCACGAGTCGTTGCTCGACATAGCCCGCAAGGAACAGGCCTGCTGCTGGCTGATTGAACTGGGCGCCGCGCCGCTGGCGGTAGAAGACCAGCTGTGGCTCGAAAACAAGTGGCTGCCCGAACTCGCCCAGACCGCCGTGCGCCGCCTCGCCATTGTGGCCGACGACGCCTACAACCTGATGGTACTGGAAGACCTGCTCGGCCAGCAGCACCCCGGCACCCAGCGCCACGTGCAGCTATTTGCCGATTCTACCACGGCCCTGGAGTGGCTCACGCAGTCGTCGGGCCATGCCCGGGCCATGCAGCAAGAGTGGGAGTGCGGCACGCAGCCGCTGGCCATCGGTGCCTGACTGCCCCCCGACCCCGAAACGTAAAACCGCGGCCCGTTTTCCTTACTGAAGGAAAACGGGCCACGGTTTTCTTAGGGTGTTTACCCCAAATTACTGCGCGGCGGTGTAGTCGATTTCGGTGTTGTCGCCAATGTTCAGGCTGTGGTTCAGGCCGCGAAACGAGGCGTCGGAGCCCACAATGCAGTCGTGCATCACGGCCGAACGCAGCTCCGAGTACGAGCCGATGATGCTGTTGCGCAGGATGCTGTCTTGCACAATGGTCCGTTCGCCGATGGCCACGTTCGGGCCGATGATGCTGTTGCTGATGGCGCAGTCGCGGGCAATGCTGACGGGCGGAATGATGACGGTGTTGGGGAAGTCGTAGGCGTCGGCCGGCTGCAGAAACTCGGGGCGGTTGAGTAAGCGGGCGTTGGCTTCGAGCAAGGTGTCTTTGCGGCCGCAGTCGAACCAGCCTTCCACCTGCCAGACGTTCATTTCGGCGCCTTGCTCCAGCATTACCATCAGCGCATCGGTGAGGTAAAACTCGTGTTGGGTGCGGCGGTCGTCCTCAATAATGCGCTCCAGCGCCGAGGCCAGCCAGGCGGGATTGTCGATGCGGTAGATACCCACCAGGGCGAAATTCGACTTGGGAATGCGCGGCTTTTCCACGGCCTTCACCACCCGGCCCTTGCCGTCCAGCTCCACCACCCCAAACGCCGACGGCGTTTTGACTTCTTTCACGGCCAGCACGGTGCCGGTGGCCTCCACCAGCTGGCGCAGGTCCATGTCCACAATCGTGTCGCCGAGCTGAATGAGAACGGGCTCCTGCTCGTGGCGGAACAGCTCGCGGGCCAGCCACAAGGCGTGCCCGATGCCTTCGCGCGGCTCCTGCACCACAAACTGGGCCTGCAAATCGGGGTAGCGCAGGCGCACGTACCGCTCGATTTTCTCGCCCAAATAACCCACGATGAACACAAAATCGCGGATGCCGGCGGCTATCAGCCGGTCGATGATGTGCCCCAGAATGGGCGTACCGGCTACCGGCACCAGCGACTTGGGCTGGGTGTGGGTGTGCGGCCGCAAACGCGAACCAATGCCGGCAACGGGGATGACAGCTTTCATAAACCGAGGAAGCAGCAGCTGGGTGAAGGCGCAAAATAGGCAATTCGCCCCGGGCTGCAGCAGCCAACAACCGCTCTGCCGCGAATTCGTACTTTGCACCGGGCCCAAGCTCCACTGCTGCCCTGCCGGCTGCGGTACACGCGCCCCAACGAATATAGCCGCCGGCCGTTAAGTACCGGGCCGCGCTTCGTCGCCCTCCTTCGTCTTCTCTCAACTCACCTCCTACCCTTCTCCCTCATTCTATGGTCACCACTCCTTCCCTCTCCATTTTCAAGCGCCTGCTGTTCTACGTAGTGGGCACGGTAGTGCTGCTTTCGCAGTCGTCGTGCGGATACAACACCATGAACGAGCTGGACCAGAAAGTGCAGGCGCAATGGGCCAACGTGCAGAACTCCTACCAGCGCCGCTCCGACCTGATTCCGAACCTGGTAAACACGGTGAAAGGCGCCGCCAACTTCGAGAAATCGACGCTGACGCAGGTGATAGAGGCGCGGGCCAAAGCCAGCAGCGTGCAACTTTCGGCCGACCAGCTCACGCCCGAAAACATCAAGCGTTTCCAGGAAGCCCAGTCGCAGGTAAGCGCCGGTTTGGGTCGGTTGCTGGCCGTGTCGGAAGCCTACCCCGACCTGAAAGCCAACGCCAACTTCCAGGAGTTGCAGGCCCAGATTGAAGGCACCGAAAACCGCATCAACGTGGAGCGCCAGAAGTTCAACGACGTGACCCGCGAGTACAACACCTACGTGCGCTCCTTCCCCAACAACCTGTTTGCGGGCATCTTCGGCTTCAAGCAGAAAGGCTACTTCGAGGCCGATGCGGCCGCTCAGAAAGCTCCCTCGGTCAACTTCGAATAGCGGATTGGTTAATGGCCCGAGGCGAGTTGCGCGGTTTTTGCGCAGCTCGCTTCATTCCCCACTTACCTGACAACCCGCATTTGCCTATGTATTCCCCCCTCACGGCCCAGCAAGAGCAGCTGCTGGTTGACGCCATTCGGCAGGCCGAGCTGGCCACCTCCGGCGAAATCCGGGTGCATCTGGAAGAAGAATGCCCCACTCCCGAACCCATCGACCGCGCCGCGCAGGTGTTTACCCAGCTGGGCATGCACCGCACCGCCCAGCGCAACGGCGTGTTGTTCTACGTAGCGTGGGCCACGCGCCAGTTTGCCGTCGTCGGCGACGCGGGTATCAACGCGGCCGTTTCGGACGATTTCTGGGAGCGAACCAAGGAGCTGGTGCTCGACTATTTCCGCCGGCAGGACTACGTAAAAGGGTTGCAGCAAGGCATTCAGCTGGCCGGCGAGCAGTTGCAGCGCTACTTTCCCTACGACGCCCAGACCGATAAAAACGAGCTGGACGACACCATTTCCTACGGCGACGCCAAACCGCCGCGCGCATGAGAAATTCCCTACTGCGGCTATTGCACTGGGCTCCGCTGCTCGGCTTGCTGCTGTGGCTGGCCACGGCCGCCCACGCGCAGGACGTACCGCCGCGCCCTTCGCCGCCGCGCCTCGTCAACGACCTGGCGGGCATGTTTTCGGGCGCCGAAGCCCAAGCCTTGGAGCAAAAGCTGCTGGCCTACAACGACAGTACCTCTTCGCAGCTGGCGGTGGTAACGGTAAATACCCTCGGCGGCGACGAAATTGCCAACTACGCCCAGCGGCTGTTTGAAAGCTGGGGCATTGGGCAGAAAGACAAGAACAACGGCGTGCTGATTCTGGTGGCCAAAGAAGAGCGAAAGGTCACCATCCATACCGGCTACGGCATGGAAGGCGCCATCCCCGACGCGCTGGCCAAACGCATCATCACCAACAACATCGTTCCTGCTTTCAAAGCCGGCCAGTACTACCAAGGCATCAACGACGCCGTGGACCGCCTGATTGCGCTGGCTGCCGGCGAGTACCAAGCCGAACCGCGCGCCCAGGGCACCTACGACGAAGACCGGGGCGGTGGCGGCTTCATGTTTTGGGTGGTTTTGGCCATCCTGATCCTGTTCATTATTCTGCGCAGCCGCGGAGGCGGGCCCGGCGGTGGCCGGCGCAACCGCGGTTTTGGCGGCGGCTTCTTCCCGCCTGTCATCTTCGGTGGCGGCTTTGGCGGGGGCGGTTTCGGTGGCGGAGGTGGCTTTGGCGGCGGAGGTGGCGGCGGCTTCGGGGGCTTCGGCGGCGGCTCGTCGGGCGGCGGCGGCGCCTCGGGCAGCTGGTAAAGGTGCTCGAAATCAGCGAAGACACGGAAGTCCTTTTCAGCTATGAACTTTACGCAACGGGCCCCGGCACTTAGTGCCGGGGCCCGTTGCGCTTTCACTGGACTTATCTAGGGAATAGCGTACGGATGCAGCTACCGCTCCCTCCGGGCACAAGCATTAATGGTCGCTTTTCACCCCGGCCCTAATAGCCACGGGCAGGCGGTTTTCGGCGGGCGGCACGGGGCAGGAATACTGCGAGCTGTAGGCACAGTACGGGTTGTAGGCCCGGTTGAAATCCAGCCACAGTACATTGCCTTTGGGCACCCGCAAATCGAGGTAGCGCCCGCCGCCGTACGATTCATGGCCGTTGGTGAGGTCGGTGAAGGGCACAAACAGGTAGTCTTCGTAATGGGCTTGTTGCTTGAGGTCGAGGCTTTCGTAGGCCACCAAATGCAGCTTCTGCCCTTGCAGCGTGAAATACAAGTCGCCAAACTTGCGGTAAAGCGGCTGCCGGGCGGTACTGGTTTTCATGGCAAATGGCACGGCGGTGGAGTCACGCACCAGCCGGGCTTCGGTGTAATAGGCGAAATCGGGCGCGAAAAAAGGCAACCCCTGGAAGGTGGGCTGCGCCGCTGCCGGCAGTGGCGACTGCGCCGGGTCACGGAATTCGGCGTTTAGCTGCTGCTGGTAACTGAGTATCGATTGGTGATGCGCGGCTGCCGTGAGACGGGCGGGTTCCTGCGCTTGGGCCATCGTCACCAGCAGCAGCAGGCACGCTAGTAGAAAATATTTGTTCATGCCGCAAATTACTCCGGCGGTTGCGGAGTGCTGTCACTTGCGTCGGCTGGCGGCACCTGTTGGTACACCGGCAGCTCGTAGAACGGCCGCAGCAGCCGGATTACGTCCAGTGCGTCGGCTACGGCCTGGTGGGCCACGGTGTGGTCGGGGAAGTGGGCGCGGGCCTTGCAGATGCTCATGGTGGGCAGACGTGAGTCTTTGCGCCAGTTCAGGTAGAAGGCAGCCGGATCGAGCAGGGCGGGCTCGGCCCGCACCAACGTGCCCCAGCCGGGCAACTGCCGCAGAAACAGCAAATCGAACGAGCCGATGTTTTTGCCCGCCAGCGTGACGGCCACACGGTCTTTCTTGTCGGGCTTGAACCCCTGGCTCAGCAGCCAGTCGCGTAGCTGCGGCACCAGCTCGGTGGCCGAGCAGACGTCAGGTTGGTCGGCCGGGGCGTCGGCTAGCTCCTGCAGCAGGTCCGCGTTCAGGGCCAGGGCGCCGGCCGTGCCCACGTACTCCGGGTGGCGCACGGCCCGCCGAAACGTGGGCAGCTCGGCCAGCGGCCGCAGGTGCTTGGTGTCTTCTAGTACGGCCGCCAACTCGATAATCTGGTGGCGTTCGGGCTGGTTGCCCGTCATTTCAAGGTCGAGAGAAACGTAGCGCATCGGATACCGGCATACGCAAACACGCCCCGGCAGGCTCACGCTGAGCTTGCCGGGGCGTGTTTAGTAAGTTCGGAAGGCCGGGGTTACTCTATCACCACGCGGCGCGTAACTGGTCCTTCGGTGTAGTTGACCCGCAACAGGTACACACCGGTGGTCAGCCCTTGGAGCGGCAGCGCCATGCGGGCGGCGGGGTTCGTCCAGGTGCGCACCACCCGGCCGGTGGCATCCAGCAGGCTGATGCCGCGCGCCGTAGCGGCCGCGTCGAGCTGCACTTGCAGCTCGGTGTGAGCCGGCACGGGCCAGGCGGCCGTGCGCGTGGCCAGCTGCTTTGGCGTGACGCGCAGCACATCGGTAGCCGTCAGCCGCACCAGGTTCCAGGGGCCGAAGCCCCCGGGCTGCAGGTCGACGCCCGCCAGCAGCAGCTTGCCGTCGGGCTGGATAGCCAAGGTCGCCCCGTCGCCCAGCACGTCGTCGGAAAAACCAGCATCGATCTGTCCATTGCCCAACAGGCGGCGCACGGCCGCGTAGCCCAAACCTTGGTACAAAGAGCCCACCAGCAAAATACGGCCGTTGGGCTGCACCACCAGGCGAACCACATAGTCGTTGATGGTTACGCCCGAAGTATCAAACGTTGGGTCGGCGCTAGCGCCTGATGCCAGGTACCGGGCTATGGTGTAGCTATTTGTTGTGTAATTAAACATCACTGCCAAGGCCCGGCCCTGCGCATCAACGGCAAAGGCATCGGCATACACGGTGGTGCCCAGCGCGACTTCGGTGTACGAGGGGTCGGTGGTGCCATTGGCAAGCAGGCGTACCACTTTACTGTTGTCGTTGAAGTCGGTTAAATAGGCCAGCACGCGGCCGTCGGGCAGCCACTCGTATTGGCCCACATTGTCGGGGCGCGTGAACAGGAAGCTATTGTCGGGCTGGCCGTTGGGCTGCAGGCGGTACAGGCCCGACGACGCCCCGGCGTTCAGCAGCGTGCCGCTGACGAGGAGCGCACCGGCCGCATTTACCCGGAAATCATACACATATTCGTTGCCGTTGCTTCGCCGCTGAAAATCGAACGTTGCGTCCAACTGACCGGTGGGCAGCAGCCGAATCAGCGGGCGACACGTGGTGTTGATGCTGTTACGCGAGAACTGGCCCGCCGCCAGCACCCCGCCACCGCCGCCCGGCTGCCAGGCCACTTGGTTTACCTGGTCATTGACGGCGGCACGGCGGGTAAAGGCCGTATCGAGGGTGCCATCGGTGAGCAGGCGGGCTAGGTTAGCAACGGGCCGGCCTTGCAACCGCGAAAACAGGCCCCCAATAAGGATGCGGCCATCGGGCTGCACCGCCACCGCGCGCACGTCGCCGTGCCGCATCACGTCGGGCACCCACGTGCTGCTCAGGCTGCCGTTGGTTTCCAGCAGCAACGTGCGGCGCGCATCGGTAAGCCGAAAATTGGGGTACACAATGGAGGTAAAAGCCACCAGCACGCGGCCGTCGGCCTGGACGGCCATTGAAATTACGTCGTTGTTGACGTCCGGCGGCAGCGACACCAGAAACGAGGGGTCGGCGGCCCCATTGGGAAACAAACGACGCACCCCCGGCCCCGTAGTGGAACTGCGGAAAGGCACGAGCAGTGTTCCGTCGGGCTGCAACAGCAACTGGGCGGGTACGGCCCCGGAGGAAGCGCTGAGCAGGTATTGGGGGGTAAACGCGTTGTCGGCAGCGCCGGAGGGCAGCAGCCGTTGCACTTCGGTGTCGCTTTGCGCTACTATTTTACCATCGGGCTGCACCACCACGCCCCGGATGCGCACCGCCTGAGCGCCCGGCCACACCGGCTGAAAAGCCGGGTCGGGGGCGCCGCTGGGCAGCAGCCGCACCGGCCCGCGCACCGGCACACCGCCCACCGAGGCGATGTTGCCGCCTACCAGCACCTTGCCGTCGGGCTGCAGGGCCAGGCTTTGCAGGCGCACCGTGCCGTTGCCAGCAAATACCGGTGCCGTGAAGGACGGGTCGACGCTGCCATCGGTGAGCAGCCGCACCAGCCGGTTCGCCGGCTGCCCGTTGAAGGTGGTGAAGAACCCACCCACCAGCAGTTTCCCATCGGGCTGCTCGGCTACCACCAGAGACGACGAGGAATTGGTGCCGTTGCCGGCGTTGAAGTTGCCGTCTAGCGTACCATCTGCGTTCAGGCGCGTTAGGGTGCGGCGGGTCACGCCTCCGGCATTGGTGGAGCCGCCCACCACCATCAGCTGCCCGTTGCGGAGCGGAATGGTTTGGGAAGGAAACCAGCTGTAGCCGCTGACGGTGGCCATAAACGCCTGGTCCAGCGTACCGTCGGCGTTGTAGCGCACCACGCGGTTGGCTGTCTGGCCCTCGGCTTCGGCAATGATACCGGTCAGCAGACGCTTGCCATCGGCCTGCACCGCCACGTGCGTGAGGGCAGCGGGCGCCAGCACATCGGGCGGAGTAAAGGTCTGGTCGATCTGCTGGGCCTGGACGGGTGCCAGCCCGGTTAGGCAGAGGGCCGCCCACACAGCGGCGCGGCGTAGAAATACACGCATATATCGTTGAAAAAGGTGAGCAATACTCTTGATGGGAGCCCCTGTTCGCGGCCAGGGTTGCACGTCCTCCCAGGGTTTGTTCGCCTGTTACGCAGCGCGCATTAGGGTCCGATAGGGTGTGATGCGATGAACAGGACGAATACAACGGTCGAAAGCTTCGTCGAAAATAGTGGGTGAAAATGGATTGGCGGTAAGTAATGTCACAGCTACGCCGCGGGAGTGGCTTAACTGGAATTCGGGTCGGCGGCCAGCAAACGGCCAAAGCCGTAGCAGACCAATCTCTCCGCCGCCTCACCAGATGCACCCTCGTTCGGCCCGCTTGCGTACTTTCGCTCACTATGTCCGACGCCCCGAAAAAACTCTTCCTGCTCGACGCCTTCGCGCTGATATACCGCTCGCACTTCGCCTTCAGCAAGAACCCGCGCATCAACTCCAAGGGCCTCAACACGGGGGCCATCCTGGGCTTCACCAACACCTTGGTGGAAGTGCTGCAAAAGGAGAAGCCCACCCACCTGGGCGTGGCCTTCGACGCGGCCAAGAAAACCTTCCGCCATGACCAGTTTGCCGACTACAAGGCCCACCGCCAAGCCATGCCCGAAGACATTGGCGTGGCCATTCCCTACATCAAGCAAATCATCAAAGCCTTCCACATTCCCATTCTCAAAGTCGATGGGTTTGAGGCCGACGACGTCATCGGTACTCTGGCCCAGCAGGCTGAGCGCGAGGGGTTCGAGGTGTTTATGATGACGCCCGACAAAGACTACTGCCAGCTCGTGACGGACCGCATCAAGCAGTACCGCCCGGCCTTTATGGGCAACGCCGCCGAGGTCTACGACGTGGCCCGCGTGCAGGAAAAATTCGGCGTGGAGCGCGTGGAGCAGGTTATCGACATTCTGGGGCTGATGGGCGACGCTTCCGACAACATTCCCGGCATTCCGGGTATTGGTGAGAAAACGGCCCGGGCGCTGGTGCAGCAGTTCGGCTCGGTCGAAAACCTGATTGCCAACGTCGACCAGCTCAAGGGTAAGCAACAAGAAAACGTGCGCAACTTCGCCCAGCAGGGGCTGATGAGCAAGGAGCTGGCCACCATTCATACCTCGGTACCCATTGCCTTTGAGCCCGACAAGCTCGTGGTCGACAAGCCCGACGAGAAGGAGTTGACCGTCCTGTTCGACGAGTTGGAGTTCCGTCAGCTGGCCGCCCGCATCCTCAGCGACGCCGGCGCCCGCAGCGGCGGCGCTACCACCGGCGGCGCCGGCGGCACCCGCGGAGCGCGGCGCCCCAAAATTGCCACCGCCGGCCCCAGCCTGTTCGACTCGGCCGATGCTGCCGTGGCCAACGCCGCCGAAGGCGCCGACTTCGACGACATCGAGTTGGAGTCGCCGCAGCACAGTGGCCCGCGCCGCACCATCGACGATGTGGAGCACCAGTACCACTTCGTGGATGCGCCAGGGGCGCGCAAGAGCTTGCTACAGTTCCTGCTCAAGCAAAAGGAAGTGAGTTTCGATACCGAAACCACCGGCCTCGACACCATGACGGCCCGCCTCGTAGGCCTCTCGTTCTGCTGGCGCGTGGGCGAGGCCTACTACGTACCCGTGCCCTCGGGCCCCGATGACCGGGAAGCCGCCCAGGCCATCGTCGACGAGTTCCGGCCGTTTTTCGACGCCGAACACATTGCCAAAGTCGGCCAGAACATCAAGTACGACCTCACCATCCTCAAGCACTACGGCGTGAGCATGCGCGGGCGCCTCTTCGATACCATGCTGGCCCACTACCTGCTGGAGCCCGACATGCGCCACTCGATGGACGTGCTGGCCGAAACCTACCTGCATTACACGCCCATCAGCATTCTGGAGCTCATTGGGCCGAAGGGCAAAAACCAGAAAACCATGGCCGACATTCCGCCGGCCGAAGTATCGGACTACGCCTGCGAAGATGCCGACGTGACCCTGCAGCTCAAGCACGTGTTTGAGCCGCGCCTGGAAGCCCAGGGCCTGTTGCCGCTGCTCAACGACGTGGAAAACCCCTTGGTGCCGGTGCTGGCCGACATCGAGTACGAAGGCGTGCGCATCGACGCCTCGGCCCTGGCCGACTATTCCGTGACCCTGCAGGGCTACATCAAGGAAGTGGAGGAGCAGATTTTCAAGGTGGCCGGGGAGCCGTTCAACATCGGCTCACCCAAGCAACTGGGCGAGGTACTGTTCGACAAGCTGCAAATCGGCGGGAAGCCCAAGAAAACCAAGACCGGGCAATACGCTACCGGCGAGGAAATTCTGAGCGTGCTGGCCGCCGAGCACCCCATTGCGGCGATGATTCTGGAGCACCGCCAGCTCACCAAGCTCAAGAGCACCTACGTGGACGCTTTGCCGCAGTTGGTGTGCGAGCTGGACGGCCGCATTCACACCTCGTTCAACCAAGCCGTAACGGCCACGGGGCGCCTCTCCAGTACCAACCCCAACCTGCAGAACATTCCCATTCGCACCGAGAAGGGCCGCGAAATCCGCCGCGCTTTCGTGCCCCGCGACCAGGACCACATTCTCGTAGCGGCCGACTACTCGCAGATCGAGCTGCGCATCATGGCCTCGTTCTCGCAGGACCCCACCATGATTGAGTCGTTCCGGCAGGGCATCGACATCCACACCAGCACGGCCAGCAAAATCTTCAACGTGCCGCTGGAGCAAGTGGACTCGGACATGCGCCGCAAGGCCAAAACGGCCAACTTCGGCATCATCTACGGCATTTCGGCCTTCGGGCTGGCCCAGCGCCTGAGTATCAACCGTAAAGAGGCTACCGACCTGATTGAAGCCTACTTCGCGGAATTCCCGGCCGTAAAGCAGTACATGGACGAAAGCATCCGCAAGGCCCGCGACCTAGAATACGCCGAGACGCTGCTGGGCCGCCGCCGCTACCTGCGCGACATCAACTCGCGCAACGCCACGCTGCGCGGCTACACCGAGCGCAACGCCATCAACGCACCCATCCAGGGCACCGCAGCCGACATCATTAAGGTGGCCATGATCCGCATTCACGACTGGCTGGTGCAGGAAAAGCTGGGTACCCGCATGATCCTGCAGGTGCACGACGAATTGGTGTTCGACGCACCCAAAGAAGAAGTTGAGCTGATTCAGCCGCGTATTCGGGAGCTGATGATCAACGCCCTGCCGCTGCAAGTGCCTATGGAAGTGGAAATTGGCACCGGCGCGAACTGGCTACAGGCGCACTAACGGAGCGACGACGTCCGCTTGGTTTTAAACGCAAAACGCGTGTACCGCACCAGCAGCACACGCGTTTTGCGTTTAGTCAGTACTTAGAACGAGCCGTAGCTCAACTCGGTCACGTAAGTGATGTTCGATTGCGTGATGCTGTGTTTCAGCTTCAGCGTGCTGCCGCTCAGTTCAACGATGTCGAACGTAATACCCGAGGTGTTACCCTGCTCTCTTATCGTTAGCTTGGTTTCGTCGCTGTTGAAGTCCCACGCGCCCGTTTCGGTTTGGGGGTCGGCGGTGCTGCACTTGCTGCCGCCTTCGTTGAACTCCAACTTCTTGTCGGTCATGAATTTCACGAAGTCGTCTTTCTCGCAAGCCTGGTAGCCGGCGTAGTTGTCGTCGGTGCTGCTTTGCGTGCCAACGGTCGTGGTTTGCTTGTCGGCGGTAACGCGCCAGCTTTTGGCCGTCAGCAACTCGGTTTTAGACTTCTTGTCGTCGTCTTTTTTGCAAGCGGTAAACGTGCAGGCAAGAGCCAGCGTAGCGAGTAGAGCTACTTTTTTCATGTGGGGTGAAGGGGAAGGGTGGAATAGAAAACTACAGACTAGAAGAAATGCCTTGTGCTTAAAAACGAGCCCATTGCTAATTGCGCACTAATCTGCCGATCAAAGCTAGGCAATATTCTATAGCCGCAAAATGCAGTGCACCTAAAAAATTTATGGCTTTGGCTTTCCACCGCAGTCCTGCATTTTGTCCGCCGCTTTTGGCGAAATGACGTGCTGGCGCTTATTCCTTTTCCAGCTTCACTGTAGTGGTGCGCACCGCGCCGCTACTGAGGGTAATCTGCCAGCTTAGGGTCAGGCGTGCTTCGCTGAGCTCTATTACTTGCCACTTGTTGCGCAGCACCAGCCCGTCCCCGGCAACGCCTGACACCGTAAGCGAATCGAAGGCACTAACGGCCTTCCACGCCCCTTGGGCTGTTGGGCCGGCGGTTTCGTTGGAGCAGCGGCTACTACCCCGTTCTTCTACATAGAGTCCATCGGAGGCAAAGCGAAACCGGTCATCTTTGTCGCAAGCCTCACTCATCTCCACGGCTGCCTGTCCGGTGGTTTCGCTGCTGTAGCTGGTCATGGCCCAAGTATTCCCCGTTAGCAATTCCCGTTTCTGGTTTTCAGGATCTTCGGCTTTAGAACAAGCCGCCACTAGCCCACCGGCTAGCAGCAAACAAAGTATAGAGGTGTTTTCATGCGTACAAGGATTTGTTAAAAAGGGGGTTGCCGTTGCCATACAGCCAACTGAGCCGACCAGAAAAACCGAGCTTTAGCTGCCGTCGGTGTCGGTGCTATTCGGGCGCAGAAGAAAGAAACGATGGAGCGGTTGGTGCCGTAAGCGAGTCTCAGCGTTGAGCCACGCCGCCGTCGAGCTGCGAATCAATGAGTTGCGCGAAATAGGCGTAGGGCTTGGTGCCCATCGTGAGCTGGCCGTTGACGATGATGGCGGGCGTACCCTGAATACCCGCCGACGTGGCCTCGATGATGCTGTTTTCGATGGGCTTGATGTACCGGTGCTCGGCCATGCACTGGCCGTATTTCTGGGTATCCAACTGGGCCGAGGCTGCCCACTGGGTGAAGAATTCCAGCCCAAACTTGCCTTGGTTGGCAAATAAGTAATCGTGCATGTTCCAGAACCGGCCTTGCTCGTGGGCGCAGGAAGCAGCTTCGGCGGCCATCAGGGCGTTTTTGTGCATGGGCAGCGGCAGGTCTTTGAAGATGATCTTGAGCTTGCCCTTGTCCACGTACTCACTCTTGAGCTTGGGCAGAATGCGCTGCGCAAATTCCCGGCAGTAGTCGCATTCGAAATCCGACAGTATCGTCATGACGACCTTCGCGTCTTTCACGCCCATGTAAGGCAGCTCGTCGCCGAGGCTCACCTTGATTTTGTTCCCCGGTCCGGCTGAGCCCGATTGCATAAACAGGGTTAGCGTGCGGTTCAGGTCGGCCAGGCCGGCATTGACTTGGTAGATGGAGTAGAGCAATACCAGCAGCAGCACGGCTTGCGCAATACCGAGGCTGATGAGCAGCCAGTTTTTTCCAGAATGCTGTGTCAAAACGCGAAGAGTTGAAAGGAGCGGACGCACCAGGCGTCCGGCAGGCAATTACCTGCGGCGCAGGCCTCGCCGCCGGACTCCCAACGGCAAGGCCTGCGCCGCAGTGCTTTTAGTAACAGTAGCTGCAGTTGGGCACCCCGGCCACTTTGATGTCTTGGTAGTACTGGCATACCGCCTTCACCTGGGGGCTCGTCACCGACATGCCTTGCGTGCAGCGGTAAGTGTAGGCTGCGCCGCAGTATGCATTCAGTTGCGCGTCGCTGGAGGGACTCACGTACGAACCCGAGCACGTGCCGCTGCCTCCGCCGCCACTACCGCTGGTGCTGTTGCCCCATTTGCCGTACTTACCAGGGGTGGTGTTGGAGGTCGACGAGTAAGACCAGTTCATACCGCCATTGTAGCTATATCCCAGCTCTTTGCAGCTTTTGTCCTCGTAAAACTCCTCGTAGTAGTCGGTTTCGGTCTTGTCGCACGAGCCTTCGGCGGTGTTTTCGTTGCACTGGTACAGAATCGCGCCTTGGTAGTTCTTGATCCTCCGTTCGCAGGTGCCTTCTTTTTCGCAGGAAAACAGCAGCAGGGATGTTGCGCATACCAGCAGAGAAAGTAGTTGTTTCATCATGGGCTACGGTGAGTGAGTGTGGTGGAGAAAAGGTTGTTTGATGGACCGGGCTGCATTTGCTCTTCGCTCAGGCGTAACACCACCAAGACGTTGCCCAACGTAGCCAGGCGGCACCCCAGCCTGTTTAGCTTACTAAAAGCGCTGATTGGGTAGCCGTTGGCAGCAGAGAGTAGCCCGCAAACCTATCATTACCCATTGCTTTAGGCAATACCTACTTGTAGGTATTTTTGGGTTTTGTTGCACTCCGAATAGCTCCGCATTTAGGAATGATGGGTTGCCCGTGCGCTGGTGGCGGTGGGCAGCGTACTTGCAACAACCACTAACCTGCCTCCCCCTGCTGCCCAGGTGCCGAACCCGACCGCAAGTTGTCCTGTTAAGTAGCCTTTCGCCTTCTCTATGGTTGTTCCTGCTGTTCCCCCTACCCGCTACGACGTTGCCGTTATCGGTGCGGGCCCCGTGGGCTTGGCCTGCGCCCTCGAAATTCAGCGGCGCGGCCTTTCCGTGTGCGTCCTCGACAAAGGCGCCCTGGTCAATTCCCTGGTGGGCTACCCTACCAACATGGAATTTTTCTCTACGCCTGAGTTGCTTGAAATCGGCGGCTACCCCTTCCCGACTTCGCACTACAAACCCCACCGCGAAGAAGCCCTCGACTATTACCAGCGCGTAGCCCGCTCCGAGAAGCTGCCGTTGCGCCTCTACGAGCGGGTTGTTGGCCTCGGGGGCGAGCTGGGCAATTTCACGCTAACAACCAGCCGGGGCGAAGTTGCCAGCCGCTTTGTGGTAGTAGCCACGGGCTTTTTCGATGTGCCTAACCTGCTCGGAGTGCCCGGCGAAGACCAGCCGCACGTGTCGCACTACTACAAGGAGCCCTACGCGCACGTGGGGCAGCGGGTAATCGTTATCGGCGCCAAAAACTCCTCGGCCAAGGCAGCACTGGCCCTCACCCGCAGCGGTGCGCACGTGACGTTGGTGGTGCGCGGCGCGGCACTGAGCGAGTCGGTGAAATACTGGCTGCGACCCGATTTACTCAACCGCATTGCCGAAGGCCGCATCACGGCGCTCTACCATACCAGCGTGCAAGCCATCGGGCCTGATGCCATCGAGTTGCTGACGCCGGACGGTCCCCAAAACCTGCCCGCCGATTACGTGTACGCCCTCACCGGCTACCGCCCCGATTACTCCCTGCTGACCGCCCTGGGCGTGGCCACCGCTACCGATGCCGCCGCCACGCCCCTGCACGACCCCGCTACGTTTGAAACCAACCGCGCAGGCGTGTACCTGGCCGGCACAGTCTGCGGCGGGCTCAACACCAGCCGTTGGTTTATCGAAAACGGCCGCCACCATGCCCAGGTTATTGCCGCTCATTTGGCCGAGCAAAGTCATTAGCTCCCTTGCCAACGCACAACCGCCGCCCCAAACTTCATTGTTTAGAGCGGCGGTTGTGCGTTGGCTAGGGAGCTTGCCTGCTTAGTGCTTGGCAAACGTGAACGTAACGGTGTAGACTTTGCCGTCGTCATCGGTTTCCTGGCCACTCACTTTCAGGGTGTTGTCCGTCAGTTCCAAAATATTGAAGCTGTTGCCCACAGTTTGGCCTTGCAGCTTGGTATTGAGCACTTTCTCGCCTTCGCTGAACGACCACGTGCCGGGGTTTACCTGTGGAAAATTAGGTGCTTTCTTCGTGGCCCCTTCGTCGAGCTGGTATATATCCGGCTTCGAGAAGCGCATCAGGTCGTCGCGGTCGTAGCTGGGCTTTACGGCAAACAGGTCGGTAATCAGGCTGCCGTCGTCGGTGCGAATAGCGGGGCTGACGGTTTCGGCGGTCATAATCCAGTCTTTGCCGGTCAGCAGTTCGGTGCGGGTTTTGGGCTTGGCGGCTTCTTTGTCTTTGTCGCAGCTAGTGAGGGTGGCGGCGGCAGCCAAAGCAATAAACAGGGGCAGGTGCAAGGTTTTCATAGCGGTAGGGTTGTGAGGGTGTGAAGTGTGATGCAATTCTACCACCTTGACCGCCATGCATTGTAATTTTAACTATACATGATTGGGTTATAAACAGCTCATGTGTACTTCCATGGTAATATTATTTCTAGCATCTGCATCACATATATAGAGGATAAGCAGTGCCCGATACTTCGGCCAAACGAGCCCAAAAGCAACGCGCCGCCGCTGAAGTTTCAGCGGCGGCGCGTTAAGTAAATTACTGCCTGCGTACTGGTTACGGGAACAATACACCGCGGTAGAGGCTGGCATTTACACCTGGAATATTGGAGCCGTACTTGTCGTTGATATTACGCAGGAACTCGTTGGCCACCACGGCGTAGCCACGGGGCGTGGGGTGCACTCCGTCGAGCGAGAACAGGTTACCCGAAATGAAGCCGGTGGTGTTATTGATGCCGCTGGTATTGATGCCGTTGGCAGCAATGTTCGTGAAGAACACATTCATGTCAGCTACGCCTAGGTTTTTAGCGGTAGCCTGGCTGCGAATAGCAGTGTTGAAGGCCGTAGTAGCCGTTGCTACAGCAGCTTGCTCGGTATCGTCCAGCACGAGGCTGGTCGGCAGTGGGTTGCCGGCCGAGAGGCCGAACATGGCCGTAGTATCAACACCTTGGGCCAGCAGGAACTGCCCCAGCGAAGCACCACCTAACGACGGACGCGCTTGGGCGTATAGGTCGCGCCAAGCTTTGCCGGTCCGCTGGCCGAGCAGGGCTAGGTAGGGCTGCGCAGTGAGCGGAATGAGTTGGCGGCCAGCGGCCGTGCCAATGGCGCCGCCGTTGTTGATATCGGAGGTGAGGATAACCTTCCGTGTGGCAGGGGAGTTGGTCAGCGGGCCAGTGGTGGCTACAAACTGGGGAATGGGCCCGCCAGCTGCTGCCGGGTTAGTTTCCAGCTTCACGCGGAAAGCCGGACCTGCCGTTCTGAAGAATGGGATGTCCGTTACGTTCGGAATAGTAGCTACCACGCCGCGCGCACCATTGGCCGTCAGAGCCGTAATGATGGCTGTGTAGTTCGTGGTGAAGGTGGCAGTAGATGTGATGGGGCTTACCCCACCCGAAGTGGCATAGCCCAGCACGTCGTTGTTGCCCAGCCAGCAGGTAAAGAACGTGGCATTTTCGGCCGCCATGCGCTCCTGCACGAAGGTGGCGTAGGGCTTCAGCGCGTCAGCGGTGGGCAGCAGGCGTTCGTAGTAAGCGTTGCCAGCCGTGCTTCCGTAACCGGGGGTCAGTACATCGGCCACTCGAATACCAGGTACGCCTAAGTTCTGGACTGGCTCCGTGTATTTGGTATAAAGTGTAGGGTTCTGGCCACGCACGGCCAAATTGTTGGTGACGTTGCCAAGCGTAAAGGCGCGGGTAGCCAAGTCCAAAGTGGTAAGGCGCAGGTAACCTGAGCCATTGGCTTGGTCTTCGCTAAACAGCGGTTGCTTAAACTCGCCGCCGTTGGCGGTGCGAAACTGCTGAGCCAACAGGTTGGGGTACGAGTTCAGCTGTCCTTCGCGGTACAGGCCACCGTCGGAATAGCCCGCGGTCAGCGAGTTGCCAACGGCAATGTATTTCGAGAAATCAGCTTGTCCGCGGGCGCTGTTCGTTTCGTCGAGCTCGGGTTGGCAGCCGGTCAGGGCCAGGCCCAGCACAGCGCAACCCGGCAGAACAAATTTCAATGAGGTATTCATGAGTGCAGGGAGCTGGCGCAATTAGAAGTTGTAGTGCACGCCCACGCCGGGGATGCTGATGTAGGTTTTGTAGGTACCGGCCGGACGGTCGTCGGCCGTGCCTTTGGCCTGCAACTCGGCCAGGCTCTGGGTACGCTTCATGAAGTCTTCGAACAAGTACGACACGTCCACGCCAAAGTGCTCGTTCACGTTGTACGAGGCGCCGGCGCTCAGGCCGATGCGGTCGGCGTCGGGCGTTTCCGGCGACACGAAACCGTCTTTCACAGGCGTCTTGTCGTAGTTGGCGCCGGCGCGCACCGTCAGCTTCTCGCCGATGGCGTACTGACCGCCGAGGCGGAACGTCCAGCCCTGGTCGTACTCACGCTTCGAGGTCGAGGTGGTGTTGCCGTTGATGGGCTGGTCGAAGGTGAAGTCGAGGGTTTTGTAGTCGCTCCAGTCCACCCAGTTCACATCGATGCCGATGGTGAGCTTCTCGGTCGGCATCAGGCCGATGCCCAGCGTAGCCGTGGGCGGCAGCGGCAGCGTCACGTCGAATTTCTTCGCGGCGAAGTTGCTGGCTACCGAAGCCGGAATGTTGGTGAACGTCACGTCGCCGCCTTTCACCTTGGCTTCCATCTTCGAGCGGTAGCTCACGCCCACGCTGATTTTCTCCGACGGCTTGTAGTAAATGCCGGCGTTGTAGCCGAAGGTGTTGTCGGCGTGGCCGTCCAGCTCGCTGTGGGCATTGCCCTGGGCGCTGGTCAGGGGCAGGTCGCGCTGCAGGTTCACCGAGCCGTAGGCCAGCACCACCAAGCCCGCACCCACGCTCAGCTGGTCGGTAATGGCGTAGCTCACGGTGGGCTGCACGAAAATCGACTTCAGGTCGATATCCGTCAGGGCCGTGCGCCCTTCCCAGTTCTGGTCGTAGCGCAGCTTGCTGCCGAAGGGCGTATATACCCCAATGCCGGCCTTCCACTTGCCCTCGGCCGGGCCGAAGCTGGCGTACAGGTTGAACGGCGTTACGATGTCCTTCTGCAGGTTGCTCTGCGTGCCGCCGTTTTCACCCACGTGCGAAATGCGGGCGAAGGTGGCGTTGGCACCCACCTGCACACCGTTCTGGCGCACCATGGCCAAGGCACCGGGGTTGTAGAACATGGCCGCGTGGTCGATGGCCAGGCCCGTGCCGACGCCGCCCATACCAATGTTTTTCTGCCCGCCCAGGTTTACCTGAAACCCGCCCGCCTGCGCGGCCGTGGTGCCCAGCAAAGCGCTTCCGGCGAAGAGTAGTGACTTTAGATTCATACTCGAAGAGTAAGGAAAAAGGGGTTGTGTGAGCTAAATGTAGGGGAATTTTCTGCACCAAAAGCGCGGCATGCCGACTACTTTTTTCACCGTTGGCGCGGTGAGTAAGTGAATACTCGCAAAAACGCCGCTGGCATCGGGTTATAATGCATTTTCAGGCGTTTCTACTGCTACCCGCCGGGTGCGCAAATCGTAGTGCTGACCGGCCACCAGCAGGTGCACGCGCAGGTTTTGCCCCGCCACTGGTTCGCCCCGCCCAATGCGGCCCAGGTTGTCGCCGGTGAGGTGAGCCCCGTCGACGACTATCACCACGCCGTCGCCGAACACCTCGGTGTCGTGGCCGCCTCGGATGATAACGCCGGTTTCCTGCCCCAGTCCCAGCCCAATGGAGGCAGGGTGCTGCAGCACAGCGTGGGCCAGACGCCCAAACCGGCCGCGCTCGGCGAAATGCTGGTCGATGATCAGGTGCTGAATCAGGCTCAGCCCGTTGGCAGTGTGCATGCCGCCCTTGGTGAGCGAGCGGGCCCCAAAGCCAGCCACAATCATGCGCGAGGGCATGGCGGCCGCGCCCGCGCTGGTACCGGCAATGATGAAGTTGGGGTCCGTCTGGTACCGCTCGCACAGCAGCTGCAAGGCCGGGGTGTTGGTCCAGTGCTCGGTAATGCATTCCTGGTCGCCGCCGGTGAAGAACACCGCCCCGGCTTTTTCCAGACGGCGCAGGGTAGCGGCCCGGTCGCCGGGGTAGCTGGCGTCTACGCGCAGGTGGTGCACGTTGGTGCAGCCCAGTTCCCGCAGCGCGGCTACATAGGCGTTGCCGGTTTTCACGGGGTGCCGGTAGGCCGCCGTCGATACCACCTCCACGGGGGTGTCGGGCGTGGGCAGCAGTTCGTTGACCAGGGCCAGTACCGGGTCGTCGTCGCCGCCGCCGAGGGCAATGAGGGTTCCGAGGGGCAGTTTAGCAGAAGGCGCCATAAGTCAGCAGATACAACGGCAGAAATACGCTCATACGGCACAGTGCCCCGCCAAAACTATGGGTGTTGAATGAAAACGCGGTGCCGGGCCGCTTGCGCCGGCGGCCGGAGCGGCACCAACCAGACCATTGCGGCCGCGGCCACCAGCGGCAACCGCCTGAATATAAACGATTGAGCACTTTCCGACGACCCACCGCGCTTATCGGCAAAGGAAGCGTGGGACCAACGGAATTTTTCCGGGAAAAATGACCGTTACACTGGCGGATTTCTTCCGGCAGCAAAATACCTTTGCGCGCCCTTTCACCAAACCCCGTTTTGCCTAGCGAAACACTAGCTTCTTGCCGCCATGACCACGCAACAGCAACTGGCCCTCGACCAAATCACGGACCTGCTCGCCCAGCGGGAATTCCTGCGTTTGAAGAAGCTGCTGCGAAGTTTGGACACGCCGGAAGTGGTGGAGCTGATTCAGGACCAGGACGAGCGGAACCAGCTGATTATGTTTCGGCTGCTGCCGCTGAGCCGGGCCACCGAGGTCTTTGAGTACCTCGACCTCGACGTGCAGCGGCACTTCCTCGAAAACCTCTCGCAGGAAAAGATTGCCGACATCCTTAATGAGATGTCGCCCGACGACCGCACGGCCCTGCTGGAGTTTCTGCCCGACGACTTGGTGCGGGAGCTGATTCAGACCCTCTCGGAGCAGGAGCGCCGCGTGACGCTGCAGCTGCTGGGCTACCCCGAGTATTCGGTGGGCCGCCTGATGACGCCCGACTACATTGCGGTGCGCGAGGAATGGACCGTGCAGCACGTGTTCGATTACATTCGGGAGCACGGCCGCGGCTCCGAAACGGTGAGCGTGGTGTACGTCATCGACGAGCGGGGCGTGCTCATCGACGATATCCGCATCCGGGAGTTCCTCTTCGCTCGCCCCGACCAGCACGTGCACGACCTGATGGACCGCCGCTTCGTGCGCCTCAAGGCTATGCAAGACCAAGAAGAAGCCATCGACGTGTTTCGCCGCAACGACCGCACGGCCCTGCCCGTCGTCAACGACGACGGCGTGCTCTACGGCATCGTCACGATTGACGACATCCTGGCCATCCGCGAACAGGAAGACACCGAAGACATCCAGAAGCTCGGGGGTTCGGAAGCGCTTGATGA
This sequence comes from Hymenobacter busanensis, assembly GCF_008727865.1. Lineage (GTDB taxonomy): Bacteria > Bacteroidota > Bacteroidia > Cytophagales > Hymenobacteraceae > Solirubrum > Solirubrum busanense. The sequence goes on along the minus strand of NZ_VTWU01000005.1, from coordinate 198,978 downwards.
GCCTTACCTGACTACCTCTATCTGGAATATGGTGCGCAAGCGGGCCGGCTGGCTCGTTATTCTGCTGCTGGGCGAGATGCTCACCACTTCGGCCATGCACCATTTCGAAGACGACCTGCAGCGGGCAGCCGTGCTGGGCTTGTTTATTCCGCTCATCATTTCGGCGGGTGGCAATGCTGGTTCGCAGGCCACCTCGCTCATCATCCGGGCCATGTCGCTGGGCGAGTTTACGCTCGGCGACTGGTGGACGGTGATGCGGCGCGAACTGCTGGCGGGCCTTTTCCTGGGCCTCATTTTGGGTATCGTCGGCTCGTTGCGCATCGTGCTTTGGGCCACCGTCATCGACCCCGGCTATTTTGGCGACTATTGGCAGCTGATTGCCGTGACGGTGGGCATTTCCCTGCTGGGCATCGTGCTCTGGGGCGCGCTGTCGGGGGCCATGCTACCCATGCTGCTCAAACGCCTCGGCCTCGACCCCGCTACCGCCTCAGCGCCCTTCGTGGCCACGCTCGTGGACGTGACCGGGCTCATCATCTACTTCTCGGTGGCCACGGCGGTTCTGTCGGGCACGCTGTTATAGGTCGAGGCCCGGCCGGCGGTTGGCTTTCTTCTCACCGAGGCGCTTTTTGCTGTCGAGGCGCTTGCGCACGGCGCCTTTGCTGGGCTTGGTGGGCTTGCGGGGCTTGGGGCGGTGCAGGGCTTTGGCCAGGGTGTCGTGCAGCTTGAGCAGGGCCAGCTCCTTGTTGCGCAGCTGGCTGCGGTCTTCCTGAGCCGTTACCAGCAGCAGGCCGTCGGCGGTGAGCTGGGGGCCGAGTTTCTCCAAGATGCGCTGCTTCTGCTCGTCGGTGAGCAGCTGGGAGTGGGCCACATCGAAGCGTAGCTCCACGCGGGATTCTACCTTGTTCACGTTCTGGCCGCCCGGGCCGCTGCTGCGGCTGGTTTGCACCTGGAGTTCAGACCAAAAAGCGTCGGGGGGAGGGAGCATGGGGCAGAGGGCAGTAGCGCTACTGAGGAAGCATCTTCCCTCGTCTGTCATCCTGAGCAACGCGAAGGACCTTCTCACGTCAGCACGAATGGTTCAGCGGGGAGAAGGTCCTTCGCGTTGCTCAGGATGACAAACGTATTATAGGCAGCTTCGATGAGCAATGAACAAGGGGCAAGTAACGAGGAACCGATGAGACGGGCCCGGTAAGCGCCCGTACCCAACGCGAAAACCGGAGCCGTGGTTTTGGGCCGCCGAACGGCCGCCAGCCGGTCGGTTGCAACCTTGGGGCGTGGTTGCTGTCCTATCCATCTGCCGAAAAGCCTACTTTCGCGCCTGCCTTTTCCTCAACACCTGTTGTTTATGAACCACGCCTCCGCCCTCGGCAAAACCTTGCTGCTGGGCTCCCTTCTGGCCGCGGCCCTGCAAGGCTGCCAGTCGAACACCAACAACGGCGCCGCGCAGCCCGACCTGCTGCAAGCCAACCTCGACACCACCGTGCGCCCCGGCGACGACTTTTTCACCTACGCCAACGGCGCCTGGCTGAAGCAGCATCCCATTCCGGCCTCGGAAAGCTCGTGGGGCATTGGCAAAGAAGTGCAGAACGAGATATACGCCCGCCTGCGCGCCATCAACGAAGAGGCGGCAGTGGCCCACGCGGCGGCCGGCACCAACCAGCAGAAAATCGGCGACTTCTGGGCCGCCGGCATGGATTCGGTGAGCATCGACAAGCAGGGCATTGCGCCGCTGAAGCCGGAGCTGGACCGCGTTGCGGCCATGCGCACCGCGCAGGACGTGCAGGCTGAAATTGCGCGGCTGAAAGTATTGGGCGTGAATGCCTTATTCGGCTCCTACGTGGGCCAGGACGCCAAAAACAGCGACAAAATGGCCCTGCAGCTGTGGCAGGGCGGCCTGGGCTTGCCCAACCGCGACTACTACTTCAACAAGGACGCGCGCACGAGCAACATCCGGAAGGAGTACGTGAAGCACGTGGCCAACATGCTGGCGCTGGCCGGCCAGACGCCCGCCGAGGCCGCCGCCAACAGCGCCCGCGTGATGCAGCTGGAAACGACCCTGGCCAAGTCGAGCCGGAAGCTGGAGGATTTGCGCGACCCGTACGCCAACTACCACAAGATGTCGGTAGCCGAGCTGGGCAAGCTCACGCCCGGCCTCGACTGGCACGCGTGGCTGGGCCAGATGGAGTTGGCCAAGGCCGACACCGCCATTGTGGGCCAGCCCGAATTTTACCAAACTGCCGGCCAGCTGCTGAAAACCGCTTCCGTCGACGACTGGAAGGCCTACCTGCAGTGGCACCTGGTAAACACCTTTGCCTCGGAGCTTAGCAAGCCGCTCGACAACGAGCATTTTCACTTCTACGGCACCATTTTGCAGGGCCAGAAAGAGCAACGGGCCCGCTGGAAGCGCGTGCTCGACAACGAAGAGGACGCCATGGGCGAAATGCTGGGCCAGCTCTTCGTGAAGGAATACTTCAAGCCCGCCACCAAGGAGCGGTACGAGAAGATGGTACAGAACGTCATGGCCTCGTTTGAGGAGCACATCCAGCAGCTCGACTGGATGAGCGACTCGACCAAGCAAAAGGCACTGGTGAAGCTCCACAAAATCACGCCGAAGGTGGGCTACCCCAACAAGTGGCGCGACTACTCCACCCTCACCATTGGCCGCGACAGTTACGCCCAGAACGTGATGCGCGCCAACCAATGGGCCTACCGCTACAACATCAGCAAGCTGGGCAAGCCCGTGGACCGCACCGAGTGGGACATGACCCCGCAGACCTATAACGCCTACTACAACCCCTCCAACAACGAGATTGTGCTGCCGGCGGCCATCTTCGCCATTCCCGGCCTGCGCGACGAAGACGCCGACGACGCCATCGTGTACGGCTACGGCGGGGCCAGCACCATCGGCCACGAGCTGACCCACGGCTTCGACGACGAGGGCAGCCAGTTTGACGAGAAGGGCAACCTGCGCAACTGGTGGACGAAGCAGGACCGCAAGCAGTTCCAGCAGCGCGTCAACCAGATTGTGCGCCAGTTCAACTCCTACAAAGTGCTCGACTCCTTGCACATCAACGGCAAGGCCACGGCCGGCGAAAACATTGCCGACCTGGGCGGCATCGTCATTGCCCTCGACGCGTTCAAGAAAACCGATCAGTACAAGAAGGGCGAGAAAATCGGCGGCCTCACGCCCACGCAGCGCTACTTCTTGGGCTACGCCCTGGGCTGGCAAAACCACCAGCGCGACGAAGTGCTGGCTCAGCGCGTGCTGACGGATGTGCACTCGCCCGCTAACCTGCGCGTGAACGGGCCCTTCGCCGACGTGCCGGAGTTCTACAAGACCTTCGACGTGCAGCCCACCGCCAAGCTCTACCGCCCCGACTCGGCGCGGGTGACGATTTGGTAACGGCCCGTTGGGCTGACTTACACAACAAGGCCCGGCTGCAGCCGGGCCTTGTTGTTTTATGGTGCGCCGCCCGTCAACGCCTCTCTCGGTTTGTACTTCAGGCAGCCGAAAAGCAGTGGCGGAAGCCCGTCAGGATTAGTAGTTTGGGCAGCCGGATCAATCCACTGCCTCATGGGCCCTCCGTTCTGCCAGTTCTACCACCCGTGCGCGGCCTTGCAGCCCTTCGTGAGCAACTACATGCTCATGCACGTGCAGTTTGATGCGCAAGTGCCCCTGGCCGTCAACCCGTTTCCGACCAACCCCGAGCAGTGCCTGTACTTCTATGCCCGGGACGTCATTGAGGTGTTCAACTTCGCGCAGCAGAAGGAGCGCGCCAGCGCGCAGAGCGTGATAGTAGGCCCGCAGGTGGCGCGCGTAAACCTGCGTATGGGCCACAACCAGCTCACCATCAAAGTCGGCTTTCGGCCCGGCGGCTTGTTTCGGCTCTTTGGTCTGCCCATGTGGGAGCTGCTCGACCAAACCGTGGACAGCCACGACCTGACGGGCCGCGAGGTTAACGACGTGAACGAGCGGCTGCGGGAGGTGGATGACTACGCCCGGATGATTGCCTTGGTAGAGCAGTACCTGCTGCGCAAAGTGGCGGCGCTGAAAACCGAGGCCCACGCCGTCGACCACGTGGCCCGGCTGATGCTGCAGCCCCACGAGCAGCCCCGCAGCGTCGATTGGCTGGCCGCGCAAGCCTGCCTGAGCACCCGGCAGTTTGAGCGGAAGTTTCTGGAGCGCGTGGGCATGAGCCCGAAGCTGTTTGCGCGCGTGGCGCGCTTTGCCCGCGCCTACCGCCTGAAAGACCAGCAGCCCGCGCTGGACTGGCAGGACGTTGTGTACCAGTGCGGCTACTACGACCAGATGCACCTGATCAAGGACTTCAAGCTGTTTGCGGCCGTCACGCCTTCTGTTCTGGTGAAGGAGGAAGCCCGGTCGCCCTTGCGGCTCTTCCCGGGCAGCCCGTTCTAACGTCGTTTTTTTACTATTCTGCGCCGGCCCGCCGGGCTAGTTTCGCTCATCACCTAACCCCTGATGACGCGTATGAAAACCCTGCTCAGCTTCCTGCTGGCTTGCGTGCTGGCCGGTGCCGCCCAAGCCCAAACACCCAACCGCACCGCCGACGAACAGGCCGCGCTGCACGTGCTGGACCGCACCGTGGACGCCTGGAACAAGCACGACCTCGACCTCTACTTCCAGAACTTCGCCCCGGAGGCGCAATGGGTGAACGTGGTGGGCATGTGGTGGCACAACGCGGCCGAGCACCGCTATGCCTTGGACATCTTCATGAAGATGATGTTCAACAAAACCCACCACACTACCCTCAAGGCCGAGGTGCGCATGCTTCGGCCCGACCTGGCCCTGGTGCGCAGCCACTGGCAGCTGGACGGCTGGGTGATGCCCGACGGGCGCGACATGAGCGACGTTTCAACCGGCGTACTCACCCTGATTGTGGAAAAGCGCAAAGGCCAGTGGTTGGTCATCGACGGGCACAACACCTCCATTGACAAGAAAGCCCACGACCCGGTTCTGACGATGCAGAAGTAGCTGCTTGCGAGAACCTAACGGCTTTGCGCGGCGCGGGCTTCCTGAAACCGGCTCAGGCTTTCCCGCGCCGTTTTCTGCACTTTCTGCTGCAGCCACGGCGACCAGCCCAGCAGCCAGCCCACCGGCCCCAGCGCCTGCCGCGACCAGCGCCAGAAGCTGAACTCGTCGCGGTGAGTCAGGATTTTGCCGTCCTGAAACGTGAAGTGCGCCTGGATGTGGTTGTGCACCGGCCGCCGGGTTTGCGAAAACGTGTAGTGCGCATCCCACGTCGCCTGACCGTGCTGGTCGTCGGCCCGGATGTCGTTGAAGGTCAGGCGCAGGTCTTTGCCCCGCTCGCAAAGCATCTGCCACATGGCGCCTATTTCCGGGCCCTGCAGGTTGCGGAACGCGGCGTCGTTGAACGTGGCGTCGGGGTGGTAGCAGGCGGCCATGCCGGCGTGGTCGCGCCGCTGAAAGGCCTGGTAGAAGCGGTGCAGCAGTTCTTCGTGGGGCGTCATGGCGGGGGCAGTTGCGTGAGGCCCAAAGCTGGCGAAAAAACCACGCCTTCCAACTGCCCGCTGGCCGGCGCAGCCGGTTTCACTCCCCGCAGGCGCAGAGAAAGACCAAGCATTGGGCAACGCTTATATTCGGTTCTGCATCTGTGCTGCTGATAGTTGAACCCAAACCCCTTCTTCGCCGATGAAAACCTACCGATTCCTCCCGCTTGGTGCCTTGTTGCTGCTGGGTTTGCCGGCGTTTCGCTCCGCTGCGCCCGTTGGCTCGGCCACCACAGCGGCCAAAGAAGACCCGCGGCGCGAAGTGCGCGAGGTGGCGGCCTTCACGCACCTCTCGCTCAGCACCTCGGCCGAGGTGGAAGTACGCCAAGGGGCCAGCCAGAAAGTAGAGGTGCAGGCCACGCCCGCCGATTTGGCCGAGCTGGAAACCGTGGTGAAAGACGGCCGCCTCACCATTCGGGCCAAAGACCACACGGGCATGAACTGGCGCAGCTTCAAAGGCCCGGTGAAAGTGTTTGTGACCATGCCCACCATCAGCGCCCTGTCGGTAGCCGGTTCGGGCAGAATGACGGCCCTGGACGTGGTGAAAAACGACAAGCTCAAGCTGTCCGTCAGCGGCTCGGGGCGGTTGCAGGTACCGGTGCAGGCGCAGCAGCTCACTTCCTCCATTTCCGGTTCGGGCTCCATGAAGCTCAGCGGCTCGGCCCCAGCATTTGAGGTGCACGTAAGCGGCTCGGGCAGCATTCAGGCCGCCGAGTTGCGCGCCGAGGCCGTGGCCGTGCACATCAGCGGCTCGGGCAACTGCCAGGTTCAGGCCAGCCAAACCCTCGACGCCCATATTGCCGGATCGGGCAACGTACGCTATGCCGGCAGCCCGCGCATCACCCAGCACATCAGCGGCAGCGGCCGCGTGGTGCGCAGCTAAATGAGTCTGCTACACGCGAAAACCCCGCCCGGCACTGCTGCCCGGGCGGGGTTTTCGCGTGTAGGGCCCAGCGTCAGTCCACTACCAGCCGCACCGTGCTGCTGCCTTTGGCGTTGGTCAGGCGCAGGGCGTACACGCCGCGCTGCCAGCTGGTGGTCCGAATGGCCCGCTCCTTGGTGCCTGCCGGCAGCGTTTCGGTGTAGATGCAGCGGCCGCGCATGTCCAGCACCTGCAGTTGGGTATCGAGGGCGGCGGGCTCGGTCATGCGCAGCACAAAGGCGCCGTGGCTGGGGTTGGGGTACACGCTGGCCGCTGGGCCGCGGTCGGTGCCCCCGGTCAGCCGCACCACGGCAGGCTCGTTGTAGGTAGTGGTAGCGTCGAAATCCACCTGCTTGAGGCGGTAGTAGCTTAGGCCCGCCAGCGGCGTGGTGTCCACGAGGCGGTAGTTGCGCAGGCTGCTGGTGCTGCCGGCCCCGGCCACGCGGCCCACGGCTTCGAAGCTGCGTCCATCGGCCGAGCGCTCCACTTCAAAGTAGTCGTTTTCGATTTCCTGGGCCGTTTGCCAGGTTACTTCCACTCCGGGGCCGCTGGCTTTAGCTCCGAAGCGCACCAACGACACGGGTAGCGGCCGCACCGGCTGCACCACCGAGCAGAACGAGGTGGTGGGCACCAGTTGGCGGGCTATGCTGTTGGCGCGGCTGCTCCATTCCAGCACCAGCGTATTGCCCCCCACGTACTCGCCGTAGTGGATTAGCAGGTTGTGCAGGCCGACCGCGAGCATCACGCTGTCTTTCACCATGATGGGCGGGTGGCCCTGGCCGTTGTTGATGAGGGCGGCGCTGGTTGCGGGCGTGGCCGCCAGCGCGGCGTTATCGAGCCAGAGGTACGAGGCGTCGTCCGAAGTCAGGTAGAACGTGTACATGCCCGCCGTGGCCACGTAGAAGCTGCCGCGCAGCCGCAGGCTGAAGAAATCCGGGTTTTCTTCGGTGCCCTGTCCCGGCGGCACTAGGTTGCCCCAGGTTTCGGGAGTGGTGAAGTTGATGCTGGGCTCGGTGCGGGCAATTACGGGCGTATTGGTGTTGAAAAACGCCTGGTTGTTGGGCAAGTCGTCGAAGTAGCCGGCGTAGTACTCACCCCACAGGCCCGCGCTGGCGCCCTGGCCGCCCGGACCCGTGCCGATGCAGGCAGCGGGTGGCGGGGGCGTTATCACAAAGGTGTAGGAGTTGCGAAACAGCGTGGCCCCTTCGGCATTGATGGCCACGACATCGACGGCATAGGTACCGGTAGTCATGGAAGTGCCGGCCGTGAGCACACCGGTGGCCGCATTGAGGGTAATGCCGGCAGGCAGCGCGGCGGCGTTGGCCAGCACGAAGCCGGTAATCGGGCCGTGGCCGTTGGCATCGACCACCGGCGCAACCGACGACTGCGTGGTGCCCGACACCACCGTGCGCGTGGCGGGCGAGTAGCTGAGCGCCAAGGGCGGGAAACGCTCCGGCTGCACCACCGAACACAGGACACTCTGGGGAATTACCTGCCGTGCAATGCCCGCATCGGTGTTCTTCCATTCGAGCCGCAGCACGTTGCCACCTTCGCTTTCACCGTAGTGAATCAGCACGTTGTGCAGCCCAACCGTGAGGTACACAGTGGTCGAGTCGGTTTCTTCGCCGTGCATGCCGCCGTTGTCGATGCTGGCCTGGCTGTTGAGCACCGGCACGGCAATGGCGGCGTTGTCGAGCCAGAGGTACGAACCGTCGTCCGAGGTCAGGTAAAGCGTGTAGAAGCCGGGCGTCGTTACCCGGATGCTACCCCGCACCCGCACGCTGAAGTCCTCGGGGTTGTTGCTGGAACCCGAAGCCGGCGGCAGGATATTGCCCCAGCTGCTGCCGCTGCCACTGCTGCCGTTGCCAAAAGCCAGTTGCGCGTCAATCCGGCGCAGGCTTGGGGTATTGGTGGTAAAAAAGGCGGGGTCGTTCATAAAGTATCCGGCGTAGAACTCCATGTAGAGTCCGGCCGAGGGCGCAGCCCCGCCGGGGTCGGTGCCGGCACAGCCCGAGGGCGGCGGCGGCAGAATAGTGAAGCTGAACACCCCCGAAAAGGTGCTGACACCGTCGGCATTGGTCAGCGACACATTTACGCTGTATTGCCCCGTGGGCACCGTGGCCGCCGCCGTCAGCACGCCCGTGCTGGCATTGATGCTAATGCCCGCCGGCAACGCCGCGGCGTTGGCAATGGCAAAAGCGGTGATGGGCAAGCCGCCGTCGTTGACGGTGGGCACACCCGAGCTGACGGCCGTGCCGTTGGAGGCAGTGGCCGTGTTGGGTGAGTAGGTAATGGCCAAAGGCAGCTGCCGGGCATTTTGCACGCGCGTGCAGAGCACCGAACTGGGCACCGGCGCCCGCACAATGCCGGCATCGGCGCTGGCCCATTCCCATACCAGCGTGTTGCCGTAGAGGTATTCCCCGTAGTGAATCAGCACGTTGTGGTAGCCGGCCGTAAGCGTGAGGGTCACTTGCTGGGTAATGGCGCCGTGGGCTCCACCGTTGTTGATGGCGGCCCGGCTGGTCAGGGCGGGCAGGTCCTGCGCGGCGCTGTCGAGCCAGAGGTACGAGGCGTCGTCCGAAGTCAGGTAGAACGTGTAGGAGCCGGAAACGGGAATCCGGATGCTGCCCCGAAACCGCGTGCTGTACAACTCGGGGTCGGTGAGGCTGCCGCTGGCCGGGGGCGCGATGTTGCCCCAACTGCTGTCGGCCGCAAAGTTCACTTGCGCATCAACGCGCTGCAGGGGCGCGGGGCCCGAGGTGAAAAAGGCATGGTCATCGGCAAAGTACCCGGCGTAGTATTCGGCGTAGAGCCCGTTGGTGGCCGGATTACCCCCCGGGTCGTTCCCGGTGCAGCCCGTGGGCTGAGCGACGGCTCGGAAACTGCCAACAACAAGTAGCAGCAAGAGAAGCCATTGCTGCGGCAAGATGAGAGTGGAGCTCTTCTTCATATCCGTACAGCATGAATGGTGGAGGAAGCAGTGAAAACACCATACTAAATATACACATCTAAGATTTATTTGAAAGATATTTATATAAATATTTCCGCTTGGTTATATCACTCCTCCTTATGTGCTACTTGGATGCTTGCTCTAGTGGCTGTCTGGGCACTGAATTTGGCCACTTGAGCACACAGCCCTGCAGGGGAAATGCTTACTTGCGGCGCGGGGCCGCAGGTGGCCCGCAAGTCACTCTGAGTTCCGATGGCGTCCCACGCTACGCACCGCCTTCCCGTTTGCCCCAACTGCGGTTTCGACTTCGCCGCTTCTTCCGGTCCCGACGCGTTCTGCCCCCAGTGCGGCCAGCCCAACCACCCCCTCGATATTTCCTTCGGGCACGTGGTGGAAGAAACCCTGGAAGGCATATTTCACTTCGACGGCAAGTTCTTCAGCACGGTGCGGGCCTTGTTTATGCCGGGGCGGCTCACGCGCCACTTCAATGAAGGCCGCCGCATGCCGTTTGTGCCGCCCATCCGACTGTACGTGTTCATCAGCTTTGTCTTCTTCCTGCTGCTGGCCTTGGTGTCGGGCCACGACCGGCGCACCGTGCAGGAGGTGTTTGCCGGCGGCAACCGCGGCACCAAGCTTTCGGCCGATTCGGTGCTGAACACCATTCCCATTCAGGCTGATGCGGCCACCCAGGACTCGGTGCGGCAACAGCTGCGGGAAGCACTGACCCAACGCAACCGGCCGAACGTGAACGTGACTACCGGCGCGTACTGGAACTACACCCAAGCCGACGTGGAGGCGTACCAGCGCCGTCCCACACCCGCGCACCTCGACTCCTTGCTGAGAAGCCACGGCCACGAGCCGTCTTTCGGCAACCGCCTCACGTTCCGCCAGTACGCCCGCTTCCAAACCGCTACCGTAGACGAAGCCCGGCAACGGATTCTCAAAAACACCTCGGTGGCGCTGTTTTTCCTCATGCCGGTTTTTGCACTGCTGCTCAAGGTGTTGTATCTACGGCAGAAGCGCTTCTACCTCAACCACCTCATTTTTTCGCTCCACCTGCACAGCTTCATTCTCACGCTGTTCATCGTGAGCGTCCTTTGGAACCACTTTCTGCACAACGACTGGTATATGCAGCTGCTGCTTTGGGTGCCGCCGCTCTACTTGGTGGTAGCCTTGCGCCACGTGTATCAGCAAAGCTGGCGCAAGTCGACGGCCAAGGCGCTGCTGCTCATGTTCAGCTACGCCTTCGTGCTCACGTTCGGCATTCTGACCACGCTGGTGGTGGGGGCGGCGCTGCTATAGCAGAGGGCCAGCTTCGGCGGTCCGCTAAAAAACCCGGTCGCGCAGGCGCGGCTGGCTGTCGTTCTTTTTGTCGGGGCGCTGCTTCTTGGTTTTCTCTTTGTCACCTCCGCCGAACAGCCCATCGAGCACACTGGCTTTTTTCTTCTCCTTAATAAGGACGTAGCGCAGCGAAAACGCCGTGGGGAAGCGAAACCACTCGTCGTTATTGATTTCATAGCTGGGCTTGAAATCGAAGCTCACCACAAACGGGATGAAGGCAATTTTGTACTCGGCGCCGACAATGGCGTCGAAACCGCCCACGGTGCCGTAGTCTTTGTGGCCGCCCAGGTGCCCGCCAGCCCCAAAGTAGTAGTTGAGGCTGGGCCCCAGAATGGGGAAATGCCGCTCGGCTAGCAGGGTGCCCGTTACCTCGCGCGTGTTCAGAATGCCCAAGCCTTCGAGGGTGGCTTTGGGAGCTATTTTCTGTTGAATGCTGAGGCCGTAGTTGCCGCCGCCCAAGCGCAAGCCCGCGGCGGTGCGGTATTTCTGGGCTTGGGCCGTGGTGGCGGTTACTACAAGAAAAGCCAGCGGCAACAAACGACGAACAGACATAAAGGGCTGCATAGGGGCAAAAAGCAGAAACCAGCACCAACTGGCTGCCTCTGTGCCCGACGGTACGCAGGGCCAGAAGGCGGCGTTGCCGGAGTTGGCGCAGAAACAGCCGGTCGTGCTGCCTTCCCAGGCAAAAAGCCCACCACATTATGCCGCTAGTCGATTTTTAGCAGCGGAACAACGCCTTTTCGGCCATTGCCCTCCCACCGCATGGCATACCACCCCGCCCGCAGGCCGTTCGGCAACGGCAAAATGAGCTTGTTGAGGCCGGCCTGGGTTGCCGTCAGGCGCTGCCCAAACCGGTAGCGCCCGATGGCGTCGTACAAGCGCACTACCACGTCGCCAGGGCCGGAGGCTTTGTAGAGCAGTTGCACCGTGGCACCTCGTACCGGATTTGGGAAAACCGAAAACTCATCGGCTTCGGCCTGCACCAGTACAGCCGGCGCTGGCAAGCTGGCCCCGTCGCTGGCCAGCACCACGCGCAGCCGGTAGTAGCTCAGGTCGCTCAGCGGCTGGGTATCGATGCGGGTATAAGTGCTGGCGGGCGAAGCGGCTGGCACCTGCGCCACGGTTTGCCAGGTTTGGCCGTCGGCACTTCGCTCCAGCACGTAGCTCTGCACGTTGCACTCGTCGCGGGTGGTCCAGCTGAGTGTCACGGTTTTATTGGGCGTCGCCTGAGCTTGCAGCGGCGCCACCAGCGGCGCGGGCTGCATAGGTGCCGGCTCGCAGGCATTGGCCACAAAACTGCGGGTGAGCAGCACCGTGCGGCCGCCGGCCACGTCGCGGGCCGCATTCAGCTGCCGCTGGTTTTGGCCGCTTGCCACGGCGTAGTGCATTACCGCGCCCGGCTGAATGAGGTGCGTGAGCTGCTGCGCATGACCTAACTCGTGCACCACCACCGACTCGAAATCGAACTGACCGGCAGCGGCCAGGGCGGGCCCGAACTGCCACGCAATGCCGTCGTCGAACTGCATGTCGATTTCGCTGACCCAGAACACCACCTCGCCGGTAGAGGTGCGGCACCCCTTGTAGCTGCTGGACGTGCGCCCCAGTATCCGCACCGGCAACTCCGCTCCTTGGTCGAATTCGATGGCGTTTACCCCATCAACGCCCACTCCCCGGCCCGGCCGAGGCGGCCCCACCTCCCAATTGACGGTGGTTTGGCAGCGCCACTGGGCCAGGGCCCGTTGAAAGGCGGCCGCGGCCGAAGCGTTTTGCGCCAGGGCCAGATCGAACCGGAACGTGTAGCCTCCGGTACCATTCTGGTTGATGTGGTCGGTGGGGGACACCTCCTTCGTGTTGGTTTCCTGCACGTTGGTTTGGGCAAACACAATGTTGACCTGCGCCACGCTCACGCTTTGCTCCTGCGCAGCCGTAACCACCCGTACCACACCCGAGCCAGCCGGATGCCCCTCGGCACTGTACGAAGGAACCCGCACCTGAATCTGAGTATCCGACCACGTCACGATGTCAGCACTAAGCACCGGGGTGAAGGTTGCGCCGCCGTCATCGGCGTTGCGAAAGGCTACCGAGCCAGGGGCTGCCCCAAAGCTGGCGCCGTTGATGGTGAGAACGGCCCCCGTTCCGGCCGTAATGGTAGTGGGGCTCAACCCCGTAATGACCACGGCGTTGATGTCGCGGGTTTTCGCGGCTTGGCGGCTTTGCGCCTCGGCCAAGGCAATATTCGGCCGCACATCTTGGAGCGGCAGCGACAAGCCCGGAAGCAGAGCGCGGTAAAAAGCAGCGTCGATGTGCGGGTATGTGCGAAACGGTTCGGCGGCCGTACCGGTGGTCAGGTCGTAGCGCACCAGGCCCTGCTGGCTGGCGTAAGCGGCCCAACTGCCGGCGGCCAGCGCGGCGGGTAAGCCGGGAAACGACTTGGGCGTTAAAAAGAGAAGCCCCTGGCTACCAACCTGTAGGTCCAGGGTGTTGGTGAGTGTCTGCCGATCAAAGCCCACGGTACCACCTTCGGTCAGCACCATTATGTCGTTGTCAGGCGGCAGTGTCCCCTTTAGCAGCTTGTATACCCGTATGATGTTGGCGGTATAGATGCGCCGGTGGTTCTCGTCCCAGAAACTACGCTGGCTGAGCACCTCCCCTTCCACCACCAGTGCGGCTTGCGCAGCGCGTTCGGCTGGGTCGAGTGGCAGCAGCAGGCAGTGCGTTTGCGGGGCCGCCGGCACAGTGGGTTGTGCCACGCTTCCCGTGCTCATCAACAGTGCGCTCATCAAAGCCACGAACGACGCCTTACTACTGGAAAAACGAGCCATACCTGATGCAGTGAAGAAGCCGACGGGGCCCGACAAAATACGGAGTTTAGACCAGCCCAGACGCTTCAAGCCTCCTCACCGTCAAAACAACTGGCGCAAGGCGTTTCCTGGCTCTTGCAGAAGCACTTCTCCTCCGTTTTGTTTCTCAAAATAGCTTGCCCTGCACCGGTTGCACTACCAGCTTGGGCAGGTGCAGCTCGCGGCCAGTCAGCTTACTCAGGCGCTGCAGAAAATACTGCGCCCAAGTCGGCGCGTCGTTCACGTCGCGCTGGTGAATAAAGAAGTACACCGCGTGCAGGCCCTGGCTCAGCCAGTAGGCAATGCGCTCGGCCCAGGCGTCGGCGCGTAGGTAATCGGTGCGGTGCAGGGCGTGGCCGTTGAAGCGCACGAAGGCCGCGGGCGTGGTCAGGCGCTGGTGCAGCACGTCGCGGCGGCTGGCCACGTCGCTGATAACCCAAGTTTTGCCCAGGGCCTCGAGCAGGGCGCCGGTTTCGGCCAGCAGGCCGGCATCGTGGTACCACGCGGGGTGGCGCAGCTCCACGGCCAGCGGCAGGTGCGCGGGCCAGTCGAGCAGGTACCGCTCCAGGCGCGGCAGTTGCGGCGGCGCAAACGTGGGCGGCAGCTGCAGAAACGCAGTACCCAGGCGCGGCCCCAGGGCCTCTAGGGCGCGGCAGAAGCTGTTGGTCAGGTCTTCGGTGCGAAACAGCTCCCGGTCGTGGCTGATGGCCTGGGGCAGCTTGGGACAGAAACGGAAGTGCTCGGGCGTGGCCGCCAACCAGCGGCGCACGGTTTCGGCGTCGGGCACGCGGTAGTGGGTCACGTTTACCTCTAAGCTATTGAACTGCCGGGCGTACCAGTTCAGCTGCTCGGTTTCGCGCAGGCCCAGCGGGTACCACGTGCCGAGCCAGGCTTTGTTGGTCCACGTAGGGCAGCCCACCCAAATGCCCGGCTCGGCCGGGGCCGGGTCGGCGCGCTGCAGCAGCGCCCGCGCGTCGGGGTGGTCGAGCGGGAGAGTGAAGTCGATGCCCTGTAACTCGGGAAGACGGCCGAAATCCATACGGCAAACCTACGCAATTCCGCACCGGCTGGCTGGCGCTATTCCCATACGCATTGTAGCGGACTTTTGCAACCAGGCTTTGGACAAAACCCCGAGCAGCTAGGCAAACTTTTTTTGGCGGCGGATAATCTTATTTCCGCCAAATCGATTATATGCTCCTTTCAGAATCCAAAATCCGCCTGCTTCCGGCACAATCAGCTATTTACACCGACCCGGCCATTTCGTATTAATGCAATAATTCTTGGCGAAGGTCAATTTTGAAAAATTATCTGTATGCTTGCAAACGGCGCAATCATTTTGCATTAGAATAAGGCTAATAGTTTTGGCCGTTCACCAAAGCAGAGACAGAATGCAGTTTAAACAACGACTCAACCTCTCGGGCTTCTTGATGATGTGGCTGCTGGCTACCGTGTTTGCCGCCACCCCGCTTCGCACTCTGGCCGACGATACGCCGGCCGCAACCACCAGCAAATCAAGCGCATTACGCGGCCGGGCTTCCTGGTACGGCCGCGAGCATCAAGGCCACCGCACCAGCAACGGCGAGCGGTTCGATCGAAACAAATACACCTGCGCCCACAAAACCCTGCCCTTCGGCACCAAGCTGCGCGTAACCAACGCCCGCACCGGCAAAGCCGTGGTGGTGCGCGTATCCGACCGCGGCCCGTTCCGCCACCAGCGCATCCTCGATCTAGCCGAAGTAGCGGCCCGCCCGCTCGACATCGTGCGCCTCGGCGCCGTGGATGTGGTAGCTGAGGTAGTACCCAACGACACCCCGCTGGGCCCCGTAGCCGGTACCGTAGCCGTGGCCGATGTTCCGGCTGATAGCCCGGAAGTTCCTGCCGCTGTGCTCGAAGCCACCGCCGACCTCAACGCCACGCCCGACCCCGCGCCCACCTTCGTGGTACAGGCCGGCACTTTCGCCACCACGGCCAACGCCGAAGCCCTGCGCCAGCGCATTGCCCAGCTCGACAACGCCCTTCCGATTGCCGTGCAGCCCACCACCACGCCCGAAGGCCGTAGCGTGAGCCGCGTAGTCGTCGGCCAGGGCCTCGACCGCTCGGCCGCCGAAGACCTGCGCAAACGCCTGCAGCAGCGCGGCATCAATGGCTTGGTGCGCCAGGCCGAGAACCTATAGCTAGGCCTTACGGCTCATTGCGTCGGCGGCGCCTCAACTTCCCGGTTGAGGCGCCGCTGTCGTTTGGCCGGGGCCCCCGTTTGGTTACCAGCAGCTGAGCGTGCATCTTGAGGACCGTTCTTTTGGCTGCTTATGATGTTTCGTTGGGTTAAAGCCGCGCTGAGTCTGTTGCTCACCGGCGTCCTCGTTTGGGTACTGAACACCTCGCACGGCCAGGTGCCCGCGTTTGGCAAGTTCCTGAGCCCGTTTGAAGGCTTCTGGCGCAATGGCGAGGCCGACGCAGATTTCGCCGCTGAGCAGACGCTGACCTTGCCCGGCCTGCAGCAGCCCGTGACCGTGCGCTTCGACGACAAGCGCGTGCCGCACGTCTTCGCCCAGAACGACCACGACCTCTACTACGCCCAGGGCTACCTCACGGCCCGCGACCGGCTCTGGCAGATGGAATTTCAGACCCACGTGGCGGCCGGGCGGCTCTCAGAAATCGTGGGCGAAGGCCGGCTCGAAACCGACCGTTTTTTCCGGCGCATGGGCATGGGGTACGGCGCCCAAAAGTCGCTCGACGCGATGATGAGCGACCCAACCACGCGCACCGTGCTGACGGCGTACTCGGCCGGCGTGAATGCCTATATCGGCAGCCTCGCGCCGCGGGATTTGCCCTTCGAGTACAAACTGCTGAACTACCGCCCCGAGCCGTGGCAGCCGTTGAAGTGCGCGCTGCTGCTCAAGTTCATGGCCTGGGACCTAAGCGGCCGCTCCGACGATTTGCGGATGTCGAACGCGCTGAGCGCCTACGGGTCGGCGGTGGTGCAGGACTTGTTTCCCGATTACCCGCAACGCGAAGACCCGATTGTGCCGGTGGGCACGCCACTCGACTACAAGCCGGTAGCGGTGCCCGAAGCACCAAATTTGTTTAAAGCGGCGCTGTCGAACCGCGTGCCGCAGCACGAGCCCGACCCGGAGCTGGGCTCCAACAACTGGGCCGTGAGCGGCGCCAAAACCGCTACTGGCCTGCCCATGCTGGCCAACGACCCGCACCTGCAGCTAAACCTGCCCAGCATTTGGTACCAGATGCAGCTGACCGCGCCCGGCGTGAACGTGTACGGTGTGACCATTCCGGGTGCGCCCACCATCATCATCGGCTTCAACCAGCAGGCAGCCTGGGGCGTCACCAACGTGGGCGCCGATGTAGTGGACTGGTACCAGATAAGATTCAAGGACCACACCAAGCGCGAATACTGGCACGACGGCCGCTGGAAGCCGGTGCGGCGTGTGGTGGAGCACATCAAGGTGCGCGGCCTGCCCGACCGCCTCGACACGGTGCTCTACACCCACCACGGCCCCGTAGTGTACGACCACGACGAGAAGCCCTTCCTCGACCAAACGCCCATCCGGCACGCGCTGCGCTGGACGGCCCACGACCCCGCCAACGAAGTGCTGGCCTTCTACCGCCTGAACCGCGCCCGTTCCTACCAAGACTATACCGCGGCGCTGGCCTCGTACGGCTCGCCGGCCCAGAACTTCATTTTCGCTTCGAACCAGAACGACATTGCCATTTGGCCCAACGGCCGCTTCCCCCTGAAGTGGCGCGACCAAGGCAAATTCATTCTTGACGGCACCGACCCAGCCTACGACTGGCAAGGCTGGATTCCGGCCGCCCAAAACCCGCACGTGAAAAACCCGGCGCGCGGTTTTGTGTCGTCGGCCAACCAGTTTTCGGCCGGCCCCGACTACCCCTACTACCTCGGCTGGAGCTTCGGCAGCTACGAGCGCGGCCACCGCATCAACCAGCGGCTGGCGCGCATGACGCAGGCCACCGTGGACAGCCTGCGGCTGCTGCAGAACGACAACCTGAACTTGAACGCCCAGCTGATGCTGCCGCGCATGCTGGACCTGGTGCAGCCGGCCCAACTCACCGCCGACCAACGCCGCGCCTACGACGAGCTGCGCCGCTGGAACTACTTCTACGACGCCAACGCCATCGGGCCCAGCATTTTCGAGCTGTGGTATACCAACTTGGTAAAGCACCTTTGGGAAGACGACTTCGGCACCCAGCCCGGCCGCCCCATGCGCTACCCCGGCCGCGACCGGACCAATACGCTGCTACTGCAGGAGCCCACGTCGAAGTGGATCGACGACCGCCGCACGCCCGGCAAAGAAACCCTCGACCAACTGGCGCTTAACTCTTTGCAATGGGCCACCGATTCGCTGCAGCGCAAGTTTGGGCCGCTGGGCCCCGAGTGGCGCTGGGCGCACCAGAAAAGCACCGACATTCTGCACCTGGCCCAGCTACCCGGTTTCGGCCGCATGGACTTGGACTGCGGCGGTGGCGCGGGCATCGTAAACGCTACCTCGGAGCGCAACGGGCCCTCCTGGCGCATGGTGGTAGCCCTGGGACCCGAGCCGAAAGCCTACGGCGTGTTTCCGGGCGGGCAGAGCGGCAACCCCGGCTCCCGCCACTACGACGACCTGATCGAGACTTGGCGCGTGGGCCAACTCAACGAGTTGGTGTTTTTGCACAGCGCCGCCGAAACCAACCCGCGCGTGCCGGCGGCTTGGCAACTCCGTCCGTGACCCTCGAATTCATTGTTCCTCACTGCAGCTCCGCTATGCGCAATTCCCTGGTTCTGTTTCTACTGATTTTGATAGGTGCCGCGCTGGCACAGCTGGTTTTGCCGTGGTGGTCGGCAGCGGTGGTAGCGGGGTTGCTGGGACTGTGGTGGGGCCGGCACGCGGGCCGCACGTTTTTGGCAGGCTTCAACGGCGTGGGCATGGGCTGGATGGCCCTGGCCACGTGGCACCACTTGCACAGCGGCGGCGAGCTTAGCCAGCGCGTGGCGCAACTGCTTCCGTTGAGCGGGAATGCGTGGGCGCTGGTAGTGGTTACGGCCGTGCTTGGCGGCTTGGTGGGCGGACTGGCTGCCTTGGCGGGCGTCTGGATACGGCAAGCTGTGGCACCGGTCAAATACAACAATGCTTCAGACGTTGCAGAAACGACTGTGTCACGCAAAACCGTAGCCTGATTACTAGCTTTTTTACAATAGCCAAGCTTGTCTTCCTGCTCGTCTCCTTGAGCCCCTGCACCGTATGGCGCGGGGGCTTTTTGCATGGTCTTTCTATCGGGTTCTAGCAAAAAACTACATCAATAGTTTATTAACTAAAAAATTAGTTATACATTCAGTTCATCATTTCCATTATGCAGAACCTCCCCGAACTCACCCGCGCCGAAGAACAGGTAATGCAAGTGCTCTGGCGCTTGGGTCCTTCCTTCGTGAAAGAAGTGCTGGCCGAAATGCCCGCGCCACGACCGGCCTACAACACGGTGTCCACCATCATTCGGATTCTGGAACAAAAGAGCTACGTAGGTCACGAAGCTTTCGGGCGCACGCACCGCTACCACGCCTTGGTGCCACAGGACGACTACCGCCGTTTCTCGTTGGGCAAGCTGCTCGGCGGCTACTTCGGTGGCTCGTTCAGCCGCTTGGTGTCCTTTTTCGCGAAGGAAGAAAACCTGACCGCCGCGCAACTGGACGAACTGCTGCGCCATGCCCACCCAAACCCCAATCCGCCTACCGATGACGACCATCAACCTGCTTAATTGGATGGGCCAAAGCACGCTTTTTCTGGGCGTATGCTGGCTGTTTTACCGCTTGGTGCTATACCGCGAACGGTCGTTTCAGTTCAACCGGGGGATCCTGCTGCTCGCTCCACTGCTGGCAGCGACCCTGCCGCTGCTGCCACTGAACTGGTTCAACTCAGCAACTGCCCTGCCGACGTTGCCGACCACTTGGCTTCCTGCTACCTGGCTGCCTGAAGTTCGCGTGGGCGGTGTCCCAGCCGCCGCTGCCCCGCTGCCCTGGTCTTGGCTGGGGTTGATGTACGCAGGCGGTGTGCTGGTGAGCCTACTACACCCTGTGCGCGGCTTAGGTCAGCTGTGGTGGATGAGTCGCGGGCTGCCCCGGCAGCCCCAGTCCGGCTACACGCTGCGTCTGACGGGCGGCCGACTACCTATTAGCTCGTTTGGGCGCAACGTGTACTGGGACGAAACCGCGCCGCTCACGCCCGCGGAGGCAGCGCAGGTGCTCCGCCACGAAGTAGCCCACGTGCAGCAGGGCCATTCGGCCGATTGCCTGTGGCTGAATTGCTGGCAGGCGGTGCTTTGGTTCAATCCGTTCGTGTACCTGCACGGCCGGGCGCTGCGCCTCACCCACGAGTATCTCGCCGATGCCGCTGCCGCCTATCCCGCGGCAGCCCCCACCGTTTACTCCGCTTTGCTGGCCCGGCTGGCGGTGGCGCAGTTTGCCGCCGCTCCGCCGCCAGCTCACTCTTTTTCCACTTCCCAAACCTTGAACCGCATTGCTATGCTAAGTAGTAGAACACCTGTGCGCCGCTGGAAGCAGTGGCTCGTACTGCCGCTACTGAGCCTGCTGGTGGGCACGGCAGCCTGTGAAAAGGCCGAACCGCTGACTCCGCCGTCAGCCCCCGCTGCCCAGGAGACTCCCGCGCCTGCTCCCGGCAAAGAGCGCGTATACGGTTTCGCAGAACGCATGCCCGAGTACGCGGGTGGTTTGCAGCAATTGATGCGTGACCTGGGTGCCCAGATCAAGTACCCGACCGCCGCCAGGCAAGCCCATGTGGAAGGCAAGGTGTACGTGCATTTTACCATCGACTCGCAAGGCCAGATGCGCGACATACACGTGCAAAAAGGCGTGAGGACCAGCCCGGACAAGCAGTGGATGGCCGACGAGATGAACCAGGCAGCGCTACTTGCCGTGCGCAACCTGCCCGGCCGCTGGACGGCTGGCTCTCAGAATAAGCGCCCGGTATCGGTGGGCTGCACCGTGCCGGTTTCGTTTGCCCTCCCGTGGCAGGCCGCCAAGCTCGGGCTTTTTCCCGCACTGAACCCCTCGGATAAAAATTGCTGATAGATGGACCGGCTTGGCCGATGCCTGCGCCTCCGGCCCGTCATGCTTGCCTATTTCTTTTCGGCTTCGAGCACTCGGTAGCACCTATCTATTTTGGCCTGCGCCGCTCCTCTCCTGCACACGGCAGCAGAGGAGCGGCGCTGCGTTTTAACTCGCTTTTAATGCCCTAAGCTCCGGTAGTTCTTCCATTCTCCCCACGAAACGCCCTATCTTTGCTGCTACACCTTTGCCCACCAACACCCTCATAGTGACTTATTTCCCGCGTACCTCCCGCCTCGCAGCCGTGGCGCTGCCCGTGCTGGGCTTGTTGCTCACCACTACCCTCACTCCCAGCTGCTCTACCCGCTCCGACGCCGAAACCGGTGCTACCGCCGCCGATTCGGCTGAAGCCGTCAAGCCCGCCGTCATCGATACGGTAGCACTGAAGCGCGAGGCCATGCGCCGCGACTCGCTGAAGGCCGACTCGATTGTGCGCAAAAGCGGGCAACTGCCGGGCGCCATTTTGCCGGGCAAGCGAATCGTGGCCTTCTATGGCAACATCCGCTCAAAGGGCATGGGCATCTTGGGTCGTGAGCCGAAGGAGCAGATGTTCCGCAAGTTCGAGAAGGTGTTGGCCGAGTGGCAAGCCGCCGACCCCAGCATTCCGGTGCAGCCGGCCCTGCACAACGTGACCATCACGGCCCAGGGCACGCCCGGCAAAGACGGCAAGTGGCGCCTGATGAACTCCAAAGCCACCATTGAGGAAGTGCGCAAGTGGGCCAAAGAGCACAACTGCATCCTGTTTCTGGACGTGCAGCCGGGCCACAGCACGCTGCAGGTCGAGCTGCCCAAGCTGGAAGAATACCTGAAGGACCCGACCATTCACCTGGGCATCGACCCCGAGTTTTCGCTGGCCACCATGCCGGGCATCCGCCCCAACCAGCGCATCGGCACCCTCGACGCCAAGGACATCAACTTCACCATCAACTTCCTGGCGCGCATCGTGAGCGAAAACCACCTGCCGCCCAAGGTGCTGACCGTGCACCGCTTCACGCGGAAAATGGTGACCAACTATAAAAACATCAAGCTCGACCCGCGCGTGCAGGTGGTGATGCACATGGACGGCCACGGCGAACCGACGCTGAAAAAGGACTCGTACCACGACTACATCCAGACCGAGCCGGTGCAGTACACGGGCTTCAAGCTCTTCTACGAGTACGACCCCAAGCCCAAGCCGCACCACCTGATGACGCCCACCGAAGTACTGACGCAGCTCACTCCCAAGCCCCTGTACATTCAATACCAATAGGTCGCTAGGCTCTGGGTGGTCGGTTGACACCCGAACCGCACTTGGACCCAACAGAAAGCCCCGGCCGCATGCGGCCGGGGCTTTCTGTTGGGTGCTGCTAACGGAGCTTTAGTGCGCCGCATTCAGGTCGACCTTCACGCCCGGCTTGGGCCGCTTGATGAGGAACACGAGCGGGATGCAAAGCATGAAGAAGGAGCCGATCATCAGGAAGGTCTGCGAATACGTGATGAGGGCCGTTTGCTTCATAACCATGCCTTCGAGGGCGGCGTAGGCCTGCTGCTGCGCCTGCACAAAGCTGGCGCCTTTGGCCATGAAATTGGCCACCAAGCCCTGCAGGCGCTGCTGGGTTTCGGGGTCGTAGAGCGACACATCCTCGATCAGGCCCACGCGGTTTTGCATGGTGGTGCGCTCCAGATACGTACCCACCAGGGCCACCCCAAACGAGCCGCCGAGCTGGCGAATCATGCCGGTGAGGCCGGCGGCCTGGCCCGCATCTTTGCCGCTGAGGCCGGCCAACGACATGGTGGTGATGGGCAGGAAGAGCAACGCCAAGCCGAAACCGCGCAGCATCAGCGGCCAGAAAAAGTCATGCTCGCCGGCGGTGGGCGAAATCTGGGTGCTCATCCAGTACGAGAAGAAGAAGAACACCACGAAGCCCACCGGCAGCATGAATTTCTGCGACACTCCTTTCTGAATCATCTTGCCCACCATGGGCATCATAAAGCCCGTGAGCAAAGCGCCCGGCAACAGCAGATAGCCGGTTTGGGCCGCCGTAAAGCCCAGAATGCGCTGGCAGAAAATGGGAAAGACAAACACCGAGGCAAAGAGCCCGAAACCGAGGATAAAGGAGAGAAACGCCCCCACGGCCAGGTTGCGGCTCTTGCCCAATACCCGCAGGTCTACAATGGGTTGCCGGGCCGTCAGTTCGCGCCAGACAAAACCGGCCAGCCCGATGACGGTGAAGCCCGTGAAGAGCAGGATGTTCTGGTCCTCGAACCAGTCTTTGCTTTCGCCCTGCTCCAGCACGTACTGCAACGAGCCCACGCCCAGAATCAGCAGGAATACCCCGGCCCAGTCGATTTCCCCAATGGGCCTGCGGACGGCGTTTTTGATGCGCTCCGGGTCGCGAATGAACGTGACGGTGAAAATGGAGGCCAGCACGCCCACCGGCACGTTCACGTAGAAAATCCAGGGCCAGTCGTAGTTATCCACGATGTAGCCGCCGAGCGTGGGGCCGATGGTGGGGCCGATGATGACCCCCATGCCGAACAACGCTTGGCCCAGGGCCAGCTGGTTGGGCGGGAAAGTGTCGATGAGGATGGCTTGCGAGGTGGCCATAAGGGCGCCGCCGCCCACGCCCTGAATGAAGCGGAAGGCGACCAGCTCCCAGATGTTGGTGCTCTGCCCGCAAGCCATGGAGGCCAGCGTGAACAGCACTACCGAGAACAGGTAGTAGTTTTTGCGGCCGAACTGCTCGGCCAGAAAGCCCGTCATCGGAATCACGATAACGTTGGCAATGGCGTAGGACGCTACTACCCAGCTCACCTCCTGCTGCGTGGCCGAGAGGTTGCCCATCATCTGGGTCAGGGCCACGTTCACGATGCTGGTGTCAATAAGCTCCAGCAAGCAGCACATCACCACCGTGACGACGATGATCCACTTGGTAAATCCGGTTTCCAATGCTGATGCTTAATAGCGTCATCCCGATGAAGGAAGGACCTTGCCACGCCCGATAGCCACTATCCAGCGACAGTCGTTCCGCCGTGAGAAGGTCCTTCGCAAGCGCGGGATGACAGGTGAATTACTTGTTCCCCTTCGTTGCTACCGTTGCCGTCACGCTCATGCCGGCGCGCAGCGGGTGCTCGGGGTCTACTTTGTCTAGGGCAATGCGCACGGGCACGCGCTGGGTCACTTTCACGAAGTTGCCGGAGGCGTTGTCGGGCGGCAGCAGGGCGAAGCGTGCGCCCGTAGCCGGCGACAACGACTCGATGTGGCCGGTAAATTCCTCGTTTGGGTACGCATCAACTTCTACCTGCACCGGCTGGCCCACGCGCATGTTTTCCAGCTGGGTTTCCTTGAAGTTGGCAATAATCCAGGTGCGGTTGCTGGCTACCAGGCCCATCAGCTGCTGCCCGGGCGCTACCACCTGGCCCGGCTGCACGTTCTTCTTGCTGATGATGCCGTTGGTCGGGGCCTTGATGGTCACGTAGCTCAGCTGCAGCAGGGCATTGTCAAGGTCGGCTTGGCGCTGCTTCACAATGGCCTGCGCCACGGCTACCTGCTGCTGGGCCGCAGCTACCTGCTGACGAGCCACGTTCACCTGGTCGGCGGCGGTGGCACGCTGGGCGCTGGTAGCTTTCAGGTTGGCCTGCACGGCATCCAGCTCGCTTTGCGGGATGATGTCTTCCTTGCGCAGGAACTGGCTGCGCTTCAGGTCTTTCTCCAGACGCGCGCGGTTGGCGTCGCTCACGCCAATGGCCGACTGCGCCTGGCTGACGCCGGCCGAAGCCGTGCCCACGGCGGCGCGGGCGGCTACCACATTGGCTTGCGCGGCAGCCAAAGCAGCCTGCGCGGCATTCACGCGCTGCTGATAGTCGCCGGGGTCGAGCGTCACGAGCACGTCGCCCTTTTTCACTTCTTGGTTGTCTTCGGCTTTCACCTCCAGCACCGGCCCGGCCACGCGGGGCAGTACGGGGTAAATATCGCCTTCTACTTGCGCGTCGTCGGTTTCTTCGTGGGTTTGGCCAAACTGGTAGCGTTGGTAGCCGAAGTAGCCGCCCACGAGCAGCAACAGGGCCAGTACCAGCAATACAATCGGGCGCTTCGAGCGGCCCTCGGGCTGCTCGTCGTAGGCGGTGTCAACGGCGGCGGGTTGGGCTGGGCCACCGGTTTGCGAAAGGGGGCGGTCTACAACCGGTTCTTGCGTTGCCATTCGGATGCGAAATAAGAAAGGATGGAAAGTCGGGAGAAAAGCTTAGGCCGACTGGCGGAACGCGCTGTCGGACTGGGGTTTTACGAGAATGGCGGCGCATGGGGCGCAGCGGACCACGTGCTCGGCGGTGTTGCCCATCAGGAAACGGGTCAGGCCCGTTTGCCCGTGCGACCCAATTACAATCAGGTCGGCGTGGTGCTCAGCGGCCTCCCGCACAATTTCGCGGGCCGCCTCGCCGTGGCGTACCAAGGTTGCTACGCGCTGGGCGCCGGCCTGGGCAGCCTGGGCCTGGTACTGCAGCAGTAGCTGTTGGGCTTCCGGCTCGGGCAGGGCCGCCGTCTCGCCGCTCAGCACCAGTTGCGGCTCCAGCACGTGCAGCAGGCGCAGTTCGGCGCCGGTGCAGCTAGCCAGGGCCGTGGCATAGGCCAGCAGCGGAGCCGAGGCCGCCGAGAAATCGAGCGGACAAAGAATGGTGACCAGCTGCATCATTACCAGATTTGCTCGCCGGTAGCGCGCTTGAGCTGGTACTGTCCCAGCGTGTAGTTGTAGATGGCCTGCAGGCGGGCCAAGCGGGCCTGGGCCAGCTGGGTCTCGGCGTCCAGCACGTCGAGGTTCGAGCCTACGCCGTAGCGGTAGCGGGCCTGAGCGCGGGTAAGCGCATCGGAGGCCTGCACAATCTGCGCTTCGGCGTTGGTGTAGCGGGCGGCGCTGGCGTCCATGTTGTTGGCGGCCTGCCGCACATCGGCCCGAATCTGCTCCTGCGTGTCTTGGGTGCGAGCCTGCAACGAGCGAATGGTGGCCTGGGCTTCCACGCGCTGGTTGCGGTTCTTGTTGCCGTCGTAAATGGGCACCGAAAGCTGGGCCACGCCTACGGAGTTAGGTCGAATCTTATTCAACTCGGGCAGGTAACCGTTTTTGGCGCCGAACTGTGCCCCCACGCCCAGGGTGGGCATGTTGGCGCGCTCAATCACCCGCAGGTTCATGGTGGCCGTGTTTTCGGCGTCCTTTGCCAGCTTTATTTCGGGTCGGTTTTCGCTGGCCTGCGTTAAGGCCTGGTTCAAGTCAACCGGCTGGGGCTGGTAGGCAAACGTACCGCGCACGGGCGTGTCGGTGTACTCGGGCTTGTGTAGCAGGCGGGCCAGCTGCACCTGCTGGTTGCGCAACTGGTTCTGCAGGTCGATGCGGGTGTTTTCGGCCTGCGTGATGCGCACCTGCGTGGTTGTCACGTCGAAGCGGGTACTTACGCCGCCTTCCACGCGCTTCTCCATCTCGCGCTGGTGCTGCCGGAGCGAGGCAATCTGCGCGTCCTGCACCTTGATGCTTTCGCGCACGAACAGGATGTTGTAATAAGCCTGCACGGCCGAATACGCCAGGTCGCGGCGCGTCACGTTGATCTGGTCGGCGGCCGTCAGGCGGCGGCTTTCGGCCAGGTTGTAGCTGGCTTCCTTCTTGCCGAAGTCGAGCAGACCGTACTGCAGCGTAATGTGGGCGTCGTAGTTGTTGTTGGGCGCCAGCTGAAATACCGGCGCGTCGGGGCTCAGCTGCAGCTTCACCACCGGGTCGATGCGGGTGTAAGTAGCCTGGCCGCTCACCTGCGGCAGAAAGCCGCCGCGGCTTTGCTGCACGCGGCTGGTGGCGGCATTTACTTCTTCTTCCAGCGAGGTAAGCGCGGGGTTGGCATCAAGCACGGCCTGCACGGTGCCCACGAGCGTGAGCGAGTCGCCGGGCAGGGTTACGGTTTGCGCCTGCGCCGCGTGGCCCAGCAGCAATCCTAAGCTGGCCAGGGCCGACACGGTGAAAAATGGTCGAGAAATCATAGCGGGTGACAACGTATGGTCGCCCCGCTAATACCCAAGCTTGTGCCAAGGGGTTTTCCAGATTAAAAAATTCTTCCAAAACCGACTTCAGCAACTCAAAAAGGCAGATTATTTTTTAATCTCACCTTTATTTGCACCTGGTTACACAGTTCTATTTTCCTGATATTTCAGAATTTCCCAATTTTTGTTCCTGACATATCAGGAAGAATCATGCCCGATCAAGACGAGTCGCTGCTGCTGTACCTCAATGAAACCATTGCCACCACCCGCAACAAAGACGAGCTGTTTCGCATCGTGACGGAGAAGCTGCGGCTGATTTTTCCCTTCGACGCCATTACCATCCTCACCTTCGACGCCGAGCAGCAGTACCGCCGCGTGTTCCTGCGCGACTACCTCGGCGAGTTGCTGCCGCCGCTGCCGGGGCGTAAGCCCAGCAAGTTGTCCATTGAAAACTCGCCCATCGAGCAGTTCATCAAAGCGCCGCACCTGCAGCAGTACGATTTGGTGGAGGTGGCGGCCCAGTACCCCACCTTCGAGCCGTTTGCTCTGATGGTGGAGCGCGGCATGCGCTACCTCACCGTTGTGCCCTTGCGCACCGGCGGGCAGCTCATTGGCATGCTGTCGTTGCTGGCCCGCCGCGCCTCCGACTTCTCCCCTGCCGATGTGAGCCTGCTCGAGAAAATCGGCAGCCTGGTGGCTGTAGCCGTCAATAACACGCTGGCTTTCGACGAAATAGCCCGCCGCGAACGGCAGAAAACCACCCAGCTGGCCGTCAATAACGCCTTGCTCACCATCAAGGACCGCGAAACGCTGTTCCGCACTATTGCCACCGAAATCGACCGCGTGGTCCCCTGCGACTATTTTGGGGTGCGTGTGCGCATGCCGGGCACCGAAGTGCGGGCCTTCGCCGAATTTGCCAAACAGCCCGATGGACAGTTCGAGGCCCTGGGGGAAAACCGCTACGACGGCATTCCCGACCCCGAGGCCAGCAAGCAGGCCGTAGCGGCGTTGTTTTCGAGCCCCGGCGTGTACGTAGGCGCCGATTTTGAGGACTTGGCCCAGCGCTACGCCCTAATGCGTTACATCCGCGAGCAGCGCGGCACGCAGTCATTGCTGTGCGCGCC
Organism: Hymenobacter busanensis; assembly: GCF_008727865.1. Taxonomy (GTDB): domain Bacteria; phylum Bacteroidota; class Bacteroidia; order Cytophagales; family Hymenobacteraceae; genus Solirubrum; species Solirubrum busanense. The sequence goes on along the minus strand of NZ_VTWU01000005.1, from coordinate 171,139 downwards.
GCTGTGGGTGGGCGACGAACAGGCCGCCGCGCTCATCATGGCCAGTCGCCTGCCCAACGCTTTCAGCGACGAGACGCTGGAACTGATTCTGAGCCTGGTGCCGCAGGTGACGCTGGCCATCCAGAACGTGTTTGCCTTCGAGCAGATTGATGCGCTGCGGGCCCAGCTGGAGCGGGAGCGAACCTACCTCATCGACGAAATCAACGACGCGGCCGCGGCCCGGTTCGGCGACTTCGTGGGCACCAGCGCCGTGATGCAGCAGGTGTTTACGCGCATCTCGCAAGTGGCGCCCACCGACAGCACCGTGCTCATTACGGGCGAAACCGGAACCGGCAAAGAGCTGATTGCGCGGGCATTGCACAACCTCTCGCCGCGCAAGGAACGGGCGCTCATCAAAATCAACTGCGCCGCCCTGCCCGCGCAGCTCATCGAAAGCGAGCTGTTCGGCCACGAGAAAGGCGCGTTTACGGGCGCCGTCGAACGGCGCATCGGCAAGTTTGAGCTAGCCGACGGCGGCACCGTGTTCCTTGACGAAATCGGGGAGTTGCCGCTCGATTTGCAGGCCAAGCTGCTGCGCGTGCTGCAGGAAAAGGAGTTTGAGCGCATCGGCGGACGGCGCGTCATTCGCTCCGATGCCCGCGTGATTGCCGCCACCAACCGCGTGCTGGAGGAAGAGGTAGCCGCCGGCCGTTTCCGCGCCGATTTATATTACCGCCTCGACGTGTTTCCGATTCACTTGCCCGCCCTGCGCGAACGGGCCGAGGACATTGAGCCGCTGATCCGGCACTTTCTGGAGCGCTACACCAAGAAGCTGGGCAGGCCCGTGCGCGGCCTGCGGGCCCGCGACCTGCGGGCCCTGCAGCAGTACCCGTGGCCGGGCAACATCCGGGAGTTGGAGCACGTGATTGAGCGCGCCGTTATTGCCTCGCAGGGGCCGTTTTTGGAGTTTGCGGGCTTTTCGTCGGGCGCTACGCAGGCGGCGGTTTCGGCGGGTGCTGGCTCATCGGCGCCGCTGAAAACCCTGCAGGAGCAGGAGCGCGACCATATTCTAGAGGCCCTGCGGCGCACCGGTGGGCGCGTGAGCGGGGCCAACGGCGCAGCGGTGCTGCTCGATATCAACGCCAAAACGCTGGAGGCCCGCATGAAAAAGCTGGGCATTCGGCGCGAGCATCGGGCCACATAAGGGCTGACCATAACGGGCTGATCTGCGTACACTAAGACATGGTTTCACCTCATAACTGATTTCAGCCATGCCCGCCACGAACGTTCCCAAGACCCCGCAACACGACGACCCGGCCCGCAAAAAGCAGGAAGACCAGCGGCCGAACACCAACCAAGCCACCAACAAGGGCAAAACCATTACGCCCGACAAAGCCCACGACAAGCAACGCTAACTCCTTGCTGTAACCCTTCGACGCCCGTTGTTCAGCCCTGAGCAACGGGCTTTTGTTTTTGCCCTGCCCAGCCCGATAAAGCGAACTACCGCGCTGCTGTTGGCGTTTTGCCTGTACCTTACCGTCGCATGCCCTCCGCTCCCGCCTCGCCCCCCGATTCGTCCTTGCTCACCCGCGAGCATGTGCTGCGCGCCCTGCGCCAGATCGACCGCGAAGCCCGCGAGCTGACGCCAAGCACGGTGTACGATTTGCTGTTTCGAGGCCGGCGCTACCCGCCCCGGCCGGTGGCCGAGCTGGCCTTCCGGCTGGCTACCGGCGAAACGGAGGCCGCATGGCCCCTGCCCGCCGGTGCGCCTACCAACCAGGTGCTCGAAAAGCTGAGCTTTACGGTAACGACCAAGCGGCCGGTGCTGGCCAACTCGCCCCACGACGGCGACGTGGCCGCGCAGGAAGCCATGCAGGGCCTGTACACCGGCTTGGCGGCCGACGAAATTCCGCAGCCGTCCGCGCCGCGCAAATCGGCTGCGCCGGCGGCCGAGGCCCAGCTACAAGTTCAGGAACCCGAAACCGCCTACGGTGCCGCGCCAGCCGAACCATACAACCGTGCCGCGGCGCTGGCCGAGCTGTTTATTTCCGGCGACAAGCTCGACGACGCGCTGGCCGGGCTGGAACGCAAGCGCAACCTGATTCTGCAGGGTCCGCCGGGCACGGGCAAAACGTTTCTGGCCCGCCGCCTGGCGTGGCTGCTGCTCGGCGCCACCGACGAAACCCGCGTGGAGTTGGTGCAGTTTCACCCCAGCTACAGCTACGAGGACTTCGTGCAGGGTTTCCGGCCCGACGGCCACGGCGGTTTCCACCTCGCCGATGGCGTGCTGCCCGACGTGTGCCGCCGCGCCGCGCAGGACCCGCAACGGCCGTTTATCCTGCTCATCGACGAAATCAACCGCGGCCACCTGAACCGCATTTTCGGCGAGCTGCTGGTGCTGCTGGAGCCCGACAAACGCGGTGCGCGCCACGCTGTGCGCCTACCCTACTCGCCGGCTACTGCCCCACGCTTTTTCGTGCCCGACAACCTGTACCTCATCGGCACGATGAACACGGCCGACCGCTCTCTGGCCCCGCTGGATTACGCCCTGCGCCGCCGCTTCGCTTTCGTGAACATGGAGCCGGAGTTTGGCCAGCCGCTGCGGCAGTTGCTACTGAAGCAAGGCGTTTCCGCCGCCGTGACCGAGCGGCTGCTGAGCCGCATGATCGAGCTCAACCAAGCCATTGCCGCCGACCCCGAACTGGGCCCCGATTTTCAGATCGGCCACAGTTACTTCTGCCTGCCACCCGCGCGCCCCGCTGAGGCGCCCACGTGGCTGCACTTGATTTTGGAGCAGGAAATAGCGCCGCTGCTCGACGAGTATTGGTTCGATCAGCCCGCACAAGCTGAGGCACACAAGCAGCGGTTGCTTAGAACTTAGGAAGTACTGCGTCACCTGCATGGGGTTGCGCTGAGTCGTCCACAAAATCCGATTAATCCGAAAATAATCCGCGAGAATCCGTGGTCCCGATCCAGAATCTGTACTACCTGCTCTGCTATGCCTGGAACCGCCTGCCCGAGCACGGCGAGTGGCAGCGCGTGGACACAAGCACGTTCCACCGGCCGCTGGAATTGCTCACCCACATGCTGCTCATTGGCACGCGGCGGCTGGTGCAGCAGGGTTTGCCGCTGGGCTACGCCGAGCGTGAGGCGGAGCTGCCCGAGCTGCGCGGCCGCATCCTGCTCACGCCCACCATTTCCCGCGACTTGCTGCGTCAGGGCCGCGCCGTGTGCGCTTTCGACGAGTTGGGCCCAAACACGCCGTTCAACCAGCTGCTGGCCGGCACGCTTGAGGTGCTGAGCCGCACGCGCCACCTGCCCGCCAGCCTGCGCCAAGAAGTGCGCCGGGTGCGGGCCCGCTTGCCCGAGGAGCTGCAGGCGGCCCCGTTTACCCGCCACCAGCTGCGCACCGTGCGCCGCCTACGCTTGCCCGGCGCCGAGGGCTTCCTGCTTAACATCTGCGACCTGATTTACCGCACGGCTCTGCCCGAGCCCGACACCGAAGGCCGCACCCGATTCCACGATTTCCGGCGCGACGAAACCTTGATGGCGCAGCTGTTTGAGCGGTTCGTGCGCAACTTCTACCGGCTGGAGCAGCGGCGCTACCGCGTGCTAAGCGAAACCATCAGCTGGCAGGCCCAGGCCGAGCAAGCCGCCGACCTGGAGCTGCTGCCAAGCATGATTACCGACACCACCCTTGAGTCGCCGGCGCGCAAAATCATTCTCGATACCAAGTACTACACGGCCGCCTTCAAGCCGCACTACGACCGGCAGCGGCTGATTTCACCGCACCTCTACCAGCTCTACACCTATCTGCAAAACCAACCCGCGCCGGCCGGGCAGCAGCTCGAAGGCGTGTTGCTCTACCCCGCCGCTACCCACACCGCCGACTTGCGCTATACTCTTGGTGGCTTTCCGGTGCGCGTCGTCACCATCGACCTGAACCAGCCCTGGCCCGGCATTGCGGCCGATTTGCTGACCCTCGTGGCGTAGCTTCAGCGGGGTCCACGTTGCAAAGCCGCCCGACGTTTCGGGCGGCTTTTGCTTTTTTGATAGGATTAGCGGTTCTTTTCTGCGGTTTCCGCTGGTTTTGCGTGCATCCACGGCGGCAGCGCGTCGTCATTGCCTCCGAAACGAGCCCATTCCCCTCGTTGTCCTCTTCTATCACCAAACCATTACGCTTTTGAAACGACGTGATTTTGTGGGCTTAACCGGCCTTGCCGCCGGTGCCCTGTTTCTGCCGAGCTTCCCCGGCTTCGGCGGCACGCTGGTCGACCCGGCCCGCTTGCTGGAACCGGTGATGGACGCGGGCGTAAACAAACGCCTGGCCGACGCGGCCCTGAACGCGGCCAAGTCGGCTGGCGCCACTTACGCCGACGTGCGCATCGGGCGCTACTTGAACCAAAGTGTGTTCACCCGCGAAAAGCAGGTGCAGAACATTGCCAGCACCGAAAGCTTCGGAGCCGGCGTGCGGGTATTGGCGAATGGCACCTGGGGCTTTGCGGCCACGAATACCGTGACTGAAGCCGGTATGGCGAAGGCCGCGCAACTGGCCGTGCAGATTGCCAAGGCCAACGCGAAGGTGCAGAAGGAGCCCGTGAAGCTCGCGCCCCAGAAAGGCTACGGCGAAGTGAGCTGGAAGACGCCCATTCAGCAGAACGCTTTCGAGGTGCCCATCGCGCAGAAGGTGGAGCTGCTGCTGGCCGCCAACGCGAAAGCCCTCGACAACGGCGCCAACTACGTCAATTCGGCCTTGTTCCAGGTGAACGAGCAGAAGTATTTTGCCTCGACCGACGGCTCTTACATCGACCAGGACGTGCACCGCATCTGGCCCACGTTCGGCGTCACGGCCATCGACAAGCAGTCGGGCAAGTTCCGTAGCCGGGAGGCACTTAGCTCGCCCATGGGCATGGGCTACGAGTACATGGTGCCGAAAGCGGCCGACAAGATTGCCGGGCCGGCCGGCACGGGCCTTATCGGCTACAAAAACAGCTACGACATCTTGGAAGATGCCGCGCTGGCGGCTAAACAGGCCAAGGAAAAGCTCACGGCCAAGTCGGTGACGCCGGGCAAGTACGACCTCGTGCTCGACCCTAACCACCTGGGCCTGACCATCCACGAGTCGGTAGGTCACGCCACCGAGCTGGACCGCGTACTGGGCTACGAGGCCAACTACGCGGGCACTTCGTTTGCCACGCTGGAGTGGAAAAAGCAGGGCAAGCCCTACGGTTCGAAAGTAGTCAACATCGTGGCCGACAAGCTGCAGCCCAATACCCTGGGCGCGGTGGGCTACGACGATGAAGGCGTGAAAACCAAGCAGTGGGACATCATTCGGGAGGGCATGCTGGTGGACTACCAGAAAACCCGCGACCAAGCGCACATCGTGGGCCAAAACGAGTCAGATGGCTGCTGCTATGCCCAGTCGTGGCAGGACGTGCAGTTCCAGCGCATGGCCAACGTCAGCCTCAAGCCCGGTACGCAGAAGCTGAGCGTGGACGACATGATTAAGGGCGTCGACAAGGGCATTTACATTGCCGGGCGCGGCTCGTTCTCAATCGACCAGCAGCGCTACAACTTCCAGTTCGGCGGCACGGTGTTCTACGCCATCGAGAAAGGCAAGATTGCCGGCATGCTCGAAGACGTGGCCTACCAGGCCAACACCCAGGAATTCTGGAACTCCTGCGCTGCCACCTGCGACGAATCCGATTACCGCCTGATGGGTTCGTTCTTCGACGGCAAGGGCCAGCCCAGCCAGGTGTCGGCCGTGAGCCACGGCAGCAGCACCACGCGCTTCAACGGCGTCAACGTCATCAACACCGCCCGCAAAGTCGGGTAAGAAGGTGCTCATGCGGTAAAGCACATCAGCACATTTCCCACATCAGCACATTAGCCCCATGGCAATTCTTTCCAAAGACGACGCGAATACCATTCTCAAGAAGGTACTCAGCTTCAGCAAGGCCGACGAGTGCGAAGTGACGCTCAACGGCAGCAGCGGTGGCAACATCCGCACGGCCCGCAACATGGTGAGTACCAGCGGCGCGGTCGACAACGTATCGGTGGTGGTGGAGTCCCGCTTCGGCAAACGCTCGGGCATAGCCACCTGCAACGAGTTCGACGACAACACCTTGCGGCGCTGCGTGCAGCGGGCCGAGGAAATTGCGCGCCTCGCCCCGGAAAGCCCCGAGTACATGCCCATGCTTGGGCCGCAGACGTACCTGCAGCCCAACGCATTTGCCCAAAACACGGCCGGCATTACGCCCGACTACCGCGCCAAACAGGCCGGGGCCAGCATTGCGCTCTGCGACCAGAAAAAACTGTCGTCGGCGGCTTTTCTGGAAGACACGGCCGGCTTTGTGGCCAAGCGCAACTCGAAGGGCCTTGAAGCCTACCAGCAGTACACCAACCTCGATTTTTCGGTGACGGTGCGCACGCCCGACGGTACCGGCTCAGGCTACGCCATGGCCGACTACACCGACATCGGCAAGTTCGACGCCGGCCGGCTGACGCAGATTGCCGCCGACAAAGCCGCCGGTTCGGTGGGCGCCAAGGCCATTGAACCGGGCAAGTACACCGTCATTCTGGAGCCCGCCGCGCTGGTGTCCAACTCCGACGCCTCTTTGCTGGGCGCGTTGATGAACGCCTTCGACGCCCGCTCGGCCGACGAAGGCCGCTCGTTCCTGAGCAAAAAGGGCGGCGGCAACAAGAAGGGCGAGAAGCTCTTCGACCCGCGCGTAACCATTTACTCAGACCCCACGCACCCCGAAATTCCCGACTTGGCCTTTGCCGGCGACGGCCGCCCGCGCCAGAAAACCACCTGGATTGAGAAGGGCGTGGTGAAGAACATGTTCTCGTCGCGCTTCTGGGCCCAGAAATCGGGCATCGACGCCACGCCGCCGCCCGGCGCGTTCATCATGGAAGGCGGCACGCAGTCGACGCAGGACCTGATCAAGAGCACCGCCAAGGGCATCCTGGTGACGCGCCTCTGGTACATCCGCCCCGTCGATCCGCAAACGCTGCTTTACACTGGCCTGACGCGCGACGGCACGTTCTACATCGAGAACGGCAAGATCAAGCACCCGATCAAGAACTTCCGCTTCAACGAGTCGCCCATCATCATGCTGAATAACCTGGAAGCCATCGGCCGGCCGCAGCGCCTGGCGGGCAACCTGATTCCGCCGCTCAAAATCCGAGACTTCACCTTCACCAGCCTCTCCGACGCGGTGTAAATCGACGCATTGCAAACCCGCCCGGCGTTTTCGGGTGGGTTTGTTTTTGCTTTGCCAAGCCGCTGCATGATACTTCATCGGCGACTGATGCGGCCCCACTCTTCTCTCAACGCCAAAACCTATTCCCTTGAAACGACGCGACTTTCTTGAGCTGTCCAGCCTTGCTGCGGCCGGCGCTCTGCTGCTTCCCAGTTTCCCTAGTTTCGGCGGCTCCGTGGTCGACCCGGCCCGCTTGCTGGAACCGGTGATGGACGCCACGGTAAACAAACGCCTAGCCGACGCGGCGCTGAACGCCGCGAAATCGGCTGGCGCTTCTTACGCCGACGTGCGCATCGGGCGCTACCTGAACCAGAGCCTGTTCACCCGCGAAAAGCAGGTGCAAAACATCGTGAGCACCGAAAGCTTCGGGGCCGGCGTGCGCGTTATTGCCAACGGCACTTGGGGCTTTGCGGCCACCAACACGGTGACGGAGGCGGGCATTGCCAAAGCCGCCCAGCTAGCCGTGCAGATTGCCAAGGCCAACGCGAAGGTGCAGAAGGAGCCCGTGAGGCTAGCCCCCCAGAAAGGCTACGGCGAAGTTTCGTGGAAAGCTCCAATTCAGCAGAACGCCTTTGAGGTACCCATCGCGCAGAAAGTCGACGTGCTGCTGGCCGCCAACGCCAAGGCGTTGGAAAACGGGGCGAGCTACGTCAATTCGGCCTTGTTCCAGGTGAACGAGCAGAAGTACTTTGCCTCGACCGACGGCTCCTACATCGACCAGGACATTCACCGCATCTGGCCCACGTTCGGGGTGACGGTGGTCGACAAGCAGTCGGGCAAGTTCCGCAGCCGGCAGGCCCTGAGCGTACCGATGGGCCTGGGCTACGAGTACCTCACGCCCAAGGCAGCCGACAAAGTAATGGGCCCGGCCGGCTCCGATGTGGTGGGCTACAAAAACAGCTACGACATGCTGGAAGACGCCGGCCGCGCCGCCAAGCAAGCCAAGGAAAAGCTCACGGCCAAGTCGGTGACGCCGGGCAAGTACGACCTCGTGCTCGACCCGCACCATTTGGGTCTCACCATCCACGAATCGGTGGGGCACCCGCTGGAGCTGGACCGCGTGCTGGGCTACGAGGCCAACTTTGCCGGCACGAGCTTCGCCACTTTGGAGTGGAAAAAGCAGGGCAAGCCCTACGGCTCGAAGGTCGTCAACATCATGGCCGACAAGCTCCAGCCCGGCTCACTAGGCGCCGTGGGCTACGACGACGAGGGCGTGAAAACCAAGCAGTGGCCGCTGATTAAGGACGGCATTCTGGTTGATTACGAGAAGATTCGCGACCAGGCGCACATTGTGGGGCAGAACGAATCGGACGGTTGCTGCTACGCGCAGTCGTGGCAGGACGTGCAGTTCCAGCGCATGCCCAACGTGAGCCTGCAGCCGGGCAAAACCAAGCTCTCGGTGGATGAGTTGGTGAGCGGCGTCGACAAGGGCATCTACATTGCCGGCAACGGCTCGTTCTCTATCGACCAGCAGCGCTACAACTTCCAGTTCGGTGGGCAGGTGTTCTACGCCATCGAGAAGGGCAAAATCACTGGCATGCTCGAGGATGTGGCCTACCAGGCCAACACCCAGGAGTTCTGGAATTCCTGCGCTGCCACCTGCGACGAATCCGACTACCGTTTCGCCGGCTTCTTCAACGACGGCAAGGGCCAACCCTCGCAAAGCTCGGCTGTGAGCCACGGCAGCAGCACCACGCGCTTCAACGGCGTCAACGTCATCAACACCGCCCGCAAAGTCGGCTAACTGCTTCTTCCCCTATGGCACTTTTATCCCGCGACGAAGCGCAGGCCATTCTTAAGAAAGTTCTGAGCTTCAGCAAGGCCGACGAATGCGAGGCGGCGCTGAACGGGCGCACCCGCGGCAACGTGCGCTACGCCCGCAACGCCGTGAGCACCGCCGGCGGCTCCGACAACGTTTCCCTCGTGGTGCAGTCGCGCTTTGGCAAGCGCTCCGGCGTGGCCACCTGCAACCAGTTCGACGACGAAACGCTGCGCCGCTGCGTGCAGCGGGCCGAGGAAATTGCGCGCCTCGCCCCCGAAGACCCGGAGTACATGCCTTTGCTCGGCCCGCAGCAGTACCTCTCGCCGGCCACGTTTGCGCCGGCCACGGCCGCCATTTCGCCCGATTTGCGCGCCCGCATGGCTGCCGACAGCATTGCCCATTGTGAGGGGCGCAAGCTCACGGCTGCCGGCTACCTCGAAGACGGTACCCGCTTCACGGCCATGCGCAACTCGAAGGGCCTCGAAGCCTTTCAGCAATCCACCACCGTCGATTTTTCGGTGACGGTGCGCACGCCCGATGGGGCCGGCTCGGGCTACGCCGTGGCCGACTACACCGACGTGGCTCAGCTCGACGCCAAGGCGCTGACCAAGGTGGCGGCCGACAAAGCCGCCGGTTCGCTCGGCGCCAAGGCCATTGAGCCGGGCAAGTACACCGTCATTCTGGAGCCCGCCGCGCTGGTGTCCGACGAGGGCATGTTCAACCGCCTCATGTACGCCCTCGATGCCCGCGAAGCCGACGAGGGTCGCTCGTTCCTGAGCAAGAAAGGCGGCGGCAACCGCCTCGGCGAAAAGCTCTTCGACGAACGCGTAACCATCTACTCCGACCCGCTTAACACCCAGGCCCCCGGCGACGTGTTCGACGGCGACGGGCTGCCGGTGAAAAAGATGACCTGGATTGAGAAAGGCGTGGTGAAAAACGTGTACTACTCGCGTTTCTGGGCCGACAAAAACAAGCGCGCCCCCACGGCTTTCCCCAGCGGCTTCATCATGGAAGGCGGCACGCAGTCGGTGCAGGACATGATCAAGAGCACCAAAAAAGGTATTCTGGTGACGCGCCTGTGGTACATCCGCGACGTGGACCCGCAAAGCCTGCTGCTGACGGGCCTGACGCGCGACGGCACGTTCTACATCGAGAACGGCAAGATCAAGCACCCCATCAAAAACATGCGCTTCAACGAGTCGCCCATCATCATGCTCAACAACGTGGAGGCTATCGGCCGGCCGCAACGCCTCGGCGGCAACCTGATTCCGCCGCTCAAAATCCGCGACTTCACCTTCACCAGCCTCTCCGACGCGGTGTAATTTCCGTTCGAAACGCTGACTAATAAAGCCCAACGGCGAACCGTAGCTGCTACGGTTCGCCGTTGGGCTTTCTAGCTCAATTTACGCTGTTACCGCCCGCCGCCGAACTTAAGCGCGGCGTAGGCCTGAATCACGCGGTTTTTTAGCTGCGGGTCGTTGGCGCTGCGCACTTGGTCGAAGTCGCTGACGTCGCTCAGGCCCGCGTTGAAGCGGCCGCCCACGGCGAGGGTTTCGCCCAAATCCAGCTCCAGCCCCGCGCAGAGGCTGAAATCCTGCTTTTTGTATTGGTCGGTTACCTGCCGGTTCACGTTGCTGTACTGCGCCTGCCCGTTCACGGGGTTGTAGCCGGTGAGCAACGTGCCGGTTTCCTTGGCCGTGAGCAGCAGGCCAAACTGCGGCCCGGCTTGCAGGTGCACCGGGCCCACCTTTACATCGAGCAGCACCGGCAAATTGAGGTAGTGCAGCTTGGTTTCGAAGTCTTCCTGCGCCGATTTAAAGTCGCCGCCTTGCAGGGAGTACAGCAGTTCGGGCCGCACCGTGAGCGGCCCGATGATGTTGTAGTTGTAGAACACGCCCGCGTGGTAGCTGATGCGGTACTCGGTTTCGGTCGTGAGCTTGTCGCCGTCGAGCACGGCGGCGTTGGCCCCGCCTTTCAGGCCGAAATGCTGCGCATGAGAGGCCACAGGAATGGCCAGCGCCAGAACAAAGAGGAGCAACAAAAAGCGTTTCATCGGCAAGAGAGAAGAATTGCCCAAAGGTCGGCAAGCACGGGCCGGAGCACAATCACATCATTGGGGGTGCCGGCGGTTTCGCTTGCCTACTTGCCGCCTAGCTGAAACGCCAGATAGGCCTGAACGACGCGGTTTTTCAGGCGCGGGTCGTTGCCGGAACGGATGTCCTTGAAGTCGCTGATTTCGCTCAGGCCGGAGGTGAAGCGGCCGCCCACGCGCAGGCCGGCGGCTAGTTCCAGCTCGGCGCCGGCACACAAGCTGAAGTCGCTGCGCTTGTACTGGTCGGTTATCTGGTCGCTGACGGAGCCGTATTCTTCGGCCCCGTTCACGTCGTAGCCGGTGAGCTTGGTGCCGTCTTCCTCGGCCTGCACCAGCACGCCAAACTGCGGCCCGCCCTGCAGGTGCAGCCGGCTGATGCGCACATCGAGCAGCAGCGGAATGTTGACGTAGTGCAGCTTGGTGGTGAAATCCTGCTCGGCGTTCTTGAACTCGGAGCCCTGCAGCGAATACAGTACCTCGGGCCGCAGCGAAATGGGGCCGAATAGGTTGTAGGTGTAGAACACGCCGCCGTGGAAGGAATACTGGTAATCGGTGCGCAGGTCGATGCGCTGGGCGTCGAGCACGGCCGCGTTCAGGCCCGCTTTTACGCCGAATTGCGCCTGGGCGCGCTGCCCCAGCCCGAGGAGGCCCGTGAGCAGTAGAAGGCAAAAAACTCGTTTCATTGCGCGAAGGAAAGGCAGAATGGAGAAAGTAAAGCAAAGGATACTACGCGCCCGGCGGCGCCACGGCTGGACTGTTGGGGCGTTTCCGGTACCAGCCGAGCCTAGCAACGGTTTCTGGCTGGCCCGCGTCGCGTCGCCCTCGCCCAAACCTTATACGTCAGTGGCCGCGCCCGTATTGCGCTTGCCACCTTTGCCCGATTTGGTTGTCTCTTGCCCGTTATTTGCCTGCCGATGCCCTCCCCTTTCACCTTCGTGCGCCTCAGCTACCGGTCCGGCGACTGGGACGCCGTGGACGAACGCATGCCCGCCAACCTGCTTCATTCGCTCATCGAGTACACCACCGTGCGGGTGAATACCAAGGAAAAAGTGGTGGCCCTGGAGTCGCCCGAGCTGTTCAACTACCCGTTCTGCTACCTCTCCGGGCACCGGCTGGTGCAGTTTTCGGCCCAGGAAAAAAAGAACTTTACCCAGTACGTGCGCAACGGCGGCTTCGTGTTCGTCGACGACTGCAACCACGACATCGACGGCCTTTTTGCGCGCTCCTTCGAGGAGCAGATGCGCCAGTGCTTCGGCCCGAAAGCCTTGAAGAAGCTGCCCAACTCACACGCCATCTACACGCAGTTCTTTAAGTTCAAGGACGGCCCGCCCGCCACCGGCTTCGAACTCAACGGCTGGGGCGACGACCTGGTGCACGACTACCTGAAAGCCGTCGAAATCAACGGCCGCATTGGGGTGCTGTATTCCAATAAGGACTACGGCTGCGAGTGGGACTACGACTTCCGCAACAAGCGCTTTTTGGCCGAAGACAACACCAAGTTTGGGGTCAACATCCTGCTGTACGCCCTCACGGCCTGACGCGGCAACCTACAGTTCGGCCAGGGTTAGGGTGATGAGCAGCGCACCGGCCCCGGCTAGCACCGACGTAATGATGCCCATGCGCCTGGAGCGCAGCCAGCCGCTGAGGCCGATGCTAGCCATGAGGGCATAGATTCCCAGCATAAAGCACAGCAACCCCGTGGCCCGGGCGCCCAGCACGCCGCTCTTCGACACGTTGGCCGGTGCCTGCGGATGCAATACAACCACCAGCTTGGTCATGGCAATGACGGTGATGATGAAGCCCACTGATGCCACGGCCGCGCTGGCTACGGCCCAACTGACTACGCGACGCGGGGTGCTTTGCGTGAGCAGCGTACCCAGAAACGCAGCCGCGAAGCCGCCCAGAAACGCGCTGATAGCACTCATTTGCCGGGCTATTTCGGCCAGGTATTCGGGGGAAAGCTCTTGCATACTGCAATAGGAATTGGGCGGAAGGATGCGCCAATAAACACACTTCTCCAGTTGCGCCGTTGCACCGAGCGTCGCCAGTACGTTTCGGCGCGTAATGGCATGTTGCCGGCGGCCAAGCAACGGGCCGACGGCAGCACCGTCCTTGCCCAGTCCGTACCCAAAGCCGCTGGTTGCACCGCACGTAGTAGTTTGCGACACGACTGGCTGTTACTGCCTCCTGGCCGCCAGCTCGCTCAGCTCCATTCTCCCCCATGACCGAACCCGAACTCCACCGCCTGCTTTCCAAACTGCCCCTTCTCCGCCAGGAAATCGGCAAGGTCATCGTGGGCCAGGCCGAAGTGCTCGACGAAGTGCTGGTGGCCCTGCTCGCCGGCGGCCACGCCCTGCTCGAAGGCGTGCCCGGCCTGGCCAAAACCCTGCTCGTGCGCACCCTGGCCGCCGCCACCGACCTTTCGTTCCGCCGCATCCAGTTTACCCCCGACCTGATGCCCACCGACATTCTGGGCACCGAGGTGCTGGAAGAAGACCACGCCACCGGCAAGCGCAGCTTCGAGTTTGTGCGCGGCCCCATCTTCGCCAACCTCGTGCTGGCCGACGAAATCAACCGCACGCCGCCCAAAACCCAGGCTGCCCTGCTCGAAGTCATGCAGGAGTTTGAGGTGACCTACGCCGGCCAGACGCACCCGCTGCCCGACCCGTTCTTCCTGCTGGCCACCCAAAACCCCATCGAGCAGGCCGGCACCTACCCGCTGCCCGAAGCCCAGCTCGACCGGTTCCTGCTCTACGTGCGCATCGGCTACCCCTCCGAGGCCGAAGAACTGGCCATTCTGCAGAACACCACCGGCACCGCCCACGGCCAGCCCCAGCCCGTCATCGGGGCCGAAGAGCTGCGTGAGCTGCGCCAGCTGGTGCGCGAGGTCAACATCAGCCCCGAGCTGCTGGGCTACATCACCCGCTTGGTGCGCGCCACGCGGCCCCAGGGCAGCCCCGTGAAGTTTGTGCAGGACTACGGCCGCTGGGGTGCCGGCCCGCGCGCCGGGCAGGCCCTGGTGCTCTGCGCCAAAGCCCGCGCCCTGCTCCACGGCCGCTTCGCCGCCACCCTCGACGACGTGCGCACCCTCGCCGCCCCGGTATTGCGCCACCGCGTGCTGCTGAACTTCCAGGCCGAAGCCGACCAATTGACTACCGACGATGCGGTTCGGGCGCTGCTCCAGCATTTCCCTACTCCCTAAAGCCGCCTGCTGGCTTTCCAAAATCACAACAGTCAGCTCCTAATGCGGTTCAGCCGGTTCCTCATCGGTGGCAGCCGGTTCCTCATTAGATCCAGCCTGCAGCCAACCGACGTCGGCCCGTGCCGATTCCCCATTAGGCAGCTGGCGAATAGCTCCGCCACCGGCCGGCCCATGCCGCGCCACTTCACCGTTTCATTCCTTTCCCGTTGCTCTCCCCCGCCGACCTGCACGCGCTCAACGACCTTGCTCTAGTGGCCCGGCTCATTGCCGAGGGCGCGCAGGCGGGCCTGCACCCCAGCCGACGGCGCGGCGCAGGCCTGGAATTCAGTCAGTACCGTCCCTACCAGCCCGGCGACGACCTGCGCCGCCTCGACTGGCGCCTGGCTGCCCGCTCCGACCGCTACTACCTGCGCGAATCGGACGTGGACACGCGCCTCACCGTGCGCCTGCTGCTTGACGCCAGCGCCTCCATGAACCACCCCGACGCCGCCGGCCTTACCAAGCTTCAGTACGCCCGCCTGCTGCTGGCCAGCCTCGCCTACGTAGCCCACCGCCAGGGCGACGCCGTCGGCTTTTCGGCCCTGCATCAAGCGGGCCTGCAGTCGGTGCCACCCTCGGCCGATGCCAGCCAGCTGCCCCGCCTCTACCACGCCCTGCGGCAACTCTCGGCTACCGGCACCTTCCCGGCCGCAGGCACGGTAGCGCCCCTATTGGCCCGCCGCGGCGCCTCGGTTACGGTAGTAGTAGGCGACCTGTACGACCTGAGCACTGCCGACCAGCCCGTTACGCCCCTCACCCAGCTGCTGCGCCAGTTGCGGGCTGCCGGGGGCGAAGTGCTGGTGCTGCACCTGCTGGCCCGCAACGAATACGACCTCGATTACCCCACCACGGCCCAGCTCGAAGACCTCGAAACCGGCCAACGCCTGCAGTTCGATGCCACCCAGCGCGCCGCCTACCAAGCGCAGCTGCAGAGCTGGCTGCGCCAAACCGAGCAAACCGTGCGCGGCTTCGGCCTTTACTACCACCGCCTCTTCACCGACGAGCCGCCGGCCCAGGCTTTGCGGACCGTATTGCGCGGCCCAGCACGCGCATCGGCGTAGTACCTTTCCTGGCAGAGGCAGCCCCGGCCCCGGCGGCGCGTCTGTTCCCCGTTCGATTTCTACTGTTCCACCCATTGCTCGCCTTCGCCAACCCTGCCGCTTTGTGGGCCCTGCTGGGCTTGCTGGTGCCCGTGGCCATTCACCTCTGGAACCGGCGGCCCGGCCAGGTGGTGCCCGTCGGTGCGCTCCGCTGGCTGACGCCGGGCACGCAGCAACGGGTCAGTCGGCTGCAGCTGAGCCAGTTACCACTGCTACTCTTGCGCTTGGCCCTGCTGGCCCTGCTGGCGCTGGCTGTGGCGGGTCCGCACTGGCGCCAGCCGCCTCGGCCTGCCCGGCCGCAGGTGCTGCTGAGCCCCGAGGTGTTGCGCCCCGACCTGCTGCGCGCCCTCCAGCCCAGCCTCGATTCGCTACGCCGCGCCTCGGCCGAGTTTCGCTTGTTTCGCCCCGGCCTGCCCCTGCTGCCCGACTCCGCTTTTGCCAAGCCGGGGCCGACCCGCCTGCAACAAAGCTCCGGCGCCCACACGGCCTATTGGCCCCTTGCTATGCAGGCCGCTATGCAATTTCCGGCCAGCCCCTTGCGGATTATCAGCGACAACAGCCAGCAGCATTTTCGCGGCACCCGCCCCGCATTGCCTGCCCGGCTGCGCTGGCAACTGTTGCCCGCCGTGCCCGACTCGGCCGCGTGGCTGCACAGCGCCGTGCGCTCCACCGCCGATTCGCTGGTGCTGACGGTGGCGGCTATACGCGGCGGCAACACCGTGCTCCGGCGCTACCACCAACGCTGGCCCGCAGCCGACGCCGCTGCTAAGTCGGTACCCGGACTACCGTCCTTGCACTTGGTTACGGTCCCCAATGCCGGGTTTGCTGTACAGCTCGACTCTACTTCGACCAGTGCCCCCGATATGCCGCGTCTGGTGCCGGTGCAAGTACCGCTGCAAGTGCTGGTGTATTACGACGCCCGCAGCCGCGCCGCCGACGCCCGGTACGCGGCAGCGGCATTGCGCGCAGCGTCGGCGGCAGCGCCGGTACCCTTCCGAGTTCGGCTGGCTACGGCTCCTCCCGCTGCTGCCGACTCGCTGGATTGGTTGTTTTGGCTGGCCGATGGGTCGCCCTCCCCGGCTTGGAACGGCCGTCTTCGCCAGGGCTTACGCCTGTTAACGGATGCTCGTGGCCCCGGTACCCCCACCGAAACCAGCGCCCGCACCGAAACCGGATTCACGTTTCAGTTGCGACGCTCGGTGCCTGTGCCTACCGGCTTGGTACGCTGGGCTACGGGGACTGGCACGGCAGTCCTTAGTTATCAGCCGGTGGGCCAGGGCGGAAGGTACCGACTGGGCACCCGGTTTCACCCCGCCTGGAGCAGCCTTGCCACCGACGGGCAACTGCCTGCCGCCCTTCTCCAGCTGCTCTCCCCAGATACCACCACCGGACCCGATTTGCGCGCCCTCGACCCTGGTCAGCTGAAAGGCTTGGTAGCCACCGACGAGCTACGCCCCGCAGGTCGTAGCTGGGAATTGGGTCCTTGGTTAGCCCTGCTGACGGGCCTGTTATTCTGTATTGAACGTCTCGTAGCTCGCCGTCCTACCACGGCAGTACATCCATGATAACTACCAGCTCACCTGCAACTACTACCGACACAGCCGCACACCAGCGGCTGATGGCGGCACTGCGCCGGTACCGTTGGCAACAGCTGGCATCGGTGCTGCTGGTGGTAGTGGGCACCGTGGCCTTGCTGCTGGCAGTGGTGCAGCGCGGCCCGTTTCTGTGGAGCGCGGCCGGGCTGTTGGCGGCCGTGGCCTTGGTGGGCTTGGCGTGGTGGCTGCGGCAGCTTCGCCGGTTTGGGCCCGCCGCCGCCGCCCAACGCTTCGACCGGTACTTCCCGGCGCTGGAAGACAGCACGGGGCTGTTGCTAACGGCCACCCCGGGCCTGCTACCGGAGCTACAGCGGCAGCGCGTGGCCGAACGCCTGCTGACGTTGCCGGTCGAAGAAGCCTTGTCCGTGCCGTGGAAGCCGCGGATGCTGGCGGCGGCACTGCTGCTGGCTGCGGCCGTAGCAGTAGCGTACTGGCCCACTGCTCCCCAAAGGCGGCAAAACGCGCCCTTGGTGGCGCTGCGCTTTCCGGATGCCCCCAGCAACCCAGCGCCTGCCGCTCCCCGCATCGTCGAGACAACCGTACAAATTGTGCCGCCGGCCTATACCCGGTTGGCCGCCTATGCCGCCGCGTCGCCTTCGTTCCGGTGTCCGCAGGGGTCGGTGGTGCGCTGGCGGGTACGCACGAGCCGTTCGGCTAAAAAGGTGCCGGAGCTGCTGCTCGCCGGCGGACAGCGGCTGGCGTTTCGCCCGGTGCCGAACGTCCCGCTGGAGTATGCCGTGCAATACCGCTTTACGACTTCGGCCTTGTATAACATCCGCTTCGCCGGGCTGCTTTCCGACGACTATGCCGTGGAAGTAATGCCCGACCGCAGCCCCGAGCTTCGCCTGCTGGCGCCGGCGCCGTACACGCTTATCGGCGTCCGGCGGGTGCCCGAAGTGGCGGTGCGCCTGCAGTTGCGCGACGATTACGGCCTGGCCCGCGCCCGGCTGGTACTCACTACCGCGCAGGGCTCGGGCGAAGCCGTGAAGTTTGGCGAAACCACTACCGACCTGAGCGCCTTCGTGCGGCAGCGGCCTCGCACGGCCACCGCCACGGCTACCCTCCGCCTGCCCGCTCTCGGCCTCACCTTCGGCGACGAGCTGTATGTGTATGCCGAAGCCTGGGACAATGCTGGCCACCGCACCCGCACCGACGCGCACCTGGTGCAGTGGGAGGACACTGCTGCCACCGGTGACTTGGCCAGCATGGCCTTGGGTGTCAATCCGGTACCGGTGTATTTCCGCAGTCAGCGCCAGATTATCATCGATACCGAAAAGCTGCTGAAAGAGCGCGGCAAGCTTCCGGCCCTCGAGTTTCAGCAGCGGGCCAACAGCATTGGCGAAGACCAGAAAGTGCTACGCCTGCGCTACGGCAAGTTTTTGGGTGAGGAGTACGAACAGGGCGAAACGGCCCCTCGCCCGCCCGTGGCAGAAGAGGCTGATGAACACGGAGCCGACGACCACGACCACGGCGCCGAGCCGGCTACCGAAGCCGGGCTGCCCACGGCCGAATCGTTGACCGAGCCCTACATTCACCGCCACGACGACGAAGAAACGGCCGATTTCCTGGAACCCCAGGTAAAAGCCAAGCTGCGCGCCGTCCTCAGCCAGATGTGGGATGCTGAGTTGCAGCTGCGCTTGGCCGAGCCGCGCTTGGCGTTGCCGTATGAGTACCGCGCCCTGCGCCTCCTTAAAGAAGTGCAGCAGCAAACCCGCGCCTACGTGCGCAAGTCGGGCGTGGATCTGCCGCCGTTGCCCGAAGCCGAAAAGCGCCTGACCGGCGACGTAACCGCAGCAGCCCTTACCCCGCATCAAGCCCAACGCGCGCTGCCCACCACGCACACCGAATTGCGCGCTGCCCTGACCGCGCTGCGCCAACTTCCGGCCGGAACGCCGGCTGGGCCGCGTGAAACCGCAATGCTGCAAGCGGCGGGTTTAGCGCTGGGAGAAGCGGCCGTGCGCCAACCCGGCACCATGCTGCCGGCCTTGCGGGCGTGGCGCCAACTCATGCAGCGGGTACGCCTTCATCAGCCGCCTACCGCAGCACAAGTGTCGGCCGTGGAGCAAGGCCTGCATCGGCTGCTGCCTGTACCCCCGGCAGCACCTACTCGCCCGGCCCCAAACCCGCTGGCCCGCCGCTACTTTACCGAGCTACGCCGTTGAGTCCGTTTTTCACCTTTCTGGAGCAGTCCCCGCTATTCTTCGCCACAGGTTTGGTGTGCGGGCTGCTGGGCATTCTGCTCGTGGCGCAAGCCCTGCGCCGCCCCGATGGCCGCCGACGAATTGTGCGCGTGCTGGTATCCGTGCTACTGCCAGTTGCTCTGTGGCTAAGCGTGTTTCCGCCATCTGTCCCAACATCCGAACAGGAAACCCAAGCAGCAATTCTGGTTACCGATGGCACGCCAGCCGATTCCCTGCGCTTCTGGCAGCGCCGCCTGGGTGCCGCCGTACCGGTGCTGCGCTACACGCCCGGGCATGTTAGCGCCGACTCCACCCGCCTAACCGGCCTCTACGCGCTGCGCACACAGCACCCGCAAATCCGGCAACTGCATGTGTTGGGGCACGGTTTGCCGGCTGCCGATGTGGGGTTGGCACCGCCGGAAATAAAGCTAATTGCGCATCCGCAGTGGCCCGCACGCGGCTTTCGCCACGCCAGTTGGGCGCCCACTTTGCCCCTCGGCGACGTGCTGCGGGTGGAAGGCCGCTTTGTGTCTGCCAATGCCAACCCCACTTTGCTCTACCTGCGGTCCGCCGGCGTAGTGCAGGACTCCCTACGCCTTCCTGCTGGCAACGCATCCTTCACACTGCAGGCGCGCCTCCGGGCCACGGGCCCGCAAGTGCTGCAACTGGAAGCGCGCCAAAACCGCCAACTGATAGCCCACGAGCCGGTACCAACGGTGGTAGAAGCCGTTCGGCACCTGCGTGTGCTGCTGCTGGCCGGCGGGCCTTCCTTCGAATTGAACCTGCTTAAAAACCGGCTGGCAGCCAACGGCCACGCGGTTGCGCAACGCCTCACGCTTGCGCGCAGCTTGCAGCAAACCGATTTTCTAAACCTCCCGGCTCAGTCGCTCCGCCCGCTCACGCCCCCCCTCCTCTCGCGTTACGACGCGGTTGTAGCTGATGAAAGTGTTTGGGCAACTCTCGGCGCGGCCGAAACCCGTGCCCTTTCCCAAAGCGTAGACCAAGGCCTGGGCATGGTGTTGCTGGCCAGCGGCAGCGCCTTGCCCAAAGGATTTCCACAACGGGCAGTTTTCGGGGTACGGGCCCGGCCAGCCCTTGCCACCGAAACAGTGGAGCCGATAAGATGGTCAACCATCAAGGCCCAAGCAGCCGTACCGGCTACGCTCACTGGATCATTGCTGGTACCGCTTGCCCAAAGTGCCCGCAACGAGTGGGTTGCGGCTTCGTACCGCGCCACCTGGGGCACCACTGTAGTTGCCACGCCCAGCAACACCTATCAATGGCTGCTGGCGGGCAACACCGCCACCTACGATGACTACTGGCGCCTGCTGCTGAAAGCGGCGGCACGGCCACTCGGTACCCAAAGCTCGTGGCAGTTCAGCGCGTGGCCGCATCCGCATTTCCTACTACAGCTGCATTTTAGCGGCAACGGTCTTCCCAGTTCGTTGGCCAGAATTGAAGGTCCGTTCGGTACGCACACGAGCCTAGGGCTGCGGCAATTCTCTTCTGCGTTGCCGGTTTTCAGCGCTGCCTTCTGGCCCAAACAGCCGGGCTGGCACAAAGCAATAACGCCGGGCGCAGAGCCTGCTTCGTTCTACGTATTCGCGGCCGCCGAATGGATTGGCCCAACCGTTAGCGAGCAAGCCGCTGCTGTCGAGCAACGTGCATATTATCCAACTTCCACCACATCCACCCCTGGCCGAACTGGGGATAAGCCCCTGGCTGGCGTTTGGTTCTTCACTATTTTCCTGCTGGGCGCCGCGTTTTTGTGGCTGGAGGAAAAATTTTAAATCTGCTTGGTACTAATAGCGGATATCGGGGTGGCCATTCAACAGCGTATCGGGCTGTTCTCCCACCGTGTAGCTTCCAATCTGCAGGCCTTTGTCCAGCGCTTTGGCTGAAATTTGGCCTGCCGACACCAGCGAGGAGGCTTCTGTAGCCAATAAATCCGCCGAAGAAGGGGCGGCACTGTCCGTGATTAGATCAGAATTCGACACGTAGTGGAGCGGCGGCATATGGGTGGGGCAACAAAGTACAGGATTTTTTCAGTATTTTATAATACGATACGAAATACCCTGGGAGTTGCCTCGTGGTAAAAACAAAAACCACCCGAACGGCTGCCGTGGCAACCACTCGGGTGGCGAAGAGCGAAACAGCTGGCGCTGGGCCAGCCGTCCACACTATTCTTCTTTCATTTTCTCGGTCTCGGTCGTCGTCGTGGTCGTCGTGGTAGCAGCAGCGGCCGTCGTGTCGGTCGAAACAACAGCAGCCGTGTCGCCAGCTACGGGAGCGGTGGTTTCTACGGTCGAGGTTTCGGTCGAGGTAGCCTCGGTGGTTTCAGCGGGCTTCGACTCGCAGGCGCTCAGGCTAACAACGGCGAACAGGGCGGCAACCTTCAGGAGGTTCTTCATTTCGGTAGTAAGTTTGAAAAAGTTGGTCTGAAAAACGCCCTTCATACCAGCATTTGGCAGAGGTAACCCGACCGGAGAAAAAAAACTTTTGACGGGTTACTTGGCCATCGGGTCAGTATTAAGCAACGAGTAACTGCATACATGGGCAAAGGACTGCCTTCCTTTTCCGACGACGAGCTGGTGGCGGGTATCCGCCGCGGCGACGAGCGGGCATTGGCGCACCTCTACCGCCTGCATTTGCCGATGGTTACGCACTTGGTCACGCAAAACAGCGGAACCGAGGACGAGGCCAAAGACATTTACCAGGAGGGCGTGATGGTGTTTTACGAGAAGGTGCGGGACGGTTCGCTCGAGTTGAGCTGCCAGATCAAAACCTACCTCTACGCCGTGTGCCGTCGGTTGTGGCTCAAGCGGTTGGCCGAGAAGGGTCGCTACGGCGGCCGCCTCGACGACTATAAGCCGTACCTCGAAACCGGAGCCGAGGCCGACCTGGCCGAAGCCGAGGAGCGTGACCGGCGCTTCGCCCTCATGAGCGAAGCCTTGCTACACCTCGGGGAGCCTTGCCGGTCGTTGTTGGAGGGGTTTTACCTGCTCGACAAAAGCATGCAGCAGCTCACGGCGGAACACGGCTACACCAATGCCGACAACGCCAAGAATCAGAAATACAAATGTTTGGTGCGTCTGAAGAAGCTTTTTTTCGCTCAGTACAAGGAAGAACCGCTGCCCTAACGACGCCCCGATCCAGCCTGGCGGGACCAATACCCGCCCTACCGCTATGATGACCGAAGCTGATTACTACGCACTGTTTGAGGACTACGAAGCCGGCCGGCTCGATGCGCCCGTGCGCGCCGACCTGGAGCGCCGCCTCGCGGCCGACCCGGTGCTGGCCAGCCGTTTTGCCGAGTACCACGACGTAACCGGCACCTTGCACGCCTACGGCCAGCGCCTACGGGTGAGCGAACAGCTGCGCGCCTTCCAGGCCGAAATAGATGCCGAACAGGAAACAACTGTGGAAACCGGCCGCCCCACCATGCCGGTGATGCACATTTCGCGCACCGAAAAGTGGCTGCGTGAGTTCTGGCACGGGCACCGCGCCACCATGGCCGTAGCGGCTTCGGTAGCGGTGCTGGCGGTGTTCGGCACCTTGCTGGGCCTGGAGTGGTGGAAAGCCCACCAACAACCTTCGGCCTACGGGTACACGGTGCTACGCCGCGACGTGGACCGCATCAAGCGCGACCAGAAAGCGTTGACCCGCAGCATCAAGCAGATTGACGGCAAGGCCTTGCCGGCGGCGCCCATCAACAACGGCAAGTTCAGCGGCACTGGCTTTGCCCTCACCGCCGACGGCTACGTGGTAACGAGCTACCACGTAATTCAAGGGGCCGACTCGCTGCTGATTGAAAGCCGCGACCGGCAGCGCTACCGCGCCGAGCCGGTGTTTACCGACGTGGCGCACGATTTGGCTATTCTCCGCGTCAACCAGAAGGGCTTTGCGGGCTTTGGCCGCCTCCCCTACACGGTGAAGCGCCGCGAAGCCGATTTGGGCGAACGGGTGTATACGCTGGGCTACCCGCGCGAAGACCTGGTATTCAACGACGGCTCGTTGAGCGCCCGTTCGGGCTTCGAGGGCGACACGGGCTTCTACCAGATTTCCATTCCCGTGAACCCCGGCAACTCGGGCGGTCCGGTGCTCGACGACCGCGGCAACCTTATCGGGGTTATCAGCGGCCGGCAGATGGATGTGCAGAGTGCCGCGTTTGCCACCAAGTCGTCGTACCTGATGCGTCTGGTCGATTCCTTATCGGCGGCCGGTTCGGCCCCGGGCTACAACGTGCCGCGCACCAATTTGCTGGCCGGCCAGTCGCGCCCGCAACAGTTGCGCAAGCTGCAGGACTTCGTGTTTGTGGTGAAGGTCTACGAATAGGCCCGGCAGCCAACCTATAAAAGAAGGCCCTGCAGTAGCGGGGCTTTTTTTATGCGCTGGAAACAGCTTCTGCTGCAGGCATTGGCGCTACAGCAAAACGGCCCAGGCAGATAATGCCTGGGCCGTTTTGCGTGAGTCGTTTCGCTTGGTGGAGCAAGCATCCCCGCTCACAAATGGCTGCTGAATACTCCGGTGATTGACGAAACTAGCGCAGCTGAATGGTGCGGGTACGGCCGTTGACCGTGAGGGTAGCAATGTTGTCGCAAGCCTGGGTGCCGGCGGGGTCGTAGTTCAACTGCAGGTTTTTCTCTTTCGAGGTGGCAATATCGATGATGCCCGAAACGAAGTGCCGGGCACAGCCCGCCTGAAATTTCTTCACCAGCGGCTGCTGAATAGTGGCCGTAAACGAAACGCCCTTCCGGTTGACGCCCGCCGCCGTGCCCGTTACGCTGTACACGTCGTCTTGAATAGTGCGGGTGCCGAGGCCGGCGGTTTGGGCCACGGTGCGCTGGGCACTCCAGGTGGCGATACCGTTGGCGGTGGTCACGCTGGCATTTTGCACGTTCACAGTGTGCACGCCTTGGCCGATCCAGGTGATGGTGCGCGTGCCGGTGCGCGGGTTGCCGTTGACAGAGTAGCCTACCAAGCTAATGGTCACGCTGGACCCCACTTGCCGGTGCTGGCCCGTGAATACGGCCACTACCTGGCCTTTGCGCAATTTTCCGTCGCGGCCTACGCAGCCGGCCGGGCCGAAGTCGATGGTGAGGGTGCGGGTGGCGGCATCATAGATGTGCGAAGCGCAGCCGAACAGAATACGCTGGTCGTCGGCATTGATGGCCGTGATGCCGCCGCGGCTGATGTCTTCGGGCGCGCCGGCATCCACGTACTCGTAGGAGGCCGCGTCGTCGGCTTCGGCATCGGCGTTGTCTTCGGCAGACAGGGCGGCGTTGGGGCCGAACTCTTCTTTGTCTTTGTTGCAGCTGCTCAAACCAAGCGTAAGGCTGGCGCACAGGGCTGACCACAACAGGGGGCGGAGGGCAAGGTTTTTCATGGTAGCGGTGAAGTGGGAATGGGAAAAGGAAGAAGTACGCCGGCGGTGAATTCATTTGCTTGGAGAGGCGTGCCCGGCCGGAGTTTAAGCAGGCAAATATTTTTTTTCAGAAGCCGGAACTAATTGGTTACAAACCGATGCGCTGCTCGCCCGTATAGACTTAGCCGGCTCTTTTTCCGGCCCCAAGCTGTATGTTCTTCCGTTTCTCTCTTTCTGCCCGCGTGCTGTTGCTGCCGTGGCTGCTGGCCGCCCTTGCCGGGTGCGGCTCCGGCGACCGGGACCCCGTGGCCGATGCTAAGTTTGAGAACGAGAAGCGCATTGGCGACGCCGACATTACCAAGCGGCAGGAGCGCGACGCCGAGTTTATGGTGAATGCCGCCACCAACAGCTTGCTTGCCGTGGAGCTCGGCAAACTGGCCCAGCAAAAAACCGCTCGGCCCGAGGTGCGCACCTTCGCCCAGAATCTGCTACGCGACCACGCGGCCCTGAATACAGCGTTGGCCGGTGTGGCCACGCAAAAGGGTTTGGCCGTGCCCAAAAGCCTCGGCGACGAGCAACAGGATACCTACCAAGAATTGGCTGGCCTGACGGGCGCTGACTTCGACCGCCGTTTTCTGCAGGTATCGGCCGAGCACTACGACGAATCGGCCGATGACTTCGAGGATATGAGCGACGATGCTTACGACGGCGACATCCGCGCTTTGGCGGCCAAGTACGCCCCTGCTCTTTCCCAATACCGCGACCAAGCCAAGCAGCTGGAAGATGCGCTGCCACAGTAATTTCTGCTTCACACCCCATTTCTTTTTTCCATGAGACGTTCCTTTTTCCTGCTCGCCGCGCTGGCTGCCAGCCTTTCGCTCGGCGCCTGCAACGACGCCGACAAACGCACCGACGGCACCGCGGGCGAAGCCGTGAGTGACATGAACCAAGCTGCCGATGAAGGCGGCGTAGAATCCGAGGCCGTGGTTATTGACAACGACGCGGGCCCCACCGTAACGGCCAACGCCGATTCGGCTAACGCGGCCCCGGCCGACACCACGCGCCCGTAGCCTCCAGCCTCATTCTTACTGCCGCTCGCTTACCACACCAATCCAACCATACACCTCATTTCCCCTCCATGAAAAAGGTATTTCTGCCGGCTGTGTTAGCCGCCGCCCTGCTCGTTGGTACCACCTCTTGCACCGATAACAAGGGCGACAAGCCTGATGTGACGGCCACCGAAGGCAACAACGCCGACGACAACTACATGGGCAACGCCACCAACGGCGAAACCAATGCCATGAACGACGGCGACAGCACCGGCGCCGCGGCCGGTGCCGACATGGCCGCCAAAGCCGACCCCAACGCTACGGCTCCGCACAAAGACGACCCCGAGTTCATGATGTCGGCGGCCCACAGCGACCAGAACGAAATCCAGCTCAGCAAAATGGCGCTGGACAAAGGCGTGAGTGGCACGGCCAAAGAGCACGCCAACATGATGATCAAGGACCACACCAAGTCCACCGCCGATCTGAAAGCCATTGCGGCTAAGAAAAACGTGACGCTGCCCACCGACATGGACGCCGAGCACAAGGCCATTGCCGAGCAGATGAAAGCCTTGTCGGGTAAAGAGTTTGAGCAGCGCTACTTGCAGCAAATGGTGATGGACCACCAGAAAACGCTGAACACGCTCAACGCCCACAACTCCATGACCCAAGACCCCGACGTGAAGGGTTTCATTGGTAAGGTTACGCCCGTCGTGCAGGGCCACCTGGACATGTCGAAGAAGCACGCCGACATGAAGATGTAGCCTCAGCGGCGACCTGAACAGCAACGCGCGGTCTTGGCTTTGCCAGGGCCGCGCGTTGTTTTTGGGCGTTGGTCGCCCCTATCTTTAAGCGGCCCGGGCAAGCACTTCCGGCCGCTTCTATGTATGAGTAACGCGCACGACCCGCTGCCCCTGGAACACCACAACCGCGAAGAGTTTCAGCTGGAACGGATGATTCTGTTTACCGACGCGGTGTTTGCCATTGCCATTACGCTGCTCATCATCGAGATAAAAGTGCCCGAGCTGCACCACCCCTCCGATCAGCAGCTGGTGCAGGCGCTATTGCAGCTCACGCCCAAATTCGTGGGCTTTTTCATTGGCTTTCTGGTCATTGCCATCTATTGGGTGGCGCACCACCGCATCTTCCGCTTCGTGCGGCACTACACCGGCAAGCTCATCTGGCTCAACATTCTGTTTTTGGTGAGCATCGTGCTCATGCCGTTCACCTCGGCCTTCTACAGCGAATACACGGCTAGCCTGAACGTGCCTTTTGTGCTGTACTGCCTGAGCGTGGCCGCCACCGGCCTGCTGCAAGTAGTGCTGCAACGCTACCTGCGCAACCCCGCCAACGGCATCATCCATCCTGCCGACGCCGACCATCCCGAACTAGACCTGGTGCGGCCCATGGTGGCACCGTTTGCGTTCCTGATTGGCATTGGGTTGTGCTTCACGCTGCCTTGGTGGATCAGCCGCATGACGCCCATGCTCATTGGCCCGCTGATGGCGTTGTACGGCCGCCGCTACCGCCGCTTGCAGCGCGAATACACAGCCAAGCACCACGCAATAGCAGCTTAAGAGGTCCTATTTAGCCGCAGTAGCAGGCACGGCCGTCCACTGCAGCTTGTAGGTGTCGCAGCCCAGGTTGTTGATGGCCATGCGGTAGGTGCCCTTGGCGGCAGTCTTCGCAACCGTGCCCTCGAACTCGTAATGCCAGGCCGTGGAGCCGCCGCCCGGCGGGTCGACCACCACGCCGCTGGCTTTGCCACCCACGATGGAAAATGTCTTGGTGGGGCCAGCCGTCATCTGCTCCAGCTTGCCGCTGCACCGCCAGTAGCCCTGGAACGTCACGTTCGACAGCGTTTTACCGTCGGCCGATACGTCGAAGCTGATTTTGTCGCCTTTCATGCCGTTGCTTACCGTGCCCTCCCAGTGCGTGGATTTCGGCGGAACAGGAGGAGCGGCAACCACGGCAACGGTGAGCAGAACGGGAAAGAGCAGGAGTTTGAACATGGGAACGGTGGCAGGGAGCAGAAACGAGGGGCTTAAAATAGTGCTACCGTCTTCGAAACACAACAAAACGGGCCGCCCCACGCAGAATTTCTACGTTGAGCGGCCCTTTTTATTGTGCCGACGGATGCTCTGAGTTACGCCGCTTCTTCCTTCGCGGCGTCCTGCTCGTCGGCGTACTTGCTGATTTTCAGCTCCTCGGCCAGGAACCGGGCCGTGTGGCCCTTCTTCACCTTGGCCACTTGCTCGGGCGTACCCTGCGCCACAATGGTGCCGCCGCCCGCGCCGCCTTCGGGCCCAAGGTCGATGATGTGGTCGGCGACTTTGATCAGGTCGAGGTTGTGCTCGATGATGAGGACCGTGTTGCCCTTGTCGGCCAGCTTCTGCAACACATCGGCCAGGTGACGGATGTCCTCAAAGTGCAGGCCGGTGGTGGGCTCGTCGAGAATGTAGAAGGTTTTGCCGGTGTCCTTCTTGCTTAGCTCGGTGGCCAGTTTCACGCGCTGCGCCTCGCCGCCCGATAGCGTGGTGGCTTGCTGCCCCAGCGTGATGTAGCCCAACCCTACTTCGCTCAGCGTCTTGATTTTGCGCAGGATGCGCGGCTGAAACTCAAAGAAATCGACGGCCTTCTCGATGGTCATGTCGAGCACGTCGGTGATGGACTTGCCCTTGAAGCGCACCTCCAGCGTTTCGCGGTTGTAGCGGCGGCCCTTGCAGGTTTCGCACTGCACGTGCACGTCGGGCAGGAAGTTCATTTCGATGGTGCGGATGCCGGCACCCTCGCAGGTTTCGCAGCGGCCGCCCTTCACGTTGAAGGAAAAACGGCCGGGGCCGTAGCCGCGGATTTTGGCCTCGGGCAGGTTGGCGTAGAGCTGGCGGATTTCGGTGAACACGCCGGTATAGGTGGCCGGGTTCGAGCGTGGCGTGCGCCCAATCGGCGACTGGTCCACTTCGATAACCTTGTCAATCAGCTCCAAGCCTTCAATGCTGCCGTAGGCCAGCGGCTCGCGCTTGGCGTTGAAGAAGTACTTGTTCAGGATCGGGTAGAGCGTGTCGTGAATGAGCGACGACTTGCCCGAGCCCGATACGCCCGTAACGGCTACCAGCTTGCCCAGCGGCACCTTTAGCGTCACGTTCTTGAGGTTGTGGCCTTTAGCACCTTTCAGCACCAGTTCGGTGCCTTCGCCGGTGCGCTTTTTCTTGCGCAGCTCAATGTGCTTGTCGCCGTTGAGGTACTGGGCCGTGAGCGAGCCGCTGCGCTGGAACTCCTCGGGCGTGCCTTCGGCCACCACGTGCCCGCCGTGAATGCCGGCGCCGGGGCCGATGTCGAGCACGTGGTCGGCGTGCTGAATCATGTCTTTGTCGTGCTCCACCACAATGATGGAGTTGCCCAGGTCGCGCAAGTGCTTGAGGGCGTTGATGAGCCGCTCGTTGTCGCGCTGGTGCAGGCCAATACTGGGCTCGTCCATGATGTAGAGCACGCCCACGAGCTGGGTACCAATTTGGGTGGCCAGACGAATGCGCTGCGACTCGCCACCGGAGAGCGTGCGCACCGAGCGGTGCAGGTTCAGGTATTCCAGGCCTACTTCGAGCAGGAAGCCGATACGCTTGCGGATTTCCTTGAGCAGCTCGCGGGCAATCAGGTTCTGCCGGTCGCTCAGGCGGTCTTCCAAGCCCTCAAACCAGCGGGCCAGCTCGCCGATGTCCATCACCGACAGCTCACCGATGTGCTTGTCGGCCATGCGGAAGTGCAGGCTCTCTTTCTTGAGGCGGTAGCCGTGGCACTCGGGGCATTCGGTGGCCTGCGTGTACTGCTGAATCCACTCCCGGATGTTCTCCGAATCGGACTCCATCTGGCGGCGCAGGAAGGGAATGATGCCCTCGAACGGCTCGGAGTAGGTGGCTTTTTTCTTGTCGTCGGCGTCTTCGTCGGCTTCGATTCCGTGCAGCAGGCGCTGCACCAGCTCGGCAGGCAGCTTCTCGATGGGCGTGGAGAGCGTAGCTTTGTGCTTCTTGAGAATCAGCCCGATCTGCTGGAAAATCCAGATGTCGCGGTACTCACCCAGCGGCGCAATGCCGCCGCGGCTGATGCTCAGCTTGGGGTCGGGCATCACCGATTCCTCGGTAATCTGCTGGATTTCGCCCAGGCCGTTGCAGGTGGGGCAGGCGCCGTAGGGTGAGTTGAACGAGAAGGTGTTGGGCGCCGGGTCGTCGTAGGCAATGCCGGTGGTCGGGTCCATTAGAAAGCGCGAGAAAAACTGCGTCTTCTTGGAATCGGGGTCGAGCACCAGGGCCGTGCCTTTGCCGTGGGTCAGCGCGTTCTGCACCGAGCCGGACAGGCGGAACCGGTCTTCTTCCTTCACCACCAGCCGGTCGATGACGATTTCGATGTCGTGGATTTTGTAGCGGTCCACCTGCATCTTGGCCGTAATGTCGAGCAGCTCGCCATCGACGCGCACCTTGGTGAAGCCGAGCTTGGCAATCTGCTGGAACAGCTCGCGGTAGTGGCCTTTGCGGCCTTTCACCACGGGCGCCAGCACCACCAGCTTTTTGTCGGCGAAGTGCTTGAGGATGTAGTTAATGATCTGGTCGTCCGACTGCCGGATCATCTTCTTACCCGTGGCGTAGCTGAAAGCCTCGGCGGTACGGGCGTAGAGCAGACGCAGGAAGTCGTATATCTCGGTGATGGTGCCCACCGTGGAGCGCGGGTTGCGCGAGGTGGTCTTCTGCTCGATGCTGATAACCGGCGAGAGGCCCTCAATCTTGTCGACATCGGGGCGCTCCAGGCCACCCATGAACGAGCGGGCGTAGGCCGAAAACGTCTCCATGTAGCGGCGCTGGCCCTCGGCGTAAATCGTGTCGAAGGCCAACGACGACTTGCCCGAGCCCGAAATGCCGGTAAACACCACCAGCTTGCCGCGCGGAATCTTGATGGATACGTTCTTCAGGTTGTGCTCCCGCGCGCCATACACTTCAATAAACGGCGCCTCAATGGTAGCCGCCGACGAGTGGACAGCCGCCGCAGCAGGCGCCACCAGAACGAGCGGCTCCGGCTGGGCGTGGCCGTTGCGGCCGGGCTTGGCAGCCGCTGGCGCTGAACTGGCTTTTTTGGAAGTTGACTTGGGAGCAGCTGGAGCCGCCGTGGTGGCCGCAGCCGCTGTTTTTTTCTTAGCCATGCAATGCGTAGCTGATAAGCCCGCGAAAGTACGTAAACCGTGGCCCGTTAGCTAGCCGGAATAGCATTGCGAACCAACCGCGTTGGAATATACTCGGTCCCTGGTCAGGCATACGCGAGGGGCCGGGGACAGTTGGTTGCAACACCCAAGCCGGGTAAAAGGTGCGGTTGTTTGGCGCGTTGTTGCCCTACGCCCTAGCTTTAGGCTGCCGTTACTTTACTCCACCCCGGTTTCGCATGGTTTTCAGCAGTACGCTCTTTCTGTTCTATTTCCTACCGGGCTTCTTCCTGCTGTATTTCATTACATCTATATAACTAAAGTATAATCAGTTGACTAATTTAATCATTGAAATGTCTTTTCCTGTATTGTCGCAATACCAGGGCCTGGGGCAGCGTACCGCAAATTGGCCGTTTGAGCGTTCATTCACTTCTGTTTTTGCAGCATGAACGTCACCACACAAGTTACCCTAAAGCGCGTGTGCTTAGCTTTTATGCTGAGCCTGTTTATGCTGCCAGCGCTGCAAGCCAAATTCAACTGGGTGAAAGAAGGTGCCCTAGGTGGCTACACAGGTACCCAGCCAGCCACAGAACCAGCCTTGGTTTTGGATAGCCTCACCGCCAATACCTACCAGCCAGCCTTGGAACGGTACCTCGAAGACCATATTGGTTTTCGGACTTGGCTAATACGATTTCGCAATCAGCTTCAATACAGCTTGCTGAACGTAGCCAAAGCCAACGATACTGTGGTGGGGGAGGATAATCTGCTGTTGTCCATTGGCGGCATCAAGGATTACCTGGGGGAAGGGTTCGTGGGCGACCGGGAAGTTCAGCACCATGTGCAGCGTTTCAAAGCCGTGCAGGATTCGTTGCGGCACCGCGGCAAGCTCCTGGTATTCGTTATTGCTCCCGCCAAGACGACTTTCTATGCTGAAGCGCACCCGGCTTATTACCGTCGGCAGCCGCGTGGCCGTTCCAATTACATGGCCTACGCCGCCGCTATGCAGCAGGCGGGCGTCAACTTACTAGACCTCAGTCGCGCGTTTCGGGTGTGGAAGGATACGGCTTCTTACCCGCTGTTTCCGCGCGGCGGATTCCATTGGAGCGGCTATGGTACCGAGCGGGCTGTGGACACCTTGGTGCACTACATCGAGCACCGCACCCAACTAGACCTGCCCGATTATGCCGTGACTCAGCTGGATATTACCGACGAGCCCCGCAACCCGGACGACGACATTGCCAAAGCCATGAACCTGCTGTGGCCTCCCACGGCCTTCACCATGGCTTATCCGCTGGTGCAATTCAAGCCTTTGCAAGGCCACCAGAAACGTCCGGACGTGATGCTATACGGCGACAGTTTTGGCTATAATCTACTGTATCCATATATAAGTGAGTTATTTAGCCCGGAATCCACTTTCTGGTACTACGGACAACAAGTTGCGTACGGCCCAACAACTAAAGGGGACCAAACGTGGCAGCTCAACCACCGGGAGGAATACCTGAAGCGTGATGTCATCATCATCCTGTACAACGAATTCAACCTCCGGAATTTCGACGGCGGCTTCAGCAAGGACCTGTACCGGCTGCTAACTCCCTTTACCGCTGCTGACAACGCCCGCATCGATTCCATTGCCGAAAAGATCCGGCAAGCACCCGGGGCATCGGACCGCCTCTGGGCGAAGGCAAGCCAGAGGAATATGAGCCAGCAGGAAGTAAGCCGCGAGGAGGCAGTGGAGCAGTACGAACGGCTGCACTAACAAGACCTTACCTCAACAGCGCCGTTTCCTTTCACAGCTTCGGAGGCATTCTAACTCCACTAATTGTCGGCCAAAAGAGGCTGCACAGCGAGTGGAATTTTTGCTGACCCACTGAGCATAACGCTTTTTGCCCCGCCACTATCCAAGAGTAAAGCCCGTTCCCGCTTTGGGGTCGTTTGCATTACGCCGGTATCTTTGAATTTCCTCACCTGCAGCTTTTAAGTAACGTAAATGGTTTTCAGCAGTACGCTCTTTCTATTCTATTTCCTACCGGGCTTCTTCCTGCTATACTTCTTGGTGCCCACGCGACTCAAGAACCTGGTGGCCTTGGTGGGCAGCCTGGGCTTCTACGCCTGGGGCGGGCTCAACTTCCTGGCCCTGTTCCTGGCTTCGGTGGTAGTCAACTTCGTGCTCATCCGCTTTATGGACCGGGCCGAGGGTTGGCAAAAACGCATTTACCTGATTATGAGCATCGTTATCAACGTAGCGATGCTCTTCTATTTCAAGTACGCCAACTTCTTTCTGGAAAACGCCAGCGCCGTGCGCCAAGCCGTGGGCGGTACGCCGCTCACGTGGGAACAAGTGGTGCTGCCCATCGGGATTTCGTTCTTCACCTTCGAGAAGCTCACCTACACCATCGACGTGTACCGCGGGGTAAACCGACCGCTCAAGTCGTTCTGGGACTTCATGCTCTATATCATGCTGTTTCCCAAGATGATTGCGGGCCCCATCGTGCGCTTCCACGAAATTGCCGGCCAGCTCACCGACCGCCGCGCGTTCGATACCGTCGACCACAAGATTGCCGGCTTGTTCCGCTTTGCGGTAGGGCTTGCCAAGAAAGTGCTCATTGCCAATGTGCTGGGCCAGCAAGCCGACGCCATCTTCGCCATGGTGGGGGGCCAGGCGCCCGACCACATCTTCGGCACAACGCCGGCCCAGGTTTCGCCCGCGCTGGCCTGGCTGGGGGCGCTGGCCTACACTTTCCAGATTTACTTCGACTTCTCGGGCTACTCCGATATGGCCATCGGGCTGGGGCGCATGATGGGCTTCCAGTTTCCCGAAAACTTCAACAACCCCTACGTCTCGCGCTCCATCACCGAGTTCTGGCAGCGCTGGCACATCACGCTGGGCCGCTGGATGCGCGACTACCTCTACATCCCGCTGGGCGGCAACCGCGTGAAAACCGCGCGCCTCTACGCCAACCTCTGGACCGTATTCATCCTCTCAGGCTTCTGGCACGGAGCTGCCTGGAACTTCATTGCCTGGGGTGCTTTTCACGGGTTGTTCCTGATCCTGGACCGGCTGTTTTTGCTGCGTATCTACCAGCGTATTGGGGCACTGAGCATCATTCCTACGTTCCTCATTACCGTGGTGGGCTGGGTGCTGTTTCGCGCCCCCACGCTCACGTTTGCGCTGGACTACCTGAAACGGATGTTCGCCTTTTCAACCGTTGCCGGCGAGTCGCTCCCCTACTTCACCAACGAATTCTGGGCGGCGCTGGCGCTGGCAGCCGTTTTCTCCTTCATGGCGGCTCTGCCCCGCGTCGAGCGGCTGGAGCTGACGCTGCTGGCCGATACCCACCTGCGCCTGCGCCGGGCAGCGGTACTGAGCTTTACCACGGCCGTCTTGCTGTTGCTGAGCGTGTCGAACATTATCGGTAGTTCCTTCAATCCGTTCATTTACTTCCGCTTCTAGCTACTTACCGCTCATGACACCCGCAAGCGTGAAAGTATATGCCAAGCGGCTGATGGCAGCCGCGCTGCTGTTACTGCTGATGTTGCCGGCTGCGCAAGCCAAGTTTGAGTGGTTTCCATCCGATTCGCTGGAAGGCTACTACGAGGGCCCCGCCCCGCACCCCGAACTGAGCTGGGAAGCCTTGACAAGCAACACCTACCAGCCCGCGCTGGAACGCTACCTGGAAGACCGCCTCGGGTTTCGGGTCTGGTTTATCAAGTGGCGGGGACAGGTGCCTTATAGCCTGTTCCACGAAACCAAAGACCCCAACATATTCGTCGGCCGCAACGGGGTTTTGTTCGACTCGCGCCCCCTCTACGCTTACATAGGCAAGGACCCGGTGGAGGAAGCGGCGCTGCAACGGCATATCCGGCATCTGCGCGTGGTGCAGGACACACTGGCCCGGCGCGGGAAGCTGTTCCTGTTTGTGACGGCGGCCAGCAAGGCCTCGTTTGCCCCCGAAGACATGCCTACCTACTTCCGCAAGTATCCCCGGCAGGCTTCTAATTACGAGCGTTATACGGCGGCCATGCGAAAAGCCGGCATCAACCTCTTCGACCTGAGCCACATCGTGCGCCAATGGAAGGACACAGCCTCGTACCCGCTGTTCCCGCCTTACGGTACCCACTGGAGCAACTACACCGCCACCCTGGCCGGTGATACGCTCGTGCGCTATCTGGAAGGTCGATTGGGCCAGGACTTACGCGACTACCGCCTATTGCCCGGCGAAATCAGCGACCAAGCCCGTGACCAAGACGAAGACCTGCTTAAGCCCCTGAACCTTCCGATACCGCCGCCGCCACGCACCATGAAGTACCCGCAGGTGGAGTACCTGCCCCTTAAACCCGGGCAGCGCCGCCCAACGGCCCTGCTCATCGGCGACAGTTTTGTTTTTACCATCCTCTACAACCACCTTCAGCACGTCTTCGACGACAAAGCCTCCCGGTTCTGGTTCTATAACGTAATCAACCAGAGCATTGTATGGCCGGGTGAATTGCCCGAGGGCAACAACATGAAGGTGTTGGACCGCCGGGCACAGTACCTTGCCCGCGACATCGTGCTGGTCATGTTTACCGAGTACAACATGGACCAGCACCTCGATTACGGCTTCAGCGACGATGCCTACAAGCTCTTCGTTCCGTATTCGCACACAGACAGCCTCAAGGTAAGCGCACTAGCAAAGCAAATTGCACAGCGGCCGGTACCAAAGGACTATTGGTGGGCCAAGGGCGTCGAAACAGGCATGAGCATGGACCAGTTGGTGCGTCAGGCGGCTGAAGCCAAATACGATTCACTGCGCTGACATGTAGCGGCCTATGCGCTAGCGTTGCACTTGACTGGCTGCTCCAGAAGCTTACCTGCCCTTCTTCGTTACGGACAAACCGCATTATCATTCGTGTCGTCACGGATGTTCGCAACGCGTGCAACTGGTTGGCAGCCAACCGGAGGGCCACAACAAACTTGGCCTCGTTCTTGCCTGATTCCTAGCCTCACCGTTCCTTCTCCACTCGTCATGCGCAAGTTTTCGTTGTTTCTCT
Organism: Hymenobacter busanensis; assembly: GCF_008727865.1. GTDB lineage: Bacteria > Bacteroidota > Bacteroidia > Cytophagales > Hymenobacteraceae > Solirubrum > Solirubrum busanense. The sequence goes on along the minus strand of NZ_VTWU01000005.1, from coordinate 135,304 downwards.
TCTTGCTCGTAGCCGCGTGCGGCTCGGCCCAGGTTGCCCAAGCCCAGGTTACCATCAACATCGCGCAGCCCAGTTGGGGTCCCGCGGTACCGGCAGGTGCTCAGTATTACTACGTGCCCGAGTACGGCGGCTACTACGACCTGCGCGCCCAGCGCTACATCGTGCAGCGCGACGGCAAATGGCAGCGCTTGGTGGCCCTCGACGGCTACAATCCCAGCTCGTTTCACCCGGTGGTTATCGACTATATCGGTGCTTCGCCTTGGGTGCGCATCAGCGAGCATAAAACCAAATACGGCCACCCCCACGGCATGCCTCCCGGCCAGGCCAAAAAGATGCGCGGTACCTATGTGGCCCCCGCATCCGGCGTCATCGTGGTCGACGACCGCGGCGGCAAAGCCAAAGGCCACGGAAACGGCAACGGGAATGGCAAAGGCCATGGCAAGGGCAAGCATTAACCCACTTGCTTTTCGCGGGCTTGTTTAAACGTGCGCCCTCGTCAGTTGTCCTACTGACGAGGGCGCTTGGCTTTTCCGCCGCTCGCGTTTTCAGCCAGTCGCGCACTGGCCCACACCCACTCAGCCGCCGAGAACCGGCCTTGTACACCAAGGTCATATGGCGCTGTTTTTGTGTTGGTTAGCTGTACTTCAGCTGATGTGCTTTTCTCTTCTTTTCTCCCCATGAAATCCTTGCTCAACCCTTCTCTGCTGGTGCTGGCCGTGGCCCTTTCGGTGTTCAGCCAAACGGCCAAGGCTCAAGTGCAGGTTCAAGTCAACATTGGTGCGCCAGCTTGGGGCCCGCCGGTTGGCCGCGGCGTGCAGTACTACTACATCCCCGAAATCGACGGCTACTACGACCTCTACGCCCGCTCGTACGTGTTTTTCGACCCGTATTACAACGACTGGGTAAGCTCGCCAACACTGCCGGCCTACTACGCCGGCTACGACCCCTACTATTTCCACCCGGTGGTGGTGCAGTACGTCGGCCATCAGCCTTGGGGGCTCATCTACGACCACCGCGCCTACTGCAACACGCGCGGCTGGCGCCCCGGCTACTACCGTTCGGCCCCCGGTCCGCGCTGGCAGGGCGGCGGCTATGCCAACGGTTACCGGCAGCCCGACCGGTACGATAACCGCGGCTACGCCCGCAACGACGACTACCGCGCCAACAGCGGCAACCAGCCCGGCCGCTACCAGAGCCAGCGCAACGACCACGGTCCCGGACGCCCCGACTACAACCAGCCGGGCCCCGGCCGCAGCCAGAACGGCCCGTCGAACGGCAATGGCCACGCGGGCGGTGGCCGCAACCGCCGCTAAGTAGCACGCTCCCGCAACAAAAAGGCCCTTCCGGTGGAAGGGCCTTTTTGTTTTCGGTTTTTCAGCAACGCACTTAACTGGCTGTTGCTGCATTCGACTGCTGCGGAAGCGTTAGTTGTGCATAACTCGCAGCACCTGCGCCTGGTTGCCGCTCGTCAAACTCAGCAGATACACGCCAGCAGCCAGCGAGGCAGGCAGCGAAAGACTATGCTCGGCAGTGGCCACGAAAGTGCGACGGTAGCGCACGCGCCCCAAGGCATCGGTCAATACGGCCTCTACAGCTTGCCCAGGCCGCGGCGCGGCAAAGCGCAGGATTAGGTGGTCGTCGAACGGGTTGGGCGCTACGCTGGCCAACGCAAGGGTTTGGGCGCCGCGCACGGCCGCGGGGGTACTGAACGTGAACTGAATATTGGGCCGGTTGGCAGCGTAACGCACCGTGGTCAGCCCGGAAATGGCGCTGTTTACCTGAGTAGCATGCAGCCCCGACGATGCCGTGCCCGCCGTGTATTGCCAGGTGATGTCGGCGGTGGGGGCGCTGTTGCGGAACCAGTCCACGAATACCTCCAGGTTGTCGGTGCCGTTCCAGGCAAAGGGGGCCGACAGCGTAAAATCCTTCCAGCCGGTGCCGGTAGGCAGGCTGAGCGTGGAGTTGGTATACACCGGCGTGGCGCCCGTCACTTCCGTGGCCCACGTCACCGGGTCGCCCGGCAGCGCGCCGGCCGTTACGCGCTTGACGTAGATGGTCATCTGGGCGTCGTTGGTGGTGTATTCGCCGGTGCCCCCTTTATACCACCCGATTTTGGTGATGTTGCCGGCCCGGGCCCCGGCAGCCCGCAGTTCGGCTGCGGTGTAGATGGTGATGGTTCGTGAATATTTGTTGGTCGTCGTCGTTGTGCTCAGCAAGACGTTGGCGGCGCCGGCCGCAGTGCCCGTACCAATGGCAACAACCGATTGGGCGTGTGTTGCCGTACTGGCAAGAGCGCCCACCGCCAGAATACCGGCGGTAAACCAGGAGCGTATTTGTGCAATCATAGGGTGGGGTATTTTGAGTGGTTGAAGCTGTAAATTAAGCACTTACTTCCTCTTATTAGCCAACCTCTATTTTCCCGTTTCCATGACCACCTACCGTCCCATCAGCTGCAGCTTTTACGACGAACTGGAAGCCCGCGCCACTACCGGCCAAGCTTGCACCCTCACCTACCGCACCGAGCCCGACACGCCGCCCAGCACCTATCACGGCGTCATCCAGGACCTCTACATCCGCGACAAGGTGGAGTACCTGCGCCTGGCCGACGGCTTCGAGCTGCGGCTGGATTGGCTGGTGTCGGTGGACGGGCGGGAGCTGGCAGGGTATTGCTAGCTTGTATTCTGGTTCTACTTGCCCATGACTCTGCATACCTCTTCCGCCAGCCGACACTACGTGCTTACGGGCTATCTGCTTACGCTCAGCGGCAGCTTGCTTTTTCTAATCCTGGCTGTTAGTCAGGGCCGGCGTGCCTATCACCTGTCAACGGAGGGCCTCCGCACAACTGGCTTGGTTAGGAGTGTGGTAGCCGACCACATAGCCGAAGATGAGTTTTTCCGCTATACCATCGAGTTTGTCGACCAGGCCCAACAGCGCCAAGTCATTCTGTACCAGGGCGAGGTTGACGCGCACGAATATTTCCTGAACCAGCCCATACCCGTCGTGTACCTGCCGACCCGCGCTGATGAAGGCTTAATTGATAACTGGATGAACTTATACGGCTCCGCTTTACTGAATCTGCTAGGGCTGCTTACCACTCTGGGTATGGCCTGGTACTTTCGTAGCTGGGAGAAAAACCAGCAGCCACCCAAGGCTGACTGGGCTACATAAAAAAAGCGGCCTCACCAGGAGGCCGCTTTTTCATTCAGAATCGTTCACGAACCGAAGGTTGGCGTAGCCAAATCCGTATAATCCGCAAGAACCCGTGGTCTAAAACTCCGCGCTGCGCGGGAAGCGCGGGAAGGGAATCACGTCGCGGATGTTGGCCATGCCGGTCACGAACAGGACCAGTCGCTCGAATCCCAGGCCAAAGCCGGCGTGCGGGGCCGAGCCGAAGCGGCGCAAATCGAGGTACCACCACAGGTCTTCTTCGGGCACGTGCATTTCCTGCATGCGCTGCTGCAGTTTCTCCAGGTTTTCCTCGCGCTGCGAGCCGCCGATGATTTCGCCGATGCCGGGGAAGAGCACGTCCATGGCGCGCACGGTGCGGCCGTCCTCGTCGAGCTTCATGTAGAAGGCCTTGATGTCCTTCGGGTAATTGGTCAGGATAACCGGCTTCTTGAAGTGCTTCTCCACCAGGTACCGCTCGTGCTCCGATTGCAGATCGGTGCCCCAATCAACGGGAAACTCGAACTTCTGCTTGGCCGATTTCAGGATGTCCACCGCCTCGGTGTAGGTTAGGCGCTGGAAGTCGTTGTCGACCACGAACTGCAGGCGCGTGAGCAACTCCTTGTCGTAGTGCTCGGTGAGGAACTTGAGGTCGTCTTGGCATTTCTCCAGGGCGTAGCGCACGAGGTACTTGAGGAAGTCCTCGGCCAGGTCCATGTTGTCCTGCAGGTCGTAGAAGGCCATTTCCGGCTCGATCATCCAGAACTCGGCCAAGTGGCGGGCCGTGTTGGAGTTTTCGGCGCGGAATGTGGGGCCGAAGGTGTAGACCTTGCCCAGGGCCATGGCGGCAATTTCGCCCTCCAGCTGGCCCGACACCGTGAGGTTGGTGGCCTTGCCAAAGAAGTCCTGGCCATAATCGACCTGGCCGGCTTCGTTGAGCGGCGGGTTTTGCTCGGGCAACGTGGTTACGCGGAACATCTGGCCGGCACCTTCGGCATCGGAACCCGTGATGATGGGCGTGTGAACGTAGAAAAAGCCGTTGTCGTTGAAATACTGGTGCACCGCAAAGGCCAGCGCGTGGCGCAGGCGCAGCACCGCCCCGAAGGTGTTGGTGCGGGGGCGCAAGTGGGCAATTTCGCGCAGGAACTCCAGCGTGTGGCCCTTCTTCTGCAGCGGGTAGGTGGTGGTATCGGCCGCGCCGTACACCTCGATGTCGGTGGCCTGGATTTCCACCGTTTGGCCCTTGCCCTGCGAGGCTACCAGCGTGCCGCGAATGGCTACGGCGGCGCCGTTTTCCACGCCCTCGGCTTTCAGCTTCTCTTCCGGGAAGGTCTCGGCGTTGGCAACCACCTGAATGCTATGAATGGTCGAGCCGTCGTTTACGGCAATGAACTGCACGAACTTGTTGCCGCGGCGGGTGCGTACCCAGCCTTTTACCAGCACTTCGCGGTCCAGCTCCTGGCTGGCGAGCAGTGCGGCTACGCTTGATCTTCTGACGGACATTGGCTTACCGATGGGATTGAGCCAGCAAAAATAGTCGGCTGGCCGCGAGAAATTGCGCAGCCGGCCGTAGTTCGTGCGCTCTGCCGGCCGGCTGCCCCGCAATAGCACGCAACAAGGACCAACCTTTCGGCCCCGAACGAAGTACACAAACGGCTATCTTTGGCTGAAGCCACAACCGCTTTTCCGCCGCCGCCGCCCGCATTTTTCGCTATGCAACGACTTGACATGAAACAACTTCTCTCGCAGAAGTTGTCCCCCCAACAGATTCAGTTCATCAAGCTCCTCCAGATACCGACGGCGGAGCTGGAGATGCGCATCAAAGAGGAGCTGGAAATGAACCCGGCTCTGGAAGAAGGCGACGCCGAAGAGGCCGACATGGCCGATGACGACGCCGACGACGAGTTTGGCGACGATGCCGACGACAGCGCTGACGAGCCGGCCGAAGGCGAAGAGTACGACAACGAGGAAAACATCCTCGACGAGGACTTTGAAGAGCCCGCCGAGCCCGAAATAGAGCTACCCAAGGAGGAAACCACCGAGGAGGTCAAGGAGTCGGACGACCTTGACCTCGACGATTACCTCGACGACGACGAAATAGCCGGCTACAAAATGCAGGGCGACACCGGCGGCGACGAGGAAGAGCGCGACATGCCCCTGGCCGATACCAGCAGCACGCTCATCGACTCGCTGCTGGAGCAACTGCGCTTCCTCGACCTCGACGAGCGGCAGGAGGCCATTGGCGCCCAGCTCATCGGTTCCATCGACGCCGACGGCTACATCCGGCGCGACTTGTCGGCCATTGCCAACGACCTGGCCTTCTCGCAGAACATCGAAACCACCGAGGACGAAATTGCCCAGGTGCTGCGCCTGATTCAGACGTTTGATCCGGCCGGCATCGGCGCCCGCGACCTGCGCGAGTGCCTGCTGCTGCAGCTCGACCACCGCCCCCACGACGACGTGGTGGAGCACGCCCAGCGCATTCTGGAAGACACCTTCGAGGAGTTTACCAAGAAGCACTACACCCGCATTCAGCAGAAGCTGGACTTGGAAGACGACGAGCTGAAGAAGGCCATCGACCTGATTCTGAAGCTCAACCCCAAGCCCGGCGGCTCCGGCCCCACCGGCGGCGGCCGGGTGCAGTACATCATCCCCGACTTCATCCTGACCAACGACAACGGCGAGCTGAGCCTGACCCTGAACGCCCGCAATGCGCCCGATTTGCGCGTGAGCCGCGACTACCAGGAAATGTTTCAGGCTTACGACAAGGGCGCCAAGAAAGACAAGAAGCTCAAGGAGGCCGTGACCTTCGTGAAGCAGAAGCTCGACGCGGCCAAGTGGTTTATCGACGCCATCAAGCAGCGGCAGAACACCTTGTTGCGCACCATGGACTCGATTGTGCGCTACCAGCACGAGTTTTTCCTCGACGGCGACGAGAGCAAGCTGCGGCCGATGATTCTGAAGGACATTGCCACCGAAATCGGTATGGACATCAGCACCGTTTCGCGCGTGGCCAACTCCAAGGCCGTGCAGACCGAGTTCGGCATTTACCCGCTCAAGTACTTCTTCTCCGAAGGCATTGCCACCGACTCGGGCGAAGACGCGTCGAGCCGCGAGGTGAAGCACATTCTGAAAGAAATCATCGAGGCCGAGGACAAGCGCCGCCCGCTCTCCGACGACAAGCTGGAAAAGATGCTCAACACCCGCGGCTACAACATTGCCCGCCGCACTGTGGCCAAATACCGCGAGCAGCTGAATATCCCGGTGGCCCGCTTGCGCAAGGAGCTGTAGCCAGTACCGCCCCAGAAACCGAAAGCCCGAAACCGATTTGCATCGATTCCGGGCTTTCGGTTTCTGGGGCGGTTCTTATTGCGCGCTGCTATTTGTGCAGTACGCGCTTCGTGGCCGTTTCTTTGCCGGCCTGCACCTTCAGGATGTACACACCTGCTGCCAAGCCAGCCGGCGTAGCCACGGTAACCGAGCGGCCCGAAGCCGCAACCGCCGTGCTCATCACCTGCCGGCCGCTTACGTCCAGCAAGCTCACCTGCACCCGGCCCGATACCGGCCGTGCCAGCTCCATGGTTACCTGCTGGTCAAACGGGTTGGGGTAGGCGTTGCTGATGAGGTTGGACGCCCCAGCACTGGCTTTTTTGGCCGACAGCACCACATCGGTGGTGAACAGGCCACGGCCGTGGGTAGCCGCTACCACCATGCCATCGGGGCGCATGCGCAGCATGTCCACGCGCACGTTCACCGGGCCGTTGTTAGCGGGCGTCCAGCTGGTGCCGCTGCCGTCGAGCTGCTCAGTGGTGTACACGCCCATTTCGGTGGCCAGCATGGCCCGGCGGCGGTTGGAAGGGTCAATCAGAGCCCAGCGCACCGGCATATCGGGCAACGAACCTTCCACGTTCGTCCACGTGACGCCGGCATCAATGCTTTCGAACACGCTGGCGGTACCGTAGTTAGAGTACGTAGCCAGCAAGTGGGTTTCGTCGTTGGGGTCGACGGCAATGCATGACACCGACGTACCGCTCGACCCAATGCGCAGCGTGCTTACGATGGGCGACGTAGTGCTGGCGCTATCCACGCGCAGGATGCGGCCGGAGTTGGTGCCGATGTACACGCGGTTGCGCACCGTTTTCGACACCGTGAAGTGCGTAGGGGTGCCGGTACCAGTGCCCAAGCTGCGCGGCGTGGCGTTGGCCGTGCCAGAGGTGTGGGCGTTGAGCCATGCCAGGTACGTGCCGCTGCCGTAGGAAGCGTACAGGGTTTTCAACTTGCTGTCGTAGTCGCAGGAGTTGATGAACTGGCCGACGGTACTGCTGATGTTGATGGTAGCGAACGACGCGCCGCCGTTGCTGGAACGACGGTACTGGTTGTACACGTAGCTGGTGAACTGGTAGCTCGGGTTAAGCTGGTCGATGAAGCAGAAGCCGCCGTCGCCGCCCGTGGCCACCGTAGTAGTGCCCAGACCCGCAGTGGTGAATTTCTGGGTACCGTTGTCTTGCGCGCCGGCCAGGTAGTAGTTGGGGTTGGTGGGGTGCGCGGCCACGGCGTAGAACTGCGTTACGTTCAGGCCGCGGTTGAGCGAGGAGAAGGTGGGCGAGTTGCCCCCGTTGGTCTGCGAGGCGTCGCGCGAGAGAAACACCCCGCCGTCGTTGCCGAAGAAGGCAATGTCGTTGGTGGCGCCGAAGATGATGGCGTGGTTGTCGGCGTGCACGTAGTAAGGCGACGTGGTCGGCAGGCTCCAGCCCGTTTCTTTTTCCCAGGTAATGCTGGCCGCCAGCGTATCGGCGTTCTTGGTGCGGTAGATGTCGAGGCCACCCACGTAAAGCAGGTCGGGGTCGGTGGGGGCTACCGCCGAAATCAGGTTGTACCACGCTTGGCCGTTGGTGAAGTCAAACGTGGGGTTGGTGGCCGTGGCGCCGGGGCGGCTCGTTACCTCCCAAGTGGTGCCTTTGTCCATCGAGCGGTACACGTTAAGCAGCCCGTTCGAGGTGTTTTCGAAAACGGCGTACACGCGGTTGGCATCCGACGGCGCGCACGACAGCTCAATTCGCTCGTAGCCGGAAGTGGGCAGGCCCGAACCGGCCAGTGTGTTCAGCTTGGTCCAGCTGCCCAGGTCGCCGCGCGTCGAGCGGTAAATGCCATCGGCCGCCGACAGCCCGGCGCTGACAAACAAAGTGTTATCAGCCGCCAGTTCAATGTCGGTTACCCGGCTGCTGGCCAACACCAAGGTCCAGGAGCCGCCGCCGTTCTGGCTGCGGTAGAGGCCAGTGCGGGTAGCGGCGTACACGTCGTGCGTTACCGGGTGCACTGCCATCTTCTGGATATAGTAGAAGTTGGAGTTGTTGGTAGCCGCCAGTTGGCTCCAGGTTGCGCCGCCGTCCGTCGATTTCCACACGCCCGCCCCCTGAATGGCATCGGCGTTGAAGAATCCCTCGCCAGTGCCGCAATAGCGGGTGGCCGTGCCGGGGTCGGCCACAATAGCCGTTACGGCAAGGTTGCTCAGGAACCCGTTCACGTTCGTCCACGACGGCGTGGTAGACATGGCGTTGGTGCTTTTCCACAAGCCGCCGCCTACGGCGCCGGCCCACAAGGTATTGCCGGTGGCATCGGCAGGGTCGAGCAGCAAAGACCGGATACGGCCGCCTACGTTCGTAGGCCCGCGCTCAACCCAGGAAGCGGCGGAAAGCATGCCGCCGCTGAGGCGCGCCTGGGCCCGTTGGGCTTCGTTGTAGGCAAAGGCCGCCACAAGCCGTTCACGCGGCACCGTCAGGGTATTTGGGTCGCGGGTTAGCTCAGCGTCTTGCTCCAGGGCGAGGTCGGGCCGGTCGGCCTTGTCTTCCTCCTCTTCGTATTCTCCCTCTTCCCCTTCGCGCTCTTTCTCGCTCACTTGCACCAATTTGGCGCGGGCTTCGGGCGTCATGGTATCGGGCAGTGTGCTACTGCGGTGCAAGCCAAAATAGGCGGCGAATACCACTACCAGGCTGGCGAGCCAGAGCAGGGCTTTTTTCGGGGATGTAGAAAAATTCATAGAGCGGGAAAAAGCAGGAAATCAGCCAACAGCACTACAAGACGGATAGTTCGGGCAGAGGCTGCAAACAAGCGGGCTATAAATATACAATGCGTCCTACTTTTGGGAAGACTCTTCCTTGTTTATGTCCCAATTCCGGTGGCTGGCACGTGGGCTTTCGGTGGTGCTGCACCCGCTGCTGGTTCCTGCTTATTTGATTGCCGTGCTGCTCTTCGGCCTTTCCCCAGCGGTGGTGCCGCTGGCTTCTGCAGCGCGGCCGTGGGTGCTGAGTGTGGTGGCTCTGCTCACATTTGGCCTACCCGCTCTAGGCACGTGGCTGTTGTTGCGCGCCGGCCGAATCAGCTCGGTTGAACTGTACGAAAGACGCCAGCGCCCCTTGCCGCTGGCACTGGCGGGGTTGGGTTTCTTGGCCGCTACGCTCTTGGTGCGGTGGCATCCGGCGTTGTATGCCCCGGTGCTGGTGCAGGCGCTGGGCGGCATTACCGCGGCCCTGCTGCTCACGCTACTGGTCACGCTGTGGTGGAAGATAAGCGCCCACGGAGTGGGCATGGGCGGTGCGGTGGGAATGTTACTGTGGCTGCAGCTGCGGCCGGCCCTTGGGAATTCTGCCACTATCTATTGGCTGTTTGCCACGGCGACGCTAGCCATTGCCGTGGCCTGGGCGCGATTGTATTTGCGGGCCCATACGCCGGCACAAGTGGTGGCAGGCTTGCTGGCAGGCTGCGCCGTGGCACTGGCTAGCGGGGGGCTGCTCTAGCGCGGATGGGGAAACCGGCACCGCCAGAACGCCAAATGTCCGGCCGCTTTGGGAGCTGACCGGACGCTTGGGCTGACCAGAACAAGTTGGGTTATGCAGGCACCGCAACGGCCGGGTTAGCCGTCATTTCCTGTTGCAGCAGGTCCTGCACTTCCGGCCGGTCGTAGTCTTCGGGGCGCTGAATGTGCGGCATGATGCGCGCCATAATGGCATCCTGCCGCTGGCCGTTGGTCCAAGCTGCGTGGTAGGGCGTGTGCGAAAACGTGACCTGCGAATAGAGCGACAACCACTGGCCGGGGTATTGAGCCGTGATTTTGCTTTCAATCTGCTTCTGCAGCAAAAAACGCGGGTCGGCTACCCGGTCGCGCATTTCCACGAAGTTGTACACCGCCATTTCGGCAATGGCGTCGGCGTTGGGCTTGCGTTGCTCCTGAAAAGCCTCGAAAATGGTTTCCCAGTCGTCGCCGTGCTGGTCCATCAGCTGGTTGAGCACCGTGCAGTCTTCGAAACCGGCGTTCATGCCCTGCCCATAGAACGGTACGATGGCGTGGGCGGCGTCGCCGAGCAACAGCGCCTCGTCGCCGAAGGCCCAGGGAAAGCACTTAACCGTGACCAGCGAAGCGGTGGGATTGTGGAAGAAATCCTCGGTCAGCTCGGGCATCAGCGGCAAGGCATCGGGAAACACCCGCCCGAAAAAGGCTTCCACGTCGGCCGGCGTCGGCAGCGCGGCAAACGACTCTTCGCCTTCGAAGGGGAAAAACAGGGTGCAGGTGAACGAGCCGTCGAGGTTGGGCAGCGCAATCATCATGTAGCGCCCGCGCGGCCAGATGTGCAGCGCGTTCTTTTCCAGCACCCAGCCGCCATCGGCAGCCGGCGCAATAGTCAGCTCTTTGTAGGCGTACTCCAGGTACGACTGCGAGTAGTTGAAACGGTCGGTCTTCTGCAGCGCGCCGCGCACGGCCGAAAAAGCGCCGTCGGTACCAAACAGGCGGCGGAAGGCCACGTGCTGCTCGGCACCGGTTTCCGCATCGCGCAGGTGCAGCTCGCGCTGGCGCAGGTTCACGTCGAGGCATTGCTGCTGAAACTGCAGCGTTACGCCGGGCTCGGCTTCGGCCAACTCCAGCAAGCGGCGGTTCAGCCCGCCCCGCGACACCGAATAGATGGCTTGACCGGGCAGGCCGTAGGGCTGGTGCGTGAGCTGCCCTTTGACGTCGTGCATCACGCGGCGGTACATGGGAATGGCTACTTCGCGCACGGCTTCGGCCACGCCCACGCCTTCGAGGGCCCGCCAGCCCCGGTCCGACAACGCTAGGTTGATGGAACGGCCCACGTCGGCGCCGGCGCGGCGCGGGTCAGGTCGGCGCTCAAATACGTTTACGGTGTGGCCGCGGCGGGCCAGGTACAAGGAAAGCAATGAGCCCACCAAACCGGCACCCATCACGGTTAGGGGTTCGGCGGCAGCACGGGGGGGAAACGACATAGAGAAACGGCCAAACTAAAAACGAGTAGTAGACGACTAAGGTAGTGCCTTTGCGCGTGTGCGCTCAACGCTTCAATGGACTTGTTTGGCGAGGAGCACTATTGGTTGGTCTAAAAATACAATCCTGCGCAATTGTCACGCGTATTTTTGAACCAAAGCAATAAATAATAGCACCACGCGAATACATGCTAAACGTTTTGCTTTTACTGAGGCTCAATCCGTTACCTGTGCTTTTTATGTGTCGTTGCTCGCATCCCGCATTTTTAGCTTGTCCACTGCACCAGAAGAAACGGTTGCCAGTGCGGGCGCTGCCTTTGCCGCACCATCGTCAGGAGCCGGTGGCATCAGGCAAGGAACACATGTACATCGGCAACTATGCCGTGGGCGAAATCGACTGCCCGTACTTGTTTGGGGCACCGGGCATCCGTTACTGATTCAGCAAACCCGAATTTTATACAGCCACCCTGTGCTTGCCGGGCTAGCTCACTAATTACCAATATCTTAACATATGCCGGTTTAAATTGCATCTTTTAAATAAAGTAACGGATAATTTGTTACGCAAGCAGCATAAATTCGCATCTTGCAGGTCCATTGCTATTAAGCATCAGCGCTTTTACTTCCCCCACACCTTTTTATTTCCCCCATGCAAAAACCCTTACTCTACCCGCTTTTGGCGGGTGTATTGGCATGCAGTACGCCCGCCTGGGCGCAGCAATCGGCCGCTGGCATAGGAGGCGTGGTGCGCAACGAAGCCGGCGAACCTGTTCCCGGCGCTACGGTCTTCATCAAAGGCACCCTCATTGGCACCGGCACCAACCGCGAAGGGCAGTTCACGCTGCCGGCCGATTTTAGCCGCGGTCCGCTGGTTATTTCCATTTCGTTTCTGGGCTACGAGTCGCGGGAGCTGGAGCTGAGCAAGCCCACCCCCGACATTGTGGTGACGCTCAACGAAGCCGTGACACTGAACGAAGTGGTAGTGGCCGCTTCCCGCGTGGAAGAATCCTTGCAGGAAGCACCGGTAACCATCGAGAAAGTGGGCGCGCAGCAAATCATGCGCACGCCGCCGCCCGATGTACTGGCCGGCCTCAACCAGCTCAAGGGCATCGACGTGAACTCGACGAGCATGGTGATGAGCAGCCTGAGCACGCGCGGCTTCAACTCGCCCAAGTCGGAGCGCGTGATTCAGCTGGTCGACTACTTCGATACCCAGTCGCCGAGCCTGAACATCAACTCGGGCAACCTCACGGGCATTCCCGAACTCGACATTGCTTCCATCGAAGTGATTCACGGCCCGGCCTCGGCCCTGTACGGTGCCAACGCCTTCAACGGCGTGGTGCTGCTGAACTCCAAGGACCCGTTCGTGACCGAGGGCTTCTCGGCCCGCGTGCGCGGCGGCGAACGGTCGTACTTCGACGGGCAGTTCCGCTACGCGCAGAAGCTGGGCAACAAATTTGCCTTTAAGATTACGGGCAGCTACCTGACGGCTACCGACTGGCTGCCGGAAAACTACGACGCCACCAGCACGCGCCTGGTACCCACCAACAACGCCGTGGGCTCGGTGCAGGGCTACGACGCCGTGAACCGCTACGGCGACGTGGCTAACACCTTCAAGGCCAACCAACCGTTCCCCGGCGGCGTTAGCGGCGAGTTGGTCGACAAAACGGTGTTCATGCCGGGTTTCACCGAGAAAACCCTGGTTGGCAACGACGACAAGGCGCAGGCTTTTAAAGTGGTACCCACCATTTCGTACCTGCTGACGGATAAAATCAAGGCCACCGTGGCGGCCAGCATCAACCGGGGCACGGGCAGCTACCAAAGCTCCAGCCGCTACCGCCTGCGCGACTTCGGCACCAACCAGTACCGCGGCGAGTTGAAAGGCGAACGGTGGTTTTTGCGCGGCTCCTCTACCCAAGACTTCGGCAACGACTCCTACGACCTGGGCTTTCTGGGCGGCTTCATCCAAAACTCGCCGGTAGCCGAAGGCACTACCACGACCTACGCCACTCAGTACTTTGCCACCTACAACGGCACCTACAAGAAAGCCCGCGCGCCGATATCGGCAGGTGGGTTTGGCCAAACGCCGGAGCAGGCTCTCGTAACGGCCAAACAAGCCGCCGACGCTACGCAGCTTGACCCCGCCAGCGCCCGGTTTGGGGACCTGCGCACGAGCATCATCAACGACACCCGGCCGGGTTTGGGCGCCCGCCTGAACCCCAGCTCGTTGCTGAACGAAGGCAACGCGCAGTACAACTTCCGCCTCGGCGAGAAGTCGGACCTTATTGTGGGTGGGGCCTACCGCAAGTTCCGGTTGGGCTCCAACGGGCAGTTTTTCTCCGACGACAACGAGCGGATTCAGAACCACGAGCTGGGCGCCTACGGCCAGCTGACGCACCAGATGCTGGACGACCGCCTGAAGCTGGCCCTGGCCGCCCGCATCGACGAGTTTAAGAACTTCGACCCGGCCGTGTCGCCCCGCGCGTCAGTGGTATACTCGGCCGGCGACAACAAGCAGCACAGCTTCCGGGCCAGCTTCGGCCGCGCCTTCCGCTCCCCCACCCAACTCGACCAGTACGTTCGCCTCGATGTGGGCCAGGTGCTGTTGCTGGGCAACGTGGGCAACGGCTTCCAGGGCTACACCCTGCCGACCAGCACCTCGCCTTCGGCCGCCATTGACCTGGCGCCGCTGGACCTGGAACGCGTGAACACCTACGAAGTGGGCTACCGCGGCAATCTGGCCAACAAGCTGTACGTGGACGTGAACTACTTCCGCAGCTACTACAACGACTTCATTGGGGCCCGCCGCTTCATCGGCAACACCGACGGTTCGCGTCCATCGGATGCGCAACTGCAGGCCGCCGGCCCGCTGTACCAAAACAAGGCACTGCCCACGCGGGTGCTGCAGGTGTGGTACAACCAGCAGCAGGAAGTACGCACCCAGGGTACGGCCCTGGGCCTGAGCTACAACATTGCGAAACCGCTGACCCTAACCGGCAACTACAGCCTGAACGTGCTCGACCGGTCCAACATAAAGGACGCCGGTTTTCAGACCTTCTTCAACACGCCCAAGCACAAGTACAACGTGGGCGCCAACGGCACCACCGGCAACCTGAGCTACTCGGCTAACTACCGCTGGGCCCAGGGCCACCTCTACGAAACCCCATTTGCCGTGGGGCAACTGGATGACTACAGCTCCCTCGACTTGTTTGTGGGCTACACACTCACCAAGCTGGCAACCACGGTACAAGCCGGTGCCTCCAACGTGCTCGACAACAACAACGTGCAGATCTATGGCGGCCCGCAGATTGGCCGTCTGGCCTACGTAGGCCTGTTGGTCGACATCAAGTAAGACGAGCAACCCGCTCCAATGCAAAACGCCCGGTTCGCAAGAGCTGGGCGTTTTGCATTGGGGGCATTTCTAGGAAATGACGTGCCGGAACGTGAGGTTGAGGCGCGGGCCAACGGCTTGCGCCGTTTTGGGCACGGCATGCTGCCAGTTGCGCTGCGTAAGGCCGCGCATGATTAGCAGACTACCACCGGGCAATTCCAGCGTGAGCGGCGGGTGGGCTGGCCCTACGCCGGGCCGGGGCCGCAACCGAAACCGCCGCGCACTACCTATGCTGACCGAGGCAATGACGGGTTCAGGCCCCAGCTCAGGTTCGTCGTCGGCGTGCCAGCCCATGCTATCCTGCCCCGAGCGGTAGAGGTTCAGCAGCACGCTGTTGAAGCTGGTACCAGCTGCCTGCTCCACGCGCTGGCGCAGGGCTTGCAGCGCGGGCGTCCACGGGGCAGGGCTCAGCCGCAGGCCGGAGTATTGGTAGGCCGCACCTTCGTCGCCGTGCCAGGCGGTGAGGCGGGGCTGCAGCACCTCTTTCCCAAACAGGCGAATGGGCTCCTGCCGCCACGCAATGGCGGCGTTCAGGTCAGTCAAGTAGTGTGCGGCGTCAGCTGGGGCCAGAAAATCGGGGTTGAGCAGAACCTCCGCGGCGGGAAGCGGCAGCAGCGTGAGCGGCATGGCAAGTGGGACGAAAGACCGGGCTTAGCGCTTCATCAGCCGCTCTATTTCGGCGCGTACTTCTTTGGGTTGCTGCTCGATGAGGTAGGGCATGAGCTTCTGCATACCCCAGATAACGGCAAAGCATACCACCACCGGAATCAGCAGGCTGCGGGTGCGGTACGCAGGCGTGGTAATGTAGCGCGGCCAGAACCACAGCAGGTAAGCCAGCACAGCCGGAATATTGAACAGCAACGAGCCCAGATACGGGTTAAAACCTTGCTGTACAATGGCCCAGGTGAGCAGCTGCGACCCGATCAGCAAGTAGCCCACCACAAACACCACCAGCCCCAGCAGGGCCCGCAGGCGCCGTAGCCGGAACAGGTTGATTCCCAACAACACCCCGCCGCCAATCATGGTCGACATGGGCAGGATGGAGAACATGGCAATGGCGAGCGGCGAATACAGAGCCGGGGCGGTTTCCGGAGCTGCAGCTGAGGCTGTTTCTGGCGCCTCGGGCCGTGCAGCGTCCTCTTGCGCTGCTTGGGACTTGGCGGCCGCTTCCAGTTCGGGCCGGAGGCGGGCGTCGTCGGGGTGGGCCTGACCACGGCGGGCCAACTCGTTGAGGGCAGCCAACACGGCTACTTCGCGGTACTCGGCGCGGTGCGTCAGGTATCGGAGCAGTTCGGCGTCGGGTTTGCCGGCCATTTTGGCCGCGTAATCTTCCATGATTTTTCGTTCGGCTCCGCCACTTCCGCTATTGCCGGTCGGCAGGGCCATACTCGCTGTTATACGGGAAGTTGGCCCCATTCGGCTACGGCCTGCCCAATGCGCCACACATCTTCAAACGAATTGTAGAGCGGCACCGGCGAAAGGCGGATGACGTTGGGTTCGCGCCAGTCGGCCATAATGCCGCGCGCGGCAAAGTGCTCGAACAAGGCCCGGCCGCGGCGGCGCAGCAGCAGTGAGAGTTGGCAGCCGCGCTGGGCGGGGTCGGCGGGCGTGATGATTTCCAGCTCGTCGGCAGGCAGGTTCAGTTCGCGCAGCAGCCACTCGAGGTAGCCGGTGAGTTGCTCGCTTTTCTGGCGTAGCGCGGGCATGCCGCCGGCTTCGTCGAAAATGGCCAGCGACGCTTTGTGAATGGCCATCGGGAACACCTGGGCGTTGGAGAGCTGCCAGCCGGCCGCGCCGGGCATGGGCCGAAACTCTTTTTTCATCTGGAAGCGGTCCGACGGGTCGTGGCCCCACCAGCCGGCGAGGCGCGGCAGGTCGGGACGGTTGGCAAACCGCTCGTGCACAAACACGCCGGAGGTACCGCCGGGTCCCGAGTTCAGATACTTATAGGTGCACCAGCAGGCAAAATCCACGTCCCAGTCGTGCAGGTGCAGCAGCAGGTTACCGGCGGCGTGGGCCAGGTCGAAGCCCACGGTGGCGCCCACGGCGTGGCCGGCCCGCGTTACGGCTGCCATGTCGAAAGCCTGGCCGGTGTAGTAGTTCACGCCACCGAGCATGACCAGCGCCAGCGAGTCGCCCAACTCCTGGATTTTGGCTTCGATGTCTTCGGTGCGGAGGGTATGCTCGCCGGGACGCGGCACCAGCTCCACTACGGCCTCGTCGGGGTTCAGGCCGTGCAGCTTGGCCTGCGAGGCGGCCGCGTATTGATCGGACGGAAACGCGCCGCCTTCCATCAGCAGCTTGTAGCGCGTGGCGGTGGGGCGGTAAAACGAGATGAGCAGCAGGTGCAGATTCACGCTCAGGCTGTTCATCACCACCACTTCCACGGGCTTGGCGCCCACCAGCCGGGCCGTGGCCTCGGTAAGGGTATCGTGGTAGTGCATCCAGGCCGTGCCGCGGAAGTGGCCTTCCACCCCGTGCTCTTCCCAGGCCGCAAACTCGGCTTCGACGGCGGCGCGGGCCGATGTGGGCTGCAGGCCCAGCGAATTGCCACACACGTAGGTGCAGGGTTGGCCGTCGGGGCCTTTCGGAATCAGAAACTGGCTGCGAAAGGCGCGCAGCGGGTCTTGCGCGTCGAGTTGGCGGGCGAAATCGAGGGAATTCTGGTAGGGCATGGAAGGCATACGCAAAAGTCGGCCGCCGGCAGCGGCCCGGCACGAAGGTAGCGCGGCGGGGCTAGACGCGGGCTTTCACGAACTGCTCGACACCGATGCCCAGCCAGTCGAAGGCGTTCTGACCGAGCATGCGGGCCTTCAGGTCGTCGCTGTAGCTCATGGATCGGATGAGCTGGCCGGGCTCTAGCTCACCGAGCGGAAAAGGGTAGTCGGTGCCGAGCGTGATTTTGTCGGCCCCGAGGGTTTTCACCAGGTAATCAAGCATCAGCGGGTCGTGCACCAGCGAATCGACCCAGAACCGGCCCAGGTACTCGCGCGGGTTCACCGGGTTGTCGACGGCGCAGAGGTCGGGGCGCACCTGAAAGCCGTGCTCGATGCGGCCGATGGTGGAGGCAAACGTGCCGCCGCCGTGGGCCACGGCCACGCGCAGCCGCGGCAGGCGCTCCAGCACGCCCCCGAAAATGAGCGAGCAAAGCGCCAGGGTGCTTTCGGCGGGCATGCCCACCAGCCACGGCAGCCAGTATTTAGGCATTTTCTGCTGGGCCATCATGTCCCAAGGGTGCACAAACACGCAGGCGCCCAGCTCCTCGGCCGCCGCAAACACCTCGAACAGCTCGGGTGCGTCGAGGTTCCAGTCGTTCACGTGGGAACCGATCTGAATGCCAGCCAGCCCCAGCTCCTTCACGCAGCGTTCCAACTCGCGCACGGCCAGATCGGGGGCTTGCAGGGGCACGGTGCCCAGGCCGATGAAACGGTCGGGATAGTCGGCTACCACACCGGCAATGTGGTCGTTGAGCAGCTTGCTCAGGTCGAGGGCATCGAGCGGCTTGGCCCAGTAGCTGAACATAACGGGCACGGTGCTCAGCACCTGCACATCGACGCCGAAATGGCCGCACTCCCGCAGGCGCACGGCCGGGTCCCAGCAGTTGTCCTGTATTTCGCGGAAGAACTTGTCGTCCTGCATCATGCGGGCGCAGCAGGGCTTGTGGTGCTCCAGCCGGATAAAGCCGCCGTAACCGTACCGCTCGCGCAAGTCGGGCCACTGCTTGGGCAGGATGTGGGTGTGGATGTCGACGGTGGGCACGGCCAGCCGCAGGCCGCCCGGGGGCGGCGCGGCAACAGGGGAAAAGGACGAGGGAATGGAAGACATGGCAGGGTGGGGTCCGCTAAAATTACGGATTCGGCCACTCCAAATCGAAGAAATACTTCTTGTAGTTCTCCCAGTTCTCCTCGCAGCAGTTAATCAGGCCGAGGTAGTACTGGTGGGTTTGCTTGAGGTTGTGCAGCGCCAGTACCAGCAGCAGCAGGCCCAGTATCCAGCGCAACCCGCTCACGCCCACCACGCGCTGGAAGCAGCTGGCCAGCGCCAAACTTAGCAGCGGGTAGAGGCTGATGAGCGGCCGGGCGCTGAAGCTGCCGCCGTAGCCCCAGTCCCACCAACAGAAGGTGACGTACACTACCAACGGCACCACTACCAGCAGCGGCAGCAGCGCCGGGCGCACGTACCGACGCACAAAGAAGATACCCAGCAGCGCCAGCGCCATGATAGGCGTGTAGAACAGCCAGCCCTTGCGGATGCTGAACAGTCCGTCGAGCAGGTGCGAGTCTTTGAAGTTGAAGTTTTCGCCGGGGTACGTATCGAGCACCCAGTAGCCGCCCACAATGCGCCAGAACAGCAGCTGGATGCTGCCTACCAAGCCCATGCATAGGCCCACGAGCAATACCTGGCCCAAATGACGCGCCAGCCATTGGCCCCGTTCGCGCACGGCCGCCCAACTGGTGAGGCCCCACAGCGCGGGCACCAGCACCATCATCATTTCCGAAGGCCGGACCAAGGCCATCATTCCCAGCGTCATGCCCAGGGCTGCGCTGTTGCGCCACGAGCCGTTGGCGTACCAGCGGCGGGTGCAGATGAGCAGCAGCACGTTGAGCAGGAACAGGCAGCCGTGCGTCATCGGCGACTCGTAGGTGGCGTAGCAGAAGAAGTTGGTTGCCAGCCCAATGCCCAGCAGCGCAAGCCCGGCCGTGGTATCGGGGAAGTAGCGGCGCAACTCCCGCCCCAATAGCCACAACCCCAGCATGGCGTAGACAAAGCACCCCAACTGCAGCATTTTCTGGTAGTTGGCGCTTAGCCCCAGCGCATCCTGGTTTTTCGCCAACTCGTAGCCGTGCGCAATGGCAAACCACGGCGAATACAGGATGGCCATGCCAATGGGGTAGCGGAAAACGATGCGGCCGTTGGGCAGGTGCAGCTGGCCGTACGTTTTTTCGCGGTCGGGGCGGGTTTGGCCGTGCAGCTCGGCCAGGTACTGTGGGTCGCCGAGGTCGTGGGTGATGAACGCCGAGGGCAGGTAGTCGTAGTAGCCGGCCACGTCGTCGATGATAACGTCGCGCTTGGTCCAGTCGGCGGCGTAGAAAATGGCCACCACCCCAATCAGCGAAACGCACAGCCACACCGCCGTGGTGTGCGACCAGGTTCGGAACCAAGCCACCACGCCGGAGGAGCGAGTAGCGGGCGGTGAAATAGTAGAAGTGTGCTGCATAAGTCACAAAGAAACAATCCCGGCCCGCAACATACCAGCGCAAGTCCGGCAGCTCGGCGGCGGTGGCGGCCGCTAGTCGCGGGGCGCGGCGCTGGGGTTTGGCTGCCCCGGCGGCAGCCACATTTGGTCGCGGCGCACGGCAAAGAAATTGCGCATGTACAGCTCGCGGGTGTTGCTGTCCCAGTGCAGGATGCCGTGGCGGTACTGCCAGGTTTGCAGAAAGTTAAGGAGAATGAACACCACCATCAGCCCGCGCAAAACCGGGCGCCACGGTCGGTAGTGGGCGCCCACGTAGGCCACCAAGCTAGCCAGCGACAATGCCAGCAGCGGGTAGAGGCTGATGAGCGGCCGAGCACTGAAGCCGCCGCCGTACCACCATTGCCCCCAGCTGAACGTGATGTACCACGCCACCGGCAGCACCGCCAGCGTGGGCAGCCAGGCAGCGGGCACATAGCGGCGTAGCACCAGCCAGCCCAGCAGCGCCAGCGCCATCATGGGCGTGTAGAGCAGCCAGCCCTTGCGGAAGCTGAAGAGTCCGTCAAGTATATGCGGGTGCGCAAAGTCGAACCGCTCGCCTACGTAGGTGTCGAGCAGCCAGTGGCCGCTGGTAGCGCGCCAGAACACCAGCTGCAGGCTGAGCACGGCCGCCGCCAGCACCACGGCCACCAGCACCTGGCTGCGGTGCTGCCACCAGGCATGCAGGCGTAGCGGCACATCGGCTGCGCGCTGTATGCCCCACAGCAACGGAATGAGTGCGTACAGGGCTTCCGAGAAACGCGTCAGGCAAATCAGGCCCATAAACAAGCCCAGGCCCACGGCGTAGCGCCACCGAAACGTGTGGTACCAGAGCACCGTGCAGTAGAGCAGCGACGCGTGCCACAGAAACAGCGGCGCGTGCGACATATTGGCCTCGTAGGAGGCGTAGCAGAAAAAATTGGTACCGAGGCCCACGCCAGCCAGTGCCCAGGCCGTCACGCCGTCGGAGAAATAGCGCAGCAGCAGCTTGCGCACCACCCAGAGCCCCAGCAGCCCGTAGGCCAGGCCCGCCAGCACCATGGCGCGCTGGTAGGGGCGGGTGAAACCATCGGCAGCAAACCCGGCTACGGGCGCGTACCAGTGGGCTGCCACAAACCACGGCAGCGCGCCCACCGCCACGCCCATGGGGTATTTCGGTACCACGTTGCCATTGGGCAAGGGCGTGATGCCGATGCTGTGGTGGGTGCCGGGCCGGTAGTGCTGCTGCTTGGTTTCGATCCAGTCGGCGCGGCCTAGGTCGTGGTAGATGAAGGCGCTGGGCAGGTAGGCGTAGTAACCGCCGCCGTCGAAATCGAACAAAGCCAGATTGGACCAGCGGCGGGCCTGAAACGTGGCAAATACGAGAAGAAGGGCCGTCAGCCAGAAGACGTAAATCGAACGCATGCCCAAGCTTTACTGGCCGACCACCGGCGCGGGCGGCTGCATCACGGTGCCGCAGCTGGGGCAGGTGCGGCGCTCCTGGTTCTGCCAGAAGTTGCCCATGATGACGGGGAGCTGCTGCACGATGTCGGTGACTTCGGCAAACTCCTCGTGGAGCTTGGTGCCGCAGTTTTCGCAGTACCACTGAAAGCCGTCCAGCTCGCCGGGCTTGCGGTAGCGCTCCACCACCATGCCCACGGTGCCCGCCGGGCGCTGCGGCGAGTGCGGCACGCCGGCCGGCAGCAGGAAAATTTCGCCGGCCCGAATGGGCACGTCCACCGGCTTGCCGTCTTCAATGATTTTCAGCGTCATGTCGCCCTCTATTTGGAAGAAGAACTCCTCGCTGTCGTCCACGTGGTAGTCTTTGCGGGCGTTGGGGCCACCCACCACCATCACAATGAAGTCGTCGTTGCCTTTGAACACCTGCTGGTTGCCGACGGGCGGCTTAAGCAGGTGCCGGTGTTCGTCAATCCACTGCTGGAAATTGAAAGGGCGGGAAACGGGCATGGGTGCGGGTGGAGATTAAGTGAGTAGGGCAATGGTGATTAGACCGGAATACAACTACGCCAAACGCCCACTCAGACTGCCGTTGAAGGGGCTTGAAACCGGTTTGCCTAATCCTTTTTTCTGCGTCGAACTTACGCAAAAGCCTGCATACGGCAGAGAGGCCGCGGCTGGCTGGGTAGCGTTTTTGCGTACTTTCGGGCCATGCTAACCGAGCTTCTTTCCTCCCGCCGCGCCGTGGTGTGCGGCAGCACCCAAGGCATTGGCCGCGCCGTGGCCGAACTCCTCGCCGCCCGCCACGCCACCGTTACCTTGGTGGCCCGCGACGAAGCCAAGCTGCGCGAGGTGCTGGCCGCGCTGCCCACGCCGGCCGGCCAAACCCACGACTTCGTAGTGGCCGATTTCAGCCGTCCCGCCGAAGTAGCGGAGCGCATGGGTGCGTGGGTGCAGCAGCACGGCCCCGCCCATATTCTGGTGAACAACACCGGCGGGCCGGCCGGCGGACCGCTGCTGGCCGCTTCGGTAGATGCGTTGCGGGCAGCTTTCGAGCAGCACGTCATCTGCAACCATCTGCTGGCGCAGGCCCTCGTGCCGGGCATGCAGGCCGCAGGCTACGGGCGCATCATCAACGTCATCAGCACCTCGGTGAAGCAGCCGCTGCCTAATTTGGGCGTGTCGAACACCACGCGCGGGGCAGTGGCCAACTGGGCCAAAACCTTGGCAACGGAACTGGCCCCGCACGGCATTACGGTGAATAACGTGCTGCCGGGCGCCACGCTCACCCAGCGCCACCACAGCCTGCTAGAAGCGCGCAGCGCCAGCACCGGCCAGCCGGTGGAAGCTCTGGAGGAAAATATGCGCCGGATGATTCCGGCCGGACGCTTTGCCGAAGCCGAGGAAGTGGCCGCCGCCGTGGCTTTCCTGGCCTCGCCGATGGCGGGCTACATCAACGGCATCAATGTGCCCGTTGACGGCGGCCGCACCGGGAGCCTGTAGTCTTTTCTGGGGCGGGCCGCCTAGTTTTTGGCCCAGCCCGCTTTGGGCGTTACGGCTTCCAACTGCATGTCGTCGAGGTAGCAGCCGGCGCCGCCTTCGTTGATGGGGTACACCTTGATGATGTCGCCGGGCTGAATGTCGTTGGGCACCGGGAAGTCAAAGTTCAGGTAGTTCCAGCGACGTTCGGTGGTGAGGTTGTTGTGCAGGCGCAAGCCATGCCAGAACAGGTTCTGGCCGTTGCGCTCCACCGACATTACCAGCTTATTGCCCCACGCGCCCCAGTCGGCAAACACCCACACCGAGGCCCGCAGCCACTGGCCAGGCTGCACATTGGCTTGGCTGACGGGCACGGCAATGGTGGGCCCGATGTTCTGCGAGGCATCGATGTAGTATGACTGGCCGCTGTCGTGGCCTCGGCCCCCCTTCACGCCCACTTTTTCTTGGGTAGGCTGGTTTTCAAAGTCCAACCGGGCAATTTGCCGGAAGTCGTATTCTTTATCGGTACCCGGCAGCCGCTTCGGAATGTCAATCAGCGCGAAGTCGCGCTGCTGCGGCATGGTTTTGTCGAAGATGGCCCAGTAATACTGCTTGTTCATCTCCTCCGTCTGAATGATGCCGCGCATGTACTGCCAGTGCTGAAACAGGTTGAAACACACCAGCCATACGAAAGCCGGCCAGGCGAAATACATCCAGGTGCTTTGCCGCTGCGTGAGCCGCAACACCCAGGCCAGCATGGCCGCCAGTGGCAACGCCAGTGCCGCGTACGACTGCACCAAGGCCCGTTGGCCAATGCTGCCGCCGTACCACCAAATGTCCCAGGCCGACACCACCCACAGGTTGAGCAGGAAGTACAGCAGCACCGTAATGGCCACCGCCCGGTTTTGGCGCCAAAGCAGGAAAAAACCGGCCAGGGCACCCGCCATCAGCGGCGTGTACACCAGCCAGCCCTTCTTGTAGCTCAGCAGCACCTGGTAGAGGTGCGGGTGCCCGAAGTTGAATTTCTGGTCGCCGTAGCTGTACACCAGCCAATGGCCGGTAGCCCATTTCCAGTACAGCGGCTGCGGCAAGCCCCCCAAAATGGCAAATACCGCCAGCAGCACCACGTGCGGCCAATGGCGCAGCAGCAACTCCCCTTTCCGGCGCGCCGCCGCTACCGAGTCGATGCCCCAGGCCAGTGGAATAACCACCGCCACGGCTTCGGAAGGCCGGATGAGCACCAGCAGGCCCAGCGTGAGGCCGATGGCCGCCGCCAGCCACTTCTTGGGCGTTTCGTGCCACCGAATGGTGAGCCAGAGCAGAATGGCGTAGAGCGCGAAGAGGTAGTTGTGCGCCATGGCTCCGTCGAACACCACGTACTGGAAATAGTTGGTGCCCAGCACAATGGTTACGAGCGTGAGCGTCGTCACGGCATCGGAGAAGTAGCGCAGCAGCACGCGGCGCAACACCAGCAGCCCCAGCAAGGCGTAGGCCAGGCCGCCAAAGGCAATGGCTATTTGGTAGGGCGCCGAAAAGCCGTCCTGTGGGTAGCCAAATAGCGCCGCGGCCCAATGACCCAGCCAAAAAAACGGAAACTGCAGCACCGCAAGGCCGCAGGTGTATTTCATTACCAAGTCTCCCTCCGGGCCGCCGGGCACCTGATAGGCTTGGTAGAACGAGCCCGTAGGAGCATACTCGCGCATGATGTCGCCGATGAAGGCCATGTGCGAGAGGTCGTGGTAAATGAACTGGGCCGGCAGGTAGAGGTAGTACCCCATGGCGTCCCAGGTCAGAATGGCCTGCACGTTGCGCGTGTCCCAGTACGGCGCCCACAGCCGGGCCTGGATCATGAGCACCATGAGCACCAGCACGGCCAGCAGGGAGTACGGAGAAGCAATGCGACGCATGAGCGAAGAAAATAAACGATGAAAACCGCCGCGTCAGCCGGCGCAGGATGCTTAAACGGGTGCCGCTACCGCCACTGGCCGAACGGCCCGGCGAACAAACGGCAACACCAGCAGCACAAACGGCGACATGAATACTACCAGCGACGTGAGGTAGGTGTAGGGAATCTGCAGGAAAGCGTAGAACACCACCAGATACCACTTGAGCGTGATGAGCGCCAGCACGCGGTGGTCGACGCGGCGGCGCAGGCGCCAGCACAACGCGCCGCACAGCGCCACCACCACGCCCGACAGCCCCAGGTGCACCTTCTGCATCAGGTTGATTTTCTCGAGGATGGTGCCCGACGTGTTTTTCAGGAACCAGCCGGCGAAGCCCACGCCGTTGAACAGGTGGTTTTCGCGCTGCCATTCCCCCACGGTGGCAATCTTGTACTCGCGCAGGGCGTGGCCGAATATCGTCCAGTCTTTCGACAGGAACGGCCACACGTAGATGCCCACAATGCCGACCAACGTCAGCAGGGCCACGGTAACGGCGTGCCGCTTGCCAGCCGCAAACCACAGAATGAGCATGTACAGCGGCACCCACAGCACCACCGAGTAGCGCGAAAGCAGGCAGCACACCAGCGCCACGGCCTGCAGCACCGGCGAACGGCTCAGCACCGCCGCCGCCAGCAGGCAGTAGTAGGCAATGATGGTGGTTTCGATGGTTTCGCCGTAGAGGTGCGGGTCGTGGTCGATAATCCACCAGAACAGAAACGCCGGCAACGCCGCTTTCAGCAGCAGCTCGCCCCAGTTGGCAACCCACCGAATCAGCGTCCACTGATACGCCCCAAAACCCACCACAATCAGCGTCATCAGGCCCCACCAGCGGTAGTCTACGCCTGCTCTGTCGGCCAGCACGTAGGGCAGCCACTGCATGGGCAAGTGATTGGGAAACAGCGGGTAGCTAAAGTAGATGTACTTGTACACCACCTCCCCGGTACGGAAGCGACTGACGTACGTCTGCAGAATAGGAATGACGTCCGACGACTTCAGGTCAATGGCAATGCTGTCGATGATGGGGCCTTGCTTGAGAGCCAACACCACGCCGCCCAGCACCACGGCCAGCAGCAGCACGTCGTAGCGCCGGGCGCTAGGCGTGGTGGGCAATGCGGTGTCGTCTTCGAGCCAGTAGAGCAGCACAAACAGCCCCAGCAAAATGGAAGTCAGGCAGAACACCGCCGGCGAAACCTCCGGGCCGTAGTAGTTGCGCAAGTCGGTAAACAGGCGCACTTCGGCCCAGAACGCTAGGCACGCGCCGGCCTGCCACAGGCGCGGCCGCCACGTGCGCCAAGCCGAGGGCGCCGTGCTCAAATCAGGAGAAGCCGCGAGCGTAGACGAAGACAAGACAGGCCGGGTTAAGTAAAGCGAAAAGAAACGCCGCCGCGCTTATTCGAGCGCCGAAATGCTGATATCGTCCAGGTACACCGCCTCGGTCGCACCGCCGCGCCACAGGAACACCTTGAGCATGTGGGTAGCGTTGACGGTAGCCGGGAAGGCAATGTCCTTCTGAATTTTCACCCACTTCTTGTACTCCTTCACGTCCTGGTTGAGGTCGATGCCGTCGCCCAGAATTTGGGTTTTCTCATCGGGAGTGCTGACTACTACGCCCAGCTTGGCGCCTTGGGGATTGGGCAAATAGACCCAGGCTTCCACGTGCACGCCCTTGAGTTGGTGCACACTGATTTGCCCGATGATGCCTTTATAGGTAGGCCCAAATTCGTGTTGTGGGTCCACTTTCACCGCAAATTGGCCCGAGTGGGCGTGGTCGCGCCCCACATTGCCAGTTTCCGGAAACCAGCCGACGTACGATTCAAAATCGTTGCGTGTGATGACGTCGCCGTCTACAGTTTGTTGGTTTTTGGAACAAGCCGTTGCCAAAACGGCCGTCAGCAGCAAAAGCCCAAATGCCTTAGTCATAGTATGTAAAACTGAGTGTCGGCCGGAGGACCGATCGGGAAAGCCGTGTCTGCTGCACTTGATGCAAGAGAATACCGGCCAAAAATCCGCCTGCTCCAGTTCGAGCAGGCGGCTTGCCTTGATCCATTCCCGGCAGCGGGCCTTTATTCAACAATGGTCAGGCTCAGGTCGTCGATGTACGCCGGTTCGCTGGCCGAATCGCGCCACAAAAACAGCTTCAGCAGCTGCGTGGGAGCAATGTTATCGGGCAGGGTAATGTCTTTCTCCACTTCCACCCACTTGTTGAAGCTGGTCACTTGGTCGGTCAGCTTGATACCGTCGCCGAAAATCTCCTGCCCGGTCGACGGATCCGTAATCTGCATGCCCAGCTTGGCCGCCGCCTTGTTGCTCGGCAAAAAGGCCCAAGCCTTCAAATGCAGCTTACGCATTTTGCGCGGGCTGATTTTGCCCAGCAAGTTGACGTATCCCATGCTGAACTCGGAGTTGCCGTCGACCTTGATGGAAAACTTGCCCGAATGCGCCCGCTCGCGTGTGAGGCTGGCATTTTCCGGCACCCAGCCTTCGTAATCGTCGAAGTTGGTAGCCGTTATGGCGTTGGCGTTGGCACTTTGGTCGTCGGACTTGCTGCAGGACACCAGGGCCACCAGAGCCAGGAGGAGGAAAGCGTTTTTCATGAGAAGAAAGACAGAAAAAGAAATCAGAGTGTTTTTTGAAACAGCTTGAACTTACGCCGCTGCGCGGCCACCAGTGCCGGCGCGTGGCTGGCTACTATCAGCAGCACCGACCACGGCAGCACCCACACCACCCGGGTTTGCAAGCGGCTGAGCACGTTGGCCAGTCCGCCCGTGACGCCGGCGTTGGCCACCACGCCCGTCAGGCAGATGACCAGCCACAGCCGGGCCGTGGGGCTTAGGTGCTGGCGCAGGGGCGTGCCCAGCAGCAGCAGCAAGGCGGCAGTTGTGAGCAGCAGCGTCAGGTTCAGGCGTTCGTTGAGGTCGGTGAAGGTGAGGCGGCTGGTTTGCTGGAGCGACGAGAGGTACTCGCGCAGTTCGTAGTTGAAATACTCCTGCACCTTCCAATAGGGGTTGGAGTTTTCGCGGTAGGCAAAAAGCCCGTCGCCGTGGCTGTTGCTGGCAAGTTGGCGCAGCGTGGCCTGCACGGCCTCGGAGGCCAGGGCGGGATAGTAGCGCGGGTGGGTCAGCACGTTCCGAATGATTTCCTCGTACTCGGCGCGGTTGGCCTCCCAGCCCCCGGTTTGGCCCGGCACGCTGTTGGCATCCCACAAAAAAGTAATAGCGTCGTTGGGCAGCTTGTCGCGAAACTGGCACAGCCGGTACTGGGACTCGGCGGTGCAGTTTTTGGTCAGAAATTTATCGAGCACGCCGCTTTCCAGCAGCCGCCCCATCACAAACATGTACGAGCTGCGCGATACGGCAAAACCACCACCCAGAGCGGCGTGCAAGCTGGGCAGCGCCACCCAGCTGAGCAGCACCATGCTGGTTACCTGCACCAAGGCCGCCTTGCGAATGAGTTGCCGCCGCACCAAGTGCTGGCTAAATACGCACACCAAGAGCACAGCCACCACCAAGGTGTAAATCAGCAGGTTGGAAGAGTGCATCATGGCGCTGGCCAGCAGCAGCAGCAACGCCGCCCCGCGCCAGAAGCCCCGCAGCTCGCCATCGAGCAGAAGCAAAGCCAGCGTGAGCAGGCCGATGGCAGTGAAGATATCGGGCATGAGCTGGCTGCAGAACCAGCCGGCTCCGGTAGCCCACAGGGTCAGCAAAGTGAGCAGGAGCTGCCAGCCCAGGGGCAAGCCGGCCGGCGCCAACAGCCGCAGGCACCGCAGGAGCACCGCGGCCAACACCAACGCTTGCGCCAGTATCACAAACCACAACGAAAACGTGAGGCTGCTGGCCCAAATAAACAGGCCGTAGGTTACGGGCCGGTCGTCGGGGACGTCGGCGTGAAACCCGCTGTTGATGTAGGCCCCCGAATCGGACGTAACCAGGGGGAAGCCGTTGTAGAGAGCCGGGCCGATGAGCACCAGCGCGCAGAGCAGCACAAACACTAAGGTGGAGCTACGCTCGCGTAAAGTCCTATTCACCTCGTCGGTATCGTGTTAGCTATGGCTCAAAAACAGTTCGTTGCTGGCTGTACCCAACGTAAGCGAGGCCAGCACCGGCACGCTGTTTTTGCCTTTTGCGAGAAGGGCATAAAGCGGCGAAACAACCCAAAAAAAGCGCGACATGCCGGAGTAATTTGGCTCAAAAGTAATGATTTCGCGTGGGGTTTTGTGCACTATTTCAGGTTCGCCCGTCACCCGCGCCCACGCATCCGCCGGGCGTCAATTATCTTTGAGGGATTATGGATACCACGTACGAAGCCCATTACCACCAACTGGAAGAAAACCATTGGTGGTTTGCGGCGCGCCGCAATATTGTCTTCAACCTCATCCGGCAGTATGCCCCGTCGCCCGACACGGCTATTCTGGAAATTGGCTGCTCGGGCGGGCCCTTGCTGCTGGACCTGCGCGCCGCCGGCTACTCCAACCTGACGGGTATCGACGTGAGCGAAACCGGCATTGCGCTGGCCCGCCGGCGTGGGCTGGACTCGGTGCAGGTAATGGACGGCGCCAAGCTGGACTTCCCCGATGCGAGCTTCGACTTGCTTATTGCGTCCGACGTGCTGGAGCACATCGAAGACGAGGACCAGGCCGTGCGGGAGTGGCTGCGGGTGTTGCGCCCCGGCGGTCAGCTCATCGTTTTTGTGCCCGCGTTTCAGTTTCTGTGGAGCCAGCACGACGAAGTAAACCACCACTACCGCCGCTACTCGGCCAAGCGCCTGCGGGCCACGCTCGAGCGCGGCCGCTTTGCCATCGAGCGGACGTCGTACTGGAACAGCACCTTGTTTTTGCCGGTAGCCGCCATGCGCCTGCTGCAGTCGGTGCTGCCCAAAAAGAAAGCGGCTCCTTCCGGCGACTTGCAGGTTATTCCGGGCGGGCTCAACAAGGCGTTGCTTACGCTGCTGCGCACCGAAAACCGCATGCTGCGGTTTATGGATTTGCCAGTGGGAGTCAGCACGTTCATTGTAGCCAAGCGCCCCGCGGCGTAGGCTGTTCCTGCATCCGTCGGCAGGTCGGCGGCTGCCCGCTGCGTTTTCTGCCCTATTTGGCCCCCATTCTTCCCGCATGCCCACTCTGGACCTCTCCATCGTCATTCCCATCTACAACGAAGAAGCCAACATTCCCACGCTCTACCAGCGCCTGCGCGGCGTGGTTGAGCCGATGGGCGTGAGCTGCGAGTACATCTTCGTGAACGACGGCTCGCGCGACCGGTCCCTGGCCCTGATTCACGAGCTGGCCGCCCGGCACGCCAACGTGCGCTACATCGACTTCAGCCGCAACTTCGGCCACCAGATTGCCGTGACGGCCGGGCTGGATTTGTCGCAGGGCGCGGCCGTGGTTATCATCGACGCCGACCTGCAGGACCCGCCCGAGCTAATTGTGCCGCTCTACCAGAAGCTGCGCGAGGGCTACGAGGTGGTGTACGCCAAGCGCCGCCGCCGCCAGGGCGAAAGCGCCATGAAGCTGTTCACGGCCAAGCTGTTCTACCGCATTCTGGCGCGCATCACCAGCATTTCCATTCCCGTCGACACCGGCGACTTCCGCATTATTTCGCGCAAGGTGGTGGAAGCCCTCAAGCAGATGCCCGAGCAGAATAAGTTTCTGCGCGGCCAGATTTCGTGGATTGGCTACCGCCAGACCTACGTGGAGTACGACCGCGCCGAGCGGGCCGGCGGCGAAACCGGCTACACCTACCGCAAAATGATGCGCCTGGCCCTCGACGGCATTACGGCCTTCTCCGACGTGCCCTTGAAAGCCGCCACGCTCATGGGCTTTGTGGTGTCGGGCATTGCGTTTCTGGTGCTGCTCTACACGCTCTACGCCCGCTTCATTGCCCACGACTACCAGCCCGGCTGGCCTTCCCTGATGGTGAGCATCCTGTTTCTGGGCGGCGTGCAGCTGATTTCGGTGGGCCTGATTGGCGAGTACATTGCCCGCCTGAGCACCAACGTGCGCCGCCGGCCGCTCTACATCATTTCCGACACCAACATTCCTGTCACGATTTCGCCCGAGGCGCTGACGGCGGGGCATTAATCGTTTCGGGCGGCGCCCACTCCTTCGGCTATGGCCAATTCTTCGGTAGCTTCTTACCGGCGCTGGGCCGCGGCGGTGTTGGGCTTTTTTGCAGTGTGCTACGCGCTGCTCGCCCTCTACAACCACTACGCGTTCCGCACCTACGCCTTCGACCTGGGCATTTTCAACCAGGCGCAGTGGGACTATGCCCACGGCCGGCTGAACGTGAATTCGGTGCTGCGCTACAACAACTTGCTGGGCGACCATTTTATGGTGCTGCAGTTGGCGTGGGCACCGCTGTACCGGCTTTTCGGCTCCTACTCCCTGCTGTTGGTGCAACTAGCGGCCGTGCTGCTGGGCGGCTACGGCGCCTACCGCCTGCATGTGCTGCGCTCGGCGGGCCAGCAACCCGCGGCGGCCGTGGCCCAAATGGCGCAGTTTCTGAGCATTTGGGGCATTTTCTCGGCCCTGGCTTTCGACTTCCACGACAACGTAGTAGCCGCCATGCTGCTGCCCTGGCTGGTCTACTTCTTCGAGCAGGACCGCCGCACTCCTACCCTGCTGGTGTTTGCCGCAATGGTGCTCTGCAAAGAGAACATGGCCTTGTGGCTGGCATTTGTCTGCGCCGGACTAGCGTGGCTGCACTGGCGGGTGCCGCGCCGCCGGTGGCTGGCGCTGGGGCTGGCCGTGGTGGGCGTGCTGTATGCCGCAGTGGTCATCAAGTGGGTCATTCCTGCTTTCAGCGAAGGCCGCCCCTACTACCACCAGCACAGCTACGCCGCGCTGGGTAGTTCGCCAGCCGCCATCATCGGCAACCTCCTGACTCACCCGGCGCAGCTGTTCCAACTGGTGTTTCAAAACACGCTGCCCAACACCCCCGAGGCCGACGGCATCAAGCTGGAACTGTTTCTGATGGTGCTGCTATCGGGCGGGCTAGCGCTGCTGCGGCGTCCGGCGTATTTGCTGATGGTGGCGCCCATTTTTGCCCAGAAACTGCTCTCGTCGCAGTTTGTGCACTGGGGACTCAACTACCAGTACTCCATCGAGTTTGTGCCGGTGCTGAACATGGCGCTGGGCCATTGGCTGCTGCAGGCCCGGCCACGGCGGGCGGGGCAATGGGGTGCGGCCGCCGCGCTGCTCACGCTGGCGGCCACCATCACGTCTTTGGAGGTGCGCGTGTCGAAGTGGCACGACAAAAGCGCCTCGCAGTTCTATCTGCCCCGCCACTACCGCCGGGGCTTCGATGTGGGCACAGTACACCGGGCCCTGCGGCTGATTCCCGACACGGCAGCCGTCACGGCTTCGTCGGCGCTGGTACCGCACCTTACCGCCCGGCCGTACATTTTCTGCTTCCCCGAAGACGTAGCGCGGGCCAACTACGTGGCGCTGCTGCTCAACGACGGCGCCACCCCGCTTTCGGAAGCCGAATACCAGACGCAGATAGCCGCGTTCCGAGCCTCCCCGGAGTGGCGGGTGCGCTTCGACCAGGAAACCCTGCTGATTTTGGAACGGGTACAGCCGCTACCCACTCCGCCGCGCCGCTACTTCGCCCGCCGCATCAACGACCCCGCAACGCCATAATCAACTACACAACCGCCCAAAACCGCTACCGCTGCAGCAGCACGTAGTTGCCGATGGCCGTTTCGCGGTAGCCCAGCGGCAGCATGGTTTGGCGCAAGTACTGGTGCACGGGCGTGTGGCGGAAAGCCGGCGCTACTACGAATGCCGCGGGGTGATAAACGCGCAGAAACGTGGCCACAGCCGCAGCCGAAGGCGCGGCAAGCACTGTATTGGGGTGGTCTTGCAGGGTGAGCAAGTGGTGCATCACCGGGTCGCGGTCGAAGGCATCGAAAGTGCTCTGGGGCAGGCGCGAAATGTAGGCGCCGGGTACTTTCTTGTGGTGGCGGGTTTGGTAAAACAGGTCGCTGGGGTCGGGCTGGCCTTTCTTATGGAAGCCGTCGAGCAGGCCGAAGGGCACAGGAAACAGCACGTCGCCGGGCAGTTGAGCCACTACCTGGTAGACGCGGGGCACGTCGGCTGCGTGGATGAGCGGCGGAGCCTGCGGCTGAAACTCCAGCGCCACCAGTAGCAGCAACCCCAGCGAAGCGGCCGTGCGCGCGGCCGGCTGCAGGCGGGTGCGCAGCCACGGGTCGAGGGCGGCGAAGAGCACAATGGGCAGCAGCAGTGCTACCATCGACACAAAGCGCGTGGGGCAGCGGATGTTGTTGATAAACGGCACGTAGTGCAGCAGCCCGGTGGGCAGGCGCAGCAGGTGCTTCCCAAATACCCGCAGCTCGGGCAGCGTGAGCATCACAAACAGCAGCGTCAGCCACGGCAGGGCGCCGCCGGGTTGGTCGGCGCGCTGGTCGTTGAGGGCGGAGTGGCGGCGCCCGCGCACCAGCCACCACAGCGTGAGGAGCAGCAGGGCGTAGCCCAGAAACATCACGTTTTCGACCGAGCCGGGCGTGTTGAAGACGCGCCCGTTACGGTGCAGGGCCTCGGTGGCGGCGGTGCTGAGCCAACGGCTGTTGAGCGGCGGCAGCAGGTAGCCGGCCACGTCGCCGCCCCACCAAAAACCGTCGTTGTCGAACACCCGGGCCTTGTTCAGCAGGCGCGACGCAACGTGGCTGACGACCAGCACGGCCGCCAGCACCGCCCAGGGCCGCCACTGCCGCCAGTTGACTTGTCCCAGCCGCAGGGCGTAGTAGAGCGCGTAACCAGCGGAAAAATAAATCAGGCCGAAGAGCGTGTAATAGTCGCTGAGCAGGGCCACCAGCCCCAGGCCGACGCACAGCAGCACCTGGCTCCAGCGGCGCACGCGCGGCCACAGGCGGCCGTTTTCGAAGCCGAACGCCTCCAGAAACGCATAGATGTAGAACGGCACCGGCGCGGTGAGCAGCAGGTGGTAGTGCTCGGGCAGATGCGCCAGCTTGTAGGGCGAAAACGCGAATACCAAGCCGGCCAATGCGCACAGCACCGGGTTGGCTACCCAGCGCCGGCACAGACGGTAGGCCCCCACGCCCGACAGCACGAAGCTCAGCAGCAACGCCACGTTTACGGCCAGAATTTCCTGATTGAGCACCACATTCAGCAGGCCAATGACCGGCGTGTAGGTGTGCATCACCAGCGAAGAGCCCTGCGGGTACAGCAGCAGGTCGGTGTGGAAAGGGCTACTGCCTTCGGCCACGGCCCGGTGAAAGTTGTAGGCGTTCCACACGTACTGGTTGGCGTCGTTGCCGGCCACGCCTGCGAAGGCCGTGGTGAACTGCGCTGCCAGGGGCCAGCTGTACCACACAAAGAGGAGCACGAAGAACGCGGCGCTCAACAGCAGCTCCCGCCAGGAAACAGTAAATTTCATAGACAACCAGGATCAGAAGGCAGCACCACTACGCGGGCGCACCACGGCCGGCGGCGCCGTGCAACAGACGGCAACCCGGCTTTGCAGCCAACCAGCGGGCGTGCCCAGCCACGAAAGTAGCTTTTTGCCGCGTTGCCTACCTTTGCCGGCGTCCCCTACTTTCCTCGCCCGCGCCTCATGCTGCACTTGCTCAATTACATCGGCGGCCAGCTGGTGGCTCCCCACGCCGGCCGCTACCTCGACAACCCCGAACCCGCCACCGGGCAAGTGTTCAGCCGCATTCCCGACTCCGATGCCCACGACGTGCAACAGGCCGTGGCCGCTGCCGAGGCGGCCTTACCCGCCTGGCGCCTGCTGCCCGCCGAAGAGCGCGGCCGCCTGCTGGTGCGCATTTCGGAGCTGATTGAGCGCGACCTGGAACGCCTGGCACAGGCCGAAAGCCAAGACAACGGCAAGCCCGTGAGCCTCGCCCGGGCGGTGGACATTCCGCGGGCGGCCAGCAACTTTGCTTTTTTTGGCACTGCGGCGCAGCATTTTGCCTCCGAAACGCACTTTCAGGAAGGCGTGGCGCTGAACTACACCGTGCGCCACCCGCTGGGCGTGGTGGGCTGCATATCGCCCTGGAACCTACCGCTGTACCTCTTTACCTGGAAAATTGCCCCAGCCCTGGCCGCTGGGTGCTGCGTAGTGGCCAAGCCGTCGGAAATAACACCCTACACGGCTTTCCTGCTGAGCGAGTTGTGCATCGAGGCGGGCTTGCCAGCGGGCGTGCTCAACATCGTGCACGGTACCGGGCCGGGCGCGGGCCAGCCCATCATCGAGCACCCGGCTATCAAGGCCATCAGCTTCACGGGCGGCACCAAAACCGGCGAGCATATTGCCCGCACGGCCGCGCCCATGTTCAAGAAACTTTCGCTGGAGCTGGGCGGCAAAAACCCCAACCTCATTTTCGCCGACTGCGACCTGGACGAGGCCGTGCGCACCAGCCTGCGCAGCTCCTTCGCCAATCAGGGCCAAATATGCCTGTGCGGCTCGCGCATTCTGGTTGAGCGCAGCATCTACGAGCCTTTCAAAGAGCGGTTTCTGGCGGGCGTGGCCGGCCTTACCGTCGGCGACCCGCAACGGGCCGAGAGCCGCCAAGGAGCGTTGGTGAGCGAGGCGCACTTGCAGAAAGTAATGAGCTACATTGAGTTGGCCCAACAGGAAGGTGGCCGACTGCTGGCTGGTGGTCAACGGGTGCAGCTGGAGGGCCGCTGCGCCGGCGGCTATTTCCTGCAGCCCACGGTGTTTGAAGGCCTGGCGCCCGACTGCCGCACCAACCGCGAGGAAATCTTCGGGCCCGTGGTTACGCTGGCGCCATTCGACACCGAAGAAGAAGCCCTGACCTGGGCCAACGGCACCGAATACGGCCTGGCCGCCACCATCTGGACGCGCGACCTGAACCGGGCGCACCGCGTGGCCCACGCCCTGCACTCGGGCATCGTCTGGATTAATACCTGGCTGCACCGCGACCTGCGCACGCCTTTTGGAGGCATGAAAAACTCCGGCGTGGGCCGCGAAGGTGGCGTGGAGGCGCTGCGCTTCTTCACCGAACCACAGAGCATTACGGTCAAGCTGTAGGCGTAGCGCTACCGGCGTTGGGCGCAGCGGGTAAGGCTATCGGCTGCAGGAAACGCTGCGGGGAACCGCTGACGACGGCCACCACGAACCACGACCAGACCAAGCTGAGGATAGCCAGGTACACGTAGGGCAGAATCAGAAACGCGTAGAAAACCGCCAGATACGCTTTCAGGCTGAACAGGGCTACCAACCGCACATCGAGACGGTGCCGGCGGGGCCACCACCACAGGCCCCAGAGCAGCGGCACGGCGGCGCACACAGCAAAGTGCACCGTTTGCAGGCTACGGATGCTTTCGGCCGCCGCCGCCGGGCCGTGGTACCACCACGGCGCCAGGCCCGTGCCGGTGAATACGTGCCGCGGCCAGCCGTGCAACGTATCCTCCACGTGATTCTGCCACTCCCCCACCGTCACGTCGAAATTTTCGAGCTGCGCCCGCAGGAAAATGGACGGGTCGTGCCACAGAAACGCCACCAAAATCGCGCCTGTCAGGGCCAGGGCCAAGCCAATTGTGCGCCGGGCTTGCTTCGGGCTTTCGTACCAGAGCAACACGGCATAGAGCGGTAGCCACAGCGCCAAAGAATAGCGCGACAGCACGCAAAAAACCAGGGCAATAGCGCGGGCTGCCGCCGAACGGTGCAAAATGGCCAGCGCCAGCAGCGCGTAGTAGCCAAACGCCAAGCTTTCCACCGTCAGGCCCATGAGGTTGCGCTCGGTGAGGACTACAAAGTGCACCACCAGCACCGGCACCAAGGCTTTCAGCAGCCACTCGCCCCAGGACAAGCCCAGCCGGGCTACCAAGATTTGATAGGCCGCCAGGGCCAGCAGCAATGCCCCGGCCGCCCACCAACGGTAGTCGATGCCAAGTAACTCGGCGGGCACGAAGGGCAGCCACTGCAGCGGCGGGTAATTGGGCAGAAAACTGTAGCCGCCCAGCTCAATACGTTGGTATACCTGCGCGCCACTCAACCACCGCGACACGTAAACCTGCAGCGCGGGCACGATGTCGGAATGCGTCAGCAGCTCGCTCAACGGCTGCCGACCAATCTGTTTGGCCACTACGCCGCCCGTCAGCACGGCGCTCAGCAGCACCGCGCCGCTGCCTACCACCCACCGAACCAGCCGGCTTGGCTGCCCGGCCGGTGCCCACGTCAAGTGGCAGTTGGTGGTATACACGGCCGCGGCTCCGGCCAGAGTCAGCCCGCAGAGCAGCAGCGCCACCGGGCTCCAATACGGGCCAATGACGTTTCGGCCGAAGGTGAACAAGACCACTTCCAGCAGAAAAGCCAGCCAGACGAGCAGTACCAGCCACCGGCGTGCCGGCGGAGCAGGAGGGGAAAGAAGCATAGCGGAACGCAGAAACAGCCGGCAAATTAGCCGTTTGGCTGCGGGCCGCCGCAAGCTGGACTCTACCGCAGGCGGGCCAAAGCGGATTCTAAATCAGCCAGCGTTGTTTCGCGGAACTCCAGTTCCTCGGCCTGACTTTGGCCGGCTACTACTTCACGCAGGGCCAGAAACGGCGTGCCGTTGGTGAAGCGCAGCCCCACCAGCCACGCCCGCTGTCGGGCAGGAGCCTGCAGAAAAACGTACTGACCGTCTTCGGCCTCGGCCTGCAGCACGGCGGGCGCCCCGGGCACCACCAGCCGCATCGAGGTGTGCTCGTCGGGTTCCACGGCCACGGTTAGGGGCGCGTGTTCGGCGGTATGCAAGGGGCGCAGCCACGTCAGCCAGCCGAGTTGGGCACTGGCGTAGCCGCGGGGGCTGGGCACGGGCAATCCGGTGGGCGCATCTTCGGCCTCGGTAAGGCCTGCTTCGTTGGGTAGCACGGCGGTGTCGGTGCTGGCCAGCAGGCCGGCGTCGGGCGCGAAACGGATGGGCAGCGTCATTTTCACTTTCACGGGCTGCCCGTTGCGGCGGCCTGGCACCCAGCGGCCCGAGGTGTAGCGCAGCACCC
Source organism: Hymenobacter busanensis (assembly GCF_008727865.1). GTDB lineage: Bacteria > Bacteroidota > Bacteroidia > Cytophagales > Hymenobacteraceae > Solirubrum > Solirubrum busanense. The sequence continues at coordinate 97,403 of NZ_VTWU01000005.1, read as the reverse complement.
GCAGCACTTCTTCGTCGCACCCGTCGCCGAGGCCGCGCAGGATGTGCGGGTTGAGCACCTGCCCGTCTTCATCGACAACGAACGAAGCGAAAACCAAGCCCTTGGTGTGTTTCTGGAGCGCGGCGTCGGGGTAGCGCATCAGGGCGTTGAGGTCGGCGGGGCCGCTGCCGAAGGCGGGCATGGTTTCGGCCGTGGTGTACACGCGGTCGGCGGGCAGGGCCACGGGCTGCGCCGCCAGCCAGCGGGTGGTTTGCTGGCGGCGGGCCAGGCCATAGTGGAGCTGCCACGAGGGTTGAAACGGCTTGTCCTCGGGCATTTCTACTTCCAACGCGGTGCCGGCAGCTAGCTGCAAAGCCCGGCCGCCGGGCGCCGTAGCCCGCACCAGCAGCATACCAGCCGTTTGCTGCGGCGTGCCATCGGCCGTGGCACTCACGTGGTTCGACAGCACCAGATCGGCTAGGGAATAGCACTCCTTCAGCTCCACCCACACTTCGCTGGTGGCGGGGCGCTGCCGGGCATCCACCAAGGCACGGGCCGGAATGCGGACGATGGTGCCTTCGCGCCCGCGCACTTCGGCAGCCTGGCGGGGGTCGATGCGGAAAAACTCACTGGCTTTCAGCGTGAGGTCGAAGAGGCGGGCGTCGGCGGGCGGCGCGGCCGTATCGGGTGCGGCGGGGTGCCGCACCGCGTAGTAGCGCACAAGCGGCGCGCTGCGGCGGGTGAGCCGGTGCAAGCGGTGCCAGGTGGTGGCGGGGGCAGGCCGCGTAGGGCTGGCGGCTAGCTCTTCGGAAGCAGCCGGGGCGGCAGCGGCGGGCGCGGGCGGTTCGGTGCGGGCTACGTTTTCGCGGTGGCATCCACTACTCCCCCATCCCAGCAAGCCCCCGGTTACTACGCCCAGCAAGAGTCGACGTGTACGCATGACAAGCCTCTACGTAGAAATTCAGCCAGCCGAACGCCTGCGGTAGTTGTTTTCGCACCCGGCCCGCAATTATGCACTGAATATCAGCATAAAACATTACACCCGGCACCCACGGAGGTTGCACACCTCGGCGAAAAAGGGCGCACAGCGGAGCTTCCGGTGGCTGGCTGAGCTGGCAAAATCCACTCTTGATAACGCGTGAGCCCCGCCGGAAACGGGTTCGGGCGAGGCTCGGTAGCAAATAGCAAAAAGGGCTGCTTATAGGTTCTGCTGAATGAAGTTGGTCATCTGCCGGTAGAGGTGCAGGCGCGTGTTGCCGCCTGAAATGCCGTGGTTGCGGTTGGGGTAGTACAGGGTCTGAAAATCCTTGTTAGCCTTCACCAGCGCATCTACAAAAGCCGTGGAGTTCTGAAAATGCACGTTGTCGTCGCCGGTGCCGTGCACGAGCAGGAACTTGCCCTTGAGCTTGTCGGCGTGCTGCACGGGCGAGTTGTCGTCGTAGCCGGCGGCGTTTTCCTGGGGCGTGCGCAGGTACCGCTCGGTGTACACGGTGTCGTAGTAGCGCCAGTTGGTTACGGGTGCCACCGAAATGCCCATCTTAAACAGGTCGGCTTCCTTGGTCATGCACAGGGCTGTGAGGAAACCGCCGTAGCTCCAGCCCCACATACCAATGCGGCTTTTGTCGACGTAAGGCAGGGTGCCCAGGTACTTGGCGCCTTCGCCCTGGTCGACGGTTTCGAGTTTGCCCAGGTTGGCGTAGGTGGCTTTGCGCCACGCCGCGCCCCGCCCCGACGAGCCCCGGCCTTCCACCGATACCACGATGTAGCCTTTCTGAGCCAGCATCTGGTACCACATGTAGCGGTTGAAATCGACGCCGCCGCCGGCGTTGTCGAGCACGGTTTGGGTGCTGCCGCTGCCGAAGCTGGGGCCGCCGTAGCAGTACATCAGCACCGGATATTTCTTGCTGGCGTCGAAGTTGGAAGGTTTGATCATCCAGGCATTCAGGTCTAGGCCTTCGGAGGTTTTGAAGGTGAAGAACTCGAACTTGCCCAGGTCGTACTGGGTCAGCGTCTGACGCAGCTTGGCGTTGTCTTCCAGCACTTTCACCACCTTGCCCGAGCTGCCTTCGCGCAAGCTCACCACGGCCGGCACGCCCGCCGAGGTGTGGTAGTTCAGGAAATAGCGGCAGTCGGGGCTCATGTTCACCACGTCGGTGCCGTTGCCGGCGTCGCTGATGCGGGCTTTGTTTTTGCCTTTCAGGTCGATGCGGTAGAGGTGGCGCTGCAGGGCCGAGCCTTCGGTGCTGGTAAAGTACACCACGCCGGCTTTGGGGTCGAAGCCGTTGATCTGGCTGATTTCCCACGGGCCTTTCGTCAGTTGGCGTACTTCCTTGCCGTTGATGTCGTGCAGGTAGAGGTGCTGGTAACCGTCTTTCTCGCTCGTGAACAGAAACTGCTTGCCGCCGGCGAGGTAACGCAAATCGTCGTTGATTTCCACGTAAGCCTTGTTGGTGTCGGTCAGCACCACCTTGCTTTTGCCGGTGGCAGCGTCGGCGTGCAGAATCTCCAGCTTGTTTTGCAAGCGGTTCAGGCGCTGAATGCTGAGCAGGTTGGGCGTCTGCGTCCACATCACCCGCGGGATGTACTGGTCGGTTTCGGGGCCCACGTCCATCTTGGTGGCGCGGCCGGCCGCCACGTCGTACACCGACACGCTCACCACCGAGTTTTTCTCGCCCGCTTTGGGGTATTTGAAGCGGTAGTCCTTCGGGTACAGGTCGCCCCAGAGCTGCATGTTGTACTCCGGCACTTGGCTTTCGTCGAAAGTGTAGTAGGCCACCTGGCGCGAGTCGGGCGACCAGAAGAAGCCCTGCGCGAAGCCAAATTCCTCCTCGTACACCCAATCGGTCGAGCCGTTGATGATGCGGTTGAAGGCGCCGTCGCTCGTCACGGCTTTTTCCTGCATCGTACCCAGATCGGTGATGAACAGGTTGTTGTCGCGCACGAAAGCCACGCGCTGCCCGTCGGGCGAGAAGGTGGCGTAGCTCTGCTTGCCGCTCGACAACGGCGTGAGCTTGTGGGTGCCGCGGTCGTACACGAAAAACACGGCCTTCGTGGAGTGGCGGTAAATCGGCTCGGTGTCGGTGGTCAGCAGCAGCTTCTGCTCGTCGGCGTTGAAATCGTAGCCGTCGACGTTGATGGGCTGGCTTTGGCCGGCGGGTTTCAGGTCGGCCAGCGGCACAAGGGTTTGCACGGCGGCGCCGGTCGTCACGTCGTGCTGCACCACTTCGCCTTTATCGAGGGCGGAGTAGTAGCGGCCGTCGTGCATCCAGTTGAAACCGGGCACGCTGCGGGCGGCAAACGTGCCCTTCGACCAGATGTCTTCGAGCGTAATGGCTTGTTTTTGCTGGGCCACCACCGCGGTCGGCATCAGCAGACCGATGGCGGGAAGCGTGGTGCTCAGGAGCGCGGCCGTGGCTACGCGCCGGAATGCAGAAGAAAAAGAAGTGGACAACGATGAAGGGAAAGGGGAAAACATGCAAAAAATTCGGTTGGCGCCGTTAAAGGTAGGCACGGCGGGCGTCAGGTACCGAATGGGGCCCGACGAGGCCGGGCCAGCTTCAGTTAGCCATCCGGCCTTTCAACCCCGGGTTTGGGCTACTAATTCCGCGGACGGAGCGCCGCATTCGGATTTCCGCTCCACCTTTGCCATTGTTATGCGTCACCTGTTTTCGTTCGCACTGTTTGCTACCCTCGCGGCGCTGGCCGGCTGCGGCACCGACCCCGTGCCCTCCCCGCGCCTCGACCTGATTTCCGACGGCAACCTGCAAACCGTCAGCCGCGTGGTGCAGCCCGGCGACACCCTCACCACGCGTGCCTTCGCCGAAACCGCCGCCGACGCGGCCCCGTTGCGCCGCTTCCGCATTACGGTGCAGTACGGCGAAGGCGAAAACATAGTCCCGTTCACGTACCTCGACTCCACCATCAGCGGACAGAGCTTTTTGTGGAACAACCGCTTCGTGGCCAGCACCAATTCCGGCCGGGAAATCTGGCGCTACGAAGCCACCGACGCCGAAGGCCGCACCGCCGCCCGCCAATACCGCCTCATCGTCCGCCAGCCCGACTCGCTCCAGGCCGTGCACAGCTACACCACATTGTTGCAGCCGCCCCGTACCGTTGCCAGCCGGGCGCTGCTCGTTGTAGGTATCGGCACGCCCATTCCGGCCCACGCCGCCGACCAAGCGGGCTTCCAGCAAATCGTGGACTTCTTCTACTTACCCAATGCGGCCGGCAGCCCCACGCTGGCTTCCCCCGTCGATACCGCTGCCCGGCGTAACCGCATACTGCGTGTCGGGCGCTGGGCCACCAAGCGTGCCACTGGTCTGAAGGCCACTAGCCTTAGCCTGAACGACTTCAATAACCTGACTACCGCTGGCGCCATTGAGGCGGCAGTGGCAGCGGCAGGCCCGCTCGACACCCGCACAGCCCCACTGGCCAAAGAGCGGGTAGTTGTGTTTCGCACCGCCGAAGGCCAGCCCGGCGCGCTGTATATCTCGGAGGTAAATGCCCGCACCGAGCTGACGCTCAACGTCAAAGTCGTTCGGTAGGCTGCTACCATAATACAAAAGGCCAGCCCCCATGAAGGAGCCGGCCTTTTGAATTATGCCTCAACAAGCTGATTTAAAACAGCAGCCCCACGGTGAAAGTGGTGGTGAAGCGGCTGCCTTGTGCCTGTACCCGCGGCTGGGAGTCGTTGTTGAGCGTGTAGGGCTGGTAAAAACGGTCGGCCTTGGTGTACACGCCGGCCAGGTCGAAAAACGTGTTTTTCTGCCGCAGCCCCACCCCGCCCGTGTAGAACTGCTGCGTGCGGTCGAAGTCGCTGTTGACGTACGGGTCGCCGTAGCGGGCGTAGCCGGCCCGCACCCGGAAAATATCAAAGCGGCCTTCGGCACCCACGCGCAGGTTCACGCTCGATTGGTACAGGTCGCTCACGCGTTGGTTGGTGCCGCTAAAGTCGGGAGCCACAGCGTCGGCATTGGCGTCTTCGGCAAAGCGGGCTTGCGAGTAGTTCACGTACTCCACGTCGGCTGTTACGAAGGCATACTTACCCAGAATGGTAGCCACGCCGCCGGTAGCGCGCCAGGGCGTGGTCAGGCGGTATTGGTACTCACTGGGCAGGGTTTTGGCCGAGCCGCTGGTAATGGCGCCGCTGTTCAGGCCCGGGTTGTAGTCGGCTTTCAGCGACGAGGAATACTGATCAGTCAGCGAATAGAACGTGGGCGACTGAATCGAGGCACCCACCCGAATCCAATCGGCAGGACGGAAAATGGCCCCTAAGCGCAGGTTCAGGCCGTTGCCCGTGGTTTCCGACTCCTCCCGCAGGGCCAACTTGCTGAAGGCGGTGGTCGGGTCGTTTTCTGCTTCTTGGTAATCCTTTACCTCGCGGTAGCGCAGTCCCACAATGCCTAACCCACCTCCGAGGTACAGTTTGTCGCGGTAGCTGGCGCCGTAGGCAATATCGAACTGCGTTTGGGCGCCGGTGGTCAGCACGGTTTCGTTTTGGTCAATCAGCCCTTTGCGGGTGCGGGTAGTAATATAACCCGCCTGGCCCGGTTGCTTGGTTTCGTCTACATCGGTCAGGTAGGCCGCGTAAGCCAGCCCGTCGAGCGTGCTGATGTTGTCGCCGTTGGTACCGTATTCGTCCTCCAACGCACTTTTCGACGCCGGCGACTCGCGCAGGTACTGGAAAAGGGAGCGGTTGTCGTCGACCTTGTTGGTGTAGTGAAACCGTTGGTTGAAGTCGTTGACGCGCGTCAGACCAATGCCAATCACGCTGCTGCGCCAATCGTCGTTGTCGCTGTCGGGCCGGCGGGTGGTGAAGGCCGCGCCGAAACTGGCCACGTGCAGGCTGTTGCGCGAGTCGGCCAGTTTGGGGCCTTCGCTGCTGGTGTTGGTGTTGTTGGTGCCAAACCCGGGCGAAAACGAAACCTCTGAGCGTTGGAACAGGCCCAGGCCGGCTGGGTTGGCGCTGAGGCTGCCGAGGTCGGCACCCAATGCGGCGTTGGCCCCGCCGATGCCGAGGGTACGGGCCGTGCCGCCGAATTGCAGTTGCGAATAGCGCAGGGCATCGGTGGCGGTTTGGGCAAAGCTGTGGCTAGCGAGGCCCATGAGAGCCAAGCCCAGCCAGAAAGGCGCGTTTTTCATGAAGTTGGGAGGGAAAAAGGCCGCCCCGCCGGAGCGGCCTTTAGATCGATAAAGAAGCTGCTACTCTGGATTGTTCGACTACTCGCGCACCCGGCCCCGACCGCCCGATGAGCTGCCGCCCCCGGAATTGCCACCGCCCGAGTTACCACCACCGTAGTTGGAGCCTCGGCTAGCTGGCGCTTCATACGAACGGCTGGGGGCCGATTCGTACGTCCGCTCGCGGCGAACCGGCCGCTCGTACTGCTGAGCGGGCTGGGCCTGTTGCTGCGGCTGGCCGTATTCGACGGCCCGCTCGCGGCGCTGACGCTGCGGCTGCACTGCACCCGACTCGCCCGCCAGTTCCGGCTGTGCCGTATTCTCGGTCAGGCGCTGGCGGCGCGTGGGCATTTCCAGCGCTTCGCCCCGGTTGTTTTGCGAAGCGCCGGTACGTACACCGCCCGTCTGGTTTTCCGGGGCGGTTTCAGTGTCCACTATGCGGTAGAGCTTGCCGCGGCCCGTCGAGGGCTGCGTTTCCAGGCTCGGCGCATCGTCGGCCCGCGTGATGCGGCCCCAGCCGGTGCCGTTGGTGACGCCACCACCGTTGTTTTCGATGGCCTGCCCTCGGTTCGAGCCGGCTTCTTCTACAATGCGCGGCCGCCGGGTAGTGGTAGCCGGCGAAGCAAGGTTGTCGTTGCCGCCGGAAGCCATTCGGCCGCCCGTATTGTCGATAACCGGACGCCCGCCGTTGGTGCGGCCGCCCGAGGTAACGGCGTCGCTGCTACGGTCGCGACGCGGGCCGTAGTGCACGTTGCGGTTGCCGTTGCGGTAGCCGCCCCAGGCATAGCCCGAGCCGTAGTAACCGCCACCGTAGTAGTTGTCGTAGTACCCGCCGTAACGGCCGCCGTACCGGTAACCGTAGGGGCGGTAGCCCCACGGGCTGCCCCAGCCGTAACCAATGCTGATGCTCACAAACGGTCCACCGTAGCCCCAGTAAGGGCTGTATACCCCGCCGTAGTACGGGGCGTAGGCGTAGCCGCCGTAGTAGGGGTAGCCATACACATCGTAGCCGTAGAACGCCGCGCCGGGGTTGTACCAGTACGGGTCCACGTAAGCCAGGTCGTAGTAGCCCATGCCCAAGCCGCGGTAGTACGGCTGGTGAAAGCGGCGGATCCGGGCCGAGTAGCTGTAATCGTCGTCGTAGTATTCGTCCGACGCATTGCCATTGCCATACTTGCTGTCATCTTGGTACTCAGGGTTGGCTACGCTGCCCTGGTCATCGGCGGCGGCCACGTCAGCGGCCGGGTTCGAGCCGACGGAGGCCGTAACCACCTCAGTCGTTTGATCTTTGGAGGAATAATACACGCCGTCGGGCTCGGTGCTCGTGAGCCCGGAGGTGCCTGCGCAGCCACCCAGCGTGAGCAGGGCCAAGGCGGGCAGAAGGGTGGTTGAAAAGGATTTCATGGCAGGCTGAGGCGGAAAGGTAAGATCGATACGGAGGAGCCGGGTGCTGAACCGGCGGCTGTCCACCCAGCAAGACAAGGGCGGAATGCTCCGGTTTAATAACGTATTTTGGGGCCGAAACGGTGCCCGGTTTTGGTACTCAAATCTTATACCAATTTCAGGAACCTTTTTTCCTTCTCTAAGATACTCCAACATGAGCAAACAGTTGCCCAAGCGCAGCGAGGATTATTCCCTGTGGTACAACGAATTGGTGAAGCGCGCCGGGTTGGCTGAAAACTCCGCCGTGCGGGGTTGCATGGTCATTAAACCCTACGGCTACGCCATTTGGGAAAAGATGCAGCGGACGCTCGACGACATGTTCAAGCGCACCGGCCACCAGAACGCGTACTTCCCGTTGTTTGTGCCCAAAAACCTGTTTGAGGCCGAAGAGCAAAATGCCGAAGGCTTTGCCAAGGAATGCGCTGTCGTCACGCACTACCGCCTCAAGCTCGACCCCGAGCGGCCGGGCAAGCTCATCGTCGACCCCGAGGCCAAGCTGGAAGAAGAGCTGGTGGTGCGCCCCACGTCGGAAGCCATTATCTGGAGTACCTACAAAGGCTGGATTCAAAGCTACCGCGACCTGCCGCTGCTCATCAACCAGTGGGCCAACGTGGTGCGCTGGGAAATGCGCACGCGCCTGTTTTTGCGCACCGCCGAATTCCTGTGGCAGGAAGGCCACACGGCCCACGCCACCGCCCAGGAAGCCGTAGCCGAAACCCGCCAGATGCTGGACGTGTACGCCGAGTTTGCCGAAGAATGGCTGGCCTTGCCGGTGGTGAAAGGCGTGAAAACCGAAAACGAGCGGTTTGCCGGCGCCATCGAAACGTACTGCATCGAAGGCATGATGCAGGACGGCAAGGCCTTACAGGCAGGCACCTCGCATTTCCTCGGCCAAAACTTCGCCAAGGCCTTCGACGTGCTGTTCACCAACAAGGAGGGCCAGCAGGAACACGTATGGGGCACCTCCTGGGGCGTGAGCACGCGCCTCATGGGCGCCCTCGTAATGGCGCACTCCGACGACGAAGGCCTGGTGCTGCCGCCCAAGCTGGCTCCGATTCAGGTAGTTATCGTGCCCATTTATAAAACTGGCCAGCTCGACGAGTTGCTGGAGCGCATCCGGCCTATCCAGATGGGCCTCATCGAGCGCGGCATTTCGGTGAAGATAGACGACCGCGACACCGAGCGGCCGGGCTTCAAGTTTGCCGAGTGGGAGTTGAAGGGCGTGCCCGTGCGCATTGCTGTGGGCGCCCGCGACCTGGACAACGGCACGCTGGAAGTAGCCCGCCGCGACACCAAGGAGAAGATGAACCTGCCGCTGGCCGACATTGTGAACAGCGTGGCCTTGCTGCTCAACGACATCCAGCAGAACATCTACAACCGCGCCCGCAGCTTCCGCGAAGAGCACACGACCCGCGTGGATAGCTACGACGAGTTCAAGCAGGTGCTCAACGACAAGGGCGGCTTTGTGGTGGCCCACTGGGACGGCACTTCCGAAACCGAGAAGCGCATCAAGGAAGAAACCAAGGCCACCATCCGCTGCATCGCGCTCAACGAGCCCGACGAGGACGGCGTGTGCATGGTAACGGGCCGCCCGAGCAAGCGCCGCGTGTACTTCGCGCAGGCGTACTAGACCGCGGATTCCGGCGAATCTTTCGGATTCCCCGAATATTGCCAACGACTGATTTTCAATCAAAAAGCCCCGCTGTGGTACTCACGGCGGGGCTTTTTGTTATGTCATTTGGCTGGGTCAAGCCGCGTCGAGGGCATTTTTCAGCTCGTCGTCGGTGAGGCTGTCGAGCCAGTCGGCGGCCAGGTCGAGGCGCTTGGTTTGGGCGCCGCCGCTGGGTGTGCATACCACGGTTACGCTGCCGTCGGCGGCTTGGGCCAGTTCGGTGGCTTGCTCGGCCGCGGCGCTATCGACGCCGGCGTAGGCTTGCACGCACGTCCAGGTGGTGCCGTGTTGGTCGGTTACTTCGCGTTGTTTCATCATGCCCCACTGATACGCACGCGCAGGGTCTTGGTGAGCGACGAAGCGGCTTTTTGGTTCAGACAACCAGTACCGGGGCGGTGGCCTGGGCCAGCTGCGCGGCGCGCTGGGCCTGCTGCACGTGGCGGGTTTCGTGCAGCACCACAAACTCCAGCGCCTCGCCGAGGCGCAGCTTCAGCAGCCGGAAGAACTCCACGGGCACTACTTTGCGGTTGAGGTCGGTGGCAGCGGCCTGGTCCAGCAGACGCAACAATTCGCGCTGGTTCAGCAGAAACTCATTGAGCACGGTGCGGCCGAGCTGGCTGCCGGCGGGGTTCATGTGCTTCACGGTTTTGCTGGGCTTGCCGTTGCCGGGCCGCACAATGTCGAGCGACTTGCGGCCCAACCAGCTGTAACCGATGTCAGCTACCGAAGCCGGCCGGCCGACCGATTGCAAGGCCTTGGCGAAGGCGGGGTTGTAGTAGCGGCTGTAGCGGTTCAGGTGCTCCAGGCATTCCAGCACGCTCCAGCTGTCGGGGCGGGCTTTGAAGTTCAGCGCTTCGTTGCTGAGCGGCTGCAATTCGGTTTCGACGACGGTTTGCAGGCGACGCACGGCGGCTTGCAGTTGTTGGATAAAGGCGTTGGTAGTCATGGCGTTTCGTTTTGACAAAGGTGGCCACCACGCGCCGCGGTTTCCATTGACTGGAATCAAGATTTAGCGCAGCCGGCTGAGCGTTTCGGGCGTCATGCGCAGGTAGGAGGCAATGTATTTCTTGGGAATGAGCTGAAACAGGCGCGGGCTGCGGTTGCGTACCCGGTCGAGGCGCTGCTGGGGCTCGGGCAACAGCAGGTCGATTTGCCGCTCGATGAGGCCCAGCACCGACCGCTCCATTTCCTTGCGCCAGAAGCGGGCGAAGTTGTCGTTTTGCTCGGTCAGGTTCAGCCAATCGGTGCGCCCAATGGCCAGCAGCTCGCACTGCCGCAGGGCCTGAATGCAGTACTCGGAGGGCTTGTTGCCCAGAAACGAGGGCACCGATGTCACCATCGTGTTGGCGTAGGCAAAGCCCACGCAGATGTCCTCGTCGGGCGTGGGCAGGTAAATGCGCATGGTGCCATCGACCACAAAGTACAGGTGCTGCTCCGTTTGCCCTTCGCCAATGAGAAAGTCGCCGCGCTTCAGGCGCACCTGCCGGTTCCAGAGCGGCATCATCTGCTCGATGTCGGCGGGCGTGAGGCTGGGCACCTGGCTCATCATGGCGGCCAGCATGGTGAGGGCCGGCGAACCGGGCTCGGGCTGGGTGAAGTTGGCGAAATTCAGCATGGGCGAGAATCGGCTGGGCCCAACCGGCCCGGGCTTGCGCCCGGCCGCTTAGCCGGCTTGAATATACCGCCCGAGCGGGCGTCAAACCGGGCCATTGTACCGTATATTTTCGCAATCCGGCGCCCGCTCGGCAGAGCCGCCGGGAAACTTCCCCTTTGCTCTTACCCTCATGGACTGGCTACTGATTGTCGTTTTGCTGCTCTTCGGCGCTTTGTTTGTGGTGGCCGAAGTGCTGCTGATTCCCGGCACTACCATCGTGGGACTGGCCGGTTTCATCATGCTCACCGTGGGCATCTGGCTCAGCTACCGCGACCTGGGCACCTCCGCCGGCCACGTGCTGCTGGGCTCGGCAACGGTGCTGGTGGCGGCCGTCGTCTGGATTGGTCTGCGGCCCCAGTCGGTCAACCGCTTTGCCCTCACCACCAAAAACACCGCCCGCGTCGACGACGTGCGCCGGCCCGATGTGGCCCCCGGCCAATTGGGCCGCACGCTCTCGGCCCTGCGCCCGGCCGGCACGGTGCTCTTCGGCGACGAACGCCGCGAAGCCACCACGCTGGGCGAGTTTGTGGGCGCCGGCGCCACGGTGCAGGTGCTGCGCATCGAGCAGAACCGCATTGTGGTAGCGGCCGCTTAAATGGCTCAATGGCTAAATGGCTGGTTGCTCCGATAGCAGAACAAACAACCATTTAGCCATTCAACCATTTAACCCTTACTTTCAGCCATGAATTTCCCCCTGATACCCGTTGCCCTGGGAGCCGTGCTGCTCCTGGTGTTTCTGTATTTCTTCCCCATCAGCCTCTGGATTACGGCCATCTTCTCGGGGGTGCGCGTGGGGCTGTTTCAGCTGGTGCTGATGCGAGTGCGCAAGGTGCCGCCGTCGCTCATCGTCAACTCGCTCATCACCTCCACCAAGGCGGGCCTGAACCTGACGGCCAACGACTTAGAAACGCACTACCTGGCTGGCGGCAACGTCCCCACCGTCATCAAAGCCCTGATTTCGGCCGACAAAGCCGGTATTCCGCTCTCGTTCAACCAAGCCACGGCTATTGACCTTGCCGGCCGCGACGTGTTCGAGGCCGTTACCACCTCGGTAAACCCCAAGGTGATTAACACGCCCAACGTGGCCGCCGTGGCCCAAGACGGCATTCAGCTCATTGCCAAAGCCCGCGTAACGGTGCGCGCCAACATCTCGCAGCTCGTGGGCGGCGCCGGCGAAGAAACCATTCTGGCCCGTGTGGGCGAAGGCATCGTAACCAGCATCGGCTCGTCGCTTTCGCACAAGGAAGTGCTCGAAAACCCCGACAAGATTTCCAAGCTGGTGCTGCAGAAAGGCCTCGACGCCGGCACAGCCTTCGAAATTCTCTCCATCGACATTGCCGACGTGGACATAGGAGAAAACATCGGGGCCAAGCTGCAGATTGACCAAGCCAACGCCGACCTGAAAGTAGCCGAAGCCAAAGCCGAAGAGCGCCGCGCCATGGCCGTGGCCGTGGAGCAGGAAAACCGCGCCAAAACCCAGGAGGCCAAGGCCCGCGTGGTGGAAGCCGAAGCCGAAATTCCCAAGGCCATTTCCGAAGCCTTCCGCTCCGGCAACCTCGGCATCATGGACTACTACAAAATGCGCAACATCCAGGCCGACACCGACATGCGCGACTCCATTGCCAACCCCGGCGGCCAGAGCAGCAGCACCAAGCCCGGCCGCGACGAAACCCGGCTGACGTGATGTTTAATGTGCTGGTGTGCAGAGTCTGATCCGCTAAGCGCTAATGGCCTCGAGGCGTTCATACCGACTTCAAAAGCAACAGGCCCTTCCGGTTTTCGGAAGGGCCTGTTGCTTTTGGTGAAATGCGCATCAGCACTTCAACACATTACTTCTTGGTAATCACGAATTCCACGCGGCGGTTGAGCTTGCGGGTTTCTTCCTGGTCGTTCGGGGCAATGGGTTTGGTGTCGCCGAAGCCCTCGGTGGTAATGCGGTTGCCGGCCACGCCCTTGCTCACGAGGTACTTCTTCACCTCGTTCACGCGGTCGATGCTCAGCTTCAGGTTCAGGCCCGGGTCGCCCTGGTTGTCGGTGTGGCCTTCGAGCTTGATTTCCACCTGCGGGTAGTTCTTCAGGATGTTCACCAGGCGGCCCAGCTCGGGGTAGGAGCTTTCGCGCAGGTAGTACTTGCTCTGGGTGAAGAAGATATTGTTCAGCTTGATCTTCTGGCCCACCTCAAACGGAATCAGGAACAAGTCCTGGGTTTCCTCGGAGTAGGTGCGGCGGTCGGTGATGTCGAGGTTCTGGTCTTCAGCCAGGTAGCCTTTGGCATCGGCGCGGTAGCCGTAGTGGGCACCGGCGGGCAGCACAATGGTGTAGGAGCCATCGGCGGGGTTGGTTTCGGCCACGCCCACTTCTTCGCCCGTTATCAGGTTTTCGTAGCGCACGGTAGCCGCTACGGGCTTCTTGGTCACGGCGTCGAGCACGCGGCCGCGCACCAGGGCCACTACCTCGGGCTTGTTGCGCGGGGTGAGGGCAATGCGGAAAATGTCACGCGAGCCGTCGGTGCCGTTGCGGTCCGACACGAGGTAGGCGTCGTTGCCGGCGGCCGAGAGGGTGAAGTAGGCGTCATCGGCAGGTGAGTTGATGCTCGGGCCCAGGTTGCGCGGCTTGCTCCAGTTGGTCCAGGTGTCGTCGAGGCGCTTCGAGTAGAAAATGTCGCTCTTGCCGTAGCCCGTGTGGCCGTCGGAGCCGAAGTACAGCGTCTTGCCATCCGACGCCAGGAAGGGCGCAAACTCGGCCTTCTTGGTGTTGATGTTGGCGCCCATGTTCAGCGGGCGGCTCCACGAGCCGTCGGGCTGACGCATGCTCACGTACAGGTCCTGCTGGCCTTTGCTGTCTTTGCGCTCCACGGCCATCAGCAGCTGCTTGCCCGAGGTGGTCAGGAAAAAATCGACGTTTTCGGGGTCATCGTTGTAGAAATCCTGGATGTTCAGGTTTTCGGGCTGGCTCCAGCCCGAAGGCTTGCGGCGCGAAATGCTGGCGCCTTTGGGGTCGAGCGAGCCGTCGGGCATGTAGCGGTTGATGAGCAGCGCCGAAGAGCCGTCGGCCGACACCGAGGCCAGGCCGTTGGGGCCGGGCGAGTTGACCGGGCCGCCCAGGTTTTTGGCGGGGTTCCAGGCCTTGGTTTTGGGGTTGGCCAGCGTCGAGTACCACACGTCCTGCCCGTCTTTGGCGCCGCCCACGTTGCCGGGGGCGTTCTGGCGGGCAAAAAACAGCGTGCGGCCGTCGGGCGAAATAACCGGGCGCACCTCCGTGAACTTGGTATTCACGTTCGGGCCCAGGTTCACCATGGCCGAGTCGAAGGCCACGGCGCCGTCTTCGCTGCCACCGCTGGGGCTGGTGCGGAACTCCTTCTTCACCATCACGTCGGCCACGTCGGCCACGCCGATGGCGTCGATTTGGTTCACGCCGTTCACCTTGGCCGTGTTCATCGTGACGACGACCCCGATGGTGCGGTAGGTGCCGGGGCTGAACGTAACCTGCAGCGTGCGGAAGATGTCGGGAATGGGGCCGGGGTTGTCGTTTTCGTAGACCTGGTGCCGCTCGTTGCGGGTGTCCACCAGCTCGATGCGGATGATGGAGCCGGGGTTGAAGTTTTCGACCACCGTTACCTGCCGGGCCACGACCGACTTGGCAAATTTGACTTCGATGAATTCCTTGGCCCCTTCTTTTTTCGGAATCCAGGCGTCGTTGCTGATCTGACCCAGCGGCAGGGCATTGGGTTCACCGAGGACTTTTTCGGGCGAAAAGGGCTCTTTGCCTTCGGCTTTTTGCGACGACACGGCCACTACTTTGGCGGCCCACACGGCGTGCTGAGCGCGGGCGCTGCTGCAAAATCCCCCCACTAGCCCCACGGTCAGGCCCAACGATAGAAGTAGTTTCTGCATGCTTGTGAACGGTGGTAGAGTGCAAACGAGAAGCTGGCTGGCGTAGACCAAGCTCGACCCCAAGACGTCCTTAAGTAACAGGAAGTTTCGGCAGGAGCCCAAAGGCGGCTCCAAAAGTACAGCCGGTGGCCAGTAAAACCATCACATAAGTATGTTACGGACAGGTATTAGCCTTATTGTCCTGGCCCGGCAAATTGCCTACTTTGGGTAGCTTCGTGCTCACGCTACTTTTCTCATGGGCCCCTTTGCCCGCCTGCTTCTGGTTTGCTTCGTTGGCTGGCTCGCGCTGCGGGCCGGCGCGGCCGTGGCGCAGGATGTACAAGCCGCCCCCGTAGCCGTGGCCCCCCTGGCCGCTGGCCTGCAGCCCGATACGCTGGTGGGCGTGAGCCTGCGGGCCCGGCGCGTGGGCGTGAGCACCTTCGCCCAGCAAAGCGCGGCCTTCGGCCTGCTCAACCTGGGGGCCCGCCAAACCCTGCGCTACCGCCTGTTTTCCGAGTGGGTGTACGACACCCGCGGCGCGCCGCCCTTCGTGCTCGAAAACTACCACGCCGACGTGCTGCACCTCCTGCGCCTGGGCCGCAGCTGGCAGGTGGGCCAGCAGGTGCGCTACGACGAAAGCCGCGCCAACCACATTCGCACCGCCTCCTGGCTGGCTCGTGTGGGCTGGCAGCACCGCCTGCGCCCCACCAACGCCGCCGACACCGTTTCGACCCTCCAGGCCTACCTGCTCGGCGGCCTCACCCACGACCTGCGCAACGGCATCCAGGATGTCGGGCCCACCTACGGCGCGGCCCTCACGGCTATTTTTCGGCCCCTGCCCGGCCTGGCCCAGCCGGTGAGTGTGCGCCTGAGCGGCACCCGCACCCAGCTGGGGCCCCGCACCTGGGAACGGGCCGTGGCCGACAGCTGGTACGAGCACCGCCTCGACGAAAACGCCACCGCCGCCCTGCGCCTGGGCTACCGCCGCAACCGCGCCGAAGACTACCTGGCCAACAACGTGCAGCGCATTCAGAGCGACACGGCCGCCGCGCAGCTCACCTGGGCCTACCAGCTGGGCACCCAGGCCGCGTTTCGTTCCGACAACACCCTGCTCCTGCCCACCCGCTCGTTTCGCTACCGCCGCCTCTCGGCCGCGGCCGACACCCTGCAGAACGTGGGCTACGAGCAGTACGAGGTAGACACCCGCCAGGACCTGACCCTCACCCGCCCCAAGCTGCAGGCCCACGGCGTGTTTGGCTACCACGAGCGCGCCCGTACCTACGCCCTGCGCGACAACAACCGCAACCTCTCCCCCACCCGCCTGCGCACCGCCACCGACCGGGAGCGAATCAAGGACGTGCTGGAGAAAACCACCCTCTGGCAGGGCGAGCTGACGTGGCTGCCCACGCCCAAGCAAGCCCTCAGCATCTCCACCACCGCCCAGCTGCTGCGCGTGAACACCCCCAGCGAAGACAACAACCAGGACCGCGACGAAGCCAGCCACCAGCTGCGCCTCACCCTGGCCTCGCGCTGGCACCCCACCTTCCGCACTTCGCTGGCCCTGTGGGGCGAGTACCGGCAGTTTGTGTTCATCAAGGCCGAGCAGAGCGCCGAAAACTACACCGACCGCTTGCTGCACTGGGAGCCGGGCTTTACCTGGGCGCCCGGCCCCTTTAGCTGGCGCGCCGCCTACCACCTGTGGGTGAGCTACCAGGTGCGCGACCGGCCCACCGAAGCGGCCCGCAACCGCGCCAACCGCGTGCTGGAGCTGGAGCAACACCTGAGCTACCAGCTCACGCCCCGCTGGCTGGCCACCGCCGACTACCAGCGCCGCGAAAACCGCATTGGGCTGCTGCGCTGGCCGCAGTTCACCGAAAGCCCCCTCGACACCACCATCGTGCACGACGTGAGCGTGGGCCTGCGCCGGGGCTGGAGCGGCCTGCGCGGCCAAAGCAGCCTGCGCGCCGGCTACCGCTTCCTGGAGCAGCGCACCCACAACCGCGCCGCCCTCATTCCCGACGAGGCCGGCCCCTCCGCCCTTATCTACCTCCGCACCCTCACCCGCCAGCACGGCCCCGAGCTGGCCTACGAGCGCCGCGCCGGGGCCCTCTCGCTCACCGGCAGCCTCTGGCTGCAAAGCCTGCAAAACCGCTACCGCTACCGCCCCGGCCAGGGCACCTACGCCGGGGCCAGCTACACCGCCGAAGAGCTGCGCCAACGCTCCGACCGCCTGCTGCCCTACTTCGAACTGCTGCTGGAGTGGCAGGTGCGGCGCGGAAAGCGGTTGTGAGGAGCTTTCCTGTATCTTTTCCGCTGCTTTTAGTAATGAACTTCTATTCTTTCTAGCCCTTGATGCGCCTCTTATACCTAACGGCGTTGCTGGTCCTGCTGAGTTCAGGTACAGGCCACGCCCAGCAAATTCTTACTCAGCGAGTCTACGGCGGAGCTACGGGAGTCAACGGCTTTGATTCCCATGTGCTGTTACGCCTCGCGTCCGATTCAATGTTGCTAGTGGGTTCCACCGTCCGTGGGGCGCCCGGCAGCTACACGCGCACTTACTCTATGCCCCGCCTGCGCCCTACCGGTGACACTGCTCAATTCGCTATGCTGAATTCCTCGCCTGTTGCCGGTCTTGGCGACGACCGGTATTATGTTTTTGGATATGCACAAGTTGCGGCCGAACGCGGCGGGATGCTGGTGGCAGCCTCACAGCGCGGCGGGCGCATGGTTGGCACTCCACCCATAGATAGCATCCATGTATTGCTACAACGCTTTTCTGCCCGTGGTATACTTCGCTGGCAGCGGCGCGTGCAGGCTCGTGGCGGAATGGAATTTGCCCAGGTGCTGGCAGCGCCCGGTGGCGGAGCTTACTTACACGGTTCCACGGCCTTTTTTTCAGGCACGACTTATCGTTCCGAATCTTTCTTGGCCCGCTTCGACAGCCTAGGGACCGAGCTGTGGCGCCGCACCTATCCTTTTAGAAACGGGAGTCCCGAATTCGGTACAACATACACAGCGTACGGTACACTGCTGCTTATCAGTGAGGCAAGTCTACCGCCGATAAGTGGAATTCCTGCTTCGCGGCTGCGGCTGCTGGAAGTGAGCCAGCACGGCGACTCACTGCGCCGCGTGCTAGTGCTGGCTCATCCCAACTACCCGCTTATATATCGCGACACTGACAGCGGACCTCATCTGCGGCCGCTGCGCGACGGGGGCTTTGTCTTCACCGGCGTGGCCGACTCGCTCACGCCCGGCGGAGGCAGCACCACGCGCCCCTTCGTGCTGCGCGTGGACCGCGACCTGAACGTGGTCTGGCGCTACGTGCACCGCCCGCTCGCCAACTTCACCCGCTACAGCTTGGGCAGCCCGCTGGAGCTGGCCGACGGCTCGCTGCTGGTGCTGGCCACGCGCGGCAACAACCCCGCCAGTACGTTCTGGCTGTTCCGCTTTTCCCCGGCCGGCGCCCTCACCCACCAGTACGCCTTCACCCCGGCCGGCACGGCGGGCCAACAAGTGACCCAGCCCGTGGGCCTGGCCGGGCTGTCGGATTCGTCCCTGATGGTGGCGCTGAACTCCGGCACCGCCACTTACACGGCGCGGGTGCGCGTGCCGGGCCTGCCGCGCGTGGTGGAGGGGGCCGGCGGCGTGCCCCTGCCCGCCCGCGCTTCGGCCGGGCGGCCGTTGGCTACCCTGGCCCTGTTCCCCAACCCGGCCAGCGCGGCCGTCACCGTTGCGTACAGCTTGCCGGCTGCTACCCGCACGGCCGCGCTGGAGCTACACGACTTAGCCGGGCGCCTCGTGCGCCGTCTGCCGCTGCTCGCCGCCCGCAGCACGGCCGCGCTGGAGGTGCGCGCCCTGCCCCCGGGCCTCTACGTGCTGACTCTGCGCGCGCAGGGCCGCACCCTGACCACCCAGAAACTGGCCGTGCAATAGCCCATTGTCCTGCCATGAAATACTTCTTTCTCTGCGTTTGCTTGCTGCTGGGTGCTCCTACCGCCCACGCCCAGCAGTTGCTCTGCGAGCGGGTTTACGGTTCAGCCAGTCAGCCCCGTGCCTCATATGCCCTGTTACGCACCGGACCCGATTCACTGCTGCTATTGGGCTCCACCCGCCTTAGTGCCCCCCCCGCCCAACGCTATGCTTTTACCATGCCCCGGCTGTTGCTCACCTGCGACACGACTCGTTTCGCCCGCTTGGGTACGGTGGCCGGTGTGGGAGTGAGTGACATTCGTGAAAACGCCCAAACGCTTGCCCTGCGGGGAGGCGGTGTGTTACTAGCGCCAACCGAGTTCGGCGGACGCTGGGCTCCCTCTTTCGACAGCGCCCGAGTACACCTACTGCGCTTCTCGACGCGCGGTGCGCTGCGCTGGCGGCGTGTGCTGCCACCGGAAAGCGGCGCGGAAAGCAGCGCCCAGCTACTTGAAAGCTCCGACGGCGGCACCTATGTGCACGCCGGCATGGTTACTTCCCCGAACCCGTTTGCTCAACAACCCTTCCTAACCCGGCTCGACAGTTTGGGGCG
The DNA here is from genome assembly GCF_008727865.1 of Hymenobacter busanensis. GTDB lineage: Bacteria > Bacteroidota > Bacteroidia > Cytophagales > Hymenobacteraceae > Solirubrum > Solirubrum busanense. The sequence continues at coordinate 78,084 of NZ_VTWU01000005.1, read as the reverse complement.
GGTGCTCTGGCGACGCGCATATCCCTATGGACGATTCGCAACTCCTTTTGGTTTAGCGTACACGGTACGCGGTACACTGTTGCTTGCTGACATCGTGACCCAACAAGCAACCCCGGCGGGACCTGGCTTGTCGCGGTTGAAGCTGCTGGAAGTAAGCCAGCAGGGCGACTCGCTACGCGGCGTGCTAGTACCAGCTCACCCCAATTACGCCTTTGTGTCGGCCTACGGTTTTGGTGGGGACCAATTGCTGGCCCTTCGTGATGGAGGATTCATCTTCACCGGCCGAACCGACTCTATTACGCCTACCATGTCCAGCGTCTCGCGTCCCTTCGTGCTGCGCGTGGACGCCAACCTTAACGTGGTCTGGCGTTATGTGCACCGACCCACGGTGCCCAATAGTCCTTTCGGCTTCAGCTGCCCGCGCGAACTGGCCGACGGTTCGCTGCTCGTATTCGTCACCCGCAACTCGCCTGCCAATACGTTCTGGTTATACCGCTTCTCTCCCACCGGTACCTTGCAGCAGCAGTTCGCCTTCACGCCAACTGCCTCTGTATTGGCCGCTCAGCAAATTCCAGTGCCCGTGGGACTAGCGCCGCTCTCTGACTCCACATTGTTGACCGTGCTCCGCGCATCAGAAATTACCTATGTGGCGCGGCTGCGCGTGCCGGGCCTGCCGCGCGTGGTGGAGGGGGCCGGCGGCGTGCCCCTGCCCGCCCGCACCCCGGCCGCCCGCCCGCTGGCCTCGCTCAGGGCCTACCCCAACCCCGCCCGCACGGCCTTCACCGTGCCGCTGGCGCTGCCCGCCGCGGCCCGCACCGCCGCCCTGGAGCTGCGCGAGGCCACCGGCCGGCTGGTGCGGCGCCTGCCCCTGCGCCCCGGCCAGCGCGAGGCCGCCGTGTCCGTGGCCGGGCTGCCGGCCGGCCTCTACCTCTGCCAGCTGCGCGCCGACGACGCCCTGCTCGCCACCGGCAAAGTGGTAGTGGAATAGCGCCGTAACGTGTAGTAGCGTGAGCTTTGGCTACGCCGCCGCTCCCCTTGCACAAACCGCTGCCAGCGCGTAGTTTACCCCCTCGATTACCCCATCCACCCCACCCATCGTTCGTCGTTCCATTGTTCACCTTTCATACCCCTCCACCATGTACGAAGCTGCGTACGAAAACCATTTCCGCAACATCCGCGCGTCGCGGCCCGATTTCCTCGCCTTCGCCCGCTACACCCATACGGCGCTGACGAAAACCGACAACCCCGCCCTCCAGGCCCTGGCCGCCCCGTTTGGGGCGCAGCTGCAGGCCCTCGAAGACTCCGTAACCGACCGCACCGCCCAGGACGGCACCCGCCAGCGCCAGACGCGCACCGCCGCCCAGGTAGCGGCCGCCATCCGCGAGTGGGTGCGCGAGCTGCACGACGTGACCCTGGTGCCCAAGCTGCGCAAGCGCCCCGCCGACTTCAAAGCCCTGCTGCCCCAGGGCCTCTCCGGCCTCACCGAAGCCACCCAGCAGCTGCCCAAGCGCCTCGAAGCCTTCCACAAAACTCTCGGCGAATACACCGCCGACTTCGGCCCCGAGCCCGCCCAGCAGGCCAGCGCCCTGCTCGCCGAGCTGCAGGCCGCCGGCAAGGCCAAAGACACCGCCCAAAAGCAAACCCAGGACACCATCGGCGAGCTGGGCCTTGGCTGGCAGCAGCTCTGCGACGCCCTCTGGCACACCCACTGCGTGGCCCTGGCCCAGTTTCACGCCGCCCCCGAAAAAGCCCGCGCCTTCTTCAACTACGCGCTGGTGCGCAACCCCAATGCCGGCCGCAACGGCAAAGCCGCCAAGCCATCGACACCCACGCCCGCCTAGCCCTTTTGCTCCTCGCAACACGTTGCGACGGGCTTTCGGTTGTCCCCGAAAGCACCGCAACAGGTTGCCAGCCCATTTCGGCTGGCCGAAAGCCAACCGCAACACGTTGCACCCGGGTTTTGCCGTGCCGAAAGCCTACCGCAACCTGTTGCGGGCCACTTCCGACGCCCCGAAAGGCTACTGCAACGTGTTGCGGTGGCCACCAAGCACAACGCCCGCCTTCCATTGCCGGAAAGCGGGCGTTGTGCATTGCTGCCGGAGGTCGTGCAACGATAGTGGTTCTACGACTTGGAGTCGTAGGACCACTGCCGCTCGCGCTGCCGTGGCTCCCCCTCTCTCTTTGGAGAGGGGGCCGGGGGTGAGGTTACTGCGCCAGTGTAAACGTGCGCGTTACCGAGTTGTAGGGGCCGGGCACGAGGTTGCCGTTGCCGTCGACCAGCTCCAGCTTCACCGTGTTCTGGCCCATGGGCAGGCCTTCCATCATGTAGGGGGCCCACTGGTCGAGCATGAACTCGGTGCCGTTGATGGTGGCGCGCACCTTGTTGCCGTCGGGCGTGAGGGTGGTATTCACCAGGTAGAAGTCGAGCATCACCTTCTGGGCGTCTTTGCCGGTGTACTCGCCCTTGGGGCGGCTGTAGAACATGTGCGGGGCCGCCAGGTCCACCGCCAGCGGGGTGGCCACCTTGCCCACGCTAATCACGCGCAGGTCGTAGGCGGTGCGGTGCTTGAGGCTCTCGTGGTAGGAGCGCGAGAGAAACGAGAGGACCACGTGCTGGCCGTCGGCAATGGGCTTGGTAAACTCGGTGGTGTAGTGGGCCGTGTAGGGCTCGTTGTCGACGATGTTGTGAATGTGCTGGCCCTGCATGGAGTTGGCCATTTCCTCGCCGTGCTGGTGCCCGGTCATCTTCGTGAGCTGGAAGTTGGTCAGGTCGTAGTCGAAGGCCACGGGGCCGCTGGGCACGGTGGAGTTGGCGGCCGGCGTATTCAGGCGCAGGCCGGCCGAGGGAAACTTCGGCGAGTCGGTGAACGGCGTGAGGCGGATGCCGTTTTTTTCCATGGTGGCCGCGGCCGCCGTGGTACGTACTTGCTCGGCGGTGGCCGAAGCGGTATCGGCTTGCTGACGGGTGGTGTCGCAGGCGGAGAGGCCGAGCACGGCGGCGCTCAGCAGCCAGATGGCTTTTTTCATGGTGGAGGGCGGGTAAAAGGCGTGGCGCAGGCAAGCGGCGGGATGCCCGAACAAAAAAATGATTTTTTGAGTACCTTGCCGCAGTACGTAAGGTTTCCCCAAAAGTATATTTTGAATTCGCTATGAGCGAAAAATTGTTGGACGAAATTCCCTCGCTCGACCTCGCGGACTTCCGCTCGGGCGATGCGCAGCGCAAAGCCAAGTTTGTGCAAGACTTGGGCGAAGCCTACCAGAACATCGGCTTCGTGGCGCTCAAGAACCACGGTCTGAACGACGAGCAGACCGCCACCCTGTACCGCGACGTGCAGTCGTTCTTCTCCTTGCCCGACGAGGTGAAGCAGCAGTACGAAAACCCGGAGCTGGCCGGCCAGCGCGGTTACATCAGCAAGGGCAAGGAGCACGCCAAGGGCCGCAATACCGGCGACCTGAAGGAGTTCTTCCACGTGGGCCAGGAGGTCGACGACCCCAACGACCCCATCAAGAACGAGTACCCGGACAACATCTTCCCCAAGGAGATTCCCACGTTCAAGGACACGGCCCTGCAGACCTACAAGACGCTGGAAGCGGCCGGCAAAGACGTGCTGCGCGCCATTGCCCTGTACCTGCACCTGCCCGAGAATTACTTCGACGACAAGGTGCGCAACGGCAACTCCATCCTGCGCCCCATCCACTACTACCCCATCGAAAACCCCGATGCGGTACCGGCCGACGCCGTGCGCGCCGCCGAACACGGCGACATCAACCTCATTACCCTGCTCATGGGGGCCTCGGCCGATGGCCTGCAGGTGAAGCGCCGCGACGGGAAGTGGATTCCCATCACGGCCCTGCCCGACCAGATTGTGGTGAACGTGGGCGACATGCTCCAGCGCCTAACCAACGGCGTGCTCAAGAGCACCATCCACCGCGTGGTGAACCCCGCCCGCGAGAAGATGAACACCTCGCGCTACTCGATTCCGTTCTTCATGCACCCGCGCTCCGAAATGAGCCTGGCGGCCCTGGAGCACTGCGTAACGCCCGACAATCCCAAAAAGGAGGCCGACATCACGGCCGGCGAGTTCCTCAACGAGCGTCTCATCGAGCTCGGCCTGAAGAAGAAATCGACGATGTAATTCCGGCTTGCGCCGTGAAGCAAAAGCCCGGCCCCAGCGGCCGGGCTTTTTTTGTTGGGAGACGCAAGAACGACAAGCTCCCCTCCTTCAAAAAGGAGGGGATGCATCGGCTTGCCGATGCTGGGGTGGTTCGGTCGTTGCTGACGTTGTTTACATTAGATCGTCATGCAGAGCGTGAGCGAAGCATCTCGCGTGCTGATGTGTGGCAGTAATCAGATTGAACACGCGAGATGCTTCGCTCACGCTCTGCATGACCGTTCTTTCTTGGCCATTCTACTACCAGTCCGTTCAACCTCAGCAACGGAGGAACCACCCCAGCCGCGCCTGCGGCACGGCGTCCCCTCCTTCAAAAAGGAGGGGAGTTTTGCGCAAACGTCACTTTTCCACCACCTCAGCGGCTTGCCGTTTGGGGCGGATTGTGCTTCTTTACTGATACACCCCACCTGCCCACCCGTGCAGCAGCAGTCTTTAGAAGCCGACGCGCCGGTACAGCTGGCTCCCCCGCCGCGCGGCAAGCGCACCCGGCGCGTGCGCGGCATCATTTTTCTGAAAGACGTGGCCGTGCTGGGCCTCACGGCGTTTGGGGGCCCGCAGGCCCACACCGCCATGATGCTGCGCCTGCTGGTGGACAAGCGCCGCTACCTCACCTCGGCCGAACTGCTGGAGCTGATGGCGCTGTGCCAGGTGCTGCCCGGTCCCACCTCCACCCAAACCATTACCGCAATCGGCTTCCGGCTGGGTGGGCCCAACCTGGCCTACCTCACGCTGCTGATTTGGATGCTGCCGGCCGTGTGCATCATGACGGTGGCGGGCCTCTCGATGAGTTACCTCGACAAAGAGCAGGTGGCGCAGCTGGTGCGCTTCGTGCAGCCGGTGGCGGTGGGGTTTGTGGCGTTTTCGGCCTACAAGATTGCCGAGAAGGTCATTCACACGAAGACTTCGGTGGCGCTGCTGGTGGTGTCGGCCTGGGCGGCGTATTTCTTCCAGCTGCCGTGGGTGCTGCCGCTGCTGCTGCTGGGCGGCGGGCTGGTGACGACGTTCCGCTACCGCAAGCAGCCGCTCATCAAAAACAAGCAGCCGCTGCGCATCGAGTGGGCCAACTTTGTGCTGTGGCTGACGGTGTTTATAGCCGCGGCTGTGCTGGGCCACTACACGCGCCTGCTGCCGGTGCGCTTGTTCGAGAACTTTTACCGCAATGGGTCCTTGGTGTTTGGCGGCGGGCAGGTGCTGGCGCCGCTTTTCTACACCGAGTTTGTGGAGTTCAAGGGCTACCTCACCTCGGCCGAGTTTCTGTCGGGCTACGGCCTCACGCAGGCCCTGCCGGGCCCCAACTTTTCCTTTGCCGCCTACGTGGGTGCCCTGGCCATGCGCGACTACGGCATTGGCGGGCAGGTGATGGGGGCGCTGGTGGGGGCGGCGGGCATCTTCATGCCGGGTACGCTGCTCATCTTCTTCCTCATCCGCTTCTGGGACCAGCTCAAGCAGTACCGCGTGGTCAAAGCCTCGCTCGAAGGCATCAACGCCGTGTCGGCCGGGCTGGTGTGCGCCGCTACGTTTCTGCTCTACCACCCCCTGCCCGATGGCCCGGCTTGGCACCTGCCCGGTCGCTACGGCGTGGACCTGCCGCTGAACCCCATCTTGGTGGGCGTCACGTTTCTGGTGCTGCTCTGGGACCGGCTGCCTTCCTACGTGCTGGTGCTGGGGGCTTTGGCGGCGGGCGCGCTGCTGCCATAAGGGCCGTCCCTACACGCCGAACGCCCGTTGCCAACAGTGGCAACGGGCGTTCGGCGTGTAGGCGAGAAACTGTCTACTGGTTCAGCAGCAGGCTTTCGGGCAGGTGCATGAGGTAGTCGCCGTAGCCGCTCTTGCGCAGGGGCGCGGCAATCTTGCGCAGCTGGTCGGCGTCGATGAAACCCTGGCGGTAGGCTATTTCCTCAATGGAGCCCACTTTCAGGCCTTGGCGCTGCTCAATCACGCGCACAAACTCGCCGGCCTGCATCAGGCTTTCGAAGGTACCCGTATCGAGCCACGCGGTGCCGCGGCCCAGGATGCCCACTTTCAGCTTGCCGCGGCGCAGGTACTCCTGGTTCACGTCGGTAATCTCGTACTCGCCGCGGGCTGAGGGCTTTAGGTCGCGGGCAATCTGCACCACTTCGTTGTCGTAGAAATACAGGCCCGGCACGGCGTAATTGCTCTTGGGCTTGGCGGGCTTCTCCTCGATGCTCAGGGCCTTGTTGTTGGCATCGAACTCCACCACGCCGTAGCGCTCGGGGTCGTGCACGTGGTAGGCGTACACCACGCCGCCTTCGGGGTCGTTGTTGCTTTTCAGCAGCTCTTCTAGGCCTTCGCCGTGAAAGATGTTGTCGCCCAGCACCAGCGCCACCTTGTCGTTGCCAATGAAGTCGGCACCCAGCACAAAGGCCTGGGCCAAACCGTTGGGCACCTCCTGAATGGTGTACTGAAAGTTGCAGCCGAGATTTTTACCGTCGCCGAGTAGTTTCTGGAACTGCTCCTGGTCGTGGGGCGTGGTGATGATGAGGATATCCCGGATACCGGCCATCATCAGAATCGACAGCGGGTAATAAATCATCGGCTTGTCGTACACCGGCATGAGCTGCTTCGACACAGCTAGCGTGAGGGGATGCAAACGCGTGCCGGAGCCACCGGCGAGGATGATGCCTTTCATGGGAAGGGTTGAATTGTTAAATGGCTAAATGGTTGATTGCTCTACCAGAACGACCAGCCACAAAGTCATCCAGCCATTTGGCAATTACTTCGTTTTTTTAATAAACTCCTGGTTTTCGCGGAACCACGCCAGGGTTTTCTGCAGGCCTTCGCGGATGCGTATCTGCGGACGGTAGCCCAGCAGCCGTTCGGCCTTCGAAATGTCGGCCAGGGAGTCGCGGATGTCGCCGGCGCGGTTGGGGCCGTACTCGGGCGTGATGTCGACGCCGGCCTCTTCCTTCAGGATGTTGAACAGGTCGTTGAGCGAGGTGCGGTCGGCCACGGCAATGTTATACACCTGATTCACTGCCTCGGGGTTCTGCACCAGAGCGGCGCGGATGTTGGCCTGCACGCAGTTTTCCACGAAGGTGAAGTCGCGCGTCTGGCCCCCGTCGCCGTTGATGCGCGGGGCCTTGCCCTGCAGCACCGCGTCGATAAACAGCGGGATGACGGCGGCGTACGCCCCGTTCGGGTCCTGACGCGGGCCGAAGATGTTGAAGTAGCGCAGCCCGATGATTTCCATGCCGTAGGTCTTGCCAAACACGTCGGCGTACAGCTCGTTGGCGTACTTGGTGACGGCGTAGGGCGAGAGGGGCTTGCCGATACGGTCCTCAATCTTGGGCAGGTGGGGCGAGTCACCGTAGGTGCTGCTGCTGGCGGCATACACGAAGCGCTTCACGCCGGCGTCCTTGGCGGCCACCAGCATGTTCACGAAGCCGCCCACGTTCACGTCGTTCGAGGTAATCGGGTCGTTGATGGAACGCGGGACTGAGCCCAGCGCCGCTTGGTGCAGCACTACGTCGACGCCTTCGCAGGCGCGGCGGCAGGCCTCCACGTCGCGGATGTCGCCGTCGAGGATTTCCAGCGCGGGGTGGCCTTCGAACAACTGCAGGTTCTTGCGGAAGCCGTTGGAGTAGTTGTCGAAGGTGCGCACCTTCTTCACCCCGTACTTCAGCAGGTACTCCACGATGTTGGAGCCGATGAAGCCGGCGCCGCCGGTCACGAGGAAAGTCAGGTTATCGAGCGGCTGCTCGTGAAAGGGGGAGTCGTACATCTTATTTAATGTGGTGAATGTGATGAATGTGCGGAATGTGGAAAATGGATGGCGGCTCAGTTCCAGACCGGCACATTCATCACATTTCCCACATTCCGCACATTTTCACATTATCTAGCCGCGTACTGCTGGCGGTAGTAATCCTGGTAGTGGCCGCTGGTCACGTTCTGCAGCCATTCCTGGTTGTCGAAGTACCAGTCGACGGTCTGGCGCAGGCCTTGCTCGAAGGTGACGGAGGGTTTCCAGCCCAACTCGTTCATGATTTTCGACGAGTCGATGGCGTAGCGCAGGTCGTGGCCGGCGCGGTCGGTGACGAACTTGATGAGCTGGCGCGAGGTGCCTTGGGGCTGGCCCATCTTCTCGTCCATCACGTCGCAGAGCAGGTGAATCAGGTCGAGGTTCTTCCACTCGTTCACCCCGCCAATGTTGTAGGTTTCGCCCACTTTGCCCTGGTGAAACACCGCGTCGATGGCCGTGGCGTGGTCTTTCACGAACAACCAGTCGCGCACGTTCTCGCCCTTGCCGTACACCGGAATGGCCTCGCCCTTCTGGATGCGGTGCAGGGCCAGCGGAATGAGCTTCTCGGGGAAGTGGTTGGGGCCGTAGTTGTTCGAGCAGTTGCTGATTTTCACCGGCATGTGGTAGGTGTGGTACCAGGCCCGCACGAAGTGGTCCGACGACGCCTTGGAGGCCGAGTACGGCGACCGGGGGTCGTAGGCGGTGCTTTCGGTGAACATGTCGGTGCCCATTTCCAGCGAGCCGTACACTTCGTCGGTGCTCACGTGGTAGAACACCTTGCCCTCGTAGCCCGGCGGCTGCCACAGGTTGCGGGCCGCGTTCAGCAGGTGCACGGTGCCCAGCACGTTGGTTTTCACAAACGCCAGCGGGTCGGTGATGCTACGGTCTACGTGCGACTCGGCGGCGAGGTGAATCACCGCGTCGGGCTCTTCGGTGGCGAAGAGTTGGTCGACAAAGGCCTGGTCGGTCAGGTCGCCCTTCACGAAGCGGTAGTTGGGCGCATTCTCGATGTCGCGCAGGTTCTCCAGGTTGCCCGCGTAGGTCAGCGCGTCCAGGTTCAGAATCTGGTACTCGGGGTACTTGGTCACGAACAGGCGCACCACGTGCGACCCAATGAAGCCGGCCCCGCCGGTGATAATGATTTTCATTTCTTAATTGGTTGAATTGTTAAATGGCTAAATGGCTGGCTGCTCTGGGGTAGCAAAACAAGCAGCCATTCAGCCATTTGACAAGTTAGCCTTTGGCCGTTTCGCCCAGGTGCTGTTGCCACCGCCAAGCGCTGGCCAGTGCCTCTTCCAGGGTAGAAGTCGTTTGGAAACCCAGCTCGGCCGTGGCTTTGGTCACGTCGGCGTAGATGGCCGGCACGTCGCCGGCACGCGGGGGCCCGATGACGTAGTTGAGCTTCTGGCCCGTAGCGCGCTCGAAGGCGTGCACCACTTCCAGCACCGAGTTGCCGCGGCCGGTGCCCACGTTATAGGTTTCCACGGCGGTGCTTTGCGCTTGCAGCAGACGTTGCACGGCCACCACGTGGGCTTTGGCCAGGTCCACCACGTGCACGTAGTCGCGGATGTTGGTGCCGTCGGGGGTGTCGTAGGTGTCGCCGTAGATGGTGAGCTTTTCCCGGATGCCCGCGGCCGTTTGCGTTACAAACGGAATCAGATTCTGCGGTACACCCAGCGGCAGCTCGCCAATGAGGGCCGACGGATGCGCCCCTACCGGGTTGAAGTAGCGCAGCAGAATGGTTTTCACCTCGTTGTCGGGCGCCTGGGCCAGGTCGCGCAGAATGTCTTCGCACATCTGCTTGGTGCGGCCGTAGGGCGAGTTGGCGGGCTTGGTCGGCGTTTCTTCGGTTACGGGCAGTTGGTCGGGCACGCCGTACACGGTGCACGACGACGAGAAAACCAGGTTCGTCACCTTAAACTCCGCCATCAGCTCCAGCAGCACCAGCAACGAGCCGACGTTGTTCTGGAAGTACATCAGCGGCTTCTGCACCGATTCGCCTACGGCTTTGTAGGCCGCAAAGTGAATCACGCCCGCCAGATCAGGCTCGGCCTCAAACACACCCCGGAACGCAGCCTTATCGGTGCAGTCCACGTCGTAGTGCTTCACCTCAGCGCCCAGAATGGCCCGCAGCCCTTCCAACACCGAGACACTGGAATTGACGTAGTTATCAACGATAATTGGCTCGAAGCCCGCTTCCTGCAAGGCCACCACCGTGTGCGAGCCGATGTAGCCCGCGCCGCCCGTAACGAGAATCTTTTTCATGGTCAAATGGCTAAATGGGTGGATGGCTAAATGGCTGTTTGTTCTTGCCTTGTATGCACGACCAGCCATTTAGCCATCCAACCATCTGACAATTCAGTTTACAGGCTCCAGTAGTGGAGGTCGGCCATCTTGTTGCGGAACATGCCTTTCACGTCGACGAGCACCGCGTTGGGCGCCGTAATCGACTTGAAGTAAGCCTCGTCCTTTTCCGTGTAGGGCTTGTGGCTCACGGCCACCACCACGGCGTCGTAGTCGGTGCGCATCTGGTCTTCCGGGGTCAGGCGGAAGCCGTACTCGTGGTGCAGCTCATCCGAGTCGGCGTGCGGGTCCACGATGTCCACATTCACCGAGAAGTTCTTCAGCTCGGTAATCACGTCGGCCACCTTGGAGTTGCGGATGTCCTCCACGTTTTCCTTGAACGTAGCGCCCATCACCAGCACGTGCGACTTGGCCACGTCCTTGCCCTGCTTGATCATCATCTGCACGGTTTTGCGCGCGATGTAGGCGCCCATGCCGTCGTTGGTGGTGCGGCCCGAGAGGATAACCTTCGCGTCGTAGCCCAGCTCTTTGGCCTTGTAAGTCAGGTAGTAGGGGTCGACACCGATGCAGTGGCCGCCCACCAGACCGGGCGAAAACTTGAGGAAGTTCCACTTGGTACCGGCCGCTTCCAGCACCTCGAAAGTGTTGATGCTCATGCGGTCAAAAATCATCGACAGCTCATTCATCAGCGCAATGTTCACGTCGCGCTGGGTGTTTTCGATGATCTTGGCGGCTTCGGCAACCTTGATGGACGAGGCGCGGTGCACACCGGCCGATACCACCAGCTCGTAGGTCTTGGCAATTTCCTCCAGCGACTCTTCGTCGCAGCCGCTCACCACTTTCACGATGCGCGAGAGGGTGTGCTCTTTGTCGCCGGGGTTGATGCGCTCGGGCGAGTAGCCGACTTTGAAGTCGGTGGGAAATTTCAAGCCCGACTCGCGCTCCAGGATCGGAATACAGTCGTCTTCGGTGCAGCCCGGGTACACGGTCGATTCGTACACCACGTAGTCGCCGGCTTTGAGCACCTTGCCCACCGAGGTAGAAGCACCGATGAGCGGCTTCAGGTCGGGCATGGCGTGCTCGTCGATGGGCGTGGGCACGGCCACGATGAAGAAGCGGGCCTCGCGCAGCACGTCGAGCGAGTCGGTGAAGGTGATGTCGCAACCGTCAAACGCCTCGGCTTCCAGCTCGCCGCTGGGGTCTTGGCGGTTCTGCATCATGGCCACGCGCTGGGCGTTGATGTCGAAGCCGATGACGCTGATTTTGCGGGCAAATTCGAGAGCAATGGGCAGACCCACGTAGCCGAGGCCGATAACGGCCAGTTTGGCTTCTTTGGTTAATAACTGTTCGTACACAGGAAGTTCGTTACGCGTTGGAGGCGGGAGTAATACAAGTTAGCGTGCCGCTGCGCCCGAGGCTGTACACCTCGCCGCTTTCGGGGCAGGAGGCATAGCCCTGGGCGTCGAACTGCAGGCGGTGCCCGAGGCGGCTCATCCAGCCGCGGCGCTTGGCCGGGGTGCCGTACACGAGGGCGTAGGCTGGCACGTCGCGCGTGACCACCGCCCCAGCTCCCACGAAGGCATACTCGCCCAAGTTCACGCCGCAGACGATGGTGGCGTTGGCCCCCACCGTTACGCCGCGGCCCAGCCGGGTGGGCTGGTACTCGTGGCGGCGCGGCACAGCCGAGCGCGGGTTGCGCACGTTGGTAAACACCACCGACGGCCCCAGAAACACATCGTCGGCGCATTCTACGCCGGTGTAGAGGCTCACGTTGTTCTGCACCTTCACGTTGTGGCCCAGCTTCACGCCGTCGGCCACAAACACGTTCTGGCCCAGGCTGCAACCGTCGCCCAGCTCGGCACCACCGCTGACGTGGCAAAAATGCCAGATGCGCGTGCCGGCCCCAATCCGGCAGCCTTCGTCGAGGATGGCCGTGGGGTGGGCAAAATAAGCGGGAGCGTCGGGCATTGGGGGAAGTAAAGTGGAAGTTTGCGGCGGGCAAAGGTAGGCCTTTTCAGGCATACCAAGTCCGGCCAAAATACCACGCCTTAGCCCGGCCAGGTGGCCCGCACCATGCGCGGGCGGCCCGTCAGGTCGGGCAGGGAGCGGGCGGTGTGGTAGCCCTGCTGCTCCAGCAGCGCCACGGTTTCGGCGGGCAGGGCTTCGTTGATTTCAAAGTAGATAGCCCCGCCGGGCCGCAGCAATTGTCGGCCCAGCGTAACCAGGCGCCGGTAGAACAGCAGCGGGTCGGCATCGGGCACAAACAAGGCCGTGTGCGGCTCGAAGTCGAGCACGTTCGGCCGCATCAGCGCATGTTCCGACTCGCGCACGTACGGCGGGTTGCTTACCAGCACGTCGAGGCTGGCGGGTTCAATTTGGGGCGGGTCCTGGGTCAGGATATCGGCTTGCAGCCACTCCACCTGCGGGGCGTAGCGCTGGCCGTTCTGGCGGGCTACGGCCAAGGCCTCGGTGGATATATCGAGGCCCCAGACCTGGCTACCGGGCAGCTCGCGGCTGAGGGCAATGGGAATGCAGCCGCTGCCGGTGCCTACGTCGAGCAGGCACAGCCCGCGGCGGCCGGCTTGCTCCTGGGCAATCAGCGCCACCAACTCCTCGGTTTCGGGGCGCGGAATGAGCGTGGCGGGCGTCACCACCAGCTCCAGACCGTAGAAATGCGCGGTGCCGAGCACGTACTGCACCGGCTCGTGGCGCAGCAGGCGCGGCAATAGCGCCTCGGCCTGCGCCAGTACATCGGCCGGCACGTCCTCGGCCGAGCGCATGCGGCGCTGCAAGGAATCGAACTGCAGCAGGTGCTCCATCACCAGCGCGGCCATGCTGGCGGCTTCGGGCGGCTGGTACACGGCCTGCAATTGCTGCGCGAGGTGGTCGGTGAGCTGGCGAACGGTCATGCAGGCAAAGGTAGCTCTTGCCCGCAGGCACGGTGCGGGCACCTCTTTCCTCGCCTATATTTGGCTTATGGCCGAACCTGCTCCCTCTTTCTCCCCCACCGACGTGCTACTGATGCGCCGCGCCCTCGACCTGGCCCTGTTGGGCGTGGGATACGCGCGGCCCAACCCCATGGTGGGCTGCGTGGTGGCCGATGCCAACGGCCGCGTGGTGGGCGAAGGGTGGCACCGCCAATACGGCGGGCCGCACGCCGAAGTCAACGCCCTGGCCGCGGTGCCGGCCGACGTGGACCTGGGCCAGTGCCGGGTGTACGTGACGCTGGAGCCCTGCTCGCACTTCGGCAAAACCCCGCCCTGCGCCGATTTGCTCATTGCCAAGGGCGTGCGCGACGTGGTGGTGTGCAACCTCGACCCCAACCCCTTGGTGGCGGGCCGCGGCATCGAGAAGCTGCGGGCAGCTGGTATCGAAGTAAAAACCGGCCTGCTTGAGAAAGAAGGCCGCTGGCTGAACCGCCGGTTTTTCACCGTGCAGGAACGGCAGCGGCCCTACTTCATTCTGAAATGGGCCGAATCGACGGACGGTTTTGTGGCCGGGCCCGAGGGGCAGCCGGTGGCCATCAGCGGGCCAGCGGCCAAGATGCTGGTGCACCGCTGGCGCACCGAGGAGCAGTCTATTATGGTGGGCACCCGCACCGCCCTCAACGACAACCCGCAGCTGAACGTGCGCGAGTGGCCCGGCCCCAACCCGCTACGCCTCGTCATCGACCGCAACCTGACCCTGCCCGCCACGCACCATTTGCTCGACGGCAGCCAGCCCACCGTCGTTTACACCCACGGCCAGGCCGAGGATGCCGACAACCGCACCTACGTCTCGGTGCCGGGCTCCGATGACCTGCTGCCCGCCATTCTCGACGATTTGAACGCCCGGCAGGTGCAGTCGGTGCTGGTGGAAGGCGGCCCGGCCCTGCACCAGATGCTGCTCAACGCCGGCTTGTGGGACGAAATCCGGGTGCTGCGCTCCTCCACAGTGCGCATTGGCGCGGGCGGCGTGGTGGCCCCGCCGCTCAGCCTCACCGGCCTGCGCGAGCAACGCACCATCGGCCCCGACGAGCTGTTTGTGTTCTTTTAACAGCGGCGAGAATGCGCAATGCCTCAACCTTAGTTGTCTTGTGCTGAACAAGCCGGCGGGTGCAGGCGTTATGGTGGCCGCTACTTTTGCGACGCTTCTTCAATGTATACCTCAGGTTTTACCACCTGATTTCTTGCTCATGGCCGAAGACCTGCTCATTGACCGTTCGCTTTCCAAAGCCGAACAATACCGCACCCTGCTTCCCCAAATCGAAGCCCTGACCACGGGCGAAGACGACCTGGTGGCCAACCTAGCCAACGCCATGGCCGCGCTCAAGGAAACCTTTGGCTTCTTTTGGGTGGGCATCTATGCCGTGAAAAACGACGAGTTGGTGCTTGGGCCGTTTCAGGGCCCGGTGGCCTGCACGCGCATCCGGCGCGGCAAGGGCGTGTGCGGCAGCGCGTGGACCGAAGCCCGCACCTTGCTGGTGCCCGACGTGGAGCAGTTTCCCGGTCACATTGCCTGCAGCAGCGCGTCGAAGTCGGAAATCGTGGTGCCCATCATGAAGAACGAGGCTGTGGTAGCGGTGCTCGATGTCGACAGCGACCAGCTCGACGACTTCGACGCGACCGACCAACAGCACCTGGAAGAATTGGCCCGCTTGATGGCCCGCTGGTTCTGAACCGCGCTTTTTTCCTGAGCTTCGTCGCCGATTTGCCGTAAACTGCCGCACTCCTTTTCCTACCGCTATGAAAAAGAACTTCTACCCGCTCGGTAGCTGGCGCCGCAACCTGCTGCTGGTAGCCGCTGCTGCCAGCCTGGGCCTGGCCGTGTTGCCCGCCTGCTCGTCCGACAACCGCACCGACACGGAAGAAGCCGGCGACTGGAGCGGAGAAACCTACAGCCAAGGTGTCATTACCGAAATGACCGAGGTGCAGCCCAACGACTGGAAAATCACGGCCGAGCGCCCTGCCGGCAAGGAAGAAGTAGCCGCCATCCTGCACCATTTCGACGGCAAGACCGACACGCTTCAAGGCCAAGCCCTGCAGCGGCAGATGCAGGACTACAGCCGCCAGCACCCCGAAAACCGCGTGGGCCACAGCGGCATGATGGACGTGCTGATGTGGAGCGGTATCGGCTACATGGCCGGCCGCTTCCTCACGCCCAACCCCAGCTACTACGCTAATCCCGGCCTGCTGGCCGGCAACCAGGGCTGGCGCCAGAACATTGCCCACGAACGGGAAACCCAGGGCCGCGGCTTCTTCGGGCGCGGTTTTGTCGGCAGCCGCTCGTCGCGCACAGCGGGCGTGCAGGAAAGCCGCACGTTCTCGCGCGGCGCCTACCGCAGCTCGGCGCCGCGCATGGGCCGCAGCAGTGGTTTTGGCAGCCGCGGCGGCTTCGGCGGACGCGGCTTTGGCGGGTAGTCAGATGGCTGCTGCCATTCGCTTGATTCCACTCGGCGGCGACGTAACGCCCGCCATTCGGGCACTGGGCTGGGACTGGGCCGTGGAAGATGCCTGCGCCGCTTACCTCGCCCGCGAAGCCGTGCAGCTCACCGAGGCCCAGGCCGAGGAGCTGCTCAACGCCGCCGACACGCTCTACGACATGCTCGTGCAGGCCATTCCCGACCCCATTCCGGACGACTTGCTGCGCCTGCTGGCCATTCCCGAAAACCTCTGGGCGGCCGTGCGCCACTCCTGGAACGACGACCGGCACTGGCACCTCTACGGCCGCTTCGACCTCGCCCCCACCGCCGAGGGCCCGAAGCTCATCGAGTTCAACGCCGACACGGCCACCAGCCTGCCCGAAACCGCCGTGGTGCAGTGGGCCAGCCTGGTAGCCGCCGGCCACACCGACGAGGAACGCCAGGCCAACGGCCTCTTCGAAGGCCTCGAAGCCCAGCTGCACGAGTGGCGCGGCCTCAACCCCGACCTCGACCCCAGTCTGCTGCTGGTGCATTTGCCCGACAGCGCCGAAGACGAAACCAACTGCGCCGTGGTGGCCGAGGCTGCCCGCGCCGCTGGCTTTGCCTCGGTGCACGTCTGCTCCGTCGACGCCATGCAGGTATCGGTGGCCGGCGACGAGCGGGGCGTGTGGGCCCAAACCGGCCCCGACGAGTGGCAGCGGTTCGGCTTCCTGTTCAAGCTGGTGCCGTGGGAAATTCTGGCCGAAGAAGAGCCGGAGCTAACCGCCGACCTCACCCAGCTGCTGCTCAGCCGCGACGTTATCGTTGCCAACCCGGCCTATACGCTGCTGTTTCAGAGCAAAGGGCTGCTGGCATGGCTGTGGCAGGTCTTCCCACACCACCCGCTGCTGCTCGAAGCCGCTATGGAAGACCTGCCCGGCCACTACGTGCGCAAGCCGCTCTTCGGCCGCGAAGGCCAGAACGTGAGCGAGGTGCAGGACGGCCGCGTAACCCACGCCGAAGCCGGCGACTTCGACCACCAACCCCACGTGCGTCAGCGTTGGGCCGAGTTGCCCACCGATGTCCAGGGCCGCAAGTACCAAGCAGGGGTGTTCTGGGCCGGCGAGGCCTGCGCCATCAGCTTCCGGCGCGCGGCGGGCGTCATCACCAATCTATCGGAGTTTGTGCCACACATTCTGGGCGAGTAGCAAAGGCCAAGGTCAACTAGAATAGCCTCTACTCCTTCATGCTGAGCGCAGTCGAAGCATCTTTAGCGCGCTGCCCGAACGTCATGCTTCGCTACGCGCTGCATGACCTGAAAACAAAGTCACTGGCCGTATCACACGCATTACAGGTTTTCGAATAATGCAAAAGCGGCGCCCCGGCTTTCTAAGGCCGGGGCGCCGTTTTATCTGTTGAAAGCCTGAACCTAGTTGCCGAACAAGCTCGGCGCAGTGGTCTTGAGCTGGGCAATGACGGTCTGGCCGCCTTTTACCTTGTCGCCGATCTGTACTTTCATTTCGGTGTCTACGGGCACGAAAATATCCACACGGGAGCCAAACTTAATGAAGCCAAACTCTTCGCCCTGGCTTACTTCGTCGCCTTCGTTCACGTACCACACAATGCGCCGGGCCATGGCGCCGGCAATCTGCCGGAAAAGCACCTGCGGGCCGGCTTCTGACTCGACTACGACGGTGGTACGCTCGTTTTTGGTGCTGCTTTTGGGGTGCCAGGCCACCAAGTACTTGCCGGGATGATACTTGAAGTACTTCACGATGCCCGATACCGGGTTGCGGGTGATGTGCACGTTGATGGGCGACATGAACACGCTGATCTGCTTGCGCACGTCGTCGAAGTACTCGGGCTCGTGCACGTCCTCAATCACCACCACCTTGCCGTCGGCCGGGGCAATGACGAGGTCTTCGTGGGTGAGCAGATTGCGGAAGGGGCTGCGGAAAAACTGGAGCAGCAGCAGAAACGCCACCACCGATACCACCGCAAATACCTTGTTGAAGCCGTCGGCCGCGGCGTTGTAGCGCTGCAACAGCAGGTTGATGGCCAGCAGCGCCAACGCGGTGAAGAACAGAATACGACGACCTTCTTTGTGGATTTTCATGTAGGATGCAGCAAGGTGCACAGACTCGAACAGCCTTACGGCAAGGCGTCCGGGTTCCGAATACGGCCCACCCGAACTGCCGAGGCGTCGGGTGGGCCGTAGTCAGACGGTAGCAACGGCGCCGTGCCTGCGCCGGTTGCCGAAGGTAGCGCCAAGTTGGGCTTGGTGCTACCTGGGAGCTTAGTAAGCGCCGCGGAACTTGTAGGTCTGCGCCACTTTGTCGATGGCTACCACGTAGGCCGCGATGCGCATCGGAATGTTGTATTTCTGGCTGGTGGCGTACACTTTCTCGAACGCGTCGTTCATGATGCGGTCGGCGCGCTCGGTCACCATTTCCTCGGTCCACTTGAAGCCCTGCTTGTTCTGCACCCACTCGAAGTAGGATACCGTCACGCCGCCCGAGTTGGCCAGGATATCCGGCACCACCAGAATGCCTTTCTCGTTGATGATGGGGTCGGCCGAGGCCGAGGTGGGGCCGTTGGCGCCTTCCACGATGAGTTTGGCCTTGATGTCGTGGGCGTTGTGCTCGGTAATCACGTCTTCCACAGCGGCGGGCACCAGCACGTCCACATCGGCGGTCAGCAGGTCGTTGGCGTTGTCCATCAAGGTAGCGCCGGTGAAGCCGTCGAGGCGGCCGTTGTGGGCGTTCTTGTAGGCAATGGCTTCTTCGATGTTGATGCCGTTGTCGTTCCAGTAAGCCCCGCTCACGTCCGACACTGCCTTGATTTTCACGCCTTGGCGGTTGAGCAGCAGCGCCGCCCAGGAGCCTACGTTGCCGAAACCCTGCACGGCGGCCGACACGTGGTTAGGGTCGAGGCCGAGCTTCTTAAGGGCCGCCAGGGCCGATACCATTACGCCGCGGCCGGTGGCCTCGGTGCGCCCCAGCGAACCGCCCATCACGAGGGGCTTGCCAGTCACCACGGCGGGCGTGGTCATGCCGTTGGTCTTCGAAAATTCGTCCATTAGCCACGCCATTTCGCGGGGACCGGTGCCCATGTCGGGAGCCGGAATGTCGCGGTCGGGGCCGAAGATGTCTTTCAGAGCCAGCGTGTAGGCGCGGGTCATGCGCTCAATCTCGCCGGCGCTCATGGTGGTGGGGTCGCAGATGATGCCGCCCTTGGCTCCGCCGTAGGGAATGTCCACCACGGCGCACTTCCAGGTCATCCACGCGGCCAGGGCCTTCACCTCGTCGAGGTGCACGTTTTTGTCGTAGCGAATACCGCCTTTAGACGGGCCCAGGATGGTGTTGTGCACCACGCGGTAGCCCTCGAACACCCGGACTTTGCCGTTGTCCATGGTGACGGGAATGTTGACGATGACCTGCTTGTCGGGTGCTTTGAGCACGTTGTAAGTCTGGTCGTCGAGCCCTAGGATATCGGCCGCGATGTTGAAGCGCGACATCATCGATTCGAGGGGGTTTTCGCGGTCCACAATGGGGGCCGGCTCTTTATACACCGTAGTGGCAGCCATGCGTCGTGTGGGGAAAGGAAATGGAAGTGGGGAAAAGGAAGATAGGGAGGCTGCCTTTTGCGCCCGAAACGGGCGGAAAAAGGCGCGCCAAAGGTACTAGGATTCCCCAATACGCATAAATGCGCGGTGTAGCTACCTCAAGTTGGGCTGCATTGCCCGCTCCGGGTTTCCTCTCGGCCAGTCAAAATACCGTCGGAAGGACCGGGTAGCTTAGCGTAAGGGCAGAGTAGCGTTTCGTAAATTGTTAAGGAGCGGGCGGCTATGCGAAGAGCAGTTGCAGCACCACCAGCACAGGCACCACGAAGAGGAAAGCGTCGAAGCGGTCGAGCAGGCCGCCGTGGCCGGGCATGATGCGGCCGGAATCTTTCACGCCCACGCTGCGCTTGAGCATGGACTCGGCCAAGTCGCCCAAGGGGCCGAAGACGGCTACCACGGTGGCGGCGACGAGGCGATGCGCGAGGGGCAATTCGGGAATGAGGTAGCCCAGGGCCCAGCCGACGGCCAGGGTGAGCAGGGCACCGCCGGCCCAGCCTTCCCAGGTTTTGCCGGGCGAGATGCTGGGGGCGAGCTTGTGCTTGCCGAAGTTTTTGCCGGATACATAGGCGCCGATGTCAGCAGCCCAGACCATAAAGAGCAGGGCCACGATGCGGCGGTAGTCGTAGCCGCTGTCGGTGAAGGCCAGCACGTTCAGCCCGCTCATGGGCAAGCTCACATAGCAAAAACCGAGCAAGGCTACTCCCACGTTGGGGAAAGGCGAAAACGGCTGCTTCTGGCGGGGCCACCAGAACATTTCGCGCAGCAACAGCAGTACTGGCAACAGCAGAAATACCGCTATTAAAGATTGTTTGGCCGCATAACCCCACCGAGCTACATGCCATATAGTCTCTCCAGTAGCCATCGAATCGGGGGTGACAACACTGGCTTGCGCGATGCAGAAAACGCAGGCGAAGATGAGCACGCTCAGACTGCCGCCCAGTATGGCTCCGGGCTTGTATTCCAACTCCTTCATCATGCGGTAGAACTCCCACAACATGCGGGCCTGCACGGCGGCGAAAAATAAACCGAACGTCCAGCCGCTGTACCAGATGCAGCCCAGCAACAGTATGGCCCCGACGACGCCGGAAATAATGCGCTGCCACATGTTGGACATGGCCGGCTTGGCCGCCGTGGTGGGCGAATCTGTGGAGGAAGGAGGTGACGAGGCCAAACGGGGAACGGCTGAAGGCGGAGGAAGGGAAAAGCGTATACGGCTTAGGCCGGAGTGGCGTCGGGGCCGGGTGCTTTGGCTACGCCGCGGGTGCTGAGGGTATGGGCCTCGCCGGCTACGGGAGCGGCGGCCGCTATGCCCTCGGCGCTGAGCGTGTGACCGAGCGGTAGGACCGCCGTCTGGACCTGAATACGGCGCTGGTAGAGCCAGTAGAGCAGGCCAAGGGTGAGAACGGTCGACAGCAGCATCCAGTACCAAGGCAGGGCCTCGGTGGAGTCGGCATCGAATTCAATGCTATTGCGCTGCTGCAGGTACAGGAGCAGCAGTTGGAAGAAGTTCTGGGCGAAGTGCGCGGCCATCGAGACCAAGATATTGCCGCTCCAGGCGAAAAGGTAGCCCAGCAGCACGCCGAGAAGTACGCGCGGAAAGAAGCCGAAGAACTGAACGTGAATGGCGCTGAACACGATGGCCGACAGCCACACGCCCCAGTGCACGGAGCCGGTCCAGCGGGTGAACTGACGCAGCACCACGCCGCGGAACGTCAACTCCTCGGCAATGGCGGGAATGACGGCCACCACCAACACTGCCACCCAGAAGCGGCTGGGGGTGTTGAAACGGGTAAGAAAGGTAGTCAGCTCCTGGGCCTGGTCTTCCTTGAAGCGGGCCCACCGCTCAAACTCGTAGAGCCAGCTGGGTAGGTGCAGGTCGGCGTTCCAGGCAATGAGACCCGACAGCGCCGGCACGCTGATGACGATGAGCACCATAGCCGCTACCGGCCACCAGAGCGGCACCGAGCGGCGCGGCATGAAATACGAGGTCGGCCGCAAGTCCCGGATAATGGGCAGGGCCAAAGCACCCGCACCGAAGCCCATGAGCAGCGTAAGGCCCTGCAGCCACATCAGAATTTCCCAGCCGTGGGCGTGGCGGGTGGGGGCGCCCAGCACCTCGGGCAGGCGCAGCAGCTCTACCCCGTAGAGGCCCGATACGATGGCCACGGCCACAAACATGCCCAGGCACATGCCGGCGCCCACCAGCATAACCAGCAGCAGCAGCGACAAAGCGGGGTGCAGGGTGTCTTCTGTGCGGGGGAAACCTTTCATGGGGGCAGCGGGGTTAAGCAGAATCGTAAATTTGCGTAAAATACGCTAACCCCTTCCGCTGTGGTGTACATCCGCGACCTTGCCCTGCCCGATTTCCCGTTGTTGCTCGCGCCCATGGAGGACGTGTCGGATCCGCCGTTCCGGGCCGTGTGCAAGCAGGGCGGCGCCGATTTGATGTACACCGAGTTCGTGTCGTCGGAAGGGCTGATTCGGGACGCGGCCAAGAGTCGCAAGAAGCTCGACGTGTTCGACTACGAGCGGCCCATCGGCATTCAGCTCTTCGGCTCCGACGTGGACACGATGGGCGAGTGCGCCCGCATCAGCACCGTGGCCGGGCCCGACCTGATTGACATCAACTACGGCTGCCCGGTGAAGCAAGTGGCCTGCCGGGGCGCCGGCGCGGCCCTGCTGCGCGACATTCCGAAGATGGTAGAAATGACCGCCGCCGTGGTGAAGAACACGCACCTGCCCGTGACGGTGAAAACCCGCCTGGGCTGGGACGAAACCACCAAAAACGTGGAGGAAGTGGCCGAGCGCCTCCAGGACGTAGGCATCGAGGCCCTCACCATTCACGGCCGCACCCGCGTGCAGATGTACAAGGGCGACGCCGACTGGCGCCTGATTGCGGCCATCAAAAACAACCCGCGCATCAGGATTCCCATCTTCGGCAACGGCGACATCGACTCGCCCGAAAAGGCGGCCGACTACAAAAACCGCTACGGCGTCGACGGCATCATGATTGGCCGCGCCAGCATCGGCTACCCGTGGATTTTCCGCGAAATCAAGCACTACCTGGCCACCGGCGAGAAGCTGGCTCCGCCCACGCTGGAGGAGCGCGTGGCGGCCTGCGTCATGCACTTCGAGAAAAGCATCGAGTGGAAAGGGCCGAAAGTGGGCATCTTCGAGATGCGGCGGCACTACGCGCACTACTTCAAGGGCTTGGTGGGCGCCAAACAGTGGCGCACGCAGCTGGTGGAAGCCGGCACGCCCGACGAGGTGCGGGCCATTCTGGCGGAAATTGCCCAGAGCGAGGCGGTGTACGCGTAAGCGCTTCGCCACCTTAGCCATTGAACTGTAACCGGCACGGGCCGCTGCTGCTTCCACCCGAGAAGCAGCAGCGGCCCGTGCCGGTTTACGTTCCCGCTCGGCACGCACGCACGACCAGAAGCTGACCTTTGCCGCAAGTGCGCAAGAAACCGGATGGCTTACGTCGGCAGGAGTACCGACCTTTGCGGTCGATGCCCTCCTCCCCTTCCCCCGCTCCGGCCGCCGCGGCCGCTCCTGCTTCTGCCACTGTTGCCGGTCCGCCGCCCCACTCGCCCACGCCCCTGGCGGCGTGGCTGCTGCTGATTGTGCTGGCTTGCATCTGGGGCACCTCGTTTATTCTGATGAAGAAAGGCTTAGTGGTGTTTTCGGCCATGGAGCTGGGCGCTACCCGCGTGACGGTGGCCTCTTTGCTGCTGCTGCCGTTTGCGCTGCGGCACGTGCGGCAGGTGGAGCGCAGCCGCTACAAATGGCTGCTGCTGAGCGGCGTGGTGGGCACGTTCGTTCCCGCATTCCTCTTTGCCTACGCCGAAACCAAGCTCGCCTCGGGCCTGGCCGGCGTGCTCAATGCCCTCACGGTGGCCTTCACGCTGCTGGTGGGCGTGTTTTTCGGGCAGCGCATCACGTGGCTGCGGGCGGTAGGCATTGCGGCGGGGCTGCTGGGCACCATCGTGCTCATGGGCCTCGGCGGCAGCGGCGGCGACGCCACGCCCGCCGGCGAGGGCAACGCGTGGTACGGGCTCTACATTGTGCTGGCTACGCTGGGCTACGGGGTGAGCATAAACATCATCAAGCACCGCTTTCACGGGATGACGTCGATGGCGGTGACGAGTTTGCTGCTCATGCTCATCGGCGGGCCGGCTTTGCTGTATCTGCTGCTCGGTACCGATTTCGTGCACAAGCTCCAGCACACGCCCGGCGCCTGGACGGCCTTCGGCTACATTGCCCTGCTGGCCACCATGAGCACGGCCGTCGCGATGGTGCTCTTCAACAAGCTCATCAAGCAATCCACCGCGCTGTTTGCCTCGTCCAATACCTACTTGGTGCCCATTGTGGCCCTCGGCTGGGGCTTGCTCGACGGCGAAGTCATCAACGGCTGGCACTTGCTGGGCATGGTCATTATCCTACTCAGCGTGTTCATCATCAACCGGGCGAAGTAGGTGGCGAGGCGGTAGTAGCAAGGCAACGTTGCTTATAGCCTCAAAACGCTGCCTCCAGTCCAAATTGAACCCATTTGTGCCGGCGGGCACCGTCGAACTCCGGCGACACAAACGCGGCAGAAGTTTCGACGCTTACGCCGCCGTAGGCCACCACCAGCCCGGCCGAACTGCGCAGCACGCCCCGCTTTACCTGGTTGGCCGAAAGCGTGTAGGAATTGTGCCGGTTGAGTAGGCCGCCCTGCAGCGTGGCGTCGTAGCCGATAAGCCGCGCTTCGGTGCGGGCCTGGGCGTAGAGCTGAAATTTCCGCAGTCTGGCCCGGTTGGTGCGAGACGTCAGGCCCAGGTTCTGGAAATACGGGTTCAACTTGCCAACGCGTAGCAGCCCGCCCGCGCTGGCGTAGGTATAGAGCGTGCCCAGCGACGCGTCGGCCGTACCGATCAGCTCGGCCAGCCGGCCCACGGCGGCCAACTGCTTTTCGGCCCCGAGTTGGTAACCCAGTACCACGTCGTTTTGCACCTGGTAGTCCCAACCGCGTGGCGTGGGGGCACCCAGCCACTCGTGCAGGGTGGTTTGAAAGCCTTTCGCGCCGGCCGCTGGCCCAATGAAACCGAGGTTGACGGCCGAGGTCAGCCGTTGGCGGCGGCTGGGGTTGTTGGCCATGCGGTAGAGCGCGGCGTAGATGTAGGAGGCGTAAGGCCGGTCGCCGACGCGAATGAAGGGGTCCTGAATGCGCAGCGGCGTAAACCCATCGTAGCGCAGCCGCACGCCGAAGTAGCTGGTACTGCCGGCCCGCGGGCGCAGCAACACGCGGTTGACGGGTGAATGGCGCAGCCCAGGATGCACCACGTTCAGCGTCATACCTTGGGTGAAATAGTAGTCGGTGCGGAAATACGCGTCGTTGGCGAAGGAGTAGCCGATGAGGCGGTCGGGACTCACGGCGGCGCTATCATTTGGGCCCGACTGGGCATGCGCTTGCGCCAGCTGCAGCAAGCTCCCAAACAACAGCAAACAGCGCATACCCATAGCTCCCGATGTGAAGCCATACATACGCCAAAACCAGCCCGCCTCGGTTTTGCCCAGAAACCCAACCGTTAGTAGATTCACTAACTAGTTAAGCTGTAAGGGTTCTGCTTAGCCGAAGCGTGGGTTGAATAGCCGTTGTCCTTTCAGCGGCGCCAAGTCTTCTATTGGAATATCGGTTTGCTGCGGGTAAGCGGCCAGCAGCTCTTCAAAGCTGGCATAAGGAATGATTTCGTCGCGGATAAACGCCTCCCTGCTCATGTCGACTTCCCGTATTTCGGACACGTAGCGCTTGTAAATGCCTTCCCAACGCTGGATGCCGACAGATAACCAACAGGGCCGACCACCACGCTCGTAGCGGATGACTGGCCCAATCTGCTTACCGGCTTCCACCCAGCTTCGCACCCGATCAAGACCGCTCATAGCCTTTCACCCCGCCGGCTTCAGAATGCCGTTCAGCTCTACCAGTTCGCCCCTTTCCAGCAAGCCGGTCAGCGCAGGCTCCAGCAGCTGGCGCATGTCGTCGCTGAGGCGGGAGAAGCCTAGCAGGCGCACGGCGGGCAGAAATACGGCTTCCCGGGGCAGCGCGAAGCTTTGCTCCACCACCGTGCGCAGGGCCAGGGCCAGCTCTTCGGGCGCCACGAAAGCGAGCTTGCGGGAAATAGCCGGCAGCTGGCTCCGGTCGCGCAGCGGGGGCTGCTGCATGGCCGGGGCCCACAAAAAGTCGCCCTGCTGGCGCAGGTAGTGCAGGTTCTGGGCCAGCAGGGCCGCGTCGCGCCCCACTTTGCGGATGCGGGCGCCCACTTGGCTGGCCCCGCTGGCGTGGGCCAAGCGCCGGGTGGCTTCTTCGATGTGGACCGGACTTTCCACTCCCACCACCACGCTCAGCCACTTCGCCAGCTGGCCCAGGCCGTGCTGGTGCAGCTCCTGCAGCCGGATGGTATCGGGCAATAAGGCCACCTGATAGGGCTCCACGGCCGGGTTGGCATTGGGCGCGGCGGGTTCTTCGCGCTCCAGCGCGGCGGGCTCGGGCAGGAGTGCTTCCTCCGGCTCGTCGGACTCGTCGAGGGCGGCCAGACGGCGGGCTTCTTCGATGGCGGCTACGGCCCGCGCAGTTTCGCGCTCCGGGTCGCGGAACCAGTCGGTGCTCCAGATGCGGTGCAGGCGCCAGCCCACGGCTTCCAGCACCTGTTGGCGCAGCCGGTCCCGGTCGCGGGCCGAGCGGGCGGCGTGGTACATGGCCCCGTCGCACTCGATGCCGAGCACGTAGCGGCCCGGCTGGTCAGGGTCGACCACGGCCAAGTCGATGAAAAAGCCCTGGGAGCCGATCTGCGGGCGCAGCTGGTAGCCCCGGGCCGTGAGGGCACGGTACACCGCTTCTTCGAAGGGCGACTCCATGTCGCGGCCGGTTTCCTCGTTCTGGTTCAGGCGGCCGTGTTGGGCGAAGTTTAGGAAGGTTTTGAGCGCGGCTACGCCCCGGGCCCGGGTGCGGCTCAGGTCCAGGTCGTCGGCGGAGAGGTTGGTGAACACCTCGCAGCGCTGCTTGGCGCGGGTAATGAGCACGTTGAGCCGCCGCTCGCCGCCCTCCCCGTTCAGCGGCCCGAAACTCATCGACAGATACCCGTCTTTGGTGCGCCCGTAGCCGATGCTGATCAGCATCACGTCGCGCTCATCGCCCTGCACGTTTTCCAGGTTCTTGATGAAGAACGGCTCGTGCTGGTGGGCGGCGAAGAAGGCCTCGGTTTCGGGGTGCTGGCGGCGCAGTACTTCTAGCGCGTCCTGAATGGCCTGACGCTGCACCGTGCTGAAGGCCACCACGCCCAGCGTGAGCCGGGGCGTGGTGCGGGCGTGGTGCAGCACGGCTTCGGCCACGGCCTGGGCTTCCAGCGGATTGGTGCGGGTAGTGCCCCGTTCGTAGTAAGTATTGGGCAGGTGATGGTACACCAAACCCAACTGGCCCTGGCCGCCGGGGCTGGGGAAAATCACCAGCTTGTCCTCGTAGAACAGGTGGTTGGAAGCCGCAATTAGCGACTGGTGCAGGCTGCGGTAGTGCCAGCGCAGCATGCGCTCGGGCATCTGCCGGGCCTTGCACAGCTCCAGGATGCTCTGGATGTCGGCCGTCACGTTTTCCTCGTCGGCGGCCTCGCCGGTGCCCGTCAGCGAATCGAAGAAGGAGGTGGGCGGCAGCTGTTTGGAGTCGCCCACCACCACCAGCTTTTTGCCCCGCGCCACGGCGCCCAGCGCGTCCACGGGCTTCACCTGCGAGGCTTCGTCGAAGACGACCAAGTCGAACTCCAACGCGCCGGGCGGCAGAAAGCTGGCCACCGATAGCGGCGACATCATGAACACCGGCTTGATGGCCTGCACCACCCGCCCGGCCCGCTGCATGAGCTGGCGAATGGGCAGGTGGCGGGTTTTCTTGGCGAATTCGTTTTTGAGAATGGCCATCTGCCCACCGGCCGTAGGTAGCTGCGGGTTGGGCAGCCCGTCGTGGTGCCGCGTCATGACGCGGACGCGGTTGTGCAGCAGGCTGGCGCGGTCGGCGGCGCGGAAGCGGGCGGCGGTTTCCTCGTGGCTGGCGCGCTCAAACTGGCGCAGCGCCGGGTGCTGCTCGTAGGCCTGCTTCTGCAAAAACTCCAGCCAGGTTTGGCGCACGGCGGCCCGCAGATGCTGTGCTGCCCCGGGCCAGGCTTCGGCCAGCACCAGCAGCTCGGGCCGGTGCTCGGCCTGGGCCGCGGCCGCTACGTTGTTCCATTCCGTGGCCAAGTGCAGCTCGGGCAGGTGGCTTTGCCAGGCGGCCAGCACGGCGGCCTGCTCGGCGAAGGGCTGAAACTGCAGCCGCCCGTCGGGCCCAAAGCGCCGGACTTCGTTCAGGCGCAGCGCCTCTACCACCGCTTGCACGGCCGCGCGGTGCTGAGCCAGCGCCGTTTCCAGGCTCGCCAGCAGTTTGCCCAGCTGGGCGGGCAGCGGGGAGGTGGGCGCCGATGCGGATTGATCAGCCGCGACTTGTTCCGCGCTGGGTTGTTCGATGCCGGATTGTGCCGCGTCGGGTTGATCAACGATAGTGGTACTACGACTTTGAGTCGTAGTACCACTGGCCAGGCTTTCCAGGTAGCCAAGCAGCGCAGCGGGCAGCTCACCCCGCAGAATGCGCTGGTGGGTGAGCGTCAGGTAGTCCGTGGTACGGCGCAGAGCAGCCCAGTCGGTGCACAGCTCCTGCCAGCCGGGGCCGAACAGCCGCTGGCCGAGGCTGCGAGCGTCGGCCACGGCCTGAGCATGGCGGCCGGCGTCGTGCACCGCGTCGATGGCGGCGACCAGGGCGGCGGGCTCGGCGGGCAGGGCCGTGCGCCACAGGCTTTGCAGGCGTTTGCGGGCCCGGCGGAAGTCGCCGCTGAGGAATTTCCACCATTTGTCGCCGTAGGCCAGCACGGCCGCTCGCTCGGCCAGCAGTTGCTGCTGCCAAGCTTCGGGCAGCAACACGGTGTCGTACTGCTGATGCAGGGCCGCTTGCGCTTCGCCGGCCAGCAGGATTTCGTGCAGCGCGCTGGCTTGCGGGGCCCAGGCCGCATCGGCCACGGCCACGCCCGACAAAGAAGGAGCCAACTGCGCGTGGCGGGCGGCCGGCAGCAAGGCTTCGGCGGCGGCACGCGTGGCTGGCAGAGGCACCTGCAGATGCCGGGCCAAGCCTTCGGCCTGCTGTTGCAGCGCGGCTACGGCCGCGGCGGCCTGCTGCAGGTGCCGGGTGAGTTGGTCTTGGTCGGCAGGCAGCAGCACGGTCAGCTCGCTCCCCCAGAAGCGCAACTGCCGGGGCGCACCGGTTTTAAGCAACGTGGCCTGCAGGCGCGCCGCTAGGTCTTCGGCGTGGGCGGCGTCGGCATCGGTCCATTCCGGCAGCCCTCCGAACGGAATGCGCGGCAGCTCGGCCCCGCCCTGCTCGGTGCGCAGGCGCAGCAGCTCACCCGCCACCTGCTGGGCCGTGCGGCGGCTGCGGCCGATGGGCGCATTCACGGCCAGCGCGTAGTCGTTAAGAACTAGGCGGTAGCGCGGCAGCTGGGCAGCTTGGTCCTGCACGGCCGCCGCGGAGGCCGGGCGGCCCAGGGCCAGCGTGGCCTTCAGCTCGTCGTGCAGGCTTTTCTTGTTGGCTTTGTGGCTGTGCAGTTCCAGGCAGGCCACGCCCAGGTCCAGGGCGTCGAGGCGGCGCTTCACCACTTCCAGGGCGGCCATTTTTTCGGCCACGAACAGCACTTTCTTGCCCGCCCCGATGGCTTCGGCCAGCAGGTTGGCAATGGTCTGCGACTTGCCCGTGCCGGGCGGGCCCTGGATGACCAGGTTGCGTCCCTCCTGCACGGCCAGCAAAGCCAGCAGCTGCGAAGAGTCGGCGTCGAGTACCTGGTGCAGCTCGTGGGCCGGGCTTTCGGTGTCGAGAAACGCCTGCTCGCCCACGCTCGGCGCCGGGTCGTCGAAGCCGGTTTCGTGGTCGAGCAGGGCGCGGATGGCCGGGTGCTCCAGCAGCGCCGACGTGCCCTCAGCCGTGGCGGGCCAGGTGGCCGGGTCCAGGTCGCGGTACAGCATCAGCTTGCTGAAGGAGAAGAAACCCAGCGCAATGGCATCGGCCGCTACCTGCCAGCGGCCGCGCCCGCCCAGGGCCGCGCGCACGGCGGCAAAGTACTCCGGCAGCGGCTGGTTGTCGGGGTCGAAGTCGGGCAGGACGATACCGAAATCGGCTTTCAGACGGGCCTGCAGCGAGAGGTTGCCCTCGACTTCGGCGCCGGAGTAGGTGAGTTTGAACCGCTCGGCCACGGTGCCGCGCTCCAGCACCACCGGCACCAGCACCAGCGGGGCTTGGCGCGGCTCGGCGCTGCTTTCGGCTTCGTACCAGGTCAGCTGGCCCAGGGCCAAGTACAGGATGTTGACGCCGGTTTCTTCCAGGCTGGTGCGGGCCGTGTAGTAGGTGTTGAGCAGCCGGGTTTCCAGCCGGGCCAACGGCTCGGCCGTTTGCAGCCGGTTGTCGGTGAGCAGGGCCTGCTGGGCGGCTTCAGAAAGCGCCGCGGGCGGATGCTCCTCCAGGTAGTGTTCCAGCGTCGGCACCTCGGCTTGGGCCGGCTCAGGCAGTGGCGTAGCCCGGTCTTTTCCAGCATCTTCAACAACCTCCGTCGCTTGGGCGGCTTCCGCGGAGGCCTCGCCTCCCGGCTTTTGCCGCGCGGGCTCCGGGGTGGCGGAGAAATACATGGGTTTGCCCTGGCGCACCAAGATATCGAGCACCTGCGCCGACTCTTCCTGCACCACCGTCACGCCCTGGGCTTTCGAGGGGCGGAAGTTGAGCAACGGGTTACGCAGACCCAGGTCGAGCAGCTCCTGGCGGGAGGCTTCGAGGCGGGCGGTGAGGGAAACGGCAGCTACGAGCGAATCGGTAACGGATTCCATAAGAGGCACAATCGAATAGGCATGGCACGAACCATCGTCAAGTATAGCACTCGGCCGGCGGGTGCGCAAAAAAAGCCCGGCCGCTTGCTCAGCAGCCGGGCTTTTTCGCCGGTCGAGGTGCCGCAGCTAGGCCCGCCGCTTGCGCAGGTGCTGGCCGGGGCGCACGCCGGGCGTGGGGCTCAGTTTGCTGTGGTAGTAGCCGTAGCTGAAGTAGATGCTCAGGCCGATAACCAGCCAGGCCCCGAACAGCAGCCAGTTGCTGATGCCCAGCTGCGTCATCAGGTAAAGGTTGGTGAGCAAACCCAGCACCGGCAGGAGGCTTAGGCTTTTGGTGAACGACACCACCGACAAGCCCACGCAGAAGAGCAGGAACACGAGCATCGGAATCTGGTGACGGAAGCCCTCGTAGCCCTCCTGGAAGGTCACGAGGCGGGTGAATTCGTTGACGTTGTCGCGGTTGTACACCAGCACCAAGCCGCCGAGCACCGCCAGAATGAGCGGCACCAGGAAGCGGCCGTTGAGGTAGGGTACCTTGAAGCGGGCGTCGGATTGACCGAGCGGGTCGATGATGAGGATGCCGCCGCACACCAACGCGAAGGCGAACAGCGTGCCGATGCTCGTCAGGTCGATGACGAGGTCCATGTTCAGCAGCAAGGCCGGTACGCCCACAAACAGGCCCGTGACGATGGTGCTGAACGAGGGCGTGTGGAAGCGCGGGTGCACGCGGGCAAACACCTTGGGCAGCAGCCCGTCGCGGCTCATCGTCAGCCAGATGCGCGGTTGGCCGATCTGGAACACGAGCAGCACCGAGGTCATGGCAAACACGGCCGACACGGCGACTACGCCGGCCAGCCAGTCGAGGCCCACTTTCTCGAACACGAAGGCCAGCGGGTCGCCCACGCCCAGCTCTTTGTACGACACCATGCCGGTGAGTACCAGCGTGATGACCACGTAGAGCACCGTGCAAATGACCAGCGCGTAAATCATGGCGCGGGGCAAGTCGCGCTGCGGGTTGTTGCACTCTTCGGCGGTGGTCGAAATGGCATCGAAGCCGATGTAGGCGAAGAACACGGCCGACACGCCCTTGAGCACGCCGCCCACGCCGTTGGGCGCGAAGGGCGTCCAGTTACCGGTTTTCACGTAGAACGCGCCCACTACAATCACGATGAGCACCACGGTCATCTTCAAGAGCACCAGCAGGTTGCTGGCCGTTTTCGATTCCTTGATGCCAATGTATACCAGCGCCGTAACCAGCGCCGTGATGACGAAAGCGGGCAGGTCGCACACCAGCTTCACGTCGCCGAACAGCGCGGGCGCGGCGTTCCACACCTTGTAGGCGTCGAGCTGCGCGGGCGAGGCCTCCGTAAGCGGCTTGCCGGCCTGCATGAGGTCGAGCACGGCGTGAAAGCCCTGATAGGCGCTCTGCGTGCCCATTGTGAGGTAGGCCGGCAGGTGCACGCCGATGCCGTCGAGCAGGCCGGTGAAGTAGTCGGACCAGCTGATGGCCACCACGATGTTGCCCACGGCATACTCCATGATGAGCGCCCAGCCGATGATCCAGGCTGCCAGCTCGCCGAAGGAGGCGTAGGCGTAGGTGTAGGCCGAGCCCGACACGGGAATGGTGGCGGCAAACTGCGCGTAGCACAGGGCCGAAAAGGCGCAGGCAATAGCCGTGAAGACAAACAAGAGCGACACGGCCGGACCGCCGTCGTGCGAGGCGTTGCCGATGGTGCTGAAGATGCCCGCCCCGATGACGGCGGCAATGCCCAGGGCGGTGAGGTCGCGTACGGTGAGATGCCGGGCGAGGCCGCCTTCGTGCACGGCGCCGGGTACGTCGCCGGGGTGCGGGGCGGCGTCGGCAGGTGGGTTGTGGAGAATCGTCGCCAGGTCTTTGCGGCGAAACAGGGAGTTGGAAGCCATTCGACGGGGAGTCGGAAGAAGTAGGGAAATACGGCCGAAAAGATAGAGAATAATGCGGCGGGGCTTCGGCAGAAAGTTTTCCGGGGCCGTGTGGAATTCGCGCAACGGCGGCATCCACTTCCCGAAACGCCTTCATTGCCACATCATGCCCCGCCCCACCGTTACCCTCGCCGTTCCGCAGCCCTGCCACGAAAGCTGGGACGCCATGACGCCTACCGCCACAGGCCGCCACTGCGCCGCCTGCCAAAAAGTAGTCATTGACTTCACCCAGAAAACCGATGCCGAGCTGCTGGCTTTCCTGCGGCAGCGCCCCGGCAACACCTGCGGGCGTTTTGCTGCGGGCCAGCTTCAGCGCCCATTGCAGCCCGCTCGTTCGGCCGGTATGCCGTGGCGCACGTGGCTGGCGGCCGCCGCTACGCTATGGGGCCTGCGGGAGCTGTCGGCCGAAGTCGGCTTGGCACAGGGCCAGCCGGTTGAGAAAGTAATTGAGCGGACACCGTCCGGTGAGAAAGCAGCAGGGCTGGCCGAACCCATCGGACCGGAAGCTTCGCCGTTCAACGCGGCGCCTATAGTGGTGCGCGGTGTGGTGGTCGATTCGGCCACGCACGAGCCGGTGCCTGGCGCAACCATTCTGCTTACCAACACAACTATTGGGGTTGCATCGGCTGTGGATGGCTCTTTTTCCCTTGAACTACCTGCTGACATATCGGTTGTCAGCAGAACCCCGCTTATTACCATTTCTTCAGTTGGTTACGTCAAGCAGCATCTGAAGCCAGGAGCGCTGCAAGGACAAACTATTGCGTTGGCGGCCGATTCTCGGACAATGGGCGAAGTTGTTATTACCAAAATATCCCCATGGTACTCGCCTAGCAGTTTATGGTGGCGGGCACGCAGCTTATTTATTCACTAGGTCCCATTACAACATCTGCTATGAAAACGGTTATCCGCATTCCGCAGCCTTGCCACGAAGACTGGCAACTGATGACGCCTACCGTCACCGGCCGCCATTGCACCGCTTGCCAGAAAGTAGTCATCGACTTTACCCAGAAGACCGATGCCGAGCTACTGGCTTACTTCCGTCAGCACCGCGGCAATACCTGCGGACGGTTTGCGGCGCATCAGGTGGCGCGGCCGCTGCTGGAGCCGGCGGCTTCCGCGCCGCGCTGGCGCACGTGGCTGGCGGCTGTTTTCGCACTGTGGGGCCTGCGGGAACTGTCGGCTGAAGCTAGCGTAGCCCAAGCCGTTGAAAAAGTGGCGAGTTCAGCGCCGGCCGTTGAGAGAGCAGCAGAGCTGGCCGAACCTATTGGGCCGGAAGCGTCGCCATTCAATGCGGCGCCTATAGTGGTGCGCGGCAGGGTAATCGATAGCACCAACGGAGAGCCACTCCCTGGCGCGACAATTTTACTCAAAGGCACTACCATTGGCATTTCAACCGCTGCCGACGGCACCTTTTCTTTCACGATACCAAGCGAAAAGGCCGACACCTATTCTACTTTGGTCGTTTTTTCCATTGGCTATGTGAACCTAGAGAGGCCCGTAGATTCTAGCATGCAGCAAGCCAATATTGACCTTGGGCTAAGTGTTGATATCAAGGGCAATTTCGAAATGCCCCCCTGGTACTCCCCGCGCAGCCTCTGGTGGCGCATCACCCAGCCCTTTCGCCGCTATTAACGTCGAGGAAACCTTTCGGTCATCCTGCCGCTTATTTCCCCGATGAACAAGCTGCTTCCGGCCGTGGCCCTGTTGCTGGCGCTGCTCAGCCCCAGCTGCTCCCTCAAGCCGACCACCCAACACGACGTCCAGGCCACCCACGCCCAACTGCCGCAGGAAGAGGCCCCGCACCGCCGCAATTCCCTCGAATGGTGGTACTTCACCGGCCACCTGCGCGACTCCGTATCGGGCCAGCAATACGGGTTGGAATACGTGTTTTTTCACTTCAACCCCACCGGCAAGAAGGACCACCTGATGGTGAACGTGGCCCTGACCGACCCGCAGCAGCGCCGCTTCCGCTACGACTACAAGTGGAGCGGCCTGCCCGCGGAGTTACCCGCTACCCTGCCCCTTGACCTCAGCCTCAGCAAGAAAACCCAGACCTGGACCCTACGCGGGCAGGAAGGCCGCTACCAGTTGCAGGCCAACCTCACCAACCACCCCGGCTTTGGCCTGAACCTGCGCACCGAGCCGGCCAAGCCCGTTCTGCTGCACGGCGGCACCGGCTACGAAAACTACGGCAACATCGCCTCGGCGGGCTACTACAGCTACCCGCGCCTGCGCACCCGCGGCACGTTGCTCATCGACGGCAAGCCCCACGCCGTGAGCGGCGAGCTGTGGTACGACCGGCAGTGGAACTGCGGCGCCGTCACGCGCAAAGACATCGGCTGGGACTGGTTCAGCATCCAGCTCGACGAGCCCCGCGAGGAGCTGATGCTCTACACCGTGCACGACAACGCCAGCGCCCGGCACCTCGGCGGCGGCTCGCACTACAGCGCCGACAACCGCAACACCCATCTGGCCGAGTCCGACTTTCAGCTCGAAACCCTGGCCCACTGGACCAGCTCGCACTCCAAGCTGCGCTACCCCAGCAAGTGGCGCGTGCGCATTCCCAGTCAGGGCTACGACCTTGTTATTGAGCCCGTAGTGCCCGACCAGGAGTTGAACATCAAGCTTATAGCCGGCATCAAGATGCATTACTGGGAAGGTATGTGCCGCGTAACGGGCACCCACCACGGCCGCCCGGTGCAGGGCCAGAGCTACGTGGAACTCACCAACCGCCAAGACGACAAGCTGCCCGCCGCTGCTGCTTCGGAAGCGGCCGAAGCCGTCAACAAATAGCCCATTAAGCGTTCAGCAGCACCCGAAACGTGGTGCCCTTGCCCACCTCCGACCAGCGCACGTAGAGCCGGCCGGCGTGGTAGTTTTCGATAATGCGCTTGGCCAAAGCCAGCCCCAGGCCCCAGCCGCGCTTTTTGGTGGTGTAGCCCGGCTGAAACACCGTCTCCACCTTGCTCTTCGGAATGCCCTTGCCGGTGTCGGTAATGTCGAGGGCAATCTGCTTGTTCTGCCGGCCGCCGTGCCGAATGACTACCGTAATGCTGCCGCGCCCGTCCATGGCATCGACGGCGTTTTTGCAGATATTCTCGATGACCCATTCCAGCAGCGGCACGTTCAGCTTGGCCGTGGTGCCGGGTGCCAGCAGGGTTTCTACTTTAAACGTCACCTTGCGCGACACGCGCACCTTGAGGTAGTCGATGGCACGTTCGGCCACTTCGTAGATGTCCTCGTCCTTCAGAATCGGTATCGAGCCGATGTTGGAGAAACGCTCGGTAATGATTTCGAGCCGCCGGATGTCCTTGCCCAGCTCTTCCACAATGGGCTCGTCGCGGAACCGTTCCGAGTCGCGCAGGTACGACTGCCACGCCATGAGGCTGCTGAGCGGCGTGCCCAGCTGGTGCGCGGTTTCCTTGGCCAGGCCCACCCACACGCGGTTCTGCTCGGCGCGGCGGGAGTAGCTGAAGGCGAAGTAGGCAATGATGCCCAGCGAGGCAATAACGGCCAGCTGCACCAGCGGATAAGTGCGTAATTGGCTCAGAATCACCGAGTCTTTGTAGTACACAAAGTTGCGCACGCCCACCAGTTCAATCACGATGGGCGGGTGCAGCTCCCGCATGTGCTCGATTTCGCGCTGCAGCAGTTCCGTCCGCTGGGCCTCGCTCAGCCCTTTGGGCAAATCCAGGTTGCGGGCGTCGATGATGTTGCCGTCGCCGTCGGCCAGAATCACCGGCACCGTCTTGTTGGCCTGAATGATTTCCGTCGACACAAACTGCACGTTCGTATCGTCCGACTCGGTGTTGATGGTGAAGCGCAGCGCCTTGGCGTACAAGTCAATTTGCTGCTGCTCCCGCTCCGAGAGCTTGCTCACCAGCAGGTTGGTGTACACCACCGTAACGGCGCCGATAACCAGCGCTAGCACCACAATGAGCAGTTTAATCCGGGATTTTTGGTCGTAAATGGGCAGCACGGCGAAAAAAGAAAACGTTGGCAGGCAACTAAGCCCCTACAACGCTGCGTGTACGTCGGCGAAGGTACGCAGCCGCTTCGCCCGCGGATACCTCGCCCGCCATTTGCCCGGCTACGGCCCGAAAACCACATCATCAAGTGATTGACAGCCTGCCGCTTCGCCCCGCATCTTTGCATTACCCCGCTGGCCTGCTTCCTGCAGCGCGGCGGACATGATTTTTGTCACCCGCCCCGCCCCTAATACCGCTTCAACACCCCAAAAACGCACTTCGCCGCTAGGGCCGAACCTCCGAACATCATCCGGTGTTTTTACCCTACCGATTTGCGGCGTAATTTTGTCCCCCACCTCTACGACGTCGTAGCTCCCGCTATGAATCACCCCTTCAAGGCTGTTGGCCTCTCCTTCAAAACCGCGCCGCTCGCCATTCGCGAGCTGATTGCGTTGGATGAAGCTGCTTGCCGACGTTTTCTGGATACGCTGCGCAACGAGCTGGGCCTCTCCGACCTGCTCGTGCTCAGCACCTGCAACCGCACGGAAGTATTCTATGCTTCTGAGCGTGACCAAAGCCCGGCCATCATTGAAGCCCTCGGCCTGCTGAAAGGCGTGGCCGACATCGAGGCCTACTACGAGTACTTCTCGCTCTACAACTCCTGCGACGAAGCCGCCCAGCACCTCTTTGAGGTGGCCATGGGCCTCGACGCGCAAGTAGTAGGCGACCTGCAGATCAGCAACCAGGTAAAAAAGGCCTACCAGTGGTCGGCCGATGCCGACGCCGCTGGCCCATTCCTGCACCGCCTGCTGCACACGGTGTTCTTCACCAACAAGCGCGTGCAGCAGGAAACCTCGTTCCGCGACGGCGCCGCTTCTACCTCCTACGCCGCCCTGGAGCTGGTGGAAGAGCTGACTGCCGACGTGGCCAACCCGCGCGTGCTGGTGGTAGGCTTGGGCGAAATCGGCGCCGATGTGTGCCGCCACCTGGCTGACAGCAAGCAATTTGCCGACGTAACCATCTGCAACCGCACCCGCTCCAAGGCCGAGGCCCTGGCCGAAGAGTGCGGCGGCCTGAAGGTGCTCGACTTCGAGAACCTGGTAGACGGCCTGCAGCAAGCCGACGTCATCATCTCGTCGGTCGCCCGCGACACGCCTTACTTCACGGCCGACATGGTGCGCCGCCTGGACGTGCTGAGCTTCAAGTTCTTCGTGGACCTCTCGGTGCCGCGCAGCATCGAGGCCGAAGTGGAAACCGTGCCCGGCGTGCTGGTCTATAACATCGACGCTATTCAGAGCCGCGCTAACGAAGCCCTGGAGCAGCGCTTGGCCGCCGTGCCGCAGGTGCGCGCCAT
The DNA here is from genome assembly GCF_008727865.1 of Hymenobacter busanensis. Lineage (GTDB taxonomy): Bacteria > Bacteroidota > Bacteroidia > Cytophagales > Hymenobacteraceae > Solirubrum > Solirubrum busanense. Next base: position 40,645 of record NZ_VTWU01000005.1, on the reverse strand, counting down.
CATTGCCGAGAGCATGACCGGCCTCAACGACTGGTCGCGCGAAATGCTCGTTTCGCCCATCATTCACCGCATGAAGGAGGGACTGGAGCAAATTCGGCAGGAAGAGCTGGACCGCTACCAGAAAAAGATGAGCCCCGACGAAGCCAAGCGCCTCGACGACATCACCAAGTCCTTGATGCAGAAGGTGCTGAAGCGCCACGTGCTGCAGCTGAAAGCCGCCTGCAAGCGCGACCAAGCCGACCAGCTCCTCGACGTGCTCAACGACCTGTTCGACCTCGAACGCCAGCCGACGCAAGCCTAAGAGCCGATTTCGCGGCCGCTATTACATGCCGAAGCACCTTCTCTCACCGGGAAGGCGCTTTGCTTTTTGCGCTTGCGGCTTTCGGCCTCTAAGCTCGCGCAACCGGCCGTTGGCAATCAATGGGGCGGCCGATATCGGACCGGCCGAAAAGCAAAAGGCCCCGTTACTCGACGGGGCCTTTTGCCGGATGGTGGAGCTGGGCGGTGTTACAGCGCGTCGCAGCACTCCTCGAGCGAGTCAATCACGTCGAGCAGTTTGGGAATGGACAGCGAGTAGTAGATTTTGGTGCCGACCTTGAACGACGACAAAATGCCGCGGTCTTTCAAGGTAATCAGATGCTGAGAAGCAATAGCCTGCGGGAGGCTGAGCGTACGGTAGATTTCCGTAACGGTCATTTTATCTTCTTTACCCAGCAAATCAACGATGGCCAAACGTTTGGGGTGAGCCAAAACTTTGAGCATCGCGGCCGCCTTATCCACTTTCTTGGATTCAACGCGCGAAAGCAGTGGTTTCATGGATGGCGTGCAACGGTGGACAATTCTTTGTTGAGGAGTACGCGTAATACGTGTATCCTATACTCTAAAGTTCCTATAAAGATAGGACGGGCGTAAGTTTTTTGACTTCTTCCGAGGGCATTTGCCTTTTAAAAAGGCCATTATGGATTAAAATTGACCGGTATCAGCGGGTCGCCGTACCTTTGGCCTCGTCACAGCCGGATTTGCGCCCAAGTCGCGGTTGTTGGATTTTTTCTGTTTTCACCTACCCTTCCCCACCCATGCGCGACCTGCTGGCCACCTTCGAGAACAAGCGTCCCGAAATCGTTTTTGAATGGAAAGACTCTGAAACCGAGGCCGAAGGCTGGGTGGTCATCAACTCGCTGCGGGGCGGCGCGGCCGGCGGCGGCACCCGCATGCGCAAGGGCCTCGACAAGCGCGAGGTGGAAAGCCTGGCCAAAACGATGGAGGTGAAGTTTACCGTGTCGGGGCCGGCCATTGGCGGGGCCAAGTCGGGCATCAATTTCGACCCGCAGGACCCGCGCAAGCGCGGCGTGCTGGAGCGATGGTACCGCGCCGTTATTCCGCTGCTCAAGAGCTACTACGGCACCGGCGGCGACCTGAACGTGGACGAAATTCACGAGGTCATTGCCATTACCGAAGACTACGGCCTCTGGCACCCTCAGGAAGGCGTGGTAACGGGCCACTACCGCGCCACCGAGCCGCAGAAGATTCAGAAAATCGGTCAGTTACGCCAAGGCGTTATCAAGGTAGTCGAAGACGACGCCTTCACGCCCGACCGCAACCGCCGCTACACCGTGGCCGACCTGATTACCGGTTACGGCGTGGCCGAATCGGTGCGGCATTACTACGCGCTGTGGGGCGGCGAGCTGGCGGGCAAGCGGGCCATCATCCAGGGCTGGGGCAACGTGGGCGCTGCCGCGGCTTACTATCTGGCTCAGCAAGGCGTGCGCATTACCGGCATCATCGACCGGGCCGGCGGGCTGCTCAGCACAGAAGGCTTCTCGTTCGAGGAAATCCGCGAGCTGTTTCTGCAGCGCCAGGGCAATGCCCTCACGGCGGCCAATATGCTGTCGTTTGAGCAAGTGAACGAGCAAATCTGGAGCAGCGGCGCCGAAATCTTTATTCCGGCTGCGGCCTCGCGCCTCGTTACGCGCCAGCAGGTAGAGCAGCTGTTGGCCAACGGCCTGGAGGTAATTTCCAGCGGTGCCAATGTGCCCTTCGCCGACCCCGAAATCTTCTTCGGCCCCACCGGCGAGTACGCCGACGCCCACACGGCCGTCATTCCCGACTTTGTGGCCAACTGCGGCATGGCGCGGGTGTTTGCCTACCTGATGGAAACCAATGCGGAAATCACCGACCAAGCTATTTTCGGCGACATCTCGCGCACCATTCTGCGGGCCCTGGAACGCACCCACAAGCAAGGTGCCCAATCCACGCACTTAGCCCGGACCTCGTTTGAGCTGGCGCTGCGGCAGCTGGTGTAGCTTTTGGTACTGCGTATTGGGTAGTGAGTAGCCGGGTACCGTTCCATTGGAGCCGCATCGGGCTACTCACCACCAACTCCCTTATTCAGCCATGAACGTTCAACACTTTCTGAATCAGCGCTTTTTCGGCAATACCGTCGGGCAGTTCATGGTCTGCGGAATTGTGCTGCTGCTGGGCTTTTTGCTGCGGCGGCTGCTGTCGCGCATCGTGGCGAAGCTGATTTACCGGCTGACCAAGAAGTACACGGCTGGGGTGAGCGAGCAGCAGCTCAATGCCTTACTGATTCAGCCGCTGTCGGTGGTGCTGTTTCTGTTTACGCTGTTTCTGGCCTTCAACGTGCTCGACTACCCCGTACGCGTTACCGACCTGGCCCACAACGAGCCGTGGCTGAAGAAGGCCGCGTTCCGGCTCTACCAGATGGGCGTCATCTGGGCCATGGCCTGGGTGGTGCTGCGCCTCATCGACTTTGCCGAGTTGGTGTACCGCCGCCGGGCCGAGTTTACGACCAACGTCAACACCCGCCTCGACGCGCAGTTCATTCCCTTCGCCAAGGACTTCCTGAAAGTGCTGGTGCTGATTTTCGCCTTCCTGGTGATGCTCGGGCAGGTGTTTGCCGTGAACGTGACGGCGCTGATTGGCGGCTTGGGCATCGGTGGTTTGGCGGTGGCGTTTGCGGCCAAGGAAAGCCTCGAAAACCTGATTGCCTCGTTCACCATCTTCCTCGACCGGCCTTTCCAGGTAGGCGAATTGGTGACGGTGGGCGGCATTACGGGTACCGTGGAGAAGATTGGGTTTCGGAGCACACGCCTGCGCACAGCCGAAAAAAGCTACGTGACGGTGCCCAACCGCTCGATGATTGACAAGCCGCTCGACAACCTCTCGCTGCGCACCGCACGCCGCGTAACCTTCACTCTGAACTTCAGCCACGACACCACCCGCGAGCAGCTGCTGGGCATTGCCACCGAGCTGCGCCAGTACCTGCTGCAGCTGCCCAACGTGGTGCCCGAGGAGGTACAGATCAAGCTGGCGGCTCTCACCCAAAGCGGCCGCGACGTGTCGGTGCAGTACTTCGTGCAGGTGCCCACCTACGACGAATACCTGGACGTGAAAGAGGAAGTAAACTACCGCATCCTCGAAATTGTGGAAGCCCACGGCGGCACCTTTGCCACCAACACCACCGTGGTGCGCATGCTCGCCGACCCTGGCATCAGCTCCGGCACCAGCACCGGCAGCACCATCCTGTAGCCGCGCTAGCGGAACTTGGGCGAGGAAATGCGCACGCGGTGGTTGATGATTTCCACCGGCTTGTCCTGCGGGTATTCCACTTCGAAGCTGAAGCGTAGCTTCTTGTTGGTGTTGGCCGCCAAGGGCACAATCCAGGTGAGCTTGCCGGTTTGGGCGTCCAGCTGCGCGCCGCTGGTATCGAGCACTTTCACCTGGATTTCCTTTTCCTCCGATATCGGCACCTGGTCGAGCACGCGCACCCGTACGGCCTCGGGGTGCAGGTTGCGCACGTTCAACTCGTAGGTGAGGCGCACGCGGCGGTTGTTGCTCAGCCCGGCCTTGCCGCTGAGGTCCTCCACTTTGGCCCGGTTCACGATGATGCGGTCATCAAAACCGAGCGACACTTCCAGCGAGTCGTTGTAGGCTCTGGTTTCCAGTTTGGTGTCGCCCACGTAGGCCCCGCGGTGGTATACTTTGGCCTCTTCGGGCAGCTGTAGCCCCTCCCAGCCCGTTACTTTCGTTTGCAGAAATACCTTGTCGGAAAGCTTGGGCAGAGCCAGAAACTCGGGCGTGCCCTGCAGCGGCAACGAAGGCAGCTCGATGGTGCGGCGCCGGTTGCTGGCCAGCGTCAGGGGCTCGGCCACCACGTAGCGGGTGCTTTGCACTACTTCGGCCGCGCGGCCGGTGGCAGTGCCCTTCACCCGAAACTCGTCCACCCGCCCTTCCCCAACATTGTCGTTGCCATCGAAATCCAGCTCCCAGGGCGCCAGCTCGGGCCGCGACACGTCCTCTTCTCCCAGCGTTTGATTGACCAGCGTCAGCTTCACCCGCTGCCAGTCGAGGAAGGAGCGGTTGTGCAGTTGGGCGCGCATCACAAAGTTCAGCTTGCGCGCCGCGTCGTCGGCCCGAATATCGAGCACGGGCGTCCAGTAACGGTACCGTTCCGGATTTTCGGTGAAGTAGCGCACCGTGAGGGGCACGGTGCCGGCGCGGGCGGCGCGCACGGTCAGCACCACGTCGTTGCTGGTTTTGGCGGCCTGCCCCACGCGGTTGCCCAGCAAGGCCATCTGGTTGACGAGGTTGGTTTGCTGCGCCGTGAGCTTGTTGGTTTCCAGCTGAATGGCGACGAGTCGGGTCCGTAGCAAGGTGGCGCCTTTCTGCAGCTCGGCGCTCCAGCTCGCCTGCGTGCCGGTGGGCAACGTGCGGTTGCTCAGCCACATGGTGCGCTCCTCTTCCAAAGCTTTCAGCTCGGCCTTCACCCGCTCCAGTTCCTCGGCAGCCCGTGTGAGGCTATCCTGCGCGGCTCGGTTGATGGGCCCAGGCGGCAGGTCGGCCGCCTCGCCGCCTACTGCCATCAGCTCGGCTTCCCCGCCGAAGCGGATTTCCATGTTTTCCTGGTTGGCCCAGTTCGACAGACCCCGCACGCGTACCGTGCTCGTGCCCGCCGGCAGCGCCACCGTGCCCTGCTGGGTCAGCTCGGCGCGGTTCAGGTACAGCGTTACCGCTTTCAGCTCGGGACTCACCACAATGGGCGCCGGTGTTTGGGCGTAGGCGCCTATCGACAGGGTCAAACAACTCACCAGTACTCGTATTCTCATCAGAAATGCCGGAAGAATGAATGCGGCAAGATGCACAACTCGGCAGGAAACGAAAAACCGGCTGGCACCTGTGGGTACCAGCCGGTTGCATCTGATTTCGAAAAAGAATCCTGCCTAACGGCCGCCGAGCAGCCCGCCGAGCATGCCGCCTAAGCCGCCGTTCATGAGGCCACCCAAGCCGCCGCCACCGGCTGTGCGGGCACCCATTTGCGGGTTGCCGCCCAAGCCGCCCAGTACCGACATGATGGTGCCCAGGCCGCCGCCCATGCGCGACATGCCGCCGTGGGGGTTGCCACCGCCGGCCATGCCGCCCAGCAAACCGCCCAAGCCTCCGCCGCCACCGCCCATCATACCCCCGAGCAGCCCACCAAGGCCGCCACCGCCGCCCATCATGCCGCCCAAGCCGGCCGAACGCCCGCCGCCCATCACGCGCGACAGCACCATCGGGGCCAGCACCGTCAGCAGGCCCGTCATGGCCGCCTGGGGCGGAATGCCCACTTGGTTGAGTTTGTCGCTGATACCGCTAAACAAGCCGCCACCTTCCTGGTGGGCTTCTTCGGGCTGCGCGGCCTGTTGGTCGGCTACTTGCTCCAGGGTTTGCACCTGCTCTTGGTTGACACCGAGGTAGGCCGATATTTTATTGACCATCTGCTCCTCGTTGTTGGCGTAGGCGCCATCGGCGCGGGCAAAGCTGATGAGGTCTTTCACGAGGGAAAAGCGCAACTGGCTGTTGCGCAGCTGGTCGAGGTTAGCCTTGATGCTTTCGTTGGTCGAGTCCTGCGCGGCCGTCACTACTTGTTGCGTACCCTGGGGCGAAAGTCCCGCCGTTTGGGCCAGCTGCTGCAAGAACTCGACTTCCGGGGCCGAGGCCTCGCGGTCGGCCGAAGCAATACTGGCAATAACGCTTAGGTAGGCGGTTTTTTCTGCTTCGGAATACTGCTGGAGTACTTGTTGCTCGTTGGCCATGAGTGCGGGTGTGTAGGGTTGTGGGAAAGGAATCTGCTAAGCCCATACGCGCCCTCCGCGCAAATGTTGATGCGCTACGGTCGAGTCTTCAAAACTCGAAAGCCTCCCCCGGCTGAGGCGTCGGCGGCTTTTTTTCGGCTGGCTTAATCGGGGTCTTCAGCACGTCGCGCAGCCGGGGCACCGACGCCGGAAGCCCAGCCGTAGCGGGGCCGGCTGGCTTAGTAGCGGGGGACATTTCGCCGGCCGCGGGGGCGCTTCGTTTCGCGGAGGCTTGCTGTCGGTCGTAGCCCACCCGAAAATTGTTTTCGTCGCCCCACACATGCAGCAGCAGCGCCGGGCCCTGGGCCGTTGTCAGCGCTCCATCGGCGGCGCGCACTACCGGGCGGCGCAGACCGGGCAGCAGGGGCACCACCAAGTGGTAATCCATCTGCTGGTCAAACGTATGCGTGCCCGTAACGGTGAGGCGAGAGGCTGTGCGCACGTTCGAGCGGACTTCCATTTCGGGCACGTATACGGTGCCGCTTTGCACATACACGGTGTTGGTCAGCTCGTCGAAACGCAAGTGGCGCAACTGGTCGCGACTGGCTACCATCGACAGCTTCTGCAGGGGCTCGAAGTTGTTCAGCTCGCCGCGCCGCACGGTGGCGTGTACCTCGGCCTCCAGCCGGTTGGCAAGCGGCTGCAGCTGCGGCGTGAAAAACACCTCGGCATCGGTCGTGGCCGTTAGCTCGCCCCGCAGGTGCCGCGCGGTAATAAAGTCCTGGCCGAAATTCTCGAACACGTAGAACAGGCTATCGAGCAACACACGCCGGCACGAAGCCACCGTATGCGCCTGCAGCAGTGCCGGTTGGCGCGCATCGAGTGAGCCGCGCACTTCGAAACGGCCACCGGCGGCCGTCAGGGACGCACCAGGGGTACTGAGCACTTGGTTTTGCAGCCGCACCGTGCCGCGCACGTCCCGGGCCCGCAGCCGCCGAAACCGCAGCTTCTCCACCGAGGCATTGAGGTCGAGGGCCAAATCGGCCGGCAGCTTAAACGCATATTCGGCCGCGGGCGCGCGGCCCGCTTGCCGGCTTTTGCCCACGCCCTGGGCGGCCAGCAGCTCGTCGAGGTTCAGGGCGCGGGAGGCCACGTCGGCTTCTACCAGCACGGTTTGGTTAGGCATCGTCAGCCAGCCCACGGCGTTGCGCAGCAACCCATCGAGCTGGAAATCGGATGCGCCTATCTTTCCCCGGAAATCGGTAACGGCCACGTCGTTGCGGCGCAGCAGAAAGCTGCCGCGCAGGTTGGTAAGCGGTGGGGCCACCGTTCGTAATTGTGCATTCACACCTTCCAGCACCAGTTCGCCGGACGCCTGTGTAGCTGCCCGCCCTGGGTTTCGGCGAAACGCCCGCAGGTTGCCGCTCCATTGAATATCGGCCCGCGCCCGGCCGCTGGCCTGCCGAATGGCCGCAACGGGATAGAAGCGCAGGACGTCGCCCACGTCGAGGGCCGCGCGCAGCCGGAGCTGTACTGTAGGGTCCAGGAAATTGGCGTAGCGTAGGCTGCCGCTGAATGGTCGCCCACGTAGTGTGCCGCGCACGTCGCGCAGTTCGAGCACTGCCGCGCGAGCCGTTGCTTGGGCCCCGTTGCTAAAGTGCCCCGTCAGAAACACGTGCTCTATTGTTTGCCGGGTACCGGGGTGGTAAAAAGCCGCGTTACGACACCCGAACTGCACGGCCACGCGCGGGCTGCGCGTGGCCGACAGCTCGCCCTGCACCGTTCCGCCAAAATACACTTCCCCGCGGCTGCGGTAGGCGGCCAGCGGCCGGCTCAGGCGACGCGGCAGCAGCACCAACAAGCTTTGCACATCGGTTTGGCGCCCCGTTACGCGCAGGTTCAGCTGCGTAGCGCCCGCCCAGCCAACCGCACCCGACAACTCATAGGCCGCGCGCCCAAGCTGTACCCGCGAAGGCGCAAGCAGCAGCTGATGCGTTTTGCGAGCATAGCGCACGGCTCCGTCTACCACTAGCTCGCGCCGGGCCAGGTAGGTATCCTTGCCCAGCCGCAAGCCTGCTACTCCCGCCGTGCCGCGGGCCGCCAAGTGCACCGTATCGGTAGAAATGGCGAGGGCCGCTGTGAGGTCATGCGCTTGCAGGGCGTAGTGATGATGCAGCGCGGAGTCGGCCACTACCAGCGCCACGTTCTTCAGCTGAACCCGATCCAGGGCCAGCGTCACGGGGCTGGCGGCGTTGGTAGTGTCAGATCGAAAGATGTAGTAATTGGCCTGCCCATGGGCATCATGGCGCAAATGCACTGCGCCGCCGTCCAACACCAGCGTCCGAATGCGGTAGCGCCCACTCGCAATATCCCAGGCATCGAAAGCACAGTGGATCCGCTGCAGGCGGGCCAGTGCCGCAGTATCGGACCGTAGCGAGCCGCCCACCCGCACTTGATGCAGAGTTACGCTCACGCGGGGAAACGCCGTCCACCACGATACGTCCAAGCGAGCTACCTGAACCGGAGTGCACAGGTGGCGGTTGGCCGCCGCCACAAACAGGCCGATAATGCGCTCCTGCCCCAGCCACAGGGCCACCGCGCCGCCCACCAGCAACACGGCCAGCCCCAGCCCAACGTACTTCGCCCATTTCAACGCCCGCACCCTAAATTTTTCCGCTTGAAAGTGAATCGATTGCGCCAGAACGCCGCTTTCGATTGAAAATTTTCTCCCGAAATGTCGGCAAAGTGTTGTGCTTTCCGAAAACACCCCCCATATTTGCATTCCCAAACGGCACATACGCCGCGAAGGAAAAGGGAGATTAGCTCAGCTGGTTCAGAGCATCTGCCTTACAAGCAGAGGGTCACTGGTTCGAACCCAGTATCTCCCACCACGAAAACCGCCACTTTGTAGCAATACGAAGTGGCGGTTTTGCTGTTGGTATCCGGCTTATTTCCCAGTTGGGACTTGATAACGACCTGATGGCGCAACCATTCGCGCGCCGTCGTTTCCTCGTCGAAGAGTTGGTACAGCGGCGCATGGGCATCGGCACGCAGGCGCACGGCGGTTGTGGTGGGCCGAGCCGCCGGGTCGCGAGGCGGCAGCACGGCGCCGTAGCGGTAGTTGCCTTGCACCACGGCGCGGGGCAGCCAGTGTTCCAGCGCCCACGCCTGTTCGGCCGGCGAGAGAGGGGTTAGGTCGCGTTGGTCTACCAGCGCCTTGCCCGTGCCCTGCCGACGCACCACGAGCAACAAGGCTTCCATAGCGGCCTGAAAATCGGCCAACGCGCGGGTGCCGGGGCGCCAGGTTATGACGGCAATACCATCGGCTGTGGCTTGCACTTCGGCCGCATCGTTGCGAAAGTATGGGGCAGCGTTTTCCATCGAATAATGAGTCAATACACCAAGCCCTGAGGCATTTCGGGCTAATAGCTACGGACAAATTTCGAGAAGCCCCTGCGGCATGCGCCCTTCACAAAGCCATATAGCTGACGATCTGCGCTTTGCTTAGCATTGTCTTGGAGACAAGTTTCTGGCACTAGTAGTCAGGTGGCGGCTTTCCCGGATGCGGAGCAGAAAGTCTGGGCCAAGCTGTAGTTTTGGCTTGATCCACTTATTGCTACTTCTAAGTGCGCTTAGCTCGCCTGCTGTCTATCGTGTCTAGCACCACCCCGCCGCGCTGGGTAGTGCCCTCGTTTTTTCTGGCCGTGCTGCTGCTGGGCCTCGCGCTGTTTCGCGACTACGGCGTGTCGTGGGATGAGCCCATCGACCAGTACAACGGGGTGGTGAACGTGAACTACGTGGGCCAGCAGTTGGGCATCCCCACCCTGGCGGAGGGCCTCGAGGACTACCCCGACATTCCGCCCCTACGCGAGTACCCCGACCGCGACCATGGCCCAGCCTTTGAATATCCGGTGCTGCTATTCTCCAAGCTGCTGGGCGCCCGCGATTCGCAGCCGCTGTATTACCTGCGCCACCTGTGCACGTTCCTGATTACGTTTGGGGGCTTGCTGGCTTTCTACGGCTTGGCCAAACGCCGCTTTGCCGACTGGCGTCTCGGCTTGCTGGCCGCGTTCTGGTTGTTGGCCACGCCGCGCCTGTTTGCCGAAGGGTTCTACAACGCCAAAGACGCCGTGTTTTTGTCGTTCTTCACCATCAGCATGTACACGCTGGCCGAACTGCTGCACGCGCCCAACTGGCGGCGGGGGCTCTGGCACGGATTGGCCTGCGGCGCCGCTATCGGCCTGCGTGTCAACGGGGTGCTGCTGCTGCCTCTCACGGTACTGGGCGCGGTTCTGACGGCCGCCGCCACCCCGGCTTTGCGGCGGCAATTGGCCAGCAGCTTGCTTGCCTGGGTTCCGCTCACGGCAGGCACTGCTGTTCTGCTGTGGCCCTGGCTGTGGGAGGCGCCGTGGCAAAACCTCGTCACCGCCTTCGAAAACCTCAGCTCTTTTCAGCGCCTCGACAGCCCCGTGTTCTACCGCGGCGTGATGGAAAATACCCTGCGTCTGCCTTGGCACTATCCATTTGTGTGGATTGTCATTACCACTCCGCTGGTGTATCTCGGGGCATTTGCGCTCGGTTTGCTGCTGCTGCTTCGGCGGGTGGTGGGGTATTTTCCCCATCTGTGGCGCACCGCCGCCGGTCGTCTCGATGTCCTGTTCGGCGCATGGTTGTTTGGCCCGTTGGTGGCGGTACTGGTGTTGCACTCTGTCCTCTACGACGGCTGGCGTCACCTGTATTTCATTTACCCCGCTCTGCTGCTGTTTGCCGTGAGCGGAATGCAGCAGTTGCTGCGCGCACGACGCACAGGCCACAGCACCAAAGTTCGGAGCGCGGCGGCGGTGCTGCTTGGGCTGACTGCGCTTGGTTCTCTGGAGCCGCTCTGGCGCATCGTTCGCGACCATCCGCATCAGCAGGTGTACTTCAACAACCTGTTGTCGGCCGATGACATCGAAAACGGCTACGAGCGGGATTATTGGGGCTTGAGCTACCGCCAAGGTCTCGAATGGATTCTGCAGCACGACGATGCGCCCCGCATTCGGGTGGCTACGCAGAACAACGGCCTGCTCAAAATTAACCTGCGGATTCTGTCACCGGCCGAGCGCGCCCGCCTGGAAGTGGTGCCCAAAGAGCAAGCCGACTATTTCCTGGGCTTCTACCGCTGGCATCCGCAGCCGTACTTGGCCACTGAAGGACTTGGTTGGGCTATTCACCACGAATACAGCAACGGCGTGAAGATTCTCTCCATTCAGCGGCGCGAGCAGCCGGCGTCGACTGCCGCTACACCGTAGCCGCCCCAGCCAAGGCCTGAATCTTTTCGTGCAGCGCCAACACTTGCGGCAGCAGCATCTGCTGGTCGTCGTTGTAGAGCACAAAGTCGGCGCGCTGGCGCTTTTCTTCCTCGCTCAGTTGCTTGCCGATGATGCTCAGTACGTCGTCGGGGGTGCGGTGCGGGTCGCGGCGGAGTACGCGCTGCTGGCGCAGGGCCTGCGGGGCAAACACCGTGATGATGCGGTCGAGCTGCTTGTAGGAGCCTGATTCGTACAACAGCGCGGCCTCCTTGAGCACGTAGGCGTGGCCGGCTTGTTGCTGCGCGGCAGCCCAATCGGCAAAATCCTGGCCCACCCGCGGGTGCACAATGCCATTGAGCCGCTCCAACTGAGCCGGGTCGTTGAACACGCGCCGGGCCAGGTACAGGCGGTCCTGTTCGCCGCTGGGCAGGTACGCCTCGGGTCCAAACGCAGCAATCAGCTCGTGGCGCAGTACTGGGTCGTGGCGCATCACCCATTTGGCACGGGTGTCGGCGTCGTACACAGGCACGCCCAGCACAGCAAACAGGCGGCACACCACTGTTTTGCCGGAGCCGATGCCGCCGGTGATGCCAATTTTCAGCATAGCTAGAGCGAAACGGGTGGTGTCGGAGCGGCGACGAGGCGCACCCGGGGCGCCAGCACCTGAGCCCCGCGCACCGTAGCGGGCAGCGGCATAAGCACCGGCTGCAGCATGGAATCGGACTGGTGCAGCTGCCGGAAATCGACCAGCACACGCACTTCGGCCAGTGCAAGACGGCTGCTGTCTTCGGGAAAGTATTGCACCTGTACCGGCACGGTAGCCGGTTTCAGCCGGAAAGCCAGCCCGGCCGGAAAGTTGCGCAGCTCGGGCTTCACCCGCACCACCCGCGTGAGCAAGGGCCGCGGCTGCAGCTTCACTTTCACTTGCGCCACATCGGTTTCCACCAGCGCCGGCCCGCCAATGGGCACGATGATGCTCCCATCGCTGCTGCCGGCGGGGGCTTGCGGCAAGTGCACCGGGTACGGGCTCGGCAGGGCGTTGAGGGTAGTGGCCGGGCCGCGGAAGGTGATGCTTTCGGGCGCAAACCGGGCGGCAAACGCCAGGGCCGAACCGTCGGCGGCGGGGCTCAGGCGCAGCGGCAACCGGCGCTCGGCTAGGCGGTCGAACTCGAAGTAAAGCGTATCAGTCAGAATGGCGTTCAGCTGCAAGCCTTCCATGGTGCTGATGAGCACCGGCCGCAGGGCCGTACCCGGCAGCGAGCGGCTGATGGGCAGCCGGCGCACCAGCACTTCGGCCGGGCGCACATCGAAACCCAGCGCGTTGCGCAGCAGCTTCCACCCCCGGCCCGTTACCTGCACCGCCACGCCTTGCTCCAGCGGCCGCACCGGAATGTAGCGGGAGGCGTCGTAGCTCCACTGCACCGGGTAGCTGATGCGGGTGGTGTAGGTTTTGTTGAGGGCGTTGAGCAGCCACAGCGTTACGGCCGCCAGCAGGCAGCTCGTGACCACGCGCCAAAAGCTCCGCTCTGGTTCCGACAGGGGTCTGACGAACCAGCGGACCAGCGTACGGGCGCGTTGCAGCGGCATGGCGTGGGAGGTGATGGAAAGATAAGGCGGTGGCAAATTGGGCGTTTTGGCAGCGCCCTCCCTGCCTGTCACATTATTACCAGCGACTTACTTTTCACCGACGGGTTGGGTGGCCGGCGTGCCCAACTGGCGGGCAATGGCCGAGCGGTCGAAGGTCAGGCGGGTGCCTTTGTCGACTTCCAGGGTTACTTTCTCGTCGCTCAGCTCCACAATGCGGCCGTGCAGCCCACCGATGGTCACCACCTGCGTGCCTTTAGACAGGCCTTCGCGTAGCTTTTTGGCGTCGGCCGCCCGCTTTTGCTGGGGCCGAATCATGAAAAAGTAAAACACGCCCAGCAGCAAGATGGGGAAAAGCCACTGCAACGGGCTGTTCTCGGTTTGGGCTTGTAAGAGAAGGGTCAGGAGCATGAGAGTGATGAAGCGTGTAGCAGCGGCTGGGCTGAGCAGCCCGGGGCAGATCCACCAATCCGGCTCGACCTACTCCTGGCTTCTCAGCCCAGCCGCTTACCCACTGAGTTTACTGACGAACCGGGCCTTGCGCGCCGTCGGTCAGCACGTTGCCGCGAATGGCAATCTGGGTGATGCTGGGCTGGGTGTTGGCCCGGATGGTAATCTGCTTGTTCTGAATACCCGACTTGCCGTGGGCGTCGAACTGCACGTCGATGGAGCCTTTCTGACCGGGGGCCACGGGCTCTTTGGGCCAGCTGGGCACGGTGCAGCCGCACGAGGCCTGGGCGTTTTCGATGAGCAGCGGGGTTTTGCCGGTGTTGGTAAACTCAAAGGTGTGCTTCACCACCGAGTTCGGCGCAATGTCTTTGAAGTCGTGCTCGGTTTCGGTGAAGGTCATCACCGGGGCGTTGGGGTTCGGGGCTTCGGCGGTTTCGCCGGCCACGTTGGGGTTATCCACTACGGGGTTGGCAGCGGCTTCGGTGGCGGCGGCGTTCATGCCGGCTTCGCCCACCTCGGGCTTGTCTTGCTGGCAGGCGCCGGTGAGCAGCGCGGCGGCCACCAGCATCGTCGAGAACAGAGTGCGTTTCATGCGGGTAGGTAGAAAGAAAAAAGCCGCGCCGCCCTGTTGCGGCGGCGCGGCGGGTTCTGCCGTAAATATACGCGCCAAGCAGCGGCGGCGGCTACTTCAGGTTGTTGATAACGTTCTGGGCAAATTGCTGGGTGCTGGCCGAGCCACCCAGGTCGCCGGTGCACTGCTCTTTGTGCTTGAGCGTCTCGTTCAGCGCGTTTTCGATGCGCGTCATGGCTTCTTTCTCGCCCAAGTGCTCCAGCATCAGCAGGGCCGAGCGCAGCAGGGCCGTGGGGTTGGCAATGCCTTTGCCGGCAATGTCGGGTGCCGAGCCGTGTACGGCTTCGAAGATGGCCATGTCGTCGCCGATGTTGGCGCCGGCCACCACGCCCAGGCCGCCTACGAGGCCGGCGCAGAGGTCGGAGAGGATGTCGCCGAAGAGGTTGGTCGTCACAATCACGTCAAACTGCTCGGGTTTGGTCACGAGCTGCATGCACATGTTGTCGATAATCTTGTCCTCGTACTGAATCTGCGGAAATTCGCGGGCGGCCTCCTGCGCGGCGTCGAGCATGATCTTGCCGGCCACTTTCAGAATGTTGGCCTTGTGGGCCAGCGTTACTTTTTTGCGGCCGTGCTTGGCGGCGTAGGCAAACGCGGCGCGGCAAATCTTGCGCGCGCCCACCACCGATACCCGCGCAATGGAGTCGCCGATGCCGTGGTGCTCGTCGAACATTTCCAGGCCCGAGTACAGGCCTTCGGTGTTTTCGCGGAACAGCACCAGGTTTACGCCCGAGTAGCGCGAGGCAATACCCTCGGTGGTGCAGGCCGGGCGCACGTTCTGGTAGAGGTCGAACTGCTGGCGCAGCGTCACGTTGATGGAGCGGAAGCCCTTGCCTACGGGGGTGGTAATCGGGCCTTTCAGGGCCACGCGGGTGCGCTCGAGCGAGTCAATCAGGCTCTGCGGAATCAGCTCGCCCGACTGGTCGAAGGTGGTCTGGCCGGCGTTCTGCTCTTCCCACTGCACAGGCACTTGGGCCGCCGTGAAAATGTCCTGAACCGCACGGGTGATTTCCGGGCCGATGCCGTCGCCGGGAATGAGAGTTACTGTATGCATTCGTATCAATGTGTGAAATGTGCGAATGTGGTAAAATGTGAAAATGTGGACCGTGTGCTAATGAGGTTGTTCCCGCACTAGCACATTGCCCACATTCTCCGCATTTGCCACATCTACAAGGCGGTCCGGCGCGAGTTGATCTGGTTGATGAGCTGGTCGACGTCGCCGAGCAGTTGTTCGGCTTTGTCTTTGGCGTCGCGAATTACGCGCTGGCCTTCGGCGCGGGCCGAGGACGGACCTTCGTCAACACGGCTCGTTACCAAGCCTTCGGTGAGGTCGGCCAGGATTTCGCGGTACTTCTCGAGCTTGTAGCTGAGCCAGTTGCGGGTTTCACGGCCCTTTTCGGGCGCGTACAGAAGGCCAATGGTGGCCCCGGCGAGGGCGCCGGTGGCGAAGCACAAAATGCCGGTAGTGGTTTTGCTGGCCATAGGGGCAGAAGGCGGAAGGAGAACGAGTGGGGAAACGGACTACAAGGACCCGACACAGGCACAACGGCGGCCGCCCGGTCGGGGTTGCCGCGGGCCGGGCTCGGCCGGCTACTGGTTGTCCAGCAGCCCGCGGCCCGACTTGCGGATGGCGCCGCTGGCCATCAAGTCCTGCGCCAATTTATCCAGAATCCCGTTGATGAACTGCTTACTTTTCGGCGTGCTGTAGAGTTTGCTGATTTCGATGTACTCGTTGATGGTCACCTTCACCGGAATCGAGCGGAACAGGTGCATCTCGCAGAGGGCCATTTTCAGGATGATCTTGTCGAGCAGGGCCACGCGCTCCACGTCCCAGTTCTGCACCGCGCCGCTGATCAGGGCCTCGTAGTTGGCGTCTTCGGCCAGCGTCTGCTTGTAAAGCGTTTCGGCAAACTCTTTGTCTTCCTTCCAGTTGGCCGACAACGACAGCAGCTCCAGGTTCTCATCGGCCGCTTCGTCGAGCATCTTCAGCGTCTTCACCACCAGGTTCTTGACGATGGAGCGGTTCTCTTCCCAATTCAGGTCGTCCTCTTCGAGGCGGGCCGCCAGGGCGGTGCCTTTGAAAACGAACGTCTTGTAGATGTACTTGAGAATTTCCTGCTCGGCGGCGTAGTCGGTGGCCGCGCCTTCGATTTTCGACTCCCCGGCAAGGTAGCTGCGCAGTTCTTCGTCGTTGCGCATTTCGTTGCGCCAAGCCAGGCGCAGGGCTTCCATCTCGTTTTCGCCGGCCCACTGCAGAGTGCGCCGAATGGTTTGCTCCTGCAGTTGCTTGTTGGCGGCCAGTTTCTGCAGCACCGGGTTGCGCTCCAGGCGCGTGGTGTCCAGTACGTCGGTCGAGGCCGTGAAGCGGCGGGCTTCGCGGCTCTTCTCTTCCTCTATCACCTGCAGCAGCGCGGCCGGCAGGTTCAGCAGGTGCAGGTACTGATCGTGGATGCTCTCGGTGGCGTTGAGCATCTGGTTCATGAAGAAGACCGTTTCCTTCTGCGCCTGCTTCTGGTAGTAGCGCACGGCGTCGTCCACGGCGTCCTGCACGTCCTTGTCGTCCGACTTTTCAATGTCGGCCGGTTTGCCGGCTACGTGGGCCGTGTGCCACTCGCGGAAGGTGGCGTCGGCCATTTTCTGCTGGCCCTGCAGCAGGCGCTTGTCCTGCGGCACCATCGAGTTCAGGTCGGGCTGAAACGCGTCGCTGATGCGGTCGAGTGCCAATGAATAATCGGACCCGATAGCCTGTTCGTAGGCGTAAAGGGCCTGCATGACCTTGATGCGAAGCGTGCGGCGGTTGAGCATGTATTCAGTTGTCAGTTGTCAGTAGCCAGTTGCCAGTTGGTCGTTCGGGTGCATCGCAAGGCGACTTTCCCAAACTGGCAACTCGCAACTCGCAACTGGCAACTCAATTAGTACGTCGACTTCACCTTGCCGATGGCGGCGATGCGCTCCTTGGCAATCTGCGTGGCAGCTTGCTGGGGGTGCAGCCCCTCCTGCTCGGCTTTGTTGAGCACCTGCAGGGTGTAGTCGTAAATTTTTTCGGTTTGCGTGAGGGCACCTTGGCGGCTGGTGCCCACCACCTCGGAGTACACATTGATGAGGCCGCCGGCGTTGATGAGGAAGTCGGGGGCGTAGATGATGCCTTTTTTCACCAGGGCCGGGCCGTGCACGTGCTCGTCCTTCAGCTGGTTGTTGGCGCAGCCGGCCACGACCTGGCACTTCAGGCGCGAGAGGGTGTCGTCGTTGAGCGTGGCGCCCAGGGCACAGGGCGAGTAGATGTCCACGTCCTGGTCGTAGATATCGTCGAGGCCCACGGCTTTGGCCCCGAACCGGGCGGCCGCTTCTTCGGCGCGCTCGGTGTAGTAGTCGGTCAGCACGATTTCGGCGCCTTCCTTCACCAGGTACTCCATCAGGTAGGTACCCACGTGGCCCACGCCCTGCACGGCCACGCGCTTGCCCGAGAGGCTATCGGAGCCGAACGCCTTTTTGGCGGCGGCTTTCATACCCATGTAGGTACCAAATGCCGTTACCGGCGACGGGTCGCCCGAACCGCCCATGGTTTCGGGCAGGCCGGCTACGTGCTTGGTTTCCATGCGGATGTACTCCATGTCCTTGGTGGTCATGTTCACATCCTCGGCCGTAATGTATTTGCCGTTCAGGTTCTGCACAAAGCGGCCGAACTTGCGCAGCAGGGCCTCGTTTTTCTGCGTTTTGGCGTCGCCGATGATGACGGCCTTGCCCCCGCCCAGGTTGAGGCCCGAAATGGCGGCCTTGTAGGTCATGCCGCGCGAGAGGCGCAGCACGTCGTTGAGGGCTTCCGCATCGGAGGCGTAGTGCCACATGCGGGTGCCGCCCAGAGCCGGGCCCAGAACCGTGTTGTGGATGCCGATGATGGCGCGCAACCCGGTTTCGTGGTCGTGGCAGTATACCACTTGCTCGTGCTGGTGCTCGGCAATTTGCCCGAAGATGCTGGTCTCGGGCAGGGCTTGAATCTCAACCATTGGGGAAATGAAAAAGATTGGGGAAAATGGGGATGGGGAGGCGAACGAGCGGGCACAAAGGCGTCGTTGCGTTGTTATACGGGCGGCACTCATCCGCCCGACACCAAAAACCGACTACCCCGTACCTTTGGTCGCAAGGAGCCACTGCCCCCTGAAACCGGCCGCAAAGGTAACCCGTTTTTCCCACTTAGGCTACCGTGGCACCTTGCCCGCGGCCTAGGTTTCCGCCTCGATTTCCCCGCCCCGTGAGAGCCTTACGCGCTACCGACAAGTACCTTTTCCGCTATAAATGGCACTTCCTCGGCGGGGTGCTATTCGTGGCCTTGAGCACCCTGCTGGCCATTTTCCCGGCTCAGATTGTGCGCTACGCCTTCGACCTGGTACAGGAGGGCATCGACCTCTACCACCTCTACAACGGCACCTCGGCCCAGCAGGAAATCTACTCGCTGTTCGGCCGCAACCTGGTGCTTTACGGCGGGCTGATCATTCTGATGGCTTTGCTGCGCGGGGTGTTCCTGTTTTTCATGCGCCAGACGCTCATCGTCATGTCACGGCTCATTGAAAACGACCAGAAAAACGAAATCTACCAGCACTACCAGACGCTGCCGCTCAGTTTCTACCGCCGCCACAGCACCGGTGATTTGATGGCGCGCATCAGCGAAGACGTGGGCCGGGTGCGCATGTACATCGGGCCGGCCATCATGTACTTTCTGCAGCTGGTTATTTTGTTTCTGCTCATCGTGCCCCTCATGCTGGTGGTGAACGTGAAGCTCACGCTGCTTACGCTGCTGCCGCTACCGGTGCTGAGCGTGAGCATTTACTACGTCAACAACCTGATTGAGCGGAAGTCCGACGAGATTCAGCGGGCGTTGTCGGACATGACCACGTTTGTGCAGGAGGCATTTTCGGGCATTCGGGTGCTCAAATCGTTTGTGCGCGAGCAGGACTCGCACCGCAACTTCACCACGGCTTCCGATGCCTACAAAGCCAAGTCGCTGGATCTGAACTTCGTCAACGCACTGTTTTTTCCGCTGATTCTGTTTCTGGTGGGTATCAGCACGCTCGTCACGGTCTGGATTGGCGGGCAGGAAGTGATTCGCGGCACCATCACCGTCGGCACCATTGCCGAGTTCCTGATTTACGTGAACCTGCTCACCTGGCCCGTTACGGCCCTGGGCTGGACCAGTAGCCTCGTGCAGCGCGCCGAAGCCTCGCAGGCCCGCATCAACGAGTTCATGCACCAGCAAACGGACATCGTTTCGCGCCAGCACATTGCGCAGCCCATTCAGGGCGACATTGTGTTCGAAAACGTGTCGTTTACCTACCCCGACACCGGCATTCAGGCCCTGCAGGACGTGTCGTTCCGCATTCAGCCGGGCCACACGCTGGCGGTTATCGGCAACACCGGCTCGGGCAAAACCACTGTGGCCAACCTGCTCTGCCGCCTCTACGACGTGACCAGCGGCCGCATTCTGGTCGACGGCGTGGACGTGCGTGACTACACGTTGGATTCCTTGCGCAGCCAGATCGGCTACGTACCGCAGGATGTGTTCCTGTTTTCCGATACCATCGGCCATAACATCGGCTTCGGCCTCGACAGCCTAAGCGAGGAACGCATGGTGCAAGCCGCCCAGGATGCCGACGTACACGAAAACATCATCCGCTTCCCCGAGGGCTACAACACCAAAGTCGGCGAGCGGGGCATCACGCTTTCGGGCGGGCAGAAGCAGCGCGTGAGCATTGCCCGCGCCCTGGTGAAAGAGCCGAGCATCCTGATTCTGGACGACTCGCTTTCCGCCGTCGACACCAAGACCGAAAACGTCATTCTCAACAGTCTGCAGCGCATCATGCAGGACCGCACCAGCCTCATCATCTCGCACCGCGTGTCCTCCGTGAAGCTCGCCGACCACATCCTCGTGCTCGACGACGGCCGCATTGTGCAGCACGGCACCCACGAGGAGCTGATGGCCGACGCCGAAGGGCTGTACCGCGCCCTCTACGAGCGGCAGCTGCAAAGCGAAGAAGCGGCGTGAATCTTTAACTGCTCCCCCCTTACTGCATCAATAGCTCTGCAGCGCGCTGGCCGCTGCGGGTGCCCATGGCCACGCCCATGCCGTTGCAGCGCAAGGCGCCATATATATGCGGAGCCAGTTCGCCGATGAACGGCTCCAACTCCTGCCCGAAGCCCATGACACCGCTCCAGCGGTAGTCGATGCGCGGGCGCTGGCCGGGCAAAATGACGTCGGTGAGCAGTTTCTCCAACCGCTGCTGCACCAGCGGCGTAAGGCCAGGCTCGGTGGTGGCCTCGGCTTCGAAATCGAGGTTGCGGCCGCCGCCCAGCAGCACCCGGTTGCCCACTTGCCGGAAGTAGTAGTAGCCTTTGTCGTAGTGGAAGGAGCCGGGCAGGCGCAGGCCGTCGAGGGGTTCGGTCACCAATACCTGCCCGCGGCCGGGCGTCACGTCCAGCTCGGGGAAAAACTGCCGGCTGAAGGCATTGGTGGCCAGCAGCACTTGCCCGGCTTCGAGGTCGGCCAGCGCGGTACGCAGCGTGGCCCCGGCGGCGTGGCTTTCCAAGCCTAGTACCGGCAGGCCGTGCAGCACCGTCACGCCCTCTTGCCAGGCCAGGCGCAGCAGCGCGTCCATCATGCGGCCGGTGTTGATGGTGCCCTCAGCCTTGTTTTCCAGCATGGTGTGCACCCCGGCAAAACCGTAACCCGGCAGCTGCGCGGTGGCATCGGCGAAGATGTCGTTGGTGCCGATAACGGGGCCCAGCAGCGCGTTATAGTAGTCCAACTCCTGACGGCAGGTGGTGGCCAGTTCGGCATCGGCGGCACGGAACAGCTCGTAGCCGCCCACTGGCTGGTAGCCGATGGCCTCGTCGCCCAACAACTCGCGCAGCTGCCGCAGGCCTTCCCAGCGGTAGCGCACCACCGACAGCAAAGCCTCGGTGCCGCCGCGGCGCTCCTGCTCCAGCAGCTCCGAAATACTCCCGAAGCAGGCAAAACCGGCATTTTTGGTGCTGGCTCCGTTGGGCAGCACGTCGCGCTCCAGCACCACCACGCGGACCGTAGGGCGCTGGCGCCGGGCATAAATGGCGGCTGTAAGTCCCACAATACCGGCTCCCACCACGGCCACGTCGGCGGGGCGCAGGAACGTCTGATGTTCCCAGTAGGAAAGCAGCGGATTCATAAGCGACGGAAAGCAAAAAGCCTCCCGGCAACCAGTGTCGGGAGGCTGAAAGTACGCGAAAGCCGCTGGTTTTCGGAGGCTATTGGCCGAGCGTCATGCGGCGCATGTACACTTTATCGGCCACGGTGCAGCGCACCACGTAGGTACCGCCGGAAAGTTTGCCCAGGGGCACCGTCATGGGCGCACCGGTGGCCGACAGGGACTTGGTAAAGACCGGCCGGCCGTCGGTATCGTTGATTTCCAGGCTCATGGGGCCCTTAGCATTGGTGCGCACCCGCAGGGAGTTGTTCACTGGGTTGGCTTCGAGGCTGAAGGTAACGGTGGGCGCCACCACCCCGCTCTTGGCCGAGTCGCCGCTGATGAGGGCCGACTTGGCCGTAGCCGGCGCCGACTGGGCGAAACCCAGCAAAGGAAAACCACTTAAGAGAATGGGAAAGACGAGCTTCTTCATACGCAAACGCATTGCAGGTCAGGGCACAAGATAGGCATTTGCCTACGTATCGGGCTGCGGAACCGGTTTTTATGCAAACCGCTAAACGACGAGCGGCGTTCCGGCAGTGCAAGGGCCGTACCAGTTTTTGTGCGGGCCCGCGAAAATTTACTTGGCCGGGCGTTGCACAAATGCGGCCAGGCTGTGTACATTTGCAGCCACATTGTCCGAAAACGGGGTGTAGCGCAGCCCGGTAGCGCGCTACGTTCGGGACGTAGAGGCCGTAGGTTCGAATCCTGCCACCCCGACTACTACAAAGGAAAGAAGCTGATACCAGGGCTTTTTTCTGGACAATGTGACCGGCCGCCTTCCCGAAAGGCGCCACGCTCGGGGTGTAGCGTAGCCTGGTATCGCGCCAGCATGGGGTGCTGGAGGTCGCAGGTTCGAATCCTGCCACTCCGACGAACGGAAAGCCCGCTGAACTTTGGTTCGGTGGGCTTTTTTGTTTTCAATACCTCAGCTTGAAGCCATTACCGGGTTTGTTTGCGGCCTGTTTCAGGTGGGCTATACTACCGTGAGCCCGGCCGCGTTTAAGGCGCACACTTATCCCCCTTTCATGCACAAATTCCTTCTTCCCGCCGCATTGCTATTGGCTGCGGGCACGGCCCAGGCCCAAATTCCGGCCGGCACTATCTTGGTAGGCGGCAACATCAACTATTCGCGCCGCGAAAACCAAAGTGAGCTTACCCCCACCAGCGGGAAACGCACCACGCAAACCGTCACGGGCTTCGACCTGGGCCCCACCGCCGGCTACTTCCTGGCCGACAACCTAATGCTGGGCCTGGGACTGGATTACCAGAAAAACCACGCCACGGCTCCGGTATATGTCGCTTCCCTGACCGGCGACATCTCCAAACTCATGGACCTAGAGGCCAAGAGCCGCTACCTGGCTGTGGGGCCGGTGGTACGTTACTACCACTTCCTCGGCGAAAACGCGGCTTTTTACGGCCAAGCCGGGGCGGGCTACCGCACGGGCAAGGCCGAAGACGAATATTTGCTTTCGGCCAACCCCAATGCCATGGGCACCGAAACCCGCCGCACCGAAAGCTCCGGGTTCTATGGTCAACTTTCGCCGGGCTTCGTCTACTTCCCGGTATCGAAACTGGGCCTGGAGGTAAGCCTGCGCGGGTTGTCGTTCGATAAAATGTCCTCCGAATCGACCTCGACTACCGGCGCAAAAAGCCCCAAGGCCAGCAGCAGTTTGTTTGATGCGGGTATTGGCCTGAACGATTTGCGGTTTGGTGCGGCGTTCTACTTCGGCCGCTAGTCCTGCGTGTCGGGTCCTTCTCCTCCACATTAGTAAGCCTGCCCGTTGAGTTTCAGCGGGCAGGCTTGTTTTTGGCTGGTGGCTACCCCAAGCCTGTTGCATTCTTGGGCCTGCGCGGCATGGCGCTGGTCAGTCGGGCCACCTAGCTACCTGCTATGTTCGTGTTCGGAACGCACTTTTCACTCATTCTTCTTCCCATGAAAACCTACTTGCTTCCTGCCGCTCTCCTGCCGCTCTCCTGCTACTGGCCGGCGCGGCTCAGGCCCAAACGTCGGCCGGCACCATCATGGTGGGCGGCACCATTGGCTTTTCGAGCCAGTCCACTGAAACAGATTTTAGCACCACCCAACCCGACACGGAAGTGAAGACCACCCGCTTCAATTTCGCGCCTCAGGCGGGCTATTTCCTAGCCGACAACCTAGCCGTGGGGCTGTTTGCCAACTTGGCCAACCAGAAAGTTACCCGCCCCACCTTCGATTTCCGGGGCACGGAATTCAAAATCGAGGAAAGCAGCCGCACCACCCAACTCGGCCCCTTTGTGCGCTACTACCACTTGGTGGGCGACGAGGGAAAGGCGGGCTTTTTCGGGCAGCTGGCCGCTGGCTACCAAAACCGGACGGACGAGTTTGACACCGATTTACCCGGCAGCTACGACAGCAAAACGAGCGGCAGCGGCGGCTTTGCGGCCATCACGCCCGGCTTCGTGTTTTTCCCGACCGAGAAATTTGGCCTGGAGCTGACACTGGGCAACCTGGGCTTCCAAAGCCTGAAGCAAGACTTCGAGTCGGACAACCCCAACGTCAAGCCCTATACCACCAAGACCAGCGGCTTCGACGCCAATTTCAGCCTGCGCAATTTGTCGGTAGGGGCGTTTTTCTACTTGGGAAAGTAAGAACTGCAACTATAAAGAAATGCCCGGCGCTGTACCATCCGATGGTACAGCGCCGGGCATTTTCTCTTGCTTAGGCTATTTCACCACCGCCACCATCTCAGCCGGCCCCTCTTCCGGGAACCGCTCTAGGTACACCTGCCGGAGCTTGAGCTTCTGGGTTTCGGCGGCCGCTTTCAGGGCGGGATAGAGCTTGCCGGGGGCCAGCATGTAGTGGGCCTGAATGCGGGCGCGCACCACCCGCTGGCCGGCGGCGAAGGTGCGGTAGCGGAACCCGGTCGGCAGCGGCTGACTGGTATCGGCCACCACCAAGCCGATGAAGGCTTTGATAGAGTCGCCTTCGCTTTCGGGGGCGTTGTAGTAGAGGTTGCCCAGGGTGCCCCGCAGGCGGCCGCTGCGCTGCAGTTCGCCGGCCTCGCGAAACAATTCGCCGAACTCCTGGCCGGGGATACCGGCGTAGTACTGCCCGGCCACAAACACGGGCTGCTGGGTGGTCAGTACATCTACCTGCGGGCTACGGAAACCGCCCAGCCACGCATACACGCCGGCAAAGCCCAGCGCCAGCACGGCCCCAATGATTACAAACCAACGCGACATATTCAATGATCAATTAACAATGAGCAATGAACAATCAACAGAGCAGATGCCCAAGTGCCTGCGTACCCGCTATCGGGCACTGACACCAAGCCATTGCTCATTGCTTATTGCTCATTAACCAAGTACTGCATCTGGTAGAGCTGGGCGTAGTAGCCGCCGAGGCGTAGGAGCTCGTCGTGCTGGCCGCTCTCCTTGATTTCGCCGCGGTCGAGCACGATGATGCGGTCGGCTTTCTGGATGGTGCTCAGGCGGTGGGCAATAACGAGCGAGGTGCGGCCGCGCATCAGCTTTTCGATGGCTTCCTGAATCAGCTCCTCGGTTTCGGAATCGACGGAGGACGTGGCTTCGTCGAGGATGATGATGCGCGGGTTGTAAACCATGGCGCGCACGAACGAGATGAGCTGGCGCTGGCCCACCGAGAGCGTGGCGCCGCGCTCCATCACCTTGTACTGCAGGCCACCGGGCAGGCGCTCAATGAACTTGCGTGCCCCCACCAGCTCGGCCGCGTGCCAGATCTGGGCCTCGGTAATGTCGGTGTTACCGAGGGTGATGTTGTCCTGAATGGTGCCGGCGAAAAGAAACACGTCCTGCAGCACCACGCCAATCTGGGTGCGCAGGGCCTTGAGGTCGTACTCGCGCAGGTCGTGGCCATCAACGCGAATGTGGCCCTTCTGGATGTCGTAGAAGCGCGAGAGGAGGTTGATGATGCTGGTTTTGCCGGCCCCGGTGGCTCCTACCAGGGCCACCGTCTGGCCGGGCTGCACGGCAAAGCTGATGTCGCGCAGCACCCACTCCGGCTCGTTGTAGGCAAACCATACGTGGTCGAATTCCACCTGGCCGCGCAGATTTTCGGGCTGGCGGGTGCCGTTGTCGGCAATGAATTCCTTGCTATCGAGCAGCTTGAGCAGGCGCTCGGTGCTGACCAAGCCCAGCTGCAGGGTGTTGAAACGGTCGGCAATTTGGCGGATGGGCCGGAAAAACAGCGAGTTGTACATGATGAAGGCGATGAGCGCCCCCTTCGAGATGGTGCCCTCGATCTGGCCCTGCGCGGCGTACCACACCAGCAGGCCCACGCCGATGGCGGCCAGCACTTCAGCCACCGGGAAGTAAATGCTGTAGTAGAGCACCGAGCGGATGTTGGCGCGGGTGTGCTCTTGGTTGAGCTTCTCGAACTTGCGGAACTCGCGCTGCTCGTTGCTGAAAATCTGCACCACGTTCATGCCCGTCAGGTGTTCCTGCACGAAGGCGTTAAGGTTGGCCACGGCCGTACGCACCTCCTGAAACGACTTCTTCACCTTCTCCTTGAACACGTAGGTGCTCAGCAGCAGCGGCGGAATCACCGAAAGGCTCACCAGCGTCAGGCGCCAGTCGATGTAGAACATGAAAGCGGTGATGAACACCAGCTGCAGAATGTCGCCGATCATGGCTGCGAGACCTTCGCTGAACACGTCGGAGAGGGTTTCCACGTCGGAGATGTTGCGGGTGACGAGCACGCCGATGGGGGTGCGGTCGAAAAACTGCAGGCGCAGGTTGAGAATGTGCTGGTAGAGGTCGACGCGGATGTCGCGCACGATGAATTGGCCCAGCCAGCCGCCGTAGTAGGTCTGCAGGTAGCTCACGCCGGTGTGGGCCACGAGCAGGCCGAGCAGCAGGAAAAACATGCGGTTCAGCCCCGACCAGTCGCCGGCGGCAATCTGCACGTCCACCATCTGCTGAATCAGGAACGGGCGCACGGTGCCTAGGGCGGCCGTGGCAATGGTCAGGAAAATCAGCAGGCCGAAGACGCCGCGGTAGGGCCGCACATACACCATCAGCCGGCGCAGCACCTGCCAGTCGAAGATGTTGCCGGTTTTGGTGGCGGTAGTAGGATTGGCAGACTCCACAGGCAAACAGGAGGATGAGGGCGGGAGGGAAAACGCGTACGGGAGTAAACCGCCCAAGCGGCCCGCAAGTTACGGCAGCCGCAGCTAGGAGCTGGAAGGTCACGCCATTGCGGGGCGGGGTTTCTATGCGCTCTGGGCAAAGGTGTAGCCAGATGAAGCCGTCGGCGGTAAGTGCTTAGGAAGGCACGGCAATTTTTTTCGACGGGGCGTGTAACCATTGCCTGAAGCGCAGGTTTCCGCGGCCGTGTGATGCAGCCTGCCCACCAGGCGGCCGTTCTTATTCATCCCCCAACCGTTACGCGCATGAAATACTTTTCCGCTCTGCTGGGTCTTTTCGGCCTCTTACTGCTCGCCGGCCCGGGGTGGTCCCAAACCAGCGCCTTGCTCACCGGCACCATTCAGGACGACAAAGGCGCGGCCGTGGGTTTTGCCACCGTGGCGGTGGTAAAAGCCGGGGCCACCGCCAGCGTTACGGGCACGGTGGCCGACGCCAACGGGCGGTTTCAGCTCCAGGCACCGGTAGCGGGCACCTACGTGCTGCGCATCAGCTCGGTGGGCTTCCTCGCGCAGGAAACGCCGGTGTTTGAGCTTAACGCGGCAGCGCCCGGCCGGGACTTTGGTACCCTCGTGCTAAAAGCCGACGCCAAGCAGTTGGCCGAGGTCAACGTTGTGGGGCTGCGGCCGACCATCGTGCAGGAAGCCGACCGCATGGTGGTGTCGGTGGCCGGCACGGCCATGGCGGCCGGCAACACAGCTTTCGACGTGCTGGTGAAGTCGCCGGGTGTGTTTGTGGACCAGGACGGCAACATTCAGCTCAACGGCAAAAGCGGCGTGACGGTGATGCTCGACGGGCGCCTAACCTACCTCTCGGCCCGGGAGCTGCGCAGCATGCTGGAGGGCATGCCCGCAGCCAACCTGAAAAACATCGAAATCATTACCAATCCGCCGGCCAAATACGACGCGGAAGGCACCTCGGGCATCCTCAACCTCAACCTGAAGCAGAATACCCAGCGGGGCCTCAACGGGAGCGTGTACGCCAGCACCAACTACAACTTTCAGCAGGTGGGGCACACCTATGGCGCCAGCCTGAACGCCAAGCAGGAGAAGTGGAACGGCTTTGTAACCCTGGACGCCTCGCGCCGGGTGGGCGGGCGCGACGCCACGTTCACACGCATCTTCTATGGGGAGCGAAGCACCACGTACTTCAACCAGCAGGCCACCGGCAATTTCGTTTCCACCAGCCCGCCGGTCGTGCGCCTGGGCGCCGACTACAGCCTGACGAAGCAGCACAGCGTGGGGTTTATGGCGGGCTACACCTTGCGGCGGGGCCACTCCGACTTCCTGACCGATACCTACTTGGGCTCGTCGCCGCAAGAGCCCACGCGGTACATCGACGCCGATAACTTCAGCCGCTCGACCTACCAGAACTACACCGGCAACCTCCACTACAACGGCAAGCTCGACACGGCCGGTACCACCCTGACGGCGGACCTGGACTTGGTGCGAATCGACAACCAAGGCGAGGCCGACTTCTTCAACGTTTTCACCGACCTGGGCACCCAGCTCCGCACCCAGAACGTGGAGTACACCAACACCGGCTCCGACCTGCGCATTTACGCGGCCAAGGCCGATTTTACCCGGCCGCTGGCCGACGGCCACAAAGTGGAAGCCGGCGTGAAGTTCAGCCAGGTAACGGCCGACAACGACTCCCGCTTCTACTTCAACAACGGCGCGCTGGTGCTGGATCCGCTGCGTACCAACTACTTCCACTACCAGGAACGCATTCAGGCCGCTTACCTGAACTGGAGCGGCCAAGCCGGCGAGCGGCTGAAGCTGCAGGCCGGCTTGCGGGTCGAAAACACCCAGTCGCTGGGCGAGTCGTACACCACGGGCCAGGCCACCCGGCGCCGGTACCTGAACCTGTTTCCGAGCGTGTTTGCTCAGCGGCAGGTTACCCCCGACTACGACCTCGGCTTTAGCTACAGCCGCCGCCTGAACCGCCCGAACTACGGCAGCCTGAACCCTTTCCGCTTCTACCGCGACCCGTACACCTACGAGGAAGGCAACCCCTTCTTGCGGCCGCAGTACACGCAGGCCTTCCGCCTCACGCACACGCTGCGCAAGGTCTACAGCCTGGCCCTCACCTACGACTACCAAACCGCTGTCCTTTCGGAAGTGCCCATTCTGGACGTGGAGGCGGCCACCACCAAGTACACCACCGACAACCTCGATACCGGCCACCTCATTGGCCTGACCGGGGTGGCCCCGTACAAGCTGGCCAAGTGGTGGGACACGCAGAACACCGTGGTGGTGTCGTACCGCAAGTTCAGCACCAATGCCACCAATGGCTTCTTGGTCAACGAGCAGCTCTACTACATGCTGCAATCCAACCACACGCTGCTGCTGCCCGCGAAGCTGCGGCTGGAAGTAGAGGCACGGTACCTGGGACCCACGGCCTCGGGCCTCTACCAGATCAAACCCATGCACTGGGTGGGCATAGCCCTCAAGCGCAGCTTTTTGCACGACAAGGTGGACGTAACTCTCAACGCCAACGACCTGTTCAAAGGCTACCGGTACCGCTTCAGCACCAACATCAACGGCAACGTGAACGACTTCAACCAGTACTTCCGCTTCCGCAGCGTTGGTCTGACGCTGCGCTACAATTTCAGCAAGGGCGGCAAAGTGGACACCAAGCGCCGCAACACCACCCTGGAAGAAGTGAACCGAGCCGGGTAAGCCGACCACGTGTGGCAGCCGAATCGTTGCCCAAGCGCGAAGGGGTTACAACCCGCAGCCGAAGGCAGTCGAGTGCCAGACGGCCACCCGCGCTCCAACATGACCGCCTTCTAGCGCCCGGTTTTAGCCCTCGCCTTCCCCGCCGGGCACCTCGCCCAGCCCATACGTCGGGTGCCAGTAGTGCGGCGCCAGGTCCTGCTCGGTGACGAAGTACGGGCGCTCAGCCGGCTCGAAGCCGGGCAGCAGAACATCCGGGGCGTACTCTACCCGGCTCAGATAGAGGCCGTGTGCGGGGGCGGCGCCGCTGGCGGCAATGCGCTGCTGCCGGTGCAGGATATCGGTAAAGGCGGCGGGCGTGAGGCGGCCGCGGCCCACATCGAGCAGGGTACCCACTACCAGTCGCACCATACCGCGCACAAAGCGGTTGGCCCGAATGCGGAACACGAGGCCGTGCGGCGTGGAGTGCCAGCCGGCTTCGTGCAACCAGCACACGTAGTGGGTTTCGGCGCCCTTGGTTTTGGAGAAGCTGGTGAAGTCTCGCTGCCCAAGCAGATGCGCGGCCGCCTCGTTCATGGCCGCCACATCGGGCGCTTTGTCGAGCCACAGCGCCTGATTCACTTTAAACGGGTCGGGCCGGAGCGTAACGTGGTACTCGTAACTGCGCGCCAGCCCATCGAAGCGGGCATGGGCGTTGGCCCGCACCGGCGAGAGAGCGTGCGCCCCGATATCGGGCGGGAGGGCGCGGTTGAGGCGGTAGAGCAGCGTGGTTTCGTCGAGGTGCGCGGGCATCTCCGCGTCGAAGTGCGCGACCTGGTGGCTGGCGTGCACGCCCGTATCGGTGCGCCCGCTGCCCAGCGTGCTGATGGGCTGGCGCAGCACCTGCGAGAGGCAGCGGTCCAATTCCTGCTGCACGCTCAGGGCATTGGGCTGCACCTGCCAGCCGTGGTAGCGGGTCCCGTCGTAAGCCAGCTCAAGGAAATAGCGCACGTTGCTAGGCAATAAATAATTAGGAATGAAGGATGGGCAATTTCAGCCAGCAGTTAGGCCCTGCCTACTTCTTTCGCCGGGGACGCTACCAGCCAATAGCCAGCAACTAACAGCATATGCCAAAGCCTCACACCACCAGCGCATACAGCAGCCCATCCACCGTCTGCCCATCTTTGGTGATGCTCCGGCGCAGGCGCGCTTCAAAAACGTACCCCGCTTTTTCCAGCACGCGGCCGGAGGCCGGGTTGTAGTCAAATACCGTGGCGTAAAGCCGGCAGAGGTCGAAATGCGCCAGCGCGTGGGCACTCAGGGCCCGCACGGCGGCCGTGGCAATGCCCCGGCCCCAATACGTCCGCCCTATGAAGTAACCGATTTCCGCGGCCCGCCGGTCGATATCGTCTTTGAACAGCACGCTGATGCTGCCGGCTGCTTCGCCGTCGATTTCCACGCACAAATGCAAGTCCTGTCGGCCCTCGGTGCTGCCTACAAACGCGATGTAGCGCTCGGCATCGTCCAGCGCATACGGGTGCGGGAACCGGTCACGTAAATTGCGCCAGATGCCTTGGTCGTTGGCGTGACGCGCCAGATTCGGCGCATCTTCGGTTCGGAACGGGCGCAGGCACACGCCGGCCACCGACAACGGCAGCGTGGGCCGCACAGTATCGGGGGCCGGCGCCGCGCGCATTACAGCTTTTCGTAGATGACTGCAGCCCCCTGCCCTACCCCGATGCACATGGTAGCCAAGCCGTAGCGGGCTCCCTCGCGGCGCTGCATCTCGTGCAGCAACGTGGCCGTGATGCGCGCGCCGCTGGCACCCAGCGGGTGGCCGATGGCAATGGAGCCGCCGTTCACATTCACGCAGGTGGGGTCCAGCTCCAGGTCACGCATGCAGGCAATGGCCTGCGAGGCAAAGGCTTCGTTCAGCTCAATCAGGCTCAGGTCCTGCACCGTCAGGCCGGCGCGCTGCAGGGCTTTGCGCGTGGCCGGAATCGGCCCCAGGCCCATCACGGCCGGGTCGACGCCCGCCACGGCCGACGACACCACGCGGGCCAGCGGCTTGAGGTTGAATCGTTTGACGGCTTCCTCGCCCACCACCATCGTGGCCGCGGCGCCGTCGTTGATGCCCGACGAGTTGCCGGCCGTGACGCTGCCGTTGGCAGCAAAAGCGGGCTTCAGGGTGCCGAGTTTTTCAAGCGTGGTCAGGCGCGGGTGCTCGTCGGTATCGAAGAGCACGGCGTCGTTCTTGGGCTGGGCCACAAACACGGGCACGATTTCGCGGCGGAAGCGGCCCTTCTCAAACGCCTTCTGGTAGCGGCGCTGCGACTCGAAGGCAAACTGGTCCTGCTCTTCGCGCGTGATGCCGTACTGCTTGGCCACGTTCTCGGCGGTTTCGCCCATCGAGTACGGGTGGTGCAGCTTGGCCAGCTTGGGATTCACGAAACGCCAGCCCAGAGTGGTGTCGTGGGCCGTGAAGTCGCGCCCAAACGCTGTTTCCGACTTGGCCATGACGAACGGGGCACGAGTCATGCTCTCAGAGCCGCCGGCCAGGTACACGTCGCCGTCGCCGGAACGCACGGCGCGGGTGGCGTCGATGATGCTCTGCAGGCCCGAGGCGCACAGGCGGTTGACGGTAACGCCGCCTACCGACTGGGGCAACCCGGCCAGCAGGGCGGCCATGCGCGCCACGTTGCGGTTGTCTTCGCCGGCTTGGTTGGCGGCGCCCATTATCACGTCTTCCACGAAAGCGGGGTCCACGGTGGGGTTGCGGCGCATCAGCTCGCGCAGCACGTGGGCGGCCATGTCATCGGGCCGTACGGAACTAAGGGCGCCACCGAATTTGCCCACGGGCGTGCGGACGGCGTCCACGATATATGCTTCAGGCATTGTCTAAATGCGGGTTACCGGAGTCTTTTGGCTACTTTTGCCGGCCCGTCTGGGACGACCTGATTCCAAACAACAAAGATGATACAAAGAATCCAAAGCGTGTTTTTGCTGCTGCTGGCCTTGGCCATGGTCAGCGTGACGTTCCTGCCCATCTGGACCAAAACCGACCCCGTCAGCGGCCAAACCCTCACCATGACCGCCTGGCAGCTCACTGGTTCGGCCCCCGGCCAGGCCTCTATGGGCACCTACGCCATCGGCGTCCTGGCCGTGGCGTCGGCGGCCGTGGCCCTGTTCGAGATTTTTCAGTACCGCAACCGCTTCTTGCAGCTCAAGCTCGGCGCCCTCAACCTGCTGCTGATTTCGGCCACGCTCGGCGCCAGCTTCTACTACTCGTCGCAGGGCGAGCAGCTGCTGAACGTGAAGGTGCCCGGCGACTTCGAGGCTGGCTTCTACCTGCCTACGCTGGCGCTGCTGCTCAACCTGCTGGCCAACCGCTTCATCCGCTCCGACGAGAAGCTGGTACGCTCCATGGACCGCCTGCGCTAAAATCCGCACGCCCAACTACCGAAAAGGCCCCGCCGACAGCTGTCGGCGGGGCCTTTTTGTGTTCATGCAAGGCCGTTAGCTGCGCCCGTTGCCCACAAAGCGCTGCACTTCCTGCACGCTCGAATCGAAGCTGAACGCCTCGTACACCCGGTAGAAGTTCTGGCGGTCCGCAACGTGGGCGAAGGCAAACTTGGCCAGATCGACGCGCGAGTTTTCAAAGTCCAGCCCGGCCAGCAGACGGCGCAGGTCTTCGGCCCGAACGTCACTCTGCTCCAATGCCTGCTTGGCCAGCGTCAGCTTGCTGCTATCGAAGGGCTTGCTTTGCACGGCGCGCAGCAGGTCGTCTACTTCGCGCGGGTCCAGCACGTGGCGGTAGTTGTTGCCATAGGCGCCGTTGGGGTAGCCTTGGTTGTAGTTGCCGCCGTTGCCCGGGTACTGGTTGCCCGCGCCGTTGCTGGGGTATTGGCTATAGCCACCGTTGCCAGGCTGCTGGTTGTAGGAACCGTTGTTGCCATAACCATTTTCGTTGCCGTCACGGTCGTTGTACCAGTCATCGGCATTGCCGGGAGTTGGCCAGCCGTTGGCGTTGCCGTAGGGCGTGGGTTCGTGGCGGTAGCCGTAGTCAGTAACCGGGCCGCCGCGGTAGTTCGCCCAGCCCGCCAGCGGAATTTCGTCGAAGCGCGTGAGCAGCGGCGGGCGGCCGTTGCGCAGCACCAGTACAAAGCGGCTTTCGCGGCCTTCGGGCAGTCGCACTTGGGTGCGGTAGTTTATCACGCCACGCCCGGCCGGTACCTGAAATTCGGCCCAGTGGTAGCCGGGCGCCAGCCGGTCGAACCGCACTTGAGTGAGGCCGTAGCGCCCACCGATGCGCTGCCCGTCGAGGCGCAGGCGGAACGGCAGGCCGCGCTCCGAGCGCACAGCCATGCCGGCCGGAATGGCCATTGCTGCCTGGGCCAGCAACACCAGCCCCAGGCACAGTAGTAAGATTCGTTTCATGGCTTGTCGAGAGCAAAAGCACCGGCCAACACGACCGTGCCTGCGCTGCGTAAGCCAACTTCTATGCCAATCCGCAGGAGCGCTGCAGGGGGTCCAAGCGGCCGCGCGAGAGTAACGCGAACCTTCCGCGTATCGTTGCTGAAGCTTGGTCTACCGTTATTCTGCGATGCGCGAACGAAAAGTTCGGGCTACTCCCCCTCTTGAAAAATCAAAAAGGCCCGCACTGGGTAGTGCAGGCCTTTTGCAAGTCAGCCAGTAGCCTTATTTGGCTTGGTTGATCTTGGTTACCTTGAATTCCGTGCGACGGTTTTTCTGGTACTCTTCTTCCGTCTTTGCCGTCTTGATTACGGGCTTGGTTTCGCCGTAGCCTTTGGCCGTGATGCGCGACTTGTCTACGCCTTTCGAGATGATGTAGTCAACAGCCGACTGCGCGCGTTTCTGCGACAAGGTCTGGTTGTAAGCATCCTTACCGCGCGAGTCGGTGTGCGAGCTAAGCTCGATGCTGATGTCGGGGTTGTCGACCAGCGTCTGCACCAGCTTGTCGAGTTCGGTGGCGGCATCGGGACGGATATCCCACTTGTCGTAATCGTAGAAGATGTTTTCTACCACGATGGCCTTGTTCACCACAATCTTATTGAGCGTGAGCGTCACCGGGATGCTGATGTCGTTCATCTCGTTGGGCAGCTGGTCCTGCGCCGGCGTACGGCCCACAGTGCTTACGCTCTGACGAGCAGCAAAGTACCCCGGACGGTCAGCCACCAGCGAGTACGCGGTAGCCGAGTCGAGCTTCACTTTAAAGGTGCCATCAGCGCCAGCCTGCACGTCCTGCTTCTGGCCCGCAGCGTTGGTGATGGTCACCGTTTCGCCCGACAGCGGAGCCGTAGCCCCGGTTTTGGTATCCAGCTCCTGCACTTTGCCCTCGGCGTAGAAGGTCACCAGCTTCAGCGGCTTCTTGCGGAACATGTACAGGTCATCGGAACCCTTGCCACCGGCGCGGTTCGAGGAGAAAACGCCCATGTCTTTGCCCGTCATGTAGGGCGCAAAGTCGTCGCCGTTGCTGTTGATGGGGGCGCCGAGGTTGGTCACCTTGCCGTTTTTCTCTACCCGGAACAGGTCCAGCTTACCAAAGCCGGGATGCCCGTCCGACGAGAAGTACAGCGTGCCGTCGGGAGCTACTGCCGGGAAGTTGTCGTTGCCGGGGGTGTTGATTTGGTCGCCCAGGTTCTCGGGAGCCGAGAAACGGTTGTTGGCGCCCATCGTGGCTTTGTAGATGTCGTTGCCGCCCTGGCCGCCGGGGCGGCTCGAGGCGAAGTACAGCGTCTGGCCATCGGGCGAGAGAACCGGCGAGAAGTCGTCGGCCTTGCTGTTGTTTACGCCTTTCAGCAGCTCAGGCTGCGTCCACGCACCACCGCGGAAATACGACACGTACAAATCCACGCTCAGGAAGCCTTTCTTCGAGCCGTCGTTCGAGCGGGCGAAGATCATCGTCTTGCCGTCGGGCGAGTAGGTTGCCGAGGCTTCGTGGGTGTTGGCTTTGTTGATGGCCACCTTGTCGGCGTCCTTCGAGGGCGTCGCCGTGGGCGAGCCGGGCGTAGCGCCAGCCGCCGGAGCAGCCGCAGCCGTGCCGCTGTAGGGCGCCACGGTGCCGCCGGTCATCTTGTCCATGTCATCAAACTTGATGGCATAGAGGTCGGTGAAGTTTTCGCCGTTGCCGAGGTATTTCTTGCCGTCACGGCCGGAAGCAAAAATCAGTTCCTTGGTGTCGGGTTTGATAGTAGCGCTGTAATCAGAGGCAGGCGAGTTGATTTGGTCGAGCGGCATTACCTCGTTGTTGTTGCGCATGGCCGTCAGCTGGGTGGAAGCTTTGGCGTTCTGCGCTTCGCGCTCGGCGCGGGCTACGAGGGTACGGTTGGTGCCGTTGGTGGCGTATTGCTGAAACTGGGTGGCGGCTTCTTCAAATTTGCCGTTGGCTTTCAGAGCCAGTGCGTAGTTGAAAGCAGCGTCCGGGTTTTTCACCGCGCCATCCAGAGCCGCCTTGTAGTATGACTCAGCTTGCTCGATGCGGTTGGAGAGGCGGTAAGCCTCCGCAATGCGGTAGTTCGCCATGGCAATGTCCTTGCCCTTGGCCACGTCGGCTTTGTATAGCTCGATGGCGGTTTCGTATTCGCCACGCAGGAAGCGTTTGTCGGCCTTGCTAACGCCGCCGGTGGTGGCGCAGCCGCCGAGCACGGCTACCGAGCCGGCCGCGGCACAGGCAACTATCAGGTTCCTCATAAATGAAAAGAGAAGGGTGGGTGGGTGTGGAAATGAAGCGCCAAAACCGGGGCAAAGCCAATCTAGGGCAAGCAATAATACTAAGAATGCCGTGGTTTCCGGTTAGCGCCGCTGTTTTTTCTATTGCGCCGCAAAATACCGGCGCAGCCAAGTAGTAGCCGCCGGTGCCGGCCAAGCCGTACCAATCTGCTGCCGACGGGCCACGGTGTTGTCAAAATACAGCGTATCAGGCTGCAAGCGGCCCTCGGCTACGGCCTGGCGCAGGTCGCGGCGGTCGAGCAGATGCACCTGCCCATCGGCGCCGAGAAAAGCTAGGGTTTCCTTCGCCAGCAGGTGCACGCCCAATTGCTGCTCTAGCCCGCGCACAAAGCGCACCGACGCGTCGATGGAGCAGCCGCTGGCATCGGCCGCAGCTTCGTCGAGGCCTATTACCAAGAACTGACGGTGCAGAAACGCGGCCGAGGCGTGTAAGGTGCGGCCGTGGCTGGTCCAGTCGGCGGCAAATTGCGCCAGAGCGGGCTCGACGGCCGCCAGCTCCGCCTCGGTCAGCGGGCGGTCGGCCTGGTAAATCCAGATGCGCGCCTCGGGCGGCAGTTGGTCGAAGGATACGTACATATACAGCAGGAAGCAACTCGGTT
Source organism: Hymenobacter busanensis (assembly GCF_008727865.1). Classification (GTDB taxonomy): domain Bacteria; phylum Bacteroidota; class Bacteroidia; order Cytophagales; family Hymenobacteraceae; genus Solirubrum; species Solirubrum busanense. The sequence continues at coordinate 4,238 of NZ_VTWU01000005.1, read as the reverse complement.
GGACGGTGCCGGGCTCCGGAAAAAAGACCCAGTCGCGGCCATCGATACACAAGAAAAAGGGCCCGAACCGGCAGAAAGTTCCGCTGGTTCGGGCCGCTAATCTAGGGCCAATTTGTGGGGTTTGCCTAGGCGTTGAGCCCTTCGGCAGAGGCTACCAACTCGGCCAGGTCGAACACCTGCACCGAGCTTTCGCGCTCCTTGTTTTTCACTCCGTCGCTCATCATCGTCATGCAGAACGGGCAGCCTACGGCAATAATGCTGCCCTGGGCATTAGCCTTGGGCGCGGGTGTGGTGCCGGCATTGCCACTTTCCACGCCGTAGAGGGCGTCGAGAGCCGCCGCGTTGCCGTCGAGGGTAGCCAGAGCTTCCTCGGTGCGCTCCACGTTGATGTCTTTCTTGCCGGGCTCGGGCTCTTTCCACATCTGCGCGCCGCCGGCACCGCAGCACAGGCCGTTGGCTTTGCTGCGCTTCATTTCCACGAGGTCGGCATCGAGGGCGGCCAGCACCTCGCGCGGGGCTTCGTAAATATCATTGGCGCGGCCCAGGTAGCAGCTGTCGTGAAAGGTGATGCGGCGGCCTTTGTACGACTCGCCCCCCTGCACCTTCACGCGGCCCGAGTTGATGAGCTGCTGCAGGAAGGTGCTGTGGTGAATCACCTCGTAGTTGCCGCCCAGCGCGGGGTATTCATTCTTGATGGTGTTGAAGCAGTGCGGGCAGGCCGTCACGATGGTTTTGATGCCGTAGCCGTCGAACGTGGTGATGTTCTGCATGGCCTGCATCTGAAACAGGAACTCGTTGCCAGCCCGCTTGGCGGGGTCGCCGGTGCAGGTTTCTTCCATGCCCAGTACGGCGTACTTCACGCCCACATGCTCCAGGATGCGCACAAAGGCGCGGGTCACGCGCTTGTACCGGTCGTCGAAGGCGCCGGCACAGCCGACCCAGAACAATACCTCGGGCTGCTCGTTGCGGGCCGCGAAATCGGCCATGAGGGGAACAGAAACCTGGCGCTTGGCTACTTGCTCAGCCATATATTTTGAAGGAAAGCCGCTAGCTGTTGGCTATTAGCTGTTAATGTTCGAATGCTTTTTCGGCTGTTTGCTTTTGCGGGACTTGCGGGCTGACAGCGAACAGCCACTAGCTAATGGCTACTTCTCGGCCACGTACAGCTCGTCAGCCCAGTTGAAGCGGTCGGAGGGCGAGAAGGCCCAGGGCGCGCCGTTGTTTTCGATGTTCGAGAACATCACGTTCAACGAGTTCGGCGCGGCCGACTCCTCTAGCACCAAATAGCGGCGCATTTCGATGATGCTGTCGAGCGGGTTGATGTTTACCGGGCAGGCTTCCACGCAGGCGTTGCAGGTGGTGCAGGCCCACAGCTCTTCGGGCGTCACTTTGCCTCGCACCAACGAGCCTTCTTCGTCCACTTTCACGCGCTCGGTTTCGGGGTCGTACTTGTTGGGCTGAAAAATCAGCGGCGACTCGTACTTCTCTTCAATCCGGTCGCGCGTGTCCATAATAATTTTGCGCGGCGAAAGGAGTTTGCCTGTGAGGTTGGCGGGGCACACCGAGGTGCAGCGGCCGCACTCGGTGCAGGAATACGCGTTCAGCAGGTTCAGCCACGAGAGGTCGTCGGCATCCTTGGCGCCGAAGCGCTGCACCACCGGCTGCCCGTCGGCGTCGACCGGCGCGGGCGGCACTTGGTAGCTCGGGTCCATCATGGCCTTCACCTCGTGCGTGATGCTGTCGACATTCGAAAACTGGCCCTGTGGGACCAAACGCGAGTAATACACGTTCGGGAAAGCCATGATAATGTGGAAGTGCTTCGACGAAGGCAGGTAATTCAGGAAGGCCAGAATGCCCGTGATGTGAATCCACCAGCCGATGCGCTCCAGCATGTGTAGCGCCGTAACACTATCGGGAAACAAACCCACAAGCAACGAGCTAATGGGAAAAGCGCCCGGCAACTCCACCCCTTCTTGCTGATGCAGCTTCAGATCGGCCGTGTTGAAGGTGAACAGCGCCAGCATCAGCGCCACTTCGATGTAGAGGATGATGTTGGCGTCGAGGCGCGGCCAAGCACGCATTTCTACGCCCGTAAGGCGGCGCACGGGCTGGGTACGGTTGCGGCGCCACCAGAACGCGGCGACGGCAACAATGACCAGCGCCCCGAGAACTTCATTTACCGCCATCAGCGCGTCATACACCGGACCCAGGAAGCTCAGCACCCGGTGCGTGCCGAAGATGCCGTCTATCAGGATTTCGATGACCTCAACGTTGATAACCAAAAAGCCTACGTACACTACCATGTGCAGCAGCGCCGGCGTGATGCGCTTGAACATCTTTTGCTGTCCCAGGGCCACAAGCAGCGTCTTGTTGATCCGTTCGCTCACGGGTCCGCCCATTGCGCGGTCTTTGCCCTTAAGAATATTGGCGCGAATCTTTCGCACCTGCCACGCGAACAAGCCGATGCCGGCGGCCGCAACGAGGAAGAAAAGGATTTGTTGAATCACGGTCGAGGGGTTACGTGAGTGCCAAGATAGTAGGCATGCCTAACACTTTTGCTACGCGAACAAAAGTAATCCGTTTCGGCACAAAGATTTTTTCCGCCGAAATCTTGCAAGCTGAATCGTCGTTCGTATTTTTGCGCTCCGTTCAGCACAACCGAACGGACTTGGTGATGTAGCTCAGCTGGTAGAGCAAAGGACTGAAAATCCTTGTGTCGGCGGTTCGATTCCGTCCATCACCACTCCTGAAACCCTCTGGTACTCCAGAGGGTTTTTGCTTTTTAAGACCTTTCCCTTTAGTTTTTATTTTGTCCGAGGCAACGGATAAGGTAAGGTCGAGAATAAGCATCTTGCTGCAGAAGGCATGCTCAAACTGCCCATTTGAATACCTTCCGTTTGACCTAGTGTCTTGCGCCTATTTGAGCTAACCAACTCCTCGTTGGTGTTCTGGAATTTGGTTCAGGCACGATAATCAGTAGGCCGAAAGTGCGGTAACCCTAGCTGTGGCCAAGCATCGATGGAGTTGTAGTGTCCCAGAGGACAGCGCAGCAGTTACAGAGTTCTTCATTACCCTGCATATAGCCTGGACCCCATCGGCCGCTTCTGCAAGATTTCTGTTTTCAATTCAGCGGCTTGTTGCTCGGCTCGAGAAAGCATCACCTTGTCAGAAACTTCTTCGGCGTCGATGATCATGTAATTTGCGTCTGCCCCAACTTCCGCAGGCCCATTTTCAGCGGTTTTGCGTTTGTCTGCGCCACAGCCCAAGTCAGGTTCAGTAACATTACAAGGATGTTAGCTTATCCATAGTTAAGAGGATAACAGGATCCTGCACAGCAGTACCGAGCAGATAGCCAAAGTCGCTGAAGGTGTGATTATGATGCAATGTGGCGTTAAGGCCAGCCGAGCATATGTCTAGGTAGCTCCCAAGTTGATAAATAACTCAGTTTAAGTAATTCGTCAGCTTTGTAGCACGCTGGCTCAGTCGCACGATGACGGCAACCCAGAGCAATCCTAACTGCTTATAGAACTGTACCATCGCTCCTGCAGGCGCGTGAGTAGCTTGTGCATATAGGCGGTTGCTTCCGTCTAGTAGTTATGGTAAATAGCCGCAGCCACCTAGCCCTCCAGTTTCTCTGCCTGTAGGCGGAGCCCTTGCTCCTGATTAATACCGCCTTTCACGCTTTTCAACTTGCTTGCTAAGCCCACAAGGTATGGAGTGACCGTCTTTTGGGTGGAGGCTGCGCAACTGCTGATTGTCATAGCCCAAGTTTCATCAAGCTGACCACGGGCTGCCCCTGACGAGTCCGGGCTTGAAACTCTGTTAGTGGCTGCTAAAGCCACATAGGCTTTGGATGGGGTTGACGGCCTTACCCTATCTGTCGCCGTAGCAAATAACAGTTGTATTTAAGGGTGAAGTCGGCTGCGGTTACGGGTTCTATGACCCATAGCAGCACTTGCAATTAATTATGGCTTTACACGAATTCTTCGTCAGCGCAAATGATGCAAATTAATGTGTATAGGCAGCGTGCAGCCAAAAATGAAGAGCACATATGCCTGCAAATGTACAGTTTGCTACAAAGGCAAGCCATTGATAGCTTCTCAGCCCTAGCAAAACATATCGGCACCATTAGGGCCGTGCTGCGGGCCCTTGACGCAGCCGCAGTGCCGGGGCGGGGCGGGTGTAAACGGGCCGCGCCCCCCCGCTCGGGTCCGGGCGGGACCAGCGGGGGGGCGCGG
>NZ_VTWU01000004.1 GCF_008727865.1 Hymenobacter busanensis | reverse complement strand
TCCGCAATTACCTAAAGGACATAAGCTGAGGATTATTCCCCAACACGCTCTAAGGGTAAATGGTTTCTCCGATACAAGGACCTGCATAATCAGCTACCGTAGCCCCCATCGGCCCGAGCAACGGCGGCTGCATGAACGATGTAGAGACGCATAGTTGCGTCTCGTCGTTGAACGACCGGTATTGCGCAATCTAAACAAACAACCTCAGCAACTATTGAGACGCAATTATGCGTCTCTACACCTCGCTCCGAAACTCCGCCAGTTGGTACAGATGCCCCTCCTCTCCCACCCGCAGCAGCCACGGTTGCTCATTCAGCGCCCCGGTGCTCGGGCCGTAGGAAAACAGCCGCAGCGGCCGCATCTGCGCCAGTTCCCGCAGCCGCGCCAGCACTTGCTGCATGATGCTGCCGGTGAAGGGCGTGAACAGGTAGAATGCCGTAGCGTCGGCGAAATCGGCCGTGCGGGCGTCGGCGCAGCGGAACTGCACTTGCGGCAGGTTCAGGGCGGCGGCGCAGGCCTGGGCGTAGCGGCAGTAGGCGGGCTCGATTTCGATGCCGCGGGTGGTTGCGCCGCTCAGCAGGTGCACCAGCAGCGGCACCTGGCCCAAGCCGCTGCCCAGGTCGTAGAGCACATCGGAGGGTGCGAGGCGGGCGGCCAGCTCCAGGATGATGCGGGCGGGCGTTTTCTGGTAGTACACCATTTCCGGGTCGCGGCTTTCCGGCTCCGGCAGCGCGCCGGGCTCGGGAAACAGCCCGTCGGTCAGCGCGTCGAGGTGGTCGTAGCGGGTGGCGACGGTGGAGGTGGGCCGGCCGGCGTGGGTCGTAAGCAGCTGGCGCATACGGGGCGGCGAGTGTTGGCCGGCCCGAATTTCGGCTTGCAGGCGTTGAAAAAACTGCTGATTCACGGCCTCAAGCCGGGCTTGCCACGCCCGGCCCCGGCGGCGCAGGTTGCTGAGCGGCGCCGAACCGGCACCGGCTTCCGCCTCGGGCAGCAGCAGCAGTTCCAGCTGATCGAGGCAGTCGGCGCGGGCGGCGAAATGGGCCTCGGTCAGCAGCTCCGACTGCGCGGCCAGCGCGCCGAGCAGCCGCCGGAGATGCGACGCGGGGCCGCGGCGCGCAGGGTCAGCAGGCTGTTGCATCCGGGGGCGAAGATAACGGGCCGCCCCGAACGGCAATCAGCCGGGAGCCGCCGCCCGGCTTAGTGGTCGTAGCTCACGACGCGGGTGACCTGCCACCGCCCGCCCTGCAGGCGCCACACCATCATGTTCTTGAAAGTGCCGCAGTCGTCTTTGCCGTTCTCGACGTGGCAAAAGCGGTGCTGGTAGGTTTCGACGGCCCCATAGCCCTTGATCGGGAATACCTCCAGCGTGCCGGGCACCAGCTGCCGGTTCAGGCCGGTGGTACGGTTCTGCTCAAACATCCGCCGGAAGCCCTGCATGGTTTGCTCGAAATTGGCCAGCCCGCCCTTGTCGTGGTAGAACTCCAGGTCGTCGGCGAAGTACTGCTGCAGGCGGGCCGCATCGTGCTGGTTGAAGGCCACAAACATGGCGCTGTCGAGGCTGGCAATGGTGCGGTACAGGGCCGCATCGACGGGCGCACGGGCCGCTGCAGCGCCGGGGCCGGCCGCCGGGCGCGGGGCTACGCAGGCCCCGAGCAGCAGGCCAAGCAGCCCGGACAGCGAAACAGAGTATCGGTTCATAGCTCGATGGCAACGGGTGATGAAACGGCACCGCCCGCAGGCCGGCACCGACGGGACGAAAATACCGGGCCGCCCGGGCAGGTTGATGCCTCTCACATGCATATGTGATGCAGGCGGTGCCCGCGTGGCGGCCCGGGCGCGCAAAGCACGCCCGGGGCCAGACCGCCACGGACCTTACCTTGCGCGCCATCCTATCCGCTTTGACCATGAGCCTCTCCCCTACTTGGTCGCGCCGCGCCTTTCTGCAGCGCACGGCCCTGCTCACCGCCGGAGCGCTGCTGACGGGCTGCGCCACGGGCCGCACCGTCCGCCCGGCTGTCGGCTGGCTGCTGTACGTGGGTACCTACGGCCCGGCCGAGCAGGACAACCTCTTCTTGTACCGCCTGCACGCCCGCACCGGCGAGCTAAGCCGCGTAGCCGGGTTTCGGGGCGGAACACGGCCGGGTTACCTGGCCCTTGCGCCCGACCACCGCCACTTGTATGCAGTAAATGCCAGCCAGGAATTTCAGGGCCGCAGCAGCGGCAGCGTGCGGGCATTTGCCATCGACCCGCGCACCGGCGGACTCACGCTGCTGAACGAACAAGCCTCGGAAGGGGCCGGGCCTTGCTACCTCAGCCTGACGCCTGCCGGCCACGGCGTGCTGGTAGCCAATTACGCCGGCGGCACGGTGAGTGCGCTGCCGGTGCTGCCCGGCGGCGAGCTGGCCGCGGCTACGGCCATCGACCAGCACACCGGCAGCGGACCCCACAAAAACCAGGACCGCGCCCACGCCCACTGCATCCTGCCCAACCCCGCGGGCCGCTACGCGCTGGCCGTGGACCTCGGCACCGACCAGATTCTGAGCTACGCCCTGCTCCCCGGCAGTCCGCTGCTGCAAGTGCCGCCGAAAACGGCCTTCACGGCGCAGCCGGGCGCCGGGCCGCGGCACCTGGCGTTTCACCCCAACGGCCGCTGGGCCTACGTCATCAACGAGCTAAATTCCACCATTTCGGCCCTGGCCTACGACGCCGCGGCCGGCACCTTCACCGAGCTGCACACCGTTTCGGCGCTGCCCACGGGCTTCGCCGGCCCGAACTCTAGCGCCGATATCCACGTCTCGCCCAACGGCCGGTTTGTGTACGGCTCCAACCGCGGGCACGACAGCTTGGTGGTGCTGGCCGTGGATGCCCGCACCGGCCACCTCGCCGTGGTGCAGCACGTGAGCACGCAGGGCCAAACGCCGCGCAACTTCGCCCTCTCGCCCGACGGCCGGCTGCTGCTGGTGGCCAACCAGAACTCCGATTCCATCTTCAGTTACCACGTCGACGTGAAAACCGGCCGGCTCACGCCCACCGGCTTTTCGGCCACGGTGCCGGCGCCGGTGTGCTTGCGCCTGCTGCCCGACTTTACGGGGCGCTAGGCCGAGTGGGCTGCGCCAGGGGGCGTGGGGCTTTAGTCGATGGCCAGGGGCGGCCCTACTACTTTCATTTCGTGGGCCGCGAAAATGCGGGCTACTTCCTCCGGCGTGGGCTCGGTGACGAGGGCGGCCATTGCCACGAAGAACTCTTCCAGCTTGCCAGCAGGCTGCAGGGTCACCGTCATGCGACCGCGCGGGCTGATCTGCGTCCAGGCGTGGGGCACTTGGCGGGGTAGAAAAATGGCGTCGCCAGTGCGGAGACGATGCTTGTCGGTGCCTACCAGGAAGGCGTACTCGCCGTCGAGCACGTAGAAGACTTCGTCCTGCGCCAAATGCACGTGCAAGGGGGTGCCGCGGCCCTGCGAGAGGCTGGTTTGCTCGAAGATGGCCAGCGCGCCGTTGGTGTCGTGGCCCGATACCTTCACGTCCAGAATATTCTGGTTGACGCCTTTTAGCTGGATGTGCCCGTGCCGGCGCCCTTCGCCGGCGCTGGCTTTAAAGCCCGGCCCGGGCGCCGCTGCGGCGGTAGCCACACGGGGCAGGGCGGCCAGCGGGAGTCCGGCCAGGGTCGTTTGAATGAATCGGCGGCGCTGCATGTCGGGCTGGCTTAGAGTGACGGTTTAGGAACAGGCAGCGGCGGGCCGCTTGCGCATAGCCCAATTTACTGCAAATCAGCTCAATCCTGCACCGGCTCCAGCGGCACCTCCTCGCCAATCACCGTCTTGGTCTTGGGCTTCTGGCTCACCAGCCACACCCCCACAAAAATCAGCAGGCCCTGGCCGGCGCGGGCCCAGGTAAGCTGGTCGCGGCCGAGGCCCACGGCAATAAGCACGGCCAGAATCGGCTGGAGGTAGATGTACACGCCCAACAGGGCCGGCGAGGCGTATTTCAGGGCCCAGTTGTTGAGCAGATAGGCCATGATGGTGAGCATGAAGAGCATGTAGGCAATGTCGAGCCAGATGCGCAGGGGCAGGTGGGCGTAGTCGGGCGCCTGCACCTGCTGCCAGCCAAAGGGAATGACGATGACGGCGCCCACCAGAAAGCTGCGCGCCAGCACCGTGAAGGCGTGGTACTTCTTCATCAGCGGCGCGGCCAGCACCAGGTACAGGCCGAAAAACGTAGCATTGAGCAGAATGTAGAGGTTGCCCAGCGCCACTTGGTCGCCGGCCGCGCCGGCGGGGCCGCGGCCCAGGATAACCAGCGCCGCGCCCACGCCCGCCACCGCAATGCCCAGCCCGCGCAGCAGCGTAATTCGCTCCCCCAGCAAGGCCACCGAAGCCAGCACCACCACAATAGGCGACACCGTTTGGATGAGCGAGGCGCTGATGGGCGAGGTCAGGTTCAGGCCGCCGAAAAACAGCAGCTGGTTCAGTCCAATGCCGCAGATGCCGCACAAAATGGAGCGGATGTTGTCGGCGCGGCCCACGATGCGCTCCTTGGCCACGAACCTGGCCAGCAGGCCGAACACGATGGAAGCCGTGACGACGCGCAGAATGATCAGGCCGTAGGGACCCACATACTGCGGCATCACCTCCTTGGCAATGCTGTAGTTGGCGGCGTAGATGGCGGCTACAGCAAACAGCGCAGCGTGCACGCGCAAGGGGTTGATGGACGACTGGCTCACGAAATAGAAAAGGAAAACAACAAGTACGAGCCGACCGAAACCCCGGCAACCGACCCACGGCGGGCCTACCTTTGCGCCCCGCCCACGGCGGGCTTCACCCTTTACTGCTTCAGCAGCGTTTTAGGATGCGCGCACTACAAAGGTGGCGCTACTTCTGTTTATGGCTTCACTTTTCGATCCACCCGCCGACCAGCCTCGGCCCGGCGCGCCGCTGGCCGAGCGCCTGCGCCCCCGCACCCTCTCGGAGTACGTGGGTCAGCAGCACCTCATCGGGCCCGAGGGCGTGCTGCGCCGCTACCTGAGCGCGGGCCGCATTCCGTCGCTGATACTGTGGGGGCCGCCCGGCGTGGGTAAAACCACCCTGGCCCACCTTATGGCCTCGGAGCTGAAGCTGCCTTTTGTAGCGCTGAGCGCGATAAACGCGGGCGTGAAGGACGTGCGCGACGTGATTCAGCAGGCCAAGTCGCGCCGCGGCACGCTGCTGTTCATCGACGAAATCCACCGTTTCTCGAAGTCGCAGCAAGATGCCCTGCTGGGCGCGGTGGAGCAGGGCATTGTCACGCTCATCGGGGCCACCACGGAAAATCCCTCGTTTGAGGTCATTCCGGCCATTCTGAGCCGGGCGCAGGTGTACGTGCTCGAAGGCCTGAGCAAAGACGACCTCACCGGCTTAGTCGACCGCGCCTTGGCCACCGACGAGGCCCTGCGCCGCCGCCCGGTGCAGGTAGGCAGCTACGACGCGCTGCTGCGTATCTCGGGCGGCGACGCGCGCAAGCTGCTCAACCTGCTCGAAATCGTGGTCGAGTCGGCCCCGGCCGACCCGAGCACCGGCACGGTCACCGTCACCGACGAGCTGGTGCAGCAGCTGGCCCAGCAAAACCTGGCCCGCTACGACAAAGGCGGCGAAATGCACTACGACGTCATTTCGGCCTTCATCAAGAGCATCCGCGGCTCCGACCCCAACGCGGCGCTCTACTACCTGGCCGTGATGCTGGAAGGCGGCGAAGACCCTAAGTTTATTGCCCGCCGCTTGCTCATCTTGGCCTCCGAAGACGTGGGCAACGCCAACCCCAACGCCCTGCTGCTGGCCCAGAGCACCTTCCAGGCCGTCACCGTCATCGGCATGCCCGAGTCGGATATTATTCTGGGGCAGTGCGTGGTGTACCTGGCCACTTCGCCCAAGAGCAACGCCTCGTACCTGGCCATCCGGGAGGCCCGCGCCCTGGTGAAGCAGCAGGGCGTGCAGCCCGTGCCGCTGCAGCTGCGCAACGCGCCCACCAAGCTCATGAAGCAGCTCGGCTACGGCACCGAGTACCACTATTCGCACGACGGCGCGGGCAATTTCGTGTACCAGGAGTTTATGCCCGACGCGCTCAGCGGCCGCCGCTTCTACACCCCCGGCGCCAACGCCACCGAAGCCAAGATGCAGGAGCGCCTGCGGGCGTGGTGGGGCGAGAAGTACGGGTACTAGCCCGAAAAACTCCGCTCTTTCAAAAAGGAAGGGCGCGTCCCCCGCGCCGCGTGCAACTCGCCACCAAAACCCGCCTACATTTGTTTATTAGCCGCTGATTTCTTCTTCCAACCAATGAGAGCATTCTTGAAATACGTGCTGGCCACCATCACGGGCTTGGTCCTGTTTGGCGCCGTCAGCTTTTTACTGCTGCTGGCCTTCGTGGCCGGCGTTACCAGCACTGCCGATGAGGTGTCCATTGCCGACAACTCGGTGCTGGAACTCAAGCTCGACAAGCCCATTACGGAGCGCAAGCAGGAGGCCGAATTCACGCCCTTCGGCGCCGGCAACGCATCCATTGGCCTGCTCGACCTGAAAGAAGCCATTGGGCGAGCCAAAACCGACGACGACATCCGCGGCATCTTGCTCGACCTGGACGTGGTGTCGGGCGGGCTGGCCTCGCTCGAAGAAGTGCGCGACGCCCTCATCGACTTCAAGAAATCGGGCAAGTTCATTGTGGCCTACCACGAAACCGGCTCCGAGAAAGGCTACTACCTCTCGTCGGTGGCCGATGAAATTTACCTGCACCCGCAGGGGCTGCTGGAGTTCAACGGCCTCTCGTCGGAGGTGTTTTTCTACAAGCGCCTCTTCGACAAGCTCGGCGTTGAGCCGTTCATTTTCCGCGTGGGCTCGTTCAAAAGTGCCGTGGAGCCCTACTTCCGCGAGAATTTCTCCGACTCGGCCCGCTACCAAACGGTGTCGTTCCTGAATTCCATCAACAACCACTCCGTGGCGCAGATTGCGGCCTCGCGCAAGATTGCGCCGGCCCGCCTGAAAGCCATTCAGGACTCGATGCAGGTGCACAACGCCGAAGACGCCCAGCGCCTCGGCCTCGTCACCAAGCTCGGCTACTACGACGAAGTGCTGGACTACCTGCGCGGCAAGCTGAAGCTGGCCAAAGACAAGAAACCCAGCCTCGTGAGCCTGAGCACCTACAGCAAGGCCGACAAAGACGACGACAACACCAGCGGCAACCGCATTGCGGTGGTGTACGCCGAGGGCGACATCGTGGGCGGCAAGGGCGGCGAGGAAAACGTGGGCGGCACCAAGTTCGCCGAAACCATTCGCAAGGCCCGCCTCGACGACAAAGTGAAGGCCATTGTGCTGCGCATCAATTCGCCCGGCGGCTCGGCCCTGGCCTCCGACGTGATTTACCGCGAGGTGATGCTGGCCAAGAAAGAGAAGCCCGTAATTGCCTCCATGTCGGACGTAGCGGCCTCGGGCGGCTACTACATTGCCATGGGCTGCGACAAAATTGTGGCCCACCCGAACACCATTACCGGCTCCATTGGCGTGTTTGGCGTGCTGCCCAACCTCGGCCCGCTGCTCTCCGATAAGCTCGGCATCACCGTCGACCGCGTGACGACCGGCCGGTTCTCCGACATTCCCACCGTCACGCGCCGCCTCACGCCTTTTGAGCAGCAGAGCCTGCAGCGCGAGGTAGAGCGCACCTACGCCGACTTCACCAGCAAAGCCGCCGCCGGCCGCCACCTGCCGGTGGAGCGCCTGCGACGCCTCGCCTCGGGCCGGGTGTGGTCGGGCATCGAAGCCAAGGAGCGCGGCCTCGTGGACGTGCTCGGCGACTTCGACGACGCGCTGGCGCTGGCTGCCCAGCAAGCCAAGCTGAAAGCCGGCGACTACCGCTTGCAGCGGCTGCCGCGCCGCAAGTCGGCCTTCGAAAGCCTGTTCTCCTACTTCGACGGCAACTCCGAAGAAGCCGAAGCCCGCGCCCTCAAAAGCAAGCTTGGCCCGCTCTACCCCGTCTACGAGCAGTACCGCACCGTCACGCAGATGCAGGGCGTGCAGGCGCGGTTGCCGTACGAGCTAACGATTCAGTAAGCAAGTCAGAGCTGACACAAATCAGCTTTTGCCTTTGCTCGCGAAGTAAAACTTCCGGGTAGTTTTGCGCACCGCCGGCACGTGTCGGCGGTGCTTTTTTATGACCGTTCCCGCCGCCCAGCAACTCCAACAGCTCCGCGAAGCTGCCGCTTACATTCAGCACCACTCCCACGGCTTTCAGCCCGATACCGGCATTATCCTGGGCACCGGCTTGGGCGGGCTGGTGCACGAGGTGCAGGTGCAGCACAGCCTGAGCTACGCCGACATTCCACACTTTCCCCTCTCCACCGTCGAAAGCCACGCCGGGCGGCTGATTCTGGGCCAGCTGGGCGGCCGCCAAGTGGCGGTGCTGCAGGGCCGGTTTCACTACTACGAGGGCTACACGATGCAGCAGGTGGTGTTTCCGGTGCGGGTGCTCAAGCTGCTGGGCATTGGGCAGCTGCTGGTGAGCAACGCCGCCGGCGGCCTCCACCCCGACTTCGCCCTGAGCGACCTGATGCTCATCGAGGACCACATCAACCTGCAGCCCACCAACCCGCTCGTTGGCCCGAACCTGGACGAGCTCGGCCCGCGCTTCCCCGACATGTTTGCGCCTTACGACCCCACCCTGCTGGCCCGCGCCGAAGCCGCCGCCCAACAGCTCGGCTTTGCCGACCGCGTGCAGCGCGGCGTGTACGCCAGCCTGCCCGGCCCCATGCTGGAGTCGCCCGCCGAGTACCGCTACCTGCGCACCATCGGGGCCGATGCGGTGGGCATGAGCACAGTGCCCGAGGTTATTGCGGCCCGCCACATGGAGTTGCCGGTGCTGGCCGTGTCTGTCATTACCGATCTGGCCAGCCCCGGCAACCTCAAGCCGGTGAACATCCAGCACATTCTGGCAGCCGCCGCCGAAGCCGAGCCCCGCCTGACAGCCCTCATCAAGGCCGTGCTGACCGGCCGCTAACCGCTCCTTTTCCTAAAGCACCGCGGCTTCTCGCACCCGAACAGGTTGTTCGGGTGCGAGAAGCCGCGGTGCTTTTCCGGCGGGCAAAACCTGGTCTGCTGCGCTAAGGAAATGTCTTGTTCGCTTTTGTTGCCGGCGGTGCTCGGGGTCGGTTTTTCGGCTCAGCGCAGAATAATCTGCTTCCGCTGGTAGTTCAGAATGGTGAACACGCCCAGGCCGCCCTTCACCGTACTCTGCACCTGGGCCGGCTGCCCAAAAGGGTTGCCGTTGGCGTTCTGGGCGTCGTCGACAGAGCGCAGGAAGTTGTAGTAGGCCTGCTCGTTGTGGTAGAAGGTGACGAGCAGCGTGTCGTTGGGCGAAAACTCGTAACTGGTGCCCATCGGCACCTGCTGGCCGTTGAAAAGCCGGTCTTCAAAGTCGCGGTCGAGGGCGCGCAGGGAATCCAGCAGCAGGTTGCGGTGAATCTGAAAGCGGTAGAAATCGGCGGTGGCGGCCGGGTCCCGAAACTTCATCAGCACCAAGGCCCGGCGCTGCGCGGGAGGCGCGTCGTTGAACTTCCACTCGATGCTGTCGATGGGCACGGTGGTGGGCATGGTGGCCGTACCGGTTACGTGGCGGCCCTTGGTGTCGGTCACGTCGAGCTGCCAGGTGTCGCCGGGGCGAATGGAAAGAAAGCGCCGCCCGATGTGGGTGAAGTATTTTCTGGTGGTGGGGTTCTGGCCGGGCAGGAAGCGCAGCGTCTCCTTCTGCCCGTTGGGGCCGATGAGCACAGCCGTTACGTCGGTGGGCACAGCGGGCTCGGGCGCGCTCAGGTAGGGCACGGTTTCGCTCACCGTCAGCTGCGGAATCTGGCCCGGCTCGAGGTAACACTCCACCACCAGCTGCGCCGGGTAGGGCGGCAGGTCCACTTCCACATCCTGCTGCAGGTTGCAGCCCGCCACCAACGCGGCGCTGGCAGCCAGCCATACGGCGCGCAAACCGGTTCGAAAGCTCAGCATCAGAATTTGAAGTTGTAGGTGAGCGAGGGAATGACGGGAAACAGCGACACGAGGCGGGCGCGGTAGCGCTCCACCTGGCCGGTATCCTTGTTTTTTACCTCGTCGAAGTAGATGAAATAGGGGTTGCGGTGGTTGTAGGCGTTGTAAATGCTCAGCGTCAAATCCGACTCGTGGGCCCACTGGCGCGGGCGCAGCTTGTAAACCACGCCGAGGTCGAGGCGGTGGTAGCTGGGCAGGCGGTAGGAGTTGCGGTCGGGGTACACGGGCACGATTTCCAGGTCGGTGCCGGCCACGTCCTGAACCGCAATGCGGGCCGCGGGCAAGGTGGTGGGGTTGCCGGAGGTGTACACAAACGAGCCCGTCAAGCTCACGCGGTCCGACAGCTGGTGCATGGCCACCACCGTGAGGTTGTGGCGGCGGTCGTAGGTGGGGTAGAACGGGCGGCCCTGGTTGATGCCGGGCCCGCCGCGCTGCGGCTCAAACTCGCGGTTGGTCCAGGCCAGCGTGTAGCCGATCCAACCGGTGGTGCGGCCGTTTTTCTTTTCCAGGTACAGCTCGTTGCCGTAGGCTTGGCCGGTGCCGTAGAGGAATTCGGCGTCGAGGTCGGGGTTAATGAACAGCTGCGCGCCGTCGCGAAAATCAATCTGGCGCTGCGCCCACTTGTAGTACACCTCGTCGGTGAGCAGCAGCTTGCCGTCGAACAACAGCCAGCTGAAGCCCGTGGACACTTGCTGCGAGCGTTGCGGCTTGGCCGAGAGGCGCGACGGGTACCAGATGTCGGTCGGCAGCGAGGCGCCGGAGTTCGACACCAGGTGCACGTACTGGTACATGAGCGCGTAGCTGGCTTTCAGGGCCACGTTGGGCGTGAGGCTGTAGCGCGTGGCCAGGCGCGGCTCCAGCCCGCCGTAGTCGTTGGTGGCCGAGCGGAAACCCGACAGGCGCAGGCCGTAGTCCACGGCCAGCTTGTCGCTGACGGTGAAGTTGTCGGAGGCGTACAAACCGCCTTCCTGGCCGTTGTACTCGATGTTCTGGCCGATGTTGAGGGAGTTGTCCTGGGCTTTGGCTTGCAGGCTGCCCACGCCAAAATGGTGCAGCGTGGCCGAGCCGCCGAAGCGCACCACGTGCTTTTCCCGCGGGTGCCATTCCCAGTCGGAGCGCAGCGACCAGTCGCGGATGTTGCTGCCGAGGCCGAAGCTGAACTGGTCGAGCTTGTTGGTGATGTCGTAGACGTAGCGCGAGCCGGTGACGGAGGTGTTGGTGAAGAGCTTGGGCGAAAACTCGTGGCTCCAGCGCACGGTGCCGGTGCGGTTGCCCCAGTGAAAATCGAAGTTGAAGCCGCGGTCGGAGTTAAAGCCGAACACGTCGTTGCCGAAATAGCCGCTCAGAAACACCTGGTCGCGGCGGCCCAGCTTGTAGTTGGCCTTCAGGTTGAGGTCGTAGAAATAGTAGTCGGGAATGGGGTTGTAGTCCTCGGCGTTTTTGTTGAGGCGGTTGATCTGCCGCGTAAACACGTCAAAGTAGGTGCGCCGCCCGGCCACGATGAACGAGCCTTTGTCTTTCACAATCGGCCCTTCGACGGACAGGCGCGAAGAAATCAGCCCCAGCCCGCCGCTCACGCCCAGCTTCTGCCGGTCGCCCTCGCGCGTTTTCACATCCACCACCGACGACAACCGCCCCCCGTACTGCGCCGGGAAGCCCGATTTGTAGAGGTCGACGCTCTGCACCACATCGGAGTTGAAGGTGCTGAAGAGACCGAACAAGTGGTTGGGGTTGTACACCACCGCGTCGTCGAGCAGAATCAGGTTTTGGTCGGCCGAGCCGCCGCGCACGAACAGGCCGCTGGTGCCCTCGCCACCGTTTTGCACGCCCGGCTTGAGCTGCAGCGTTTTCAGAATATCAACCTCGCCAAACAACGCCGGCAGCAGCTTGGCCTCGCGCACCGAGAGGCGCTCCACGCCCATTTGGGTGGTGTTGAGCTTCTGCTCCAGCGTGCCCGAGCCTTCGATGACGACCTCGCCCAGCTCGTTGCCGGCGGCGGGCAGCACCACGTCGAGGCGCGGGTTGTTGCCCTGGCGCACGGTCACGTCCTGCGTCACGGTCTGGTAGCCGATGAACGAGACCTGCACGGTGTGGCGGCCGGCGGGCAGCTCCAGCTGAAACGAGCCGTCGGGCGCGGCGGCGGCCCCGATGCCCTGGCGCGGTACGGCTACGTTGGCACCGGGCAGGCCGGTGCCGTCGGTACCGCGCACGGTGCCGCGCAGCAGGTGCGTGGTTTGGGCCAGCAGCGTGAGCGGCGCCAGCAGTAAACCCGCCAACACCACGCGAAACGAGGAGAATTGCATCATGGAGGGTGGAATAACCGGCGCAAAGGTCGGCAGCACGTGAGGCACTAACGCCGGCTTGCGCCGAATAGTTTGAGGCGCGTTTTGGGGCAAAGGTTGCGTGGCGGCCGGCGAAAGTTCGGTGGCTGCAAAAGTGGCGCCCCGCTTCCCGCGCGCTGGTACAGCATCCGGCGAATGGGCTTACATAATTCGGCGCCGCTCAACCGGCCCAACGATAGTGGTACTACGACTTCGAGTCGTAGTACCACTTCTGCCCGCGCCGCCGTGGCTTCTTTTGCTTTGGCAGAATGACCGGAGTTGCGGTTCCGCCCCGTCGGCTATCTTCGCCCTTATGACCAAACAGCTCGACGGAAAAGTGGCCCTGATTACGGGCGCTTCGAAAGGAATTGGCCGGGCCATTGCCCAGCATTTTGCCCAACTGGGCGCTCAGGTGGCCTTCACCTACCTCTCCAGCGTGGAGAAAGGCCAGCAGCTCGAACAGGAGCTGGCCCAGCACGGCAGCAAAGTCAAGGGCTACCGCTCCGACGCCTCCGACTACCAGCAGGCCGAAAAGCTCGTCGACGACGTGGTGGCCGAGTTCGGCCGGCTCGACATCCTCGTCAACAACGCCGGCATTACCAAAGACGGCCTGCTCATGCGCATGAGCGAGGAGCAGTGGGACTCGGTGCTGAACGTGAACCTGAAGTCGGTATTCAACCTCACCAAAGCCGCCACCAAGCCCATGATGCGCGCCAAGCAGGGCAGCATCATCAACATGACGTCGGTGGTGGGCATCAAGGGCAACGCCGGCCAGGCCAACTACGCGGCCTCCAAGGCGGGCATCATCGGCTTCACCAAGTCGGTGGCCCTGGAGCTGGGCTCGCGCAACATCCGCTGCAACGCCATTGCGCCGGGCTTCATCGAGACGGAAATGACCGGCGAGCTGGACCAGAAAGTGGTGGACGAGTGGCGCAAGGCCATTCCGCTCAAGCGTGGCGGCACCCCCGACGACATTGCCAAAGCCACTGCCTTCCTCGCCTCCAACGACTCGGCCTATATCACCGGCCAGGTGCTGCAGGTAGATGGCGGCATGCTGACGTAGGACCTTGCTGTAGCTGATTGCTATCTAGTAGAACGTCATGCTGAGCTTGTCGAAGCATCTCTACCGAACGACCAAGCGGCGCGGTAGAGATGCTTCGACAAGCTCAGCATGACGTTCTTTTTACTCCACGTTTCATCCGCATGCGTCGCCCGCTTTCCATCGTCCTGGCCGTCCTGTTCATCGTGCTGGCCGTGTGGGCCTGCCCGCGCCGGAAGAAGCGGCCGGGCTACTTCAAGCGGGCCCAGCGGGCCGAGCTTACCACGCTGCTCGTCTCGCTGAAGCTTCGCGAAGGAGACCTGATTTTTCACACCTCGCAGTCGGCCCAGAGCCGGGCCATTCAGTTGGCTACCCACTCGCCCTACAGCCACTGCGGCCTGCTGTTCCGGCAGGGCGGCGAGTGGCAGGTGCTGGAGGCCGTGCAGCCGGTGGGCATCACGCCGCTGGAAGTGTGGATTGCGCGCGGCCAGGGCAAGTACTTTGTGGTGAAGCGCCTGCGCGACGCCGAAACCGTACTCACGCCCCGCACCCTGCGCCGCCTGCTGCGCGCCGGCCACCGGTACCGCGGCCGGCCCTACGACCCGTATTTCGGTTGGTCCGACAAGCGAATGTATTGCTCGGAGCTGCTGTGGAAGGTGTACTACGGAACCACCGGCCGCCGGCTCGGGCGGCTGCAAAAGCTGCGCGAACTGGACCTCTCCCACCCGGCCGTGCAGCGGAAAATGCGTGAGCGGTACGGCAACCGGCTGCCGCTGGACGAGCCGCTGATTTCGCCCGCCCAGATGTTCAACAGTCCGGAACTGGTGACGGTGATGACCCGCTAGCCAGGAATTTGGCATGCCGGTGCGGGAAAGACGTGTAGTAGCGGGTGCTGAAAATAGGAGCAGTTTTACCGACGCTTCGCAAACAGCTTATCTCGCAACGTTTCATACTCACTCCATTGCAGCTGCGAATCATGGAGCTTCAAGCTTAGGTTCCCATGCGCGCTTCTCACCCTGAAGTAATTGCCAGCATGAGAAGCGGGCATATGCATTAAACTGGTTGCCTGGAGGGCACTGACATAGCGCAGAACGGCCTCCTCTTCGTCACGGTCAAGCAAGTGACGACCAGCCAAGAAGAAGCGTCTGTCTGGGCTTCCGCAGCCAGCCGTATCAAGTTGCCACGTGACAAAGAGGGGGCCGAAATCCGGTTTTAAAGCGCCGTGCTCAGCTGCAGACTCTTCGGCGTGATAGATACTGATTAATTCCCGGTGTCCGCCCCACTCACCACACTCCGAAAAAGTAGCTGCAAGAAACAAGGTGTCACGTGGAGACAAACGGTCCAAATCACCTCCTACTGTTGTGCTGACGCTAGATTTAGGGTTGGAATCACAGCTTTTTGCGACCAGCAAAAAGCCTGCACATACTATGGCAAATAGGGCGAGAATCCTTTTGTGGATGGTTTACAACGGATAAAATCTTGGCGGCCAAGGTAACTCGCTTCCTGACTCCCTGCTTCACGCCCGCAACTTTCTACCTTCGCGACAACTCCACGCAAGCCCCGCCCCGCAAGCAACTGTTTCGCTTGCCACGGAGTTCTTGGTATCCCACCTGCTGATTGCTGTCTTTGATCTTCTCTGCCTCTTCTCCCTGGCTGATTCTGCTGTGCCTGCTCGTGGGCGCGGGCTATGCGGCCCTGCTCTACTCGAAAAAAGCCCCGTGGAGCAAGCCCGTTAACTACGGCCTCGCCTTTCTCCGCTTTGCTTTGGTGAGTTTGCTGTGCTGGCTGCTGCTGGGCCCGGTGCTGCGCTCCGAAACCACCACCACCGAAGCCCCGGTCGTGGTGCTGGCCGTCGACGATTCGCAGTCGGTGCCGCTGTTCTCACCCGACTCGGCCGCGCTGCGCCGCACCCTCGCCGGCCTCGACGCCATGACCGCCCGCCTGCGCGAAGCCGGCTACGACGTGGCCGTGCGCACCCTAGACACGGCCGCGCCCGCCCGCCTCGCCGCCACGCGCTTCCGCCAGCCCGCCACCAACCTCGACCGCCTGCTCACCGACCTGCAAACCGGCTACGAGGGCCGCAACCTCGCCGCCGTGGTGCTGGCCTCCGACGGCCTCGCTAACGAAGGCCGCCCGCCCGTGTTTGCTGAATTCACGCACCCCGTTTACGCCTTGGCCCTCGGCGACACCATCCCCCGCCGCGACCTGCGCGTGACGGACCTGCGCTACAACCGCGTGGCCTTTAGCGGCAACCGCTTTCCGGTGGAGGCTGAAATCGGCTACGACGGCTTCACAAGCGGTGCGGCCACGGTGCTGCTACGCGAAAACGGCCGCGTGCTGGCCCGCCAGCAGGTGAAGCTGCTGCCCAACCGCCGCCTGCAGCGCACCACGTTCACGCTCACGGCCGCCGCGCCCGGCAAGCACCGCTACGAGGTGCTGGTGGAGCAGCAGCCCGGCGAGTTTACCGTGCTCAACAACACCCGCAACGCCTACATCGACATCGTGAAGGGCCGCCTGCGGGTGCTGCTGGCCGGCGCCGCCCCGCACCCCGACCTCAAAGCCATGCGCGCCGCGCTGCTGGGCAACGACAACTTCGACGTGACCTTGGTGCTGCCCGGCCTGGCCCCGTTGCGCGCCGAGCAGGACTACGACGTAGCCATTCTGCACCAGCTGCCCAGCCGCACCGACGCCGGCCGCGACGTGCTTCAATACGTGCGCAGCCGCAAGCTGCCGACCCTCTACGTACTGGGCGCGCAGTCTGATTTCGGGGCCTACAACAACCTCGGCACCGGCCTGCACGTGAGTCCGCGCGGCAGCCAGACCGAAGACGTGACGCCCGCCGTCAACCCCAGCTTCTCGCGCTTCACGCTGGAGCCTGACGCCGTGGCCCGCCTGCGCGACTACCCGCCCACCGCCGTGCCCGCCGGCGACGCCCGCCTCGGCAGCGGCGCCGAAGTGATTCTGTACCAGCAAGCGGGCCGCACCCGCACCACCCGGCCGCTGCTGGCGGTAGCCGGGCCGACTGGGCAGCGGCAGGCCACGCTGCTGACGGACGGCAGCTGGCAGTGGCGCCTGCAGGAAGCCGCCACCCACGCCGACCGCGCCGACACCTACGACCGGCTCATCACGCGCCTGCTCCAGCTGCTCACCCAGGACAGCCGCCGCAAGCGCCTCGACGTGTACCCCACGCAGGACGCCTTCAGCACCCAGGACGACGTGACTTTCGGTGCCGAAACCTACAACGCGGTGTTTGAGCGCGTGTACGGCCAGCAAATCAGCCTCACGCTCACCGACGAGCAGAACCGGCCCCGCTCGTTCAACTTCACCAACCGCCAGGATGGCGGCGTGCTGCACCTGGGCCCGCTACCGGGCGGCCTCTACCGCTACACCGCCCGCGCCACCGTGGCTGGGCAGCCGCAGGAAGACCGCGGCGAGGTGCTGGTACAGGACCAGCAGCTGGAAGCCACCGCTTCCCACGCCGACCACAACACGCTCTACCAGCTCGCCCAGCGCAGCGGCGGGCAGCTCTACTACCCGCAACAGCTGCAGCAGTTGGAGCAACGCCTGTTGCAGGCCAAGTTCAAGCCGGTGCTGCACACCCAGGAAGAAGAGAAGAACCTGATTGACGAGTGGTGGCTGTTTGCGCTGATTATGGCGCTGGCGACGGCGGAATGGGCCATTCGGCGGTACTCGGGCAGTATCTAACAGAGGCAATGCTTAAAGCCTACTATTACCTTCTGTATAAATTCTACAGAACCCAGCAAGCACTGTCACGCGGGCCATTTGGTGAACGTCATGGGCTTCACCTGAATGCGGCATTGATGTTAGCGTTGCTTATTGTGTGGCCTATCTGCTCGGTATTGATTCGTCATTTTGGCGGATTTATTGCTGGTCTGATGCTCGGCAAACAAACGAAAGTCTTGGCACTTGTGCTGTTTTTCTTTGGGCCGCTACTTATGCTCACGGCGTGCAATTATTACTTGTTCCGACGCCCGATTTGGTACAAATACATAGTTGAATTCCGCGGCTATCCACGTAGGCAGAGAGATTGGGGAACCCTGAAAATACTGGGGTACATACTATTGTTTCTGGCTTCGTCCTGCATGGCCTTTCTCAAAAACTAATTTTCTTGACTTATCGCAATGGACTACCCCACCGCCCTCGAACAACTCCTGCGCCACGCTGGCCTTGCCAAAAGCAAGCCCACGGCTGCCGACTTCCAATACACGCTCTACCTCATCAGCGACAAAAAGAAGTTCGTGCCTATTCAGCCGCTGGCCGATGATATTCTGGCGTGCTTGGAGGCCGTGAACCAACACCTAAACGGCGCGCAGCCGGCCGGTACCGACGACGCCGACAAAGCCCAGATGCTGGACCGGCCGCTGGTGTACGCCGTGAACAGCTTGCTAACGACCGGCAAAAAATACGCGGCCTGGATGGCGGCCGAGTCGGGTTTTGAGGCCGCGCAGGTAGAAGAAATGCGGAGGGCGGTGCAATCCATCGAATTAGGGTGGAACTTTGTGCTGGCCGGCGACTCCAATTCCATCCGGAAGGAAGTTGCCACCTGGCTCGACTAACCCGAGCTGCCTTCACCGTTCCACGAACGGGCGCGGCCAACGCGCCCCTACCCCGCTGCCCATGCGCTACATCCTCGTCAACAAGCCCTTCGAAGTCCTGCCCCAGTTTACCGACGAGAAGGGCCGCGCCACGCTCAAGGAGTTCGTGCAGGTGCCCAACGTGTACCCCGTCGGCCGCCTCGATTTCGATTCCGAGGGCCTGATGCTGCTCACCGACGACAAGCAGCTGCAGTTCCGCATTGCCGAGCCGCGCTACAAGGTGCCCAAAACCTACTGGGTACAGGTGGAAGGCATTCCCACCGAAGCAGCCCTGGAGCAGCTGCGCCGCGGCGTGCAAATCAGCGACGGGTTTACGGCCCCGGCCGAGGTGCGCCAACTGCCCGAGCAGCCCGAGCAGCTCTGGGAGCGAAGCAAGCCCGTGCGGTTCCGCGCCGCCATTCCCACCAGCTGGATTGAGCTGACCATTGCCGAAGGCATGAACCGGCAGGTGCGCAAAATGACCGCTGCCGTGGGCTTCCCCACCCTGCGCCTCGTGCGCGCCCAACTTGCCGACCTCACCCTTGGCAAGCTCGCCCCCGGCCAGTGGCGCGACCTGACCGCCGCCGAAGTGCAGGAGCTGAAAGCCGCCGTGGCCGACTCGCCCGAAAACGAAGGCCCGGCCAACGCCCGCCGCAAGCCCACCGTCAAATACGACCCCAACTTTGAAGAAAAGATAGCCGCCGAAAAAGCCGCCCGCGCCCGCCGCGCCGCCGAAAAGGCCGCTACCGGCCGAGGCCCGAAACGCCAATCCAGCAGCATCGGCCGTTCCGGTGGCCGCTCGGCCGATGGCTCGCCTGGTGCGGCGCGGGGTGGCCGGCCTGGCAGCAGCGCTTCGCCGCGCGGCGCTGGCAAAACCGGCGGCCCGGCTGCGCCGCGCAGCGGCGGCCGTACGGGCGGCCCCGGCACCGGCCGGCCTTCGTCGGGGCGCCCGGCGCCGCCTTCGGGCGGTAAGCCACCGCGCCGGGGCAAATGAGTATAGGACAGCTGGTGTTTTGGCGGCCTCGGCTGCGGCGGATGCTGCTGGTCGGGCTTTTGCTGTTTCTGTTGGCCAATGTGGTGGCCTTCAACCACGCATGGCGCTTCACGCACTTCTCGGCCGAGCCGGGCTACTACACGCCCAACCCGGAACAGTTGTCGGTGGGCGAAAAGCTGTACGTGCTGGCTACGGGCATTAAGAATCCGAAGCCGGCTAACCGCGCGAGGCCTGCGTTTCCGTACCAAACCGTCAGTATCCAGAGCCCAAACGGCCGCCTCGAAAGCTGGTACGACACCGCGCCCCAAGCCCGCGGCACCGTGGCCCTGTTCCACGGCTACACCTCCGACAAATCCCACCTGCTGACCGAAGCCAGCTACTTCCGCCGCCTGGGCTACAACGTGCTGCTGACCGATTTTGCCGGCAACGGCGGCTCCGCCGGCTTCCGCACCACCGTTGGCTACCAGGAAGCCGACGACGTGGCCGCCGTGTTCAGGTGGCTGCTGCCCCGGCAGTCGAACACGCCCATAATCCTTTACGGCGTGAGCATGGGCGCCGTGGCCATTCTGCGGGCCGAAAGTGAGCTGCACGTGCGGCCCACCGCCAACATTATCGAATGCCCCTACGGCAGCATGCTGCAAACGGCCCAAAACCGGTTCCGCTCCATGCACGTGCCGCCGTTTCCGATGGCGAACCTGCTGGTGTTCTGGGGCGGCGTGCAAAACAACTTTTGGGCTTTCGGGCTCAACGGCAAAGATTACGCCCGCCACGTGAGCACGCCCACGCTGCTGCTGTGGGGCACTGCCGACCCGCGCGTAACCCGCCAAGAAACCGACGCCATTTTCGCCAACCTGCGCGGCCCGAAGCAGCGGCAGGATTTCCCCGGCAGCGGCCACGAACCGTATTGGAAGAAGCACCCGCGACTCTGGCAACAAACGGTGGCGGGGTTTTTGGCTAGGAGTGGTACTACGACTCCAAAGTCGTAGTACCACTATCGTTGCGGAGGTTGAACGGGACTATATTACCTGGCATTTACCCCGCGTTATTATGTCAGCCCTAAACCTTCAACCCGAGAAGCTATACCACCTCTACAACCGGGGCAACAACCGCGAAACGGTATTTCACACGCCGGAGAATTACCGCTACTTTCTCACCAAGCTCCGCCGCCACCTCACCCCACACCTGCGCATTTTGGCGTGGTGTCTCATGCCAAACCACTTTCATCTGCTGGTGCAAGTGCGCGAAGCCGCCGACCTGGCACGTTGTAGCACCGACCTCCGGCTTCTGCTAAGCTCATACACCCGCGCTATTCAAAAAGAGCAGGGCCGTACGGGTTCGTTGTTCCAGCAGCACACGAAAGCGAAGGAATTATCAACGGAGCAGTACGCCTTTATGTGCTTCTGCTATATTCACCAGAATCCGCTTCGAGCGGGCCTGATACGTGATATAAGCCAATGGGTGTGGTCGTCGTATCCGGATTACGCGGGGTTGCGTGGTGGTACATTATGCCACAAAGAGCTGGCAACGGCGTTGCTCGATTTGCCAACCGATGCGGAGCAAATAGCCTTGCTTATTAAGCAGACTATGCCAGCGGATGTAAAGGACTGGTTGTTCTAAGGGCTGTCGTGCAACGATAGTGGTACTACGACTTGGAGTCGTAGTACCACTCCGGCCTGCGTCGCCTGAATATCTGTCCGGCTCCATCTTCCGTACAACCGCTTCCGGCAGAAACACCGCTGCGGCTTCTGCCGGGCGGTGACATTCTGGCAGCAAAAAACGGCGTTTGGCGGGCTGGTACGCGTCTTGTAAACCACCCCGCAACAGCCGCAAGCTGCCACCTAAACAAGACACCTCACTCTACCTACGAACATACTCATGGGCAAAATCATTGGTATTGACCTCGGCACGACCAACTCGTGCGTGGCCGTGATGGAAGGCAACGAACCCGTTGTGATTCCCAACAGCGAAGGCCGCCGCACCACGCCGTCTATCGTCGCGTTTCTCGACAATGGCAAGGGCGAGCGGAAGGTGGGTGACCCGGCGAAACGTCAGGCCATTACCAACCCCACCAATACGATTCAGTCGATCAAGCGCTTTATGGGCCGCAACTTCTCGGAAGTAACCGAGGAGGCCAAGCACGTGGCCTACGCCCTGGGCAGCGGCTCGAACAACACCGTCGGCGTGAAAATCGGCGACCGGCAGTACACGCCGCAGGAAATTTCGGCCATGGTGCTCCAGAAAATGAAGCAGACGGCCGAAGACTACCTCGGCCAGCCCGTAACCGAAGCCGTTATTACCGTACCGGCGTACTTCAACGACGCCCAGCGCCAAGCTACTAAAGAAGCCGGCGCCATTGCGGGCCTCGATGTGAAGCGCATCATCAACGAGCCCACGGCCGCCGCACTGGCATATGGCCTCGACAAAGACCACTCGAACCACAAAGTAGCCGTGTATGACCTCGGCGGTGGTACGTTCGATATTTCCATTCTGGAGCTCGACAACGGCGTGTTTGAGGTGCTGAGCACCAACGGCGACACCCACCTTGGCGGCGACGACTTCGACCAGGTCATCATCAACTTCTTGGCCGAGACGTTCCAGCAGCAGGAAAACATGGACCTGCGCCAGGACCCCATGGCCCTGCAGCGCCTGAAAGAAGCCGCCGAAAAGGCCAAAATCGAGCTTTCGTCGTCAAACGAAACCGAGATTAACCTGCCCTACATCACGGCCACCAACACCGGCCCCAAGCACTTGGTGGTGAAGCTGAGCCGCGCCAAGTTCGAGCAGCTCGCCGATTCGCTGATCCGTCGCTCGATGGAGCCCTGCAAAAAGGCCCTGCAAGACGCCGGTTTGTCGGCTGCCGACATCAACGACGTTATCTTGGTAGGTGGCTCGACGCGTATTCCGCGCATCCAAGAAGAAGTAGAGAAGTTCTTCGGCAAGAAGCCTTCGAAGGGCGTGAACCCCGACGAAGTAGTGGCCGTGGGCGCTGCTATCCAGGGCGGCGTGCTCACCGGCGAGGTGAAGGACGTGCTGCTGCTCGACGTAACCCCGCTCAGCCTCGGCATCGAGACGATGGGCGGCGTGATGACCAAGCTCATTGAGTCGAACACCACCATTCCGACCAAGAAATCGGAAACCTTCTCGACGGCTTCCGACAACCAGCCTTCGGTAGAGATTCACGTGCTGCAGGGCGAGCGTCCGATGGCTTCGCAGAACCGCACCATCGGCAAGTTCCACCTCGACTCGATTCCGCCCGCGCCGCGCGGTGTGCCGCAAATCGAAGTGACCTTTGACATCGACGCCAACGGCATTCTGCACGTGACGGCCAAAGACAAAGGCACCGGTAAAGAGCAGAAAATTCGCATCGAGGCTTCCTCGGGCCTCTCCGAGCAGGACATCGAGCGGATGCGCCAGGAAGCCCAGGCCAACGCCGAAGCCGACAAGGCCGAAGTGGAGCGCATCAAGAAGGTGAACGACGCCGACTCGATGATTTTCCAGACCGAGAAGCAGCTGAAGGAGTACGGCGACAAGCTGAGCGCCGGCAACAAGTCGGCCATCGAAACCGCTCTTGCTGATCTGCGCAAAGCCCACGAGAGCAAAGACCTCGGCCAGATTGATACCGCTATGGCGGCCATCAACGCCGCTTGGCAGGCCGCTTCGCAGGAAATGTACGCCCAGGGCGGCGCCGAAGGCCAGCCGCAAGGCTACCCCGGCGGCGAAGGCTTCCAGGGCGGCCAGCCCGGCGGCAACGGCCAGGGCCAGCCGCAAGGTGCCGGCCACGACAACGTGACCGACGTGGACTACGAAGAAGTAGACGGCCAGAAGTAATTCGCGGCTAGTCGAACAGTAAAAAGGCCCGGAGCGTGAGCTTCGGGCCTTTTTTGCATCAGGGGTTATTCGCAGGAAGAATCAATCAAAGAAGTCGGCCGGCAACCACGGCGTCTCGCCCTGCGCGTTTACATCTTCCAGATACAGCTTCGGCGTTTTCACCGTGCGGCGCGTTATCCGTTGGCTTTTCTCGCTGTCCATTCTGCCTTTGCTGATTTGCTGCTGACCGGTGAGAAAGTTGGTGCTGGCGTGCGTGCTAAGCCCTCTGGCCCGGTCGGTGTTGCTGTACTCTTCGCCGATGAGCCGCCGCGGCCACTGGCCGTTTCGTAGCGGAAGCGCTGCGTTTGCACCGTCATAAAACGCGAGCCCGCCATGTGCTCCACCAGCAGGCTGCCGCGGTCGAAGCTAAGTTCGGGCGTACCGCCTTCAGGGCCGGCTAGGGCGCCAAAACAGCCCGTGCAATACAGTGCCTTCGGGCCGACACCGACGCGTTTCAACGAGCCGTCCGGTTGCGCCAAGAGCACCAGCAGCGCACGGTTGCGGTCGACTGAGTTATCGTTGATGGTGGCTTTTTCCACGAGCATCAGCACGCGGTCGGGGCGCGCATCAGCGTTCAGGTTGCCGCTGAGCTGTTGCTCCAGCTGCCAGCCCGCCGGCACAAAATCGGCGGGCTTTTTCGCGGTCAGCGGCACCCGTTTGGGGTCGAGCAGGGGGGGCGTGGCGGGCTGCGCGGTCAGCCCGCTGGCGGAAAAAAGCAACAGCAGAAACCAGAAGCAACGAAGCATAGCGGCGCAAGGTACACCCGTGCCCAAAAACCACCGGACGCAAAAAAGCCGGAACAGAGTCCCGGCTTTTCCAGCTTGTCTGTGAGCGGAAAGGAGCGTTTAGAGCAGGGTATTTAGGTTTAGGTCTTCCAGATAGCGCGGCGCGGTGGGCACGGTGGCCGTGCTGCGCGAGGTGAGCTGGCGGGTGCTGCCCTGGGCTTTGGGGTCGGCGTAAATGCGTTCGGTTTGCTGCTGGCCAGTCAGGAAATCGGTGTGGCGCACGGTGGTATCCAGCACCTGGCGGCTGCTGCGGATGTGGTCTTCGCCCACGAGGCGCACGCGGTCGGCAGTGGACTCGTAGCGGAAGCGCAGCGTGCGGTCGGTGGTTTGGGCATTGCCGGCAATGTGGCGCAGGCTCACCTGCCCTTTGCTGATGGCGAGTTCGGGCACGCCGTCGGTGCCGGCGGCGGTTTCGTCGCAGCCCACGCAGGGCAACACGGCCCCGGCGGCCCCTACCCGCCGAAACTGCCCCGTGGGCTCGGCCAGCAGCACCACCACGGCCCGCTCCCGCTTGGCATCGGGCGCCGCCGAAGGGCGTTCTACAAGCAGCAGCACTTGGTCGGGGCGTTTGTCGGCGTTCAGGTCGCCGGCGGCCTGGCGCTCCAGCATCCAGCCGGCCGGCACAAACGCCATGGGCCGGGCCGCCTTGGCTGGCAGCAGTTCGGGCTTGAACACGCGGTCGGTAACGGGGTCCGCGCAGAGCAGCGGTGCGACAAGCAATGCGGAAAGAAAAATCATATTCTATTGACGGAGGCAACAACTCATTACCAGCTGCAAACCGCCTGCAGAGGCCGATAAGTTCAGCAATTGGTTTCCCAAATCTGGAAACCCAGTCGCTTTTCCATCCTATTTTGAGAAAGTCGTTTTGGCTGCCTTTTCGTTCGCTCGCAGCCCGCTCACCCCAAGATGTGGTAGCAGGTTTCACTTTCCGGGTCTAAGTTGCCGCCGCAAACCGGCCCGTGGAACTGCCCGTGCGGCGGAAACCGGCGGCTCGTTTGCACACGCATGGAATTTATCATCATTGGCGGCGGTATCGGCGGGTTAGCTACGGCCCGGGCGCTGTTGCAGCAAGGGCATAGCGCCCACGTGTATGAGGCCGCTGCCGAGCTGCGCGAAATTGGGGCGGGCGTAGTGCTGGGCGCCAACGCCATGCGCAGCCTCGACCACCTGGGAGTGCACGCGCCCGTGCGGGCCGCGGGGCACCCCGTTACCCACATCAGCCTGCTAGACCAGCACGGCCGCGTGCTCAACGATGTCGACACGGCACCGTTTACCCGGCGTCTCGGCTACGATAACCTCGCCATTCACCGCGCCGATCTGCAGCGCGTACTGCTCCAGCAGCTGCCGCCCTGCACCTTGCAGCTAGGCAAACGATTCGAGCGGTTCGAGGAGCACAACGGCCGCGTCACGGCCCATTTCACCGACGGCAGCACCGGCACCGCCGACGCGCTGATCGGGGCCGATGGCATTCGGTCGGGTGTGCGGCGGCAGCTGCTGCCCGAGGCGCAGCCGCGCTTTGCGGGGTACACATGCTGGCGCGGCGTCGTCGATGCCCGGGCACTGGGGTTGCCGGCTGGCCGCTCCACCGAAAGCTGGGGTTCGGCCGGGCGCTTCGGCTGCGTGCCGCTGGCCAACGGACAGGTGTATTGGTTTGCTTGCGTGAACAGCGCCGTGCCCAACAACCCCGTGTTTCGGGGCTGGCGCCTGGCCGACGTGCAACGCCGGTTTGCCGACTTCCACGCCCCCATTCCCGCGCTCCTATCCCTCACCCACGAGGACCAGCTGCTGTGGGGCGACATCATCGACCTGAAGCCGTTGCGCCGGTTTGCCTTTGGCCGGGTGCTGCTGCTCGGCGACGCCGCCCATGCTACCACGCCCAACATGGGCCAGGGAGCAGGGCAAGCCGTAGAAGATGCCGCCATGCTGGCCCGCTGCCTGGCGGAAAACGCCGACCCCGTGGCGGCATTTCAGGCGTTTGACCAGCGCCGCCGGCCGCGCACCACGCGCATCGTCAACCAGTCGTGGCAACTGGGCAAAGCGGCCCAACTCGAAAACCGCCTGCTTATACAGCTGCGCGACGCGGTGATGCGCCGCGTGCCGGCCCGCGTGAACGAGCGGCAGATGGCGTTTTTATACGAAGGCGAGTAGCGCCGGAAACACGGCTTTACGTAGTCAACACCTTCTTGGGCTCGGGGTCGGTGGCCTCCTCCTGCTCTTCTTCGTTTTCCTCCTCAAAGCCCTCTTTTATTTTCTCCAGGGCTTCTTTGTGGTCTTCGAAGTCGGCCTCCTCGCTGTTTTCTTCCTGCACTTCCTTGTCGTGGGGCTCGTAGCTGAGCTTGATGTAGATGGGAAAGTGGTCGGAGCCGACGTAGGGCAGCCGCTCCATGTCGTCGACCTTGAAGTGGGCCGAAACGAAGACGTGGTCCAGAGGCCAGCGCAACAGGGAGTAATCGGCGTGGAAGGTGGGCAGCAGGCCGCGGCCCACGCGCGGGTCCATCAGGCCGCTGATGCGCCGAAACAGCTCGGAGGTGTGCGACCAGGCCACGTCGTTCATGTCGCCAAACACAATGGTCGGCTCTTCGTTGCGGTCGATTTCCTTGCCCACCAATAGCAGCTCAGCGTCGCGCTTGGTGCTGGTTTTGGATTCGGCCGGTGCCGGTGGTTTGGGGTGCAGGCCGTAGAGCCGCACCCAGGTGCGGCCGTCGGGTAGCTGAACGCGGGTGTGCAGGCTGGGCACGTCGTCGTCGAGCAAATACTTGATGACGAAGTTTTCCAGCGGCAGGCGCGAAAAAAACAGCAGGCCGTAGGTGTTGTCGAGCGGCTCGTGGCACACGTAAGGATGCGTGGTTTCCAGCGGCTTGAGCTGCTGGTACCACCAGTCGTCGGTTTCCACGGCCATGATGATGTCGGGGTCGGCTTGCTGGAGCACCTGCAGCGCCCGGGCGCCTTGGCGGTTGAACTGCAGCACGTTCATCATGGCTAGGCTCAGGTGGCGCCGCCCGTCTTTCAGGGTTGAGTCGCCCACCTGCTTGCGCACGAGGCGCGTGTAGGGCAGAATGCGCGCTATCTGGTAGACAATCACGGCCGCCTGCGTGAGCAGCAGCAGCCGCCAGGCCCAGTTCTGGTCCCAGAAGCGCAGGCCCAGCGCCCCCGACAGCGACACGACGGCCACGCCCACAATTTGCAGGCGGGGGAAGTCGAACACGCGGATCCACCACGCGGTTTGGCGCAGCAGCGGCAGCAGCGTGGCCACTACCACCGCCACGCCCAGTAGCCACGTCAGCCCCACGAGCAGGTTCGTAAGTAAAGAAGAGAGTTGCAGCAGCACGGAAAGGGCGGAGAGAGGGGAAATCAATGGCTTGTACTACTCCTTGCCGAGTTGGTTGCAATCAGCGGCTGAAACGGCTGAATGCCAACCTCCCAATTGTACCCTCCCCATAATTCCCGGGCGGCTATATGTCGTCGAGGCCGCCCTTGCGCAGCTCGTCGACGGTGCGCATCACCTTGTCGCGCAGGGCCCCGCGGTATTTCTCCAGGGCATCGGCAAGCCGGGCGTTGCCGAGGGCCAGCATCTGCACGGCCAGCACGGCCGCGTTGGCGGCGCCATCCACGGCTACCGTGGCTACGGGCACACCGGTAGGCATTTGCAGCATCGACAAGATGGAATCGAGCCCGCCGATGCTGGTGGGCACGTTGATGGGCACCCCGATGACGGGAATGGTGGTGAAGGCCGCGGCCATGCCCGGCAGGTGGGCGGCCCCGCCTCCACCGGCAATGAGCACGCGCAGGCCGCGCTTGCGGGCCGATTCGGCGTACTCCACCAAGCGGTGCGGCGTGCGGTGCGGCGACACCAGGGTGAGTTCGTAGGGCACCTGAAACTGGCGCAGCATCTCGGCCGCGGCGTTCATCACACGCAGGTCCGATTGGCCGCCCATAATGATGCCCACAATGGGCGTGGCGGCGGGGTCCGGGGTGGCGGAGTCGGGAGGAGTGGTCGTCATAGGGAAGGTGGAGCGGCCGCGCAATAGGGCGGCTGCCTCGGCCTGACTACATACGAGGCCGCGGCCAAACATAGCCAATTTCGGCGCACTCCGTATGCGCCCAAATCCTACCTTTGGCCGCTCCCCACTTGCCCGCGCATGGAAATTCTGCTCGCCACGTTCACCACACTCTTCTCCGTTGTCAACCCCTTCGGGGCCATGCCGGTGTTTCTCACGCTCACGGAGCACGACACGGCCAGCGGCCGGGCCGCCACCGCGCTGCGGGCGTGCATCTACATGGTGGGCGTGCTGGCGGTGTCGTTTTTCGCGGGGCAGTACATTCTCAACTTCTTCGGCATCAACATCCACCACCTGCGCATTGCGGGCGGCATTCTGCTCATGCGCTCGGCCTTCGATTTGCTCACGCCGGGCGGCAACCGCGCCAAAGTATCGGACGCCACGCTGGAGGAAAGCATGCACAAAGACGACATCAGCTTCACGCCGCTGGCCATGCCCATGCTCTCGGGCCCCGGCTCCATGGCCGTGTGCATCGGCCTGTTCACCGAGCGGCCCTCGTACCTGAGCATGGGCATGACGTTTTTGGGCTTCGTGCTGGTGGCGCTGGCCGCCTACCTGATTCTGATGTCGTCGCTGCGGTTGACGCGGTTTCTGGGCCGGCCGGGCATGGCGGCGCTGGCGCGCATCATGGGCTTCATCACGCTTGCCATTGGGGTGAATTTCTTGGCCACGGCCATCAAGGCGCTGTTTCCGGGACTGACGCAGTAGCACGGACCGCGCCTGCTGCACCGCAAAGCCAGCAATTGTACCTTTGCCGCCTCTAGCCCGCTCCCCATGCTCAAAAACGACCTCCTGCTCCGCGCCGCGCGCGGCGAACAAACCGAACGGACGCCCGTGTGGCTCATGCGCCAGGCCGGCCGCATTCTGCCCGAGTACCGCGCCCTGCGCGCCAAGCTGAGCGGCTTCAAGGAGCTGGTGGAAACGCCCGATCTGGCAGCCGAAGTCACTATCCAGCCCATCGACGCGCTGGACGTCGACGCGGCCATCATCTTCTCCGACATTCTGGTGGTGCCCGAAGCCATGGGCCTGACCTACGAAATGGTGGAAGCCCGCGGCCCGCTGTTTCCCCAAACCGTGCAGTCGGCTGCCGACGTAGACCGCCTGCGCGTGGCCGATCCGCACGAGCACCTCGGCTACGTGCTCGACGCCATCCGCGTCACCAAGCGCGCCCTGGGCGGCCGCGTGCCGCTCATCGGGTTTGCCGGCGCGCCCTGGACGATTCTGGCTTACATGGTGGAAGGCCACGGCTCCAAGACCTTCTCCAAAGCGCGGCGGATGCTGTTTCAGGACCCCGAGCTGGCCCACCGCCTGCTGCGCAAAATCACCGACACCACCATTGCCTACCTGCGCGCCCAAATCGAGGCCGGCGCCAACCTGGTGCAGGTATTTGATTCGTGGGCCGGCATTCTGAACCCCGAGCACTACCACGAGTTTTCGGCCCGCTACATCCAGGAAATCTGTGCGGCCATGCCCGCCGATACCCCCGTGACGGTGTTTGCCAAAGGCGCCTTCTTCGCCCACCAGGATTTCGCCCAGATGCCCTGCCGCACCATCGGCCTCGACTGGAACGAAGACCCGCGCCACGTGCGCCAGCTCGTGGGCGACAAAACCCTGCAGGGCAACCTCGACCCCTGCGCCCTCTACGGTTCGCCCGAGCAGGTGCGCGCCGCCACCGTTGCCATGCTGGAGCGCTTCGGCCCGCAGCGCCACATTGCCAACCTCGGCCACGGCGTGTACCCCGACACCAACCCCGACCGCGTGAAGGTGTTCATCGAGACGGTGAAAGAGCACAGCCTGCGCATGCGCCAGGATTTGGGCTAGCATACAAAACTGTCATCCTGAGCAGAGCGAAGGACCTTTTCACCGCTGAACGAAGCTCGTAACAACGACTCATTCAACAAGGAGAAAGTCCTTCGCTTTTAGCTCAGGATGACAGGCATTTTCAGCTTACAGCACCTCGGCGGCTTCGGCTTCGGCGAGCAGGAGCTGTTTCTCGATGGGCACCACGCCCACTTGCTCGCACACGAGGCCGCCACCCAGGTTGGCCAGCCCGGCCATTGCGGCCGGGGCCAGATTTAGCGCCACGCACAGGGCAGCAATGCTGATAACGGTGTCGCCGGCGCCCGATACGTCGGAAATGGCGCGCACGTGAGCGGGCAGGTAGATGGGGCCAGTAGCGGCGTCGCAGAACACGCCGCGCTCGGAGAGCGTGACGAGCACCATGTCGGGCGAGAGGTGCGTGCGCAGCTGCTGCACGGCGTGCTCAAGGCCGGCGTTGTCGCCGTCGGCAAATTCCAGCTTCAGGCCTTCGCGCAGCTCTTTCAGGTTGGGCTTGAAGAGCGTGCAGCCGCGGTAGGCCAGAAAGTTGCGCTTTTTGGGGTCGACAACGGTGGGAATGCCCTTTTGCCGCGCCAGCGCAATGAAGCGGCCGATGCGGTCGGCATTGAGCACGCCCTTGTCGTAGTCTTCGAAAATAACCACGTCGGCGCGGTCGAGCAGTTGCTCGTAGGCCTCGCTCAGCGTGGCGTCTTCCGTGGCGCTCAGGTCGGTTTCCACTTCCGAGTCGATGCGCAGTAGCTGCTGGCCGTGGGCCAGAATGCGCTGCTTGACGGTGGTCGGCCGCTCGTCGCTGCGCACGAGGCCGTCGGCGGAAAGCTGGCGCTGATGCAGCTCGTGCAGGAGTTGGTCGCCGCCGGCATCGGTGCCGATGACGGCGCACAGCAGCGGCGTGGCGCCCAGGGCTTGGATGTTGAGGGCCACGTTGGCTGCCCCGCCGAGGCGCTGCTCGGTGCGCGTCACGTTCACCACGGGCACCGGCGCTTCGGGCGAAAGGCGGGCGGCGCGGCCCCACACGTAGGCGTCCACCATCACGTCGCCCACGATGAGCACGGTCAGGCGGTTGAAAGCGGCAAAAAGTTCGGGCAGCGTGGAGGGCGCGGGCGGAGCAGCGGGCATTGCGGGGTTCTGAGCAGGAAAGGCTGCAAAGGTAATTGTCAGTTGCCCGTTGCGAGTAGCTTGATGTGCCCGAGGTGGTGCCGACCGTGCCAGGCGTACTGCACCAAGGCCTGGTCGAGCGTGAACCAGCGCTGCAACCGCGGATGGTACAAGCGACGCTGCCACTGGGCCTCGCTCAGGTGGTGCATCAACACTACCCAACGCGTGTGCACCTGCTCCAGCAGCGCCAACGACACCGTAACGGGCGTGGCGGCTACGTCGGGCAGCTCGGCCCAGGCGCTTTCCTGAAACACGGGCACGGTGGGTTCGTCCTCGGTCAGGGCCTGCCGGAAGCGGGCGTAGAGCAGCGGGTGCATGTCGGCCAGGTGATGGATTACCTGCCGGCCGTTCCAGCCGCCGGGGCGGTAAGGCTGTTCCAGTTGTACGCCGCCGGCGGCGCGGGCCGCGGCCGTGAGTTGCGCGGGCAAGTCGGCAATCTGCTGAATGTAGACCGCGCGCTCAGCGGCGGAAAGCGGCTGCTCGGGCAGCTGCACGCGGCCGATGGGAAAGCGCAGGTGCTCGTCGGTGGGCTCGTTCATAGCGGCAAAAGAACGAATAGAACGGCTTATACAGGCGTCATGCTGAGCGTAAGCGAAGCATCTCGCGTGCTGGTCTTCCCTCGTTCAACGAAGAGTTTACAATCCAGCTAAACACGCGAGATGCTTCGGCTGCGCTCAGCATGACGTTCTACTTGTGCTCGAACACGAGCAGGTTTCTACACCAGCTTGGCGAGGCTCACTTTGATGCGGCGGAAAGCCTCGGTGAGCTTCTCGTCGGCGGCGGCGGTGCTGAAGCGCAGGCACTGCGGCGCGCCGAACGCGGCACCGTCGACGGCTGCCACGTGGCCGTCGTTGAGCAGGTACATGGCCAGGTCGTTGGCGTTCTGAATGGTGTCGCCGCTGGGCGTGGTTTTGCCGAAGTAGGCCGACACGTCGGGGAAGATGTAGAAGGCGCCGTCGGGCGTGGGCGTTTTCAGACCGGGAATGTCTTTCACGATGCCCAGCACCAGGTCGCGGCGGCGGCGGTAGGCGGTTACCATTTCGTCGGCCGAGCTGCGGCCGCCCTGCAACGCGGCTAAACCGGCGCGCTGCGTAATGGAGCACGTGGCCGAGGTAATCTGGCTTTGCATCTTCTCGCAGGCGGCCGCAATTTCTTTGCGGGCCGCCAGGTAACCGATGCGCCAGCCCGTCATGGCGTAGCCTTTGGAGAAGCCGTTGACGGTGATGACCTGGTCTTTCACGACATCAAACTGGGCCAGGCTGGCATGCTCGCCCACGAAGTTAATGTACTCGTAAATCTCGTCGGCCAACACGTATACCTGCGGGTGCTGGGCCACCACTTCGGCTATGGCCGCCAGTTCCTCCCGCGACCATACCGCGCCCGTGGGGTTGCACGGCGACGAGTACATGACCAGTTTGGTGCGGGGCGTAATGGCCTCGGCCAGCTGCGCGGCCGTCACTTTGTAGTCGTTTTCGAGCGAACCGACGAGGCGCACCGTAACGCCTTCGGCCAGGCGTACCATCTCCTCGTAGCTCACCCAGTAGGGCGAAAAAATGATGACCTCGTCGCCGGGGTTCACGAGGCTGAGCACGGCGTTGGCCAGGGCTTGCTTGGCGCCGGTGCTCACCACAATGTTTTCGGGCTTGTAGTCGAGGTGGTTTTCGCGCTTGAGCTTGTCGGCAATGGCCTGGCGCAGCTCGGGGTAGCCGGGCACGGGTGTGTAGAAAGTGTAGCCTTCGTCGAGGGCCTTCTTGGCGGCGTCCTTGATGTACTGCGGAGTCTGAAAATCAGGCTCGCCGAAGCTCAGGCTGATAACGTCGATGCCCTGGGCCGCCAGCTCGCGGGCCTTTTTGGCCATGCCAATGGTTTGGGACTCCTGCATGGCATTGATGCGGTCGGAAAGAACCAACGGGGCAAGCGCGGCAGCGGTAGACATAAGGGGAAACAGGGCTGGGTTGGGGAAACAGAGGGGAAAGACTGCAAAAATACGCAGATGCCGGCGGACCAAGGCAACACAGTACCGACGCGCCATCCTATAAGCATGAATTATATTTCATAGCTTGTCCTTCAACATTCGTTCAAGCTTGTCACCATTTTTAACTACTCTCCAAAACCTTTAATACACCCTCATACTCACGCAGGTAAAATCCTTCACTGAAACGATTATAATATTCACGATACTTCTCTTTCAACATCTCGTAATCGGGATTATTTACAAGTGAAGCCAGAATAACCCCCAAACTACCTTTTCTAATTGGGCCGGTTATCAATGAACCACTTGAATTTTGATCGTTTATTTCTGACTCGAGCACCTTTATACTAGCAAACCTCTCATAGAAAGGCAAAGCCACTGCATTAAACTGTTGTAGCAACTCACCAATACAAGGCTCTACATCAGTTGGCTTTCTTAATTCCCGCCGACTATCAATGCTTGTACCTGTATAGTTCTCAACCAAAATACCAATAGTAGGCGTGAATTTCTGATAATTCTTCTCGTAATATGAAGCCTTGTGGTATATGTCTTCGACTTGATTTTTGCGAATTAGCAGTCCTGGTACTATTTCCCAGTGTGTTGCCCGATCTAAGAATAACAATTGAAATTTATTCCATCCGTCAGAGCTTCGCTTAGTAAATTCAGCGCGAGACTTATTAAGAACGTAGCCTTGCGCACTCATGTCTACCGCAAGGGCATCCAATAAAATATTACGCAGTTCTTTTTTCACCAGTATTCTTTTATCTATTACTCCTGCCCCAGCCGGCGCAGGTTGCGCAGCACCAGCGCAAAATCGGTGGCCGGCTCGTAATCCTTAGCGTAGAGCACTTCCAAGCGGCGGCGCGTTGCCTCGGTCAGCGGCGTGTTGGCTGCCACGTGGTCGGCGGGCGACAGCACAGCACGAGGGGCGCGCTCGGGCGTGGTGGTGTGGCGCAGGCCTACCCAGGTGCGCCGGCCCAATAGCACGTTGAGCGCGTTGCCGAAGAAGCCGGCTTTCCTATCGATCGGCCAGATGAGCAGCGGCGCAGCTGCCAGCAGGCCCAGGCTCAGCAGCACGTCCAGAATGCGCTTGTTGCGGCGCTGCTGGGGCTTGTAGAGGTTCAACTCGATGTCGAGGGCGTAGTAGTCGCCGGGCGAATCTTTCGAAGACGAGCCGATGATGTACTGGCTGTCTTCGGGCAGAATTTTGAAGGCTACGTGGGGAAACCGCTCCTGCTCGTCCACCATCAGCGAAATGATGCGGTTGGCAGAGAGGTCTTTGCCGCAGAAAATCAGCTCGTCGATGGCGTAGATGCGCAGGATTTCGTCGAGCTGGCGCACTTCGCCGAGCTGGTCGTCGGCCTCACCGGCGGGCACGGGGCCGGGGCTCACGTAGCCGATGATGCGGGCCTGCACGGCGGCTTGCTCCAGCAGGGCGCGCACGCGGCGGCTTTCGGCCGGCGAGCCGACAATGGCAATGTTTTTCTGGCGCCGCTCCGAGAGGTTCAGGTCGCGGTAGCGCAGGAAGTGCGTGAGCAGGCGCCGCGCCACCATGGCCACAATGGCCCAGCCGCCGCCGAGCACAATGAGCGCCTTGGAGAAGCGCCAGGCGTCGAGGAAGTTGGAAACGGCCGAAATGAGGATGGTGCCCACGGCCACGCCGCGCACGAGGCGGGCGGTTTTGGGCGGGTCGTCGTAGGCGCCGCTGAGCCAGGCGCTGCCCAGCCAAATGGCAATGTAGGCCGGCACCGCCACCAGCATGTACTGCGGCGGATAGGCCGTGCGCACAAACTTGTGGTTGACTTCCCAATAGTGCTTGAGGAAGTACATGCCCGCGAAAATGATGAGCGCATCGAGCAGCACCGGCCAGGCCTG
This sequence comes from Hymenobacter busanensis, assembly GCF_008727865.1. Lineage (GTDB taxonomy): Bacteria > Bacteroidota > Bacteroidia > Cytophagales > Hymenobacteraceae > Solirubrum > Solirubrum busanense. The sequence continues at coordinate 545,558 of NZ_VTWU01000004.1, read as the reverse complement.
GTCCCAGAAGCGGCGCACCACCGCCACGCCCGCCCGAAACCAGATGGCGCCGTTAATCAGCAGCGCAAACCACCCGGCCCGCTGCGGCGCAAAGTGCTTGCGGGCGAAAATGACCATGGCGCGGTAGAACACGAACACGTAGTTCACGCTCGTGCGCTTGGTGCTTTCGCCCTTGTAGTGAATGATGCGGGTGCCGGGGAAGTAGTAGTTTTTCCAGCCGCCCTGGGTGAGCCGGTACGAGAGGTCGATATCCTCGCCGTACATGAAGTAATCTTCGTCGAGCAAGCCGACCTGGTTTAAAGCGGCGCGGCGCATGAGCATGAACGCGCCGCTGAGCACCTCAATCTCGTGGGTCTGGTCGTTGTCGAGGAAGCCGAGGTGGTAGCGGCCGAAGGTGCGCGACTTGGGAAACAGCGCCGCCAGCCCGAACACCTTGTAGAACGCCACCCACGGCGTGGGCAGCCCGCGCTTGCTCTCGGGCAGAAACTTGCCCTGGCCGTCGAGCATTTTCACGCCTAGGCCGCCGCAATCGGGGTGCGCGTCCATAAACGCGCAGCACAGGCGGAAGGTATCTTCTTCCACCACCGTATCGGGGTTCAGCAGCAGCACATGCTCGCCTCGCGATTCACGAATGGCTTGGTTGTTGGCCTTCGAGAAACCCGGGTTGTCGCGGTTGGCAATCAGGCGCACCTCGGGAAACCGCTCCCGCACCATCGCCACCGAGCCGTCGACGGAGTTGTTGTCGACCACCCACACCTCGGCCGGGGCACCCAGCTTTTCCACCGCCCGCCGCACCGACAGCAAGGTCTGCTCCAGAAAGTAGCAGACGTTGTAGTTGACGATGACGACGGAAAGCTTGACGGCAGAAGCGGGCACGGGCAAAATCAGGAGCGCGAGGGGCTGCGAAAGTTACGCAACGAAACCCTCACCCCATTTCGCCTGTGCAACCTCCGCAGCAACGGAGTGGTGCTCGTACGCTGGTGGCCTGGACCGCCCAACGCCAGCAACGATAGTGGTACTACGACTTGGAGTCGTAGTACTACTTCGGCGGTTTGCTTGAACGCTACTGAATGAAGTGCGGCCGAATCAGGTTTTCGAACGTGAAAATCTCGTTCCACTTGGCTTCGGTGAGCAGCTTCCGCTCTTCCACCGCAATCTGGTGGACCGATTTGCCCGTTTGCAGCGCCTCTTTGGCAATGCTAGCCGTGGTTTCGTAGCCGAGCACGGGGTTGAGCTGCGTGACGATGCCGATGCTGTTGCGCACCATGTCTTCGGCGTGCTTGGCGTTGGCGGTGATGCCCACCACGCACTTTTCGCGCAGCGTGTGGCAGGCACGCGTCATGTAGCTGATGCTGGTGAAGAGGGCAAAGCTGATGACCGGCTCCATCACGTTCAGCTGCAGTTGGCCGGCTTCGGCCGCCATGGTCACAGTGAGGTCGGCACCGATGACGTAGAACGCGGTCTGGTTGACTACCTCGGGCACGACGGGGTTCACCTTGCCGGGCATGATGCTGGAGCCGGGCTGCAAGGGCGGCAGGTTGATTTCGAACAAGCCGGCGCGCGGGCCCGAGGAAAGCAGGCGCAAGTCGTTGCAGATCTTGGAGAGCTTCACGGCCGTGCGCTTGAGCACGCCCGAGAGCTGCACGTAGGCGCCGGTGTCGTAGGTGGCTTCAATCAGGTCGCCGGCCAGCAGCAGGTCGAGGCCGGTGATGTCGCGCAGGTACTTGGTCACCAGGTTGGCGTAGCCGTCGGGCGCGTTTACCTGCGTGCCGATGGCGGTGGCGCCCATGTTGATTTCGCGAATCAGGTTGCGGCTGTCGTCGATGCGCAGCAGCTCCTCGCGCAGGTTGGTGGCGAAGGCGTGAAACTCGTCGCCCATGCTCATGGGCACGGCGTCCTGCAGCTGCGTGCGCCCCATTTTCAGCACGTTCCGAAACTCCTCGCCTTTGGCGGCAAAGGAATCGGCCAGCATAGCCAGCGACTCGCGGTAACCCACCAGCTTCTTGTTCAGCGCAATGCGAAAGGCCGTGGGATAGGCGTCGTTGGTGCTTTGCGAGCAGTTGACGTGGTTGTTGGGGTGGCAAAAGTCGTACTCGCCCTTGCGGCGGCCCATCAGCTCCAGGGCCACGTTGGCAATAACCTCGTTGGCGTTCATGTTCACCGACGTACCGGCCCCGCCCTGAATCATGTCGGTCAGAAACTGGTTGTCGAACTCGCCGGTAGCCACCCGGTCGCAGGCCTGGGCAATGTAGCCGGCCAGTTTGGGGTCGAGCACGCCCAGGTCGCGGTTGGCCAGGGCGGCGGCTTTTTTCACGTCGGCCAGCGCCTCCACAAACAGCGGCTCGGCGCGCAGCGGAATGCCGGTGATAGTGAAGTTTTCGAGCGCCCGCAGCGTCTGGATGCCGTAGTAATACTGGTCGGAAATGCTCCGCTCACCCAGGAAATCGTGTTCGAGGCGCGAGGTGGTCGGTGTGCCCGACGGGGTAGACGTGGCAACGGGGGACGGCTGCATACAGGGAAACAGTGTGGTTGGGCTTCTTCTACGGAAACGAAAGGTTGGGGTCGAAACGCCGCGCAATAAAGCAAAAAGCGCCCCGGCGGTTCGGCCGGGGCGCTTTTTGAAGAAGTCGTTAGCTATTGGCTTTCGAACCCAAGCCAACAGCCAATAGCCATTAGCTAACAGCTCATTTAACGGTTTTGCCGCTGACGCTCCACAATGGAGCGGCCGAGGGTAATTTCGTCGGCGTACTCCAGCTCACCGCCCACCGGAATGCCGCGGGCAATGCTGCTGATGTGCACGTCGGGAAACTCGCGCAGGCGACGCGTGAGGTAAAACGCGGTGGTGTCGCCTTCCATCGTGGGGCTGATGGCAAGAATGACTTCCTTCACTTCGCTCTCCTGCCCTTTCATGCGGTCGACGAGGGGCTCGATGTGCAAATCGGCCGGGCCAATGCCTTCGATGGGGGAAATAACGCCGCCGAGCACATGGTACACGCCTTGGTACTGCCCCGTGTTTTCGATGGCAATAACGTCGCGGATGTCGGACACCACGCACACGGTGCTACGGTCGCGCAGCGGGTTGGCGCAAATCGAGCACTCCTCGGTGTCGGAAATGTTGTAGCAGGTGGCGCAGTAGCGGATGTCGTAGCGCATCTTGGCCAAGGCTTCGGCCAGGCTGCTGGTGGTTTCGGTTTCGGCCTTTAGCAGGTGCAGCGCCAGACGCAAGGCCGTTTTGCGGCCGATGCCCGGCAGCTTGGCCAGCTCGCCGACTGCGTTTTCAATGAGTTTGGAGGGAAATTCCATCAAAGGCTAATGTGGAAAATGTGCAGAATGTGAATGAATGTGATAAATGAGGTGAGGCAGGCTGAAGCCGAAGCATTCATTTCCACATTCCGCACATTTTCACATTTCGCCTCATTCTTTACACTACGTCGGCCGAGATGCCGCGGTCGTGGATGGCGGAGCAGAGCGGGGTCAGCTCGTCGTAGGTGCCGAGCTTGACGGCGCACTGGCCTTTGTAGTGGATGAGCAGGGTGCACTGCTCGGCCTGCTCGGGCTCGTGGCCGCACACGTCGATGAGGGTACGGATGACGTGGTCGAAGGTGTTCACGTCGTCGTTGTACACGACCAAATCGCGCAGGTCGGTGGTTTCTTCGAGCAGCAGAACGTCTTCGTCGGGCGCAAACTGGGGCTTGGTGTTCATGGCGTAAAAATACGGATAGTCAGGCACAAAAACCGGGCGACCCGGGCCGCTTTTCCACGGTCGTCTATAACCATTCCCAAACGCGAATAGTTGCCTGCGGGCGGGGTTTTGTGCGGGCGGCGCGTCCGGAATTTTGGGCGTAATTTTCGGGGACCATTCCGTTGCTTTTTCACCCCGTTTCCTCGCTTTATGCATAGCTTTTCCCGGCGCGCGGCGCTGCCCGTGCTGCTGCTGGCCCTGGCCGGTCTGCCCTCGGTGGCCCAGCAGAAGCGCCTCTCGATGGAGGACGCCTACCTCAACCGCAGCCTGCAGCCCACCACGCTCAAACAACTTACCTGGATTCCCGGCTCGAAGGACGAATTCAGCTTCGCTCGAACCGAAAACGGCCAAGATGAACTGGTGCGCGGCGCGGTAGGCGGCTCGGTAAAACAAGTTGTGTCTCTGGCCACGCTCAGCCAAGCCCTGCAAGCCGCCGGCGCGCCCGCCGTGAAGGCCAGCGCCTTTCCCACGGTGCAATGGACCAGCCCCGATGCCTTCGTGGTGACCATGCCCAGCCGCGAAGTATTCCGCTACTCCACCCTCGACGGCAAAGCCACCAAGCTGTTTGGCTACGCCGCCGGCGCCGAAAACGTGGAGCTGGACCCCACTAAAACGCGCGTGGCTTATACCAAGGCGCAGAACCTGTTCATCAGCGCGGCGGGTAAGGAAAACGTGGCCGTGACCACCGAAACGAACCCGGCCATTGTGAACGGCCAAGCCGCGCACCGCTCGGAGTTCGGCATCACGAAAGGCACGTTCTGGAGCCCCAAAGGCAACAAGCTGGCCTACTACCGCATGGACCAGACGATGGTAACCGACTACCCCATCGTGGACGTGACGGAAGTGCCGGCCCAGGAAAAAGCCATCAAATACCCCATGGCCGGCGACAAAAGCCACCAAGTGACGGTGGGCGTGTACGACGTGGCTTCGGGCCAGACGGTGTTTCTGCAAACCGGCGAGCCGAAGGAGCAGTACCTGACCAACATTGCCTGGAGCCCCGACGAGAAATCGGTGTACGTGGCCGTGCTCAACCGCGACCAGAACCACCTGTGGCTGCGCCAGTACGACGCCGCCTCGGGTGCGTTGGTGAAAACCCTGTTCGAAGAAACCGACGCCGAGTACGTGGAGCCGCAGCACCCGCTGCAGTTTGTGCCCGGCCACCCCGACCAATTTGTGTGGCAGAGCGAACGGAGCGGCTACAACCACCTCTACCTCTACAACACCTCGGGCAAGCTGCTCAAGCAGCTCACCAGCGGTAACTGGCTGGTGACGGACGTCACCGGCTTCGACCCGAAAGGCAAGACCGTGTATTTCCTCAGCAACCAGGAAAGCCCCATTCAGCGGCAGTTCTACAGCGTGAGCCTGAATGGTGGCAAGCCCCGCCGCCTCTCGCCCAACGCCGGCACGCACGCCGGCTTCCTGAGCCCCTCGGGCACGTATCTGCTCGACTCGTTTAGCAGCCAGACTACGCCGCGCACGGTGAGCGTGCTGGCCACCAAAGACGGCAAACCCCAGCAACAACTGCTCAGCGCGCCCAACCCCGTGGCGGGCTACGCCTTGGGCCAAATGAAGCTGTTTCCCATCAAAGCCGCCGACGGGCAGACGGATTTGTACTGCCGCATGATTACGCCCGTGGGCTTCGACCCGGCCAAGAAATACCCGGCCGTGGTGTACGTCTACGGCGGCCCGCACGTGCAGCTCGTGACGGACTCGTGGCTGGGCGGCGGCAACCTCTGGATGCAGCTGATGGCCGAGAAAGGCTACGTGGTGTTTACCGTCGATTCGCGTGGCTCCGGCAACCGCGGGCTGCCGTTTGAGCAGGCTACGTTCCGCCAGTTGGGCACCCAGGAAATGGCCGACCAGCTTAAGGGCGTCGAGTACTTGAAATCCTTGCCCTACGTGGATGCCCAGCGCATCGGCGTACACGGCTGGAGCTTCGGCGGGTTCATGACCACCACCCTGCTCACCCGCGCCCCCGAAGGCACCTTTAAAGTAGGCGTGGCCGGCGGCCCGGTTATCGACTGGCGCATGTACGAGGTGATGTACACGGAACGCTACATGGACACGCCCGAGCAAAACCCCGAGGGCTACCAGAAGGCCAACCTGCTAGGCTACGTGCAGAACCTGAAGACGCCGCTGCTCTTGATTCACGGCACCATCGACGACGTGGTGGTGTGGCAGCACAGCCTCACCTACCTCAAAAATGCCGTCGACAACGGCGTGCAGCTCGACTACTTCGTGTACCCCGGCCACCCGCACAACGTGGCAGGCAAAGACCGGGTGCACCTCTACACCAAAATCACCAACTACCTCGACCAGTACCTGAAGCCCGAAGCCGCCCCCGCTGGCGCCAGCAACGGGCAGTAACCAGGGTCTGTCGTCCCGACGAAGGAAGGGCCTTATTACCGCAGAACGATTCGCGTATACACGACTCGTTTCCGCGTAATTAATAAGGTCCTTCCTTCGTCGGGACGATACCGGCCGATGATTGACAACTGCTAATTGATAATTGCCAATGCCCGCCCCTTCTCCCGACTTCAAACGCGCCCTCAAGCAGCTTTCCGACAAAGAGAAGGAAGACCTGTTGCTAAAAGCCGTGCGCCGCGACGCCGAACTCTACGACCTGGTGCGCTACGAGATTCTGCCCGACGTAGACCTGCGTACTTTGCTCGACGAGCACGCCGAACGCATAGCCGCGCTGCTGCAGAAAGCCAACGGCCGCGTGATGAACCGCGCCCTGTCGCGTGCCCTCGGCAAGGCCGCTAAGGAAATAGCCCGCGCCAAGCGCATCACCAAAGACAAGCGCCTCGAAGTCGATCTGAACATGTACACCCTGCGCCTCGTACTCGACGAATACCCACAGTATTTTGAGGGCTTTGTGTACGCCTTCTATGTGTCCACCGTGCGGCTGTTGCTGCGCACGGCCAAGCTCATTCCGAAGCTTCACGAAGACCTGTGGCTGGAGTACAAGCCCGAATTCGACGACATTCTGGACACGCTGCGCCGCCACGAGAAACACCGGCAGCTGCGTTACCCGCTGCCTACCGAGCTGGAATTGCCCAGTTAAGCGCGTTTGCCCACGCCACATAAAAAAGCCCCGCCGGAATTACCGACGAGGCTTTTTTGTAGCAAACAGGTGCCGCAATTAGTTGGCTTGCTGCTTGGCAATGACGTTGAAGCTCAGCGTGAAGTTGTCTTCGATGGCCTTGTCGGCGGCAGCGCCGAAGAGGGTCGAGCCGTACTTCACGTCGTACTTGGTGCGGTCCACAGTAGCCACGCCCGAGGCCGAAGCTACGCCGTCTTTCACGCCTACTTTGGCGGGGAAGGTTACCGGGTTGGTCTTGCCTTTGATGCTCAGGTTGCCGCTGATCTGGGCGTTGTTGCCGTTGGCGTCGCCTTTCAGCGGCTTGATGCTGGTAATGACGAAGGTGGCCGTCGGGTTCTTATCCACCGCGAAGAAGTCGTCGTTCTTCAGGTGCCCTACCAGCTTGCCGTTCCACTCCGGATCGGTCAGGTCGGCCACTTTAATGGAGTTCATGTCGAAGGCGAACGTGCCGCCCACAATCTGGTTGCCTTTCACTTGCACCGCGCCGTCTTTCACGGAAATGGTGCCGTTGTGCTGGCCACCTACTTTTTTACCCACCCAGCCGAGGGTGCTCAACTGGGGCTGCACGGCGTAGGCCGCGGCACCGCCTTTGGCGGCTTTCACTTGTTTTTCACCCACTTTTTGGGCGTTTGCAACGGGAGCGGCGAACATGGCGCCAACTACGAGCAGCGGAAGGATGAACTTTTTCATGGTATGGTAAGGGAACAAAAAAGGCAAAGAGAAAAGGGCCGGATGGCCGTTAGTCGCGGATTTTATCGAGCAGGGCGCTAAGCTGCGCCGCTTCGTCGGGTGTCAGGTTTTGCAACGGGCCGCGCTCCGAATCCACTTCCACGTCGAGGCGGCGGAGCAGTTCCAGCCCGGCTTCGGTGATGCGGATATCCACGGCGCGGCGGTTGCTGGGGCAGGTGGTGCGCGTTACCAACGCCTTGGCTTCGAGCTTGTCGACAATGCGCGAGGCGTTGCTGGTTTTGTCCAGCATCCGCTCGATAAGCAGGTTGACGGTGGCCGGCTTGGGGTGCTGGCCGCGCAAAATGCGCAACACGTTAAACTGCGGGAGCGTGATGCCGAAGGGACGGAAGGCACAGGCCTGCCGCAAGCCCAGCCAGTTGGCCGTAAACACCAAATTGATGAGGGCTTTCTGGTGCGAGCTTTTGAAAGTGGGCTGCTGAATTTCGTCTTCTATCTTCATCATATGCTGGATGACGCTGCAAATATATGTACATACATTTAATGTAACAACATTGGTTCCCGCTTTTTTGCTTTTGTGCCAACAAATAGCCGAGCCGGGCGAATTACCGTATGCACGGTGCATAAACCAGACCATTCGCCCGTCATGAACCAGCTGACTTCCCTCCTGCTGCTTTCGGCCGCGCTGCTGGCCGCCCCGGCCGTGCAGGCCCAAAGCACCAGCAAACCCGCCCCCAAATCCAGCACCACCGAGGCGCGCATCGATTTGCAAAACGGCGACCAGTTTGTGATGCAGAACGGCGCGGTGGTGCGCCGACGTGACGGCCAGACCACCGGCCTCAACCAAAATGTGCGCTTGCCCAACGGCACCAAAATCAACGTGAAAAGCGGCATTGTGGAGCTGTCCAACGGCAAAATCACTACGTTGAAGGAAGGCGACTACGTGAAGGCCGACGGCGGCATCATCTTCGCCACGCCGCAAAGCGCCGCCGAAGCCCGCGGCACCTCGGCCCCCGCCGACGCCAAGTTTGGCGAATACGTAGAGCGCGGCGCGGCGCCCACCGGCAACCTCGACGCCCGCCTCGCCGACATGAACCGCCGCGTGGACCTCATGGCCCAGAAAATTCAGCTGCTCAACCAGAAGATTTCGTTGCTGAGCCAGGGCAACTCCAAAGCTCCCGACACCAGCCAGCTCGACGGTCAGATTCGCTCTTTGGACGAGCAGCTGCGCGCCGTCAAGTAGCCGCAGCCATTCTAATCCTCTGTCATCCTGAGCAGAGCGAAGGACCTTCTCACCGCTGAACGAATCGTCATTACGATGGTCGTTCTGGCGTGAGAAGGTCCTTCGCTACGCTCAGGATGACAACTTTTTATCAAGCGCATCCTTATAACCCCAATAGCTCCGGCACGGCAGCCTGTGGCGCCAGCTCTCCAGCGGCTTCCTGCACTACACCAAAGGGCTCGTCGCGCACAATGAGCAGGCCGTCTAAGTCGCAGACTTCGCACAGGGCACTAACTTGCAGCGCCGACCAGATACCCAACGAGGTTTCGACCATGCAGCCGACCATGGTGCGCAGGCCGTGGGCCTGCGCCTCACGCAGCAGCCGCACGCCGTTGAGGTAGCCGCCGGCCTTCATCAGCTTCATGTTCACCATGTGAAACTGCTGCGCAATGGCCGCGAAATCGGCCGTGTCGGTTACCGATTCGTCGGCAATGAGCGGCCAGGGCGTGCGCCCGTGCAGGTAGCGGTAATCATCGGCGCAGGCGGCAGGCAACGGCTGTTCGAGCAGCTGCACATTCAGGCCGGCAATGGTTTGGGCTTCTTCAACAAAGCGCAGCAGGCCGTCGGCGTCGCGCCAGGCCTCGTTGCCATCGACCAGCAGCGGGTGGCCGGGCAGCTCGCGGGTGAAAGCGCGCAAAAGGTCGGCCCCGCCCTCCTGATTGACCTTTATTTTGATGAGAGCAAACCGCGCCAGGCCGTGCTGCTGCACAAAGGCCGGTACGGCAGCCGGCTCCATAATGGGCAGCGTGAAAGCGGTGGGCACGCTAGCAGCTGGCGCGGACACGCCCAACAGTTGCGGCACCGACTGCCCCCGCCGTAGCGCCTCGCGGTGCACGTAGGCCGACTCCAGCGCGAACCGCAAAGCATGCGCCGGTGCGGCTGCATCTAGCACTTGCGTGAGTTCCGGCAGGCTTTGCACCCGCGCCAAATCGGGCTGCAGCGCGGCAAACTGCTGGAGCAGCAAGGCCGGCGACTCGCCGTAGCGCACGTTGGGCGCGGCCTCACCCCAGCCCGCAGGCCGGCCGCTGGCATCGGCTACGCGCACAAAGAGGTTGGTCTTGGCATCGGAGGCGTTGCGCGAGATTTTCCAGGTGAAGCGCAGCGGCAACTCGCGCGGTTCGATGGACCAGTGTAGCATGAGGAACTCGGTTCGGAAACCATAATTAAGGATTCGGCGGCGAATCGCCACCGCCTTTACGGTTTGGGCCCCCTTTGGCTGCCGGCCAAACGCCTATCTTTGCTTAGTTCCGCCGCCTTGTGGCCGGCAGAAAACGACCCAATACTCTCGTTATGAAGTTGACCCGCGTGGCCGTGCCGGCGCTGGGCCTGCTGTTGCTGGCCGCTTTGCTTACTGCTTTATCCCATTACGGCGTGTTGGCCGTGCCGGCAGCGGTGCCTCTGGCGGCCCGCTGGATTGCCTTGGCAGCCATGGTGGTGTGGGCCTCGCAGCGCCGCTCGCTCACCTTTTGGATTGTGGTGAGCATGCTGGTGGGCGCCGAAGTGGGTGCCGATTTCCCCGAAACGGCCCAGAAGTTTAAGGTACTGAGCGACGTATTCCTGCGCCTCGTCAAAACCATCATTGCGCCGCTGGTATTTGCCACGCTGGTGGTGGGCATTGCCGGCCACGCCGACCTCAAGAAAGTGGGCCGCATGGGCGTAAAAGCCCTCGTGTACTTCGAAATAGTAACCACGTTTGCGCTGTTCATTGGGCTGGCGGCCATCAACCTCACCCGCGCCGGCGCCGGCATCAAGCAAGTGCCCACCGACGCCGCAGCCGACAAACTGCAGACCGTAGAGCAAACCACCTCGGATATTATCCTGCACATCTTCCCCGAAAACATTGCCAAATCGGTATCGGAGGGGCAAGTGCTGCAAGTGGTGGTATTTGCCATCATCTTCGCCATCGGCTTGGCAATGGTGCCCGGCAAACACCGCCGCCCCATGCTGGAGTGGTCGGAAAGCTTGTCGGAGGTGATGTTCAAGTTCACCAACGTGGTCATGTTTTTCGCGCCGCTGGGCGTGGGCGGCGCCATTGCCTACACCGTAGGCAAAATGGGCTTTGCGCCCCTGCTGAATGCCTTTCAGCTGCTGCTCACGCTCTACGCGGCCCTCATTGCCTTTGTGCTGCTGGTGCTGCTGCCGATGGCCCTCATTGCCCGCGTGCCCATCAAGCGGTTTGTGCAGGCCATTGCCGAGCCGGTGAGCATTGCCTTTGCCACTACGTCGTCGGAAGCGGCCTTGCCGCGGGCCATGGAAGCCATGGAAAGCATCGGCGTACCGCGCCGCGTGGTAGCTTTCGTGATGCCCACGGGCTACTCGTTCAACCTCGATGGCACCACGCTGTACCTCTCGTTGGCGGCCGTGTTTGTGGCCCAGGCCGCCGGCATCGACCTTACCATCGGGCAGCAGTTGGTAATGGTATTCACCTTGATGCTCACCAGCAAGGGCGTAGCTGGGGTACCGCGCGCTTCCCTCGTCATCTTGCTGGCCACGGTGGCTTCGTTCAACCTGCCTTCGTGGCCGGTATTCATCATTCTGGGTATCGATGCGCTGATGGATATGGCGCGCACCGCCGTAAACGTACTGGGCAACTGCTTGGCTACCGTGGTGGTGGCCCGCTGGGAAGGCGAGTTTGTGGACAACTACCACGGCGAGAACGTGCTGGAAACCGAGGTACAGTCCGACATTGCGCCGGCTGAAATGCACAGCTAAACCGTTCAGCTTCTCGCGGCATCGTTATACTGGCCGGTCACGCTTGTCGTGGCCGGCTTTTTTTGTTTGCGAATGAGTGAGGCTACTACACCGAACAGGTGTAGGTATTCGCACTGCCTCTGAAAAAATATTTTAAATAATATTTATATTTAATAATAATAAAGTTATAATTGCAGCATACTCGGCGGCCCTCCTGATTTGGTGCTATCCTGGTAATTCTACTTCCACAATTTCTGGTTTTTGCCATGCCTGCACTCTACCGCACCTTGCTGGTTACCTCACTGTGTCTGATCTTCTTGGTTGGATGCAAATCTGCTGACAAAGTGTTGTTTCAACCGTCGATATCGGCCTTATCTACCCGGCTGCCCTCGTTGGAATTGACGGTAGACAACGGACCGCTGGCCAACTCCGCCGGGGCTTGGCCCGAAGATCCGCAGAAACTGTTTGAGCGGGAAGTGCGCATGAACCTGACCGACCCCGAAGACACGGCCCGTTTTGGCTACGCCAAATTGGTGGTTACCGAAGCTGCTACCAACCGCGTGGGGCGGGCTTTGCAAGCTTTTCAACTGGCCACGCTCATGACCCCATCATTGCTCGGGTTGCCGCTGGAGTGGTACCAGACCGATATAAAAGCCGAGCTGCAAATTCTCAGTGCCCAGGGCGAAACCCTGGCTACCTATTCGGGTGTGGGCAAGTCGCGCATTAAAGTGGCCATGTACCACGGCTATTCGCAGACGCAGGCCCCGCGCCTCGCCGACCTCGAAGCCCTGCGCGTGGCTCTTGCCCAAATCAAGCCGCAACTGGACCTCGATGCTGCCCGTCTACGTTCGGCGCTGCTCACCGCGGGTCCCATCAACCACGGCACCTTGGAAGCTGCCGACACGCCCGAAAACGGAAGCCAGAACCCGGAACCGGTGACCGTGAAAGCCGAAACCACCGGGAAGTAACTCGCGCCGAGGTTGTTGCCTTTACTTACCGTAACGGCCTCAAGTCGGCCTCACTGGAGCGTTCTGTAACCTGATTCGCAATTCGTAAAACCGCTTCGCGCTGAGTCGGAGCGGTTTTTTCTTTTTTCGATTAAACTCCGGCCACGCACCTGCATCTATGAGAGCAGAAACCTCTCACCCTTCTGCCCTTACATAAACATGAAAACCACTCCCTGGCTGAAAGCCCTGGCGCTTTCTTTTTCGCTGCTGCCCGCCTCGGCAGCCGTCAATGCACAGGCGCTTCAAAGCCACGATAAAGTGGCGTTCGGCCACTCCAACGGGCTGCACAGCAAGGGCCACCCGGCTAGCAAAGAGCTGCGCGACTACACGCAGCAAAACGTGATGCCCGTGGTGCGCCAGCAGCGCCAGAAACTCGACGCCCAACTCTCGGCCGCTGACAAAACCCAGCTTGCGGGCTACCGCGCCCAACTGAAAGCCGTGCGCGAGAAAAGCCACGCGTTTCGCCAGAGCCTGCGTCCCGAAGGCACCGCCAAGGGCCAACCGGGCCAGCGCCCCGAGCTGACCGAAGCCCAGCAGCAGCAGCAGCAGCAATTCCGCTCGGAGCAGCACGCCGTGATGCTGAACGTGGCCCAACTGGCTCAGAAATACAGCACCAACATTCAGCAGCTGGCCGCCGAAGTGCAGCCCCAGCGCGAGAAGTGGGCCGCCGATATGAAAGCCATTGTGCTGAAAAACGCCACGCCCGAGCAGCAGCAGAAAATGCAGCAGCACCAGAATAAAGCAGGCAAAGCCGGCTTCGGCGGCAAGCACCACGGCGGCCACGGCAGCATGCATAAGTACTTTGCGCCGACCCGCTTTCTGCTAATGGACCCCAACGCACCGGCCAAAGCCGAGGCCTCCGGCGCCAGCGGTGGCCGTGCTGCCCTCTACCCCAATCCGGCTTCGGCCACCCAACGCCTGGAGTATGAGGTGAAGAAAGAAGGCACCGTGAAAGTAGAGCTGCTGAACGAGAAAGGCATCACCCTGCGCACCCTGCAGGACGGCAAGCTCGACAAGGGCGCTCAGTCGCTCGACGTGAACCTCTCGGACCTGCCCCGCGGTACCTACTACTACAAAATCACGGGCAAAGGGCTGAACGAAACCCGGCGCTTCGTGAAAGAATAACACGCCTGGCGCGTTACTGGCAGCGGCCGGCTCCTTTGCGGGAGCCGGCCGTTTGGCTTTCTGCGTATGGCTGGTAAGGCGTTGTGCCAATTGCTTGCGGCGTACTTTTAGCGCGGCAGCCGGGCCCACCCATTACAGCCTGACCGATGCCGCGCTTTTTTCTCTGTCACCTGAAAATTCTGCCTGCCGTGCCCCGCTTGTTTGTTGTGCTGTCGTTGTTGCTGAGTGCGGGGGTGCTGGCCGGTTGCTGCGGCGCCGTTTCCTGCGACTGTCAGGACGAACGCGACGACGCGCTGTTCTTCCGCTACAGCACCGACACCACGGGCACCGGCACCGGGTTTCGCGCCGCCGAGGTAGATACCGTGGTGGTGGTGCGCTACGTGCACCCCGACGACGCCACCACGGCCGGCAACGACACCGTGCGCCTGGTGCGGCCCCGCGCCACGGCCGCCGCTACGCCCGTCATCATCGACAACGCCACGCCGTTTGCGGTGCGCTCCGGGCGCAAGCTCAGCGCCTACCGCTACGCCCTGCTGCTGCCCGGCCGGCAGCGCCTGCGCCCGGTGCAGCGCGACACCATCAGCGGCATCGAATTGCAAGGCAAGCTCGACTCCGACGGCTGCTGTACCTGCTACCAAAACACCACGAAATCGTTGCTGGTGAACCGCCAGCGGGTAGATGCCCACGACCCCACGAGCCAGGACGAGCCGGTGGAAGTGGAGTTGCGCCGCCGGTAGGGCCGGCCGGTACGTCCGGCCCGCCTGCTGCTGCGTATAGTTGTGCAGGTCAAGCGCCGCCTCCTTTCCATTTATGCCCAACCCCGTCACTCCCCCGCCGGCTCCCGAGTCGGTGGCTTCCGTATTTCAAACCACCCTCAGCTTCGAGCCGCTCATTGCTTGGTGGCAGGCCCGCATCGACGACCCCAACCCCGGGCTGGCGCTGCTGGCCCGCGGCATCATGCGCGAAGTGGAAAAGCACCCCGAGCTGCGCGGCCTCCAAACCGACCCGCAAATCCTGGAGAAGCACGCCACGCTCGTAGCTTCGCTGATGGTGGCGGTGTTTCCGCCCGCCTCGTTTTCTACCGACATCATTGGGGCGGTGCCGCCTTTTCAGCGCTTCAGTTTCTACCACACCCCGCGTTTTGCCGAGGTGCTGCTCAGCACCGACCGCCGCGTGAAGCAGCCGCTCAATATCGACTCGGCTAGCATGGAGCACTACATGGTGCAGATGGTGTATTTCCTGATTCTGGAAAAGCTCTACGGCATGACCCTGCCGGGCACCGGCACCATCATTTTCACCGTGCCCGACTACAACATGGGCCTGTACCGCCACTATTCGGTGGTGTTCAACTCCTCGTTTCTCGACGTGCACGTGGTGGGCCAGCGGCCCGAACTCACGCCCGACCAGCTGGAGCAGTTGGCCCGCAACCCGCGCAACCAGCAGCTGTGGCGGGAGCTGCTGCCGCCCGAAAACTTTTCTCTCGAAGGCTTCAACCTGCTCCAACTCACCGACGTTACCAATCAGGAAATCCTTTCCGAGCTGAAGTACGACCTGCTGGAGCGCGACGTGCTGCAAGCCGCCGACCGCCTCGAGCAGATCCAGGAAAAGATGCGGGTGCTCTTTGGCCGGCCGGCCCTGCAGCTGGGCATTGCGGCCTACGACGACAAGAAAAAGGCCTTCGTGGACTTCGGCCGGCGCATCAACCACTCGTTTCTGATGAAGCAGCTGCAGCGCCAGCACGCCACCTCGGGCTTCCGGCGCATCTACCAGCAGCTCTTGCAGGAGCGCCGCCCGCTGGTGCTCGAAGACGTGCAGGAAGCCGACATTCCGAGTGATTTGCGCGAGCAGCTGCTCAGCATCGGCATCCGCTCGGTCATCTTGGCCCTGCTGCCCTACGGCGACGACGCTGTGGGCTTGCTGGAAATCGGCTCGCCCAACGCCGGCGACCTGACCCAGTTCGACCTCGACAAGGTAACGGCCTTCCAGCCGCTGTTTGCCGTGGCCGTGAAGCGCAATGCCGAAGAGCTACAAACCCGCGTGCAGGCCGTTATCAAGGAAAAATTCACAGCCATTCACCCGGCTCTGGAGTGGCGCTTTACCGACGCCGCCCTGAGCCTGCTGGAAAAGATTGACGAGGGCAACAAGAGCGCCGAAATCGAGCCCATCGTGTTCCACGACGTGTACCCGCTCTTCGGCTCGGCCGATGTGCGCGGCTCCAGCACGGCCCGCAACGAAGCCATCCAGGGCGACCTGATTGAGCACCTCACCCTGGCCAACCGCGTGCTCAAGAAAGCCACCGAGTTTCAGGCCCTGCCCATTCTCGACGAGCTGAAGTTTTACGTCACCAAAAACCTGCGGCGGCTGAAGCAGGGCATTTTGTCGGGCGACGAGGTGAGCATCTTCGAGTCGCTGAAAAACGAGGTGGAACCGCTGTTTCAGTACCTGGCTCAGCACACGCCCGAGTTGCGGGCCGTCATTGCCGAGTACTGGAACAACATCGACCCCGAGCTGGGCATTCTGTACAAGCGACGCAAGGCCTTTGAAGAAAGCATCACCCGCCTCAACGACGCCGTGAGTGACTTTCTGGACGAAGAGGACCGCAAGGCCCAGCAGATGTACCCGCACTACTTCCAGCGCTTCAAAACCGACGGCGTGGAATACAACGTGTACGTGGGCGCCTCGCTGGTGCACGACAAGCCCTTCGACCTGATTTTCCTGAAGAACCTGCGCCTGTGGCAGCTGCTGGTGAGCTGCGAGGTGGCCCGCCTCACCCACCGCCTCAAGCCCACCCTGCCCCTCCCGCTCGATATTACGCAGCTGCTGCTCATTCACAGCCAGTCGCTCAGCATCCGTTTCCGCGCCGACGAAGGCCAGTTCGACGTGGACGGCGCCTACAACATCCGCTACGAAATCATCAAGAAGCGTATCGACAAAGCCGTGGTGCTGGGCACCGGTGAGCGGCTGACGCAGCCCGGCCACATTGCCCTGGTGTACTCGCAGCCCCGGGAAGCCGCCGAATACCACGAATACATCGATTACCTGCAGGACCGCCACTTGCTGGAGCCCGAGGTGGAAGAGCTGGAGCTGGACGAACTGCAAGGCGCCAAAGGCCTGCTGGCGCTGCGCGTGAAGGTGAAAATGGAGGAGTAGCGGCTACGCACGGCGCAGCCGCTGCCGAACCGTGAGCTGCACCAGCACCAGCCAGCTTACGGCCGCCGCGAATCCCGCCAGCACGTCGGTAGGGTAGTGCACGTGCAGGTAGATGCGCGTGAGGCCGATGAGCACCGCCCACAGCAGCAACACCGCCGCCCACACCGGGTGCCGACCGTGGCGGCGCAGCTGCCAAGCCAGCATGCCGTAGAGGGCCAGCCCAATCATGGCGTGGCCGCTGGGGAAGCTCAGACCGGGCTGCGCCAGCAACGCCGACAGCGGCCGCACGCGCCCAAAGCCTATTTTGAGGAGTTGATTCAAGAGCGCCGCACCGGCCACGGCCGCCAGCAGCTCCACCGATTCGCGGCGCAGCTTAAGCCACCACAGCAGCGCCGGCAAGCTGAGCCCCGCCACCACGAACCACAGCGCCGAACCGAAAAACGTGAGCCGCAGCACCCAGGGGGTGAGGCCGGGCACGGCGGCGCGTAAGGCATCAAACCAGCCGAATACCTGTTGGTCGAAGGCTTCGGGGCCGTCGACAAAGACCAGCTTGGTGAGCAGCAAAAAGGCCAAGAACGCACCGAACAACACGCCGCCCAGCACCAACAGCTCGGCGGTGAGTAGCTCGGCAAGACGCAGCAGAAAACGGGACAATCGGCTCATGCAGCAGGCAGTGGCGGGCGGAATGCTCTACGCGGCCCAGACTGCGGCCGATACTTGCAACCCCCGAAAACACGAAAGCCGGCCCTTTCGGAACCGGCTTTCGAGGTTGTGCGCTCGGAGAGACTCGAACTCTCACACCTTTCGGAACTGCCGCCTGAAGACAGCGCGTCTACCAATTTCGCCACAAGCGCAGCGGAGCGTTTCAAAGCTGCTTTTCCGTTTGGGAGAAGCGAAACGTGGGACAAAAGTAGTGCATGAAGCCCGTAGGAGTCAAGCCGCGCGCCTATTTTTTTGTTAACACGGCGGTTGCAGGCTGACAATCAAGCTTAAATTTTTCCTGGCGACCCGGCCGAAGCCTCGTTTGGCACACCGGGCCGCACGCGCCGTTTGGTGAACAGCTCGATGCGCTTGAGCAAGGGCAGCGCCACCAGCAGCCACAGCAAACCGGCCGCAAACCCGGCCAGCACGTCGGAGGCGTAGTGCACCCGCAGGTATACCCGGGTGAGGCCAATGAGCAGG
Organism: Hymenobacter busanensis; assembly: GCF_008727865.1. GTDB lineage: Bacteria > Bacteroidota > Bacteroidia > Cytophagales > Hymenobacteraceae > Solirubrum > Solirubrum busanense. The sequence goes on along the minus strand of NZ_VTWU01000004.1, from coordinate 527,586 downwards.
ATGAGCGCCGACAGCAGCACCGTGAGCAGCCAGCGCAACGAGCGGTTTTCCACGTGCTGCCACGTGAGGTAGATGAGCAGGCCGTAGAACGAGGCCGAAATCATGGCGTGGCCGCTGGGGAAGCTCAGGCCCGAGGCCGAGGTGAGGGGCAACTGCGGCCGGGGGCGGTTGTAGAAGTTCTTGAGCAGCAAATTGAGCGTGATGCTGCCCAGGGCCACCACCGGCACTTTCAGCGAGTACCAGCGGTGCTTGCGAATGAGCAGGAAGTACCCGATGATGCTGAGGGCCGCCACAATGATGAAGTTGCGCGAGGCCATAAACGTCATGAAGTCCACCCACCGGCGGTTGTTTTCGCCCAAAAACCAGTGCGACCAGCTGAAGGCGGCCTCGTCGAAGTCCACCTGCCCGTCGCCGAGCACCTGCCGGCCCAGCGCCAGAAACACCACCACGCCGACGGTGCCCACGAGCAAAATCAGGGCAAACTCGGTAACGAACAGCACCACGCCGGCCAGCAGGCGGCGCACATGAGCGGTGAGCATAGGCATCGGGCAAAGCGTGTGTACCGAACAACGCAAATTGGCCGGCCAGGGATGTATACCGTCGGGCCGCCGCCCCGTACTGTCGGGTGAGGCCCGGCTCTGCACCTGGAGCGGCCTTGTCCACCGATGTCCGTTCCCGATTTCGATTTCGTGGCCGCGTTTTACGACCCGCTGGCCCGGCTGGTATTTGGCCGTACGCTGGTGCGGGCCCAGCAGGCGGCCCTGCGCCACGGCCTGCCGCCGGGCGCGCCGCGGGTGCTGTTCATTGGCGGCGGCACCGGCCGGGTGCTGCCCGATGTGCTGGCATTTCAGGGCGCCGCGCAGGTCACGTACGTCGAGGCGTCGGCCGAAATGCTGCGCCGGGCCCAAGACATGTTTGCCCAAATTGCGCCCGGCGCCGCAGCGCAGGTCACTTTCATCCACGGCACCGAGGCCGACCTGCCGCCCGATGCGCAGTTTGACGCCGTGGCCGCGTTCTTCCTGTTCGACTTGTTTACCGAAGCCGAGCTGGCCGCCTTGCTGGACCACCTGCAACGGCACGCCCACGCCGGCACGCGCTGGCTGGTGGCCGATTTCGCGCCGGCCCGCCGGTTCTGGCAACACGGCCTGCAGTGGCTGATGTACCGGTTTTTCCGGCGCGCCTCGGGCGTAACGGGCAGGCAGCTGCCCGACATTGCGGCCGCGCTGGGCCAGCTGGGCCTCCAGCGCCAGTGGCAGCAGCACTGGGCCGATGGGCTGGTGGAAGCATCGGTGTGGGAATAGCCCCTCGGCCCGCAACGAAGGTCGTGCTTTTGCGTCTGCTGAGCGCGCCGTACTTTCGGCAGCCATTCCCTTCCCTATGTTCCGTTCTTCCGCCGCCCGGCTGCTGCTGGGCTTTGCCGTTGCTGCCGCGCCGCTGGTTGTGCGGGCCCAGGCCCCCGTGCAGTACCGCATCGGCTTTCCCAACGCCATTCACCACGAGGCCCAGGTAACGGCCACCTTCAGCCAGGTGCCGGCCGGGCAGCCGCTGCACGTGCGCATGGCCCGCTCCTCGCCCGGCCGCTACGCCCTGCACGAGTTTGCCAAGAACGTGTACGACGTGCAAGCCACCGATGCCGGCGGCAAGCCCCTGCGCGTAACGCAGCCCGACCCCTACGGCTGGGACGTGACGCCCGGCCCCGACGGCACCGTGGTCTTCCGCTACACGCTCTACGCCGACCGCACCGACGGCACCTACGCCGGCATCGATCAGCAGCACGCGCACCTGAACATCCCGGCCACCTTCGCCTTCGCCCGCGGCCTCGACCAGCGCCCCGTGGAAGTGCGTTTCGACGTGCCCCAGGGCTGGAGCGTGGCCTCGCAGCTGCAGCCCAGCGGCGAGGTATGGAAGGCGCCGCACCTGCAGTATTTCATGGATTCGCCCACCTCGCTGGGGCCGCAGCAGGTGCGCAGCTGGCAGCAGGACGGCCGCACCATTGAGCTGGCCGTGCTGCACGCGGGCTCGGAAGCCGACCTGGACCGCTTTACGGAGCAAACCAAAAACGTGGTGCAGGAAGCCCGGGCGGTGTTTGGCGAGCTGCCGCAGTACGATTTCGGCCGCTACACCTTCGTGGCCGACTACCTGCCCCAGGCTACTTCCGACGGCATGGAGCACCGCAACTCCACCTCCGTCACCAGCCCCCGCCCCTTGAGCGGCCCCGGTGCGCTCGACAACCTGGGCACCGTCTCACACGAGTTTTTTCACAGCTGGAACGTGGAGCGCATTCGCCCGCGCGACCTGGAACCCTTCGACTTTGAGCGGGCCAACATGAGCAACTCCTTGTGGTTCGCCGAGGGCTTCACGCAGTACTACGGCGAGCTGCTGCTGCGCCGCTCGGGCGCCTATAGTTCCGACCAGCAGTACTGCCAGGAAGCCCTCAGCGGCTTGGTCAACGCAATGGTGCAGTCGCCGGGGGCGCAGCGCAACTCGGCCGTGTATATGAGCCAGCAGGCCCCGTTTGTGGACGCGGCCAAGTCCATCGACCCCAGCAACCGCGCCAACACCTACCAGTCGTACTATTTCGTGGGCGGGGCCAATGCCCTGGCCCTCGACCTGCTGCTGCGCAAAAACTACAAAACCGACCTCGACGCCTTTATGCGGCAGGTATGGCTGCAGCACGGCAAACCGCAGAAGGACTTTGCGCCCGAAAAGCCCTACCTGCTCACCGATTTGCAGCGCATTCTGGGCCAGGTGAGCGGCGACACGGCCTTCGCGGGCGGCTTCTTCCGCCAGCACATCTACGGCCACGAGCTGCCGCGCTTTGCCGATCTGCTGGCCCCGGCCGGCATGGTGGTGCGCCAGGCCAAGCCCAACTTGCCCACCGTGGGCCAGCCCGGCCAGGTAGCGTTTGTGAACGGCCGCTGGCTCGTCGTTTACAATGCCTTGCTGGGCACCCCGCTCTACCAAGCCGGCCTCGACCGCGACGACGAGCTGCTGAAACTGGACGGCAAGGAGCTGAAGGACGAAAAGAGCCTCGCCGCCGTTCTCAAAAAGCACAAAGCCGACGACGTTGTGCCCGTGGAAGTTCGCTCGCGCGGGCAAGTGCGCACCGTCAGCCTCAAGCTCGCCGCCGACCCCACGCTAGAAGTAGTACCTGCCGAGCAGGCCGGCCAGCAGCCCACGCCCGAGCAGCAGACGTTTCGGGCTGCTTGGCTGGGCCGCAAGGCCAAATAACCTTACCCAGCTAGCCTTTGCGCCGGCAAGTGAGCTTTGCCACCCCATAGGGAGCCCCACTGCTTCGGCCTGAAGGGGTACCTCCGGGAAGGGGTACCCCTTCCCACCCCAAACACGGCCGGCCGCGTCTCCAAGACGCGGCCGACCGTGTTTTAGATGCGGCCTCGCGTATCCGGAATGCGAGCGGCCGTTTCGCCGACGCGAGGCCGCTTAGTTTAGACGCGAACAGACATCTTGGAGACGCGGCCCCGCGTTGTTTGGACGCTCCGGCGCGTCTTCGGGATGCGACCGACCGTCCCGAAGACGCGCCGGAGCGTGTTTAGGGTGGGGTAGCGAGTGCGACGGCGAAGCGTTGTCTGGCCGATGGCAGCCTTAGCCTTCCAGCCAGCGGCGCAGGGCCGGGGTTTGGGCGGCGCTGCTGGTGAGCGTGGCCCCGTGGCGCAGGCGCACGGCCAAGCGGTTGTTGAAGTACGGCTCGATTTTGTCGATGGCCGGCAGGTGCAGCAGCTCGCCGCGGTTGAGGCGGCAGAACTGCGCCGGGTCGAGCTGCTGCTCCCACTCGGTGAGCGTGCCGGTGATCGGGTGCCGGCCGCCCTGCTGGTCGACGGCAAACACCACGCCTTCGTCGGCCTGCAGGTAGGCCACCTCTTCCACCGGCAGCAGGTAGAAGCTGTTGTTGGGCTGGCGCACCGTCAGGCGCTGCCGGTAGCCCTGGGCCGGGCGCCGCAACGCCGCGCTCAGCTGCTCGATAACGGCCGCCGACAAGACGGGCTCGGCCGGAGCAGGTTCCGGTTCGGCGGCGGCCGGGGGCGCGAAGCTGGCTTTCAGGGCGTCGTATTTGGCCAGGGCGGCGGCAAACTGCGCGTAGTTGAAGGGCTTGAGCAAGTAGCCGATGCCGTTGGCCTGAAACGCGGGCAGCAGAAACTGGTCGTAGGCGGTGGTGAAGATGATGGGGCACGTTACGCGCACCTGCTGGTAGAGGCCGAACACGTTGCCGTCGAGCAGTTCGATGTCAGAAAACACCAGGGCGGGCATCTCGTGCTGCCCAAACCAGGCCAGGGCTTTTTCCACGCTGCGCGCCTCGTGCACGTCGTGGGTGGGCAGGCCGTAGCGGGCCGCAAACAGGCGGATTTGCCGGGCGGTGGGCGCTTCGTCTTCGAGAATGAGCAGGCGCATGACTTACGGGGCCGTTTCGGCCAGCAGCGGTGCCGGAGCAGGGGCGGCCCGGCGGGCGGTGTGGGTGAGCAGCGGCACCGTCACGGCAAACACAGGGCCGCGCTGCACCTGCACGGGCTGGCCAGTGAGGATGCGGTAGCGGGCCTGCAAATTCAGCAGCCCCGTGCCGCCCGACTCGGGTGCGGTGCGCTTGGGCTGCACGGGGTTGCGCACGCTCAAGTGGTCGGCGCACACCTCCAGCGTTACCACGAGCGGAGAGTCCTCGTCGCCGCGGTTGTGCTTGATGGCGTTTTCGACGAGAATCTGGAGCGTGCCGGGCACCACGTGGCGGGTAGCGGGGTCGAGACTGGGGGCCAGCGTGGTGTCGAAGGCATAGGCCGCCCCGAAGCGGTGGCGCAGCAAGTACACGTAGTCGTCGAAAAAGCGCAGTTCCTCGGCCAGGGGCACGAAATCGGCGTCGCGGTGGCGGATGAGGTAGCGGTAGAGGCCCGCAAACCGGTCGAGGTAGTGGCTGGCCACGTCGGTATCCTGCGCAATAAGCACGTGCAGGATGTTGAGGTTGTTGAAGAGAAAATGCGGGTCGATCTGGGCTTTGAGCAAGCGCAGCTCGCTTTCGGCCTGGGCTTTCTGGGCCCCGAGCAGCCGCTGTTGGGTATCGTGGTAGTGCTTGCCGGTGAGCACCACCGCCAGCAGCCCGTAGCTGCGGGCGTGGCTGACGGCCGCATACACCAGGCTCAGCGGCTGCCAGCTCACCTGCTGCCCAAACACCACCTCCAGCCCCCACACGTAGCCCACCCCGCTCAGAAGTACAAACGCCGGCACCAGCGCCAGTGCTCCGGTCCGCTGCCCGGCCGTGAGCAGCCGCGGCAGCAGCCCGTGCACCGCCAGCAGCACCGTGGCCGAATCGAGCAGCGCGGTAAACGCCGTACCGGCCACGGCCCGGGGTAAGCTAAACTCAGCCCGGTACTCGATGAAAAGCAGCGGCGCCGCCACCAGCCAGTACACGGCCATTACAACGGCATCGGCGCGGCCGGGGCGGCGCGGAAACAGCTTAAGGAGAAAGGAAGGGAGCATAGCGAAGCGCGAAGGTACGTGGGAGGGGCCTCACCCCCGAAGGGCGAGGGAAGCCACGGCGGCGCGGGCTGGTATCATCGATTTTGGGTTGAGGTACTCTATCAAGCTGCCCTGTTGGCCCGAAGCCGATGCGGAGCTTTAGCGGGCGGGCTGCGCCTGGGCCTGATTGAGGCTGGCGTTTTCGGTGCGGGGCGGCTCGGTGGGGCCGGAGTCGCGCACCAGCAGCAGGTACTGCACGTAGGCCGTAGCGGGCAGCTGCGGATCGAACTGCAGCTGCTGGGCCGCTGGAATGCCGGGGGCGTAGCGCACCTGCACGGGCAAGCGGCAGGCGGCAGCGCCGGGGGCATCAAGCTTCACGAGCGTGGTGCTGCCGGGCGCGGTGGTGGCTTTCAGGGCCTCAATGCCACGCAGCACCACCAGCGGGCCGTCGTGGTTGAACTTGTCGGTGGCGGTGTAGGCCTGGGGCGTGCGGAAGGGCGCGGGCAATTGGGCCGAGGCGTACATCATGCGCGAGCCGCTGGTGGTGCAGAGCAGCGACACCACTTTGTTGCGGGCCGGCAAGCTGCTTTGGCGCACGCGGCTGGCAAAGGCCCGGTGGCCGTCCACCGTGGGGCTTTGCAGCACGTGCCCGGTGCCCCACAAGCCGTAGAGTTTCTCGTTTTCGAGATGGTAGAGCGGCAGCACGGCTTGGTAGTTGGCAAAAATCTGGGCTTCGCGCGAGGGCAGCGTGCGGGCGTAACTGGCGTTGGTGAGCAGGTGCTGCAGCTCGTCGTAGGTGGCGCGGCCCAAGGCCCGGCGGGCGGCAGGCTCGTCGGCGCGCAACGCCTGCTGAGCGCGCCACGCCACGCCGGCAAACGTGGCGGCCCCAGCCTGGGGCAGCGCGGCGCGCACCGAATCGAGGCGCACGGTGAGCGAAGCCGGCAGCTTGTTGGCGCGGGCCTGCAGCACGGCCAGGTAATCGGCGGCCAGGGCGTAGTCCTGCAGCCCGTCGATGCCCACGAAGCGGATGCGGCGGGCGGCGGGCAAGGTGGCGTTGAGGGCCCGGATGCGCTGGATTTTGCGCACGAAGTCCTCGTTGCCCCACTGCGCCTGCTGCCGCACCCAGCTGGCAAACACCCGGCGCAGGGTGGGCTCGTCGCCGGTGCGCAGGTACTCGTTCAGGTAGTAGGCCTTGGCGCAGTCGACCTCGGCCAGGTAGTGGCGCACGCCGGCGCGCTGGTTGAGGTGGCGCAGCAGCGCGAAGTCGATTTCCTGCGGCCGCTGCACGCCATGCGCCTCGCCCAGCAGAAACAGCTGGTTTTGGTAGAACGCCTCGTCGAACAAGCGAAAATCGGGCGTGCCGGGCAGGGCGAGGGTTTCGCGCGGGGTGCCGGCAAATACCGAATCGGGAGACGCGGCCGGGGGCGTTTGCGCATGCGCGGTGCGGGTCAGCAGCAGGGAGGCGGCCAGCAGCAAAGCCGGGCGGCGGAAAGGGAACAGAGCGAGCATGTGGCGGGAGGGTTTGGCGGTGAATGATGGCCCAAACCACGCCCGCCCGGTTCCGCAATCGAAGCCGTAACCTGCGAAGTGCGGGAAAAACCGGCCGAAGTCGGGGAAAAATCCGCTGAGTTGGTCCCGCCGCATCAGCGGTTTATTGCGGACCTTGCGCGCACTTATGCCCTCCCCTGCCCGCCGGCTCCGGCTGATTTACGCCGTCATTTTCATCGATGTAGTGGCCGGCGCAGCCATCGGGCCCATCATGCCCGAGTACGTGCGCGGGCTGCGCCAGCCGCAGCTGTGGCTGTCGGTGGGCACGGGTATTTTTCTGGGCATTCAGCTGTTTGCGGCCCCACTGCTGGGCAAGCTCTCCGACGGCTACGGGCGCCGGCCCATTCTGGTGCTGTCGGCGGTGGGCACCTTGCTGGCTACGCTGCTGCTGCTGCCGGTGCGCACGGCGCTGTACTTCGTCAACCGCGCTTCCGACGGCCTCACCAACGGCATGTACGCCACCGTGCGCTCGGCCATTACCGACCTCTCGCCGCCCGACCAAGTATTCAAGAACCTGGGCCTCGAAGGCGCCATTATTTCCTTCGGCTTCGTGCTGGGGCCCATGTGCTCGGGCTTGCTGCTCACGTTTTACCGCATTCCCGAAGGCCACCAGGCCACCTACGTGGCGGGTTTTGCCGTGGCGCTGGCCGCGCTAAACATTGGGCTGAGCCTACTGCTGCGCGAAACCCACGCCCAGCGCACCGGCGTTACGCCCGCCGCGCTGCGGGCCGCAGTGCGGGAAGCCCTGAATCTGCCCACCATCTGGCGGCGGTTGCGGGCCAAGGAGCGCGCCCACCCCGGCCTGCTGCGGCTGGTCATTACGCAGGCGCTGTTCACGCTCAGCATCGGCTACTATTTCTACTTTGTGCCGTTCGCCAGCCTGAGCGCGCTGCGCATGGACGCCCGCGCCATCAGCTACTTTTTCATGGCGTTTGGGGCGGCCAGTGTGGTCATCAACTACCTGTTCTACACCTACGTGGCCGACCGCCTCAACCAGCGGCGGGCCATTTTCTGGCTGGCGGCGCTGGGCGTGCCGGTGCTGGCCGCCTACGGGCTGGTGGGCGCTTCGCGGGTGGGGCTCTACGTTATTGTGGCCTTCGACTGCCTAACTCTCTCGTTGGTGCAGGGCCTGATTGAAGGGCTGCTGGCCCAGCGCACCAGCGACCAAGACCGCGGCGAAATATTTGGGCTGAACCAAGCCGTGCAGGGCTTTGCCAGTCTCGCGGGCACGCTCATGTTCGGGGCCCTCTCGGTGGTCGATTTGCGGCTGCCGTGGGCGTGGTTTGCGCTGTGCCTGGCGGGCGTGGCGTGGCTGGTGCGCGGCGCCAGGTAGGCTGACCGCGTTTCGGGATAAGCAAACCCGGCCCCGCACGGTTGTTTGCCCGTATCCCGCTTACTTCGCCCGTCCCGCGCCTTTCTTGGTTTCTATGCCCGCCCAGCCCCACTACGTTCGCAACGACGCCCTGCCCACCATTCGCCGCAACTACCTCGGCAACCTGATGTTCGGCCGCCAGTTTGCCAACGGCGACGTGCTCTACCAGCCGCAGTTCTCGGATGTTTTTCGGTGGAAGGTGCTCACCAAAAACCCGCAGGCCGAGGAGAAAAAGCGCGACACCTGGGCGCCCGCCGTGCAGCCCTGCGCCGCGGTGCTGCGCCAGTGCCCCGATGACACGCTCCTCTGGCTGGGCCACGCCACGTTTTGGCTGCGTATGGGTGGCCGCACGCTGCTCTTCGACCCGCTGCTGTTCGACTTGCCGCTGCTCAAGCGCCGCCACGCCTTGCCCTGCGCCCCCAGCGACCTGACCGGCATCGACTACCTGCTCCTCTCCCACGGCCACCGCGACCATCTCGATGAAAAGTCGCTGAAGCTGCTGGCCCGCCAGAACCCGCAGGCGCAGGTGCTCGGCCCGTTGCGCGTGGAACCGTTGCTGCGCGGTGTAACCAGGCCGCTGCCGGTGCAGGAGGCCGGCTGGTGGCAGCAGTACGACCTCGGGCCCGCGGCCCCGCTGGAAATCTATTACCTGCCCGCCCGGCACTGGCACCGGCGCGGCATCGGCGACCTGAACACGGTGCTCTGGGGCTCGTTTCTGATTCGGGAGGTGGTCACCGGCCGCACGCTCTATTTCGCCGGCGACTCGGCTGAGGGCCCCCACTTCTACGAAATCGAAGAGCAGTTTGGCCCGCTGGATGTGGTGCTGATGCCCATTGGCGCCTACAAACCAGCCTTTATGATGCGCCTGAGCCACATGAACCCGCACGAAGCCGCCAAGGCCACCAACCAGCTGCGCGCCGGCCACCTCGTGCCCATGCACCACGGCACCTACGACCTCTCTGATGAGCCAGCCTCGGAGCCGCTGCAAACCCTCGAACAGATTGCGGCCGAAGGCTGGCTAAGCGCGCAGCTGCACGCACCCGCCGTGGGCCAGCCCCTGAGCCTGACCGACATGGACTAACTCAACCGCTTACCCCTGGAATTGAGGCCGGGTAGCCGCTAGTTCATGATCTTGCCGCGGTTGTCCCAGTGGCTCGATTTCACTTCCAGGCTATCGGGCAGGCGCTTGATGGTGCGCGTGTACCGCTCGCCGGCAATGGTGCCGTCGGGCCGGCGCTTGCCGAAGAACAGGGTGACCGGCTCCCCATGCTCGTTGGTGAGAAAGGTGATGTCATAGCCCTTGAATACGTCGTCAATGCGGATTTTGGGCTCGTATTTCTTGCTCAGTTTCTTATCAAGCTCGGGGTGCAGCGGCATGGCGCGTAAAGGATGCTGGTGCCCCCTCTACGTAGGTTCAGCCCGCTGGAGTTAAGGTTGAGCTGCCCCCAGCAACGTTATGACAGCGCCTGCGGCGCCGCGCCGCCCGTAGCGCCGCCGGTGCCGGCAGGCCGCGACTTGTCCTGCGGCAGCGGTACGAACTCGGCGTTGTCGTTGGGCGGCAGGGCAATGCGGCCGGCTTGCCAGTCGGCCTTGGCCTGCTCAATCCGCTCCTTGCGCGACGACACAAAATTCCACCAGATGTACCGCTCGCCCAGCGCCTCGCCGCCCAGCAGCATGAGCGTGCTGGCTTCGCGGGCCACGATGACGGGGTCGACGCCGGGCGTGAAAACCAGCAGCTGGCCGGCGGTGTAGCGGTGGCCGGCCACTTCCACGCTGCCTTTGGCCACGTAGGCGCCGCGCTCCTGGTGGCCGCGCGGCAGCCCAAACCGGGCGCCGGGCTGCAGCACCACGTGCAGGTAAAACAGCGGCGAATGGGTGCGCACGTCGTTGCGCAGGCCGAAAGCGTTGCCGGCAATCAGGCGCATCCACACGCCGGTATCGGTGAAAACGGGCAACTCGTGGGGCTGGTAGTTGGCGAAGGTGGGTGCCTGTTCTTCGTCGGCTTCGGGCAGCGCCACCCAAGTCTGAATCATTTCCAGCTGCCCGCCGGCCAGCGTGGCCGGGTCTTCGAACCGCTCGGAGTGGGCAATGCCGCGCCCGGCCGTCATCCAGTTCACCTCGCCCGGCCGAATAATTTGCTCCACGCCGAGACTGTCGCGGTGCGTCACCTGACCGCCAAACAAGTAGCTGACCGTGGAAAGGCCGATGTGCGGGTGCGGCAGCACGTCGAGGTCGTGCGCGTTAACCGGCGCTATATCGACCGGGCCGGCGTGGTCCATGAAAATGAACGGCCCGACCATGCGCCGCTGCCGAAACGGCAGGATGCGTTTCACGTCGAATCCGGGGCCGATGGCGGCGGCGCGGGCGTCAATTACCAGGTCGAGCATATGCGGGGTGGTTGGAGTCGGTTTGGGTGGGGCTTTCCATTCGCAAGAAACAAGGTAAATGGGTTTTCGCTTACGCGCTGCACGACGGTTTGGGGGCTTTTGGGGCCTGTCCACGCCAAGCCCGGCGGGGCTGTATCTTTACAGCCTCATTTCCCCCCTCGCCTATGTCCCCGACGCTCGTTCTGAGCCTGATTGCCGGCTACTTCACCATCCTCATCATCATTGCGCTGCTCACCTCGCGCAAGGCCACCAGCGCCAGCTTTTTCGTGGCCAACCGCAACGTGCCGTGGTACATGGTGGCCTTCGCCATGATTGGCACGTCGCTCTCGGGCGTCTCGTTCATCTCGGTGCCGGGCATGGTGCACGCGCAGGCCTGGAGCTACATGTCGGTGGTGTTTGGCTATTTGGCGGGCTACCTCGTCATCGGCACGGTGCTGCTGCCGCTCTACTACAAGCTGAACCTGGTCAGCATTTACACCTACCTGGAGACGCGCTTCGGGTTTTGGAGCTACAAAACCGGGGCGGCCTTGTTCCTGATTTCGCGCGCCATTGGGGCGGCGCTGCGCCTCTACGTGGTAGCCGGGGTGCTGCAGGTAGCGGTGTTCGACGACCTTGGCGTGCCTTTCGCCGTGACGGTGGCCGTGAGCATTCTGCTGATTTACCTCTACACCTTCCGCGGGGGCCTGAAAACCATTCTCTGGACCGACACCTTCCAGACGCTGGCCATGCTTACGAGCGTGGGCATCAGCATCTACCTGATTTCCGACGAGTTGAACCTGGGCTTTCAGCAAGTGATTCAGACCGTGCGCAAGTCGGAGATGTCGCAGATTTTCTTCTGGGAATGGACCGACTCGCGCAAGTTCTGGACGCAGTTCGTGTCGGGCATGTTCATCACCATCGTCATGACCGGCCTCGACCAGGACCTGATGCAGAAAAACCTGAGCTGCCGCACGCTCAAGGACGCCCAGAAAAACATGTTCTGGTTTGCCCTCATCCTGGTGCCGGTCAACATTTTGTTCCTCTCGCTGGGCGTGTTGCTCTACCAATACGCCGCCGCCAAAGGCATTCAGTTGCCCGTAAATGCCGCCACCGGCAAGGTCATCGGCGACGACGTGTTTCCGCTGCTGGCCACCGAGCACTTCTCGCTCTTCGCCGGCATCGTGTTCATCCTGGGCATCATTGCCGTCACCTATTCCTCCGCCGACTCGGCCCTGACGGCCCTCACCACCTCATTCTGCGTCGATTTTCTGACCATCAGTAAGTACACAGAGGCCGAGCAGAGCAAGATGCGCCAACGCACCCACCTCATGTTCACGGTGGTGCTGGTGCTCATCATTCTGGTGTTTCGGGCGCTCAACAACCAGAGCCTGATTACGGCCGTGTTCAAGGCCGCGGGCTATACCTACGGGCCGCTGCTGGGGCTGTTTGCGTTCGGCATTTTTACCCGCCGCCAGCTCACCGACCGCCTCGTGCCTTACATGTGCGTGTGGCCGCCGGTGTTCTGCTACATCCTGAATGCCAACTCCAAAGCGTGGCTGGGCGGTTACGAGTTTGGCTTTGAAATTCTGCTCGTCAACGGGCTGCTCACCTTCTTAGGCTTGCTGGCCATTTCGCGCCCCGCCGAGGTGGGCTCCGCAGTGAACCCCGCTGCCGCCGAATTGGTTAGCTAGGGCGTACCTTTGCGCCTTCATCGAAGAATGTTTGAGGACTTGTCATCCTGAGCGTGCGCGAAGGACCTTCTCACGTCAGGTAGCAGTCTATCCTAACGTGAGAAGGTCCTTCGCGCACGCTCAGGATGACCGATTTACCACAAGTGCCTTTTCGTTCCCGCCCCGCCCGTGAAATATCACCTGCTCTTCATCCTGCTGCTGGCAACTTGCGCTGCTTCGGCCCAAACCACACCGGCCGCACCGCAACAAACCACCGTGCTGCGCCCCGGCCGTATGCAGGCCCAGGCCAAGCCCGCCGCCAACCGCCCGGATGTAGCCCCGCAGTTCATTGGCGGCCCGGCCGCGCTCGGCGAATACCTGCAAGCCAACGTGCAATACCCCGAAGCCGCCCGTAGCAAAGCCCTGTCCGGCTCGGTGCTGGTGGGCTTCACCATCGGCACCGATGGCCGGCCCAGCGGCGCGCAGGTGGTGAAGGCCCTTTCGCCGGAGTGCGACGCCGAGGCGTTGCGCGTCATTGGCGCAATGCCAGCCTGGAAACCGGCGCTGCGCAAAGGCCAGCCGGTGCCGGTGCCGGTGCAGTTGCCGGTACCCTTCGGCAATTCCAGCAACCTGAAGGTGGAGAAGAGTAAAGTAAAATTTGAATAACGGAGACTCTAGAACCTAGAAGTGAGAACCAAGAGCTCAGACGTGGTTTTGCCGAACCAGACCAGCTAAGTTCTTGCCTCTCCTATCTAAGCTCTAACCCAATCGAATGGCAGCCAGAAGCGGATTGAATACCAGTGGCAGCGTCGGGCCCGACGTACCCAAAATCAAGCTTACCAAAGAAAACTTTCAGCGCGGGCTGCGGATTTTCCGCTTCGTGCTGCCCTACAAGGCCCCCTTTATTGCCGGCCTGCTGCTGCTCGTGTTCAGCAGCGTGTCTACCATGATAATGCCCAAAATGCTGGGCTACCTGGTGAACGTGGCCAACCACCAAACCAGCACCCTGCCGGCCTGGCTGCCGAAAACGATTACCGGCATTGCGCTGCTGCTCTTTGGCGTGGTGCTGCTGCAAGGCTTGTTTTCCTTCCTGCGCATCTTTTTCTTTTCGCGGGTCAGCGAGTTCACCGTGCGCGACATTCGTCGCACGCTCTACCAGAAGCTCGTCACCCTGCCCATTCCGTTTTTCGAGCAGCGCCGGGTAGGCGAAATCACCTCCCGCTTGACCTCCGACGTGGCCAATATTCAGGACACGTTTACGCTCACGCTGGCCGAGTTCATGCGCCAGATTCTGACGCTGCTGGCCGGGGTGGCCTTCATCATGTGGGAGTCGTGGCGGTTGTCGCTGTTTATGCTGGCCACCTTTCCGCCGCTGGTGCTAATGGCGTTTTTGTTCGGCCGCAGCATTCGTAAGCTCTCGAAGCAGACGCAGGACGAACTGGCCAAAACCAACGTCATTGTGGAGGAAACCATGCAGGGCATCAGCTCGGTAAAGGCCTTCACCAGCGAGCAGCACGAGGTAAGCCGCTACGGCGCCGGCCTGAACCGCACCGTACAGGCCGCCCTGAAGGCCAGCGTGTTCCGCGGCGGCTTCGTATCGTTTATCATCGTGGCCATCTTCGGCGGCATCTTCCTGGTGCTCTGGCGCGGCGCTACCTACGTAGAGCTGCCCGCCTCCGACCCGCGCCACCTGCCCATGGGCGACTTGGTGTCGTTCATTCTCTACACCATGTTCATCGGCGCCTCGGTGGCCGGCCTGGGCGAGATGTACGGCAAGATTCAAAGCAGCCTCGGCGCGTCGGAGCGCATTCTGGAAATCCTCGACGAAACCTCCGAGCCGGTGCACCAGACGCGGCCGGCCGGCACGCCCCCGCTGAAGCTGCGCGGCAACATCGAGTACCAGAACGTGCAGTTTCGCTACCCCACGCGGCCCGATCTGGCGGTGCTCAAGGATATTTCGTTCTGCATCGAAGCCGGCGAGAAAGTGGCGCTGGTGGGGCCTTCGGGCGCGGGCAAAAGCACCATCGTGCAGCTGCTGATGCACATCTACGAGCTCAGCGGCGGCCGCATCAGCATCGACGGGCACGACATCAACGCGCTCGACCTGACGGAGCTGCGCCAGCACATCGGCATCGTGCCGCAGGAAACGCTGCTCTTCGGCGGCACCATCCGCGAAAACATCCTTTACGGCCGCCCCGACGCGCCGGAGGCCGACATTGTGGACGCTGCGCGCCGCGCCAACGCCTGGCAGTTCATCCAGTCGTTCCCCGAAGGCCTCGATACGGTGGTGGGCGAGCGGGGCATCAAGCTCTCGGGTGGGCAGCGCCAGCGCATTGCCATTGCCCGCGCCATCCTGAAAAACCCGGCCATCCTGCTGCTCGACGAAGCCACTTCGGCCCTCGACTCGGAAAGCGAGAAGCTGGTGCAGCAGGCCATGGACGAGCTGATGCAGAACCGCACCAGCATCATCATTGCGCACCGCCTGAGCACCATTCGGAAGGTGGACAAAATCCTGGTCATCGACGGTGGCCGCATCGTGGAGCAGGGCACCCACGAGGAGCTGAGCGACAACGAAAACGGGCTGTACGCCAACCTGCTCAAGCTGCAGTTTGAGCTGACGTAAGAAAGAATCAGAGCAATAAAAGCGGGGCGGTTTGGTTATGTTTAGGCATACCAAGCCGCCCCGCTTCTGTTATGAGTGCTTCGCTATCATTTCGTACCGGCCGCATAACCCGTTATCCTATTGTGTGGCAAGACTTCGGTTCGGTCGCGGCTATGCTTCTTGCCATTATGTGCTGCCTCTTATCTAATGCTGAAACCGATTTTCACACAGACGCGCCTTACCTGCTTTTGCCCTCTACCACTGAACGTTCGTACTGTGGACCGGAAACAAATATCTTAACCATCAGCCTTGACAAGACTAACAAGGTTTACTTCTCTCATGATTCGAAGTCTGTCCAAGCCGCTGCGATACGCCAAGTGGCAGCTAAACGCGGCGTTTATTTTACAATCTTCCAGCAGCGGGAATTGGTAAAGATACCTTACCTGGGCATGGATGTTCGAAAGTTGCCCGCTTACCTCTCGCTCCCTGATTATGAGCGAAGGAAAATCACCTTACTTGGCATTCCATGTTCAGAAGGAGACAATCAATTATCCGAATGCATTACAGCTGCTAGAGCCGAAGCGCTTCGAGGCTTCGACAGGATGCCCCTGATTTCTATTCGTACAGATTACCGTTTGCCCTATGCCCGGATCAAAAATCTATTCAGAAACTTACAAGGGCTACACCTTTATCGATACTATTTAATCACGCATAATAAGCCTTATAACTCAGACCAATTGTAACTCTTTAGTTTTACTTAGGAGCTTTGTGATATACACCTTACACACCCGCCTTCACGTCGCTTTCAACGAAAACTACCTCGACGTGCCGCTGGTGAAGGCATTGTTCTACGAAGCCATGGACGCCGGCGCCCGGTTCAGCCGCGGCTGGAGCGACGCACCAGCTACCGTCACGTTCACCATCTACGGACGCTATTCGGCGCTTTCGTTGCAGCGGTTTCAGCGCCTGCTGCACCACCACGATTCGTTTGCGCGGTTGCTTGTCAACGGGCAGCCGTTTGCTTGAGGTCAGCGCGTTAGCGACGGCGTTGACAAACGCTTTAGCAGCGCCGCCGCGTCCATTCTCCGAAAGCTGTACTTTTAGGGCGCTAATCACCCTCATTCACTCGTTTTCCTCATGTTGAACCGGACTTCGCTGCTGGCCGCTCCTGCCCTGGCAGCCGCCCTACTCTTTTCGGCCCCGGCCGCCCAGGCCCAGATCAGCACCCCAGCGGCCAGCCCCAAAAGCACCGTTACGCAGCGCGTGGGCCTCACCGACATCACCATCACCTACTCGCGCCCCAGCCTGAAAGGGCGCCAAGCCTTTGGTACGCTCGTGCCGTTTGGCAAGCGGTGGCGCACCGGCGCCAACCAAACCACCAGCATCAAGTTCTCCGACGACGTGACGGTGGAGGGCAAGAAGATTCCGGCCGGTGAGTACGGCATCTACACCATTCCGAACAAGACCGAATGGCTGGTGGTGTTCAACAAAAGCACCAAGCAAGGCGCCGACGTCGACGGCTTCAAAGACGACCAGGACGTGGCCCGCGTGAGCGTGAAGCCCTACAAACTGGGCAACAAAGTGGAAACCTTCACCATTGGCTTCTCCGACATCACACCCGCCACGGCCAACGTGGACATGATGTGGGAGCTGACCGGCGCCAAGTTCAAAGTAACGAGCGAAGTGGAGCCGAAGGTAATGGCCCAGATCGACGAGAAAGTCATCAAGAACGCCTCGCCCTCGGCCAACGACCTGGCCGCCGCGGCCGTGTACTACTACGACAACGACAAGGACCTAAAGCAGGCCCTGGCCTGGATGCAAAAAGCCAACGCCACCGACCCCAAGTTTTGGAACGTGCACACGGAAGCTAAAATCCGCCTGAAAATGAAGGATTACAAAGGCACCGTGGCTTCGGCCGAGCAGTCGAAGAAGCTGGCCCTCGACGCCAAAAACGCCGACTACGTGAAGATGAACGAGGACCTGATTGTGGAAGCCAAGAAAACCGGCAAGTTGTAATCGTCCGCCGCTTCTGTCGAGAAGCATACTAAAACAAGCGGCCCGCTTCCTTTCGGTAGCGGGCCGCTTTGCGTTTGGGCTCATTTCATCACGACCGGGCTTCCACCAACGGATAATCAGTCGGCTCCCCTTCTCTCTCGGAGCGGGAATCGGGCGGACCGGTGCGCTGCCACACCTCAGCAATGCCCATCACCGCAAAGCAGCCCAGGATATTGTACCACAGGTAGGCAATATCGGTGAGCCAGAACGCCAGCAGCGTGAGGACCTGCGTGACGACGGCCGCGCCGAACACCGCCCGGCCGTGCACATGCTTCTGAAAAAACGCCACCGCGAAAATGCCCAGAATGGTGCCGTAGAACAACGAGCCGAGGATGTTGACGGCCTGAATGAGGTTTTCCATGCGGGCCGCAAATAGCGCAAACCCGATGCCTAGCACGCCCCAGCCCACGGTGAGCCAGCGCGAGGTTTTCACCAGCTGCTCTTCCGAGCGAATGCGCCCTTTCAGCGCCGGCCGGTAGATATCGACCACGCTGGTAGAGCCCAGGGAATTCAGGCCGCCGGCGGCGCTGCTCATGGCCGCGCTCAGCACCACGGCCACCAGCAAACCCACGAGGCCGCGCGGCAAATACTTCAGCACGAATGAAATGAACACGTAGTCGGTGTCCTTGCCTTTGGCTTCGATGGCCTTGTCGTCGGCGGTAGGGTTGGTGCGCTTGATGAGGGCCAGCCACTGCCGCTGAATGCCGGCCCGGGCGGCCTGGGTGGTTTGCAGCCGCTGTTGCGCCGCAGCTTCGGCCACCGGATTCTGGGCGCGTTGGGCCGCCGCCAGCGAAGTAGTAGCCGCCTGCTGCGCCAGTTGCAGGGTGCGGTGCTGCTGCTCCAGCTGCCGGGCCTCGGCGGCGGCGGGCCCGCGCATCACCTCCTCATACACGGGCCGGTTGAAGGTGAGCGGCGCCGGCTGAAACAGATAGAACACGAACAGCAGCACCCCAATGAGCAGGATACCGAACTGCATGGGCACCTTCACCAAGCCGTTCATGAGCAACCCCAGGCGGCTTTGTGTCACGCTTTGGCCCGAAAGGTAGCGTTGCACCTGGCTTTGGTCGGTGCCGAAGTAAGACAGGGCCAGAAACAGGCCGCCGGTCATGCCGGTCCAGAAGTTGTAGCGGTCGGTCCAGCTGAAGGAAAAGTCGACAAGGTTGAGCTTGCCCAGCCGCCCGGCTACGTGCAGGGCATCGGTAAAGCCGATTTGGGGCGGCAGGTAGCGCACCAGCAGGTAGCCCGCCGCTGCCATGCCCGAGAAAATAACCGCCACCTGCCACTGCTGGGTGATGGTAACGGCGCGGGTACCGCCGCTCACGGTGTAGGCAATGATGAGCGTACCCAGCAGGCACACCGTCACGGCCGGGCTCCAGCCCAGCACCGCCGACAGCACCAAGGCCGGTGCGTAGAGCGAGAGGCCGTTGCTCAGGCCGCGTTGCAACAGAAACAAGCCCGCTGCCAGGGTGCGCGTGCGCCCATCGAAGCGGGTTTGGAGGTACTCATAGGCCGTGTACACGCGCAGCCGCTGGTAGATGGGCACGGCCACGATGGATATCAGCACCATGGCCACGGGCAGGCCGAAGTAGAACTGAATGAAGCGCATGCCGTCGGCGTAGGCCTGGCCGGGCGTGCTCAGGAAGGTAATGGCCGAGGCTTGGGTGGCAATGATGCTCAGGCCCACGCCCCACCAGCGGGTGTTGCGCCCGCCCAGCAAATAGTTGTCGAGACTGGCGCCAGCCTTGCGGGTGCGCCAGGTGCCGTAGCCAACAATGAGAATGAGTGTGCCCGCCAGCACCAGCCAGTCGAAGTTGCTCATGCGCCCAACGCTCGGCTAAGCCACACGAAAAACCCGATTTCGGCCGCCAGCGCCGCCAGCACCAACGTGTACCACGCGCGCCACGAGGGCAGACCGGGCGGAGAATGGTCGGAATCGGCGGGGGAAACGGGGTGCAGCATGTTGGGTGGCGGGATGGAAAAGAAGAACAACAAGAATTGTGCGAAGCTGCGCCGAAGGCCGTGATGCCCCCTCCTTTTTGAAGGAGGAGACGCGGCGAGTTTACTCGCCGCTGGGCTGGTTGCGTCGTTGTTTAAAAGGCCGTCATTCTCCCTCTGAAGTCCGCACTCACTTTGTTGAATGGTATCTGACGAAGCGGTAGAGATGCTTCGACAAGCTCAGCATGACCGTTGTGTGTAGGTCGTTCAACATCAGCAACGACGCTACCACCCCAGCGGCGAGTAAACTCGCCGCGTCTCCTCCTTCAAAAAGGAGGGGAGCTTTCGTGCTGCTAGTTCGCCTTGTCCTTGCCCAGTTCAATCATGTTGGTGATGAGGCGGTAGGCGCCGGGCACGCCGGCGGGCAGTTCGCGGAAGAAGGAAAGGCCGGTGTAGATGTAGTGGCCCTTGCCGTAGTCCGTCACCAAAATGGCCGACTCCTTGGGCGTTTCGCCGGGGTCGTGGCTGCTGATGACGGTCTGGTATTTCGGGTCCCAGGAACTGGGGTAGTAGAGGCCCTGCTCCTGCTGCCAGCCCTCGAAATCCTTGGTGGTAATCTTGTTTGGGGCTGCCATCAGCGGGTGCTGGGGCTTGGTGATGGTCACGGGCGCGTCTTCCACCGTCACGCGGTCGTTCGACAGTTTCAGGGAGTACGGGCCGATTTCGGGCAGCACCACGCGGGAATTGACGGTGTACTGCACCACCATATTGCCGCCTTTTTCCACGTATTCGAGCAGCTCTTTTTGCAGGTACTTCAGGCGGTCGATGGTGTTGTAGGCGCGCACGCCCAGCACCACGGCGTCGTAGCGCTTGAGCTTGCCGGCGTTCAGGTCTTCGGGCTTGAGCAGGGTCACGTTGTAGCCGATCTGGCGCAGGGCGTCGGGCACTTCGTCGCCGGCGCCCATGAGGTAGCCGATTTCCTGGTTGCGGCGCTTCAGATCAAGCTTTACCAACGGGGCCACGGCCTCGAGGAAGAGCGTTTGGACGGGAATGTGCGGGTAGTTGATAGTCTGGATGCCGCGGGTGTAGGGCTGGCCGTCGAGCGTGGCCACGGCGCGGAGCTGGCCGCTGCTTTCAGGGCTGTTTTTGTCGGCGGGCTGCATCTGGAACGTCACGGTACGCTCCTCGTCTTTGTTCAGGATATCGAACGGAATGCTGGCGGGCTCCACTTTCCAGTTGGCGGGCACCTGTAGGGCCACCGTGCCTTTGGCATTGGCGCGGCCGGCTTTTAGGGTGACGGGAACGGTTTTGGGCTGGTTGTCGGCAAAGACGTATGCCCGACCGACGAGGTTCACGGCCACGGGCGGCACTACGGCCACTGGCTGGTATATCTCACCGAAAGCGGGGTCGACGCGCTTGTATTGCACGGGGACATTATACATGAACATTTGTCCGCCGACTAAGAAGCGAAAGTGTACCAAAGCAGCCGGATCATTCTCGGCCTTACCCCGGTCTATTTGACTTTTAACGGAGTACATACCAATAGAAGCCGCATCCCGCAGCCAGTACGGCTGAGAAACCAAAGCCGTGCTCACACTCCCCTTGATGCTGATGGTATCAGTAAGCCTTGTGTTAGTCGGCAAGTCAATCCGCTTGCCTTGGTTGCCATGCATTCCATTCATAGCTGAAATGGAGGTTACAGCAAGGGCCTCGTTACCAACGACACCTTGTTTAGCCAGCAGTTGAATAGGCAGGTTTGAACGATTAACTATTTCATAAGTGGCGCTTACTGCCATTGTGCCTGAAGGCATGTAAACGGCAGAAGGACTAGCGGCAGTTACTTCCAAATGAAGGCCTACACTCTGCTTGATTAAAGCATCGAGTTCTTCCAGCTTTTCTATCTGCCAAAAACGTCCGTTGTCCTCTTTAGCCAGCAACCCAAATAGTACCTCCCGCACCTTCAGCAGCCCCGGCACACTCCCCTCCGGCTTGCTCGCATCATACTTCCGAATCACCTCGTCGAGAAGCTTGCCCACGGCGGCTCCGCCTTTCACGCGGTTCCAGCTCATGTCCACGCCCTCGAAGGGGTCTTTGCTGACTTTGTCGCCTTTTACCAGCTGTAAATATTCCAGCGCCTCGCCGCGGGTAGCGGCCGAGCCGAAGCCCTGCGAACGGTGCTGCGAGCGGCTGCGGGCGGCAATTTCGCCGTAGCTCTGGCCCAGCAAGGCGTTGTAGCCGCCGGCATCTACTTTCAGGTAGCCGCTCATGTCTTCGCCGGGCTTCACGAAGAACGAGCCGGTGTTCCAGAACAGCCGCTTGGGCTGCCAGGGCTGCACGTACTGCAGCTGCTCGGGGAAGCGTTTCGGGTCGCCGGCCGCGTCGAAGGCTTCGGCGGCGAGGATGGCCGAGGCGGTATGGTGGCCGTGGCCGGCGCGGGCGTCGGGTGGGAAGCGGGTGATGAGCACGTCGGGGCGGCGCTGGCGAATCACCCACACCATGTCGGCCAGCACCTGCTCCTTGTCCCAGATCTTGAACGTCTCCTCGGCGGTTTTCGAGAAGCCGAAGTCGTTGGCGCGGGAGAAAAACTGCCGGCCGCCGTCGATGCGGCGGGCGGCCAGCAGCTCCTGGGTGCGGATGACGCCGAGTTGCTCGCGCAGCTCGGGGCCGATGAGGTTTTGGCCGCCGTCGCCGCGGGTGCAGCTGAAGTAGCCGGTTTCCAGCAGCCGGCCGTTGGCCATGTAGGCAATCAGGCGGGTGTTTTCGTCGTCGGGGTGGGCCGCAATGTAGAGCACCGAGCCGAGCACGTTGAGCTTTTTCAGCCCCAGCAGGATTTCCGAGGACGAGTAGGTTTTGGGGGCTTGGGCCTGGGCTTCGCTACCGAAGAAGGCCGCAGGAAGCACAAGCAGGGCCGTGAGCAGGGCACGGCGGAGGCAATGGTGGAGCATCGGGGGTAGGTTGAAGTCGTGAAGATAACCGCCGGACGCGGGGTGGGTTCAGCGCGCGGGGCCCGCCAGCCGCTTCTGCCCCCGTGGTTCGGGGCCGGCAAAGTCCGATTCGCCGCTGCTTCAGATTGCTGCAGCCGCTGAAAGCCGCTGGCGCGTGGCAAACATTGCATTCTGCCGATAAAGTGGAACGCCTCGGCCCGGCCGCATCGTTGAGGGAAGCGCGGGGAAAATCCGGCCCTGCCGCAACGGTTCCGGCCAAAGCTTGTCCGTAGCCTATCTTCCCGCCTTCATTTACCCCCAATGCGCCGGTTCGGGCGCCTTACTGCATGAGCTTCTTCCCCCGTCCGTGGCTGGCCACGCTTGGTTTTGCGTTGATACTTCCGGCCGCCGCGTCGGCCCAACAGGTGGCCGCGCCGGCCGCCGCGCCCGCACCCGTGCAGTGGACGCACCTCGACCCGCTGAAAGACCGCACGATGGGCATCAGCACCCAGCGCGCCTACGATGAGCTGCTGAAAAACCGTATTCCCACCGCCGTGGTGGTGGCCGTTATCGACTCGGGCGTGGATACGGCCCACGTGGATTTGAAGCGCGTGCTCTGGACCAACCCCCGCGAAATTCCCGGCAACGGCAAAGACGACGATGGCAACGGTTACGTGGACGACATCCACGGCTGGAGCTTTCTGGGCGGCAAAGACGGCCGCAACGTGGACGTGGACACCTACGAGGAAACCCGCCTCGTGGCCAAGCTCAAGCCGCTCTACGAGGGCAAAAGCCGTACCTCGGTGCCCGCGGCCAAGCGCGAGGAGTACGACCTGTACCAGCGCGTGAAAAAAGACTACGACAAGAAAGTAGCCGAAGAAACCAAGCAGCTGCAGGAGCTGGGCCCCATGGGCGAGCAGCTGCAAAGCATTACCAGCCAGCTGAAACAAGTGCTGGGCGTAGAGCGGCTCGATACCGCCGTGCTGCGCAAGCCGCCCGTGAGCAACCCGCAGCTGCTGGCCCTTACCTCGCAGCTCTACGGCAGCCTGCTCGCCTCGGGCCAGCCCGATATGGAGTCGGTGGTGAAGCAGATTCAGCAGGCCGCGACGGAAGGCAAAAAGCACTTGGATTACTCCCTGAACCTGCAGTACAACCCGCGCACCATCGTGGGCGACGACGAAGACAACACCAAGGACCGCAACTACGGCAACAACGACGTGACCGGTCCCGATGCGTTGCACGGCACCCACGTGGCCGGCATCATTGCCGCCGACCGCCAGAACAACATTGGCGTGCAGGGCGTGGCCGGTGCCCCGGTGCAGATCATGGCCGTGCGCGCCGTGCCCAACGGCGACGAGCACGACAAGGACGTGGCCAACGCCATCCGCTACGCCACCGACAACGGCGCCGCCATCATCAACATGAGCTTTGGCAAGTACTACTCGCCCCACCGCGAGGCTGTCGACGAGGCCATTCGCTACGCCGGCAGCAAGGGCGTGCTGCTGGTGCACGCGGCCGGCAACGAGTCGAACAACATCGACGAGGTGACGCACTACCCCGCGCCGGTGGCGCCGAAGGCCACGGCCGCCTACCCCAACTTTCTGACGGTGGGGGCCTCGGCCAGCACCAACGACGAGCACCTGGCCGCCGATTTCTCGAACTACGGCAAGCGAGTGGAGGTATTTGCGCCGGGCGTGGGCATTTACTCGACCCTGCCGGGCAGCACCTACGGCAACGAAAGCGGCACCAGCATGGCGGCCCCCACGGTAGCGGGCATGGCGGCAGTGCTCAAGTCGTACTTTCCTTCCCTTTCGGCCGTGGAGCTGAAGCGCATCCTCATGGCGTCGGCCCAGCCGGTGCACACCAAGGTGCTGAAGCCGGGCGCCAAGAAGCCGGTCGATTTCAGCACGCTTTCGAGCACCGGCGGCGTGGTGAACCTCTACCGCGCCGTGGAACTGGCCACGCAGGCGCAGGCCGGCAGCGCCGCCAAAGGGGGCGCAGCGGCGGGCAAGTAGGCCAAGCTCGTTTTTCTGACGATTCGGGAAAGGCAGCGGCTATGGCCGCTGCCTTTTTTGCTGGGCAGCAGTTCCCCAACAGCTCGCTTGTCGCCCGTGGTGTGGCCTACTGTCGAGCTTTTTTTCGGCGAATGCGCGCCGACGCCCGTACTTTCAAACGTCACCAACCCCTGTGCTTATGCTGATTCAGCAACTCATCATCCGGAAAATGCTGCGCGAAAAATACCCCAACGGCCTGCCTCCGGGCCACACGGGTGGACCGGTGTGGAAGTTTGCCCTGCGCCTGCTGCGGCGGCAGATGGTCAGCTTTGCCTTGGTAGTAGCGGGCATTTTCTCGGCGGCGCTGGGGCTGAAAGGCTTTTTATTGCCCAACGATTTCATCGACGGCGGCGTGACGGGCATTTCGCTGCTCACGGCCGAAGTCACCGGCTGGCCGCTGTCGGTGCTGCTGGTGCTGATAAACGCGCCGTTCATCGCGCTGGCCTATTTCCACCTCGACCGCGTGGTGGCTCTCAAAGCCACGGCGGCCATTCTGGGACTGGCCGTGGTGCTGTGGCTGGTGTCGTTCCCCGTTCTCACCCAAGACAAGCTCCTGATTTCGGTATTCGGCGGGTTTTTCCTGGGCGCGGGCATCGGCCTCACCATCCGGGGCGGCGGCGTGCTCGACGGCACCGAAATCATGGCCGTGTTTGCCAGCCGCAAAAGCCCCATGAGCGTGGGCGACGTGATGCTGGTGATTAACGTGCTGATTTTTGCCGTGGCCGCCTGGCTGCTGTCGGTCGAAACGGCTATGTACTCAATTCTGGCTTACCTCTCGGCTGCCAAAACCGTCGATTTCATGATTGACGGCCTGGAGGAATACACCGGCGTCACCATCATTTCGAAGCGCAGCGAAGCCATCCGGCGCATGATAACCGAGAAGCTCGGCCACGGCGTGACGCTCTACGCGGGCCGCAGCGGCTACGGCGGCCACGGCCACCAGCAAGAATCGATGGACATCGTGTTTACGGCCGTGACGCGCCTGGAAGTCACGCGCCTGCGCAGCGAGGTAGAAGCCATCGACCACCAGGCGTTCCTGCTCATGCACAGCATCAAAGACACCCACGGCGGCCTCATCAAGAAGCGGCCATTGCACTAGGCGCGCAGCCTAGTGCCCGAACACGTACCAGCGGAACACCAGTATGTTGACGCCGTAGTTCAGCAGCCCGGCCAGCACGCTCACAACCAAGGCGCTGAGCACGGCGCGGGGCCAGCTCAGGCGCAGGCCTTGCCGGCCCACCCACGTGAGATACGCCACGTACACCGCGGCCTGCATGAGCGCGGTGCTGCTGCCCGGCTCGCGACCCGCCACCAAAAAGATGGACACCAGCGCCACCATGAGGTAGAGCTGAAACGCCGAGCCCACCACGACCAGCACAAACAACGACTCGGCGTAGTTCAGCCAGCGGCGGTACACGGCCCACACGCCCAGCGCGTGCAGGGGCATCAGCGTCAGCCACCACACGTTGAAAAACTTGCCGATGGCGTAGAAATACCGCCCTACCCGTTCCACCTGCTCGGCCGAAGCGCCGCCGGCCCGAAAACCCCGCTGCACGTTTTCGCCGATGAGCTCATAGTAGTGCAGCTGGGTGGAAAGCAACGTAGCGAAACCCACTGCCAGCAGCAGAAACTGAAAAGGGTTGAAGTAAACCTTGCGCCGGCCGGCCAAATAGTCGGCCACCACCCGGCCGGGGTAGCGCAGCACCTGCGCCGCGTAGCCGAAAATACTTTTGTCGGCGTGGGTAAATACGTGCAGCAGCTCGTGCAGCAGGTGCGGCACCGAGAGGCGGTGCGGGCGGGCCTGGCCGCAGTGCGGGCAGTAGGGCCCGGCTGCCAACGGCTGCGCGCAGTT
Organism: Hymenobacter busanensis; assembly: GCF_008727865.1. GTDB lineage: Bacteria > Bacteroidota > Bacteroidia > Cytophagales > Hymenobacteraceae > Solirubrum > Solirubrum busanense. The sequence continues at coordinate 501,748 of NZ_VTWU01000004.1, read as the reverse complement.
CAGGCAAGCTGTTGCTTCGGCTGCGGGAGTAGCAGGAGCGGAGGGAGCGGCGGCGTTCATGGCACGGCGGAATGAGCACGTAAGTAAAAAAGAAAACCAACGCCGCAGAGCCGTCGGTTATCTTCGTGGCCTCTTCCTGCTGCCTTATGCCTGCTGCCTCGCTCCTGCTTGCCGACCTCTACCTCTACCCCGTCAAGTCCTTGGGCGGCTTTCGCGTGCCCGAGGCCGAAGTGCAGGCCCGCGGCTTCCGCCACGACCGTCGGTGGCTGATTGTGGACGCGCGCGGGCAGTTTCTAACGCAGCGCAACATTCCCGAAATGGCGCTGCTGCACCTGGAGCTGGGCCACAACGGCTTCGTGATTCGCCACATTCGGCGGCCCGAGCTGCGCCCCTTGCTGGTGCCCTTCGAAGCCAGTGCCGACCGCACCCAGTTTGTGACGGTGTGGGACGATATGGTGTTTGCCTACCGCGGCACCAACGAGCAGGACCAGTGGCTGAGCGAAGCCCTCGGCCAGCCCTGCCGCCTCGTGTTCATGCCCGACGTAGCCCTGCGCCCCGTCGACGACGGCAAAGTGCCCGGCCTCGTGAGCTTCGCCGATGCCTACCCGTTCCTGCTCATCGGCCAAGCCTCGCTCGACGACCTCAACCAGCGCCTGGAGCAACCGCTGCCCATGAACCGCTTCCGCCCCAACTTGGTGGTAACCGGTACCCTGCCCTACGCCGAAGATACCTGGCATGAGTTCCGGGTGGGCGAGCTGGCGTTTCGCGGCATCCGGCCCTGCGGCCGCTGCCCCGTCACCACTACCGACCAGCTGACCGCCGAACGCAGCGCCGAACCCCTGCGCACCCTGGCGCAGTACCGCAAAGCCGGTAATAAAGTCATGTTCGGCATGAACGTGGTGGGCCCGGCCAGCGGTGTACTGCGCACGGGCGGTGCTGTTGAAGTGCTCAGCCACCACGCCTAGCGTCGCCAATTTTCCTCCGAAGCTGTTATTTTTCTGCCATGTCGTTTGCTGCTTCGGCTTTTGCGCCTACTCCGTCCCGCCTGCTGGTTCCGCGCCTCGTGGCGCTGTGGGCCCTGAGCGAAGGGTTACTGGGCGGCATTTTGCACGCCTTCAAGCTGCCCGTTACCGGTTTGCTCGTCGGCGGCACGGCGGTGGTCATCATCCGGCTGATTGGGCACTACGCCGGGCGGCGCGGCATTGTGCTGCGCGGGCTGCTGGTGGTGCTGGCCCTCAAAGCCATGCTTAGCCCGCAAAGCCCGCCCACGGCCTACGTGGCGGTAGCGTTTCAGGGCGTTGTGGGCGAAATGCTGGCCTGGGGCACGTCGTTTCCGCGCCTGCGCGGCGTGCTGCTGGGTTTGCTCACGCTGGTGGAGTCGGCCGCGCAACGGGTGCTGATGCTTTGGCTGGTGTTCGGCAACGACCTGCCCGGCGCCTTCAACCAGTTTGTACAAGGCCTGCTTGGTGGCATGGCCGCGCAGCAGCCCAACTATGCCCTGCTGCTTGCCCTCGGCTACTTGATGCTGCATGCCGCCGCGGGCGTGGCCATTGGGTGGTGGGCCGGCGGCTTGCCGCAGCAGCTGCCGATGCTGGCTCAGCAGTACCCCTGGCTCTGGCAACCGCAGCAGCCCACCGAAAACGACGACAGCAACGACTCGGCGCCTGTCACTGCGGCTCCTCCGCGGCGGTGGCACATCAGCCGCGTGTTGCTGGGCATCTGGGTGGCGGTGGCGCTGCTGTGGCTGGCCGCCGCGGCCGGCTGGCCCCCCGTAGCCGCCCTCGACCGCTCCAAGCTGGGCGGACTGCTGCTTCGCTCGATTGTGGTATATGGTGGCTGGGCATTGGTGGTTGCGCCCCTGCTGCTGCGGGCCCTGCGGAACTGGCTCAGCCGCCCGCGCGGCCGTTGGGCCGCCGATTTGTCGGCGACCCTCAACTTACTCCCTGCTACCGGCCAGCTGGTGGCGCAATGTTGGCGCGTGGCGGGCGGGCACCGGGGCTGGCGACGCTGGCGCTGGTTTTGCCGGGCCCTAGCCGTTTCCATGTTCGTCGAACCCGTACGCCAAGCCGCGTAGCTTTCTAGCCCGGCCGTTACCCATGATTATACACCTGCTCAGCGGCCCCGTGCGCAGCGGCAAAACCACCCGACTGACTGCCTGGGCAAGTGGACAAGCCAGCGTAGCTGGACTGCTGATGCCAGCCGAAAATCGGGCAACCCGCCGTTTTCACGACTTACGCACCGGGCTGCAGTGGTCGGTAAACGCCCGGCCCGGCGACTGGCAAGCCCAGTGCATCGGCCCGCACCGTTTCTCCTCAGCGGCCTTCGGGTGGGCCAACCACGCCTTGCTTGGAGCAGCCACCACACCCGAAACCCGCTGTCTGGTGGTCGATGAAGTAGGTCCGCTGGAATTGCGCGGGCAGGGGCTGGCCCCGGCTTTGCATACCATTTTGCACACAAAATCTTATCAACCAGCCAATTTGGTACTTGTAGTGCGCACGCCGCTGGTCGTAGCGGCTGTTCATACGTTTAATTTGCAGCGTTGGCAGCTGCAGGATTTTTCCGCTACCAATTCTTACTAGTGCAGATTACGACATATTTTATTAAGGTGTAAATCCAATTCGCTTGATATTGTACTGCCGCGTATTTACTTTTGCCCACAGTCGGTTTCCGCTTCGCGCTGCTCAAGCAAATTATTAGCCCGCTGCTTGGTTACGAGTCGCTTAGAACTTGACGTCCGCCCTATTACTGCCCACTTGCCGCATGTTGCACCGCTTGCCTGCACGAGTCACGCTTTTCCTGCTTTTTGGCCTGTTGCTCCTGAACGGGCGCCCCGCCAGTGCCGACAACAACACCCTCCAGCTCTTGCACGCCCCGTGGGGCGAGCTGCTGGCTCGTCACCTTCGTGCTGATGGGCACCTGAACTACCAGGGCCTGCAAAACGACGAAGACGAGTTGCTGGCTTACTTGCAAGCCGCCAAGCACATGCCCCCACAGCCCTCTTGGTCGCGTGCCGACCAGGCGGCGTACTGGCTGAATGTGTACAACGCCACCAGCGTGTACCTCACGCTGCAGTACTACCCGGTGGAGCGCCTGAGCGAAGTGCGCATCAAAACCATCGGCGGCAAGCTCTCGGTATGGGAAGCGCCCGAAGTAAACGTGGGCAACCAAACCTATTCGCTCAACCAGATTGAGCGCACCATTCTGCCCAAACTGTTGCCTGCCGATGCGCGCCTGCATTTTGCCCTCAACCGCGGCGCCTACTCCGGCCCGTCGCTGCTGCCCGCCGCCTTCGACGGGGCCTTGCTCGACAAGCAACTCGACCAACAGGCCCGGCGCTTCATCAACGACCCGCTGCGCAATACGCTGGCGGCTGGGCACGTGCAGGTGTCGAGCTTGTTTGACTGGCACGCGGCGGAATTTGGCCAGCAAACCGAGTTGGTGGCCTTCCTGAACCGCTACGCCAAAATCAAGATCGAGCCCACCGCCCAAGTTACCTACCTGCCGTTCGATTGGGCGCTGAATGACAACAGCGCCCCGGACGCCACCGCCCAGCGCGGCACGCAGCGGTAACCCGCTCTGCTTTCCGACACCGCACGCAGCCGCTTCTTTCCGAGGCGGCTGCGCTGTTTTTCGGCCCCTGCCACAACGCCGCGAGCCGCCGGTACGTTTGCCCGCATGCCACCACCCAAGCCGTGCCCCGCCGTGAACGACCTTGCCTTTGCCCTCGATTTTCTGCGCCAGCTACACGCCAACAACAGCAAGCCCTGGATGGATGCGCACCGCGCCGACTACCACCGCGCCCGGGGCGCTTTCGCCGGCCTGGTTACACAACTCCTGAAACGCGCGCAGGCTTTCGAGCCCGATCTGGCACCGCTGAGCCCGGCCGAAACCATGTACCGCATCAACAAAAACGACCGGTTTCAGCAAAGCGACGAACCCTACAAGCGCCACATGGCGGCCGGCTTCAAGCGCGGCGGGCGCCAAAGTCCGTGGGCAGGCTATTTCGTGGCCCTGGAGCCGGGCGGCGAAACGTACGTGGGCGCCGGGCGCTGGCAGCCCGAGCCGGCGCAGCTGGCGCGCATCCGGCAGGAAATTCACTACAGCGCCGATGCGTTTCACGCCATGCGCCAGAATGCGGAGCTGCTGCGGCATTTCCCCGCTGGCCTCGACCAAAGCAACGCCCTGAAAACCGCGCCCAAAGGCTACGACCGCGACGACCCGGACATCGAATGGCTGCGCCTCAAAAGCTTTTTCGTGTGGCGCAGCATTCCCGACGCCGACGTGCTGCGCCCCGATTTTGCGGACCGGGTGGTGGCTGCCTGGCAAGCGGCCCAGCCGTTGGTGCACTTCCTCAACCACGCCGTCGAGGGCGAATGAGCCCCGGCAATCGGGTTCCGGCCATTAGTAAAAAAGCAGCGGCCCGGTTCCGTAGTGGAAATCGGGGCCGCTGCTGCAGTAGCCTTACTGGGCTTGCTCGAACAAGCCGAACAGCTTGGCCTGGATCTTTTCGATGATGATGCCCAGGTCTTCGGGGCGCTCCACGTAGTTCAGGTCGTTCACATCCACAATCAGCAGCTTGCCGTCTTTGTAGCCGCTGATCCACTGCTCGTAGTGCTCGTTGAGGTTGCGCAGGTACTCGATGCGCATGTTGTTCTCGTAGTCGCGGCCGCGCTTCTCAATCTGGTGGATGAGCTTGGGCAGGTCGGCTTTGAGGTAGAGCAGCAAGTCGGGCGGGTCCACCATGCTGATCATCGACTGAAACAGGTTCTGGTAGTTGTCGAAGTCGCGCTCCACCATCAGGCCCGACTGGTGCAGGTTGGCGGCGAAGATGTGGGCGTCTTCGTAGATGGTGCGGTCCTGAATCACGCCTTTGCCCCCGAGCTTCATTTCCTTGATGCGCTGCGTCTGGCGGAAGCGGCTGTTGAGGAAATACACCTGCAGGTGGAAGGCCCAGCGGGGCATGTCGTCGTAGAAATCCTTGAGGTACGGATTGTCGTCGACGTCTTCCAGAAAGACTTCCCAGTTGAAGTGGTGGGCCAGCTTGTGGGCCAAGGTGGTTTTGCCGGCACCGATGTTGCCGACGATGGCGATGTGCATGAGCGGAATGCGAAACGAAAGGAGGGCCACAAAAGTAGCGCAAACCCATCAGCCCGCCGCACGCCCTTGGCATTATCGCGCCTATATCTTATATTACTAATATACAGCCGTTGCCGCCATGCCCCGCACCACTCTCCTCTTCCACCAGAAAGCCGAATTGGTTCACACCATCATCGATACGTTCGGGATTGTGGTAGCCGAGCTTAACTTCTTTCCGAACGAGCGGGTGCTGTACGTGCGCTGGCACGGCCACCTCACCAGCGAGGAAGTCATCCGAGTGGCCGAAGCCACGCTGCCGTGGCATCAGCAGCTGCACCCGCTGGGCATTCTCAACGACAAGCGCAGCACCAGTGGCGACTGGGGCGAGGCCATGCATTGGCTGGAATACGAATGGGTACCCGTGGCCAAGAAAAACGGCCTGCGGGTCTTTGCCTACGTGCTCGACGCCGACATGCAAGTGTCCCTCGGCAACGCACAGGTTTTAGATCAGCTGCAGCAGGAACTAGACCTGCGCGTGTTCTACTCCGTGCCGGCCGCCTGGCGCTGGTTGCGCCAGCGCACCATGCCTCTGCTGGTGGCGCCGGCGGCCTGAGCGCAGCACGCTACGGGTTAGTCGCCCAGCACGTCCTTGGTGGCGCGGGCTTTTTCGAAGGTGCGGAATTCGGCCTGCCACGAGCGAATGTGCACCCGCTCGTCTACTTCAATCTGGTCGCGCACTTGCTCGTAGCGCTGGTTGAGGCGGGTGAGCAGCGCGCTGGCCTGCGCCCAGTCGGTGGTGGTCCACTGCTTGCGGTTGTCGCGGGTGTAGTCGATGAAGCGGCCGTAGAGGTCGTGCAGTTCACTGGCGCGGGCGGTGGCAATGTTGGCCTTTTCGCCCAGGAAGCGGGTTTGCGTATCCTGCAAGGTCTCGGGGCGGCTGGCTTGGGTGCTGCGGCGCTGTTGGTCGTATTCCCAGGTTTTGTAGCGGTCCTTCAGGCCTTCGTATTCCCGTTTCGACTGCGAGGAAAGGCTGTCGGCAGCGCGGTCGATGCGCGAGCTTTGTCGTTCGTAGTCTTCCTTGAGACGCGGCAACTCGCGCCGCACGCTGGCGTCGGCCCGGTCCACCTGTTCGTTTACCCAGCTGCCAAACTCCAGCAAATCTTCTTCCACGGCAGAAATAACCGACCCGGTTTTGGTGGTGGGGCCGGTCGTTTTGCCAGGAGTGCTCGTTTTGGCCGGGGTCGTCGACTTGGCCGGAGTGGTGGTTTTGGTTTGGGCCGAAGCGGCCGTCGTCAGCAACAAGAGCAGGGCGGCAGCAGCGGAAGAAGCAAGCAAAGGGAAGCGTTTCATAGCAACAAGGGGTGGGTAAGTACCGCAGTGGTACGGCCAACAACAATTTGCGGGCGGCCCTACCCATGAAATTTTCGGGCCAAAATGGTCGCCAAACCCGTCAACGTTCGTTTTTTCGCCAAATTGTACCCTCACTTGTGCCTTATGCCAACTTCCCAGTCCGCCATTCATCCCGCCGTACCCGACCCCGCGGCCGTGGTCCAGCCCGCCACCCTGGCCGACATTCCGGTGATAATTGAGCTGGCCGAGGCCACGTGGGAGCCCACCTACCGCTTCATTATTTCCAAGGAGCAGATCGACTACATGTACCGCGTTATCTACACGCCCGCGTCGTTGCGGCAGCAGATGACCGACGACGGCCACTCGTTTCTGCTGCTGCACGTAGACGGGCACCCGGCGGGCTACGCCTCCTTCAGCCCGCGCCCCGAGGAGCCCGGCGTGTACAAGCTGCACAAGCTCTACCTGCTGCCCTCGCACCAGGGCCGGGGGCTGGGCCAGCAGCTTATGCAGGCGGTGGAAGACGGCGTGCGGGCCGCCGGCGGGCAGTGGCTGGAGCTGAACGTGAACCGCCACAACCCCGCGCTGCACTTTTATGAGCGGCAGGGCTTTCAGCAGCACCGCACCGAAGACATTCCCATTGGGCCTTACTGGATGAACGATTACGTCATGCGCAAGGCTCTCACGCCGCCCGCTGCGTAGCCGCGCGGCCTTTTCTACTTCTTTTGTTTTTTGCACCACCCACCCGTGCGTTTTTACTCCTTTCGCCGCCGTGCCGCCGGCTTGTTTGTAGCGGCTGTTGCCGGCCTCGGCACGGCGCAGGCCCAAATTCCCAAACAGCGTCACGTCGAAGCCATTCAGGCACAGAGTGTGGTGTGGAACCGCGCCTTCAACGGCCGCGACTCCACCGCTTTCTACGCCTTGTTCAGCTCCCGCGCCAACCTGTGCGGTGCCAACGGCTGCCAGACCACGCCGGCCGAAGTGCGTCGTACCATGCGCACGCTCTGGCGCACCCGCCCCGATATAACCTGGATGAACCGCTCGCAGCAGGTGCAGGTGAACGACCAGTCGTTGGTGGCCTGCGAAAACGGCGAGTGGACCGAAAGCTTCACCCACAAACAGGCTCCGGGCAAGTCGCAGATAACCGGGCGCTACTGGCTGATGTGGGGCTTCGAAGACGGCCAATGGCGCATCCTATCGGGCATTTTCACGCCTCTGACCTGTACCGGCAACTACTGCCGCGAATAGCCATAGCCTTTGGCCGGCCTCAGCACTCGATTTCTCAATCACCCAATTCTCTTTTTCATGCCCACCAAACTCACCGTCCTCAGCAATGGCTCCCTCCGCGTGGAGGGCGACTTCGAAATCGTGGATGCCCAAGGCACGGCCTACGGCCTGGCCGGCCGCGAGCGGGTAACGCTCTGCCGCTGCGGCCTCTCCAAAAACAAGCCTTTCTGCGACGGCTCCCACAAAGGCCACTTCGAGCACAACGCCGAAGCCTTCGACCTGCCCGCCCCGAAAGTGTAGCCCTACTGCATAAACAAGCGAGGCGCCACGGCTATGAGCCGTGGCGCCTCGCTTGTTTATGCAGTGGTAAGCAGGTCTAGCTCTGCTGAAATAGCGAATCGACCAAGGCCACGTACTCGGCGCGGGCGTCGTCGGCGCTTTTGCCGTTGAGGCTGCTCCAGGCGTCGTATTTGGCAATGGCTTTGAAATCGAAGCCGCCGGGCCGGTCGCCTTGCACGTCGCCTTCGGTGGCTTGCTTGTAGAGGGCGTAAAGTTGCAGCAACACCGTGTTGGAAGGCTTGCTGGGGAGCTGCTGGGCGCGCTGGGCGGCTTGTTCGAAGGCTTCTTGCGTGGCCATAGAAGGAAGGATGGGTGAGAAGTGAAACCGGGCAGCCCACCAACGGTGGCAGCCCCGGCGGGTAAGGTACGGAATACGCGCAATGTAGTAGGCATGCAGCATTCTTTTAGGGCGTATCTTCCGCCACTCCTCTGGCTTTTGTTCCCCACCACCATTTCCATGCGCCCCGCCCCTGCTCTGTTTTCCCTGCTGACTGCCGCGCTGCTGGCCGTGCCCGCCGTAGCCCAGAAAACCTACCTGCACTGCGGCCGCCTGCTCGATGTGCGTGCCGGCAAGCTCCTCAGCGAGCAAACCCTGGTAATAGAAAACGGACGCGTGCAAGCGGTACAAGCTGGTTACGCCGCCCCCAGCGTCAGCACCGATAAGGTCATCGACTTGAAAAACCGCACGGTGCTGCCCGGCCTCATCGACTGCCATGTGCACCTCGAGGGCGAAACGAGCAAGGACGGTTTCCTGCGCGAATTCACCGAAAACCCCGCCGACGTGGCCTACCAGGCCGAAGCCCACGCCCGCACCACGCTGCGCGCCGGCTTTACCACGGTGCGCGACCTGGGCGGCTCGGGTGTGAACGTGGCCCTGCGCAACGCCATCAACCGCGGACTGGTGGTGGGGCCGCGCATCTTTACGGCCGGCAAAGCCATCAGCGGCACGGGCGGGCACATGGACCCCACCAACGGCTACCGCCTCGACTTGATGGGCGTGCCCGGCCCTACCGACGGCGTGGCCAACGGCCCCGACCAGGCCCGGCAGGCCGTGCGCGAGCAGTACAAGCGCGGCGCCGACCTCATCAAGATTGCCTCCACGGGCGGCGTGCTGTCGGTGGCCAAAGACGGCTCGGCCCCGCAGATGACGGAGGAAGAAATTCGGGCCGTGGTGGAAACCGCCCACGATTTGGGCTTGCGCGTGGCCTGCCACGCCCACGGCGCCGAGGGCATGAAGCGCGCCATCCGGGCCGGCGTGACCAGCATCGAGCACGGCACCCTCATGGACGACGAGACTTTCAAGCTGATGAAGAAGTACGGCACTTGGTACGTACCCACCATCACGGCCGGTAAGTCGGTGGCCGATTCCGCCGCCAAATACCCTACCTACTATGGCCCCCTGGTCACGCCCAAGGCGTTGGCCATCGGCCCGAAGCTGCAGGGCACCTTTGGGCGGGCGTACAAGGCCGGGGTAAAAATTGCCTTCGGCACCGATGCCTCGGTGTACCGGCATGGGGTAAATGCCAAGGAGTTTCAGTACATGGTGGAAGCCGGCATGCCCGCCATGGAGGCTTTGCAGTCGGCAACCATCCGGGCGGCGGAGCTGCTGGACCAGACGGATAACCTGGGCACGCTGGAAGCCGGCAAGCTGGCCGACGTGGTGGCCGTGGAGGGCGACCCGCTGCAGGATATTGGCACCCTGCAACGCGTGCGCTTCGTGATGAAGCAAGGCGTAGTGTACCGGCAAGACTAGCAACCCTGGGGCATATGGTTGACGTAAGCCGCTAGCCGCGCCGCCTAACCCCTTCCTATGAAAACTCCCGATGTCGACGCGCTCGTCAAGAAATTTCTGCAGCACAAACTCACCTTGGCTTTGGCCGAAAGCTGCACCTGCGGCTGGGTAGCAGCCCAGCTCGCCCCGGCCCAGGGCGTGAGCGAGGTATTGCTGGGCTCGGTAGTAACGTACCATGCCGAAGCCAAGCAGCGCCTGCTGGGCGTGAAAAAGAAAACCCTGGAAGAATATTCCGCCGAAAGCCAGCAGATCAGCAACGAAATGGTGGAGGGCCTGCACAAGCAACTGCCCGCCGATGTGTGCGTGTCCATCACCGGATTGTTCGGCCCCGGTGCCTCCGAAACCCCCGACAAACCCGCGGGCACCATCTTCGTGACGGTGCTGGTGGAAGGCCGGGCGCACGAATACCGCGAGGTGCTCGGCGGCCCCACTGACAAGATGCGCGACCGGGCGGCCGAGTTTATCTACGCCAAACTGGACGAGCTGCTGGACCGCCGGCAGGACAGTCCCACGGGCGCGGTTAAGGGAAGTTAGGCGGCAGTGGCGAGAGTAGGCGCGGCGGCCTGCATATTTGCAGCATGTTACGCTATCTACTGTTAAGCGGCCTGCTGGCTGCTGGCGCCGGCTCGGCCGCTGCCCAAAACGTTGCCACTCCCCCGCCGCCGGCTACCACGCCGGCCACCCCGCTGCTGCCAGCCACGGCCCCTGCACCGGTTTCGCAGTTTCGCGCCTCTACCCTGGCACTTTCCATGGGCTGGGGCGCCCCCTACGGCTGGGGCCTCGAATACGCCTACATGGTTACGCCGAACGTGGACGTGAATGCCGGCATGGGCATTGGCGTAGGCGGCAAAATTGGCGTGGGCGCCCGCTACTACTTTCACACCGACCGCGCGTTTACGCCCTACCTCGGCGCCAACCTCACGCGCTCGGGCCGCGTGAGCAACGTGACCCTGACCCTCGATAACGAGGAAACCCAGTACAGCATCAACCCCAGCGGTGTGCTCAACCTGCGCGGCGGCTTCCGCTGGCAGCCCGGCCACGTGGGCCTGTCGGGCACGTTGGGCTACGGCGTGGTATTTACCGGCGACCCGGTGGAATACAACCCCTACTACCCCGCTCCCTCGCAGCGCCTGCGCGACGTGGTTGACGCCATCAGCCCCGGCGGCATCGAAATTTCCATCGGCGTGCATTTTGGCCTCGGCAAGTAGTGCTGGCTAGGTAACCCCAAAACATTGCCGGTCCTGAGGGCTGGCTCAACAATCGAAAGCGCCACCGGGAAAACCTGGTGGCGCTTTACGTTACGACCTATAGGCAAAAGCCCGGTTGGCGGCCGGGCGGCAGGCTCAATGCGTACGCCGGCCTAGCACCAGGCGTAGGTTTTGACGCACCACGTCGCCCATGGAGTCGCAGCGGTCGAAGAGGGTGGTTTGGTGCTGCAGGTTCAGCTCTTTCTTCAGCTGCTCAATCTTGTCGGCGGGCGCGAGGTCTTCCTGGCGCATGCAGTCCACCAGGTCTTTGAGGCGGTACCGCTCGGCGCGGGCGCGGCGGGCCATCAGGGTGCGTTCCTCGGTTTGGTACTGCCGAATGGTTTCAGGCTTGAGCAGACTGCGCACCAGCTCCACCACGGGGCGGTTGTCGGGGAAATACTGGGGCAGGTACATGCTCTTGTGGCCCTCGTAGCTCTGCTGGTCGAAGTCGATGGCGCGCACGCGGTACTGCTCGTCCTCGAAGTCGGGCGTCACGTCGATGACGTAGTTGTAGGCGCGCATGTCGCCGAGCAGGCGGGCAAAGCACCGCTCGTTGAACTTCACAAACTCCTTGGCAATGCGCACCTGGTTGAGGTGCGGCCGGTCGAGGCGGGTTTTGATGAAATCGTCGCCGGGAATGCCGGCAATGTGCTCCTCGATGAGCGTGTCGCCGCAGACCAGAAAGTTGATGGAATTCGGCGACAGTAGGTGCTCCAACTCCAACCCGTACACGCGCGAGGCGTCGGCGCGCTTCACGTAGAAGTAGTCGTAGTTGTCGTTGAACTGGTTGACGATGCGCACCCGGAACGGGTTGGAGTTGCCGAAACGGCAGTAGTCGATGCGGTCGGCCAGCAGGTGTTCGGAGAAGGACAGGTCGCCGTCGGTTTTGAGCAGGGCGTACACTTCCGTCAGGCCCTGACTGAGTTCGAGCAAGGTGTGCGGCTCGTATTGCACGGTTTCCCAGAGCGTGTCGTGGCCGGTGCGGTCGAGCAGCGGAAAGGAGCCAGAGGAGCGGCGCAGGTCGGCGTAGGCCACGGGCAGCGCGGTTTCGCGGTCGTACTGCTGCAGGTACTGGCGCAGGCCGGGGCTGATGCGGTAGCTGGGCTTTTTCTTGGAAATGTTGTTCATGGGGAAAGGCGGAGGCAAGCAGCAAAAGAACGACAAACTTGCCGCGCATTGTACGACCGCGGTTTACCGGGCGAAGCGGCTACCGCCGGGCTTTCCTCCGAGTCGAATTTTTCCCGAACTTTCCGAACCGTAGCCCTACGGCTTTTCCCTCCTGCTTGCTGCAATGAAAAAACTGCTTGTTTCCCTGGCGCTGGTGCTCTTGTGCCCGGTGTTGTCGCCCGGCTGGGGCTTCTTCGGCCACCGCACCATTCACCAGGTGGCCATTTACGAGTTGCCCTCGTCGATGCAGCCGTTCTACTTCCGGCACATGGCCCAGATTGTGCGGCTCTCGACGGCGCCCGACGAGCGGCGCAACGACGACCCCACCGAGGCTAACAAGCACTTCATCGACATGGACCACTACGGCGACAACCCTTTCGGGATGATGCCCAAGCTCTACGAGAAAGCCGCGGCCAAGTACACCGCCGATACACTTAAGAAGTACGGCACCGTGCCGTGGGTGATTCTGGACGTAAAAGACAAGCTCACCCAGGCTTTTAAGGAAGGCGACACTACGGCCATCGTGGCCCTCTCGGCCGATTTGGGCCATTACGTGTCGGACGCGTTTGTGCCGCTGCACACCACCGAAAACTACGACGGGCAGCTCACCAAACAGAACGGGCTGCACTCGCTCTGGGAATCGAAGCTGGTGGAGCGCCACATCGGCGAGTACAAGCTCGACGGCGAAAAGGCCGAGTACATCAAAGACCCGCTCACCAGCGTGTGGGCCACGCTGCAAAGTTCCTACGGTTTCCTGGGCGCTACCTTCGACTACGAAGTGGCCGTGGGCAAGAAGTTTACGCCCGAGAAGAAGTACACCTACTCGCACAAATACGGCAACACCCGCCGCTCCTATTCCGATGCCTTTGCCGACGAGTACCACAAGAAAGTGGGCGGCATGGTGGCCTATCAAATGAAGCTGGCCACTACCATGGTAGCCTCGATGTGGTACACGGCTTGGAAGGACGCCGGCAGCCCCGACCTGAACAAAATGATGCGGCCGGGCAAGCTCGCCAAGGAGGAAAAGGACTTGCTGGAAACGCAGCTGGCGGCCTGGAAGAAAAACGAGCTGTTTGACCAGAACCTGCTGCTGGCGGCCCAAAAACAAGCCGCCGTGGCCAAGCCCGACGAGGTGGGCTCGGCCGACGGGGCGGCCCCGCCGCCTCCGGCCGAAGCCACGGCGGCACCGGCCGCACCTGCCGCTCCGGCCCAGCAGCCCGACAAGGTGAAAACCAAGGAAAAGAAAGACGACGGCGAAAAGCAAAAATCGAAGACCAAGGCGAAAAAGGAAAAAGACCCGAACAATCCCTTCGGCGACCAGTAACCAAACGGCATTGCAATACCGCAAACCGCCCTTCCGGCTTCGGAGGGGCGGTTTTTGCGTTAACCTCGGCTATAACTACCTGGGGCGGTAGGCGTTAAGCAGGATTCGGCGTGTTCCATTGGCCCGGCGGGCACCCGTGCACCTATCCACAACCACTCAAACGCCTACGGTATGATTCATCGCATTGATCGGCTGGCTCTGGAGCTGCCCACCCCCAAACATGCCTCGCCCAACGACGCGGCGGCCGTGCAGGAGCTGCTCGGCGGCAAGTACGGCGAGATGTCGACGCTCATGAACTACACGTTTCAGTCGTTCAACTTTCGGGGGCGCAAGCGTCTGCGGCCGTTCTACGAGCTGGTAGCCAGCATTGCCGCCGAGGAATACAGCCACATCGAAGCGGTATCGTACGCCATCAACCTGCTGCTGACCGGCACCACCAAGCGCGGCCACGACCCCGAGCCCGGCCCCCTGCAAAACGCCGTGGATGCCCGCAACAGCTACCACTTCCTGACCAGCAACCAAGGCGCCGTGCCCTTCGACTCGATGGGCAACCCCTGGACCGGGCAGTACGTGCACAACTCCGGCAACCTCAAGCTCGATTTGTTGCACAACTTCTTTCTCGAATGCGGCGCGCGGGCCAATAAAATCCGCGTCTATTCGATGGTAACCGACCCCACGGCCCGCGAAATGGTGGGCTACCTGCTGGTGCGCGGCGGGGTGCACGTGGTGGCCTACGCCCGCGCCCTCGAATACCTGACGGGCGTGGAAGTAACCAAGCTGGTGCCCGTGCCCGACCTGAGCAACAAGATGTTCAAGGAAGCCCGCAAGCACGAGGCCAAGGGCCTGCACCGCAAGCTCTACACCTTCAGCCAGGAAGATTACCAGCAGGCCGGTCTGATCTGGAACGGCCCGCACCCCGAAGACGGCCAGCCGCTGGAACTCGTGCAAGGTTCGGTGGAAGGCGTGCCCTACCCCGACCTCGAAGAAGAGCCGCAGCTGAACTCGCCCGGTGCCGACGACTACGACCCCGACATGTTCAAGGACATTGCCAAGAAACTCGGCATCAAGCTCTGAGTTCAGGACCGGGCTGTACCTTCGCGCCCCGACCGGTTTTGTGCCGGCCGGGGCGTTTTGGCTCTTGTTTCCCTCGATATGCGTCGTTTCTCTCTTGTACTGCTGACTGCCGGCTGCGCTGCGCTGGCCGCTTGCAACCAACAGCCGCCCGCCCAGGACAAACCCGCCGCCCCGGCTGCGCCTACCACGCCCGACAAATCGGGCCGCCCCGGGCCGGACCTGACCACCATCAGCGACTCCAACGCCGTGGCGGTGCTCACGCAATACGGCCAAGAACACCCCGAAACCGAAGTGCTGTTCAAAACCACGTTCGGCAACATTCGGGTACGGCTCTACAAGGACACGCCGCTGCACCGGGCCAATTTTCTGCTGCTGGCCAACAAAGGCTATTTCGACCAAACCGTGTTTTACCGCGTGGTGAAAGACTTTGTGGTGCAGGGCGGCAACTCCGACCACCGCACCATCCGGCTGCACAAGTACCATTTGCCACCCGAAATCCGGCCGGCCTATTTCCACCGCCGCGGTGCCCTGGGTATGGCCCGCTACGACAACGAGAAAAACCCGCAGCGCCTTTCGTCTTCCCACGACTTCTACTTCGTGCAGGGTACCAAGCTGCCGCCCGCCCAGGCGCAGGCTTCGGCTGGCCGCAGCCTCACGCCCGCCCAGGTGCAGGCCTACGCTACCCAAGGTGGCGTTCCGTCGCTCGACGGCCAATACACCGTTTTCGGCGAAGTAACCGAGGGCTTGGATGTGGTTGAGAAAATAGCCAACACGCCCGTCGACGCTTACAAATGGCCGCTGAAGGACGTGGAAATGAAGCTGGAAGTGCTCAAATAAACCGCGCCGCAGTGCCGGCGCAAGCCCGGTTCAGCAGCATCTTCACCCGGCTCATCTTCTGATGCGCACCAGCCGCGAGTGTTGCGGATCGAGCGGGTCTTCGCGCTGAAAGCTGGCCAGCTCTGCCCGAGTATAGGCCCGTTCGGCATCGGGCGAAAACACGCCGGGCGTGCGCGTATCGGCGTCGGCCGAAGCCACCGGCTTGAAGGCCGGATGCGTCAGCACGGTGTCGCCGCTGAGCTTGAACACTTGGTAGAAGAAAAACTGCTCCTGCGAGGTGCCCTGCGGCTGAAACCGCACCACCAGCACGTCGCCGATTTTGGGGTTGGCGAGGTAGGCGGCGGTACTATCGGCGGGTGCGGCGGGCGCAGCAGGCTCGGCAGCGGTGGCAGTGGCGCCGACGGTTTGCGGGTCTTTCTGCTGGCAAGCAACCAGCGTGAGCAACAGCGCAGTACAGAAATAGCGAGTCATAAAGCGGCAATGAGAGGCGCAACCTACAGCTTCCGACCGAAAGCGGCACTGGCCCCTTACGACCGCAGCGAAATTTCGGCCAACAAAAAAGGCGGCCCGCACTGCGCGGGCCGCCTTTCTAAAGCAAGCGACGTAGCTTACCAGATTTTGGCGCGCTCGGTTTGGGCGCGCATCATCTTGGCGTCTTCCTTGCAGCCAAAGGCCTCGTAGAACTGCGGCATGTTCATCAGCGGGCCGTTGGTGCGGAACTGGGCCGGGCTGTGCGGGTCGGTCATTACCTGCTGGCGCAGGAACTCGGGGCGGGCGTTGGTGCGCCACACCTGCGCCCACGACAGGAAGAAGCGCTGGTCGGGCGTCAGGCCGTCGTATTTGGGGTAGTTGCCGTTGGGGTACTGCTTCTGCAGCTGCTTGTGCAGGGCGGTGTAAGCAATGTTCAGCCCGCCAAGGTCGGCCAGGTTTTCGCCCATGGTGAGCTTGCCGTTCACAAATACCGAATCGACGGGCGAGAAGGCGTCGTACTGCTTGCCTACCACGGCGGCGCGGGCCTCAAACTTGGCCGCGTCTTCCTTGGTCCACCAGTCTTTCAGGTTGCCCTCGGCGTCGTACTGCCGGCCCTGGTCATCAAAGCCGTGCGTAATTTCGTGGCCGATGACGGCGCCCATGCCGCCGTAATTCACGGCGTCATCGGCTTTGGGGTCGAAGAACGGCGGCTGCATGATGCCGGCCGGGAAGACGATTTCGTTCATCGACGGGTTGTAGTAGGCATTCACCGTGGGCGGCGTCATGCCCCACTCCTTCCGGTCGATGGGCTTGCCCAGCTTGCTGGTGTTGTCCTTCGACTGCCACAAACGGGTGGCAATGACGTTCTGCAGGTAGGAGTCGCGCGAGATGTTTAGGGTGGAGTAGTCCTTCCACTGGTCCGGGTAGCCGATTTTCACCGTGAAGGCGTTGAGCTTCTTCATGGCTTCCTTCTTGGTCGCGTCGCTCATCCAGTCGCTCTGCTGGATATGCTCGCCCATGGCCTCCTTGATGTTCTGCACCATCTGCATAGCCTTGGCCTTGGCTTCGGGCGTGAAGGCCTTGTCGACGTAGAGCTGGCCGAAGGCTTCGCCCAGGGCGCCGTCGGTGGCGCGGTTCATGCGCTTCCAGCGGGGCTGCTGCTTTTTGGCGCCGGTCAGCACCTGCGTGAATTTAAACGACTCGTCGTTGAAGGCCTGGGGTAAAGCCGAGGTCATCGACGTAACCAGGTGCCAGCGCAGGTAAGTTTTCAGGTCGGCCAGCGGCTCGGCCTTCAGCATGGTGTTCAGCTCTTGGAAGAAGGCCGGCTGGCCCACAATCACCTCCTTGGCCGCCTTCAGCCCGGTGTGGTCCAGAATGTGCTTGGGGTTCAGGTTCGGGTATTTCTGCTGCAGCTGCGCCACCGTCATCTTGTTGTAGTTGGCGTACGGGTCGCGCAGGTCCACCCGGCTCTTGGAGGCTTTGGCGAGGCGCGTTTCCAGGCGTACGATGGTGGCGGCGTTTTTCTTGGCCGCGGCTTCGTTGTCGCCGGCCAGCTTAAAAGTGTTGACGAGGTAGTTCTGGAAGGCCGCCCGAATGCTCTTGGAGCGCGCGTCGTCTTTCAGGTAGTAGTCACGGTCGGGCAGCGAAAGGCCGCCCTGCGACATATTCACAGCATACTGGGTGCTGATTTTGTCGTCCTGGCCCACGTAGGTGTTGAAGAACGCGCCGGTCTGCAGTTCCAGGCTGCGCGCAATCGACATTTGCAGCGCGTCGAGCGACTTGATGGCGTTGATGCGGTCTAGCTCGGGCTTGAGCGGCGCAATGCCGGCCTTTTCAATGGCCATGGTATCCATCGCCGTGGCGTAGTAGTCGCCTACCTTCTGGGCGTTGGTGCCTTTGGCGGCCGATTGGTTGGCCGCGGCTTCCTGCAGAATCTGCCGCATCACGGCGTTGTTCTTGTCGGCCAACTCGTTGAAGGAACCCCAACGTACTTCGGAAGCCGGAATCGGGTTGTTTTTCAGCCAGTTGCCCGAAGCGTACTGATTGAAATCCTGGCAGGGCTGCACCGACTTGTCGATGTTGCTCACGTTCAGGCCGGTGCCTTGGGGGAAGGTTTCGGCTGCAGGCGCGGCCGTCGTAGCCGTGGCCGCGGGAGCCGCCGAAGCAGCGGGCGACTTGGCAGTGGGAACGGTCGTTTTAGAGCTGGAGCAGCCCCACACAGCGAGGGACGCCCAAGCTGCCACGACCAACGTCACACGGTTGCGGTTTTTCATGGGTTGGGGAAATGGGTGAAAGGTGAATTTCGCAGCGGAAGGTACAGCAGAATGTTGACCTGTGCATCTTGCCGGATGACAGCCAAAACGACCGTTCGGCATCCCGTTGTTCCTTTTGGCAACGGCAACAGGGCTGTATCTTGCCGGCCATGAAAGACGTGAACGAGCGGTACCGCAACTTTTTCCAGGACGTGTACGCCGTGGTGCGCCTCGTGCCGCCGGGCCGCGTAACCACCTACGGCGCCATTGCGCACTACCTCGGCAGCCGCTCGGCGGCCCGCACCGTGGGCTGGGCCATGCAGTCGGCCCACACCTTCTCCGGCGACGAGTTTGTGCCTTGCCACCGCGTCATCAACCGCAACGGTATGCTTACGGGCAAGCAGTTTTTTGGCTCGCCCACGGCCATGCAGGAAGCCTTGGAAGCTGAGGGCATTGTGGTGCACGACGACCAGGTGCAGGACTTTGCCCAACGGTTCTGGGACCCCAGCACCGAGCTGCAGGCGTAGCCCCCAAGAGGTGCACCACACGGCCCACTATTCCTGCTGGCCAAGTTTGCGCACGTGCACGTCGCCCAAACTGCCTACCACGCGGCGCAGCAAAGGCGTTGCCCCGGCCTCGGCTCGGTATTCCACGTAGTTGGTACTGGCGCGGTCGGGCACAAACCGCAGGCAGACGCCAGCGCCCACGCATAGCTCCACTGCTCCGCCATTTTCTCCGCAGGGAATAACAGCGTACGATTTCGGACCGAACTCCGCCACGCGCTGCCCGTTGAACGTGGCCGCCGTTTCCGGCCCCAGCGTAGCCGACCGACAGTACAGCACAATACAGGTGGTAGGCTCGGTGGCATCGGTGGGCAGACTGAGGTTGAGGCCTTGGGTACCATAGTTCACCACCTGCCCGGTTTGCAGACTCACCTCGTACATCACGCTGCTGGGCGTGCGCTGACTGGCCCTGATGCCGCCCAGCATTCCAAAGCCGGCCATTAAGGCTCCCCGCTCGGCCGCTTCCGAAGCTGTGGGCTGGTAGGGGCCCCGGAACTGAAAGCCACGCTCGGTGCGCTCCAGAGCATAGTAGCGGTATTCGAAGTACACGTACGCCTGCTGCCCGTCGCAAAAGCCCCACGCGTTGCGCAGCGGTTCGCGCTTGCCGTCGGCGTGCACCACCTGGGGTTTGGCCACCAGCATATCGGCGCGGCGGCCCAACTCCCGTTGGATGGTGGCGCCGGGCGCCAGTTCCGGCTGGTTGGTGCGAAACTGGAGGTAATCGCGGTAAATACCCGGGCGCAGGGTTTCGGCTGTTTGGATGGGAAAGTTGAAGGCAGCGGTGCCGGACACGGGTTCGATAAGGGCGGCCAGTGGCTGCGGCGCGGGCAATACTTCTGGCCAGGGCAGCACCCACAGTTGCCACAAGCTTTTTTCTACTGCTCGCACCAGGTTGCCGGCGTGCTGGCCCGTCACGTCGAGCCCCGAACGGCGCACCGTACCGATGCCCTGGCCCACCAGCGCATACCCGCCGGGCACCTCGGCCCACATTTCCAGACAGGCTTCGGCGGTGGCTACTTCCGAAGCCCAGTACAGCTGCTCGGCTACCTGCAAATGCGTTAGCCGCAACACCACCGGGCGGGTAACCGCTTGCGGCTTGAGGTGCGCCGCCAGCAGGCGCTGAATTTCGGCGGCCGCCCCGCCGGCCACGGTGGCGCGGTTGGGGCGGTTGTCCATGCCCTTCAGCACCCAGCCCACGGAGCCGGGCGTGGCCCGGGCATCAATCACCTGCGAAACGGTTACGGGACTGGGTAGCAGCAGCAACTCTTCGTGCGACCAATCGAGCTGGTGCAGGCTTTGCGCGTAGCCGCATCCGCTGGCCAGCACCAGCGCCCACCACACCGCTACAAGATGCTTATACACGTTGGCAGGAACTACAATCGAGGCCGCCAGAACGGGCGGCCGTTCTTTACTTTGTCGACGTCAGGGCATGGCCAGCGGCGGCCCGAATGGCAGTGCGCATTTCCTCGGGGCTGGCGTTTTTGAGCAGGTAGCCGTGGGCACCTTCGGTTTTCAGGCTCTCGATGAGTTCCGGCTCGTCGTGCATCGAAATGATGATGACCCGGATGCGCGGGTACTGGGCCCGCAGCAGGCGCGTGGTTTGCAGCCCATCGAGCGTGGGCATCTGCAAATCCATCAGCACCACATCGGGCCGCACGGGTTCGTGGTCGAGGCGCTCCAGCAGTTCCTGCCCGTCGCCGGCCTCAAACAACACTTCTACTTCCTGGAAACCACCGAGCAGGGCCCGCAAGCCTTTGCGAAACAGGATGTGGTCGTCGGCAATTGCCAAGCGGACAGTCGGGTACGCACTCATTAAAGAACAGCTACGGCAGCGGGTGTAACAGCTTGCACGACCGGAAGATAGGCAGCTGGGAACGAAATCCAAACCCGGGTTCCGGCTCCGGGGGCTGATTCATGGCGCATGGCGCCGCGCAGCAATGCCACGCGGCTGCGCAGGTTGGTAAGGCCCAGGCCCGCGCGGGCACCGGGGGCTGGCAAGGCATCCTGCACCGCCAGGTCGAAGCCCACGCCGTCGTCGGCGTACTCGACCGAAAGCCGGTCGGGGTCAAAGTTCAGGCGAATATCGATTTGGCGGGCTTGGGCGTGCTTGAGGCCATTGCCCAACAGCTCCTGCACCACGCGGTACACGGCTAGTTCGTGGTGGGGCAACAAGCGACGGGGGTCGCCGGTTTGGTGCAGCAGCACGCGGGTGGTGCCACCGCCTGCCGCCCGGCATAGCGCTTCGGCAGCGAAGGCAAGGCCAAATTTCTCCAGCACAGCCGGCAGCAGGTTGCGCGAAATGCGGCGCACCTCGGAAATGGCTTGGTCAAGCATGGCCGTCATCTCGAAGGTGGCGGCGGTTTCGGGCAGGGCGCTCAGATGCAGCTTCACAATGGAAAGCATGGTGCCCACGGCGTCGTGCAAATCGGCCGCAATGCGGCGGCGCTCTTCTTCCTGGGCCAGCAGAGCCGCTTCCAGCGACTGGTGCTGGGCCTGTTCCCGCTCGTAGCGCAACTGCTCCTGCTGCTGCAGCAGCCGCCGCTGGTAGCGCAGCACAAAGCCCACAATGCCCATGGCCAACACCAGCAGCACCGGCGTGACAAGTAGCAAAGAGGTGAGCAGTGAGTTCATGAACTGAAGGATACCGGCTAGTTAAGCAAGCCTCGGGTTTCTACCAGCCACAGAACGTGACGGGAAAAGGCAAATAAAGAGGCAAAGGTGCTTTTGACGGGTGTTGCAGCTTATAAAAGTATACAGACCAAGCTGGATTTATAGTCTTGCTAAGAAATTAAAAATTGTTTACTCCCCCGAAAAACGCGCGACGTACTCGCGCCGCACCACCAACTGCCGCCGCACCTGGCGTCCATCGTACCAAAACGCCGCTGCCAGCAGCAGATTGAACGCGGTATTGCAAACCCCGTGCGCCAGTTGCAGCAGCAATATTACCTGGGGCTCGGTGGTGGTGGCCGTAAGCGTGTAAGCCCCTACGGTGCCGGTGAAGTAGAGTATCATGCCCACGCTCGTGAGAAACATGGGGTCGTGCTCGGGGCGCACCACGCGCAGCTCGCGCAACATCTGCCAGAAGTAGGCCAGGCCCAGGCTCACCAAAAGGGCGCTTTGCACGGCGCGGGCATAGGCGTTTATTTTCCACAGTCCCGACAGCCACACCGCATCGGCCAGGCACAACAACAGGAAAGGGCCGGCTACCCACCGCACCAGTTGCCGCAGCCGGGGTTGGGGCAGCGCCCGGTAGTAAGCCGCTGCCAGCAACCCGGTTTCCAGGGGCGTGCAGAGGTGAAACAGGAAGATGTTGTAGTGAAATAGCTTCCGGCACGCTAACTCAAGCGGATGCAGGATGGCCCACAAGATGCAGTACCACATCAAAGGCCGGGAGGGCGCCGAGAGTTGCCGTCGACGGACCAACCCCACCACCAGCGGCAACGCAATAGAGAGCGTGCTTACGCGGTCGAGCCAGATGATGAGTTCGGCAAAGCTGGCCATCGGATAAATCAGGCCGGCTGTCGAAATGACGAGGCGGGCTGCATGCGGCCGTCGCGCCACAGGGCCAAGGTCATCAGGACCAACGCAATGAGGTAGGCCCCGTTGATGACGATGGCCGTGGTATAAGCCACCAGTTGCGAAAACCGCGGGTCGGGCTTCAGGGTGAGAAAACCCATGACCGAGCCCGTGTAGTAAATAGTGAGGCCCACGCTCACCAGAAACATGAAGTCGTGCCAGGGGCTGCGGGCGCGCAGCTCGCGCACCCACTGCTCGAAATACGCCAGCGCGTACACCAGCATGAGCACTACCTGCACGGCCCGGGCGTACTGGTTGGTTTGGTTTAGGCCCGACAGTATGGTGGCATCGGCCAGGGCAACGGCGGTAAACACGCCCTGCGCTAGCAACAACCAGCTTTTCAGGCGCGCATCGCGCAGGGCGCGATGGTAGGCCCAGCCCAGCAGCCACGTCTCCACCAGCACGCTCAGGTGAAACGTGTAGGCGTTGGACAGGTGCTGGCGGCGCGTCCAGTAATCGAGCACGGCCTCTACCGCCCAAAACGCAAAGTACCACACCACGGCCCGCGCCGGCCCCGACAAGCTACGCCAGCGCCCCAGCCCAATACCCAACGGCACGATTATCCCGTAGGCGCTAGCCACTTGGCTGGCGTTGCTCAGGGAAATAATCCACGCGGGGGCAGGCTCGGGCACTGGCATAGCTCTCGGATCAGGTTACTCGGGGCACAGCGGGCTGGTAGGGTCGCTGCAGGGCGGCACCAGCTGCCCGCGGTTGCCCACGCGGCTGGTTAGGTCGCGGCCTTCGCTGTTGACGCCGACCAAGACCAAGGTCAGCTTGTTGTCGCCGTCCATACCGAAGTAAAAACGAATGCCGGTAGCCCCGGTGTTGGGGGCCGTCAACTGCTGCAGCAGGTCGTTGCCGATGAACACGCCTTTGTTTTCATTCAGGTTGGCGTCGCGGTAAAGGCGGGTCATTTCAACGCCTTCTTCGAGCGGGATGATGCTGCCTGCGTCTTCGGTAAAAGCCATAAAGGTGCGGAACAAGTAAGAAAAGGTTGGACGAAAATGCCTTCCGATTGAGGCATTCAAATATATCAGGTGTAGAATGGAATATGCGTTCTGCCGAGTAAACTTAGCCAACCCGCACCCGGACAACTTGACGCTCTGGCTCTTGCAAACCCACGACCGGCCGACCTTGCTCCAGACCGCGGCGGGCCTGGTCGCGGTACACGGCCAGCGTCATCAGCAACAGGCATATTAGGTACATGCTGTCGATAACCAGGCCGGCGGCGTGCGTCAGCAGCAGGCTGCTGCTGGCTGCCTGAAGCAGGTAGCCGGTAATGGAACCCGCGAAGTAGATACCCAAGCCCACGCTGGCCACAAACATGGTTTCGCGCCACGGGTCCTGGGTGGGCGGCTGGCGCATGTAGGCATCGAAATACCCGATGATCAGGCTCAACATCAGCAAGGTTTGACCGAGCCGGGCATATTGGTTGGGGGCCTGCAAACCCGACAGCACCGTGGCATCGGCCAGGCACAGGGCCGTGAACAGGCCCATTGCCGGCAACAGCATCGGGCGCATGCGCGAGGCCGCCGGCAGCGCCCGGTAGTAGGCCCAGGCCAGCAGCCACGTCTCCGCCAGCACATCCAGGTGGTGCAGGTACAGGTTGGTGTGCAGCACGCGCCGGCTCCAGAAATTGATGGGCGCTTCGACGGTCCAGAATGCAAAATACCACACCAGCGCCCGGCCCGCCGGCGACAGGTGCCGCCACCGCACCACGCCAATGAGCAGCGGCACAACCACGCCGTAAGCGCCCACCCGGTTGATGGTGTGGGCCGCCAAGGTTACCCAATCAGAACCTGCCGCGTGCATAGGTCGGGCGTGAGAAACCGGCAACACGGCGGGTAGCCGCTACTGCCGGATACATAGAAAATGGCTACTGGTCGTCTCCGTCGGTGTCTTCCTCGTCGAGGGCGTCGAAGACGCGGTCGAGGGTGGCTTCGGCGGTACGCAGGCGGGCTTTGCAGAAGCGGATGAGGTCGGCGGCGCGCTGGGCGCTGGCGGTCAGCTCGTCCACGTCCACGGTTTCGGTTTCGAGGCGGCGCAGCAGGGTTTCCAGCTCCGCAATGGCGTCGCGGTAGGTGCGGTCGGTAGGTTGCTCGGGCATGAGGTCAGGAATGCGAATCGAAGCTGGCGGCGAGGTTGACGACCTGCACCGGCAGCGGGCCGTCGGGCAGCTGCAAGAGCAGCAACGTGCCGGGCGGCGAAGCGGAAGTTAAGGATTGCAGGCTGTCGGTGCGCACGTAGCCGCGCCGGCCCAGGGCCACGTGGTCCAGCGCCGCGTGCCGCGTGACGGCGGCGGCCAAGGCCAGGGCGTGGTGGGCGGTGGCGCGCACGGTGGCCACTTCCAACTGGTAGCGGTGGCGCAGCAAGGCTTCGCGGCGGCGCTGGTGCAGCCGGCGCAGGCGGCGCAGTATCGTCTGACTGAGGTGGCGCACGTGCTGACGCTGCCGGTCGAGGGCGTGCTGGGCGGTGCGGCGCAGCTGCTGTTGCTGGGTGCTCAGCTGCCGGGCTTCGCGCTGCAAGGCCTGTTGGGGCACTTCCACGGCGCGGCGCAGCCGCTGGCGCAAGGTGCTTTGCTCGCCCGCGAGCTGGCTTTGGCCGAGTTGCACCAGTTGCCGCCCCATTCGGTTGAGCACCGCGCCGTACTGGCCCACCTGCTCCAGCGCCAGCTCGTGAATGCGGGCGCCGTAGCCATCAAACGCCGCCTCCAGCCGGGCCAGCCGCTCGACCAAGTAAATGGCCACAGCTGTGGGCGTTTTCAGCGCGGTATGGGCCGTGAGGTCCACCACGGCCTCGTCGCGGTCGTGGCCGATGCCGGTGACGACGGGCAGCGGAAAAGAGCCCACCGCCGCCGCAAGACCGTAGTCGTCGAAGCACAGCAAATCGGTGCGCGAGCCGCCACCGCGAATGATGATGACCACGTCGAACTCCTGGCGCTGGCGCCGGATCATATCGAGAGCGGCCAAAATGCTGGCCGGGGCCTCCTGCCCTTGCATGGTGGCCGGAAACAGCGCGACGTCGAAGGCATACGGCGCTTCTTCGAGCTGGCGCACGAAATCCTGCCAGCCGGCGGCCGTGGCCGACGAGATTACCGCCAAGCGTTGCGGGGCCAACGACAGCGGCAGGCGCTTGTTGCGCTCCAGCAAATCCTGGGCTTCGAGCTTGGCCACGGTTTCGGCGCGCTGCCGGGCCAGCTCCCCCACCGTGTAGGTGGCGTCGATGGCAATGATGTCGAGGCTGAGGCCGTACTGCTCGTGGAAGCGTACTTGGCAGCGGGCCAGAATGCGCATGCCGGCGCGCAGGGTTTGGCCGGTTTGCTGCTCGAAGTGCGGCAGCAGCACCTCGAAGCGGTTGCGCCAGATGGCGGCCCGCACCTGGGTGCGCATCTCGGGGCCGCCGGGGCCGGGCGCGGGGTCCGTCAGGGTGAGGTAGCAGTGCCCGGCGCCGAAGCGCGGCAGCGTCAGCTCGGCAATTTCGGCCGTCACCCAATAGGCATCGTCGAAGGCGGCGTGCAGCACGTCGCGCACGCGGCGCAGCAGCTCGGCCAGCGGCAGCGGCGCCGGCGCAAACAGCGGCGTGGAAGCGGAAGTACGACGGGGTGAGCGGGCAGCCATGCAACGCGCAAGGTACGCATTTGGCGGGGCGCTCGGGCTTTTTTCGGCCGGGGCAGCGCACTTTATCGGCCAGCTCGACAGGAACCCCGCAGCCCGCTCCGGCGTACACGTTCCCGGTTAGCCGCATACTTACTCGTAGTCGTTCCGTTTCCATTGTTCACTCCCAAACACCTTTCTCATGGCATTCTTTGAAGGCAAACTCAACACGCTCGAAGACCTGTTCGCCGAACAGCTAAAGGACCTCTACAGCGCCGAAAACCAACTCGTGAAAGCCCTGCCGCAGATGGCCGGCGAAGCCCGCGACCCGCGCCTGCGCCAGGCCTTCGAAAACCACCTGCAGGAAACCATGAACCAAGTGTCGCGCCTCGAGCAGATTGGGCGCGGCCTGAACATCGACCTGAGCGGCCACACCTGCAAAGCCATGCAGGGTTTGGTGGCCGAGGGCAAAGAAACCATCAGCGAAAACGCCACCGACGAGGTGAAAGACGCCGCCCTGATTGTGGCTTCGCAGCGCATCGAGCACTACGAAATTTCGGGCTACGGCTCGGCCCGCCATTTTGCCGAGCGCCTTGGCCACGCCGAAGCCGCTTCGCTCCTCTCGCAGACGCTGCAGGAAGAGCAGCTGGCCGACACCAAGCTCAACGACTTGGCCAAAGGCTATATCAATCAGCGCGCTATGTAACGCCGAGCGTGCCTCCCTTAAAAAGCCTGCAACGCGCAGGCTTTTTTTGTGTCCGTGGGACTTGACCGTGGCCGAGGTCAACCTTTTTCGCGCCGCGGCTGTTTGAGCCTATCGGTCCTGCACCCTCCGCGGCGTTGGGACCGATGTTTTTTACCACCATCCGAGCTGTTTCATGCCCCAGACGACCGAGCCGCTAACCAACACCCCCGACGTGCACGACGAACATGACCGCAAACCCAGCCGCGCCTGGGTGTGGTGGCTGGTAGCGGCTGCGGTGGTGGCCGCGTTGGCCTTTGTCAAAATTAAATACTTCCCCTCCCAATCGGCCGAGGGTGGCAAGGGCGGCGGAAAAGGCGGCGCGGCCGGTGGCCCCGGCGCCAAAGGTGGCCCAGGCGGTGGCCGCGGCGGGGCCGGAGGCGGCGGGCCGCTGCCGGTGCAGGTATATGTAGTGACGCCCACCAAGCTCACCGACGCCGTGGCCGCCACGGGCTCGGTGCTGGCCGACGAGCAGGTGACGGTGCGCAGCGAAATCAACGGCCGCATCACCAGCCTCAACTTCAAGGAAGGCCAACCGGTGAGCAAAGGCCAGCTGCTGCTCACCATTAACGCCGATGAAATTCAGGCCCAGCTGCAGAAGCTGCGCTACAACCTCAAGCTCTTTCGCGACCAGGAACGCCGCCAGCGCACGTTGCTGGAAAAAGAATACATCAGCCAGCAGGAGTACGAGCAGAGCAACAACCAGGTGCTCACTGCCCAGGCCGATTTGCAGCTGCTGGAAGCCAACCTGGCCAAGGCGTATATCCGGGCGCCGTTCAGCGGCGTGGTGGGGCTGCGCTCGGTGTCGGTGGGCGGCTACGTAACGCCGAACACGCCCGTGACGACGCTGTCGCGCATTTCGCCGGTGAAAGTGGACTTTGCCGTGCCGGGCCGCTACGCCAACGCCGTGAAAGTGGGCGACGAAGTGGTGGTGAACGACGAAGCTACCAACAAGAAATACGAGGCCCGCGTCTACGCCATCAACCCGCAGATTGACCCGGCCTCGCGCACCCTCTCGGTGCGCGCGGTGTACCCCAACAGCAAGCAGGAGCTGCGCCCCGGCGCGTTTGTGCGCGTGAACCTGAACATCGGCCAGGTCGACGAAGCCATCCAGATTCCCACCGAAGCCGTGTCGCCGGAAGCCTCGGGCTACCGCGTGTACAAGGTGGTGGGCGGCAAGGCCCAGCCGCAACAGGTCAAAATTGGCATCCGTTCGGAGAAGCTCCTGCAGATTACCGACGGCCTGGCGCCCGGCGACACCATTATGCGCACCGGCATTCTGCAGGTGAAGCCCGGCGACAAGGTGAAAGTGCAGAAACCCGCCCGCTAGCGGCGGCCTTTTGGCGTTTGCCGGGACGCTTCCGGTAGCCGGGCGTTAAACCTCTTCCGCCGCTTTCTATCCAACTACCTTCTTATGACCCTCTCTGCGCCCGTTGAAGTAAGCCGCGTCAGCATTCGTGCCGCCGTCGAAACCGACGCCGCGGCGCTGGCCGGGCTGGTGGCCGAAGTCGGTTACCCCACCGAGGAGGCCACGCTGCGCACCCGCCTAGCCGACCTCACGGCGGCGGGCGACCTGCTGCTCGTAGCTGAATACGCCGGCCGGGTCGTTGGCTTTGCCCACCTGCACCGCACGCCATTTCTGCACCGCGCCCCCGACGGCCGCATCGTAACGCTGGCTGTAACCGCTGACCTCCGCAGCCAGGGGTTGGGCAAGCAGCTGCTGCAGGCTGCCGAGCAGGTATTCCGGCAGTGGGGCTGCGGGCGCATTGAAGTAACCAGCGGCAAGCCGCGCGAGGCCGCGCACCGCTTTTACCTGCGCGAGGGCTACGAAGAACAATCCAAACGCTTCGTGAAGCTGCTGCCCGGCTGATGGCGCACCGCCTAAGCGCGGCGCCGGTTTCTTTTCCATAATCCACCGCAGATTGCTGCTATGAGCATATCCTCCACCAGTATTGACCGCCCGGTATTGGCCATCGTAATGAGCGTGGTCATCGTACTGTTCGGCGTGATTGGCTACCGCTACCTCTCGGTGCGCGAGTACCCCAGCGTCGACCCGCCCATTATTACCGTGCAGGGCAGCTACACCGGCGCCTCGGCCGACGTGATTCAGTCGCAGGTGACCGAGCCGCTCGAAGAAGCCATCAACGGCATTGCCGGTATTCGCAACCTGACCTCCACCTCGCGCGACGGCCGGGCCAGCATCACCGTCGAATTCGACCTGGAAGCCGACCTGGAAACGGCCGCCAACGACGTGCGCGACAAGGTATCGAGCGCCCAGGGCCGCCTGCCGCGCGACATGGACCCGCCCACCGTGACGAAGGCCAACGCCGACTCGCAGCCTATTGTAATGACCTACCTCAGCTCCGACAAGCGCACCCTGCTGGAGCTGACCGACTACGCCGTGAACGTGTTCAAGGAGCGCATTCAGACGATTCCGGGCGTGTCGGAAGTGCGCATTTTTGGCGAGCGGCGCTACTCCATGCGCCTCTGGCTCGACCCGGTGAAGCTCACCGCCCTGCGCGTGTCGCCCACGGAAGTGCAGCAGGCCCTCACGCGCGAAAACGTGGAGTTGCCCTCGGGTTCGGTGCAGGGCGCCAATACCCAGCTCACGTTGCGCACGATGGGCCGCCTGAGCACCGAAAAAGACTTCAACGACCTGATTCTGCGCCGCGACTCTACTTCCCTCATCCGCATGTCGGACGTGGGCTACGCCGAGCTGTACCCCGAAAACGACCAGACCTTGTTTCGGGTGAACGGCGTGCCGCAAGTGGGCATTGCCGTTATTCCGCAGCCGGGCTCCAACCAAATTGAAATTGCCGACGCCTTCAACAAGCGCCTGGAGCAGCTGCGCACCGACTTGCCCAAGGACCTGAAAGTGCAGGCCGGCTTCGACAACTCGCAGTTCGTGCGCAAGTCGCTCAACGAGGTGAAGCACACCATCATCGAGGCGTTTATTCTCGTGGTAGTCATCATCTTCCTGTTTCTGCGCGACTGGCGCAGCACCATCATCCCGATGGTGGCCATTCCGGTGTCGTTGGTGGGTATTTTCTTCGTAATGTACCTGCTCAACTTCTCGGTAAACGTGCTGACCACGCTGGCCATCGTGCTGGCCATCGGCCTCGTGGTCGACGACGCTATTGTGGTGCTCGAGAACATCTACGCCCGCATCGAGGCCGGCGAAGAGCCGATGGAAGCGGCCCACAAGGGTTCCAATGAAATCTTCTTCGCCATCGTTTCCACCACCATCGTGCTGGCGGCGGTGTTTCTGCCGGTGGTGTTTCTGTCGGGCATCACGGGGCGCTTGTTCCGCGAGTTCGGCATTGTGGTAGCCGGTTCGGTACTCATTTCGGCTTTTGTGTCGCTGACGCTGACGCCCATGATGTCGTCGCGCTTGCTGAAGCGGCAGGAAACGCACAACTGGTTTTACCGCAAAACCGAGCCGTTCTTCGAGGCCCTCACCAACGGCTACAAGAGCAGCCTGGAGTCGTTTCTGCAGAACCGGGTGTGGGCCTGGCTGATGGTAGCAGCCACCGTGGGCGGCATCTTCTTCTTCATGCAGGCCCTGCCCTCGGAGCTGGCCCCCATCGAAGACCGTTCGCGCGTGAACGTCAACGCCACGGCGCCGGAAGGCTCCTCGTTTGAGTTCATGGACGCCTACATGGCCCAGCTCGGGCAAGGCGCAATGGACTCGGCCGGCACGGCCATGAGCAGCGTGTTTGCCGTGACCTCACCCGGCTCGGGCTCGGGCGCCAACTCCGGTATTGCCCGCATCCTGCTCGTCGACCCCGATGAGCGCGACGTGGACCAGCAAAAGGTAGCCGACAAAGTGAGCGGGCTGGTGAAGAAACTCACCGCCGCCCGCGCCTCGGTGTCGCAGGACCAGAGTATTGGCGGTGGGGGCGGCGGCTTGCCGGTGCAGTTTGTGGTGCAAAACCAGGACTTCGACAAGCTGCGCGAAGTGGTGCCCAAGTTCCTGGCCGCCGCCCAGGCCGACCCCACCTTTCAGTTCGCCGACGTGAACCTGAAGTTCAACAAGCCCGAGCTGCGCATCATCATCGACCGCGACAAGGCGCAGAGCCTGGGCGTGTCGGTGCAGGACATTTCGCAAACGCTGCAGGCGGGTCTCTCGGGGCAGCGCTACGGCTACTTCATCCGCAACGGCAAGCAGTACCAGATTATCGGCCAGGTGGCCCGCGAAGACCGCGACCAGCCGCTGGACGTGCGTTTGTTGTCGGTGAAAAACCGTAACGGCGAGCAGGTGCAGCTCGATAACGTGGTGCGCTTGGAAGAAAGCAGCACGCCGCCGCAGCTGTTCCGCTTCAACCGCTACAACGCGGCCACCTTCTCGGCCTCTTTGGCCAAGGGCAAAACCGTGGGCGACGGCATTGCCGCCATGCAGGCCATTGCCGACAAAACCCTCGACGAAACCTTCTCCACCGAGCTGGCCGGCACCTCGCGCGACTTCCAGGAAAGCTCCTCGTCGCTGGTCTTTGCCTTCGGTTTGGCGCTGCTGCTGATTTACCTCACGCTGGCGGCCCAGTTTGAGAGCTTCAAGGACCCGGCCATCATCATGGTGACGGTGCCGCTGGCCCTGGCCGGCGCGCTGCTGAGCTTGTGGTACTTCAACCAAACGCTCAACATCTTCTCGCAGATCGGCGTGATTATGCTCATCGGCTTGGTAACCAAAAACGGCATCCTCATCGTGGAGTTTGCCAACCAGCGGGCCGAGCAGGGCGTGCACTACCTCGAAGCCTTGGTAGAAGCCGCCGCTACCCGCTTCCGGCCTATTATGATGACCTCGCTCTGCGCCATTCTGGGCATCATGCCCATTGCCATTGCCACCGGTGCCGGTGCCCTCAGCCGCCGCGCCATGGGCATTGGCGTGGTGGGCGGGTTGGTTTTTGCGACCGGCCTCACGCTCTACATCGTACCGGTCATGTACTCGTACTTCGCCACGGCCAAGAAGCACAGCAAAAAGGCTGCACCGGCCGAACCCGCCAAAGAAGTAGCGGCGGCCTAAGCCCGTTGCTCCAATCCCGTTTATCCTTGCTAATGCGTCGTTTCCTTTCTTTTTTCCTTCTCCTACCCTTTCCCCTGCTGGCGCAGCAGCCGGCGGCCGCCCCGCAGGCCAAGCCCCAGACGGAAAAGCCCGAGACGGTAGCGCCCGCGCCCGCTCTCACGCTGGCCGAGGCCATTCGCATCGGGCTGGAAAACAACTACAACATTCGGCTGGTGCGGCAGGATGAACGCATTGCCGAAAACAACGTGACCCGTGGCAACGCCGGCCAGCTGCCGGTGGTCAACGGCAACCTCACCCGCAACTTCAACCGCAACAACATCAACCAGCGCTTCGGCACTACCGACGCCTCGGGTAACCCCACCGCGCCCCGCATCGTGAACGGCGGCACCAGCAACCTGCTGAACACCAACGTGGCCGCGACCTGGACGATTTTCGACGGCTTCGGAATGTTCATTGCCTACGACCGGCTGCGCACCGTGGCCCAGAGCCAGGAGCAGTTCACCCGCGCCACCGCCGAAGAAACCGTGGCCGACATCACCGACGCCTACTTTACGGTGGTGCGCGAGGCCGGCAAAATCCGCAGCTTCGAGGAAGCCCTGCGCATCGGCCAGCAGCGCATCGACCTCACCCAGGCCCGCGCCGACGTGGGCGTGGGCGCCAAGGTGGAAGTGCTGACGGCCCGCGTGGATTACAACGCCGACCGCTCGGCCCTCATTCAGCAGCAGGAAGCCCTGAAAACGGCCAAGGTCAACCTCAACAACCTGCTGGGCCGGGCACCATCCGTCGATTTCCTGCCCGCCGACTCCATTGTGGTCAGCCGCGACCTGAACCGCGAAACCGTGACGCAGGCCATCCGGCAAAACAACCCCCGCCTGCAGCAGGCGCGCATCAACACCGAAGTAGCCACCTACGACCGGCGGCTGGTGCGGGCCTCGCACTTTCCGCAAGTGGGCCTGACCACCGGCTACGGCTTCAACCGCAACATCAACAACGCCGCCTTTGCCGGCACCCAGCTCACCACCAGCACCAACACCACCTACGGCCTGAACTACGGCCTGGTCGCCTCGGTGCCCATTTTCGACGGCTTCAACCGCAACCGCCTGGAGCAAAACGCCCGCATTGCCGAAGACCAAAGCAAGCTGCAACTGGAGCAAACCCAGCTCCAGCTCGATGCCGAGGCCGAACAGGCTTACGCCCAGTACCAGAACCGCCTGCAGCTGCTGCAACTGGAGGAAGACAACATTCAGCTGGCCCGCCAGAACGTAGCCATTGCCCTGGAGCGCTACCGCCTGGGCCTGCTCACGCCTCTGGCCCTGCGCGAAGCCCAACGCACCCAGCTCGACGCCGAAAACCGCCTGCTCGACATCCGTTTTCAGGCCAAGCAGGCCGAAACCGTGCTGCGCCGCCTCAGCAGCGGCTTAGTGCAGGAGCAGGCCGACAACGGCAAATAGCCCCCAACCGGTTCCCATGCGAAGGCCCTGCTGGCAGTATAGCCAGCAGGGCCTTCGTGCGTGTGGGAGTGGGTGCCGCGACTGGAAAAACAATGGTCTGAAAAAGCCGGAGCCGGCCGGACGACTGCGCCGCTGCGGGCTGGTTGGGCCGCGGCAATCGGTTAACTTGCCAGTCCATGCTTCCGCCCTCCTGCTCCATCCAGTTCCGCCCCGACTTGCAGGTACTTGTCGTGCGCTGGCCCGCCGATGCCCCTTTCCCGCAGCTGCAAGCCGATTTTGAGGCCGTGCTGCACGAAGCCCAACAGTACCGCGCCGCCCGCTGGCTGCTCGACGTGCGCCGCCGCGACGAGCTGACGCCCGACCTGGCCTACTGGACGACCCACGACTTCTTTCCCCGCGCCAATCAGCACCTGGCACCCCTGCCGTTGCGCATTGCCGTGCTGGCTTCGCCCGTGCGCATGGCCGTGTACGAGCAGGACGGCGTGCAGCGTGACACGCTGCAATACGGCCTCGCCGGCACCCGGCCCTACCGCCTGCAGCTTTTTGGCGACGAGGGAGAGGCGGTGGCGTGGCTACGGGCTTGAAGCTGGGGCAAACCCTAACTTCCTTCGCCCATAAGTCAACGGTTTAACTTCAGGGCATTTTCCGGAGCCTAATACCAAGCTTCGTTCTGCTAAACATCTTCTTCCCATTTCTATGCATCCATCTTTTCACTTCGTGGCGCGCCTTGCGCTGTTGTTGCTGCTGCCGCTGCTGCACCTTACCCCCGTACACGCCCAAACGCCGCTTTGGCAAACGGCGGAGCTGGCAGGGATTCCCGACGGGTCGGCCAGCGTATCCGCCACGGCGGCCGATGCTGCGGGCAACGTTTACCTCGTAGGCCAATTCAGCGGCACGCTAACCTTTGGCAGCACCGTGCTCAGCACCCAGGGCGACGTCGACCTATTCGTAGCCAAGTGGAGCAACGCTTCTCGCTCGTTTGTGTGGGCGCAGCGGGCGGGCGGCTCCGGCAACGACGCCGCCACGGCCGTGGCCCTCAGCGGTTCGAGCGTGTACGTAGCAGGTAACTTCACCGGCACAGCCGGTTTCGGCAGCACGTCCCTCACCAGCGCCGGTGCCGTCGATGTGTTCGTGACCAAGCTCATCGATGCCGGCAGCACCGCCGGTTTCGCCTGGGCCAAGCGGGCGGGCTCGGCAGGCTACGATTTTGCCAATGCCCTGGCCGTGAACGGCAACGCTGTGTACCTGGCCGGGCAATTTAGCAGCGCCACAACGCTGTTCGATTCGTTTGCGCTGATTAACGCCGACCCCAACGGCACCAGCACCGATGTATTCATGGCCAAAATCACCGACTTAGGCGGCAACATTGGTTTTACCTGGGCTCAGCGCAGCGGCGAGATGGGGCAGGACGAAGCGACCGGGCTAGCAATAAACGGCAATCAACTCTACCTGACGGGCTTCTTTCAGGGGCCAACCACTCGTTTTGGCAACATCACCCTTGCCAACGCGTCCACCAGCAACAGCCAAGAGGCGTTTGTGGCTAAGCTCGTAGACAACGGCCCGAACGGTACCTACATCTGGGCCCAGCGCGCGGGTGGCCCTGGCTCCGACCGGAGCACGGCGGTGGCAGTGAGCGGCAGCAGCGTGTATGTGGCGGGACATTTCACCAGCCCGAGCGCCGACTTTGGTGCCACCACCCTTACCAACGCCGGCAGCGGCATTTCGCCCGGTGCCGATGTGTTTGTAGCCAAGCTCACCGACGCGGGCACCACCAGCAGCTTTGCCTGGGCCCAGCGCGCCGGCAGCGCCGACAACGAAGTCGGCACGGGCCTCGCCGTAAACGGCCCCGACCTATACCTGTGCGGCTATTTCGGGGGCCGCACCAGCACTTTCGGTACTGCCGTACTCACCAACACCAGCACTGGGGGCGACAACGATGCCTTCGTGGCCAAGCTTTCCGACGCGGGTCCGGCACCCGCCTTCGTGTGGGCCCAGAAAGCCGGCGGCAACGGCGGCGACGTGGCCAGCACCGTGGCCGTGAGCGGCAAGCGGGTGTTCGTTACGGGCCTGATTTCCACCACCGCCAATTTTGGCAGCCTCGTCGTCTCGGCCCCCGCTGCCGTGGGCGTGGGTTCCTACCTGGCCACCCTCTTCGACGAGGTGCTAGCCACGGCCGCCCCGCAGGCGCAGCCGGTACTGCACCTGTACCCCAACCCAGCCCACACCACGGCCACCGTGCAGCTCCCAGCTGTACCCGGCGCCACCTCAGCCACGCTGGTTTTGCTCGATGCCCTGGGCCGCGAGGTGTACCGCCAGCCGGTGCGGCTGAATGCGCCGGCCCCTGTGCCGGTGCTGGGGCTGGCGCCCGGCCTCTACCGACTGCGCGTGCTGGCCGGCCGTCGGGTACTCTCGCAGGCCCTCGTGGTGCAGTAGGCCGGGACAGCCGTTTGCCGGCTGCGCGTTTGCCAACCCCAACCGGCTACTCAAAAAAAAGCCTCCCGTTGACAGCGGGAGGCTTTTTCCTATAGATGATTCGCACCGATTCACTATACCGGACTGCGCAGCGCCCGGTTACTGCACCATCACCTGCCCCGCATAAGAGCGGCCTTGCGCATCGGTGGCGCGGAGCAGGTACAGGCCCGCCGGCAGGCCCTGCACCGACAACTGAGTGGTGCCCGTCGCGGTAGCCGTGCGTACTACCCGGCCCAGCGGGTCGAGCAGTTGCACCGGGCTGCCGGTGGGCAGGGCCGGCAGCTGCACGTAATCGGTAGCGGGGTTGGGGAAGGCGGTGAGCGGGGCCGCGTGCTGGGGTGCCCTGCTACTGGTCACCAGCCCCGTGAGGCGGGCCACAAAGCCGTCGTACACGTAGCGCGCGGCTGGGCCCTGGTTGGTGAGCACCGCAGGATAAAACCGAATGGTGGGGCCGCCGAAGCCGCCGACGATGCAGGTGCTGCCGGCCGTAGGCGGCGTGAGGGCCACGGCAATGTCTTCGCCGGGGCCGCCGGTGGCATACACGCCGCGCCCGAAGCCCTGGCTGGTATAGCTCACCATAAACACGTCAAGGTCCCCGTCGTTGTACATCACCACGCCGCTGGCCCGGCCACCGGTGCTGTAGCTGCCCACCTGGTACACGTTGCCCAGGGGGTCGAGGGCGACGCCGTAGCCGGCTTCCTGGCCGGGGCCGTCGACCTGCCGGGCCCAGAGCCCGTTGCCCTGCGCGTCGAATTTCAGTAGCATGGCGTCGGAGCTGGTGCCGGTGCCCGGTAGGCTGAGCGTGCCGAACGTGGCCGCGCCGCTGAACTCGCCGCTGACGTAGACCTCGCCGGCAGCAGTAGCAGCCAGTGCCTGGGCCACGTCGTAGCCGGCCGTGCTGCCGCCCTGGCGCACCCAGCGCTGCTGGCCCTGGGCGTCGTAGCTGGCTACCCAGGCGTTGGTGCTGGTGGGCGCGTTCAGGACCCCGCCGCCGAAAGAGACGGTACCGCCAAAGCTGCCCGCCGCATACACGTAGCCTCCGCCCACGGCCAGGCCGTTGCCGGTGAGTTGGCCCTGCTGCCCGGTTACCCGGTTGCTGGCTTGTTCGCGCACCCACAGCACCGCACCCTGCGCATCGAGGCGGGCCAAGAAGGCGCCGGCCGTGTAAGCCGGGAAAGTGGTATTGCCCATCTGGGCGCCGTCGGTGAAGACAGCCCCCACATAGGCGCCACCCGCGCCGTCGGGCTGCACGCCGTAGCTGCCCACGTTGTTGCCGCTGTCGGCCAGCTGGCCCCAGAGCACGGTGCCCTGCGCGTCGAGCTTCACCACGAAGAACCCTTCGCCGCCGGGCCGGGAGCTGAGCACCACGCTGCCGAAAGTGGCCGTGCCCTCCAGAATACCCGTCACGAAGATGTTGCCGGCGGCATCGACGCTTACGTGGCGGGCTTCCTGGTAGCCGGTGCCGCCGAAGCGGCGCACCCACTGGGTGGTGCCGGCCGCGTCGAGTTTGGCCACCACGGCGTCGGCGTCGCCGAGGGAGGTGAAGGCCGTGCCGGCCACCGCGGCTGTGCCCTCAAACGAGCCCACCACGTAGGCATTGCCGGTGGCATCGGTGGCAGCATCCCGAAACGCATCGTTGCCGGTGCCGTGCAGGCCGCGGGCCCAGGCCCAGCCGGGCGTGGGTTGGGCCTGGGCCGTGAGGGCGAGGGCGAGGCCGGCGGCCGCCACGCACAGGCGGCGAAGCGCCGGAAAAGCAGGACGTAGAATCAATACCATAGCAGGGGTAGCGTGGTGAAAAAGTGGACAGGCAGCGTCCCAAAGCGAAATTACGTTCGGCAGCCAAAAGTAGAGCACGCGCTGCTTCCACGCGTTGTGTACCGCGGAGCGCAGGCGGCCCAACGGGGGACTCACTACTCATCGGCGGCTGGCAACAACGCGGATTTTGGTAGGTGAACGACGGTTTTTGGTGGGTGGGACCCGGCGGCGGGCCGCTACTTTTGCTTGCGTCCTTGCTTCACCCCGGCGAGTACCGTTGACTCCTGCTTCCGCTATGAAACAACTCTACTTCTCCTTGGTGGCGACGCTGCTTG
Source organism: Hymenobacter busanensis (assembly GCF_008727865.1). GTDB lineage: Bacteria > Bacteroidota > Bacteroidia > Cytophagales > Hymenobacteraceae > Solirubrum > Solirubrum busanense. The sequence continues at coordinate 464,088 of NZ_VTWU01000004.1, read as the reverse complement.
CCGCCGCCGCGCAGGCCCAGTCGGTGGGCATTGGCACCAGCACCCCCGACCCCACCGCCGCCCTCGACATCCAGGCCACCGGCAAGGGCCTGCTCATCCCGCGCCTCGACTCGGCCAGCCGCGCCGGCATCGGCAGCCCGCCCGACGGGCTGATGGTGTTCCAGACCGACGGGCGCAAGGGCTTCTGGTACGCCGTGGGCGGCCAGTGGGTGTACATTCCGGACAAAACGAAATCGGGCGACAACCTGGGCAACCACTCGGCCACCCAGAACCTGGGCCTCAACGACAACGACCTGCGCCTGCGCACGGCCACCGACGGCAACCACGGCCTGGGCTGGTACGGGGCGAATACCAGCACGAAGAACTGGCTCGGCCAGAACATCGACGGGCCGGTGCTCTACGGCTTCGGCGGGGGCGTGCTGGGCACCAGCGCCGACGGCAGCCTCCAGTCGGTGCTGAGCTGGACCAGACAGGGCCGCGTGGGCATCGGCACGGGCACGCCCAACGCCCGCCTCGACCTGGGCCAGGGCGCGCTGATGCTGGGCGCGGCTATCAACAACAACGCCGCCCGCCCGGCCGTGGGCACCGCCCGCATAGCCGGCGAAATCGGCGCCTACGGGCTGGCCGGGGGCATCACGCCCAGCGCCACGGCCGACGACGGCTACCTGCGCCTCTCGGCCGGGGGCGGCAGCAGCAGCGCCACCAAGAGCTTTATCGACCTGGCCGGCTACAGCACCGTGGCCGACGTGGACAAGACCATCCGCCTGGGCACGGCCGGGACGGAGCGCCTGCGCGTGCTCGGCAACGGCAACGTGGGCATCGGGCGCCCCGACCCGCAGCAGCAGCTGCACGTGGCCGGCAACATCGCTGCCGACGGCCCCTTGGGCGTGGTGCTGGCTGCCCAGGACCGCCCGCTCGTGACCCGCAGCTGGGACGCCTTCACCTCCGGCACCTACCAGGGCGCCGGCCGCTGGGGCGTGTTTATGGAGCCCTCTACGCTGGCGTTTGGCATCCCGGCGGGTGCTTCGGGCCGCAGCTTCAAGTGGCTGACCTACAACGCCAACTCCACCGCGGCCAGCACCCTGATGACACTAACCCAGGACGGGGACCTGCAGGTGGCCGGCAGCTACGGCTATGCCACCCCCCAAACCCGCTACCTGCAGATCGGTCACGGCGCGTTCGTCTCCAACGACCCAGTCAGCTACCAGATCTACACCCAGTACAGCGTCAGCAGCGGTTCCCCACTGGCCAGCTGGCTGCGCAACGGCACCAACGGGCAGCCCGGCTACGTCACGGCGCCCCTGCAACTGCCGCAGGGAGCCGTCGTTACCGGCCTGGAGCTGATTGCCCGGGACGTTGACGGTACCAGCGTGAGCCCGCAGGTGCAGCTGACGGCCATTGAGCGTGGCGGGGGTACCGGCGTGGGCACCCCGTACTCGGCGGCGGCCGCCTTGACCAGCGAAAGCAACGACTGGCAGTCGGCCACGGCGGTGCTCAACCATACGGTGCGCAACGACCTGTATTTCTACCACGTGCGCGTCCGCTTAAACCAGGGCGGCGCCGGCACCTATTTCCTGGGCGTGCGCGTGACGTATACCGTCACCCAACCCGAGTAAGGCCCGACGGGGGCCGTGGCCCCGGCGCGTCGGCGTTGGCCCGGCCGCCGCTCCTGCTTCGGGAGCGGCGGCCGGGCTCTTTGTTTGGGCCGGGTGGCCCGCCCGCGTATCTTCCGGGCCGCGTGCCTTTTGCTTACTCGCAATCCTTCAAAGCGGTTCAGGAAGTCTGTCATCCTCCTACCCTCCCTCTTACCCCAAAGCCCCACTGGCACTTTCCCTATCCGAGCTTAAAGACCGTGCTATCCGCTTCGCCCAGGAGTGGCAGGGCGAAACCCGCGAACAGGCCGAGGCCAAGCCCTTCCGGACCGACTTCTTCAACGTGTTCGGCATCAACCGCCGCTTGGCTGGCTTCCTTCGAGGAGCCGGTGAAAAAGCTCTCCGGCAAGCAGGGCTTCATCGACCTGTTCTGGAAGGGCACCCTGCTGGTGGCGCACAAAAGCCGGGGCAAAGACCTGGACCGCGCCTACCAGCAGGCCATCGACTACTTCCCCGGCCTGCAGAACTACGAGCTGCCCAGTACCTCCTCGTCTCCGACTTCACCCGCTTCCGCCTCTACGCCCCGGAGGGCGGCCAGCAGGACGACTTCCCGCTGGAGGAGCTGCACCAGCACCTGCACCGCTTCGCCTTCCTCACCGGCTACCAGAAGCACCAGTACGCCGCCGAAGCCCCCGCCGCCTTCCCCACCGAGCTGAGCCGGCTGGAATTTCTCTTCGGGAAGTACCGGCAGCTGGCCGCCCCGCTGCTGCCCCGCCGCCAAAGCCCGCCAAAGCCCGCCAAAGCGGGGCCACGCCGCAAGGCCCCGGCCAGCAGCCAAGCCAGCGCAGTAGCCGCGGCGGCCACTGCAGTAGCCAAAAAGACGAACGAGTTCGGCGCCGCGGCCAACTGGTTGGCTTCGGAGGCCACTGCGGCGGCCACTGCGCCGACCCGAGCGGCCACCGCAGCTACTCAGTTAGCCAACAAGACGAACGAGTTCGGGTCGGACCCGAACTCGTTCGTCTTGTTGGGCAGTCAGTTGGCTTAGGAGGTAGCCGGCTTGGCGGCTGGGGCCTTGCGCTGGCCCTGCCCGGCAAAGCGCTGGCGCAGGTCGTCGTAGGCGGCCTGGGCGCCGGGCTGCTTGTTCTGGGCCATGAACTTGATGCTGTTGTAGATGGTCAGGGCGTTGCCGTAGGCCTCCGAGCCGGCCGTCATCATGGTCGAGTCGGTGTCGAGGGCCAGCTGCTCGAGCTGCTGGTGAATGGGCGCGAGGACGGTGAGGGCAGCGGCATCCTGCTTGAGCTCGGCCACATCCACGAAGGCGGGCACAAAGGCGGGCGAGGTGGTGGCGTAGTCGGTGGTCTTTTGCACGAAGGCCACGGTTTTGTCGGCCATGCGGAGCATGGTTTTGCGCTGCTCCGGCGTGAGCGACACGAGGTAGGGCCCCAGCTCGGTCTTGACGACGTCGAGGGCGGCTTGGACTTTCTGGAGCACGGCGGCCGGAATGTCCTGGTGGAATTGGTTTGCCATGAGGCGGGAAAGGGGGTAAGGATGGAAGGATGAGAACGGGCGGCCGGGGCAGAGGGCAAGCGCGGTGTGTAACGGGGCCCGGGCCAAGCGGATAGAGCGGGGGTAACGGCCGGAAATATTGGGAGAAAATGCGGCTTGCGCAATACGGGCCAAGGCCCTTATGCCAATTTTTCTACCTAAACTTGACTGACTCACCCGCTCGCCTATCTCCCACTACTATGGTAAACCTCTATCGTTTTTTGGCCGTGTGCGCAGCCGCGGCCGGCCCGCTTGCGGCGCAAGGGCAAGCCCCGGTGCTGGTGGCGCGGCTGCCGGCGGCCAACGCCGTGGCCGCCCCGCGCTCGGGCCCGGTGCAGCTGACCTTCTCCCAGCCCATGAGCGCGCAAACCGCCGCCCCCGACGCCGTGCGCGTGGTGAGCCAGTGGCGCGGCCCGCTGCCGGGCGCCTACGCCTACGCGGGCGCGGGCACGGCCACCGTCGCCTTCACGCCCGCCGCCCCGCTGTGGCCCGGCGAGCCGCTCACCGTCGCCGTCACGGCCCGCGCCACCAGCCTGGCCACCGGCACCCCCGCCGCCCCCACCCAGTTCCAGTTCACCGCCCAAGCCCCCGCCGGTAACGGCTTGTTTGGCACTGGGGCCAACGACGTGCGCGTGGGCACCGGCCCTCAGAGTGTGGCCTTGGGCGACGTCAACGGCGACGGCAAACTCGACCTCGTCACGGCCAATAACTTTGCCAATACAGTTTCGGTACGCTTGGGCAACGGCCTTGGCGGTTTCGGCGGCACCACCGAGGTAAGCGTGGGCGCTCGGCCAACCGGCGTGGTACTGGGCGATGTTAACGCCGACGGCAGCCTCGACCTCGTCACGGCTAACAACAGTACTCTAGGCACAGTCTCGGTGCGTTTGGGCGACGGCCTTGGCGGTTTCAGCGGCACTACCGAGGTGAGCGTAGGCTCCAACCCCTGCAGCGTGGCTTTGGGCGACGTCAACGGCGACAACCAACTCGATATTGTCGTGGCCAACAACGTGCCTCCCGGTAGTCACGGCAGAGCTTCGGTGCGGCTGGGCGATGGCGCGGGCGGCTTCAGCGGCACCACCAGCGTGAGCGTAGGTGATTTTCCCCAGAGCGTAACCTTGGGCGACTTGAATGGGGACGGCAACTTGGATATCGTCACGGCTAACAATACCGTCAACTCGGTCTCGGTGCGGCTGGGCGATGGCGCGGGCAGCTTCAGCGGCACCGCCAACGTGAGTGTGGGCATAAATCCCGTCCATGTAGCCCTGGGCGACGTGAACAGGGACGGCAATCTGGACATCGTTACGGCCAACGAGGCCAGTAATTCAGGCAGTGCTTCGGTACGGCTGGGGGATGGGATGGGTGTTTTTAGCGGCACCACCGAGGTGAGCGTGGGCATTTATGCCCGGAGCGTTACCTTGGGCGACGTCAACGCGGATGGCAACCTGGATATCGTCACAGCAAACAGTATTGCCAACTCAGCCTCCATACGCCTAGGCAACGGAACCGGCGAATTCGGCGGTGGTTCCCCCGAAGTGAGCGTGGGTGGCCAACCACAAAAAGTAGTTATGGGCGACGTCAATGGCGACGGCAAGCTCGACCTCGTCACGGCCAACAGCTACAGCAATAGTGCATCGGTACGCCTTGGCAATGGGAGAGGGAGTTTCAGCAGAACTACCGAGGTAAGTGTGGGAAATATTCCTTATAGCGTGGCCCTGGGCGACGTCAACGGCGACAACCAACTCGATATTGTCGTGGCCAACTACTTTCTCGCCTCGGTTTCGGTACGCTTTGGGAATGGAACAGGTGGTTTCAGCGGCAACACCACCATGAGCGTGGGCACTAATCCCCGTAGTGTGGTACTGGGCGACTTGAACGGGGACGGCAACTTGGATATCATCACGGCCAACCGTTTTTCTAATACGGCTTCGGTACTCCTGGGCAATGGGCTCGGAAGCTTCAGCGGCACCACCGAGGTGAGTGTAGGTAACAGTCCCCAAAGCGTGGCCTTGGGGGACCTGAACGGGGACGGCAACCTCGACTTCGTCACGGCTAACTACAACGCCAATGCAGCCTCGGTACGGCTCGGCAATGGGGCGGGCGGCTTCAGCGGCACTACCGAGGTGAGCGTGGGTACTAATCCGTGGGATTTAACGCTGGGCGACGTCAACGGCGATGGTGCCCTAGATATCCTCGCTGCCAATGTCGGTGCAAGATCGGTTTCTGTACGCTTGGGCGACGGCCTCGGCGGCTTTAGCGGCACCACCGAGGTGAGCGTTGGCTCCAATCCCTACAGCGTGGCCTTGGGCGACGTAAATGGCGACGGTAACCTCGATATCGTCACGGGTAATACCGGCAACACAGCTTCGGTGCGCTTGGGTGACGGGGCGGGCGGCTTTGCCGGCGCTACTGATGTTAGCGTAGGTGACGACCCTAGCAGCGTGGCCCTGGGCGATGTGGACGGCGACGGCGACTTGGATATCATCACAGCCAATTTTATTTCCAACTCGGCCTCAGTGCGCCTGAACAGTGGTGGTACCGGCGTACCCTTGCCCGTGAAACAGCCCCGCAGTACGGCCAGCCCTGTCCTGCAACTCTCCCCCAATCCGGCCCGCGCCACGGCCCAACTACTGGGCGCCCCGGCCGCAGCGGAGGTGCAACTCGTGAGCCTGCAGGGCCGGGTGCTGCGCCGCTTTGCACCCGGTACCACGCGGCTGGAACTGCACGGGCTGCCCGCCGGCCTCTACCTGGTGCGCGCCGGCCGGCAGGCGGCCCGCCTCGTGGTGGAGTAATTAAGCGACTTAGACGGACACGCAACGGCCGGGCCTTCTCAAGGGAGGGCCCGGCCGTTGCGTGTTCAGGTGCACAGGTCTGTCCGGCCAGAGGCGTGCCGGGCGGCTTTACTGCTTGGGAGCCGCGGGCAGGGCGCGCAGTTCCTGCAGGGCCTCCTGGGTTTTCTCGCGGGTGCGCTTTTTCTCTTCCTCCTCGCCCAGCGGCGGCTTGCTGGAGCTGTCGAAAAAGGCCAGGATGTTTTGGCGCACGGGCGGCGTAACGGCCTCGAACTTGGTGCCGGCCAGCTTGCGCAGCCATTCGCCGTAGGTTTCGTCGGCCAGGGCGTACTCGCCGGCTTTGGTGGGCTTGCCGGTGTCGAAATCGTAGTTGGCCAGCTGGGGCGGGCGGGTGGAGTCGGCTTGCTGCACCTGGCCCAGCACGCGGCAGTAGTCGGCCATCACGTCGGCAAAGCTTTGCTTGAAGATCTTCTGCGCCTCGGGCGTGGGCAGCTTGAAGGCAAAAGGCCGCAGCGGTCCGATTTTGGGCAGCACCTTGATGGCGTTGGACATGATACGGGCGCCAAGGCCGGGTTTGTCGTACTCGGTGCCGTACTCGCGGCGAAACTGCCGCTCGTTGTGGCGGTATACGTAGTCGCGGCGGCGGGCGCGCGGATCGAGCTTGCGGATGTTGTCGCGCTCGGCGTGCCAGGCGGCGCGGGCGGCGGTGGGAATCAGCTGGCTCACGGCAAAGCGGAAGGTGCTTACGCTAAGGTCGATGTTGACCACCACCTGCTTCAGCTCCAGGCCGTAGGTTTTCACGAAGGCGCGCTCCAGCACCTGCTTGTGCACCCGAAAGCCGATGAAGTCGTGGTAGGTATCGGAGCGGTAGCGACCGGCCGCCAACTGCACCACGTCGAAGGCAAACTCCAGCTGGGTGTGCTGAATGGGGGCCTCAAAGTAGGTAACGGACGGGCCGAATTGGGCGCCCAGGTCGGGGTAAACCGAGGGCATGGCGCGGTTGGTGCCTTCGGAGTGGCCCCGCACATCGGCGGTGTAGTGGGCCAGGGCGCCGAGGGCGAAGGCGTATTCGTTGCGGTTGTGGGCTTCGAGCAGCAGGTTGCGCACGAAGTCGCCGGAGCGCACGTAGTGGGTGAGGTCGGTGAAGAGCTTGGAGCCGAGCGGGTAGTAGCCCATGTCCTGCACGATGGAGCCGCCGTAGGTGTAGCTCTTGGCTTCCTTCCACTGCTCGGGCGTGGCGCCGGGGAAGCGTTGGTCGAGCAGGGGCCGCAGGCAGCGTCGCCAGCAGGTGTCCACGTTGGCTTGGTGGGTGAGCACAGAATACCCGGCGGCGGAAAACGGTGCGCTCAGCAGCAGCACCAGCAGAAAACGGAACATAGGCGGCAACAGGGCCTGCGGCGGCCCCCAGTGCCGAAACGGCAAACCGCGGCATGGCGTTGCCGTACCACCGGGTTCCACCTGCTTTTCCGCCCATGCCCCACCGTGCCACGTCAAGCCGCCTGCCGCTCTACATTTCCCTGACCATCGTTGGTGCGCTGGTGGCGTGCTACTTTCTGTGGCCCGCGTTTCAGCAGCAGCTGCAAACGGCCTGGGCGGCGCTGCGCAGCGGCGAGCAGGAAAAAGTGGCGGCCTGGGTCGAGCAGTTTGGCTACTGGGGGCCGGTGGTGCTGGTGGTGGCCATGGTGGCGCAGATGTTTCTGTTCGTCATCAACAACGCCCTGCTGATACTGGTGGCGGTGCTGGCCTACGGGCCGTGGTGGGGCTCGTTGCTGGCCTGGACGGGCGTGCTCACGGCCAGCAGCATTGGCTACTGGATTGGGCGCGGCCTGGGCGAGGCGTTTATCGTGCGGCTGCTGGGCGAAAAAGCCGAAAAGAAAGTGGCCGGCTTTGTGGACGACTACGGCATGGGGGCCGTAGCCGCGGCCCGCCTCACGCCCGTCATTTCCAACGACGCCATCAGCTTCGTGGCGGGCGTGGCGCGCATGGGCTACTTCAAGTTCATTGGCGTGACGGCCGTGGCCATCATGCCGCTCATCGGCCTGCTGGCCTACTTGGGCCAGGACAGCCAGCGGCTGAAAACGGGCCTGTTGTGGGTGTCGGGCGTGGGCCTGCTGCTGTTTGGCGGCTACGTGTGGTGGGACAAGAAGCACCGGAAGAAGTAGTTGCCAGTTGCCAGTAAAGGAACGTCATCCTGAGCCGAGCGAAGGACCTTTCAGCGCACAACGACTACTTTTTCACGACGCGTTCAGCGTTGAGAAGATCCTTCGCTCGGCTCAGGATGACCAACGATTTTTCGGGTTGCCTCACGCCCAAAACCAAAGCGGGCGGCTCCGTTGCCGGAGCCGCCCGCTGCTTGTTGTACCGGGCCAGCGCTAGGCCGCGGGCTTGATGCTGAAGCCGGCGTCTTCCACGGCCGCAATGATTTCCTGGGCCGTGAGGTCGTCGCTGGTAACGGTCAGGATTTTATCGGCCGAAGCCGTGTCGACCTGCCAGTTGTCGAGGCCGGCTACGTTGTTGAGCGCGGGCGTAACGGCCTTGATACAGCCGCCGCAGTTGATGTTGGTTTTGAAACGCAGGGTTTGCATGGCGTTTGGTGTTGAGGCGGCCCTACCGATGCCGGGCCACAGTATCAACAACAAAAGTAGGACCTACATTCCGCCGCCGGGCAACAGAATTCGGCAGCCCGGCTTACAAGATTTGCGCGTACCCAGCCACTGGTTAGGCGGCTGCCCTGCAGGCCTCTTCGCACCGGCGGCAGGCCAGGGCGCAGAGTTGGCAGTGTTCATCCTCGTGCTGGCTGCACTCTTCGTAGCACAAGCGGCAGATTTCGGCGCACTCGCGCAGCAGGTGCTTGCCGTGCTCCGAGCCGCGCGCCAGCAGCCGCGCCGTGAGGGCGCAAATGTCGGCGCAGTCGCGGTCGAGGGCAATGCAGCGGACCATCATCTGCACGTGCTCTTCCCGCAGGCAGGCCGAAGCGCAGTTTTCGCAGGCGGCTACGCACTCGTCGAGGGCCGACAGTAGGGTTTGGTTGGGAGCAATCATAGGGGCGGGGAAAGTAGGTGCTTCACTGCTATACCCCCTGCCCGCGTCCGGCGTTGTGCTTGGCGCCGATTAGCCGGCCCAAAGCCGCCACCCGACGAGCTAGGCCGCTTTTTCCAGGGCCATGCCGCACACGGGGCATTTGCCTGGCTTGGCGCTTTGGCTACCCTCGCACTGCATGGGGCACACGTAGCTGGTGGTGCCGGTGTTGGTTTGGTCGCCGGTCCCGCCTTCGGTTTCGGGGCGGGCCACTTCGTCGGTCGGCTGCTCAATTTTAGCCGAGTCGGCGGTGGCCTCGGTGGGCGGCGTCACGGTGGCGTCGTCGGCGGGCTTGCTGTTGCAGGCGCTCAGGAGGCTGCTGGCTAGCAGCACGGCAAAGAAAAAACGAGAAATACGCATGGAGGCTACGACAAGAATGTGGCCCGCAAAATTCCGAAACAAACCCCGTATTTACTGAAAACAAAGCAAGCTCCCAACGAAAAACGCCCGGCAGTGCCGGGCGTTTTTTGCAGGAAAGCGTTGCCAACCGGGCTTTGGCGCCCCGACGGACCTAGCCGAGGCCAGATTCAGCAGCTCCGGCTAAGCTTTTTTCTTCCACTTGATGCCGCAGCCCACGGCCTTGGTGGCGCTGGTGGTGGCGGGCTTGCCGGCCATAATTTCCGTCAGGGCCTGCTCCACGTATTTGGCGGTGGCGGCGTTGGCGTCTTCGGTGTTGTTGTCGATGGCGCCGATATAGGCCACCTTGAACTCGGAGCCGGCGCGCTGCAGCACGTACACGTGCGGCGTGCGGGTGGCGCCGTAGGTACGGGCCACGTCCTGGCTTTCGTCGAGCAGGTACGGGAAGGCGTATTGCTTGCTCCGGGCGCGCTTCTGCATGTCGGCGTAGGAGTCGCCGGGTGCTATTTGCGGGTCGTTGGGGTTGATGGCCACTACCGGGTAGCCCTGGGCGGCGTACTTCTTGTTCAGGGCAATGATGCGGTCTTCGTAGGCCTGGGCGTAGGGGCAGGTGTTACAGGTAAACACCACAATATAGCCCTTGGCGGCCTTGTTGTCGGCCAACGACACGAGTTTGCCATCCACGTTCTTGAGCTTGAAGTCGGCGGCTTTGTCGCCTACCTGGTAGCCGCCCTCGGCGGGGCGCAGAAAGCTGCTCAGGGTAGCCACCAGGGCCAGCAGCGTCAACAGAAACAGGGGCTTTTTCATGGCAAATGCGTTGGGGTGAAAAATTGGACGATACGTTAGCGCGCCACGGCCTGCAGCGCGGTTTCCAGCTCGGGCAGGGTCAGCGGCTTCTCAAACGACTGGCGGCGGTGGCGGGCGTTGTTGAACACCAGCGTAAACGGCAGCGCCCCCGACCAGCCCGCATCGACCTTGTCGATGAAGGCGTTTTGGTCGGGCTCGTTGAGCAGCCACACCGGCGCGACCAGCCGGTGGCGCTGCACAAAGGGGCGCACTTTTTTGTCGAGCTGCGAGGCAAAATCTAGGCTCACCAGCAGCACTTGCACCTTGGCAGTGGCGTGGCGGCGGCGCAGCTGCTCGAAGTGGGGCAGCTCGGCCACGCAGGGCCCGCACCACGTCGCCCAGAAGTTCACCACGTAGGTTGTGTCGGTGGGGCGGGCCAGCAGCTGTTGCAGGGCGGGCAGCTTCACCACGCGCACCTGCTGGGCTGCGGCGGGCAAGGCACTTAGCAGCAGGCTGGCAACGAGGAAGCGGAGTTTCATGGCGTGGGGCGTGGCCGGCATCGGCAAGGTACTTCGGCCGTCGAAATCAGGCGTTGGTTTCGGTATCGACAAGTAACACGGCCGGAAGGTTGCGCCTCGCATACGTTGCGTAATAAAACTGCCCCGCCAGATGAAATCCAGCGGGGCAGTTCAGCTTCTTCGACGAGGCACCCGGCAAGCCGGCACGAAACGACGGGTTATGGTTTAGCCGGAGCTGTTACTGAATGACCCACGACTGGTAGCTGTCCATGCAGGCATAGAAGCTATTGGCACTCATGGTACCATCGGTGTAGATGTACATAAAGTTCGGAATGAACACGTTGCTGGATTCCGAGGGGAGCGAAATGCACCCGTCCATCAGCTTCCGGATGGTGTAGGTAGAGCACGGCTGGTACATGTAGGCATTGGTAGGAATGAATGAGTATGATCCACTACCCGCGCTGGTTCCATCCCGGTAGGTTTTGGTGTAGGTACCGTTGGTGCCGAAGCGAATGGTTATCGGCCCCACTCCGCTTGTTCCGTTTTGGCGGTAGTCCACCGTAATGGTCTGGCCCACGATGCGGGCAAACGCCGCGTTGGTGAAGGTCGCGTTCAGCGTAATGGTGGCGTTGCGGTTGTTGGTGGCGTCGTATACCGTCACCTGGTAGGTGGGCTGTGTAACCGAAGCCGCCGACGTGGGCAGGCTGCCGAATACCACGGGCGTCCAATCGAGGCGGTATTGGCCCACTTTCACGGGCACGCCGTCCAGCGTCAGGCGCACCATCTGCGTCATGTGGTTGGGCAGCGTCACGCTCTGGCCGTTGTCGTAGGTGGCCTGCGGCGTGATGAGCGTGTAGTCGGGGTTGTAGTCGCCAATCTGCAGCTTATAGTTGTAGGCTACGGCCAGCACCTTACCCGTGAGGTCTTTCTCTTCCACAAAGCCTTCTTTGGTGACTTTGAGGTGGTAGCTGAACGTTTCGGGCTGGCCCGACAGCGACTTGAACTTCACCTGCTGCCCGGTTTGGCTCACCAGCTGCACGTTGGGGTTCGAAATGCCGCTGACGGTGATGTTGCTGGCCGCCAGAGTGGTAGCAGCAGTGGAGTTGTTGTAGCTGGGTACGGCGCCAAACACGGCCGTCAGCTTGGCCCAGTAGCCTTTCAGGGCCGACATGGCCCCCAGGAAGCGGGCGGTACCGGCGTTTACCTGTCCGTCGCCCTCGGCCACGGGCCGGAAAGCGGGCTTCAGGTTCAGGTCGGTGTTGGCGTTGTTGTTGAACTCGGATACCGTGTAGAGGTAGAGGCCTTTGCCAAAAATCCAGTTGGCTTCCAGAAACGGCCACAACGCCCGCTTGAACTGCAGCGCGGCGGGCCGCACTTCCGTTATCAGCAGGTAGCCGGCCGTGCCCAACGCCAGCGTGGCCGCCGCTGCCGACAGCCCAAACGAGGCCGGTGCCAGATAGGCCGCCGCACCGCCCAGCAGCAGCATTTCCAGAAACTTCTTGGAGCTGTTTTTCAGGTCGCCGGCGGCGCTGGCCAGGTTGTCGGCCGTGCAGCCGTAAAACGCCTTGAAATCGGTGCGCGGGCAATTCGACTGCCCCTGCGTCCGGAACACGGTTGGGCCGTCGAGCGTGGCGGCTACGTTGTTGGTAAAGGCCTTGAATACGCCCTTGTTGGCCTCGTAGAACAGAGCCGTTTGCCGTTTCTGGGCCGGCGTCAGCGAGTTAAACAGCGTCAGTACGTCCTGCTTCTGCTGCTTGATGGCGTTGACCTCGGCTACTTCGGCGGGCGTGTTCGGGTTCAGGGCCACCAGCTGCGCATCGAGGGTGGTGGTCAGGTTTGTTACCAGCTGCGCCGGGTCGGTATCCTTGGTTTGCGCCACCACAAACCGCACTTTCGATTTCTCGAACTGCAGGTACTGCTCGCCGATGCTGACCTCGGGCACGAAGAACGTAAGCGTGCTGTCGCCCGTTTTCACCAGCTCTACCGGGAGGCTGCCGAAAGTGGCCGTGTACCGGGCGGCCGCCACGGGCCCCGTGGCTTTCAGGTTCACCAGCTCGTAGGTGCCCACGTTGCTTTTTTCGGCGGTGAGCTTCTTGTCGTCGGGCGCGTCCTGGGCCGGGTCGGCCGGGTCTTTGGTGCAGCCGCCCGCCAGCACCAGCAAGGCAAAAAGGGCCGCTACCAGGCGTGCGGGCAGCAGAAAGGTTGATTTGGCGGAGAAATGGGCCATTCCGTGGGAGAAATGCGTGGGCGAAGTTTGAGGCTGCACTTGTGTAAACGAGGCGTAAACCCAAAGCCCGCAAGAGCTTGTTGCAGCGTAATAACCCGGTAAAATTACTGTTCGCCGTGAGCTGCCACAATACCTGCTTCCGGGTATTTCGCCGGGCGAAACGACTATTCCGCTAGGCAGTTGCCGATGACAGTAATTAGCGCCAGAAGCGTGTAGCAACCCGGCCACACTTGCTCGGGCAATGGGATACGATGGGGAACTGTTTACGCTTGGCAAGTCTGGCGCAGCCTGGCAACTGCCCAGCAATCAGAACCCCACTCGGTCTTTCTCACGAAGGCCACCGAGGAAGACTCGGCAAACGCCACTACAGTTCGCTGAGCAGCAAGTTTCACCGCAGTGTGCCCCACCGACCCATGCGTAGCTGCCCTGTACCGCTGCTTCTTCTCTTTTCAGCGGCTAACCCCAGCGCCGTCTGTAGCAAAACTACTTTGCAACTCCATTGGCACCACAAGCGGCGCACGGCGAAGCAAGCAATGCCGCACCTTGTCTGCTAAACCAGCCACGAAGTAAAAAGCCCGTTTCCAATCCAGAAACGGGCTTTTTGCTTTGCAGAGGAGGAGGGATTCGAACCCCCGGAGGTGTTACCCTCAACGGTTTTCAAGACCGCCGCAATCGACCACTCTGCCACTCCTCTAAGGGCACTTCACAAAAAAAGGCTTTTTCACGAACCGGAAAAAGCCTTTTGCAGAGAGGGGGGGATTCGAACCCCCGATACCCTTGCAGGTATAACGGATTTCGAATCCGTCGCATTCGACCACTCTGCCACCTCTCTGGGACCCAAACGAGTGGATTGGGACGGCAAAACTAGCACGATGAGCCAGCTTAGGCAACGTTTCGGCCGAAAATATTTCCACTAATGCGCCGCTCGCCCCCTTTTCCGGTGAGTGTCAGCGGCTAATGGGCGCGGGCAGCTTTGAGCGCGGCACTGACGGCGCGCTTCCTTTCGCCGCGTCCGGTCACCTCGTCCATGCTGATGTTCACTTCGAAGCCCAGAATAAGGGTCATGCACACGAAATCGAGCCAGACCATGAAGCCGACGAGCGTGCCGATGGAGCCGTAGAAGTGGTTGTAGCTGTCGAAAATGCGCACGTAGAGGGCGAAGAGCAGCGACACGAGCAGAATGAGCACGGTAGCCACCACGGCCCCGACCGACAAAAACGGCCAGCGGCTGTGCACGGCGGGCACGTAGTAGTACACGGCGCAAGTACCGAATAGAAAGAGCCCCACTACCGATCCATATTTAAGCAGCCCCAGCAGGAAGCCCGTCAGCCGCTCGGGCACAATTTCGTAGTACACCAGCGCGTCGACGATGTAGGTGCCGAAGAGCAGGGCTACCACCGACACGAGCAGGGCCACGGCCAGCCCCACGGTGAGTACCGTGGCAATGGCGCGCTTGCGCAGGTAGCTGCGCCGCCGGAAAATCGAGTGCTTTTTGTCGAAGGCGTCGAGCAGGGCCATGATGCCGTTGGAACTAAGCACCAGGGCCGTGGCAAAACCGAAGGAAAGCAGCCCGCCGTGCGGAATGTTCACGATGTCCTCGATGGTTTCGCGGGTGGCGGCGTACATCTCGCGGGGCATGATGTCGCCGAGGAACTGCAGGATGTCCTGGTTCAGGCCCGGCACCGGGATGTAGGGAATGAGCGTGAACAGGAAGATGATGGTGGGAAACAGCGCTACCGTGAAGTTGAACGCCATGTAGCTGGCCCGCTTGGTGAGCGAGTCGAGCTTGAGCTGGTGCAGCATGGTGTCCACCACGTCGTAGAGCGACACGCGCCCGCCGTAGAAGCGGATACCGCTCAGCCACAGAATAAAGCGTCGGTAGGTGCGGGTGCGCCGGGTGTTGATGACGCGGCGGTAGCGGTTGGGCAGGTTCATGTGGTCAATGAACAACTATCAATGCACAATGAACAAGGCTCGGGCGGCGCAGGTGCCCTAGGCGCTGGCGTCGTCGGTGCCGGTGGTGGCCGCGAAGTACGGGGCAATGCTGTCGAGCACGTGCTGGGGAATGGCGGTGGGCCGGCCGTTGTGGCTGCTCACAAACACCATCAGGGTCGAGCCTTCGGTGAGCAGGTCGTTGGCCTCGTTGTAGATTTCGTACTCGAACAGCACCCGGGAACCGTGCGGCTTTTCGCGCAGCAGCATGCGCACCCGCAGCAGGTCGTCGTAGCGGGCGGGGCGCTTGAACTTGATGCGCAACTCCCCTACCGGCATGCCCACGCCCTCGGCTTCCATGTCGCGGTAGCTGATGCCGAGCTGGCGAAAAGCTTCGGTGCGGGCCACTTCGAAATACGCCGCGAAGTTGCCGTGGTACACGTAGCCCATCTGGTCGGTTTCGGCGTAGCGCACGCGGATGTGAACGTCGGACTGGTACATTGCTTTAAGGTGCGAATGTGAGGAATGTGCTGATGGGTTAATGACCTGATTCGCTAACGAGCAAAGGCTCTAACTATCTGGAAGTTTAAAAATTAGTGCATCCCCACACTTACCACATCAGCGAAGCGCAGCACATTATTTCATAATTCCGCTCCGGCTTAGCGCGGCCTGGTACCGACGCGCGTTTACGAGGTGTTCCCGCTCGTTGGTGGCAAAGGCGTGGTAACCGCTGAAGTCCTCCTTGGCGCAGAAATACAGGTAATTGTGCTGCTCGGGATTCAGCACGGCGTCGATGCTGGCAATGCTGGGCAGGTTGATGGGGCCGGGCGGCAGGCCGGCGTACTTGTAGGTGTTGTAGGGCGAGTCTTTCTGCAGGTGCACGTTGAGCACGCGGCGGATGCCGAAGTCGCCGTTGGCGTACACCACCGTGGGGTCGGCCTGCAGCTTCATGCCGCGCTTGAGGCGGTTGAGGTACACGCCCGCCACGCGGGGCCGCTCATCGGCGTGCTGCTGCTGCTCGGCTTCCACAATGCTGGCGAGGGTGCTTACCTGGGCGCGGCTCAGGCCTTGGGCCTTGGCTTTGGCGTCGCGGGCAGGCGTCCAGAACCGCTCGTATTCCTGCTTGAGGCGGCCGAGCACCTTCTGCGGGGGCGTGGTGTAGTACAACTCGTAGGTGTTCGGAATGAACATCGTCAGCAGGGCCGTCGTGTCCTCGAAGCCGAGCGACTTGGCGTAGGCGTTGCTGCTGAGCAGGGAGTCGAACTCCTGCGGCCGGGCGGCAAAGCTCTGGCTAAGCTTGCCGGCCAAGTCGCGCCGCAACCGGATGTTCTGAAACGTGAGCTTGAGCGGGGCCTGGATACCACGCCGCAGGTCGTTGATGAGCTGCCGGTTGGTGTAGCCTTCCTTCAGCTCGAAGCGGCCGGGCTTCACCAGCTGGTCGTACTTCATGAGCTTGGCCACGAAGTGGAACGAAAGCTTATCGATAATGACCCCGCTGGAGTCGATGCTGTTCATGACGGATTTGTAGCTCTGCCCAGGGCGCACCACCACGTACGTCGGGCGGCCTTTGGTTTCCACGTTGGGCGTGAAAAACACCTGGTAGGCGTAGTAGGAAAACGTAATCAGCAACAAGCCGAAAATGCCCAGCGGGTAGGCAATACGATTTCGGCGGCGGGTGGCGCGGGCGCGGTATTCGGCGGGGGTTGGCATAGAGGACAGATGCAACCGAAACAAATACATAATGCATCGTATACCCGTGTATCTTTGGGTTACGGTGCTGTTTCGGTACCTTTGACGCGCCAAAAGTACGGCTTCTCTTCGCTTACCCTCTCACTTCCCTTTTTACCCATGTTCAACTCTTACTCTCGCGTACATTTCTTTGGCACGGTAGCTCTGGCCGCAGGCCTGTTTACCGCGGCTCCGGCCGTTGCCCAAACCCTGACCCCCATGCCGGCCCTGCGCCAGGTTGACGCTGACTTCCAGCCCACCATGCTGGGCCAGGTAGTAACCGTAGAAGGCACCGTACACGGTGCCAACCAGCGTTCGGCCACGCAAACCGGCTACCAGGCCGTTATCATCGACGCCAACAACGTAGGTGTGAACGTGTTCAGCACCACGGTTGCTCCCGCCACGCCCCTCGTAGAAGGCGACCTGGTGCGCGTAACCGGCGCCGTTGACTTCTTCCGCGGCCTGACGGAAATCAACTTCGCGTCCATCTCCAAAGTAGGTACCGGCACGGTGGTAACCCCGCGCATCGTAAACGGCCCCCTCACCGAGGCCGACGAGTCGTCGCTGGTGCGCATTGGCCAGCCGGTGCGCCTTGCTCCGGGTGCCAACTGGACGGCTACCGGCACGGCTTTCACCGTGGACGTGGTAACGGCCGGCGGCACGACCTACTCCATGCGCGTTCCGAACGGTTCCGACTTCGCTGGCATGCCGGCTCCGACGGGCTACTTCACCCTTACCGGCACGGGCAACCAGTTTGCCACCGCTGCTCCTTACAACACCGGCTACCAGATCTTCCCGCGTCGCCGTTCCGACATCAGCGCCGTTTCGGCCACGAAAGAAGCCGCTTTCGGCCGCACGCTGAGCATCTACCCCAACCCGGTAGCCAACGAGCTGAGCGTAGCCGTAGCTGCTGAAGCTCGCAACGCTTCCTACGAAGTGCTGAACGCCCTGGGCCAGCGCGTGCAGGGCGGTTCGCTCGCCGCCACCGAAGGCAAAGTGAACGTTGCCAGCCTGACCGGCGGCGTGTACATGCTGCGCCTCACCACGGCCGACGGCAGCGTAACCCGT
This sequence comes from Hymenobacter busanensis, assembly GCF_008727865.1. Classification (GTDB taxonomy): domain Bacteria; phylum Bacteroidota; class Bacteroidia; order Cytophagales; family Hymenobacteraceae; genus Solirubrum; species Solirubrum busanense. The sequence goes on along the minus strand of NZ_VTWU01000004.1, from coordinate 446,471 downwards.
CGCTTCATCAAGCAGTAATTGACCGGCCGGTTATTCGGCCAGTTAGCTTCTCGCACCCCTCGGTTGGTCTTGGCCAGCCGAGGGGTGTTTTTTTGCTCGCACCGATGCGGTTCGGTCTTTCTCACCGGCCTGTTTGTCACCGTCGCCGACAAGTCGCATCTTCAGCCTTTCGACCTGCCTTATGTCGTTGGTTTCTGCTCCGTATGCGTGGCTGATTGGTGCTTTTGCCTTGGGGGTACCCGGCGTGGCCCAGGCCCAATTGGTTTCCTTTTCTTTTGCCGGTGCGCTGGGCAGCGAAACCAGTTTGCCGCCCAATGCCCAACCCGCAGCCGCCACGGCTTCGGCCATGACGCGGGGCGCGGGGCTCACGCCTTCCTTGGCGGGCAACTCCATTTCCGCAGCCGATTGGACCACGGCTGCCAGTCCCGACCCTGCGGATTACTTCGCCTTCAGCATTCAGCCCGCACCCGGCTCCGTGCTGCGCCTCGACAGCCTGCGGTTCGACGAGCGGCGGTCGGGCACGGGCATTCTGGCCTGGGCCGTACGTTCCAGCCTCGACAACTTCACCGCCAATCTGGCCACCGCCACCGTCCCCGACGATACCAATACCCGCACCGACCAGCGGGTCACGCTGCCGACCGGCTTTCGGGCCGTGGGAGTTCCGGTGGAATTTCGGTTCTACGGCTATTCTGCGGAATCGGCTTCGGGTACGTGGCGCTTGCAGAATGTGCGCCTCTACGGCCAAAGCGGCGTAGCAATGGCCGTGCAGCCGAATGCAACGGTTTTGCTGGCTTGCTACCCCGTGCCCAGCAGTTCGGTATTGTACTTGCGCCCTGCGCAAGCGGCCGAGGTAGAATTGTTTGACCTGGCCGGCGGCATGCGGTTGCAGCAGCACATGCAGGCGCACGTCACCGCTGAGGTATCGGTGGCGCAGCTGACGGCGGGCGTGTACTGGCTCCGCACAACGGCCGCCGACGGCCGTACGGCTACCCAGCGCATTGTGGTCCAGCGCTAGGGAGTCGTAACTAGCAGGGCGGTTTGCGCGTCAAGCCAGTATTGCGTAACTACACCGCCCTTTCCGTCTCACCAAACCCGCAAAACGTATGGCCCAGGCTCAGCTGCTGCGTATTCATCCCGAAAACCCGCCCCAAAACCGTATTCAGCAAGCCGTGGAGGTGCTGCGCAACGGCGGCGTTATCATCTACCCCACCGATACGATTTACGGACTGGGCTGCGACATTACCAACCAACGCGCAGTGGAAAAGCTGTGCCGGATCCGCGGCCTCAAGCCCGACAAAGCCAACCTGTCCTTCATCTGCTCCGATTTGTCGCACATCAGCGACTATGCCAACGGCATTACCACGCCGGTTTACAAAGTGCTGAAAAAGGCGCTGCCCGGCCCGTTCACGTTCATCTTCGAGGCCAGTGCCAAAGCGCCCAAGTACGGCGGCGTGAAGCGCAAGACGGTAGGCATCCGCATTCCCGACAACCCCATTTCCCTGGCGCTGGTGCGGGAGTTGGGCAACCCCATTGTCAGCACGTCCATTCACGACGAAGACCAGATTATTGAATACAGCACCGACCCCGAGCTGATTTACGAGAAGTACCGCGTGCTCGTCGACCTCGTCATCGACGGCGGCTACGGCAACAACGTGGCCAGTACCGTGGTCGACTGCACAACCGAAGACTTCGACGTCATCCGGGCCGGCGCCGGGGACATTGAGCAGTATCTGTAGACCTCCTGCGAACAAGCCGACAAAAAAGCCCGTCTGTGCACAGACGGGCTTTTTTGTCGGTCTAGGCCGCACGTTTCAGCTTCCAGCGGCGGTGCGACCAGAGGTAGTCGGCTGGCCGGGCCCGAATATCGCGCTCCACGCAGCGGGCAAAGGCTTCGGTTATGGCGTGGGCGTCCTTGTCGAGCGGCGCGGTGCCGTCGTGCAGCTGCTCCACGCTGATTTCGTAGTAGCCGCGGCGCTGCCGCACAATATTCACGTACAGCACCGGGCAGTGAAACTGCGCCGCCAGTTTGTCGGCCCCGGTGTAGAAAGCAGTTTCCTGGTGCAGAAACGTGGTCCAGTAGGTTTGCTCGGGGCTGGCCGGGCTTTGGTCGCTGAGCATCGACAAAGACCGCGGCTGGCCGCGGCGGCGCAGCATGTCGCGCAAGGTGTCGCGCATGGGAATGAGGTGCGCGCCGGTGCGCGTGCGCAGCCGCAGCATGAAGTGCTCGAAAAAGGGGTTGCTGAGCGGCTTGTACACGCCGTGGGCTTTGTCGGGGAAGGTAACGGCGCCGGTGGGCAAAATCCACTCCCAGTTGCCGATGTGGGAGCCCAGCGCCAGCACCGTGCGTCCGGCCCCAAACTGCTCGGTAAACAGCTCGGCGTTGCGAATCTGCACGCGCCGGCGCAACTCGGCCGGACTAATGGCGGCCAGCTTTAGAATCTCGACGATAACATCGGCGAAGTGCCGGTAGAAGCCCGCGCTGATCTGCCGGATTTCCGCTTCGCTGCGCTCCGGGAACGAGTTGCGCAGGTTCTGCAGCACTACTTTTTGGCGGTAGCGCAGGCCGTAGCGCATCAGCAGATAAAACCCATCGGCCACTACGTGCAGCACCGATAGCGGCAACCGGGCCAAGCCCAGCAGCAACCACTCCAGCGGCACATAATACCAAGGAAACGGGCGGGTAGCAGGCGGCGCAATAGGGTGGCTCATCGGGGCAAAGATGCAGCCTCGGGGGCGTAATCCTGCGTGCCGCGGCTGAGCTTGGCTTTGCGCGTAGCCAGCACTTTGCCGGCGGCATTGCGCACTTCCACCGTCAGCGTGTAATTATCGGGCGGCAACGGGCCAAGGGGCAACTCGCCCACCACCGGCGTGGGCCGGCCCGATTTGGCTTGGGCAATCGCCGCGTCCGCATCGGCCGCCGCGCCATCTTCCGATTCGATGTGGTAATGCAGCTTTAATGGCTGGCCCGCGGGCACCTGGTACATTTCCAGGTAGAAAAAAAGTTGGTCGGAGGCACGGGCGTAGGCCCCGCCCGGCGTGCGGCTGAGCAGGTGGCCGCCGCGGATGAAATTACTTTGCTCGGTGGTTGTGCTGGCTGCTTTCGCCAGAAACACAACGTCGCTGAGGGCGGGAGCGGCGGCTGGGAAATCCAGCGCCAGCGACTGCTCTACTTTCGCCGGGGCCGCGCTTTTGCGGTACATATCGCGCAGCTCGCCCCGCAGCGTGTACTGCCCAGCCGGCAGCGTAATGCGCTTCAGAAAGCTCTGCGGGTTTTTGATGGCAATGCTGGTGTCGCTGATGACGGGCGGCTTGAGCGTAATGGCTTCGGAGTAGGCCGGCTTGCCATCGGCTTTGAGAATGTGTAGCGTCACTACCGCGGCGGCTTGGTAGCTGCCTTGGGCTCGTTTTACGTAGGTCAGGCCGTTGCCCGGCACGGTGGCGTACAGCTCTACTTCGTACGTGTTGCCAGCGGCCAACGTACGGAACCGGGCTACGTCGAGCACCAGCTGCGGCGCGGCGGCTGATGCGGCACTGGCCCACAGCCAAAACAAAAAGAAGGACGACAGCAAACGAACACGCATAAGCAGCAAAGCAACGAGAGCAGAAGATACTCCGAGTACAACGCAAAAAAGCGGCCGAAGTAACCTGATAAACCCGGTCGCACAATTTTTATGGAATCCGGCCGTATTTCGCATCATCATTGGCGAGGCGCCGCGGCCGCGGCTATGCGGCTAAGGTCGCCCCGCTCCCGCCTTGTTTCCTGCCCTTGCCTGCCACTATGTCTACCATCCTGTTCGAGCTTTCTTACTGCCCGCCCGCGGCGTTTTTCGCCGAACTGCTGACGGCCGATTCGCTGTTGCTGGAGCGGCACGAGAATTACCGCAAGCAAACCTACCGCAACCGCTGCCTCATTCTCACGGCGCAGGGCGTGCAGCCGCTCACAGTGCCCGTCATCGACGGCAACCGCTCCGAAAAAGCCCCCATCGCCGCGCTGGAAATCGATTACCGGCAAAACTGGGTGCACCGCCACTGGCGCACTTTGCAAACGGCTTACGGCAACAGCTCGTATTTTGAATACTACGCCGACTACTTGCACGACATTTACGTAAGTAAGCCAGACCGGCTCTTTGATTTAAATCTGGCGGTGCTGCACTTGTTGTTGCGCTGCCTCCGCCTCACGCTTCCCGTCGAGTTTACTACCGAGTGGCACGCCCGCTACCCGGCCGGTACGCTTACGGACCGGCGGGATTGGCTGACGCCAAAAGCCCTGCCTGACAGCCCGTCAGGCGCAGGGTTGCGGCAAGGCTATCGGCAGTGCTTTGGCGCGGGGTTTGTACCCGGCCTGAGCGTGCTGGACCTCTTGTTCGCGGTGGGTCCGGCGGCCGGTACGTACCTCGTACCCGCATCCAGCGCCGGGGGCGAACAAGGCACCGAACCTTTGACCCAAACGGCCGGTTTAATATCTGACATCCGGTAACTCACCACGGGCGCGCTTGCGCGACACCGGATTCTTTCTCACCTTATCTGCATGGAAGCGAAATTCTCAAACCGCGTCAAGGAGGTCATTTCCCTTAGCCGGGAAGAGGCCATCCGCCTTGGCCACGACTATATCGGTACCGAGCACCTGTTGCTGGGGATGATTCGCGAGGGCGAGGGCACGGCAATTGCCCTGCTCAAGAAGCTGGGCGTGTCGGTAGAAGAGCTGAAATACGCTCTTGAGCAAGCCACACGTAACACAGCCACCCAAGGAATCAGTATAACGGGCAGCATTCCGCTGACGAAGCAGACGGAAAAGGTCCTGAAGATTACGTATCTCGAAGCCAAAATCTTCAAGAGCGAAATCATCGGCACCGAACACCTGCTGCTCTCGATTCTGCGCGATGAAGACAACATTTCTTCTCAAATCCTGAGCAAGTTCAACGTGAACTACGAAGCCGTACGCGATTCGCTGGATTACCACGGAACCGGTAGCACCAGCCAAAACCCCACCGACCGCGCCCCCGACACCGACGACGACGACAACGACAAGCTGTTTGGCTCGTCCAAGTCTTCGTCGGGCACTGCCAAAAAGCCCGGTGAAAAATCGCGCACGCCTGTGCTCGACAACTTTGGCCGCGACCTGACCAAGCTGGCCGAAGACGACAAGCTTGACCCCATAGTGGGCCGCGAAAAGGAAATTGAGCGCGTAGCACAGATCCTCTCGCGCCGCAAAAAGAACAATCCGATTCTGATCGGTGAGCCCGGCGTAGGTAAAACGGCTATTGCCGAAGGCCTCGCCCTGCGCATCGTGCAGAAGAAAGTGTCGCGCGTGCTCTTCAACAAGCGCGTCGTTACGCTCGACCTCGCGTCGCTGGTGGCCGGTACCAAATACCGTGGCCAGTTTGAGGAGCGAATGAAGGCCGTGATGAACGAGCTGGAGAAGTCGCCCGACGTAATTCTGTTCATCGACGAGCTGCACACCATCGTGGGAGCCGGCGGTGCCTCGGGTTCGTTGGATGCCTCGAATATGTTCAAGCCGGCTCTGGCCCGCGGCGAAATTCAATGCATCGGTGCCACCACTCTGGACGAGTACCGGCAGTACATCGAGAAAGACGGCGCCCTGGCCCGTCGTTTCCAGATGGTGATGGTGGACCCCACCACGCCGGAGGAAACCATCGAAATCCTGCACAACATCAAGGACAAGTATCAGGACCACCACCACGTGGTGTACACCGATAAAGCCATTGAGGCGTGCGTGAAGCTCTCGGACCGCTACATGTCGGACCGTTTCCTGCCGGACAAAGCCATCGACATTCTTGATGAAGCCGGTGCACGCGTGCACATCAACAACATTGTGGTGCCCGAGGATATTCTGAAGCTCGAAGAGAGCATCGAGAACATCAAGGGCGAGAAAAACCGCGTAGTGAAGTCGCAGAAATACGAGGAAGCCGCGCAGCTCCGCGACAAGGAGAAGAAGCTTCTGGAGCAGCTCGACCAGGCCAAAAAGAACTGGGAGGACGAGACCAAGAAGAAGCGCTACACCGTGAAGGAGGAAAACGTGGCTGAGGTAATTGCCATGATGACCGGCATTCCGGTGAGCCGCGTGGCCCAGAACGAAAGCCAGAAGCTCCTCAACATGGGTGAGGAGTTGAAGGGCAAGGTCATTGGTCAGGACAAGGCCATTGCCCAGCTCGTGAAGGCCATCCAGCGCACCCGCGTGGGCTTGAAAGACCCGAAGAAGCCCATCGGCTCGTTCGTGTTCCTCGGCCCGACCGGCGTGGGTAAGACGGAGTTGGCCAAGGTGCTGGCTACCTACCTCTTCGACAAGGAAGATTCGCTGGTGCGCATCGACATGTCGGAGTACATGGAGAAATTCAGCGTCTCGCGCCTGGTGGGCGCGCCTCCCGGCTACGTGGGCTACGAAGAGGGCGGTCAGCTGACGGAGAAAATCCGCCGCAAGCCGTACTCGGTTATCCTGCTCGACGAGATTGAGAAGGCCCACCCGGACGTGTACAACCTGCTGCTGCAGGTGCTCGACGACGGCATCCTGACCGACGGCCTCGGCCGCAAGGTGGACTTCCGCAACACCATCATCATCATGACCTCGAACATCGGGGCGCGTGATTTGGCCGACTTCGGCGTGGGCATCGGCTTCGGCACGAAGGCTCGCCAGGAAAGCATTGATGATTTGACGAAGAGCACCATCACGAATGCCCTGCGCAAGACTTTCTCGCCGGAGTTCCTGAACCGTTTGGACGACGTCATCGTGTTCAACGGCCTGCAGAAGGAAGACATCTTCAAGATCATCGACATCTCGCTCTCGAAGCTTCGCAGCCGCATTCAGGCGCTGGGTTACCGCATCGAGCTGACGGAAGCCGCCAAGACGTTTGTGGCTGAGAAAGGCTACGACCCGAAATACGGTGCCCGTCCGTTGAACCGCGCTATCCAGAAGTTCATCGAGGACCCGATTGCCGAGGAAATTCTGAAGGCCCAACTCACGCAAGGGGACGTCATCGAAGCTACGCACGAGGAAGGCAAAGAGGAACTGACGTTTACCTCGCGCAAGAGCGACGAGGCGTCGAGCCTCGCCAGCGACGAACGTCCGGCTGAGCCGGCTCCGGAGTCGCCGGAAGGGAAAACGGGCGAGTAATTGTCCCTAATTAACACAAACGGCCGGCTGCTTGCGCAGCCGGCCGTTTGTGTTTTTATTCCTTCTGTACTGAATTTTCTAGCGCAAGACTCGGTACAGACGGCTGAACTGTTTTAGGCCCATCGTTAGCAAGTTTCGGGGCAAGCTGCTGCCGTCGAAACGAATGAGGCCGGTATCGTGGCTTGTCATTTGGGTGAAATACCGAAATGCTTGCCCAAAGCGGCGCACCCGAATGGCAAGCAGCAGCAATTCGAAATAATGAAACCCAATGACTCGGCTGACTTGCTGATGATAAGCTGGCGGAAGGTGAGGCTGAAGTTTGAGGAAGAAATTAATCCGGTCTTCGTAGCGCACAAAGGCATTGAGGCGGGAGAATGAGCCGTGTGCGTGGATGCGGTACACGCCCATATCGTCGGGCGAGTATACAGCGGTGCCGCCTTCGAGCAGCAGCAGAATCAACAACGCCAAGTCGGGGTACGGCAGCTCGTAATACCACTCGGGCAGTGCCCCGGCGAACGTGTTGCGAAACAACACCGACAACGTGACGACCGGGTGACTGGGCTGCAGAAAGTCGCGGAGTGTGAAGTCTCCGTTAACGGGCAGCTGGCGCGGGGTTGGCGCCGGGTACATAGCGCCCACTATTTCGTCGAGCACCTGCACCTGGTGGAAGGTGAACATGCGCTGCGAGTCGGCTTCCAAGGCTTCTACCTGCTTCTGCAGTTTCAGCGGGTCGGTCCAGTAGTCGTCGCCGTCGAGCATGGCTACGTACTTGCCTCTGCACATGGCAAACGTGGGCCGCAACACCGGAATCATGCCCATGTTGGTCGGCGACAAAAACAGCCGGATACGGTCGGGGTAGCGTCGGGCGTATTCCTCAACGATGGCCCGGGTGCGGTCGGTGGAGTAGTCTTCGCCCACCACAATTTCCACAGCGAAAGTGGTTTGCTGCATCAGCACACCTTCCAACGCCTGAGCAATGTAGTGCTCGTGGTTGTAGGTAATAAGCCATACACTAACCAAAGGGGAAGCCGACATGCGCAAGGAACTACGGATGCTGGTTAATCGCGCCGGGGTTGCCGAAGAAGGTAAGTGGTGTACTCATAGAGGCCGTAGTCGTGGCGGAAGGCGAAATGCCGGGTTAGCTCTTTACGCACAAAACCCGCCAGCAGGTCCATAGGCATGTGAAACAGATCGTCCCGTTCCCAATCCACCTGCTTAGACATCACATTGAAAGCCAAGCCTTGGCTGGCTTTGGGCCACAGCACCTGAAGCAGCCGCTGGCAGTAGGCCCACATATCGTCGAAGCTCAACGAGCATTTTTGGGTGAAAATACCGTTGAGCAGGATGAAGTCGTAGGTCGGCAACTCCGCCTCCGACTCCAACACATCGAAGCTGTGATACAGGATACCGGGGTGTTTTTGCCGCGCTATCTGCAGGTGCGTTTCCGACAGATCCAGTCCTTCGTATACCACGTTGGGCACTTGGCGCGCCAACAGATAATCGTAGAGGTGGCTGAAACCGCAGCCAAAATCGAGAACCCGCACCGGGCCCTGCTGCGCGGCCGATTCCAGCAGATCGAGCATCACCTGGTATCGTACGCGGGCATCCTCTTCGTTGGGCCAGCCAACGCCCAAATGACTGTCGCCGTGTTGGTGCAGGTAGGTTTCGCACTGGGCCACAATGGCCCGGTGCTGGGGGATGTTGGAAGTGGTCGAAGGCATAGCGGCAGCGGATGGGTGTTCCGAGGAGCCGGCCCGGGCTGCCCGGGCAGAACGAAGAATGGGCTAGTGTACTACCACGCGCTGCATGTGTTCAAAAGCCACGGAGGGCGCGCAATGCATCAACAGGTCGAGTACCGATAGCCCTGCCACGAAGGTAGGGCCAAATTGCGGATAAGGGTTCAGCTGAGGCTGCAAAAACCGCAGCTTCACGTCACCACGCGCGAAGTCGGCAGCGTTATACAAGTCAGCTCCAGCCGCAGGGTTCACGTATTCGCGGGCGCCCAACTGGTGGCAGATTGCCAGAATGCGTGCCTGCCCCGTCAGCGAAGCATCTTTGGGAATGTCGGAGCTGAATCGAATGTCGGCGGTGTACCCCACGTAGGCCCCAATACGCCCCAGGCTTTCCCGTACCAAGTGGGCAATGCGCGTTTCGGCGGCGTGCAGGATGTCGCTTAGCAAGGCTATTGCGGCCTGATGGTGCGGCGCGGCACGGTAGGCTTGCTCTACCGTAGCCAGTAGCTTGCGCTTGGCCCGGTCGTCGGGGGCTACGTGCAGATCTTTGATGAGCTTATGCTGCGAGCTGCCGGTCAAGGGCACCGTAAACAAGAACTCCTGCCCATTCAGCAGCAGCCGGTTGCGGTTGATCCAGCCTTTCTTGATGTAGTTCACGTCGTCGAGCAGCACGAATACATCTACCGCGTTCAGCAGCTGAAAATACCCGAGGTACGGGAACAAATACGGCTGCATGACGGCAATACGCATGCTATCGGGTGTGCTGGCACACGATGCCGGCAATGCGCTCCACGACCTCGTCGTCCAGATCGTGGTACAGCGGCAGGCACAGCACCCGCTCGGCTATGCTGGGTGCTTCGCGGATGGCCGGCCACGCTCCGTCCACGTAGGGCAGTTCGGTGAGGGCAGGGTAGAAATAGCGGCGCGGAAAAATATCAGCCTCGTTCAGGGCTGCATGCACGGCTGCCCGCTGTTCGGCGGTGGCAAAAACCACCGGGTAATAAGCGTAGTTGTAGTGTACCCTGGCCGACACTACCGGCCGCTGCAACCCACAAGGAGCCAACAGCGCATCGTATTGCTCTGATAGCACCCGTCGGCGGTCCATTAGCGCGGGCACCTGGGGCAGCACACACAGCCCCATTGCCGCATGTAGTTCCGATACTTTCCCGTTGATACCGAGGCCCTGAAACTGGTTGTAGTCGGCGTGCCCGAAGTTGCGCATGTACTCCAGCTTGGCCGCCAACTCGTCGTCGTTGGTGACCAGCGCCCCGCCCTCGCCGGTGTGAAACAGCTTGGTAGCGTGAAAGCTAAGCGTCGAAACGTCGCCGTACGTGAGCACGGAACGGTCTTGGTACTTGACGCCAAAAGCATGAGCCGCGTCATAGATGACTTTTAGGCCGTGCCGCTTGGCTATGGCCTCCAGGGCTTCCACGTCGCAGGGCACCCCGTAGACGTGCGTGGCCAGAATAGCCCGCGTGCGGTCGGTAATGGCCTCTTCGATCAAATCGGGGCGCAGGCAGAAGGTGGCCGGGTCGATGTCGACAAACACCGGCGTGCAGCCCTCCCACACGATACTTGATGTGGTAGCCACGTACGAGAAGGGCGTGGTAATGATTTCGCTCCCGGCCGGCACCAATGCCTTAATGGCCAAGCTCAGCGCAACGGTGCCGTTGCTGACCAGCAGCAAATGCTTGACTTGGAGGTGGGCCTTGAGCTGTTGCTCCAGTTCCCGCAGCAGCGGCCCGTCGTTTGTCACGATGCCCCGTTCCCACACTCCCTGCAAGTAGGCGACATAGTCGTCGAGTGGAGGCAGGAAGGTTTTCGTAACGTTGATCATTCGTCCAAAGTCGGTCGGTCAGCAAGGCTGCGCAGCTTGCAATATTACATATAAAGCATCTGGCAGCTTGTACTCAAAGCATTAAAAGGCCGTTAAAACGGCACCGCAAAATGTAATGGGAAATGCCGTTAACCAGCAAAATGCCTCGGCCTGCGCGGGTAGTACGGCCTGGAGCAGCTTGACTTCCCTCTCGCTTATCCTGCAAAATCCGGTTCGGCTTTTTTGTGCCCGCGGGTTACCTTTGGCTCCCATTTCCCTGACTTCTCCCCTTTCCGCCCTGCTATGTCCGATCCGCACGCCGACCCGACGCTGAGTGCCCTCGAAATCCTGGATAAAAAGAATGCCGAGGCGCTGCTGGGCGGTGGCCAAGACCGCATCGACGCCCAACACAAAAAAGGCAAGCTAACGGCCCGCGAACGGCTGGACCTCTTGATGGACCCCGGCTCCTTCGAGGAAATCGGCAAGTTTGTGATGCACCGCTCCAAGGACTTCGGCCTCGATAAGGAATACTACCTCGGCGACGGCGTGGTGACGGGCTACGGCACGATTAACGGCCGGCTGACCTACGTGTTTTCGCAGGATTTCACGGTGCTGGGCGGCTCCTTGAGCGAAACGCACGCCGAGAAAATCGTGAAGATCATGGACCTGGCCATGAAAAACGGAGCTCCGGTTATCGGCCTGAACGACTCGGGCGGGGCCCGCATTCAGGAGGGCGTGGTGAGCCTGGGCGGCTACGCCGACATCTTCTACAAGAATACCCTGGCCTCGGGCGTGGTGCCGCAGCTGTCGGCCATTATGGGGCCGTGCGCGGGCGGCGCGGTGTACTCGCCGGCCATTACCGACTTCATCCTGATGGTGGAGGACACGAGCTACATGTTCGTGACCGGCCCGAACGTGGTGAAGACGGTAACCCACGAAACCGTAACCAGCGAGGAGCTGGGCGGCGCCAGCACCCACAGTACCAAGAGCGGCGTGACGCACTTCACGGCCCCCAACGAGGTGGCCATCATTCAGCAGCTCAAGCAGCTGCTGAGCTACATGCCGCAGAACTGCGAGGACACCGCCCCGGTGTACCATTACGACGCCCAGGGCGACGAGCTGCGCCCCGAGCTGGACCGCATCATCCCCGACAACCCCAACCAGCCCTACGACATCCGCGAGGTCATCCACGGCATCATCGACCAGGACTCCTTTATGGAGGTGCACCAGAACTTCGCCGAGAACATCGTGGTGGGCTTCGCGCGGCTGGGCGGGCGCAGCATTGGCATCGTGGGCAACCAGCCGGCAGTGCTGGCCGGCGTCTTGGACATCAACGCCTCGACCAAGGCGGCCCGCTTCGTGCGCTTCTGCGACTCGTTCAACATTCCGCTGCTGGTGCTGGAGGACGTGCCCGGCTTTTTGCCCGGCACCGACCAGGAGTGGCGCGGCATCATCACCAACGGGGCCAAGCTGCTCTATGCCTTCTGCGAAGCCACCGTGCCGCGCATCACCGTCATTACCCGCAAAGCCTACGGCGGGGCCTACGACGTGATGAACAGCAAGCACATCGGGGCCGACATGAACTACGCCTGGCCCACGGCCGAAATTGCGGTGATGGGCGCCAAGGGCGCGGCCGAAATCATCTTCAAGCGCGAAATAGCCGCCGCCGACGACCCCGAAGCCAAGCTGCAGGAAAAAGTGGACGAGTACCAGCGCAAGTTCGCCACGCCCTACCGCGCCGCCCACCGCGGCTTCGTGGACGAGGTGATTCTGCCCTCGCAGACGCGTCAAAAGCTGATCCGCGCTTTCAAGATGCTCGAAAACAAAGTAGACCAGTTGCCGCGTAAAAAGCACGGGAATATTCCGCTATAGGCTGCTGTATTTTCTCTGTCATCCTGAGCGCAGCGAAGGACCTTGCCTCAGCACGTAGCAATTCCCAAACGCCTGCCGTTCCAGCGTGAGAAGGTCCTTCACTGCGCTCAGGATGACAGACGTTTTTAACTTCGTCACTCATGCGCAAAGAAAGCTTCGACTTCCTCGAGAAATACCTGAATACCCACTCCCCTACCGGCTTCGAAAAAGACGGCCAGAAAGTGTGGCTCGACTACATCCGGCCATACATCGACGAGTATTTTGTGGATACCTACGGCACGGTGGTGGGCGTGGTGAATCCCGAGGCGCCGTACAAAGTCGTCATCGAAGCCCACGCCGACGAGATTAGCTGGTTCGTGAACTACATCACGAAGGAAGGCTACCTCTACCTGCGCCGCAACGGCGGCTCCGACGCCCTGATTGCGCCCTCCAAACGCGTGATTATTCACACGGCCAAGGGTCCGGTGCGGGCGGTATTTGGCTGGCCGGCCATTCACGTGCGCAAAGTGGAGCAGGACAAGGCTCCGACCGTCGAGACGATTTTCCTCGACTGTGGCGCCTCGTCGGCCAAGGAAGTCGAGGAAATGGGCATTCACGTGGGCTCGGTCGTCACGTTTGAGGACGAGCTGATGACGCTCAACGAGAAGTACCTCGTGGGCCGCGCCCTCGACAACCGCGTGGGCGGCTTCATGGTTGCCGAGGTGGCCCGCAAGCTCAAGGAGGAAGGCAAAACGCTGCCCTTCGGCCTCTACATCGTGAATGCGGTGCAGGAGGAAATCGGGCTGCGCGGGGCCGAAATGATTGCCCACAAGATTCAGCCCGACGTGGCCATCATCACCGACGTGACCCACGACACCCAGTCGCCGATGTACGAAAAGAAGACCTCGGGCGACATTCACTGCGGCAAAGGGCCGGTTATTACCTACGGCCCGGCCGTGCAAAACAACCTGCGCGACTTGATTATCGGGGCGGCGCAGGAAGCGGACATTCCGTTCCAGCGCGCCGCCGCTACCCGCGCCACCGGTACCGACACCGACGCCTTCGCCTACTCCAACGCGGGCGTGGCTTCGGCCCTGATTTCACTGCCGCTTAAGTACATGCACACCACCGTGGAAACCGTGCACGAAGCCGACGTGCAGCACGTCATCGACCTGATTTACGAGTCGCTGCTGCGCATCGAGGACGGCCACGATTTCCGCTATTTCAAATAAACTCCCGATTCAAAACGAAAAACGCCGACCTGCCCAGGTCGGCGTTTTTCGTTGTTTTGCACCTGATGCTTACTCCGCCACTCCCGTCGCTCCCGCTAAACGTCACCGACCAAATCGGCCGGCGCGTGGCGGTGCCGTTTCCGCCGCAGCGCATTGTGTCGCTCGTGCCTTCGCAAACCGAGCTGCTGTTTGATTTGGGGCTGGGCGAGCGGGTGGTGGGCGTGACGAAATTCTGCATTCACCCGGCCGAGGCCAGAGAAAAAGCTGCCGTGGTCGGAGGCACGAAAAATTTCCACTTCGACAAGATTGCCGCCCTCAAGCCCGACCTCATCATCGGCAACAAGGAAGAGAATTACCAGGACGGCATTGAGCAACTAGCAGCACAGTACCCGGTGTGGATGAGCGACATTTTTACCCTCGACGACGCCCTGGACATGATGCGCCGTGTGGGCCTCATCACCGGCACCAAGGCCAACGCCGAGGCCTTAGCTGCCGAAATAGCAGCATCGTTCGGGCAATTGGCGCCGCCGGCTGAGCCGCTGTCGGCCGCGTATTTCATCTGGCGGCAGCCCTACATGGTGGCCGCTACCGGCACCTTCATCGACGACGTAATGCAGCGCGCCGGCTTCCGCAATGCCTTTGCCGGCCGCAGCCGCTACCCCGAAATCGGCGCCGACGAGCTGGCCGCGGCGGCCCCGCAGGTGGTGCTGCTGTCATCCGAACCGTATCCGTTCGGGGCCAAACACGTGGCCGAATTCCAGGCCATCTGCCCGCAAGCGGTGGTGTGCGTAGTCGACGGAGAGCTGTTCAGCTGGTACGGCAGCCGCCTGCGCCATTCGGCGGCGTATGTGGCGGCATTGCGGCAGCAAGTGGCTATTCCAGCGTGAAGCCGGCCTGCCGCAGCTCTTCCCAGAAAAACGGGTAGGACTTGCGCACCACGGCTGGCCGGTCGATGGTGAGCGGGCCGCGCAACGCCAAGGGCGCAAAGGCCATGGCCATGCGGTGGTCGTGGTAGGTGGCAATGCGGGCGTCGGCCACCCGAAAATCAGCCGCTTTCACTTGGAACACCGCGTCACCGATATCGGTGAGCGTGGCTCCTACTTTGGCCAGTTCGGTTTGCAGAGCGGCTATGCGGTCGGTTTCCTTGATGCGCAGGCTCTCCAGCCCGGTCATGTCGACCACCACGCCGGTTGCGGCGGCGGCCACGGCAATGGTTTGGGCCAGGTCGGGGCAGTCGGTGAAGTTCATAGCCACGCGGCTGGAGCGTTCTTCGGGGGCCAGTTGGTGCAGCTCCACGCCGTCGGCCACAAACTCGGTGCGCACGCCCAACGATTCCATCAGATGGCGTACTACCTGGTCGCCTTGCAGGGACTGGCGGCGCAGGCCCGGCAGCCGCACTTGCGACCCGCTGGGCGCCAGCGCCACCATGCTGTACCAGTAGCTGGCCGCCGACCAATCGGACTCCACGTGGTAGTCGGCTGGTTGATAGGGCCGGGTGCCCACGCGTACGGTTCGCTCGCCGGCCTCCACGTCGGCGCCGAAATGCCGCATCAGCTCGGCCGTCATCTGGATGTAGGGCCGGGAGCCGACGTGGCCCGTGAGCTGCAGCTGCAGGCCGCCGGGCACCAGCGGCCCAATCATCATGAGGGCCGAAATAAATTGGCTGCTGATGTCGCCACGCACTTGCAATGGTGCCGATTCGGTGGGTTCCCACCCGCGCAGGCGCAGCGGCGGGTAGCCTTGCCGGTCCACGTAGTCAATGACGGCGCCAAGTTGGCGCAGGGCATCTACCAGCACGCCGATGGGCCGCTCGCACATGCGGGCCGTGCCCGTGAGCGTGACTTGCCGGCCCGTTACGGCCAGGTAGGCCGTGAGAAAGCGCATGACGGTGCCCGCGTCCTCGGCATCGACCACGGAGGCTTCGGGGTGCGCCAGCAGGCGGCGCATGAGCTGGGTGTCGTTGGCGTCGGACAAATTCTCCAGGGTTCCGCCGCCGGCTAGGGCTTGCAGAATCAGCACGCGGTTGCTTTCGCTTTTGGAAGCCGGCAGCGTGGCCGTACCGCGCAAAGGGCCACCGGTCCAGCGCAGCGTAAACGAATCGGGGTAGTTCACAGGCGGTGGTAGTAGCGCAGCGACTCGGCCAGCTCGGCCACGGTCACGGGTTGGTCGTACACGCCGCGGCCAATGCCTTCGAGCAGCGTGCAGTTGATGGTAGCGCCCTGGTTTTTCTTGTCCTGGCGGGCCAGCTCGGCAATAGCGTCGGTTTCGAGGGTCACGAACTGCACTTTTTCGAACACCGAGAACAGGAAAGTCTCAATTTGGTCCAGCTCGCGCTCCGTCAGCAAGCCCTTCTGCACCGATAGCCACGCTTCGCACACCATGCCGGCCGCTACGGCCTCGCCGTGCAATACGGCCCGGCCGGCCTGGCCCAGCAGGTAGCTTTCCAGCGCGTGGCCCACGGTGTGGCCGAAGTTGAGCAGCTTGCGCGGGCCGCGCTCCAAGGGATCTTGCGCTACAATGGCCTGCTTAATGGCCACCGAGGCCTGCACCACCAGCGCCCAATCTTCCACGAACATGCCTTGCTGCCGGCCCTGCACAAACGCATCAGAATCGGCAATGAGCCAGTGTTTTACCACTTCGGCGTAGCCGGCCCGCAGTTCGCGTGGGTCGAGCGTAGCCAGAAACTCGGGCTCAATGCATACGGCTTCAGGCAGCTGAAACACGCCCAGGTGGTTTTTGTAGCCCTGGAAATCGACGCCGGTTTTGCCGCCGATACCAGCATCTACCTGCGCCAGAAGCGTGGTGGGCACCACTACGCACCGCAGTCCGCGCTTGTAGAGGGCCGCGCAGAAACCACCCAAATCGGTAACCACGCCGCCGCCGAGGCATACCAGCACGCTGTGACGGTCGAACTGGTGTTCGGTCAGCTCGGCCCACACCCGTTCGCAGGTGGCCAGGGTTTTGTGCTCTTCGCCAGCCGACATTTCGATGAGCAGGTGGTCGGCAGGCAAATGCGGCTGTAACTTGGGGTAACAGAGGCGCACGGTATTGGTGTCGGCCAGTACCGCCACGCGGGTGGTGCCGGGGCGCGCCAGCAGCGCAGCCAGAGCCGGCAACGCCGTTGGGCCGATGTAGAGAGAGGAGTTGTTCACGGGGCAAAGTTCACAGTTCGGTCGAAACTTGCGGGGCGGCGCTTTTCCGGCATACGATGCAACCGCGCAGCCGCGTTCCGGTATCTGTTGTATAGTCAGTCCCGAATACCACATGCGCACCCGTTTGTTTGCCTTGTTTCTGCTTTTGTCGTCGGTTTCGCTGGTTTCGTGCCAGCAAGATTCGACCGATGATGTTCGTCCTGCCACCGAAATTCTGCAGGACAGCTGGACGTGGCAGCAGTCCTCGGGCGGTTTCACGGGCCAGGTGCTCACGCCTGCCGGCACCGGCGACCAGCAGCAACTGGAGTTTGGCCCCGACGGCCAAGTGCGCCGCTACCGCAACGGCCGCTTGCTGGGTACCGACAGCTACACCGTACGCCGGGGCACGTCGGTTATCGACGGGCAAACTGCTTTCATCATTCGCTACGGCAGCGGCCTTGCCCAGTCGGCCTTGGTCGGCGGCAGCCACCTCACGCTGCGCGACGAAGTGGCCGACGGCCAGCAGCACGAGTACAACCGCTAACCGGCGCTTTCATTCTTATCTTCCTACCGCCATGAAAATCCCTGCCCTCTTTTCTCTTCTGCTGCTAGGCGGCCTGGCCCTCGGCAGCTGCAATTCCGACGACGAAACCCAAACCAAACCCACGGGCCTGGTGGGCACTTGGTCGCTCAACAAGCTGGAGTGCTACTGCCCGTCCGGTACGCCCACTCCAGTAGAAAGCATCACGTTTGACGCCGCTGGCAACGTAACCGAATACCACAACGGCCAGGTGGAGCGCACGGGCACATACCAGCTCAGCACCGGCTCCACCAGCTGCGCCACCAATGCCGACTTGGTGACCTTCAGTTGGGCTACGCAGACGCCGGCCGCCAGCTACAGTATCGTCAACGACGTGCTGGTGATTGACCAAGGGTTGTGCTTCGATGCGCCGCGCAAAACCTACGGCCGCGTGGTGACCCGTCAGAGCAAGTAAGCCACGCGGACTACTCCGGCCGCTGCATAATTTCCGTCTGCTTGCGGATGCTTTCGATGTGAATGAGCTTGTAGAGCTCGGCCACGAATTTGTCGTTCACGTTCAGCCGTGCCGCCCATTCCGGGCGGCTTTTGAAGATTTCCGTCCAGCGGTCCAGCTGCAAAATCTTCACGTTGTTCTGCTTTTTGTACTCGGCCAGCTCTTCTACCAGCGACATGCGCCGGGCCAGGGCCTCAATAATATCCTGGTCGGCCACGTCCATTTTCTGGCGCAATTCCTCGGCTTTGTTGAGGTAGTCGGCATTGTCGGTGGTGCGGTAGCGGTACTTCAGCTCCTGCATCATCTCGGCGAGGCGTTGCGGCGTGACTTGCTGCGCGGCGTCGCTCCAAGCGTTGTCGGGGTCGGGGTGCGTTTCCAGCATCAGCCCGTCGTAGTCGAGGTCGAGGGCTTTTTGGGCCACGGGCAGCAGCAGGTCGCGGCGGCCGGTAATGTGGCTGGGGTCGCAGATAAGCGGAATTTCGGGGAAGCGCGTTTTCAGCTCAATGGGAATGCCCCAGGTGGGTGCGTTGCGGTAGCGCGAGGGCGCGCCGGTGCTGAAGCCGCGGTGGATGGCGGCCAAATCCCGTACGCCGGCGCGGTCGAGGCGCTCCAGCGCCCCGGCCCACAGCGCAAGGTCGGGATTGACGGGATTTTTCACCATCACCGGCACGCCCGTTCCGCCCAAAGCTTCGGCCAGTTCCTGCACCGCAAACGGGTTGACAGTGGTGCGCGCCCCAATCCAGAGCACGTCGATGCCGTGGGCGAGGCATTCTTCCACGTGGCGCGGCGTGGCCACTTCCACCGTCACGAGCAGGCCGGTTTCGGCTTTCACGCGCTGCAGCCACTTTAGCCCTTCGGTGCCAATGCCCTCAAACGAGCCGGGCCGGGTGCGCGGCTTCCAGATGCCAGCCCGAAACAAGTCGACCTCAACGCCCTGCAGGCCGCAGGCGGTGGCGAGGGTTTGCTCTTCGGTTTCGGCCGAGCACGGCCCGGCAAACAAGAGCGGCTGCCCTTTGCGGGCCAGCATGCGGGTGAAATACGTGTCGAGTTCCATGGCGCGAGACGCGGTAATGGGGCCATTTCAACCCAAAATGGCAACCGCGGAAGAATGAATGCGAACGAGCCCAGATAAGCGGCCGGTAGTGTAACTACGCGTCCCGAAACGTTGTTTCGTGGCTATCTTCGCTGCCCCAAACTTACCGCGCCGCATGCCCGTTCCCCAAACCAAGCCCGTCGTTTCCTTCGACAACACCGCTATTGCCTTTGCCGCCAAGTCCAGCGCCGAATTGCGGCGCATGTACGCCCTCTTTGCGGCCATGAACAACAAAACGTTGGTGAGTTTCGGCGGCGGCATGATGAAGCGGGCCTTGGGCTGGGGTATTCCGGGCGCCAAAACGGCCGTGAAATACACCATCTTCCAGCAGTTCTGCGGCGGCGAAACCATCGACGAATGCAAGCCCGTCATTGCCGAGTTGGGCCGCTACCACATCGGCACCATCCTCGACTACTCGGTGGAAGGCGAAGGCAGCGAACAAAGCTTTGATGCCACCCGCGACGAGCTGCTGCGCACCATCGATTTGGCCGCTGGCAACCCGCACATTCCGTTTTCGGTCTTCAAAGTAACGGGCGTGGCCGACAGCGCGCTGCTCGAAAAAGTGCAGGCCGGCAAGCCGCTGAGCGCCGCCGAGCAAACCCGCTACGACCGCGGCCTGGAGCGCGTAGACGCCATCTGCCGCCGCGCTTTCGAGAAAAAAGTGCGCGTGTTTGTCGATGCCGAGGAAAGCTGGTTCCAGACCACCATCGACGATTTAGCCCGCGACATGATGCGCCGCTACAACCGTGAGCGGGCCATCGTGTGGAACACCTACCAGCTCTACCGCCACGACCGCCTCGACGGCCTCAAAGCCGACTACGAACTGGGCGTGGCCGAGGGCTATTATGTGGGCGCCAAGCTGGTGCGCGGCGCTTACATGGAAAAAGAAGCCCGTACTGCCTCGCAGCGCGGCTATCAGAATCCTATCAACCCTACCAAAGCCGCTACCGACCAGCTGTATAACGAAGCCCTGCGTTTTTCCGTGGCGCACCTCGACCGCCTCGCCATCTGCGCCGGTACCCACAACGAAGATTCTTCGCGCTTGCTCACCGAATTGATGGCCGAGCACGAGCTGGCCCCCAACGACGAGCGAATCTGGTTTGCGCAGCTCTACGGCATGAGCGACAACCTGAGCTACAACCTCGCCCACGCCGGCTACAATACGGCCAAATACGTGCCCTACGGCCCCGTAGAGGCCGTTATGCCCTACTTGCTGCGCCGCGCCGACGAGAACACCGCCATTGCCGGGCAGAGCAGCCGCGAGTTCTTGCTCATCAAGCGCGAGATAGAGCGGCGCAAGGCGTAGCCCATTCGTATCGGCACAATTTTGGTGCAACGCTCCGCCGCGCTGGATATTTTCCGGCGCGGCGGGTCTTTTTTTGTATTTTCCGAGCCCGTTACTGCTTCTCCCCTCTCGCTTACCGTCCAATGAACGCGCGAATTCGCCGCTACCTGATCAACATTTCCCGCAACCAAACCGGCACCGTCAGCTACCTCACGTTGGTGCAGGAAGCCGAGCTTGGCTTGAACCTGGATGTGTCGCATGAAAAATCGCGCCTCAACGAAATTCTGGCCGAAATATCGGACACCGAGTACACGGCGGGCCGGCCCATTTTGAGTAGCCTCGTGAAAGTAGAAGGCTCTAAAGGCCAGGGCGACTCGTTCTTCAAGCTCTGCGAGCGGATGGGCCTGGGCCCGTGGCGGGAACTGAAGCAAAACCCGGAGTTTTTGCCCGGCTTGCGCAACGAATGCCGCGCCTTCTGGCGCAACGACGAGAACTTCCAGCAGTTCTCCTAAAGCCGTTGCCGGTGCGAGGCGCTGGCCTGTGAAAGTTGGATTTAGGCCCGGTCGTTTGTAACCCCGACCGGAGTGCTGCCGTTAAGGGAGCCAACGGTACCGATAGCAACTGCTCTGTTGCTGGTAGGTTTTCCGTCAATGTTTTCCCTTCCCTTTCACATACCACAACCTCACCCATGAATACCGACAACACCTCCAACTTGGGCAATACGCCCGGCACTGGCTCGAGCATGAACCCCAATACGCAAGGCACTGGTGCTGGCGCCGGCTACGGCAGCGAGCAGCATTCGGGCAGCGGTTCGATGGGTAGCTCGGGACTGAATTCGAGCAGCAATACGTCGTCGGCCAGCAACGTGGGCTCGGGCTACAGCGCCCCGCAAAACCGCGCTGATTCGGACGAGCAGCATCACGACTACAGCGCCACCCAGAAAGGCGGCGCAATGGCCGGCACCCCGGGTGCCGTGGTAGGCCGCGGCATTGATGCCGTGCAAAACACGGCTGGCGACGCCGCCCGTGCCGTAACCGGCAGCAACGAAACCTACGGTTCGAGCAACAAAGGCGGGGGTTACCTCACCTCGACTTTCCGCGACCGTCAAAGTGCTGAAAAAGCATACCAGTCGCTGTCGTCGCGCGGCTACACCACCGACGACGTGAACCTGCTGATGTCGGACGACACCCGCAAAACCCACTTTGGTGACCACACCCCTGATACCGACCTCGGCAACAAAGCCATGGAAGGCGCTGGTGTAGGCTCGGCCATCGGTGGCACGGCTGGTGCCGTAATTGGCGCCATTGCCGCCATCGGTACTTCGGTAGCTCTGCCCGGCTTGGGTCTGATTGTGGCCGGTCCGCTGGCTGCTGCACTGGCTGGCGCTGGCGCCGGTGGCCTCACGGGCGGCCTGGTAGGCGCGCTGGTAGGCTCGGGCATTCCCGAAGACCGCGCTGCTGAGTACGAGCAGGACATTAAGAACGGCGGCATTGTGATGGGCGTACGCCCCCGCAACGACGACGACGCCCGTCACTTCCAGGACGAGTTCCGCCGCAACAACGGCGACCGTATCTACTACTAAGCTACTTTTAGCTTCATTGAAAAGCCTCCCCGCAACCGGGGAGGCTTTTTTTGTATCTATTGGAGTACGCTCAGCATTAGGGCACTTATTGCCCACAGCACGTCGTTTACTTAAAAAGCGACGCTTCTGGCCCTGGCCTGTTCACCCGCAGGAACGGCTTTTGCGTATGTTTGCTTAGACACTTTTTAGTTGCTTCTCATGCCCTTCCTTCGCCTTCGCATAGGCCTGTACGCTGCCGTAGTTGCGGCCATATTCGTACTGGCCTCCTACAAGCTGTACCGCGGCAACGACGCCCGCACGCCCCAAAAAGATGAAGTGCTCATCAAGGCGATGCTGCAAGGGCTGAGCGCCGTGCACTACCAGCCGGAGCAAATTGATGACAATTTCTCGCGCCGGGTATACGACCTTTCCCTCAAGCGCATCGACTACTCGAAGAAGTTCTTATTGCAATCGGACATTGCCCAGCTGCGTAAGTACCAAACCGACTTGGACGACCAGGTGCGCCGCGGTTCGCACGAGTTTGTGGACCTCTCGACGCAGCTGCTCAAGCAGCGCACCAAAGACGTGCAGGCCCTGTACCGCGACCTGCTGAGCAAGCCCATGGATTTCACGGTGGACGAGTCGTATCAGTCGGACCCCGACAAAGCGCAGTTTCCGGCTGATGCCGCTGCCCAGCGGGAAGAGTGGCGCAAGTACCTGAAGTACCAGACGCTGATTCGTCTGGCTGAAATTCAGGAAGAGCAAGCCAAGCGTGACCCCAAGAAAGCGTCTACGCCGGCTTTATCGGCCACCGAAATGGAGGCCGAAGCCCGCAAGCGTGTGCTCAAGAACTTCGACGAGCAGTTCAACGACCTGATGCAAACCGACGACAACGACCGGCTTGCGCTGTGGGCCAACACCATTGCCAACACCTATGACCCGCACACCGAATACTACGCCCCGCGCGACAAAGAGGCGTTTGATATTGAGTTGACGGGCCGCTTCGAAGGCATTGGTGCTACCCTGCAACAGAAAGACGGCCAGATCAAAGTAGCCGACATCGTGCCCGGTTCTGCGTCGTATCGGCAGGGGCAGCTAAAAGTTGGCGACGTTATTCAGCGCGTGGCGCAGGGTGCCGCCGAACCGATTTCCATCGAAGGCATGCGCCTCGACAAGGCCATCAGCTACATCCGCGGTCCGAAAGGCACCGAAGTGCGCCTGACGGTGAAAAAAGCCGACGGCAGCATCCAGATCATTCCCATCACCCGCGACGTGGTGATACTGGAAGACCGGTTTGCCCAATCGGCCACCATCGACAACGCCGGCAAGAAAGTAGGCTACATCCACTTGCCCACGTTCTATGCCGATTTCAATGACAACGGCGGGCGTAGCTCGGCCGAAGACGTGAAGAGAGAATTGGAGAAGCTGAGCCATGAAAATGTACAGGGCGTGATTCTCGACCTGCGCAATAACGGCGGCGGCTCCTTGACCGACGCCGTGGAAATGTCGGGCTTGTTCATCGAGAACGGTCCCGTGGTGCAGGTTCGCTCGCCCCAGGGTGCTGCCCAGGTGCTGAACGACCGTGATTCGCGCGTGCAGTACGGCGGGCCGCTGGTGGTGCTAGTGAACAAGAACAGCGCCTCGGCCTCCGAAATTCTGGCCGCTGCTATCCAAGACTACAAGCGCGGCGTGATTATGGGCTCGACCAGCACCTACGGCAAAGGCACCGTGCAGCGCATTATCAACCTCGATGATGCCCTGCCAGCCGAGTTCAACGCCATCAAGCCGTTTGGTTCGCTCAAGCTCACGACCCAGAAATTCTACCGCATCAACGGTGGCTCAACGCAGTTCAAAGGCGTAACGCCCGACATTCTGCTGCCCGGCGCCGACAGCTACCTCGACCAGGGCGAGAAAGACGCTGATTACCCGCTGAAGTGGGACGAAATCAGCCCGGCCCGCTACCGTGCCTGGAACCAGCCCCCGGCCATCGACAAGCTGCGTGCTGCCAGCGCCGCCCGTGTGGCCGCCAGCCCCAGCTTCAAGACGGTGCAGGACATTGTGGCCCGTATGCGCAAGCGTAAAGACGACACGGTGGTGTCGCTGAAGCTGGCTTCGTTCCTGGCCGAACAGGAAAAAGCCAAGGCCGAGTCAAAGCGCTACGAAGAGTCGCAGAAAGCGGCAGTAGCGCTGAACATCGCGCCGCTACCTGTTGATTTGCGCGCGGTGCAATCGGATACGGTAAAGCAGAACCGCGTGCGTCGCCTGTCCAAAAACCTGGTGAAGGACATCAACCTGCGCGAAGCCGTGGCCGTGATAAACGACCAGCTGAGTGCCGCCGTAACCAAGCGGTAAGGTCCTCGTTTCGCCCAAGAAAGCAAAGCCCCTGTGCCACCCGGCGCGGGGGCTTTTTGCATTCCGTGCTGGCTGAAAAGGTATCGAAAAGCCACTGCTGAAGCAGCTTGCTTCAGTATCGATTATTCTTCCTAATAAAAATCATTACTAAGACCACAAGACACTGATTATCAATGATAAAATTTGTAGCTTTTGACACCAATTTTTTTAGCAAAATGGCACTTCAAGAGGCGTATCTGCGTTGTGCTTGTATGATGACGACGAACGAGCAACTGAACGATAACATTCTGCACCTGCAAGCCGCTGACGAGAACCAGCCCCTGCACGATGAGGCGTGGCGCAAGTCGATTCCGGCTCAGGTGTTTCTCAACTACTTTTTTGCCTTGAGCTACCACATCCGCGAGGCGGATGATGCGGCTGGGGGCTTGCAGCACCTGCCCTTCTTCCGCGCCCACCAGGCCGAGCTGACCGAAGCCGACCAGGCTGCGGTGGAGAAGATGCTGCTTAACTGCTGGAGCACGGAGTACGCCCTGCGTGCCACCGCCGAGCTGGGCAACGAGGACTACCTGCGCCACGCCCTTCATTGGACGTTTCCGCAGGCTTACCACGCCGTAACGGCCGGTTTGCAGGCGTTTTTGTACACAGCCGGTGTGCGTACCAACAACCCTTCGCTGATTCGCCGCGAAGTGGGCCGCTTGGTGGTGCGCAATGCCTACCCGCGTCCGGTGTCGTTTTACGCCGCTGGTTCCTACGGCGACTTCAGCATCCACCGCTTGCCGCTGGCCGGCTACAAGGCCGGGCTGCAGATTGCCGGCAAGGCCATCGACGCCCAGGCGCAGATCGGCCAGTTTCTGCGCACCACCCGCAAGCAGAAAGCTGCGGCCGTGCGCCAGCAGGTGCAGGCTAACCCCAATACGGCTCTGCGCAGCCAGAAAACGGGCAAACTGCTCGATAAGTGGACGGCGCAGCACTGGCAGCAGATTACGTGGCGCCTCGGCTACACCACCATCTTCGACTTGCTGGGCCGCCTGCGCATTTCGCAGACCAGCCGCGAGATTGAGCGGTACGTGGAAGCCGACATCGACTTCAACCTGTTCCATCACTCGCTGCTCGACATTGTGAGCTACCTGAACGGCATCCACGAGACGTACGTGGCCAAGGCCCTGGGCTTGGAGCGCTACCGCGAGCTGGTGGCCAACCTGCCGCAGCACCTGCAAAACAGCTTCGTGGCCGAGCGCCTGCGCAGCCGTATCGAGCCGGTGCTGACGGAAACGCCGCAACTGGGCATGGCTGCCTAACGCTTCCCGCGCCTATTCTTACTACTGCATATACACGTAAACGCTGGTCCACTGGGCCAGCGTTTTTTGTTTGTCTCCCACGTAGCAGTTCCCGCTTTCTTCGTTTGCCGCAAGCCGCAGCGCTGGCCGACCACGAAATCCGTGGCATCCGAAAAATCCGTCGAATCCGTGGTTTATCTTTGCAGCTTGACTTTTCCGGCCCTGCAAGGGCTTTCTTTTTACGCTTCGCGCCATGCATCACCTCAGCGAACAGGAAATCATTCGCCGCAACAAGCTCGACGAGCTGCACAAGCTCGGCATCGAGCCCTACCCGTCGGAACTGTTCGACGTAAATTTCTACGCCCAGGAAATCCAAGACAACTACCACCCTGAGCTCAACAACTTCCAGGAAGTGAGCCTGGCGGGCCGCATCATGTCGGTGCGGGTGATGGGCAAGGCCTCGTTTGCCGAGTTGATGGACGCTTCGGGCCGCATTCAGCTTTATATCAACCGCGACGAAATCTGCCCCGGCGAAGACAAGACGCTTTACAACGTCGTGTTCAAGAAACTGGTGGATTTGGGCGACTTCGTGGGCGTGAAAGGCCACGTGTTCAAAACCCAGGTGGGCGAAACCTCGGTGCACGTCACGGGCTTCACGCTGCTGAGCAAAAGCCTGCGGCCCTTGCCGGTGGTGAAAGAGCGCGTGGACGAAGCCACAGGCGAAAAAGTGGTGTACGACGGCCTTACCGACCCGGAAATGCGCTACCGCCAGCGCTACGTAGACCTGGTGGTGAACCCGCACGTGCGCGACGCCTTCGTAAAGCGTACCCAACTGGTGCAGGCCATGCGCAACTACCTCAACGACAAAGGCTACCTGGAGGTGGAAACGCCCATCCTGCAGCCCTTGTATGGGGGTGCGGCGGCGCGCCCGTTCAAAACGCACCACAACACGCTGGACATGACGCTCTACCTGCGCATTGCCAACGAGCTGTACCTGAAGCGCCTTATTGTGGGTGGTTTCGACGGCGTGTACGAATTCTCGAAGGACTTCCGCAACGAGGGCATGTCGCGGTTCCACAACCCGGAATTCACCCAGATGGAGCTGTACGTAGCCTACAAAGACTACTACTGGATGATGGACCTGGTGGAAGAAATGGTGGAGCGCGTGGCCCTGGCCCTGCACGACAAGACCGAAGTTCAGGTCGGCCCGAACCTCATCAATTTCCAGCGCCCGTGGAAGCGCTTCACCATGGCCGAGGCCATTGAGCATTACACGGGCCTCAACATCGATGGCAAGAGCGAAGACGAGTTGCGCGCTGCCGCCAAAGACCTAAAAGTGGCCCTCGACCCGAGCATGGGCAAGGCCAAAATCATCGACGAAATCTTTGGGGAACACGTGGAGCCGAAGCTGATTCAGCCCACGTTCATCACCGACTACCCGGTGGAAATGTCGCCGCTGGCCAAAAAGCACCGCTCGAAGCCAGGCTTGGTGGAGCGTTTCGAAGCCATCTGCAACGGCAAGGAAATCTGCAACGCCTTCTCCGAGTTGAACGACCCCATCGACCAGCGCCAGCGCTTCGAAGACCAGCTGGAGCTGGGCAAGCGCGGCGATACCGAGGCCATGGTGCTCGACGAAGACTTTCTGCGCGCTCTGGAGTACGGCATGCCGCCCACGGCAGGCCTAGGCATCGGCATCGACCGCCTGTCGATGATCATGACCAACTCAAACTCGATTCAGGACGTGCTGTTTTTCCCGCAGATGAAGCCGGAGAAGCAGGAAACCACGAAATCGGAGGAAAAAGAAGAAGCCAAATAGAGGCTCCCTTTTTTATCTGTCATCCTGAGCAACGCGAAGGACCTTTTACGGCAGAACGGTAGCTGTAACAACGGCTCGTTCAGCGGTGAAAAGGGCCTTCGCGTTGCTCAGGATGACGGACTTCTTATGCGACCTAAAAAATCGAAGGCCTCTCGCACTAATGATGTGTGCGGGAGGCCTTCTTTTATAAAATCAGCTTACCATTCCAGCTAGTTCAACCTAAAGAAATGTGCGATGGACAAGTACGATTTTACTGTCAGGCATTTAAACCATTCCTGTCAGAAGCTCTACTGTCGGCAATTTTACTTCAGGAAGCTTATCCAGCTTTCTATTCAAACTGACTTTATACTGGCTTTTACGGGCGCGTTTTTTCAAAGGTTACGCATCCGTTGATTTTTTTGAAAAGCTTAGCTGCCAACGCCGCTGCCGCCTTCGGTTCCGCCAGCGCCGCCAGCGTTGGCAGTGCCGCCGCCGCCCGTGGTGCGCGAGCTGCTAGCTGTGGAAGCACTGCCGCTCGTTGACGACCCGCCACCACCGGCGCCGCTGCCCGAGCTGCTACGCCCGGCGTTGCTGCCCGAAGTGGCCGAGCCGCCGTTGGTACCACCGCCCGCAGACGAGGACCCGCCCGACCGGCTACCGCTGCCTGCTCCCGAACGCCCCGAGCCGCTCATGCCGCTGAGGGCATCTTCAGCGCCGGCGCGGTCGGCATTGCCGCCTTCGCCTTGGCCACTGCCGCCTTTCATGGCGTCGAACTTGGCCAAGCCGTCTTGCAACAGTTTGTTGAGGTCGTCGCCAAACTTACCGAGTGACTTGCCGAGTCCTTCACGGGTTGCCGAGCCCGCATCGGGGGCCATGAGCAAACCAGCTACGATGCCGGCACTAGCGCCAGCCAGCAGGGCGAGAATTACTTTGCCGCTGTTGTCTTTCATAAGGAAGCAGGATGTTGAGGTTGGGGAAGAAACACGATGGCGGCCCGCGGGCCGGTAGGTTCCTAACGCGAAAGCACGGGGAAGGTTGTGCAAAAAAGCCCGCTGCCAAGGCTGGCAGCGGGCTTTTTACGTTGTTGACGGTAGGCCGGGCCTACAGGTCGTTGAGCAGTTTCACGATTTCGCGCTTGCCCTTGCCGAGCTTTTCCTGCAGGCGGCCCACTAGCTCGTCGCCCTGGCCTTCGGTGTAGGTCAGGTCTTCGTCGGTGAGCTGGCCGTACTGCTGCTTCAGCTTGCCCTTGGCTTCGTTCCAGTCGCCTTTCAGGTTGAGGCTGCTGCCGGCGCCGGTTACGCCCAGGTCCTCGAGCTTCTCAACGATGCCTTTGAACGAGGTATCGAACTGCTGGCTGAGTTTGCCGAACTGTTCGCCGAGTTGGTCGCCGTATTTGCCGGCGTAGTTTTTCAGGTTGCCGCGGGTAGCGCTGCCTTTATCAGGAGCCATGAGCAGGCCGGCCACAATGCCAGCGCTGGCGCCAGCCAGAACGGCCAGCAGGATTTTGCCCGAGTTGTTGTCTTCGTTATAAGACATGATGAAGGAGAGTGTAGGTGAAGGAAAAGATGCGAGGTGAGAAACCGGCCCGCGGGTACCGTCGAGCTGGTTTGTCCTGCCTATACGAAAGGCCACGGACGGGGTTGTTTCGTCCGCGTCAAAAAGATAGGGCTTTCGGCATATAGCACCAAATGGCAGAAGCAGGTTGGGTGGAGTTGGCCGTACCAGCGGTTTCGCCGTACTTTTCGGTGCTTCACCTGCCGCCCTCTACCCATGCCGATCCGCTCGTTTTTCCAGCCCCTCGCTTTCGGGAGTTTGTTGCTTGCCGCCGCCTGTGCCCGCTCCAGCCCGCCGGCGTCCGCCTGCATCGACCCAAGCAAAATCAACCCCAACGGCATGTGCACGATGGAATACAACCCCGTGTGCGGCTGCGACGGCAAAACCTACAGCAACCCCTGCGCCGCCACCAATGCCGGCGTGACGAGCTACACCAAAGGCGCCTGCGCCACTACCAACTAGTTTCCCACTTTCATGGCAGAAAAACGCTACGTTCTGAACCCTGCGCCCTTTGTGGTGCCCACTACCGACGGCAAGCTCATTGAGGAGCACGTGGGCCACGCCAGCACCGGCACAGGCCACTACAGCCTCGCCCACATGGTGGCACCGCCGCACTGGAGCGAGCCGCATCAGTCGCCGCAGTTCGATGAAATGACGATTGTGGTGCGCGGCCGCAAACGCTTCGAAATCGACGGCGAAACCGTGGAGCTGGGCGCGGGCCAGGCCCTGCTCATTAAGAGCGGCGCGCGGGTGCGCTACTCCAACCCCTTCGACGAGGAGTGCGAGTACTGGTCGATTTGCGTGCCGGCGTTTAGCCCCGATACCGTGAACCGTGAGGCGGAGTAACCTGCTTTCCGGCCGGGGCAACGGCCAGCAGCCGTCTGCATGCGTTAAAGCCCGACCGTAGCACCGCGGCCGGGCTTTTTGCTCTACCGTTGCGGCTTGATGGCACTACCGGTTCTGGCTACATTTGGTCGTCGGGGCTTCTCTTTTCTTCTGCACTTATGGACCAGCGCATCATCAACCTTTTCGACGAGTACACCCACAAGCCGCTTTCCCGCAAGGAATTTATGACCCGGCTGGTGAAGCTGGCTGGCGGCACGGCCCTGGCCATGTCGGCTCTTTCCGTGCTCGACCCCGGCTACGCCGAGGCCGCCACGGTGCCCGAAGACGACAAGGACCTGGTGGTGGAAGACGTAACCTGGCCCGGCGACGGGGCTACCATGAAAGGTTACCTGGTGCACCCGAAAGGTAAAAAGAAACGCGGCGCAGTGGTGGTTATCCACGAGAACCGCGGCCTCACGCCCCACATCAAAGACGTGACGCGCCGCGTGGCCAAAGCCGGCTACCTCGCGCTGGGCGTCGATGCCCTGTCGCCGTTTGGGGGCACACCGCAGAGCGAAGACGACGGCCGCAAGCTCATCGGGCAGCTTAACGCTCAGCAAAACCTGACCAATTACCTGCGCGCCCTCGACTACCTACGCGCCCGCCCCGACGCGAACGGCAAAACCGGCTGCGTGGGCTTCTGCTGGGGCGGCGCGCTGGCCAACCAGCTAGCAGTGCACGACCCCAAGCTGAACGCGGCGGTGGCGTATTACGGCACCCAACCCAAAGCCGAGGACGCCGCCCAGGTCAAGGCCCATCTGATGATGCACTACGCCGGCCTCGATGAGCGCGTGAATGCCGGCATGGCCGCCTGGGAAGCCGCCCTGAAAGCCGCGGGCGTGAAGTACGAGCAGTTTGTGTACGAGGGCGTCAACCATGCTTTTAACAACGACTCGTCGCCGGCGCGCTACAACGAGGCGGCGGCCAAGCAAGCCTGGGAACGGACGTTGCGGCTGTTTAAGGAGCAGTTGGGGTAAACTGCCAAAGCCTTATTTCCATGCCATGATGGACAACGACTATGCCTTCAAGGTCTTCCTCTCATGCCTGCTAGCTTCACCTATGCTATGGCTGATCAGCCTTTACCTACTTAGGCGTTGGAGCCATTTTCCAGCCTTTTTCGCAGCCAATACCGCCCTGCTAATTGTCTACCTCTATGTTCTGTTTCATCCCACACTCATCTCGTTTGGGCACGACGAGTACGGGCTGGGCCGTTTGTTCGGCTTGTTCTGCACCGTCACAGCACATGTGGTATTGGGCTTCCTGTTTGCGGTTGCGTTTCGCTGGAAACGCCGTGCTGCCATGTCAGCCTAATGAAGGCGTATCAATCTATTGCAGGGTAAAACTGGCGCTGAGTTTCACTACCCAATGACTGAACAAACAATAAACCAGTTGGTGGCTAATGAACTCGTAGCTCAAAGGCTAGCTGTTACCAAGCAATATCTAGATGTGCATCAAGTCCTTTACAAAAAAGGTATTCCTGTTATCGAACGAATTACGCCACCTGATTCGGAAGGCATCATCAAAGCTTACCTGCCGGTGCAAGGCGAAAAGTTCTACTTGGTTTTTTACCTCGACGCAAACACCGGCGGCCTCAATGGCCTGAGCACTGAAGCTTGGAACCGGGTATATCTGCGCGCTACATCGTCAACCCTGAGCGCGTCGGAATTAGCAGCCTTCACCACCTTACAGCCATCCGATCAGTGGAGCAAAGGTGATGCTCGCCGGAAGGGCCAAGGTGTTTATTCGTTCAGCTCTATTAGCTTTCTGCCCAATCCTGAGCCCGATACATTTGAACACAAGCTCAGCAAGCTCCTGGAGTTTCTGGAGCAGGATGCCAACGGCGTCCAACGTTTGGTGGAGCAAGCCGATTGCGGAATCACCGTTGCTATAGATATGCACAACGGCAACGGCATGTTGGGCGGCCCATTCATCGATGCCCGTAATATCAAGCGTATGGCTGCACTTGACTTAGACATCGAATTTGACTTATACGCCACCGGCAACGCTTTCAAAGAATAGCGCAATAACCCCGCCCCCACGCCCAACGTCTAACCGGCTACTCCACCTACCCTAGCCAACTTGCCGCATGAGCCTCTGGGAAATTATCAAACGCCTTTACCCGTACGTTCGCCCTTACCGCCCGCTGGTCATTGGCACGCTGCTGCTGACGCTGGTGGGCTCGTTGGCGGCGCAGGTGAATCCGTTTGTGCTGCGCTACACCGTGGATACGGTGCAGGGGCTGCTCAACCGCGGCCTGGGGCTGGCACAGGGTGCCGACCTGCTGCTGCTGGTGAGCGGGCTGCTGCTGGGCAAGGAAATCGTTAACACCTTCATTCAGTTCGGGCAGAAGTTCTACGGCGAGAAAATCCGCATCAACGTCTCCAGCGACCTGTCGCAGGAGGCCGTGCGCAAGATTCTCTCCTACCAGCTCGGCTTCTACTCCGACAGCGGCAACCAGACCGGCAAGCTCCAGACGCGCATCGACCGGGGCGTGGAGAGCCTGATGAAGCTGGTGCAGAACTTCTTCATCGACATCCTGCCGCTGTTTGCCAACGCCATTGTGGCCCTGGTGGTCATGTTCACGGCCAACGTGTATGTGGGGCTGGTGGCGGTGGCCGTGATGCCGGTGTACTTCTGGCTGAGCTACCGGCAAGCCGACCGCCTCAACGGCACCCGCCGCGGCCTGCGCAGCCTGCGCGAGCAGAAAAGCCAGGGCCTAGTCAACCTCATCGACTCGGCGGTGGTCATCAAAAGCTTCGTGCGCGAAGACTACGAGGAGCAGAAGCAGGCCGGCTTGCAGGCACAGTTGCAGGCCGCCCAGCTCCAGACGCGCAAGCTCAACTTCCTTTACGACGGCCTCAAAACCTTTACCGAGCAAGTGGGCGTGGTGCTCATCATCATCCTCACCGCCTACCTCGTGCTCGACGGCCAGATCAGCATCGGGGCCATCATGTTCCACATTCTGCTGTTCAACAACGTGTCGGCGCCCATCCGGCAGCTGCACCGCATCTACGACGAAATGAACGACGCCCTCACCTACTCCGAGGGCTTCTTCGACATCATCGACGCCGCCGACGCCCGCGAAAAACCCGGCCAGCTGCCCGCCGACAACGTGCGCGGCACCTTCGAGATTTGCAACGTCGACTTCACCTACCCCAGCGGCACCCAAGCCCTGCACGACGTGTGCCTGACCATTGAGGAAGGCAAAACCACCGCGCTGGTGGGCCTCTCCGGCGCGGGCAAAAGCACCGTCATCAACCTGCTCTGCAAGTTCTACGAGCCGGATAGCGGCAAAATGCTGCTCGACGGCAAGCCGCTGGCCGACTATGACACCCACGCCCTGCGCCAGCGCATTGGACTGGTGCTCCAGAAAAACCACATTTTCAAGGGCACCATCGAGGAAAACATCCGCTACGGTGTAATGGACGCCAGCTTCGAGCAGGTGCAGCACGCGGCCCGGCAGGCGTATTTGCACGAGCAGATCATGGACCTGCCTAAGGGCTACGAGAGCGACGCCCAGCAGCTCTCGGGCGGGCAGCAGCAGCGCATTGCCATTGCCCGGCTGTTCCTGAAAAACCCGCCCATCATCTTCCTCGACGAGCCCACCGCCTCGCTCGACGCCATTGCCACCGAGCAAATCAAGAACTCCCTCGAAGCCATCAAGCAGGGCCGCACGGTGGTCATCATCTCCCATTCCCTGGCCCAGATTGTGGATGCCGACTGCATTTACGTGATGAAGCAGGGCCGCATGGTGGAAAGCGGCACCCACGAGCAACTCTACGACCTGCGCGGCACCTACCGCGAGATTTTCGACGCCTCGGCGCGCAGTCTTAACATCGAGAAGCTGGCCCGGGTGATGGTGGACGATGAGGACGAAGTGGGCGACACGGCGGCGTAAAGTATCTTCGAGCCAACATTATGCACCTTCACTGCAGCTTTTTAGATAGTCCCCGATGAAAGTTTATTCTTTGTTTTTACTATCTCTCCTTTCACTTCATTCGGCTTGCACGGCACAATCCGACGAAACTCCCCCAGAAAATTGGTGCATCCAGAAGGCTACCGATCAAGACCGTAACGACGTCTTTATTACCGCCAATCTAGGCTATAAGGACTATGCCCACAAAGCAGATTTCCCTTGGTGTATAGCCGTAAACATTACCACCGTCAACAAAAACCCAGGCGGTTATCCCACACGTGCAGAAGCTCCTGTGCTGGATGCGACGGAAGACATCATTACGGAGGCGTTGCGGAAAGCCGGCGCGGTACAATATGTGGGACGGGTAACGGTAAAAGGCTACCGCGAACTGTATTATTTCGTACCCGATCCTGAAAAAGCAAATACAATCCTCACGCGCTTAACCAAAGAGCAGCAGCCCAGAGCCTGGGAGTATGAGATTGATGAAGATGCTAAGTGGGAACGTGTGGCATCGTTTTTTAGCGGCACTCCCAATTGTCTGTAAGTAAGAGCGTGTTTGGATTCTGCTAAAAATGACGTGAAGACGTCATGCTTCGACAAGCTCAGCATGACCAAAACCTAGAATCCCCAAAACGCTCTAGGTATTGGTGTTTCCTAAAACGCTAGCGGCTCACCCGCCGGCGCCCTTTCTGAAATAGCTGTAGTGCTGAAAGCGTAGGGCCGGAAAGGAATTGTAATACCGGTCCTGATCCTGTGGGTAGAACCAAAACATGCCCGCGTCGATAGTCCACCCGCTGTTGCTGCGCTTCGACTTGAAATCGATGCCGATGGATAGAGTGCCGGCGCCTTCATCACCCGCCGGAAAGTAGGTGGCGCCTTGCCGGAAAAACCATTGTTTGCGGTTCGTCAGCTCCTGGGTTTTGCCGAAATAGAGGCGGTGCTCGGCACTTAGGGAAGGCCACAGCGTCCCCCAGGAAGGCCCGACGCCGGCCCCAAGTCCTAATTGGTTGTACTTGGTTGCATCAATGCCAACGCCGACGTGCAGCAACTCGGGGGCCGATAGCCCGATTACGAATTTGGTTCTGGCAAAGGCTGGGTCCTGGGCACTGGCGCCCAAGGTTGACAGCCACAGTAGCACCTGAAAACCGAGCTTTTTCATACAATTCCAGTGCGTGATTAGGCATCGTGGGCACCCGGCGTTTAGGTTTGGGGCCCCTCCCCCGTGCGGGAACTACCCGCTCCGGTTAACAAGCATATTAATTTATTAATATTCGCCTGCATTAGCTACTCGCAGCCTGTGCGAGGTTGCTGCACCGCAAGCCAGTTGCCCGGCTCACGAAGGGCAGCATCTCCCATCCTTGACGATGGGGGTGAGGTGGGCGACACGGCGGCGTAAGAGCGGACAGGCGAAGGCGCAATCCGCTACCTTCGACGGCTGTTGTGCTTTCTGCTATGCGTTGCGCTATTTCTATTGCCTGTTTGCTGCTGCCTTTCTTGGCTTGGTCTATGCCAAACCGGGTCAACGTAGACCTTTCCATCCAGCCGGAAACCCGCACGTTTGCCTGCCGCTACCAGCTGACCGCATCGTTCCCCACGGCGCAGCGCAGCCTGGCATTCAACGTGAACCGAAAATTTCGGGTGACGGAGGTGCAGGGTCCGCATCTACTTGGCTACACCGATTCGCTTTTCTACGACGCGTTTCAGCAAGACACCCTGCGCCGCCTGACGCTGCGCTTTGCCCAGCCCAGCCGCCAACAAACCGTTACGGTACGCTACAACGGCACTACGCCTTTCCAGACCGACAGCGTGCTGGAGTTTACGGCCCACGCGAACTGGCTGCCTACCATTCCCGACCAGGAATACGCGCTGGTACGGTACCGGCTGGCCGTGCATATTCCGGCTGCGTACCAGGTAATCAGCACCGGGCCCGCCCGCCGCGCCGCCAATGGTACCTACGTGTTTACCGGTCAGGCCCCGAACATCGAGCTGACGGCCGTGGCGGCCCGCCGGTTTACCACGCTCGGCGGACGGCACGCCGGGGTAGAACTCTACAAAGCCAACCGCCCCTTCAACGTGCGCGACTCGCTCTTGCGCACGCACGCGCTGGCCATCATCGCGTACCAGAACCGCATCATTGGTCGGCGCGCCCCCATTCGCCGTTTTCGGATTCTGCTGCCCGGCAGCAACCGGAACGCCTTTGGGCTGCTTGACAACGCGGCGGTCATTACCTATTCCGATTTCGACACCCGCAAACCAGCCGATTTGCTGATTCTGGCCCACGAAATCAGCCACAAGTGGTGGGGCTGGGGCACCTGGAATACCTACGACAACTGGCTCAACGAGGGCTTTGCCACGTACTCGGGGTTACTCTACCTGCGGGCTACCGCCGACACAGCCACCTTTCGCCAGCAGTTGCTGAAGCACCGCGCCGCGGCCGCGCCGGCCCCGCCCATTCTGCAGTTTGATGCGCGCAAGGACATGGCCCAGTACCGGGCGGTTATCTACTCCAAAGGCACCGTGGTACTCGCCGATCTGCACACCCGCCTCGGCGACGAGGCCTTCTTCCGCCTCCTGCAAGCCACGGCCGCCGCGCACGTAAACACCACCCAGGCGTTCCTGGCACTGGTAGAACAAAAAACCGGCCGGGAAACCCGTGACTGGCTAGCTGCCCGGCTGGGCAGTTGAGTTATCAGCCAAGAGCTTACTGCAGGTACTGCGGCATAAGCTTTACCCCAACGTCAGCTCCCCAATCAGCTCGGTTAGGTGCGGAAACTCCGCCGTTAGTTCTTCCCGGGTGGCCAGCTCGAAATCGGCGAAATCGAAGCCGGGGGCCACGGTGCAGCTGACCAGGGCGTGGCCGGTGCCGTGCGGGAGGCGGGCAGCAAACCACGTGTTGGCCGGAATAATGGCCTGGGGCACCTGGCCCGCGGCCAGGTCGGTGCCGAGCGTGACGGTGGTGGGCGGCTGGCCCTGGAGGAGCAGAATGATGTCCAGGGGCTGGCCCTGGTGGAAAAACCACAGCTCGTCGGACTTGATGCGGTGGAAGTGCGACTTGTCCTGGCCGGCCAGCAGGTAGTAGATGGCCGTGCTCACGTGGCGGGCGTCGGGCCCGGCGGGGCCGAGGGTGTGGCCGGAGCGGTAGGTTTCGCGGTAGTGGCCGCCCTCGGGGTGCGGCGTCAGGTGCAGGTGGCGGATGATGTCGGCGGTAGTCATAACGGAAGCGGCGGGGAAGCGGAAGGGCCGTGGGTGCAAAGAAACACGACTGGCGGCGTTGCGGCGCGCGCCAAAATATTCCCGCTGGGGGCGCTTGCCCCAGCGCAGCCATTCAATACCTTACGCTTGGTCCGGCCTAGCCGGGTCGGGCTAGTCATTTCCACCAATTACCCATTCTACCATGCCAGCTTACCAGAGTTATTTCGACCACTTTTTTGCGACGCTGCCCATCTCGCGCGTCAATTTCAAGGCCCTGGGCACCGCCACCCTGGCCAGCCTGCGCCAGGCCCAGCTTGGGGCCGACTTTACCGCCCACGAAACCGCCCTGCAAGCCGCACTGGCCGGCTTCGACGAGAACCTGACCGACGCCGGCGAATCGACCAGCGGCGGCACCGCGGCCTACCGCGCCGCCCGCAAGCAGTGGCTCGCCTTCGTCGACGATACCATGAAGGACCACGTGACGCCCAAGCTGCGCAAGCTCCCCGTGTACGCCGACTTCAAGCAGTACCAGAAAAGCAAGCTCGCCGGCCTGACTCAGGCAGAATTGCTGCTCGAAGCCAAGAAGCTACTGGCCCTCTACGAGCAGCACGCCGCCGCCCTGGGCCACGCCACCCTGCCCGCCGAGGCCCAGGCCGCCTACCGGCAGCTGGCCGCCACCACCGAAGCCCGCACCACCGCCGACGCGGCCATCGACCAGGCCCGCGTGGCCCTTTCGGCCGACTGGCTGGCCCTGGCCCGCGCCCTGCGCCGCCTCAAGGCCCAGCTGGAGCTGCGCTTCGACGACGCGGAACAGGTGTATCGGTTTTTCGATTTCGGGAAGGTGCAAAAGGGCTCATCTGCCCGTAGGGCCGCCAAGCAACCCAGCGTGGCCCCCGGCGCCTAAGCCTGGACCCAGCCGGTACACCTAGGGTTACCTACCGACCCCGCAACAGCCGTTTCCGCCTTGGCGGAGGCGGCTGTTTGGTTTTGCGGCATACCGCCCCGTCTAGACGGCACGGGCTTACACAGTCTCAAAATTGCCCGCTGCCTAGACGGGGCGGGGTTCGGGCACTGCGAAACCCGGTGCCGTCTAGACGGCACCGGGTTTCGCAGAGTGCGAAAGTGCCCGTCGTCTAGACGGCACCGGGTTCAGTGGCATCGGAAAGTGCCTGCCGTCTAGACGGCGCGGGGTTTTGGAAGTATGAAAGGCCCCGCCGACTAGCCGGCACCGGAAAAGCGGCTGTGCGGGTTGCTTCGTCTATTACGCAACCGCCCCGCCTGGGTGCAGGCGGGGCGGTTGTGGGATGGGGGTTGCTGCTAAAAGCGTTTGACAAACTCAGTTGACAAGCTCCATAAACGAGAGGCTGCCTGGGCCAGTCGAGAACGAAATGCGTAAGGAAGTAGCCGTAATGCTGTCGATGGTGTAAACACTCGAAGTACCGTAATAAGAGTCTGGCACCCACAATTGGTTAGCCAGCAAGTATTGCGTGTCATTGCAGAACGGACGTACCACGGTAACTCCTTTTGGGTACAGGGAATAGGTATAGTGCGCGCCCGAGACAGTAGTAGAGCCGATGCTGGCTGCATCGTAAGTAATACGTCCTTGGGTATCGAATACATACCGTATGGTTGCTCCTGCAGCTGGTTGCCAGGTACCACTACCACTAGTTGAGGTATGGACTTCCCGCACCAAGCGCCACGTTTTGCTGCCGGTTCCGGTGAGCAGCAGCATCGTTGCCTGCGAGATAACCGGGCAGAAACTGGCGGGTACAAATTCGGCGGTAACAAGTTTCTTGACGTTCACCCCCAACGTGGCATTCTCGTAGCTCACCTCGAAGGTAAAAGGCGTTGTCACGGTGAGGTTGCTGTAGGCTTTGAGCGTGAGCAGGTCGCCGGTAGCCGGTGCCGTAGCCGAGAGGTCAATAGCTTGGTTGGATACGGACCCCACCCTCAGCAAACGAGCCGGAATATAGAGGGTAGCCGTAGCGGCCTGGGTTTTGGCTCCCACAAATGGAGCAAGGTTGGTGGCACTACCCAGCAACCACTGTTTGATCTGGTCGATGGCCGCTTGCAGCCGGGCATGCACGGATTTCACTTCGTCGACCCCTTTCAGCAGTTGCTGCAGAAACGCGGGGCCCGAAGCATCCCCCACCTGCACAGTGCGGTAGGTGGCCTCGATGCGGGTAATTTTAGCAATGTTGTTGGGAAGCGTCAAAAGACCGGCGGTAGCGTCGGTGGTGCGGTTGGAGTAGTCGGTGATGCTGGCGGCAATGGCCGCCGTATTCAGGATTTCATCCTGCATCTTGAGGGTCTTGTTGAGCTGATAGAGCATGGCAACCGACCCAATACCCACAATCAGGGGACTGGCTACCGCAGTGCCCGCGACCATCACGCCGATGGTAACGGCCAGCTTGATGCGTGCCTGGGCGTAAGGCGTTACCATTTTAGAGAGCTTATCGGCCGGGTTGTCGTTGGCTGTCTTCTCGCCATAAGTGGTAAAATCCGTCTGCTCGAAGGCCAGCTGGCGCACGAGGTAGGCCGCTTCCAGCTTTTGGGCGGGCGTGGCGGCGGCGTACATGGCCGGTAGGCTTTGTTGCAGGTTCTTGAGCACGGCCAGGTTCTGGGCCGGCAGCGGGAAGGTGCTGGTGCGGGTCAGCCCCTCGGTGTAGGCAACGGCCGTAGTCAGGCGCGTCTGGAAGTCGGCAAACACCGCGGCCGGATCCTGAATGGCGGTATACTGCCCGATGGTCAGGCTTTGGGCCTTCTTGAAGCCGAGGGCCGAGAGGTCGAGGCTGGTGGCGCCGCTGGGCATTTCGGGCACGATGAAACCCGCTTCGGTGTCGCTCACGCGGCCCACCACCACCTTGCGGCCGCCCAGCGTGACTTCCCAACCGGGTTTGTTTTCCAGGGTTTTGGAGAAGGTCAGCAGCACCACGTCGCCGGGCACGGCGGTGGTTTTGTCGAGCGTGACGGTGGCCGTGTCTTCCGGCTCGTGCAGTTCGCCGGTTTCCTTTTTGCAGCTGCTCACGGAGAAGAGCAGCGCGGTAATCAGCAACAGAATCAGTCTGTAGGAGTAGGCCATAAAGTGGCGGGCAATAAAGGTGGAGCAATGTGTTTGCCGACCCGACGGCCACCGGCCGCAACTTCGGAAGAACAAAGCTACTCAGGAGGTTGTCCGCCACCTATACCTACTTCCGGGTATTTCGGGCGGCGGCCGGTGGTGCCGCTGCCCCGAGCAATAGCGGCCCGCTAAGTTGGGCCGCGCGGCAAGAATGCCGACCTTCGGGCCCGGTTGGCCGCTGCCGGTGCGCGGCCGGCCGTATAGCTTCCCTATGAGTCACGAGAAAACCGCCATCAAGGCCACGTACTTCAGCATTCTGGGCAACGTGGTGCTGGCGCTGGTGAAGTGGCTGGCCGGCTACTTCGGCAACTCCTACGCCCTCATTGCCGACGCCATCGAGTCGACGGCCGACGTGTTTTCCTCGTTTCTGGTGCTCTTCGGCCTGCAATACGCCGCCCGCCCCGCCGACAAAAACCACCCCTACGGCCACGGGCGCATCGAGCCGCTGGTCACGTTTCTGGTCGTGGGCTTCCTCATCATCTCGTCGCTGGTCATTGCCTACGAGAGCGTGCAGAACATTCGCACCCCGCACGCGCTGCCCAAGCCCTACACGCTGCTGGTGCTGGGGGCCATCATCGGCTGGAAGGAGTACTCGTTTCGGGTGATGATGCGCAAGAGCCGCGAAACCAACAGCTCGGCCCTGAAAGCCGATGCCTGGCACCACCGCAGCGACGCCATTACGTCGGTAGCGGCCTTCATCGGCATTTCCATTGCCCTGCTGATGGGCAAGGGCTACGAGGCGGCCGACGACTGGGCTGCCCTGCTGGCCGCGGGCTTCATTCTCTACAACAGCTACCTGATTTTCCGGCCCGCGCTGGGCGAAATCCTCGACGAACACCTCTACGACGACCTCGTAGACGCCATTCGGCAAGTGGCCGCGCAGGTGCCGGGGGTGCGGGGCACCGAGAAGTGCTACGTGCGTAAAGCCGGCATGAAGTACCACATCG
Source organism: Hymenobacter busanensis (assembly GCF_008727865.1). GTDB lineage: Bacteria > Bacteroidota > Bacteroidia > Cytophagales > Hymenobacteraceae > Solirubrum > Solirubrum busanense. The sequence continues at coordinate 405,567 of NZ_VTWU01000004.1, read as the reverse complement.
ACCTGCACGCTATGGTCGACGGGGATATTTCGGTAACCGAAGGCCACGCCATTGCCCACCGGCTGGCCGACACCTTGCACGCGCAGCTGCCCGAGCTGGGGCAGGTGCTGGTGCACATCGAGCCCAACGACTACCACTAGCGGGCCACCAGCGCCCCTTGCCGCCGTGAAAAACAAAGCCCCGCACATTCTCAATACCTCGTCGAACCTGCTGGGGCTGTGCTTTATCGTCCTCACCTCGTTGCGCGTGACCAACCGCTCCACGGCCACCTTCATCGACGAGCTGACGGCCGTGGCGGCGCTGTTTTTCATCAGCAGCAGCATCCTTTCGTTCCTCTCCATGCGCGACTCCACGCCCCGCAGCGCGGCCTATGAGCGCGTGGCCGACGGCGTGTTTCTCATCGGCCTGGTCTTCATCTTTCTCACGGCCATGCTCATTGCCTTCAACGTGGTGGGCTAAATGCCGCTGCCTGAAGTGCCCCGACGTTAGCCCTCTTCTCTTGGCCTATTCCATGCCGTACCGCCCGTCTGTTCTGTTGCTGCTGACGCTGGCGCTGGCCTCGATTCTGACGCTGGGCGGCTGCAAAAAGCTGTTTCCCGATTACAAAACCCGCACCGCCTACTACCTGAACGCTGTACCCGGCGCCCAGCCCGACAGCCTGCTCACCTGCGTGACCTACAACATTCAGCTGGGGTTTCGCAACGGGCAGGACCCCTGGGATGCCGCGCAGCGCGGCGGCTCGGCCGCTCACCTCGACAGCCTGGCCCGGGTGCTAAGCCGCGTGCACCCCGACATCATTTGCTTGCAGGAAGTGCCGCGCAACCGCTCCAACGTGGATACCAAAGACCTGCTGGAACAGCTGGCCGCCCGTCTGCGCATGAACTACGCTTTTGGCGCGCACGGCCACAACGAGCCGCCCGGCGTGAAGCCCGCCCGCGGCGAGTGGGGCAACGCCATTCTCACGCGCTTTCCCATCGAGGGCATCGACAACCGCGAAAACGAGTACGTGAGCGTGTGGCAGCGGCGCAGCATCTTGTCGGCCGAGCTGCGGGTGGGCCCGCGCCGGGTGCGGGTGTATTCGCTGCACTTCCAGCCCTCGGAGCCGGCCGCGCGCACGGCCGCAGCCTATTTCCGCGAGCGGGCCGGCGACACCCAGCTCATCCTGGGCGACTTCAACCAAACCGCCGTGCCCGAGCTGCCGCCCGCCGACTACACCGACGTACTGGCTCCCACGCCCATCAATCGGGGCGCCATCGACCGCATTTACCTTTCCGCCGGGCGGTTCAGCACCCGCGAAGTCGGCATTATTCCGCGCAGCGAAAACGTGTCGGACCACCCCGCTACCTATTGCCGGTTGCGGCTGTTGTAGCCGGCCCGGCCACCATTTGCGGAGCAGTATACCCGCGCAGTATCTTTGAAAACACTATTCACTCACCCCACCCCTACATGTTTCTTATTCGCACCGCTACAGCCGCTTTCCTAGCCCTTGGCACCCTGGCCGCCTGCACCAACGACCCCAAGGAAGAAGAACAGAAACCCTCTTTTGATGCTTCGGGCACGTACTCGGCTACGGCCGCCGACTTCGTGGCCGGCCCTGTGCGCATGTACACCCGTCAGGGCGAGGTGAAAGACGTGCAGCTGATTCAGCGCTTCAGCCAACGCTGGTACGGCGGCCTGCTGTACGGCTCGCCGGGGCCGGTAGCCCCCTTTGCGGCCGTCGACCTGACGTTTACCACCCCCCGGCCGGCCAACACGCCCATTCAAGGGTCGCTGAAGCTCACCACCGCTGCCAACACTACCTACTCGGGCGTGTACGCGGCCGCCCAATCGGCCGAGCACCTGGTACTGGCCGACAACGTAGCGCAGTCGGATTTCATGCCGCTGTTTGCCGACCGCTGCCGCCTGTTTACCAAAGAAGTTCTGGGCTTGACGCCTACGTATTCCTGGTCGCCGCTGCCCGGCTCCACCGGCTACGCCGAACGGCTGGAATACCACCCGCTGTACGTGTTGGAGCTGAACGGGGCGCAAGCCCGCATGGCCCTGCTTTCCTACATTTTCGTGTCGGGCACCAACGGGCAGAGCTGCAGCATCGGGTACCGCAACGCCTTCAACATCGTGAACGAAACCACACTGAGCCGCCTGAACGTGGGCGACACCCTGGTGGTGCAGCACAACCAGTTGCCGCTCACCAAACAGAAATAACCGAGCGGCGCCGGCTTACGCCGTTTGTTTTTCCAACAGCAGCGCCACAATGCGCGGCGGGCCGGTGCGGTCGTCTTCGTCGAACCACTCCTGCAGGCGGGCGACTCCGAAGCCGTGCTGCCGAGCGCTTTCCGTGTAGTCGGAGAGGTGGTGCACGTAGCACTGCAACTCAAACGTGTGGCCCGCGGCGGTATCGAAGCGGGCTTTGCTGCCTTGGTACTGCTTGAAGGGGTGCAGCTCGCCGATGTAGAACAAGCCGCCGGGCCGAAGGGCGCGGCTGGCCTGGGCAAATACCACGTCGAGGTCGGGAATGTGCTCCAGGATGAGGCTGCACGTGACCAGGTCGACAGCGCCGGGGTCGGCAAAGGCCCAGGGCTGCGTCACATCGGCCTGCTGAAAGGTGATGTGCGGCAGCGGCAGTTTTTGCCGGGCCTGCGCCATCATGTCGGCCGAAAAATCCACGGCCGTCAGGTGCCCGGCCTGCGCAGCCAGCCACACGGTGTTTTTGCCGGTGCCGCAGCCCAGCTCAATCACCTCGGCGTAGGGGCCAGCCGGCACCAGGGCCCGGATGGCACGGGCTTCCAGGTCGCGCGTTTTGTTGACGACGGCGTCGTAGCTCTCCGACCACGCGTTGTAGGCTTGCTGGATGTTCATGGGGTATTGGGCCGGGCCTGGCTCAGCGGCCCGGCGGAGGCAAATTAAGGTAAGTTGGCCGGCAGCGCGTCTGCCGCGGAAACCTCACTGCATCCCCCTATGAAAATCAGAGCCATCATCACGGGCGCCACCGGCATGGTGGGCGAAGGCGTGCTGCACGAATGCCTCGCTCACCCCGACGTGGAGCAGGTACTGGTACTCACGCGCAAGCCCACTGGCGTGCGGCACCCCAAGCTGCGCGAGCTACTGCACGCCGATTTCTACAACCTCTCTCCCATCGAAAGCCAGCTGACGGGCTACAACGCCTGCTTTTTCTGCCTCGGCACCTCGTCGGTGGGCATGAGCGAGGCAGACTACACCCGCGTGACCCACGACCTGACGCTGCACGTGGCCGAGACGCTGCTGCGCCAGAACCCCGACCTCACGTTCTGCTACGTATCGGGCGTCGGCACTGACAGTACCGCGCAGGGCCGCTCGATGTGGGCCCGCGTGAAAGGCCGCACCGAAAACGAGCTGTTGCGCCTGCCTTTCGGCGGCGGGGCCTACATGTTCCGGCCGGGCTACATGCACCCCACACCGGGCCTGCACAACGTGCCGCGCTGGTACCCGGCCATTACCTGGCTCTACCCGGCGCTGCGCCGCGTGCTGCCGCGCTACGTGTCCACACTGCGCGAACAGGCCCTGGCCATGATTAACGTGGTGCGGCGCGGCTATCCCAAGCGCGTGCTGGAAGTGCCCGACATCGTGGCGCTGGCGAAGGCAGGGTAGCCGAAGGCCAATGGTGGCCGTCCGTTACGTTTGCGGGCCGGTTCTGCCCTCGTAAAGACTCTGCCCTATTTTCCTTTTGTGCCGTTTGCTATGTTTTCTCCTGCCGCCGAAGCTGCTATACCCGCTGCGCCAATTAATACGCTGCTGACGTTTGTGCGCGCCATCGGGGTGGAAGTGCGCGAGGCGTCGCTTGCCGGCACCGCCACTTTTCTGCCGGGTCTGCTCATCGACGCGGGCCAGCTGGTAATCGACCGCAGCCGCTTGCTGCACCCCGGCGACATCCTGCACGAAGCCGGCCACATAGCCGTGACACCCGCCGCCGACCGCCCGCGGCTGGGCGGCAACATCACGGCCGGCCATCCGGAAAAAGAAGGCGAGGAGCTGGCGGTGCTGGCTTGGAGCTTTGCCGCTAGCCAAGCCCTGCAACTGCCGCCCGAGGTGGTGTTTCACCCCGATGGCTACAAGGGCCAAAGCGCGTGGCTCATCGAAAACTACGAGCGCGGCCACTACCTCGGCTTGCCCCTACTGGCGTGGATGGGCCTGACCACCGCGGACAGCTTTCCGCGCATGACGCGGTGGCTGCGGACGTAACTGGCGGCCAGATCCGCAACCGCCCGGCTAAGTGGCTGCCTTGCTCCGAAACCGGGACGCAAAACAAGGCGGCCGTATAATACCTATGGAAACCTACGTCCTCGGCGACATTCACGGGGCCGCCCGCGCCCTGGAGCAGGTGCTGGCGCGCAGCCCCTTCCGCCCCGGCACCGACCGCCTCATTCACCTCGGCGATGTAGCCGACGGCTGGCCCGACACGCCGGCCTGCGTGGAGCGGCTGCTGGGCATTCCGAACAGCATCTGGCTGCAAGGCAACCACGACTGGTGGGCCGCCGAATGGCTGGCTACTGAACTACCGCTGGAGGACGTGAACCCCAACTGGTACCAGCAAGGCGGCCGGGCCACGTTCGCGGCCTACCAGCAAGTGCCGCCCGAGCAGCGCCGGTGGCATCTACGCGACTTTTTCGGTCAGCAGCGACCTTATTTCGAGGACGACGGCCGCCTCTACGTGCACGCCGGCTACGAGCCCTCCCAGCCCATTGCCGCGCAAGACCCCTACAACCTGATTTGGACGCGGGAGCTGTGGCGCGGCCACCAGACGGCCACGGCTTACGCCGAATGCTTCATCGGCCACACGCCCACCTGGCCCGCCAGCCCGGTGCCCTGCCAGCGCCACAACGTGTGGAACCTCGACCAAGGCGCCGGCTACGGCGGCCGCCTGACCCTGCTGAACGTGCGCACCAAAGCGTTTGTGCAGAGCGACCCGGTGCCCGGGCTCTACCCCGGCGTGAAGGGCCGCTAATTTTCGGTGGCGTAGGGCGGTGGTTAGCTCACCGTCGGCGGCATGCCTTTCAGGGGCTGCCCGCCCGAAAGCTGCGACACCATGTCGTCGAGAATGTCTTTGCTGTAGCCGATGCGGTTGGCGTATTCCAGGCACAGGCCGTACTCGCGCGGGTCAATCTGGCCGTCCTGCAGCATCATTTGCACCAGGGTTTGCAGCTCCAGGGTGCGCTGCAGCCCATCCGACGCCACCACAAAGCTGAGCACGCTCAGGTTGTCGGCTATGGGGCGCACCTGGGCGGAGGTGAGGCCGAGGCGGTTGCCGATTTCCAGCAGAAAGTCGCCTTCCTGCTTGTCGAGGCGGCGGTCGGCGGCGGCTACCAGCACCAGGTTTTGGAAGAAGGACAGCTTTTTCTGCAGGGTGTCGAGCACCGTTTCGAGGGAGTGTTGGGCTTGCATACGCGGAAGCGGGAAGGAATCAACAGAAGAAAGAGCCCCGGACGCAGCCCGGGGCTCTTTCGTTCAACGCTCTGCCCTGGGGCAGGGTTGTACCAGGAGCCTGCCTACCCTACTCTGAACCTAAAAGCCAACCGCAAAACCGTCGTCTGCTTAGTCGTTGGCGCTAACGTACCACTGCGCCGGCGACACTTGCTCCTTCGTGAGCTTCTTGTTGAGGGCGTGCACCACCAGCAGGAAATCGTATTTGTCGCGCTGGAAACCCAGCTGCTGCAACACCGGCTCCATGGGCGGCGTGCTGAGCACGGCAATCTTGCGGTAGGCCACTCGGTCTTCTTCCGGCAACCGCTCGTACTGCTCCTGGACAACCAGGCACGCGGCGCGCAGCGTGGCCTGCAGGGCGGCGTGGTTGTCGGCCGTTACCATATCGGTTAGCAGCCACTGGTTGTCTTTTCGCTTCGCAATGGAGGCAAAAAACCCGACTAGCTGGCCCTGGTGGCTCACGCCGAACAGTTGGTAGGCCCCGTGGCTGATTTTCCAGGGCAGCGTGCGCGTGTCGCGGGTCACCATGCACCGGTACAGCCCGGCTGCCTGCTGCCACAACTCGTCGATGCGGGCGTCGCCGGGCTCGATGGGTGCCACCGCGTAGCCGCTGGGCAGCGGCTCCGGCTGGCTCAGCGGCAGCGGGTGGCTCCAGAGCGGAAACGTGGTCGTCTGGAAAAAGGGCATCATTTTCACAATGCGCGACCAGCGCGGGTCGGGCATCATAAACAGCAAATCCACGCCCTGGCTGGCGAATTGGTCGGCGGCCATCGTGTACATCTTGATGACCATCTGCTGCATGCGCAAAAAGCCCGATTTGCTGCGGAAGCTCTCGTTGACGATAATGCCAAAGGGCCGGAATGCGGTTATTTCGTGGCCGTTGGCGACGATGGGGTACGGCACGTAGGCGGTCTGGGCCACAATTTCCTGGGTGTCGTCTTCCACGGCCAGCACAAAAGTGGCCGGGCCGCCGGGCGTGCGCAGAAACTTATGCTCCCATTCGTCGACGGTGAGGCTGCCCCAATCGGAGTGGCGGGTCCACAAATCCACCAGCGCAGCTTCGTCGGCATCGGTGTTCATTCGGTAGGTAATAGCCATAGCAGCGCGAAAAAGGGGATGAAACGAAAATGCCGGCACCGTTGCCGGGCCGAGGGCCGTCAGGAAATGTGCTGGTGCTTGTACAGGTCGGCGTACACTTCGCCGCGGGCCAGCAAGTCCTGGTGGGTGCCGTGCTCGGCCACCTGCCCGTCTTTGATGATGACAATCTGGTCGGCGTGGCGGATGGTCGAGAACTTGTGCGAGATGATGAACACGGTTTTGCGCTGGGCAAACCGGTCGAGGGCCTTGAAAATGCGGGCTTCGGTGAGGCTGTCGAGGGCCGAAGTGGGCTCGTCCAGAATCAGGATGGGCGCTTTTTTGAGGAAGGCCCGCGCAATGGCAATGCGCTGCTTTTCGCCGCCCGACAGCGTGGCGCTCAGCTCGCCCACCACGGTATCGTAGCCGTCGGGCAGCTTCCGGATGAAGTCGTGGGCCTGCGCGGCCTGGGCCGCTTCCACCACTTCCTCCATCGTGGCCTCGGGGTTGCCGAAACGGATGTTGTCGAGGATGGAAATGGGGAACAGCAGCGGCTCCTGCAGCACCAGCGACATGTTTTCGCGCAACGACTGCAGCTGCAGCTCGCGCAGGTCGAGGCCGTCGAGGGAAATGTGGCCGCGCCAGGGGTCGTAAAACCGCAGCAGCAGCGAAATAATGGAGGTTTTGCCGGCGCCCGTGGGCCCTACAATGGCAATAACCTGCCCCGGCAGCACCTGAAAGCTGATGCCCTGCAGCACCTCGCGCGGCGGGCCGCTGCTGGTGGCGTAGCCGAAGCTCACGTCGTGAAAGGTGATGAGGCCGCTGGCGTCGAGGGCCACGGCGCCGGGCACTTCCGGCACCACGTCCTCGGAGTCGAGAATCTCGAATACCCGCCGGCTGCGCGACACCACCGCAATGGCCGCGCCCACCGCCGTCGACAGGGCGTTGACGGGCGCGTAGAGCGCACTCACGTAGCCGATGAAGATGAACAGGTCGCCGGCGGTGAGGTGGCCCTGCAAGCCGCGGTAGGCCCCCACACCCAGCAGCGCCGCCGCCGCCAGCCCGGTTATCAGGGCTGTCAGCTGGTTGTAGGTGGTGCCCACCACGGTGGCTTTCTGGAAGGCGTTGCCGAAATCGGCGGCCTGCTGCTCCAGCTTCTGAAACATGAGCTGCTCGCGGGCAAAACTCTGGATGGTTTTGATGCCCGTCAGGCTTTGCTGCACGAAGGCCGACAGTTCGCCCTGCCGGGCAAACTGCGCGGCCGTGGTTTGGTCCATGGGCTTAAAAAACAGCGCCAGGGCCAGAATCAGCAGCGGCACCACCGATATGGCAATGAGGGCCAGCACCAGATCCAGCTGTACCATCACGTAGAGCATGGCGCCCATGCACACCACCGAAATGATGGCCGGTACGATGATCTGGGCCACCACGAAGTACACCACAAACACGTCGCCGGTGATGCGCGTGAGCAGGTCACCGAGCTTGTTTTGGGCGTAGAACGTGAGGGACATTTGCTGCAGCTTGCGGTACAGCTCCAGCGACAGGTCGTACACCAGCTTGCGGCCCAGCGCCACCGTCAGGCGCACCACGGCCGCCGAGAATACCGCCCCGCCAATGGTAACGACGCCCGTGAAGACAACCAACGCCAGCAGCAGCTGGCTTTTGTCGTGCACGAAAGCCGCGGGCCCCGTCAGGCGGGTGAGCAGGGCCGGCACCGGCTGGCTGCCCAGCACGTTGTCGATGACGAGCTTGATGGGCAGCGGCTTGAGCACCTCAAACACGACCCCGAGGAGGCCGATGATAATCAGAAAAACGAGCTGGCCGGCGTAGCGAAATACGTACCTCGACAAGCGGGCAAGCAGTTGAACGGTATTCATGAGGCAGAGGAGCAGGTGGCGCAAATCGGAACGGCTTGCCCACCCGGCAGCCGGCTCAGGAGCGAGGCTGTCGGGTGGGCGGGGCGGTTAGGCCAGCTTGTAGTTGCCGTAGTCGAGCTGTTCGCTCAGGACCGGAGCGTGCAGCACAACGTTGCGGGCAGGCGCCGCCTGCGGGGCCGACAGGCTATTGAAGGCTTGCGCCAGGTCGCTCATCGAGCGGGACATATCCAGCAGGCAGTGGCCGACGAAGAGAACTGTCAGCATCAGCAACACGTCCATCAGCACGTAGGCCTGGCCGGCTACCGCAAGGACCGAGAGGCCGAGCAGCAGCCCGATGATGACGTAGGCCGACTGGCTCAGCACCGACCACGACTTGAACTTGATCATCATGCGGCCGCCCCCGTGCTCTTCGATGGCCATGATGGCCCGCGCTCCGGAGAAGAAGCTGCAACTCGCCTGCAGGTCCCATCTATCGAAGGTGCCGCCGCGCCGGGCGCGCACTTTGCGGCTCAGCAGGTCGTGCTCCACCCGCGCCAGCAGTTCTTCGGCGGGGTGCCACTCCTCCGACCAGGATTCCTGGCACTTGGTGAGCTGGAGCAGGCCGCTGAACGACTGCTCGCCGCTGCTGCGCTTGCGCCACGGCGTGAGGCCGTGCTGGATGCGGCCGTAGAGGCGTGCCACGGGCTGCATGAGGTGCAGCAGCGTGGTGAGGGCAAACAGCCGCGCTTTGGTAAACCGCCCGTGCACGTGGCGCATGTCGGCGCGGGCGGCGCTGAGGGCGGCCTGCGTCAGTACCACCAGGCAGGTGACAACGAGCAGCGGCAGAGCCCACAGCAGCGGCTGCCACAGCACCGACAGCACCGACAGCACGGCCAGCAGCCCCATCAGCAGAAACCACTCGGGCATAAGCGGCAGGTAGGCCACGGAGTTGGGCGCCTGCTCGTAGACCGACTGAAACAGAGCCGAGCCCCAGGTGCCGTGGAAAATCTTGCGTTTGCCCATCTGAATGGGCAGCGTGAGGCCGTTGCCGTAGATGCGGCCGGTCCAGGAAAGGTGCCCGAAGCTGTTGTATTTCTGCGGCCACTTGCCTTCCAGCAGCGCCTCGGCCTTGCCGTAGCCTTTTTGTTGGCGCCAGTACATTTTCACCGAGTTGCGGCGGTGGTGCCAGACAAAGGCGGCGGCATGAAACCCAATGGTGCGCCCGGTGTGCAGCACGCGCCAGCACAGGTCCACGTCGTCGCCGGCGGCGCGGTAAATGGGGTCGAAGCCGCCGACTTCCAGCAGCACCTCGCGCCGAAACGCCATGTTGCAGCCCGGAATATGCTCGGCCAGCTCGTCGGTGGTGAGCACGTGCACGGGGCCGCCGGGGGCGTTGGCCACGCAATGCGCAATCAGGCCGTCGTCGGCGGGCGGCAGGTTGGGGCCGCCAATGCCGGCGTGGTCGGAGCTCAGGAACGCGTAGGCCAGGTAGCGCAGCCACTGCGGGTCGGGGTAGGCGTCGTCGTCGATGTAGGCCACGATTTCGCCCTGAGCCGCGTAGAGGGCCGTGTTGCGGGCGTTGCTCAGGCCCTGGTTTTCGGTGCTGATGAGTTGCACGTCGTACTCGCTGACGATGTCCAGCAAGTTGTCGGTGGAGCCGTCGTTCACCACAATTACCTCAAAATTGGGGTAGTCCAGCGCCATCAGCCCCTCCAGGGTGTCGCGGATGGTGGCCGAGCCGTTGTAGGAGCACACGGCCACCGAAATGAACGGCAAATCGTCGTTGGGAAACGGCGCGTCGGCGTACACCTGGCTTACGGCGTGCAGCGCGGGCTTGGGCTGCCGGTTGCGGTCGACGAGGCCGAAGTCCCAGTCTTCGATGTCGAAGCCGCCGCGCCACCATTCGTCGGTCCAGGCAAACACGAAGGTGCCCACACAGCCTTTGGCGAAGATGAGTTTGAGCTGCCAGGCCAGGCTTTCGGCTTGCTTCTCCACGCCGTTGCGCTGGCTGTCGAGCCCCACTTCGGCCAGCAGCAGCGGTTTGTCGCCGATGAGGTTGTGGAGCTTGGCAATGTAGCCGTTCATCTTCTCCGGCGTCTCCAGGTACACGTTGAAGCAGAAGAAGTCGAGGAAGGGCAGCGTGAGGTATTCCGTGGTCGGGAAGTTCACGTACGTCACCAACCCGGCGGGGTCTTCGGCCTTCACCGCGTTGTAGAGGCGGTGCAGAAACTGCGTGATTTTGGTTTCGCCGTACCAGCGCACAATGGTGGCCGGTATTTCGTTGCCGATGGCGTAGCACAGAATGGCCGGGTGCTGCTGCAGGGCGCGCACCTGGGCGCGCATGTCGGCCACGATGCGCCGGGCCTGCTCCGGTTTGTCGAGAAACGTGAGGTGCTGCTCCCACGGCAGGCCCACCATCACTTTCAGGCCGTACTCCAGCGCTTTGTCGAGCAAATACACCGGCGGGGGCGTATAGGTGCGCACGGAGTTGATGCCGTTGTCGGCCATGGCGGCAAAATCAATGTCCACGACTTCGGCGGGCGGATACTGGTTGCCGTCGGCATCGGGGCAAAACGTGCCGTAGGTGACGCCTTTGAGGTAAAACTTTTCGTTACCCCACATCAAAAACTTTCCTTTGACGTGGATTCGTTCTTGGGTTTCGATTTCGCACGGCTCAGCCGTGCGAATCTCTCGGGTAGATTCTTGCGTCATCTCCGAAGGTGTGAAGGGCGCACAGTGGCCTAAACCTACTGCGTGCGCGAGGTTGTAGAAGAGCAGTCTGGGCAGTGACTGGTTGCTGGATTTTCCGGTTTCAGCGCGTCACAGCGTTGTCAGTTCCAGAGAAACGCTGTTCGGGGCTGGGGTTGGGCTGAAATAGCGGCTACGTTTCAGCAGTGGTGTAAAGGTGTGAGGAAGGAGTGGGCGCTAGCAACTGCGTTCAACAAGGTCTTTCCGAGCCAGCAACAAAGAGCAGTGCGTAGGCCAACCGCACAGCGCGGCGCCGGCGGTCCGGGCACCCTCCTAGGCGGAGCTCCGGACACATCTTATTGGCTGTCGTCAGCCGACCTACGTCAGTAAATATAGTGCAATAATTTATATATATAATCAATAAAATTTCAATTAAGTTTTTTTAATATTCTTTACTACCGTTTGTTCAGTCCAAGGTGTTGCATGTACGAAAACAGGCTTAGCACGCGCTAATGGCGCTTTTCGGCTATATAGCACCGGCAACTGGCTGCGTAATACGGGCAGGCAGCTCACATGACGGCAAGAGCAGTAGCTTTGAAAGAACGTTGCCTTGCTTCTTTCTCCACCACATGACCATCGAAGACTTGCAAACCATCTGCCGGCAGCTGCCGGGCGTGACCGAAGACGTGAAGTGGGATGTGCATTTGTGCTTCAACGTAGGCGGCAAAATGTTTTTGGTAACCGCGCCCGACGAGGTGCCCTGCACGGCCTCCTTCAAGGTGCCCGTCGAAGAATTTGACGCGCTCAGTGCGCAGCCGGGCTTCAAGCCGGCGCCCTACATGGCGCGCAACCACTGGGTGCACCTCGACAACATTGCCCGGCTGGGCCGCGCCCAATGGGAGCAGCACATTCGGGAGTCGTACCGGTTGGTGGCCGAAAAGCTGCCGGCCAAAGTGCGCAAAACGCTGGCACTGTAAGGCCCGCCGTTTTTACTGCTTTTCAGCGGGCAGCCACGGCGTAGCGCCACCGAAAATAGCTTTCAGGGTGTACTGCCGGGCCTGTTTGGCCGTGAGCTGGTGCGCCCACGGCACGCGGCCAGCGGCGGTGGCGCCAGGCCCGGCAGAGCGGTATTCGGCATAGAAGGCCGTTTTTTCGTTGGCGGGGTTGCGCCAGTTTTCCCAACCGGCGGGCGTAATGTGGGGCCCCATAGTGGTGTTCAGAAACACCGTTTTTGCGTGGGGCCGCCAAGGCCGTCCCAGGTATACTTTCTGGGCAATGGAGTCGGCGGTGAGCGTGCAGCCCAGAAACACAAAGCCGTAGGGCTGGCTGGGCGGGGTAGCGGCGGCCGTGAGGTAGGAGTTCTTCTTGCTGTGCAGCGTGCAGCCCTCAAACACCGCCGTGGCCGGGCCGAAGATAAAATCCGTCGTGCCTTCAATGTAGCAGTCCTGGTAGTACTGCCGGCTGTTGTCGACGGCGGCAAACAAAGTGTCCTGGTGGCCGAGCAAGCGGCAGCGGCGGAACTGCGCCCGGTCGCCGGTTACGTGCAGGGCCACGGCCTGCCCCACGGGGCCGGCCGTGTTGGCAATGGTGAGGTTTTCGGCCGTGAAGTCGTTGCCTTGCACCAGCACCGTGTAGGACGTGTAGGTGGTGTGCTTGGCCGCGTCGCCGGAGTAGTCGGCGTAGCTGATGACGGTGCCCTCGCGGCTTTCGCCCACCAGCCGCACGTTGATTTTGTGGGCCGGCACCACCAGTTTTTCGCGGTATACCCCGTTGCGAATGAAGATGGTTACCGTCACCTGCGACAGGTCGCGCACGGCATTCACGGCTTCCTGCACGGTGCGGTAGTCGCCGGTGCCGTCGGCGGCCACGGTCAGGCGCGTGATTTGCGGCGCGGGCGCCTGGGTGGTTGCCGTAGCAGGCGGCGTTGCTTGGGCCAGGGCAGAAAACGAAGTCAGCAGCGCGGCGGCCAGCAATAGATTTCCGGGGGCCATGTTAGTCTTTGGTGGGGTCCCAGCCGTGTAGCACGTTCGGCAGCGTGTAGAGCTTGGCTTCATCCTCCGTCAGCTGGTGCGACCAGGGCACGCGCTGCTTGGACGCCGCACCGGGGCCGCGGCTCTGAAACTCGGCGTAGTAGGCGGTTTGCTTGTTGGTTTCCTTGCCCCAATGGTCCCAGCCTTCGGGCGCAATCGGGCGGCCCAGCTCGCACTGCAGGTACACGGTTTTGGCGTAGGGCCGCCACGGTCGGCCCAGCCGGAAACTGCCCGCGGGCGCGTCGCCGACAATACGGCAGCGGTTGAACACGTAGCCGTAGCGCGTGGTGTCGGGCGTGGAAGCGGCCGTTACGTAGCCGCTTTGCTTGCAGAAGATGGTGCAGTTCTCAAACCACGCCGTGCTGGAGCCGAAAATGAAATCCACGGTGCCTTCGATGTAGCAGTCCTGGTAGAATTGCCGGCTGCCGTGGCCGTAGGTGTAGAGCGTATCCTGAAAGCCCAGGAAGCGGCAGTTGCGGAAACGCATTTTGTCGCCGGCCACCCACAGCGCCACGGCCTGCCCCACGGGCCCCGAGGAGTTCTGGAACGTGAGGTTTTCGGCCGTAAAATCGGTGCCGTAGAGGTAGCAGCTGGCCGAGCCCGAGGTGCCCTTGTCTTCGCCGAAGATGTTTTTCTTCTGGTTGTAGTCGTCGTAGGTGAGGATGGTCCGGTCGCGGTCCTCCCCCACCAGCCGCACCAGCTGCTTCGAGCCGGCCAGAATGAGCTTTTCCTTGTAGGTGCCTTTTTTCACCAGAATGGTGGTGACTTTCTTTCGGAAATCGGGCACGGCGTTGAAGGCTTCCTGCACCGTGCGAAACTGCCCGCTGCCGTCCTGCGCCACCACAAAATCGTATTTGGCGGCCGTGGTTTGGCCGAAAGCTCGTTCGAGCAGGAGCCCGCTCAGAACCAGAAATAACAGCAGCGGCTTCACGGAGTCGTGGGTTGACTGTTGGCGGGCGAGGCCGTGAGCGTGGCGTTTTTGGGCAGCGGCTTGGCTATGCGTTCGGCCAGCGGCAGCTTCTGCGCCCGCATCTCATACACCACCAATTGCGCCATTTTGCGGGCCCCCAGCTCCGAGAAGTGTGTGTTGTCGTTGCGGCCCTGCGGGTAGTTGGGGTGCTCGTCGGGGCCGAGCTGCAGGAACAGGACTTTGGAGCCGTCGGCGCCGTATTGCTGCAGTAGGTTGCGGCTCATCCGGTCGAGGTCGATGAGCGGTACTTTCTGGGCCGTAGCTACCTCCGCCGTAGCGGCCGAGTATTCCACGTGGGTTTCCATGATGCGGCCTTCCTTGTCGAACTTGCGGCGCGTGACGGGCGTGATGAGCACCGGGTTGGCCTTCTTGGCGCGCGTTTCGGCCACGAATTTCAGCAGGTTCCGGCGGTAGTCTTCCGGCGAGGTGTAGCGGTCCGGCTTGTCCTTGGCCTCGTCGTTGTGGCCGAACTGAATCAGCACGTAATCGTCGGGCTGCAGGGCGTCCACAATCGGCTGCCAGCGGTTTTCGGCCAGAAAAGTGCGCGTGCTGCGGCCATTCTGGGCGCGGTTGTCTACCACCACCGTCGAGTCGAAAAACGTGCCCAGCGGCATGCCCCAGCCGGTTTCGGGAAAGGTCTGCTTGATTTTCTGGGCAATGGTGGAGTCGCCAATCAAGTAGAGCTTGATTTTCTTGGGCGGCGCCGGGGCCGTGAAGGCCATGAGCACCAGCAGGAGCAAGATATAGGGGCGCACGGTACGCGCCGGGTCGTTGTGTTTCATAGCAGCTGATCAGGGCACATCGCACGCCCCGTTTGTGGTAATTGGTATGGTTAGCAACTCACCTCGGCGGCAGAGAATCGTTGATGAGCACGCGCTCGATGCACAGCGCGTGCGTGCAGCGCACCCTACCGCGCCTGCGGGTCCACGGTTTTCTTGACTTGCTGCTTCACCAAGCGGTCGGCCAGCTCCAGCTTCAGGCGGCGGATGTCGGCCAGCACCAGCTGGGCCATTTTGCGGGCCCCCAGCTCCGAAAAGTGCGTGTTGTCGTCGCGGCCGTCGGGGTAGTTGGGATGCTCGCCGGGCGCCAGCTGGTTGAAGAGCAGCTTGGAGTTTTCGACGCCGAACTGCTGCAGCAAGGCCTGGCTGGTTTGGTCGAGGTCGATGAGCGGGACGCTCTGTTCCTGGGCTACGGCCCGCACGATGTTGGCGTACACCGCATGGGTTTCTTCGATTTTGCCGGCCGCGTCGAATTTGCGGCGGGCCACCGGCGTGAGCAGCACCGGCGTGGCTTTTTTGGCCCGCGTTTCGGTGATAAAACGCACGAGGTTGGTGCGGAAATCGGCTTCGGTGGTGTAGCTGGCTTTGGTGGGCACCTCGTCGTTGTGGCCGAACTGGATGAATACGTAGTCGCCGGCTTTTAGGGCCTCGGCCACCGGCTGCCAGCGGTTTTCGGCGATGAACGTGCGGGTGCTGCGGCCGTTCTGGGCACGGTTGTCTACGGTTACCGTCTCATCAAAAAACGCGGTAAAAGGCATGCCCCAACCGGTTTCGGGATAGGCCTTCACCTGTTTGATGGACATGGTGGAGTCGCCGATGAGGTACACGGTAATCTTGCCCGGCGCGGCAGGAAACCAGGCCAGCAACGTCAGCAACACGGCCGTGCAGCAGGCAAAAAGGCGAGCAGACATGAACGAAGGAAAAACGGCACGCCCCCAACCGCGCACCAGAGAACTTGGGCAAGGAATGTTAGCGCAAAATCCGCGGCTTCCCCACCTCCCCAGCGCATTTTTCTGCGTCATCGTTACCGGGAACGTTGCCAATTGGCCGCGTTGGCGCAGCCACCAATTTCTGCGTGTCACTTCGGCAATTCATGCGCCGCCGTGCTTGGCTGCGTATACGTATGCCTCCGCCGCTTTCACTTTGCTGCTCCATGCACCTGTACGTTTACTCCTCGCTCACCGAAACGGCCCGCGCCCACCTCCTCGCCCAGTTGCCGGCCGGTACGGTGGCTACTTTTCGCCTCGATCTACCCCCTGAGCAGCAGCAAGCGGCGCTGCAATCCGCCCACCTGCTGCTGGGCAACCCGCCCGCCGCGTGGTTTTCCGCTGGCTTTCCGCCGCAGCTGCAGTTCTGGCAAATCGATTCGGCGGGCTTCGAGCGGTACACGGGCTTGCGCCCTGGCTTTCCGGTCGTCAACGTGGGCGACTACTTCGCCTGGCCCTGCGCCGAAACCATGGTAGCCGGGGTGCTGGCACTTTACCGGCGCCTGCCCGAGTTGGCCCTGCTGCAAAGCCGCCGGGAATGGGTAGGTGGACCGCTGCGGCCCACGCTCCGGCTGCTGCGCGACCAGCGCGTGGTTATACTCGGAGCCGGAGCCATCGGCTTGGCGGTGCGTCGGCAGCTCAGCGGCTTCGGCTGCGCGGTGCAACTGCTGGCCCGCACCAGCCCCGAGGCGCAGCTGCATTCACGCGAAGAGCTGCTGGCCGCCTTGCCGCAAACCGACCTGGTAATCAACTGCCTGCCTGGCTCGGCCGACAATTTTTTCTCCGCCGAGCTGATTGGCGCTATGCCACCCGGCAGCGTGTACGCCAGCGTAGGCCGCGGCAATACCACCGACGAGCACGCCCTCGTGGCAGCCTTGCGCACCGGTCACCTCGGCGGCGCCGTGCTCGACGTGACCCGCCAGGAGCCCCTGCCCGCCGACAACCCGCTCTGGACACTGCCCAACGTGCTGCTCACCCAACACACCGGCGGCGGCCAGCCCCACGAAGACGAAGGCAAAGTCGATGTGTTTTTGCGCAACCTGCACCGCTTCCGTCACGGCGAGCCGCTGCCCGATGTGGTGAACATGGAGCGGGGCTACTGATTCAGTAAGCTAGTTCCAGCCTTTTTATCTGTCCTGCTGAGCGCCGCGAAAGACCTTTTCCCGCCAGAACGAAGGTCGCAACAGCGACTTGTTCAGCGGTGAGAAGGTCCTCCACGTTGCTCAGGATGACGGCAGATTGAATAGCAACCCAACAAAAAAAGCCCGGCCTCACGGCCGGGCTTTTCGGGTATTACGTCGAAAACTTACGCCTCGCTGCCAGCACTGGCGGCGGTAATGGCCTCCACAATGCCTTCCGAAATGCCGGTAGTGCTGAAACCGCCGTCGTGCATCAGGTTTTGCATCGTTACGAAGCGCGTCAGGTCCGAGAACAGCGACACGCAGTAGTCGGCACAGGCTTCGGCCGGGGCGTTGCCCAGCGGCGACATGCGCTCGGCGTACTCGTAGAACGCGTTGAAGCCGCTGATGCCGGCGCCGGCCGTGGTTTTCGTCGGCGACTGGGAAACGGTGTTCACGCGCACTTTTTTCAGGTGCCCCAGGCGCTGGCCGTAGCTGCGGGCAATGCTTTCGAGCACGGCCTTTGCCTGCGACATGTCGGTGTAGTCGAGGAAGGCGCGCTGGGCGGCGATGTACGACAAGGCCACTACCGAGCCCCATTCGTTGAGTGCGTCCTGCTTTTCGGCCACGTGCAGCATCTTGTGAAACGACAGCGCCGAAATGTCGAGCGTCTTCAGAAACCACTCGTAGTTCAGCTCGCCGTAGCCTTTGCCCTTGCGGATGTTCGGGCTCATGCCAATCGAGTGCAGCACGAAGTCAATCTTGCCACCGAGCTGCTCTACGGCGCCGCTGAACACTTTTTCCAGGTCCTCAACTGAGGTGGCATCGGCCGCAATAACCGGGGCGTTGCATTCCTCGCTCAGCTTGTTGATTTCGCCCATGCGCATCGCCAGCGGCGCGTTGCTGAGCACAAACGTGGCGCCTTCGGCGTGGCAGCGCTGCGCCACTTTCCAGGCAATAGACTGTTCGTTGAGGGCGCCGAAGATGATGCCGCGCTTGCCGGCGAGTAGGTTGTTGGCCATGTAGAAGGTTAAGTCGGAGTCAGAGGAAGAACGGGCAAAAATAGGGTTTCGTGCCGAACGTGCGGTAAAACCCAAGAACGTCATTCCAAGCGCAGCCGAGGAATCTCGCGTGTTTAACCCGATAGTAACCTACTCATCGAGTTTACTACCTGGCGTCAGTACGCGAGATTCCTCGGCTGCGCTCGGAATGACGTTCTAGTGTATTTTAGCTCTTTACGCCGCCACCAAGTCGCTTTCGCCGCGCATAGCCAGCAGCTCGCGGGCACTCTGGAAAGCGTTTTCGCTGGGGCGGGCGCCGGAAATCATCTGGGCAATTTCGCGGATGCGCTCTTCCTCCGTCAGCTTGCGGATGCGGCTCACGGTGCGGTCGGCGCGGTCTTCCTTGTACACGAAGAAGTGCGCGTGGCCGGCGGCGGCCATTTGCGGCAGGTGCGAAATGGCAATCAGCTGATGCTTCTTGGCCATTTGCTGCATCATGCGGCCCACTTTCACGGCTATTTCGCCCGAAATGCCGGTGTCGATTTCGTCGAATACGATGGTGGGCAGCGCGGTTTTGTCGGCCAGCAGGTATTTCACGCACAGCATCAGGCGCGAGAATTCCCCGCCCGAAGCGGCTTTGCTCAGCGTTTGCGGCTGCGCGCCTTTGTTGGCCGTGAAAAGCAGGCTAATCACATCGAGGCCCGAGGTGGCGGGCTGGCCGGTGTGGTGCTGCACCACGAGGCGGGCGTTGGGCATGCCCAGGTCGCAGAGCAAATCGGCCAACTCTTTTTCAAACAACGGGAAAGCCGCCCGGCGCTGCTCCGAAAGAAGCGTGCCGCGCTTCTGCACGGTGGCCAGGGCGCCCTCGGTATCTTTGCGCAGCCGGCTGATTTCCTTGTCGAGGTTGAGCACCGAGCCCACTTTTTGCTGCAACTCGTCGCGCACGGCAATCAGCTCGGCCATGTCGCGCACCTGGTGCTTGCGTTGCAGGTTGAAAATGACGTTTTGGCGCTGCTGCAGCTCGTCGAGGCGCACGGGGTCGGCTTCGGTGCGCTGCTCGGCCTGCTCGGCTTCGGCGGCCACGTCGCGCAGTTCAATCAGGCACGAATCGACACGCTCCTTGAGTTGGCGGGCGGCTTCGGAGTACGCGGCAATCTGCCCCAGCAGCACCGACGCTTCTTTCAGGCTGCCGGTGGCGCAGTACTCGCCTTCGGAAAGGCCTTGCAGCGCACCGCCCAGCTTCAGCTTGATTTCCTCGGCGTGCTCCAGCTCTTGGATTTCGGTTTCCAGTGCCTCTTGGTCCTCGCCGTCGAGCTTGGCGTCCTCCAGCTCGCTGAGCAGAAAGCTGTGGTAATCCAGCTCCTTGTTAGCCTGCGCCACCTGGTCTTCGAGCGACTTGAGGTCGGCGGCCAGCTTACGGTACTGGCGGAAGGCGTTGCCGTACTGCGTGCGAGTCGGCACCAGGCCGGCGTAGAGGTCGATGAGGTTGAGCTGGAACACCGGGTCACCGAGCAACAGCGTGTCGTGCTGGGAGTGGATGTCCATCAGGTTCGCCCCGATTTTGCGGAGCGTTTCCACCGTCACGGGCGTGTCGTTCACAAACGCTCGGGACTTGCCCGAGGGCGCAATTTCGCGGCGCAGAATGCACTGCGCGTCGTAGTCGATGTCTTCGGCCTCGAAGATGTCCTGCAGCTGATAGCCTGAAATGTCGAACTGGCCTTCAATCACGCACTTCTTGTCGGTGTTGAAGAGCAGCTTGCTGTCGGCGCGGTTACCCAAAAGCAGGCCAATGGCGCCGAGCATGATGGACTTGCCAGCCCCGGTTTCGCCGGTTATGATGTTGAGCAGCGCCGACGGGCGTAGCTCCAGCGCCTCGATGAGGGCGTAGTTCTGAATGCGGAGGTCAACCAGCATGGGTGCAATGGTTGCGTGAGACAAGAGAGTTGCCAACCACCGCCGCATCAAGCAGCCGCGCGTCAGCCGTTTACAAACCTACTAAATGATTTAGCACAAGCGCAAGCGCAGCGCCCAATCAACTTAGCAGGTTGCTAACAAAACGGCTTTGCAGCAGGCTTCCGCCGCAATAATAAATTTCTCAGGCGACCCTTGCCAACGAAAAAGCCCGCGCGGTGGCGCGGGCTTCCGAATCGGCTACAAGCCGTTTTGCTCTTGTTAACGTTGCTGCAGAATCGTCTGGTATTTGGCCGAGTTGGTGGGGTCGACTTCCTGCAGCAAGGCTACGGCCGCCTGTTTTTGGTCGGCTTTGGGGCTGCTGCGGTAGATGTTAGCTATTTCGTCGGCCTTGGTTTCGAAGAACGAGCGGATGAGCGTGGAGCCGGGGCGGCGCTGGTTGGCACCTTGCACGCCTTCCAGAGCCGTAAGAATGGTGGCGCGGGCGTCGTCGGGCTTTTGGATGAACAGGTCCAGGCCTTGGCGGTAGTAGTTGTAGACGGCCGTGCGCAGGGGCTCCAACTGCGGGTCCTGCAAGCCGGTGAGCAGGGCGTAGCGGCCGCGCTGGTTGGCTTTGCCGCTGTCCTTCCACCCGTCGTCGCCGTCGGCGTTCTGACTGGCGGCCACCTGCAAAATGTTGCGGGCCCGGTCGTAGGTACGCGAGCCGCCAAGCGGGGCAAACGAATCCTGGTCCATGCCGATGATGACGAAGGCGTAGAAGCTCAGGATAGAGGAAATGTTGTTGACGTAGCTGTTCTCGGAAAAATCGAGCGGCTGGCCGGGCAGGTAGGTGAAGCGCCAGTTTTCGGCGTAGCTCAGCAGGTTGGTCTCATAGCTGGTGCCGTACACCGGGCGGCTGCTCAAAATGCGCACGGTGGCCCCGTAGGTGCCGTTTTGCGGAATTTCCTGAATGCTGACGAAAACCTTGCAGCGGATGCGCTCCTCGGGCTTGTACACGTCGTTGGTCCACTTCCGCACGTTCAGAAACTGCGTGAAGTCGCGCTCCATCTGCGCAATCAGTTGCTTGTCGGTAATGGCCACGTTATCGGCCGTGACGCGCACCTGGGCCTGCAACTCCTGCGCCTGGGTGCGGGTGGCAGCCAAACCGAGCAGGCCGGCCAGCAGGGCAACACAAAACCGAAAACGATTACGCATGGGCAGCAGAACGGGCATGGAGGCGGGTGAGAATAACGGAAACGATGTCGCGGGCCACATCGGCTTTGGCTTTCAACTCGAATGGCGTCACGCGGTCGGGTTCCACCAAGGTGACTTTGTTGGTATCGTGGCGAAACCCGGCCCCGGCGTCACGCAACGAATTTAACACCACCAGGTCGAAGTTTTTGCGGCGGAGCTTGCCCTGGGCATGGGCCAGTTCCTCATTCGTCTCCAACGCAAAACCCACGGAAAATTGTTCAGCCCGCTTGGTTTGCCCGAGCGTGGCGGCAATGTCCACGTTTTTCACCAGCTCAATGGCCAGCGTCTCGTCGGTGTCGTCTTCGCGCTTCTTGATTTTTTCTGCCGCCACGGTGCGCGGGCGGTAGTCGGCCACGGCGGCGGCAAATACCCATACATCGGCCGCGGGCGCGGCGGCCGCAGAGGCCGCGTACATCTCGGCCGCCGTTTGCACCCGCACGAGTTCAATGGCGGGGTGCGTCACTGTCAAGGCCGAAGGGCCGCTTACGAGTGTCACTTGAAAACCGGCTTCGGCAAAGGCTTCGGCCAGCGCGTAGCCCATTTTGCCGGTCGAGTGGTTGCCAATGAAGCGCACCGGGTCGATGGGCTCGTAGGTGGGGCCCGCCGTGAGCAGCACGCGCTTCACGGGGTTCTGTGTTGCGGGAGAAGCGTAGCCGACCAGTTCAGAACTCATAAGGCAGCGTTCAGTAGTTCAACAATTTGCTCGGGCTCCAGCATGCGGCCGGGGCCCACGAGGCCGCTGGCCAGCTCGCCGGCCGGCGAGTCGAGCACATGCACGCCGTCTTGCCGCAGCAGGGCGAGGTTGCGCTGGGTGGCCGGGTGCTGGTACATGTCGAGGTCCATGGCTGGGGCCACCCAAGTGGGGCAGCGCGCCGAGAGGTACACCGCCGCCAGCAAATTGGGGCACAGGCCGGTGGCCAGGGTTGCGAGGGTGTTGGCACTGGCCGGGGCAATCAGCAGGGCATCGGCCCAGAGGCCGAGGTCGACGTGGTTGTGCCACACGCCGCTCTTCTCGTCCTGCAGAAAACCCTGCAGCACGGGGCGCTTGGAGAGCGTAGCCAGGGTAAGGGGCGTGACAAAAGCCGAAGCCGAGGGCGTCAGGACAACCTGCACCTCGGCTTCGGCTTTCACCAGCAGCCGCACCAGGGCGGCGGCTTTGTAGGCGGCAATGCTGCCGCTCACGCCCAACAGAATGCGGCGCGCGGCCAGCATAGCAGACGACGGAGCGGAATGTTATTCGGCGGCCTTGTCGGCAGTCGGCAACTCTTCTTCGGTCGGGCGGTGGAAGGTTACTTTGCCTTCCATGAACTCCTCGATGGCGAGGTTCGTGGACTTGGGCATCCGCTCGTAGTGCTTGCTGATTTCGATTTGCTCGCGGTTTTCGAACACCTCTTCCAGGTTGTCGACGGTGGTAGCAAACTCGGCCAGCTTGCCGTTCAGCTCTTCCTTGATCTTCACGGAAATCTGGTTGGCGCGCTTCGAGATGATGGCAATGGATTCGTACACGTTGCCGGTTTCGGCGGTGAAATCCGACAGGTTGCGCGTGATAATGGAAGCGGGAACGTTGCTCGGTACTTTCATGATGTCGTGTGGGGTTAAAGGGTCAAATGGCTAAACGGGTGAATGGGTTGGGCTGGAGGGCTTCGGTAGTCGGAGCCAGCAGCCAGCGGGCCATTCAGCCATTTACGCATCAATTGTTCTGGGCTTGGGGGTTTTTGGCGACTTCGTCGGGGTGGTCCTTCAGAAACTGCCGGGCCTCGTCGTAGTACTTCTCAGCCGTTTTCAGGTTTTTGCTCTGCGGATAGGTATCCACAAAGTTCTGGTAGAAGGCAATGGTTTCCAGGTACCGCTCGCGCTGCTTTTCTTCCACGCTTTCGGCGGCCAGGTTGCGCTGCGACTCCAGCTTCAGAAACGCGGCCTGCTCGCCGTAGAGCGAAGCGGGGTACTGCTGCTGAAACGTGTTGAAGGCCACCACGGCCGACTGGTTGTAGCGCACCAGGTAGTACAGCCGGGCCGATTCGAAGGCCTTGCGCTCCAGCTTTTTCTGCAGCTCGTTCGACATGTTCTCGGTTTCCGGCCGGAACTTGCTTTCGGGGAAGCGGTTCAGAAACTGCTGAATCGATTCGATGGCCGTGACAGTGTTGGTCTGGTCCAGTTCGTACTCGGGCGAGTCGCGGAAAAGCGACTTGGCGTGCATAAACAGAGCTTCCTCGGCGTAAGGCGACGAGGGATACGTCTCGGCAAACGTCTGGAAGTAGTAGGCGCTCAGGGTGTAGTTACCCTCGTGGAAGTTCGATTGGGCAAAGTAGAACTCGGCTTTTTCCGATTCGGGGCGGCCTTTCAGCAGCGGAATAAGCGGCTCAAGCAGCCCAGCGGCTTTGAAATAGTCGCCCTTCTCGTAGTACTTCACGGCGGCCTCGTACTTCTCGTTGACGTTGGTGCTCTTGAGCAGCTTCTGGTAGGGGCTGCACGCGCCGAGCAAGGCAACGCTCAGCAGCAGGGCAAAAACACGGAGGCGGAATGCGGGCATAAGAAAGGCAAAGGTAGCAGGATTGGCGGCCGAACGCAAAATGGCTCAGTGCCAGGAGCCGCACAACGGCGCTGGGGTTGCGTGAGCAACAGTTACGGCCGCTTTTTGGTGCTGGCCGCAGCGGGTTTGGCGGCGGCCGGCGCGGGTTTGGGCCGGGTCTGGGTGGTTTTTGGGGCAGCGGCCTTCTTGGGCTTCGGCGCCGCTTTTTTGGGTTTCGCCTTGGGCTTGGCTTTCGGTTTGGCCTTGGCCGGCGGGGCAAAGTGCTTGCCGAGCACGTTGCGGCGGGTGGGCTTCTGCTCAATCAGCCACTGAAACCCCTTGAGCTTTTGGTCTTCTTCCTTCAGCTCGTGCGGCGGAATGAAAGAGGCGTCGGGGTTGGTGATGAAGCTGATGGTGTTGAGCTTGCTGTCGGCGGCGAAGCGCAGCACCATGGTGGCCGACACGGCCTTGTTGACGCCCGTTACGGCGGTGTCGTTGTCGAGGGCGAAATACACGCTTTCGGCGTTGCCCAGCACGTCGACTTTGCGCAGCTTGCTGTCCTGGAAATAGCCCACCATGTTGCGGCCCTTCACCTGGTTGAAGTTCAGCAGGGTGTCTTGCCCGATGATGAAGGAGTTGGCGTAGAGCCGCATCTGGTCGATTTTCTGGCGCCGCATGCGGATTTCCATCGAGTCGGCGGTGAGTTGGTTTTGCTCGTTCCAGAGCACGGGCTTCACGTTCAGGTAGATGGTGGAGTCGCGGCGGTTGTAGGTGAGCGAGTCGCAGCGGCCGCGCAAATCGGGCCGGAAGATGCGCACCTTGTGGTAGGCGTACACGATGCCGGGGTCGTTTTCGCGGGCTTCCACGTTCACCAAAGTGTCGGCGGCCAGGTAGAGGGTGTCGCGGTCGGTAATGCTGCGCATGACGGGCGAACCGTGCACCTTGGCCCGGCCCTGGGCGCGCCAGTAGCGGCCCACGTCGCCGCGAATGACCACGTTGTCTTTCTTCGAAGTCATGGACACGTTGCCGGTGGCCACGCCGTACTGGCGCGTCTCGTCGTACACCAGCTTGTCGCCGCCGAGCAGGTAGTTGGGCGTCTCGATTTTGGCGTTGCGCTGGAAGTCCGACACCCGCGTGCGGGTGTTGTAGGTGCCTTTTTCGGCGTAGATGTTGCCCTGCTTGCCCACAATGCGCGTGGGCCCGAAGAAGTACGCCACCTTGCTTTGGGTGTTGTACTGCAGGGTGTCGTTGGTGATGGTGTAGTCTTTGGTGACGAGCTTGACGTTGGTGCGGAAGCTGAACACCTGCGTTTGGGTATTGTAGTAGCCGCGCTGGCTGTCGAGGGTGTTTTCGGGGTCGGTGAGGTGGCCGCCGGTGCTGTAGTAGGCCAGCTTGCGCGTCAGGTCGTAGTCGAGGGTTTGGGTGGTGAGCGTCATGCGCGGGTCGCGCAGCACCACGTTGCCCGTAATGCGGGCCTTGCGGGTGTCGCCGTCGTAAGTAGCCCGGTCGCCGGTAATCGTGACGGTGTCGTTCTGAATGATGCGCACGTTGCTGAACGCCTCGATGGCATTCTTGTCGAGGTACTGGTAGGCCGAGTCGCAGTACAGAAAGGCGTCGCCTTGCTTGAAGCCCACGTTGCCGATGATCTTGCGGATCTGCCGGCCGTTGAAGTCGCCGCCGATGAGCTGCCCGGCGCCCGGCAGCAGCTCGATGCGCTGGCCTTGCTTGGGTGCGCCGGGTTGGGCGCTGGGTTGGGCTTTGGGCGCAGGCCGACGCTGCGCCTGGCTGGCCAGGGGCGCTACCAGCAGCAGTAACAGCGCAAAAACAAGGAGACGAAGACGCATCAGGGGCGCAAAAGTACGGAACCCCCGCCCTAACGCCTAGTGGCCCGATTTGGTGCGCAGCGTGGCTTCCAACGGGCGCGCCGCAGGCCTGGCCGCGTTCTGCGCCGTCAGTACCCGCTGCATCACCCGCAGGTTGTCGATTTCCACCGCATCGGGCCGGCAGCCCACCACCCGCTCGATGGACGCGCGCGAGCGGCCCCCGAATACCACCACCTGCTGCCCGATAGCCCGGATGTGGTCGGCGCGTTCGGGCGTAATAAGCCGCTTGGGCACTACCACGGCCTCGGTGCCCAGGACCGCAGCGGCGGGCAGCCGCTCGTCGAATTGCTCGGTAATTTCCAGTCCCAGCGGCACGCCGGGCAGCGCGCGGCGCAGCTGGCGCAGCGTGGGCTGGTACTCGGAGATGATGAGCAGGTGGCGGGCGGGCACCGCGTAGCGGTGCAGCGTGCGGGCCAGGGCCCGCACCAGCGCGGGCGAGCGGCGGTAGGCATCGGTGGGCGGAAGGCAGGCGTCGGCCTCGTGCAAATCGAGGTGCAGCACCGGAAATTCCGGCCCGGCGGCCCACTCCGACAGCAGTGCATCGAGGGTTATTACCTTCTCGTCGTGCAGCCAGCGGTAGGGCCAGGGGCCGCGGTAGTGCAGGGCGGTAAGCTCGGCGGCGGTGTACTGGCTCACGCAGCCGTGGCCGGTGCTCATGTTGGCGAGCTGCACGTCGTGGTAGAGCACCAGCAGACTGTCGCGGCTGAGCTGCACGTCGACTTCCACGCCAGCGGCGCCGTGGGCCAGGGCCCGCGCAATACCGGCGCGGCTGCTGGGCGGCAGCGCGTTGAAGGGGTGAATGGGCGTAAAGAACCCCGAGCCGGCGTGCCCGATCAGCTGCGGCGCGGGTACCGGGGCCGCGGTGGGCACGGCCGGGCGGGCGCAGCCGAGCAGGCCGCTCAGCAGCACTGCGGCACTCCAGTATCTAACGTTAGGCATGAGCTGAGAACCGAAGTCGTATAAAGCCGGGCCGAAGCAGCCGCGCTGTGGCACCTGCGGGCCGGACCCTACCTTTGCGGCTTCTGCCTTCTACTGCCCCGCCCCATGCTCGACCGCGTCCGCCAATTCATTGAAGAACACCAGCTCTTTAACCCCGCCACCGACCAATTGTTGGTGGCCGTGAGCGGCGGCATGGATTCGGTGGTGCTGCTCGACGTGCTGCACAAGCTGGGCGTGCCGCTGGCCGTGGCCCACTGCCACTTCGGCCTGCGCGCCGAAGACGCCGACGCCGACGAAGATTTCGTGCGGAAGCTGGCCAAGAAGTACGATGCGCCTTATTTCGTGGAGTTCTTCGACACCAAAGGCTTCGCCGAGCAGGAAGGCCTCTCGACGCAGATGGCAGCCCGGGTGCTGCGCTACCAATGGTTTGAGCAGGTGCGCCGCACCCAGGGCCTCGACTACATAGCCACCGCCCACCACCAGCGCGACGCGGCCGAAACCATGTTGCTCAACCTCACCCACGGCACCGGGCTGGCCGGGCTGCACGGCATTCCGGTGCGGCAGGGCCGCGTGGTGCGGCCCTTGCTGGGCCTGGGCAAGGAAGATTTGTACGACCACCTGGTGGAAAACCGCTTGGCCTGGCGCGAAGACGCCAGCAACGACAGCACCCTCTACCAGCGCAACAAGCTGCGCCACGAGGTGCTGCCCGTGCTGCGCGAGCTGAACCCCTCGCTCGACCAAACGCTGCAGCACACCGCCGAGCGCGTGCGGGGCGCCGAAGCCCTGGTGCAGCATTTTGTGGATGAAACCGCCCGCCAGGCCCGCCGCGACGAAGCCGACGCGGTGTATTTCTCTATTGCCACGCTGCAGGCCACGCCGGCCGCCGCGCTGGTGCTCCACGAGCTGCTGCGGCCCTTCCATTTCCCGTGGCTGACGGTGAAAGACATTGTGGCCTCGTTCCATGCCGTGTCGGGCCGGCAGTTTGAGTCGCCCACCCACCGGCTGGTGAAAGACCGCGACCAGCTGGTTGTCACGCCCAAAAACCTCAGCGGCTTCGGCACATACCAATGGCCCGCGGGGCAGTCCGAGCTGGTGGTCGACAAGCTGCGCCTCTCGATGCAGGAGCACCCGGCCGAGGGCTACCAGGTGCCGCGCGCCAAAGACGTGGCCGCGTTCGACGCCGACAAGCTCAAGTTTCCGCTCACGCTGCGCCGCTGGCGCGAGGGCGACTGGTTTATGCCCATCGGCCTGAAGGGCAAAAAGAAAATCAGCGACTTCCTCATCGACCAGAAAGTACCGCTGAACCTGAAAGACCGCGTGCTGCTGCTCACCTCCGCCGACGGCAAAGTGACCTGGGTGGTAGGCCAGCGCCCCGACGACCGGTTTAAGGTGACCGAAGAGACGCAGCGGGTGCTGGAGGTGCGGCTGAAACGGTAGGCGCATCTGCCCTGCCCTGCCCCAACTGCTTTGCGGAGCGCAAAAACCGCTTCCCCCCACCGCAACCGGGCTTCGGCGGCCGTGCCGGATGCTTCGGCAGGTGTATCCGGCGCGTCGTCGGGCCCAACTGGCGCGTCGGCAGGGCCAACCTACGCATCGTCGCCCCCAACCGGCGCATTTCCGGCCCATGCCGGAGCTTCACCGGGCCGCACCGCGGCGTCACCGGGCCCAACTTTGGCTTCGGAAGCCGTGCGTGCGGCTTCGGCAGGGGTAACCGAGCCTTTACCGGCCCAACCGGGCTTCCGGGCCCGAACCGACCATCACCTACCCGAACCGGCCGCCCGGTGCCCAACCGACCGCGTCGAAAAACTCGGCCGCCAGCACCAAGCACTACGCCGTGGTAGTTACCTTAGCGCCCCGAACCCGTTTTCCCATTTCCAACTGACCACCCCATGAAAGTAACCGTTGTAGGGGCCGGTAACGTAGGCGCCACCTGTGCCGACGTTCTCGCCACCCGCGAAATTGCCAACGAAGTAATTCTGGTTGACATCAAGGAAGGCATTGCCGAGGGCAAGGCGCTTGACATCTGGCAAAAAGCCCCCATCATCGGCTACGACACGCGCACGGTGGGCGTCACCAACGACTACGCCCGCACCGCCGACTCGGAGGTGGTCGTAATTACCTCGGGCCTGCCCCGCAAGCCCGGCATGAGCCGCGACGACCTTATTTCCGTCAACGCCGGTATCGTGAAATCGGTAACCGAGCAGGTGGTGAAATACTCGCCCAACGCCATCATCATCGTGGTGAGCAACCCGCTCGACGTGATGACCTACCAGGCGCACCTCACCTCGGGCCTGCCCCGCGAGAAGGTGTTCGGCATGGCCGGCATCCTCGACACGGCCCGCTACCGCGCTTTCCTGGCCGAGGCCCTGAACGTGAGCCCCAAAGACATTCAGGCCGTGCTGATGGGCGGCCACGGCGACACCATGGTGCCCCTGCCCCGCTACACCACCGTGGGCGGCATTCCGGTAACCGAGCTGATTGGCAAAGCGGAGCTGGACGCCATCGTGCAGCGCACCGCCGTGGGCGGCGGCGAGCTGGTGAAGCTGATGGGCACCTCGGCGTGGTACGCGCCCGGTGCAGCCGCGGCCCAAATGGTAGAAGCCATTGTGCGCGACCAGCGCCGTGTGTTCCCCGTGTGCATCGAGCTGCAGGGCGAATACGGCATCAACGGCGTGTACCTGGGTGCTCCGGTTATCCTGGGCAAAAACGGCATCGAGAAGGTGATTGAGCTGCAGCTCAACGACGACGAGAAGCAGCTGCTGGAAACCTCGCGCGGCCACGTGAAAGAGGTGATGGACGCGCTCGACAACATGGGCAAAGCTGCTCCCGCCAACGCGTAACTGCTGCCTAATTGCGTAAGCGACGGGCCGTTCTGCACCAGCAGAGCGGCCCGTTTTTGTTTGGGCAACGGTCGTGAAAGGCAGTACCTTGCCGCCGCTGAAACCCCATCCATGCACCTAAACCTCATCGACACCAATTCCGAAATAACCGACGCCTGGTCCCTCGTATTCGCCGACGTTCCGCAGGTTAGCGTCTGCCATGGGTCCATCTTCGAGCACCCGGCCGATGCCATTGTCAGCCCTGCCAACAGCTTCGGCTTTATGAACGGCGGCATTGATTTCGCCATTTCCAAGCACTTGGGCTGGCACCTCGAAAAAGACCTGCAGCGTGTCATTCGCGAGAAATACTACGGCGAGTTGCTCGTTGGACAGGCCGAAATCATTGAAACTGGTAGCCCGCTGTTTCCTTACCTCATTGCGGCGCCCACCATGCGCACGCCCATGACCATCACGCGCGGCCCCAATGTGTACCAGGCCATGAAGGCGCTGCTGTTGCTACTGCGCTACGGCAAGCTGAGCACCGGGGAGGCCGTTGGCGACAAAGTGCAGAACGTGGCCATTCCCGGCCTCGGCACCGGCGTGGGGCAGGTTCGCCCGCTGGTGTGCGCCCGTCAGATGCGCATTGCCTGGGAGGACGTGATGGAGGAAAAGTTTGCCACCGAAGCCGGTTGGGAACAATTGCGCTCTAACTACGCCTACTTCTATACTCACGACCGGCGCGACATCACCTACGACATCTACTAAGCCGTGCCCCCATGACTGCCGCCGACGCTCAAGCCGCTATTCACGCCCTGGCCAACCCCGACCGGGTGCCGCTGCTGGCCCGCTTCTTCAAAACAGGGCCCGGTGAGTACGCGGCTGGCGACCAGTTCCTGGGCCTGACGATGCCGCAGCAGCGCGTGGTAGCCAAAGAGTTTCGCAATTTGCCCATGGCCGAGGTAGAGCAACTGGTGCAGAGCCCGTGGCACGATTGCCGCTCCATCGGCCTCATCATCTGGACGCTGCAATTCCCCAAAGCCGGCCCGGCCGGCCAGCAGGCCATCTACGAACGGTATTTGCAGAACCGGCGCTTCGTCAACAACTGGGACTTGGTCGACATTACCTGCACGCACATTGTAGGCGGCTACCTGCTGAAAAAAGACCGTACGCCCCTGTACGAGCTGGTTGCCGAAGACAATTTGTGGAGCCAGCGAATGGCCATGGTATCCACGCTGGCTTTTATTCGAAAGGGCCAGTTTGCCGACACCTTTGCCCTGGCCGAGCAGCTCCTCTCCCACCGCCACGACCTCATTCATAAAGCCGTGGGCTGGATGCTGCGCGAAGTAGGCAAGCGCAACGAAGAGGCGCTGGAAGAGTTTCTGGCCGACCACCGCGGACAGCTGCCGCGCACCACGCTGCGCTACGCCATCGAGCGGTTCGATGCGGCCAGGCGGCAGTTTCACCTGCAGAAATAAGCCTGCGCCACGCGGTGCCCCGGCCGCCGTTTCTGCGTAGAGAGCCTACTGATATCGTTGCAGCGCTATGCATTCGGCCGACTCCGTCAGCATCATCATTCCCACTTACCAGGAAGCCGGCTGCATCGGGCCGCTAATTCACTACCTGCGGCAGGCCGGCGCGGACACATCCGACGTGGAAATCATTGTGGCCGATGGGCAGAGCACTGATGGCACGGCCACGGTGGCTGCCGACGCCGGGGCCAGGGTGGTAAGTTGTCCGCAGCGGGGCCGGGCCACCCAAATGAACCACGGCGCCGCGCAGGCCCAGGGCCAGCTGCTGTATTTCCTGCACGCCGACACGTTTCCGCCCGCCGGATTCCTGGCAGCCATTCGGGCGGCACTCGGCGCGGGCGACTACGGCAGCGGCTGCTTCCGGCTGCGTTTCGACCACCCGCACTGGTTTTTGCGCCTGAGCGCGTGGTTTACCCGCTTCCCCGTCGAACTCGTGCGCTTCGGCGACCAAAGCCTGTTCGTTCGGCGCGAAGTGTTTGCGCAAGCCGGCGGATTCCGCACCGATATGGTGCTGCTGGAAGACCAGGAAATTATACCTCGGCTGCGCCGCTACGGCCGTTTCAGGCTGCTCCCGGCCCCGGTGGTTACTTCCGCCCGCAAGTACCTCGACAACGGTATCTTCCGGCTACAGGGTATTTTTCTGCTGCTATGCGTGCTCTACCGCTTGGGCGTGAGCCAATCGAAACTGCGCGCCGTGTACCGGGCCCTGGTGCAGCAAGACAAGATATAGTCCGGCGCGTGGCGTTGATGCTGGCGCGGCAATATGAGCGGCCAAGGCGTAATAGACCCAGGAAGCCCGATTACCAGCGGTTGCCCGGGTGCCCGTTTGCTACTGCTGGCTGGCTTTGAAAAGCTTTTGCTTCTCGTCTTTCGAGAGGCTTTCGTAGCCAGAGCGCGAAATCTTGTCCAGAATCAGGTCGATTTCGTTTTGCTCGGGCTGCACCAGCGGCGCGCGTTTGCCCGAAGCCGCGGGGGCCGGCGTGTTGCGGTGCGACACGCGCAACCGCGGGCGGCCGTGCAGCAGACCGCTCACCCAGTCGCCCACGGCGAGGATGGGACGGCCCAGGTCGCGGCCGGCTTGCAGCTGCTTCACGAACAGAAACCCGATGATGGCGCCGCCGATGTGGGCAATCTGCCCGCCGGCGTTGGTACCACTAATGCCGGCAATGGAAATGAGCACCACCGCCGCCGCAATGTATTTGATGCGAACGGGGCCGAACAGGAACAGGTTGAAGGTGTAATCGGGGAGTAGCGTAGCAGCGCCCACTATAATGGCTGTGACCGAGGCAGACGCCCCAATCATGGAAATACCCGCCATCATTTGGGGGCGCAGTACCGGCAGCAAATTGTAGCTCAGCAGGAACAGCACCGCGCCGGCCAACGCCCCCAGAATGTAGAGGCTCACGAGGCGCCGGTCACCCAGGTACTCCCGCAACAGCATACCGAACCAGTACAGGTTCAGCATGTTGAACAGGATGTGGAAAAACTTGACGTGCGTGAAGGCGTACGTCAGCAGCGTCCAAGGGTGACGCAAAAGGCCGGGCAAATCGGCAGGCAATTCCAACTGCCGCATCAGCACCGCATACACCGAGTTGCCGCCGCTCAGAAACAGCAGTGCTTCCAGCACCACCAGTACGGCAAACACCAGCACGTTAATCAGCAGCAGCTGATTGAGGGCGTTGTCGCGGCGGCTGAAGGCGGTTTTGATGTCGGCAATGATGCTCATGAGCGGGCGGGGAAATCAATAGAAGCGGGAGTGGCGTTTTTCCCAGTATTTCAACAGCAGGAACCCAAACAACATTCCGCCCAAATGGGCGAAGTGTGCCACGTTGTCACCGGGGTTGCGCTCCACGCCGGCGTACAACTCGTAGATACCGTAGAGGGCCACGAAGTACTTCGCCTTGATGGGAAAGGGGAAGAACAGCAGCATCAATTCGGTGTTGGGGAAAAGATAGGCAAATGCCAATAGAACCCCGAACAGCGCGCCAGATGCGCCCACCATTGGCCCGTTGAGGGCCTGCTCGTAAATGGCGTTGAGCGTAGACAGCGCCCCGTTTACTTTGTCGGGGTCGGTGGCGTGCTGTTGCAGGTCGCGGGCTACGGCCGTGGCCGCATCGGCGTAGGCGGGGGCATAGTCGCGGAAAAAGTCGCTGAAAGCGGTGCCGGAGGGCGCTGCCCGAAAGGCCTGCACGGCGTCGTACATCTGGCTCAGCTCGTAGTACCGAATACCCGAGTAAATCAGCCCCGCCCCTACGCCGCACACCATCCAGAACAGCAGGAACCGCTTTTCGCCCCAGCGCTGCTCCAGCATCGGCCCGAAGGAAATCAGACCGAACATATTGGAGAAAATGTGCATCAGCCCGCTGTGCAGAAACATGTAGGTGATGAGCTGGTAGGGCTGAAACAGTTCCGATTGTACCGGATACAACGCCAGCCACGCCTGCAGGCTGGGCATTACAGCGCTGGTAAGCAACATCATCCCCAGGTTGAGGAAGAGCAGGTTGCGCACCATCGGGGTGAGGTTGAACATGTAGGGGCAGCGGGGCTAAAGTGGAGCGAAGAGGTCGGAAACGAATACAAGGTTAGGCTTTACGGAAGAACTCCTGCAGGTGGTCGGCTTCCAGCATCACCAGCGTGCGGCGTCCGTCGGGCGTATAGCCGGGCACCTGGCAGGCAAACAGCTTGTCGACCAGCGCGTTCATCTCCACTTCGGCCAGACGGGCGGGCACGCTGGCGGCCACACGCCGGGCCAAGGAACGGGCCAGCTGCTCACGGCGGTCGAGCTGGGCGCGGCTGCCGCCCACCCGAAACTGCTCCAGCAGCCCTTCGAGCAGGGCTTTTTCGTCGGCGCTGGCGGGCACTTCGGCGGGCAGGGCTTCCACCGCAATGGTGTTGGGCCCGAACTCGGCGAAGCGGAAGCCAATGCTTTGCAGCTCGTCGGTCATTTCGCGCAGCACGGCAAAATCCTGGGGCGTGAAGGTGACGGTGCGCGGAAACAGCAAGGCCTGCGAGGCGCCGGTTTCGTTGGTGAGCGTGTCCTGGTACTGCTCGTAGAGAATCCGCTCCCGCGCCGCGGCCTGGTCAATCAGCATCAGCCCCGATTTTACGGGCACCAGCACAAACTGCTGCACCTGCACCGCCCGCCGGCCGGGCGCAGGCGCTTCGGGCCGCGCTTCCGGCGCTGGGCTCCCGATGGCCGGGTGCAGAAACGGCAGCGTGGGCACCGGCTCGGGCGCCACGCCCACCAGATCGGCGGCTTCGGCTTCGATGTCGGCCAGCGGCGTTTGGCCGATGGAGCGGTAAAAATCGTCGAGCGCCTGCCGGGCCTGTTCGGTGGGGCGCGGCGTGAGCGGCTTTTCGTCGAGCCAGTTTGGTTCGCGCGGCGGGCGGCTGGCCGGCGCGGCAGCGGCGCCACGGCCCGTGGTCAAATCCCCGATGAGGCTGGTGTTGGGCTCGAAGCTGCGGCGGCGGGCGGTGTCATCGTCGTCATCGGCCATGGCCGAGGGCGCGCCGGTGCGCATGCCCCGCAGCGGCCCAAAGTTCACGTCGCTTTCGAAGTCGAGCGACGGGGCCATGTTGTGCAGCCCGAGCGCCTGCTTGACGGCGGCGCGCATGATGGCGTACACGGTTTTCTCGTCCTCGAACTTGATTTCCGTCTTCGTGGGGTGCACGTTGATGTCGATGGCCTTGGGGTCGAGTTCCAGAAACAGCACGTAGAACGGGTGCGTGTCGCGGGGCAGCAGGCCTTCGTAGGCGGCCAGCACGGCGTGGTTGAGGTAGGCCGAGCGGATGAAGCGGCCGTTGACAAAGAAAAACTGGTCGCCGCGGCTTTTCTTAGCCGCTTCGGGCTTGCCGATGTAGCCTTTGACGGTGATAAACGGCGTGACTTCCTCTACCTGCGCCAGCTGTTCCTTGTAGCTCTGGCCCAGCAAGGCCACAATGCGCTGGCTGAGCTTGCCAGCCGGCAGGTTGAATACTTCGAGGTCGTTTTGGTAGAGCGTGAAGGTAATGTCGGGGTGCGCCAGGGCCACGTGCTGAAACTCGTCGAGGATGTGGCGCATTTCCACTGCGTTGCTTTTGAGAAAGTTGCGGCGGGCCGGCACGTTGAAGAACAGGTTCTTCACCGCAATGCTGGTACCGTCGGCGGTGGCGGTGGGCTGCTGGCTGGTCACTTGCGAGCCTTCCACGAGCAAGAGCGTGCCGGTGTCGTGCTGGCGCAGCTTGGTGCGAATTTCCACCTGCGCCACGGCCGCAATGGAGGCCAGCGCCTCGCCCCGGAAGCCCAGCGTGCGGATGCGGAACAAGTCGTCGGTCGTGCGGATTTTGCTGGTGGCGTGGCGTTCCAGGCTCATGCGCGCGTCGGTGGCCGACATGCCCGAGCCGTTATCGACCACCTGCACCAGCTGCTTGCCGGCCTCTTTTACAATGAGTTGAATATGTGTGGCTTTGGCATCGACGGCGTTTTCGAGCAGCTCTTTCACCACCGAGGCCGGGCGCTGCACCACTTCGCCCGCTGCAATCTGGTTGGCGAGGTACTCGGGCAGCAGTTGTATGATATCGGACATAGTGCGGCTAGCTGGATGAGGCAGAAACAGAACGAAAAACTGCCGCTCGTCGTGCTGGCGCAGCGAGGCAGCTCCAATAAGCAGGCGTGTTTTTCGTTGGGCAAAGGTACGCCAGCCGGTTGCGGCAAGCCAGCCCAACGGCAATGCGCTGGGCTACAGCCAGTAGCATTCGGATATTGATTTTCTCCTATGAATCAGAGGAACTTTCCTTGAAAATGACGCCGTTAGCCCCATGTCAGCCGGTTGGCTTGATATTCGCTCGTATCCGGCTCGGGAAATAATGCGTAAGTTTGTGGCCAGCTTTTGCTTGCGGGCCCGCAAGGCACGCACCTCGACCGATGTCTTACGGGCTTCGGTCGGTTTTTTCCGCACCGTCTGTCGGGCGCCCTTTGTCACCGGTTTGTTCGGGTGGCGGAGGGCGTCGGTGCAGCGGGTTGGGCGAACCATACATTTAGTACGCGACACGACACTGGGGTCAATGGGCAAGGAATTACGGATTGGACTGGTACTGCTGCTCTTGGCCATTACGGGTCTGATCGTGTCGTTTTCGCACCCCTACGACAACGGCGCCAAGCCCGCGTCGGTGGCCGAGCAAAACTGGGTCGATTCCGTCTTCGCCTCGCTCACCCCGGAGCAGCGTCTCGGCCAGCTTTTCATGGTGGCCGCCTATTCCAACAAGGACCAGAAGCACGTTCAGCACATCGACCGGCTGGTGCGCGACTACAACATCGGCGGCCTGATGTTTCTGCAGGGCGGCCCGCGCCGCCAGGCCAAACTCACCAACCGTTACCAGGCCGAAGCCCGCACGCCGCTGCTCATTGCCATGGACGCCGAGTGGGGCCTCGACATGCGCCTCGATTCCAGCATGCACTTCGCCAAGCAGATGACGCTCGGCGCGATGGACGACGAGCAGTACATCTACCAGATGGGCCGCGAAATTGCCATGAAGCTGCGCACCATGGGGGTGCACGTGAGCTTTTCGCCGGTTATCGACATCAACTCCAACCCCAACAACCCGGTTATCGGCAACCGCTCTTTCGGCGAAAACAAGGAGCAGGTGACTAAGCGCGGGCTGGCTTACATCCGCGGGCTGCAGGACCACGGCGTTATTGCCGTAGCCAAGCACTTCCCCGGCCACGGCGACACCGACGTGGACTCGCACCTGGCCCTGCCGGTTATCAACTCCGACCTCGCGCGCCTGACCGACGTGGACCTGTACCCGTTCCAGAAGTCGTTTGAGGCCGGCGTGATGGGCGTGATGGTGGCCCACCTTTACGTACCGCTCATCGACACGGTGCGCAGCCAAAGCACCACCCTTTCGCGCGCCCTCGTTACGGGGCTGCTGAAGGAAAAAATGGGCTACCGCGGGCTCGTCTTCACCGACGCGCTCAACATGAAGAGCGTCTCGAACCTCTACAAGCCCGGCGAGGTGGACGCCTTGGCCCTGGCCGCCGGCAACGACGTGCTGCTCTTCTCCGAAGACGTGCCCGTGGCGGTGCAAAAGATCAAGGAAATGATGGCCGCCGGCAAGATTTCGGTGGAAGACGTGGACCAGCGCGTGCGCAAAATTCTGCGCGCCAAGTTTTGGGCCGGCCTCAACCGCCCGCAGCCCGTCGACGTGGCAGGGCTGATGCAGAACCTCGACCGACCCCTGGCCCGCGCCGTGCAGCAAGACATCTACGAGCACGCCGCCACGGTGGTGCGCAACGAAGACGACATCCTGCCCTTCGCCCACCTTGACACCTTGCGCATGGCCTCCATCACCATTGGGGCGCCTACCGGCAACGAGTTCGGGCAGATGATGCAGAATTACATGCCCTGCGCGGTGTACTCGGTGCCCAACCGCTACGCCCCCGACTCGACGTTTGAGCGGTTGCTGCCCAAGCTGGCCGCCTACAACACGGTGGTGGTGAGCCTGCACAACCTCAACAACACGCCCGTGCACAACTACGGCCTGGGCGACGGCGCGCTGCATTTCATTAAGAAGCTGCAGGAAAACAAAGCCGTGAAAACCGTGGTGGTGGTGATGGGCAATGCCTACGCCCTCAAGCACGTGGAGGAAGCCCGCAACCTGGTGTGCGGCTACGAAGACAACTACGCCTCGCAGCACGTGCTGCCCCAGATTCTGTTTGGCGCGCTGCCCGCCGTGGGCCGCCTGCCCGTTACGGTATCGGAAACGATGAAGGCCGGTTTGGGGCTGCCCACGCCCGACTTCCGCCGCCTGCGCTACGCCACGCCCGAAGCCGTGGGCCTCGACTCGAAGGTGCTGGCCCAGATCGACAACGTAGCCACCGAAGCCATTGCCTATGCCGCCGCGCCCGGCTGCCAGGTGCTGGTGGCCAAAGACGGCGCCGTGGTGTTCGAGAAAAGCTACGGCTTTGCCACCTACGACAAGTCGCAGCCGATTTCCAACGAAACGCTCTACGACCTGGCTTCGGTAACGAAGGTGGCCGGCACGCTGCAAGCCATCATGTGGCTCAAGGATGAAGGCCGCATTAACCTCGACTCGAAGGTATCGGACTATATGCCCGAGCTGAAGGCCACCAACAAGAAGGAAATGACCGTGCGCGACGTGCTGCTGCACCAAGCCGGTCTGAAGCCGGGTATTCCCACCTGGGAGCGGACGGTGACCAAATCGGGCCTCAAGCCCACATTCTACGCCAGCACCCGCACCGACGATTTCCCGCGCCAGGTGATTCCCGGCACCTACGTGGTGCGCACCGCCGAAGACTCCGTCTGGACCTGGATTCAGCGCAGTTCGTTGCTGCCGAAGGGCAAAAACGGCAAGTACCCGGTGGAGTATTCCGACCTGAGCTTCATCATTCTGAAACGCTTGGCCGAGAAGCAGCTCAATCAGCCCATCGAAACCTTCCTGCAAAAGCAGTTCTACGCGCCGCTGGGGTTGAACACGATGACCTACAACCCGCTGGAGCGGTTCCCGAAGTCGTGCATTGCGCCCACCGAAAACGACACCTACTACCGCCACGAGCAGTTGCAAGGCTCGGTGCACGACCAAACGGCGGCCATGATGGGCGGCGTGGCCGGCCACGCGGGTCTGTTTTCGAATGCCAACGATTTGGCCAAGCTGATGCAGATGGACTTGCAGAACGGCCGCTACGGCGGGCAACGTTACTTCACCACGCCGGTCGTCACCGAGTTTGCCCGCAGCCAATCGGCCGGCAACCGCCGTGGCCTCGGCTGGGACCACGGCGACCCGAGCAAACCCGAAGGCCCCACCAGCAACCTCTCGCCGGCCAGCACCTTTGGCCACACCGGCTTCACGGGCACCTGCGTGTGGATGGACCCCGAAAACAAAATTCTCTACATTTTCCTGTCGAACCGCGTGTATCCCGATGCCGGCAACAACAAGTTGCGCCAGTACAACATCCGGACGCGTATACACGATGTGATTTACAAAGCCATCATCACCGACGCCGACAAAGGCAAATCGTAAGCCCTGCCACGCGGGTTGTTGACTAGAGGGGAAGCTTTACTATGTGGTGTGGAACAAGCAACCCCTTGACCGGCGCGTCGTCCCTGTGGGCGGCGCGCTTTTTTGTGCTGGCTTGCGTAGAAAGCAAGTTGCGCAGCCGAATATTTCCGGCTTTTTCCAACTTGCTGCCGAGTTACCGGTTCAGCAGGCAACTTTCCCTCCCACCCCGCGCTTCCGTCTTCCGGCCATGAACATCGGCATTGTCTGTTACCCTACTTTCGGCGGCTCCGGCGTTGTGGCCACCGAACTCGGCAAAGCCTTGGCCCAGAAGGGCCACCGGGTGCACTTTATCACCTACAGCCAGCCCGTTCGCCTCGATTTCTTCAACGAGAACCTGTTCTACCACGAGGTTTACATCCCGCCCTACCCGCTGTTCCAGTTTCCGCCCTACGAGCTGGCGCTGGCCTCGAAGATGGTCGACATCGTGCAGAACGAGAAGCTCGACGTGCTGCACGTGCACTACGCCATTCCGCACGCCTCGGCGGCCTACATGGCCAAGCAGATTCTGCGCACCAAAGGCATTCAGATTCCGGTTATTACCACCCTGCACGGCACCGATATTACGCTGGTGGGTAAAGACGCCAGCTACGAGCCCGTCGTGACATTCAGCATCAACCAGTCCGACGCGGTTACCTCCGTGTCGGCCGATCTGAAGGAGGAAACCTACCGCTACTTCGCCATCGAGAAGGACATCGAGGTTATTCCGAACTTCATCAACCTGGAACGTTTCCGCAAGCAGCCCAAGGAGCATTTCCGCACCGCCATTGCGCCCGAGGGCGAAAAGCTGCTGATTCACACCTCCAACTTCCGCTCCGTGAAGCGCGTCGACGACGTGGTGCACATCTTCGACGGCGTGCGCAAGGAAATGCCCGCCAAGCTCCTGCTCGTGGGCGACGGCCCCGACCGACCGCGCATCGAGAAGCTCTGCCGCGAGCTAAGCCTGTCGAGCAACGATGTGCGCTTCCTCGGCAAGCTCGAAGCTGTGGAGGAGGTCTTGAGCGTGTCGGACCTGTTTCTGATGCCCTCGGAAAAGGAAAGCTTCGGCCTCGCGGCGCTGGAGGCCATGGCCTGCGAAGTGCCCGTCATCAGCACCAACGCCGGCGGCATTCCCGAGCTGAACCTGCACGGCCAGACCGGCATGGTGAGCGAAGTGGGCGATGTGGCCGACATGGTGAAAAACGCCCTCTACGTACTCGACGACGCGAACCTGCCGCGCTTCAAAGCCGCCGCCCGCGCCCGCGCCGAGGAGTTTGCCGTCGACAACATCGTGCCGCGCTACGAAGCCTGCTACCAGCGCGCCATTGATGCCGTGCTGGCGACGGTGTAGCTTACGTTTGTCATCCTGAGCAACGCGAAGGACCTTCTCACGCCAGAACAAATCGTTCAGCGGTAAGAAGGTCCTTCGCGTTGCTCAGGATGACAAACTGCCTTAAAACAGCCCGGCCGCTTCGCGCTTCACGGCCAGCAAGGCCGTGGCAGTCGGGTCGGTTTCGTCGTTGATGAGCGTTTCGAGTACGCGCTTGGCTAGCTCGGTGCCGCGGGCCTGCTGCTGGTTGGGCAGCGTGTGGTAGGCCTTGTTGATCATCGTCAGGATGTTTTCCTTGGCCTGCTTGACGTGGTTCCAGGTATCGGGGCTCATGTAGAGCTGCTGGGAGAGGTTGTGCTCATACTCGGCCCGGATTTCCTGCATCAGCAGGCGGTGGTACTCGGGCGCGGTCTGGCCGGCCGAGCTCAGGCGCACCATCAGGTTGTTGGGCGTGATGCGCTCCAGCAGCAGCGCAATGCGCTCCAGCGCCTGCAGGCGCAGCGGCAGCGTGGTTTTGCTGTTTTCCAGGCGCAGGGCCATCAGCCGCTGCTGCTGGTCTTTCTCAATGAACTGTTGGATGAGGTAGTAGGCGGTGCCGGCCACAATGAGGGCGGGCAGGGTAATTTTCAGCAGGTCGATGAGCAGAGCGGTATCCATGCAGTG
This sequence comes from Hymenobacter busanensis, assembly GCF_008727865.1. Lineage (GTDB taxonomy): Bacteria > Bacteroidota > Bacteroidia > Cytophagales > Hymenobacteraceae > Solirubrum > Solirubrum busanense. The sequence goes on along the minus strand of NZ_VTWU01000004.1, from coordinate 364,761 downwards.
CGGATGCACCCAGCGGGGCTGGGCGGGTGGTAGAACGAAAAAACGGGTGCCGGAGAGGCCGGCAAAGATAATACGGTGAACCGGCAGCCGGGGGTAGCTGTTAAGGGAATATCGGTGCTACATACGGCGGAGGCTGTATCTTTGTACCCCAGGCGGCAACGCCTTTACTCCGACGACTCTACGCAACTCCTTTTGACCATGGCCACTGCCACTGCTCCCGTTAAAACGGCCCCCATCACGCTCACCCCGCGCGCCTTGGCCGAGGTGAAGAACATTCTCGTTGAGAAGAAAGTCCCGACCGAGTACGGCCTGCGCATTGGCGTGCAGGGCGGCGGCTGCTCGGGCCTGAGCTACCTGCTCGGCTTCGACAAGCCCAAAGACCAGGACGAAACCTACGAGCTCGACGGCGTGACGCTGGTGATGGACAAGAAGCACGCGATGTACGTGCTGGGCATGGAAGTCGACTTCCAGGACGGCCTGAACGCCCGCGGCTTCGTCTTCAACAACCCCCAAGCCAAGAGCACCTGCGGCTGCGGTTCGTCGTTCTCGGCTTAGCCCTATCCCACTTTGTTTCTTGAAAAGCCACTGCTACGGTAGTGGCTTTTTTGTGTGCTGTTGCCAAGCTTCTTCCAGCTTTTTCCTCGGCTGATCTACGGCTTCCCACGTAGAAATATCCCACTCCTCGGGATACTGCAGCGACTTGCGACGCGGACTTTGTGCGATGACATAATGGAAATAGAAACGCTCCCCGGCTAGCATTTCAGGCACCTGTGTGCTCAATCCGTTTGGCTCAATCCGAGTCAAAGCAAACTCGTCTTCTTGTAATGCTGCGCTTAGCTTTTGCGGAATCCAAGCTCCTCCAATTTGTGATGCATACCAGTCCTCATCTGGGGTACCGATATGAACTTGGTGAATGCCGTTCTCAAACTCTATTGCGACTAGCCATTGGCCTGTGTCAGGGCCGGCATCAACTCCAGGTTGTGGCTGTTTTAAGCTGAACGCAATGGTAAGCTGCTCTATAACCGCGTTGCGCTTATAAATATAAAACAACCAAGCATTGGCAAAATCTATGCTCATTCCGGAAGGCAATTCTGCTGTCGGAGCCGGAGTCTGTAGAATGGTTACACGATGCGCGGCCGTAAGCAGAACAGTAGAAAGTTCCTCCGGCTCCAACACTACAAACGCGCTGCTCGAACTTATCTGAAGCTCAAATTCTCCTAAGCCGGTTGGAATCGTTTCTTTGAACAGGCAATGCATGGTACGCCAAAACTTAGTATGTCTTCGTCATATCGGCCGGTACTACCAGCACATAATCGGCTTTCTGCAGGTTTTCCTTGTCCAGTTTCCCGAGTTGCTCCTGCGTGACGGTGCTGATGGTGCGGATGCGCAGCTGCGGCTCGGCTTGGCGCAGGTACCACACAATGCCGTCGTGATTGTCGGAGTGGTAGCTGCCGTTGACGTGTAGTAGCAATTGGCCGGGCTGGCGGCTCTGGCGAATGAAGTAGGCCATGGTGGCGTCTTTCAGCGCCTGTGCCTGAATGATGTACTGCACGCCTGCGCCGTGGGCCGCGTCGCCGCCGAACATCTGGGCCATGCCTTTGTAGCCGGGCAGTTCGTAGTCGATTCGGAGGGGCAGCGGGGCCAGCCAGGCTTTTTCGGCGGCGGGCAGCGCCTCCAGCGCCGCGAGGCCGCCGCGGGCCACCTGCGAGGCGTAGCGGCGCGGCACGTTGGTGCCCACCACGCGCAGCTTCTGCTGTTGGGCCAGTTGCAGCAGGGGCTTGTAGTCGGTGCGGTAGTTGGGCCAGGGGCGGCTGCGGGCCTCGAAGGCGGTATCGGCCAGCTCGCCCACGTTGTACTGCTCCACCAGCGGCTGCACGTCGCGTTCAAACATTTCGAGGCCGAGCACCAACTGGCCGGCTTTGCGCTGGGCCAGGTCCTTGGCTACTTGCAGCTCCAGCCAGTGCGCAATGGGGTCGTTGTGCTGCTCGCCGAAGAGCACCACGTCGGCAGTGGCCAGTTCCTTGGTCATCTTCCCGAACTCGACGGGCTTGCCGGCGGCGGTGAACAGGCGGTAGGCGGGGCGGTCGGCAGCAAGCAATACGGGGTTGCCGGCTGCGGCAGTAGTCAGGGCAAATAGCCCGCAGAACAGCGTCAGAAGGGTATGCATGACGGCAAGGTACGCGCCGGTCCGCTGCTTGGTTTGTGTAGGGTCGGCAAGCAAAATATTCTTGTGCTGTTTTCTAGACTTTCCTGAAAATACCGCACAAATGCGAACCTGGTTTTGTGCGGTATTTTCAGGAAAACCCAGAAAACAGCACAAGGTCGCTCCACTCATCCGCGCAGTACGTTGTGGATACGTCGCCAAAAGCCCCGCTACGAAAGTTCGCAGCGAGGCTTTTGCTGGCCAGGCAGTGGTTGCTAGCCTTTGTAGAACAGCCACTTCGACAACTCCCCGTACGTCACTTTCTTGCCGTACATGAGGATGCCCACGCGGTAGATGCGGCCGGCAAACCAGATGGCGCCCACAAAGCCCGCAATCAGCAGCACCATGGAGAGGCCCAGTTGCCAGGCCGGCACGCCACCAAAGGGCAGGCGCATCATCATGGCAATGGGCGAAGTGAAGGGCACCATCGACATCCAGAAAGCGACCTGCCCGTTGGGGTTGGTGGTGAGAATAGCCTGCGACACCACGAAGGTGAGAACCAGCGGCATGGTCACGGGCATCATAAACTGCTGGGTGTCGGTTTCGCTGTCGACGGCCGAGCCGATGGCGCCGAACAGGGCGCCGTAGAACAGGTAGCCGCCCAGGAAGTAAAACAGAAAGCAGCCCACAATCAGCGGCACGTTCAGGTCGGCGCTTTTCAGGGCCTGCGTAAACTTCGTGGCCACGTTTTCTTTTTTGGCGGCGTCGTCTTGGCTGGTGGTCGGGCGCACGACGGCCGTGGTGCGGGCGGCCCGGTCCTCGGCAATTTTATCGGGGCTGATGGAGCCGGCCATAACCGAGCTGATGCCCATCGACAGCACCACCCACAAGGCCAGCTGCGTGAAGCCCACCCCGGCAATGCCCAGCACTTTGCCCATCATCAGCTGGAAGGGCTTCACCGAAGAAATAACCACTTCCACAATGCGGTTGGTCTTTTCTTCCATCACGCCGCGCATGATCTGCACGCCGTAGATGAAAATGAAGATGTAAATCAGGAAGCCACAGACGTAGGCAATGGCGGTGCTGATGCCCGTGCTGGAGCTTTTCTCGCCGTCGTCGCTCAGGCTTACGGTCTGCAGGTCCACGTCGGCCTTCATGTTGTCGAGCACGTTGCGGTCGATGCCGGCCTGGCGCAGGCGCTGGTTTTCCACGGCCTTGTTTACGGCGCGGTTGATGTCGTTTTCGAGCGACATGCCCAGCCCCTTGCGCGAGAATACCTGGAAGCCGCTGGGGTTGCTGATATCGAGCTTGGGAATGTAGAGTAGCGCGTCGTGCTTGCCTTTCTTGAACTCTTCCTTGGCAGTGGTCAGGTCGGCCGACACGCGGGTGAAGCTGATGTCGTCCTTGGGCTCGGGAAGCCGGTCGGCAAACAGCCCGCCGGCGTCGGCAATGGCCACCACTTTGCCGCTGTCCGACATTTTGGCGATGAGCACGGGCACCGCAAACAAGGCCACCGTGAGCAGCGGTCCAATCAGCGACATGATGATGAAACTCTTCTTGCGCACGCGGGTGAGGTATTCGCGCTGCGCGATAAGCCAGATTTTAGACATGAGAGGTCAGTTGCCAGTGGGCAGTTATCAGTGGTCGAGCAGTTAGGCCGGTACCGAGTCGGTTTCGGGCACGTAGTCGGGGTGGGTTTCGCGCACCCGCTGGATAAAGATGTCGTTGATGCTCGGCACCTTCTCGCGGAACCCGTGCACCTCCACGTTGCCGGCCCCGATGAGGTAGCGCAGCAGGTCGTTGGGCGAGGTACCGGCGTGCAGCTGCACCTGGGCGTAGAAATGGTCGTTTTCGCGCTTTTTCTGGTCCAGCACCCCAAAATCGGGGTGCGCCACCAGCAGGTGGCCCTTGCCTTCGATTTCGTAGGTCTGGTTGCGGTAGGCGTTTTTCACGTCGCTCACCTTGCCGTCGAGCACTTTCCGGGAGCGGTTGATGAGGGCAATGTAGTCGCACATTTCCTCCACCGACTCCATGCGGTGCGTGGAGAAAATGATGCTCACGCCTTTCTCGCGCAGGGCCAGAATCTCGTCCTTCAGCAGGTTGGCGTTGATGGGGTCGAAGCCCGAAAACGGCTCGTCGAGGATGAGCAGCGTGGGGTCGTGCACCACAGTGGCCACAAACTGCACCTTCTGCTGCATACCCTTGGAGAGGTCCTCCACGTTTTTGTCGGCCCAGCTCTTGATGTCGAACCGGTCGAGCCAGTACCTGATTTTCCCGTGCGCGTCGGCTTTTGAAAGACCTTTGAGCTGGGCCAGGTACATGAGCTGCTCGCCCACTTTCATCTTCTTGTAGAGGCCGCGCTCCTCGGGCAGGTAGCCAATCTGGCCGATGTGCGAGGGGTTCAGCTTCTCGCCGCGGAAGCGGATTTCGCCCGCGTCGGCGCCCGTAATCTGGGTGATGATGCGGATGAGCGAGGTTTTGCCGGCCCCGTTGGGGCCGAGCAGGCCGAAGATGGAGCCCTCCGGAATGTCGATGCTCACGCCATCGAGGGCGGTGTGGTTGGCGTACTGCTTGCGTACGTCAATGGCCTGTAAAATTGGTTTCACAGCAGTTGAGGAGATGGTTGCTGCTGCCAAGGTAGAGAGTTCAGCGGCGTGGCGGTGTATGCCGGTGGGCAATCTTCTACCAACCGTCGAATTAGCTGCCTGAACAGGCAAAAACGCACCCCGAACCGCGTCCACAGTAAACCGCTGTTATCCGTTCTGCGGGCCAAGGGAAAAATGATACCGACACCGCGGCCCCAACCTCTTGCAAAACCGTGGAAAGGGCACAGCACTTCAATGTGGCAGACAAAAAAGCCCGCCCCATTGCTGGAGCGGGCTTTCTGAATCGTCTGTAAATCCGGAAGAAATCCGGCGAAAATCCGTGGCCTGCTATTGGAAATACTCTTTCACTTTCTCGAAGAAGCCTTTCTCATTCTTGCCGGGGCTGGGCGTGAAGTTGGGCGAGGTGCGCAGCTTTTCCAGCGCGGCCCGCTCGTCGTTGGTTACCGACTTGGGCGTCCACACGTTGATGTGGATCAGCTGGTCGCCTTTGCCGTAGCCGTTCAGGTCGGGAATGCCTTTGCCGCGCAGGCGCAGAATCTTGCCGGCTTGCGTGCCGGGGTCGATTTTCACCTTCACCTTGCCTTCGATGGTGGGCACTTCGAGGTTGGCCCCCAGCGCCGCGTCGATGATGGAAATGTATTGGTCGAGCACCACGTTGTTGCCGTCGCGCTTCAGGAACTCGTGCGGCTCCTCCTCAATCTGGATAAGCAGGTCGCCCGATACGCCGCCGCGCTCGGGGTAGTTGCCTTTGCCCGACATGGAAAGCTGCATGCCCTCGGCCACGCCGGCCGGAATGTTGATCGGAATGATTTCCTCGGCCAGCTGGCGGCCTTCGCCGCGGCACACGTCGCAGGTCTGGCTCACAATCTTGCCTTCGCCGTGGCAGGTGGGGCAGGTCGAGGAGCTGACCATCTGGCCGAGCATCGTTTGCACCACGCGCTTCACCTGGCCCTGGCCGTGGCAGGTACCACAATCCTTGAGCTCAGTGCCGTTTTTGGCGCCGGTGCCCGAGCACGGCGCGCACGGCGTGTAGCGCTTCACCTTGATTTTCTTCTCGACGCCGTTGGCCACTTCCTCCAGGTCGAGTTTGAGCTTGATGCGCAGGTTGGAGCCCTTGCGCACGCGCCGACCCTGGCTGCGGGCCCCGCCGCCAAAGAAGCTCTCGAAGCCACCGCCGCCACCGCCGAAGATGTCGCCGAACTGGCTGAAGATGTCTTCCATGCTCGGGCCGTGGCCGTTGCCGCCGCCCACGCCCTGGTGGCCGTACCGGTCGTAGCGCGCCCGCTTCTGCTCGTCCGACAGGATTTCGTAGGCCTCGGCGGCTTCCTTGAACTTGTCTTCGGCCGTGGGGTCGTCGGGGTTTTTGTCGGGGTGAAACTTGATGGCCACCTTGCGGTAGGCCTTCTTAATCTCGTCGCCCGACGCGTTTTTGGCTACGCCCAGAATTTCGTAATAATCTCGCTTGGTCGACATGGTCGGTACTTGGTCTGGAGCAGCAGGGCGCTACTCGCTTCTATTCTCTCGCCTCTGTTGCTTACTGGCCCAACACCACCTTGGCGTGCCGAATGACTTTGTCGCCGAGGTAGTAGCCTTTCTCAATCTCGTCGACCACCTTGCCTTTCAACTCCTCGCTCGGGGCCGGAATCTGGGTAATGGCCTCGTGCAAATCGGGGTCGAACGCGCCGCCTTTGGTTTCCATCGGCTGCAAGCCTTTCTGCTGAAGGGCTTTCGAGAGTTTGTTGTAGATGATACTGATGCTTTCGCGCACCACGTTAGCGTCATCGGAGTCGCGGGTGTGCTGGTGGGCGCGCTCGAAGTCGTCGAGGACGGGCAGCAGCACGGTCATCAGCTCCTGGTTGGCGGTTTTGAAGAGGTCGGCGCGCTCCTTGGTGGTGCGGCGCTTGTAGTTCTCAAACTCGGCCGCGAGGCGCAGGTATTTATCCTTCAGGTCGTTCACTTCCTGGTCGGTGCGGGTGGCTTCGCCCTTGGGCGCACCGCCGTCGGCCGGCTGGCCGCTCTGGTCGTCCATCATTTCGCCGGCTACGTGGTCGGCGTTGGAAGCGGCTGCACCTTCATTTTGCAGCTCGTCGGGATTCGGAAACGTTGCGTCAGCCATTCCTTAAGTCAAGTATTTCAGGCAGATGGATGTTCAATTAGGAAATAGCGCCGGCGCAATGAGTTTGCCAAAGCCCCGGCTTGTGACATAGTGGCACAGAAACCACAAGGCCGCCCCAAATGGTTCGGACGAGGCGGCAGAAGTAACAGCCAAGCGGAATGACAAAGGCAGACCGTAGAGCCTCGCACGGCTTAAGCAATAACCTGCCGACCGGACGCGCTTAGTCCAATTGGTCTTCCGATACTTCCTCGTCGTCGAACTCGTCTTCATCCGCGTCGTCATCGGCGCGTTTCTGGGCCCAGATGCTGTGGCGCAGCGGCTTGGGGTCTTCGCGGCGGGCATCCTGAATTTGCTGCCAGAGCAGGTCCTTCAACTGCTGGATGTTTTTCTGCGTGATGCTGGAAATGAACACGTGCGGCACATCGGCCGGCAGCGTGGCCTCGATTTCGGCTTCCAGTTCTTCGTCCAGCATGTCGGCTTTGGTAATGGCCAGCACGCGGCGCTTGTCCAGCAGATCGGGGTTGAACTGCTCCAACTCGCTCAGCAGCACCTGATACTCAGCGGCAATGTCGGGCGAGTCGGCGGCAATCATGAACAGCAGCGTAGCGTTGCGTTCGATGTGTTTGAGGAAGCGCAGCCCCAGCCCTTTGCCCTCGGCCGCGCCCTCGATGATGCCCGGAATGTCGGCCATCACGAAGGATTGGTAGTCGCGGTAGCCCACCACGCCCAGGTTGGGCACGAGGGTGGTGAAGGCGTAATCGGCAATTTTGGGCGTGGCCGCCGACACCACCGACAGCAACGTGCTTTTGCCCGCGTTGGGGAAGCCTACAAGGCCTACGTCGGCCAGCAGTTTCAACTCCAGCACGTTCCACACTTCCTGGCCCGGCTCGCCCGGCTGGGCGTAGGTCGGGGCCTGGTTGGTGGCCGATTTGAAGTGGTCGTTGCCCCAGCCGCCGCGGCCGCCGGGCGTCAGAATGATTTCCTGGCCGTCTTCGGTGATTTCCGCCCGGATTTCGCCGGTTTCGGCGTCGCGGGCAATGGTACCCAGCGGCACGTCGAGAATCACGTCGTCACCCTCGGCGCCGGTGCAGAGGCCACCGCTGCCGGGCACGCCGTGGCCGGCAATAACGTGCTTCTTGTACTGCAGGTGCAGCAAGGTCCAGAGCTGCTTGTTGCCGCGCAGGATGATGTGGCCGCCCCGGCCGCCGTCGCCGCCGTCGGGCCCGCCCAGCGGCCGGCCTTTGGAGCGGAACATGTGGGCCGAACCTGCCCCGCCCCTACCGGAGCGGCAGCAGATTTTGACGTAGTCGATGAAGTTGTTGGAAGCCACTTGGTTGAATTAAGAATTGAGAACGAGGAATGGCAAGTCGAACGTGGTTCAACCCATGCCTGATTCTGGGCTGACGGTATCTTGAAAAAAGCCGTCATCCTGAGCGCAGCGAAGGACCTTGTCAGGACAGAACGAGTTGGACAACATCGTTCCAGCGTGATAAGGTCCTTCGCTGCGCTCAGGATGACAGATGATGTCAGCGGTCAACAGCTGAGAGCCGCTGGCTCTGCAAAGTTACGCCTTTACTTCGTCAGCCGCCGCCGAGCTGTCGGTGACGGTAGCGGGCTGGTGCTGGTCGATGATGGCGGAGAGCTGACCGAAGATGTCTTCGATGGCTCCGATGCCGTAAATCGAATGGAATTTGTTCTGCTGGGCGTAGTAGCCGGCCACTTGGGCGGTTTCGGTGTTGTACACCGTCACGCGCTTGCGGATTTTCTCCTCGTTCTGGTCGTCGGGGCGGCCGGAGGTTTTGCCGCGCTCCAGCAGGCGCTTCACCAGCTCGTCTTCGGTCACTTCCAGGGCAATCATGCACGAAATGCCGGTGTCGTAGCGCTGCGTCAGTTCGTCGAGGGCCTGGGCCTGCGGAATGGTGCGCGGAAAGCCGTCGAAGATGAAACCGGCGGCCTCGGTGTTGCCGGCCAGCTGGCTTTCAATCATGCCGATAACCACGGCGTCGGGCACCAGTTCGCCGGCGTCCATGAGTTTTTTGGCCGTCAGGCCCAGTTCCGTACCCTGCGCAATCTGCGAGCGAAGCAGGTCGCCGGTGGAGAGGTGCACGAGGCCGTAGCGCTGGATGAGCTTCTGGCTTTGGGTTCCTTTGCCGGCGCCGGGGGGGCCAAACAACACGATATTAAGCATGATTGGAAGTGGTAGCGGGGAGAGTGAGAGAGAAGGGGGCGAGGGTAAGTTACGGAATTGCGGCCAGCCGCCGAAGCGAGGGGGATGCCTTATACGACGCGGTACAGGTCGCGGTAGTTGCGGCCGAGGCCGTCGTAGTCGAGGCCGTAGCCCACCACAAAATCGTTGGGAATGGCCAGGCCCTGGTATTTGATGTGCAGCTCGTGCTGCAGGCAGTCGGGCTTGATGAGCAGCGTGGCTACCTCCACCGAGGCCGGCTGCTGGGCGCGTAGCTGCTGCAGCATGGCTTGCATGGTGTGGCCGGTGTCCACAATGTCTTCCACGATGATGAGGTGGCGGCCCTGCACGTCTTCCTGCAAGCCCAGAATTTCCTTGACCTCGCCCGTGGTGCTGGTGCCGGCGTAGGAGGCGACGCGGATGAAGGCGACTTCGCAATCGAGCGTTACGTCCTTCAGCAGGTCGGCGGCAAACATGAACGAGCCGTTGAGCACGGCCACGAACAGCGGCGTCTGGCCGGCGTAGTCGCGGTTGATGCGGGCGGCAAGGTCGCGCACGGCGGCGGTGATTTGCGCTTCGGGCAAATACGGGGCAAACTCCTTGTTGTGCAGCGAAATGGTGGCTTGCGGCATGCCGGCGGGTTAGGGTGCGGGGCGAAAAGTGCCGCGAAGGTACAAAGCAAAACCGAGCGGCGGGGTCCCACTCCCACTTTCGTGTGAGGCGCCCTCGAAAGCGGTACGGCCTCAGTAGCTGCGAAAAGCCTTCGTACGGGGTTTAAACGCAAGGTGCCCCGGCTTTCGACCGGGGCACCCACATGATTTGGCAAGAAACGACGGTGCTTACTCGGCGCGTTTCAGCAGCGAAGTCAGCACGATGCGCGAGGCGGCGGGGGCCAGCTCAGCGTAGCGCACTTTGGGGCGCATGGTTGGGGCCGACACCTGCTCGGTAGCGGGCTTGAGCGGCAGCGGGGCCACGCCGCGTTCCACCACCGCGCCGTCGCGGGCAATGTGCGGGGCAATAACCAGCGACACGATGCTCATGAGCTTGATCAGGATGTTCATCGACGGGCCGGAGGTGTCTTTGAAAGGGTCGCCCACGGTGTCGCCGGTTACGGAAGCTTTGTGGGCGTCGGAGCCCTTGAACTCCATCTTGCCGTTCACCAGCACGCCTTTCTCAAACGACTTCTTGGCGTTGTCCCAGGCGCCGCCGGCGTTGCTCTGGAACATAGCCATCAGCACCCCCGATACCGTGACGCCGGCTAGCGTGCCACCCAATACCTCGGGGCCGAAGGCGTAGCCGATGACAATGGGCGTGATGAGGGCAATAGCGCCGGGCAGCAACATTTCGCGCAGGGCGGCCTGGGTGGAAATGGCTACGCACTTTTCGTACTCGGGGCGACCAGTACCTTCCATGATGCCCGGAATTTCGCGGAACTGCCGGCGCACTTCCTGCACCATGCTCATGGCCGCACGGCCCACCGCCGAAATAGCCAGGGCCGAGAAGATGAACGGAATCATGGCGCCGATGAACAAGCCGGCCAGCACGCGGGCGTTGCTGATGTCGATGGCGTTGATGCCGGCCGTGCCCATGAAGGCGGCGAAGAGGGCCAGCGAGGTGAGGGCCGCCGAGGCAATGGCGAAGCCTTTACCGGTGGCGGCGGTGGTGTTGCCCACGGCGTCGAGAATGTCGGTCCGCTCGCGCACTTCCTTGGGCAGCTCGCTCATTTCGGCAATGCCGCCGGCGTTGTCGGCAATGGGACCGAAGGCGTCGATGGCCAGCTGCATGGCGGTAGTGGCCATCATGCCGGCGGCGGCAATGGCCACACCGTAGAGGCCGGCGCATTCGTAGCTAAGCACGATGCCGGCGGCCAGCACGATAATCGGCAGTACCGTCGACTCCATGCCCACGGCCAAACCGCCGATGACGGTGGTGGCGTGGCCGGTAGAGCTTTGCTGCACGATGCTCATTACCGGGCGCTTGCCCATAGCTGTGTAATACTCAGTAATCATGCTCATCAGCGCACCCACAACCAGGCCCACGAACACGGCCCAGAACACGTCGGTAGCGGTGAAGGGCGACGAGCCGAGGCGTCCCATCTGCATGGTGCTGCTAGGCAGGATGTAGTGAATGACAAACCACGACGCGGCGGCGGTGAGGATTACCGAAACCCAGTTGCCCAGGTTCAAGGCAGCCTGCACGTTGCCGCCCTCCTTCACCCGCACGAACAGAATGCCGATGAGCGAGAAGACGATGCCGAGGCCGGCAATAACCATCGGCAGGATGATGGGCGACATGCCGTTATAGGCGTCGCCGGCGGCTACGACTTCGCGGCCGAGCACCATGGTGGCGAGGATGGTGGCCACGTAGGAGCCGAACAAGTCGGCACCCATGCCGGCCACGTCGCCCACGTTGTCGCCCACGTTGTCGGCGATGGTAGCGGGGTTGCGGGGGTCGTCTTCGGGAATGCCGGCTTCCACTTTGCCCACGAGGTCAGCGCCCACGTCGGCCGCTTTGGTGTAGATGCCGCCGCCCACGCGGGCGAAAAGCGCAATGCTTTCGGCCCCAAGCGAGAAACCGGTCAGCACTTCCAGGGCCCGTTCCATTTCGGGGCCGTTGGCCGAAGCGCCGTTCACGAACATGTAGTAGAAGGCAATGAACAGGCCGCCCAGGCCGAGCACGGCCAATCCGGCTACGCCCATGCCCATGACGGAACCGCCGGCGAAGGACACTTTCAGCGCCTGCGAGAGACTAGTGCGGGCCGCCTGGGCGGTGCGCACGTTGGCTTTGGTGGCAATCTTCATCCCGATGAAGCCCGCCGTGGCCGAAAAAATAGCGCCCAGCAAAAAGGCGCCGATGATAATGGGGGATGACCGTTCGTTGCCGTAGCTCAGGAAGCCCAGGAAAAGGCAGGCAATGAGGGCAAACAGGGCCAGTACTTTGTATTCGGCTTTGAGGAAAGCAATGGCGCCGTCGGCAATGTAGCCGGCAATGGTGCGCATGCGTTCGTCGCCAGCGTCTTGCCGGGCTACCCAACTGGAGCGCAGCGCCGTGTAGAGCAGCGCCAGCACCCCCAGCGCGGGTGCGAGGTAAAGGATGGTCATAAAGCGGTGTTAAGGGTTGGTGAGGGGAAGAGATGAAGACAAAACCTAAGGTTTGCGCTTGAAAAATAGACTTTTTCGATGCAAGCCCAACTTTTTTCTTTTCTCGGCCCCTCGCCTACCCCTACACCTTGCGGAAGTAATTGACGGAGACGCGCTCGGTAACCCAGTACAGGCCGTAGCTGATAAAGGTGACCAGCGGCACCGCCAGCCAGTAATAGCGGGCATAAAACACGGTTTCGCCCGTGAGCCGCACCAGCAGGCTATAGCCGAAATGCAGCAGCGGAAAATGGCACAGATACAGCGTGAAGCTGAATAGGCCGATGGTGTGCATCACGCGCACCAGCACATTCTGACGCGGTACGCGCCCGGCCAGCAGCGCCGATACCGATACCACGGCCAGCACCGTAGCCACCAAACCCGATGCGGCTTTGAACTTAAGCACCGCCAAAGCCAGCAACAGCCCCATCAGCACCGTTACAGTAGCCAGCAGCAACCACCCGGATACCCGGCGGAATAGCGCCAGCCATTCGGTGCCCACCACTTGGTCGTAGAGCCAGCAGCCTACGGCAAAGTAGGCATTGAACATCAGCAGGTAGCTCGTAATGGGGTCGGCGGGCGTGTACCATTTGGCGGCGACTAACCCCACGGCATAGGCCACGGCCGACACCGCATAGTAGGCCCGGATGCGCCAGAAAGCCAGCGGTACGGCCAGGTAAAACAGCGCTTCGGGCAGCAGCGACCAGTACACGTCGTTGTAGCCAATAAATTTATCGGCCAAGCTGCGGAACGATAACACGCGCAGCACGCTGTAGGCGTCGAAGCCTTGCAGTTCCTGCCAGGCGGCCAGCAGGTGCTGGTTCAGTTCACGGCCGTTTTGGGCATCCAGAATCAGTGGGGCTAAGTACACTCCCGCTGCCAATAACCCCGCCGCCAAGGCTGCCGAAAACAAGTAGGGCGGGTAGATGCGCACGATGCGGTTGATGTAGAAGGCTACCGGTGCCCTGTGCTTGCGCAGCTGAGCGTAGCGGATAAAGAAGCCCGACAGCACAAAAAAGAAAATGACCATCTCGTAGCCGCCCGAGCTGAGCATGTCGAGCCCGAAGAGCAGGTAGTCGAGCGGATTCCAAGTAGCCCGCGGGTGCACGGCCAGGTATTGCCGGCCGCCGGCCCACAGGATGAATTTGGCGTGGAAGATGACGACGTAGAACGCGCAAAAGCCCCGCAGGCTGTGCAGAATATCGAGTTCCTGATAGGTTAGGTGCTTGACGGCTCGAGGCGTCGAAGCAGTAGTTGAAGACTGTAATTCAGCGGGTTGAACTTGAGGCATACGGAGGGCTTTACTCCGCAAAGGTCTGAACTTTGACTCACAACTGCTGCATCAGCACCCGATACAGGCGCAGCATGCTGTCGATATCGGCCTTGTGAACCAGCTCGTTGGGCGTGTGTACGTGGTCTTCGGGGGCGCCCACGAAGCACCAATCCCAGGGCTGCGCGCCGTGCTGCAGCTCTTTGCCATCGGAGCCGCCGCTGCCTTCTACCTCCAGCTGGTGCGGAATGCCCGACTGCCGGGCTATCTGGCGGATGCGCTCTACGTAGCTGCGGCGCGGAATGAGCGAGTCGCGTAGGGAAATGGCGCACCCCTGGCCGGCGTGCACGCCTTCGGTCACCCAGGTAATGTCGCACACCAGCGCCTGCCGCACGCCGTAGGTTTCGTAGATGTGCTTGGCCAGGAATTTTACCGTGCCGCCGCCGTGCTCTTCGTAGCAGCTGAACACGACAATGCCATCTTCCAGGGTTTCGCACAGGCGCAGCGCATTCCACACGCCCAAGCGGTTGTCGAGGTAGCAGCTTTGCACGCTCTCCTCGGTTTCGCGGAAGTCGCAGGCAAAGGTGAGAGTGGTGCCGCGTTCGATGTCGCGGCTGAACTCATAGCCAAGCGCACCGGTTTTGTCGTCGACGGTGAGCGTGCATTCAATGGGGCCTTGCGAATCTTCGCCCACCAGGCGGTAGCCGGTTTCGGCCGCCGGCCCACCGATGCGCACGAGCTGACGGCCGTAGCGCACCGTGAATCCTATGGAATCGATGTGGGCAAATACGGCCGTGCGCGGCTGGCCAAAAACCAAAATGATGCAATCCTGAAAATCCTCTCCTGCTACAACTTCCGGCTGCACCCGCCATTGCGGAGCTTGCCGACGGATATAATCCAGTAAAAAGGCCGTGAGGGGCGCTTCGCTACCCGAAGGCGCGGCTAGTTGACACAACGTTCGTAGTAGGTTCATGCGTAGGGGGCTATAAGTCCCATTCCGGCTTAAATATCCTAATTTTGGTGTTCCGTCTGGCAACGGAGCACGGGTGTTCGTCTCGTTCTCGCTGTCTTCCCATTTTTTGCATGGCCCTGAATCCGCGTTTTATCCTGTCGTTGTGGCTGTTGAGCGGGCTGATGCTGTTGCTGCCCGCTCGCGGTATGGCCCAGCAACCCGATACAACCCGCCGCTCGGCGCCCATCCGCAACATCCAGCTCGACACGGTGGACGTGGTGCCGGGCGCGGTGGATTACTCGGGCTGGCTGCTGCTCGACAAGGATATTCAGCTGGAGCTGGAGGGCGCCATCCAGAACCTCTACAACTTCAAGTACGACAAGGCCGAGAAGCAATTTCGCAGCCTGAAGCGGCGCTACCCCAACCACCCCATGCCCTACTTTTTGCTGGGCCTGAGCCAGTGGTGGAAGATCGTGCCGACCAACGTGCAAACGAAGCAGTACGACAAGGTCTTCTTCGCCTACATGGACACGTCGGTTACCAAGGCCGAAGCCCTCTACGACCGGGACAACAAGAACTACGAGGCCTGCTTTTTCCTTTCGGCCGCTTATGGATTTGACGCCCGCCTGCACGCCGAGCGCAAAGACTGGCGCAAGGCCACCGTGAGCAGCAAGCGGGCCCTCGATTACCTCCAGAAAAGCCAGGAAGCCAACGGCCTCAGCCCCGAGTTCCTCTTCGGGCAGGCGCTGTTCAATTACTACGCCGTCTGGATCAGCGAAAATTACCCCCTGCTGCGGCCGGTGCTGCTGTTTTTTCCCAAAGGCAACCGCGAACTAGGCCTGCAGCAGCTGAAAAACGTGGCCGACAATGGGTTCTACACCGGCACCGAGGCCAAGTTCTTTTTGATGCGCATCCTCAACAACGAGGAAAACAACCCGGCAGCATCAATGCCGCTAGCGCGCTACCTCGCCACCAAGTACCCCGACAACGGCTACTTCCAGCGGTTTTATGCCCTGCTGAGCTTCAATGAGGGTGAGTTTCGGGAGTGCGAGCGGGTGAGCCGCGAAATTCTCGACAAAATCAACCGCGGCTACCCCGGCTACGAGGGCATCAGCGGCCGCTACGCCACCTATTTCCTGGGCTGGCTGATGCAGAACAAATACAAAGATTTATCCAAGGCCAAGGAGTATTATCAGCGGTGCATTGTGTTTGCCGAAAGCACCAACGAAACCTCGGGTGGCTTCTACCTCTACGCCAACCTGAACCTGGCCCGCATGGCCGACAAGGAAAAGGACGGCAAAGCGGCCTTGCGCTACTACACCGTGGTGTACAACAAAGCCGACCGCAAGAGCGAGCAGTACCGCGAGGCCAAGTCGTACGTAAAGCTTTCGAAGCGGTAGCGCTCCGGCCTTCCTCATGGAACTCAAAGACTTACTTCTTACGCCGCTCTACCTGGCCATCTTCTATGGGCTGGCTTTTGCTATGCGTAAGCGCTTTACCAATCCGCTAACCAAACGGTATTTTATTCCGGCGCTTTCAGTCAAATTTCTGGGGGCTCTGTCGCTGGGGCTTATCTACCAGTTTTATTACGGCGGAGGCGACACGTTCAACTACTTCAACGAGAGCAAGGAAATCAACAAGGCTTTTTTCGATTCACCAAGCGTTGCCTTTAAACTACTGCTGGCCAGCGACGGTGAATTCGACGGCTCGATGGCCAAGTATGCGGGCCAGATGCACTGGTTCAACTCGGAAACCGAGTATTTCATTGTTAAGGTGTCGGGCTTTTTAGGCCTGTTCTGCTTTCACACCTATTCCGTTATTGCGCTCATGTTCGCACTGCTGAGCTTCAGCGGCGTGTGGGCGCTCTACAACACCTTCCTGCGCCTTTACCCGCGGCTGTACAAGGAGCTAGCCATTGCGGTTTTCTTCGTGCCGTCGGTATTTTTCTGGGGCTCGGGGTTGGCCAAAGACTCCCTCTGCCTTGGGGCCTTGGGCTGGATCTTTTACGCCTTCTACAACCTCTTCGTCGCCCGCACCAACATTGCCCGCGGCGTTCTGGCGCTGCTGATTGCGGGCTTCGTGCTGAAATCGGTCAAGATTTACATCCTGATCAGCTTCATTCCACCCGTAATGCTCTGGATTACCACCCAATACAGCGCCGGCATCAAGTCGGGGCTGGTGCGCGGGCTGCTTATGCCGTTCATGATTGCCATTGGCGGCGGCATCGGGTTTGTCGTCAGCCAGTCCGTCGCGTCGGGCAACCAGAACTACGACTTCGACAAGATTGAAGACCGCGCCACGGTGGCCTCTACCTACCACAACAGCATCAGCCATACCGAGGTAGCCAAAGGGCGCGGCATGGGCAACTCGGGCTATGCCATGGAGGACTTCACCGGCCCGCAAGACATACCCAAATTAGCGCCCAAAGCGGTGGTCATCGGGTTGTTCCGGCCGTTCCTTTGGGAAGTAAGCAACCCGGTTATGTTGCTCTCGGGCCTCGAAATTCTCTGGATTACTTACCTCACGTTTCAGGTTTTCCGCAAAACCGGGGTATTGCGCACATTCTCCAAAATCGGCAGCACGCCGCTGGTGCTGTTCTGCGTGATTTTCTCGGTCCTGTTTGCCATCGGCACGGCCATTACGTCGGGCAACTTCGGCAACCTGGTGCGCTACCGGATTCCGATGTGGCCATTTTACGTCACAGCGCTGTTCGTTTTGCAAGATGACTACACACGCAAGCAGGCGGTCAAGAAAAAACGCCGCGCCGTGCCCGTGCGGCGTCCGCAACTGGCCGGCGCGGCGTAGAGCAGCCGCTTCCTAACGGTACCCGGGACTACACGAAGTCCAGGTCGCCGAAGAAGAAGTTGAAGGTTACGTTGGCCAGTTCGTCGGTTTCGCCCTGGTTCTTGCCTTTCACCAGGAAATCAAACTGGTTGCGCCACACTTTGCGCGCCACTCCTTTGGTGGCCGTATCAATCAGCGGGTTGCCCATGTAGAGCAACCCCACGGTGAGCTGTTTGGCGGCGTAAATGCGGGCCTGCTTGATGACGTGAGCAAGGTCGGCCACTTGGTGGAAGGCCACGTCCATGAGCACAAACACCGGCAGGCCCTGCTTCTTGATTTTTTTCAGGAACGCATAACCTACCAGCTTCCTGTCGCGCTTCACGGCCAGCGTCACGTATTTGTAGTGCGGCGACTGGAACGTGAGGTAGCGCCACTGCAGGAACTTCTGGTCCTTAATCATGGCGTTATCGAACTGGAACGTACGGGTTTGGAAGAACGCGTCGTCCAATTTGGTCGTCACCTCGTAGCTGCTGCCGGCCAGCAGGTGCGCCGGGTTGGTGAAAAGCAGCGTCAGATCGGGGTAAATGCCGTGGCTATAGTTGTATTTGGCCAGGTAAATGGGCTTGGCTACAGCATTGGGAAAGGCCAGAAAACAGTCGCCGCCGCGCTCCATGAAGTCGGTGTCCGTCTTCACGTAGAGCTTGCCGAACAAGCCTTTGCCGCGCACCGCATTCGAGGTCAGCACCTTCTGAATAAAGCCCGATTTCCAGGGTTTGCCGTTGATGCTGAAAATGGCATCGTTGGAGGTGCACATGCCCGCGCCCTTGCCTTCGTAGCGGGCCAGGAAAAAGGAAAACGAGTTAAACGGGTTGTTGAAGTACCACCAGTCGAGGTAGCCGGTGGTCATCCGGTCGTCGTCGTTTTCGGTGCGGTTAAGCTCCACCACGTCGGCCAAATCGGCCTGCGTGGCACGGGTGATGGTAATATCGTCAGGAAGCTGAGCCATAGGTGGTCAGGGTTACGGTAGGGTCGTGGGCAAACAAAGCCGGGCCGCTCAGGATGCGGTGCTCGGCGTAGCATTTCTCGAAAAACGGCTGGCGCTGCGCCAAGTCATTGGGGTACAGCGCATCGATGTCGGCGCCGGGAATGTAGGGGTGCACCATCAGCTCGACCACCGGCGTGCTGGCCGGCGCCTCGGCCACCAGCAGGCGCAGCGTATCGGCGGTGTAGCTGGCGGGTGGCGTGGTCAGGTCGTGCACCGACACCAGCAGGTCGTTGGTGCGGGTGTGCACGAGGCGCTTGAACTGCTGGCTGCTGCGGTACAGAATGCTCTGGCGCACAAATTTCAGCGGCCAGCGCAGCAGCAAGCCCAGCGTGGGCTTGCGCGGAATGGCCAGGCGCACCGGCAGCTGGCGAGCGTTCAGCACCGGCGCAACGGCCCGAAACACCGCCGGAAACATGTGCACGTGCTGGTGCGAGTCGGTGTGGGTGGGCCGAATGCCCAGGCTTTCGAGCTTGGCCAGCTGAGCTTCAAATTCGGCCCGTACTTCTTCGGCTTTCACCTGCCCGCGCAAGGCCCGCTTCAGCAGCGCCCCACGCTCCAGAAAATTCCCGGCTTCGTCGGTCAGCGAGGGAGCGGTAGTCAGCGGCCGACCTTCGGTGAGGCAGAAGTGCAGACCAATGGCCAGGCCGGGCGTTTCGGCGGCCAACCGGGCGCCGTCGGCGGTGCCGGGCATGTTCACCATCATGGTGGTGCTGGTGAGGTTGCCGGCGCGGTAGGCGTCCACAATGGCGCGGTTCACCGAGGGGCTCAGGCCGAAGTCGTCGGCGTTGATAATAACCTGGCGCTGCACAGCCTTATGCGTACTTGAGCGTTGCCTCGCCGGCCAGCACCACTTTCCCGTGCTGGTTGGTGCAGGTCGTGTTCAGGGTCACTATCTGCTTCTCTTCGTTCACGGCCGTCACCTCGGCCTCGGCCGTAATGGTGTCGCCAATGAACACGGGCTTGAGGAACTTCATCGTCTGGCCCATGTAGATGGAGCCCGGGCCCGGCAGCTTGGTGCCCAGCACGGCACTCACCAGCCCGGCGTAGAGCATGCCGTGGCTGATGCGCTGCCCAAACAGGCTGTTTTTGGCATACTCGTCGTCGAGATGCACGGGGTTGGTATCGAGCGACAACTCGGCGAAGGTGCGCACGTCGGCGTCGGTAATGGTTTTGGAAAGCTGGGCTTTTTGGCCAATTTCGGGCATAGCTGCAGTAATTGAGCTGGCAAGATAAGGCCGGCCACCGGGAAACGGCCGCCGGCGCGAAAAAGCCGCGGCTGTGCGCGGCGGTGCGGTTTGTTAGGCGTGGGCCGGCGCCACCGCCACGGACGCCGGCTGGTAATCTGCCGAGAACAGCCGCACAAAATTCTCCGTGTTAGCCACCACCGAATACCGCTCGCGCACGGTGCGCTGGGCGTTGGCGCCCATGCGCTGGCGGAGTTGCGCGTCCTCGATCAGGCGGGCCAGCGCCTGGTACCATTCCTCCTCGTCTTTGCAGAGGAAGCCGTCGACGCCGTCGGTGACGATTTTGGTATTGACGCCCACCGGCGACGCCACGGCCGGAATGCCCAGCGACATGTACTGCAGGGCCTTGAAGCCGCATTTGCCCAACGACAACGGGCTGACCTGCTCTTCGAGCGGCATTACGCCCACGTTGAACGTGGCCAAGTCGTCGATTTCGGTGGCCTTGCGCCAGGGCAGGTAGTCGAAGCTTTTCAGCTCCAGCTGCGGGTCCTGGTTGGAAATGACGCGAAACGTGAAGTCGTATTTTTCCTCCAGCCGGCGTAGCACGGGCATGAGCGTGGCCAAGTACACAATATTGGAGTGCGTACCCGTCCAGCCCAGAATCACGCGGTCGGTGGCCTGCTGCTTGGTGCGGTTGTGTAGGTGCACCGTGTCGATGGTGGTGGGGTTGAGCACCACCCGCGAATTATACTGGCGGGCGTATTCGCAGAGGAAATCGTTGCCGCAGCTCACCTTGTAGCTCCAGCGGCAGATGTCGGCCACCTTGCTGTGCCACTTCACAATGGCGGCCATCTGGTTGTGTTTCGACGTGAGGGCCATCCAGATGGCGTCGTCGAAGTCGTAGATAATCTTCTTGCCTAGTACTTTGCTGATGATCCACTCAAAAATGGGCGGACCGATGGGCGTCACTTCGCGGTGAATGAACACGTAATCGTAGGCCGGCACAGCGGGCAGCACGGCCAGCCGGCGCCCAAAGCCCTTCACAATGCCCCAGATTTTGGTGGCAGTGTGGCCGGGCTTGTAGAGCACCCGCCACGTGGGCAGGTCCAAAAACGAGCGTTCGGCGTACTCGATGCCCCGCTCGCGCAGGGCCGGCAGGTATTGTTCGAAACGGAACCGCTGAGAAGGAGCCTCTCCTTGCGGATACGGTGTTAGAAACAGAATTTTCATGCAATAAACGATCGGCTGATACGGGCTGAGCATGCCCAAACCCTGCGGTGAAGGCCGGTGAGTCGCCGTCGACTACCAACCGCATTTGCAGCGGCAGCCGCGCCTGAGCCTTCTCAATCAGCGGGCAAAAATACGAAAGAACCAGCGCCGCGTTGACCACCCGCCCGCGTTTCGCACTGACTGCGAACTAACTCTTGGCAGGAACCGGCCTACAAGCGGATCGGCACTCCGCAAGTTTTTCGGCGCACTCCCGCCCGGTTCCCGAACTTGCGGCTGCATGCTGTCCTCCACTCACCCCGACTTTATTCCGTTCAACCGCCCGCATCTGGCAGGCCCGGAACTGATGTACATTCAGCAGGCCGTTGCGGCGGGCAAGCTTTCGGGCAACGGGCAGTTTACCCAGCGCTGCCAACGGTTTTTCGAGCAGCAGTACGGCATCGGCAAAGCGCTACTGACCACCAGCGGCACGGCGGCGCTGGAAATGGCCGCGCTGCTGCTCAATCTGCAGCCCGGCGACGAGGTCATTGTGCCCAGCTACACCTTCACCTCCACGGCCAACGCGTTTGTGCTGCGCGGGGCCCGCATTGTGTTTGCCGACAGCTGCGCCGACCACCCCAACCTCGACCCCGCCGAAGTTGCCCGCCTGATTACCCCGCGCACCCGCGCCATCGTGCCGGTGCACTACGCTGGCGCCGCCTGCGACATGGATGCGCTGCTGGCCCTGGCCCGGCAACACGGGCTGTGGGTAGTGGAAGACGCCGCCCAGGCCATCGAAGGCTACTACCGCGGAAAACGCCTGGGCACGCTGGGCCACCTAGCGGCCTTTTCCTTTCACGAAACCAAGAACATCAGCGCTGGCGAAGGCGGCCTGCTGGCCGTAAACGACCCGCAACTAGCCGCGCGCGCCGAAATTATTTGGGAGAAAGGTACCAACCGCGCCGCCTTCTTCCGCGGCGAAGCCGCCCGCTACGAGTGGGTGGATATCGGGTCGTCGTTTCTGCCCTCGGAGCTGAACGCGGCGTACCTGTGGGCGCAACTCGAAGCCTTGGCCGACATCCAACGGCGGCGGGAGCACCTGTGGAGGCGCTACGCGGAAGCCTTCGAGCCGCTGCGTGATGCCGGATACTTCGAGCTGCTACCTGTTCCGGCTGGGGCCACATCCAACTGGCATTTGTTTGCGGTGGTGTGCCGCAGCCAAACCGAGCGCGACGCCTTGCTGGCGTACCTCACGAGCCAGCACATTTTGGCGGTGTTTCACTACTTGCCCCTGCACGCCAGCCCTTTCTACCACGCCCGTCACGACGGCCGCCCCCTCCCCCACGCCGAGCGTTTCGGGCGCTGCCTGGTGCGCCTGCCGCTGTTCTACGACCTCACTCCCGAGCAGCAAGACCGCGTCGTGGCGGCGGTGCTAGCCTTCTACGCTGGCCGCGAGGCCAGCAGTTCGTCGTAGAGGCGACCTAGCTGCTCGTAGGTGCTAGCAGGGTTGAATTTCTGTCGCACAAACACTCGGCCCGCGGCTGCGAATTGCTGTCGTAAGTCGGCATCGGCGGCCAGACGCTGCAGGGCCGCCGCCATGGCCGGCACGTCGCGGTTGGGCACCAGCAAGCCGGAGCGGCCGTTCTCGAACAGTTCGGCCGGGCCGCCACAGTCGCTGGCAATGAGCGGGGTGCCGAAAAACAGCGCATCGAGGCACGTGAGCGAGAAAGACTCCGATTCGGAGAAATTCAGCACGATGTCGGCCTCCTTGATAGCGGCTTCCACGTCCTGCACGAAACTGCCGAACGTGACGACCTCGCCCAATCCGGCAGCGGCGGCGGCTTCCTGCAACTGCTGTTTGTACGCCCGGTTTTTGTCGAGCCCCATGTCGCCGCCGGCAAAGTGCAGCCGCAAGCGTGGATTCGCGGCGTAGGCGGTGCGAAAAGCCTCTAGACCGAAATTCTGCCCTTTACCAAGGATATAGTTGCTCAGATACAGCACCCGCAGGGTACCATCGGGCCGCGGAACCAGGTTGGTAGGCGGGTATTTTTCCTGTTCAGGAATGGGGTCGGCAATGACGCGCACGTGCGGCAGCGGCTGAAAGTAGCTGTACACGGCCTGCGACACGCACACCACGCGCTGCGCCAAGTGCTCGGCCACCCAGCGCCAAGTGCGGGCCAGCGGCTGCATCTGGGTGTGCGGCAGGAAGCGCACATGCGTAACCAGCGGCCGGCCCGTGAGCAGCCGGGCCAGCACGCCGGTGAGGTTGTAAAAGTCGTTCATGTGCACGACGGCGGCCTGCTCGCGGCGCACCAAGCCAGCCAGCCGCCAGCCGTTGAGCAGCAGCATCGGTACGTAGAGCAGCAGGCTGCGCACCCGCTTGCTGATTTCAACAAACGGCAGCTCGTGCACCCGGTAGCCGGCGGCCTCCAGCACCGGCCGGCCCCGACTGCCGGTGGGCAGCACGTACACAAAGTCGTAGCGGTGCCGTAGCCGGTCGGTGGCGTTGCGCATGGCAATGAGGGCCCCGGTTACGGCGGTGGAATTATCGGCTACGAGAATGACGGGACGGGCGGCAGTGTGGTTCATCGGGCCAGTACCTCGTCGATAACGGCTACCCACTGCCGAAATATTTTTTCCCGGGTGAAATCCTGCATGCGCTGGTTGGCGAGCCGGCCCAGGTGCTGGCGCCGATCGGCGTCGGCCAATAGCTCGTCGAGGGTATTGGCCCACACCTGCAAGTCGGCGGCCAACGACGTGGGCTGGTTGAGCATGGGCATGAGCATGCCATAGGGCGCGGCTTCGGCTTGGCGAATGGGTACTGCCGGCGTTGGGGTATCGGGCGCCAGAATTTCGCGCGGACCGGTAGGGCAGTCGGTGGTAACCACCGGCACGCCGCAAATCATGGCTTCGCCCAAGGCCATGGGAAAACCTTCCCAGGCCGAGGGAAACACGAACACCGCCGCGGGCCGGATGTATTTGAACGGGTTCTGCTGCAGTCCCAGGAAATACACGTCGTAGTCGGGCGTGAGCGGGTCGTTGTTCCAAGCTTGGTACACGCGCAGGTTGAGCCGAAGGGCGTGCGCCACCAAATCGGCGCGCAGCTCACCGTCGCCTACAAACACGAGCTTGGCCGGACGCCGCTGGAGCAGGGCCGCAAAGCTGTCGAGCAGCGGGGCCTGGTTTTTCTGGATGGTGAGGCGCCCCGACGTGACCAGCACCGGCGCGGCGTCGTACACGGCCTGCTCGGCCGGCGTCAACGGTTCCTGGGCCTTCTGGCCGATTTGCTCGACCTCGAAAAAGTTGTTGATGGTAACGAGCTTCTGCGGCTCGACTCCAAAGCCTTCAATCAGCTCCGGATTGATGTCGCGGCTCACCGTCACAATGCGGTCGGCGCGGTTGTAGAGGCCGGGCATCAGCACTTTCTTGCGCAGCCAGCCAATGGGGCCGCTGATATTGCCGTCGTGCAGCTTGGAGCCGTGAATGCACAGCACCACTTTGCCCTGGCTTTTGCTGAGCAAATTCACGTAATCGGCACCTTCCAGGTGACTGATGCACACATCGGTGGCGAGGCGCTGCTTGAGGCTACGCAGCCGGGTGATGCGCCGCCCGAAGTTGCGAATCTTGTCGATTGGGCTGCCACCGCCCGCCACGTCGAGGCTGATAAGCTCATTACCACTGGGGTAGAGGTTGCCGCCATCGAGGTTGAATACGGCTTCGGTTACGCGGTAATGCTTGGCCAGCTCCACGCTGTGGTCGTGAAACACGCGTTGGGCGCCGCCCAGCCCCAGGTTGGAGATGAACAAAAGAATATGGCGGGTTGGATGGGTCATAGAGGAAGCGGTTGGTTGGCGGCCCGGGCTTGCCAGTACAGCAAAGACGGGTGCTTGCAGCGGGCTTGGGCAGCTACAGCGCCAGCACAAAACGGCCGCAAAGATAGGCAGCTGGGCAGCAACCCCCGGGACCTAGCGCCACCAGTGGTACACCAGTTGCTCGCGCCGCAGCTCAAACCCGTACTGCTGGTACAGCGCACAAGCTGGCCGATTGGCCCGCTGGGTTACCACGCGCAACGTATCGGCGCCCCACCTACGCGCCTGCGCCTCTGCTGCCGCCAGCAACTGCCGGCCCAATCCGCGCCGTTGGGCTGTTTCTGCCACCGCCAGCAACCCGATGCTAGCTACCGGCAGGTTCGGCGTGAGGGTGAGCAAACCGGTTTCGTGGCCGGCTTCGCCAGTGGCCAATACCACGGCGCCGTTGTCGGCATGCAAGTCCTGCCGCAGCCACGTATCGTAAAGGCGCTCAAAGCTGCCAGCCGGGAGTCGGGGGTCGAGGCGGAACCGTGACCAGACGCCGCTTCGCCGGGCCAGTGCGGCCAAGGCAGGACCGGGCTCGGGGCTGGGTGGCACTTGCTTTACGGCTCCGTCGGCCGTAGCTGCAGGACCAGACATCGGTCTTGGGTACGAAATGCCTCCAATACGACGCTCAAACGTGAGTTTATGGTCAACTGGGCTTAATCCAGCTTGCTCGGCCGTGGCTTGGGTCAGCGCATCTGCCGGATCGACCAGCCAGTAAACCAACCGAAGTGCTGGCGCCGCAGTGAGCAGTTCCTGTGCCTGGGCCGGGCTGATTTCGTGGCCCGACAGCTGCCCCACGCCAAAGCCGAAGAACGCCGAATCCCAAGGCAGCGGCTGTAGAACAGGTGGTTTCACGGTGCGACGGAATCAGGGCGGTTTGTGGTGGCGTCTACCAAGTATACCGGCCGCTGCTTGGCTTCCTCGAAGGTGCGGCCCACGTAGAGCCCCACCATGCCGACGAGGGAAATAATAAGGCCGGCGAAGAAACAAAGCAGCAACACCAGGCTGGTGTAGCCGGGCACCGAAATCTGCCCTACCCAAAACCGAACGAGCGTGATGAGTCCCAGCAGAAAGGCTAAGCCGGTAACCAGCAGCCCAAACTGCACGGCCAAGCGCAAGGGCTTGTCGGACCACGCCAGCATCACATCGAAGGCCAATTGCAGCCGCCGCCCCCAGCTGTAGGAGCTGCCGCCGTTGGAGCGGGCGGCATGGGCCACCGGCAGCGTGGCCCCTTGAAAGCCCACCCAGCGCACCATCACCGGGAAAAACCGGGCGCGCTCGGGCATGTGTTGCACGGCCTCAATCACGCGCCGCTGGTAGAGGCCGAAGTTGGCCACGGAAGCATCGTGCGGCACGCCCGTGAGGTAACGAAGCACGCGGTAGAAGGCCCCCGACACCAGCCGCTGTCCCAGCCCGTGCTGCCGGTCCTGGCGACTGGCCAGGACATAGTCGAGGCCGTGCTGCTGGGCATGGCCCCACAGGCGTGGAATTTCCTCGGGGCGGTCCTGCAGGTCGCAGTCGAGCACGACCACCCACTGGCCCCGGCAGTGGTCGAGGCCGGCGGCAATGGCGCGGTGCTGCCCAAAATTGCGCGAGAGGCGCACGCCGCGCACCTCGGTATGCTGCTGGCTCAGTTCTTCAATCTTGGCCCAGGCGTTGTCGGGGCTGCGGTCGTCCACCAGAATGATTTCGCAGCTTCCCGGCAACTCGCGCACGGCGGCCAGCAGGCGCTGCACCAACTCGTCGAGCATAGCCGCGCCTCGGTACACGGGGCTGACTACGGAAAGCAACGGAGCGGCGTCGGGCAGAAAAGGCGGGGCCATACGGCGCAAGGTAGGAAACGCGGGAGAAGCGGCTCTGGCAAGCGTTTACTGCGCCAGCAGCCACTGCAGGCGTTGACGCAACTCGGCCGGATCAATCAGGAAACCACCGGAGTACTTCTGCGCGCTGGGTTTGCCAATCAGACCGTCGTAGGCAAACCCGAGCTGCGTGGCCATCAGCACGTAATGGAACGGGAAGTAGTCGGCCGGCGGGTAGATTTCAATCAGGCCCATACGCCGGCCCTGCCGGAACAGCATGTTGGTGAGGCCGGCGCCGTGAATACCCACCACGTAGCGGGCATTGGCCATGGTCCGAATCTGTTCGGGCAAGGTCATGTCGTCGAAATCGACCACCTCGAAGCCCAACTCGCGGCATATCTGTTCGGCCTCGGCACTGTTCTCGATGAACCGCAGGCGCTTGGGGCTGCGGGTAATGAAAATCTGCCGCTCGGAGTTGGTCGGGCTCAAAGCCAAATCGGCCGGCTGCACCAGCTCGGTAATGCGCTTGTAATAATGCCCCGTGTGAGTGAGGGGCTTGCAGAAATAGGTTTTGCGGCTGCGAATGTAGTCGGTGGGCTTTTGCACAATCCAGGTGCGCTGGCTCAGGTAAGGATGCTGCAGAAAGTACTGGAAGAACGCCCGTTTGTAGAGGCCTTCGGACACCAGAATGGGTACGTTGGGGCTCAACTGCAGCTTCTCTTCCAGAAAGAAGAGTTTGGCCAGCACGTCGTTGTAGAAGTGAAAGTAGTTTTCTTCACCCGTGTCGCGCAAGGACACCAGCTCGGCGTACTCGGTAGCGGCGGCATGCATGCGCTTGGCCTGCAGGGCGGGCTTGGGCAAATACGGCACGCGGCTAAAGCCCAGCGAAGGATAAATTAGTTGGTTGTCTTCGCTCATCGCCCACCCAAACTGGGGCTCAATCAGGCACGGCTGATCGTATACCAGCAGATACTCGTCCTGCGTCCATTCTTGGGCATTGGTCGTGAACTGGCGCTGCAAGCGTGCGTCCAGGTGGGCCTGCTCTACGTGAATGAGTTGAAACGGATAGGCGTCGTGACGAATGACAAAATCGGCCTGCACGAAGGACCGTTCCGGAAACAGCAGCTTATCGACGGTGCGAATACGCAGCTGATTGTAGCGCAGATGTGCCTGCTTAAGCAGCACAATGGGGAGCAGTTTTTTTAACAGGCCTTTCAGTAAACTCATCAGCGAAGAAAGCTAGGAACGGCTCGACCGCAAGCCTTTAACGGCAAACCGCAAATATTGCCCAGCCGACAACGGCCAAGCCTCCGCCAACGGGTTGCGCCGGTAAGCCCGGATGGCACCAAGCCACGGCTGCGGATGGGTGTAGCAGACTTCGAACCAGCGCTGGGCCAAACCTCGGCGCAGCGCCGCAGGCTCGAACCAGGGCTGCGTTTCGTTGTGCTGCAACAGGCGCAGCAGCCATTGCTGCACTTCGCCCAGCGTTACGTCGCCCAGGGGGCGGTGCAGCATGGCAATGGTATTGTGAACGTGCAGTTCGCGGGGTGAATACCCAATTTCCCAGCGTGTCAACAGTTGTTCGCGCACCAGGTCGGCCACCTCGGTTCGTTCCCCAAGCACGGTTTTCTGCTTATCGGGAAAGGTGCGGTAGTTGATTAAGGCCTCCGGCAGGGTGGCTACCCGGAGGCGCTCGGCGTAGCGGGCAAAAAAGTCGTAGTCTTCGGTTTGGCGGAGCGCCGCATTGTAGTGCATGCCGTCGTGGCGCAGCAGGCGCGTGCGCAGCATCACGGTGGGGTTGCCCACCGGCAGCCCAAACAGCGTGAACACCCGGGCGTCGTCAGGGCGCTCGGGGTAGCGGTTGAGGTAATTGCTGGCGCCAAAATTCTGCATCCACCCCCCTACCACGTCTACTTCGGGGTGCGCCTGCAGAAAAGCAACCTGCCGGGCCAGGCGCTCGGGGTGGCACACGTCGTCGCCGTCCATTTTGGCAATGAACTCGCCGCGCACGTGGGGCAAGGCTGCGTTGTCGGTGCCGGCCCGGCCAAGGTTGCGCTCATTCTGAATCAGGCGCACCCGCGGGTCTGTTATTTGCTCTATCAACGCCACCGTATTGTCGGTGGAGCAGTCGTCGAGCACCAACAGTTCGAAGTTCTCGAACGTTTGCGCGAGCACGCTGGCAACGGTGCTTTCGATATAGCTAGCGACGTTGTAGACGGGCAATACGACGGAAACCAGAGGCGGCATAGGGGCAAAAAGCGCTTAACGGCGGAAGAGTTGGTGGCAATGCCCCTCGATTACGCCGAAGCCAGCATGCACTCCACGTTGCGGGCCAGCAGTGGGAGGTCAACGATGAGGTCGGCGGTGTTGACGATTTCGCCTGGATTGGTCGGCTCGCAAAATTGATAAAAGTAATCGAGACCAAGCCCCGTGGCCAGTGCATAGTAAAAGTAGCACGTGCCGTCGTCGCGCATCTGCAGCTCCATCACGCGGCTATTGGCAGGCATAAACAGCATATTCGTCAGCCCAGCGCCGTGGATGGAAATCAGGTAACGGGCCTGTGCCGCAATGCTTACCTGCTGCTGAAACGAATAATCTTCGAAATACACGATGGCAAACCCTTGCTGGCGGAGGTATTCGCACACGGCGTCCTCGTTCACCACCTTGCGCCGTGGCGCCCGAGCGCGACTGATGTAAATTCGCTCGCCCAGTCCCTGGGCTGGGTCGGGCTGGAAGTAATTGAGCAAGGTCTGCCGAAGCGCGAGCATAGCATCGGGCCGCGAATCGGTTACGCGGGCCATGCGCGTGGGTACGAGCAGTTCGGGTACCCGGTAGCGCGTGTGCGGCTGCAGCCACTGCACGCGGCGCACCCCTAGCGCCTGCAACGTAGCCCGGTGGTACTCCTTGTTATAATTGGCCGGTAATAGCAACGTCAAATCGGGAAGTAGCTCCTTGATGGCCTCCAATCGAGGCAGCACGTCTACCATCCAGTGGTAATAGTTGACGGCCCATGCGTGGTGCGCAATTACATACCGAAAGTCAGCAGGCAGCTGGTGCTGCGCAAATTTCAGGTAGATATAGGCCAACCCACGCCAGTTGTGCAGCTGGAAATCCGAGTAAATGAAGGTTTCCGGGTACGCATACAAATGGCGAAACACCACGCCATCGGCCAATACGTTCACATCCTGCAACTGCAGCAGTTCGCTGCCTTCCAACCGCACCTGCTGGTTCGGGGCAAAAAAGCTGCGGTCAGACTCCTGCAGGTTGGCGGGCCACGGCCGCTGCCACTGAAGCGCCGACTTAAGTTGGCGCGGTAGCGTGGTCACTGTTTTTGTTGCCATGAGCAAAGGTAGCGGCACAAAGCCTCACTATTCACTAAACGCGCATTTTCGACCGTGCAGCGTTTAATAGTCAGAGACTGTCGATAGGTTTATCTAGTTTTAGAGTCTGGTTTAGCTCTGTAAAAGAGAAAAAATTACATGAAGTTTACGGGTTGACAAACAGAGAATTTGGCGTTTATTCGCTGCTTAAAACCGTAAACTTTGCAAAAATTGCGCCGGCTCAATTTGTAATCTTTTACCATTGCGTACAGCCGCAACAAACGCCATTTAAAATTAGCAAAATAGTATTTATCCTGATGGAACGTAGCGCGCCAAAAAGGACCAGAAAGTACTTCTTTGCAAATAGACCACGTAACGTAAAGCAAATCGACTAGCCACGGCCAAATTCCCAGGTATTTTTCCGCATCTGAGCGCTGTGCAAAGGAATATACCGAAAGCCGCACCACGGACCATACTGACGAATACAGGATGCGCTGCATGTACGCCCAGTTCAACCGATTGGCCGTCATGAAATGCTTTAGGTGCAGGTCTGCGTCAAACCAGATTTTGTATCCCAACATACGTACCGCCAAGCAAAGCTCATCGTCCTCGCCAGCAACCATGTTTTTGGTCCCGATTCGGCCGGTAAACAGACTCTCAAACTGCAATTGCCGAAGTTTCTGCCACAGTTCATGCCGAAAGAACATACCGGCCCCCCATAACACTCCATCTACTACCTCGCCGGTTTCTAGCGGCGTGTATGCCTGCGACATTGGGGTGCCCACGGCGTATGAGATGCGAAATGCGTCAAACCACTCAGGCTTTTCGATTTCAAACACTCCTTCGTTGCCACCACCCAATACGCCTATCCGCTCGTCGGACTCAAGCAAATCGTAGCCCCGCTGTATGTAATCAGAGTTTAACCAGTTGTCATCGTCTACGATGCACACATAACTGAACCTTGCCGTTTCGTAGGCCAGCTCCAGTGCCCGGTTTTTGCCAGGAATGGGTTGAAACAACGCCAACAATTCGGTGGGCGCGCCAAACTCTTTCCAAAGAGTCTGGGCTGTGGCCTGCGTGCCATCGGTAGAGTTATTGTCTACTACGATGACTTCCCAATTCAGCATCACATCAACACGCTGGTTGGCAAGGTGCTTCAACGTGGCCGGTAGCCGATCTGCGCCATTGTGCGTGCAGATGATAACAGAAACTCCTGCTGGCTGTGAAGATGCAGTCATATGCGAGTTGCTGGTATAAGAAGCCGGATCAACAAAAGCAGCGTTCTAATGGAAATGGATTTCCCCCAAAGTTAAGAACAAACCTTTTAGCATCCCGGCCAGTTCGCCCGCTTCCGCCTATATTGGTGGTACCATAGCACTTGATTCCGCCAAATTCATCTTATAGCACACTTACCATTTTGCTCTGCGGCGCTCGTCTTTGTGGTGTGTTCAGGCCCAGCCTCATCATTCAGCCCACCAGCTACAGGTACATAGCTAAATTCCAGACCCTCAACCAGGCCAGCAACTCACAGCAGAGCATTTCCCACCAATAGATTATTGGCGGCGGAAAATACCAGCTAGCCGCTTCAACGCTTTATCAATTCGCAACGCTAGCCTTACCAATTTATAATTTGTTACATCTACCAAATGTCTTTTCTTTTCTAGCAGATCAGCTACTTCGCTCAAATATTTATCTTGGTGAGCTGGGGCAAGTACGATGTCCTTCCAAATATGACGCTGCTCCTCTTTGTACTTTTTGAAACCATCCTGAGCACTCACGCCAGCGAAATCGTATACTACTAGTGCTTTAGGTATATGATAAAATTGTTTCTCCGCCACAAATGCGCGCAGAAATAACCAGAAGTCTGCGGCCAGTTGGTACTGCTCTGGGTAACGGCCAAATTCTCGAAAGAGGCTTGCTTTTACCATCGCAGCTTGGTGATTGACGGTATCCTCCTGAAAAAAGAACAAACTGAGCTTATTGGGATGCGAATAATAACTCTGGCCTGCCACGCCAGGTCGTTCTACTAGCATATCACCATAGAATACATCAATAGATGGTTGATCTTGTGTCGCTTTATGAAGTATACCTAGAACTTCGGCATTGGCAAACCGGTCCCCACTATTTAAAAACACCAAGTATTCGCCCTGGGCTTTGGCAATGCCTTTGTTCATGGCATCGTAAATACCGTTATCCTGCTCGCTAATCCAAAAATCAATATTAGACTCGCACGACTTAATGGTTTCAACGCTGCCATCAGTTGAATGACCGTCGATTATAATGTATTCAAAATCCCTACTTGCTTGACTCACGACGGACTGTATAGTCGTTTCTAATTCTGCACTTCTGTTATAGTTAATTGTTATTACTGAAATCTTCAAACCCATACCCAATTTTTTTGACTTTAGGAACAAATATTATTATCGTATCATTCAAAGCCTATACGAAAATGCTTCAATATATGGCTTCCAAAAATCTAAATCATAACGCCACCAAGCATGACAACCCATTGGCAATACGCCATTATTTATTTTTAACATTTCTCTTGGATTTACTTCAAAGCTAAACTTTATAGCTTCTTCTACTGGCGCCTTGACAAAGCTCTCAGCTCCCTTGCATGCGATAGTTCCAAAGAAGACATCTTCAAGAAGTCCACTGTTTTGCAATGAATAGTTTTCACCAAAAAAGCCTACCATTTTATACGCCAAAAGCTTAATATCCGCTTTTATAGCATCTTTTCTGCCACTCAAGTAGTCATAAGGGTTTTTATAATATACATTTTTCAGAACATTCTTAACTGAAGATATACGTCTCAGTGAAAAGCCTGAATTACCCACACCGATTAATCTGTTACTAGGATCTGGATTATCATAACCATCAAACCAAGGTGCGCCAATATAGTCGTAACCTTGGTTACACCAATAGTCAAGGTTATCTTCAAAGACAAAAGCATCAAGTTCGTAAGTAAGCAAGAATTCATAATCAGAAAATAGATTATAAAAATATTTGCTCATTTTCAACTTATTGTATGCCATTAAACTTTTTTGCCATTTTTTATCAATGGAAACAATACTAAAACTGTTCCCGAGTTTCTTATATTCATCTAACCCCATTCCAAATGGCGATACAACTACAATATCTCTATTTTTAAAAACTCTCAAACACTGTTGAAAAGAAATCAACTCATATTTAGTAGGATATGGTGAATGAATCGGAATTACTACGCATACTTTTTTCATGACCACTATTCGTATATAATTTTTCGCAAAAATCGAGCTACTCTCCTTGCGACTTTAACTTTCAATGGAATGTGTTGCGTTATGTGCTGCACGTTAGCTTTTATGCTTTTGTGCAGCTCATAATAATAGCATGGCAAATAATATAGCTTCTCCACACCAAAAGAAATAAGTCTGCTTTGGTATATTTCAAAAATACCCAGCAAGTCAGGCCTATTTATGAAATCATATCGAGTATGGTAGCTACCAATGGCGCGAGGATTAGTAAATTTATAACCACTAAAATGAAAGAAATTGAGCGCAAAGCGTCCATTCACAGTCCATTTATTAAAACTGTTTTTGGACAAGTACCGCTCATGCAAGTTCCAATTAGCAACATTATAGCCTGGATGTTTTAATATCGTATAGGAATCGTAGAACACTGGGATGTAATTTGTCCATAGTTGATCATAGAACATATTTTCATCCAACTTGCAGTAACCGTAATCATAAACCCTATTCCGCCACCAGCTCAAAAACGAACTAACTTCTTCATTAAGTTTAAGGGCAATAAACCCAAGATTGAATATACCAGTACGCAGAGTGTGGTAATCTGTAGGAGCAAATTCATCATTGACAGGCGAAGTAATATGGGGCGTCAACACAAAGTTTTTAGTATCCAATGCATCAAGCACATCTTTGAAATCACCCGTTACCATTATATCGGGGTCTAAATAAATAGCTTTACACCCTGGGTGCTCTGCGAATAAAAACTTGAATACATCTGGTTTTACCGAAGTATTTAATTCGGTAATATTATATTTTTCAACTAATTCACCCAAACGCTCAATATTCAATTCCTCTATTTTAACGAGTTTCGCATTAGCAATAATACTGTAATCAACAGCATCACTTATTTTATCTACCAAAAAAACGTAACCTTTAGAATTGGGCACATGCTCAAACCAACTACTCATCAAAGTAGCCGCGTGCGCCAAGTAATTATTTGAGCAAATGGTGAAAACTATCGTATCCATTAAAGCAAATTTATGGTCTGAAGGCAAAAATGTTTAATTGAAGATCATAAAAGTATTTCTTATAATTTACACCATCAATGTATGGATAAAGCATGTTATTCCATGCCTCTTTTATATAATAACGAAAGCCGTATTTCGTTAATAAGCAAAGTATTTGATCAAGATTCTGTTTCTTACCAGGCTTACTATGGTACTCAATAAATATTTTATCCACATTAATAAGCATATCATCACAATCAGCTAAAACCAAATCCTCAACTCCTTCAATATCTATTTTCAAAAAGTCAACTTTTTGATTCAAATATTTCTTTAATTGAATCGATTGCACTTTTTGATACGTAATACCCTCATGTTCTTGCGCTCCGCTGTTAGCAATAGCTCCTCCTAATGAATTATCCGATGCAAAAACAATTTCTCCATCAGATGTCCAAACAGCTGCATTTACAATTTCAACATTTTCATTAGAAAAGGCAGATACATTACTTACACACGTATTATATATATTGTTATCAGCCTCAAAGGCAAGAATACGTGAGTTAGGGAACCTTTTCTTGAAGTAGATAACACTTAATCCAATATTAGCACCACAATCAATTATAAATGGACTACTATTCTTTGATTCAAAGCGATAAACTTCATCTACAAATATTTCTTCCACATTTTGAACAAACCAAAATGTGTTGTTCCTCATTATTTTTTTTCCGAAAAGAGAGGAAGCAGTAACATTGTTACTTGTATTCTTTTTATTATATAGATAATCGCAGTATTCCTTAAAAGTAACGCCAGTGGAGCGCATCCTTCTTAAGTATTTAATTCTCGCCAGCGAGTTTTTATGCAAAAAGTTTTCCATACTTATTTGTCTTTTTCAACTTGGACCCATTTTTTTAAATCTAAGTCAAACCTCTTTATCAACCTAGCAGGTACACCCGCAATCATACTATAGTCCGGAAAAGATGATGTCACTACTGAGTGGCTGCCTATTACACATTTTTTTCCTAATCTCACACCTGGAAGAATTGATACTCTATAACCGATGAAACAATCTTCACCTATTTCTACACCATCACCTTTCGTGATTAGCTCTTGATCTACCGGTGGTGTATCTAATGAAGCGTCTATTCCATGCCCATGATCTGAAACATAAAAGTATTCGCTAATGAGTACATTATCTTTGATAATAATAGACTTGATCGATGTGATGCAAGCATAATTTCCAATTCTAACTTTATTGCCGATATCTATTCTGGGCTCATAACCAACGAACTTATGATAACTTTCAAAAGCGCCAAGCCAACAATGCTTTCCAATCGACGTATTTTCACCTATAAATATTCTATCACCACCATTCACTTCTAATGGTATTTCAAAAAAGGATGAATGAGAAATATTAACTCCCCATTTATTTTTAGACGAGAAGCGTTGTCTAAAATAACGCTCAATTAAGCTAAAGATAATTTTTTCAAGGAAGAAAGATGATCTAGCCATAAACTTCAAATTTAGCATCAACATTTAAAACACCTCTCCATCTATCATCTAATACAACATCAAAATCATTTAAAACTCGCAAATTCGTATCACTAACCCAATGATCAACTATATTTCCTTGATCAGCTATTGCAATATCAACTTCATATTGCCCAGGCTTTAAAGGTAAATACATGGCTATATCGACTACGTGCTCCCCTTCACCTAACACCAAATAATTAGCTCCATTATCTCGGCTGTTTACACCAACAACAATATTATTTTCTACATCACGCAGAATAAATCCAAACTCTGCATTATTTACTTTTTTATTAGAAACGATAATAATTCTAAATACAACCCTGTCTTTGGTGTAGCACAAATGCTCATTATCACTTTTATTCTTATCACTTATTACGCTCCATTTCTTTACATAAACAGGCAAGGAAGCAGGTAAATCATACCTACTGCCAGCAAGTTTATTATTTCCAGAAAATTGATATTTCTCTAAAACACTCTCAACTTGACCACTAACTGAAACTACTCCTCTCTCCAGAAGTAAAGCTTGAGTGCACAAGCTTTTAACTGAAGGTAAATGATGACTTACAAACAATACAGTTCGCCCATCGTTTACACTAACATCCTTAATGCGACCTAAGCATTTCTTCTGAAACTCGGCATCTCCAACAGCTAAAACCTCGTCAATAATTAATATTTCAGGCTCTAAGAAAGCCGCTACTGCAAAGGCCAATCGTACATACATACCGCTACTGTAGCGCTTAACTGGTGTATCTATGTAGCGTTCAACCCCCGAAAAGTCGACAATCTCATCGAATTTACTTCGAATTTCGGCCTTGGTCATGCCTAGAATTGCTCCATTCAGGAATATGTTTTCTCGCCCCGTCAACTCAGGGTGAAAACCGGTGCCTACTTCAAGTAAAGACGCAATACGTCCGTTTATCTTGATTTGTCCGGTAGTGGGGGTGGTCACGCGAGACAGAATCTTCAGCAGCGTGGACTTGCCGGCCCCATTGCGTCCGATGATACCCAGCACTTCCCCCTGTTTCACCTCGAAGCTGACGTCTTTCAATGACCACACATAGTCACTGGCTCCTTTGGTGGTGCGGTCATTGGTTTCACCAATTTTCGCGAATGGGTCTTCCTTCCCGCGCATTTTAGCCCACCAACGATTTAAGTCGTGGCTTAGGGTGCCTGTACCAATCTCACCGAGACGATACATTTTACCCAAGTCTTCTACTTTGATTGCAAGCTTACTCATGGAACGCGGTAAAAGTAGGCCATGCCTAAGAGGCATGGCTTCAACTAAAGGGGCTAAACAGTGTCGGTGAAGCTTTTCTGCACACTGTTGAAGGAGATTGTTCCAATCAGCAAGATGACCAGAGTGGCCGTTGCACTATATGCCAACTGCCCCCAGCTGAATAAACCGGTGCCCAGAAAAGCGTAGCGAAAGGACTCCACGATGGGGCTAAGTGGGTTGGCCACAATTAGCCAGCGGTATTTAGCCGGCAATTTGTCCATGGAGTAAATTACGGGCGTAGCGTACATCAACAACTGTACGCCAAAAGTCAGCAACATTGCCAAGTCACGGTATTTGGTGGTCATGGCACTGAACACCATGCCTAAACCAAGGGACAACAGTCCCATCAGAATCACTAGAAACGGCGTGAGTAGCAGAACAGCA
Organism: Hymenobacter busanensis; assembly: GCF_008727865.1. Taxonomy (GTDB): domain Bacteria; phylum Bacteroidota; class Bacteroidia; order Cytophagales; family Hymenobacteraceae; genus Solirubrum; species Solirubrum busanense. The sequence continues at coordinate 327,742 of NZ_VTWU01000004.1, read as the reverse complement.
TTGGGATGTAAAGTATCTTCCGTGAAATAGTAATACAGCCACACAACCAGGAACAAAGCAAACTGGATGGCGAAGCGCACCATGTTCGACAGCACGATGGAAAGCGGCATGGTTAGGCGTGGGAAATACACCTTGCCAAAAATCTGGGCGTTAACCGTGAAAACGGTAGCCGTGGAGGTTAGCGTCTGGGCAAAGTAGTTCCACACAGTAATGCCGGCCAGGTAGAAAACGAGCATGGGTTGCCCGCCGGTAGGAATCTTCGCTACGTTGCCAAAGATGATAATGAACGTGAGAGCAGTGAGCAGGGGCTGAATAAAGAACCACAAGGGCCCGAGCACAGTCTGCTTATAGGTTGACACAAAGTCGCGCCGCACAAACAAGAGCACCAAATCCCGGTAGCGCCAGACCTCCTGCAGCCCCAACTCCAACAAGCCAGACCGCGGCTCTATCACCTCGGTCCAGTTCTCCTCGCTCTGGCTACCCTCTTTTACCGGTGTTTCGGCGATATTCTTCACTGAAGTTGGGTACACGCAGGTTTCGCTACTTAAAGGTGAAAAGGCGCAAACGAGACCTTTTTATGCTCCCGACACTATTGCAACCGCGCAAATATAATTGATTCGACGCGCACGAATAGAAAGATCAATTAAACATTGGCTTATTTATATTATATATCACACTGCTTGATCATAACTAAAACTACCTGTGCAGCTTACCGCACAGGTAGTTCAATTCTTAAAGAATCGGAGGTCGTGCGCAGAGGCACAATTCATGTTATTAGGCCGACTGTGGGGTTTCGCTGAACGCTTCTTTGTATACAGCCTCTACGCCGTCGCGCAACTCAATGCTGTACTGCCAGCCGGCCTCGGCCAACTTGGAAACATCCAGCAGTTTGCGGGGGGTACCGTCGGGTTGCGAGGTATTGAACTGAATGTCGCCGGTGTAGCCTACTACGTCCTTCACCAACTCGGCCAGTTCGCGGATGGTAATGTCTTTGCCGGTACCCACGTTCACAGGCTCGGCACCGTTGTAGGCGAGCAACAAGTGGAAGCAAGCATCAGCCAGGTCGTCGACGTGCAGGAACTCTCGGCGCGGCGTGCCGGAACCCCACACCTCTACGCTCGGTGCGTTAGCCAGTTTGGCTTCGTGAAACTTGCGTAGCAACGCGGGCAGCACGTGAGAGTTCTGCAGGTTGTAGTTGTCGCCAGGGCCGTAGAGGTTGGTGGGCATGGCGCTGATGAAATTAGCACCGTGCTGGCGGCGGTAAGCCTCGCAAAGCTTCAGCCCGGCAATTTTGGCCAGGGCATACGCTTCGTTGGTGGGCTCCAGAGCTCCGGTCAACAAGTACTCCTCTTTGATGGGTTGCGGCGCCATCTTTGGATAGATGCAGGACGAGCCCAGAAAGAGCAGCTTGGTAACACCGTTCAGGTAGCTCTGCTGAATGACGTTGTTCTGAATCTGGAGGTTATCGAGCAGGAAATCGGCTGGATAGGTATTGTTGGCGTGAATGCCACCTACCTTGGCCGCTGCCAACAACACATACTCGGGCTTTTCAGTGGCGAAGAATTCGGCCACGGCTGCTTGGTTGCGCAGGTCCAGCTCCTGCGTGGTACGGGTCACCAAGTTTTGGTAGCCGGCACGGCGCAGTCGTCGCACCAACGCCGAGCCCACCATGCCGCGGTGCCCAGCCACGTAAATTTTTGCATTCAGGTCCATGATGCAGCAATATTCTTGTAAGGAATTGGCAGTACCCTAGCTTTCAGGGCACTGCCAACCGTCTTATTCGTGGTAGTTGAAGATACGGTAACCACCGGCACGCAAAGTGGCGTCGCGGCGGAAGAGTTCCAAATCAGCCTGTACCATGTCGGCGGTCAGCGCTTTCAAGTCGTACTTAGGTTCCCAACCCAGCTGGGTTTTGGCTTTGGTAGGGTCGCCGATGAGCAGTTCCACTTCAGTGGGGCGGAAATAGCGCGGATCAACGGCTACTACTTCTTTGCCTTCGGGCAATTGGAACTCGGGATTGGAGCAGCTTACTACCTGCGCCGTTTCGTTGACGCCTTCACCCGAAAACGCTAGCTCGATGCCCAGTTCGGCAAAAGCCATGCGTACAAAATCGCGCACGGTGGTCGTCACGCCGGTAGCAATAACGTAGTCTTCGGGGGTGTCTTGCTGTAGCATGCGCCACATGGCCTCCACGTAATCCTTAGCGTGGCCCCAGTCACGTTTGGCATCGAGGTTGCCCAAGTACAGCTTGTCGTGCAGCCCCAGGGCAATGCGGGCAGCGGCGCGCGTAATCTTGCGCGTCACAAAGGTTTCCCCACGCAACGGCGACTCGTGGTTAAACAGGATACCGTTGCAGGCATACATGCCATAAGCCTCGCGGTAATTCACAGTAATCCAGTACCCGTAAAGTTTGGCAACCGCGTACGGTGAGCGGGGATAGAATGGCGTGGTTTCCGACTGCGGCACCTGCTGCACCAAGCCGTACAACTCCGAGGTGCTGGCTTGGTAGATGCGGGTCTTGTTGGTGAGGCCCAGAATGCGAATTGCTTCCAGCAAGCGCAGCGTACCGATGCCGTCGGCATCGGCCGTGTACTCGGGCGCATCGAACGACACTTTCACGTGCGACATGGCGCCGAGGTTGTAAATCTCGTCGGGCTGCACTTCCTGCACAATACGGATCAGGTTGGTCGAGTCCGATAGGTCGCCGTAGTGCAAGTGAAAGCGCACGTGCTGCTCGTGCGGATCCTGGTACAAATGGTCGATGCGGTCGGTGTTGAACAGGGACGAACGGCGTTTGATGCCATGGACTTCGTAGCCTTTGCTCAGCAGCAACTCGGCCAAATAAGCTCCGTCCTGGCCCGTAATGCCCGTGATGAGTGCGCGTTTCATGGTATGTGGTTGGTAAAACAAAGCAGGAGTGGATGCCCAAGCATTGGCTTGAAACCGGACAGAATACCGTCAGAGCAATGTACTGACGCAGTTGCATATCTGTATCCATCGGCAAAGATAGGCAACTGCACCGAGGCCTGCCATTTAACTTTTAATATTCCTATGCAGATTAATATTATCCCACAAGATCTACAGCCAGGGTTTGACGCTCCCTGGTATGGTTTGGGTACTTAGGGCCAATTGCGTACTCTAGGCCCAAGAAGTTTTATTCTATTTCAAAAAAATGGATGGTGCTAACGCTACTAATCCCATTTTCACTAATGTAAGAAAAATAAAAACCCCAAATAAGATCAGCCAGCTTCGTACTACAACGCCTACTGGAGAAACTCTGAACAGTCTAAATACTATCAATATGTTTACTGTAAAGGCAATAACACTGCCTATACTGAATAGCATTACGAACAACTTAACGTCTTGTAAAATTACGCCGGGTATAAATGCAAGACACATCATGCCCAAGTTAATGCCATGTCCTAAAAGGTTATATTTCTGTTTATCAATGATTACATATAAAGAAGAAAAGAAATAGGAAACCAGATAAAAAATATAATAGTATGCCATGTAACCAGCAAAAACGCCAGCTGTTTGCCATTTTTTTCCTAGAATGAATGTAAATATCCATTCACCATATACACTTAGCACGCCAAAAGGAATAACACCAAGGTAGAACACTCTCAGGTAAAGGTCCTTTATCAGCTGAGGCATTCGCTCAGGAGTATCATAATATATTTCAGTAGCTCGCTGCAGAAATACAGATCCTAATGAAAAAGCAATTAGCTGGATAGGGATATTTAGCAGGCTATTGGCGTATGAAAACTGACCAACAGCACTGACTCCATAGAAACGTGAAAGAACTAATACAGGTAACTGCGACGTAAAACCAGCTACCCATGACCCAGGTAAAGAGTACAGTGGGTACTGGCGATACTCTATAAATGTTTCGCGAACGTTGCTCCATTTAAATCCATAAAATAACTCCGTAAACCGAGCACGCATGCTTTTATTCACAGAGATAATTGACGCGGTAAATTTATGGGCAAAGTCGCTTAATAACAAACCAGGAGCGAAACCTCCCACACCTAAACCATAGCTAAGGCCCACCGTCCTGGAAACAACAGCTGCGCCAATTTGGGCTACTCCGTTCCGTCGGAACTCTTTTTCTCGGGAATGCCAGTTATTCCAGATAACGTTGATAGCACTTACTAAAATAGAAGGTGCAATCAGCCAACGATATTCTACTAAACTCTCAGCATTAAAGAAATGAAGAATATTTTTTCCTGAAAATCCAAAAAAGGGAACAAGTATAATCATGCTGCCGAAAGCCAGCAAAAAAGACAACCGTACTAGGTCAAGGAATTTACGTTCGTCACGTGGTAATACAAAAGCATTCGGAAAGCTCAACGATACCAACACCATCACGTTATTGCTTATGGTGCTAAACAAAGCAAATTTTCCGTACGCTTCAGGCGTATATATCCTAGAAAATATCGGCGTAAACAGAAATGTTATTACAAAAGTAAGCGCATTGCTAGAGAAGGCCACGGCCAAATTTTGGGTAAATGACCCTTTTGTCCGTAAACCAGCTAGTAAAGGTTCAACTCTCGCGCGAATCTTTTTTAGCATTTTGAGCAACAAACATTCATTCAATGAAACTGAAATAACAACTAAAAATTACTCAATATATCTTGTAGCAATTCTGCTCGACGGGAAGTGTAGTGCTTATCTAGGATTTCTCTATGAACAGAAAAATCCGGGTTAGATTGATTTAGATACCCCAACAGAGTGTTTTCAAAAACAGCATACGACTCGACATTGGGACATACACGCGGTAACTCGTAGAAAGCTGTTTCCTCGTTATCAGGATATTTCCCCAGCAACATGCATTGTGCACTCAAAAGCTCCAGGTAGCGGGGCGTTACGGGATTAAAACCGCCGGTGCGTTTCTCTCCACCGTCGATACCAGGGGTGCTGTAAAAAGACACTTTGCTCGCGCGAAGTAATTTTATATACTCTGGGCGAGAATGAAACTTACCAATTATACCTTTCTTGTTGGATGAATAATAAAATTCGCCGTTAATCTCTTGCTGGCACAAGAACTCTACATCTTTGTACTTACTAACAAATTCATCCAAATAATTGCGCAATACTTGGTTTGTCCTAATATTTAATTTACCAGCCAACAAAATATCATATTTTTTCTCATACACTGTGTCTTCTTCAAGCCGATACCGATCTGACAAGCATAGTGGAAAATGCGCAATATTCAACGGGCAATTTTGAGCCTTTAGAAACTCATAGGTTTCCAGACTTGAAATCAAGACTATTTTACACCTTTTATAATTTTCATAAAAAGCATCTAGATCAGTGTGCTTCCAGAAGTCGATAAAGGCTGGAATGGCTTTTGCAGAAGTAGAAAAATTAGGCTCGTAGTTTACGCCTAATTCATACACAAAGTTGTACCCTTCGTTACTGCGTTGTGGCCGGATGGCTTCGAGCGTATTATTCCATTTATCTAAATACTGCTTTCCAACCCGCATTATTGCCTTACGGGCATACGGATTGTATAAGGCCTTTCGGTAAGTGGGAATAGCGTTTAGGATTGGGACTGACAATGCTTGGGCCAAATCTTCTTCCCATTCATAAATCAAATCGTAGAGAGGTTGCTTTAAATAGCTACGAGTTGATAGTATGGCAGAAATATGAGCTGACTTTTTCATCGTTTATGCAGTGGGACTGTTCCCGTGAATACAAAGAATAGCGTTGATACAGATGCACCAACGCTATTCTAATTTCAAACCGAATTACTAGCAATAGCCCCGTCTGGTGAGCATCTTGCTATTACCTAAAAGAAAATCTTATTGTCCGACGAGCGAAAGATTACGCCGTCAATTCAGCAACGTCCTCTAACCACAAATCCAGCAGCTCAATTTCCTGGGCAGTAACGATGTTTTCCTTTGCCAATTCGGCATAAGCTCTGCGCAAGTTTTCGCCGACCGTATTTTCCGGGCTGATAGCACGCGAAACCGCAGCAATAACTTTGTTCGGATTCAGGTAGCACGGAATTTCAGATTCGAAATCCTTTACGTAATCGTGCGGATTACGTTCCTGAATCACAGTTGCTTCCGTGAAGCCCAAGCGGTAGCCGTGTGCCCACATGATTGGCTGGGCAACGAGGCCACGCAAAATATCAGTGAAGCGGAAGGTGACGTACGCAGGCAAGTACAGTAACGGAAACAGCTCGCGGCGGACGGCGGTGTTCTGCGAGTTGAAGGGACAGATGGTACCTTCTGCCAACACGATCGGCGCCCGTTTGTCAAAATACACCTCCGTGTTATCCACCAAGCGGTAGATGGCATCCACATCAGGGTCGCTGTCGGCCAAGCCTTGCCAAACACCAATCTTCGAAGACTGTTTGAGCAGATCGGCTTCCTTCAAGTTGTGGTCCTGATTCAAAATCAGGTCAAGCGGATAGCCACGAGGCCAGATATGGTGGCTGGTGAAATTCTTGTAAATGTTTACGAAACCTTTCTGCGCAGGCGAAGTGGCAAATTCCCCGTCCATTTGGGGAAACTCCCAGCCGTCGTACGGAATGTTATCGTCATCGGTATCAATAATTACCTGAGCACCTTCGCGGATGGCGTGTAGGTAACCGACCATTTTACGCCCGTAGTGATTATAGGGTAGTTTGGCCGTCAGGCGAAACCCGGCTTCCTCTTGCTGAGTCGTCGACAAATACGTGACGTTGGCCTCGGCCCAATCGGCAGGTGATTTTTTGTCGCCTGCTACTACCAAGCTGTAGTCAGGTAGGTTGGCAAATTTGGTAACCGCCTTGGTAGGGGCAAAAATGGAGGTGATGACGATGTGTGACTTAGGCATGTACCTTGGGTAAACAGAGTGCTGTTTTCGACAGAAAGCAGTTTGGGTTTCGCGCTTCAAAGGTAAACCTTTTGGCTTGGATGTATTGCGTAAGAAACAAGCTGCCTTTTGGAGTAAGCAAAGAGTGGCAACTAAGCTCAACTTCTCCCGATTGCGTCGACATAACAATCCGCAGTGCAGCAACTATTGAAAGAGTTATGCCTGCAACACATGACTGCGTTTCGATCTTCTCCTTTTTTAGTTGAACTGCTTCTGAAGAACAACACAGATCAGCACTCAGTTGTGCTTGCTGGCAAAGCGTTGAATGGCTTCGGCGATGTAAGTAATATGGTTTTCAGTCAGGCCAGGCCAAAGCGGCAGGCTCAGGCTGGTGCGGGCCAGTTCTTCGGCAATCGGAAAGTCGCCAAGTGAGTAGCCTAAGGATTTGTAGGCTTCCTGAAGATGGGGAGGGGTAGGATAATGAATAAGGGTGCCAATCCCCTGCTCGGCCAAATAGTGTTGTAGGGCGTCCCGCTGCCGATTCCGAATAACATAGAGGTGATACACATGGGTAGCACCGATGGCCGTTGTTGGTAGCGTAATACCCGGTGTCGTACGAAGCGCATCATTGTAATGGAGCGCCAACTGCTGGCGTTGCGCCGTCCAGTCATTCAGGCGCGGCAACTTCACTGACAGCAGCGCGGCCTGCAATTCGTCCAGCCGGGAATTGTGCCCGACGACCTGGTTCAGGTATTTCTGCTGGGAGCCGTAGTTGCGCAAAACTCTGATTTGCGCGTCTAAGTCGGTACTGAAAGTGGTAATGGCCCCGGCGTCGCCCAGCGCGCCTAGGTTTTTACCCGGATAAAAGCTGGTGGCGTTGGCATGACCAAAGCTACCGGTGAACTGCCCCTTCCATTGGGCGCCATGCGCCTGGGCATTGTCTTCTACTACCCATAACCCATACCGCTGAGCTATGACCATAATATCATTCATCGAACAGGCTTGCCCATACAGATGCACGGGCATAATGGCCTTGGTACGCGGCGTAATAGCGGCCTCAATGCTGCTGGCTTCGATATTATAGGTCTGCTCGTTCGGCTCTACGGGCACAACGGTAGCGCCTACGTACGACACCGCCAGCCATGTGGCTATGTAGGTGTTGGACGGCACAATCACTTCGTCGCCGGGGCCAACTCCCAACGCCTTTAGTGAGAGATGTAGCGCGTCGAGGCCGTTGGCCACGCCTATGCAATGAGTTGTGCCGGAAAAAGCAGCGTACTGGGCTTCAAACTGGGTCACACGCGGCCCCAGCACATACCAGTTGGAATCGTACACCTGGGCGAAGGCCGCGAGCATTTCTTCGCGAATGGCTTCGTGCTGAGGAGCAAGTGACAAGAAAGGAATTTGCATGATGGTTATTCCGTGTGAGCGGCGCAGCATACTGCACCCCAGCTCCTCCCTTATTCCTGTACGTGGCTGGGTTGTGCCGGACTGGTTTCATCCACCACGTACATCGGCCGTTGACGAGCGGCATCCAATCCGCGCCAAACGTATTCGCCCAGCACCCCCAATGCCACCATCTGAAACGCAGCCACCAGCAGCACCAGCAACATCAGGCTGGTCCAGCCCGGGGGCTCATTGGGGTGTTGCAAGCGGAAAAACACCAGGTAAATGCTGTAGAGAATGGCGAGGAAGCCAAACACAAAACCGACAACCGTAATGGCGCGAATCGGGAAAAACGAAAAGGACAGCAAGGAATCAATAAGCAGCTTGATTTTCTTGCTCAGCGTCCAGCGCGACTTCCCAATTTCGCGGCGGCGCCGCGTATAAGGCAGGCTTACGTAGGGGTAACCCAGCCACACCAACAGGTAAAACACGTTGCTGTTGCGCTCCTGCAGCCGCACCACTTCGTGGCGCAATTGCTGGTCGAAGAACACGAGGTCGAAGCCGCCGGGCGGAATGCCGGGCAATGCCAAGCGCCGCACCAGCCAATGGAAGCTGTTGGAAAACCAGCGCTGCAGCAGCCCCTCTTCACGTTTGGCGCGATTAGCTAAGACCAGCTTCAGCCCCTGTTGCCAGTAATCGTACATCTGCCGGAGCAATTCGGGTGGGTCCTGCAGGTCGGCGGTCATCACAGCCGTACAGTCGCCGGTGGCGTGTGCCAAACCGGCCACGATGGCATTGTAGGAGCCTACATTGCCAGCCAGCCGTATGCCCACCACCTTGCTGGGGTGGGCTTGCTGAAAGGCCCGAATGGCAGCCCAAGTTCCGTCGCGGGAGCCGTCGTCCACCAGCACGTACTCAAACTCCACCTCGGCAGGAAAGAGCTGCTCATTCTCCAGCAGCCGGGCAGAGGTGACGGGGATATTCTCCTCGTTGTAGTAGCAAGGAATGACGATGGAAAGCTTGGGCATGGACGCAACAAAGCGTGAAATTGCAAAATAGCCCTTGGCTTTGCCAACCTCAGACGTCTGCCCCTCAGTTTACGTGCCGACTCAGGGGCGCAGGGCTGAACCCCTATCCTGCGACAGAAAGTATCTATTGCGCCCCGATCTGACGTGGCAGGCCAGTTGCTGCTTTGCCTTTAGCTACCGGCAGCGCCTGACGTTTGATCCGATTTTCCCCACACTTCCCGAAAAACCTCGTGGCTGCGAATGTAGTCCTGCTCGTCGTAGGGCAACGAAGCCAAAACCAATTGCACGGCGCCCGGCGTGTAGAGCATGGTATGCCAGGCATTGGGCGGAATGTACACGCCCACTTGCGGCGAATCCAGCCGGAAAACTTCGATCTGGCCGTCGGGCAGTTCGGTAGTCACCACAATAGTGCCGGCCACCGCTACCAGTACCTGCTGGGTATGAAAATGCGCGTGCCGTCCGCGGGCAACGTGCTCTGGCGTGTCGTACGTCCAGAAAACTCGTTGCACCGCGAACGGCACGTGCTGTTGCTGCTCACACACTGAAATGTACCCGGTAGACTCGGCGCCGTGCCGGGGAAACTCGATCAGGTGCGGCAGCAGCATAAACCTTACTGCGCAGCCGCCGACTGAGCGGGTACGTGCTCTTTGAAGTACTCGAACGTGCGGCGCAGGCCTTCGGCACGGTCCACTTTCGGCTCCCAGCCCAGGATTTCTTTGGCCTTGGTGATGTCGGGCTGACGGCGCAACGGGTCGTTCTGGGGCAGCGGGTGGAACGTGGGGCGGAACTCCACGCCGGCCAGCTTCGCAATTTCTTCGCCGAACTCCTTGATGGTGATTTCCGCCGGGTTGCCGATGTTCACCGGCATGTGGTAATCCGACAGCAACAGGCGGTAGATACCGTCCACCAAGTCGTCGACGTAGCAGAAGGAACGCGTTTGCGAACCGTCGCCGAATACCGTCAGCGGCTCACCCTTCAGGGCCTGGCTCAGGAATGCGGGCAGTACACGGCCGTCGTCGAGGCGCATGCGCGGGCCGTACGTATTGAAGATGCGGATGATGCGCGTCTCCACGTTGTGTACGTTGTGGTAGGCCATCGTAATGGCTTCCTGAAAACGCTTGGCTTCGTCGTAGCAGCCGCGCGGGCCCACCGGGTTCACGTTGCCGTGGTATTCCTCCACCTGCGGGTGCACGTCGGGGTCGCCATACACTTCCGAGGTGCTGGCAATCAGCACGCGGGCCTTTTTCACCCGGGCCAAACCCAGCAGGTTGTGGGTGCCCAGGGCACCCACTTTCAGGGTCTGAATCGGAATCTTCAGGTAGTCGATGGGCGACGCGGGCGAGGCGAAGTGCAGGATGTAATCCAGTTCGCCGGGTACGTGCACGAACTTCGACACGTCGTGGTGATAGAACTCGAAGTCCTTTTTGCCGAACAGGTGCTCGATGTTAGCCAGGTTGCCCGTCACCAGGTTGTCCATGGCAATGACGTGGTAGCCCTCGGCCAAAAACCGGTCGCACAGGTGCGAGCCAAGGAAGCCGGCCCCGCCGGTAATCAGGATGCGTTTCTTTTCCGAGCTGTTAGCCATGAGCTGTAGCTGTTAGTTGAAAGGGTGCGCGTGAGTCGCCGCGTGGCGGCAGCCCCGCTTACTTGGTAGCCGGCTCGTGGTGCGTGGTGCGAATCCCGATGCAGTGGTAGGCAAAGCCGGTCTTCTCCATTTCCTGCGCATCGTAGATGTTGCGGCCGTCGAAGATAACGCGGCCTTTCATGCGGGCGGCAATATCGTCGAAGTTGGGCGAGCGGAACTCGGGCCACTCCGTTACCACCAGCAGCGCATCGGCACCTTCTACGGCTTCGTAGGGGTCGGCAGCGTAGGTGATACGGTCGCCGAGGTCTTTTTTGGCCTCGTGTACCGCTACCGGGTCGTAGGCAACTACTTCGCAGCCTACAGCCAACAGCTTCTCGATGATGACGAGCGAAGGAGCTTCGCGCATGTCGTCGGTTTTGGGCTTGAACGATAGACCCCAAATGGCCATTTTCTTGCCCCGCAACTCGCCGCCGAAATGCCGGTCGACTTTATTGAAGAGCACCGATTTCTGGTCTTCGTTCACGCTTTCCACGGCCTTGAGCACTTGCATCTCGTAGCCGTTTTCGGAAGCCGTTTTGATGAGGGCCTTCACGTCTTTGGGGAAGCACGAACCGCCGTAACCAATACCCGGGTAGATGAACTTGGTGCCGATGCGGGCGTCGGAGCCGATGCCGCGGCGCACCATGTTCACGTCGGCGCCCATGATTTCGCACAGGTTGGCCACGTCGTTCATGAACGAAATCTTGGTGGCCAGCATGGCGTTGGCGGCGTACTTGGTCATTTCTGCCGACGGGATGTCCATGAAAATGATGGGGTGCCCGTTGAGCAGGAATGGCTTGTAGAGCTTGCGCATCACTTCTTCGGCGCGCTCCGAGGCCACGCCCACCACAATACGGTCGGGCTTCAGGAAGTCGTCGATGGCCGCGCCTTCCTTCAGGAACTCGGGGTTCGAGGCCACGTCGAACTCGATGTCGACACCGCGCTTCTCCAGCGCCATGGTCAGCTCGCGCTGCACTTTGGCGGCCGTGCCCACCGGTACCGTGCTCTTAGTCACAATCACGCCGTAGCTGTTCATGTGCTCCCCAATGCCGCGGGCTACTGCCAGCACGTACTTCAGGTCGGCCGAACCGTCTTCGCCGGGAGGCGTGCCCACGGCAATGAAGGCTACGTCGGCATCCTTAATGCCCTCGGCCAGCGACGTGGAGAAGTGCAGGCGGCCTTTCTCTACGTTGCGCAGCACCATTTCTTCCAGACCGGGCTCGTAAATCGGCAGGATGCCTTGCTTGAGGTTACTGATTTTACGCTCGTCGATATCGATGCAAGTGACGTCGATGCCAACTTCGGCGAAGCACGTACCGGTAACCAAACCAACGTAGCCCGTGCCAACAACAGCTATTTTCATGGAAACGAAATGAAGCGTAGAGAAAACAAGGTGGAATTTTGCCGGGGCAAATTTCCGCTTTTTTATGAAAGTAGAGCTACTTGTTTTGCAGCCAAGTAACCAACGCGCGTACCGACCTATTTAAACAGGCCGTACTTGATGATGCAGTAGATGGCCCGCACCCCGTCGCGCCAGCCAATTTTTTTGCCCTCCTCGTAGGTGCGGCCGTAGTAGCTGATGCCGACTTCGTAGATGCGTACGTTGGGAATACGGGCAATTTTGGCCGTTACCTCAGGCTCAAATCCAAAGCGCTTTTCTTCTAGTTTCAGACCCTGAATCAGGTCCCGACGGAACAGCTTGTAGCAGGTTTCCATATCGGTCAGGTTCAGGTTGTTGAACATGTTCGAGAGGAACGTCAGCACGTACTGGTTGCCGATGCTGTGCCAGAAGAACAGGATGCGGTGGGCATTGCCGCCCATAAAGCGCGAACCGAATACCACGTCGGCCACACCTCGCAGCACGGGTTTCAGCAGCACGTTGTACTCCTCGGGGTCGTACTCCAGGTCGGCGTCCTGAATAATGAGGTAGTCGCCGGTGGCGTGCTGAATGCCGGTGTGCAAGGCTGCTCCTTTGCCCGCATTTACCTCGTGCTTGAGGTAGCGAATAGGCAAGTCGGGGTTGGCGGCCATGTAGCGCTGGATGGCCCCTTCCGTGTCGTCCTTGGAGCAGTCATTGACCAGGATAACTTCCTTTTCGATGTCGTTGAGCAGCTTCACCGCTTTCACCTGATCGAGAATCAAGTGAATGGTTCGGGCCTCGTTGTAGGCCGGAATAACGATAGAAAGCTTGCGCGGCGGAAACTGAATGGCACCGGCCGATGAAGTCACGGGCGTAACGGGTGCGTCCATGCGAAGATATTAGCGTCGAAAAAAGAAGGAATCAGACAAAACTAGGCCATGTGGCGCTTCCACCAGTGCTGGAACACGATGAGCGCCCAGATGCGGGCGTGCACGTCGCCGGGGTTGTTGGAGAACAGTTGCTGCTTGAGCGCCCGGATGGCATCGACCGAGAAGATGCCCTGCGCCTCAATGAAGTCGTCGGAGAGCAGGTCGTCGGTGATAAGCGGGCGCAGCTCGTTGCGGAACCACTTGAGCAGCGGTACCTCGAAGCCGTGCTTGGGGCGCTTGTAGAGTTCCTCGGGCAGCAGCGGCCGGAAAGCATCTTGCACGATGCGCTTCTTCATCTTCGCGTCGATTTTGCTTTCGACGGGTAGCGAGAAGGCGAAGTTGACCACCTTGTAATCGAGGAAGGGCGTGCGCACTTCCAGTGAGTTGGCCATGCTCATCAAGTCTACTTTGGCCAGCATGTCGTAGGGCAGCACCAGCTCCATGTCGGTCAGCAGCACCTCGTTCAGGTCGCCGTCGGCGTGCAGGTGCTCCAGAATGTCTTTGCGGCGCTTGTCGGCAATTTTGCGGCCGGCTTTCTGGCGCGCACTCGGGCTGAGCAAGCTGCGGGCGTCTTTGTCGCTGGCGAGGCTGGCCCAGTCCCAGTACCTGTCTTTGGGCCCCGAGAGCATGCCGCGCGAGAAGCGCTGCAGCTGGCGCACTTTGTTGCCGAAGAACGAGTTGCGCGACTTCGGCAGCACGTCCCACAAAATATTAAGGCCGGTTACGAACTCGGCTTTGGGGCCGCCGTTGCGCACCTGCCATTCGCCCATGTGCTTGTTGTAGCCGGCAAACAGCTCGTCGGCGCCGTCGCCGGACAAGGCCACGGTAACCTTCTGGCGGGTTTCCTTGCTAAGGATGTACACTGCCAGGGCCGACGAGTCGGCAAACGGCTCGTCGAAATAGTCGAGCACGTCGAACAGGTGGCTGTAGAGGTCGTTATTGGTCAGCGAAAAGACCGTGTGGTTGGTCTTGTGCATTTTGGCCACGAGGTTGGCGTACTTCGTTTCGTCGAAGAACGGCTCATCCTTGAAGCCAATGCTGAACGTGTTGAGGTGCGGCGTGTGGCGCGCGGCCAAGGCCGTAATGACCGAGGAGTCGATGCCACCGCTCAGGAACGAGCCCAGCGGCACGTCGGCCACGAGGCGCCGGGCAACCGAGGCGTCCATCAACTCGACCAGCTTGGCTTTCTGCTGCTCGTAGGTCGTTTTGTTCTTGGCGACTTTCTTCGGGTCGTAAGGAATTTTGTACCAGCGCTTCTTCACCACCTTGCCGTTGCCCTGAATGAACAGGTAGTGACCCGGCAGCAACTTCTTCACGCCTTTGAAGATGGTGGCCGGGCCCGGAATGTAGTTGAGCTGCAGGTAATGGCTCAGCGAAGCGTAATCGAGCTTGCGCGGCACGCCCAAGGCCAGCAACGACTTCATTTCGGAAGCAAACATGAGCTTCTCTTCGTCGCGGTACACGAGCAGGGGCTTCACTCCCATCCGGTCGCGGGCAATGAAGAGCGTGTTTTCCTCCTTATCGTAGATGGCCAAGCCGAAAAAGCCGTTCAGCTTCTTCAGAAAGCCGCGGCCTTCGGTGATGTAGAGCTTCAGGATAACCTCCGTGTCGGTGTGCGACCGGAACGTGTAGCCCTTACGCTGCAAACGGGCCCGTAGCTCGCGGAAGTTGAAGATTTCGCCGTTGAAGACGATGGTGTAGCGCCCCGATTCATCGGTCATCGGCTGGTTGCCGTCGGCCGAGAGGTCGAGAATAGCGAGGCGGCGGAAGCCCAGGCCCACGCAGTCGTACACGAAATGCCCCTGCGAGTCGGGGCCGCGGCTCACGATGGCGTCGGTTGAGGCCTGCAGGCCCGTCAGCGACGAACGTCCTGAGTCGTTAAAGGCGAAAAGTCCGGTGATTCCACACATAATTGGCGGGCAAAGGTACGAAGCTTCGGCACTTGCGCGGGCCAAAACTTGCGGTAGGGCGCGCCCGCAACCAAAGCCGTGCCAAGCGAGTAAAGTTGGTATCGGCCCGGCCGGTACCCACCTCAACGCTATTTCCCATGAGCCTCCAAGACCAAATGAATCTGCAACAGGAATTCGAAGCCGCCGTGACGCGCGTAAACGGCCTCCCCGGCGACCAAGCCGCCGCACACATGACCGAGCTCTACGGCCTCTACAAGCAAGCCACCGAAGGCGACCATGACACCCGCGGCGAGGTAGTAGGCGACGATTCGCCGGATAAGCCCAGCGGCGACCCGGGCATGTCGCAGGCGCAGTGGGACTCGTGGAGCAAGTTTAAGGGCGTGCCCGAAGACGAAGCCAAACGCCAATACATCCAGCGTGTAAACGAAGTAGCCGGTCCAGTAGGCGAAGCCGCCTCCGTTATTACCGGCAACGGCCAGCCGGCTACCGGCTCGCAAGTGGGCAGTAACGAAGCCCCGGCCCCCGGAACGGCCAAAGCACCGTATGAAAACGAAGGCGGCCAGTCGATGGATGGCCTGCGCGGCGACATCAACGCCGGCGCACCGTACGGCGGCGAAGACCAGCTGAAAACTCAGCAGTAGGCAAACCTATTACGCACGCCACGGCCCCGTTCCTTTCATATAGGAGCGGGGCCGTGGCGTATTCACCCAGCCGGTAGTTGCTACTTGGAGCCTGGCCGTCTGACTGGTCGATTTAAAAGATTTTGTCCGGGTTCAGAATGCCGTGCGGATCAAAGACTTGTTTGATACCGCGCATCAACGCCAGATTGGTTTCTTTCAGCGCAATGCCGATGTAGGGTTTCTGCACCAGCCCGATGCCATGTTCGCCGGAGATGGTGCCGCCCAGTTTCACGCACAGCTCAAATATCTCCGAAATCGGCTGGCGCAGGCCCACGTTCCATTGTTCGTCGGTCAGCTCGCCGCGAATGATGTTTACATGCAAGTTGCCGTCGCCGGCGTGGCCGTAGCACACGCTCTTGAAGCCGTACCGTGCCCCGATTTCCTTCACGCCCTTGAGGAGCGTGGGCAACTCGGCGCGGGGCACTACGGTGTCTTCTTCCTTATATACCGAGTTGTAGCGCACAGCATTGCCGATGTTGCGCCGAATGCGCCACAGCTCGTCTTTTTGGGTGGCGGTATCGGCCAGCAGAATGTCGCCTACGTCGTAGTGCTCCAGCACGCCGTACACCAGTTCGGCTTCCTTATATAGCTGGTCCAGGTCCTGCCCGTCGAGTTCGATGAGCAAGTGGGCACGGATGTCGTCGGGCAGGGTAAGCGGAATCTGCAGGTACTCCGACGACCACGCAATGGCCTCGCGCTCCATAAACTCCATGCCCGAGGGGATGATACCCGTCCGAAACACGGCCGCTACAGCCTCAGCGGCCTGTTCTTCCTGCCGAAAAGGCACCAGCATCAGGATGTTCTGCTGCGGAAACGGCAGCAGACGGAACACCACTTTGGTGATGATGCCCAAGGTGCCCTCCGAGCCCACCATGAGCTGCGTCAGGTTGTAGCCGGTGGAGTTTTTAAGCGTGTTGGCTGCCGTCCAGATGATTTCGCCGGTGGGCAGGACCACTTCCAGGTTGAGCACATAGTCGCGGGTGGTGCCGTACTTCACGGCTTTGGGGCCGCCGCTGCTGTGCGCGAGGTTGCCGCCCAAAAAGCAACTGCCTTTGCTGGCGGGGTCGGGCGGGTAAAACAGCCCCACTTCCTTCACCGCGTTCTGAAATGCCTCGTTCACCACGCCTGGCTCCACGGTGGCCTGCAGGTTCCGCTCGTCGATTTGGATGATGCGGTTGAGGCGCTCGGTGCTGAGTACCACGCCGCCGTGCGCCGGCAGTGCCCCGCCGCTCAGCCCGGTACCGGCGCCACGGGGCGTCACGGGAATCCGGTATTCGTGGCACAGGCGCATAATACGGCTTACCTCGTCAGCGTTGGCGGGGCGCAGCACCACGTCGGGCTGAAAGTACAGGTCTTCGGTATGGTCGCGCCCGTAGCGGGCGTACTCGTCGGCGGCCAGGGTGCTGGGTGTGAGCACGTGCTCGGGCCCCACAATAGTGCTAAACGACGCCAGCAACGCAGGCGTGCATTGTCCAAACGGCTTTCTTTCTTGCAAATGGCTCATTCGCGTATCTTTGCTCCGATGCGGAAATCGTTGATAAAAGTAGGGCTTTCGGGGCGGCCGCTGGCTTATTTTACTTGGCTCACGCTCACGGGGCTCTTGCTCTTGGCCGGTTGCAAAAGCAGCCAGAAGCTGAATTACCGCAACGGCCGGTACTACTCGGCCCGCGACATGGCGCGCATGAAGGCGGAAGGCCGCCGCAAGGGCCACACCACGGTGCGCACGAAAGTAAAGACGAAAACGGCCGTGCGGCCCAAACGCAACAGCAGCCCGGCCAGCATCGACCGGCAGTTGGCTTCTGTCATCGAAACCGCTCGTTCGTACCAGGGCACGCCCTACAAATTTGGCGGCACTACCCGCCTGGGCCTCGACTGCTCGGGCTTGCTGTGTGCTTCCTTTGGGGCAGCCGGCGTCACCATACCGCGGTCTTCCAACGAGCAGGCTGCGTGGGGCGACCCGGTGCGGCCCCAGGATTTACGCGCCGGGGATTTGGTATTTTTCGGAGCTTCGCCTGGCAGTGGCACCATTACCCACGTGGGCTTGGTCACCGAAGTCAGCGACGAGGGGGTGCAGTTCATTCACTCTTCCACGTCGTTAGGCGTGGTGGAAAATGCCTTAGAAAGTGATTATTATCTGAGTAGATTCATAAAGGCAGTACGTCCTAAGTTGTGAATTTCCGTCGTAGCTTTGCTACCCGTTTCTGCTCTTTTGGTTGTGTGGTAACCCGGTAAATGTAATGCTCAGGTAACCGCGTGTGCCGGTTTTCGGCTCTAGTTTTGTCCCCGTTTTCCCAGAGTACCTTTTTCACCAATGTTCCCTTTTATGAAACAAGTACGTTTACGCCACTTGCTCTTGTTGCTGCTGACGCTGCTGTCGGCGCAGCTGGGCTGGAGCCAAGGCGTTACGACCTCTTCCATGAGCGGTGTCGTCACCGATAAATCAGGAGAAGGTCTGCCCGGTGCCACGGTTATTGCCGTGCACACGCCTACCAACTCGCAGTACGTGGCGCCCACCAACGCCGACGGCCGCTACAACATCCAGGCGATGCGCGTGGGTGGTCCGTACACGGTACGGGTAACCTTCGTAGGCTACCAGGAAGCCGTCCGCGAAGGCATTTTCCTGAGCCTGGGCCAAAACCTGCGCCTGGACGTGAACCTGAGCGAGACCACGCAAACGCTGGCCGGCGTAGAGGTACAAGGCCGCCGCGATGCGCTGATCAACTCGGACCGCACCGGCTCGGTAACCAACATTCAGCGCGAGCAGATCGAGCGTTTGCCCTCGATTACGCGTAGCCTGAACGACCTGACCCGCCTCACCCCCCAGGCCAACGGCCAGTCGGTAGGTGGTGGCAACAGCCGTCAGAACTTTATCACGGTTGACGGCTCCGACTTCAACAACAACTTCGGTATTGGTGGCAACCTGCCGGCTGGTGGCTCGCCCATCTCGCTGGACGCTATCGAACAGATTTCGGTGAGCGTAGCACCTTTCGACGTGCGCCAGTCGGGCTTCATTGGCAGCGCCGTAAACGCCGTAACGCGTTCGGGCTCCAACAACTTCTCGGGCTCGGTGTACTCCTATGGCCGCACCGAAGATTTCTACGGTGACAAGGTGGGCAAAGAGAAGGTAAACATCTCGAACTCGACCTTCTACCAATACGGTGCCCGTTTGGGCGGTCCGATCATCAAGGACAAGCTGTTCTTCTTTGTCAACTTTGAAGACGAGAAAAACACGGTTCCGGGCCAAACGCGCACGGCTGCTACGCTCGACGCGAACGGCAAGAGCAACTTCGGCACGAGCCAGACGATTTCGCGCCCGACGCGCAACCAGCTGGACGAAATCAGCACTTACCTGAACGACCGTTACGGCTACAAAACCGGCCCGTACGAGGGTTACGATTTCGTGAGCCCGCGCACCAAAATCCTGGGTCGTCTCGACTGGACCATCAACAACCGCAACCGCTTCAACATCCGCTACAGCCAGACGAACAGCAAGCGTCCGGCCTTCCCGAACGGCACGTCGACCTCGCTTCCCTTCTCGGGCAGCCGCCAAGACCTGAACGCGATGTTCTACCAGAACAGTGGCTACAACGAAGAGTCAAACTTCTACTCGCTGGCTGGCGAATTGAACTCGACCTTCGGCAGCAACATGGGCAACACGTTCCGGGCTACCTACACGAAGCAGAACGACCCACGCAGCTCGGAAAGCTCGATTTTCCCCTTCGTAGACATCCTGCAAGACGGCTCGCCTTTCACCTCGTTTGGTTACGAACTGTTTTCCTACGGCAACCTGCGCGACGTGGCCATCAAATCGTTCAAAGACGATTTCACCTGGAACAAAGGCATACACAACGTAACCTTGGGTGCTCAAATTGACCTGAGCGAAACCAAGAACGGTTTTCAGCGCTACGGTACTAGCTACTACCAATTTGCCTCGTGGCAGGACTTCGTGACGGCTTCGAACCCCGACCCGAACATTGCCAAGACAGCTCTGCCCAACAGCTACGCCATTACGTACTCGTTGTCTCCCGGCTACAAGCAAGCCTTCCCGAGCTTCACCTACGGACAATACGCTGCTTACCTGCAGGATGAAATTACGGTTACCGACCGGCTGCGCATCACGCCGGGCATCCGTGCCGACTTCACCAGCTTTGGCCAAGACCTGAAAGAGCACCCGCTCATCACGCCTTTGACGTTCAACAACGGCGAGAAAATCAACGTGGCCAACCTGCCCAAGAACCGTGTGCTGTGGTCGCCCCGTGTGGGCTTCAACTACGACGTGAAGGGTGACCGGACGCTGCAGCTGCGCGGCGGTACGGGCATCTTTACGGGCCGCGTACCTTACGTGTGGATTGTAAGCCAAGCCAGCGACGCCGGCATGATTCAGATTACGCAGATCAACAACGGCGCAGCTGTGAAAGATTTGCAAGGCGGCTACCGCGGTTTCAGCCCCGACCCGCGCTTCTATCTGCCCGAAACGCCGGCCCCTGCTGGTACGGTTGCTCCGTCGCAGATTACTGCTTTGGACCCCGATTTCCGCTTCCCGCAAACGTGGAAGTCGAGCATCGGTGTCGACGTGCAACTGCCCTTGGGCATTGTAGGTACCTTAGAGGGGATTTACAACAAAGACCTGAATACCGCGCTCTTCCGCAACGCCAACTTGGTAACGCCGAAGCCGCTGAACATTGCCGGCTACCCCGACAACCGTCTGATCTACCCTGCTAATGACCGCGACAAGTTTGTAAACCCGGTGGCTAGCGGCAAGTTCGTAGCAAACGGTGCTAGCAACGGTGGTGCCTTCAACGCTTACGTACTCGACAACGCTTCGAAAGGCTACTACTGGTCGGCCACGGCTAAGCTGGAGAAGCAGTTTGGCAACGGCATCTACGCTTCGGCAGCCTACGTGCACAGCGAGGCGAAGAACCTGTACGACGGCAGCGGCGACCAGGTAAGCACTGCATGGCAGGGCAACCAGACGGTGAATGGCGCTAACACGCCTGAGTTGTCGTACGCCAACTACGTAACGCCGGACCGTGTTATCGGTTCGCTCTCGTACCGCAAGGAGTACCTGGGCCACTTGGGCACCACCCTGTCGTTGTTCTACGAAGGCGGCAGCACGGGTCGTTACTCGTACACCTACTCGACGGACTTCAACCGCGACGGTGCCAACGCCGACCTGATTTACGTGCCGAAAGACGCTTCGGAAATTACGTTCACCACGTACACCATCATCAGCGGTTCGGAAATCACCTCGTACTCGCCCCAGCAGCAGAGCGACGCATTCTTCAAGTTTATCGAACAGGACAAATACCTGCGCACCCGCAAAGGCAAGTACGCCGAGCGCAATGGTGCTCAGTTCCCCTGGCGCAACCAGTTCGATGTGAAGTTGCTGCAAGACATCTTCGTTAACATCGGCGAGAAGCGCAACACGCTGCAGCTGAGCCTGGACGTGTTCAACGTAGGCAACCTGCTGAACAACGAATGGGGTGCGTTCCAATCGACGACCGTGAACAACAACCAGATCTTGGTTCCCGTTGGTACGCTGAACCAGAACGGCACCACCAAGCCGACGTTCCGCATGGCGCTGGACCGCGCTACCAGCAACCAGCTGGCTAGCAAGACATTCCGCAACTCGGTAAGCTTGTCGTCGACCTACTACATGCAGGTGGGCTTGCGCTACATCTTCAACTAAGCCCTTTGTTGGTTTAACGCTTTAAGCGGGCGGGACTTCGGTTCCGCCCGCTTTTTTTGTGCTCTGCCCCAGCCAGAATGCTTTGGTTGACTACCCTTTATATAAAAATTATTATATATTTAATTACGACCGCAGAACTTTTGTGATTGGAGCAAGTTCGCTTGAACACCAACTTGAAACAGACACCAGCCCTTTTCTTAATATTCCGGTAAAAGCAGTCAAGAAGCCCACCGGTACTTTTGCCCAACCTTTCTTACCAGAGCTTGTATGAAACACTTCTTCCTTTACCGATTGGTGCTGCTGTTACTACCTGTGCTGCTGGTGCAGCACGCGTGGGGGCAAGGCACCACTACCGCGGCCATGAGCGGCGTCATTTCGGATCAGAGCGGGGCCGGCTTGCCCGGTGCTACGGTTATTGCGGTGCACACGCCCACCAACACGCAGTATGTAGCGCCTACCAACGCCGACGGCCGCTACAACATCCAGAACATGCGCGTGGGCGGGCCCTACGATGTGCGTGTGACGTTTGTGGGGTACCAGGAAGTAACCCGCAACCAGATTTACCTGACGCTGGGCCAGAACCTGCGCCTTGATATCAACCTGACCGAGGCCACGCAGCAACTGGCCAACGTGGAAGTGCAAGGCACCCGCAACACCGTCATCAACGCCGACCGCACGGGCGCGGCTACCTCGGTGCAGCGCGAACAGATTGAGCGCCTGCCCACGCTTAACCGCTCGTTCGACGACTTCACGCGCCTCACGCCCCAGGCCAATGGGCAAAGCTTTGGCGGCCGCAATGGCGGCTACAACAACGTGACCATCGACGGCGCCATTTTCAATAACTCCTTTGGCTTGTCGGCGACCGTGGGCGGGCAGGCCAATGCCCAGCCGATTTCGCTCGACGCCATCGACCAGATACAGGTGAGCCTGGCTCCCTACGATGTGCGGCAAGGTTCCTTCACCGGAGCGGGCATCAACGCCGTGACGCGCTCGGGCACCAATAAAGTGTCGGCGTCCATTTACGGCTTCTACCGCAACGAAAAGCTGGTGGGCAGCAAAGTGGGCGACGTGAAGCAGGATTACCCCGACTTCACGCTCAAGAACTACGGCTTTCGCGTGGGCGCACCCATCATCAAAGACAAGGTGTTCATCTTCCTGAATGCCGAGCAGGAACGCCGCTCCGACCCGCCGGCCGGCAACTTCCAGGCCCGACGCGAAGGCCAGACGGCTAGCGGTACTATCTCGAATGCCTCGGCGGCCGACTTGACCCAACTCAGCAACTTCCTGCAATCGAACTACGGATTTGCGGCCGGGGCTTTCGAAAACTACTCGCTGCGCCAAAACAGCGACAAAATCACCGCCAAGCTGGATTGGAACATCTCGTCGTCGCACCGCTTTAGCTTGAAGTACAACTTCCTGAACTCGTACCGCGACGTGCCTCCCAGCAGCAGCGGGGCCCTAGGCGGGGCCACCGGGCCAGGCCGGGGCCAGACGCAGTTTGGCCTGCCGTTTAAGTCGTCGTACTACACCATCAACAACGACCTGAACTCGTTTATTGCCGAGTTGAACAGCACCATCGGCAGCCGCTACTCCAATAACTTCACGGCTGGCTACTCGGCCTTCCGCGACTCGCGCGACGCCTTTTCGAGTTTGTTTCCATTCGTGGAAATTGGCACCAATACCGGCCTTTCGCCCGCGGGCAGCACTGCTTCGGCGGGCGCCACGCTCACGTCCTTTGGCTACGAACCCTTCACGGCCTTCAACCTGCTTGACTCGGACGTAACGCAGGTCGGCGACAATTTCACGGCATACCTGGGCAAGCACAACGTCACGCTTGGCACCTACAACGAGTTCTACAAGTTCCGCAACGGTTTTGCCCCGAACTACTACGGAGCCTTCCAGTTCAACTCGCTCGACGACTTCTACGCCTCGGCGGGCTTCAAGCGCGACGCCACGGGCCAGCTGGTGCCTTTGGCAACCGGCGACCGGGTGCCGCCGCCCGTGAACTACAACGTACAATTTGCGGCCAACAGCTCCGGCGCGTTTCCCTATGCCGTCATCAAGGCGCAGCAGTACGGCCTCTACGTGCAGGACGAATGGACGCCACGCAACAACCTGAAGCTGACCGTGGGCTTGCGCGGCGACTTACCGATTATTGATTCGGACGTGGCCCAAAACGAAAACGCGGCCCAGCTGACCTTCCGCAACGGCGAGAAAATCAACACCGGCCAACTGCCCAAGCGTACGGTGCTGTTTTCGCCGCGGGTGGGCTTCAACTGGGACGTGTTCGACGACCAGAAACTGCAAGTGCGGGGCGGTACCGGCGTGTTCACCGGCCGCGTGCCGTTCGTGTGGATTTCCAATCAGGCCAGCAACAACGGTTTGCTCTTCGGCTCCATCAGTGCCGCCCTCACGCGCAACGAAACCGGGCCCTACCGCTTTTCGCAGGACGTGAATGCCTACGTGCCCACGGCCCGGGCCGCCAACACCCGCTACAACTTGGCTGTTACCGACCGCGACTTTAAGTTTCCGCAGGTTTGGCGCTCCAACCTGGCCGTGGACTACCAACTGCCGGGCGGCGTAGTAGCTACCCTCGAAGGAATTTACACGAAGGACCTGAATGCGGTTTACCACCAAAACGTGAACCTGCCCAACCCGCTCCGCCAGTCGGCCGGCTCCGACAACCGCCCGATTTTTTACGACATCACGACCAATGCCACCGGCGGTGTGGTGCTTACGGCCCGCAACCAGATTTACCCCAATCTGGGCACCAACCAGAACCTGAATACGCCCCAGCAACCGGGTATTTCCGATGCCATTGTGATGCGCAATACCAACGAAGGCTATTCGTATTCGCTCACGGGCCAGCTCCAGAAATCGTTCAGCAGCGGCCTTTACGCCAGCGCAGCTTACACCTATACCGATTCGCGCTCGGTAAACGACGGCGGCTCCATTGCCCAGTCGATCTGGCGCGACCGGGTGGTTTCGGGCGACCCCAACGCCAACGTACTCAGCTACTCGCAGTTCCTGCAGCAACACCGCGTAGTGGCATCGGCCTCCTACCGCAAGGAGTACCTGGGCCACTTGGGCACCACCCTATCGTTGTTCTACGAAGGCGCCCCGGCTTCCACCGTCACCAACCCCGGCCGCTTCTCCTACACCTACAACGGTGACATGAACGGCGACGGACAGCGCACCAACGACCTGATGTACATCCCG
The DNA here is from genome assembly GCF_008727865.1 of Hymenobacter busanensis. GTDB lineage: Bacteria > Bacteroidota > Bacteroidia > Cytophagales > Hymenobacteraceae > Solirubrum > Solirubrum busanense. Next base: position 303,113 of record NZ_VTWU01000004.1, on the reverse strand, counting down.
CGCGACCAAAACGACATTGAGCTGCGTCCCATCACGTTTTCGGCGGCGCAAGGTGGCGGCACCTACACCGCCGCTCAGCAGTGGGCCGATCTGGATGCCTACATCAAGCAGGATAAGTACCTCAACGAGCACCGCGGCGAGTATGCCGAACGCAACGGGGCCGTGCGGCCCTGGCAGCACCGCGTGGATGTGAAGGTGCTGCAGGACATCTTCACCAGCCTCGGCGACAATAAAAACACGCTGCAGCTGAGCGTAGACATGTTTAACGTGGGCAACCTACTCAACAGCGACTGGGGCATTATCCAGACGCCCGTGCGCACTAACCCGCTGACGTGGACGGGCTACACCGCCGAAGGCCGGCCTACTTTCCAGTACACCTACCTTTCGAACCCCGTGCGCAATGCCGATGGCTCGGTAACGGCGGGGGTTCCGCAAACCAAAACCTTCCGCGACGACGTGGGCAACATCGGTTCGCGCTGGCAGATGCAGGTGGGCGTGCGCTACCTGTTCAACTAGCACGGCTGCATCGGATATAGCGAGCGGGCGGGACTTCGGTTCCGCCCGCTTTTTTTGTGGCGCATTTCCAGCGGGTTATAAAAAAGTTGTGGCGCGTCCTTGCAGATTCACCTCGACGCCGTACTTTTGCACTCACCAAACGCAAACGGCGCGCGGTATTTTCAAATGGGGGATTAGCTCAGCTGGCTAGAGCGCTTGCATGGCATGCAAGAGGTCATCGGTTCGACTCCGATATTCTCCACCAAAAGCCTCCTACGGTTCGTAGGGGGCTTTTTTGTTTTTCAGCTTTATCCGGTAACAAGCGGGCTGGTGTAGACAACCGTGCGGGCCAGGGCTGCGTTAGCCAACGAACTTCACGCATCTGTCCACTCCAAAATCCTGTTTCCATGGCCGACACGACGGTAACCAAAATTGACTCGCGGCACTCGCCCAAAGGCCCTGAGGGCCAGAAGTACTTGGCATCCGGCCTGCACGTTTCCATGCGCTTGTGGGAAGACGAGCAGCCCGGCGAAGCGAAAGAGCCCGTCAGCCGCGCCTACGAAACAGTAGGCTTCGTGGTAAGCGGCCGAGCCGAGCTGCACCTCGAAGGCCAGACGGTATTGCTGGAGCCCGGTAACTCCTGGGTAGTGCCTAAAGGCGCCTCGCACACCTACCGGATTCTAGAGCCGTTTACAGCCGTGGAAGCTACCACGCCTCCCGCTCAAGTGCACAACCGCGACCAGTAGCGGAACCGGGTTTGTATCGGCCCGTCCTCCGGGGCGGGCCGATATAATTCAACGAATAATCAATGTTAACTATATTATTTTCAACTAATTAAACTAAATATTTTTCATCTAGTCAAAAGGCTATTTGCAGACAATGAGCGGCGGGTAGCACGGCGTTCCGGCTAAAAAAATACAAATCCAAGCGGCTTGCCAGCGGTGCGGACTCAACCTGTGCCGGGTGAGGTACGTTGAGGGCATACACTTTTTTCCGGTTGGGATATGCGACACACCTTACGCTTACTGCCTGGCCTGCTAACGCTCAGCTTGCTTTCGACAGCTGCCCGCGCGCAGGGACCGGCAACCCTCTTCATCAACGACCTTTCGACAGCCGGCGACGTGTACACCACGGCCCCCGGCAACGACGCAACCGGCAACGGCTCGACCGCAGCACCTTACGCTACGGTTGCACGCGCATTGGAATCGGCCGGCGCGGCTACTGCTACCGTTTTCGTTGATGCCGGTACGTATTCTGAACAAGTCGTGCTTAGCCGCAACGTGAGCTTGCAGGGCGCTGGCACGGTAACAGCCAGTCCGGCTTCGGCCACCATATTCGACGGAGGGCTGGCCCCTTCCAGTTCACAGTCATTCGTATCGGGCATCTTCATCACGGCCAGCGGCGGCACCGCGGGTGCGCCCGTCACCATTGCGGATATGACCATCCGCAACTACGACCTTGGCATTCAGACCGACATTTCCAGCAGCAAGAACTACTTCCTGCTTGAGGACGTGGAAACGGTCAACAACCGGCAGTTCGGGATTTACTGGAACGGGCAGGGCGGCGCCCAGCCCGGTACGTCCAATATCATCTTTCGCCGCGTGCGGGCTTCGGGCTCGGCGGCTGCGCCCAATACCAGCAACAACGGCGCGGGCCGTGGCCTGTACATGGTGAACGGCAACAAGCAGCACATTCTCATCGAAGACAGCTTCTTTGAGAACAACCGCCGCGCGGGCATCGACATCAACGACGGCAGCATCGGGGACCTCACCATTCGGGGCTGCCGGTTTGGCGGCAACTTGGGTGCGGCCATGTCTATTCTGGGTATCGGGGGCGTGCGCGACGGCGGCGGCACCTACACCAGCATTGCGGCCCTGCTCGAGAACAACGCCATCATCAACAACTTCTCGAACGGGTTTGAGCTGAAGTCGTGCACGGGCACGGGCAAAGCCAGCGGCCCCGGCAGCTTGGTGGTGCGCAACAACCGCATTGTGCGCCAGATCATCACCAACTCGCCCGATCCGTCGTTTGACAACGCCGGCATTGCCTTCGTCGACCGCGACCGGGCTTCGGCCGGGGCGCCGTCGGTAGGCGGGGTAAACGGCGACCTGGTAACGGGTGGCGCCTGGATTGAAGGCAACACAATTCGTGGTTACTACTCCACGCCCAACTCGTCGGCATTCAACGTCAATGCGTTCGGCATGGTGCTGGAAGGCAGCAACAACAAAGTGGTGTATAACCAGGTCAGCCAGTGCCAGTTTGGTATTCAGGTGCAGGACCGGCCCACAGGTTCGTCTAGCCAAATCAACCCGTATTTTGGTGGTACCGGCAACGTGCTGCTGGTTTCGGCCGGCGACAGTATCCGCCAGAACCGCATCGACAGCTGCCAGGTAACCGGTATCCGGGCCATCAACCTTACCAACGTGGTGGATGCCGCGCTGAACTGGCTCGACGGCACCTCAGCAGCCGAAATACGCGGGGCTACCGGATTCGGCGGGCGCGTGCGCACGCTCAACGGCAGCTTCACCGAAGTATCGTCGCTCACGCCCACGGGCCGCATCGACTACAACCCCTTCCTCAACAGCCGCACCGACGTATCGGCAGCGGCTGGCTGGCAAGGTGATTTGAGCTTCCTGAACGTGAACCAAGACAGCCCGGCGGCTGGCTCTACGGGCCGGCTGGGCGAAGGCGCCAGCCTGGTGCTCGACGGCGGAACAGTGGAAGCCTTGGCCGGCGTGTACAGCGAAAACGCCGTCGTTACCAAGAGCTTCACGCTCACGCAGGAAGGTGCTGGCTCGCTCACGCTTACCGATCTTACCCTTAACGGCGTGGGCAAAACGCTGACGCTGGGCGTGCCGCTGCTGCTCAGCAATAGCCTCACCCTTACCAACGGTTTTGTGGCTACTACCGCCACCAACCTGCTGACCATGCCCGACAATGCCACCAGCACCGAAGGCAACGCGGGCAGCTACGTCGCGGGCCCGCTCCGCAAGCTCGGCAACGATGCTTTCGTCTTTCCGCTCGGGCGCGACGGGGTGTGGGCGCGCCTGGCTATTTCGGCCCCCGCCGATGCGGCCAGCTCTTACACCGGCGAGTATTTCGCGCAGCCCTACAGCAGCGGCACCTTGTCGCCGCCCTTAGTGCGCGTGAGCCGCGTGGAATACTGGACGCTCACGCACGACGCCGGGAGCGGCTTGGTGGCCGTGCGGCTGTACTGGGAAAACGGCACACGTAGCGGCATCGTCGACCCCGGCACGCTGCAAGTGGCCCGTTTCGATGGCGCTACGTTTGTGAGCGAAGGCAACGGTGGTACCACGGGTTCGGCCGCGGCCGGCTCGGTGGTTTCGGCGGCCGCAGTGAGTGGCTTTGGCGTCTTTTCTTTCGGCTCGACGACGCCCATCAACCCGCTGCCCGTGGAGCTGACGGCTTTCTGGGCCGAAACAGAAGGCGACGGCGCCGCCCGCATTCGGTGGAATACAGCTACCGAGAAAGACAACGCCGGGTTCGAAATTGAACGCTCGATAACCGGCGAGTCTTGGCAGAAAGTAGGGTTTGTACCCGGTCAGGGCACTACGGCGCACCCGCAGGCCTATTCCTGGCTTGACGTGGCTGGCCTTGGTGGCAAAGTGTACTACCGCCTGCGCCAGCTCGATACCAACGGCAAAGCCACGTACTCGATGGTAGCGGCCGTGAAGCTGCAGCTTGCCCAGCAGGCCCTGGCTCTTTACCCTAACCCCGCCAAAGACCAGGTAACGCTTCGCCTCCCGGGCGCCGGAGCCGGGCCAGTGCAAGTGCAATTGACCGACCTTACGGGTCGGGTAGTGCTGCGCACCACGGTGCTATTTAAAGGCACCGAGGCAGTGCTTCCGCTAACTGGCCAGGTGAAGCCCGGCGTGTACTTGCTGCAGGTGAACGGCACGGGCCAAAAGGCAACCATGCAGCGCTTGGTAGTGCAGTAAATCACTGTATTGCTGCTGAACAAGAACGGCCGGTCCCACATAGGACCGGCCGTTCTTGTTCTTGGGCAAAGGGCACACGCGAGCTTGCTCGCTGCGGCTACTTCAGTAACTCGACGCTACGAATTTCGTCGCCGATGTCGAGGCGGTGTACCACGTCCATGCCGCGCTCTACTTGGGCGAAAATGGTGTAGCGGCCATCGAGGTGGGGAGTGGGGCTATGGGTGATAAACCACTGGCAACTCTCAGTGTCTTTGCCGGCCGAGGCCAAGCCCACGGCACCCTCGCCGTAGTGCAGGTCGGCAAATTCCGAGCGAAGGGTGTAGTCGGTGCCACCCCACCCGTCGCCGCGTGGGCAGCCGCCCTGGGCCACAAAATTGGGTACCACCCGGTGAAAGTTCTTGTTGGCGTAGAAGTCCTGCCGCACCAGCTGCACAAAGCTGGCAACCGAGCCTGGGGCGTCTTCCACCAACAAACGCAGCACTACGTCGCCGCGAGAGGTGTGCACCATGGCACGCTGTGCGCTGGGCACGGTTTGCACCAAAGCCCAGTCGATGGGGTGCTGCGCGGCCGCGCTGGGCAGCGGGGTGGGCGCAGCTTTATTTTCGAGGTAGTCGAGGGCTTGCTGCAAGGCTTGCCAGGCTTCGATATCACGCGGCAGGGCAATGCGCTGCTGGGCCGTGCGCAGCAGTGCCAGGTTGCGGAAGTCGCGGCGCAGGTCTAGTTTCGGCTCTTTGAGGGCCCCAGCCGCCGTACCAATCAGCGCCACGTCGTTGCTGGCCAAGGCTTTTTCGAGCGTGCTCACGAACAGCGGCTGCTGAGCCGCCGGAAAACCGGCCAAGCTGCGCAAGGCTACCAGGGCTTCGATGCCGTAGGTGCTGATAACGGGCACTTGCTTGGGCGCAAACGTAGCCTGCTCGATGAACGCGTAGGCTGCCGGGTCTTCGCCCAGCGCCTTGAGCAGAAAAGCCCGCTCGTAAGCATCGGTAGCGGCCGTATAGCGCTGCTCAATAGCCTGCCGGATGCTGGGTTTTTCTTCGGTGCCGGCGTGGTGCAGGGCTGCCGCCAGCAACACGCTGCGGGTGCGCCAATTGCTTATTCGGGCTGCCCGGTCGAGAAAAAGCTTGCCGGTTTCGCCGGTGGCCTGGGCCAGGAAAAACTCGGCGGCCGTAACGGACACCTGCGCATTGGCATCGTCGAGGGCGGCCCAGGCGGCTTCCTTTACTTGCGTGTACATGCCGGTTTTCATAGCCCGCAAGGCCGAAACGCGCACGCGGTAGTCTGCGTCGCGGCGCAGAATGCTGCTGAGCGTGCCGGCCAGGGTCGTCGATTTCACTTTGCCCAGCGCCGTGGTAGCGGCCGAGCGCACGGCGTAGCGTGGGTCGGCGGTGGCGGCGGCCGTAAGGGGCGTTTCGTACTGCGTGAGGTCAAGGCGCGGCGTGCGGGACAGGGCGTTGGCAGCGGCCAAGCGGGCACCAACGGGCTGGGTGGCGGCCAGCAACGACACCGTGCGACGCACGGCCGCCTCGGACGTGATGCCGCGCAGGCCGGCGCGGTAGAGGCCCCAGCTTTGCCCCACGAGCGTGAGGGTATCGGGAGCAGCAGGCAGGCGCAGCAGCAGCGGCAGCGTGGTTTGGCCTACGCAACGGCCCAGGGCTTCCAACTCGTAGCGGCGGGCCAAGGCATCGGTTTCGGTGCCGAGCTGGCTGGCCAGCGCCGGGGCGGCGGCACTGTCGGCGGTTTGGCCAAGGGCGTAGGCCGCGGCGGTGCGCACTTCCACGTTGGCATCCGACAGGGTCCCGAGCAGATCGGGCAGGGCGGCGCGGTCTTGCACCGAGGCAAAAGCCAGGGCGGCGGCGCGGCGGTAGCGGGGCTTGGGATGGTGCAGGAAAGGCCGCAGCGTAGCCGTTTGGCGCTGGTCCTGCGCCTCGGCAATGCGGCGCAGGGTGCTATCGGCGGCAAACTGGTTGAGCGGGGCAGTGCTGCTGGTGGGGCGCGAGCTGGTGCAGGCGGCCACGCACAGCAGGCCAAGGCTGCAAGCGGCAGAAACGGTGGCGGAGCGGAACATCATCAGGCCGGAATTTAGGCAAACGCGGCTGGATGAAAGAACCGGCGGGTTGCCGTCCACCGGAAGTTCTTGCTGCTGCACTCCTGCAGCTTGCTTGACGCGAGGCCCACTTTAGCCCAGCCCCGCTCCTACTTCGCCCAGCACGTCGTCGAGCCGGGCAAACAGCTCCTCGTTGCCGTGCTGCTCGTAGCTGGCCAGGGCTTGCTCGAAGGGTTGCAGATCGTAAAGAAAGGCCCGCAGATTGTCGGCGGTCAGGTCGGAAAAGTGGCGACCGTAGTGCAGCTTTTCCACTTCGGCAGCGTTCAGCCATTGCTCAAACTGGGCCGGAATGGGAATGGCGCAAATGGGCTTGTGCAGGTACACGGCTTCCGAAATCAGCGAAAAACCGCCGTTGGTCACTACGGCGCGGGCCGAAGCCAGATCGGCAATGAAGCCGGCCTCGGAAAACGGGCGCAGCTTCACGTTGCCGTGGTCTTCGTCGCGGTTGAAGCCGTAAACCCGAAATTCCTGTTGCGGCAGCTGCTGGAGCATGGGCACCAGATCGGCCTGGTTGGTGCTCGACTGATACACCAGCACGTGCGGCCCAGCGGTGGGCCGGGCCGCCACTATTTCGGGCCGAATGATGGGCGGCACGAGCGTGGTGTCGGTTTTGGTGAGGGGCGGATGAAAGAACGTGGTGACGAGGTAGTGCTGGCTGCGCGGCAGCTTGGCGCGCACCACGTGCCGCGCCAGCTGCAGGTTGGCCCGCTCTTTTTTGGGCACCACCACATCCAGCTGCGTGCGGCTGATGATTTGCATGTTGTCGATGCTAATCACGGGCAGGCGCTGGGCTTTGGCGAAAAAGTAGCTGAACGACTCGAAGTCGGAAATCACGAGGTCGAAGCGGCAGCAGTTGCGCAGCAGGTCGCGGTAGCGCGTGAAATTGAGACGCAGCGAATCGGGTGCGGTGCGCAGCGTGAGCGAGGCCGTGCGGCTTTTCGAGACGCTCAGGTGCTTGTAGGCCAGGTGAAAGCCGCGAATTTCACGCACCCGTTCGCCAAAATTGTCCTGCAGCAGCTTAAACGCCCGGCTGCTGCTCACCACCTGCACGTCGTGGCCGGCATCGAGCAGGTGACGGATAATGACTTTGCTGCGGGTGGCGTGGCCGAGGCCTTCGCCGGGTACACCGTAGAGGATATTCATGGAGCTGCTGAATCGGAAACCGGGCGGCAAGTAACGCAAAAGCGTCGGCTGGTGGGGCGGTTTTGGCTTCGAGGGGCGTCGGAACCGCCTAGAGCGTGCGGCACCAGCACACGTGCGCGGCAGGGCCTTTTCGAAACATAAAGCCACCGGCCGGGCAGCAGTGCTGCCCGCTCAAGAACTGCTTCGACCTGCTCGTGGGCTACCGCGGCCGCACTTTTCTTCTCGAAGTAAAGGCTACGCCAAAGAGCAGCTCACGCTCGGCGAAGCGCAGTTCAAAGCCGACTGGCGCGGCTCGCCCTACCACATCGTGCATTCCGTCGAGCAGGCGCTGGCCATTGTCACGGCTTCGGGGTCTTGACAAACAAAAGCGTTGACGTGCCCTCGCTCGCGTACATCGTCCCCTGCAACACGTACCCTTCCGCGTACAACTGCTTGGCCACCCGGTAATACACCGCCGTGCTTTCGGCCGCATTCTTACTGCTGACGCCCAGAGGCAGGTCCAACTCCTCCACTTTGCCTTCTCCGCGGGTGATAATAACCTTACTCCGGCTGGGAATTTCGATGATTTTCACAATCACCACTTCCGGATCCGCAGCCACGGTTGGATGTACGGCCAGCATCCACAGGCCGGCAACCAGTAATAACAGCTTTTTCATCCGGCCAAGATAGCAACGGCTTTTGCACCCCTAAGCGCCCGCAACGGCGCTTCTACCTTCCACCAGCATGTCCACTACCGCCACTGCGGTGCGCCTGCCGATTATGGCTTGCGCACCTGCCCGCCCCTTCACCATCACCAAGTCACGACCGCGGCTCGCCGCTGCGCCGACTTAAGCCGCGCGCACCCTTCCTGGGCCCAGGAAGGGTGCGCGCCACCGTCGCCCGCAAACTGAACGTGTCCACCGTGCAGCTGCGCTATTTGCTCTGGCAGGCGGAAAAGCAGTAGCCGGCGCAACTCCGTTACGTTTTGGGGCCGCCTCGTTTTGCACTGCGCCCGGCCGGTCGCTTTACACAAGACCTCGTCAGGTCTATTCCGAGTCTTTGTCGTCGGTTTTGTCTTTGTCGCTCCAGCTTGGCTCGTTGGCGGCGCTGCCATAGCGTGGGTCGTCGAGGGCGTAGGCAGCGCGCCGTTCGCTCTCGGAACCGTTGCGGGCGGCGGCCACGGCTTCGGGGTTCTGGTTTTGCTCTACGTGGCCGCGCTGCTCGGCGGGGTTGGCGCGGCGGCTTTCGGGCGAGTAATCTTCGGTGGCCGGGGCGTCTTTGCGGCGAAACTCGCTGAACTCGTCCGGGTTGTCGTTGGCGCCGCTATTGGCGGGCGGGGTTTGGGGCTTTTGCTCGTCGGTGCTCATGGTCGAAGGGTATCGGGAAATGATACCGGCTATACGAAGCTCAACCGTAAAAAGCTGCCTAAACACGCGGCGCGGTGCCCCAGCCTGTTGCTGCAGCACCGCGCCGTGGGCATTCCCTTGAAACCGTTACCGGCCCAGCACCATCACCTTTTGGGTTTGGGTGAAGCCGCCGGTTTCCAGTTGCAGCAGGTACAGGCCCGCGCTCAGCTGGGCCGCGGGCAGCAGCACCTCGTGCGGCCCGGCAGCCCGCCGCTCGTGCCGGAGCAGGGTACGCACCACGCGGCCGTTGGCGTCGCGCAGGGTGAGCGTAACAGGCGCTGCCCGGGCCAGCGTGAACCCTACGTGCAAGGCCTCAGCCCCGGCCGGGTTGGGGTACACGGGGTACAGGTGGTTGCCCAGCGACGTGAGGTCCTTGGTGCTTTGCGCCGACAGCACCATGCTTTCGTCGCCGGCACGGTAGGGTATGGCGTCGAGGTAGAACACGAACATTTCGTCGGTGGTCGACTCGCCCCAGGTCACCTGCTGGGGCGGATCGTGGGGGTTGCGCGGGTTGTTGGGCGTGTTGTCGTAGGTGGCCTCAATGGTGAGGCGCGTGCCGGGCACCAAATGCTGCAGCGCGGGGAAACGATAGGCTCCCTGCCAGTTGAAGTTCCAGTCGTTGATGCGGATGAGCTTGATGGAGTCGCCGTTGGGCTTCACGCCCCAAGCCTTCCAGCTTTTGCCCAACAGGTGGGCGTGAGGCAATACGCTCAGCAGGCTTCCGTCGAGGGGTATCAGCACTTCGGCGCGGAAGGTTTTCACCTGGTTGGCCGGAATCACGAAGGGCCCGTTCGTGAGCTGCAGCACCGATATGGGAATCGTTTGCACGTAGCGCTGCACCGGCTGCCGGCTGAAGAAAATATTGATGGTGGAAGAATCGACTTGCGTGGTGGCCGAGGGCCCATAGTGAATCTGGAGCAGCAGATTGGCCCGGCGGTACAGCTTCTTGCCGATGCCGTTGGGAAAATACCGCGGCTTGGAGCCAGGCACGTAGCCGGCCCAGTTGTCTTCGGTGGGTGTGAAGCCGAAGCCCCCGAACTGGGTGTAGCCGTAACCGGGGTCGAGGGCGTCGCGCTGGGGGCCGCGCTGGGTGGTATCGAGGGCCACAATGGCGTGGTGCACGATGCGCTTGTTGCCGGCCCGGAACTCAATGGCCGCCACGTCGCGGTCGGCGGGCAGCGTCACGGGCAGCACAAACACGCGGTACATGTCCTGGTTGTTGCCCTGGTGGGTGTAGCTCTGCTGCATGGGCACTACCAAGTCGGGCGTGCCCAGCTGGGAGCCGCTGGGGTACGTGGGCACGGCGGGCTCCAGGGCGGGGTTGCCGCGCGGCGCGCCCGCATCCACCCACTGCCGGATGTTGTCGATCTGGGTTTGCGTGAGGGTATTTTCGTCGAGGAAATGGCTGTACGAGGGGTCGGCCTTCCAGGGCGGCATGTAGCGGATGCCTGTCACGTACTTGATGGTGAGGGCGCGTGCTGCTACGTCGGCGTAGCTGGTGAGCGAGAACGGCGCCACTTCACCCGGCCGGTGGCAGGGCGTGCAATGCTGGTAAATAATGGGCGCGATATGCTCGCTGAAGTTGAGGGTCGTGGGTTGCGCCAATGCCCCAACGGGGGCCAGCATCAACAACATCAAGCGTAAAAAGCTGCGTAGAGGGTCCATCATGCAGTGCGGCAAAACGATTGTAGAAGAGGGTAGCAAGCGGCAGTGGCGTTGGGCAGAAGGCAATGGGCCAGTGGCAACCCCCGAAAGAAAAATCACAATGTAGTATAGGCAAAATACCCGCCGCAAGCACTAAGCCCACCGCCCTTTTTAGTTGGCGGCGGGCAACCCTTTGACGTTGATAAAGCAGCCCACAGCCTCTGTGCGGGGCTGCGCCACGGCTTTGCCGGCTACCACGGCCGCCAGCGCATCGGCCAGCTCGTGGGTAGTTACCACGGTGCGGCGCTGCCCCAAGGCTGCATACGCGTTGTCGATGCGGCCTTGATAGGCCACGGTGCGGCCATCGGCAGCCACCACCACCACCTCCGGCGTGATGCGGGCGCCCCAACGGCGGGTGAGTTGCTGGCCCGCGTCGAGTTTCAGCTCGAAAGGCACCTGGTAGGTTTTGCGGAACAGAATAACGTCGGCGGGGCGGGTTTGCTCATCGGGGAACACGCCCACAAAACGTACCCCCCGCGCCGCATACTGCCGGTGTAGCTCGCGCAGCGTCAGCGTGCAACTCTGGCTAATGGGGCAGGTTTCGGCCAAAAATACGTAGACTGTGGCTACCGTGGGCGGTGCCGGAGCAGCAGCCCGCGCCGGGCTCAGCGCCCCAAGCAGCCCAAGAGCCCACCAACAAAGCAATAGAAGACGCGGCGGCATAAACCAAAAGAGCAACAGGCCCGGCAGCCGCCGGACAGTAATGGAAGATACACAATTGTGGCAGGGTTTACCAGCCCGCGCCCCGCAACAGCCGCCCGCGGGCTAGTGGTTCCGCTGCCGCCGAAAGCCGTTGGCAAGCGAAGGGCCGCGCCGCTCGAGGCCCGCTTCGGCGCACATAGCGCAGGGCAAAGGCGCGCCGTAGCACTGCAGGCCCGTGCGGGGCACCCGCACCCACGTTCCGGGGCTGGCAGGCAACCACTCGGTTTCGGGCATTGGAGCGGCTTCGGGCCACAATACGCGGGTGGCAAACTGGCGGGGCGTGGTGCGCAAGTGGTAGAGCGGGTCGCGCATCTGCTGCGCCACCCACAGCCCCAGCAGCGCGGCCACGGCGTAGCGTACTCGCGGCGAAGGCCACGGCCAGTGGGCAGCGGCCCAGGGCCAGAGAGTCGCCGTCAGCATAAAGCCCATACCAAAGCGGAAGTCGGGAGCCACCAGCAGCCAAAACCACGTACCCAGCCACGCCATAATCCACCCTACGGCCCAGCCCGTCTCGGTGGCCGGCACCCCGCGCCGCCAGCGCCACGCGGCCGCCACTACCGACAACGCGGCCGCTACCAAAATGGCTTGCTGGTAGCCGAAGCTCAGTTGCCACCAGTTGGCAAACCAGTCGCGCAGGTGCGGCTGGGGAGTTGCGGCGGCCACGGCGTGTGGCACGTTGCGTGCCAGATTCACGATGAGATTCTGCTCGGCCTGGGCCGCGGTCAGCGGTATTTTCCAGTCTACCGTCAGCACGTCGAGGGCGGGCAGCGGGTACACCAGGTAGCCCGACAGCACGGCGTTGCGCACCACCCAAGGCAATGCCAATACTGCGGCTACGCCTCCCAGGCTCAGCCACCATCCAATGCGCGGCCGCTTTTCAGGTATAGCCCAGGCGGCATGCAGCGCCAGCAACACCACTGGCAGCGCCGACAGCTTGATGGTAACCAACGTCACGGCCAGAAGCACCACCGCCCGAGCCTCGGCCGGTGGCAGCCCCGCCGGATAGCGGCGCCATAGCGCCGCGTAGTGCAGCAGCAGCAGTGCCAGCAGCCCCGTCATGGGTCCATCCGTGAGTGCCGAGGAAAGACGGCTTTGGAACACGTAAAGCAGGAGAAACAACAGCAGCAACGGCACCCACGCGCCGGCGCCGGCCGCCTTGGGGTTTCGCCAGCCCGTTCCCACGGCTCGGGCGGCGGCCACCGCCAGCAAGGCCAGTGAGTAGCTGCTCAGGCCGTAAGCGGGCCCTACCGGCGTGCTTACCCGCAACAAGGCCGTGGGCAAAAACCAGCTGGAATTGAAAGCCAGGCGCCCGTGCAGGTTGCCCAAGCCGGGTACCGCGGGGAAATGTTCGGCCCACTGCAGGGTTTGCAGGGTATACAGGCCCACGTCGAAGCTCATGGGCCGTTGCGAGGCGTACACCACTATCCAGCCCAGCAGAACCACCAGCAGCGCGGCACTCCATTTTTCGGCAGCGCGCCACTGCGCCGGCCAGCCACGCCGGGCCAACGAGCCGATTTCGCGGCGGCAAACCACGGCCCCGATTGCCGTGAGCAGAGCCACCGGCCACCGGGCCGCGCCCACCGGCCCCGCCAACGACCAGAGCTGCAAAAACGCAATCAACGCGCTCAGTCCCACGGCGCTCAACCATTCGGGCGCGGGTGTTGGCTGGTCGGTCGGCCGGCTGGAATGGCCGAGCAACCGGTACGCGGCCGTGCCCCACACGCAGGTGATGAGGGCCGCAACCAGCCATGTAATCAGTACAATGAGCATACGGGGCGCAAAGGTTGGCAAATCTACCCGGCCAACCTCGGCATTTCGGCCCGATTTTCGCCCCGCGCCGAATTACCGGTTTCTCGTCCGTAGTGCCTTTCTTCGCTCCATGATTCGACTCTCCCCCCTGTTGCGCCAGCTTCCGTGGCTGTGCCTGCTGCTGATGGCTGCCTGTACCGCCCCGCGCTCCGTCATTCATTCCGGCAAAGTCACGCCGCGCGGCCAGTTCAAGGCCGGTGGTAACCTGGGCTTCAACGTGGGCACTTCGTCTATTGGCAAGATTACCGGAGCCGTCAAGTCGTTGGCGGAGCAGGCCATTACGCAAGACACGGTGAACTACCGCCCGGCTCTCGACAAAGTCCAGGAAGCGGCTCTGGCCTACGTGCTCGACCCCACCGTAGCTACTTCCGACCTCTACGTGCGCTACGGCGTAGTCGACCGGCTCGACGTGGGCTACAAGTACTCCTTCGGCGCCCACAGCTTCGATGCCATGTACCAGTTCATGGGCCCCACGGGCACGCCCGAAAAGCCCGGCGGACCGGCCAACGCCAACTACGGCAGCGTGGGCCTGCAGTTTTCGACCCAGCGGGCCAAGCTGCCCAACATTCCCTTTCTCGACGATGCCCAGACGCTGCTCGGCTTCACGGCCAAGCGCATTGATTTGCTGGTGCCCGTGGTGTTCAGCCACTCTTTCGGCAACGAAGAGGAAATCGGCAACGTGTCGTATGGGTTGGCCTACAGCCGCTCGTTTGTCAAGTACGGTTTCGAGCCCGGCAAAATTTTCAGCTATGTGCCCGGCTCCACCACCGTTACCGAAAAAATACCCAGCCTGCTGGCGAAGAAAAGCTACGGCGCGCTGGGCGGCTTCGTCAACCTGAAGCTGGGCTACCGCTACGCCTATTTCCTGCCGGCGCTGGCTATTTACTACCAGAACTACGGCACCTACAAGCTGCTCAACAACAAGGAAGCCAAGCTCAAGGGCGTAACCATCATTCCGTCGTTGGGTGTGCAGTTTCGCATTCCGGCCGGCAAAAACCGCTAAGCCGGTTGAGAACAAACGCCACGGGGCCGCGGTCAGTGCTGACCGCGGCCCCGTGGCGTTTTCGGTGGATGACTTTATCGTATCTGGGCTTCCTGCTGATAGTCTTCCGACAGAATCCGGTACCGGTCGAAGATGGAGCGCACGGCCCGGCGCATGGAAACCAGCGCCTGCGAGCCAACCGGGGCCGACACGTTGGACGCGTAGCCCTGCCACACGGCGCGGCCGTTTTTACGCTCAATAAGCGTAATCAGCAGCGTCCCGTCGCTCAGCAGGTAGCGCACCCGCTTGTAACCCTGCTTCTGGTCTTCGGGCGTGTCCTCCGATTCCACTTCCTCCTTTTTCACCCACTGCGTCAAATCGGGCTGGTCGTAGCCGGTGAAGCGCATGGCCCCGTCGAACACCCGGTACGATACCAGCAGATCGGGGCGGCGGTTCACCAGGCGGTAGCCCTGCGAGCGAAGGTGCGTTTGAATGGCCTCGCGCACCGTAGACGACAGCCGGGAAGTATCCGGCTCGGTATTCGACTCCAGGAAGTTGTAGGTGCGGTAGTGGCGGAAATCCCCGGCGTAGCTGTAATCAGACTCAATGCGACTTTCGCGAGCGGCAAAACAGCCGGTGAGCATCCAGCCCAGGAGCAGCACAGCGACGGTAGAGATGGGTTTCATACGCGAGATTGTGTGAGGTTTGGCGGGGACTTGGAAGATACGAAAAAGTCTTAACGACGGTCTGCTTCTGCGCTGATTATCATTTGCTAACTCGGCCATAGTGGGCCAAACGTTGCTTTTCGATATCTTGCCTGTCCGGCTGTGCCGTTTTCCCCGCTTATGCTCCAGTTTTACCTCAACGACCAACTCGTGCGGCCCACCTTGCGAGCCGGCAGCACCCTGCTCGATTACGTCCGCTACCACCAGCACCTGACCGGCACCAAAATCGGTTGCCGCGAGGGCGACTGCGGCGCCTGCACCATGCTGGTGGGCGAGTTGCAGCCCGACGGCGCAGTTCGGTACCAATCCATGACGTCCTGCCTCACGCCGCTCGGCAACGCCCACGGCCGGCACATTGTCACCGTCGAGGGCATCAGTCAACCCGCCGGCCTCACGCCCGTGCAAGAGGCCATTGTGGCCGAAGGCGGCACCCAGTGCGGCTTCTGCACCCCGGGCTTCGTGATGTCGCTCACCGGCCACTGCCTCGGCGGACAGGCCACCGATGAAGCCGGCCGCGCCGCCATCGACGGCAACATTTGCCGCTGCACCGGCTACAAGTCGCTGGAGCGCGCCACCGACCGCCTCACGGCCCAGCTGCTGGAGCGCGACGCCGCCCCCGAGCGCCTAGCCTGGCTGGTGGAACAGGGCTTTGTCCCGGCCTATTTCCAGCAGATGCCGGCCCAGCTGGCCGAGTTACGCGCCGAAACCGTGGCCGACGTAGCCGCCCGCACCGGTGGTCAGCTCACCGAGCCGAACGGCACCGAAACCACCGTAGCCAGCTACCTGCTGGGCGGCGGCACCGACCTGCTGGTGCAGCGTGCCGACGACGTGCTGGCCGCCGAGGTGCAGCTGCTCTACGGCCACGCCGACCGCTGCTTTATCCGCGAGACGCCTGACGGGCGCATCAGCCTGGGCGCCGCCACTACGGTAGAAGATCTGCGCGGCTCGGAGCTGATGCAGCGCCGTTTTCCGCGCCTGCGGCAGCACCTGAAGCTGGTGTCGAGCACGCCCATCCGCAACATGGCCACCGTGGCCGGCAACTTCGTCAACGCCTCCCCCATCGGCGACCTGACCATCTTTTTCCTTGCCCTCGACGCTGAGCTGACCTTGCAGGACGCCGCCGGCCGCACGCGCCAGCTGCCGCTGCGCGAGCTGTACCGCGGCTACAAGCAGCTCAACCGCCAGCCCGACGAACAACTGGTGGAAATCAGTTTCCGGCCGCCGGCTGCCCACGAGGTATTCAACTTCGAGAAAGTCAGCAAGCGCACCCACCTCGACATTGCCAGCGTGAATTCCGCCGCCCGGCTGCGCGTTGCCGATGGTCGAATTCAGGAGGC
The DNA here is from genome assembly GCF_008727865.1 of Hymenobacter busanensis. GTDB lineage: Bacteria > Bacteroidota > Bacteroidia > Cytophagales > Hymenobacteraceae > Solirubrum > Solirubrum busanense. The sequence goes on along the minus strand of NZ_VTWU01000004.1, from coordinate 286,768 downwards.
ACACCTTTCCGGCGGCGGCGTGGGACCCACGCCGTTGTACCTGCGCCGCACCTCGGCGTTTCTAGCCGGCAAAGACCTGAACCCCGACACGCTACGCGCCGCCAACGAGGTAGCCCAGCAGGAAATCAGCCCCATCGGCGACGCCCGCGGCACTGAAGCGTACAAGCGTCTGCTGTTGCGCCAGTTGCTGTTTGCGCACTTTCTGGAGCACTTCCCGGCCCAATTCGCGCTGCAGGAATTGGTATAGAATATAGCGCTGATTTTGAGTCGGAACCGGGGCTCTGGGCCCCGATGCGGAACCGCTCAGCCCCACAGTAGCGTGTGCCACACCAGCACCAACTGAAAGTTGGCGCTACATGCAGTCATCAGCAACGACCAAACCGCCCCATCCGGCAACAGGCCGGGCGTTTCGTTCTCTTCCCCTCTTCCATGCACAACCTCGACGCTGCCGGCCACGTGCGCGGCGAATCCCAATACCTCGACGACATTCCGGTGCAGCGCGGCACCTTGCACGCAGCCGTGTACGGCTCGCCTCTGGCCCACGGCAAGCTGCTCAGCCTGAACCTGGAAGCGGCCCGCCGCGCGCCCGGCGTGGTGCGCATCCTTACCGCCCAGGACATTCCCGGCGAAAACCAGATCGGCGGCATCGTGCCCGACGAAGAGCTGCTGGCCGGCTCGCACGTGCATTTTCAGGGCATGCCCGTGGCCTTGGTGCTGGCCGAAACCGAGCCCCAGGCCCGCGCCGCCGTCAAGCTCATCACCGCCGACATCGAGCCGCTGCCCATCATCACCGACCCGCGCGAGGCGCAGGCCAAGGGCGAGCTGATTGTGCCGCCGCGCACCTTCCGCCTCGGCGACCCAGCCGCAGCCTGGGCCGAATGCGCCCACATTATCGAAGGCACGGCCGAAAACGGCGGGCAGGAGCACTTGTACATCGAAACCCAGGGCGCTTACGCCTACCCCACCGATGGCGGCGGGGTGCGCGTGCACTCCTCCACGCAGGGCCCGACGGCGGTGCAGCGCCACACGGCGCGGGTGTTGGGCACGGGTATGCACAAAGTCGAAATCGACGTGACACGCCTCGGCGGCGGTTTCGGCGGCAAAGAAGACCAGGCCACCACCTGGGGCGCCCTGGCCGCGCTGGGCGCCTTCGTGACCAAGAAGCCGGTGAAGCTGGTGCTCGGCCGCCACGACGACCTGCGCATGACCGGCAAGCGCCACCCCTACACCTCCGACTTCAAGCTGGGCCTTTCGGCCGATCTGAAGCTGCTGGCCTACGAAGTAACGTTTTACCAAAACGCCGGTGCGGCGGCCGACCTCTCGCCGGCTGTGCTGGAGCGCACCCTGTTTCACGCCTGCAATACCTACTTCATTCCCAACGTGCGGGCCACGGCTTACAGCTGCCGCACGCATTTGCCGCCCAACACGGCCTTCCGCGGCTTTGGCGGGCCGCAGGGCATGTTCGTTATCGAGTCGGCCATTGCCAAGGCCGCCGACGAGCTGGGCGTGCTGGCCTGGGAAATTCAGCGCCGCAACCTGCTGCAGGACGGGCAGGTGTTTCCCTACGGGCAGCGCGTGGAAGACTGCAACGCCGAATTGAGCTGGCAGGCTGCCGACCAGAAGTTTGAGCTGAAAAAGTGGCAGGCCGAAGTCGACGCTTTCAACCAACAGAGCCCGGTGAGAAAGCGCGGCTTGGCCGTGATGCCCATTTGCTTCGGCATCTCGTTCACCAAAACGGCCATGAACCAGGCCCGTGCCTTGGTGCACATCTACACCGATGGCTCGGTGGGCGTGAGCACCGGCGCGGTGGAAATGGGCCAGGGCGTGAATACCAAGATGATTCAGGTGGCGGCCCGCACGCTTGGCATCAGTCCGAAACGCGTGCGGCTGGAAACCACCAACACCACCCGAGTGGCCAATACCTCGCCCTCGGCGGCTTCGGCCACGGCCGACCTCAACGGCAAGGCCGTGGAAATGGCCTGTCGTGAGCTGCGCACCCGCCTGCTGCGCCACGCGGCCGAGGATCTGAAGATGAACTACGAGGGCCTGGAAATTCAGGACGAGCAGGTGCTGGCCGCCGGCAAGCCCGCCGAAACGAACTGGGAAAAGCTGGTGTCGACGGCATATTGGAAGCGCGTGAACCTGAGCGAAAACGCCCACTACGCCACGCCCGATTTGTGGTTCGACCAGACCCAGGAAAAAGGCCACCCGTTTGCTTACCACGTGTACGGCACGGCCCTGGTGCAAGCCACCGTAGATGCCATGCGCGGCACCTACGACGTGGACGCCGTGCGCCTTGTGCACGATTTCGGCCAGAGCTTTACGCCCGGCATCGACCGCGGCCAGATTGAAGGCGGCCTCGTGCAGGGCCTGGGCTGGATGACGATGGAAGAGCTGATTTACAACCAGGACGGCCGCCTGCTCAGCAATGCCCTGAGTACCTACAAAGTCCCCGACCTCTACAGCGTACCGAAGGTGCTCGACGTGGAATTTCTGGAAACGCCCGGCCACCCCAACGCCATCCTGCGTGCCAAAGCCGTGGGCGAACCGCCGCTGATGTACGGCCTTGGCGCCTACTTCGCCATCCGCAACGCCGTACGCGCCTTCCGCCCCGATGTGCGCCCGGAATTCTCGGCGCCTTTCACGCCCGAAAAGGTGCTGCTGAACCTCTACGCCGCCCGCGAATCGGCAGCAGCGCCGGCCGCTTCTCAAGCATCCGGTGCGGAGGCTTCGGTGCGCAATTGAGTCCAGACACCCGGACCTGATTAAGCAGGCTCATGCGAGAGGCTGCGGATTGAGCCGTTTTTGTGCCGCTGGCCGCTGCTCGCTTGGGCAGCGGCCAGCGGCCTACGAGCATCACAACGAGCCGCCCGGCGAATAAACCCATCGGCTGCCTGCGTAATGTTTTTTCTTACGAATTCTATTGCGGTACTTTAAGGTGCTGACTTCTGCCTGCTTATGCCGAAACTATACATACTGGGTTGTTTACTTCTTGCCGCGGTAGCGGCACAGGCCCAAAGCGGTGCGCCGGGCGTGCGCGGGGCCCGGGCGGCGGCGCTCGGCAATGCCTCCGTTACGCTGGGCGGCGACTTGTGGGCCGTGGGCAACAACGTGGCCGGCCTGGCTCAGCTCACCCGCCCCGAAGTGGGCGTGTATGCCGAAAACCGCTTCCTGATTCCGAACCTCAACAACGCCGCCCTGGCCGCCGCCCTGCCGCTGGGCCGCCAGCCCGAAGGCAGCACCGCCACCACCGCGCCGCACGGCGTGGCTGGCCTGGAGCTGCAGCGCTTCGGCGACAAACGCTACAGCGAGTCGCGCGCCGGCCTGGGCTACGCTTACCGTCTTGGGCTTATCAGCGTGGGCGCCCGCCTCGATATGCTACAGCTGAGCATCGAAGGCCTGGGCAGCCGCCGCACGGTAGCTGCGTCGTTGGGCGGTCAGGCCGATGTGGTACCGCAGAAGCTCACCTTCGGGGTGTACCTCTACAACCTCAACCAAGCCAAGCTGGCCGAGTACCAAGACGAACGGGTGCCCACCGTGCTGCGCGCCGGGCTGGGTTTTCGGCCGACTACCAAAGTGCTGCTGGTGGCCGAAACCGAGAAGGACATTGACCGCGACGCCGATTTCCGTGCCGGCGTGGAGTACCAGGTTGTCGATGCCCTCACGGTGCGCGCCGGCATTGCCACGCTCACCGAACAGGTGTCGGCTGGCTTCGGCCTGCGTTTTGGCCAGCTGCGTGTCGATTACGGCGCCCAGCTCCACAACGTGCTCGGCCTGAGTCAGCATTTGAACGTGAACTTCCGATTGGGTCCGAAACCATGAGCCAGCGGTTGATTACGGAAGTCGTTGGCCGCAAAGCGGCCTCGGCAACGCCTTTCTGGCGGGGCGGCAGGCGGAGCGCCCAATGGTTGGCGGCAGCGCTGATTTCCCTAAGTGCCACTACGGCGCAGGCCCAGGCACCGGAATACCCGCGTCCGCGCCCCGACCTTGACCGGCTAGTGCAGGAGCTGTTTGCCGAGCCCCAGAGCGACAACGTGCCCTACGAGGACCTCTACGAAACGCTGCTGCAATACCTGCAAACGCCGCTCAACCTGAACACCGCCAGCCGCGAGGAGCTGTCGAGCTTGCTGTTGCTGTCGGAGCCGCAGATTACGGCCCTGCTGGAGCATCGCCAGAAAAACGGCCCGCTGCTGAGCCTCTACGAGCTGCAGAGTATCCGCGGCTTCGACCTGCGCACGGCCTACCGGGTGGCTTCGTTTGTGAACGTGGGCGACCAGAACGCCAACTCCACCCGCGGGCCACTCTGGAAACGCATCTGGCAGGAAGACAACAACGCCCTGTTTCTGCGCTACGAGCGGGTGCTGGAAGACCGCCCCGGCTACGCCGGCGCCGACACCACCAGCACCGGCCGGCCCGCCAGCCGCTACCTCGGCTCGCCCGATAAATTCCTCGTGCGCTTCCGCACCAGCCACGCCCGCGACTTCAGCATCGGGTTTTCGGCGGAGAAAGACGCGGGCGAGCAGTTTACTTGGGATGCCAAAACCCGTCGCTACGGCTTCGATTACTACGCGGCCCACGTTGCTCTCTTCGACCGCGGCCGCCTGAAGACGCTTATTCTGGGCGACTACCAGCTGCAGTTTGGGCAAGGGTTGTTGCTGTCGTCGGGCCTGCAGGTGGGCAAGGGAGCCGAAACAATTACCACCCTGCGCCGCAGCAACCTGGGCGCGCGGCCCTACAACTCGGTGCTGGAAAGCACGTTTTTCCGCGGCGCGGCGGCGGCCGTGGCCCTCACGCCCGCGCTTCGTTTCACCGGCTTCGCCTCCAGCAAACGGGTGGACGCCTCGTTGAAAACCGCCGAAGCCGACACCCTGCGGGAGTTCGACGAATTTGCCTCCGGGCTGCTGATTTCCGGCTTTCACCGTACCCAAAACGAACTGGCCAACCGCAAAAACGTGCGCGAGTTCGTGACCGGCGGCGACTTGACCTACGCTCCCACCGGTGGCCGCTTCAACATCGGCCTGACGGGCGTGAACACCCAGCTGAGCACGCCGCTGGAGCGCAGCCTGGAGCCCTACAACCGTTACGAGTTTCGCGGCGACCATAACCTGGCCCTGAGCACGCACTACAGCTACGGCTGGCGCAACGTGAGCCTGTTTGGCGAAACCGCCCGCAGCAGTGGCGGCGGCATCGGCACCGTCAACGGCCTGCTGGCCAGCCTCGGCTCTGATGTGGATGTGTCGGTATTGCACCGCCGCTACGGGCGCGACTTCCATACCCTCTACGGCAATGCGCTGGCCGAAAACACCCGCAACATCAACGAAAACGGGCTGTACTTCGGGCTCAAGCTGCGGCCCATTGCCCGCTGGGAGCTGTCGGCTTACTACGACCAATTCAGCTTCCCGTGGCTGAAGTACCAAGTGGGCGCCCCTTCCCGCGGCTACGACTGGCTGCTGCGCGTGACTTATGCGCCCACCAAAACCAGCCTGCTCTACGTGCAAATTCGCACGCGCCAGAAAGAGTACGACGATGCCCAGCTGACCCAGCCTATGCCGGTACCCGTGCCCACTGTGCGCCGTTCGCTGCTGCTGTTCTACGATACCAGCCCGTCGCTGATTCTGAGCCTGCGCACCCGCTTGCAGGGCACGCACTATCGCGTGAACAACGGCCCCACTACCACCGGCTACTTGCTGGCCCAGGATGTAACCGTGCAGCCCCACCAGCGCCTGCGCCTCACCGGCCGCTACGCCCTCTTCGACACCGACGACTTCAATACCCGCCAATACGCCTACGAGCAGGACGTGCTGTACGCCTTCTCCATTCCGGGCCTTTCGGGTCGGGGCACGCGTATGTACGCTCTGGCTGAGGTTAAGCTCAACCGCCGGCTCACGTTGTGGCTGCGCTACGCCGCCACGCGCTACCGCGACCAAACCACGGTTGGCTCGGGCCTGGAACAGATTCAGGGCCCGCAGCGCTCCGATATAAAAGCGCAGCTGCGCATTGCCCTATAACACCCATTGCCAGAGCTCTGCGCCTTCAAAAGAATTCTTCCCTGCCCGAATATCCCCGCAAGTACGCCGCCCGGCCCTTGCGGGGATTTTTGTTTTATGCATTCTGGCTAACTGCCCATTATAGGGTCATTTCTGCCTTCAACGCTCCATTTTGCCCTTGCACATTCCAGAGGCCGATCAGAAGTTAGCTCCGCAGTTCGTTTGCTTAGGTATAGTGCCGAGCTGGCTTCCTATCGAATTAGAAGGTGTCAGCGCCCTTTGATTCATCAGCTGCTGTAGCTAATGAGGTACATAAAAAAGGCCGCCTCCCGAGGGAAGCGGCCTTTTTCGTGCAAATACGCCTGCTGTATTACAGCTTCATCAGCTTCTGTACCGAAGTGCCGCCACCAGGCAGGGCCAGGTGCAGTTGGTACATGCCTTGGCTCAGCTTGCTCAGGTCGATGCGGTGCTGGAGCATGGCAGCGCCTTTGGCTACCTGCTCGGTGAGTACCGTGCGGCCCAGGGCGTCGGTTACGTGCAGCGAGAGGGTACCGCGCTGGGCGTTGTCCACCTGCAGGTTAAACTCGCCCGTGCTCGGGTTCGGGAACACGGCCACGCCTTGCAGCTGCTGGGCGTCGCGGCCCGCGAGGATAGCATCGGTGATGGTGCAGATTTCCAGGCCCCAGCCGGTAATAGAGCCCCCGTTGCCGGTGATGAAGTCGGTTACCTGCAACGACCACGTGCCGTTGGGCAAGGTGCCGGTGTAGGTGCTCAAGGCCGTTTCGGGACGATAGGTGCCACCGGTAGTGATGGGGCAGGTTACCACCGTCGGCGCGCTGTCGTCGAAGTTGGCGCTGAGGTTCGGACCGTTGCACACTACCGTGTACAGCTGCGAACGACGGCCCGAGGGGTTCAGCAGGGCGATGCTCAGTTCCGATACGTCATTGTGCGTGATGCGCAGGCCTTTTACGTTAATGTCCGCAATCGGGTCGTTTCCGGTGATGTTGATGGGCAACGTCGAGGTGTACGTTGAGCCACCGCCCGTACCGATGGTAACGGGCACGTTGGCCGACGTGTAGGTGGTGCACTGCTGGTTGCCTACGTAGAACTGCGAAGCAGCCGAGAACGGACCCGTGCCGCAGTCGGCCGAGCCACGTACCCGCCAGAAGTATCGGCCGTTGTTGTTGAGCACGGTGGTAGCCGTGTACTGGTTGTTGGTCACGTTGGCGTTGATCAGCAACGTAACAAACGCCGGGTCGGTCGACACCTGGATGTCGTAGCTCGTAGCGCCCGGAATGGGTGACCACGTGAACGTCGGCTGCGGCAGCGCGCGTGCCGAGTTCGGGGCCGGCGAGGTCGGCGCGGGAGCTACGTTGGCTGAGTTGCGCACCACCAGCGTGATTTGCTGGGTTTCGGTTTGCGAACCGCTGGTACCCACCACGTTGATGGTGTACGTACCGGCCGGGGTGTTGGCAGCGGTGGCAAGGGTAACGGTGCTGCTGCTGCCCGGAGCTACGGGGTTGGCCGAGAACGAAGCCGTTACGCCCGTGGGCAGGCTCAGGGTCGAGAAGGTTACCTGACCCGTGAAGCCCAGTACTTGTCCTACGCTCACGGCGCAGGAGCCCGAGCTGCCGGGGCAAACCGTAGTGGCAGCCGTGCCGCAGTTAGCCGACAGGTAAAATGCCGGCGAGGTGGGTACCTGCAGCGTGAAGTTCTGGTCGGAGGTGTCGAAGAACACGTTGCCCGAGGCTTTCACCTTGATACGGGCCTGCGTGGTAGCCGTCACGTTCGACGGAATGCTCAGCTGCTGTGTACCGTCGTTGGGCGTGTTGGCCAGCAACGTGAAGGGGTAGGTAGCACCGCCGTCAACGGAGAGCAGAATGTCTACGTTGGCTGCGTTGATGGGAGCTGCCGTCGTGTTGGCCACGTTCCAGGTCACCAGTTCGGTAGCCCCGGCACGCCAGATGATGTTGCTGGTGTTGGGCGCCGTAACCAACAGCGGACCGCCTACCGACGATACCGTGATGGTAGCACCGTCGTACTCCACGCCACCACCCGTCGGGCGGTTGTCGCGGGCCGTCAGGCGGAAGTTCATCACGCGGTCGTACGACGGCAGGGTTTCAAAAGAGCCAGCCACTGCCGGACCACCGGGCGAGGTACGCCGCAGCGGACCGGGGAATACGCGGGTCGGGCTCGTCGAGGGCACGTTGGAGCGGAAAATCGGCGCATCGCCGGTCGGAGCCGTGGGCGTACCGGCCGGGCCGAGGTCAAACTGCTCCCACGAATAGGTCAGCGCGTCGCCGTCGGGGTCAGTAGCCGAGCCGGTCAGCTCAAACGGGGTGCTCTTCGGAATGATGTAGTCGGCACCAGCGTTTACCACGGGCGGGTTGTTGCCCGTCGCTACCGGCGTTACGCAGTTACCCGTACCCGTAATGTGGGTCAGGATTTCGTCGTAGCTCTTGGTGTGGAAATACGGGTCGGAGTTAGGCTGAATGTCGCCGGCCGAGCCGCAGATACCCGCGTAGGCCATGATGGTGGTGCCGCTGCCGGGCTCGTAGGCCGCTACAGCTGCCCGCGTGCCGCCGGCGCAGCTGCCGCCGCCGTCGTAGTTGAAGGTGTGGTTGCCGCCGAACTGGTGGCCGATTTCGTGGGCCACGTAGTCGATATCGAAGGCGTCGCCGGTGGGGTTGGGCAGACCCGTGGAGCCGCGGGCCTTGCCGCTGTTGATGCACACCGAGGGCCGTTGCGCAATACCGCCGTCGGCGGTGTTGAACAAGTGACCGATGTCGTAGTTGGCGGAGCCGACGCGCTGGTCAACCACCGTCTGGTTGGTGTTGAGCGCGGCCCCGTTGCTCAGGTTGGTGTAGGGGTCGGTGGCTGGGTCGAGGTTGATGAGCACGTCGTTGTTGGCAATCAGCTGGAAGCTCACGGCCACCTCCTTGCGGTAGACGCTAGCCACGCGGTTTACCGACGTGGTGATGCCTGCCAGCGCGCCGGCAACCGTTCCGCCCTTGGTTTGGGCGTATTCGCCGGTGCAGGCCATGGCCAAGCGGTAGGTACGCAGTTGCGAACCGTTGGGACGACGCTGAGCAGTTGCCACGGGCGCCAGGCGGTCGTTCACCGTTGGCGTGGTTTCGGTGTAGCACTTGGCCTGTACCAGCGCCGCGCGGTTGATGTCGCGGCGGTTGAACACCAGGTGGTGAATGCCGTCGGGCGTGGGGTCAATAAAGAGCGTGTTTTCCGCCGTCATGATCATGGCGTGGAAACCCGCCGGCGTCATGTCCAGCACGCCGCTGGCCGACGGGTCGTCGATGCCTTGGGCGGCGTAGGTTTTGATTTGCGGGAAGCGGGCGGCAAGGGCCGGGTGCATCACGTCGGTGGTGGTGATGCGGAAGCGCTGCGACGTGCCGTCGGGCAGGGGCAGCGAAATAACGGTACCGGAGTTGCGGCCGGCTACCGAGCCCTCGGCGGGCGCCTGGGCCAGCACGGCCCGCAGGTTGGCAGGCTGAATGCTTACTGCCCGGAAGTGCTCAAGAGCACGGGTAGCAGAGCGGGACGCGGTCGGCAGCTGGTTGTCGTCGGACCAGAGCACCCGTTGCGCCGAAGCGGCAAACGGAGCGGCTAGGCCAGTCACCAGCAGTCCTCCCAACAGCGCGCCACGAAGGGCAGGGCCAGACGGAGTAAAGAGTGTGCGCATTGGCAGTAAAAAAGGGTGGGTTGTGAAAAAGTCGAGGAGAAGAATAACGGCCTCTAAAGTAGTGATTTTCCCAGAGGTTTCGGGCAAAAATCGACCATTGCGGCCAGTCAGTCGACGGCTTTAGCGGCTGGGCTCGGAAAACCGTTTGCTACCAGCCGGCAGCGTGGCTTTGTCGAAGCACAGGTAATGGCGCGGGTCGGCCGGCCGAAAGGGCTCGATCAGGTACACGCGGCCCTGCACCGTGAGCATGGCCCGCAAGCCGGCCGGCGAGGTTTCGAAGCTGACCGTAGTGGTGGCGTCGGCCGGGTCCTGACCGGTATAGGCGCGGATGTCGGGGTACTTGGCGGCCAGTTCGGGCGCCATCACCGCGCTCCGGCTCACGCGGAACCGGCGGCGCGACCCATCGGGGAGCGGCAGGGCCAGCAGCGTTGGGTGGCTGCCTTCGGTGGGCACCTGCTTCAGGTAGCTCTGCAGAGCCGGCCAGTTGAGCGTCAGCACCTGTGCTACCGCCGGGTTCAGGCGCGCTTTGCCGAGCTTGGCCCGCTCGGCTTTGGGGGTGAGGTTCCAATAATCGGGGGAAGCAACACGCCCCGCTTGCAGGGAAACGGCCGCACCCAGTACCATCCCGGCACCAATACCCAGCATAAGCTGCCCGACGCGCCATGTGAACATACCGACCTTGTGTTTAGGTAAAAACTTCACCCCCCGACTGGCAGGTAGTTGTTTGGAATACACGCCGAGCCTCTGGTGGAAAACAAGGGCGCCCGGAAAAACTGCCTCCGGGCGCCCTTGGCGTATTGACACAACCACCGGTACACGGCTGCACCGGCGCGCAGACAATTTACGATTATGATTTGACGAACACCAGCTGCACACGGTCGGCCTGGCTCACGCGGCGCCGAAAATCCGCATAGCCTTCGTGTTGCGCAGGCTCAAACCGGGCCTTGGGCATCTGCAAACACCGAATGTAGAGGACCGAACCGCTCGGCTGCACCTGCACCTCGGCGGAGTAGCTGCCGTAGGGCGTGGTCAATTGGACCGGCGCGGGCAACGACTCCGATTTAAAGCCCGCCGGCAGCTGAAACCGAACCGTATCGGCATCGGTGAAAGGTGTTTCGAGCACGAGGGCCGTGCGCCGCTCCCCTATCCGGGCTGGCGCCGGGGGCAGGCGGTTGAGCAAGTTGGGCGCCAGAAACAGCCGCCGCCCCGTGAGCGAGGTGCCGCGCGGCATACGGTAGCACGATAAAGGTAATGCGTTATCCGTTGACTGGCTGCCGGGCCGGCACGCGGTAGAGGTACACCAGCGCTGCCAGCACACTGGCCGCGCTCATGCCGTGCACGAAGGGCAGGCGGGCGGGCTCGTTGCTGTAGAGCCAGCCGCCGAGCAAGGCGCCCAGCCCAATACCAATTTCCAGCGCGATGTACATGGTGGCCACGGCCCGCCCCCGCCGCTCGGGGTGGCTCAGGTCGATGGTCCAGGCGTAGAGCGTGGGCGAGTTGAGGCCGGTGGAAACGCCGAACAGCGCGGCCGACGCCAGAAACAGGAAGGGCGTGTGGGCCACGCTCAGCAGCAGCAGCGCCGCCACCATCAGCACCGAGGAGATGCGCAGCACCGGCACGCGGCCGTGGCGGTCGGAGGCGCGGCCGGCTACTAGCCGCACCAGCAGCGAGGCCAGGGTGTAGCAGGTAAAAAACAGGCCTTTGTTGTCGATGCCCAGCAGGCGGCTTTGGTCGGGAGCCACCGTGAGCAGGGCGCCGAAGGGAAACAAACACAGCAGCGTGACGAGAGCCGGGCGCAGCACCTGCGGCTCCAGAATTTCGTCGAGGCCAATGCGCAACAGGCCCCAGCGGAACTTCTCGCGCTGAGCCGGGGGCAGGGTTTCCGTCATGGTGCCTTGTACCAGCACCGACAGCAGGGCCATGCCGCTGGACAGGTAGAACAGGGTGTTGAGCGAAAACCACTGGGTGATGTAGCCGCCCAGCGCCGGCCCGGCGGCCATGCCCAAGCTGCCGGCCACGCCTAGCAGGCCCATGGCCTCGCCGCGGCGCTCCAGCGGAATGATGTCGGCCACGTAGGCAGCTGTGCCGGTGGGCTTGAAGCCGGTGCTGAAGCCGTGCAGCAGCCGCAGCGTGAGGAAGGTGAAGACCGTGCCGGCCCACACGTAGAAAAAGCCGCAGATGAAACACACCAACGAGCCAACGACCATGACCGGAATGCGGCCCACGGTGTCGGCGAGCTTGCCGCTGAAGGGGCGCGAAAAGCCGGCCGTGATGGTGAACAGGCCAATGATGAGGCCTTTGTAGTCGCCGCCGCCCATGCGGGTGAGGTGGTCGGGCAGTTCCGGGATGAGCAGGTTGAAGCTCATGAAGAACAGAAACGAACTCAGGCACATCAGCCAGAAGCTGGCGGAATAGACCTTCTCGGTAGTGGGCATAGGGGAAAGCGTGGGCGCGAATAGGCCGCAAAGGTAGGGCGCAACGCGGACGCCCCGGCGCCGGGCTGCCGCTGGGCTGGTTTTCACGGTTTTGTCTAATTAAGAACATAGAGCCCAGGAGCGGTTTAGATATAGGCAGAACGAAGGCACTCCGAACGGGCGGCGAAAGTGCTTAGCGGGAAAATACAAACGCAGGCAGCGCTGTTGCCGCCGTTGCCCCGCCTGCCAAAACGGCTGCTGCCCATCTTTCGGCGCGGCGCTTGCGTAGCTGAGGGCCAATGAGTTTTTGGACCAACCTATTCGAATCGATATCGGCCAAACGGCCGCGCCCCGAGGGCAAGCCGGCCGTGAGCTTGCGGGAGCGGTTTTCGGCCCTACGCAACCTGCCCGAGTTTCTGCGCCTGATCTGGCAGACCAGCCCGGCCCTCACGTTGGGCAACGTAGCCCTGCGCCTGCTGCGCGCCGCCCTGCCGGTAGCCATGCTCTACGTGGCTCAGCTGCTGCTCGACTCGGTGGTGCACCTGAGCCAGCTGCCGGCCGAGCAGCGCCCCGCCAACCTGATGCCCGCCTCGGGCTACGCCGCGCTGGAATTCGGCCTGGCCATCCTCTCCGACCTACTGGGCCGCGGCACTGCCCTGCTCGACTCGCTGCTGGGCGACCTGTTTGCCAACCGCACTTCGGTGCGGCTGATGGAGCACGCCGCCGAGCTGGACCTCGACCAGTTTGAGGACAGCACGTTCTACGACAAGCTGGAGCGTGCCCGCCGCCAAACCCTCTCGCGCACCGTGCTCATGGCCCAGGTGCTCAGCCAGGCCCAGGACGTTATTACGATGGCGTTTCTGGCCGTGGGCCTTGCGGCCTTCAACCCCTGGCTGCTGCTCTTGCTGCTGGTGGCAGTGGTGCCGGCGTTCTTGGGCGAGTCGCACTTCAACGAACGCAGCTACTCGCTGGTGCACGGCTGGACGCCCGAGCGGCGCGAGCTGGACTACCTGCGCCAGACCGGCGCCTCCGACGAAACGGCCAAGGAGGTCAAGATTTTCGGCCTCTCACGCTTCCTCATCGACCGGTTCCGGCAACTCTCCGACGAGTTCTACCAGAAAAACAAGGACCTCGTGATTCGGCGGGCGGGCTGGGGCTCGTTTTTCGCGGCCGTGGGCGCGGCGGGCTACTACGCGGCCTACGTGTACATCATCCGGCAGGCCGTGTTGGGCCAGGTCAGCATCGGGCAGCTCACGTTTCTGGCCGGCTCGTTTGCGCGCATGCGGGGCTTGCTCGAAGGCATCCTAAGCCGCTTCAGCTCGGTGGCCGACGGGGCGCTGTACCTGCAGGACTTCTTCGACTTTTTTGCGCTGCGGCCGCGCATTGTGCGCCAAGAGCTTACGGGTGAACGACCGATACCCTTTCCCCGGCCCATCCGGCAAGGTTTTCAGTTTGAAAACGTGGGTTTTCAGTACAAGAACGGCGCAAAATGGGCTCTTCGGAACCTGAATTTCATGCTGAAAGCCGGCGAGAAGCTGGCGCTGGTGGGCGAAAACGGCGCCGGTAAAACCACGCTCGTCAAGCTGCTGGCCCGCCTCTACGACCCCACCGAAGGCCGCATCCTGCTCGACGGCTACGACCTGCGCGAGTACGACCCGGCCGAGCTGCGCCAGGAAATCGGCGTCATCTTCCAGGATTTCGTGCGCTTTCAGCTGCCCGCTGGCCAAAACATTGCCGTGGGCCGCATCGACGAGCGGCAGAACCAGGACCGCATCGAAGGCGCCGCTGCCCGCAGCCTGGCCGATTCCGTCATTGCCAAGCTGCCCCAGGGCTACGAGCAGATGATCGGGCGGCGCTTCGCGGGCGGCGTGGATTTGAGCGGTGGCGAGTGGCAGAAAATTGCCCTCGGCCGCGCCTACATGCGCGACGCGCAGCTGCTGATTCTCGACGAGCCCACCGCCGCCCTCGACGCCCGCGCCGAGTACGAGGTGTTTCAGCGCTTCAAGGAGCTGACGCAGGGCAAAACGGCCGTGCTCATCTCGCACCGCTTCAGCACCGTGCGCATGGCCGACCGCATCCTGGTCATCGAAAACGGGCAGCTGCAGGAGTTAGGGTCGCACGAGGAGCTGCTGGCCAAGGGCGGCCGCTACGCCGAGCTGTTTCAGCTGCAGGCGGCGGGGTACCGGTAGACTATGCCAGCTTGTGCTAGTCGGCGGCGCTTGCCAGGGTGCTGACGTGCTTAATGCAGGTTGTTGTGGGGCGCGTACACCACCAGCGGACGGTCGGAAAAAGGATTGGACAGCAGCTGCACCGGTACCTCGAACACGGCCTGCACCATGCCCGCCGTCAAGGTTTCGGGAGCGGCTAGCGTGGTATGCACCGACCCGCTTTTGAGCAGCACCAGTTGATCCGCATATGTCAGGGCTAAGTTCAGATCGTGCAGGATGGCTACTACCGTCGCCCCCGCGCGGGACAGCGCGTGGGCGCGACGCAACAGTTGGTGCTGGTAGTTCAGGTCGAGGCTTGATACCGGTTCGTCGAGCAGCAATATGCGGGGCTGATTGGGCAGCGGCTCCCAGAGTTGGGCCAGTACGCGGGCCATCTGCACTTTTTGGGCCTCGCCGCCCGAGAGCGAGAGGTAGTCGCGCTCGGCGAAGGCGTGCATGCCCAGCGCCTCCAGGGCCTGCTGCACAATCACGTGGTCGTAGGCGTTGGGGGCTTGCCGGAAATGCGGATAGCGGCCCATGAGCACCACTTCCTGCACGCTGAGCGGAAACACCAGCTGCGTTTCCTGCGACAGCACCGCCCGCACCCGCGCCAGCTCGGCCGCCGGGTAGCTGGCCAGGGGCCGGCGGTTGAGCAGCACGTTGCCCTCGGATGGCGCATACAAGCCCGCCAACAGGCGCAGCAGGGTGGTTTTGCCGGCGCCGTTGGGGCCCATGAGCACCGTAAACCGGCCGGCGGGGCAGTCAATGGAGGCGTCGTGCAGCAAGACTTTGGGGCCGACGCGGAAGCTGACGTTGTGGGCGCTAAGCATGGATACTACGCATAGAAGCCGCCGCGTTGGCCGGGCCGGTGGTGCCGGGCCAGCATCCAGAGAAACACCGGCGCGCCCACAAACGCCGTGAGCACCCCAATGGGCAATTCGGCGGGCGCAATAACGGTGCGCGCCACGGCATCGGCTACCACCAGCAGCGCGCCGCCCAGCAGGCAGGCACCGAGCAGCAGGCGGCGGTTGTCGGAGAAGCCGAGCAGACGCAGCAAGTGCGGCACCAGCAAGCCCACAAAGCCGATAACGCCGACGAGCGAGGTAGCCACGGCCACCAGCAACGTGTTCAGCAGCAGCACCCGCGTTTGCAGCCGACGCACGTTCACGCCCAGGTATTGCGCCTCGTTTTCGCCGAGCTGCAGGGCGTTTAGGCCCTTTGTGAGCTGCAGGCTCAGTCCCACGCCCAGCGCCAGCGCCGCCCCTACCAAGTACACGCCGGACCAGTCGGCGCTGGAGAAGCTGCCGAGGCTCCAGAAGGTGATGGAGCGGGCCTGCGGGTCGCGGGCGAAGTAAGAAAAGCAGCCGGTGCCGCCCGTGGCCAGGGCATTGACGGCAATACCGGCCAGCAGCATGGTAGCCACCGTCACGCGCCCCTGTGCCGCCGACAGCCGGTAGACCAGCCACGTGGCAGCCAACGCGCCCAGAAAAGCCGCGCCGGGCAGCACCACCGAGGCCACTACCGTCGAACTCAGGCCCTGAACCTTGCTGCCCAACACGAACACCGCCGCTGCGCCCAGCGCCGCCCCGGCCGAGGTGCCAATCAGGCCCGGCTCCACAATGGGGTTGCGAAACAAGGCTTGCATGAGCGTGCCCGAGGCCGACAGCGCCGCGCCCACCAAGGCACAGAGCACCACCCGCGGCAACCGGATCTGGAAAAACACGTCGCGGTGGAGCGTCGCCAGGCCATCCGTCGACGGGGTGCCAAGCCCTAGCGCTTCGGCGGCGAAGCCTCCGATTTCGGCCCAGGTAAGCACCACCGCGCCCAGCCGCGCCGACGCCAGCATACACAGCACCAGCAGTGCGGCCAGCAACCCGAAATACGTGCGCACGCGGGGCAGCGACTGTATCATCACGGCCGGGGCGCGGTTTGGTGAATGAGCTTCTGCAGCTGCAGCACCACCTGCCCGGTGCGCGGGCCGAGGTACACCATGTCGTGCTCTTCCACGCGGTAGATGCGGTTGTTTTTGGCCGCGGGCGTAAGGGCCACGCCGGGCAGCTTCTTGAACGCCTCCAGCCCGCCGGTGCGGTCGAACCCGAAGTCGGTAGCCAGAATCACGTCGGGCTGGGCCTCAGCAATCAACTCGGAGCTGATTGGCTTCATGCCCTCGGTGGCTTGCAGCGAGTTGGTGGCGCCGGCCCATTCCAGCAGCTGCGAGGCCAGGTTTTTCTGCCCCATGGCCAGGTAAATGTTCTTCTGCATGCCGTAATGGATGATGACCACCTTGGGCTTGTCGGCATACTGCTGGCGGGCTTTTTCGGCCTGCTGCATGTCGGCGGCGAGGCGGCGGCAGAGTGTGTCGGCCTGCGCGTGCTTGCCGAAGAGCTGGCCCAAGCGGCGCAGCAGCTGCTCGGTTTCGGGAATGGTTTTGGTCGAGGGAAATTCCTGCAGCGGAATGCCCACGCCAGCCACCTGCGTCAGCACGGCTTCGGGCGCAATGTTGCCGTCGTGAAACACCACGCTGGGCTTGAGCGAGATGATGCCTTCGGCGTTCAAAAGGCGGTGGTAGCCCACCGAGGTCAGCTTCTTGGCTTCGGGCGGGTAGCTGCTCGACAAATCCCGGCCCACCAGATGGTCGCCGGCGCCGAGGGCAAAAATCATTTCCGTCAGCTGCTTCGACACCGACACGATGCGGTCGGTATGGATGCGGGCCGTGGAATCGGTAGTGGCTGCTGGAGCCGCCGGCGCGGTGACGGTGTCGGCGGCTTTATCGGTTTGGTTGCAGGCGCTTAGCCACGTGGCAGCGGCCAACAGCAAGGTGTAAAAAGGTCTTTTCATCAGACGAAGAAGCTAGGAAGCGCCGCAGCGGGGTAGCGCGATTTTTCAGTTCGCGCTACCCTTGGCTTAAAACGTGTAGTTGAGGTTGGCGCCGGCGTACCAGTTGCGGGGCGTGCCGGGGTTGTAGAAGGTGGGCTTGCCCACGGGCGTGGCCTGGTTCAGCGCCACCGACACGGCGTAGTGCTCGTCGGCTATGTTGTCGAGGCCGGCGAATACGTCGTAGCCGAAATGCGAGAAGAGTTTGCCGCGCACGCCGGCTTTGCTGTTGAGCAGCCAGTAGGCGGCGGCGTAGCGCTTGTTGTTGTCCTGAATAGGCGTGCGGTCGGTGTACTGCGCGGTCAGGTTCAGGTACAGGCCGAAGCGCGTTTCTGCATCGAGGCCGCCGGTGAACAGATTGCGGAAGGTGCCCGTCACTTGCTTGCCGCTAAAGTCGCCGGTGAGCAGCTTGTAGTCCTTGAACTCGGCGTCGGTGTAGGTGTAGCTCACAAAGGGCCGCAGCTGGGTGAGCAGGCCGGTACTGTTGGCGGCCACTAGGTTGCCCGACACGGCCAGCTCCACGCCTTGGTACTGCGTCTCGCCCGAATTCACGAAGTAGGTTACGTTGGCGGCGTCGCGCTGCTGCACAAGGCCGTTCTGCACCCGCATCCGAAACAGCGTGAGGTCGTAGTTGAGCTTGTTGCCGAGCACGGTGCCGCGCGAGCCCAGCTCCAGGTTGCGGTTTTTCTCGGGCTTCAGGTCGGGGTTAATCGGGCCGCTCGACAAGCCAATCTGGCTGCTGATGGGCGGCGAAAAACCGGTGCTGTACTGCGCGTACACCGAAAACTGGTCGTTGAAGGTGTGCACCAAGGCCGCCCGCGGCGTAATGACGGGCTTGAACTGCCGGTAGCCGGTGAAGCGCGGGGCCAGCAAGTCGCTCAGCCGGAAGCTCACCACGTTGTAGCTCGCGCCCAGTGTCAGCGTGGTGTGGGCAGTCAGCGAAGCTTCGGCCTGGGCAAAGGTGTTGACCTGCGTGGCGCGGATTTCCTGGTCGGAGTTGATGGCGCCGGCTACGCCTTGCGCGGAAATGGCGTAGCGCTTGTTCATGTCCTGGTTGGCCAAGTATTCGGTGCCCAGGGCAAAGCGCGGGCGCAGGGTGCCCAGCTCGGGCGCGTAGGTAAACACGCTGCGCACGCCGCGCTTGCCGCGCTGCACGCGGGCAAAGTTGGGCTCCACCGGGCTCAGCGAGTAGGAAGTCGACGTAAACAGGCTCGTGGTGTTGGCGAAGCTGTCGGTGAAACGGTAGGTGTGCGTAAAGCCCAGGCGCGTCACTTCGGCATCCACCCCCACGTCCTTGCTCACGTAAGCCGGGGCGGTTTTGCGGTAGTTGGTGAAGAAATCGGTGCTGTCCAGCTCGCCGGCGTAGTTGTCGTGCTGGGCGGTGTAGGTGGCCAGCAGGCTCACCGTCTGCCGGTCCGACACGTAGAAGTCGCCGGCCACGGTCACAAAATCCTTGCGGCTGTTGGATTGTGCCTCGCGGAAGCCGCGGGTTTCCTGGTGGCCGTAGTTCACCAGCAGGTTCACTTTGTCGCTGCCGATG
Organism: Hymenobacter busanensis; assembly: GCF_008727865.1. GTDB lineage: Bacteria > Bacteroidota > Bacteroidia > Cytophagales > Hymenobacteraceae > Solirubrum > Solirubrum busanense. The sequence continues at coordinate 268,049 of NZ_VTWU01000004.1, read as the reverse complement.
CCCACGCCGGTATTGGTGCGAAACAGGCCGTATTTGCCCACCGTGGTGCCCACGTGGAGACTCGTGCCCGGTGCGGCTTTGCGCGTTTGAAACGACACGACGCCGCCCAGCGTGGCGCCGTAGAGCGTGGAGGCCGGGCCCTTAATCACGTCGATGCGGCCAAGGGTGGTATAGTCGAGGTCGTCGAGCGACGTGGTGCCGTCGGCTTCGGAGAGTGGGATGCCGTTCTGGTAAAGCTTGATGCCGCGGATGCTGAAGCGCCCGTAGGTGCCGATGCCGCGAATCAGGATGTTGGACTGCGAGGCGGCGCTGCGTACGTTCATGCGCACGCCCGGCACCTGGTTCAGTGTGTTCTGCAGGAAAATCGGGTTGTTGCGCTGGATGTCTTTCTCCGTCACGATGCTCAGGGCGGCCGGGGTTTCCAGCAATTTCCGCTCGGTGCCGGTGCCGTAGCCCACCACCTGCACTTCGCTCAGGCCGGTGTTGGATGCTTCCAAGGCAATGACCATGGCCACCGCGTTGGCGTTTTTCAGCGGCACCACCTGCGGCACGTAGCCCAGGTACTGCACCTTCACCGCTTCAAAGGCCTCGGGAGCCGACAGCGTGAAGCGGCCGTTTTCGTCGGTCGTCACGGCAAGGGTGGAGTTGCCGGCCGCCACGGCGGCCCCCACCAGCGGCTGGCGGGTTTGCTGATCGAGCACGGTGCCCGCAGCGGTGTATTGGGCCACGGCCGCCAACGGCAGCGCGGCCATGCTCCACAGCAGGAGCACAACGGTATAAATGAATTTCATGAAAAGCAGAGAATTGGCCAGCTACGGCCAAGCGTGTTGGAAGTGCGCGGCAGCGCGTTTGGCGCTGGCCGAAACACAAAAGGAAACCCAGGGCGCCAGCAACTGCCGGCGTAACTCAGGCACAGGGTTTGGTATATGATGGCCCAGGCCCTTGGCCTCCGTCAACGGGCACGTCACCACACCAGTGGAAACAATAGCGAAGCTGCAAACCTGCTCTATTCGCCGTGCTGGCGCGAGGCTGCTGCAGGTTTCTGTAGCATCAATTTCCAGAAAGAGCAGCCGGTGGGCAGGAGCTTTGCGGGCCAGCCCATTAGCCGCGCACAGCGCGGGGCGGCACGAACGGGGCCGCCGGTGGCCGGGTACCGTGCCCCTGCAGAAAGGCGGCGTAGTGCGGCCTGGTCGATTCCAGCAGTGGCTTGGGCAGCGCTACGCCGGGGTCCGGCATCAATACCGCAAGCCAAAAGCCGAACAGCTTTTTGGCCATTTTACCCGCTTCCGCGCTGGGGTGCGCCCAGTCGCGGGGGTGCGCGGCTACGCGGTCCAGCAGCTGCTCCTCCCCTTGGTCGTGCCAGCACCAGTACGTTACCGAGTCGGTACCCACGTGCGTGTAGAGCGCGTCGTAGAGGCTGCCCCGGAACCGAAACTCGTCGTCGGTAATCCAGCGCAGCTGGGCCTGGGCCGCCTCGGAGCAGGCGACGGTAATACGGGTAAGACCGAAATCGGGGCGGTGCGCGCGCCGTTGCGCCGCCGCAGCCCGAAACTGCTGCCGCTGCCACATGCCGAGGGGGTACACTCCCATCAGGTGGTAGGCAAAAAGCAGCAGCAGCAAACCAGCTATGAGGCGGCGCACAAGGATAATGCTTTGCGTAGGTGGCCCAGGAGCCATTGCCAAAACTACCACAAAAAGCAGCGTCCCGCGCGACCCGGTCGGCTAGCGGGCGTCGCCAAACGGGGCATTGCGCACCCGAATGATTTCGGCCGCCACGCTGATGGCTATTTCCTCGGGCGTGCGGCTGTGAATGGGCAAGCCGATGGGCGTGTACAGCCGGTGCAACTGCTGTTCGCTGTAGCCGTCGGTGCGCAGGCCGTCGAGCAAGCGGGCTACTTTGGCCTCACTGCCCATCAGGCCCAGGTAGGCCAGGTCGTGGTCGAGCAGCTGCCGCACGGCCACATCGTCGGAGCGGTAGCCGAAGGTCATGATGACGGCGTACTGATTGGGGCCTTCGGGCACTTCCGCGGCCAGCTTGTCGTAGCTCAGGCTGCGTTTTTCGTGCACGTACGGGTTGATCAGCAGCGTGTTCAGGCCGGGCCGGTCGTCAAATACCGTCAGGTGGAAGTCGAGCGTGGCCATAATGCGCGACAAGGCCAGCGCCACGTGGCCGCCGCCCACAATGGTAAGCCGGTCGCGGAATCCAAGGGCCTCGCTGTAGTGCCAGCGGCCCGCCGCCTCGTCGGTTATTTCCAGGTTCATGGCGCGGCCCGTGCGCCCCAGATGCACGCTCAGCTCGCCGGTATGCGACAGGTGCATGGTGCCCGCCTCGTGCTGTTCGAGCAATTCGACGGCTGTGTGCACGGCGGGTATGTGGCACGGCAGCAGCGGCAGCAGCAGCAGGGTTTGCTGCCCCGAGCAAATCATACCGGAACGGTCGAACGGCGCTTCGGAGCGGTGAATCTGCTCGCGCAAGAGCACGGCGGTTTCGCCCCGTTTCATCCGGTCGCGGGCCAGCTCCACAAACTTGTGCTCCATGATGCCGCCCCCGATGGAGCCTGTCATGGAACCCGCCGCCACGCTCATCTTAAATCCTTGCCGGCCGGGGCTTCCGCCGGTGCTGCGGGCCACCAGCAGCAGCGTAACGGGCACGCCGGCGCGCAGGCACGCCAAGGCATGTTGCCACACGAGCAAATCGCGCGGCGCGGGGGAGGTAGCAGAAAGGGAGTCCAAGGCGGGGCGGGCGGGGAAATCGAACCGCAAGAAACGGATTCAGACGGGGTTATGAAAGCAACTGCCCCAAGAAAAGCCGCTAAGCCGCTCCTGCTTCGGCGCCTACCACGTAGCGCTGATGGCGTAGTAAACCGCCATCAGGCCCGAATACAGGGAGCTGGCCAGGAAGCGCTGATGCCCCGGCACGTGGTTTTGGATGAAGTAATTGACCACCAACGACACGGGTGCATTCAGGGCAAACGAGCGGGCCGCTACGGGCAGCAGGTGCCAGCCAATTTGGTCGAACTGGCCGGTGAAGACGAGCAGCAGCACCATGTGACGCAGGATCCAAAGCGGGTTGAAGTAGACCTGCGACAATGCGGCCCGCAGCCAGCCAATGGCCGGACGGCTGCTCTGGGGCACGCGGCGGTCAATCCAGCCGAAGAAGGCGGGGACTTCGCGGGCGTAGAGAAAACCGCCCAGCAACGCTACGCCCAGCAGGCGCGACCAATGAAAATCGTGGAGCAAGAGGGCCGCGGCGGTGTCGCCGGCGGCGTAGAGAAACATACCGCGCAGCATGTTGCGCTGCACGTCGGTAGAACGGATGACCGGCGCAATGAGGAAGCGCAGCGGGGCCGTGGCAAGAGAATAAAGCAAAGCGAAAAAAGGGCAAAAAACGCAGTAAAAAGGCCGCAAAGGTACGGCGCAAAGCTGACACTTGCCAGGTGTGCCGGGAAATAGGCTTTCGGGCCTGGCAAGCCCCGGCATGAACGCGCCGGCAGCAAGAGCGGTTCAGCCCGCACGAAAAAAGCCCCGACACTGCTGCGCCGGGGCTTTTTCAGAACCAAGAAGTCGTGAGGCTTACAGGCTGGCCGGAGCCGCTTCGCCTTTCTTCTTCTTGGTTTTCATCTTCACTTTGGTGGCCTTCACGTCGCCTGCCGAGGCGGTGCTGGCCGAGGGGTTCGGACCGTTGTTGACGATGGTCATTTCGTCGACGATGTGCTTGGCGCCGCCCAGCTTCTCGATGCACCAGAGCACGTAGCGGATGTCGGCGTTGATGCAGCGCTTCAGCTCGGGGTCGTAGGCCAGGTCGCCGGTCATGGCTTCCCAGTTGCCGTCGAAGGCCAGGCCAATCAGCTCGCCGCGGCCGTTGATGACGGGCGAGCCGCTGTTGCCGCCGGTAATGTCGTTGTCGGTGATGAAGGCCGTGTGCAGCGTGCCGTCTTTATCGGCAAAGCGGCCGTAGTCTTTGGCGCGCAGCAGCTCGATTTGCTTTTTGGGCACCACAAACTCGGGGTTGGTGGCGTCTTCCTTCTCCAGAATGCCCTGCGCCGTGGTGAAGTAGTTGTAGCGCACGGCGTCGCGGCCCTGGTAGGCGCGCACGGTGCCGTAGCTCAGGCGAATGGTGGAGTTGGCATCGGGCGAGTAGACTTTCTGGCTGTTCTTCTCGCGCATGGCGGCCACGTAGAGGCGGTTGGCGCGGCCCAAACCAGCTTGTGCGGCCTGCATCTTAGGCGCAATGTTCTGCTGGTAGTTGGTGAAGAGGCTGTTGATGGTCTTGAACGCCGGGTCGTTTTCCAGCTGCTGGAGCGTGGGCTTCTGCAGGAACTGCTTGGTCTTGGCTTCCGAGGTCAGGAACGACTTGCCAAACACCTCATCGGCGTATTTCTGCATCGAGCCGCCGTACTGCTTGGCTACGGTCTGGAAGATGTCGGGCTGCTGCTCCTTGGGCACGTCGTTGTAGTACATCTGCAGCAGGGCCGCAAACACCTTCTTGTCGGTGGAGGAGCTGTAGTCCTTGAAGAACTCCGCGGTCGGCTCCTGCAAGTCGTCGGTGGCCTTTTTGATGGCGGCCTGGTCGGGGCTTTCGGCTTTCAGCAAGGTGTAGAGCGGGCGCAGGCGCGAGGCAAACGTCAGGATTTCGGTGCCCAGCGCGGCTTCGTTCATGTACACCGAGCTGAGGTTGTACTGGCGCATGGTGGCGTAGGCCTGGTTGATGTCGTTGAGCACCGAGCCGTACTGCTGGCCGCGGGCCGCGTCGGCGGCAATCCACTGCATGAGGGTGCGCTCTTCGGCCGTTTTCTGGTCCACGGTTTTCAGCCGCTTCATGCCCTCGTTCTGGCCAATGAAGTACTTCCAGTAGTTGGCAATGTTGGCGTACTTCGAAGCGTACTTGAGGCGCAGGGCGGGGTCCTGGTCGCCGTCTTCTTTCCAGATTTTCAGGCGGGTGTCGCGCAGCTTAATGCGGGCCGGGTTGCTCTGGTCGAGGGTGAGCTGAAGGCCGGCAGCGGGCAAAAAGCGCTGCGTGCGGCCGGGAAAGCCGAACACCATGGCGAAGTCCGATTCGGCCACGCCCTGCAGGCTCACGGGCAGGTGCTTTTTGGGCACGTAGGGCTGGTTGCCTTCTTGGAAGCCGGCGGTGGGCTTGTTGTTCTTGTCGGCGTACACGCGGAACATCGAGAAGTCGGCGGTGTGGCGGGGCCACATCCAGTTGTCGGTGTCGCCGCCAAACTTGCCCACCGACTCGGGCGGGGCCCCCACCAGGCGCACGTCGCCGAAGCGCTGGTACACGAACAGGTAGTATTCGTTGCCGGCAAACATGTCGCGCACGTAAGCCACGTACTGGCCGTTTTCCTTGGCGGCCTCGGCCATTTCACGCTGGCGCTTCTGCACGGTGGCTACGCGCTCGGCCTCGGGCGTTTGGGGCGTAATGCCTTCGAGCACCTTGCCGGTCACGTCTTCCATGCGCACCAGAATGTCCACGAACAAGCCGGGGTTTTTCAGCTCCTCGCCCTTGTTGGCGGCGTAGAAACCGTCGGCCAGCAGGTTTTTCTGCGGGGTGCTGTGGCTCTGAATGGCGTCGTAGCCGCAGTGGTGGTTGGTAAGCAGCAGGCCCTGGCCGCTCACAAACTCGCCGGTGCAAAAGCCGCCGAGCTGCACCACGGCGTCTTTCAGGGAGGCGTTGTTGACGTCGTAGATTTCTTCGGCCGTCAGCTTGAGGCCTTTTTTCTGCATGTCGGCTTGGTTGAGGCGCTTCACGAGCAGCGGCAACCACATGCCTTCGTCGGCGCGGGCCACGGCCGGCAGCAGCAGCGCCAGCAGCAAGCCTTTCAGCCAGGAACGTTTAAACATTCGGGTAACTGGGAAAAGTGGTGAGTGAAATGAGGAATGGGCTACAAACCTACACCTTTGTCGGTTGCCGATTGTTGTGGGCCAGTGGCTGGCTGCTGGTTCTGGGGCACGCAACCCAAGGCACCCGAGCAGCTCATCGGCAACCCGTAACAATCAGTAATCCACTCCCAACACCCACGCGTGGCGTCTCTGTTCAAATCGTTGTTTCTGGCCCTGGTCTGGATCTACCGGCACCTGATTTCGCCGCTCACGCCGCCCTCGTGCCGCTACACGCCTACCTGTTCGGCCTACGCCGCCGAGGCCATTCAGCGGCACGGCCCGTGGCGCGGGGGCTGGCTGGCGCTGCGCCGCATTGGGCGCTGCCACCCCTGGGGCGGCCACGGCTACGACCCCGTGCCGGACTGAACTCCGGGCACCGCAAAGGTCTTTCCTGGTGCCTCCTCGCCGCTGGCGGGCATACTGCCCGGCATGGCCTTGCCTCCCGTTCCTGCGTATACCCTCTCCCACCCGGTCTGCTTTGGCAGCCGGGTGTTTTTTCACCGCATTCTTCTGTTGATATGAACCGAGTATATGTAGCCTTGCTGGGCGTGCTGCTGGCATCGACCTCTTGTTCCGAAGCGCAAAGCGACGCCAAAGGCAACAAAAGAGGGGGCAAAGGCGGCAAGAAGAAAGACAAAACCTCCGTGATGAATCCGGTGGCGGGCCTCACCCGGCTGGGCAACATGCCGGCCGAAGTACCCGAAAGTTCCGGTCTGGCGCGCGGCCCCGAACCCGGCACGTTCTACACCCACGGCGACCACGGCAACACGCCCACGTTGTACCTGGTGCGCCAGAGCGGCGAGCTGGTGCGGCGCGTCGAGATTCCCGGCATTCAGCAGGAAGACTGGGAATCGGTGGCGCAGGATGCGCAGGGGCGTCTCTACATTGGCGACTGCGGCAACAACTCCAACACCCGCCAGGACCTAACCATCTACCGCGTCGACCCCAACAACCCGGCCCAGGTTAGCACCATCCGCTTCAGCTACCCCGACCAAACGGCTTTCCCGCCGCCCAAGAACGACCGCAACTTCGACGTGGAATCCAGCCTGTGGCACAACGGCACGCTGTACCTCTTCACCCGCAACCGCGCCCGCGGCCGCGACTGTAAGATTTACACCCTGCAGGCCGACGGCCCCGCGCAACAGACGGCCAAGCTGCTGGGCCAGATTACGCTGCCCGGCGAAGTCACCGACGCCAACCTGAGCCCCGACGGCAAGCACCTGGCCCTGCTGGGCCGCGAGCAGCTGTACCTCTGCGACGTAAAAGGCGGCAACTTCACCAAAGCCAAGGCCCGCACGGTGGAGCTACCCGGCGCCGGCCAAACCGAAGGCCTCGTGTTTACCGACAACCAAACGCTGGTCATCAGCACCGAGCAGGGCGTGCTTTACCAGTACAAGTTGCAGTAGCCGTTTTCCACTGCTCGCCGCCTGCTAACGCGGCTGGTCTTTCCCACAAGCACAACGCTTCGGTCTTCCGGCCGAAGCGTTGTGCTTTGCTTTGGGTGGGCACGGCTTGGCTGGCAGGAGACGACCAAGCGCAGCCGAGCAGTGTTGTCGTTTCAACGAGGCGTGTAGCTGGCAGGGCTACGTGTCAACGTTCCCGGCATCGATTGCACAAATAAAAGCTTCTGGCTTACAGCTGTTGGGATTGTAATGGGGGTAGTATTGGTGGCATTCCGCTCAGCACCAGCCCCAATCCTTATGGCAAACCTTTCCTTTGTGCACCTCCTGCGTTGGGTGCTGGCGGTCCGCTTTTGGGCTGTGCTCAGCTTCCTGTTGCTGCTGGGCCTGGCCGCCCGCGCCCAAACCTACAACGCCGTGGTGGCCAAGGACGGTACGGGCAGCTTTGCCACCGTGCAGGCTGCCATCAACGCGGCGCCTACCGGGCGCACCACGCCCTACACCATCTTCATCAAGAATGGCAAGTACCGCGAAAAGGTGACTGTGCCGGCCAACAAGCCGTTTCTGCAGCTGACTGGCGAAAGCGTGGCGGGTACCATCCTCTCGTGGAACGACGCCAACACGCCCTCGTTTCCCGGCAACTCGTCCAGCTTCATCATCAATGCGTCGGACATCAGCGCGCTGAACATCACCTTTGAGAATACCTACGGCGACGCCCCGCAGGGCCTGGCCATGTACATCACCGGCGACCGGGTGGCTTTCAAGAACTGTCGTTTCCTGGGCGGGCAGGACACGATGCAGCTCAACTCGCAGGCCGGCAACCGCAGCTACTTCAAGGAGTGCTACATCGACGGGGTAGTCGACTTCATCTTCGGGGCGGGCCGGGGCGTGTTTGAGCACTGCATCATTTACCCGCGCACCCGGCGCGACGGCGGCACCGGCGGCTACATCACGGCCGCCAACACCCAGCCGGGCCAGCCCTACGGCTTCGTGTTCCGCAACTGTACCATTCCCGACAACCGGGGCACCACGACTTATACCCTGGGCCGCCCCTGGCAAAACGACTCGGGCTCGACGCCCACCGACCGTTCGCACACCAAGGTGGTGTGGCTGAACACGACCATGGGCAGCACGATCAAGCCCGTGGGCTGGCAGGTGTGGGACGCCGGCACCGTGACCAGCGTCATTCAATACGCCGAGTACAAAAGCCGGGACTTCAGCGGCAACCTGGTTAATACCAGCCAGCGCGTGCCCTGGTCGATGCAGCTCACCGACGCCGACACCGCGCTGTACACCCGCGCGGCCGTGCTCGGCAGCTGGGACCCGTGCGCAATAGTGCCCAATTTCTGCGGCCGCCGGGCACCTGACATTGCCGTGTCGAACTTCTGGGCCGTGAAAGGCACGGCTACGGCCCCTTCCACCATCACCTGGAACCTGAGTTGGCACATTGCCGGCGTGCAGTACCAGGTGTTCCGCAGCAGCACCCGCCGCGGCACCTACACCCCGCTCTACACCACCACCTCGACCGTCGCCACGAACATCAACTTCGGTACCACGGACCCGATTCCAGCCCCCGGCTCGTCGTATTTCTACTACGTGCGGGCTTCAAAAGCGGGCCTGGCGACGCACGTTACCGACACGCTGCAGATTTCGAGCACGCCGACCATTACGACCACCGGCGCGCTGCAGGCTTTCCTGCAGGGCGGCCGGCAGCCCTCGGCCGCGCAAAACTTCCTGGTGGCCGCTGAAAACCTGACGGCCGTCTTGCGCATTGCCCCGCCGGCTGGCTTTGAAGTGTCGGCCAACGGCGGCACCACTTGGTTCGGCAGCAGCACCGCGCTGACACTCACGCCAAGCGCAACCGGCAACGTAGCCAGCACCACCATCGGCGTGCGGCTGAACGCGGCAGCGGTGGGCGCTTCTGCCGGTAACATCACCCTCAGCAGCACCGGCGCGGCCAGCCAGACGGTGGCTTTGACGGGCACTACCCAGGCCGCGGTGTTGCCGCAGTCGGTGCCGCTGCTCTGGTGGCCGATGACGCGCAACAACCAGGATAGCACGGCCGTGCGCTCGGCCCGGGTGGTGGCCAGCCTGCCCACGTTCCGCAAATTTCAGCTTTCCAACGGCTCGGCTACGGCTACTATTCCGCCCTACTCCAACCGCTACGGCCAAGCCTTTGCGCCTTCGGCCGATGGGGGCTGGACGGCAGCTGTGGGCGGCAACGGCGGCAACCTGAACCGCACCTACTACGAGCAATTCACCGTGAGCGGCACTGCCGGCAGCCCGGTGCGTCTCGACTCCGTATTGCTCAACGCCTACGTCACGGGCTCGACGAGCAATACCAAGCTGGCAGTGGTTTGGTCAAAGTCGGGCTTCACAACCGACTCGACCGACGTGACAGGTGGGCGCGGCCCGGGGGGCGCGCTGCAGAGCACGGCCAACGGCGGCTTCACCACACCCATCTTCACCACCAACACCAGCAGCACCTACCGCTTGGCCCTGGCCGGTGCCGCTGGCGTCACGCTGCAGCCAGGTCAGACGCTCAGTTTGCGCGTGTATTTCAGCTGCGGCTCTACCACCACCGCCACCCGCTTTGCCACGCTGAAGCACGTGGTGGTGAAAGGCGAGGCCGGCGTGGTCAACGGCAGCCGGGCCGCCCGCAATAGCGTGCTGCAGGTATACCCTAATCCGACGACGGAGCAACTAACCGTGGTGCACCCGGCCGCCGCGGGTGGTACCGAAATTGCCGTGTACTCCCTGCTGGGTCAGCGTGTGGCCGTGGTGTCTTGTGTTGCGGGCAGCCGCGCTACTACACTCAATGTGGCCGGACTCAGCCGCGGGCAGTACCTGCTGCGCTACAGCAGCCCGACCGAGCAATTCACGACTCGCATCAACAAGCAATAGGCAGCCACGGCGGCAGGTAGCCGACGGGGGTATAGCCCACAAAAAAAGCGTCAGCCACAAGTGGCTGACGCTTTTTTTTATCGTCGTCTTTGCTTCAGCAGAAGCTGCAACAGCGAATTTCTTCGCGTTAGCGGGTGACTGGCTTGGCCGCCGGCGCGGCGGGCTCGTTCAGGTCGCGGGGGGCGTAGCCGTAGCGGTTGTCGGGTTGCTTGCCGGCGCGTAGCAGCACCCACAGGCCCACAAAAACCAGCGGAATGCTGAGCACCTGGCCCATGTTGAGCGGGGCCAGCGCCCACGTGCTTTCGAAGCCTTCCTGGTTTTCCTTCAGGAACTCGACCAAGAAGCGGAACGTGAACAGCAGCGTGACAAAGAGGCCGAAGAGCAGGCCGCGCGGGGTGCGCTCCTTGTACTTGTTCCAGAGGCCGTAGAGCAGCACAAACAGGAACAGGCAGAACAGCGCCTCGTAAATCTGAGTGGGGTGGTGCGGCTCCAGCGGCACGTTGGTTACCTCGTGGTGAATCTCGTTGTAGCGCACAAACTTGAACGCCCACGGCACGTCGGTCTGGCGGCCGATGATTTCGGAGTTCATCAGGTTGCCCAGCCGAATGCACATGCCGCCGGTGGCCACCACAATCACGATACGGTCGAGCACCCACAGGTAGTCGAACTTGTTGTTGCGGCTGAAGAGCCACGTGGCCAGCAGGATGCCCAGCGTGGCGCCGTGGCTGGCCAGGCCGCCTTCCCATATCTTGAGGATTTCGCCGGGGTGCGCGAGGTAGTGCGCGGGGTCGTAGAACAGCACGTGGCCCAGGCGCGCGCCCAGCACCGTCCCGATGAGCATGTAGATGGTGATGACGTCGACCCAGCGCGGCGACACACGCTCGGCTTTGTAGATATGGGTGAGGATGAAGGAGCCGATGATGAAGCCCGACGCAAACAGCAGTCCGTACCAGCGCAGCGTGAGCGGCCCGATTTGGGCAATGATGGGCGAAACGTCCCAGGTAATGAAGGCAAGCATGAGGCAGGAGAAGTTGCGTAGGGGCGTAAAAGTACAGAATGCCCCGCAAGCGCACGAAACGGCAAAACCCACGCCGGTACGCAACCATTGCGGAGCTGCGGGCCTCTCTCCGAGGCGGTTGGTTTCGGACTTTGCCAATTCTTGGGTATTTTGCCAAGCCGACCTTCCACCCCAGGTTGGCTCCCCCTTCTGCTTTTCCCCTCGGTGGGCGCGGTTGCGCCCTTCCCGTTATGTCTTGGCAGTCCGCGCTTTGCCCGCGTGGCCTGTCGGCGACCGGGGCCGTTCGTTTCTTTCACCCACACCCCCATCACCCACCCACTCATGCACACACTTTTACCCGCTAGCCAGCGGCCCTCCCTGTTTACCGCCACATCCCGGCCGGGCGCTCTTCTGCGCCGCTGGGCTGGTGCGGCCTTGCTGCTGCTGGGCACGGCGTCGGCCGCTTCGGCCCAAACGCCCCTGAGCGGCGCCTACACCATCAACAGCGGTGCGGCTACGGGCGGCACCAACTTCGCTTCTTTCACGGCCGCTGCGGCCCGCCTGAACGCCGACGGCGTGAGCGGCCCCGTGACGTTTGCCGTGTCGGGCGGCCCCTACACCGAGCAAGTGACGCTGAACGCCATTACCGGCACCAGTGCTACTAATACCATCACCATCAACGGCAACCGCAGCGTGCTGCGCTTTGCGCCCTCGGCCAGTGCCACGCGCACGGTACTGCAGTTCAACGGCGCCGACTACGTGACCATCAACAATCTGGTGATTGATGCCACCGGCGGCGGCACCCCCGGCACCTACGGCTGGGGCGTGCACCTGATGAACGGCTCCGACCGCAACGCCCTCATCAACTGCTCGGTTATCAGCAGCACTACTTCTACTTCGACCAACTACGCGGGCATTGTGGCCAGCGGCTCGGCCACGTCGGCCACCACGGCCGGCAACTCGGCCAACTTCCTCACCCTGCAGGGCGACACCATTACGGGTGGCTACTACGGCGTGATTCTGAACGGCGCCAGCCTCACGGCCCTGGCCGGCGCCCACCAGATTTCGGGCAACGTAATTCGCGACTTCTACCTCTACGGCATGGACGTGGAGTTCAGCGACGGCACCCAAATCATCGGCAACGACATTCACCGGGCCACGCGCACGACGGGCTTGAGCACGTTCTACGGCATTTACCTGTCGAACAACCGCAGCAGCGACGTGGAGCGCAACCGCATCCACTCGCCGTTTACGGGCAGCACCAGCTCTACGAGTTCGGCTTACGGCATCTACTTTACGGCCAACGACGGCCTGGCTGGCCAGGAAAACGACGTGGTGAACAACCTCGTGTACGATTTCAACGGCTCGGGCATTGAGTACGGCATGTACAACAGCAGCTCCGACTACTGCCGCTACTATCACAACACCATCTCGCTCGACAACACGGCGGCCGTGAGCACCTCCACCACGGCGGGCTTCTACCAAGTGACGCTGGCCACGGGCATCGAATTCAAAAATAACGTGGTGTCGGTGACGCGCAACCCCACCGGCACGGGCAGCAAATACGCGCTGTACTTCAGCACGGCCATGCCGCTGCCGGCCAACCTGATTGCCTCGAACTACAACGACCTGTACGTGGGCACCGGCACCGATTTCTTTACGGGCCGCTACAGCACCTCCGAATTTGCGACGCTAACCGACTGGAAAACCGCCAACGGCGGCGTGTACGATCAGAACAGCGTGGGCGTGAACCCGGCTTTTGTGTCGCTGCCCAACAACCTGCGCCCCACGGCCGCCCCGCTCAACGGCTCGGCTACCCCGCTGGCCCGCGTAACGACTGACTTCACCGGCGCTACCCGCAGCACCACTGCTCCCGACATGGGCGCCTACGAGTTTACGCCCGCCGCCAACGATGCCGCTATTGTCAGCATCGTGGGTCCGGCTACGCCTTTTGCCGCCGGCACCTTTCCCGCCACGGTAAACGTGCTCAACAACGGTACCACGGCCCTCACCTCGCTCACGCTAACCTACGTGTTCAACGGCGGCACGGCCGTTACGCGCAACTTCACGGGTCTCAACATCGGCGCCGGGCAAACCGGCCAGCTCACCCTCACCGGCCTGAGCTTCGTGAACGGCGTGAACACGCTAACGGTAACCGGCAGCCTGCCCAACGGCGGCACCGATGCCAACACCGCCAACGACCAGCAGACCCTCACGACCCGCACGGCCCTGAGCGGCGCCTACACCATCAACAACGGCGCGGCTACGGGTGGCACCAACTTCGCTTCTTTCACGGCCGCGGCCGAAGCCCTGAACCTGGGCGGCGTATCGGCAGCCACTATGTTTACCGTATCGGGCGGCCCCTACACCGAGCAGCTCACGCTGAACGAAGTTTCGGGTGCCAACGCTACCCGCACTGTTACCTTCAACGGCGGTGGCCGCACCATCAAGTTCGCGGCCAACAACTCGGCTGAACGCGCCGTGGTTACGCTCAACGGTGCCGATTACGTGACCATCAACAACCTGGTGGTGGATGCCACCAACGGCGGCACGCCCGGTACCTACGGCTGGGGCATCCTGCTGACCAACGACGCCGACCACAACACCATCAGCGGCTGCACCGTGACAACGAACGCCGCATCGACGTCGACCAACTTTGCGGGCATTGTCGTTAGCGGCTCGGCTACGGGCGCCACCACGGCGGGGGCCTCGGCCAGTTCGCTGCTGCTCGAGAACAACACCGTGACGGGCGGCTACTACGGCATTACGCTGGTGGGCGCCAGCGCTACGGCCATGGCCACGGGCAACATTGCCCGCAACAACCAGGTGAAGGATTTCTACCTCTACGGCTTCTACCTGGCCGCGCAGGATGGCACCCAGATCCTGGCCAACGACATTCACCGCACCACCCGCACCGACGTCTCGACGTTCTACGGCGTGTACTTGACGACTTCATCGCGCAACGTAGATGTGATGCGTAACCGCATCCACGACACTGCCACCGGCGAGCCGGCATCCACGGCTACCGTCTATGGTATTTACATGACCACCGGCGCGGGTGCCGTTGGGGCTGAAAACGAGGTGGTGAACAATGCGTTCTACAACTTCAACAGCGCAGGTTTGGAGTACGGCGTTTACAACACCGGCGCCAGCAACGTACGCTACTACTTCAATACGTTCGATCTGCGTGCCCCGGCGGCTACCACGTCGACCTCGGCGGCCTACGGTTTCTACCAGACCACCGGCACCAACGTGGATTTCCGCAACAACATCGTGGCCGTAGAGCGGGCCGGTACGGGTGTTGAGTACGGCATCTACCTCTCGTCGGCTACCGGCGTGACCAGCACCAACTACAACGACCTGTATGTGCCCGGCGGCAACGTGGGCTACTACGGCAGCGCCTTTGCTACCCTGGCTGCTTGGCAGGCCGCCAACAACAACGCCTTCGACCAGAACAGCGTCGACTTCAACCCGATGTTCGTTAGCGCGTCGAACCCGATTCCGACCAACGGCGCCCTCAACGACAAGGGCACGCCGATTGCCGGCATCACCGTTGATATTACCGGTGCCACCCGCGGCACCACGCCCGACGTGGGCGCGTTTGAATTCTCGGCCGTAGCCGGCGACGTAGCTCCCGCTGGCTTGGTTGGCCCGTCGGCTTCGGCTACCTGCTACACCTCCGCCGAAACCCTGGAAGTGCAGATTCGCAACGCCGGCACCACGTCGCTGAACCTGGCCACGTACCCGGCCACCGTATCGGTAGTCGTTACGCTGCCCGGCGGCACCACGCAGTCGTTTACCACTACGGTAAACACCGGCACGCTGGCGCCCAACGCCACCCAGAACGTGACGCTGCCCGGCACGCTGAACATGACGGCCCAGGGCACCTACTCGTTTGCCATTACGGCCACAGTGGTCGGCGACGGCAACACCGCCAACGACGTGCTGACCCCCGCCCCCACCCGCACCATGACGGTAGCCGGTCCGGTGGCTACGTTCTCGTACCCGCAAGGCTCGTTCTGCGCCGGTGTCAACAACAACATTCCGCCCACGCTGGGCGCTGGGGCCACGGCCGGCAGCTTCTCGGCTACCCCGGCTGGCTTGACGATTAACCCCACCACGGGGGTTATTTCAGTAGCCACCAGCACGGCCGGCACCTACACCATCACCAACGTAGCGCCAGCCAACGGCACCTGCCCGGCGGTTAGCGCCACCACCACCTTCACGGTGCGTGCTACCCCGGCGGCCCCCACGCTCACCATGCAAACCCAGCCCGACGGCTCGGTTGTCCTGACCTCGAGCGCGCCCAATGGTAATCTGTTCTACCTGAACGGTTCCCCGCTGGGCGGAGTCGTCAACGGCTCGACGCTGACGCTCACCAGCGCGACGCAGAACGGCGTGTACACGGTATTCACCAACCAGCAAGGCTGCACCTCGCCGGTGTCGAATGCCGTGACGGTGGTGGTAACCAGCTCGCGCAGCAGCGCATTGGCCGGCAGCAACTTGCTGGTGTACCCGAACCCCACGCCCTCGGGCCTGCTCACGCTGGAGCTGCAAGGCTACCGCAAAGCCGCTACCCTCACCGTGCTGAACGCGTTGGGCCAGGTGGTGCGCACGCAGGAAATTGCGCCGGTAGCCTCGGGCAAGCATCAAACCGAGGTGAACCTCACCCAGCTGCCCTCGGGCGTGTACACGCTGCGCGTGGCCACCGAAGGCGGGGTGGACGTCCGCCGCGTAGTGCGCGAATAACCGTTGCGCTTTCGCCCACAAAAAACGGCCCGCCAGATTCTGGCGGGCCGTTTTTTTGTGGGCGAAAGTACACGTAGCTATGCTAAATCCTGAAGCTCTTGCCCAAAACCGCCGCTCAGGATAGGAAAACGCAGCCACGAGCGGGGGTCGAGGTTATAGTCGTCGAGGTGAAACGAGGGCGCGTACCGTTCGCGCTTCCACTGGTTGCGGCTCCAGAGGGTGTAGAAACGCTGCACGTAGGTTTTGAGCTGGCCGCGGTCGGTATCGGGCATTTCCTCGCGCAGGCGGCTCAGCACCTGTTTCGGGCTGAGGCGTTCGTAGAAAGCCAACCGCTCGATGCGGTTGAGCAGCGGGTAGGGCATCAGGTCCCGCTCGTCGGTTTGCTTGTCTTCCAGGGGGCGCAGTTCGGCGGTGGGGGCCAGGCTGTTCACGCGGCGCAGGCCGGGGTAGTCCAGCTCTTTCTCGGCCCACACCAGCCACTGCTTCACAAACGCCTTGTCGACGCCCGCAATGGGCGAGATGCTGCCGGCCGTGTCGCCGTCCATGGTGCAGTAGCCCACGGCGGCTTCGCTTCGGTTGGACGTGGTGATGAGTAGGCTGTTGAGCACGTTGGCCAGCAGCCAGATGCTGGGGGCCCGCACCCGCGCCTGAATGTTTTGCAGGGCCAGATCGTCGGTTTTCCACGTCAACTCCCGCCCCAGCGCGTGCTCAATCTTGCCGGTGTAGCCCTTCACTTCCTCATCGATGCCCCAGTTGAAAAACACCGCGCCTACGTTGTCGGCCAGCTCTTTGGCGGAGAGGTAGGTATCGTCGGAGGAGTTGACGGTGCCTTGGTAAGCGCAGGTGAGCAGGCGGCGGGTGAGCTGCTGGTTGAGCGTAAGGTTGGCGTCGGTTGGCCCGGCTTGCAGGTCCTCATCGGTTACCACCTGCGCCCGGTTGCCGGCGTCGGTAACCACTTCGGCACCGTTAGCCGAAGCTGGCAGGGCCGCGTGCACCGTTACGTGCTGGATGTCTTCCTCTGAAAAGCAGCCGGCTTTGCGCATGAAGTCCTCGGCGCCCAGCTCCAGCACGCCCAGCCGCACCAGCTCGGCCACGCCCACGGCGCACATGCACGAGTCGGCGCCGCCCGAGAGGCTGAGCACGAAGCCCTTGCTGCGGGCCTTGCGCAGGTAGTCGAACAAGGCGAGACTCAGCGCCTGGTTCAGCTCGCGGTATTCGTCGGGTACGGGCAGCGGCACGATGTCCTCGGTCACGAGCGGTTCCTGCTGGAAATCCACGTCGGCGTACTCCAGGTCCACGTCTTTGTAGCTCAGCAATTGGTTGCGTTTGAGCAATTCGCCGTTGCGGGCAATCAGGATTTCGCCGTCGTAGGTGATGCGGCCGGCTTCGTTGCCCAGCAGGTTGGCGTAGAGGTAGGTTACCTGGTAGTCGCGCGAGGCCTTGAGCACGAGCTGGTAGCGCACGTCGGTTTTGCTCATGGCGAAGTGCGAGGCCGAGGGGTTCACAATCAGCTGCACACCGCGGGCCGTGAGGCGCGGCGCGGGCCGGTCCTCGGCCGGCCGCCAGGCGTCTTCGCAAATTTCGAAGCCGAAAGTGACGCCCAGGTGCTCAAAGGTCAGGTCGCCGATGGGCCACTGCTCCTCGCCAAACTCGACGGTGGCGGTGGTGCCGGCAATCCAGGAGTTGAAAAAGCGCGGCTCGTAGTGCACGCCGTCGTTGGCCAGAAACTGCTTGGCCGCGAAGCCCAGAATTTCCTGGTTGCGAATCACGCAGGCCGTGTTGTAGGTCCGCCCGTTGAGGCGCACGGGCAGGCCCACGCACACCACCATGTTGGGCTCGGTGCAGCAGCGGCGCACCTGCTGCAGCTTCTCCAGCGCGGTTTCGCTCAGCCAGTCGTGCAAAAACAAGTCTTCGCAGCCGTAGCCCGTCAGGCACAATTCCGGTAGGCACAGCAGTTCCACCTGCGCGTCTTTGGCTTGCTGAATGGCCTCGCAGATGTTGCGCAGGTTGTTGTGCCAGTCAATGGGCGTTTGGTTGAGGGCAGCGCCGGCGAGTCGCATAAGAAGTCAGCTAGAAGGAAAATCGTCCTGCAAGTAACTGCAAAGCGCGCGTTCGGGTTGTCGCCTGGTTGTCATTGCGAGCGAAGCGTGCCAATTCTTCTGCTTGCGGCACAACCGAAATAGCCTGACCAACCGAAGTAAATTCGGTTGGTCAGGCTATTTCGGTTTCTATCTAAGAAAAAGGGCCGATTGTGTCGCTTGCAAAGCCAGCTTTTGGCTTCTACATCCCCAACGTTGCCAAGGCCCGCTCGGCAGCCGTTTGCTCGGCCTGTTTTTTCGAGAGGCCCATGCCTGAGGCCACGGCTTCGTCTTCGATGAACACAGTTACCGAAAACTCCATCACACCGCCGGGGCGCTGCTCGCCGCTGTGCTCGTAGCGCAGGGCTTTGCCTTTGCGCTGCGCCCACTCAATGAGCTTGCTCTTGAAGTTGGTGGTGGTCGAGGTCAGCGCCTTCACGTCCACAAACGGGCGGATAAGCCGCGCCAGCACGAAACGCCGCGCCGCCGTGTAGCCGTGGTCGAGGTACACCGCGCCCACCAAAGCCTCCAGCGCGTTGCCGTTTACCGAGCGCGACCGGGCGGCCCGGTTCTGCGCCGGGTCGAGTTGCACCAGCTTATCGAGGCCCAGCTTTAGGGCCATCTGGTTCATGCTTTCCCGGTTCACGATGCGCGAGCGAATTTCCGTGAGGAAGCCCTCCGGCTCGTAGGGAAACTTGCGAAACAGGTACTCGGCCACCACGGCACCCAGAATGGCGTCGCCGAGGAACTCCAGCCGCTCGTTCGAGAGGTGCTTGCCCTGCTCGGTTTGGCGCACCGCCGAGGCGTGCGTAAAGGCCAGGGTGTACAAACGCGCGTTGCTCGGCGTGCGACCCGTCACGGTGGCTATAGCCTGCCGAAACGCACGGTCGCCGCCGAGCAAGCGACGGAAAAATCCGAAAAGCGGAAGCGGTTGGCCGCCGCGGAGTATGGCCATAGGTTAGTCGCGCAGCTTGCCGAACACCACGGAAGTGTTGTGCCCGCCGAAGCCGAAGGTATTGCTCACGGCCACGTTCACCTCGCGCGTCTGAGCCTTGTTGAACGTAAAGTTCAGGCCCGCGTCCAGCTCGGGGTCGTCGGTGACGTGGTTGATGGTGGGCGGAATAATGCCGTGCTGAATAGCCAGCACGCTGGCCACCGCCTCGATACCGCCCGCGCCGCCCAGCAAGTGGCCGGTCATGCTCTTGGTCGAGCTGATGTTCAGTTTGTAAGCGTAGTCGCCAAACACCTTTTGGATGGCCTTCACCTCGGCGCCGTCGCCCAGCGGGGTGCTGGTGCCGTGCGTGTTGATGTAGTCCACCGCCTCGGGGCCGATGCCGGCGTCGCGCAACGCGTTCTGCATCACCAGCACCACCCCTTCGCCCGTGGGGTCGGGTGCGGTAATGTGGTAGGCATCCGACGACAAGCCGCCGCCGAGCACTTCGGCGTAGATTTTGGCGCCACGGGCCACAGCATGCTCGTAGGCTTCGAGGATCAACGCCCCGGCGCCTTCGCCCAGCACAAACCCGTCGCGGTCCTTGTCGTAGGGCCGCGAGGCCGATTGCGGGTCGTCGTTCCGCTCGCTCATGGCCTTGATGGCGTTGAAGCCGCCAATGCCCGCTTCGGTAATGGCCGCTTCGGAGCCGCCCGTCACCACCACGTCGGCCATGCCGGCGCGGATGTAGTTGAGGGCCGCCACGATGGAGTCGGACGACGAAGCGCAGGCCGAGGTCGTGATGAAGTTCGGGCCGCGGAAACCGTTCTTAATCGAGATGTTGCCCGACGCGGAGTCGGCAATCATCTTCGGAATGAAGAACGGGTTGAAGCGCGGTGTACCGTCGCCCTTGGCAAAGGCAATGCACTCCTCCTGAAAGGTGCGCAGGCCGCCGATGCCGGAGCCCCAAATCACGCCCACGCGGTCTTTGTCCACGTTGCCTTCCAGGCCCGCGTCGCGAATGGCTTCGTCGCTGGCAATGACGGCGAACTGCGTGAACAGGTCCATCTTGCGGCCTTCCTTGCGGTCGAAGTAGGTATCGGGGCTGTAGCCCTTCACTTCGCAGGCGAAACGGGTTTTGAATTTGCTAGCGTCGAAGCGGGTGATGATGTCAGCCCCGCTCACGCCTTGGCGCAGCCCCTCCCAGTAGTCGGCAACAGTGCTGCCAAGGGGAGTAATTGCGCCAAGACCGGTAACGACAACTCTTCGTAGGGCCATACTAGGGTGCGAAGGGGAAAGAAAAACGGCCGGCGGCGGGCCGGCCGGCAAAGCGGTGGTGCTTTAGCTAGAAAGGGTAGCGTGCCTTATTTGGCGTGCTCTTCGAGGTAGGAAATGGCCTGACCCACGGTGCCAATGTTTTCAGCTTGGTCGTCGGGGATGCTCACGTTGAATTCTTTCTCGAATTCCATGATGAGCTCAACCGTGTCGAGCGAATCAGCGCCCAGGTCGTTGGTGAAGGAGGCCTCGGGAGTTACTTCCGAAGGTTCTACGCCCAACTTATCAACGATGATGCTCTTTACTTTTTCTGCGATTTCAGACATTTCCGTGGGGGTTTAAAGAAAACTCGGCACAAATAACACCATCTTCCCCAACATTGTCAAACTAGTACCTGCTAAATGCAGGGGCCGGGTCGCTGGTTTCGGCCTGCAAAGTCTGTATTTTTGTTCCGTTCCGGGCCGCTAACGCCTTTTGCTCGTCCTCAAGTCCTGCTCGATGAAAACCTTTACGCTCGACTGTGACTTCGACTGCGACTTCGACTTGTTCGGCGTCGTGTCGTCGAGCCGGGACCATAAGCTGGCCTGGGCCCTCAATCAAGCCCTGCGGCTGCGCCTGGTGAAGCAGCAGGATTTGATTTACGACCTGCTCAACCGTGGCCGGCTCGTCATCAGCAACTACCTGCACGCCACCGAAACGGCCACGCTGCGCTTGCTGCGCAACCGCTCGGTCGACCCGTCGCCGTTGAAAAAACCCTTTCTGGCGCCCGACATCAAGGAGTACGACTACCTGATTCAGGTGACCAACGGCACCGGCGCCCTCGACGCCGACGAGCTAATGGCCCAGCTCAGCAACCTGCCGCTGGTGCAGTACGTGTGCCGCTTCGATCCGAACGCGCTCAAGTTCAAGGAGAATTTTCAGTTCTGATTCCGGTTTTTCGCCGCCGGTGAACTGCCCGCGAAAGCGGCCGTACGTTCCGTTAAATCGTTTGCGTGTGCTCGGCGGTGGCCAAGTAGTGGTTGTGCCCCGCGCGGCTACGCGCATTTTGGCGCGACAAATTCCCCGGTAGCTGCGTTTCTTTAGGGTCGCATTGTTATTTCGTTCGTTTCGCCGCGCCGTTGCGTGGCGCCTTACCGCGCACTTGTTTTCATCGCATGGAAAACCGACCCGTTTTCAATAAAACCAAAATTGTGGCCACCGTCGGGCCTGCCTCCAATACCTACGAGCGGTTGGGCACGCTCATCCGCGAAGGCGTCGACGTGTTTCGCCTGAACTTCTCGCACGGCGCCCACGAAGAGCACCTGGCCGTGATTAACCTCGTGCGCCGCCTCAACAAGGATATGCGCACGCACGTGGGCTTGCTGCAGGACTTGCAGGGTCCCAAAATCCGCCTCGGCGAAGTAGAAGGCGGCTCGTTCGAAATCAAGGCCGGCGAGCAGATCAAGCTGGTGTGCGGCGAGAAAGAAACGAGCGTGCCGGGCCGCCTGAGCACCATTTACATGGGCCTGGCACGCGACGTGAAGCCCGGCGACATGATTCTCATCGACGACGGCAAGATTGAGCTGAAGGTGCTGAGCACCGACCGCGAAACCGAAGTGGAAACCGAGGTGATTTACGGCGGCACGGTGAAGCCGCGCAAGGGCATCAACCTGCCCGACTCGGACGTGTCGGCCCCGTCGATGACGGAAAAGGACTTGGCCGACCTCAAGTTTGGTCTTGAAAACGACGTGGACTGGGTGGCGCTGTCGTTTGCCCGCCGCGCCGAGGACATTCGCGCCATCAAGCAGATCATTGCCGAAAGCGGCAAGCAGACGCGCGTTATTGCCAAAATTGAAACGCCCGAAGGCCTACGCAACCTCGACGAAATCATTGCCCTGACCGACGCCGTGATGGTGGCGCGTGGTGACTTGGGCGTGGAAATCAAGGCCGAGGAAGTGCCCATGGCCCAGAAGATGATCATCCAGAAGTGCAACCGCGCCGGCAAGCCCGTGATTGTGGCCACGCAGATGATGGAAAGCATGATTGTGAACCCGCGCCCGACGCGCGCCGAAACCAACGACGTGGCCAACGCCGTGCTCGACGGCGCCGATGCCGTGATGCTGTCGGCCGAAACCGCCGTGGGTGCCTACCCCACCGAGGTTATCCGCTCGATGGTGGCCACGATTTGTAGTGCCGAAGAGCACGAAAACCTCTATTACCGCGAGTTTGCGCCCGGCGACCCGCTGGCCCAGCCCCAAACGTTCTACACCAACAGCGTACTGGCTGCGGCTTGCTCATTGGCCCGCGCTACCGGTGCCCAGGCCGTGGTGGGCATGACGCACAAGGGCTACACCGCCTACCAGCTGAGCAAATACCGCCCGCACGCGCACATTTTCGCCTTCACCGACAACCGCGCTATTCTCACGCAGCTGAGCTTGGCCTGGGGCGTGCGCTGTTTCTACTACGACCGGTTCGTGAGCACCGACAACACGATTCAGGACATCAAGTACATTCTGCAGACCACGGGCCACCTGCACCCCGGCGACGTGTTCATCAGCACGGCGTCCATGCCCATCAACGAGAAAGGCAAGGCCAACATGATCAAGCTGAGCACGGTATAGTCGCCGCGTTTCGCTCATAAAAAAGCCCCGCCGGAAGCATCTGGCGGGGCTTTTTTATGAGCGAAACGCGAACATTCTAAGTCGTGTAGCCCAGCGTAATGTAACTGGGCTTCTGTAACAACATCAAAGCTGCTTCAGTAGTCTACGGTTCGTTCTATCACGCACAAAAAGCCCCGCGCAGCTGGTGCGCGGGGCTTTTCTACAAGATGACGAGACGAATGCTCAGCCGGGCTTAGGCAGCCAGCGAGTTTACGTGCTTGGCCAGGCTCGACTTGTTGTTAGCCGCCTTGTTCTTGTGGATGATGTTCTTCTTGGCCAAACGGTCCAGCATCGACGACACTTTCTTCAGCAACTCCTGTGCTTCGGTTTTGTCGGTCGTGCCACGTAGTTTCTTAACGGCCGTGCGGGTCGATTTAGCTTGGTAACGGTTCAACACGCGCTTGGCTTCGTTCGAGCGGATGCGCTTCAGAGCCGACTTATGATTTGCCATGATGCGGAAAGCGGAAAAAGACAGAAAATCTGTCGAGGGTTTATCAGTTGGGCTGGCAAAGGTAGGAGCTTCCGGCGGGATTAGCAAACTAGCTGACGAAGAATTGCCTTGCCCCGGTCAACCATCGTAGCTGCATTTCCCGTTCTTGCCCGCATGCGCTACCTCACCCGCACTGTCTGGCTGCTCTCGCTCGTGAGCCTGTTTACCGACCTGGCCAGCGAAATGCTTTACCCCATCATGCCGCTTTACCTGCGCGACATCGGCTTTTCGCTGGTGCTCATCGGCGTGCTTGAAGGCGTAGCCGAAGCCACGGCCGGCCTGAGCAAGGGGTATTTTGGGCAGTGGTCGGACCGGCTGGGACGCCGCCGGCCGTTTGTGCAATGGGGCTACAGCCTGAGCGCCCTCTCCAAACCCATGATGGCCGTGCTGGCCGCGCCGTGGTGGGTGTTTCTGGCCCGCACCGTGGACAGGCTCGGCAAGGGTCTGCGCACCGGTGCCCGCGACGCCATGCTGGCCGACGAAGCCACCGCGGAACGCACCGGCGCCGTGTTCGGGTTTCACCGGGCCATGGATACGCTCGGGGCCGTGCTCGGCCCTGCCGCCGCGCTGCTCTGGCTGACGGTGCACCCCGGCCAGTATCGCACGCTGTTCTTGCTGGCCTTTGTGCCGGGGCTGCTGGCAGTGCTGGCCACGTTTCTGGTGCGCGAAAAGCCGCAGCAGCCTTCGGACCGGCCGGTAAAACCGTTTTGGGCATCGTTTGGGTATTGGCAACGGGCCCCGGCAGCCTACCGGCAAGTAGCGGGGGCCTTGGTGGTATTTGCCTTGTTCAACAGCTCCGATACGCTGCTGCTGTTGCTGGCCCGGCAGCAAGGCTTGTCGGATACCGCGGTTATCGGCGTGTATATTTTCTACAACCTCGTGTATGCCGCAGCCGCTTTCCCGGCGGGCTTGCTGGCCGACCGGCTCGGGCCGCGCCGCGTGCTGGCGGTGGGCTTGCTGCTGTTTGCGGTGGTGTATGCCGGCGCGGCGCAGGTACACACGTGGTGGCTGTTCGGTGCGCTGTTTGGCTTGTACGGGCTGTATGCCGCCGCTACCGAGGGCATTGGCAAGGCGTGGATCAGCCGCCTTTGTGCCCCGACTGACAAAGGTGCCGCCTTGGGCACGTTTGCGGGCCTGAGCAGTTTGGCAGCTTTGATGGCTAGTGCCCTCACGGGGGTGGTGTGGCAAACGCTTGGCCCGCAAGCGGCGTTTGGGCTTTCGGCGGCGGTAGCCGCCGCGGTAGCCGGGTTCGTTGCAACTCGCCGGCCTGCCTGATGGTTGTAGCAAGCAAAAAGGACAAAAAGCGGCGCGGTGTATTTGGTATGCATGCCGATAAATAGTGTATCTTACTTGTAACGGCTGCCGCTCCTTCCTGCCAGCTTGCTTGTCGCCATGCCCCTCGTATCCAGCTCCCCGTACCGCCCGCCGTTCTATTTATTCAACGGCCACCTGCAAACCATCGTGCCGAGCCTGTTGCGCGAGGTGCCCGAGGTGCAATATCAGCGCCAGCGCGTGGAAACACCCGACGGCGACTTTTTGGACCTCGACTGGTCCCGCACCGAGCACGTGACCGACACCCTTGGCATCATCTCCCACGGCCTCGAAGGCGACGCCGGCCGGCCCTACGTGCGCGGCATGGCGCGGGCGCTCAACAAGGCCGGCATCGATGCGCTGGCCTGGAACTACCGCAGCTGCAGCGGTGAGCCGAACCGCCTGCTGCGCGCCTACCACCTCGGCGACACCGACGACCTGCACTTTGTGGTGCAGCAGGCCGTGGCCACCGGCCGCTACCGCCGCGTGTTTCTCACGGGTTTCTCAGCTGGCGGCAATATGACGCTCAAATACCTCGGCGAAGACGCCACCCGCATTCCGCGGGAAGTAGAGCGGGCCGCTGTCTTTTCGGTGCCTACCGATTTGAAAGCCGGCTCGGAGCAGATTTCGCGGATGACGAACCGCATTTACCTCAACCGCTTTCTGAAATCGTTGCGGCTGAAAATCCGGCAGAAAGCCGAGTTGCTGCCGGGCCAGCTGGACCTGGAAGGCTTGGAGGAATTGAGCGACTTTCCGCAGTTCGACAACCGTTTCACCGCGCCCATGCACGGTTTCGCCTCGGCCGACGAATATTACGAGCGCAGCAGCTCCGGCCGCTACCTCGACGGCATTCGGGTGCCTACGCTGCTGGTGAATGCCCAAAACGACCCCTTTCTGGCCCCTACCTGCTTTCCGCGGGCCGCTGCCGAGCGCAGCCCCTACGTGTTCCTGGAAACGCCCGAAGAAGGCGGCCACGTGGGCTTCTCGGAAGGCACGCCCGACGGCGAATACTACTCCGAGCGGCGGGCCGTGGCGTTTCTTACCGCGCCGGTGCCTGCCTGAGTTGGCGCCGAACACGTTTTCAGAATTATATAAAACGGCTGGTTCTCAACAGGACCGGCCGTTTGCGTTACACGTTGTTGGTGCGTTTGCCGCGGGCCAGGGCTTTGTTGGCCGGCACGAATACCACCTTCTTCGTCTCGAAAAATTCCTCGCTGAAAAAGTCGCTGAGGTTGGTGACCGTGGCGACCAAGCCGGATTCGTCGAGTTCTTCGGTTAAGTCGCCGCCTTTCAGGTAGTAGAGGCCGTGGGT
Source organism: Hymenobacter busanensis (assembly GCF_008727865.1). Lineage (GTDB taxonomy): Bacteria > Bacteroidota > Bacteroidia > Cytophagales > Hymenobacteraceae > Solirubrum > Solirubrum busanense. Next base: position 242,080 of record NZ_VTWU01000004.1, on the reverse strand, counting down.
GTCGCTGGCGCCGGCCGTGTTGGTGTAGCGCTGCGCAATCCAGGGGTGAAAGTTGGCCAAGCGCGTCACGGCGCGACTTACCACGTAGTCGTATTTGGTGCGTACCTGCTCGGCCCGAATTTGCTCGGCCGTAACGTTGTGCAGTTTCAGGGCGTGGGCCATGTCCTGTACGGCCTTGATTTTCTTGCCGATGCTGTCGATGAGGTGAAACTCGACCTCGGGAAACAGAATGGCGAGCGGCAGGCCGGGCAAGCCGCCGCCGGTGCCCACGTCGAGCACCGAGGAGCCGGGCTCAAACTGCACCACCTTGGCAATGCCCAGGGAGTGCAGCAGGTGGCGCTCCTCGAAGTTGTCGACGTCGGAGCGGGCTATGAGGTTGACGCGTTCGTTCCAGCCGCGGAACTCGGTGGCGAGCTGGCGAAACTGCTCCTGCTGGCGCGGCGTGAGGCTGGGGAAGTAGCGGAAGAGGATTTCCATCGTCGGGCAAAGGTAGGGCCACCAACTATAAACGACGAAGCCCCGCCGGGTGGGCAGGGCTTCGGGAGGCAAATCCAGCCGAAGCTAGATGATTTCCTTTTTGTTTTTCACCATGTCGTAGAGCAGCTCCCGGGCGCGGTGCAGTTGGGCTTTCACGGTGCCGAGCGGGGCTTTCAGCTCCTGGGCAATTTCTTCGTAGCTCAGCTCATCGAAGTAGCGCAGAGTAACCAGGCGCTGGTACTTATCGGGCAGCCGCGACACCACGTGCTGCATGATTTCGATCTTCTGGTTTTTGATGGCCGACTCGGCCGGGTTCAGGTTGTTGTCGCGAAAATCAATGGTGATTTCGTCGCCGTTGTCAATCTTGATGGCCGAGTCGATGGACATCGTCTTGATTTTATTCTTGCGAATAAAGTCGATGCAGTTGTTGGTGGCAATGCGGAACAGCCAGGTGCTGAACGCATACTCGGGGTTGAACTTGTGCAGGTTGCGAAAAGCCTTGGCGAAGGCCTCGATGGTGAGGTCCTCGGCGTCGTCGGGGTTGCGCACCATCTTCAGCACCACGTGGTAGACGGGCTTCTTGTAAATCTGCATCAGTTCGGCATACGCCTTCTCATCGCCGTGGTCTACGGCCGAGCGGATGAGCTTGAAGTCGTGCTTGGCCTTGGCCGAGAACTGCTTCTGGAGGTCCGGGTTGTTTACTTCCATCGGGAGGGTTTGCGGTAAAGCACTAGCGAGGCTGTCAAGAGAAAATAAGCCAGGAAATAGGCCGCATCAAGCACGGGCAGCAGTGCTACGGACTGCCGGTCTTGCAAACGGCGGCTGGCCCCCGCGTACGCAGCTACCACGGTCGAGGTTCGCACGAGCCACGCTATACCCAAAGGTATCCAATCGACCGGGGAAAAAAAGAGCGCACCCAGCGTAGCTAGGTAAAAAAGGCCGTTGGCCAGCATAAAGGTTCCAATCCGGAGCCTGTCGGTGGTACGATACCGAGAACCAGCTGACATATGCCGGCGTTTCTGGGTCCACCATTGGCCCCAGCCAGCCGGCGCTTCGCTCACGGTTTGTGCGGCTGGGTGCGTGACGACGGCAGCGGTTTTGCCCAGGGCCACGGCGTCCTGCACCAGCAGGTCGTCGTCGCCGCTCAGGCTACGGATGTGCGAGGCAAAACCCTTGGTGGCAAAGAAGGTAGCCTGCGAGTAGCCCAAGTTGCGGCCCACGCCCATGTAGGGCTGGCCGCGCTCGGCGAAGCTCAAATACTGCAGGCCGGTGAGCAGCGTTTCGAAACGCACGAGCCGGTTCAGAAAGCCCGGCGCTTCGGCGTAGGGGCCGTAGCCGAGCACGATATCGGCGCCGGAATCGAAGGCGCGGGCCATGTGGCGCACCCACTGGTTGGTGGTGGGTACGCAGTCGGCATCGGTGAAGAGCAAGTACGGGTAGCGAGCTACTTTAATGCCGAGGGTGAGGGCGTATTTTTTGGGGGCGAGGCCCTCGGGCGTGCGGCCCACGGTAACGAGGCGCACGTTGGGGTAGTACTGGGTGAGCTGCTGGGCGTAGAGGCCGGTGTCGTCGTCGGAACGGTCGTCGACGAGCACGATTTCGAAGCGCGGGTAGTCTTGGGTGAGCAGGATGGGCATGAGGTGGCGCAGTTGCTCGAGGGCATTGCGCGCGGCCACGATGATGGAGACGCCCCGCTCCTGCTCGTGCGCCGGGGCAGGTTCAACGTCGGGGGTTTGCCGGGCGGCGAAGGGCCAGAAATAATACGCCGCGTAGGCGAGCTGCACCAGCACAGCGGCCACGAGCAACCAGATAGCGGGCGAAAAATGAACAGGCAAAGCAGCGGGGCGGGGTGATAAGCGGGCAAAAGTAGCCAATTGGGGGGCAGCTTGGCGCCCGAAGCAGAAGTTAAACGCAACGCGTACGGCCCCTACGGGTTACCTTTGCGGCTTGTTTAGCTCCGGCCAACGATAAGCGCAAGGTGGCGCGTCTATTGTCGTTGTTTCGCCGCGGCTCGTTGCTTTTCGGGGCGCGGGCAGCCAGCCCGGAGCCAAGCACTGACGCTACTTCCCCGCATGACTTTCGACCTCGTCGCCCACGACCCGCAAACCAAGGCCCGCGCCGGTGTGCTCACAACCGACCACGGCACCATTCAAACGCCCATTTTTATGCCCGTGGGCACGGTGGGCTCGGTGAAAGCCGTGCACCAGCGCGAGCTGAAACAGGATATCCAGGCCCAGATCATTCTCGGCAACACCTACCACCTGTACCTGCGCCCCGGCCTCGACACGCTGCAGAAAGCCGGCGGCCTGCACAAGTTCAACGGCTGGGACGGCCCCATTCTCACCGACTCGGGCGGCTACCAAGTGTACTCGCTCTCGAACACGCGCAAGATCAAGGAAGAGGGCGTCAAGTTCCGCTCCCACATCGACGGCTCGCAGCACTTGTTTACGCCCGAGGGCGTGATGGACATTCAGCGCGTCATCGGGGCCGACATCATCATGGCCTTCGACGAGTGCACGCCCTGGCCCTGCGAGTACGACTACGCCCGCCGCTCCTTGGACATGACGCACCGCTGGCTCAAGCGCTGCATCCAGCGCATCGACGAGACGGAGCCGCTCTACGGCTACGAGCAGCAGCTGTTTCCCATTGTGCAAGGCAGCACGTTCCGGGATTTGCGCGAGAAATCGGCGCAGTTTGTGGCCGAGCAGGGCCGCGCCGGCAACGCCATTGGCGGGCTGAGCGTGGGCGAGCCGGCCGAGCTGATGTACGAAATGACGGAGCTGTGCTGCGACATTTTGCCCCAAGACAAGCCGCGCTACCTGATGGGCGTGGGCACGCCGGCCAACATCCTGGAAAACATTGCACTGGGCGTAGACATGTTCGACTGCGTGCTGCCCACCCGCAACGCCCGCAACGGGATGCTCTTCACCACGCAGGGCATCATCAACATCAAAAACAAGAAGTGGGAGCAGGACTTCTCCCCCATCGACGTCGAGTTGGGCGGCTACGCCAGCACGTTCTACTCCAAGTCGTACCTGCGCCACCTGTTCCACGCCAGCGAATACCTGGGCGGCATGGCGGCCTCGGTGCACAACCTCACGTTCTACCTCTGGCTGGTGCGCTCGGCGCGGGAGCAAATCCTGGCCGGCACCTTCCGCGAGTGGAAAGAGCGGATGGTGAAGCAGCTGATGGTACGTTTGTAAGCGGTGGTTATCGTTTCTTCCTTGCGTAGGCGCCTCGTAAATCTTAGCCTGTGGCTGGTGCTGGTGGGAATTCCGGCGGGGTATTGCCTGCTCTACATTGCCGCTGATTTTCACGCGTACATGGAGCTTTTTGCGGCTGGCGCAAACCTTGGCAACCCAAGAGCTATTGCGGCTTCCCCATCCTGGGAAGCCCTTCAACCCCAAATCACGTCCGTATACGTTCCCCGTACACTGCTTGCGTTTCTGGGCTGCGCAGTATTGCTCCTGCCGGTAGCACTACTAGCTTCTGTTCGGCGCAAGAAATTGGTTTTGGCCCCTACTCCGAGTTGGCTCTTAGCCAAGCAACTTCTTGGGCTGCTGCTCACTTATGTCTTGGGAAGTCTGGCCCATTTGGAGCTGAGGCAGTTTCATTTGATTCGTTCGAGCCTTGCCATACCTGATCAACCCAATTATTTCTGGCCATTGGAATTAACCCCGCTGTTGCGTGGCTGGACTATTTATCCACCTTTGGCAGGCAACGAGCCACTACTGCCCGACACTGATGCTGCCTGTACTAAACTAGGCGCGCTGATTGCTGGGCTTGCCGCCCGCTACGTCTGGTTGCGCCGCAGCACGTTGCCGGTGCTTAATCCGTTAAAGCAGTCGTAACTCGACCCTACTGAATGCGTCTTCTCGACAAATACATCCTGGGCAAGCTGCTGACCACGTTTTTCTTCGTGGTGGTGGTGCTGGTGCTCGTTATCTGCGTGATTGACTTCACGGAGAAAAACGACGACTTCATCAAGCACGACCTGGGCGTGGGCAAGATTCTGTTTGAGTACTACCTCAACCTCTTCCCCTACTACGCCAATCTGCTCTCGCCCATCACCGTGTTCATTGCCACGGTGCTGGTGACGTCGCGGCTGGCGGCGCGCACCGAAATTGTGGCTATCCTGGCCTCGGGCGTGAGTTTCAAGCGGTTTTTGCTGCCCTACGTGATGGGTGGCACCATCATCGGATTGGTCATTTTCGGCACTGTGGGCTGGGTTATTCCAATTGCCAACAAAACCCGCGTGGCCTTCGAGCGGAAGTACATCAAGAACCCTTACCGCTTCCAGGGGCGCAACGTGCACATCAAGATCGGGCCGAAAAGCTACGCCTACCTGGAGAGCTACGACAACGTGAACAACGTGGGCTACCGCTTTGCGCTGGAAACCATCGAGGGCACCCTGCTCAAGCGCCGCATGACGGCCGAGGTCATCAACTGGGATTCCACCAAGCGCGCCTGGCACCTCACGCCGCAGCTGGTACGCACCTTCAAGGGCGACCGGGAAACGCTGCTCACCATTCCGGCCCGCGACACCACGCTGAACCTCTACCCGAAGGACTTCGCCAGCACCTTCAAGCTGAGCGAAACGCTGACCAACCCCGAGCTGAACCGCTACATCCAGGAGAAAATCGACCGCGGCGCCTCCGATACGGACATTTACCTGGTGGAGAAGTACGAGCGGATGGCCTACCCGTTTGCCATTCTCATCCTCACCGTCATCGGCGTGATTATGAGCGCGCGGAAGTCCCGGGCGGGCGTGGGCGGGCAGATTGCGCTGGGCTTCGTGCTGGCGTTTGTGTTCATCATCTTCGTCATCATGAGCCGCAACCTGGCGTTGGTGGGCGAAATGTCGCCGGCCCTGGCGCCGTGGGTGCCCAGCGCGGTGTTCACCGTCATCGGGGCGGTATTGTACCGGTACGTTCCCCGGTAAATTGTCAAATGGCTGAATGAGTAAATGGCTGGTTGTTCATGTACTCAGCACGAGTAGCCATTTAACCAGCCAACCATTTAGCCCTTCAAGCAAGATGCTCAAAGACTACCTGCGCCTCCATTTCATTGTTTTTTTGTGGGGCTTCACGGCCATCCTGGGCAAGCTGATTTCGCTGCCGCCGGTGGAGCTGGTGTTCTTCCGCACCCTCATTGCCTCGGTGGGGCTGGCGGTGCTCCTGAACCTGCGCCAGCAGCCGATGCGCATTCCGGGGCGGCAGGCGCTGCGGCTGCTGGGCGTGGGGGTGCTGGTGGCGGTGCACTGGATTACGTTCTTTCTAGCTGCCCGCCTCTCGTCGGTGAGCGTGTGTTTGGCGGGCATGGCCACGCTGGCCTTGTGGACGTCGGTGCTGGAGCCGGTGCTGCTGCGCAAGAAGTTTCAGTTCTACGAAATGGGCCTGGGCCTGCTCACGCTGGTCGGGCTCTACATTGTGGCGCAGGCCGTGTACGGCTCGGCTACGGGCTCGGCAGCGGGCGCCAACGAGCACAGCCAGCTATTGGGTTTGGCGGTAGCGGTGCTGTCGGCGGGCTTGGGGGCGCTGTTTAGCGTGCTGAACGTGAAGCTGATTCAGGAGCACCCGCCGCTACGGCTCACGTTCTACGAAATGGCCGGCGCGTGCCTCGTGATTGTAGTATATCTGGTGGCGCGCCCAGCGTTCGGCGGCCCGCTGCCCCAGCTCGACCCCAAACCGCTCGACTGGGTGTGGCTGCTGGTGCTGGCCGGCGTGTGCACCGTGTACGCCTTCTCGGCCTCGGTGGAGCTGATGAAGCGCCTCTCGGCCTTCGCCTTGAACCTGACCATCAACCTGGAGCCGGTGTACGGCATTGCGCTGGCCGTGCTCATGTTTTGGCTCGGTGTGAAGGGTTTCGACGCCGAGCGGCTGTCGTTGGGCTTCTACCTCGGCACGCTCGTTATTCTGCTGAGCGTGCTCATTCACCCGCTGCTCGACCAATGGCAGCAGCGCCGCCGCAAAGCTTCAGCCGATGAAGCGGTGGAGATGGTAGAACGGTAGGCACGTCGCGCCGGCTATCATCTACAGCACCCCATCCCACACCTCGTAATCCGCCTTCAGCGCAAGCTTCGGCGGCGCGCTCTGGCCCGGCCACAGCCCAAACACCGCCGAGCCGGAACCCGACAAGCTTGCGTAGGCCGCGCCGGCCGCGTACAGCTGCTCCTTGAGCTGCGCCAGTACGGGAAACTTCGGCGCCAACGAGGCCTCGAAATCATTCACTACCGTGTCGCGCCAAGTATTAATGGGCGCGGCCAGGGCTGTGCCCAGCGCGTGTTGCGGCGGGCGCGGCGTCACGCCGGCGTAGGCCTCGGCGGTGCTGATGTGCAGATTGGGGTAGATGACTTTGCAGGCGGCGCCGGCCAGCTGCGGCAGCGGCAGGGCGCTTAGCTCATCGCCGCGGCCCAGGGCCAGGGCGGGCTGGTTGCGGATGAAGAAGGCACAATCGGAGCCGAGGCGGCGGGCGTAGGCTTCGAGGGCGTCGTCGCTCAGGTTCAGGGCCAGCACTGTGTTGAGGGCGCGCAGGGCAAAGGCGGCATCGGCCGAACCGCCGCCGAGGCCGGCCCCAATGGGTACGACTTTGTGGAGGTGCAGGCGCACGGCGGGCACCTGCGGAAAATCGGCGCGCAACAGCTCGTAGGCCCGCACGCAAAGGTTGGTAGCCGGTTCGCCGGGCACCGGGCGACCGGTGAGCGTGAGGCTGGTTTCGGCGGCTTCGGGAGCGGGCAACACTTCCAGGGCATCGGTCCAGGGAAGCGGCACCATCGCGGTTTCGAGGGTGTGAAAGCCGTCGGGGCGGCGGGCGGTAATGTGCAGGCCGAGGTTGAGCTTGGCGTTGGGGAAGACGAGCATGGCGCAAAGAACGGCAGTCGGCTGAAAATCGGCCCAACGCTACGCCTGTGGGCCATGCCACCCGCGCATACCGCTGGTTTGGCGCAGCCGTGCGCCTCGCTGCCGAAACCTGGCGGCTTTGTACCGCACCAGCGCGGTTCCGAGTCGCGAGGTTGCGGTTCACAACCGTGCCACTGCGGCTGCGAGGCGCGATGTTGCGGCGCGGAGGCGCATGATTGTGGCTTGGAGTTGCAACCGTGCGGCTGGGAAGCGCGCTTTGGCGCTGCCCGCCCGCATTCGGCCGCACCCGTAACTTGCCGGGGCATTCCGTTTCCCTCCGTTCCATGTCTTCCGCCGCTTCTGCTGATTGGTACCGCCGCTGGGGCAAGCGCCTGCTCGACGTGCTGCTAGCCGCGCCCCTGCTGCTGCTCGCGGCCCCGCTGCTGGCGCTGGCCGCCGCGCTGCTACGGCTGCAGCCGGGTAGCGGCCGGGTGGTGTTTCGGCAGCTGCGGCCGGGGCTGCACGGGCAGCTGTTCACCCTCTACAAGCTCCAAACCATGACCGACGCCCGCGACGACGCCGGTCAGCTCCTGCCCGATGGCCAGCGCCTCACCCGCCTCGGCCGCTGGCTGCGCGCCACCTCCATCGACGAGCTGCCCCAGCTCTGGAACGTGCTGCGCGGCGACCTGAGCTTGGTGGGCCCGCGCCCTTTGCTGCCCGAGTACCTGCCGCTGTATTCGCCCGCGCAGGCCCGCCGCCACGCGGTGCGGCCGGGCATTACGGGCTGGGCGCAGGTAAATGGACGCAACGCCATCAGCTGGGAGCAGAAGTTTGCCTACGACGTGTGGTACGTGGAAAACCTGACGTTTGCGCTGGATTTGCGTATTCTCGTACGTACGGCCGGCCGCGTGCTGGGCGCGCACGGCATTGCAGCACCCGGCCAAGCCACTGCCGAAGCCTTCCGCGGCTCGTCCCCATCCTCTTCTGTCCCTCCCGATTCTGCGGTATGACCCAGCTTTTCTTTTCCGACTACGACGACCTCGACTTCCCCGGCAGCCGCCCCTTGGTGATTGTGGGCGCCGGCGGTTTCGGCCGCGAAGTGCTCATGCTCGTGCGCCAGCTCAACGAAATGCGCCAGCAGTGGGACGTGCTCGGGTTCTACGACGACCAGCGCCCTGCCGACCCCGAATTGCTCCACGACCTGCCCTACCTCGGCACCGTCGCCGACCTCAACGCCACCACCGATACCGTGTACGTGGCCGTGGCCGTGGGCAACAGCCACCACCGCGCCGACGTGGTGGGCCGCCTCACCGCGCGCCATCTGCACTTTGCCACGCTCATTCATCCCTCGGTGGCGCTGCGCGGCTATCAAAACGTGCAAGTAGGCCCCGGCAGCATTGTCACGCAGGGTTGCGTGTTCACCTGCGACATCGTCATCGGCCGCCACGTGCTCCTGAACCTGGGCTGCACCATCGGCCACGATGCCGTTTTGGAAGATTTCTGCTCCCTGATGCCGCATGCCAACGTGGGCGGCGAGGCCCACCTGGAAGCCGCCGTGTATTTGGGCACCAACGCCACCGTCATCAACCAAGTGCGCGTGGGAGCCCGCACCATCGTGGGGGCCGGCGCCGTGGCCGTGCGCGACCTTCCCGCCGGCGTAACCGCCGTGGGCGTGCCGGCCCAGGTTATCAAGCAGCACGCACAACACCGATGAAAGGTCTACTTGCTACGTTCTGGGCTTCTGTGCGGCCGGCTACCCGGCTACTACTAACCGCCGCCATCCTACTGCTCTTGTATGGCTACCTGTGTCGGTGGTTAAAAATTCCGTTCTTCTGGGAAAGCCAGACCGTCGGCTGGTGCTTGCTGCTGCTGACGGCTTTTCTGTATTTACTAAACCGCATCGACCACCGGCAGGCACTGCAGAAACAGGTCATTGGGGAGAAGCTAGGCTTGGCTATGATCGGTTTTTTCGCGCTCATTATCTCTATTGTGTGGGTTGCACTGGCCCAAAGCGACGCCTACGCGGCTGCTAAGCGTGCTATTGGTCGTTCCTTGGCCGTTCGTCAGGAAATCGGGAGCCTGCAAGACGTGTTCATTCGGCCCACCGGCCAGCTGAATATCCAATCGTCGGCCGAGGGCAAGTCTGGCCAAGCCAGTCTTTATCTGGTAGCCAAAGGCGACAAGGAGTTTCGAGATATACGCGCAGACCTTTCCAAGCTCCCTACCGACTCGGCCTGGGTGTTACGCAGAATCAATTTTCTATAGCCCCTAGCTGCTCTGCACAATCAAAACCCCTACTTAATGCGCAGCGACGAATACGACCGGCTCTACCTCTCCCCGCCCCACCTCGGCCGGCACGAGCTGAACTACGTCCACAAAGCCATCGAAGACAACTGGGTGGCCCCGGCCGGCCCCAACATCGACGGATTCGAGCGCGACCTGAACCAGTACGTGGGCACGCAGCACTGCGTGGCTTTGTCGTCGGGCACGGCGGCCATTCACCTGGGCCTGCAGCTGCTGGGCGTTGGCCCCGGCGACGAAGTACTGGTGCCCTCGTTCACCTTCGTGGCCACGGCCAACCCCGTATGCTACCTCGGCGCCCAGCCGGTATTCATCGACAGCGAAGCCAACACCTGGAACCTGTGCCCGATGCGGCTGCGCGAGGCGCTGGAAGAGCGTGCCCGGCGGGGCAAGCAGGCCAAAGCCATCATTATCGTGCACCTCTACGGCATGCCCGCGCTGCTGCCCGAGCTGCTCGAAATAGCCGCCGAATACGGCGTGCCAGTTCTCGAAGACGCAGCCGAAGCCCTTGGCTCGCGCCACCGCGGGCAGGCGCTGGGCTCGTTTGGGCAAGTGGCGGTGCTCTCGTTCAACGGCAACAAGATCATTACCACCAGCGGCGGCGGAGCGCTGCTCACCAACAACGGCGAATACGCCCGGCAGGCCCGCTGGCTCAGCACCCAGGCCAAAGACCCCGCGCCGTATTACCAGCATTCCGCCGTCGGCTACAACTACCGACTGAGCAACATCCTGGCCGGCATCGGCCGCGGCCAGATGGAGCTGATTGAAGAGCGCGTGAAGCGACGCCGCGAGATTTATGCGCTCTACCACGAACTGATGCGCGACCTGCCGGCGGTGGAAGTCGGCCCCACCGAGCCGGCCGGCACCCGCTCCAACCGCTGGCTGACCACCATTCTGCTGCGGCCCGAGCACACCGAGCGCACGCCCGAAGAGCTTCGCCAGCACCTCGAAACGCACAACATTGAAAGCCGCCCGCTCTGGAAACCCCTGCACCTGCAGCCGCTCTTCACCTCGGCGGCAGTATACGGCGGCCAGGTTTGTGCCGACTTGTTCACCCGCGGCCTGTGCCTGCCCTCGGGCTCGTCGATGACCGATACGGACGTGCGGCGCGTGGTAAAGGCACTGCAGGAGATGCTCTAATCAAGCCTTCAGTCGGCCTGAATAGCTCATAAAGTTCATTCGGCAGTATAAAACAAGAGCCTAGTAGTACAAAAGGCGACGCAGCTAGTACAAACTTTTTCATTCTACTCAGCTGCCTTGGAACTTCTGTTAGTTGCGAGGCTGTCCGTTGTCGTCGAAAAGGCGTTTCAAGCGGCGCTCCGTGCGCACCACGCCAATCAGCAGGCCCAGCACCCAGCCGGCTAGCAGCACCACCAGGGCACGCGCGTCGCCGAGCAGTAAGTAGGCCGTAGCAGCCAGCACCGGCAGCGTCCAGCTCAGCCGCCAGAAATAGTGCGCGAAGTAAGTATTGGCTTCCTGCCAGGTAGCGGGCGTGCGCATGGAGCGCGTCGTGCGGTAGCCGTATAATAAGTTGATCTGCCGGGGCGGATGGTAGCGCGTTACCCAGGCTATTACCAGGCTCAGCCCGCATATGCCCGCCAAGGCAATCAGAGGCGCGATGCTTTCCTTATCCATCAGCGTTCTGCGTTATCAGCTTTGCAAACCGGCGACGAAGCACTGGTGCTGTTGTGCGGGCCGTTTACGCGTCCAGTGCCTGCCGCAAATCGTCCACCAGTTCCTCCGCCGGCTCGATGCCCACCGACAGCCGCACCAGCCCCACGGTAATGCCCAGGTCGCGCTGCTGCTCCGGCGTGAGGGCGCGGTGCGAGGTACCGAGCGGGTACGACAACGACGAATCGACGCCGGCCAACGAGGGCGCAAACGGGAACCGCTGGCTGCGGCGCATAAATTGGCTGACTACTTCCTGGTCGTCGGCGAGCAGAATCGACAGCATGCCGCCAAACAGCCCGTTGCCCTGCTCGGCGGCCAGCGCGTGCTGCGCGTGCGTGGGCAGGCCGGGGTAGTACACGGCGCGCACGGCGGGGTGCTGCGTGAGCATATCGGCCACGGCCTGGGCGTTATGGCAATGCTCGCGCACCCGCAGGCGCAGGGTTTTCAGCCCGCGCACGGCCAACCAGCTCTCCATAGGGCTTAGCGTGAGGCCGTAGAACACCCCGATTTGCTTGAGACGGGCCGCCACTTCGGGGTCGGCCGCCACGGCAGCGCCGGCCGTCACGTCGCTGTGGCCTGCCAGGTACTTGGTCACACTGTGCAGGCTGATGTCGGCGCCCAGGGCCAGCGGCTGGGTGAGCAGCGGCGTAGCGAAGGTGTTGTCGACGACGAGCTTCAGGCCGAGGTCGTGGCAGTGCGAAGCGAGGCGGCGCAAATCGGCCACGCGCAGCAGCGGGTTGCTGATGGTTTCGGCCAGCAGCAGGCGCGTGGTGGGCTGCTGAAACGGCTGCAAATCGTAGAGCTGCTCGAAGGGCACGTACGTCACCGTGATGCCCATGCGGCTCAGCTCCGTGTTGAGCAGCGCCGCCGAGCCGCCGTAGATATCGGCGGCACACAGCACATGGTCGCCGCTCTGGCAGTAGGCCAATATCGACGCGAAAATGGCCGACATGCCCGACGACGTAGCCACTGCGCCCGCGCCGCCTTCCAGCTGGCTGATGGCCGCGGCCAGCTCGTCGGAATTGGGGTTGCCGTTGCGCGAGTAGAGGTAGCGGCTGCCGGGCTCGTCGAAATACTGGTTTAGCTCGTCGAGGTCCTCAAACTTGAAAACCGAGGTTTGGTAGATCGGGGTGATTTTCGGGTTGATGGTGGTCATCGGCGACGAACGGGGAGCAGGCGAACAACTGGGCATAAAGAAAAGCCGGCGGCTCTTCGGCAGCGCAAGCTACTGCCCACGCCACGGTTTTCCGCACCCCGGCTTATTCCGCTGCTCAGGCGCCAGCAGGTCCCGAAGCGTTTGGCAAACTGCTGCCGGAGTTGCCGCCAACAGGCTTGGCGTGGGCTTTCTTGGCCGCTTTGGCCGCCCGATTCTCACGCCGAAACACTTCCATCAGCACCAGGAAATACGACACCAACAGTGGCCCCACCACAAGGCCGATGATGCCGAAGATTTCCACGCCCAGCACCAGGCCCACCAGCGTCACCAGTGGGTGAATATCACCCATGCGCTTGGCCAGCACGATGCGCAGCAAGTTGTCGACGTTGATAATGACCACCAGCCCCACCAGCAAAATGCCGATGGCCTGCCCGACGTTGCCCTGCGAAAACTGGTACAGTGCCGCGGGCCCCCACACCAGAGGCGTGCCCAACACGGGCAAAAACGCCATGAAAAAAGCCACTACTCCCCAGAAAAACGGGTCGGGCACCGCAAAAACCCACAGCGTAAGCCCCGTGAGAATACTCTGCACCAGCGACACCACCACCTGACCCAGCACGTTGGCGTTTACGTTGTTTCGCAGCGAGTCGCCCAGTTCGGTGAGCGTGTCGCTGCGAAAGGGCAGGTAGCGGCGCAGCCCCAGCAAAAAGTACGTCTCCTGCATAAAGAGGTAGTACATGGTGAAGAGCATCAGGCCCACAATCACCAAGAAATTGAGCGTGCCAGTCGCCAGGCTGGGCACCCAGCTGCTCACTTGACGCGCCACCTGCTGCAGGATCTGCTGCACGTTCTGCCTGCCGATAATTTGAAAGCCGGTGGCGTGTTCCAGCTTGTGCAGTACATCCATAATCAGCTCGGGGCGACGGGCAAAAGCCACCAGCCGGTCGATGAGCAACGTGCTCAGTGCCACAAACGGAATGATGAGTACCACCACCGTCACCAGCAGCAGCAGCACCGCCACCAGCCGACGGTTCCAGCGGCGGCGGTGGACCAGCGCCAGCCACCACGGCCGGAATACCACAAACAGAATGCCCGCACCCAAAAACGCCGTCAGGTACTGCGCCAAGCCCAGCAGCATCAACCCGCCCAGCCCCAGCAACGAAGCAATGAGCAATACGTGGCGCTGCCGGGGCGTGTAGATGTTCTCGATGGCGGCAAGCGGGTCGGTGAGCGGCGGCATGAGGCAGAGGGAAGTAGTAAGTGCCGGGCAAGGTCGGCAGCAGACGCCACAATTTGCTGGCAGCACTTACCATTCGCTGCTTCTTTGGGTGCGTTGACCTGCGGCGAAGCCAACAAAAAAGCCTCTTCCGGTGGGAAGAGGCTTTCCTGGCTTGGGTTTGTTGAAGCGTTATGCCAACACCGACTCGGCCAAAACCACGACGTTGTTGCGCAGCACTTCCACCACGCCGCCCGTTACCTGGAACGACTCGCGGCCGGCGGCGCTGGTCACGCGCACCTCGCCCGCCTGCAGTGCGCTGATGAGCGGGGCGTGGTTGTTGAGCACTTCAAACTGGCCGTCGGCGCCCGGGAAGATGGCCGAAGAAACTTCGCCCGCAAACACCTGGCGGTCCGGCGTGATGATTTCTAAACGCATGGCTTCTAATGTGAGAAATGTGGAAATGTGATGAATGTGCTGGGGGTAGTGTGAAAGTCATTTTTCACATTTCCCACATCAGCACATTCCCCACATTAGAAATCTAGCGGGCTTCGGCCATCAGCTTTTCGCCTTTCGCCACGGCGTCCTCGATGGTACCCACGAGGTTGAACGCCGCTTCGGGCAGGTGGTCGTGCTTGCCGTCGATGATTTCGTTGAAGCCGCGGATGGTGTCCTTGATGTCAACGAGTACGCCGGCCAGACCGGTGAACTGCTCGGCCACGAAGAACGGCTGCGACAGGAAACGCTGCACCCGGCGGGCACGGTTTACGGTCTGCTTGTCTTCTTCCGAGAGTTCGTCCATCCCCAGAATGGCGATGATGTCCTGCAGTTCTTTGTAGCGCTGCAGAATCTCTTTCACGCGCTGGGCGGTGTTGTAGTGCTCGTCGCCAAGTACGGCGGCATCGAGGATGCGCGAGGTCGAGTCCAGCGGGTCCACAGCCGGGTAGATGCCCAACTCGGCAATCTTACGCGACAGTACCGTGGTGGCGTCCAAGTGAGCAAAGGTGTTGGCCGGAGCCGGGTCAGTCAAGTCATCGGCCGGCACGTAAACGGCCTGTACCGAGGTGATAGAACCGCGCTTGGTGGAGGTGATGCGCTCCTGCATGGCACCCATTTCGGTGGCCAGCGTGGGCTGGTAACCTACGGCCGAGGGCATACGGCCCAGCAGAGCCGATACCTCCGAACCCGCCTGGGTGAAGCGGAAGATGTTGTCGATGAAGAACAGGATGTCACGACCAGCGCCGGTGCCGTCGCCGTCGCGGAAGTTCTCCGCAATGGTCAGACCCGACAGCGCCACGCGGGCACGGGCTCCGGGAGGCTCGTTCATCTGGCCGAACACCAGCGTCGCCTGCGACTTCTCCATTTCGGCCATGTCGACCTTGGTCAGGTCCCAGCCGCCTTGCTCCATGGAGTGCTTAAACTCCGAGCCGTAGCGAATGATGTCCGATTCGATGAATTCGCGCAGCAAGTCGTTGCCCTCGCGGGTACGCTCGCCCACACCAGCAAACACCGACAGACCCGAGTAGGCCTTGGCGATGTTGTTGATGAGTTCTTGAATCAGTACGGTTTTGCCTACGCCGGCACCACCAAACAGACCGATCTTACCGCCCTTCACGTAGGGAGCCAGCAAGTCAATTACTTTGATGCCGGTGAAGAATACTTCCGAGGAAGTAGCCAGCTCTTCGAAAGCCGGAGCCTGGCGGTGAATCGGCAGGCGCGTGCCGCTCTGCGGCTGCGGAATGCCGTCGATGGCCTCGCCAATTACGTTGAAGAGGCGGCCTTTTACGCCGTCACCCGTGGGCATCGAGATGGGGGCGCCCAAGTCGCGCACGTCGGCGCCGCGGGTCAAGCCCTCGGTCGAGTCCATGGCGATGGTGCGCACACGGTCTTCGCCCAGGTGCTGCTGGCACTCCAGGATAACGACTTGGCCGTTGTCCTTCGTTACTTCCAGCGCGTCGAGGATGTTGGGCAGTTTGGAGCCTTCACCCGCGAAGCTCACGTCCACCACGGGACCGATGACCTGGGTGATTTTGCCGGTATTCGCCATTGCGTTTGTGTATAGGGAAATGAAGCAGTTTCAGGCCGCAAAAGTACGGACCAGTCGCCGCATGGGCAAACCTGAACGCGACGGAAACTTTTCGCGCTGAAAATCACCGGCAAAAGCCGCTTTTTGGGCTGATGGAGGCCTTTCCCCCGAAAAATTATTTCAACGAAAATTTGGAGCCGCCCGAAACGGTAGTACATTTGCAAACCCAAACGGGACACCGCTTGGGATTTTGTCCGATGGTGTAACTGGCAACACGCTTGATTTTGATTCAAGAAAGTCCAGGTTCGAGCCCTGGTCGGACAACGTAAGTACAGCGAAAGGCGCTGGCCCCCTCAATTGCGAGTGGAGCCGGCGCCTTTCGCTTTTTCCGCCTGTCTCTCCACGTTCAGATTTTTCTTCTCCATGTCTCAGCGAGTAAAAATTTTTGCGGGCAACGCCTCCGCCGAACTCGGCCAGCACATTGCCGAAGCCTACGGCCAGCCGCTCGGCGACCTTAGCATCCAGCGCTTCGCCGATACCGAACTCGGGCCCTCGTTCAACGAGAGCGTGCGCGGCTGCGCGGTGTTCCTGATTCAGAGCACCAACCCGCCGGCCGAAAACCTGATGGAGCTGATGCTGATGGTGGACGCGGCCAAGCGCGCCTCGGCGGCCTCGGTGTGCGTGGTGATGCCCTACTTCGGCTACGCCCGACAGGACCGCAAAGACAAGCCGCGCGTGAGCATCGGGGCCAAAGTAGTGGCCGATTTTGTGCAGAGCGTGGGCACCGACCGCCTGATGACCTGCGACCTGCACGCGGGCCAGATTCAGGGCTTTTTCGACATTCCCGTCGACCACCTCGACGGCTCCACGGTATCGGCGCCCTACATCAAGTCGCTCGACCTCGACAACCTGATTTTCGCCTCGCCCGACGTGGGCGGGGTGGTGCGCACGCGCGCATTCGCCAAGAAGTTCGGCGCCGAAATCGTGGTCTGTGACAAGATGCGCCTGCGAGCCAACGAAATTGCGTCGATGCAGGTGATTGGCGACGTGACGGGCATGAACGTGGTGCTCGTGGATGACATTGTGGACACGGCCGGCACCATCTGCAAGGCGGCCGATTTGCTTCTGGAGCGCGGCGCCAAATCGGTGCGCGCGGTGGTAACGCACGCGGTGCTCAGCGGCCCGGCTCACGAGCGAATCCGCAACTCGTCGCTGGAAGAGCTGATTGTGACCGACACGATTCCGTTGCGCGAGCAGAACCACAAAATCCGCGTCATTTCGTTGGCCGAGCTGTTTGCCCGCGCCATTCGCAACGTGGTGACGCACGAGTCGATCAGCTCGTTGTTTAATTAAGCCGGCCCACGCCCCCGAAGCCCCGCAATGGCCGAACCGTATATCGTTTTAGCCGTTGGCGGGGCTTTGTTTCTAGCCTTGCTCGTTGGGCTGAACTGGGTGTTTTCGGCCCATTCGTTTGGGCAGGGGTTCCTGCGGCTGCTCCTGGCCTTGATTGGCCTCGGCTGCGCCGTTTTCCTGCTTCTGGGGCTGCTGCTGATACTCGCACTGGGTGGTCCCGACACGCCCGCCGACCAAGAGCGGCGCCAAGGTGGCGGGGGTGCCTTGTTCGGGACGCTTTCTATTCCCAAACTATCCGCGTACCTTTGCGGCCCTGCTGACCCCACTGGTCCGCAGAATCGTTTCATTTCAAGGCCTTTATTCCGGCCTCACCTTCACACACCAGTAGTATGAAAAGCCTCGAGATTGTAGGGTTTAAAAGAGCGAATCTCGGTAAGAAAGATGCCAAGGCGTTGCGCCTCGACTCGCAAGTTCCGTGCGTGCTGTACGGCGGCGACGAGCAAGTGCATTTTTCGGTTCCGGCCATCCTGTTCCGCGAGTTGCTGTACACCCCCGAGGTGCACATTGTGGACCTGAACATTGAAGGCGACACCTACCGCGCCATCGTGCAGGACGCCCAGTTCCACCCCGTGAACGAAATGCTGCTGCACGTGGACTTCCTGCTGCTGCAAGACGGCAAAGAAGTGAAGATGGACATTCCGATTCAGTTCGTAGGCGTTTCGCCGGGCGTACTGGCCGGTGGCAAGCTCGTGAGCAAGCTGCGCAAGCTGAAAGTGAAGGCTACGGCCGACAACCTGCCCGACTACGTGAAGGTGGACATTTCGGACCTGGCCCTGGGCAAGTCGATCAAGGTAAACAAGGTGCAGCCCGAGAACTACACCATCCTGACGAACCCGCTGGCTCCCATTGCTACGGTAACCATCCCGCGTGCGCTGAAAGGCCAGCTGCAAGCCGAGAAATAGGTTTTTCGCGCTATCGAAAGAGAAAATCCTGCTTCGCCTTGCGGCGGGGCAGGATTTTTTACGTTAGCAGCCGACTACGCACCCGACTATGAAATTTCTGATTCTCTGCCTGGGCAACATCGGGCCGGAATACGCCGATACGCGGCACAACGTGGGCTTTATGGTGGGCGACTTCCTAGCCCGCAAGTTTGAGGCCGCCCCGTGGGCGCTGGGCCGCCACGCCTTCACCACCGAAATCAAGCACAAGGGCAAAACCTTTGTGCTGGTGAAGCCCACCACCTACATGAACCTGAGCGGCAAGGCCGCCGCCCACTGGCTCAGCACGCTCAAGCTGGAAAAGGAGCAGATGCTCGTCGTCACCGACGATCTGGCCCTGCCCTTCGGCAAGCTGCGCTTGAAGGGCAAAGGCTCGGCTGGCGGGCAGAATGGCCTGAAGCACATCCAGGAAACCCTCGGCTCCGACGAATACGCCCGCCTGCGCTTCGGCATCGACTCCAGCTTCTCCAAGGGCCGGCAGGTCGACTACGTGCTCAGCCCCTTTTCGGCCGACGAACTGATTGACCTGCCCTTGCGCCTGGAAAAAGCGGCCGATGCGGTATTGGCCTTCGGCACGCTGGGCATCGAGCGGGCCATGAACGTGGTGAACGTGAAGTAAAATTGCTTTCGTCACTTTACCACAAAAGCCCTTTCTGCAACCAATGCGGAAAGGGCTTTTGTGGTATTACAGCAGGTGCTCAACAATGAGCATAACCGCTAGCAGGAGTATTACAAAGCAGGTGTTATAGTCGTAGCTATCCTCTAAAAGGTTTCGATACGGAATCTTCCCTTATTGCAGCAGCCAACGCAAAGCAGCTCCTGGATACGATAAGACCAATTCGAAGAGGAGCTTGAATACAGTTTCCACGGCTGATTCTGTTGCCGGAGCTAATCCGAAGAAGGCCACATTACGCCACGAAGCTGCCGGGTCGCACGGGCTGGCCGGGCTGCATGAGCTGCAGCGAGCCATCGGCGTTTTCGGCCATGAGCAGCATACCCTGGCTTTCGATACCCTTGATTTCGCGCGGGGCGAGGTTGAGCAGCACCAGTGCCTGCTGGCCCACCAGGGCTTCGGGAATGAAGTGCTCGGCAATACCCGACACGATGACGCGCTGGTCCAGGCCGGTGTCGACGGTGAGCTTGAGCAGCTTCTTGGTTTTGGCAACTTTCTCGGCGGCTACCACGGTGCCCACGCGCAAATCCATGCGGCCGAAATCGTCGAACGACACGTTTTCCTTGGCCGGTGCGGCCACGGCGGCGGCCAGTTGGTTGGCTTTCTTGGTATCGAGCAGCTTCTGCACCTGGGCTTCCACGGTGGCGTCTTCAATTTTTTCGAACAGCAGGAACGCTTCGCCCAACTGGTGCCCGGCGGGCAGCAGCGTGGTGCGGCCCGCGTCGGCCCAGGCGCCGCGCTCGGTGCGCAGCATGGTGGCCAGCTTCCCAGCCGATTCGGGCAGGAAGGGCTCCAGGAGCGTAGCCAAGGCAGCTGTCAGCTGCAGGCTCACGTGCAGGATGCTGGCCGTGCGCGTGGGGTCGGTTTTGATGAGCTTCCAGGGCTCAGTGTCGGCCAGGTACTTGTTGCCCACGCGGGCCAGATTGAGCACTTCGGCCAGCGCGTCGCGGAAGCGGTAGTTTTCGATCAGGTCGCCGATGCGCTGGGGAAACTCGCTGAGCTGGCGCAATACGTCCTCGTCCAGCTCGTCGAGGGGGCCGGCTTCGGGCACCTGCCCACCGAAAAACTTGTGCGTGAGCACCACGGCGCGGTTGACGAAGTTGCCGAGCGTGGCCAGCAGTTCGTTGTTGTTGCGCGCTTGGTAGTCTTTCCAGGTGAAGTCGTTGTCCTTGGTTTCGGGGGCGTTGGCGCAGAGCACGTAGCGCAGTACGTCGGCCTTGCCGGGGAAGTCCTGCAGGTACTCGTGCAGCCACACGGCCCAGTTGCGAGAGGTCGAAATTTTGTCGCCTTCCAGGTTCAGAAACTCGTTGGCGGGCACGTTGTCGGGCAGAATGAACTCGCCGTGGGCCTTGAGCATCGTGGGGAAGATGATGCAGTGGAACACGATGTTGTCTTTGCCGATGAAGTGCAGCAGCTTAGTTTCGGGGTCCTGCCAGTATTTTTGCCACTCGCCATCGGGCAGCAAATCTTTGGTGGCCGAGATGTAGCCGATGGGCGCGTCGAACCACACGTAGAGCACCTTGCCGTCGGCGCCTTCTACGGGCACGGGTACGCCCCAGTCCAGGTCGCGGGTGACGGCGCGGGGCTGCAGGCCCTGGTCGATCCACGACTTGCATTGGCCATAGACGTTGGTTTTCCAGTCCTGCTTGTGGCCTTCCACAATCCACTCGCGCAGCCACGGCTCGTACTGGTCGAGCGGCAGGTACCAATGCTTGGTTTCGCGGAGCACCGGCTGGTTGCCCGAGAGCATGGAGCGCGGGCTGATGAGTTCCGTCGGGCTTAGCGAGGAGCCGCACCGCTCGCACTGGTCGCCGTAGGCGTTGTCGTTGCCGCACGTCGGGCAAGTGCCCACGATGTAGCGGTCGGCCAGAAATTGCTGGGCGGCTTCGTCGTAGTACTGCAGCGACACCTGCTCGGTGAACTGGCCCGCCTCATACATCTTGCGGAAGAAGTCGGAGGCGGTTTTGTGGTGCGTTTCGTTGGACGTGCGCGAGTAGATGTCGAACGACACTCCGAACTCCTTAAAGGAGTCGCGGATGATGGCGTGGTACTTGTCGACCACCTGCTGCGGCGTAATGCCCTCTTTTTGCGCCCGGATAGTGATGGGTACGCCGTGTTCGTCGGAGCCGCAGATGAACTTCACGTCGCGGCCCTGGGCGCGCAGGTAGCGCACGTAGATATCGGCGGGCAGATATACGCCGGCCAGGTGGCCGATGTGTACGGGGCCGTTGGCGTAGGGCAGCGCGGCCGTGACGGTATAACGCTTGGGAAGAGCTTGCATCGGGAAGGGAAAAAGCGCCGCGCCAAAGTGAGCTGCGCGGCCAAAAAATACGTGGAAAGCGCAAAGAAACGCCGAAATGTGCAGACGCAACCCGACCGGCGCGCGTATCAGGTGTAGGCAGCAGTTGCGGTGCCCAATGTTATCAATCGGCCCCGCCGCGTAACATTCTGCCCGCAATTCGCTTCCTTTCCGAAGTAGCACACATGCTTCTTACTTCATCACACCACACCATGGCGAAAGAAGACAAAAAGGCCTCTGCCGATGCAAACGACAAATCGGGCAAGCGCAAGGGCGACAAAAAGGAAAAGAAGGCAGCAAAAGCCACGCGCAAAGCCGTAAAAGAAATGGCTCTACCCGACGGCGCCCACGCCAGCATCGACCTACCGAAAGACAAATCGGCCGGCAAGAAAGTGCTGAAAGCGGCTGCCAAGCAAGCCCAAAAGGAACTCGACCGGCAGCTGAACGACCTCTCCAAGCGCATCCGTAAGGAAACCAAAGAGCAGGTGAAAGAAGTGGTAGCCCAAGCCGCCATTCGTTTCGAGCGGGAAGCGCGACAGTTACTTGAGGCCTCGTCGGCTGCCGAAGCGCCGGCTCAGCCAAGCGCCACCAAGCCAGCGGCCCGTCCCGCCGCCAAACCGGCTGCTACGGCGGCCAAACCCGCTGCTCCGGCGGCACGCCCCAGCCGGCCTAGCCGCTCGCGCGCTACGGCCACTACCCCAACTGCCGCTGCCGCGCCGGCACCGCGCCCAGCAGCCAGCCGCAGCCGTTCGGGTGCCCGCCCCAGCACGCCGCTGGCCCCAGACTCGCCCGCTTCGATGACGTCCGTGGAGTCGAACGGCGTGGCTTCGTAACCACTGGCTCCTGGTGCAACCGGCCCGCTTTGCTCGTTTCCGAATGAGCAAGGCGGGCTGGTGGCGTTAGGGGCGACGCAGGGTATCGGCCAGCGACGGGTTGCCTTGCAGGCGCCGCACGCGTTCTTCCTGCGTGGTGGTGTTGGGGTCGTTGGTATTCACCGATTCGATGCGCTGCCGCCCGCCGGCAGCAGCGGCTTGCTCCCGCACGGCCGGCACGCGGTTGGGCGTGGCATCGGGCCGGGCACCGCTGCCCACACCGTTGTTGTAGGCCGCCTGGCGGTCGGCATCGGTGCGAATTTCAGTAGGCGCCCGGTCTACTTCCGCCGATTGATCGGACGTGGTGCAGGCGGTACCCAGCCCGGTGAGCAGCAGAGCAGATAAAACAAGGCGAAGCGGGCGGCTGGTCATGGCAGTGGGGTGAGGTATCCTCTCTCAACGCAAGGCAGCCGCTGCTTGTTGGCTTCGCGGATTGCCGTGCGCCCTAAACCAAGCGGCCCGGCCGAGCAGATTGCCAGCCGGGCCGCTTGCGCAGGCGGGTACCGCTGCTACTTGGTTTTCTCGAATACCAGCGCGTTGCCGTCCATGCAGTAGCGCAGGCCGGTGGGCTTCGGGCCGTCGTCGAACACGTGGCCGAGGTGGCCCCCGCACTTGGCGCACACAATTTCGTCGCGGCTCATGCCGAAGGTGTTGTCAGAAGCCACTTTGAGGCTGGTGCTGGCGGCCGGCGCCCAGAAGCTCGGCCAGCCTGTACCCGACTCGAACTTTTGCGAGCTGTGGAAAAGCAGGTTGTGGTCGGCAGCGCAGTAGTAGTTGCCGGCCTCGTGGTTGTCGTGGTACTTGCCGGTGAAGGGCCGCTCGGTACCTTTCTGGCGCAGGATGTAATACTGATCGGGCGTGAGCTGGGCCTTCCACTGCGCCTCGGTTTTGCGCACCGGAAACTCGTCGGGCTTGCCCGTTACGGGTTGGGGCTTGGGGTATTCTTTGGCCGCCGCGGTGGGCTTGGTGGGCGGCACGGGCTTCTCCACGGCCACAGGTTGGGCCTTGGTTTTTTGCTGCGAACAGGCCGGCAACGCCGTTAGGCACAGCAGGCTAAGAGCAAGAGCAGGAATGCGCATGGAATGCAAAATCAACGGGAAATGCGGGGTAGAAAACTCTCGACGCAGTAGCAGAACGCTTGGGCTTCGGGATTTGTTCGGCATACCTACGGCGCTGACAGGCAGCGCGGTTTGCATTCAAACATTAAGGGTAACAAGCATTTGCGAGGAACATTACGTACCTTTGCACCCGCAAAACAGCTCTCATGCAGAACATCCGTAACATCGCCATCATTGCCCACGTCGACCACGGCAAGACCACGCTCGTGGACAAGATCATTCACGCCTCGAAGCTCTTCTCGGAGCACCAGCACTTCGACGACCTGATCTTGGACAACAACGACCTGGAGCGTGAGCGTGGCATTACCATCGTATCGAAAAACGTTTCGGTTCGCTACAAAGACGTTAAAATCAACATCATCGACACCCCCGGTCACGCCGACTTCGGCGGCGAGGTGGAGCGCGTGCTGAAGATGGCCGACGGCGTGCTGCTGCTCGTCGACGCCTTCGAAGGCGCCATGCCCCAGACGCGTTTCGTGCTGGGCAAAGCCATCGACTTGGGCCTGAAGCCCATCGTGGTGGTCAACAAAGTCGACAAGGAAAACTGCCGCCCCGATGAGGTGCACGAGCAGGTGTTCGACCTCATGTTCAACCTCGGCGCCACCGAAGACCAGCTGGACTTCGTGACGCTGTACGGCTCTAGCAAGCAGGGCTGGATGAGCACCGACTGGAAGCAGAAAACGGAGGACATCACCCCGCTTCTGGACGCCGTTATTGCCTCCATTCCGCCCGCGCCGTTCTACGAAGGCACCCCGCAGATGCAGGTTACCTCGCTCGACTACTCGTCGTTCGTGGGCCGCATTGCCATCGGGCGCGTGCAGCGCGGCACCCTCACCGAGGGCTCCAACATGAGCCTGATGAAAGCCGACGGCACCATCAAGAAGGTGAAGATCAAAGAATTGCAGGTGTTCGAAGGCCTGGGCAAAGCCAAGGTTCCGTCGGTTTCGGCCGGTGAAATCTGCGCCGTAACCGGCATTGAAGGCTTCGACATTGGCGACACGCTGGCCGACTTCGAAAACCCGGAGGCCCTGGAGCGCATCAGCATCGACGAGCCGACGATGAACATGCTCTTCACCATCAACAACTCGCCGTTCTTCGGCAAGGAAGGCAAGTTCGTGACCTCGCGTCACCTGCGCGACCGTCTCTACAAAGAGACCGAGAAAAACCTGGCCCTGCGCGTGAAGGAAACCGACCGCGAAGACTCTTTCCTGGTGTACGGCCGCGGCATTCTGCACTTGTCGGTACTCATCGAGACGATGCGCCGCGAGGGCTACGAGCTGCAGGTAGGCCAGCCGCAGGTGCTCTACAAAGAGGACGACAATGGCAACCGCTTGGAGCCCATCGAGCACCTCGTAGTGGACGTGCCCGAGGAAACCGCCGGCAAGGTTATCGAACTGGTAACGATGCGCAAGGGCGAGCTGACCATTATGGAGCCCAAGGGCGACTTGCAGCACCTGGAGTTCAACATTCCGTCGCGCGGCCTGATTGGCTTGCGCAACAACGTGCTGACCGCCACCGCCGGTGAGGCCATCATGAACCACCGCTTCCAGAGCTACGAGCCGTTTAAGGGCCCGATTCCCGGCCGCATCAGCGGTTCGCTCATCTCGATGGACACCGGTGCCGGCACCGCCTACACCATCGACAAGATGCAGGACCGCGGCGAGTTTTTCGTGGACCCGGGCGAGGAAGTGTACGCCGGCCAGGTTATCGGGGAGCACACGCGCCCGAACGACTTGACCATCAACATTCAGAAGGGCAAGAAGCTGACGAACATGCGCGCTTCGGGCTCCGATGAAAACGTGAAGATTGTGCCCAAGCGTCAGTTCTCGCTGGAAGACGCCATGGAATACATCCAGAAGGATGAGTACCTGGAGGTGACGCCGAAGTCGATTCGGATGCGCAAAATCCTGCTCGACGAGAACGAGCGTCTGCGCTCGGCCAAGAAAATCGACTAGCTTTTGCTAGCTACTGGCTTCTGAAAAGGCGCGGCTCCGGTCGCGCCTTTTTTGTTGTTGGGCGGCGGTTTCGCTTAGCGTCGCACCTCAAAATGTTGGTAGTTCTTCGGCGGCGCCGTTTGCACTTCCACTTTTTCCACCCGCGCGGCGGGTGGGCCGTGCTGGCACCACGCGGCTAGCGCATCCAGCGCCTCTCGTGGGCCTTCGGCTTCGATAGTCACGGTGTCGTCGGCGTTGTTGCGGGCGTAACCGGTCAGGCCGAGGCGCTCGGCTTCCTTTTTGGCCGATTGGCGGAAAAACACGCCCTGCACGCGGCCGTGGATGCGAAAAGTGCGGTGTTCGGTCATGGCAAAAAGCGACATTGCGGTGAATCTTCAGCTTACTTCATACGAGCAACCGCCTGCTCGTGCTACGCCCCAGTTCATGCGCTACGCCCTCACTCCTGCCCTGCTGCACACCGGCACCGCCACGCTGCCCGAGCACGCCATGCTGATCAAAGATCAGCGCATCGAAGCCGTGCTGCCCGCGACGGAGCTGCCCGCCGACGTGCCCCGCATTAATGCCCACGGCCTGCACGTAGCGCCGGGCCTGATTGACTTGCAAGTATATGGCGGGGGCGGCGTGTTGTTTTCCACCCACCCGACGGTGGCGACGCTGGCGCGGATGCAGGACGTATTTCGGGCGCAAGGCACCACGCATTTCGTGGCTACCATGCCCACCAACTCGCCCGCCCTGACCCGCGCCGCGCTGGATGCGGCGCAGGCGTTTCGAGAGCAGCAGCCGGATTCGGGCTTGCTGGGCGTGCACCTCGAAGGGCCCTACATCAACCCTGAAAAGAAAGGCGCGCACCGGTCCGAGTTCATCAAGCAGCCCAACGTGGCGGAACTGCGCGAGTGGCTGGCGGCGGGCCAGGGCGTATTGCGCATGATGACGCTGGCGCCGGAAATGGCTACGCCCGAAGCTGTGGCGCTGCTGCAAGCAGCCGGCGTGGTGTTGTCGGCGGGGCACAGCAATGCTACTTACGCACAGGGCCGGGCAGCTTTTGAGCAGGGCTTTGCAGCCGCCACGCATTTGTTCAACGCCATGTCGGCGCTGACGGGGCGCGAACCGGGCCTGGTGGGCGCGGTGTACGACGCCGCCGCGGCCCAGGCCAGCATCATTGCCGACGGCATCCACTGCGACTTTGCCTCGGTGCGCATCAGCCACAAGCTACTGCGCGAGCGGCTGTTTCTTATTACAGATGCCGTGGAAGAAAGTCCCGAAGGCGCCTACCAGTTCCGCCGCGCCGCCGACCGTTTCGTGGACGCCGGGGGCACGCTGGCCGGCTCGGCCCTCACCATGCTCGAGGCCGTGCGCAACTGCGTGCAGCACGTGGGCCTACCGCTCGACGAAGGTCTGCGCATGGCCACGCTCTACCCGGCGCGCGTACTGGGGCTGGCGCAGCAGCTCGGCCGCCTCGCTCCCGGCTACGAGGCCTCGCTGTGCCTTTTCGACGACGCATGGCACGTACAAGGCACCGTGTTCCGCGGCGAGGTGCAGTGGCACTGAGCTGTTGCGCTGCGGGCAGGAGCTGCATGGCAAGCAGTCGTTCTTCAGCTTTTCTTCAGCTGCGGCGCCGTACGTTCACGTTTCCCTGCCCTCTCCTGCTTATGCGCGCTCCACTCACGGTTTTCTTTTTGGTTGCCCTAGCAGTTCCGGCAGCACAGGCGCAGCAGTATCCGCTGCGGGTGCAGGTGCTCGACAGTCTCACGCGGCAACCCGTGGTGGGGGCCAGCGTGGGGGTACCGGCGCTAGGCCTGGGAGCCGCCGCCGATGCCACCGGTGCACTCACGCTGCCCGATTTGCCGGCCGGCCCGCTGGTGCTGCAAGCAGCCGCGTTGGGGTATCGGCCCAAAACAATGGCCCTCACGCTGCCGCTGACCGCGCAACCGCTCGTCATTCGCCTGGCTGCGAGCGGGCAAGAGCTGGAGGAAGTGGTGGTGACGGCTACCCGCACCAACTCGCGCATCGAAGACCTGCCGACGCGCGTGGAAGTGCTGGGCACCGAGGAGCTGCAGGAGGAAAACGCCATCAAGCCCGGCAACATCGCCTCCTTGCTGGGCGATTTGGCCGGCACCCAGATCCAGCCCACCCAGCCCACCACCGGCAACGCCGATTTTCGCATTCAGGGCCTGCAGGGACGCTACTCCCAAATCCTGCGCGACGGCATGCCGCTGTTTGGCGGCTACGCGGGCTCGTTCGGCATTTTGCAGGTGCCGCCGCTCGATTTGCGGCAGGTGGAACTCATCAAAGGCTCATCGTCGACGCTGTACGGGGGCGGGGCCATTGCGGGCTTGGTAAACCTGGTGTCGAAGCAGCCGCAGCGGGGTGCGCCCGAGCGCAGCCTCACGCTCAACCAAAGCACCCTGCGCGAAACCAACCTCAACGCCTTTGCCGCCGGCCGCGGCCAGCGGCTGGGCTACTCGGTGTTTGCGGGCGGCACCCGGCAGCAGGACGTGGACGTGAACGACGACGGCTTTACCGACGTGCCGCGCCTGCGCAACCTCACCGTGCACCCGCGGCTCTTCTGGTACCCCAGCGGCACCGGGCAGCTGGCCCTGGGCTACACCGGTACCGTCGAAGACCGGCAGGGCGGCGACCAGCAAGTGGTGCGCCGCGGCCCCGATGCCCAGCACGCCTACTTCGTGCGCAACCAGATGCAGCGCCACTCCGCCGACCTGATTTACACCCAGGACAGCGTGGCGGGTGGTGGCCTCACGGTGAAAGCCGCCGCCAGCAGCTTCAACCGGCAGGTGCGCACCAACATCGTCGATTTCACGGCGCGGCAGCTTTCCTACTACTCCGAAATCAGCTACCTGCACCGCCTCGGGCAGCGCCACACGCTGGTGGGCGGTCTGAACCTCAACGGCGAAAAGCTCACGCCCGACCCCGACAGCCCCACTCCGCTGCGCAACCGCTACACCTACACCACCGCCGGCGCTTTCGTGCAGGACGACTGGCAGCCCGTGCGCCCGCTCACGGTGCAGGCCGGCCTGCGCCTCGACCGCCACAACCAATACGGCACGTTTGTGCTGCCCCGGCTGGCCCTGCTCTACCGGTTTTCTGAAACCATAACGTCGCGGCTGAACGGCGGCCTGGGCTACCGCGTGCCAGTTCCCTACATCAACGATCTTGATGAGCGGGACTACCCCCGGGTGCAGCCGCTGACGGGGCTAGAGGCCGAACGCTCCACCGGCCTGAACTGGGACGTGAACTACACCCGCCGCTTTTCGCTCCTGACGACGCTGACCGTGAACCAGTCGTTTTTCTACACCGCAATCGACCACCCGATGGTGCGAACCAACGAAGGTCTGGCGGGTCTGCGCTGGCAGAATGCGTCCCGCCCGGTGGTGAGCCGAGGCTTCGAGACCTACGTGCGCCTGCGCCAAGACGAAACCGAGCTGTACCTGGGCTACGTGTTTACCGACGCCCGCCGCCGCTACGACGCCGTGAACCCGCACGTGGAGCTGGCCGCGCGCCACAAGCTGGCCACGGTGCTTACCCAGGAATTTACCGAGCATTTTGCCGCCGGTATCGAGGCCAGCTACACCGGGCAGCAATACCTGTCCGACGGCCGCCGCACACCGGGCTACCCCATCGTGGCGGCTCTGCTGCGCTACCAGGTCGGGCCGCTGACGTTTGTGCTCAACGGCGAAAACCTCTTCGACTACCGCCAGACGCGCCGGGAATCGGTAGTGCTCGGCTCGCGCCTAAACCCCGACTTCCCCGAACTCTGGACCCCGGTAGAAGGCCGGGTCGTCAACCTCTCGGGCACGGTGCGCTTCTAGCGGCCTCCGCGTTGCATATCAGCCACTTCGCGCTGGCGCACGGCCTCGAAGGTGAGCACCGCCGTGGCCGTGCTCACGTTAAGCGAGTCGATGTAGCCGCGCATGGGAATGATGATGGTTTCGTCGCAGGCGGCAATGAGCTCGGGCGTCAGGCCGTCGGCTTCGGTGCCCATGAGCAAGGCGGTGGGGCCGCGGAAGTCATAGTCGGTATAGGGACGGGCCTGCGGGGTGAGGGCAGCGGCGTAGGTACGGATGCCGTGCTGCTGGCACCAGCTCAGCAGCTCGGGACGCGACGTGGCCACCACGGGCACCGTAAACACGCAGCCGATGCTGGCCCGAATGGCGTTGGGGTTGTAGAGGTCGGTGCGCGGGTCGCACACAATCACGGCGTCGGCCTGGGCGGCATCGGCGGTGCGCAGCACGGCGCCCAGGTTGCCGGGTTTCTCCACGGCCTCCAGCACCAGCAGCAGCGGGTTTTGGGGCAGCTCCAGGTCGGCGAGGCGGCGCTGGGGCGGGCGGGCCAGGGCCAGCACGCCGTCGGAACCTTCACGGTAGGCCACTTTCTCGAACACGGCCTTCGACACATCGAACCACTCCGTCGCGTCGTCGAGCACCTGGCGAAGCTGGCGCTGACCAGCCTCGGGCAGCAATTCGGCGCACACAAACACGGCCGGCACCACCACGCCGGCGCCGCGGGCAATGGTTAGCTCGCGCAGGCCCTCGATGATGGTGAGGCCCTGCTCGCGGCGCTCGGAAGCTTTTTGCTGGAGGCGCAGCAGGTTTTTGATGCGCGGGTTGTGGGGGCTGCTGATGGCGTCGGGCATGGCGGAAGGCGGGCGAAGGCGGCGCGAAGATACGCCGCGGCGGGCGGCACGTGTCGCGGCGCACGCCCCGGCGTTGTATCTTGCTAGGCTGTTGCGGTACCCCACGCCGGCCGGCTTCTTCGTTTATGCGCTTGCAAACCAAAACCAAACTCTACGTCGGCTTTGCCATTGCCGCCGGGGTGCTCGTTCTGACGGCCGTGGCGTCGTTCGTAAGTATTCGGCAACTCGCCAGTCGCACGGGCTGGGTGGAGCACTCCTACCAAGTTATACAAGGGCTCAAAGACCTGGAACTGCGCCTAAAAGATGCCCGCTCGGGCGTGCGGGGCTACCTGCTCACGCGCGACACGGTGTACCTGGCGACTTACCAGGACGCCATCGGGCACGTGCGCACCCAATACGAGGAGGTGGACCGGATGTCGGTCGACAATCCCATTCAGCAGCTGCGCCTCGACACCATCGACGCCGCGCTGCGGGCCGAAACGCGCCTGCTGGCCGAGCTGGCCCGGCCGCAAGCCGGCCTTACGCAATCGGCCATGCAAACCGCCCTCGACACCGACCGCCAGACCATGCGCGTGATTGAGCGGCTGCTGGCCCGCACCCGCACCCGGGAGCTGGAGCTGCTGGCCAAGCGCAGCGCCGAGCAGCAGATTTACGAGTCGCTCACGCCGGCCACCATCCTGCTCTCGACGGCGCTGGCCCTGGTCATTACGCTGTGGCTGTTTGGCAAAGCCGGCAACGAAATCAGCGCCAACGAGCGGTTGAAGGCGGAGCTGGAACTCACCAACGAAGCCGTGGCCCAGCGCATCGACATCATCGAGCACTTGGCCGAGCAGGTGGTGCAAGGCGACTACAAAGTCAAAATCAAGGACAAGGAGAAGGACAGCCTGGGCAACCTCGCCGGCTCGCTCAACCGCATGACGCAGACCCTCGACGACACGTTTGGGGCGCTGGAAAAACGCAACCGCGAGCTGGACCAGTTTGCCTACGTGGCTTCTCACGACCTGAAAGCCCCGCTGCGCGGCGTGACCACCGTGGTGAAGTGGATTGAGGACGAGCTGGGCCACGAACTCTCGCACAAAATGCAGGAGTACCTGGGGTTGATGAAAGGACGGCTTTCGCGCCTCGAAGACCTGATAAACGGCCTGCTGGCCTACGCCCGCGTGGGCCGTACCCAGCAAAAGCTGGAGGAGGTGAACGTGGCCCATCTGGTACACGACGTGGCCGACTTGGTGGTGCCGCCGCAGTTTGAGCTGCAGATTGCCGACAACCTGCCCACGCTGGTGGCCGACCGCCTGAGCCTGCAGCAGGTGTTTACCAACCTGCTCTCGAACGCCGTGAAGTACCACCACCGCGGCGCCGGCCGGCTGAGCGTGAGCTGCCAGGAGCTGAAGAAGGAGTACGAGTTTCGGGTGCAGGACGACGGGCCGGGCATTGCGCCCGAATACCACGAGAAAATCTTCCTTATGTTCCAGACCCTGCGCGACCGGCACACGGCCGAAAGCACCGGCATCGGGCTGAGCATCGTCAAGAAAATCATCGACGAGCAGCGCGGCCATATCCGGGTCGAATCGGCGGTGGGCGAAGGAGCCGCGTTTGTTTTTACCTGGCCCAAGCAGCCGGCCCTGGTGCCGGCTTCGGCAACAATAGGATAATGCACCCAACACCGGGAAATGGGGCGCCGATTGCGTATTTTTGTCGGCCGCTTTTTTCCCGGTATACCTGTTGATTACTATGCGTTCGGTTCTGCTTGTAGAAGATGACTTTTTTGACACGATGACCGTGGAGAAATCGTTCGAGAAGTTTAGTGTCCCTCACAAACTGCACACCGCGTTCAACGGCTTGGAGGCCCTCGATCTGCTGCTGGGCACCAACGGCGTGGAGCCCATTCGGCCCCTGCCCGAGGTGATTCTGCTGGATTTGAACATGCCCAAGATGAATGGCCACGAGTTTCTGGCCGAGCTGCGCACCCACGAGGAGCTGCGCGATATTCCGGTGTTTGTCACGACGACCTCGGAAATGGACATTGACCGCCTCAACACCCAGGCCCTGGGCGTGCAAGGCTACATTGTGAAGCCCCTGGATTTCGAAAACACCCGCGACCTGGTGGACAGCATGAGCCTGCTGGAAACCCTGCTGAAATAGAACCGAGCCCTTTTGGCCGCGTACTCAAGCCGGCCGGTAGCCTTGCGCTGCCGGCCGGCTTTTTTTGTATCGCGCCGGTGGCCGCCCGGCAATTGCGGTGCTGCGGAACGAGTGAGCCGCCTTGCACCGTTAAAGCCATACGGAGCAAGTGGCCGATTTTTTGTTCGTACTTGCCCGTGGCTTTGGCCGGCGCCCGCCGCAGCGGCATACCACCCGCCGCGTGGCGCGCGTTCTTTCCTCATTCCTTCCACAGCTCACGCTACTTTGTTCATGAACGTTCGTTCATTGCTTTTGGCCACGGCGCTGCTGAGCGCGCCGCTACCGGCGGCGCTGGCCCAGGATGCGCCCCGTCAGCTCAACACGCTCCCCACCCCGCCCCCCCCGGCCGCGCCCGATTCCACGGCCCGGCCCGTAGCGGCCCCGGCCCCGGTTGCGGCGGCTGTTCCTTCCCGCTACCGCATCGGCCTGAAATCGGGGCAGGTGTATGCGGCCGACGTGGTGGAGATGCGCCAGCCGGTGCTGGGCCGCTCCTATTTGCTGGCCAACGGGCAGCAGCGCTTCGACCTCGACCAGATTAAGTTTTACGAGGATGAAACCGGCCACTACGTGCGCACCACGCTGCCCGGCTCGCGCCGCGAAGCCACCCTGCGCCGCGACAAAACCGGCCGCATCAGCACCTACTCTATTACCACTACCCAGTATTCGCCCAATGCCTTCGGCAGTCCCTTTGGCTACGGCTATGGTGGGTACGGCTACGGCGGGTACGGGTCGCCGTTTGGCTACCCCTACGGCGGCTACCGCACCGTGCGCACCGAGTACTTCAGCAAAGACGGCGGCCCTATCGAGGAAATGAACTTCCGGAGCCTGCGCGTGGCCCTGGCCGACAACCCCGGCAGCGTGGAAACCCTGCGCGACGTGGCCCGGCTGCGGCGCATCAGCACGGCCGGCTACGTGGTGGGCGGCGGCCTGATGGCAGCGGGCATTCTGAGCACGTTCAGCGGCACCAGCCGCTCGGTGTCGCCGCTGCTGTTTATTTCGGTGCCGGTGCTGCTGGTGCCCTCCGTTATCAGCGGTTCGCAGCACCGCAAGCTGAAGCAGGCCGTGGCGCTCTACAACGCAGTGCAATAAGCCTGTTTGACATTTCGACAAAAAGCGAAAAGCCCCGTCCAACTCCGTTTGGGCGGGGCTTTTCGTGTGCGCCAAGCACAACCGAGGAGCGCCGCGGGCCGTTTGCGCAGGTATGCCCAAGCTGCCCGCTACTACACCTGCTGCCGAACCCGCCGCCGCGTTTGCCGAGCGGCAGGCGCTGGCGCTGCTGGCCCACGAGCGGCTGTGCGTGCTGTATGGCGCGCCGTTTCGGTTTTTCAGCAGTAAAGACCCGCTCAGTGAGCTGATCAGCGCCATTCTCTCGCACCGCACCCGGAATGCTGAGTCGCACCGGGCCTACCAGCAGCTGACGGCGCAGTTTCCCACTTGGGAGCAGGTGCGCGACGCGCCCACGGCGGCCGTGGAAGCGGCCATCAGACCCTGTACCTGGCCCGAGCAGAAAGCCCCGCGCCTGCAAGCCATTCTGCAGGAGCTAACGGCCCGCCTCGATGGGCAGCTCGACCTGCATTTTCTGGCCGACATGCCGGTGCCCGAAGCCCGCGCGTGGCTGGAAACCTTGCCCGGTGTGGGGCCCAAAACCAGCGCCGCTACCCTGCTGTTCAGCACCCTGCGCCGCCCGGCCATGCCCGTGGATAGCCACCACCACCGCGTGGCGCAGCGGCTGGGGCTCATCGGGCCGAAAGTGGGCACCGAGGCCTCGCACGCGCTGCTGGAGGCGCTGCTGCCGCCGGACTGGGACGCCCAGCAAGTGTATGACCACCACGAGGCGCTGATGTTTCACGGGCAAAAGTGCTGTTACTTTCATTCGCCTGCCTGCGGCCGCTGCGTGCTGCTCGACGTGTGCCCCACCGGCCAGCAGCGCCTGGGGCCGCTCCCTGCCGCTACCCAAGCGCCCGATAATGCGTAATTAGCGCAGGTCTTGCCTGCTTCTGCCATGAAACCAACCTACGGCGTACCCGCCATTCTTTCCGCCATCCCTCCCGGTCTGGGCCAGCTCATCAAGGGCCAGATTCTGAAAGCCGTATTTATTTGGATTCTCAGCGGCGTGGTGGGTTTCCTGCTGTGGTGGACAATCATTATCCCCTTCGCCCTCTGGGCCTGGAACGTGTACGACGCCTACAACTCGGCGGCCTAGGCGGTGGCGGCCCTGCACCTGCGCGCCAAACCCAACGCGCGCCGCAACGAGCTGCTGCTGGCGGCCGACGGCACCGTAACCGTGCGCCTGCAAGCCCCGCTGCACGATGGCAAAGCCAACGACTGCCTGCTGCGGTTTTTGGCCGACGTGCTTGAGGTGCCGAGCTCTAGCCTTGTCTTGCTGGCCGGGCATACCGCCCCGTTCAAAAAGGTAGACGTGCCGGGCTTCACCGAGGCCGAGTTACAAGCGGCGCTGGCCGCGTATCGCACGCAAATCATCACCTGCTTCCTGCTGCGCAGGAGTGCATTCCTGACACGTACAAAACCACACTGCATGGCATTTCCGCTCTGGCTGCAAGCCGGTTTCTGGGGGTTGGTTTCGGGCTCGGCGCTGCTGATTGGTGCTGCCATTGGGTATTTCCTGCACGTACCGCAGCGGCTGATTGCGGCCGTTATGGCCTTTGGCAGCGGCGTGCTCATTTCCACCCTTTCACTGGAGCTGATGGAAGATGCCTACCGGCGCGGCGGATTTGATGCGGCGGCTTTCGGCTTTGTGGGCGGCGCGGCGGCCTACACCCTCGCCAACTGGCTGCTGGCCCGCCACGGGGCCAAGCACCGCAAACGCTCGGGCCACCAGCAGCACGCCGAGCGGCAGCAGGTGCAAGCCGGCGACAAACCCGCCACCGAACCCGGCGACGACAACGGCATGGCCTTGGCCATCGGGGCGCTGCTCGACGGCATTCCCGAAAGCATTGTCATCGGGCTGAGCATGCTGGCGGGTGGCGCGGTGAGTACGGTGGCGGTGGTAGCTATTTTTCTTTCCAACCTCCCCGAAGGCCTGAGCAGCGCGGCGGGAATGAAAAAGGCCGGCCGCACGCCGCTCTACGTGCTGGGGCTGTGGGCCAGCATTGCGCTGGTGTCGGGCGTGTCGGCGCTGGTAGGCTTCACCGTGTTCAGCCACTTTTCGCCCAACGTAATTGGGGCCACCACGGCCGTGGCGGCCGGTGCTGTGCTGGCCATGATAGCCGACACCATGATACCGGAAGCCTTCGAGGTAGCCCACAATTTCACGGGCCTGATTACGGTACTGGGCTTTTTGGCGGCGTTTGTGCTGAGCAAGCTGGGAGGCTAGCACCCATGCTTAGGTCAGGGCAGTAGTTGCTTCGCAGCTGGGCTGCTATGGACCAGCTGAGGCAACAGTTGGCCGGCGTGCCACAGGGCCGCCGTCAGCAAGCCGTTGAAGGCCATGCGCAGCACGAACTCCACGATGTACATCACCCAAATTTGGTCAGGCTTCAGCGTCAGTTGGGTTTCCAGCACAAAAATGGAAATGGCGCCCGCGTAGTAGAACACCACTCCTACACTTACCAGAAACATGGGGTCGCGCTCCAGCCGGATGTTGCGGAGCTGAAGGAGCAAGTGCTCGAAGTAGCGCAACGCCAGGCCAATGAGCAGCACGCTCTGCGCCACGCGCATGTAGGGACTGTCGTAGCGGTGCCAATCCATCAGCCAGATGGTTTCGGCTACGGCCAGCAGGGTAAAGCTAACCAGCAAAGCCGGTAAGCGGCGGCGCACAGCAGGCAGCGGCAGCGCCTGGTAGTAGGCCCCGGCCAGCAGCACGGTGCCGAGCCACGTTTCAGTGCGCAGGATAAGGATGTTGTTGTGCCACACGTAGCGCCCAACTTCAGACAACGTGCCCAACGCCAACGTGGCCAACAAGGCGTACGCCAACAGGCACCGCGCTTCTTGGGGCAGATGACGCCGCGTGAGCCCTACCCCCACGGGCACCACAGCAGTGGCCAGCGTAAGCAAATTGAGCTGCTTGGCAAACGCCACTATCGAGTATTCGGCCATAGCAAGACCGGTAAGGTAGCGGCTTGGCACTGCACAAAATGCGCAGAGCACAAATAGCATGTGCGCTCATTACCACCATATACACAAACGCATTGACTATCAATATTATGTATTCAATATAAGTTATTACCATCCAATCCATCCGCGGTATTGTCTTAAATAGTACTTTTACTTGTACCCATTCCCAGACGTCGCATGCGGCTTTTTTCCTACACGCTGTTGGTTATTGCCGGAGGGCTCACGGCCTGTCAGCGGCCGACGAAGCAATACACGCCGCTGGCAGTGGTGCCCACGCAAGCCTCGCAGCCGGCGGCATCGGCCGCTAAACTGGTCTTTATTTCCTTCAAAGCCACGGCCACTCCGGCGGGCCCTGCCCGTTTCGAGCTACTGAAAACGAGCGTGGTGGCCGGTTCCCTGAAAGCCGACCCCACGGCGGCAGGCGCTGCCGAAACCTACGTAGCGGTGGCCTTGCTCGACACCCGGCAGCGGGTGCTAAGCACCACCACCATCGACCACCCGCTGCGCCGCGACACCGAGTACCTGAACGACGCCCGGCAACTGGGACGCAAGACCGTGGTATTGCCCGAAGCCGAATTTTTTGTGCGGTTGGCGCTGCCATCGGGCACCGCCGCCGTGCGTCTCACCGAAATTACCAACCGCCAGGCAGCTGCCCCGGCCGATTTCCCCTTATCCGCTCAACCATGAAAACACTCTTTACCCTTTGCAGCGCCTTGCTGCTAGCCTTGGGCAGCTTGGCCCAGTCCTTTCCCGTCGATACGCTGGTGAAAACCGGACCGCTCAACAAGCGCATCAACCTGGTGTTTCTCAGCGACGGGTACCAATCCGGCCAGCTTACCCAGTACCGCACCGATGTAGACCGCATCGTCAACGACCTGTTCAACCAGACGCCGTTCCGCGAATACCGGCCCTATTTCAACGTGTTTGCCGTGCGAGTACCCTCGGTGCAGTCGGGCGCCAGCCACCCGCGCACGGCTTCCGATTGCGGTACGACGACCTTGCCTACGGTTACGGTCAACAACTACTTCGGTAGCGCTTTTGACCAGTTTGGAATTCACCGCCTACTGGTACCCACCCGCAGCAGCGCCATAGCCAGTGTGCTGGCCGCCAGCTTTCCGCAGTACGACCAGGCTTTTGTGGTCGTCAATTCCCCGGAGTACGGCGGTTCGGGTGGGGCGCTGGCTACCTCGTCCATCAACGCCAGCGCCAGCGAAATCAGCATCCACGAAATAGGCCACTCGTTTGCCGCCTTGGCCGATGAGTACTGGGCCGGCCCGCAGTACGCCACTGAAAAGGCCAACATGACCCAGCAAACCAACCCCACCCTGGTGAAGTGGGCCGCTTGGATGAACACCAACGGCGTGGGCATCTACCCATACCCCGGCGGCGCCACGTGGTACCGCCCGCACCAAAACTGCAAAATGCAGCTGCTGGGCGTGCCCTTTTGCAGCGTGTGCCGCGAAACCTTTGTGGAGCGCATGCACACGCTGGCGCCGCCGCTGCAAAGCTTCTCGCCCGCCGCTACCACCATCAACGGCCCCACGCAGGACCTGAGCTTTGCGTTGTCGTTGCTGAAACCGGTGCTGCCCAACACGCTGCGGGTCGTGTGGAAGCGCGACGGCACCGTGGTGGCCCGCAACGCCGACGCCCTTGCCGTGCCGCTGAGCGGCCTTTCGGTAGGTGCGCACCGCATTCAGGCCGAAATAACCGATACCACGGCCCTTACGCGCAGCACCTCGCACCTCGCCCAGCACACCTACGTGGTGGCCTGGGATGTGAACCGCACCGCTGCCGGCACCACCGCACAAGCCGCCGCCTACGAGTACCGCCTCGAAACCTACCCCAACCCCGTGGACCGCGAGTTGACGCTGAGCTACACGCTTAGCCGCCCGCTGCGCGTGGAAGCCACTATACTCGATGCCACGGGCCGGCGCCTGAAAACCCTGGTGCGCGCTGCCGAGCAGAAAGCCGGCACGCACGACTACCGCTTCACCGCCGACGACCTGGGCCTGAAACGTCCCGGTACTTACTTGCTGGTCCTCAACCTCGACGGCAACCGCATTACTCGGCAGCTGATGAAGGAATAACGCAGCCGCCAACGCAACAATAAAAAAGCCACCAGTTTCCCCGCTGGTGGCTTTTTTTCTCCCCTCCATCTTCCCTCACCCTGTCGTCGGGTAGGCGGACCCTGGCTATTGCAGAGCCCGGCCGGCGACAAAATCATTCACGGACGCGGCGCCTGCATGGCGTGCCGGTAAGTGGTTTCAAATTCTTCGTCGACGTGGTAAGTCGATTCTTCGTGCTGGCTCAGGTCAAGTCCCCGGTCTTCGTCGGCGGGCTTCACGCGCAGGGCGAAAAAGCGGTCGGTGAGCTTGAGCAGCAGCCAAGCGCCGCCAAACGAGTAGCTCACCACAATCAGCAGGCCCAGCACGTGGTAGCCGAACACGGTTGGGTCGCCGTGGATGAGGCCTACTTTATCGGCAAATACGCCGGTGAGCAGCATACCCACTATGCCGCCGAGGCCGTGGCACGGAAAGACATCCAGCGTGTCGTCGATGGTGGTGCGGTTGTTTTGCCAATGCACCGCGGCGTGGCTGATGAGGGCGGCCACCACCCCAATGAAAATGCTGTGCCCAAAGGCCACGTAGCCGGCCGCGGGCGTAATGGCCACCAGCCCCACTACCGCGCCGGTGCAGGCGCCCACGGCCGTGGGTTTGCCGCCGCGCACAATTTCGGCCAGAAGCCAGGCAATGAGGGCGGCCGCGGAAGCCAAGTTGGTATTCACAAACGATGTGGCCGCCAGCTCATTGGCGCCTAACGCGGAGCCGGCGTTGAAGCCGAACCAGCCAAACCACAACAAGCCCGTTCCCAGCATTACGTAGGGCACGTTAGGCGTCGAAAACGAAGTAGCACGCACGTGTGCCGAGCGGCGGCCCAGCACCATGGCCCCAGCCAGCGCGGCAATGCCTGCCGAAATGTGGACCACCGTGCCGCCCGCAAAATCGAGCACGCCCCATTGGCGCAGAAAGCCCTCGGGGTGCCACGTCCAGTGCGCCAGCGGGCAATAAATGAACAGGCAGAACAGCACCATGAAAGCCAGATACCCCTTGAAGCGCACCCGCTCGGCAAACGAGCCGGTGATGAGGGCCGGGGTGATGATGGCGAACTTGAGCTGAAAGGCGAAGTAAAGGATAAAGGGAATGGTGGGCGAGAGCAGCGGGTGCGGTGCGGTGCCCACCCCGCGCAACAGTGCGTAGGTGAACGGGTTGCCAATGAGACCGTGCCAGGAGTCGCCGTAGGCGAGGGAAAAGCCCACGAAGTAGAACACCAGTGTGATAACGCCCAACGCTACAAAGCTTTGCAGCATGGTGCTGATGACGTTTTTGGGCCGCACCATGCCGCCGTAGAAAAACGACAAACCCGGCGTCATAATCAGCACGAAGGCCGTGGCAGTAAGCATCCAGGCCACATCGGCACCGTTGAGGCTGCCTGGTGCCGCCGCTGGGTGCACGGCTGGCACAGCGGCGGCTACTAAGCTCGCTACCACCAAGCCGACCAGAGCCAACTGACCGTAAGAGAGCCGCGAAGAAGATTTCTGCACCGCAGGCGGAGGTAATGCTTGAGTTGCCATATTAAGGGCCTAATCTATAACCTAAACGCACATTATCAAAATACCCCTTATAATATAAGGTCATTTTCGAAAATACTTGGCTCAATACAGCCATACCCCTATTAAATTTATGGTCACATCTAATAAAAACATATTTTTTACTACTACACCCCTTCCAATTTACAAGGGCACTAGATTTCTAGTAGCATGCCTTAATTCCGACATTGACTGATGCGCTCCTGATCTTGATCAGCCGAGCCATGCATTCCTATCTGCCGGTGCTGTGCTTCAGATCAGGAGGTATCCGCGGGCCTGTTCGGCAAATGAGGCTAGTTGCGTTTTTTGCCACTGCTCATCGCGCCGTAGCTCTTGGGCTAGCAGTGCAGCTACGGCTGGCGCCATCTCCAATGCGGCTTGCGCATCGAGAAACAAGGCCCGCAGGCGACGGGCCAGCACGTCTTCCACAGTACGGGCCAACTCGTATCGGGCAGCCCATACCACTTCGGCTTTGAGGTAGGGCAGACGCGGGTGCAACTGTTCGCCCAGAGCAGGTTGCTGAGCCACGAGTTCCAGTAGCGCCGCTACATCGGCGCCGTACACGGCGAGGTGGCTGCCTGCTTGCGCAGAAGCAGCTTGGGCGCCGTGAATAGGCAGCCGGACCGTCGGGCTTGGTTGGTGAGGCAGGCCACCCACGGCGGCAGCTCGGTCCACTGCGTCTTCGCCCATGCGGCGGTAGGTCGTCCATTTGCCCCCGGTGATGGTGATGAGGCCCGCAGCCGACACCTCGATTTTATGGCCTCTTGACAGCTCTTTGGTCGCGGCCTTGCCCGATTGGGCGGCCAGCGGACGAAGGCCGGCAAATACGCTGCGCACATCGGCGCGCTGCGGGGGGCGCAAAAGGTACTGCGCGGCCGTACCCAGGATAAAGTCGATTTCGGCTTCCAGGGCGCGGGGCTCCGCGGTTATGTGCGCCACGGGCGTATCGGTGGTACCCAGCACCACGTGGTTATGCCAGGGCACGGCAAAAAGCACGCGGCCGTCCTCGGTTTGGGGTATCATAAGCGCATCGGCGCCGGGCAGAAAAGCGCGGTCGAGCACCAGGTGCACGCCTTGGCTGGCGCGCACAAGCGGGGCCGCTGCAGGGGCATCGAGGCGGCGGATGGCATCGACAAAAATGCCGGTGGCATTGATTACGGCGCGGGCCCGCACCTCATATACCATCCCGGTTTCTACGTCTTCGGCCTGCACGCCGCATACCCGGCCTGCCGGTGTTTTCAGCAGGCCGCGCACCGCACAATAGTTCAGCACCGTAGCGCCTTGCTCGATGCAGGTTTGGGCAAGATTTATGGCCAGACGGGCATCATCAAACTGGCCGTCCTGATAGAGCACGCCGCCGCGCAGGCCAGTGGGCCGTACGGTTGGCAGGCGCTGGAGGGTTTCGGCTGCGCTTAACGCTTGCGAAGCGCCAAAGCTGTGCCGGCCGGCCAACAAGTCGTAGAGCTTCAGCCCGAGGGTATAGAACGGCACCGCCCCCCAGCGGTAAGCTGGAATGACGAAAGCCTGGGAATGCACGAGGTGCGGAGCGTTTTGCCGCAGCACTTCCCGCTCGTGCAGGGCTTCGCGCACCAACCGTATCTGCCCTTGGGCGAGGTAGCGCACGCCGCCGTGCACGAGCTTGGTACTGCGGCTGGAGGTGCCCTTTGCAAAGTCATGCTGCTCCACAAGCAGGGTGCGGTAGCCCCGGCTGGCGCTGTCGAGCGCTGCCCCCAGGCCCGTGGCCCCGCCGCCGATAACAATTATGTCCCACTCGGGCTCGGCGGCCAGGCGGGCTAGTTGGATTTCGCGGGGCAATGGCATCATAACAAACGGCACAACTACCGCCAGCTAGGTGCTTGCTTCCAATACGGAGAATGCACGGCGAACAGCGGCCGCGCGAGGCGGTGGCCCAAAATACGAGCGCCCAGCGACGGGGCCGCCTTTCGGCCCGCGTTATTGCACCGACGGCTCGTTCAACAGGTTGGCAAAATCAACCAGCCGGGCCAGGCCTTCTTCCGTGTCGAAACTTAGTTTGTGCTGGGAGGCAAACGCTTCCAGCTGCTGGGCCTGAGCGGGAAAGTAGGCCAGCAAATCGCGCTTGGGCCGCCGCAGCGCCACGATGGCCCCGGCGGGCGTGGCCAGGTAGTACCGGTCGCTCACGTCGGTGTAGGTGGTGAGCACCTGCATGGGCCGGGTGGGCCGGTTGGCGGGGGTTGTGTAATTGTCGAGCGTGCGGCTGGAGGTGCGCTCAACCAAGTACCGCCGACGCAACAGCAGCACGGGGCCGCCGTTGAGCCGCTCGAAGAATGCGGGCGACGTGAAGTTCGACGTGGGTCGGTCGTGGTTCCAGCGGTACACCAAAAACTGGCGGTAGCGCTGCGGGCCGCGCAGGCGCCGGGCGCGGTCGTTCCCCATTCGGCTGAGGGCATAGTAGGCCGAACGGGGCAGTATGGGGCTGCGCACGGCAAACGTCTGCACCGCCACCGCCGACACGGTGCGCACCGTGCTGTCGGGCATGGTCACGGCCAGCGCGTCGCGGTCGAGGAAGAGCTGCACGGGCCCGCGAAGGGTGTCGCCGGAATTGAGCACGACCACGCCTACCCGAAACAGCTGCGCCCGGCTGGAGGTGCCTTGCGCACCGGCCGCCAGCGGCAGCAGCAGGCCCTGAGTCAAACCCAGCAGCAAGCACCCGACGGGAATCAGCCAACGAACAGCTTTCATGGGTGGTGACGTTTGAGGCAACCCGGTTTTGGTGTAGGTAATATAATCTATGCACGGGCAATTCCGACGCGCCCGCGGCAGTTTTTCCTCTGCTCTGAACTGCTTTATTGCGAGGCTACCGTATTGCCCGTCAGGGCGAAAGTGTGCAGCACCTGCACCGCCTCGGGGCGGTGGTACCAGTCGTTAAACACCAGTTCGACCCGGTCGACTACCGTGGTGCCGAATGCATGCGGACGGTATCGGTCGAGCACTTCCAGAAACCGGGCGGGCTGGCGCAGCGGCGCCCGAAACCGGACCACGGTGCTGTGCGCGGTTTGCAAGGTGTAGCGCGAATCGATGGACTGCTGCAAGGCCGACGCCTGAAACGCCGTACGCAGCTGCTGCCGCAGGTGGCGCAGGGTGTCATCGTGCGGAAAACCCTGCACCAGCACCGTAGCCGGCGAGGCGGTGATGCCCACGAAATCGACTGCAAAAGGCGCCTCAGCTTGCACAGCGCAGGCTACCAGGGCCATGTACTCTGCGGGCTCGACGTGGCCGAGCTGAAAGCCGGGGTAGCAAGAAACGAGGGACAGCACGGTGAGGTGCGTAGCAGCGGCGGGATAGTAATACTGCTGCGGCTCTAGCTGGCGCAGCTCGTCGGCGAAGGCCTGCAGGCGGGCTACCACGGCTGGCGCCAAACGGGCCACCACCGTGAGGCCCCGGCGGGAGTCATCGGGCGCATCGAGCAGCGGGTCGAGGGCGAGGGTGTTGGCGGCAAAAAGTGGCCGGCTGCGCTGCCACATCTGGTCGTAGTGCGCGGAAAGGTTCATGGCACAAGAAAGCAGATATG
Organism: Hymenobacter busanensis; assembly: GCF_008727865.1. GTDB lineage: Bacteria > Bacteroidota > Bacteroidia > Cytophagales > Hymenobacteraceae > Solirubrum > Solirubrum busanense. Next base: position 199,024 of record NZ_VTWU01000004.1, on the reverse strand, counting down.
CCCGAAAGCGAGGCCCGCAACCGGGCGGCTGAACAATTGACCGACCGTTAGCAATTTCCCCCGCAAATGCCCTTTCTTTAGGCCGGCACCGCACTCTACCAGCTGTTGAGGCGCAGAGGAACGCCCGGCTATGGGTGCTCCAGTCGCCTCCGCCCGTTCGGTTTCGTCGGGCCTTTCTGTTGTCCAGCCACATTCCGCAGCCATGGACGATTTTCTCGCCGCCCGCTCACAAATGGCCCTCTCGCTCGGGTTCCACATCATCTACTCGTGCATTGGCATGGTGATGCCGTTTTTTATGGCCGTGGCGCACTACCGCTGGCTGCGTACCGGCAACGCCACCTACCGCAACGTCACCAAGGCCTGGAGCAAGGGCGTGGCCATTTTCTTCGCCACCGGGGCCGTGTCGGGCACCATGCTCTCGTTTGAGCTGGGCCTGCTCTGGCCGCGTTTCATGGAGCACGCGGGGCCCATCTTCGGCATGCCGTTTTCGCTCGAAGGCACCGCGTTTTTCATCGAAGCCATTGCCCTCGGCTTTTTCCTCTACGGCTGGGACCGGTTTCACCCGTGGTTTCACTGGTTTACGGGCGTCGTGGTGGGCGTGAGCGGGCTGGCCTCGGGCATATTGGTGGTGGCGGCCAACGCCTGGATGAACAGCCCCGCCGGCTTCGACTACGTGAACGGCCAGTACCTGAACATCGACCCTATTCAGGCCATGTTCAACGACGCCTGGGCCTCGCAGGCCCTGCACATGACGGTGGCTGCGTTTGCCGCTACCGGTTTTGCCGTGGCAGGCGTGCACGCCATCATGCTGCTCAAGCGCCAAAACGTGACGTTTCACCAGCGGGCGTTTGCCATTGCAGCGGCCTTTGGGGCGGTGGCGGCCGTGCTGCAGCCGCTCAGCGGCGACGTATCGGCCAAGGACGTGGCCCGGCGGCAACCCGCCAAGCTGGCCGCCATGGAAGCCCACTTCCGCACCGAAAAAGCCGCGGCCTTGGTGCTCGGCGGCCTGCCCGACGAAAAAGCCGGGCAGGTGAATTATGCCGTCAAAATTCCCGGTCTGCTCAGCTTTCTGGCCCACGGCAACTTCGCCCAGGAAGTCACCGGCCTCGACCGGATTCGGCCCGAAGACCGGCCGCCGGTGCTGGTGCCGCACCTTGCCTTTCAGCTGATGGTGGGGCTGGGTATGCTCATGCTGGGCATTGCGCTGCTGTATTTTTGGGCGCGGTGGCGCCGGCGGGCGTGGCTGCACAGCCGCTGGCTGCTGCGGCTGTTTGCGGCCGCCACGCCCGCCGGTTTTCTGGCCGTGGAGGCCGGCTGGACGGTAACCGAAGTGGGCCGGCAGCCCTGGATTATCAACGGGGTGATGCGCACCGCCGACGCCGTGACGCCCATGCCGGGCGTCGTCTACTCGTTTTACCTGTTCACGGCCGTGTACCTCTCGCTGAGCGTGGTGGTGGTGTTTCTGCTCTACCGCCAGATCAAGATGGTGCCGGTGCTCTACGATGTGCCGCCGCAGGTGTCACTTGCCTAACCATGCCCTTCCGTTATGATGGCCTACGTTGTCATTGCCTACCTCTGCCTGGCTATTCTGGCCTACCTGCTGCTGGGCGGCGCCGATTTTGGGGCCGGTATTGTGGAGCTGTTCACGCGCGGCAAAGACCGGCGCCTGCTGCGGCAGACCATGTACCACGCCATCGGCCCGATTTGGGAGGCCAACCACATGTGGCTCATCATTGCGGTGGTCATCCTGTTCGTGGGTTTTCCGCGCATCTACAGCGTCATGTCTACCTACCTGCACATTCCGCTGCTGCTGATGCTGATGGGCATTATTGCGCGGGGCACGGCTTTCGTGTTTCGGAACTACGACGCGGTGCACGACCAGATGCAGGTCCTGTACGGGCGCGTGTTTCGGTATTCGAGCCTGCTCACCCCGTTTTTCCTCGGCGTCATTGCCGCCAGCCTGATTGCCGGCTACATCGACCCGCAGGCGCCCGATTTCTGGGCGGCCTACATGGGCAGCTGGCTGCACGGCTTTGGGCTGGCGGTGGGCGCGTTTACGGTGGCCCTGTGCGCCTACCTGGCCTCGGTGTACACCATTGGCGAGGCCAACTCCGCGGCCGACCGGCGGCGCTTCGTGCGCGAAACCCGCCGGGCTACGGTGGCGGCGGTGCTGTGCGGGGCATTGGTGTTTGGGGCCGCGCAGCTGGAGGGCATTCCGCTGGCAAATTGGGTGTTTGGCAACGCGGTGGGCTTGTCGGCCATTGCGGCGGCCACGGCTTCGTTGGTAGCCCTGTGGGTGCTGCTGCCGGACGGCTCGGCAGCTGTGCTGCGGGTGCTGGCCGGCTTTCAGGCCACCATGATTTTGCTGGCGGTGGGCTACGCGCACTTCCCCGCGTTTGTGGTGCTGCGGCACGGCGCGGCGCTGTCGTTGGTGCGGGAGCTGGCGCCGGCCAAAACCACGGCGGCCCTGGGCTGGGCGCTGCTGGTGGGCAGCTTGTTTATTCTGCCGGCGCTGTTTTACCTCTACTACAGCTTTCAGCGCGCAAGCACCCGGCCCGAATCAGCGCACTGAGGCTGGTTTTGGCCGGTTTGCATTGGCTGAGCCACGGCAAAGGCCTACCTTGCCTTGCCGAAATACTGTGGCTACCGGCTTCGGCCTTCATTTGCTATTTCCTTGCTGCTTTCGGGCAGCGCTATTTGCTTGCTTATGCCCTCCCCGACTGCTGCGCGCCTCAAGACCATTGGCATTCATCTGGCACTCTGGACCGTGTATTTCCTCTACGAATGCATGATGCTGGCCATGGTGGGGCAGCTGAAGTACCTCGTCTGGCAGGAGTCTGTGCTGATTTTCTGCCTCTATGCGGCGCTGTTTTATGGGCTGGGCAGCTGGTTGCTGCCGCGGTACTACGCCACCAAACGATTCAAGCAGTTCTGGCTCTATACCATCGGTATGCTGGTTTTGTATGGCGCGCTGCGATTCGGCTTGGTTTTGTACCTGCTGCCGAAGTTTCTGCCGCGCCTTATGTACCCCTACCTTGGCCCGTGGATTTTCCTGGGCATGGTATCGTACCGCAGCCTCTACTTTATCACGCTGGCCATTTGCTACTGGGCCGCGCAACGGGCTATTCGGACTGAGCGGCAGAAAACCCTCCAGCAGGAGCAGCTACGCTTGGCCGAGGCCGAATTGCTGCAAACCAAGCTGGCGTTTTTGCGCAGCCAGATCAACCCGCACTTCCTCTTCAACGCCCTCAACTTTCTCTACGCCGAAACCTACCGCCACTCCAAGGAAGCCGCGCAGGGAATTCTGCTGCTCTCCGACATGATGCGGCACACGCTGAGCGAAAACGAGCAGGACAAAGTATTGCTGGCCGAGGAAGTGCAGCACCTGCAGAACTACATTGCCCTCAACCAGCTTCGGTTCGGCAGCCGGTTGCAGGTCGAGTTCAACCTGCAGGGCACGCCCGCCGACCTGCGCATCCCGCCGCTGGTGCTGGCCAGCTTCGTCGAAAACTGCTTTAAGCACGGCGAGCTGCAGGAACCCGATTCGCCGCTGCGCATTGAGCTGGGCATTCAGCAAAACCTGCTCTCGTTCAGCACCCGCAACAAAAAGCGCCACGGCCCCAAGGAAGAAAGCACCGGCATCGGGCTCGACAACATCCGCAAGCGCCTCGACGCGCTCTACCCCGAGCAGTACACGCTGGCCATTCACGACGAGCCCGAGCACTACGCCAGCCACCTGACGGTGGCGCTGTAGCAAAGCCTGTTTGTGTGCCCGCCGCATGGCGGTGAGGCTACAAGCGTCGTAATTGTCGATTTGCCCCGAACGGCCGGCGCATATTGGCTGATAGTTAATATCTTCCACGGCCCGAGGCGCCACTGGCTTTGCCGGCAGTGGTGCTTGTCGTTCGCCTTTGGGCTTTTCCAGTTTTTTGTCTGCTCCCTCCCTATGCGAGTTGCACGAACTGCCGCTTTTCTACTGCTTGGTTTCGGGAGTGCCGGAAACAGCTTGGCGCAGAGCCCCGCCACGGTAACCGTTCGGGAACTGCAGCCGCTCATCGGCCATTGGCAAGGGTCGCTGACGTATCTGGATTACAGTTCTGGCAAGCCGTACACCATGCCAGCGGATATCAACATCCAGCAAATTGGCCGGAGCAACCGGTTTCGCCGGGCCTATTCGTACCCGAAAGAAGCCAGTGCCAACTCGGTCGATACCCTTACGGTTTCCGCCGATGGGCGCCTGCTCGACCAGGAACCCATCAAGACGAAGCGCCGCCTGCCCGGTGGCAACCTGGAAATCGTGACCGAAACGGCGGGTACCGACGGTAACGACAACCAGCCAGCCCTGATTCGGCATACTTACGTGATTGGCCGCGACGTGTACACCAGCCGAAAAGACGTGCAGTTTGCGGGGCAAACCACATGGCTGAAACGGCACGAATACAGCTACACAAGAAGCGCTACGGGGCGCTAACCGCGGCTGCAGTACATACTTCAGAACTGACCAGGGAGAGGCGCTGGAATGCTAAAGCCGACCCAATACAACGGCGGTGGGCTGGCATCAATCCAGAGGGGAGGAAAAACGTCAGAAAAGTCCTCTTACTGCTTGTTCCTGCGGGTTTTGGGTTACCTTTCCCGCCGCCGCAACCCACCCTCCCCTATCCGGTATGACCTCCCCCCAAGTGCTCCGCCTGCCACTGCTGGTGCTGCTGGCCTTGCTATGCGCCTGCTCCAAGCCCGGCGCCGATGACGCATCCGCCGATGGCGAAGAAATTGACCCCTACGAAAATCTGGTGTTCAGCTTCGATGAGCCCGTGGCCGCGGCCGAGCAAACCAGCCGCTGGGACACCACCCAGTACGTGCGCTTCGAGCCGGCCGTGCGGGGCAAGTTCATGTGGACCTCGGACCGGGAGCTGGTGTTTTCGCCCGCGCACCCGTTTTCGCCCAGCACCGCTTTCAAGGCCGAGTGGCGGCCCCAGGCCCTGCCGAAGGAAGCGCAGCGCAAGCTGCCCGAGCTCAAGCGCCGCCGTTTCCACACGCCCTACCTCGACATGACCATCCCACAGGTGTTCTGGACGGCCGGCAGCAATGGGCCGGCCGTGCGCCTGAACGTGGGCTTCAATTACCCCGTGCGCCCCGCCGACGTGGGCCAGCACCTGCTCCTGACCGCCAACGGCCAGCAAGTGCCCTTCGAAGTAGTTTCGGCGCAGGCCGATAAGGTAGTGGGTGTGCAGCCCACGCAGGCCATAGCGGCCGGCAGCGCCATTCAGCTGGTGTTGTCGCCGGGCCTGATGCCGGTGGGGGCGCCTGCTCAGGCCGACACTACCAACCGGCGCCGCCTCTCGGGCTCCGTGACGGTGCCCGACCCGCAGGAGCTGCAGGTGCGTGAGGTGAGCGGCACGCAGATCGAGGGCGAGCCGGCCGTGACGATTCTGACCAACCAGCCGGTGGATGCTGCCGCGCTGCAGCCGCTGATTGCGGTGCAGCCGGCCGTAGGCTATACCGTGGAGGCCAAGGAAAGCGGGCTGGTGCTGCGCGGCGGCTTCGAGCTGGGCAAAAGCTACACCGTGAGCATTCAGGCCGGGGCCACCGGCGAGCTGGGCGGGCGGCTAAATCAGGCCGTCAGCCAGCAGGTATCCTTCAGCGACGAGCGGCCCAGCATCAGCTTTGCCCACGGCGACAAGGCCATGTACCTGGGCGCGGCCGGCCTGCGCAACCTGGGGCTGCGCCTGAACGAGGTGAACCGCGTGAAGGTGAGCATCTACAAGGTGTACGCCAACAACATCCGCGAGCTGCTGCGCTCGGGCGAGCAGTACGGCTACGACGAGGAAGAAGGCGGCGGCGAGGAAGAGGGCGGCGAATACGTCGACCACAGCTACAACTACTACAACACGGCCGACTACGGCAACCTGCTCACCGAGCGCACCTACACCACGGCCGGCCTGCCCAAGCAGGGCTCGTTGCGGCTGCTACACCTGTCCTTGCAGGATCTGGAGTTCAGCAACCAGCTCAAGGGCCTGTACGTGATACGCGTGCAGGACACCGAGCGGCAGTGGCTGCAGGTATCGAAGCTCGTGACGGTGTCGGACCTGGGCGTGGTGGTGAAACAGGGCCAGACGGGCGCTTTGGTGTTCGTGAATTCGCTGCGCACGGCCAAGCCGGTGGGCGGGGCCACGGTGCGCTTCATCAGCACGAACAACCAGACCATGTTCACCGGCGCCACCAATGCCAGCGGCGTGGCCCAGATGGGCACCAACGCCGACACAGCCCTGGCTCGGCGCTTTCAGTTGGAAACGGTGCTGGTGCAGAGCGGGCAGGACTTTACGTTCCTCTCCTTGCCGCGCAGCCGCGTGGAAACCTCGCGCTACGACGTGGGCGGCCTGCAAAGCAACGCGGCCCGCTTCCAGGCCTTCCTGTACGGCGACCGGGACCTGTACCGCCCCGGCGACACCATTCGAACCAACACCGTGGTGCGCACCGACGACTGGCGCGTGCCCGCCGGCGCAGTGCCCATGAAAATCCGCCTGCTGCTGCCCTCGGGCAAGGAATACGCCAGCTACCGCCGCACCCTCACCAAGGACGGCTCGTTTGAGGCGCCGTTCATTTTGCCCGCCTCGGTGATGACCGGCCTGTACACGCTGGAAGTGCTGACCGGCAACGACGTGCTGCTCACCTCCAAGCAGATCAGCGTGGAAGAGTTTGTGCCCGACCGCCTGAAAGTGACCGTGACGGCCGCACCCACGGTGGTGAAGCCCGGCCAGACGGTGCGCGCCGCGGTGCTGGCTCAGAACCTGTTCGGCCCGCCCGCCACCGACCGCAAAGTGGAAGTGGAATTCTCGCTCAAGCAGAAAACCTTCGCCCCGAAAGACTACCCCGACTACAGCTTCAGCTTGGAAAGCGGCGGCACGCAGCGCCGCTACAGCGACGGCACCGAATCGGAATCGAGCCTGAACAGCCGCTTCGAGAAGGCCGTGCGCGAAGGCCAGACCGACGCGCAGGGCCGCGCCACCGTGGAGTACCCGGTGCCCGACTACCGCGACCTGGGCACGCTCGAAGGCACCGCCTTCGGCACGGTGTTCGACGAAACCGGCCGACCGGTGAACCGTTTGGCCACGTTCGAAGTGCGCACCCAGCAGGTGATGTACGGCGTGCAGCAGTTGCCCGAGCTGGTGAGTACCCGCCAGCCGACGAACATTCGCGTGGTGGCGCTCAATCCGCAAAATTCAACTCAAGGCAAGCCGGCCAACGCGGCGGCGCTGGTGCGGGTGGTGCGCATTCTGTGGGAAACGGTGCTGGAGCGCCAGGGCGGGCGGTTTATCTACCAGTCGCAGCGGCGCGAGGAAGTGGTGCTGACCAAGACCGTGCAAGCCGCGCCGGTGGGTACCGCCACCTTCCAGCCCGTGTACTCCGGCGAGTACGAGGTGCGCGTGGCCCGGCCCGGCGCCGAAACCTACGTGGCCAGCCGCTTCTACGCCTACGGCTACGGCGACACGCCCAGCAACGCCTTCGAGGTGAGCAACGAGGGCCAAGTGCAGATTGAGCCCGACAAGGCCAGCTACCACCCTGGCGAAACCGCCACGCTGCTGCTCAAAACGCCCTTCCCCGGCCGGGTGCTGGTGACAGTGGAGCGCAACCGCGTGTTCGACCACTTCTACGTGGACACCGACCAGAAATCGGCCCGCGTAACAGTGCCCATCCGGGCCGGGCACGTGCCCAACGTGTACGTGACGGCCACCGCCATCCGGCCCATGTCGACGGACACGCGCAACCCGCTCACGGTGGCCCGCGGCTTCGTGCCGCTGACGGTGGAAAAGCCCGAGGCCAAGCTGCCCGTAGCCATCAAAGCGCCCGCGCAGAGCCGCTCGCAGACTTATCAGTTGGTGGAGGTGCAGACCAAACCCGGCGCGGCCGTCACGCTGGCCGTGGTGGACGAAGGCATTCTGCAGATGAAGGATTACCGCACGCCCGACCCCTTCGGCTACTTCTACCAGAAGCGCGCCCTCGAAGTATCGGCCCACGACGTGTACCCCTTCCTGCTCCCGGAGCTGGGCACGAGCAGCACCGGTGGCGACGGGTATGACCTCTCGCGCCGCACCACGCCCGTGCCCTCGCGGCGGGTGCAGCTGGTGGCGCGCTGGAGCGGCGTGCAGCATGCCGATGCCAGCGGAAAAGTGCGGGTGAAAGTGCGCATTCCGCAGTTCAGCGGAGCGCTGCGCCTGATGGCCCTGGCCTACAAAGGCGACGCCTTCGGCTCCGATGACCACACCATGCGCGTGGCCGACCCGGTGGTCATTAGCACCGCGCTGCCCCGCTTCCTCAGCCCCGGCGACACGATTGACGTGCCGGTGACGCTGACGAATACGACGGAGAAAGAAATCATCGTAACAGCAAGCCAACGAACAACAGGGCTTCTGGAATCGGTTTATCAACACCATGCCAACCCTCCGGTCAAGATCGAAACGGTCCAATTTTGCCAACTTCTCCCTAACTCTGAAAAACGCATCGTTTTTCATGCTTATGCGAAAAATGCTGTTGGCAATGGCTCAATAACGATTGCAGCAAAGCCGTCCAAAGGGACAAATGAAACCTTCACCGAAACCATCGAACTCCCCATACGCCCGGCTTCGCCGCTGCAGATGCGCACCGGCGCGGGCGTGGTGCAGGGCGGTAAGACCCAGCCGCTTGACTTGCGCACCGATTTCCTGCCCACCTCGCAGCGCAGCCAGCTGGTACTGAGCCGCTCACCGATGACGGAGTTCAGCAAGGATTTGCGCTACCTGCTGCAGTACCCCTACGGTTGCCTGGAGCAAACCGTGTCGGCGGCTTTCCCGCAGCTCTATTACCCCGATCTGGCCGTGGCCCTGGGCCAGACCAAAAAGCAGCAGCGCTACAACCCCAACTACCACGTGCAGGAGGCCATCCGCAAGATCGAGGCCCAGCAGCTCTACAACGGCTCGTTGAGCTACTGGCCCGGCGGCGACTACGATAACTGGTGGACCTCGGCCTACGCCGCGCACTTCCTCCTCGAGGCCAAGCGCGCCGGGTTTGCCGTGAATGCCAGCGTGCTCGACAAGGTGCTGCGCTACCTGCAATACCGCATCCGCAAGCGCGAAACCGAGGAGTACCAGTACCTCACGGCCGGCAGCGTGGCGCACCAGAAAACCATTGCCAAGAAGGAAATTCCCTACTCGCTCTACGTGCTGGCCCTGGCCGGCCGCCCCGACCCGGTGGCGCTGAACTACTACCAGGCCAACCAGGGGCTGTTGTCGCAGGACTCGAAGTTTGTGCTGGCCAGCACCAGCGCGCTGTCGGGCCAAACGAAGGGCTTCCGCGCCCTGCTGCCGCGCAGCTTCTCCGAAACCGCCGCCCGCCGCGCCCTCGACGGCTCGTTCTACTCGCCCGTGCGCGACCTGGGCCTGGCGCTGAACACGCTCATCGAAGCCGATCCGCAAAACCCGCAGGTGGCCCAGATGGCCCGGCAACTCTCGCGCCTCGTGAAGCAGGCCGGCTGGCTGAGCACCCAGGAGCGCGCCTTTGCCCTGCTGGCCCTCGGCAAAGTGGCCCACAACACCCGCAACAGCACCGTAACGGCCACGCTGGCCGAGGCCTCGGGCGCGGTGCTCGGCCAGTACAAAGGCCCGCAAAACCTGAACGTGAGCAACGTGGCCAACCGCCGCCTGAGCCTCAAAACCCAGGGCAGCGGTCCGCTCTACTACTTCTGGACGCTGGAAGGCATTTCGCCCACCGGCCAGGTGCGCGAGGAAGACCAGCAGCTGCAGGTGCGCCGGCAGTTCCTCGACCGCACCGGCCAGCCCTTTGGGTTGACCCAGGGCCGCGCCGAATTCCGCCAGAACGATTTGGTGGTGGTTAAAATCACGCTGCAGTCCAGCGACGTGGCCGGCGACGTGCCCAACGTGGCCATTACCGACCTGCTGCCGGCCGGTCTCGAAATCGAAAACCCGCGCATCGGAGCCGTGCGGGAGCTGACCTGGGCCACCGACGCCGCCACGCCCGATTACCTGGACGTGCGCGACGACCGGATCAACCTGTTCACCACCGCCACGCCCAAGCCAAAATCGTTCTACTACCTAGCGCGGGCCGTGTCGAAGGGCACCTTCAAGCTCGGGCCGGTGAGTTCCGATGCCATGTACAACGCCGAATACCACAGCTACGCCGGAGCCGGCGTGGTGCGGGTGCGGTAGGCTTTTCCAATCCGCTGCCATGCCTGCTCTAGCCCGAATCCTAGTTGTTTTCTTTCTGCTGACCACGCTGCCGGGCTACGGCCAGCAGCCCGCGCCCACCCCGACGCTGGCCCAGCAGTTTGCGGCGCTGGCCAAGCCGGCGGGCGGCCGCGTGGGCGCGGCGGCTACGCTGGTCGAAACCGGCGAAACCGTGACGCTGGCCGGCGCCGAGCACTTCCCGATGCAGAGCGTGTTCAAGCTGCCCATTGCTATGCTCGTCATTCATCAAGTGGAGCAGGGCAAGCTGCGCTGGACCCAGCGCGTGCGCCTTGCCCCGGCCGACATGCGCAAAGGCCATAGCCCGCTGCGCGAACAGCACCCGCAGGGCACCGAGCTGACGCTGCAGGAGCTGACCCGCTACATGGTGTCGGAAAGCGACAATTCGGCCTGCGACAAACTGCTGAGCCTCATCGGCGGCCCGGCGGCCGTGACGCAGTACCTCAAAAACCTCGGCCTCAGCAACGTGCTGGTGGCTACCACCGAGGGCGAAATGGCCGAAGACGAGCTGGCCCAGTACCGCAGCTGGGCTTCGCCCGCGGGCATGGCGGGGCTGCTCGTGGCGGTGCAGAAGGGCAAAAGCATGTCGGCCGCCAACCACGCCTTGCTGCTGCGCTACCTCACCAACACCACGCGGGGGCAAGCCCGGCTGAAAGGCCTGCTGCCGGCCGGCACCATGGTGGCGCACAAAACCGGCGGCTCGGGCACCAGCAAGGGCCTCACCCGCGCCACCAACGACGTGGGCATCATCACGCTGCCCAACCAGCAGCACCTGGCCGTGGCCGTGTTCGTGACCGATTCGCGGGCCACCGAGGCCGTGCGGGAAGGGGTCATTGCGCGCATTGCGCAGGCGGCTTACCTGCACTGGACCGGTGCGGCCAAGCCGCGCTAGCCGCGCCCGTCCGGCCGTCGGTCAGGGGCGGCGTTTCGCTGCCCTGGCCATACCGAGTGCTACCTTGGAACCGATTTTGCCGGCCGCGCTGCGGAGCTGACTTATTTGCCTTCGGGGACATGAAACGGGCCACCCAAATACTGCTTGCTGCCCTGCTGACGCTGGCTCTGTTTGGGGGCCTCGACCGGCTGTTTCCGCTGCCGACCCCGCCGCCTTACTCCCCGGTGGTGCTGGCCGCCAATGGCTCGGTGCTGCACGCCTATCTCTCGCCCGACCAGAAATGGCGCCTGCCGGCCGCCCTGCGCGACATCACCCCCACGCTGCGCCGGGCCCTGGTGGCGAAGGAGGACCGGTGGTTTTATTTCCACCCCGGCATCAACCCGGTGGCCCTGCTGAAAGCGGCCGGCCGCAACGCGCTGGGCCAGGGCCGCCGCACCGGTGCCAGCACCATCACCATGCAAGTAGCCCGCCTGCTGGAGCCCAAGGAGCGCACCGTGGGCGGCAAGCTGCAGGAAATGCTGCGCGCCCTGCAGCTGGAAGCACATTATTCCAAAGACGAAATCCTGCAGCTCTACCTGAACCTGGTGCCCTACGGCTCCAACGTGGAAGGCGTGAAATCGGCGGCCTTGCTGTACTTCGGGCAGCCGCCGCACTACCTCTCGCTGGCCCAGACGATCACGCTTACCGTGGTGCCCAACAATCCGACGGGCCTGGCCCCCGACCGCCACAACGCCGCCCTGCTGGCCGCGCGCAACCGGTGGCTGCGGCACCTGGGCACGCAGGGCGTTTTCCCGAAAAAGGACATCGAAAACGCGCTGCGCGAACCGCTGCTGGCACGGCGCCGGGCCGCCCCGCACCTGGCTCCGCACCTGGCCCGCCGGCTGGTGCGGGAGCCCTACCGGCAAGCGGCCGGCTCCTCTGTAGCCCACGAAGACGCCGGCGTACGCGCAACGCTGGTGCGCGCCACCCAAGCCAAGGCCGAAGACCTGACCCGGCATTACGTGCGCCGCCTGGCACCGCTGGGCATCACGCAGGCGGCCGTGCTGGTCGTCGACAACCAGACCCGCGCGGTGCAGGCTTACGTGGGCTCCGCCGATTTCCGCGACGCCTTCCACCAAGGCCAGGTCGACGGCATTCGGGCCGTTCGCTCGCCGGGCAGTACGCTCAAGCCGTTTCTCTACGCCGTAGCCCTCGACCGCGGCCTCGTCACGCCCAAGCGCGTGCTGCCCGACGTGCCCACCAACTTCGGCGGCTTCCGCCCCGAAAACTTCGACAAGCGCTGCAACGGCGAGGTAACGCTGGAGCGCGCCTTGTGCTACTCGCTCAACATTCCGGCGGTGCACATGCTGGAACAGGTGGGCGTGGGCACATTCACCAGCCAGCTGAGCCGGGCGGGGTTTCGCACCGTGGGCCGGCAGGCACCGCAGCTGGGCCTGAGCACCATTTTGGGCGGCTGCGGGGCTACGCTGGAAGAGTTGGTGGGCCTGTACGCCACGCTGGCCAACCACGGCCGCTACCAGCCGCTGCGCTGGACGCAAAACGCCCCGCAATCCAAGCCCGTGCAGCTGGTGTCGGCCTCGTCGGCCTACCTCATTACCGATATTCTGTCCCAGCTCGTGCGGCCCGATTTGCCCGTTGGCTTCGAAAATTCGTTGCGCCTGCCGCGGGTGTCCTGGAAAACCGGCACCAGCTACGGCCGCCGCGACGCCTGGAGCATCGGCTACAACGGGCACTACACCATTGGGGTGTGGCTGGGCAACTTTGGCGGCGAAGGCGCGCCGGCCCTCACCGGCACCGACGTAGCCACGCCCCTGCTGTTTGACCTCTTCAACGCCCTGAGCTACAACGACAGCGGCGAGTGGTTTGCGCCGCCCGCCGGGCTCGATTTTCGGCTGGTGTGCTCGGTGAGCGGCCAGGTACCCGGCCCCAACTGCCCCGACCAGGTAATGGACTACTTTCTGCCCGGCATTTCCGACGTGCGCCGCTGCGAGCATCAGCAGGAGGTATTTGTGTCGGCCGATGGGCGCGTGAGCTATTGCCGCGTGTGCCTGCCCGAAGCGGGCTACCGGCGCGTGCTCTACCCCAACTTCACGCCCGAAGTGCTGGCTTTCAAAGCGGCCCAGGGCCTGCCCCACGCCGTGCGCCCCCCGCACAACCCCGCCTGCGCCCTCGTGCGCGCCGACGACGCCCCCGACCAAGCCCCGCGCATTCTGTCGCCCACGCCCAACGCCGAATACGTGCTCGACCAGCGCGACTCCGAGAAGCTGCAGCTGCGCTGCGCCGCCGCCAACGACGTGCGCCAGGTGTATTGGTACGCCAACGACCAGTTTGTACGGGCCTCCGGACCTACCGAGCCGGTCTTCATCCGCCCTGGCATAGGTCCGCTCAAAATTTCCTGTGCCGACGACCACGGCCGCAACACCAACGTGCAAGTGCTGGTAGAACGGCTGTAAAACCGGCTTCGGCCACCTTCTATCCCCTCATGCTTGTTTGTATGTCCAAGCTGCTGTTTGCCTTTGCCCTTTGCCTGAGCGCGGTTTCGCCGCTGCGCGCCCAAAGCCAGGCCACCATTCCGCTCTACACCGGTACCATCCCGAACTCGAAACCGAGCGACGTGAGGGAAACCAGCATTACGCTGCCCAACGGCGGCGTGCGCGTTTCCAACGTGGTGCAGCCCACGCTTACTGTTTTCCGCCCCGCCGCGGGCACCGCCAACGGCACGGCCGTCATTATTTGCCCGGGCGGCGGCTACGCGCGCCTTTCCATTGACCACGAGGGCTACGACGTGGCCAAGCGCCTTAATGAAATGGGCGTTACGGCCTTCGTGCTGAAATACCGCTTGCCCAACGACCAAAGCCAACCCGACAAAACCACGGCCCCGCTGCTTGATGTCCAGCAGGCCCTGCGGCTGGTGCGCCAGCGCGCTGCCGAATTTGGCGTAAACCCGGCGCGTGTGGGCGTCATGGGCTTTTCGGCCGGTGGGCATTTAGCGGCCACGGCCGGCACGCACTTCGCCAAACCAGCTGCCCAAACCACCGACAACACCTCCGTACGGCCCGATTTTCTGGTGCTGATTTACCCTGTCATCAGCTTCACCGATAGCCTGGCCCACGGCGGCTCGCGCACGGCTTTGCTTGGTGCAGCGCCCGCGCCCGACCAGGTTCGGCTGTACTCCAACGAGCAGCAGGTGTCGGCCCAAACGCCGCCCGCCTTTCTGGTGCACGCCGCCGACGACAAGACCGTGCCGGTGGGCAACAGCCTGCGCTTTTACGAGGCCTGCGTGCGGCGCGGCGTGCCGGCCGAAATGCACCTGTACCCCAAGGGCGGCCACGGCTTTGGCCTGCTCAACAAGACCACCAAAGACGACTGGATGGGCCGCCTCCAGAACTGGTTCGATGCCAACGGCTGGCTCACGAAGTAGGAAGTCACCATTTCCTCAAAAGGCCCTTTGCACGCGCTGCAAGGGGCTTTTTTGTGGCATCATGTTGGCTTATACCACTGTGCGCCGGCGCCGCGTAACCTTCCTTTGGCCAGTTCAGTTTAGGGCTCTGGAACCAGTTATGGCACGGTGCTTGCAAAACTCCTAACAGAAGTTGGTCACAAAGTTGAATGTCGGTTCTCCGAACCATAACCTGAAAACCACCATGAAAAAGCTCCCTTATATCTTCAGCCTGCTGCTGGCCGTTGTGATGCTGATGCAATCGGTTTCGGTACAAGCCCAGAGCAAAGTAAGTCCGCAAGCCAAAGGCGCCATCATTGGTGGCTTGGGTGGTGCCGCTGCCGGTGCCATCATCAACAAGAAGAACCGTGTGGTAGGTGGTGCCGTGGGTGCCGCTGCGGGTGCCGGTACCGGTTACATGATCGGCCGCAACATCCAGAACAAGCGCAAAGCCCAGGCTGCTGAAGCCGCCCGCGTGGCCGCTGCCAACCGTGCTGCCCGCGCCGAGCGCGAAGCCGCCGCTGCCCGTGCCGAGCGCAACGCCCTGGCCAAGCGTGCCGAAGCCGCCGAACGCAAAGCCGCTATTGCGCAGGTGCAGCAACAGCAGCCCCAGTACCCCGCTATGGCTTCCGGCTTCGCCGCTGCCTCGGCCCCGGCCATGATGTACACCAACGCAGGTGCCCCGATGGCCATGAACGCTGCCTACCTGCCCAACGAATCGTACGGCGACCGTTCGACGCCCTACCCCTCGTCGGAAGTACGCCGCAAGAGCTGGTAATCCTTTTTTCTGCTAGATTTCCGAAAACCCAGGCCCTCGGGCTTGGGTTTTCGTTTCCACTCCCCTTTCCAACCAGAACTTTCTCATGAAATCGTTCACCTGGATTCTACTGGCCTCTGCCGTTGCGGCGGCCTGTACCAAAACGGCCGGAACGCCGGCCGTCAACGTGCAAACCCTCGACCAGCAGTTTATTGGCGCCTGGAACAGCAAAAACGCCATTCAGCTCGACACCCTGCTAGCCGACGACGTGCATTTTCTGCAAGGCGAAGCCCACTACCAGGGCAAGTCGGAAGTGTCGGACAAATGGATTCGGGCCACGATGGGAACCATCAGCAACCTGCGCTTGAACGTGGCCAGTTCGGGCAACGACGCCCAAACGGCTTACGAAGGCGGCACGTACCAAGTAGACGTGCTGCCGGCCAACCCGGCCCAGCCCATGGGCGAAGGCACCGGCAACTTTGTACTGATCTGGAAGAAAAACGCGAAGGGTGCTTGGAAACTGGGCTACGCTCAGCTCGAAGGCCTGCCGGTACGCGTGCGCCAGTAACGGACCGCAATAGATAAAAAAGCCCCGGCAACTCGGTTGCCGGGGCTTTTTTGTGGGCACTGTTTTGCATTAGGCCTCTGCCGGCCGCGTCAGGTACGCTTCGCCGTCGTACACCGGGGCCATGTACTGCTCCTCGGCCTCGGTAAACAGCCGGGAGCGAATGAGAAAGCGCACGCCCAGGGGAATTTCCAGCGAGAAGCTGGCGCCGCGGCCTTTGGTCACATCCACCGTTAGCTGGGTGTGTTTCCAGTATTCAAACTGCGCGGCGCTCATGAAAAAGTTGCAGCCGTGGATGCGGCCCAGCCACACGTCGTTGGCGCCCACCCGAAACTCGCCGGCCGGAAAGCACATGGGCGACGAACCGTCGCAACAGCCGCCGCTCTGGTGAAACATGAGCGGCCCGTGCTCGTCGCGCAGCGCATCAATGGTGGCTTCGGCGGCAGCGGTAACGAGGACGCGGGGCGTGAGCATGGCGTGAAAGGCAGAGTGAGTGAAATAGAGACCAAGCGACCACACCGTCCTGCTGAGCGCAGCCGAAGCATCTCTCCCGCTTCGCCGGATAGTAAGTTTCTATCTGACATCAGCGGGAGAGATGCTTCGACAAGCGGACGCCAGATGAGCAGGACGGTCAAAGCAGAAAGGGGGCGTATCAGGGCCGCTTACCGGCCTAAAAGAAACCCAGCGGCTTCTGGCTGTAGCTGATGAGCATGTTCTTGTTTTGGCGGTAGTGCGCGAGCATCATCTTGTGGTTTTCGCGGCCAAAACCCGAGGCCTTGTAGCCACCGAAGGGCGCGCCGGCCGGGTAGTCGTGGTAGCAGTTCACCCACACGCGACCGGCCTGAATGGCGCGCGGCACTGTGTACAACTCATGGGCGTCGCGGGTCCACACGCCGGCCCCCAGGCCGTAGAGCGAATCGTTGGCCATTTCGATGGCTTCTTTGGTGGTTTTGAAGGTGGTAACGGCCACTACCGGGCCGAAGATTTCCTCCTGGAAGATGCGCATCTTGTTGTGGCCCCGGAAAATGGTGGGCTGAATGTAGTAGCCCTCAGCCAGCGCGCCGTCTGCCTGCTGGTAAGCATCACCGCCCACCAGCACCTCGGCCCCTTCGGCCTTCCCGATTTCGAGGTAGCTCAGGATTTTCTCAAACTGGTCGTTGCTGGCCTGCGCACCCATCATCGTGTCCATGTCGAGCGGGTTGCCCAGCTTAATGGCCTTTACGCGGGCAACGACGCGCTCCATGAACTCGTCGTAGATGTCTTCGTGCACCAGCATGCGCGAGGGACAGGTGCAGATTTCGCCTTGGTTGAGGGCAAACATGACGGCGCCTTCAATGGCCTTGTCGAGGAAGTCGTCGTCGGCATCCAGCACCGACTTGAAGAAGATGTTCGGTGACTTGCCGCCCAGCTCCATCGTCACCGGAATGAGGTTTTCGGCCGCGTATTGCATGATGAGGCGGCCGGTGGTGGTTTCGCCCGTGAACGAAGCCTTCTGAATGCGCGGCGACGAGGCCAGCGGCTTGCCGGCTTCCAGCCCGAAGCCGTTGACCACGTTGACTACGCCGGCCGGCAGCACGTCCTGCAGCAGTTCCATGAGCACCATAATGGAAGCGGGGGTTTGCTCGGCGGGCTTCATCACCACGGTGCAGCCGGCGGCCAGGGCCGGAGCCAGCTTCCAGGTGGCCATCAGCAGGGGGAAATTCCAGGGAATAATCTGGCCCACTACGCCCAGCGGCTCGTTGATGTTCATCGATATGGTGGTCGAATTCAGCTCCGTCACGTTGCCTTCTTCGGCCCGAATGACGCTGGCGAAGTAGCGGAAGTGGTCGATGACGAGGGGCAGGTCGGCGTAGGTGGTTTCGCGGATGGCTTTGCCGTTTTCCACGCACTCCACCGCTGCCAGGTAGGCCAGGTTTTCCTCGATGATGTTGGCCACCTTGTTGAGGATGTTGCTGCGTTCCGTGGCCGAGGTTTTGCCCCAGGTTTCGAAGGCTTGGTGGGCCGCGTCCAGCGCCAGCTCAATGTCTTCTTTGGTGGAGCGGGCCACTTTGGTAAACGCCTTGCCGTCGATGGGCGACGGGTTGTCGAAATACTGACCTTTGACGGGCGCTACCCATTTGCCGCCGATGAAATTGTCGTAGTGTTCCTTGAACTTGGGCCGAGCAACCAGGGTGGTGGGTTTTTCGAGGGTTTCCATGCGAAAGAGAAGATGAAGTTGTGGCTTTTGGATAAGCCAATTTTCCTCCTTTTCCCTCGGCTCCGCTGCACTATTGTCGCAACAAACTACTCGATTGTCGCAAGTTCGCCTGCGAGTCAGTAAGTACTTGCTCACCGACCATATACTTGCACTACCAACAAGTGCAACGCTTTATATTGCGCGTCTTGCAATGACTTTTTCATTGGTGCAGGAACCGCACCGGCCACCCGCCGCAACAAGCAGGCCCATTGCAGGTTGTTGATTTTTAGAGGTGCACGCGCCCTTGCCGGGGCTTTACCGTTTGCTCATGAGCCGAACCCTGTTGCCTTCTCCGGTGGCCCTCAGCCGCAAAGCCGACCTGCTGACGCTGGTGGAAAACCGCACGGTGTACTCGCTGAACGCCTTCGAGCTGAACATCTTTGAAACGCACCAGCAGGCCCACAGCGTGCCGCTCAACCTGGGCGCGCTGGTGCTGACAACCATGCTGCGCGGCAAAAAAGTGATGCACCTGCCCGGCCGCGACGCGTTCGACTACCTGCCGGGCGAGTCGGTGGTGGTGGGCGAGCAGCAGACCATGGAAATCGACTTTCCGGAGGCCGACGAGCAGAACCCCACGCAGTGCCTGGCGGTGGCCATTCCGGCCGAAACCATTCGGGGCACCGTGGATCTGCTCAACGAGCGGTACCCGCGCATCGAAGAGCACACACCCTGGCAGCTCGATGCCCGCGCCTACGCCCACCTGCACAACACGCCCGAGCTGGCGGGCACGCTGGAGCGCATCATTCGGGTGTCGCAGGAAACCTCGGCGGCCAAGGATGTGCTGGCCGGCTTCACGCTGCAGGAGCTGCTGGTGCGCCTGATGCAGACGCAGGCCCGCTGCCTGATTTTCGACAACTACCAGCAGCATCTTACCACCCACCGCTTTGCCCACGTGGTGCAGTACATCAAGCACAACCTGGCCGAGCCGCTGCCGGTGGAAAAGCTCAGCGAAATGGCCTGCATGAGCAAAGCAACGTTTTTCCGCATGTTCAAGCGCGAGTTTGGCCTCACGCCCGTCGAGTACATCATTCAGGAGCGGCTAACGGAGGCCAAGCGCCTGCTGCGCCACCCGCTGAGCACCGTAGCCGATGTGTGCTACCGCACGGGCTTCAACAACCCGGCTTATTTTCAGAAACTCTTCCGCAAGCACGAGGGCCTCACGCCGGGCCTCTACAAAAAGCAGGGCCGCGTGGGCTAGCTTTGCGGCATGCAAGACGACATCGAAACCCAGATTACCGGCTTATCTGATAAGCAAAAAGCCGTGTTTGCGGGACTGGTGTGCGAACGGCTGCTGCCGCAGTACGAAGCGTTTTGTAAAGCGGCAAACTGGGGCAGTCCGGCCGTGTATGAGCGCGGGTTGGAAATTCTTTACAACTCTTCCCTGGGTGAATTCCATCGGGCAGAAGCGGCGGCGCTGCTCGAAAAACTTGAGTTGGTACAGCCGGGCTTAACGGACTTTACAACCCCGCTGACTGCTTACGCCCTCGATGCCTGCATTGCGCTGGAGGAGGCCCTGCAGTTTCTCATCGACAAGCAGGAAAGCCACTTGCACAACTGCGCCACTGCCGCTACCGACAGCGTAGAGGCGTTTGTGCAGGAATACCGCAGCCTTAGCTCCGACCGACGGGACGCGCACGCAATAGTGGCCGCCGATGCATTCATGCAAGCCGAGCTGGCCCGTCAGCACCGCCTGCTCGACGCCTTACTTGCCCTGCCCGATTTCGACAGCGCCGACATTCACGCGCTCCGCCGCCTCAACGGCGCGGGCGGCATTATTGATGCGGCGTGGTTGCGCTAGGGCAGCCTAAAACACCACGCTGTAAGGCGCGTCGGCCAGGGCTTTTTTCTCCTCGTGCAGCTCCACGCCCAGGATTTCGTGCACGTTCACCCGAATGCGGTTGGAAAGCTGCGTGAGGGGCAAATCGTTGCTGTCTTTGCCAAACGGGTCTTCGATTTCGTCGCCAATCATTTCGACGCCGAGCAGGGCAAAGGCCCCGAACATGGTGATGGGCACCATGAAATAGCCGTAGGACGAAAGCAGCACCAGCGGCATGATGAGCAGAAAAACGGAGATAAATGCCTTAATGAAAAAGCTGTAGGAAAACGGAATCGGCGTTTTCTGAATCCGTTCGCAGGCGCCGGTCACGTCGAGCAGCACCTCGTGGTGGCGCTGAATGGCCAGCAGGTGCACCGGCAGCAGCAAGTCGTCGCGCAGCAGCTGCTCGTAGTATTCCTGCAGCGTGGCGGCCAGCAGGGAAGGCACGTGGCTCGACTGCTGCAGGCGCTCCATGTAAGCGGGGCCCAAGTCTTCGAGCTTCTCGAAGCGCACGCCGCCGCGCAGGTGGCCGTCGAGGGCAATGGGGAAGTTGGACAGCAGCTTGGCGAGGTGAAAACGGTGCTCGTGGGCCGTGGCGGGCAGGCGCGCGTGCAGCAGCACGGCTAGGTTGCGGCAGTTGTTCACGAGCTGGCCCCACACCCGGCGGCCTTCCCAGAATCGGTCGTAGGCGGTGTTGGTGCGGAACGCCAGCAAGAGGCTTAGCAAAATGCCCAGCAGCGAGAAATACTGCGGGTCGACGGTGAACTTGATGTCGAACACGCCGCGCCCGAGCAAGGCAATGGCGGTACCGTAGAGGCCCAGCAGCCACACGCGGTTCAGCAGCTTGCGAATGATGCCGGAAGTGTGCAGGTGGCGCAGTGCTTCCCACCAATCGGCCGATTTGTAGATGATCAT
Source organism: Hymenobacter busanensis (assembly GCF_008727865.1). Classification (GTDB taxonomy): domain Bacteria; phylum Bacteroidota; class Bacteroidia; order Cytophagales; family Hymenobacteraceae; genus Solirubrum; species Solirubrum busanense. Next base: position 178,169 of record NZ_VTWU01000004.1, on the reverse strand, counting down.
AATGTAGCGAAGCGTTTTCGGGCTTCGCCGCAAAGCTACGCGTCACGCCATTTCGGCTGCTGCGGCAGCGGGCCAGCTACAAACCGCCGTCGTAGCCAATGGCCACGACCTCCACCACTTCTGCTTTCGGCCCCAGTTGCAGAGTTACCTGCTGCCCAAGCCGGGCACCCTGCACGGCCCGGGCCACGGGCGCCACAAACGCCACCTTGCCCTCGGCCACCGAGGCTTCGTCGACGCCCACGATGGTGAACGTGCGCTCGAAACCAGCTTTGCCACCGCTGCGGGTGCGCAGGGTCACGGTGGCGCCAAAGCGCACCTCGTCGGCGGGCTGGGTGCGCGGCTCCACCAGCTTGGCGCTGGCCAAGCGGGCGTTCAGGGCACTGATGCGGCCGTTGAACACCGACAGCAGGCGGGTGCGGTCGGCGTCGTTGTCGCGGTTGGCTTCGGCCTGGGCGCGCTCGGCTTCTAGCGTCGTCAGCTCCTCGCGCAGCAGCTCCAGGCCACGGGGCGTTACGTAGTTGGGCGTGTTGGGCGGCAGCGCCGCCCGCGGCGGAACAATGGGCGGCTGCTGGGCATCGTCTTCTTTTACAAAACCTCGGCTCATGCTCCCCCAAACGGAAAGCTGAAAGGCCCGGTTGTGCCGTTACGACCTCGGCACGTACTGCTGAAACAGCTGCGCAATGCGCGTGGCGCGGGCTTGGTCGTTGGTGTCGGCGGCGGCTTGGTAGAGGCGGCTGAGCAAGATGGCGTTTTCCTGCACTTCGCGGTCGAAGCGGGCGGGCTCGTGGGTGCTGTAGTAGGCCAACGACTGTTGGGCGCGGTTGGTGAGCGTGTCCAGAATGTAGTGGGCCCGCGGGGCGTCGCCGAGCTGCACGAGCGGCGCCACGAGGTCGGCGGTAAAAGCATCGTAGGGCACCGAGTCGTCGGGCAGCACCCGTAGGCAGTGGTCGATAACCTGCCGGGCGCGCACTGGGTTGCCGGCTTGCAGGTGGGCTTTGGCGAGGCGGGCAAACTGCTCCCGGTACTGGCCCATCAGGCGGCGCTGCTGCTCATCGAAGTACACCTTGGGCAGGCGCAGGTTGCGGTAGGCAAACTTGCGCATCAGCGAGTCGTCGAGCAACTGCGTGGCCACGGTGCCGATTTCCGGATTCTGGCCGGCGGCCTCGGTGGCCGGCACGGGCTTGGCGCAGGGCAGCACGCGGTAGGCCAAGCCTTCGAGCTGCAGGTAGTTGTGGAGGCCGCCGTATTCCTGGGGCGGTATGCTGGTGGAGAAGTATACCGGCCGCTGCCAGTTGTTGGTAGCCAGCAAATCGAGCACGGCCAGCTGCTTTTTCTCCATGACTTCCTCGCCCACATTCCACTGCATACGAGCCACGAGTTGGCCGCGCCGCTCCGGTGGCACAATGCCCAGTCGGCGCACAGCGGCGGTGTCCACGTCGAGGTAAAAATTGCCGGTAGGGTACGACAGCAGCGACTTGCCGCTTTGGGTTTGCACCTGCAGCAGCGGGCTGTTCTGCCGCACCAGCGCCACAAATTCCTTCACGTTCACGGCCGGCACCGCCGCGTTCGGCACAAACGGCAGGTAGTCGTTGGTGCCCTGCGCGTAGTCTTGGTGCGTCATCGACAGCGGCCACGGCGCCGAAGGGCCTTGCGGCTGCTTCATCTGGTCGATGTACCAGTCGGTGTTCAGGTAACTGAGCACGGCCACGCGCACATCGGGGCGCACGCCTTCCACTTGCTGGGCGTACCAAAGCGGGAAGGTGTCGTTATCGGCGTAGGTGACGAGAATGGCGTTCGGTGCCACGCTGTTGAGCATGTTGCGGGCCCAGTCGTTGGCGGCGAAACGGCCGGTGCGGTCATGGTCGTCCCAGTTTTGCTGGGCCATGCGCAAGGGTACGCCCAGGCTCAGCGCCGCCACGGCCACTACCCGCAAACGCTCCTGGCGCAGCACCGCGCGCAGCCCATCGGCCACGGCCAGCACGCCCAGGCCCAGCCAAATGGCAAACGCGTAGTAGGAGCCCGCAAAGGCGTAGTCCCGTTCGCGCGGCTCGGTGGGCGGCTGGTTGAGGTACACCACCACGGCGAGGCCCGTCAGCACAAAGAGCAAGCCTACCACGAGGGCGTTGCGCCGGTCGCGGCGCAGGTGGTAGAGCAGGCCGGCCACGCCCAGCAGCAGCGGCAAGGCGAAGTAGTTGTTGCGGGCGCGGTTGTCGGCCAGTTCGGCGGGCAGGCCGTTTTTGGTGGCGCTGGCAGGCCACAGCACGCCCGCCTGCTGCACATCGGAAGCCCGCCCCACGAAGTTCCACAGGAAGTAGCGCCCGTACATGTGGCCCATCTGGCAGCGCAGCAAAAACGCCAGGTTCTGGGCCATGGTGGGCTTTTGGTCAGGCTGCACGTCGACCCACTTCTGGTACTCGCGCAGGTGGCCGGGCTGGTTGCTGTAGAGGCGCGGCAGCAAGGTTTTGTCTTCGTCGCGGTACTCGGTTTCGAGGCGGCGCTCTTCCACCACGTAGCGGCCGTTGTGGCGCACGTAGCGCGGGGCGCCTTCGTGCTGGGCCACGGGCTGGGCGTTGAACTGCGGCCCGTAGAGCAGGGGCCGGTCGCCGTACTGCTCGCGCTTAAGGTAGCTCACAAACGACAGCACGTCCTCGGGGTTGTTTTCGTCGATGAGCGGATTGAAGCCCGAGCGAATGGGCACGATGAGGTAACACGCGTAACCGATGAGCACAAACACGAAGCCCATCAGGCCGGTGTGCAGCAAGGTCATTTCGCGCCGCCGGGCGTAGCGCAGCCCCGCCACCAGCAGCCCCACCAGCGCCGCCGCAAACAGCAGTACGCCGCTGTTGAACGGCAGCCCGAGGGTGTTGACCACGAACACCTCCGCCGCGCCGGCCAACGAGGGCAAGCCCGGAATGACGCCCACCAGAATCAGCCCAACTAGGGCACCGCTACCAACCAGCGTGAGCAGCCCCCCGCGAACCGAAGGCTCCGCCGTGCGGCGGAAATAATAGATAAAACCCAAAGCCGGAATGGCGAGCAGGTTGAGCAAGTGCACGCCGATGCTCAGGCCCACGACGTAGGCAATGAAGATGAGCCACTTGTCGGCATCGGCCTCGTGGGCGCGGTTTTCCCACTTGAGCATGAGCCACACCACCACGGCCGTGCACAAGCTCGACAGGGCGTAGACCTCCGCCTCAACAGCGTTGAACCAGAACGAGTCCGAAAACGCCAGCGCCAAGGCGCCCACCACCCCGCTGCCCAGGATGAGCAGCGTCTGGGGCGGGGTCGGCTCCAGGCCCCGGTCGTCGTGCATGCCCGGCCGACCCAGCACCAGCTTCTTGGCCAGGATGGTAATCGTCCAGAACAGGAACAGCACCGTGAACGAGCTGCTGAGCGCCGATAGGCGGTTGACCCACACGGCTACCTGCGTGGCGTCGGAGCCAGCCAGCAACGATGCTGCCCGGCCCAGCAGCAAAAACAGCGGTGCGCCGGGCGGGTGCGGCACCAGCAGCCGGTTGGCACTGGCCACAAACTCGCCGCAGTCCCAGAAACTGACGGTGGGCTCCAGCGTGAGCCAGTAGGTACTGAGCGCGGTGGCAAATACCAGTGCGCCCACGAGGTTGTTGGCAGTGCGGTAAGTGTAGGTCATGGCACGAAGCAAAAACTAGCACAAGGCCGCGCGGCCGTTGCGGCCGGGCTTAGGCGCCAGATGCCCGGCCCGGCGCAACCGTTGCCTGGGTCCATCGCCGTTGGTTGCGGTCTGTGCGTATTCAGGCAAAGAGCCGCCGTTCTGCTTCGGGGACACGGCCGCTCAGCGCCCTTTCATGGCCGTTATTTTCCACTGACAATGAAGCGCATAGTCGGCTTCATTCACCATATTGCCCACCCAACCCCACAGGCCACCCACGTTTTAAACAACCACCCACTATGCCCTACTCCTCTACCCTTTTCACTGCGCGTTTAGCCGTTGCAGCCACTATGGCAACCTGCAGCCTGTGTGCAAACCCGGCCGTAGCGCAAGTACCCACACCCATTACCTGGAACACTATGGCGGCCGCCCCCATCGGGCGCTACGAAGCCCTGGGCGGCGCTTCCGGCAGCAAGCTTTATGTGCTGGGCGGCTTCTTCACGGCCAGCATCGACGCTACCGTGCGCTGCGACGTGTACGACCGCGCCACCGACACCTGGACGCGCTTGGCCGACATGCCCGAACCCATTACGCACGCCGGAGCGGCCTTCGACGGAAACTACATTTACACCGCCGGGGGCTTTGTGGGCATGCACCCCGGCCCCGGTACCGACCACGTGTGGCGCTACGACATTGCCGCCAATACCTGGAGTGCCGGCGTGCCCTTGCCGGCCGCGCGCGGCGGCGGCATGGTGGTGCGCCTGGGCCGTATGCTGCATTTCTTCGGTGGCGGCATTCGCATCAACAACGTGTGGCGGCCCGACCCGGCCGACCACTGGGCCTTTCCCTTGGACGCGCCCAACCCCCAGTGGGTAGCCAAAGCGCCCATGCCCAACCCGCGCAACCATCTCGGCGGCACGGTGCTCAACGGCAAGATCTACGCCATCGGCGGTCAGCACGAGGGCAACGAAGCCAACGACAACCAGACCTCCATCCACGAATACGACCCCGCCACCGATACCTGGACGGCCAAAGCCAACATGCCGCGGCCGCTGGGGCACATCATGAGCACCGTGTTTGCGCTCAACAACCGCGTGGTGGTGGTGTCGGGCGTAACGGACAACACCGGCTCGGTGGCCAACATTATCGAGTTCGACCCGGTGGCCAATACCTGGCGCGAGCTAACGCCGCTGCTGGAACCTCGCCACTCGCCCGTGGCCGGTGTCATCGACGGCCGCATGGTGGTCAGCGGAGGCACGTACGGCCCGCTTCAAACCACCACGTGGCTGTCGGCGCAGGTGCTGCCCAGCCGGGCGGCTGGGCCGGTGGCTACGGGCGTTCAACTGTTTCCGAATCCCGCGGTAGCGCCGTCGGTGGAATTCGTGCTCGACCAGTTTGCGGCCGGCCCCTACCGCGTGGAGCTGACGGATGCGCTAGGCCGGGTATGCCGCCGTTACTCCCTCGTGGCGCAGAGTGCAGCGCCCAGAGGCAGCTTGTCGATCCACGAGTTGCCTGCGGGCGTGTATTCGGCCGCGTTTTACCAAGGAACGCAGGTGGTGCGCACCCGGCTCGTTCGGCAGTAAGCAGCTGTTAATGAACGGCTACGATTCCACTTAGGCCAAGCGACGCAAGCATTCCTGCAGGCTGGTGCGCCAATGCGGAATAGCCACGCCCAGCTGGGTTTTGGCTTTCGTTTTGTCGAGCACCGAGTACGTGGGGCGCGTGGCTTTGGTGGGGTATTCGTCCGTGCGAATGGGAATTACGCGGGTGTTGAGGCCGCCCAGCGCAAAGATGTCGACCGCAAAATCATACCACGACGTTACGCCCTCGTTGCTGTAGTGGTAGAGGCCGTAGTGCGTGTTGCCGGTTTCGATGATGTGCAGCAGGCAGCCGGCCAGGTCGATGGCGTAGGTGGGTGTGCCCAGCTGGTCCCAAATCACGCGCAGCTCTTCCCGTTCGCGGCCCAGGCGCAGCATGGTCTTCACAAAATTGCCGGCGAATTCGGAGTATAGCCAGCTGGTGCGCAGAATGAAATACTGCGTCGTGTGCGCGGCAATTACCTGTTCGCCTTCCAGCTTGGTGAGGCCGTAGGCGCTGATGGGTGCGGCTTCGTCGGTTTCCTGCAGGGGCTGGTTGCCGGTGCCGGCAAACACGAAATCGGTGGATACGTGCAGCAGCGTGGTGCCGAACTCGGCGCACAGGCGGGCCAGGTTTCCCACGCCGTCGCGGTTCACGCGCCGGGCCAGTTCCAGCTCATCCTCGGCCTTGTCCACCGCCGTGTAGGCGGCGCAGTTGATGCAGTACTGGGGTTGGTAGTGCGCAAAAGCCGCCCGCAGGCCGTCGGGGTTCAGGATATTGGCTTCCTCTTCGGCTAGCATTACCAAGCCCGGCACGCCCCGCTCAGTGGCTACGTGCGCCAGACATTGTCCCAATTGGCCGGAGGCCCCAAACACCAAAGTATTTCCCATAGTCAACGCCGCTCTATTCGGCGGGGCGAAAATGCGAAAAAGGCCGCGATTCAGCCGAAACCTCGGGTGACTCGCGGCCTTTTCGCTGCCGCATAAGGGTGCTACGCCGCGTTGTTCTTGTTCTGAATGGGCTCGAAGCGCCGTTCGCGCGGCTGTTTTTCGGTCAGGAACCGCCAGTAGCGCTTGGGCATGTGGCGGCGGTGCAGCTTCAGGTTGCGCCGCTCCGGAATGTTCACGTGGTCGAAATACGTCTGCCAGAGCGTTTGAAACAGCGGCTCCCGCTCGTCGAGCACGGCGGCCGAAACGGCGCTGCCCGAGCGCGGTGCGTCCGAGGCGGCATCGAAACTCAGGATGTCGGTGCGCTGCAGGTCGTAGTAGAGGCCGTAGCCGCGGCGGCGGTCGAAGATGAGCCAGCGCTGATCGGCGTAGCGCTTGGTGAAATGTTCGGCAATAAGGGGCAGCACGTCGAAATCGGGCTCCACGGTGGCGTGAAACAGCCCGTCGTGCGACTTCTCAAAACGCACGAACGCCTCCATGCGGTGCTTTTCGCGGAAGAGCTGCTTGTTGATGTCGGCCACGAGGCGCACGGTGTCGTTGCCAAAATTCTCGCTGATGTCCTGCCCGCCGGCTTCAATGGCCAGCTGCACGTAGCGAAAAATGAGCAGTTCGCGGTCGGGGCGCTCGGAGAGAAACGTTTTGTAGAGGCTGGTGCGCGCCTCGCCGGGCATGTGCCGGAGCAGGCCGTCCCACACGCGCCGGGCGCGTTCCTCGTCGGTTTCGATGTGCTGGGTTTCGGCAAACAGACCGCCCTGCGCCGCGCCTTCGGGCTGAATGGCCTCGGGCCAGAGGCGCTGTTCCCAGCAGGCCAGCACCACCGTCAGCAGCCCGTCGAAAGAGCCGTCGTAGGTGAAGCGGCCGGAGCTGCGGAAGCTGGGCGGCAGCTCGCCCGGGCGGCGTAGCGCCGTGATGGGCACAGCGGCAGGAAGGCCGGGGGCGTGGCGTTGCAAACTGGTGCGGCGAGTCTTTTTCACGAAACGAAAGCTGAAAACACGACCCCAGCCGCCCCAGCGGGCGACCGGCGCCACGTCGAGGGTGTGGAACGGCGGCGTTTTTTACGCGGCTTCGGCTTCGCGGCGCGGCGCGGCGGCTTGCTGCTCGCGCAGGGCCTGCAGCTGCTGGCGCACCAGCGGCAGCAGGTCGGAAAGCTTGCAGCAGCAGGCCATACGGGCCACTTTCTCGGGCTGGGCGAGTTGCAGGGCCGGCTGTTGGTCTTCGGCGGAGTGCAGCGAAATAGTCATGATGGAGAGCGAAAAGTCGGTGGTTGGTTAGCTGGCCTGCCGAAACAGGTCGAGCTGGGGCGAAACGAGGTCGGGGGCGGTGATGATGGTGGGCTCGGGCGCAAACAGATCGAGTTGGCGCTTGACCAGGGCCGAACGGGTCTGACCGTCGCCGTACAGGATTTTGCGGCGCACGGTCTGCTCGTCGTACTCGCGCTTTTCCAGCGCCATGCCGCGGCAGGTGATGAAGTAGCGCGCCCGGCGCAGCACCACGCCAAACTTGTGCAGGTGGTCGAGCGTGAGCGGCGCAAACCGGCGGGCGGCCACAATGCGCTTGGCCGATTTCATGCCGATGCCGGGAATGCGCAGAATCAACTCGTAGTCGGCCGTGTTCACGTCGACGGGGAAGATTTCGCGGTGGCGCAGGGCCCAAGCCAGCTTCGGGTCGATTTCGAGGTCGAGGTGCGGGTGCGCGGGGTCCAGGATTTCGTCGGCGTCGAAGCCGTAGAAGCGCATCAGCCAGTCACTCTGGTAGAGGCGATGCTCGCGCATCAGGGGCGGCTGCACTACTTGCGGCAGGCGCTGGTCGCCGCTCACGGGCACGTAGCCCGAGTAGTACACGCGCTTGAGGCCGTAGCCTTTGTAGAGGCCGTCGGCGAGCTTGATGATCTGGTGGTCCGACTCGGGCGTGGCGCCTACTACGAGCTGGGTGGTTTGGCCGGCCGGGGCAAACTGCGGCACTTTGCGGAACAGTTCCCGCTCTTCGCGGTTCTCGGCCACCTTGAGCTGAATCTGGCTCATGGGCGTGAGAATCTCGGCGTAATTTTTCTCCGGCGCCAGCTTCTGCAGGCTGTCGTCCGAAGGCAACTCGATGTTCACGCTCAGGCGGTCGGCGTACAGGCCGGCTTCCTGAATCAGCTCCTCGGAGGCGCCGGGAATGGTTTTCAGGTGGATGTAGCCGTTGAACTTCTCCTCCAGGCGCAGCTTCTTGGCAATGCGCACAAGGCGCTCCATCGTGTAGTCGGCCGACGAGAAGATGCCGCTGCTCAGGAACAGGCCCTCGATGTAGTTGCGGCGGTAGAAGTTCATGGTCAGATCCACAACTTCCTGCACCGTAAAGGCGGCGCGCTTCACGTCGTTCGACTTGCGCGACACGCAGTAGGCGCAGTCGAAAATGCAGTGGTTGGTGAGCAGGATTTTCAGCAAGCTCACGCAACGGCCGTCTTCGGTGTAGCTGTGGCAAATGCCCATGCCTTCGGCGTTGCCGAGGCCTCCGTTGTCGTTTTTGCGCTTGCCGCCGCTGCTCGAGCACGAGGCGTCGTACTTGGCGGCGTCGGCCAATATGCTTAGCTTTTCCTGAATCCGTTCGTTCATCCGAGGCGGGCCTTAGAGGGCGTAAATCAACGGATAAACCCTGTCTGGCGCAAGCTTGTTCCCGATTTTTTAGCAACTAATTTTTTTAGGAATAGTTCCCGCTGGCCCGGCTGCAAAATGCCCTTGCTGCCGGCCTTTCGTATCTTCGGCAGCTTCCGTGGCCCAGGCGCTGCGCGTTGCTGTATTGTGTCCTTCCCGTTGCTGCGTTTCCTGCGTGTGTTGTGTTGCTGCTGGCTGATCCTGCTCGGGTCGGTTGGCGCTGCCGTGGCCCAGCAGCCGACCGCTCCGCCCCAGCAAACCGTGCCCGACAGCCTGCGCAACGTGCCGCTCGACTCGCTGCGGCGGCGCTTCGACCAGCAACGGTTCCTCAACAACCTCAAAGCCTACACCAAGCGCAAAACCATCGTGGGCAAGGCGCTGTCGGCGGCGTTCAACTTCACCGAGCGCCGCGAAGAGCAAGCCGGCCTCGACGCGGCCCTGCTCGACAGGCAATACGACCGGCACACCTACAAAATCGTGCGGCGGGTGCAAATCGTGACCCTCGACGCCTTCGGCTACAGCATTACCGACACCACCCGCGTGCCGCGCAACGTGCTGGAGAAAGGCGGCAACTTCTTTCACCTCACCACCGCCCGGCGGAAGGTGCGCAAGCTGCTGCTCTTCAAGCCCGGCCAGGAGCTGGAGCCGCAGGCTCTGGCCGAAACCGAACGTCTGCTGCGCCAAACCGACTTCATTCTCGACGCCCGCGTGGTGGTGGACGAGCGCACCACTACCCAGGACAGCGTCGACATCCGGGTCATCACCAAAGACGTGTTCAGCCTCAGCGGCGGCTTTCAGCTGCGCGACGTGGGCTCGGGCGTGGTAACGCTGCGCGACAAGAACTTTGTGGCCCGCGGCCACGACTTCCGCAACCGCTTTGCCTACGGCCTGAGCAACCCGAAGGGCTGGGCCTACCAAGGCAGCTACACCGTGCCGCTGCGCAACTACCTGGTGGGCCAGGCGCGCTACCGCAACGAGTGGCAGTTTGAGGAACGCGCGGCTTCGCTGTCGCGCGGGTTTGTGTCGGTCAACACGCAGTACGCCTACTCGGCGGGCCTCACTCAGTTCCGGCAGGGCTACCTGACCACGCCGGTTGGGCAAACGCCGGAAGTGTTTCTGCCCATTGGCTTCAACGTGGCCGACGGCTGGCTGGGCCGCTCGTTTCGGCCGCGCAGCTACGATTTGGGCTTCGACAACCCCGCCCGCATCATCGTGGCCACGCGCCTCATCCGCACCGATTACACCCAGCGGCCCAACCGGCAGCAGTTCGGCAACAGCACCCTGGCGCTGCTGAGCCTGGGCTACAGCGTGCGGCACTACTACAAAGACCGGTACCTGTTCGGCTTCGGCCGCACCGAGGACGTGCCCACCGGCACGCTGCTGACACTGACCGGCGGCTATGACCTGAACGAAAACGGCCACCGGCCTTACGTGGGCACCCGCATTGCGGCGGCCGGGTTCAGCCCCTTGCGCGGGTACCTCTACATGAGCGGCGAAATCAGCCGGTTTCTGCAGAACGGGCGCTGGCAGCAGGGCGTGTTCAGCGGCGAGGCGCTGGCCTTCACGCGCCTCTACCACATGGGCGACTGGCAGCTGCGGCATTTTTTCTGGACGCGCGCCCTCATCGGCATTCAGCGCACGCCCGGCGACTTGCCGCTGAGCATTGAGGGCGAACGGGGCCTGCGCGGCTTTTCGCCCGACTCGTACCTGCGCGGCAGCAGCCGGTTTGTGGTCAACTACGAGACGAACATGTTTACGCCGGTGTCGTTTCTGGGCTTCCGCCTCGCGGGCATTGCCTTTGCCGATGCCGCCTGGCTGAGCACCAACGGGCGCGAGTCGCCGTTTCAGCAAAAGCCCTACACCGGCTTTGGCGTGGGCCTGCGTTTCCGCAACGAATACCTGGCCGTCAGCACCATTCAGATCCTGCTGGGCTACTACCCGCGCGGCATCACCGACGGCAGCGGGCTGCGCGTGTTCGAGTCGTCGCGCAGCTACTACCAGTTCAACGACTTCAGCTTCGGCCAGCCCGGAATAACACGCTACGACTAAGGGCAACGCGGAACAGAGCCGGCCGGCGCTTCTTTATTCAAATAGCCGTATAGATTGTCGCTGTTCTTTTCCGCGGGATTAAGCGCCACCTTTGCGTGGCCTGAACAGTATTGTTCATTCTTCATTGCTCACTGAACCCTGCCCATGCTCCTCGGCGACTATAACGACCTGGAAGTAGCCCGCTTCGTTGAATTTGGCGTGTACCTGACTTCCGACGACGGCGACATCCTGATGCCCGACCGCTACGTGCCGGCGGGTATTCAGATCGGCGACACGGTGCGCGCGTTTGTGTACCGCGACTCCGAGGACCGCCTCGTGGCCACTACCGAAACGCCGCTGGTGCGCGTGGGCGAGTTTGCAGCCTTAACTGTGCGCGACACCACGGCCATCGGCGCCTTCCTCGACTGGGGCCTGCCCAAGGATTTGCTGCTGCCGCTGCGCAACCAACCCAAGCGCGTGCGGGCCGGCGACAAAGTGCTGGTGTACGTGTACCTCGACGACAAATCGGACCGCATTGTGGCCACCGCCAAGTGGGAGCGGCACACCGACCGGGAGCCTAACCTGGCCGTGGGCGACGAAGTGCAGCTGCTGGTGGGCGGCCAGAGCGAGCTGGGCTACGCGGCCCTCGTCAACAAGCAATACCTCGGCATGCTGTTCCGCAACGAGGTTTTCCGCCTGCTCACCATCGGCGACGAAGTGCCCGGCTACGTGCGCCAGGTGCGCCCCGACGGCAAGCTCGACGTGAGCCTGCAGCGCGCCGGGTTCGACGAAGCCCGCGCCGCGGCCGACCTACTGGTGGAAGCCCTGCGCAAAGCCGGCGGCAAGCTGCCCCTCTCCGACAAGAGCGAGCCGGAAGACATTTACCGCCGCCTGGGCATGAGCAAAAAGGTGTTCAAGAAAGCCCTCGGCAACCTCTACAAGCGCGGCCTCGTGCAGCTGGGCGACGCGCACACCCAGCTGATCGAAGCCGAGTAACGAGCATTTGCCGCTGCTGATTTCCCTCGGTGGCGGCGCAGCTTGCGGGTTGCGTTTTCGTCGGTAGGTTGCGGCTGCTCGTGCCGTTGGCCACTGCTGCGGGCAAAACCTTCGGCCGCCGGGTGCGTTGGGAAAACGCATTGCTTCTCCCCTTCTGATTTCCACCGTGCCATGGTCCCCACGTCGGATCTAAAGAAAACCGCCCTCATAGCCGGCGCCACCGGCCTCGTGGGCAGCTATCTGCTGCCGCTGCTGCTGCAAAGCGACCGGTACGCCAAAGTTATTTCGGTGGGCCGCCGGCCGCTGCCCATGGTGCACCCCAAGCTGGAGCAGCGCGTGGTGGATTTCGAGCAGCTTGAAACCCAACGCCTCAGCCTCATTGCCGACGACGTGTATTGCTGCCTGGGCACTACCATGCGCCAGGCTGGCTCGAAAGAAGCCTTTTACAAAGTCGATTACCTGTACGTGGTGAAGCTGGCCGCCCTTACGGCCGCCAATTTCGCGGCGCAGTTTATGGTCGTCTCGGCCATGGGCGCCGACCCGGCTTCGCGCTTCTACTACAACCGCGTGAAGGGCGACATGGAAGCGGCCGTGCGGCAGGCCCCGTTCCGGGCCGTGCACATTTTCCGGCCGTCGTTGCTGCTGGGGCAGCGTAGCCAGCAGCGCCTGGGCGAAAAAATCGGCGCCGTGGTGTTGCGCCTCATCAATCCGCTGCTCATCGGCCCGTTGCAGCATTACCGCGCCGTGCCGGCTGCCGCGGTGGCCCAGGCGATGCTCAACGCAGCCCGGCAAGAAGGCGGCGGGGTGCGCACCTACCTCTCGGCCGAAATTGCGCGGGGCGTGTCGCCGACGGCATAAATTGTACTGCTCATCGTATATTTGCCTGTATTGCAAGTATTATACCCTTGCAACGGGCATTTATTTGACTTTTTTCATGAAAAAATACGCACCCGCATTGCTTGTACTGGCCGCGTTAGCAGTTGCCGCGCCGGCCGCTGCCCAAACCAAGAAAACCAGCAAAACCTCTTCCAAGAGTTCGGGCAAGTCGTCGGGCGGAGGCGGTGGTGCGGGCTACAGCACCGGCATCGGCCTGCGGGGCGGCGGCTACGCTTCGGGACTGACGGTTAAACACTTCACGGGCGGCAACAACGTTGCCATCGAAGGCCTGCTGACCACGGAATACCAAGCCAAAGGAGCCCGCTTCACGCTGCTGTTTGAGAAGCACTACGCCGTGCTGCCCGAGTTCAAGCACCTGCAGTTTTACTTTGGTGGTGGCGCCCACGTGGGTGCCTACCGCCGGTACTATTACTACGGCGTGCCCTACCGCTGGAAAGGCCACAAAAAGGAGTACTACTACGTGCAGTACTACGCCGAAGACAAGCTTTACCCCGTAGTCGGCGCCGATTTGGTACTCGGGCTGGAATACAAAATCGACGACCTGCCGCTGGTTGTTGGCATCGACTACAAACCGTACTTCGACATTTTCGACGGGGGCTCCGGCCTGTACAACGACGCGGCACTGAGCTTACGGTTTACGTTCTAACCCACGTACATCGAGCCACCGGGCCGCCGTAGCATCTGCTACGGCGGCCCGGTGCCTTTATAGGAAGTTGTATCAAAGCGGTTTGTACCAAATTTGCGCGTCCTTATTTCGAAATAACAGAATTATACAAACTAATAAACAATTAATATTATTTTAGTCGCTTCCTTAAGATAAGCTCATGAAACACGTACTACCCTCCACAACCAAGGCCTTTGCTGCGGCACTGGCACTCATTTCGTTTTCCGCGCACGCCCAGCACGCCAAGATTGCGCGTCCGTGGGCGGGCCACATTGCGCATACGGCTCGTGCCGAGGCGAGCCGCCACGTGGCTACCACGGTGATAGTGCCGGGGCGGAGCGTGAACCACAGTTGGGACGGCACGCGCTGGTACGGCGGCAGCACTACTACCTATACCTACAACCCGCAGGGCAAGCCTACCCAAATGGTATTTGCCGACTCGGCCACCAACGCTCTGTACGGTAAATACATCATGAACTACGACGGACAGGGCCTGCTGAGCGAATTCATATACCAAGATTGGGCGGGTTCGGCCTTTCGCAACAACACGCGAGAGTTGTACGCCTACGATTCGCACGGGAGGGAAACCCTCTACACCGACCAGCAATGGCTGAACAACGCGTGGGTAACCCAGGAAAGCTACCGCACCACCAACACCTACAACACCGCCGGCACGCTTATCAGTCAGGTGTTCGAGTCGTTAAATATTGGCACCAACACCTGGCAGCCGGAGGAACGGCAGCTTTACACCGTAGATGCCAACAACCGCTGGACGGAGGTGGTGGGCCAGGAATGGACCAACGGCGCCTACGTGAATGAGTTCCGCACCCGCAACATCACGTGGTATAATTGGGCAACGCTGTTGCCGTCGTATTACGAAGATCAGGAATGGATTCCCTCTTCCAATACGTGGGGTTTTGATACCCGCACAACGCTTTCCTACCAGCCCAACGGCAGCTACGCATCCGTTTTGCAAGAGCTGACGGCCCCGAATACCTGGGTGAACGAAGACCGCCACACCTACACCTACGACAACTACGGCAACGAAATTCTCCACCAGGGCGAGGGCTGGGCCAACAACGCTTGGTTTATCGACCACGGCAACAGCGCCACCCTGGCTTACACCGCCACCAACCAAGTGCGGCGGTCGTTGCAACAGAACTACAACTCCCAGTCGCGGCGATACGAAAAGTCGTCGGTTACCACTTATAGCAACTTCGTAACACTGGGCGCCCGCCCGGCCGCGCTGCTCGCGGAGGCGTCGCTCTACCCCAACCCGGCCCGCAATGCCACTACCCTGGTAGTAGCCGGGTTGCGTGAGCAAGGCCCGGTGCCGGCCGAAGTGCTGAACACCGTGGGCCAAGTGGTGGCCACGCTGGCGCTGCGGCCTCAGCAAGGCACCATTCGGCAGGAGCTGAACCTGGCTGGTTTGACCAATGGCCTCTACACCGTGCGCCTGCACACCGCCGACGGTACCTTGGTACGGCGCGTGGTGAAGCAGTAATCAGCGCTGTTCGATAATCGAAAGGCCCGCTTGCTTGCGCAGGCGGGCCTTTTGATTGCCGGCTGTGTTTAGTGCACCACTATCACGCGGCCGTGGCGGCGCGGCGCCGGCCGGTAGTAGCGGGGGCCGTAGTAGGGCCGGTAGGCGCGGTAGTGTGGCCGGGCCGGCACTACCACTACCGGGGCCGGACGTACCACCACCGGCGGGGGCCCCACCGTTGCGTAGCCACCGGCACAACCCGTAAAGAGCGTAGCGGCAGCGGTACCAGCCAGAAATACCAGGGTTTTCAGAGCGTTTTGCATAGCAGAAGGCGCACCGCAGCGCGCCGGTTGGGTTCATTAGCAGGTGATTAGACGCCGAGCTTCAACGCAGGTTTAACCACCCGAGAAGCTTTGGGCATCCACACATGGCTCCGCCGAGCGCCAGTAAGCACAAACCGTCCTGCCGAGCGTGGCTCAACAGGACGGCTTTTGCTTTTTTGCATGTGCTTTCGGTCCTTACAGCGTGATGCGGTACACGGCATCGGTGGCGCCGCCGAAGATGCCAAAGCCGGGCTCGATGTTGCTGTAAAGCGGGGTGGGCTCGGCAAAGGGGTTGCCATCGTTGTCCTGGTACACGCGGCGGCTGTTGTAGAACAAGTACAAGTCGCGGGTGATGTGCGAGACGACGATGTCCAGGTACTTGGTGGCGCCGGGTCCGCCGGGGAAAGTGCCGCCGTTGTTCACGTAGTAGCGCACGTTGTTGGTGAGCGTCAGGCGGCGGCCGTCAAAGCCGCTGTCCGAAAACGGCTCGGTGCTGTAGCTGCCGGGCTGCGAGAGGCGGAAGCGCGACACGTTCACGGCCCCGTCGGTTTCGTCGTCGACGAAGGCCGCGCCCACGATGTTGTCGTTGGCGTCGCGCAACAGAGCATACACCAGGTAGTAGTTGCCGGCGCCGCTGGGGTCGTCGAACGACACCGAGAGGCGGGCCAGCTGGTTGTAGGGGTCGGTGCTGCGCAGGGGCGTGAGGCTGGCTTCGGCAATAGCTACCGTGGCGGGCAGCGTCACGCGGCTTTCGGCGGTGGGGGCGTTGAGCGCACTCACGCGCAGGGTGTAGCTGCTGCCGGGCCGAAACGTGTAGCCCAGCAGCGGTTCGTAGCGGCCGGTGCTGTTGAAACCGCCTCCCCAGCCGCCTTGGCCGGGCTGCCCCGTGCGCGGCTTGTAGCGCTCCACTACCGCGCCCGCGCCGTCGCGCACTTCGATGGTGGCATTGGTGCTGCCTTCCAGCTGGCGCGAGTCGAACAGGCGCTGGCTCACGCTCACGAAGGGCACGCGGTCGTCGAACAGCTCACGCAACCGTTTGTCAGAAGCGGGGTTGGCGTCGAGCACGTAGGCCACGGCCACGCGGGGCTCGTGCTCGGGCTCGGGCACCTCAATATCGGTTTCGCAGGCGCTCAGCAGGGCCGCGGCGGCCGTCCCAACCAGCAGGCCGAGGGCGCGGCGTGGGCGGAAGGTGGGGGGCGTTCCGGCCAAGAACTTCAGAGACTTCAGCATAATCGAACGAGGTTAGAACCGGAAGCTTTTGCTAAACGAGGGAATGATGGGAAACAGGCTGATCTGCTTGTAGGTCGATTTTTTCTCCACGTTGCCGTTCATGTCGGTGTAGCCTTGCTGGAAGTAGAGGAAGTACGGGTTGGCGCGGCTGTAGGCGTTGTATAGGCTCACGCTGTTGATCATCTCGCCCCACTTTTTCTTCTTGGTGTAACTCAGGTCGAGGTCCATGCGGTGGTAGGCGCGCATGCGGTAGGAGTTGCGCGGGCCATAGTCGTCGTATTGCTGGTAGTCGCCCAGCACGTAGCGGCCGCGCGAAAGCGTCACGGCGTTGCCGGTGCCGTACACCCACGTGCCCGAGAGGCGCAGGTGGTCGTTGAAATCGTGGATGATGACCACTTTGGCGTCGTGGCGGCGGTCGTACTTGTAGGGGTACACGCGGCCCTGGTTCAATTCCTCAAACTGCCGCTTGCTCCACGAGAGGGTGTATCCTACCCAGCCGGTGGTGCGGCCGGTTTTCTTCTGCACAAACACCTCGGCGCCGTAGGCCCAGCCCTTGCCGCTGGTCACCTTGTCCTGCCAGTTGTTGTCGGTCGTGCCCAGGAAGTTGGCGCCCTCGCGGTACTCAATCAGGCGCTGCATGGGCTTGTAGTAGGCTTCCAGGCTCAGCTCGTAGTCTTCGTCTTTGAAGCGCAGGTTGCGGGCCGCGCCCAGGGCCACCTGCTGGGCTTTCTGGGGTTTCACCTTGGCCGTGGCCGGTACCCACAGGTCGGTGGGCAGGCCAATGCCGCTGTTGGTGAGCAGGTGAATGAACTGCGAGGTGCGGGCGTAGGAGCCTTTCAGCGCCCAGTCTTCGGTGAGCAGGAAACGGGCAGCCAGGCGCGGCTCGACGGAGGGAAACAGCTTGCCATCGACGGCAAAGCCGTTGACGCGCAAGCCGGCGTTGACCTTCAGCCGCTCGGTTACTTTGTAGTCGTCTTCGGCGTACACGCCCACCTCGTGGCCCAGCGTGCGGCTTTCTTTGTTGAACTGGTCGAGGTTGGCATCGGGGTCGGAGCTCTTGATCTGCATGGCCCCCGGCCGGAACTGGTGGAAAATGTACTGGCCGCCGAAGCGCACGTAGTGGTTGGGCAACGGCAGGTAGTCGAAATCGGTTTTGAGCGTCCAGTCGCGGATGTTGGAAGCGTAGAGCAGGGCAAACTTCTCGGTTTGGAGCGGCTCGCCGGGGTTGCGCCGGAAGCGGTTGGTTTGCTCGATGCCCACGTCGAACTGGTAGCGGCTGAACGTGAGGTGGGTGTTGGCAAAGAGTCGGTCGTTCACCACGTGGTTCCAGCGCAGTGCCGAGGTGATGTTGCCCCAGCCCAGGCCGTCTTTCTCCTGGTTGTACTGGCCGTCTTCCACGGGGCTTTTGTAGCGGGCGTAGAACTTGTCGCGGCCGGTGTAGGCGCTCAGGTAGAGCCGGTCGCGCTGGCTCAGCTTCCAGTTCACCTTGGCGTTGACGTCGTGGAAAAAGTAGCCCACCGTGGGCCGCTCGTTGTAGGGAATTCCCTCGGCGGCCATGGCCAGGTTGATGAGCGGCCGGGCCAGCAGGTCGATGTAGGTGCGGCGGGCCGAAATGATGAACGAGGCCGTGTCTTTCTTGATGGGGCCTTCCAGCGTGAGGCGCGAGGCAATTAGGCCCACGCCGCCTTCGCCGTGAAATTTCTGCATGTTGCCCTCCTTCATCGAAATATCGAGCACCGAGGAGAGCCGCCCGCCGTAGCGGGCCGGGAAACCGCCTTTCACCAGCTCCACGTTGTTGAGCGCGTCGGCGTTGAAGACGGAGAAGAAGCCGAACAGGTGCGAGGCGTTGTACACCGGCGTACCGTCGAGCAGAATCAGGTTCTGGTCGGGGGAGCCGCCGCGCACGTAGAGGCCGGTCTGGCCTTCGCCGCCGGCCTGCACGCCCGGCAGCAGCTGCATCACCTTCAGCACGTCCCGCTCGCCAAACAGCGCCGGCACGGCCTTGATTTGGTTGAGCGGGATGTTCATGGTGCCCATGCGGGTGCTTTCGGCCAGCTTTTCCTGCTGGGTGCCCACAATCTCCACCGATTGCAGCTCACTGGTGGCCGATTGCAGCCGGAAGTTCAGCGCCTGGCTTTTGTCGAGGCGCACGGGCACTACCTGGCGCTGGTAGCCCAGGTACGACGCCAGCAGCCGGGTAGTGTCGCCGGAGGCGGGCAGCGTGAGCGAGTAGAAGCCGTAGGTGTTGGTGGCGGTGCCCTGGCCCGAGCTGGGGTGCACCACGGCCACGCCAATGAGGTTTTCGCCGGTGGCGGCGTCGCGCACGTACCCGCTGAACGTGACGCGCCCCACGGAGGCTTTGGCCGCTTGTTGCGCGTGCACGGCCGGCGTGAGCAGGCAACCCAGAACGCCCAAGCCGATGGCCGAGCGGAAATGTAGAATCATATTATCAGAGAAAATAACGAAACAAAGCTAGTGGCTGCCCCGGCCGGCCGCAACCGCACGATGATGCTAGCACGGCGCCCTCATGGGCGAAGAGGCGGAGGGCTACGCGGGTGGTTGCAAGTGGCGAAAAAAGAGCCCCGCCGGCTTGTGGGTCGACGGGGCACTTATAACGCCGGGTTGGCGCACTTATTTCTTTCCGCGGGCGGCGTATTCCGCGTTCAGGCGCTGGAGCACGGGGGCGGTAATGTCGAGGCCCTTGCGGCCGTAGGCAATGGTGCCGCTGCCGGCAATCAGAATCAGGTCGTAGCCGTTTTCCTTGCCGTAGGTTTCCAGCAGCTTGTTCACGCGGGTCAGCACCACGTCGGTCATGCGGGCTTCTTCCTGCTGGGCTTGCTGCTGCAGGCCCTGCTGCTGCTGGGCTACCTGCTGCTCCTGCTGCTGCAGGCGCTGCTCGGTGGCGGCGCGCTGCTCTTCGGTGAGGCTGGCGGCGGTTTTCTGGTAGTTCTGCACGGCGGCCTGGAAGCTGCGCACGTTGGTTTCGTGCTGCTTTTGCCACTGGGCGGCCTTGCGCTCATACTCTTTGCGGGCACTCTGCATGGCGCGGTAGCCTTCCAGCAGCTTGGCCGACTCCACGAAAGCCACTTTGCGGATGTTGCCGGCCGGCAGCACCGGCAGGGCCTTGCCCGAATCGGCCGTGACGATGGCGGGAGTGGCCACGGCGGTTTCGGTGGTATCGGCGGGCTCGTCGTCGGTGGCGGCCACGGTGGCGGCGGGCTGGGCAGCGGGAGCCGCCGGTTTCTGGGCGAAGTGCAGGTAAAACAGGACGGCTACGGCAAGCAGCAAAATGGCGTTGATGGCCAGTTGAAGCGGGTTCTTCATGCAGGATAAGAGGCAAGGATGACGCCGGACACGCTGCCGGCTCCCACAAAGAAACGCAGAATTGGGCAGGTTATGCGGCCTGCCTCCGCGCAGCCGCTGCTTTTGCAAGCCCTCTACCCTCTACTATAATTATAGCAAGTAATTACTATATTTATTCTGGCCAGCATATAGTTCACCGTATGCTTGCTGCTGGTGCAACTCTCGCCATTCCTCACTGACTTTAAGAAAGTTGCAGCCTTCGTCGCAGCAATACCTGCCGCTACTGCTTCTCTTCCCTCCCACAACCGTTTGCCCCTATGAAACACTTGCTTCTCCCCTGCCTCACCTGGCTGGTCCTGCTGACCCCGGCCGCCGCCCAAGTGCCCAAATCGGTGGCGCCGCCGGTTATCAAGCGCTACACCGTCGAGCAGTTCCTGAACACCACCAAGCTCAACGGACGCACGTTTTCGCCCGATGAGCAGCAGATTCTGTTTAGCTCGAATCAGACCGGAGTGTTCAACCTCTATACCGTGCCGGTGAAAGGCGGGCCGTTTACGCCCGTTACGTCGTCCACCAAGGAAAGCATTTACCCCGCCGCCTGGCTGCCCGATGGCCGCCTGGTGTATTCGCACGACCAGGGCGGCAACGAGAACTTTCACCTCTACGTGCGCGAAGCCAACGGACAGGAGCGCGACCTGACGCCCGGCGACAAGCTGCGCGCCGAGTACGGCGGCTGGCGCCGCGACGGGAAGGCCTTTTACGTGCTGACCAACGAGCGGGACCCCAAATTCATGGACCTCTACCGCTACGACGTGCCTTCCCTGCAGCGCACCTTGCTCTACCAAAACACCCAGGGCCTCGACCCCGTGGTGGTGTCGAGCGACGATAAGTACGTGGCGCTGCAGAAGTCGAACACCACCCTCGATTCTGAAGTGCTGCTGTACCGCACCGACACCAAGGAAACCACGCCGCTGAGCGCGCACAAGGGCAGCATGGCCAACACGCCAATGGACTTCGACCCCAAGACGCGCTACCTCTACGCCACCACCGACGACGGCTCGGAATTCGCCTACGTGGTGCGCTACGACCTGACCACCGGCAAGCGCGAAACCGTGGAAAAGGCCAACTGGGACATTGTGTACACCTACTTCTCCCGCGCCGGCAAGTACCGCGTCACGGGCATCAACGAAGACGGACGCACCAGCATCCGCCTCTACGACGCGGCCAACAACAAGCCCCTGATCATGCCCACGCCGCCCGCCGGCGTGATTACCGGCCTCACCTTCTCCCCCTCCGACCGCCGCCTGGCCTACTTCGTCAACGGCGACCGGACGCCCTCCGACCTCTACGTCTACGACTTCAATACCAAGAATGCCACCAAGCTCACCAGCTGCCTGAACCCGGCCATCAACTCCTTCGACCTGGTGGAGACGCGCACCATCCGCTACCAGTCGTTCGACGGCATGGGCATTCCGGCCCTGCTCTACGCCCCGCACGGCGCCAAAGCCGGCGGCGAAAAGCTGCCGGCCGTGGTGGAAGTGCACGGCGGCCCCGGCGGCCAATCGACGCCCAACTACTCGGGCCTGTGCCAGTATTTGGCCAACAACGGCTACGTGGTGCTGCGCGTGAACAACCGCGGCTCCTCCGGCTACGGCAAAACCTTCTACGCCGCCGACGACCAGAAGCACGGCCGCGAACCGCTCTGGGACTGCCTCGCCGCCAAGAAATACCTCGCCTCCCTCGGCTACGTCGATACCTCGCGGGTGGCCATCATGGGCGGCTCCTACGGCGGCTACATGACGCTGGCGGCCCTCGCCTTCGCGCCCAAGCGCTTCGCCGCCGGCGTCGATATTTTCGGGGTGAGCAACTGGGTGCGCACCCTCCAGAGCATTCCTCCCTATTGGGAGTCCTTCCGGCAGGCGCTGTACCAGGAAATCGGCAACCCCGACACGGATATGGAGCGCCTGAAAGCCACCTCGCCCCTGTTCCACGCCGATAAGATTGAGCGGCCCCTGCTCGTCATTCAGGGCGAAAACGACCCGCGCGTCATCAAACCCGAGTCCGACGACATGGTGGCGGCCATCAAAAACAAGGGCGGCACGGTGGAGTACGTGGTGTTTCCCGACGAGGGCCACGGCTTTGCCAAGCGCGCCAACGAGATGAAAGCCTACGAAACCACGCTGAGCTTCCTCAACAAGCACCTGCAGCCCACTCCGTAATAGGACCTATCCGAAAAGTCGTCCGCCATGAGAAAGGCCGTCATGCTGAGCTTGTCGAAGCATCTCTCCCGCTTCGTTAGATAGAAATTACTACCAGTAGAGATGCTTCGACAAGCTCAGCATGACGTTCTGAGCTTCCCGGACAGGCTCTAGGCCCCAAGCCCTCCGCTTATGACACGCTGTTTCTTTCTGGCCAGTGGGCTCCTGCTGCTGGCCGGCACCTGCCACGCCCAAAACGCCACCCTGGCCGTGGCCGGCACCCGCCTGCCGCCCGGTGCCGCTCCCGTCGCTCCTGCCCCGGCTAGTAGTGCTGTGCTGCAAGCCCAGCTCGACGCGCAGCGCGGCGAACTGGAAGACCTGCGCCAGCGCCTCAGCGTCAGCCAGGCTACCGAAGCGCGCCTGACGGAGCGCCTGCGCCTGCTGGAACGGCAGCAGCAAGCCGAAACCCTCGATCCGCTGCGCTGCACCTACGAGCGCGTCCCCACCTGGGAAGAAGCCGAGCTGAATGCCAAGGCGCGGCCGTAGCTCTGGTAAACTTTTGGCCTCCAGCTACCATTATCAGTGCCTATCTAAACAGCAACGCCCCACCCGGTTGCAACCAGGCGGGGCGTTGGCGTGATTGGGTGACCGAGCCTACTGCACGCCGAAGCGGGCAGAAAGCGTTTGGCCGCCGGGCAGTTGCAGGCGCACCAGATACCAGCCGGCCGGCAGCTTAGGCAGAGCCACAGCGCCCGTGCGGCTTGCCGAAAGGCGTTGAACAGCCATCCGTTGGCCGGTGGCGGAATACACCGTCAGCACAGCGCCCTCCGCGTTGGCGGCCATGGGGCCGCTCAGCACGTAGGGCAACGCCTCGCCGGAAGCGCGCAGCGTGGGGTACACGGCAAACTCGCTGCCGGTAGCCTCGCCCGCGGCCAAGGTCCGCACTTCGGATACGGTTTCCTGCCCGTCGAAATCGACTTGACGCAGACGGTAGTAGACCAGATTGGCAGCGTAGCGGGCCAGGCGGGCGTCGAGGAAGCGGTAGTCGTGGCGCTGGGCACTGGTGCCGTGGCCTTCCACCGTACCAACTTTCACGAAGGCTTTGCCGTCGACGGAAGCCTCGACCTCGAAGCGGGCGTTGTTTTTCTCCGAGGCCGTGGCCCAGCGCAGCAACGCGTCGGGGCCTTGCGGCTCGGCCGAGAAGCTAAGCAGCTCCACCGGCAGCGGGGCAGCCTGCGAACCAAGCGTCCAAACGGAGAAGTGCTCTACGCCGGAGGCCGTAACCGTGTTGGCCGAAGTGTTGCGGGCGCTGGCCTTCACGTATTGCCAGGTATTGCCGGTGCCCGTGGTAGAGCGGAACAGCCCCAGCTGGCTTTCCCCGATGCCGTTCAGCTCCGCGTCGAGGTAGGCGAAGGTGAGCGTCACGTTCAGGTTCGTGTTGGTGGTCGGCACAATGTCGTAGTAGCGCTTGATGCTCTTGCTGGTGCCCTGGCCCGTGAGGGCCGTGCCCGTTACGCGGCGCACGGTGGTGCTACCAGGCATCGACGCGCCCCCGGCGGAGGCGGTTTGCAGCGTGAGGCCCAGCCCGCCAAAAGTGTTGGTGGTGGGGTTTGTCAGCGACCGGGTGGCCTCCACGGTGCCCGTCACGTAGCTGGTGGCCGATTCGGTGAGCGTGGCGGTGCTGCCCAGCGTGGCCTTGCGCGCGCCGGTGGTCAGTATCCCGCTGGTTAGGGTCAGCGCCTGCGTCACGGTCAGGTCTTGGCTGAGGGCGAGGCCGGCGGCGTTGTTGAGCGTGAGCGTGCGCACCGAGGCGGGCAGGGCCGCGCCGGTGGCCTGCGCCACCGAGCCGTTGTAGCTGTACACGGCATCGGCGGCAAACGAGCGGGTGCCCGATACTTGCACCGCACCGGTAGCACCGGAGCCGACAATGCCCGCCGCGTCGCAAATACCCAGGGTGCCGCCGGTGGCCACCGTGAAGCTGCCGGTGCCGGCAATGGCTTGGCAGTTGGTGTTGAGCGTGCCGCCGTTCTGCACGGTGAAGGTGCCGGCCACATTCACCGCGCCGGCCAGCGTGGCCACGCCGGTACCGGTTACGGTAATGTTGTTGTAGCTGCCGCCCGCCACCGAGGCAGCGGTGCTCACCGTCAGGTTGGGCAGGTACACGAGGCTGAAGGCCGAAGCGTCGGTGCTGGTGTTGCCGGCCGCGTCCTGAGCCACGCCCGCGCCGAGGTCGACCGTGACGGTGCCGCCAGTGCTGGGCGTTACGGTGAAGGTATAGGTGGTGCCCGAACCGCTAAAGCTGCCGCCGGTAATGGTGCCGTTGGTCACCGTCACGTCGCCGGCCACGAGGCCCGTTACGCTTTCGGAGAAGGTCACCGTGAACGGAATGGGCGAGGTGCTGGTGGTGCTGCCCGCCGCCCCGACCGTAGAGCTGATGATGGCTGTGGGGGCCACGGCATCGACTGTAAATGCGCTGGAGGTGAAAGTAGCGTAAGTGCTGCCGAGGGCGGGTTTGACGCTGCCTACATAGGCACCGTTGATCAGCACGTTGAGGGTTTGGTCGCGTGGGGTGCCGTAGTCGCGCTGGCCCGCCCGGAAATTCACCTGGTACGTGCCCGAGCCCACGCTCAGGGCCTGCTGCACCTGGCCATTGCCACTCGGGGCACTTTGCACGAACGCCACGGCCGAGCCATTGGGCGCCGTCGGCGGCGTGAAGCCGCTGCCATTCAGGGCAATGCCCGAGAGGCTATTGAACGTCCAAGTGGCGCCCGTGGGGTTATAACCGTGGGTGGTATTGCCCAAGGGGCCATAGGTTTCAAAGCTGGGGTTGCCCACGGCCCCGCTCACGACCGTGCTCGTTCCGTTCTGCAACACCTGCACCACATCCACAAAGGCCGTTACGTCGGAGCCGGGCGTGGCGCTGCCCATGCCCTGAATGGTGAGCGTGGGGCTGGAGAAAAGCTTTACCACATCGTAGGTGGGGCCGCTGGTAAAGGGCACATTGGTAACCGAGGGCGAAATGCCGCTGGCGCTGGTCACGTCCAGGCGCAGCGTACCCGCTCCCGAGCCGGTATTGGCCACCACGGTGTAAGTCGCGCCCGAACCCGATACGCTGGCCACGCTGGCTCCGCTCAGGCCCGAAGTCGTCAAGGAAAAATTGGTGGTTGTCAAGCCCGTAACGGTGCCCGAGAAAGTCACGACGAATTCCACCGTGGGCGTGGCCACCAGCGCCGGGTAGCTGCGCGTAATCGACGCCACCGTGGCCGTGGGCACCACGTAGGTAATGCTGAACTGGGTGGCGGCTGCGTTGCCGTTGCCGGCCGCGTCCTGGGCTACGCCCGTGCTGATATTGACCGTCACCGCGCCGCCGCCCGCGGGCGTTACGGTGAAGCTGTAAGTGGTGCCCGAGCCGCCAAAACTGCTGCCGGTAAGGCTGCCGTTGGTCACCGTCACGTCGCCGCTTGTGAAGCCGGTAACGCTTTCCGAGAAAGTCACCGTGACAGGAATGGGCGAGGTGCTGGTGGGGCTGCTGGCCGTCGAGCTGATGGTTACCGTCGGGGCCGTAATGTCCACCATAAAGGTGTTGGTGTTGCTGCTGGCGCTGGTGTTGTTGGCCGCGTCGGTGGCCGTGGCGTACACCGTGTGCGAGCCACCGGTCAGCGCTGTGGTCTGGGTGAGAGACCAGTTGCCCGCGCCGCTGGCCGTGGTCGTGCCTATGCTGGTACCGTCCACGTACACCCGCACGGTGCTGCTGGCTTCGGCCGTGCCGCTGTAGGTGGGAGTGTTGTCGTTGGTTGAGCTGCCGTTGGCGGGTGCAGATACCACCGGCGCAGCCGGAGCCGTATCGTCCACGTTCGTCAGGTTCACCGTGATGGTCGCCGAGGCGTTTTTGCTGGGACTGCCGTTGTCGGCCACCTGCACCGTAAGGGCAAAGCTGGTGGTGGTTTCGTAGTCGAGGGCCGCCGAGTTGGCCACCCGTAGCTGGCCGGTGCTGCTGTTGATGGAAAACGCGCCGCCGGTGTTGCCGGCCGTCAGGCTGTAGGTCAGCGTCTGGCCCGCGTCGGGGTCGGAAGCTGCTACGGTGCCCACCACGGTATTATTGACGCTGTTTTCAGCAATCGA
Organism: Hymenobacter busanensis; assembly: GCF_008727865.1. Classification (GTDB taxonomy): domain Bacteria; phylum Bacteroidota; class Bacteroidia; order Cytophagales; family Hymenobacteraceae; genus Solirubrum; species Solirubrum busanense. The sequence goes on along the minus strand of NZ_VTWU01000004.1, from coordinate 152,139 downwards.
AAACGTCTGGGCCGCAATAACGGGGTTGGCATTGGTGGGCGCCGCCAGCCCCATTTTGGCGGCGAACAAGGTACCTGAAGCCGACGATGTGAGCGTGGTGCTGCCAAAAGCAATACTGACTGCCTGCGCAGGAATGGGTCCTTGGTACGTGCCCGCTATGTAGGCAAAGCCCGAGCCGTCGGTCACAATGCGCGTACCGTAGTCGTAGTTGGCGGTGCCGGCTTGCAGGGCCCACTGCCAAGCGCCGCTGGTGTTGAGCTTGGCCGCGAATACATCGGCCGAACCGGCATAGCCCACGGTGGTGCTACCAAACGTGGTAGCGGCGCCGATGTAGCCCGTCACGTACACGTTGCCGCTGGCATCCACGTCAATACCCGTGGCGTTGTCATCGGCGGCAGCAGTACCCGCGTTTTTAGCCCACTGCCAGCTACCGCCAGCGTCGATTTTGGCAACAAAAAGGTCGTAGAGTCCCGCGGTGTTTGAGTTGGTAAACGACGATGAGCCAAACGTGGCCGTGCCCTCGAAGGCGCCGCACACGTAGGCGTTGCCGCTGCCGTCGGTGGCAATGTCGTAGCCAGTTTCAGGGCTGGTACCACCGCCTTTCGTAACCCACTGCCACGTGCCGGCCCCGTTGAGTCGGGCCACAAAAACGTCGTTCTGCGTGCCGTCGCCGGTGCTAGCCATGGCTGGCAGGCCCCCGAAGACGCTGCTGGTACCGCGAAAGTTGCCGCTCACGAAGATGTTGCCGTTGGCATCGGCAGCCACACCGCGGCAGGATTCGTTGCCGCTCCCGCCTGCCCGCACGGCCCACTGGTACGCGCCGTTTGATGCGCTGAGCTTGGCCACGAACACATCGGAACTACCAAGGCTGGTTACCGAAGTCGAGCCGAACGAGATGGTGCGGGTGAAATGCCCCGCCCACACCACGGCTCCGTTGGCGTCGATGGTCAAGTCGTTTGGCTGGGCCGAGCCGGCGCCCATGGCCGAGTTCGACCACTGCAAGGTGCCGTTGGCGTCGTATTTGGCCACAAATCCGAGCACATCACCACTGACGGCGGAAGTATAGCTGGTGGTACCGAAAGTGACGGTACCACTTTCGGCCAAGCCACTCACGTACACGTTGCCACTGGCATCGATGGCCAGGCCACGGGCCTGCTCAGAGCCGGTCCCGCTAATTTGCCGGGCCCATTGCCACACGCCGCTGCTGTTCAGCTTGGCCAGCACCACGTCGTTGCCGCCGGCCGAGCTGGTGAACGAAGAGCCCCCAAAGGTGCCGGTGCCGAAGAACTCGCCCAGCACAAAGATGTTGCCGCTGGCGTCGCGCGCAATGCGCTGCCCGCCCGAGGTCGACGAAGGAGTGGCCGGCTGCGAGGCCCATTGCCAGCTTTGGCCATACGTAGCGGTAGTGCACAGCACCGCCAGTACGCCCAGCAGGCGCGCTAGTAAAGTTGATTTCATGCGTGAGAAAAAGTGTGGAGAGGGAGCGAAACCGAAAATTTTATTCCGGCATAGTACAAGGGCAAAAGCAAAGGTACTTACCTGTTTCGTCTCACCGCGCCATAAGCAGTGCACGCAACTAATAAATTCAGCTAGTGCATAGGTAACGGCACTTGCATGTGCGGATACGGCGTTTCACTACCGCTTTGGGCGCTGCCCCTTCCCGGCCCGTTATACCAACTTGCCACTGCCTTGGACTTGCTGCCATTCCTCGCGCAGCACGGCATACAAAAACTCGTCGCCCCAGCCGCCCTTAAACCACACGTGCTGCCGGAAATGCCCTTCGCGGCGCATGCCCGCGCTTTCGAGCAGGCGCGCGGCGGGCAGGTTCAGGGCGTCGGTAATGGCATACACGCGGTGCAGCTGCAGCTCCGTGAAGCAGTAGCCGAGCAGGCTGCGCAGCGCCTCGCGGGCATAGCCCTGGCCCTGGTACGCGGGACTGAGCGTGATGCCGATTTCGGCAATGCGCGGCTCGTCGGCAATCAGGTGCAGGGCGCAGTCCCCGATAAGTCCGTCGGTAACGCACAGGGCAATGGCCAGCTGCCGCCACGTGCCGGGCGGGCCGGGAATGTCGGCCGGGCCGTAGGTAGCCACAAACTCGGTAGCCTGCGCCAGGGTGTAGGTGTCCCAGCTTTGGTAGCGGGCCACGGCGGGGTCGGCGCGGTAGGCGGCAAAGGTGGGGGCATCGTGGGGCTGCAGGCGGCGCAGGTACACGCGGGCGTTGGGCAGCGGGGTGGGTGGAAAGCTCATTCGGAATCAGAATTGGAATCGGCAGCAGAGTCGGCCGCGGCTTGCTCGGGCACGGCAATGTGTAGCAGCGCGTCGCCCTGGTTGACGACAGGCATGTGGTTCAACCCGATGACGAAGCCGCTGACCGGCGACACCAGCCGCACGGCCTGCTCGCCGTAGGGGTCGGCCACGATGCCGTATTCCTGGCCTTTCGGCAGGTAGTCGCCGTTGCGCAGGTGGGTCCGAAACAGGCCCGCGTACTTCGCCCGCAGCCACGTGTGGCGGCGGCACACCACCGTGGCCTGCGCGGGCTCCGGCGCCTCGGCCAGCATGCCCAGGTGCTTCAGGAAGCGAAAGGTGCCGGCCGTGGCCAGTTCAATGCCGGGCTCGTCGAGCCGCAGCGACTCCCCGGTTTCGTACACGATGATGCGGCGCCCCTGCTGCATGGCGGCTTCGCGCAGGGAGCCGGGCCGCAGGGCCGCGTGCAGCGTGAAGGGCGCGGCGAAAGCGGCGGCCAGGGCATCGGTTTCGGGGTCTTCGCCCAGAATGCAGCGCACCTGCGGGTGGTTGGAGCGGGCCGCGCCGCCGGTGTGAAAGTCGATGCCGTAGTCAATGAGCGGCATGATTTCGCGCATGAAGCGGTGCGCCACGCGGCTGGCCACCGAGCCCCGCGGGTGGCCGGGAAACGAGCGGTTCACGTCCTTGCCGTCGGGCACTTCGCGCGAGAAGTTCAGGAAGCCGTAGATGTTGAGGATGGGAATGGCCACGATGGTGCCGCGCAAGGGCCGCTGCAACTGCCCGCGCCGAATCATGCGCCGGATGGTTTCGATGCCGTTCACCTCGTCGCCGTGCATGCCGGCCATCAGCAGCACTGTGGGGCCAGGCTGGGTGCTGCGGAACACGTGCACCGGCACATCGATAACGGTGCCGGTGGGCAACTGGGCAATGACGAGGCGCGTAAGCACCTGCTCGCCCAGCCCGATGGTGAGGCCGTTGAGGCAGAAATCGGGGACGGAATCGGGAGACTTTTTCTTCAACGGCGCAGCATGAAGGGTGGCTTGGCGGGCCTGGTGCAGGCCCTAATGCTGTTCCTAAGTTCCGCTAAAATCTGGTTTGTAGGCGCTGGAGCTCTGAATGGCGCTCCGCCTGCAAGGCAGGCAACGCGGAATAGGGCCGTCATGCCGAGCGAAGGCGAGGCACCTCGCGTGCTGATGCCAGATAACATTACACTCCCCTCTCTTTTGGAGAGGGGGCTGGGGAGTGAGGCTTGTGGCAGAGATGCTTCGACAAACTCAGCATGACGTTCTAGGTAAACACCATCAGCAACGACCTAACCACCCCTGCCTCGCCTTCGGCGCGGCGTCCCCTCCTTCCTACAGCAGAGAATCGTCCGACTGCGTATCGGGCAGGGTGGCTTTAGAGGCGCGCTTGGGCGCCGCGGCGGGCTTCTTCTTGGTGCGCTTGCGGCGGGTCAGCTCCTCGGTATACTCGATGATCTGGCCGGCAATGTCGAGGCCGGTGGCTTTTTCGATGCCCTCCAGGCCGGGCGACGAGTTGACTTCGAGCACCAGCGGGCCGCGCTTGCTCTGGAGCATATCCACGCCCGCAATGCCGAGGCCCAGGGCCTTGGTGGCCAGCAGGGCGGCGGCTTTTTCGGCCCGCGTGAGCTTCACGAGCGTGCCGGTGCCGCCGCGGTGCAGGTTCGAGCGGAACTCGCCCTCTTTGCCCTGCCGCTTCATGGCGCCCACCACCTCGCCGTTCACCACGAAGGCGCGCAAATCAGCACCCTTGCTTTCGGCAATGAACTCCTGCACAATGATGCGGGCTTTGAGGTTGTGAAAGGCCTCAATCACCGACTGCGCCGCTTTTTCCGTTTCGGCCAGCACCACGCCCAGCCCCTGTGTGCCTTCGAGCAGCTTGATGATGACCGGCGCGCCGCCCACCTGCTGAATCATTTCCAGCACCTCGTCGGAGTAGTTGGTGAAGGCGGTTTTGGGCATGCCCACGCCGGCGCGGGCCAGTATCTGCATCGAGCGGAGCTTGTCTCTGGAGCGCACAATGGCTTGGCTGTCCACGGCGGTGCGCACCTTCATCATCTCAAACTGCCGCACCACGGCCGTGCCGTAGAACGTGACCGAGGCCCCGATGCGCGGAATGATGGCGTCGAAGCCTTCGAGCCGGCGGCCTTCGTAAATGATGCCGGGTGTGCCCTTTTCCAGCACGAGGTTGCATTGCAAATGGTCAATGACGTCGACCTGATGGCCGCGCGCTTCGGCTGCTTCCACCAGGCGTTTGGTGGAATAGAGTTTCGGCTCACGCGACAGAATCGCCAATTTCATGGGGCGAGGGAATAACGGGTAGGAATTGGGAAGGCCTCCGGAAGCGGACGAAGTTACGCCGGATGCCGGCGCTGGTGCTTGTAGGAGGCGTTGCGCCGGGCCACGTCGACCACCAGCCGGGCCCGCTGCAGCAGCAGCCGGCCGATGAGCACGGGGTATTTCATGTCGGAGCGGTCGGAGAGGGAAAATTCGGTGTCGTAGTCTTCGCCGAAGAGCCGGATGACGGCCCGGATGACGTAGCGCTCCTGCACGTCGCCGTTGGAGGAGCGGATTTCGCGCAGGCCGAACTCCTCGAAGTGCAGCGGCGTGCCGTCGAAAGCCGGGTGCGACTCGTCGAGCAGCTGCACACGCAGCACGGGCCGCCCGTCTGGCAGCGTGTCTTCGTGGATGTTGGAGCAGTGAATGGCGCCGGTGTAGGCGCCGGTGTCCACCTTGGCTTCCACGCCGAAGAGCTGAAATTGCGGGAAATCCACCAGCTCGCGGCGGCCCACGGTGCGCTTGGGTGGGCGACGGGTCTGGGCTTTCTTCACAGGGGCAAAATACGGGCGCGGCCGGCAGTTGGCCGGCACCGGGACAGATTAATTTTTTAACGGGCTGGCTTCCGTCGCAGGCAGCCTGCACCGATAAAGGACGGTTCCGACGGAGGCCGGAGACGTTCTGCGCTTGCAGGCTCGAAAAACCAGTCGCCGGGCCCTACTCGCTGTAGCTGATGCGGTAGACGCAGTCGTTCTGATCGTCGGACACGAGCAGGGAGCCGTCGGGCAGTACCAGCAGGGCCACGGGGCGGCCCCAGCTGCTCTGGCCCTGCAGCCAACCCGAGGCGAAGGTTTCGTAGCTGGTGGCCTGCTTGCCGCTGGCGTCCACGCGCACTAGGCTGATGCGGTAGCCGATTTTGCTGGAGCGGTTCCAGGAGCCGTGCTCGGGAATGAAAATCTGGTTGCGGTACGCGGCCGGAAACATCTTGCCGGTGTAGAACTTCATGCCCAGCGCGGCCACGTGCGGGCCCAGCTTGCGGGCCGGCGGGGTGTAGGTGCTCGTGGCTTTGCCCTTGCCGAACTGCGGGTCAAGCAGGTCGCCCTGAAACACGTAGGGGAAGCCGAAGTGCAGGCCGGCGTTGGCGGCGCGGTTCAGCTCGTCGGCGGGCTTGTCGTCGCCCAGCATGTCGCGGCCGTTGTCGGTAAACCAGAGGGCCTTGTCGATGGGGCTCCAATCGAAGCCGACGGAGTTGCGCACGCCGTAGGCCACGGTTTCGAGGCCGGTGCCGTCGGGGTTCATGCGGTTGATGGTGGCGAAGATGGGCTCTTCGGGCAGGCACACGTTGCAGGGCGCACCCACGGGGATATACAGCTTGCCGTCGGGCCCGAAGTTGATGTACTTCCAGCCGTGGTGTTCCTTGTCGGGCAGCTGGTCGTAGACGACCACCGGCTTGGGTGGCGTCTTGAGCTTGGCGGCAATGTTGTCGTAGCGCAGCACCCGGCTGATTTCGGCCACGTACAGGGCCCCGCCCCGCACGGCCACGCCGTTGGGCTCGTTCAGGCCCGAGGCAATGGTGACGAGCTCATCGGCCTTGCCGTCGTGGTTGCGGTCGGGCAGGGCGTACACTTTGCTGCCACGGGTGCCCACGTACACGGTGCCGTCGGGCCCCAGGGCCAGGGAACGGGCGCCGGCCACGTTCTGGGCGTAGTAGCCGATGCGGAAGCCCGCTGGCAGCTTGATTTTGGCGAGGTTGTCGGGGGCGGCGGGCGGCGGCGTGGGGCGGGCCCCGGCCAGCGGCAGCACCAGCAAAAGCGGAAGCAGACGGCGTATCATAGTGCTACCAACTAGGGCCCGGCGGCAAAGGTTACGCTGGAGGGCCGGGCATTTGGCAAATAGCCGGGGTGGGCCCGGCAACGCGCTGGACCCACCCCGGCTTTCGGCGGCTTGTATTAGCGTTGGAGGTCTTGCCGGTTGCGCAGCAGCCGGTCGTATTCGCGCTCCGGCGAGTGCAGCGTGTTGGCAAAACCGTAGGCGCACAGGCCCTGCCACACCAGCACCAGCCCCCAGAACAGCATCGGCCAGACGGGCCAGGGCAGGTTCCAGTCGAAGGGGCCGCGGTGGTGCAGGCGCACGTGGTGGGTGTTGTGGGTGAGCAGCCAAATCAGCCACAGCAGCGCGTTGACGCTGGCGTAGGTGAGCAGGTGGGCTTTAAACTTGGCGCGGGCCTTGGCCAAACGCCATAGGTGCGGGTCGCGGGCGGGAGTTTCCATGAAGACGAGCAACTAGCGTGAAACAGTGCCGGGCGGCAGCACCGCTACTGCCCGGTTTCTTTGTTGCGCAGCAGGCGCTGGTATTCCTGCTCCGACCACTCGCGGCGGCCGGCAAAACCGTAGGCGCGTACGCCCTGCATCAGCACGCCAAAGCCCCAAAACACCGTCGACCAGATGGGCCAGGGCAGGCCGGTGCCGTAGTCGTGGTGGCCGGTGAGAAACCAAATGGCCCACAGCAGCGCATTCACGAGCAGGTAGGTCATCAGGTGGGCTTTGAATTTGGCGCGGGCTTTGGCCATGCGCCACAGGTTTGGGTCGCGGTCGGTGGTTTCCATGAGCGGGGGTATGAGGTGCGTTGGAAGGATGATCAAATGTACCAACCGCGGCTACATGCGCGCCTCTTAATATTGCCCAAGCGGCAACCTTTGGCTCCGAACTGCTTATTAGGGCTGACGAACCGTTTTCACCCCACTTCTACCGCTATGCCCTCCTCACCCGACTGGCGCACCGCCGCCCGTTCCTTCGGCCGCCTCCGGCTCTGGCAAGGCGACATCACCCGCCTCGATACCGACGCCATCGTCAACGCCGCCAACTCGTCCCTGCTCGGCGGGGGCGGCGTCGACGGGGCCATTCACCGCGCCGGCGGCCCGCAGATTCTGGAGGAGTGCCGCGCCATTCGGGCCCGGCAGGGCAGCCTACCCACCGGCCAGGCCGTCATCACCTCGGGCGGGCGGCTGCCGGCACGCTACGTCATTCACACGGTGGGCCCGGTATGGAACGGTGGCCACAAGCGGGAGCCGCAGCTGCTGGCCGACTGCTACCGCAACTCCCTGCAGCTCGCCGCCGACCACCAGCTCACCAGCGTGGCCTTTCCCGGCATCAGCACCGGCATCTACGGCTACCCCAAGCCTGAGGCCTTGCGCATCGCCGTGCACGAGGCGCAGGCGTTCTTAGCCGCTCATGCAGCACCCGAAACGGTGGTCTTCGTGGTCTTCGACGAGGAAAGCTTCCGGCTCTACGAGCAGGCGCTGTCGGCTTAGGCGGCGGCCCAGCGCCACTCGTCGGGGTGGCGGCGCAGGTAGGCGGCCACGTCGTAGATGAGGCCGGCGTGGCCGGTGTCGAGCAGCACGGTGTGGGCGGCACGCAGCGAGACAATGAAAGTCTGCAGCCCGGCGTGGGGAATGACTTTGTCGTGCCGGCCGAGGAAAAACGTAACGGGTGTGGGCCGGCGGTTGAGCGTGGCGGCGAGGCGGCGCACGTCGAACACCAAGTGGCGGAAGCCGGTCCAGCTGCGGTACACGCGCAGGCGCTTTTCGCGGCTATCGAGCTGCCATTGCGCAAACCGCACGAGGCCGTGGTCGACGATGCGGCGCTCGGCCAATCGGTCGATGAAGCGCAACAAGCGCTGGGGGCGCAGCACGGCCTGACCCAACACCCCGCGCATCCAAGGCGGATAGGTAGCCAGCGAATACCAGAACTGCGTGCGGATGCCGTCCGGGGCAATCAGCCAGAGCTGCTGCACGCGCTCGGGCAGGTGCTCGGCCACCGTGAGGGCAAACTTGGCGCCCATGCTGAAGGCCAGCAGGCCAAACGTGTCGATGTTCTGCTCGCGCAGAAACTGGCTCAGCAGCTCGATAAGCCGCGGTTTGCGCAACGGGGCGTCGGCTTTGGCCAGGGTGCTGCGGCCGTGGTAAAAGAGGTCGAAGGCGTAGAGCGTCACCTGTTCGCCCACCAACACAGCCAGGCTGCGCCAGTGGCCCGCACCCTGCCCGTAGCCGTGAAAGGCCAGCACCACGCGCGGCCCGTGGCCATATACTTCGTAGTAGAGCTTGGTACGACCGGCCTCGACGAACATAGCGCAATAAAAAAGTCATCCTGAGCGTGAGCGAAGGACCTTATCAAGTCAGAACGACTCGGTTCTGCGCCTGTCGTTCAGCGGGGAGAAGGTCCTTCGCTCACGCTCAGGATGACCATACGTTTTCAGTCCTTTTCGGGTGCCGCTTCCTACAGCCTGGCCACGCCGCCCGACACCACGAACTTCATAACCTGCGCGCTGGGCAAATCCACGTGCAGCACGTTTTCGCGGGGCACCAGCAGCAGCTCGCCCGAAAAGTTATAGGAGTCGGGGAAGTACACGGCCACCAGATCGGGGCGGTTCACGGCTTCCATCGACTCTTGGGTGATGAAGCCCAGCTTGTAGCACTCGGTACCGGCAAACACCTTCACCAGCACCGGCGTGTTGAACTTCTGCTCCTCGCCCAGAATGGCGTCGAAGATGTCCTTGATGCTGGAATAGATGATGTTGACGACCGGCAGGCGGTTCAGAATCCGCTCCCCCAGCACAATAAACGGCCGCACCTGGGAGCCAATGTAGCCCATCAGCGTGAGCAGGGCCACCATCAGCGCCAGCCCCAGGCCGGGGTAGCCGTCGATGACGAACATGCCGTTGATCCAGTTGAAAAAGGCAAACAGCAGATACACCGTGATGGTGACGGGCGCCAGGATGAGCAGGCCGCGCAGGAAATAGCCAATAATCTTTTTCATGGCCGAAACACAAAACCGCCCGGCCGAATGGGCCGGGCGGGCAAGCTATTAAAAGAAGCGCCGGATACCACTATGCCGGCACCGCAGCCCCTATTTCCTGAATGCGGTCGGCCACGCGCTGCATGAGCCACATGGGCGTGCTGGTGGCTCCGCAAATGCCCACCGACTGCGCGCCCTCGAACCAGGCGTCTTCCAGCTCCTGCTCGTTTTCCACGAAGTAGCTGCGCGGATTCGTTTGGTTGACCACCGAAAACAGAGCCTTGCCGTTGGAGCTTTTGCGCCCGCTCACGAACACAATCACGTCGTGCTCGACGGCGAACTTGCGCAGCTGCGGCTCCCGGTTCGATACTTGCCGGCAAATGGAGTCGTTGGCGTCGAAGGATTCCAGCGCGCCGCCGGCCGCCGCAATGCGCTCCTCAATGAGCTGCTTCATGCGGTAGAAGCCGGCCGTGCTCTTGGTCGTTTGGCTGAAGAGCGTGACGGGGCGCGCGAAGTCCACTTGGTCGAGGTCCTGCTCGTTCATCACGATGATGGCGCGGTTGCCGGTCTGGCCAGTGAGGCCCGCTACTTCGGCGTGGCCGGGCTGGCCGTAAATCACAATCTGGCCGTTCTGGCGTTGCGTGGCGTCGAAGGCGTGCTTCACGCGGTTTTGCAGCTTGAGCACCACCGGGCACGAGGCGTCGATGAGCGTGAGGTTGTTGCGCAGGGCCAGCTCGTAGGTTTCGGGCGGCTCGCCGTGGGCCCTGATGAGCACCTTGCAGTCGTGCAGCGTGCCCAGCTGCTCCCGGTCGATGATGCGCAAGCCCTGCTGGTGCAGGCGCTCCACTTCCATGCGGTTGTGCACAATGTCGCCGAGGCAATACAGCTGCTCACTGGTTTCGAGCTCGTCTTCGGCCATCTGAATGGCGTATTCGACGCCAAAACAATACCCGGAGTTTTTATCGATGGAGACGTTCATCCCTGCAGAATCTAAGACGTGAGGCTGGTGTTGCGTCAAGCGTCGGCCAACCAACGTGCACACGCGCACGAATCATTCCAATAAACGAAAGCGCGCCGGCTTTAGCCGTGCTCGGCCACGCGCAATGCGTCTACGAGCACCGACGAGACGCGCTCCAATACAAAATCCACCTGCTCGTCGATGGTGATGTGCGAGGTGTCGAGCAGCACGGCATCGGCGGCGCGGCGCAAGGGGCTTTCGGCCCGCGTCGAGTCGATATGGTCGCGTTTCTGCAGGTTGTGGATGATGTCGTCGAGCGGCACGTTTTCGCCTTTCACGGCCAGCTCCATCTGGCGGCGCACGGCGCGGGTGTGCACGTCGGCGGTCATAAACACCTTCACCTCGGCGTCGGGAAACACAGTGGTGCCAATGTCGCGGCCGTCCATCACCACGCCGCGCTTGCGGCCCATGCGCTGCTGCTGGCGCACCATGGCGTGGCGCACGGCCGGAATAACCGACACCTCGCTCACGGAATTGGAAATGCGCATCTGCCGGATGTCGTCTTCGCGGATGACGCCGTCGAGACACAACTCGTTGCGTCCCGTGCGGCGGTTCCGTTTGAAAGTAATGTGCAGCTGGTGCAGGGCTTCCTCTACCCGCGGCAAGTCCTCGAAGTCGATGTTGTGCTCCAGTAAGTAGAGCGTGACGCCGCGGTACATGGCCCCGGTGTCGATGTATGCATAGCCCAATTCGGCGGCTACGGCTTTGGCCGTGGTGCTTTTGCCGCAGGAAGAGTAGCCGTCAATGGCTATGACGATGTTTTTCATGTAGCGTGTGGTCGGCGGAAGGCCGGCGGGAGCGGCACGGGAATCCACGTCTTGCGCGGCGCGGGCTGCTGCTTCAGGCGGTTGGGCACCGAGAGGTAAAACCCGTCCACCGATTCAGCGAGTCCGTGCGTGAGCTGACGGTCCACGTGCACAAACGGCCGCACAAAGGTATGCGCTCCGAGTTGTACGCCCACCAAACCCGACTCGTTGGTTTCCCAACGGCCTCCATACGTGCGAATTATACATTCGCCTAAAAAGCAGCCCAGTGCATTTACCACGCCCTCGCGGGCAGCCGGCTCAATACCGTGGCGTTGTTGCTCAATGAAATTCATGAGTGCCCGCACGGCGACAGCGTCGAAGGCGGATACGTTGAGTTGTTGCCGCACGGCTTCGGCGGCAGCCTGTAGTTCTTCCATTTCGAGAAGAAGTAAGAAAAAAGAAAGATTAGCCAACCCACATTGGGCTAACAACGTAGTTACAAAATTTTTGCCGTATTCGCTCATTTCACGCAAAAAAAGAGGCCGATGCTTGCCATTTTGCATCGGCCTCTCGCGTTATTTTTTGATCTATTCCAACAAGTTGTTGGCAAACGGGTGTTTTCCTCAAATCCAGCCGCGCTTTTTGGGCGGCTCGGCCAGCCGGGCCGGCATGGAGGCAAAAAAACCAACTACCGATTCGCTCAGGCCCTTTTCCAGCTGCATAGCCACCCGAAAGAACGGGTTGAAAAACAAGTCGCCGCGGATGCCCACGCCGGTCGTGCCGTCGGGTGCCGACGCCCATTCGCCCTTAAAACTCTGCACCAGGCACTCGCCCAGGAAGGCGCCTAACGCCACCACTACGCCTTGCGTCGTTTCTTTCGTGAGCAGCGGGCGTTGTTCCTCAATGAAAGTCTCCAGCCGCTGCACGGCGGCTTCATCGAAAGAGTTGACTTGAAGCTGTTGCCGGACGGCTTCGGCCGCAGTACGTAGCTGGGCGAGTGGGTTTTCGGGCATGGGAAGTGGAGAAACGCTGCTTAGTGGGTGATGGGCCGTGTGGCGGAGGCCGTTTGGTTTTGCCAACTAGCATACGTGGCCAGCAAGGCCTGCGTGTCACGCCACGGGTGCACGGCGCCGGCTTGCAGCTGCCGGACCACGGCGGGGCAGTCGCCCAGCAGCTTCAGCATGAGGGCCCGGTAAGGCTTGGCTTTGGTGGGCACCACCAGCAACGGTTCCTGGCCGCGGCGCAGCAGCATCACCTGCGAGGTCAGGCTGGAAAGCAGCGTGGGGTTTTCGGTGTGGTCGTATTGGAAAAGCGTATAGCTGCCTTGGCGCGTCAGTTGCCGGGCAAAGCCCTGCGCCACGAGCCGGTGCTTTTTGGGCAGCACGAAGCTCTGCACGGCCGCCACGGTGTCGCCGATGGAGACGAAGGCTTTTACCTCGGCCGGGAAGTACGGTCGCACGCCTTGCCCGTCAATATCGCCGAGGTAGACCCGGTCGCGCTGCCAGGTGCCCACGCGCACCGGGTGCCAGTGGCCATCGGGCGTTTGGTAACTCCCCACCGAGCCGGTGGCGCGGTAGGGTGCGGGGTTGAAAACCGGGGCGGGTGTAGGGGGTGGAGCAGCGGCCGAGGTCACGCGCTGGGCGTGGGCAGGCGAAGCGGCCATTGATAACAAGAGGAGCCAGCCGGTTGCTACCGCCAGCGCTTTTGCCCATATATTATTTACCATCCGCACTTACCTCGTTCGGCACTACCGGGTAATGAAATCCTTCGGGCTTCCATTGCAGATACACCTCCAGTATCCGGCTCGTACGAGTCGCGTCCAATTCCCCTTTGCGCAGTTGCTTCGCCAGAATAGGATGGTCGCCGACCACTGCCAGCATGGTTTCCTGAAAATCCTTTTGCTTAAACGGCACCGTTATAGCTTGCTGATCGGGAAAACGAATGATGCGCGATGCACCACTTGTACTCTGAAATTCGAATAATTCGGCCTGACGACGGTGCCAAGTTCGCCACGCAATAATGGGCCTCGCCACTTCTTCTTGCCCTATAAAACGCACATTGCGCACCACCACAAAGGTATCGGCGCCGATAACTGCCTGCCGAAACTGGTCGAGTGCAAGTACCTGCGTTTCTTTTCCCTTGCCCACGGCCAAACCCGAATAGCTCAGGGCCAACGGCTGCTTTTGCCAACTGCCATCAGGTAACTGATAGAAACCATTGCCAGCCCGTCCAAATTGGTAGTCGGCGGTTGCCAAGCGGATAACATTGCTACCGGTACGCACCAGCCCCACAATGAGCGCCGCTTGTGCACGCGCCTCAAGCGCACCCAAACCGAGAACTGCTGTTGCGAGCAGAAGGAGCTTTTTGGAAAAAGTCACGGGAAACGAAAAGTATGAACGCAGGAAAAAGTACTAATGACTGTCGCAGGGACAAGGTGTTTTGCCAAACTTGGCTTTGCGTTTATAGGAAGCCGTTTTCTTTTGCTGGGTGGTGCGCCGGGCGCAGCCCGTGGTAACGGGCACCGTGGCGGCCAACGTGAAAACAGCAAGCAACAAGGTTAGCGTCTTTCTCACCGGTACTAGCATTTCAAGCAAAGATAACCTTCTTTGCTGCCCCTTTTCACGCGCCGGACGCCCCGTTGCGTTCCTTTTCCCTCGCCTTTTTTTGCTATGTCTGCCGATTTCACGCGCCGCGCCAACGTCATCGACCTTTTTGCCCACACCATTCGCCCGGCCACCATTCGCGTAGCTGCCGGCCGCATTGCCGCCATCGACTACGAAGGCGACGGGCCCGACGCCGCCCTCCCCTACGCCCTGCCCGGCTTTGTGGATGCCCACGTACACGTGGAAAGCTCCCTGCTGGTGCCGGCCGAGTTTGCCCGGTTGGCGGTGGTACACGGCACGGTGGCTACCGTTTCCGATCCGCATGAAATCGGCAACGTGCTGGGCGTGGCCGGTGTAGAGTTTATGCTCGACAACGCCCGCCAGTCGCCGTTTCACTTCTGCTTCGGAGCGCCCTCGTGTGTGCCGGCCACGGTGTTCGAAACCGCCGGTGCCGTTATCAGCGCCGACGACATCGAGCAGCTGTTCCAAAACCCGGCCATTGGCTACCTGGCCGAAATGATGAACTGGCCCGGCGTGCTGCACGGCGACCCGGACGTGCTCCGCAAAATTGCCCTGGCCCAGCGCTACAACCGCCCCGTCGACGGCCACGCGCCCGGCCTGCGCGGCGACGATGCCCGCCGCTACGCTGCCGCCGGCATGAGCACCGACCACGAGTGCTTCACGGCCGAAGAAGCCCTCGACAAGCTGGCCGTGGGCATGCACATTCTCATTCGGGAAGGCTCGGCGGCCCGCAACTTCGAGGCCCTGGTGGATTTGCTGCCCGAGCACGCCGACCGCATCATGTTCTGCTCCGACGACAAGCACCCCGATTCGCTCGTGCTCGGCCATATCGACGCGCTGGTGCGTCGCGCCCTGGCCCGCGGCATCGACTTGTTTAAGGTGCTGCGCGCCGCCTGCCTAAACCCGGTGCAGCACTACCGCTTGGACGTGGGCCTGCTGCGCAACGGCGACGCCGCCGACTTCATCGTGGTCGACAACCTGCAGGATTTCCGGGTGCAGCAAACCTACCTGCGCGGCGTGTTGGTGGCTGAAAACGGCCAAACCCTGCTGCCAGCGGGCCAGAACGCCGCCCCCAATAACTTCCACGCCCAGCCCCTGCAGCCCACCGATTTCCGCCTCGCAGCGTCGGATACGTCGGCGGCGCAGGCGCAGGTGCGGGCCATTCGTTGCTACGACGGCCAGCTGATTACCGAAGCCGAGCCGGGCGCGGTGCCGGTGCGCAACGGCTGCCTGGAAGCCGACGTGGCCAACGACGTACTGAAGCTGACGGTGGTGAACCGCTACGAAGCCGGCGCCACACCCGCCGTGGCGTTTATCCGGGGATTCGGCCTGCAGCGCGGCGCCCTGGCTAGTTCTGTGGGCCACGATTCGCACAACATCACCGCCGTGGGCTGCTCCGACGAGGCCATTGCCCGCGCCGTCAACCTCGTTATTGAGGCCAAAGGCGGCCTGGCAGCCGTGGGAGCCGACGGTGAAGAGCTACTGCTGCCGCTGCCCGTGGCCGGCTTGATGTCGGATGGTGAAGGCTACGCCGTGGCCGAAGCCTATACAGCCGTCGATCAGCTGGCCAAGCAGCTTGGCAGCACGCTGGCCGCGCCGTTCATGACGCTGTCGTTCATGGCCCTACTCGTCATTCCCAGCCTCAAGCTCAGCGACAAGGGCCTTTTCGACGGCGAGAAGTTTGAGTTTGTGCCGGTGCTGCTGTAGTACCTGTCTCGATACCCAATAGCCACAAAAAAGCCGCTTCGGAACTGTCCGAAGCGGCTTTTTCATTTGAAAAGCGCAATGGCTAGCTAGCCATTGCGAAACGCTTTTGCAGCAGGCGCTGCATTTTCTCTTCCGTCAGCGGCTTGGCCAGGTATTCCACGCCTTCGTACTGCGCCACGCGGGTGGTGTCGGCCGAATGCATGGAGGTGGTAAGCACCGCCATAACGGTTTTCTGCCGCTGCTCGGGAGCCAGGCGGTTGTACTGATTCAAGAATTCGAAGCCGTCCATACCCGGCATTTTCAGGTCGACGAAGACCAGTTCGGGCGCTTCGTCGGGCGTGGCGCCCTGCTTGCCCCAGAAGTGGGCAAACGCCTGCTCGGCATTGGTAAACGACAATACGTTATCGGCCAGCTCCAAACGCTGCAACAAGCGGTTATTCAGGAAACTTGTCGTCTCATTATCATCAATAAGCACGACTTTCTGCAGTTTACGATTCATAGCTGATGCCGGGTTAAGTGAAACAGGACCGGCCACGCTGGCAGACGGCTTTATTCCTTAAAGGTACGCAAATTAATCCAGCCAACCCTGCTCGCGCATCCAGTCGTCGTTGTAGATTTTACCGAGGTAGCGCGTGCCGTGGTCGGGCAGCACAATCACCATCGTGTCGCCTTCCTTCAGGTGTTCTTTGGCGTACTCCAGGGCGCCGTGCACGGCCGAGCCGCACGACCAACCCACGAACAAACCTTCTTCTTTGGCCAGGCGGCGCGTCATCAGGGCCGCGTCTTTGTCGGTTACTTTAATGAAGAGGTCGATGAGGTCGAAGTCGACGTTCTTGGGCAGAATGTCTTCGCCGATGCCTTCGGTTTTGTAGGGGTAGATTTCGTTTTCGTCGAAAATGCCCGTCTCCTTGTACTTCTTAAACACCGAGCCGTAGGTGTCGAGGCCGATGCTCACGACAGCCGGGTTCTGCTCCTTCAGGTACTTGGCCGTGCCGCAGATGGTGCCGCCAGTGCCCACGCCGCAGGCATAGTGCGTGATTTTGCCCTCAGTTTGTTTCCAAAGCTCGGGGCCGGTGCCTTCGTAGTGGGCGGCCGAGTTGGAGAGGTTGTCGTACTGGTTCGGGTAGAACGAGTTCGGCGTTTCCTGGTTCAGGCGGCGCGCCACCGAGTAGTACGAGCGGGGGTCGTCGGGGGCCACGTCGACGGGGCAGACCACCACCTCGGCGCCCACGGCGCGCAGAATGTCCTGCTTTTCCTTGCTCTGCTTGTCCGACATCACGAAGATGCACTTGTAGCCTTTGGCAATGGCGGCCAGCGCGAGGCCCATGCCGGTGTTGCCGCTGGTGCCCTCGATGATGGTGCCGCCGGGCTTGATGAGGCCGGCTTTTTCGGCGTCCTCCACCATGCGAATGGCCATGCGGTCTTTCACCGAGTTGCCGGGATTGAAGTACTCGACTTTGGCCAGAATGGTGCCCGGAATGCCAGCGGCTACGCTGTTCAGCTTCACCAGCGGCGTGTTGCCGACGGCTTCAATGATGTGATTAAAGTACATGAGGGGAAGGTTGGGAAAGCGCAAAGGTACAAAAAGCCGCAGCCCGTGCCGGCTGTTTGGCCCCCGAACCACGAAGAACAGTACCGAAGTAGGCTGCGTTCCGTCACTTCGTACTTGTATTCGGGCCGCCGGTCAGAATGCGCGTCGTTGCCCGTTGCCCCGCCGCCCGAAAAGCCTACCTTTGCGGCCGTGCCGCCCCGCGCGGTCCACTCCCACTGATATTTCCTCCCAACCTACTCCACATGAGCGTACTGGTCAATAAGGACTCGAAAGTGATTGTGCAGGGCTTTACGGGCTCCGAAGGCTCGTTTCACGCCCAGCAGATGATTGACTACGGCACCAACGTCGTTGGCGGCGTAACGCCGGGCAAAGGTGGCCAGACCCACCTGGGCCGCCCCGTATTCAACACCGTGGCCGACGCCGTGCGCGAAGCCGGTGCCGACACCAGCATCATCTTCGTCCCCCCGGCTTTTGCCGCCGACGCCATCATGGAGGCTGCCGACGCCGGCATCAAGGTTATCGTGACCATCACCGAAGGCATTCCGACCAAGGACATGATTGCGGTGAAGGAGTACCTGAAAGGCCGCGAAGGCCTGCGCATGATCGGGCCGAACTGCCCCGGCGTGATGACGGCCGGTGAGTGCAAAGTGGGCATCATGCCCGGCTTTATCTTCTCGAAAGGCAAAATCGGCATCGTGTCGAAGTCGGGTACGCTGACCTACGAAGCCGTCGACCAGCTGACCAAGGCCGGCCTGGGCCAGACCACGGCCATCGGCATCGGCGGTGACCCCATCATCGGCACCACCACCAAGGAAGCCGTCGAGCTGCTCATGAACGACCCCGAAACCGAGGGCATCGTGATGATTGGCGAAATCGGTGGCGGCATGGAAGCCGAAGCCGCCCGCTGGATCAAGGAAACCGGCAACAAGAAACCCGTGGTCGGCTTCATCGCCGGCCAAACGGCGCCTCCCGGCCGCCGCATGGGCCACGCCGGGGCCATCGTGGGCGGTGCCGACGACACGGCTGCGGCCAAAATGGCCATCATGCGCGAGTGCGGCATCCACGTGGTGGATTCGCCGGCCGAAATCGGCGACACCATGCTGCGCGTGCTGCAAGGCGAAAAAGTGACGGCGTAAGCCACCCGAGGTTTTAGACTTGAGGATCAGCAGCCCCGCCGGACTCCGGCGGGGCTGCTGTCGTTTGCGGGGCGCGGGTCTAGAAATTCCCGCTTGCTGTTTGCTGAGGCTAGCGGCAGGACGGGCTATTTTCAGTGGCTTGAGTTTCAGTCGGCGGGGGGAGCAAAGGGGTAATATATCAATCCTAGCCCCATCAAAATGCCCCAGCCGTGGTTGTATCGCACCAAGTCTTGCACGGGCATATCCTGGCTGATGTAGGCGGCGCGGCTTTCCCTGGACAATGGCAGTAGATAACTTATTTCCGCTTCCCAGCGGCCCTGGTCTTTCTTTAAGTCAGGATCAATTCGCAAAAAGCCATACGGCTCCATGCGCTGGTTTCGATTTGCCGGCAGCGTGTAGCTTACGCCTGTTGCGCCATCGGTTGCGTGCATTCGCGTGAAATGAACCCACGTATGCCGGTAGCCCAAGCCAGTAGTAAATTCCGTGCCCTGATACTCCAAGCTGAGTTGAGCAAACTGCTGCCGGTAACGTGCCGAGTACATGGCGTGGTAGCCATAATCTTGAAGCGTACGATCAACGACGGCCAAGCCGCCCCCGCCTAGGGCCTGTACCATCAGGCGTGAACCCAAGGCCCAGTACGTTCCGCCTCCCAAGTGCGCTTGCCAAGCCTGAAACCGGTATTGATCTACGCGTCTCAGAGGTGGCCGGAGCATGCCTCCGCCAGCAATTACGACATGCGCGACGGGACTGTAAGCTCCGGCCACGTCGAGGCGCACGGAGGGCTGCACATACCCGCTCACCTCAACTTCGCCCGCCCGCCGGATGACAGGTGTAGTGGGCATCACGGGCGTGTAGGTAGTGCAGCCAACAAGGGAGGCGCACAATACAGCACAAACTTTCATGGCAACAGCAGCCTAGCGGCTTTTCTGGGGCAGGCGCCACACCACGCCCAGGCTCACGAACGGCGCGGGCACACCCGCCGAGTACCATTGCTGGTCTTTCACCGGGTCGAAGGTGTCGGTGTGGCTGGGTGCTTTCAGGTTACTGATTGATAGGCCCATGGTGCCTTGCATGTACCACGTGCCGAAGCCCTTACCGACCTCCTGCCGGTAGAAGGCCGAGGCTTCGTGGCGCAACAGGCTGAACGCGGGAACCGTGTTCAGGGGCCGATCCACGATGTTGTCGAACTGCACGCGGGCGAGGCGGTAGGTCAGGCCCACGGTGCTGGCGTCGGCAAAATGGTGCGCAAGGCCCACCTGCCCGAAGACTTTGCGGTAATTGCCGCTGAACTGCTCGACGCCGATGAACTGGTAGCGGCGGTCGGCAAAGGCCGCGCCCACGCCGCCGGTGGTGCTCAGCAACCAACGCGGCCCCAGGTTCCAATAGGTGCCAAGGCCGAGTTCGGCCTGTCGGGTTTTGAGGTAGTTGTTCGGCTCGACTTTGAGCCCCAACGTGCCGGCACCGGTTACGACCACGTGCTGCACGGGCGAATAGGCGGCCGTGGCTTCGAGGCGGCCCGTAGGCTGGACACTTGCGCCGACTTCCACCTGGCCCTGGCTTTCGACCAACGGCATGACGGGCTGCATGGGAGCGTACACGGTGCAGCTGGTGGTGAGGGCGGCTGCGGCAAGACTGTAGAGCAAGTGTTTCATGGCGGAGTGAATTGACGACCGGAAGTACGCCCGGCTTACTTCGCCCACCAATCTATTCTGCGTCGAAAGCAGACTTTTCAAAACTTCGCCAAAGCTCCGTATACGCGGCTCATCAGAAGGAATGAGGGCGTATTGAGCATAAATTATCTGACTTTTCAGAGGGTCAGTTATTCGACTTTTACCGGGCTCTTTGCCAGGGGCAGTGACTCAGAAAAACCCCTGCACACCGGTAGATACCGCCGAGCCTCCGTATTACGACCTATCCATCTGCCCTTATCTGGTTTGCTATGTCGCCTTACCACATTGCGCTGGCCCTGCTGGGCGTGGCTATTCTGGGAGTAGCCTGGCTGCCTTCGCTGCTTGAGAAATACCCGCTTTCCTACCCGATTCTCTACATCGCGTTGGGCATGGGGGTGTACGCCTTGCCGCTGGGCCTGCCCAACCCCGATCCGCTGCACAATCCCAGCATCGTCACGCACGTAGCCGAGCTGTGCGTGATAGTGGCGCTGATGGGCACGGGACTGAAAATCGACCGACCGTTTTCGGTGCTGAAGTGGCGCGGGCCACTGCTGTTGGTGCTGGTGCTGATGGTGCTCAATATCATCGGCCTCACGAGTGCCGCCTACCTGGCCGGGTTGCCGCTGGCGGCCGCACTGTTGCTGGCCGCCTCCCTCTCCCCCACCGACCCCGTGCTGGCCGGCGACGTGCAAGTGGGCGACCCCAACGAAGGCCGCGAAGACAACGTGCGCTTTGCCCTCACCGGCGAGGCCGGCCTGAACGACGGTCTGGCGTTTCCGTTTGTGTACCTCGCGCTGGCGCTCCTCCCCGCCGCGGCCCCGCTGGCCGAACGCCTGCAAACCTGGCTGTGGATGGATTTGCTGTACCGCACGGTGGCCGGCGTGGCCCTGGGCTGGTTGTCGGGCAAGCTGCTGGCAGTGCTCATTTTTCACCTACCCACGCGCGTCAGCATCAAAGCCACGGCCTACGGGTTTGTGTCGCTGGCCGTCACGCTCACCACCTACGGCATCACCGAAATGGTGCATGGCTACGGCTTTCTGGCGGTGTTTATTGCAGCCCTTACCCTGCGCAGCCACGAGCGGCACCACGAGTACCACAAGCAGATGCACGCCTTTACCGACCAGTTGGAGCGCCTTTTCATCGTGGTTATTCTACTGATGCTCGGCGGCGCCATCATGCGCGGATTGCTGGCGCCCCTCACGTGGCGCGGGGCGGCGCTGGGCCTGCTGCTCATTCTGGTGCTGCGGCCACTGGGCGGCCTGTTTACTCTGGCGCGGGTGCCGCGCATGACCTGGGCCGAGCGGGGCGTCATTTCCTTTTTCGGCATCAGGGGCATCGGCTCCATCTTCTACCTCTCGTTCGCCTTGGCCAAAGGAAATTTCGACGACCCGCGCCAGCTGTGGGCTATTGCCGGCTTCACCATTTTGGTATCGGTGGTGGTGCACGGTACGCTGGCCACACCCGTGATGAACTGGCTGGACCGGCGCCACGGCCGGCGCATTGCGGCCGAGCTGGCCGCAGAAGCCTGCGAAGAAGCCACAAGCAACGAGCCAGTACCGGCAGAGCAAAACCCGGAAGCGGCCGTACGACCGCGCCCCGCTTAGGTCTGAGCGGTGGCAGCACGCCGCCTACGCTGTTAGTCTTCGTTGGTCCCGTCGCCGCCCAGGTTCAGCACGAAGCCGAAGCTGCTGACGGAGTTGCCGGCGGTGAGGTATTTGCGGTTTTTGAGACGAATGTTCCAGCCGCTCATGAACTGAAATTTGAGCGGGCCGAAGAGGTTGATGCGGGTGTAGGTGACGGGCTCGAAGAAGATGTTGTCTTCGCCGGGCGCGCGCACGCCGTTGAGGCGAAAGTCGCTGAGGTTGACGTAGCTCAGGCGCATGGCGGCGCCGTAGCGCAGCTGCCAGTCGTGGCCCAGGATGGTGTAGGCTTCCTTTTTCTTCTTGGTGTAGTTCACCTGCAGAAAGTACTTCTCCAGGCGGCCGTCCTGCAGCTGGTAGGGTGTCTCGCCGCGGGCAAACTCCTCGCGCTTGGCCCGGCCGAAGCCGGCGCCGGCATACACTTCCAGAATGCGGTTTTGGGCGGGCCCGAACTTGGTGAAGTAGCCCGCCCCGAACTCGCCCAAATCCTGCTCCAGGTACCGCTTTTTGGTTTTGTTGTGCAGCGACGAGCCGTTGGCAATCAGCCCCACGTGGTCGGCGGGAGCGTAGGCGAGCTGGGCGGTGAAGTTTTCTTTGAGGTTGGCCTGCACCGAGGCGTTGAATTCGCCTTTTTGGGTGAACATGGGCACGGGCGCCGGCGTGGGGTAGTAGATGGAGGCGCAGCTGGCCAAGAGCGGCAGCGGCAACAGCAACAACAAGCGTTTGGGAGTCATGGGCAAGGAGTGGAAGCCGGGCAGACAACGACCGACAGGGAGTTTCGTTGTATCAAGCTCCTCCATCTGCCGCTGGCCTACGCGCCTAAGTTCGCTGATTATGCCCACACCCAGTTCATTTGACGCCCTCATCATTGGTTCGGGGCAGGCCGGCAACCCCTTGGCTTATGCCCTGGCCGATGCCGGCCGGCGCGTGGCCCTCATCGAACAGGACCACCTGGGCGGCTCGTGCATCAACTACGGCTGTTCGCCCACCAAGGCGCTGCTGGCGGCCGCCCACCGCGCCCACGACGTGCGCACGGCCGGGGAGTTGGGTATATCCGTCGCGCCGCCGGTATTGGACATGCCCGCCGTTATTGCGCGCAAAAATGCGCTGGTGGCGCGGCACCGCGAGGCCATTCGGAAGAACCTGACCGTGGAGCACCCCGGCATTACGGTGCTGCACGGCCACGCCGCGTTTGTGGGGCCGCACACGCTGCTGGTTACGCCGCGCGAGCGGGTAGAGGCGGAGCGCGTGACGGCGCCGCTGGTGTTCATCAATACCGGCACCCAGCCGGCGTGGCCCGCCATTGAGGGAATACAGCACGTGGGCGCCCTCACCAACGAAACCCTGCTGGACCTGCCGGAGCTGCCCGAGCACCTGGTTATTCTCGGCGGCAGCTACATCGGGGTGGAGTTTGGGCAGATGTACCGGCGCTTCGGCTCGCGCGTGACCATCGTGGATACCGAGCCGCGCATCATGGCCCGCGAAGACGCCGACGTGAGCAAGGAGCTGCAGAAACTGCTGGAAGCCGAGGGCGTGGAGTTTGTACTGGGGGGCCGGGTGCAAAGCGCCGCGCGCGGCACCAACGGCCACGTAACGCTGACCGTGCAGACGCGCACCGGCGAGCGGCGCCTGCGCGGCTCGCACTTGCTGCTGGCCACCGGCCGCACGCCCAACACGGCGTCGCTGAACCTGGGGGCGGCCGGCATCAAAACCGACGAGCACGGCTTTGTGGTGGTAGACGAGCGGCTGCACACCGGCGTGCGGGGCGTGTATGCGCTAGGCGACGTGAAGGGCGGCCCGCAGTTCACCCACATCAGCTACGACGACTACCGCCTGGTGCGCGACCAGGTGCTGCACGGGATTGGGCGCCGCACCGAGGCGCGACCGGTGCCCTACGTGGTGTTTACTGATCCGCAGCTGGGGTGCGTGGGCCTCTCGGAGAAAGAAGCCAAGAAGCAGGGCGTGCCCTACCGGGTGGGCAAGCTGCCGGTGTTCCACATTGGGCGGGCCCGCGAAACGGGGCGAACGGCCGGCTTTATCAAGGTGCTGGTAGGTGCCGACGACCGGCTGCTGGGTGCGGCGGTGCTCAGCCCCGAGGGCGGCGAAATCATGAGCATGCTGCAGATTGCCATGGCCGGGCGGCTGAAGTACCAGCAGCTGCGCGACATGGTGCTGGCCCACCCCACCTGGGCCGAGGCGCTGAACAATGTATTTGCCCAGCTCAAGTAAGTTGGATTATGGAGCCGAAGCCGTGCGTTGGCGGTGCAGTTCTCGGTAGAGGGTTGTGGGGTAGAGGGTGAGGCCTACACTGGCAAAGAGCGACGTATTGGGCCAAAGGACACGTTCGGCCCGGCTAAAGGCGGCGGGCTGCGACAAGCCGGTGGCAAAATGCGCCAGCAACCATGTGCCTCCGACGCGCACAAAGCCCACGGGCTCGAAAAACTGCTGGCGGGGCTGGCCAAAGGCTTGGCCGTTGCGAATCAGCTGGGTGAATTCGGCTTGGGTAAGGCGCAGCACACCGCCCGCTTGCACCTGCACATCGTCTGGGCTGGTGGGCGTCGACTGATACGCGGCTACCACCTGCCCGAAATACCGTTGGTACTGGCCTTCGTAGGTGGCGTATGGAGGCGTGGGCAACGGAGGCCCGAGAAGGTTGTATCGCTCAACTTGTGGGTCGCGGCCGCGGCGTAGTGCCCATGCCTGCCCATACCCGGCCAAGGCACCGAGGTACCAATGACCGTCGGCAACGGTGTGATAATAGCCCAAAGCGGCTTCATACTGGCGGCTTCGGAGCTGCACATCGTTAGAGTCGCTGGGTGCCGAGTCTTTGCGGCCTAGATAAGCGGCATGCAGAAGCACGTGGTGAATGGGTGAGTAGGCAACGCTGCCACCGGAACCGAAGGGGGACTGAATTTGGCCGGTAAGCTCTACCTCGCCTTTATTAACAACGGGAGTGGCGGGCAGCAGTGGTGTGTACATAGAGCAGCCGTTCAGCAGGCCGCATATCAGCAATAACAATGGGTAACAATGCTTCATAGAATGGGTGAATGACGTGGGGTGGAGGAAGATGCGGGCGGGTCCGGCAAAGGTTGCACGCGGCTGGCGTTGTACAGGCTGGTTTGCAAACAAAGCGCCCGCCGCAACAGCTGTTGCGGCGGGCGCTTTTGGTTATGAGCTTGGCTGGCTCTACTTCGCGTAAGCCACGGCGCGCATTTCGCGAATCACCGTCACCTTGATCTGGCCGGGGTACTGCATTTCCTTCTCGATTTTCTGCGAAATCTCGCTGGACAGCTCCTGGGCACGGTCGTCGGTTACGTTGTCGGCGTCCACAATCACGCGCAGCTCGCGGCCGGCCTGAATGGCGTAGCACTGATTGACGCCCTTGAAGCCGTTGGCGGTTTCTTCGAGCTGCTTGAGGCGCTTGATGTAGCTTTCCATCATCTCGCGGCGGGCACCGGGGCGCGAGCCGCTGATGGCGTCGCAGGCCTGCACGATGGGCGAAATCAGGGCCGTCATTTCGATTTCGTCGTGGTGGGCGCCGATGGCGTTGACCACGTCGGGGTGCTCTTTGTACTTCTTGGCCAGCTCCATGCCCAGAATGGCGTGGGGCAGCTCGGGCTCCTCGGTGCTCACCTTGCCGATGTCGTGCAAAAGGCCGGCGCGGCGGGCGTGCTTCACGTTCAGACCCAGCTCCGCGGCCATGGTGGCGCAGAGGTTGGAAACTTCGCGCGAGTGTTGCAGCAGGTTCTGGCCGTACGAGGAGCGGAAGCGCATGCGACCCACCATCTTGATCAGCTCGGGGTGCAAGCCGTGGATGCCGAGGTCGACGATGGTCCGCTCGCCGATTTCCACAATTTCCTCGTCGATGTTCTTGCGCGTCTTGGCTACGATTTCCTCGATGCGGGCCGGGTGAATGCGGCCGTCTTTCACCAGCAAGTGCAGCGAGAGGCGGGCCACTTCGCGGCGCACCGGGTCGAAGCCCGAAATGATGATGGCCTCGGGCGTGTCGTCGACAATGATTTCGACGCCGGTAGCGGCTTCCAGGGCGCGAATGTTGCGTCCCTCGCGGCCAATGATTTTGCCCTTGACGTCGTCCGACTCGATGTTGAACACCGACACGCAGTTTTCGATGGCGTGTTCGGCGGCGGTGCGCTGAATGGTTTCGAGCACCACTTTCTTAGCGTCTTTGGTGGCCGAAAGCTTGGCCTGGGCTACCACATCCTTGATGTAGCTGCTGGCCTGAATTTGGGCTTCGTTCTTGAGGCCTTCCACCAACTGCTCGCGGGCTTCGGCGGCCGTGAGGCCCGAAATGGTTTCGAGCTGGGACTGAATCTGGAGGCGCTGCTGCTCTACTTCGGCCTGGTCTTGGCGCAGCTCGGCCAGCACGTCGTCGTGCTCCTGGCGGCGCTTTTCTTCCTGGGCTTCCAGCTTTTCGAGCTGCCGCTGGGTGTCGTTCTGCACTTTTTCGCGCAGGGTGTCCAGCTCCTTTTCCTTGCGCTGCACCTGTTCCAGCTGGCGCTGCGAGGCCTGGGTAAGCTGCTTCACGCTGGCTTCCTGCTGCAGCACCACTTCGCGGCGCTGCGCCAGATCCTGGTCGGCTTCCTGGCGGAGGCGGCGGATTTCCTGCTCCGATTCGTTGCGAATCTGACGGGCTTTGTCTTTGGCCTGTTGAATGCGCTCTTCGCGCACGCGGTTGGCCTTGGCTTCGGCTTCCTGCAGCAGTTCCTGGGCACGGCTTTGGGCCTGCGCTTCCACGTCCTGCCGGGCTTTGCCGGCCATTTGCCTACCCGCCACGAAGCCCACTACGAGGGCCACGACGGCAGCTAGGACGATGTATAGTATATCCATGGGGGTGATTGTTGGGGGATGGAACAAGCACCACAGCCGTGGAGTAAGCGACTGCCGCAACGGCAGCTATGCGGGCGAAAATCCACCGGGCCGTCTGCCCAAGGGTGGGTATGCGTTTGTTAGGCGAGTACCACCGACGAGAGCAGCTCGTCCAAGCGCGCGAGGCGTTCGGTGAGTGCGGCGTCGGTACCGTCCTTTTCCTTCGTGGCCTTCACGCGGTCGGCCAGGGTCGTGAGGGCAATCATGGCCAGCAGGTCTTGCTTGTCCTGAATGCCGTACTGCTCCCGAAATTCCTTCAGCCGCTCGTTGAGCAGCCGCCCCGCGTAGCGCAGGCGCTCCTCTTCCTGGGGCGACACCCGCAGGGGGTAGTCACGGTCGGCGATGCGGATTTTGACGGAGAGTTCGGACACGGGGGGTTAGGGGGTCATGCGGTGGGCGGTGGGGTTACTCCCTCAAATAGGCAAGGCACTTATCTAGCTCGCGGATGTATTCGTTGAGACGTTGTTTCAGCTCTGTTGCGGCAGCCGGCTCGCCGGCTATGGTATTAGCAAGTTTAACAATATTTTCCTGGTTCTGGTGCTCCCGCAGCTGCCGGTCCCGGTCGCGGATGTCGGCCTGGAGCTGGGCAATGGTGGTCTGGGCGTCGGCCAGCTCTTCGCGCACGTGCTGATAGGCAGCCACTAAAGTGGTAACCTGCCGTTCGAGGCGGTCGAGTTGGGCAAGCTGCTGGGAGGAGGCCATGGCGGGAAAATTTCCGGGCAAAGTAACGAATTGGCGGTGCGGAAGCGAAAACCCCGCCGGGAGCTAAGCAGCCGGCGGGGTTTTCGCTTGCATGGTCCACGGTGCAGCTAGAACTAGTAGTGCCACGACGGAGAGTCGTGGCACTACTAGTTCTAGCTGGGCCCTGCTACTTGCGGATAACGGCGCCGGCCTGCTGCTCGAACTGGGCCATGAGCTTCTGCATCACTTGGTCGATGGCCTGGTCGGTGAGGGTGCGCTCGGGGTCCTGCAGCTGGAAGCTGAGGGAGTACGACTTCTTGCCCGCGCCCAAATTCTCGCCTTGGTACACGTCGAACACATTGACCTCGCGCAGGAGCTTCTTCTCGGCCTTGGTGGCAATCTGGCGCAGCTGCTCGAAGGTCACGGCTTGGTCGACGACCAACGACAGGTCGCGCCGGACCTCCGGGAACTTGGCCAGCTCGGTTACCGACATAGCGGTGCGGTACTTCTTCGTCAGCCACTGCCAGTCCAGCTCGGCGTAGAACACGGGCTGGTTCACGTCCAGCTGCTTGAGCACTTTCGGCGACACGCTGCCGAGCTGCACCACCGGCTGATTGTGCAAGAGCAAGGTGAGGCCGCCGTTCAGGTACGGGTGCTGCACGGGCTGCGAACCGGGCTGCGGGTGGCCGAGGCAGCGCAACACCTGCTGCACGGTGCCCGCGAGGTGGTGGAAGGCGGTTTTCTCGTCCTGCTGCTGCCAGGTTTCGGCCTGCACGTTGCCGGTCAGGTACAGGGCCAGCGTGGGGCGCTCCTTGTAGCTGCCGTCGGGTTGGCGGTGGTAGCTGCGGCCGAACTCGTAGAGCTTCAGGTCGCGCTGCCGGCGGTTCACGTTGTGCCGCACGATTTCGAGGCCGGTGTGCAGCAACGAGGGACGCATCACGTCGAGGTCGGCCGAGTTGTAGTTCAGCACCCGCACCAGCGCCGCGTTGGGCTGTTCGGGCGACGCCTCGTAATAGCGCGAGTTGGTGAGCGAGTTGGTGATGATTTCGCTGTAGCCCTGCCCGCTGAGCAGGAGCGCCACGTCCTGGCGCAGCAGCTCGGGGTCGGGGTTCGGGAATTTGGCCAGGAAGGCGGCGGCGTTGAAGGGGCGCAGCGGCACGTGGTCGTAGCCGTAGATGCGCAGAATCTCCTCCACCACGTCGGCCTCACGGGTTACGTCCACGCGGTAGGGCGGCACCGAGAGCAGCCACTCGGCTGCACCCAGCTCGGTTACGCCTTCCTCGGTGATGAGAATATCGAGGTCGGTGAGAATCTGGCGGATGCGCTCCGGCGCAATGTAGTGGCCAATGAGCTGCTCGACGCGCGCCAGCTGCAGGCGCACCGGCGTGTGCTCGATGTGGCGCGGGTACACGTCGACCACCGGCGCGGCCACGCGGGCCCCGGCCACCTCCTGCAACAGCAGGGCGGCGCGCTTGAGGGCCAGCGGCACCATGTGCGGGTCGGTGCCGCGCTCGAAGCGGAACGAGGCGTCGGTTTTGAGCTGGTGGTTCTGGGCGGTTTTGCGAGCCACGGCGGGCGCGAAGTAGGCGCTTTCAAGGAACACGCGGGTGCTTCCTTCGCTCACGCCCGACGACTTGCCGCCGAACACGCCGGCCAGCGCCAGGGCTTGGCCGGTGGCGTCGGCAATGACGAGGTCTTCGGCTTTCAGGCTCCGTTCGGTGCCGTCGAGGGTCGTGAGCTTTTCCCCTTCCGCGGCGCGGCGCACGCGGATTCCGTTGCCGCCGAGCTGGTCGGCATCGAAGGCGTGCAGGGGCTGACCCAGCTCGTGCAGCACGTAGTTGGTCACGTCCACCACGTTGTTGATGGGCGCCAGGCCAATGCTGCGCAGGCGGCGCTGCAGCCACTCCGGCGAGGGGCCTACGTGTACATTGTCCAGCAGCAGGCCAGCGTAGCGCGGGCAGCCTTCGGCGTCTTCAATCTCGACGCTGATGTTCCCCTCGGCCGCGGCCGGGGCGTGGAACGCGTGCACGTCGGGCAGCTGCACGGGCTGGCGGAGCAGGGCGCGCAGGTCGCGGGCCACGCCGAAGTGCGAGGCGGCGTCGGCGCGGTTGGGCGTCAGGCCGATTTCCAGGACGTGGTCGGTGCCGAGGCCGAAGTACTCAGCGGCGGGCGTGCCGTTGGGCAGGTCCGTGGTCAGCACCATGATGCCGGCGTGCGAGACACCAAGGCCGATTTCGTCTTCGGCGCAAATCATGCCTTCGGAAGCCGCGCCCCGGATTTTCGACTTCTTGATTTTGAACGGTTCCCCGCTGCTCGGGTGCAGCACGGCGCCGTCGAGGGCCACCACCACGCGCTGGCCGGCGGCCACGTTGGGGGCACCGCACACAATCTGGCGCGGGGTGCCGTCGCCCACGTCCACGGTGGTCAGGCTGAGCTTGTCGGCGTCGGGGTGCCGCTCGCAGGTGAGCACCGTGCCCAGCACCACGCCTTTGAGGCCGCCGGGCACGCTTTCCAGCTCTTCGAGGCCTTCCACTTCGAGGCCGGCGCTGGTGAGCAGCGCCGACAGCTCAGCTGGGGTTTTGTCGGTGGGAAACAGCGTGCGGAGCCAGTCGATGGAAATCTTCATAATTGTCGGTTGTCGGTTGCCGGTGGTCAGTTTAGGCTGACGACAGCAACGGCAAGGCAAAGATAGACCACGGCGGGGCTATGATGCCTTAGACGGCGCAACAACATTGTTTTCGGCTTCCGCAGGCCCTGAAAGGACTTTGCAATAGGCCTGAAAAGGGGGCGCTGTAGCTCGCTCAGGCTTGTGAATAAATCTATATCT
The DNA here is from genome assembly GCF_008727865.1 of Hymenobacter busanensis. Taxonomy (GTDB): domain Bacteria; phylum Bacteroidota; class Bacteroidia; order Cytophagales; family Hymenobacteraceae; genus Solirubrum; species Solirubrum busanense. Next base: position 122,317 of record NZ_VTWU01000004.1, on the reverse strand, counting down.
TGTCGATTCTACCCTTCCCATTTCTACATATGATAACAGCTTTACGCGCCATTCACCTGCGCACCCGCTGGGCCTGTATCGTCGTGCTGGCGCTTGGCCTGCAGCAGGCCCCTGCTGCCCTGGCCCAGGCACCCGGCTGGCAGGGAGCCGCCGCTATTGGTAATTCCGCCAACGGAGTCAGCGCTAACGGCATTACGGCCATGGCTACCGACGCCGCTGGCAACGTGTACGTTACGGGCGTTATCTACGATCAGGCACTCTTCAACAACACCGTTATTACCAGCGACGCCGACGGCTCCGGCTTTGTGGCTAAGTGGAGCCCCATCACGCGCCGGTTTGTGTGGGCGTTCCAGTTTGGCGCGGGCCAGGGCGAGGTTCTGCCGCTGGCGCTGGTCGTGCGCGGTGCCGATGTGTTTGTGGCGGGGGGCTTCACGGTCACCGGTTTGAACTGGGGCAACACTTTCGTGAGCAACTCCAGCTGGGGCGGCCGCGACGGGTTCGTGGCCAAGTTTACGGACCTGGGCTCGAGCGTGAGCTACGGGTGGTTGCGCAAGGCCGGCGGCACGGGCTACGACGTAATCGAGGGGCTGGCCGTGAGCGGCAACAACGTGTACGCCACGGGCACCTTCAGCGCCACCGCCGCCTTTGGCTCCACGTCGCTCGTCAGCCTTGGCACCCGCGACGGGTTTGTGGCCAAGCTCAACGATGCGGGCGGCGGCAGCTTCGACTGGGTGCAGCGCCTGGGCGGCGCGGGCGTCGACGAGGCGCACAAGGTGGCTGCTGCGGGCAGCAGTGTGTACGTCACGGCCCACACCACCGGCTCCCTCACGCTGGGCAGCACCACGGTTACCAGCGCTGGCGGCACCGATGGGCTGGTGGCCAAGCTCACGGATGCAGGCAGCACCGGCAGCTTCGAATGGGTGCAGAGCTTGCGGGGAGTCGGCAACGAAACGGTTTGGGACGTAGCAGTGGATGGTGCCGCCGTGTACGTGGCCGGCTCGTTTACCGGCGCCGCAGCCACCTTTGGCGGGGTCACGCTCGGCAGCGCCGGGGGCCTCGACGGCGTGGTAGCGCGCCTCACCGACGCCGGCAGCAACAGTTCCGTGGTGTGGGCCCTGCGCATGGGCGGCCCCCTGGACGACGAACCCCAGGCCTTGGCTGTGTTAGGTGGCAAGGCCTACGTAACCGGCTATTTCAACAGCGGCAGTACCGGCGCGGGCGGCCCGGTGGCAGCGTTTGGCAGCACCCAACTATCATCGGTCGGTGGCAGCGACGCTTTCGTGACGCGCGTTACCGATACGGGCCTAGCGGGCCGCATCGACTGGGCCCAAGCGGCCGGCAGTTCCGACGACGACTTCGGCAATGCCGTGGTGCTGAACGGGACCACCGCCTGCGTGGGCGGGTACTTTACGGGTGCCCGTTTTACCGTCGGGGCTACCAACTTCACCAACTTGCATACGGGCAGCGCCACCAGCTTCGTGGCCTCCCTTACTGACCTAGCGCTGCCCACCCGGAGTATGGCTCCGCGGGCTGACATGGTGCTGTATCCCAATCCGGCCCGGGGCACCGCCACTGTGCACGTGCCGGCTAGCGGCGCTCCAAAGGCTTCCCTCACGCTGCTCGACGCCCGGGGCCAAGTGGCGCGTACCCAATCTGCCGTGCCGGGTTCGGACATTCTACTGGACCTGGCCGGGTTGCCCGCGGGCGTGTATGCGCTGCGGGTGCAGGTGGGCGCTGCCGTGTACCTGAAGCCTCTGGCAGTGGAGTGACCTACCCCAGACCAGCCGCTCACTGGCCCGGATTCAGGTGTATAACCCTTACTCCTTGTAGCTCTTCTCTCCTACCGGCACCTCCACGGTCAGCCAGTTTTCCTTGGGCGGCATGGGGCAGGCAAAATTGCCACCGTAGGCGCAGTACGGGTTGTAGGTGCGGTTAAAATCGAGCACCACTTCCCGGTCGCGGCGGGCGGGCGTTTCCACGTCGAGGTAGCGGCCACCGCCGTAGCTGCCGCGGCCGTTGGTTTTGTCGGTGAAGGGCACGAAAAGCGTGGAATCGGTTTTGCTCACGCGGCGCAGCAGCGTCAGGGTCTGCGGCTGGCCCTGCCACTCAAAGGTGGCGCGGGCAAAGCGCGTGTACTTGTCGGCCCCGCCGTCGGTGAGGGCCAGGCTTAGCGTGTCGCCGGCGGGCAGGCGCTCCAGGCGGGCCGTCAGGCGCCAGGCGCGGTCGATGGGGTAGTAATGCAGGCTATCGAACTTCTCGTGCAGCTCTTCGGGCAGCGGCGAGTCGCGGTGGCTGCGGAACTGCTCGTTTTTCTGCTTCCGCTCCTGCCGGAGCTTGTAGGCGTACTGGTCGTCGCTGATGAGTAAATCGGACGCGATGTAGCCGAGCACGACAAGCAGGCCGAGGCCGAGCAGGATTTTGGGGACGGAGAGCTTGACCACGGATTCGACGGACTTTTAGGCTTGTACAGATTTCGGGGACGATTTCTGCCGCTTCGGGCGAAATCCGGTGTAAACCTCCGTCAAACTCCGCGGGAAACCAACGTTTGCCTGATTCGGGCTCGTTTCCTTACAGAATGCCCTCGTCGGCGAAGCTGTAGTAGCCGCGGTCGGTGTAGATGAGGTGGTCGAGCACGGGCAAATCCATGTACAGGCCGCCTTCCTTGAGCTTGCGGGTGAGGGCAATGTCGGCGGCCGAGGGGTTGCGGTTGCCGCTGGGGTGGTTGTGCACGAGGATGATGGACGAGGCCAGCTGCTCCAGGGCCAGCTTGAAAATCATTTTGGGGTCGGCCACGGTGCCGGCCACACCGCCGCTGCTGATGCTTTGCTTGCGCATGACCACGTTGGCGCGGTTGAGCAGAATCACCCAGAATTCCTCGTGCGGCAAGTCCTGCAGGTTGGGCCGGATGAGGTTGTAGATATCGGTGGAACAGGTGATGGTGACGCGCTCGGCGGCGGCGGTTTCCTTGCGGCGGCGGCCCAGCTCCAGCGCGGCCACAATGGTTATGGCCTTGGCCTCGCCGATGCCTTTGTGGCGCATCAGGTCTTTAATAGAAAGGCGGGCCAGCTCGTTGAGGTCGTTGCCGGTAGCGGCCAGCACCAGCTTGGCCACGTCAACGGCCGAGAGCTTGGCCGTGCCCGAGCCGAGCAGAATGGCCATCAGCTCGGCGTCGGTGAGGGCAGCGCGGCCCTTGGCCATGAGCTTTTCGCGGGGCCGGTCTTCCTCGGCCCAACTCTTAATACTGAACGAAGCGGGTATTTGGTAGGGCCCGGCGGGCGGGGTGTCTTCCGCCAACTTGTCAAACGAATGCATACGGCACTGGAATTGTTACTCGTCGTAAGTAAAGTAAAAATCCCGCTTTGCCGTCTGTATACGCGGCGGTGCTTCTGAACCATTCGGCACCGCGCGGGTTTGCTTTGTCCTCTATGACTAGAAGTTTGTTTCCGTTTCTGTTTTTGGCGCTGGTGGTACTGGGCGAGTGGTACGGCTTTCAGGCCGTGCGCGCCATGGTGCAGCACGCCGCTCCCGGCACGCGCCGCCTCACCACCGTGCTCTACTGGCTACTGACCGTGGCTATCTGGGCGCTGGGCATCTGGGCGATGAGCAGCCGGCGCGAGCATGCCTCGTTCAAATCGTACTTCGGCGGCGTGCTGCTGGCCATGCTGGCGGCCAAAATCGTCATCGTTATTCCGTTGCTGCTCGAAGACGTGGTGCGGCTGGGCCGCTGGGCGTTTCAGCTCGGTACCTCCCCGGCCGGCAGCGGCGGGCGGCCCATTTCGCGCTCCGAGTTCCTGAGCAAGGCGGCCCTGGTGGCCGGGGCCGTGCCGTTCGTGTCGCTGCTGTGGGGCATGGTGAAGGGCGGCACCGACTACACCGTGAAGCGCGTGGCGCTGCGCTTTCCCAACCTGCCGGCCGCGTTTCACGGCTTCAAGATTGTGCAGATTTCCGACCTGCACACCGGTTCGTTTCAGTCGAAAGAGCCCTTGCAGCGGGCCGTGGCGCTGATCAACCAGCAGCAGGCCGACCTCGTGTTCATGACCGGCGACTTGGTGAACAACTACGCCCACGAGGTAGAAGAGCACATCGACACGCTGGCCCAGATTCAGTCGAAGCTGCCCATCTTCTCCATCCTCGGTAACCACGACTACGCCGACTACGTGCAGTGGGACACGCCCGAAGAAAAAGCCGCCAACCTGCGCCGCCTGATGGATAACCACGCCAAAATTGGCTGGCGCCTGATGATGGACGAAAGCCACACGCTGGAGCGCAACGGCGAGAAAATGGCCATTCTGGGCGTGCAGAACTGGGGCGCCAAGGGCTTTGCCCAGCACGGCAACCTGGCCAAAGCCCACGCCGCTTCCGGCGACGCGCCGTTCAAGATTCTGCTCTCCCACGACCCTTCGCACTGGGACGCGCAGGTGCACCAGTACCCCGACATCGACCTCACGCTCTCGGGCCACACCCACGGCATGCAGTTCGGCGTGAACTTGCCCTTCATGAAGTGGAGCCCGGTGCAATACGTGTACAAGCAGTGGGCCGGCCTTTACCAGCGCGGCCGGCAGTACCTCTACGTCAATGCCGGGCTGGGCTTCATCGGCTACCCCGGCCGCGTGGGCTTCTTGCCGGAAATCACCGTTTTTGAGCTGCAAAAGGCCTAACTACGGCCTTTTACCCTATTCTGCGAAAGCCCCGATTGTCCAACAATCGGGGCTTTTTGCATCTGGCAAAACGAATACTCGACAGGGGCGTATAAGGCGGATACAAAACTTTCGGGTTTTGTTCAATTCGACTTTCACCCCTCCCCTCTCCTACTTCCCATGAAAAAGATGTTTCTGCTGTTGTCGTGTGCCGCGGCCATGACCATGGCTTCCTGTTCGCAGGATAAATCGACCGACACCGCTGCCGACGGCACCGTAACGACTACCACGACCACCACGACCACCGCCACCCCGGCCATGTACACCGAGGAGGCGTACAACCGCCGCGCCGACCGGATTGCGGCCGATATGGCGACTAAGATGAAGCTCGACGAGGCTACCCGCGCCAAAGTGCGCACGGCCTACTACAACCGCTCCAAGCGCTTGGGCGAGCTGCACAACCAGTACATGGAAGACACCACCGGCATGGCCGCCGCCATGCGCACGGTGTATGCCGATACCGATACGGAGATGAAAACCATCTTCACCGACCCCACGCAGTATTCGGCTTATGAGTCGAGCCGCACCGACTACTACGAGGACCGGTACATGGACGACACCGACATGGCCAGCGGCATGGGCGCCGACTCGATGAGCGGCACGTCGTCGGATATGAGTTCGTCGGACATGAGCGCCTCGGCCTCGTCGTCGGGTACCGACATGAGCGTGTCGAAAATGAAAGCCAAGGACGGCGACGGCAATAAGATCAAGGTGAAGTCGGATGGCGACATCAAGACCAAAGACGCCGCCGGCAACAAAGGCAAAGTAGACGCCGACGACGGCACCATGAAAGAGAAAACCGAAGCCGGCAAAACCAAAATGTAAGCCCTTGGGCAACACGGCTTCTTCATAAAAAAGCCTGCACCTTCGCAACGGTGCAGGCTTTTTTTGGCTCCTTCCCGCAGAGCGTGGCTACTTTGCGGCGCCGGCCCGTGTTGTGCTCGATGTTGCCTCCTATTCGCTTGACTGACTTGATTGCGCTTCGTTGCCGGCCGTGGCTGGTTGTATTGTGGGGCTTGTTGCTGGTGCTGAGCGGAGCGGCCAGCGCGCAGGTGCGCGTCACAGGGTCGGTGAGCGACAAAGCCACCAAGCAACCCATTCCCGGCGCCACCATCTGGAACATCAACACCCGCCGCGGCACCGTGGCCAACGCCGAAGGCGACTTTGCCGTAACCGTGGGCGCCCGCGACACGCTGGAGTTTCGGGCCGTGGGCTACGGCAGCTACCGCCTGCCGCTGGGCAACACCGGCCTCTCGCAAATCATTGTGCAGGTGAAGCTGGAGCGGGCCACCATTCAACTGGGCGAGGTGCGCGTGCGCGAAGGCCGCCCTGACGAGGCCACCATCAACCGGGCGCTGCGCAACATCAAGCGGCCCACCGCGCCGCCCAACGCCGTGAAGCGCCCGCCCAAGCCCCAGCCGCTCTTCCCCGTCGACTCTACCGCGCCCAAGGCGCCGGTGCCCACGCTGGCCAGCCCCATCAGCCTGCTCTACGACATGTTTTCGCGCGAAGGCGAGCAACGCCGTAAGCTGGAGGAAATAGAAACCAACAAACGGATAGAAGCCGAGCTGGCCAAGCGCCGTGCCTACAACCAGTTTTTCCGCGTAAACCAAGGCTACGAAGTGGAAGGCGACCTGACGCTGCCCATCACGGTGCCGCAGCAATTGCCGAAGCAGAAACTGCCGCAGCAGCCCGTGCAGCCGCCCGCCGGAAGCCTCGCGCCCAAACAATAGGTGACCGTAGCGGCTTAACGTGGTAGGCTCGGAACCGGCCCTTAGCAGTTGAGCAGCAAACTTCACCTGCGCCGGGCCGTAAGGCTAGGTTATGAGAATCGGTTATCCTTGCGTCAACGAGTCGCTCGACTGCTCCACGGCCAGCACCTTCCGACTGGCCTCCTACTCCGATGAGCGCGTGGAGCAGACCGTGGCCAAAAACCTGGCCTGCTTGCAGCGCATTCTGGAATACAACGTGCAGCACGAGCTGCGCTTTTTCCGCATGGGCTCGGGTATTGTGCCGTTTGGTTCGCACCCCATCAACACTTTTCCCTGGCAAACGCACTTCGCGGCCGAATTCCGGGCCATCGGCGACTACGTCAAGGCCCACGGCCTGCGCGTGTCGTTTCACCCCGACCAGTTTGTGGTGCTCAACTCGCCCGACGCCGGCATTGTGCAGCGCAGCATCGACGAGTTGGTGTACCAGGGCTCGATGCTCGATCTGATGGGCCTCGACTCGACGGCCAAGCTGCAGATTCACGCCGGCGGCCTCTACGGCGACCGGGAAGCCGCCCTCACCCGCTGGATTGCCACCTACAAAACGCTACCCGAGGCCGTGAAAGCCCGCTTGGTAGTCGAAAACGACGACCGGCTCTACAGCCTGCAGGATTGCCTGCGTCTGCACGATGCCGTGGGTGTGCCCGTACTCTTCGACAACTTCCACCACGAGTGCCTCAACAACGGCGAACCGATGCCCATGGCCCTGCGCCTGGCCGCCGCTACCTGGCACCCCACCCAGGATGGCCCGCTCATGATTGACTACAGCTCGCAGGCGCCCGGCGAACGAAAAGGCAAGCACGTGGCCACAATGGAAGAAGCCCTGTTTCGGCGCTTCCTCGAAGACCTGCGCGGCCTCGACGCCGATATTATGCTCGAAATCAAAGACAAGGAAGCCAGTGCCCACCGCGCCTGCCTGATATTGGAAGAAGTGGGCATGCTGGTGCGAGCCGCCCAGAATGCCCCGGCCGTTTCCTGATTTGTTTCCTTTTGCGCTCCACCCCTATGCAACACCCCTCCCCTACCGACACCGCCTCGGCCGATCTGCTGGCCAAAACCATTCACGCCCTGCAAGGCGGCCTGACGTCCATTCCGCTCAGCGACGCGATGGAAACCACCGAAATCTGGCAGCAGCAATTCCTGCAAAGCGGCCAGCCGGAGCTGCAAAACATTGCCCGCGAGTTTGGCAACCTGCAGGAACTGCTCAGCAGCGGCATACTCGACGGCCCCATCATTGGCCGTTCGCTCAGCATGCTGGGTGCCCAAACCAGTGAGCTGATGCGCACCGCCCCCGAAGAGCGAAAAATGGGCCTCAACCAGCTCAGCACGCTTCTGCTACGCATTGGCGGCGAACTGGAAGCCGACAACAACGGCCGGAAATAGCGTTTCGGCCCAACGCAGCAAGGCCCAGCTACCACGTGGTAGCCGGGCCTTGCTGCGTTGGAGCTTTGCCGGAATCAGGCGTTGTCGAGCTGCTTACGAAGCTCCTGCACTTGCCGCTCCAGTTCCAGGGTGCGGAACGTTACTTTCAGCTCCAGGTCGGCGTAGGCTTGCTCGAGGCGCTCCTGCAGCTGTTTCTGGTGTTCAATATCGGTGCAGGTGCCAAACCACTTCACAATCTGGCCTTCGGCGTTGCGCAGCGGCAGGGCCTGGCCCAGGAACCAGCGGTAGGTGCCTTGCTTGGACAGGAATCGGTACTCGATTTCGTAGAATTCGCCGGTTTGCAGGGAGTGCGTCCAGCGGATGCGGGCCCGCTCCCGGTCGTCGGGGTGCAGCAGGTTGTTCCACATTTCGGTGCCCTGGCTGTCGGCCACGGTGTAGCCGGTGTAGTCGATCCAGCGCTGGTTGAAGTAGTCGTGGAAGCCTTCGGGGTCGGTGGTCCACACCAGCTGCGGAATCATTTCGGCCAAGAAGCTGAACCGCTCTTCGGCCTTTTTGTGCTGGGTGAGGTCCTGGCTGGCGGTGGCCAGCGTCACCTGCCCCGTCACGGGGTCGTCGAGGCGAAACACGTGGTAGCGCACCGGCACCGACTGCCCGGTGTCGAAACGGCGCATGGGCAGCTCGCCCGTCCATGTGCCCTGCTGCATCACGGCGGGCAGCACCTGTTGCTGAATGGCGGGCAGGGCCTCGGGCATGAAAAACTCGCCGATGGTGGTTTGCCGAATTTGCTCTTCGCCCGCCAGCCCGACCAGATCGGCCGCGGCAGGGTTCAGGTACAGCACTTTTCCATCGGCAGTGGCCAGCCCCACAAAGTCGCTCGACTGCTCGACGATGGCCGCCAGGCGTACGGCTTCCAGCTCGCGGGTTTTGGCCGTTGTAATGTCGCTCACGGTACCCACAAACCGCACGGCCTGGGTACGCTCGGCATCGAAAAACGCTTTGCCGGTGGCCCGCACCCAGCGCAACTGCTGGTCTTGCAGGCCCACGGTGCGGTACTCGATGTCGTAGGCCCCCGAACCGGTCGGGTCCAGCGCCTGGCGCACCACCTCATCGGTACGGGCGCGGTCGTCGGGGTGCAGGCCTTGCAGAAACAGCTCGTAGTCGACCTCGGCGGTGGCGGGCAAGCCAAACAATTCCTTGCAGCGCTCCGACCACAGCAGTTGGCCGGTAAGGGGATTCAAATCCCAGGTGCCGATGCCGGCCGCTTCTACTGCGGTTTGCAGGAGCTCGTATCTTAAAATGTCTTCGGGGTTCAACATCGTAAGGCGACAGAAATTAGGGGCGGGTGAGCTGCACTTCCATACCCGACAGAAAATACAAGCTGAGCTGGCTGATCAGCCCGTCGGCCGAGCGGCGCAGCCGCGTGATGAGGGCGCGGGTTTCTTCCTCGGGCAGCTGCAGCTCCAGATACGGCCGGCTGAGCAGGGCATCGCGCTGCACCGACCACTGACCGTGCTCCTGGCTGGCGCCGGTTTGCACGTGCAGTGCCCCGGGCTCCAACCGCAACGACGTGGCTTGGGCCAGGTGGCTGCTGGGGTCGGTCTGGTTCAGCACGCGGTCGGCTACGCGCCACTCGCCCGTCAGGTAATCATCCGGCAACTGCTGTAGGTTGATATCGAGCAGAAAAGCGTCGGACATAAAGGCTAAAGTGGGCCGGAGAAATGGGAGGGCCGCCGCAAAATTAGAAGCAGATCGGCACAAATGCAGTTGGTACACTACCAAGTGCCATACATAACTGTCGAGCTACAAGTTCGGCACGGCATTATCCGGATATATACTTATTGATAATCAAGCAAAAAACTTTTCACGGGATAATACTGAGGCGCCCCTTTTGTTTCCGAAAGCCCGTTTCGGGCCTGCCACCATACAAAACCGCCCCGCACCGAAAAGGTGCGGGGCGGTTTTGAGGTCTTGCAAAGCGACCCGGCTAACTACGCCGGACTTACATGCGCGAACCCGACGTGGTAGAAGTACGGGTGCGGGTGTTTTTCGATTTGGTGCGGGTGCCTTTGTCGGAGCTGTTCATTTTGCCTTTGCCGCGCACAGTACCGTTGGTGGTTGAGCCGCTGCCCATCGAGCCGCTGCTGGTGGTAGTACCGGTACCGGTGCCCGAGGTGCTGGTGCCACTGGTGCTACCCATCGTGCCCGAGCCGCTGGTAGTGCCCATAGAGCCCGAGGTGGAGCCGGAGCCGGCAGTCGTCCCGTATGTAGTTGAGCCGCTGGTAGTGCCCGAGGTGGTGCTCATTGTGGTCGAGCCGCTGGTAGTACCGCTGGTGGTGCCGTAGGTAGTCGAGCCCGAGGTGGTACCCGATGTTGTGGTGCCGGAAGTGGTGGTGCCGCTCGTAGTGCCACTCGTGGTACCGGAAGTAGTTTGGGCGTGGGCGGCAAAGCCCGCGCATAGCAAGGCGAGGAGGACAAGGTGCTTTTTCATGGGTTTGGTTGTGGTTTGTGGAATGAGAACCAGTATGGCTGTAATGCACGAAGCTCCTGGTTGTACGCGCCGCGCCGGGGCATTTGTTATAGCCGAGCTATGCCACGCGCGCGTTTTCCGCCTGCTACCACCGCCTCCCAAGTCCGGACTCTATTGGCCTGATGCGGTCCTTTCCCCACCCACGGCTGCTATTCAGCCGGCAGCCGATGCCCGAAATGCTCTTGCAGAATAAGGTCGATTTTTTCACGGGTCAGCGGCTTGTTCAGAAAGCCGGCAATATTCAGCCGCTGAATACGCTCCACATCGAGGGGATGCAACGACGTGGTGAGCATAACGATGACAATGGCTTCGCGGCGGGCCAGCGGCAGGTTTGCAAAGGCCTCCAGAAACGCGAATCCGTCCATTACGGGCATTTTCACGTCGAGCAACACCAGCATCGGGCAATCGGCGCTGGCGCCTTGGCACTGCACTTCCAGCAGGTCCAGGGCCTCCTGACCGTTGAGCGCCACCAGCAGCTTTTCGGCAATGTTGAGGCGCGTGAGCAGCAGCTGGTTGAGGTAGTTGGTGGTCGAGTCGTCGTCGACGAGCAGGACGCAGGATAGCTTGTGCATGGGGAAAAACTTACTCCCAGGGGCAAGTGCGGCCTTGTCTGGGGTGGCGTACCCACTACGAACTACCGCCGAAAAAAGACGGAAAACGTCGTTCCCTCGCCCAGCACGCTCTGCACCTCAATGCGGCCGCCGGCGTTTTCCACGATTTTCTTCACCATATATAGGCCAATGCCCGAGCCCTCGACGTGGGCATGGAAGCGCTGAAACATGGCAAACAGCTTGTGCTCGTGCTGCACGTCGAGCCCCAGGCCGTTGTCCTGCACTTCCAGCACCAGGTACTCGTCGGCTTCGTGGCAGCGCAGCTGCACATGGGGCACGCGCTCGGGGTGGCGGTATTTGAGCGCGTTGCTGAGCAAGTTGTACACCACCGACCGCATGTTCTTCTCGGCAAACGACAGCGCCGGGCACGTAGCCACGTTCACATCCAGCCGAGCCTCGGTTTCGGCAATCAGCGGCTCCAGGTCCAGCAGCACTTCCTCCACCACCGTCTTCAGCTCGATGATGGACGCGGGCTGGTCGTTTTCCTTCTGCAGCTTGGTCACCTCCGTCAGGTGCTCGATGGTGCGCTTGAAACGCTCCACCGAGCCCTGCATCATATCGATGATGGGCTGCACCTCGCCCGAGCGGCCAGCCGGCGGCAACTCCACCAGCAAAGCCTGCAAGAGCCCTTCGATGTTGCTGATGGGCGCTTTCAGGTCGTGCGAAGCGGTGTAGATGAAGTTGTCGAGGTCGACGTTGGCGCGCGTCAGCTGCTGGTTGTTGTCCTGCAGTTGGCGCTGGGCCTGGTCGATGCGGGCCAGGGCCAGCTTGTGTTCGTGAATGTCGGTGTTAGTGCCCACCCACTGCACAATTTCGCCCTGCTCGTTGCGGGAGGGCAGGCCGCGGCCCAGCATCCAGCGGTAGTCGCCGGCGTGGTTCCGAAATCGGTATTCAATATCGAAGGCTTGCCCGCTACGCCGGCACTTTTTCCAGCGCAAGCTCACAGCAGCCCGGTCGTCGGGGTGCAGGTGCTCCTGCCACTGCTCGTGGAGGGGCACCTCGCTGGTGCTGCCGGTGTAGTCGAACCAGCGGCGGTTGAGGTAGGTGAGGCGGCCTGAGGGGCTGGCCGTCCAGGCAATCTGGGGAATGCCTTCCAGCACGCGTGTGGCTTCGGCGGCGGCTTGCTCCATCATTTGCCGGGCCGACTCCTGCGCGCGCAACTCCTCGTTTTTGCGGGTAATCAGCACGTTTTGCTCGTCCACCAGGGCCTGAATGTGGCGGATTTCGCGCTGCGCCGACAAGTTGGTAACAATGACGGCCAGCACCGGCGTTTCGTGGAAAGCCAGCACGTTCATCGACAGCGAAAACGGCAGCAACGTGCCGGCCTTGGTGCGCAGCGGCATTTCGCCCTTGCTTTTGCCCTTCCAGCCGTTGCCCATCAGGGTGGCCCAGTACCGCCGGAAGCCCTTGGGCACAAAATCCTGGAAATTGCCGCCGATGATATCCTGCAGCGCCACGCCCAGCAACCCCGCCAGCGCCGCGTTGCAATACAGCAGCGTGCCGTCGGGGCCCAGCAGCAGCGCGCCCTCGTTCATCTGCTCGATGAGGGTGCGGTAGCCCTGGTCGGCGCCTTCGAGCGTAAAAATGCGCGGTCCTTCGGGCCCCTGCACGGCCAGCGCGTCTACGGCGCCGGTCCGAATGGCATGAATCAACTCTTCGGCTTCCTGCAGGCGCAGGCGCAGCTCGTCGTTTTCGCGCGCCAGCTCGTCGGCGCTGTCAGCAGCAGCCTGGCTCACGTTAGCGGGAAGTAGTGGCCTCGGGCGGCAGGCCCAGCGCGGCCAGCACCCGCTGGCGGTCCGACAAGTCGCCTACCAACCGGCGTACCAGCCCCGGGCTTCTTTTGATGAGTACGGGCATACCAATGAGGTCTTCGTCCTGGGCTTTCTCGGGCTGCTGGTAAATGTCCACAATCAGCAGCTCGTAGCGTCCCGGCAGGTACTGCTCGCAGATGTCTTTGATGTTGCGCACGGCCCGGGTAGAGTTGGGCGTAACGCCGGTAATGTAGAGGTGAAGCACGTATTCGGGCGGTTTGCCCGGGCTTTCTTCGGCCTCCATGCTAGCGGTGGTCGGGGCTCTCGACGGTGCGGATGTCGAGGCCCACCAATACCTTTTCCTGGTTCGACAGGTCGCCGATGATTTTGCGAATGGGCTTGGGCACTTTGCGCACCAGCGTGGGAATGGCCAGCACCTGGTCGCCCTCGGCCAAGTGCGGGTGCTGCAGCAAGTCAATCACCTCCAGCTGGTACCGGCCTTTCAGGTACCGCTCGCAGTATCGTTTCAGGTTGGCCAGCGCCGTCACCGACTTCGCGGTTTGGCCGGCTACATACAAGCGCAACTCCCAGGTTTCCTCATCCATGGCAAGGGGGGCGTCTGCCGCCGCTACGTTGTTCATCTCGGTACTACGCGTGGTTGCCGTCGCCGGCCGGGTTGGGGTTCTTTTCGGTGGGGAAAGCGCGGGCTACCTGCTGCCGCCCCAGGGCCAGCGCCTGTTCGCGCGTCAGCTCTTCGTCGTTGATCTTGCGCAGCTCGTCTTCCACCGACTCAAATTCGGTGCGCAGGTTGGCAATGGTGGCTTCCAGCACGCGGCGTTTGCGCTCCAGCTCCCGGTCGCGGCGGTCCAGCTCTTGCTGATGCGCGGCGGCCAGGGCCTGCTCTTGTATTTGCTGCGTCAGGCGGCTGGCGCCGGTTACAATGCCCGACGGCCCAATTACTACGTCGAGCAGACGGATGCCCTGTTCGGTGACGAGAAACTCGCGCACCTGGTTGGAATGCGCCATGCCGCGGGACTTCAGAATGCTCAGGCCGCGGTTTCGCTCGCCCACGCCTTCCAGGTCGCGCACGCTTATCCAGGTATCGACGAGCGACGAAACGCCTTCCTCGGTCATTTCCTGCTGAATGTTGCGCCCGCTGACCAACGATGTGAACAGCGCCGTGATGCCGTTCACTTTCAGGTAATCGATGAGGCGGGTGAGCATGCTGCGCACCTCGGCAATGTTGCCCACCGACACCAAGTTGCTGATGGGGTCGATAACCACGGCTTCGGGCTTGAGCTGCTTGACCAGCCGGTGAATGGTGACCAAGTGCCGCTCCAGGCCATTGAGCGTGGGCCGGGCCGCCTCAATGTGCAGCAGCCCACTGTCGACGCAGGGCTGCAGGTCCATGCCCACCGAGCGCATGTTGCGCACCAGCTGCTGCGGCGACTCCTCAAAGGCAAAAAACAAACAGCGCTTGTTCTGGCGGCACATTTCGTGGGCGAAGGCGGTGGCCAGCGTGGTTTTGGCCGTGCCGGCCGTGCCCGTAATCAGGATGCTGCTGCCCACGTACCAGCCGCGGCGGCCAAACATGTCGTCGAGGGCCGGAATACCCGACGAAACCACCTCGTCGGACACGTCGTGCCGGAGCTGCAACGACGTAACGGGTAGCACCGAAATGCCCTCCTCGCTGATCAGGTACGGGTATTCGTTGGTGCCGTGGGTGCTGCCGCGGTACTTCACAATGCGCAGGCGGCGGGTGGTAATCTGGTCGATGACGCGGTTGTCGAGCAAAATCACGCAATCCGACACGTACTCTTCCAGTCCCTGCCGGGTGAGCGAGCCTTCGCCGCGCTCGGCCGTGATGATGGTCGTGACGCCTTTGTCTTTGAGCCAACGGAACAGGCGCCGGATTTCGGAGCGCAGCACGCCTTCGTTCGGGAAGCCCGAAAACAGCGCTTCGATGGTGTCGAGTACCACGCGCTTGGCCCCAATGGAGTCGATGGCGTGGCCGAGGCGGATAAACAGGCCTTCGAGGTCGTATTCGCCGGTTTCCTCGATTTCGGAGCGGTCGACGTGCACGTGGTCGAGCTTGAGCAGCTTTTGCGCCTGCAGGGCGGGCAGGTCGAAGCCCAGCGAAGCCACGTTGGCGGCCAGCTCGTCGGCGGTTTCCTCGAAGGTCATCAGCACGCCCGGCTCGTGGAATTCCTGGATGCCACGCACCAGAAATTCGATGGCCAGAAGGGTTTTGCCGCAGCCGGCGCTGCCGCACACCAGCGTGGGGCGGCCCAGCGGGAAGCCGCCTTCGGTAATTTCATCCAAGCCCTCGATGCCGGTGGGGGCTTTGGGGAGTTGCGGCAACCCGGGAATAAAAGACGTCATGCAGATAGGCGTCGAGTAGGAAATTTTCGGAAGGTACAGCCAAACGAAGAAACTCCTTGCGGCCCCGCACGCAACCACCCCGGCCCGGCCCGGCAGCGGCCGGGGCAACAAATCGACTTAAGTTCTCGGAGAGAAGCTTTCCCAGCGGTGAAAGAGGTGAGCGGGCAGCACGGGGGAGGGAAAGTTGCCGAGGCACACTCCGGCTCGAGATGCAGCGGCGGGACCTGCAGCAACTGACAGCCGGGTGCTCCTCCGTAGTGGTACGGAGGAGCTGCTCCGGGATGGTGTGGAGGGCAAAATGCCCGGCGCTACGGATTGCGTGCAGGAGGCCGCACAAGCCAATTTTACCCCTGCAAAAGTCAATACAGACTTCTGAATACAAGCTCACTGTCACGTGGTTGGCGGCGGGCTGCTTTTCGGCTTTTCCCATGGCAAAGAATGCTTTTCTCCGCTGGGCGGCGGGTAGTGTGGTGGCTTTACTGGTGCTGACCGCCACGGCTGCTCAGGCCCAGGACCCGGGCTCGGGCGGCCCCCAACCCGGCACCCCCACGGCGGTGCCCCTCGACGGCGGCGCCGCGCTGCTGCTGGCATCGGGCGCGGCTTATGGCCTCAAGCGCCTGCGCCGCCGCTAGCTCTCCTTCCCTGCTACAACAACTCACTCTTTTTTTCCGCCAACCATGAAAAAGCTGTACGCTTCTTTGCTGACCGGCCTGCTACTGGCCGCCGCCACGCTGGCCGCCCAGGCCCAGACCATTCGCCGCGTAAACAACTCCGGCATTACGGGCACCAACATCTACGCCACCGTTCAGCTGGCCCACGACGCGGCCGTGACGGGCGACATTATTCAGGTGGAGCCTTCCAGCACCAGCTACGGCACGTTGAGCTGCAGCAAGAACGTAACCATCGTGGGCCCGGGCTACTTCCTGGGTTCCAGCCAGAATCCCGGCCTGCAGGCCAACCCCACCTCGGCCACGCTGGGCAGCGTGTACTTCACCACCGGCAGCGCGGGCGCGTCCATTTCGGGCCTCACGCTGAGCGACGTGTACATCGGCACCAGCAACATCACTGTGCAGCGCAACTACACCACCAGCTGGCTGTACGTGGGCTACGCCACCACCGGCCAGAGCAACCTGAACATCCGGCAGAATTACCTGTACGGCATGAGCTACTACAACTACACCGCCAACAACGTGTTGGTGACCAACAACATCATCTACGGCAACTCGGTGAACCTGCAGGGCTGCAGCGGCGAATTCACCAACAACGTAGGGCTGGGCACCGTGTCGCTCGACAACTTCAACGTGCGCAACAACTACTTCGCCAACACTTTCACGCCCAGCAACAACATCTACTCCTACAACATCAGCGCGCAGGCGGGCTTCAGCACGGCCAACAACAACCAGAACAACGTGCCCCAGGCCTCGGTCTTTGCTCTGGCGCCCGGCAGCACGCAGTTTGATGCCTGGTACCAGCTGAAAGCCGGCACCAACCCGGCCCGCGGCACCGGCCAGGGCGGCACCGACATCGGCGCTTTCGGCGGCAACACGCCCTACAAGCTCTCGGGCCTGCCGGCCATTCCGAGCATCTACCAGTTCAACCAGACGCTGAGCGGCAACACACTGAACGTGAACCTGAGCACCCGCTCGAACAACTAACCGGCCATGCGACACCCTTCCCGAAACCGCTCGGGGTGGGGCGAATGGCTGCTGCGCCCGTTGGCGCTGCTGATGCTGCTGGCAAGCAGTATTCCGGGCAGCGTATTGCCGGCCTCGGCGCAGACCATCAGCCAAGCGGAGTACTACCTGGACAGTCCTGACCCCGGGTATGGCGCCGCAACGCCCATCACCATCAGCTCCCCGGCCGCCGACGTGGCCGGCCTCTCGTTCTCGACCGACGTGAGCGGCCTGAGTGCCGGCTTCCACCGCCTCGCCGTGCGCACCAAAGACGCCAACGGCGCCTGGAGCCTGGCCACGCGCCGCACGTTTTACTACGAGCCACTGGCCGCCACCGCCAGCAACGTGACCAAGGTGGAATACTTCGTCGATACCGACCCCGGCTTCGGCCTGGCCACCGACGTGCCCGTAACGGCCAGCCCCGACGTAGCGGGCGTGGCGTTTTCGCTGAATGTTGGCAGCCTAAGCGCCGGCTTTCACGTGGTTGGCATACGCGCCAAGGATGCCAACGGGCAGTGGAGCCTCACCACGCGCCGCTCCTTTTACTACGAACCGGCGGCCAGCACGGCGGCCAACATCAGCAAGGCCGAATACTTTATTGACACCGACCCCGGCTTCGGCAGCGCCACCGACATTCCGGTAGCCGCGCCGGCCGCCGACGTGAGCGGGCTGGCCTTCAGCTACGACGTGAGCGGGCTGAGCGCGGGCTTCCACGCGCTGGGCGTGCGCACCAAGGACGCCAACGGGCAGTGGAGCCTGACCACGCGCCGCTCGTTCTACTACGAGCCGGCGGCCGCCACGGCGGTGAACGTGACCAAGGTGGAGTATTTCCTCGATGCCGACCCCGGCTTCGGCAGCGCTACCGATGTGCCCATCACGGCCGGTCTGGACGTGGCGGGCGTGGCTATTTCCATCCCCGTGAGCAGCCTGAGCACGGGCTTCCACACCATCAGCGTCCGCTCCAAAGACGCCAATGGCAAGTGGAGCCTGACCACGGAGCGGCCCTTCTACTACGAGCCGCTGACGGCCGCCGCGCCCAACATCACCAAGATTGAGTACTACTTCGACACCGACCCCGGCTTTGGCAGCGCAACCGACGTACCGGTGGCCACGCCGGCGCCGGACCTGGCCGGTTTTGGCTTTATGGCCGACGCCTCGGCCCTGGCGGACGGCGCGCACCGCTTTTTCGTGCGGACCCGCGACGCCAACGGCAAGTGGAGCCTGGTGACTTCGCGTAGCTTCCTGAAAAACGGCTGCGCCTCCTCCGCCAACTTCGCGGCTGTCCTGCCGGCCGTCAACTACAACTACGGCGGCAGCACCAACGGCCTGGCCGAAACCGCCTTCAACGCGGACCCGGCTTCGCCCAACACCAGCAACTCGTTCTACGGCTACAACGGCAGCCTGCTGCAGGCCGATATGGGCACGACGCAGACCATCAGCGAAGTGCGCTACAAGCTCACGCCGGGCTCCAGCGGCAACCACACGGTGCAGATTCAGGTGGGCGCCAGCATCGGCGGCAGCTTCACGACCGTGGATACCTACTCGGCCAGCCTGGTGGCGGGCACCACCACCAGCATTGCCCGCACCCTGGCCACGCCGGCCAACGGCCGCGTGCTGCGCCTGGTGCTGAGCACCGCGCCCAACTACGTGGTCGTGTCGGGCGTGGGCAGCTACTACTTCAACTGCGCCGGGCCCACCATTACCAGCTTTACGCCCGCGGGCGGGGCGCCGGGCACCAGCGTGGTCATTACGGGCACCAACCTGACGGGCGCCACCGCGGTGACCTTCAACGGCACCGCGGCCCCGGGCTTCGTGGTCAATTCCGGCACCCAGATTACGGTGACGGCCCCGGCCGGCGGTACCACGGGCCAAATCTGCGTGACCACGCCGGGCGGCACGGCCTGCTCGGCGGCCAGCTACGCCTACCCGCCCACCATTGCCACCGGCACGGTTTCGCCCGCTTCGTTCTGCTCGACCACCTTTATTTCGGTGCCGTTCACCACGAACACCACGGCCTACCTGGCCGGCAACCAGTTTAAGTTCCAGCTGTCGGACGCCAACGGGGTATTCAGCCCGACCAGCCGCCTGTACGGCAGCGGCGGCTCGATTTCGGCCAGCGGCGGCGTACTGACCGACAGCATTGCCTTCCGCACCCCGGCCGGCTCGGGCTACCGCATCCGCGTGGTGGCCACGAACCCGGCCGTGACGGGCACCGACAACGGCGTGAATCTGACGGTGCGCCCGACGCCGGTAGCTACGGCTGCGGCGGTGCAAACCACGGTGCCCTACAACGGGACGATTCAGCTGTCGGCCGGTCCGGCCGGGCAGAGCAGCTACCAGTGGTACGTGGCCTACACGGCCGGCGGCACCAGCTACGTGGGCAACGGCGCGACGCTGAACCTGACCAATGCCCAGCCCAGCCAGAGCGGCCGGTACTTCGTGTACGTGCTGAACAGCGGCGGCTGCCAGGACTCGGCCTCGGTGCGCGTAACGGTGCAGCCCTCGGCCCAGCCCATCCTGACGATGAGCCAGTTCAGCTACACCGGCTGCGCCGGCAACTCGCTGAACATCGGCTTCGCGGTGCAGGGCAACGTGTTCGGCGCCGGCAACGTGCTGACGGCCCAGCTCTCGGACGCCACGGGCTCGTTTGCCGCCCCCACGACCATTGGCTCGGTGGGCTTCACGGGGCAGGGCTCGGGCTCGATTTTCTCGACCTTCCCGGCTGGTACGCCCACGGGCAACGGCTACCGGGTGCGCCTAGTGGGCTCGAACCCGAACGTGACCAGCCAGACCGACAACGGCTCGAACCTCAGCCTGACCCAGCAGCCGGTGGCGGTGGCCTCGTCGAACTCGCCGGTGCCGTACGGCGGCACCATTCAGCTGATGGCCCAGCCGGTGGCCGGGGCCTCGTACCAGTGGTTCGGCCCGAACTTCGCCTCCACCCAGCAAAACCCGATTATCACCAACGCCACGCAGAACGTCAACCAGGGCACGTACTCGCTGTACGTGACGGTGGGCGGCTGCCAGAGCCCGGTCTCGACCACGCAGGTGACGGTGCAGCCCTCTACGGACCCGATTCTGAGCGTGACGCAGTTTAGCGGCGCGTTCTGCGCGGGCAGCACCCGCAACATCGGCTTCGCGGTGACGGGCAACAACTTCGCCGCCGGCAACGTGCTGACGGCCCAGCTCTCGGACGCCACGGGCTCCTTCGCTGCGCCGGTCAGCATTGGCACGGTGGGCTTTACGGGCCAGGGCTCCGGCTCGATTCCAGTGACCTTCCCGCTGAACACCACGCCCGGCGCGGGCTACCGCGTGCGGGTGGTGGGCAGCAGCCCAGCGGTGCTCAGCATCAACGACAACGGAAATAACCTGACCATCAACCCGGCCCCGGTGGCCATGGCTTCCTCGAACTCGCCGGTGGCCACGGGCGGCACTATCCTGTTGACGGCTCAGCCGGTGGCCGGTGCCACGTACCAGTGGAGCGGCCCAGGCTTCAGCTCCGCGCAGCAGAACCCGCAGATTCAGAACGCGACGGTGGCCAACTCGGGCACCTACACGCTGATAACGGTGCTGGGAAACTGCCAGGCCAGCCAGACCATCCAGGTGACGGTGCAGCCCGGCGCCCCCACGCTGGCGCTGAACTCCGGCGCGGCCCGGCAGACCTGCGCCGGCAACTTCCTGAACCTGAGCTTTACGGTGGACGGCAGCGGCCTGACGGCCGGCGGCACGGTTTCGGCCGAGCTGTCGGATGAAAACGGCTCGTTTGCGGCCCCGACGGTTATCGGCACGCGCAGCTTCACGGGCACGGGCACC
Source organism: Hymenobacter busanensis (assembly GCF_008727865.1). Lineage (GTDB taxonomy): Bacteria > Bacteroidota > Bacteroidia > Cytophagales > Hymenobacteraceae > Solirubrum > Solirubrum busanense. Next base: position 101,711 of record NZ_VTWU01000004.1, on the reverse strand, counting down.
AGCACAGTGGGCGTGACCGTGCCGGCCTCGGCCGTGACGGGCAGCCTGTACCGGGTGCGCCTCGTCAGCACCAACCCGGCGCTGACTTCGGCCGAAAGCGGTCTGTGGAGCATCACCAACCTGGGCAGCGTTGTGGCTTCGTCGAACTCGCCGGTAGCGGCGGGCAGCACCATCCAGCTGACCTCGGCCGGCGTGCCGAACGGCGCCACGCTGCAGTGGACCGGCCCGGGCTTCAGCTCCTTGCAGCTGAACCCGCAGATTCAGAACGCGACGCAAAGCAACGCGGGCAGCTACACGCTGAACGTGACGCAGAACGGTTGCACCGTGGAGCGCACCATCACGGTGAGCATCGGCCAGCCGGTGGCCTCGGTCACGACGGGCCAGTTCAGCGGCTCGTACTGCCCCGGCTCGGCGCTGAGCGTGCCGTTCACGACCCAGGGCGTATTCGGCGCCGGCAACGTGTTTACGGCTTTGCTCTCGGACGCCAGCGGCTCGTTTGCCTCAGCCACCAGCATCGGTTCGATCAGCCTGAGCGGCACCAGCGTCAGCGGTATCATTTCGGCCACGATTCCGGCCGGCGCGGCCGTGGGCACTGGCTACCGGATTCGGGTGGATGCTTCGGCTCCGGCTACCAGCAGCTCGAACGACAACGGGACCAACCTGGCGGTGCAAGCCGTGAGCTACACCTGGACGGGCGGCTACAACACCAACTGGTTTGACGGGCGCAACTGGTCGTGCGGGCAGGTACCGACGGCCACGAGCAACGTCATCATCAGCACGGGCACCTACTACCCGATTGTGACGGGCACCGGCGCGGTGGTCAACAACATCACCGTCATCAACGGCGCCTCGTTCCAGGTTTCCAGCACGTTTACCATCTACGGCAACGTGGTGAGCAACGGCAACTGGGTGACGGGCGGCTCGTACGTGTTTGCCGGCAACGGCACGCAGACGGTGGGCGGCTCGACGGCGGTGTACTTCGGCGGCGTGACGATTAACGCCAACGCGGTGGTGAGCCTGGGTACCAACATCTACGTGTCGGGCAGCTGGGTGAACAACGGCACCACCAGCAACGGCTTCATCGGCGGCTCGTACTTCGTGAACTTCAACGGCTCGGTGGCGCAGTTCATCGGCGGCTCGGCCGTCACGAACTTCTACTCGGTCGTGGTGTCGAACACCCTGGGCGGGCTGACGCTCAACCAGAACATCTACGTGCTGGGCAACTGGACCAACAACGGGGCCACGAGCAACTCATTCGTAGGTGGCACCTACGTGACGACCTTCGGCGGCACCGTCAACCAGGTTATCGGCGGTACGCAGGTCACGAACTTCGGCGGGCTGACCATCCTGAACACGGCGGGCGGCGTGACGCTGAATACCGGCATCGGGCTGGGCGGGGCGTTTGTCAACAACGGCTCGTTCGTGGTGGGCGTGCAGTCGGTGGCCTTCAACGGCACGGCGGCCCAGACCATCGGCGGCTCGACGCAGACGACCTTCTACCACGTGACCATCAACAACACGGTGGGCGTCAGCCTGGGGTCGAACATCTACGTGCTCGGCAACTGGATCAACAACGGGCAGTTCGCGGCCGGTAATTACACGGTGGTGTTCAACGGCACGGCGGCGCAGATTATCGGCGGCACGCAGGTCACGAACTTCTACGACGTGACCTTCCAGAACCCGGTGTCGGTGACGCTGTACCAGAACATCTACGTGCTGGGCGGCTTCGTGAATACCGGCGTGTTCTACGGCTACTACCTGACCAGCGGGGTGCCCACGGGCCACTTCGTGCGCTTCGGCGGCACGGCGGCCCAGGTCATTACTACCAACGCCACGACTTACTTCTGGCACTTCTACGTGGATAACGCGGCGGGCGTGAGCCTGGCCTCGAACATCTACGTGGCGGGCAACTACTACCTGTATTCGGGCAGCTTCGCGCCGAGCACCTACACGGTGTACTTCAACGGCCTGGGTGGCTACGTGCAGACGGTGGGCGGCTACACCAGCCTCTCGTTCTACGGCTGGAACATCCTGAGCGGCACGGAGGTGCGCATCCTGCAGAACGTAAGCTGGCTGGGCTCGTTCGTGAACAACGGCACCTTCTACGGCTACAACCTGGTGGGCGGCGTGTACACGGGCTACACCTGCGTGTTCGGCGGCTCGGTGGCGCAGGTCATCGGCGGCTCGGGCAGCTACAACTTCTGGCACGTGACCTGGAACAACCTGGTGTCGGTGACCCTGCAGCAGAACGTGTACGTGCTCGGCAACTGGCTGAACAACGGCGGCTTCGTGCACGGCGGCTACACGGTGTTCTTCAACGGCACGGTGGCGCAGACCATCGGCGGCCTCGTCAACACGGTGTTCCACCACGTGAGCGTGGGCAACCTGGTATCGGTGAGCTTGCTGCAGCCGGTTACGGTGCTGGGCAACTGGTCGGGCCTGGGCACGTTCCTGGCCGGCACCCACCTGGTGTACTTCAACGGCACGGCGGCCCAGACCATCAGCGCCTCGGCCGATACCCGCTTCTACAACATCCGCTTCCAGAACCCGGCTTCGGTGACGCTGCTCGCGCACCTGTACCTGACCGGTAGCTGGGTAAACGACGGCGGTTTCGTGGCGGGCGGCTACGGGGTGTACTTCGTAGGCTCGGCGCTGCAAACCATTGCCGGCTCGGCGCTGACGCAGTTCCACCACGTAACCATCGGCACGGGCGCCAACGTGCGCATCAACCGCGCCATTACGGTGCTGGGCGACTGGACCACCAACGGCGCCTTCCTGGCCAACGGCTACGTGGTGACCTTCGCCGGTACCGTCAACCAGATTATCGGCGGCACGGCCCTGACGGTGTTCCACCACCTGACGCTGGGCAACCTGGTGGGCGTGAGTCTGGACTACGACGTGGACCTGACCGGCAACTTCGTGAATACGGGCATCTTCTGCGGCTGCGGCAAGAAAACCCGCTTCGTGGGCACCACGGCGCAGACGATTACCTGCACCTCGGGCAACACCCGCTTCCACGATGTCACCTTCGACAACGCGGCCGGCGTGACCCTGCTCGACGCCATCGGCGTGACGGGCAACTGGGTGAACAACGCCAGTTTCCTGCACGGCGGGCAGCTGGTGCTCTTCAGCGGCACGGCGCTGCAAACCATCGGCGGTACGGCGCTGAGCACGTTCTACAACCTGCAAATCACCAACGCCGTGAACGTGCAGCTGCTCCGCGACATCGTGGTGGGCGGCTACTGGCTGAACTCGGGCCTCTTCTCGGGCAACGGCTACCTGGTGACCTTCAACGGCGCGGCCCAGCAAACCATTACCACCACCGGCTCGACCGCCAAGACCACCTTCCACCACGTCACCTGGGCTAACGCCGTGGGCTGCGTGCTGGGCGGCGACATCTACGTGACCGGCAACTGGCTCTGCAACGGCCCTTTCAACCCGGCCACCTGGACGGTGTACTTCACCGGCACCCTGGCGCAGACCATCGGCGGCACCGCGCAGATCCGCTTCTACGGCCTGAACGTGCAGAACACCGTGGGCCTGACCTGCAACGGTCCGGTGTACCTCTACGGCAACCTCACGAACGGCGGTCTGGTGAACGTGGGCAGCTACCCCTGGTACTGCGTGGGCACCGCGGCGCAGACGCTGAGCGGCAGCACCACCACGCCCATCCGCTTCTACGACCTGCTGATTCAGAACCCGGCGGGCGTAACGCTGGGCAGCGCCTGCGGCGTAACCCACATGCTGACGCTGACCTCGGGCAACTTGGCCTCGGCTGGCTTCCTGACCCTGCACTCCAACGCCGCGGGCACCGCCATGGTGGTCAACCCCGTGGGCGGCGGCGTGGTGACGGGCCGCAGCACGATGGAGCGGTTCATTACGGGCGTAGCCACCACCGGCTACCGCCACTACTCCTCGCCGATGCAGCTGGGCTCAGCCACGGTCAGCGAGTTTGCCGACGACCTGCCGGTCTTCGAGCTGAACCCGGCCTACAACACCCAGGGCAACACGGTGTCGCCGTTCCCCACCCTGTTCCAATACGACGAAACGCGCCTGTCTTCTTCGGCCAATTTCTTCGACCAGGGCTGGATGGTGCCCACGGCTTCGGACAACCTGATTCCCGGCCGCGGCTACTCGGCCATGACCGACCCGACGACGACCGTTGATATCAGCGGCGTGCTGCAAAACGGCGCGGTGAGCTACACCCTGAGCCGCGGCGTGCAGGGCGGGTCGGGCTGGAACCTGGTAGGCAACCCCTACCCTGCTCCCATCGACTGGGACGTGGTGCGCAACCCGGCCAACGGCATGTTGCCGGCCGGAGCCGACGATGCCATGTACGTGTTTGTGCCCTCGGGCCGCTACACCGGCGCCTACCGCAGCTACGTGAACGGCCACGGCCAGAACGGCGGCAGCAAGGACATTGCCGCCATGCAGGGCTTCTTCGTGCGCTCCACCGCGCCCACCACCACGCTCAGCTTCGGCAACTTGGCCCGCCACACCAGCTACCTGAGCCCGGCCTTCGAGCGCCCCGCCCGCAGCACCTCCGCGGTGCCCGAGCTGCGCCTCGAAGCCCGCAATGCCCAGGGCCAGGCCGACGAAGCCGTGCTGTACTTTGAACAAGGCGCCGGCCAGGGCTACCAGCCCCGTTTCGATGCCTACAAGGTGCAGCTCAACGGCAACGGTCGTCCGTCGCTGTGGAGCGTGGCCGGTACCAGCGCGTTGTCCATCAACGGCCTGCCCGACCTGGCTACGGCCGGCGTGGTGCCGCTGGCGGTGCGCGTGAGCCAGCCCGGCCAGCACACGCTGGTGCTGACCTCGCAGCTGAACCTGCCCGCCGGCACCCAGGTAACGCTGGAAGACCGGTTGCTCGGCCGTCGGCAGAACCTAGCCGTCGATTCGGTCTACCAGTTCGTGTCGCACCCCGACTCGGTACGGCAGCGCTTCTACCTGTGGTTCCAGCCGCGCGTAACGGCCACCACGTCCGCCGCGCTGCAAGCCACGGCCAACCTCTACCCCAACCCCACGGCCACCGGCCACGCCACGCTGGTGGTGGCTGGCCTGCGGGAGCAGGGCCCCGTGCCGGCCGAGGTGGTCAATGCCATCGGGCAAGTGGTGCAGCGCCTCTCGCTGCGCGTCCGCCAGGGCGCCATCGAGCAGGAGCTGAACCTGGGCCAGCTGCCGGCCGGCGTGTACTCGGTGCGCGTGCGCGCCGCCGAGGGCACGGTGGTCAAACGACTGGTGAAAAACTAACGACAGCTGTTTTTTTCATTGCACTCACCCCGGCGGAGCTTCCGTCGGGGTGTTTTAGTGAAAGCCGGCCCGGTCTGGATTTGCTGACCGGCGAGCTGGCCGCTGAGCAGTCGATGCACGCCAGTCGCCCGCTTTTATTGGTGTTCCGGCCCCGAAATCATAAATCCTGGTTTTCTAATACTTATGTTTAGAACTCCGCCGCAACTCTCCTTCCGATGTCTTTTCCGTTTCGTTTCTTCTCCCTGGCTGGGCTGCTGGCCTGCCTGATGCCGCATCTTGCCCCGGCCCAATCGGCGGCGGGTCGGCTGAAAGCCGATTCGCTGGCGGCCGTGGTGCGTGCCCACCCGGCCGCCGATACCGGCCGCATCCGCTTGCTCCACAACTGGGCCGATGCCTTGCTGCAGACCAACGTCGACCAGGCCCAAAAACCGCTGCAGGAAGCCCTGCAACTGAGCCGCCGGTTGCGCTACCGAGCGGGCGAGGCGGCCACGCTGGGCCTGCAGTCGTTGACGGTGCAGAAGCAGGGCGAATACCAGCAGGCTCTCGCGTTGGCCAACCAGAGCCTGCGCCTCTACCGCCAGGCCGGCGACTCCGTTGGGACGGGGCGGGCGTACGGCCGCCAGGGTTCGGTGTATGCCATGCTGGGCGAGCCGGAAGCTGCTGCGCGCACGTTTCTGGCCCAATTGCGCTTGGCCGACCGACACCGCGACGACGCACAGCGGGCCACCGCCAACAACAGCCTGGGCCAGTTGATGGTGATGGTGTCGCGCTATCCGGAGGCCATTGAGTACCTGCAGCAGGCCAAAACGTTCAGCCAGCGCAGCGGCAACGTTGGGCAGCTGCCGTCGATTTACCGCACGCTGTCCAGTGCGTACTCCTCGCTGAATCAGTTTCCCGAAGCCACGCGCTACGGCCAGGCCGCCCTCCAGGCCGCACGGCAGCAGGGCCGCGACGCCGACGAAGCCTCGGCGCTGAAGTCCTTGGGCAAAATCGAGTTTATGCAGGGCCGCTACCAGGCCGCGCGCGACTACCTGCAGCGCAGCATCGACATCACCGACCGGCTGGGCAACCGGGCCGAATCGGGCCGCAACCTCTTCGTACTCGGCAATGTGCAGAACCGCATGCAGGACCCCAAGGGCGCGTTGCGCAGCTACCGCCAGGCCCTGCAGGCCATGCAGCACATCGGCGACAAACAAGGCATTCAGATGGCCTACGACGGCATTGCGGCGGCCGCTTACAACCTGGATTTGATGGAAGATGCCTTTCAGGCCCAGCGCTTGGGCGCCCTCTACCGCGACACCGTGCTGAACGAGGAGACCATAGCCAAGGTGCAGGAAATGCAGACGCGCTACGAAACCGAGAAAAAGGAAGCCCAGAACCAACTCCTGCGCAAGCAGCAGCTGGTACAGCAGGCCCAGCTGCGGACGCAGCAGCAGGTAATTCGGCGGCGCAATACCCAATTGCTGGCCGGGTTGGCCGTGGCCTTGCTGCTGGGGGCCGTGGGCTGGCTGCTTTACAACCGCAACCGCCTGCGCCAGCAGCTGGAGCTGGAGCAGCAGCGGCAGGGGCTGGAGCGGCAGCGGGCGGCGGCCGTGCTGGAGGCAGAAGAAAACGAGCGGCGCCGCATCGGTTCCGACCTGCACGACGGCATCGGCCAGCTGCTGACCGCCGCCAAGCTCAACCTCCACGCCTTAGAGCGGCAGCTCGGGCCGCAGCCGCAAGGGCCGCAGGAGCTGCTCGACAACGCGCTGTCGGTGGTGGACGAGTCGTTTCGGGAGGTGCGCGGTATCTCGCACAACCTGATGCCCAACGCCCTCATTCGCCGCGGGCTGGTGCAAGCCGTGCGCGACTTTCTCAGCAAACTGCCCAACGAAAACGGTCTGCGGGTGGAGGTGGAAGCCTTCGGCCTCGACGACATGCGCCTGGACCCGACGGTGGAAAGCGTGCTGTTTCGGGTCATTCAGGAATTGGTCCAAAACATCGTCAAGCACGCGCAGGCCAGCCAAATCAGCCTGCAGGTTATCCGCAACGACGACGAACTGACGGTGATGGTGGAAGACAACGGCGTGGGCTTCGACCCGCAGGCCCTGGGCCCCGACGCCGGCATCGGCCTGCGCAACATTCAAACGCGCATGGATTACCTCGGCGGCCACGCCCACTTCGATGCGGCGCCCGGCCGTGGTACCACCGTTACGCTGGAAGTACCGCTTCAGCCGGTGGCTGCCTGACGCATTTTGCCTGTTTCGGCTGCTTGGTTACCTACTGTTTCGCCCGCTCATTTTCCCCGCATGCCCACACCATTACGCCTTTTTTGCCTGCTTCTGCTGCTGGCCGGCACGGCGCAGGCCCAACTCATTCCGCAACGCAACAACCGGACGGTCGACAGCCTGCGCCGGGTGGTGGCCCAGCACCCGGCCGACACCAACGGCACCAAGGCCCTGGTGAGCCTGGTTTACAACTTTGCCTACAACGACACGGCCCTGGCCGGCCAATATGCCCGCCAGGCGCTGCGGCTGGCCACCCGGCTGCACGACACCGTGCGGCTGGCGCGCATTCACTACAACTTCGGCACCATGAATGGCGCGGCCGAACGCGCCCGGCTGTCCATTGCCCACCACCTGCTGTCGGCCAAGTACAACGCGGCCATCGGCAACAAGCTCTGGGAGGGTCACAACTACAGCAACATCGGCATCCGCTACACCGATTTGGGCGAGTACGAAACCGCCATGCGCTACCTACTGCACGGTCTGCGCCTGCGCGAGGCTGCCCACGACTCCGGCGGCATTGCCGATTCCTACACCCGCATTGGGCAGGTGTACGTGAACCAGCACAACTACCCGGCCGCCCAGGCCGCCTACGAACAGTCGTTGCGGCGCTGGCAGGCGCTGAACGTGCCGCCGTATATTCTGAACGCGCTCAACCACCTCAGCATCATTCACCGCGACGCCGGCCGCTACCCGCGGGCCCTGGACTACATTCGGCAGGGGCTGGCGCAGGTGAAACAGGGCGGCGACAGTTTGGATGCTCTGCCGTTTCTGATAACGTTGGGCGTCATTTACCAGAAACAAGGGCAGTGGGAGGCAGCCCTGCGCCCGTTGTTGCGCGCCGAGCGCCTCAGCGCCCTGGCCCCGTACCACAGCCAGCAGGCCGATTCCGATTTGCAGAGCATCATTGGCGAAACCTACGTGCAGCTGGGTCAAACCAGCCAAGCCGGCGCCTACCTGCGCCGGGCGCTGGCGCTTAGCAAGGCGGTGGGGGCCCGCGAGGAAGAAATTGATGCCTTGGAAGGCTTGGCCACGCTGGCCGCCAAGCAAGGGGATTTTCGGGCGGCCTACACCTATCAGCACGACCTGTCGTTCCTGAAAGACACGCTTCGCTCCGATGCCGCTGCCCGCAGCGTGACGGAGATGCAAGCCCGGTACGAAACCGAACAGAAAGACGCCCGCAACCGCATTCAGCAGCTGGAAATCGGCCGCCAGCGGCTGGTGCTGCGCCAGCGCAACGCCCAGCTGCTGGCGGCCGGCGCAGCCCTGCTGCTGGTGGTGGTGGCCGGCTGGAGCCTCTACAAACGCCGGGCCCTACGCCAGCAATTGGAGCTGGAACAGCAGCGGCAGGGGCTGGAGCGGCAGCGGGCCGCAGCGGTGCTGGAGGCCGAAGAAAACGAGCGGCGCCGCATCGGCTCCGACCTGCACGACGGCATCGGCCAGCTGCTGACTGCCGCCAAGCTCAACCTCCACGCCCTGGGCCAGCAGCTCGGGCCCGCATCCGACGGCGCCCAGGCCAGTCGCCAGCTTTTGCTCGACAACGCGGTGGAAGTAGTGGACGAGTCGTTTCGGGAGGTACGCAGCATTTCGCACAATCTGATGCCCAACGCCCTGCTCAAGCGCGGGCTGGCCGCCGCCGTGCGCGACTTCCTCGACAAGCTGCCCTCCGGCAACGGCCTGCGGGTGGAGGTGGAAGCCTTCGGCCTCGACGACATGCGTCTGGACCCCACGGTGGAAAGCGTGCTGTTCCGCGTTATTCAGGAGCTGGTGCAGAACATCGTCAAGCACGCCCACGCCACCGACGTGACGCTGCAGCTGGTGAAAAGCGACGACGAGCTGACGGTAGTGGTGGAAGACAACGGCGTGGGCTTCGACCCGCAGGCGCTGGGACCCGACGCCGGCATCGGCCTGCGCAACGTGGCTACGCGCATGGCTTACCTCGGCGGCCGCGCCCACTTCGATGGCGTGCCCGGCCGCGGCACCACCGTTACGCTGGAAGTGCCGCTGGCCGCGGCCGTGACGGCAGGTTAAGCCACGCATTCCACTTACGCGCAGAAACACGTCGGCCGGTTTCCTTTGATGGAAAGCCGGCCGACGTGTTTCTGCACGCATTCAGCGGCGCTGTTAAAGCACCACCAGCTTGTGGCGCAGCGCGTACTGAATCAGGCCCACGATGGACTTGGACTTGGTTTTGGTGAAGATGTTTTTGCGGTGCGTTTCCACCGTCCGCTCGCTGATGAAAAGCTTGTCGGCAATGTCGGCGTTGGAGTATTCGCCCGCAATCAGCTGCAGGATTTCCCGCTCGCGCGTGGTCAGCGGCACGGGCCGGTCGGCCTGGTCGCGGGTGGCGGGCACGTCGAGGTGTTCGAGCAGGGTGCGGCCCACTTCGGCGTTGAAATACGTGCGCCCGGCTGCTACGCGCCGAATGGCGGTGCTCAGCTCCTCGGCCGTGGTGTTTTTCAGCAGGTAGCCCGAGCCGCCGGCGGCCAGCACTTCCTGCACCGAGGCGTGGTCGTGAAACATGCTCAGGGCCAGCACCCGCACGTACGGGTACGCTTCACGGATGGCGCGCGTCAGCTCCACGCCCGACATCTGAGGCATGTTCAAATCGACCACGGCTACCTGCACGTCGGGGTGCGCGGCGAGCTTCTGCAGCGCATCGGCGCCGGAGTTGGCCGTGGCCACCACGCGCAGGTCGGCTTCGTGGCGCAACAGCACCTGCACGCCCTCCAGCACCAGTTGGTGGTCATCGACGAGCAACAAGGGAATGGCGGCGGAAGGTGAGTGGGCAGCAGACATGGGCAAGGGCGTGGGGACAGAAGCAAGCAACGCACCGGGGCTCGGCCCGCGGAAGGGTCGAACAATATAGCACATGTCGAATAAGGTACGGATGTGGCGGGCTAGCATTGGCGGGGCAAAAAAGCGGGCGGCTACCGGTGCCGCCCGCAGGAAAGAAGCTGCAATGCGGGGCTATTCCAGCGGCATCTGGCCAAACCACATGGTTTTGCCCGACTTGTTTTCGCCGAAGTACACGATGGTGTTGTGGTTGCCCATCGGCAGCTCGGGCAGGGAGTTGTTGAGGAAAAACTGCTCGTTGCCGAACTTCACGAAGCTGGTGAGCTTGGCTGAGGCCAGGTCAATTTTGGTGACGGCCGGGTAGTAAAGCACCTTCAGCGTGCCCGATTCCATGCCGCCCTGCTCGCGCAGCCCGCTGATTTCGCCAATCATCCAGTACACGTGGCGGCCGTCCTGGCTGAGGTAGGTTTTCTGGGTGTTGGGGTTCTGCTCGCTGTACTTGTTGTTTTCCTGGCGCCGCACGCCGTACTGAGCCCGCAGGTTGCCGGTGGCGTCGAAGTGAAACATCATCACGTCCTTGTAATCCTTCAGGTTCTCGGTGGTGCCCATGCTGGTGCCGCCTTTGCCGGCCAGCCCCGTGAGTCCCCCCACCAGCCCGCCGCCCGACGACACCGTTTGGGGCTTGCCGATGCCCAGCGCGCCGCCGCGCTGAAACGTGAAGCTCTGCCCGCCAATGAGCAGGTCGCCGTTCGGCAGCACCGCGCTGCTGGTTACTTTAAAGCGTTTGCCGGTGTATTCGGGCGTGCGTTTTTGAGTGGGCGGCGTCTGGAGCTTCTTCTCGAAGTCGTCGACGGGAGTGTTGTTGATGAAGCTCACGGCGCCGTCCTTGATTTTGAGCAGCTCGAAGTTTTTGGCCTTGAACTTCTCGGCCAGCGGCTCCCGAATGGAGGAGCTGGCAATCTGGTTGGGAATGGCCTCGTTGAAGTAGTCGTCCTGCTTGTCGTTGGCGGGCCCGAACACGGCTACCGAGCCGTCGGCAAACGTGGCCATGCCGTTGACCAGCCACACACTGTTGGGCGACTGGAAGCTCACCCGCTCCTTCTGCTTGGTGTCGGCCCCCACCCGGATGTAGGTGTAGTTGGTGGCCTTGGGGTCGGCGAATTTCTTGCCACCCACGTTCACCGGCGCAAACACAATGCCCAGGTCGTACTCGGGGTCGGCCGAATCGTCGGCGTCTTCGTCCCGGTCGCCGCGCGGGTCGAGCTTGGCGGCTTCCACCACGAACTGGGGCGTGTCAAAACGCAACGGGGTATCGGACACGAGGTCGAGGTCTTTGTTGAACTTGAGCACGTGGTATTCCTTGTACATGCGCAGCATGTCGGCGCCCTTGCCCAGCTTGTCCTTGGCCGAGGTGATGACCACCACGTTGCCCGTCTGGTCGTACTCCGTGTGGGCCGCGTACTGGTAGTACGAGCCGTTGTCGCCACGGGGCTTCACCTTTTCCAGAATCCCGATTTTCTTGTTGTAGCCGCCCCAAAACCAGTCCCAGGTATAGTGCGCCTGCTTGCGGCGCAGCACCAGCGTGCCCATCATGTTGGGCTCCACCGTCACCCCCGGTACGTCGTACTGGTCGCCCTTGTAGCGCTTTACCCGCTCCACCGGCTGCTCGCTCTCCTCCATGCTCTGGAAGTTAAACTTGGTATCGAAGTGATACGTCTCGAACTTCACCTTGCGGTTCGTGGACTTGGTCACGAACGTGAGGTCGAGCTTGTCGGCGGCCTCGTTCACCTGCACATCGTCGAGAAAGCCGCGCTTGGCTTTGCCGCTGACGTTGTGGGTTTTTTCGAGGGCCAGCTTTTGGGCCGAGGCCGGCACGGCGGCCAGCAACAGGGCCGGTAGTAAGTAAAAAGTGGGGCGCATAGCGGCGGAATTAAAGCCTTGGGAGCAAGGCCGTTGAACTCCGACAAAGAAACCCTGCCGCTTAGCCCGCATCAATCCGTACCGTAGTGCATTTTCTTCTCCCGTGCAGCGGGTAGCCCCGCCTCCGTACCAGCCCGGAGAAGGCCGCAAGCCGGCGCGGTACAAGGCTAGTTACAGTTCCCAATCCGCCAACCGTGTGCGGCCGGCCCTAAAAACAAAAAACCCTCTCCACACGCGGCGAAGAGGGTTTGAAGTGGAGCTGCAGGGAGTCGAACCTTGATTTTGAATGCGCGTTTATGCGACGAAAGAAATAGCGCCATATGCCCCATACGGGTATATTCAATAATTATTTTCACAAATTAGGTGCAACAAGTAGCGTGTTGACGCATGTTCTGTACCCCATGTTGTACCCCATGATTGAGTATGTAGCTTTGTGGAAAACAACCAAAATCGCCTCAAATGCCCAGCATCTCCTTCCATCTAAAGCGACCACAGTCAGACAAACCGACATCAATTTTCATCTGGTTCAACGCAAATGGGCACCGAACCAAAATTTATACTGACCTCAAGATTCTTCCCGCGAAATGGGATACCGAGGAGCAGCGTGCGAAAACGTATCGCCAAGGGAATGCGCCCTATGTACTCAACGACACGCTTGATTTGTTTCGAGAACAATTACTTGAGTTCTATGCGGAACAGCGTGTGAAGGGCTTAATACCAGATGCGACTGCTTTACGAGCTGCGATTGAGCCAAAAACAATTGCAGCAGTTCACGAAGAGCCCGATGCCCTGAACGCTTTCGCAGACTGGATTAATTACTGTAGTCGGAGCAAGCGCCCCAATACCATAAAAGTGTACCGCACGGCACTACGCCACCTGCGCGAGTTTGCTCTTCATGCAAAGCATCCGATGGGGTTCAATGACTTCACACTAGCCTTTGCGGATAAGTTCACGACCTACCTCATGCAACAACGCCAGTTGGCGGACTCGGCCATTCACAAGAACCTGACGACCCTAAAAAATTTCTTGGGGTACGCACAGGACCGCGGCTTGCATACAAACGCGGCTTTTAAGCGCTTCGCTTGGCGCCGCCGTGAGCCCTCTATTTTAACTCTCACTACCAGAGAAGTGTGCGCCATCGCTGACCTTGTCCTTCCCTGTGGCAGTTACCTCGACAATTCGCGCGCCCTCTTCTTGTTGGGTTGCTACACCGGTCTGCGCTACTCCGACATTAGCGCCTTACGCCCGGAACATATTTTTGAAACATCGCTGCGCATCACTACCCAAAAAACGGCGGAGGACCAAGTCATTCCCTTACGACCCGAAGCCCGCGACATCGTTGCCCGCATTCGGGTAGGTAGTCTTCGCCCAATCAGCAATCCAAAGCTAAATCTGTACGTCAAGGAACTGGCTAAGCTGGCTGGAATAGACCGAGAGGTAGAACGCGTGCGCTACCGCGGCGGGCAACGCCTATCCGAGCGGGGGCCCAAATACGCTTATGTCACTACCCATACTGCCCGGAGAACGTTCGTAACCTTGGCTTTGGAGGATGGTATAGAGATGAGCCGCGTGATGAAGTTGAGCGGACACAGCACCTGGGCAGCCTTCAAACGGTATGTGAACGTAACTGATGACTCGGCTGCAGAAGCCTTTGCTGCAGTATACGGTCAGTAATTTTTCGCCTAAAAATCAAATACATAGCTCCGGCACACGAAAATTCACCCCCCCCTGCGTTGGGGATAACACACCGGTGCATACTTTTGTAAAGTGAGAATGCATAAGGCATTCTTTTCTTCGTTGCCCCATCGGGCTAATGAACTTATCAACCCACTTCCATCACGCTGGTCTTTCGACCCGTGAAGGTATGTTTGCTCCTCCTTTGAGTGGGGCCAGCATGCCAACCGGCCTCTTCGAGGCCCTCGCTTCCTTAGTCGAGCACATCGTCGAGGAGAAGCTTACGGCACGTCTAGCGGCAATATCGCTGCAAGCTACTGCCGACCAACCCTCTCATGAGTGGTTAAGTGTTAAGGAAGCCGCTGTCCTCTTTGGGGTATGTCGGCAAACTATTCACCGCTGGGCCAAGAAGGGTCTGATTTCCCGCTTCAAACTGGACGAGCGTGGAATTACATTCTTTGACCGCAATGAACTGAACCAGGCTTTGCAGAAGCAAACGCGTTCCGATGGTACGCGCAAGCACGCACGTCGTCAGTTCCAGCCCCAACAGGTAGCCGTTAGCATTTAATGCAGGCACACCTATTCACTCATTCCGGAGCTTTGGCGCTGCAGTTACGTGTGCCCATACTCCACAACACATGCCAAGCCCAACTAATGGTGTGGGCCTGTCAGGAGGTTTACTTGTGTGCGTTTGGCACCACGAGTTATTCCAATGACTCCGAGTTTTCCAGCGCAGGCATTACCCTTTTTTGGACATCGTATGTCCATCACCGCGGGGGTAGAGTATTACCTGTTCACCAACAAACGGAGCTGCAAGAAGAGCGTAAGTACGCCCTTCCAGAATTCAGCAAGAAGGGAGGTGTGTCATGCTGAATCGGCAGCAAATTCTCGCCCTGACCGAAAGCGGGCTGGATGTGTTTGAGCGCTATTTGGGGTTCAAGCCAAAGCCTGGTCTCAACTTCCAGAACCCTTTTGTTGACAGTAAGCAGGAAACGCCGTCATTCAACGTCTACCAAGACCGGCACGGCGAGTGGCGTTACAAGGACTTTGCTGTTGACGGTGACAATGGCAGCTGCATCGACTTGGTAATGCGCCTCCACAATTGTGATGCAAACGAGGCCATGCAGCGCATCGGCAATGACCTTAATTTGGTGGGAGAAGCGGAGCCTTCGTATATCATCCATCAGCACGAACCTCCCGGGGCTTATAACGTCGATAAGTACGCCGAACATACCGTTTGTTCAAAGCCTAACTTCGATTCGGAAGACGTGGCTTTTTGGGCGCAATACGGTATACCCGTCGAAGTGCTGGAGAAAAACGGCGTGGCTGCCGTGGAGAGCTACTGCGCAACAAAGCGCGACGGAACGACTTACACCGTACGTGGGTCCACTGAGCAGCCCATTTTTAGCTACCAAGCGGCGGCGGGCCAATGGAAAATTTACCGACCTAAGCCAAAATCGTTTTGTTGGGTAGGCGGGCAACCCCAGGGCTATGTCTTCGGATTAAACTGCTTGCCCACCACCGGCGACTTGGTAATTCTGGCAGCGGGTGAAAAGGATGCAATGTGCTTGCAGGCGCACGGGTATCCCGCTATTAGTCTAAGCAGTGAAACGGCTCTTCCACCTGACGGCTTGCTGGAACGTCTGCAGCGGTTTTCGAAGGTCTTGGTCTGTTACGATACTGACAAAACAGGACGCGAACAAAGTGCAAAGCTCAGTCGCGCATACGGTTGGGGCGTGCTTGAATTGCCTGCCGCGCTTGAGCCCTATGGCAAGGATGTGTCCGATTTCTTCCGCGCCGTAGGGCAAGGGCGTTTGCAGGTAGACCTTTTCACCCAAGCTCTGAACTCAGCACGTCAACTAGAAGCCCCCTTGCCGATACCAGCAACGACGGAGTATCCCACGTGGTCGGGTGTGTTCAGTCTAGGTGACCTATTGGGGCGCTCCACAGTGGAAGTACCGAAGTTGGTCAGCCCAATTTTTCAGCGCCAAGGAGTAGCGTGCTTAGCTGGTAGCAGCGATACGGGCAAGTCGTCCTTCTTGCGCCAGTTGAGCTTGGCTGTCGCCATGAACGAGGAAGAGTTCCTTGGGTTTAAACTCCATACGATACACCAGCGGGCCATTTACGTGAGTACTGAGGACGGTGATGAGGCCGTGGCAGCTCAACTGCAAATACAACTTGCAGGCCGTAATGTCCCCCCCGCAGCCAAAACGAATCTTCGGTTTGTTTTCGACACACCAAATCTGGTGGCGAAGCTGGACGCGATGCTAACGAACGAACCGGCCGATTTAGTAGTAGTTGACGCGCTCGGCGACCTGTACCAAGGCAACATGAACTCCTCCAACGAGGTACGGAGCTTTGTCAATAGCTACCACCATCTGGCCGTAAAACACGATTGCCTGGTCCTCTTTATGCACCACACCGGCAAGCGGGCGGAAGAGCGTGAGCCGTCCAAGAACAATTTGTTGGGCAGCCAAGGCCTGGAAGCAAAAATGCGAGTGGTTTGCGAGTTACGCGTAGACTCTCACGACCCCAACGTGCGCCACCTTTGTGTGTTGAAGGGCAACTACTTGCCGACAGACGTAAAGCAGAGAAGCTATGCCTTGTCCTTCAAAGACCTGTGTTTCCAATACACTGGAGAACGAGCTGAGTTGAGCACCTTGGTGAAACGGCCAGAGGACGGTCTTGGTAAGCCTGTGCTACCATCACGCCGTGATGAGCTGCTACAGAAAGCCCGCGAATTGCGAGAAGGGGGTTCCACACTCGTCCAAATCGAAAAGGTGTTGGCGTCAGAAGCGGCTTCCTCGGGCGTATCAGGACTTTCAAAAAGCACCCTGCATCGCGAGCTGAAAACCATCATTCCCAAATCCCAACGTCCCGCGCCTATAGGAGATGGGACGTGGGATTTGACACAAGCCCAACAAGAGCGTCCCATGGCAGCTATTGCTTAACCATCTCGGCATCTGGCTGGAGGCTGAGCATTCGTCAGATTCACTGAATTACGCGCCCTGCGAGTTTGCCTGATTTACGAGGTAAACCCGCAGGGCGCTTTGCGATTCATACAGCTTATCGCTCGTATTCGGCCAGATGGTCGTACTGGTCAGTGTCTAGAAAATAAACCACTCCCAAAATGCTTGGCTCGTGGCGAGGGGCATAAAATATGCGTTCTGCGACGCGGGCATCGGCATCTACTGTACCAGGTGCACACATGATTCGGTCGCCTATGACGGGTAACTGTTTCGTGCTTTCCTTGATGCGCTTGATGAACGGACGCACATTGTCCATAGTGGCCGTCATCTCCTTTCGGGCCTCTTCCAGATTTGCATCGTCGTATTCCTCCCAGCTAACGCCTTTGCTTACCGCGCACCTTCTGGTATACTCATCTAACAAATTGGTGAGGCGACTGGCCCACATAACTTCTAACGTAGTCCTGGGAGCGAGGTAAAACCGTTCAGTGGTCATAAGCGAGCTGCACTTGTGGAACGGCGGCAAAGATATATAATGACATCTTATATGATGCCAGCAGATTTGGGTAGGTGACGGAGCTTGCCTTCGTGAAAAATCCAGCCGGTATCCATGCATTTGGGCGTCATTTGCGCAAGCTGCGCGAGGACCGCGGCATGAGCCAACAAGCACTGGCTGACCACGCGGACATTTCAAAACCAACGGTTCAGCGCATCGAGCATGCCCAGGCCGCGGCCACCCTCGATGTGCTTATCTCGCTGGCCCGTGCGCTTGAGCTTTCGTTGCGGGACCTAGTAGACGTGCCCTTCGAGTAGGAAAGAATATACCAAGAGCCTAAACGCAGGCCGCATGGCCCATGGCCTAAGCCGCCCGTCCCGTTGCAGAAAGCCAGTGCACATCCAAAGGTCGTGTGGTTGCAGCGACATCAATTGGCAAAAGATTTCGTACCGCTCGCGCTGCCATGGACGTATTGCTGACCGCTTCAAACAGGGCATCTTCCAACACCCGCATATTGTACAGGCACAACTCCTCGATGTCAGAGTCAGGGCAGGGAGCATAAATCAACCGCCCTCGCGCATTCCGCACATACTGCCTACCGTGACTGGCTTTAAGCAAAGGGTCTGATGTGATGATGGAACCAGTGAACCCAAGTTCTGCCAAACGAGCCAAGGCGCTCGGCGCGTGAGCTGGCCCAGCGCCCACAACCAGGACATGGAATGGCCTGCCTACAGCCGCCAACAACTCCATTAGCCCATTCAGTTTGTCCATAAACGCGCGCTGGCTTCTCGTGCGCGTGAAATCACGCGAAATGACGGACACTGACGGAGACTCCTTAAGCCATGTAATCCACTCCTGCTGGTCTCTTTGGTCTTCCCAATACAAATTCGGTATGGACACCAAATCAGCTTCCTGGATCTCATGCAGAACACGGTGGTGTCGCATCTGCATGACCAGATTGTGTGCTCGTGGCACCAGAGTCCCCCCAGTGGTCAAGGTGCTTACCGAGAAGGTAGGTCCGGTACTTGCAACGAAGCCACTGGCTCTCAAAGCGCTTAACGCCTTACGGCGGGGCATTGCCCAGAAACTTTCTAATATTTTGTCTTGGGCATTAAGCACTGCCAGTAGTTCGCATTCTGCATTCACGTGAAGGTAATCCCGCACTGCGAGAGAATCGGCACCGTCGAAAACCGGCTTCAAATCGGCACCGCGTTGCTTGCGCCAGTTCAACAACCCTTTGGCATCCACTGCAGCCCACTGGAGTGGTAACCGAACTTGAAGCCCAGCTAAATCAGCGGTTTTAGTGGGAATGAATAACGGGAACGGCAACGGCTGGTCTTGAGTCAGTCGTAAACGCTCCAAGGGGAGCCCAGTTGCGATGTGCTGAGCGAAAGTATTCAAGTGGCCTTTGGGCTGTGCACCAGCTTTCCGCTCACGACAAACTAGGTAGCAACTCTCGCACGCGTGCCGTCGCTCATCCCTCCATTTCCATGCACACCCGCATGGTGCAGTACCGTACCCACCGCCGCAAGCAAGGTAAGCTTCGCAGCTTGTTGCACAATCATTGAACAGAGAGGGCGAATAAGCTAAAGCTGCCTGTGCCATGCCGACCGTTCTTAAGCACTAATTCGAACGCGCACGACAGCTGCAAGCGGGGCAGCACTTTTCTTGACGAGGTGCCCTCGGTAGGTGCTCTTAGGGGCTAGGTCAACAGCATAATGACTTGAGACCATCCCCAGCCGCCTTCCATCTATGGTGGCTTCGTACTCCCCGTTCCGGAGCTCCAAATAGACTGTGTCTCCCAAGTCAGAAGCAAGAACGACCTCCTCGACTAGCTTTATAAGCGGAATGTCCAACTCTCCTTGGAGTTGACCTGACCCACCGCCACTGGAGGGCATATCGCTAATTTCGCCGCTAACCATCGCATTGCTAGGCATTGCCTTCGGTTTTGGCCGGTGTTGTTTGGAACCGTTTCCCATAGCTGAACAGTAAATGTCTTATATATGCCAAGACAAGTATTCATCGAATAGTTCCAAACGCCAGCAAAAAATTTAGCAATTCCAATACAGTTGGAATTTGCACATATTAACCTCTTAAAAATCAGGTCATTAAATCAATCCATTAATTTGCTTGCACCCTACGCCGTGGTGACAGCCTCACTGTTAAACTCAAACCCCGCGAGCCTCAGGAACGCACAGATAACCAATATCATTTTGTCCAAACTATATTGGTTAAGATGCCGATAAAAGCAATGAGCTACGTCGTTCCGAATGTTTTTTCCACTCGATAAGAAAACGTACTTGAAGAAGACCAAGCAATCTTCATCGAACAAGCTTTGGATTTTAGGTTGCTCCAGTATCTCGTCAACGTACATCTCGCGCAAGTCATCATGGCGTCCTACAACCGTTGTATTGATTCCTGCATGTCGCGCAAAGTCGCGCAAAAGGCCCTCAAACTTTACGGTAAGGGAGTCCAAACACATCACAAAGGAGGGCTCTATGCCTTCCTTGAGGGATGACCCGAGTTGTAGGAAGAACTCGCGTAGGCTCGGGTATACAAGGTCAGCCCATGAGTAATCTAGGGGCACGCCGGCTGTATCGATTTCACGCAGCGAACTTGAAACCCACGAGCTTTCTAGGTACCCCCGCAATGACTCGTAGGAGAGTTTGCCGCTCGCGGTGCCTTCGATGAAGATTGGACGCAGGTATAGTAGGCGAAACGACATGTTCATGCCGTAATTACGCATAACACGCTGGTGAAATGCAGCACCCGGTTCGGACGCGCCCCTTTGCGTGTTTTTGTTCCCGTCCATAAAGGTGGTACCTAAAATGGCCGACAGGCTGTCTTTCTCATTGGCTGTTTGTTCTCGCAATTGAGTCAATGACGGTATTACTGCTTTACTAGCGGTGAGGTAGTAGTAAATCTCGTCGCTGTTCATAGACAGCACTTGAGAGGTGTTTTGTTGAATGTCCGCATGCAATTGCTGTGCATGCTCATTACTTAATTTGGTTGTCACGGTGTTTAGTCTGATTTTAGGTTTTAGCTCCATAAGCCGTTGCGAGACTCTTTCAATTGCATCATCATCGTCCGTATGGCGATAGTGCTCCAGAGCAAGCCGATAGAGTTCTAGTGGTGCGAGACCTGATTCGTCATCAAGACGCGATGCAGCCTGTGCTTCGTGCGATTGACCTAGCCGCTGATACCAGTCTTTGGGGGAGATATTGTTTCGTTGCGCAAGCGCTATTGCCGCATTGCCTAATTCGTCGCAAAGGTGGAATTCATTCGATGCAAGACACTCCTCGAAAAGGTTTGCGCAGGCTTGCAGCCAAGTTTCGTCGGCGACATTCTTGTTAAACAGTTTGTTGTATTTAACAACCATTTGCGCCAGAAAGACGCGACCACCTAGCCAAAACGGGGACCTCGCATCTATTCTAGAAATGAGTTCATGCACAATTTCACCAGGCCGGTGCCGAAAAAGCTCAGAGAGGGCACACAATGTATCTAGCGCCTCAACACAATCATGCTGTGCTTCTCCAACGCAATCAGCAATAGATAAAGCAGCTAGAAGCTCATCAAATGCGAACTTCCCGAAGCGCCCATTTTTGTATGGCTTCGGTGCATTCCACAAAAGCAAGGCGTACCGCGCTTTTAAAAAGTGATTGGTCGAGGACGCCGCACGGAATTCAATGTATTCAAACGCACGCGGGTTAAGATTCTCAAGACCTGGCGAGGATACCGTTTCCCCTTCGGTAGTGGTGGCGACAACCCCGGAGCGGACTTCACTACCATCGAAATATAGACCTAGCAGCAAATGCTCTAGGCCCACTATGTCTTTCAATTCGGTGTATTCCGGACTAATGCTTGCCGAAATAGTCCGGAGTACTTCGAGTTTTGAAAAACTAGAGTTCCATGTGGCCCAGCAACTATCCAAATAATCCCCGAGTTCACCCGCTGATTGAATGTTAAAAGAAGACATATAAGAAGCAAACAGGAACAAGCAAGTGCTTAATCAAAGCAAACAATCAAATGTATTCTGCTTCCACTAGGATACGTTAAAACTTCATGCGCTGAATTCGTACCGCATTCAATATAGCCAGCAGTGCCACTCCCACGTCGGCAAACACCGCCTCCCACATAGTGGCCAGGCCACCGGCGCCCAAGGCCAGCACTACGCCTTTGACTATGAAGGCGAGCCAGATGTTCTGCCACACCACCGAGTGGGTAGCGCGGGCAATACGGCGGGCCGTGGCAATCTTGCTGGGGTGGTCGGTTTGAATCACCACGTCGGCGGTTTCAATGGTGGCATCGGAGCCCAGGCCGCCCATGGCAATGCCCACGTCGGCTAGGGCCACCACCGGGGCATCGTTCACGCCGTCGCCCACAAAGGCCAGCTTGCGCCCCGCGTCGAGGTACTGCTGCACATACCGCGCTTTGTCTTCGGGCAGCAGCCCGCCGTGGGCCTCGTCAATGCCTAGGTCATTGGCCACGCGCTGCGTGATGCTGTCCTTGTCGCCCGAAAGCATCACGATTTTGGTGATGCCGTCGGCCCGCAACTCCTGCACGGTCTGCTGGGCGTCATCTTTCGGGGCATCGGCCACGGTCAGGTAGCCAGCATATTTGCCGTCGATTGCGGCCACCACGATGCTGTCGAACACCTGGTCTACTTCCGGCGGGTAGGTCACGCTGAATTTGGTAAGCAGCTTGGTGTTGCCGGCTAGTACGTCCCGGCCGTCCACGCGGCCGCGCAGCCCGTGTCCGGAAATCTCTTCGACGTTCTCCACGGCGACTCCCGCCGCGGCCGCGCCCACGTGCTGCACCACGGCCTTGGCAATGGGGTGCGTGGATTTGGTTTCCAGCGCGCCTACCAGACGCAACAGCTGGGCCGGGTCCACGCCCGGGGTCGGCTGCACCTGCTGCACGGCAAACACGCCTTGGGTCAGGGTGCCCGTCTTGTCCATTACAACGGTATCAATTTCACGCAGCACGTCCAGGAAGTTGGAGCCCTTGAACAGGATGCCCGCTTTCGAGGCGGCGCCGATGCCGCCGAAGTAGCCCAGCGGGATACTGATGACCAACGCGCAGGGGCAGGAAATGACCAGGAACACCAGCGCCCGGTAGAGCCAGGTGCGAAACACGTAGTCGTCCACCACAAAGTAGGGCACCAGCACCAGCAGCACCGCGAGGGCCACCACGATGGGGGTGTACACCTTGGCAAACTTGGTGATGAACTGCTGGGTCTTGGCCTTGCGGCCCACCGCGTCCTGCACCATGGCCAGAATCTTGGCCAGCTTGGTGTCCTGGTAGGTGGCCGTCACTAGCACCTGCGCCAGGGACTCCTGGTTTATCATGCCGGCCAGTACTACTTCGCCGGTCTGCTTGGTTTGCGGGGCCGATTCGCCGGTGAGCGCGGCTGTGTTGAAGGAGGCCGGGCCCTTGGTCAGCGTGCCGTCCAGGGCCACTTTCTCGCCCGGCTTCACCTCGATGGTGTCGCCCCGCTGCACCTGTTTGGGGTCCAGCACCATGGACTGACCACCTCGAAGCACCGTGACCTCGGTGGCTTGAATTTCCAACAGGGCCCGGATGCTGCGCTTGGCGCGGTTCACGGCCGCGTCCTGAAACAGCTCGCCCACGGTGTAGAACAACATCACGGCCACGCCTTCCGGGTACTCGCCGATGGCAAAGGCCCCGAGCGTGGCGATGCTCATGAGCAGAAACTCGTTGAACACGTTGCCCGAGGGGATGCTGAGCACGGCGGCTTTCATCACCTTCCAGCCCACCAGCAGAAACGCCACGCCGTACCAAGTCAGGCGCACGTACCCGGTGAAAAAGGCCACGTCGTAGTAGTCCAGCGCGATGCCGCCCAGCAGCAGCGCCAGGCTTACGCCGGGCCAGAGGTAGGGATTGGTGCCCGCCGGACCGTGGTCGTGGTCGTCGCCGCTGCCTTGGTCGTGGCCCGCGTGCGCATCGGGTGTGGTATCGGCCGCCGGTGCGTGGTCGTGGCCGGGCACGTCGTGGCCCTGCCGGCTGGTTGCGGCTTCCGGGGTGAGCTGGTCGCGGGTCACCGCGCCCACGTTTTCCAGCTTTACCTGCTTGGCAGTATTCAGCTCTTCGTTGGTTTTATCTAAGGAGGGGTCAGGCATGAGTCAGGCAGGTTAAGTCAGGAAAAGGGAATACCGGAGCGGTCAGGCGCTTACCAGTCCACTAAAAAGCCGGCCATGCCCACCAGCACGAGCACCGCGCCAGTCAGGCGTCGCTCGTGGTGGGCAAATCCGTCCAGGTTGAGGCGGCCCAAGCTCCGGTGGGCCAGGCTCACCAGCGCACACATGGCCGATACAGAAGTCAGCAGGTATAAGCTCGTTAATAAGGCCAGGGCCGCTGGACCGTGGGTGCCAGCGGCCAGGAAAAACGACTGGATTTCCAGGCAGGGCGCCAGAAACATGGTCGCCGCCAGTCCCAGCACCACGCGCCGGCGGGTCGTGCGTCGGCGCACGGGTCGTGGGTCAGGGTGGGTGTGGCCGGGGCCGGAAAAGGCGTACAGCAGGCCAATAACGATGAGCAGCAGGGGCGCGACCCAGCCGGCAAATTGCTCGAAGCGGGCCGAGAGGCGCCAGCCCAGCAGGCCCAGGGCCAGCCCGATGCCCACGGTGCTCAGTACGTGAGCGAGCCCGGCTACCATGGTCACCCCCACCGCCCGCCGCAGGGGCCAGCCTTCCGCCCGCGCCACGGCCAGCACCGGGGCCCAGTGGTTGGGAATGGCGGCGTGCAGCAAGCTCAGCACAAGGGCTCCGGTGAGAAGTTCAAGCATGGGAAGCGGGGGCTAGGGAAAGGCACCGCCGGTTACGAGGACAAACCTCGGGCGCCGGGCGATGCAATGCTATTGCATTGTTGGGGCCGGGGTGGAAGTGTCGCCCGCGCAGCGCGGGCACAGGCCCTTCATGACCAGGCTGGTTTCCTGTACCTGGTAGGCGCCGGGAAGGGCCACGGCTGGGACGGGCACCGCGGGCAGGCAGGAAGTCTCCCGGCAGCGGGTGCAAAAGAAGTGCACGTGCAGGTCCTGGTGGTGCTCGGGCGTGCAGCTGGGCTCGCACAGGGCAAACTTCACGGCACCGCTGCCGTCCTCGATGCGGTGTACCAGGCCCTTGTCGGTAAAGGTTTTCAGGGTGCGGTGCACGGTGATGCGGTCGGCGTGCTGGAGCAACTCTTCCACGTCGGTTAGGCTCAGCGCCGCCGGCTGCTTCATCAGCACGTCGAGCACCAATAAGCGCATGGCTGTGGGCGTAATCTGCTTGGCAATCAGCGTGTCTTCGAGAGGATGGGCCATGGCTATTCTTCTTCCTCGGCGTTTTTCATCTTGGCCAGCAGCGAGTAGGCCCCGTCTGTAACGAAAGTGGTGGTGACCGGCACCCCCTCCGGCAGGGTGACTTCGGTGAAGTTGTCCTCGCTGCGGCCCAGCGTCACGGGCACCAAGCGGTAACGGCCGGGGGCTTCCACGGCAAAGGCGTAGTTCTTACCCTCGAAGCGCACCAGCGCGGCGTCGGGCAGAGTATGCGCCTGGGTGCGGCCGGTTTCAATCATGGCCCGCACATACAGTCCCGGCAGCAGGGCCGGGTCGTTTTCCTGGTCTAAGTGGCCGTGCACGCGCACGGTGCGGTCCTCCCCGATGGCCTTGCCCACCAAGTACACCCGGGCCGTGCGCTCACGGCGGGAGCTGGTGGAATCGCTGGCCAGCGTGAAGCGAATGAGCTGGCCGTGCTGCACCCGGGCCACGTCGCGCTCAAACACCGTGAGCTCCACGTGCAGGTGCTCGGGGTCTACGATTTCAAACAGCGCATCCGTCGCCGTCACGGCTTGCCCCACCGTCACGTTGACGGTGCGCACGAAGCCGGCCCGCGGGGCCCGCAGCGTAGCCGTGGTGACTATTCTGCCGCCTACCGGCAGGCCGGCCAGCCGCAGCCGGGCCGCCTGTGCGTTGGTCTGCACCTGCAGGGCCTGGTAGTCGGCCTGGGCGCGCTGGTAGTTTTTCTGGGGGGCTACCTCCTGCTCGTAGAGCTCCTTTTGGCGGGCCAGCTCGGTACGGGCGTAGTCGAGGCGGGCGCGGGTTTCGAGGTAGTCCTGCTGCAGGGTCACAAATTCGGGGTTGCGGATGATGGCCAGCACTTCGCCCTTGCGCACGCGGGAACCCTGCAGCAGCTCCGTATTCTCCACGAACCCGCCCAGCGGGGCCGTTATGCGCACGGCACTTTCCGGCGGTACGTCCAGCGTGCCGGTCACAGCCAACCCCGCGCCCATGGGCCGGTCGGCCAGGCGGGCGGTTTTCAGACCCGCTGCCTGCTGCTCAGCGGGCGAAAGGGTGACCACGTCGGCGGCTTCTCCGCTTACCGCTTCGGCACCGGCTGCTTTGCTTTCGGCAGTAGGTCCGGCCTCCGCGTTTTCTTTCTTATCCGCACCGCAGCCGGCCAGGGTCAGGGCCAGCAGCAGCGCCAGGGATGCAATCTTATTCATCAAGGTGTAAGTCAGGGAGAGAAGGAGAACCTTACTGGGCCGCAGTGCCGAGCAGGTAATCCAGGTCGATGGCGGTTTGGTTGTGCTGGAGCAGGGCGTCGAGGTAGGCCGTGCGCACGCTCAAGGCGCGCTCCAGGTTGAGCAACAGCTCGGAATAGGTGGTTTCGCCGGCCTTGTAAGCCCGCTGGCTCAGGCGCACGATGACGGCCGCCTGGGGAAGGCCGGTCTGCTCATAGAACTGCACCCGCCGGCGTTGCTCCTGCAGGCGCAGGCGCAGCTCATCCAGCTGGGCCACGGCTTCGGCATGGTAGCGCTGGTAGGCCGTTGTGGCGGCCTGCTCCTGCAGCTTAGCCGCCTGCACGCGGGCCTTCTGCGGACCGCGCAGCAGCGGTATGGCCACGCCGGCCTGCACGCTTTGGAACCGGTCGCCGGTGCCGTAGGTCGTGGATTGCCCGTCTATCTCGTAAGTGCCGCGCAGCGACTGATTGGTGTAGCCCACCGTCACCTGGGGCAAGCCCTGCGCCTGCTCTACCCGGGTTTCGGCCCGGCGCTCGGCAATCTGCTGCTGCAGCACCCGGGCCTGCGGCGTTGCGGCCAGGACCGCCGTATCCGCGGGAGTCGTAGCGTCCGGCAACAGGCGCAGGGTGCTGTCGGCAATGCTCACGGGCTGGGTTGTTTGCAGCAGGGCCTGCAGCTGGCGCTGGGCAATGGCATAGTCGGTGCGGGCCTGAGCGAGCAGGTTCTGGGTTTCGCCCTGCTGAATCAGGGCGTTGGCCGGCTCCAGGCGGGCCACTTCCCCGGTCTTGAAGCGCAGCTGGGCCGAGCGCAGAAACTCGGAGTAGATGCTGTCCTGCCCGCGCAAGGTGCGCAGGCGGTGGCGGGCGTGCACGGCCCGCTCGTAGCTCAGGCGCACCTGCCGGCGCAGTTCGGCCTGCACCTGGGCCAGCTGCTGCTCGCGGCCTGCAATCAAGGCCTGGCTCAGCCCCGCCTGGGCCTTGTAGTAGCCGGGCAAAGCCAGCGACTGGCCGATGCTCAGCACGTTGTCGGAAAGCGGGGAGTTCACTTGCCCGTAGGTGCCTACCACGTTGGTGCGGCCCACGTCGAAAGCGGTGCGGCGCAGGGCTTGCTTGGCTTCCAGCGAGCGTTGTGCGGCTTGCACTGTGCCATTGGCCTGCAGGGCCTGTCCGACAGCCTGCTTGGCGGTCAGTGGCCCTTGTGCCCAGGCCACGGGGCTGCTGAGCAGTCCGCCGAGCACCAGCACGAGCAGCAAGGCTGTGGGCACGGCCGGGCGGGGCTGGGGTTCCAACTCCGGCCGGGGCTTGGCGTTGCGCTCCGAGAGGGCGTAGAGCACCGGCAGCACCAGCAAGGTCAGCAGCGTGGCCGTCACCAAACCACCAATCACGACGGTGGCCAAGGGGCGCTGCACTTCCGCGCCGGCCGACTGCGACAGGGCCATGGGCAGGAAGCCCAACGAGGCCACGGTGGCCGTCATCAGCACCGGGCGCAAACGTACCTGCGTGCCTACCAGGATGCGCTGGTAGAGGTCTTGATGGCCTTCTGCCTTGAGTTGGTTAAAGTAGCCGATGAGCACGATGCCGTTGAGCACGGCTACGCCAAACAGAGCAATGAAGCCCACCCCGGCCGAGATACTAAACGGCATGTCCCGCAGCCAGAGGGCCAGCACCCCGCCGATGGCTGAGAGCGGAATGGCCGTGAAAATCATCACCGACTGCTTGAGCGAGCGGAAGGTAAAGAACAGGAGGGCGAAAATAAGCCCCAGGGCCACGGGTACGGCGATGCTTAGCCGCTCGGTGGCCTGGCGCAGGTTCTCGAACTGCCCGCCGTAGGTGGTGTAGTAGCCGGGGGCGAGTTGGAGTTGCTCATCGACTTTGCCCTGCAGCTCCTGTACGACGCTTTCCACGTCGCGGCCCCGCACGTTGAAGGCGACGGTGATGCGGCGCTTGGCGTCGTCGCGCTGAATCTGGTTAGGGCCTTCTTGCAGGTCCACTGTGGCCACCTGCTCCAGCGGAATCTGCTCGCCGTGGGGCGTGGCCACCAGCAGCTGGCGTACGTTGTTGATGTTCTGGCGCAGTTCCGGGGTCAAGCGCAGCACCACGTCGAATCGGCGCTCCTGCTCGAAGAGTTGCCCAGCGGCCTGGCCGGCGAAGGCCGTTTGTACCGTGCGGTTCACGTCGTCAGCGTTCAGGCCAAAGCGGGCCATGCGGTTGCGGTCCAGCTTCACCACGATTTGCGGCAGCCCGGTAACTTGCTCCACGTACACGTCCTCGGCGCCTTCCACCTGCCGCACCAGTCGGGCAGCCCGCTGGGCGGAGGAAGCTAGTTGCTGCAGGTCTTCCCCGTAGATTTTGAGCACCACGTCCTGTTTGGCGCCGGAAATCAGCTCGTTGAAGCGCATCTGGATGGGCTGCTGGAAGCCGAAGGTGACGCCCGGAATCACGCTCAGCGCTTCGGACATCTTCTCGGTCAATTCCTCAGTGGTACTAGCGGAGGTCCATTTGCTTTTGTCTTTTTCCAGAATCACCATCAAGTCCCCGGCTTCGACCGGCATGGGGTCGGTGGGAATCTCGGCCGCGCCGATTTTGGCCACTACTTCCTGCACTTCGGGAAACTGCTCTTTGAGAATGCCGCCCGCCTGCAGGCTCCTGTCCACGGTATAGCTCAGTGACGAGCCCGTGAGCGTGCGCATCTCCACGGCAAAGTCCCCTTCGGAAAGCTGGGGAATAAACTCCCCGCCCAGCGTGCGGAACAAGAGCAGCGCGCCCGCAAACAGCGCCACCGCCGAGGTGAGCACCACGGCCTTGCGGCGCAGGGTCCACTCCAGCACCGGCCGGTAGCGTGCTTCGAGCCAGTTCATCATCCGGTCGGAAAAATTGCGCTTTACTTCCGTCGAGCGACTCAAGGCCAGCGCCGACATCATCGGCACATAGGTCAGGGAGAGAATAAAGGCCCCGACGATGGCGAAAGCCACGGTTTGGGCCATGGGCCGGAACATCTTGCCTTCAATACCGACCAAGGCCAGCAGGGGCAGGTACACGATGAGGATGATGATTTCACCGAAGGCAGCCGAGGAGCGGATTTTGGAAGACGCGTGGTAGGTTTCCTCGTTCATCTGCACGCTGGTGAGCCGGTTGCCAGGCACCTGCAGTTGTCCGCCGTGCAGGCGGTGCACGATGGCCTCAACGATGATGACGGCGCCGTCCACCACCAGGCCAAAGTCAATGGCGCCGAGCGAGAGCAGGTTGCCCGAGACGCCAAACAAGCGCATCATGCTGATGGCAAAGAGCATGGCCAGCGGAATCACCGAGGCCACCACCAAACCAGCCCGCCAATTGCCTAGGAAGAGCACCAGCACGAAGAGCACAATCAGGGCCCCCTCAATCAGGTTGGTCTTTACCGTGCCGATGGCGCGGCCCACTAGCTCGGAGCGGTCCAGAAACACGTCGATGGTCACGCCTTCGGGCAAGGACTTACGCACGGTTTCCATGCGCGTTTTCACGTCCTTGATAACGTCGTTGGCGTTGGCGCCTTTGAGCATGAGCACGATGCCGCCGGTCACTTCGCCTTCCCCGTTGCGGGTCATGGCCCCGTAGCGCACAGCTGAGCCCAGGCGCACATCGGCCACGTCGCGCACCAACACGGGCAGGCCGCCCTGGGTGTTCCGTACGACGATGTTGCCTAGGTCGGCGGCGTTCTCGGCCAGCCCTTCGGTGCGAATAAAGTACGCCGTGGGCTTCTGGTCAAGGTAGGCGCCGCCAGCGTTCTGGTTATTGCGGGACACGGCTTGGTAGACCTGCTCGGTGGTGACGTTCAACGAGCGTAGTCGTGTGGGGTCGAGCCGGATTTCAAACTGCTTGAGCTGGCCGCCGAAGCTGGCCACGTCGGCCACGCCGGGTGTGCCCAGCAGCTGGCGCCGCACAATCCAGTCTTGAATGGTGCGCAGCTCGCGGGCGTCGTACTTCTTCTCAAAGCCCTGTTTAGCGCGCACCAGGTACTGGTACACCTCGCCCAAGCCGGTGCTCACCGGGGCCATCTCCGGCCGGCCGATGCTTTCGGGTATCTGGCTTTCCGCTTCGCGCAGGCGTTCGGTCACCTGCTGGCGGGCCCAATAGATGTCAATCTTGTCTTCGAAGACGATAGTCACCACCGAGAGGCCGAAGCGCGAAAACGACCGCACTTCTTCGCGGCCGGGGATGGTGGCCAAGCTCTGCTCGACGGGGAACGAGACGAGCCGCTCGATGTCGCTGGCGGCCAGCGAAGGAGCCACCGTGTACACGACGACTTGGTTGGTGGTGATGTCGGGGACTGCATCAATCGGCAGCCGACTTAGTGAGTAGGCGCCCCATGCAATCAGCGCCAGGGTCAGCAGCCCGATGATGAGTTTGTTGTGAATGGAAAAATGAATCAGCCGGTCGAACATCCGCTGCTTTGGGGTAAGGTTTAACACTTCACTGAAAAGCCTGCGTCCACGTGGTTCCGGCGTCTTAGCGCTAGAACGGCGAGGTTACGATGCCCCATTCAAGCCGACGCCAGGCGTCAGTCAGCACGAGCGAGCTAATTCCATGCGGGAATCAGCTACTCATAGGGGAATTCAGCAGGAAGAGAAAGGAAGGTTAGACCTGTGGCGGTTGCCATACAGACCCGGTTGCACGCGTCAATGCGTACACCACTAACTCGCCGTGATGCACTGCGCTGCCCCATGTGGCTGGAGCCGCAGCCGCTAGTTCAGGCAGCGGCGCTTGTGGTACTACTGCCCCACCACAGCAATGGCATTGGCAGAAAGGGGAGCACCAGTCACCTAGTGCCCCGTTGCTGCAGTCAGAGTGGGCAGTGGCTGCCACGGTGGTTTGCGTCTGGTATTTGCACACGTCTGCCTCGTCCGCGCAGCTCAGGCAGGAGAGGCAGGCAAAGTAGAAAGCAAAAAACAGAACGAGTAATCGCATGAAGTGCAAAGGTAGGCAATATGATTACTGGCTCTCACTTTACCTACTAACAGTCAATAGGGTTCTTACAGGCATATCGAGGCAAGGCGTATTGAAGTAACCAAACTTAAAAAAATACAAATATTGGCCCTGTTGATAAATGTCAGCATCATCATCATTAGCACGCCTCTGACAACGAAAAATTATGGCTCACATCGGTATACGGGGTAAGCCATGTGGCAGCGGGGGGGGTAAGTCAAGATTGAAACGAGTTTATCTGACCGGGTACCCCATTTCACAAAACTTGTTAATTTGCGCTCTTCTGCTAGAATATCAGCCTTTTGTAATTGAAGAACACGGGTATTTTATGATGCATTACATGCCCCTTTGGTACATGTCACATCGTAGAAGAGCGGAATGAGACAGGCATAGAGCATCACCTACCCCTGGATTCAAAATGCGCTACGTGATTCATAACACCATTGCGCCTGTTCTGTCCTCACAAGTCCTATTACATCTTCCTCGATTACGGCTTCGTTGATTCCGGTTGCCCGTGTCTTTAAGTCCGCACCCTCTCTTACCAGCCTTCGCTCCTTATTGGATAGAAAGGTTAGCTTGATTTTGGTAAGGCAGGGATTAGATGAAGTAATTTGAAACGTCCTGCTTGTACCCCTATCTGTACCCCATACAACAAAAAACCCTCCCCACGCATTGTGAAGAGGGTTTAAAGTGGAGCTGCAGGGAGTCGAACCCTGGTCCAGACAAGGAAGACGACGAGCTTTCTACGTGTGTAGCTATGCTTGCTTTGTTCGAAGCAACCGAGGCGCACATCAGGCCTATAGGTTACCCTTATCTGCTTGAGTTTCGCTTGGGCGTCGCAGCGCCACCCAAACTATCCTAATGCTTTCGACACCCCGAACTCACCCGTGAAAAGGAAGACGGATGCGGGATGATGGCTAGTGCTTAGTACCTAGACTAGGCAGCCATGGCGTACGAGTAGTCGCCAGTTGTTGGTCGAATGATTTGTTGGCGAGAGATTCATTCAACTCTCGACACGCTTACTCGCGACTTGCACGAGCTGTCAATTCCGGTCAGCCCCAATTGTAAAAGAACGTACCGCCTCGAAAGGCGGGGTGCGAAGGTACGCACATCGAGGGTAAAACGTTTGCCAAGGCCGAAATTGTTCCGCCGGGCGCCCCGGAACCGCAGCCTTCGGAAAGCCTCGCCAGGGGGTAGCGGGGCCGTCCAAAGGCTGCGGTTCTGGTGCCTTTTGACAGCTGTGTTATTTTGAAGCGGTGGCGGCCGGCTGGAATGCAGCCACGCCTGTTTGCCACAGCCCGAAGCTCAGCAGATCGGCCATCGTTTCAAACTGCTTTTGCTTGGAGTCGCCAATGCCGTGGCCGGCTTCGTAATCGGTGAAGAAGAGTATGGGCTTGCCCGAGGCGTTGCTGGCCTGCAGGCGGGCGGCAAACTTGGCGGGCTGCCAGGCAATAACGCGCGGGTCGTTGAACCCGGCCGTGACCAGCGTTGCGGGGTATTTGACGCCTTTTTTCAGGTGCAGGTAGGCATCCATTTCCAGCAGGGCCTTGCACTCGTCTTCCTTCTGCACCGTGCCGAACTCGGGCACGTTGACGGGGCCGTTGGGCGAGTTTTCCATGCGCACCGCGTTCAGGCAGCCTACTTCCGGCATGGCCACGGCAAACAGGTCGGGGCGCTCCGTCATGGCCCGCCCGATGAGGATGCCGCCCGCGCTGCCGCCGTTCATGGCAATTTTACCCGGTGCGGTGTACTGGTTTTTCACCATGTACTCGGCCGAGGCAATGAGGTCTTTCCAGGTATTGGGCTTGGTGGTTTTCTGCCCGGCTTTGTGCCATTCTTCGCCCAGTTCGCCGCCGCCGCGCACGTGGGGCACGGCCAGCACGCCGCCCTGCTGCGCCCAGAGCAAATACGGCGGGTAGAAAAACGGCCCCGTCGACTTGGAATAGGCGCCGTAGCCCACCATCAGAGTAGGAGCCGAGCCGTTGCGCGGGGTGCCTTTCTTGTAAATCAGCGAAAGGGGCACCTGCACACCGTCGTGCGAGGGCACCATCAGCTCTTCCACCACCAAGTCTTTGAATTCGGGGTACTGCGCTTCCGACGACAGCGGCTCGGGGCGAAACTGCCCGGTAGCGGCCGCGTAATGGTAGCGGGTGCGGTCGGCGGTCCAGCCCACCGTCGTCACCCACAGGTCCGGCGACTGGGCGTTTTTGGTGTGCAGTTCAATGGAACCAGCGGGCCGCGGTAGTTTGATGAGCTGCGCGGTTTTGCTGCCTTTGGCCACGAAGTAGAGCTTGGCTTCCACGCCATTGCGGGTGCGTACAAAGTACAGGCCGTCTTTGGTTACCTTGAAGTGGTCATCGTTGATGGCTTCGTCGGTGCTTTCCGGCACCAGCACCTCGGCCGTGGCCACCTCAGGCTTGGCGGCAGGCATGCGCATGATCTTCTGGCGCGGCGTGTTCTTCGACGTTACGAAGTACAGGTACTCCCCGTCGCCGGCCACGTTGGTCACCTCCTGCTCCGAACGAAACAGCGGCTGCCAGTTAATCTTGGGCTTGCTCAGGTCGGTTGCGGGGGCATAATAGGCCTTCAGGTAACGGTCTACGGTGTAGAGCAGGCCGAACAGCATTTTGCTGTCTTGCTCGTAGAAAGCGTAGGGGTATTCCTCGGGCTTGATGCCCAGTGCGGGGTAGGTTTGGGCAGAGAAAACCGCGCGGTCCTGGCTTTGCGGCGTGCCCACGCGGTGCACAAACGACTGCGTGTTGAGGCGGGCGTTGTTGTCTTTCACGTCGGCGCTGTTGAGCGGCGTGTAGGTAAAACTGGCGTTGTCGGGCAGCCATTCGCCGGCCCCGCCCATCGACAGCGGCCGCAGGCGTTCGGGGTAGATTTTCCGGGTCTTCACGTCCATTATCAGCCCTTGGCCTACCTCGGCGCCCTTCTCACTCAGCGCAAAAGCCACCTTCGAGCCATCGAAGGACGGCGAAAAGGAGTTGATGGTGTATACTTTGCCCTGCTCGAAATTCTCCGGATCGAAGAGCAGCACCTCCGTGCCCTTGTAGCCGTCGCGGCAGTAGAGTTTGGGCTGCTGGTCCTGCGGCCGGGTTTTGAGGTAGAAGTACCGGTCGTTGTGGGCAATGTGCGGTTTCGTGACCTGGGCGCTTTTGCGCGCATCAAAGTCCAGCATCTGCTTGATTAGCTGCTGCCGACCGGGAATGGCGTCGAGCGTGCGGCGGGCGTATTCGCTCTGCGTTTTCATCCAGGCGGCCACGGCCGGGTCGGCCAGGTTTTCCAGGTTGCGGTAGGGGTCGGTTACCGTCGCGCCGAAGTAGGTATCGGTGGCAGTTACCGAGGGCGCGGCGGGCGGCCCGGCTTGCGCCAGCGCGGCGACGGGCGCGCACAAGGCAAGAAGAAGTACGGCTGATTTCATAAGGTACGGCAACAGGTTGGTGGTTGTGGAATGAGAACTGGAAAGCACCCAAGGAAGCCAAACAACCTCGACGGCACAATCACACAATAATGTGATTGTCAATAATTAATGGCAATAGCATTTGATCAAGAAATCGGTTTACATGGGCTCGAATAAGCGGCCGGGCCAGCCGCACCCCAAGTCGGACCCAGGCTGGGCGCAGGCGCGGTTCGCGGGGTAAACAAGGCTGCCGGGCGCCGAACTTTCCTTCCAAACCCGACCTTTTCAGGGTATCTTTGCAGGGAGTGAGCATGGAAAATTTCGTCGTTTCGGCCCGTAAGTACCGTCCCGCCACGTTCCGCAGCGTGGTAGGGCAGCAGCACGTGACCACCACGCTGCAAAACGCCATCGTGACCGGCCATTTGGCCCAGGCGTTCCTGTTTTGCGGCCCGCGCGGGGTGGGCAAAACCACCTGCGCCCGCATTCTGGCCAAAACCATCAACTGCACCAACCTCACGCCCGAGGCCGAGGCCTGCGACCAGTGCGACTCCTGCCGGGCCTTCAACCAGAGCGCCTCGTTCAACGTGCACGAGCTGGACGCGGCCTCCAACAACAGCGTCGAAGACATCCGCAGCTTGGTGGAGCAGGTGCGCTACGCCCCGCAGGCCGGCCGCTACAAGGTGTACATCATCGACGAGGTGCACATGCTCTCGAACGCGGCCTTCAACGCCTTTCTGAAGACGCTGGAAGAGCCGCCGGGCTACGCCATTTTCATTCTGGCCACCACGGAGCGCCACAAGATCATTCCCACGATTCTGTCGCGATGCCAGATTTTCGACTTCAACCGCATCAAGCTCGACGACATCGTGGGGCACTTGGCCTATGTTTCGGCCAAGGAAGAGGTGACGGCCGAGGAAGACGCGCTGCACCTGATTGCGCAGAAAGCCGACGGCGGCCTGCGCGACGCGCTCAGTATTTTCGACCAGATGGTGACCTTCTCGGGCCATCAGCTGAGCTACCGGGCGGTAGTGCAGAACCTGCACGTGCTCGACTACGAGTACTATTTCCGCCTCACCGAAGCCTGCCTCACACAAAACCTCACCGCCACGCTGCTGCTGCTGGACGAAGTGGTGCAGAACGGCTTCGATTTGCACCAGTTTGTGGTGGGCGCCGCCGAGCACCTGCGCGGCCTGCTGGTGAGCAAAGACCCGCAAACGGTGCAGCTGCTGGAAGTGTCGGAGGGCCTGCGCCAGCGCTACGTCGACCAGGCCCGGCAGGCACCGCTGAGTTTCCTCGTTACCGGCCTGAACCTGCTCAGCCAGTGCGACCGGGACTTCAAAGCGGCCAAAAACCAGCGCCTGCATGTGGAGCTGGTGCTCATGAAGCTGGCCTACCTGCGCAACGCCGTGCAGCTGACCCAGGACCTGGTAGCCTCGGCCGGCAGC
The DNA here is from genome assembly GCF_008727865.1 of Hymenobacter busanensis. Taxonomy (GTDB): domain Bacteria; phylum Bacteroidota; class Bacteroidia; order Cytophagales; family Hymenobacteraceae; genus Solirubrum; species Solirubrum busanense. The sequence goes on along the minus strand of NZ_VTWU01000004.1, from coordinate 66,016 downwards.
CTCGTCGCCTCGTCGGACAACGGCGAGGCTAAAAAAAAAACTAACGGCGTAGCGCACGCTGCCCCGGCAGCCGTTGCGCCACTGGCCGCGCCGGCTTCGGCGGGCCCTCGCCAGGCCAACGGCTCGGCAGCCTATCCCGCTAACGGAACTGGCTTAAATGGAGCCGTAGCCCACGATTCGGCCTCGGCCTATCCGCAGCCGAACGGCAACGGCACCCAGGCCCACGCGCCGGCCGCGCCCGAGCCCATTGTGCCCGTGCAAAGCGGCGTGGCGGAAATGCACCCCACGCCCAGCATCGAAACCGAGCAGGAGGAACGGCCCTCGACCAAAGCGCAGCTGGTGGACACGCTGCCGCACGTGGCCGCCGGTCGGCCCAGCGTGGCCGGCCACGAGCCCGGTGCCCCGACCCTGGTAGCCGAAGCTCACAGCCCGATTCCCGGTGCGGCGCGGCCTGCGCCCAAGCCCATTGCCATTCCGAAGATGAACCTGCAGGCCGTGAAAGCACAGGCCACGCAGAAGCAGGAAGCAGCGGCGGTAGTGGTGGAGGAAGAAGCCGATGGCCCCGTAACCGGGCACATCGACAATGCCGTGCTACAGCGGGTGTGGGCCGAAATTGCCGAGGAGCGGAAGGTCAACAGCATGAGCGAGTACCTCGTGCTCAACCGCCCCGTGCACGCCGACGAGCAGCACACCATTCAGCTGCACCTCGACAACGGCGTGCAGATGGACCAGTTCAACGCCTTCCGCCCCGAGCTGCTGCTGGAGCTGAAGCGCCGCACCGGCTACCGCACTCTGCGCTTGGCCGCCGATGTGGTGGAATCGGCGCCCACGGTGAAGCGCCTCTACACCTCCACCGACAAGTTTGCCTTCCTGGCCGATAAGTACCCGGTGCTCATGGAAATGAAGCAACGCCTGGGCCTCGACACGGATTTTTAGGCGAAGTCACGAGCCTGCTGGCATAAGAACTATCCCCTTCTTATCCAAGGAGGGAATGGTTCGGTCGTTGTGTATAAGGCCTTCATGCTGAGCTTGTCGAAGCATGAGGGCCTGTCGTTAGTCGTTCAATGTCGGCAACGACGGAACCACCCCAGCGGCAGTAAACTGCCGCGTCCCCTCCTTGGCAAAGCAGGGGAGCTTTTGGCTGCGTCCTGCTGTTCTGGCTGCTCTGCTACCTTTGGTGCATTCCCGCTGAAACGCTGATTCCCGTGAAAAAACCCTTCCTGCTCCTGCTGCCAGCCGTGGCGGCGTTGGCCCTCACCGAGTGCCAGTCGAGCAAAACCGCTGCTACCGCTACCGCGCCAACGGCCCAGGCGCCGACCGCCGAAGCCCCCAAGCCCAAGGAATACAAGTACACTACCGTGGAGGGCGACCCGCTGAAAACGCGCATCTACACCCTCGACAACGGCTTGACGGTATACCTCTCCGACTACGACGACGCCCCGCGCATTCAGACGTACGTGGCGGTGCGCGCCGGCTCCAAAAACGACCCACACGACGCCACCGGCTTGGCGCACTACCTGGAGCACATGGTGTTCAAGGGTACCTCGCACCTGGGCACGCAGAATTTCGCCGCCGAGCAGCCCGAGCTGGCTAAAATCGAGGGGCTGTACGAGCAGTACCGCGCCACCCGCGACGCCGCGGTGCGCAAGAAGCTCTACCACCAAATCGACTCCGTTTCGGGCGTGGCGGCCAAGTACGCCGTGGCCAACGAGTACGACAAGCTGATGGGCTCTATTGGAGCGAAGGGCTCGAATGCCTACACCTCCAACGAGCAGACGGTGTACCAGGAAGACATTCCGTCGAACCGCATTGAGCAATGGGCCTCGGTGCAGGCCGAACGGTTTGGCGAGTTGGTGCCGCGCTTGTTTCACACCGAGCTGGAGGCAGTGTACGAGGAGAAAAACCGCGGCCTCGACAACGACTTCAACAAGGAATTTGAGGCCCTGAACCGTTCGTTGTTTCAGAAGCACGAGTACGGCACTCAAACCACCATCGGCACCATTGAGCACCTGCAAAATCCCTCGATTACCGAAATCAAGCGGTATTTCGACCGCTACTACGTGCCCAACAACATGGCCGTGGCCATGAGCGGCGACCTGGACTACGACCAGACCATCCGCACCATCGACCAGTACTTCGGCAAGCTTCGGCGCAAAGACGTTCCCGGCTACACACCGGCCCAGGAAGAGCCCATTCAGGCCCCGCGCGTGTCGGAAGTGAAAGGCCCGAACGCCGAAAACGTAATGCTGGGCTTCCGTTTCCCTGGCACTACGTCCAAGGATGCCTTGGCGCTGCGCCTGATCGACAAGATCCTGACCAATGGCCAGGCCGGCCTCATCGACCTGAACCTGAACCAGAAGCAGGCTGTGTTGGAAGCCGCCTCGTTCACCGAAATCAACAACGACTACAGCACCCACGTGCTCTACGGCACGCCGCGCCAGGGCCAGACGCTGGAGCAGGTGCGCGACTTGCTGCTGGCCCAGCTCGATAAGGTGAAGAAGGGCGACTTCCCCGACTGGCTCATTCCGGCCATCATCAACAACGAGCAGCTGCAGCGCACCAAGAGCTACGAGAGCAACGAGGCCCGCGCTGGGGCCTTCGTGGCCGCATTTGTGGCCCAGCAAGACTGGAAAGACTACCTCCAGCAGTTCGACGACTTCGGCAAGCTCACCAAGCAGGACGTGATGCGCGTGGCAGGCCAGTATTATGGCCCCGGCTACGCCCTCGTATACAAGCGCACCGGCAAAGACACCAGCACGCCCAAGGTCATCAAGCCCGCCATTACGCCCGTGCCCGTCAACCGCGAGGTGGCCTCCGACTACTACAAGCAAGTGGTGGCCCTGAAAGCGCCCGAGCTGCAGCCCGTGTTTGTGGACTACCAGAAGGACATTCAGCAGGTGCAGCTGAAGCCCGGCCTGCCGCTCTACTACACGCAGAATAAGGAAAACGGCCTGTTCGACCTCTACTACGTGCTCGACATCGGCACCAACAACGACCCCAAGCTGGGCCTCGCGGCCAACTACCTCCAATACCTGGGCACCGGCAAGCTCTCGGCCGCCCAGCTCCAGCAGGAGTTCTACAAGCTCGGCTGCTCGTTCGGCGTGCAAAGCGGCACCGACCGCGTGTTCGTGAGCCTCTCCGGCCTCGACAAAAACCTGGAGCCCGCCCTCAACCTCTTCGAGCAGCTCCTCAACAACCCCACGCCCGACGCCCAGGCCCTGAAAGACATGGTGGCCGGCGTGCTCAAGTCGCGCCAGGATGCCAAGCTGAACAAGAGCGTGATTCTGCAGCAAGGCATGGTCAACTACGTGAAGTATGGCCCCAAAAACCCCTTCACCAGCCAACTGAGTGAGAAAGAGCTAAAGGCCCTGAAGCCTGCCGACCTTACGGCCCTTATCAAAAAGCTGCCCACTTACGAGCACCGCGTGCTGTATTACGGGCCGAGCCCGATGCTTTCAGATAAATTTCTCCCTCCAAGTGCAGGTGGAGCTGTTGTCGAATCTACGGGCGTAAAAGAGACACTCAGCAAGTTTCACAAGACACCCGCCAAGCTCACTCCCACCCCGCCCGCTAAAGACTTCGCCGAACTCCCCCTCAAGGACCGCAAAGTCTACTGGGTCGACTACAACATGGTGCAGGCCGAAATCCTGTTCCTGACCAAGGGCGAGGTCTACAACAAAGACATTGTGCCCACCGTGAGCCTCTACAACGAGTACTTCGGCGGCAGCATGGGCAGCATCGTGTTCCAGGAGCTGCGCGAATCAAAGGCCCTGGCCTACTCCGCCACCTCACGCTACGCCAACGCCGACAAAGCCGGCCGCTCCAACTACCAACTCTCCTACATCGGCACCCAGGCCGACAAGCTCCCCGAGGCCATGGCCGGCATGGAAGCCCTGCTCACCGACATGCCCGCCGCCGAGGCCAACCTCGACATTGCCCGCCAGAGCATCCGCAACAGCATTGCCACCGAGCGCATCACCAAGTCGGACATCCTCTTCGCCTACGAGCGCGCCAAACGCCTCGGCCTCGACTACGACCTGCGCCGCGACGTGTACGAGAAAACCGCCAGCATGAGCCTCGACGACCTGCGCAAGTTCCAGCAGGCCAAAGTCAAAGGCCAGCCCCAGACCATCCTCGTCATCGGCTCCAAAGACCGCCTGAACTTCAAGGAGCTGGCCAAATACGGCCAGGTGCAGCAGCTCACGCTCAAGGAAATCTTCGGGTACTAGCACCACCAATCGAACGTCATTCCTCGACTTCGCTCGGAATGACGTTCAACGCCCAGCAAGAGCGGCCCGCACCTGAGGTGCGGGCCGCTCTTGCTTTTTCAAGGGCCGCCGTGGCTTCTTTTCGCCCCGATGAGACGGGCCGGGGCCGAGGCTTCCCATACGACATTTTTCCCAAACACTTGTTTCCCCCCAATTTTAGTCGGTGCTTTGCACTCTGTTTTGAGCGACCTGCCGAGAACTGCCCCCGCCCTACCCGGCGTAGGCTCTGCTTTGCCCTCTTGCTCATCCCCTAATTCCCAACCCTCCCATAACCCTCCGTCTTAACCGACACAGTTTCATATGGCAGACCAGAAGATTACCATTAAGAACGGCAAGCTCAACGTTCCCGACCGTCCCACCATTCCTTTTATCGAAGGCGACGGTACCGGTCCCGACATTTGGGCCGCTTCCGTGCGCGTCTTCAATGCGGCTGTCGAGAAGGCCTATGGTGGTCAGCGTCAGTTGGTATGGAAGGAAGTGCTGGCCGGCGAGAAGTCGTTCAAGCAGGTCAACAACTGGTTGCCCAACGAAACCCTCGAGGCCTTCCGCGAATACCTCGTGGGCATCAAAGGTCCGCTCACCACGCCCGTGGGCGGCGGCATCCGCTCGCTCAACGTGGCCCTGCGCCAGGAGCTGGACCTCTACGCCTGCGTGCGCCCCGTGCGCTGGTTCGAGGGTGTGCCCTCCCCGGTGAAGCAGCCCGAGCTGACCGACATGGTCATCTTCCGCGAAAACACCGAAGACATCTACGCCGGCATCGAGTACATGAACGGCACCCCGCAGGCCCAGAAAATGCTGGAATTCCTGCAGGACGAGATGGGCGTGAAGAAAATCCGCTTCCCCGAAACCTCCTCCTTCGGCATCAAGCCCGTTTCGAAAGAAGGCACCGAGCGCCTCGTGCGTGCCGCCATCAACTACGCCCTGGAAAACAAGCGCGAGTCGGTGACCATCGTGCACAAGGGCAACATCATGAAGTTCACCGAGGGCGCCTTCAAAACCTGGGGCTACGAGTTGGCCGAGAAGGAATTTGGCGACAAGGTGTTCACCTGGGCCCAGTTCGATAAGCTGGCCGCCAAGCACGGGCAGGATGCCGCCAACGCCCACATGAAGAACGAGCTGGCCTCGGGCAAAATCCTCATCAAGGACAGCATCGCCGACGCCTTCCTGCAGCAGATACTGCTCCGCCCCGCCGACTACGACGTGGTAGCCACCCTCAACCTCAACGGTGACTACATCTCCGACGCCCTGGCTGCCATCGTGGGCGGCATCGGCATTGCGCCGGGCGCCAACATCAACTACCTCACCGGCCACGCCATCTTCGAGGCCACCCACGGCACCGCGCCCAAGTACGCCGGCCAAGACAAGGTGAACCCCGGCTCCGTCATCCTCTCCGGCGCCCTCATGCTGGAGTACATGGGCTGGCAGGAAGCCGCCGACCTCATCTACAAAGGCCTCGAAGCCGCCATTGCCAACAAGCGCGTCACCTACGACTTCGAACGCCTCATGGACGGCGCTACCCTCCTCAAAACCTCCGAGTTCGGCGAGGAGATTGTGAAGAACATGTAATACCTTGGCTCAGGCCCAAAAAACCCCGCGTTGGCATCAGCCGGCGCGGGGTTTTTATTTGACAATAAAGAAGTTGATGCCATGAAGCCCACCCTTTACTCTATTCTTGTGTTGGGTTGCTTAGTCGCTCTTGCCGCTATTTATTCAGCCTTTTTCTCTAAGTCCAGCCAAGTATACTCCAAAATTGACCAAGTCAAGGTGGGTATGACCCAGCAAGAAGTAGTAAGAATTCTTTCACCACCTGACCTATTGTACACAAGCGACTCTCTTTTCCTAGGCCCTTTCCGCTTTATCCCGAACCCTAATTTTATTTACAAATGGGAATCGGGTAATGATTCTATTTTAATAATGCATTACGACATGGGTTTTGCAGCACCTGACGCTCTGCGCGTAGTTGTTAAGCGAGATAGTGTGATGAGTGTGGCATACAACCAGTGAAAGTCAACTCGTCGCAGTCGCTCGGCTGTGCCGAGTGACGCCTACGCCCAAGCAGCTCTGCTGCGCGCGTCCGTACCGCTAGCACAACCCCACGCCCGCCTGCTCGGCCCAATTACCCAACAGTATCCACTACCATGTCCGAGCTGCGCAAAACCTATCCCGGTGGCCTCTTCTTCCTCACCGTCGTCGGCTGGGTCGACGTATTCAACCGCCCGCGCTACGTCGACATCCTGACCGACAGCCTTCTCTACTGCCAGCAGCACAAAGGCCTGGAACTGTACGCCTACGTCATCATGAGCAGCCACGTACACCTGATAGCGGCCCGCACCGAAGGCAACCTCAGCGACGTACTGCGCGACCTGAAAGCCTACACCGCCCGCCAGCTCCTGAAAAGCGTGGCCGAAAACGAGCACGAAAGCCGCCGTGAGTGGATGATGCGCCTGTTTGCCTACTATGCACGTCCCCACCGCCAAAACGAGCAGTACATGTTTTGGCAGAAAACCACGCACCCCATTGCCCTGTTCACGCCCGCTGTACTGCATCAAAAGCTGCGCTACATTCACCTAAATCCAGTAGAAGCAGGCCTAGTTACCGCCCCCGAGCACTATTCATGGAGCAGCGCTTGCCCCTCAGGCCCCTTGCAAACCTTGCCACTGTAAAGCATCAGGTCCCATCCTGCCGCAGTCGCTCGGCTGTGCCGAGCCCGGTACCGCGCACACCCACGCCACCAGCGCAAACGCGCGCAGCACAGCTGCTGGAGCGTAGGCGTCACTCGGCACAGCCGAGCGACTGCACGAAACCATAGTCACCCTAACACAAAAACAGGGCACCCACCACGGGTGCCCTGCTGCATTTCCCAGCAAACGCAACCCGGCCCTAGCGACGGGTCGTCCGGATGCGGAAATGGTAGGTGCCGGTTACCGTTTTCACGTTGGTCGTGTTCAACTCGCTCACCTGCATCTGGTAGCGGCCTTTCACGTCGAACTTGGCTTCGCTGCCGTCGCGGCCGGCGTATTTCACGGCCACAATCTCGTTGAACACATCGGCCGATTCGCCGGCCTTGCTAACCAGGCGGCCTGTGCTGCCCTCGGTGGTGGGCAGCTTCAGCGAAAAGCGGAAGGGCAGCTCGGTGCTCTGGCCGTAATCGGCAATGGGGTACTTTTTCAGGTTGGTGGCCGCCACAATGGCCGAGCTGTCCTTGGGGTACGACAGGTAGAAGGTGGAATTGGTAGACGCCGAGGTAGCCGAGGTATAGTAGGTGGTTGTGCCGAAGCCGCCGTAGGCGTTCAAGTCGAGGTGCGTGCAGTCGATCTGGCGCTGCCAGTCAGGCGTTTTGAAGGCGAAGTGCAGGCTTTCGGTTACGCCGTTGTCGGTGGGCGTGGGGTCGTCTTCTTTGCCGTCGGTGAGGCAGGAGGTCAGACTGACGGACAAAGCCAGGCCGAGAAAGGCCAAGCCAAAGGAGTACGCGTGTTTCATGAGTGGAGGAGGCAAAGCAGCGGGGCAGGCTGCCGGTGGAAGAGGTCAATTCCCCGGCCAGCGGCGCCATTGCGCACCGGCCAAGGATAATGCAAAGTGACGCACTAAACCGACAGGTGTCAATACCTACTTCCGGGTATTTCAGGGCATTGGCGGCGCAGTCTGCACCACCCGCGCCGTTACCAGCAGCTGTCCCAGGTGCCGCATGGTGTGCTCGGCGGCGTGCGTGAGCAGGCCCAGCACGGTGGAGGGCAGCTGCGCCCGGCCCACGCCGCGCCAGTTGGGTAGCGTGGCTTCGTCGGTAGCGCGTAGCTGCGCCAGGGCCTGCTCCACCTGCGTCTCGAAAGCCCGCACGAGGGCGGCGGTGCTGGTGGGCGGCGCGGTGGGTTTTCCTTCGGCGGCCAGGTAGGCTAGCTGCGCGGGCGTCAGGGTTTCGGCGCGGGCGTAGGTCAGCAGGCGGTCGAGCACGCCGGTGAGGTGCTGCAGGTGAAACCCCACTGATGCCACACCGGCGGGGCGCTGCCAGAGCAGGTCGGCGGGGAAGTCGTGGAGGGCGGCGCCGAGCTCTTCGCGGGCCTGCAGCAGGGCGTGGGCTACGGGTTGCAGCAGCGGCGGCACCTCGGGGAGGGGGCCGCGCAGCCATACTTCGGGCAGCGGGGCGTTCAGGTGCTTGTCAGAAGAGGAAGCAGGGGCAGGAGTCATGGGAGCATAACTGGAAACGCTGCTACAAGTTGAAGCCCCGCCGCTAGCAAGACGCTACTGGCGAGGCTTCAGAACTTAAAGCACATTGGTGACTGATGCTTCGCGCAAAAACAATCAGACCGTCATGCCGCTAGAACGTCATGCAGAGCGCAGCGAAGCATCTCGCGTGCTGACTCCAGAGAGTGATTTTACTATCCTGGTAAACACGCGAGATGCTTCGCTGCGCTCTGCATGACGTTCTAGCAAAGCGGTAGAAATGCTTCGACAAGCTCAGCATGACGGTCTAAGGCACGAAACTTTACTGCATGGGCAGCACGCGGAGGCGCATCTGCTTGCGGGCGGGGTCGTAGCGGAAGGTGGCTACTTCGCCGGGGGCGCCCACCACGAAACCGGTGAGCGGGTCGTTCTGGTAGTAGGTCTGCGGGGGCGGCGTGTCGCCGTAGAGGGCCTTGTTTACGGCTTCGGCGGCCGTGTTCAGGTTCTTGCGAAACAGCTCCAGGTGCTGGGCCACGGGGTCGACAAAGGCGGCCGGGGCTGCCGGGGCATCGGGCAGCTTCTCCAGCGACGACACCGCCCGCACGGCCGAGCGGCCGGGCACGTTGGCCAGCACGGTAGCGTAGGCGTATTCCTGCTTGCTCTCGACGCCGGTGTAGAGCAGGTACGGTTCGCCCTGCTTGCCCACCACGCCGCGGTAGTGGCTATAGCGCAGCTCGTCGGCGGTGCTTACGGATTTGAAGGTGCGGGCCACGGGGTAGATGTTGGCGAGCTTGCCGGTGGCATCGTAGTTCAGCACCACGAAGGGGCCGGGCTGGCCGTTGTCGTTGTACTCGCCGATGAGCTTGGCGTCGGTGCCGGTGGTGGTTACCAGCTCCAGCAGCGGGAAGTAGGCCTTGCGGGCCTGTACGCGCACGCCTAGGCCGGGGTCATTTACGGCTTTGCCCAGCTCGGCCCACGGGGTGAGAACGGGCGCGGCGGCGGTGCCGTCGGGCTTGTAGGTGGTCAGAAACACGCCCTGGGCGCTATCGAGGCGGGTGGCCTTGCTGGTGAAGTACACGCCGGTGGTGGCCACGCGGCCATCGGCCAGGGGCAACAGTTGGTTGGGCAACATGGTAAGGCCGTTCTGGCGGGTGGGCGTGCGGTAGAGCACCTTGCCCGTGGCCCGGTCGATGCCCAGCACGGCGTAGTCGGTCATGTAGCGCTGGGTGGGCTTGTTGCGGTTCAGGATGTATGAATCCGACAGCACGAGGGTAATTACGTCCTTGCTCACGGCCACTTGCAGGGGCTGATGCTGGCGCAAATCCTTTGGGAAGTACATGTGCGTCCATTCCGGCTTCAGGTTGGCGTCGAGAATGGTAATGGCGTAGCCGGCGGTGTCGGCGCGGTAGGGCTGCACCAGGCAATAGCCTTCGGTGGGCGTGGTGGCTACCAGCGGGGCCCCGGCCGGGGCGCGGCGGCCGTCGGGCAAGGCTTCGAGGATGCGCTGCTGCTTGGCGCCGGTGCCGGGGTTGAAGGTGTAGAGGGCCACGCGGGCCGTGGTGCGGTCCTGAAACACCAGCGCGAAGGTGTTGCGGGCCGGCAGCGTAGCCAATGGCACGGCGCCCACCGGAATGTTGAGCGCGTACTGGTGCTTCACCTTCAGGGCCGGGTCGAGAATACGCATGGCGTACACGTCCTGGCCTTCTTCGCCGGCTTCGCTGCGGTAGAGCACGGCGTAGCCCTGGCCGTCGAGCGGCAGGACCTGGGGCGGTACTGGCACGCCGCGCAAGGTGAGGTCTTGCGGGGCTTGCGCCACCGCGGGCAAGGCGGCCAGGGTCAGCAGATACAGGAGGCTGCCAGCTTTCTGGCGCAGCAGGGCAGTCAGCAGCCCAAGGGGCCGCGAAAGGAAAGTCGTCATCGGAATCAGCAGATAAAACACCAGGAATTACTTGAGGCCGGGCACGTCGAGCAGGCGCAGAAACAGCGTCTGGCGGGCTTTGTCGTAGTGCGAGTACACAAACTTGCCGGGCACGTTGGGCAGCACTTCGTCGTAGAACAAGTCCACGTTGTGGGCCGTCACTTCGTCTTCAAACTCGCGCACTGTCAGCTCGCCGCGGTCTTTGTCGGCGGGCACCACGGGCTGGTCGAGGTAGAGGCGGGTGAAGAGGTTGTCGCGCGTGTCGGTGCTGCCGATGGTGTTGACGTACTGCAGGTTCTGGTGCCAGTTCAGAAACACCAGCCGGGGCTCCTGCGCCGGCGTGGACTGGTACATAAACCGGTAGCTGTAGGCCAGGCGCTTGTCGAACTCCTCGGGCCCGTTGCCGATGCTGCGGTTTTGGTAGAGCTTGTAGGGCTTGGGAATACGCTTGATGCTGGTGATTTTGCCCTGGGCATCGAGCTGCATGAGCACGAAGTCCAGGATGTAGCGGCGGGTGTTGGCTACGCCGAAGCCGCCCATCGAGCCGAAGCTGCTGTTGGGCGCAGCGGGCGCGGCCGTTTTGGTGCCGCCGGCCAGCTGGTAGTCGGTGTCGTTGTAGCCGTAGGTTTTAAACGTTTCCCCTATGAGGGTGTAGCCCCCGCCGGGCCGCTCCACCAGCTCGTGCAACTTGAGGCCGGGGTAGTTGCGCACCGTGAAAATCTGGATGCTGGAGCGCGAATTCAGCTGCTGGCCTAGCTCCTTTGTGTAGGGCGTGGCGGTCAGAAATTCTTCCTTGCCCTCGGGCGAGTAGGCGCTGGTGAAAAAGCCCTCGCGCGGCGGCGTTTCCTCGGTTTGCACCGACACCACGGGCCGCGGCGAGGATTTGTCGACGTACGTGCCGCTCAGCAGCAGCCGGCCGGCTTTGTCGATACTGGCCAGGGTGGGTTCCAGCAGGTTGGGCGCGGTTGGCAGGGCCGGGCGGGCCTTTTCGGCGCCGGTAGTGCCGTCGAGGCAGGCTACTTCCCAGCCTGTTTTGGAGTAGTCGTCGATGGCGTAGGCGTGGGTGGCATCGGCCCGGAACATCTTCAGCTGGTACTTGCCTTTCTCGGGCGCGTAGTCTTTCTGCCACTTGGGCTTGAAATCGGCGCCGTAGCGGGCCACCGAGTAGCCTTTCTTGTCGGCGTCGATGGGGTAGGCCACGTAGAAGTCGCCGCCGCCCGCGGGCTCAATGGCGGTGATGCTGCCAAACACGTCGGCGGCGGGCACGGCCACGTCCTGGCTTTTCTGGCCGTTGGCGTCGAACTTGAGTAGCTGCCCGGTCTTGCCGTTGTAGAAGCAGAACACGGCGTAGTCGCCCACGGCGCGGGCGGCCAACAACTTGCCGTTGCGGCCCAGGCGCACGTCGGTGGTGCTGAGCTTTTTCAGGTCGCGGCTGTAGAGCTCCAGGTGGAACAGGTCGTACACGTTGCGCTCCTGCCGCAGCATGTAGTAGAACTGCCCATCCACCGACTTGAAGCCGGTGAACGACCACGCTTCGAGGTTGGGAATGGAGGTTTCCTGCGCAGCCGCGGGCAGGGCGCAGAGGGCGGCCGCCAACACGCCGGCACAGCGTAAAAGTCGGTGCATAAAGGGTGGGGTAAAATAAGGGTGGAAAAACACTGCAGAATCGTCCGCCGCCGGCAATCGGCGTTCCTGGCACACTCCGCCAAGCACGTAAAATCCTAATTCAAAGGTAGTAGCAAAGCCGCGCACTTGGTTCTGCGCTCAGTACAATTCGCCCACTCAAATTGCTATTGCCTACTGGCTTGGGTGCCGCATCCATCTCATTATTTGCGGCGCGGGTAGCCGGCAACTGCGTGCGGCTTGGTATTTTGGGCGGTCTTTGGCTTGTCCGTTCAGCTCCGTGTGTATGTTGAAAGTATCCGAGCGCGGCACGGCCCTGCCGATGTCGCCTTACCGCAAGCTCACGCCGTTTGCCGACGCCGCCAAGCAGCGCGGCGTGGGGGTATACCACCTCAACATTGGGCAACCCGACGTGGAAACGCCGCCCGCCATGCTGGCGGCCGTGCAGCAGGCCAGCATTCGGGTGCTGGAGTACAGCCCCACGGCCGGCTACCCCAGCTACCGCCACAAGCTGGCCGCCTACTACCAGCGCCTCGGCATAGTGGTGGCCGCCGACGATATCCTGGTGACGACCGGCGGTTCGGAGGCGCTGCTGTTTGCCTTCATGTGCTGCTTCAATCCCGGCGACGAGGTGATTGTGCCGGAGCCGTTCTACGGGCCCTACCTGGGTTTTGCGCTGGCCACGGGTGTGCGGCTGGTGGCCGTCACGGCTTCGTTTAAAAGCGGCTACGCCCTGCCACCCATTGCCGAGGTGGCCGCGCGCATCACGCCCCGCACCCGCGCCGTGCTCATCTGCAACCCCAACAACCCCACCGGCTACGTGTACACCCGTACCGAGCTGGCCGAGCTGCTGGACGTGTGCCGGGCGCACGACCTGTACCTGCTCTCCGACGAGGCTTACCGCGAATTCTGCTACGACGCCGAGTTTGTGAGTCCGCTGCAGCTGCCTGGCGCCGACGAGCACGTGGTACTGCTCGACACCATTTCCAAGCGCTACAGCGCCTGCGGAGCGCGCATCGGGGCATTCGTCACCAAAAACCGGGCGCTCTACCAAGCCGCCTTCAAGTTTGCCCAGCTGCGCGTGAGCCCACCCGGCCTGGCTCAGGTGTTTGCCGAAGCCGCCGCCGACCTGCCCAGCAGCTACTTCGACCACACCAAAACCGAATACCGCGCCCGCCGCGACCTGATGCTGCGCCGCCTGCGGGCCATGCCCGGCGTGCAGTGCCCCACCCCCGACGGGGCCTTCTACATAATGGCCCGCCTGCCCGTCGACGATGCCGAGCGGTTTGCGCAGTGGCTGCTAGAGTCGTTTCAGCACCACGGCCACACGGTCATGATTTCGCCGGCCGCCGGCTTCTACGCCACGCCCGGCGCGGGCCGCGACGAAGTGCGCCTGGCCTACGTCATCAACCAGCCCGCTATTGAGGCTGCCATGGACTGCCTGGCCGAAGGGCTTCTGCACTACCCCGGCCGCACCCTTGCCCAGGCATCCGCCTCCGCCCTACACACCCCTACCCTGCTTTCCTGACCCTTTTTCGCCATGCCAGAGCTACCCACCGCTTCCGTTCCTGTCACCGTCAAAAAATACTCGCCCCTGCTGCGGCTCTGGCACTGGTCCAGCGCCGCCGTGGTATTTGGGCTGCTGAGCACCATCCTGTTTCTGCGCGTCATCATCAACATGCGCGGGCTGCTGCCCAAGATGCAGGAGCGCCTGAGCGAACAGGGCATTACGGCCACCAAAGAGCAGCTGCGCGGCATTGGCGGGCTGGTGAGCCACCGCATCTGGGACTGGCACATTTACCTGGGCGTGACGCTGACCCTGCTGCTGGCCTTGCGCATTGTGGCCGAGCTGGCCTCGCCGCTGGTGCAGCGCTTCCGCTACCGCCTGCGCCAGGCTGCCCGGCTGCACGACGCTATGCCCGATACCGCGTTTCGCCTGCGCCACTCGGTGCTGGTGAAGTACAGCTACCTCGTGTTCTACCTGCTGCTGCTGGTGATGGTGGCCACGGGCCTGTGCCTGGTGTACGCCGACGACGTGCCCGCCCTGCACGAGCTAGAGCACACCATCAAGGAGGTGCACAACGTGAACATGTACCTCATCATCGCCTTCGTGGTGGTGCACCTGGGCGGCGTGCTGTGGGCCGAGCTGCACAAAGACCACGGCATTACCTCCGACATGATTCACGGCGGCGAAACGCCCGTGCCCGACGCCGCGCGCCGCTAACCGCCCTTGCCGCCACACGAAAAGCCGCCGGACGCCCGTTGCAACCACCACGGGCACCCGGCGGCTTTGCTATAGGCCGCTGGCCCGATTGTTGGCTGGCCCGGCCGGGTTTCACTGCTTATCTTTCCTCATGCTTTTGCCTCTCCTGCTGCCGCGTGTCCGCCGTTTTTCCGTGCTTTTGTGGCCGGTGCTGCCGCTGGCTATGCTCACGGCTTCTGCGCCCCCGGCCCGCCCGCCGCACCTGCTCCAACTGCGCCTCAACGGCGTGCCCGTGAAAGCCGATACCACCTACTCACGCATCGAGGTATCGACCGGGGCCGGCAAGGTGCTCACGCTGGCCATTGCCCGCGCCGACGCCCCCGACGAGCAAGGCCTTACCATTCTGGTCGATGAGTTCAAGCCGACGCCGGGCATCTACCGCTTCAAGGAAATCCTGAGCGGGCACGTGCGCGAGGCCGGCTACCGCGTGGGCGACATGAGTGCCGAGTCGATGGCCTGCGGCGTGAACGAGGGCGAAGTGCGCGTGACGAACGTGGACGCGGCTCAGCACCTGCTCACGGGCACGTTTCGGGTGGTGCTCTGCCAAACCAACGTGGCCCGCTCGGCGGCTAAGCGGCTGGTGTTCGAGGGTGTGTTTCACTACCCCTACGAAGTGCGCTGAGGCACCGATTTTCAGTTAACACCCGTCGCCCTGAACGCAATGAAGGACCTTCTCCCGCCTGAACGAGCCGTTGTTGCGGTGCTCGTTCGGCGGTGAAAAGGTCCTTCGCGTTGCTCAGGATGACACATCCTGATTGCAAATCCTCTACAGCGTCGCCAGGTCGATGACGAAGCGGTACTTCACGTCGCCCTTCAGCATGCGCTCATAGGCTTCGTTGATGTCCTTGATGTCGATGATTTCGATGTCGGACATGATGTTGTGCTCGGCGCAGAAATCCAGCATTTCCTGGGTTTCCTGAATGCCGCCGATGAGCGAGCCGGCAATGCGGCGGCGCTTGCCGATGAGCTGGAAGGCGTGCACCTGCGGCGCTTCGGGCGGCACGCCCAGCAGAATCATGGTGCCGTCGCGGCGCAGCAGGTTCAGGTAGGCCGCCAGATCGAGCGGGGCCGACACGGTGTTGATGATGAAGTCGAAGTAGTTGGTCACCGACTTCAGCTGTTCCTTGTCCTTTGTCACCACAAACTTGTGGGCACCGAGGGCTTCGGCATCGGCCTGCTTGTTGGGCGAGGTGCTGAGCACGGTTACTTCGGCACCCATAGCAGCGGCCAGCTTCACGGCCATGTGGCCTAGGCCGCCGAGGCCCATGACGCCCACGCGGTGGCCGGGGCCCACTTTCCACTGCCGCAGCGGCGAGTAGGTGGTGATGCCAGCGCAAAGCAGCGGGGCCACGCGGGCCAGGTCGAGCTTCTCCGATACTTTCAGGGTGTACTTCTCGTCGACCACAATCTGCTTGGAGTAGCCGCCGTAGGTGGGTGCGCCCGAGCCGATTTCGCGGCTGTTGTAGGTGCCCACCATGCCGGTGGTTTCGCAGTACTGCTCCAGGCCCTCCTGGCAGCTGGGGCAGGTGCGGCACGAGTCGACCATGCAGCCAACGCCGGCCAAGTCGCCTACCTGGAAGTTTTTGACGTGGGCGCCGACCTGGGTCACGCGGCCCACAATTTCGTGGCCGGGCACCATCGGAAAAATCGAGCCGCCCCACTCGTCGCGCACCTGGTGCAGGTCGGAGTGGCACACGCCGCAAAACTGGATGTCGATGAGCACATCATGCGGGCCGACGTCGCGGCGCTCAAATTGGAACGGCGCCAGCGGCACATTGGCGGCCGGCGCAGCGTAGGCTGAAGTTGGGAGCATACAGGGGGAGGTGAATGGACTGAGAGGTATTAACCGAGCAGCGGCGCTTCGGTTTGCTGCGGCGCCAAAAATCGGCCGGGCAGCGTTATTTTTGCAGCACTTTTCGCTTCTCCGACCGGGCCTATGCTTCGTTTGCTTTCTTCTTCCCTGGGCCGCCTGCGCGTGGTCGGTTTTCTCGAAGGATTGTCGTTTTTGGTGCTGCTGGGCATTGCCATGCCGCTGAAATACGTTTTTGGCCAGCCCGAAGCAGTACGCGCGGTAGGCATGGCGCACGGCCTGTTGTTTGTGCTGTACGTGCTGCTGGTCATTATGGTGGCCATCGAATACAGCTGGTCGGTGCGCAAGGCGGCGCTGGCGTTTGCGGCGTCGTTGGTCCCGTTCGGCACGTTCTGGGCCGAAAAGAAGCTATTCCGCGAATAACTGGCTTGCAGCGCTCCGTAGGCTAGTCGGCTAAGACTGCAGCCTTGCCATTGCGCAGCTGCTCCACCACCAGCTGCTTCAGCCGCCGCAGCGACTCGCGGGCAAACTTGCGCTGCAAGGTGCGCCCGAACAGCTTGAAGCCGATGCGGTAGAACGGGTTGCGGATGCGGTCGGGCTGGGAGTAGGCTTTCACCCGAAACAGCACCCGGCCGGTGCGCTCCTGCTTGTGCACGGTGAAGGTGATTTCGCCCTTCTCGAAGTGGCCTTCGAGGGTGCGGTAGTTGTAGCCCCACACCTGCTCGGGGCCGTCGGGCGTGGTGCGGGTTTCGTCGACCACGCCACCGATGCGCACCCCAAACCAGAACGTAAAGCCCAGAAACTGCGCCCGCAGCAGCATCACGCGCTCGGCCAGGGGCTGGTCGGGCACGAAGATGCCGGTAATGAGGTCGGGCGGCGGGAAGGAGTAGTTGAGCAGCACCTGCTTGGCAGCGGCCCAACTGCCGTCGGGCAAGGGCGGGCCGGGCGGTTCGGCGGGCAGTTCGGTGCCGTAGTCGTCGAGGCGCCAGCCGGCTTCGGCGGTGTACTCGTCGACGCGGGCGAGGTCGTAGTTGACTTTGGCTTTGCTGAAGGCTTCGAGCTGGGCGCGGTACTGCTCCCACAGGGGCGGCGCGGCCGAGGCGGCGGGGCGGCTAGGCGCGTTCATGGCGTTCGGTTTGTTTGTCGGAGCCGTCTTGCTCCACGGTTTCTACCTGCACCGGCCCCAGCGGCCGGCCGCCGCTGGCTTCGGCCACGCGCTGGCAAAACGTTACCCAGGTTTGCTCCTGCACCTGCTTGCCCACGCCAATGGTGCTGTAGGCAAAGGCCACCAGTCCGTCGCGCGAGCGGGCCCGGGAGTGAATTTCGAAGCGCAGGGCCCCGGCCGGCTTGGGCAGCTGGCGGGTCGAAAACCGAATGCGGCCGGCCTCGGGGTGGCCTTCCAGCGTCAGCAGCTCAAAGTGCTGGGGGCTGACCTCGGTGACGCGTACCGAGCCGTTCCAGGGGCCGAGAATCTTGATGTGGAATTCGTCGCCCACGCGCAGCCGGCCCTGCTCGCCTTTGCGCTTCTCGAAGTTGGCCAGCAAATCGGGTGAAAAGTGCTCCACGTCGCACTGAATGACCTTCATCAGCTCGGCGGCCGACTTGGCAGGTGCTTCCAGATCGATGTAGTAGCGCCGCTCGATGTGGGGGCCGGAGCCAGTGTCGGCGGGTTGGGGAGTTGAGGAATCGGCCATGAGAAAGGCGAAGCGGTGAGCAAGCGGCAGTGGTGTTGCGCAAACGCGGGTATGGGCCCGGAGGTTGAGCCTACGGGCTTGATCTACTGCTTTAGCGCAGGTATTTCTCGCACCAATCGGTAGCCAGGTCGCCCACTTCGGCCAGCGTGCCGGGCTCCTCGAACAAGTGCCCCGCCCCGGGCACTACCCGCAAGTGCTTAGGCCCAGGCAGCGCCTCCAAGGCCTGTTCGTTGAGGCTTACCCCCGGCCAGTCTTGCCCGCCCACAATGAGCAGCGTGGCGGCTTTCACCTGAGGCAGGGCACTGAGGGCGAGGTCGGGGCGGCCGCCGCGCAAAATCACGGCCTTCACCCGGTCGCCCAGCTCGGCGGCGGCTTGCAGCGCCGAGGCGGCGCCGGTGCTGGCGCCGAAAAAGCCCATGTTCAGATCAAATAGCCGCAGCTCGCGGCACACCCAGCTGGTGGCCCCAATGAGGCGGCGCGTGTGCAGGGCGTGGTCGAAGCGCAGCTCCATGAGGGCATCTTCGGCCGGAGTCAGAAAGTCGAACAGCAGGGTGCCAAACCCGGCTTGCTGGAGGCGCTGGGCCACGTATTGGTTGCGCGGGCTGAGGCGGCTGCTGCCGCTGCCGTGGGCAAAAATGATGACGCCCGGGGCGTTCGGCGGCAGCGTGAGGTCGGCGGCCAGCGTCGCGTGGGGCAGCTCCAGCCGAATGGGCTTGGGAGCGGTAACAGGTTCCATGAAGGCAAGCAGTAGGGCGAAGCGGCAGCGTATGGTACGTAGAAGCCGGCAAAAAGTAGCAGCGCCGCCCGATGCGCCGGCCGGGGCGGCGCTGGGAAGCTGGAGCGGCGGCGGTACCTTTGCGGTTTCCGCTTCAGCCTAGTTTTCCCGCCGTGTTTCGTTCGCGCTTTTCCTCTGTTGTCGTGCAGCCGCGCTTTGTGCTGGTGCTCTACTCCGTGTTGCTGCTGGTCGCCACTGCCCAGCAGTACCTCAAGCACACCATCGACAACTACAAGATTTTTACGGTGCCGTTCTGGCACCTGCTGGCGGGCCGCGACCTGTACGCCGACTACCCCACGCTTTACAGCGTGCCCTACAAGTACAGCCCCACCTTCGCGCTGTTTATGGGCTGGGCGGCGGCCATGCCCGACTGGCTGGGCCTGCTGCTGTGGAACGCCTTAAATCTAGCTGTGTGCTACCCGGCTCTGCGGCGCCTGTTTCCCGACCAGCGCCGCGGCCTGGTACTGCTGTTGTTGCTGGCCATCGATACCCTCACGGCCTTGCAGAACAGCCAAAGCAACAACCTGCTGCTGGGCCTGATGCTCTGGACCTACATCAACCTCGAATCGGGGAAGTACCGCTGGGCGGGCCTGTGCATTGCGCTGGCCTTTTTCATCAAAGTCTACGGCATTGGCATCGGGCTGATTTTCCTGTTTTACCCCGGCTGGTGGCGCGCCGCGCTGTGGGCCGTGGCGTTTGGTATTCTGCTGGCGCTGGCGCCGCTGCTGGTCGCGTCGTGGCCCGAGTTTGTGCGCATGTACGAAGGCTGGTACACCATCGTGCGGGTATCGGCCACGGGCGTGCAGCTTTCGGTAATGGGCGTGCTCGAAACCTGGTTTGGGTGGCCCATTCCCAAGGGCGTGGTACAAGGGCTGGGCTTGGCCACGCTGCTGCTGCCGCTCCTGCACTGGCGCAGCTGGGCCGAGGTGCACTACCGCCGGCTGTACGTGGCGGCTATTCTCATTTTCGTGGTCATCTTCAACCAAATGGCCGAGTCGCCCACGTTCGTCATTGCCGTGGCGGGCTTCGGGCTCTGGTTTTTGGCCTACCACCGCAGCGTGCCGGGGCTGGCGTGGGGGTTGCTCGGGCTGGTGCTGGTCTTCACCTCCCTTTCGCCCTCCGACCTCTTTCCGGCGGCGGTGCGCAACGGTGTGTTCGTGCCCTACAAAATCAAAGCCGTGCCCATGATTCTGGCCTGGCTGCTCATTATGGTGCAGCTGCTGTGGTACCCGCGCTGGTGCGCCCGGCTGGCCCAGGCCGATGCAGAATCGGCCCGCCATACGCCGGAGCTGGCGGCGTAGGACTACCTTAGCGCCCAGCCGGTTTCGCCGGCGGCAACCTTGGCGTCGCCGGGTTGTCTTTGCTCCCCTTTTGCGCTATACTCCCCTCCCGATGCTCCACCATTTCCTTCGCCCGTTAGCGGCCGGCTTGCTCGCCGGCATCTGTGTTTCTGCCGCCCCGGCCGTGGCTCAATCGGCGAAAGCCCAAGTGCCGGGCAGCCGGTTTGTGGCCGATTCGCTCGATACCTACGTGCAGCGCGGGCTGAAACAGTGGGATTTGCCGGGCTTGGCCGTGGTGGTGGTGAAAGACGGCAAAGTGGTGGTGAGCAAGGGCTTCGGCGTGCGGGCTGTGGGCAAACCCGAGCCCGTGGATGCCAACACGCTCTTCATGATTGCCTCGAACACCAAGCTGTTCACCGGTTCGGCCATTGCCAAGCTCGACGACGAGAAGAAACTCTCGCTCAACGACAAGGTGACCAAGTACCTGCCCGATTTTCAGCTCGCCGACCCCACCTCGACGCAGCTCGTAACGGTGCGCGACCTGCTGGGCCACCACCTGGGCACCAAAACCTTCCAGGGCGACTTCACTTTCTGGGACTCCAACCTGAGCCGCGAGGACATTGTGCGCAGCATGCGCCTGCTCACGCCGCCCAACCAGTTTCGGCAGGACTACGGCTACTGCAATTCGGCGTTTCTGACCGCCGGCCAGATTATTCCCGTCGTAACCGGCGGCACCAGCTGGGACGACTACGTGCAGCAAAACCTGCTGCAGCCCCTGGGCATGACGAGCACCACCACCAGCGGCCGGGGCTTCGGGCAGCGCCCCAACATTGCCCTGCCCTACTCCAACAGCTACGGCCCGCTGGCCCAAATGCCCTTCGACGAAATCGACAACATCGGCCCGGCCGGCAGCATGGTCTCGAACGTGACGGACCTGGCCAAGTGGCTGCAGTGCCAGCTCGACAGCGGCAAATACCAAGGCCAGCGCGTGCTGAGCTGGCCCGCCGTGCGCCGCACCCGCGACGCCAACACGCTGATTTCAACCCGCAAATCGGGCCTGCTGCCCTCGCACTACCAAACCTACGGCCTCGGTGTGTTTTCGGCCGACTACAACGGCAAGCAGGTGTACTGGCACACCGGCGGCGCCGTGGGCTACGTGACCAACGTGTGCTTTGTGCCCGAAGAACGCTTGGGCATTGCCGTGCTCACGAACCAGGACAACCAGAGCTTTTTTGAGGCCCTGCGCTACCAGTTGCTCGACAGCTACCTAGGCGTGCCCTACGTAGACCGCAGCAAGCAACTGCTGCCCTACGGCACGTCGGCCCGCGAGGCTACGCTCAAAGACGTTGCCGCGCTGAACGCCCGTGTAGCCAAGAAAAACAAGCTGGCCCTGAACCTGCAGGAGTATGCCGGTCAGTACACGCACCCGCTCTACGGCCCCATCACGGTAGCGCGCAAGGGCAAGCAGCTGCTCGTGAGCTTCGGCCACCACCCCAACCTCACCGCTACGCTCGACTACATGGACGGCCAGCAGTTCCGGTGCGTGTATTCGAACCTGAGCTACGGTATTTACCCGGCCGATTTTAAGGTGGAAAACGGCAAGGTGGTTAGCCTGGAGCTGCGCGTCAACGAGTTTATCGAGCAGGATTCGTACGTGTTCCGCAAAAGCAACGCCTCGTAGCCAAGCAGGGCTTGCCCCTCAGCCGCGAGGGGGCGCGGCTACGTATAGCCGGGCAACATCTGCCCTGCTCATGGCCTACTACCGCCCCTACCACCCACCCGCCGACCCCGCTTTGGTGCGCGAGCTGACCGCCACCCAGAACGAGATGCGCCAGCGCGTGCGCTTGGAGCCGCTACCCGGTTTGCCCAAGCTCATTGCCGGCCTCGATTCGTCGTTTCCCACGCCCGACACCATCCTGTCGGTGATTGTGGTGCTCACGTTTCCGGGGCTGGAGCTGGTGGAAAAGGTATATAACTACGGCCCCGTCGACCTGCCCTACGTGCCCGGCTTTCTGAGCTTCCGCGAAGCGCCCAACCTGCTGCTGGCCTACGAAAAGCTCACTACCCAACCCGATGTGCTGATGGTGGACGGCCACGGCATTGCGCACCCGCGCCGCATGGGCATTGGGGCGCATATCGGCGTGCTCCTCGACAAACCTTCGCTGGGCGTCGCCAAGGAAAAGCTCACCGGCGACTACCAGGAGCCCGCCGAAGCCCAGGGCAGCAGGTCGCCACTGCTCGACAAGAAAACCGGCGAGTTGATTGGCGAGGTGCTGCGCAGCAAGGAGCGCGTCAAGCCGCTGTTCGTGAGTCCCGGCCACCGCCTCGACCAAGCCACGGCCACCACCCTCGCGCTGCGCTGCCTGCGCGGCTACAAGCTCCCCGAGCCCACGCGCCTCGCCGACCACTGGGCCGAGCAGTTCAAGAAAGAGGTGCGGTAAAGCTGGGGTAGTCGGGCATTTGCAGCTGGAGTTCAGCCAACGCGGAAGCGTTGCCTGGGGGCAAACCCCACAAGCCAGCTACCGCCTCGTACACCACTTGCGGCCCGGGCACCGCGCTCAGAATACCCCGCTCCAGCGGCAGCTGCTGCGACTTCGACAGCTTTTGCCCGCCCGCATCCGTCAGCAGCGGGTGGTGCAGAAACTGGATGCGCCGGGCATTGAAACCGGCCGTTTCGGGCAGTTGCGCGGCCAGCCACAACTGCGCCGCCGTGCTGGGCAGCAAATCCAGCCCGCGCACAATGAGCGTGGTGCCGAGGCGCAGGTCGTCGGCTACGGAGGCCAGCTGGTAGGCCACTACGCCGTCTTTCTTGCGCACCACAAAATCGGGCATCAAATGGCCCAGCGGCTGGTGGGTTTCGCCGTGCCAGAGGTCGGCGAAACCGATAGACGTATCAGCCGGCACGCGGGCCCGCCACGCTGCACCGGGCTGGTCGAGGTCGGCGGGCGTTTCGGTGCCGTGGGTGCGGCTGCGGGTACTGGCGTGCAGCAGGCCGGGCACCCGGCGCATGCGGCGCAACAGCTGGTTGTAGTCGGGCAGGTGCAGCAGCTGCGAGTGGTGGCGCAGAAAATCATCGGGCCCGCTGGGGCCGTGGTCGTAGTCGAGGCCCAGCCAGTCGATGGTGCGGAAAATGCTTTCCAGGTAGGGCCGGCGCAGCCGGGCACGGTCCAAGTCGTCGATGCGCAGGTGCAGGGTACCGCCGGCGCGGCGCACCAGCAGCCACGTCAGCACAAAATTGACGGCGTTGCCGAGGTGCAGATAGCCGCTGGGCGTGGGCGCCAGCCGACCAACGACGGGAGTTTCAGAAGCAGGCATACGGAGCAAGGGCGGTAAATTACAACGCCCGCGCAACTGCCGCCACGGCGGGCCGCTCCCTTTGGTACCGGCATCACCTCCCCGCTATGCTCCGACTCGTATCATTTTGCGCCCTGCTGATTGCGACGGGCCTTGTGGCGGCCTGCAGCTGCGACGGCGCCGAGTGCAGCCCGTGCAACCCGTACGAAGACGACGTGGTGCTGCGCTTCGACCTCGACAGCCTCCACGGCGGTTTCCGGCGCTCCGATTTGCAAACGGCCTACATGGTGCGCTACGCCCGCAACGACTTCGCCCGGCCACTCGATACTCTGCACTACAACCGCCCCAACGACGGCCGCCCCGATTACCGGCGCCTCGACGGCTTTTCGGCGCTGGCCTTTGCCGTACGTCCCGACGGTGAGCCCCGCGCCTTTAGCAGCTACAGCTACCGCGTGGTCCTGCCGCGCCCCGCCCGCACCTACGACGTTACCGACATCGAGCTGGCCGGCGAAACCGGCAAAGGCTGCTGCGCCTGCTACCAGAACACGCGCAAACGCTTTCGCCTGAACGGCACCTACACCACCGCCGACGCCGACCAAGGCCGCGGCGTGGTTCTGCGGCCGTAGCGTTTGGTCAATGGGCGCGGAAATGCGGTCGAAGTTCAATAACTAGGCGGCCTTCACGCCTTTTCCTCGGCCCGATGCAACACCCCGCCCCTTTGGCCCAAGGCCAGTCGCTGGAAACCACCGTGCAGGCCCGGCTGCCGTGGAACGCCACCGGCGCCTACCTGCTGCGCGGCCACCGCTACCGCCTCAGCGTACCGCCCGGCCAAACCTGGCTCGATGCCCACATCGAAAGCGGACCCGAAGGACAGCCGGGGCAGGGCATTCAGCGGCTGGCGGGCTGGCTGCGGCGCGCGCCGTTTCCGTGGTTTGCCCTCGTCGGCGCCATCGGGCCCGATGGGCCGCCCTTCCTCATCGGCAGCGGCGTGGCCGAATTTCGCCCCGCCGCCGATGGGGAGCTGCTGTGCTACGCCAACGACGCGCGGCTGTTCTACGGCAACAACCACGGCACCATGCGCCTGCTCATCACGCGCCTCGAGTAGGCATGCCCCACCGCGGCCGTTAAACGTTGGCTTCCCGCCGCTGTCAAGCAAACCGTTCCTCCTTTTTGCTCCGCTCGATGAAGCACTGGTTACTCGTTCTGGCCATCTTGCTATGGCGTTTTTCCGTCTCGGCCCAAGGCACCTCGCTCTACTTTCCGCCGACTACCGGCACCGCCTGGGCCGCCACCTCACCGCAAAGCCTGGGGTGGTGCCAGCCGCGGCTCGATTCGCTGCTGAACTTCCTCGGCCGCAAGCACACCAAGTCGTTTATCATCCTCAAAAACGGCCGGCTGGTGGTCGAGCAGTACTACGGTACCTTCACCCGCGACTCGCTCTGGTATTGGGCTTCGGCCGGCAAGTCGCTCACGGCTACGCTGGTAGGCATTGCCCAGCAAGACGGCCTCCTGAGTCTGGACGATACGACTTCGCGCTGGCTGGGCCGCGGCTGGACCTCGGCGCCGAATGCGAAGGAGCGCCTGATCAAGGTGCGGCACCAGCTCACCATGACCACCGGCCTCGACGACACCCCGCCTGCGCCCTGCGACAACGAATCGACCAGGGCCGCGTGCCTGCTCTACCGCGCCGACGCCGGCACGCGCTGGGCCTACCACACCGGCCCCTACCGCCTGCTGCAAAACGATATTGCCGCCGCCAGCGGCCTGACCATCAACCAGTACACCAACCAGAAAATTGGCAGCCGCATTGGCATGGGCGGCGGCTGGCTGAACGACGTGTACTACAGCCGTGCCCGCGACATGGCCCGCTTTGGCCTGCTCATGCTCAACCGCGGCACCTGGGACCAAACCGTCATCCTGCGCGACACGACCTACTTCCGCCGCATGACCACGCCCTCCCAGGCCTTCAACCGCAGCTACGGCTACCTCTGGTGGCTCAACGGCCAGCCGACCTACATGCTGCCCACCTCGCCGCTGGTCTACAACGGCCCGCTCGTGCCTTCAGCCCCCGCCGATTTAATTGCGGCGCTGGGCAAAAACGACCAGAAAATCTACGTCGTGCCCAGCCTGGGTCTGGTCGTCGTGCGCCAGGGCAACTCCGCCGCGCAGTCCAAACTTGCCGTGTCGTCTTTTGACACCGAGCTGTGGCAATACATCGGCGCTATGCTCAATTGCATCACCGCTGCCACTACCGGCCGCTCCGCGCAAGTCGCCTTCGAGGCCTACCCCAACCCTGCATCCAGCGCCGTAACCGTGCAGCTGCCTGCACCGGTGCCGCCCGGCGCTTCGCTTTTGCTCACCGACATGCTCGGCCGCGTGCTGCACCGCACCGCCGCTGTGGCACCTGCTACCCGGGTTTCTGTGGATGGGGTTTCGGCGGGCCTGTACCAACTGCAGCTAGTAGCCGCCGATGGCACTCCGCTGGGTCGTCAGCGTCTGGTGAAGCAGTAAGAGTCCTGTAAAAAGCATCATCCTGAGCAACGCGAAGGACCTTCCCACGCTGGAACGATGCACGTAACAACGGCTCGTTCGGCGGTGAGGAGGTCCTTCGCGTTGCTCAGGATGACAGACCATTTCGGGCGGAAACCCGTCGCCCGTTTAGTTGGGGTTGGTTGTCGTGGTAAGGGCCACTTCAATGTTGCCGCGGGTAGCGCGCGAGTAGGGGCAAATCTGGTGCGCGGCGGCTACCAGGTCTTCGGCCTGGCCTTGCTCCACGCCGGGAATGTTCACGTGCAGGTCGGCCGAAATGCCGTAACCGCCGTCTTCGGCCTTGCCAAAGCCGATGAATGCTTCCACCGTCACGCCTTCGAGGCGCACCTGGGCCTGGCGGGCCGCTACGCCCAGCGCGCCTTCGAAGCAGGCGGCGTAGCCGGCGGCGAAGAGCTGCTCGGGGTTGGTGGCGCCGGCTTTGCCGGGGCCGCCCATGGCTTTGGGCGTGCTCAGGGCCACGCTCAGCACGTTGTCGTTGGTGGTTACCTGGCCGTCGCGGCCGCCTTGGGCTTTGGCTTGCGCCGTGAAGATTTTCTCGATTTTCATGCGAAAGGGTAAAAAGCTGGGCTGGACTAGCTCAGCAGGGTTAAAAGGTGCTTGAGTTGGGTGCGCAGTTGCTCAAACTCAGCAGGCGTCATTTTGATTTTTTCGAGCAACGCAGCTGGAATGGCGCCGGCTTGTGCCTGCAGCTGTGCGCCGGTTTCGGTGAGGGCAATAATGACGGAACGTTCGTCGCGCGGGTCGCGGCGGCGCGTGAGCCACTGGCGCTGCTCCATGCGCTTGAGCAAGGGCGTGAGCGTGCCCGAATCGAGCAGCAGTTTCTCACCGAGCTCCTTCACCGTTTGCTCGCGGTGCTCCCACAAGAGCAGCAACACGAGGTACTGCGGGTAAGTCACGTCGAGCTGCTGGAGCAGCGGCTGGTAGGCCTTGGTGAACATGCGCGAGGCCGCGTAAAGCGGAAAGCAGAGCTGGTTTTCCAGCTTCAGCAGTTCGGAGGCTGGCGGTTGGGTCGGCTGCTTCATGGCGGAGCAAAGGTATAGTTATTTAGGTTGTTTGAAATTTAGTTGTGCAAAATATATTTCTACCTTCTGGGTATACATCGTCTTTGCTTGGCTGCTAAACCTCATTTGCACGGCGCAGGCATGGTTTTCAGCGGAGCAATCCGTTTCTGGGGCTTTACGCAGTTCCTGCCCATCCGAGCGTCCGTATCCAATCCTCTATCAATTTCTGAGAAAAGATGAAACTATGTATGTACATCAAATGTATGTACATATATTTGCAGCGCATTGCAGCTACCAGCCTCATACAGGCTTATGGCAAAAGCCAAGCTATGCGGCGCCAACCTTGAAATTGCCTTTGACGACTACCCTTATGGCCCAGACCATCCTGCACCGCGCCGAAACCCGCGGCCACGCCAACCACGGTTGGCTGAACTCTTACCACACCTTCAGCTTCGCTGGCTACCAGAACCCGGCGCGGGTGCATTTTGGGGTGCTGCGCGTGCTCAACGACGACACCGTGGCCGGCGGCATGGGCTTCGGCACGCACCCGCACGATAACATGGAAATCATCAGCATTCCGCTGTCGGGCGACCTGGAGCACAAAGACTCGATGGGCAATGTGGGCATCATCCGGAAGGGCGACGTGCAGGCCATGAGTGCCGGCACGGGCGTGGCACACAGCGAGAAAAACCACAACCGCGACCAGGAAGTTAAGTTTCTGCAGATCTGGGTGTTCCCGAACAAGCGGGGCGTGCAGCCGCGCTACGACCAGCAGAGCTTCCGCGAGGAAGACCGCCACAACCAGTTCCAGCAGGTGCTGTCGCCCAACCCCGACGACGCGGGCGTGTGGATTCACCAAGACGCGTGGTTTCACCTGGGCAAGCTCGACGCGGGTTTTGCCACCGAGTATCAGCTGAAAAAGGCTGGCAACGGCGTGTACGCCTTCGTGCTGGAAGGCGACGTGACCATCAACGGCCAAACCTTGCACCGCCGCGACGGTTTCGGCATCTGGGAAACCGACCGGCTCGACATCCGCGCCGACAGCAACGCCGAAGTGCTGCTGATGGAAGTACCGATGGCCGTATAAGGCCTGACCACCGTTTTTTTCCTTTCCGCAAACCGGCCTTCGGGCCGCTCTACATACCATGAAAGAAGCCATTGCCACCCGCCCCATCCACGAGCTGATTCGCAAACGCTGGAGTCCGCGGGCCTTTACCAAGCAAGCCGTGCCGCAGGAAGCCCTGGAGCAGGTTTTTGAAGCCGCGTCGTGGGCGTTCAGCGCCATGAACGAGCAGCCCTGGCGCTACATCTACGCCCACAAAGAAGACACCGAGGCCTTCAACCGCATTCTGAGCTGCCTTGTGCCGGCCAACCAGCTGTGGGCGAAAGACGCGCCGGTGCTCATCATTTCGCTGGCCAAAACCCACTTCGACAATGGCCAGCCGAACCGCACCGCCATGCACGACGTGGGCGCGGCCAACGCCACGCTGTTTCTGGAGGCTACGGCGCTGGGCCTGCACGGCCACGTGCTCGGCGGCTTCGACTACGCCAAAACGCGCGAGGAATTTGCCCTGCCCGCCCACCTCGACCCGGTGGCTTTCATTGCGCTGGGCTACGTGGGCGCGGCCGAACAGCTGGAAGAGCCGTTCCGCTCGCGCGAAACCGCACCCCGCAGCCGCAAGCCCGTTGCCGACTTCGCCTTCAACCACGAACTACCTGAGTAAGCCGTTAGCTGGTGCTGTTGGCTCCAAGCTCGCAGCTACCAGCTAACGACCAACAGCTAACAGCTTTTCACCATGAAACACCGCATCATCCGGGCCGCCGAGCGGGGGCTGAAAGACATTGGCTGGCTGCAAAGCAACTTCACGTTCAGCTTCAGCAGCTACCAGAACCCTGAGCGCAACGGCTTTGGGCTGCTGCGCGTGTTCAACGACGATTTTGTGCAGGCAGGCGGCGGCTTTGGCATTCACCCGCACGCCAACATGGAAATCATTTCGGTGATGCTGGCCGGCAAGATGAACCACATCGACTCGCTGGGCTACAAGGAAGTAGTGGAGCGCGACTGGGTGCAGATTATGAGTGCCGGCTCGGGTCTGCGCCATGAAGAGCACAACGTGGGCGACGACGAGGTGAACTTCCTGCAGATCTGGATTGAGCCGAAGCTGCAAAACGTGACGCCGCGCTACCAGCGCCGCTCGTTTCCGGAAGAAAAACGCAGAAATCAGCTCACCACCGTGGTCAGCAACGAGGAAGGCCAGGCGCATTGCTGGATCAACCAGAACGCCAGGCTTTCCTTGGGTTACTTCGATTCGGGCCAGCAGCTGACCTACACGCTCAACCCGACCAACAAGGCTGTGTTTGTGTTTGTGATGGACGGGGCCCTCACGGTAAACGGCCAAGCCCTTGCAAAGCGGGACAGCATCGGCCTGTGGGAAACCGATGCGGTGCAGCTGGAATGCCGCGCCGAAAGCCGTTTTATCGTCATCGAAGCTCCCATCAACCACTAGCCGTGCCCACCCTCACCGGCCGCATCGGCCCCGACCACTTCCGCACGGTAATAGCCTCCGACAGCGGCCACGAGTTGCTGGCCGACGAGCCGCTCGACAACGGCGGCCAGAACCTGGGCCCGTCGCCGGGCGAGCTGCTGGCCGCCTCGCTGAGTGCCTGCACCTGCATTACGGTGCGCATGTACGCCGACCGCAAACAATGGCCGCTGCACGGCGTGGAGGCCGTGGTGAGCTTTGAGCACAACCCGCAGCACGTGGTAACGCGCCTCACGCGCAAGCTGCACCTACTGGGCACGCTGACCGACGAGCAACGCCAGCGCCTGCTCCAGATAGCCAACCTTTGCCCCATTCACAAGGCGCTGACGGCTTCCGTGCCCATCGATACGGAGCTTGGCTAGCCTCGCCTGCACCGCCTGCGCGCAACGCCCCGCCCCTACGGCGGGGCTTTTTGTTGGTACCGATGGCGTGGGGCGGGCCATTGGCTGACCAACCGCGTTTGCCCCGCTCCGCCAACTGCTGAGTTGGATTCAATGCGCCCCTCGTGCCCGTGCCGATTGCTGCGGTTATTGGAGAAAACAAGTCTGGGCATTTGCGGCAGCGGGCCCCTGGCAAATGGCAAGGGGCTTTTGCCGCAGTTCAGCGAAAATGGAATTGACTTTATGCGCATTACAGCGCACCAACAACTTTTCTGGGAAGCGGGGGTATATAGGCCTATTCCAATAAGAGGCTTGCCGCGCCTCGGACTCACACCAAACCGCTTTCCCATGAAAAGACTTTTTCACTTGCCTCATGCCGTGGTGCTGGGGTTGGCGCTGTGTACCGCAGCGCCCCGCGACGGCCACGCGCAAACAGCCGATAAAAAGACCGGCATCAACATTTACGGCAGCACGCTGCAGTACAAGGGCAACCTTGGCTCGCAGTACTGGAAAGCCGGCGACAATTTTGAATTCGGCGCGGGTGTTTCGGTTTACCGCTACATCACCAAAGGCCTCGACCTTGGCGTGGACCTGAACTACGGCGACATGCAGTTTGACGCTGCCGCGGGCGCGCCGTATTTCGGCTCGAACTTCTCGGCCAACGTGGCCACGGCCAACCTCGGCATCAAGCTCAAGCTGCCCATCAAGGAAACCTTCTTTGTGCAGCCCTACCTGCTGATTGCGCCCGGCCTGGCCGTGGTGAGCACCGACGGCACCGTAAACCAGAACGCCAACTCGCAGGCTTTCGACCGCAGCACCTCGTACTTCGACCTGCACGGCGCGGCCGGCCTTAAGTTCCGCCTCAGCGACGGGGTTGGGCTGTTCGTGCAAACGGGCCAGCACTGGCCCATCGGTGCCAACTTCGACAACATCACCACCCGCGACGACAACAGCTGGGACGACCGGTTCCTGCAGCACTCGGCCGGCCTCACCTTCGCCCTGGGCCAAACCAAGGACGAAGACAAAGACGGCGTATCGGACCGCAAAGACAAATGCCCCGGCACGCCAGCCGGTGTAGCCGTGGATGCCAACGGCTGCCCGCTCGACGGCGACGGCGACGGTGTGCCCGACTACCAGGATAAGTGCCCGACCGAAAAAGGTCTTGCGGCCCTCGAAGGCTGCCCCGACCGTGACGGCGACGGTGTGCGCGACTCGGAAGACGCTTGCCCCGATACCCCCGGCAAAGTGGAACTGCGCGGCTGCCCCGATGCCGACAACGACGGCGTGATTGACTCGGCCGACAAATGCCCCAACACCCCGGCCGGCGTGAAAGTAGACGCCTCGGGTTGCCCGCTCGATACCGACGGTGACGGTGTACCCGACTACCAGGACCGCTGCCCGAACCGTCCCGGCCCCGCCTCGAACCGCGGTTGCCCCGAAATCAAGGCCGAAGCCAAGAAGCGCCTGCAGGAAGCCACGAAGTACATCAACTTCGAGTTTAACAAAGCCGTACTGCTGCCTTCTTCGTACCCGACCCTCGACGCCATCGTGCAGATTCTGAACGAGTACCCGGACTACACGCTGAGCATTGCCGGCCACACCGACAGCAAAGGCTCCGATCCGTACAACCTGCGTCTCTCGCACGACCGTGCTGCTTCGGCCCGCACTTACATGCTGAGCAAGGGTATTCCGGACGCCCGCATCGAGTCGCGCGGCTACGGCGAACAGAAGCCGATTGCCGACAACGCCACCGATGCCGGCCGCGCCCTGAACCGCCGCGTGGACTTCGACCTCTTCCTGACCGGCGACCCGAACTCGGCCGAAGTGAAGTACGGTCCGGAGCCCGCCATGCCCGACATCGTAATTCCGAGCACGCCTTCGAAAGCCACCCCGGCCAAGAAGACGACCACGACCAAGAAGGCGCCGGCCAAAAAGCCGGCCCCGCGCAAGAAGTAAGCTACTAGCTGCGCCCAGCGCATTCTTCTGACCCACGGCCCAAGCGGCCCGCCTTCCCGGCGGGCCGCTTGTTGTTTATTGCGTCCCCTCACCCGTTGGCCGGCGGCAGTGTGTATATTTCCTGCCTCACTGCCCGGTTATGCATCGTTTGCGCTGGTTTCTGCTGCTGTTGGCCCTTGGCTACGCTCCCTTGCTCCATGCACAATGGGTGGTGCAGGAGTGGGTAACCACCACCCTGCACGACGACGCCCAGGTGGACCTGCCGTACGAGGCCAAGCCGGTGGAAATTCCCGATCAGCCGCAGGGCCTGAAGGTATTCGAAACTACCACCGCCGACGTCGATTTTTCCGTGATGAGCCTCGACCGACGGTATTTTCCCGGCTACCGCCCCGGCCAGGGCATCACACCGAAAGCCTTAAACCGATTTTTCAACAAGCAGAGCCGGCTGTACGGCCGTCAGGTATTCGGGGCCCGCCTGCTGGAACAAGCCAATGTGGTATTTGCCGAGAGTCCCGCCCGCGCCGTCGTCTACGAGGGCTTCGATTACGACTTTCAGCAGCCCACGCGCATCGAGACGGTATGGGTGTGGCGGGTGCACGCGCTCTACTTGTTTGTGTGCACTTACCGCCTGCCCGAGCAAGCGGGCGTAGCGCCGAGCAAAAAGAAATTTTTCTCCTCTGTACGGTTTGAAAAACCTGTAACGACTACTGAACTGTAAGGCCTAAAACTACGGCAAAAACGTCGTTCTGCGCTTTAAACAGCCCGGTTTGCAGGATAAACTATTGCAGGGCTTCACGCAAGGGCCGTCTTTCAAAATTGGATAAAGCGTGGCTTCATGTATGGCTGACTTCGCAGGATCTTGTACCTTAGTGCTTGGATAAGTGCAGCTTAGGAAGATTTCCTCGTTTTACATGAAAAAACACGTACTCCTCGGCCTGATGTGGGTGGCCAGCTTGGTCGCTGTAGGGCAGGACGTTCCTTACCAAACGCCCCCCAAGGCTATTGCCGACTGGGTTGATGCCCCCCAAACGCCGCGCGTCAATCTGTCGTCGGACGGCAAATGGATGTTGCTGCTGCCGATGCAGGACATGCCCAGCATTGCCGACCTCTCGCAACCGGAATTCCGCTTGGCTGGTTTGCGTATCAATCCGCGCACCAACGGCCCGAGCCGCGTGAGCTTTGCCACCGGCATGATGCTGCGCCGCGTGGAAGACGGCAAGGATTTGGCCGTGCTCGGCCTGCCCCAGCAAGCCCGCATCAGCGACGTTACTTGGTCGCCCGACAACTCTAAAATTGCCCTGACCCTCACCAGTGCCGCCGCCGAAGGTCGCATCGAGCTGTGGGTGGTCGATTTGGCTACCGTTTCGGCCAAGCGCTTGGCCGGTGTCACGCTCAACAGCGTGTTTGGCAAGCCCTACGAATGGGTTTCCGACAACGAAACGCTGATTGTGCGCGGCCTGGTGGCCGGTCGGGGCGCGGCACCCAGTGCTACGGCGGCGCCCACGGGCCCGGCCGTGCAGGAAAGCACCGGTAAAAAATCCGGCGCCCGCACCTACCAGGACTTGCTGAAGTCGCCCACCGACGAGCGGCTGTTTGAGCACTTTGCCACCTCGCAGCTGGTGAAAATCACCGTGGGCGGCAAAGTACAGCCCCTGGGCCAGCCCGCCATTATTCAATCGGCCGAGCCCTCGCCCAACGGCAAGTACGTGCTGGTGAAAACGCGCCACCGGCCGTTTTCCTACACCTTGCCGGTGAGCAGCTTCCCGCTGAAAGTCGATGTTATCGACCTGGTAACCGGCGACTTGGTGAAAACCCTCGACGATTTGCCGCTGGCCGACAACGTGCCCACCAGCTTCGACGCGGTGCCCACCGGCGCCCGCGCCCACGACTGGCGTGCCGATGCTCCCGCCACGCTTTACTGGGTGGAAGCCCAGGACGGCGGCGACCCCAAAGCCACGGCCGCCGTGCGCGACAAGATTTTCACGCTGCCCGCTCCCTTTAGCGGCAAAGCCGAAGAGCTGGCGGCCCTGCCCCTGCGCTTCGACGACATCATCTGGGGCAACAACAACATTGCCCTTGTGAGCACCTCGCGCTGGGCCGACCGCAAGGAAGTAACCTACACCGTGAGCCCCGGCGCGCTGCCGTCGTTGGCCATGCTCTTCGACCGCTCCGCCCAAGACAAGTACCACGCGCCCGGCACGCCCTACACCAAGCGCAACGCCCAGGGCCAGTACGTGTTAGCCACCGACAGCAAGAGCCAAACGATTTACCTGATTGGCGCCGGCGCGTCGCCCGAGGGCGACCGGCCATTTGTGGACGAGCTGGACGTAAAAACCAAAGTCTCGAAGCGCTGGTGGCGTTCAGAAGCACCGTTCTACGAAGTACCGCTGGCCATCCTCGATTTCGACAAGCAGCGCCTGCTCACCCGCCGCGAGTCGGTGGACCAGGCGCCGAACTACTACCTGCGCGACGCCCGCTCGGGCAAGCTCACGGCCCTCACCAAGTTCCCGAACCCCTACGGCGCGGCCGGTGCCCCCAAAAAGCAAGTGCTGCACTACAAGCGCGCCGACGGCGTGGACCTGACGGCCAACCTGTACCTGCCAGCCAACCACAAACCCGGCGACGCGCCGCTGCCTACCCTGATGGAGGCCTACCCGGTGGAATTTAAGGACAAGAAAAACGCCGGCCAGGTGTCGGGCTCCCCCTACACGTTTACGCGCGTGGGCTACGGCTCCCCCATTTTCTGGGTAACGCAGGGCTACGCGGTGCTGCAGGGCGCCAGCATTCCGATAGTGGGCGAAGGCGACAAAGAGCCGAACGACACGTACACCGAACAGCTTGTGGCTTCGGCCAAAGCCGCCATCGACGAAGGCAAGCGCCTGGGCGTGGTGGACCCGAGCCGCGTGGCGGTGATGGGCCACTCTTACGGCGCTTTCATGACGGCCAACCTGCTGGCCCATTCCGACTTGTTTAAGGCCGGTATTGCCCGCAGCGGTGCCTACAACCGCACGCTCACGCCCTTCGGTTTCCAGGGCGAAGAGCGCACGTACTGGGAAGCGCCGGAGGTGTACAATGCCATGTCGCCCTTCAACTTCGCCAACAAGATCAAGACCCCGATTTTGCTCATTCACGGCGAGCTGGACAACAACTCGGGCACGTTCCCTATTCAGACCGAGCGGTTTTACAATGCCCTGAAAGGCCACGGCGCCACGGCGCGCTACGTGGTGCTACCTGCCGAGTCGCACGGCTACGCGGCGCGGGAAAACATCATGCACATGCTATGGGAGATGAACGCCTGGCTCGACAAATACGTGAAAATGCCGGCTGCTACCTCCGCCAACGCGGCCAACTAATTGCGTCGTACGGAGCTGCGCTGCCCACATTTCTGCTGCCGGTTTTGGCGGGCCAGTGGCCCGGCCGAAGCCGGCAGCGGTTGTTTTGGGCCATGCCAATCAAAAAATCCAATTTCTTTGGCTCACTACTGCGCAGTTTCTGACTTTCTGCTAACTTGAAGTCTTGCCCAGTTCAAAAGCCAAAAATGCGTTGGCTGCTTCCGGGGCAACTTTTTACCCAACTGCTGGTATACCCCCTTTGCCCGGAGCCCACCCCCTCCGACAAAACGCTGTCTGCGATGAAGCACTTTTTACTCAATTCCCGGCTTCTGCTGGCGGGGCTGGCAGCGCTGCCCGCAGTTGCTCACGCCCAAACCGCCGACCGCCCGACCAGCATTGGCTTGCACGCCAGCGCACTGCAGTACCGCGGCACGTTCGGCAATTCGTATTGGGATTTTGACCGCAACAACTACACGGCGGGCTTCGGCATCAACCAGTACCTTTCCCGGGGCCTCGACCTGAACGGGCAGATATTTTACGGCGACCTGAAGGGCACCCGCGGCCCCAATGCCACCTTCTCCACCACGCTCGTGAACGTGAACGTGGGCTTCAAGCTGAAGCTCAACAACGGCTGGGCGCTGAAGGAAAACGCCTTCTTTCAGCCCTACCTGCTGGCCGCACCGGGCTGGACCTACGCCAGCCGCAGCGGTTTTACCGATGGCAAGCCCGACGACCAGATCGAAAACCACCTCGACCTGTTTGCCGGGGCGGGCATCAACTTCCGCCTCGGGGGCGTGGTGGGCTTGTTTGTGCAAACAGGCCAGCACCTGCCGCTCAATGCCAACTTCGACGGCACCACCGTGCGCGACGCCGACCGGCTGGACGACCGGTTTTTGCAGCATACCGTGGGCCTGACGTTCAGCCTCGGCCAGGGCCCCGACCAGGACCTGGACGAAGTGCCCGACCGCCGCGACCGGTGCCCGAATACGCCGCCCGGCACGCCGGTGAATGAAAACGGCTGCCCGCTCGACGACGACCGCGACGGAGTGCCCAACTACCAGGACCAGTGCCCCACCGAGGCGGGTGTGGCCGAGCTGCAAGGCTGTCCGGATGGCGACGGCGACGGCGTGACCGATACCGACGACCGGTGCCCCGACACGCCCGGCAAAGCCGAATACCAAGGCTGCCCCGATTCGGACCGCGACGGGGTGGGCGACGTGCAGGACCAGTGCCCCGATACACCCATGGGCACACCGGTAGATAGCGTGGGGTGCCCGGCGGTGACGTCCCCGGCAACCACATCTGCGGCAACCGACCGCGACGGCGACGGCGTGGCAGATGCCGACGACCGGTGCCCCACCAGCGCCGGGCCAGCTACCAACCGCGGCTGTCCCGAAGTGAAGGCCGAAGCCCGTCAGCAGCTCCAGGAAGCCACCCAGTTCATTGCGTTTGAGCTTAACAAAGCAGCGCTGCTGCCGGCTTCCTACGCCACACTCGACGGTATTGCCCAACTGCTGACCGAGTATCCCGACTACACGCTGAGTATTGCCGGCCACACCGACAGCAAGGGCTCGGCCGCCTTCAACCTGCGCCTGGCCCGCGAACGGGCCGCCGCCGCCGCCAGCTACCTGCGAGGCAAGGGCGTGCCCGAAACCCGCGTTGTGCTGCGCGGCTACGGCCCCACCCACCCCATTGCCGACAACGCCACTGACGCTGGCCGCGCCCGCAACCGCCGTGTGGAGTTCGACCTCTTCCTGACCGGCGACCCGAACCCGGCCGAAGTGAAATACGGCCCCGAGCCGCCGGTGCCTGCCGTGAAAGCGCCAGCCAAGGCGGCACCGGTCAAAAAGGCTGCTGGTAAGAAAGCGACGGCCCGCAAAGCCCCGGCCAAGGCCACCCCAAAAGCAGCGTCGAAAAAGGCGGTACGCAAGCCTGCGGCCGCTGCAAAACCAGCCGTGGCCAAGCCGGCACCACGCAAACCCGCACCGGCCAAGCCAGCGCCTAAACGCCGCTAACCCCCGGAAAAGCAAAGCGCCCGCCGAATTCGGCGGGCGCTTTGCTTTTCCGGGGTGCCGTCTGCTGACGGCAGTGTTATTCAGTTACCCACGTCACCTTGTCCTCGGCGGGGCGGCGGAAGTTGCGGCCGGGCTGCTGCTGCACGTAGCCGAGCGAGAAAAAACCCAGCAGCCGGTCGTGCAGGCCGAGGCCGAAGAAGGGCTTGGCGGCCTCCAAGTACGTAATGCCGCCGCTGGCCCAGTAGCCGCCCAGCCCGTAGGCCACGGCTGTGAGGTGCAGGTTTTGCACGGCGCAGGCCACGGCCTCTATTTCCTCTACTTCGGGCACTTCGTCGTGGCGCTTCAGGCCGATGGCAATAACGTGGGAGCACAGCATGGGGCCATCTTTGAGCTTGCTGTACTTCTTCTCATCGAACCGGTCGCCGGCGTGCTGGCGGTAGAGCTCCGACTGAAACGCGGCGAGTTTCTGCAGTCCGGCACCGGTGAATACCACAAAGCGCCACGGCTCGGTGCGGCGGTGCGTGGGGGCCCAGTTGGCGTTTTCGAGCATCTGCCGCACAATGGACTCGGGCACTACCTGACCGGGCACAAACTGCGGCGGATGAATACTGCGGCGGGCCTGCACGAGGCGGTTGAACTGCTCGGGGTCGAAAAGAAGCGAGGTATCGGAGGTCATAGAGGTTGAGGCCGGTTGCGGGGCGGCAAGTAACGCAAGAACGGCCTGCTCTGCGAAGCACGCCGTTCTGTTCAAGTGCAAGGGTTGCTTTTACGCCGGGCTGGGTGCCGGCAATCCGTCGTGGGTTGATGGCGGGCCGCCGTGTTCTTCGTCGGGCTGGTAGGCGGCTTCCAGTTCGGCCAGCTTGGCTTTGCCGTAGGCCACCCGCGTGATGAGCACGTAGAGCACCGGCACGATGAAAATGGCCAGCAGCGTGGCCGAGAGCATCCCGCCGAGCACCGTCCAGCCGATGGTCTGACGGCTTTGGGCGCCGGCACCGGAGGCAAACACCAGCGGCAGCACGCCCAGAATAAACGCCAACGACGTCATGATGATGGGGCGCAGGCGCAGGCGCACGGCTTCCAGCGTAGCCTCGACGAGCGGCATGCCTTTATCCACCCGCTCCTTGGCAAATTCGATGATCAGAATGGCGTTTTTGGCCGACAAGCCGATGAGCGTAATCAAGCCAATCTGGGCGTAGACGTTGTTGGTGAGCTTGGGCAGGAACGTGAGGGCCAGAATAGCCCCGAAGGCGCCCACCGGCACGGCCAGCAGCACCGAAAACGGCACCGACCAGCTTTCATACAGCGCGGCCAGGAACAGAAACACGAACACGATGGACAAGGCGAAGATGTACACCGTTTGGCCGCCGGCCAGCAACTCCTCGCGCGTCAGGCCCGAAAACTCGTAGCCGTAGCCTTGCGGTAGGGTTTGGGCGGCCGTTTCCTGCAATGCTTTGATGGCGTCGCCGGAAGAATACCCGGGCGCGGCGTTGCCGTTGATTTCGGCCGAGCGGAACAGATTGAAGTGCGAGATGAGCGGCGCCGATTCGGTGCGCTTGTAGGATGTCACCGTGCTCAGGGGCACCATGCCGCCGGCGGAATTGCGCACGTAATACTGGCTCAGGTTCTGGATGTCGCCGCGGTACATGCTGTCGGCCTGGGCCACCACGCGGAAGTTGCGGCCGTAGAGCGTGAAGTCGTTCACGTAGGCCGAGCCCAGGTAGGTACGCAGCGCCTGGCTGATGTCGGCGATGGAAACGCCCAACTTCTTGGCTTTTTCGCGTTCGATGCTGAGCTGGTAGCCGGGGGTGTTGGCGGTGAAAAACGAAAACGGCCCCGCAATTTCGGGTCGCTTGCGCAGCGCGCCCAGAAACGCCTGCAGGTTGGCGTCGAAGGTTTTCACGTCGCCGCCGGCCTCGCGCTCCTGCAGCACAAAAGAGAAGCCGCCGGTGTTGCCCAGGCCCGGAATAGCCGGCGGCGAAATCACCACGATGTTGGCTTCCTTGAGCCGACTCAGCCGCTGCTGCACCGTTGCAATCAGCCCTTGCAGCTGCTCCTCCTTGTTCTTCCGCTCGTCCCAGGGCTGCAATTGGCAAAACACCGTGCCGCTGTTCGACTTCGACGAGAAGTTGACCGCGTTCAGGCCGCCCAGGCCGGCGTAGTGCCGAATGCCCTTGACCTGGCTCAGCTCCTTCATGATTTCGTGAAGCGTGGCCACGGTGCGGCTGGTAGAGGTGGCCTCAGGCAGGTTGAAGGTCACAATCAGGCGGCCCTCGTCTTCGGTGGGAATGAAGCCCGAGGGCTTGTTCTTGAACAGC
This sequence comes from Hymenobacter busanensis, assembly GCF_008727865.1. Classification (GTDB taxonomy): domain Bacteria; phylum Bacteroidota; class Bacteroidia; order Cytophagales; family Hymenobacteraceae; genus Solirubrum; species Solirubrum busanense. The sequence continues at coordinate 26,841 of NZ_VTWU01000004.1, read as the reverse complement.
AACCCGGTGCCCACCACGATGCACACCAGAATGACCACCACGAAGCGCGCGTGCTTGATGCCGCGCTGCACGCCGCGGCCGTACTTGTTGGTCACGCGGTCGAACCACGAGTTGAACTTGTAAAACAGCCGGTCGAGGCCGCGTGAGTGTTCGTCGCGCTTGTGGGGCTTGAGCAGCAGTGTGCACAGGGCCGGCGTGAGCGACAAAGCCACAAAAGCCGAAATGAGCACCGAAATGGCAATGGTAATGGCAAACTGCTGGTAGAGGCGCCCGGTAATGCCCGGAATGAACCCCACCGGCACAAACACCGCCGCCAGAATGAGCGCAATGGCAATAACCGGCGCCGAAATTTCGCGCATGGCCGCCAGCGTGGCGTCCTTGGGGCTTAGGCCCCGCTCGTTCATGTTGTGCTCCACGGCTTCCACCACCACAATGGCGTCGTCGACCACGATGCCGATGGCCAGCACGAAGCCGAACATGGTGAGCGTGTTGATGGTGAAACCCAGCGGAATGAACAGCACAAATGTGCCCACGATGGACACCGGAATGGCCAGCACCGGAATGAGCGTGCTGCGCCAGCTTTGCAGAAACAGATACACCACCACCGTTACCAGCGCCAGGGCCTCCAGCAGCGTGTGCAGCACCTCGTTGATGGACACCTTCACCACGGTAGCCGCTTCAAACGGCACCACGTAGTCGAGGTCGGCGGGGAAGCTCTTTTTGAGCTGCTCCATGGTTTTGTTCACGTTCTCGAACGTTTCCAGGGCATTGGAGCCGGGCGCCTGGTACACCAGCAGGTAGGAGGCGCGCTTGCCGTCCACAAACGAGTTGCTGGAATAATTGAACTTGCCCAGTTCCAGCCGCGCCACGTCCTTCAGGTACACCAGAGACCCGTCGGCGGGGCGGGTTTTGATGACCACGTTGCCGAACTCCTCCAGCGTAGCCAGGCGGCCCTTCACAAACACGATGTACTCGAAGGTCTGCCCCTGCTGCTGCGGCGGCGCCCCAATGGAGCCGGCCGCAATCTGGGCGTTCTGCTCCTGCAGCGCCGCCGTAATGTCCTGCGCCGACACGCCCAGTTGGGCCAGCTTGTCGGGCTTGAGCCAGATGCGCATGGCAAAGTCGTCGGCCCGGCTCACAATGTCGCCCACGCCTTTGGTGCGCAGCAGCGCGTCCTTCACAAACACGTTGGCGTAGTTGTCGAGGAAGGTGACGTTGTGGGTGCCCTTGGGCGCGTACATGGCCACCAGCATCAGAATGCTCGGGTTCCGCTTGCGCACCGTCAGGCCCAGGCGCTGCACCTCCTGCGGCAAGGTGGGCAGGGCAATACCCACGCGGTTCTGCACGTCGAGAGCGGCGTTGTTGATGTCGGTGCCCACCTCGAAGTTCACCGTCATGCTCATCTGCCCGTTGCTGGTGCTGTTGCTCTGCAGGTAGGTCATGCCGGGCGTGCCGTTCACCTGCACTTCCACGGGCGTGGCCACCGTTTGCTCCACGGTTTGGGCGTCGGCCCCGATGTAGTTGCCCGACACCGACACCGTGGGCGGCGTAATTTCGGGGTACTGCCCCACGGGCAGGTTGATGATGGCCAGCACGCCCACCAGCACAATCACCACCGAAATGACGATGGCGGTGACCGGGCGCCGGATAAAGGTTTCTGCAATCATTTCTGGGAAGCTATAAGCGGACAGCTACTGGCTGTTGGCTTGACGTTCAGGAATACTCGTTGCGAACTAGAATTTGCTTCTGACTCTACCTATTTAGCGGCAGCCGTCTGGCTTGGCGCGCCACCAGTGGCAGCGGCGGCAGGGTCGCCCACGCGCACAATGCCGCCGTCGCGCAGGCGCTGCAGGCCTTCCGTCACCACTTTGTCGCCTTCTTCGATGCCGCTCATGATGACGATTTGGTCGCGCAGGCGCGGGCCCAGCTGCACCTTGTGCTGGTTGGCCACCGAGTCCTGCACCACGAAGACGAAGTTTTCGCCCATCTGCTCCACAATGGCGCGGTTGGGCACCACCAGCCGGCGGCCCGACTGCTGATTGAGCACCCGCACCACGGCGCTCATGCCGTCTTTGAGGGTGCGCTGCGGGTTGGCAAACTGTACCCGCACCCGCATGGTACCGGTTTGCTGGTCCACGCCCCGGTCGATGGCCAGGATTTTGCCGCCGCCTGCGTAGGCCGAGCCGTCGGGCAGCACCAGCCGGAAGGTGGTGTCGCTGGCGGCCGTGGTGTTGCGCTGCTGCATCTGGGCGAAGCGGGCAATATCCTTCTCGTTCACCACAATGTCGGCGCCCACCGGGTCTTCGCTCGAAATGGTGTTCAGCAAGGTAGAGCCGGGGCTAACCTGCGCCCCTAGCCGCACCTGCGAAATACCAATGCGGCCCGTAAACGGTGCTTTAATCAACGAATAGTCGAGGTCGGTGCGCGCCGTCGACACGCCGGCCTGGGCCTCGGCTACCTGGCTTTGGGCGGTGGCGTAGGCCGTCGAGGCGTTGTCTACAATCTGGCGCGCAATGGCGTCTTGCTGGGCCAGCCGCTGGTACCGGTCGAGGTTCACTTTGGCGTTTTGGGCCACGGCCTGGGCGCTGCGCAGGCCCGCCAGCGCCTGCTGGTAAGCCGCCTGGTACTTGCGCTGGTCGATTTCGTAGAGCGTTTTGCCCTTGGGCACCAGCTCGCCTTCCTTGAAGAAGATGCCCGTCACAAAGCCCGACACCTGGGCGCGCAGCTCCACGGTGTTCAGGGCCACCACGGTGGCCGGGTATTCGTCGTAGTACACAGCGTCGGTGGTGCGGGCGGCGGTGAGGCCCACGGGCGTGGGCGGCGGGGCGGCGCTGGCCTGCTTTTCGTCTTTTTTGCCGCAGGCGGCCGAGGTCAGGAGCAGGCCGAAAGCGGCGTACCGGGCGAAGGAGTTTGTTGTCATGGGCTTGGGTGAGCAGCCGGGAGTAGCTTAATAGGTGGTGGGCAGCAGGCCCTGGGTGCGCAGCAAATCCACTTTGCTGCTCAGCACCTGAAACAGCGCGCTGTAGTAATTGAGCTGGGCCGAGCGCAGCGTGGTTTGGGCCACAATCACGTCGAGGTAGGTTTTGATGCCTTCGCGGTATTGCAGCTGCACCACGTCGTACACTTCCTTCGACAGAGCGAGGTTGCGTTGGCCCATCTGGTAGTCGGCAAAGTTGCTTTTGTAGGCCGCCAGCGCCTGCTCGTACTCGGTATTGATGCGGTTGCGCGTGGCCAGCAGGCTTTCGTCGAGGCGCTGGTTGGTGAGCCGCTCGCGGCGCAGGTTCTGCAGGCGGCGCGTGCCCTGAAAGATGGGCAGCGTCAGCTGCAGGCCGGCGTAGGACGTGGGGAAGCGCGTGGCGTAGAGGTCGGCCAGCTGGTTGTTCTGAAACACCGAGTTGTAGGTGCCAAACGCCGACAGGCTCGGCAGGTAGCCGAGGCGGTAAAAATCGATTTGGGCTTCCTGCAGGGCTTTCTGGGTTTGCAGCTGCTGCACCTCAATGCGGTTGGCGGCGTTCAGCGCGGCGGTCGTGTCCGCGGCGGCGTCCTGCATCAGGCGCAGCGTGTCGTATTGCAAGGCCAGCGGCTGGGCACCGGTCAGGCCCATCAGCTCCTTGAGGCTGGCGGTTTTGGCCTTGATGGCTTCCTGTGCCTGCTTGCGGGCCACCACGGAGTTGTTGAGCAGAATTTCGGCCTGCTTGTAGTCAATTTTGTCCACGATGCCCACGTCGTAGCGGGCTTTGGCGTCGCGCAGGCTGCGTTGCAGGCGCACAATGTCCTCGCCCAGCACTTCCAGCTGCCGCTGCGAGAGCAGCACGTCGTAGAACGCCTTGCTCACGTCCGACACCACATCGATGCGTACGGTGGTGGTGTTTTGCTGGTAGAACAGCCGCGACGGCCGGGCCGTGCGCAGGGCAAGCCGCACGTCGTTATTGTAGAGGGTTTGGGTGCCCGTCAGGCCCACGGTGGAGGTATTGCGCAGGCCAATCTGCCGGGGCACGCTCACGCCCTCGGCGTTCGGAAACACGGTGTAGGGCAGTTGAAAGTAGTGCTGGGCCGAGGCCGTGAGGCCCACCTGCGGCAGCCAGCCGGCCAGGCCAATGCGAATGTCGGCCTCGTTGGTTTCCTCGTCGATGCGGGCCTGGCGCAGCAGTGGCTGGTTTTGCAGGGCTACCTGAAGGCATTGCTCCAGGGTGAGCGGCCCGCTGGGGGTGGGCGGCGGGGTTTGGGCGCTGGCGGAAGTGGCCAGCGCCAGCCACCATCCGCTCAGGATACCGACGGCCCAGGCCGCCTTGGAGAAGTAGTGCATGCAAAGATTGTCGCGGGATGGCGCGAAATGCGGTGGTCTAGGATAAGCAGCAAGCAGGCCCGGCTGGCTTTCCCCACGTCAGCTGACGACTCTGAGGCTAGACACAGCATGGTTGCCCGGCTGGGGGACGGGCAAGTCAGGGGAAACGGGGTAGCGGATGGGGCGAGTGAAGTTCTGTAAACCGGCGGCAGCGCGAAAGGTTGCGGCGGGCGGCTTGGCGGCGAGGCAACACCCGCTGTCAGCGCGGAAACGTGGCCGGGGAAAATCGACGTTCCAAAAGCCTGGGGTGGATGGTGGAAGTGCCAACGACACCCAAGCAGGTCGAAAGCTGCATGTATTCACCCAAAACGCCCCCGGTTCGGCCGTCGAAAAGCACTTGCGCCGGCATACGCCCAACGTCTGTCCTGTTGCCTTCCATTCCCATTTGCCTCGTGTTTCTCTGCCAAGCAAGTCCGAATTTGCAACGCAAATGTCAGCCATCTGCGCTTGCGGTTCCACTAGAAATCAAACCAATGAGTATGAAATTCAAACATCACCGCACACCTGCCTGAAGCCCAACGGCCATAGCAACAGCGCCCAAATAGGTGGAAGCTCCAGCGTGCCAAAGTGCTGGCTGTAGAACTCAAACCAGCGGCGCATGGGCAGCTTTTCGGGGTAGAAGCGGCCGCGCCAGTGGCGGTAGTGGTAGCTGGAACAGCCAATGTGGTAGGCAGGCATAACTGAGCAGCGGAAGGAGTCAAACAAGCCTACCTATACGCCAAAACAAGATCAGCCGGGGCAACAAGGCAGCTGCTTGCTTCGGGAGCCATGGCCCCAAACGCCCGCAGCCCGCACCTGGCGGGTGCGGGCTGCGGGGAATCAGTCGACTGCTCTTACGGCGTGCCCTGGGGCGCGTCGCCCTCAAACGGCGGCACAGCAATGATGGAGCTGCCCGCGCCGGTGTACACCGAATACAGGCTGGGCGGCTGGTGCAGGTGGCCAGGCAGCCGCACCAAGCCCTCGGCCTGCACTTGGTAGCGCAACTCGGTGTCGTATTCCTCGAACGCCCGGCGCACGTCCACGTCCAGGTCGCGCAGGTGGGCGGCTTCGGTGTCGTACACCCAGCCGTGCACCTGCACAGGCTTGCCCCGGTGCGCGGCCTGGCGCAACACGGCGGTTTGGTGGAGGTTGTACACCTGCTCAATCACATTCAGCTCCACCAATCGGCGGTGGCGCGCTTCGTCGGTTTCCAGCGCCGCCAGCTGCTGCTGGTGCCGCTGCATCACGGTGCGCACGTTGCCGAGCCAGCTGTTAAGGGCACTGTTGTCGGGCTCGTGCATGGCCACGCGCACGCCGCCGCAGCCGTAGTGGCCGCACACCACCACGTGCTCCACGCCCAGCACTTCCACCGCGTATTGCAGCACCGACAGCAGGTTCAAATCGGTGCTCACCACGAGGTTGGCCACGTTGCGGTGCACAAATACCTCATCGGGGGCGGCGCCGGTTACCTGGCTGGCGGGCACGCGCGAATCGGAGCAGCCGATGAACAGAAACTTGGGCGCCGGCTCCAAGCGCAGCTGCTCGAAGTAGCTAGGGTCGCGGCGGAGCTTTTCGGCCACCCAGTTGCGCTCGTGCCCAAACAGCTTGTAGTAGGCATCGAAGTCGGTGTCGGTGCCGTGCGTGTCGCGCTGGCCGGCCAGGTTTTGGGCCACCTCGGCCCCCTGCCGCAGAAACAGCAGCTGAATGCCGCGGCGGCGGGCCGTGTCGCGGAAGTTCTCGATGGCGCTAACGACGTCGCGGTCGATGAAGGCCGAGAGCGTGCCGTCGATTTCCACCGTGCTGTGGTCGGGGGCGCTTTCGAGCACTTTCAGAATGCTGGCCTTGCTGATAAACGACACGTGCTTGCCCAGGTTCACCCGGATGCGCTCCTGCCCCTGCACCACAAACCGCTCGTGCCGGTGGGCGTTGCGGTAGTTTTCGCGCAGCACGAAGAACACCCCCACGGCGGCCCCTATGCCAATGCCCACCAGCAGATCGGTAGCCAGAATGGCCGCTACGGTAACGACAAAGGGCAAAAACTCGCTGGAGCCAGCTTGGTACAGCTCCCGAAAAATGCTGATGCGGGTAAGCTTGTAGCCCGTCACGAGCAGCACGGCCGCCAGCGCCGCCCAGGGCACCAGGTTCAGCAAAGTGGGAAACAGCAGCACGCTCAGCAGCAAAAACGTGCCGTGCAGCAGCGCCGCCAGCCGGGTGCGCCCGCCCGCGTTGATGCTCACCGAGCTGCGCACCACCACCGACGTGAGGGGCAAACCGCCCAGCATGCCACTCACCAGGTTGCCCACACCCTGCGCCTTCAGCTCCCGGTTGGTCGGCGACTTGCGCTTGAGCGGGTCCAGCTCGTCGGTAGCTTCCACGGCCAGCAGCGCCTCCAGGCTGGCCACCAGCGCAATCGACAGCGCGGCGGTGTAGAGCTTGGGGTTGCGGAGCTGGGCGAAATCGGGCAGCGTGAACAGGCCCAGGAAGTTCTCCCAGCTCGTTACCACCGGTAGCTGTACCAGGTGCGTGCCGCGCAAAGCCGCCTCGGGCTGCCACACCCCTGCCAGTTGGTTGAGGCCCACGCCCAGCAGCACCACCAGCAGCGCACCGGGTATTTTCGACAGCACCGGATGGGTTTTCACCACCGGCCGCTCCCACAGCATCAGCAGCGCCACGCCCAGCCCGGCAATGCCCAGGGCCACGGGGCTGATGTGGCCCAGCGCCACGCGCACCAGCTCCACAATGCTGGCGCCCTCGCGGGGAAACAAGGTGAGGGTTTCGGCCACGTCGGCGTCGTAGCCCAGCACGTGCGGCACCTGCTTCATCACCAGAATCAGCCCAATGGCGGCCATCATGCCTTTGATGACGGCCGAGGGTATGAACTGGCTGATGAATCCGGCCCGGGCAAAGCCCAGCCCAATCTGCACGAGCCCGGCCACGCAAATGGCCAGCTGCACGGCCGCAAACGAGCCCAAAGCGGCCGAGGCACTGAGCACCACCAAAATCAGCCCCGCTTCGGGGCCCGAAATGCTGACGGCCGAGCGGCTGAGCGCACCCACCACCAAGCCGCCCACGATGCCGGCAATGATGCCCGCAAACAGCGGTGCGCCCGAGGCCAACGCAATGCCCAAACACAGCGGCACCGCCACCAAAAACGACACGAAGCCGCCTTGCAAATCGTTTTTCCAGTACGTGAAATCCCAGCGGCGCCGGGCATCGGTCGTTTCTTTCATGATACCATTGGGTTTAGGCATGAGGGTAGCTGCCGGGCTCGGTGGAGTCCGTTGACAACTTCTTGCGGGCTGAAGCCGGGCAGCCGAAGCCATGCGCCCGGGCGAGTAGCACGGCACTCAGGCGAACGTGCTACGGGCGGTTAAACACTTGCTGAACGAGAGGCTTACGGTGGGTTGCGCTTGCCCAAATCCTACTTCCCGCTCAAGCTGAATGCAACCATTACAAAACTACTTTCCATACCTATTCGATAATTAATGAAGCGTTAAAAAGCCGTTATAATGACGTTAAAAGGAAATTATAGGAAAATTAAAGGCTCATTAGGGTCGCATTAAAACGCGTTTTAACCGTCACGTCCGCAGAAAATTCGGCCTTTCCGCGCACCAATAGCTTGATTTAATACCATTTTAATCATCCACTGTCATTAAGTGCACCGATGTGTACAGACTACATCCGCCTTTGCGTTTGGTGCAAGGTCGCGCCACAGCCTCGCAGCAACCCTGCTGCAACGCCAGTAGTACATTGTCGGCAGGCCGCCTTTGGCTCTTTTTACTTCCCTGTCCTCTCGCCGATGAAACGCATCGTCACGCTTACCCTGAACCCGACCGTTGACAAAAGCACGACCGTCGACAAGATTGTACCCGACCAAAAGCTGCGTTGCGAGATGCCCAAGTTTGAGCCCGGCGGCGGCGGCATCAACGTGTCGCGGGCGTTGCGGCGGTTAGGCTCCGAGTCGTTGGCGGTGTTTCCGGCGGGCGGCCCCACCGGCATGCGCCTGCAAGCCTTGCTCACGGCCGAGCGCATCGAGCAGCACGCCGTGCCCGCCGCCGGCGAAACGCGCGAAAACTTTGTGGTGGTCGATGCCTCGGCCAGCCAGCAGTACCGCTTCGGCATGCCCGGCACGCCGCTTTCCGCCGACGAGCAGCAGCAGGTGCTGGCCGCGCTGCAGGCCCTGTCGCCCGCTCCCGACTACCTCGTCATCAGCGGCAGCCTGCCGCCCGGTGTCGAGCCCGATTTTCTGGTAGACATCGTGCGCATGGCCCACGCGGCCGGCACCAAAGTAGTGGCCGACACCTCGGGCCCGGCCTTGCAGCGGGTTATCGAAGCGGGCGTCTACCTCATCAAGCCCAACCTGGGCGAGCTGAGCAAGCTGGCCGGCGTGAGCGAGCTGGACAGCGCCGCGCTGGCTACCGCGGCGCAGGGTCTCATTGGCGAAGGCCGCTGCGAAATCGTGGTGGCGTCGTTGGGGCCGCAGGGGGCTTGCGTGGTCACCCGCGACCTGGTCGACCACATTGCGGCCCCGGCCGTGAAGAAGCGCAGCACCGTGGGCGCCGGCGACAGCATGGTAGCGGGCCTCGTGCACGCGCTGGCCGCGGGCGAATCGGTGCGCAAGGCGGCCCGCCTGGGCGTGGCCTGCGGCACTGCCGCTACCATGAACCCCGGCACCGAACTGTTCCGCAAAGCCGACGTGGACAAGCTCTACGATTGGCTGCTGCAAACCATGCCCGAACAGCGCGCCGCCGCCTAGCGCGGTGAGCATCACGCTCCACAGTGCCGACCTGCCCCGCGCACGGCGTGAGCACGCGGAAGCGGCTGGTGGCATAAACCGCTGTCGACGCCCAACGGCCCGGCGACGCTCTTGTGCGAGCAGTGCCGGGCCGTTGGGCGTTGCCGTTCCGCACGGGCAGATGCGCGTCAGCGCACGATGTCAAACCAGCCTTTGAACACCCGCCCGTCAGACACCTGCAGGTAGTAATAGTAGGTGCCGGCCGATTGCGCCTCGCCGCGCCAGTCGTTGCGGTAGTCGGCCGTTTGGTACAGCTGCTGGCCCCACCGGTTGTAGATGCGCAGGCCGCTGCCGGGGTAGTGTCCCAGGTTTTCGATGACAAAGGCATCGTTCAGACCGTCGCCGTTGGGCGTAATCACGTTGTAGAAAGCGAGGCACGCCATGTCGGGCGCAATGGTGAGCTGACCGGCGCAACCCGGCCGCGCCGTGTTCAGCACCCGCAAAATGGCGGTGCTTCGGTTGGGCACATTCACTTCCACGTTGGCCGTGCCCTGCCCGCCTACCACGGTGCCGGGACTCACGCTCCACTGGTACACGGCCCCGGCTTCGGGCACCACCGAATAGCGCAGGCCGGTGCTGGTTTGCGGGCAGTAGAATGCGGTACCGCTGATGGGCGGCCCAGGCTGGAGCATTACGACCTGCGCCACCGAATCGGTGGGGCAGCCCAGGGTGGAAATGCCGCGCACCGTGAGCCGACCCGCCGCCTGCGCGCCCCACTGCACCTGTACGGTAGCACCGGTGGCTGGGCCCACAATGGTGCCACCGCGCACCGACCACAAAAAGCCTTGCGGCGAGGTGAGGCCGCGGGCGGTGTAGCTGCCGCTGCTGAAGGCACACACCGCCGCGTCGCCCTCTATGCCGCCCACGGCCCCGGCGGCCCGCGTCACCTGAATGCGGAATACCTCGCCGATGTTGCGGCCGCCGCACACGTTGTTCTGCACCGCGGCCAGCACATCGTAGGGCGTGGCGCGGGCACTGCCGCAGCCCGCCCGAAAGCGGAAGCTGGCGCCTACTGCCCCCTGGCCCGTCAGCGTAACGGCGCCCAGCGGCGTGTTGGCATCGGGGCTGCCGGCGTTGTTGTTGAAGCTGGCATCGTAGGGGCCCGCGCCATCGAGCAGGGCGCTGCTCACTTTCAGCGTCAGCGGCTGCCCCCCGGCTATTACGGCTTCGATGGGAAACACCACTTCCTGCCCTTCTTCCACGGTGTAGCTGCGCCGGGCCAGTGTGGCCGGGGTGAAGGCCGGCGGCAGCGCCGGGGAACCCGGGCAGCGCCGCACCACCAGCTGCACGTCGCGCCGAATGGTGCCCAGCAGTACTTCCTGCCCGTTGATGGTCCGGTATTCCCGCACATCCACCGCTACTACAAAACGGCCCGCAATGCGGCACAGGTAGCTGGCCAGGCCAGTGGCTGCGTTGAGGGCCGCGTAGCCGGTGGGCCCAAACGGCGCCGCCTGGCTGAAGCCCGGCACGTAGTCGATGGACAGCAGCGCACCCGCGTTGTTGATGCTGTAGGGCGTGCCAAACGAGTACGACAGCCGGTCGCCGTCGGCATCGAAGGCGTTGTTGAGCACGAAGCTGGTATCGTTCTGGCATATCACCGCCACGGCCATGTCGGAAAACACGGGCGTGGCGTTGCGGATTGGTGTGGGGGTAATGTCCATCGTCAGGGCCATGCCCGTGCCGCCGGCGTTGTCGATGTTGCCGATGTCGACGTTGCGCGCCGACTCACCGTAAATAGCTTGGAAGCCGGTGGCCGAGTACGGCAGCTCAATTATGGCATTGTAGGTGGCCATTGTCACGCGGGGCACCGAAATAGCGCAGCCCGCCGGCAGGGCCGCCGTAATTTCCTGGAACTGGGTACGCACAATGACCACCCGCCGCACCAGCAGGGCCGGCTGGCTGCGGTTGTAAATGTTCACCGTAATCGACGGACGGCCGTCGGGTGCCGCCGAGCCCACTTCTTTGTTGTAGTACACCGTGGCCAGAAACTGGTACCGAAACGGCGTACTGCTGCCCCCTTGGTCGTCGAGGTATTTGTAGCTCATTTCGCCTCCCACAAGGTGCGTGGCCGCCGCCGGCCGCGCCGCCAGCAACCACCCCATCAACAGCGTGCAGCAAAGTAGAAAGGTGCGCATGGGCAAGAGGCGTAAGGGCGTCAAAATAGCTACCGCAACTACCGCCCACCGTCCTTTCGGCCGGGCGCTTCGGCAACACCCGCCGGCAGCCGGTAGCAGCAGCTTTCCAAGGTAGAACTCCGCGGAGAACTTCCAGCACGGTAACCGCTACTCGGAGCGGCACGGCGTCGGGGTTGCCCGGGATTCGGCGCCTAGCCAGCCATGCCCGTGCCCAGCAGCTTCTGCAGCCGCAGGGCATCGAGCACGCCCGCTCCGCCCATGCCGTTGTTGAAGAACAGGTAAACCTCCCGCGCTTCCCGGTGCGCTTCTATGTCGCGCACCACCCGCTGCAAAAACGCATCGTCGTACGACGACTTGTACAGCTCCGGCACGCCGTGGAAGCGGTAGTACACCAGCGGCGCATTCACCACGGCCTCGTCGGGCAGGGGCAGCGGGTGGCTTTGGCCCACGAAGCTGATGCCGTGGCGGGCCAGCGTGCGAAACACCTCGCCGTCCCACCAGCTCGGGTGCCGAAACTCCAGCACATTCTGAAAGCCCGGATCCAGGTGCTCCAGCATGCGCCCCAGCAGCTCCTCGGTATAGGCGGCTTTGGGCGGCAGCTGAAACAGCACCGGCCCCAGCTTTTCGCGCAGGCCTTCGCGCACCAGCCCGTAGAAATCGGCCAGCACGGGACCGGCTTCGGGCCCGAACTTCTTGTAGTGCGTGACCAGCCGCGGCGCCTTCACCGCAAACCGAAACCCCTCGGGGCTTTGCTGGTGCCAGTTTTCCAGCGCCGGCAGCTCGGGCATCTTGTAGAAGGTCACGTTCAGCTCCAGCGTGTGAAACTGCGTGCAGTAGTAGCCGAACCACTTGCGCGGCGGCACCTCGGGTGGGTAAAACACGCCCTTCCAGTCGCGGTAGTGAAAGCCGGAACAGCCGATGTGGTAAGTGGGCATAAAGCAGCAGGCGCGGAGCGTCGTTTGCACGAGTCTACGCGCCTGCCCTCGGGTTCGGCTATTTCGGGCCGGTTCAGTTGACCGGATACGCGCGGCCCGGCACCCGGTAGCCGCCCCGCCGCAGCCCTCAAATCACGCCCGTCCAGTGCAGGGTGCAGTAGGTCAGGTAGGCGGCCGGCACAATGAGCATGTACACCCACCACGACGGATGGCTCATGCGGTACTGCCAGCTGTTGTAGTCTTCGGTTTCTGTTGCCATAGTAGTACCCAACGTTTGAAGTGTTGTCATCCTGAATATAACATATTAGCAACCAACTCCCCAAGCCGCGCTTTCGCCCGCGGCCACGCCCTTCCTTCACCGTTCGTCCCAGGCACTTACCGCACCCACAGCGCCGCGTGCCCCACCCCATTCCCGCAGCCGGCACGTCAGATATCGGGCCCACTACCGCAGCTCCCACGCTCCGCCCGTATAAGGACGACCCCGTGCGCCTGCCTGCTGCCAAGCCGAGCGGCGCAAACCGGCACACTCCGCCGGCATCGGCAACCCCCGGAACAAACCCCCAGAGTATGGCTTCAGGCTTTTTTGCGCTATTGGACGACATTGCCGCGTTGGTGAAAGCCAGCGCCGCCAGCCTCGACGACGTGCCGGCCCAGGTAGCCAAAACCACCGGCAAGGTATCCGGCATCGTCATCGACGACACCGCCGTGACGCCCAAGTACGTCGTCGGCCTCGACCCTTCCCGGGAGTTGGCCATCATCTACCGAATAGCCAAAAAGTCCCTCATTAATAAAATGCTGCTGCTGAGCCCGGCGGCTCTGCTGCTGGGGTATTTCGCGCCGTGGGCCATTACGCCCATTCTCATGCTGGGCGGGGCCTATTTGTGCTTCGAGGGCTACGAAAAGGTGCACGCCCTCTTCAGCCCGCACCCCCACGCCGCCGAAAGCGCGAACCTCCCGACCATCACGCCCGAGGAGCTGGAAGAGCAGCGCGTGGCCGGCGCCGTGCGCACCGACATCATCCTGTCGGCCGAAATCATGGCCATTGCCTACAGCCAGGTCACCGGCCAGCCCATCCTCAACCAGATTGCCGTGATGCTGGCCGTGGCCGTGTTCATCACCGTGGCCGTCTACGGCTTCGTGGGCCTCATCGTGAAAGCCGACGACATCGGCATGCACCTGGCCCAGGACAAATACCACCCTGGCACCCAAAAGCTGGGGCACGGCATCGTGCGGTTCATGCCCCACTTCCTAAGCCTGCTCAGCTACGTGGGCACCGCCGCCATGCTCTGGGTCGGCGCCGAAATCATTGCCCACGGCATCCCGTTCACCGCGCACTTGCTGCACGAGCTGGAACAGGCCCTGGCCCACCTGCCCGCAGTGGCCTGGCTGGCCAAGGCCCTGGCCTGCGCCCTGGGCGGCCTGCTGATTGGCTTCGTGGTGGAAAAGCTGGTGCTGCTAGGCAAGAAAGCAATTGGCAAAGGCAAGCAAGCGCCAAGCGCCTGACTGGTTTTCCGCCAGTCCCGGTTCTGCTGGCCGGCCTGTTGGCTGGCGTGCCGACGTCAGACACCATCAGACACCATACACTCCCCTTTCTTTTGGAGTGGGGCCGGGGGTGAGGTGCCCAACATGCGCCGTTTTTGCCCCCAAATCCCCGGCACCGGCCCCAACGACTCCGGCACCGGTCACAGTCGTTCCGGCACCGGCCTCACCCCTTCCGGCTATGGGCCCGAACCCTCCGGCACCCGCCCCAGGCGTTCCGGCTGTCGCCCCAATGCCTCCCGGCCCGGCCCTAGCCGTTCCGGCCCCGGTTACGCCCTTCCCCGCTATGGTCACCAGCCTCCCGGCTTCGGTTTCAGTCGTTCCGGGCACGGTCACACTTTTTCCGGCCTTCGATATGCTATAATCTGCCCGAATATTTCTATTCTTGGCAACTGCTCTATTACGCTAGACCCTACCCCACACCGATTGCTCTCGACTTTCCCTTTTTTTCCTTTCCATCATATGTTGACCGCCAAACAAGACAACCGGCTCACCGCCGCCGAAAACGCCCTGGCCGCCCTCCTGCAGGACGCCACCCCCTACCAGCAGGACAAGGCCCTGCAACGTGCCGTCGCCGACCTCCAGCAGTTCGCCGACGACCTCACCCCGCTACGGCAGCAAACGCTGCGCAAAGCCTCCAAAGGCAACACCACCGCCAAAACCGACCGCCGCGAGCTGCTCGCCACCAGCGCTGGCGAAATTGCCGGCGACCTGTACGCCTACGCCATCGACCAGCAGGACCGCACCCTGCAAAACGCCGCCAACCACAACTACAGCAGCCTCTACGACCTGCGCGCCACCGCCCTCACCGACACCGCCCAGGATATCCTCGACCTCGCCACCGAGCACGCCGAGCCCCTCGCCGAATACGGCGTCACCAAAGCACGCCTCACCGAGCTCAAAGAAGCCTTCAGCGCCTTCAGCACCAGCAAAAACGACCCGCGCCAGCAAATCAGCGAAGGCAAAGCCGCCCGCCTCGCCATCAAAGACAAGTTCACCCAGCTGGCTGCCCTGCTCGAAGACCGCCTCGACCGCAGCCTGCGCAAGTACGCCCGCTCCCACCCCGCGTTCTACCAGCGCATCCAAGCCGCCCGCCTCGTCATCAACCGCCCCGGCAAGCAGAAAAGCAGTGCGGCGCCGGCGAAGCTGGAGTAACAGATAACCACAGCAGTAGCCCCAGCCGTCTGTCATCCTGAACGCAGCGAAGCGGAGTGAAGGAACTCACTCGCTTCGCTGCGTTTTCTCTTAAATTGAAGACAGCAAATACTTTAACAAAGTCAATGGACAAGCGCACAACAGCTTCACTAAAAAAGTATATAATATCAAAATCCACTCTTGAATTTACCAATTCAGAGAAGAACATATATGAGTTACTGTATTCGCACGAATCATTTTTCCAAATTAGACCATTAGTCAAATACACACTCGAAAGAGCCAAACGCGTCAATCAATTATCTAAACAAGGCAGCACTGGCGATGCTGAAATTATATTTCGATCCATGCTAGAAGGATTTATAAAATTAATTTATATAATAACCTCTGAAAACGACCAAGTATATCAACATAGGATAAATGAGTATTTCACAATTCTTTGTCAAATAGAAACATTAAGGACATCTGACAAACATAAAATTTTATCCGAATCTAAAATTAACAGTAGATTCAACCCATATGCTGCTTTAGTTCTTTCCGAAGAAGAAGAGCAAGAACTTAAGCAGAAGCCGAGCTGGGCAAATAGAAAATATCGACAAGAAGTTAAAGCCAAATGGTCCTATAGTGAACTAAGCAAGTATTTAAGCAGCAATCTACAGGGAGGATTTTTTGTACCATTTAGATTACTCGATCATTATTATAAGCTAGCAAGCCATATAGCCCATGGCGACGAAACTATCTTTAGGAACCAATGGATGATTCCTTTCATGGAAAAAGAATATATGCAATTAATTCAAACGGGCAATACAACTAAATTACTACGAATTGTAAATGAACTTATATTCTGGATCGGGCTTGAACTCGCTAAATTTTCTCAGAAAGAAGAAACATACAACACTATATATGACCATTATAAAGATTACTACGAAGACACAGGCAATATACATGACACAATTATTGACAGAATTATTAATTACGGAAAATAACACCGTGATGTATAACTGTGTCAATCTACGATCGAAGCATTAATCACTTTCTTGCATATAGATGCGGACCTCTGTAGTTTGTCAGCATGATGACCAAATTCACCCAGCTTTACCCTTCCGGCTTAATTCGTTACACCCAAAGCACCTTTCTCGAATTAGTCACCGACACTGAAGTACACCGCATTGATTTCCGAGGCAAGCTCAGCTCCCGGCTGCGGCGCGGCACCCGCGGCCCGGTTTCGTTTCACCACGACCACCCATTACTTAAAGGTGTTCACGGTCCTTTAGCCAGTCTAATGGCCCGGGCTACGCCTTACCCTTTGCTTAGTGCGCCCGCGCTCTTGGCTGATATCCGCCAGGAATTGCAAACACAGGCAGGTGAGTGGTATAGCTTCGTCAGCGGCTCCTGGACAATGTGGTGGCAACGCTTGGTGGCCCATAATGTGCAGCCTAGCCTTACCCGTACCGGCGGAATCATCCTCGACTCCGTGCCGGTAGAAGTTGCGCAATCTGTGGCTGATATCTGTGCCACCCACGGTGTAGAAACTTACTACTACCCTCCACAGGACCGTTGGTCTACTCATGCAGGCAATCCAATGTACCACCTTCTACTCATTGGTCGTGACTACATCATCGCCCGTGAGTTCTTCGTCAGCACCTTGTGTTGAAGCGGCTAGCTCGAACTAAGTCCTTTCGTCGCATCTATGGACTCACTACAACCTGTACCCTGTCAATAATTCACATTTATATTCCTTTAAAATCCCAAAATCAGCCAAAAAGTCCGAATATTCACTTTAGCCCATCCTTTGCTACGTCCGTATCAGCTTTAGACCAAAGCACCTGAACCAGACCTAGCAGCTATGAACTTC
The DNA here is from genome assembly GCF_008727865.1 of Hymenobacter busanensis. GTDB lineage: Bacteria > Bacteroidota > Bacteroidia > Cytophagales > Hymenobacteraceae > Solirubrum > Solirubrum busanense. The sequence goes on along the minus strand of NZ_VTWU01000004.1, from coordinate 10,106 downwards.
AACAACTTCACCATCAAGGCCCAGGAGGCCGTGCAGAAGGCCACCGAAATTGCCGGCGGCCATCAGCAGCAGGCCATCGAGACGGGTCACCTCCTGAAAGGCATCTTTCAGGTGGATGAAAACGTGACCGGGTTTCTGGCCAAGAAGCTCGGCGTCAACCTGAACATCCTCACCCCGCGCCTGGACGCCATTGTCAATGGCTACCCCAAGGTGAGCGGCGGTTCGCCCTACCTTGCCAACGAAGCCGCCAGCGCCGTGCAGCGCGCCAACGGCTTCCTCAAGGAGTTCGGCGACGAATTCATCTCCGTCGAGCACCTGCTGCTGGCCCTGGTCGACGGCAAAGACAGCGTGGCCGCGCTGCTCAAGGACACGGGCTTCAACCTCAAAGACCTCAAAGCCGCCATCAAAGAACTGCGGGGCGGCCGCAAAGTGACCTCGCAGTCGGCCGAGGACCAGTACCAGAGCCTGAACCGCTACGCCCGCAACCTCAACGAGCAGGTGCGCACCGGCAAGATGGACCCAGTTATCGGCCGCGACGAGGAAATCCGCCGCGTGCTGCAGATCCTCTCGCGCCGCACCAAGAACAACCCCGTGCTGCTTGGCGAGCCGGGCGTGGGCAAAACCGCCATCGTGGAGGGCCTGGCCCAGCGCATCGTGGCCGGCGACGTGCCCGAGAACCTCAAGGACAAGACAATCATGTCGCTCGACATGGGCCTGCTCATTGCCGGCGCCAAGTACAAGGGCGAGTTCGAGGAGCGCCTCAAGTCCGTCATCAAGGAAGTCACCGACGCCGAGGGCCAGATCATTCTGTTCATCGACGAGATGCACACGCTGATCGGGGCCGGCGCGGGCGGCGAGGGCGCCATGGACGCGGCCAACCTGCTCAAGCCCGCTTTGGCGCGGGGCGAGTTGCACGCCATCGGCGCCACCACCCTCAAAGAGTACCAGAAGTACATCGAGAAGGACAAGGCCCTGGAGCGCCGCTTCCAGGCCGTGACGGTGGACGAGCCCAGCATCGAGGACGCCATCAGCATCATGCGCGGCATCAAGGAGAAGTACGAGCTGCACCACGGCGTGCGCATCACCGACGACGCCGTCATTGCCGCCGTGGAGCTGTCGAGCCGCTATATCACCGACCGTTTCCTGCCCGACAAAGCCATCGACCTGATGGACGAGGCGGCCGCCAAGCTGCGCATCGAGCTGAACTCCATGCCCGTGGAGCTCGACGAGGTGCAGCGCCGCATCATGCAGCTGGAGATTGAGCGCGAAGCCATCCGCCGCGAGGACAACAAGGACCGCGAAGCCGTGCTCAACAAGGAGCTGGCCGAGCTGGGCGACAAGCGTGACTCGCTGAAAGCCCGCTGGGAGTCGGAGAAAAATGTGCTCAACGACATCCAGGAGCAGAAAGAGGCCATCGAGCGGTTTAAGATGGAAGCCGAGCAGGCCGAGCGTCAGGGCGACTACGGCCGCGTGGCCGAGCTGCGCTACGGCAAGATTCAGGAAGCCGAAGCCAAGCTCAAAACCCTGCAGGAGCAGGCCAATGCCAACAAGGACGGCGGCTCCATGCTCCAGGAAGTGGTAACCCACGAGGACATTGCCGAAGTGGTAGCCAAGTGGACCGGAATTCCGGTGAGCAAGATGCTGCAGTCGGACCGCGAGAAGCTGCTGAACCTGGAGGCCGAACTGGGCAAGCGCGTGGCCGGGCAGTCGGAAGCCATCATGGCCATCAGCGACGCCGTACGCCGCTCCCGTGCCGGTTTGCAGGATCCCAAGCGGCCCATCGGCTCGTTTATCTTCCTGGGCACCACCGGCGTCGGCAAGACCGAGCTGGCCAAAGCCCTGGCCGAGTACCTGTTCAACGACGAAAACGCGATGGTGCGCATCGACATGTCGGAGTACCAGGAGCGCCACGCCGTGTCGCGCCTGATCGGGGCGCCTCCCGGCTACGTGGGCTACGACGAAGGCGGGCAGCTGACCGAGGCCGTGCGCCGCAAGCCGTACTCGGTAATTCTGCTCGACGAAATCGAGAAGGCCCACCCCGACGTGTTCAACATCCTCTTGCAGGTGCTCGACGACGGCCGCCTCACTGACAACAAGGGCCGGGTGGCGAACTTCAAGAACACCATCATCATCATGACCTCCAACACCGGGGCCGACATCATTCAGAAGAACTTCAAGGAGCTGAATGAGTACAACCACGACGAAGTGGTGGACCGCACCCGCGAGGAAGTCATTGAGCGCCTGAAGCAGCACATGCGCCCCGAGTTCCTGAACCGCATCGACGAAATCGTGATGTTCCAGCCGCTCAAGCGCAAGGAAATCCGCAAGATTGTCGACATCCAGTTCCGGCAGATTCAGCACCGCCTGGAAGAAGCCGGCATCCGCCTGGAAGCCACCGACGAGGTCCTGGAATTCCTCGGCGAACAAGGCTTCGACCCGACCTTTGGCGCGCGGCCCCTCAAGCGCGTGCTGCAGCGGCTGATTCTGAACGAGCTGAGCAAGGAAATCCTGAGCGGCAAAGTGAGCAAGGACGCCGTGGTGGAAGCTGAATTGCGCGACGGACGCATCGAGTTCGTGAACGTGGAAATGCCCACCGTGGAGTAGGCTCCCATGCCGCTAAAGAAAAGCCCCGCCGGCAGTGCGCCGACGGGGCTTTTTCTTGCCTCTTCTTGATGGAGAAATCAGAAGCGCCGAATGGCCCTCACAGGTACCACCACTTGCTGCGGAGCGTACGTCATCGTACCGGTAGAAAACGGGGTTCTAAGAGCACTCTGATTGCTATTGAAGACCAAAGCAAACGCAGCAACTTCTGGTAGATCGGAATAGCCAGGAACCGGAAAGGTGCGGTCAAAAAGGCAATACGTAGAACTTAGATATGCATTGGCGTATAATCCGGTGGTCAGTGGATCATTATCCGCATCTAAGACTCTATCAAGCAACACGGCTTGGTTGTAAAGCATGCTTAACTCCGCCGCGGCCGGCAGGTACCAGTCCGTAAAGGTGCCGCTTGTATACGCATCACACAGACCGGCTGCGTGGTTAGTGTTGGCTCCCAATGCAGCTACAAGCGTAGCGGTATTGGCGGCCCCGTTGTGGCTGCTGGTTGCAGAAGAAACACCCGGAACGGCGTATGGACGGCTTCCCAAGTCCTGCAACGATGCTACTAAACCGTGCTGCTGGCCGGTTTTGTCGCGCCACACCGAAAAGATGATACCTCCCTCGGCAAAGTCTCCGATCTGATGCCCTTTAACCGAATCAGCGTACTGCGCATACAATGTGGTATCAGCTTGCTGAGCATACAAGGCATACGGAACGCTCAATAATTGGCTGGTGCTAACAATGACGTCAGCCGAAGTGCCGTTCGTGAGGTCCGGGTCCGTCTCTGTTTTTAGGTAGAAAGCCCCGGTGCTCCACTTGATGGAGGCAAACCGCCCGCTTACGCGGGTTCCGCCTCCTATTTGGACCGTAAACAAGCCATTGGCATTGGTAGTAGGCGAATGGTCTTCTACATACACAGCCGTACCCGTGGGGCTGCCACGCAGAATACTGACGCGCAGACTTACCTGCTGATTAGCGGCCAGTACATTGATGCCATTGCGGTTGTTCCGCACCACGGCTTGGTAGCCGAACTGCTTAGGCGTTTGGGCAAAGGCTGCAAAAGAGAGCAGCATAACCAAGAGAGTAAAGCAATACTTCATGCGCTTAGTGTTTGATGATTTTGAAGGTTTGGGTGGCCTTGTTTCCCTGGCTCACTGTGAGAATGTAGACGGCAGCAGGTAGTTGCTCCAGCGAAATACCGGTTGTGGGACCACCGAGAGGCTGCGACTCGACCACTCTTCCTTGTAAGTCGCACAACCGGTAGGAGTAGTTGCGCAGAAAAGCCCCGGCAGCTTGTAGTGTAACACCTCCACTCGTTGGGTTGGGGTATACCTCGTACTTGAGCGCCGTCGAACGGACCTTGGAACTCAACACAAATGTTTCGATGGGGTGCAATAAGCCTGGGCTTACACTACCACCGGAACTGTTGCCCGTCGTGTAGGCCACGTAGTTCAGCGAGTAGCTCACGTTGCCCCCGCTACCCGAGGCGTCGCCGCCCGCCGGAACTATGGCTTCCTGCGCCCGGGCCTGCGCTAAGCCAATGAATGCGAACGAAAACGTGAGGAAAGCAGCTTTTCTCATTTTCATATAGTGAAAGTGGATAGAGCTTTGGATGCAAGCTCCTGAAAGACAAATCATGGCAACACTTCTCCAAAGCAACCACAATTCAGACGCATATCACCACCATTTTCAACATATTATCCCTACCGTTATCCTATACATCAGCAAAAAGCCCCGCCGGCAGTGCGCCGACGGGGCTTTTTGCTGTTTTTACCTCTACCGAGGCAGCCGGAAATAATCGGGCCGGAGGCGCTTGCGGATGCTGTGCGGCAGCGGTTTGCCCTGCCGGTAGGCTTTCACGTACTCTTCCTCCTTCTTGCTGCCAAACCGCACCAGCTTGCCGATGCCAATGCCGAGGAACGGAGCGGCTACAATGGCCGAAGCGCCGATGCTGGCCCCGCTGCCGCCGCCGAAGAGCACCCCGCGCAACAGCACCAATGACCCAACCGCTGTGAAGGCCGTGCCGCCGTTGCGGCGCTTGCGAAACAGGGTGCGCACGGCATCGGCCGAGTCGGGGGCGGCGCGCTGGGCGGCGGCCACAGCGGCCGTGGGCGGCGTGGGGGCTGCGGGCAGGGCCGGCGTGGTTTGCGCCCAGGCCCCCGCCAAAGGCAGCGCGGCCAAAGCGACTATCAGAAAATACTTGTGCATGGAAATGCCGAAGGGTGGTTGCGGTGCAAGATAGACAAGCGCCTGCAGGAGGCAGTTCCGCCGGGGTATAGCCGCGCAGTAGCGCCTGTGCCGGCACTGGTGGGCGCACCGGCATGGCCTTTCCCTGCGCGTTCCGCGTATAGCCAGCAACCTGAATTCTTGACCTTTACCATTACGCACATGCCGCACCCGTCCCGCCCCACTCCACTCAATCCGTTTGCGTTGCTGCGCCTGGCCGTATTGGCGCTAGGCCTGGTAACCGTGCTGCCCGGCTGCTCCGACGATGACGACCCGGAAACCACCGTCGGTGCCCCCGACAAGATAACCGTGCCCCAGGCGGCCTTGCACCCCGAAGGCGTGCAGTGGGACGAGGCCAACAAACGCTTTTTGGTCAGCTCCCGCACGCAGGGCCGCATTGGCACGGTGAAAGACGACAGCACCTACACCGTGCTGGCCGACGAGCCGCGCCTGATTTCCACCATCGGCCTGAACCTCGACGCGGGCCGCAACCGCGTACTGGCTGCCGTGTCGGACGCCGGGGCCAACACCACCCGCTCGACGGCCGCAACGCTGCGCAAGCTGGCGGCCGTGGCCATTTTTAACTCCACCAACGGCAGCCTGATTTCCTACACCGACTTGGGCAGCAAAGCCGCCTCGTACTCGCAGCATTTCGCCAACGACATTGCCGTGGACGCGCAGGGCAATGCCTACATCACCGACAGCTTCGCTCCGGTCATCTACAAGCTCGACTTGCAGGGCAACGCCACCGTGTTTCTGGAAAATGCGCAGCTCAGCGGCGGTACCGGCTTCGGGCTGAACGGCATCGTATTTCACCCCGACGGCTACCTGCTGGCCGCCAAAACCAACGACGGCAGCCTGTTCAAAATCCCGCTCAACAACCCGGTGGGCTTTACCAAAGTGGTTACGCCCGCCACCCCGGCCCTGACGGGCGCCGACGGCCTGCTCCTGCTCGACAACCAAACCTTGCTGGTGGTAGCCGGCAACCAGAGCACCGTGTACCGCATGCGCAGCACCGATGCCTGGGCCAACGCCGTCGGCAGCGGCAGCTTTGCCACGGGCGCCGTAAGTCCCACCACCATCACGCGGCGCAACACCGCCGATGCCTACGTGCTCTACCCCTACCAGCCGACCTCGCCGCGCTTTGCCATTGTGAAAGCCACGTTTTAGGCGCGGTAACGGACCCAAGCAAGCTTTCCCTCACGAAAAAGCCCTGCCGTAGGCTATACGGCAGGGCTTTTTCGTGGGTCATAACGCTCCGCAGCTTACGTGGGCTACCGCCGGGCGCGACGGGCCATCTTGTTGCGCCATTCCCGGCCGCTGTCGAAATGCTTGGGTTTGAGCTGGGCACGCAGCGCCGGCGGCAGCGGCTGGCCCGCATTGTAGGCGGCTTCCAACTCCTGAAACTTCGCCATGGAATACGGGGCATTGTGCACGAACATGTACACCGCACTACCCAGCGCCAGACCCAGGCCCGCAGCCACAGCCCCGCCCGATACCTGCTTTTCCTCATACTGCCCGGTGTACACGTTGTATTCGCCGTCGGCATTGCTGGTGCCGGCTATCAGGCCGCCCACGGGCACCAGCAGCAGGGCTGGGAGCTGGCCGCCGAACCGCTTGGCCATAAACAAGCCCAGCACGGCATCCAGCGTATCGGCCCGGGTGCGGCCGGCAACGGCGAGTACCGGCGACGTCGCTGTGGCCGGGGCTGGCGTGGCTGCGCCCTGCTGCTGCACCGCCGAATCGGGCCGGGTGGGCTGGTCAATGCTCACCCCGGCTTGCACCGCTGCCAGCTCGGGCCAGCTTTGGTTGCCGTGCACGGGGCGGAAGTTGCCCCGCAGCCGGCGCCGGTACTTGTGGGCCAGCCGGCCGCCCTGCGCGTATTCCGTCAGAACTTGCTGCTCGCGCTTTTTGCTGTACCGCGTCAGCTTGCCGATGCCCACACCCAGCGGCATCAGCCCCATGACCCCGATGGACGCGGCGGCCCCGATTTTGTCGCCGGAACCCGGGTCGGGCACCTGGGCAATGGAGGCCGTGAGCAAGCCCGTGAACACCCCGCCGAAAGCGGTGAAAAGGCCTCCCCCGGTGCGGCGCGAGGCAAACAGCTCGTGTACAGCAGCCGCAGTATCCGGCCGCGTGAGCAGCGCATCGGCGGCGCGGACGGAGCGCCGCTGGGCGTGCGCCGGGCTGCCGATGAGCAGCCAGAAACCGGCTCCGAGAAGCCAGATAGACAGGAATCGGTTCATGAAGTGAGAATAGCGCCAAATGCAGCCGACAAAACTAAGCGCCGCGTGCTTAAGTAGGTTGCGGGCGAAAATATGCCACCCCAAAACACTAGCCCTGGAGAGGTGCCGACTACCGCTGTAGCCTGGCTGTTTACTTCCGGGCCAACAGCCGCACCGCTACCGGCAACGTTCCCGGTATCGTGTGCATAATTAAAAGGCCGGGCTGCACTCCATTGTGGCTTTTGAGGGTGCTAAGTTTCAGCTGTTTCCCAAACCACTGATGCTTTTTTCTATGGCCCCAGCTTTTACCCAACCCGCACGAACACGCCGCGCGCTTCGGCCCTGGCTGACGCTGTGTTTGCTGCTGCTCACAACCGTTTTTAGCTCCCAGCTCTTCGCCTACGACGTGGTGGTAGCCAAAGACGGCTCGGGCAACTTCACCACGGTGCAGGCCGCCATCAACGCCGCCCCCACGGGCCGCACCACGCTCTACACCATCTTCATCAAAAACGGCAAGTACAAGGAGAAAATCAGCGTGCCGGCCAACAAGCCGTTTCTGCAGCTGATTGGCGAAAGCGTGGCCAACACCATCCTCACCTTCGACGACGGCGCCAGCAACCCGCTGCCCGGCGGCGGCACGGTGGGCACGCAGAACTCGGCTAGCTTCTCGGTAAATGCCCCCGACTTTTCGGCCCTCAACATCACGTTCGAAAACTCCTACGGCGACGGTACGCAGGCCGTGGCAGTGTTGCTGAACGCCGACCGGTGCGCGTTCTACAATTGCCGCTTCCTGGGCAACCAGGACACGCTCTACACCAAGGGCAGCGGCGTGCCGCGCCACTACTTCCGCAACTGCTACATCGATGGCAACGTGGATTTCATCTTCGGCAGCTCCATCGCGCTGTTTGACAACTGTGTGGTGTACGCCAAGGCGCGCACCTCGGCGGGCTCGTCGTTTATCACGGCCGCCAACACGCCGCCCGGCCAGACTTTCGGCTACGTATTCCGCAACACCAAGCTGCCGGCCAACACCGGCGGCACGCAGTACTTCCTGGGCCGCCCCTGGCAGAACTCCACCGGTTCGTCGCCGCTGGCCGCCAACAAAACGGTATTCCTGAAGTCGAAGGTGGGCGCGGGCCTGCTGCAGCCGGCGGGCTGGACGACATGGGACGCGGGCACCAACACCAGCCTGATTACCTACGCCGAGTTTCAGCCCCGCACCATGAGCGGCAACCCGCTCAACGTGAGCCAGCGCGTGGCCTGGTCGCAGCAGCTGACGCCGGCCGACACCGCCGCGTACGCCCGCGCCAACTTGTTTGGCACCTGGGACCCGTGCGCCATTTCGGCCAACTTCTGCGGCAATGCCGCCCCGGAAATTGCCGTGGCGAACTTCCGCGGTGCCAAAGGCGCCAGCCAAACGACCCTCAACTGGAACATCAGCTGGGCTATTCCGCAGGTGAAGTTTGAGCTGTTTCGCTCGTCCGACAACACCACCTTCACCAAGCTGAGCGAGGTAACGGCCCAGAACGACTCGACCATCAACTTCCAGCAAACCGACGCCCTGCCGCCGGCTGGCAGCATTTACTACTACTACCTGCGGGCCTCCAAAACCGGCTACGCCACCCACACCACCGAAACCATCCAGATTTCGAGCCAGCCGACGATTACGACGACCGGTACGCTGGGGGCGTTTGCGCAGTACCAAACCGGTGCTTCGAGCGTGCAGACCTACAGCGTTTCGGCCGTGAACATGACCGATAACCTGACCATCACGCCGCCCGCCAACTTTGAAATTTCCAGCAACGGCGGCACTACGTGGGCCACTTCGGCTACGCCGCTCGTTCTCACGCCTGCCAGCAACGTGGTGGCCGCTACCACCATCAGCGTGCGCCTGAACGCGGCCACAGCTGGTACCTACTCGGGCAACATCACGCACACCAGCAACGGCGCCCCCGCCGCCACAGTAGCCGTGACGGGTACCAAAACCAACACCACCGCCGCCGTATCGGAAACCCTGCAGTGGTGGCCCATGACGCGCAACAACCAGGACAGCACGGCCGTGCGCTCGGTAGCCGTAACGGCCAGCACGCCGGTACTGCGCAACCTGTACCTCTCCAACGGCACCACCGTGCCCACCATCCCGGCCTACTCGGTTATCCGGGGCCAGGCGTTTGGCGCCACGGCCAACGGCGACGGTTCGTGGGGCACGGCCGTGGGCGGCCCGGGTGGCAACCTCAGCCGCAAGTTCTACGAGCAGTTCACGGTAACGGCTGCGGCCGGCCACAGCCTGCGCCTTGACTCGTTGCTGCTGACCTCGGCCTTCCACAACACCAGCAGCAACACCAAGCTGGCCGTGGTGTACTCGCGCAGTGCGTTCGTGTCCGATTCGGCCGATGTAACCGGTGGCCGTGGCCCGACGGGCGGCTTGCTGAGCACGGCCAACGGCGCCTTTGCTACGCCCATTCTGCTGGCCAACCAAACCACCGGCGCCACCAACGTCTACCGCCTGGCCCTGAACGGCTCGACCGGCGTCGTTATTGCTGCCGGGCAAACGGTTACCCTGCGGTTGTACTTCAGCTGCGGCAGCACCAGCACCGGCCGCTACGCCATGCTGCGCAACGTAGTGGCCAAGGGTGAAGACCTGACCCCAGCTACTTGCAACGCCGCCTTCAGCTACGCTGCCAGCGCATTCTGCAAAACCGGCACCAACCCCGCTCCCACCGTTACCGGCACCACGGGCGGCACCTACTCGTCCACCACCGGTCTGGTTATCGACCCGAACACGGGCGTTATCAACCTGAGCACCTCGACGCCGGGTACCTACAACGTGACGTACGCCGCCAGTGCCTCGTGCACCAGCACGGCTACCGTCACCATCACGGCCCCGGCCGTGGCCAACATCGGCTACTCGGCCACCAGCTTCTGCACCTCGGCTACGGGCACCATTCCCGTAATTCTGGGCACGGGCAGCACCTCGGGCGCCTTCACCGTGAATCCTGCTTCGGGCCTGACGCTGAACGCGACGACGGGCGCCATCACGCCTTCGACCTCGACGCC
>NZ_VTWU01000003.1 GCF_008727865.1 Hymenobacter busanensis | reverse complement strand
CCGGTGCCGTAATGGTTACCGTAGTCGTGCTGGTCACCGCGCCGCAACCGCCGGCAGCCGCTACCGTGTTCGTCACGGTGTAGGTGCCCGGCGTCGAAGTTGCGGGCGTGATGGCACCGGTCGTGGCGTTCAGCGTCAGGCCCGAGGTCGAGCTGAAGGTACCGGCCGTGGCACCCGTGCCCAAAGTGGGCGTGGCGGCGGCAGTAGCCGAGGTGCAGTAAGAAGCCGCGGCGTAGCTGAAATCAGCCGTAGCCGGGGTGGTTACGTTCACCTGGATGGCGGTGCGCGAAGCGCTAACGCATTCGGCGGCAATCTGCCAGTTATAGAAGAAGTAGTAGGTAGTGGAAGCGCCCGAGATGTAGCCGCCGGTGATGCTCACATTTCCGCTCGGCGTGGTGTAGGGGAACGTAGCACCCGTGCTTTCGCGCACCAACGAGGGGCTGCTTACCGCAATCAGGCGCATGCCCGTGCCAGCCGGAATGTTGAAGTTCAGCGGCACGGTGAAGGCCGTGGTGCCCGTGCCAGTCGGCACGGCTACCGTAGCCGTCAGGCCCGGAATGAGGGTGCCGGTGTTGTCCTGCACCTGCACTACCAGGTTGCCGGCAGCACCGTTCGGGTACACATCCACCGAATTCAGGGTGAAAGCGTTGGCGGCGGTGAATACCAGACCGTAGTTCAAGGCAGTGGTGCTGCTGGTGCTGGTGGGTGCCGTGCGGCCTACCGATTCGGTGGTGGCGTTAAAAGCTTCCACGAAGTACTGACGCGAGGCCGTGAGGGCCGGCGTGGTAAACGAGGTTCCCGTAGCCAGTGCCGTGCCGCCCGTCAGGGCGTCGAAGAAGCGCAGGCTGGTGCCCGTGGCGGCGGTAGCCGTCAGCGTAGCCGTGTTGCCCGAGCACACTGCCACCGGCGAGTTCGTGGACGCTACCAGCGGGTTGGATACCGTAATGGCAGCCACGTTGCTGGTGGCCGTTTGGGTGCCGCAGCTCACCTGAGCGCGGTAGAACATGGCCTGCGTCAGTACCGGCGTAGTGTACGTAGCCGACGTGGCGCCAGCAACGTTCGTGAAGGTCACGTTGTCGGTCGACTGCTGCCACTGGATGCTGCCGTTGGCGGCACCGGTCAGCGTCAGGGCTACGGTACCGCTCACGCACAAATTGCGGGCGGCGGGCGTAACCGTGCCGGCTACCGGCGCTACCACCGTGCGGGTCACAGCGGGCGTCAGCGCGTCGTTGCTGGTGTTCAGGTCGCCCTGCACCGTGCCCGTCAGGGCAAAGGAGTAGGTGCCCACGGCGCTCATGTCGAGCGGCGTAGCCAGCGTCACGTTTTGCGTAGCACCCGAGGCCAGCGTACCGGTGTTGATAGCAGCCGTCAGCGTCTGGGTACCGCCGGGAGTCGTTACCACCACCGATACCGTGGCGGGATTGGTAGCGAAGTTCAGGGCCTGCGTGCCTTCGTTGCGCACCGTTACCGTTACGGTTTCGGCGTTCGAGTAGCAGCTTTGGGTGGCAACGGGCGTCACCAGAGCGGTAGCAGCCAAGTCGATGGCTACCGGGCTGTTCACGCGCACGTTGTCGATGTGGAAATCGTAGTCAGGACCGTCGTTCACGGTGCCTTCCGAAGCGAAGAAGGCCACGATGATCTGCTGGCCGGCGTAGCTGCCCAGGTTGATGCTGTAGCTGGTCAGGCTGCCGTTGCTGGGCTGGTTGCTGGCGTTGAACTGCGCAAACGTGGGAATGCGCACGAACGAAGCACCGCAGTCGGTCGAGATGCGCACTTCCACGATGTCGTCGGTGCCGGTCATGCCAGCCGGATCGGGCGTAGTGCCCGCAAAATCCGAGATGCCCGCGTCGAAGGTCAGCACCGTGGCCGCCGTGGCCAGGAATTTCGGCGACACAATCCAGTCGTTCTTGCCCAAGTCGTAGAGGTTCACCTTGGCCGTGGTGTTGCCCGTCGGGAAGGTGCCGGTGGCCCAGGCCCCAGTGGTGCCCGTGGGAGCCGTAGCGCCGGTGGCCTCCGTCCAGCCGGGGTAGAGCGTGCTCAGGTTGGAGCCCGAGAAGCCGGTGAATGACAGCGTCTGGCCTTGTGCAGCTACCGCCGTGATGGTGCGGCTCTGCTGGGCGAGGGCGTCGTTGGCGGCGTTGGCGTCGCCGGTCAGCTGGGTGCTGGCGTCGAAGGTGTAGGTGCCCGCAGCCGTCATGTTCACCTGCCCGACCGTGAAGTTGGCGGTGCCGTTGGCGGCAATGGTGCCGGTGAAAGTGCCGTTCAGCGTTTGGGTCAGTGCCCCCCCTACTACCACGCGCACCGGCACGTTGGTCAGGTCGGCCGTGCCGTAGTTGCGGATGGTCACCGTCACGTTCTGCGTAGCGCCGTAGCAGCCGGTCGTACCCGGCTCGGTCAGGGCCGTAATGCCGGCGTCGCTCGCGGCCGCCTCGTTCAGGGCCACGTCATCGAGGTGGAAGTCGTAGTCGGGCAAATCGTCGTTCGGACCATCGGTGGCTTTGAAGGCCACGATGATGTTCTGCCCGGCGTACGCGCCCAGCGGTACCGTGTACTCTACGAAGGCAATGGTCGTGGGCGAAGGCTGGTTGGTGGCATCGACGCGGAAAACCTCCGTAAAGGTTACGCCGCAGTCCGTCGATACCATCACCCGCACCGCGTCGTCGGTGCCGGTGAAGCCGTCGTTGGCGCCGGCCGGGCTCGTGGTCGAGCCAAAGTCGGTGAGGGCCCCGCGGAACTGCAGGCGCGTAGCGGCGGTAGCGGTAATCTTCGGCCCTACAATCCACTCGTTGCGGGTGGTCGTGTAGAGGTTGATTTTAGCCGTTACATTGGTAGCCGTGCCCACGCCCGTGGCACTCACCCAAACCGAGTTGCCTGCCACCGGCGCCGTAGCGCCGGTGGCTTCGTACCAGTTCGGGAAGACCGTCGTCAGGTTCGAGCCGGTGAAGCCGGTGAAGTTGACCGTTTGCGGCAATGCTGCCACCGGCACCACCGTGCGGGTGGTTGTCAGGTTGTCGTTGCTGGTGTCGCCGTCGCCGGTAGTCGTAGCCGATACCGCGAAGGTGTAGGTGCCGGTGGCCGTCATGTTGAGCGTGCCCAGCACCACGTTTCGCGTGCCGGCGGGAGCCAGCGTACCGGTATTCACGGTGACGGTAAACGTTTGGGTAGCCGCACCGCTCACGGCAGCCGTTACCGTTACCGGATTGGTAGCGAAGTTCAGCGTTTGCGTGCCGTTGTTGCGAATCGTCACCGTCACGTTTTCGGCGGCGCCATAGCAGCCCACGCCCAGCGGCGCAGCCAGGCCGCTCGCGGCCACGTCGAGGGCGCTGCCGCCCGGCGTGAAGGTGCCTTCGTCGGCGCCGATGTCGGGCGTCGAGGCGTTACGCGTCTCGCCGTCGAAGTCGGTGGTAATGCCGCTGATGGCTTGGGCCCGGCCCTCGGCCAGCGTTGGCACCGTGGGGTTCAGGTGCAGGAACGTGGCATCGGTTCCGGTCGTGCTCAGGAACGTGGGGTTTTCCGTCACCGAAGCCGTTTCGCGGCCACCGCCGATGTAGCTGATGTAGGCGCTCAGCGTCTGCTGCGCGTTGGCCAGCGTGCTGGTGCCTTCCACGTAAATCACGCGGTTGGCGGCCGGCGTACCGGCGTAGTAGAGGTTGTTGTTGGTGGTGCTGGCCAGGCCCACGCCCGGCGCGGCCGTGTAGCGCAGCGCAGCCGTGGCACCGCCCGTGGCGCCCGGCACCGACAGGTTCACCACGATGTTGTTGCGCAGGTCGAGCACAGGCGTTGTCGAAGCCGCGTACACACCCGACGTGCCGAACGTGGTTGTGGAGCTGGAGGTAGCGTTCAGGTACACCGTGTTGAAGTGCACGTTCACGTTGGTACCGCTGCCCACGTAAATGCCGTTGATGGCGTTGCTGCCGGTAGCGGCGGGGGCGCGCAAATCACCAATCAGGTTGTTATTGAAGTTGGTAACGGTGGGGCCGCTGCTGATGTAGAAGCCGTTGACGCTGGCGCTGGTTGAGCTGGAAGCCAGGTTGTACACCTTGTTGCGGAACCAGTTCTGGGTGCCGGTGCCGCCCGATACGTACAGGCCGTACACGCTGCTGCTGGTAGTGCTCAGCCCGCTAACCGTGTTCTGGCTGATGTTGACGCCGTTCAGGTTGGTGTTGGTGTAGATACCGTACAACGTACCCGTGCTGGTCAGGCCCGAAACGGTGTTGCCGGAAATCACCGAACCCGTGGCGCCGTAGTTCACGGCCAAGCCGTACACCGACGACGAACCACCGGTGATGTTCGACACCGAGTTGTTGGTCACCGTCTGCGTCTGCGAAGCCGACGAGTTCACGTATAGGCCGTAGAACGTGGTGCTGCCCGTCAGGGTAATGGTGGAAATGGTGTTGCCGCTAAACAACATGGTGCCGCCCGTGGGGCTGCCGTTGTTGTAGTAGGTGTACACCGTACCGCCCGACACCGTTTTGCTCAGGTTGCTGAAGGTGTTGTTCTGGGCCGTGATGTTGTTGGTCGCGTTGTCGCACGAGAGGAAGTACAACGAACCGCTGCCCGCAACCGTGTTGCCTGTGTTGTTGAACGTGTTGCCGTTCATCGTCACGCCGCCGGCTTGGGAACCCGACTGCAGCACGGCGTAAATCGTGCTGCTGTTGCCGGTAGCCGTGGTAACGGCAAAGGTGTTGTTGTTGATGGTGGTGGAACCGGTGCCGCCGGCGGCGGTGGCAATGCCCGCCACCTGGCTGCTATTGCCGGCCTGGCTCAGCGTCACGGCGTTGTTATTCACCGTCAGGCTAGCGTTGGTGCTGCCGCTCTGGTGGAAGATGCCGTAGAGCGTGCTGGCGCCAGCAACGCCCCCGTTGGCAGCGTTGCCAAGGGTGTTGTAGCTACTGTTCAGCCCGTTCTGGTAGTTGGTCCGGATGCCGTACGAAGTCGTGCTGGCCGTTCCGCCGTAGTTGGTAATGGAGTTGCCCGTAGCGGCAGAATTGCCACCTACGTCGTTGCCTTGGTCGAAGTTGGCGTACGGAGTCGCATCGGCCAAACCCAGCAGGTAAATGCCGGTGTTGACGTTCTGGATGGTGTTGCCGTAGAACTTGTTGTTCGAGTTCTGGCCGGCGGCCGTGGCGCCCGTGGGGCTCAGTACTGCCGTGGCCAATTCGGTGCTGGCCGAGCTGAAAATGCCGATGGAGGTAGCCGCGCCGGTGCCGGTGTTGCCGCGCTGCAGCGTGATGCTGCAGTTGCGAATCGTCACGTTCTGGCAGCCGTCGGTGTTGGAAGCGCGGTAGAGCACCACGCCAAACTCCATTTGGGCGCTGCCCGTGTTGGCCGCCGGATCTACCAGCGTCAGGCCGTCGAGCGTCAGGTAGTCGGTGCCGCGCAGCTTGATAATAGCGTCCAGCGTGGTCGTGCTGCTGTTGGCATTGGTACCGGCGGCAGCCGTAATGACGGGGTTGGCACCCGCGCCCGATTTCTGGATGACAATCGGGTTGGCAGCCGTGCCGGTGGCGGTGATGAGCAGGTTGGCGGCCGTTTCGGTGTAGCCCGCGGCTACGTTAAACGTTACGCCGCCCGCGCCCACGCCGGCCGTGTTCAGGTCGGTAATGGCTGCGCTGAGCGAAGCATAGTCGCCGGGAATGGCTTTGGTGCCCGTGAGTTGTGCCCAAGCAGACGAGCCGCCCAGCAGTACCAACAGCAACGCTGTCAGCAGCCGCAGAGGCCAATTGCTTGTTCGGCACGCCCCGGACTGGCACGCTCCGGCGGAGCGTGTAGCACGTAAAGGTGTGTGCATGAAAAAAAGAGTAGGGTGGAAAAAAGAAGAAAAAGCAACACGGCTCGTGTATAGACACACGCCCACAACCGATCCAGCGGGTTAACCCACAAAATCAGTTGATTGACGCAGTCTTACAAAGCAGAAAGAAGCACGGGGTGGAGCAATCGGCTACAGGAGCAAATTGCCCAGAAAAATAGACAATCCATTCCGATATATCTTAATAATGACTTTAAAACCTGCTATTTCGCGCCCGGCGGTTGCCGGCACTGTTTCAATACCCATTTTTGCTGTCCCAAATTGCAAGCCTTGGGTGCTAAGGCAGTTGCCTTCAGGCGCGGCTGTTGTATCTTCCCTGCCCAAAATCAGTCACGCTTTATGAAGCCTTTTACCCTACCAGCCCCGGCCTTGCGGCGTTTTCTGGTGGTTGCCGTTGCGCTATACCTCGTGTGGTTTTTTGTGTATGAGCAGTGGCTGGCCCCCGATGGCCGCCTCGATGCGTTCCTGTGCGAATACATTGCCCGCTCATCGGCCGCAGCCCTGCACTTGCTCGGGTTCGATGCCGCCGTGCTCTACCCGCGCATCGTTTTCATGCAAGGGCAGGCCGCCGTTATTGTGGGCGCGCCGTGCAACGGCTTGGTGCTGTACATGCTGTTTGCAGGTTTTATCGTGGCTTTTTCGGGCCCGTGGCAACACAAGCTGGTCTACATTCCGCTGGGCATTGTCCTCATTTCGCTGCTCAATGTCATTCGGGTAATGGCGCTGGCCCTGAACTACCAGTACTCACGCGCTACGCTCGAATTCAACCACCACTACACGTTTACATTTGTGGTGTACGGGTGCATCTTCCTGCTCTGGATGTGGTGGGCTCGTCGTTACAGCCCTGCCCCCACCGCTGCCTAAACTATGCCGGCTTCTCTTTTGCCCGCTTCTGCCTCCCGGTTGCGCTGGATGTGGGTGTTGGTGCTCGTGCCTTTTCTGTTCATCCTCGGCCAATGCGACATTTGGGTGTTTGAGCTGCTCACCCGTGGCTGGCAAATGGTATTTGAGGCCCTGGGCCTGCAGCACTTCGCCAACCAGCTCCAACAAGGGGTGAGTGGCCAGGTAACCACCCGCAGCCTGCCTGCCATGCTCACCTATGGCTTGCTGTACACGGGTTGCTGCCTGCTGTTGCTGCGTTTGGCCTTGGGTACCGGCGCCCGCATGCGCATGGCAGTGTTCATATACGCCGGCGTTTTCGTGGCGTGCATCCTGCTCATTGCAGTGGGCAAAGCAGCCGGCGACTGGGCTTGGAGCTACCGCTTGGGGCGCCGCCTAATCGATTTTATCATCTCGCCGCTGCCTGTGGTCATCCTGGTGCCGCTGCTGTGGGGCTATCAGCCGCCGCCCAAGCCCCACGTCCAATCCTGACGTCGACCTTTCAAAACCCGCTTCACCGAGCGGGTTTTTTTATTCTCTTGCACTAATATCATTTTATATAATTTATCTTTTTAATCCTATGAATCAATAAATCATCCCGATATATTGAAGTGTTGGTTCCTCCTCACCATCTCACTTGGGTCATTTTGCGACGGTGATGGTCGGCTCCCGGCACAGGCTGTGCTGGCTGTGGTGTGTTGTGCGCGTGTACACTTCTTTTGGGCATTTCTGTGCGGTTTCCTATCGACTGGGCGGAGTGCATCCTTTTCCCAATCCAATCATTCCCCTTTCCCCTACTTACTATGAAGACGTTTCTTTTCGCCTGGCTTTTCTGTTTGCTTATCAACGTCAGTTCCGCTCAATCCTGGCAACGCGCCCAATCCGCCCCGGCTCCTTATAAGAGCGTCGCCATCGACGCAACCGGCAACACCTATGTATTGGGTACTTTTTCCGGTACCCTCACGCTGGGCGCTACTACCCTCACCAGCCAAGGCGTGTCCGATCTATTCGTGGCCAAGTATTCGGCGGCCGGTACCGTAGTGTGGGCTACCAACATTGGCGGGGCCGGCGCCAGCACTTCGGCCGGGGGCATTGCCGTCGATTTGCTGGGCAACTGCTACCTCACCGGCGGGTTTGTGGGCACGCTCAACTACCACACGGGCGGCGCTACCCTCAGTAGTGTTTTTCCCGAAAGCAGCATCTGGGAGCAGATTCTGGTGGCCAAGTGCTCGGCCAGCGGCACGGTGCAATGGGCCCACCAGGCCGGCTCCCGCGACTACGCCAGTTGGGGCAATGCCATAGCCGTCGACGCCGCTGGCAACTGTTTCGTTACCGGGCGGCTCAGCGGCTCCCGCGTCACCTTCGACCACCTGTCGCTGCCCGGCCCTGGCACGCGGCAAATTTTCGTGGCCGCCTACAACTCCAGCGGTGCCGTGCAGTGGGCCTTGCCCTTGGCGTCGCAGTTCGTCAACGGTGGCTACGGCATTGCGGCCGATGGCTTGGGCAGCTGCTACGTAACCGGAGATTTTCACGGCCGCCTGGGGCTGGCGGGCAGCAGCACCACGCTGCTGACGGCCGAGCCCGGCAATACCATCTTCTTGCTGAAAATCGGCACGCGGTCCGGCAACATCGTTTGGGCCCGGCAGGCGGGTAGTTCCACCGGTGTCGGCCAAAGCGCCGGCCTAGCGGCCGACATGTTGGGGAACTGCTACTTCACGGGCAGTTTCCAGGGCACCGGACACTTCAGTGGCCTCAGCACCGACGACAGCCCCAACCTGCGAGCTTTTGTAGTGCGCTACAACAGCGCCGGCAAAGCCAAATGGGTACGCGCCCTGGGCCTCGGTACCGATACGCGCGGCACCGCCATTGCCTGCGACCCGGCCCACGTATACGCCTTGAGCTATAACGGCGGGGCCCTCCACAACCTCAGCGTCAACGCATTCGACCCCGAAGGAAACCCGCAATGGAGCCAAAGCTCCTCAGGGACTGCCGATGCCTTTGGCAAATGCCTAGCCGTGGGCCTCAACCAAAATCTGGCCGTAGCGGGCACTTTCACCGCCGGCCAAGCTGCATTCGGTGCGCATACCTTAACCACTGCTACCGACGGCAACTTTCTGGCTTGGGTGGGTAGCAGTTCGGCAACGCGCCTTGCCCTAGAAACCGCAGCCCTCACTGGCCCCGAAGCATTAGCCGTATACCCCAATCCAGCCCACGAACGTCTTACGGTCGCGCTTCCTACCGACTGGCAAAGCCAAGCAGCAGACATCACCTTATACAGCCCGTTCGGGCGCGCCCTACTCACGCGACACTTGCCGGCTACTGGCGAAAGCCGCGCGGTGCAGATGGCGCTGCCCACGTTGCCCGCTGGCTTGTACACGATGCGCATTTCAAGCAACGGGCGTAGCCTCAGCCGTCAGGTAACCCTTGAGTAACGGCAGTAGCTCAACAAAAAAGCCCCGTTGCGCATTGCAATGGGGCTTTCGTTGTACCAGAGACGGGAATCGAACCCGTACTTCCTTGCGGAAAAGGGATTTTAAGTCCCTCGTGTCTACCAGTTCCACCACTCCGGCGCGTGCAGCCAAGCCGCACAAAAGTAAAAAAGGACGCTGCCGGGGCAACGTCCTTTTTTGAGCGGGAGACGAGGTTCGAACTCGCGACCTCGACCTTGGCAAGGTCGCGCTCTACCAACTGAGCTACTCTCGCTTGAGGTCAACCACCGTAGTGGCGAATGGTGTGACAAAGGTACAGCGAAAATTTCTTGTGTCAAGAGTTGGCCGTAAAAAAATTCTCACAAAACCGCTTCTCCTTCATTTTCAGGCACATTTTTTCACACCTCGACCGCACTGCCTAGCCTTTTTTGTTTAGTGCCAGCTTCAGCTCGTTGAGCTTCAGCAGCGCTTCGATGGGCGTTAAGGTGTTCACATCGAGGTGCTGCAACTGCTCGCGCAGGCGCTCCAGCACCGGGTCGGCGGGCTCGAACATGCTGAGCTGCAGGGCGGGGCGGGGCGCCGAGGCCACCGGCGCGGCCGGGCGGGCTTGGGGGCCAGCGTGGGCGCGGCCGTTAGAGTTGGGCGCGGGTTCGGCCTCTACCAGTTCCGGCTCGGGCGCATCGGCTACCTGGGCCCGTTCTTCTTCCAAGTGGTGCATGATTTCGTTGGCGCGCAGCACCACGGCGGGCGGCATGCCGGCCATGCGGGCCACGTGAATACCAAAAGAGTGCTCGGAGCCGCCTTCCTGCAGCTTGCGCAGAAACAGAATACGGCCGTCGGCTTCTTTCACGGCCACGTTGTAGTTGCGCACCCGCGGGCACTGCTCCGACAGCTGGTTCAGTTCGTGGTAGTGAGTGGCGAAGAGGGTTTTGGCGCGAGCTTTGGGGTTGTTGTGCAAGTGCTCCACAATGGCCCAGGCAATGCTGATGCCGTCGTAGGTACTGGTGCCGCGCCCGATTTCGTCCATCAGCACGAGGCTGCGGTCGGAGAGGTTGTTGAGAATGGAGGCCGTTTCGGTCATTTCCACCATGAAGGTGCTTTCGCCCTTCGAGAGGTTATCGGAGGCACCGACGCGGGTAAACACCTTGTCGATGACGCCCACGTGAGCCGCCTCGGCGGGCACGAAAGAGCCTATTTGGGCCAGCAGTACGATGAGGGCTGTTTGGCGCAGCAGGGCCGATTTGCCGGCCATGTTGGGCCCGGTAATGACGATGATCTGCTGCTCGTCGCGGTCGAGGCGGATGTCGTTGGGAATGTACTGCTCGCCAGGAGGCAGTTGCCGCTCAATTACCGGGTGGCGGCCCTGCTTGATGTCCAGCAGGGTACCGTCGTCGACGGTGGGGCGCACGTAGCGGTGCTGGCGGGCGGTGGCGGCAAAGGAGCCCAGGCAGTCGAGCACGGCTACGGTGCGGGCATTCTGCTGCACCTGCGCCAAGTACTCGTTGGCGGTCAGCACCAGCTCGTCGTAAAGGCGCTGCTCGATGACGAACAGGCGCTCCTCGGCGTGCAGAATTTTCTCCTCGTACACCTTCAGCTCCTCGGTGATGTAGCGTTCGGCATTCACCAGCGTCTGCTTGCGAATCCACTCGGTGGGCACTTTGTCCTTGTGGGCGTTGGTGACTTCGAGGTAGTAGCCAAACACCTTGTTGTAGGCCACTTTCAGCGACGAAATGCCGGTGTTGCGCTGTTCGCGCTGCTGCAGTTGCAACAGGTAGTCTTTGCCCGAGTAGGCAATGGCCCGTAGCTCGTCCAGCTCTTTGTCGACGCCATCGGTAATGACGTTGCCCTGGTTGGTGAGCACGCCGGCGTCGGGACGAATTTTGGCCTGAATTTCCAGTCGCAGCGCGTCGCAGGGGTTGATTTGGTCGGCCAGCTTCTGCAGGGCGCGCACGCCGCTGGCTTGCAGCAGTTCGCGTACCGGGCCGAGGGCTTCGAGGGCGCGGCTAAGCTGCAGCAGCTCGCGCGGGTTTACGCGGCGCACGGCTACCTTGGAAATCAGGCGTTCGAGGTCGTTGATCTGGCGGAGCTGGTCGCGTAGGGCTTCCAGCAGCTCGGGCTGCTCGTGCAAGGCCTGCACGGTATCAAGGCGGCGCTGAATCTGGGCGGCTTCTTTCAGGGGCAACACCACCCACTTGCGCAGCAGGCGGGCCCCCATGGGCGTGAGCGTTTGGTCGAGCACCTCAATAAGGGGTACGCCGCCGGCGTGCTGGGCCTGCAGCAGCTCCAAGTTGCGCACCGTGAAGCGGTCCAGCCACACGTACTTGTCTTCCTCCAGCCGGCCGATGCTGCCGATGTGGTTGATGTCGTCGTGCTTGGTTTCGGCCAGGTAGTGCATGATGCAGCCGGCGGCCACAATGCCCTCGTTCAGCGCCTCAATGCCGAAGCCCTTGAGCGAAGTGGTCTTGAAGTGGCGGGTAAGCGACTCGTGGGCGTAATCGAAGCCGAACACCCACTCGTCGAGCGCGTAGGTGCAGAAATCGGTGCCGAAGGCGGTTTCGAAGTCGCGGCGGCTCGTTTTGCAGTGCAGCACTTCGGCGGGCGCGAAGTTTTGCAGCAGCTTGCCGAGGTAGCCCGCGTCGCCCTGGGCCACCAGAAACTCGCCGGTGCTGATGTCGAGAAACGCAATGCCGGCTTGCTGCTTGCCGAAGTGCACGGCGGCCAGGTAGTTGTTCGAGCGGCGCTCCAGCACGTTGTCGTGCAGGCTCACGCCGGGCGTCACCAGCTCGGTAATGCCGCGCTTGACGAGGCCCTTGGCTTGCTTGGGGTCTTCGAGCTGGTCGCAGATGGCCACGCGCTGCCCGGCACGCACGAGCTTGGGCAGGTAGGTATCGAGGGAGTGGTGGGGGAAACCGGCCAGGGCCACCTCGGAGGAAGTACCCGCGCCGCGCTTGGTTTCCACGATGCCCAGAATGCGGGCGGCCGTGACGGCATCTTCGCCGAAGGTTTCGTAAAAGTCGCCCACCCGAAACAAGAGCAGCGCGCCGGGGTGCTGCTGCTTGAGCTGGTAGTACTGCTTCATCAGGGGCGTGTCGGCCACGGGGGCGGGGCCGAGGGTGCCGTGCGTGCGAACGGGTTTCTTTTCGGTAGCTGTCTTCACCTGCGGGGGAGCGTCAAGAGGGGTTCGCGCCGAAGCGCGGGCGGCGGGGCCGGGTAATGAGCGGGATAAAAGGCGCGGGGCGCTACACTTCGCCTGGCTTCGGTTTAGCTTGCGCTTTCGTTTGAACAGTGGGTTCGGGCGGTATCGTTCTATTGCCGGCCGACGCGCGGGCGTGGACCTTCAAAAATGCGGAAACTAACCATCCAGGAACTGAACCGGCACTCGGTTGAGGACTTCAAAAATACGGAGAAATTCCCCTTGTGCGTGGTGCTCGACAACGTGCGCAGCCTGCACAACGTGGGCGCCGCGTTCCGCACCTGCGACGCATTTGCGGTGCAAAAGCTGTGGCTGGGCGGCATTACGGGCCGCCCGCCGCACCGCGAAATCACCAAAACGGCGCTGGGCTCCACCGAGTCGGTGCCGTGGGAGCACGCGCCCGACGTGCCGGCGCTGGTGCGGCAGCTGAAAGCAGACGGCTGGCAGGTGGTGGCCGTGGAGCAAACCACCGAAAGCGTGCTGCTGCCGGCGTTTCGCCCGGCGGCCGTCAAGCCCCTAGCGCTGGTGTTTGGCAACGAGGTATTTGGCGTCGACGACGCGGTGCTGGCCGCGTGCGACGCAGCGGTGGAAATTCCGCAGTTCGGCACCAAACACTCGCTCAACGTGTCGGTGACGGTGGGCGTGGTGCTCTGGGACGCCGTTGGCAAACTCACCCCACCCGCGCCTTCTGCCTGACAGGAGCTCAGTTAAGCGGGCAAGGGCATACGGAAAACGCCTTACAAGTGTTCGGATTTACCGGCCAGCGTGTGTATCTTTAGAACCTCGCACCGCGGCAGCGGTGCGTGCTTGTTTAGGATACTCACCATACCCCGTTCATGACCCACACTTTTACGCAGTTTGGCCGGTCGCTCACGCTGGCCGCGTTACTGGCTCTGCCCACATTGGGCCTGGGGCAGACATCGACCCCGCTCACCAAAGCGCTGGAGCACCTGCAGGCCCAGCGCACCAAGTTCGGCCTGAGCGAAGCCGATTTGCTGAACCCCGCCGTTACGTCGCAGTACACCGACGCCCACAACGGCATCACGCACGTGTACCTGCGCCAGCGCGTGCTGGGCATTGAAGTGTACAACGCCGTAGCCGACGTGCACCTCGACCGCAACGGCCGCGTGGCCGGCGCCCACAGCTCGTTTGTGGCCAACGCCAACACCGCCGTGCGCACGGCCGCGCCTGGCCTGACGGCCGAACAAGCCGTAGCGGCCACGGCCCAAGCCCTCAACCTGCCCCAACCCACCGGGCTGCAGCGCCAGGGCGAAGGGTCGGTAACGGCGGGTATTCGCTTCAACGACGGCGGCATTTCGCTGGAGCCTATCAAGGCTAAGCTCATGTATTTGCCCCGCCCCGACGGCACGCTGGCCCTGACTTGGGACGTGGAAATTTACCCCAAGCGTGCCGACCATTACTGGAGCGCCCGCGTGGATGCCCAGACCGGTGCCCTGCTCGACCAGTACGACTACATTGTGCACGAGCCGGCCAGCTTTGCCCACATTGGCAAGCGCATGGCCGACGCTTTGGGCGCCACGCAGGTGCTGACGCCGGCTACGCCCCAGAACCCGCAACGCCCGAACGCGCCCAACAGCTACAACGTGTTTGCCATGCCGCTGGAAAGCCCCCTGCACGGCGCGCAAACCATCGTAACAGACCCGGCCAACTCGGTAGCGTCGCCGTTTGGCTGGCACGACACCAACGGCACCGCCGGGGCTGAGTACACCATTACGCGCGGCAACAACGTGTATGCCTACGACGACGCCGCCGCCACCAACACGCCCGGCAGCACCGTCAACGGCGGGGCCACGCTGGAGTTTACCGCTCCGTACGTAGCCACGGCCACGCCGCTGCAAAACCGCCCGGCTGCCATTACCAACCTGTTCTACTGGAACAACCTGATGCACGACGTGATGGCCGTACACGGCTTCACCGAAGTAGCGGGCAACTTCCAGACCACCAACTACAGCAGCACCGGCCTCGGCAACGACGAAGTGCAGGCCGAAGCGCAGGACGGCGGCGGTTTCGACAACGCCAACTTTGGCACCCCCTCCGACGGGCAGAAGCCGCGCATGCAGATGTACCGCTTCCAGCAGGCTTCCTGGAACAACACCGCCCGTCCCATCACGCTCATCACGCCGAGCACCACGGCCTACAACGCCACCGATGCCCTGGGCATTTTCGGCCCCGATCTGCTCACGACCGGGCCCATCAACGATACGCTGGTGGTGGTTAACGACGGCTCGTCGCGCCCGGCCTATGGCTGTGGCACGCTGCTGAACGCCCGCGCCGTGCGGGGCAACATTGCCCTGGTTCGCCGCAGCCCGCGCTGCAGCTACGGCGCGCAGGTACTGAACGCGCAAAACGCCGGCGCCCGTGCCGTCATCATTGCCGACTCGGTAGCGTCGAACAACCTGCCCACCATCTTTACCACCTCCACGATCGGGCCGCAAATAACCATTCCGGTACTGGGCGTAACCAAAGCCACCGGCGACCAGCTGGTGCAAACGTCGCAAACCAGCACGGTAACGATGCGCCTGCTGCGCACCGCCCAACGCGACGGGGACTTCGACAACGGTGTTATTTCGCACGAATACGGCCACGGCATTTCCAACCGCCTCACCGGCGGCCCGGCCAACTCGAACTGCCTGCGCAACGCTGAGCAGATGGGCGAAGGCTGGAGCGACTTCCTGGGCCTGTGGATTACCACGCCCCCGCGCAGCACCGGCGACACGCCCCGCGGCGTAGGGCAGTACGTAGGCTTCCAGGCGCTGGGCAGTGCCGGCATCCGCAACCTGCCTTACACCACCAACTTCTCGATCAACAACTACACCTACGCCATCATCGGCACGGGCGCCTACACCGAAGTGCACAACATCGGTGAAGTATGGGCCACCGTGTTGTGGGACCTGAACTGGGCCTTCATCGGCCGCTACGGCTACAACACGAACCTCTACGCCAGCACCGGCGGCAACAACATGTGCCTCCAGCTGGTACTCGATGGCATGAAGCTGCAAGGCTGCAACCCGGGCTTCATCAGCGGCCGCAACGGCATTCTGATGGCTGACTCCATCAACAACGGCAAAGCCAACCACGACTTGATTTGGCAGGTGTTTGCCCGCCGCGGCATGGGCTACGGCGCCAGCCAAGGCTCGTCCAACAGCCTCACCGACCAAACCATCAGCTTCCAGCTGCACCCGACCCTGGCCGCCAAAGCCAAGCTGACGGCCGATATGCTGGCGGTGTTCCCGAACCCGGCCCAGGACCGCGTGACGGTGCGCATGGCCGCCGGCAGCACCACGCCGGTGGAAGTAGAGCTGCTGAACACACTGGGCCAGGTCGTGCAGCGTACCTCGGCTTCGGCCACGGTGCTGCAGCGCGACGGGGTAGAGCTGAACACGGCAGACCTCACCGCTGGCATGTACGTGGTGCGCCTGACGGGCTCTACGGGCACGGCTTCGCACAAGCTGATGGTGCGCCACTAAGCTCCCGTTGCTTTCTTTACACGCCGCCCGACCATTTTTGGCCGGGCGGCGTTTTTTATGAAGACCTACTGCCTGCGCCATGCCTCCCGAGCCATCCTCTTCTGCCGATGACGCGCTGCGTGCCCTGCGCCCCTCGGTGCCCGTTGAGCCCACGGCCGTAGCCGGCACCGCCGACGCGTTTTTGCACCACACGCTGCGCCCAGTGCTCAAGCTGCTGAACGCGCACCTGCTGCAGCTGGTAGCCGACGTAAGCCGCGAGTACCGCCTGCCCTTGGCTACGGCCGCTGCTGCCGACCAGGAACGCCTCGTGCTGGAGCTGCTGCAGCGCAATGCCCGCCTGCAGCACACGGTTGTGGGTATGGTGTGCGGTCTGCTCACCACCGACGAATATGCCTTTTACCGCCGCCACCGCGCCGAGTGCAACCGCCGCGTGCTGGAGCTGGTGCGGCAGCGCGTGAGTACCCAACTCCCTACCGTGGCAACGCTGGCCACCTCCCCCGACGCCGCGTGACCACCTATTACCAAGTGCTGGAGCTGAGCGAGCAAGCCACCGCGGCCGACATCCGCCGTGCGTACTTGCATTGGGTGCGCCTCACCCACCCCGACCGCACGCCCGACCCCGCCGCCCACGCCCGCTACCTGCTGGTGAATGAGGCCTACGACACGCTGAGCCACCCCGAGCGGCGCGCCCGCTACGACGCCCGCCTGCGCGGTGCGCAGCCGCCCGCGCTGTCCCAGCGGCCCAGTCGGCCTTTTTCCGGCAATGCCTACCAGGTGCTGCGGGTGCCGTATTCGGCCAGCCCGGCGCAAATCGAGCAGGCCTACCGCCGCTGGAAACAGACCTTGCACCAAAACCTCATCGACCCGGCCATGCGCAAGCTGCTGGCCGACGTGGAACACGCCTACGCCACCCTGCGCGACCCGGAGCTGCGCCGCTTGCACCACGAGCACCTGCGCACCTACCAGCCGCCCAAGCGCCCGTCGCCGTTTGCCGCGCAGTATGCGCGGGCGGCGCCCGTGGCCCGCTGGCTCTGCCGGGCCGTTTTCCTGTTTGGCGTGCTGCTGCTGCTCGACAGCCTCCTGACCGTTGACTTTGCGCAGGAGCGCGTGGTGGGCACCGACCGGCATTTCGTGTATGGGCGTGGAGGCAGTGTGGTAGAAGTTTTTTACTGGGTAAAAACCCAGCACGCCGCGTTCCGCTCGCACGCCGACTACGCCATCGGCAGCCCGCTGCATATTCGACGCAGCATGATTTTCCGGCTGGTGCGCACGTACCAGTCGCTGGCCGAAACCGGTTCCCCGGTGGTGGCCTACGCCACCAGCAAGCTGATGTATGTGCTGCCCGTGTTCATGACGATAATGGCCGCGCTGGGCGCCTGGCCCGGCGCTACGCACAAGCGCGCCGTCGACAGCGCCTTTCCGGCCACCGGCGTGGCGCTGCTGATTCTGTATTTCCTCACCATTTTCTGAGCAAGCACCGCCCCCCGAAACAGCAACAGGCCCGACGGAAACACTTCCGCCGGGCCTGTTGCTTGCCGGATTGGTGCGCTTAGTCGTAGCGCGAGTCGCGCAGGTGCACGGGCTCGGCTTGCTTGCGCAGGCGCATGTTCAGCAGCTCCACCACCAGCGAGAAGAACATGGCAAAGTAGATGTAGCCCTTCTCGATTTCCTTGTGGAAGGCCTCCATCACCAGCATCACCCCAATCATAATCAGGAACGACAGGGCCAGCATCTTGATGGTGGGGTTGCGGTTGACGAAAGTGCTGACGAGGCCCGAAAACGCCATCATTACGGCCATGGCCAGAATCACAGCCAGAATCATAATCAGCACGTTGTCGACCAAGCCCACGGCCGTCAGAATCGAGTCGAAGCTGAACACGATGTCGATGACGATGATTTGCAGGATGATGCGCGTGAGCGTGCTGTATTGCGGCGTAGTGCCCTCGGCCTCTTCTTCGCCCTGGAGCTTGGTGTGAATTTCGGTGGTGCTCTTGCCGATCAGGAACAGGCCGCCGAAAAACAGGATGATGTCGCGGCCGGTCACGCCAAAGTCGTGGTCGGCCCACGGAATGTCGATGTGAAACAGCGGGGCTTTGAGGCCCACAATCCACGAAATACTCAGCAGCAGCCCGATGCGGAACAGCAACGCCAGCATCAGACCGATGGTGCGGCCGCGTTTCTGGTCCTTCGGGTCGAGCCGGTTGACGACGATGGAAATGAAGATGATATTGTCGATGCCCAGCACGATTTCCATGAACGTGAGGGTGAGCAAGCTCACCCACGCCTGGGGGTCAGAAAAGACAGAAAGGTCGAACACAGTGTTGAAAGGGAGGAATGCGTCGGAATGTGCGGAATGTGGAAAAATGAACGGATGCAGGCCCGTCAGGTGCGGCCGCATGAGTCACATTTCCTCACATTTTCCACATTGAATTAGCTTTTCATGTTTACGAACTGCAGCGGCTGGCCGAGCGTGGCGGCGTTGGCGCGCAGCAAGGTAATGACAGCTTGCAGGTCGTCGATTTTTTTGGCCGTCACGCGCAGCTGGTCGCCTTGAATCTGGGCTTCCACCTTCAGCTTGGAGTCTTTGATGAGCTTCTGAATCTGGCGGCTGAGGTCTTTCTCGATGCCGGCCCGCACCTTCAGCGTCTTCTTCACCAGCGCGCCCGAGGGTTTCTCGTCGGCCGAGTAGTCGAGACAGGTTGCGTCGAGGCCCTGCTTGATCACGCGGCCCATCAGAATATCCTCCATAGCCTTGATCTTCATGGAGTTTTCCGACGACAGCTCGATGCTGTTGTCGCTCTTGTTCAACTCGTAGCCGCCCTTGGTGTCGCGGAAATCGTAGCGCGTCTGCAACTCCTTTTTGGCGGTGTTGACGGCGTTTTCCAGCGTTTGCGGGTCTACTTTGCTGACGATATCGAAGGATGCCATGCGAGCGGGGAAAGGGGTAAAACCATGTCCGCCTCGGCCCCTGGGCCGGAACGGGAGGCCAAAGGTTGGCTAATTTGGCAAACTATCCAACGCAACCGGCCCGCAAATGGCTACATCCGCCGGCCGCCTTTCCGTCTTTCCTGCGTCCTCATGCCCGTAGAAGCCCCGCTTACCCCCGCCGACTGGACCGCCTACTACCGCCTGCGCTTCGAAGTGCTGCGCCAGCCCTGGCAGCAGCCCGCAGGCTCGGAGCGTGCCCCCGACGACGACGCGCCCACCACTACCCACGCCCTTTGGCGTGCGCCCAGCGGCGCAATAGCCGGCGTAGCGCGCCTCAGCCCCAGCGGCCCGCAGCAGGGCCAAGTGCGCTACATGGCCGTAGCGCCCGCCTGGCAGGGCCACGGCGTGGGCCAACAGCTCATGCACTACCTCGAAGACGCTGCCCGCCGGCAAGGCTTCACGGAAATTGTGCTGCACGCCCGCGAAACGGCAGTGGCGTTTTACCAGCGCCTTGGCTACACGGTCATCGAACCGTCGCACACGCTGTTTGGCGTCATTCCGCATTTTCTGATGCAGAAAAGTCTGTAATGGGCTGTTGCGGGCTATCCGTTGAATTTCTCCCGGCCGCGCAGCAAGTCCCAGTACAGCCGGAAGTCGCCGCGCAACGAGAGCCACGGGTACTGAAAGGTGGCCGGGCGGTTCTTCTCGACAAAAAAGTGCCCTACCCACGCGCAACCATAGGCCGCTACCACGCCCGCCAGCAGCAAGCCCGGCCGGCGCAGCCCCACGGCGGCCAGCACACAGAGCAGGAATAGCGAAGTGCCCACGAAATGCAGCACCCGCGTGCCGCGCCGGCTATGCTCGCGCAGGTAGTGCGGGTAGAACTCGGCAAACGTGAGGTTGTGGGGCAGGTGGGAAGCCATAGCGCGCAGCAACTGGGGTACGAGGAAAGTAACCTAACTTTTCGGCCAAACCCAACCTATACCTGCCCCGCATGGCCGAGCAGCCCGACGTAGCCGCCTTGGTGGCTTTTTACAACCAAATCAACCACTACGGCCGCACCAACGGCCTGCAGCTGACGGTGCAGGCGCCCGGCCGCGTCACCTATACCATGAAGGTGCGCGAAGACCACCTGTCGTCGCCCGGCACCTGCCACGGCGGCGTGGTGGCCGGCCTGATGGACGCCGTGCTGGGCGCCGCCGCCCTCACCCAGGCTTTTGTGGAGCAAGAATTGGTATCCACCGTCGAGTTCAAGATGAACTTCCTGCACCCCGTGCGCCTGCACGACGAGCTGGTGGCCACCGCCCGCGTCGAGCACCACGGCAAAAGCTTGGTCGTCGTCGACGGGACCATTGAGTGCCCGGCCCGGCAGCTTACGGTGGCGCGCGGTTTGGGCACCTTCAACCGCTACCCGGCCTCGAAGCGCGACTTTATTCAGGCCCTGACCGGGCAGTTGGGCGCCGAACCCGACGCGCCGCAAACTGCCTGAACGCACCGCGGCCGGACTCAGCAGGAGCCGGGCAAGGCGCCTACTGGTCCGGCCGCGATGGTAACGCCGGGCAAAGTAATGGGGTAGCTTAGAGCTGTTCGGTTTCGGCCGATTCGGGCTCGTGCTCGTTGTCGTATTCCTCGTCTTCGCTTTCGGCAGGAGCCTCGGTTTTACGCACGTTGCGGGCACAGTCTTCGTTGCGGTGGTTACGACCCACGGTGAATTCCACCCAGTCGCCTTCGTGCAGCTCGTTGAAGTCCTGGCCGTCGGCCATGTCGGCGTAGGAGAAGAACAGGTTGTTGGGCGGCATTACCACAAACCCGTAGCCGTTCTTCAGGTTCTTGATGGTGCTGACACCAATCGAGCCTTCGGGGCCGGCAGCCGTGGGCACGTAGGGCCGGGGCGGCGTGGCCACGTTGGGGTACGAGGAGGGCTCGGGCGTGTTCACAAACAGCTCGTCGACCAGGGGCTCGTACTTGCTCACGGGGTTGTCAATCACCTCGTTCATGGCCACGGCGTAGTTCACCGTCTCCAGCAGCAGCTGCGAGGGGCGCGTTACGCGGTTTTCGCCTTTGAAGTCGGTGTACTTGAAGTCCCAGCTCAGCAGCATCACGCGGGTACCCACGGTGTTCAGCTTCTTGATCAGGGGCACGTAGTCGGAGTCGCCGGCAATGAGCACGACCACGTCCAGGTGCTTGGTCATGGACAGCTCCAGGGCTTCGAGGGCCAGCCATACGTCCACGCCTTTTTCCTGCAAGCGGCCGTCGCGCGTCTTCAGGGGCATGTAGTGCGTCTGGATCGACATGTTCATCAGGATGTCGTCCAAAAGACGGTCGTGGAACAACCGGTCTTTCTCGCGGGCCTCCGTGGCCGAGAGGCGGCCGCGGAAGAAGTGAGGTTCCGTAATCTGGCACAGGCGCACATCGGCGTCTTCGTCTTCGGCCACTTGGTGGCAGATAAACTCGTGCAGACCTTCCAGGCTGATACGAGCCTTACGCTCGTGCTGGAAGTAGTAGTAATCACTGATCTTCAGGAAATAATTGCCGTCATAAAAGACGCCGATCCGGATCAGCGGGCTATTCATCGCGTTCATGCAACTGGGTGTGGGTAAGAGGTAAGAAAAAGGGGCGCAAACTCCGGGCCCGGTAGCCGAAAGTGTTCAAAGGTACAAACTGTATAGTGAATTTCAGATGTATTTCACTACACAGACACTCAAGCAGAAAGAAAAATTAATCATTGAAATAATTCAATAATTAACCTATTTTTCTACCTGACCAAAGCCGTTACCTCTCCTCGGAACGCCAGCACACTATAAAGAGCCATAACGATGGCAAAAAGCTAGATATAGGCACTGATAACGTCCGATGAGCGGCAACTACTCGGCGGGACAATGTTACAAATTCTTTGCTAGCAAATCGTATTCTTTCCCATTCAAGTAGTCCATTTTAGTCAACAACTGCCATTTCAATGATTTTGAGCGGTTTTTTAGAAATTCCGCCGTTCGCATTCCAACGTTGCGAAATCCGCAAAATTGAATCCCTTCAAGTTCGCAGTGGCTTATCCAGGTAACAGCGCCGGACCAAAACGCTGCCAGAGCAGCAGGGCCACCACCAGCCCGTAGCCCACGCAAATCACCACTTCCAGCACGTTGCCCGAGGCCGAGCCGGTACTGATGAGCGGAATCTTCAGGGCCTTATCGGACAAGGGCAGCACGTAGCGAATACCCGATTTGGTGAGCGTATCGGCCAACAGGTGCGACATGTAGCCCCCGCCGGCGTAGGCCGCCACGCCGTGCCAGCCCAAATCCTTGTTGGCGAGGTAGCCGATGTAGGTCCAGAGCGCCGCCGCCCAGATGGTGTGCGTCCAGGTGCGGTGCGAGGTGAAGGGTGCCGTGGCCACAAACGCGCCGAGCAAACTGAGCCACAGAAACTGCCAGTACAGCCCCGCCAGCACCGAGGCCACGCCCGTGAAGAGCAGCGCCAGCTTGCGCGCCGACTGGTTTTGCATGGCCATACCGATGAGAAACATCGACAGCGCCGCCGTGAAGGCCACGCGCTGGTTGGGGCCGGGCGCGAGGTTGAAGTGCGCAAACACAGCCAGCAGCACGCCCGCCCCGGCAAAGGCCCAGCGCACAAAGTTCTGTGCAAAGCCCAGTCGCTTGCTCAGGCGCGAGCCGGGGTGGTCGAGGTCGGGTGCCAGGGACGAAAAGCCGGCCAGCGCAATGCCGGGCAACGACAGCTTGAGGTCGGGCGCGACAGCGGCAATGCCGGCGCCGGTAATCAGGCCAATAGCAAGGTGAGAAGAGCCGCGCACGGGGAAGCTGCAAGGGAGGATGGAGGACGAAAGTACGGCGCTAATTTTTCGGGGCAGCGGCCCGACTAGCCCAATGCGGGCTTTTTCCCGCCCAACTACCCCGATCCATCGGTGGCGCGGAAACTTTCGGCCCGGCCCTGCGGTATTCCTACCAGTGCGCCCGACCGGAATTCTGTCCCGGCCGGGCTTCTACCTTTGCTGCCTCTCTAGCCGACTGCCCGTGCAAGCCTCCGAATTCCTTCGCCTCTATTCGCTCGATACCGATATTCAGACCCTGGCGCTGCGCCTGCAGCCGGGCAACGACGAGGTGCCGCTGCGCTTCCACCTGCGCGGCCTCGTGGGCAGCCAGGACGCTGCCGTGGCCGCTGCCATTCACCTCGACCGGCCCGACGAGCACCTGCTCTTCGTGCTCCACGACAAGGACGAGGCCACCTACTTCGCTTCCGACCTGCAAAACCTCGTCGGCGACCGGGAGGAGGTCTTGACGTTTCCCAGCTCCTACAAGCGCGCCTATTCCTTCGACGAGACGGAAAACGCCAACGTGCTCATGCGCGCCGAGGTGCTCAACCGCCTCAGCGGCAAATCGGGCGAAAAGGGCAAAACGGCCGACGAGAAGGCCAAAGCCAACGCGAAAAAGAACGAAGACGCGCCGCCCAAGGGCGCCCTTATCGTGACCTACCCCGAGGCGCTGAGCGAAAAAGTCATCAACCGCCAGAGCTTGGTGCAGAACACCTTTACCTGCAAGGTGGGCGACCGGCTCGACGTGAATTTCCTGGGCGAGCTGCTGGCCGAGTACGACTTCGAGCGGACGGATTTTGTGTACGAGGCCGGCCAGTACGCCATCCGCGGCGGCATCGTCGACGTGTTCAGCTACGCCAACGAGCTGCCCTACCGCATCGAGCTGTTCGGCGACGAAATCGAGAGCATGCGCACCTTCACGCCCGACTCGCAGCTGTCGGTGGAGAAGAAGGAGCAGATCAGCATCGTGCCCAACGTGCAGACGAAGCTGCTGACCGAGAAGCGCGAGTCGTTTCTGGAGTTTGTGCCTGCCAACACCGCCGTGTGGGTGAAAGACGTGCGCCAGCTGCTCGACATCGTGGGCGAGCAGTTCGACAAGGCCGAGCAGAACTTCCAGACCATGCTCGAAGAAGCCCACGGCGTGCAGATCAAGTCCAAGCCCGAGGACCTGTTCGAATCGACCAAGGCCCTGAAAAAGCACCTGGAACGCTTCCCGGTGCTGGAGTTCGGCAAGCGCTTCTACCACAAAGAAGCCGAGCAGGTGCAGTTCACCAGCAAGCCCCAGCCGAGCTTCAACAAGGACTTTTCGCGCCTCGTCAAGAACCTACACGAAAACCAGAGCCGCGACCTGCTCAACATTATTGCCGCCGACTCGATGCGGCAGATCGACCGCCTGCGCACCATTTTCGACGAGCTCGACCACGACGTGCGCTTTCAGCACCTCGGCCTGGGGTTGCGCGAAGGTTTCATCGACGAAAACCGCAAAGTCGTCGTCTACACCGACCACCAGCTGTTTGAGCGGTACTACCGCGCCCAGGAGAAGCGCAAGTTCTCCAAGAAAAAGGCCCTTACCCTCAAGGAGCTGCGCACCCTGCAACCCGGCGACTATGTGGTACACCAGGACCACGGCATTGCCCGCTTCGCCGGCCTCACCCAGGTCGATATCAACGGCCACTTGCAGGAGGCTATCCGCCTGGTGTACCGCGACGACGACGTGCTGACCGTGTCCATCCACGCCCTGCACAAAATTGCCAAGTACTCGGGCGCCGAGGGCACGCCACCGAGCATGTCCAAACTCGGCTCACCCGAGTGGGAGAATAAGAAGAAGGCCGTCAAGAAAAAGGTCAAGGACATTGCCGCCGACCTCATCCGCCTCTACGCCAAGCGCAAAACCGCGCCCGGCTACGCCTTCGCCAAAGACTCCTTCATGCAGGCCGAGCTGGAGTCGTCGTTTATCTATGAAGACACGCCCGACCAGGCCAAGGCCACCGAGGACGTGAAAAACGACATGGAGCAGCCCCACCCCATGGACCGCCTCGTGTGCGGCGACGTGGGTTTCGGCAAGACCGAAGTGGCCATTCGGGCCGCCTTCAAGGCCGTGGCCGACGGCAAGCAGGTGGCCGTGCTGGTGCCCACTACCATCCTGGCCATGCAGCACTTCAAAACCTTCCGCGACCGGCTCGGCGAGCTGCCCGTCACCGTCGACTACATCAACCGCTTCAAAACCACCAAGCAGGTGAAGGAGACGCTAGGCAAGGTGGCCGCCGGCAAAACCGACATCCTCATCGGCACGCACCGACTCACCAACAAGGACATTCAGTTCAAGGACCTCGGCCTGCTGGTGATTGACGAAGAGCAGAAGTTCGGCGTCAAAACCAAGGACAAGCTCAAGGAGCTGAAGGTGAACGTCGACACGCTCACGCTCACGGCCACGCCCATTCCGCGCACCCTGCACTTTTCCCTCATGGGCGCCCGCGACCTGTCCGTCATTGCCACGCCCCCGCCCAACCGCCAGCCCGTGCAAACCGAGCTGGCCGTGTTCGACGAGCACCTGGTGCGCGACGCCATTGCCCGCGAGCTGAAGCGCGGCGGGCAGGTGTTCTACGTGCACAACCGCGTGAAAGACCTCGACGAGCAGGCCGCCATGATCCAGCGCCTCGTGCCCGATGCCCGCATCACCAGCATCCACGGGCAGCTGGAAGGCGAAGTGCTCGAAAAGCGCATGATGAAATTCGTGGAGCACGAGTACGACGTGCTCGTGTCCACCAACCTCATCGAATCGGGCCTCGACATTCCCAACGCCAACACCATCATCATCAACCGCGCCCACATGCACGGCCTCTCCGACCTGCACCAGATGCGCGGGCGTGTGGGCCGCTCCAACAAAAAGGCCTACTGCTACCTGCTCACCCCGCCCGTGGCCGGCCTCCCGAGCGACGCCCGCAAGCGCCTCTCCACCCTCGAAGAGTTTTCGGACCTCGGCGCGGGCTTCAACGTGGCCATGCGCGACCTGGACATCCGCGGCGCGGGCAACCTACTCGGCGGCGAGCAGTCGGGCTTCATCAACGACCTGGGCTACGAAACCTACCACCAGATTCTCGACGAAGCCGTGCAGGAGCTCAAGGAAACCGAGTTCCGCGACTTGTTCCTGGGCGACACCACCGGCCGCCTCAAAGACGCCGCCGACTTTGCCCGCCCCCGCGAGTGCAACGTCGAAACCGACCTGCAAATCCTCATTCCCGATACCTACGTCTCGTCCGTCTCCGAGCGCCTGCAGCTCTACTCCAAACTCGACCGCGCCCGGGAGCCCGAGGAGCTGCGCCGCCTGCTGGCCAGCATGGTCGACCGCTTCGGCCCGCTGCCCGCCGAAGTCGAGCAGCTGGCCGACATCGTGCGCCTGCGCTGGCAGGCCTGCCGCGTGGGCTTCAGCAAAATCTCCCTCAAGCGCGACACCCTCAAAGGCTACCTCGACGCCGGCGAAGGCCACGAGCCCTACTTCCAGGGCGAGCAGTTCGGCCAGATCCTGAACTACGTGCAAACCCACCCCCGCCGCGCCAGCATGAAGGAGCGCAAGGAGCAGCTCATCATCACCATCGCCGACGTGCGCGGCGTGCAGTACGCCCGCCAGCTCATGAACGAGCTGGCCCTCGAATCCATGCCGCCCGTGGTAGCCACGGCTGCGGTGTCGGATGATGAGGATGAGGGGTAAGCGGCGCTAGAAACAACCTTAGAAGCTGATCATTTTGAAGAAAAAAAAGCCTTCCTCAGATTAGGAAAGCTTTATATGAATACATTCGCAACAAAATAACCAAACGCAAAGCCACTGTATTCTTCGTACAATGTAAAATAGCGTTAACTATACATAACAGTTTTCCAACAGTCAAAAAACAAAAAAAATGGAGTTTTTACTAAAAAAAATAGGACCTATTGAAAACGCACGTATTCAACTAGGGGATCTAACCGTTATATGCGGAAAAAACAACCAGGGCAAATCATATGCAACGCATACTATATACGGCTTCCTAAGAACATGGACAAGCCATCTTTATAGTCAAGCACTAAGTATAGATCAAGATTTTATTAGCGGGCTAATCACAACTGGAAGAGCAGAAATTGATGCAAGAGACTACGTTAGCAGAGTTCAGAAGTCTTTAAGCATAATTAGCGCCCAATACAAAAGTAGCCTCGGCGAAATATTCAGTGCAAATTCCGCAGAATTCGCCCAATCAGAATTTGATGTTAAATTTGATCTACTCCCATTAGATCTATCTGATGAATACTCATCAGATACCACGAAATACTCTGTCAAGATAGTCCAATGCTATAAAGAGGCAAATAGCCACATTTTACAATTTATACTCAACAAAGAAGACAGCACAGCTGTAAGGGGTTATCGAAGCTCTCTTCCATTCATTATAACTGAATTAATTGCCAATTTTTTCACCAGAAAAGAATTCCCAAATCCATTTATCATATCTTCAGAAAGAACAGGCATACATTTATTTCAAAAAGAGCTCGATATTAACAAAAATACATTAGTGGACTATCTAATGAGAATGGATAAAAAGAAATCGTTTGACCCATTTGACTTAATGAACGAAACCCTAAGTAGATATTCATTACCAATCAAAGCCAACATTGATATTGCCAGAGACGGAGAGAACCTAATCAAAGAGAATAGCATATTTAAAGACACACCTGAGATTAGCGGATATATAGAACGCCTACTAGGCATTGAATACGAAATTCAAAACGGTCAGCAGATAGTCAAAACAAAGGCATTAAAAGGCAAGAAAAAGAAGGTCATTCCTTTTTATTTAGCGTCCACTTCTGTACGAGCCTTGTCTGACTTAAACATTTACATCAAGCACATAGCCAAGCACGGAGACATATTAATAATAGACGAACCTGAGCTCAATCTTCACCCTGAAAATCAAATAAAAATGGCACGCCTCTTTGCCAAACTTGTAAACCGGGGAATAAAAGTATTTATCACGACACACAGCGACTATATACTAAAAGAAATAAACAACTTAGTAATGCTATCATCTGATTTGGATAACAAAAGCGTTTTAATAAACCAGCTTGGCTACAAAGAAGACGAGTACATACTCCCAGGCTCAATAAAGGCATATATGGCACAGGACGGAATAACTAGTATAGAAGTAGATAGCCTTGGACTTAAATCAACAACTTTTGATGAGGCAATTGACAGTATATCCAGAATATCACAAGAATTATTCACTAGTATTGAAGACACAATCACAAATAAAGCAGGTAGCAAACAAAAGAAATACACAAATAAAAAACACGACTAATGATACATACAGCTTTAGCAAATAACATCAGCAACAAATTAAAACTCAATATAGGCGGAACTGGCAACAATGTAACATTACAAGAAAACGCCCCCGGTCCAGGGCTAAAAGAAGTAACTATAAGAGGCTTACCAAATTTATCATCAGCTTACACTCTCGACAAAAGTAATATCAGGAATTTATATTTAAAAAAGAGCCAGCCAAACATTAATTGTGGATGCGATGGGCTAATATCAGTTACTACAGATGACCCAAACCCAAAAACAGTAACAATATTTTGCGACTTAAAATCAACAAAACTACGACCAAATGATTACGAACCACAACTAATTAGTTCCTATTTAAAAATTGAGCATATTAAACAATTGGCAACCATTTTTGAAAATATTGATTGCACAACCCAAAGCACATTTACAATATTCTACTTAAAGTCAGGTTCTGGAAGAATCACAAAAACCTCTGTTCGACCTGGCGCAGGATATGAGATATCAACTACAAGTTTTACACACACGAATTTCAATACCAGAAGAATTATATTAGTAGCTTTTGAACGCACACATGGAAATAAAATACATATAAGTAAACTATTATCTCCATAGATAGTGACACCCGCCAAACTGGCGCGAGCTTGTAGTTCGTGCCAGTTTGGCAGGCGGCTGTGCCTCCCCGCTCCCACCCAAACCCCAGTTACCACCGCCGCCCCAACTTCACCCGATACTGCAGCCGCCAGCATGCGCGCCTGCCACCGGGCATTGCAAGTCTGATACCGAGTGCCACAGCCACCCCAAAAACAAACAACGCCCCTGACCTACTGGCCGGGGGCGTTGGTGCTTGGTAGCGTCCGTGTTGGGCGAAAACCGGGCTACAGGGTGGCCTTGCGGGCGTTAACGGCCGCTTCGAGGGCGTCGGCTTCGGCCAGGGAGGCGGTGAGGCGGGCCACGTCGAATTCGCGGTCGATGAGGGCCACGGGGTTGAACTCGATCTGGCGGTCTTGCAGCTCGGTGATGCGGCGGTTGAAGGAGCGGCGGCGCTTGTAGTCTCCCACTGGTGCGAGCTTGTAGCCCGTGCCCAGCTTGGCGGGAGGTTGTACCTCCTTGCCGCCCCAGCGGCAAGCCGGCTCTGACCGTTACGAAAGCTGCCCCCGCTTCTCCCACAGCCCGCCCGCTACGGCTTCTTCGCGGCCGGCCGGGCGGCGGGCTTCGGTGGTTGGTGCCGGGCCAAGGCCGCCCGCACCGCCGCGGCCGTGGGCAGCTCATCGAGGTACGGGCGGGGGGTATGGTCTTCGCGGTACCGCGGGCGGCCGTCAGGGTGCTGCCCGTCCAGCCGGTAAATGAGCGTCTG
Organism: Hymenobacter busanensis; assembly: GCF_008727865.1. GTDB lineage: Bacteria > Bacteroidota > Bacteroidia > Cytophagales > Hymenobacteraceae > Solirubrum > Solirubrum busanense. Next base: position 692,168 of record NZ_VTWU01000003.1, on the reverse strand, counting down.
GTAATGCGGGGCCCGGCCGTACAGCACCTCCCCGTCGTCGCCCTCGAACCCCTCCCGCAGGCTGCAGGTGGTCAGGGCCAGCAGCTCTTTCTGCCCGTCGTGGTCTACGTCGACAAAAAACAGGGACGCCAGGTTGGTCAGGTCGGCCATGGTGGGCAGGGGCAGCACCTGCACGGCGTAGGTGTCGGGCGCGTAGGGGTCGAGCACGTACAGGTCAGTGCCGTATTCGTTTTCGGGGCCGCCCGCTAGCGAGAAAAACAGCTGCCGGCCGTAGGCGCCGGGCCGCCGGGGATAAGCTACCACATCCGTCGTTGTTCGGGCGGCCAGCGGCAGCACCCGGTGCAGGAACGCGGCGTCCGTCTCGTCCGCTAGCCGCCGCGCCAGGCCGGTTTTCATTGTTTGCGTTTCCGTGCGCTGGGCGGCCGACCACATCAGCGGCGCGTTGGCTCCCGTGAGCGGCACCGTCAGGGTCAGCTCCACGCGCACGGCCCGGCCCCGGTGCCGGCCCGGCACGAGCTGCGGCAACCGGCTGAGCAGGTCGTACGCTAGTCCGCCAGCCATGTTCTCGTCGGCGGTGCCGGCCAGCACTTTGACGTTTTCCATCCGGCCGGTTTTGCCCACCAGCAGCCACAACACCAGCTTTTCCGGCACCGGAATACTATCGGGCACCACCAGCTGCTGCCGCACCACCTGCTCCACCGCCGGCCCGATGCTCCCGCCGCCCACCAGCGTCGGCAGCTGCGCCACGCCCGCGTAAATCGAGTCCGGCCCGGCGGCCCGCGCCGTCACCCGGCCGGTCGGCGGTAGTTTGCCGGAGGCCGTATTGGCCGGGCGCCCGGCAGGCGCCGCCGACGGCTGCCGTTGCTGCTCCTGAGCCAAGCAGTTGGTCAGTAGCAACGATGTGATGACGAGCAGCAGCCAGTGGCGTGGCGAAGCAATGGATGCAGACATTAACAAGGCTGGTTTTCCGCAAAGATACCTGCGGAGCCGCGCCGCCAGCAGCCCGTGCGCGCCTGCCACCGGGCATTGTCACCCCGACAACAACCGTTGTGCAGTCGGCACCGCCCGTTGTGCGGCGGCCACCAGCCATTGTGCGCTCGGCACGGAGCATTGTGAGCCCGTCACCGTTCATTGTGCGGTTGACACCGGCCATTGTGAGCCCGTCACCGAGCATTGTGAGCTTGACACATGCCATTGTGCGGTTGACACCGAGCATTGTGAGGTCGACACGAGCCATTGTGAACCCGGCACCGGCCGTTGTGAGCCCGACACGTCCCCTTGTGCGGTCGTCATCGGTCATTGTGCGCCCGTCAACCGCCATTGTGCGGTTAGCCGCCGGTATTTTTTCTCCCGTCAGTACCATCGAATCTTTATAACCATATATTACTCCCTAATCCACATCCATCTTTTTTCCTCTCAATCCCATGAATGACAAGCAACGGGCGAAACTGCAGATGATGCAAGCCACCCTGGCCGTGCTCGAGGAGCACGCCGACCTCTACGCCACCAACGCCGCCCTCACCACCGCCCGCCAGCAGCTCGCCGACCTGGTGGCCGACCTCGACCCCACCGCCACCACCCAGCAGCGCGCCGCCGGCGTGGCCAAGCCCGGCGCCGTCAAAAAGAAAACCAAGCTCCTGCTGGCCCAGCGCGCCGCCGAAGTCGCCGCCGCCCTCTTCGCCCACGCCGACGCCACCGACGACCTCAACCTCCAAACCGACGCCGACTACTCCGAATACCAGCTTACCCGCGCCACCGACAACGACCTCCAGCGCATCGCCAAAAACCTCCACACCCGCGCCACCGCCCTGCTGCCCCAGCTCCAGGAGCAAGGCGTAACGGCCCAGGAGCTCACCGACTTCCAGGCCGCCCTCACCGCCTTCTAGCAAGAGCAAACCGCCCCCCGCGTAGCTGCCGCCGACGGCAAAGCCCACACCAAAACCCTAGGCACCGACCTGCGCCAGGCCACCGCCCTGCTCCGCAACCGCCTCGACAAGTTCCTCGTCCGCTACCAGCGCAGCCAGCCCAAGTTCCACACCGCCTACCAGTCGGCCCGCCAAACCATCAACACCGCCGCCCGCTCCGCCAAGCCCGCCCCGGCCGTGTAGTTCGGCCCCGCTTCCGCCCACCGCGCCGCCGTGGCTCCCTCTCGCTTTGGGAGAGGGGCCGGGGGTGAGGTGCCCCGTTGCCCATCTATCCTACCGCCTTTGTTGCAATTACGCGCCAGCACCCGGCCTCCCCCACGGAAACCGGGCGCTTTGCGTTCCGGCGCGCCCGCTCCCCAAATTCCGTCACTCACCCCCCGCCACCGGTTGTTGACAGCCATTGCCGGAAACAGCGGGCGGGCGCGTCCCATCTTCGCTCTGCTTCTCACCCCGCCGCGGTCCATGAAAACAACCCTACTCGTTTCCTTGCTGCTCACGGCCGCCAGTGCTGCCGCCCAAGCCCAAACCCCCACCGGCTCGGTAGGCATCGGCACCGCCACGCCCAACCCCACAGCCGCCCTCGACATTTCGGCCACCGGCAAGGGCCTGCTCATCCCGCGCATGGACTCGGCCGCCCGCGCCCAGATTGCCAGCCCGCCCGACGGGCTGATGGTGTTCCAGACCGACGGCCGCAAGGGCTTCTGGTACGCCCTGAGCGGCACTTGGCTCTTCATCCCCGACAAGGCCCGCGCCGGCGACAACCTGGGCAACCACGTGCTCAGCCAAAACTTGGTGCTCAACGGCAAGCGGATAGTAGGCGGCACGGCCGCCGCCCCCGGCACCAACGGCCTGACCATCGACGCCAACGGCCTGGTACGCCTGCGCACCGCTATTCGCCCCCTCAACACCTACGACAATGGTGCCGGGCTACGTCTGGATGATGCCGATGCGGGCTTCCTGGTGCGCACCAGCATCGGCTACGGCCCGCCCGCGCCCGCCCTCAGCGGCTCCGGCGACCGGCTGATGTGGACCAGCTACTTCGGCTCATTCCGGGCCGGGGGCGTCGACGGCACGCAGTGGGACGCCGCCAACATGGGCTTCTACTCCGCTGCTTTCGGCTACAACAACTTGGTTGTGGGCCTCTACAGCCTGGCCACCGGCTACAACAACAACGTGCGGGGCAGCTACGCCACCTGCCTGGGCCGCGAAAACGCCATCGACCAGCTGTCTTCCGGGGCCTTGGTCATTGGCCGGAGCTGCCGCGCCCGGGGCAACTACAACCTGACCGGGGGTATCAACAGCAAAGCCCAGGGCAACTACTCCGTGGCCCTGGGCGAATGGTGCACCGCCAACGCCGCCAACGCCATCGTCATGGGCCGCTACGCCTCGGCCAGCGGCCGCTTCGGCACCTTCACCATTGCCGACGCCAACGGCAACGACACCCTGCGCGCCACCACCAACAACCAGTTTTCGGCCCGCTACGCCGGAGGTTACCGCCTCTTCACCAACACCGCCATGAGCGTGGGCGTGCAACTAACCGCCGGCGCCAACGCCTGGACCGTCATTTCGGACTCCACTAAAAAAGAGCGGGTGGTGCTGGCCGACGGCAACCAGTTCCTCGACCGCATCAACGCCATGCGCCTGGGCTCGTGGAACTACCGCGGCCAGAGCCCCGACACCATGCGCCACTACGGCCCCATGGCCCAGGACTTCTTCGCCGCCTTCGGCCACGACGGCGTCGGGCGCAGCGGCAACGCCACCACCATCAACCAGGCCGACTTCGACGGGGTCAACCTGATTGCCATTCAGGCCCTGTACCGCCGCGTGCTGGCCCTGGAAACCGAAAACGCCCGCCTGCAACAGCAGATTCGGCAGGGGCAGGCTCCGACCGCTGAGTTGCTCGAGCTGCGCCGCCAGAACACCGCCCTGCAGACGCGCACGGCCCAGGCCGAGGCCGACCACGCTGCCCTGCTCACCCTACAGGCGCAGGTGACCCGCTTGCTAAGCACGCAGGCTACGGCCCAGGCACCTGCGAGCCGATAACCCCGGCTTTTGTGCCCGCACGCCGCGCCGCCAACCTCCGGGTAGGCGGCGCGGCGACGTTTGGCGGGGGGCGTACCGCCCGGTCGGCGCGGTGGTTTTGTCGCATCAACATGCGACAAAACCACCGCGCCGACCGGACGACCTTTGTTGGGCCCGCCGGCCGGGCCTTACTGCTCGTCCCATTACTCGCCCCTATTGCCATGCTTCACAAATACGCCTGCGCAGCGCTGCTGCTGGCCACCGCCCCCGCGGCCCTGGCCCAAACCACCGGCTCGGTAGGCATCGGCACCGCCACGCCCAACCCCACAGCCGCCCTCGACATTTCGGCCACCGGCAAGGGCCTGCTCATCCCGCGCATGGACTCGGCCGCCCGCGCCCAGATTGCCAGCCCGCCCGACGGGCTGATGGTGTTCCAGACCGACGGCCGCAAGGGCTTCTGGTACGCCCTGAGCGGCACTTGGCTGTTTATCCCGGACAAGGCCCGCGCCGGCGACAACCTCGGCAGCCACACCGCCAGCACCAACCTGGGCCTGAACAACCACTGGCTTAGCAACGCCCCGGCCAACGCCAACGGCCTGCGCGTCGATAACGGCGGCAACGTAGGCGTGGGCGTCGGCAGCCCCACCCAGCGGCTCGATGTGGACGGCGGCGTGCTGGCCCGCGCCCACGCGCCCGTCGGCAACCAGGGCGCCTACCTGCAATGGAACCGCACCGGCGGCGACGGCGAAACCTGGCTGCTCAACCAGCAGGGGCTGGGCGGCGCCAACGCGGGCATCCGCTTCGGTGGGGCCACCACCGGCAACGCCGTCACCGAGTGGGCCCGTTTCCTCAACAACGGCAACCTGGGCATTGGCACCACCGCCCCCGGCCAGAAGTTGGAAGTAGCCGGGCAGGTGTACAGCAGCACCGGCGGCTTCCGCTTCCCCGACGGCACGGTGCAAACCACCGCCGCCGCGGCCGGCGGTGGCGCGGGCGACAACCTGGGCAACCACACCGCCACCCAATCCCTGAAACTCAACGGCCAGACCCTGTCCAACAACGGCACCGGCGGCCTGCACCTCGACGACGCCGGCAACGTGGGCGTGGGCACGGCTACGCCGGCCGGCCCCCTGCAGGTCAACGGCGAGCGAATCAACCCGGCCGGCGTGGGCGTCGACCAGCAGCAGACGCTGGGCTCCGGCTCCGACTTCAAGGTGGGGGCCAGCCAGTCGTTTACGGCGGGCAGCAGCAACCGGCTGGTGCGCGTCGACATCGGGCTGTTCGATGCCGGGGCCGGCCAGGCCGTCTTCACCCTGTACCAGGGCGCGGGCACCGCCGGCACCCTGCTGAGCACCCAGACCTTTGCCATCAGCAACCTGAGCTACAGTTCGACGCTGGTGTACCAGAGCATCGTGCTGCCCACGCCGGTGCTGCTGACGGCCGGCCAGCCCTACACCCTGAGCGTGCAGGCGCCCTCGGGGCGCATTTACTTCTTCTTCCAGTCCGGCAACCCCTACGCCGGGGGCACGGCCATTCCCCAGGGGTTTCCGGGCACCGACGTGGACCTGGCCTTCAAGACCTACATGACCACGCCGGCGGCGGTGGAGTCGGTGCCGGCCCTCACGGTGCTGCCCTCGACCAACGTGGGCATCGGTACCGCCGCGCCCAGCCAGCCGCTCGAAGTTGCGGGCACCGTCTACAGCAGCACCGGCGGCTTCATGTTTCCGGATGGAACTACCCAAACCAGCGCCAACCGCGCCCTGACCCTAAGCGGCCAGAACCTGACCCTGACCGGCCCCGGCGGCACCACTGTGGCCCTGCCCACCAGCCCCGGCGACAACCTGGGCAACCACACCGCTACCCAAAATCTGAAGCTGGGCACCAACGCCTTGGTGGGCAACGGCGGTAGCACCGGCCTTTCGGTAACCAGCGCCGGCAATGCCAGCCTGCCTGCCGCCAACGCCTACACCTACGCCGCTGCCAAGACCTACAGCATCACCTACGGTATCAGCGACGCGAATCCGGAGCTGGAAGGCGCTGGGGCCTATAAGATTCGCGTCCCCATCGGTCAGGGCGAGTATATCTACTCGAACTATGCCCTGCGCATTCCCGTGCATCTGCCGCAGGGGGCTACCATCACCGGCATCAAGTGCTACGGCCAGGATACCGACGCGTCCACTGACCTGCGGGTGTTTTTCATTTCGGTGCTGCCCACCGACACGGGCATGGGGGCCCCCGGCTCTTACAGCGACGCTGCTTTTTCCTCGGGCACCCCGGGCTACGCCGTCCTGTCCTTCACACCCACCAGCTCCCGCGTCATCGACAACAGCCGGGCGTATTACGTGCTGGTGGATGCGAAAAGCACCGACTGTGCCTTCGGGGCCGTGCGCGTGACCTACACCGTGACGCAGACCGAGTAAGTCGCGGACGGGCTGCGTGGCAATGTCTGCCGGCGGCCCTGCGTGGCCTTATCCGTTGTCCGCCCAGCCACCGGCCGCATCGTTTCCAGCGGCAACGCCTGCTGGGCTACCGGGACTACCCCAGCGCCCAGCCAGGCTATGTGTTCTTCGGCGACGTCGGCACCTCCACCGACGTTTTCGCCGGCGCCACCCACCGGGCAGACTTCCGCGTGGCGGGCGGTATCCGCTTGCACCCTACTTACCGTTGCGCCTGCGCCGCTGGCACCAGCGCGGCGCGCAGGGCGGCTACCTGCTCCTGCAAAGTCAGCAAGCTGGCGTGGTCGGCCTGCTGGGCGGCCTGGGCTTGGTCGGCGCGCCGGGTTTGGGCGGCCAGCGCCGCCTCCAGTTCTTTAATAGCTTCGAGCAGCACCGGCGTGAGCTGGGCGTAGTTCACGGCCTTGTAGCCCTGGGCATCGGTGCTTACCAGTTCGGGGTAGATGCGTTCTACTTCCTGGGCCAGCAAGCCCACCTGCTCGGCCCCGGCCGTGCCGCCGTGCTGCACGCCCAGCGCGTTCCAGCGGTAGCGCACCCCGCGCAACTGCCGCACGGCGGCCAGCGCCCCGCCCAAGGGCCGCACGTCCTGCTTGAAGCGCACGTCGGAAGGCGACACGTTGCTGCCGCGGATGGTGCCGTTCACGTCCAGGGTGTAGCCCGCGTTAAGGGTGTTGATACCCACGTTGCCGGTATTCTGGTTCCAGCTCATTACGCCCACGCCCCCCGCCCCGTTCACCCGCTCCAGAATCAGGCGGTCGGCGGCCTGCCCGGCTTCGTTGCCGCCGGTGTTGTGGCGCAGGTTCCAGCCGTAGGCGGTGTTCGATTCGCGCCACTGCAGCGTGCCCCCGGTTACGAGGTCGTTGGTGTTGGAGTGCAGCAACAAGGTGGGCGAGGCCACGCCGGCCTGCTCCACCACGCCGGCGGCACTGATGCGGATGCCGTTCGAGCCGCCGTTGCCCACCAGCTGAAAGGTGCCCAGGTTGAAGTTGCCCCCGGCCGCCGTAATGGGCATCCACTTGCCGTTGCCCACGCCGTCAGAAGTAAGCACCCGACCAGCGGCCTGCGTGCCGTCGACGATGCGGATGGCCGCGTTGGCGTTAATGTAGCCGGGGTGTCCGGCCAGCCCCACCCAGCGCAGGGGCGTCTGGCCGGGCCGGCCAGCGGTAAAGATGCCGCCCCAGCCCTCGGAGCGGTAGGCGTTGCCCCACACGGCGTAGTCAATATCCTGCCCGTAGGGCCCCGTGCCGTAACCCGAGAGCGTGGTGCGGGTGTAGTTGCGGCCGTAGACGCTGCGCGTCATCAGGGCCACGCTTTTGCTGGGCACCGACGACTGGATCAGTACCTGGGCCGTAGAGTCGCCCAGGGCGGCGGTGGCCACCCCTGTCAGGGGCTTGTTGTTCAGGTTGAAAGCCTGGGTGGCGCGGTGGTTGCCGAGGTTGTCGCCCGACTTGGTCTTATCGGGGATGAAGAGCCACTCGCCGCTCAGGGCGTACCAGAAACCCTTGCGCCCATCGGTCTGAAACACCATCAGCCCGTCGGGCGGGCTGGCAATCTGGGCGCGGGCGGCCGAGTCCATGCGCGGAATGAGTAGGCCCTTGCCCGTGGCGCTTAGCTCAAGGATGGCTTTGTCGTGGGGGGCACCGGCCGTGCCGATGCGCACTCCGCCCGGCGTGGTTTGCGCCGTGGCGGCGGAGGCCATAAGCAGAGCGGCCAGAACCGGGTAAAGCTGTTTCATAGAGGCACTGGAAAGAAGGTCGGGCGATACGGCGCTTAATAGTAGCACACTGACCTATCCTAACCAGCAGGACTACCAAAGAATGTAAGCCAACGACGCTGTGCGCATTACAGACGGCGGTATTTGGGTAGCCGGCAATGCCGCCGCTAACCGGGTGCCTCCGTTTCCCGTCGGAAGCAGATGTCCACCACGCCGCTGCCGCTGCCTGCTCGCCACTCGCAAAGCTGCTTTCACTTTTGAAGCTCCAGCCCACGCCTTTTCGTAGTTTAGCCACCCCAGTCCTGCCCCTATCGATATGTATTCCCCGCAGAAAGCCCGCCTGCACCTGAGCTTGATAGCCGCCTGCCTGCTCACGGCCAACCTGCTTCCCACGCTCAACAAGCTCTGGTTTGTGAGCGAGTCGGGCAACTACAGCGGCAGCCCCCTTCTCACGGCCCTGGTACTGGCGGGCATGTTCAACCGCTGGCGCCCCGCCCGGGCGCTGCTGGCGGCGCTGTCGGGGCTGCACTTCATGCTCCTCTACTTCATGGTTCATTCCGGCGGCCTTGCCTCCGTGCGGCCCGGCTTCTACGCCACCGGCGCGCTGCACCTGCTGGCCCTGGGCATCCTGTGCTTCTCGCCCGACCTGAACCGCTACATGCACGACGCCCCGGCCCGCCCGGCCGCCCGCTAGCACCAGGCTCGCGCAGCCGCCCGTATAACGGCTTCCTGCCCGCCTTGCTGCCATGCCCGCGCCCACCGACCTGCACATCCGCCCGGCCACTTCCGCCGACGAAGCATTCATCCGCGCCGTGTACGAGCGCGCCGGCTTCCAGCAGGACATTCTGAAGTACGTGAAGGTGCTCGACCCACGACCCGCCGGGCCGCCCTCCTCCGAAACGAACACGTAGCACGCTACCGGGCAACTTGCTTCGTTATTGCGCGGCCCTTTCCCTTTGTCTGCCATGCCCTACTTTCTTTTCCTATGCGCGCTATTCCTCGAGTTGTTCCTCTCGGGTAGCGCGGTCTACGCGCAACTGACTTCCCAGGCCACCGACCTGAACGGGCGCTGGCAGACGGCCAAAGCGGGGTCGGAATTCATCATCGACGTAACCGGCCCGGCGGCCACCATTCGGGCTGTCATGGGCAAGGGCGTGGGTCCGGCTTTCGTGGGCGGCCACCTCTACGACAGCATCCGCTACGTGGGCCACAACACCTGGCGGGCCCGGCGCAACTACTGGCAACCCCGCCTCGGCGCCACAGGCGACGAGGGCTATTGGGCGAAGGCCGAGTGGTTGCGGCTGTACCTAAGCCCCGATAAGAACACCCTCACCGACAGCGCCCACTGGACCCTGTACCGCTTCACCCCCGGGCCCGCTACCGCGGCCGTGCCCCGGCGCAAAATCGTCCGCGACCTGGGCGGCGTTACGGGTACGTTCCGGCTGGAGGCCATGCCCAAAGGCGTGCCCACCGACTTTATTGTGGCCGATTTGGCCAACCGCACCACCGACCAGCGCGCTACCGTGCTGCTCAAAGCCGAAGATGGCAAAGTGAGGAAGCTGACCCTCGACCCCAAAGTGGCGGAGATGCACCAGTTTTCCGGCCGCAGCCTGGAGGTGCAGGTGCTCTATCATCCCTACAAAGCCCCCAAGCAGCAGCTGCGGCTCTTTGAGCTGGTACCAGGCCAGCCCCGCACCATCGTCAGCACCGCCAACCGCGAAATCAGCGCCAGCACTGTAACCCCACGGCCCTAATTTCTGCCGGCGTCCTTTTATACTCTGTCCCACGCTCGGCCTCCTCTGCGGACGCCGGGCGTGGGTTTTTTCCGCCGCGGGCTTGCGTACGTAGCCCCGCACCTCTTCACCGCCGGCGGCTTTCGTGCCAGGCAAAAAGCGCCGTATCCGACACCCGGAGGCAACCCATTCGCCCCGTAGTCCGAACGTGATAAAGCACCGACCCGGCCGGCATTTGTCAGCTGTTGACTACCACGGCAGAAGGCAGCCACTTTTCCCCGCTACCACCGATATTGTCAACCGGAATCGGGTAGCGTAATTGCTTGCCCGTTTCAGCCCAATTCCTACCCACATGCCTGCACGCCTACTCTCCTTACTAGCTGCCCCCGTAATACGGACGTGCCTCTTTGGGGCGGCCGCGCTCCTTTGCGGTACCGCACAGGCTCAAACGCCCGTTTGGCAAGCCGCCGCCGGTGCCGGCATCACCCAAAGCACCGGCGCCCTGGCCCAGGTATACGCCACCGTGGCCGACGCCAACGGCAATGCCTACATCACCGGCACCTTCAACGGAACCGCCCGCTTCGGCACCACCTTGGTTTCCAGCGCCGGCAGCAACGACGCCTTCGTGGCCAAGTGGAACGGCACCACCAACGCCTTCGACTGGGTACTCCCGCTCGGCGGCACCGGCTCTGACCGCGGCACTGCCCTGGCCCTAACCGGCAATACCCTTTACGTGGCTGGAATCTTCACCGGCACCGCCGCCCTGGGCGGCGTTCAGCTTATCAGCGCCGGGCAGGAAGATGGATTTGTGGCCAAAATCGTTGATGCCGGCAGCAGCGGCAACGTGGCTTGGGCCCGCTCGGCCGGCGGCAGCGGCTTCGACGGCCTCACCGGCGTGGCCGTCGGCACCACCGGCGTGTTCGTGACCGGTTCCTTCAATGGCACCGCCCAGCTGGGCGGCCTCAGCCTGAGCAGCAGCGGCAGCAACGACGTGCTGGTGGCCAAGCTCACCGACGCCGGCAGCACCGCCAGCTTCACCTGGGCCCAGCGGGCCGGCGGCACCGGTCCCGACCTCGCCCAGGCCATTGCCCTCAGCGGCCCCAACGTGTACGTGGGCGGCTACTACAGCAGCGCCTCGGCCGAGTTCGGCGGCATTCCCCTGCCTAACAGCAGCCTCAGCACCATCGACGGCTTCGTAACCAAACTCACCGACACCGGCGCGGCCGGCAACTTCGCTTGGGCCCAGCGCGTGAGCGGCCCGGCCGACGATTTGGTGCGGGCCCTGGCCGTGCGTGGCTCTACTGTGTATGCGGTCGGCAACTACAACAGCGCTACCCTCAGCGCCGGCCCCTTCACCTTGGGCAACAACGGCGGGTTCGATGTGCTGGTGACCAAACTGGTAGATGCCGGCGGCAGCGCCAGCTTTGCCTGGGCCTACAACGCCGGCGGCCCCGGCGGTGAGTCGAGCAGCAGCGTGGCCGTGGCCGGTTCCCACGTGTTTTTGACGGGCGGCTTCACCAGCTCCACCGTCAGCTTCGGCGGGACCATTCTCACCAATACCAACACCCTCACCGATGTGTACCTCGCCCGCCTCACCGACGCGGGTGCCTCGGCCAGCTTCACCTATGCTCTCAGCGCCGGTGCCGCCGGCGACGATTACGGCATCGGCCTGAGTATTGGCGGACCGCGCGTGTACGTGGGCGGCTCGGCGGGCAGCGCAGCGCAGTTTGGCGCGCACACACTGCCGCCTTCCTCCACCGGCGCGCCCACCGGCTTCATCGCCACCTTCACCGATGCGGCCATTCTGAGCACGGCTTCCACAGACTGGGCAAACGCCTTGGCCGTATACCCCAACCCGGCCCGCCACCGCGCCACCGTGCAGCTGCCAGCCTTGCCTACTTCCGCCGTCCTAGCCCTCACCGATGCCCTGGGCCGTACCCTTTGGCAGCACACCGCCCCGCCGTCGGCGGCCCACTCCACCCACACCGTGCCCCTCGGTCACTTGGCCGCGGGTGTTTATTACCTGCACGTGCAGACGGGCGCGCAGTCGGTGCGCCGCACGCTGGCCGTGGAATAAAGCGCGGCGTTTGGCAGCGCTAAAAGCCGCTTCTCGCCGTCAGGCTACTGCAAACGACAACGCCCCGACAAAATGCGTCGGGGCGCTGTCGTTTCCGGGCGCATACGCAGCCTGCTGTAAACACGCCGCGCCTTGCCTGCCGCCGCTGTTCGTGCCGGCAGCGGCGGCAGGCGTCAGCACCCAAAATTCAGCAGGCCCAGGTCGTCAGCGTTTCGCCGCCACGGCCGGTGCCGCCGGCACAATGGGCGTCGCCTGGGCCGAAGCTACCTGCCAGACGCCCGCGTTCTTAATCATGACCAGCGTGGCCGAGGATTTGCGCTCTGCCTGCCCCGCCACGCGGTTGCGCACCGTGCTGTTGATGATAGCCGTTGCGGGTCCGTAGAAGCGCACCTTCACGTCTTCGTAGACGAACATATCAAACGGCTTGACCGACTTGATGTAGGCCATGCGCTGGGCCTTGTTCATGCGCACGCCAAATTGGTCGACGAATAGGTAGTCGGGGGTGTAGTACCGGTCGAGGGCCTTCACATCCTGCTTCTTAATCACTGTTGCCAGGTTGGGCAGCATCGCGCGCAGGGCGGTTTCGTCGGCCGTGTGCGCCTGCCCGAAGCCCAGCGTGGTGGCCAGCAACAGTTTCAGGAACGTTATGAGGTATTTCATGGAAAACGAGAAGTAAGCGTGAGTGGCCAGCCCGCGCGGAGAGCGTAAACCGCTGGCCCGCGGCCACACGAATTGATATCAGAGCCTTCGATACGCGGCATTATGCCGCCGCTACCCACCATTGCCGCCCTACTGCCGGGGCTCCCGCTGCTTCTTCAGCAGAAGATACGCATTATATCGTTCGTTTCATATACTCACCTCGCCTGCCCGCCGCTACCGCCCGCCATCCATGTGCACGCTGCTGGTGCAGGAGCGCTGAAGCCCAGCGCGGCTGCAAGCAACACCCAGGTACCCTGAAATGAATTGTGGTTTGCTTAACCGTTGCGAGTAGGCGGTTATAACGCTCGCTGCCAAATGCCTCAGCGGCTATATCTTCCCAGCATGTTCACGGCCCTCTACTCCGATTCCATTACCCTGCACCTGATCAACGACGACAACCTCGCCGACATCTTCGCCTTGTTCCAGGGCTTCCCCGACTCGAAACCGATGCTGGCGGAGTTGATGCAAAACTACCTGCCGCGCTACGAGCGGGGCCGGCGCACCAACTTCGGCTTTTACTCCCTGCTCGACGGCGAGCTGGCCGGCATGACGCTGCTCACCGTCGACAGCTGGGAAGAGCGCGCCGGCTCCACCGGTGCCGACGTGTTTGCGCACATGCGCGGCCGGGGCGTTACGCCGCGCAGCAAGCCGCATTTGTTCTACCTCGCCTTCGAGCTGCTGGGCCTGAACCGCGTGGCTACCGGCTTTCGGGTGTCGAACCACGCCTCGCGCCGTTCCATCGAGAAAACGGCAGGCTTTCAGTACGAAGGCCGCATGCGCGAATCGGGCGTGAACGACGCGGGCGAATTCGAGGACGAACTGCTCTACGCCATCCTACGCCGCGACTGGGAACAGTTGTATGACAAGTCGTTGGTGCGGGTGATTGAGTAGCCGGGACTACCTCACGCCAGCACCGCCCGCTCGCGGTTGTACTTCTCGCGGTACTGCTTCGGCGACAGCCCGGTAATGCGCTTAAACGCCACCCGAAACGCTTTCGGGTCGGTGTAGCCTACCTGGTACATCACCTCGTTCACGTTCTCGCGCGACGATTCGAGGCTGTTTTTGGCCGCCTCAATCTTCACCCGCTGAATGTACTCGACTACTGAATTGGCGGTAGCTTTCTTGAAGCGCCGTTCTAGGTTGCGGCGGCCGAGCGCCAGCATGTCGGCCAGCTGGTCCACGGTCAGCTTTTCCTGGTAGTTGTCTTCGATGTAGGTCTGGGCGCGCTTGATGGGCTCGTCGCCGTGCTCTTTCTGCCCGTTGAAGATGACGAAAGCCGACTGACTCACCCGCTCGATGTCGATTTGAAAGACCTTGGCGCAGGTAACGGCCATGTCGCGGCCCGCGTATTTCTCGATGAGGTAGAGCACCAGATTGAGGTAGCTGAACGCGCCGCCACTGGAGTAGATGCCGTGCTCGTCGGTAATGAGCTTGTCTTCCACCAGCTCTACCTGCGGGAACATCGCCCGGAAGTAGTGCGCGGCGGCCCAGTGCGTGGTGCACTGCCGCCCGTCAATCAGGCCGGTGGCGGCCAGCAGGAACGCGCCCACGCACAGGCTGGCTACCTCGGCGCCGCGCTGGTACTTCTGCACAATCCAGGGCAGAAAAGCGCGGTTGGCTTCCAGCGCCGCACTCAGGTCGCCGTCGACGGCCGGAATGACCACCAAGTCGGTTTGCTGCACGTCGGCCAGCAGGTGGTTGGTGTGCACCTGGTACATGCCGCCGCACACGGGAGTGTCGGTCTGCAGGCCCACAAGCTGCACCTGAAACAGCGCGGGCTTGCCCATACGCTGCAGAAACGCATTGACCTCCGTGAACAGCAGCCGCGGCCCTTCGATACTGCCCAAAATAGCACCCTGGGGCACCAGAATCGAAATATGCTTCATGGTTCTAAGGTACGCTTTTAGGTGTCGTAATCAACCCGCAAAAGGTCGCATTCAGCCCCTTTCGCCGGGCAATTTGCTAATATTTTTGGTATGTAGTTCAAGCATGTCAAACCCATTAGCCAAACCAACCATGAAACCACAACGCACCACTGCCCTGTACTGGACCCTTACCCTGATTTTCGCCGCTTTTATGCTGCTGGCGGGCATTGCCGAGTTTCTCCAAAACCAGGAAGGCCAGGAAATCATGCGGCACCTGGGCTACCCGCTGCACGTGATGCGCGTCATTGGCTTGGGCAAGATTCTGGGTGCCCTAGCCATGCTCCAAACCCGGTTTCGCACCCTGAAAGAATGGGCTTATGCCGGTTTCACCTTCAACCTGCTGGGGGCCTGCGCCGCCCGCTATGCCGCCCACGACGGCATCGTGCTCATCGTTTCACCGCTGCTGTTTCTGGCATTCATGGCCTTCACCTACGCCCTGTGGAAAAAGGTAGCGCGGCCAGCAGCCGAACGCAGCCCCACCCTGCCGCTGGCGGTGGCCGCTTAGCGCATCGTCTGTGCCTTCTCATGCGTCGTTTTTCCGCCCATAAAACGCTTGCCCTTGCCGCGCTTTTGCCGGCAACTGCCGCAGTGACCAAGCTGGCCTCGGCGGCGAGTTGCGCATTCAGTCCTTCGCCGGTACGCGCACGACTGAGAGTATGCCGGCCGAAGCCCAGTAAGGCGTATGGCACGCCCGGCTTACCAACGGCACCCAAGTGCTGGCCAAGTTACAATCCCAGTTGTCTGCATCGTCCGGAAGCGAAGCGGTCGGCACTACGCCTCAGACTTGCATCACACGAGGCAGCAGTCCAGCGTTTCGGCAGCGCTAGAACTGCGAAATGAAAGCAAACGACTCCAAGACGTAGCTGGGGGCCGAGGTGAAGTGGTTGCCGCCCTGAATGGGGTGCAACTCGACCTGCGTGGCGCCGCGGGCCCGCATGGCGCGGTAAGCGTCTTCGGAGTTGAAGTAGGGGACGTAGTTGTCGGCGGTACCGTGAAACAGGGCCAGCGGGGCTTTCGGCTTCCAGTCGTACACGTCGTTGTCGCGGAAAGCGGCGGCCAGCGGCGCATCGGAGCCGCTGATGACGGCCTGCCGGAAGCCGGGCGAAAACAGCTCCTGCGCCTGCTGCGGCACCGGGCCGAAGGGGTTGGCCTGCAGCTGCGCGGCCCAGGGCGCATTCAGGTAGTACGACCACGGCCGGTTGAGGCCGTACACGCGGTTGTAGGTGTCGAGCACCCACACGTAGGAACTCAGGAAAGGCAGCGGCTCGGTGGTGTTCATGATGTGCCGGGCGAAGGCCGTTTTGTGGTAGGCACCCGCGCCCGGCGCGCTGGCCGTCACGCTAAACTCGCCGGCGTACTGCTCTTCCAACAGCTTGTGCAACGACATGGTTGCGAAACCGCCCTCGGAGTAGCCCATCAAAAACAGCTTCTTGTTGAGGGCGAATTGCTCCTGCTGGCAAAACTCGCGGGCGGCCCGCAGCATATCGGCCGAGGCCGAAGCTAGGGAGGCGGCCTGCTCGTAAGGGTGCGGCAGCGCTTTGGAGGCGCCGTAGCCAATATAGTCGGGTGCCGACACCACGTAGCCCGTGGAGGCCAGTACCGACACCGCCGACCAGATTTCGCTGCTCGAACTGTAGTACGACGGCGCGTGGTTTTCTTCGTCGGGCTGAATGGTGCCGTGCTGGTAGCTAAGCAGCGGCAGCGCCTGGGGGGCCACCGGCACCAGCAGCGCGCCCGACGCGGTAACGTTCCTACCGTCGGTGTTGCGGGTGCTGTAGGTAAGCCGGTACGCCCGTACCGGGTATTTCACCAGCGCCCCGGCCAGCGGAATGCTTGCCACGCGCCCCGCCAGGGTGGCCGGGCTGTACTCACCAATGAGGGTGCTGCCGACCAGGCGGGTTTCGGGAGCGGTGGTTTCCTGCGGCGCGGCGGCCTCTTTGGTGCAGCTAATGCCCGAGGCCGAACTGAAACCGGCCCACACAAGAAACGCAAAGCGGGCAAGACGAGAGGAGAAAAACGGAACCAACACGGCGGAGAAGATGGACAGGTGAAGCGTATGGCCTTACAACACCCGGCGGCGCAAAAAATTTCGTTTCGGCACATGGGGCCTCGTGTTGCCGCCGGCGCACGGCAGCAGCCATTTTCCGTAGGTCAGCGCCCTTTCTCAAGCGCAGTCAGCCGGCTTTCGGGCGGCGGGTGGAATGGACACCCCATTTTTGGGGTTGCGCTATTGCCATCTGTCTTTGTATTTTTACCAACTGACATTGTCAGCCTTTCCCCAATTGCCCATTTCGATGCGTCTCTCCAGTGCGTGCTTCGCCCTGCTGCTCACCGTACTTTGCCCCGCTGCCAGCGGGGTAGCAGCCGAGCGTGCGCCACGTGCTGAAACGAAAACCCACTGGCGCCTCGAAACCGACAAAGAAGGCATCAAGGTGTATTCAAGGGTGTCTGACGACAGCCGGTTCAAGGAAATCAAGGTGCACTGCGAAATGCCCGGCACGCTCTCGCAACTGGTGGCCATGTACTCCGATGTCGACCAGTACCCCTACGTCATCAGCAACACCAAATCGGCCCGGCTGCTGCGCCGCGTGAGCGAAACCGAGCTGTTTTACTACCTCGAAACCCAGATGCCCACGCCCGTGGCCAACCGCGACGTGGCCATGCGCCTGCAGTTTTCCTACGATGCGGCCTCCCAGCAGCTGCTCA
Organism: Hymenobacter busanensis; assembly: GCF_008727865.1. GTDB lineage: Bacteria > Bacteroidota > Bacteroidia > Cytophagales > Hymenobacteraceae > Solirubrum > Solirubrum busanense. The sequence continues at coordinate 674,914 of NZ_VTWU01000003.1, read as the reverse complement.
TCAGCACTACCCACGCCGCGGGCTTGGTGCCGCCGCAGCCCGGCCGGGTGCGTGTGCCCTATTGGTCGGGCCTCTGGACGGTGCGGCCGCTCACGCCCAACCGCCTGCAGGTTGACTACACTTTTCGCGTGGACCCAGGCGGCGAGCTGCCTACGTGGCTCGTGAACATGGTAGCCCCGGTGGCGCCGTACCGCTCGTTTGTGCAGCTGCGCCGCGCGTTGCAGCTCCCGCGCTACCAGGGCCGCTCGTTTGCATTCCTGAGTGGCCCCGCCGCTACCACGTCGCAACGGTAGCACACTTCCTTGCCTTACTGTTTTTACCGCAATCGGCTGGCTTTTTGTAGCTGCCCGGCTGCTTTTGTATGCGCATGGCACAATAATTTTCTATGAAATTATTTGATTATTCTATTAATTTATTTACCTATGCTTATACAACCACCAACCTCTCCACCTATGCTTTCCACTGCTACTCAGCCCGCTTGGCCCAGTGCTGCCACGCTGCGCCTGCCTGCCCGCACCAACTTGCGGCACCAACCCAAAAAGGCGTTTCTCGCCTCGCCGGCCGCCCGCGAAGAACTCTTGGGCTTTTTGTCGCTCAATGCCCATTTCACCACGGCCGACATTGCTGATCTGCGCGACCTGCTGGCCCAGTATCCGGCCGCAGCGGTGTACAACGCGGTGCAACGGGCCTGCCGGGAACATCTGCAACAGCAGCTCACGGCAGCCGACCGCGCGGCGCAAGAGCAGCTCAACAAGATGCTGCTCACGCCGCTGTTTCATTTTGCCTGCACCCAGCGTCTCTCCCACGCCACGGCCTGATCGGGCTGCACCCGAATCTGGCCGGCCCCGCTCCCCGGTTGCTTGCTTCGCCTGTAGGGCGAGGCAGCGGCCGGGGAGGCGCTTTTACAAGACCGGCCGGTAGCACGGCGTTGCAGCCTAGCTCATCGGGCTGTCCGCCGCTTTCTGGCAACGACGCAGCGGATGATGTGGTACTGTAGCCGACATTTATGCTTATTCTTATCGGCCGAATCTGCTTTTCTACTTGCTCAACCTCCCCACGCATGAAATACGTTTCCCTTTCTCTGCTGGCAGCCACGCTGCTGGCCACTAGCTGCAACCAATCGGCGCCCGGCGGAGAGCAGCCGGCCGGCCAGCCTACCGAACAGGCAGCGGGCCAGTCGGCAGATACTACTGCCAGCGGGGCCACTAGCACTACGCCGGCCGACGCCGCTGATACTGCCCCCGCCGCGCCCGAAACCGTGCAGCTTTCGTTCCGCTTCAAGCCCGTGGCCGACGTCGACCCGATGATGCCCAAAACCACGGCTTTCTTGGTGATGAAGGGCAAGGAAACCAAGGAAATCGAACTGGGCCGCTTCATTGGCAAACCCGACTTGGTGGACGCTGAAAAAGCCAAGCGCGCCGAATTTCCCGGCAGCATGTTGCTCGGTTTCCGCAGCTACGACCCCAACAGCGGCACCGGCGACGACCTGGCCGTGATGCAAGGCACCGGCGGCCGCCTCCAAATTTTGCAGCGCCGCACCGACGAAACCGCCGACAAGCCCAAGGAATTTCAGACAGCCCGCGAAATTCCGATGCCCGCTAACATTCAACTTGAAGCCGCCCCGGTTGGCAAAAAGTAGAGCGCCGCTTCGCGCTACCGGCACAGGCCCGACAACAGCGAAGCCCGCCCCAATTGGGGCGGGCTTCGCTGTTGTTGCACCGCTGTATGCGCAAGTTCGCTACGTGGTTCTCTCACCACAAAACGGGCAGCAGCCAACTGCTGAAACTCGGCGTTAGTCGCACACGCCATCCACGGTGCAGGAGCCGCCGGCGGGGCTGATTTCCTGCAGGGCCGGCTTGGGATTGAATTCGTCCCACACCTTTTCCAGCACTTCCTGGAACAGCTCCGTGGGTTGCGCGCCCGACACGGCGTACTTGTCGGCGAAGACGAAATAGGGCACGCCGCGCACCCCAATCTGCCGGGCCTGGTACTCGTCGTGGCGCACATCCTGGGCAAACTCGTCGGAGGTAAGCACGCGGGTTACGCCCTCGGCGGGCAGGCCCAGCTCGGTGCCGAGGCGCTGGAGCGTGGGCACGTCGTCCACGTTCAGCCCGTCTTCCATGTAGGCTTTGAAGAGGCGTTCCTTGGCGGCGTCCTGCAGGCCGTGTTGGGCGGCCAGATGCACCAAGCGGTGGGCCCGGAACGTGTTGGCCGGAATGGCTTTGTCGAAGTCGAAATGCAGACCTACTTCGGCGGCCGTTTGGGTCATGTTGTCGCTCATTTGCTTGGCCCATTTCACCGAGCGGCCGTATTTGGCGGCCAGTCGCTCGTTGAGGTTACCGGCGGCCTGGGTTTTAGCTTCGGGATCGAGCTCGAAGCTGCGCCACACGATTTCCACATCGTCGCGGTGGGCAAATTGGGCCAGGGCATTTTCAAACTTGCGCTTGCCGATGTAGCAAAACGGGCAAACGATATCGGACCAGATTTCTACTTTCATTTTCTCAGAATTTGGGGCATAAGCCGGTTGGCCGCCGAAAAGTTTGCGGCAGTGCAGCTACCCTGTTCGCCGGCGAATAGCATTGGGGTAAAACACTACTTGTGCCGCCATAGTTCGCCAGGTTCCGGCTGCGACTTGGAGACTCCACAGATACTATTTTGCACCCGGTTTCCGGCCGTTCCATTAGGCTTCTATTTTGCCCGAACACCCACTCATGCCGCGCTCCGCTGCCTCCCCCAATCCGCCCCGCTCCGCTTCCGCTTCCGACGTGTATTTCGAAGCCGTGCTGGAGCCGGGCGGCCCCAGCTTTATGCCCACCCAGATTGTGATGGTGCCGCTGGAGGCCTTTGAGGCTCTCGGCGGCAAGGTCACCAAGCGTGTGATGGGCACGCTCAACGATTATCCGGTGCGCCTGACGCTGATGCCCATGCAGGGCGGCGAGCGGTACCTGATGATCAACAAAGACCTGTGCCGCGCGGCGCGGGTGCAACTCGGCCAGCGCGTGCACCTTCGGCTGGTACCTGACCCCGACCCCGACTTTGTGGAAGTGCCCGAAGAATTGGAGGAAGGGTTGGCCGCTTGGCCCGAAGCCAACGCCGGCTACGAACGGCTGCCGCCCGGCGTCAAGCGGGCATTGGTGCAGCACATCAACAGTGCCAAGCGGCCCGAAACCCGCACCCAGCGCGTGCTCAACGCCCTGCACCAACTAGTGGCCGGCCGCAACCCCATCCGCCCGCTGCACAAAGACATGTAGCATTTGGGGTAGCGGCAACATTCTGCAGGTATCGAGCATCGGCAAAATGCTGCCGGGGCCGCTGCAGTCGATGTACCACGGCACCAAGTCCTTCGTCACGTCGTTTACCGAGGCCATTTGGGAGGAAACCAAGGACTCGGGCGTCACCATCCCGGCGCTGCTGCCAGGGGTGACGGATACCGACTTCTTCCGCAAGGCCGACATGGAACGCTCCAAGCTGGTGGCAGAGGGCAGCAAGGCCAACCCAGCCGACGTGGCCAAGGACAGCCACGAAGCCCTGCTGGCTGGCAAGGCCAAAGTAGTGTCGAGCTTCATGAACAAGGTGCAAGTGGCCGTCAGCAACGTGGTTCCCGACAAACTGGTGGCCGCTAACCTGCATGCGCAGGGCAAGCCCGTCAACGATGCCCAGCAGTAAGCCACCGGATTTCCGCCAGAGCAACCGCCCCTTTCAACGCCCGTTGATCGGGGCTTTTTGTGGGCCGCTGCTGGGGCGGCTTTCGCTCCCGTGCGCGGCGTGCCGTATGTTGCAACATGCCCGCCGAAGCCGCCACCATTCCCCACTCCCCCTCCCGCACGCTGCGCATCAGCGCAATTCGCTCCGAAGCGCCCGACGCCAAAACCTTCTTCCTCGAGCCCACCGACGGCCTGCCGCTGCCCTACCAGGCCGGCCAGTACCTCACGCTGGTGCGCCCCGCCCCCGAGGCCCCCCACGCCGTGCGCCGCTCCTATTCCATCAGCTCGGCGCCGGTGCTCAACGAGCCGCTGGCCATTACCGTCAAGCGCGTGCCCAACGGCCTGTTCTCGCGCCTGCTCGTCGACCGTGCCCAGCCCGGCGACCTGCTGGTGAGCAGCGGCGTGGGCGGTTTCTTCACCCTGCCCGCCAACGCGGCCGACTACCAACAGCTGATACTGCTGGCGGCCGGCAGCGGCATCACGCCCTTGTTTGCGCTGCTCAAAACCGCCCTGCACGGCCACCAGCAGTTGCGCGTGCTGCTCGTCTACAGCAACCGCACGCCCGCCGATGCCATCTTCCACGATGCCTTGCACCAGCTGGGCCGGCAGTTTCCCGCGCGGCTGCACATCGAGTGGCTGTTCAGCAACGACCCCGACCTGAACCGCGCCCACCTGCACAAGGAGCTGCTGAAAACCCTCGTGCGCCAGCATGTATCGGCGCCGCTGGCTGCCACGCTGGCCTACCTCTGCGGCCCACTGAACTACATGCGCATGGGCACCTACGGCCTGCGCGAGTTGGGTCTGCCGCGCGACAATCTGCGGCGCGAGTTGTTCAACACCGAAGCCGCCACCGTGCCCCACACCGTGCCGCCCGACACCGCCGCGCACCGCGTAACGGTGCAGCTGCGCGGGCAGGCGCACACGTTCGAGGCGGAGTACCCGCGCACCATTTTGCAGGCCGCCCGCGCCCAGGGTTTGGTATTGCCCTACAGCTGCGAGGCCGGCCGCTGCGGCAACTGCGTGGCCCGCTGCACCGCCGGCCAAGTTTGGATGAGCGTCAATGAAGTGCTGACCGAGCGCGACCTAAGCCGCGGCCTGGTCCTTACCTGCACCGGCTACCCCGTGGGCGGCGACGTGCAACTGGAAATTGGCACCTGAAGGGGATGTAGCGCGAACCGAATCAAATACGCGGCTCGTACGTTTTCCTATCATGATGAAACGCTTGTTTATTCTGCTGCTGACGGCCATGGGCGCTGCCAGCTGCGACGCCGGCTCGGGCAACCCCGTAACTGCTGCCCTGGCCCAGGCCGACGGCCGCGACCATAGCTTTGCCACGCTGCCCAAACAACAGCCCGGCGAGGCTGTGGCCACCTTTGCCAGCGGCTGCTTCTGGTGCACCGAGCACGTGTACGAAAGCCTGAAGGGCGTGCGCACGGTTATTTCGGGCCACGCGGGCGGCACCACCGTCAGCCCCACCTACGAGCAGGTGTACGGCGGCGGCACCGGCCACGCCGAGGCCGTGCAGGTGTACTATGACCCCAAAGTCATCAGCTACGCCACGCTGTTGCGGGTGTTCTTCGTGCAGCACGACCCTACTACGCTCAACCGCCAGGGCCCCGATGCCGGCGACGAATACCGCTCGATTGCCTTCTACCGCACCCCGCAGGAAAAGCAGCAGATTGAAGCCGAAATCAAGCGGGTAAATGCCTCGCACCGCTACCCCAACCCGGTCGTGACACAGGTAGTGCCGTTCAAGGTTTTTTACCCGGCCGAGCGCTACCACCAAGACTACTTCCATAACAACCCCAACGACCCCTACGTGCGCAACGTCTCGACGCCGCGCTTCAACAAATTCGCCAAGGAATTTCCGCAGCTGCTGAAGCCGGGCGCCTAGCCGCACACCCTACGCCGTTTCGCACCAATGCCCCGTCCGGTAACGCCAAACGGGGCATTGATGCTTTGACCGAATTCGGTTTTGGCCCGTGCTTTTCACGTAGCTCTAAATTCCGATATCGAGCACCAGCGGGTCGATTTGCCAGGTCTTGCGGTAGGTGTCGTAGGTAGCGCGCAGGCCGGTTTCGAGCGGGGTGCGCAGGCGCAGAAAGTTGAACACCACCGAGCCGCTTACGCCCACCGTGCGGTAGTTGTAGCGGCCCACAAACCGGTCCACGTTGCGGCCCTGCGCTACATCGGCGAAACCCACGGCCTTAAAGCGCTGCACGTACAGCCAGCGGCCCAGGCTCCAGTGCGTGTCGGCCAGGGGCAGGCGGTAGTCGAGGCTGGCGGTGGCCAGGCGGTCGAAGCTCACGTAGCCGTTGCCGCGCGGAAACGACACGGCCGCCGCAAACTGGTACTCGCGCTGCCGCTGCCGCTGGTAGCCACCGCGCAGCCGAATGCTATGGTGCTTGCCCAGGCCGGGCAAGTACACGCTGCCCAGGGCCGCGAGCTGCGTGGCATCGAGGCCCTGCCCAAAGGGCGTGGTGCGCCACGTCAGCAGCACGCTTTCGCCCCAGCGCGGCCCCACGTCGCGGGCACTTTGCTTGAGCTGCCGGGCGTAGGTGAAGGTGGTTTGCACGGCGTTCAGCGGGTTATTGGGGCCGACGTCGGAGAGGAAGCGGGCCGGCAGCTCGTAGCCGTTCACTTCTTCGTGCAGGTAGTACACACCCAGGCTCAGGGCCTGCAAATACTTGGAGCGCGTGAGGGTGAGCGGCAGCCGCAGGCCGGCCGTGAGCTGCGTGCTACGCCACTGGTCCCGGTAAATCTGCCCTTGATAAACGATGCCCGCGTTGCGTCCGCCGTGCGTCAGGTCCACGTCGAAAATGGGAAAGCGGCCCTGGTAGCTCACGCCGGTAAAGAGTGCGGCCGTGCGCTCGGTCTGGTCGTAGCTCACGCCCGCAATGGCCTGCGTGGTGTTCAGCAAGTCCTGCGACCGAACGCCCACGCTCAGCCCGTTGCCGGCCGGGCTCTGCACCAGCCCGTAGCTGAACACGTTGAACGCGTGGCGCAGCGGCGAATACGGCGTCGCGGGAAATGCAGCAGCGGTTTGCGCCGAATCGGCGGGTGGCAGCAGCTCGCCCACTTGCTTAGTGCCGGGGTCACGGGCTGCTAGGGTTTGCACGTAGGGCTGCGGGGCATCGGCGGCGGGCGGCGCAACGGGCTGCCAGGTGGCCGGCTCCAGTGGCATTTCCACGACGCGGCTGCCCTGGGCACGTTGGTCGTGGAAAGCGAGGTGGCGGCCGCCGGGCGCTACGGCGGCGTGGTAGGCGCCAATGGCGCGGCTGGTTACCTGGTACGTCTGGCCGGTGCCGGTGTGCACGGCATACACATTGTCGATACCCGACTGCGGCGAGTTGTACAGCACGTACTCGCCCCAGGGCTGCGGGTTCGAAAGGTTCACGTTGGCCACCGGCAGCAGGGCGCGGGCCACACCGGTGGCGGGGTCGAGGACTTCGATGGTTTTGCCGCCGCGCCGGAGCGTGACGGCAACCAGTTGCCGGCCGTCGGGCGTCCAGCGCGGTTGCAGGTAAAAGTCGTTTTCGGGGTTCGGCAGGGTTTGCTGCACGGCGCCGGTGCGGGCATCGAGCAGCACGAGACGGTGGTGGTAGGCCGAGTCGGTGGTGGTGGCCACGAGGCGCAGGCCGTCGGGCGAGAGGGCCGCGCCGGTGTAGCGGGTGCGCGTGGTGAGGCGTGTGAGCTGGCCGCTGGCTACGTCCAGAATGCGCAGCTCGGAATACACTTGCTGGCCCCAGCGCGGGTGGTTGCGAAACTCCGGCCACACGGCCTTGCCAGCCGCCACCGACAGCATTTCGGGAAAATTAACGAGGCCGGGCACGAACACTTTCCGCTCCTGCTTCCCGTTGCGGCTCAGCAGCACAAACTGCGCGATGTCGCCCAGCCCGCTTTTCACGGCCAGCACCGAGCTGTCGGTCAGGTACTGCGGATACTGGTAGTTGGTGAAGATTTTGGTGCCGGCCTGCCCGCCGAAATCGTGCGCATCGGTGAGTTGCAGGCCTTGCTGCTGCACGCGCCAGGTGGAGTCCAGCTCGGCCATGCTGCGGGCGTACACGTCTTCCACGCGCAGGCCGGTGGCGTGCCGGATGCCGGCCGAAAACGAGAACGGGTAAAACGGAAATTTGTAGTAGTGGTCGAGGGCCGCGTCCCACACCGCGGGACCGTAGTGGGTTTTCAGGTACGAGGTCAGGAAGTAGCCCAGCTCGTACCAGTTCGGCACTTGGTCGCGAAACGAGCCGCACGCGGCCTTCTGGTAGTCGTAGCGGCGGCCGGCCAGCAGGTTGCTGCGCAGGCCCGCGCCGAAATCGGGCATGCGGCCCCGGCCGCTGCGCGTGAGGGCAGTTTCGTTGCCCACGGCGTCGCCCTCGAAAAACCACTGCGGCATGCCCACCGACATGACGCCCAGCGCGCCGTCGCCGAACAGCGGGTAGAGCACGCGCCCCAGCCCCTGCCGGGCTTTGCTGAACTGCGCCGCGTGCCGAAACTCGTGCGCCACCAACCCGTCGAGCCAGTCGACGGTGCCGACCGAGAGCTGCTGCGGCGGCGTGGTGAAAAACTCGGCGTGCCAGGGCAGAAACGTCACGAAGGCGTTGCCAACGGTGGTCTGCGTTTGGAGCACCACCGGCAGCCGGTGCGTCAACACACCCAACGACGCGCCACCGGCGTCGTGCACCTGCTCCAGCCGCCGGGCCGTGCGCTGGGCGGGCGCCGCAAACCCCTCGGGGTAGATGACGCGGAAGTGCGGCGTGCGGATTTGCTGCCAGCGCAGCGCGGGCCGGTTTTGGTCGAGCACGGGCAGCGACTGGGCCGCGGCAGAAGCGGCCAGCAGCGTGGCGGCTCCCGCAAGGGAAAGCGTGAAGCGGAGCATTACCCGTAAAGCTGCCCCGCAGCGGCGGCATTTGCAACCGGGCGGCCCTGCGGCGCAGCGGAAGAGGCTGGCGCCGGGGATGCTAGGAAGGATATACACAACCGTCATACCGCGGCGCCGCCGAAGCAGCTTGCGTGTTTACTTCAATCCTAGTTCCTCCCCAGTGTCAGCCCGCGAGATACTTCGCTCACACTCCGCATAACGAACTGGGTTTTCAGGCAATAAAAACCGCCCGCCGATTCCTGAATCCAGAAATCGGCGGGCGGTTCCGGCTTTCAGACCGGCGCTGATATTAGTTGGGCATCAGCACTTTGTCGATGACGTGAATCACACCGTTGCTCTGGATTACGTCGTAGGTCGAGATGCACGACACGTTGCCTTTCTCGTCGGTCAGCACCACGTTTTTTGGGCCGTTCATGGTGGCCGTCAGCGTGCCGCCGCTCACGGTTTTCAGCGCGGCCGTGCCTTTACCGGCTTTGATGGCGGCCAGGATTTTATCGGCCGTCATGTTGCCGGCTACCACGTGGTAAGTCAGGATTTTGGTGAGCGTGGCCTTGTTTTCGGGCCGTACCAACGTTTCCACGGTGCCAGCGGGCAGGGCAGCAAAAGCGTTGTTGGTCGGGGCGAAAACCGTGAAGGGGCCCTTGCCCTGCAGCGTCTCCACGAGGCCAGCGGCCTTCACGGCGGCTACCAGCGTGGTGTGGTCTTTCGAATTCACCGCGTTGGCCACAATGTTTTTGTTGGCGTACATCGCCTCGCCGCCCACCATAACGGTGCCGGCCGGGGTCATTTTGGCTTGAGCCGAAGTTGAGGTAGCGGAAGCGGCGCCGAGCAGGGCAACGAAAGCGAGGGAAAGCAGATGCTTTTTCATGGTAGGGAAATGGTGAGGATGTTGGAGAGTTGGCGGCATCTACGGCACGGTTGAGCTAGCCGGATTGCGTGGCGTCGGTATTTGCCCTCGGCCCGGCCCCTACCGTAGGTAGATTTTTTTCGGGCCGCCCAGCGCCCGGCGCCGTCGGTTAAGCGGCCGGCTGTTTCTTTCCGAAGGCCCATCTTGCGGCGCCATTTTCGCTTCTCCATGCCCACCAGCCCCGCCACCGTGTCGCGCACCATGTCCTCGCGCATCCGCTCCATCGTCAGCGGCTCCATCGGCAACCTCGTGGAGTGGTACGACTGGTACGTATACTCGGCGTTTGCCTTGTATTTCGCGCCGGCGTTTTTCCCGAAAGGCAACCTCACGCTTCAGTTGCTCAACTCGGCCGCCGTGTTTGCGGTGGGCTTTCTGATGCGCCCGCTCGGTGGCTGGCTGATGGGCGTGTACGCCGACCGCCACGGTCGCAAAGCCGCGCTGTTGGTATCGGTACTGCTGATGTGCGCGGGCTCTTTGCTCATTGCCCTCACGCCCGGCTACGCCACCATTGGCGCGGCGGCGCCAGCCCTGCTGGTGCTGGCGCGGCTGCTGCAAGGCCTGAGCGTGGGCGGCGAGTACGGTACCTCGGCCACCTACCTGAGCGAAATGGCCGACCAGCGCAACCGGGGCTTCTTTTCCAGCTTTCAGTACGTGACGCTGCTGGCCGGACAACTGCTGGCTTTGCTGGTGCAGCTGGGCCTGCAAAACCGCCTCACCGAGGCCGAGCTGTACGACTGGGGCTGGCGTGTGCCCTTTGTTATTGGGGCGGCGGCGGCGCTGTCGGCGCTGTACTTGCGCCGCAGCATGGACGAAACCGATGCCTTCGTGCAGCAGCAATCGGCGGGCCCCATTGATGCTGCGCCCGCCGAAGCCGTGCCTACCCCCAGCAAGCTGCAACTGCTCTGGCAACACCCGCGCGAGGTACTCACTGTGGTGGGCCTCACGCTCGGCGGCACGCTGGTGTTCTACACCTTCACCACCTACGCCCAGAAATTCCTCGTCAATACCGCCGGATTCAGTAAAGACCAGGCAACGCTGATTTCCTTCGGGGCGCTGGCCATGGCCCTGCTCATGCAGCCCCTCATGGGCGCCCTCTCCGACCGCGTGGGCCGGCGGCCGGTGCTGCTGTTTTTCGGCGTGGGCGCCACCCTGGGCACCGTGCCGCTGATGACCTTGCTGGGCCAGGCGCACAGTGCATTGGCCGCTTTTAGCCTGCTGGTAGTGGCGCTGTTCATCATGAGCGGCTATACCGCCATCAACGCCGTAGTAAAGGCCGAGCTGTTTCCTGCCGAAATCCGCGCCCTGGGCGTGGGCCTGCCCTACGCCCTCACCGTCGCTATTTTCGGCGGTTCGGCCGAATACGCGGCGCTGCAGCTCAAAGACTGGGGCGTAGAGGCGTGGTTTTACTGGTACGTAACGGCCTGCGCGGCTTTTTCGCTGCTGGTGTACTGGCGCATGCCCGACACCCAGCGCACCTCGCGCATCGAAACCGACTAGCCTGTTGGGAAGACCCGCGACAACGAAAAAAGCCGCGGCCCACGGGGCAGCGGCTTTCTGCGCTATTTCAAACTAAAGACCTCTCGGCCTTCGGCATAGCAAACTTTTGCGCTGGAAAAATAGTGCCGTTCGATTTCCAAAATCAGCCTTTAGCCATCAGATTATCAAACCATTACCCATTTACCCCATCCAGAGTGCAACCCTACGCACTCGGCTGGTTGTGTTCTGGCTGCGTCAAGCTCAGCGCCAAGGCCTTGCCTTGTTGCCCGCAAATGCGTTGCTTACCGGTGAGGATTGCCTTTCCCAAACCGGTTGTTCATGCGTTTCAGCCGCTTCGTAGGCCGTTTGGCCCGCGGATGGTACTACTGCCGCAAGTAGCCATTTGCCCTGCGCAGTGCCCGTAGCGCCCCGCCAGCAGCGGGGGCAGGGTGGTTGTCTCCCCTAAAAAATACCGGCAATCCAGCCCACGCAGCAGCTTCGGGCCGGCTTATTTTTTCTCCACCGGAAACTTATCGAGGATGTCGCGGGCGGCTTCGGCAAACTGCTTGCCCAGGCGCGAGGGGTCGTTGAGGGGGTCGATGATGGTGCCGCGCCACACGAGGTTGTTGGTTTTGGCGTCGATGATGTCGAGCACCATCGTGCCTTCCTGGTAGGTTTCGGTGTGCGAGCCGCTGTAGGCGGGCGTGTACCAGTAGCTGTAGTTTACCGGAATGAGGGCGCCGCGGTAGCGCACCAGGTACGGGTAGGTAACCAGTTGCGACGGCCCAGTGGGGTTGGCCACCACGCGCTCGGCATCTTCCACGTACAGGTGCGTCGAGACAAAAAAGTCGGGCTGGCCTTCGGTGCGGGTGATGCCGCGCTTGGCCATTTCGCTCTCGATGGCTTGGGCAATGGTGGCGTCGGTGATGGAACTGGTGAGAACCGGGCGGGTGGTGCCCTGGGTTTTCACCTCGGTTTCGGCTATGGCAAACGTGCGGTACTGACTGAAGTCGACGCCGCTGCGTTGCTCCACGTTGACGGCCGGCGAGCAACTACCCAGCAGAACCGCGAGGCAGAAAGCCCAAAGGGAAGTGAGGCGCAATTTCATAGGTAGCAGATGGTTAGGATGAAATTTCATCCTACGTCATACTCGCCCAGCCTCCAGAAGTTGCCCGCGCAGTGCTTTCCCCTTGGCGGTTTGGGCCCGCAATCAATGGTTGCCAGCTGCTCACTCCGCTGTGGGTGCCCGCCTACATTTGCTTCAGCCAGGACGTTGCGGTGTCGATGTTGTCGAAGGCCACCACCACGGGCTTAAGGGTGTGTTGCAGGGTGAGGTCGGTGCTGAGGCGGCTGTAGATGTTGGGCGAATACACCCACGCGAAGTACTCCAAGCCGCCCTCGGCCATGGCCGGAAACCAGACCCGGCCGCCCCACTCCGCCGCTTCCGACCAGATGGTTTGCACCCGGCGGTTGTCGTTGAGCACCTTGCGGCACCGCTCAACCTTCAGCAGTTCAAGCATTTTTAAGCACCCGGCCTGCACCGACAGCAAATCCTGATGCGCCTGCCAATCGACGTACAGCCAATCGTTGAGGTAATCGTAGGAAATAGTGAGCGTGTGGTCTTCGTGCAACAGGCGAAGGGCCATGAGAGGGGCAATAGGCAGAAACGAATCAGCTCTGAACGGCCGGCGCGGCCAAAAGGTTATACCCCGGCCGGCTGGGCAGTCGGCGGCACAGCCAAAGGTGTGCTCAGCAGCCATTCGCTGGCCGTTTCCACGTCGGGAAACAAGCGCAGTTCAAACTGGTCGCCAATGCGTTGGTGCAGGTCGGCCAACGACACCTGCGCGAAAATGCCCGGCGACAATACCTGGGCAAAATAGCGCAGGCCCGCGCCCAGTATCTGCGGCGTCCACTCCTGAGCAATCCACTCGTTGGCCTCGGAAAACGAGCCAATCAAGTCGGTGTGGTCGTTGAGCAGGCGCGGACAAGGTTCGTCGTGCAGCATCTGCACATACGCCAAGCCGCCCTGCTGAACGGTTTCCAGGGTTTGCAGGCCTTGCCAGCGGGCATACACCCACTGCCGTTCCCGGTCGCGCTCCACGCTCAGAAAAACCGAACCATCGGGACGTACGAAATCCAACATAAGCGAAGCAGTAGCAGGCGCGGTACAAGCCCTGCACCTGCCATATACTGCCATCGTCTTAAATAGTTACCATATATTTCCTGCGTGCCGCTTGGTTTCTGCCTGGCAACTCAAATGCCAGGCCCCGGCTGGTTACCTTTGGTGGGTGCCCGCCGGATACGCCCCGGCTGCTTGCGTTCATGCCCGCTTCGTTTCCCAATCCCGACTTTGAGCTCGTCTTCAACGCCCTCGTGGTGCCCCACGTCGTGCTCAGCCCGGCGTTGGTAATCGAGGCCGTAAACGACGCGTTTTGCGAAACCATGGGCCGCCCCGCCGCCGAGTGGATCGGCCAGCCGCTGGAGGAAGCATTTCCGCCCAACCCCGACGGCCTGCGCGTGGCCCCGTGGCAGCGCAGCATCGAGGAAGCCGTGCGCCAGCGGCGCCCCCAAACGGTGGCGCCGCAGCGCTACGATGTGCAGCGCCCCGACGGCCGCTACGGCGTGCGTTACTGGAAGGGCCTCGTGCGGCCGCTGTTTACGCCCGCCGGCGACCTGCGCCACCTGCTGGTGCGGGCCGAAGACGTGACGCGCCTCGTGCAGACCGAGCAACAGGGCGCGCTCAACCGCGAATCGTTTCAACTGCTGGCCCGCGCCACCCACGACGTGGTGTGGGAGCTGGACGTGGCGACCGGGCGCGTGTGGTACAACGACACCTTTGAACAGCAGTTCGGCTTCGCGGCCCCCAACGACACCGACACGCTCGACTTCTGGCGCCAGCAGCTGCACCCCGACGATGCCGCGCAGGTGCAGGCCCATTTCGACGAGGCGATGCACGGTACGGCCGAGGTGATGCGCCTCGAGTACCGCCTGCGCCGCGCCGACGGCTCGTGGGCCGAGGTAAACAACCGCGCCTACATTGTGCGCGACGACGAGGGCCAGCCGCTGCGCCTGCTGGGGGCTATGCAGGACGTAACGGCCCAGCGCACCGCCGAGCGGGCCCTGCGCCAGAGCGAAACCAGCTTCCGACTGCTCACCGAGCGCGTGCCCCAAATGATTTGGACGGCCGACGAAACCGGTGCTGTCGATTACACCAACGCGGGCTGGCGGCACTTCACCGGCCGCAGCGAAGCCGACAGCTTCGGCATAGGCTGGCTGAACGCCGTGCACCCCGACGACCACACTTCTACCCTGGCGCGCTGGGCGCAGTGCCAGCTCACGGGCGAAAACCCCGAGTTCATTTACCGCCTCTACCACGCCGCCAGCCAAGAGTACCGCTGGTGCATGGTGCGCGCCACCGCCCAGCGCAACGAGCAGGGCCAGATAGTGCGGTGGGTGGGCTCTATCACCGACATCCACGACCAGCAGACCCAGCGCGACCAGCAGCGCGAGCAGGACCGCCGCCTGCTGCGGCAGCTCGACCAGCTGCCCCTGCACTTGGTGGTGCTGCACGGCCCCGAACACGTGGTGGAATACGCCTCAGCGCTGGCCCGGCAGTTCCTCACCGACGACTCGCTGGGCCAGCCCGCCCGCCAGGCCCACCCCAGCCCCGGCCCCCACCTGCTGGCGCTGTTCGGCGAGGTGTACCGCACCGGCCAGCCGCGCCACCTCGAAGGAATACGCGCCCGGCCTCTTCACGCCGCTCCCGATGCCGCGCCGCGCCAACTCGACCTGTCGCTCCACCCCCTGCGCGACGCCGACGGGGTAATTACCGGCGTGCTGATGTCGGGGCTCGACGTAACCGACCAGCTGCTGAACCAACGCACGGCCGTGGCCGCCGTGGCCGAAACCCAGCGCCAGCAGGAGCAATTCCGGTTTCTCACCGAGTTTATTCCCCAGCTGGTGTGGACGGCCGATGCCGCCGGTCAGCCCGACTATTTCAACCAGCGCTGGACCGACTACACCGGCTACCAGCCCGAGCCGCACCCGGCTGCCGACATATGGCACCACGTGGTGCACCCCGACGACTGGCCGCGCTGGGAGCAGCGCTGGAGCCGGTCGTTGGCCACCGGCGAGTATTTCACCCTCGAATACCGGCTTCGCTCGCGCCACGGAGCCTACCGCTGGTTTCTGGGCCAGGCCCTGCCACTGCGCGACGCGGGCGGGCAAGTGGTTAAGTGGTTTGCTACCGACACCGACATCGACGACTCTAAGCGCACCCAGCAGCGCCTGGTGCAGAAAGACCGGGAGCTACAGCAGATTCTGGGGCAGGTGCCGGCGCACTTGTGCACGCTGCTCGGCCCCGAGCACATTTGCGGCTTTGCCACCCCCGGCTTGCTCGATTTGTTTGGCGGCCGCCTGCGGGTAGGCTGGCCCATTGCCGAAACCGTAACCGAGTTGCGGCAGCAAGGCGTGCTGGAGTTGCTGAACGAAGTGTTTCGCACCGGCCAAACGGCCCTGCGCGAAGAATATCCCCTCGATGTGCTTACCCCGGCTGGCACCACTGCCCGGCACTACCTCAACTTCACGCTGCAGGCCCTGCGCGACGAGCGGCAGCAGGTGCAGGGGCTGCTGGTGTTTGCCGTGGATGTAACCGACAAAGTGCGTGCCCGCCAGCAGGCCGAAAGCTTGGAAACCGAGGTATACCGGCGCGACGAGCAGTTCCGCACCATGGTGGAAGCCTCGCCCTACATCGTGTTCATCACCCACCCCGACGGGCGGCCCGAGTACCGCTCGCCGCAGTGGTACGAGTACATCGGCCAGCCCGCCGACGTGATGCCGGCGCAGGAGCGCACCGATATTCTCCACCCCGACGACCTGCCAAGCAGCCGCGCCGCATTTCAGGAAGCCCAGCGCCAGCGGGTGCCCTGGCAAGGCGAGGTACGCCTGCGCCGCCACGACGGCGAATACCGCTGGCACCTGTCGCGGGCGGTGCCGGCTTTCGAGCCCAATGGGGAAGTGCACCGCTGGTACGGCGTGACCGTGGACATTCACGAGCAACGGGAGCTACAGGAACAGCTGCAGCGCCGCGAGGCCGAATTTCGCCTGCTGGCCGAAAGCATTCCGCAGTTGGTGTGGGTTATCGACGCCGAATCGCGCCCCAGCTACTTCAACCAGCGCTGGCTCGACTACATCGGCTACGGGCTGGGAGACTTCCGCCACGAAATGGACTACAGCCTGATCGTGCACCCCGACGACCTGATGCCCTGCCTGGAGCTGTTTCGCGAAGCCATGCTGGCCGGCACCACCTGCCGCGTGGAGTACCGCCTGCGCGAGCGGAGCACTGGCCTCTACCGCTGGTTTATTGGGCAGGCGGTACCGCTGCACAACGCGCAGGGTGCGGTGGTACAGTGGTTCGGCACCTGCACCGACATTCACGAGCAAAAGGAACTGGCCACCGCCCTGGCCGAGCAGAATACCGAGCTGCGCCGCATCAACCAAGACCTCGACGGCTTTGTGTACACGGCTTCGCACGACCTTAAGCAGCCCATCAACAACATGGCAGGCATCTTCCACGAGCTGACCCGCTCGGCCCAGTTCCGCGACCCCGACGCCACCAAGCTCACGGCCATGTTTGAGCGCGCCCTGCAGCAGATTCACGGCACCATCAACGACCTCACGGAACTGGTGCAGGTGCAGAAAGCGCGGCAGCAGGTACCGCCCGAAGCCGTGGACTTGCCGCAGCTCGTGGCCGAAGTGCTCGACAGCATTCGGGAACAGCTGACGGCTGCCGGCGCCGAAGTGTCCGCCGATTTCAGCGCCGCGCCGACGGTGCAGTTTGTGCGGCCCAACCTGCAGAGCGTGCTTTTCAACCTGCTCAGCAACGCCGTGCGCTACGCCGATCCGCAGCGCCCGCCCCGCATCCGCCTCTGGACCGAGCACCTCGACGGCCATACCATCCTGAGCGTGCAAGACAACGGCCTGGGCATCGACTTGGAGCGCTTTGGTCCGCAGCTGTTTCAGATGTTCCGCCGCTTCCACCCCCACGTGGAAGGCTCGGGCATGGGGCTGTATTTGGTGCACCGCATCGTGCAAAGCCACGGCGGGCACCTGGAGGTGCACAGCCGCGTGGGCGAAGGCACCACGTTCCGCATCCGGTTTGCGGCCGCGTCGGCGCATCATTTGCTGTTTTAACTTCCCGCTTCTCCTCATCATTTCTCGCCAATGCTGACCTCCAAGCTGCCCGACGTGGGCACCAGCATTTTCTCCGTCATGACGCAGCTGGCGACCGAGCACGGCGCCATTAACCTAGCCCAGGGCTTCCCCGATTTCAACCCACCCACGGCCCTTACCGAGGCCCTGGCCCACCACGCGCACGGCCCGCAGCATCAGTACGCGCCCATGCCCGGCCTGCCGCAACTGCGCGAGCGAATAGCCGCCAAAACCGCCCGCGTCTACGGCGTGCCCGCGCCCGACCCGGTTACCGACATTACCATTACCAGCGGCGCTACCGAAGCGCTGTATGCCGTGCTGGCCGCCGTGGTGCAGCCCGGCGACGAAGTGCTGGTGCTGGAGCCCGCCTACGACCTCTACGGCCCGGCCATTCGGCTGCAGGGCGGCCGGCCGGTGTACGTTCCGCTCACGGCTCCTTCGTTTCAACCCGACTGGCAGCGGATAGCGGCGGCCATCACGCCGCGCACCCGGCTGGTGATGGTGAATACGCCGCACAACCCCAGCGGCGCCGTTTTTTCCGACGACGACTGGCAGCAGCTGGCCGCTATTCTGGCGCCCACGCACGCCCTGCTGCTCTCCGACGAAGTGTACGAGCACATGACGTTTGACGGGCAGCCGCACCGCTCGGCGCTGCAGTACCCACAGTTGCGCGAGCGGGCGTTTGTGCTGTCATCGTTCGGCAAAACGTACCACGCCACGGGCTGGAAAGTGGGCTACTGCGTGGCCCCGCCGGCCTTGAGCGCCGAAGTGCGCCGTGTGCACCAATTTGTAACCTTCAGCGTGAGCACCCTGGCCCAGCTGGCCATTGCCGACGTTATCGACGAAGCCGCGCACTACGAGGAGCTGCCGGCTTTCATGCAAGCCAAGCGCGACCTGTTTGGCGAGTTGTTGCGCGGTTCGCGCTTCGAGCTGCTGCCCACCGCCGGCTCCTATTTTCAGCTGGCCCGCTACCACCGCATTGCGCCCGGCCTCGATGACGCGGCCTTTGCCCGCCGCCTCACCACCGAAACCGGCGTGGCCGTGGTGCCCGTGTCGGCGTTCTACCACGACCACACCGACCACGGCCTGATTCGCTTCTGCTTTGCCAAGCAGGATGCTACCCTGCGTGCGGCGGCCGAACGCTTGCTTCAGGTATAACCCTGCGTCCGCGTCGCTTCATCTGCTGCTTCCCAGTGCCCACAAGCCCGCACCTGGGCCCCAAGCTAGCCGGTAGTGCTGCTCCCTGTAATGGAGCAGAAGGAACTTCAGGCACTTGACTTTTCTAAAGCAATTGGGTTTATTCAGGAAAAACTTTCTTTCTTGCCAATCTGCTTTTTCCCTTTTTTACCGTGTCCGACCTCACTGTTTCGTTTGTGCAGGCTGCTTTGCAGTGGCATGAGCCCGATGCCAACCGTGCGGAATTGGCCCGTTTCGTCAGCGAAATTTCCATTCCCACCGATTTGGTGGTACTGCCCGAAATGTTTCCTACCGGCTTCAGCATGCAGGCCGCCGAGCATGCCGAACCGGCCGACGGCCCAACCCTGGCCTGGATGCGTGACCTAGCCGCCAAGCGCGACGCCGTGATTACCGGCAGTGCCATGGTACACGAAGACGGCCATTTCTACAACCGCCTGCTGTGGGTGCGCCCCAATGGCTCGTACAGCCACTACGACAAGCGCCACCTGTTCCGCATGGCCGGGGAACACGAGGTATACACGCCGGGGCAGCGCCGCCTCATCGAAGAATGGCGCGGTTGGCGCATCTGCCCGCTTATCTGTTACGACCTGCGCTTCCCCGTGTGGAGCCGCAACGACATGCACGCGCCCTACGACCTGTTGCTGTACGTAGCCAACTGGCCCGCCGTGCGCCGCACCGCCTGGATGACGCTGCTGCGGGCCCGTGCCATGGAAAACCTGGCCTACACCATGGGCGTCAACTGCGTGGGCATCGATGCCAGCAGCCAGATGTACGAAGGCGACTCGGCCCTGCTCGACATGAAGGGCGAGTATCTGGTGGAGGTGGGCAACCAGGAAACCAGCATCACGCGCACCCTGCGCCGCGCCGACCTGGTGGCCTACCGCAGCCGTTTCCCGGCCCTGCAAGACGCCGACGCGTTTGAATTGGGCGAAGGAGTAGGTGAGCTGTTGAGCTGAAGCAAGCAATAAAAGCGGGGACGGAAGGCCGTGGCTTTCCGTCCCCGCTTTTTCTATTCTACCACCAGGCGTTGCATGCCAATGCTGCCGTCGGTGGCGCTGGTGACGCGCACCACGTACACGCCGGCCGACAGGCCGCTCAGGTCGAGTTGGTGGCGGCGTTGGGCCGTGGTGGTTTCGCGCACGCGGCGGCCGGTGAGGTCCAGCACCGTGAGGCGAGTGGGTACACCGGTTTCCACGGTGGCGGTGGCACGGGCCGGGTTCGGGTATACTTGCAGGGCCCACGTAGCATTGGCCGCGGCCTTGGTCGACAGTACCCGGTTGCGGGTACCGAACACGTTCATGCCGCCCGTTTGCAGGCCCACGAACATTTCCGGGGCGCCGTCGCCGTTCACGTCGGCCAGGGTCAGGCCGTGAATGAGTCCGTAATTGTTGGCCAACCGGGAATTTTCTTCTTGCCCTGTAATGGGGTTATAGAACACGTCGGTGCGTACCAGGAAGGGGCCGGTTTGCGCCCGAAAGTTGCTGAAGAGCTGCACCGTCCCCACGTCGTCGATGGTCATCAGGTCCAATTGCCCGTCGCCGTCCACATCGGCCACGGCCGGGGCCAGCTTGCTGGGTAGGGTGTTGTTGCTACGCCGGAGCAGGCCGTAGTCGTTGTTGGCCAGCTGAAACGACGTTTCCAGCTGCTGGCCCGGCAAGCGGCGGTAGTAGCGCAACGATCCGCCGGGGTTGGGGTCTTCGGTGCCCATCAGCAAATCCACGTACCCGTCGCCGTCCACATCCACAAAGCACGGCACATCGTCGCGCCCCGACCAGTTGTATTGCAGGTCGATGTAGTTGAATTGGGCGGTATTGAAATTGACTGGGGCCCCGGCGGCGGCCGTGTTCAGGTGGTAGTAGAGGTTGGTGGCCTGGTCCTTGTCGGCGGTGTAGGCTAAGTCCAGCACGCCGTCGCGGTTGAGGTCGGTAACTACCGGGTGCAGGTTGTGGTAGCTGCGGGCGGCCAGGCCGAGGTAGTCGCTGTTTACCAGGCGAAACGCGGGCCGCGTGGCCGTGCCAATGTTTTGGTAGTAAGCCAGAGCGGCCCGGTAGGTTTGGTAAGCGCCGACGGTGGTAGTTTGCTCGGCGTAATTACCCACCAGCATGTCCAGCCGCCCGTCGCCGTTCACGTCGATAAAGGCAGGAAAGGCTCCTTCGCCCAGGTCAATCATTTGCTGCTGCAGAAAGCCGCTGGGGCTGGCCGTGAAGGCGGGAGCCGCCGCCGTGCCGGTCGCCGTAAACAGCAGGCTGTTGTTGCGCAGTTGCGCCATGTCGAGGTTGTTGATCAGCGCCGGGGCCACCACAATGTCGTTCTTGCCGTCGAAGTTGGTATCGACGGAAGAAGCCCCGGGAAAATTGGGCATCGTGATGGTGCCCAGCCCGGCCGGAATATTGCGCAGCAAGCTAGTGGGCGTAGTAGCAGCCAGCTGCCGCGTGCCGGTGTTGCGGAAAGCCACAAATTCGGTGCAGCCGTCGCGGCCGAGCAGCAAATCCAGGTCTTGGTCGCCGTCGAGGTCCTGCAGCAGCATGGCATAGCCGCCGGTGTGGTTGGGGCGCGGCACGCCGTTGCGGCACTGGTCGCCGCCCACGGCGTAGGAACCGCAGGCGGAAATGCACGAGGTAATATCGGCCCAGTTGGTAGTGGCTAGCTCAAACTCCAGCCCGCCGCAGCTGGCGCTGATGTTGCGGTAGTATTCGATCCTGAGGCCAGCTGAAAACTCAAACGACACAATGTCCAGCTGCCCGTCGCCGTCCACGTCCTGCACCGCGGGCACGTCGTACACGTTCAGGTGTACCGTGCTGATAACGGTGGGCGTAAGACGGTAGCGGGGCTGAGTGGGCGCGGTTTGAAACGCGGGCGGCCCGCTGGTGCTGATGTTGCGAAACACGCGCACGTCGCCGGTACTGGTGCGGGTAAACAGATCGGGGCGACCGTCGCAGTCGTAGTCGCGCAGCAGCATCCAGCCCACGGCGCCGGTCGGAAACAGGCTTTCGTAGCTTGGCGAGTAGAGCCAGCGGCGCCCCCCGCCGGGCGCCGGCGCGTTCAGGTACGTGGTTATGCGGCTGGTGGTGCGGTCGAACCCCACGAGGTCCTGCTGCCCGTCGCCGTTCAGATCGAGGTTGGAATACGAGGGGCTGTTCTGACCGCCGGCCCAGGCCTGCCGCAGGGTATCGGTGCCCACTAGCACCGGAATGGCATTGGGCTTGGGTTCGAAACTGAACCGGTTTTGGGCCGAAGCCGCCACGGGCACAGCCAGGCCCAGCAGTAACAGAAAACGTCTAAACATGTGCAACGGGTGGGTAAGCACGTGGGTGGTATAGAAGGCGGACTGTTTTGCGGTGGCCGAAAAAGCCCGAATTTGCGCCCCGGCCACGCGCTGAGCACGGCCGAATTTGCTTTCCCAAGTTACGTCAAACCCGCCGTATGTCGTTGCCCTACCTCCCCGAACTCTACGCCCGATTCCGGCAGTGCGGCGCCGTGAGCACCGATTCGCGCCAGCCCCAGCAGGACACGCTCTTCGTGGCGCTCAACGGCCCCTCGTTCCGCGGCGCGGCCTTCGCCCCGCAGGCCCTGGCCCAGGGCGCCCGGTTCGCCGTCGTCGACGATGCTGCCGTGGCAGCCCAGGACCCCGCCCGTTACGTGCTGGTGCCCGATACCCTGGAGGCGCTGCAGCAGCTGGCCCTCTACCACCGTCGCCAGCTGACGATGCCCGTAGTGGCCATTACGGGCTCCAACGGCAAAACCACCACCAAGGAGTTGGTGCACGCCGTACTCGGCCGCCGCTACCGCGTGCAGTACACCCGCGGCAACCTCAACAACCACATCGGCGTGCCGCTCACGCTGCTCTCCATCGACAGCGCACAGCACGACCTAGCGGTGGTGGAAATGGGCGCCAACCACCAAGGCGAAATTGCGTTGCTGTGCCGGTTGGCCGAGCCCACCCACGGCCTCATCACTAACATCGGCAAGGCCCACCTCGAAGGCTTTGGCGGGGTGGAAGGCGTAGCCAAAGGCAAGGGCGAAATGCTGCAGTACTTGGCCGCCAGTGGCGGCACTGCCTTTGTGAATACCGCCGACACCCGCATTCCGGCCCTGGCCGCAGCGGTGGCGCAGCGCATCAGCTACCCCAACCCCGGCGACACCTACCCCGCCACGCTGCTGGCCGCCACGCCCCACGTGAGCCTGGAGCTATTCGACGGCACGCCGGTGCAGGCGCGCATCACCGGCGCCTACAACTTCCTGAACCTCGCCGCCGCCGCCGCCGTGGGCGCGCATTTCGAGGTGCCCGCGGAAGATATTGCAGCGGGCCTAGCTGGCTACGACCCCGTCAACAACCGCTCACAGCTGGTGCGCACGGCCCACAACGAAGTGGTGCTCGATGCTTACAACGCCAATCCGTCGTCGATGGCGGCGGCCATTGCCAGCCTCGCCGCCCGCCCCGGCGACAACGCCCGGAAAGCCGTGCTGCTTGCCGATATGTTTGAGCTGGGCAACGAAAGCACCGCCGAACACCACGCCCTCGGCGACCTGCTTGCCCGCCAGCACTTCGGCACGGTGCTGCTCATCGGCCCCGAAATGCAGCGCGCCCAGCGGCCCGGTTTTCACCATTTCGCCACCAAGGCCCAGGCGGCGGCGTGGCTGCGCGAGCATCCGCTGCGCGACCAGCAAGTGCTGGTGAAAGGCTCCCGCGGCATGAGCCTCGAAACGCTGATGGAGCTGCTTTAAGACCAATGTGCTAATGTGGGGGAATGTGCTGATGAGAACGTCCCATTAGCACATCAGCACATTCCCCCACATTAGCACATTAATTAAAACGGCGAGTCTAAATCGGCCAGCCGGGGCAGGATATCATCCTTGGCCGACACGTTCGGGGCCGTGATGCCCCAATCGATGCCCAGGGCGGGGTCGTTCCAGTGCAGGCCGCCCTCGGAGGCGGGGTGGTAGTAGTTGCTGCACTTGTAGAGAAACACGTTGTTGTCTTCGAGGGCCAGAAAACCGTGGGCAAACCCTACGGGCACGTAGAGCAAGTTGAACCGCTCGGCGTCGAGAATGACCTTGAGGTGCTGCCCGTAGGTGGGCGAGTTGCGCCGGATGTCCACAATCACGTCGAGGGAGCGGCCGTTGGCCACGCGCACCAGCTTGGCCTGGGCGTAGGGTGGCCGCTGGAAGTGCAGGCCGCGCAACACGCCTTTGCTCGAAATGGAGTGGTTGTCCTGAATCCAGTTTTCGTCGATGCCGGCTTCTTCTACGAAGCGCTGGGCATTGAAAGGCTCGAAAAATGCGCCGCGGGCATCGGAGAATATCCGCGGAAACACTTCGACCACACCGGCAAGGGCATGTTTTTTAACTTCCATGAGGGAGTAGGTTGAGACTCGGAGGTAAGGCGAGGGTACGGCTTCGAAGAGCAGCAAGTTAGGCGGTTTGGCGCGTTGCCGACCGCTGCTGGCCAATTTCGGCGACTGTGCGCAGGTATTTCTGCAGCACCAGTTGCTCGTCGAATTTTTCTACCGCCAACTGGCGCGAGGCCTGGCCCATACGGCGCAGCTCGTCGTCGGAGAGGCGCACCAGTTGCAGCAGCTTGGCGGCGAGGTCGTCGGCGGAGCGCACCTGGCATAGGTAGCCATTCTGACCATTCTGCACGGTTTCGCGGCAGCCGGGCACGTCGGTCGTCACCAGCGGTTTGCCGAGGGCGGCGGCTTCGAGCAGGGTTTTGGGCGTGCCTTCGCGGTACGAGGGCAGCACCACCGCGTCGACGGCGCGAATGTGGGCCGGCACGTCGTCGGAGGTGCCGAGGTATTCCACGTTTCCTTCGCGCAGCCACTCGTCGAACACGGCGCGCTTCACGCCCACCCCGCCCGATTCGTCGATGCCGCCGAGCAGCTGAAAGCGGGTGCCGGGCACCTGGGCGCGCACTTGTTTGGCGGCCTCAAAGTATTCCTGCACGCCTTTTTCGTAGAGCACGCGGGCAATCATGAGAAACACGAAGGGCGTGTGGCGCACGGGCGCGGCGGGGTCGGGGCGGAAGGTGGTGGTGTCGATGCCGGAGCCAGGCACGAGGGCGGTTATGGCCTCGCGCACGAGGCCGTGCTGCAGAAACAGCTGCCGGTCGTCGTCGTTCTGGAAAAACACGCGGTACGGGAAGCGGAAGGCTAGGCGGTAGAGGCCCAGCACCACCCGGCTCACGAGGTTCTGCACGATGAAGGCCGTGCCCAGACCCGACACGTTGTTGACGGTGGGTACCCCGGCCAGCTTGGCGGCCAGCGTGCCGTAGATATTCGGCTTTATGGTGTATTGCAGCACCACATCGGGTCGCTCACGGCGGAAGATGTCGTAGAAACGCTTGGTGAGCAGGGCGTCCTTCACGGGGTTGGTGCCCTTGTTTTCCATCTCAATGGGCACGTAGCGGCAGCCCAGCTCGGTTTCGAGGCGTTGCGAGTAGGCATCGGGCGGGGCAATGGCCAACACCTCGTGGCCGGCACCTTGCAGGGCGCGCACGAGGTTGCGGCGGAAATTCCAGATGTTCCAGCTGGTGTTGATGACGATGGCGACGCGCATAAAAAAAACGGCGCGGGAGAGGCAGCGCCGGCCGGCAAAGGTAACGCCGAAACGCGGCCGGGGTTGGGCTCTTTTTCGGTTTGGGTACGCGACGCGCGGTTGGGCTCCCGAAGGTCGGTTGAGCACTGCAAAGCTCAGTTGGGCATAGCAAGCCCCGGTTGGGCACTGCAAGGCGCGGCTAAGCATGGCGAAGCCTCGCGCACGGCCGACGAAGCGTCGGTTAGGCATGGCAACGCCGCGCCCATGGCCGACAACACCCCAGTCGAGCACGGTGAAGCGGTGGGCACGCCTTGCGAAGCTCCCGCCAGGCCAGGTGAAGCGTCAGGTTCGGCCTGCAATGCGGCGCGCATGCCCGCCGACGCACCGGTTGGGCCCGGCAACGCCCGGTTGGGCCCGCGCAGTGCGGGTTGGGCCGGCCAAAGCACGACGCCGGGCCGCCCGCGCGCCGGCCCCGTTGTGTACCTTCGCCCCGCTATGACCTCCGACGCGCCCGCCTCCCCCACCCCGCAGCTCGAAAGCGCCCGGCTGCTGCTCATTCCCTGCACCGACGCCCACTTTGAGGCCGCGCTGCACCACCACCATACCTTGGCCGCGCTGCTGGGCGTGGCCGCCGCCGCCGACTGGCCCGGCAGCCCCGAAGCCACCGAAGTGCTGGCACCCAGCCGCGCCTATTTGCGCGCCAACCCCGCCGCCCAAGGCTGGTGGATGTACCTGCTTATTCACAAGGCCAGCCAGCAGCTCATCGGCTTGGGCGGCTTCAAAGGCGCGCCCACGGCGGCGGGCGTAGTCGAAATTGGCTACAGCCTGGCGCCAGCCTTCCGGGGGCAGGGCCTGGCCACCGAAGCCGCGCAGGCCCTCGTCGATTTTGCCTTCCGCCACCCCGAGGTGCAGCTGGTGCAGGCCCACACCCTGCCCGAGCACAACGCCTCGGGCCGCATTCTGCAGAAGCTCGGCCTGCTGCACCGGGGCGCGGTCATCGACCCCGACGACGGCGAAGTGTGGCGCTGGGAGCTGCCCCGCCCAGCCAGCCCCGCGCCGCCCGCCAGCTTGCTGAGCGCGGCCCTGCTGCTGACGGCGGCTACCGTGCTTGGCAGCTGCGGCAGCGCCGACAACGCTGAAAACGACCGCGCCGCTGCGCCGGGGGCCGCGGCCACCGAGCTGCCGGGCAAGGCGCTGTTTCTGGAGAACTGCGCCCTCTGCCACGGAGCCAACGGCAAGCTCGGCGTCAATGGCGCACACGACCTGACCAAAAGCAACCTCAACCAGATGGGCCGCACGTATATGGTGACCAACGGCCTGGGCAAGATGCCCGCCTTCAAAGACCAGCTCACGCCCGAGCAAATCGAGCAGGTGGTGGCCTACTCGCTCACGTTGAAATAGCCCGCTGGGCGCGCTGAAGCGGGCTAAATAAGCCGCCGGAGCAAGAAAAAACCGCTGCCCCGATGGCCCCGTTCGGCCGTTTCACCGTTTAGCCCGTTGATTTCTTACTTCCCCGCCCTTCTTCTCTCATGGCCAAAAAACCCGCCTCCAAAGGCCGTCCCCAAACCAACAGCACCCGCCACCCCGGCGCCGTCGACGGCGTGAAGGGCCGGGTGGGGCGCATTCTCACCCGCGCCGCCCGCGACGGCGCCTACGAAACCGCGCCCGAGCAGGAAACCGCCGTGCTGGTGGCCGTGCCCGACAAACGCCAGGACGACGCCCTCACCACCGAATACCTCGACGAGCTGGCTTTCCTGACCGAAACGGCCGGCACCCTGCCCATCAAGCGCTTTATCCAGAAGCTCGAAAAGCCCGACATCCGCACCTACGTGGGCTCGGGCAAGCTGGAGGAAATTCGCGCCTGGGTGCAGCACCACAACGTCAGCTCGGTTATTTTCGACGACGACCTCTCGCCCTCGCAGCTGCGCAACCTGGAGAAAGAGCTGCAGGTGAAAATCCTCGACCGCACCCTGCTCATCATCGACATCTTCGCCCTGCGCGCCAAGTCGGCCACGGCCCGCACGCAGGTAGAGCTGGCCCAGTACCAGTACCTGCTGCCCCGCCTCACCGGCCTCTGGACTCACTTAGACAAGCAGCGCGGCGGCGTGGGCATGCGCGGCCCCGGCGAGCGGGAAATTGAAACCGACCGCCGCGTGGTGCGCGACCGGATAGCCTTGCTCAAGGAGCAGCTCAAGGATTTCGACAAGCAGAACGCCACCCAGCGCAAGGCCCGCACCGGCATGGTGCGCCTGGCCCTGGTGGGCTACACCAACGTGGGCAAAAGCACGCTCATGAACCTGCTGAGCCGCGCCGACGTGTTTGCCGAAAACAAGCTTTTCGCCACCGTCGACTCTACGGTGCGCAAGGTGGTGCTCGACACCGTGCCCTTCCTGCTGTCCGACACCGTCGGGTTCATTCGCAAACTGCCCACGCGCCTTATCGAGAGCTTCAAGAGCACCCTCGACGAAATCCGGGAGGCCGATTTGCTGCTGCACGTCGTCGACATCTCGCACCCCTCGTTTGAGGATCAGATTCAGGTCGTCAACGACACGCTCAAGGACATTGGCGCCGCCGACAAGCCGGTTATCCTCGTCTTCAACAAAATCGACCAGTACCAGACCGACGTCGACCCCGCCGCGCACCTGCACGACGTGGAGCCCGACCGCGAAGAGGACATCATTCACACCGACGAAGTGGTAATTCGGCCCACGCTGGAGCAATTGCAGGCCAGCTACATGGCCCGCCTGCACGACCCGGTCATCTTTATTTCGGCTCAGGAGCGGCAGAACATCGACGAGCTGCGCGACATGCTGGCCCGCCGGGTGCGCGCCCTCTACGCGCAGCAGTACCCCGGCCACGCCGGCTACGCCGACCCAAACGCCTACGCCACAAACGACGCGCCAACCGAAGCATAGCAACATAGCGCTATTCGGTGCGCCTTCGGCCTAACTGATTTGCCATCAGCGAGGTCGGAGGCGCATTTTTTTTGCGGCTTTTTGCCAGAAAAAATATTTTTCAAAAAGCCCAAACATTTTGAATCCCTGCATACGTAGCAGGCAAAAGTTTGTCAAAGCCGCAAGAATATCAGGCTTTTGTAGTACATTTCACAACGTTCCCCTTTTCCACCACCAAACCACCGCTTCCTTCTTTATGAAGAAAAACATTTACGTTCTCGCTCTGGCCGCGCTGGGCCTTGCCCTTCCCGCTGCCGCCCAAAACCGCGCGGTTTCCCTCGAAAAAGCTACCCTGAATGGCCGCCAGTGCGCCGCCATGGAGGTATTGGAAGCCCAGATAGCCGCCGACCCTGCCATGGGTAAGCGCCTGGCCGCTATCGAAGCCCACACCCAGGCATTCGTATCGACCCCGGCCGCCCTGCGTGGCACCACGGCTACCGTTACCATTCCGGTAGTAGTGCACGTGGTGTACAACACCGCCGCCCAAAACGTACCCCAGTCGCAGATTGATGCCCAGATCCGGGTGCTCAACGAGGACTTCGCCAAAATGAACGCCGATGCCAGCCGCGTGCCTTCCGCCTTTGCCGGTGCCGCCGCTGCCACCAACGTGCGCTTCGTGCTGGCCCAGCGCGACCCCAACGGCCTGGCCACGACGGGCGTTGTCCGCAAGTCGACCAAAACCCGCTCGTTCAGCAGCAACGACTTCGTGAAGTACTCGAGCAAAGGCGGCAGCGACGCCTGGCCCCGCGACAAGTACCTGAACCTGTGGCTCTGCAACCTGGGCCAAGGCTTGCTGGGCTACGCCCAGTTCCCCGGCGGTGCTGCCGCTACCGATGGCGTGGTGTGCCTCTACTCCTCGACGCCTGGCGGCGCGGCCACCAACTACAACAAAGGCCGCACGGCTACCCACGAAATTGGCCACTGGCTGAACCTGCGCCACATCTGGGGTGATGCTTCCTGCGGCAACGACCTGGTGAGCGACACGCCCACCCAGCAAACCTCGAACGGCGGCTGCCCGGCTTTCCCGCACGTAACCTGCTCCAACGGCCCCTCGGGTGACATGTTCATGAACTACATGGACTACACCTATGACAACTGCATGTACATGTTCACCGCCGGCCAGTCGGCCCGCATGGATGCCCTGTTTGCTGCTGGTGGTGCCCGCGCTGCCCTGTTGGCTTCCAACGGCGGTACCGCTCCGCGTGTGGCCACGGCCTCGGCTCCGGTGTACTCGCTCTACCCCAACCCCGCTACCGACGTGCTGAACCTGCGCACCGGCGCGGCTACTAAAGCCAACGTGAGCGTAGCCGTATACGACCTGCGTGGCAAAGAGCTGAAGAACGTACGCTTCGATGCCGCTACCGGCCAGCTCGACGTGCGTAGCCTCGACAAAGGCATCTACCGCATCACCATCAACAACGGTGAGCAGGTGACCCAGCAGAGCTTCATGAAAGAGTAGCTTTTGCTACGCGCTAAAAGCCTGGCCCAGCAATGGGCCAGGCTTTTTTCCTGCCTTCACTGAAGAATCCCAATCCGGCAAAAAACCAATTATTGCCAAGTAACATGTACATACATTGAAAATATTTCAATGTAATGTTGTTTTTGTCGACTTGTTTTCAATAATTGGGCGCTCATTCCCCTTTTCCACCACCAACTCACCGTTCACTTTCATGAAGCAAACCTTTTACGCTGTTGCCCTCGCGGGCTTAGGCCTACTGGCAACGACATCGGCCTCCGCCCAAAAGCGGAGCTGTGCCGCCGTCGACAACTTGGCTGCTCAACTGGCTGCCGACCCGAGTATGGCTGCTCGTCGCGCCGCCATCGAAGCCCAGACGGCTGCTTACCAGGCCAATCCCGAAACTGCTCAGCGTGGCACGGCCATTACCGTTACCATTCCGGTAGTGGTGCACGTGCTCTACAATACGGCTGCCCAAAACATCAGCGACGCCCAGATTCAGTCGCAGATTGCGGTGCTGAACGAGGACTACCACAAGCTTAACGCCGACTACACCAAAACGCCGGCAGCCTTCGCCGGCTTGGTAGCCGACGTAGGCGTACAGTTCGTGCTGGCCAAGCAAACGCCCACCGGCGCTGCCACCACCGGCATCGAGCGGAAGCAAACCACCAAGACCTCGTGGGGTACCGACGACGCCATGAAACGCGCTAGCACCGGCGGCCTCGACGCGTGGAACTCCAGCAAATACCTGAACCTGTGGGTGTGCAACCTGTCGGGCGGCGTGCTGGGCTACGCCCAGTTCCCCGGCGGCGCCGCTGCTACCGACGGCGTGGTTATCCTGACCTCGGCTTTCGGCAAGGGCGGCTCGGCGTCGGCGCCGTTCAACCTGGGCCGCACGGGCACCCACGAAGTAGGCCACTGGCTGAACCTGAACCACATTTGGGGTGATGACGGAACGGCTTGCACCGGCACCGACAACGTCTCGGATACGCCCAACCAAGCCGACGAGAACTACGGCACGCCTTCGTACCCGCAGTCCTCGTGCTCGAACACCAGCGACATGTTCATGAACTACATGGACTACGTGGACGACGCCGCCATGTACATGTTCTCGACGGGTCAGTCGTCGCGCATGAACGCGCTGTTTGCCACGGGCGGTGCCCGCGCCGGCCTGCTGACCTCGGTGGGCGGCACGGCTCCCGGCGGCGGGGGTGGCACCACGCCGGTATCGTACTGCGCTTCCAACGGCTCGAACCAGGGCTACGAGTGGATTGACCTCGTGCAACTGGGCTCCATCAACCGCTCTTCGGCCAAAGAAGCCGGCGGCTACTACAACGGCACGGCTACCAGCACCACGGTAGCAGCTGGCTCGTCGCAGACCATCTACTACTCGGCTGCTTTCACCTCGACGGCTTACACCGAGTACTTCAAGATTTACATCGACTGGAATGCTGACGGCGACTTCACCGACGCCGGCGAATTGGTAGCCAGCCGCTCGGGCACGGCCGCCACTACGCAAAGCAGCGTATTCACGGTACCCTCCACGGCCAAAAACGGCGCCCATCGCATGCGAGTGGTAATGAGCGACAACTCGGCCACCACGAGCTGCGGCACCTTCAGCTACGGCGAAACCGAAGACTACACCGTGAACGTAACCGGTGGCCTGCGTACCTCGGAAACCGAGAAGGCCGCCCTGGCCGACTACAAAGTATTCCCGAACCCGACCTCCGACGTGCTGAACCTGGTGCTGCCGGTAGGCCGCGACCACAGCGCCGTGCAAGTGCAGGTGTTTGACGTACGTGGCGCCGAGCTGAAGCAGGTGCGCTACGACGGCTCGGGCATGCTGAACGTTTCGGGCCTGCGCGCCGGCGTGTACACGCTGCGCGTAACCGACGGCGGCGAAGTAGTACACCAGCGTTTCATCAAGCAATAACCCGCACCCTCGCTTCCAACGGCCGCCGGTGCCCAAGCCGGCGGCTGACCACCGTTCACCATTGCTCTTTGAAACCAAAGCCCGTCTCGCCATCCGGCGGGGCGGGCTTTTGGCTGTGGGTACCCGCCAATAACTATTTTCGACGGGCGGAGTAAAGAAGCCCGTTTCCCCTCTCTCCACGTTGCCGATGAAAACCCTGTACCTGATGCGCCACGCCAAATCGAGCTGGAGCTTCAACGACCTGTCTGACAAAGAACGCCCCCTGAACGACCGCGGCCGCTGCGACGCGCCGGTGATGGGCCAGGCCCTGGCCAAGCGCAACATTCGGCCCGGTTTGCTGGTGAGCAGCGGGGCCGTACGGGCCCTGAGCACGGCGGCGCTGGTAGCCAAAGAGCTAGAGTACCCGAGCGACCAGATTCAGGTGGTCGATGATATTTACGGGGCCGATGTGGATGGGCTGTTGCACATCATTCAGCAATTGCCCGACCAGGCCGAATCGGTGCTGCTGGTGGGCCACAACAACACCATTACCGACACGGCCAATGCCTTGTCGCCGTCGCCGCTGAACGAAATGCCCACGGCGGCCGTGGTGTGCCTGCACTTTCACACCGACAGCTGGGCGCAGGTACACCGCACCAACGCCGAATTCTACTTCTTCGACACGCCCAAAAACAACGAAGCCTAAGCCCGTTGTGGCCCGCTCGCGGCTCCGAATAACTGCCTTGCCAGGTTCCACACGCCGTTCGGCAGGCCCACGTTCACGATTCCCGCTGCTTTTCTTCCCCTGCTGTGCCCATGCCCGATACCGCCGCAAGTACTCCGCAAGCACCTTTGCTTCACAACCGTGAGCTGAGCTGGTTGACTTTTAATGCCCGCGTGCTGCAGGAGGCCCAAACGCCGACTGTACCGCTGCTGGAACGGCTGAAGTTTCTGGCCATCTTCTCCTCGAACCTAGACGAGTATTTCAAGGTGCGGGTGGCCACGCTGCGGCGCCTGCGCAACCTCAAAAAGAAAACCCGCGCCAAGCTGGGCAACGACGACCCCAGCCAGCAACTGGAACAAATACTGACGGAGGTAAAACGCCAGCAGGAAGCCTTTGGGGAAACGTTTCGGGAGCAATTGCTGCCCGAATTGCGGCAGCGGGGCATTCACCTTATTGCCGACCGCGACCTGACCGATTCGCAGCGCGAGTGGGTGCAGCAGTACTTCCGCCAGCGCGTGCAGGACTTGTTGTCGCCCATTGTGCTCGACGACAACCTGCACCACCTGTTTCTGAAAGACCAGACCGTGTACCTGACGGTGCTGCTGACCGACCCGGTGAAGGCCAAAAAGCACGAGGACGATGAGCGGGTGCTGGTGCTGGAATTGCCCACCAAGCGCCACGGCGGCCGCTTTGTGCAGCTCCCGCCCGACGAGGACGGCCAGCACTACGTGATGTTTCTGGACGACGTGATTCGTTGCTGCGCGGCCGAGTTGTTTCCGAAGTACAAGTCGGTGGAGGTGCACAGCATCAAGATGTCGCGCGACGCGGAGCTGGACATTCAGGAAGAAGTGTCGGGCAACCTGCTGGCCAAAATCAAAAGCAGCCTGCAGAAGCGCGAAACCGGCTACCCCGCCCGCCTGCTCTTCGACCCCACCATGCCCAAGGCCGTGCTGCGGGCCGTAATGCAAAAAACCGGCATTGGGCAGGACGAGCTGGTGGAAGGCAGCCGCTACCACAACTTCCGCGACTTTTTCGGCTTCCCGAGCTTTGGCCTGAAGGAGCTGGAGTACGAGCCGCAGCCGGCGCTGCCCCACCCCACGCTGCCTCGCACCAAAGCCGACAGCCTGCTGGCCGCCATCGGCCAACGGGACCACCTCATTCACTACCCCTACCAGTCGTTCGACTACGTGACGCGGTTGATTAAGGAAGCCGGCAAAGACCCGCTCGTCACCGACATTCACATTACGCTGTACCGCGTGGGCAGCAAGAGCGAAGTGGCCAAAGCCCTGCTCAAAGCCGCCAAACACGGCAAGCACGTGACCGTGGTGGTGGAGCTGAAAGCCCGCTTCGACGAAGAAAGCAACATTCGGTGGGCCGAAAAGCTGGAAGAGGCCGGAGCCACCGTCATTTACGGCGTGCCCGAGCTGAAAGTGCACGCCAAGCTGCTGCTGGTAACCCGCCGCGAAGGAGCCGACGAAGCCGTGCGCCGCTACGCCTACCTGAGCACCGGCAACTTCAACGAATCGACGGCCGGCGTGTATGCCGACCACGGCCTGTTTACCGCCGACGAGCGGCTGACGGGCGAAATGGCCCGCATTTTCCGGTTTTTTCAGGACGGCAAGCAGCCCGAGCCGTTCGAGCACCTGCTGGTAGCGCCGTTTGAGCTGCGCCAGCGCCTCACGGCCCTTGTCGATGCCGAAATCGACAATGCCGTGAACGGCCGCGAGGCGTACATTCTGCTCAAGCTAAATGCCCTGCAGGACGACGGCATGATTCACAAGCTCTACGAGGCCAGCCGGGCCGGCGTGCGCGTGGAGCTGCTCATTCGGGGTATTTCGTGCCTGGTGCCGGGTGTGGTAGGCCAGAGCGACACCATCTCGCAGCGCGGCATTGTGGACCGCTACCTGGAGCACGCGCGGGTGTACGTGTTTGCCAACGGTGGCGAAGAAAAGGTCTACATCGCCTCGGCCGACTGGATGGCGCGCAACCTCGACCGCCGCGTGGAAGTGGCCTTCCCGCTCTACGACGACGCGGTGCGCGCCGAAGTGCGCCTGCTGCTCGACTTGCAGCGCCAGGACAACGTGAAGTCGCGCGACTGGCAGAACCACCTACTCACGGGGGCCGAAGGCGACGCGGCGGTGCACGCACAGGCCGCTACCTACGATTACCTGCAGAAGCAGAGCAAAAAGCGCCCGCGCAGCAGCAAGGCGGCTGGGTAACCTCTTTCGACCGAGTCCATACTGAAAAAGCCCGTGTTGACCACCAGCACGGGCTTTTTCAGTATGGGCTAAAGCGGCTATTTACTGGCCGTCTTGTTCAGGAACTTGCGCGGCGGCACGATAAACAGCTCTAGGCTGGCGTAGGGCGCGCCGCCCAAGGTGTTGTCGACGGCCAGGTTGCGGGCCGAGCCGCGAAACAGGCTGAAGCCTTTGTTATTGGTTTCGTCGAGGGCGTTGAACGAGGCGTTGTAGCGGTAGCCGCCTTCCAGTCCGAACCACAGGAAATCGTATATCTCGCGCTCTAGCCGCAGGCGCGGTTTAATCTCGTTTTGCCGCACGATGAGCGTTTGCAGGCCGTTGTCGAGCTGCTCGCGCAGCTTGATGTTGTAGTTGTAGCCGTCGACGGTGTAGCCCGCGTAGAGCAGGGTGCTGCGGGTGAGGTTGTAGCGAAACGACACGCGGGCCGGAAACAGCGACTCGACGCCCCAATGGGAATTCCAGGTGCGGTTGTAGAGAATGACCGGGTAGATGCTCTGCCGCCCAAACGTGTAGCCTAGCTGCGCGCCCACGCCCCAGGCAAAGTTGGGCGTGCGTTTCCAGCCGTAGATGAACTCGGCCGACATTTTCAGATAGTCCGGCACCGTCAGCTCCCCGGAGGTGTAGTCGCCGTTCAGCTCCCCCTTCACCCGCGCAATGTACCAGTGCACTTCGTCGACGGGCCGAATGACGGCCAGCTGCGCCCCGAGCACTTTCAGGCCTTTTTCCTCCAGGTTGCGGTAGAGCGACGAGGCCGCGGGGTCTTTGAAGTTGAACTCCTCCCGATCGTAGTTCACGCCCAGCACCACTTTCAGGTGCGGGTGGTTGATGAGCGGCGCGTAGGCCTTCACAAATGCCCGGGCATTCTTGGTGACGGTGGTGTTGTGGTTGGTATTGACGTCGGGGCTGTTGCGAAACTCGGTGGTCTTGATGCTGTAGTCGGCCAGCCGCTCGTAGTGCAGCACCAGGCCTTTGCTTGGGCCCATGCCCAGCACCGAAGGCACCGCAAACTCCTGGCTGCGGCCCACTTGGTCGGCGCTGGTGGTGTCGGTGGCCAGCGGGGCCGGCGGCGGGTACACGGGCGTGCGGCGCACCGGCGTGTCTTGGGCCCGCGCGGCGCTGGCAGCCAGCAGACCGGCAAATGCCAGATACGAGAAACGGCAAGTAAACGTGAAAGCAGTCATACAGCCTGCGGCAAAAGCTAGTGGAGAGGAAATGAAAGTCGTTAGCCTGTTACGTGCAGCAACAAGAAATGGCTGCCGCTGCCGGCCTGTCGTCGAAGTCCGTAGCCTCGGCTTGGTGTGGCGCCATGCCGCAGCAAGTGCCTTGGCTCCAGACCCTTCGCCGCAAGTGCATACAAAACCGACTATATTACTACTGCACTAGTCCTTTGCTGCTGCGCCGACTGGGCCTTGCCAGTTCCCTTGTATTTGCCCGCTGGCCCTGGTACGCGCGCCGCATTTTCCTACGCTCATGGCCATCAACCTGCAAACCGACGCTATTCTTTCCACCACGGCTACCACCGACCAAACCGCCCCGTGGCCCATTGGGCGCAGCGCCGTACCCGACTCGGCCCACGTGAGCGGCATTGAAATTCGCCTCTCGCGGGTGCTGGTGAAAGACAACCACACGCCGCGCGTGGGCCCCTTTCCCGGCCGCGCCGATGTGTACCTGCTGGTCGTCATTTTCGATGACCTGATGCAGGAGCCGCAAACCTTGAGCCTGGAAGGCTTTCAGGGCGTGAACGACGACGACGCGCTGCTAGTAGACCGCACCGTGTACTACTGGAAGAAAGACGACAGCAGCCGGCCGCCGTCGCAGATTCATGTGTTAGTGTCGCTGCTCAAAAGCAAGAAACAACTGCGGAACACCGCCCAGGTGCTGGCCGCGGCCAAAACCAGTGCGCCTTATCAAAACCTGGTGTCGCAAGTGGCCGGCGCCATTGCCACGGCCCCTACCCAGGCCGTCAACCTGATTCTGCAGTTGGGCACCACCGTCGGCTCGCTGCTCACGGATGTGGAGGACCGCACGCTGTTTACGCAGGTGGCGAGTTTCACCGACCTCAACGGCGACTTCGACGCCGTGGGCAAAACCGCGCACGAGCAGCAAAATCACTACGTGGCCACCACGCTCACCGTGGTGGTGCGCGATGCAGACCGCGTGCCGGCAACGCCGCAAGCGTAGCCCGCTACAGCCCAAAAAACCGCGCCACCGGGCTTGCCACTGAGGCGAAGCACGGCGGCGCGGTTGGTTGTTGGTGGCTTTCGGCGGGGCTAAAATAGGAAGTCGAACCCTATGTTCACCAGCCGTTCTTCGCCCACCGAATACGTGGCGTTGATGACGGCCTGCTTCAGAATATCGACCCACACGCCACCGCCGAACCCGCTGTGGAAGGCCGCAAGACCAGTGCGGCGGTCCTGGCTGCTGTACACGCGGGCCGCATCGGCCAGGCCCAGGATACCGAACTTGCCGGGCACGAGGTAGGCGTTGAAGGTGAAGAGCTGCAGGCGGGCTTCGGCGTTGGCGTACACGGTGCTGCGGCCGGCGTAGCGCGTGCGGCGGTAGCCGCGCAGGTTGGTGGTGCCGCCCAGCGTGTTGGCCTGGTAAAAGCGGTAGTCGCCCAGGTTGCGGGCGGCCCCGATGCGGCCGGCCCAGGTGAGCTGGAACGGGAAGTTGGGCGAGAGGTAAAAGCGCACTTCGGAGGCCAGGCGGCCGTACTGCAGCTCCTCGCCGTTGATCTGGCGGTTGTACTCCACCGAGTTGGCCCAGCGCAAACCAATGCGCGGGTTTACCGGCGACGAGCTGGCATCGAGGTTCAGGTAGGCGCGGCCGCCCACGTAGCGGTTTAGGCCGAAATCGGAGGCGCGGATGCCCAGGGCGGCACCGCTCACGCCGTTGCCGTTGGTATCAAGCCCCTTCACGATTTCGCTGCCCAGGTCTTCGGTGCTGATGCGCCATTGGTCGTACTGAGGCCCGATACCGAACTTGAGGAAGCTGAACACGTCGGTTTCCAGCGCGGGCGCAAACGAAAAGCGCGAGAAGCGGATCCGGTAGGTGTCGTTGATGATGCGGTTGGTGACGCGGCCGTCGTCTTCGCGGCTCAGGGTCACGTTTTCGGTGTTGTTGCCCTTGCCAAAGTAGTTGTAGAGCAGCTGCGGCCCGTAGAGCTGCGAGGTGATGCTCAGATCGTACTTGCCAAACACATCGGTGAAGGCCCCGGTGTAGCGCACGTTGTAGGCCTGCCGGTTGATGGCGTAGTTGGCCACCAGCGTCTGCTGGGTGGCAAACGGCTCCCGCCGGAAACCATACGTGCGCACGGTGAAGCCACCGCCGATGAACACGCCGTCGTCGATGTTGTAGCCGAAGTAGGCGGCCGGCCCGAAGTAGGGCAGCTTGTAGTCTTTCTTGTCGGTGCGGGTAGGATAGTCGTAGCGGCTCACCTCGGTGCCGGGCTCCAGGCGCAGGCGCGTTTCGTCGCCCGGCCGAATGACGTTGCCCGAATCGGCGTCGTATACTTGCGTGTAGTGGCGGAACAGGCTGCCGCGCACCCGCGAGAGGTCGGTGATGGAGTCGGTGTCGATGCCGCCGATGATGCGCACGCGCGTGCCCTTGCTCACGTCGCCGGTCACGCGGTAGCTGTCGTGACCGGCCAGGCCGTAGAGGCGGATTTCGCGGGTTACTTTGCCGTCGTAGGTTTGCTCCCAGAGGGTTTTGGTGGTTTGGCCCTCCTTGTTCACTTTCTTCACCGTCACCCGGGTTTTGTCGTCGGGCAGGCGCTCCACGAAGAACCGCTCGTCTTTCTCGCTGCCCTTCACTTCCACTTTCTGGTTGAGCACCTCGTAGTAGTCGGCGGCCAGCTTGGGCAGCAGGTCGCGGCGGCTCTTAAGCTTGGCGGCTATTTCGGGGCCGTGCAGCTGGTAGATGTTATCGGGCCAGGCGTGCAGGGCTTTGTCGATAACGGCGTCGGTGAGGCGGGCCTTCATTTCTTCGGCGGCCTTCACCCAATCTTCCTTCGACACCTCGCCCAGAAACACCCGGTCGTTGCTCAGCGCCGTTAGGTTCAGGCCTTTCCAGTCGGCGTAATCGGGCCCGAAATTCTGGAAGTTGCGGATGGCCCACTTGCGCGAGGCAATCCAGGGGAAAAACCCGTCGCCCTTGAAGAAGGCAATGTCGCGGTCTTCGGGCACGGCCTCAAAGGTCCGGTCGCCTTCCTCGTCCTTGAACTCGGCCCAGCGCCACTGGTCTTCGTGCCGGTCCCAGTCGCCAATCCACATATCGAACAGGCGCGAGCGGGCGAAGCTCTTGGCTTTGATCTTGTTGTCGTTGTCTTGGCGCAGGCGCTCCAGCACTTTCTCGGTGCCCACCAGGTTTTTGGCGTTGCCCAGCGAAGCCACGTTGCTTTGGTCGTCCTTGGCGTCCTCCTCAATCATGGCGGGCGTGTCGGCAAAGCGGGCCAGGTACTGGCCCAGCAGCGGGTCGCGCGGAATGAAGCGGCGCTCGGGGTTGGTGTGCAGAATTTTGGCGGCTTCGGCCAGCGGCGCCACCGCAAACGCGGCGTAGGGGTGCTGGGCCGAAATCTGGTCCTGCAGAATGTCGCGGGCGGCGGTTTCGCGCAGGGCCTCGGGCAGCACGGCGGCGGGGTCTTTGTCGAGGCCGCGCAGGGTGAAGTTCTGGCCGGCCTCGTTGCGCACTTTCAGCGACGCCGTTTGCTTGCCGCCGCCGATTTTGTAGGGTTCCAGGCCGCCTTTTTCGCGGGCCATATCGAGCACCGGAAACTGCACCGGCGTGGCCCACTCCTGCCGGTAGTGGTTGCCAAAGAAAGCGCGGTGCAGCCCGCCGCGCTTGGCGTAGCGCGTGTTGATGGCCACCGTTACGGTGCTGTCCTTGAAGTTGGGCCGACCGGGAATATTGGCGCCCAGCATAGGGGCCGTGGGCGCGTCGCCGGCCACGGCGGCTTTGGCGTACAGCGGCTGGCGGAACACCATGCGGCCGCTCTGCCCGGTTTCATTCGGAATCCAGTATTCCACCCACACTTCGCCGTTCTGGTAGTAGTTCACGCGGGCCCAGCCTTTCTCCTTGTCCGAAAACAGGGCGTCGCCACCCGAGCCGGGCTTCACGTGCTGGGTTTTGCAGCCCGAGCCCGACACGATGTGGTGCAGGTCGCCTTCCTTGAAGTACTGCAGGTTGTGCTCGTGGCCGGCGGCGTAAATCGTGTTCGGGTACTTGGCAAAGATTTCCATCAGGCCCTTCTTGTACTGCTGGTACAAGGGGTGCGGAATGTCTTGGCTCACGCCGCCGTACTTGCGGGCGAAGGGGTAGATGGAGCCGATGATGGGCAGCGGCAGAAACGCGTATTTGTAGACGATGCTGAGCGGAAAGAAGTGGTCGGCCAGGGTGAAGTAGCCGCCGTGGATGCCGTCGGAAAACAGCGGGTGGTGGGCCACCACAATCACGTTCTTGTTGCGGTGCTTGGCCATCAGGTCTTCGAGCTGCACGAAGAAATCGGCCTCGTTGGCCACGCCGCAGCCGCTCACGGCGCCGTAGGGGCGCTCGGCGGTTTGCAGAAACCACTGCGAGTTGATGGCAATGACGGCCAGGTCGTCCTGCACCAGAATCTCGTAGGGGCCGGGGCAGGCGTTGGCGGGCACGTAGAAGGCGCCCGTGCGGTTGAAGCTGGCCGAGTCCTTGGCCATGTAGTCCTCGATGAACGTCTGGGCCCGAATGACCTGCTCCACCGAACCTTTCAGGCCCTGTTTCCAGTCGTGGTTACCCGGAATCATGTACTTCTCGCCCTTGTAGCCGCGCAGCACCTCAATCTGGTCGATGAGGCGCTGCTCCGACACTTTGCGGTCGAGGGCGCCCACGGGCGGCAGACCGTACTCGTAGATGTTGTCGCCGAGGTAGACGGTGGTGCTGCGCTCGTTCATGCGCAGAATTTCGCGGCGCAGGAAGTTGAGCGACGGTTCGCCGCCCGACTCGCGCGGAGCGGGCTTGCCCACGTCGCCAATCAGAAACACGGAATAGCGCAGCTTAGTCGAGTCAGGCGGGGTGGTTTTTTCCCAGTCTTTGCCCGCGCCCCGGTAGTTGGGGCGGGTGGGGTGCGCGGTTTGCGAGGCTTCGCCCTGAGCGGCAGCGGCGTGCCATGCCAAACTGCCCGCCAGCACCAGTAGCCAGCGGGTCAGAGTACGAATGTTCATAAAAAGGGAGGTGCGGAGAGCGTGCGCCATGAAGACTGCCACCGAGGGCAGGATTAGGAAAAGTTGCGGACTTATGTGCCGGATACGGCGCAGGTGCCCCGGGCGTTTACTGCCTTGCCCTACGCAACTCCGGCGGCGGCGGTTAACTTGCCCATAACCCCGCCGCCGCGCTTGCGTTGTTAAGCCGATTGGGACGTGTTGCCTTCGCACCGTCACTCGCCGCATTTCACGTTCAATGGAACCGACCACTACCCTCCCCAAGGCCTCCAAAGCCGAAATCGTCAAGCAGGCCAAAGCCCATATCGAGCAGCTGTTTGAGGCGCACCTGCCCAAGCAGCTGGTGTACCACAGCTTCAAGCACACAGCGGGCGTGGCCAAAGAAACCGCGGCCCTGGCCGAAGCCGCCCGCCTCGACCCCGCCGACCAGGAGGCGCTGTTGCTGGCCGCGTGGTTTCACGATGCGGGCTTCACCGAAAAAACCGACGGCCACGAGTTTCGCAGCACCGAGCTGGCCGAGCAGTGGCTACAGGAACGCCACTACCCCGCCGACCGCATTGCGCTGGTCAAGCAGCTCATCGAAGCCACGCACCGCGACGCCAAGCGCGAAACCGAGCTGGAAAAGATTCTGGTGGACGCCGACATGAGCAGCCTGGGCAAAGAGGAGTTCTTTGCCAACGCCGAGCTGCTGCGGGCCGAATGGGAAACCACCGCCGGGCGGGTGTTTTCGAACGTGGAATGGGCCGAATACCAACTCGACTTTCTGCTTACTCACAAGTTCTGCTCCGACGTGGCCCAGGAGCGCTACAAAGAGCAGCTCAAGGAAAACATCAAGGATCAGCGCAAGCTGCTCAAGAAGCTGGAGAAGAAGAAAAAGAAGCGCGAAAACGAGAAGGACGAAACCTTCGCCGAGGGCAAACGCGGGGTGGAAACGATGTTCCGGGCTACCTACAGCCAACACATTCAGCTCTCGGGCATGGCCGACCAAAAGGCCAACATGATGATCAGCCTGAACGCGGTGCTGCTCTCCATCATCATCACGTATCTGGGCGCCAAAACCTCCACGCTGGGCCCGGCCTTCACCCGCAACCCCGTGCTGGCCGTGCCCATGGGCCTGCTCGTGGCCACGTCGCTGGGCTCGGTGGTGACGGCCATTCTCTCGGCCCAGCCCGACGTGACGAGCTTCAAGTGGCTGCGCCGCTCGCCCCAGATTGCTACCAACCGCCGCGTGAACCTGCTCTTCTTCGGCAACTTCACCAAGCTCAGCCTCGACCACTTTCAGGAAGGCATGACGGAGCTGATGCGCAACAAGGATATGCTCTACACGAACATGGTCACCGACATTTACTACCTGGGCGAAGTGCTGGCCCGCAAATACCGCTTGCTGCGCACCAGCTACACTATTTTCATGGTGGGCCTGATTCTGACGGCCATTTCCTTCGCCATCGTGCTGCTCTACAAAGCGTAGCCCTGGCTCGTTTACGCCGCGCCCGTCCGCACCGCTGCAGAACCGGTGCGGCATTTAGGAAGGTTGCGCTACCACCGACAAAGCCGCCAGCTGTTGCAGGGAACTGCCCAGCCAGCGGCGCACGCGCCGCAGCTGGCCGCGCCGAATGAGGCGGCTGGCGCTGGCAATGTGGCCGTAGCGAAACTCGGCCGTTACCAGGCAATTGCGGGCATCTACCTCTTCGATGTAGAAAAACAGCAGCGCGTTGGGAAACAGCCGAAAGTGCGACACTTTCTCCACGTATTCGAGGTGGTCTTCGGCCTCGATGCTTTGCACCGCTTGCAGGTCGATTTGCCCGCTGTAGAGGTCGAGCTTGTAGCTGGTGCCGGGGCGGGCGGCCTTGGTCACGTCGTAATGCACGGCCGTGACGCCCGCCATCCAGCGCGGGCGCAAGCGGTAGTTGCTCAGCAGCCGAAGCGCGTAGGCGGCCGGCACCGGCAGGGCACGGCGGGCTTTCAGGGCGCAGCGGCGGGCCAGGGCTTCGGGCGCAATGGCCGGAAAAGCCTCGTCGAGCAGCAGGCGCAGGGGCGTGAGGTAGGCGTAGCGGTAGCGCACCTGCCCGATGTATTCGTACTCATCGGCGCCGTCCTGCAGGCGCGTCCACGAAAAGCAGCGGGTTAGCTCCGCCGGGTCTTGGGTAGCCAGGTAGCCCTCAGTCAGCAGCACGTATTCGGAGCCCGGCACCTGGTTTTTGAGCAGGCGGTGCGCCACAATCACGTCGCGGCCCAGCAAGCGGGTAAACTCCCGGATTTGGGCCACGCTCACCCGGCCGTAGTGCGCCACTATTTTCAGCGTTAGTCCGCCCGAGTCCAGCAGGGCCGTGCTGAGCTCCGAGCCTCCGTCGCGGGCCACGAGGCGCAGGTAGTTCTGAAAATCGAGGAAAATGCGGCGGCACTGTTCCACCAGTTGTTGCGCCGAAGGCGGCGGCCCGAGCCGGTAAAACAACACCGCGTCGCCCTGAATTTCGGCCACACGCAGGTCGCTGATGTTGGCCTCCACCAGAATTTCCAGCAAGTCGGCCACCAGGTGCGGCGCCTGCGGATGCCCCGAGGCTTCGATAAAGCGCGTAAACCCGCTGATGTCGGGAATAAACAGCAGGGCCGGTTCGGTGTCGTCGGGCAGCGCCTCGGCGGCCGTGGGCAGCCAACGGCGGCCGGCACGGCGGCGGGAAGCGCGCAAATCATCGAGCAAGCCCATGCGGTAGGGAAAACCAAGGCAACCAAGCGGCGGCCTGCCGCCTATACGCGCCGGATGCCAAGTGGGGTTTGGGGCCGGTGGGGTTTCGGCTTACCTTTGGGTTATGCTTTTTCGGGCTGCGTAGTTCAACGGATAGAATAGGCGTTTCCTAAACGCTTGATATGGGTTCGATTCCCGTCGCGGCTACTGTCCTTCGTTTCCAGCAAGACGCCCGGCCCGCTTGAGTGGGCCGGGCGCGCTGTATAGGCCCTTTTCGGGCCCGCCGGCCCGGTCGCCGTTTCGGTCACCGTTTCCGGTGGCGGTCACCTCGGGGGCTTACGCGGTATATATAGGTAATATCCTATTATATATGCGTATTGCAACCATGTCGAACTATTGGTCTACTATTACCGGGGGTTGGTCGATTCCTTGCCGCGTTGGTAGACCAAACGGGCAATACTAAGATTTTTAGCAATGTGCTAATACTATTATCCGGCGGCGTGTGCGTTAGTTGGGGGTAACATACCCTTCATCATGCCCACACCTTGCTATGCACGCCCCCCATTCCTTCCTCATGAACACGCTGCTCTGGCGAGTAGCTGGCAAAGGCGCCTGGTTGCCGGGCCAAGACCCACGCGACCCCGAGCAAAGCCCGGCCGGTAAAGCCCCCATCTACCTACGCATCACCCTGGCGGGCCGCGCCAACCTGGCGACGGGCGTGTGGGCCACCGAAGCCGAGTGGAACGTGGACGCCCACGAGCTGCGCGGCAAGTCCGACGCGGTGAAGCTCGACAACGCGGGCCTCAAGGATTGGGTGAACCGCGCCAACAGCGCCTACCTGACCCAAAAGGCCCTCAACGACAGCCCCGACACGCCGCCCGAGCTGAAGCGGCCCCTGACGGCGCAAACCATCAAGCTGCTGCTCTCACCCAAGCTCTCGAGCCGGTTGGAACTGCTCGACCTCTACCGCGCCTTCATTGCCCAGCAGGAGAAACCCGAGCTGCGCATGGCGGCCAAAACCCTGCAGGGCTACCGCGCCCGCCTCGGCAAGCTCGAAACCTACCTGCTCTACCTGCGCCGCCCGAAGCTGCTGGCCACCGAAGTCACGCTGCCGTGGGTGCGCAAGTACGAAGAGTGGTGCGTCAACAGCCTCAAGCACGACCCGAGCACGGCCCGCAAGCACGTCAACACGCTCCAGCAGGTGATGAGCCACGGCGCCCACGAAGGCCACTACCCGGCCTCGCCCATCACCGACTACGACTTCCAGTACTGCAAGGAGCCCGCCGATCCGGACTTCCTGCCCGAAGCCGACGTGGCCAAGCTCCAGCAAGCGGAACTGGCCACCCGCACCCTCAACGAAGTGGTCGATGCGTGGCTCTTCTGCTGCTACTCGGGCCTCTCCTATATTGAGTACTACCGCTTCGACCCCGCCGAGCACCTGCACACCGACCTGCAGGGGCGGCGCTGGCTGCGCATCGTGCGCCAAAAAAAGCGGTGGTACTACAACGAGCCGGTGTCCATTCCGCTCTATGCGTTTCCGGAACTGCTGGCTTTGCTGGAGCGCAACAAGTACCAGCTGCGCAAGTTCAGCAACAAGTACTTCAACGAAACGCTCAAGCAGGTGTCGGCCATTCTGGAGCTGAGCAAGCCCTTGACCGTGGGCCTGGCCCGCCACACGGCCTCGCACCGCATGCGCAACGTGCACGGCCTGCCCGACGAGACGGTGGCCGACATCT
Source organism: Hymenobacter busanensis (assembly GCF_008727865.1). GTDB lineage: Bacteria > Bacteroidota > Bacteroidia > Cytophagales > Hymenobacteraceae > Solirubrum > Solirubrum busanense. The sequence goes on along the minus strand of NZ_VTWU01000003.1, from coordinate 630,090 downwards.
GCGGGCACAGCGTCAAGATGATGAACCGCCACTACTCGCGCAAGCGGGAGGAAAGCATTGCCCTGGCGGTCGAAAAGCTGGCGCCCCCGGCCAAGTCCATCGAGGAGCAATACCAAGAAGCGTTGGCCAATGCCGAGCGGTTGCGCGAACAACTCAAGCAGACGGGCATTGTGGCCAGCAAACCGCTGATCAGCCCCGACGCTCTGCCGCCGATGCCGGATCACAACGGCGTGGTGCACCGCTTCACCGGCCCGGCCCCCAACCAGGAATTTACCTTAGCCAAACAGCCGGCCCTCAAAGCAACCGGCACCACCCCGACCGCCTAACGCCCCCGAACACACCTGTAAGCTGCGCCGATTACTACTACGCCACCGTTGCCGCGGACCGATGCCCAGCCCCAGCGCTGGGTTTTCCTTTATATAGAGGGGCACCAGTCCTTCGAATGTCGTTATGAAGACCGCTCGTAGCCACCGCATGCAGGAACGCGCCTCGCTTCGGCGCCATTACGTAGACCCCTACTTGTTCACCAGCGGCTACTTTGCGTCCCGCGGGGAGCACCGCCGGCTTATGTGCTCGATTGCCGAGCGTATCAAGTCGGGCGAAATCAAACCCAACGCGGCAGACCTAAGCATTTACGGCTGAGCTCTACCTTTGCCCCTATGAGCTACACCCGCCCCGTACCCGCTACCGTGACCGACGCGCTGCAGAGTTTGCACACCTACAACTTCAGCCGCGGCATTCACAAGGAAGTGAAACTGGCCGATGGCACCGTGGCCGTGTTCGTGCGCGGGTGCGTGTCGGAGCCGTGGCGGGAGAAGAGCGGGCGGGCGTAACGCAAAACGCCCCGCTTCCGAAGAGGCGAGGCGTTTAGAAGTGCAGCGTGGCGTCCGCGTGGGCCGCTCCCTTAGTTGCCCGGCTTTCCCGGGGGTCTTCCTTGCGGAATTGCTGGCTAACATCGGCTGCCCGGTACTTAAACCGGTTGTATTGGGCTCCCTCCGCATTGCCAGGGAACATACGCGTCAGCCTTTGAAGAAACCAAATATACGCAAAAAGCGGGCTCCCAGCTACCGCTTCATGGCTTCCACCCGCTGCCGTTCGGCCTGCAGCGCCGCCCGCTCTTCGTCTTCGGCGGAAGCGGAACAGCCGCGCACCAGGGCGAAGGCAAACGCCAGCACCAGCAGGCCGACGAACCAGGACGTGGCGGTGTGCGCCCACTCGGGGGCGTGCTCAAAGAGGCGCGAGAGGCCCAGGCGTTTGCTCATGCCGGAAGATACGGGAGGGGTGGGCTAAGATGCCAGTACTTCGCGCGCGCCGGTGGCACACGTCAGGTTGTTGGCGCATTTGGAACAGGCCGCGTGTTCAGGCGACTCAAATGACACCCACACCAGTTGGTCGGTGCTGCGCATGGGCGTCATGGGCGCAATCATAGCCGACCATCCCGTGGCTTGCAAGGTCTGACCGAACAGCGTTACCGGTCCGGCTATCAAGTCAGCCACATGCGGCAGCACGTATTCGCGCCACAGGCGAATCGGTATGCCCACCTTGAAGCCGTAGAAACCCGTTAGGTTGTTGTAGTATTCCGACGGCACCACGGCGTACTTGGGTTCGGCAATCAGATTAGACCGGTACCCGTCGCCGGCGGGCGCAGTCATTAGAACGGTGTCTAGGCTCAGCATCTTACAGGGCCCGGTACGGGCGTTCGCGGTGGAACTTGGCGAGGCGGGCGGCGGTGTAGGAGTATTCGATAAAGCGAAACTGCTGCAAGCCCGCCCGCGAAAACACCGGCATTTCGCCGTACAGGTCGAAGTATTCAAGGCGTTCCAAGTCGCTCATTCGTATTTGGTGCTTAAGTATTCGCTTACCGCTTCGGCCAACACGCTGAACGCCTTCCGGTCGTCGTAGCCGCTCAGGTGCTCGGCTTCGGTTAAGGCCGCGCGAAGGACTTTCACGGCTTCGTTGTCGGTTCGCATCCCGTTCAACACCGCGCCTTGTGCCGTGCCCTCTAACACCATATCGATAATCTGCCGGTCTTCGGCTTTGGCGCAGGTGTGCGGCCCCTCTTCGATGTTACCCTGCCAACCACGGTTTAGCGGCATAATCTGGGCAAGGCGCTCGGATTCGCAGGCTAAGCAGCCTCTAAAGTGGTCAAGGTTGTTGCTCATGGCATTAAAGGTTAAGGTAGCCGGCCGGCTGCCCGTTACGCAGTATCTCGTTTTCGCGGTTCAGCTCGCAGATGCGCCCTTGCTTGACAAGGTTCGCCCGGCTCAATTCTTCGCAATAGGCAGCACCCTCCGCTATCTGCTCTTGCAGGCTGCGGATATAGCTGAGGGTAAAAGCCATTGGCTCGGTACCCCATGTGCCCCAATCGAAAACCGAGTTCTTAGGTTGACAACATAGCCACAACTCATAGAAAGCCGCGCAAAGAGCTTTCTCGCGCTCCGTTTCGCTGTCAAGCTGGCTAAGCAGTTCTTCGTCTGTCATGGACACAAGCCGTGCGCGTTCGGCGGCGGCCCGTTGACGGCGGGCTTCTTGCTGGGCTTGCTCGGTAGCTTCTTTCAGGATGCGGTCGGCTTTCGCGCCTTTCAGCTTGCCCTGCAACGCCTTGCTAACCGCTTGCTTGGATACCCCTACTTGCTTGGCAATGCGCGTCTGGGCGCCGGAAGGCAGTAGGTTGGTTATCTCTTCGTTAGTCATATGCTAATATACGTAGTATTTGTCGCAATAATCATCTGTTTGTCAAGTATTTATCCACAATATACCGCCTTTTTATCCACACAAAAGCGCCCGCCGGACTGCTCCAACGGACGCTCTGCCGGGCCACCGCTCCTGAGGTTGCCGCCTCGGTGGCCCAAGACCGGGTGTTAGTATTTGCGGTGCAGCCGCGTGGCGCGTACCATGTCGCGGAAGTCGGTGTAGAACTCGCCCCGCACGATCTGTACATCGGCCATGGTTTTACCTGGCAGACGGTACTTCAGCATGCTCTCGGTGGCCTCCACCAAGTCACTGAATACTTCGTCTTCGGTGCTGCCTTGGGCCACCACGCCGGCCATTTCCAACAGGCACCCGACAATCACGCCGGGCGTTTCGCCCGCAACCATGGCGGTGGTGAGGATGATGGGCTCGTTCATTGTTTGATGCGGTACCAGCCCGCGTGTTTGCGGCGTTTCGTCTTTACAGCCATACCAGGGCAAGAACCAAGTGAATCAGATACAACCCCGCCCCGATGCCCAGGGAGAGGCGCAGGTAGCGGCGCAGCACGCAGTCGGCTTTCAAATACCAAAAGCGCATGCGCGTGTCGGCGTCCGCGCCCTTCATGGGGAAGTCCCGCCGCACCTTGTCGGCAATGAAGCGGTCGAAGCGGCTGGCAAACGTGGCAAAGCTCACGTAGTAGGCCGGCAAGCCCCGCGCCCGGTTCAGGCCGGTGTTGAAGCGGTAGCCGAACCACACGGCCCCCGCCACCAGCAGCGCCCACGCGCTCAGCCCACAGGAGAGCCAGTGCCCCCACGCCGGCAGCGAGGCTCCGCTGGCCACGAGCACGGCCACGGCGGCGCGCAGGGTGAAGCGTTGCCGGTGGAAGGTATCGTGCAGGCTGTCTTTCGCCCCGTCGCGTTGGATGCGCCGGGCGTTGTAGCCGATTTCCCACTCCGTCAGCAGCCCGAACAGGGCCAAGGCGACGACGTGGGCAAGAAGCAGGGCTATCATTTCGCAGGCAGCAACGGGGCAATCAACCACAGCGTCGCCAGCAGCCACACGGCTACCACGGCACCCCACCCGAGGCAGTACAGCAGGTGGGCCCGGTCGATGGGTTTCACCGCTTCCGGGCTTTGTCGTTCAGCGACTCGCGGCGCACGCCCCACCAGAGCCAATACACGGCAGCGGCCAACGTGCCGAAGAACAGCACGCCCGTCCATGCGTGGTGCGAGAGGCCGAGAAGGGAACGGGTCGGGAACAGCAGCACCAGCACCCAGCCGATGACGAAGCACAGGGCAATGGGAATGCCGAAGGGAGGAATGGGCAGTTTGTTCATGGCGTTGGGGTGAAAAGGGTGAGGTGATTAGGATTCAGAGACGCCAGCCGCCGTGGGGGCATTCAGCACGATGCGCCGCACGTTGGCGGGCTGGCTTACCTTCCACTTGCAGCGGCGGATATGCGTGAAGACGCTCTTGGGGAACCACGCAATGCACACCTGATTGGCCTGATTGCCCCCGAGCACAGCGTAATGGGTCTTGGTTTCCCCGACGTAGAGGCCCACATGCCCGCCACCCCCGGCGCGGTTTTTCACCACGATGTCGCCCAGCATGGCCACACCCTTGGGGGCCGGTTGGCCGAAGACCGACCAGCTTTTGGCCGCCAATGGGTCGGGCGGCAAGGCAAAACCCGCCACCTTCGCGCAATGGGCCATGAAGAGCGCACACCACGGCGTATCGTCGTTGTGGTAGTAGCTGCTGGCGCCCACCTCTTTGGCCCACGCCATAATCGTAGGGTGCGAAGACGGGCCGGCTATTTCGTGCAGGGCGAAGTGAGCCAGGGCTTCGCGCAGGATGACCGGGCCGGGTTCGGCGGCGAGGTATTCGAAGGGGTGCGGGAAGTTCATTTGTCGGGGTGTAAGCGGTCAGCAGTCGTTTCGAAGGTGAAGCCGCGCGCAATGGACTTCACGCGGGCGTACCCGAGGCCGGTGATGTGCAGCACCACCACGCGCGGGCCCGTGGCGGAGTCGAGGCGGCGGATGTCGGGCATGGCTCAGGCAATGAGGTCTTGCGCGGCCCGCTTCCGGCGCCACGCGTAAATCAGGTACAGGATGCCCACCCCACCGGCCAGGCCGAGCACCATGCCCAGCGGCCCGCTCAGCTTGGCGGCCAGGGTGGCGCGCCAATCGGGGGCTTGTTCGACGGTGGCTTTTTGCTCCAGTTGGTTGCCGTCGCCTTGTTGGGTAGCGGCGTTGCCGGTCTGGGCCGAGGTGAGGGTGGCGCTGTCGGTGGCTTGCTGGGCGCCGGCTCCGGCGGCGGCGGCCCCGGTGCCGGTGGCGGCCGTGGCTTTCTTGCCGGTCTGGCTCAGGTTGTCGACCGAGCCGTAGACGATGGTGCAGCCCTTACACTTCTGCTTGCCGGTCTTTGCCATAGCCCGGTTGAACTCGCGGGCGTTGTAGCGGCGCTGGCTGCGGTTTACCGGATTCACCGTGCGCAGAAAACGACCTACTGCTGTTGTGGGCGCGGCAGCGGGTAATTCCACGTAGTTGCCACGTATTTCCGGTGTTTGCGTGGAATTACGTGGCTTCGCGCCCACGTCCGGCGTGTGTTGCGCTTGGTGCTGGTGCGCCGTTTCGGGGTCGGAGGGTTGGGGGCGGCGGGTGCAGCTGGTACACAGGCTCAGGGCAAAGCCAATCAGGCAAGCCAGGCCGAACCACTTGAGGAAGGTTTTCATGCTATTCGGGCGCGTTGGGGGTGTCGTCTTTGGGCGGGGCGGGCGTGTCGGGGTCGCCGCTGAGCTTCTCCATGGTCTCGGCCACGATAGCCAGCAGCAATCCGCCGCCCGCCAGCCATTTGTATTCGGAGGCCAGCGCCGAGAGCGTGACGATGCCGCTGATGCCTTTCAGGGCTGCGGCGACCCGCTGCACTTGGCGCGGGGCGGGGTGGTAGAAGTTTCGCAGGGTGAAGCGCATAGCATATTATTTGAAGACTTTTTCCAGGGCCCAGTAGGCGAAGGCCATGGCCCAGCCAATCACCACCAAGGCCCCCACGGCTTTCCACTTCAGCTCTTTGATCCAGTTGGTGACGGTTTCAATGCCTTCCACCCGCTGCACCAGGCCCGTGGTTTTCATCGACTCGTCCCCCACCAAGGCGTGCATGATGGCGTCGAGCTTTTTGTTGGCCCCGATGGTGGCGGCTTGGTAGACCGCCAACTCATCTTTGAGGCGCTGCTGATCGGTTTCTAGGATTTCCACTTTTGCCTCCAGCCGGATAATCTTCCTCTCGTGGTCGTGGAGCATGGCGTCGTCATTGTCGGGAGGCACAGGCGGATAAGTCGTAGCAGTGGAAGATGCGGGCGTGGCGGCCCGGTGGGGTTAGGCGGGCACTTGCACCTCTACATAGTCGAGGTTGAAGTAGTCGCCCGCCCCTTTGGTCATGCGCAGCGTGTGGGAGCCCAGGGTGAGGCCCGTTACTTCGTAGAGCAGTTGCTTGAGAATCAACTCCCCGTTGTCTTCGGTGCCGGTCTGGCTGTGCGCCCCGTCTACCGTGCCGGTGTAGACCGCGCCGTTGCCGAACTTGGGGCCGTAGCAGCGAATGCCCTGAATGGGGGCCGGGTGCGTGTACTGCGCGTAGCCGGTCTTGCCGAAGCCCAACGCAATGCCGTCGCCGTCGCCGTCCGGGTAGACGTTGCTCACATCGTTTTCGTCCAGCCATGCGCCGTTGAGCACCAAGCCGGGAATGCCGGTTTTCAACTCCACCCGCTGCCACACCAGTTCCGGCTCTTCGGTGGCGCCTTCGTTGACCTTCGCGGCCACCTGCCCGGCGGCTACCGCGGCCCCGGCATCGGAAAAGTGCACCCCGTCCGTGGTGGCGCCGGTCAGCGTGTGGTTCTTCACGAAGGGGCGGCCGGTGGCGGCGGCGTTGAGGCCGGCGCGGAACTGGTCGGGGGTTTCGCCCGCCATGCCGGCTTCGGAGCCGAGCGGGCCCGTCAGGTGGATGATTTCAATTTCGGGGTCGAGCGCGTGCAGCTTGTCGAAGTACGAGCCGTTGAGGGCCGCCAGCGTCGCGGACGGCACGGTGGTTTGCCCGAAGTCGTTGGCGTCGCAGGGGCCGTGGAGCAGCACCTTGCGGCCGGGGTAGGGCTGCAAGGCGGTGGCGATGCGCTGGGCTTCGGCCTGCTGCATCTCGTCGGTGGCCAGCAGCACGCTCAGGCGGTTGCCGCCCGCCGCGTCGGCCACGATGTCCCATTCGGACAGCAGGGCTTGCTCCTGCGCCAGCAGGCTGGTGTAGGCCGGGTTGGTGGTTTGCACTCCGCCCACGCGGCTGTCGCCCCAGTGCACGGCCCCGTTGGGCTTGCGGGCCGGGAACACCTGCACGGCCGTCACGTTCGCGCCGTTGATGGTCACCGACACCGGCACGGCCCCGGAGAGCACCCCGGCGGCGTTGTGGTTTTGCAGGATGCTGGCCTTGAGCGTCAGCGTGCCGTCGCCCGGCAGCGGCAGGGTGAAGGTGGTCAGGCCGATGCCCTCCGCCAGGGCCAAGGGCTGCCCGTCCACCAAGACCTTTTCGCCGTCGAACTCCACGGCAATGCCGATGGGCGAGACGTTGCCGTCGTTGTTGGGCGCGAAGGCCATGTTGTTGCTGCCGGTGGGGTTGGTGGGCATGTCCGACCAAAACGCCACCGTGGCGGAGGTGCCGCCCGTCTGGGCAATGTGCAGGTCGCAGAGCTCGGAGTAGGCCGCGTGGTTGGCCGTGGCGGCTTTGGTGCCCATGCTCCGGCTGAACGCCGTGGGCGTGATGGTCTTGCTCGTGACGGGCTCTTCGATGTTGCCGCCCCCTGCGTTCTGGTACACCCACGCCACCAGCTGCAGCACCGTGCCGCCGGGGAAGCCGGGCAGGTAGTTGGCCGGAATCTCCAGTACGTTGGTGTTGAGGGCCGCAATCGAGGCCTTCACGCCGGCCGCCAACGGGTTCCAGTCCTGGGTAGCGGAAATCTTCTTGTTGGCCGGCGCATCGGTAACGAGAAAGGGAAGTTTCGCGTCGATGCCGTCCGGTAGGTTGGGAATGGCCATGTTATTTCAGGATGCCGTCGATGATGATTTCAAAGGAGCCGGCCGACGCCGACGCCGTGATGGTGGCCGGCAGCACCACGTCGGCCGGCAGCGTGGTCGTGAGCGAGAGAATGTCGAGCACCTTGCCCACCACCGGCAGCGACGCCAGGGCAATGGTTTGGGTGTAGAAGCTCGTGCCGTTGCGGTAGAGCGTGATGGTCGAGGCCAGGCCGGGGCTCACCAGCGTTTTGATGCGCACCACCAGCAGGGCGTACACCTGCCCCAAGCCCAAGGCGTCCACAATCGGGGCCGTTTGGCCCGGTCGCAGGTAGGCGCTAACGGGCGTGCTGCCCACGTTCTGGAAGACCCGGTAGGGCCGCTGGATGCCCCCGGCCAACTCCGACTTCTGCACCGCCTTGCCCATGTCCTGCGAGGCCGGCACGCCGAGCGGAAACGCGGTGGCGTCGGCTTGGTCCTTGCGCAGGCGGTTGCCCAAATCGGCGGTGTGCTGCGTGACGGTTTGCTGCAGGCCCGGCAGCGTGGTGCCGGTCAAGGTGTTGAGGGTTTGGCTCAGGCCCTGCACGGTCGAGGCGTTGGCCTTGCCGTCGAGCGCGGCCGTGGTGGCATACCCGCCCAAGGAGGCGGCAAAGGCTTGGGCTTGCGCCGTTAGCGCGTTGGCGTTGGCCGTGGCTTGCTGGTTGAGCACCAGTTGCACGCTCTCGAGCGTGGCCTGCGTGGCGGTGGCCACGGCGGCGGCGATGAGCTGCGGCACGGTGACGGTGCGGTACTGCTCAAAGGCCTTGAACAGGTCGTCCACCTTGGGCACGGCCACGGGCGGGTCGCCGGCTTTCACCACCACTTTGTCGGGGCCTTTGACTTCGGCTACGGCGGCGGCTTTCGTGGCCTCTAAGGCCGGATGCGTTGGCTGTTGCATGGCTTAGAGTTTCATAAAGCGGTTCCACACCAAGGCACCGGACGCGCCGGGCATGTACTCGTAGCCGTAGGTGGCGGTGGTGAAGCGCATGCCCGCGAGCGAGCCCACCGGCTGCGCGCCTTGCAGTTCGCCGTTGGTGAAAGTGCCGCCGCTCACGGCGGCTTTCATGCTGCTGTCCACGTAGTAGGCTTGCGCGGCGACGGGGGCGCCGCCCACTGTCAGCAAGCCTTCGTTGGAGGCCGAGAGGGCGGCGCTTGTGGTGCCGCCGGGAGCGCCGATTACCACCAAGCCGCCATAGCCCACGTAAATCCCGTTCTGGCTGATGCTGACGATCTGGTTTTCGTTGGTAAGCCCTTCGTCGTAGTAGCTGAAATGCAGGTCGTCGTCCGCCCAGATGCGAAGCAGCTTGCCGGTGGTGTTGTCCGGCAGCACGAGACCGTCTTCAAAAGTGGTTTGCCCAGTTACGGTGCCACCGGCCAAAGGCAGGTACGCCCCGCCGCCGCCCACATCATCCAAATTCGCCACCTTCACCCACCGGTTCAGCGTGCCCACGGGCGCGCCGGGGGCGGCTTCGGGAAACCGGGCATCGTAGCGCGGGCACACCTCCCACCCGGCCACGCGGGCGGGGTCGGCTTCGTTGTAATCCACAAACCGCGTGGCGATGCGCGGGCCGCCCTTGGTCATCTGGGCCACTTGCACCGGGGAGACCTGCGGGCCGCTGTCCTGGTTGTCGGAGGAGGTTGGGCCCCACGACCACACGGGCGAGGTGGTGCCCGAGTCGGTGTTCTGCTGGTGCTGCAGCGGCGAAGGGGCCGGCGTGCTGACGTAGTTGGGGTCGTCGTCTTCGAGCGTGGGCGCGGGCACGGGCACCGGCAGCGCCTGCAGGGTCTGCACGAAGTACAGCTTGCCTTCGGAGAGGTATTTCAGCGTCACACCGGCCGGGTAGCCCGTGGGCGTGCCGGTGGCGTTGTAGTTGGGATCGTACTCTTCGATGCCGGCCCCTTGGGCGGCTTCGGTGTTCTGCTCCACCCACGAGGCACGTGCCCGGGCGCCCGGCGCTGCGTCGTTGCCGCCGCCGCCGTTGCGAAACACCGACAGTTCCCCAAAGCGCGAGGCGGAGAGCACGTAAAACCTGCCCGGCTGCACCGCGTTGGGGTCGTCTTCCAACTCGGCGGCCGTGGCCGTGTTGCGCACGTAGCACACGTTTTCGAGCGTGAGCCAATCGGCCGCCAACTGCGCGCGGGTGATGCAGCGGGCGGGCATGCCGGCGAACGGCTCCAAGTAGTCGACAATCTTGGGCGCCCCGCGCAGCTTGTTGGTGCTGGTGATGATGCGTGAAGCTAGGTACTCGCTGAGCCCGCTGATCTTGTCGACCGAAAACACGTCGTCGGCCTTGTTGTAGAACGAGGCGTGGATGCTGCGGATGATGGCCCGTACCCGCGCCGCCGTGTTCTGCTTGTTGAGCAGGTCGGTAATCAAGGCCACCAACTCATCATCCAGTTGCGGGCGGGTCTTGGGCAGGTTGGCGGGCATCGATTCGGGGCTGGGTACTGCACCAAAAAAAGCGCCTGCCCTTCCCGGCGGAAAGGCAGGCGCTTGCGGCACAGGCTGCGCGGCTTAGCCGAAGACGGCCGCCACCGGCGAGGCAATGCGTTTCGGGTCGAACTTGCCGAGGCCCGACACGGTACCCGTCAGGGTCTGCAGGTCGGTTTCGCCCGTGGGCAGCACCACGCGCAGCTTGATGGTGCTCTGCCCGCCGGTGATGCCGTTCTGGCCGCCGAACCAGTTGTTGTTCTGATCCACACCGTACACGTAGCGCTTGATGCCCCCGCCCTGGGTGGCGCGCGCCAGGTCGTAGTTGGCGTCGCTCGTGTCCTGCATGGTCACGTCGTAGGACGAGACCGTGGCCGCGTCGTAGTCCACGCCGTTGACGCGGATGGTGTTGCCCGTGGCGGCGGCGCGGCTCAGCTGCACCACGATGGGGCCCACCAGCTGCTCGTCGTCGGTGCTGGCCAGCGCCAAGCGGCGCGTGACTTCCACGAGCGTCGGCGGGGCGGCAAACGGCGTCTTGGTCAGGTAGAGGTTGACAATGGGCCCGTAGTTGAGTTCGGGCGTGTAGCAATCGGCCGCCGCCAGCCCGGTGGGCAGTACGGCGTCTTCGCAGTTGACCGGGATGGTCGGGTCGTCGGGGTTTACAGCCATGACGGGGTTGGGGTTTGGGGTGAGAAAAGATTATTCGGATTCGCAGGCAACGCACGGCAACCCGGTGTAGTACTGCGTGTTTTCGGCGGCCGTCGAGGGGCGGCGGTCCGTGGGGTCCTGGCTGTTTTCCATCAGGCAGGCAAAGCAGGTGCCGGTGTAGACCGGCAGCCACGTAATGCCGCTGCTGCCGCTCTGGCAGGTGGCGTTGGCGTTGGCGTAGGCCTGGTAGGTGTCGTCAAAATGCGCCTGGGCCTGCGCGTCGGCATCGGCCTGGCTGATGTAGCTGAAGAACGCCCCCGCCTCCACCGTGTAGCGCACAAACGTGCCCGTCAGCCCGCCCGTGCAGTCGTTGCGCTGCACCAGCTCGCTGATCGTGGCGGAGTTGTAGCGCGTCGGCGGCGGGCACGCGGTTTCGTCCGTCACCCAGTCGCTCCACCGCTCCGTGTTGAAGGTGGGGCTGTTGGGGTTCTGGTCGATTTCGCGGTAGCGGATGCGGCCGGTGTTGGCCATAGGTCAGAGGGGTTCGCACTGGGTTTCGAACGGGACCTTGCGGCGCCACTCCGGGGCCGCGTCCTGCTCGCATTCGGTTTCGACCGGGTGCTTGCGCTGCCAGTCGGGGGCCACGTCGCTCGTGTCGCCGCACACGTAGGGCCGGGGCGTATAGGGGGCCACGTCGAGCACCGGCAGCGGGGCCGGGCAGCCGCGGGCCACCAACACGTCCACGTCTTCCACCGTCACGTCAAGCGTCCAGCGGCACACGTCGGTGCCGAAGTCGCTCTGCTTGGTGTCGGTGACGGCGAGCGGCAACCCGCCGGCTTCGAAGTAGCGGTGGGCCCGCGCCGCGTGCACGGCTTGCACGAGGTACGAGGCCGCGGGCGGCACCGTAAACGTAGCCGTGCGCGTAAGGGCCAGAAAATCCGTGCGCTTGGTGCCCGTGGCCTTGTCTTGGGTTTCTTCGATGTCCTGCCGCGGCGGCCCGAAGCGCAGCGCCCCGGCTTCCACGTACAGGCGCTGCCGCATCCCAGCCCCGTAGGGAATGCCGGCCAGCGGCCCGTCGTGGTACCATTCGAGCAGCAAATAGCCCGAGAGGTCGGCAATGGCCGAAAACCGCACGCTGGTAAACTCATCGACCACCAACCGCAGCGGAATGCCGCAGGGCAGGCTCAGGCCCGGCACGATGGCCCCGTAGTAGAGAAAGTAATCCGTCTGCCCATCGGTGCGCTTCTCCACGTCGAGCGGGTACGTGCCGCCGGTCAGGCTCAGCGTCACGAGCACGGCGCCGGTGTCGGCTCGCACCACCCGGGCGCAGTCGAGGCGCCTGGCCGGGTTGGCGGGGCGCGTGAGGCAGAAGGGCAGGAACCGGTCGGCCGGGGCCGGCAGGCTGTAGGGCTGCTCGGCGCAGGCCGGCAGCTCGGCGTCGGGCAAGGGCCGTCCCGCGGCCGCGAAGGGGAACGTGTGCGGGTTGAGCATCAGGCGAACTGATCGGAAAAGGAATCGTTGAACTGGCGCTCGGCGGGCAAGGGCCCCTCGGCGGTGCTGGCAAGGGCGGGCAGCAAGGGCACCACCGTCACCTTGCCCGTCGACAGGTCCCAGGTGGCTTTGCCCAACTCGGCCTGCGCCGAGAGGTTGGTAACCAGCCGGGCGGTGGCATCAAGCCCGCTCAGCCCTTCCCGGCGGGGCACGGTGCAGGCGTCCTGCTCGCGGCCCGGGCGCACCGAGGCCATGTCGAAGAGGGCACCCGTGGGGCCAAACACGGCCTGGGGCCGGGCGCGGCCGTGGCGGTGGTAGCGGCGCAACAGTTCCGACGCCGACACCTTGCGGTTGCCCTCGTACAACTCGCCCGACGGCAGGCTGGCCAGCAGCACCACCGCTTCGTCGGGCAACGCGTTGCCCGACAAGACCATGCCCGCTACATCCCCCGTCAGACGCGAGACGCTGCGCACGCTGCGGTTTTGGCCCTCGCGCTGGTTGACGCACGCCCCGTCGTAGACCCACTCGGCCGCGGCAAACGAAAGGCCCGTGGCGGGTTCTTCGCTCAGTGCAGCGCTGATGGCCAGTTGCTCGCGGGCGGGCAGCACCTGGGTGCGGCCCTTGTAGCGCCCGGGCAGGGTGGCATTCGGGTAAGCCGTTAAGTCCAGCGTGTTGGCGCTGCGGGCCTCGAAGAAGCTGCGGTGCTCCAGGCGAAACCAGCCCGTGCCCGGGTCGAGGTCCCAGCGCAGGTCGTAGAGCGTGCACAGGTCTTGCACGAAGGTCTTGGCGCTGATCAGCAGCCGGGTGGCCGGCTCGGAGGCGCCGTAGCGCTTCACGTCGGAGCCGGCGGCCACGCACAGGCGGGGCACTTCGTTGTAGATGCCGCTCGCCCCGGTGGCCGGGTTCAGGGCGCTCACCAGGAACGTGGACAGCTGGGCCGGGCTGGGCGGCGTGAGCTGGGGGGCGGTTTGCTGCAGCACGTGGTGCAGCGCGTCGACCAAGGGCAAGCAGCGGGTGAAGCGGAACGCCCCGAAGCGCCACCACAAGCTCGTGCAGTTGGGTTGCGTGGTGACGCGGCGCGTGTTGAGGCAGGGCCAGCAACTATCCCCTAGTTGGCTCCCGTTGTGGGCGCCTTCGGGTCCGGTTACCTCCAAATAGTCGCTGTTGCTGAACTGGTAGTCGCTGGGCTTCTGGCCGCACGGCAGCAGCAGCAGGTCGTTGCCGTACTTGGGGCGCGAGCCGTTGCCGAAGTGCTTCCAGTCGTTGTAGGTGCCGATCAGGTAGGGCTTGAAGCCGCTGATTTCGGGCGTCTTGACATAGGAGGCAACGGGCGGCGAAACCGAGTCGTCGCGGTTGAAGAACTGCCACCCGGCCGCGCTTTTGTCGGGCACGATGTACTCGCCGCTCAACGGTTCGAGTGTCAGCGCAACGTTGTGCAGCTCGTACCGAAACAGAATAACGGTATGGTCCCGGGTTCCCGAGGCGGTCACGGGCCCGCCGGTTAGCGGGGCGCTGATGTAGCTCTTGTTGCGCAGAAACTCCGCCCAGCCGTCAACGCCCAATTCGTCGTTTACGGCCGTGTCGTCGGTGCGCTTGAAGGCTACCTTGAAGCCCGTTTGCTGCAACGGGTCGCTGCTGCCCACCAGGTTGCGGATATTGGCCGTGATGGTCTGCAGCGCCGCGCCCGTGCCGTTAAAGCCCGGCGCGCTGAGCAGGTTAACTTCCTTTTCCCATGCTTCGAGCAGCAACCGGTACCCGTCGTCGGCGGTGGGCGACACCGTGGCGGTACACCGGTCCAGGTCCCAACTTACCTCGGTGCAGGTGAAGACACCCCGGTACACCGTGGCAAAACCGGACGCAACCAAGGGCACCTCCATGCGGATGCCAATTTCTTCGCACCGGTCTTTGCTGTTTTCCAGCGCGTAGAGCAGCGCGAAGTCGTCGCCAGTAAAGGACCACTCGCTGCCGAGCTTGTCGCGGAAATAGGCGGCATCGTCACTTCCCGGCTCCCGCGTCAGTACTTGCTCCAGCACGGGAGCAGCCGGCACGGTGCGGCCGCGCACGGTAAGGAAGAACCGCCGGGGGGCGTCGAGGTCGAAGACGGGCATGGGACAAACCACGCCCGAAAGCCGAGCGGCGGAAAGGCAGCCTTACTCGGGTATGTCCGTGAATACGCCGTTTTCCACCTTCAACACCACGCCGGAAGGGCGCGTAATCGAGGCCGAAAAAGTACCCGACCACCCGCTGGCGGTTTTGCTTAGCGTAGCCGGGCCCTCATCCTCGTATATGGTGGCGTTGGTCGTGGCATCGTAGTACACCGAAGTCAGCTTGTAGTCGCTGTTGGGGGCGCCTGGAGCCTTGTTGAAAAAGACCGTAACGTATTCGTTGGGCGAGCCTGCGGGCGGCGCGTCGGTGGAAATGCTCAGCACGTCGCGGTTGGCGGTGGAAGCCGAAGCTGCTTGGAACCGCGCCTTGGCGGTGCGGCTAAACGAGCGGCCTTCAATCGTGCATGTCAGCGTCTTGGGGGTGCCCGATGGTTTGGCATCCTCTTTTTTGCTGTCGGAATCACAGCCGGCGAGCAGGATGAGCGCTGAAGCAAGGGCAAGCAGTGTTTTCATAGGAGTGGGTTATAAGCCGGAGGCGGCGCGCTGCCGCCTCGTGTTCTCGTCTCGCTCTAGTTGGGTCGACATGATTTTGCTGCTGATGTAGACCGAGGTGGAGCCGTCATCGTTCACGCCGAAGAGCGCGACGGCCTTCTTGCCCTCCCACAACCATTTATCGCTTTCTTCTTCGTGAAACGGCTCGCCGTATGCAAGCGTCAACATGCGAATGAGTTCCACGGAGTTGTCGTCGCCGCTGGTCGTTACCAAGATGCTGGCCAGTCGTCCTTTGTAAAAGGCGTACAAAACAGCGTCGAGCTTGCAGTTGCCGAGGGTTTTGTTCTCCGGCACCTTCCGATACAGTTTGTGCGGGCCGCTGCTGCCGGTGTACTGCAGCCCTTTTATTTGTTGGAAGGGCGTTTCAAAACGCAGGCCCCTAAACCCATAACGCTTGTCTATTTCTTCGGAAAAGCCTAGGTGGATGGTGTCTGGCTGTGACAGGGGCAGCTTTTGAAAATAATCATCGGGCAGTTGCGCAAGGCTCGGCAGGTAAGCACAACACAGGATCAGGAGGATAACGCAACGAATCATGGCTGCTATGATACGGATTTTATACAATCCGTGTCTTCGCCGTGCCGCCGTTCTCCAGGTTGGTTTCCACCACGGTCCCGTCCGGCATAATCGTGGTTTGGGTGTAGGGCAAGCGGGAAACGTGGCTTTCCACGGCCTTCATACGCGCTTCCATGCGGTCAATGCCAGCCTGCAACGGCGCGAAGGTGTGGTGGTGCTGCACCTGCAAGGCTGCTTGGCGTGCTTCCCGCAGTTGCTTCGGGGCGTCGAGGTCGGGCAACAGCGGCGCCAGGGTCGGATGGCCCCAATCAATGGGCTTGCCGGTGTGCAGGGGCTCGAACAGGCTAAAGCGGTACTTGCTGGTTTTCTCGTTGTCGAAAACAAACTCCTTGCCGTGTACCGGGCCCCGCTCTTCTCGAATGGAGTCGCCCCCCGTATATCCCCCTTTGAAATAACCAGATCCTTGGTTGTTAATGGCCTGCAACGCTTTCAGCTTGCTGCCCACGAAAGCCCCAACAAGCAGCGCCGTAATGGCGGTGCCAGCTGCCACCCCCAAGCCCGGCAAAACCGCGTCGAGTTTGGAGGTGCCCTTGTAGATGTTGGCCGACGCGGTGAAGAGGCTGGAGGATTGTTCGGCGCTGTCGAGTACCAACTGAATCCGCTGGGCCTGCTTTTGGTCTTCGATGGCACGGCGGCGTTCGGCTTTGAGCTGGGCAATTTCTTCCCGCTTGGCGTTGACGCTGCTGGCACTGCCGGCCTTTTGGTACTCCAGCTCGCGGTCCAGCTCGCGTTGCACCTCATCCACCTGCCGCGTTTTGGCATCGATGGAGGCTTGCGCGGACTGAAGTTGTGCCTCCAACACCTTCCGGTAGGTCTGCTCGGCTATGGCAACCGTTTCGTCTAAGTCGCGTCGGTTTTCCTCGTTGTCGTCTTCCCCCAGAATGAGTTTGTACAGGAAGTCTTCGGGGGCGTGGCGCCGCTTCTCCTGTTCCAGTGCGTTCAGGGCGTTCTTGATGCGGGCCAGCTCGGCTTCAGCCGCCTGACGGCTTATCTCCCCTTGCTTGCCGGTGAGCAGCAGCGTGTTGTTGAGCGTGTCCTGGGCGTGCTTGCGGTCGATTTCGAGCAACGCTTTCTTCTCGGCGCGCTTTGCCTCAATCTCGCTGATGCCGGTGCCGGTACCGTACACCTCGCCAATGGTTGCCGCCACGGTGTCGCGGCCTATCTGGGCCGTTTCGTCAATCGCTTTCTGCTGCTGCTGAAACCGCAGCGCCAACAGGTCTCGCTCGCGGGCCTGTTCAATGGCGAATAACTCGGTCGCGTTGCCCCGGGCAGCCGCTACGAGCTTGTCGTACTTGCGGTTGACAGCCTCTACTTCTTTGGCGTCGCTATCGGCGCGCAGGTCGAACAGGCGCTGCTCGCGGGCTTCGCTGATGCGCAGCAGGTCGGTGTAATACGCATCGAGGGCCGCCAGGCGCAACGCGGTCAACTGCTTGGCCTGCACGCCGTCAATGACTCCATCGGCATTGCCTCCACGGCCACCGGCTTTGCGCACGGCAGCTTCCTTGTCTTTGAGCAGCTGCTCGGTGCGGTTGATTTCGGCCAACGACTGGCGCAGTTGTTCGGCAGCGCGGGCCTGCCCCTCGTCTTTGAGTTGGGCTAGCTCCATGCGCGCCGCGTCCTTGCGCAGCCGCTCCTCTTCGGCGTACAGGGCCCGCAAGGCAGCTGCCAGGGCGTTAGCGCGCTGCTTGGCGCCTTTCTCCACCTTGCCCAGCAGCCGGTCGAGTTCCTTTTGGGCGGCGGCCAACTGCTGGTTCAGTCCGCCTTTACCGAACAGAAAGTCTGCCCCATCCCCGGCGTTTTCATTGCGGGCAGCTTTTTGGCGGTCTTGCAGGTTCTTGATAAGCAACTGCTGCTTTTCAATTAGGCCCTGCAGGTTCTTGTCTTCGTCTTCGGTGGCCTTCTTCCGGGCCACGCGCACATCCTGCAATGCCTGTAATTCGCCCCGAAGCAAGGCTACCCGCCGCTGGTTAGCTTCAATGAGTGGACGCAATTCGTTGTACCCCCCGCCACCCGCTGCGTTGAACTCATTAATGTAGCCCGGGCTGCTGTACTTCTTCATCACGGCCTCTGCTTCCGCCAGGCTCTTTTGCAGGCGCGCTTGGTTCACGTCGAGCCCGCGCTCAACCGCCTCCGCCACGTTGCCACCCCGTTGTTTGGCGCTTGTCGCCGTCTGGTCGAGTGCCTTTTCCAGCCGGGTTTGATAACGCTTAACGCCTGCCGCGGCCCTGGTCGCTGCTAGGTCCGCTTGGCCTTCTGGGGTCAGCCCATCCAGAAAATCGTTGGCCTGCTTGCTGAATTTGGCAATGGACGACACGGCGCGGCCCGTTGCGCTGGTGAAGCGCAGCAGAAAGCGTTGCCATTCGTTGTCAATGCGGTTGGTGTTGGCCTGCAATGAATTGGCAGCCTGCGCGGTGCCGTCGCCAAAGGTCTTCTCCAGCTCCCGGGCAAACTTGGGGAGGAAGTCTGAGGCAGCAATTTCGCCGCGCTGCAGCATCTTGCCCAGTTCTTTTTCGGTTACCCCAATGGCGCGGGCAGCAATGGCGAATGCGCCGGGCAGCCGTTCCCCGAGCTGCCCCCTGAGTTCTTCAGCCGATACAGTGCCCTTGCTCACCATTTGTTGCAGAGCAAGCAGCGCGCCTTCCGTGTTTTCAGAGCTGACCTTAAGCACAGCAGCAGCCCCGCCCACGGCCAAGTACAGGCGGCGGGCTTCAGCCAGCGGCAAGTTGCCCGCTGCGGCTGCGGCGGTAAAGCTACCGTAAGAGGCGCCGGCCGAGTTCAGGTTGAGGCCCAACCGTTCGGCCTCGAATGCGAGTTGCCGCCCATCTGCCGCCGCTTTTTCCAGGTCGCCGCCGCGGGCAAACTGCAACTTGCCCAGTGTTGCGTCGGCTTTCTTGCCAGCCTCAATGACTTGGTCAGCCAGGTTCTTTACGAAGCCGACAACGATACCTACAGCGGCCGCCGCGCCAGCCGCCCCCGCGAATCGACCGAACATACCGCCTACAGCGCCCCCGGTTTTGTCGGCCTCTCCTTTGAGGTCTGCAATCTCCTTTTGGGTGTCCTGGATCTGCTTGTTATACCCGCGCACTTCCGTGCGGGTGGAGGCCTTGGCCCGGCGTTCGGTCAGGTCTGTAAGCTTCTGCTCCAGTTGGGTCAATATGCCGGCGGAGCGAACGGATTTCTCAGCTGCTGCCGCTGCTTCCTTTTCCTCTTTGGCGCGCTGCTTTGCCACCGCGGCGGCATCACGGCCGGCGGCAGTGGTAAGCTTCTGTGCCTGCTGTTGGGCGCGCAGCTCCTCCTTGATTCGGCTGGCGGCCTCCCTTTCTTCGTTGATGGCCTGCTCGGTGAGCTTGATTTCGGCCCGCACCCGCGCCTGTTCCTCGCGGTTGCGGCGCAACTCGCCGGTGAGCTTGGCGGCCTGCTCGCCGGCTTTGCTGGTGCGGCGTTCCTTTTCCAGATCCTTCTCGGCGGCGCGCAAGTCGTTGAGCACCCCGCGCAATTCGCGGTGCACCACGGCGGCGTTGGCCACTTCGGCGGTGGCGGCGGCCTGCTTGTTCTGCAGGTCGATGGCGGCTTGGGCGGCGTCGCTAAACGACTTCTTGGCCTGGGCGCCGGTTTGCTGCACGGTGGCGCGAAACTGCGCATCGGCTTGGCTGATTTTGTCGAATCCAGCCAGCGCCTCGGAAATATCGAGCTTGTATACGGTCCCTACGTCCATGCCTCAAACCACGCCCGAAACCGGGCCAGCCGAAAGGGGCGTTACAGGTCGGGGTGGCGCTTCTTGGCATCAAGCAACTGGTAGAACTCGTGCGCGCTCATAGCATTCAAGGCCGGATAGGCCTCAGGTCGCCCGGAAGAGATGCACAGAAAGAGGTCCGCCCAATAATCATCTAGTGCGGAAAGGCGCTGGGCTAACGTGCGTCTGTCGGGGTGCTTGCCTCGTTCTCCTCCACGGGCAGAGGCGGGTAAGCTGTGGAGGTAAGCAACAGCAAGCGCCATGCTTGCGCGCTGAAAAAATCCCGGTCTACAGCCCTCCACGCCTGATACACCTTTTGCTGCATGGCAGCGTGGTCATACACCGAAGGGTCTTCTTCGGCCGTGTTATAGAAGAGCCCTACGATTTCAGCGGCGCGGACGGTATTGCCCCCTATGAGGTTGATCTTTTGTTTGAGATGCCCAAAATTAAAGAAGCCGTCTGCCAACTTGCCGCTATTGAATTCTTTGTCTGCCGCGGTCACGGTTTCGATCAATCCGGGCAATGTCGTGTCGAACAACAACTCTGTTTGAAAGCGTTGCAAGATGCGGTGTCGACCTAAGCAAAGCGTTTCCGTGCGGGTATATACCCTGCCGTCTGCCTCAAAAGAGAGGCAATTAAGGGGAGGCTGGATGATTTGAGGAACAGTTACTGTTGGCTCCATTGGTAGGCTTTGGTCAGGATGCAGGCAAAAAGAATGGTCAGGCTCACGAAGGCGGCGTGCTGCCAGGGCGAATAGGCGTCGTGCAGCACGCAGCAGCGCACGAGGTAGCCCCACAGGGCCCATTGGCCGGCCACGCACTTTACGCAGCCCCACAGCGGCTTCCACCACCACCGGCTATCCAGGTCGTTGCCTTGCCAGTAGAAGTGCTCCGTGTTCAGGGCTTGGCGAGGGGTGCCGTCTTCATCCGCGGATTGCCAGCGGGTGTTGTACCAGCGCATGTGCCACTCGCGCACCGCCCGCTGCAGGGGCTCCAACAGCATGCCGGTGTCGACCAGGACCACGGCAAAGACGACCGCACAAGCGGCCACGTAAAACGCATGCAGGGTCAGCATATCAGGACAAGGCAAATTCCAGCACCCCGGTAAAGCCCGCCGGCTCGGGCGCGGGCTTGGGGTTGATGAGGGTGGGCAGATCGGCCGGGGTGCAGGCGCGGGCCAGGCGGTAGCGCACCGTCAGCTCCAGCCCCACCAACCGGTAGGGTGGGTAGAGCATGGGCGTGTCGTAGGTGTAGCGGCTCACCAGCGAGGCGTCGGCGGGCAGCACGGTGGCGCGCAGGCGCACGTCGAGGAACGGCCCCAGGTAGCGCACGGTCTTGCCGTCGCCCAGCACGGCCAGCAGCGAGGCCAGCAGGTCGGTTTCGTGCAACTCCCCGACCAGGCCGGCCGGGTTGATGAGGCCAATCAGGCGCAGGCGGCTTTCCCAGCCCTTGATGCCCGGGGCAATGACTGCCGGGGTGGCCCCGTAGTCTTCCAGGAAGAAGATGGAAGCCGTCGAGGCATCGGGCACCAGGTAGCGCGGGTTCTGCTCGCACTCGGCGGCCGTGAACGAGACGGGCACGGGCAGGCGCACGGTGCGCCAGTCGTCGCCGTTCTGCAGCTGGTGTTCGTAGGTGCGCGCCAGCCCCACGCTGCGCTCCACGAAGGGCAGCGAATAGACGCGGGCGGCGAGGTAGTCGGCTAGGGCTTCGTTCATGGTCAGTTCAGGAAAGGCAGCAGGGCGGCCGTGTCGCGGGCTTTGAAATACTTATCCCACCGTTTGTTCCACCGCTCCAGGCTGCCGAGCAGGCACAGGACCGAGCCGTCAGCCAGGTACGCCACGCACTTGGGGGCGCGGTTTTGCCATTCGATGGGTTCGCCTTCCTCGCCGGTGATGCCCAGCGGGCCTTCAAACCCAATGACTTCCTCCCACAAGAAGCTGCGCTGCTCTTCGAATTCACGGGTTAGCTTGTCTTGCCAAATCCGCACGGCGTGGGCCTTTCGGTAGTCGCTCATATCAGGGGAGGCTAATGGTGGCAGCGGGAACAAGTTCTTTGCTGGTCAGGGCGTAGTGCATTTGCCGGACCAGCCAGCCCAGCAAATAGGCATGCGGCTCGTCGTTGTTCAGGTCGGGCTTAATGCCGCGACTGCGCATGATGTAGTGCGAGAGGTGCAGCGCCTCGTGGGCAACCGTTTCGGGCGTAGCCGTGGGCCGAAGAATGGCAAAGAAGCCTTCCTTATTGCCGGTCGAGGCATGCCACACAATGGCCTCGAAGTCCTCGGGGTTGTCTCCGGCCGGGGTGGCGCTGTCGGTAAACCCAGCGGCGGCATAGGTCGCAGATAGGTCATGCCCGATGAGCACGTACAGGTGCCCGAAGTACATCGGCACGGGAACATGGTGGCATTTGTAGTGGCCGCGCCTCATGCGTTCAACTCGGTTTGGATGATGCGGTCTAGCTCGCGCTGGGCGTAGGTGTCGACCTCGCGCTGTTCGGCGGCGTTGGGGGCCAGAAAATCCCCCTCGCGCCGGCGGTTGTGCTCCAGTTTGGCCGCGTTTTCGGCATCGGACGCCACGATGCGCGCCTGAAAAATGCTGGCCACCACGCCGGCCGGCACGGGTGCCAAGCTGCGCAGCATGCGGCCGGTGTAGGTCAGGTTGACAAAGCGCGTTTCCATGCCCTGCGCTTCCCGCAGGCCCGCATACGTGGGCTTTTTGCTGCGCTTCACGTAGTCGCGGCCCGCCGCGTTGGTGGGCCGGAAGAAGAACTTGGGCAGCGGGCTGGTGCTGTAGCGCCGCCCTTTTAAGCCTTCGGTCTGCAGCCGGTTCACCACCAGGGCAAGCCCCGTCTGCGCCATTGTCAGCACCACGCGCGGCGCCTGCAACTGCAGTTGCGCCTTGGCCCGTTCGATGGCGTGTTCCAGCGTGTCCACGGTTAGTAGCCCCGGTGAAAGCGGCGGCGGTAGCGGCGGGTGGGCCGGTGGCTCCTGTGACGCACTCGGTCGTAGCCAACATGCATCAGGATTTGGTCCAGCACACCCGATGCGCGGTTTTGCAAAGGTGCCTGCTGTTGCGTTGGTGCGGCGGCGGGCGCACCCGCTTCCCCTACTGTGCGCACATCGGCGGTGGTGGTTTCCACGGGGCGTTGCTGTTGCGGAGCACCGGCCAACAGGGCGGCAGCCAAGCCGACGACGCCGGCGAATTGTCCAAGGGCTTTTTTCATGGTGCTTAGTTCACGCGCTGCATGGTGGGGTGCCAAGCCGGGGCGGCACACTGGTAGCAAGGATTCGCAACCGAGCCGATGCCCTCGGCGCTCAGCAGCCAGCTTAGGTACTCGTCGGTCTTGGTGTGGTAGAGTTCCGCCAGCGCCTGCAGCGTCTTGGGTTCGAGGCTGGTGTAGCGGTTGTAACCCGCTTCTGCCATGAACCCCACCACGACGTGCTCGGCCGTTTTGTACATCAAGGCAATGCCCACGTAGCGGGCGAGTTCGTCGCTCTGGCTCAGGGCGTAGCAGACGGGCGAGGCGTCGACGGTGCACTGCTCGGCTACGCTCACCACAAACCCACCGGCCGGGGCTTTCACGTTGGCGCCGGGCACCAGGGCCGCGCGCACGGCATTCACAAACGGGTTGCCGCACCCGCACGTCAGCGTGTTGAGCCGCGGCCGCACCCCGGCGGGCAGCGCGGCTTCGAGCACGTAGGCTTCGCCGCTGAAGGGAATGTATTTGTCGACCAGGGCCACCGGCGCGGCGTTGGTCGTGACGGTGGCCAGCAGCTCGCCGTTCAAGTACACCGGCACCCCGCTCACGGTTTGGTCGGTGAGCAGTTGCAGGCTCTGCAGCTGGTAGCGGCCGTTGGGGCGGTAGACGGTGGGCAGCGTGAGCTTGGCCGTTCCTTCGGTCGCGAATTGGCCGTTGCCCGGCCCGCCCAAGGTGCCCGCCTCACTGTAGCGCAGCTTGCCCGCCTGGCTCTTGGCGCGGGTGGCGAGGTTGGTGTAGATCACCTCAATGGCTTGCTGCCG
This sequence comes from Hymenobacter busanensis, assembly GCF_008727865.1. GTDB lineage: Bacteria > Bacteroidota > Bacteroidia > Cytophagales > Hymenobacteraceae > Solirubrum > Solirubrum busanense. Next base: position 606,768 of record NZ_VTWU01000003.1, on the reverse strand, counting down.
GGCACGGCGGAGCCGGTCGTACAAGTCGGCGCCGGGTGTTTGGCTCAGGCCGGGTTTGAACGAGAGGCCTTCCACCGTGTCGAGGTAGAGGCCCGTGGTCGACGCGGTGATGAACGCGGCGTCGGCCGGCAGCGGAAAGCAGGCAATGCCGGATTGGGAGAGGCCCAGCAGGCCGTGCAGGCAGTCGGAGGGGTTGGGCATGGTCGGAGCAGTAGCGGTACCCAAAAGACGCCGCCGGGCCGTGCGGCCGAAAGCCACCAACGAGAGAAGCCCGACCAAGCGGCCGGGCTTCTGCACCTACATCAGCTACTGCAGAGCCTTACGCCCCCTTGGTGAACTTGAGCACGCCGGTGTCGCCGGTGATGCCGTTCGCGGGGTTGTTGATGATGTCGAAGTACGGGGCCTTCATCGTGTACACGTCGAAGTACACCCCGTTCACGCACTTGCGGATCTTCTTCACGTCGAAGCGCACGCCGGGCACGAAGCGCGAAGCAATGCTGAACACGCGCACGTTGGCTTCGGCCTCCACCACAGCGGCGCCGTACTCGTTGCGGGCACCGAAGGCAATAGCACCGGCGTCGACCATCAGCGAAATGTTGGTCAGGGCCGCACGCTGGAAGCTGAAGGGGTCCCAGGCGCTTTCGATCAGGTCGTACTTGGCCTGCTCGTCGCGCTGGTCGTCGTTCTGCGCGTTGGGAACAGCGTTGAGCTTCTCCAGGTACAGGTTGCGGCCGTGCAGCATGTAGGGCATGCCGAAGCGGTTCAACTCGGCTTCCAGCTGGAAGAACGGAAAGATATTGGCCGTCCAGTTGGCGGCGGGAATCGTGGTGTTGGTGCCGGCAATGACCGCGCCGTACTCGGGGGCGGGGTCTTGGTTGGTGCCGGCTTTGGCGGCCACCAAGCCCAGCGACACAGCCGCCATTTTCTCCACGATTTCCTTCTCCTGCTTGAGCATGCCGGCGGCAACCGCGTCGGGCAGGCCGTACACGCCGTTGGCGTACACGCTATCCGGCTCGGCGCCCAACGGCACTTCCACGCGGAACGGGGTAGCCTCTACGCACTGGCTCAGGGTAAACTCCTGGGCGGCCGTTTGCAGCAGCGTGCCGTCCGGGGCGCATTCGTTGGTGCAGTCCTGGGTCGTGATGGCCGACGTGTTGACGAAGGCAATCTTGACCTTGTTCTGGGCCGACGTGTTCAACAGCGAGACGTTGGCCGTCTGCATGCGGATGATTTCCAGCAGGGCTTCTGCCTTGGGGGCGTACAGCCGGGAATTGCGGGGGTCTTTGAAAAGGTCCTCCTGTTTTTCGATAACAGTGGACAAGGTAGAGGCAGAGAAGTCGCCAGCAGCCATGATACAGAGGGGATGAGCAGCCCGGCGCGAAGGGCCTTAGACTGCGGTTTTCGTTTGGGTTTCTTGGTAGGCTTTGTAGTCGGCAATGAACTTCTGTCGATCAGCGCCCGGCGCCGTGAGCAGCAGTTGTGCGTCGTACTCTTCCTGGTTTTTGGGGCCCGCGTAGGTCGTGGCCGTCGAGCGGCCTACTTGTTCCTGCGACACACCGGCGCTTTCGCGGGGCTGTGACACGGGCAACTCGTAGTAGCTGGTGATGATTTCGCGCGCTTTTGCTTCCGGTTTCACCACGTTTTGTGCGGCATCCTTGAGCAGTTCATCGTCTTCGTCCAACAGGCGCAATTCATTCCCTTCTGCTTGCCATTTCGCCGCCTTCACCAACTTTTCCACCAAGTCCTTGCGCTGGTTGGCTGCAATGGCGGGGTTGCTGCTGAAGACCGGCTTCAAGGCATCTACTTGCTGTTCGGCAAAGGCGCGCACCTTGGCATCGGTCTGCTGCTGCGTGAAAGCCTCGCGGTCCTTTTTCAAGGCCTCGGCGGCTTCCTGCTTGGCAGCTTGCACCTTCTGATCGGCTTCGAGGGTCAACTGGTTCTTGTAGCGCACCACGGCCGGGTGCTTGAGCACCTGATCGTCGGTGAGCGAACCGGCGCTGGCTGAGGCCACTGTTTTGCTCTCCAATTCGTCCAAGTGGTCGGAAAGGGAAGCAAACGATGGCTTTTCAATGCCTTTTGCCTTCAGGGCGGCCTCTACGGCTTCGCGGGTTTTCTTCGTGGCGCGCTTGTCTGCGTTGTCTTTGATTTCGGCCAGCTTAGCCGTGACCTTCGACTGCAGTTCGGCAATGCCTTCATCCGTGGTTAAAAGCTCGGCAGCTTCAGTGGCGGTAACACCTGCGGCGGCTACCAGAATCCCAATTACTTTCTCGTCCATTGCTGGATAGGTGTTGTGCGGCGTTAAGCCGCGGGTGTGTTTTTCTTGGCTGATTTTTCCCCTTCGCCCGATTCGGGGCGCAAGTCCGAGGGCTTGGCGGCCTCTTTCTCAGCGGGCAACTCCGTCACGTCGTACTTGTGTAGGGTGCGGTTTTGCTTGAGGGCGTCGATTACTTCTTGCCCGACCGTTTCCGCCGGGGCTTGGCCCAGTTGGAGCTTGTAGCGTTTCGTTGCCATGCTACTTGAGGTCAGAGGGTTTGCTTACCACCGACTCGTATTGCTCCACCTCCTTGCCGATCAGGTCCCAGGTTGCTTGGGGCAACTCTTGCACCAGGCCGGTTTCCTTGTGGCGTTTGCTCACCAGGGCCTCGCGGCCTTTGGCAGCAGGGGCGGCGGTTTCTTCGGTGCCAACCGGGTTGGCGTCGCGGTGGGCCTTGATGGCTTCCGTTAGCTTCTCGCGGGTGTCGAGTTCGGGCGCGGCTTCAGAGCCGACCTCTTCGAGGTGGATGGCGCGCAGCTCGGCCTCACTCTTGTTGGAGAGGCCCGGGCGGGATGGGGTTTTGGACATAACAGGGAGGCGTTGGGTGAGAACCACTTGCTTGTGGACTCAAACCACGCCGCCCGATGCGCTACCCGAAAGCCCTACCTTTGGGCATGCCCACTCCCAAGCACCCCTACGGCTCCCGCCTGATTCGCCTGTGGCTGCGGCGACACCTGTTGCAGCTGGCGCCGAGCGGCTTCGTGGTAGCCACGGTGGGCCCGTATGTGGTCAGCGGCTTCAACCGGCGGCTGCGCACGGTGAGCCGGATGTAAACAAAAAGCCCCGCCGTGTTCGGGCGGGGCTTCGGTGTGGATGTGCTTGAGCCTACTTGCCGGTGGCTTTGCCCATGCCAAGGAGTTGCTTGGTGAACTGAATGTCAGCTTCAATTCCTTTCAAGGCCACTAGGGCGCCATCACCACCGCCCTTTAAGTCGTAATCCTCCTCTTTGTACTCGCCCGGGGCGACCTTAGAGAGAATCAGCAACAACATTTCGTGCTGCTGCTTGACGCGCTGTTCGATTCGATCAAGCACAAGCATGGAGGCAAGCATGTGTTCAGCCTGTGACATGCTGATAGCAACCACTTCGTTTTCTGGTAATGGAGTTTGTTCGTTTGCCATTGATAGCAGCGGTTAAGTGAAGCCCCAACCTACCACTATTCCCCGATATAGAGTACTCCTTTCCCGTCTTCTTTCAATTCCGGCCGCAGGCGCATGGCCACGCTGTTGGGAATGAAGTGGTACCCGTGGCGGCAGTTGTGGCCGCCGGCATCGGTGAGCGGGTTGTAGTCGGCGTTCTTGCCGTGGAACTCCCCCGCTTTCTTGTTGCTGTAGCCCCCGTAGGTATCCTTCGCCGTGCCGAAACGCGCTATTTCCTCCCGCAGAAACACCTTGCCGTTGCGCGCCACGCAGAACGGGCGGCTGCTGTCGATGAGCCCGCCCTGGTACAAGGCCGCCTGCAACTGCAGTTCCTCGGCCGCGAGTCCTTGCAGGGCCCGGTCGGCGCGCTGGTAGGTGTCGGGCGCGTCGCGGTGCAACTGGTGGTAGAGGCCCTGGGTGGGTTTGTCGCTGGAACCCTGCACCAGGTCGCTCAAGCCCTGCTGGTACTCCCGCAGCCCTACCCCGGCGGCTTGGGAGCGGTAGGCGTACTGGAGCAGCGCGCGTTGGGCGGAGGTGTCGCCCACGAACGTGGCCAAGTAGCCGGCCGGCGTCAGGTTGCCAGCGGCATCGATGCCGAACGACTGCCGCAGGTAGGCTTCTAACGGGCGGCGGAGGGCGGCGTAGTTGGTCGAGCCGTCGACGGCGGAGAAGTAGCGGATTTGCAGCCCGGCGAGCGTGAGCACGCTTTGCCCGTAGTAGGCCACGAAGGGCAGGTACACCGACTGGGTGAACTCCGCCAGCAGGCCCGGTAGCAGCTCGGGCTTGTCGAGCGTGTCTTGCAGGCGCAGCAGCAGCCCTTCGTACAGGCGCCGTTGGATAGCCGACAAATGCCCGGCCAGCTCGTCTTCCAACGACTGAATGGCGGCGAGGCGTTGGCGGGCGGCTTCTTCGGGGCTCATTTACGCGGGCGCTACGCTGTAGCCGGTGGCTTCGGCTACGATGAACTCGTTGAGGCGGCAGACAACCGGGCCGGCGGCCGTGGCAACGCCCACCGACCCATCGGCGGCATTGAGCGAGCCGGGGACCAAGACGCCGCGGCGTTGCAGGCGCTTGTATTGGGCACTCGTGCCCAGCCATTGCTCGGGCTTGCGTCGGGGTGTGGTCATTAGGCGGTTGCCGCGGCGGGCGGGTTAAAGGTTACGCGGGGGAACGTGCCCGACCCCGTAGCGCTGGGCAGCTTCGCCAGCAGCGCGGCCACTTCGGCGTCGACCAACTGCTGCTGCGCGGCGGGGGCCAGGTCGTAGAAGTTGGGGTTGGTGGTTTCGAGTCGGTAGAAAATGCTGTCCTGGTGGGTGCGTAGTACGCGTTCTTCGGCTGTGATGTAGCCCAAGGCGGCCAGTTGGAGCACGTAGGCATCCGACCCACCCACGAATGGTACGAACCGTAGCTTGACCTCCATCTTGCGCCGCTCTTCGGGGTTGTCGGCAAACTTGCGGCGGATGATGTCGCGGTACTTCTGCTCCAGGTACATGGTGTCGAGCCCGGCTTTCTGGGCCTCGCCAAACGCGGCTTCGAGGTCCTGCAGGCTCGGGGGAATCAGGTCCTTGGGGTACTCGTACACCACCGACAAGCCTTGCGCCACGTCGACGTAGGCCGCCGAGACGGTGGCCGCGTGCACGTAGAGGCGCGAGAGGCATTCGGCCAAGGGCATGAGCGCCGTGTTCTTCTGGTCGGCTTCGGCCAGCCGCTCGGTGGCGGTGCGGGCGACGGTGACCTGCGAGAGCGTTTCGGTGTTGAACAAGGTCCGCTGCGCCCGCTTCACCAGGTACTCGGCGTATTCCATCTGGAACTTGGGAATGCCGATGTCGGGCGAGCTGAAGTGCACCATCTCCGAGAGCTTGAACTTCAGGTCGGCCATGTCCTTGGGCAGCGGGAACGTGTTCACGTCGAGTGCCGAAGTGGCAATGGGGCTTTGGCCGGAGCCGTGGCAGACGGTGCAGGTGTCCTGGGTCGTGGGGTTGCGGCCGTTGATGCAGGCCTGCTGGTGGGCCACGTCGCCCGGGCAGGCAGGCACGTACTGGGTTTTGTGCGGGTGCATGACCTTGGCCATGACCACGTCGAACTCCGAGCCGGTCTTGAGTTCCTTTTCCAGGAAGCACAGGGCCGGGTGCAAGGGGCTCACGAAGGTGCGGCGCTGGGTTTCGGGGTCGGGCACGTAGCCGATGGGGGCCGCGGGCACCCGGCCGGCATTGTGGCGCAACACCCGGTACTCCCATACCTGCGTGCCCTGCTCGCTGCGCAAGACCCCATCGGCGGGCCGGCCGGCGGGCAGCGTGGATACTTGGGCGCCGCCCACGGTGAGCACGGGCCAGTAGTCGATGCTTTCGTTGTCGAGGTAGCAGGTGTAGCGCGAGCCGGTAATGCCGTCCACGCTCACGTCGAGGCGGAACGTGACGTACTCCACCACCCCGGCCACGCGGGCGAAGTCCACGGCGGCCTCGCAGGGCATGAGCACCGGGTAGGGCCGGGCGCGCTCGGTGCGGAAGTCGAAAGGCAGAAACTCCGTGAGCAGCCACGCGTTCGGGTCCGTCATGGCTTCCGACTGCACGACGTGCTCGGCCAAATAGTCCTCAATGGGCCGGTTGGCGTAGTACTGATCGACCGCCGAGAGCAGGATGGCCGTGCGGCGGGTGCGCTCGTCGTCGGAGAGGTCGGCCGGGTAGTCGAACCGGCGTTCCACGTTGCTGCCCTTCAGGCGGCTGACCTGCTGAAACGGGGTGCTCAGCTCCTTCCACACGGCCGGGGCGGTGCTGATGGTCAGCGCCTGGCGCACGGCAAACTCGGCTTCGGACTCGCGGCTGACGTAGCGGCGGAGCAGCGAGGCGATGTTGCCCGTGGCGAACTTGCGGTTGCGCGCGGCGTGCGCTACGCAGTGGGCGTAGTCGGGATGGGTGCCGCCGGTCAGAATCAGCGGTTCGACGCGGGCGCGGGCTTGTTCTACGTTCATAAGCAGGCGCGGCCGCGTGGCAAGGCCGCACGACAAAGCAACCGCGGGCGGGGTTCGGCGGAAAGGCTGTGCTTATTTGTAGACCGCTTCCACGCGTTTAACCAGCACGCCCGAACCACGCGGAAACCTGCTTCGAAAAGCCCGAAGAGCCGTGGCGCGGTCTGGGGCCGGAATCAATAGATCTTCTTCTGTGGCTCGTTGCCACCGGTAGCAATAGGTAATCAGGTAATGCAGGTTCATGGGGCCAATATACCCCGGGGCTACCGCCCGTCTTTGAACGCTTCGTACTGGCCGGCCAACACCGTGCACAGCCAGTAGTCGAACACGTCGCTGAAGTGGCCGCGTATCTCGTAGGTCGCGCCCAGCACCTTGTCGTGGTACTTCTCCTTCAGCTTGCCGTCGATGCCCTTCTGGGTCAGCTCCAAATCGGCAATGAGTTCGGTGCACGCCGGATCAATCTGCACCTCTACGTTGTGCAAGCCTCCTGCGAGCAAGTAGTTGATGAAGTCGCGGCGGCGGTCCACGTTGGGGTTGCGCCGTAGCCAGAGGTCGGCCGAATCGCCGTGCAAGGCCCCCGGGATGCGGTTGCCATCGACGGTTTCGAAGCCCATCAGGGCCGATTGCACGTCCTGAAAGTTGCTTTCGCGTTCCTCCCCCACCTTGCGGTTGCGCAGCGAAGCATCGCCCGTCAAGTACACGCTGCTCTGCTGCCACCCCTGCGCCTGCCGGTCCAACAGGAACTGCCGGCCCGTGTTGCGAATGCCGCTGTTGGGGCTGCGCAGCGCGTATTCCCGAAACACGCGCAGCTGCAGCTTCCCGCCCTGGCTGCGCGTGTCGAGGGCTTGGGCGCAGAGCATGGCGCAGTACGGCAGGCTGTTGGCGTCCCACGATTGCAGGATGTTGACGCCCGGTACGTAGTCCGTGGGTTTTACGTGGGTGGCCCGGCTGAAGCGCGGGTAGAACTCGTTGCCGGTTTCCTTCTTGGCCCACAGGCCCAAGTACCAGACGCGGTACCGGTACGGATTGGTGAATTCGTAGCCCTTGTATTGGGCCACCCGCTCCTTGGGCGCCCATCGGTTGTCGCGGATGCTGGAATGCAGCACCGTAAACGGGCGGCGCACCACCTCGTCGTCCACTTCCACGTCGATGCTGCCCGCAAAGCTGGTGTCGTTGGCGTGGCCCGTCGCGTCGAAGAACTTCTTCCAGATCCAGAAGCTCTTGTAGTCTTCTTGGTGGTCAGGGTTGAAGGTGAACACCTCCTGGATCACTGCCCCGGCGTGCGAGGTGCGCAAGGTGGTGCCCACAATGTCGTGGTCGTCTTCGCTGATTTCGTTGGCCTCTTCGTACCACGCATGCGTCGGGTCCTTGGTCGACTTCACCTTCTTGGGGTTGTCGAGCCCGCGGGCCACGAAGAGGTTTTTGCTGCCCTTGCAGCGAATCACGCAGGGACTGATGCCCCACGTAAACAGATCGTCTATGCCTTCCCGTTCGGCTACGGCCTTGAGCGTGGCCCATTGGCTATCGGCTACCGTGTCGCCAATCTTGCGGGCCATAATGCACTTGAAGTAGGGCAGCGTCAGGCAGTCGAGCAACAGCTTCAGGGCCACGAAGTCGCTTTTGCTGCTGTCACGACCGCCCCACAGCAGCAGGTACCGGTCGTAGTTATCGAACAGGGGAAAGAACCGCTCGTTTACCGCGTCCGGCAGTATTTCCAACTCAAGCTCCCGTTCCATCCGGTGCTACGGGCGATTTGCCGCCGATGCGACGCACGACGCGCTGCGGCTGCAGTTGCTTGTTGTCCTTCTCGTAGAGGCCGTGCATGCGGGCCAGCTTATCCAGCGCGGCATCGGCGGCGTAGGTCTCGACAACAACGCCCTCTTTCGTGTGCTTGAAGGATTTGATACGGCCGCCATCTTTGGCTTCTGCCAGGGCAACCAAGTCCAGTTCGGCAACCCGGCGCACAACAGGGCGGCCGGGCACCAGCCGGGTAACATCATCCCCCCACTTGTCTACCTCAAATTCGTATTCGGCTATCTTCTCGTATAGCGCCGCTATCTTCTCATCAAAGGGCTTGCGACTTTCCTTGGTGAGCTTGTTGCGCCCAATGAAGGCCTCTAGGTGCTTGATCTCGTTGCGGGCGTGGCTGATGAGTACCGTGACATACTGTTCTACTTGCTCATAGCCTTGCACCTCCCGAATAACCATGTAGTCATTGAGCCGCGACTGCGCTATTTCGGAAGTCATTTTGGTTACCTCCGCCGGGCCCAGCGCGAGCGAGGCAAGCCGCTCGGCAATGGCAGCCTTAATCTCAGGTTTCTTCAGGTTCTCCGACCCGATAGAATACGCCGTCGATGGGGAGTAGCCGGCGCGTTTTGCCGCTTGGGTGGCGTTGCCGTCCACGCAGTACTCTTCCACAAACCGTTGCTGCTTGGTGGTAAACCCTTGCTCGTCTACTGCGTCGTCCGCTTCAATACTCATGGCGCTATCAAAGGTCTGAGGGGCATGCGTCGGCCGAAAGCCTAGGGCCACAACGCCAGCTGGGCGGGGTCGGTGTAGCGGGCCTTCCGGCGCTGGGTGCGCAGGATGGGCTTGGGCAACTCGTGCACCGGCTCGGGCTTGGCGGGCGTGAGCTTCACCCGCCGGGGCTGCCCTTTGCCCAGGCCGGCGGCGCGGCAGTGGCCTTTGTCGTCGGGGCGGTCGGTGGCCAGCTCGGCTTCGCGCTGCAGCAGGTGGCGCTCCAGCTTCAGGACGTGTCCCACGAAGTCAGCCAGCGGCAGCGCATCGAGGGCGGCGGCGGCTTCGGGCAGCTCGTCGGCGTCCATGCGGGCAATGAGTTCGGGTACCTCGTACTGCAGGCGCTCTTCGGCGGCGTGTACCTGCTTGCGCCGGAGTCCTTCCCCAAAACAGGCGACCAGCAGCGTGTCGAGGTCGGCGGCGAAGAGGGCCTGGCGGTAGGCGCGTTGCAGGCGCTGTTCCAGGGCGTAGGCCGAGGCGGGCGTTTCGCGGCCGGTGTAGAAGGGTTGGGCGCTCGGCGTGGCGCTGGCGTAGAGGCGGAGCATGGGCTTTCGGGTAGCGGGAACGGGGCTACACGAAGGAACGCCGGGCGGAAAGCGGAAATAGTGCTACGGCCCCGCAAAACTTATCCGATGGGCACCAGGGCGTACCGGGCGGCGTTGTCGCGCACCGGCGTAAAGAGGTAGCGGCCCGCGGGCGGGCACTGGCCGGCGGCACGTAGTTGAATGTGCCCGCCGTGGCCTGCCGTGCGGTACAGGTGGCATTCGCCGGCGCCGACCTGCCACAGTTGCGGGGTGCACCCGGGGCGAACCTTGGGCGGCTCGTAGAAGCAAATGCCTTCCGCGTCGCGCCCAAACAAGGCCACGGCTTCGCTGCTGGGTGTTACCCGTCCATCAGGGTAAACGGTGAGCGTTGGCACATTTCGAGGCAACGCCACCCGCCCCCCTCCCTCCACCACCCGTGCCGGGGTCGGTGCCGGAACAGCAGGGGAAGAGGCCAGATTGGGGGTGCCCAGGAAGGCAGAGGGGGTGGAGAAGGGCGGTTTAGAGGTCATTTGCGCTCAAACTTGGCTTTTAGACGCAGGTACTCGGCGTGTTCGGGGTCGTTTTCAGCCGCCACTTGGTCGGCATACTTACGCCAAGCCGGCGGCAACACACCCTGAAATCCGTAGCGGTAGTACTCCACCGCCGTGCGCAAATCGGTCGCGCCTCGGTCGCCGTATTCGCCTGATTGCCCGGCCTGCAAGGTTCTCAGGTCCGCCTCTTTCAGGATGTGGTCGATGACTTGGTTGATGTGAATGTCTTGGCTCATCGCAGGGGTTCGCGCCTACCGGGCGCGGCGGAGGGGCAAAAGGTTGGTTTTTAGAGCTACAGGGCCCATCTTTCAGCGTAATCGGGGCCAACCTGAATGCCGCTGTAGTTCTCTGCGGGGGTCGGGCTGCCAAGCAAGCCGACGTACCCGACGCATTCAATGATGCGGTGGTGGTCGCCCCATTCGCGCAGTTGGTGGGCCACGTGCTGCACCATCTCCCGTGCGGTGGTGTCCGGGTCGCCGGTTGCCAACTCGCGGTAGGAGGCCAAGGCTTCTTGAAATTCGGGCGACTCTTCGTCGTAGGCAAGTTCAATCTCGCTGGTAAACTCAAGCGTCAATTTCATCAGTTTCATGGCTTCGGGGTTAGGACTGGGGAAGAATACCGGCGGCTTCGGCGGCGCGGCACAGGGTGTCGGCTTGGGCGGTGGTGAGGCCGTGGGCGGTGAAGCGCAGGCCCTCGTAGTCGGGCCATTTGGCCAGGGCGAACCGGGGGCGCAGCGCGGCGTCTTTGGTTTGGTCGGGAGTGGCGACGATTCGGGGCTTTTTAGGCGCGTCAGGAGCATCGGCCGGTTCCGGCACTAACTTGTCTGTCTGGGCGGCCGAAGTCGCAGCAGGCGGCACCTGTGGGCGCGTGGCGGGGCGTGGCGTCTCTGAGACGATGCGGCAGTTGGGCGGCAGGGTCTTGAAGCGGGCGCTAGCCATTCCGCTTGGCGGCTTTGCGGGCTCGTTTTGCAGCAGCCTTGCGGTTGCGCTCGGCAGCGCCTTCGTTTGTCTCTTCGTGGTTGATGCGCTCGGGGAACCGGAGCCCAGGCATTAACCCCCCACCCAGAGCGGCGCTCATCAGCGCCAACGGGAGAATCTTCTTGAGGTAGCTCATTGCTGTACAGGTTCAGGCGTGGGAGAATCGTTGTCTAGGTCGATGCCGAGGTGGCGGGCGGCCTCTTCCAATCGGCGCTGCAGCCTCGCATTCAGCCTCTCAGCGAGGTCCGTGTAGTCCTTCATGCCCAGCGGCGCGTCTTGCGGCAGCACCAGGGGCCGGGTCGCCTCCCGCAGCGCGTCGGCGGTCTGCACCCGCTGCAGCGTCAGGGCTTCTTCCAAGGCGTTTCGCTCTAGGGTGAGGGCCGCGAGGGCGGTTTGGGCTTGTGTTTGGTAGTTAAGCGCGACGTTCATCAGGGCAGTAACCCGGCCTTTGACGCCTCCTTTTGCCAAGGCGGCGACCATCAAGGCATTCATCAGCGCCGCTTCATCGGTCAACAAGTCCGGCGGCCCGCCCGGTGCGGGGGCGTGGTGTGTGGGGGTGTCGTTCATGGTGGGGCTAGGTGAGTGTGAAGTAGCGGCGGATGGTGGACAGGTCATACCGAACGGGGAAATCCCTCGGCACCCACTCTTCCCGCAGTTCATACAGCACTTCGCCGCGCGGTGATTGGAATTTGCCGACGACGAGGGCGGTGTGCGTCGGGTTGTCCTTAGCCACCAGATGGCAGCCGTTTATTAAGTCCTTGTGTTGGATGCGGGGCATGGCAGTAGGTCGTGTGGCTCTTGTTAGGAAAGAAGCTGGGGCGTGGGGGTGTCGTTCATGGGAGGGCACGAGGGCTAGCGTGGAATGGTCAGGATGTCACCGGTTTTGTAGGCGAAGAGCAGCGCACAACCAACAGGCTCGCTTTTGACAAAGACCTCTGTGTGCTTAAAGTGGTCCTGTAGGATGATGGAATCCGGCGAGTGCGCCACCACGGCAATCGGGTGCGTAAGCCGGTGAAAGCGCTTAGCGGGATTATCGAACAGGCAGCGGAGGAAGGCTTTCATGGTCTCGGGGCTACTGGGTAAGGAGGGAGGCGGCGGGGCCGTTAATTCCAGGGCATTTCTTGGGCCGCGGTGTCGAAAGAGGACGGCGGCAGGTCGGTCAGCTTGCGCGGCACACCCGGCGCGTTGAAGCTGACCGAATCGAGCGGGTGGCTGTCGTCGCCTACTTCGGGGTAGTAGCGGCTTTGCGGCACGTTGTAGGTCAGCGTGAGCGTGCCGGGCTTGCCGACGCGCCCCTGCTTCTTGATTTTGTGCACCAGCAGCTCCGTCATCGGGTCGGGAAAGGCCGGGCGGTAGACGGCCAGCACGTTGTCGGCTTTGTTGTTCCACATCTTGCCGCCCGAAATGGAGTAGGCATCGGGGCACGCCAGCTTGCCGTTTTTGTCCTTCACGTTGCCCGCCGGGTGGGCCGTTACCCACACCGACCAGTCGCGTTCCTTCGCCACCCGGCGCAGCATGCTCAGCTGCTCCGACAGGTACAGGTCTTCGCGGGTGGCAAACTCGTGGCTGAGCTGGTTCCAGGGGTCAATCAGGATGCCGTCGAAACCCTTGCCGCCGGCGGCGCGGTCGGTTTTGTCGAGGCGCACGAACTCGTCAATCAAGGCTTTGGGGGTGGCCCCTTCCGGTGCGGTAACGACGACGAAGTGCTCCAGAATCCAATCGAGGGCCTGGGTCAGCTCGTCCATCGTCATGCGGTCGTGCCCGGCGGCGTAGTTGGCGGTGCGACCCACGAGCATTTGGGCCATGTCCACGTAGAAGTCGTCCTCGTTTTCGGCCACGTAGAGCAGGAACCGCCACTGCTTGCGGGCGGCCTTGATGAGCATCAGGTGGTGCACGAAGCGGCTTTTGCCGTGGTTGGGGTAGCCGGTGCAGATGGTGATTTCCTTCTTGAGCCACTTCCAAAACGGGTCAAGGGCAGGCCAGTGGGTCGTTTCGCCGTTGCCGTGGCCGAACTTGTAGAAGTTCAGCGCGTCGGCTTTTACCTTGTCTTTGGGCAGCACCAGCAGCTTGGCGGCTGCCGCGGCGGGTTGTACTGCCAAGGGTTTGCGCAGGTCGTGGAGGGAGGCGGTCATGCGGCTTTGGTGCGGGGTTGTTGGGCGAGTAGGTGGGCATCCCACCCAGGGGCGAAGTGCGGCACGCCGTTGGGGTAGCGGGCCTGCAGGGTGGCGATAAGGGCGCTGCGGCGGTCGTGGACCTGCTGCACCTCGGCCGGCAAGGGCGGCAACTGAAACTCGAACGTGTCCAGCACCCGGTCAAGCAGGCGCAGGTTGCGGGCGGCTTCGTGTTGGGCCGTGGCCAGGGCGTCGGCAGCGGCTTCGGCGGCTTCCACCAAGTCCAGCTGCTCGGTCATGCCTTCGCGGCGGGTCTCAAGCGAAACGAGGCGGGCGGCGGCGTTCGGGGCCGTGGTGTCGAGCCGGTCGAATTGGCGTTGCAGCCACTCCCAATCCGATGCAAGGCGGGCCTTTACGCGGGCGGCGGCGGTCAGCAGGTTCATGGGTAGCGGCGGTTTTGGATGGGATGAATGATGGCGGTGGGCCAGTGCTGCTGGTAGGAGGCCACTTTCATGCGGGTGGCCACGTCGTCGTAGGGCCGGCAGTCAATGGCAATCACTTGGCCGGGGCGTTCCTTGCCGGGTTGGGGCCATTCCGTTTTCGGCGTCGGCTCCGTGGGCATGGTGTCGGTCAGGCGGCGCAGCGGGCCGTCTTTGGTCTGGTGCTCCAGCCACTTGCGAATCCAGCTGTTCCACTGGGCTATCGTGCGGCTCACGTCGGAGTCTTCGGCGGCGACCAGCATGGCTTTGCGGTAGTACTCGTAGTCGATGCCCTCGTAGCCGAGCCGGTCGCAGATGACGGCGAACGGGCGGGGCTTGGTCAGCGGCCCGTCGCGCCAGTGTTGTTCGTCGGCTGGGTTGGTAAGGGCTTGGGCTACCTGCTTGGCTTTGTCCGGAGGCGGCGCCTTTTCGTCTTCGTTAGAAGACTGTGACTGTGGTTGTGAAAGCAAACCAGATGGTTTTGATTTAATAACCTTTTGGTTTTCCTCAGAAACCTGTAGGTTTTCATTCGTAACCTTTTGGTTTTTCGTCGGCCGACCGCCCTTTTGGCCGTTGGCCGCCAACCGTTCGCGTCGGTCCTGTTGTTTGGCCGCCTCGAGCAAAAGCCGGGTGTTGAAGCGCAAGCCGTTTTCGGCTACGGGCCACTTGCCCAGCAACAGGTCTTTGCAGTCGTCCCATTGGTCGGGCGTCATGCGGCACAGGCGCCGCAACCGGCCTTCGTCGTTGGGCAAATAACCGGGCGTGTCCGACTGCCAGGAATGCATTAGCAGCAGCAGGTAGGCACCCACTTCGGCGGCACTCATCAGCTGCACATCCGAGGATGCCAGGAAGTCGCCGGTGTACAGGGGAAACCACGGCGCTTTCATTGCTCCACCCCGTTAGCGGTGAACAGCCCGCCGTTCTTCATGCGGAAGAAGGCGTAGGCTTGCGGATCGAGTTGCTGCATGCGCTCCATCTTCTTGGCAAAGGCTTCGGGAAACCGCCGGGCGTAGTCGGCCTTGTTGTTCTCCCAGAGGCAGTGCACGGGCCAACATTCCCATACCAGGTTGAGCGTATTCAGACGCTGCCGCTGGTGGCGTCCCTGGGTCAGAATGTGGCTGGGCGTCAGCGCCGGCGCCTGGCAGGCTTCCCCGCAGCTAAAGCAGGTGGCGGCCTTGGTGGCGTCGTACACCCGGCGCTTGGCCCGGTTCACTTGGCCCTGCTTCGGGCTCACGCGGGGCAAGCCGCCGGCGGGGCGCAAGGGGGTGGTGCGGTGGAGAGGGGTGCGGCGGTTCATGCTTCCACTCGCTTAAATTCCACCACCCACACCCAGGGGTTGGTAGCCCAACTGCCGAGCCCGTTTATCTTCTCCCAAAGGGTAGCGTAGGAATCCTTTGCGAAGTATTCAAAGGCCCAATCATCCAAGTAGTTCTCCCATTCTTGGCCGCCCTTCTTGTTTACGTGCACGAGGTTCACGCCCTCAGCCTTCGCATCTTCTTCGCTAATGTCCATCAGCCGCTCCACTCGTACCGACACGATTTCGAGCAGGAGGCGGCTGAGTGTGCGGGGCATGTGAATAGAAGGCTTCCAGCCACCCATCGCACCAACAGCTACGGTGGCAAAGTCTTCGTAATCGGCGCGGTACTTTGCCTTTTCCCGCACAAACGAGCCGCCCAACTGCTTCGGGCAAGCCCACGTTTCCCGTACATACAGCCGGTCGCCGGGTTGGCCGTAGGGGCACGCAACAAACTCATGCGCCAATAAGGAAGCTTTGGGGAAATCGTGCTTCCAAAGACCTCTGTTGACAACAAACTGCTTGCCTATGCTTTCAATCCATTCGGCGGCCCACTCGGGCTTGACCGCCTCAATACTGAGGGAGGGCTGCGGCTTCACAATGCGCCGCGTCTGGGTCTTAGCGCCGCTGAGGATAGCGCGCACCATCGGGGCGCTGAACAAGATGGGGCGTTCTTTGATTGCTTGTTGGGTTTCCATGTCGGAGGCGCTGAGATTGAAACGAAGTTAGGTAAAGACGTTATCTTTATCAAGTAAATACGTAAAGATATTATCTGTATCTTTGGTATACATTAGCCCGCTGAACCATGCACCAGACCGTAGTGGCCCGCCCGAAACACATGGCTGACGCCGTGCTTTTTAACATGAAGGTCTCCGCCGAGCTGCGGGACAAAGCCATGATTGCAGCCCAGCGGGACCATTCCGACCTCTCCAAAGAGGTGCGCAAATTCATGGAGCGGTTGGTGCAGGAATCAGAAGCCAAGCACGGCCCCATCACCCTCCCCCCGCCGGCCTCCTCCCACTAGGGGAGCGGCGGCGCGTCAGGCGGCGAGGTGTTCTTTTGCGAAGAGGCCAATGGGTTCCTCGGCCAGCGAGTAGTTCCAGGTCAGGCATTCGGTCTTGCGCTTGCCCGCATTGTGCTTGCCCGATACCGAGAGGTTGGCGTCGATGTCTTGCGTGTGCCAGCCGTGCTGCTTTCGCAGTTCATCCAAGCGCTCATCGGGGTAGCTGCTCATCAGCCACTTGCACTGCAGGGTTGGCAGTATTTCCAGAAGCCGGTCGAACACCTCTACTTTGTCGGTGTAATGCCCGCAGTTGGAACCCTTATAAGGCGGGTCGAGGTACATGAATACATCAGCGCGGTCTTTGGCTTTTATCAAGCCGATAGCATCACGACTGAATACCTCAACCCCTTCCAAGCGCGAAGTGTAGAGCCCGTTGTCGGCTGCAATCTGCAGGCGCTTGCTGTTGACAGTGTTGGTGAACTTGCCACCATCGCTGCGGTTGTGTCCGTGACCAAAGCCGCTGTACAGTTTATTGCTAAAGCTTTGTGCTGTTTGCACCCAGAAGGCCCACGCCCTTTCTACTGAGTCGGCTTCTTCCAAGTCCATTATGGTTTTGGCCCGCCGATGATCCGCTTCGCTGTGCAAGGTGCCGCGAATCATCTGCTGCAATTCCGGAAACCGGGTTTGCAGCACGCGGTAAAAGTTCACCACCCGCCCGTCGATGTCGTTAATGACTTCGTGCGCACTGGGGTTCTTGGCCCAGAACACGGCCGCCCCGCCGCAAAACGGCTCGACGTACTGCGTGTGCTTGGGAATGAGCGGCAGGATTTCAGGCACGAGGCGCTGCTTGCCGCCGTAGTAGGAAATGGGCGTTTTCATCGTCTACAGGCTCATCATCCCACCACCGGGGGCGGGCTTGGGGTTGTGGGCGGGAACGTGCGGGGCGGTGGGCGTCGAGCGTCCGGATGCCAAGTATTGCAGGTAGAGCGCCCGGCGTTGTTCGGGCGTCTCGTACAAGGCCGGCGGCGGCGTGGGCGCGTCGCCGGGCCGCAGCGTCAATTCCTGGTTCAAGGCCGCACACAGCTGGCGGGCGCGCACGTCTTGTCCCACGGCATCGGAATGCGCACTCAAGCACTTGAGCGCGTTCTGCAGTTCGGGCAGCGTGGCCAAGGCCAGCGACTTGCCGTGCCAGCGGGCGAGGGTGCGCCGAACCGGTTCGGGCAAGTGGTCGGGTTTGCGCGCGGCAGCCGAAGCCGCCGCGCCGCGTTGGCGGGAAGTTGTCATACCGAAGTAGCTTGTTCGCGTTTGGCAATGAGGGCTTTTGTGGCAGCCAGGGCGTCGTCCCAGGCATCGGCCGTGTTGGGAGCCATTAAGGCCAGCAGGCGACTTTTGTCGTCGCAGTCCAGCAACGGGTGGTTTAATTCGGCCAGCAGGGCGTCGGCTTGTTCGCCGGTGGGTTTGGAGGGCTGGTTCATAGCAGCGTCCACTTGAGGTGCAGCGCCCAACCCAGCAGCCCGGCCAAGGCCAGCCCCGCCACCCGGTTGCGATGGCGCACCGCGTACAGGCAGGCAAACAGGCCGATGGTCAGGCCCAACCCAACCAGGGCCCCGGCGGCTGCTTTCCAGCTGGTGCCCGGCCGCTCTTCCGTCTCCCATTCGTGGAAGCCGTGTTCGAAGTCGTTGTGCTGGCTCATAGCGAAGCACCTCCCTTCTCTGTGGCTTGCCCGGTGGGGGCGGCGGCGGGTGCTTCGGGCAATTCGGGATACGGCAGCACATATACTACCTCTCCGTACTGCGCCTCGGTGGTAATCAAGAAGGGCCCACCTTCTTCGTCGCCAGGGTGGTAGAAGCCTGCTGGGCCGTGGAAACCGTCGTTGTAGTAAGGGAATATGTAGCGGTGCAGTTTGCCTTTGTAGCGGGTCAGCACCACGTATTCTTCGCCGTTCTCAAGCCAAGTCAATGCTTCGCCAATCGGCACCCACGGCTGCGGCGCTACTACAGGGGAGGCCGCCGACCGAAGGGTGGTATCCGCTGATAGGAACCCCCATATTCTATCCACAACATCAACAGGCACAGGAATATGCGAACTCCCATTATCGGCTTTAACACAAGCCTTTTGCAGGGCTTTGCGCAATGCCTTGGCCTCATCCTGCGTCGTGCCTACACCGGAAGAAGCAGCGGGGGTGGCGGCTTGCAGTTCTTTGATGCGGGCAATGGCGGCGGGAACGAAAGAGCGGGCGGCGGCGACGAAAGCCGCGTTGTCGAATGATTGTTCGGTGCCGTTGCCGTGGCCTTTGTCGCCCCAATGGATGTGAATGCCGTCGTGGTAGTCATTCACCAAAAAGGCGGCGTGTTTGGCGCCGATAAAGCCTTTCTTAGACAACCACGGCCCCGGCGTAGCCTTATCAGCCAACGCCTGCATGTGGTCCAAATTCAAGTCGGGCGCGCCTCCCCCTCCTATAGCGGAAGCGGCCGGCGGGGTCGGGGTGTTCAGGTCTTCGGGGTTCATCGGTGCAAGTCGTTGAGTGTGACCGGCGGCGGAAAGCCGGGGCTTTGTTTGCGTTTGCGGGGTTTCACTTAGGCAGAGGCGGTGGCGGCCAACGCCTGCTGCAGGGCCGCAAGCGAGGGGTAGCCGAATTTTTGAAGGTTGTTGACTTGCCGGCGCGCTTCGAAGGCGGCCACGCCCTCGGGGGAGGCGTAGGAACAAAGCGGCGTCAGGTGGCACCAAATGCGGGTCAGCAGGCGCTGGCCGGCAGCTTCTTGGCATTCGAGGGCGTAGTTCATGGCGTTAGGCAGCGGTGTCGTAGTCCAAATCCAGTTGAATGCGGTCGGCTTCGCGCTGTTCTTCCAGCGCCGCCGCGCGGTGTTCAATCACGCGGCGCAGGTGGGCGGCTAGCCACGCGTACTCCAGCGGGTGCAGCGTCTTG
Organism: Hymenobacter busanensis; assembly: GCF_008727865.1. GTDB lineage: Bacteria > Bacteroidota > Bacteroidia > Cytophagales > Hymenobacteraceae > Solirubrum > Solirubrum busanense. The sequence continues at coordinate 587,970 of NZ_VTWU01000003.1, read as the reverse complement.
GCGTAGGCCAGCAAGGGGGTGCGCTGCCGCTTTTCGTCGTGCAGCTCGGGGAAGGCGTCGTCTTTGAAGAGGCCCGTCAACGCGCCCCAACTCACCTCGGGCTCCGCGGCGAAGCGGCCGACCGCGCCCAACGCCGCGGCACGGGCGGCCTGCAGGCGGGTGATGAGGGCCTCCCGCTCCCCGTCGGTGGTGTAGCCGGCCGCCGTGCGGCGCGTGGCGTCCATCTTGCGGGGCTGGTGATAGGCCAGCAGCGGATTGGCCAACCAGTAGGCCAACCGCTCGGTGGGCGGCAGGTGGTTGGGGTTGACGCAAAAACGCGGGTCGAGGCAGGCAAGGGAGAGCAGCGACATGGCAGCGGGTGGGTTAGGCGCGCTTCATCGTCGTCACCTGCTTCTGCAAGTCGAGCACGATGCTGGCAAGGCGGTTCAAACTCAGGTCGGCAATCGGGAAGGTGCTGCTGATGTAGCTCTTGGCTTCCCAGATTTCGAGCACGTCTTCTATTTCGACCTCGTAGGGGTCGTACACCGGATTATCGGAGCGCAGCAGCAGGCGGCCGGCCTTGCTCAAGCGGTTGACCACGCGCTTGAATACATGACCTTCTTTCTTGGTCACCACGATGCAGGGCGTGCCGTCCTGCACTTCGTTCCAGTCAGCTATGTACTTGCCAACAATCACCGTTCCGGAGGCAATCGGCAGCATCGAGTCGCCGCTGATTTCAAAGGCCTTGAAGGTGCCCGTTTGTCCCAGCATCGGAAGCCTGAACTTGGGCAGGTCTTCGATGTGTTCGTTGTCGGCGTAACCGTTGAGGTATCCCATGATCGTAGCAGCGTTACAGGGCCTTCTGCCCCTCGTCGTAGTAGTGGGAGAGCGTCATAGTGGGCTGAGCCGCCTGGGTGCGCAGCGCTTTTTCTTCTTGCGTCAGGTCCAGGCCCAGCGCCACCGATGCCGAGACGACCACGGCGCGCACCGTACCCCAAAAGCAGGTGCCGGGCTGGTGCAGCTGGTGGGCCGTGGTGCGCAGGTAGCGGTATTCCGCCGGGTTGACGCGGTTGGTGTCGGGAGTGTGGTTGATGTGTAGCATCTTTGTGGGAGTGAAAGGTTTTTGTGTAGCGGCCCCGTTGTGTCCAGCAGCGGGGCCGCGGTGTGTTTAAAAGGGGAGGTCGTCGAGCAGCAGTCCGTCCGTCGGAAGCGGCCAACCAGCGGCCCGCAACTGCTCTTCCTGAATGGCGGCGCTGCGGTCGATGGCCAGAAAGGCACGCACCTCAGCCGGCTTGAAGTCGCCCGGCAACCCCAAGGCTTCGCCAGCCCGCTCCGCCAGTAGCAGTTTCATGCGGTGCGTAATCGGGGCGGCGGTCTGGTCGCTCATGGCGGGTAGGGAAGAGAGGTGGGGTGTGTTGCTGTTGATGATGCAAGTATACCGAAGTTTCGGTAACATGCAATACGGTGCTAACAATATTTCGTTAGGAGCGGGCAAAAAAATATCAGGCCGCCAACTGCGACGGCTTGAAGCCGAGCCGCATCATGCCGGCAAATACCTGCTTGGCTTGGTTGGTGACGGCTGCGGCTTGTTCAATGTCCGCTCCGCAGCGCACCATCTGATCCGCCAACGACATGGCGCAAGCGGTTTCGGGCTGCGTATGCCGCAATACTTCCTTCGCTGATACCCGTAGCTTGGCGGGCAGCCCGGCCTCCTTGGCGGCCTTTACAATCTCATTCGGGCGTTTGCCGGTGTGCAGCTGGCAGTTCTTGCGGTTGTAGTCGATGACCGAGCCCACGCCGCCAATCAGGTATTGGTGGTTGTTGATGCTCTTGGAGTTGGCCACCTGTACTTCGCGCTGGGTGTGCTCCAGCAGGTTAATTACCGGCGCATCCGTCGATACCTGCCGAAGCTCCGACTCCATCAAGTTGAACCGTTCGATGTAGTCCTGCTTGAACTTCGCGGCCTTTTTGCCGGTGAAGCCCATCACCAAGAAGGCAAACCCGTCTTTGGTCATCATCACGGCCCGCTGGTTGCGGTTGCGGCTATCCTTGTATTCAATCGGCGCAAAATTGAGCCGATTGAATTCGGCGTCACAGCCCAGGCTGTCAAAGGCTTTGAGCACGGCTTTGTGGGATTTGCCGAAGGCTTTGGCGACGCGCAGCGTATCGGTGGCGGCGTTGCCTTTGCGGGTGGGATACACGAGCTGTTCCATTACGCGGCTACTTTGAGGTTGGCAAGTTCTTCCAGGGCGTTCAGCACTTCGTCGTCGTAGCAGCGCACCGGAGTCCGCAATACATTGTAGACGCGCTCGGCACTGATTTCGGGGTGCTGCGAGGTCACCAACAGGGCCGCGTAGCGTTTCAGGCGCGGTTTTACCTGCTCCACGCGATACCGAAATACCGCTTTCTCTTCGGGGGTTTTGAGGGCTTTGGGCATGAATTATCGCCTTTTCGTTTGTACTTCGCCAAAACTTCGGTATTGTTGCATCGTATTACCGATGCTTCGGCAGTAAACATACCAAAGCTGTACGGTAATACCAAAGTTTTGGACACAATCTTAACGACAACTTGCTATGGAACACATAGGCAGTCGCATCAAGAGGTTCAGAGAAGAGATGGGCCTAACCCAAACCGACTTGTTCAAGCGGACGGGCATTAAGCAAACCACTCTATCGAGCATCGAGAGCGGAACAGAACCCAAGGCCGGCGTCATTGCGGCCATGCTGGGCTCCTACCCCACCCTGAACCCCGACTGGTTGCTGACCGGCAACGGCGCCATGTTGCGGGGCTCGGCCCCCGCGGCCCCCTACCCCACCCCGGAAGCCGAGCCCCACGCCTTCACGGCGGAAGAAGCCAGCCTGACGGGCAAGTACATCAAGCAGCTGGAGGAAACCATCGTGTTGCAGAACGCCGTCATTCAGGACTTGCGCGAGGACAAGGAGTATCTCCGAAAGCCTCTAGTGGTCGATGAAACAGCCGGCCCGGCTACCCCGATTTCCATGCGTCCCACGGCCTGCACCACGCCCGAACCCCAAGCCCACATGTGGGTGAGCGGGCGGGGGGAGCAAGCCGACGAGCCGCAGCGGAAAACGGCGTAACGGTCACCGCATCGGTCACTCACGGTTGGGCTCCGGCCGCAACTTGCTGAAACGAAAGACATTACCTAGCCCCCTCAGATTCCCGTCGCGGCTACTTGGAACCGCGTTTCTGCTTCGGAAACGCGGTTCTTCATTTCTCAAAAGACAATTCAGGCAATACAACCTTGTCATTGAAGGCTTGGACTCGACACCAGGAACTCTATTTATTTCAATGGAGATTCTTGCGACTGGTCAGGTTTAAAGCACTAATGGCGTAGCCAAACGGCCCGAATCCTTACGGGGCCTCACGCGCTTGAGTTCGTCTAAGCTCAGTAGCCGAAAATACCATTAACTTTGACCAATACTCTACCCACATCATTTTGGGTGTGTATACCTAGCAACTGATAGCTCTATACTGCCCTCAGGCGGATTTGACACTGGCTTGCTGCGTGAGATGCCTGTGGGTTTTTGTACCTCCTAACCAACTCCTATCTGATTTGTAAGGATACTTCGTATGCAATCCAAACTTGTTTCTATCATTATTCCAACCTATAATCGGGCGCATTTAGTAGCTGATGCTATCAAAAGCGTTTTAGCACAGGACTACCCCTTCAAACAGATTATCGTAGTAGACGATGGGTCAACGGACACCACACGCCAAGTCGTAAGTGCCTTTCCGGAAGTCGAGTACTACCACCAGTCCAACAAAGGGCAAGCCGCTGCTCGCAATTTGGGCCTGCGGCAGTGCCACGGGGAATTCCTCGCCTCGTTGGATTCGGATGATATCTGGAATCCAGATTTTTTGAGCGCGGGCGTTAACCAGTTGCAGAAGCACCAAGCCGACCTCGTATTTATGAACTGGCAGCCCAACAGGGGGCCCAATTCTCTTGAAATTTTCTGTCACTACGTTTCTACTCAACAGCGTTATTTAACCAAGTCTGTTGGCAACTGGTGGCTGCTGAATGCCGCCCAAACAAGGCGTCTGATGATCGAAACATGCCCGGCTCCGTCGTCGGCATTACTCATGCGGCGCAATGCGCTGACTAACGGCTGGAACGAGCAGATGCTGATTGCCGACGATTGGAGCCTGTTGCTGGACCTCGTGCTACAACGGCCCATAACCGCGGCTTTTACGTTGACGCCCCACTGGCAAAAGCGCATACACGATCAAAACATCTACGACGGGCGCGACTATGCCGCCGTAGTACACGAGCTGAGCTTTCATGACGGTCCTCATTTGCTTTTGCATTATCAGCAGCAGCTAACCTGGTCAGAACGGCGGGTCTTTCAACAGCGGCAAGCTTCCAGTCACTTCCGCTATGCCTATCATAGCTACAAGCATCGAGAGAGTCTTAACCTGCTTCGGCACCTGTCGATTGCCTTGTACCTAGCCCCGTTAACGATCAGCCACCGCTTGATTAGCGGAGCTTACCGCTTTGCAAGAAGACGCGCTCCTCTTGCCTGACAGAACTGCACAGGTGGGCACAAGGGTGCTAGCCTAAGCAGGGGCAGTGACGGTAAAAGCGGCCCTGCCATCGGTTTTTCAACCCATCAGGTTACTTGTCAGCTCCCAATAACCAGTTGCCGCGTGCCCCACTCGTATTCCCTACCCCAAGCTGCTTCGACGCAACGCTACTTTCCTGCCCTAACGGGTTTGCGGGCGGTAGCGGCGGGCATGGTCTTCTTTTTCCACGTAGCTGAGCTAACGCCTCCGAGCTATTTGCAAGGCTTTGTCAAGCAATGGTTTATTGGCGTGACCATATTCTTCGTCTTGAGCGGCTTTTTGATTGCCCACCGCTACATGGACTGGGTGACGCTCACGCCGGGTTGGTGGCGGGTGTACCTGCGCAATCGATTTGCCCGCATTTACCCGATTTTCTTCCTGCTGACGGCTGGCGTATTCGTCCAGTATGCGCTTCGACTACCCTATGTCAGTTCTGCGTGGGTAGATACGTACACTTGGAAAGACCGGCTGTTCGTCGTACTGGCCAACCTTACCCTTACCCGCGCTTTTTTCGGCCAGCTGATCCTGGGCGAACTGCCTACTGCCTGGACGCTGACGGTGGAAGAGACGTTCTACCTGTCGGCGCCCCTGCTGCTGTTGCTCGTGCGGCGGCGCGCCATTTTCCTCGTTATCTGGCCCGTGGTAGCTTTGGTAGTGGGCCTGGTGCTGGTCGGTATGCACGTGCAGATATACCGGTTCATGGAATCTACCCGATTCATGATTGGCTTCACCTATTTTGGGCGGGCCACGGACTTTATTATGGGTGTTGCCTTGGCCGTGTGGCTGCGGCGGCAGCCAGCAGGGCGTTCTGTGCGGCGCTGTACGCTTATCGGTAGTCTGGCTATTATCGGTATTATGGCGTGTTCCCAGTATTTGATCGGGGGCATGAACAGCCACCCGACCCAAGCCATCTGGTACGTACCGGCGGGCCTATTGCAGCTGTTGGCCCTGCCGTTTTTCATTGCCGTACTGCTGGCCGGACTGACCGGGGAGCAGAGCCTGTTGCGCCGGGTACTCGAAACCAAAACGGCACACTGGCTGGGTAAAGCCTCCTACGTGTTTTACCTGATTCACGGGGGACCGTACAAAAACGCCTTTACTACCTACGTCACGGACAATACTTGGGTACGGCTGGCGGTGGGTATTGCGGTTTCCCTGGCTCTGTACAAATGGGTAGAGCACCCGCTTAACCAGTTCTTCAGGGCCAAACAGGCCAAGCCTACGCTCATAGCCGTGCCCGCCTGATGGCGGGAAATTCCCCGACACTGGCTGTCATACAGCCGGGCTTTCCCGTTAATTTCTTCGGCTGTATTGCCGCCCGCAGGCGGGCGTATTCCCGCCCGCTGATCAATATTTCAGTATGAAAACCAACGACGTACACCACATCTACGACAGCAGCTACGCCGAAGCCTACGACAACCGTTTCCTGCTGCTACCCCACACGAAAATTAACGTCGATTTTGAGCTGAACCTGATGCGCGCGCAACTTGGCCCCGACAGCCGGTGGCTGGACATTGGCTGCGGCACCGGCTATTTCCTGAGCCAGTTTCCGGGAGTGGCGCGGGCAGGCTTCGACCTCTCGCCGGCCATGCTGGAGCGGGCCGCCGCTACCAGCCCCGACGCGCTGTTTTTTCGGCAGGGTGATTTTCGGCAGGTGGTGCCGGAGTGGCACAGCGCCTGGTCATTGGTGTCGTGCATGTGGGCCGCCTACGCCTACGTCGAGTCGGTGAAGGAGGTAGAACAGGTGGTGGCCAACATGGTGGAATGGACACGCCCCGGCGGCGCCATCTTCATTCCGGTGCTCGACCTTGAGGACCTGCGCAACACTACGGTTACGTATTACGAGGACGACGACTTGTTTAACGGCAGTCTGCTGATAACGGGCAGCAGCTGGACCTGGACCGAGCGCGACACCGGCAAAACCCACGAGAACCTAGTATCGCCGCAAGTGGGGCATTTCGTGCACCTACTAGCCCCGCATTTCGATAGCATTACCGTGGTGCGCTACCCCGAAACCAAGCCAGGCTGGAGTCCGCGTAAGGCGGTACTAGCCACTGGCCGCCGCGCCGTGGCCAACGCCGTGGAACCCGCCCACGTAACGTGGCCCGCCCCCTTGCCGCGCGCCGCCGGTGGGCTACCGTCGGCAGCCTCGCTTTCGCACCAAGAGCTGCTGGCCGAAGTAGGCAACCGCCTGCGGCCCGGCCGACTGCTGCGCGCGCTGCAACGCCGGCTGTTTGCGTAACGCCACGCCGGTCAACGAGCCTCTGGAGATGGCACGGCAGACTCTTTAGTTGTGCCAACTCAGGTTTAGCGTGACCAGCTGCCGCAGCATGGACTGGAAGTTCTTTTCCAGATCAATGCTCCCCTCCACCCGCAACGACACAGGCGCATCTTCCCAGCCTACCAGGGCCAGGGGCTGCTGCGAATGCAACTCGAAAATGGCCGCCTTAACGACGTATTCGCCCGCCGTGAGCGGCAAGTCAACCACGGTGCAGGCTAGCTGGTGGTGGCCGGCCTGCAGGGTCACGGGCTCCAGGCGAAGGCCGCCGGTGACGCAGGTCAGGCCGTCGTTGGTCCACATGTAGAAGGCCCAGCCCACATTTTCAATGGCATGGTGCGCTTCGTATGCCAAGCTCACGCGCAGCGGGCAGCCATTGGTAATGGCGGGCGCGCCCTGTGCTTCAAACTGCAAGCCACGGATGACTACCGGCCGGCTGGCCGAGGCAGTAGGCACTGCGCTGCCGACCTGGCCGGGGGCCTGAAGCTGCGTGGCAAAGTAGCGGTCCAGGGTTTCGAGGCCGGTGCCAGCAAACGTAACCTGCCCGTGCTCCAGCAGCAGCCCGCGCTGGCACACAGCCTGAATGTGGTAAGGATTGTGCGAGACCAGCACGATAGCGCCGCCGCCGGCTAGGTAAGCCAGCATGTGATTGATGCACTTGCGCTGAAAGTCCATGTCGCCCACGGCCAGCACTTCGTCCACCAGCAGCACTTCGGGGCGCAGGTGCACCGTTACGGCGTAAGCCAGCCGCGACACCATGCCGGAGCTGTAAAACTGGACCGGCATCTCCATGGCCTCGCCCAGACCCGCGAAGGCCTCGATGTCGGCCAGCAGGGGGCCTACCTGCGCCCGGGAAAACCCCAGCAATGCCGCGCGCACAAACACGTTTTCGCGGCCGCTCAGAACGGGGTCGAGACCCACGCCCAACTCGATGAGCGCCCCCACCTGGCCCCGGATGTGAATTCGGCCGCCGTCGGGCTTGATGAGGCCGTTGAGGAGCTTGAGCAAGGTGCTTTTGCCGGCACCATTGGCGCCCACGATGGCCAGCGCCTCGCCCGGTCGCAATTCAAATGACACGTCTTGCAGACCCCAGAACTCGTGCGGCCGCAGCCGCGCCTGGCGCCGGGGGCGCCAGGGCAGCACCTCGGCCGCCATGTCGCGCAGCCCGTACCAGAGCGAGGTGCGCAACCTGGCGCAGAACTTTTTGGAAAGTTGGCTGACCGTAATCAGCGGCAAAGGGGCGGAATCAGAAAACAAAGCGGGAACTACGGCGTGAAAGCACAGGAAAAGCCAGCCGAGACTACAGCCGCACTACCAGGTGAGGCTGGGCTAGGCGATACGCTAGCCAGCCCAGCGCCACCCCCATGCTGGCCAGGGCAGCCACCGTCCAGAAGCCCGGAGCGGGGGGCAATGCCCCCAGCAGCAGCCAGTTGCGCGTGGTGGTAAGCAGCGGCGTTACGGGGTTCAGATTGAAATAACGGGCGTAGTGCCCAGGTAGCACATACACCACGGGCGTAATGAGAAACCACAGGTTCACGCCCACGCTCAGCCCGTTGCCGATATCGGAATAAAGCATGCCCAACACGGCTACTCCCCAGCCCAGCGCCAAACCCAGCGCCAGCAGGGCCGCCGCCCCCAGCGGCACCAGCGCCAGGGTAACCCGAAACGGCACCTCAAACCACCACATAGCTACGACCAAAACCGCTAGCCGAATGGCTAAGTTGAACACCACCACGCCCATACCGGCCACCACGAAGGCCTCGTGCGGCACCCGTACTTTCGCCAGCGTGTGCCGCACGGCCGATAGTTGCTGCAATGGCCCGTTGAGGGCTTCTACGAAGCCCTGCCACAAAAACACGCCTGCAAGTACGTACACTGGAAAAGGCACGGCTAAGGCCTGAGTCCGTAGTACCTGCGCCCGGCCTAGCACCGTCCATACCAAGGCCAGCACCAGTGGGGGCAGCAGCAGCCACAGGTAGCCTAGCACACTTTGCCGGTACTGCACCACTAGGTTGCGCACAAAAAGCTGCCAGCCGATGCGAAATACAGCTTTTATATCGGCCAACACGGCCCGCCCGAAGGCGCGAGGCGAAGCCAAGGGCGACTCCGGTGAATAAATTATTTCGGTCATCTGGCAGTAAAGAACGATACTGCCCGGTAGGAAAGCCAGAATGATAGCTCGTAAAGCCCCATCTTGTACCTCTTTTGTTTGCGTATGGCTGTTTTCGTTACGAATTTTTTACGGCGCTTGGCAACCGTTGCCCGCATCACCGAGTGGTGGATCTATAAGTTTGCTCCCATCCTGGCTATTTGCTTTGCCACCGCATTGCTCGCACATCATTCCATCTGGGCAATTTCAGGTCGCCTGCTTTTGTTGCTTCTGGCGCTGACCGTGGCGGCCACCTACGTCAGTCTGCTCAACGACTGGACCGACCGAGCCGATGACTTAGCCGCTGGCAAAGCCAACCGCCTAGCGCGAGCCTCCGTGGGCCGGTTTACCACCTTACTGGGGGTGTGCATCGCCACCGGTGCTGGTTTTATGGTTTATTTCTGGCACGTAGGCCAAGCCGTTTGTTTGCTCTACCTGGGCACCTGGGTTGTGTACACGCTCTACTCGCTACCGCCTTTCCGCCTCAAAGGGCGGGGGCTGGCCGGGGTACTGGCCGACGCGGCCGGGGCGCATTTTTTTCCGCAGCTACTGGCTACGGCCTTGGTTGTTTGCTGGACGCAGCAGCCCTGGCCACCGCTGTGGCTGGCCACGGTGGGTATCTGGGCCCTGGCCAGCGGCTTGCGCAACATCATCTGGCATCAGCTGAGCGACGCGGTCAACGATGCGCAAGTGGGCCTGAGCACCTTCGTGACCCGCAATGGAACCCGGCGGGCACGCCTGCTGGCCGAATGGTTTCTGTTTCCTCTCGAAGTACTGGCCTTACTTACCTTGCTGTTCTGGGCAGGACACGTGGCCCCGGTCGTAGCGTTGGGCCTGTATGGTGGCTTGGTGCTGGTGCGGAAGCGGGGCTGGAAAATGACCTTGGTTATTGCGCAGCCGGGCCCTAATCAGCATATTCTGCTCAATGAGTTTTACGAGGTTTTCTACCCGGTGGCCCTGCTGCTGACGGCTTGCTACTACTACCCTACCGACGTCCTAGCGCTGGCCGGGTACATCGTGCTGTTTGGCTATTCGACGCTGCCAAAGCTCCGCGTTATGCGCGACGCGGCCAATTACGTGAAGCACGGCCTCCTCGCCCGGCTACCTCGCGTACCTAGTTAGTAAAAAAGGCCGAAGTTGCTGCCGGCTGCTACCCGCCTGTTAGCTGCTCGGGCACTGCAGCCAAAAGCTGGGTAACGAAAGCGTCCACGGGGTCGGCGGGCACCAGGGTGCGGATGCGGCGGGCGGCCTCGGCCCCGATGGCCTCCCATTCGTGGCGGCGCGCCCAGGCCCGTTCCATGGCTTCGTCCAAGGCGGCTACAGTTGGAGCCGCCGCCAGAAAGCCCGTCAGGTTGTCTTCCAGCACTTCCGCAATGCCCCCCACATTGGTGGCAATGGCGGGGCGCCCGCACAGCATGGCCTCGACCAGAGCCAGCGGCAGGCCCTCACTGCGCGAAGGCATGATGAGGGCCTGGTGCCGTGCCCAAATGCCCGCAACATCAGCCACATGCCCGCCAAAACTGACGTTTGTGACACCCCGTAGGCCTGCCATCTGGGCAATACCGGCTTGGTCGAAGCCAGAGCCGTAAAACGTTACCCTTACGGACCTGGCTTGCCAGTGAGGCAGGGCCAGCACCCGCAGCAGCACATCCTGGCCTTTATCAAAGAAAAACAACCGCGCTACGCAGGCCAGTTCCAGCGGAGTTTCGTCCGGCGGGTTTGGGTAGGGCACAGAAACCGCAAACGGTACGTTGTAGGGGTTGGCCATGACCACGCCGTGGGGCAAGGACATACCCAACTGGTCTTCGGTGCAAGCTAAGTTGTGGCGCGACACAAAGAAGCAGCGACGGGCAGCCTGGTACACACGCTGCGAGATTTCCCGGTTAGGGCCCCATGGGAAAAAGAACTCGACGGCCTTCTGGGCTATGAGTATGTAGGGGTGACCGTGGTCGGCACACGTTTCGGCCAAGTGGATACCATCAAAATTGGACCCTTGCGAAACCACTGTCAGGTGCGGCAGGAAGCGACGTAAGTTATCCGCCAGTATTTTTTTTTCCAGGTCACTGCTCGAGAATTGCTGTGTGGCTGGCTTAAGGCGATTGAGCAAGCGCCGGGGCAATGCCGGGGCCGCACTCAAGTTTCGCAGGGTACAACCACTCTCGCGTAGCTCCTCCACCTTGGGGTGGGTCGGGTCGAGGAAGGTTTTAAGTGCTAACACTTCGTAACCGGCCGTGGCCAGTGTGTGTGCGGCCCGAGCCCAAAGTTCTTCGCTACCGCCCCATGCCTCTGGACACGAGCTTACGAATGCCACCCGCAAACGCGGCGGTATCGGTTTTTCCATAAAATCAGAATCAATACAAAGCGCAAGTTAACCAGATAGCACTCTTTGATGAGTAGCTCCTCTTGACTATAGAATACTGGCCAGCCCAGAACCAAGATACCCGCCCAATTATACAACTCACCTATGCGGGCTATGCCTAGGCCACCGCGCTCTGGTATGTAAGTCAGGCAGGTAACAGTGTTGTCCTCGTATTAGAAATCGTCTTATATGTTGCCCACTTTTTCACAATACTGTTGCTATGGATGATCCGCTTCTCCGTGGTACATACTTGCCGTGTCTATAACTGCGCGCCATCGATTTGGCTTGACCACTCTGACCGTTCACTTTATGAACTACTGGGAACCGAGCTGTTTCTCCATTATCAGCCAAATGGACTAGGCATTATTAGCCAATTACCTCAGCTCGGCAACGTTGCCGGCAACGTTTGCATAGTTTTAGTCAGGTATTCGGACGCTTATATGCTCGTTCCCTGAAGCTTAAAGGGTAGGTTTGGGAGGGCCTTTCCACTGGTGGCGTCCGCCACTCTCCACCCCAATACCACAGACGATGAAGCACTTGTTCTCTTTACTATTGCTGCTGTTGCCGTTGGCGCTACGGGCGCAGACGGTGGCCGTCTTGGAGTCGGCCGGGTGGCTGGAATCGGCGTATGTGCGGTGGCAGCCCGTGGCCACGGCGCAGAGCTACAACGTGTACTACAGCGGCGCGGGCGTTGTCGACCAGAAGCTCGACAACCAACTGATCCGCAACTACGGCTCCTACTACCGGGCCGATGCCCTGGGCCTGGCTCCCGGAACGTACACGCTCAAGATTGTGCCCGTCGTGGCGGGGGTAGAAGGCACCGCTACGGTGACCAGTTCCCTGTCGGTGCTGGCCCAGGACCGCACCGGGTTTGCCTTCAGCAACGGCCGGGTGCCGGGTGCCTACAACACCAACGGCACCGTGAAGAGCAACGCGGTGATTCTCTACATCACGCAAAACTCCAAAAACACCGTTTCGCTCAACGTAACCGGGGCCACCACCAACCCGTGCGTGGGGCTGCAGACCATTCTGGACGGCTTCAAAAAAGGCCGGGATGCGCGCCCGCTGCTCATTCGCCTGGTGGGGCAGATTACCGACCCGAGCTACTTGCTCAGCGGTGACCTAGTTATCGAGAACAACAACTTCGCCTCCAGCTCCATTACGCTGGAAGGCGTGGGGAACGACGCCGTGGCCGACGGCTGGGGCATTCGGATCAAGAATGCCTCCAACGTGGAAATCCGCAACATCGGCACGATGAACTGCGACAGCGACGAGGGCGACAACATTGGCCTGCAGCAGGATAACGACTACATCTGGGTGCACAACTCGGACTTCTTCTACGGCCACGCCGGCAGCGACCCGGACCAGGTGAAGGGCGACGGGGCGCTGGATGCCAAACGCTCGACCTACGTAACGTTTTCCTACAACCACTTCTGGGACACGGGCAAGTCGAACCTGCTGGGCCTGAGCGAAACGAGCACGCAGGGACTTTACATCACCTATCACCACAACTGGTACGACCACTCGGACTCCCGTCACCCGCGCGTGCGGTTTTATTCGGCGCACGTCTACAACAACTACTACGACGGCAACGCCAAATACGGGGCCGGTTCTACGGAGGGCTCCTCGGTGTTCATGGAGGGCAACTACTTCCGCAATTGCAAGTACCCGATGCTCACCTCCATGCAGGGCACCGATGTGTACAACCCCGCCACGCAGGCCAACGACTACACCAACATGCCGATTTTCTCCAAGGAGGACGGCGGCACCATCAAGGCATTCGACAACTATATGAACGGGCAGCAGCGTTTTGTGCCGTATGGCGCGGCCGGCTACCCCAATTCAACGGCTGACTTCGATGCCTACGTGGTTGCCACCCGGGCGCAGGTGGTGCCCAGCACCGTCGTTTCGGCCTACGGACGCAACTCCTACAACAACTTCGATACAAACCCGGCCGTCATGTACACCTACACGGCGGATGGCCCGGCCGCGGCGCAAGCCAAGGTGATGCTGTACGCGGGGCGCGTGAAGGGCGGCGACTTTCAGTGGACCTTCAACAACGCGGTTGACGATGCTTCTTCCGCCATCAATACGCCGCTGCAGACGGCGCTGGTGAATTACCAAACCGGCCTGGTATCGGTGCAAGGCGATGCACCGGCCACGGGCGGTGGTGGCGGTGGTACGGGCGGTGGCGGTGGCAGCACGTCGGGGATGGTGCACAACTTCACCGCGTCCGGCACCACCAGCACGTTTTACACCATCACCGGCAACCTGTCTACGTCGCAAGGAACGGTGGTCTACAACGGCTTGAACCTGACGCAGTGCCTGAAGCTGGAGTCCTCCACAAATATTGCCTTCACAACCACTGCGGCCGCTACGCTCACGCTGGTGTTCAATGACGCCTTCAGCGGTACGGTACGGATCGACGGCACCAACCAGACGGTAAGTGGTGGTCGGTTCACGATGTCGCTGCCGGCCGGCGCGCACCAGATTGCCAAAGGCACCACCGCGAATCTGTACTACCTGAGCACCGCCTACGCCCCGTTGGCCACGCGCCAGCCGCAAGACGAACTGGCCCTGAATGTGTACCCGAACCCGGCGGCAGGCCAAGTGCTGGTGGCGTGGAAGAGCAAGCAGGTGTTTTCGCTCTACACCGTGGCGGGCCGCCTGGTAAAAACCGGCTTCACCAACCAGCCCATTGACCTGCAAGATGTGAAACCCGGCGTGTACCTGATTCGGATGCAAGACGAAGCCGGCTACCTCCGCACCGGTCGACTGCTCAAGCAATAAGGCAGTGATATGCTTGCGGTTGGCTTGCCTAAGCGAGTTGACCGCCGTGCTACGCAAAACCGCGTTTCTGAAATAGAAACGCGGTTTTTATTTTTTCAGAATAAACCTAGAACAAATACTACAACTGCTGGTACCCCATCCTTTTGGGGTCAGTTCGCATTGCTAGGTACTGAACTGCCTGTGATTCCCGGGTCGGCGCGCTGGTTCTCGGGGTGGGAGCCGGTACACCGATTTATCCAGCGCCACGCGGCAAGCAGCGAGTAGAATACCTGGAAGTCAAAGTGCCGGTCCAATTGGGTTAGCACTTGGGTGTTGGTATAGGGCAGAGACACTGCCGAATCAAGCAGCACAGCTAGGCGGCGCAGCTGCGGGCACTGGGCGTGGATACCTGGTACCCACTCGTGCTCCAGCCAGGGTCCGGCCTCGCCCCACTCGCCGCTTGAGGCGCGCAAGTCATGAAACAGGCCCCGGGGTTGCCACTGCTGGTTGATTTCCAAGCCGGTGTACGCCGCTCGCACCAGTTCGTCGCTCGTTACGTGGCCCTGCCAGCGCACGTAGAGCACCTGCGGCCGAGGAAAAAACGTGTATTCGGCTACCACCGCTCCAAACGAATCACGCGTGGTATGCACCTGCTGGGCCAGCAGAGGCATTGGCGACAAGGGTGAAGCAGCCCGCGCAAGGATTGTTGATTGATCCATCAATAGATAATATATAAAAAATACACACAAGTGCAGCCATAAAGGCTCGTCTTGTTTCTCCGTTATTCCGGTGAACCAGTGGCCACATGCCTCTTGGTTGCAATTGTTTTAGATATTATGGGGAAGACGTTTCTTATTAACCTAATCATCTACGCCTATCGGCACATGTGGGGCCAATTAGGCTGGTCCAGCGGCTCTTTATAGGTCCCACGTTGATTTCCTCCCTCCATTATCCTTATGCTGGTGTGCGGGGGCTTGCGCCAAAGGGGTTGCGTACTTCCAATTCTGCCAAGCAGCCAAGTCGGCGGCTGTGTCCACGTCGGAAAGGGCCGGGAGTTGGGCCACACGCAAGCCCAGCCGCTGGGCGTCGGCCAAGGTAGCGGTCAGCACAGCGTCGGTGCTCCAGGGCTTGTGAAGGAAGAAGTCGGGCACCAGGGTGCGCAGGCCCAGCAGGTAGTAGCCGCCGTCCAGCGCCGGGCCAATGACCACGTCGTGGTTCTGCAGCTGGTAGAAGGCTGCGTTGAGGTGCGCCGGGCGGAGGTCGGGGCAATCGGTGCCGATGATGACGGCCGCCGTGGCACCGGCCGCAAACGCCGCCGCAAATGCCGCGTACATCCGCTGGCCCAGGTCGCCGGCCGGCTGGGGGTGCTGCTCGAAGCCCGCCCAGTGGGCAAACTCCGATTCACCGGTGGGCGCGTGCCCAGCCAGCCAGAGGGTTTTCTGCGCCGCCACGGCATCGACGGCCGAGTGGGTGCTGGCCAGCAACGCACGGTACACACGTAAGGCCTCTTCGGCCCCAACGGCGTGTGCCAGCCGGGTTTTCACCTGGCCCAGCTCTGGGTGGCGGGCAAAGACAAGTAGGTGGTTGACCATCGAAAGAGCATAAGGAAGTAAGCGTCGGAGCACACGGCTGGCTTAGGCCACGGTACCGCCGCAGCTGGAGCCGGCTCCGGCCGTGCAGCCGAAACAGTGCTGGTTCACCACGACGGCGCGCCGCCCAAGGACCACGGCATCGAAGTCGCGGATGTGCTGCACGAGGCTGGCCACGGGCAGGTCCAGCATCTGGTTGAAGTCGCAGTCGTAGAGGCCGCCGTCCCAGCCCACCGAAATGGTGTTGCGGCACATCACGCCGGCCGCCGCCGCGGGGTTGAAGGCGCTGACGAGCTTTTCCATGTAGCCCGCGTAGTTGCCCGATTCGAGGAGGTAATCGAGGTAGCGGCTCACCGGAATGTTGGTAATGGCAAACAGCTCGTTGAACACGATGCCGTGGTCTTTCAGCAGCATGCGCTTGAACTGCTCCTGCAGGCCTTTCTGGCTGCCAGGCAAGAACGCGCCGGCCGGGTTGTAAACCAAATTCAGCACGAGGCCCGAGCCTGCCTGGCCATAGCCCACGGCGTTGAGCATTTTCAGGGCCCGCACCGAGTCGTCGAATACGCCTTCGCCGCGCTGGCTGTCGGTTTTGCCCGCGTTGTAGAACGGCAGCGAGCTGACCACCTCCACGCCGTGCTGCCGGAAGAACTCGGGCAGGTCGTGGTACTTCTTGTTGGCCACGATGATGGTGAGGTTGCAGCGCACGATGATGTGGCGGCCCAGCGCGTGAATCTGCTCCACGAACCAGCGGAAGTCGGGGTTCATCTCGGGCGCGCCGCCGGTTAGGTCCACCGTGGGAATGCCGGTTTGGGCCAGCGCCTCGAGGCAGAGCTGCATGGTCTCGCGCGTCATGATTTCCTTGCGGTCGGGGCCGGCGTCGACGTGGCAGTGGCGGCACACCTGGTTGCACATTTTGCCCACGTTGATTTGTAGCACGGCCGGCGCCACCGGCGCGAGCGGAAACAGCCCTGCTTCGCGCAGCTTTTCGTGGAAGCGCGGCAGGTGGTGGGCTTCCACGGCGTCCCGGCCGAGCACCGTCAGCTGGAAAGCGGGGTCGGCCAGTTGATGGCCGGTGGCCTTAAGGGACTTAATCATGGGCACGAAAGTAGACTAGCGAAACGCGAAACAGGATCAGGGGCAGAAGTTAGCAGCAGCGGCCGGTGGTTTCGCCGGAACTAGCTGCGCTGCTCACGGCCGGCCCGCAGGGAAACAGCCCAAAGTGCCGCGACTTGTCACCATCGAGGCGAAAATGGGCTCCGAAACGGGTTTGGGAGAGCATGTCGGCGGTGTTGCCGCACACCAGCACTGGCCGGCCCGTTTCAAAGAAATGGTGGTCGTCGAGGGTGAAACCGTGGGGTTCGTCGGGCATGGTGCCCAGGTAAGTGGCCACTTGGCCGTAGTCCTCGCACTGGTCTTCCAGGTCGAGCTTGAAAGCCCGCACGGTGAGCGAGTAGAATTTGATGTGGCCCACCTTGCGCTCCATCTCGGCGTTGCCAATGCTAAGCTGCCGCCGGGCCGTCAGGCGGTAGTCGCGGATGCCCAGCTCGCGCAGCAGGCGGCGAAAATCTTCGATATAAAGTGCGCCGCTCAGGCATTCGCCGTAGAGCACCGGGTCGTGGCGCAGGGCTTCGGGCACGCGGCGGTCGGCAAACACGTCGGCGATGAACAGTTCGCCGCCGGGCCGCAGCACCCGGAAAATCTCGCGGTAGGTGGCGGCCTTGTCGGTGCTCAGGTTCAGCACGCAGTTGCTCACCACCAGGTCCACGGAGTTGTCGTCGAGACCGGCCGCGGCCAGGTCTTCGATGTAGCCGTGGCGAAACTCCACGTTGGGGCGCTGGTAGCCGAACCGCGCCGTGTGGGCCTCTACGTGGCGGCGGGCCACGGCCAGCTGCTCCTCGGTCATGTCGACCCCGATGACGCGGCCGGCCTCGCCCACCAGATTCGAGAGCAAGTAGGCGTCGCGGCCCGAACCGGAACCCAGGTCGAGCACCGTCAGGCCGTTCACGGCCGACGGAATGCACACGCCGCAGCCGTAGTACTTGGCCAGCACTTCGTCTTCCAGCTCGGCCAGAACCCGCTTGTGGGCGGCCGGAATGTCGTCGGTGCAGCAGGCGTTGGTTTGCA
The DNA here is from genome assembly GCF_008727865.1 of Hymenobacter busanensis. Classification (GTDB taxonomy): domain Bacteria; phylum Bacteroidota; class Bacteroidia; order Cytophagales; family Hymenobacteraceae; genus Solirubrum; species Solirubrum busanense. Next base: position 570,142 of record NZ_VTWU01000003.1, on the reverse strand, counting down.
GGTCCTGGCTGGTTTGCAGCGCCGTGCCGTAGTAGTTTCGAACCTGGGCCTGGATGTCTTGCTCCATACAATGAAACGTTGGGGAGTGCGAGGAGGAGAATATGTGGTAGCGCACCCTACCACCCCGTTGGGTTTTCCGACCCCACCTACGGAATCTGCTGGCGTGCCGGATTAAGCAAGTGGGGTCAGAACAACGTACTGGGTTCGTCCGGCAGGTTTCTGCCCAGCCGCACAAGAGGCTTCCCGGCCATTACAACACATCCGACGGCCCCCGGTTCCTGAAACCCCTGGCATTGCCCCTGGTATTACAGCAGCACACGTGCCCCAAACGGCCGGCTGGCTGCTACCGCGCCGGTCTATTCAGCGGTTGAGCTTCCCGAATCCGTTACCCAGGCAGTTGGGCGTCTGGGCTCCAAATGCGGCGCTGTAACGGCTCCTCCCTGAACCGGGGTTTGTTGCTGCGCTTACCGGCCCTTTTGGTGCTGCGGCGCAGCGTTCAACCCATCAATAGCTGCGGCCAGAAGCGGAAACGTTTGCGGCAGAATTTGCGGAAGAAAGCTTCGCTCGACTGCGTTTTTCTCGTCAACTTCGCTGCCTATCCGGTCTGGCTGCTGAGCGTTTCGGCAGCGGCGGCCCGGCTTTTCGCCCATGCATCACCGCACTTCCCGGTCCCGCTCGCTTGTTGGTTATGGCCCTGCCCGGCTGCTGTTGTTTCTCGTGCTGTGCCTCGGCCACGTGGCCGCCCGGGCAGAAGAAGTAAAGTCGCCCAACGGGCAGCTGACGCTCAGCTTCGACCTGCAGGCCGGCGTGCCTACGTACCGCCTCAGCTACAAGGGGCGCGAGGTCATCAAAACCAGTAAGCTGGGCCTGGAGCTGAAGGGCACCACCAGCCTGCAAACCGGCTTCACGCAGACGGATAAGCAGACCCGCAGCTTCGACGAGACCTGGACGCCGGTGTGGGGCGAATCGAAAACTATTCGCAACCACTACAACGAGCTGGCCGTGACCCTGACCCAGCCCGAAACGCAGCGCACCATGCGCGTGCGCTTCCGGGTGTTCGACGACGGCCTGGGCTTCCGCTACGAGTTTCCGCGCCAGCCCAAGCTCGACTACTTCACCATCAAGGAGGAGCGCACGCAGTTTGCCCTGGCCGGCGACCATAAAGCCTTCTGGCTGCCCGGCGACTACGACACGCAGGAGTACAGCACCGTTACCTCGAAGCTCTCGGAAGTGCGCGGCAAGATGAAGGCGGCCACCACGCCCAACGCCTCCCAAACCCCCTTCTCCCCCACTGGCCTGCAGACGCCGCTGATGCTCAAAAGCCAGGACGGGCTTTACATCAACATCCACGAGGCGGCGCTCATCGACTACTCCTGCATGCACCTGGAGCTGGACGATAAGACGATGGTGCTGGAGTCGCACCTGACGCCGGACGCGGTGGGCGACAAGGGCCTGATTCAGACGCCGGCCAACTCGCCCTGGCGCACCGTCATCGTCAGCGACAAAGCGGGCGACATTCTGCTCTCCAAGCTGGTACTGAACCTCAACGAACCCACCCGGTTCAAAGATGTGTCGTGGATCAAGCCGGTGAAGTACGTGGGCGTGTGGTGGGAAATGATTACGGGCAAAAGCTCGTGGTCGTACACCAACCAGGACAACATCAAGCTCGACTCCATCGACTACCAGAAGGTGAAGCCCAACGGCACCCACGCGGCCAACAACTCCCACGTGAAGGAGTACATCGACTTTGCCGCCAAGCACGGGTTCGACGCGGTGCTGGTGGAGGGCTGGAACACCGGCTGGGAAGACTGGTTCGGCAAGCACAAGGACTACGTGTTCGACTTCGTGACGCCGTACCCCGACTTCGACGTGCAGGAGCTGAACCGCTACGCCCAGAGCAAGAACGTGCGCATCATCATGCACCACGAAACCTCGGGCTCGGTGCGCAACTACGAGCGGCACCTCGATACGGCCTTCCAGTTCATGAACAAGTACGGCTACACTGCGGTGAAAACCGGCTACGTGGGCGACATCGTGCCCTTGGGCCACAAGCACTACGACCAGTGGATGATCAACCACTACAACTACGTGCTGGAAAAAGCCGCTGAGCACCGCATCATGGTGAACGGCCACGAAGCCGTGCGCCCGACCGGCTTGGCCCGTACTTACCCGAACCTGATCGGCAACGAGGCGGCGCGCGGCACCGAGTACGAGGCCTTCGGCGGCTCGAACGCCGACCACACCACCATCCTGCCCTTCACCCGCCTGATCGGCGGCCCGATGGACTACACGCCAGGCATCTTTCAGACCAAAGTCAGCGCCTACAACCCGCAAAACAATTCCTTCGTGCACAGCACGCTGGCCCGGCAGCTGGCCCTGTACGTGACGATGTACTCGCCCCTGCAGATGGCCGCTGACCTGCCCGAAACCTACAACAAGCATCTCGACGCCTTCCAGTTCATCAAAGACGTAGCCGTGGACTGGGACGGTACCAAAGTGCTGGAAGCCGAGCCCGGCGACTACATCACCTACGCCCGCAAGGCCAAGGGCCAGAGCAGCTGGTTCGTGGGCAGCACCTGCGACGAAAACGGCCGCACCTCGAAGATTGACCTGAGTTTCCTCGACCCCGGCAAGAAGTACACCGCCACCATTTACGCCGACGCCAAGGACGCGCACTACGAGAAAAACCCGCAGGCCTACCAGATCCGCAAGCAAACGGTTACGAGCAAAACCAAGCTCACGCAGCGCTGCGCCCCCGGCGGCGGCTACGCCATCAGCCTGGTGGAAGCCGGCAAGTAGGTCCCAGGCGCGGGCGCGTTGCCTTAGCGCCAGTGCAACCGCTCAAGCACCAACAAAAAGCCTCCTCTGCCAGCAGAGGAGGCTTTTTGTTGCCCGAGGTTTTGGTTTTCTACTTCGCTTCTGCCTTTGCCCCCATCATGCTTTCCAGGGTTTGTAGGCGCTCGGCCAGGCTGGCGTTGGCCGCCGCCGTCTGGGTTTGCAGCTGCTGCAGGGCTGTTTGCTGCGTCTGCGTTTGCCGGCGCAGGGCTTCGTTCTGCTTCTGCAGTTCCTGCACCCGCCGGGCCAGCTCCTGGGTAGCCGACACGTTGAGCATGCTCAGCGCTTCGTAGTCGACGGCGCGCACGTCGGCGTGCTCCAGGCCGAAGACGAACACTTCCTGCCCCACCAGCTGCCGGGCACCGCGCACCACCAGCGTATTGCCCGCGGCCGCCTTCACCGTGCCAATGACCTCACCGGTTTTGGTTAGCAGCTTCACGCGTTGCCCGGCCTTGATGGCCGTAGCCGGAGCGGCGGGCAGGGTCAGGCGCAGCAGCGAATCGGCTTGCATTTCGGTGGCCGTAGCCTGCACGTACACATCGGGTAGAAAGCCGCTGTGCTGGGTAACGGCCTGCGGGAACACCTGCTCCACTTCCTGGGCAATGACTTTCTTGAACTGCCGGCTGCCATACTGCACCCGGTCGCGCAAGGTGTAGTCGGTAATGCGCAGCTGCTGGAGCAGGGCCAAATCGGCGGCGTTGTCGGAAAGGCCGATGATGGATTTCAGGCGGCGGTCGGAGGTGGCGTTGAACTCGGTGGCGACAACGCGGCCGGCGGCGCGGATGCTCACCGGGCCGGTGTTGCTGCCGGTGTAGCCGGTGGCACCGCTGCCGTTGAACCAGCCGTAGGCGTAGTTGCCCGGCGTCACGGTGCTCTGCACGTCCAGCGGGAAAGCCGGGCTGGTCGTGCCGATGCCCACGTTCGAGCCGCTAAATGTCATGTAGTTGGTGCTACCGAAACCGTTGCCCTCGTTGATTTTGATCTTGCGCCCGTCGTTGTAGTCCATACCGAACGAGAACCAGGCGTCGCCGGGGTCGTGCATCACGATGTACGGGCTGGCGTTGTCGCGGCGGATTTCCAGCGGGCCGTAAGGGCCGGAGCTGGTGCTGTAGCCAGCTCCGAGGCCCAGAAAACTGCCTTTGAGCACCATCTGCGTCGAGCCGCCGCCGGCGTTGAACTGGTTGTCGTTGTGGCTGCCGCCGTTGTACCAGGCAAAGGCCTCGCCGGTGCGGAAGTACTGCGTGCCGCCCTGTACCCCAATGGCGTAGTCGGCGTTGAACAGGTTAATCATCTGCCGGACGCTGGCCCCGAAGCTCACGCTGCCGCGCACAACCTGGTTGCCGTTCACGTCGAGCAACGCCCCGGGCGCGGTGGTGCCGATGCCCACACCGCCCGAGCCTTTGGGCATCAGGTTCAGATGCTGGTTGGTGTTGGAGCCGGCCGCGTACACGGAGTTGAAGCCGATGCCCACGCCCTGCGAACCGTTGTAGTGCCGGAACTCCGAGCCCCCCGCGGCTTCGTCGAAGTCGCCGGTGACGTACAGCGGCCGGCCCACGGCGTGGGTGCCGGAACGCCCGGCGGTGGTTTGCACATCGAGGCGGTTGGTGGGGTTGCCGTTGCCGGTGCCGATGCCCACGTTGCCGTTGCTTTCGATGCTCACGTTGGCGGTGGTGCCCGCGTCGTCGTCGGAATAAAAGCGGATGGGGGCGTTATTGGTCACCAGACGCATATAGGAACCGTTCAGCCGCGAGTACAGGCCCAGGTCGGAGGTGGCGGTAACGGCTGCGCCGCCGCGCTGAATCACGCCGGCCGGCAACACCAGCCCACCTGTGCTCGTCACGCTCAGGCCTTGGGTGCCGCCGTTGCCGACGAGCTGCTTGTTGGCCAGGTTCAGGTTCTGCGTCGCGGTGTGGTTGCCCAGGTTGTCGGCCCCGTTGGGCAGCGTCACGGCGTTGCCCCCGCTGATGCTCAGTTGCTGGCCGCTCAGCGTCAGCGTCTGCGCGTCGGCTGGCAAGGCCTGGGCCGCGAGCTGGCCGTTGTTGTCGGCCACGACCATGCGGGCGCCGCTGCCGCCCAGGCCGCTGATGCGGGCGTCGCCGGCCACGTGCAGCTTGGCTTGCGGGCTGCCCGTGCCGATGCCCAGGCGCGAACCGGCCGCGTCCCAGTACAGTTGCGCGGCGTTGCCAGCCAGTTTCGACCCGTCGCTGTACACCACGCTGCCGGCGGCCTGCGAGGTGGTGGCGTTGCTGAGGCTGAGGTAAGGCGCTTCGGGGCCCACGGTGAAGCTGAACGTCACGAAGCCCGAGCCGCCGCGGGCGCCCTGCACGTGCGTCACGTTGCTGGTGAGCGTGGGGTCGGCGTACGACGAACCGCCGCCGCCGCCGCTGTAGTCGCTGAAGCTGGCCCCACCGCCGTAGTAGCCGCCGCCGCCGCCCGCCGTGGCCCAGGAAGAGCTGGTGGTGCCCCCGCCCTGGCCCTGGTCAGCCGGAATGGCGCTGCAGTAGCAGAACTGAGCAGGGTTGCCCGCCCGTTGGCCGCCGGCCGATTGGCTGCCGCCGGTGGCGTTGCCGGCGCTGCCGCCCGTCAGGCCGCCGCCCGCCCCGCCGGGGCCGGTGGTGCTGAAGCCGCCGCCGCCGCCGCCGGCCACCAGCACCCGGTTGCTCAGGCCCGTACCGCCGATGCGGATGTCGGTGGCGCCGCCGCCGGGGTAGGAGCCGCTGCCGCCGCCGTTGTAGCCGCCGTTCTGCCAGCCGCTGCCGTTCACCACGGCCCCGCCCACCTCAATGGTAAGCACCTGGCCGGGCTGCACGGCCAGGGTGCCTTGCACCCGCCCGCCGAGGCCGGGGGCGGCGCAGTTGCCGCAGCGCGGCACAAAATAGCGGCCTTGTGCCCCGGCCATGTCCACCTGCAGGCTGGTCACGCCCGCGGGCACGGTCCAGGTCTGGGTGCCGCCGGTGTAGTTGAACGTCACGCTGCCCGTGGTGCCCGGGGCCACGCTCTGCACCGCGTCGGTCCAGCGGCTCGTCACGGCGTTGTAAATGTTCAGCTTCTGGGTTTCGAGGTTGAAGATGGTCAGGCCCGCCGCCGGGCTGCTGATGGCGTCGCGCTGGGCCGAAGTCAGGCGCGGCGGCAGAAAGCCCTTGGTGGTGGAGGTCATATCCACCAGCGCCGAGGCGGCCGGGTCGGTGGTACCGATGCCCACGCTGCCCGTGCCCTTGGGCATCAGGTTCAGGTTGTGGTTGGTATTGGTGCCGGCGGCATAAATGGAATTGTAGCCGATGCCCACACCCTGGGTAGCATTGGAGTGGCGGATTTCTACCCCGTTCGCGGCCTGGTCGAAGTCCCCGGTCACGTACAGCGTCCGGCCGCTGGGGTGCGTGTTCGAGCGGCTTGCGCCTTGAATGTCCAGCCAATTGGTCGGCACTACACCGCCGAGGCCCGCCTGCCCGCTGCTGCTGAGGCGCAGGCCCTGCGTGCCGCCGTTGCCCACAAGCAGTTTGTCGGCCAGGTTCAGGTTCTGCGTCGCGGTGTGGTTGCCCAGGTCGTCGCCGCTGGCGGTGGGGCTGAGGTAGGTCCAGGCGGTGCCGGTGTAGTACCAGAAACCCGGCTGGATGCCGTCGGTCTGGTACACCAGCAGGCCTTGGGCCGGCCCCTGAATAGCGGCGCGCTGGCTGGCCGTCATGCGCGGCGCCAGCAGGCCTTTGGTTACGGAGCTTAGGTCCAGCACGGCCGAGGCGTCGGGGGTAGTGGTGCCGATGCCCACCGAGCCCGTGGGGGTAGTCTGGGCCTGGGCCGTGGCCATGTTCAATCCCAGAGCCGCCGCGAGCGGGAAAGCAAACCGTAAGAATCGTTGCATACCGGTGGAGAAGTAGTGCGTGACTGATGCCGGACAGCTATTGCCCGTCGCCGAAGGCGCAAACTTCCGCCCCGCAAAGCCTTGCGGCAACTTTTCCGTGTACCGCATTTGGGGGTATCGAAAGCGCACCGGTGCGAACGAGCCGCACCCTCACCAAAAAGCCCCGCCGGGTGTCCGGCGGGGCTCGGGGGCAAACGGTGGTTGCGGGGTTATTCGCGTATGAGCTTCGTGCTGGCCTGATGCGTCCCCTGCCGCAGCGTGAGCGTGTACAGGCCCGGCCGCAGTGCCGCCGTAGCCGCGGCAGGCAGCATGGCCGCGCTATTCACCAGCGGCAGCGGCTGTTGCAGCACCACGCGCCCCAGCGCATCGGTTACCGTCAGCAGCACCGGCTGCCCGGCTTGGGCGCCCGGCAGGGCTAGTTGCAGGGGCTGCCCAGCGGCCAGCGGGTTGGGCCAGGCCTGCCACTGCGCCGCTACGCCCGAAGACGCTTTCACGGCCAGCACGTTGCTTTCGGTGGAGTAATCGGCAAAGCTGGGCGTGGTGTACCGGCTGTTGGGGTAGTACAGCTCCAGCAGCGGCTGGGCCGAGCCCGTGCGCCAGAAGTGGTCGAGGTAGAAGGTGGTGACGGCACCCTGCGACAGACCGAAAGCCGCCAGCAACGCGGCGGGCGCCGGCGTGCCGTTCAGGTACACGCTGTCTTGCCGGATGGTGCGGCTGCGCACCAGCAGCACCGGCAGCGGATCGGAGCCGGCGGCGCGGCCTGCCACCGGAATGCGCAGCGTGCCCCAGCCCGCCACCGAGTCGACGTAGGTGTAGCGCTGCACCACCCGAAACGGCGCGCGGTTCAGGCCCGCGGCGGCTACCGTGAGCGTGCCGGCCACGCCAATGCGGAACGTTTGCTGCGAACGGCTGCCGGCCGTCAGCGGCAGTGGAAAGTCGGCAATGCCGCTGGGCCCGCCGTAGGGCACGGTCTGGCGGTTCACCACAATCGAGTCGTTGGCACCGCCGGTGCGCGCGGCAATGGAGAACGGCTGCCGGATGATGCTACGCCCCAACGCCATGCGGCCCGTGGCGGTCAGGTTGAAGTAAGTCGTCAAGACATAGGACACGTTGCCGATGGAGTTGGTGTTGGCCCGCGTCCATTGCGCGCCGGCAAAGGCCGGGCTGGGCGGCACCGACAGGTTCAGCAGCTGGTAGGCCGAGCCGCTGGGAAACAGCGCGCGGTAGTCCCAGCTTTGGTTGGCGCCGGTAGTGGGGGTGCCCAGCCCCGCGGGCAGGGCCGCGTCCTGGTACTTCTCTACAGTAGCTGCCGAAGCCGGAAACGTGGCCTGGGTGAGGGTAATGGGCGACTGCGCCAGTGCCGGCAGCGCCAGCAATGCCAAAGGCAACAAGGTAAAACGTGGGGTCATAAGCTGATGATAAGAGAAAAGAGAAGCCGCCGCCGCGATGGGCAGCCGTTGGCGTTGAATTACCAATGCAAACCTACCAAGGCAAAATCCTGCCGGCAACTGCATCTTGTACCGCATTTGGGGACGTGCCCCGGCTTGGTCCCGCCTCCCAGTATCCCGTCCTTTGCGTTCATGAATCCCATCCGCTTGGCCCTGGTCGAAGACGACCCCGAAGTGCGCGAATTGCTGCGCGGCTACCTCTGCCGGCAGCCCGAGCTCAGCTGCGTGCTGGTGGCCGATTCGGTGGAAGCCTTTCTGACCGAGCTGCCCGACTTGGCGCAGCCTCCTCAGGTAGTGCTGCTCGATATTCACCTGCCGGGCATGAGCGGCCTCGACGCGCTGCCCCTCATCAAGCAGCGCCTGCCCGAGGCCGATGTGCTCATGCAAACCGTGTTCGACGACGCCGACCGCATTTACCGCGCCCTCTGCGCCGGGGCCTCGGGCTACGTGCTCAAAAACACGCCCTTGGCCGACATCAAAGCAGCGGTGCTGGAGGTGGCCAGCGGCGGCGCGCCCATGAGCCGGGCCGTGGCCCGCAAGGTGCTGGCCCACTTCAAGCCCAGCCCCGCCATGCAAACCGACCTGCTGTCGGAGCGCGAGCGGGACGTGGTGCAGGCCATCGTCGACGGCCTCGGCGACAAGCAGGTAGCCGCCCGCCTCGACCTCTCGGTGGAAACCGTGCGCACCTACGTCAAGCGCATTTACAAGAAGCTCCAGGTCAGCTCGCGCACCGAGCTGGTGAGCCGCCACGCCCGCGGGCAGCTCTGAGCCGCCGGGTGGCATTTCCCGATAAGCATCAGAACGGCACCCGCAGCCGCACCACAAAGCCCTGCGGCTGCGCGTCGGCCGTGAGCGTTCCGCCCAGCAAATCGGCCCGCTGCTGCATGTTGCGCCGGCCCATGCCGCTGCGGGTGGCCGTGCCAGTGGGCTGTCCGTCGTCGGCCACCAGCAGCGTGAGCCAGCCGCTTTCCCGCGCCAGCGTCACGTCGAGGCGCGAGGCACCGCGGGCGTGCCGGGCGGCGTTGCTGACGGCCTCCTTGAAAATGAGGTACAGGTGCTGCCGCAGCTCGGGCGGCAGGGGCAGCGCATCGCGCAGGCCGCGCACGTGCAGCTCGGTGGCCAGCCCGGCGGGAGCGGCGGTTTGGTCGAGGTGGTCCCGCATGCGGTCGAGCAGGGCTCCCACCGAGTCGGCGGCCGCATCAATGCCCCATACGATGTCGCGCATGGTACCGGCGGCCTGGCGGCTGTTGCTGAGCAGACGTTCCAGCGTGGGGTTGGCCTCGGGCTGCGTCTGACGCAACAGCTCGGCCTGCAGGCTTACCCGCGTGAGCAGGGTGCCCACCTCGTCGTGGAGGTCGGCGGCAATGCGGCTCCGCAGGCGCTCCTCGCGCCGCACGCGGGCCAGCCGGCGGCGGTGAAGGCCATACAGCACAGCCCCCGCTGCCGCGGCTCCCAGCAGCCAAGCCCACGGCTGCCGCCACCACACCGCCTCTACCACCACGGGCAGGCGCAGCTGGTTCTGGGCCGGTAGGCCCCGCCCGGAAACGCCGCGCACCTCTAGCTGGTAACGCCCCGCCAGCAGGCCCCGCAATGCCAGCACATGGGTACTGCCCAAGGGGTTCCAGCGGGTATCGGAGCTGCCCAACAGGCGGTATTCGAAGCGGGCCTGTTCGGGTGCCAGAAAATCGGTCAGCGCCAAGTTCAGTTCCAGAAACGCATCGGCCGGAGCCAACGTGAAAAGCGGCGCGGCCCCCGCCAGAAAGTGTGTGCGCACGGTATCGGTGCGGCTGTGGTGCTGGGTATAGCTAGCCAGCAGCAAGCGCGGTGCCCGCAGCGTGCTGACGGCAAACTGCCCCGGACGCACCCGGTGCAGCCCGCCCACGCCCCCAAAATACAGGCTGCCGTCGGGCGCCCGCCACGCCGATTGCCGGTTGAGTTCTGCGTCGGTTAATCCATCGGTTTCGTTGAGCACCGCCAGGCGCTGACGCAGCGGATTGTAGTGCACCAGCCCGGCGTAGGTGCCGCACCACAGGTCGCCGCTGGCATCGGCCAGCACGGTGGCCACGGTGTTGCTGGGCAGGCCCGTGGCCGTGGTGAGCTGGCGAATCAGGCCCCGCCCCGGCCGCACCAGCAGCAAGCCCTGGTCGCGGGTGCCCACCCAGGCAGCGCCGTCGGCCGCAGCCCACACGCACAACAAGGCATCGGTGGGAAGGCGGTGGGAGGCCGGCTCGGAGGTGCCGTAATGCTCCAGGCGGCCCGTGGCAGGATGCAGCCGATACAGCCCACTGCTGGTAGCCAGCCAGAGCCAGCCGCCGGGTGCCGATACTATTTCCTGAATTTCCTGCTGCGCAAAAGGCAACGGGGTGGCATCGGCGGGCCGGGTGTACAGTTGAACCCGCCCATCGGCAAGATCCAAGCGAAACAATCCGCGATTGGTGCCGCCCCATACGGTGCCCGCGGCGTCTTGCTGCAGGCACAGGCTGCTCGTGAAAGTGGCGCCCGGCATGGCCAGCCGGCGAAGTCGTCCCGTGGCCGGGTCCAGTTGCCCAAAGGGGTGGTTTTCTTCGGCGAAAACGACCTGGCCGCTTCGCGTGCGCAGCACATCCAGAAAAATGGCGGCGGATGGCCGGCCGTCTTCCCACAGCGGCAACGGCCGAAGCGCCGCGCGGGGACTGTCGGCGGGTTGCACCAGGGCTGCGCCGTAGGCCCCCACCAGCAGGCGTCCATCGGGTAGGCGCGTGATGGCGCGGGTGCTATAGCGGCGCAGCGGCCGCGACGCCAGGGCCTCCACCGACTCGGCCCCGACGCGCTGCTTGTAGCAGCCGCGCTGCCCGCTGCTGGTGCTCCAGCGCAAGCCGTTGGCATCTGTAAACACCGCGTATTGCCGGGGCAGCTGCCCGGCGCGCTCGAAAGCGGCCGGGCTCAGCTGTACTTGCGGCAAGTGGTGGCCCGGTTCCCATTGTAACTGTACCAGCTGGCCGGCAGCCACCCATTGCCAGGTATTTCCTTGTTGGCCGGGCCGGAAGTTGGGCTCGTCGGCACCGGGTAGCCAGCGTAACCGTTCGCGCAGGGTGCCGTCGGGCTGCTCTTCGTGCAGCGCATAGGTACCTACCAACAGCTGCGGATGGGTACCGGGTACCGGCAACAACTGGCCCAATGGCTGGTACGGTTGCAAGCGGCTGCCTTGCGCAGCGGTGCAGTAGGCAACCCGGTGCATCGCCGACACGGCCCATACGGCGCTGTCGGCGGCGGGGGAAAGCCACGCGGCGGCATCGGAAAATGGCAGCGCAACCGAGCGGCCGGCTCCGCCCAAAGCGGAAAAAACGGCCAACAACCCGTCACCGTAGGATACCCACAGGGCGCCGGTGCGAGGGTGCCGGAGCAAGGCATTGATTTGCGTGGGCCGGTGCCCTACTTTGGGCAAGGCTAGCTGCTCCAGACGGGTACCGTGCAGCCGAAACAGCCCACGGGCACAGCCCAGCCACAGCCGGTGTTCGGAGTCGAACGCCAAGGCTTGGGCGTGGTCGAAGCCAGAGCCGGCAGCCGGAGCCAACGCTGCCAACGGCACCAGATCGTAGCCGTCGTAGCGGAATACGCCCTCGTCGGCCGCCACCCACAGCAGGCCGGTCCGGTCCTGCGCCATTTGGTGAATCAGCAAGCGGTGCAGCACTGCGTCTGGCTGCCAGGCTTGGGCTTGGGCCTGCGTAGCCCACGCCAGCAGCCACGCAACCAGCAGCCAACGAAGAGAAGAATGCGCGCGCACCGACATAGTAAACACCGGTTGCGAAGGTAGCAACAGGACCCGCATGTAGTGGCCCATTCTCAGACGAGGCAGCAGCCGCTTCGCCAAGCCGTACTGGTGAAATGGGGACAATGAGACACCCTTGTTTCGCAAGCTGTTTACGTCCGGCAGTTTTGCCAGAGCTGCTCGTGGCTAATGGGCAGATCCAGGTAGTGGCTGAGCCTGAAGTAAGCTTCGCATACCAAAAACGCGACGTTCACCTACCACAACCACCTTTTCACTGCCTTTCGGCTGCCACGCTTCCTGCAACGCGGCACTTTAGCAACACAGAATAGCAACGCTGGCTGCCTACCAATCCCACGCCTGAATTGGCATTTAGCTTTGCGAGTAGTAGTATTCCCATTATGGGATGGAAGATTCTTTCAATACCACTCGAAAAAGTCAATTCCTTTTCCCAACTTTAGCCACTCGTTAGAAGATTCTATTGCCTATTACCCTGCCCCCGCGGGGATGTTCTCTGCAGTACTTGTTGGCTGTATGCCCGTGTCTTTGGCCTCGGTGTCAGCTTTTTACCCGCCGGTGCGGGCCTTTGTTTTTCGACTGTCCGTGCATATCCGGCGCCAAGGCGCCATTCTCTAAGCCACCACCATGGTTTTAACGCTGCTTGTTGTACCGTTTGCTTGCGCTAATCCGCTTGTAGTCACCCCTCATCGTACCCTGCGCAGCTACCCGGCCCGGCAGTTGGCGGCGCTTATCTGATTCGTGTTTTCCTCTTACCCTAGCCAGCCGCTGGCTGTAGTCGCTTGGTTTCTAGCAGCCCGCTAAACCGCGCATTGTCGCTTCCCTGACCTTTCTCACCCTTTCTCCTCTAACCCTTTTTCTTTCTCAACACTTCTTCAATGGACGCATTTATCGGTGAAATCCGCCCGGTCGGATTCGGCTTTGCGCCGCACAACTGGGCCCTATGCCAAGGGCAGTTGCTGGCCATCAGCTCAAACACGGCCTTGTTCTCGATACTGGGTACGATGTACGGCGGCGATGGTCGGGTGACCTTTGCTTTGCCTAACCTGTGCGGCAGCGCCCCCGTGTGCGCTGGCCAGGGTGCGGGACTGACCCAATACTACCCCGGCCAGATGGAAGGCACAGAAGCGGAAACGCTGCAGCTGGCGCAGATGCCGGCGCACGCGCACGGCTTCGCGGGCACGGTGCAGGTGAGCGACGGCGCCGGGGCCGCAGCCGTTCCCGACAATAATTACTTCGCCAACTCGGGAGCGTCGCAGTATTCTGAAAACCTGGAGGCAACTACCATGGCGGCCGCGTCGGTATCGGGCACCACCAGCAACGCGGGCGGCGACCAGGCTCACCCCAACATGATGCCTTACCTAGGGCTGAATTTCGCCATTTGCCTGAACGGCATTTTTCCGCAGCGCCCTTAAGCGGGCTGAGTTGCTTATCCTCGTCTTCACCGCTACACTTCTACGCACTACATGGAAAATTACCTCGGAGAAATTCGCATGTTCGCCGGCAATTTTGCCCCCCAAGGTTGGTTTTTGTGCCAGGGCCAGCTGCTGGCCATTTCCGAATACGATGCCCTTTTCAACCTGCTGGGCACTACCTACGGCGGCGACGGAATGACAACGTTTGCGCTGCCCAACATGCAGTCCCGCGTCATCGTAGGCCAAGGCCAGGGCGCAGGCTTGTCTTTTTACCCGCAGGGCGCCACGGGGGGTACGGAAAACGTGACCCTCCTCTCGCCCCAAATGCCCGCGCATAACCACGTTGGCAAGGCGACCATCAAGGCATTGAAAGGGGGCACCAGCATTGCCGACCCCACCAACGCCTTGCCGGCGGCCAGTGCCAACGACGCCTACAGCCCCACACCCGGTACCACGGCCACGATGGGCGCAGGCGAAGTTACGGGCACCGCGGCCCCGGTGGGCGGCAGCCAGCCCCACAACAACATTCAGCCCGTCACGGCCATCAACTACATCATTGCCTGGTCTGGCGTGTACCCCTCGCAAGACTAGGCCGCTCCCGGCACGAACCTTTTTCCTTCTCTCTTACCGATTCCCTTCCTTTTTATGGAACCTTACATCGGCGAAATTCGCCTAGCCGGCTTTGGCTTTGCCCCTCGAGGCTGGATGCTCTGCCAAGGCCAGACCATAGCCATCAGCCAGAACCAGGCGCTGTACTCCTTGCTTGGCGTAACCTACGGCGGCGACGGCATCCAGACCTTCAAACTGCCTGATCTGCGCGGGCGCATCGCTGTGGGCACCGGTCGGTCCTGGGCTAGCTCGGCCACGTATGTAGCTGGGCAAGTAGGCGGCACCGAGGGTGTAGCCCTGAACCCGCAGCAGCTACCTACCCACCAGCACAGCCTCACCGGCACGCTGCACACTACCGGGGCCCCGGACAACACGTCGCCGCTCGGCAACTACATGTCGAAAAGCGAGAACAACCAGTTCGGCATCGGCACGGCCAATACCACAATGGCTGCCGGTGCAGTGCAGGGCACTACCGACAACGCTGGCGGCAGCCAACCCCACGAAAACCGCCAACCCTTCATTGCCATGAACTACATGATTGCGGTGCAGGGCGTCTTCCCGTCGCGCAACTAGCGCGGCCTTATTGCTTACCGTACGCACCCGCGTCGGTGCCGGGCACGTCTGCCCGGTGCCGGCGCGGCAAGCGTTTTTTTCTCCGAAGCTATGCCGTCGTTGGCCGTAATCATCAGCAGTGCCCTGGGCTGGCCCATGCTCCTCGACTTGGTGAACCAGGGTGTGGTGGCCAGCGTGGCCGTTCCCGTAGCCCCGCCGCAGGAAGAAACCGACCAGTTGGCTGCTATGGTGGCCGGGCTGGGCCTGCCGGTGGTGCGCCTGCACCGCCAGGGTTTGACGGCCGCGCTACAAACCTGGCTGACGCCCGTGGCCCCGCAGGCCGTGCTGGTACTCACGTTTCCGTGGCGCATTCCGGCACGCGTGCTGGAGGTGCCGCCGCTGGGTTTTCTGAACGTCCACTTTGCGGCTCTGCCCGACTACCGGGGGCCGGAGCCGTTGTTCTGGCAAATCAAGAACGGGGAGGAAGCCGGGGCTGTAACCCTGCACCGCATGGAAGCCGATTTCGATACCGGTCCCGTGTTGCTCACAGAGCCGGTACCTATTGGGCCGCACGACACGCACGGACTACACCGTGCCCAGCTAGCCGGGCGGGCCGTGGCCGTGGGGCGGCGGCTGGTGGCGGCCCTGCGCGGGGAAGCACCTGCTTTAGTGCCCGAGCCCCAAGGCCCCGGTCGCTACTGGCCCCGGGCCACCTTGCAGGACTTGTGCGTGAACTGGGAAGAGCCCGCCGAAGCCATTCACCGGCTGGTGCGGGCTGCCAACCCCTGGAACCGCGGCGCCCTGGCCACCCTGCGCGGCCAGCCGCTGCGCCTGCTCGGCGTGACGCCTCTGCCGGCTACCGTGCCCGCCCCGCCCGGCACCGTTGTGCGGGCCACCGCGGCCGAAGGCCTGCTGGTGGCCTGCGGCGGGGGACAAGTGTTGCGAGTGGACATGGCCGCACTCGACGAAGGGTATTTCACCGGGGTGCAGTTGGCCGCGCTGGGCATTCAGGCCGGCGAGGTACTGGGCACGCTGCTGACTACTGCGCTGGAATACAGCTAACCACACCGCTAAAAATCAACCCACACGAGGTAAGATGCCCATCGTTTGAGGTACCTTTGCTCTCATTTTCTCTTTCCATTTTGCTATGAAAACACTTTTACTGACGCTCTTACTGGTGCTCGGAGCTTGGCTAGGCGCCTGGGCACAGTTGCCGTATACCGAGAGCTTTGAATCGAATGGCGAAGGGGTCCGCTACACGTCGAATAGCTTCGACCTTCGGAGCGCATCGAATACCACCGAATACTTCACACGTGAAGATAATCCCGTGGTCAACGCTGCGACGGGCAACCCTTCGTTCGGTCCGAACGGCGGCCAGATAAGCATTGGCAACGTGGACGGCTCGTGGTTCTGGGCTGCTGAAGCGGTGCGTGGAACCTCGACTACTCCTACACGACCAGCAGGCTTTGTGATAGTGAGCAGAAACATAAGCGGCTACACCAATCTGTCAGTATCGGTACGATTGGCAGACGCCCGAGGACCTGGGTCAACGGATATTAACGGCGTATCACGAGCAGTAGCACAGTGGGAGCGAGATGATTTCGTGCGTATTCAGTATTCGTATGATAACATCACCTTTAATACTATCGGGCAGTTCGTTGGCAATAACCCCACTAGCACTACCTCATTGGGCTATCTACAACGGGATACTGACTTGGATGGATTTTCGAATGACGAGGGAGCTTCTACTACTTCGAATACCCTTTACTCTACGCTGACTGACTACTCGTTCAGTATCCCATCGGTCAATGGCAGCACGCTTTACATTAAAATAGAAGCCGATTACCAAGGCGGCACCGAGGAGCTGGCTTTCGATAAAATCACGATAACCGGTACTGCCACCGCTACTTCGGCCCCGGTGCTGGCCAATATTGAAACCACCAACCTGCCTTACAGCGAAGGGCAGGCCGCTACGCAGGTAACCAACGCTATTACGATTACCGACTCCGACAACGCGAATTTGGCCGGCGCCACCGTCAGCATTCAGACCAATTACATCAACGGGCAGGACGTGCTGTCTTATTCCATTCCGGGCAGCAGCGGCATCAGCACCACCGGCTTCAGCAACGGCAGTATCACATTTACCGGCACGTCGTCGCTGGCCAACTACCAGACGCTGCTTCGCAGCATTACCTACCGCAATTCCGACGCAACTAACGCCACCGGGGGCAACCGCACGGTACTTTTTACCGTCACCGACGGCACCAATACATCCAACGGGCAGGTACGCACCATTGCCTTTACCACGACGCTGAACGCGGCGGCGGCCCTGCCCTACACGGAAGACTTCACCACCAACGGCGAAGGCACCCGCTACGCATCCAACTCCTTCGTAGACGCAACGCTGGCCTGGGTACGCACCAACTTCAATCCGCCGGCCAACCCCAACAACAGCGCGCAGGTGTACTCGCCCGCGACGCTGAGCAACATCAGCAACACGTGGTACTGGTACGGCGAAGGCACCCAAAACCTGTCGAATCCTGACCCACTCAAAATCGGCACGCTGCAGCTGGCCCCGGTGAATGCCACCAACTACGGGAGCCTCGTTTTCAACGTCCGGCTGGGTACGGGCCAGGCCGCGCAGTGGGAAACCGACGACAACGTGAAGTTCTATTACCGCGTCGGTGCCGGTTCGTGGGTTTTGTTTGGGGCTTTCTACGGCAACGGCAGCAGCGAACTGCAGCGCGACGCCGACCTGAACGGAACTCCTGACGGCGTAACGCTGAATTCGGCCCTGCAAAACGTGGCCCTGGCCCTGCCCACCGCGGTGACGGGTGCTTCGGTTGATTTCAAGATCGAACTGAGCTGCGATGGGCAGGAAGAGTTTGCCATGGACCTGATTCAGGTGACGGGCACGCTCAACAACGCCCCGACCATCAGCAGTCAGACACGCACCGTTGCTGAAAACGCGGCCAACGGCAACAACGTAGGTGCCGTTGTTACAGCCTCCGACCCCGACGCGGGCCAAACGCTGACCTATTCCATTACGGCGGGCAACACCGGCGGCGCTTTTGCCATCAATGCCTCTTCCGGTCAGATTACGGTTGCCAACAGCGCCCAGCTCAACTTCGAGGCTACACCCAGCTACGCGCTGACGGTACAGGTAGCCGACAACGGCATTCCAAGCCGCAGCGCCTCGGCCACGGTGACGGTGAACCTGACCAACGTGAACGAGGCGCCGAGCATCAGCTCGCAGACCTTTAGCATCAACGAGAATTCGGCCAACGGCACCACCGTGGGCACCGTAGCGGCCTCGGACCCCGATGCCGGAACGACGCTGACTTTCAGCATAACAGCCGGCAACACCGGCGGGGCCTTCACCTTTGTCGGCAACTCGCTGCAGGTAGCCAATGCGGCGGCCCTCGACTTTGAAACCACGCCGACCTTCGCGCTGACGGTGCAAGTGTCGGACGGTGCGCTGACCAGTTCGGCTACCGTAACGGTGAACCTGAACGATGTGGACGACACGCGGCCCTCGGTCAGCATCAGCAGTTCGGCCGGCGCCTCGGGTAGCACGACCACCACTTCGCCGATTCCGTTCACGGTGACCTTCTCCGAAAACGTGTCGGGCTTCGTGGCCGGCGACGTGACGGTGACCAACGGCTCGATTACCGGCGGCGTGGTCAACGGCACTAGCCCCGGCACCACCTACACCTTTACGGTGACGCCCGCCACGCCCGGCACGGCCACGACAGTGAACGTGCCTGCTAACGTGGTCCAGGACGCGGCCAGCAACTTCAACACCGCAGCGCCAGCGCCATACAGCCTCACCTACAGCCCGCCCAGCACCACGGTTACTTCGGTGACGCGCTTGACGCCCTCGCCCACGGCTACGGCCCAGGTGAGCTACCGGGTGGTTTTCGCCAGCAGCGTAACGGGCGTTACGACCAGCAACTTCTCGGTGTCCAGTAATACGGGCGCCACGGTGTTCAGCGTCTCGGGCTCGGGCACGACCTACACGGTGGTCGTCAACACCGGCACCGGCGACGGCACGCTCACGCTGAACGTGCAGAACACCAGCAGCATTTCGCCCACGGTCACCAACGTGCCCTATACGGCCGGCGAAACCTACACTATCATCAAGAGCTTCCCGGCGGCACCCACCCTGCGTATTCAGGCCGCCGGCTCGGCCAGCGGCAACGGCGACGTGACGGCCTTCGTGGACGTGGTGCAGGTGCTGCAAAGCGGCACGAGCACGGTGGTGCCCAATGGCTTGCAAAACGGCAGCTTTGAAACCAACAACGTGCCGGCCGCCAGCTACCTGTACGCGCCCTCCGTGGTAGCGTCGCCCTGGAGCTTCGGCACCCAGGCCGGCGTTTCGCGCAACGGCAGCTCTTTTGGCTCGACGGCCGCGGCAGGCGACGCGGTGGCCCTGCTGCAAAGCGCCAATGGCAATAACGGCAGCATGTCGCAAGCCTTGGCCGTGCCCACGGGCTCCTACCAAGTGAGCTTCCAAGCGATTCAGCGCGCCTACACCTCCCGCGACCAGGTGCTAAACGTGTACCTCTTCGACGGCGCGAACAACGTGCTCATCGGCACCATTCAGCCGAATTCGACCCCCACGTACGAAGCCTTCACCTCGGCCACCTTCAGCGTGACGGCCCCGGCCCTGACGGCTACCGTCAGCTCCCCGGCTGCCGCCACGGGTGGCACCACCGGCACCACGCCCATTCCCTTCTCGGTGAGCTTCTCACAAAGCGTGGGTACCAGCTTCACGGCTGCGGACGTGACGGTGACGGGCGGCAGCGTGGTCAGCGCCAGCTTCAGCGGCAGCGGCGCCGGTCCCTATACTTTTAACGCAACGCCCGCCACGCCCGGCACGGCTACTACGGTGAGCCTGGGGGCGGGCGTGGCACAGGATGCCAACAGCACCCTGAACTCGGCCAGCAACTCGTACAGCGTTACGTTCGTGCGGACAGCCGCCCCGGTGGTAACCACGCCGACCAACGGCGCCACCGTGGCCAGCAACCTGCCGACTTACAGCGGCACGGCCGCGGCCGGCAGCACCGTCACGGTGTACGTGGACGCCACCAACCGCGGCACAACTACGGCCGATGCCAGCGGCAACTGGACGCTTGTTCATCCCTCCAACCAACCCTTGACGGTGGGCGGCCACACGGTGTACGCTACGGCTCAGCTCAGCGGCCAGGGCGTCAGTGCCAACTCCAATACCAACAACTTCATAGTACCGAACCCGGCCACCTACACCAGCAGCGCGGCCAGCCAGGTCAGCACGGCCCGCGTGCTGCCGGGCAGCACCAACCAGGCCATTCTGCAGGTGGCCGTGGTCATCGGCGGTGGCCCCGACCTGCCGCTGAGCGCCCAGTCGTTCTCGTTTACCACCACCGGCACCACGGCGGTGGCGAATATCGACGCGGCGCGGGTGTTCTACACGGGCACCAGCAGCACCTTTGCTACTACTACTGCGTTCGGTAGTGCGGTAGTCAATCCCAACGGCGCCTTTGCCATCAGCGGCAGCCAGCAGCTGAGCACCGGCACCAACTACTTCTGGCTGGTGTACGACGTGGATGCCAGCGCCCCCAACGGCAACCTGCTCGACGCCACGGCAACCGGCCTGACCATCGGCGGCACGGCCTATGCCCCCACCAACCCGGCCCCGGCTGGCAGCCGGCAGGTGCTGCGCACCAGCCGCGTGGCTGGGGATGCCCTGCGCTTCAACGGCACCAACGGCTATATCGAGCTAAGCGCCACGACTCCGGCGCCGAACTTTAGCAGCGCGTACACCCAGGAAGTGTGGGTGAAGCCGCAGACCGGCACCGGCAACACGCTGATTGGCGTGCTGGGCCAGGAACCAGCGGGTGGCCAGAACCAACGCTCCCCCTACATTGCCATTTCCACACGCCTGGCCCTGGAGGTAGGCTTTGGCACGGGTACGGCGCTGCGCAGCATCAACCTCGGCAACAACTCGCTCACGGCCGGCGTGTGGTACCACATCGTGGCCCGCTACGATGGCACCAACCTGACCCTGTTCGTGGATGGGCTGCAACGTGGCAACGACAACGCGGCGGGTAGCCCCGTGGCAACGCCGGTACGTTACGTAGGCTCCCTCACGGGCACGGCCGGCGGCAGCATCTTCCAAGGCGACATCGACGAAGTCCGGCAGTGGAACAAGGCTCTGGATCTGGCCGACATCCGCCGCCGCCGCCACCTCACCCTGAACGGCCTGGAGGATGGGCTGGTATCGTACCTGCAGTTCAACGACACGGGCACGACGACTACGGATATGGTGAGCGGCGCAGTGGGCACGTTCAACGGCTCCGTGGCCCGCACCAGCAGCACCGCCCCGGTGGGCTACGGCACGAGCAGTCTGGTATCGGTAACGGGCAACGGCCCCTACACCTTCCCGGGTACCAACGTGGCCATCAACTTTACATCGGCGGGCACTACGCCCTACGACGTGGTAGTGAGCCGCCTGGAAGGCAAGCCGCAGAGCACCCAGCCCACGGAAACTGGTCTGCAGCGCACGTTCAACAAGGCCTACTGGATTGTGAACCGCTACAGCTCCAGCAGTTTCTCGGCCAACATTACCTACACGCTTAGCTCCGTCGACATCAGCCCCGCCGATGCAAACTCGCCGTCGAACCTGAAGCTCTTCAAGCGCGCCAGCAACAGCGACGGGGCGTTCGATGCCTCGATTCCGGCCGCGTCGGCCAACGCGGCTACCGGTACGGTGACCTTCAACGGCATCACGTCGTTCAGCCAAACCGTCATCGGCACCTTCGGCTCGTCGCCGCTGCCGGTGGAGCTGCTCGAGTTTGCCGTGGAGCGCAAAGGCACCGACGCGCTGCTGCGCTGGGCCACGGCCTCGGAGAAAAACAACGCCCGCTTTGAGGTGGAAGTGAGCCTCGACGGCAAAAACTTCACCCAAATTGGCTCGAAGGAAGGCTACGGCAGCACCAGCCAGCGCCACGACTACCAATTTGTGGACGCCCAGCTGAGCCGCTACGCCACCGCGCTGCTGTACTACCGCCTGCGGCAGATAGATACCGACGGCCAGTTCAGCCTTTCGCCCGTCCGGACGCTTCAGGTAGAGGGTGCCGAGCCAACCCTGGCGTCGGCTTCGCCGAACCCCTTCGGCGAAACCTTGCAGGTGCGCCTGACCGCCAAAGCAGCCGGCCCGGCCACGCTCACGCTCTACGATGCGGTGGGCCGCCCGGTACTAACCCAGCGCGCCGACCTGAACGCAGGCCCGAACGTGCTTCCGCTGGTGATGGGCCGCCAATTGCCCACGGGTCTGTATTCGCTCAGCATTCAGCACGGCGGCAAGCGCACCGTGCTAAAGGTGCTACACGAATAGGTTACCTTCCGCCTGCAAACGACAACGAGCCCGGCCAAATGGTCGGGCTCGTTGTCGTTTGCAGGCGGAAGGTGTGCAGCCAGATTAGTGCGCTAGGCCATTACCGATACGCCGCCGACAATGGTGGTTTGATAGGTTTCCAGCTTCAAGCCCAGTCGCTCGCGGTATGCCTGGGTCATGTGCTCTACAAACGCATCGGCGTGCTCCACGGCCACTAGGTTGATGGTGCAGCCGCCGAACCCACCGCCCATCATGCGGGCACCGTACACGCCGGGCGTGGCCCGAGCCACTTCCATGAGCACGTCCAGCTCCTGGCAGCTCACCTCGTATTGGTCGCGCAGGCCGATGTGCGAAGCGTACATAAGCTGGCCCACGCCGGCAAGGTCGTGGGCGGCCAGGGCGTCGCAGGCGGCCAACACCCGGGCGTTTTCCTCCACCACGTAGAGGCAACGCTTGTGCAGCACCGGGCCCAGCTCGTCGCGGTGGGCGTTTACTTGCGCCGGCGTCGCATCACGCAGGGTTTCGATGCCCGCGTAGTGCTTTTGCAGAATGGCCACGCCCTGCTCGCACTCCTGCCGCCGGGTGTTGTACTCAGAGCTGGCCAGGGAGTGTTTCACGCCCGAGTTGCACAGCACCACCCGCACGGCGCGGGTATCGAAGGGGAAGTACTCGTAGGCCATCGAGCGGCAGTCGAGGCGCACCACGTGGCCTTCCTGCCCGAAGAGGCTGGCAAACTGGTCCATGATGCCGCACTGCACCAAGGCGTACTCATGCTCGGCCTTTTGCGCCATAAAGGCGAGGTCCAGCTTATCAATACCGGTGCCGAGCAGTGTGTCCAGTGCCACCGCCAGCCCGCATTCCACGGCCGCCGACGACGACAGCCCCGCTCCTATGGGCACGTTGCCGCCGAATACGCAGTCGAAGCCGGGCACCGCTACGCCGCGTTTCCGAAACTGCGCCACCACGCCCAGCAGGTAGTTGGCCCAGTCGGCGCTTTCTATACGGTGCACCTGGTCCACGGTCGTAGTAAACGCATCCTGCAGGTCGAAAGCGCGCAGCCGAATGGTATCGGTATTGTTCAGGGCCACGGCAAATGCCATTTCCCGGTCGATGGCGGCGGGCAGCACAAAGCCGGCGTTGTAGTCGGTATGCTCGCCGATGAGGTTGATGCGGCCGGGTGCCCGCACCAGCAACGGTTCGTGGTCGAACTGACGGCGAAAATCTTCGGCAATGGCTTGGGCGAGCTTCATAGGCGCAGCGGTAAGAAGGAAACCAAGATGTAAACATCGGGCATCCCCCTACAACGGCAAAACCGGGTTAACGCGTTGCATTAGTACCCGGGCAGTTGCTACCGCGCCGGGCTAACCGGCTTGTTGCAGCTTCACCAGGCCGAGCGGGCAGCCGACATATATCAAGCGCAATCAGATATTTTTGACTTTAAACCATACTTACCTCACTTTTTCGGGGAATTACCAGAAACCAGTCGGTACACCTAAAACACAAGTTAGCCTGATGAACCATTTGGGGTAGCCTGGGTGTCTGTGCCCATATTCTGCTGCGCCAAACATGCAGCTGCCCCAATGCAGTACTTCCAGAACGCCTTCACGCCTTGTTTGCCCAGCCCAGCAGGCACCATGCCTCCGCTTGAAAAGCCGCTGCTCCGCTGCCGCTCTGCGCACAAAAAAATCCAGTTGTGCATCCGGTAATCGAACAGGTTGTGTATTTTTAAAAATCATAGACGCCGCTTTCACTTCCTTCTCCCCTCGTTGCCGCCGTGTTTGCCGACACCCCCTTGGTCTTGATCCGGAAAATACCTTGCTAAAGCCTGTATTTTCCTGCCGGAGCGCAATTTTGAGCCGTTTTCCGGCGCAGGATTTGTGTTTTTTGGCTCGGTTCAAGCCCAGTATCTGATCGGCTGCCGCCGCCTTCGATTCGAGGAGTTTCCTTTTCCCCACCACGCCACTTCCCTTCCGCTTTGTCTTTCGATCTGCAATCAGGAGCCTTGGCTTCGGATGACGCGTTGATTTTCAACGCCCCCGAAACGACCACGCCCAGCGCCGCTCCGGCCGCGCCCCTTGCTCCCGCGCCCCTGCGCTACGACCGGCTGGTGCTGCCCGGCGACTTTCCCGACCCCACCATTGCCTGCATCGACGGCGTGTACTGGGCTAGTGCCACGTCGGCCGAGTGGGGCGCCGTGTTCCCGCTCTTCAAGTCGCACGATTTGGTGAACTGGGAGCTGGTGAGCCACGTGTTTCCCGACCGCCTGCCTGCGTGGTGCGACTCCAACTTCTGGGCGCCGGAAATCTTCCACGAAAACGGCAAAACCTACGTCTACTACACCGCCCGCAAGAAAGGCGGCGTGCTAAGCGTGGCCGTGGCCTCGGCCGACCGCCCCGAAGGTCCCTATACCGACCACGGCCCGCTGGTGGGCGAACAGGCTGGTTCCATTGACGGCTTCCCCATCCGCGACGAGCATGGCGTGCTGCACCTCGTGTGGAAAAACGACGGCAACAGCCGCGGCGAGGAAACGCCCATCTGGGCCCAGCGCATCAACGAAAAAACGCTGAAGCTGACTGGCAAGCGCGTGGAACTGTTCCGCAACGACGCGCCGTGGGAAGGTACGCTGGTCGAAGGCTCGGCCATTGTGCGTCACCTCGACTACTTCTACATGTTCTACGCCGGCAATGCGTGCTGCGGCAAGTACTGCACCTACGCCGGCGGCGTGGCCCGCGCCCGCAGCCTGATGGGGCCGTGGGAGAAGTGCCCGCAAAATCCCATCCTGACCGACAACGCCACTTGGAAGTGTCCCGGCCACGGCACCGTAGCCGAGAAAGACGGCCGCTGGTTCCTGCTCCACCACGCCTACCACGTGAACAGCCACGAGTTTGTGGGCCGGCAGGGTATCTTGAGCGAGTTCCGCTGGAACGCCGAAGGCTGGCCCGAGTTTGAGAACAACAGCCCGCAAGCCGAGGCCCTGACCGACGTAACCACGCTGAACGTGGACGAACACTTCGGCGGCCCCGAGCTGGATCTGAACTGGCTCTGGCCCGTGGGCCACAAGCCCGAAACCGAGCTGCGCAACGAGCAGTTGCACCTCACGGCCAGCGCCCAGCGCCTGGGTAGCATTGTGGCCCGGCGCACCTACGCCGCCACCTACAAAGCCGCCACCACCATCGATTTTGCGGCGCTGCCCCCGGGCACCTTCGGCGGCATCGGGGCCATCGGCGACCCGTACAACGCCCTAGCCTTGGTGGCCGGCGACGGGGTGCTGCAACTCTGGCACGTGAAATCGGGCAAGCGCAACGTGGTAACGCAGGTGTGGCTGGAAGGCTGCGACACGCTCACGCTGCGCATTGAGGCTTGGGGTGGGCAGCGCTACCGCTTTGCCTACAGCACCGACGGTGCCACCTGGCAGCCCATGCCCCTCGACAGCTTCGCCATCAACGGCACCTACCTGCCGCCCTGGGACCGGGGCATCCGCCTGGGCCTGATTGCCTACGGCGACGAATCGACTAGCGTGGCGTTCAACCACTTTGCGCTACGCAACCAGCGGTAGAAAGCCGTACGGAGCACGCAGAGGCCCCGGTATTTATGAGAAAGAAATACCGGGGCCTCTGCGTGTTTCGCCCTCTTATTGTTTCACAAAACGTCGATAGGCCATGCCTTGCGGGGTGTGTACTTCCAGCACGTACACACCGGCGGGTAGCTTCTCCACATCGAGGCCTTCGGGCGCTTGCTTTGCTGGCAGCCACTGTTCCATCACTTGGCCTTGCAGGTTGCGAGCGACAACGTGCTGCCACGTTTTTCCGTTGGCAAGCTCCACCCGCAAGCGGCGGCTGGCTGGGTTGGGATACACCTGTAGCGCGGCCGGCGCGGCCGCGCCGGCCGTGGCACTCACCCCGCCCTGAATTTGCACCGCGTAGTCTTCGACGGCCCCGCCCCACGCCCGAGCGGCAGCGTCCCACACGTTGCCGTCGGCATCGCGGCGCAACGAGCGGATGCGCATGCGCGTTACGCCGTTTGACACGCCGGCCGGGATGGTTAACAAGAAGGTTTGGGTGACCGGCAGCGTGGCAGCAGGCGTCGCGCTGAGCATCCGCACTACCCGTTCGCTGCCGTCGTCGAACACTCCGTCGCGGTTGAAGTCAATCCATATGCCCACGTATTGCTGGTTGTAGTAGGCGTTATTCTGAATTTTGGCTTTGCAGCTGACCGTGTAGCTGGTGCCGGCCGTCAGCGGCACAATGCTACTGGCAAAGGCATTGTACGGCCCGCACGGAATATTCAGGCTGGTTATCAGCGGAGTGCTTCCTTGGCTGAGGCGCACTTCCTCCAGGTAGTCGGCGTCTTGGTAGTACGTGCTGCCCGGCGTGCAGTCTTTGTTGACGTACAGCGGCAGGGCATACGACAAGCCGCTAAAGATGCTCGTGATGTTGCTGAACCCAGCTACGGCGTTGATAGGCTTGACGCGATAAAACAGTGGTTGGCGGGCGGGCGCCCCAGCATCGACAAACGTGGTCTGGTTGGCCCCCACCACGCCCACAGCCGCAAATTCGTTGCCCGGTGTTGCGCGCTCAATGAAATAGCCCAACTCGTCGGTGGCGTTGTCTTGCCACTGCAAGCGCACCTGCTGGAACTGGGCCGCGCCCACCGATACGACGGATATACCCAATGCGCTGGGCGCCGCGGCCTGGCTGCCCGACCACGCCAAGTTGTTCCAGTTCAGCTGCCGCCAGGAGTCCATGCGGGCGAGCTGGCCGGGCGTGAACTGGTTGCCGCAGAAGTTGAACGCCATGGCATTTCGCACAGGCGGCGAGTACGAGTTGCCCTGCGCATCGGTGATGGTGCCAGTGTACTCACATTCGTAGTAAGAGGCTCCGGGCCGTTCCGATGGGTCGGCGGGCGTATCGCACACCCAGTCGCCGGTGGTGGCACAATTGGTGCGGGCAACTAGCTCCCGTTCGGCAATATTGGGACTGTTGCTGGCGTCAAAGGTGTGGATAAGGCCGAAGTTGTGACCCAATTCGTGCGAAAAAGTCCGGTCCAGATTGGCGTGGGAATAAATGATAAACATGCGTCCCTGGCTAGAAGCGTAGCCTCCTACAGCACCGCCGCGCAACGTGGCTGTCTTCACAAAATAGATGTTCAGCACGCCGGGCACATCATGCACCTGGCTAAGTGCTGGTTCGTTCTGCGAGTCGAAATCGTAGTAGGCGGTATTATTGATGTAGTTAAGCTGACCTGCCACGTAGAATTGCATGTTGGCCAGCACAAACTGCTCGTTAGTGGCGGCCAGCCCTTTATATATCTGCATTTCATCGAGGCCGCCGGTACCATCGGAACGCCTGATGACGTGGATTTTAATGGGCACGTAGGTAATAACAGCCGACGGCCGCGCGCCTTGGCGCTGCTGTTCGAAGGGCAACACCCGCTGGCGCAGCTCTTGCAGATGCGCTGCTGTAGGCGACGCTGTTCCGCACGGCAATAGGGTGGGCAATGCCGCTTGGCCGCGCCCCACTTGGGCCATAACCGAAAGCACTAAAATCAACGACAACCAACGAAAAGCGCGCATACCGCTTGAGCCAAAAAAGGAGGACAGATGGATCCGGCGTGTGCCGAAAGGTGGGCCGCAGTACTTAAAAACCGAGTGTACGCCTGCAGCACCCTAAAGATAAACACGGGCCGCGACTGGCATAATGTTAAGTTCTTAGGATGCCTTGATAAAATCTGCCAGTCGGTTCGCTTGTCAACACATTCTGGCCCTGGGCTACCGGACAGCTGAACTTTTGCCGCGGATAAGCTGGCCTATCTATCTTTAGCCAGGCCAATCGCGCAACCCTGCGCGGGCCGCCGCGTCCTTCGCGCGAACAAAATCAGGTGCTTACGCCGTTTGGCCCGTGGCAGCGGTTTTGGTGCTTACTTCGCATTCCTCATTCTTCCCTTTTTTTCCTGTATGACCCGTAATCAACTGTTGATGCTGGGCCTGGGCGCTACCCTCTCGATGGGGGCCCCCGCGGCAGCCCTGGCGCAGGCCAAAGCCAAAACCAGCACGGCCGCTACCACCGGCGGGGCCAAGCTCGTCGAGAAAGTGACGCGCAAAGGCTCCGAGCTGGTGATTCCCTACGAGAAATACGTGCTGCCCAACGGCCTCACGGTTATCGTGACCGAGGACCACTCCGACCCCATTGCCCACGTCGACGTGACCTACCACGTGGGTTCGGCCCGCGAAACCATCGGCAAGTCGGGCTTTGCCCACTTCTTCGAGCACATGATGTTCCAGGGCTCCGACCACGTGGCCGACGAACAGCACTTCAAGACGGTATCGGCGGCCGGGGGCACGCTCAACGGCTCAACCAACCGCGACCGGACCAACTACTTCGAGACGCTGCCCAATAACCAGCTCGAAACGGCCATGTGGCTGGAAGCCGACCGCATGGGCTTCCTGCTCGACGCCGTGACGCAGAAGAAGTTTGAGAACCAACGCTCGACCGTGAAGAACGAGCGGGGCCAGAACTACGACAACCGCCCCTACGGCCTGGCCAGCGAAATGGTGTCGAAGAACCTGTACCCCTACGGCCACCCCTACTCCTGGATGACCATCGGGTACCTCGAAGACCTGGACCGCTCCGACGTAAACGACCTGAAGAACTTCTTCCTGCGCTGGTACGGCCCGAACAACGCCACCCTCACCGTGGGCGGCGACGTGAACACGGCCGAGGTGGTGAAGCTGGCAGAGAAATACTTCGGCTCGATTCAGCGCGGCCCGGCGGTGCAGAACATGAAGCTGCCCGCGCCCGTGCTGACGCAGGACCGCTACGTGAGCTACACCGACAACGTGCGCTTCCCGATGCTGCGCATGGTGTTTCCGACGGTGCCCAACTACCACCCCGACGAGACGCCGCTCGACGCCCTGGCCGAAATCCTGGGCGGCTCGCGCGACTCTCCCATGTACCAGAACTTGGTGAAGAAGCAGAAAGCCGTGCAGGCCAATGCGGGCCACCCCACCACGGAGCTGGCCGGTGAATTCACCATCGTGGCGCTGGCCTACCCCGGCAAAGGCCTCGACAGCCTCGAAGTGCAGGTGCGCAAGAGCATTGCCGCCGTGCCCGCCGCCATTACCGACGAAGCCGTGGCCCGCTACAAAGCCTCGGTGGAAGCCGACTTGGTAAACTCGCTGAGCAGCGTGAGCGGCAAGGTGAGCCAGTTGGCCCAGTACCAGACCATCGGCGGCAACGCCAACCGCCTGCCGCTGGAGCTCAAGCGCATTCAGGCCCTGACGAAGGCCGACGTGGTGCGCGTATACAATCAGTACATCAAAGGCAAGAAGGCCGTGGTGCTGAGCGTGGTGCCCAAGGCCACGCCCAACCTGGTAGCCCGCGCCGACAACTACACGATTTCGAAGGACGGCTTCAAGGCGCCCAAGGACGAGTACGCCGGCCTGAAGTACGTGAAGCCCACCGACACCTTCGACCGCGCGCAGCAGCCCAAAGCCGGCACCAACCCGGTGGTGAGCGTGCCGCCCACTTGGAACCAGCAGCTCGCGAACCGCTTGAAGGTGATTGGCACCCAGAACACCGAAATTCCGAGCACCACGCTGCTGCTCACCATTCGGGGGGGCCACCGCCTGGAGCAGAACATGCCCAACAAGGCCGGCATTGCCTCGCTCACGGCCTCGCTCATGAACGAGAGCACCGAGAAGTACACCGCCGAGCAGTTTGCGGCCGAGCTAGAGAAACTGGGCTCGTCGATTCAGGTGACGTCGGGCGCCGAAAACACGCAGATTTTCGTGCAAAGCCTGACCAAGAACCTCGACAAGACCCTGGCCCTGCTCGACCAGCGCCTGCTGCACCCCAAGTTTGAGCAGGCCGATTTCGACCGCATCAAGAAGCAGACGCTGGAAGGCATTGCCAACCAGAACACGCAGCCCGTGGTCATTGCCGACAAGACGTTTGCCCGCCTGCTCTACGGCCCCGGCGACATCATGAGCACGCCTACCAGCGGCACCGAAAGCACCGTCAGCGCCCTCACGCTCGACGACGTGAAAAAGTTCTACTACGACAGCTACGCGCCCAACATCAGCCACCTGGTGGTGGTGAGCGACGCCGACCAGAAGGCCCTGGAGCCCAAGCTGGCCTTCCTGCAGAAGTGGGAGCAGAAAGCCGTGACGCTGCCCGCCAGCCCGGCCATTACCAAGGCCGACAAGTCGCGCCTGTACTTCGTGAACAAGGACGCCGCGCCGCAGTCGGAAATCCGCATCGGCTACCTGGGCATGCCCTACGACGCCACGGGTGAGTACTACCGCGCCACGCTGGCCAACTACATTTTGGGCGGCGCCTTCAACTCGCGCATCAACCTGAACCTGCGCGAAGACAAGGGCTACACCTACGGTGCCCGCTCGGGCTTCCAGGGCACGCACTACCCCGGCGCCTTCACGGCCCAGGCCGGCGTGCGCGCCGACGCCACGGCCGCTTCGGTGAAGGAGTTCATGAAGGAAATCGAGGAATACCGCAAAAACGGTATCAAAGACGACGAGCTGGACTTCGTGAAGCAGTCCATCGGCCAGAGCGACGCGCTGAAGTACGAAACCGGCCAGCAGAAAGCCGGCTTCCTGGCCCGCCTGGTGGAATATGACCTGCAGCCCGACTACGTGAAGAAGCAGAGCGAAATTCTGCAGGGCCTCACCAAGCAGGACGTGGCCGCCTCGGTGCAGAAGTACCTGCCCGCCGAAAACATGTACCTCGTGGTAACCGGCGACAAGAAGTACCTGCCGGAACTGAAGCAGCTGGGCTACGAAGTGGTGGAGCTGGATTTGAACGGCAACCCCGTTACCTCGTCGGCGCCGGACGCCGCGGCCGTAACCCCGGCCGCTGCCACCCCGGTGATTACCGAAGACACCAAGAAGGTGAAGGTGAAAACCAAGAAAGGCAAGGACAAGGACGACAGCCAGAAGAACGGCAAAGCGCCCTACCGCATGAACGCCGGCTAATTCGCCTGCTTCTTGAGCCCCACAAAAAACGGGCAGCGCCGCATCGGCGCTGCCCGTTTTTTGTGAGTATCGACGAAATCTTGCGCTTGTGTGGAGCGACAATCACCCCCACACGCGCGTGCCTTCGGTGCAGTTACGGCACATGTCCACCTGGTCGCGGCCTTTAAGCAGGGCGCGGCGGAAGCCGGCGTATTTGGGACCGTGCCAGAGCTGGCGAAAGGTCTGGCCCTTCAGGTCGCCAAGGCGGTACTCGGCGTCTTTGTCGAAACAGCAGGGTACCACCAGTCCGTCCCAGGTAATCACGCAGGAATGCCACATCTTCCAGCAGTGGTTGAGCAGGCGGTTTTTGATGCTCCAGGTGCCGTTCTGGTTGTTCTCGTAGCGCGAGTAGTAGTCGATGGTGGGAATGAGCGGGCTGCCGTTCTGGTAGTCGTAAATCTGGGCGGTCTTAAACCACACGTCGTCGACGCCCAGCTCCTGAGCGAGGCGCTTGGCATCCTCCATCTGGTGCTCGTTGGGGCGCACCACCAGAAACTGGAATATCACCCGCGGCGTGGCACTCTTCAGCTCCCGCTTGTGCTTGATGACGCGCTTGGTGCCCTCGATAACCTTGTCGAGGCGGCCGCCCACGCGGTACTGCTGGTACACGTCCTGAGTGGTGCCGTCAAGGGAAATGATGAGGCGGTCGAGGCCGCTTTCCACGGTTTTCTTCGCGTTGGCCTCGGTTAGGTAGTGGCCGTTGGTGCTGGTGGCAGTGTAGATCTTCTTCTTTGAGGCATACTGCACCATATCCAGAAACTGCGGGTGCAGGTACGGCTCGCCCTGGAAGTAGAAGGTGAGGTACCACAGCCGCGGCGCCAGCTCGTCGATGGTGCGCTGAAACACGCTGTCCTGCAGCATGCCGGTGGGCCGGGTGAAGGAGCGCAGGCCGCTGGGGCACTCGGGGCAGCGCAGGTTGCAGCTGGTGGTCGGCTCCAGGCTCACGGCCAGCGGCAGCCCCCACGCCAGCGAGGTTTTGGTGAGGCGGCTGAGCACGTAGGAGCCCGTTACCTGCACGGCGTTGAGGGCGCGCAGGGGCGTGAGCTTGGAAAGAAAGTTGAGGCCGTCGGTGAGGGTGGAGCGCATGGCGAGGGTAAAGGTCGGCAACCCGGCGTTAACCACCGCGGCCGGCAGAAGTTCGCACCCTTAGTCCACGTCTTCGTGCAGGCAGAGGTAGTTGCCCTCCGGGTCGCGGAACCACGCCGCCTTTTCGCTGCCGAGCACGCACACGTGGTTCACGGTTTTCAGGCCGGGCAGGTCGTAGTCTTCAAACTGCACCCCGTGCGCCTGCAGCTCGGCAATGGCCTCGTCGATGTGGCGTACCTGAAAGCTGAGCGCGGTGTGGTCGGCCGGGGTGCCGTTGGGCTTGGGAAACAGCGCCAGCACGGTGCCGTGGTCGGGGCCGCAGCGGTACTCAAACTTGCCGTCGGCTTTCTGGCCTACGGGGTGCAGGCCCAGCGCCTGCTCGTAGAACTGCCGAGCCCGCGCCAGGTTCACCACGGGCAGCATTACGGTAATGGGGGCCGCGGCCAGCACGGCAGGGCGGGTAACAGACAAGGTTTCCATCGCAGCTGAGGAGTTGAGGGTTTCCGTCAGCGCCGGTCGTGGAGGGTGGAGCAGCCGGCCGGGCTGCACTCCTAATAAGGTACGATTATTCGCGCCGGCTTCGGTGGTATTGGGTCAAAAAAAGCGGCGCCCCGTCGGCTTTCGCGCTGAAAGAACCAAGGTTAGTTTTTGCCTTCCGAGCGCAGCACGCTGGTGTAGGTAGCAGCTTTGCCAAACGACTCCTTGATTTCGTCGACGGCGGCGCGACTGCTCAGGCGCTTGGGCTTGGTGTTGAGAAAGGTGCCGTCTTCGGCAATGAGGAAGTAGGCAGGCACTTCCTGCAGCATGTACGACTTGGCCAGGGGGCCGCGCTGCCCGCCGGTGGCGCGCACGTGCACGCCCGCCAGCTTCTTGCTGATGACGAGCTGCTTCCAGGCCGGCTCGTTTTCGTCGAGGGCAATGTTGAGGAACACGATGTTGTCGCCCTTAAACTTCTTGGCCAGCTCCTGGGCGTAGGGCAGGTCGCGCAGGGCGAGGCCGCTGGTGGTGCGCCAGAAGTTCACGTACACGAGCTTGCCGGCAAAGGAGCGCAGCGTCACGGTGTCGCCGGTGGTCGAAACCAGCTTGAAGTCGGGGGCTGGCGACCCGATGGCGAAGTCCTTGTGGGCGTCGAAATCGGCCTTCAGCACCGGGTAGTATTTGTTTTTGGTGTCGATGCGGGTGTGGAAGTCTTCGAGCAGCGCCGACGACTGGCGCACGTGGCCGAAGCGGAAGGTTTCCTGCAGCACCCGGCCCATGATGATGGGCTTGGCGTCGCCGCTCAGCTTTTCCTTGGCCAGGTTGTAGCACACCTGGTAGTAGTCGGGGTCGAGCTTCTTGTGTCCGCCGGCGGCGGCCAGGTAGTGCACGTAGTTCAGGAGAAACTCCTGGTAGTTCTCGTTCTGAATGGCCGCCGGGTTGTTCACCAGGCTCGGCTCGTTGAGAAAGTCGTAGTACGTCGGCGACATCTTCAAGCGGCCCTCGGTGGCTACCACCTGCTCGCGCAAATCCTGGAACGTAAGCCGGTCGTTGGCGTAGCTGTAGTCCACCTCGGCCTGCACGTACTGCCGGAACTGCGCCGACACGTTCTGGTCTTCCAGCACGTCCTGCAGAAACTTGCGCTCCTCTTTGCGGCGGTAGTCGAGGAAGGACAGGAAGCCCGGCTCGTAGAGGTTGATGTTTTCGGGCAGCACCTGCAGCCCGTCGTTTTCCACAAACTTCTCGTCGAACTCGGCCAGGTAGGTGTTGGCCTCGGCGCCTTTGCCCTTGAACTTCACGGTGCCGGCCAGGTCTTCGCCCTTGAAGCGCACGTCCATCTGGGCGCCGGGCTCCAGCCAGAGGGCGGCCACGTCGTCGGCGTACACGAGGTCGGCCTTGGTGGGGCCGTCCACCTTCATGGCCAGCCGAAACTCACCTTTGTCGTTCACCCGGGCGTAGGTCAGCTGCTCTTTGGGGTCGAGGGCGTGCTCGCGCACCGAAACCGCCACGGAGTCGGCCGTCTTGCCGTTGATTTTGCCGGTGAGAACCACCGTGCCCTGCGCGTAGGTGGCCGCGGGAGCCAGCAGGGCCGCCGCAACGAAGGGCAGCAGAAGTTTTTGAAAGACAGTAACCATCGGGAGTCTGGGTCGGCGGGTAGGGCAGGCAGCCAACGTACTACACGGCAGGAGCCGCTCCGCGGTTACGCAACAGGCAAAGTTTAATTTACCCGTAGTAATTCGCGGTAAAAGTCAATTGGCGGACCTAAGATAAGGCATACGGGTTTAGAAAGTCCAATATAGCACATCACATTTTTAGGTGACGCATGATTGGGTGATGGGGTAAAGCGGTACTAGGCGAGGAAGTAATGAGAAGAGCTTAAAGCCAGAAGGCGAGGAAGCAACCGGATTGCGGTGTTGCTTCCTCGCCTTCTGGCTTCATTCGCTCGCTTACCCAAACAGCCCGCTGAGCACTTCGTCGAGCCGGCCCACGGGGTGCACTTTCAGCCCGAAACGGCCCAGGTCGAGGCCCCGGCCGTTGAACTGCGAGATGTACATCTCGTTGAAGCCCAGCTTTTCGGCTTCCGACAGGCGCTGGTCCAAGCGGCTCACGGCCCGGATTTCGCCGCTCAGGCCTACTTCGGCCGCCAAGCATACGTCGCCGGGCACGGGAATGTCGTTGAGCGAGCTGACCACGGCGGCGCACACGGCCACGTCGAGGGCGGGGTCTTCGAGGCGCAGGCCGCCGGCAATGTTCAGAAACACGTCGTGCTGGCCCAGGCGCAGGCCGCTGCGCTTTTCGAGCACGGCCAGCAGCATCTGCAGGCGCTTGGAGTCGAAGCCGGTGCTGGTGCGCTGGGGCGTGCCGTAGGTGGCAGGCGTCACGAGGGCCTGCACTTCCACCAGCAGCGGCCGGTTGCCCTCCAGCGTGGCCCCAATGGCAATGCCGCTGAGCATTTCGGTGCGCTGCGAGAGCAGAATTTCCGAGGGATTCGATACCTGCCGCAGGCCCGAGCCCTGCATCTCGTAGATGCCCAGCTCGGAGGTGGAGCCGAAGCGGTTTTTGACGGTGCGCAGGATGCGGTAGGTCAGGTGCCGGTCGCCCTCAAACTGCAAAACCGTATCGACCATATGCTCCAGAATTTTGGGGCCGGCAATGGAGCCGTCTTTGGTGATGTGGCCGATGAGCAGCACCGGCACGCCGGTTTCCTTGGCGTACTTGAGCAGCTCGGTGGTGCACTCGCGCACCTGCGAAACCGAGCCCGCCCCCGACTCGACCAGCTGCGAGTGCAGCGTCTGGATGGAGTCGACGACTACCACGTTGGGCTGCAGCGCGTCGATCTGCTTGAAGATGTTCTGGGTGCTGGTTTCGGTGAGAATGTAGAGGCCGCCGTGCTGCTGGCCCATGCGCTCGGCCCGCATCTTGATTTGCTGTTCGCTTTCCTCGCCCGAAATGTAGAGGATGCGCAAATCCTTGAGCTGCATGGCAATTTGGAGCATGAGCGTGCTTTTGCCGATGCCCGGCTCGCCGCCGATGAGCACCAAGGAGCCCGGCACGAGGCCGCCGCCGAGCACGCGGTTCAGCTCGCCGTCGTGGGTGTCGAGGCGCGATTCTTCTTCGTAGAGGATTTCGCCCAGGGGCTTGGGCTTGGCGGCTTTGCTGGTGGCGCCCACCGAGGTGGAGGCTTTCCAGGCCGTGGCGGGCGTCAGCTCTTCCTTCTGCACCACTTCTTCCACGTAGGTATTCCACTCGCCGCAGGAGGGGCAGCGGCCAATCCATTTAGCCGACTGCGCACCGCAATTCTGGCAGAAAAAAAGGGTTTTGAGTTTGGCCATGCAGAGGAACGTGTAAAAGAAAGTAATGCTTGCGGCTGCTAAAAAGTTTGGCAAGAAACGGCTTTTTCAGGGCATGGACGAAGATTGGCAGCGTCTTGACAACCGATATATGATGAGCCGGATGCAGACCGTTTGCAGAACTGGCCCGGTATGGTGGGGCTTCTGGCTGTAGTGCTACTATATTGCGGTAAAATTCTCTCACCCTTCCCCTTTCTGTTACATGCGTTATCTTCTTTGCGGCGGTCTGCTGCTGGCCGCAGCCGGCTCTAGCTTTGCCCAGGGCACCGTGCCCGCGCCCAAGCCCGACATGGCTACCGTGGTGTTCTACCGCCCGGCCATGCTGGCGCAGGCCGCCACCAACTTTACCGTGCGCGCCAACGGCGCCGAGCTGTGCCGCCTCAGCAACAAGCGCTTCTTCGTGACCACGCTCAAGCCCGGCGAAACCTCGTTTACCTCCGTGGCCGGCGGCCTCAACCTGCCCGACCAGGACAAGTTTGACCTGAACCTGGAAGCCGGCAAGGTGTACTACATTCAGGGCGACGTGAAAACCCGCCTGATGACCGTGAAAATGGTGTTTACCGAAGTCACGGAATCGACTTACAAAAAGAAGAACGCCGACCTGAAGCCCGACAACTGCGGCGCTCCGGCGTCGACTTCGGGCCAGTAGCCCGCCCGTTTCTTCCGGCCCCGCCGGCTTCCTGCTCTTCGGGGTTTGGGGAGCCAGCGGGGCTTTTTTTGCATCAAATACGTTGGTCTAATCCCCACCAAACGCCGTTGGCAAACGTGGCGGCGGGATGCAGGCCGAGTCGTTGTAATTTGGCGACTGTAACGCGCCTCATACATGAAGCACTTCTCCACCCGCACCCTTTCGGCCGCTCTGCTGCTTACCCTGCTGACCGCCTCCGGCGCCTATGCGCAGGCGACCCAGAACTACGGTTTCAACGACTACGACATCTACCTGCGGGCTCCTTCCGACGGCAACCACGGCTTGGGCTGGTACGGCGTGGCCAGCAGCACGAAGAACTGGCTCGGCCAAAACATCGACGGGCCGGTGCTCTACGGCTACGGCGGCGGCGTACTGGGCATCAACCGCGGCGGTGCCCGCGCCTCGGTGCTCACGTGGAACAACAACGGCAACGTAGGCATCGGCCTGAACAACCCGCTCTACCCGCTGCACGTGGCCGGGGCCGGCTACTTCACCGGCAACCTGACCACCGACGGCACGCTAACGGCCAGCACTGCTGCTTTCCTCGGCAACCTGAGCACCACCAGCCGCTTGGGCGTGGGCACTGCTAGTCCGGCCTTTCAGCTGCACCTGCTCACTAACAATACGCCCGGCCTGCGCCTGGAACAAACCT
Source organism: Hymenobacter busanensis (assembly GCF_008727865.1). Taxonomy (GTDB): domain Bacteria; phylum Bacteroidota; class Bacteroidia; order Cytophagales; family Hymenobacteraceae; genus Solirubrum; species Solirubrum busanense. The sequence goes on along the minus strand of NZ_VTWU01000003.1, from coordinate 533,008 downwards.
CTACCGGTGGCTTCACCGCCCAAACCTGGGACGTGGCCGGCAACGAGGCCAATTTCTTCGTGCGCGACCTGACCAACGGCAGTCGGTTGCCGTTTCGCATCCGGCCCGGTGCCCCCACCAGCTCCATCGACATCAATGCGGTGGGCAACGTGGGCATCGGAACCAGTAGCCCGCAGGCCAGGCTGGACGTGGCCGGCAACGTGAAAATACGGGAAGCCAATACCCTGGAATTTGGCGCTGAGGTCAGCGGCAAGGACGCATTGGCGGGTACCATCGGCTACGGCAACATCACGACCGATGCGCTTAACATTGTGGGCGCCGGGGCCAGCACCATCGACCGCAAAATCGAGCTGCATGCCAGTGGCGGCGCTATCGTGCAGGGTGGCGCTTCGGGCAGTGGCACCACCCTGCGCGTCGTCAATGGCAATACGCCGGGTGTGCGCCTCGACCAGCTCACGGCCGGTGGCTGGGGCACCCAGGTATGGGACGTGGCCGGCAACGAGGCCAACTTTTTCGTGCGCGACGTGACCAACAACAACCGGTTGCCGTTCCGCATCCGGCCCGGCGCGCCCACCAGTTCCCTCGACGTCAGCGCCACCGGCAACGTGGGCATTGGCCTGAGCACGCCGCAAGCCAAACTGCACGTGGCCGGCAATGCTAAAATCGACGGCGCCAACACGCTGGAGTTCGGCGCCGGCCTGGCCGGGAAAGAAGCCCTGGCCGGCACCATCGGCTACGGCAACCTGACTGCCGACGCGCTCAACATCGTGGGCGCGGGCACTTCCGAAGCCACCCGCAAAGTGTTCGTTTACTCCGAGGGCGGCATGACGGTGAAAGGCAACCTCACCCTCACGGGGGCAGTGGCCTCCAGCTCCGATGCCCGCCTGAAAACCGACGTGCGGCCCTTGACCAACGCGCTGGCCGACGTGCTGCGCCTGCAAGGCCGCCGCTACCGTTTCCGGCCCGGCGCCGGGCCCGATGGTGAGCAAATCGGCGTCGTGGCTCAGGAGTTGGAGCAAGTGTTGCCCGAACTGGTAAGCACCGGACCCGACGGCCTGAAAGCCGTGAACTACGCCCAATTGACGCCCGTGCTGGTGGAAGCGCTAAAGGAGCAGCAGCGCCAGATTCAGGCCCTGCAGGCCGAAGTGGCCGCCGCGCGGGCCCAGCTGCAGCACCAGCAAACCAAGACCACCGCCAGCGCCGCCGCTCTGGAGCAGCGCCTGCGGGTCGTAGAGGCTTTGCTGGGCGCCAGGGCCGAAGCCAAGTAGGCCGCTGTTCGTCGAAACCAGCGGGCCGAGGTGCTTGTAAGGCAAAACCCGTAGGGCAGCGTCTACTATATCGAAACCACTATACTTTTTACCGGTTACTTTGCCGGGCCTTCCCTCCTGCCGCCATGGTTACTGCTGCCACTCAACTTGCCCCGGCCGATCTGGCCCGGATTTCCGCCTTTGCCGATTTGCCGGCCGAGGTTATCGACTGGCTGCTGGCCCACGGCGAGCGGCGCGACCTGGCGGCCGGCGAAACCGTGGCCCAGCCCGGCGACCCGGCCGATTTCCTGATTGCTATTGTGCAGGGCGGGCTGCAGTTTGCGGCCGTGCGCAACGGCCAGCGCGAAACCTTTCTGCGGGCCGAGGCCGGCCTGGTAACCGGCGTGCTGCCCTACTCACGCCTGCGCACCTTCAGCGGCTACGCCACTGCTACCGAGCCCACGGTGGTGTATGCCCTGCACCGCGACTGGTTTCCGGAGCTGGAGCGCGTGAGCCCCGAGCTGGTGCAGCGCCTAGTGGCCCTTATGAACGACCGCGCCCGGGAGGAAGTGCGCGGCCAGGAGCGCGACGACAAGCTCCGTGCCCTTGGCAAGCTGGCTGCCGGCCTCGCCCACGAGCTCAACAACCCGGTAGCCGCCATCAGCCGCGCTGCCGACACCCTTACCACCCACGCCGGCACCGAGCCCGAGCTGCTCACGGCCTTACTGGCCGCCCAGGTGCCCCTCCAAACACTCGCGCCGCTGCTGGCCCTGGCCAACCGCACCGCCATGCCCTCGGCCTCGCTTTCGGCCCTGGAGCAGTCCGACCGCGAAGAAGAGCTGATCGACTGGCTCGACCAGCAGGGCATTGCCGATGCCACCACTCTGGCCAACGGCCTACTGGCGGGTGGCCTCGAAGCCGACGACCTCGCGCCGGTGCTGAGCGCTCTGCCTGCCGCCGCCCGCAACCCCGCCCTGTGCTGGCTGGAGCTGCAGCTCAGCAACCGCCAGCTGGTGCGCGACGTGAAGCAGGCCGCCCGCCGCATCAGCGAGCTGGTGGGCAACGTGAAAGACTACTCGCACATGGACCGCGCGCCCGGCCGCGTGCCCACCGACTTGCACGCTGGTCTCGACAGCACGCTGGCGCTGCTGAGCTACCCGCTGCGCAAAAAGCGCATTCGGGTGCTGCGCGACTATGCGCCGGGCCTGCTGCTGGTAGTGGCCCAGCCCAGCGCCCTCAACCAGGTGTGGACCAACCTCGTCGACAACGCCATCGACGTACTGCCGGCCGAGGGCGAGCTGCGCGTGCAAACCCGCCGCGACGGTGACTTGGCCTGCATTTCCATTATCGACAACGGCCCCGGCATTGCGCCCGACGTGCAGCCCCACGTGTTCGAGCCCTTTTACACCACCAAGCCCGTGGGCGAGGGCACCGGCCTCGGCCTCGACATTGTGCGCCGCATCGTGCTCAGCCACGACGGCCGCGTACAGGTCCACTCCGAGCCCGGCCGCACCGAGTTTTGCGTGTGGCTTCCCTTGGCCGAATAGTACGCCCGGGCGGCAGTCCGGCTTCGCCGAAAGCCGCCCTTGATTTTTATTTTCCACCCGCTCGCTCCAGTAGCCACCCCGCTTTTTGCTATGGATAAGAAACCCGTTTTGCTCGTGGTCGACGACGACCCGCAAGTGCTGTCGGCCATCGACCGCGACCTGCGCAGCGAGTTTCGCAAGGATTACCGCATTGTGCGGGCCGGTTCGGGCACCGAAGCCGTGGGCGCGCTCAACCAGCTGAAGAGCCGGGCCGAGCCGCTGGCCCTGGTGCTGGCCGACCAGCGTATGCCCGACATGGAAGGCGTGCAGGTGCTGGAACAAGCCCGCACCTTGTTCCCCGAGGCCAAGCGCGTGCTGCTCACCGCCTACGCCGATACCGAGGCTGCCATCCGGGCCATCAACGACGCCCGCCTCGACTACTACCTGATGAAGCCCTGGGATCCGCCCCAGGACCTGCTCTACCCCACTCTGCACGACTTGCTGGCGGCGTGGCAGGCCAATTACAAGCCGCGCTTCAGTGGAGTGCGGCTGGTGGGTTTTCAATGGTCGCCACTTTCGCACGAGCTCAAGGATTTCCTGGCCGCGCACATGGTCGCGTTTCAGTGGTACGATTTCGAAACCCACCCCGAAGCGCCGGCCTTGCTGGCCAGCACTGGCTTTTCGCCCAGCGACCTGCCCGTGGTGCTGACGGCCGACGGGAAAGCCCAGGCCCAACCCACGCGCGGGGTACTGGCCGAAGCCTTGGGCCTCTCGCGCAAACCCTCGCAGGCGCTCTACGACGTGGTGGTTATCGGCGCCGGGCCTTCGGGGCTGGCGGCGGCAGTATATGGCGCTTCTGAGGGGCTGAAAACGCTGATTATCGAGCGGCAGAACCCCGGCGGACAGGCCGGCACATCGTCGCGCATCGAAAACTATTTGGGCTTTCCCACCGGCCTGAGCGGGGCCGAGCTGGCGCACCGCGCCTGGGCGCAGGCCGTGCGCCTCGGGGCCGAGTTTCTGTTGTCGCAAGAAGTCACCAAGCTCTGCGTGCAGGACGAATACAAGGTACTAACGCTGGCCGACGGCAGCGAGGTGCGCACCCGCGCCGTGGTGATGACGCCCGGCGTGAGCTACCGCCAGCTGGCCGTGCCCGGCATCGAGCACCTGACGGGCGCGGGCGTGTACTACGGCGCGGCCCGCACCGAGGCCCGCTCCTGCGGCGACCAGGACGTATACGTGGTGGGCGGCGGCAACTCGGCCGGGCAAGCGGCCATGTACCTGGCCAGCTACGCCCGACGCGTGTTCATCGTCATTCGGGGCGAGTCGTTGGCGGCTTCCATGTCGGCGTACCTGATTGAGCAGATCGGGCGCACCGCCAACATCGAGCTGCTGCCCTTCACGGAGGTGCAGGAAGTGCGCGGGCAAGACCACCTGGAGGAAGTGGTACTGCGCCAGAACCGCACCGGCGAGGTACAGGCGCGGCCGGCGCGGGCGCTGTTCGTGTTCATTGGGGCCAAGCCCAGCACCGAATGGCTCTGCGACGTGCTGCTCTGCGACGGCAAAGGCTTTGTGGTAACCGGCCGCGACCTGGTGGCCGACCCGCGCTTTGCCGCCAAGTGGAAGCGTGCACGCGAACCGTTTGCCCTCGAAAGCAGCGTACCCGGCATTTTTGCCGCCGGCGACTCCCGCGCCGGGGCCATGGCCCGCGTGGCCTCGGCCGTGGGCGAAGGCTCGATGGCCATCAAGTTCGTGCACCAGTACCTGGACGAATAGGGTAGCGCCAGCGGGCAGTTCCTTTCCTCATCGGCGGAGGGAACTGCCCGCTGGCTGTAATGACCGTCAACCCAAACGGGGTGTGCACAGTATACGCCCACAGCACGAGTCGCCTGATTTACCCACCTGCAGGCGTGTGTTGTTGGTATGCCGCACGTTTCCGCTTTTTCTTTTCTTTCTTCCTGGGCCGGCCGCGGCCTGGGCGCTTTGTTGCTCACCGGCCTGTTGGGTGGCTGCGACTTACTTGAGTTCAGCCCCAACGAAACCCGCACGCCCGAGGAGTACCGCAACCTCACGCGCAAAAACCTCGATGCGCTGGCCGCCCGCCCCAACCCCAGCCGCGGCGACACGCTGCGCTTCGTGTTCATCGGCGACTCACAACGGTTCTACGGCGAGGCCGAGGACTTTGTGCGCAGCGTGAATCAGCAGCCAGACGTGGCGTTTGTACTGGTGGCCGGCGACATTTCCGACTTCGGGCTGGTGCGCGAAATGCGCTGGGTGGATGAGCGCCTGCGCAAGCTCCGCGTGCCCTACCTCACCGTCATCGGCAACCACGACCACGTGGCCAACGGGCGCGGCGCCTACGAGCAGGTGTACGGCCCGCTGAACTACGCCTTTACCTACGCCGACACCCGCTTTGTTCTGCTCGACACCAACGGGCGCGAAGCCGGGTTCAACGGCACGCTTCCCAACATTCCGTGGCTGGAAAGCACCCTGGCCGATACCGGCGGCGCCCGGCGGCAAATCGTGGTCAGCCACGTGCCGCCCTTCGACGGCGACTTCGACCCGCAGTTGGAGCAGCCCTACGTAGAGGCCCTGGCGCGGGCGCCGCGGCTGGTGTTTGAGCTGAACGGCCACCGCCACGATTTCGGCGTCGATTACCCCTACGAAAACAACATCCCGTTCATCAATTCCTACAGCTTCGAGAAGCGCGAGTACACGTTGCTCACGCTCTGGGGCGATCGGGGATTCCGTCTCGACAACATCTCCTACTAATGCGCGCGCTCCTGCTTTCGTTGTTGCTGGGCGCGGCCGTGCTGCCGGCCCTAGCCGCTGCTCCCACCGACCCGCCTACTCCGCCCGTACCCAGCACCACCGACGGGCTGATTGCCCAGCCGTGGTACCGCCCCCACCACCTCATCGGGCAGGTGGCTGGCGGGCAGGGCATGGTAACGGTAGGCGTGGGCTACACCACCCTGCGCGGCCGCCTCGATGTGGACGTGCTGACGGGCTACGTGCCCCGCAAGTACAGCATCACGCCCATGGGCATTTTCACCGGCAAGGCCACCTATTCGCCCTGGACGCTGGGGCTGGGCGCCTCACGCTGGCAAGTGCGGCCGCTGTCGGTGGGGGGTCTGGTCAACTACACCGCCAGCCGGGGCATGAACGCCTCGCTGGACGGCAAATACCCCAAGGGCTACTACTGGTGGCCCGCTCGCAGTCGGGCCGGGGCCTTTGTGGGCGGGCGCGTGGCCTACGAGCTACCCACCAAAGCCAACGGCCAGCCCCGCACGGCTTCGTTGTACTACGAGCTGGGCACCAACGACCTGTACCTGGTGAGCCTGTACAGCAACATCAAGGCGCTTTCGGTGGCCGATATTCTCACCTTGGGTATTGGCGTGAAGGTGGATTTGTAGCGGCGTTTCAGGAAACCGGGCAAGCCGCCATAACCTCCGGGGCCCTTCGGTGGTATTACCCCTTGATGGGGCCGCCGGGCCGCCCCGGCGCAGCCTTGCTCCTATGTCCTTTCTTCGCGTGTTGTGCTGCTCTACTGTGCTGCTGGCCGGCTGCACCTTGCTCGAAAGCAACCCCAACCAAACCTGGGCGCCACCCACCGCGCAGCACCTCACGGCTCAGAACCTGCAGCGCCTGCGCGCGCACCCCAAAAGCCCCACCGACACCGTGCGCTTCGTGTTCGTGGGCGACTCGCAGCGGTTCTACGACGAAACCGAGGACTTCGTGCGCAGCGTGAACCAGCAGCCCGGCATCGACTTCGTGCTGGTGGGCGGCGACATTTCCGACTTCGGCCTGACGCGCGAACTGCGCTGGGTGCACCGCCGCCTGAGCGGCCTGCGCGCGCCCTACCTCACCGTTATCGGCAACCACGACCAGGTGGGCAACGGCCGGGCCGCGTACCAGCAGGTGTACGGGCCGCTGAACTACAGCTTCCGCTACGGCGGCACCAAGTTCGTGTGCGTGGATACCAACGGCCGCGAGTCGGGGTTCCGGGGCCGCGTGCCCGATGTGCCGTGGCTGCGGCGTGAGCTGGCCGACACCGCCGGGGTGCGCCGCACGGTGGTCGTCAGCCACGTGCCGCCCACCGACTCCGACTTCGACCCGCAGCTGATTCCGGCCTATACCGCCGCCATCGGGAGCAGCCCGCAAGTGGTGTTGCACCTGGCGGCCCACATTCACCGCTACACCGCCGAGCAGCCCTACCACGACGGCGTTCCGTACCTGACCACCTACCACATGGGCAAGCGCCGCTACCTGGTGCTGTCGGTGTGGGGTGCGGGGCAGTTCAACCTCCAAACCGTGAGCTATGGCCCCGCTGCGTAGTGCCGTGCCTTGGCCCCTGGCCCGTGGCGTATCCCACCGCTGGGCGTGCTTGTTGCCGCTGGCCGTTGCGGCGGTGCTGCTGGCGGCCCCGGCGCAGGCCCAATCTTCCGACCCGGCCAACGACGCGGCGCAGCCGGCCACGCAACCTGCCGCGCCCAACACCCCACGCCCCACCGACGGCGCATTCTTCCTGACCGTGCACATTGCGGGGGGCACCGGCGCAGTGGCCGTGGGCGGCGGCTACTGGCTGGCCCGGCGCCGACTGGAGCCCGAACTGCTCCTCGGCATTGTGCCCAAAAAGCTCGGCGGCAAAACCCTGGGCGTGGTCACGCTCAAAACCACTTACACGCCCTACGCCCCGCAGCTCGGCGCCTCGCGCTGGCAGGCTAACCCGCTTTCGTTCGGCGGGCTGGCTTCCTACACCTTTGGGCCGGGCCTCAACAGCTCCCGCGCCACCAAGTACCCCAAGGGCTACTACTGGTGGTCGTCGGCGCTGCGGTTTGGGGCGGTGCTCGGCGCGCGCCTCACCCACGAAGGCGGTGCCGGCTGGCCCCAGCGCAGCAGCTACTACGCCGAGCTGGGCACCAACGACCTGTACCTGGTCAGCAAAATCACCAACCGTAGCCTGCGCCTGTCCGAAATACTCACGCTGGGCCTGGGCGTGAAGGGAGGGGGAAAATGAAACGGTAGTTGGATAGAAGGCCACGCCAATGCTAGAGGCTAGTTTCCTTCCGCAGATAAAGAGCCGGAGGTAGCCGACCGACAGTAAAGAAAGTAGTGGTCATGCTGAGCTTGACGAAGCATCTCTCCCGCACGACGCAACGAAGCAGTAGAGATGCTTCGGCAAGCTCAGCATGACGTTCTGCAATTAGTCGTTCAACGTCAGCAACGGCGGTCAACCACTCCAGTGTCGGCGAAAGCCGCGCTACTCGGCCGTGGCGGTCAGGTATTCCTGGCGGGCTTCGTCGAGCAGGCGCAATACCGTGGCGCGCTGGCGGAAGAGGGTTTCCACGGTATCGGGCTGGCGGCGGAAGAGGCGATAGAGGCGCAGGCGCTCCTGGCGGTCGGCGAGGCGGTTCCAGTAGTTGAGGGCGAAGAAGCCGGTGAGGGGCAGGCTCAGCAGGTACAGGCCCGCCAGCCAGCCGCTGTGCGTGAGGCGGTACGCCAGCCAGGTTTGCAGCGGGTATAGGATGCCGAAAGTGAGCATACCCGTCACCAGCATGATAGGCGCGATGAACTCCACGTCTTTGGTGAGGCGGCGCGCCACCATCGAGGGGATGATGTAGGGCAGGTAGTTGTTCACCACGCCATACACATGCACCGGAAAGCCCACCACCAGCTTCAGGGCCGTGGTGACGCCGCGCCAGGCGCGCTGCTGGGGCGTGCCGCGGCGCAGGGCCTCGTCGGAGAGGCGGTGCTGGCGCAGGGTGGTTTCGTAGGCGTGCAGGTGCTGGCGCAGGGCGGTGAGGTGGTTGGGGGCGTGGTGCTCTAGCCAGGCCAGGCCGCGCAGCAGCAGGCGCGTAAGGCGAAAGTTGTCGTAGGGCGTGGCCGACTCGTCGTGCGCGGGCACAAGGTACTGGCCGAAGGTGTCCTCGACTTGTCGCACGAGGTCGTCCTCGGCGTCGTCGCGGGTGATGACGAGGCGGCTTTCGAGGCGGCGGCGCAGCTCTTCGGTGAGGGCGTCGGCGGCTTCTTCGGGGTTGTGTCGGTAGAGGTCGGCGTAGTCGGCCACCCGGATGGGCTCGGCCACGTTCACGAGGGCGTCGGAGCGGAAGCGGCGGGGGTCGGAGTAGTTCAGGCCCACGGGCAGCACGCGCACGCCCAGCTGGAAGTTGCGGCGGGCCTCGGCGCCCAGGGCAATGCGGGCCGCGCCGGTTTTGAGCGGGCGCAGGCGGCGCTCCTGCACGCTGGTGCCCTCGGGAAATATCATGAGCGAGCCGCCCTGGTCGAGGTGGTCGTAGCAGCGGGCAAACATCTGCTCGTTGCGGCGGGCCATTTCCTCGGGCGTTTCGGCGGCGTCGCCGGTTTCGGCATCCTGCCGGCGGTACACGGGTATGCACTTCGACACCTCCATGAACCAGCGCGAAACGGGGTTCTGGAAAAACGTGCTCTTGGCCAGCGAGGCAATCTGCTGGCGCCGGTGGGCCGCCACCAGCAGCGGGTCCATGAGGGTGTTGGGGTGGTTGGCAGCAATGAGCAGCGGGCCCTCGGCGTTGAGGCGGCCGGGGTGGCGCACCTGCAGCTGCCGGAAAAACACGCGCAGCGCCAGCTGCACCGGGGGCTTCACGAGGGTGTAGAAAAGCGACATAAGCGGCGGGGAAGGGAAGCGGCGCGGCAAGGGGCGCCCGCGCTTCACCGCAGGATACGGGATTTTGGGCATAAGGCTGGGAATCCGGGCCCCGATTAGAATATTTCCCCTAGGTCGCACTACTGACTGGGAAGCGGCTTAGTGCTGGGGCAGGATAGAGTGGAACTGGTCCTGACCGGTGCTGGTCGTGCAACAATAGTGGTACTACGACTTGAAGTCGTAGTACCACGCGGCACCGCGCCGCCGTGGCTCCCCCTCTCTTTTGGCGAGGGGGCCGGGGGGTGAGGTCCGCGGAAGAGGGGGCCCGTGAAGCCCCGGCCCCCAAAGCCGCCCAATCCTCGTATCCTTACCCATTCGTCCTCACCCTTACCCCCGCTGCGTATGGCTGCTGCCGCTACCCCCACCTCGGCCCCGTTTGGCTACTCGCCCGAGGGCGACGCCGTGCCGCTCTTCACCCTCACCAACGCCCACGGCGCCGAGGCGCGCATCACGCCCTACGGCGGCACCGTGACCAGCCTGCTGGTGCCCGACCGCGCCGGGCAGCTGGGCGAGGTGGTGCTGGGTTTCGACTCGCTCGACGGCTACCTGAGCCCGGCCTACCAGCAGGCCAACCCCTACTTCGGGGCCCTCATCGGGCGCTACGCCAACCGCATCGGCCAGGGCCGGTTTACCCTCGACGGCCGCCCCTACCAGCTGGCCACCAACAACGGCCTCCACCACCTGCACGGCGGCCGGCGCGGCTTCAACCAGGTGCTCTGGCAAGCCACCGCCCACACCGCCCCCGACGGCAGCCCCGCCCTGCGCCTCACCCACCTCAGCCCCGACGGCGACGAGGGCTACCCCGGCAACCTGCAAGTAACCGTCGACTACACCCTCTGCGCCGACAACGCTCTGCGCATCGAGTACCACGCCACCACCGACAAGGCCACGCCCGTCAACCTGACCAACCACTGCTATTTCAACCTCGCCCACGGCCAAGTGCCCGATGCCCTGGGCCACGAGCTGACCCTGCCCGCCGACCGCTACACCGTGGTCGACGACACGCTGATACCGACCGGCGAGCTGCGCCCGGTGCCGGGCACGCCCTTCGACTTTCGGGAGCCCACGGCCCTGGGCGCGCGCATCGGGCAAGTGCCCGGCGGCTACGACCACAACTGGGTGCTGCACCAGCCGCTGGCGCCCTCGGGCCTGCACCGGGCCGCCTTCGTGCACGAGCCCACCACGGGCCGCACGCTCACGGTGCTCACCAGCCAGCCCGGCGTGCAGTGCTACGCCGGCAACTTCCTCGACGGCTCGCTCACCGGCCACGACGGCACGGCCTACCCCCGGCACTACGGCTTCTGCCTCGAAACCCAGCACTTCCCCGACTCCCCCAACCACCCCGATTTCCCCGGCACCATTCTGCGGCCGGGGCAGGTGTTTCACAGCACCACGGTGTACCGGTTTGGGGTGCGGTAGTGAGCGGCGGGCCTCGGGACACGGGCTTGTGGTTTCTTCACCAATCCGTCATGCCCGGCGCTGCATGTTTGGGTGCGGGCGTTGGCGCAAATGAGTGGATGTGCACCCCGTGTCGGAAAGCCCTGGCCCGCTGGGCCGGGGCTTTTTCGTGGGCCAAAGGCCGCTGCCGGGCAAGCAGTTACGGCGGTTCGCATAGCAAACCCAGGCGTTCGGCCAGTGAGAAGCCCACTTCGGCGCAAAACCCGCCCGACCGCCCAACCCCGGGGTAATTTTGTCGTGGAAGTGAGGCCGACTGCACCCGATGCAATCGGGCCCTGATGGGGCCCCAACGCCTGCTTGGTTGCAACTCTTTTTTTGCGGTGGTGGGTGAACCCCCGCAGAGTGGTTTGGTGAATTGCAACCATCACCCGTGGCCAGCAGTGGCCCGGTTTTACCCCGTCGTGGGAGTGTAGCAATTTGGGTGAATGGACTTGCCCCTGCGACCAAGGCCGCTGCTCTACCGGGCAGCGGCCTTTTGCGTTGTTGCTGGAACAGGGGTTGGGGGTGATTCTCCGACGCGTTGTTTTCAGCGGCCGTCATGCAGCGCAGCGAAGCATCTCTACCGCTTCGCCAGATAGTATGCGACAAAGCGGGAGAGATGCTTCGCTGCGCTCTGCATGACGGGCAACGTTAGAGGGCGAAACCTTTGCCTGACGTTCTTCTATTCCTCCCGCATTACTCCCCCCAAAAAACCGCAAAAGCCTAATCCTGCCGCAACAATAGCCTAATACTGCGGCCGCACCTTTGCTCCGGCATTGCGTGGGTGAGTGTGCGCAGCCAGTGAGTGGAACAAAGCCCCGGCCCCAACGCCGGGGCTTTTTGCTGCCCAACGGCCTGCCCCACCGCGCAACCTTCGCCCGCGGGCCGGGGTACACTTCAGTCTACCCACAACCAACCTACCGCCATGCCTCATTCTCAGAACTCCGGCCGCCGCTCCGGCGCCCGCCCCGACGATGACCGCCGCGCCGCCGACGCCCGTTCGCGCCGCCCGCACCCCGATGACGACTACGGCGCCCCGGCCTCGCGCAATGCACCCAACGCCCGCAACCGGCCCAACGACTTCGGCGGCCAAACCGAAAACCGCCCGCGCGGCTACGAGGGCGACTACCGCGGCGGCAACGACCGGGGCCGGCAGCAGGAAGCCGACAACCGCCGCGAAGGCCCGCAGTACTACGACTCGCAGGCCGACCCGCGCCGCCCGCGCTACGACGCCCGCTCCAATTACGACTACGACAACTCGCGCCACGGCTACAGCAACTTTGGCATAGCCGGCCGCCCCGGTCAGGCTGCCCGCCGCCTCGACGACGACGATGCCGACCTGCGCCGCCAGCGCGAATCGGCCCGCGAAGCCAACTACCGCTACCAGAACGAGCCCGACTCGGCCCGCTACGGTGCTACCTACGAAACCGCCAACCGCGGCTGGACCGCCCGCCAGGAGCCCCCCCGCGACGAGGAGCGCGGCCGAGACCGTGACGCGGGCCGCGACGATTACCGCGGCACCAGCTACAAGCGCGCCCGCGGCGGCCAGGAATCCTACGCGTCCTACTCCGACCACTACGACCGGGACGAGGAGCGCACCCAGCCCCGCAACCGCCGCCCCAACCCGCGCGACACCGACGGCCAGCGCGAACCCCGCTACGACGGCAGCAACCGCGACGGTGCCCGCTCCGATTTCGGCTACGGCGACGATTACTCCAGCAGCCTCTACGACGACCGGAGCCGCAACCGCACCAACCACGCCTACGACCACCGCGACGACGCGGACCGCCGCCCCCGCCGCGACGATGACCCCTACGATAACCGCGACGACCGCAGCAGCCGCTTCGGCGACTACGGCGCCGGGCAGCAGCGCCGCTAGCTGACTTGTTGATTTCCTCCACACGCAAGAAGGCCCGGGCACCAGTGCCCGGGCCTTCTTGCGTGTACATGGGGCGGCAAGCCAGCCACCGGTGCGCCGGTTGTTTCTGGTAAGGACGGATCCTGTTTGGCTGGTTTCCGACGCCTGCATTTGAACGTGGGTTCAGGTGCAAATGCGGGTGGAATTTCCGAACTTATAAGGGGCTGCCCGGCCGGGCAGCCGCGTGCATTTCCTTCCCCGCAACGCCATGGAACCCCTCGATGAAAAACGTGCTGCTGCCTTGGTTGATACCTGGCTGGCCAACCACCCCAACCGCATAGCCGACCACCGCTCCGACCCGGTTTTGCTGGAGAACTGGAAGCGCTCCGCCGTGCGCCGCCTGCTCGAAGGCATTCCCCACGACTCGGCCCAGATTCTGGAGCGCTTCGCCACGAAGGTGGAAGGCCCGGTGATGCACTAGCCACATTCAGCGGCTCAGCCGGTGCAGCCTCTGCGAAAAGACGCCCTGTTGCAGCAGCGTCTTATGTGGTGATTGGTGCGTTATTCTCTACAGCACCCCCGCCAGCCCGCCTACCGTGAGGGCCACCACGGCCGTGTTGAACCCGAACGAGATGATGCCGTGCAGCAGCGCCACCCGGCGCAGGTAGCGGCTGCTGATGGCCACGTCGGCGGTTTGGGCCGTCATGCCCACCACGAAAGCGAAGTAGGCAAAGTCGAGGTAGTCGGGCTCGGTTTCGCCGCCGGGGAAGTCCAGGCCCCCTTCGCCACCGTCCACCGTGGTATCGTAGTAGAGGTGGGCGTAGCGCAGCGTGAATACCGTGTGCACCAGCAGCCACGCCGCCCCCACCGCTACAATCGACAGCACCGCGTAGAGCGGCAGCTGCCCGTGCGGCAGCGTGCGCATGGTGTCGAGCAGGGCCACCACCGCCAGCAAGCTGGCACCGGCCGTTACCAACACAAATACCGACGTCCAGAGCCGGCCGGGGTCTTCGGCCATAGCCACAGCCCGAATGGTATTCACCTCCGCCGTGACGATGGCCGCCCACAACAACAGCAGCGAGACGAGGGCAAAACCGTCCCAGGCCGCCACCAGGCGCGTCAGCGGCGACAGACTTCCCGTTGCCCACCCGTAGGCCAGTGCCCCCGCAACCACCCCGAGCAGCAAGCGCACCAAAGCCGGCAGGGCACCCATACGGCGGAGCAAGCGGAAGCTGATGGAGGCAGAACCCATAGGCGAAACGGTAGCGCAAGGTGTGAAATCTTGCGTTTACCGCGCTGGTTGGGTATTGGCGCTCCTACCGCTTCGTGCGTTGCCGACTGTTGCCTGAACGGCAGGTATTCTACCTTATTGAAACCACAAACCGCCGAGTTTAACATGATTATTTTTCTAAATAATTGCACATAGAAAACAGTAAGGATATCTTCCTACCTCCGCCAATCTTCTCACATCATATGCAACACTTATGCGCAAGATTTTCTTGGTGGCATTTTGGACGGTGTGGTGCAGCAGTTGGCTGAGCACCACGGCCCACGCCCAAAGCACATTCATCAGCCGGTTTGGCCAGGTAGTGAATTCAGGTCCGATTGGCTTGGGAACAGCTGCGGGTGATTTGTACGTAGCAGGCAATTACAATTTAGTACCGAATACCAGCCAGTTCAGCCACGTGCGCGTGGCGCGCGTTGGCACTACCAGCGGCATCTATTGGGAGAAGATATTAGGCAGCACCGGCAGCGACTTTGGCAGAGCCATGAGTACGGATGCGGCGGGCAACTGCTGGGTATCGGGCACCTTTGGGGGCCCCGTCACTGCTGGCAGCGTCACCGTACCGGCTGGAATCTTTGTTCTCAAACTCGATGCTACCGGGGCGGTGCTTTGGGACCGGCATCCAAGCGCCGCACCCAACTTGCTGGCCACCAGCCCTGGTGGCGCTACTGCAGGCGCCGGTCGGTTCGTGGGGAGCTTCAGCGCCGGGGCGGTAAGCCTGCCTGCTGATGCCGATCCGGAACTAGACAACGGCTTTGTGGTGAACTACGATGCCGCTGGCACGGCCCAATGGGCACTCCGGTTAAGTGGCGGGGGCTTAAACCTGCGGCGGCTGCACACCGATTCCGACGGCAACATTTACGTCGTGGGTGATTTTGACCCCACCCTCACGGTAGCAGGCAACACGTACTCGGCCGCCGATGGCAACAACTTCGTGCTGCAGTTGAGTCCCGCTGGCGCAGTCAATTGGGTGCGGCAATACCCGTTTGAGGTTACCGACGTGGTTGCCGGTGCGGGCGGCGCTCTGTACCTAAGCGGTTCCTTTTCCGGGAATATTGTGCTGGGCGGCGTAGCCCTGACGAGCACCCGCCCGAACGGCGTGCTGGCCCAGTTGAACGCCGCCGGCACAGCCGTGTGGGCCCGCGTACTCGACCCCAACCAAGACCCTGCCCGTAACTCGGCCGGACCCGGTGCGCTGGCTGTCGATGTCGCTGGCAACGTGTACATGACGGGTTTCTTGAGCGGCGTTACCGACCTGGGTGAAACCCGCCTAACGGCCGCGCCCATCCCTTCGGTTTCGCAGGTATATGTGGCCAGCTTCCGGCCGGGTGGTGGCCTGCGCTGGGTACGCACCGGAACAGGGTCGGGCCTGAACATCTCGTTCATCCAGGCCGACGGAACCGATGCAGCCTTTATTGCCGGCCGCTTCTACGGCACCAATAACTTCCAGGCTCGGCCCATCTTTGGGCCCGTCAGTTCGAACGGGTCGTCTTCGTTTTCCATCGACACCTACTACGCCCGGCTGCGCAACACGCCCACTATTTCCAGCCTGAGCCCCGGCAGCGGCCCGGCCGGCACGGCGGTACTCATCAACGGGCAGGCTTTCGGTGCGGCCCCGGCGGTAGCGTTCAACGGCCTTGCGGCTACCCCGGCGACGGTGAATGCCGCCGGCACCGAAATTACTACGGCGGCACCAGCCAACGTCAGCGCGGGGTATGTTACGGTCAGCACCGTCGAAGGCCTGGGCGTGAGTCCGGTGCCATTCACTACCGGCCCCACCACCTGGGCCGGCACCGTGTCGACCGATTGGTTTGACGCGGCCAACTGGAGCGGCGGGGTGCCCTCGGCCAGCCTCAGCGCCGTGGTGCCTGCCGGCACGCCCTATGCACCCGTTATCGGCAGCGGCACGGCCTCGGTGCAAGACCTTACCCTGAATGGGGCCACACTCACCATCAGCGGCGGCACCCTCGATATCGTTGGCGTGTTTACCAACAACGGCGGCACGCTGCGGCAAACCGGCGGGGGCGGCGTGGCCTTCACCGGCACCACCCCGCAGGTGCTAGGCGGCAGCGGCGGCACGGTGGAGCTGACTTCGCTCACGGTAGGGCCAGCCGGCGCCACGCTCAGCGGCCCGGTGCAGGTAGAGCAGGTCCTCACGCTGCAGGGCAATCTGGTGTCGAACGGCAACCTGGTGCTGCTGAGCGACGCCGAGGGCCAGGCCATGGTAATTCCCACGGGCACAGGAGTGATTATCGGCGCCGTTACGGTGCAGCACTTTGTGGGTGCCGGCACCGGCAGCCGCACGGCCGCAGCAGGCCGGGCCGCCAGTCCAACGGAGCTATTCTACCACCTCTCGTCGCCCGTAGCCGGGGCCACGGTCGGGCAGCTGACCACGCTTGGCTATGCGGCCGTTGTCAACCCGTGCTTCAACTCGATAACCCGGCTGCGCGACCTGACGGGCCCCACGCCGACGGTGCTTTCCTACGCCGATGCCGCCGCCGCCACGGCTTTCTGGCGGGGGTGGCAGTCGCCGGGGAGCCTGGCGGCGGTGCTGCCTGCCGGTGCTGGCTACGGCCTGCAGCTGACGGGCAGCCCTACGTTTGCCCTGCAAGGCACGCTCAATACGGGCACCATCAGCAGCCCGCCGCTCACGCGCAGCGCCCAAAACAGCGGCTGGAACCTGGTGGGCAACCCCTACCCCTCGCTGCTCGACTGGCGCGTGGTAGCTCCTACCCTACCGGCCGGCGTGGGCCGCGCGCTGTACGTGTACGACGAGCAAGCCGGCGCTTTCCGCTACTACGTCAACGGCATCGGCAATCCGCTTACGGATGTGATGCAGGGCTTTTTCGTGCGGGTAGTGGGCCCGGTGGGTAGCCCAGCCGTTGCATTCAGCTTCACCGATGCCGCCCGCACGGCCAGCGTACCCCGCGCTTCCGCTTTCGTACCCACCGCCGACGCGCGGCCCCTGGTGCAGCTAGCGGTGAGCACCGCCACGGGCGAAACCGACCGCACCACGGTGTACTTCGATGCCGGTGCTACGGCGGCGGCCGAGGCCTCGGCCGATGCGTGGAAGATTCCGGCCGACGCCGTTTTTCCCATCACCAGCACCACACCAAAACCGGTATTGGGCTCGTGGGCCGGCTCCGATCTGCTGGCCGTGAATGGCCTGCCAGCCTTGGGCAGTGCCACCGTGTCGGTGCCGCTGAGCCTCGAAATTGCCCGGCCTGCTCAATGCACCATTGGCGCCACGCTGCGCAACGTACCGCCCGGCACGGCTGTGCTGCTGCTCGACCGCGTGGCCAACCGTTCCTACGACCTGCGGCAGGCCGCTGGGTATACTTTCCAAGGAAACAACGGCAACCTGGACCGGCGGTTTACGCTGCAACTTGTACCGGCGGCAAGCCGAGTTGCATCAGCCAACCCCGTAGCTCATGTGTACCCGCAGCCAGCCCATGAAGCGGTGTCGGTACTGCTGCCGGCGGAGCTGGCTCAGGCCAAGCAGGTGCGCCTGCAACTGTTGGATGCGTTTGGGCGCGTGGTGCTGGATCGGGTAGCGTCTAACACCGGGGCCGGCACGCCAATGGTGCTGCCGGTGCTCGGCAAGCCAGCCGGTGTCTACACGCTTCGGCTTTCCTCGGCCGGCACGGTGGTGTCGCAGCGGGTGTTGGTGGAGTAAGCCGGAGCACTGCAATGCGGTAGCCGCTGGTGGATTCTGTTCGCAGAGAATCCGCCAGCGGCTACGGCTTTTTCAGCTCGATGCGGAACGCCGTGCGGCCGGCCGCCGCATTGGAGGTGAGGCTGAAGGCGAAGCCGTGCTGCAGCAAAATGTCGCGCACCAGCGTGAGGCCAATGCCCTGCCCGTCGCGCTTGGTGCTGAAGAACGGCGTGAACAGGCGCGTTTGCACCTCGGGCGCAATGCCGGGGCCGTCGTTTTCGATGACGAGGGCGGGTGGCTGGGCCGTGGTGTGCACCCACACGTTGCCGCCTTCGCCAATGGCTTCGAGGGCGTTTTTGCCGATGTTGAGCAGGGCCTGTTCCAGCTGCTGCGCGTCGAGGTCGACGTAGAGCGGGCCGGGCGCGAGGTGCCAGTGCCACCGGATCTGGCGCTTCTCGCTTTGTACCTGCAGCAGGCGGCAGGTGGCGCGCAGCAGCTCGTGCACGTCGGTGGGGCGCGGCGTGGGCGGGGGCAGGCGCACGAGGTTGGCGAAGTTGGCAATGAAATTGGCCAGGTGCGTGCTGCGGTTCACCGACACATCAAGGGCTTCGGTGAAGTCGGCGCGGTCGTCGTCGCGCAGTTGCGGGGCGTAGTGGTGGAAGCTCTGCAGAATGGAGTTGACGGCGCCGATGGAGTTGTTTATCTCGTGCGACATCATCCGAATGAGCTTCTCATACGCCTGCTTTTCCTGCCGAATCAGGTCCTGCGTTAGCTCTTCGAGCAGGATGAAGTAGCGGGTGAAGCCGCGGTCGAGGAAGTGCGAGGCACTGGCCCGATAGGTCTGCACGCCCGAAAGCTGCACCACCTGCGGCTGGCCCGGCTCCAGTGTGCCCAGGGCCC
This sequence comes from Hymenobacter busanensis, assembly GCF_008727865.1. Lineage (GTDB taxonomy): Bacteria > Bacteroidota > Bacteroidia > Cytophagales > Hymenobacteraceae > Solirubrum > Solirubrum busanense. Next base: position 514,421 of record NZ_VTWU01000003.1, on the reverse strand, counting down.
GGCCCCACTCGCCCGGCAAGGCGTCGGGCCGCTGGCCGACGAGCACAGTGGCTGGCTGCTGCAGATACCGCTCGGCGGCGGGGTTGGCGGCCTCAATGGTGCCTTCGAAAGTGAGCAGCAGAATACCGGCCGGCGAGGCGTTGATGAGGCGCTCGAGCAGGTAGCTTTTCTCCTGCTGGCTCACGCGTTCCTGGCGCAGCTCGTCAATCATCTGGTTGTAGGTGTCGATGAGCTGGTCCATCTCGGCCTGGCCCACAGGCAGAAATTTCATGGTGAAGTCCCGGTCGCGAATGGCCTCGGTGCCGGCCGCAATCAGGTTCAGGGGCCGCACAAAACCGTGGTAAAGCTGCACGCTGATGACGGCCGTGGCCAGCAGCAGCGCCTCGGTAGCCACGAACAGAACCACGTTGGACTCGCGAAACTGAAACGCCAGCCCGGCAATGGCGGTGTGAATGAGGACGACAAACAGGATGTACTTGGTGCGGAGCGTCATGCGGGAGGGTGCGCGCAATAAAGAAACGTCATGCTGAGCTTGCCGAAGCATCTCTACCGCTTTGTCTGCAACGATTCAACGAAACGGCAGAGATGCTTCGCCAAGCTCAGCATGACTGTTCAGGTGTCTTACCAAGCTACTGCGCGGCATCGAAGGGAATGTTGAACTTCTCCAGTCGGCGGTAGAGGGCGCCGCGGCTCAGGCCGAGGGCTTTGGCCACGCGCGAGAGGTTGCCGGCGTAGAAATCCACAGTCTTGCGAATCATCTGGGCCTCCATCTCATCGAGCGTCATCACGCCCACGGCGGGCAGCTCGCCTTCGGCGGCTTTCACCACCACACGCTGCGTTTGGGCCTGAAAGTCCTCGGGGCCCAGCTCGTCTTTGCCGCTCACCAGCACGGCGCGCTCCACCAGGTTTTTCAGCTCCCGGATGTTGCCGGGCAGCGGCTGCTCGCGCAGCCAGTGCAGGGCGCGGGTGCCCACTTTCAGAGCCGGGCGGTTGTAGGCCGTGCGCAGGTTCTGCACGAAGTGCTGCACCAGCAGCGGCACGTCATCGGGCCGCTCGCGCAGGGCGGGCAGGCGCACCGTAATCAGGTTGATGCGGTAGAACAGGTCCTCGCGGAACCGGCCTTCGCGCACCATCTCGGCCAGGTTGCGGTTGGTGGCACAAATCACCCGGATGTCGAGCGAGCGGCTGCGCGAGTCGCCCAGCACTTCGTAGGTACGGTCTTGCAGCACCCGCAGCAGCTTCACTTGGCTGCCCAGGTCCAGCTCGCCAATTTCGTCGAGGAAAATGGTGCCGCCGTTGGCCATTTCGAAGCGGCCCACGCGGTCGGTTTTGGCATCGGTGAAAGCGCCGCGGCGGTGCCCAAACATTTCGCTTTCGAACAGCGACGCAGAAATGCCGCCCAAATTCACCTTCACGAACGGGGCCTTGCGGCGGTGCGAGTTCAGGTGCACGGCTTCGGCAATCAGCTCCTTGCCCGTGCCCGATTCGCCCTCAATGAGCACCGAGGCGTCGGTGGCCGCTACCTGGCCCACGCTGCGCAGCACATTCAGGAGCTGCGCATCCTGCCCCACAATGCGCTGGAAATTGTACTGCCGGTCGAGCTGGCGGCGCGTGGGGTTCAGCTCGTCGTCGGCGTGGACCGCGGTGCTTTCGGCCAAGCTGATGACGGTGCGGATGGTTTGCAGCAGCGAGTCGTTGTTCCAGGGCTTGGTCACAAACTCGGCGGCGCCGGCCTTCATGCCTTCCACGGCCAGCGTGATGGAGCCCCAGCCGGTGATGAGAATGACGGGCACCTGCGGCGCCACGTCTTTCACCTGGCCCAGCAGCTGCAGGCCGTCCTGCCCGGTGGTTTCCAGCGAGTAGTTCATGTCCATGAGCACCAGCTCCGGCGCGGCCTCCTGCACCACGCGCAGGGCGTCTTCGGGCGTGCCCACGGCCTTGGTGGCATAGCCGGCCTGCTTGAGCAGCAAACCCAAGGAGGTGCGCACGGCAATGTCGTCGTCGACGATAAGAATCATGGCTGGGAAGAGAGAGGAACGAAGGACGGAATTTGCGGCGGGAAAGAGAAGCGCGGCGGGCAACGAAACGCCCCGCCTATGGCCGGCGGGGCGTTTCGCGTTCGGTTATTCTTCGCGCAGCGACACGGCGGGCTGAATGCCGGCGGCAATGCGGCTGGGCTGGAAGGCGCAGACGGCCGTGAGGACGTAAATGAGCACCGCGGACAAGCCAATGGATATGACGTAAATCGGGGTTTCGACGCCAAAGGCCCCCAGCAGCGGAAACTGCGCGGTGAGCAGCACGCCCGCCAGCACGCCCAGCGTGGTCACCACCAGCATTTCGCCCAGAAACTGCGACCCGATGCCCGAGCCGGTAGCCCCCAGGGCGCGGCGCAGGCCAATTTCGGCCTTGCGCTGGTTGATGTTGTACCACAGTACCCCAAACAGCCCCAGCGCCACGTTCAGAATCAGGAACAACGACACCAAGCCCAGGGCCACGAGCGGCGTCAGCACGATTTTCATCTTGTCGTGACGGTTTTCTTCCAGCGTATTCACCTTGGCGGTCCAGCCCTTGGTTACGGCGCTGATTTCCTTTACCAAGCGCTGCTCCAGCACGGCGCCGCTGCCGGGCTGCACGCGCACCAGCAGCACCGGATTCTCGTTCGGATCCAGCTTGTCGACATCCTGGGCCACGCGCCGCACAAAAATGGCCGGGGCGTTGCCGTCGAAGTCACTGGCGCGGCGGTAGTAGTCGACCACGCCCACCACCTGCCACTTCTCGGTGCCTTTGTCGTTGGTCATCACCTTGCCCACCGGCGACTCGTTGCCGAACAGCTTTTCGGCGAAGCGTTGGTTGATGATGACGGGCGGGTTGGTGGCGGCATCGTCGCGGCGGTCGAACCACCGGCCGGCTACCACGTGCTGGCGTAGCACCTTCACCATCTCGTCGTCGGCTTCGTAGCGGTCGGTCGAGGGGCCCTGCTTTTTCTGGTAGTAGTACTGGTTGGTGTTCATGGAGCTGAACGCGAAAGGCGTGTTCGAGCTAGTGCCCGTAACCGCTACCACGCCGGGAGTGGCCTGTAGGCGCTGCATCATCAGGCGCAGCGTGGGGCGGTGGTCGGTGGTGTCCTGGCCGGGGTTCACGTTCAGCTCCCACACGTTCTGGTACTCGAAGCCGGCAGGCTGGCGGTAGTTGTAGTAGCTGGTAACCAGCAGCACGCTCACGGCGAAGAGCACGAAAAACGAGAGCAGGATTTCGGCGATGAGCAAGGCATTGGACCGCTTGCGGTTCCAAATCAGCGTGAAGAGGTGACGAATCATGGCTTGTGGGGGGCCGGGAAGGGCCGGGAAGAGTTGCGCTGGGTCAGGTTATTTGCCGCTGCCTTTAAGGGCCTGGGCCGGGTGCAGGCGCGACATTTTGAAGGCCGGGTACACCCCGCTCAGCACCCCGAAGAATACCGTGACGAGCAGGGCCCAGGCGAAAATCCGCCCGTTTAGCTCGAAGTGGGCGTAGGCCAGCAGCTGCGCCCCGCTGATGACCTGCAGCGCGATGTAGGCCAGCACCAGCCCCACCACGCCACCCAGGAGCGTGAGGAAGATGTTTTCGACCAGAAACTGCCCCACCAGCTTGCCGCCCGTGGCCCCAAAGGCCTTGCGCACGCCTATTTCGGAGCTGCGCTCCATGATGCGGCTCACGTTGATGTTCACCAGATTCAAAGCCGGCAGCAGCATAAAAAGCAAGGCCAGCCCGCCCAGAATGGGCACCAGGTACTCCATGCCGTCCGACTTGTACTCGGTGAGCGGGCTGGTGAGCTGGCGGGCAAAGGCGGTGAAGAGCTTGTCGGCGTGCAGGTCCAGGTGGTCCATGGTCTTGGGGTCGGTCAGCGGCACGCGCTTCATGGCCTGCTCAAACTCGGCCTGCACAGCCGGCACGTCCTCCGCCGATTTGGCCAGGATAATGCCCAGGTAGTCGCCGTTGAGGTCGGTTTTCTGCAAGTCGTCGGGACTGGTGGTAATGGGCACCCACACGTCGGCGTAGGAGGCCAGGCGCATGGCGGGCACATCCTCCACCACGCCCGTCACGCGGTAGCCCAGCTGGTTTACCGCAATGGTGCGGCCCACCACGCCGTGGTCGGTGCCGAAGTACTGGCGGGCGGTGGCCTGGTTGATAACGGCCACGCGGGCGGCGGCTTTCACGTCGGCTTCCTGAATGGCTTTGCCTTCGAGGAAGTGGAAATCCAGAATCTGCCAGAAGTTGGCGTCGGTGTAGCGCAGGTCCAGGTCGAGCTTGCGGTTGCCCACGTAGCTGGGCGTGGCGTGAAAGTTCGAGGCAATGGCTACTCTCTCCGGGGTGCGCAGGGGGCGCACGTACTTGTCGAGCAGGTGGTAGCTGGGCGGCGTGTTCATGTTGCCGCCGTCTTTGAACTTCACGTGCAGAAACTGGGCAAACACCATCCGGTCGATGCGCGTCTCGGGGTAGTGGGCCCCGAATGCGTGGTCGAAGAAGGCCACCACCACCAGCAGCACCATCAGGGTGAAGGAGATGCCGAAAAGGCTGATGAAGGTGAAGAACTTGCGGCGCAACAGCACCTTCCAAGCGAGTTTCAGATAGCTAAGCAGCATGACAACGGCTTTTGAGAGGGGTCGGGAAAGAGAAGAAAAATCAGAGGGCTACCACGGCAGGGGCCTGGGCCCACGCAGCGGTGCGCGCCACCACCAAGCGGGTGTGCAGGCGCAGCAGCGGTTCGCGCAGGCCGTCGGCAGCGGGTGCGGTGGCCGCGTAGGCCGTCAGCACAGCCAGCGCCTCGGCGGGCCGCTGCCGCGCCTGCAGCTCTTGGCTGAGCTGCTCGAACTCAAACTCGCTGGCGTAGTAGCGGGCCGTGTCGGTGTGCACCGAGGCGTAGTGCAGCACGGCGGCTTCGATGCCCTGCGCCGCTACCAACCGGCCCACGGCGCGGGCCACCGAGCGTTTGGGCAGCAGCGCCGGCCGGCCACCCAGCACCTGCTCGACCACCGTGGCAGTGGCCAGCGTGCCGGCCGCGTCGGCGGTGTTGTTGAGCAGAATAACCACGCGGTCGGCTGCAGCATCGAACCCGAGGTAAGCGAAATAACCATCCTGGCCGCCCGAATGCCACACCATTGATTGGCCGCTGGCGGGCAGGCTCGTGAACCAGCCCATGCCAAAACCGGCCGCCCGGCCGCGGAGCGTGGTGCTGGCCCACGAGCCGTCGGCGAGGCGCGTGGGCGCAAACAGCTCGGCGACCGAGGCTGCGGTGAGAAACTGCCCGTTGCGCAGGCCCCGCATCCAGGTGTGCAGGTCGGTGAGCGTGGAGTAGATGTGCAGCCCCGGCACCACGGCAGCAGCCGGGGTGGCCGGGCGCAGGTACGTGGGGCGGGCGTAGCCCACGGCGCGGCGCTCCGGCGCAACTTGGGCCTGGGCTGTTGCCCGGGTGTCGCGCATGTTCAGCGGGCCGAAAAACGAGCGTTGCAGGTAATCGGCAAAGGCCAGCCCGCTCACGCGCTCCACTACTTTCTGTAGCAGGGCGTAGTTGGTGGTGGTGTATTCCCACCGGCGGCCAGGCGCAAACGCGGCTTCCGGGTGCAGGTAATACAGCTCGGCCGCCACATCGTTGCCCGATTCGCGCACGTCGACTTCGGGAATGCCCGAGGTGTGGGTGAGCAGGTGGCGCAGCGTCACGCCGGGGTACGGCAGGTTGGGCACGTAGCGGCTCAGTTCGTCGTCGAGGTGCAGCTCCTGCTGGTCGCGCAGGGCCAGCACGGCGGCGGCCGTAAACGTCTGGCTCAGGGCCGACACGTCGAACTGGGCATCGGGGCGCAAGGCTTCGCGGCGGGCCTGGTTGGCCCAGCCGGCGGCTTGCTGTAGGGTCACGCGGCCCTGTTCCGCCACCAGCACCGCCCCGTCGAACTGCTCGTGCTCATGAAGCTGCGCCAGTACGGCTTCTACAGCCTGGGCCGGCGTGCCGGCGGTAGCAGCTGGCTGCACCTGTGGGGCGGTGGAGCGGCTGCAAGCGGCGGCCAGCAGCAGTGCTGCGGCCGACCACGTGCGGACAAAAGAGAAGTTCGTTTTCATAGCGGTAGGGTATGCGGGGTGCGGGATGTCGGGTGTCGGCTGCCAAGTGCCAGGTGTTCGTCGCTGGTTTCGGGTTATCGGTTTTGCCGCTGCCCAAACGCGCAGCTTGCAACCGGTAACGGGCTACCGCTTAGCTCACTTGGCTGCCGTCGAAGAAGCGGATGAGGCGCTCGGTCTTGTGGGCCATGTTTTCGTCGTGGGTCACCATCACAATGGTGGTGCCCTCGTGGCGGTGCAGGCCCAGCAGCAGGTCCATGATTTCCTCGCCCATCACCGAGTCGAGGTTGCCGGTGGGTTCGTCGGCCAGAATGATTTCGGGCGTGCCGGCCAGGGCGCGGGCAATGGCCACGCGCTGGCGCTGCCCGCCCGAGAGTTGCGACGGAAAGTGCTTGGTGCGGGCGCTCAGGCCTACTTTTTCCAGCGCGGCCAGGGCCAGCTGGCGGCGCTCCTTGCCCGAGGTACCGGCCCGGTACAGCAGCGGCAGCTCCACGTTGTCGAGCACCGAGAGGTCGTTGATGAGGTGGAAGCTCTGGAAGATGAACCCTATTTTCTGGTTGCGCACGCGGGCCAGCTCCTTGTCGGAGTAGCTGGTCACGGCCCGTCCGTCGATTTCGATGGTGCCGCCCGAGGGCTCGTCGAGCAGGCCCATCAAGCTCAGCAGCGTCGATTTGCCGCAGCCCGAGGGGCCCATCACCGACACAAACTCGCCGCGGTTGATGGTCAGGTTCACGCGGTTCAGCGCCACCGTCTCAATGGTATCGGTCTGGTACACCTTCTCGATGTCGATGAGCCGAATCATGGGCGTGTTGTTCCGCGAAATGAGGTCGGCGGTGGCGTGGGGAGCGGTCAGCGTGGGTTCCATAGATGAGTTGTCGTTGAGAGGCACTTGGGAAAGGCGGCTCCCCACATTGTCCGCTTTCGTGCGGCGGGCTATGGGGGGCTACCAGAAGAAGCCAATCCGCGTGCCAAATACATAAATATTTGTTTTTCAACACAATACACTCATACATCAAATATCAGCGCCGAAAAATATCGTCCGCAAATGGACACGGTGTTCGGAAATGAATGGTCCCGGCCGCCGGATTCGAACACGCTGGGCCTAGGCACAAAAAAACCGCAGCCTGAAGTGCTTCAGGCTGCGGTTTGCGGCATACGCCGGGGCAACTTAATCGTCGCAGTGCCCTGGGCCGGTTACGCCGTTGTTGTAATTATCGAGCCGGCCGACCAATGCACTGGTTTGGGAAGTGGGCACGCTCGGCTGCGGATTTGCCCGCAGGTCTTTGCCCACAAACATGGCATCGGCTGCGGCTATGTCGGCGGCCACCGCGGCCGGGCTACTGCCGTTGGCCACGTTCAGCTTGGCGGCAATCAGCTGGTGCGCCAGCGCAAGCAGGCCGTTGCCGCGCACGGGGGTCTGAAAGATGGTAATCAACTGGGCTTTGCTATAGGAAATACCACCCAGCGTGAGGCTTTGCACCGGCCAGGCATTGGGGTGGTTTTTCCAGTAGCCCTGGGTGTAGGTGCAGTGGCTGGTGGGCGGCGCGGGCCGGCAGAAGCGCAGGTTGTCGATGCCCATCGAGCCGACGATGGTTACCTCTATGTAGCCAACGCCCGGCGTGTTGCCCAGCGACACGACTTCCACGCCGTTGGGGCCGGCATCATGGAACGGATAGGCTGGCCCGATCTGGGCGCCACCTTTGCTGGCGTAGAGCTTCACGTTGCCGGTTTCGCCCTCAAAATTGTAGGCAAACTCCACGTCGATGACCGTGAGCGAAGTAGCCGTAATGGGCGCTGCACTGCCGAAATCGAAGCCGATGGTGCCGCCCTGCTCAAACTCCGTGAAGTCGTCGTCGTTGGGCTCGTTCACGTTGTTGGGCGTGGCGTCGGGCAGCGGGTCGGAGTATTCCCGGAAGTTCTGCAGCACCACAATGTTGCCCAGCGCCACGGTATTTTCAAAGCCGGGGTTTGGCTGCGGCTCCCCAACGGCGTACGGGGCGCCGGGGCTGCGCAGGTCCAGGTCCTCGGTCGACGACACGGGGAGGCTGCTGCGGAACACGGAGGCGGCCCGGGTTTTGGTGGGATAGTGCGGGTTGAAGCTGCTCACGGTAGTCGATACGCCGCCCGTGCTGGTTGCCTGGTTGAGCAACGTGCCCGGCGTAATGCTGTTGAAGTCGATGACGTCGTCGACGCAAGCCACGGCAACATCTTGCGAAAGGCCGGCGCCGGGCGAGTTGGTGGGTACCACGTCGTTTTTTTGGCAGCTGACCCCACACAGGAAAGTGGTGGCCAGGGCAATAAGGGTTGTCTTGCGCATTGTTGCGGGGGAATGGGAGACCAAATAGCTTGTACCAACCACGGGCTGCCACGGCAGCGGGCCCGCGCAGCCGTGGCGCGGACATCAAGAACATCAACACCCAAATATATTACATTAATAATATTATTTTTAACTTTTTCTTCAAATCTTTCGCCGCCTTATTTGTGCACCAACGCGTCGGAGGAGCGCCGTGCAGCGCAGTGGCCTGACGGCTGCCACCGACGTCCCTAGTGCAGGGGTTGCCTTATCTTTGGCGTATCAGGCCGGCTTTCCGGGCCCGTTTTACCAAGTACTTGCGCGGTTGCCGCCGATGCCTGCTATGCTCCACCACATTATTTACATGAGCCGGGCCGTGCGCCCGCTCACCGACGCCGAGCTGGATGCGCTGCTCGCGCAGTGCCGCCGCGACAACGCCCGCCACCACGTCACCGGCATTTTGTTCTACAGCCACGGCAACATTGCCCAGCTCATCGAAGGCGACCCGCAGGTGCTGGAGCCGCTCTACCAGCGCATTGCCCAGGACGCGCGCCACTCCAACGTCACCAAACTCTCCGACAAGCCCATTGCCGCCCGCAGCTTTCAGGATTGGTCGATGGCGTTTCACCGCCTCGAACCCGCTGGCTTCGAGGCCCTGGCCGGCTACCTCGACCCCGCACGCCTGCCGCGCACTCCCGCCACCCTCAGCGCCCCCGATGCCCTGCTGCTCGACCTGGTGAAACAGGCCGTGATACAACCCCACGCGTAGCTCCGCCTCGCGGCCGGGCGCGCGAGGATTTCCCCCGAACCATTTGCCCTTCCTTAAGCGTTGTGGGCCGAAAACCGCGTGGTGGCACGCGGTTGCGTCGGTAGTCGTTCCAGTATCTGTTGCCAGGCTCATGCTTCCCAACTCGTCCGATTTCGCCTTCCTGTTTGCTGCGCAGCCCCTCCCGGCCCTTGCGCTGGCACCCGACGGACGTATTTTGGCCGTGTCGGAAGCCCTGCTGACGCTGAGCGGCCTCACCGAAGCCGAGCTGCTTGACCAGCCCATTGAAGGGCTGGAGGCGCTGGGCGCGTTGGGCGCCGGCTGGTGCACGGCCGCGCTAGACGCTTTTGCGGGCCAGCCCACCCCCGACGGCAGCAAGCCCGTGTTCTTCCCGCTTCCGCCGAACGCCGAACCAACCCACCTGCCGTGGTGGCAGCTGCAGTGCCGGCTGGCCCCGGCCGGGGCCTGGGCGCTGTGCACGGCCCATCCGGTGCTGGCCGAAGCCGCGGCCTCTACCCTGGTGTCGCCGCTGGCTCCGCGCCTGGCGCAGCTGCAGTTTCTGCTCGATCAGTTGCCGGGCTACCTGTCGGCCCTCATCGGCCCCAACCACGTGCAGGCCTACGCCAGCCCGGCCATGACCGAGCTGCTGGCCGGGCGGCCCCACCTGGGCGTGCCCGTGGCCGAGGCCCTGCCCGAGCTGGTCACGTCCGGGCTGCTGCACCGCATCGACGAAGTGTACCGCACCGGCCAGCCCTTCGCCGTTACCGATTTTCCGGCGCCGTTTCAGACCACCGATTCGCCGGAGGACACCCGCTATTTCGACCTCTACTACGGCCCGCTGCGCGACGGCAACGGCCCGCCCGTGGGCGTGCTCATGTACGCCGCCGACGTGACCGAGCGGATGCAGATCCGGCGCCAGGTGAAGGCCCTCGACAACACCATCCGCCACCGCGACCAGCAGGTGCGCGTGATGACCGAGGCCCTGCCGCTCATCACCTTCATTGCCGACGCCCAGCGGCAGATTACCTACCTCTCGCCGCAGTGGCACGCTTACACCGGCCACACCAAGGCCCGGGCGCTGGGCACCGGTTACCTCCAGGCCGTGCACCCCGACGACCAGGCCGATATGCAGGCGGCCCTGGCCACCGCCACCGATGCCTGGGAACGGGAACTGCGCTTCCGCCGCCACGACGGCCTCTACCGCTGGCATTTGGTGCGCGTGGTGCCCATTCGCGAAGACTCCGGCGACATCCGGCAGTGGTACGGCTCGGCCACCGACGTGCACACGGCCCGGCTCTTCGACGAGCAGCTACGCGCCACCGACCGCCAGCTGCACGAGATTTTGAAGGAAGTGCCGGCCGGCATAGCCACCTTGCTGGGCCCCGAGCTGCGCTACGAGTTTGTGAACGAGCCCATGCAGGCCCTGCTGGGCGGCCACACGCCGCTGGGCGAGTCGGTAGCCGACGCCCTGGCGCCCATTGCCGCCGATTTGCTGGACGTGATGCGGCAGGTGTTTGCGACCGGGCGCCTGTTTGTGGCCAAGGCCTACCACCTGGTCGTGCCCAACCCCACGGCCGAAGAACCCAGTCTGCGCTATTTCGATTTCACCCTGCAGCCCTTGCGCAACGCCGATGACCACGTGCGGGGCCTGTTGGTGTTTGCCGTGGACGTAACGCTGCAGGAAGAAACCCGCCAGCGCGCCGACCGGCTGGCCGTGGAAACCCGCCGCCAGGACGCCCGCCTGCGCGTGCTCACCGAAACCGCCCCGCAAATTACCTACACCACCGACGCCGAAGGCCACGTGGAGTACGTGAGCCCGCAGTGGTACTACTTCACCGGCCAGCCCCCCACCGCCGATGTGGGCGCCATGTGGCCCGTGCTCATTCACCCCGACGACCGGCTGCGCGTGCTGGCCCAGTCGGCCGCGGCCCGCGCCGCTGGCGTGAGCTGGAGCTACGAGTACCGCCTGCGCCGCTACGACGGGCAGCACCGCTGGCTGCTGAGCCGCGGCGTGCCCGAGTTCGACGTGGCCGGCCTCCCCGTGCGCTGGCACGGCGCCGTGACCGACGTGCACGACCAGCGCGAGCTGGCTGAAACCCTGCGCCGGGGCGAAGCCGAGCTGCGGTTTCTGGCCGAGAGCATTCCGCAGATGATCTGGACGGCCAACGCGGCCGGTTTCATCGACTACTACAACCAGCGGGCGGCCGACTACACCGGCCTCTCGGTGGCCGAGCTGGGCCCCACCGGCTGGATTGCCCTGCTCGAACCTTCGGAGCAGCCCGCAGCCTCCCGCCGCTGGGTGCACTGCGTGCGCACCGGCGACAGTTACGACGGCACGTTCCGCCTGCGCCGCCACGACGGGCAGTACCGCTGGCACCTCATTCGGGCCCGCCAGCTCTCCGACAGCCGCGGCCCGCGCTGGTTTGGCTCCTGCACCGACGTGGACGACCAAACCCGCCTGCAGCAAGTGCTGCAAGGGCAATACGACGAGCTGGCCAGCACCAACCGCCAGCTGGACAACTTCGTGTACACCGCCTCGCACGATTTGCGCCAGCCCCTGCACAACCTCACCGGCCTCTTTGGCGAGCTGCGCCGCTCGGCCACCTTCGCCGACCCCGAGCAGGAGCAGCTGCTGCACATGGTCGACCAAGCCCTGCAACAGCTCGACACCACCTTGTTCGACCTCACCACCACCGTGCAGGCCCAGCGCCACGCCGGCGGCACGGCGCCCGTGGCCCTGCAAAGCGTAGCCGACGAGGTGCTGTTGGGCCTGCAGGCGCAGGTAGCGGCCGCCGACGCCCGCATCAGCCTCGACTTTGCGGCGGCGCCTACCCTGGTGTACAACCGCGCCAACCTGCGTAGCGTGCTGCACAACCTCATCAGCAACGCGCTCAAGTACACCCGTGCCGGCCAGCCGGCGCGCATTCAGCTCACCAGCGCCCTCTCCGACGCAGGCCACCCCGTGCTGGTGGTGGTGGACAACGGCCTGGGCATGCGCCTGCCCAAGGGCCTGAAAGCCGGGTTCCGTCTGTTTGAGCGGCAGCACCCGCACATTGCCGGCACGGGCCTGGGCCTGCACCTGGTGCAGCGCATTGTGAGCAGCAACGGCGGCCACCTCGCCGTGGAAAGCACCGTGGGCCAGGGCACCCGCTTCACGGTATACTGGTTCGAATAGCGTAGCGGCAACAGGACGTGTGCAGTTGTTTTATTGCCCTTGGCAATAGGGAGAAGCTGTGCCCGTTGAGAAGCTGCATCATCGGTAACTTATCTGTTGTACTACATGCACGTCCTTCTACCTGCGAGCCTCACGTTTTGCGCGTTTCTTTGCACCGGCATGGGCGAGGCGCAAGCCGCCACACCAAACGACACTCTACATGTCACTAAGCCGCGGATACGTGCGCTGAAGGCCGGTGGCCGGATTGTTCAGTTTGGAGGCCCCCACCTTGCCATTACATACGAGCAAGTCATTAAGGGCCGCATCAGCAGTGCTTTTAGTCTGGGAGGCCGATACTACGCTACGCCAATCCAGATTGGCTCCTACGACCCCGCGACTCAGACCGTAACCGTGTTAACAGAAGGTAAACGGGAATACACCAGCCTGGTGGCCGAAGCACAGATTCGCTACTATGCTTTGCCTGGCAAGCAGGCTCTTACGGGCCTCTATGCAGGTTTGGGCATAGGGGTAGCCTACGAAAACTTCTGGCGGGATTATGCAAGTTTTCCAGGCGTGGCCGATTCCTTTACCGAAATCCACACGCCGGTATCGTGCCGGTTGGGCTATCAGTTTCGACTAGGCCCACGCTTCTTGCTGGAATGTGCGCTGGGCCTGGATGTAAATGCCAACCCTGGCGCACCCAAAGACCCCAACCGGCAATGGACCTTTCTCACCGAAGCCCAGGTCACGTCGGCCCGCAGCCTTCAGGTCGGGTATCGTTTCTGAAGCTGTGTATTCAAACGGCCTACTGCGCCGCCAGCAGCGGCTGCCCGCGCTCGAAATCGTACAGCGTGAGGGTGCGGAGCTGGTAATAGGCCACCCAGCAGGCGCGCAGGGCGGCAATGTAGGCGCGTGTGGCGCGGTCCTTATCCTGCTGGGCAATGTTGAGGTCGGTGAGGCTGATGCGGCCCACCTGGTAGGTGGCGCGGGTGATGGTGTAGCGGCGCTGGGCCAGCGAATCGGCGCGGGCGGCCAGGGCCAGCTGCTGGCCCAAAGCCGCTACCTGGGCGGCCTGGCTCAGCACCTGCTGCTCGAAGGTCAGCTGCTCCTGCTCCACGGTGTACTGCACCTGCTGGCGGCTGAGCTGGGCGGTTTTCACTACGGCGCGCGTCTTGCCCCAGTCCACGATGGGCATGGCAAAGCCGAGGCGCACCTGCTGCTGGTTGTTGGGGTTCACGTAGCTGTTCATCAGGTCGTCGGCGCTGCTGGTGAGGCCGAAGGAGGCCGTGAGGCTGGCTTGCAGGCCGGTGCTGCCCTTGGCCTGGGCCACGCCCCGCTCGGCCTCCAGCAGGCGCCGCCGGAAGCTCAGCGGCTCGCGCCGGTACTGCCGAGCATGGGCTAGGGCGTCGTCGGGGTTCACGGCCAGGGTGGCGGCAGCCGCGGGCACGGCTAGGGCGTGGGCGGCGTCCACGGTCAAGCCGGTGTAGCCTTTCAGCTGCAGGGCGGCGTTCTGGGCGTCCACGGTGGCCTGCACTTCGGCTTGCTGGGCGTTCAGCAGGTTTTGCTCGAGCAGCAGCAGGTCGTTTTCCGAAATGCGGCCCAGCTTGTCTTTTTCGCGGCCCATGCGCAGCAGGTCCTGGCTGGCTTCGCGGTTTTGGCGGGCCACGGCGGCATTCACCTGCTGCTGCAGCACGTCGAAATACAGCTCCGTCACGCGGCGCGCAATGGTTTCGCGCTCCTCCACGTACTGCCGCTGCGACTCTTCGAAGCGCAGCGGCTCGATGCGCTTGGCCCACACCAGGGCGTTGAAGCCGCCGATGGGCTGCGTCAGGCCCAGGGAAATGGGGTTGCTGTTGTAGAGCCGCTGCCGGTTGCCCTCGAAGTTGTCGAAGCGCTGCAGGTACGAACCGATGGTGACTTTGCCGCCCGTCAGGCCGATGTTCTGGCTGACGGTGGTGCCGAGGTAGCTGTTGTTGATGCGCACGTAGCGGAAGGCCGTGCTGCCATCTTGCTGCGTGACGGGCGTGATGGTGCGGCTGTAGTTGGGCAGCGTGCCTTCCAGCGCCAGCTGCGGCTTGTAGTCGGCCCGAAACGAGCGGTACTGCCACAGGCTGGTTTCGCGGTTGGTTTGCACTTGCTTGGCCACCGACGACTGGGCCAGCGTCAGCTCAATCACCTGGGGCAGGGTGAGCGAGGCGGCCGTCGGTTGATGGGGCTGAGCGGCGGCCGCCAGCGTGGTGAGCAGCAGCGCCAGCACTGCGCCCACCACCAGCAAAAAGACCAGCAGCAGGGAGTAGAGCAGGGTTGAGAGGCGTTTCATAGCGCAGAAAGGAACGGGCGTAAGGGAGGGCACGGGTTAGCGCTTGATGGTCAGCTCGGGGGCTTCCTCGTAGCTCTTCGTGTCGATGAGCAACAGCTCGTCGCCGGCCTGCAGACCGCTCAGCACCTGCACGTAGTCGAAGTTGGAGTCGCCGAAGCGGGCGGTACGGCGCACGGCTTTGCCACCCTGCACCACAAACACCGGCTGCTCGTGGCCGCCCTGGAAGAAGGGGCCGTTTTTCACCCGCAGCACGCGGCGGTGGCTGCGCGTCACCACAAACACGTCGGCGCGCAGGTTGGGGCGCAATACCGGGTGGTGGTTGTCGTCGAGGGCCACGTAAAACGTCACCACCCCTTTCTCCACGGCCGGGCTGATGCTGCTCACCGCGCCGCGCAAATCCGTCCCGTTCAGGCGCACCACTACGGCGTCGCCCAGGTGCAGGGAGTCGGCGTAGGCGTCGGCAATGGTGCCGCGCACCCGGAACGAGCTTAGGTCGGCCACGCGGGCAATTACCTGGCCTTGGTTCACCGTCGAGCCGATGTCTTCGTTGACCCAGGTGAGCACGCCGGCCTGCTCGGCCGAAATGCTCGACTGGCGCAGCTTTTGGGCCAGCTCGCCGATGGTGCGGTCCTGAATCTGCATGGTGTAGCGCAGCTCCTGCTCGTCGGCCACGTTGGCCTGCCGTTGGTTCCGAATCTGGTCGGCGAGGCGCTGCAGCTCCAGCTCGGCAATCTTGAGCGTCAGCTCGGCCTGCCGCACGCTTTCCTGGGTGCCGCTGCCCACTTTCAGCAGGTACTGCTCGTCGCGCAGGGCCGATTGCAGGCTGCGCACTTTCTCGCGCTGCACCTTCTCCTGCGACACCAGATCGGTGAGGCTGTGGGCTAGCGTGAGCTGCAGCTGCGTCGATTTGTTGCGGTTCTGCAGCTGCTCGTCCTGCAGCTTGGCCAGGGCCGTGTTGGTTTGCTCCTTGTCGAGCTCCAAAATGGCCTGCCCCGGCTGCACCTTCGCGCCTACCGCCAGGTTCACCCGCCGAATGGTGGACTGCACCGGGCTGGTGATGACCGCCTCGCGGGCCGGAATGATGAGGCCGGTGGCGGTGAGGGAGGCTTCCACGTCGCCGGGCTCCACGCGGGCCGTCAGCAGCTGCTCGGCCGCAATGCTCGGGCGCAGCGCCCCGCGAAACGCCCACAACCCTGCCACGGCTACCAGCAGCACGGCCGCAACGGTCAGCCAGCGGCGGCGGCGGCGCTGGGCCTGAATGGCGGGGGAAATAGCTCTGTCCATTTTCGTTCGGTATTGGTACTTGTGCTATGGGGTATAGCCAAGCGCAATGCCAAACATGTAATCATTTAGCAATTAATCGTTTATGATTAAATTATGCATTAGTGCACAGGTAAAAGCTGTCCGGTTCTGGACAGTCTGTTCGGTAATGAATGGGAGCCGCTGCGTATGTTCACACGTGCATTTCCTACCACTGGCCCGATGAAAACAACAGAAAACTGGACACTCCCTACGGGCTGGAAACTGTGGTACGAAGAGGTTTCCAACAACGTGTACAAGGTGCAACTCCGTAATGCCCACGGAAACGTAGTGGAGACTACCGGCCAAGACCTGCCGGCACTGTTGCAATGGTGCGTTGAGGGCGCCGCCGATATCGACCAGCAGCTGGCCGCAGTCGCCAAACGCAATCAGCCACGGTAACCCAGCGGGCCACCGTGGCTGATACGCAAAGACCGGATACTTATTTCCGCTCCCCGGCGTCCTTGATGCGGGTGGGCGTATCGGTGCCGGCGACGATGCCGCGGGCGCTGACGGCAATGGCCTCGATAACGGCTGTCATGTTTTTCAGATCCAGGCTTTCCACTTCGTCATCGACCGAGTGGTAGAGCTTGTCGGTGGGAATCTGGTCGGTGCTGATGCTGTGGGCGGGCACCCCCAGGCGAGCCAGCGTGGCGTTGTCGGAGCGGTAGAACAGCTGCTGCTCGGGGTACGGGTCGGGCTCGAACTTGAAGGTGCTGCCCTGCAGGTTGCGCTGCAGAATCGGGCCGAAGTCGGACTTGTCGAAGCCGGTGATGAACGCTGCGCCGGGGCCGAACTTCGACACCTTGCCGATCATCTCGATGTTGAACATGGCCGTGACCTTAGCCGGGTCGAGCTGCTTGGAGAAGTACTGGGAGCCAAAGCCGCCTATTTCCTCGGCCGTGAAGGCCACGAAAATGAGCGTGCGGGCGTTCTGCTTGGTTTTCTTGAAGTGCTCGGCCAGGGCCACCACGGCTGTGGTGCCGGAGGCGTCGTCGTCGGCGCCGTTGGCAATGGAGTCGCCGGCCACGGCGGGCAGAATACCGATGTGGTCGTAGTGGGCGGAGAAAACGACCTGCTCGGCCGCCTTGGTCTTGTCGCGGCCAGGCAGCACGCCCACGATATTCTTGATTTCCAGCTGCTTGATGCTGGTGCTGCCCGTTAGTTGGTAGGTAGCGTCTGCCGTAGGCGTCGTCGGGGCCAGCACCACGGCAATGGCGTTGGGCGTGGGCTTTTCGGGGTGAAACTGGCTGCCGCGCCCGAAACGGTTGGCCAGGGCTTTGAAGCGCTGGGCATGCGCCGGGTCGAGCAGAATCAGCACGTTCTCCTTGGAATAGAGCAAGGGCACAACTTCCTTCCGGTAATCTGCCTGCGGGCCGATGGCCACCACGCGCGGCGCGCCGCTCTGCCCGCTAGCCCAGCTCACCTGCTCCTGGCCCGAAATCAGTACCACGTTGTCGGCGGCCACGGGGGCCCCGTTCAATGTTGCCTGCAAGCCGGCGTTGCGCACTTCAAAGGCCGGAAAGGTTTGCTCAAACGATGTGAGGCCCGTCAGCGGCTGCAAACCGATGCGTTTGAACTCACCGGCCAGAAACTGCGCCGCCTCGGCCGAACCGGTGTTCAGGGCGCGGCCACGCAGCTTGTCGTCGGCCAGCGTCTTCTCAACGCGCTCAATGGTCTGGGCCGAAATCTTGGTTTTGACGGGCTTGGCCGCCTGCTGGCCGTGGGCGGCCGGCGCGGCCCCGGCCAGGAGTAGTCCGAGGATAATTCGTTTCATGGGCGCAAAGTAGCGGAAGCGGGCGGGAACGTTGCACAGGGTAGCGTTGAGCGGCGTGGCTAACGCGGACGGCGCGGGCGCTGCATCCGGCCGAATTCTGCCGGCTCCCGTACCTTCCCGCGTCCACTGCTGCTTTTCGCCATGACCGAACAGCCCCTTTCCGCCCTCTACCGTCCTTCCCTTACCCTGCTCACCGACCTCTACCAGCTCACGATGGCCTACGGCTACTGGCGGCAGGGCATGCAGGACCGCGAGGCTGTGTTTCACCTCTACTTTCGCAAAGCGCCGTTTCAAGGCGGCTACGCCGTGGCGGCCGGCCTAGCCTACGCTGTCGACTGGCTGGAAAACCTGCGCTTCTCGGCCGACGACCTCACGTACCTCGGCAGCCTGCGCGGCAGCCGGGGCGGCCAGCTGTTCGAACAAGGCTTCCTCGACTACCTGCGCGACTTGCGCTTCACCTGCGACGTGGACGCCGTAGCCGAGGGCACGGTGGTGTTTGGCAACGAGCCGCTGATTCGGGTGCAGGGGCCGCTGCTGCAGGCGCAGTTGGTGGAAACGGCCCTGCTCACGCTGGTGAATTTCCAGACGCTGATTGCCACCAAAGCCGCCCGCATCCGCGAAGCCGTGGGCCCCACTGACCAGATTCTGGAGTTCGGCCTGCGCCGCGCCCAGGGCTTCGACGGCGGCCTCTCGGCCACCCGCGCCGCCTACCTCGGCGGCGCCGACGGCACCTCGAACGTGCTGGCCGGGCAGCAATTCGGCATTCCGGTGCGCGGCACCCACGCCCACAGCTGGGTTATGGCCTTCGACGGCGAGGAAGAAGCCTTCGAGAAGTACGCCGATGCGTTTCCCGACGACTCGGTTTTTCTGGTGGATACCTACGACACGCTCGAAGGCGTGCGCAACGCCATCAAAGTGGCTCAACGGCTGCGCGAGCGGGGTTCCGAGTTGGGCGGCATCCGCCTCGATTCGGGCGACCTGACTTACCTGAGCGTGCAGGCCCGCAAGCTGCTCGACGAGGCCGGCTTCCCCAAAGTCCGCATCGTGGCCAGCAACGACCTGGACGAGCAGCTCGTCACCGCGCTCAAGCTCGAAGGCGCCCGCATCGACACCTGGGGCATCGGCACCAAGCTCGTGACGGCCTACGACCAGCCGGCGCTGGGCGGCGTGTACAAGTTGGCCGCCATGAAGAAAGCCGACAACTCGGGCTGGGACTTCACCATCAAACTCTCGGAGCAACTGGCCAAAACCAGCATTCCGGGCATTTTGCAGGTGCGGCGCTTCTTCGGCGAGAACGGCAAGCCCGTGGCCGACATGCTCTACAACACCGCCGAGCCCCTGCCCGAGCAACTGACGATAGTGGACCCGCTGGACCCTACGCGCCGCCGCCCGGTGCAGTCGGCGCAGTACCGGGAGTTGCTGGAGCCGGTGTTCCGGCAAGGGAAACGCGTGCTGGAGCTGCCTTCCCTGAACGAAAGTCGCCAGAAAGCCCGCCAGGAAGTCACTGCCCTCGACCCGAGCATCCGGCGCTTCCTGAACCCGCACACTTACCCGGTAGGTCTGGAACGCGGCCTGCACGAATTCCGCACCCAGCTGATTCTGGAGAAGCGGCCGCAACGGCCGGCATAACCACTACCCATTTGGCCAAGCCGCCGCATTGCTGCAGGTCTCGTAGGAAACCTTTGTCACATAAGGATATTCGCCGCCGCGTGTTTTCCGCTTGTACGCTTGTTGCGGCAGGAACAACAAGCTCTCGAACTCGCCCCCTACCGGCCACAGTTCGGGGTGTTGCACCACCTGCTCGTACAGTTCGCGACCGTTGACGACTACGCCGCACCGATCATACAAAAACAGGTCGCCGGATATGTTCCGGGTTTCACCATGGTAGCAGGCAGCGGCGTATTTCTCCCCATCCAGTTGGTAGAGCTTTTCGGCCAGTATCTCTTCGAAAGCGAAAATATCCTCTACTGGCATGGCTGCCAGACGCTTTTCAACGGGGCGCATCACGGCTTCGTCGTCGCCGGTGCGCTTCCAGTTGAAGGCGGCAATCAGCTCCCAGAACAGGTCCTCATCCATCGGCCGGTAGACGGCCGTCTGCTTAGCCGGCACCGGCTCATCAGACCCGATTTCGCAGTATCCTTTTTTCAGCTTCTCTTGGATCAGCTTGGCGACTTCCGCTTCGCAGGTAGCTGCGTCTAACAGCTCTTTCCGATTCACCCGGCCGTTGGTGCCCACTTTTCCGAACGTGACGGCATAGGCCGAGCCGGTGGTTTCCAGGTTCCAGAACTTGTTGGATTCGCCTTCCTAGTTGATGAAGCAACGTTTCACGGCAGGTTGAGTGAGGTCAAGACCAAAAATAGAAAGCGCCACTGACTGCACGGTCAGCGGCGCTTTCCAATCCGGCGGATGCTGGAGTCTAGATGTCGTAGTGCAGCTCCCCGGCGGCCACACGCAGCGTAATCGTCGGCTCGGCGATGATGCGGCCGGCCACCTGGGCGGCGTAGCCCTTGGCGGTCAGCTCGGCGGCTACGGCTACGGCCTGGTCGGCGTCGGTAACGAGCAGCATGCCGTTACCCATGTTCCAGTACAGGTAAGCATCGGTGGGGCTGATGCCGCCCAGTTCGGCCAGCTGGCTCATGGCGGGCAGCGGCGCGAACAGGTTATCCAGCTCGGCCCCTACGCCCGATTTCAACACGCGCTTGAAGTTGTCGGCCACGCCGCCGCCGGTAATGTGCGCAGCCGCGTGCAGCGGCAGGCCGGCATCGAGGATGGCAGTGACGCCCGGCGCGAAAATGAGCGAGGGCGCCAGCATTACCTCGCCCCAGGTCGAGCCCATTTCGGCGGCGTCGGCGCCGGTGTAAGGGGCTTTGTGCCATTCTTCGCCGAAGGCTTTGGTGAGGGTGCGGCGGGCCAGGGAGTAGCCGTTGGAGCGGAACGACGGCGAGTGGAGGGCCACCACCGCCTGGCCGGCGCGCACGTTGGCTCCGCTCAGCGGCCGCGCCAGGCTTGGGTGCAGCACGCCCACGGCGGTGGAGCACCAGTTGAAGTTCATGCGGGCGCCGGGGTAGCCGCCGATGCGGTTGCCCAGCTCGGCAATTTCCCCGCCCGTCACGGCAATCGAGCTGAACTGCGCCGCGTCGTGCAGGCCGCGCATCAGCTCGTCCACCACCTCGTAGTTCAGCGTGTTCACGTCGATGATGTTCGACAGGTTCGTTGGGATGAAGCCGGCCACCACCAAATCGTCGGCCACCATGGCAATCAGGTCGTGGCCCAGGGTGTCGTAGCGGTCCACGCGCTCGGCTACTTCGATTTTGGTGCCAATGCCGTCGGAGCCGATGCCCAGGCGCTCGGCCCCGAAGCGGATTTCGTTGGAGAAGCCGCCTTCCAGGTCCTGGGCCGGTTCGCCCGGCTTGCCGGCGCGGGTGCTGAAGGTTTTCTTGGCCCAGTGGTAGGCGTTGCGCGAGGCGGCGTTGCCCTCTTCGATGGAGTAGCCGGCGGTGGCTTTGAGGTCGGAGGCGGCGGTAGTCTGGCTCATGAGCGAGGGAAAAATTCGTCTGTCATCCTGAGGCGTAAGCCGAAGGACCTCATCACGTTTAGCGGCTCGCTTGCTAATGCCGGCTTGCGTGATGCGGTCCTTCGCTCTGCTTCGCGCCGCTCAGGATGACAGACGCGAGGCTGGCATGTACTTGGGCTCGGCCTAGTGTTCCGTGGGCGCCGGCGCTTTGGCGCTGACCGACGTTCCCGTCGGGCGTTCCTCTTTCTGGCGGTGGCTGGTGCGCTCCTCCTGAATGTGGCGCAGGTACTTGGTCACGTCGCCGGTGGGGTACTGGCCCGAGAAGCAGGCGAAGCAGCTACCACCGTGGCCTTTGTCCTCGCCGAAGAGCGTTTGCAAATCTTCCAGGGATTGGTAAATCACCTTGTCGGCCTCGATGTAGCGGCAGATTTCCTCCTCGGTGTAGTTGGCCGCAATCAGCTCGGTGCTCATGGCCATGTCGATACCGTAGATGCAGGGCGAAATGATGGGCGGCGCCGAGGAAATGAAGTACACCTCGGTGGCGCCGGCTTCGCGCAGAATGCGCACGATGCGCCGCGAGGTGGTGCCGCGCACGATGCTGTCGTCGACCACGGCAATCTTCTTGCCTTCCACAAACTCGCGGATGGGGTTGAGCTTTTTCTTTACCACGTCTTCGCGCCCGGCCTGGCTGCTCACGATAAAGGAGCGGCCCATGTGGTTGTTTTTCACCAGCACGCGGCGGTAGGGCACGCCAATGGCCTCGGCCAAACCGGAAGCCGCGAAGTAGCCCGACGACGGCACGTCGATAACCATGTCGGGTTGGATGCCCGACTCGATAACCTTGCGGGCCAGCATCTTGCCCAGGCGCACCCGTTCGCGGGCCACCAAGCGGCCGTGAATCACGGAATCTTCGCGGGCGAAATAGATGTGCTCGAACACGCAGAACGCCTTGGTTTTGGCCGGCTGGTTCTTGAAGTGCACGTTGAATTCCTTGTCGATGAACACCGCCTGGCCGGGGCCAATGTCCTCGATCAGCTCAAAATCCAGGTAATCGAAGCAGGTGCTTTCGGAGGCGAAGGCGAAAACCGGCCCGTCGGGGGTGTTGCGACGGCCCATGACGAGCGGACGGATGCCCAGCGGGTCGTTGAAGGCCAACAGGCCGTGGCCGGCAATGGTGGTGATGGTGGCGTAGGCGCCTTTCACCAGCTCTTGGGTCGTTTCGACGGCGTCGAAAATATCGACCACCGACAGCGCATCGAGGTTTTTCAGGCGCAGCTCCGAGGCGAAGGTGTACATGATCAGCTCTAGGTCGTTGCTGGTCTTGGGCAGCACGTGGTACTTCTCGTGCAGGCGCTTGGCGGCCGAGCGGAAGTTGATGACGTTGCCGTTGTGCACCATGGCCAGCCCGAAGGGGTAGCTGGTGGTGAAGGGCTGGGCCAGCTCGGCGTCGTTGGAGCCCTGGGTGGTGTAGCGCACGTGGCCGATGCCGATGTTGCCGGTGAGCTTCTTGAGGTGCTTGGGCTTGAACACGTCGTTGATCAGCCCGTTGCCTTTGTGCAGGTGAAAGTTGCCGTCGAAGGTGGCAATACCGGCGGCGTCCTGCCCGCGGTGCTGCAAGGCCGTGAGGCCGACGACAATGTCGCCGACGACATCATCCGGGCCGAAAAAACCAACGATTCCGCACATATCGAGTTGTCAGTTGTCAGTTGCCGGTTGTTAGGCCGACGGGTACTGGGTGGGGGCTTGAGAAAGGGGAAAGGAGGCCGCTAGGGTTGGGTGGCAGCAGCGGGGGCCGGGGTTTCGGGGTGCAGCTCGCCGCGGATGAGGCGGGCGAGGGTATCGGCGTAGAACTGGTGTTCCACGGCCAGCCCGCGTTGCTCTACTTCTTCCAAGGATTGGGCACCGCGCAGGTCAACGGGCGCCTGGGCCAGCACGGGGCCGGTGTCAAGTCCTTCGTCAACGAGGTGGACGGTGATTTTCGTTTCGGGCAGGCGATTTTCCCAGGCCCACTCGTAGGCGTGCAGGCCCTGGTGCTGGTGCGTGTCGGCGGGGTGAATATTGAGGATGCGGCCGGCAAACGTGCGAATGAACGTGGGCGACAGAATGCGCATGTAGCCGGCCAGCACCACGTAATCGGGCTGAAACTCCCGCAGCTTCGCCACTACTTCGGCGTCGAATTCGGCGCGCTTCCGGCCGCGAGAGTCGATGCTGGCGGTGGCGTAGCCCAGCTCGGCGGCGGCTTGCAGGCCGGCGGCTTCGGGAATGTTGCTGAACACCACCGCTACCTCGGCCAATCCTTGCAGCCCGCCTTCGCGCACCGCGCGGGCCAGGGCCAGCATGTTGGAACCGCGGCCCGAAAGCAGGATGGCGAGGCGGGCTTTTCCCGACGGCGCGGGCGAAGTGGCACTACGACTTGAAGTCGTAGTGTCCTTCTTGTTGAACGATTCGCGCGGGTTCGTCATCATTAATAGGCTTGGCCGATGAGTTCCGGCGCGGGGCGCTGGCCGATGTCGGTGCGGTAATAGGCCCCCTGAAACGTTATTTTTTTGACTTCCGCGTAGGCGCGCTCCACGGCCAGCTCCAGGTCGGGGCCGCTGGCTACTACCGTCAGCACGCGGCCCCCGCCGGTCACCAATAACCCGGCGGGCCCCGGCCGCGTGCCCCCCTGAAACACCAAGGTGCCCGGGGATACGGTGTCGATTCCTTCGATAACAAACCCGGTCGGAAACTCCGCCGCCGGGTACCCGCCCGAAGCCAACACCACTCCCACAAACGCCCCAGGCTTCTGGCGCACGCCCACCTCCGCCAAGCGGCCATCCAGCGCGGCGGTAATCAAGTCCACCAAGCTGCTGCCCAGGCTGGCCAGCAGCACCTGCGCCTCCGGGTCGCCGAGGCGCACGTTGTATTCCAAGAGCTTCGGCCCGCTGGGCGTGAGCATGATGCCGAAGTAGAGGAAGCCCATGAACGGCAGGCCTTCGGTGCGCAGCCCGTTCAGCGTCGGCTCGATGATGGCCTCGCGGATCAGGGCCAGCACGTTGTCGTCGGCAAAGGGCACGGGGCAATAGGCGCCCATGCCGCCGGTGTTGGGGCCCTGGTCGCCGGCCAGCAGCTGCTTGTGGTCCTGCGAGGGTGCAAACAGGCGCATCACGTTGCCGTCGGTCAGGCCGATGATGCTGATTTCGGGACCGGTGAGCTTTTCTTCGACCAGGAAGGAGTACCAGTCGTGGCCAGCCGGGGCCAGGGCCTGCATTTCCGTCAGGGCGGCGTCAAACTCGGCTTCCGAAGCGCATACCCACACGCCCTTGCCGGCAGCTAGCCCGTCGAATTTCAGCACGGCGTGGCCCTGCAGCTCGGCGGCGGCGGTGCGGGCTTGGTCGAGCTGATCGGAGCGGAACGTCCAGGCCCGGCCGGTGGCCACGCCGTGGCGGCGCATGAAGTCTTTCGACCACACCTTGGAGCTTTCCAGCACGGCAGCGGCCTTGCGCGGGCCAAACACGCGGATGTCGGAGCCCTCGAAGTAGTCGGCCACACCGGCGGCCAGCGGCGCCTCGGGGCCGACTACGATGAGCTTTGCATCGTGCTCCTGGCAGAACTGCTGAATGGCCGGAAAATCGGTGGCGCTGACGGCGGGCACCGAGCCGGGGATGCCGGCATTTCCGGGCAACACGCGCACTTGCGCACCGTCTTGGCGTAGTTTCCAGGCCAGGGCATGTTCGCGGGCGCCGCTGCCGAGCAGCACAATGGTGGTTTTAGGAGTTGCCAAGGGACGGAAGTAATTCAGGTTGAGAAGAGGCTGGCACCGGGCCTAGGTAGCGGCCAAAGCAAGCCGAGTTGTCACGCCCGGCGTAGCGGCCGTAGTTGGCAATGCGTTGGTAACCGCGTTTCAGGTAGAAGCGGCACGCTTCCACGTTGGCCACGCGGGTTTCCAACCACAGCTCGGTGTAACCGGCCTGCCACGCGGCCGCTTCCAGCCCAGCCAGCACCGCCCGCCCAATGCCTTGGCCGGGGTACTTGGCGTACATGCGCTTCACTTCGCCGATGCTGTCCGAAATAGGCCGCACCGCGCCGCAGCCCACGGCTTCGTCGTCGTTGCACACCAGCAGGAACACGTGCCTGGAATCGTCTGCTTGCCAGTCCCGAAACGAGTCGCGGCCGTCGCTGCCGAAGCGCGTGCCCAGGTCAGCCGATAAGGCGTCGATGAGCGGCTGGGCCTGTGGGGCATCGGGGTGCGAGGCAACGAGGTAGAGGGAACGTGGCATCAGGCTTCAAGTATGGGCAGGGACTGGGTTTCTACAGCTAGATTATAGGCGGCGGGCTCACCGTAGCGCAGGCTCAGCTCGACGGCGCGGATTTCGCCGTCGTTGAGCGCGTACTGCTGGCCTACCGCTTCCATGTTCATCCGTTCAGCTGCTCCACCGGCTCGTCCTGCATGTAGCCGGCCTTCACCAGGTTCTGCACCAGGCGGGCGGGCACGTTCACGCCCTCGTCGGCGGCGCCGGCCAGGGGCTGCCCGGTGATGCGCTGGTAGATGTCGAGGTAGCGGCGGGCAGCTTCGGCGGTTACTTCCGGCGTGAGGGCCGTGGGGTAGTTGCCGTCGACTTTGTGGGCAATCAGCCACTGGCGGATGTACTCCTTGTCCATCTGGGTAGCCTCTTCGGGGTTCGAGGCGTAGTCGGCCGCGTCCCAGAAGCGCGAGGAGTCGGGCGTGTGGATTTCGTCGATGAGAATCAGCTCTCCGTTGAGCAGGCCGAACTCGTACTTGGTATCGACCAGGATGATGCCGCGCTCGGCCATCCACGCCGAGGCGAAGTTGAACAGCCGCAGCGCCACGACGCGCATCTGCTCGTACAGCTCGGCCGCTACCCAGCCTTCCGAAACGAGGTTTTCCGGGGTGATTTCGCGGTCGGATTCCTCCTTGGTGGTCGGCGTCACGAGGGGCTCGGGGAAGCGCTGATGCTTGGTCAGCCCGTCGGGCACCGATACGCCCGAGAAGGTACGCTGGCCGCTGAGGTAGCCGCGCAGCATGGAGCCGGTGAGGTAGCCGCGCACCACCATTTCCACCCGAATCGGCTCGGCCTCTTTCACCAGCATGGCGTTCGGATCGACCACGCGGATGACGTGGTTGGGCACGATGCCCTGGGTCTTATCGAACCAGAAATCGGCCAGGCCGTTGAGCACGGCCCCTTTGTAGGGAATAGCGGTTTCCAGCACCGAGTCGAAGGCCGAGAGGCGGTCCGTCACGACGATAAGCCGCTCGCCCGAGGGCACGCGGTACGAGTCGCGGACTTTGCCGCGGTGCAGCAGTTCCAGCTGGGGCGTGTTGAAATACGGGAGCGTGTTCATGGCGCTAAGCGTCGGGGCGGCTAGAGAGAAACTTCGTTCGGGGCAGCCACGGCGGGCTGCGCGGCGCGGCTCTGGCTGATGTGCTCCACGATGTTGCGGAACAGCTTCAGCCCGTCGCCTTCCTCCGACGCGTTCGGGTCGAGGCGCTTGCGCCGGGCCCAGTCGGGGTGGTTGTAGAGCGACAGGAAGGCCTCGGGGTGCGGCATCAGGCCGAAGACGTGGCCGGTGGTGTCGGTGAGGCCGGCGCAGTTCAGCTCAGCGCCGTTGGGGTTCAGCGGGTAGAGCTCGGTTTCGCAGCCGGTGCTGTCGCAGTAGGTCAGGCAGTTCAGGCCCTCGGCCAGGATGCGGCTGCGGATGGCCTCGTCGCGGATAACCAGGCGGCCTTCGCCGTGGCGCACGGGCACTTCCAGGGAGGTCAGGCCCTTGAGGAAGGGGGAGCGGTTGTTGGGGTTCACCGCCAGGCGCACCCACCGGTCCTCGTAGCGGCCCGAGGCGTTGTGGGTCAGCGTCACTTCGCGCTCCTGCTGACCGGCAAAATCGGGCAAGAGGCCCATTTTCACCAGCATCTGGAAGCCGTTGCAGATGCCCACCACGTAGCCACCAGCCTTGATGAAGGCACCGATTTCCTCCAGCAGCGTACGGCCCGAAGGCAGCTTGCGGAAGCGCACCTTGTTGGCCATGACCACACCCGAGCCCAAATCGTCACCGAAGGAGAAGCCGCCGGGGAAGTTGAGCACGTCGTAGTCGTGGATGCTGGTCTGCCCGCCGAGCACTTCATTAAAGTGCACGATGGTGGCCGCGCCGCCCGCCAGCCGGTAAGCGGCAGCCAGCTCTTCCTCGCAGTTGATGCCGAAGCCCGTCAGGACCAAAGCATGGACGCGTTGTTCGTTGTTCCGTTGTTCGGCAGCGGTGCTGTCGGCCATCTGCGTCGTCAGGTTTTCTGCTTGATTGCTCATCGTCTCCACCTCCTAAGCTTGCAGGGTTAGTTCTTCGCCGGCCATAACGCGGTTGACCGGGCCGTTGGTCCAGGCTTCGCGCAAATCAGCCGTAGCGGCGTCCACCACCGTTTTATCCTGGTGACGAATCACCAAACGGCCGCCGTCCGTCACGATGCCCAAACGGGTAGCGCGGCTGGCCATCAGGGCTTCGAAGGCCACCACGTCCTCCGGGGCCACGGTGGCCACGAAGCGCGAGTGGCTTTCCGAAAACAGCTCCGTCAGGGCCGGCAGCTCGCCTTCCAGGGTCAGCTCAGCGCCCAGCGAGTCGTCGCCGAACAGGCTTTCGGCCACGGCTACGGCCAGGCCGCCGTCGGAGAGGTCGTGGCAGGACAAAATCAGGTTCTGCTCGTGGGCTTCCCCTACTTTCTGGTACAGTTCCTTGGCTTCTTCGGGCCGCACGAGGGGCACGTTCTGGCCCAGCTCACCGAAGAGGTGGTAGAGCTCCGAGCCGCCCAGCTCGTCGTAGGTGTCGCCGAGCAGGTACACCACGTCGCCGGCGGCTTTGAAGTCCGAGGTGACGGCGCGGCGCACGTCGGGCATCAGGGCGGTCATCGAGTAGAGCACCGTGGGCGGCACCGAAATCTTCTGCCCGTCGGCCTTGAAGTCGTTTTTCATCGAGTCCTTGCCCGAGGTCAGCGGAATGTGGTAGGCCACGCACATGTCGCGCAGGGCCTCGCAGAGCTGCACCAGGGCCGCCAGCTTCTGCTTGCCGTCGGGGTTCGTCACGGGGTCGTACACCGAGTCGGGCACGCAGAAATTGTCGTTCACCGACCAGAAAATCCCGTCGCCGGGCGTCAGGTTGGGCAGCTTGCCGCCCACCGAAATGATCTGGCGCACGGCCTCATCGAAGGCGCCAGCCGACATCTGGTAGGGGTCGATGTCGCCGTAGCGCGGCAGGATGCCGTTGCTCACCGCCACGCCTTCCCACGACTCGAAGTTGAACTGCACCACGGCCGCGTCCTGCGGGGCCTGCCCGGTGCGGCCCATCAACGGCTTGACGACAGTGCGGCCCTTCACCTCGTGGTCGTACTGCCGAATCACCGCCTCGCGGGAGCAGATGTTCAGCGCCCCGAGCAGCTTCAGCAGCAGCCCCGTCGCGTCGAGCGAAGCGGGCAGCTTGGGTTCGTGCAGGGTCGGCAAGTGCCACTCGGCGTCGAGCACCTTGCGCGGCACGCCCTCATGCAGGAACTCCAGCGACAGGGAAGCCACCGGCTGCCCGTCGAAGGTCACGTCGAGGCGGCCGTTGTCCGTGAACTGCCCGATGTCCGACAACTCCACTTCCATTTCGGCGGCCAGGGCGTTCAGCTCCGCGAGTTTGCTCGGCTCCACCACCAGCGTAAACCGCTCTTGCGACTCGGAGAGGAAAATTTCCCAGGGGCGCAGGCCGGGGTACTTCAGCGGCACTTTTTCCAGCTCCACCGTGGCGCCGCCGCTGATGCCGGCCAGCTCGCCCACCGAGGAAGACAAGCCGCCCGCACCGTTGTCGGTGCTGCACTTGATCAGGCCGCGGCGGGTGGCCAGCAGCAGAAAGTCCATGGCCAGCTTCTGGGTAATCGGGGAGCCGATCTGCACGGCCGTGGCCGGCGCGGCCTCGTCCAGCTCGATACTGCTGAAGGTAGCGCCGTGGATGCCGTCCTTGCCCACCCGGCCGCCGGCCATGATAATCCGGTCACCGGCGTCAATCTTCTTTTCCCAGGCGTCTTGGCCCGCCAGCTGCATGGGCAGCACGGCGCCGGTGCCGCAGTACACGAGCGGCTTGCCGCGGTAGCGCTCATCGAATACGATGGCCCCGTTCACCGTCGGCACGCCCGACTTGTTGCCGCCGTCCTCGATGCCCTTGCGCACGCCCTCGAACACCCGGCGCGGGTGCAATTGGCCCGTCAGCAGCGGCCCCGACCAGTTCGGCGGGCCAAAGCAGAGCACGTTGGTGTTGAACAGCAGACGGGCGCCGCCGATGCCGGTGGCCAGCGGGTCGCGGTTGTTGCCGAGGATACCGGTAATAGCTCCGCCGTAGGGGTCGATGGCCGAGGGCGAGTTGTGGGTTTCGACCTTCCAGACAAACAACGAATCCTTGTTAATGCGCACCGCGCCGGCGTTGTCCGAAAACACTTTGATCAGCCAGTCGTTGCCGTTGGCGCGCAACAGCCGGTCGACCTCCGAGGTGGCGCCTTTGATATAGGTTTTGAACAGCCCGTCGACTTCCTTTTCCTCGCCGGTCACGGCGTTGCGGTAGCGGATGACGGCCGCAAATTCCTTGTGCTTGCAGTGCTCCGACCAGGTCTGGGCCAGGATTTCCAGCTCGCAGTCCGTGGGGTCGGGCGTCAGGCCGGCCTCGGCGCGGCTGATCTGCGTCGCGGGGGCGTAGTAGTAGTCCCGGATGGCGCGCATTTCCTCCAGGTTCAGCGCGTACACGTTCTCCTTCGAGAGCTGCAGCAGCTCGGCATCCGTCAGGTTTTCCAGCCGGATGGTGTGCGTAGTCGAGTCGGCGCCGCCACCGGGCTGCGGGGTAAAGTCGCGGATGCCCTGGGCGGTATGGCCCACCACGAAGCGGTTGATGAGCTTGTTGCCCAGCAGCTCTTCGGCCAGGCGGCGCAGATCCGTTTCCGGCAGCTCGTTTTCCAGCAGGTACAGGCGCTTGCTGAAGATATGCTGGGTGCGAATGTCCAGCTCCAGGCCGAGGAAGTCCTGGAGCGCATTCTGGGCCGAGGTGCCTTCGTCGTCGGTCACGCCCGGGCCCTTGGCTACCAGGATGAAGCTCTTGAACTCCGGGCCCACGGCCCACTGGTCCAGGGCTGCATCGTTCAGCAGCGGGTCCTGCAGGCACTGGGCGGCGAAGCTTTCGAGCTGCGCCGCGGTCAGTGGGTAGCGCACGGTGTACACGGCGCTGGTTTGCACGTGGCCGGTGAGCAGGTGCAGGTGACGCCGGGCGGCTTCGGCCACGCGGGCGCCTTCGCCGTCGTGCTGGCCGGGGCGCGGAATCAGTTGGATGGTATGGGAGGCTGTTTCGTTCAAAGCTCAGAAGGCGGGAGGCGAAAGAAGTGAGGACGATGCCGCCCAATCGGCACTGGCCGCACCAGCATGATCCGACGTAGCGGTAAAGCCCAAGAATGCGGTAAGCCGCCCCGGGCCCGTCGAACGGACCGCAAGGCGGCTTACAGTGTTGTGCGGAGCTGAACTCCGGGCAGAAGACGTGTCGGCAGAAGCAGTGGCGGCTTGGGGTGCTCCCGCATCCAACAGGGTTCGGGGCTCCGCTAAGTCGGTTATGGCGCGGCTGTGGAGCGGTTGCACCCAGGCCCGGAGGCGTTGTTGCCGTTCGGCCAGGCCCTCTTCGATTTCGGCGCGCTGTGCGTCCAAC
This sequence comes from Hymenobacter busanensis, assembly GCF_008727865.1. Taxonomy (GTDB): domain Bacteria; phylum Bacteroidota; class Bacteroidia; order Cytophagales; family Hymenobacteraceae; genus Solirubrum; species Solirubrum busanense. Next base: position 483,518 of record NZ_VTWU01000003.1, on the reverse strand, counting down.
CGGTGCCCCTCGGCTACGCTCAGCAGCATATCGAGGCGCCACATGCTGTCGAACTTGGCCTGGGGGCGAAGCCGAATCAGCGCGGGGGTGGAATGGAGAGTACTTCGTTGCACAGGGTCGCGAAGGAGATACAAAGGAACGACAACCGCCGCCCCTACGCAAGCGCCGGCACCGCGTCGGGCCGACTTCCGGGCTTCACGGCGGGCAGGCCCTTGGCGCAGAGCGGACAAGTTTCGGGCTGGTACGTGGCGGCCTGAACCGGCAGCAACGCAAACAGCGGGAAGTCGAGTTCGTGCCGGCCACCGGTGCGGTCGATGAGGCAAGCTACGCCCAGCACTTCCACGCCCATCTGCCGCAGCACCGCCGCCACTTCCAGCGTCGATTTGCCGGTCGTCACCACGTCTTCGGCAATGATGATCTTCTGGCCTGGGTCCAGCGTGAAGCCGCGGCGCAGCACCATTTTGGTATCGGCGTCGCGTTCGGTGAAGAGCGAAGGCGTGCCCAGCTGCCGGGCCAGCTCGTAGCTCACCACCACGCCACCCATGGCCGGGCCCACTACCACATCGGGCTGCAGGCCGGCCTCCTGAATCAGCCGGGCCAGTTCGGCCAGGGCCGGGGCGGCCAGCTCGGGGCGGCGCAGAAACCGGGCGCACTGCACGTAGGTATCGGAGTGCAGGCCGGAGGACAAGCGGAAGTGGCCGCTGAGCAGGGCGTCTTCGCCGCGCAGCTGTTGCTCAAACTGCGTCTGAAACGCGCTTGGTGCGTAGGGCATTGATTTGTTGGGTTAGGTCGCGAGCGGCGGCGCCGGGGTCGGCGGCCTGCCAGATGCTGCGGGAAGTGTTGATGAGCAGGCCGAGGCCGTCGGACGGGCGGCAGCCGGCGTGCACGGTGGCGGCCAGGTCGCCGCCCTGCGCACCCACGCCGGGCACCAGAAACCACAGCTCCGGACAACGCCGGCGCAGATGCGCCAGGGCTTCGGCATGGGTGGCGCCCACTACCAGGCCGAGGCCGGGGTAGTCGTGGCTGAGCGTCTGCACCACGTCGGCCGAAAAGTCGCTGACGGTGCCGCCGCGCACCAGCTCTTCGTCCTGCCAGGAGTGCGCAGGCTGGTTCGAGGTTTTGGCCAGCACGAACACGGCTTTGTTGGGCCGGGCGAAGGGCACGATGGCGTCGTCGCCCATGTACGGGTTTACCGTCACGCCGTCGGCCCCAATGAGGTCGTAGGCGAAGGCGGCGTAGCGGTCGGCGGTGTTGGCAATGTCGCCGAACTTGCCGTCGAGAATCATGGGCACCTCCGCCGGAATCCACTCGCGCAGGCGCTGCAGCAGGGCTACGCCATCGGGGCGGCAGAGGAAGAAGGCCAAGTTGGGTTTAAAGGCGGCGGCAAACTCGGCGGTTTGCTGCACCACGCCGTGCAGGCGGGCGGCTACTTCGGTTTCCGAGGTGCCCACGGGGTCGAGGCCCACGCAGAGCAGCGAGCCGGCGGCTTGGGCGCGGCGTATCAGTTGTTCCATGTGCCGACGGGATTGGTGGTGAACGAAGCCGTTTCCTCCCATTCGGCGGCGAGGCGGGCGGTGAGGCCGGGCTCCAGCCACTCGCCGGTGGCTACCTGCACGGCGGCCGCGCCGCAGCGCAGGTAGTCGCTCACGTGCTGGGCCGTGAAAATGCCGCCGGTCCCAATAACGGGCAACGTCAGCTTTTCGTCGTGGGCCAGCTCGTACACGCAGCGCAGGGCCATCGGCCGCAAGGCCTCGCCCGAGAGGCCACCGAGCAGCGGTTCGCCGTGGGCCGGAATATGCAGGGCTTTCAAGGTATTGCAGGCGGCCAGCGCCGAGGCGCCGCCTTCCTGCGCGCCCACAGCCAAGGCCCGAATGTGGTCGGGCCAGGGTGGCAGCTTCACCACCACGGCAGCATCGGCGCCGAGTTCGGTGCGCACGGCTTCGGTGGCTTCGCGCACGAAGCGCGGCGTCACCTCGAAGCCTTTTTGCGTGGTGGCGCTGCTGATGTATACTTCAACTCCGGCAATCTGCCCGCCGGCTTCGCGAGCCAGGAAGCGGGCGATTTTTCGAAATCCAGGAATGCCGGGCGCCGTGATGCTCACCAGCACGGGCACGGCGTAGCGGCGCAGGCGCGGCAATTGTTCCTGCACCAGCTGTTCGGCACCGTCGGTGCGGCGGTCGGTGGTGTTAAGCAGCGAGGCGTCGGCCACGCGAATTACGCCGTCGCCGCGGCTGCCGGAGCGCGGCTCCATGATGACGGTTTTGGTGAAAATGGCGCCGAGTCGCTCGTAGCCGAGGCCGTCGGGCAAGTGCCAGGGGGCGGCGGCGAGGCAAACGGGATTTTGCAGCGTCAAAGAAGGTCCGAGTTGCATAGGGAAAGGTTCTATCTGGTTCGGGCGGTTGGGCCGTGGGGCTGCGTTCGGCTCAATCTGGGAGAATTAAAAAAACAAAAGACCCGGCGGGCACCGGGCCTTTCGGAAAAGACTGGGCTAGATGGCGTTGGCGTGGTTGGTCAGGAACATGCCTTGACGCAGCAGGGCATCCCACACGTTGATGGCAGCCATGCGCTCAGGCGAATCAGTCAGGTTGCGGTTCTGAACCTTGGCGGTTGTGGCGGTTTGTACCATTGTGTTGGACGAGGTGGGGTATGTGCGCAATGAGTCAGCGCCGACTGCTGTTTCTCCTCGCCTCCGACTCAATCGGACACAAAAAAACCGCTCCGGCAACAACCGGGCGGCGAACGAGGCAAAAGCAGCAAAACGAAACGGAATCAACGAAGGGAAACGGGTTTCGACCCCGTTGCAGAACCGGCGGATGAGCCATTCTGCGCTTCATCCGATGTTGATTATTCAGAAGCACGTCGCAAAAGTATCCAACTTGGCGAGAAGCACAAGCACTGCCCGCCATATTTTTCGTGTTACAAGAATGTTAAGCCCTGCCGGCTCTTGTGGCATTACCATAATTCTTTGCCCTAGCCGCAAATGCATATTATAACCTTGATTAACAGATACATTCGTTTAAACCGCACTCAACCTACGACCATGAGAGTCGATTCTTACATTGTGTCTGTATTGGATTATTTACCTAAAAGTGCTTGATATTACGCAGAATATTGCCACACCGTATTGTTATTAAAGTACAACTCGCATATATTCGTAATGTAGCTCCACGTTGCAGACGGCAACATCGGCGACTACCAAAGTTCATGTTTTCACAATGCACGCGTAACGCCCGGCCAATTGCCCGATTGGAACTTTGCCGGACGCCAAAGTCTCCACTTTGTTTGCCCCCTGCTCCATGAAACACTTCTTCTTTGCCTTGATGATTTTGGCCGGCCTGCTGGCCCGCCCAGCCGCCGCGCAGGAAGCCGCCACTCCTGTGGAATACAGCGAACGGGTAACCACCGAAAACATAAGCCAGCAAGTGCTGCAGGCCCGTGTGCTCGATTGGGCCCAGAGCAAGTTCACCTTCGGTCCGCAAACCGGCTTGCAGTCGGACCCCGTGGCCGGTACCGTACGCCTGAACGGCACCGTGTTGCTCAAGCCGCTGGCCGCCAACGGCAAGGAACAGGAAGTAACGGCGCAGTTCGAATTTATCTTCCAATCGACCGACCAGGGCTACACCTACAGCGTGGGCTCGTTTCGGGTGATGCCCGACAAGAAGACGCCTACCGTGCTGGTGCCGCTCGATGAGTACCTAACCCAGCTGCGCGCCGATAAGGCGATTGAGCGCACCAAAAACGACCGGCGCATCACGGCCCAGGCCAACGCCCGCGCCAACGACGTGGCCCTGAGCTTCCGCTCCTACATGAACAGCATGCCTTCCATCGAAGATGGCAACGTGGGCATTGCGGCCAGCGAACAATAGAGGTCTTTTACCCCATCCGGCAAGCGCCGCATCCTAACTAGGGTGCGGCGCTTGTTTTTTATACCGGGCTGCAAGAGGCTCGTGCAACCGATGAAAAACCCCTGTTTTTCAGCAGCCACGCCGCGGCTGTAGAAGAAGCCGAGCAACCCAACCCCTCACCGGAACGATGCAGGCGGGCAGCCCCATTTCACGCGTTGGCACGGTTTTGTATTTCGGCTTCGACAGCCCGCCTGCTCAAGGCTCGAGACGTAGCGGCGGCCCTGTCCATTCCTCTTCCTTCTTGCTTTTCCGTGGTCATGAAAACGAACCGCGCATACCGCCTTGTTGCCTTTTCGGCCGCCCTGTTGCTGGGTGCTTCTACCGCCTCTTTCGCTCAAATCCAGCCCCACATCGTGGGCGCGCCCCGCTCCCGGCCGGCGCCGGTCCGCTCTGCCTATAGTGTTTCGCCCGATGCCGCCAACAAAGCCGATGGCGTACGCTTCGGCATTCGGGCTGGGGTGAACGTGGCCGACTGGTCGGGCGACGCGGTGCAGAGCGTGGTTGATCTGGCCGAGCTAACCAACGGCGCCATCACCAAAGAGCAGCGCACGGGGTTTCACGCCGGGGCCTACGTGAGCCTGCCCGTGGGGGCGCGCTTTGTGATTGAGCCGGGCCTGCAATACTCCGAGAAGGGCATGGCTCTGGTTGGCCGCGTGCCGCTGGAGCAATTCGATTTTCTGAACGCCAAGGTCACGGCTACGGCCCGTATGGCTTATGTGGAGCTACCGGTGCTGGCCAAAGCCTACCTCACGCCGGGCCTCTACCTCTACGCCGGCCCGCAGGCGTCCTACCTGGTGAGCAACAAAGTACGCGTGCAAGCCGGCGCCCTGGGCTTCTCGGCTTATTCCCACGATTTCGACGTGCGCAAGCAGTTTCGCGACGTGGATTTCAGCGTGACGGGTGGCGCGGGCTACCAGTTTGCCAACGGCCTGGGCCTCAGCGCCGGCTACGATTACGGTCTTAGCTCCCTCGACAAAAACAACCGCTTCGATGCCCAGAACCGGGCCATCAAAGCCTCGGTGAACTTTACGTTTTAAGAAGTAGTTGCCGACTATATAGTGCTTGCCGAGTCTTTTTCGTTCTACCGCCCCATACCGCTCACATAAACCCAAATAAAAAGGCTGCCCGTGCTTACAGGCAGCCTTTTTTTGTGCTGTTCTGAATCACAAACTGAGGCGCCCCGCCGGACTCTCGCTTGCTATTCAGCCGTTGCGGCTTAGTGGGAAATCAGCTCGTGGGGCCGTTGTCGACGCGGGCTTCGATGGTGGCCTGTACCGTGCTCGACACGTTCGAGAGGATGTTGTAGCCCGTAGCCGCCTCAATGGCATCGACGGTGGTGCGGCAAGCACCCCAGTTGATGATGGAGTTGTCGTTGGGGGTGTTGATGGCAATAACGCGCGTGCTGGTGGTTACGCGGCTGGCGTCGCTACTGCCTTCGGGCAGGATAACGACTACTTTCCAGCAGCGGGCCGGCACCGTTACGCGGCCGGCGTCGATGGTGGTTTTGTAGCCGTTTACGCCGGTGCCGCCGGTGCCGTAGCTGCCGCAGATGATGTACAGTTCGTTGCCCTGGCTGGCCAGGGTGCGGCAGTAATCCTCCAGCTGGGCCCAGCCGCGCTGGTTGTTGTTGGCGGCCTGCGGCATCATGTTGGTCATCAGGAACGTGGCCGAGTTATCGGCTACCGAGCCGGTGCGGTCGGCGGAGGGGCAGTTGTGGCCGCGGTCGAAGCCCGAGCCGGTGTAGCTGGAACTGGTGGGGCGGTACCAGCCCGTGGGCAGGGTAGCGTCGGCTGCGAAGTTGTCTTGGCGCGGCGTCGAGCCCAGCCAAGCCGAGCTCAGGTGCCACGAAACCCAGTTCGGAATACCCCGGTCGCGGTGATACGACAGGGTGTATTGCGACTTGGTCATGAGGTAGTTGGTCGGATACGAGGTGCTGGCTACGGCCCCGCTGGGGTTGCCCATGGCCAGGTTGCTGTCACGCGTGGCGTCGTTGTTCTGCGCTACCGCCGTGGGGCTTTGTGGTTTGATGTCGTCCTGTTTGGCGCAGGATACTGCAAGCAAGGTCAGCAGCGCGAAGCTGCTGATACGCGCAATGGTGTGCTTCATCATAAACCGGTGGAGGGTTTGGTTGTGGGGAAGGGTATTGGCGGGGCAAAGGTGTGGCAGGCGTGTTAGAGGGATGTTGCGGATATGTTACGTCAATGTTATCATTTTTTCGGGATTGTTTCGCTGTCTTTTTACTTGGTTACCAGTATTATTATCACACAAATACAATTCCTCGCCCCTATTACGCATTCTGCTATGAATACACTGGTACGTTTTTGTTTACTACTGATCTGTTTTGCGGCGTTCGGCAGCCGCGCCGTCCATGCCACCCACTACCAGGGGGGACAGCTCACCTACCGCTCGCTCGGCCCCGACCCGGCTGCCCCGGCCAACACCCGCTACGAAGTCAACCTGCAGATCTTCCGCGACTGCGACGGGGCAGTGCTCGACACGTCGTACCCGCTGGTGGTGCGCCAGGGGTGCTCGGGCGCTACCCTCACCGGTGGACCCTTCGCCATGACGCGGGTAGGCAACTCCTCGTTCGGTAACCCCTACTGCCCTTCCCAAGCCGCTTCGGCACCTTGCAGCTCCACCGGCTCACAGCCCACGGGTTCGCGCACCAACTACGAGGTGGCCTATTACCGCACTACCATCAGCTTGCCCCCTGCGGCCGAGTGGATGCTCAGCATAGAGCCTATCGCCCGCCCCAGCATTGCCAACATCGACGGCAACACCACCTTGCGCTTGGAGGCCACGCTGAACAACCGCTTGGCGTTGCCCGGCGGCCAGTTCCAGAACATCGAGAACAACTCGCCCCGCTACCGGCCGCAAGACGTGCCGATTCCGTTCGTGTGCTACCAGCAGCAGACCACCATCACCTTCTCGGCTCTCGAGGCCGACGGCGACTCGCTCGTCTACTCGCTCAGCAACCCGCTCAAAGGCTGCGGCGTGTCCAACGTCTACCAACCAAGTTCCCACGCAGGATTTATCTCATTACCTGATTCAGCCGGTAGTTCTTGTATCGCCAGAGTTCAAGGCGGCGTGCCAAGCTATAGCCCTGCCTTTCCTCTTTCTTCTTACCGGCTTACCGGAAGGTGCCCCATCAAAACCGCGGTTGCTTATTTCGACTTCAGCAGCACAACTGGCAGCTTCACCTTTACCCCGGTGGTATACGACGCGGTATCTGACGAAAATGAGGGCAAGAATAAGTACGCCGTAGTCGGCAAAGTGACGGAATACCGCAAGATCAACGGCATCTACTACAAAGTCGGCTCGGTGCGCCGCGATATGCTCATGCATGTTGTCAACTGTGGTCAGAACGCTGTTCCTAACGTGCCGGTGTTAACTGCTCCAACGCCGGTAGGCAACCTGAGAATCGTAAACTCGCGCGACTCCACATACATTGAGGTTCCCGCGGGTGTCCGCAACCGTGTGCTCCTCACATTTACCGACCCCAACCCCGGCCAGCAGCTGACGGTGTACCGACCCAACCTGGATTCGCTGCTTGACTACGGCAGCGTCGGCACATATTCGCTTACCAATAACGGCTCGACTACCCCGCAGGTAGAATTTATGATAGGGCCTTCGCCCTTCCTGATTGGTTACGTAGTGCAAATGCCCTTTCGGGTTGAAGACGCGTTCTGCCCTATCAAGGGCGTCCAAACCCGCATAGTCGTTATCAAAATCGTGCCGCCTGCCCCACTCGCGGCTCAAACGCCGCGCCGGCAAGTGGTGCACACGGCCTACCCCACCCCGTTCACCGACCACGTGCGCTTCACGCTGGCCCGCCCGGCCCTGGCCGCGCCCGTGCTCATCCTCGACCCGCTCGGCCGCGTGGTCGACCGCGTGGCCGTGCCCGCCGGCGCCGGCCCCGACGCCACCCTGACCTGGCAACCGGATGCCCGCCTGCCCGCCGGCCTCTACTCCGCCCGCTTCGCCAACGGCCACCAAGTTGTGCGCCTGCTGCGCGTGCGACCGTAGCCGGCAACACCTATAAACCACAAGGCCCCGCCCGGAATCCGGGCGGGGCCTTGTGGTTAGTGGAATCGTCTATCGACCCTGCACGGCCAGGGCTTGGGCGCCCAGCTTACGGCCAGCGGCATCGAAAAGGACGATGTGGTAAAGCCCCGCTTTCAGGCCCGCCAACGACAGGGTTTCGGTAGCGTTGTGCACCGGCTGGCGGCGCAGCAACTCGCCCCGGCTGCCGTAGAGCACCAGCGTGGTACCCACGCCTTGGTTTTCGGCCGAAACCTGCACGGTAGCGGCATCGGTGGCAGGATTGGGGTAAACCACCAGTTCGGCCAGGCGCGTGGGCTGCCACAGCACGGTTACGGGGGCGGTGTAGGTAGTGGTGCCGTCGAGGTCTACTTGCTTGAGGCGGTAGTACAGCAGGCCGGCGGGCTGCCGAACGACGTCGGCGTCGCGCAGGGTGTATCGTTCGGAGCTGCTGGTGTTGCCAGCCGCCTTCACGCGGCCTACCGCTGTAAAGCCTTCCTTCGGCGAGGTGGCCCGCTCTACTTCAAAATAGCTGCTGGCTTTTTCCGAAGCGGTTTCCCAGTTCAGCTGCACTGCTTCGCTCAGCACCTTGGCCGTGAAGGATTTCAGCACTACCGGCAGCGGCGCAGGGGTTTTTACTTCGGAAGGGAAGCCTTGGGTGGGGTCGTCGGCGAAGGCGTAGAAAATCTGAGCGTTGCTGAACAGGCCCACGCCGCCTCGCACCTCTACCTCCACCCACTCAAAGTCCTGGGTGGTGGGGAAACTGATTTCCTGCAAGCCGCCGCCCAGCACGCCCGTGCTCAGGAGTTGGGAGCCCGAGGCCGATTCCTGCAACGCGCCGTCGGCGCCGTAGGTGCGCAGGGTCACGTTGGAAAGCAGGCTGGCGCTTAGCAAGCCCGTGTTGGTGCGCAGCACCATGCCAGCCCGGTTGCCGGCGGCCCCGTTGCCGTTCAGGCGCAGCTTGATGCGCTGGGTGCCCAAGGCCGTCACAGGGAAGTTCATTTGAGCGAAGTCGGTCGGGCTGAAGATGTTGTCGGCGGCCCGCTCGGGGTTGGTCAGGCTGCAGCCCACGCACAGCAGGCTCGAGCCGCTGACGGTGTAGTCGGTCCCGGCCTGGGGCGTCGAGAAGTCCGACAGCACCGGCTCCTCGTCGCGGAAGGCGCGCGGCTCGATGCCGAAGCCATAGTACACGTTCAGGTTGCTGAGCACGTTTAACAGGCTGCTTTGCTGCAGCTCTACCCGGTCGAAAGCTTCCTTGGTGGCGAAGCTCACCTGGTAGCGGTTGTTGGGCAGCAGCGTCACCTGGAGCAAATCGGCGGCCGAAGCCGTTTCCTGCTCCTTGCCGTTCAGGTACGTTGTCACCTTCAGGGCCTTCAGCACGTCGAGGTCGAGCAGGCTGCCGTTGCCGATAACGAAACCGGCCTGGTAACCGGCCGGCGACTTGCCTTCCAGGCGCACCTGCAACGACGATTTGCACCCCACCCCAGCGGCAGTGCTGAGCACAGCAAAGTCATTTAGGTCGCCACTGACGGCATTTTGCGGGCTGGTAACGCCGGTACCCGCGCACAGCAGCCCGCCGCCCGAGGTGGTTTGGTAATCCGAAGCCGAGGGAGCCGTCAGGCGCGAGAGAAAACCGGTGGCGGAAGTCACCACCCCGGCATCGATGCCAAAGGCATAGTACACCTGCAGCGTGCGCAGCACCCCGGCCGTAATGAGCACGTCCACTTCCACTTGGTCGAAGGCCTTGGCAGCGGTAAACTCCACCCGGGTGCGGCCATCGGCCATGGTGGTGGCCGATACGCCCGTGGCGTTGGCCAGCAGTTGCTGCTGCTGCACGCCGCCCGCGTAGGTGCGAATGATGATAGCACCCAAAGCCGCGGCATCGAGGGTGTTGCTGCTGCCCAATACCACGCCAGCGCGGTAGTTTAGTGGAGCCGTGCCATTGAGGGCCATGCGCAACCGGGCCCGGTCACCCACTGCCAGGGTGCTCTGGATGGTGGTGTAGTTGGTCAGGTCCAGATCGGCCACGTTCGACGGATTCAGGATGCCGCAGCCCACTAAACAAACAATGCCGTTGAGGTGGGCCTGGTACTGCGCCGGGCTGGCCGGATTAGCAAACGCAGAATAGTACGATGGAGCAGCAACCTGCGCTTGGCTTGAGCCAGCGCTACCAAGAACCAACAGGCCCGCCAACAAGTAGCCAAGCCGGGAAATGCGTGAGTAGAGATGTTGAATCATATAGCAGAAAGGTGTGTGCTGCTGGCAGGCAGCGTGTGCCATTCCGTCTTTACAATTTCTCTACCCATCTGCAAGATGATATACAAACTACTGACAATAAACGTTTTATTAACATTAATAACCGTCTATATTTTTCCCATTTTGAGATTATCAGCCCCAAAAAGGGAATTTGTGAAGCCGTTTTTGTGGGGTATACTCGCACCCACACCCCTTCCGTGCGCGCCACACTCAACAAACTCCTGCCCGGGGAATGGTACATTCCCAAGCCTGCACTGTTCGGTATATCCCGGGTAGCTGGCATTTTTTCCCTGCTCTATGCCTGCCTTTTTGCCGCCGCTTACCATTTTTATCCTGGAGGATAACGACTGGTACCGTGAATTACTCGCTTACCGCCTCAACCAAAACCCCGACTACACCATTCGTTCATTCGGCTCGGCCAAAGCCTGCCTCGATCATCTGACGCAAACCCAGGAACGTCCCGATCTGATTACCCTCGATTATTCGTTGCCCGATGGCCAGGGCGACGACGTGTTTAAGCGCCTTCGGGTACCGCTGCCCGATGTTCCTATCCTGGTGGTATCGGCACAGGAAGACGTGAGCACGGCGGTGGGGCTGTTGCGCCAAGGCGCCTACGATTACTTGGTGAAGGACGAGGACACCGCCGACCGCCTCTGGCACAGCGTGCACAACGTGCGCCAGCAGGTAGCGCTGCGCCTCGAAGTTGAGCAGCTGCGCCAGCAAATCGGGCAGAAAAATGCGCCAGCGCAACCCATTCTGGGTGAAAGCGCGCCCATGCAGGCCCTATCGGCGCTCATCGACAAGGCCGCCCGCACGGCCATTACCGTCTCGTTAAGCGGCGAAACCGGTACGGGCAAGGAGCTGGTGGCGCGGGCCATTCATTTCCGCTCCGAGCGCCGCAACCAGCCGTTTGTGGCCGTGAACGTAGCGGCCATTCCGCGCGAGCTGATCGAGAGTGAGCTATTCGGGCACGAGAAAGGCGCTTTTACCGGTGCGGTTAGTCGGCGCATTGGTCGGTTCGAAGAAGCCCACGGCGGCACCCTGTTTCTAGACGAAATTGCCGAGCTCGACCTTAACCTGCAGGCCAAGCTGCTGCGGGTGCTGCAAGAGCGCGAAGTGACGCGCGTGGGCAGCAACAAAACCATTGCTTTTGATGCCCGGCTGATGGTGGCCACCCACCACGACCTGGCCGAGCGCGTGAAGGAAAACCTGTTTCGCGAAGACCTCTACTACCGCCTGTTGGGCCTACCCATCAAGCTTCCGCCGTTGCGCGAGCGGGGCGAGGATGTGCTGCTGCTGGCCGACAACTTCCTGCGCAAATCCTGCCTGGAGAACAACCTGCCCATGCGGCAGTTTTCGGCCGATGCCCGCAAGAAACTCCTGCAATACGCCTTTCCCGGCAACGTGCGCGAGCTGAAGGCCGTGGTGGAGCTGGCCGCCGTGCTGGCCGACGGCGACGTGGTGCGCCCCCAGGATTTGTCGTTGCGCAACGGCCTGGGCAACGCCAGCGAATCGGGAGGCAGCCAGACCCTGCGGGAGCAGATTGCGGCTATTGTGCAACGCTACCTCGATGCCCACAAAGGAAATATTTTGCTGGTAGCCCAGCAGCTGCAAATCGGGAAGTCCACCATTTACCGTATGATTCAAAATCACGAGGTGCGGGTACGTTAGCCCGCACCGGCAGGAGTGCCATTGTATGAATGATATTTACGCCCGGCATACTCGTTTTCAGTCCGTTAAAGCACGTCGCTGGCAAAGCCAGCAGCAGCACCAGCACACCAGCCTTGCCTTGGCGGCCGCGCAAGCCGAGGCCGCCGAGCTTCGGTTACAACTGCAGCAGTACCACGCCGATGCGGCCCAGCAAATGGGCGCGCTGCTGCACACGCTGCCCACGGCGGTGCTGGCCGAAACCCCCGAAGGCCGAATTGCGCTGGTCAACCAACGCTTCTGCGACCTGCTGGCGCTCCCCGATCCACCGGCAGCGTTGCTCGGGCAACTGACGGCCGACGTGCTGCATTCGGCCCGGTACACCTTCGTCGACTACGCAGCGTTTGCCGCTTGGGCCGACGCCACCATTGCGGCCGGCCGCCGCCGCGAAGACGGGGTGTTCTACCTCACCAACGGCTCGGTCGTGCAAATCGACTACCTGCCGCTACGGCGCGATGAGCAGGTGGTGCTGCACCTGTGGAACTACGAAAACGTAACCCAGCAGCACCACGCGCAGGAGAGCATCCGGCGGTTGTCGCTGCTTTCCGAACACAGCCCCAACCCCATCATCTGCTTCGATTCTGCGGGCAACGCACTGTATGCCAATGCCGCCGCCACCCCCATGCTGGAGGTGCTCACGGCTACCCAGAGCGAAGAGCACAGCCTGGTGCGGCGCATGGTGGCCGAAGCGCTGGCCGCGGGCAGCAAACGCACCGCCGAATACCCCATTCATACCCACTTCTACATCTGGACGGTGGTGCCGCTGCCCGGCGGCCAAGGGGCCAACCTTTACCTCACCGATATCAGCGTGCGGCGGCGGGCCGAAGCGGAGCTGCGGCGTAGTCAGCATTTTCTGGCCCGCATCAACGACACGCTGCCCACCTTGGTCTTTTTGTTTGACCTGCAGCCCCAGCGCTGCGTGTACTGCAACGAGCAGGTATATCCTTTGCTGGGCTATTCGGCCGACGAAATTCAGCGCTTTGCCTCCGACGAGCTGCTGTGCCTGCTGCACCCCGACGACATCGACATGGCGCGTGAAAGCCTGCTGGCCTACCCCAACCTGCGCGAGGGCGACGTGGCGGATGTGGACCTGCGCCTGCGCCACCGCGACGGCACCTGGCGCTGGCTGTCGGTGAAAACCACGGTGTTTGTGCGCGACGATACGGGCCGCGTGCAGCAGATATTGGGCGCCGCCGAAGACATTTCGGCCCGCCACGCCGCCGAAGAAGCGCTGGCCCGGAGCCAGCGGTTTATGGAACGGGTGGCCAACACCGTGCCCAACACCATCTACCTCTACGACCTGCGCGAAAAGCGCAACCTGTACTGCAACCGCCACATCAACGCCATGCTGGGCTACACCGAGCAGGAACTGCGCCTGATGGGCAACCGCATGACCGAGTTGCTGAGCCTGCCCGAAGACCAGGCACTCATCGAGGCCTACCACCAGAAGCTGCTGCAGGCCGACGACGACGAGGTGTGCACCCTGGAATACCGCCTGCGCCACCGCAACGGCTCGGTGCGCTGGGTCAGCCGCATCGACTCGGTGTTTGCGCGCGACGCGCAGGGGCAGGTCGTGCAGGTAGTAGGTTCGGCCGAAAACGTTACCCACCGCAAGCTGGCCGAAGCCATGCAGCGCGACGTGTTCGACCAGCTGGCCGAGCAGAACCGCCTTTTTCGCCAGGTTATCGACACCACGCCGCACCTGATTTACCTGAAAGATCTGGCCGGGCGCTACGTGCTGGCCAACCAAGCCACGGCCGACCTCTACGGCTTGTCGGTTGACGAGCTGGTGGACACGCCGCCCGCCCGGTTGCACGTGGGCGAAGATGCTGCCGCGCGCTACCTGGCCCAAGACCAGCACGTCATTGCGCACCGCCAGGAGTTGACCCTGGAAGAAACCTTCCATCGGCCCGACGGCACCGAGGTATGCTTCTATAGCATCAAGCGGCCCTTCGTGCAGGCCGACGGCACGGTGCTGGTGCTCGGCGTCGACAGCAACATCACGGCACTGAAGCAGGCGCAACAGGAATTGCGCTTGGCCAAAGACGTGGCCGAGGAAAATGCCCGCGTGAAGCAGGAATTCCTGACCAACATGAGTCACGAAATCCGCACGCCGCTCAACGGCATTCTGGGCATGGCCGGTCTGCTCTACAAAACCGACTTATCGGCTACGCAGAACCAATACCTGGGCCACATCCGGCAGTCGGCCGAGCACCTGCTGGTGGTCATCAACGACGTGCTGGCCACCACCCAGCTCGGCTCGGGCAAGCTGCAGCTCGAGTGCATTCCCTTCAGCCTCTATACCCTGCTGCACGACAGCTTGCAGAGCCTGGCCCCCCGCGCCACCGAAAAAGGGCTGGATCTGCTCCTGGAGCTACCCCAAACGCCACAGCCGCCCGTGGTGCTCGGCGACCCGCACCGGCTGCGGCAAATCGTGCTCAATCTGCTTAGCAACGCCATCAAGTTTACCGAGCGCGGCCACGTGCTGTTGCGCCTGAGCGCCGTGGAAGGTGCCGAGCCAGCCCGTTTTCAGGTAGCCGTGGCCGATACCGGCATTGGCATTCCCCAGCACCAGCTCGAAAGCATTTTCGAGCCCTTCACGCAAGCCTCGGCCAGCACGGCCCGCGAATACGGCGGCTCGGGCCTGGGCCTGAGCATCAGCCGCGGGCTAGCCGAGTTGCTGGGCGGCCGCGTGTGGGCCGAAAGCCGACCGGGCCACGGCAGCACCTTTTTCGCCGAACTGCCCCTGCCGTTGGCTGCCTCCGCCGCCGAGCAGCTGGCCCCGGCGGCCCCGCCTGAGTTCCAACTGCTGCGCGGCCACCGCGTGCTGCTGGTGGAAGACAACGCCGTGAACCAGCTGCTGGTGCGCACGCTGCTGCTCGATTGGGGCTTGCACGTAGATACCGCCGCCAACGGCCCCGCGGCCCTCGTGCTCTTCGGCCAATACGTGTACGACGCGGTGCTGATGGACATTCAGATGCCGGGCATGGACGGCGTGGCGGCCACTCACCTCTTGCGCCAGAACCCCGACCCGCAGCGGGCCGCCACGCCGGTGGTGGCCCTCACGGCCCACGCCCTGCCCGAAGAGGAACGCCGCTGCCGCGCCGCAGGCATGACGGATTACCTGGTAAAGCCTTTTCGCGAAGAACAGCTGTTTTACGTGCTACAGAACGCCTTTCACAAAACGTCCGGCCTGCCGCAAGTTTCCACCAGTCCGCTGCAACGGGCGGAGGAGCCACCGGCACAGCCCGGCGTGGATATGCTGAAGCTGCGGCAGCGCATGGCCAGTTTCGAGCCCGATTTTGCCCGGCATCTGGCGGGGTTGTTTGTGCGCACCACCCCGCCGGTGCTGGCCGAGCTGGAGCAGCACGCAGCCCGGCACGATTGGCAGGCCCTGAGCACGGCGGCTCACTACCTCAAAAGCTCCTGCGAAGGCCTGGGGCTAAAGTCGCTGCGGCCGTTGTTGCAGCGCCTCGAAAGCAGCGTTGCGAATCCGCCGGCGCGCCCCGCGGAAACGGCTGCGGTGGCGCGGCAACTGGCGCAGCACCTGCAAAGCGTGGTGGACATGTTCAACCGGGAGTACGTGGCGAAGTAACCGCCTGAACCGCACCGATAAGAGGCAGGGGCGGTTGTCAAAAGGCAAATCGGCCCGACGCGTATGTATCCCGCGTTGACTATTGCCGCGCTTTTCGCGTATGCAGGCGCACACCCTTACCCCTTCGCCCGTATGTCATTTCGTACTTGCCTGCTGATGCTGCTGGTTTTCGCCACGCTGTCGGTGGGCTGCGCCCGGCACAAGCGCGCCAAAAACGAGGCCGCCAGCACACCCGTTGAAACCCGCAAACCCGAAGAAATCCGCCGCGAAAACGCCCGCGACTTAGCCTCGGTAATGGCCGAGGAGTTGCAGCTGCGCGACGACCAGGTGCTGCGTGTGCGCCAGATTCTGACCGGTACCGTGGAGCAGGTAAACGCCGCCCAGAAGAAATTTGGCGACAACAAAACCGGCCTGATGACGGCCCTCAAGCAAATCAACGCCAGCTCCGAGGCGCAACTCAAGCAGGCCATGACGGCCGCGCAGTACAAGCTCTACCAGCAGCGCAAACCCCAAATTCAGCAGAAACTGCGCGAACAGCAGCAGAAATAATAACCGCCCCGCCCGGGCAACCCTTTCGCCCCGCCCCGCATCTGATGCTGGTGTAGGCCCGCCGCTACCGCGCGGGGGCCGGCACCAGCATTTTTCTGTACCTTAAAGCAACTGCGGACGGGCCATGATTCAACTGCGCGGAATCGAGAAAAGCTACGTCATGGGCCACAATCGGCTGCAAGTGCTGAAGGGCATCGACGTAGAGGTGCAAGCCGGCGAGTTGGTAAGCATCATGGGCTCATCGGGCTCGGGCAAAAGCACGCTGCTCAACATCCTGGGCATCCTCGACGACTACGACGCGGGCGAGTACTGGCTGGCCGGCACGCGCATCGACAAGGGCCTTTCGCAGCGCAAAGCCGCGCAGTACCGCAACCAGTTTCTAGGGTTCGTCTTTCAGTCGTTTAACCTGCTGAACTTCAAATCGGCCCTCGAAAATGTGGCCCTGCCGCTTTACTACCAGCAAGTGAGCCGCCGCGAGCGAAACCGCCTTGCCCTCGAATACCTCGACCGCGTGGGCCTCGCCGACCGCGCCGACCACCTGCCGGGCGAGCTGTCGGGCGGGCAGCGCCAGCGCGTGGCCCTGGCCCGCGCCCTCATTCACCAGCCCAAGCTCATTCTGGCCGACGAGCCCACCGGCGCCCTCGACACCACCACCACGCAGGAGGTGATGGACATCTTCAAGCAGGTGAATGCCGAGGGCATGACGGTCATCATCGTCACCCACGAGCACGACATAGCTGCCCAAACCCAGCGCATCATCCGCATCAGCGACGGGCTCATCGTGAGCGACCACGCCGACGAAACGCCGGTCATTTCTCTGCACCCCAACCCTTCTTCCCTACCGTTATGAAATCGTTGATCCTGGCCGCCGTGGCCGCTTTTTGCGTGGGCACAGCCAGCGCCCAAACCACCGCCAAAGCCAAGCCGCTTACCGAGGCGCAGGCCCTGGAGCAGCACATCAACAAGCTGATGCGCGACCCGGCCAAACCCAAGCAGGAAATCCGCCTGGACCTGCAGGGCTGCCACGCCACCCAAACCATCCGCGACAACGACTCCGACACCCAAACCTCGGCCCCCATTTCGGTGAGCTACAACAAGGGTGGCGAAGCCGGCTGGGCCGCCAAAGTGGCCAACGGCAAGTTTGAGCTGATCCTGGATTTTGAATGGCGCGAAGTGGAGTCGCTCACCTACGAGCGTAACAAAGACAAAGACGACGCGCCCTACGAAGTCAAGATCAAGCGCGTGCGCAAGAGCGGTTCCACCAGCTTCGAGCTGCCCCTGTTCACCACCGATGAGCGCGTGGTGCGCGACGTGGTGGCCCGCCTAGAGCGCGTGCGCCAAAGCTGCCGCTAACCGCTGCCGAGGCCCCCGGTGACGACGGGCAGCCCGCGCCGGTCGCATCTGTGAAATCCGTTTAATCCGTTAGAATCTGCGGTCCATGTTCGACCTCGATAAGTGGCAGGAAATCCTGGGCACGATGAGCCGCAACAAGCTGCGCACCGGCCTCACGGCGTTTGGCGTGTTCTGGGGCATCTTCATGCTGGTGCTCTTGCTGGGCGCGGGCAAGGGCATGGAAAACGGCATTTGGAAAGAGTTTGGCGCGGGCGCCCAAAACAGCCTGTTCATCTACGGCGGCAAAACCGCGCTGCCGTGGCAGGGTCTCAAGCCAGGCCGCGAAATCAAGTTCACCAACGACGACCTAGAGGCCATCCGGCAGCGCATCGACGGGGTGGAAATGTTGGCCACGCGCAACCGCCTATCGGGCGAATACACCATTGTGCGGGGCACCAAAAACGGCTCGTTTCAGGTGTTCGGGGCCAATGCCGAGTTTTTCCCGCTGAATGGCGAGCAAGTGAAAAAAGGCCGCCTGCTAAGCCCTTTAGACATTGCCGAACGGCGCAAGGTGATGGTCATTGGCGAGCGGGTGCGCAAGGTGCTGTTTAAGGACGACGAAAACCCCGTCGGCCAGTATGTGCAGGTGAAGGGCGTGTTTTTCCAGATTGTGGGCACGTTCTGGACCAACGACAACCAGGGCCGCAACGAGGAGCGCGCCTACGTGCCGTTCAGCACCTTCCAGAGCACCTTCAATCAATACAACCAGGTGCAACTGATGGGCCTGAGCACCCGCTCGGGCCTGCCGGTGAAGCAGTTGGAAGACCAGGTGCGCCGCCTGCTGGCCAGCCGCCACCAGTTCGACCCAGCCGACAAGCAGGCGCTGGAGCTGAACAACAACGAGGAAGAAGTGGCGCGCTTCCAGGGGCTGTTCAACGGCATCAAGCTGTTCGTGTCCGTCATCGGTGTGCTTACCCTCATTGCGGGCGTGGTGGGCGTGAGCAACATCATGCTCATCATCGTGCAGGAGCGCACCCGCGAAATCGGCGTGCGCAAGGCCATTGGGGCCACGCCCTGGAGCATCGTGGGCATGATTGTGCAGGAAAGCATCGTCATTACTGGCCTCTCCGGCTACCTGGGTTTGCTGGCCGGCGTGGCCCTGCTCGACGGCATGCGCTACGCCATCGAAAAATCGGGGGCCGAGCTGCCGTACTTCACCCGCCCCGAGGTGAACGTGAGCGTGGCCTTGGGCGCCACCCTGCTGCTGGTGGTAGCCGGCGCCTTCGCCGGCTTCGTGCCGGCCATGAAAGCGGCCAATATCAAGCCCATTGATGCCCTGCGGGCCGAATAACGCTCCGCACACTTCTTTCCCCCACAGCCATGTTCGACCTCGACAAATGGAGCGAAATCTGGAGCACGGTGCGGCGGCACAAGCTGCGCACCGGGCTGACCGCGTTTGGCGTGTTCTGGGGCATTTTCATGCTGGTGGTGCTGCTGGGCGCGGGCAAGGGCTTCCGCAACGGCGTCGAAAAGGAATTCGACGTGGCCAAAAACGCCATTTTTGTGTGGTCGCAGCGCACTAGTGAGCCGTACCTGGGCATGAAGCCGGGGCGCAACGTGCAGTTTACCAACGACGACGTGGCGGCCCTGCAGCGCGAGGTGCCCGAGGCCGCGCTGGTGCTGCCGCGCACCTCGCTGCACGGCACCTTCACGGTGCAGCGAGGCCCCAAAAGCTCGTCGTTTTCGGTGAACGGCGAGTACCCCGGCTACCCGCAGGTGCGCCCAGTAGCCCTCACGGCGGGGCGCTTCGTGAACGAACCCGACCTGCGCGAGCGGCGCAAGGTGGCCGTCATTGGCGCGCGCGTGGCCGAGGTGCTGTTTGGCAAGGACGAGCCCATCGGGCAGTACATCCGCATCAAAGGCACGTTTTTCCGCGTGATTGGCGTGTTCCGGGGTACCGGCAAGCAGGAAGAAGCGCAGGAAGATGCCCAGACGATTTTCATCCCGCTCACCACCCTGCAGATTGCCTTTAATCAAGTCAACAAAATCGACTACTTCGCCTTTCTGCCCAAAACCGGCACGCCGGCCAAGGTGGTCGAAACAAAAGTAAAAGCGGTGCTGGCCCAGCAGCACAAAGTCTCGCCCACCGACGTGCGGGCTTTCGGCTCGGCCAACGTGGAGGAAGAATACGCCCGGGTGCAGGGCCTGTTCCTGGGCATTGCAGGCTTTAGCTGGTGGGTGAGCCTGGGCACCATCGTGGCGGGCATTATCGGGGTGAGCAACATCATGCTCATCGTGGTGAAGGAACGCACCAAGGAAATCGGCATTCGGAAAGCCATGGGCGCCACACCGGGCAGCATCGTGAGCATGATCGTGCAGGAAAGCATCGTCATTACGGCCGCGGCGGGGCTGCTGGGGCTGCTCTTCGGCACGGCACTCATGGCTGGCATCAGCAAGCTCATTGAGGGCCAGGACATCAACTTTTTCTACAACCCGCAGGTGGACGTGCAGGTGGCCCTCACGGCCGTGGTCATGCTGGTGGTGTGCGGGGCGCTGGCCGGGCTGGTGCCGGCCACCATTGCCGCCCGCGTGCAGCCCGTGGTGGCCCTGCGCGACGAATGATTCCGTTGCCGGGTGCGAGTGGCCAGATGTCCGTTCATGCTGACTGCCCACCCAAAACCGCTCCTGACAACCGGCAACCCGCAACTCGCAACCGACAACCCGCAACCGACCTATGAAACGCATTTTCTTCTTCTTGCTGCTGGCGCTGCTGTTGGGTGGCTTTGGCTGGCTGGGCCGCTATTTCTACCTGCAAGCCCACGCCGACCCCGTCACCTACAAAATCGAAAAACCCTTCGTGGCCGACATCACCAAGAAAACCGTGGCCACGGGCAGCATTGTGCCGCGCCGCGAAATCCTGATCAAGCCACAGGTGTCGGGCATTGTGGAGGAGCTGTACGTGGAGGCCGGCCAGACCGTGCAGGAAGGCCAGCTGATTGCGCGCATCCGCACGGTGGCCAATGCCGGCAGCGTGAACAGCGCCCAAAACCAGATTCAGCAGGCGCGGGTGGCGCTGGAAACCAGCCGGCAGGAGCTGGAGCAGCAGCGGCCGTTGTTCGAGCAGAAAGTCATTGCCCAGCAGGAATTCAACCGCCTCGTGGCCGACGTGCGCGCCAAGCAGCAGGCCCTCACGGCCGCCGAAAACGACCTGCAGATTGCCCAGCGCGGCTCGTCGCGCAACACCGGCGGCGCCACCAACGTGGTGCGCTCCACCATCACCGGCATGCTGCTCGATGTGCCCATCAAAGTCGGTTCGTCGGTGGTGGAGCGCAACAACTTCAACGAGGGCACGACCATGGCCACCGTGGCCGACATGAACAGCCTCGTGTTTGAGGGCAAAATCGACGAGAGCGAAGCCGGCAAAGTGCGCGAAGGCATGCCCATTTCGCTGACCGTGGGCGCCATCGAAGGCAAGACGTTTCCGGCCACGCTCGAATACATTGCCCCGAAAGGCGTGACCGAGGAAGGCGCCATCAAGTTTCAGGTGCGGGCCAAGGTGACGCCCCAGCCCGGCGCGTTTCTGCGGGCCGGCTACTCGGCCAACGGCGACATTGTGCTCGACAAAAAACTGCAGGTGCTGGCCATCAAAGAAAGCCTGCTGCAGTTCGGCAAGCTGAACAAAGACAGCGTGTTTGTGGAAGTGGAAACTGCGCCGCAGCAGTTTCAGAAGAAGCTGGTGAAAACCGGCATCAGCGACGGTATCAACGTAGAAATCGTGTCGGGCATTGGCAAAGACGACAAGCTGAAAGTGCTCGGGCCGACCGACGACAAAGCCAAGAAAGGCTAAGCGGACGGCGGGGGGCGATGCGCATTTCGCGCCATTGCCGGCCGGGCTTGCGTATGCATACCGTTCCCCGCTCAACGGCCTACTGCTATGTCCCCTCGCCCCGCGCCCTACACCCTGCACTTCGACGCCAAACTGGCTACACTCCGCAAAGGCAAAGAGCTGCGCGACGGGCTGTCGTCGGCGCTGCGCACGGGCGACAACCTGTGGCTGGCCGGCGACGAAACCGCCAACGTGGAGCGCCTGCGCCTGGCCGCCACCGGCCACCGCTTTGGGCAGCACACCACGTTCCGCCTCGGCGACTTCCTCGACATGCCCGACCCCGACGAAGCCGCCGAGGCCGACATCGAAGGCCTGGCCGAATGCGACGGGTATTTGTGGGTCATCGGTTCGCACAGCCTCTGCCGCAAGCAGCCCGACGACAATTCGGGCGTGGCTGAGGGCATCAAGGAGCTGACCAAGGTGCAGGCCGACGCCAACCGTTTCCTGCTGGCGCGCATTCCGCTGGTGCAGAACGCCGACACCGAGGACTACGAGCTGCACAAAAAAGCGCCCCGCCCCGGCAAAGAAGGCCGCCTGCGCCGCGCCGCCCGCCTGGGCCGCCGCGCCCTGGCGCGGGCCCTGGCCCACGACCCGCACCTGGGGCCGTTTCTGAAAGTACCGAGCAAGGAAAACGGCTTCGACATCGAAGGCCTGGCTGCGGCCGAAGGCGGGCGGCTGTTTGTGGGCCTGCGCGGGCCGGTGGTGCGCGGCTGGGCCGTGGTGCTGGAGCTGCGCGTCAAAGCCGGCAAGCGCCGCGGGCGGCTGAAGCTGGGCAAAATACCCGGCGCCGAGCACACCTACTACCGCAAGCATTTCCTCGACCTCGGCGGCATGGGCCTGCGCGAGCTGCGCTGCGTGGGCAACGACCTCTACCTGCTGGCCGGCCCCACCATGGACCTCGACGGCACCATTGCCGTGTATTGCTGGCCCGGCGCCTTGCAGCACACCACCGACAGTCTGGTGAGCCACCAACAGCTCCGGCGCCTGTTCGACGTGCCGCACGGCTTTGGCCCCACCGCCGGCCAGGACCGCGCCGAAGGCATGGCCCTGCTCGACGCGCAGCACATCCTCATCACCTTCGACAGCCCGGCCAAGCCGCGCCACGTGGGCGCCCACGATGTGCTGGCCGACTGCTACCCGCTCACCGCCGAACCGGCTGCCCCCGCCGCCAAGCGCAGTGCCCGGCCGGCCGCTACCACGCGCCGCGCCCGGCCGTCGGCTGCGGGCGGGCAGTAGCGCAATGCGGAAAGGCGAACCGCGTACTTTGCCGCACTTTTCAGCTGCTTTCTTTATGTCCGACACACCTTTGGTCAAGACGCCCGAGTCGCGCCACCGCATCTATTTCCAGGATTGCGACCAACTGGGCCACCTCAATAACGCCCGCTACCTCGACTACTTCCTCAACGCCCGCGAAGACCACACCACCAAGCACTACGCCCTCAACCTGGGCCAGCTGGCCCGGGAGCAGCGCGCCGCTTGGGTCATCACCAAGCACCAGATCAGCTACCTGAAACCGGCCAACCACGCCGATGAGGTGCTCATCCGTACCCAGCTCATTCACTTCGACAACACTTCCTTGGTGGTGGAAATGCAGATGCTCGACCACGACGGGCTGCGGTTGAAAGCCCTGCTGTGGTCGGAAATGGCGTTTTTGGACCTGACCACCGGCCGCCGCGCCGACCACTCCGACGCCCTGATGGACATGCTGGAAGGGCTCGATGTGAACGAAATTGAGTACGAGCCCGACGGCTTCGACGAACGGATACGCACGCTGCGGCAGCATTTCAAAGCCCAGCGCAAGCGCGCCGGCCAGCCCGAAGAATAACCCCGCCACCGCGCTTTGCGTTAGCAAACAGCCGGAGCCAACCCCGCCGTGGGTGGTTCCGGCTGTTTGTTTTATCCCGTTTCACCACAACCACCCACACCATGAGCATTTTTGGCAGCGACAAACTCAAAGGCAAGAAAATAGCCATTGTGGCCACCGACGGCTTCGAGCAATCGGAGCTGGAAGAGCCCAAGAAATACCTCGAAGACCAAGGCGCCGAAACCCACGTGGTGTCGCTGAAAAGCGGCTCGATTAAGGGCTGGGCCAAAACCGACTGGGGCGACAAAGTCGACGTCGACAAAACCATCGACGAAGTGCAGGCGGCCGACTACGACGCCGTGGTATTGCCCGGTGGCCAGATCAACCCCGACAAGCTGCGCATCGAGCCCAAAGTCGTGAGCTTCGTGGGCGACTTCATGCGCTCGGGCAAGGTGGTGGCCGCCATCTGCCACGGCCCCTGGACGCTCATCGAAACCGGGCTCGTGCGCGGCAAGCAAATGACCAGCTGGCCCAGCCTGCAAACCGACCTGAAAAATGCCGGCGCCCACTGGATCGACCAGGAAGTGGTGGTCGACAAAGGGCTTATCACCAGCCGCAAACCCGAGGATATTCCGGCCTTCAACAAGAAGATTACCGAGGAAATTCTGGAAGGCAAGCACGCGCCGCGTTCGTAGCAGCCGCCCAACCCTAAGTAGCAAACGCCCCGCTGGCTTCGGCTGGCGGGGCGTTTCTGCGTGCCGGCATTACGGCACCAAGGCCAGCAGCTCGGCCGCATAGCGGTGGTAGACGAAATACAGCGCAGCATCGAACACGAACAGAAAACCGCCTTGCACCCACAGCGAGCGGCCGAAGCCCAGCAGCCGGTTGGGGTGCTCGGCTTGTATGGCGCGGGCCCGCAGCCACGCACCCGTTACCACATAGGCCACATCCAGGCCCACGTTGACCAGCAGAATGCTCTCGAACGACGACTGCGCAGCCAGGCTGTCGGCCAGCGAAAGGCCGGCTACGTGCAGCGGCCGGGCGCGCAAAATGCCCAGCACGGCCAGCGTTACGTTCACCATGGCCCAGCCCACGTTCATTTGGTGGAAATAGTAGGGCTCCTGCCGGCGCGGCACGCGGGCCACCAGCCAGCCGCTCACCACCAAATTCAGCAGCGCCCACAAGCCCAGCACGCCCATGCCCTGCTGGGCCAGCGTTTCGCGGTGGTAGTTGAGGGCGTCGAGCACGGAGGCGGCAGGCATAGCGAAGCGGGTTACGGCAATGCAACTTCGGCACAAAAAAGAAGCCCGCGCGGGGCGCAGGCTTCTTCGTTACCAGCAAAATCGGGTGGTCTACTGCGAGAAGCCGATGCCGACGTACACCTGAATGACGCCGTTCTTGATGTTGTCGAGCTTGTCGAAGTTGGCCGGCGAGTCGCTTTTCGCGTCGTTGTAGATGTCGGCCAGGCCCAGCACGTAGCGGCCGCCCACGCGGGCCGGGCCCACGCGGCCTTCCACGCCAAATACCCCGCCGTAGTCCAAGGAGTTGTAGTTCTTGTCGGCAATGTTCACGGCCTTCTTATTCTCCTTCACGTTCACGAGCAGCGACACCTGCGGCCCCACGTGAATGCTCACGTTGTCGACGAAGTTGTAGACAAACATGACGGGCACCTGCAGGTAATCCAGCTGGGTTTCGTAGGTAGCCGTGTTGGCGCGGTAGGTAGAGGCCGCTTTGAAGCCCTGGCGGCTGTACAGCGCCTCCGATTGGATGGACGCTTTGGGCGAGAGGCCAAACTGGTAGTAGAAGCCGGCGTGGAAATTCTGGCGGTTGGCGTCGTTGGTATAGTTGCCTTTGTCGTCGCCGCGGAAGTCGGAGGAGCTCCAGCCGCCTTTGATGCCGAAGCCGTTGTTGCGCGACTCGGGCGTGGTCTGGTAGTCGGTGGACTTACGAATGCCTTCTACGCCGTGCTGGGCGTGTGCGCCAATGCTTAAGAGTCCGCACAGGGAAAACAGGAGTGCAATTTTTTTCATGGTGGTAGGTAGGTCTGAGGATGGTGCGGGTGCGCCGCGCAATGCAGCGGGCGTCGGCGTCATTCGCAAACGACTATACTTGCCGGGGGCGGCGCGGGTTGCGCCCGAAGGCGGCAGGATGCAAAATTTTCCTGACGGGGTGCTTAGGGCATCTCAACGGCCCCGCCTATCTTTGCGGCTTCCGGCCGCCACTCGGCGGCGCGTGCCGGAGCGTTAGCTCAGTTGGTTCAGAGCGCCACCCTGACACGGTGGAGGTCACTGGTTCGAGTCCAGTACGCTTCACGAAAAAGCCCTTGTGGAATGCGCAAGGGCTTTTTTATTTATCACGACGTTTCTTTAATACACCCACCATTTTAATTATCGTTCCGATATACAGGGGGCGGTTAAACATAGAGCGCGTTGTTCTCTATACCATCGAAGCTGGCAAACTCAGTTTTCGAACCGGTTGTACTACCTCTCGGCAAAAAGCTGCCGGGCATCTGGTACTACAGATTGACGGCAGATTCTTCCTTTTAGCGCGTCACTTGAAAAAGATTTTTGACCTGCCAGGGGCAGGTTGGTCATCGAAAGGAAACGAAAGAAGGAGTGGTAGGTGAGTGTCAGCGCGGGTGTACTACAATATTGACCAATGAAAAAAGCGCCTGCTGACTGATGTCAGCAGGCGCTTTTGCGGGCAAATAAGGATTACTTCTTGCCCTTACCCTTTCCGTTGCCTTTATCGTTCCCCTTCAGGGTACCGGTATAAGTAACGCGACCATCGGGTTCGGTAATGGCGACCGTGTCGTATACACGGCCTTTGGTGGGCCCTTCAGCTGTTTCTGTGTAGGTGGAGTTGAACACCACACGCTGGGCGGGGCGAGGCACATTGGCCGGCAGGGTGCCTTCTAACACAGATATGGAGTTACCCGAGGGAGTAATGACAAACTTAGTCTGGGTCATGTTGATGCATTCCGAGGGAGCCAAGCCCGGGATGCCCAGTGCGGTGTTGCCGATGCAGTACACTTTATCCGTTTTGTGCACGAAGGCTCCGTTGCCTTGTTGCACAGCGGTACGTACAGATTGCTGAGCCAGCACGGTGCTACCACTCAGTGTGGCGCCGATCAATAGGAGAAGGGCGGAGAATTTTTGGATGGCTGTTTTCATGGGAAAGTCGATGGATTGGACTAGGCAAGAAGCTTACCTACGTTGATACAGGCAAAGAACGGTCCAAACGTTGGTAGGACTCGAAGGTTGCCTCAGGTGTTTTGCTATAACAACCGCCTCAGCAACATCAGCCGAAAGCTAAGCCGAAGCAAGGCCGTGTAGATCATCACCCATCGCACCAACGTGCTTAGGCTTTAGTAGTTGAAGTGTAAAGTGAAAGGACGCTCATACGTTTCGGTTTGAAGGCGTCTTGCTCGTCAACGACCAACACAAGCGAAATACGGGAATAAGTACGCGTAGTAAGCGCGGCTGCCTACAGCGAGAGTTAAAGTTCCTCATCAAAGTATAAGCAGGTTTCTAGGAACATGCTTTCTACGCGTCGTCAGCATAGCAGCAATAACAAAAACACTGTGAGCATTATGCTTCGTGCTCGACAACCCGTTCTGCTACCGCAGGGCGGGTTGCGCGCTTTTTTGGCCGCGCCCCGCCCTGTTTTTTGTGGTTGTAGCCCGCGCGCCTCCTGCTCTTCGGCAGCTGCTCGTGGACTGGGTTTCACTCAAATACTGCTACAATAATGCGTATTTAGAAGGCCCGAAACTCCTGTTATGCCCGCTACGCCGGTTCCTCAGCCGCTTCGCTCCCTGCCCGCCGACGGGTTGCTCGCCGATTTGCTGGCCGTGTCGATGACCGGCGTAATCTTTTATACCCCCATCTACGACCCGGCCGGCTCGGGCGCGATTGTGGACTTCCGCTTCGAGTACCTCAACCCCGCGGCCCAGCGCATGATGGGCATGCCGGAGGTGCCCGCCGTGACCCACAACGAGCAGTGGCCCCACAGCAAGGCCCACGGCACCTTCGATTTCCACGTGGCGGCCTACGTGACGGGGGAGCCCCGCGAGTACAACATCAACTACCAGGCCGACGGCTACGACAACTACTACCGCCTGGCCGCCCGCCGCTCCGGCGACGGGCTCTGGGTCAGCTTCACCGACACGGCCGACCAGCCCCGCTCCCCCGTGGAAGTGGCCCTGCGCGAAAGCCAGGCCCGCGAGCAGGCAGCCCGCGCCGACGCCGAAACCCAGCGCCAGCGGTTTTACGAGGTGCTCATGCAGCTGCCGGCCCACGTAGCAGTGCACGAGGGTCCCGGGTTGGTGTTTACTTTCGTCAACCCCCACTACGAGCGTATTGCGAACGGGCGCGAGCTGCTGGGGCAGCCCATTCGCGTGGTCTGGCCCGAGTTGGCCGACCACGGTATTCTCGATGTGCTGGAGCGCGTGTACCAGACCGGCGAACCTTTTGTGGCGGCTGGACTGCCTGTGCAGGCCGATTTTACCCGCACCGGCCGGATGGACCAAGCATATTACGATTTCTTTTTCCTGCCCTTGCGCGACGCCCAAGACCGGGTCACCGGCGTGCTCAACTTCTCCTACGACGTGACCGACGTGGTACAGGCCCGTCAGCAGGTGGAGCAACTGAACCAGGAACTGGAAACCCGGGTGCAGGAACGCACGGCCGCGCTGCAGGAAAGTGAGGCACGCTTCCGCATCATGGCCGACGCCGCGCCCAACCAGGTGTGGGCCGTCAATCCGGATACGACCATTCGCTACGCCAACCAGGCATTTCTGGATTTTGTGGGCGTGAGCCTGGAACAATACGTGGCTACGGGCTGGTCGGCGTACCTGCATCCCGAGGAGCTTGAACTGGCCCAACACACGCTGGCCGAGGCCATCCGCACCGGCGCGTTGTATACGCTGGAGCACCGCATGCGCCGCCACGACGGGCAGTACCGCTGGCTGCTGGCGCAGGGCGCGCCGAGCTTTTACCCCAACGGTGAGCTGTACGGCTACGTGGGTTCGGCTATCGACATTACGGACCTGAAGCACGCCAACGCGCGGCTGACCCGCACCAACCAGGACCTGGACAACTTCGTGTACGCCGCCAGCCACGACCTCAAGCAGCCCGTCGACAACCTGGCCGGGCTGTGGGCCGAAGTGCGGCGCGGCAGCCGCTTCGCCGACCCCGCGGAGGAACAATTACTCGTGCCCATGATCGATGACGCGCTGCGCCACCTGCGCACCACCATCGACGATTTGGCTACGCTCGGGCAAGCCCAGCACACCAGCACGCTGCCCGCCGAACCGGTGTCGTGGCAGGACCTGACGGAGGAAGTACTCATCACCCTCGAGCCGCAGGTGCGAAGCGCGCAAGCCCGCATCACCACCGATTTTGCCGCCCGACCGACGGTGTCGTTCAACCGCAGCAGCCTCCGAACGATACTGCTCAACCTGCTTGACAACGCCCTCAAATGCGCCGACCCCACGCGGGCGGCCCGCATCCATCTTGCCATCCGGCAAGAGGCCGGGCAGCCCGTGCTCGTGGTAACCGACAACGGCGTGGGCGTGGATGCCGCCAAATACGGCTCCGAGTTGTTTCATCTGTTCCGCCGCTTCCATACGCACACGGCCGGTACGGGCGTGGGCCTGTACTTGGTCAACCGCCTCGTGGAGGCCAACGGCGGGCGCATCGTTGTGGAAAGCCAGATAGGCCAAGGTGCCACGTTCCACGTCTTTTTAGGCCGCGCCTGACCTACCCAAACCGGTCAGAGGAAGGCATAGGCCTGCGCCGCGTCCACCACACGAGGGGCACGCTCCGCCGCTGAATGACCCAAGAGAAAATGCGGGTCTGCGTCCCGCCGCAGGCAAGCCCCTGCATTGTTGGCGACTTGACCATATTGCCACACAGCACACGCAACCGAGGAAACCAACGGCACCGCGAGGACTGCCCAGCGGGCATTGCCCCTGAGCAAACACCGCAGGCCCGCGCCCACCGGCTCCCGCGTGTTTCACCAAAAAAGCCTTGCAGAGTATGCAGGGCTACTTGCTTGTTTTTCGGCCGCAACCCGCGCCGAGGTTTTTCGGTTGTAGCCCGCGTGACGCATCCGCATCCATCGAAAACCCTGCCCGTGGCCTGGGCCCCGCTCTACGCCCACCCGCTGCCCGCCGGCCACCGCTTCCCCATGCTCAAGTACGAGCTGCTGCCCGAGCAGCTCCTGCGCGAAGGCACCCTCGTGGAAGAAAGCATCTTCGCCCCCATTCCGCTGCCCGAAAAGTATTTCGTGGGCCCGCACGATGCCGCCTATTGGCAGCGGCTGCAGCATGGGCAGCTCACGCGCCACGAAGAACGCGCTACCGGCTTTCCGTGGTCGGAGCAGCTGGTGCAGCGCGAAGTCACCATTTTGGGCGGCACCGTGCAATGCGCCAAGCTGGCCCTGCACACCGGCGTGGCGCTGAACGTGGCCGGCGGCACGCACCACGCGTTTGCCGACCGCGGCGAGGGGTTTTGCCTGCTCAACGACCAAGCCGTGGCCGCGCATTATTTGCTGCACCACGAAGGTGTTGGCCGGGTGCTCATCGTCGACCTCGACGTGCACCAAGGTAACGGTACGGCGGCGCTGTTTGCCCACGAGCCCCGCGTGTTTACGTTCTCGATGCACGGAGCCCGCAATTACCCCGCCCGCAAAGAGCACTCCGACCTCGACCTGCCGCTGCCCGACGGCACCGACGACACTACCTACCTGAAGCTGCTGGCCGATACGCTGCCGCGCCTGCTCGACGCGTTCCAGCCGCACTTTGTGTTCTACCTCAGCGGCGTCGATGTGCTGGCTACCGACAAGCTCGGCAAGCTGGCCCTCACCCGCGAGGGGTGCCGCCAGCGCGACCGGCTGGTGCTGGAACTGTGTCACCGCCACCGCCTGCCCGTGGTAGTCTGCATGGGCGGCGGCTACTCCGAGCGCATTGCCGACATCGTGGAAGCTCACGCCAATACCTTCCGAGTAGCGCAGGAGCTGTGGTTTTAACGGTGTCCTAGTGCGTTAGGCTTTTTCTACGCTGAACTCCGGCGTGGCGCTGTACACCAGTTGCCACCGGAAAGCCCACCGCCAGCGCAACCGGTAGTGCTCGATGCCGGCGCGGGCCAGCAGCCGCTCCCAGTCGGCGCGCGTGAAGGCCCGCGCCACCGACAGCGGGGCATCGTGCCGCACCAAGTGGGAACCGCCCAACAGCCGCGTCAGCCACTTGATGCTGTGGTAGGCCAGCCAGTGCCGGTGCAGGTCGTTGATGATGACGTAGCCGGTAGCCTGCCGCCCCCAGCCTTGCAGCAACGCCACAAGCTCCTCGTCGCTGAAATGGTGGCAGAACAAACTCGCCGACACGATATCGAAGCGCTGCGCCTGAAACGCGGGGGCAAACACGTCGGCCTGTTGGTAGCTGATTTCGGGGTACGACACGCTTTTGGCGGCGGCATACTCCAGCATGAAGGCGTTGGCGTCGATGCCAATCAGCTCCAGCTTTTGGCCGCGCCGCCGGGCCCACTGGGCCATCCGGCGCAGCATGTCGCCGCCCCCGCAGCCGATATCGGCCACCCGCAAAACCGACTCGGCCGCAAACGCGGGCCGCAGGCGCTGCAAGGCGTCCAGCACTGGCGCGTAGCCGCCCAGGCGCGTATTGATGATTTCCAGCTCGTCGAGATTCTGCCGCAACGCGTCGGTAGCCAGCGTCAGGTCGTCCATCAGCTCCGGCTTGGAGGAGCGGTGCGCCAGATCAGGCATAGGCCACGCGCAGCAACATGGCTTCGAGCGTGAGGCCGGGGCCAAACGCAAAGCTGAGCACCGGCGCGCCGTCTTCGGCCGCGTGCAGCGTCTGCAGCAGCTCGCGCAGCACGAACAGCACCGTGGCCGACGACAGGTTGCCCACTTCCCGCAGCACGTGGTAGGCGTGGCGGTTGTCGGCCGGTGTGAGGCCCAGTTCCTGCTCGATGGCCTCCAGAATGCGCCGCCCGCCGGGGTGAATGGCAAAGTGCCGCACATCGGCCAGCCGCACCGGCAAATGGCGCAGCAGGCCCTCGGTCAGCTGGCGAATACCCTGCCGCACCAAGCGCGGAATGTAGCTCGACAGCGTCATTTCAAAGCCGAAGTCGTTTACGTGCCAAGCCATGTCGGCTTGCCCGTCGGGCTCGAGGCCACAATGGAAGGCGGCCAACTCGAGATTGGGCCGGCCGGCGGCGGGCTGGCCCAGCACCAGTGCCGCCGAGGCGCCGTCGCCAAACAGCGCGTTGGCAATCAAGTGGTCTTCTTCCTCGCGCTTTTGAAAATGCAGTGTACACAGCTCGGTGCACACAATGAGCACCCGTGCCTGCGGATCGGCGCGGCAGAAAGCGTCGGCGAGTTTCAGGGCGTTGAAAGCGGCATAGCAACCCATGAAGTTCACGCAGGTGCGCTGCACGTTGGGCCTCAGGCCCAGATGCTGCACCAGTTCGATATCGAGGCCCGGCGCGTACATGCCCGTGCAGCTCACCGATACCAAGTGCGTAATGCTGTCCGGCGTTACTTCCGGGGCGTGTTTGAGGCAATCGAGAATGGCTTCGGCGGCCAGCGGCAGGGCCTCGCGGCGGTACACCCGCATGCGGGCGCCCACCGTAGGAAACGGCTCCAGATCGGGCGTATTCGGAAAAAACGTGAAGGCTCCCAGCTCCCGGCCGTAATCGGGTAGCACCGTGTGGCGGTACCCAATTCCCGACATGCGGTAGATGGCCCGCAGCTTGCGCGCGCCCGTTTCGTCCATGCCGTGGGCGCGGGCCATAAAATCGGCAATCTGTGGTTGGGGCAAGCGGTGCGCCGGCGTGGCGGTGCCGATGGCGCTAAGGTAGCTGGTGGTCATTGGAGGCAGTATACGCAAAAAGCTGCCACTTGGCCTTCACCCGATGCAGCAGAAAGTTGCCGATTTGCCACACTCCCACCCACACGTCGCTGCGCGGCTAGCGGCCGAGGCACGGCCTCGGCAACAATCAGAACGGTACGCCGTGGGTACGCCGCATCAAGGCCTGCACAAGGCTTGGGGTGTGGCGCATGGTGCCCACCACGGCATTGGTCAGCCGCGGTCCGCCAAACAGGTTCTGCACCCAGCGCCCCACCCGCAGCCGCGCCGCAAACAGGCGGTTCCAGTCGTGAGTGTAAGCGGCTTCTAACTCGGTTCGGGTGAGGTGGCCTTTCAAAAAGGCATCGGTGTGATGAGCCGCTACGGCCGCGCCGTGAATGGCCATGGCCATGCCGTTGCCGCACAAGGGCGTAATCAGCCCGGCCGCGTCGCCGCACATGAGGATGTGCTGCTCCACGCAGGTTTTGGGTGCGAAGGATATTTCGTTGATGACTTCGGGCTGCGTGTACAGCCGTTCGGCCTCGCGCAGCACGCGGCGCAAATGCGGATTCTGGCTCAGCACCTCGGTTTCCAACGCCGGAATAGTGCCGTGGCGGCGCAGCTGCTCGCGGGTGGTGAGGTAGCAAAAGCAGTAGCGCCCGTTTTCAATGGCCGACAGTCCCGCGTAGCCATCGGCAAAGTTGTGGAGGGCAATGAGGTCGGTGGGGAAATCGAGCCGCAGGTGGTACTTGACGCCCACATAGGGCGAGCGTTGCCGGAAAAAGCCGCGGTTTAGCTGCCGATCCAGCGTGGCCCGCTTGCCGTAAGCGCCCAATACTACGCGGGCTGTGAGCGGTGCGGCGTGGCCCGTGAGCTGCACATGGAAGCTGTTTGTGGCGGCATCAAAGGGCGCAGAAGCCACGGTGGTTTTCAGGAAAAACGTCACGCCTAGCGCCTCGGCTCGGCGGTACAGAAACTCATCCAGTGTGTAGCGGCTCACGCCGAAACCGCCCAAATCGAGCGGCGCGGTGAGCGTGCGCCCGCCCGGCGCCGATACCAAGAACCGCTGAATCCGGGCCGGGCGCAGGGCGTCGGGGCTGGCGCCGAGGCGCGCCAGGTAGGGCAGCACTTCGTTGGATATGTACTCGCCGCACACTTTGTGAAACGGGTATTGCTGCTTTTCCACCAGCGCCACGCGGTGGCCACGGCCGGCCAAATCCAGCGCCGCCGTGAGGCCCGCCAAGCCACCGCCGATGATGAGTACGTCGTAATCCGGGGTGGGCGCTAGCACTTGAACAGGGGCATGAGAGGGGCCGCAACGACAATTGCGAGAATATTATTGCCTGAATACTGAAAACTCACCACAAGGTCCCTATATTTTGATAACCTATTTCAAAATAGCGCGTTACTTTTGCGGATGGTTTGCCCCGTGCAACGGTCCGGTCAGGTGGTCGGGCACTTTTCCCTACGGTTTTCTATGTCAAAAAAACTACTCTACGCGGTCTTGGTGCTCCTTTTTAGCGTGTGCTGTTTGCAAAGCAGTCTGCCCGCTACGGCCCAAGCAGCCAGTGCTGCGGCCCGCCCCGCCAGCAGCGGCGACGAAAAAAGCATTTTGGTGTACCCCAACCCCAGCACCGGCATCGTGCACGTAGCCGTTTCGGGGTTCGAAGGCCGCAAAACCGAGCTGCGGGTGCTCAACGTTATTGGCACCGTGGTGTACCGCGAAACCATGACGGAGCTGGATAACCGCTTTACCCGCACCCTCGACCTGAGCCGTTTTGCCAGCGGCCTCTACTACGTCAAAATCGACGCCGACAACACCAGCGTGATGCGCAAACTGGTCATTCGCTAGTTGCTGCACTGCTCTTCGTTATTCAGCCGCTGCTCTACATGGGCAGCGGCTTTTTTGTGCCTTCGGCTCACCAACTGGGTAATGTGGGTAAAGGCGGTGGGCAAAAAAAAGCCTTTCCGCGGGGCGGAAAGGCTACAAATGCAAAGCGAAGGGTTTAGCGCTGCACCCGAACAGGCACAGGTTGCAGCTGCGGGGCACGACCACCCAGCAAACGATCGAGCAAGGCGGCAAGCTGCTCGGCAAGGGACGAAAGTATCATAGTCAGCAAAGCAAGGGAAAGCGAGAAATACCTCTCGGTTAAAGGTACGTTTTCTAACGCTGTACGGACACGATTCCGTTCACTTTTTCGACCGATGTGCTTTGGCCGGCCACCAACGCCCTCACCACGCGGCGAGCATCGCGGCCTACGCCGCCGAGCAGAGCCGAACTTCGGCTATCGAGCCAGGGCAAGCCGAGGAACGCCAAGCCGGGCAGCGCCGTGAGGCCGCGGTGGTGCAGGGGGTAGCCTTGGGCATCGAGTACGGGAGCCTCTATCCAGTTGAAATCGGGGCCGTAGCCGGTGGCCCACACCACCGCTTCCAGCGGCGGCGTGCGTTGGGTACCTTCCAAGCTACCGTCGGCGTGGGCCGTTAGGGCGCGCCCCATCCAGTGCACGTTAGGCAGCCGCCGCGCCTTCGCCCACGCGTCGCGTACTACGGGTTCGGGTTGCTTGTGTAAATACGCTCCTATGGCGTGGTAGCGCGAAAACCGCATCAGTCCGCACGCTTCCAGCGCGGCCCACATCAGCGTGTTGTTGGCCATTACGGGGGTGCGTTCGTCGAAAGCCAGGTATACTGGGCGCCCGGCTTGGGCAAGGTCGGCGGCAATTTGCAGGGCCGAGTTACCGCTGCCCACTACAGCTACCGGCCCGGTACCAGGCAACTGGGCCGGGCGCTGGTAGTCGCGGCTGTGGAGCTGCACCACGGCCGCGGGCAGGTGTTGCGCCCACGGTGGCACCCGCGGCACCTGAAAACCACCGGTGCACACCATTACGCGCGGCGCGGCGTATTGCGCGCCGGTGTGCGTGGTTACCAGATAGCCGCTGTGGGCCACCTGCTGCAGACGCACCGCCCGCTGTCGGTGATGAATGTGAAACCCGAACCGAGCGGCGTAGGCCCGCAGGTACTCGGCCGCTTCCTGCTTGGTGGGGTAGCGCAGCGGGTCGCCGGGCCAGCGCCAGCCGGGCAAGCCGCTGGCCCACGCCGGCGAAAACAACTGCAGCGAATCGTAGCGCTCGGACCAGGCTGCTCCTACGGTCGGGTGCTCGTCGAGCAGCACGCACTTCAACCCGGCCCGCTGCACGTAGTAAGCCGCCGCCAACCCGGCCTGCCCCGCGCCAATGATTAGCGTGTCGGTTCGGTAAACAGCGGCGGGTTGGTAGTCGGCGGGAGTGGGGGAAGGCATAGGGCAAGGAAACAGCGCGGGTTGCCTAACGGTTATTGGGCGGCTTCTGCGCTTCGGCCACCATATAACCTACCCAAACAGCATTGCCTCAAGCGGTAGCCTCGTTTGCGTAAGGCGTACGAAACGCCGTCGGCTGGGGCAAATCGGCTTTGAGGTGCTGGGCCGTGTGGTGCGCCAGGGCCATAATGGTGAGCATGGGGTTAACGCCGCTACACGCCGGGAAGGCCGAGCCGTCGGCCACGTACAGGCCGCGCACCTCGTAGGTTTCGCCGGTGGGGCTGGTGGGGTGCGTGGCCCGGCTGCCGCCCATGCGGCAGGTGCTCATTTGGTGGGCGCTGTAAAGGCTGAACTGATTGGGCCGCCACCCCAACTGCGGCAGGCCATCGAGCACGTCGCGGTTCTGGATTTGCCCGTCGCGTACGTGCAGCGTGGGCAGCGTGCCGTGGGGCAGGTATACCGTGTGGGCGCCAGCGGCCGCGTGTACTTCGGCGGCCGTGCGCACGGCCGTCAGCAGGTGGTCGCGGTCGAAGGCACTGAGGCGGTAGTCGATGAGCGGCGTGCCGTGGCGGTCGATGCGCACGCGGCCGCCGTCCCGGTCGCGCGTCAGCACAATGAAGGAGCCCAGGTGCGCGGCGTCCTGCATCAGGCGCTTGTGCTGCTCGCCCGAGAGCCACGGCAGCGTCATGGCCATTAGGCCGGCGTGGGCGGGCGGCGTCTCGATTTTGGCGCCGAAGTTGGTGCCGTTCAGCCGGGTGCAGCTGTCGTTGACCACGGACATGCTCGGACCGTACCACGCCTCAATGGGCCACGGGTACACGCCCGATACCGCCACGGTGGGGTGCAGGTGCAGGTGGTGGCCCAGGTGCGGGTGCTGCAAGCCGCTGCGCAGCAGCAAAGCCGGGGTTTGAATAGCCCCGCCAGCCACTACCACGCGCTGCGCCCGCACCGTCACGCGCACAGGCCGGCCGTCGGCGGCGGTGCACACGGCCTCGGCACCGGTGGCTTGTCCGGCCGCGGTGGTAATGCGCTCTACCCGCGTGTTGGGCAGTAGCCGTGCGCCGTGCTCGGCCGCGGTTTTAAGGTACGTGTTCAGCGTGCCTTGCTTGATGCCGTACCGGTCGCCGAAGGTGCTGTAGCCCAGCCCCCGAAAATCGGCCTCCGAGTCACTCAGCCCCTTTTCGTTGCGCGGAATCAGGCGTACATCGTGCCCAAGCTTGCGCGAGCCGTCGAGCAGGGCCTGGTTCTGACCGTTGTGGCGCGGGTAGTCGGTGTTTACGCTCACGGCGGCAGCCACGGCCTCCAGGCTGGCTTTG
This sequence comes from Hymenobacter busanensis, assembly GCF_008727865.1. GTDB lineage: Bacteria > Bacteroidota > Bacteroidia > Cytophagales > Hymenobacteraceae > Solirubrum > Solirubrum busanense. The sequence goes on along the minus strand of NZ_VTWU01000003.1, from coordinate 446,972 downwards.
AACGAAGCCTGGGTAAAATGCGGCGCTTGATGGTCGTGGGCCCATTCTTCCAGCACGTAGTCGGGAGTGCGGAAGGCACCGGCCCAGTTGACGGTGGTGCCGCCGCCAAGGCAGCTGCCGGCCAGCAAGGTAATGCCGCCGTCGGTGGTGCTGAGGGTGCCGCGGGCGTCGTAGAGCTGGCCGAGCATGTCGGCTTCGCGCTGGGTGAAGTCGCAGCCGTGGCAGTACGGGCCCTTTTCCAGCACCAGCACGTCGTAGCCCGCGGCGGCCAGCTCGCCGGCCACCACGCCGCCGCCGGCGCCGCTGCCAATCACCAGCACGTCGCAGTCGTAGGTGGTGTCGCGCGTGGGCTGCAGGGTAGCCAACGGCCGGGGCGTATCCACCACGCCGTCGGTGAGGGCGGCAGGGCCGGGGTAGCCAATGGCGCTCCAGCTGGGGTTTTGCTGGTTGGCTTCGGTGCCGCCGTAGTAGAGGAAAACGCAGAGCTTGCGCAAGGCCTGAAATCCTTGCCGCAGCGGCGGCAGCAGGCTACCGGCCCAGGATTGTAGCAGCTGCTCACGTTGCGCGGGCTTCAGCTCCACAAACGGCTTGGTGGGCCCAAACCACGTGAAGCCCAGCAGGGGGCTGCCGAGCAAATCCAGGAGTTGCTCGAACTGCCGCTGGGCCGCTTCGGGCTGGGCCTCGATGGCGGCCAGCAGTTGGTCGAAGTTGATGCCTTCGGAACCCGCCCGCGCCCAGTAGTCGTGGTGCGTGGGTTGGGCCGGAATGGCGGGAACGAAGGTGTCGGCCAGCGCGGCGAGGGTACGGCGCTGTTCAGCGGAAAAAGTCATGCAGCATGCGTTAAACCAGCTTCGACCGCGCCGCACAGCTTAACCCGCGACTGCGCCCCCAAAGCAGCTCTCTAAATATCGGGCTTTTTGTCGAAAAGCTCGGCATGCCGAGCTTTTCAGCGCTGGCTTATACTCCTGATAACGAAACCGCAACTTCTATTCCGCTTCCCTAGAAATACCTGGAAGTAGGTATTGACTGCCACGGGTTCTGGCTAGTACATTTGCTATGTTTAAATATTCGGTAGCAAAGTGCAAACGCTGCGTTTTGCATTGTTTCCGGCATATTTCCGCGCCCTTCTGCCGACCACACACCGCCTTCTATCTGATTCCACTCTTACCCTGCCCTCTTGTCTGCCACCATTCGCTTCGCCGCTTGTGCGGCCCTGCTGCTTGCTGCCCAAGCCAGCACTGCCCAACAGCTTTTTTCCGCCGCTCACGGTAACTACACCGGCCTGAGTGGGGCTTCCTGGAACCCCGCTTCCATTGCCGACAACCGCTTTACCATCGATATTCGGCTGGCGGGGCTCGATGGGCACGCCACCAACACGGGCTACCGCTACACCGGCCCCTGGACGCCCCTGAACAACGCCGAGGTCGACCTGGACGACAAGTACCTGGAGCGCCAGACCAACAAAAAAGCCAAGCTCTTCGACGCGGGCCTGAACCTGCGCGGGCCGGGTTTGATGCTGCGCCTCAACGACAAGCACAGCGTGGCCTTCGGTACGCGCGTGCGCACGGCCATTCAGGGCAACAACCTCTCGGAGGTCTTTCTGCAAAACGCCATCGACGGGTTCCAGACCAAGGGCCTCAGCAAAGGCAATAGCCTGAATCTGAACATGAACGCCTTTGCCGAGTGGGATGCTTCTTACGGCCGGGTGGTGTACAACGAAGGCTCGCACTTTTTGAAGGCGGGCGTTACGGTGAAGCGCCTGATGGGCATGGGCTCGGCCTACCTGCAGGCCCCGGTGCTCGACTACGAAGTGGTGCCGGCGTCGCCCGCCATTGGCGACTCCACGCTGCGGATTCAGCGCCTGGAAGCGTCGTTTGGGTACTCCAACGCCAATGCATTCGACGATTTGGACGTGAATACCGTGCGCAGCTGGCTAACCGGCGGCAATGCGCCGGGCAGCGGCTGGGGTGCCGATTTGGGCGTGGTGTACGAGTTCCGGCCCGACCCGGACAAGTACCGCTATTCCGACAAAAAAGGCCGTTCCAAAATCGACCACTCGCGCAACAAGTACAAGTACCGCCTTTCGGTGGCACTGGTCGACATGGGCAGCATCAACTACAAGGAGCAGGCCGTGGCGTTCAACGACATCAAGACCAGCAAGCTGAACGTGAGCGAGGCCGATGTGAAAGGCATCGACCTCGACAACTTCGACGTGAAAACCAGCCGCATTCTGCGCACCACGCGCTACCAGAAGCAAACCAGCTTCCGCTCGAAGCTGCCCACGGCCCTGAACATCGACGCCGACTACCACCTCTGGACCAAGCTGTACGTGAATGCCGCCCTCAGCCAGAGCCTGCGCGGGCGCAACGCCATTGGCATGCGCACGTTCTCGTACGCAGCCCTCACGCCCCGCTTCGAAACCCGCTGGCTGGAGCTGTCCACCCCTCTGTCGCTGATCAATAACTACCAGACGGTAGCGCTGGGCGCCTCGGTTCGCATTGGCCCGCTAACGGTGGGCTCCAACGATTTGGGCGCCCTTTTCGCTTCCAGCAACCCCTACGGGGCCAGCGGTTACGCCGAGTTTTCGCTGTTCCAGTTCAGCAACTGGCGTCACAAAGAGAAAAAGAGCAAGTCCCGCCTGCCTTCTACCACCGCCCCGGTCATGCCGTAAGGGCAAAACCCTTGCTTAAAGCCAATGCGCCCAGCTGCATATACCTGCAGCCGGGCGCATTGTTTTTCCAGCACACGGCGCCGGTGTTTAGAAAAACTTCAGCAGCCAGCCCACCAGCTTTTTAACCTGCGGGGTGTAGGGCGGGTACATGGCCTTGAGGGCGGTGCGGCCTACGCGCTGCCGGAGCACGGCTTTTTCGTTGGAAAACTGCAGGAAGCCGGCGTGCCCGTGGGCGCGGCCCATGCCGCTGTTGCCCAACCCGCCGAAGGGCAGCTCGGGGTGGCCCAGGTGCAGAATGGTTTCGTTGACGCAAGCCCCGCCGGCGGGCATGTGGCCCAGCAGGTACTGCTGGTTTTGGCTGCTTTGGCTGAACACGTATAGCGCCAGCGGCCGGGGCCGGCTGTTCACAAAATCGGTGGCTTCCATGAGCGTGCGGAAGGTGTGCACGGGCAGCAGCGGGCCGAAAATTTCCTCCTGCATCAGGCGGCTATCGGGTGGCACGTGGGTGAGGACGGTGGGCTCGATGAAGCACTGGGTTTGGTCGACGATACCGCCGATTTCCAGTTTCGCGCCCTGACGCTGGGCGTCTTCGAGCAAGCCGGCGAGGCGCTGGAAATGGTGGCCGTTGACGATGCGCGCAAACGACTCGGAAGCCGCCACGCCCTGGCCGGTGGGGTTGTAGAAACGCTGCAGCACCGCCCTGATTTCCTGCAGCAACGGTGCCTGCACGCTTTCGTGCACCAGCAGGTAGTCGGGCGCCACGCAGGTTTGGCCGGCGTTGATGCTCTTGCCCCACACGATTTTCTCGGCCGCGTCGCGCAAGTCGGCGGTTTCGTCTACCACGGCCGGCGACTTGCCGCCCAACTCCAGCGTGACGCTGGTGAGGTGCTCGGCGGCGGCGCGCATCACCACTTTGCCTACCTGAGGCGAACCGGTGAAGAAGATGTGGTCGAAGGGCAAACCCAGCAGCTCGGTGGCCACGTCTTTGTCGCCTTCCACCACGGCTACCTCGGCCGGGTCGAACAGCTCGCGCACCATACGCGTGAGCAGGGTGGCCACGTGCGGCGTCATTTCCGAGGGTTTCAGGATGCAGCAGTTGCCGGCGGCCAGGGCCGATACCAGCGGATCGATGGCGAGGTAGAAGGGGTAGTTCCAGGGTGCGATGATGAGGCACACGCCCTTGGGCTCGACCTGCACCCACGACGTGGTGCCCACCAACGACAACGGCGTGCGCACGCGGCGCGGGCGCATCCACTGTTTCAGGTGCTTGAGCGTGTGGCGAATTTCCGTCTGCGACGACCAGATTTCGGTAATGTCGGTTTCGGCGGCGGGCTTGCGGAAGTCGGCGTGCAACGCCTCCTGAATGGCGGTGCGGTTGGTGGTTATCCAGGTGCCGAGCTTGCGCAGCCGCGCGGCCCGGGCCTCCACCGCCTCGTGGCGCAGGGCGGTGCTGCGGGCCTGCTGGCGCGCAAACAGCTGCGGAATATCAACGGCGGCCGACACGGCGGGAGCAACGGTGGGCATGGAAACGGAAGCGAGGTGTAGTGCTACAAGATAAGCGAAATGAGCGCCGAGAAGTTGCACGGCGGCTACCGGTGCGGTGCGCATTGCCGGCCGCCGAACCTGCTAAATGGTGGCTGATTCAATTGTAAGCAACTTTTTACATCGTACTGTTTCTATATAGCTTGCCTGGCCTCTTCTCCATCAGCCGGGCTGCGCAGTACTACAGTGCTATTTCCGATGAATCTAACCTTTACCCTGGCAGCCAGCTTTGCGCTGCTGAGCGGCACCGCCGCGGCCCAAACACTGCCGCGCCGCGCTTTTGTAGGCATCAACCTGCAGGGCCTCAACGACAGCATTCAGCGGCGCTACCACCTGCCCGACCAGCGGGGCATTCTGGTAACCGGCGTGCGCGAGCAGTCGTCGGCCCAGGCGGCGGGCCTGCTGCCCAACGACGTGGTGCGGCAAGTGGACAAAACGCCGGTGCAGGACGTGCCGCAGTTTGTGGGCTTGCTCAAGCAGTTTAAAACCGGCGACCAGAGTACGTTTACGCTGCTGCGCAACGGCAAAACCCTTCGCAAAAAACTCACGTTCACGGCTTTTCCGGCCGAGCGCAGCCCCCACTACACCGTGGAGTACGGCGCGGTGCAGCACGCCCAGAACCGGCTGCGCACCATCATTACGCGCCCCACCCACGCCGCCGGCCCCAAGGTGCCGCTGGTGCTGTTCATCCAAGGCGTGGGTTGCTATTCCATCGACAACCCGCTGACGCCCGACACCCCCGAGCGCCGCATCATCGACTCGCTGAGCCGGCACGGCTACGCCACGTTGCGCGTGGACAAAACCGGCATGGGCGACAGTCAGGGCATACCCTGCCTGCAGGCGGATTTGCGGACTGAAACCGGGGGCTACCGGGCCGGGCTGGCCGCCGCGCGCCAGCTGCCGTGGGTCGACGCGGACAACGTGTTCATTACCGGTTTCAGCATTGGGGGCGTGCTGGCGCCGTTGGTAGCCGAAGACGTGCCCGTGAAAGGCATCGTGACCTGGGGCACGGCCAGCCGCAGCTTCATCGAGTACCTGCTGCACAACAAGCGCAACCAAAGCACGCTGGCCGGCATGCCCTACGACAAAATCAATGAGCAGCAACAGCTTTACGCCGCCGTGCTGCACCTGCTGCTCACCGAAAAGCAAACGCCCGAGCAGGTGCTGGCCCGCTACCCCAATGCGGGCGACCTGCTGCGCTTTCCGCAGCACTATAGCTACATGCAGCAGTGGCAAGACCTGAACCTGGCCGCCGCGTGGCAGCGGCTTAACACCCGCGTACTGGCCCTGCGCGGCGCCGCCGACTACATTTCCTACTCCGAAGACCAGCAACTGCTCGTGGACGTGGTGAACCGCGCCCACCCCGGCCAGGCCCGGTTTCAGCTGCTGCCCGACGTGGACCACGGCTTCACCCGCGCCCGCGACATGCCGGAGAGCCTGCGCCTGAGCGAAGCACCCAACCCCGCCAAGAACTTCGACTTCGTGAACGTCATCATCCGGTGGCTCGACGAAACCCGCCAGCAGAAATCCTAATTCAGCGCAGCATCTGCTTCGGCGGGCCGTAGCAGAAGCACGGCGGCGGGCCGAGGCGTTACTCGCCCTTGCGGGTTTGCAACAGAAAGTCGCCGCTGTCGACGGCACCCGAGGCCACGGTGCGCTGCCGACGGCCGCGCAGCAACTGGAAGTTGCGGAAGTACGCCGGCAGGCCTTCCACGTTCATTTCTTTGCCGGTGCGCAGCTCGTAGTGCAGGTGCGGGAAGTACGAGCTGCCCGACGAGCCGACGCGGGCCACCACTTGATCGGCCCGCACGGCGTCGCCTACTTTCACGGCCACGCTGTTTTGGCGCAGGTGACCCAGCAAGCTGTACTCGCCGTGGCCGTGGTCGATGACGACGTAATTGCCGTAGAGCAGCAGCGGGTCTTTGCCCACCATGTCGGCGGGGTTGAAGTGGTCCTCGCCGTTGTCGTTGTCGGGCTGGGCGGCGTAGGCGGCCACCACGCGCCCGGCGGCCGGCGCGTGCACCGGCCGGTCGAAGCCGGGGTAGTCGGTGTTCTTTTTTCCGTCGCCGCGGTGCAGTTCGCCGGCGTCGGTCACCACCACAAAATCGTGGGCGTAGCGCATGAAATTGGCACGAATGCCCACCTGCTGCGCCACGGGGTGCAGAAAGTCGAGCCGGCGGTGGTGGGCGTTTTCATCGTGGCCGTCCCACACCAGCAGGCGGCCGCTGAGCGGCAGCGTGAGGGCCGTTTGGGGTTGGTAGCGCACCGGGCGCACGTCCAGCCGGGCTTCTTTTTCGGCCCGCTTTGGGGTCTGAAAGTGAAACACGTACTGCAGGCGCGCGGGCTCTATGTCGTCGGCAAAGGTGTGGAAGGGGTTGAAGACGAGCACCGTGCCGCCGGGCAATACTTCGTGGTGCGACAACGCGTTGATGGCCGGGCTGAACCCGTTGTTGTCGACGAATTTGCGCAGCACCAGCGCGTTGCTGCCGTCGTACACCGACACCTCGATGCTGGTCAGGCGCAGGGTGTCGCGGCTGCGGTTGCGCACGGCCAGATCGAAGTTCAGGCGCTGGCCGGCCCGCTCTTCCAGCCACACCTTGCCCGGTCGGGCCGTGACGGATACCCCGCTGGTGTCGGGCAACAGGGTGGCGGTGCCGGCGGGCAACGACAGACTACAAGCGAGAAGCAAAGGGAGCATGGCGGGGAAGAATGGAATACGGCGCCAGATGCGGGGCCGCGGCGAAACGTTGCCTGAGCGGCTATTTCATTTGCACCCGTCGGTGTTGTACTTTCGTAGAGTCGCGGCAGCACAGCGCCTGTTGGTACTTTGCGGCCCCTGCCCCATTCCCGCTTCGCTTATTCTACCGACGTTGCTGCGCAACGCCCCGTTACCCTATGCCTACTTTACTCCGCGACCAAGAAACCCTGTATTTCCAGAATGCAGCGGGCAGCGTCTTCTATCACGCGGCCGGGTATGCCCGGCTGGCCTGGAGCGCCGAGCGCGTTACGCCACTCGAAACCCAAACCCTTTACGAACACACCCTGACCCTGCTGCGCAGCGCGGGCGCGGGCAAGGTGCTTTCGGAACACGCCCAACGCCAGCCGCTGCCGCCCAGCACCCAGGAATGGCTGTCCCACGACTGGGTTCCACGCGCCGTGCAGCAGGCCCGGTTCCGCTACTGCGCCATCATCGACGGGCAAAATCCGCTGCACCGCTTGTCGGCGCAAAGCATCATTGCCGATACCAGCCTGGGCGTATTGTTCAAGCGGTTTTCCTCTGCCGAAGAAGCGGCTAGCTGGCTGCTGAGCCTACCCGCCTGAGGCGGGTACTCAGGCCCGTAGCCCGATGTTCGCCACTTGTGGCCCGCCACTGAACCCGCCCGGGCCCGCACGTTGTTGCGCAGGCCCGGGCGGGTTCTTTCGGCAACAAGCCCACGGTGTGATGCTATGTCGGTAACAAAATGGCAAAAAGGAATGGTGCGACGGTGGAGCATGCGGGCGTTGCTGGTGGCGGCAGGCCTGAGCGCCGGTGCCGTGTTCAAACCCGCCCCCCGTGCGCCGCTGGTGTTGCACGCCGCCCCGCTCCCGTTTGCTCCCACCGAATTCTACATCAGCCAGGTGCTGGATGAGCGCGCCGACCGCGCCGCCGTGGCCTATCTGCTGCCGCTCAGCGCGCCGGCCGCGCCGCAGCCCGTCGATTTGCAGGGCGGCGGGGCCGCGGCCATCCGCGAGTTTGTGCGCCAGAGCCTGCCGCGCAATACCGCACTGCGGCCCGTTACCGTGCGGCTGCAGGAGTGTGTGGTGCGCGAAACCGCAGCCGCCGGCGCGCCCGGCCGGGTAGAGGGCCGCGCCACGGTGGCCATGGCGTTTGAGTGGCAGCGCAACGGCCGCACCATTCCGCTGACCACCTACCGCGGCACGGCGCGCTACCTGCGCCCCGCCGCCCAGCCCGGCGGCACCGAGCCGGCGCTGCAGCAAGCCCTGGCCGACGCCCTGCGCCACCTCAATGCCTGGGTGAACCGCGAAGTAAACGGCAACGCCAAGCTGGCCACCGCCCTGCGCGTGCACACCACCGATGATGTGCACCCCGCCGACGACACGCTGTTTTACTCGTCCGCGCAGCCTCTCTCGCTCGATGATTTTCGGGCCGAACCGCGCCTGACGGGCCGCTACGCCGCTACGGTGTTTCCTAGTTTCGCCTACTCGGCCCGGGCCCAAACGGTGTCCGGCGTGCTGCACCTGCACCTGCAGATGCAGGTATTTGTGGTGCGCAGCGCCTCGTGGGTGCGGCCCACGGCCCGCACGGCCTATACCCTTGCCCACGAGCAGCGCCATTTCGATGTGGTGAAGCTGGTGGCGGAGCGGTTCAAGCGCAAAGTGCAGCCCGACAGCCTCACCCTCGACAATTACGACGCCCGCATGCAGTACCAATACTTGCAGTCGTGGTGGGAGATGAACCGGCTGCAGGAGCAGTACGACGCCGAAACGGGCGGGGGCACCAACGAAGCCGCGCAGCAGCGTTGGAACCAGCGCCTCGATGCTGAGTTGCGCGCGTTTGGGGTGAAATAAATGCCCCGCAGCCCGGCCGACGGGCCTACTTTTGCGCTGTTGCCCCCACCGCATTTTCACGAGTTATGAGGCATTCTTCGGTAGCGGCAGCAGTTTCTCCGGGCCGGGCGCGGCTGGCGGTTACGCTGTTTTTTCTGGTCTCGGGCTTCGGGTTTGCCACCTGGGCCTCGCGCATTCCTACCATTCAGCAGCGCCTGGGGCTGAGCGAAGCGCAGCTGGGCAGCGTGCTGCTGGCCCTGCCGGCGGGGCTGATGCTCACGCTGCCCGTGACGGGCTTGCTGCTGCGGCACTACAGCAGCCGGCAAGTTATGCTGGTGGGTGCGGTGCTCTACAACGTGGCCTTGGCGCTGCTGGGCTTTGCCACCCACACCTGGCAGTTGGTGGTGCTGCTGTTCTGCTTCGGCTCGTCGCGCAACCTGCTCAACATTTCCGTCAACGCGCAATCCATTGGGGTGCAGGCACTGTATGCGCGCTCCATCATTGCGCGGTTTCACGGGGTGTGGAGCGTGGCGGGCTTTGCGGCGGCGGCCGTGGGCGCGTGGGTGGTGGCGGCCGGCGTGGCGCCGCAGTACCATTTTCTGGGCACGGCGGTGCTGCTCACGGGGCTGGCCTTGGTGTTTTTTCCCGGCAGCCTGGCCTTGCCGCCCGCCCCGCAAGCGGCCAAACCGGCCTTTGCGTTGCCCGACAAAACCCTGCTGAAATTCGGTCTGATGGCGTTTGCCTCGATGGCCTGCGAGGGCACGATGTACGACTGGGGCGCCATTTACTTCGAAAAAGCCGTGGGCACGCCGCACCACGTTGCCACCATGGGTTTCGCCGGCTACATGGTGGCCATGACGCTCGGCCGCTTCGTGGGCGACGGGTTGGCCAGCCGCTTCGGGGTGCGGGCGCTGCTGCGCGGCAGCGGCCTGCTGATGACGGCCGGGCTGGTGCTGGCCGCACTGGTGCCGTTGCCGCTGGTAGCCGGGCTGGGCTTTGCGCTGGTGGGGTTTGGGGTGTCGTGCGTGGTGCCGCTGGTGTTTGCCATGGCCGGCCGCTCGGCGGCGCTCAGCAGCGGCTCGGCCATTGCGGGCGTTTCCACGGTGGGCTATTTCGGCTTCCTGATTGTGCCGCCGCTGGTGGGCTTTGTGGCGCAGGCCGCCGGTCTGCGTTGGGCCTTCGCCCTCATGGCTACCCTGGGCGTGCTGCTGATGGCCCTGGTGAGCAAACTCCCCACCGACACCCCCGCCGCACCATCGGCCGCCGCCGATATGCTGCTGCCGGAATAAGCCGACGCTTAACAAAGAACCGCTCCGCCCGCACCTGAATCAGGCGTGGGCGGAGCGGTTTTCGCAAGGCCAAACAACAGGGTTTGGCCGCCGGCTTAGTCTTTCACTTTGCGCTGGCCGTCGTCGGCGTCGCGCTTCACTTTGGTGCCGTTGGCGTATTCCACTTTCCGGTCGCCGTCCTTGTCGATTTTCACCACAGTGCCGTTGGCGTATTCCACCTTGGTGCCGCTGCGGTCTTTCTTGTATTTCACAATGGCCGGGCCGCGGCGGCGCGGGGCGGTGCCGTTGGCCGTGCCGCGGGCATCCACTTCCGAGGCTTCTTCGGCATCGGCGTAGCCGTAGTAGCGGGCCCGGTTGGTTTGGTAGGTGCGGTAGCGGGCGTCGTCGTTGAGCACCGTCCGAATCTCGTTGTCGGTTTCGGTGTCTACTTGGCGTACGGCTACGTAGCGGCCGGTGGTGTCGGTGGCGTAGCGGGTGTCCAGGTCGCCGAGGCGGCGGGCGCGGTTGTAGTACACGGTGCGCACGCGGCGGGTTTGGGCGGTGTCGGTCAGGCCCAGGTCGGTGGCTACCATGTCGGCCGAGCGGTAAGCCTGGTCCTGGTAGAGCGTGGTGTCGGCGTTGCTAACGACTACGGCCGTGTCGGCGGCGGGTGTGGTGGCCGCGTCTACGGCGGCGGGTTTGTCGCGGTTGCACGACGCCAGCGCGAAGGCCGCCGCCACGGGGAAGAGAAAAAGACTGTTTTTCATGGGAAGGGCACCTGGCAAGGTGCGGTATGGTGAAGGCTGCTATATAGCCGATGGGCGCTTTACGGCGGAGGTTGCGGTGCGGTTATGCTGCGGCGCCCAAGCCGGCTTTTTTTGCTGGTTCGGCGCGACGGATGATACGCCACCAGCAACGCCCGCCTATCTTCCGAGCACTATGTTGCCCCGATGTTGCCCCGCTTATTTGCCGTGCCGATGCCTGCCCGTTACGCTTTTCACCTGCTGGTGCTCCTGTGGCTGCTTTTGCTGCATGTCGGCTACCCCTGCCGCGCCCAGCAGCCCTACTTGAACGCCTTCTACGACGGCTTCAACGCCGTGCGCACCGCCCAATACCGCTACGACGCCCACTACGAGCACTACGTAGCCCTGCCTTCCGGCTTTTCCATGGGCGCGGTGCTGGCCATCGACAGCAATGCCGTACAGGTGGTGCGGGTGGATCTGGTGTACACCGCGTTCCGCCAAAGCAGCGCCTTCGACCAACGCCAGCTCAACCTAGAGCGGCTGGCCGGGCTGCTGCAGCTCAACCCGTCGTTGCGCACCCGCGCCGCCGTGGAGTGGAACCTGGTGGAGCAAACCGGCTGCGACAGTCCGCAAGAATGCCAGGGCTACTTCCACGGCTTCGTGATTTACACCGAGAAGCGCTTCACCAAAGCCGACTCCGAAGTTGAAATCAAGCACATGGAAGACGCGCTGCGCCGGCGCCTGGCGCAGCGCGTTCGGCGCAACACGGCCCCCACCGATTCGGCCGAGCTGGACGATGCGCCCCGCACGGCCTCGGCAGGCATGTACACGGTAGAGCGGTTCGAGCACAACCTGTGCTACGTGCCCGCGCTGCGCTGGCCCGCGCGCGAAATGAACCAGCGGCTCCGGCGCAGCTACCGCTGCCCCGACAAGCGCCGCCAAACGGTAGGCTTCCGGGCCGACATCGACGCCAAAGGCCGCGTGACCCAGCTGGTGCTCGACAACCCCGACTTGGCGTGCAACAAGCAACTGCACCGGGCGCTGCTGCGCACCTTGCGCTGGCAGCGCGGGTTTGTGGTGGCCCGCAAGTGGTACCCTGGGCAGGCCGTGGGCACGGTGCGCCTGCCGTTGCGGGCCCGCAGCCTAGTGATAAAGCGCTACGTGTTGCCCGATTCGCTGCTGCAACGCTACGCCCTGGAGCTGGACGAAAACGGCTGCTACACCACCCGCACCGACACCGTGCGCACGGTGGCCGGCGTTGGCGTGCGCGACGAAGGAGCCGTGTCGGCGGTGCTCGACCGCAACCCCAGCTGGACGAAAAGCCTGGTGGTGGTCGACGTGACGGGCAGCATGAGCCCCTACCTCACCGACTTGCTGGTGTGGCTCAAGCTGGCCTCGCTGCGCACACCCCGCACCTTCGTGTTCTTCAACGACGGCAACGACAAAGCCGACCGCGACAAACCCATCGGCCATACCGGCGGCATCTACAGCGTGGCCGCCAGCAGCTTCGAGCCCGTGAAGAAGCGCATGTACCAGGCGATGCGCGGCGGCGGGGGCGGCGACCAGCCCGAAAACAACTTCGAGGCGCTGCGGGCCGGCTTGCGCGAGGTGCCGCCCGGCAGCGAAGCCATTATGGTGGCCGACAACTACGCCTTTCCGCGCGACGCGCGCCTGCTGCACGGCCTGCCAGTGAACCTCAAGCTGATTTTGTGCGGCACCACCGGCGGCATCAACCCCAAATACCTCGCCCTGGCCCGCGAATACGGCTTCTCGCTGCACACCATGGAGTCCGATATTCTGGACCTGCAGGCGCTGCACGAAGGCGAAACCATCGAGCTGGAAGGCGAGAAATACCTCGTGACCAAGCACGGTTTCAAGCGCGTGGGCGCCTGGTAGCGAGGAGCTTGCGGCCTATTGCCGACCGGCAGCTTTGTCCGCGCCCGGGGCGGGCGCCGGACCAGCCAAGCTGTTGAGGTAGGTTTCGAGCATGGTGTAGCCGTTGGCGCCGGTTTTCTGGCGGTCGGCGGCGTCTTGCGGGTTCAGGCCGTGCTTCTTTTCCCAGGCGTCGGGCATGCCGTCGTGGTCTGCATCGGCCGGCGCCGGGGCCGATTTCAGCACCGGCCAGGCTTTCTGCGACACCTCGTAGGGCGTGCCGTGCGGGTAGCCGCCCTGCACGTCAATCAGCCGGCCGGTGCGGGTGCGCACGTTGCGCACAATGCGCTCATCGAGGGTGTCGCGGCGCGGGCGGGTGGCGCCGGCATCGGCCAGCACGGCTTCGTAGGCCTGGGCAGCCGGGTGCGTGGTGACGGGGCCGAGGTCGAAGGGCGCGGCAGCCTGGGCCAGCACGGTGTCGGCGGCGGTGCCGCCGTTCATGGTCACGCCGCGCCAGTTGTGGCGGGTCACCTCGGCGCTGGCGTCTACGTAGTTGCCGGCGAGGTAGAATTTGCCGTAGGGCAGCGGATTTTTGCCCGCCGGTATGCGGTACGGGTTCAGCACCCGCGCCCGCACCGATTCCTTGGTGCTGGGGCCGTATTTGTAGTAGTTGCCCACAATGTTGTAGTTGCCGCCTTCGCCCGCGTAGGCGTTGTTTTCGCCCCAGTTGTAGAGCACGTTGTTGCGGAAATCCACGTTTTCGTAGCCGGCCGGGTGGGTGTAGCGGCTGCCGTTGAAGCGCGGCATGCGGTTGTTGCAGCTCGCAAACAGATTGTGGTGCATGGTGGCATGCTGCCCGCCCCAGATGCCGCCGAAACCGTGTCGCTCAAAGTCTTTGTCGCCGGTCTCGAAGTGGTAGGAGTAGTTCAGCGGCTCGCTGATGAGGTTCCACTGCAGGGTGGTGCTGTCGCCCTCGTACACCGAAAAAGCCTCGTCGGTGCTCCAGCTCATGGTGCAGTGGTCGACGACGAGGTGGTTGTTGCGCGTGCCGCCGAACGCGTCGTCGCCCCCAGCCCCGTCCACCATGCCGGTGTTCTGGTTTTTGTCGCCCATGCGGAAGCGCAGAAACCGTACAATCACGTTGTTGGCCTTCACCCCTACCGGAAAATCGGCCAGGCAAATTCCGTCGCCGGGCGCGGTTTGGCCGGCTATGGTGGTGTTGGGCTTGCCGATGGTGAGGGGCTTGCTCAGATGAATGGTGCCCGATACCCGAAACACCACCGTGCGCGCCGCCGCCGGTGCCGACAGCGCGTGGCGCAGGCAACCGGGCCGGCCGTCGTCGAGCAGGTTGGTGACTTCAAATACCGTGGTGGGCGCGGCTACTGTGCCCCGGCCGCCCGAGGTAAAGCGGCCCGCGCCCTCGGCGCCCGGAAAAGCCAGCTGCTGGGCCCCAGCGGGGCCAACCGCTGCCCCAAGCACGCTGCCGACTCCCAACACCATTACCCGAATAAACTCCGTTACAACCAAGTCAGTACGACCCATGACAAACAACTACCAACGGCGGCTGCACTTGGCCACGACCGTGGCCCCTGGGCAGCCGCCCGCAACCTGATATTACAGCCCCTACCGCGGCCGCCGGCAGTGCGGCCTCGTCTTTATTTGTGCAAACGATGTCGGCAACGTTGCCGATATTCAACACGCCGACCGCAGTATTCCCACGTTTCCCCATGCGTCACCGAGCCTACCCCGTTTTCCCCGAGCTGCACACGCCCGACTTGCTGTTGCGTGAGCTGTCGGCCGACGACCTCGAGGGCACGCTCGACCTTACGTTTTACGACGGGCAGCCCGCCACCTCGCTGCCCATGGCCCAGCGCATGCTCGAGGTCATGGCCCGCGACTACCGCCTCGGCAACGGCATCCATTGGGGCGTGGTGCTCAAGGCCACCAACACCATTGTGGGCACTTGCGGCTTCTACCGGGGCTTTGCCCACGGCGGCGGCGAAATCGGCTACGTGCTGCGCGACGCCTACCGCGGCCGGGGCATTATGGCGCAGGCCGTGCAGGCCATCATCACGTTTGGCTGGCACGAGCTGCACCTGCGCCAGATTACGGCCTACTGCGAGCCCGACAACCACGCCTCGCAGGCCCTGCTGCGCAAGCTGCATTTCGCGCCCTTCGGCACCACCGACGACGGCTTGCTGGCGTTTCGGCTGCTGCCGCCCGCGCCGTGCTGAGCCGCCGGGGCCGCGTACCTTTGCGGTTGCCCAGGCCGCTGCTACCGGCGCCGTGGCCGCCCAGCACCGGTTTTTGCCATGTCCACGCACCGTCATTTTCTCTTGCACAAGCCCTACGGCTACCTGTGCCAATTTGTGAGCGAAGACCCGCGCGAAGCCCGCAAAAAGCGGTTTTTGGGTGAGCTGTACGCGTTTCCGGCCGGCACCATGGCCATCGGGCGGCTCGATGAGGAAAGCGAAGGGCTGCTGCTGCTCACCACCGACGGCGGCGTGAGCGAGCGGGTGCGCAGCAAGCACATCGAGAAGGAATACTACGCGCAGGTAGACGGGCTGATAACCGACGCGGCCGTGGCCCAGCTGCAAGCCGGCGTCGAAATCGGCCTGCGCGACGTGAAATACCAGACGGCCCCGTGCACGGCCCGGCAGCTAACCGAGGCTCCGGCGCTGGGCCCGCGCAGCCGCCCCATCCGCCACGAACGGCACGGCCCTACTTCCTGGGTGTCCATCACGCTCACGGAGGGCAAGTTTCGGCAGGTGCGCAAAATGACGGCGGCCGTGGGCTTCCCCACCCTGCGGCTGGTGCGCGTGCGCGTGGGCCAGGTGTGGCTCGGCGACCTGCCCGCGGGCACCGTGCGCGAGCTGGATGCGGCGCTGCTGCCGGGCTAGCCCCGGCCGGCTCACCGCTGGAACCAATGGCGCTGCGGGCATCGTTCTACCCGATGCGACCTTTGCGTGCAATAACCGCCGCCCGGAATACCAATCCGGCCTTTCGGTTTCGTATCTTCGTCGCAGTGCAGTCGTCTGTTTTCAGCTCCCTTTTCATTTGCCGAAGCAGATATCATCAACAAGCAACTGAATACTATGGGCAGAGCGCAGGAAAGCTTTGGTAAAAAGGAAAACGAGAAAAAGCGGCTGAAGAAGCAAAAAGACAAGCTGGAGAAGCGCGAGGAGCGGCAGGCCAACGCCAAAAAAGGCCAGAGCCTCGACGATATGCTGGCTTACGTGGACGAAAACGGCAACATTTCTTCGACGCCGCCGGACCCGACCAAGAAAAAAGAAATCAAGACCGAGGACATCCAGATTGGCATCACCCGCCGCGAGGACATGGAGGACGAGGATCCGGTACGCACGGGTTCGGTTACGTTCTTCAACGAATCGAAGGGCTACGGCTTCATCAAGGATGCCGTGAGCCAGGAAAGCGTGTTTGTGCACGTGAACGGCCTGGTAGACCGCATCAAGGAAAACGACAAGGTGACCTTTGAGGTAGAGATGGGCCACAAGGGGCCGAGCGCAGTGCGCGTGAAGCTGGCCGCGGTCTAATCCGCGGGGCTTTGCCGACGGCAAAAGGCCGCTGCCCCGCGTGGGCAGCGGCCTTTTTCGTGCCTGCGCGGGGTTTTCCGATATTGGCGCGTCAATTACACAGGAGCCGAGTGGGCTCGGATACCGCACGCACATGGACGTAAAGGATAGCAACGGCACGCTGCTCAACGAGGGCGACTCGGTGACGCTGATCAAGGATTTGAAGGTGAAGGGCTCCTCGACTACGCTCAAGCGCGGCACGCTGGTGAAAAACATTCGCCTCACCAACAACCCCGCCGAGGTGGAAGGCCGCGCCGGCGGCTCGGTGATGGTGCTCAAGGCCGAGTTTCTGAAGAAAGCGTAGCCTACCGGTCACCTTGTTTTGCGTACCCTCTTGGCGTAGCTGCAAAGAGGCTTTTTTGTGTGGCTTGGTAGCCGGAAGCCCAGACCCGAAGATCGAAAAGGAATGAGGCCACGCTGTGGGCGGCATTGCATAGTGAGCATAGACCCATCTGGCGGCTGGGAAAAACAATTTTGACGAATCGGGTGCGTTTTATGGCCCGCTACAGCATAGGAACCGCCGTTCTTTATTCTGCGCGTCATGCCTTTGCGGCTACCATAGTGCCATTCGACAGCCCGGGCGGAGTGCGTCTGTACGGCGACTGTTCTCTTTTCTACTTCATGTTTATAGGCAACATTTTCCGCTTATCTCCCGCCAACGTGCGGGGCTTCCTCTGCATTCTGGTTCTGCTGGTTGGCGGCAATGGCAGCGCCTGGGCCCAGGCTCCGGTTTGGCAGACAGCAACAGCCATTGACCACACAGGTGGCAACTCTATTGTGCGGGCTTCGGCGGCCGATGCGTTTGGTAACGTTTACTTGGTCGGCGACTTTAATGGCACTGCTGCTTTTGGTACCACAACCCTGATAAGCAGCGGTACGAAAGATGCCTTCGTAGCCAAATGGAGTGCTACTGCCGGGCGCTTTGTGTGGGCCCTCAAAGGCGGTGGCGCCGGCTTCGACCAAGCCCTAGCGGTGGCCATTACCGGCTCCGATGTGTACGTGGCCGGCAGTTTTAGCAACTCGGCTCAGTTTGGCGGCCCCAACTTGTCTTCAGCCGGCGGCACCGACGTGTTCGTGGCGAAAATAGGCGACACCGGCAGCACAGGCCGCTTTATTTGGACTCAGCGCGCGGGGGGTACCGACGACGACTACGCGGCGGGAATAGCCGCCAGCGGGAGCAACGTGTACCTAGCCGGCAGCTTCGCAAGTAGCGCCGCCGCATTCGGTAGCCTTTCCCTTACCAACGCTGGTTCGGGGTCGTACGACGTGTTCGTGGTCAAGCTCGAAGATGGCGGCAGCACGGGCAATTCGGGCCGATTCGTTTGGGCCGGGCGGGCGGGCGGAACCGGCATCGACCAAGCGGCCGGCCTAGCATTGCAAGGAAGCGACTTGTACGTGGCCGGCAGCTTCTCCAGCCCCACGGCTGGTTTTGGCGGTACTACGCTCAGCAACGCAGGTAGCACCAATGCCTTTGTGACCAAGCTGACGGACGGCGGCACTTCCGCTGTTTTCCGCTGGGCGCAGCGTGGCGGCACCGCCGACGCCACCGGAACAGCCGTGGCTGTAGATGGCACCAATGTGTACGTTGCGGGCTATTTTTCGAGTGCTTCCGCCGACTTCGGCAACACCACCCTCCTCAATGCCAACACCGATGGCAGTTCCGATGTATTTGTGGCCAAGCTAACCGACGCGGGCAGCACCAGCACTTTTACCTGGGCCGAGCGGGCCGGTGGTGTCAGCAGCGACGCCGTTGATGCGGTAGCCGTCAATGGGTCAGCAGTATACGTGGCAGGCTCCTTTCAGGGCGCGGCCCGCTTTGGCACCACAAACCTGAGCAATACCGGGGCCACTGATTTGTTTGTGGCGCGGCTAACGGATGCCGGCAGCACCGGTAGCTTCGGCTGGGCCGTGCGCGCCGGCGGTACCACCTTCGACTTTGCCCATGGCTTGGCTGTAAACGGAACAGACGTATACGTAAGCGGCTCGGTAGGCCTGCCCGCGCGTTTCGGCAATTTCACCGTTTCGGGCACGGGCGCCCCCATTATCGGCTATGTAGCCCAACTCAGCGACCTTGTTCCCCTGGCTACTGAACCCTCGGCTGCGCTGGCAGGCTTAGGGCTGTATCCAAACCCGGCGCATGCGCGCACCACGGTGCAAATACCGCCCGTGCCCGGCGCCGGGCAAGCCACCCTTCTACTTTTCGATGCCCTTGGACGAACGGTACTTACCCAGCTTGTGCGCTTGTCAGCCGGCGGGGCCGCAGCCGACGTGCCGCTTCTGGGGTTGGCCCCAGGCATCTACCGATTGCAGGTACGGGCCGGCAACCAACGCCTCACCCGGTCTTTAGCAATTGAATGACCCCGAAATCCACCAAGCTTGCCCGCCACCAGTAAGCCCGGGTATGCTGGGTCTTTCTGGTGGCGGCAGGGGCCATGAATCCACAAAATAGTCAGCCTTTGGTCCGACGCTGGGCGCGTTGGTATTTTCTCGGCTCTAAACAGCCGGAGTGCTGCGCCAAATGCTGCCACAGCTGGTGATGCGCCGTTTTGGGTGTATCCATTTTCCCGGAGCTGATACCTGCTCTACCCCAAAATGGCACTAGCTACTCCGTCTTCCAGAACGGAATGAGCAGGTGGCGCGACGTGTCGGCGCGGGAACCGATGAGCAGCCGGTGCGGGCCTACTTTCAGCTGGCCGATGGGCAGCACGGCGGTCATGCCCATTTGGTCGTTGGCTTGCTTGTAGGTGGGATACCACTGCACGCGGCGGTACAGGCTGTCGTCGATGCGCAGCAGTAGCAGGTCGGAAATGTAGTTGACGGAGTCCGTCGATTTGATGTCCAGCTCGTACTGCTTGCGGTAAATCATAAACACTTCCAGAAACGGCTTGTCGATGTAGCGCGAGGGCAACGCGGCACTGTACACACGCTGGCCGTTCAGCTCGTCGAGGTAGAAGCGGTAGTTGAGGGCGGGGCCGGGCGCCAGTTGGTTGCGGTAGATGCGCCGGTCGAAAAGGTTGGGCAGGTGCAGGTCCTGGTAGATAAGGGCGTAGCTGTACGCCAGCGCTACGCTCAGGAAAGCGGCCAGCAGGCCCGCCAGCCGCAGCCGCGGCACGTGCGAGGAAAACAGCCACAGACCGGGCTGCAGCACCACGCGCAGGCTTAGGCGGTCGAAGAGCCAGAACGCCGGAAACACCAGCCACACCAGCCCCGGCGTGCGCCGCAGGGCCCCGAACAGCACGATATCGACGATGTAGAGCAGCACAAACAGCAGGAGCGTAACGGTGTACCAATCGTACCACGGACTCCAGACGATGTTGAGCAGAATGCTGGGCAGCGTAGCCAGCACCACCAGAATAATGATGATGCCGCCCAGCAGCAGGGTGCTGGTAATGGCCAGAAACATGACCGTGGCGCACACCCGGTTGAGGCGAATGAGCAGGTCGTGGAAGTAGGTGCTGTCGGGCGCCTGGGCGCGAAAAGGGCGCCGCCACCGCACGCCCTCGGGCCGCGCGCCGTCGGGGTAGAGGTACGTGACGCACACCAGCGCCACCCACAACGCCCGCAGCAACAGGTGCAGGCCGAAGCCCATGGTGAGCACCTGAATGCCGAGCACCCCGAGCAGCAGGTAGATGTGCGTGCCGGTAAGCCAGGCCGTAATCTGGAGCGACTGTACCAGATCGGTGAAGAACCCCGAGGCCTGAATGAGGGTGAATATGGCGCCGCCGGACAACAGAAATTCCAGCTCCCAGGAGCTTTCCTGTAAATTCCGCAGCCACTTGGGCGTGGTAGAGTCCTGCATAGCCGGCTAAAATAGATGCCGCCGTCGGAATTGCTCCCGAAGACGACGCGCGTGCCTCTCGCATTGGCCGGCCGCTGGTTGCACCTGTGGGCAGCCCGACTGCTCCCTTGCCATGCCCGACGCGCAGCCGCAACCCAGCCCCGGCCTGCGTGCCCTCCACCGGCTGGTCGGCCCCCAGCGGGCACGCGCCATCAGCGGCACCGTTGATTATAGTTAGAGGGCAGCATTTTCCTGCTGCTGCACGTGACCCCGCACCGGGGCCGCTGCGGCAACTCTCGTTAGCTTTGGGGCGCCGGCTTCCGGCCGCCTCACCCAGCTTCTTGCCCATGACTCCTGCGCCCGCCTCCCCTGCCTCCTCTTCTGCCGCCGACAAAGAGGGCCTGCACCCGCGCAACCGCCACCGCGGCCGCTACGATTTCACGCAGTTGGTGGCCAGTGTGCCGGAGTTGGCCGCGTTTGTGGCTCCCACTGCCCACGGCGACGAAAGCATCGACTTTGCCGACCCGGCCGCCGTGAAAACGCTCAACCGGGCGTTGCTGAAGCAGTTCTACGGCATCGACAACTGGGATGTGCCCGCCGGCTACCTCACCCCGCCCATTCCCGGCCGCGCCGACTATATCCACTACCTGGCCGATTTGCTGGCCGAAAGCAACGGCGGCGTCATTCCGCGGGGCCGCGGCATTCGGGTGCTCGACGTGGGCGTGGGCGCCAACACTATTTTTCCCATCGTGGGGCACCGCGAGTACGGCTGGCGCTTTGTGGGCACCGACACCGACCCGGTGGCCGTGCGCATGGCCAAGCAGATTGTAGCCAGCAACCGTGCCCTCACCGGCGCTGTGGATGTGCGCCTGCAGCCCGTGGCGGCCGACATTTTCAGCGGCGTGGTGAAGCCCGCCGAGGTGTTTGACCTGACGCTGTGCAACCCGCCTTTCCACGCCTCGGCCGCCGAAGCCGAAGCGGGCAACCGCCGCAAAAACCAAAACCTGGGCCACGGCCCCGCCGGAGCGCCCGGCGCCAAACCGGCCCTCAATTTCGGCGGCCAGCCCCACGAGCTGTGGACGCCCGGCGGCGAGGCTACGTTCCTCTGGCGCATGGCCGAGGAAAGCGCCATCATTCGCCACAACTGCTACTGGTTTACCACCCTGGTGTCGAAAAAGGAAACCCTGCCGGGTCTCTACAAGTCGCTCAAAAAGCTGCAGGCTACCGACGTGCGCACCATTTCGATGGCCCAGGGCCACAAAGTGAGCCGCCTCGTGGCCTGGACGTTTCTCGACGAAGCGGCGCAACAAGCGTGGCGCGCCAAGCGGTGGAGCGGCGCCGAGCGCCCGGCCTAACGAAACCACGAGTTTACCGCCCCGGCTAGGCTACCCATTTAGCGACTACAGCAGCAGCACGTCGATGCGGTGAGCGTGCACCATGTGCAGCTTGGCCGACCAGGCGAAGACGGTAAAGTAGCCGTCCTGCGAAGCCACCAGGGCCAGCGAGTCGCGCTGGTCGTGCACGAACTGGGCGGCGGCCAGGTGGCGGGTACCGCCGTTTTGGGCGGGGTGCAGGTAGCGGGCCTCGCTGTCGACCACGGGCTCGGTCAGCACCATCTGGTCGACGGGCACGCTCGATTCGGCGCGGGATACTTTGGCCCCGAAGGCCAGCAGGTGGTAGTCGCGGGTGATGATGGTGGCCCCGTCGACGGCGGTAAAGCCGCCCACAATGCCGATGGCCCGCTGAATTTCTTCCTGCCACTGCCAGCGGGCCTGGGCCAACTGGCGGCCCTCGGCAATGCCGGTGTAGGCCGGCGCCACGGGGTAGGTCATGGGCTGCACGATAGAGGCCTGCCACTGCACCGAGTCGGGCGGCACCACCAGCACGAGGCCGCCGCGGCCGTGGGCGCGCATCACGGCGGCCAGTTCCACCAGCACGTTGTCGGTTTCGCCGGTGGCCGAGGGTAGCTCGCGCCCGGGCAGAAACCGCTGCAGCGCGGGGCAGTCGTCAACGGCCGCGTTTTCGGCGTCCACGAGCTGGAGCTGGTCGCCGCGCAGGATGGCCACGTTCACGAACTTGCCAAACCCGTCGGCGCGGCGGTGCTTGACCACAAGCAGGCCGGGCTCCACCACTTCCAGCACCAGGCACAGCGGCGGAATGCCGGTGGCGGTGCCCCACACGTACAGCCCTTCTTCGTCGTGCCACACGCCTAGGTGAATGCCGGGTTGCTCGACGGCGGGCGCCAGCTTGAGCAGGTTGTAGGGAATCAGCCGCCGCTTGCCGAACACCACCGGCTGGGCGGCCTGCCCGGGCTGGAGCAGGGCCAGGGAAATCTTGGGCGGGTGGCCTTCTTCCCGGCGCAGGCTGGCCCAAAACGCGGCATCAATCATTACCTCCACCACGCTGGCGGCAGGCGGCGGGGCCAGCCGGTCCACGTCGGTAGCATTGGCCGCGGCGCGGTGCCGCGCGAAGTGCGTTTCAATCATGGGGGCCACTACACGGGCCGCCAGGTAGGTGGGTTCAGACAGCATAGACGCAGATACGGAGCATTGCAAAGAGCCGGCGGCGCGGCCAACGAGTCAGCCGGTGGGCGCGGCCACTAGTGCGGCAGCTTGCCAACCGCCACTCACCGCTAAGGTTACTCGTGCCGGGCAGCGGCCAGGATTTTGGCCGCCGTGTGGAAAAAGCGGGTGGTGGTGTGGCGCCCGAGGGTTTTGTCGAGGAAAGCGGTGGACGACGGGGGCCGGCCGTCGAGCAGGTGCCACACCACAAAGGCTTCGCGCTCGGTGAGGTGCAGGATTTCGTAGTCGCCTTTGGGCGAACGGAGCGGCAGGGCCAGCCCGGCCGGGGCGGGCTCGGCCAGCAGCACCAGACACAGGCGCATGTCGTCGGTTACGGTTAGGTGCCGGAAGGGGTCGAGCGCCAGCAGGTGCGCCAGCTCGTCGGGGGTGCGCAAAAACACGGGTACGGCGTAGCCCAGGGCCTGGTGCAGGTGCGCTTCGATGCGGGCCTGAAGCTGGGCGCGGTCGGTGTCGGCGGGGGCGTCGAAGAACACGTTGCCGCTCTGGATGTAGGTGCGCACGCGGGCCAGCCCGAGGTCGGCAAAATGGCGGCGCAGCTCGTCCATGGTCACGCGGTGGCCGCCGACGTTGATGCCGCGCAGCAGGGCGATGTAAGTCATGGGGCAAACTACGGAAAAGGCTGCACCCTGCTTCTGCAGGCGCGGCAGAAACCTTGTCGCAATTGGCCCGCAGGTTGTCGCATTTGCCCTATATACCCGACCAAAAATGCTAATATATTTGGCATACACTTTCTAACCACACTAGCTCATGGCAACTTCCGTTTTTGTCAACCTGCCCGTCCGCGACCTGAACGCTTCCATGGCGTTTTTCACCCAGGTCGGTTTCCGCTTCAACCCGCACTTTACCAACGAGCAGGGCGCCTGCATGGTGGTGAGCGACACGATTTACGTGATGCTGCTGGCGGAGCCCTTTTTCCAGTCGTTCACCAGCAAGAAGATTGTGGACGCGCGTAGCAGCGCCGAAGTCATCCTGTGCCTCTCGGCCGAGAGCCGCGAAGCCGTCGATGCAATGGTTGACAAGGCACTGGCCGCTGGCGGCCAACAGCCCGAAGTGCTGCAGCCGGACCCGGAATTCATGTACGGCCGCAACTTCCAGGACCTCGATGGCCACCTCTGGGAGGTGATGTACATGGACCCCGCCGCCATTCCGCAGGACCAGCCCGCCGCAGCCGTGGGGGCTTAGTAGTAGCTCGCATAGACTTTTTCAGACGGCTGCCGCTCTCGTAGCGGCAGCCGTTTTGTCATTTGGGCCTCCGGGCCGTTGCAGCCGCCGAATACACCGTCTGCTAACGCCGGCGCCACCAGCTGCACAGCGGCGACACGAAACAGCTTTGGCGCCGATGCCTTTGTCACGCCGAAGAACATATAAATATCCTGTTATTTGGTGCAGCGCAGGCCAATGGGTGCGGTGCAATTCGCATCTGCATGGGTACCCTCACTTCAACTCAACTGCCCCATGTCGAACGGTTCCCTTCCCCTCCGTACCGCCGCCCTCGTCACGTGGCTAGCCCTGCTGGGCTCGGTCATTGCGGCTCCTTTTGCCGAAATGTACGTGCTGCCCAAGCTGGTAGTGCCCTACCAAGCCGCCGAAACGGCCCGTAACATTGCGGCCCACGAAGGGCTGTTCACGGCGGGCATCTTCGCGTATTTCGTCACGTTTATACTCGACTTGGTGCTTACCTGGTCGCTGTACCACTTACTGAAACCCGTCAACAAGCCGCTGGCGCAGCTCACGGCCGGCTTTCGGCTGGTGTATACGCTCATTGCGCTGGTTGCCCTCAACAATTTGGTGACGGCCTTGCGGCTGGACACCACGCCTGAGTACGGCACGCTGCTGGGCTCTCCCGAGCAGGCGCAGGCGCTGGCTATGGTGTACTTGCGGGCGTTCAAAAACCACTGGTATTTTGGCCTGTTGGTGTTTGGCACGCACCTGCTGATGCTGGGGTATCTGGTATTCCGGTCGGGCTACATACCGCGGGTGCTGGGGGTGGCGTTGGCCATAACCGGGCTGGGCTACCTGCTCACGAGTCTGCGCCCCTACGTGGCCCCCAACCTGAACGTCGATTTTGCCATGTTCACGTTTTTTGGTGAGCTGCTGTTTATGGGCTGGCTGCTGGTGCGCGGCCACCGCATTGCGGAGTCACCCCAACCCAAAGTGCTGCTTTAGCACCTGCGCCACATCTCCTACCCCGCTTGACGCACGAAATAAAAAGGAGAAGGTGAGCCGCATAAAGTGGCAGAGAGACTTCGGCTGTACTCGCGCTGATAGCCTGATTGTTTTTTAGGCCCTGTTGGTTGCTGTCCGGCATCCTACTAGAAACCGGAAGCAGCTGGCGCTATGCGCGCCAGCTGCTTCCGGTTGCCACAAGGTTTTAGCTTTTCGGCTGGGGCACTACAGGCTGGCGCCCTGCGACGAGGTCAGACTGGCACCGGTGTCCGGGTCGGTGTCGGCAGAGGCGGAGGCAAACAGGCCCTGGCGCTGCGCCAGGTAGCCCAGGCCCAGGGCCAGCAGGGCGGAGCCGCCCACTACCTTCTGCGTGGTGGTGAGCTTCCTGATGGACTTGGCAGCGCCGCTCAACAGGGAGCTTTTCTTTTTTCCGGCTTTGTTTTTCTTCTTGCTCATGGCGGGTGCGTGGTAGGTGAGAAGTAGTAAACTCGGCATCGAGGTGGTAGCTATGGTATGCGCAAGTTGCCGGCGCAAGGTTGCCGCCGGAGCCATTCTTAATACTGGCGCTGCGCGTGCAAAGAGCAAGCGGCTACTGGTCGTCGTCTGGGCTGGCGGCGGGCTTTTTGCCGAAGGAACCGGCATTCTTGTGGGGCTTGGCGCGTTTGTGCGGGATGCGTACTGGCGCTGTTGCCTCGGCCGGTTCCTCGGCATCGGGCGCCGGCTGTGCGCGCGGCCGACGGGGCCGCGGGGGCAACCAGGCAGGCAGGGGTAGCAGCCCGGCCAAGGGCGAGTGCTGCCAGTCGTCGTCACGGAGGTTTTTGAGGTAGAAATAGCCGACGGTCAGTAGAGCGGCGCCGCCTGCCAGCTTCTGCAGGGGGCTGAGCTTGGCTATTTCATCGGTCACCTTGCGGTACTTCTTTATCGACAGGGCGGTGGCGTCGAACAGGTCGCCCGACAGGGTATCGTGCTTCTTCGAGTGCTTTTTGTTCTTCTTGCCCATGAGCGTGCAGCGTAAAGGACCCAAGCGGTGGCGGCCGGCTTGCGGCGCCGTTGGCTAGTGTATTCGCAGTGGCGCGGCCGAAGGTTTTACGGGGGTATTGGCGGCGTAGTAGTTGATTAAGCTTGACCGGCTGCCACTACAGCTTCGACTGCACGACGACCTGCTCGCGGAGCCAGGCGCGGGCTTCGGCTTCATCGGCGAAGCTGTGGTAGGTGGGGGCGCGGGGCCAGTCGAGCAGGGGCTTGTCTTCGGGGCGCAGCCAGGGGGCGGTGGTGGGAGTGCTGAGCACGGCGCCGTAGCGGTAGTTGCCCTGCACCACGGCGCGGGGCAGCCAGTGCGCTACCACCCACGCCCGCTCGTCGGGGCTCAGGGGGTCCATACGGCGCAGGTCGACCAGGGCCTTGCCGGTACCCAGGGCCCGGATGATGCGCAGCAGCGCGTTTTGAGCGGCCTGGTAGTCGGCGAGGGTGCGGGGGCCGGGCTGCCAGCGCATCAGGGCGAAGCCTTCGGGGTCGGCCAGCACGTGGGCCGCGGCGTTGGCGAAGCGGAGCGGCGGGATAGGCATGGCATTGGTACGCGAATAGGCAGGCCAGAGGTGCCCAGCGGCGTGAAAGTAGCCGCTTCAGGGGCAGGCAGCAGGTAACTATCATGTTCGCCCGCTGCCCGCCTGGCGGTCAAGGCTTGATACCCCATGACCGTCACGGCTTCGGCGATGCGCGGGCCGATTATGTGCACGCTCAGGAGTTCGTCGGTTTCTTTGTCGGCCAGCATTTTCACGAAGCCAAGCAGGCTCATGGTAGGCCGCAGACTCAGCTTAGCCGCGGCAAATCTGATTACCAGGTGGTGAAGTCTAAGAACAGCGGCGCCAAGTGCTTCGGCCGTAACAAGCCCTACACCACATCATTATGCGACCTGCTGAAAGCCAACTACCTGCCGAAGCGGCTCTACCTTGCGGCCTGCTTTTGCCCAACGCCATGAAACATTTCCTGTTGCTGCTTGCCAGCCTATTCCTAACCCTTGGGGCCGCTGCCCAAACCAAGCCCGCCGAGCTGCTGCTGCTCGGTACGTTCCACTTTCACAACCCCGGTGCCGACATCGTCAAGACGAAATCGTTCGACGTGCTGGCGCCCAAGGCCCAGGCCGAGTTGGAGACGATGACCAACCGCCTCAGCCAGTGGCACCCCGACAAGGTATTTGTGGAGTGGGACTGGAACAGCCAGGCCGAACTCGACGCGCTTTACCAGCTGTACCTAGGCGGGCAAAGCCAGTACGAGCAGGCCATCCTGGCCAAGTACCCCAAGCCCGGGCAGCGCGACTTCTTCCTGAAAAATGAGATTATCCAGCTGGCTTTCCGCACCGCCAAAAAGGCCGGCCTGAAGCGCGTGTACGCCTTCGACTACACCAAAACCACGTTCCCCTTCGACAGCGTGCAAAAGGCCATGCAGCAGGCGCACCAGGACGCCCTGATGCAGCAAATCGGGGCGACGTTTAAGAAAGTCGAAGCCGACCAGAACCAGAAGCTCAGCACCCTCACCCTCACCCAGCTCCTGCTCGACTTCAACACGCCCCAGAGCAACCGCGAAAACAAGGGCGCCTACCTCGACCTGCTCAACCGGGCCGGCAGCGTCGGGAGCTTCGCCGGGCCCTGGCTGGTGTCGGAGTGGTACCGGCGCAACCTCTACATGTACTCGGTGGTGCAAAAAACCGTGGAGCCCGCCGACCAGCGCGTGCTGGTGCTGGCGGGCGCCGGCCACACGGCCATGATGCGCGAGTTTGCCCAGTACGATTCCCGCTTCCGGCTTAAGGAGCTGAAGGACGTGGTGAAGTAGTGGGGCGCTGGGATGCCTCGGCAGGTTGGTAGCGACGTGCCAGGCTGCCAAAAGTGACTTGGTAGTCTTGTAGCAGCTACATCGTTGATGAAATGACGTAGATACCGTTCCAACTTCGTCGGAATTCCGCCCAAGACTTGCCTTGCCACGGGAACGGCTCTTCCTCGAAGTGCCCACCGGACTCTATCAAGACGTGAAGCAGCGAATTGAGCAGGTAGGCATTGTACTTATGCAACGCTTCGTGTGTAATGCCCCAAGTCTTGTCGATTTGGGCAACCACCACCTGCATAGCAACACCAGCCTCCGCCACGCACTTCAGCAGCCAGCTTTCTTTGCCGAGGTCGATGCACTCGATTTGCAAGCCCGTAAGCTTGGAAATCTCTCGATGCAAGAAGTATATCGATGGCGGTGAGCCTGCGAAATGCACTTCGTCAAAGCCCATCATAGCGGCATTGCGGGTTGGTTAGGATTCCAATGTATCCAAAGTAAACGGCCAGCACCGCAATGAAGCAGTGCTGGCCGTCTTTTGGTATTTCCGACCCAGTATTACATATGAATAGCCCGGTTCTCCGTCGCGGCGAGGCAGGCTTCCTTCATGGCTTCGGCGTAGGTGGGGTGGGCGTGGCTCATGCGGGCCACGTCCTCGGCGGAGGCGCGGAACTCCATGGCCGTTACGGCTTCGGCAATGAGGTCGGCGATGCGCGGGCCGATCATGTGGACGCCCAGGATTTCGTCGGTTTCCTTGTCGGCCAGCACCTTCACGAAGCCATCGAGGTCCATGGAGGCGCGGGCGCGGCCCGAGGCGCGGAAGGGGAAGGAGCCGGTTTTGTAGGCGCGGCCCTGCTCTTTCAGCTGCTCTTCGGTGTAGCCCACGCCGGCCACTTCCGGCCAGGTGTATACCACGCCGGGGATGAGCAGGTAGTTCACGTGGGGCTTCTGGCCGGCAATGCGCTCGGCCACGAACACGCCTTCTTCCTCGGCTTTGTGGGCCAGCATGGCGCCGCGAATCACGTCGCCGATGGCGTAGATGCCGGGCACGTTGGTTTGCAGGTGCTCATCGACCTTGATGCGGCCGCGCTCTTCCATCTGCACGCCGGCGGCTTCCAGGTTCAGGCCGGCGGTGTAGGGCACGCGGCCCACGGCCACCAGGCAGTAGTCGCCCTCAAACTTCACTTCCTCGCCCTTGGGGTTGGTGGCCGTCACGGTCACGGTGTCCCCGTTGCGGGTGGCGCCGGTGACTTTGTGCGAGAGGAAGAACTCGATGCCGATTTTGCCCAGGATGCGCTTGAGCTCCTTGCCCAGGCCGCGGTCCATGGTCGGGATGAGCGAGTCCATAAACTCCACCACCGATACCTTGGCGCCGAGGCGGGCGTACACGGAGGCCATTTCCAGGCCAATCACGCCGCCGCCGATGACAATCATGTGCTTGGGCACCTCGCGGATGTTCAGGGCCTCGGTGCTGGTGATGATGCGCTCCTTGTCCTGGGCGATGAACGGCAGCACCGTGGGCTTGGAGCCGGTGGCGATGATGACGTTCTTGGTTTCGATCTGCTGGGCCTCGCCGCCTTCGCGGGGCACGATGCTGATGTGGTTTTTGTCGACAAACGAACCGACGCCCTTGATGACGTCGATTTTGTTTTTCTTCATCAGGAACTGGATGCCGTCGACATTGGCCTTCACCACCCCGTTTTTGCGGTCGATGAGCTGGTTCATGTTGATCTGCAGGTCGCTCAGCTCGATGCCGTGCTCCTTGAAGGTGTGGCCGGCGTTGTGGAAGTGCTCGGTGCTGTCGAGCAGGGCCTTCGAGGGAATGCAGCCCACGTTCAGGCAGGTGCCGCCGAGCGTGTCGTATTTCTCGATGATGGCCGTTTTGAAGCCGAGCTGGGCGCAGCGGATGGCCGCCACGTAGCCGCCGGGGCCGGAGCCGATGACGGTAACGTCGTATTGGTTCATGCGGAAGGGTCGTCGGGTTGGAAAAGCGCTTACGGGCAAAGGTAAGGCAGAATGCGTAGCGCCGAAGGAGAAACCGACGGAGGGCGCTGCCGGTTGGCCCCGGCTTCCGAAAACCCACCAAGAGTAGTCCGACGCGCAATTCAACGGCACGAGCAGCAGCCCGCGCAAGTACTTATTCTCACTGCACAAAAAGACACGAGCGAGCTTATTTAGGCGTTTGAGAGTGTAGTAACTATAGTTACCAACAAGGTAGTAAACAAGGTTACATAAGCCCTTACTGTGTTTTGCCCTCCGTCACGCTGGCGAAGATATAAGGGCAGGGCGTTTCTGGTGCCACCCACACCAACGTCGGCTAGTGACAGGCTGCCCGGTTTACTCCACCAACACGCCAATGTAGTAGTTGAAGGTATCGATTTCAAGGTTGTCTTTGGTGGCGCCGGGCAGGTCGATGGGAGCGAATTTATTGATTGGGAAAACGGTCCGGTACTCGCCGCCGCGGGTGCGCACCCGCACGGGCAGGTTGAAGTCGGGCTCGTCGGCAACCCAGCGGGCCAGCGTCTGGTTGTTCTCGAAGCGAATCTCCAGCGTGGGCAGCGCAGCGTGGCGCAGGTATTGGTGGAACACCGGCGTCAGCTCACGCCCGAGGCCTTTGAAGTGCTTCAGCACCTGCTCCGTGGTAACGGTTTTGTGGTAGTAGAGCTGGTTGAGGTTGCGCAGCAGTTCGCGCCACTTCTCGTCGTTGTTGAGGCCCACGCGCAGCATGTTCAGCAGCACCGCGCCCTTGTCGTACATGTCGCCCGAGCCTTCGCGGTTCACGCCGTAGGGCCCGATGATGGGCTTGTCGTTTTGGATGTTGCGGCGCTGCCCGTGCAGGTATTCCTGACCGGCCTGCTTGCCAAAGAGGCTTTCCACAAACAGCGACTCGGAGTAGGTGGTAAACGACTCGTGAATCCACATGTCGGCAATGTCCTGGCTGGTGATGTTGTTGCCGAACCACTCGTGGCCGCTTTCGTGGATGATGATGAAGTCCCACTTGTCGCCCCAGCCGGTGGCCGAGCGGTCTTTGCCGAGGTAGCCGTTTTGGTACTTGTTGCCGTAGGCCACGGCGCTCTGGTGCTCCATGCCCAGGTGCGGCGCGTCCACGAGCTTGTAGCCGTCTTGGTAGAACGGATAGGGCCCAAACCAATGCTCGAACGCCTTGAGCATGGGCTTCACGTTGGCCCCGAACTGCGCCCTGGCCTTGGCCAGATTTTCGGGCAGCACCCAGTAGTCGAGCGTCAGCCGGCCCTTTTCGCCCTCGTAGGTATCGGCGAAGTGCTGGAAGTCGCCCACGTTCAGGGCCACGTCGTAGTTGTTGATCGGGCTGGAAACAAACCAATCGTAGCGCGTAGAGCCGCCCTTGAGTTTGGTGGTGCCGCGCAGCCGGCCGTTCGATACGTCCTTGAGGCCCTTGGGCGCGCTGATGCTGATGAGCATGGAGTCGGGCTCGTCGGACTGGTGGTCTTTGGTGGGCCACCAGATGCTGGCGCCCACGCCCTGGCAGGCGGTAGCCACCCAGGGCTTGCCCTGCGCATCCTGCGTGAACACAAAGCCGCCGTCCCAGGGGGCGCGCTCGGCCACGGTGGGCTGGCCGCTGTAGTACACGGTAAACTCGTCGCGGGCACCTTGTTTTATCGGCGCCGGAAACGTGACGAACACGGCGTTGGCTTCGCGGGCGAAGGGCAGTTCCCGGCCGCGGTACAGCACCCGCTCGACTTTCAGGTTGGCAAACAGATCAAACTGCAGCCGGGTGAAATCCTGCGTAGCGGTGAAGCGGAAGAGGTTGGAGCCGCTGATGGCCCGCTGCGCCACGTCGAGCTTCACATCGAGGTGGTAGTAGCCCACGTCGTAGCAGGTGCGCAGTGGGGTGAGCGTGCCGCGCAGCGAATCGGCACGGGTGAAGGCTTCCTTGGGCTGCAGCAGCTGGCCCGACGCCAGCAGCGGCAGCAGCAACGCGCAAAGGACAGTGAGGAGGCGGTGAAGCATGGGAACAGGGAACTGGGTTTTGCAATGCGGCTACTGACCCGGCAACGCCGCCGCGGTTGCGCAAAGAACGGCATCCGGGGTTGTGCGTAAAGAGCCCGGCACCCAGTTCACCCCGCAGCCCCGCGCGGTTTGCCGTAGTTTTGCGGGCTATTCCACCTCGTATGACTTCTGTTTCTGTACCGCGTCCGCCGGCGCTGCTCGTGGGCGGGGCGCTGCTGTCCATCTACCTGATTTGGGGCTCCACCTACCTGGCTTCCAAAACGGCACTTACCGCGTGCCCGCCCATGCTGCTCTCGGGCATGCGTTTTCTGCTTGCCGGGGCGGTGCAATACGGCGTGGTGCGCCTGAGCGGGGCCGCCGCGCCCAGCCGGCAAGACTGGCAACGGGCCGCGCTGGCGGGGTTCTGCCTGTTGTTGTGCGGCAACGGGGGCACCACGTTTTCGCAGCAATACATTCCCTCGGGGCTGGCGGCCCTGCTGGTGGCGTCGGTACCCATGTTTCTGGCCTTGCTGAGTTGGGTGAGTGGCCTGACGCCCCGCCCTACCGTGCCCGTAACGGTGGGGTTGCTGCTGGGCGCCGTGGGCATGTATTTGCTGGCCAGCACCCGCATTAGCGGCGACGTACTCATACCCGGTCACGTTCCGCTGGGCATTGCGGCCGTGCTCATTGCCTCGTTTATGTGGTCGATTGGTTCGTTGCTGTCGAAGCAGAAACCGGTGGGCGGCTCGCCTTTTCTGGGCGTGGGCATGCAAATGCTGTGCGGCGGCGCCTTCCTGCTCCTGGGCGCATTGGTGCGCGGCGAAGCCGCCTCGTTTCAGCTGGCCAACGTGACGCTCAAGGCCGGGCTGGCATTTGGCTACCTGATTGTGTTTGGGTCGTGGATTGCCTTTTCGGCCTACATCTGGCTGCTGCGCATGGTGGAGCCGGCCCTGGCCGGTACCTACGCGTTTGTGAATCCCGTGGTGGCGGTGCTGCTGGGCTGGGCTTTTGCGGGCGAAGAGTTGAACCCGCAAATGGCCAGCGGCGCTACCCTCATTGTGCTGGCCGTGATGCTGGTGGTGCTGGGCGGCCGCCGCTCCCGGCCACAGCCGGCCGCCGAAGCAACTCCCGAACCACACCTGGCCGTGAAAAAGTAGCCGGCGTTTCGGCCGCACGCCGTTCGGCTTATCGTCCCGGTTTACGGCCGCTGAGCAGGGCTTTGCCGCTGACAATGGTCAGCACGTCTTCCACCACGCCGGTCCAGGGCTCTTTCAAGTCGGTGCGCTGGTCGGCCAGCTTGCGCAGGCTCATGGCGGCGTAGGAGCCGGCCACCGCGCCCACGCCGCCCACCACCGCCCCGCTGAGCAAGCTACCGCGGTTGAGCTTGTGGACGATGGCGCCCACCAACGCCCCCGACACCACGCGGCCCGCCAGCACCGGCGGGGCGGTGCGGTCGGGCATCTGGGGCAACTTGTCGGCCAGCATTTCCGACCCGGCCAATAGCTTCAGTCCCCGCGCCGCCCACTTCGACTGAAACCAGCCGAGCGACGAATGCGCCAAGCGGCCCGAAGGGCGCCGCCGCAACGCGCTGCTGAGCAGCGCCGGCGCCGACATGCTGCGCATGCCCGCTACCACGCCGAGCCCGAATGATTTCCAGAAAGCCGAGGATGCAGATGCCATAGTTCAGAAGCCTAAGTGGGGTACGATGAGCTTAAACGGGCTGGCGGCACCGATGGCTGGTTTCGCAGAACTCCGTTTTGCCGACTGATTGCTTTTTTGAACAACGCTGCGCGTTTATGCAACAACTATATTGTATGTGTTTTACATTGGCTTGCAATTAGGCAAGCTGTGCAGGCGGCGTGCTTGCCCAGTTTACGTGTGAATTCCGAGTCTTGTCCGCTGCCTATTTCTTTCTTCGCCATGCCCAACGCTGCCCCACTCTCCGCCACGGCCAACGAAACCGACATCCAGATTTTGCCGCATTCGTTCTACGACGCAGCACCCCAGGAAACTCTGCTGGGCCCCGTTGCCAATGCCGTGGCGCACTTATTCTGGCCACAGCACCTGCGCACGATGTCCGATTTCTGGAGCGCGGTCCTGTTCGGGCATCCGCATAAAAAAGGGCGCCGGTTCTCTCGGTATGTTGGCCTACCCGTCGAAGGCGCGCACTTCAAGCAGTGGCTGCAGCTGTTTTTCGATACTGTGTGCGCGGATTTTTCCAGAACCGAAGCCGACAAAACCCGCCGCTAAGCGCGCTTGCAGCACTAAGCAAATAGCTGCCCCTAAAGCCAACAGGCAGGAATACGACGGGCGCATTGTCACCTCTTGCTGAATGAAAAAAGCCGCGTTCCTGCAAGCAGGAACGCGGCTTTTGCGTTTGTTGCGCGACTACGCTTACACGCCCAGCAGCAAGCGGGTCGGGTCTTCGAGCAGTTCCTTCACGCGCACCAGGAACGACACCGACTCGCGGCCGTCAATGATGCGGTGGTCGTAGCTCAAAGCCAAGTACATCATCGGGCGAATCACCACCTGGCCGTTTTCGGCGATGGGACGCTGCACGATGTTGTGCATGCCCAGAATGGCCGATTGCGGCGCGTTGATGATGGGCGTGCTCATCATCGAGCCGAAAATGCCGCCGTTGGTGATGGTGAACGTGCCGCCGGTCATCTGCTCGATGGTGAGCTTATTGTCGCGGGCCAGCGTGGCGAGGCGCACCACTTCCTTCTCAATGCCGTCGAACGAGAGCAGTTCGGCGTTGCGAATCACCGGCACCACCAAGCCTTTCGGGGCCGACACGGCAATGCTGATGTCGCAGAAGTCGTTGAATACGATATCGGTGCCGTCGATTTGGGCATTTACCGAGGGCCACTCCTTCAGGGCCACGCACACGGCCTTGGTGAAGAAAGACATAAAGCCCAGGTTCACGCCGTTTTTCTCCTTGAACTTATCCTTGAACTTGGCGCGCAGGTCCATGATGGGCTGCATGTTCACCTCGTTGAAGGTGGTGAGCATGGCCGTTTCGTTCTTCACCGCCACCAAGCGGCGCGACACCGTCTTGCGCAGATTCGACATCCGCTCCCGGCGCTGGTTGCGGTTGCCCGCTGCCGGTTGCGCGTTGTCGGTTTGCGGCTGAGCAGCGGGAACCGAAGACGCCGGAGCGGCCACCGGGGCCGGAGCAGCGGCCTGCGGCTGAGCTTTCAGCGCGTCTTCTTTCGTGATGCGGCCGTCGCGGCCCGAGCCCTGCACACCGGCGGCGCTGATGCCTTTCTCGTCGAGAATTTTGCCGGCAGCCGGTGAGGGCACGCCTGCGGCGTAGGCTGAGCTGCCACCGGTCGGAGCCGCAGCTGGGGCGGTAGCAGTAGCTGCCTGAGGAGCCACCGCGGCGGCTGAAGCCGCCGGAGCACCGCTACCGGCACCGCCTTCGATGCGGGCAATAACGGTACCGATGCCGATGGTTTCGCCTTCCTTCACAGCATGGCGCAGCGTGCCGCTGCCTTCGGCGGGCAGCTCAAACGTGGCCTTGTCCGATTCCAGCTCGGCAATAACTTCGTCGCGTTGCACCGAGGCGCCGTCGGGTTTCAGCCACTTGGCCACGGTTACTTCCGTGATGGACTCGCCCACGGGCGGAATCTTCATTTCCACCGTGGCACCGCTGCCACCGCCAGCGGCCGGCGCTGCGGGTGCGGCGGCCGGCGTGGGCGTGTTGGCCGAGCCGGCCTGCGACCCGCCGTAGCCCGACTGGTTGCTGGCCTGCGGGTTTTGCTCGCCTTGCTTCACCGGGTCGGCAGCCGGCGCGGCGGGTGCGGCCGTAGCGGCCGGCTGGGCCGAAGCCGCCGGAGCAGCACCGTCGCCACTGATTTCGGCAATGGCGGTGCCGATGCCAATGGTTTCGCCCTCAGCCACGCGGATTTTCAGGATGCCGTCGGCTTCGGCGGGCAGCTCAAACGTGGCCTTGTCCGATTCCAGCTCGGCAATGACCTCGTCGCGCTTCACGGCTTCGCCGTCTTTCTTGAGCCACTTGGCAATGGTGACTTCGGTGATGGATTCGCCAACGGCGGGTATTTTGATTTCCAGACCCATGGAGCAGGTGATTGGAGAAGAGTTCTAGTTGGAGGGGAAAGATGCGAAGCAAAAAGCAGATACTGCCGACCAATGGGGCGGCCGCCTCGGCGCTAGTCCTGCTTCTTGGCGACTTCTACGGTGGCTTTGATGTTGCCGGCGTCGACTTCCGGGGTTGAAATACCGAAGGCGCGGGCCACAATCTGCTTTTGCTCCTGCACGTGCACCTTGTTGTAGCCGGTAGCGGGCGAAGCCGAGGGCTTGCGGGCCACCACGTCGGCCAGCTCGCGGCGCATGAAGCGGAGCATGTAGTTCCAGTAACCCATGTTTTCCGGCTCTTCCTGCACCCAAATCAGCTCGGCTTTCGGGTACTTTTTCAGCTCGGCGTCGAGTTGCTTTTTTGGGAACGGGTGCAGCTGTTCGAGGCGCACGATGGCCACATCTTTCCGCTCGCTCTTGGTTTGCTCTTCCAGCAAGTCGTAGTACACCTTGCCCGAGCACAGCAGCACGCGCTTCACTTTCTTGGCCTCGGCGTAGGTGTCGCCCAGCACTTCGCGGAACGAACCGGAGGTAAATTCCTCCAGCGGCGAGGCGCACAGCGGATGACGCAGCAAGGACTTCGGCGACATCACCACGCAGGGCTTGCGGAACGACCACGTGAGCTGGCGGCGCAGCAGGTGGAAGAAGTTGGCCGGCGTGGTAATGTTGCTCACCACGATGTTGTTTTCGGCCGCCAGCTGCAGGAACCGCTCGGGGCGGGCGTTGGAGTGCTCCGGGCCCTGGCCTTCGTAGCCGTGGGGCAGCAGCATCACCAGCCCGTTCATGCGCTGCCACTTGCTTTCCGACGACACCACGAACTGGTCAATCATCGTCTGGGCGCCGTTGGCGAAGTCGCCGAACTGCGCTTCCCACACCACCAAGGCGGTGGGGTTGGCCATGGCATAGCCGAATTCAAAGCCCAGCACCGCGTACTCGCTCAAGAGCGAGTTGTAGATGTGCAGCTTCTCGTGCGGGCCTTCGATGTGGTCGAGCGAGCTGTACGGCGCCGAAGTAACGGCGTCGTGCAGCACGGCGTGGCGGTGCGAGAACGTGCCGCGCTGCACGTCTTGGCCGCTCACGCGCACAATGTGGTTTTCCGTCAGCAAGGAGCCGTAGGCCAGCAGCTCGCCCGCTGCCCAGTTCAGCACCTTGGTTTCGTAAAACATCTTGTTGCGCTCCTTCAGCAGGTTCTCAATCTGCTTGATGGGCTTGAAGCCTTCCGGAATGGTGGTCAGCGCTTTGGCCACGCGCTCCACCACGTCCTGCCCAATGCCGGTAGCCGGCGACTGGTCGAAGTCCTCGGGCTTGGCGCGGCGCAGGCTGCGCCACTCGTTTTCGAGGGCCTGGTAGTTGTAGGGCAGCGGCTTCTGCTTCACCATGTCCAGGCGGGCCTGCAACAGGTCACGGAATTCGCGGTCCATCTGGTTGGCCAGTTCCTTATCTACGTCGCCGCGCTGCACCAGCACCGCGTTGTATACCTCGCGCGGGTTCTGGTGCTTGCTGATGAGGTTGTAGAGGGCCGGCTGCGTGAATTTCGGCTCGTCCGACTCGTTGTGGCCGTGGCGGCGGTAGCACACCATGTCCACAAACACATCGGCCTGAAACTGCTGCCGGTACTCGGTGGCCAGCTGCACGGCAAACACCACGGCTTCGGGGTCGTCGCCGTTCACGTGCAGCACCGGCGCGTCGATGATTTTGGCCAAATCCGTCGAGTAAATCGACGAGCGGGCATCCTCAAAATCGGTGGTGAAACCTACCTGGTTGTTGATGACGAAGTGCACCGTGCCGCCGGTTTTGTAGCCTTCCAGCTGCGACATCTGCGTCACTTCGTAGCCAATGCCCTGGCCCGCCACGGCCGCGTCGCCGTGAATCAGGATGGGCATGCTGCGCTTGTAGTCGCCGCCGTACTGGTGGTCGAGCTTGGCGCGCACGAAGCCTTCCACCACGGGGTTCACCGCCTCCAGGTGCGAGGGGTTCGGGGCCAGCTTCAGGTTCACTTTCTTGCCGCCGGCCGCATCTACTTCCGACGAGTATCCCATGTGGTACTTCACGTCGCCGTCGCCCATGGTCAAATCCGGCACGGCCGTTCCCTCAAATTCCGAGAAGATCTGCTCGTAGGTTTTGCCCATGATGTTG
The DNA here is from genome assembly GCF_008727865.1 of Hymenobacter busanensis. Taxonomy (GTDB): domain Bacteria; phylum Bacteroidota; class Bacteroidia; order Cytophagales; family Hymenobacteraceae; genus Solirubrum; species Solirubrum busanense. The sequence continues at coordinate 409,189 of NZ_VTWU01000003.1, read as the reverse complement.
GCCAGCACGTTCAGGCGGCCGCGGTGCGCCATGCCAATCACGACTTCCTCCACGCCCAGCTCGGCACCTTTCTGAATGATGGCATCCAGCGCCGGAATGGTGGTTTCGCCGCCTTCCAGCGAGAAGCGTTTCTGGCCGAGGAACTTCGTGTGCAGGAAGTTCTCAAACACCACCGCCTCGTTCAGCTTGCTCAGAATGCGTTTTTTGTACTCCACACCGGGGTTGAAGCTCAGCGAGTCGCGCTCCACTTTTTCGCGGAACCAGTCGAGCACCCGCGGGTCGCGGATGTACATGTACTCGAAGCCGATGGTGCGGGTGTAAATCTTCTCCAGCGCCGCCACAATGTCGCGCAGCTTGGCATCGGCACCTAGGCCCATCAGCTCGCCGTTGCGGAACGAAGTGTCCAGATCGGCTTCGCTCAAGCCAAAATCGGCCAAGTCGAGCCGGGCGTGGCGGTCTTTCCGCTCGCGCACCGGGTTGGTCCGGGCGCGCAAGTGGCCGCGGCTGCGGTAGGCATGAATGAGGTTGCGCACCGCCGTTTCCTTGTCGGCTGCCACCGAATCGGCGGGCCGGATGGCGGTGGTGCCCAGCGTGGAAGCGGCCGTGGTGAGCACGCCGGTGCCGGCTTGTTGTTCGGCACTGCCGTCTTCGGGGTAGGTCTGCGAGAAGTCGAAACCTTCGAAAAACTTGCGCCAGCCAAAGTCTACAGACTCGGGGTCGTTTTTGTAGGCTTGGTACAGCTGGTCGATGTAGTCGCCGTGGGCGTTGGCGATATAAGAGTATGCGTCCATGGAGAACGGCTATGTTGGAAGAGACAAAAGTAGTGGCTACTTATGCATGCACAAATATGTATTCGCATACACGAATACAATTAATCAGCAAATACATAAACTACGCACTTGTACTTTATCTAACCATTGTACTGGTTTAAGAAGCCACAGCCTCAAAGCCAAACAGGCCCTATATCGGTAACCAGAATGTTAACATACCGAAAAGCCTCGCCCAAGGTTGAGCGAGGCTTTTGAAATTCCGGCAGGTCAGGACATAATGCCTACTGCGGTAGCTTCATTTTAAACAGTCGATACGGCTGGTTTTGCTTGCCGACGCCCTTGTTCCACGTTGGGGTTTTGTGGATGGCCGATGCCGTGACGTATAAGGTGCCATCTGCTGTGAGGGCGTAAGTATCGGGCCACTGCAGGCGCGGGTCTTTGGCCAACTCTTCGAGTTTGCCGTCGGGCGTGCGGCGCACTACCGCGTTCTGCTCGATGGCGGTAAGGTAAACGTTACCAGCCTTATCGATTTCCAGCCCGTCGCAGGCCGGCGTTTTGCCCAGGTTTTCAACTTGCTGCCCCAGCTGCTCTTCGCTGAGCGCGGCATTGCGCAGCGCGGCGGTAGGAATGCGGTAAAGCGTGTAGCCCGTCACGGCGTGGTAGTAAAGATGCTTGTTGTCGACACTCAGGGCAATGCCGTCGGAATGCAGCTTGGCGGGCTTGCCCATCGGGTCGAGCATGGGGTTGCCTTCCACGTTCAGCCGAATGGGTTCGGCTTTCACCGAGGGGTGCGTGGTGAGCACCCGCCGGGCCTTCTGGGTTTTCAGATCGACGACCACAATGCCGCCCTGGCTCGATTCGGTGATGTAGGCGTAGTTATTGTCGAGGTCGATGCGCACGTCGTTGAGGTATGATTTGCGCGGGGCCACGGTTTGGTCGAAGCGGATGGTTTGCACCACCTGATTGATCTTTGGGTCGATTTTGACCAGCTTGGGGCCGCCGGGCACTGTGTATTTGAGGCCGGGCGCGGCGGGGTCGAGGACCCACAGCATGCCGCTGCGGTCGACGTAAGCCGCCTGGGGGCAGATCCAGTGCTTCTCGGGCTCGTTGCGCACCGAGTCGTTCCAAGTGCACCAGCTGGCATCGGGGTAGGGCTTCAAGGTGTTGTTGGGCCCTACTTCGGCAATGGGATTCACGGGGTTGTAGTCCCAGCGCGGCGACACGAGGAAGATGCGGCTGTCGGGGGTGACGGCAACGCCCACAAACTGCGGCTCGCGCAATTCAGCTACTACCTGCAAGGGCGAGTTGGCGGGCGCAACCGGAGCAGCTCCGGCTACGGCAGTGCTGTCGGCCGGCGTGGTGCCAGCCGCCGAATCGGGGGCGTTGTTGTTGGAGCATCCCAGAGTCAGCAGAGCAACTCCGAGAACGAGGCTTGCCCGGGCGATGGGCAGCGCCGGCAAAGAAGGTAAAATGTGCATGAGTCGACGGGTTGTGGAATGAATTGGGGCCGTAGCGGCAACAGAAACACGTGGGTGTAGGCTGTACGTCTTGCTGCCGGCCAAGTTCCTTTGGTTAGCCATTGAAATGCGGCCGAACCGAGGCTCGTTTCCTTCCGGCGCGCTCAAACTCGGTCGGCTTTCGGCCAACTGAACCGCTAATTGCCCGACGCCGACGATTATGACAAAAGCAGCTTTTATGGCCATTTTAAGCCCTTTTTTAAAACTTTTACAATAATTAATATTGCTTAATTAATTCAAAAGAATAACTTAGCCTTTCTTGATCAAGCTCAACGGGAACCTTATGGGCCGAAATCAAGTTGAAGCCCTTCTGCCCACCGCGCGACGGTGGGGCCTCATTCTCCTCAGGCGTAAGCGGGAGCCACGAACCCAACGGACATGTCTATTGCGCTGTTTCTTCTGTACCTTTTTCTTCCTTCCTACTCCCCCGCTCCCCAACCACTTCCGACCGCGCCGCTGACGCCGCGCGTGGTGCAAGTGAAGCCCACCCCAACCACGGTAGCCTACCAGCGCCCCCCGCGCAAGCTGCCTACTTACCGCGTAACGGCCACGGTGTATATGGCCGAACCCGGGCAAACCGATGCCGAGCCCTTCGTAACCGCCGACAATTCGCGCATCTCCCCGCACCAAACCAGCAAGAGCCGCTGGGCCGCCATTTCGCGCGACTTGCTCCAACGCTGGGGCGGACCCTTCAAATTCGGCGACTCGGTGCGGGTAACGGGCATTTCGCCCAAGTTAGACGGTGTGTACGTCATTCACGACACGATGAACCGTCGCCACAAACACTGCTTCGATGTGCTGGTGCACCCTTCCGAAGCCCATTTGTCGGACATGTGGCACAACGTGCGCGTGACGCCCGTGCCCGAACGCCCGGCCACGCCGGCCCCCGAACTTGCCTGGACGGCCGGTTAGGCCTCTGGGAATTGCGTTAGCGTCCGCGGCTGCCCCTCGGCATCGTATAAATAGCTGAGCGGCTCCGCCGGATTTCGTAAAATATCGGCTATACCAATATTCCACGGGCGCCAGAGGTCTTCCAAGGCCTGCACGTAGCCCGAGTTCTGCCACGGATTGAACACCACGCCGGTAATATCGTCGAGGAACGTATCCATCACCAGTTCCTCGTCGCCCGGTTGCACGGGCCGGGGAAAGTATTCCGGCACCGCATTCAGCAGATACGCTCCGTAATAGACGCGCGCCTTGAATTCGGCCAGCTGCACCGGGTGCAGCGGCCGGGGGCGCGCGTCGTCGTATACGCGCCGCATCACGTCGAGCAGAATGGCGTTGTCGAGCAGGCAGCTGACGACGGCCACGTTGCCCAAGCGGATGCTGAAGACCATCGTGGCCAAGTCGTCGTCGTAAGCGAAGGCGGGGTCGTCGGGGCCGGTGGCCACGTTCAGCAAGAACATGGAGCCCGGCGTGAAATCGTCGTAGCGCATGGGCACGCGCAGAGCCTGTAGCACCTGGAAAAAGCTGCGGAAGCGCGTGAACAGCGCCCGGTTTTCGGACAACGGATAGCGCGGCTTAATCAGCGGCGCTTTTTCGCGTTCCAGCTCGTTGACGAAGATGCCGTAGAACATTTTGCCCAACCACAGAAACAGCGTCTGGCTGTCCAGCTCACGCAGGCCTTCGGGGCTGGCGGCGGTGTGGGCGGCTACCTGCGCTTCGAGCGGCTCTACGTGCTGGGTGCGGCAAGTGGGGCAGCACGGAATGCGCGTTTCGGCGAAGGTGCTCGTGCTTTGGTCGAGCATCTGAATGGGGCGCTCGGCCAGCTGGTAGCGCTCAAGCAGCCAATCGGCAAAAACCGGGATGGTATCGACGGCCGGATCGAGCGGCGCACCGCAAAGGAAGCAGTTCGGCAAGCCGAATTGCATGCGGGCGAAGGGGTCGTAGAGGGCGAAGTGGGAGGCGGAAGCGGACATAGGCCGCAAAAGTACGCCGCCGGCCGCGCTCGGTACGAAACCAAACGCGGCCGGCGGCGTCAAGCGGTAGCCGCAGCTAGCGCGAGAGCGTGGAGCCCATCTTGATCAGCAACTTGCCTAGCTGCGCCAGGGGCGGGCCGTAGCCGCCCGCAGCTTCGTCGGCCACTTTGCTGGTTTCGGCCCCCAGCGTGGCCAGGGTTTCGGCCAGGTCGTGGGCTTCGGTTGCACCGTCGCCGGTGAGTTGCTCGCGCAGGTTGTCGAGGGCCTGAATGATTTTGGCAAGGCCGGGCTTTTCGGTGGCGCGCAGCACCTCGGCCCACCGCTCAATTTCGCGCATTCCGTACTCATTTTCCTTGCTCGGCACGCCGTCGTTGAGCAGCGCCAGGGTGTCGTCTATCAAAGCCGAATGCTGCCCGTCGGTTACTTCGAGCGGCGCGTGAAATTCGGGTTGGTGTGCGGGAGTGGGGTTGAGCGAGTCCATACAGGCCAGAAAAAGAAATCAGCAAACAAGCGCGGGGGCTGGTTGCGTATACTCAGCCCACCCGGAAAAAGTTGGCTCCGCTATTGCCGCCAACAGGCCCTTTTTTCGCTGCCGGGCCCCTTCCATGCTGCACGTTCTCCTCGCTTCTCCCTTCCCCGACGCAGCTCGCCAAGCGGCTTTTGATGCGATGCGTGCGACCCTGGCCGGCCTGCCGCCCGACGACACGCCTACTCTGCTGCTGGGCCGAATTCCGCTGACCGCAGACACCGCACTCGACGCGGCCGTGATACGCCCGCATAGCATCACCCTGCTCACGCTCCAACCCCAGGGCGGGCAGTTGCGCATTCCCGCGTTCGGCCACGGCGCGTGGCTGCTCGAAGGCCTCCCGTTGTCAGCCGCGGGTGCCGACAACCCGTTTATAGCCTTCCGGCAGCAGCGCGACACTTTTTTGCGTTTGCTGGAGCCGTTGTTGCCCGCCGAGTCTGTGAATGCGCAGTTTGTAACGGGGCTGCTGGTACCAATGGCGCCGCTCACGTTTGGGCCCGATGTGGAAGCCAGCATGGCTGCCGAACCCGGCTCGGCCCAGTTCCAGCTGCTGCCGCAGCTAGGCCGTTTGCCCCGCCGCCTGGCCCAGCTGGCCACGCCCGCCATCGACCTCACCGCCGCCGATATCCTGGAGCTGGCCAACCAGTTGGCGGCCCGGTGGCCAGCGGCGCCCGATGTAGCTGCGGTGCCGGCCGCAGCTCCGGAAGTTGGCGCGGGCACCCTGGGCGGGTCGGTGCAGCTGGCAGCGCGGCAGCTGTGGCGCTGGTTGGGCGCCGAAGACGTGGACGACCTGCCGGCCGACACCTACGAGCTGGCCTCCCGGGGCGAAGACCGCAAACACGAGCTGGAGGAGCTGCAAGCCAACCTTCAACACCAAGTGGATGCCCAGCTACGGGCCTTGGAAGCCCGCGAAGCCGAACGCGAACGAAGCATTGCGCAGCTGCGCACCGAACTGGCTCAGGCCCAATCGGCCGCAGCTCCGCAGGTGGCCGAGCTGCAGGTGCGCCTCCGGGCCGAAACCCAGGCCAAAGAACAGGTCGAGCAGAATATTCGGCAGTCGCAGCACGACTGGCAGCAGCGCAACCAAGAGCTGGACGGCAAGATCCAGGCCCTGGAGCGGCTGATTCAACAGTTGCAGCCGGTAGCTGGTGCCCCTGCGGCTGCGGAGTCCGTTGCTCCGCCGGCCGCGGCGGCACCGTCTGTTGCCGCCCCCACGCCACCCCGCCCTGCGCCGTCCGGCGCCTCAGCCGCCCCAGCGGCTGCTTCTGCACCTGGGCTGGCAGCGACTTTGGGGACTATATCAAAGAAGGCCACCAGCCGCGTAACGCACTTCGCCCGGCAGTTGACGCTGGGTCAGTCGGCTCAAACGCGCGGGCTGTGGCTGGCCAGCGGCATCGGGCTGCTCTTGCTGCTGTGGGTACTGAGCCGGTTTTTGACCTCAGTGCCCACCCCCTACCAGGAAAATGGCCGGTGGGGATTTGCCGAGGACGGCAAGCCCATCATCGAGGCCCGGTACGCCTCGGTGCAGCCATTTGAGCAAGGCAGGGCGGTAGTGGAGCGCGACGGCGCTTTTGGCTTGATCGACGAGCAAGGCCAGGAAGTAGTAGCGCCCGCCTACGACGCCCTAAACCCCTATCACGAAGGCTTCGCGCGGGTCCGCATCGGCGACGTGTACACGTTCATTGACGAAGACGGAACCGAATTCGACGCCTATTTCTACAACGCCTACGATTTTGCCGAGGGCTTTGCGCCGGTGCTGGACCGCCGGGGCTGGTTTTACCTGAGCGGGGCCGGCCCGCTGCCCAAACGGCCCCGCATTTTTCAAGAAGCCTACCCGTTTCACAATGGCCTGGCCCGGGTGCGCGTGCAGGGGAGCTACACGTTCATCGACCCCGAATACTTAAGCGACTCCACCGCCACCACCGAGCCATTTGGCCGCTACGAATCGGCCACTGATTTTGCCGATGGACGCGCCACCGTGCGCCAAAACGGCCGTACGTTCACCATCGACCGCCGCGCCCGCCCGGTGCAGGATTAAGAACAAGCCCCAACGGTCGGTCTTAATGCTTGCGGCCTTTTTTCTTGCCGTGCCATTTTTTGCGCCAGCCGGGCGGCAACCAGCTTATCCGCGCTGGTGTGGCGCCTACCGCCGTTGCCGGCGCAGGTGCCGGCATGGCCGGCCGCAGTGCCCACTGGCCGTTGGGTTGGGGCTGAACAGCGGTGGGCTGCCCCAGCAACGTGCAGCCTTGTCCTTCGGCCAGCTCGGTGCGGCCACCGGCAGGGTCGAGCACAAAGCCGTCGGGTGTGACGGTGCGGCCGTTGGGGAGGTGAATCTCACGCGTGAGTGGCCGCAGCTGACCGTGGCGCAGCACGTGCATGGTACCGTTACGGCGCACAAACCCGTCGTCGGAAGAAGCGCCTGCCTGCCCCTGGGCCAGAATGGGCAGCAGCAAGCAACAAAGCACTCGAAAGAGAAAAGCCATGAGAAAATGGAAGCTGACGGCTACCCAGTGCCCCTACGCGGCGCGGCGGCAGGCAGTTTTGCAGTAAAAAACCCAGGTACCTGGGTTACCTTGCCCGCCGCGGTGTATCAAAGTGCTCACAACCTTTCCATCATTCGCCATGAAAATGACATTCAAAACCCTGCTGGCCGTGGCCGCTTTCGGTCTGTTCGCTACCACCTCGTGCAGCGAGAAAACCCAGGAAAACGCCGAAGCCACCACGGAAAGCGCTGCTAACGATGCTGCTGCCAACACCGAAGCTGCTGGCGACGCCGTAGAAAACGCTACCGACAACGCTGCCGCCGACGTTAACGCTGCCACCGCCCCCGAGAAAGGCGACACGGCTGTAGTGCGCAACCAGCCCGCCGACGGCGTAGTTGACAAGACCGCTGAAACCGACAAGAAATAAGCTTTCGGCTTGTTTTAGCTGTGACGCCCGCTGTTCTACCCGAGCAGCGGGCGTTTTTTGTGTGCTACGCGGGCGTTTTGACCAGTACCGGCGGCGTTTCGGCCAGCTCCAGCAGCACTTGGTAGTAGGGCCGGCCCACGGCGCGGGCTTTCAACCAAGCGTAGAAGCTTAGAGCCTGCAAATCTTCGCGCTCCAGGGGCAGGAAGCGCGGCATTTGGGCCACGCTCTGCGCAAATTCCGGGCGGGCCGCAGCGTCGGGATTCTCGATTAGTTCGCGCACCAGGGCCAGGTAGCTGAGCACATAGCGGTAACTGCCGCCATCGGGGCCGAAACGGTCGCGCACGAGGCGGTCGATGGCGCGCAGGCGGTGACCGGCCACGTCGGCGTTGCCCATTTCGAGCTGGGTGAGCAGCTCGCCCATGTTTTTGTTGAGCAACCATTCGACGCCCATTTTTTCTTCGCACCAGTGGTCGGTGCGGCCAATGGCTTGCAGGGTGTGATTGGTGCGCTGGTACTTGCCCTCGGCGAAGTAGTGAAAGCCGAGGCCCAACTGCGCCGTGAGCTGGTCGCGCGGGTTCAGCGTTTGGGTGCGCAGCAACTCTTCCAGCAACTGAATACTTTCGGCGTTGCGGTGCAGGAAGGCGTTGTTGGCGGCCAGCAGAAAGATGTATTTCGGGTAAAACTCTGCCTGCAGGCTGCGGGCGCCGTTGGCCAGCAGCCCGCGCAGCTGCTCCAGGTAGGCCACCGACTCGGTGAAGCGGCGGTTGCGGTAGAGCGCGTGTGCAATCATGTAGAGCAGACCAAGCTGATAGGCGCGCTGGGCAGGCGCAAAGCCGTGGCGCTTTTCCATGAGGTGGTAGCAGCGCCGCACAAAGGGCTCGAAGGAGGCAAAGTCTCGCCGCACGAGCATGGCCGAGCGGGCAATGGACAACAGCCGGTAGAGCAACGACGGCCGCCGCGCAAAGGCTTCCTGCAGGTCGTATTCGCGCAGTACGTCCTGCATGATTTCATCGAACGAAGTGACCGAGCGGCCTTGGGTGCGGGCCAGCTTCAGGCGCTGGCGCATCAGGCTGTAGGCAATGGCGGCGCGCTCTTCTTCCTCGGCGGCGGGCTTGTTGCGGTTGCGCCGCCGGATGATGTCGTCGATAGGCTCGGCATGCTCGCTGTGGGCGTGCTCAATCTGCAGGTTGTACACAGTGTTCAGCAGCTCATACTGCTCGTTCTGGGCGGCCAGCTTCTCGGCTTTGCGCAGGGTGGCCCACGCCAGGCGCGGCACGCCAGCCTCGAACAGGTGCTGGGCCAGGCTGAGCTGCCCGCGCACGGTGGAGGCCGCGGTGGGGTCTTGGTCGCGCTGTTTGAGCAGCAAAAAGTCGGTAACCTGCCGCAGCAGACGTTTGCGCAGGGCGTAATACGCTACCGGATTGGGTTCCTCGGGGTAGAGTCGGGCCAGCAGCGCCTCGGTCGACAGTTCGCGCTTGTGCCACAGCAATTCGCACAGATTGGCGTCTTTGCGGCCCTTTTCCTTGCGGCGCTGCCGCTGCAGGAAGCGCAGGAACTCCTTTCGGTCGTCGGGGGAAAAGGTGCCAAGGGTAGTGCGAAGGTCGTCCATGCGAAGCCGGGTGAAGTAGCTACTGCAATGCTACGCAATTCAGCTTAAAAACAGGAAGTTATCCAAACTCCTTTTTAATCATTGTAAATAATTGATAAACAGAATTATCAAGCACAAGTATATCTACCTGTAAAGTCTGTCAATGCTAATAATTGGATGCGCACTTGTACCGGAAGAGTGTGTACTTTTCCAGCACAATACTGAACCGGATATGAAAGCTCGCCTACTGTTTTTCCTTTTCGCCTGCCTGCTGACCACCGCCCTGCAGGCCCAGGACCTGCTTACCAAACGCAACGGCGACGAAGTAACGGTGCGGGTGCTGGAGGTGACACCGGCCGAAGTGCGCTACAAGCGCATCGACAACCCCGAAGGCCCGGTGTATGTGCTGCCGCGCGCCGATGTGTTCATGATTAAATACGCCAACGGTACCAAGGACGTGCTGAACGCGGCCGCACCAGCCACTACCGGTGCGGCGGCCGCCGTCACTCCCCCTGGCAGCGGCCCTACCGTGCCCGGCGACGACCCCAGCGCCTGGGACGGCATCAAGCTAAGCGGGCCACGGCTGGGCTTCACGGTGCTCACCGGCGGCGCCGCCACCTACGCCGAAGACGAGTTCAATCTCAACCCGTTTCTGACGCAGTTCGGCTGGCAGTTTGAAACCCGCCTGTTTCGCCTGCCCAACGGCACCTCGGGCTTGTTTGAGTTTGTGCCTTTGATTGGGGGGCTCGAGCAAGGCAAATTCATTCCGAGCCTGAACGCGCTGCTGGGCGTGCGCGGCCCCAAGGGGTTTGAGCTGGGCCTGGGCCCGAACCTGACGCCCGTGAGTGTGGGCATTGCGCTGGCCGCCGGCACCACCATCCACACGCCCAGCGGGCTGAATTTTCCCGTCAACGTAGCGGTGGTGCCCGGCAACGGTGGGGCCCGCATCAGTTTGCTATTGGGCTTCACCACCCGCCGCCGTTAGCCTTTTCGGTGGCTTTCTTCTGGTACTTGCCATGCTTCTTCGCTTCTTTTTTGGCCTGTTGCTGCTTTTGCTGAGCGCCACCGGGCAGGCTCAGGAACTCCCGTCCGCCACTTCGCCCGTCGACGTGATTCTGCGCAACGACGGGCAGGAAATTCCGGCGCGGGTGCTCGTGGTTACGCCCACCCAAATTCGCTACCTGGCCTTGGCCGATTCGGCTCGGCGCCCTACCGATACGCTGGACATGGCGCGGCCAGAGGTGTTCTTGGTGCGCTACGCCAACGGCACCAAAGAGCTGATGAACCCCGCTGCTGAAACGCCCGCGCCCGAAAACACCCTGGTGGGGCTTACGGCCACGCAACGGCAACAGAAGGGCCGAGCCGACGCCCGCAAATACTACAAGCCTTCGAAAGGGGTGTTTTGGGGCACGTTTGGGGCTACCTACGCCGGCGCATTGATTGTGGTGGGTCCGCTGGCGGGTATTGGCACGGGGGTGGCCCTGGGCGTAACGCCGCCCAAGCGCGAAAACCTGCACGCCCCGCAGCCGGAACTGCTTAACGACGCCGATTATTACACGGGCTACCGCAAGCAGGCCCAGGGCCGCAAGGCGGGCAAAGCGGCGGCTGGCTTTGGGGTAGCGCTGGGCAGCCAGGTGGTACTGCTTATCGTGATTCTGGCGGCGCTTTTCAGCACCCATTAACAACCTCGACAACAGGGGTGCGTAAGAGGATACACGTTTCCCTTCACACCCAAACACCTTTTGTCATGGACGTTAACCGAAATAAACTCGACGACGCTACCGAGTTCCGCGCCCGCGGCGACTGGAACCAGATCAAGGGCCGCGCCAAGCAGCAGTGGGGCAACCTCACCGACGACGACTTGGACTACGCCGAAGGCAAGCAGGACGAGTGGCTGGGCCGCTTGGAGCGCAAAACCGGCGAAACCGTAGACGACATCAAGAACTGGTTCCGCCGCAATTTCTAGCCGGTGGTGGCCTGTATGTAGCATTCAGCACGCGTCCCACACCCCCAACGGTGTGGGACGTTTTTTTAGCTCCCGACCACCCGCGCTCCGAGCCCACCGTTTGCCTCTCCACTCCGTTTCCTAACACCGTCATGAGCATCGCCCCGGATGAACTCCGGACGCTGGGCAACCCCACCCTGTTGCAACGGCCCAAAACTGCCTTTTTTTGCTCGCGCGAGTATCCGCTTAGTGCCGAGCGGCCCACGTTTTTATGGGCTATGGAGCAGCGCTACCGCAACCGCTGCGTGCTGTCGGGGTTTCACTCCCGGCTCGAGCAAACCGTTTTCCGCTACCTGCTGCAGGGCGAGCAGCAACCGATTGTGTACGTGCTGGGGCGCGGCATTCAGCCCAACCTCCGGCTCGAGTACGGCCCCGAAATAGCCGACAACCGCCTGCTGTTCGTCACGCCCTTCGAGCCCGACGTGCGCAGCATTACGCAGGAAACCGCCGACATCCGCAACCTGCTCATTGCCGAGCTGGCCGAGGCGTTTTTTGTGCCCTACGCTGCCCCCGGCGGCAACCTGGAGCAACTTCTCCTGTCCGAGGCAGTGCGCGGCAAACCCGTTTTCACGCTCGATCTGCCCGAAAACCAGGTGCTGCTGGCCCAAGGGGCCCGCGTGTGGCATTCGGGGGTGTTGGGCAATGCCCGCGGCGCCGGCACGTAGCCACCTCGGCGGCTCATCCGTATGCAGGTTGTTTCGTCTTTCCTTATGGCTTTGTCTTCTTCATTTGCCCCCGGCCTGCAGGCGTCCGCCTCGTCGGGGCTGCGCACCCTGGCCCGCTTTGGCTTCGCGGCCAAAGGCATTGTGTACCTGCTGCTGGGCATCTTGGCAGTGCTGGCGGCCACCGGCAGCCGCGGCGGCCGCACCGCCGACAAGCAGCAGGTGCTGCAAACCATCCAGAATATGCCGCTAGGCCGCTGGCTGCTGGGTTTGGTGGCGCTGGGGTTGGCCGGCTACGTGGTCTGGCGCCTGACGCAGGCTTTCCGCGACACCGAAAACAAGGGCCACGATGCCAAAGGACTAGCGCAACGAGCTAGTTTCGCGTTCAGCGGCTTGATTTACGCAGGCCTGGCCTACTACGCTGGCAAAGCCGCTTTCGAAAACACGGCCGCCGGCGCAGGCAGCGGCGGCAACACCCGCCAATCGGTGGTGGCTACGCTGCTGGAGCAGCCCTACGGGCAGTGGCTGGTGGGCGCGGCGGCGCTGGGCGTTATCGGCGCGGGGCTCTATCAGATATACCGGGCCTACTCGGGCTCGTTTGCCAAGCACGTCAACAGCAGCCAACTGCCGGCGAGCCAGCAGCGGCTGGTGCACCGCATGGGGCAGGTAGGCTACACGGCCCGCGGCGTGGTGTGGGGCATTTTGGGCTATTTTCTGCTGCAAGCCGCCCGCCACGCCAACCCCAACGAAGCGCAGGACACCGAAGCGGCTTTTGACTGGCTGGGCGCTATGGGCCCCGGCGTGCTGCTGGTGGTGGCGCTGGGTTTCGTGTGCTACGGCCTCTACATGCTGGTGCGCGCCAAATACCCCATTCTGCACGGCGTATAGCCGACGTACGCAGCCAGCTGTCGGGGTTCAACAACCCAATCTTTCGGGGCCTGCGTATGCATAGGACTCCTCCCCTGGCATAGTCCGATGCCTTCCCTTGCCCCTTTTCCGTCGCTTTCTGCTCCTGAACGGGCTTTCTGGCTGATTGCCCGGCTGGGCTTGGTGGCGCAGGGTGTGGTGTATCTGCTGCTGGGCATCCTAGCTATTATGGCGGCCGAAGGCGTGCGCACCACCGCCGACCGCGACCAAGCCTTGCTCACCATCAGTCGCCTGCCTTTGGGCCGTTGGCTGCTGGCGTTGCTGGCCGTGGGCCTGGCGGGCTACGTGCTCTGGCGATTCGCGCAGGCAGCTTTCAACACCGAAAACTGCAGCTACGACACCGTAGGCATATGCAAGCGCGTGTTTTTCGCCTGCAGTGCCTTGGGCTATGGCTGGCTGGCCTACTACGCCGCCTGGCTGGCCCTGCTGGCCCACGTGCCCGAAGGCGAATCGCAACGCTCGCTCATCAGCCGCCTGATGCACCAGCCCTACGGCCCGTGGCTACTGGGCGCTGTGGCGCTGGGCGTTATCGGGGTGGCCATGTTTCAGGTGTACCAGGCCTTTTCGGGCACCATTGCCAGCGAGGTAAACGGCCGGCGCCTCGCGGAGTATCCCTGGCAGTTGGTGTACCGCATCGGGCAGGTGGGCTATGTGGCCCGGGGCGTGGTGTGGGGCCTGCTCGGCTACTACCTGCTGCTGGCCGCCTGGCACAGCAACCCGCGTGAAGCCCGCGACACTGACGGCGCCTTTGACCTGCTCGGCACCATGGGACCCGGCGTGCTGCTGGCCGTGGCCGCCGGGTTCGTGGCCTACGGGGTGTACATGCTGGTGCGCGCCCGCTACCCGCTGCTGCCGCGGCCGTAGCTCCCGGCGCAGGCAATTAGTGCGAGGCCTCGGCCAATGTTTCGCCTACGTAATCCTGCAAATACTGGTAGCGAGGCATGAGCTGGCCGCCGCGGGCAATGGTGGCGCGCTCAATCACTCCCTCCGGGTCGCCGCCGAAGAGGTGAGGCAGCACGTTGTCGATGAGCTGGCGGCCGAAGTCGCGCGAGGCATTGCGCGGCAGCTCGCAGGGCAGGTTATCGACGGCCATAACCGTGATGTTGAGCGGGTGCGAATAGGCCGGCGCCAGTTCCCCGGTGGTGGGGTTGTAGTCGAAGGCAGGGTCGGGGATGCTGGTGCTGCGCTTGGTTACGGGCACCGAGCCGTCGATGTCGCAAGTGACGTCGGCAATGGTGTTGATGCGGAAGTTGGGGCGGCGCGTATCGGCTTCGGTGAAGAGCTTGGGCGCTTCGGGGTGCCAGTAGGCACAGGCAATGAGCAGATCGGTCACGGGCAGGTACTTGTCAAACGTCGAGACGTACTCCTGGGGGCTGCGGTGGAAATCGGGCGTGTCCCACACGCGGCCGTCGCGGCGCTGGTTGTAGTCGGAAGAGCCCAACTGGGTATATACCGGCTCGTCGAAATCGTGGTAGAGGTAGTCGTACACGCTCACGCGGCGCAGGCCCATTTTCTGGAGCACCTCCAGGGCACCCTGGGCCACGCGCCCCGAGCCCGTCACGGCCATTTTGATGGGCGGCAGGGCCTTAACCTTGAAGTACTCCTCCTGCATGTCGTCGAGGTCGGTGCAGAGGTAGGCAGGCTTGAGCTGGTAGAGGCCGTGCTTGCGGCCGTAGGTGAGCAGGCCGTTGTAGGCGCCCACGATGCCGGCCCAGCGCCCAAACGCCACAATCCGTTCCCCGCGGGCATTGGTCAGCACTTCGTAGTCGACGAGGGTAATGTTTTTCTGCAGCACCTGGCGCAGCAGCTCGCGGTTGGCCGGCTGTTTCTTAATCGTATGCGAGAAGAAAAAGTACGTTTTGTTGGGCAGCAGCTGGTCTTTGGGCACCTCCTTCACGCCCATCAGCACGTCGCAATCCGCTACGTCGGCCTGCACGGCGAGGCCCAAGTCGCGGTATTCCTGGTCGGAGTAGCTGCGGATGTCGCTGCTTTGGGCCACCACCTGCACCTGCGGCCAGGTTTGCTGCACTTCCACGCATTTCTTGGGCGTGAGCGGCACGCGGCGGTCAACGGGCACTTTGCCTTCGCGAATCAAGCCGAGTTTAAGGGGTGACATAGCGGTAACGGGGAAAGATGTGGAACAGCAAATCTACTTTTTTCGGCTGGAAGGTGGCGGCGCACGCCCGCTAGGCCCACGGGTGCGCTTTGCTTCGCGCCGCACTTTTTGCCTGCAAAAGCGGTTTTCCCAAAGCCTTTTCGGCCTACCTTTGTTAGGGCCTTACCGAGGTCTATTTCCCCGCCAACCCATTCGTTTTCTGTATGAAGTTGTCCTTCAAGCCCGCCGACGTGTTTGTTGACCGTCACAACGGTCCCGACGCAGCGGCCGTGGCCGAGATGTTGCACACCATCGGCGTGAAGTCGGTGGACCAGCTCATCAACGAAACAGTGCCGGCGCGCATCCGCCTGAAGCGCGAGTTGAACCTGCCTGCCGCCCTCACAGAGCGGCAGTTTTTGCGCAAGTTCAAAGCCATTGCCGGCCAGAACCAAGTGTTCCGCTCCTTCATCGGCCTGGGCTACCACGACACGCAGATGCCGCCGGTGATTCTGCGCAACATCATGGAAAACCCCGGCTGGTACACGGCCTACACGCCCTACCAGGCCGAAATTGCGCAGGGCCGCCTCGAAGCCCTCATCAACTACCAGACGATGGTAATTGAGCTGACCGGCCTCGAAATTGCCAACGCCAGCCTGCTCGACGAAGGCACTGCCGCCGCCGAGGCCCTGCACATGTTCCACGGCCTGAGCAAAAAGAAGAACGCCTCTAAGTTCTTCGTCTCGGAGCAGGTGCTGCCCCAGACCATCGACGTGCTGCGCACCCGCGCTACGCCGCTCGGCATCGAGCTGGTGGTGGGCGACCACCGCACCGCCGACCTCTCGGACGAGGCCCTGTTCGGCGCCATTGTGCAGTACCCCGCCGCCGACGGCGAGGTATTCGACTACACCGATTTCATCTCCAAAGCCCACGACAACGGCCAGTTCGTCGTCGTAGCCGCCGATTTGCTGGCCCTCACGCTGCTCACCGCCCCCGGCGAGATGGGCGCCGATGCCGTGGTGGGCAACTCGCAGCGCTTTGGTGTGCCGCTGGGCTACGGCGGCCCGCACGCCGGCTTCCTGGCCACCAAAGACGCCTACAAGCGCGTGATTCCCGGCCGCATCATCGGCCAGAGCGTGGACGCCACCGGCAACAAGGCCTACCGCATGGCCCTGCAGACCCGGGAGCAGCACATCCGCCGCGAAAAAGCTACCTCCAACATCTGCACCGCGCAGGTGCTCTTGTCGGTTATTGCCGGCATGTACGCCGTGTACCACGGCCCCGAGCGCCTCAAGCAGATTGCCACCAACGTGCACCTGCTCACCCGCCAGCTGGCCGAGGGCCTGCAAGGCTTGGGCGTGGAGCTGAACGTGGAGAACTACTTCGATACGGTGAGCCTGACGCTGGAAAGCGCCGAGCTGCAACAAGCTTTGCGCGCCGAGCTGGAAGCCAACGGCATCAACCTGCGCTACTTTGGCACGGGCAACGTGGGCATTTCGCTGCACGAAAAAACCGAAGCCGAAGACGTGGCCGACATCCTGCGCGCTTTCGCCAAGGTGCTGGGCAAGCAGGCGCCTGCTTCCACCGAAGGCAACGCCGCCCCGGCCGACGCCGCGCTGAGCTGGCCGAAGAGCCTGATTCGCACCTCGGAGTACCTCACGCACCCGGTCTTCAACACGCACCACTCCGAGCACGAGCTGCTGCGCTACATGAAGCAGCTGGAAAACAAGGACCTGAGCCTGACGCACTCCATGATTTCGCTGGGCTCGTGCACCATGAAGCTCAACGCCACGGCCGAAATGATTCCGGTAACCTGGCCCGAAATCGGCCAGCTGCACCCCTTTGCGCCGCGGGAGCAGGCACAGGGCTACGCCGAAATCTTCCGCGACCTGGAGGCTTGGCTGTGCGAAATCACCGGTTTCGATGCCGTGAGCCTGCAGCCTAACTCGGGTGCGCAGGGCGAATACGCCGGTCTGCTGGTCATCAAGGCCTACCACGAAGCCCGCGGCGACCATCACCGCAACGTGGCCCTGATTCCGGCCTCGGCCCACGGCACCAACCCCGCTTCGGCCGTGATGTGCGGCATGCAGGTGGTGGTGGTGAAAAGCACCGAGAAAGGCGAAATCGACCTCGACGACCTCCGGGCCAAGGCCGAGCAGCACTCGGCCAACCTCTCTTGCCTGATGGTGACGTACCCGAGCACGCACGGCGTGTACGAGGAAAGCATCATCGACATCTGCAACCTGATTCACGAGCACGGCGGCCGCGTGTACATGGATGGCGCCAACATGAACGCCCAGGTGGGCCTGACCTCGCCGGCAAACATCGGCGCCGACGTGTGCCACCTGAACCTGCACAAGACCTTCTGCATTCCCCACGGCGGCGGCGGCCCCGGCGTCGGCCCCATCGGCGTAGTGGCCGATCTGGCGCCCTACCTGCCCGGTCACGTGGTGGTGGATGCCGACGGCCGCTCGGGCGGTGCGGTGTCGGCCGCGCCCTGGGGCTCGGCCAGCATTCTGCCCATCTCCTACGCCTACATCAACATGATGGGCGGCGACGGGCTGAAGGCGGCCACGCAAACGGCTATCCTGAACGCCAACTACATCAAGGCCCGCCTGGAGGAGCACTACCCGGTGCTCTACACCGGCCAGAACGGCCGCTGCGCCCACGAAATGATCCTCGACTGCCGCCAGTTCAAGAAAGCCGGCATCGAAGTAGAGGACATTGCCAAGCGCCTAATGGACTACGGCTACCACGCGCCCACGGTATCATTCCCGGTAGCGGGCACGCTGATGGTGGAGCCGACGGAGTCGGAGAGCAAGGAAGAGCTGGACCGCTTCTGCGAGGCCATGATTTCGATTCGCGAGGAAATCCGCGACGTAGAAGAAGGCCGCGCCGACGCCAAGGAGAACCTGCTGAAGCACGCGCCCCACACCGCCGCCGTGCTGCTGCACGCGGAGTGGACGCGCCCCTACTCGCGTGAGCAGGCCGCCTACCCCACGGACTTTGCCCGCCGCTTCAAGTTCTGGCCCTCGGTGTCGCGCATCGACTCGGCCTTCGGCGACCGGAACCTGATCTGCGCCTGCACGCCCATTGAGGCGTATGCCGACCAGGAAGAACACTTGGTACCCACCGACAAAGGTCCGTCGTACTAACTAGCCTGTAGGCTCGAACCGGCAACGCCCGGCATCCTTGCGGTGCCGGGCGTTGTGGTTTTGGGGTGGAAAAGAGGCGGGGTGAACGAGCGGGCTTATTGCCCGAAGCAGGTGCGGTACATGTACCCAGTTTGGGTTTTGCCGGCCGGGTCGGTCACGCGGGCCTTCACAAAGTAGGCATCCACGGTGTCCATTACCTGCACTTCCATGCCCGACTTAATGCTCATGAGCTGCGCCGACTCTTTCTTCATGCCGTCGTAGAGCGTGCATTCCACCACGGTGTTGTGGGCCACTGGGGTGCGGTTGGCCCGATTCCCGGATTTGGTATCTTCCTTGGCGGCGCTGCAAGCAACCAAAGAGACACTCGCAAGAAGTAGTAAAAGTTTGTCCATAGATGTGGTTTGTGCGGAAAAGGTACTAAAAAACCCGTGGTGAATGCACCCTGTACTGACGGGTTTTTTCTGCGGCTTAGCTTCTACAGCCAATTGCTTGGAGCCGGCTGGAACGGGTCCAGACTAGGCTCAGCGTGGTGTGAACCCAGGAGCAAAATCAGGTCTTATCACCTCAAAGCTGCACTGTATTAATCCTAAACATAATTGTCTTTTAATACTTCAAGGCCCACGCGCTAATTCAATTTTTGGGAACGTCGGCCGTGATAGGCTTGTTTAAAAATACATGGTCGGAAGCTCTGTTGCGCTTGGTGCGCCGGGTCCGGCCATCTTCCCAAACAAGCACTTACCGATGAACGCATTCACTCAATTTTTTGCCCGTCCCGCAGCCTTGGCTGCGGTCGGCCTGAGCTTGCTGCTTGGCGCAGCGGGCTGTGCCTCGGTGCCCCGCGTGGGCGTCACCTCCGATTTTGACCACGCCACCAACTTCCGGGCCTACAAAACGTGGAGCTGGTACCCCGAGCAACCCACCGACGCCGAAGGCGGTCCGGCCAAAGGCTACAACTCGTTTTTCGACAAGCGCATGCGTGTGGCTGTGGAGGCCGAAATGGTACGCAAAGGCTTTACCAAAGTCGAGCGCAACCCCGACGTATTTGTGGCCTACAGCGCCCGCGTGGAAAACAAGCAACAAACCAACCCCGCTCCGTACGGCCCTTACGGTTACCCCTTCTGGTACGGCTACGGCGCTTTCAACCGTCCCTACCAAGTAACTGACTACAAAGCCGGTAACATCATCATCGACATTGTCGACGCCAAGCGCAAAGAGTTGGTGTGGCGCGGTTACGGCCAGAGCCAGGTCGACAACCAGAACATTTCGGAAGCCGAAGTAAACCGCATCGTGGCTGGCGTACTGGGCGACTACCCGCCCAGCGACAATACGGCCCGTCGTTAATCGGCTCTAGCTTTTTTGAAAAGCCCTTCTGTTCGGAGGGGCTTTTTTTTGGCCCCTACTAAAGCAAAAAGCCCGTCGGCAGAATTGTCGACGGGCTTTTGTGTATTCGTTGGGTGCTTAAATTGGCACGTTCACGTGGCGCTCGGCGTGGTAGCTGGAGCGCACCAGCGGGCCACTCTCCACGTACTTGAGGCCGCGGGCCAAACCTTCTTCCTTGTAATGGGCGAAGAGGTCGGGGTGAATGAATTCGGCCACCTCGATGTGGCGTTTGGTGGGCTGCAGGTACTGGCCGAGGGTGAGAATGTCGAGGCCGTTTGCCACGAGGTCGTCCATGGCCTTGTACATCTCGTCTTTGGTTTCGCCCAAGCCCAGCATAATGCCCGACTTGGTGCGGCAGCCGGCGTCTTTGGTGCGCCGGATTTGCTCCAGGCTACGGTCGTACTTGGCCTGCGGCCGCACGAGGCGGTAGAGGCTACCCACGGTTTCCATGTTGTGCGACACCACTTCCTGGCCGCCGGCAATCATGGTATCGAGCGCGGCCCAGTTGGCCTTCACGTCCGGAATCAGGGTTTCGATGGTGGTGCCGGGCGAGAGTTGCTTGGTTTGCACCACGGTTTCGTACCACACGCTGGCGCCGCGGTCTTTCAGCTCGTCGCGGTTGACGGAGGTAATAACGGCGTGCTTTACGCCCATCAGCTTGATGGCTTCGGCCACGCGGCGCGGCTCGTCGAGGTCGTACTCGGTGGGGCGGCCAGTGGCCACGGCGCAGAACGAGCAGGAGCGCGTGCACACGTTGCCCAGAATCATAAACGTGGCCGTACCCGCGCCCCAACACTCGCCCATGTTCGGGCAGTTGCCCGATTCGCAGATGGTGTGCAGTTTGTGCTCGTCCACCAGCTTGCGCACGTTGGCGTAGGCGGGGCCCACGGGCAGCTTCACGCGCAGCCAGTCGGGCTTGCGCGGCTTGGCCGGCGCGGCAGCTTCGGGCTGAATAACGGGTAATAGCAGGAGTTCGTCCATGGCTACAAAGGTAGTACCTGGCGGGTTGGGTTTCAGAAGGGAGGCGCCGCCGCTGGCGCAAAAAAAGAGGGCCGCCACCGTTTCCGGCGCACGACCCCACAGGCAAAATCGGGCAGAAAAGCTAGTTGCGGTGGCCGATGTACAGCGTCAGGTAAACCGACGAAAACATCTGATTGTTCAATTTGCTGTCGGCCACGCTCCGGTCGCGCAAAATGGTGAGCGAGTTGGTGTAGGCTTCCAGCAGCACGCCCGCCTCCAGGCCCGCTACGGCGTCGCGGTAGCGGCCGTACTCAAAATTGAGGGCGCCGCGCACGTGTGCCCCCACGTTGGGTTTCACCTCGCTGATGCCCTGAAACAGCGGTGCCCGGTCGTAGATGCGAATGGGGTCGGAGTGCTTGTTCGGGTCAAACTGCTCGGCCCGAATGTCGTCGGGCGTGGCATTGGGGCGGGCGTTGGGCTCGGTGTAGTTGTAGTAGATGTAGTAGGGCAGCAACAGCCCCACCGATGGGCCGGCACCGGCAATGGCGCTTACCTGCACGCCCGACTCGGGCGCTTTGCGGAAAATCATGCGCTGCACGCCAAACGTGGGGCGCAGCACAAACAGGTAGTTGCTTTTGCCCTGCACGTAGATGCCGCCCGAACTGGGGTTGCCCACGCGCAACTCTTTGGGGTGCTTCACCTCCACTCCCTCTAGCATCCAGAAACGGGCCCAGTCGTCGGTAATTACCCGCAAGGAGCGCACCGAGGCACCGCCGATGAGGCCGGCATTGGAGTTGAAATTGACGCCGTAGGTCAGCTCTTTGTTGTAAGCGGTGCTTTCCTGGGCATCTTGCGCCAAGGCTTGGGGTGCATTACCCAGCAGCAGCCCCAGCAATAGACCAAACAACAGCAGGGTACGAGTACGCACGGGAGCAGCAGGCAAGAAGTGGGCGGAAAGAGGCCGGCGGCTCTGCGGCCGCGCCTCTCCGAAAGTACGTAATTTTGTGAGCATCCGTCTGACGTTTTCCAAAGATTATGAGCACTGCCACCGCCCGCTACGCCGGCCAACTGCGCACCGAAGCTACGCACGTAGCCTCCGGCACCGTTATTCTCAACGACGCACCCGTCGACAACCACGGCCGGGGGGAAGCATTTTCTCCTACGGACTTGGTTAGCACTGCGTTGGGCACGTGCATGATGACCATCATGGGCATCGTGGCCGAGCGGCACGGGCTGGACCTGGTGGGCACTTCGTTCGACGTGACCAAGCACATGGCAGCCGAACCGCGGCGCATTTCCGAAATCGAAATTCAGTTCCGGATGCCCGCCGCGCTGCCGGCCGAGAAACGCGTCTTGCTCGAACGTGCCGCCCGCACCTGCCCGGTGGCTCTGAGTCTGAACCCGGAAATCCGGCAAACGGTTCAGTTTTCCTACGAGGGCTAGCAGGCGTAAACGACGTGGTGGTTACCGGTTCAGCCGTGCGCGAAATGCGCAACGAGCCACCCGGTAACCACCACGTCGTTTAGTGTTGTGCCTACAGCACTTGCCGCTTTACTTCGCCGAGTTGAATGCTCATGTGCGAGGCGTTGTAGTGGCATTCGCCGTTGCGGATGAGCAGCAGCTGCGGTGACTCGTGGTGCACGCCAAACTGCTTGGCTATTTCGCTGGAAATGGGCCGGTAGCGGAGCAAATCGAGGTAATAGGCTTTCACCGGGCCCAGATCGGCCTCGGGCCACTGCCGCTCCAGGCGGGTTTTGGCCATGGCGCTGATGGAGCAGGAGGTGCTGTGCTTGAAAATCACGACGGGATGCTCGGCCGATTCGCGCACGATGTCGGCCAGCTGCTCAAGCTGGGTTAGGGGAGTCCACTGCATTATTCAGTCGGTTGGGTTTTCTTCTTGCGCCGGGCGCTTTGGTACGACGGGTCGCTGACGCGGGCCGTGCCGGTGTTGTCGAAGCGGTAACGGCTCCGCTCGTCCTTCGGGTTCCGCAGCCGGTCGCCGCTTTCGCCGGGGCGCAGCGCGTGCTTGTTCACGGCCAGGTGCGCCTGCTTCAGGTCGTCCGACACGGGGTACTTGCGGGCGTCGCGCACGGCTTTGCGGGCGTCGCGGCGGGCAGAGGTACGGTCGTCAATTTGGGCCGAAGCCGTAACCGTGCCGAGGCCCAGCAGCAGGACAAAGGCCAGCAGCAATCGAAGGGAGGGAAACATAGAGCGGCAGGTAGAATAGAGGAGAAATCAGATGATTGTACGCAACGGCGCAAGATGTGGACGGCCCGGCCTTACCAAGGCAGCGGAATGCCGAGGAAGCGCCGCTGGCCGATTTTTTTCTTCAGCCGGCGCCGCTCGTATTTGGGCTTCTTGAGCAAGCCATTTTTGTCGTAGCCGTTCTTCTGCACTTTGGCGGGTTCCTTGGCGGTCGACATGTCGGAGCCATCGGCAGCCGACTGATCGGCCGAGGCCGCTTTCTTCTTTTTCTGCTTGGGCATGGCCGGGCCCGTGGGGTTGGGCAGGCGGTACGGGTGAAACAGCCGGCAGCTGCTCAGCCCCGGTCCGGCAAGCACCAGCACCAACAGTCCGTAGCTCAGCCACCGACGCAACGAAACAAACGCAAGGAAAGGCACCACGACAAGCACAATGGAGACCGAAAATTACAAAGGCCGGGGCACTTGCGCCCCGGCCTTTGAAAAGATGGCAAACGCAGCCCGCAGGGCCGCTTAGTACGCCAGCATTTTTTCCACGCACTCCCGCAAGCGCGCATTGGCCAGGAAGTTGTTCTCCAACGCGGGCGCAAACGGAATGGCCGAATCGAGCGAGGCCACGCGCTGAATGGGTGCGTCGAGCGAGGTGAAGCAGTGCTCGGCAATCCAGGCCCCGATTTCGCCGCCGATGCCGCCGGTGAGGGTGTCTTCGTGTAAGATGATGACGCGGCCGGTTTTCTCCACGGTGCGGCGCACGGCGGCTTCGTCCCAAGGCAGCAGGGTGCGCAGATCGAGGATGTCGCAGTCGAGCTGCATTTCTTCGGCCAGCTTGGCGGCCCAGTGCACGCCCATGCCGTAGGTGATGATGCTCAGCTCGGAGCCTTCCCGCGCCAAACGGGCCTGCCCGATGGGCAAGGTGTAGTAATCGTTCGGCACCGGCCCGCTGATGCTGCGGTAGAGCATCTTGTGCTCGAAGTAGATAACCGGGTTGGGGTCTTCGATGGCGGCGGCGAGCAGCCCTTTGGCGTCGTAGGGCGTGGCGGGGTACACCACTTTCAGGCCGGGCGTGTGCACAAACCACGCTTCGTTGGACTGCGAGTGGAACGGGCCAGCGGCCGAGCCGGCGCCGGTGGGCATGCGCACCACCACGTCGGCATTCTGGCCCCAGCGGTAGTGGCTTTTGGCGAGGTTGTTCACAATCTGGTTGAAGCCGCAGGTCACGAAGTCGGCAAACTGCATTTCCACCATGGCCTTCTTGCCTTTGATGCTCAGGCCCAGACCCGTACCGATAATAGCCGATTCGCACAAGGGCGTGTTGCGCACGCGGCCCTTGCCAAACTGCTGCACGAAGCCGTCGGTAATCTTGAACACGCCGCCGTACTCGGCAATGTCTTGGCCCATGAGCACCAGCTCTGGAAACCGCTCCATGCTCTGCCGCAACCCGTCGGAAATGGCATCCACGTAGCGGCGCTCGGTGCTGGCCGCGTCCGCAGCAGGCGTCTGGTCGTGCGCCTGGAAGGGGCGGTACATGTCGGCCACTTCTTCCTGGGTGTCGGCCGTTACTTCGGGCATGTCGAACACCACGCGCCAAGCCTCATCGATTTCGTCTTTGATGGTGCGGCGGTAGCGCTGCTTGGCTTCCTCGTCGAGCACGCCCTGTTCCATCAGGAACCGCTCGTAGTTTTCCACCGGGTCTTTCTGGGCCCATTCGTCGAACAGCTCCTGGGGCACATACTTGGTGCCCGAAGCTTCCTCGTGGCCGCGCATGCGGAACGTGAGGGCCTCCAGCAGCACAGGGCGCGGGTTCTGGCGCAGGTCTTCGGCGAGACGGCGCACCGTATCGTACACCTCCAGAATGTTATTGCCGTCGACCTGCACCGCCTCGATGCCGTAGGCCGGCCCTTTGTTGATGAAGTAGCCGTGGCGGAACTGCTCGTTCGAGGGCGTGCTCAGGCCGTAGCCGTTGTTTTCGACGATGAAGATGACCGGCAGCTGCCACACAGCGGCCACGTTCAGGCCTTCGTGAAAGTCGCCCTCAGAAGCGCCGCCGTCGCCGGAGTACACCACCGTCACTTTGCCTTCGTTGTCGAGCTTGTTGGCCAGGGCAATGCCGTCGGCCACGGCCAGCTGCGGGCCCAGGTGGCTGATCATGCCCACGATGTGGTGCTCGTTGGTGCCGAAGTGAAACGACCGGTCGCGGCCTTTGGTGAAGCCGGTTTTCTTGCCCTGCCACTGCGCGAAGAGCTGCGCAAGCGGCAGCTGGCGGCAGGTAAACACGCCCAGGTTGCGGTGCAGCGGCAAAATGTACTCATCCGGCTGCAGGGCCAGGGTCGAGCCCACCGAAATAGCCTCCTGCCCGATGCCCGAAAACCACTTGCTTACCTTGCCCTGGCGCAGCAGGATAAGCATTTTCTCTTCGATCAGGCGCGGCTTCACGAGGCCTTCGTAAAGGCGTAGCAGGTCGTCGTTGGAGTAGTCTTTGCGGTCGAATTGCATCGGGTGGAGGAAGTTCGGGGAAAGGTGGCGGCAAAGGTAGAAGGTTGGGCCGAAGCAGCCGAGCCGTTTCCGGATTGCGTGCACGTGGGGCGCTGGCGGCGGCTTCGGCGCACGCGGCGGGTTGCACAGCCCAATTCAGCGCAGTAGATTCGGCCTGTGAGTTCTGTTTCTTCCCCGCGTATCTGGCACCGTGTGCTTCCCTGGCTGGTGGTGCTGGCCCTTTCGTATTTACCCCTGTTCTGGCTACTGGGCCACATGCCCGTGCAATCCTGGGACGAAGCCCGCACCGGCGTCAACGGGCTAGGCATTCTGCAGCACCAGGATTGGGTGGTGATGCGCCACGTGAAAGAGCCCGACCTCTGGAACTGCAAACCGCCCCTGCACGCCTGGACGCTGGCCGCCAGCTTCTACTTATTGGGCGCCAACGAATGGGCCCTGCGCCTGCCGTCGGCCCTGGCGGCTTTGGCTACCGTGCTGCTCGTGTTTCGGGCGGCGTGGTGGTGGCTGGGCTCGTGGCGGGGCGGGCTGCTGGCGGCACTGGTGCTGCTCA
Source organism: Hymenobacter busanensis (assembly GCF_008727865.1). GTDB lineage: Bacteria > Bacteroidota > Bacteroidia > Cytophagales > Hymenobacteraceae > Solirubrum > Solirubrum busanense. The sequence goes on along the minus strand of NZ_VTWU01000003.1, from coordinate 383,534 downwards.
CCACCCAAGGCTACGTCACCACCCACATTGCCCGAAGCGGCGACTTCGATGCCCCACTCACGCTCTGGACGACATTGGGCGCCCTCAGCTGGCTGCGCTACCTCATTGGTGGGCGCCCTGCCTATGCCTGGCTCACGGGCGGCGCCTTTACGCTGGCCGTACTCACCAAAGGCATTGCCGGCGCCGTGTTTGGCCCCGGCCTGCTACTGGCCGCCGTGCTGACGGGCTACGGGCACCGGCTGCGCAACTGGCAACCCTGGGCCGCCGGCGCGCTGGCGTTGGTAGCCGCCGCGGTGTGGTACGCTGTGCGCGAGGCCGCCGAACCCGGCTACCTCGACGCGGTGTGGCAATATGAAATTGGGGGACCCGCTACGGCCCAACTGGAAGGCCACCGCACGTCGGTATTTATGTACCTCAATACCCTCACCGAGTACAAGTTTACGGTGTGGCTACTGCCAGCGCTGGCTGGCTGGCTCTTGGGCTGGTGGCAGCCGCGGGGTAGCCGCGAATGGGTACTGAGCCGCGCTACGGCCGCCATTGCGGGCTCTTTTCTGCTGCTGATTTCGCTGGTACAAACCCGCCTGCTGTGGTACGATGCGCCGGTGTACCCGCTGCTGGCCATTCAGGCCGCCGCCGGTCTGGTGTGGCTAGGCCGAACCATTGCGGCCCATTGGAACCGCCCCACCACGCCCACCACCCGCACGCTGGCGGTGCTGGCGGTGGCGCTGTTTCCGTACCTGTCGCAATGGCGCTACATTGATAGCTTGGCCAACAGCCCCGTCAAAGACATGAACCTGCTCTACGGCTACCTCATCCACGATTTGCCGCGGCAGCTGCCCAACCTGCACAAATACGTGGTGATGACCGACGGCGTGTTCAACGACAGCCCCGTGTTCTACGCCGCCGCCGCCCAGCACCAGTTTGGGCACCAGTCGCGGGTGCGCACGCCGTGGGGCATCTGGCCCGATCCGGGCGAAATCATCGTGGCCTGCGGCGCCAAGGCCCGGAAGCCCTGGCAGAAGCGTTTCGTTACGCAAGAGCTGGCCCGCACCGATTCGTGCGTGACGCTGCGCTTGGTGGAGCGGCGTTGAGGGGGGTGACACGTCGTTGCACCGGCTGGTTTCGCGGCTTGCCTGTGGATTAAGCGCTTGGCCGGCATCTATTATCTGTGTCCTTTTATCTGATTGATATTTTCATATGATCCGTCATGTATCCGCTTGGACTCTTGCAGTAGCAAGTGCAGCTTCGGCTTTTGCCCAACAGCCCGAGCCCTTAGCGCCGCGCATTGCGCAGCTTGTAGCTGTGCAGCCCGATAGCCTACCAAGAGTATTTCTTCTAGGCAGTTTTAGCTGCCCAGCTTTTGGCGTTCGAATCTCACAAGCATATAATATGCTGCCTCTTGTTCCCGTACAGGAACAGCTGCGCCAAGTGGCAGGCGTACAGGTAACCCCTTACTCCGGTGCACCGGGTGCTGCTGAAGCCGTGCGCATCCGCGGAGCGGGCTCGATTGGTAGCAATACCCAGCCGCTGTACGTGGTCGATGACGTGCCTGTATTCCAATACTACATTCCCGACCCTGGCAATGATGCGGCGGCGCCCTACCCCACACCCCTACCTGGCGACTGGGGCAACAACCCGTTGCTGAGTGTGGCCACGGCCGACATCGATTTGATTGAAGTGGTGAAGGGTGCACAAGCCACCGCCCAGTACGGGGCTCAAGGGCAAAACGGCGTGGTGCGCATTCGAACCCGCCGCGGTGCAGCCGGCGCTCCGCTGCGCCTGCACTACCAAGGCTACGGCAGCTTGCAGCAAGCCCACAGCCGCTACGAGCTGCTCGGCGCCCAAGAATACGCGCTGGCAGTCAACACAGTAGCGCATTCGCGGGCCCAGGCCAGTCCCTACACGGCCAGCCAAGCAGCTGCCTTCGGGGCCGGTACCGACTGGCAGGCCGAGGTGCTGCACCGCGCGGCCGCCGGGCAGGAGCACCACGTGGCCTTCGACGGTGGCACGGCCCACGGCACCCGCTACTACGTTGCGGCCGATTACTTGCACCAGAACGGCGTGGTGCGCGCGAGCTACCTCAACCGCTACGGCCTGCGCCTCAATCTTGACCAGCAAGTGGCTCAGCAGCTGCGCCTCGAAGGCGGCCTGGGCCTGAGCCAAACCGACGAGCACCGCACCGATGAGGGCGTGGTGACACAGGCCCTGCTGGCTCTGCCCACCCAGCCTGCCCTCGGCCCCGACGGCCAGTACAGCCAGCGCGACTACGCGTATAACCCGTTGCAGCTCGTCGACGAAGCATACCAAGCGCCGCAACAACGGCGTTTGCTGGCGCGGCTGGGCGCCTTTTACCAGCTGTTGCCGGGGTTCACTGCCGAACTGCGGGGCTCACTCGAACGAGACGCACAGCACCTGCGGCTACGCCGGCTCGCGCCCTACGGAGGAGTATTGCCGCCCTACGCCACGTTGCAACAGCGTTCCGGCTACCGCCAATGGGTAATCCACCCGGCCGTGCGCTTTGTCCGCACCCTGGCCTCGGTTCATGCGGTGGAGCTAGCCCTGGAAGCGCATCAACAGCGCAGCCGGCGAGAGGGTGCTATTGCCATCGACATCCCGGGGGAAGCTACGAACAAGCGGGAATACGACAACCGCCAGATGCTGCAGTTTGAGCTGTTGACGGGGGCCTACACCTACCGCGGCCGGTACGAGCTACGCGCTAGCCTCCGCCACGAAAGCGTCACCCAGCTTGTGGCCTACCACCAGCGCTGGTTTCCCGGCGCGCAAGCCACTTGGCACGTCGAGCAGGAAGCTTTTTTGAGTGACCATGCGCTGCTGAGCAAGCTGGATGTCTGGGCTGGCTGGGGGCGTTCCAGCAACCAGGGCCTGGCCGGGCAAGCCGTGCTCCAAACAAGCGCCGTGCTTGGGGCCACCACAAGGCTAGATGTGTGCACACAGCAGGAAGCAGGGCTACAGATAGGCTTGTGGCAAGACCGCCTCGACGTAACGGCCAGCGCCTACCAACGCCAGACTAACTGCACCCTTGTTTACAGCTTGCCGAGGCCGGTGGTGGATAACACCGAGCAGCAAACCGTGCGCAACCGCGGCGTGGAGGTGTCGATAGGGGTTGATTGGCAAGCCGGGCGTCTGCACAGCACTTCCCGGTTGGCGGCCGCCCTCAACCGCAACCGCGTTGTGCTGGGCACCGACGATAATTACCTGTTTGACTCGTACTACCTGTTTCAAAACGGGCGGCCGCTGGCTTCGTTCTACGGCTACCGCGCCGACCACATCTACCAAAGTCAGGCAGAAATCGACGCCGACAACCAAGCCGCACATGCCGTAGGCGGCCCGTCGCTCTTCTACCAAGCAGCGTCTACCCGGCCCGGCGACATCCGCTTCAAGGACCTCAATGGCGACGCTCGCATTACCGCTGCCGACCAGGAAATCCTGGGCGGCGGCTTGCCCACCCATTCGCTCACGTTTACCCAGCAGCTGAGCCTGGGTCGCTTCGCCCTGCAAGCCCAGATAGACGGCCTATTCGGCTACCACCAAATGAATACGGCGTTGCCGTACCTCGATGCGTTACCCAACGCCAGCTTTGTGGGCGCGACGAACGTTTCGCCCCGCGTGCGGGAGCGGCTGCCGTATATACCTGCCACTTCTACCAACGGCAGCTTTTTACCAGTGGAACGCATGTCAGATTACGTGTTGCAATCAGGCAACCACGCGCGGCTGACCTCGCTACAGCTTGCGTGCAAAGTCTGGGAAAAAGGACCGCGTAGCGTGCAATTGTGGGCGGCGGGCTACAACCTGCTGGTGCTGACGAAGTACCGCGGCTTCGACCCCAACGTGAGTGCCGCCGGCGCCGATGCCCGCCGCGCCGGCCTCGACGACAACCGTTCGCCCACGTCACGTACCATTGCCTTGGGCGTGCGGGCCACACTTTAGCGCCGACGCGCTACTCGGCCGAACCTGCGGTTGGTTTCGTAGGTTGTACCACTTTAGCGCCTTCCATTGCCTTCTCATGATACACTTTCAGGAATTCACCCTTGCCAACGGCCTGCGCTGCCTCGTGCACGAAGACTTTTCACAGCCGATGGCCGTGCTCAACGTGCTCTACAACGTGGGCTCTCGCGACGAGGACCCGGAGCACACCGGCTTTGCGCACCTGTTTGAGCATTTGATGTTCTCGGGCTCGGTCAACATCCCGAGCTACGACGAGCCCCTGCAGCTGGTGGGCGGCGAAAACAACGCCTTCACCTCGCCCGACATTACCAACTACTACCTCACCCTGCCCGCCGCCAACATCGAAACCGGCTTCTGGCTGGAGTCGGACCGCATGCTGAGCCTGGCGTTCAGCGAAAACGGCTTGGAGGTGCAGCGCAAAGTGGTGGTCGAAGAGTTCAAGCAGACCTACCTCAACCAGCCCTACGGCGACGTGTGGCTGAACCTGCGGCCCCTCGCCTACCAGCAGCACCCCTACCGCTGGGCCACCATCGGCAAGGAAATCAGCCACATCGAAAACGCCACCATGCAGCAGGTGCGCGACTTTTTCGCCAAACACTACTCGCCCTCGAATGCCATTTTGGTAGTAGCCGGCGCCGTGGCTTTCGACGAAGTGCAGCGCCTGGCCGAAAAGTGGTTCGGGCCCATTGAGGCCGGCACGCGCTACGAGCGGCAGTTGCCCGCCGAGCCGCGCCAAACCGAGCCACGTTTCCTGCAACTGGAAGCCGACGTGCCGCTTTCGGCCCTCTACAAAGTGTACCACATGCCCGGCCGCGCCGACGAGGCCTACTACGCCGCCGATTTGCTGAGCGACGTGCTGGGCCGGGGCAAGTCGTCGCGCCTCTACCAGCAGCTGGTGAAGGAACGGCCGCTGTTCAACGGCATTTCGGCTTCGGTGTCGGGGTCGTTGGAGCCGGGCCTGCTCGTTGTCAGCGGCAAGCTGAACCCCGGTGTGAGCCTGGAAGAAGCCGACGCCGCGGTATCGGCCGTTGTGGCCGAGCTGAGCGCCACGGAGGTCGCCGACGACGAGCTGCAGAAGGTGAAAAACCAAGCCGAAGCCAGCATCGTGTTCAGCGAAGTAGAGCTGCTGAACCGCGCCATGAACCTGGCCTACTACAAGCTCATCGGCGACCCGAACCTCATCAACCAGGAAAGCCAGCGCGTGCAGGCCGTAACGCCCGCTGCCCTGCGCCAGGCCGCCCGGGAAGTGCTGCGCCCCGACAATTGTTCGACGCTGTACTACCAAGCCCGCACCCAGCAAGCCGCGCCCGAGCCGGCCGAAACGGAAGAAGCTGCGGTGTAGCGTGTAGCCAACCTTTGCGCCACCACACGCCACAAAAAAGCCCCGCCTGCATCGGCCGATGCAGGCGGGGCTTTTTACTTATGGCAGCCGCTGAATGAGCAGAAATTACTGGCGCGGGTTGCTGTAATCCTGGCTGCGGGGGCGCATGGAGGGCTTCCGCTCGATGGGGCGGCCCATGTAGTCGGAGCGGCTGCGGGTGGAGGGCAGCAGCGGCGAGCCGGGCGCTACGCTCATGCCTTCCACGCGGCTGGGCGAATTGTCGGCCCCGCTGCCGTAGGCCCCGCCGAAGCCGCCGTTGGCGCCGGCATCGAAGCCGCTAGCCTGCGACTGGGCCGGGGTGGCCGTGGCATCGGTAGCAGCGGCTTTGGTAGTGGTGGCAGCCGGGGCTTCGTCGCCCCACCCGTCGTTGGCCTTAGCGGCCGGCTTGGTGGTGGCCGATTTGGCGGAAGTCGCCTTTTTGGAGGTGGCTTGCTGCGCGTGGGCTCCCGTGAAAGCCGCAGTCATCAACAGCACAAGAAAAGTCATCCGTTTCATGGCAAGCAAACGTCTAAAGGTGGATGGTTGGTATACCCAGCAGTGTACGTGCAAACCACAAACCCGATCATATAAGTTCTTATTGCAGAGCTTTTAACCTGCAATTTCAACTATATACGAAACGGCCTATCAGCGCCGTTTGCGCGCGCTCGACTTGCTGGCTCCCGCGCTCATGGAGGTAGCCGTGGTGCGCTTGGCGGCCACCGGTGTAGAGGTCAGTTTGTTTTTGGGTTTGATGGGCCGGCCCATGTAGTCGGTGGTCAGGGGCATGGGCATGCCCAGGCGCATACCGGGGGCCAGTTTCTGGCCGGCGCCGTCGGGGCCGTATTTGGCGCGGGTGGTGGCGTAGTGGCTCGACGGGCGGCGTTTGCGCGTTTGGGCCTGGGCCGAGAAAGTGGTGAGCAGCGCTGCCGTCAGCAGCAGGAGCGAAAGTACGAGGCGGGCCATAATGCAATAGCGTGAAGTGGAACTGCCAACAGCGGCTTCGGTTCATACGCGAACGGTGCCCGCGCGGTCATTCGGGGCTGTAAATTGCAGTCGGCCGCCGCGGCCCATTTCCCGGCCCGCGGCCTTACCTTTGCCCGCGTTATGCAGGATACGATTCAGCAGCTCCAGCAGGAGATTGAAGCCTTCGACGTGGCCACGGCGCCGCAGCTCGACCAGTTTCGCATTGCCTACACCGGCCGCAAAGGCCGTATTGCCGACTTGTTCGACCAGCTCAAAACCGTGGCGCCCGAGCAGCGCAAGGCCGTCGGCCAGCAGCTCAACGCCCTCAAGCAGCTGGCCCAGGACAAGTTTGACCAGCGCCGCCAGCAGCTCGAAGACGAAGCCAGCAGCCAGCCCGCCGACCCCGGCTACGACTACACGCTGCCCGCCGTGCCCAACGCCCTGGGCACGCGCCACCCGCTGAGCCTCACCCGCGACGAAATCGTGCGCATTTTCGCCCGCATCGGCTTCAACGTGGCCGAAGGGCCGGAAATCGAGGACGACTGGCACAACTTCTCGGCCCTGAACTTTGCCGAAAACCACCCGGCCCGCGAAATGCAGGACACCTTCTTTCTGCCGCCCGCCGGCGAGGAGGAGCAAAACCGCCTGCTGCGCACGCACACCAGCACCGTGCAGGTGCGCCTGATGCAAAGCCAAAAGCCGCCCATCCGCAGCATCATGCCCGGCCGCGTGTACCGCAACGAAGCCATTTCGGCCCGCGCCCACATGGTGTTCCACCAGATTGAGGGCCTGTACGTGGACGAAAACGTGAGCTTCGCCGACCTCAAGCAAACCATCTACTACTTCGCGCAGGAGTTCTACGGCGCCGACGTGAAGATGCGGATGCGCCCCTCCTACTTTCCCTTCACCGAGCCCAGCGCCGAGGTCGATATTTCGTGCCTGATCTGCAAGGGCGCGGGCTGCAACATCTGCAAGTACACCGGCTGGGTGGAAATCCTGGGCTGCGGCATGGTCGACCCGAACGTGCTGCGCAACTGCGGCATCGACCCCGAGCGGTACTCCGGCTTTGCCTTCGGCATGGGCCTGGAGCGCCCCACCATGCTCAAGTACCAGATCAAAGACCTGCGCTTGTTCACCCAGAACGACATGCGTTTCCTGCGCCAGTTCGAGGCCATTCACTAGCAGCCGACCCGACGTTTCCAGTAGCTTCGCGGCGGAGTGGCAGATTCGCAGGAACGCCGCCCCGCCGCTTCTTTTTTCTGCCCTATGTCTTCGGAAACCACTTCCCCAATTCCGCAAACCATCCGCACCGTGGCCGTAGTGGGCGCGGGCACCATGGGCGCGGGCATTGCCCAGCTGTGCCTGCAGGCCGGCTACCCCACCATCCTGTTCGACGTCAACCAGGCCACGCTGTTTCGGGCCGAGCAAAGCATTGAGGCGGGCCTGGGTAAGCTGGTAGAGAAGGGCCGCCTGACGGACGAAGCGCGCACGGCCGCCCGCCAGCGCCTCACCCTCACCCACGAGCTGGAATCGGTGTGCGCCGATCTGGTTATCGAGGCCGTGGTGGAAAAAATGGACGTGAAGCACCAGCTGTTTCTGGATTTGGCGGCCTGCAACAATGGCCAAACCATCCTGGCGTCGAACACCAGCACCTTTCCCATCACCCAGTTGGCCGCGCCGGTACCGCACCCCGAGCGCGTGGTGGGCATGCACTTCTTTAACCCCGCCCCGCTGATGCCGCTGGTCGAGGTTATTTCGGGTGCGGCCACCAGCCCGGCTGTGGCCGAAACCGTGAGTCAGCTGGCCCTGCAACTCGGCAAAACGCCCGTGCTGGCCGCCGATGCGCCCGGCTTCATCGTCAACCGCGTGGCCCGGCATTACTACGTAGAGAGCCTGAAAGCCGTGGAAGAGCGCGTGGCGCCGTTCGAAGTGGTGGACGAACTGCTGGAGTCGGCCGGCTTCCGCATGGGCCCGTTCCGCCTCATGGACCTCATCGGCATCGACACCAACTTTGCCGTCACCAGCTCGCTTTATGCCGCGTTTCACTACGATGCCAAGTTTCGGCCCAGCCGCGTGCAGCAGCAGAAAGTGGACGCCGGCCACCACGGCCGCAAAAACGGCCGCGGCTTCTACCAATACTAACCGCTGCCGAACGGAAAGCGCCCGCCCCGGCGTTAGCCCAGTTATGAAGCCCATGTTCTCCCACGCGCCGTTGCACCCGCTACGGCAGTTGCTAGTTGCCTGCGTTCTGCTTATCGGCCTCACCGCCTGTGGCTCGTCCTCGTCCAATCCGCAACCACAAATCCCGACGGCACTGGTCAACGAAAATATCAACCTCACCAATCAGCAGTACAGTGCCCTTCGCCTCGACGGCGGCTATGTGTATCTGTCGTCGGGGGTGCGCGGAATCATTGTGCTGCGGCGAAATTCCCAGCAATACCTAGCCTTTGAGCGCAACTGCCCGTACCTGCCCGGCGAAGCTTGCGCTACCGTCGGCGTGCACTCGTCCGGCTTGTATTTCGAAGACACCTGCTGCGGCTCCAAGTTCGATTTGGAAGGCCAGGTAACCGCTGGTCCGGCCCAGCGGCAGCTTCGGCAATACATTACCGCCCTTAGCGGTAACTTCCTGAGCATCACAAACTAGTTGACCACACAAAACTTTTTTACCCGTAAGTATTGCGTAAAAGTCTGCCGCACCGTAATATTGCACCCGCAACGGCCCTTAAAAGCCGCCATAACCGCTTCCTTAGCTCAGCCGGTTAGAGCATCTGACTGTTAATCAGAGGGTCCCTGGTTCGAGCCCAGGAGGGAGCGCACAACCGAAAAAGCCCGGTATTAGACTTAACCGTCTGTTACCGGGCTTTTTCGTTGTTGGCACTGTTACTCACGTGGCACTGCTTGCGAAAAACTCCCACGCAGGGGCATATTGCACTTTTCACCGGGCTAGGTTGAAGCTTGTTCTTCTTCTCAGAGCTTATCAACCTTTTGCCGCAGGATGCAGTATGGGCAGTATATCATCGGCCGATGCGCGGCCGGTGGCTTGAACCCCTTCCCTCCTGCTACATGAAACGTCAACTTCCCTGGCTACCGCTGGTGCTGTGCATTTTGCTGCTGCCGCTAACGGGCTGCGATGCTATCGGCAGCATATTCAAAGCCGGCGCCTACACCGGTATCATTGGCGTGGTGCTGCTGGTACTGGTGTTGTGGTGGCTGTTCAGCCGGTTCCGCCGCTAGTTTCTGCCCTATTCCCTCAATGCAACCGGGCGGCTCCTGAAGCAGGAGCCGCCCGGTTGCGTTAAGAACATTTCCGGTGCTTACTGCTTCACCACGCCCACTGTTCTGGGTTCGGCAGCGGTTTCGAGGCGCAGGATACACACCCCGACCGACTGGCTGCGGGCGGAGGTCGATGCGCGGCCGCAACCCAGAGCTGGCGCTAAAGCCAGTCACGACTTCGCCCAGTACGACTTTGACCACCGTGCCGCGCAGCACGTGGGCCTCGGCTGCCGATAGAAAGCCATTCGGTAACGAAATATAAATCACAACAAATTGACCAGCAGCAGTATCACTACAATCAAACCTTTCGCCCGAATCGTTATAAACTCCCGAATGCTATGTTCAGCGTCTGTTAATAAGCCAAAGTCCTTCTCCGCAGGAGCGCACAAAAAAGGCCGGTCGTCAATTCAGACGGCCGGCCTTTTTTGTGCGCTCCTGCGGAGAAGTTAATTCGACGGTTTCCGATCGGGCATGGTGCCGATGATGTGGTCCCAAATGGTGGTCGACACGCCAAAGGCTACTTCGTCTTGGCGGTAATGGTGCTGGGCGTGGTGGTGCCACCACACTTTCAGAAAGTTTTTCGGCGGGGCGTACACGTGAATGGCGTAGTGCACAAACAGGTACAGCGCGTAGCCAAACACAAAGCCCGCCAGGATGCCGAAACCGGCATTGCCAAAGGTGAAGCGGAAGATAAAAAACAGCAACGAGGCCACGAACACCGTCAGAATGGGCGGCATGGCCAGCCGCGTTTTGTCCTTCGGAAATTCGTGGTGCACGCCGTGCATGGTGTACTGAAACTTGGCCCGGCCTGGCGTGGTGGGCTTGATGTGGTAGAGGTAGCGGTGCATGAGGTACTCCACCAGCGTGAAACCGAACCAGCCCGCCAGAAACAGCCCAAAAGCCGACAGGCCGGTGAGCAGGCCCTTGCTGAGGCTGTAGTAGAGGCTAACCGCGGCCACACCGAAGAAAATGCTCAACGGCCCGGCTATGTGCGTGTGTGTGAGGCGCTCCAGCACGGGGTTCTCAAACAAACGAGCCGAACCTTTGTGCTTGGGTTTATGGAGTTGACCCGACACGGGAGGGGCAGCTGTCTTTTGTTCCATATCGAGGGCTTGAAGAGTATTGCAGCGCAAAAATAGCCACCAGCGCCCAAACAACGGGCCAAAGTGCTTGGCTACGCCGTGGCCGTGTACTGCGCAATGAGCCGCACAACGGCCTCAGGGCTGCACACGGATGCCTGGCAGCGCAGTGCGGCCGTGGCATAAAACTCCCGCCGGGCCTGTAGGGTTTCGGCCAAGCGGTTTTTTAGGGCTTCGGGGTCGGGCAAACCGGCCAGCAACGGCCGGTGCGCAGCCTGCTGCACGAGCCGGCGCACCAGCTCTTCGACCGGTACATCGAGCCATAGCGTGAGGCCGCTGGCCCGAAGCAGCTCGGCATTGGCGTGAAAACAGGGCGTGCCGCCACCGGTAGCCAGCACCACCGCCGGGTAATCGGCCAGCACAGCGCGCAACGCTTTGGCTTCGGCGCTGCGGAAGTACGCTTCGCCTTCCGCGGCGAACAGGTCGACAATACTGCGGCCTTCGCGCTGCACAATCACCTCGTCTAAATCGACGAAGGTCAGGCTGTAGTACGCGGCCAGCGCGCGGCCCAGGGTGGTTTTGCCCGAGCCCGGCATGCCGATAAGGAAAAGGCGCATGACCGCGGATGGGTTGAAGGGGAATAAGCTGACCGAATTGGAAAAACTGCCCGGGCGCTGCGCTACCCCAGCTTCACGCGCGGGTCGAGCACGGCGTAGAGCACATCGACGGCAATGTTGATGACCACGAACAGGAAGGCCACGAACAGTGTGGAGCCCATGACCACCGGAAAATCGAGGTTTTCGACGGCCCGCAACGTCACGGTGCCCAAGCCTTTCCAGTTGAAAATAAACTCGATGAAAAACGCGCCCGCCATGAGCGACGCCAGCCAGCCCGATACGGCCGTAACCACCGGGTTTAGCGCGTTTTGCAGGGCGTGGTGCCACACCGTGCGGGGGTACGAGAGGCCCTTGGCGCGGGCCGTGCGAATGAAATCCTGGCTGAGCACTTCCAGCATGGCCGAGCGCGTGAGCTGCACGATAACCGCCAGCGGCCGCACGCCCAGCGCAAAAGCCGGCAGCAGCAGGTTGCGCAGCACCACGTGCGGCTCGGCCGTAAACGGGTCGGTTTCGAAGAGCTGACCGGTCAGGTTCAGGCCCGTCCAGTGGCTCCAGTAGAAGCCAAAGGCCATGGCAATGAGAATACCGGCCACAAACGACGGCACCGAAATGCCCAGCACCGACACCGTCAGCAGGGCGCGGTCGAGCCAGGTATGGGCCTTGAGGGCCGCCACCACGCCAAAGCCGATGCCCAGCACCGCCGCCAGCAGCATGGCCGCCAGCGCCAGCCACACGGTACCGGTGAAGTGGTCGAGCAGAATATCGAGCACGTCTTTGTTCGACTGAAACGAGCGGCGCAGGTACGGTTTTTTCAGCACCAGGGCCCGCTGGCCGCCCAGCGGCAGCAGCGCCACGCCGCCGTAGCGGGCCGTACCGGCCGAGTCGCGCGGGTGCACGCCCAGCGGCGACACGTCGTTGAGGTAGCCGGCCAATTGCACGGGCACGGGCTGGTCGAGGCCGAGGTCGGCGGCAATGGCAGCGCGGGTGGCCACGTCGCTGCGCTGGCCAGCCAGCAGGGCCACCGGGTCGCCGGGCAGCACCTGAAACAGCACAAACACGGTGAGGGCCACGCCCGCCAGAATCAGAATACCGTGCAGCAGCCGGCGAAAGATGAACAGGAGCATTGTAGTGCTTGGTGCCTAGTTGTTGGTGCTTAGTGCTTGGGATGGGCTCCAGGTCTTTCAAAACTGACCATGCACTAAGCACCAACAACTAAGTACTAAAGAGCCTCTTCCAGCGTGGCGCGGGTGGGAATGTCGTGGTAATGGTATTTGCCCTTCACCACGCCGTCTTTCAGCAGCAGAAAGCCGGGGTTCGAGCGAATCATCGACTTGAGGACCGTGGCATCGGCAAAGTAGTACGGTCCGGCCAGGTTCACTTCGTGGCGGAACACATCGAACTCATTGGGGCTGGCGCTGGTGACGATGAACGGCTCGACTTTCTTCTTTGATGAATCGATGGAAGCCAACAGTTGGTTGATTTGCGCAAACCGGTCCCGGTCGGCTTTTTCCACGCCCTGCACAATCAGCAGCAGCTTGTTGCCCTTCAGCACCTCCTGCGTCACGTCTTCCTGCTGAGCGCCCCACACCTTAAAATCGGTGATTTTCGGCCCGGCTTCGGGGTTCAGCGGCACCATCTGCTTGAACTTCCAGAGCGTATCGGTAGGGTATTCTTCGAAGTCCTGTGTGGTGCCGTTTTTCTCCATCACGTACTTGTAGCGCAGCGGGGCCGAGGGCTTCATGAGTGCGCCAATGTCGTTACCCACTTTGTAGGGCAGAAAATCGAAGTAGGGCATGTGGCCCAAGGCGTACACGCCAATGCCCGCCGCCACGGCCGCCGCAAAGGTGATGTACATGGTGCCCAGCGTGCCTTTGGCAAACACCCGGCGCAGGTAGCGTTGGTTGAAGAACACCACCGCCCACAAGCCCAGCAGAAACAGGTCTTTGAAGAACGACGTCCAGGGCGTGAGCTTGATGAAGTCGCCGAAGCAGCCGCAGTCCGTCACCTTGTTGAAGGCAGCCGAATAGAACGTAAGGAAGCCGAAGAACACCAGCAGCACCAGCAGCGCCCGCAGCGTAAAGCGCATTTGCCAGCGTAGCAGCAGGGCCACGCCCAGCGTTACTTCCAGGGTACTCAGGAAAATACTGAGCGTGCGGGCGGCACTCTTAAACACCAGAAAAAACGAGGCGAAGTCGATGGCAAATACCTCGAAGTATTCTTCCAGCTTGTAGGCCGTGCCCACGGGGTCGTTGAGCTTTACCAGGCCCGAAAAAATGAACAACCCGCCGAGCAGCAGCCAGCAAATTCGAACGAACAGACGCATGAGTATGAGTAGTGGAGGGCTTGAGGCAGTGGCTCGACGGACGAGTCACTGTCATACAAAGAACGTCATGCGGAGCGAAGTCGAAGCATCTCTCCCGCTTTGCCAGACAGAAATTTCCATCCGCGAATCGGCAACGCTGCTTCGGCATGCCCGGCATGACGGCATTCTAGGCGCTTAACGCCACCCCTACCCCGCTTGTTCGGCGGCACCGCGCAGAATCAGGGCAAACACGGCGTAGTTGAGCATGTCGCGGTAGTTGGCTTCCACGCCTTCCGAGGCCAGCGTGCGGCCGTGCAGGTCCTCGATTTGCTTGGTGCGGTGCAGCTTCATCAGAATAATGTCGGTGATGCTCGACACACGCATCTGGCGCCAGGCTTCGCCGTAGTCGTGGTTTTTGGCGAACAGCAGGCGGCGGTTGGCTTCCACCTCTTCGTCGTAAGCGGCGGCCACGGCTGCAGGCTCCAGCTCCAGCGGCGCCTCGGCCGGCAGGCGCAGCTGCATCAGGGCAATGACGCAGTAGTTGACGATGGCCACAAACTCGTCGTCGATGGGCTCGTTGACGAGCTGCGTGCCCTTCTCCTGAATGGAGCGGATGCGCTGGGCTTTGATGAAAAGCTGGTCGGTGATGCTGGGCAGGCGCAGGATGCGCCAGGCCGTGCCGTAGTCGTGGGTTTTGGCCAGAAACAGCGCCCGGCAGCGCCCAATCACGCGGTCGTATTGAAGCTGGGTTTGGTCGTTCAACGTCAAAAGGCTATTTTTAAGACAGGGCTAGGTGCTTAGTACTTATTGCTTAGCAGGTTGCAGAAAAGAGTCTTTTCTCGCGCCGCTTTTGGCGCGTACCAAGCACCCGCTCAACGTCACTAAACACGCTGTACCCATGCTGGGCGAAGCCGCGCAAGATACGCTCTTTCAGGTCAGGCAAACGCTGCGGTGTGCCCGCGGCCGCATGCTCGATTTGAGCCAACCGCGCGTGATGGGCATCCTGAACGTGACGCCCGATTCGTTCTTCGCCGGCAGCCGCCTGCCCGACGAAAGCGCCCTACTGCGCCAAGCCGAGCAGATGCTGCAGGCCGGTGCTGCCGTGCTCGACGTAGGCGGCTACTCCTCGCGCCCCGGCGCCGACGACGTGCCCGCCGACGAGGAGCTGCGCCGCGTGGTGCCCGCCCTCGAAGCCTTGCGCCGCACCTTTCCCGAGGCGTTTCTGTCGGTCGATACGTTCCGGGCAGCGGTGGCCGAGCAGGCCGTGCAGGCCGGCGCCGACATCGTCAACGATATCAGCGGCGGGCAGCTCGACGAGGCAATGTTTGCCACCGTGGCGCGTTTGCGGGTACCCTACATTCTGATGCACATGCGCGGCACGCCGCAAACCATGACCCAGCACACCACCTACGAGGGCGACCTGCTGCTGGAGCTGACGCGCTTCTTCCGCGACCAGCTCACGGCCCTGCGCGCCCTTTGGCCCGATGCCTGCGTGGTGCTCGACCCCGGGGTGGGCTTTGCCAAAACCCCGCAGCAGGGCTACGAAATCATTCGGCGCCTGTCCGAGCTGCGTACGGTGCTGGATTTGCCCCTGCTGGTTGGACTTTCCCGTAAAACGCTCGTATGGAAACCGCTGGGCCTCGCGCCCGAAGCGGCTTTGCCCGGCACCATTGCCCTCAACACGCTGGCCCTGCTGGGCGGCGCCCGCCTGCTGCGCGTGCACGACGTAGCCGAAGCCCACCAAACCGTGCAGCTCGTTCAGTCCGTCCTTAGCTCCTGAGTACCATGTTCAACCCCGTCAACATCGGCTTCCTGCGCATCGGCTGGATCGACGTCGTCGACGTGGTATTGGTGACGGCGCTGTTCTACCAGATTTACAAGTTGCTGACGGGCTCGGTGGCGCTGCGCATTTTCCTGGGTTTTCTATCGGTGTACCTCGTGTACTTGGTTGTGAAGGCCGCCGGCATGGAGCTGCTGACGATGATTCTGGGGCAGTTTATGTCGGTGGGCGTGCTGGCGGGTATCATCCTGTTCCAGCAGGAAATCCGGCGGTTTCTGCTCAACATCGGCAAGGCCACGGCTTTCGAGCGGATGCGCATGTTTTCGTGGCGGCGCGAGCAGCCCCAGCAGCGCATGAGCGTAACGCCGTTCGTAGAGGCTGCTAAAAGCTTGGCCAGCAAGAACACCGGCGCGCTCATTGCCTTTCAGCAAGCCTCCGACTTGAAGTTCTACGCCGAGTCGGGCGACCTGCTCGATGCGGCCGTGAGCAAGCGCCTGCTCATGAGCATCTTCAACAAAACCTCGCCCTTGCACGACGGCGCGGTTATCATCAGCAACGGCCGCATCAAGGCGGCACGCTGCATTCTGCCCGTGAGCGAGAATCCCGACGTGCCGGCTTCTATGGGCCTGCGCCACCGCGCCGCCATCGGCTTGAGTGAAATGACCGATTCCGTGGTGCTGGTAGTGAGCGAAGAAACCGGGCAGATTTCGCTCGTGCACGGCGGCGAAGTGTACCGCAACCTCTCGACCAGCGACTTGCGCGGCAAGCTCAACGAGTTCTTGTTCGACGTGCAAGCCAAGCCGGCCTCGTCGGCCGCCTCAGCCCGCTCCTCGGCCGAGGAGGTAGCGGCGTAATCCGGCTGGCAGCTCCTTCCCTGCAACAGCAAGCCCCGGAGTGCGTCACGCTTCGGGGCTTGCTGTTGCAGGGAAGGAGCAGAACGCTGACTGCATAACGGGCTGCCCAAAGAGCTACATCAAGTAGTCATTGACCGGCAGCCGTTTCACTACTGAAAATTTATAATTCAACTGTTTTCCGTTCTACGCCTATTTTGCTATGTTTAGCAAGTTAGCCCTTGGCTAACAGGGCTTTTATCTACTACCCAGCCCGCCTTATTCCATACTACGCTCCGTCGCTTACCAGTACCTCGCACCTGGGTGCTGCCATCGTTGGCTTTTCTGAATGGCAGCTTTTGCCTGCTGCGGAGCTTTATAGCCCCGGCAGTCGGACAGCCGCCTTACGCGACTTCGTTGATTTTTATGCCAAAACAATCGTTCGTGCAGGCTCTCAAGCGGCACTTGGGGACTCTGGGATTGTCGGGTTTCATCTTTCTGCTGCTGATGGGCTATACCTACGGGTACATTCCGCAGCAAACCGAACGCCTCAATGCCCGCTATTTCCGGGTTCTGGAGCAGGTAGGCCACAACTTCATGGAGAAGGTAACGGCCCACCACAAAATCAACGAAGGCCTGGCTGCGCGCATTGCGCGGCAGGATTGGGGCGAGGCCAGTGCGCCCGCGGTGCAATGGACCGCAAAACCGGCCGCCGACACTGCTGGGAAAGAAGATCTGCGAGCCTACATAACGCCGACTTGGGAGCGTTTCAGCCCCGAGGCCAGCAACGAGCTGCTCTCGGTGGTGCGGTATGCCAGACTGCCCCAGCGCACGGCCCCGACGGTGGAAGTGCACGACAACCGCCTGGCTTTCCACGATTTTCCGCCGCCGAGTTTGCGGCTGCAGGATTGGAAATGGGGCAATGCCCCGGGGCAGGCACCACGTACCAGCGGCCTGGAGCTGCTCACGGCCGTACCTATCGACAGCTTCGCGCGCGGCCTTACCCGCCCCGAGGTCTTCCAGCATTTTTTCATTTGCGACCTGAAAAGCCAACGGCTGCTCTACGGCACCACTCCCAGCATCCTCTCGGTAGCCGGCAGCAGCAAACTGCCGGCGTGGTTGGGCGACACCGCGGCCCTGCACGCCGGGCGCACCGCCGACGTGCTGCTGGCCGGGCGTTCGTACCGACTGTTTGTACAGCCGCTCCGGCTCGATGCCAACACCCTGCTGCTGTGCGGTGCGGTGTCGATGGATACGTTTACGGCCGAACAGCGGGCGGTGGCCCCGCAGGTGGTGGAACTGGCGCTGCTGCTGTTGCTGCTGGGTTTGTTGAGCCTGCCGTTTCTGAAGCTGGCCCTCATGGGCTCCCGCGAACGGCTGAACCGGGCCGATGTGATTCGCTGCGCGGCGTCGTTGGTGCTGGGCTCCGGCATTGTACTGCTGGCGCTGCAATCGGGCATTGGCCGGCAGGCGCTGGAACAACGGCTGCTGACCAAGCAGCTCACCCAACTGAACACCGAAGTGCAAACCAATTTGTACGGCGAGTTGGACTCGCTAAATCAGTTGGCCCAGGGCCTGGACGACCACTTTTCTACCCACCCGACCCTGCGAAATGCGCAAGACTACCCAGCGGGCTTTGTGCGCAAGGTGGCTTACGATTCGTTACCCGGCACGGCCGCTGCGCGGTATTTCCAGCACGTCGGCAACCACGCGCTGTGGATCGACAGAAACGGGTACGTGTGTTTCGCCGCCGGACGACAAGCCCCGCTGTACGTACCCAACCTAGCTCAACGGCCCTATTTTCAGGCAACCCAGGCGGGCCAGTACCACACGCTGCCCACTACCCGCTCTACCTCCACCGGCGTTTGGCGGACTCCGGCAGCGGGGGATTCTGCATTCTACTTCCAAGCCATTATTTCCTATAAAGATGCGCGGCCCAGTGCCGTGCTGGCGCGGCGCAGTCGGTGGCAACCCGATTCGGCAACGGCAGATACTTCGCCCAGCGTGTGCATCGTCGATACCCGGCTGCGCAGCCTCGACCAACCGGTGCTGCCACCGGGCTACGGCTTCTGCCTGCTCGACCACACCGGGCAGGTGCTGCTGCACTCCGACCGGAACCTGAACCTGAGCGAAAACCTGCTCCAGGACTGCGACTCGCCGGGTGCGTTGCGTTCGGCCATGTTCAGCCAGCGGGCCACTACCACCAAGGTGCACTACCAGGGCCAGCCGCACTTGCTGCACATAGAGCCGCTGCCGGGTTTGCGCATGTTTTTGGCCACGTTTGCGTCGTTGCAGCCGGTGCGCGAGCGGCAGGTGCAGTCGTTGTGGGGTGGGGCGTTGTTGCTGGGTGGCTTCTGGATGTGCGTGGGCATGTTTGGGTTGCTGCGGCGCTTGTTCCGGCCTACGTCGCGGCTGCTGAGCACCTCGCGTAACAGTTTTCCCAGCCTGTGGCCGCGCCGTTCCTATGCCAAACGCTACGCCCGCATTGCATTAGCACAGGCGTTCGGCATTGTGGGCTTTTTCTTCACCGGGTGCTTTGTGAGTCCGGTGCTGCAGCTGTACCTGTTACTGCTGCTCCCACTCTACGTCTACGCCCTCACCTTCCGGTTGCTGCGGCTGCAGCAGGAAACGCGCAACGAGTCGCGGGCTATCCTGTACCTGCTGGTGGCTACGCTGACCGTTATCAATTTGCTGATTGTGCTTTATACCGGCGCGGTGCATGCTTGCTATGCCCTTATTTACCAAGCGGCGCTGGGCAGCGTGGTGTGGCGCCTGGGGCAAGAACACGGCTGGCTGCCGGCCTGGGCCAAACGCCTGCAGGCTCGCACCCACAAGCATTTGCAGCCGATACACCGCGCGGCCGAAAAGACCTGGACCAAGGCCCTCATTCCCCAAGCCATCAAGAACCTGCGGGGGCTGGCGCGCTACTGGGGCATCAGCACCTACCAGTACACCTACGTGGCCATGACGCTCGGCTGGATCCTGATTCTGGGAATTTTGCCGGCGGTATACTGCTACCAGATAGCCTACGGCATCGAGCGAGCCTACCAGGTACACTATGCGCACACCGAGCTGCTACAGCGCATCAATGCTTCCCAGAACGTGCGGCCGCCGGCGGCGGGCTGGTCGTCGGTGAATCATTACTACACGTTTTTCTTTGAAACTCGCCCGTTTTCGGCTCCTACGTCGGCGGCGCCCTCCGCCTCGGCCCGCCCGGTGGTCGAGTGGCTTACTCGGCAGCTGAACGCGCAGCGCGACGTAGCGGCGCAGAACAACTTGGCCTTTACCCAACTGTTGCACCAACTGGTAGAATCGGCCAGCAGCCCCGACCAACTGGCCCTGGACCGGCCCGCCACGGCTACGGCCGCGCCGCCGCGCATCGACCCCGACTGGCAATACGCCTTCACGGGCATGAGCGGCACGGGCCGCCCGCTGCTCAACGACGTTATCCGCATTCGAAGCCCATACCCCGAGGCGCCCGCCGGCCTAGCGGCGCGCATCGATGGTCTGTACGCGGGTACGCACTGGTTTATGCGGCCCACCAGCTTTTTCCAGCATCCTATTTCCTGGCGGCTGGGGCTGCAGCTAATGACGGTGGGCGTGCTGGTGGCGCTGTACGCGCTGGTGCTGTACGCCCTGCGGCGGTTGTTTCTGCCTACTTTCCGCACCCACCGCTCCGAAGCCCAAACCCCGCTTGTGCAACCCCCATGCACAAGTGGCGTCTGCCAACACCGCGTGCTGATTGCGCCCAACGGCAGCCGCGTGGCCGATTTACCGGCTGATTTGCAGGCTTCGCTCACCGGCGCCAACCGGCTCGATGCCGAACTGCTGCCCCTAGACGCCAAGGACATAAACGCCTGGGTGAACCACCTTGCCTCCGCCGACGCGGCCCTTCCCGTGGTGGTCGAACACTTCGACTACCGTTTTCATGATGCGCCCCTGACGCTGCGCAAACGCCTGCTGGTGGAATACTTGGTGCAGCGCGGCGCCCCGGTACATATTCTGTCGCGGGTGCACCCGGTGGCATTGGCTACCTGCGCCCACGGTACCGAGGCGGATTGCGACGACGCGGCCCACCAAGCGCAGCGGCAGGCAGGCATCGACCTGCTCGACTGCCTTGCGTATTTCCGCACCGAATACCTGCCGCTCACATCGCCCGCTCCCGACCAAGCCTCTGTGCCCCCTATTTCCGACGATGTCACCGCATTTTTTGAGCGGGAATGCCACTCCATGCCGTTTTTGCAAGCCATTCAGCCCCAATTGAGCCAAGCATTGCAGGCCCGCTTGGCCAGCGGCCAGCGCATGGAGCGCGAAAACGTGGTACTTACCATTGAACGGATGGCGCAGTTTTATTTCCGCAGCCTGTGGCGCATGCTTACCCCGCACGAGCAGCACTTGCTGTTCGACCTGGCGCAGGACGGCTTGGTGAACTGGCAAAACGTGGAGGCCCTCGATTCGCTGCTGCAAAAAGGATTTGTGCGGGTCGACAAGCACGGCCGCCTGCGGGTCGTCAACGAGAGCTTCCGCAACCACATCATATCGGCTGTGCCGCGCCAGCAAGCCCTGCGCTACGAGCAGCAGGACGAGGAGGAAAACACCTCCTGGGCCGAACAGCGGGTGCCCTTGCTGCTGCTGCTATCGGCGGGCGCCTTGTTTATTTTCACCACCCAACGCACTTTCCTGAGCGAGTTGCAAACTGTCTTGGCGGCTATTGTGGGCTTGTTGCCCCTCATCGAACGCCTGTTCGCAGCCATTCCCCATTCCCTGAGTCGCGGACGGGCCGAACTTAAAGAAGCCGCCTGAATCGTCATGGCCGGGAAACCGTAGCCCTGCCGACTAGGCAGGAGTAGCCAGAATGCTTCCGCCGGTTTGTTTCTTGTGCTACGATACAGGTTCGTTTTTAGGCCAGCATGGGTATTTTTTTTCTCTCCAGTGTGCAACGTGGCCTTTTCGGCTGGACCACCGCCTTGTTGCTGGCCGGCGCCTGCCAGATCAGCCACGCGCCACGGTCGGCTACTTCGGCTGCCCCGGCACCTGCTGCTGCCACGCCCACGCCAGCAACCCAGCTCCATTACCTGTCGCAGCCGCTGGTGAGCGGCATCTACACCGCCGATCCGTCGGCGCACGTGTTCAACAGCCGGATTTACATTTACCCCTCGCACGACATCGAGTCGGGCGTCACCGAAGGTGCCAACGGGGCCCATTTCGCCATGCGCGACTACCACGTGCTGTCGATGGACAGCGTTGGCGGCCCGGTAACCGACCACGGCGTCGCCCTCGACGTGCAGGATATTCCTTGGGCCCGCCGCCAGCTGTGGGCCCCCGACGCTGAATTTAAAAACGGTTTGTATTACCTCTACTTCCCGGTGAAGGACAAGCACGACGTATTTCGCCTGGGCGTGGCCACCAGCACTTCTCCCACCGGCCCCTTCAAGGCCGAGCCGCAGCCGATTACCGGCTCCTACAGCATCGACCCGGCGGTGTATACCGATACCGACGGCCGGAGCTACCTGTACTTTGGCGGCATCTGGGGCGGGCAGCTGCAGCGCTGGCGCACCGGCCAGTACGACAGCACCGCCGCGCCCAACTTGCCAGACCAGGAAGTGGCTATGGGGCCGCGGGTGGCGCGCCTGAGCAACGACATGCGCTCCTTGGCCGAGCCGGTGAAGGAAGTGCAGATACTGGACGAAAACGGCAAGCCCTTGCTGGCTGGCGACACCAAGCGGCGTTTTTTCGAGGGCGTTTGGCTGCACAAGTACCAAGGCAAGTATTACCTCTCCTACTCCACCGGCAACACGCACCTGCTTGTCTATGCCGTGGGCGACCAGCCTTACGGGCCCTTCAAGTACCAAGGCATCCTCCTGAACCCCGTGCAGGGCTGGACTACGCACCACTCCATCATCGAACACAAGGGTAAGTGGTATCTTTTTTACCACGACACCCAACTGTCGGGCAAGTCGTACCTGCGCAACGTGAAAGTCACCGAACTCAGGCACCGCCCCGACGGCCGGACCGAACCCATTGAGCCGATGCGCAAGGAGTAGCTGCTTGGCTTACCCCAAAACGAGAAGGTCCACCGAAGCTTCGGCGGACCTTCTCGTTTACGCAGTTCAGTGGACTGCTTACGGCGTGTTCGTGACCACCTGACCGGCTTCGGGCTGCTGGGCCGAGGGCTCCTTGATGGTGCCCAGCTCGCGGCCGACTTCGATGAACGCCTGAATGGCTTTGTCGATGTGGGCGCGGGTGTGGGCGGCGCTCAGCTGCACCCGAATACGGGCCTGGCCTTTGGGGACCACCGGGAAGTAGAAGCCCACCACGTAAATGCCCTTGTCGAGCATTTTGGCGGCAAATTCCTGGGCCAGCTTGGCGTCGTAGAGCATGACGGGCACGATGGGATGCTCGCCGGGCCTGATGTCGAAGCCGGCGGCGGTCATCTTCTCGCGGAAGTACTTGGTGTTTTCCTCCAGCCGGTCGCGCAGCTCGGTGCTTTCGGTGAGCAGCTCCAGCACCCGCAGCGACGCGCCCACGATGGCCGGGGCCAGGGTGTTCGAGAACAGGTACGGGCGGCTGCGCTGGCGCAGCATGTCGATGATTTCCTTGCGGCCGGAGGTGAAGCCGCCCATGGCCCCGCCCAGTGCCTTGCCCAGCGTGCCGGTGATGATGTCGACCCGGCCCAGCACGTTGCGGTACTCGTGGGTGCCGCGGCCGGTTTTGCCGAGGAAGCCCATTGAGTGGCATTCGTCAATCATCACGAGGGCCTGGTACTTGTCGGCCAAGTCGCAGATTTTGTCGAGCTGCGCGATGGTGCCGTCCATGGAGAACGAGCCGTCGGTGACGATGATGCGGTGGCGCGTGCCCTTGGCCTGGGCGTCTTGGAGCTGCTTTTCCAGGTCGGCCATGTCGTTGTGGTTGTAGCGGTAGCGCTGCGCTTTGCACAGGCGCACGCCGTCGATGATGGAGGCGTGGTTGAGCGCGTCGCTGATGATGGCGTCCTGCTCGTTGAACAACGGCTCGAACACCCCGCCGTTGGCGTCGAAGGCCGCGGCGTAGAGAATGGTATCCTCGGTGCCCAGGAACTCGGCCAGCTTGGCCTCCAGCTCCTTGTGAATGTCCTGGGTGCCGCAGATGAAGCGCACCGACGACATGCCGTAGCCGTGGGTGTCGATGGCCTCTTTGGCGGCCCGAATGACCTCGGGGTGCGACGAGAGGCCGAGGTAGTTGTTGGCGCAGAAGTTGAGCACCTCGCCGGCCTCGGTGGTTTCAATCTCGGCCCCCTGCGGGCTGGTGATGATGCGCTCCTTCTTGTAGAGGCCCGCGTCTTTGATTTCCTGGAGCTGCTGCTGGAGGTCGGGTTGGAGGGTAGTGTACATGGGGAAATGGCTAGGCTACAAATTGGCCGCTACGGCCTGCTCTACTTCTACGACGAAGGTAAAGTGTATCCGCAACATGCGGTGCTAGCCCGTTCGTTGTTGCGCAACATCACATGAAGAGGGGAAAAAGCGCAGCGAAGAATACGCAAGGGCTCTGAATACGGCTGTTTCTACCGCTCCGCCCGGAATATGTGATGGCGCCGTGTGGCTTACCCACAGACATTTGTTCGGTCGTTTTGTCACCAGCCATTCACCCCTCCCATGCCCTACCGCATCGAGCACAGCGTCACCGTCGACGCCCCCATTGAGTTTGTCTGGGATATTATCCAGAACCCCGATCTGCGCACGAGCTGGGACGCCCGCGTCACGTCAGCACGTTTTCTCGACCCTGCCGCCCCATTTGGCAAGGGCAAACAGATGGAAGTCGTCATCGATCTGGGCGCCTTTCCCATCGTTAGTCAGCTGGAGTATCTGAGTTGGAAACCGCCCTACCGCAGTTCCATGCGCACTATAAACCGCGACGCGTTTCGTAGTGCCACCACGGGAAGCTGGCAATTGGCCGAAGAGCACTCCGGCCGCACCACTTGGACAACCAAGCTGGTATTTAGTGCCGCACTGCCCTTGGTGGGGCCGTTCATTGAACGGTGGTTTGGTGGCTACTTCGACAAGCTGACCAAGCAGAGCCAGCAACAATTCAAAACGTTTGTGGAAGCCGAGTGGAAAGCTCAGCGGGTGCTGATAACTGCATAACGGATTCTGCTTCCACCCCTTCCCACGCCCGAAAACATCTGCACGCGCTGCTAAGTCCTGTTCACGACTGAACTCAGGTCATAGGGCCGGCCAGAAGTTGGGCTTTGGCCTGCTTGGGGTCAAACCAACAAATCCACCAGAACTCACAGTGTACCGTGGCTTTGGGGAAAAGCTCCGCCAAGGTTTCCGGCAGTACCAGCAGCGAAGTGATGGAAAGCGTCTGGCCGTTGCGCAATGCGAGGCAGGCGTACTGATAAGATGCCCATGGAGCTTTGTACACACTGCTGCGGCGGATGGTAATACGCTTTACATCGGCCGCTTCGAAGCGTAAGACGCGGCCATAATTGGTGTACCGGAAGCGTCGCTCGGCGGGGTACACGTAGAGGCGGGCCGCGCGGTCGTGCCGGCGGTACTGCCAGCTTAGCCAAGCCGATACACCTGCCACCGCTACGAAAAGGCCGCTTATCAGCAGTTTGGCAATCGGTTCCCCCTTGTCAGTCAACAGCACCACGAGCCCCAATACCAGAAACAGTAAGCCCATTGCCAAGCGGTGCACCTCTCGCAGGGGCGTCCAGCGAATTACCACCCGCTTCTGGTCGGATTTCTGGTTCAGCTCCAGCCAATGGAACGCCAGCCAGCCTGCGGCCCAAATGAGAATTGCGCCCAGAAATAGTCCTCGCATATACCTATTGATTGGCCTACCGCTGTGCCCGTTGCATAAACGCCTGCACGCCTTGCCGGCCGCTGCTCACCAGGGTCTGCTTCTGCTCGTCGCTCAGCCGCTTGATTTTCGGGTTGAAGCCGGCCGTGTTGATGCTCACCGTGCGGCGCCAGTCCTGTGGCTGCGCGGGGTTCAGGTTTTCGATGGCCACGGTGTAGAGCGCGCCCATGTAGGAGCCGAACGAATGGATGTCATAAGGCGCCAGCGCCTGCCGGCCGTTGGCCAGGGTATCGAGGGCAATCTGCTCGGCGCGGTCGAGGCGCAGGCCCAGGGTTTCGGGGTTGACGAACGGGCCGGCAGCTGGCAGCGTATCGGAAGCCGATACACCCAGATAGCGCGCATCATCAAACAAATCGATGGGGTAATTGGCCAGCAAGCCGCCGTCCACCAGCACTTCCACGTGCTGCCTTTCGGCGGGCTTGCCGTGCACCACGCGGCCTTCGGCATCGAGCAGCACGGCGCGGAAGTACAGCGGAATGCTCATGCTGATGCGCACGGCATCGGCCACGCGCAGGTGCGGGTGGGTTTCGTAGCTGAACACCTGCACGCGCTGGGCGGTGAGGTTGGTGCCGGTGGTGTACAGGTCGCGGTAACGGCCGGGCTGCTGCTGGGCCAGCGTGTGCAGCTCCCCCAGGGTGAGGTTGCCGTTGCCGGTTTTGCGGGCCACCAGTTCGCTCAGGTATTTCGAAAACTGGTCGCCGCGGTACCAGCCGTACTGCTTTACCAGCCGGTGCGAGCCGCCGAAAAAGATGAAGCGGCCGTCGTTGAGGCGCTGCACGGGCGTGCGGTTCACCACCGCAATAATTTCCTGCGGCGCGTAGCCCACGGCCAGCAGCGCGGCCTGAATGGCCCCGGCCGAAGTGCCGCCCACGCGCTGAATACCGCCGAGCACGCCCCGCGCCTCCAGCTCCTGCAAGGCCCCGCCGTAGGCAATGCCCCGAATGCCGCCGCCTTCCATCACCAGGTTGCGGTAGGTGGGCGCGGGAGTGGTTTGGGCCAGGCCGGGCGCACTCAGCAGGCTCGAAAACAGTGCGAGCAGGAAAAAACAGCGGCGAAACAGCATCGGCCAAAGATAAAGCGGCGGCACTTTGCCAGCCCGGCCGCGGGCTGCGTATAAGCGCCCGAAACCCGACGGCTGCCGCGCCACATGCGCCGCCGGGGCGGTATCTTTGGGCCGAACTGCTCCCCCACTTTTCCCCTCCCCGATTTCCCCATGAGCACATCCGACAGCGACACAATCCTGGTTATCGGCGCCGGCGGCCAGCTGGGCTTCGAACTCACCCAGGAACTCCGCCAGCTCTACGGCGCCGCCAACGTACTAGCCGCCGACGTGCGCCTGCCCAAGCATCCCGAACTCACCGAAAGCGGCCCCTTCGTGCAGCTCGATGTGCTCGACCGCGCCGGCCTGGCCGACGTGATGCAGCGCCACAAGCCCAAGCAGATTTACCACCTGGCGGCCCTGCTGTCGGCCACGGCCGAGAAAAACCCGGAGTTTGGCTGGCAGCTGAACATGGACGGCCTCTTCAACGTGCTGAACGCGGCCGTGGAGCACAAAACCGCCAAGGTGTACTGGCCCTCCAGCATTGCCGTGTTTGGCCCCAACACGCCCCGCGACAACACCCCGCAATACACCACCATGGACCCCGGCACGGTGTACGGCATCAGCAAGCAGGCCGGCGAGCTGTGGGCCGACTGGTACTTCCGCAAACACGGCCTCGACACGCGCAGCCTGCGCTACCCGGGCCTCATCGGCTACAAGAGCCTGCCCGGCGGCGGCACCACCGACTACGCCGTGGACATTTACCACCACGCCGCGCAGGGCTTGCCCTACCAATGCTTCCTGAGCGAAGACACCTACCTGCCCATGATGTACATGCCCGACGCGCTCAAAGCCACTCTGGACTTGATGCACGCGCCGGCCGAGCAGGTAAAAATCCGCACCTCGTACAACCTCGGCGCCATGAGCTTCTCGCCGGCTGAAATCACGGCCAGCATCCAAAAGCACCTGCCCGATTTCGAGGTGACCTACCAGCCCGATTCGCGCCAGCAGATTGCCGACAGCTGGCCCAAAAGCATCGACGACTCGCACGCCCGCCAGGACTGGGGCTGGACGCCGCAGTTCGACCTCGACCGCATGACCGCCGACATGCTGCACCACCTGCAAACCGAGCCGCAGTACCTCGCGCCGCTGGCCGCTGCAGTGAAGTAGCAGCCAAAAGCCGACGCAGCACGACGTAGTGCCACGACTCTTGCAGTCGTGGCACTACTTTTTTGTAGCTAGCCGTAACCCATCCGGCGCGGCGCGAAGTACACGCAAAGCCCTACCCTTGCCGGACACCGCCCGCAACCCTCGTCGCATGATCGTAAACCCCACGCCCGCCGGCTGGCAGATTATCTACCAGCAAGCCCACGCCCTGCTGGCTGCGCAGCTGCTCTACCAGTGGCCTGCGTTTCTGCCCACCGACCAGTGGGTGGGCTTGCTGGCCGCCGTGGCGCAGCACGACGACGGCCAGCGCCGTTGGGACGGCCGCTACGCCCTCACGCCCGCCGGTGCCCCGGCCGATTTTACCATGAAGGCGTTTTCGCTGGACCAGGCCCAGGAAGTGATGCGGCAGGCCAAGTTTCAGGGGCGGTGGCGCAGCTTGCTCACCAGCATGCACCTGAGCTTTCTGTACGAAGAGCTGCGCGGCCAGCAGAAACCCATCGACGCGTTTCTCGACGAGCAGCGCAGCGCACAACAACGCTGGCGCCGCGAGCTGAAGGTGCTGAAAGCCGACGCCCAGCGTGCCTACGACCTGCTGCAGTGGTGCGACCGGTTGTCCCTCATTCTGTGCCGGCACGAGCTGCCCGAAATGGAGCGCGCCCTCGAAATCAGCACCGGGCCCGACGGGAGGCGCTACCACGTAGCCCAACGCACCGCCGACCAAGCCGTAACCGTAACGCCGTGGCCCTTTGCCGCCGAGCAGTTTGAGGTGTCGGTGGAGGCCAGCGTGCTGCGACAGTTGCAGTTCGCCCACGACGACGAGCTGCGCGAGGCGCTGCGCCAAGCCCCCGTGGAAACGCTGCGCTGGGAGCTGCGCCGGCCGTAGCCCCGGCCAACGCAAACCGCATGCAGGCCGTAGGAGGAGGCATTGGGCCGTGCCGCGGGCTGAGTTGCTTTTCTGTTGCCTCGTTTTCTACGCTATGCCGTCCGAGTTTCGCTTCGCCCATTTGCCGGGCCTATTCAAAGTCACCGCCGATCAGTTCATGGAAAACAATTCCCTGCGCTTGGCGGCAGCCCTGGCCTACAATGCCATTTTCTCCATTCCCCCACTGCTGCTCATCGTCATTGCCGCCGCCGGGGCGCTGTTTGGCGAAGAAGCCGTGCAGGGCAAGCTGTTTGCCCAGCTCAGCGGCCTGGTAAGCCCCGATGCCGCCAAAACCATCCAGGAATCGGTCAGCAACTTCCACAAACAGCAGCAAGGCGGCATGGCGGCCGCCATCGGTATTGGCACGCTCATCTTTGCGGCCACCACATTTTTCGTCACCCTGCAGGAAAGCATCAACAGCATCTGGAACCTGAAGGTGAAGCCGCGCAACAGCATGTGGCAGTTCGTGCGCGACCGGTTTCTCTCGTTCGGCCTTATCCTGAGCGTGGCCCTGCTCATGCTCATTTCCTTCGTCGTCAGCGCCCTGCTGAGCGTGTTTACCGACTACCTCCAGCGCAAGCTGCCCGATGTGGCTGTGGTGTTCATTCGCCTCGTGGATTTCGTGTTGTCGCTCGGCGTTACCACCGTGCTCTTTGCCATGATTTACCGCTTCCTGCCCGATGCCATCATTCGGTGGCGCGACGTGTGGACGGGCTCCCTCATCACGGCCCTGCTGTTTGTGCTGGGCAAGTTTCTCATCACCTTCTACATCGCACAGTCCGACCCCGGCTCGGCCTTTGGTGCCGCTGGCTCCATCATCGTGCTCTTGGTCTGGATTTACTACACCTCGCTGGTCATTTTCTTCGGCGCCGAATTCACCCAGCAGTACGCCGACTGCTACGGCCAGCACGTGCAGCCCAAAGCCCACGCCGTGCGCATCGAAGTGCGCGAAGTGCCGCCCGGCGAAAGCAAAGAAGAACTGAACACCGGCCGCCCCCACGCCGAGGGCCGCTGGCGGGCGTAGCCCCTTTTTTAGCAGCCATCTGCACCAATCCGGCGGGCGTAGGCGTTACGTTTGTAGCTCATCCACCCGCGCCGTTCATGAAATACCTTGCCGCCCTGTTGTTGCTGCCGCTGCTGGCCTGCGAAACCGAAACCAGCCAACCCACCGACCCCGGTTCGGCCGTGTACCGGGTGCGTTTCGAAGCTACCTGGAGTGCCACCACCCACCCGCAGGACTTTCCCGCCGATGCCCACTTCTCGCGGCTTATCGGGGCCGCGCACAGCCCGGCGGCTGCACTGTTTGGGCCCGGTGCCTTGGCCAGCGCGGGCATCAAAGACATGGCCGAGCGAGGCAACAACGCCGCGCTGCGTGCGCAGATACTGAGCTTGCAAGCCGGTACCGCTACGGTAGGCGAACTGCTCGAAAGCCGGGCTACATCCACTTCCTCCCCCGGCGAATTGGTAGACACGGTCACCGTCAACGGCAAATTTCCATTGCTGAGTGCCGTAACGATGATTGCGCCCAGCCCCGACTGGTTTGTGGCCCTCGAAAGCGAGAACTTGCTCGACGAAACCGGCCGCTGGCGTACCCACGCCGTGGTGGAGGCCCGTGCCTACGATGCCGGCACCGACAGCGGCCCCAACTTTACCTCCCCCGACCAAGCCACCAGCCCCGCGCAACCCGTCACGCTCATCAGCACCGGGCCGCTGGCCCGCAACGGCACGGTAGCACCACTGGGCGTGTTTCACCTCGACCGCATTAAGTAGCCAAGTCGCCCGTTTTGCGCCGCCGCTTACCTTTGGGGAATACGCTTTCCAGTATGACCCGTTATTTCCTCGTTGTTGCGGCGTCGCTGCTCCCGCTCTGTTCCTTCGGCCAGACTAAGACCCAGCCCGCCACCGAGCAGTTGGAAAGCCAGCTCACGGCCGAAATCTGCCAGGATTTCGACAAGCTAAACGCGGCCAAGCCCTTCGTTCAGCTCAGCCAAGAAGAAGCCATGAGCACCCTGCAGCAGTCGATGATGCAGGTGATGATGCGGCACCCGGACGAGGTAGAACAGCTGCTGAAGGCTAGCGGCAGCACAACCCAGGCGGCCATGCAAGACCTGGGGCAGCGCGTGGCCGTCAAACTGGTAGCCGATTGTCCCGCCGCCATGCCGCTATTCATGCGCCTCACCAACCAGCCGGCAACGGCCGCCACGGCCCCGCCCGATTTAACGGTTACGGCCGCCGAACGCCCCCTGCTGGAAAAGATGGCGCGGAGCATGTGCGCGGACCTGTCTACCGTTACCACGCCCGCGCAGCTGGCCAGCCAGCCGCTCCAGCAAAAGCTGCACCTGATTCAGCAGGCCAAGCAACGCGTTCTGAAGACCTACGCCAAGGAAATCAGCTCACAGTACGGCCCCGAAATCCTCACTGACCCGGCGCGGCAGAATGCCCTAGGAGCTAAGGTAGGCCTGCTGGCCGGCGACCACTGCGCGTCGTTCGCCGACGCGTTCGGCACTAAGTGACCCTACTCCAACACAAACCGAAACGGCCCGCCGTGCACTGCTGCACGGCGGGCCGTCTTACTTTTCCGGCCGAAGCTAGCTTACGCCGGTTGCGGCTGACCTTCCTTGGTGGCCAGCTGCCCGCAGGCCGCGTCGATGTCTTTGCCGCGCGAGCGGCGCACGTTCACCTGCACGCCGCGGTCGGCCAGGTACTTCATGAAGGGCACGAGGCGGTCTTCCTGGGCGTTGAGGAAAGCGGCCGGCGCGATGGGATTGTACTCGATCAGGTTGACCTTGCAGGGAATCCACTTGGTAATTTCCAGTAGGTCCTTGGCGTCCTGAATCGAGTCGTTGAAATTGTCGAACACGATGTACTCGTAGGTCACCATGCGGCCCGTTACCTGGTGGTAGTGCTGCAGCGCCTCCTTCAGCACCGGCAAGGAGTTCGACTCGTTGATGGGCATGATGGTGTTGCGCTTCTCGTCGGTGGGCGCGTGCAGGCTCAGCGCCAGGTTGGCCTTAAATCCGTCGTCGGCCAGCTTCTTGATCATCTTGGAGATGCCGGCGGTGCTCACGGTGAGGCGGCGGGCGGCCATGCCCAAGCCTTCCTTGTTGTCGGTGATGCGCTCCACGCTCTTGAGCACATTGGCGTAATTCAGCAGCGGCTCGCCCATGCCCATGTACACGATGTTGGTGAGCGGGGTGCCGAAGTGCTCCTGCGCCTGCTGGGCGATGATGGCGACCTGGTCGAAGATTTCGGCCGTGTCGAGGTTGCGCTTGCGCTCCATGTAGCCGGTGGCGCAGAACTTACACGTGAGCGAGCAGCCCACCTGCGAGGAAATGCAGGCCGTCATGCGCTCATCCTTCGGGATGAGCACGCCCTCGACAAGGTGGCCGTCGTGCAGGCGGAAGGCGTACTTGATGGTGCCGTCCGAGCTTTGCTGCTGGGTATGAATCTGCACCGCGTTGATGCTGAAGTGCGCGTCGAGCAGCTCGCGGGTGCTCAGCGAGAGGTTGTTCATCTCGGCAAAGCTGGTGGCCACGTTACGCCAGAGCCATTCCATCACCTGCTTGGCGCGGAAGGGCTTTTCGCCGTGCTCCACGAAGAACGTCTTGAGTTCGTCGAGGGTGAGTTTGCGAATGTCGCGCCGGGTGGCGGTGGTGGCAATAACGGGCAGCGTAATCATAGCACAAAGGTACAACCAAACAGCCGCTTAGGTTCCCGCGCTGGCTTGGGCCGGCCTATTGCCGCCGCAGCCACGCATCGGCGGCCGGCAGGTCGTCGAAATACTTGACCACGAGCGGCGTGGTCAGCTGCATAACCACCTGCGCGGTGCCCAAGCGGTTGAACACGTTTTGCGACTGCACCACGGCGCAGCAGGCGTAATCGGCCTCACTCATGGCCCGCGGCACCCATTCCTGCGCCAGCCACTGCTGGTCGAGCGGTGCAATGGAGGGCATGAGGCGGTGGTCGCTCAGAATTTTGGTCAACCCCTGCTGCTTCAGTAGGCTCAGAGCTTGTTCAAACAGGGCCCGCAGTTCGCGGCTGCTCATGGCCATGCCCGTCCACGCCATGCGCACATAGGCGTCGTCTTCCGCACTCACCCACCCCACGGCGTTGCGAAAATATACGTGCGCAGGAACAACGGCAGCGTCAGGCATAGCATAAAGGCATAATGGTAAAATTCGTCGATTATGTACTTCATATCAATACATTTATTGTGTTTTTTGTATGAATTTTACGCCATAGGTTTCGTTGCCCGAGCCCGTAACCGGCAGTCTTCTCACTCAACTGGTGCCGCAAGGCGCTGCGCAGCGTCGGCGGGCAGGGGGGCCAGCTTGCGCGTGTTGTAGTCGAAGCAAAGCATGCCGGTTTTGGCACGGGCAATGTCGCGGCCGGCGGTGGTTTGCACGTGGTACACCACATCGAAGCCGTATTTGTGGAGGTCGGTGGCAGCCATGTGAATGCGCAGCACGTCGCCGTAGAACCCCTCGCCTTTGTATTCGACGGCCAAATCGGCCATGATGAGGCCCTGCTTGGTGGCGGGGTCGAATTCGGTGAGCTGCATCTGGCGCAGAAACTGCACCCGGGCCTCGTGCAACACGCTCACCAGGGCGTCGTTGCCGAGGTGGGCGCCGTAGTTGAGGTCGGTAATGCGTACGGGCAGTTCGATGGTAATGGAAAACGCTTCGGGCAGCGTTACTTTTATACGAGCCATGGGCAAGAAATTGCGCGCTGAGTAGTAGGTTGCAGGTACTGGGTTCGGTCTATTCGTACGCAACTACGCATCTGCCGCTCAATAAGCCCATTTGTACGCTCCCCGTTCGTTTCCCCACCACAACCCAACCCACCGTTAAGCTATGAAAGTTGAAGTCCGCACTACCGCCGATGGCTCGAGCACGCTCTACGTCCCGGCCCTCGACGAGCACTACCAC
Source organism: Hymenobacter busanensis (assembly GCF_008727865.1). GTDB lineage: Bacteria > Bacteroidota > Bacteroidia > Cytophagales > Hymenobacteraceae > Solirubrum > Solirubrum busanense. The sequence goes on along the minus strand of NZ_VTWU01000003.1, from coordinate 350,467 downwards.
TCCACCCACGGCGCGGTGCAGGAAGCCCAGCACGTGTACCTGAATGCGGGGCTGGAGCCCGCCCTGACTGAGGCTACTTCAACGCCGCTGTGGGTGTTGGAGGTTGGGTTTGGTACGGGCCTGAACGCGCTGCTGACGCTGCAACGCAGCCTGACGGCGGAGCAACCTATTTTCTACGACACCATCGAAAAGCACCCGCTGTCGGCGGGCGTAATTGCGCAGCTCGGGGCCGAGCGCTACATCGCCTGCCCCGAGCTGCTCGACTGCTACCAGCAACTGCACACGGCAAACTGGGGCGTGCCCGTGGCCCTCACGCCGCAGTTTGCGCTGCACAAAATGTCGGGCGCGCTGCAGAATATGTCGCTGTGCGAAGACACTTACCAGGTTATTTACTTCGACGCTTTCGCCCCCGAGAAGCAGCCCGACATGTGGACCGACGACGTGTTCCGGCAGCTCTACGAAGCAGCGGCGCACGGCGGCTGCCTGGTGAGCTACTGCGCTAAAGGCTCGTTCAAGCGCAGTCTGAAAGCCGCCGGCTGGGTGGTGGAGTCGTTGCCCGGCCCGCAGGGCAAGCGCGAAATGACGCGCGCGTGGAAGCGGTGATTTTAGGCGAAGAAGCGCCTGCTGCTTTTCGGCGCACCTAGGCCCGAAGTGCGTGCCGCACGAGCCGCCTTGCCAAGCTGCCCCAGCTCGGCAAGGCGGCTTTTGTGTCCATCATCCTTCCTTTCAGCGTAAGTTGGGGGAGCATTATGAGCCAGAAATTCCTCGAAACCGAAGGCCCTGGCTGGGTCGAGCAGGGCATCATCAGCGCCGAGCAACTACAGCAGCTGCGGGCACTATATCCCGAGCAGCCGCGCGCCATTGGCCTGCTGCCGCTGCTGGGCAGCCTGCTGGTGGGCCTAAGCGCACTCAGCCTGATTGCGGCCAACTGGCAGGCCCTGCCGGAGTGGCTGCGGCTGGCAGTGCTCATTGGGGCATTGGTAGCGGCCTACGCGGCCAGCGAGTATTTCCTGCGGCACGGGCAACGCAGCCTGGGCACCGGGCTGGCAGGCCTGGGGCTGATTCTCTTCGGAGCGGGTATTGTTCTCACCAGCCAGATGTACCAGCTCGTGGGCTACGACGTGACGGGCCTGCTGGCGTGGGTGGTAGCCGGCGTGCTGCTCACTTACCTGTACCGCAGCCGCTTTCTGCTGCTGCTTGCGGTGGCCATTGGCGCGCTGGCACAAGGCTACAGCTATGCCGAGCTGAGCACCTACAGCTACGCCACCTTGGTACTTACCGCCGCCGGCCTGGGCTATTACTGGTGGCGCCGGCCCGATTCGCTGTGTGGCGCAGTGCTGGCCTGCGGGCTGCTCTGGCAAGCGGGGCTGCTCATCGGCTACCTGCACATCAAAATCACGTGGTTCTTTGTGCCTGCCATGCTGGTGTACGCCGCCGGCGACTGGCAACCCAACCGCCCGGCGGCCCGCGCGCTGCAGGCCCCACCGCTGGTAGCAGGCTTCCTGTTCATGCTGGGGCTGGCCATGTTCGGCGAGGCCGGCAGTTATACCGACATGCTCCGCCCACATTTGGCGGCCTACCTTGGTGCGTTGCTGCTGGTATTCGGATTGTCGGTGGCGGGCAAGCGCGCCCGTGGCCACTTCAGCAGCGCCACCGACTGGCTGCTGCTGCTGCCGGGCTTCTACTTTCCCGGCGGCCTGCCCTTGGCCATTGCGGCGCTGGTGGTGCTCTACGCCTACTCCGGCGCGGTGCTCTGGCGCGGCAACTACGAGCAGTCGGCCGACCGTATTAATCTGGGCACGGCTTTGTTTGTGCTGACCACGATGGTAGCCTACTTCAAGCTGACCTGGGAATTTCTCGACAAGTCGTTGTTTTTCCTGCTCGGCGGCGTGCTGCTGCTGGGCCTGAGCTGGTACCTGCGCCGCCGGGCCGTGCGCACCCTTCCACCTTCTGACCAACGCTAATGCCTGGCTTTTTCGACCCGCGCACGCCTCTTTTGCCCAAGCCCCACCGGCGTGGGCTGCAGCTGGCCGTAGCCGCTCAGGTGGCGTTTCTGCTGCTGGTGGCCGTGGCGGGCTACGCGGTAGGCCACTTCGGCCGCACCATCGCCCTGCGCACCATGCCCGTCGACCCGCGCGACTTGCTCTACGGCGACTACGTGGTGCTCAACTTCACCATCAGCCAGCTCGACGTGAAGCAGTGGCGCGGCGCCCAGCCGCCGCGTGTGCACCAGCCCGTGTACGTAGAGCTTCGGCCCACGCCCGATGGCAGCTACGCGGCCGTGGCCATCTACCCCGAAAACCCGCCCCATATCCCCGCCAGCCATGCGGTGCTGCGCGGCTGGGTGCAAAGCAACTGGCGCACGGCCTTGCGCATTCGGTATGGTCTGGAGCGCTACTATGTGCCCGAAGGCACCGGAGCCCGCCTGGAGCGCCGAACCGGCAGCCGCCCGCTGCTGGTGCGGGTGAACATTGCCCCCTGGGGTCAGTCGCGCATTACGGAAGTGGCGGAGCGGTAGACTTGAACGGCGCTTTATAATAGAGCTACATCACTTGCTTCTGCAGCAAGGCCCGGTCGGCACCGTCGAGGTCTACCAAGGCGTATTTCTTCTGCCCGGTGATGGTCATTTCATCGAGGGCGTCCACCAGGTTTTGGTAGGAGGCCTCGTCGCTGGCTTTGATAAGCACGGTAGTTAAGGGCTGGCGCTGCAGCTGGCGGAGCAGCACTTGGCGCAGGCCGGCAGCACCAAACCCAGTGGTGCGCAAGTGGGCGGGGTTGGCGTCCTCGTTCAGGCCTTCGAAGTAAAAAACCTGGTTGTTCTTCCCCAGAATCAGCGTCAGCGACTTGCTGGCGGGCGTACTGGTGGGGTCGCCGTTGGCGGGCATGGTCAGCTGCATGGCCGCGGGTTTGGCGAAAGTAGTTGTGAGCATGAAGAACGTGAGCAGGAGAAACGCCAGGTCCACCATCGGCGTCATGTCGAGGCGAAAAGCGTGCTTCTTTGCGCGGGGCTTGTTGCTGCGGCTCGGGGCGGCAGCGGCTTGAATTTCGGCCATGATGCAATGGTGGTTGAAGGTGGAAATGCACTCTACTTCAACCAACGGCACCAACCTGGACCTTATTGCGCGGTTTTTCTACTGCGGCATATCGGCTCCCGCGAAGCGCCACACGTCCGTCGGCGTTACGCAGGCGTGCAGGCGTACGTCGCCCGGCCAGGCATCGGCAATGCGCGGCACGGGCGGCTCCAGGCTCAGGCCAATGCGCAGGGCATCGGGGCGGCAATCGAGCAGAAACCGGTCGTAGAAGCCTTTGCCGTAGCCCACGCGCTGGCCCTGCTCGTCAAACGCGAGCAGCGGCACCAGCACAGCATCAAGTTCAACTGGGTCCACTTCCGGTGCCTCTACGGGCTCGGGTATTCCCCAGGCGTTTTCAACCAACGCCGTGTCGGGCGTTAGCAGTTGGTGGCTCAAGCGGCCATTGGGCTGCGTCACGGGCACCACCACGCGCAGGGCGGGATACTCGGCCCACAGTCGCCGGATGATCAGCCAGGTATCCAGCTCGTGCTGCCGCAGAATGGGCAGAAACACGTGCACCGCACGCCACGCGGCCACCTCAAATGCGCGGAAGAACTGGTCGGCCACCTGGGCACTGCGCGCGGCCAGCTCGGCCGCCGGCAAGGCCCGGCGGCAACCCAGCATGGCGCGGCGCAGGTCGGCTTTCAGCACGGCGCTACTCTTCTTCGATGATGGTGAATTGCAGCGCCAGCGGGTCGAAAGCCTCTATCAGCTGATCGATGAAAGCGGGGTTGTTGATCAGGATGCTGAGCACGTTGTCGGTGCGTTCCTGCAGGCCGCCGTCGGGAAAGAGCTTGTCTTTGAGGCCCGTCAGCTGACTGTAGGCCGTTTCGTGCTTGGCTTCGGCGGCTTTGCTCAGGCGCTTTTCCAGCCCGCTCACAATGCCGCTGATTTTCTGCTGCTCGGCGGCTACCGTTTTCACCAAGGTCGGGTCGAGGCGTTGGGCCAGCTCGGTTACCTGCGCAAACGCGGCGGCCAGCTGCTGCTGCTGCTCGGCCAGGCTCACGTCTTCCTGCCCCAGCGTGGCGGCCACCTGCTTTTTTAGCTCGGGCAACGGCCGGAACAGCTCGTCGACGGTGAGGCCCAGCTTGCGCAGCTTGCCGGTGTGGGTGCGGCCCACGTACAGCGCCGAGTTGCGCAGCAGCACCAGCGGCATGGGCACGTGGTAGTGGTCGAACACGCCCTTTAGCTGAAACCAGTAGGCCACCTCGGCCCCGCCACCGATGTAGCACAGGTTAGGCAGCACCAGCTCCTGGTAGAGGGGCCGCAGCACCACGTTCGGGCTGAAATTCTCGGGCTGGGCTTCGGCCTGAGCTATGGCTTCGGCGGTAGTCCAGCGCAGGTCGGTGTTGCGCACCACCACGTGGCCGCCTTCCATTTCCAGCCGTTCGCGGCGGCTGTCGGCAGCGAGGTAAAACAGGTTCAGCGGCCGCGTGTACACCTGCGGCTTGTAGCCGGCGGCTTCTAGCTGCGCATTGGCCTGCTGCACGGCGTGGTAGGCGGGCTGGCTTTGCAGTTCCTGGGTAAGCACCGGCACTAAGGCCTTTTTCAGCTCGGCGTCGTCGGGTTCGAGGCTCACCAAGCCGTACTGGCCGAACAGGGCCGTGGTGAGGCGGCGGGTGGCTTCGCCCAGGGTGGTGCTTTGCTCGTAGGCTTCGCGGAAACCGGCCGGCAAATCGGCGGGCAACTGGCTGAGCACCTGCTCGGCCAGGCCAGCAAGCGGCAAGCGGCCCACGGGGCCGCCCACCCCTTCGGCCTGCCACTCGTGGCGCTTACCGAAGAGGTGGAAGTGGTTGATTTCGGCGAAGTCGTGGTCTTCGCTGGCCATCCAATACAGCGGCACGAAATCGTACTGCGGGTAGGCTTCCTTCAACTGCCGACACAGCTTGAGGGCCGTGGCAATCTTGTAGACGAAGTACAGCGGGCCGGTAAACAAGTTCAGCTGGTGCCCGGTGGTGATGGTGAAAGTGGTATCCTTGGCCAGCAGGTCAATGTTGGCGGCCACGGGTGCGGGCACATCGGCCAGACCAGCGTACTGGCGTTTCAGCGTGTCGACGAGTCGTTGCCGGGCTTCGGGGGAATAGGCGGCCTGCTTTTCCTGCAGCTGCTCGGCAAAGGCTTCCAGCGTCGGAAACCGGTGGTAGAAGGCTTGCAGCTCGGGTTTTTGAGCCAGGTAATCGAGCAGGAATGCGCTAAACGAACCGGTGGTACCGTAGGGTATACAACGAGCGGGCATGGGCGGGGAGGAAACGTTGGGGCTGCAAGGTTTGCAAAAAAAGCGGAGCGACGACGCAGCCGGCAGCAGCCCGAATTCCCAACCAAACCCGAAACGCCGGCACAAGTTTACAGCACCGGGGTAGTGACCGGCCTATCGGCGCCTTTTCCTAATTGCCGCCTAGCGCTGGGCGCGCACTTGCTCCGTCTTTTCCTGCCGCACTCCGGCAAGTTTAGGGTTTGACTTGCACAATAAGGGCAGGGCCTGTTTGGACGCTTAAGCACATTAAAATTATTTTAATCTTTCAATAAAAAATATACATTTAGCCATACACAGATAGTAATGCACAATGTCGCGCTCTGTTTACTTCCCCAACCTCGACGGCCTCCGAACTCTCGCCTGCTTGGGTGTATTCTTCTTCCATACCCTATTCCTCTACGCGTTCATGTGGACTTCCCACGATGCGCCGGTGTACCGCTATGGGCTCAGCCTGCTGGGGCACGGGGCCGAGGGTGTCAACTTTTTTTTCGTGCTGTCGGGTTTCCTCATCACGTATTTGCTGCTGCACGAAGAGCACACCACCGGCCGCATCAATACCCCGGCGTTTTACCTGCGGCGGGTACTGCGCATCTGGCCGCTATACTTCGCAAGCGTGGTTTTTGGGTTTGTCATCGTTCCCTTCTGGATGCACCTGGCCCACGCGCCGTGGCACGAAACCGCCGACCCGCGCTTGTTCGTCGCGTTTCTGGCCAACCTCGACCTCTTCCGCCACCACGACCTGCCACCTAGCGCTTTCAACTTGGCGGTGCTTTGGTCGGTGTCGGTAGAAGAGCAGTTTTACCTGTTGTGGCCGCTGCTGCTGGCGGGGCTGTTTCGGTGGTGGCGCCCCGGCGCGTTTCTGCTGGTCATCGGCTTTTCGCTGTGGTTTCGCTACACCCATGTGCACTACGATGCCATGCTATACAGCCATACGTTCTCCGTCATCGGCGACTTGGCCGTGGGTGGTGCGGTTGGGTGGGTGTGCTTTCGCTACCCGGCCTTCTGCCACTGGGTTGGGCGGTGGCCGCTGTGGGCCATTGTAGTAGGGTACGCGGGCGGGGCCGCGCTGCTGGTTTTGCAGAAAGAATGGGGCACCGACGCGTTCAACATCACCTGCCAGCGGTTGTTTCGGGCACTGTTTTTCGCCTTCGTCATTCTCGAGCAGAACTACGCTCCGCGGTCCATCGTGAAAGTTGGCCGCATCCGTTGGCTTACGTACTGGGGCACCTTCACCTACGGCCTCTACTGCCTCCACCCCATTGCCAGCATGCTGGTTGGCTTCAGTCTCGACCGGCTGGGCTTTCATCATTCCCTGAGCACGGTGCTCTTGCTCACGGCGCTGTCGTTGCCGCTGAGCGCCGCCCTGGCTTGGCTGAGCTACCATTACCTCGAACACCCTTTTCTGAAGCTAAAAAACCGGCGCTGGAAAGCGCCGGTTTCTTCCGAAAGTGAAGCAGCAGGTGAAACGCCTTTGCTAGCCGCAACCGAGCACTAGTGCCCCGCCGCGCCCACCACTTCCCCGTACAGGTCGAAGTCGGAGGCACTGGTGATGCGCACCTGCGCGAAGTCGCCCACTCGCACGTACTGCTCGGTGGCGGGCACCAGCACTTCGTTGTCTACTTCGGGCGAGTCGTACTGCGTGCGGCCCACCCAGTAGCCGCTTTCCTTGCGGTCGAAGAGCACTTTGTAGGTCTGGCCTACTTTGGCCTCATTCAAGTCCATCGAAATGCCCTGCTGCAGCTCCATGATGGCGTCGGCGCGCTCCTGCTTCACCTCGTCGGGCACGTTGTCTTCCAGCGTGTAGGCGTGGGTGCTTTCCTCGTGCGAGTAGGTGAAGATGCCGAGGCGCTCGAAGCGGGCCTGCTCCACGAAGTCGTAGAGCTCAGCGAAGTCCTGGCCGGTTTCGCCGGGGTGGCCGGCAATGAGGGTGGTGCGCAGGGCAATGTCGGGCATGCGCTGCCGAATCTGGTCGACCAGTTCCAGCGTGCGGCGCTTGGTAATGCCGCGGCGCATGGTCTTGAGCATATTGTCGGAAATGTGCTGCAAGGGCATATCCAGGTACTTGCACACGTTTTCGCGCTCCTGCATCACGTCCAGCACTTCCATCGGAAACTGCGAGGGGTAGGCGTACTGCAAGCGAATCCAGTCGATGCCATTCACGTCCGACAAGCGGCGCACCAGCTCGGCCAGTTTCCGCTCGCCGTATTTCTCCAGGCCGTAGTAGGTCAGGTCTTGCGCAATCAGAATCAGCTCTTTGGTACCCAAGGCCGCCAGCTTTTTGGCTTCGGTCACCAAGTCGTCCATGGGCTTGTCCACGTGCTTGCCGCGCATCAGCGGGATGGCGCAGAACGAGCAGGGGCGGTTGCAGCCCTCGGCAATCTTGAAGTAGGCGTAGTGCTTGGGCGTGGTCAGCAGCCGCTCGCCCACCAACTCGTGCTTGTAGTCGGCGTTCAGCGTCTTGAGCAGCTGGGGCAGCTCCAGGGTGCCGAAGTAGGCGTCGACCTGCGGAATTTCCACTTCCAGCTGGTCTTTGTAGCGCTGCGAGAGGCAGCCCGTCACATACACCTTATCCACCTTGCCGGCTTCCTTCGCGTCGGCGTATTGCAGAATGGTGTCGATGCTTTCCTGCTTGGCGTTGTCGATGAAGCCGCAGGTGTTGATGATGACAATGCCCGACTCGTCCTTGGTCGATTCGTGCGTCACATCGTAGCCGTTGCCGCGCAGCTGGCCCATCAATACTTCCGAGTCGACCAGGTTTTTGGAGCAGCCCAGCGTGATGACGTTGACCTTGTTGGCCCGATTGCCTTTTACTTTCATCTGCAGTAGCGCAAAGTTTCACTTCGCGTATCGTTGAGCGGCGCCTCCTTGCGGAAAGCACCTAATACTGAACATTTTGTCTCACTTCCGCCGCGGGCGAAAATTGGAGCGCAAAGGTACGCAGGAGCCAACGCCTTTTCCTAGGCCGAACGTTCCGCAGATTTGTAGGGCAAGCCAATGCCTGTATACAACTTGTCATCCTGAGGCGCAGCCGAAGGACCTTCTCACGGCTGAACGAGTGACGTAGCAACGCCCTGCTCTAATGTGGTAAGGTCCTTCGGCTGCGCCTCAGGATGACAGTTAATCTACTTCTGTTTTACTTTTTTGAAAACAGCGAATCGACGAACGTGCGGCGGTCGAAGAGCTGCAGGTCGGTCATTTTCTCGCCCACGCCGATGTAGCGCACCGGCACGTTCAGCTGGTCGCTGATGCCAATGACCACCCCGCCCTTGGCCGTGCCGTCGAGCTTGGTAATGGCCAGCGCCGATACCTCGGTGGCTTTCGTGAATTCCTTGGCCTGCAGAAACGCGTTCTGGCCGGTGCTGCCGTCGAGCACCAGCAGCACCTCGTGCGGGGCATCGGGAATCACCTTCTGCATCACGCGCTTGATCTTGCTCAGCTCGTTCATCAGGTTCACCTTGTTGTGCAGGCGTCCGGCCGTGTCGATGATGACCACGTCGGCCTGCATGTCCACGCCTTTCTGCACCGCGTCGTAGGCCACGGAGGCCGGGTCGGTGTTCATGCCGTGCGAAATAACCGGCACGCCCACGCGCTGCCCCCAGATGATGAGCTGATCGACGGCGGCGGCGCGGAAGGTATCGGCCGCCCCCAGCACCACTTTCTTGCCCGCCGAGTGGAAGCGGTGGGCCAGTTTGCCGATGGTTGTGGTTTTGCCCACGCCGTTCACGCCCACCACCATAATCACGAAGGGCTGGCCGCTGGCGCCGCGGTCGGGGCGCTCCAGCACGGCCGTCGAGCCCGAATCGGGGCGCTGCAGCAGCTCGGTAATCTCCTCGCGCAGAATGCGGTCCAGCTCCGAGGTGCTCACGTACTTGTCGCGGGCCACGCGCTTTTCAATGCGGTCAATCACCTTCACCGTGGTGTCGATGCCCACGTCGGCGTGCACGAGCATGGTTTCCAGGTCGTCGAGCACCGCTTCGTCGACGGTGCTTTTACCGACCACCGCCTTGCTCAGCTGGTCGAAAAAGCTGGTTTTGGTTTTCTCCAGGCCTTTGTCCAGCGACTCGCGCTGTTCGGGGGCTTCTTTGTCCTTTTTGAAAAAATCAAACAGTCCCATGCAGTCGGGCTTCAATCTCGGCCAGCAACCGCCGCCGGGAACGTAGAGGGTAACGCGAACCGGAACCAGGCCGTTGAGCCGGCTTCCACGTCGCGGGACGTTAAACGAAATGCCAGCGAAGCTAACGAAGCGCGCCGGATGTAGTTGGGCACCGCCTTGGCAGCGCAGCCAGTACGGCGTGGTACAACGCAAAAAAGTCCCACGGTTCGGCGGGACTTTTTCTTTTACATAACGGGCGAGCTACGGAACAACCCGTAGAAAAATCGAACCTGGGCTGAACCAACGATTCGACTCGGCACGCCCGCAAAGAGCTTATTTAACGCCGGTGGCGATGAACTCTTGCACCTTGTCAACGGGCACCATTTCCTCCTTGAAGGTGTAGGCGCCGGTTTTGGGCGAGCGGACCGCGCGAATCACTTTCGCCCAGTCTTTGCCGCCCGGGGTTTTCAGGGTAGCTACTACTTTCTTAGCCATGGTTCAGCTTACTTGATTTCCTTGTGAACGGTCATCTTCTTCAGCACCGGGTTGAATTTCTTCAGCTCAATGCGCTCGGGCGTGTTCTTGCGGTTCTTCGTGGTGATGTAGCGCGAGGTGCCCGGCTGACCCGAGTTTTTATGCTCGGTGCATTCCAGAATCACCTGCACCCGGTTTCCTTTTTTGGCCATCGTGGTAGTGACAGGGCGTGGATTTCGATTTCAGGACTGCAAAGGTACGCAGCTTTTTGGATTTGACAAACTCCTGAATAATAGTCGTCAGAACTTTGCGGCCGCAAAGCCGCAGGTGGTGAGCTTACTTCAGTTCGGGCAGCTTGTAGTTGTCGATGGGGCTGGGCTTGGCCATCAGGCTTTCGACCTCGGCCACGGTGCGCGGCGCGTCTTTCGAGAGGTTTTCCCATCCACTGGGCGTGATAAGGATGTCGTCTTCGATGCGCACGCCGATGTTCCACCACTTTTTGTCGCAGGGGCTGCCCTCGGGAATGTAGATGCCGGGCTCGACGGTAATCACGTTGCCGGCCTTGAGCGGGCCGTAGCTGCCGCGGTCGTGCACGTCGAGGCCGAGGTAGTGCGAAGTCCCGTGCGGGAAGTACTGGCGGGCTTCGGCGGCCGTTTTGATGAGGCCGAGCTTCAGCAGGCCGTCTTCCACCACTTTGCGGGCGGCTTTGTCGGGCGCCTGAAACTCGGCGCCGGGCTTGCAGGCGGCAATACCGGCATCCTGCGCGGCCAGCACCAGCTCGTAAATCTGCTTTTGCTCGGGCGAAAACTTACCCGAGGGCGGTGCGGTGCGCGTCACGTCGGCGGAGTAGCCGTGGTATTCGGCGCCGCAGTCCATCAGAATCAGGTCGTTGCCGATGCGGGGTTTGTCGTTGGTTTCGTAGTGCAGGATGCAGCCGTTGGCGCCGGCACCCACAATGCTGGGGTAGCCTTCAAACTCGGCGCCGTAGCGGCGGTACACGTACTCGTGCAGGGCCTGCACCTCGTTTTCGGCCATGTCGGGGCGCAGGGCTTTCATCACTTCCTGCTGGCCCACGGTAGAAATGCGGATGGCCCGACGCAGCAGCTTCAGCTCCTCGGGCGTCTTGACGGCCCGCAGCTCGTCGAGGGCCGCGTTCAGCGTCGTGCCATCGTAGCGCGATGGGGCGGGACGAGTGGCCATTACTTTTTGGCGGGCGTCGTCGGTTTCGGCTTTCAGGTAGGCCTGCACATAGGCATCGGCCGCCACCTGCGGCTGGGAGCTGGCCATGTTGGTGAGCATCGGCCGCAGGTTGGACGCAGCCTGCACGCCGTACTTCTGAATGAGCTGGTGCGCCTGGGCCAGGTCGGGGCTGTAATCGGCGGGGATGCTGGATTTTTGCCGGAACGTGGCTATCAGGTTGTAGAGGTCGGCGGGGTCGCGGGGGTCGTCGCGCACGTCGGTGGGCAACTCGGTAAACAGCACCTGGCTGAAGCTGCTCCACGGAATGGCGGCGGTGGCAAATTCCTTGTTGTCGGCCACATACTGCAGCTTGAGCTGCTGCTTGGCGCCCTCGGTACCGAGGCGGCGCCCGGTCCAGGATTCGGCTTTCGGGTTGCGGGGCTGCACAAACATGGCCTCGGTTACGCCGGCCTGCCCGCCAATGCTCTGCGACTCTTTGAAGAGCACCAGCACGGCCTGTGGCTCGTCGTAGCCGGTGAGGTAGTACAGATCGGGGCTTTGGTGGTAGATGAAGTCCACGTCGTTGGCGCGGTTGCGCACGGGGGCCGCAAACAGCACCGCCACCGAGCCGGCGGGCATTTGCTGGCGCAGGGCTTCGCGGCGGGCGCGGTGGAAGCCGGGGTCCAGAAAATCGGTGGGGCGGCCGGGGCCGGCCTGTCGCTGAGCCTGGGCCGGAGCGGCGGCTGAAATGGCCAAGGCAAGCAGCGCCACGGGCCAGTGAGTAGCCGCAACGAGACGACGTACATTCATAACAACGCGAAAAACAGTAGCTACTGCCACTTGGTGAGTGAGCCCCGAAACGGCCTGTTTCAAGGTCGGCGAAAGGAAACCGGAAACAGTTGCAGGGTTGCTGCCAAAAGGTAATTGTTTTGGCTTGCTTTGGTAACTTTTTCGGGCCACAATCCTATCTTCCACAACGCAGCAAGGCCCGCTCCTATTCAGAAGCGGGCCTTGTGCTTGCGCTGGCCTAGTGGCCCGGCACGGTATGCTTAGTACACGATGAAGCCTTGCTGCTTGGCTTTCTTCAACACGGCCATGATGCCGTTCTTGTTGATCGTGCGGATGGTGGACGTGGCCACTTTCAGCGTTACCCAAGCATCCTCTTCGGGGATGTAGAAGCGCTTCTTCTGCAGGTTCGGGAAGAACTTGCGCTTGGTCTTGTTGTTGGCGTGCGACACGTTGTTACCAACGCGGGTGCGCTTGCCGGTCAGATCACAAACTCGGGCCATGGCTATGTGTGTACTTGAAGTGACTATGCAGGAAACAGGGGCGCAAATATCGGCAAAAGTCTGAAGAAGACAAACCGCTAGGCTAAAAAACAGTTCGTTAGCGCATTACTGGCCCGTCGACGCGGTTTTTTTCGAGCGCCACGGGCAATGGCGGCAGCCGCTGCCGCAGCACGTGCCGCGGCGGCGGTGGTACTGTTCGGTGAAGACCATGTAGCCTTCGGGCGTGAAGTAGTAGTCGCCGGGCTGGAGCGGCTGGGGTTGAGCGGGCATACAGAGGCTACTAACCGCGCAGGGCGGCAATGCATTCAATTTCGACCAACGCATCGAGCGGCAAACGCGACACCTCCACAGTGGTGCGGGCCGGGCGGTGGGCACCGAACACTTCGGCGTATATCGCGTTCATGCGCTGGAAATCGGCAAAGTTTTTCAGGAACACGGTCGTTTTCACGATGTCCGACAGCCCGAGGCCAGCGGCCGACAGCACGGTTTCCAGGTTGGCCAGCGCCTGGCGGGTCTGGCCTTCGATGGCGGTAGCTTCGATTTGCATCGAGGCCGGTACGAGCGGGGTTTGGCCGGAGCAGAATACCAAGCCACCGGCTACAATGGCTTGCGAATAGGGCCCTACGGCTTTGGGAGCGTCGTCGTGGTGAAGGTGTTGCATGAAGCAGATGGTTGGGGAGCGAGGACCTGCCGACGACTAGTGCCAATCGGTACGGATGGTTTTCTTGCCAAAGAACTCGGCATAGGCTTGGTTGGACCAGTCGTAGACGTCGGTGGTAATGTCGCCGAACAGCAGCGTGCGGGGCGGCGACTGGAGCGGCTCCACCACGGCGTCGGTGGAGCCTGACCAGTCTGAGTAGCGCAGGCTCTGGTAGCGAGCGGTGAGTTGCGCATCGTAGCGGGCAGCGGTGCCGTCGAGCCAGTCGTGATAAGCTTCCACGATGTTGTTGGTTGAGTTGACATTTTCATGCGGCTCGTTGCCGCTCAACTTCCACGTGTGGCCCACAGCAAATAGGGCGGCTATCCAGCCAATAAGCACCGTTTGAATATACCAGGGCAGGGCAAAAGCAGTGGGTTCGGTGCGACGCCAGAGGTAGCGCAGCCAAGCATGGGCGTTGAGAAACCACCCGATCAGAAAAAACAGATAGAGCGAGTTCTGTGCCCGGAACGGCAAGATCTGGCGGGTACTCCACCACGCCAGCAACATCACCAGCACCAGCACTACCGGCATGAGCAGGGTAATGAAAAGCGGGTTTTGTGCCAGCCGATTGAGCGGCAAATCGGGGAGGCGCCACAGCCGGTAGCTTAGGGGCGCCAGCAGCACGGTGAAGGCTATGAGCACGCCATTCCCCAGCCAATTAGCTACGCTTTGGTAGGCTGACTGAACTGCCAGCTGGACCGCTTGCGGCAGCGGGAATTGCTGGTCAGGCTGCCCCATGCGCATGAAATTGCCGGGCGCCAGAAACGCCGCTGCGCAGGCCAGTCCCACCACTGCAGTCAGCGCCACGTAGTGCCACAGAATACGGCGGCGCTGCAGGCTGCGCATCACCGTAAAACCTGTGACGCCCACCGCCAAGGGCAGCGCGTTGGTCTCGTTGCCCCCAATGATAACCACGGCCAGCAGGGATGCCGCGACCAGCCACCGGCAGCACGCCGCGGGCTGGGTGGCCACGGCATGGCGCACTACAACCGCCAGCCACAACAGCGTAAGCAAAGCCGGCAGCAGGTAGTTGTAGGTGCTGGTAATCCAGTAAAACGCTTCGGCGGGGCTGGGCATTTGCAGCAGAAACAGTGCTGTGCCTATGCCGGCTGCCAGCCACAGCTGGTAGCGGCGAAATGCACCGGCCAGCAACGAGCGGAAAAGTGCATAGAAAGCACAGGGCAGCGCCGCGAGCAGTGCCAGGCATACCAAGCCGTAGCCTTCGGTGGTATTGCCGTATACCACTGGGTGCAGCAAGCCCCACAGCAGCAACGAGGTGTAGCGCCCGGTCCAGTTCAGGTACATGTAGGGCATGTAGCCCCAGTGGCCGTGTTTACGCACGTCGTTAGCCTGCAGGAAATCGTCGGCTGAGGGATGGGCGTACCAGCACAAAACCAGAAAGGGCAGCAGGCACAAAACGGCAAACGCAGCCAGCAGAATGGGCCCGCCGAGGCGGCCAAAACGCGAAGCAATAACCGGGGTAGACATGCGGTGGCGGAGGACACAATGGGCAGCCTGGCAAAGCTACTGGTTGCCGGTAAGAATTGTCAGGTCTTTGCCCCACCTCCAAGAGGCGCCGTGGGCGCCCTAGCTCCGGCCCCGATTGTTTCGCTTTTGCCGTCCTCCCTAATTCCCCGCTACAGCCACCGACTCAGGCCGATTTCCGTACTTTTGGCTACCTCCCCGCTCGATTTCTCATCCTAACTTTTCCCTGCCTCATGTCCGTTTCCACGCCTCCCGCCCACGAAACCGCCACTGCCACGCACCAGCACAGCAGCCAGGAGCTGATGCAGCTCGAAGACCACTACGGCGCCCACAACTACCACCCGCTGCCGGTGGTCCTCACCCGCGGCGAAGGCGTGCACCTCTGGGATGTGGAGGGCAAACACTACTACGACTTCCTTTCGGCCTACTCGGCCGTAAACCAGGGCCACTGCCACCCGCGCATCATCGGGGCCATGATGGAGCAGGCCCAGCGCCTCACCCTCACCTCACGCGCGTTTTTCAACGACCAGCTGGGCCGGGCCGAAAAGTACCTCTGCGAGCTGTTCAACTACGACAAGGCCCTGCTGATGAACTCGGGCGCCGAGGCCGTGGAAACCGCCCTTAAGCTGGCCCGCAAATGGGGCTACGAAGAAAAAGGCATTGCGCCGAACCAAGCCCGCATTCTGGTGGCCGAGCACAACTTCCACGGCCGCACCACCGGCATCATTTCCTTCAGCACCGACCCCGACTCGACCGGCGGCTTCGGCCCCTACACGCCGGGTTACCAAGTGGTGCCCTACGACGACCTCGCCGCGCTGGAAGCCGCCGTGCAAGATCCGCACGTGTGTGCTTTCCTGGTTGAGCCCATTCAGGGCGAGGCCGGCGTGATGGTGCCGCAGGACGGCTACCTGGCCCACGCCCACGCCCTCTGCAAAAAGCACAAGGTGCTGCTGATTGCCGACGAAATTCAGACCGGGCTGGGCCGCACCGGTGAGCTGCTGGCCTCGTGCTACGACGGTGTGCACGCCGATATTCTGGTGCTGGGCAAGGCCTTGAGCGGCGGGGCCATGCCGGTATCGGCGGTGCTGGCCCGCAACGAAATCATGCTCACCATCAAGCCCGGTCAGCACGGCTCCACCTTTGGCGGCAACCCGCTGGCCTGCGCCGTGCTGGTAGCGGCCCTCGACGTGCTCATCGAAGAAAAGCTGACCGAAAACGCCCGCGCTTTGGGCGAGGTGTTCCGGGAGCGGATGCGCCGCCTGCAAGCCAAGCGCCCCGAGGTGGTGGAGCTGGTGCGCGGCAAAGGCCTACTGAACGCCGTCGTTATCAAACCCCACGCCGATGGGCGCACGGCCTGGGACGTGTGCGTGACCCTGATGGAGCGCGGCGTGCTGGCCAAACCCACCCACGGCGACATCATTCGCTTCGCGCCGCCGCTGGTCATCACCGAAGAGCAAATCCACGAAGCCTGCGACGTGATTGAGCAGACGATTATGGACTTCTAGCGCAACGCCTTGCTTAGGGCTCAACGGCCCCGGCGTGGTTGCGCCGGGGCCGTTTCGTTTCTCCATCGTATCCTGACAAGCAGGATGTACCAGAGGAAACTTGCACAGCTGGGCAGTGATAAGCAGGGTCAGATAGACGCCGAATCAGACGCTTAGCTACTGACAGACAGTTTTTACAGCGTCCCGGAACGGTTTCGGCGAACGGAATGGTTTGGCAGGCTGGACGTACATAGGTTTGTACTCCACCCATCCCACACCACCCGTATGTTCAAACGTTACGCCCTGCTGCTGGGCTTGGCCGCGCTGTCGTTGGGCAGCTGCCAAAGCAACCGGCTGGCCCTGGCTGCCCACCTCAGCCCGCTGCCCACCGCTGCCTCCAACGACACCACCGCTACCGCCGTGGTGCTCATGCACGACTCGCAGAGCCCCGAGCCCACGGCCGTGACGGTGTCGGCCAGCGAAGCCGAGGCCACCTCGGCCAAGCGGCTGCCGGGGCGCCGGCGCTAACGGCGGTTTTTGCAGGAATAATCTGGTTCGCCGCGTCGGCCCTTGTGGGGTGGGCGCGGCGAACTGCTTTTTGGTCCGTGCGTAGTAGCGCGAACTGCCGCCCGCTACCTTCGGCAGCTACACCCCTGGTTTTACTTGCCGATGGCCGATTGTGTACCCTCGTTCCGGCTGCGCGCCGGTTTTCTGTTGCTGATAGGCTTACTGCTCGCGGGTTGCCGTAGCCAGCAAGCTGCCTTTCGTTTCTCGGCTCCTACTGTCGCAGTGGCCGACACGCAGCCGGTGGCACCGGCCCAGGCTCATGCTTGTGTTGCGCCTACTCCGGCAGTTACCGCGCGTTTGTCGCAGGTAAAGCGTTTCGGTGGAACCCGTTCCCAACGGCCTCGGGTAGCCGCGCTGCAGCCCACGCGGCTGCAGCGAACTACGGATTCCCCAATATTTGTACCCCAGTTGCGGAAGCGCCACCACAACGCGGCACGGCACACGCAGGTGGCGGCCGGGCGCGATACGCTGCACATTGTGCTCGGGGCGCTGCTGGTGGCGGGCGGGGTGGTAGCCGGACTGGCGCTGGGCGGCTGGCTGGGACTAGGCGTGGGCGCGGCAGTGGTAATTGCCGGGTATTACTTTCTGGTGCTGGGTATTGGGGGCCGGCACGCGTGGCTGGAAATCTTTCAGGAATTTTTCAACATGTAGCCTTCGAGGATGAAGTTGTATAGGTGCTGCGCTTTGTTGCTTGTACTCGTTTTCGGTGGCTGCTACAGTGAGCAAACTGCTTTTCGGTTTCAGCCCGCACCGCCGCGGGTGCCCCGGCTGGCTTCCGCGCCACCAAGACCAGTACCTGAACTGACTCTTGCCCCCGTGGCGGTGCGCGGGGCCAATGCGAGCCGGCATCTGGCAGTTGTCCGGCAACGACCCGAGACGCAAAGCGTTGGTAGAAGTCGAAGCACCCACAAGCCCCAACATATTGGAGCAGCAAGGGTGGTTTCCACCAAGCTGCGGGTGGCCCAACAGCGGGTACCCCAACAGCTCCTTTCCACGAAGGGCGACTTTCTGCAAATTCTGGGGACCGTGTTTGCGGTTGGGGGCATCGTGCTCGGCGTGGCTGTAGGCGGATGGGCCGGCTTCGGGTGGTTTGCGCTTTGTGCGCTTGTCGGGTTGCTGGTAGCTTTCTGGGGCAGCTTTGTTATCGACGGCAACCTGCCGTAGGTACATTCGCCGCATTTGCCCCACTGCCACCTGGCAACTTTACCTTTGCCCCGGCTGTTCTGCCCCGTTGACATTTGCTTCCCTATGCCCACACTTCCCATTCACCGGCCCCGCCGCAACCGCAAGTCCGAAGTCATTCGCAATATGGTGCAGGAAACGCACCTGGCCGCGCACGACTTTATCTACCCGGTTTTCCTTGTCGAAGGCCAGAACCAGCTTATTGAGGTGGCTTCGATGCCCGGCATCAACCGCTTTTCGGCCGACCGCCTCATCGATGAAATCGGCCAGTGCGTGGAGCTGGGCGTGAAAGCCTTTGCGCCCTTCCCCAGCATCAACGACAAGCTGAAAGACCGCCTGGCCAAAGAATCGGCCAACCCCGAGGGGCTGTACCTGAAAACCGTGGCCGACATCAAGCGGCAGTTCCCCGACGTGGTCATCATGACCGATGTGGCCATGGACCCCTACTCTTCCGACGGCCACGACGGCATTGTGGACCCCGAATCGGGCGAAATTCTGAACGACGCCACCCTGGAAGTGCTCGGCCAGATGGCCCTGGCCCAGGCTCGCGCCGGCGCCGACATCATCGGCCCCTCCGACATGATGGACGGCCGCGTGGCCTGGATTCGCGAGGTGCTCGACCGCAACGCCTTCTCGCACGTGAGCATCATGAGCTACACGGCCAAGTACGCCTCGGCTTTCTACGGCCCCTTCCGCGACGCGCTGGACTCGGCCCCCAAGAAAGGCGACAAGAAAAGCTACCAGATGAACCCGGCCAACCGCCGCGAGGCCCTGCGCGAGCTGGCCCTCGACGAGCAGGAAGGCGCCGACATGGTGATGGTGAAGCCCGCCCTGAGCTACCTCGACGTGATTCACGACGTGAAAACCCACACCAACCTGCCCGTGACGGCCTACAACGTATCGGGCGAGTACGCCATGGTGAAGGCCGCCGCCCGCAACGGCTGGCTCGACGGCGAGCGGACGATGCTGGAGGTGCTGCTGAGCATCAAGCGCGCCGGCGCTGACGCCATTCTGACCTACTTCGCCAAGGAGGCGGCCGCTGTGCTGAAGCGCGGATAGGTAACAAAACCAGCCGTAACGGAAAGCCCCGCTTCAGTCAGAAGCGGGGCTTTCCGTTACGGCTGGTTTCCTCGTTGAATGGCCATCAACACCTGGCTTTATTCCGACGCCTGAAACGCTTGCAAATTTTGCAGTTCGAGCATAATCTGCTTCTCCCAAGTGGCCTGTTCAACGGACAGCGTGCCGTAGTTGGTTTCGTTGACGTATAGGGCTTGGCGTTGTTGCGAATCTTTCATCTGTTCGTTGAACAACTCGTTGATATCGGGTTTACCAAACAGCAGGATTTTCGTGGCACTGGCGCGAATCTGCTGCCGTAGTCGGCGGCAGTAAACTTCTTGAATATCAAACAGCGTCTGGTGAAACCGAATTTGCGCCGCAACATCTGTTCGGCTTGTCGTGTCGACCCAAGACGCGGTGCGCAGCATGCGGTTGCGGATAACGTTGTTGGCCTGCTTGCCGAACAAGTCATACACGTTGCCGTGCATTTCGAACCCGAACATGGCATTGCTGCCGTTCAGGTAGTTGCCGGGCTTCACCTGCAGTCCGAAATCGGAGAGTTGTAAACGCCGAGTTGCGCTCCAATACGCGTAGTCCGAGTCGAGCCTTTTGGCGTTGGTTTGGCTACGACCGGTGCCGACAATCAGCAGCAAAAGCAAAAGCGAAAAGAATAGGCGCAGCACGTAAAACAGGGTTGAATAAAAGCCCGAATGTACCCCTTACCGCGCAAACGGCCAACGGCCCCGGCTGCGGCTCCAGAGCAGAAAAACCACTATGCCCGCGGCAATCATGGCCAGGCCCGAGAGCATAAACGAGACGCCGGTGCTCCACAGAATCCAGAGCCAGATGCCTACGGCCAGCACCACTGGCAGCGGGTAGAGCGGCATTTTGAACGGCAGCCCGGCCGTGCCGCGCCGCCGGCGCAGCAGCACCAGCCCCACGGCTTGGCCCACGAACTGCACCAAGATGCGCATGGCCAGAATGGCGCTGATGACTTCACTAAGCTTGAAGAGCAAGCTGAACACGAAGCCCGCCCCGCCCAGCACCAGTAGCGACACGTAGGGAAAGTGTTTGGTGGGGTGCAGCCGGGCAAACACGGGCAGGAACTCACCGTCGGCGGCGGCGGCGTAGGGAATGCGCGAGTAGCCCAGCAGCACCGCGAAAAGCGACGCAAACGCCACCCACAGCACCAGTCCGGTAGCCAGCTTGGCGGCCGTGGGGCCAAACAAATGCTCGATGAAGGTACTCACGATGAATTCCGACTTGCCCGCCACCTGCCAGGGCAGCACGTGCGCCACGCTGTAGTTGAGCAGCAGGTAGAGCACCGCAATGCCCAGAATACTCAGGAAAATGGCCCGCGGAATTACCTTTTCGGGTTGCTTGATTTCAGCCCCGAGGTGGCACACGTTGTAGTAGCCCAGGTAGCTGTAGATGGTTTTGACGGTGGCCTGCCCGAGCGCGGCCGGTAGCAGCAGCCCGGCCCAGTTCACGGTGCCGTCGGTGGCGGCGGGCAGCAGCGGCACCGGCTCGTGGCCCAGCAACAGGCCGCAGCCAATGAGGCCCACCAGCAGCACCAGCACGCCCACCCAGAGCGTAACGCCCAGCTTGCCCACGCTGCCGATGCGCCGGTAGAGCAAGGCCACCAGCAGCAGCACTACCGTACCGCTCACCAGCTTGGGCTGCCACCACGCCTCCAGCGGCACGAGGTAGCCGAAATACTGCGCAAACCCGATGCTGCCCGAAGCCAGCACCAGCGGCGCCTGCACCAGCGTCTGCCACACGTAGAGAAACGACAGCAGCCGCCCCCAGGTATGCTCGCCGTAGGCCAGCCGCAGAAAGCGGTACGAGCCGCCTGCTTCGGGGTGCGCCGCGCCCAGTTCGGCCCAAATCAGCCCGTCGACCACCGAGAGCAGCGCGCCGGCCACCCAGGCCCACATAAAATACGGCCCCATGAGCTGCATGACGAGCGGCAGCACCACGAAGGGGCCAATGCCGACCATGTCGATCATATTCAACGCGGTGGCGGGCAGCAGGCCCAGTTCGCGGCTGAGCTGGGGTTCGGCAGGAGCCGGTGAGGTGGTGGCGGTGGGTTGGGCGGGGCGCATGAGGCGGAGCGGTGGCGCGGGTAAGGCAGCGGGCGAAGTAACCGCTTTTAGCGGGCTTGGGTTTGGCGGGGGTCAGCCAAACCGCCGTACTTGCGTATAGTATGCCCGGCGGCCGCGTTCGAGTCGCTGGTTTTCTTACCTACTCCCGTTCCGTTTTCTGCTTCGTGGCTGATCCGAATTCTTCTAAAACCGCGCTCTACGGTGGCCTGTTGGCCAACATCGGCATTGCCATCAGCAAGTTTGTGGCGGCGTATTTTACCCGCAGCTCGGCCATGCTGTCGGAGGGTATTCACTCGCTCGTCGACAGCGGCAACGCGGTGCTGTTGCTCTACGGCGTCAACCGCAGCCAAAAGCCGGCCGATGCCCAGCACCCGTTCGGACACAGCAAGGAGCTGTATTTCTGGGGCCTGATTGTGGCCGTGCTCATCTTTGCAATCGGCGGCGGCATGTCGTTCTACGAGGGCATCAAGCACATCGAACACCCCGAGCCCCTCACCGACCCGCTCTGGAACTACGTGGTGCTGGGCGTGTCCATTGGGTTCGAGGCCTGGGCATTTTACCTGGCCATGAAGGCGCTGCTGGTCAACCGCGCCGAAAACCTTTCGTTCTGGGGCATACTGCGCGCCAGCAAAGACCCCGCGGTGTTTGCCTCGGTGCTCGAAAACCTGGCCGCGCTGCTGGGCCTGCTCCTGGCCCTGCTGGGCGTGTTTTTTGGTCACCTGCTCAACAACCCGTTTCTCGACGGGGCCGCCTCCATTGCCATTGGCCTGCTGCTGATGCTGGTGGCCGTGTTTCTGGTGGCCCGTACCCGCACGCTGCTGGTGGGCGAAGGCGTGGATGCAGATACCCTGCAGGCCCTCCAAACCATTGCCCACGAACAGCCCGGTGTCGAAGCCATTCGCCCGCCGCTGACCATGTACCTGGGGCCCGCCGACGTGATTTTGGCCCTCGACGTGCAGTTTCAGCCCAACCTGACGGCTCAGCAAGTGGAAGTGGCCATCGAACAGCTGCAGGACGCCATTCGGGCGCGGTATCCCGAGTTCAAGCGTATCTTCATCGAAGCCAAGTCGGTGCTTAACCGCCAGCGCCACGCCACCGACGCGCCGCCGCAACCCGCCTCCACCCCGGCCTAACCGCCGTTTTTTCCCAAGCGCCCAACGATTTTGAACCGACGTCGGCTCCTGCGCCGACGCTCAGCCTTCGTTTGACCATGGTGTCTGCCACCCGCCCCGCTACGCCCACCAACCCGTTTCGCTCGTTCTGGATGGGCGGCTACGAGTGCACCGACCAGCTCAACTGCTTCGGGCACCGCGTCGATTTCCTGCACCTGACAGGCCACTACCAGCTGCTCGACGACGACTACCGCGGCTTGGGCCAGTACAACATCCGCACGGTGCGCGAAGGCATTCGGTGGAGCCAGGTAGAGCGCACGCCTTACCACTACGACTGGAGCGTGGTGGCCGATTTGCTGGCCGCCGGCACCCGCCACGGCGTGCAACAGGTGTGGGACATCTGCCACTTCGGCTACCCCGACGACCTCACGCCGCTGCACCCGCAGTTTGCGCGCCGCTTTGCCTCGCTCTGCCGTGCCTTCGTCGATTTCTACCGTTCCGTGCGCCCCGACGACGAGCTGATTGTGACGCCCATCAACGAAGTGAGCTTTATGAGCTGGCTGGGCGGCGACGTGCGCGGCACCTCGCCCTACTGTGTGGGCCAGGGCTGGGAAGTGAAGTACGGCCTGATGCGCGCCTACATCGAAGGCGTGGCGGCCCTGCGCGAAGCCGACCCCACGGTGCGCATCCTCACTACCGAGCCCCTGGTGAACATTGTGCCGCCTTTCCGGGGCACCAAGCTGCAGAAAGCCCAGGCCCGCCGTGCCCACCGCGACCAGTACCAGGCCGTGGACATGCTTTGCGGCCGCATGTGCCCCGAGCTGGGCGGCTCGCCCGAGTACCTCGACCTGCTGGGCTTCAACTATTACTACGACAATCAGTGGGACCTGCACACCGGCCAGCGCCTGGGCTGGGCCAACGAAACCAACGACCCGCGCTGGCGCCCGCTCAGCGCCCTGCTCCAGGAGGCCTATGCGCGCTACCAGCGGCCGGTCGTCATCACCGAAACCAGCCACCCGCAGGAGCACCGGCCCAACTGGATTGAGTCCGTGGCCCGGGAATGCGCCCTTGCGCTGCGCGCCGGCGTGCCGCTGTGGGGCGTGTGCCTCTACCCCATCATCGACCGGCCCGACTGGGACTTTCTGGAGCGGCCCTGGCACCGCGCCGGCCTCTGGGACGTGGAACTGCAGCCCGAAGGCCCACCCAAGCGCGTGTTGCACCAGCCCTACGCCGAAGCCCTGCTGGCCGCCCAGCAGCAGGTAGCCGCGGCCGTGCCCGCGCCCATCTTCACCCGCAAAACGGCCAAGCTGCGCGGTACCGTCGACGAAGCCCCTATTCCCGCATGAGCACTCCCGCCGCCGACCTCGACGTATTGCTGGACCGTTTCCGGCAGGCGTTGTCCGACATTTCCCTTTCAGAGGCTGAAGCCCGGCAGCTGCGCCCGCATGTGTTGGCGTTCGGCCAGCAGGGCGGCGACCTGGCCCAACTGCGGCGGCAGGTGTTTCAGCTTGCCAAAACCCAGACCGAAACGCCGCTCGACAAGGCCATTATCACGTGGCTGACCGGGGCAACGGCGCTGCTGCCGGCCGAGGCCACGCCCATTACGCAAACCGAGGTGCATTTCAGCCCCGGCGAAGCGTGCATCGGGGCCATTCGGCGCTTCATCAACCAGGCCGAGCGCACCCTGGACGTGTGCGTGTTTACGGTGGCCGACGACCGCCTGACCGAGGCCCTGCTGGCCGCGCACCGCCGTGGCGTGCGCGTGCGCCTGCTCACCGACAACGACAAGCTCTTCGACGGCGGCTCCGATGTGCGTCAGCTGCACCAAGCCGGCATTCCCGTGCGCACCGACCGCACCGAGTACCACATGCACCACAAGTTTGCCGTTGCCGACGACGCGCTGGTGCTGACCGGCAGCTACAACTGGACCCGCTCGGCGGCGCGCTACAACCTCGAAAACGTGCTCATCACCAACGACCCGGCCGCAGTGCGTCCCTACGCGCAGGCTTTCGGGAAGCTTTGGGCCGAGATGCAGGCCTTTGAAGCGTAAAGCAAGCAGCCGGAAGCAACGCCAAGCGCTACGTATTCAGGACGCTGGGGAATGTACCAGTTTCAGGAGTTCCTGGTAAATCACGTTGCGTTTCCAGTAGAGCTGCAGCACCATGGGCACGTGCCTTTTGCCCGGCAGCACGGCAAACTGCGGCGGGTGTCCCGCGGCTATCAGCCGCTCGCGAAACCGCTGGCTGCTGGAGCTAATGGACGGGTAGGTTTCGCCGCCGACGAAGATGAGAAACGGCGGGCTGGCGGCCGATACGTGGTAGAGGGCCGAAGCATCGCGCCACACGGCCGGGTGGCGGCCGAACGGCACGAGGTACTGCGCGTCGCCGGGGTACTGCATCTTTTGCAGGTAGTCGTACATATCGAGGCCGGCGGGGTCGTCGAGAATGGCGCCGCGCACGGGATTCTGGCGCAGGCCGCGCCGCTGAAACAAGCGCGTGTCGGTGGCCAGCAGCGCCGCCAGTCCGCCGCCCGCCGAATGGCCCATCACGAAGATGCGCCGCGCATCGCCGCCGTACTCCGGCGCGTGCTCGGTGGCCCACACCACGGCGCGGGCGCAGTCGTCGGCCATTTGCGGCACGCGCACCTGCGGCGCCAGCCGGTAGTTGATGACCAGTGCCACCACACCCTGCCGGGCTAGCCGCCGCCCGATGAAGGCGTAAATGTTCTTGTTGCCGCTGTCCCAGTTGCCGCCGTGAATGAACACCACCACGGGCCGCAACGCAGCCGCTTTGCGGCGCGGGGCATACACATCCAGCCGGTGCCGCTCGGCGCTGTAGGCCGTGTCGGTGGCAGGCACGTAGGGCACATCGGCGGTGCGGCGGCTGGGCCGGGCCACCGTGTACTCGCTGCCAACTGCGAGCAGCAGCAGTAGAAACGGAATCAGCGCGCAGCGCAGCAATACCCTCATCATATAGCAACAACAAACCGGCCGGCAGCCGCCGACGGCTCGGCTATATACCGCATTGGGGCTGGCTTGGATTGCCGGCGCTACATACTGCGGCGGCCCCGCCGGGCGTTACCGTGGCGCCTACAGCGGGCGGTGGGCGCTATCTTTGCTCTGCCGCCCACTGGGTGCCGCCGGTGTAGCAGCGTTGGTGCGGTCGTTTAAGCTTTTTGTTCATGAAATACCTGATTTACCTGGCCGCCGTGCTGGGCTCATTGCTGGCATTGCCGGCGCACGCGCAGAAAACCAAAGTCAAAACCAAAGGCGCCGCCACCACCGTCAACCGGCAACTGGCCTTGTTCGGCGGCGTTACGCCCGAGGCCGCGCAGGCGTTCATGGGCGAAGCGTTTCTGAAGGGCATCGACCAGAACTTTGCCTCGCGGGCCGAAGCCAGCCGCTTCTTTGCCAACAAAGGGTACGAGTACTTCACCGAAGGCCAGCCCGACACGGCCCGCTACCGCTTCAACCTGGCTTGGATGCTCGATCCGCAAAATGCCGACGCCTACCGCGGCCTGGGTCTGCTGACCAGCAGCACCGCCCTCGACGAATCCATTGGCCTGCTGGAAAAAGGTCTGGCCGTATCTGCCGGCGCCACCCAGGCCGTGCTCCATTCCGACCTCGGCGCCAGCTACCTGCTGCGCTACGAGAAAACCAAGAAAAGCAAAGACCTGAAAACGGCCCTGGAACACCTCAACCAAGCCGTGACGCTCGACGCCAACAACTCCTACGCCTACCAGCAGCTGGGCCGAGCTTACTACCTGCAGGGCGAATACGCCAAAGCCTGGGAAGCCGTGCACAAAGGCCGCAGCCACAGCTTGCAGGGCGTAGACTTCGGCTTTATCAGTGAGCTGGTGGCCAAGATGCCCGACCCGCAAGGGGTGTTCAAATAAGGGCCGTGCGTAACGCCGGGCGGTGGCCGGGCGTATGCGGAGTTCCGTTTCACTTGATTTTTCGACCCGTGCGCATTACTTCTTGGTTGCTCGGCGCCGCGCTGCTGGCGGCCCCGCTGGTGGCAACGGCCCAAGCGCCGCGCCGCCATTTCGACGCCCAAGGCCGTGGCTACTACCGCGGCCCGGCGCGCCTGACGGCCGGCGGCGGCGTGGCGTTTTACACCGGCGACCTAACCACCGGTCTAGCCCAAAACCGCCCCGGCGCCGACGTGCAGGTGGGCGTTATTTACCCCTGGCGGCCGCATTGGTCGGTGGGCGGCGAGTTCGGCTGGTTTCAGGTAGGCTCCATCGACCAGCTGGCGGAGCGCAACCTCGCTTTTCGGGGCCGCAACCAGTCGCTGACGAGCTTTTTGCGCTTCGAGCCGCTGCACGACCCGGCGCAGTTTTCCAGCACCGGCGCCAATCCACTCGGCTTCAAACCCTTTCTGCAGGCCGGTTTGGGGCTGTTGCTCTACAACCCCAAGCTCTACACCGGCACCGAGCCGCTCAACCAGCAGGCCATCCTGACGCCCGAGCGGAATGATTACCCGGCTACAGCCGTGGTAGCGCCCGTAGGCGGTGGCCTGTCGTTTTTGCTGAACCGGCGCCTGTACCTGACAGCCCAGGGCACCTACTTTTTCACCACCACCGACCACCTCGACGACGTGAGCCAGCGCGGCAACCCCAACCGCAACGATGGCTACGGCCTGGCCGAGCTGAAGGTCGAGTACAAGCTGCGCTAGGCGCGGCGACCCGCCAACATGCTGCCTCCTTCTGATTTCACCGCCCGCTGGTCGTTGCGTGGCCGGGTGTTCCTGGTTACCGGCGCCTCGGCGGGCATTGGCGCGGCCGTGGCCGAAGAGCTGCTGCGCTTCGGGGCGACCGTGCTGGCCGTGGCGCGCCGCCCCGAGCCGCTATACGAAGCCGTGGCCGCGTGGCAGCAGCAAGGGCTTGACGCGCACGCCCTACCCGGCGACGTGAGCCAACTTGAAAGCCGCGCGGCGCTGCTGGCCGAGGTACAGCAGCGCTGGAACCGGCTCGACGGGTTGGTAAACAACGTGGGTACCAACATCCGCAAGGCTACCACGGCGTACTCCGATGCCGAGTACCGGCACATCATGGCCACCAACCTGGAATCGACGTTTGGGCTGTGCCAACTCGCGCACCCGCTGCTGAAAGCCAGCGGCGCGGGCATCATCGTCAATATTTCGTCGGTGGCAGGCCTCACCCATTTACGCACCGGGGCCATCTACGGCATGACCAAGGCCGCGCTGGTGCAGCTCACTCGCAATCTGGCCGTGGAATGGGCTGCCGATGGTATTCGGGTGAACTGCGTGGCGCCGTGGTACATCCGCACACCGCTGGCGGCCGGGGTACTGAGCAACGAAGCGTATTTGCAGCAGGTGCTCGACCGCACACCCGAAGGCCGCATCGGCGAGCCGCATGAAGTAGCTGCTGCCGTGGCTTTTCTGTGCCTGCCCGCCGCCAGCTACGTCACCGGCCAAACCCTGGCCGTTGATGGTGGCTTCGTCGTGAATGGCTTCTGACCACTGCAAGGGCCAGCCCCACACATCCGCGTGTGGGCATGCTAGTTACTTTGCCAGCTGCAACAGCGCTTCGTAGTAGCGCGCATACGCGGCTTCGCTGCCCGATTCGAGGTAGAGAAACGGTTCAATCAGCTCCAGTTCCATCAGCCAGAAACCGCCGTCGGGCGCGTCCACCCCATCGACACGGGCGTAGAGGCAGCCGGGGGCAAAGCGCTGCACAACGGCGTGGGCAACGGCGGCTATGGGCGCGGGGGCTTCTACCGGCTGAATGCCGCCGCCGAGGTAGTGCTGCACCCGAAAGTCGCCCGATTTAGGCGTTTTCAGCACCGCATGGCTCAGTTCGCCGCCAAAGAAGACGAGCGACCATTCGCCGGTGGTCTGGATTTGCGGCACGAAAGGCTGCACTAGAAAGTCGGCCTCGTCGAGCAAGGCCTGCAGCTGCGGCGCAGCTGCTTCGGCCTCGGCTAAGGTGAGGGCAAAAGTGTCTTTGGCGCCGCCGCTCACAGTGGGCTTGAACACTACTTTCTCGGCTCCGCCCGCAAACCACGCGGCGGGCTGCACGCGGCTTCCGCGCTTCAGCAGCTGGGTGGGCACAATGGCCACGCCGCCGGCTTCGAAGTCGAGCAAATAGGCTTTGTCGGCATTATAGCGCACGATACTCGTCGGGTTAAGCAGCCGCACGCCGCGGCGGTCCAAGTCGTCGAGCCACGCGTGAAACTCAGCGGGCCGGTCGAAATAGTCCCACGGCGACTTGAGCACCACGGCATCAAACGATTCCCACGCAACGGCGGCATCCGACCACACGGCAGGCGTCACCTGCAGACCGTGGCGACGCAGGTACGCAGCCAGCAAATCGTCTTCGTTGGCCACGTTGGTGGCGGCGTATTGTTCCAGCACCACGCTGGTGACCAAGGCTACGTGCATGTTCGAGAGTTTGGGCAAACCGGCGGTGCCGGCGCAGAAAAGCGGCGCAATCTACAGCCGGGACGCAAAAACGGCCCGGTACCGTTGCGGTACCGGGCCGTTTCATACGGCAGTTAAGCGGCTCTGTTTACTGCTTGATGAAGCGCTGCTGGAAGGACTTCTGCCCATCCGACAAACTCAACTGGTACATGCCGGGCGCCAGACGGCTCACGTCGAGGCCACCGTCTTCGGCCAGGCGCACCTGCTTCATTTCGGCACCGCGCACGTCGTACACTTTCACCGAGCGCAGCGGCGCGTTATCGGGCAGCAAAATGGTCAGCAGCTCGGTGGCCGGGTTCGGGAACACGCGAGCCAGACGGGCTTCTTCGTTGCCCAGCGGCATGGCGCTGCGAATACCGGTCAGACCAGCCGGGGCAATGGTGCCGCCGCTGATGTTGACGGTGTAGTCTTCCGTCTCGCCGTAGCTGTAGCTGCTGCAGCTGGTGGTGGCCGAGGCGTCGCTCATGATGATGCGCAGGCGGGTAGCGCCGCTCTTGGCCGTGGCCGGCACCGTGAAGGTGCTGCTGAGCGTGGCGGCGCTCGACGACGAGCCCGATACGACCAGCTCACCGGCGTCGGTGAACACGCCGTTCTGGTTGTAGTCGATGTAGACTTTCCAGTACTCGGTGTAAGCCGTGGAGGTGAAACCGGCCGAGAAGTAGATGGTCTGCGACGAACCGGCGGCTACCGTGGTGCTGGTAGCCGTGCCGTTGTAGTAGCCAGCGTCTTTCGAGGAAGCGCGGTTGATAGAGCCGAGCTGCACCAGATCAATCCATTCGTAGCTCTGGCTGGTGCCTTTGCTGGCGCAGTAAGTAGTGGTGGAGGGCGGCGTAGTGCCGCCACCGCCGCTGTACACGGCGCCCACGCCCACGGCGTACCAGGCGTTGGTAGTGGCAATTACCTGGGCCGAACCGGCACCGTAGAGGTCGGTGGCAGCCGAAATGGCGGCTGTGCGGGCGCTGGCGTAGGTCGACGAAGCCGTCAGGTACACGCTTTCGGTACGGTAGGCAATTTTGGCGGCGGCATCAATGCCGATGCCGGTGACCGAGTAGGCGCTGCCTTTGTCGTTGGTGCCCGAGCCGCCTTGGCTCAGCAGGTAGAACCAGTAGTTGAGCACGCCCGAGTTGGTGTGCACCCCGCCGTAGTCGCCGGTACCGGTGTACCAGTAGGAGCCTTTGTAGGTATCGGGCTGGCCGTACTGGTTGGGGTTGCTCATGGAGCGCAGCGCGCCGCCGGCTTTCATGATTTCCTCGCCGATGAGGAAGGTCGACTTGCCGGTGAGGCCGTACTGGGCCACGGCGCGGGCTTCCACGCAGGCGCCCCAGATGTCGGAGAAGCCTTCGTTCATGGCGCCCGACTCGTTCTGGTAGGTCAGGTTAGCGGTTTTTTCGCACACGGCGTGGCCGATTTCGTGGCCGCACACGTCCATGGCCGTCAGCGGCTTGAAGGAGCTGGCGCCGTCGCCGTAGGTCATAACCGAGCCGTTCCAGAACGCGTTTTCGTAGCCCGCGCCGCCGGGCACGTCGTCGAAGTGCACGTAGCTCTTGATTTTGGCGCCGGCATTGTCGTAGGAGTTGCGGTTGTGCACCGCTTTCCAGTAGTCGTAGGTAGCCTGGGCGCCAAAGTGGGCGTCGCCGGCCACGTTGTCGTAGTTGGCGTTGTTGTACTCGGCGGCCGTCCAGTTGTTGTCGGCGTCCACGAAGTCAACGGCGGCGGTGTAGCTGTTGCTCTTGCGGGCGTTGTAGGTTTCGATACCCAGGCCGCGGGTGTACTCGCGCAGGCGGTAGCCGCCGGTGGTGGTTTCGTTGGCCAGCGTACGGGTGCCGTTGTAGGCGGTGGCAAACGTGGCGTTGGCGGCCGTGTGCTTGATGATGGCATCCTGCATCACCACCTCACCCGTGTTGGCGTCGACGTAGATGTAGGCGCGGCTCAGCGGCTGCTGGGCATACACGTTGAACTTCCAGGCCAGCGTGGGCTTGCCGGCTTTGGCGGCGTCCATGCTCAGCTGGTTGTTCACAATCACCAGCTCGCCCTTGGGCAGGTACGAGGCGTTGGGGTTGTTTTCCTGCTGCTTCAGGCTGGCTTCTTCGCGGGCGTCCTGCCACATGTAGCGGCTGGCGCGCACAAAGCCCAGCGCCGACTTCAGGGCTGCATCGGCCGACAGCGAGGGGCGCACATCCAAGGCCACCACTTCGGCGTCGCCGGTCATGGTTTCGATGGCGCCGTTGCGGGCGTGCACGCTGTAGGTGGCGTGCTCTACCTTAACGCCTTTGTAGAATTGCTGAAACTTCTCGTGCGTGAAGCCGAGCTGGTCTACTTCGCTGCCTACCGAGCGCATGTCGGCTTCGGGGGCCAGCGCCAGCGCGGTGCGGAGGGCCTGTTTGGCGTCGGTCAGCTTGGGGGTGGCGCCTTTGCGGAACTGCACCAGTTCGGGCAGGCCATCTGCTCCTTGCACGGTTTGCGGCGCACGCGCTGCATCTTGGGCCTGTAGGGTGAGGGCACTACCGAGCAGCGCCAGCACCAAGGCCGGGTACTTGTTGATCATGAAACGGTGGTTTGGTTGTGGAAAAGAAGGGGACGGTTTCCCGATGGGGAGTCGGGGCAGCCAAATTAAAAATTTTTTAACACTTCGATTATTTCAACTCCATTTTCGCAATAAAATTTTCATTCAGTAAAAACCTCACTTATCCTCAACCATTTCCTTGCACTTCTCGTATCGCGCCCTCGCAAAGCAGATGTCGTACCATTAGAATAAGCCTATTTTTCTAGAACACCCGGCCTATTCGCTGTGGATGCACTTTTGTATTGTGGCTCGATGCGCCTTTGCAGCGCTCCGCACCAGCATTTCAGTCGCGCACTACCTGCTTGAAATTGGTGAAGCGCCGAAAGGCCCAATTATGAAATTCATAATTGGGCCCTATCCATTCTTTCCTCAATTCCACTTGTCCTGCCGGGCCTGCAGGTCACCAGCCGAAAGCCCTTGGTGCACCTGATTGGAGGCAGCGCCGTTTTGGCGGGCGTTTATTTTTTCGAAGAATTATTAAGGTAGTCGACGGCGAGCTGCGCGAGGGTGCGCACGCCCAAGCCAAAGCTGCCTTCGTCGAGGAAGAACCCCGCGGTGTGGTGCGGCGCGGTGGTGGCCGGGTCGACGCCCAAAGGCATGGCGCCAAGGTAGAGGAACAGCCCGGGCACTTTTTCCTGGTAGCAACCGAAGTCTTCGGCGCCCGTCACGGCTTTCATCTCGCTCACACTGCCCGCGCCGGCCACGTTGCGCAGCGTGGGCAGCATGCGGGCGGTCAGTTGCGGGTCGTTGTATGTAAGGGGGGCGGCGGCCTTGATGGTTACTTCGGCGGTGGCGCCAGCGGCTTCGGCCGTGTGGGTAACCACGCGCTGCACGCTCTGGCGCAGCTTTTCGCGGGTTTGGGCGTTGAGCGCGCGCAGGGTACCGGTCAGTTCCACCTGCTCGGGAATGATGTTGTTGCGCACGCCGCCGTGAATCATGCCCACCGTCACCACAGCCGCGTCGTTGGTCAGCTCTACTTCGCGGCTCACGATGGTTTGCAGGGCCACCACAACCTGGGCGGCCGCCACTACCGGGTCGACGGCCAGCCAAGGGTACGCGCCGTGCGCCGATTTGCCTTTCACGCGCACCGTAAACACGTCGGAGCTGGCCATCATGCCGCCGGCGCGGTACTTAAGCTGGCCGATTTCCGTCTGGGCATTCACGTGCAGGCCGAACACGGCATCGACCTTGGGGTTGTCGAGGGCGCCTTCTTTCACCAGCAGCGCGGCGCCGCCTTCTTCGCCGGCGGGCGGGCCTTCCTCGGCGGGCTGAAAGAGGAACTTCACGGTGCCGTGCAGGTCGTTTTTCATCTGGCTGAGCACGTTGGCCGTGCCCAGCAGCATGGCCGTGTGGGCGTCGTGGCCGCAGGCATGCATCACGCCCACCTCTTGGCCGTTGTAGAGCACACGCTCCTTGGAGGCGAAGGGCACTTTGCGTTCCTCGGTCACGGGCAGGCCGTCCATGTCGGCGCGCAGGGCCACTACTGGACCGGGCTTGCCGCCCCGCAAAATTCCGATTACGCCGGTTTTGGCGACGCCGGTTTGCACCTCCAGCCCGAGGCGCTTCAGCTCGGCGGCTACTAGGGCGGCGGTGCGGGTTTCGCGGTTGCCCAACTCGGCGTGCTCGTGAATGTCGCGGCGCCAGGCAATTACCTGCGGCTCTACTTTGGCGGCCAGCGTGGTGATACGCGGCGAGGCCGCATTCTTTTGAGCCCAGCCGGAAGTAATGGTCAGCAACAGCAGCCCAGCGGGCAGGGCAATTCGGGAAGCAGAAAGCATTGGCAGCAAAGCGAAAGGGTATCGGAAGCGGCAAAGTACACCGCCGCCCGCCTTTGTTGGTGCCGCGGCGGCCGATTCTGGGAAGGCTGCTTGGTTGAGCCGCGTTATTTTGCTGCCGTATGCCCACCAGTCCCTCTTTTTCTACCTGGCCTCACGCCTGGGCCCAGCCGTCTTTCCGCCGTCGGCTGCTGATTGTGCTGGCGTTGCTGGCAGGGGTGGCGCTGGCATTGCCGCGCTTCTTTGCCTGGGTAGAAGCGCGCCCCGGTTTCCTCCCGCCCGACCCTTTGCTGGACATACTGCCCGCGCACGACGCATCAGGAGCCACGTTTGCGGTGATATACGGCGGCATTCTGCTGGGCCTGACTACGCTGCTACCCCGGCCCCAGTCGTTGCTACGTGCGCTGCTGGCGTTTCTGCTGCTGCACCTGCTGCGGCTGCTCAGCCTGGCGCTGGTGCCCTGGGAGCCACCCGCTGCGCTGATGCTGCTCCACGACCCGGTGGTCGACACGTTCTTCTACGCCGCCCCAACACCCATTACCAAAGACTTGTTTTTCTCGGCCCACACCGCTACGCTCCTGCTCCTGGCCGTAGCAGTTGGCCCCGGCTGGCGGCGCGTGGTATTGGCCATTGCCGCGGCAGCCGTGGCCGGGCTGCTGCTGGTGCAGCACGCGCATTACACCTGGGACGTACTGGCCGCCGTGCCGGCTACGCTGCTGGCGTGGTGGGCCGCAGGCCGACTCCTGCTGGCTACTCGCCGTTAGGGGTTTCTTGCTTCAAATGCTTCTCGTAGAGCCCGGCGGCAATTTTTTCGGTCAGGCGCTTGGGCATTACGCCGGTGAGCTTGGCCGACAGCTTGTTGAGTGCGCCGGGAATAATTTCGGCCTCGCCGCTGAGCAAACCCACCACGCCGGCCTGGGCCACTTCCTCGGCCGACATGGCGAAGCGGGCCGAGGTTTCCTGCATGGCCGCGTTCATACCGGCACGGTCGGCAAAGGCGGTGGCAGTGGCGCCGGGACTCAAGCAACTCACCGACACCGCCGACTCGTGCAGCTCGTAGCGCAAGCCCCGGGTGAAGGTGAGCAGAAACGCCTTGCTGGCGGCGTAGAGGGCCAACGTGGGCACAGCCTGGTAGGCCGCCGTGCTGGCCACGTTTAGAATATAGGCCTGGGGCTGGCGGCGCAGCAGGGGAAGCAGGGCGTGCGTCAGGTTCACGGGTAGCAGCATGTTTAGCTGCAGCATGTTTTGTTGCTCAGCTAAAGGCAGCTCGGCAAACCGGCCCCACAGGCCGTAACCGGCGTTGTTTACCAGCACGCTCAGCTCACCGGCCGCCGTGGTGTCGGCCCAGGTGGCTACGCGGGTGGCGGCGTCGGGTGCCGTCAGATCGAGGGCCAGGAAGGCGGCAGACACGCCGTGCTGCGCCTGTGCCTCGGCAGCCAACGCGGCCAGGGTATCGGCCGAGCGAGCCACCAACAGCAGGCCGTAGCCGCGGCGGGCAAATTCCAGCGCCAGGGCGCGGCCGATGCCGCGCGAGGCACCGGTAATGAGAGCAAAGGGCATTTTGTTATCAGTTGCCAATTTGTGAGTTGTGAGTATATGATACGTCATCCTGAGCGTGCGCGAAGGACCTTGCAACGCCAGCACGATTCGTTCAGCGGTGAAAAGGTCCTTCGCGCACGCTCAGGATGACAATCCCGGCAACCCGTACCTGGCAACTGATAACTCATCTGACCAAGTGCAGAAACCGCAGGTAGAAAGGCGTAGGGCTGTGGGCGTCTTTGGGTTGGTACTTGCCCGCCACAATGGGCACGTACATCACGCGGCGGCGCGAGACCTCGCCCACGAGCGGCGAGCGGGCCACGCGGTGCCACATGCGGCCGTCGTGCACGGTCAGGTCGCCGGCGTCGGTTTCGATGGCTACCTCGTTGGGGTCGGCGTCGTTGTCGCGGAAGTAGCGCTTGCGGAAGAGCATCTCGCCCAGGCCCTGGTGGTGGGTGCCAGGCAGCACGCGCAGGCCGCCGTTGGTGGCGGGTGTCGCGTCGAGGTGCACGCCCACGTTGAGCATGGGCCCGATGCGCCGGCCGTAAAACACGTCGCGCAGCGAGTCGGTGTGCCAGCCCATCTGCGAAAAGGCCGAGCC
This sequence comes from Hymenobacter busanensis, assembly GCF_008727865.1. GTDB lineage: Bacteria > Bacteroidota > Bacteroidia > Cytophagales > Hymenobacteraceae > Solirubrum > Solirubrum busanense. The sequence goes on along the minus strand of NZ_VTWU01000003.1, from coordinate 315,495 downwards.
GGGTACGTTCACGTAGTGGTTCACCACGAGGCCGTCTTTCTCGTTTTCGCCGATGCGGCCGCCGGACGCTTCCAGCAGCTCAAAGAGGGCCGCGAAGCGCGGGTCTTGCAGAAACTGGTGCAGCACCGGGCTGTGCTGCGAGGCAAAGGCAAAGCGCTGCACAATGGGCGCCCCGTCCACGTCGTGGCCGTATTTAATGGGCACCCCGTTTACCTTCGTCACGCCGTCGGCCAGCCAGCGGCGCTGCACGTCTTCGGTGGCCCGCAAGAGGGCGCGCACGGTATCGGGCTCGATGAAGCGCCGAAAATGCAGAAAGCCGTAGCGTTGAAAAAAGGCGCGCTGCTCAGCGGAGAGCTGGCCCGTCGTGAGGGCGAAGCGGGGGTAATCAGCGGAGAGTCGCATGGCGAAATAGCTGATAACTGATCGGAAAGAAACCGAGTGGAGCGGCCAGCGAATATACCACCGATGTCGTCGTTGTTCGCTCGACAAGGTGAAAGGTTGTGGCCGCCGAATGAAGGCGGAGTGAAGCCCCGGCCCCGGCGCGGGAATGCGCCCGAGTGCGTATTTTCGCCAAGCTGCCGAAAACCGCTGCCCCCTCGCCCCATGAACAAGCTGCTGGTTGTGCTCCTGCTGATGGCCTGGCCTGCCGGCCTGCGTGCCCAGGCCACGGCCGCCCGGCTGGTGCCCTACCGCAAGGGCGCGCTTTGGGGCTATGCCACCGCACCCGGCCAGCTGGTGCTGCCGCTGCGCTACGACGAAGCCGGTCCTTTTGCCGAGGGCGTGGCCTGGGTGCGCCAGGGCCCGCTTTATGGCTACATCGACGGCGGCGGCCACCCGCTCACGCCGGTGCAGTACGAGCGCGCCGGCACCTTTGCCCGGGGCCGGGCCACGGTGCAGCTCGCGGGCGAAACCTTCGATATCGACCGCAACGGGCTGCGCCTGACCGGGCCCACACCCGCCCCGCCCGAGGAAGATTTCCTGGCCCAGGGCGACCCGGTGCGGCAGGGCGGCAAGGTGGGCTTCCGCTTCTCGGTGGGCAGCAACGCCGTGGTGCCCGCCCAGTTCGACGAGCTGCACGACCTGTATCACGACGGCCTGCTGCTGGTGCGCCAGGGCCCGAGATGGGGCGTGCTCAACGCCGAGGGCCGCCTGACCTTGCCGCTTGAATACGACGCCATTCGGGCCACCGAGGCCAACGGCTTTGCCTTGCCCGTGGTGGAGCAGCGCGGCCGCTTCGGTTACCTCTCGCCCGCCGGAACTCTGCTCACGCCCCTCAAGTACAAAGCAGCCGAGCCTTTTGTGGCCGGCGTAGCCCGTGTGCTCACGCCCGACGGCCTGCCGGGCTACATCGACGAAGCCGGCCGGGAATATTTCGAGTAGCTACGTAGCTTCCGGCACTGGCTTGCTGCGCTGCATATCGGTTGCTCGGGGTTCTGCGTTTCCCTTGTTGTCTGTCCGCGTCTGTTTATGCTTCACGCCCTGCCCATTCGCAATGTGCACCTGCACGCCTGCCACGAAGACTGGCAGCAGATGACACCCTCCGCGCAGGGTCGGCACTGCGCCAGCTGCAATCGGCAGGTGGTCGATTTCACGCACAGCACCGCCGCCGATTTAGAGCAGGCCCGCGCTGCCGCACCCGATGGCCGGCTGTGCGGGCGTTTTAGGGCCGGGCAATTGGCACCGGAGAGCCGGCCGTTGCGGCTGCGGCTGCGGTGGTTTCTGGCGGCGCTGGTGCTGGTAATGGTGCAGGGGCTGAGTGCGCAGCAAGCGTGGGCGCAGGTTTCTTGTTCGCGCCCGCCCTTCGCTCAACCCAACAAAGCCGTTCCACTCTACGTGTTACCTGGGCAGTACCCAGTACGTAATCCAGCAGCGGCTACCTTTCCTCAAACCGTGTATGTTGGGATGATATTGGAGCCAATGCCTGAGTTTCAAGGCGGGCAGGCCGCCTTGGTTCATTTCCTGAAAACCAACCTGCGGTATCCCGATGCCGCTACTTTGCAAGGCAAGGTCTTCGTCGATTTCACGGTGCAAGCATCGGGGCGGGTAACCGACGCCAAGGTGATGAAAGGCCTGGAGCCGGTGCTTGATGCCGAAGTGCTGCGCGTGGTGCGGCTGATGCCGTCCTGGAAGCCGGGCACACAAAACGACCGAGCGGCGGCCGTAAGCTATACCCTGCCGATTACGTTCATTCGGGAAGAAGCCTCGGCAGCTCCACCGAAGCGGAAGCCCAGCCACGGGGCGGCGCCACGGCAATAGCTCGCCGCACCGAAAGAGCCTTACCTAGGAGAAGCGCGGGAAATATTTACCTTAAACGCCTCATCCCACCACACGCCTGCTCATGATTTTCACGCCCAGCCCCATGCTGCTCAAGCTGCTCTACACCCGCGGCAGCCTGCACAACCTGCCCGACAACGGCGGCGTTGCCTTTTCCCTGAAAAACCGCCTCGACACGGTGCGCCTCACCCGCATCGACCACGTGCAGGTGGACGGCCGCACGCTGGGGCCCGAAAGCATTACCCTCGACCTGGGCGACGGCGACGTGCGCCCCGCCACCGAGCTGAGCACCGAAGACGGCGGGGTGGAGTTTGAAGTAGGCCGCAGCATTACGGTGCGCCTGCACACCGAGGCCCTGCCCGAGGGCATGCACCCGGTAAGCCTGCAGTTCTCGGCCGACCCATTCGGCGAGCTGACGGTGGAGGTGGAAGACGCCATTGTGCAGCAGGATTCGCGGGTGCGCATTCCCCGCCAAGACGGCGACGACTACTCCGAAGCCGCCATTCAGGCCCGGCAGCGCTTCGCCGCCGATTTTTCGGGCCAGCAGTTCGAGCACCTGCACAAGTACTCCTTCGACCCGCACATGCTGCAGGGCAACTGCGAGCATTTTACCGGTGTGGCCCAGATTCCCATTGGGCTGGCCGGCCCCCTACGCGTGAACGGCGAGCATGCCCAGGGCGACTTCCTCATTCCGATGGCAACCACCGAGGGCACCTTGGTGGCCAGCTACAACCGCGGCATGCAGCTGCTCAACCTCTGCGGCGGCGTGAAGTGCACCGTCATCGGCGACGCCATGCAGCGCGCCCCGGTGTTCGTGTTCGACGACGCCCGCGGCGCCCGCGACTTTGGCCGGTGGGTGGAGGAAACCATGACGCCCATTCGGGCCGAAGCCGAAAGCACCTCCCGTGTGGCCAAGCTGCAGTACATCGATACCTACCTGGCCAACAAGTTTGCTTACCTGCGCTTCAACTTCTCCACCGGTGACGCAGCCGGGCAGAACATGGTGGGCCGCGCCACCTTCGCCGCCTGCTCCTGGATTCTGGAGAACTACCGCGGCGCGCCCATCCGGCACTTCTACCTGGAGTCGAACTTCGCCACCGACAAAAAGGCCTCGCAGATTAACGTGATGCGCACCCGCGGCAAGCGCGTGGTGGCCGAGGCCGTCATCAAGCGCGATATTCTGCAGCAGCGCATGCGCGTGACGCCCGAGCAGCTGGCCTACCACGGGCAGGTGAGCAACGTGGGCGCGTTTCTGAGCGGGGCCAACAACAACGGTGCGCACTCGGCCAACGGCATTACGGCCGTGTTCATTGCCACCGGGCAAGACGTGGCCAACGTAGCGGAGTCGTCGGCGGGCGTCATCTACTCGGAGGTAACGCCCGAGAAGGACCTGTACCTGAGCATGACCATTCCGTCGCTGATTGTGGCTACCCACGGCGGCGGTACCGGCCTGGCTACCCAAAACGAGTGCCTGCGCATGATGAACTGCGTAGGCCGCGGTACGGTCAACAAGTTCGCCGAAATTGTGGCCGGCGTGGTGCTGGCCGGTGAGTTGAGCCTGGCCTCCGCCATCAGCAGCAGCGACTGGGTGAGCAGCCACGAGCAGTACGGCCGCAACCGGTAGGGCAATTCCCTACGCCCTCATCAGGAGGCGCAGCCGCAGGACCTTGTCACTCGTAAAACGATTGGGTAACAACCAATTCGTGCTGCGGCGGCCAGGTTCGGCGGCTGCGCCTCCGCCGTTTCTCTACCAGCTCCATCTATGAAGCAACTTTTTCTACTCGTCCTATTTCTTCTGCCGTTGTCGTTGCTGGCTCAGTCGCCGCACCCGAACGTGCTGGTGAGCACCCAAAACCGGCCCAACGAAACGGCCATCTGCATCAACCCCAAGAACACCAACGAGCTGGTGGCCGGGGCCAACCTCAACAACCAATACTCCTCGACCGATGGTGGCCGTACCTGGACGTGGCGCACCCTCACCTCGCCCTACAGCGTGTACGGCGACCCGTGCGTGGCCGTGGACACCACCGGGGCGTTCTACTACTTTCACCTCTCCAACCCCAGCGGCGTCTTCGGCCCATTCCCGTTTATTGACCGGCTACTGGTGCAGCGTACGGCTTCGGCCGGGGCGCCCTTTGCCTACCGCAGCTTTTTCGGGCTGAATCCGCCTAAGCAGCAAGACAAGGAATGGGTGAACGTGGACCGGCGCACCAACACGCTCTACGCCACGTGGTCGGAGTTTGACACCTACGGCAGCCTTTCGGCCCGCGACAGCAGCCGCATTCTGTTCACCAAATCGGTCGACCAAGGCCTCACGTGGACCGCGCCGCGGCGCATCAGCAAACAGGGCGGCGACGCCGTGGACGAAGACAACACCGTGGAAGGCGCCGTGCCCGCCGCCGGCCCCAACAACGAGGTGTACTGCGCCTGGGCCGGGCCGCAAGGCATTGTGTTCAACCGCAGTCTGGACGCGGGCGCCACCTGGCTGCCGCGCGAGCGGCTGATTGTGGCCCAGCCCGGCGGCTGGGACTTTGCCGTGCCCGGCATCTACCGCGCCAACGGCCTGCCCATTACGGCCTGCGACGTGAGCCGCGGCCCGCACCGGGGCACCATCTACGTGAACTGGAGCGACCAGCGCAACGGCCCCTCCGACACCGACGTGTGGCTGGCCCGCAGCACCGACGGCGGCACTACCTGGAGCGCGCCCATTCGGGTAAACAACGACCCGCCCGGCCGCCAGCAGTTTTTTACCTGGATGACCGTCGACCAGGCCACTGGCCACCTCTGGTTTGTGTTTTACGACCGCCGCAACTACACCGCCGCTCCCGCCGATGTGCGCACCGACGTGTACGGCGCCCGCAGCACCGACGGCGGCCTCACGTTCCAGAATTTCCGCCTCAGCCAGTCGCCCTTCTCGCCCTCCGAAACCGAGTTTTTCGGCGACTACAGCAACATCACGGCCCACAACAACGTGGTGCGCCCGGTGTGGACGCGAATGGACGGCACCCAAACCAGCGTGTGGACGGCCCTGATTGACGTGAACGTGCTGGCCGGCCGCAAAGCCCAGCCGTTGGTCGAGCAGATTCAGGTGTACCCTACTCCCGCCACCAGCTACCTAAACGTGGCCCTGCAACTGCCCGCGCCCCAAGTGGTATCGGCGGAGCTGCGGAACCTGGACGGCCGCTTTGTGCGCACCCTGGCGGCGCCCGAACTGCTGGGCGCCGGAGCCCGGCAACTGCGCCTGCCCGTAGCCGATGTGGCCGCCGGCGCCTATGTGCTAACCCTGCAGGCTGGGCAGCAATTGGAGCACCGCAAGGTGATGGTGCTTCACTAGCCCAGCCAAAGACGCCAACAAAACGGCCGGTTCCCGTAAGGAAGCCGGCCGTTTTGTTGAAAACCGGGACGTTTGCTGCCTGCTGCCAGAAGCTACAGCGGATCGGCCGTGATTTTGAATCGGGTATCGATGCGGACGCTGGTTTCCTGGGCCACGGCGCGGCGGGTTTTGGCCTCGGTGGTCAGGGTATAGCTCTGCGCTTTGATGTACTTATCGAGCACGGCACCGCTGGGCGTGAGGGCAATGGTGCTCTGGCCCAGCGGCACCGGGTTCAGCGAGGCCAGCGGCACGCGGTCGTTGCCATCGGTGCTGATGTAGATGGTGATGCTTTCGAGGAAGTCGAAGTTGGCGCTGTTGGGGTCGGTGACGGTTAGCGTGAGCTTGTCCAAGCTCACGTCTTTCACCAGGTTGGCGGCGGTATTGGCGTTCTTGAATTTCTCGTCGGAGCGCGTAGTTACCGGTATCGGAACCAGGGGCAACTGGCCCAGCAGCGGCGTGGCCGGAATCTTGAAGTTCTGCGAGTCTTCGATGTAGAAGGTCAGCAGCTGGTCGATTTTCTTGCAGGCGGCGGTGGCTACCAGGGCCACGGCCAGCAATGCAAACAACAGGTTTTTCATGTACGAAGCGAAATAAGCGCCCCAAAACGGAGCTGCGGTGGTACCGGAGTGGTAACACCGCGGCCCCGCTCAAAATTCGTTCCGAATGGTGCTTGGGCCGCGCTCCACGGACGCCCCCGTATCAGCCGATTCCGGGGCGGGGCCGCCAACGCGGCTGCGTACGGTATTAGAGCTTGTGGGCCTGCGCCCGAAAGCGCAGCTTCATCTGCAGACTGGCGAAAGACTGCGTTGGGGCCTTTAGCTCCAAGTAGGGCTTGATGATGTAGCTGCCGTTGCGCAGGAAGGCCAGCATCGACTGGTCGGTGGGCTTGAGCGTGAGCGTGGTGGCGCCGGCCGGAATCTGGTCCAGCGAAGCCAGCACCGACTGGGCGCCTTGCTCGCTGATGAGGTAGATGGTTACCTGCTGCAAAAAGTCGAAGTTCGGGGCCTGCGACGGTTTTAAGGTCAGCTCCACGCCGCTCAGCGAGGCGCTTTGCAGCTTCTCGATTGAGGTTTCGTTGCGGCTGCACGTCACGGCGCACGTCGAATATATACGCTGTGCGGGCAGGTACATCGTGGTTGGAGCATACGGGTTCAGCTCCACCAGTGCCTGCCAGGAATCCTCCACGTCGAACGATACGGGAACCGGAGCATCTTCCTTTTTGCAGCCGACACTCACCAACAGCAAGCACAGCAGGCCGAGTAGTGTAGAAGTAGCGTAACGCATGTTTATACAAGCAATTGACGTGAGGAAGAAACGCCAAAGATAGAGGCCGTGCCCCAACGTGCTACGACCGACGGGCAGGCCCAACGACCCCAGCTTCCATGCGACTTGCCCGGAACAACGCCGCCCCGCGCCACGGGGTGGCGCGGGGCGGCGAACTGCAACTTAGCTCAGGCACCTAGTCCATCATATCGGCGGGCCGGGGCGCGTGGGGGTAGTCGGGGTTCCAGCTCATGGGGTAGCCGGTGTCTTCGTACTGCAGCGCGGTTTCGGTGAGGTAGAGCGGGCGGAAGGTGTCCACCATTACGGCCAGCTCGTGGGTTTCCTTTTTGCCGAGGCTGGCTTCTACGGTGCCAGGGTGCGGCCCGTGCGGCAGCCCGCTGGGGTGCACCGTGAACGAGGCCAGATCCACGCCGCGGCGCGACATGAAGTTGCCGGCCACGTAGTACAGCACCTCGTCGGAGTCGACGTTGGAGTGGTTGTAGGGCGCCGGAATGCTCTCGGGATGGTAGTCGAAGAGGCGCGGCACAAACGAGCAGATGACGAAGTTGTGGGCCTCGAACTGCTGGTGCACGGGTGGCGGCTGGTGAATGCGGCCGGTAATGGGCTCGAAGTCGTGGATGCTGATGGCGTAGGGAAAAAAGTACCCGTCCCAGCCCACCACGTCGAAGGGCGTGTGGGCGTAAATCAGTTCGTGCAAGGCGCCTTCTTTCTTCACCAGCAGGCGGTATTCGCCCTTGTCATCGTCTTCGGTCACCAGCTCGTAGGGCGGCCGGATGTCCCGCTCGCAGTAGGGCGAGTGTTCCAGCAGCTGCCCGAAGTGGTTGCGGTAGCGCCGACAGGTTTCCACGGGGCTGAACGACTCGATGATCAGCAGGCGCACCGGCGCGTCGTCGAAGTGCCACTGGTGAATGATGGTGCGCGGAATGACCACGTAGTCGCCGGCCTCGAAGCGCACCTTCCCCAGCTGGCTCCACAGCTCGCCCGAGCCTTCGTGCACGAACACCACCTCGTCGGCCAGCGCGTTTTTGTAATAGTAGTCCATGCGCCGCTCCGAGGGGTTGCAGATGCTCAGCATCACGTCGGCGTTGCCCATCATGGTCTGGCGGGCCTGCAGGTAGTCGGTGCCGGTGGTGGTTTGGCCGAGGGTGCGCAAGTGCGAGGGTTGCAGCGGGCGGTCCTTCAGCAGCTTGGGCGCATAGGGCACGGGCGTGCCCACGCGCTTGATTTGCGTGGGCGGATTGCGGTGGTATAGCAGCGACGAAACGCCGTGGAAGCCCAGCGTGCCCACCAGCTGCTCGGCGTAGAGCGAGCCGTCGGGCTGGCGGAACTGGGTGTGACGCTTGTGCGGAACCTGGCCGAGGCGGGTGTAGTACGGCATGGCGAAAACGAAAGCAGGTGGGGAAATTAGGTGCGGAATCGGTGGCTAAAGATACGGGCTCCGGCCAATGGCGGCTGCTTCGGCAGGCGCTTCACATGATTATGCGACTGCGCCGCACCCCGGCGTTGCCGAACTTGGAGCCGTGGCCGCTTCGGCCTTCACGCCCAACGCTTTTCCTCATGACGCTGCGCCTGACTTTCCGCTACGTGGTGGCGTTTCTGTTGCTCAACCTGCTCGTGTCGGAGCTGCACGAGTTGGCCCACATTGCCACCGGCGGCCTCATCTGCGGCTGCTACGGCCCGCGCACTTTCAACGTGTGGCAAACCTGCACAGCCTGCGCCCACCCCGACCTCTACCCGCTGCCGAGCGTGGCCGGCCCGCTCGGGTCCTATGCGCTGATGTGGTTGGGGAGCCTGCTGCTGTTTTCGCCCAGCCCTCGGCGGCAGGGTCTTGGCTTCAGCCTGCTGTTTGCCGCGCTGCCCTTTGCTCGCATTTTCACCCTGCTCATGGGTGGCGGCGACGAAATGGTCATCGTTCGCACCTTGGCGGCACCCGAAAACAGGCTGCTTTACCGCCTGCTGATGACCGCGCTGGTGCTGTTAGTGGCCGGCATTCCGATGGCCGTGGCCTACCGCCGCGTGCGCAACCACCGCCCGTGGGCCTGGGTTGCCGGCTTTGCCGTTGGCCCGCTGCTATTTCAGTTCCTGTACTTGTTTCAGTTGCTGAACGGATTGCTAAAACGCGGCCTGCTGGCCGAGCCGTGGCTAATGGGCACGCCGCTCTTGGTAACGATTCACACCGCCATTGCAGCTGTGTTGCTCGTTGCATTTGCCCGCTACTTACCCACCATTAATGCTGCCGTATCAGCTTCTCCCGAACGGCGGGCGTGGGCTGCGGTGTAAGGCGCACTACTTCGCGGCCTCGCCCAGCGCCAGCTTGGTGCTGCCGTCCTGCAGCGCCTTGATGGCCTGCTGCAGTTCCGCGTCCTGCTCGCGCCACACGGCGTAGAAGGCCTCTTTGCCGTAGGCGCTGCGCGCCACGTGGGCTTTTAGCTGGGTGCGCAGCACGGCAGCGCACCGGCGCAGGCTCGGCGGGTCCTGGGCCACGCCATCCTGGGCGGCGCGGTTGGCCAGGGCCTGCAGCTGCGCGTCGCTCACCTGAAACACCCGCTGAAACTGCTCCTGCGTAATTTCCTGCAGTTCTTCGCGGTGCTGCTGGTAGAGCTGCAAGGCAAACTCGCGCACCAGGTTCAGGCCTTGCAGGCGGGTGAGGTAGCGGTTCTGGGCCAGGGTGTCGCGGGGCACAAACACGTCGGGCATGATGCCGCCGCCGCCGTACACGGTGCGGCCGTGGTCGGTGCGGAAGCGGAGGTTTTCGGCGAAGTGGATGCTGTCGGCGTGAAAAGCCTCGCCGCGCTTGTAGCGTTCCTGCAAATCCTTGTCGTAGGAAGCCACGCCATTGCGGTACGACTTCTGAATGCAGCGGCCCGAGGGCGTGTGGTAGCGCGCAATGGTGAGGCGCAGCTCCGAGCCGTCGTTGAGCGTAATGGGCTGCTGCACGAGGCCCTTGCCGAACGTGCGGCGGCCCACCAGCAGGGCGCGGTCGTGGTCTTGCAGGGCACCGGCCACCACCTCCGAAGCCGAGGCGCTGCCTTCGTCGACGAGCACCACCAGCGGGCCTTCCTCAAACTCGCCGGCCACCCGCGAAAACGTCTGCGAGTCGTATTGGTCGCCTTTGCCGTCGGTGTACACAATCTTGCGCGTACCGCCGATGAACTCGTCGGCCAGCTTGGTGGCGCGGTCGAGGTAGCCACCGGGGTTGCCGCGCAAGTCGAGCACCAACTGCTGCATGCCGCCGCGCGAAAGGCGGCCCAGGGCTTCCTTGAACTCATCAAAAGTACCGGCCGCAAACCGGCTGATTTTGATGTAGCCCGTTTGCGAGTCGAGCATGTAAGCCACATCTACCGACGCGTTCGGAATGCGGTTGCGTGTCATCGAAAACGAGAGCGGGCGCGCTTGACCGCGGCGCCAGATCAGCAAGCGGGCCGAACTGCCGCGGGGGCCGCGCAGCTTGCCAAAAATCTGGTCGTTGGTGAAGTGCGCGCCCGATACGTTCTGCCCGTCGATGGCCAGGATACGGTCGCCGGGCAGCACGCCGGCTTGCTCGGCCGGGCCGCCGCTGAGCGGCGAAACCACCGTTACGGTGTCGCGAAACAGGTTGAATTCCACGCCCACGCCGTCGTAGTCGCTCTGCAGAAACGCGGCGGCTTGCTGCTGCTCGCGGGCCGGAATGTAGACCGAGTGCGGGTCGAGCTTTTCGAGCAGGCGCTGAATGGCGTAGTCCGACAGTTCCTCGGCATTCACGGTGTCTACGTAGTCGCGGTCGACGTAGCTCAGGATTTCCTTGAACTTGAGGTAACCGCGGGCCGTGGCGTCGGGGTTTTGGTCGGAGGGCCGAAAGGGGTTGGCCCCAATGAGCACGCCGCAGGTAAGGGCACCGGCCAGCAACAGCGGCTGCCGCCACCGCACCCACCACGAACGGGCGGGCACATCGGCTTGGCGGGACGGCGGGGTCTCGTCAGCGAAGATGTTCATGCAGGTGGAAGGAGTAAAAAGCTGCTATACAGGGAGGAACTGCGGCCGAACAAGGTATCAAATTTACTGGAACGATTCCAAGAATGCAGTACTGCGCATGTAGTCATAGCCATTTTCCAATAATAAGCCAGTCGATTCTTGCACCTGTGCTATTTTTGCATCCTTTCAGGGCGCGGTAGTGCAAAGGTCTGCTACCGATGACGGCCTGTCAATCACACCTTTGGGTGAACGGGAGTAGCATTTTTCCGATTGCGGCGGCTTGCCAGCGGCTGGCAGTGCCACCCGCTCACGCAGCTACGCGGTGGCTGGCAGCAAAGGGTTGCCTGCGAAGCGGTTTGCAGGCGGTTGGCGTATCTTTGTCAGCTCGTTCCGCTCACATTCACTTTCGTCCACGCTTCTGCTTATGGCCCGCCTGCTTGCCATCGACTACGGCCACAAGCGCGTGGGCTTGGCCGTAACCGACCCGCTGCAAATCATTGCCACAGCCCTCGACACGGTGCACAGCAAGGATTTGCTGGCTTACCTGAAGGCCTACCACCAGCGCGAGCCGCTGGAGGCCATTGCGGTGGGCATGCCGCGCACGCTGCGCAACGAAGCCACCGACGTGACCAGCGCCGTGGTGGGCCTGGTGCGGCAGCTGCGCCGGGAGTTTCCCGATGTGCCGGTGCACGAAGTGGACGAGCGGTTTACCTCGCGCATGGCGCACCAAACGATGCGCGACGCCGGCCTGGGCCAGAAAGCCCGCCGCGACAAAGCCACCGTCGACCGCATCAGCGCCACCATCATTCTGCAATCTTTTCTCGAATCCCGCCGATGATTTACCCCATCGTAGCCTATGGCGACCCGGTGCTGAAAACCCGCGCCAAGGACATACCGGCCGATTTTCCGGCCGCCGAGCTGCAAAAGCTCATTGCCGACATGTACGACACCATGTACTACGCCCACGGCGTGGGCCTGGCGGCGCCGCAAATCGGCAAGAGCGTACGCCTGTTCGTCATCGACTCGGCCCCGATGGTGGACGACGAAGACGGGGACGACAGCGAACCGACCGAAACCGGCATCAAGCGCGCCTTCATCAACCCGCAGATGATCAGCGAAACCGGCGAGGAGTGGGGCTTCGAAGAAGGCTGCCTGAGCATTCCGGGCGTGCGGGAGCGGGTGATGCGCTGCCCCGACATTGTGCTGCGCTACGAAGACGAAAACCGGCAGGTGCACGAAGAAGCCTTCAGCGGCATGACGGCCCGCGTGATTCAGCACGAGTACGACCACTTGGAAGGCGTGCTATTCACCGACAAGATTTCCTCGTTCAAAAAGCAGCTCATCAAGAGCAAGCTCACGCGCATCAGCAAGGGCGACGTGAAGCACGACTACCGCATGAAGTTTGCCGGGCAGCGCGGGCGCTAAAAGCGGCTGAGGTTCACAACTTTCTTTTGCCAAACGCCCAGCCGTGCCGGGCGTTTTTGCTTTCTTTGGAATGCTTTACGTTGCCCCTCCTGTTCGCATGCTCCGTCGTCCCGTTTTTGCTGGTGTTTTAGCGTTGTTCTGCTGGCTGCTGCCGGCCCGCCCCGATAGCCGCGCCTGGGGCTTTTTTGGGCACCGCAGCATCAACCGGCTGGCCGTGTACACGCTGCCGCCCGAAATGGTGGGCTTCTTCAAGTCGCGCATCGACTACCTCACGGTGCAGGCCACCCGGCCCGACTCGCGCCGCAACGTGGTGCCAGGCGAAGCCCCGCGCCACTTCATCGACCTGGACATGTACGGCGACTCGGCGGCCTACCGCCTGCCGCGCAACTACGCCGATGCCGTGGCCCGCTACGGCGAAGACTCGCTGCAGCGCCACGGGATAGTGCCCTGGCACGTGGTGCGCATGAAAGCCCAGCTCACCGACGCCTTCCGCAAGCGCGACGCCGACCGCATCATCAGCCTAGCGGCCGACATGGGGCACTACGTGGCCGATGCCTGCGTGCCCCTGCACACCACCCACAACTACAACGGCCAGCTCACCGGCCAGCGCGGCATTCACGGGCTGTGGGAGTCGCGCATGCCCGAGCTGCTGGCCTCGAACTACGACTTTTTCACCGGCACGGCGCCCTACATCAAGAACCCCACCACGGCCATCTGGACCACCGTGGCGCGCTCCAACGCGGCCGTCGATTCGGTGCTGCGCTTTGAAAAAGAACTAACGCAGAAGCTGCCCGAAGACCGGAAATACAGCTTCGAGGAGCGCGGCAACGGAAGCATTCGGGTGTATTCGCAGGAGTTTACCCGCGAGTACCACCAGCGCCTGAACGGGCAGGTAGAGCGGCAAATGCGCTACGCCATTCGCATGGTGGGCGCCTTTTGGTACACCTGCTGGGTAGATGCCGGCCAGCCCGACCTCACCAACCTGCAGCCCACGGTTTCGGAGGCCGAAATCAAGCGCTTGGCGGCCGAGGAAAAGCAGGCTCAGGAAGCCAAACCACTGCTGAACGTACCCGGCCACACCGACTAAGCCCCGCCCGGCTCCTGCCGCCGGCGCACCATGTACACCACGCTCACCGGCGGGCCGTCGTCGGGTGAGGAGAAGGCGCCGGGCAGGCGGCCGAACTCCACGAACCCGGCCCGCTCGTAGAGCCGCCGCGCGGCCGGGCTTTGCTCCGATACCACCAGCTCAATCTGCTCCAGTCCGTCGAGGGCATCGAGGCGGTGCAGCAAGTGCTGAAACAGGCCTGTGCCAATACCAAGGCCGCGGTATTCGGGGGCCACAAACACGCCCCAGATGGAGCCGCGGTGCTGGGTCTTGTGGCGGGTTTCGCGCACGAAGCCCATCATGCCGATGAGCTGCTCGCCGTCGAAGGCGCCGGTGATGCAGCGGCCGGGGCCGGAAAACTGCTGGGCGAAGCGCCGGTCGACGGACGTCAGCTCTTCCTCCAACGTCGACCCAAACGCCTCGGGGCTGGCATGCAGCGCCTGCAGGCGCAAGGTGCGAAAGGCGGCGGCATCGGCGGGCGTCAGTTCGCGGTAGGTAATGGGCTGGGGCATGGCTGGGGCAAACGGACCGCGCCGTTTGCGGTAAGTTATGCGTAGAAACTCCCGCTGTTCATCAAATCATCCGCCATGAAAGGCCTCGTTACCATCGCGCTGCTCACCATTTCCAACCTCTTCATGACGTTTGCCTGGTACGGGCATCTGCAGTTCAAGAAGCTGGCGTGGTTCAGTAAGTTAGGGCTGATTGGGGTCATTTTAATCAGCTGGGGGCTGGCCTTTTTCGAGTACGTGTTTCAGGTGCCCGCCAACCGCATCGGGTTCGAGGAAAACGGCGGCCCTTACAACCTGTTTCAGCTCAAAGTCATTCAGGAAGTAGTGTCGCTGACGGTGTTCACACTCTGCGCCGTGTACGTGTTCAAAACCGACAAACTGGGCTGGAACCACGTGCTGGGTTTTGGGCTGCTGGTGGCGGCCGTGTACGTCATCTTCCGCAAGTGGTAGCCGGGCCGTTTGGCAGGCTGAAGAAAACTTAATGTGCGCTTCAGCCCCGGTTCAGGTGGCAGGCCGATGTTTGTAAGCGTCGGCCGGGAACACCCCCGGTTCGGTTGTCTTTCCGAGCTATGAAAACCTCCATTCCCTTGCTGGCTGGCCTGCTGGCGCTGGGCCTTGCCCTGCCGGCCACTGCGCAGAGCAATAAAGGGGCAGCCTCAAAACCCAAGCGCGCGTCCCGCGTTTCGGTTTCCCAGCCACCGCGTGACTCGCGCAGAACGCTGCACGTACTCTACGACAGCTTAAACGACGGCACGCTGCTGCGCTACACCGCCAACGAAGACGGCCTGTACGATGGCCTCGCCATGCGCAACGAGCAGGGCCGGGAGGTAGCATTTCACTTTCCTACGCCGTATGCCCAACAGCTGATGGCGACAGCCAAACCGGGCCAAAAGATTCGGGTGGGAGCGTTGAAGACGAAGCTGCAGGGCGGGGCTACGCGGCTGGAGCTGGTCGTGCTGAGCCACGAAGAAAAGCGCGTAACCATCCTTCCTCCGGAGCCGCCAGCCCCGCCTCCGCCTCCGCCCGTCCCCGGCAGTGCGCCGCCCCCGCCGCCTCCCCCTCCGGCTCCGGCACCGCCCCATCCGGCAGAACCGCCGCGGGTCCCGGCTCCGCCCTTGGCCGAGTTGGTGGATCTGCGCACCGTAGCCGGACGCATCACGGCGCTGCGCTTCGATGGGCAAAACCGGTTGCAGGGCATTGCGCTCGACAACGACAAGGTGCTGCTGTTTCCGCCCCACGTAGGCGAGCAACTGCGCGAGAAGCTGGTGGTGGGTGCCACGGTGCAGGCCACCGCCTTGAAGCGCAATCTGCAGGCCGGTGAAATCCGGGCCGACTCCACCCAACGCCTGCAAACCGAGACCTTGACCATCGACGGCGTAAAATTCGTTGTGCGCTGAGCGCGTGCGAGTAGCTTACGCGGCGGCCGAACCGCTTGTGTTGCGTAGTTTACCTGCCGTATGCGCATTTTGGTAGTCGAAGACGAAACCCGCCTGGCCAGCTTCGTGCAGCAGGGCCTCACGCAAGCCGGCCACACCGCCGACGTGGCCTCCTCGGGTCCGGCCGGACTGGAGTTGGCCGCCGCCGTGCCCTACGACGCCATTTTGCTCGATATGATGCTGCCCGGCCAAAACGGCCTCGACGTGCTGCGCAACCTGCGCGAGTTCGGCATTGCGACGCCCGTCATCATCGTCAGTGCCCTCACCGATACTCAGCACGTGATTCGCGGCCTCGACGCCGGCGCGGTGGATTACCTGCGCAAGCCTTTCGAGTTCGACGAGCTGCTGGCCCGCTTGCGCATTGTGCAGCGGCGCGGCCCCACCACTACCGACGCCGCGCCGCTGCGCGTGGCCGACCTGGAGCTGGACCTCGTGCAGCGCCGCGTGACGCGGGCGGGGCAGCCCATTGCGCTTACCAACCGCGAGTTTGCCTTGCTGGAATTGCTGCTACGCCACCCCGGCCGGGTGGTCAGCAAAACGCGCATTGCCGAAAAGGTCTGGGACGTGGATTTCGACATGGGCTCGAACGTAATTGAGGTGCACATGTCGCAGCTGCGCAAGAAAATTGACCGCGGCTTTGCCGAGCCGCTGCTGGAAACGGTGGTTGGGCAGGGCTACCGCCTGCGCGACCCAGCTACGCGCGTGTAAAGACCTATGGCCGCTGTGTTTCGCCCGCTGAGTTTGCGCCGCCAGTTGCTGCTGGGTTTTGGTGGCGTGCTGCTGCTGCTCACGCTGCTGGCCGGCGGCTACCAGTACCTGCGCGTGCGACAATTGCTGCTGCGCGCCGACGACAACCGCCTGCGCGCCCGAGCCACGAATCTGCTCGGCCGCATTAGTCTCGACCCGCTGCCAACCCTTCCCCTGCCCGACGTAGCCGGCGAACAAATGCGTGTGGTTCTTGCGCTGCCCAACCGGCCCGCTTGGGAGCTGTTCCGTTCGCCCGGCTTCCCGATGGGTCACCCAGCGCCGGCCGCCGAGGCGCCCGGTGTCGCCATCGACGGGCAGCGGGTGCTGGCCGTTGCGCGCCCGGCGGCGGCGCCCGGTGTGGGGGCCAACGAGGCGCTGGCTACCGGCCGCCTTACGCTGTGGCTGGCCCACCCGGCCGCCCCGCTGAATGCCGAGTTGCGGCGTATTCGGTTGGCATTGCTGCTGGGGTTGCTGGGCAGCGCGGGCCTAGCAGCGGTGTTGGCGGCTTGGCTGGGCGGCGTGGCCCTGCGGCCGTTGCGGCGCATCAGTGCCCAAGCCCAACGCATTCAGAATGCCGCCGCCATCGAGCCGCTGCCCGTGCCCGCGACCGGCGACGAAGTGCAGACCTTGGCCGAGACCCTAAACGCCATGCTGACCCGCCTGCAGGCCCAGGCCGCCCTGCAAGACAATTTCCTGGCCGCCGCGGCGCACGAGCTACGCACCCCGCTGGCCACGCTGCAACTAGGCTTGGAAGTGACCGGCCGCGACGCGCAGGTGCCCGCCGCTGTGCGCGCCGTGCTAGCCGGGCACGGCGCCGAGCTACGCCGGTTGGGGCGGTTGGTGGAGGACTTTTTATTGGTGAGCCGCCTGCGCACCACCAACGCGCTGCCGCTGCACTGGCAGGAAGCGGCACTGGATGAACTGGTGCTGGACGTGGTGGATCGGGTGCTGCCGCAGTTTCGGGCTGCCGCCCGCACCCTCCACCTGCACCTCGACGACGCCATGCCCGACTACCGCGTGCGCACCGATGTCGACAAGCTTACGACCATTGTGCTGAACCTGCTCGACAATGCCCGCAAACACGCGGCACCCGGCGCGGCGGTGCAGGTCCACCTCGGCTCCGATGCTGCGGGCCGCCCCGTACTGCGCATTCGCAACGCGCTGCTTGTGCCGCTCGGCCCCAACCTCGCCCGCCTCACCACGCCCTACTACCAAGCCGATGTATGGCAGGAGGGTGCCGGTCTGGGCCTGTGGATCAGCAGTCGGTTGGCGGAGGCGCTGGGTTTGACACTTGATTTCACCGAGGCCGAAGGCGAACTGCTCGTTACGCTTCGGTTTCCGCTCACCGCGGGGTAGATCTTCCGCCCGATGTGCTTTCGACATTCCATAGCACAACTGCCGCTGGTCGAAGCCGCCCGATGAGCAACATCGGGCGGCTTGCGGTGCCCGTGCGGTTACTGCGCCCGCAGCACTTTCAGCACCTCGGTGCGGCCGTCGTGCTGCAGGTGCAGGCTGTAGAGCCCGGCCGGCACCGTGGGCACGGCTAAGATGAACTGCTGCACACCGGCAGCTACCGGGCGGCTGGTTTCGTGCACCAACTGGCCCAAGCTGTTGTAAAGCTGCACCTGCGTTTGTTGGCTGCGCTGGGCGTCGAAGCGCACCGTCAGATCGGAGGTAAACGGATTGGGAAACGCGGCCGTGCTGGCGGCCGGGCGGTAATCGGCGGCTTTCAGAATCTGGGGAAAAGTAGTCAGCACGCCCCATACCTCCGTGCCGGTGCTGGTGGGCAGATTTACTTTGCGGTAGCCCAGCAGGGTGGTAGTGAGGGTGCTGTAAATACCCCAATTTGACAAGAAAACCAGGCCCAGTCCGGCGGTGTAGCGCTGCTCGCGGCCGTTGTCGATGATATCGGCCAGGCGCACGCTGTCGCCGGTTTGCACGCCGCACACCTGCCGGTCGACGAGGCTTTGGGTGGCGCGGCCGTAGTAGTTGGGAGTGCGCCGGGCCCCGAAACCCACCGCCACAAAACCGTTGGGCACGATGTTGCCGACGGTGGTATTAGTAAGCGTTGCCGGAGCTCCCGCTTGCTGGCTTCGCGTCACTTGTAGCTCGGTAGTCCGGGCCGGCTCAAGCACCGTACCGGCAGAGCCCTGACAGAATCCGGCCGGCGCCCCCGGCGACCCATACGTGCGGGTGAGCTTGCGCGACCAAATCCGGTACGTGATGGTGTCGCCGGTGCGGCTGAGGGCACGCGTCAGCACACTGTCGCGCACCCAGCTTTCGGAACACAGATTACTCAAAGAGCCTTCCTGCTTGCTGTAGCGCAGAAATACGTCACTGGGCTGGAAGTCGTACACGGCCGGCGCGCCGGTTTTTTCCGCCCCCAGGCGCAGACCCGGCAACGCGCTCAGCGTGAGCTGCCGGGCAGCGTGGCGGCCGTTGAGGTACGCGCCCAGCGCCGGGCCGCTCACCAAGCCATAGTGCTTGCTCAGGCGCAGCGTTTTGCCGTCCGACAGCGCAATGGTCACCACCGAATCGGGCAGGCCCAGCACGTTGTCGATGGCGCGGGCGGTTACGTGGGCCGTGAGGCCGGTGCTGGTAGCCGCCCAGGGTTGCCCCAGCGCGGCGCGGGGCCGCAGCGTGAAGGTGCGCCCGTTGGCCGCTGTCAGCACGTACTCGGTGCCGGCGGCGCGCTTGGTGAGCGTCGCCCCGAAGAGGTTGTCGGGGCGCTGTACATGGGTAAGGTAGCAAGTGGTGCCTAGCACGCGCCGCACCGGCACCACGCGCCCGTTGAAGCGGAATACCGAGTCGGAACCGACCAGCGCGGCGCTTTCCAGGCGCAGCGTATGAATGGTGTCGGCGGCGGAGGTTTCGGTGAACTGGTGGGCCGTGCCGGTGCGGAACGGCCGAAACTGCTGGGCCTGGGCCGTGATACTGGCAAGGGCCAGCACAGCCAGCAATGGGTAAGCGTGTTTCATGGATAGTATGTGCTAAATGGAATGCCAAACGATGCCGCCGCGGTGCAGGCAGCAGCGGCGCTAAAACGGGCCTAAGATAGACGGCTGGCACAATTTCGGCATCCGTCGAAGACCCAATTATCTTTTTATAACTCAGAAGCCTACCTCGTGCGTATTGGGCGTATTGCGGAGCGCAACCTGCGCGGCCGGCTCCCGCAACTCTTTCCCTCTTTTATATGATGCTTTTTCTACGCCGCGGCCTGCTGGCGCTTCTTCTGTTGATTTCGTGGGGGGCTTCGGCCCAAAAAGTGGGCCTGGTGCTCAGTGGCGGCGGGGCCAAAGGCCTGGCCCACGTGGGCGTGCTCAAGGTGCTGGAGAAAAACGGCATTCCCGTCGACTACATCGTGGGCACGAGCATGGGCTCGGTGGTGGGCGCGCTGTACTCGGCGGGCTACTCGCCGAATGAAATCGAGAAGATTGTGCTCGACCCCGAGTTCCAGTATTGGGTGTCGGGCAAGCAGTCGGCCGAGAAAACCTTCAACTACATCACCGCCGACCCCAACCCCTCGGCCCTGCACGTGGGGCTGGCCATCGACTCGTCGTTTCGCACCCGGGTGACGCCCAACCTGGTGAACGACGTGAACCTGAACTTTGTGCTGGCCAAAATGCTGGCCCCGGCCGGCGCCATTGCCGACTACGACTTCAACAAGCTCTTCGTGCCCTTCCGCTGCTTGGCGGCCGAGGTGTTTACCCGCAAGCAGGTCATTCAGAAAGACGGCTCGATTTCCGACGCCGTGCGCAACTCCATGGCCGTGCCGCTGGCGTTTCGCCCCATTCGCAACCCCGACGGCCGCTACCTCTTCGACGGCGGCATTTACAACAACTTCCCCGTGGATGTGATGCGCGCCGAGTTCAAGCCCGACATCATCATTGGGGTGAACGTGGGCGATGTGGCCTACAAGAAATACCCGTACGAAAAAGACGACCAGCTGCTGCTCGGCTCCATCGTGTTTTTGGGCGCCTCCGTGGCCGACACCCTAGCCGTGGGCCCGGGCGGCATCTTCATTCAGCCCGACTTGGAAGGCTACGGCTCCACCGATTTTGCCCGGGTGCGCGAGCTGATTGACCTTGGCATCAAGGCCAGCGAAGCCAAGCTGCCCCAGCTGCAGCGCCGCATTCCGCGCCGGGCCGACACGCTGGAACTGGCCCGGCGGCGGCTGGCCTTTCAGGAGCGCGCGCCTGAGCCCCGGTTTGCGCGCGTGGCCGTGCAGGGCCTCGCCGACAACCAGGCGGGCTATGTGCGCCGCTTTTTCCAGCGCACCGGCGGCAGCTACACCATCGACAACATCGAGGAAGGCTACTACCGCCTGGCCGCCGACGACTTCTTCCGCAACATCTACCCGCGCATCCGCTACGACAAAACCTCGCAGGGCTACGTGTTCAGCCTCGATGCGCGCCAGAACAACAACCTCTCGGGCGAGGTGGGCTTTGCGCTGGCCACGCGCCCCGTCGACAACTTCTACTTCGGCCTCGAATACCGGTTCCTGCACAATTTTCTGTACCAGGCGGCGGCCAGCGTCAACATCGGCTCGTTCTACAACGCGGCCAAGGGTTCGTTTCGGATGAACGTGCCGGCGCGCTACTCCTACTACCTGGAGCCGACCATTGTGTACAACCAGTGGAACTACCAGAAAACCGGCGGCCTGCTGGGGCGCAGCGTGCAAAGCACCCAGGTGCGGCAGCAGGACCTGAAAGCCGGCCTGCAGGTGGGCGTGAGCCCCAACTACCGCAGCCGCGTGCTGCTGGAAGGCGCCTGGTTTACGCGCCAAGACGAATACTCGAACGTGGAGCAGCTCAACTCGACCGACAACCTCGACGAAACAGATTTCACGGGCTACACCGGCGCGGTGCAGTTTGCCCGCAACTCGCTCAACCGCAAGCAATACGCCACCAGCGGGCGGCGGGCGGTGTTTACGGTTCGCGGCGTGTATGGCCGCGAAGAGTTTCAGCCCGGCACCACGGCCTATTTCAAGCAAGAGCGCGAAGTGTACCGCCGCTGGCTGCAGTTCCGGGCCTTCACCGAGCAGTTTTTCCCGCTGCCCAACAAAAAGCAGAGCTGGGGCTATTTTGCCGAAATCATGCTCAGCAGCCAGCCGCGGTTTTTCAACTACCGCTCGTCGTTGGCGGCGGCCCCCATTTTTGCCCCGCTAACCGATTCGCGCACCTTGTTTCTGGAAAACTACCGCTCGGCGCGCTACGTGGCCGGCGGGCTGCGCTTCACCCAAAACGTGCTGGGCAAGCTCGAATGGCGCACCGAAGCCTACCTGCACGTGCGGCACCAGCCCCTGCGCCAAGCCGGCGACCAAACCGCCATCCGCGACAGTCGCTTTGCCCTGGACCGCCCCCGCCTGACGGCCAGCAGCGGCCTCATCTACCAAACCGTGGTGGGTCCGCTGGCCTTGCACGTGGAGCACTACGACGACAAGGCCAAGAACTGGGGCGTGTTCGGCCACATCGGCTACCTGCTCTACCAAAGCCGGGCCCTGGAATAGCCGGGTTGCTGCAGCGCCAGAACAGCCGCAACGCCAAAGCTTACGCTATGAAAATCATGTGATTGTGCTGCGTTTGAGGTCAAGCTAGTTTTGCACCAACACTGACCCAAACCCACACAACGCTATGAAACGCTTCCGTTTGCTGCTGGCTGCCATTTGGCTGACTGCCGCCGCCCTCATCACCGCCCAAGCCCAGTCCCGCGAGATTTACGAAAGTCCGCAGTTCAAAACCCTGGCCCAGCACCACAAGCAGCTGGCCGTGCTGCCCTTTGCCGTAACAATGACCACCAAGCGCCTGCCCAAAGGCATGACGCCCGCGGCCGTGCACGAGCAGGAATTGCAGGAAGGCAAAAATATCCAGAGCGCCCTCCACACTTACTTCTTGAAGCACCAAGAGTCGGACCATTTCACGGTGAGCTTTCAGGACGTGAACAAAACCAACACCCTGCTGGCCAAAGCCGGCATAACGCCCGATAACCTGGCTACCAAAACCACCGAGGAATTGGCCAAGCTGCTGGGCGTCGACGGCGTGGTGTCGGGCACATTTGTCACCGACAAGCCTCTTTCCGACGGCGCGGCCGTGGCCATGACCGTGCTCGTGGGCGTGTCGGGCCCCACCAATTCGGGCCGCACCAGCATCAGCATCAACGACGGGGCTACCGGCGAGCTGCTCTGGAAGTACGACAAGAGCCTCTCGCGCGGCCTCGGCTCCGACACGAGCACCATCATCAACGCCATCATGCGCAAGTGCTCCAAAATGTTCCCCTACGCCCGCGCCTAACCCGGCCGGAATGCCCCTTGAACACACAAGCCCCGCCAGGATTTCCTGGCGGGGCTTGTGGCGTTTAGGGCGTTGGTAGCCCGGGCGAAAACAGCGTTACTCTTTCTTGAGCATGCGGCTTTCGGTGCGCTGGTTGGTAATCATTTTCACCACGTAGTTGCCGCTGGGCAGCTTGGCGCCGGGCTTCCAGTGCACCAACTGGCCGTCGATGACGTCTTTGCCCGTCAACCGGCCTTGCTCGCGCCCTACCAGATCGGTGATGATGATCTGGCTGATTTTCTCGTTGGGCTGCAGTGCGAGACGAAAATCGACGGTAGCGGTGAAGGGGTTCGGGTACATGTCGATGGGGCTGGCTTCGGGCGTGATGCGGCCCGGTTGCGAGGCCGTGCGCAGATGGTCGATGCCGGCCTGGGCGCGGGTCATTTTGTAGACCATGCTGGCGTTGCCTTCGTCCACAAACAGGTGCCCGGCCCCGTACGGAATTGTTAAGTGCCGGCCGGCTACGCTGGGAATAACCTGGTTGCCATCGATGCGCATGTTGACGCGGCTCAAGCCCTGGCCCGTGGGCTCCAGGTCGCCGTTGCGCAGTGTACGGCCCCAGATGTCGTAGGCCTGGCCGGTTTCGTAGTCGGCGCCGGCCCACGTGATAATGTAGGAATCCTTGGTCTCGCCGTAGTTGCCATAGTAGGCTACCACCGGCTGCGCGGCGGGGTTGTTGATGTAGGCGTTGTTGGTCACCGAGGTGCCGGCCGGGCGGAAGGTGCCCTGGCTCTTGCCAAAGTTGAGGATGCCGTAGTAGCTCACCGGCCCGACACGGGGCACGCAGGCTCCCGAGGCCCAGTTAATGGCTATTTCCACGTCCTGGCTCAGCTGCGGGTTGCCGCTGGCCGCAATGCGCGGCGTGCCCGATACCCCGCCCCACTCGTAGGAAGCCACTTCTGTGTATGGGCACCGGTCAAACGGATACTGCTTTACCGCCAGGTTGTCGTGGATGCTGTAGTTGCCGGTGGCATCCACGAAGTGCCGGATGTAGGTGTACGACAGGAACTGGTTCTGGCCCTCCGAAATGGCCACGTCGGGGTTCAGGCTTTGCTCCAGCAGGCTGGGCTCTCCCGACACCAGCGTACCTCGGAGGCTGCACCCGATGGAGCCGCTTAAAGTTCCGTAGGCCCCGTAGGCTTGCGAAAAGGTCACTTGCTGGGTGTAGCTGAAGCCCGGCGTGGGGTACGACGGCGACACCACCGTTACGCGGGCCTCTTCGCTGGTGGTTTCCTGCCACACAATGCCCAGGTTGCCGCGCGAGTTGCCGTCGATATTGGGGTGGGAATGGTCGCGCAGGGCACCAGTCACGCCCACCGAGCCCAGCGCCACCCGGGGCTGAATAGCAGAGAAAGTTTCGGCGCCTGGGTCCCATTCGTAGCGCTCAATATGCGTACGTCCGTAGCCATTGGTACCGGTGACGATGTACACCATGGCAGCCACAATTCGGTTGGGCCCGTTGAAGCCCACCACCACATCGGGGTCCGACAGCTTTTCGCCGGGGTTCTTCTTAACTACCAAGTGCTTCGAGGTGCCGCCGTTGCCCACGGCCCACGACAGCACCACGTCGCCTCCGGCCTGGTCCCAGGTCATCACCTGCAAGGTTTTGCCGTAGTAGTCCATTATGTCCGTGCCCGTGTTTACCACCCCGCTCACGGCTTTGCCGCCGTCGGGCTCGTAGTCGTCGGTCGACGGGTCGTAGGGAGTTTGTGCAAGCACTTGGAAAGCGTGGCCGCTCAGCAAAAAGAGCATGCCGGCAACTAGAGTAATCTTTTTCAACAACATGGGGCAAGTACATTAAAGGATACGCGTAAGCTATGGGGACTGATGGCGGCCCTGCCAAGCCGTAGCTGGCTGGCCTGCGGGCCCTGCCCGCTCGGGTTTTTCTGCATACACACGCTGTTGAAGGTGAACGAAAAAGCAGTTGCGGAGGCCCGTGAAGGGGCCGGCGCAAAATGTTCAGACAACAGCTTCCCCGCAGTGCAATAAATTTGCACTAAGCAAAGAAGCCAACAACAGGTGTGGGTAAGCGGACTAATTAATCGGAGCGGGAAGCGGCATTAAGGCCGCCGTAATGGCTCAAATGTATTCACTAGGCGCAAACCGCAAAATATTAAGCTGTTTATTTTCTATAAATTTTCAATGAGGCTTTTTCTCGGCACCACGGTATTTTCTGGCCTCATTTGTGTGGCGAAAAACGGCGAAGCCCGTTGCCGTTGCAACCGCCTGCTTGCGCAGCCAGCCACAACGACAACGGGCTTCTGTCGATCTGCTTCTCTACAGGCTCCGCCTACTGAATGGCTACCAGCGGCAGCGTGCGGTTGACACCGTGGCCGCTTACTTGCACCACGTAGGCCCCGGCCTGTAGCCGCTGCACATCCAACGGGTGTTGTGCGGCCCCCGCTAAGGTGTGGGTGCGCACCACGCGGCCCGTCAGATCGAGCACGCGCACGGTGTAGGTGCCGGCCGGCAGCGCCGTGAGGTCGAGGGTAGTGTGGCCAGCGGCCGGGTTCGGGTACAGCGCCAGCGCATCCGGGCCGGCAGCGTCGCGGCTGAACTGCACCACCTGTATGCCGCTGTAGTCGGAAGTGCCGTCGGTATCTACTTGGCGCAGGCGGTAATACACCGTAGCGAAGTGCAGGCGGCCGGCGCCCGCGTCGCGGAACTTGTAGTCGGAAGAATTGCTGGTGGAGCCGTGGCCGGCTACGCGGCCTACTTTCTCAAAATCGCGGCCGTTGGCAGAGCGTTCTACGTCGAAATGGTCGTTGTTTTTTTCCTGCGCCGTGCCCCAGGTCAGCACCGCATCGGCGGCTTGCGCCACGGCCTCAAACCGCGTGAGTACCACCGGCAGGGGGTTGCCGCTGATGGCGGTGGTGACGGACGCATTGTTGTTGGCCGGCGTGGGGTCGGGCACCACCAGCGAGGTGGCCGAGGCCAAGCCCGTAACCGGGCCGGTGACGGGCGCCGTAAACGTAACGCTGTTGGTCACGGCCGGCGCGTTGCTGACCATGCTGGTGACGCGGGCAAACGTTACCCAGCCGGTGCTGGGGTCGTAGGTACCGCCCGTTACGCTGCCCGTGGGCAGGCCGGCGGGCAGGCGCAACTTGGGCGCCACGTCCATGGCCGTTACGGCCCCTTGGTTTTGCGTCGACATGGCATACGTAACGCGCGCACCCGCTGCGGCATTGGCCGGCCCCGATACGGCCGTGGCCACATCGGCGCCCTGCACCGTCACGCGCATGTTGGCCGGGCTGGAGGTGTAGTCGGGGCCCAGAATCGACTGCATGGTGTAGGGCACTACCACCGTACCGGCAAAGCTGCCCGAGGGCGTAAACGTTACCACCCCGGAATTATCAACGGCGAAGCTTCCCTGCCCAGCGACTGTCAGCGTGGTTTGCCGGCCGGCCGTGTTGGGGTCGAGGTCAACGGAAGCCACATCGATGCTGCTGCCGGGTGCCACGTCGTTGTTGAGCACGTTCAGCGTGACGGGGCTGTTGTAGGGCGTGCTGGCCACGTCGGTATTGGCGAAGGGCACCTGCACGATGTTCAGGTTGCGGATTTCGTGCACGTTGGTGCTGCCGCCGGTAGAGCCGGCAAAACCGAGGCGCAGGTTTTGGGGCGGCGCGGGCACGGCAAAGTTGTCGATGGCCGTGCGAATGGCGCTGCCGTGCTGGATGCGCACCGTAATGCGGTAGGTGGTGGTGGAGCCGGTGGTGGTGGGCACCACGTCGATGAAAGCCCGGCGGTAGTCGGCAGAACCGGCTTGGGCGCGGGCAGTGGCCACGTCGAGGTCGAAACCGAGGGCGTCGGGGCCAGTGCCGGTCAGGTAGGGATAGTCGGTCGTGGCCGAGCCGTCGCCGGCGCCGCGAATGGCAATGGCGTTGGGCGCTTTGCCGCTGGCATCGAGCGTGCTGCTACCGCCCGAGCGGCCTTCGCTGCCGTTGGAGTAGTTGCCAAATTCATCGATACCGATGCCAATGTAGCCCCGCGACACCCCGGCTGCCGCCGGCGAAACTGTTTTTTGGGCGTAGCCGAGCGACCCGCCCGAAGCCCCGATTCGGAAGCCGCCGGGCTGGTTGCCGTCGACGAGGAACACGCTGAACCCGTCGGCGCCATCGGTGGTTGATTTGCCGTAGGAGAAGAACTCGAACGAGATGGTGAAGCCTGCACCGGCCGGGAAACCCACGTTGTCGATGGCGTAGCCCGCTTGGTTGGTGGTAGCATCGGTCAGGCGCAGGTAGCCCGCGCCTACAGCGTCGTTGCCGTTGCCACCGACGCCTGTGAGCTGGGCCGAGCCCCCAAACGTAAAGTTGGAAGCCGCCGCGTTTTTAAAGGTTTCATTGCGCGGAAAGGCCGGCGTGCTTTGCGCCGCCACCGGCGCCACCGACGAGCCCCACGCCATCAGCATCAAGGCCCAGCGGCGGGCGCGTGGCGACGCAACCTTTACCAAAAGAGTACAAGTTTTATCCATAGCAGTACTAGTGGTGGAATGAAAGTGAAAAATGCACCTGACAAGGTTCACTAAAGGAAGAAATGTTCTTTCACAGAAACAATAGCCTATCCTATCACTTTCTTATATAAATACTATTATTTTCAATAATACACGTAATTTTGATTGATTTGTATAAATAAAGACTATTTATACACACCCATATACAGGCATTATCTTTAAAAAAACCGCATTGTTTCACGCTCAGCTTTTTATAATCATATCAATAACAAGCACACCTTATATAACATCATACACACTTCGATTCATACCATTACCCACATAAGAATATGCATTAAGTATGGATTGGCTGTGCTAGGCACGACGAAACTTCTATGGTGCATTGGCCTGAGCAGACTTTTGGGCAATCGTTATCTTGCTGCACGCAACGCTACGGCCCCGTTTCCCTTCTCTTGGCCGACACTCCCTCAATCTGCATGAATCTACTTCCCCGCCTGGGCCTGTTGGCCGGGCTACTCACCGCTTCCCTCGCCGCCTCGGCTCAGCAAGAGCTGATCTATACCGTCGACATCGACCCGGCCGTTTCGACCAACGAGTTTCGGGTGACGCTGGCCCTGCCCAAGCTCAAGAAAGACCAAGCCGTGTACCAGTTTGCCTCCACCGCCCCGGGCACCTACCAGGTAATGGACATGGGCCGGTTTGTGCGCAAGTTTGAGGCCTTCGACAAAAAGGGCAAGCCGTTGGAAAGCAAGCAGCTGTCGACCAACCAGTGGCAGCTGGCCCAGCCCGATAAGACCCGGGAAATCCGCTACACCATTGCCGAAACCTGGGACACTCCTGTAAAAGAGCACCGCATCTACCGCATGTGCGGCTCGTCGCTGGAAACCGACCACGCCCTGCTTAACGGCCAAACCATTCTGGGCTACCCGCAGGGCATGCAAACCCGCCCGCTGCGCCTGAAAATCAACTACCCCACGGGCTGGAAAGCCGGCTCGGCCCTTACGCCCGACGGCCAGGGCTACTACCACGCCAAGGACTACGACCAGATGGTGGACTCGCCCATTCTGCTGGGCCGCCTGACGGAAGCCACCACCAAGCTCGGCGACGCCGAAGTGGCGCTGTACTGCTACTCCAAAACCGACCAGATCAAGGCCGAACCCTTGCTGGCCGACATGCAGAAGATGCTGGGGTCCGCCAAAAATTTCCTGGTGGAGCTGCCCGTAAAGCGCTACGCCTTCCTCTACCATTTCGAAGACCAGAGCCAGGGCGCGTGGGAGCATTCCTACAGCTCGGAGTACGCCCTGCAGGAGCAGCCCCTCACGCCCGAGTACGCCCAGCAGATTACCGACATGGCCGCGCACGAGTTCTTCCACATCGTCACGCCGCTCAACATCCACTCCGAAATCATCGAGCACTTCAACTTCGTGCAGCCCACCGGCTCGCAGCACCTGTGGCTCTACGAAGGCACCACCGAGTGGGCGGCCCACATGATGCAACTGCGCGGCGGCCTCATCACACTCGATCAGTACCTGAACACGCTGCACAACAAAGTGGCCTACGACCACCTGCAGGCCGATACTACTTATTCGCTGAAAAAGCTGGGCTTGAACTCCTTCAGCGACGAGGGCCAGCAGCAGTACGGCAACATCTACCAGCGCGGCGCCATGACGGCTTCCCTGCTCGACTTGCGCCTGTTAGAGCTGTCGGGCGGCAAGCGCGGCCTGCGCGACGTGCTGCTGGAGCTGACCAAGAAATACGGCCCCAGCAAGCCCATCAGCGAGCAGGCGTTTTTTGATGATTTTACGCAGTTGACGTACCCCGAAATCCGGGACTTTTTCACCCGGTACGTGGAAAACGCCGAGCCGCTGCCGCTACAGGAATACTACGCCAAAGTAGGCATCCGCTACGACGCCAACCTGCCCACCGGCCGCAAGCTGGCGTCGTTGGGCACCAACGGCTACGGCATGCAGTCCACGGGCGTCGTCTTTACGCAGGTGAGCCCCACGCTGCAAGCCTGCGGCGTAGCGCAAGGCGACCAGTTTGTGGCTTTCAACGGCAGCACGCTGCAACCCGAAACGATGCGCGCCACCTTTGCAGCCATGCAAAGCGCGAAGCCCGGCGACGAAGTGGAGCTGACCATTCGCCACGACGGCGCGGAAAAGAAAGTGCGCTGCCGCACGGTAGCGCGGGAGGAAATCAAACGCTACAACTTCGCCGTCAACCCGCAGGCGACGCCCGCGCAGCTGGCCTTGCGCCAGGCTTGGCTAAAGAACCAGTAGCCGCTTCATTTTGCCCCCAACGCACCCACGCCCCGGCCACTTGGTCGGGGCGTGGGTGCGTTGGGGGTACTGGCAAACTGCTGAGTTTACTGTAGCTGAGCGCGTGTAGCTCTTCTCCCCACTTCTATACTGCGGCTGTGCTGGGTGCGGGCTGCGGGGTGCGCGTGGGGCCACCGGCAGCCACGCGGGGCCAGCCATCCACGTATTCCAGGCGGTCGAGCAACAGTACGCGGCGCGAGTACCCTTGGTCGGCATCGATGGCGTCGAAAGTGGGCTGCTGCGGGTCGATGGCGTGGTAGGCCAGCCAGTCGGTACCGGCGGCGTCGCGAATGACGCAGTTGTGGCCCGGGGCGCGCCAATGGACATTGGCTTCGAGAATGGTGCTGTGGCCGTGGCCCAGAAACTGCGCCAGGGTTTCGAAAGGCCCGGTGGCGGCGCGGGCCCGAGCCACCATCACGCCGTAGTGGGCATCGGGGCCGCAGCAGTTGTTGCCGGAGTAAAACAGGTAGTACCAATCGTCGCGCAGCACTACCCAACTGCCTTCCACCAAACGCTGGTAGTTATCGGGGTGCTCGGTTGCCACGGGGTGCACCAGCTCTATTACCGGACTGCCGGGCAAAAACGACACGCGGTCCTCAGCCAGTTCGCGCACCATCAGCGGCCCAAACCCGGAGCCCCAGTACAACAAGCGTTGGCCGGTAGCGGGGTCATCGAAGGCCATAGGGTCGATGTGTACGAAGCCGGGGCCGCACTGCAGGGGCTGGCCTACGTCTTGGAAAGGACCGGCGGGGCTATCGGCCACAGCTACGGCCAGGCACAGGCCGTGGTCGGGCTCGGGGCTGGTGTTGGGCTTGGCCGAGTAGTAGAGGTAGTAGAGGCCGTCGTGCAAGCTTACGTGGGGCGCCCAGAACTTCTGCGTGGCATCGGCCCAGGCGGGTTTCTCGGGCAGCGCGTCGCCGAGGTGTTCCCACTGCACTAGGTCGCGTGAGCGGGCCACCTGCATGTTGAGGATGAGCGTGCCGCGCACCTTGGTTTGGGTACCGTAGGCGTAGTAATACCCGTCGGGGGCCAGAATGATGGTCGGGTCGGCGAAATCGTCGTCGAGAACTGGGTTTTGGTAGGTGTGCATCTGTGCTGCCCGCTGCTGCCGGCCGGGTAGCCAGCCACGGGGTTGGGTTCAGGTATTGCTGGACGTGCGCCGCCTGGTTTTGGTTGGCTGGCTAGTGCGTTTAGCTGTTCAGATGTGCGCCGAAACGGCACTACCCGGCGGCATTGCGCTGCTTTTGCAACCACACATAGGCCGACGCCACATCGTCGAACGTAGCCACTACGGGCTGCTGGATAAACTTCACGGTGGCCTCGGTAGCCTGCCGCGCTTCGAATACGCGCGGGTACACCCAGGCTACGTACTGCAGGCCCGCCCGCTGCATTTCCTCCAGCCACCAAGCACCCCACACGGTCAGCTGCACAGTGGTGCGCGTAATGCTGGAATTGTCGTTCAGAATCTTGGCGCAGGGAAACTTGCGCAGTGCCTCAAGCATCAGCAAACAGCAGGTCTGCGACGACTCCTGGTCGTGCTCCCCTTTCCAGTCAACGTACAGCCAGTTGTTGACGGCGTCGAAGCCGATGGTGATGCTGGGCGTATCGGTAATGGGCTGTAACTGCATAAAAACGCCAACGGCAGCTACCGCACCGTCTATACACAAAGATAGGCTGCCGAGGAATGCTGGTAAAACACAAGCACCTAGGCAGAACCGAAAAGCAATAACGGAGTATACAATAAGCCGCGCTTTGCGGGCTGTTATGCCGTATTGCCACAACGCCCCTTTATCAATACAGCATGGCCACTAGGCTATATATAACACTTAAAACTTTGTTAGATGCTATTTACACCCTCTTTTATATTCCTTATCAAATATTTTTTTGAATTATTACAACTAATTATTTACCTTTAACCGTCGACTAACCGCAACCACCTCCACCATGCGTTTTCTGCTTACTTCCGCCCTTGGCTTACTGCTGGCATTTTCGCACGCAGCCACTGCCCAATCTGCCGACCCTACCGAGCGCATCGCGTTGGCGCAACCGACCGCCACACCCACGGCAGCGCCCATGCAAACGGTGCGCGGCCAGGTTATTGACGAAGACGGATTGCCCTTACCGGGGGCCACGGTGTTTGTGAAAAGCACCCGCCAGGTTTACAGCACCAACGCAGACGGCTACTACACGTTCAACGTCACCTCGAACACGGCCCAGGTTGTGCAAGTCAGCATGGTGGGCTACTCCGACGTGGAAATGACGGTGCGGCGCCAAAACGCCAACCCGGTCACCTTGGAGCTCCTGCCGGGCACGCGCATCAAGCAAACCGGCCGCAACAAAGGCAAAATTGTATCCATTGGCCGCTAGGCCTGATCTTCTCTAGGCGCAGCCTTCGCGCGCAACTACGCTGGCACTACGGCGCGCGGCTGTTGCCGACGCGAATCCACGAGCCACCGCATGGCGGCTTGCTCCTCGGTGAAACGCTGCACCTGGTAGGGCCGGTTGCCGAAAAACGAAAGCGGCGGCACTTGCGAGTCGGTTTCCAGTTCGCGCAGGTGGTGCGGCGCAAACAAAAACGCGAGTTACACCGTGCCGGGCAGCCGCTGGGCCAGCTTCGGAAAGAAGTATTCCACCATCCACGGCGTGCGGTCCTTGTTGGAGTCGGCACGGCGGCGGGCGTCGATGAGCCACGTGTGGCATTGGTGCCGGGCGGCGGCGTTCAGCAGCTCCTCGTAGCCGGCCTGCAATTCCTCAGCGGTCGGCTGGCGCATCCAGCGGCTCACCAGCACGTCCAAATCGGGACGGTAGGTGAGCTGTAAAACTTCGGGCGACAACGACATAGCAGCAAGTTTGACGGCCTGAAAGGTACGCTTTTGCCGCCAGGTGGCTACGGCCGGCCGGCAGCGTCAAAGTCTTTGGGCAGTTTGAGGTAGAAAGTGGTGCCGTGCCCTTCGGTGCTTTCCACCCAAATGCGGCCGCGGTGCAGCTCCACAATCGTCTTGATGATGGACATGCCCAACCCGGTGGCCTTTTCGCCGCGCAGGCCGGTGCGCCGGGCCTTGGTGAACTTATCGAACAACACCGGCAACAATGCTTCGGGAATACCAATGCCCGAATCGGCCACGGCAATGCGCACGTGGTCGGGTTCGTCCCAAAGCTCTACCGCAATGCGGCCGCCGTCGGGCGTAAACTTGAGGGCATTGCCGATGAGGTTGTTGAGCACCTGCATCAGCTTGTTTTCGTCGATGCTGAGGTAGATGGCGGGGTGCGAGGCCCGCAGCTCGAAGCTAATATTCAAGCTCTGCTGCCCGCGGCGGTAGTTGTCGACGGTAATGCCCACGCGCTCAACCAAATCAACTCGTTCGCGGTGCAGCTCCACGTTCACCGAGTCGAAGAATTCGGTGTCGACAAAATCGTGGATCAGGTTCACGCTTTCGCGGCAGGTTTCCTCGATGATGCGCAGCAGCTCCTGCAGGGATGCATCGGGCAGTTGCTGGGTGCGGGCCCGCACCTCCACGGCCGCTCCGTAGATGACGTTGAGCGGCCCCGCCAGATCGTGCGAGAGAATTTCCAGCGTGGAGTTCTTCTTGTTGTTGAACCGCTCGGCGTTGCGCGAATACTCTTTGCCGGCAGTTATGTCTTCTACCAAGCCGCTGAGCAGTACCGGCCCCGCCGGCTGCGGGTGAACCGCGGCTTTCAGGCACACCCACTGCGTGGCGCCACCAGCCCGCACGAGGCGCACCTCCACGTCTTCGTGCAGGCGCCCGCGCACCAGCTTGTCGAGGCACTCGGCCGCGTAGTCATGGTCGTCGGGGTGCAAGGTGCGCAGCAAGGCCGCCAGGTCTTCGTCGGGGTGCGTTGGGCGCAGGCCCAGTACCGGCCCCGCGGCTTGGTTTACGTACTGCAGCCGGCGGGCCGTCAGGTCGTACACAAAAAACACTTGGCGGAGGTTTTCCACCACGCTTGCGACTGGTAAAGCAGGCTCAGACATGGGAGCAGAATAGCAAAGAGCAGGCACAAGATAGCAGCTACACCCGTACCAGAAATGGCGGCTGCGGGTTACGCGCCAAACGGCCGCACGGCGTACCAGATGTTACCGTCTTCTTCAAAGCTGCGCGTGTCGATAACCACAATCAGGCCTTGCTCCACGTGTACCCGGTCGCCCACGCCGGGCAGCACGCCGTGGCGTTGCACCACCAGCCCAATGGCCGCGCCGATTTTGTCTTCCAGCTCGGCAATTGCTTCCTGGCCGGCGTCGCGCCCGTGCTCGTTGTACAACTGATCGGCGTATTGGTGGTTGAGGTTGAGCTGAAACGGAATTTGCATGGGTTGATGCGTTGAAGGCGACGTGGGAAGGGAGGAATACCGGCATACGGAAATCCGGCGGCGGTGGCCTTGCGCAGAAAGGAATCGGCTTTTTGACGGCCAGCGGCTACCTTCCGGCGGCGGCAAGTGCCGGCCGCAACTTCATACGCTCCGTTTGCCAATGCCCGAAAGCACGCTCCACGAGAACATTCTACTGGTGTTGGGTCTCCTGTTTGCTATGCTGCTGCTCGTCATGCTGGGGCAGAAGCTGCGCATCTCGTACCCCATTTTCCTGGTGCTGGCCGGTTTGGCGCTGAGTTTGGTGCCGGGCCTGCCACTCATCGTCATCGACCCGCACCTCATCTTCCTGATTTTCTTGCCGCCGCTGCTCTACCAAGCCGCCTGGGATACTTCCTGGAAGGACTTCTGGCGTTGGAAGCGGCCGATTACGCTGCTGGCTTTCGGGTTGGTGTTTTTCACCTCCACCATCGTGGCCTACGTGTCGCAAGCCATGATTCCGGGCTTTACGCTGGCGCTGGGCTTTCTGCTCGGCGGCATCATCTCGCCGCCTGATGCGGTGGCGGCTACCTCGGTGCTCAAGGGCATCAAGGTACCGCGCCGCGTGACCAGCATTCTGGAGGGGGAAAGCCTGATCAACGACGCCAGCAGCCTGATTGTGTTTCGGTTTGCGCTGGCGGCGGTGGTATCGGGCACGTTTTCGTGGCACACCGCGGCCACTAGTTTTCTGCTGGCCAGCGGCATGGGGCTGGCTATTGGCTTGGCCGTGGGCTACGGTTTCTACCTCATTCACAAGTACCTGCCCACCACCCCCAGCATCAATACGGTGCTCACCTTCATTGCGCCCTACGTGATGTACCTGCTGGCCGAGGAATTCCATTTTTCGGGCGTGCTGGCCGTGGTCAGCGGCGGGCTTATGCTGTCGTACCATTCGCACCGGGTGTTCGACGCCGATACCCGGCTGCAGGCCAACAGCGTGTGGGCCAGTGTGGGCTTTGCCCTCAACGGGTTGGTGTTCATCCTTATCGGGCTGGAATTGCCCGTAGCGGTGCAGGGCCTGGGGTCGTACTCCCTGCGCGAGGCCATCAGCTACGGCCTCATCATCAGCGTCATCGTCATTCTGATTCGGATGGTGTGGATGTTTCCGGCGGCGTTTGTGCCGCGCTGGCTGTTTCGCAGCATTCGTACCCAGGAAACCAGTCCCGGCTGGCAAGGGCCCGTCATCATCGGGTGGGCCGGCATGCGCGGCGTGGTGTCGCTAGCGTCGGCGTTGTCGGTGCCGCTGCTGCTCACCAACGGCGACGCGTTTCCGCAGCGCAACCTGATCCTGTTCATCACCTTCGTGGTCATCCTCGTCACGCTGGTGTTTCAGGGGCTCACCCTGCCGGCGCTCATTCGTTTCACCGGCGTCGCGCAGATAGAGGAACGCATGCCGACCGATGAGCAGGAAGCCGGTATTCGCCTGCGCCTGCGCCGCGTCGCCCTGGCGCATTTGGCGCAGAACTACGAAGCCGACATTTGCACCAACGAAATGATTAGCGCCCTGCAGCACCGCATGCAAGCCGAGGCCCAGCGCACCGGCAACCTGCTGGAAGCCCTCGACTACGACGAATCGAAGCGCAAGGCCTTGCAACGCTACCACCAGGTACTGCTCGACGTGCTGCAAGTGCAGCGCGAAGAGCTGTTTGTGCTGCGCCAGGAAGATGTGTTTGAGGAAGAAATGCTGCGCCACCAAGAAGCCCAGCTCGACCTCGACGAAGCCAAAATCAGCCACATGCCCCACTAAATGGGACCGGCTGCGGCAGTCGAAAAACAAAGCGTCCTTCCCCGGCCGAAACCAAGGAAGGACGCCGCCTAAACTGCCTGAAAACGCAACTTAGTTGAGGCTGCGGTACCGCACCCGCTTGGGCTCCACGTCCCCGAGGCGCTTCTTCTTGGCCTCCTCGTAGTCGGAGAAGTTGCCCTCGAACCACACCACCTGCGAGTCGCCCTCGAAGGCCAGGATGTGGGTGGCCAGGCGGTCGAGGAACCACCGGTCGTGGCTGATGATGACGGCGCAACCGGCGAAGTTTTCCAGCGCGTCTTCCAGGGCGCGAATGGCATTCACGTCCAGGTCGTTGGTCGGTTCGTCGAGCAGCAGCAGGTTGGCGCCCTGCTTGAGGGTGGTGGCCAGGTGCACCCGGTTCCGCTCCCCGCCCGAGAGCGAGCCGACTTTCTTTTCCTGGTCGCCGCCGCGGAAGTTGAAGTTGCTCACGTAGGCGCGGGAGTTCACCTGCCGGCCGGCCAGCAGCATGGTTTCGGTGCCGCCCGAAATCGTCTCAAACACCGACTTGTTGGGGTCCAGCGTGTCGTGCTGCTGGTCCACGTAGGCAGTCTGTACGGTGGGCCCAACGACAAAAGTACCCGCATCCGGCTCCAATTGTCCCGTAATGAGGCGAAACAGCGTGGTTTTGCCGGCGCCGTTCGGGCCGATGATGCCCACGATGCCGCCCTGCGGGAGGTTGAACGAAAGGTTCTCGAACAGCAGCTTGTCGCCGAAGGCCTTGGTCAGCCCCTCGGCCTCAATCACCTGCGCCCCGAGGCGCGGGCCGTCGGGGATAAACAGCTCCAGCTTCTGCTCCTTTTCCTTGGCGTCGGCCGTCACCATCTTGTCGTAGCCGGCGAGGCGGGCCTTGCTCTTGGCCTGACGCGCTTTCGGGGCCATGCGCACCCATTCCAACTCGCGCTGCAGCGTCTTCTGGCGCTTGCTCTCGGTCTTTTCCTCCTGGGCCAGGCGGTTCGACTTCTGCTCCAGCCATGAGGAGTAGTTGCCCTTCCACGGAATACCCTCGCCGCGGTCCAGCTCCAGAATCCAGCCAGCCACGTTGTCGAGGAAGTACCGGTCGTGGGTTACGGCAATGACGGTGCCCTTGTACTGCTGCAGGTGCTGCTCCAGCCACAGCACCGATTCGGCGTCCAGGTGGTTGGTGGGTTCGTCGAGCAGCAGCACGTCGGGCTCCTGCAACAGCAGGCGGCACAAAGCCACGCGGCGCTTCTCCCCGCCCGAGAGGTTGCCGATGATGGCATCCGGCGCGGGCGTGCGCAGCGCGTCCATGGCCCGCTCCAGCTTCGAGTCGAGGTTCCAGGCGTCGAGCTGGTCGAGGCGCTCCTGCACCTGGCCCTGGCGCTCCAGTAGCTTGTCGAAGTCGGGGTCTTCGCCGCCGAAGGCTTCGTTGATTTCCTCGAATTCCTTGAGCAGCGCCACGGTTTCGGCGGTGCCTTCCTGCACCACTTCCAGCACCGTCTTGGTGGGGTCGAGCTGGGGCTCTTGCTCCAGGTAGCCCACCGAGTAGCCCGGCGACCAAACCACGTCGCCCTGAATCTGCTTGTCGACGCCGGCAATAACCTTCAGCAGGCTCGACTTACCCGAACCGTTCAGGCCGAGTACGCCGATTTTGGCCCCGTAGAAGAAGGAAAGGTAAATGTTCTTGAGAACCGTTTTTTGGGGCGGGTACACTTTGGTAACCCCGGCCATGGAGAAAATAATGGTGGGCTGGTCGCTCATGCAGAGAAGCTGAAAAAGGAGGTCGGACGGAACGCAACGGCCGCGCTGCTCCCGTTGCCGGGAGAAAAACTTGCCGTTCTCACAAAGCTACAGCCCGCGCGTTACAGTATCTTGCCCCGGCGGCCAACCTTTGCCCGTCCGGCAACGTTCCGCCCAAATTACCCTTGGATAGCAGCTTTTTCTGTTGCTTCTTTGGAAAACACAAAAGCCGTACATTCGTCCGTTTTTCGCGCTCCACTTCCTCTCCGCTCACACCTTTATTCCCGCTCCTTTTATCCCTATGGAACAGCAAGAGCACCTGCTGAACCAGGCCCGCCAGTTTGGCTATATCGAAGACACCCAGGTTTGGCTGAAGCCGTTCATGGATTTCCCGGCCCGCCAGGTCGGTCAAGTCAAAGATACCCCGGAGGCTGCCCTCGTTTACTTCGCCCAGCGTTTTGAGGCGTTCCGCGCCAAGGTTGATGACCTGCTGGCCCGCATCGACGAATCCGAAAACAAGGGTTCGTTTCTGATGAAAGCCCTGCACCTGAAGGAGCAAATTGGCTCCTACGACGGCCTCGGCGACTTCACCGAGCTGCACAACCGCCTCACCGCGGCCGAAGACAACATTCGGACCCTGGTGGCCCGCAACCGCGAGAAAAACCTGGCCACCAAAATCAGCATCATCGAGCAGGCCGAAGCCCTGAGCAACACGGTGGACTGGCAGGCCGGCGCCGACGAGCTGAAAGACCTGCGCCAGGCTTGGATCAAGACCGGGCCGGTGCACAAAGACATTACCGAGGAAATCGAACAGCGCTTCCAAGCCGCCGTCGACCGGTTCTTCGCCCGCCGCAAGGCATTCCAGGCCGATAAAAAGGCCATGACCAACCGCTCCCTCGACAAGTACAAGGCGCTGATTCAGCGTTCCGAGGCGCTGCAGAACTCCGAGGACTGGGAAGAAACCACCCAGAAGCTGAAGGTGCTGCAGCAGGAGTGGAAGGAAATTGGCGGCTCGCTGCCGCGCAAACAAGCCAACGAACTGTGGACGCGTTTCCGGGCCGCCCACAACCGCTTCTTCGACCGCCTGAAAGACCACATCAGCAGCAAGCGGGTGGAGGTGAAGGACAACTACATGGACGACAACCTGGGCCGCAAGCGCGCCCTGGTGGCCGAAGCCGAAGCTCTGCTGGAACGCCCCATGCACGAGGCCGTGAACCGCGCCAAGGAGCTGCAAGCCGCCTGGAAAAAGGTCGGCCCCGTGCGCGGGCCCGAGTCGGACCAGGTGTGGGAGGCCTTCCTGGGCGCCTGCGACAAGGTGTTTGAGCTGAGTGCCCTGGAGCACTACGTGCGCAAGCGCCTGCCGCAGGACGGCCCCAAGCCCACCAGCCAGGAGCAGCTGAACCTGCGCCTGACGGCCCTGCGCGACTTCATCAAGTACGACCGGCAAGAGCAGGCCGTGCTGGAAGAAAACCTGGGCAAGCTCTCCGACGCGCCGGCCAACGAGGCTTTTCGCAACATGCTGCAGAGCAAAATCCGCACGTTCGAGCGGAAGATCCGCACCAAAAACGACCTGATGGACCTGGTGCGGCGCCGCTACGAAGGCGCCACCAACATTTCCTGATATTTTACGTTGTCGGGACACAGTAGCGCATCCTGACACGCTGGCAAGGCCCGCCCCAATGGCCGCCTTTTTGCTTGCGCCCCGGCGCTTCATTTTACCCACCTTTTTTGCTTACCACGATATGTACTGGACCCTGGAACTCGCCTCGTACCTGGAAGATGCTCCCTGGCCCGCCACCAAAGACGAGCTGATCGACTACTCGATTCGCTCGGGCGCCCCGATGGAAGTCGTAGAAAACCTGCAGGCCCTTGAGGACGACGGCCAGCCCTACGAAAGCATCGAGGAGGTGTGGCCGGACTACCCGACCAAGGAAGACTTCATGTTTAACGAAGACGAATACTAAGTGCTGGTTGGGCTTGCTGATTGTTATGGGGCAGCCGGTCTGCCCGCGTTTTGCGCGTGAACAACCACCAATCAGCCGTTAGCCAATCATCATCAGCTCCCACGCTCAGCGTGGAGAATCTGGTTGCGGGGTACGAACAACGCGTTCTGCTCCGCAACCTTTTTTTGCGCCTCGACGCGCCGGCTTTTGTGGCCATCATCGGGCACAACGGTGCGGGCAAAACCACGCTCTTTCGCGTGCTCACCGGCCAGTTGCCCTACCAGGGCCGCATCGAGCTGGCGGGCCAAGACGTGCTGCGTTTGCCGCGCCGCGTTGCCGACGGGCTCTTGGCGCATCTGCCGCAGCGCAACGCCGTGGCGTTTCCCATCGAAGTGCGCGAATTGGTAGTCATGGGCCGCTTCCGGCACCGTCGCGGCCTGCTGGCCGGCTATTCCCCCGCAGATTACGCCCTGGCCGATGACGCCCTGGCCCAGGTAGGCGCCACGCACCTCGCCCACCGCGACTTTCCGCAGCTCTCGGGCGGCGAGCAGCAGCTGGTGTGGCTGGCCCAGCTGCTGTTGCAGGATGCGGCCCTCTGGCTCCTCGATGAGCCCACCCAGCAACTCGACGTGTACTACCGTCGCCGTGTGTTCCGGCTGCTGGAAACCTGGGTCCAGACCCGCCAGAAAACCGTCCTCTGCATCACCCACGACCTCGACCAGCTTCCCAACCTGCCCGGCTTCCTGCTGAACCTTTCTGCCCCGCAGCCGCAACTTGAGCCACTTAGCGAAGCCACTGTAGCTGCCGCTCGCGAGTGGCTGGAAGACGAAGCCAGCTTGATGCGGCACTAAATGCGGCCCGTCGCTCTTGGCGGCTAGCTGATGCGGCGTTTTCCGGGCCGGCCGCGCAGTACGTGGCCGATGGAGCGCAAAAACGGCCACGGTTTCACCGAGTTCATAATGCGCAGGTTGTCGGCCCAACTGGTGCGCTCATCGAGAAAATCCAGAATCCGCTCGACGGGGTTATGGGCAAACAGCTCGGCAAAAATGTCGCGGGTGGTTTCGCCTTGCCGCTGCATAATGTCGAGCAGCAGGGTATCGAAGAGGCGGAATTGCCATTGGTCACCGGTGAGGTCGGCGGGCAGGCGGCCGGTGGCGGCAAGGGCGGCGGTGAGGCGGGCGGCGTGCTGCTGCATGCGCCGGAACGCGTAGCCAGTGCTGGCCTTCACGCGCCCGCCCCGGGTACCCAGGTGCACAATGTTGGTGCCTGAGCGGTCGGCAAACGGCTGGTCGGTCATGGGAATCGCGCCAGCTTCGGTTTCGATGATACGGTACGTGCGGCCCGCCAAGAATGCCTGCAAATACAGCCGCAAAGCGTCTTCGTACTCGTGCCGCGGCAGTTGCGCGCCCGAAAACAACGTGTACTCGACCAATGCCCGCCGCTTGCTGAACGGCAACACGTACACGAACCGGCATTCGTGGCCCTGCGGCACCCGAAAATCCATGAACACCGGCGTGTCGGGGTCGAAAGCGTCGTAATCGGTTTCCACTTCCCACCCCACAAAGTGCTGCCACAAATAGCGGTACTTGGGGTCGTGCAGCAATTGGGGCGGGCGGCTATCGAAGGCGTAGCGGGCCGTAAACTCGCCCTGGGGTGTGCAGGCTACTACTCCCATAGCGCCGTTTTCGAGGCTGTCTACAGTCGTGGGCACCCACGTAAACTGCTCGGGGCGTTTGGCCAGCTCAGCCCGCACGAAACGGTAGAAATCGATGCCACGAACGGTGCAGTAGCGGTGCCGCTGCAAGGGACGCACCACATCGAGCTGCGGACTCCGGAAGGCCAGCTGCCGCCATTCAGCGGCTACTATGGCGTCGAAAAGCGTTGGCTCGTCGGTCCAGAACGACCACGTGCGGTCGTTCTGGTCTTTTGCCGCGGGCTCGAGCAGCAGCACACGCTTATGGCGTAGCCGCGGCTCCTGGCTGATGTGGTACGCCAGGCTCAGTCCGGCCGCGCCGCCGCCCGCCAGCAAATAATCGTAGTCTACCGTCACGGGCACAAAAGAACACCGGCGGCGGAAATACTTCCGCCGCCGGTGTGTATACAAGGCAACCGCCGATTGGTTACGACACGCGCTCCATGGGCTCGGTCCAGGCACCGGCCAGGTCGCGCACGGCGTCACGCACGTCCATATCGAGGGCGGAGCTGAAATGCTGACGGCCAGCCAGAATGCTCACGCGGGCGTGCAGGCGTTCTACCCACAGCTGCTCGTTTTGCTGGTAGCCCGAGGTGTAAGGGTCGTCGTCGGAAAGCAGCACCATGAGCTTGTCTTCGGGAATCAGGCGCCGGGCCTGCTCGTAGTCGATGGGCGCATCCATCCAGTTCAGAATGTCCTGCCACGGGCTGTCGACCGAGAACCAGCCGGCCACGCACAGTACCCCGCCCACCTGGGCAGTAGGAGCTTCTTGGCCGGCTTGCGCGAGGTAGTGCAGAATAGCCAAGCAACCCACGCTGTGCCCCACCAGGTACACATCTTCGTTGAGTTGAGCAGGCGGCAGCACTTGGGCCAGGTAGGCGTTGGCCTGCTGGATGGTGGGCAAGTCCCACGAAGGCATGTTCAGCAGATGAACTTGGTAAACGCAATTGTCTTCGCTGCCGGAAGCTTCCAATTGCTCTTTGAGCCAAGGATACCAGTCGCTGGAAGCTGAGCCGCCCCACCGGGGCACTACATAAACGTGTTTGGTAGAACGCATAATGCGCAGCATGAAAAGGTGGAGATTGATCGATAACCAGCCGCAACTACGGCTTCGGGCCAGGCCAATATATTCAATAATTTATTTAAAAAGCAACATACCCTTGCTAAAACAAAATTGGCGGACGCAACCGAAGTCGCATCCGCCAATTGCCTGAGGCAAAGCCTCTCGTGCCTTAGAAGTTGGGTGAGAGCAGGTACTTGTGGTAGAAATCGTCGATGATTTTCACGGCCTCGGCCGCGTCGTCCACAATTTGCACCAACTGCATGTCTTCGGCCGAAATGTTGTGCTCCTCGTGCAGCATCACGTCCTCAATCCACTGGAACAAGC
Organism: Hymenobacter busanensis; assembly: GCF_008727865.1. Lineage (GTDB taxonomy): Bacteria > Bacteroidota > Bacteroidia > Cytophagales > Hymenobacteraceae > Solirubrum > Solirubrum busanense. Next base: position 273,425 of record NZ_VTWU01000003.1, on the reverse strand, counting down.
CTTTCCAGTAGGCCGAGCCCACCAGCACGATGGGGAAACGGCCGATTTTGCGGGTCTGAATCAGGGTAATGGCCTCGAAAAGCTCGTCGAGGGTGCCGAAGCCGCCGGGCATGCCAATGAAGCCCTGGGCGTACTTCACGAACATCACCTTGCGCACGAAGAAGTAGTCGAAGTTGATAACCTTATCGGGGTCGATGTAGATGTTGTGCGTCTGCTCGAAAGGAAGTTCGATGTTGAGACCTACCGACTTGCCACCCTCGCTGCGGGCACCTTTGTTGCCGGCTTCCATGATGCCAGGGCCGCCGCCGGTGATAACACCGTAGCCGTGGCGCACCAGCTTGGCCGCAATTTCTTCGGCCATTTGGTAGTAAGGGTTGTCGGGTTTGGTGCGGGCTGAGCCGAAAATCGACACACAAGGGCCGATTTTGGACATTTTTTCGAAGCCCTCCACAAACTCGGCCATCACCTTGAAGATCTGCCAGGAGTCGGCAATCTTAATCTCGTTCCAGTCTTTGTCGACGAAGGCTTTCCGAATGCGGTGCTCGTCTTCCAGCGTACCGGCGTCGGTAGTATTGGCGCCAGCCTGCTCGCGCAGTTCGGTGATGGACGTTACCTTATTGTCGTTGACGTCGGGCTGCACGATGGTACGGCCGCTGCCGGCGTTGTGTGCTTCTTCCTGAAGCTTGGTTTTGCTGGTTTTTTTCAGTTTGGTCATGGCCACGCTGATGGGTTAGGCGGGTCCGCCTGAGAGCTGAGCTACCGCACATTATCGAGCGCGGCGGACCGGGTGAAGGGGAAAGAAAAGGGCAAAAGAAAAGCCGCTCCGCCAGCAGGCGGAGCGACCAAAAGTACGGACCCGCAATTTAACAATTTATTAACATCCTGCTACCAAGCTGTTACTTTTTTCAGCCAAAATAAGCCTAACCCGGCCCCGGATACAGGGGCTGTTTCGGCCCTACTTGGAGCGAATGGCAATAACGGGGTCCATGTTGGAGGCCAGCACCGCCGGAATGATGCCCGACAGCACGCCAATGACCACCGACAAGCTCAGGCCCAGCACGATGCGGTTCATGGACATGAATACCTTCAGTGAGTCTTGCGGCACCAGCGTGATGAGGTAGACCAAGAACAGCCCGGCCGCGCCGCCAATCAGGCACAGGAACACAGCCTCGAAGAGGAACTGGAACAGGATGAAGTAGTTTTTGGCGCCGAGCGACTTCTGAATGCCGATGATGTTGGTGCGTTCTTTCACCGACACGAACATGATGTTGGCAATGCCGAAGCCGCCTACCAGAATGGCAAACGAGCCGATGACAGCCCCCACCAACCCAATCACGCTGAAGAGCTTGGTAATGGCGTCGGCCAGCATTTCGGGGCGGTTGAGGGCAAAGTTGTCTTCTTCGCGCGGCTTGAGGCCCCGGATGTTGCGCATGGCCCCGCGGATTTCCGATTCGAGGTTTTGCAGGCCGGGGTCGTCGTCGCGGCCTTTCACGGCCAGAATGGCCTGCGCCCCGGTGAATCCACCCGTGCTGATGGCGAAAATCTTGCTGAAGGCCCCGACCGGAACCAGCACGTTGGTGTCGTTGCTGGGCGTGTCGAGCAGCTTCTTGCCTTCCTTTTCCATCACGCCCACAATGGTGAATTTCTGCCCGCGGGTGCGAAACACCTTACCCAGGGCCGAGCCGTTGGGGTACAGGTTGTGGGCAATATCGTAGCCTACGATGGCCACGTTGGCAGCGCCTTCCACCTCCTGCGGCAAGAAGTAGCGGCCTTCGGTCACGGGCACGTCGGACACGCGGCGAAAGTCGAAGGTGACGCCTTGCAGGGCCACGCTTTCCACGCTGTTGTCGCCGGCCTTGAGGGTGTTGCCGCCCTGGGCCGCAAACAACGCCACGCCGCGGTGGCTGTCGGCGGGCAGCAGGCGCTGCAGAGAGCGGAACTCGCGCTGGGTGGGCAAGGGGCGGTTGAAATATTTCCACCACGGGTATTCGCCCCCGAAAGCCCAGGGCCATTTCTGCACATAAATCACCTTGTCGCCCACGAAGTTCATGCTCTGCCGGATGCTGGCCTCGAGCGAATCGACGACGGTGAAAACGGCAATGATGGCGAAGATGCCCACTGTGACGCCCAGCAGCGACAGAATGGTGCGCAGCAAGTTGGCGCGCAGCGCCTGCCACGCAAACCGAAAGCTTTCGAGAACCAGGCGCAGCGTTTTCATCAAGGGTAGATCAACTAGGTCGGGCAAAGGACGGCAATCCTCGTGGGTTGGAGGTACGGCCGCCGAAAAACAGGCAAGGGCTTAACCATTCGGCTGCGGAGCCGTTCACTCCTTAGGATTTTCGGGCGAAAAGTAACGATATATCCGGCCAGGCTGCGTACTTTTGCAATCCGAAATTTTTTTGTATTTACCCCAGGTCTTGCCTGCCCATCCCGACGGCCATGAAACTGTCCGAATTTAAGTTCGACCTGCCCGAAAGTCTGGTAGCCCAACACCCCGCCAAGCAGCGCGACGAATCGCGTCTGATGGTGTTGCACCGTGACTCGGGCCGCATCGAGCACCGCATGTTCAAAGATATCATCGAATACTTTGACGAGGGCGACGTAATGGTGCTCAACGACACGAAGGTGTTTCCGGCCCGACTCTACGGCAACAAGGAGAAAACCGGTGCCAAAATCGAAGTGTTCCTGCTGCGCGAACTAAACAAGGAGCTTCACCTGTGGGACGTGCTCGTGGACCCGGCGCGCAAAATCCGCGTGGGCAACAAGCTGTACTTCGACGACGACGGCATTGTAGTAGCCGAAGTTATCGACAACACGACTTCGCGCGGCCGGACCATCAAGTTTCTGTACGACGGCTCGGACGAGGACTTCTACAAAGCCCTGCACGACCTGGGCGAGACGCCGCTGCCCCGCGAAGCCATTACGCGCGACGCCGAGCCGGCCGACAAAGAGCGGTACCAAACCATTTACGCCAAGCACACGGGCGCGGTAGCCGCGCCTTCGGCGGGCCTGCACTTCACCCGCGAAGTGATGAAGCGCCTCGAAATCAAGGGCGTAGACATGGCGGCGGTGACGCTGCACGTGGGCTTGGGCACCTTCCGCCCGGTAGACGTGGAGGACCTGACCAAGCACAAGATGGACTCGGAGAATTTCTCCGTGCCCACCGAAGCGGCGGCCATCGTAAACCGCGCCCTCGACCAGAAAAAGCGCGTGTGCGCCGTGGGTACTACCTCCATGCGCGCCATGGAGTCGTCGGTGTCGGCCAACGCCCGCCTGAAGCCCACCGAAGGCTGGACCGACAAGTTTATCTTCCCTCCCTTCGAGTTCAAGATTGCCAACGCGCTGCTCACCAACTTCCACCTGCCCGAAAGCACCCTGCTGATGTTGGCCTCGGCCTTCGCCGGCCACGAGTTCCTGATGGAGGCCTACAAGCTGGCCATTAAAGAGAAGTACAAGTTCTTCAGCTACGGCGACGCCATGCTGATTCTGTAACTGGCGTGAGGAGCTGACTTGTAACCGGTCATCTTCGCCCCCGCTTTGCAAAGCCCGGCTGTGGAAACACGGCCGGGCTTTTACATTTACAGCGGGGCGGCATCGGGCTTACTGTTTCCGATTCGGCTACCCGTAGCGTGTTACCGTCCACCGCATCACCAGCTGTTTCCTCATCCCTTCCACGCTTTGCCATCATTGTGGCCGGCGGCAGTGGCATGCGCATGGGCGCCGACCGGCCCAAGCAGTTTCTGCCGCTGTTGGGCGAGCCGGTGCTGCTGCACACGCTGCGCCGCTTTGCCGAGCCGACCTTGCAGGTAGCGCGTTTGGTACTGGTGTTGCCCGCCGACCAGTTTGCCACCTGGCAGCAGCTGTGTGCGGAGCATTCGGTCCAGATTCCGCATACGGTGGTAGCCGGCGGGGCCTCGCGCTGGGCCTCGGTGCGGCAGGGCCTGGCCGAGCTGAAAGCCCATGCCGAAGGCGTGGTAGCGGTGCACGATGGGGTGCGGCCGCTCACGCCGCTGACGGTTATCAACAACACCTACACGGCCGCGGCCGAGCACGGCGCGGCCATAGCGGCCGTGGCCCCGAAGGATTCGGTGCGCGGACTCTCGAAAGACGGCTCGTATGCGCTGGACCGCGCGCGGCTGCGGCTGGTGCAAACGCCGCAGTGCTTTGAGCTGAACTTGCTGCGCCGCGCCTACCAGCTGCCCGAGTTGCCGACCTTCACCGACGACGCCAGCGTGGTGGAAGATCTGCACCCGATTCGGCTGGTGGAAGGCGACTACCGCAACCTCAAGATAACGACGCCCGAAGACCTGTTGCTGGCCGAAGCCTTGCTGCAGGCGAGGTAAACGCGGCGGCTTCCACGGTTTTGCCGCGGGCTTTTGCCAACTTGCCGGCCTAACGTTTCCTCCCGATGCCCGACTACACCTGCTTGCTCTACGAGGTGCGCCCCGACGGCGTGGCCACCATCACCCTCAACCGCCCCGAGGTATTCAATGCCTTCAACGACCCGCAGAGCTACGAGCTGCAGGATGCGCTGAAGCAGGTAGCCCGCGACGCGCAGGTGCGCGCCGTGGTGCTCACGGGCGCCGGCCGGGCCTTCTGCTCGGGGCAGGATTTGAAGGGCGCCAGCACGGGCGAAAAACGCTCGTTCTACGATTCGCTGCACAAGCGCTACAACCCCATCATTCGGGCCATGCGGGCACTGCCAAAGCCCATTATCTGCCGCCTCAACGGCGTGGCGGCGGGTGCTGGCTGCTCGTTGGCCCTGGCCTGCGACGCCATCGTGGCTTCCACCGATGCTTCGCTGATTGAGGTCTTCATCAACATCGGCCTCGTGCCCGACTCGGGCTCGTCGTACTTCCTGCCGCGCCTCGTTGGCTCCCTGAAGGCGTTTGAGTTGTGCGCGCTCGGCTCGAAAGTGCCAGCCGACGAAGCTTTGCGCCTGGGTTTGGTGAACCAGGTAGTGGCACCCGAGCAGCTCGACGAGGCCGCTTACGGCTTGGCGACGCGCTACGCCACGGCGCCCACCAAAGCCATTGGGCTGATCAAGCAGATGTTGAACAAATCCGGGGCGTCGACCCTCGACGAGATGCTCGACTACGAGGCCTTCTGCCAGCAGATTGCAGGCGAATCGGAGGATTACCAGGAAGGCGTGAAAGCCTTCGGTGAAAAGCGCAAACCTGCGTTTCAGGGCAAATAGTCAGCCGTTTATTCTGTGCACCGCAGCCGGCTTGCCTTTGGGGCGGGTCGGCTGCGGTGCGTTTTCAGCCTACCCTTCCATCAGCCGATGGGCTGGAAGCGGAAACACACATTAAACTTTCGGTATTAAGACAGATCTTAGGCAGAGCGGAGCAACAGAACGAGTGGAAACGCTTATCTTTTATCCCGTTTCTGCCTCCACAACCCCAACACCTTTATTCCCGAGCTGCCTATGGACCGCCGAGCTTTCCTCCGCAAACCAGCTGCCGTGCTGGCCGCGCCCCTGGGCACCGACGACCCGACCCGCGCCACCGCCCTGACCGCGCCCACCGACCCGCCCGAAACTGTCAGCCGCTACGCCAACAAAACGCTGCCCAACCTGCCGCGCACCACCGCCGGTCTGGCGCCCTACACGGGGCCGTGGACCAAGGTGCAAGCGGCGCATTTGCTGCGGCGCTGCTTGTTTGGGCCCACCAAAGCCAACATTGCCACGGCCACGGCTTCGTCGCTCACGCAGGTGCTCAACGGCCTGCTGACGGCCCCTGCCGCGCCCGCGCCGCCCGTCAACGTATCGGCTACCGATACGAGCGTGCCGATCGGGCAGACTTGGACCACGCAGGCGTTTGATCAGAACTTTGAGGGCGTGCGGCGCGCCTCGTTGCGGTCGTGGTGGCTGGGGCAGGTGTTGCAGGGCAGCACGCTGGTGGAGAAAATGTGGGTGTTCTGGCACAACCACTTCGTCATCGAATTCAGCGACATCAACGACGCGCGCTACGGCTACCAGTATGCGGCCCTGCTGCGCCAGCACGCGCTGGGCAACATCAAGCAGCTGGCCAAGGACGTGACTGTGACGCCGGCCATGCTGCGCTACCTCAACGGCAACCAAAGCACCGCCACCGCGCCCAACGAAAACTACGGTCGTGAGCTGCTGGAACTGTTTACGGTGGGCAAAGGGCCGCTCATCGGGCCGGGCAACTACACCACCTACACCGAGGCCGACGTGCAAGCCGCCGCCAAAGTGCTGACCGGCTGGCGCGACAACGCGACCACGCAGCAGGGCTACTTCACCGCCTCGCGCCACGACACCTCCACCAAGCAGTTCAGCAGCGCCTTCCAGAACCGCACCATTGCCAATGCCGGCGACCAGGAATACAAGGCCCTGGTCGACTTGGTGTTCGACCAAGCCGAAACCGCCCGCTTCTTGGTGCGCAAGCTTTACCGCTGGCTGGTGTACTACATCATCGATGCTACCACCGAGCAAAACGTGATTGTGCCGCTGGCCCAGCAGCTGCAGCAAAACGGCTATAACGTGGCGCCGGTGCTTCGCACGCTGCTGGAAAGCGAGCATTTCTTCGACAGCGTGAACACGGGCTGCTACATCAAAAGCCCGCTCGATTTCACCCTCGGCATTTGCCGGCAGCTCGAAATTCCCATGCCGCCCGCCAGCAACCCCGCCGTGCAATACAGCGTGTGGGACTACCTCAACAGCACTACCAGCCTGCAGCAGCAGTACCTGGGCGACCCGCCCAACGTGGCCGGCTGGGCCGCTTACTACCAAACGCCGCAGTTCAACGAGCTGTGGATAAACGCGGTGACGCTGCCGCGCCGCAGCCAGTTCTCCGACCTGATGGTGAGTACCAACGGCACCACCCGCAGCGGCTTCAAGCTGGTAGCCGACCCGGTGGCGTTTGTCGAAAGCCTGCCCCCCGCCACGGCCGAAGACCCCAACCTGCTCATTCAGTCCTTGGTGGACTTGCTGATGCCTTTCCCACTCACGGCCAACCAGCTGGCGTTTCTGAACGACACGCTGCTGCCCGGCTTGCCCGATTTTGAGTGGACGACCGAATGGTGGGACTACCTAGCCGCGCCTACCAACACCACCAAGCGCAACGCGGTGGCCACCAAGCTGCGGGCCTTGCTCAAGGTCATGCTCAGCCAAGCCGAATACCAATTGTCTTGATGGTTAAATGCCTCGATGGCTAAATGGCTGCTCGTTCGTCGACCGGTCCTTTGGCTCTTTTCGATAGCCATTTAACAGTTCAGCCATTTAGCCATTGACACCATGAAACGCAGAGACTTTATTCAAACCACGGCGGCGGGCGCGGTGCTGCCGATGCTGCTGAACGGCTTTCCGATAGCGGCCTACGGCGACGACAACGCGGTGCTGGCGGCCTTGACAAACGCCGCCACCCAAACCGACCGCGTGCTGGTGCTGGTGCAACTGAACGGCGGCAACGACGGCCTAAACATGGTCATTCCGCTGGATCAGTACCCGGCCCTGATGGCCGCGCGCGGCAACATTGCACTGCCCCAGAACCAGGTGCTGCCGCTCACACAGGCTACCGGTCTGCACCCGGCCATGGCGGGGCTGAAAGGACTTTACGACAACGCCCAGGTGGGCGTGGTGCAGAGCGTGGGCTACCCCAACCCCAACTTCTCGCACTTCCGCGCCACCGACATCTGGACCTCGGCCTCGGCCTCGAACGTGACTTGGACTACCGGCTGGGCCGGCCGCTACCTCGACGGCGAATACCCCGGCTTTCCGACCGGATACCCCAACGCCCAAGTGCCCGACCCGTTGGCCGTAACGGTGGGCTCGGTGGTGAGCAACTGCGTGCAAGGCCCTACCGTGAATATGGGCATGGCCATTGCCAGCACATCCTCGTTTTACCAGCTGCTGACGGGCACTGTAGACCAGGCGCCCAACACCCCGGCCGGCCACGAACTGACGTTTATCCGGCAGGTGGTGCAACAAACGCAGGTGTACACCACGGCCATTCAGCGGGCGGCAGCGGCAGCCCGCAACCTGTCGCCGCTCTGGCCCACGGCCGGGCAAAACACCTTGGCCGACCAACTCAAGATTGTGGCTCAACTGATTGCCGGTGGCCTGCAAACGCGCATCTACTGCGTCAACCTCGGCGGCTTCGATACCCACGCCACGCAGGTACCCACCACCGGCCCGACCACCACCGGCACCCACGCCACGCTGCTGGGCAAGGTGTCGCAGGCGGTGGAGGCGTTTCAGGATGATTTGCGGCGCCTGAGCGTGCAGCACCGCGTGGTGGGCATGACGTTTTCGGAGTTCGGCCGGCGCATCAAGTCCAACTCGGGTTTCGGCACCGACCACGGCGCGGCGGCTCCGCTGTTTGTGTTTGGCACGAGCGTTAACCCGCTCATTCACGGGCAAAACGTGCAGCTGCCCGCCTCGGTGGGTGTGAACGACAACGTGCCCATGCAGTTTGATTTCCGGGCCATTTACGCATCCATTCTGAAAGACTGGTTTGCGGTGCCGGCGGCCACACTCACCGCCCTGTTCGGCCAAGCGTTTCCCTACGTACCCGTGCTGCGCCCCGGCGTGGTGAACGGCACCACCACGGCCGCCGATGTGGAAGTGGCCGGCTTCAGCGTGTACCCCAACCCCGTGCGCGACCGGGCCACCGTGGCCTTCGAGTGCCAAGGCGGGCACGTGCAAGTGGTGGTGTACGACCACGTGGGCCGGGAAGTGCAACGCCTCGTCGACCGGGTGCTGCCGCGCGGCCAGCAGGCCCTGGTGTTTCGGCCCACCGGGCTGGCGGCAGGCACGTATCATTGCCACGTGCAGGAAGATGGCCGCAGCAGCGCCCGGCTGGTGGTGGTCGAGCCCTGACGCGGAAGCTCGACTGGTGGAAAAAATTACAGCCGCCGGGTCACCCCGGCGGCTTTTTTGCGTAAACGCCCCACGGCCCCGGCCGACACAGTCTGACCTCTCAGCCATACACCTTACCGACCTCCGACCCATGGACAACCAACTGGAGCAACAACTCGAGAAAATTATGCCCGAAGACCTGACGCGCACCTTCGAAAGCGCGTACCACGTCATCACCGGCAACAACGAGCACATCGAAGACCTGCTGCACCACGGCGGCACGCTGCTGCGCAAAGCCAGCCAACGCATGACCACCACGCAACTCGTGCTGTCGATTGCCGTGCTGGCCATTGGCACCGTGTTCGTGCTTAACCGCTATTCCGACGAAATCGGTGACGCCATCGACGACTTGACCGACGGCGGCAACGACGACAAGGGCGCGGCCAAAAACAAGGCACCGCAGGCCAATAAAGACCAGAAGTAACCGCTTTTTCGGTTACTACCATACGTGCCCCGCCCGGCTGACTTCGTGCAGCCGGGCGGGGCATTTTGCGTTTTCACATCATCATGTGGTTGCACTAAGCAAGGAACGATCTGTAATCTTGCATCACCAAACAGTCACACTTGCCCAAAATAATACAAGCACCACCGCTATGAAAACGCTTTGCTTTTCTCTGATGCTGGCCGTATTGGCCGCGGCTCCTTTCGAGGCCAGCTACGCCGCCCCGAGCACTGCTGCCGCTACCCCGGAAGCCGTAACTCCCTCGGCCGACCACGTGCTGGGTAGCGTGTTTAAGTTCAAGCGCAAAAAGCGCAAGACAAACCGCCGCATGGCCGCGCGTCGTCGGCACCGCATGCGCGGCGGCTATTAAGGCCGCCGGCTGGAAGTTATACGGCGTCGGGAGCAGCACGAAGGTCCTTCGTGCTGCTCCCGACGCCGTGTTATTTAGAGAAATAGCAACCTGATTACGCCGCGGCCGGCTCCAGCACCGAAGGGTCGTTGTGGGCCGGCGAGTTGACCCGTGTGGTTACGGCATAGGCTTTAAGCACCCCGTCGGGCAGCGGGCGCAGCAGCGCTTGGTGGTCGGCAGCCGAGGTGTTGTCGTCGAGCCAGGCCAGCTCGGCGGCACGGTTGGGCAGGATAACGGGCATGCGGTTGTGCAGCTTGGCCATCAGCTCGTTCGGCTCGGTGGTAATGATGGTGAACGTGGGCACCACTTCGCCGGTGCTGCGGTCGGCCCATTCGTCCCAGAGGCCGGCAAAGGCAAACGGCTGCTCGTCCTCGCGCAGAATGCGGTAGGGCGTTTTGCGGCCCGCCAGCTGTTGCCACTCGTAGAAGCTGTCGGCCAGCACGAGGCAGCGGCGGCGCTGCAGCAGCTGCCGAAACGAGGGCTTTTCGGGCAGCGTTTCGGCGCGCGCGTTGATGGGCTTGGGCGCTTGGCGCAGGTCTTTGGTCCAAGCCGGCACGAGGCCCCAGTTGAGCAGGTGGATGCGGCCGGGGTCGTGGTTGGTGATGATGGGCAGTTGCTGCGAGGGCGCCGCGTTGTAGGTAGTGGGCGCGGGGTCGGCAAAACCGGCGTCGAAGCGCTTTTCGGCGGTAGGGGCCGGTGTGGTAAAGGTGTAGCGGCCGCACATGGCTGGGAGAGTTGGTTGGAAGAGGAAGAAAGAGTGGGTATTGTAGAGACGCATCCGAGCACGTCCTCGTTGCGAGTGGTGGTTCGGTGGACCGGCAATCCGGCCGACTGCTTCCCGAACGCGGTTCCCGCAGGCCGTGCGCTTGAGGACACCTTGCCTTGCGGCCTCAGTCGGCGGCGGTTCGGTCGGGGTAGTGTGGCGGCTCGGTGGCGTGGGGGCTGTTGGCTGCCGCTTCGCAACCGGCCAGAATAGCACAGGCCAACGACTGCCCGTGGTGCCAGCGCAGAAACAACACCGTAGCCAGCCAAGTACCCGCGCAAGGTCCGGCAACGTAAATCCAGTAGTGGTGCAGGTTGCCGGCTACCAGCGCCGTGGCCAAGGAACGGGCCGGGTTCAGGCTCATGCCCGAATACGGCGTTTCCACCACAATGTAGACGGCCAGCAGCACACCCACCAGCCACCCGGTGTAGGTTTTGAAGCGCGCCGAGTGCAGCGCCCACAGCAACACCAGCATCAGCACAAAGCTGATAAGCGCCTCGGCCCCCAAAGCCAGCCACCAGCCGTTGGGGCCGGGCGGCGGCAGCGTTTGGTTGTAGCCGATGGCCGGGTGAGCCAGCCATTGGTGCAGAAACGCATTCAGCGCCCAGGCGGCGGCAGTACCACCTACCGTTTGGGCCGCCACGTACCAGAGGGCATCGGCGGTGCTGATTTTGCCCAGCTGCCAGAAGCCCAAAGTAACCGCGGGATTGATGTGTGCGCCCGAGCGTTTGCCCCACGGGCTATACACCACTGCCACAATCACGAAGCCCATGCCCACGCCCATCAGCGCCCGGCGCCCCAACGGGTGCAGGGCCAGCGCCTGCCGCACCCCCGACGAAGGGTGCTCCAGCAACACCGTGAGCAGGCTGGCACAGGCAACGAAGAAAGCCAGCCCGGCGGCCTCGGCCACGTAATGCGGCCAGTGCCGACGCGCGGCAACCTGTAAGCGGGTAAGCAGGGTCATAGCCCGGTTGTTGGGGGAAGGCAACGAAGAAGGGCGGCAGGCTGCTACAACGGCGGGATGCCCGCTGGGGTTAGCGCGGGCTTGGCGGTGTGAGTTCGGCAATGAACTGCCGCAACGCCACCGCTACTTCGCCGGGTGCTTCGAGCGGCAGCAGGTGCCCGACGCCTTCCAGCAAATGCAGGGTGGTGCCGACAGGCAAATAAGGCAGGGTTTCGGTTTGCTGCACCTGCGCCGGAATGGCCGCGTCGGCGGTGCCGCAGAGCAGCAACACCGGCACTTGCAGCTGGGGCAAGCGGGCGGCAATGTCTTCGCGGCTGCCGTAGAGCAACCACCACTCCCAGGCGGCGCGGCTGGTGCGCAGGTTGTCGGCAATGACTTGCTGCTGCTCGGCATCGGGCATGGGCCGGGCGGTAATGCGCTCAGCTGTGGCCGCCGCCGCGGCCGGGTTGCCGTAAGCGGCCAGCGCAGCGGCTCGGGCGGCTTCGGTCATCGGCTCGGGGGTGGGCGGCGAGGGGGCGAGCAGGGCCACGCCGCGCAACCCGTTCGGGCGCTGCGCGGCCAGGGCCAAGGCGATTTTGCCGCCCATGCTGTGCCCCACCAACACGTATTCGGCTAGGTTTTTCTCGGCCATGAATTGAGCTACAGCATCGGCGTAGGCATCCAGCGTGAATCGGGCCGGCGGTGGTGCATCGCCGAAACCCGGCAGGTCGGGGGCCAGGCACTCGCACTCCAGCCCGAGGGCAGTGATAAGCGGGTGCCACTCGCGGCCGGAGCCGGCCCAGTAGTGCAGGAAAACCAGAGAAAGCGGCGGCGACATATGAAATCAGCAGGAAGACGTGAAAACAGCAGTATTTCACCTGCTTCTAGTGCGCCACTTGCCTACGTGCAGATACGGGGCCGTCCCTTGCCAGGCTGGCAAACCGATAAGAAAACGAGTTCTAGCGCTAATCTTTTTAGGGCTCGATAAGCGCGTGCAATAGCAATAATACCTTACTTTAGAGCCTGCTGGCTGTCCCCTGGCATTTCTTTTCCCTTCATTTTCTTATTCCAACGCATGACCAGAACCTTTACATCACCCACACGCTCGCGGAGCAAGTGGCACACACGGCTGCTGACGCTGGCTTCGGCGCTGCTGCTGGCCCCGGCCGTTATGGCCCAAATTACCGTTCCGGCCGGTAACCCCAACACGGCTGGTGCCCGCCGTCCGCTCGGCACCTGGTACGGTTTCGAGCGCAGCGCACTGATTTATACGCCGTCGGAAATCGGCAGCAGCGGCAACATTACCCAGATCGGGTTCTACCTCAACTCGGTAAGCGCGCCGGGTGCCGCGCCCACCAAAATCTACCTGAAAACGGTTAGTAACGCCACCTTTGCGGCTGCTACCACGGTAGCCGCCGAAGAAACCGGTGCTACGCTGGTATACGACGCCACGATTCCGGCAACGTCGTTTGTGGCCAATAGCTGGGTAACTGTGCCGCTGACGACGCCGTTTGCCTACAACGGCACCAGCAACTTGGAAGTCATTGTGGAAACCAACGCCACCGGTGCCGGCAACGAAACCAGCACCGGCAAGGTGTTCCGCAGCAATGTGACCGGCACCAACCAAGCGCAGTACTGGAACGACGATACCACGCCCTCGACCACCACGGGTACGCTCAGCACCACTCGTCCCAACATTCAGTTGACCGGCTTGGCCGCCATCACCTGCCCGGCTGCTACGGGTTTGGTGGCATCGAACGTTACGACCACGTCGGCGCAGATTGCCTTCACGCCGGGCGCGGGGAATACGACCTACACGGTTACGTACTTCCCCACGGCTACGCCGGCCAACACCACCACCGTTACGCCGGCTCCCACGGCTTCGCCGATTACGCTGTCGGGCCTGACGCTCAACACCGCGTACACGGTTAACATTGTGGCGAACTGCGCTGGCACGCCTTCTACCCAGGTTTCGTCGGTTTCTTTCACGACGCCGGCCATTACCAACGACAACCCGTCGGGTGCCATCGTGCTGCCTTTGGGCGCAACCTGCACGCCTGTTAACGGCACGAACACTGCTGCTACCACCACTACGGCCAATGGCTACACGAACCCCGGCCTGGCCGGCTGCGGTATTGCTGCTTCTCCCAAAGATGTGTGGTACCAGTTCACCACGGCTGCCAGCGGCTCTGCTGGTAGCACGGGCGTAACCATCACCGTAACGGGTGCCCCGGCTGGCTACCTGCGCTTGTTCTCGAGCACGAACGGCGCGGCTGGTCCGTTCACCGAAGTTGCCTGCGCCGCCGGCACTACCAACAACACCGTATCGGCTCCGCTGACGGTAACCACCCTCACGCCCAACACTACCTATTTCGTTTCGGTTGCGGGCTACGGCTCGGCCGACACCCAAGGTGCCTTCACCATCTGCGCTACGGCGCTGGCTCCGGCCCCCGCCAACGACGCGGCTGTAGCCTCGGTTTACACGCTGGGCAAAGTGTCGCCGCTGGCTTCGCCGGTAACGGTTCAGGCCGTTATCCGCAACGCAGGTAGCGCAGCCATTACCAACCGCGTGGTAACGCTGGACGTAACCGGCGCCACCACTTTCACCAACCAGCAGCTCATCGCCTCGCTGGCCCCGGGTGCTTCCACCACGGTTACGTTCGCGGCCTTCCCCGTAACGGCTACCACCGGCACCAACACCGTAACCGTAACCCTGCCGGCCGACGGCGGCGCGGCCAACAACACCGCTTCTGTCACGCAGGCGGTTACCACCTCGCAGCTCTCGTACCTGGATGCCTCGCAGCCGGTTACGGCCAGCGTTGGCGTATCTGCCACCACGCCGAACGGCATTCTGGCCGTTAAATACACGGTAGCGCAGCCCACCAACGTGAGCCAGGTGAGCCTGAATTTCCTGGCCAACCCCACTACCACTTCTACCTACCAAGTGGTGATTCTGAACGCTACTGCTACGGGCACGCCCGGCACGGTGGTGTACTCGTCGCCGACGCAAAACCGCCCGACGGCTGCTGGCGTTGTTACGATTCCCATCACGGGTTCGGTCACGGTTAACGGTCCGTTCTACGTAGGTCTGCGCGAAATTTCGGGCAACGTAGGCATCGGCTACCAGGTAGAAGATCCGCTGCGCGCCGCTACCTTCTACTACCAAGTGGGCGGCACCACCACCTGGAACGAAGTAGGCACCACCACCCTGCGCACGCGCTTGGGCATCGACGTAAGCCTGCTGGCCGTTTCGGCTACCCGCAACACCGAGCTGGCCAACGCCATTGCAGCCTACCCCAACCCGGCTAGCGGCAGCTTCACGCTGAACCTGCCCGCCCTGAAAGGCGAGCGTTCGGCAAACCTCACCCTGCTCAACACGCTGGGTCAGCAGGTGCAAGTGCGCACGCTGCCCTTGGAAGCCGCTGGCACGCAAACGCAAGTAGACGTTAGCACGCTGGCTGCTGGCGTATACACGTTGCGCGTACAGGCCGGCACGCAGGTTGCCACCAAGCAAATCGTGGTGCAATAGTGCCTGTCGGCTGAGCTACGGAGTAGCTCTTGCCTGCTTACAAAACAGCCCGGCTTCCGCGAGGAGCCGGGCTGTTTTGCTTAATACTGGTGGCCGTTTGAGTCGTATTCTGTTGGCCGTTGCCTACACTTCTACCTTGAGGGTAGCGGGCTGCTTGGTTACTTCAAACAACTCGCCGTGCGGCACGATGGTAATCTGGCCGTATTCCTTGAGCAGCATCTTGTAGGCTTCGGCTACGGGGCGGGGGTTGCGGTCGAGGTCGAAAAGGCCGCAGGCATTGACTTTCCCGATTTTCTCGCCCAGGGCAATGTCCCAGTCTACCTGGTCGATGAGCGAGTACCACGTGAAGCCGAGCACGGGCACGCCATCTTCGCGCATGCGCAGGATGTTGACCCACTGTTTCCAGAGCCAGCCGGGGGCCTCGCTGGCGTCGAACACGTTGGTTTCGGTGTGCATCACGGGCTTGCGGTACCGCTCGTAATACTCCTTGGTGATGTTATACCAGCCGAGCACATCCATGCTGGTTTGGCGGGTACCGTCGGGCAGAATGATCCACTCATTGCGGCCGTAGTAGTCGTTGCCCATTATCTGGTAGCCGGGCGGTTCGCCGGCCATAAACCACTCGTACTCCGGCCGGGTCAGGCCGTTGTCGTAGAGGAAATTCAGCACGTCGGCATCGGGGTGGTGGGCGTAGAGCAGGTCGAGGGCCAGGAAGCGTAACTTGTTGTCGAGCTTGTACTGGTCGTTGGGGTTGGCGCACAGCTGGTGCACGAACTCCGCCGATTCGCTTTGCACGATGATGCAGTCGGGGCGGTGCTTGGCAATTTGCTGGTTGGCCATGATGCTGGCCGCCACACAGTGCTTGAGGCAGGTGACAAACCCGCGGCTCGTTTTCAGCTGCTCGTTCCACACCCCGTCGCGGGCGCTGAGCTTGGCCGTCACGTAGATTTCGTTGATGGGCGTGTAGTAGCGCACCCACGGGTAGCGGCGGGCTACGGCTCCGGCATACTCGGCAAAATGCACCGGCAGCTCGGGGTTCTGGAAATTGCCGATCCAGTCGGGCACGCCGAAGTGCAGCAGGTCGAGAATGGGCGTGATGCCAAGGCGCTTCATCTCGTGCATGGCCGCGTCGGCAAACTCCCAGTCGTATTTGCCCGGCCCGCGGTGGATGCTGTAGTACGGCAGGCCGTAGCGCAGCACTTTCAGCCCCAGTTCCTTCACCAAGGCCAAGTCTTCTTTGAACCGCTCGTAGTGAAAGCACTCGGCCAGCTGGTCGCGGCGGGTGCGGCCCTGGTCGATGGTGGGGTACGAGCACTCGATGCCGGTGGCAAACATGAAGTTGTTGGGGGCGCCGGTGGGCAGCCCGCTGCCGTCGCGGCCGGCCGCGCCGCCGTACTGGTCGCCGTCGTAGTGGCCTTCGCCAAACTTCTGCTTGATCAGGTCTAAAAATCCGTGGGCCATGCGGGTGGAGGTGTGGTGCAGCGAGGTAAAAAAGCCCGCATAGCAGCATTTTGTTTGGCAGGCCCCCTGCGTTCAGCAGGGGCCCGTGTCGGAAACCGGCTTTAGCTTTTCGTCTTGGTATCGAGGCGCTTCTGGGTTTCCAGAAACCGGTCGGCGGTACGCAGGCTGAGGGCCATGATGGTCAGGGCCGGGTTCACGCTCAGGGCGCTCGGGAAGACGGAGTTGTCGCAGATGTAGAGGTTGGGCACGCCAAAAGCACGCCCGTCGGTGTCCACCACGGCATAGTCGCCGGAAAGGCCCATGCGGCAGGTGCCGATGACGTGCGCCGAGCGGGGAAACGCCCAAATGTCGCGGGCGCCGGCGGCATCCCAGATGCGGCGCATCAGCTTTTCGGCGTGGGCCGTCATGCGCTCTTCGTTGTCGTGAAACGAGAAATGCACGCGCGGCTTGGGCAGGCCGCGGGCATCTTTTTCGTCGGCCAGCTCCAGGTAGTTGTCGGCGTGGGGCAGGCAGTCACCTAGGATGTTGATGCCGGCAATGTGGTTGTACTGGCGCATGTAGTCGCGCAGGGGCTGGCCCCACAACCCGCGGCCCCGTGCGACCTGGCTGGCAAAGGTCACGGGCATTACGCCAATGCTCTGCAAGAGGTAGCCGCCGGCAAAGTCGGCGTCGGTGGGGCGGTGCGTGTCTTCGGAAATGAGGGCGCCTGGGATGCCTTTGTAGGGCCGCACCATTTCATCGAACGTACCCCAGACTTGAATGCCGGGGTGGGCCATGAAGTTGCGGCCGACCTGCCCGCTGCTCAGGGCCAGCTCGTTGAGCAGCAGCAGGCGCGGCGTTTCCACAGCACCGGCGCACAGGAAAAGCGTGCGGCAGCCGAGGCGCTGTTGCTGGCCGTCGGTTTCGTATACCACGCCGGTAATGGCCCCCTGCGCGTCGCGCTCAATTTCCGTTACAAAACAGTTGGGCCAGATTTCGGCGCCGTGGGCTTCGGCCAGGGGCAGAAACGTGACGTCCATGCTGGCTTTGGCGCCCACCGAGCAACCGGCTTGGCAGAAACCGCGGTTGGTGCAGGCCTCGCGCCAGCCAATGCCTTCCTGGTAGTAGCGCGCCGACAAAGCGGCGTTTGCCGCCGGGGAAGTACGGATGCCCAGCTGCTCGCAGGCGCGCTGCATGAGCTGGGCGGCCCCGTTCAGCGGCAACGGAGCCAGCGGGTAGCCCCGCCGCCGTGCCGGGCCCCAGGGGTAGGGCGAAGGCCCCGAAATGCCCAGGAAGTGCTCTAGCTCGTCGTAGTAGGGCGCGAGGTCGTCGTAGCTCAGCGGCCAGTCTTCGCCCACACCAAACTCGGTGCGCAGGCGCAGGTCGTCGGGCTGGGCGCGCGGGGTGTAGGCGGTGTAGTGCAGTGTAGAGCCGCCCACGCCGGTGCCGGAGTTGTTGTTGCCGAAGGACGTTGGCGTGCGGCCGGCCGATAGCCGCTCGTCGTTCCAGAACAGAAACTCCTGGGCTTTTTCGTCGGTGGCAAAGTCGCGCCGGGCATCGTGGCGGGGGCCGGCTTCCAACGCCACCACCTTCAGCCCCGCCATGGCCAGACGGGCCAGCAGCGGGGCGCCACCGGCTCCGGTGCCTATCACAATACAGTCGACTTCGGCCCGGGGCGTGGGCACGGGCTGTTGCTGCGGCTGCGGGGGCGGGCTGGTTTGCAGAAGCTGCCGGAGCAGCGGGTCCTGAATATCGGGCTCAACAGTGGGCTTGCTGGGGTTCAGCACGCCTTCTTCCAAGGATTCTTCGCCGGGCATCGTCGTCGCGCTTAGGGCTGAATAGGTTGCGGTTCCCGGTCTTCGCGCTCGTCGAGGCCGATGCGGGTCCACGCCGGCAGATCGGCCATGCCCACGTAACCGATTTCTTCCTGGGCCAGCGGATGTTGATAGTACAGCGCGGTGGCCTCGGCCAGCAGCTCCTCGAAAAAGCGCGGGCCATCCAGGGTCTGCCAGGCCGCGCCGGCCGCCGTTGCTTGCTGCACGCGGCGCAGCGTCTCGTCTTGCTGCTCGGGCGCGAGCTGGGCAAAGGGCTGACCGAATTGCGCCTGTGCCTCCTGCTGAATACCGCCTAAGCCGAGGCGGTAGGCTTCGCGGTCGGGCGGCAGCACGTCGTAGCGCCATCCGTCGGACAAGCCCGCGGCCAGTCGCTCGTCGATTCTTGGTGCAACCTCGATGGGGGCTGCCCGCTCGGGCTGGGGCAGCAGGCGGGCACACACGGCTTGCAGCAGCGCAAACGTGTCGGCGTCAAAAAACTGCGGGGTGTAGGGCTGAGCGGCCGTTTCGAGTCGGTCGAGCAGGGCCGCGCGGGTGGCGGCGCTGACGTGCGGCGACTCGATCAGGGCCCGAACGGTGTTTTCGGGGTGGTGGGGTGCGGCGGGCATGGAGTAAATTGGGTGAAGCCGGGTGTGGCGGCTGTAAAGCATTTTGGCGGAGGAGCTGGGCTCCGCGGGCAAAACCAGCTGGTATGCGCGCAGACTTACTGGTCGCTGCTGAGCTTGCCGCCCGTCACGTGCACGAGGCTGCCGGTCATGAACGAGCCGTCCTGCGAGGCCAGTAGCACGTAGGCCGGCGCCAGCTCCTCGGGTTGGCCGGGGCGTTTCAGCGCCACTTCGTAGCCGAAGTTTTTGATGTCTTCGGGCGGCATGGTGCCCGGAATATTCGGCGTCCAGACCGGGCCCGGCACCACGCAGTTGACGCGGATGTTTTTTTCGCCTAGGTACTGCGCCAGGCTTTTGGTGAGGGCGTGAATGGCCGACTTGGTGCAGGTGTAGTCGATGAGCGTGGGGTGGCCCGTGAGGCCTACGATGCTGCCGGTGTTGATGATACAGTCGCCGGCGCGCAGGTGCGGAATGGCGGCCTGGGCCATCCAGATATAGCCCAGAATGTTGGTGTCGAAGGTGCGGCGAATCTGCTCCTCGGTCACGTCCTCAAACTTGGGCTGCGACATCTGAAACGCGGCGTTGTTGACGAGCACGTGCAGCCCGCCCAGTTCGCGCACGGTGCGGCGCACGGCCTGTCGGCACTGCTCCGAGTCGCGCACATCGAGCTTGAGTACGAGGCAACGGCGCTTCTGCTTTTCCACAAACTTGCGCGTCACCTCGGCGTCGGCGTCGTTTTCGTTGTACACGATGGCCACGTCGGCGCCTTCCAGCGCAAACGCCATGGCCACGGCCCGCCCGATGCCGGAGTCGCCGCCGGTTACCAGGGCAACGCGGCCGTCCAATTTGCCGGCGGCGCGGTAGTGCTTGAAGTCCGAATCGGGCCGCTGCCGCATGGCCTCCTGGCTGGCCGGGTAGGGTTGCTTTTCCGATTTCATTTGGGCCGCCGTGCGCCGCTTTTCGGGCTTGGGCGCCGCAGCGGGCTTGGCCTTGGAAGCCGACTTGGCTGCCGCACCGGCGGCAGCGGGTTTTGGTGCGGCCGCCTTGGCCGACGCAGCTTTTTTGGTAGCCATAGAAGTACGTAGAACAGTTGGGCAAAAGACTCTACGCAAAAACCCGCGGCACAGCCGAGCTACCCGTTCTGCCAACCGATTTACCGCACCACCACCTCCACGCGCCGGTTGCGGGGGCGTTGCTGCGGGTCGGCGTTGTTGGCCACGGGGCGGGTGCCGCCGTAGCCCTGCGCCGTCAGCCGGCCCGAGTCGATGCCGTGCTGCACGAGGTAACCGCGCACCAATGCCGCCCGCTGCTGCGACAGCGCCAGGTTTTTGGCCGCGTTGCCCACGTTGTCGGTGTAGCCGGCTATTTCCAGGCGCAGCGCCGCTTGCCGCTGCAGGGCGCGCACCAAGCGGTTTAGCTCGGGCTGCGACGTGGGTAGCAGCCGGGCTTTGCCTTGCTCAAAGTAAAGTTTCCGCAGTTCCACGGCCGTGCCTTTGGCCAGGCCGGTCAGTTCGGGCAAGGTGTCGGGCAGCACGGCCGCTACGGCGACTTTAGCTGCAGTTGCGACTACGGTATCGGGGCGGGGCGCTGGGGCGGCCACCGCGGCGCGGCGCGCAGCAGAACGTGTTGCCAGCGACGCGGTGGCCGGGCGGCGCGAAACCAGTCGCGCAGTTACTGCCGGCGCGGCTGGCGCAGGCCGGTTGGTAGGCAGGCGCGCAAACAGGTAGCGGCGGCCCACTGGTTCGCGGGTGCGGGGCTGGTCGGGGCGCTGCCACTGCAGCAGGGCGCGGCTGTCGAGGCTGTTCTGGAAGTAGTCGACGCGCAGGCGGTAGTAGCGGCCGGCCCGCAGCCGAATCCGCACCGCCGCCGGCACGTGGTCCTGGTCGCGCCAGTAGTTCAGAAGCTGCTTGTCGCCCAGCCACACCCGCAGGCCGTCGTCCATTATGGTCGAGAAAATATACTCGCCGCTGACGGGCGCCAGCACGTAGCCTTCCCAGCGCACCGAAAACCGCTCGGCCGGTACGCCCGGGGCCGGCGGCCGCACGTGCCAGTTGAAGTCGATGGCCGCATCGATGCGCGTGACGACCGGCCGCTCGAAATTCATGCCCGCGTAGTAGGTAGCCGTGAGGCCCGCTCCCACCGGCAGCGCAGCCGTGGCCTGGGCTCGGCTTTCGGCCGATTTCAGCAATACCAACAAGCCCAGCAACAGCAGTTTTTTCATGGGCAGAAAGTACGTTTCAGGCCGCTTTTCCGGATTTATACCGCCGATGCTTTCCGGGCTAAGTCAACTTTTGGTACCGCGTCGGCGTATTTCCCTGCACTCCGACCCTGCTGTTTCACCCAAACCCCACGGTCATGCCTACCAAGAAAACCACCGCCGCCACCCATAAGAAAGAAGACCCGTGCTGGAAAGGCTACGAGCAAGCCGGCACCAAGAAAAAAGACGGCAAAACCGTCCCCAACTGCATCAAGAAAGACTAGCCGCTGCGCTGCTTTCCTGGCCGAAGCCTTCTGCCCCACCCGGCAGAAGGCTTCGCGCATTTTTAGCCGCGGTCCAAACATTGCCGCGCTCCATCGTTTCTTGCACCAGCGGCCTGCCACACCGGGCCCGCGGTTTCTGGTTATCTAATATGGCTTCTGGTTCTTCCCGCCGTTCTTTGGCCGCGCCCAAGCGGCCCGTTGCCGTAGTGGGCGCGGGCATTGGCGGCATTGCGGCGGCCGTGCGGCTGGCCGTAGCGGGGCACCGCGTCACGGTGTTCGAGGCGCAGGCTTCGTTTGGGGGCAAAATGCACCAGTTCGATTTGCCCGGCGGCTACCGCTTCGATGCCGGCCCGTCGCTGTTTACGCTGCCCGCGCTGGTCGATGAGCTGTTTCGCCTCGCCGGTCGCCGGCCCGAGGACTACTTCCGCTACGAGCGGCTCGACCCCATCACGCAGTACTTCTTCGCCGACGGCACCCGCCTCACCGCCTGGGCCGATGAAGCGCGGTTTGCCGCCGAAATCGAAACGAAATTGGGCGTGCCCGCGGCCGAGGTGCGGCGCTTCCTGCGCAGCAGCGGCCGGGCATACAACGCCACCGCCCAGACGTTTCTGCACAAGTCGTTGCACCGCACCCAAACGTATTTCAGCGCCGATACGCTCCGGGCTATGGCCGTGCTGCCCGAGTTGGGGCTGCTGAGCACCATGCACGCCCGCCACCGCCGCGCTTTCCCGCAGGAGCCGCGCCTCGTGCAGCTCTTCGACCGTTTTGCCACCTACAACGGCTCCGACCCTTACCAGGCGCCGGCCACGCTCAGCCTCATTCCGCACCTCGAGCACGGCCTGGGCGCCTACTACCCCGAGGGTGGCATCTACAGCATTGCCCAAAGCCTGGTGCGCCTGGCCGAGGAGCTGGGCGTGCAGTTTCGCTACGCCGAGCCGGTGGAGGAAATCCTGACCGCCGGCGGCCGCGTCACGGGTATTCGTACAGCCCAGGACGTGTACGACTTTGGCTTGGTGGTGAGCAACGCCGACGTGATGCCGACCTACCGCCGCCTGCTGCCCCACCAGCCCGCGCCCGAGCGCACCCTGGCCCAGCCCCGCTCTTCCTCGGCCCTGATCTTCTACTGGGGCATGGCCCGCGAATTCCCCGAACTGGGCCTGCACAATATCTTCTTCTCGGCCGACTACCAGCACGAGTTCGAGGCCATCTTCCAACAGCACACCGTGGCCGACGACGTGACGGTGTACGTGAACATCACCTCCAAAAAAACGCCTGCCGACGCGCCGCCCGGCCACGAAAACTGGTTTGTGATGGTGAACGTGCCCCACGACCAGGGCCAGGACTGGGAGGCCCTCTGCCGGCAAACCCGCGCCGCCGTGCTGCGCCGCCTGAACCAAGCCCTGGGCACCGACGTTGCCCCTTTGATACGGGCCGAGCGGGTGTGGACGCCGCCCGGCATTGCCCACGATACGTCGTCGTTTGGCGGGGCGCTCTACGGCAGTTCGTCGAACACCCTGCTGGCGGCGTTTCTGCGGCACCCCAACTTTTCACGCCAACTTGAAGGGCTGTACTTTTGCGGCGGCTCGGTGCATCCCGGCGGCGGCATTCCGCTCTGCCTGCTCTCCGCCAAAATAGCCGCTGACTTAATTAATAATTCCTAATTATTAATTAATAAACTCCCTCCCATGCCTTACTCCGATCCTGCTACCTCGGCAGCCCCGGCACCACCGGCTGCCCACCCACCCCAGCGCCGTTTGCGCGTGGCCCAGGGCATCCTGCTGTTGTTTCACGTAACGGGTTTTGTGGGGCTGGCCTTTTCGAAGGACCCCAGCTTTTACCTGCAGTTTGTACCGCTGAACCTGCTGCTGACTGCCGCCCTGTTGCTGGCCCACGACCGGCACAGCCCCGCACCCATGTTTGGTTGGTTTTGCCTGACCGTAATGCTGGTGGGCTTTGGAATCGAAGTAGCGGGCGTGCGCACCGGCATCATTTTCGGGCAGTACGACTACGGCAACACGCTGGGCATTCGGGTACTTGGGGTACCGCTCATCATCGGGCTGAACTGGCTGCTGCTCACTTACCTTGCCGGCGGCCTTGCGCAACGACTGCCGCTGCCCGGGTTGCTGCGGGCCTTGCTGGCGGCCGTGCTCATGGTGGGGCTCGACGTGTGCATTGAGCCGGTGGCGGTGCATTTTGGCTGGTGGCAGTGGCGCTTCGGAGTTATTCCGCTGCAAAATTTCAAAGCCTGGTTTGCCGTATCGTTTATTCTGCAGATCTACTTGAATTCCACGCACGTACAGCCCGGCCGCAATCCGCTGGTGCCGTTCGTGTATTTGCTGCAGCTGCTCTTCTTTTTTGGTTTAGGCTACTTTATCCGCTAATTTTCCTGGCTGCCGCGCCTTCTCGCCCCTTCCTTTCCCCTCTATGAATCCGACTTTGCGCGATACCCTCCTCGACGAAGCGTACCACCTGTTTCTGCGCGAAGGCATCGACAGCAACTCCCAGGAGCAGATAACGGCCAAGCTGGACGTGTCGCCGGCCACGTTCCGCGAGATGTTCCGCGACAAAGCCGACCTTGTGCTGCAGGTCACGCAATACGACATTGCCCGACAGAAACGCGTGCACGCCGCGCTGTTTGCACAGGAGCCTAACGCCATCAAGCGTCTGTTGTCGTTGCTGGAAATCGGCATCAAAGACCTGCGCCAGGTGTCGCCCCAGTACATTGCCGACATCCAGAAATACCCCGAAGCCTGGGACCTGGCCCTCGACCACCTGACCAACTACTCCGGGCCGCAGATGCACCAGATTCTCAACGACGGAGTGCTGCAGAAGATGATCCGCGGCGACATCAACATTGGGCTGGTAACCAAGATCATCCTGGAAATGGTGAACCTGCTGCTGAACGAGCAAGTGTTTCCGCCCAGCCGCTACAGCATTGCGGAGGTGTACCGCAGCATCTACCTCTACTATATCCGGGGGCTGTGCACCGAAGAAGGCATTCAGGCCGCCGCCGAGCATTTTTCGCGTATGTAGCCCTTCGGCCCACCCGGCTGGAACCAGATATTCCAACGCCTTTCTGCTTCACAGCGGGAAGGCGTTGTTTTTTGAGTCGGGTTGAGCGTGCAGCAAGCGCCGTGCTATTTTAGTTAAAGTAAATATTTTCATAATACCACATCATCATGTTATTGACTGCTCGGCTGTTCCTGAAGTCCTTTGCCTCACTGTCTCACAGGCAACTGCTTCTCTATGAAAACACGCCTACTGCTGCTCCTGCTTCTATTGACCGCGCTGGCAACCCCCACTCAGGCCCAACGGCGCCCGATGTCGGACAAAGCCCGCAAAGCCAAGATTGCCGCGGCGGCGGCGGCCCGCACCAAAGCCGAGCGCGCCGCCCGGGCCGAAGCCGCCGCCCGCGCCGCCGCGTTCCTGCCCGTTTCCGACGGCCCCGACGCCACCGAGCTGCTCCGTATTGACGGCGTGCTGGCCGACGCCACCCTGCGCAGCGACGCCGAAACCATCACGCATTTGCTGGCCGACGAGTACGTGGCCGTCAACTCCAAGGGCTTGGTAACGGGCAAGGCCGATGTGCTGGCCGCCATTGCCAACGACGCCGCGCAGTGCGACATCAACAAGGGTTTCGAGTACGTGGTGCGCGTGTACGGCAACACCGGCCTGGTCATTCACAACACCAGCTTCCGGGGCCAGCTCGACGGCACCAGCGTGACGGGCGAATACCGCGTAACGCGGTTTTTCATCAAGCGCAACGGCAAGTGGCTGGTGGCGGCCAGCCAAACCACGCACGTAACGCCCGCGCCGCTGGTGGCCCTGAACAAAGGCGCCGCCAAGCGCGCCTTCCGCGACAAGAAGAAGAACAGGTCGTCGTACGTAGCCGACCGCCATTAAGTGCCGCAACGCCAACGGCCCACCGGGTGGCCTCTGTAGGGGAGGCTGTCCGGTGGGCCGTTGGCGTTTAGCTACAGCTCGATTAGCTGATGGACACGCGCACCTTTTTGGTGTATTCGCGCAGCGCGGCCGTAAACTCCGCGCCGTGGTCTTTCATGTGGTTCAGAATCCAGATGGCGGCAAACACGTGCGTGAGTTGCTCGCCTTCGTCGGCGCCTTCTACTTCAAACGACGGTTGCCGCTCGTCGAGCAGGGCTTCTTCGGCTTCTACCAAGGCTTGCAGCGACTGGCTTTCCACCAGGCGCTTGATGGCGGGAATTTTCATAGCCTGATCTAGCGAATCTTATCCAGCAACGACACCACGGCTTCTTCCTTGCTGGCCGACAGGGTATCAACCAACTCGCCGTTTTGGAACACCGCGAAGAATGGCAGGTTGGTAACGGTGGCCAGCTTGCGGGCCTCGGGGCTGTGTTCGGCGTTTACGTCGAGAAAGGCAATGTGCTGGTTGTCCTCCTGGTCGGAGAGGCGCTTGAATTTGGGGCTGAACAGGCGGCAGTTGCCGCACCAGTCGGCGTAGTATTTCACCACCACTTTGTCGTGGTCGGCAAGCAGTTGCCGGAAGTCGGCGTCGGAAGCTTTGGTAACGGGCATGGGTACTACAAGGGTGAAACAAGCAGTCAGATAGGAATCATTCTTACCTGGCCAGAGCACAAAGTAAAGCCAGTTCGGCCGAAAAAAGTTTACCAGGCCTTGGCGCAAGCTGCGGGCGCATGGGCCCACCGCACTTCTACGGGGTTGCCGGCGGTTGGTCTTGGCGCGGCCAAGTCTGCGGGCCCAATGCCTTAAAACACCCTTGCAGCCCAGCGCAAACAGCTCGGCGGCAGCCTTGCCCGACCGGGGGCCGTATGCGAAGTCTTATGCTGCCACTTCGTTTGTTTCTGGCGGGGCTACTGCTGGCGCTGCTCGGCTGCCAACCGGCCGGCACCGATGCGCAGCAAGCTCCCGCCTCACCTCCGCCCCCGCCCGTTATGCGCAACATCGTGTTCTTCGGCAACAGCCTCACGGCCGGCTACGGCCTGCCGCCGCAGCAGTCGTTTCCCTCGCTTATCCAACAAAAAATTGACTCAGCGGGCCTGTCGTGGCAATGCATCAATGCGGGCGTGAGCGGCGAAACCACCGCCGGTGGCTTGCAGCGCCTGCCTACCGTGCTAGCCAAGCGCCGCCCCGATGTGTTTGTGCTGGAATTGGGCGCCAACGACGGCCTGCGCGGCATTCCGGTGCGCGAAACCTCCCAAAACCTGCAGCGCATCATCGACGCGGTGCGCAAGCAATACCCCGAAGCGCAAATCGTGCTTGTGGGCCTGGAATTTCCCTTCGACCTAAGCGCGTTCGGCGGCCACCGCTACGCACGCTATGCCGACGAATTTAAGGCGCAGTTTCGCCCCTTGGCCGAGAAAAATCACGCGGCGTTTGTGCCGTTTCTGCTGCAAGGCGTGCTTGGCCGCCCCGAGCTGAACCTGCAAGACCGCGCCCACCCCAACGCCGCCGGCTACCGCATTGTGGCCGACAACGTGTGGCAAGTGCTGGAGCCGGTACTGCGGAATTACGTGGTAGGGAAATAATTCGACCGTCAGCCTCAGCGTAGGGCCTTCTCACGCCGGAACGACGGACGTAACAACGTCTCGTTCGGCGGTGAGAAGGCCCTACGCGTTGCTCAGGAGGACGAAAAGGCCTACTGTTGGTACATCAGCTCGTAGTACTCGCGTGCCATGCGGCCCGAGTCGAACATGGGCTCAACTTCGCGCATGGCGGTTTGCACGAGGTTCCAGTAGTCGGCGGGCTCGTCGTAGTAGAGCGGAATGAGTTCGTGCTCCAGCACGTCGAGCACGCCCGAGGCTTCGGTGTCGTCTTTGTGGCGTTCGTCTTCGTTGATGTTGGCCAGCGGAATCAGGAAGCCGTTTTCGCCGTGGCGCACGAACTCCGGAATCCAGCCGTCGGGGATGCTCAGGTTGACGGAGCCGTTCATGGCCGCCGTCATGCCGCTGGTGCCCGAGGCTTCGCGCGGGAAGCGCGGCGTGTTCAGCCACACATCGGAGCCCTTCTTGAGCAGCGCCGAGAGGCCGAGTTCGTAACCGGTGAGAACGGCGCAGTTTTTCAGGTGGCGCGTGCTCTTGATGAGTTCGTTGAACATGCCGATGGCGGCGTAGTCCTTGGGGTAGGGCTTGCCGGCCCAAATCATCTGCACGGGGCGGTCGGCGTGCTTGAAGAGCTGCTCGAACCGGTCGAAATGGCGCAGCACGAGGTTGGCGCGCTTGTAGCCGGCAAAGCGGCGGGCCCACACGATGGTCAGCGCGTCGGGGTCGAAGAGGTTGCCGGTCTGGTTCGCCACCTCCTTGAATAGCTCCTGCTTGAGCTGCCGCTTGCGGGCTTTCAGCGCTTCCACGTCGCCGGCCTCGAGGGCCGCGTGCAGGGCCTTGTCGCGCCAGTAGGTGCCGTTTTGGGCGTTGGTGATGTGAATGATGGGGCAAATGCCGCTGTAACCCTTCCACATATCGTTGGCCACGCGCCCGTGCACGGCCGACACGCCGTTGGCCTTGCGGGCGAGGCGCAGCGCCGCCACGGTGTAGTTCAGCCGCTCGTTTTCCACCAGGCCCAGGGCGCGCACTTCGTCGCCGCTGAGGCCGGCAAAAAACGTCATGTCCTCGAGCAGTTTCATGCCGTGCTCTTCGTTGCCGGCCAGCTCGGGCGTGTGGGTGGTAAACACGAGGCGCTCCTGCACCGCCGGCACCGACTTGCCGTGCTTTTGGTAGAGGTAGAAGGCCAACGGCAGGCCGTGGCCTTCGTTGAGGTGGTAGACCTCGGGCGTCAGGTTCAGCTCGTCGAGCAGCTTGCCGCCGCCCACGCCCAGCAGAATGCTCTGGGCCACGCGGGCCGCGAGGTCGGCGTCGTAGAGGTGGTGCGAGATGGTGCGCGAGAGGTAGTCGTTTTCGGGAATATCGGTAGTGAGGAAAAACATGGGCGCGGTGCCGAACACCTCCGGGGCGAGGTAGTAGGCGCGCACTTTCACCGGGGCCGAGTGGATGCTGATGTCGAACACAAAACCGGTATCCTGCAGAAAGCTGTAGTGCTTCTGCACGTAGTCGACGCGCAAGGTTTCGTCTTGCTGCCGGGCCTGGTCGTAGTAGCCATAGGTCCACAGAATGCCAATGCCGATCATGTTCTGCTTGAGCTCGTAGGCCGAGCGCATGTGCGAACCGGCCAGAAAGCCCAAGCCGCCCGAGTAGGTTTTCAGGGCCTGGTCGATGGCAAATTCCATGGAGAAGTAAGCCACGCGCCGGCTGAATTCGGCGGCGGGCTGGTAGGCGTCAACGGTGAATGGCATGAGGGTAGTGAGAAGGAAAGGGAACGGGAAAAGCGAGAAAAAGCCGCCTTCAGGGCGGCAAATAGAAGGGCGGCCCATTCCTGAGCCGGCGGGACTTTGGGAGCCGTAAGCTACGAAAGGAGCCGGAGCCTCATGGCGGGTTGGCCCAGGGGCGAAGCCGGTTTGGCAGGCTACGGCAACGCCAGTGCCAACGGGCACTACCCATGCCCCGGCCGAGCTACGCGGCACTGCAAACCTTTGCACAGGCCCTGCTGGCGCGGTTTGATAAAATTTTTATACCACTATACTTTATTGTGCATTAATAAAATGATAACAATTTCGTAACATAGACGGCCCAAATGCGCGGTCAGGACCGGGCCCGCCTGCCCGACGTGTTTTGGGTTTGTTTCCCCTCTCTTCCCAACCACACACCTTTTATGAGCTTCTTTACCCCCCGTAGCTGGTGGGCTGCCCCCCTATTGGCTTTGGCCGTTGCCTGCGCCAAAACCGATGTAGCACCGCCAACTGCTCCGCTTGCCACCGCCCTCAGCCAGCACGTCTCAAACACGGGTTTCCCCGAAGGCTTCGAAAGCGGTACCAAAACCGCCTACACGCTGGGCTCCGTCACGCTCGGTTCGGGCTCCTGGACGCTCGACGACGCCCTGCTGGGCAACACCACCGCCGACCCCAAAACCGGCGCGCAGTCGGCCCGCATCCGCAACGTCGGTTCGCTCTCGATGAACTTCGACGTGAGCGGCGGCGCGGGCGTGGTAACCGTGGGCCACGCCCTCTACGGCACCGACGGCAGTTCGACTTGGGAGCTGTGGGCTTCCACCAACGGCGGTTCGTCGTACAGCAAAGTGGGCAGCACCATCACCACCAGCAGCACCATGCTGCAAACGGCCTCGTTTACGGCCAACCTGAGCGGCAGTGTGCGCCTGCAGATCCGCAAGGTATCGGGCGGCACCAACCGCCTGAACATCGACAACGTCGACATTCAGACGTACAGCGGCGGGGGCGGCGGTACCGGCGCCAAGAAGTTCCTGATTGACGCCTCGCACGCGGAAATGGCCGGCAATGCCGACTGGGTGCTGGACGTAGACGCCGGCGTGGCCCCGCGCTTCCCCACCCCTGCAGCCTCGGGCATCACGGCCACCACGGCCGAAACGTACTGGACCGGCGCACTGTCGGCCTGGGGCGTGAGCCTGGTGAAGCTGGGCCACTCGGTAGAGAACCTGCCGACCGGCACGGCCATTACTTATGGCAACAGCTCCAACGCCCAGGATTTGTCGAACTACAACGTGTTTATCGTCGACGAGCCGAACACGGTGTTTACCTCGGCCGAGAAAACGGCCATTCTGCAGTTTGTACAGAACGGCGGCGGCTTGTTCATGATTTCCGACCACGATGTGTCGGACCGCAATAACGACGGCTGGGATTCGCCCGCTATCTGGAACGACCTGATGACCAACAACGCCGTGCAAACCAACCCGTTTGGCTTCAGCATTGCGCTCAGCAACATTTCGGAGACGACCAGCAACGTGCTCAACAGCTCGACCAACCAGATTCTGAACGGCCCGCAAGGCGCCGTCACGCAGCTCAAGTACAGCAACGGCGCCACCATTACCACCAACTCGGCGGCCGCCAAAGGGCTGATCTGGCGCACGACCTCGTCGCAGGGCAGCACCAACGTGATGTGCGCCAGCAGCACCTACGGTACCGGCCGCGTGGTAGTGGTAGCCGACTCGTCGCCGGCCGACGACGGCACCGGTTCGCCCGGCAACACCGTGTACCCCGGCTGGACGGAGCTGGCCAGCCACGCCCGCCTGCACATGAATGCCTCGCTCTGGCTGGCCAAAGTGACCAACTAGTTCTTCCGCCCTTTTCCCACACCTTTTCCGGCCGTCCGCTCCGCCATTTGCGCGGGGCGGGCGGCTTGGGTTTTGGCCCCTGCCGGGCGCGGCTGCCTGGCTCCTATTTCGCTTTGTGCCGGTGTGCTTCCCGGACTTCTGAGCCACCCGTTTCGGCTGATATTGAAATTCGTTTTCACCGCAAACGTTTGCATTTCAGCGGTGCTTTGATGCCGCCGCCGAAAGGCGCTACTTTGCTACGGTACGCGCCCTGTTGCCGCGTGTTGGCCTTCCGATTTTCGCCATGAACCGCACCTTTTCTCTTCTGTCGCTGCTGGTGCTTCTGCTCGGCGGCGCGCCCTTGCCCAGCCGGGCCGCCGAGGCGGCCAAGCCCGCCGCCATTACCCGCATCGACCCCACGTTTTGGTGGGTGGGCATGAAAAACCCGAAGCTGCAGCTGCTCGTGCACGGCCCCGGCATTGGCGCCAGCACCGCCAGCCTCAACTACGCCGGCGTGACGCTCGACGGCACGCAGAAGCTCGAAAACCCCAATTACCTGCTCGTCAACCTCAGCATTGGGACCGATGCCAAGCCGGGCAAATTGCCGCTGGAGTTCAAGGGCGCCAAGAAGGTAAAATACGAGTACGAGCTGCGCGCCCGCACCACGCCCGGCGACAAATCGAAGGTGCAGGGCATCAACTCGTCCGACTTCGTGTATCTGCTGATGCCCGACCGGTTTGCCAACGGCGACCCGAGCAACGACGTGGTGAAAAGCC
Organism: Hymenobacter busanensis; assembly: GCF_008727865.1. Lineage (GTDB taxonomy): Bacteria > Bacteroidota > Bacteroidia > Cytophagales > Hymenobacteraceae > Solirubrum > Solirubrum busanense. The sequence continues at coordinate 242,210 of NZ_VTWU01000003.1, read as the reverse complement.
TGCAGGAAACCAAGCTGGACCGCGGCCAGATGTATGCCCGCCACGGCGGCGACCTGAAGGGCATTGAGGACCATTTCGGCTACCTCAAGGAGTTGGGCGTCACGGCCATCTGGCCCACGCCCATCGTGGAAAACGACGAGCCCAAAACCAGCTACCACGGCTACGCCCTCACCGATTTCTACGCCGTGGACCCGCGCTACGGCTCGAACGACGACTACGTGCGCTTTGTGCAGCGGGCCCACCAGCAGGGCCTGAAAGTGGTGCACGACGTGGTGCTCAACCACATGGGCACCTCGGGCTATTTGGTGAAAGACGCGCCGGCCAAGGACTGGTTTCACCAGTGGCCCACGTTCACGCGCTCCAACTTCCGCGACGCCGCCTTCAACGACCCGTACGTGTCGCAGTCCGACCGGAAGCAGTTTGGCGAGGGGTGGTTCGACCAGCACATGGCCGACCTGAACCAGACCAACCCGCTGGTGAGTACCTACCTCATTCAGAATTTTCTGTGGTGGGTGGAGTACACCGGCCTCGACGGCTACCGCGTGGACACCTACACCTACTCCGATCGGAAGTTTCTGATGGACTGGGGCAAGGCCTTGCTCGACGAGTACCCGCAGCTGGGCATGTTTGCCGAAACCTGGGTGCAGGGCACGGCCCAGCAGGCCTACTTCGCCCGCAACATCCTGCCCGAAGTCGACGGCTTTAAGTCGAACATGCCGGGCGTGCTCGACTTCCAGCTGCAATACGCCATCAACGAAGCCCTGACCCGCGACGCGGGCTGGACGGAAGGCATCAGCAAGCTGTACTACACCTTGCAGGCCGACTGGCTCTACGAAGACCCCGCGCGCAACGTGGTGTTCCTCGACAACCACGACATGAGCCGGTTTTTCTCCGTCATCGGCGAAGACCTGGCCAAGTACAAGATGGGCCTGGCGTGGCTGCTCACGGTGCGCGGCACGCCGCAGCTCTACTACGGCACCGAGGTGCTGATGAAAAACTACTCGAACCCCGACGGTAAGGTGCGCGAGGACTTCCCCGGCGGCTGGGCCGGCGACAAGGTGAACCTGTTTACCGCGGTCGGCCGCACCGGCCCTGCTGCCGAGGCCTTCACCTACGTGAGCAAGCTGGCCAACTACCGCAAAACCCACCCGGTGCTGCACACCGGCAAGCTCATGCACTTCATCCCCGACGGCGGCGTGTACACCTACTTCCGCTACAACGACGCGGGCGAAACGGTGATGGTGATGATGAACACGAACAAGGACGAGAAAACCGTGGACACCGCCCGCATGGCCGAACGGCTCAGTGGCTACACCGCAGCTACCGACGTGGTGACGGGCGCCACGCTCACGGACCTGAAATCGGTGAAGATTCCGGGGCGCACGGCGTGGGTATTGGAGTTGAAAAAGTAAAAACCACCCCGGCCGTTTGTTTCCTGGCCGACTTTTCGGCGCTACCACCGTACTTTAAAGCAACGTAAGTCCGCAGCCATGAACGATTTAACCAACCAAGTTGCCATCGTCACCGGCGCCTCGCGCGGCATCGGGCGGGCCATTGCCACGCTGCTGGCGGTGCAGGGCGCCAAGGTGGTGTGCGTGGCCCGCTCCGAAGACGAGCTGCTGGAAGTGGCCCAGAAAACCAACGGCCTGGCCGTTATTGCCGACGTAGCCGACGAGGCCGACGCGCAAAACGTGGTGGCCGAAACCCTCAGCCACTACGGCCGCCTCGACATTGTGGTGTGCAACGCTGGCGTGGGCTCGTTCAACCTGCTCGAAAACTTCAGCAGCGAAGAATGGGACCGGATGTTTGACACCAACGTGAAGGGCACATTTCTGCTCTGCAAAGCCGCGCTGCCGCACCTCAAAGAGCAGCGCCGCGGCCACATCATCGGCATTGCCTCCGACGTGAGCAAGCGCACCTTCGTGCACGGCACGGCCTATGGAGCCAGCAAATATGCCCAGCACGCCGTGCTCGATGCGCTGCGCAAGGAAGTGCGCGGCCACGGCATCAAGGTCAGCGTCATCTACCCCGGCCTGGTCGACACGCACTTCAACGAAGCCAAGCCGGGCACGGCCGAAAAGGAGAAAACGCACCTGCAGCCGATGGACATTGCCCAGGCCGTGCGCTACATCCTCGAAGCCCCGCCTCACGTGGTCGTCGACGAGCTGATGCTGCACCCGCTTACCCAGGAATGGTAACCGCAATGAGCAACTGCCTGTGAGCCGGACCCGGCCTTGGAAACCCGACTGGTTTTCTCGCCTCGGCTCATATCCAGTTGATTATTGCAGAATTGCCCACCTTACGTTCTTATGCGAAGCAAATTGCTGTTGCCGGCCGCGGCTTTTACGCTGGGTCTGGCCTCGTTTACCCTGATTCCACGCCCTGCGGCTTTGTCGCCTGTGCTATCCGCTCACTCATCCGCTGCTATGTTGGCCGACCCCAACACCACCGACGAGGCACCCGAGGACCGCAAGCTGGTCATCTACCAACTGATGGTGCGCCTGTTTGGCAACCAGAAAACCACGAACAAGCCCTTTGGCTCGGCCGCCGAAAACGGCGTGGGCAAATTCAACGACATTACGCCCACGGCCCTGCAGGAGCTGAAAAAGCTGGGCGCCACGCACGTGTGGTACACCGGCGTGCTGGAGCACGCCACCATGGCCGACTACTCCAAAATCGGTATTGCGCTGGACGACGCCGACGTGGTGAAAGGCCGCGCCGGCTCGCCCTACGCCGTGAAGGACTACTACGACGTGGACCCCGACCTGGCCGTGGACCCCAAGCTGCGCATGAAGGAGTTTGAGGCCCTGGTGAAACGCACCCACGACAACGGCCTGAAGCTGCTCATCGACTTCATTCCCAACCACGTAGCGCGCTCCTACAAGTCGGACGCGAAGCCGGCGGGCGTGGTGGATTTGGGCGAAAAGGACGACAAAACCAAGGCCTTTGCGCCCAATAACAACTTCTACTACCTGCCCGGCAAGGCCTTGGTGGTGCCCAAAGGCAACGACCCGCTGGGCGCGGCCCTGAAGGGCCCCAAGGAAGACCAGAAATACACCGAAACGCCCGCCAAAGCCACCGGCAACGACGTGTTTTCGGAAGCGCCCAAGCTCGACGACTGGTTTGAGACGACCAAGCTCAACTACGGCGTCGATTACCAGAACGGGCGCAAAACCTACTTCGAGCCCGTGCCCGACACGTGGCTGAAGATGCGCGACATTCTCGTGTTCTGGGCCCGGAAAGACGTCGACGGCTTCCGCTGCGACGTGGCCGAAATGGTGCCGGTGGAGTTTTGGGCCTGGGTTATTCCCGAGGTCAAAAAAGTGAAGCCCGATATCATCTTCCTGGGCGAAGCCTACAACCCCAAGGAGTACAAGCGCTACCTCACCGAGGGCAAGTTTGATTTCCTCTATGACAAGGTGGGCCTCTACGACGGCCTGCGCCGCCTGATGCGGGGCGAAGGCTCGACCGACGACATCACAAAAGTGTGGAGCGAGGAAAGCCGCGGCTTCTCGTCGCGCATGCTGCGCTTTCTGGAAAACCACGACGAGCAGCGCATTGCCTCCAAGGATTTTGCCGGCGGCACTGCCCCCGCCATTCCGGCCATGACGGTTTCGGCGACGCTGGGCACCGGGCCGGTAATGGTGTACTTCGGGCAGGAAGTGGGCGAGCCGGCCCGCGGCGCCGAAGGCTTTTCGGGCGAAGACGGCCGCACCACCATCTTCGACTATTGGGGCGTGCCCGAGCACCAGAAATGGGTGAACGGCGGCAAGTTCGACGGCGGCAAGCTCAGCCAGCAGCAGCAGCAGCTGCGCGACTTCTACGCGCGCCTGCTTAACCTCTGCACCAGCAACGAAGCCATCCGGAAGGGGCGCTTCTACGAGTTGCAGGACGCCAACAACCTCGCCAAGGAATACGACCAGCGCAAGCTCTACAGCTACCTGCGCTTCACCGACAAGCAGCGCCTGCTCGTCGTCGTCAACTTCAGCGCCACCCAAACCTACGTGCCCACGCTGCAGATTCCCGAAGCCGCCTGGAAGCTCATGAAGCTCGACCCGCTGCGCCAGCAGTTCACCTACACCGACATTCTGAACAAGCGACCGGCCAGCAGCAACGCGCGCGTTACGCTCGCCCCGCTTTCGGCCGTCGTGCTCGACATCACCCCCAAACCATAGTCTGGTTTATGGTTGTTGGTCCCAACACCGCCCTTGGCCTGCCCCAAAACCAACAACCCCAAACGACCAACCAATTTCCCGATGGCAACCGTTTCTGCCCCCTCCACGAGTGCACCCACCCGCCAAAAGCCGCGCCTTTCGTTCTGGCAAATCTGGAACATGAGTTTTGGCTTTCTGGGCATTCAGTTCGGCTTCGAGCTGCAGAACTCCAACGTGAGCCGCATTTTTGAAACCCTGGGGGCCAACAAAGACGACATTCCGATTCTGTGGATTGCCGCGCCGGTCACCGGCCTGCTCGTGCAGCCCGTCATCGGCTACCTCTCCGACCGTACCTGGAGCCCGCGCTGGGGCCGGCGGCGGCCGTTTTTCCTCATCGGCGCCTTGTTGGCTTCGTTGGCGCTGGTGTTCATGCCCAACTCCACGGCCCTGTGGATGGCCGGCGGCATGCTCTGGATTATGGACGCGTCCATCAACATTTCCATGGAGCCGTTCCGCGCGTTTGTGGGCGACAAGCTGCCCTCGGAGCAGCGCACCTCGGGCTTTGCCATGCAGAGCTTTTTCATCGGCGTCGGCTCCGTTATTGCAGCCCTGCTGCCGTGGGTTTTCACCAACTGGCTGGGCATGAGCAATACCGCTCCGGCTGGTGAAATTCCGCCTTCGGTGAAGTGGGCGTTTTATGTGGGCGCGGCGGCCTTTCTGGGCTCGGTGCTCTACACCGTATTTACCAGCACCGAAACGCCGCCCGAAGACATGGAGGCCTTCCGGGCCGAAAACGCCAAGGTGGGCATGTGGGACGGTTTGCGCGAGTCGTTTGCCGGTATTTTTCACATGCCGCCGGCCATGCGCCAGCTGGCCGTGGTGCAGTTCTTCACGTGGTTTGCGCTGTTTTCGATGTGGATTTACGCCACCAACGCCGTCACCAGCAACATCTACAATATGCGCGTGGATGCGCCGCTCTACGAGAAGCTGAAAGGCCAGATTGTAGGCAGCCAGACCACCGACGAAGCCGGGCGCAAAGAAGTAACGGCGCTGCAGCAGGACCTCAAGGAAATCGACGACTTTCAGCAGGGCGAAACCAGCAAAATCATCACGCTGAACATGGCCAACTACGCCCTCAGCAAAGGCCAGCTGAGCCCCGATGAACGCGCCACCGCCCAGCGCGTGCAGCAGCAGTACAACGACGGCGCCGATTGGTTGAGCCTCTGCTCGTCGGTGCGCAACGGGGTGGCCGCGGTTTTCGCGTTCCTCATTCCGCTGATTGCGGCCCGCACCAGCCGCCGCCGCACCCACATGCTGTGCCTGCTCATCGGCGGGCTGGGGCTGGTGTCGCTCAAGTTCATCAGCAACCCCGATTTCATCATCGTTTCGATGGGTATGGTGGGCATTGCCTGGGCCTCCATCCTGTCGATGCCCTACGCCATTCTGGCCGGCTCCCTGCCGCCCAACCGCATGGGCTACTACATGGGCGTGTTCAACTTCTTCATCGTGATTCCGCAGATTGTGGCCGCTACCATCCTGGGTTTCTTCACCATTCATCTGTTCCACGGCAACACCCTCAACACGCTAGTGCTGGGTGGCGCCAGCATGGTGCTGGCCGGCCTGCTCACCTTGCGCGTGCGCGACGACGACGACACCCACGTAGCCGCCGTGATGGAAAACCCTGGTTACGACACGCCGGTACTCACCAACCCGCAGGCGTAGCGCCTACCGCTCAAACAGCGCGGCCCCGACTTTACCAGAAAGTCGGGGCCGCGCTGTTTTTTTATGGGTATGACCGGTCGCCTAAGCCGGCATGTGCAGCCAGCGCTGCGCCACTTGCTCTTCGGTAAAAATGCGCACTGCCGCAGCAGCCCGCACGTGCTCGGGCAACCCGGCCTCCTGCTCGATGAGGCGCGCGGTGATGGTGGCGGCGTGGTAGGGCGCTACCAGGTAGGCAAGGCGGCGCGGCGCCGGCAGTTCGGCCAGCTGCTCACGAAATTCTGTGAGCACCCAGGCAAAGTCGGCCGGCGACGCCAGACCGCGGGTGCGCAAATCAATCAGCCAGCCGCCGGCCTGCTCGGCGCGGGCCAGCTCCAGGGCCGCGTGGTAGCCCGCGCGGTGCTCGTCGGATGTTACCGGGCGCGTCCAGCGCAGCACCAGCAGGTGCAAATCGGGTCGGTAGGAAAGGCGTAGAAAGTCCAGCTCAACAGCTTGCATGCGTTACAGGAAAAACGGGTGCGTATACAGCAGCCGTGGCCCGACAGCTTCCACAAAGAAGAACTTGCCGGATGAAATTGGGGTGAAAAGCCAACGCGCACGGGCCCGCGGATCGACGGCAACACTGTAGTGGGACCTTTTCGTATGCACTAACCGCCGGAGTTGCCGCCCGGTTCATTCCCCTTGTCGATTACCCGGTCTGGCTCCCGCGTTTATGGTATTCTTCGCGCTGTTCTTCGCGTTCTTCTTTCTGACTTGCAGCGGCTTGCTGGTCTGCGCACTTTTCCGCTCCCAGCCCCACGTCAGCCAAGCCCGGCCGCGGGTGAGCATTCTGGTGCCGGCCCGCAACGAAGCCCACCACATCGAGCGGTGCCTGCAGTCGTTGGCGCGGCTCAGCTACCCGCCCGAACTGCTGGAAATCCTCATCGGCGACGACGCTTCTACCGACGATACGGCCGCCGTGGTGCAGGCTTTTATTGCCGACAAGCCGCCGTTTCGTCTCGTGCGCATCGGCCACCCCGTGGGCAGCGCCCGCGGCAAGAGCAACGCCATTGCCCAACTCTGCCGCCAAGCCACCGCCGACTACTTCCTGCTTACCGACGCCGACATGCAGCTGCCACCCGACTGGGTGCAGCACATGCTGGGTGCGGCCGAAGCACCCGCCCACGGCCGCCCGGTGGGCGTGGTTACCGGCTCTACCGTGGCCCACGGCAACCTCTTCGGCCGCCTGCAAGGCCTCGACTGGCTCTTCGGCCTGAGCGTCATTCGGGTGCTGTCGGACGGCGGCCTGCCCGTAACGGCGGTGGGCAACAACATGCTCGTGACCCGCGCCGCCTACGACAGCATCGGCGGTTACGAAACGCTGGCGTTTCAGATAACCGAGGACCTGCAGCTCTTTGCCTGCATTGTGCAAGCCGGCTGGGGCTACCGCAACCTCTGGCACGGGCACGTGCTGGGCATTTCGGCGCCGCAGCCCACGGTGCGCTGCCTGCTGGAGCAGCGCAAACGCTGGATGCGCGGCACCACGCGGCTGCCGTGGTATTTGTCGGGGCTGTTTGGGCTCTACGGCGTGTTCTACATGGTGCTGTTTTTCCCGCCGTGGGTGGCTTGGCCGCTTACGCCGCTGCTCTACGGCGCCAAAGTGCTGCTGCAAACCCTGTATCTGTGGATTAGCCTGCGGCAAGTGGGCCGGCACGAGTCGCTCGGCGTGCTGCTGCTCTACGAGTTTTACCTGGCCGGCATGTCGCTGCTGGTGCTGGGCTACACGCTGTGGCCGGGCCACATCCGTTGGAAAGAGCGCCGCTACGCTTGGGCCGAGGTATAGGCCCGGGGCGGTCAGTCGGTTTTGCGGCGGCCTCGCCCGTTAATGCAGTTGCGCAGCCGTCTGCGAAAAGCTTACTTAGATGCGTTTACCACGCCCTATCTGCCTTCCCATGAAACAAATCTACTTTTCCCAATTCCGCTTATTCCTTGCTGCTGCCGGCCTGCTCTTGAGCAGCTTGCCTCCGGTAGCCTTGGCGCAAAGCCCGGCGCCCAAGCGCGAGTTTCGGGCCGTGTGGGTCGCGCACGTGTTCAACCTCGATTGGCCCAGCAACAAAACCCGCACGCCCGCCCAGCAACGCGCCGAGTTCATCGGCCTGCTTGACCGGCACCGACAAAACGGCTTGAACGCCGTGGTGGTGCAGGTGCGCGCCTCCGCCGACGCCATCTACCCTAGCACGCTGGAGCCGTGGAGCGAATGGCTGAGCGGCACCCAGGGCGTGGGCCCGCAGCCGGCCTACGACCCACTGGCGTTTATGATTGAGGAGACCCACCGCCGCGGCATGGAATTTCACGCCTGGCTGAACCCCTACCGCGCCGTAACCAACGCCGGCACCTCCAGTATTGCACCCAACCACGTCTCGCGCCTGCACCCCGACTGGGTGGTACCTTTTGGTACCTTGCGGGTGCTCAACCCCGGTTTGCCACAGGTGCGCGCCTACCTAAACCGCGTGGTAATGGACGTGGTGCGCCGGTACGATGTCGATGGTATTCATTTCGACGACTATTTCTACCCGGCTCCGCAAACCGGCGTGGTGTTCGACGACGACGCGGCCTTTTCCGCCGACCCGCGCGGCATAGCCACCAAAGCCGACTGGCGCCGTGACAACATCGACCTGTTTGTGCGCGCCGTGTCCGACAGCATTCGGGCGGCCAAGCCGCGGGTGAAGTTTGGCATTTCGCCGCCCGGCGTGTGGCGCAACGGCACCAGCGTGGGCGGCACGGCTACCACCGCCTTTCAGAGCTACTCCGACATCTTTGCCGATTCCCGCAAGTGGCTGCAGCAGGGCTGGGTCGATTACCTCGCGCCGCAGGTGTATTTCAGCATTGGCCAAACGGCCGCCAACTACTCCCTCATAGTACCCTGGTGGAGCCAACAGGTGCTGCCCGCCATGCCGCGCCACGTGTACGTGGGCCTGGCCGCCTATAAGGTCAGCGCCACGGCTGCCGACGTGAATTTTCGCTCCCCCAGCCAGATTCCGGCCCAGGTGCGGTTGTTGCGCCAGCAGCCCAACGTACAGGGAAGTATTCACTACAAAAGCACCGAGCTGCTGGCCAATCCTTTGGGCGTGGCCGATTCGCTACGGCTGAACTTCTACCGCCACAAGGCCCTGCTGCCCACCATGCCCTGGAAAGATGCCGTGCCGCCCACCACGCCCGCGCAGGCCAGCATCTGGAGCGACAACCAGGGCACCGGCTTCGTGCACCTGAACTGGCAGCCCGGCCCGCCCGCCGCCGACGGCGAGCTGGCCCGCTGGTATGCCGTGTACCGTTTCCCGGACCACGCCGGCCCTGTTACCGCCGCCGATGTAGCCGACCCCGCCCACCTCGTAGCCATTACCGACACCACCCACTACCGCGAGCTGCTGGCGGCCGGCGGGCCTGCCTTTCGCTACACCGTCACGGCCCTCGACCGGCTGCACAACGAAAGCCCGCCGGTGCAGAGCTTCATCGTGCTGCTGCCCGCCAAGGTAGCCGCCGCCACAACCACTTTGGAACCGGCCTACCCGAACCCCTTCCGCGAAAGCACCCAACTGACCTACGTGCTGCCCGCCGCCGGCCAGGCTGCCGTGCGCGTGTTCGACCTGACGGGCCGCGAAGTAACCTCGCTCACCAACGGCCACGAAACCGCCGGCCGTCACGCCGTAACCCTGCCCGCCGGGGGGTTGCCGGCCGGGCTGTACATAGTGGTGCTCACGACCGAAACCGGCACCTGGCGCCAGAAAGTGCTGCTGACGCACTAATCACCGCTCACCCGCCTTGCCGAGGCGCATGAGCGTCATGCAGAAGCGCAGCCGAAGCATCTCGCGTGCTGATGCTGGACAGAATATACTATCGGCCCAAACATGCGAGATGCTTCGGCTGCGCCTCTGCATGACGGCCTCCACGAAAACCAAAGCGCCCCGGCCAAACCAGCCGGGGCGCTTTGCTATTCCTTGTTGCCAAAACCAGCCTACGTCGTCGGTTTCGCCTTCAGGCTTTGCTCCCGAATGGCTTTGAACTCCGAGCCGGCTTTCCACTGCGGAAACGTGGTTTCGGAGCCCAGGCGCTGGCCCACGCGGAACAGGATGCGCGCGTCCTGCTCCATGCCGCGCAGGTCGGCTTTGGGGTCGTACTCGTCGGAGGGCTGGTGGTAGTGCTTCTCGTCGTATTCGTCGCGGGCACGCGCTGCGGCGGCTTTGCCGCCGCGACGGGCGTCGGCACCGCCGGCGGCGTAGAGGGCGGGCACGCCCACGTGGGCCAGGCTGAAGTGGTCGGAGCGGAAGAAGTGGCCTTGCTCGGGCGTGGGGTCGGGCGCGATGTAGCGGTTCTGCTCCTTGGCGGCCGCGGCGGCGTAGTCGTCTAGCTCCGACTGGCCCAGGCCCACCACCGTCAGGTCGCGCATGGGGCCGGCGGGCGAAAGGGCGTCCATGTTCAGGTTGGCCACGGTTTTATTCAGCGGGAAAACGGGGTGCGCGGCGTAGTAGGCCGAGCCCAGCAGGCCCTGCTCCTCGCCCGTCACGGCCAGAAACACGATGCTGCGGGCGGGTTTTTCCTTGGCCTGGTGAAAGGCCTTGGCAATACTCAGGAGCGCGGCGCAGCCCGAAGCGTTGTCGACGGCGCCGTTGTAAATCGAGTCGCCCTGCACGGCCGGCCCCACGCCGAGGTGGTCCCAGTGGGCAGTGTAGAGGATGTACTCATCGGGGCGCGAGGTGCCGGGCAGCACGGCCAGCACGTTTTTCGACGCCTTGCGCTCAATCACCGTCTTCAGCGTGGTGCTCACGCTCAGGCCCATCGGCTGGGGCTTGAAGCCGGGCTTGTTGGCGGCCTGAAACTGCTGCTCGTAGCTCATGCCGGCGGCCGTAAACAGGCGCTTGGCCGCGTCCAGCGTCAGCCAGCCTTCGAGGGCGCACTTGCTGGCGCCGCGGTCGGCGCTCTGCGGAAACAGCTGCTCGCCGGCCCAGCTGCTTTCCACCACCGACCACGGGTAGGACGCCGGCTTGGTGTCGTGCACGATGAGCACGCCGGCGGCGCCTTGCCGGGCGGCCTCCTCGTATTTGTAGGTCCAGCGGCCGTAGTAGGTCATGGCCTTGCCCTTGAAGAGCGTGGTGTCGCCGGTGCCAAAACCGGGGTCGTTGACGAGCACCACCACGGTTTTGCCCTTCACGTCGAGGCCGGCGTAGTCGTTCCACTGGTATTCGGGCGCCACCACGCCGTAGCCGGCAAACACCAGCGGCGAGTTGGCGAGGGTGATGCTGGGCTGCTCCCGCTCAGTCACGGCCATGTAGTCCTTCTTATAAGTCAGGGCAAAAGGCTGGCCCTTGCCGCTGACCTGCATGGTGGGCGCGGGCAGGGTGTTGATTTGCACCAGCGGCACGTTCTGGAAATAGGTGCCGTTGGGGCAGGGCTGCAGGCCGAGCTTGCGGAACTCGTCGGCGAGGTAGTTCACCGTCTTGGTTTCGCCGGCCGAAAACGGCTTGCGGCCCAGGAATTCGTCGGAGGCCAGCCGCTGTATCTGGCGGCCGATATCGGCGGCGCTGATGCCGTCGTTGGGCGCGGCTACCACGGCCGTATCGGCGGCGGCTTGGGTGGCGGCGGGGTCGGTGGTAGTGGTGGCGGAGGAGCCGGCGTTGCCTTGGCAGCCGGCCAGCAGCAGGGCCGCGGCCGCTAGCGCCCGGGCGGAAGTGGGGAAGCGTGTCATCATCGGCCGTAAAGTACGGCGCTGCCGCCGTTGCGCAACGGCAGCGCCCAGTAGCGCGAACTATGTAGTTCGCGTGCCCCACGCCGTATAGGTCGTTTTGGTACGCGAACTACATAGTTCGCGCTACGGCGCGGTATCGGCAGCCCTAAACCGATTCTGCACCGGTCTCAAGTGGTGTCGGACCGCTCCTAAGTGGTTGCACACCACTCCCGACCGGTCCGGCACCACCCCGCAGGTGGTGCCAAACCACTCCCTGGGTGGTGTTGCACCACCTTCGACCGGTTCCGCACCACTTGGAACCGGTCCACCACCACCCTTGGAGTGGTTCGGCACCACTCTGCACCGGTTTCGCACCACCCGAAGAGTGGTTTGCAACCACCCTGCAGGTGGTGCCGAACCACTCCCGACCGGTGTGGAACCACTTCGGACCGGAATGGCATCTGAAAATGCAGCGGCCCGCCAGAAGCGGGCCGTTGCATGGTTGGTGAGTGAATGGGCAACAAAAAGGGCGGCGAATATCAGCGGCGGCCGAGGCTACCCGCGCCGGGGGTGAGGCCGGCGGCGGTTTCCATCAGCCGGATGCACTCGGCACGGTACCCGTCGTCGTCGCGGCCGCGGGCCGCGCGGGCCAGCTGCAGGATAGAGTCATAAGTACCCGTGCCGGGTTGCGCCGAGTGGTGCAGCACCTGGCCGAACTGGGCGACGGCCGCCGCCCACCGCAGGTTTTCCGAAGCCTCGCTCAGCAGGCGGCCATCTCCCCCAAGCGGCCGACTGATGAGCAGGCTGGCGTGGCCCTGCGGTTGTTTGTAGCGCATCTTCACCGTTAACCACTCGCTGGTAGCGGGCCGCGGGGTTGCTTGCGCCGTCGATTGATATTTCAGCGGGTCGATGACGGCCGGGGCGCCCACGGGCACCACCTCGTAGAGGGCAGTTACCTGCTGGCCCGCGCCCAGCTCGCCGGCGTCTTTCCGGTCGTTGTTGAAGTCCTCGGCGGCCAGCAGGCGGTTTTCGTAGCCGATGAGGCGGTAGGCCTGCACCCGGGCGGGGTTGAACTCCACCTGCAGCTTCAAGTCTTTGGCCAAGGTGAAGAGGGTGCCGCCGAACTGCTGCACCAGCACGCGCCGGCCCTCGGCCAGGTGGTCGATGTAGGCGTAGTTGCCGTTGCCCTTGTCGGCGAGGCGCTCCATCTTGCTGTCCTGCAAATTGCCGGTGCCAAAGCCCAGCACCGACAGAAACACGCCCGATTCGCGCTCCTGCTCGATGAGGTGCTCCATGGCGTCGTCCGAGGATTCGCCCACGTTGAAGTCGCCGTCGGAGCACAGCACCACGCGGTTGTTGCCTTCTTTCAGAAAGTGCTGGCGGGCGGTGGCGTAGGCCAGCCGCAGCCCCGCGCCGCCGGCCGTGGAGCCCCCGGCTTCCAGCCGATCGAGCGCGGCCAGAATATCGGCGCGCTGGGTGCCGGGCGTGGGCGGCAGCACCAGGCCAGCAGCCCCGGCGTACACCACCATGCTCACGCGGTCTTGCGGGCGCATTTCCTGCACCAGCTGCCGCAGCGAGGCTTTCACCAGCGGCAGCTTATCGGGGGACTGCATGGAGCCCGACACGTCGACGAGGAACACGAGGTTGGCGGGCGGCAGCTGCGCCGTGGGCACCGTGCGGCCCTGCACCCCAATGAGCACCAGTTGGTGCTTGGGTGCCCAGGGGCACTGGGCTAGTTCGGCGTGCAGGCCGGCCGGCGCGTCGGCCGCGGGCTGCGGGTACTGGTACTTGAAATAGTTGATGAGCTCTTCGGTGCGCACGGCGTCGGCGGGCGGCAGCTGGGCTTCCTGCATCAGGTAGCGGCGCACGTTGCTGTAGGAGGCCGCGTCGACGTCGATGCTGAAGGTGCTCAGCGGCTCCTTGCTCACCAGCTGAAAGCCGTTTTCGGCTACGTGGGCGTAAGATTCGCGGTTCTCGGGCTGAGCAGGCTGCACGTAGTAGGCGGGTGGCGCGCTTTGTACTTGGTCGTAGCTTATGGTGGGTGCGCCCGCTCGCTTGGCTTCGCGCTCGGCCTTGCTCTTGAACAACGGCGGGCCCGATGGGCGGCTCGCCTGAACCCCACTGACGCGTCCGGTTACCACAACTTCGCTGAGTTGCTTGGTATCAGTAGCCAACCGGATGTCAATGCGCTGTCCGGCCCGAAAGGGCAGCTCTTTGGTTACATACCCGATGGAATTGACCTGTAGCGCGCCCTGCTTCATACCCGTCGGCAACGTCAGGTGGTAGCCGCCATCGGTACTGGTGCTGACGCCGGTGCTAGTGCCTTTCACGAGCACCGTAACGCCCGGCAGGCCTTGGCCGGTGCTGGCATCGAACACGCGCCCGACAACGCCGAGTGAATCCGTGGGCGGGCTGCTGGCAAGGGCCGGTGCCGCGTGCTCCGGTCCGGCCGATACCGAAGAACTGGATTGCCGGGCGCAGGCCGGCAGCAGCGCCGCCAGCAGCAGCAGGCGCCCGGTGGCGAATACTCGTGCAGGAAATAGCATAGACGGTGGTGTGAGGTGGTGAGTTATTGGTTGGATGCAGCCCCGTTTTCGATTCCACACGCGGCGCCCGATATTTTTTTACCACCCCGACGAAGCCGTACCTTTAAGTTGATGCCTGAACCTTTCTTAGCAAGGAAAAGCCGTCATGCTGAGCGCAGTCGAACCGCAGGAAGGCGTGGCCAAGCATCTCTACCGCTTTGCTTGGCCGCCATGCTTCGCTCTCGCTCTGCATGACGTTCTAGTATCTTCGGTTTCGCCCCGCGCTTCTCACCCTAGCATGTTCCTCTTCCGCCGCCGTAAGCCCACCGAGCCCGCGCCCCTCACCGAGGCCGAGCTGCTGGCGCGCTACCGGCAGCACGGCGACGTGCAGGACCTCGGCCGCCTCTACGAGCCTTACATGCCGCTGGTGTACGGCGTGTGCCTGCGCTACCTGCGCCGCGAAGACGACAGCAAGGACGCCGTGATGCAAATTTTCGAGAAGCTGGTGGTGGATTTGCGTCGTCACGAAGTGCAGCACCTCAGCAGCTGGCTGCACACCACCGCCCGCAACTACTGCCTCATGGAGCTGCGCCGCCGCAAGTCGGCCCCCGAAACCCTGGCATTGACCATGCCCACGGCGGCCGATGTGGAATCGGGCGGGGCCGCGCATCTATTCTCTGCCGACGGCGAAGCCACCACCGAAGAGCAGCTGCAACAGCTGGAAGCCGGTATGGCCCGACTCCCGCCCGAGCAATACCGCTGCCTCGACTTGTTTTACCGCCAACAGAAATCGTATCAGGAAATTGCCGCCCTCACCGGCTACGACCTGCCCAAGGTGAAAAGCTACCTGCAGAACGGGAAGCGTAACCTCAAACAGTACCTAACCTCCCCCCATGCGGCCCGCTAACCTCCGCCTTCCGCCCGACCCACCCGCCCCGCACCTGCCGGCGGCGGTGCTGCGGCAGTACGCGGCCGATACCCTCACGCCTGCCGAGCGCCGCCGCGTAGAAGCCCACGCCCTCGACTGCGACCTGTGCAGCGACGCCCTCGACGGCTACCTCACCGCGCCCGCCGACGCCACCGCCCCGGTGGCCCTGCAGGAGCTGCACCAGCGCCTGCACACCCGCATAGCAGCCGATGAACGGGAGCCGCGCCGCGCCGTGGCGTGGTGGTCGGCCGCGGCGGCGGCCGTGCTGGTGCTGCTGGTAGCTGCGGCCGCCTTACGCTGGTGGTTGCCGGCCGAAGTACCGCACACATCCGCCACCGCACCGGTAGCCGCCTCGGCCCCAGCGCCCCAAGCTGCCGAGCCCACGGCGCCGCCAGCAGCAACCGAAAGCGCCCCAGCGGCAGATGCGCCTGACGTAGCCGCCGCGGCTCCTGCTGCGCCGGTTACGCCTCCGGCAGAAACAACGCGGCCGGCCAAGCAGCAGCCGGCTTATGCCGCCGTCGGCAAGCCGCGCTACCGGCGCCCGGCGGCGCGGGTGCAGCCAAGTGCGCCCGTTGCGGGCGGCACCGTTGCGGAAATGACCGATGTGGTGGCCAGCAGCGCCCCCTTGGCGTCGGATAGCGGCACGGCGGAAGCCGAGGGGGTGGCCGACGCTGCCGGGGCGGCTGAGAAGAAGGAAACCCGCGAAGAAGTAGCCCCCCTCGCCAAAGCCAAGCACGCCGCGGCGGCGCCTTTGCCCGCCCGGCGGGCCACGGCGCTGGCCGCCGACAGCGCCCCGACCGCCCCCAAAGCTGCGCCAACCCTGCCCGGCGCCGCTCCCACCAAGGGCGTGCTGCCCGCGCCCCTCGATGTGGTGCCGCTGCCCAAAGGTGGCTACCCGGCCTTCCGCCGCTACCTGAGTCGCAACCTCAAATACACCGACGACGCCCGCACCGACCGCGCCGAAGGCGACGTGAAGGTGCGCTTCGTGGTGGATGCCGACGGCGTTGTGCAGTACCTGCAAGTGGTCAAGAGCGTGCACCCCGACCTCGACGAAGAGGCCCTGCGCCTTGTGTGCGAAGGCCCCGGCTGGTACCCCGGCGTGGTAAACGGCAAGCGCGCCCCGCGCACCGTGGAAATCAGCGTGCCGTTCCGCATGCCGCTCCGCTAAATCGACTGCTCAGCAAAACGCCCGGCCCTCGGCGCGGCCGCACCTTACCCTTGGGTAGTGGTGTGGCCGCGCCGAGGGCCGGTTGGTATTCGTTGCGCTGAAAAACAAACGCCTTGAAAGCGCAGCAGCGGGGCTTAGCCGCTGTAGCCGCCGCCGCTTTCGGGCTCGGTGGCGCTGCCGCCCGGCACCACGGCGCGGGGCAGCTGCGGCTCGGCGTTGATGTTGACGGCGGAATAATCGGGCGTACCGCCACCGTCTACTGCTTCCGTGGTGGCCGCGGTGCTGCGGGGCTGCCACTTGTGCATCACCTCAAAGCTGATTTTGGCCGTGATGCGGTACTCCACAATCTTGTTGTCGCGCACGCGGCAGCTTTGGTCTTTGATGTAGATGCTCTTGATGCCGTTGAGAGTGGTGCTGGCTTCTTGCAGGGCGCGCTGCACGGCATCCTCAAAGCTTTTGTCGGACGAGGCCAGCACTTCGATGACTTTCTTGATGGTGCTCATGGTCGGGCGGGTTTGGAGTGGAACAATGCTCGGAAGCGGATACCCGTGTACGCACGCGGCCACGTAAAGGCTACCGCAGCTTGGCCCCCCGTTCGGGCTTCGTTACTTTTGCCCCGCCTTTTGGGCCATCGTTTCACCGACTTCGTTTTCCTGATGCAGTTCCGCACCGAAAAAGACACCATGGGCACCGTGCAGGTCCCCGTCGACGCCTACTGGGGCGCCCAGACGCAGCGTTCCATCGAGAACTTCCAGATTGCCCAGGACATCAACCGGATGCCCAAGGAAATCATCCGCGCCTTCGCCTACCTTAAGAAAGCGGCTGCGCTGACCAACCGCGACGCGGGCATTATGCCGGCCGACAAAGCCGAGCTGATTGGCCGCGTGTGCGACGAAATCCTGGAAGGCAAGCTCGACGACCAGTTTCCGCTGGTGGTGTGGCAGACGGGCTCGGGCACGCAGTCGAACATGAACGTGAACGAGGTGGTGGCCTACCGCGGCCACGTGCTGCAGGGCGGCCAGCTCACCGACGAGAAGAAGGCCCTGGCGCCGAACGACGACGTGAACAAGTCGCAGTCGAGCAACGACACCTTCCCCACGGCCATGCACATCGCGGCCTACAAGATTCTGGTGGAGGTAACGATTCCCGGCATCGAGAAGCTGCGCGACACGCTGGCGGCGAAGTCGAAGGAGTTCATGAACATCGTGAAAATCGGCCGCACCCACCTGATGGACGCCACGCCGCTGACCGTGGGCCAGGAATTCTCGGGCTACGTGTCGCAGCTCGACCACGGCCTGCGCGCCATCAAGAACACGCTGGCCCACCTCTCGGAGCTGGCTCTGGGCGGTACCGCCGTGGGCACGGGCATCAACACGCCTCCCGGCTACTCCGAAAACGTGGCCAAACACATTGCCGATCTTACCGGCCTGCCGTTCATCACGGCCGAGAACAAGTTTGAGGCCCTGGCCGCCCACGACGCCATCGTGGAAGCCCACGGCGCGCTGAAAACGGTGGCCGCTTCGCTGATGAAAATTGCCAACGACGTGCGCCTGCTGGCTTCGGGCCCGCGCGCCGGCATCGGCGAGCTGTTCATCCCCGACAACGAGCCCGGCTCCAGTATCATGCCCGGCAAGGTGAACCCCACGCAGTCGGAAGCCATGACGATGGTAGCGGCCCAGGTGATGGGCAACGACGTGGCCATCAACATCGGCGGCATGAACGGCCACTTCGAGCTGAACGTGTTCAAGCCGATGATGATTTACAACTTCCTGCACTCGGCCCGCCTCATCGGCAACGTGTGCGTGTCGTTCAACGACAAGTGCGCCGTGGGCATCCGGCCCATTGAGGAAAACATCAAGAAGCACGTCGATTCGTCGCTGATGCTGGTAACGGCCCTGAACCCGCACATCGGTTACTACAAAGCTGCCGAAATTGCCCAGACGGCCCACAAAAACGGCTCGACGCTGAAGGAAACCGCTCTGCAACTGGGCTACCTCACCGAGGAGCAGTTCAACGAGTGGCTCAAGCCCGAAGACATGGTGGGCGAGTTGAAATAGCCCGGCCTTTCTCGTAGTGTTTTTGCCGGCCGCGCAAGGCAGGCTGCAAACCCCACTGCTGGCAACGGCAGTGGGGTTTCTTTGTAATAACTTTGACTAAATCGTTATTTTATTAAACATATTTACGAATTTCAAGTATTATGCAAGCCGCGGACATTCCCCTTCACGGTTGATAGCCCAGTGGTATGATTCTCTACGAATGCGCGCATTTGCGGCTGACGTTTCACGTGCGGTTGCGCCTGCTGGAAGTCACTTGGCTGGGCGCGGCCAGCAGCGAGGAGTTCCGCCAAACCCAGCAGTATATCTTGGCGTTGGCGGCCCGCCACCAGGTGCGGGCGTGGCTCGGCGACTTGCGCCGCATGCCGCCGCTGCACCCGCTCGACCAGATTTGGCTGCAGCAGCACTGGTTTCCGCAATTCCTGGAGCTGGGCCTCGAAAAGCTGGCCGTCGTCAACGCCGACGACCCGTTTGGGCGCCAAAACGTGGAAGACGTGGTGGTAGCTTCCAAGGCCCGGCAGCACCCCGGCCGGCCCGAAACCCGGTACTTCAACGATGCCGAGCAAGCCCGCGAATGGGTGGAAAAGCCTATTGCGGCGGCCGGGCTACCGCTCAGAGGATAGGCCGGCTACCGAATACCACCGAGGGGCACTACCGGCGGGCTTTCGTCGTTAAGCGGCTGACTCGTAGGTTTGTCTTTCCGAACGCCTTTTGCCCGTGCGCTACCTCTTCCCTTTGTTGCTGCTTCTTTCCATGCTCACCGTGCTCTTGCCGGGCTGCGAGCCGAAGGAGGAAATCATTACCACCGACCCCAGCGCCAAGCTCGAATTCTCGACCGACACGGTGACGTTCGACACGGTGTTTGTGCAGACGGGCACCGTCACCAAGCGCCTGTGGGTGTTCAACCGCAACAAGCGGGCGGTGCGGGTGGAAGAAATTCGGCTGGCGGCGCAGCAGGGCACTACCTATCAAGTCACCATCGGCGGCGACGCCGGCCCGACGGCCCGCAACGTGGAAATTCGGGGCAACGACAGCCTGCTGGTGCTGGTGAAAGCCACCGTGCAGCCCGGCACCGACAAGCCGTTTCTGGTGGAAGACCAATTGCTGTTTCGCACCAACAAAAACGACCAGCAGGTGCGCCTGATTGCCTACGGCCAAAACGCCTACTTCCACAACGCCGAAGTGCTGCCCTGCAACGCGGTGTGGCGCAACGACAAGCCCCACGTCATTTACAACTCGGTACTGGTCGATTCTACCTGCACCCTCACCATCGAAGAAGGCGCGCGCATCTATTCGCACGCCGGCTCGGCCATCATTGTGAAAGGCACCCTGCGCGTGAACCCCGCCCTGGCCCCCACCAACGAGGTGAAGCCCGACGACAAGCGCATTGTCCGCTTCGCCGGCGACCGGCTCGAAAAGTTCTACAACGACATTCCCGGTCAGTGGTCTGGCATTCAGTTCATTGCCAGCACGCGCAATATCCGCACCAACGTGCTGCGCTACTGCGAAATCAAAAATGCCTCGTTCGGCGTGCTGGTTTACAACCCCAACGACAGCCGCCCGCGCCCGAAGGTGACGGTGGAAAACTGCGTCATTCAGAACATTTCCGGCCAGGGCCTCACCTTCGCCAGCGGCGGCCAAAGCTTTGCCGGTGGCGGCGTGCTCAGCTTTTCTGGTGATGTGGACGTATCCAATACCATGCTCACCAACTGCGGCGAATACGCAGTGGCGGGCTTTCAGGGCGGCGCCTACAACCTGCAACACTGCACCGTGGCCAACTACACGCCGCAGTTCGTGCGCCGCGAAACCGCTTCGCTCACCTTCTCCAATGCCCTGCCCGTGGACGCGCCTACGTATCGGGTGGCGCCTTCCGTGACCATGCACAACAGCATTGTGTGGGGCTCTATCGAAGACGAGTTGCTGTTCGTCGATGGCAATGCGTACGCCGGCAGCGTGAACATCAGCAACAGCCTGCTGCGCACCAAGGGCTACAACAAAACGGGCAGCGCCACCACCCTGGGGCTACAGGGTAACAACAACCTGATCAACGTCGACCCCAAGTTCAAGCGCACCCCGCTCAACGCTTTCGACGGTAAATTCGACTACCGCCTCGATACGCTTTCGGCCGCCAGCAACAAGGGCGGCGCCATCGGCCTGCCCGTGCTCAACCGCGACCTGCGCAACGTGCTGCGCAACCTCGCCACGCCCGATTTGGGTGCCTACGAGCGGCTGAACCCTTAACCAAGTCCCGAGCATCGAGGCACGAGAAATTGGTAATCGGCTGTCCGAACAATTCGCCCTTCTCCTGCCTCGATACCCTTCTCTGCCAGCATGATCTGCCTTCAGAAACGCCTGCGCCTGCCGGCCGTGCGCCGCGGCTTTCACCTCATCACCGATTTGCTCACGGCCGAGCTGCCCGAGCTGGAGCAACTGCGCATGGGCACGCTGCACGTGTTCATTCAGCACACCTCGGCCAGCCTGAGCATCAACGAAAACGCCGACCCCACCGTGCGCCGCGACTTCGAGGAGTTCTTCAACCGCACGGCACCCGAAAACGCCCCGTACTTCCAGCACACCCAAGAAGGCCCCGACGACATGCCGGCGCACTTGAAGGCCGCTATGCTCGGCAGCAGCGTCACCATTCCGGTAACCAACGGCGAACTGTCCCTGGGCACCTGGCAAGGCGTGTACCTGGGGGAGCACCGCAACCACGGCGGCCGCCGCTGGGTGGTCCTCACGCTGATGGGTGCCTAGCCCGACTCGGCTTACCGCAGTACCCGCCCGCTGGCCAGGTAGCGCGTCGAGTCGAACACGACCAGCTTCTGGCTGCCGCGCACCTGATAGTCGGTCAGCTGACCGTCGGCTCCGAAACGCAGCCGCAACCGCTTGCCGGAGAAAAACAGCGGGTTGTTCTGGCTGAGCGAGGCGCGCAACTCGCGCACCGTGTTGCCGGCTTGCAGCACGGTCATTTCAATTACCGGGTGGTCCACCTCGGGCTGGCGGCGGAACGTGCGGCGCGTGAGGCCGGCCGAGTCGGCGGTTTGCACCTGGTAAGCACCGCGCAGGGCGGGCTTGTTGATGTCGGCCTGATAGAACAGTTGCAACTCGTTGGACCAGTTTACGTCGGCAAGCTGCGCGGTTTCAGTTTGGCCGTTGCGCAAGGCCACTTGCTTTTTCAGCCGCGGGTGCTGCGCCTGCAGCTGCTTCACTTGGGCATCGAGCAGAGCAGGCACATCGAAATAGCCGGCGGGCCGGCGGGCCGGACGGTCGGAGGCTCCGTCGCCTGAGCAGGCAGTCAGCCCCAGGCCTAAAACGGCCAGACCGAGCCAGCGAGGGAAGCTGGCCCGGTCTGCGGTCAGTTGATGGAAAAGCTTACGCATTGGCAGCGGGGCGCAGCAACGATTCGCCCGTCATTTCCTCGGGTTGCGGCAGGCCCATGATGGCCAGCACGGTGGGTGCAATGTCGCCCAGCTTGCCGTCGGCCAAGGTGCCGTGGTAGTCGGGGTCGGCCAGAATGCAGGGTACTAGGTTAGTGGTGTGGGCCGTGTTGGGTGAGCCGTCGGGGTTAATCATCATGTCGGCGTTGCCGTGGTCGGCGATAATGATGCAGGCGTAGCCGTTGTCGAGGGCGGCCGTTACCACGTCGCGGGTGCACTCGTCCACGGTTTCCACGGCCTTCACGGCTGCCGAGAAGACGCCCGTGTGGCCCACCATGTCGGGGTTGGCGAAGTTGAGTACCGTGAAGTCGGTGGCGCGGGCCTGCAGCTCGGGCACGAGGGCGTCGCGCAGCTCGTAGGCGCTCATCTCGGGCTGCAGGTCGTAGGTGGCCACTTTGGGTGAGGCGCGCAGCAGGCGTTTTTCGCCCGCAAACTCGGCCTCGCGGCCGCCGGAGAAGAAGAACGTAACGTGCGGGTACTTCTCGGTTTCGGCAATGCGAATCTGGCGCTTGCCGTGGTCGGCCAGCACCTCGCCGAGAGTATGCTCCAGGTTGTCCTTGTCGAAAATCGGCGTGACGCCCGCAAACGTGGCGTCGTAGTTCGTCATCGTGAGGTAGTGCAGGTTCAGCCGGTGCATGTTGAAGGCGTGAAAGTCCTGCTGCGTGAGGGCCTGCGTGATTTCGCGGCCGCGGTCGGTGCGGAAGTTGAAGCAGATGACCACGTCGCCGTCCTGAATGGTGGCCAGCGGCAGGCCGTCGGCGCCCACTTTCACCAGCGGCTTCAGGAACTCGTCGGTTACGCCCTCTTTGTAGGAGTCGAGCATCGACTGGATGAGGTTCTGCGAGGGCGCGCCCTTGCCGTTCACCAGCAGGTCGTAGGCCACCTTCACCCGTTCCCAGCGGTTGTCGCGGTCCATGGCGTAGTAGCGGCCCACCACCGAGGCGATTTTGCCACTGGCACCGCGCTGCAAGTGTTCTTCCAAGTCGTTGACGTAGCGCACGCCACTCTTGGGGTCGGTGTCGCGGCCGTCGGTGAAGGCGTGGATGAATACTTTGTGCACGTCGGCGTCGTGGGCCAGGGTGCAGAGGGATTTCAGGTGCTCGATGTGGGAGTGCACGCCGCCGTCGGAGAGCAGGCCCATCAGGTGCACGGGCTTGCCGCTGGTGCGGGCGTACTCCAGCGCCTGCTGCAGCGCGGGCATGGCACCCAGCTTCCGCTCCCGAATGGCCTTGTTGATGCGCACCAGATCCTGGTACACCACGCGACCGGCCCCTATGTTCATGTGGCCGACTTCGGAGTTGCCCATCTGGCCGTCGGGCAGGCCCACGGCTTCGCCGGAAGCCTGGAGGCGGCTGTGCGGAAAACGCTCGAAAAGTGAATCTACGAACGGCGTTTTCGCCGCTGCAATGGCCGATACGGCCGGGTTAGTGCCCAAGCCCCATCCATCCAGGATTACCAACAGTACCGGTTTGTTCATGGCTGCAAAGATAGGCGCGCCGTACTGCCGAACGCCACCGATTCGCTAATTTGGGGCACCGCCGCTAATTACTACCTATATCCCGCCTCTGCAACCGGTTGGCACAATTTTGGTGTACCGGCGGGTGCAGTCTTTTTGCACACTATGAAACAATTCATTTTTCGGGTGCTCACCATCATCTGCTTCAGCGTGATGACGATGGGGGCCCAAGCACAAGGCGAGGCTTTCAGCGCGGTGCGCGCGGCCATTCGCAGTGGCTCCTCCCGCGCCGTGGCGCAGTACTTTGCCGGCACCGTCGAACTGGGGTTCGACGGCGACAAGCAGAGCTTCAGCGCCACGCAAGCGGAATTTGTGCTCAAGGATTTCTTCGCCAAAAACGGCCCGGCATCCTTCGAGCTCGTGCACCAAGGTGCATCGGGCGGTGGCATCCAATATGCGGTGGGCAAGTTCGGCGCCAAGTCGGGCAACTACCGGGTGTTCATCAAGATGAAACCGGCCGACGGCGGTGCCTTGCAGATCGATACGATGGATTTCACGCACGAGTAATTTGGCCCAACCTGTACATTCCTAAGTACTTCTTGGCCTGATTTCCTGCCTAGCAGGCCCCGGCGCATGTCGGGGCCTTTTGCTATTTTTGCCCCGTGCTAAACGCCCTCCCCCCCGCACCCTACCTCCGCCCCGAAGCCCTTCACGCCTTCATCCAATCGGCCCTGGCCGAAGACGTGGGCGACGGCGACCATTCTTCCCTGGCCGGTGTGCCGGCCGCTGCCCGCAAGCAAGCCCGCCTGCTGGTGAAAGACGAAGGCGTGCTGGCCGGCGTAGAGTTGGCCCTGCTCATTTTCCGCGAAGTAGACCCCACGCTGCAGGTGCAGGTGCTGCTGCCCGACGGCAGCCGCGTGAAGCACGGCGACGTGGCCCTGACGGTGGAAGGCCCGGCCCGCAGCATCCTCACGGCCGAGCGCCTCGTGCTCAACTGCATGCAGCGCATGAGCGGTATTGCTACCCACACGGCCTATCTCACCGGCCTGCTGGCTGGCACCACGGCCAAACTGCTTGACACCCGCAAAAC
Organism: Hymenobacter busanensis; assembly: GCF_008727865.1. GTDB lineage: Bacteria > Bacteroidota > Bacteroidia > Cytophagales > Hymenobacteraceae > Solirubrum > Solirubrum busanense. The sequence continues at coordinate 217,981 of NZ_VTWU01000003.1, read as the reverse complement.
CACGCCCAACTTCCGCCTGTGCGAGAAATGGGCCGTGCTCATCGGCGGCGGCGTGAACCACCGCTACGGGCTGTTCGACATGATTATTCTGAAGGACAACCACGTGGACTACGCCGGCGGTATTCGCCAAGCCATTGAGGCCACGCATAGGTATCTGCAGGAACTCGGCCGAAAGCTGCCCATCGAAGTAGAAACCCGCACGCTGGCCGAAGTGCAGCAGGTGCTGGAAGTGGGCGGCGTCGACCGCATCATGCTCGATAACATGCCGCCGGCCATGCTGCGCGAGGCCGTGGCCCTGATTGCCGGCCGTTTCCCCACGGAGGCCTCCGGCGGCATTACCGAGCACACCATTGCCGCCGTGGCGGCCACGGGCGTCGACTACATTTCGGTGGGTGCCCTCACGCACTCCATCAAAAGCCTGGATTTGAGCCTGAAAGCTTACTAACCCGTTTACCTGTTAAATGGCTGCATGGCGGGCTGTTCGGCTATAGAACAAGCAACCAGCCGTCAATCCAGCCATTTAGCGTTTCCAAGAAGATGCAACAACCCAATAACATGCGCGGCCGGCAAGTGGCGCAGCAACCTTCACCGCTGGCCATTCGCACCAAGAAGTACCAGCTCGACAAGGACACCTACACCAAAATGGCCCTCACCCAGGTTTGGAAGCGCGACTGGTGGCAGGCCGTTATTCCCTTGGTCGTGCTGTCGTTGCCGGCCATTTTCTGGTTTTCGTGGTGGTGGATTGCCGCCGCGGTGCTCGTGACGGTGCTGTACGTGCTGCTGCGCTCGGCCCAAGTAACGGGCGTGACGCAGATGGAGCAGAGCAAAGCCCTGTTTGAGCGCGTGAGCTACGAAATGGACCAGCGCCAGGTGCTGCTGCGCCTCAACCAGGAGCAGGGCATGCGCCTGACCTGGGACATGATTGAGACCGTGCGCCGCGACAAAGAAGCCTACGTGCTGTACCTCAAGCAGCCCGACATGACCGGCCAGGTGGCCGGCTGGCGCGCCTGGGCCGCCAAGGTTATGTACGTGCCGGTATTTTTGCACCTGCCCACGCGCATTTTCAACTCCCCAAACGACTTGCGGCTCTTTGAGTCTATTTTGCGCCGCAAAGGCTTTTTGCCCGCCGAAGCCGGCACTCCGGCGCCCGATGCCGGCGGCAAAGCAGCTTAAGTTGCCCGGTTTTCGTATTTCCGACTTCGTTTCTTCTTTTGCTTTTATGACCTCCAAGAACCTCGTTTCGGGCCTGGCTGCCGTAGCTCTGCTGGCCCTGGCCTCGTGCAGCAGCGAACCGTCTGACTGGCGCCCCGACCGCAAAGTGTCGGTTGACCAAGTTCCCCCCGGCACCCGCAGCTCCGATAACTTCGACCTGGCCACCGATGCGCCGAGCCAGCACAAGGGCGGTGCCATTGCCGAGCCCGTTAGCTCGCACATGGATGTAGAGCAGACGACGGCGCCGGCTGCCGGCAAACCCGAGAAGCCCTCGGCGGGCGGCGCGATGTCGGCCGACGCGGTGCAGGCCGAAGGCAGCAAGCAAGGCGAAGCGGCTACCAAAGATGCCGAGACGCAGCACGACCTGAGCGACGGACAGCGCGAGAAAAACCAGAACTAAGCTTGCGGACTTTGGTCTAGCACCCAGCTCTTTGTTCTACCCGAGCGCCCCGGCGCGGCTTCCGATGCACAGCGTCGGTGGCTGTGCCGGGGCGTCGGCGTCCTGTTGCGGGCAGGTCTTCGGGCCGGTTCTCGCCACTGGGTTATCTTTCGGCAGCTACTTCCCACGCCGCTCCTCCCTTCTGCGCATGCCCCATACCCGCCACGAAGCCGAGTGGTTCAGCACCTGGTTCGATTCGCCGTACTACCACCAGCTCTACCACAACCGCGACCAGGACGAGGCCCAGCACTTCCTCGACAACCTGCTGGTGCGCTTGCACCCCAAGCCCAAGGAGCGGCTGCTGGACCTGGCCTGCGGCAAGGGCCGCCACGCCATCTACCTCAACCAGCAGGGCTACAACGTGACGGGCATCGACCTCTCGCCCGAGAGCATCGAGCACGCGCGGCAGTTTGCCAACGAGCGGCTGCAGTTCCACGTGCACGACATGCGCGCGCCGCTGCCCTACGGCCCGTTCGACTTCATCCTGAACCTGTTCACCAGCTTCGGGTATTTCGATGAGGAGGCCGAAAACGTGGTGGCCCTGCGCAATGCCGCCGACGCCCTGCAATACGGCGGCAAGCTGGTTATCGACTTCATGAACACCGAGCGGGCAGTGCGCGAGCTGGTGGCCCACGAGGAAAAAACCGTCGACGGCATCACATTTCATTTGAACCGCCACCTCGACCGGGACTTTATCGTGAAGGAAATTCGCTTTACCGACCGGGAAGGGCAGCCGCAGCATTTTCAGGAACGCGTGCGCGCCCTAACCGTAGAGCGGTTTCGGGAATACTTCTACCTGGCCGGCCTGCGCCTGGCCGAAGTGTTGGGCGACTACGACCTGAACCCGTACGTGGAAGAGTCGAGTCCGCGCATGATTTTCATTCTCAAGAAATAACGCGGCTTTCTGCTGGTCTGGGCTTCCGCGCCTGGGCCGGCGGCCGTGGCCGATTATTGCTGTGGCAACACCGGTTCTTGTTCATTTTAGCTGATGATTGTAGCCCTGCTGCTGCTTTTTGGGACGGTGCTGGGTGCCGGGTGGGTCACGCGGTTTGTGCCCACGCTGCACACCACCTGGCTGCGGCCGTTGCTGGCGTTTAGCGGGGCCTACCTCGTGACGCTCACGCTCACGCACTTGCTTCCCGAGGCCCTTACGCTGGGTACCTCGCCCGAGCGCGTGGGGTATTTCGTGCTGGCAGGCTTTTTTGGGCAGCTGGTGCTGGAGCTGTTTTCGGAAGGCGTGGAGCACGGCCACCAGCACGTGCACGCCGAGCACGCCCATGCGGGCGTGCCGTGGCTGTTGCTCGGTTCGCTCACGCTGCACGCGTTTCTGGAAGGCAGCATCTTGGTGCAGGACCCGCACGGCCACACGCCCGACGGCTTCTACGCCACCCTCACCGGCGTGGCGCTGCACCACATTCCGGCCGCGTTTGCCCTCATGGCGGTACTCGTCACGCGCCTTGGCAGTTTCCAGCGGGCCTTGCCGTGGCTGGGCTTGTTTGCCGCCGCCGCGCCGCTGGGCGTGCTCACCAGCCACTACGCCCACATCGACCCCGCGGTGCAGGGCGGCTTCTACCCGGCGCTGCTGGGCCTGGTAAGCGGCAATTTCCTGCACGTTTCTACCACCATCCTGTTCGAGGTCAGCCCCGAGCACCACGTGAACGTGCGCAAGCTGGTGGCCACGGTAGCGGGCCTGAGCCTGGCGCTGCTGGCCAACGCGCTCTAAGTTCTACTCGCCCCAGGGGTATAGGTCTGGCGGCACGTGCTGGTCGGTAGTTGTGGGCAGCGGATGCAGGGCCTGGGTCGTTTCGAAGTGCAGAAAGGCGTCGTAGCGTTCGGGCACCACGGTGGGCACGTAGTTGCCGTACCGCTCCCGCTCGGGTCGGTACACCACCCCAATGGCCCGGTGGCCGATGTGCTCCTGCAGCGCCGGCAGGTGCCGGATTTCGCTGGAAAACAGCAGCGCGTTGCGGCCCAACTCGGTGTGCAGCAGCGCCTCCCAGGAATTGCGGCGGGCTTCGGGCACGGGCATTTTCTCGAGCGGCGCCCCCCAGGCCTTGCCCGCTATTACCGAGCCTTGGTAGGAGCCGAAGCCCACGGCGTACACTTGGTTGCGGCCAAGCTGCTGGCGGGCCAGCTGGCCCACGTTCACCATGCCGTCGGCGGCCATGTCGGTGTAGCGCGCGTCGCCGATGTGGGTGTTATGCTCCCAAACGATGGCCTTGCTGTCGGGGCCGTGAAATTCGAGCAGGCGCTGCAGGGTTTCCATCATGTGCCGGTCGCGCACGTTCCACGACGAGCCCCCGCCGCGCAGCATGGCCTTGTAGTAGCGCTCGGCATTCACGGCCACGAGGGCGTTTTGCTCGGTGGCAAAGTCCAGTTCCATGCTCAGGCCATCGGGGCCGGCGGTGGGCGTGCGGCGTTTTAGCTCGCGCAGCATGTGCAGCACCTCGTCTTCGCAGTCTTTGCTCACGAAGGCCACGGCCTCGGCGTACTCCTGCGGGTCGGCGCTATAGGGCTCGAAGCAGTGGTAGGCGCGCTGGGCGGCCTGCGCGGCGGCTTCGCCCTTGGTGCCCGCGTACTGCATTATCTGCTCCAACGACTCCCATAGGCTGTACACATCGAGCCCGTAGAAGCCCACTTTCTGCTTGTCGGCGAGGGCGGCGTTGTGCTGCCGCAGCCAATCGACAAGGGCCGCAATTTCCCAGTTGCCCCACATCCAGGTGGGCCAGCGGTTGAAGGTTTGCAGCAGTTGGGAGGCGGGCTGGCCGTTGGGCAGCTGCTTCACGGCCAAGTTCACCTCGAAGCAGTCGGGCCAGTCGCCTTCCACGGCCACAAACTGAAAGCCCTTTTCCTCAACCAAGCGCTTGGTAATGGCCGTGCGCCAGGTGTAGTACTCGTGGGTGCCGTGCGAAGCCTCGCCCAGCAGCACCACGCGGGCGTCGCCGATGGACTGCAGAAGCGGGTCTAAGTCGGTGCTGGAATTCAGTGGGTGGGCAGGAATGGTTGTTTTCATAGCAAATGGAGCAGTAGCCAGGATACGGGTAAAAGACGCCGCCACCGGCTACGGCCTCGGGGAGGGCGCAAACCGGTGGCGGCGGAAAACGACGCGCGGGAGGCGTGCTACTTGTGCGCTTTGTCCAGGTTCTTGCCCAAGTCTTCCACGGTCTTCAGAAACTCGTCGGTTTCGGCGTCGGCGTAGGTGCCGTAGGCGGTGGAAATGGTGCCGCGGGTGCCGTCGGCGCACTCAATGGCGTAGAGAATGGACATGTCGTCGGGGTTCGACTCGCCTTCGAAGCGGTAGAAATCGACGATGGTTACTTCGTTGGGGCCGTACGATTTCACCGTGTTGTCGATGGTGTGCAGGCGGCCGCCCGTCACGTTGAAATCTTTGGTAAAGCCGTCTTGGTTGAGCTTCCGCTCGACGTTCACTAAGGACCGTTCTTGCTCTTTGTCTTGCATGGTTGTGGGGCGTGGGGGTGTTTGGAGAGAAGGATGCGGGGCGCCCCGGGGCCGTGCGGCAACCAAAAACGGCGCCCCGCCCTCGGCTATACGCAGCCGTGGGCGGGGCGGGTTATATCGCCGACGCGAAATGCTCTGTTAAACCGGTTGGCGCTGCTGCTGCGCGGCCTCGATCTGCCGCTGCAGCTGCTCTACATTAATGGCACCACAGGCCCCGCCGCAGCCTTTGGGGCAGGCCCCGTCGCTTTTGGCAAAGAAGCTCAGCCACAGCCGCCGGCCGATGTACACGGCCGCCGCCGCAAAGAGCAAGACAATGATGAGTTGTTGGAAGAGCATGACGAGCACAAAACTACAAGGCTCTCAAGAAAGTTGCGGGTGGCATCAGGCTTCCTGAATTTTGGCCGCAGCCACCAATATTTCTCCTGCCTCCGCAAACGCAATTCGGAACCCTGGCGCTTCAGGTGTTATGCGCTCAATTTCATCAAGCGAATTGCGGGATGAAGCGCCCGAAAAGGCACGCGTAAAAAAGCCTGCCACAGCTTCGTAGTTGCCGATGGCGCTGAGTCGCAACGTGACCGGATTGAGAACAGTCGGGTTCCAGACACTGTCCAGCCAGACCGTCAACACGATTTCGCGCCGTGGCCCTAGCGCATACGCCACCAGCCAAGCATCGTGGTAGTTGTGTTTCAGCGTCGTCAGGTTCACGCCAGCACGCTGTTACGCCGGCCAGAACTCCGCAATAACCGCCTGCATTTCGTCGTGCACGTGGCCGTTGCTGGCCACTACTTCGCGTCCGAATACCGGGTCGCCCTCGTGTCGAAACTGCGTGACGCGGCCGCCGGCTTCGCGCACCAGCAAAATGCCCGCTGCCACGTCGTAGGAGTTGATGTTGAACTCGAAATAGCCCTCGAAGCGCCCGGCGGCTACCCAGGCCAGGTCCACGGCCGCCGAGCCCACGCGGCGCACACCGTTGGTGCGGCGCATAAACTCCTTCAGAATGGGCAGGTAGGTATCGATGCGGGCGAAGTTGCTGTAGGGGAAGCCGGTGGCAATGAGGGAGTGGTTCAGCTCGGTAGCCGTCGACACGCGGATGGGCTGCTCGTTGCAAAAAGCCCCGCCACCGCGCACGGCCCGGAAGCACTCGTCGAGGTTCACTTCGTAGACCACGCCTACTACCAGCTCAGAACCCTGCATCAGGGCAATGCTCACCGAGTAGCACGGCAGGCCGTGAATGAAATTGGTGGTGCCGTCGAGCGGGTCGATAATCCAGGTAAACTCCTCGGCGCGGTTGGGGGCGCCAGCGGTGCCTTCTTCGGTGATGAAACCGGCCTCGGGCAGCAGCTCGCGCAGCCCCGCCACCACCATCTTCTCCGATTCCTGATCGACGTACGACACCAAATCGTGCACGCCTTTTACCTGAATGCGGCTGCGGTCGAAGCCCGCAGCTTCCTGGCGAATGAATGCGCCGGCGCGGCGCGCTACCTCGGCTACCTGGAGGCTAAGTTGGGTGAAATCTGTCATGGAGCTAAAAGTAGGGGCAACTTGCTGCCGCCCGCCATTCAACGAAATTCCCTGCCTCAAAGGCAAAGGAGCTCGGCTTACTTCACAAACCGCCGCACCACGGCAAAACCAATCAGCAACACCGCCAGCACCTGCGCGGCGTGCCCCAGCAATTCGCCGTGGCGGGTATAAAACGTCAGCTCGTCGTTCAGGTGTACGGTGTAGCGGCTCACGGCCGGCACCCACCAGCCGGTTTGCTGCACAATGTCGCCGCGCTGGTTGATGAAGCCCGATATACCCGTATTGGCGGCCCGCGCAATGTCGCGGCGGGTTTCGATGGCCCGCAGGCGGCCGTAAGTCAGGTGCTGCTTGTAGCCGGGCGAATCGGACCACCAACCGTCGTTGGTGATGATGCCGATGAGCGTGGCCCCGTTGCGCACGTACTCACTCACGTAGTCGGAGTAAATCGACTCGTAGCAAATAACCGGTGCCACGCGCAGGGTGCTATCGGTAGCCGGCGCGGCGGACCGGAATACCGTGCGCTGGTCCTGGCTGCCGTAAGAACCCACCACCCCGCCGAGGTCGATGGTGCCCAGGGCTGAATTGAGCCAGCCCGGCACTTTCTCCACGCCCGGCACCAGCTTCGATTTGTGGTAGGTTTGGAGCGGCGCCGTGGGGCTGCCCACGTGCAGGGCCGCGTTGAACACGTCGTAGTAGCCCAAATCGTCGCGGAAACGGGCCGTGGGGCTGGCCGCTTCCTTGCTGGGGTACGAGCCCACGGTGGTGATGCCCGTAATCAGCCGCAGGCCCGGGTGCGCGGCCACCAAGCCCTGCACCCGGCGCACGTCGGGCAGCGCTGAGAGGCTGTTTTCCCAGTGGGTTTCTTCCAGCGCCGTTTCGGGCCAGAGCACCAGTCGGGTGTTGGGCGTCAGGGCCGATTCGGTCTGCTGCACCAGCCGGTTGAGCTGCTGCTCGGCCGGAATGTACTTGGCACCGCCTTCGAACTTCTCCTGAAACGGGTCGATGTTGGGCTGCACCACTACCACCTCGGCCGCCGGGCCTTTTTCCTGCCAGCGCGCCCCAATGGCAAACGAAATCAGCAGCGGTAGGACCACGGCCGCAAAAGGCACCGCCCAGCGGCCCAAGCTGAAGCTTGGGCGCGCCACCACCAGCGGGTCGAAATCGGGGCCAGCCGGCCAGCTTTTCAGCCCGAATAAGGCTCCGAAAACTGTCAGGTTGGATAGCAGTGCCCAGAGCGAGCCGCCGAGCTGCCCGGTGTACTCGTACCACTGCACCCAGCCCGGCACCATGGCCCAGGCGTTGCCCAGCGTCAGCCACGGCCACGACAAATCCCAGCTTAGGTGCAGCTGCTCGAAGGCCAGCCAATACACCACAAACGAGAGGTAGCCCCAGCGCGGCCCCGCCAGCCGCTTGGTGTGCCAGAAGGCCAGCAGCGGCAGGCTTTGCAGCGCGGCGTTTAGTACGTTGGCCGCAATGCCGCCGCCCAGCGTGCTGTAGGCCACCCAGTAGGTGGTCAGCACGTTCCACACCAGCAGGTACAGGTAGCTCCAGCGCCAGAAGCGCACGGCTCGCGCACCTTGGGCACGCAGCACCTGCTCCAGGCGCAGCAGCGGCACCAACCCTACCAGCAACAGCAGCGGGGCCGGCGCCGGGTGCACCGGCCAGCCCGCCCACAGCAGCACCGGCCCCAGCAGGGCCAGTACCAGCGGCTTATTCGCGAAGTCCTTGAACGACAACAACAATTTCTCCTTTAATGGTGGTCCGTTTGCCAAACTCGACGGCCAGCGCGGCCAGCGTGTCGGTCACGGTTTCTTCGAATAATTTGGTCAGCTCCCGGCTCACCGACGCCATCCGCTCCGGCCCCAGCGCTTCGGCCAGCTGCTCCAGCGTCTTCACAATCCGGTGCGGCGACTCGTAGAAAATCATCGTGCGGGTTTCGGCCGAAAGCTCCCGCAGGCGCGTCTGCCGACCTTTCTTAACCGGCAAAAAGCCCTCAAACGTAAACCGCTCGGCCCCAAAGCCCGACTTGAGCAAGGCCGGCACCAAAGCCGTGGCGCCCGGCAGGCATTCCACTTTCAGGCCCTTACTCAGGCATTCCCGAATCAACAGAAAGCCGGGGTCGGAAATTCCGGGCGTGCCCGCGTCCGATACTAGGGCCATCCGCTCGCCGCGCTCCAGCCGCTCCAGCACCCGCGCCACCGTTTGGTGCTCGTTGTGCAGGTGGTAGCTCTGCATGGGCTTCTTGATGCCCAGGTGCTGCAACAGCCGCCCGCTCGTGCGCGTGTCCTCCGCCAGCACCACGTCTACCTCGCCCAGCACCCGAATGGCCCGCAGGGTAATGTCCTCCAGGTTGCCGATGGGCGTGGGCACAATGTAGAGGGCGGTTTCGGCGGGGGCGTCGGCAGTAGGCATGAGGGCAAAGGTACAGGCCCGTCGCACTCTACGCCGCAGGCTCCGTCACCTACCACCGTTCTGCGGGCTCTTACCGTCATTCCGCAGTCAACTATCGTCAGTCAGCGTCTTCCTACCGCCGGTCGGCATGCGGCTACTGCCTCATAGCCCCAGCCCGATGCCCGTGCATCGTTACTGATTCCGCACGGCCTAGTTCTAAGGCAATGTGGCCTCGTAAGCTGGCCGATTACTTTTCCACCCCGCCGTACTCCGCCGCCAGCTTATCGATGGCCGCCGCCAGCCGATGGTCGCGCTCAGTCACGGTGTTGCCCGCGTCGTGGGTGCGCAACCGAAACTCCACGGTGTTGTATTCGTTGGCCCACCACGGGTGGTGGTCCTGGTATTCGGCCTCCTCGGCCACGTCGGTCATGAAGCTGAACGCCGCCTGAAAATCCTTGAAGCGGAAGGTGCAGCGCAGGGAGTTGTCGGTTTCGGTCCACATAAACTACCCGGGGTTAAGAGTGAGCGGTCTGTAGCCTAATACGTGCTCCCATAAGGGCAAAGCCCAACAAATTCAGGCCACGCCAGGCGGCCGGGTTATATGCTCGCGCATCGACCTGCGCTATACCAATTCCCCAAATAGCATCTACCGGGCTGTCTTCCACCAGCACATGCTTACCGGTGCTCAGCAGGAACGCCTGCAGCGCCGGATGCTGGCCGAATTTGGCGACCCCACCGCGCACCACTACTTCAAAACGGGCGACATCCCAAACATCGGAGTCAAAGTTCGTTACAGAGCGCCCTAGCTTTTTGGCCTTTCCAGGGTCTGCTGCTTCAATAATTGACTCACGGGTGACCTCGTCGCCGAACAGCCGGGCTTTTTCGGCCATCATGAAATGCTCGGCTGTGGCGTAGCGCCGACCGTCCACCTCAAATGCAGCCGGATACCACTGGCTCAGGCACTCTTTGCCTACCGCCGTGGCATTTGGCGCCGGCGTGTGGCCCCAGAAAAACAGATACTTTGGCGCCTGTCCTGCCTGAATATGGGCTAGCAGGGAGGCCACGTCGTGAATGGCCGAAAGCAGCGGAGTAGGTTTCATTAGAGCACAGCTACAACAGATACGGGCCGAACATACGATGACGGCGGCAATCGGCAACCCAAATCCGGCCCGCACAGTACACCCAAACATAAACCTACTCCGCTTACACCACACCACAACCATTCCCATGGCCATCGACCCCAAAAACCGCCCCGTGCGGGTTATCAACGACGATACCACCGAGCAGGAACTCGCCGCCGGACACATCATCCCCGGTGCCGATCCGCCCAAAAACGAGGACGCCCGCGGCGGCTTCGGCAACCGCGACGGTAAGCAGGGTTTCGGGACCGATTCGTCCGACGGCATCTCGGCCGTGTCGGTCAACGAAGACGCCGACAAGCCCGGCCACCCCGCCGACAACATCCGCGGCGACGACGAAGGCCGCCCCGTGGTGCCCAACGAAGACATGCCCACGCCCGACATGCTCGACCCGCGCCGCCTGCCCGACGTGGGCGACGAAATCGACGGCGACACCCGCCGTGCCCGCAACGCCGGCGAAGACCTCACCGACGACGATGACTTTGCTGCCGTCGACCGCCGCAACAGCTACGGCGAGGACGAGGACGCCCCCCGTGGCCGCCGCTCCGACAACAACCCCGAGCGCGGCGCCGCCATCAACTACAACTCCCCTGCCTCCGACGCTACCACCGCCACCAACGCCGAACAAAACGACCCCAACGCCCAGGAATCGGCGCTGGATATTTAGGCCGCCGGCGTTATCCGGCACCAGGCCTGTTCATTTGTTCCACTCAACCTTTGCACCGCCATGCCTTACAAAAGCAATAACACCAACCAGCAGTCGAAAGAAAACAAAGGCGGCCCCGCTGCCACCGACCAGCCCAAAGCCGTGGGCCAGCTCCCGGTAAACGACCGCGACGAAGCCACCGAAAACCGCTTGGAGCAGGAAGCCCAGGATGCCGCCCAGCGTCACCCCAACCGCAACCTCGAAAAGCCCGACCTCGACAAGCCCGCCTACGGCGGTGGCCACTAAGCCTCGCCGAAGCTCGTAGATAGAAGCACTGCCCACGCGGCAGTGCTTTTTTTATGCGCCCCCGGCCCGTTTCTGTATCACGGTTCATCTTTTAGCCTGCCCATGCGCTACGCCGCTACCGACCTCCACGGCTGCCTCCGCACCTTTCGCCGCTTAGTAGAAGACCGCCTGCAGCTCACCCGCACCGATACCCTCTACCTGCTCGGCGACTACGTCAACAAAGGCCCCGACTCGCGCGGCGTGCTCGACTACCTTATGCAGCTCCAGGCCGACGGCTATCATGTTTATTGCCTGCTCGGCAACCACGACTTGGAGCTGCTCGATGCCGCCCGCGGCAACACCGCCGCTACTTGGGCTTCCCCCGCCGACCGCGCCCTCACCCTGCACAGCTTCGGCGTCGCCGACGTAGCCGACATTCCGCTCCGCTACCTGACCTGGCTGGCCGCTTTGCCGCTCAGTTTGGAGCTACCCGATTTCGTGCTCGTGCACGCCGGCTTCGATTTCCGCCGGCCGCCCGCCGACATGCGGGCCGACACGCACACCATGCTCAACATCAAATCCTTCACCTTCGATGCCTCACGCCTGCAGGGCAAGCGCCTCCTGCACGGGCATGTGCCCATTGCTACCGCCGAGGCCCAGCACCGCGTAGCTCAGCGTGCGGGCGCCATCGACCTCGACACCGGCTGCGTGTACCGCCTTAACCCCGAACTCAACCACCTAGCCGCCCTCAACCTCGACACTTGGGAATTGCTGCTGCAGCAAAACGTAGAGCAACCTTACTCCATGGCCCGCCGACCTGCCCCTTAAGCACACAAGTAGCGACTTGCTGCATTTATACCGTTTTTTGTATTGAGTTTTACAGATTCATCTAATTAAGTCCTATTAAAGAGAGCCAAATTATCAACATAGTACTATAAACTATCTTGCCCATAACATGCAATGAACGCGCATATTGATTTTGTGTTTTGAGCGGTTATCAAAAAACTGGCACACTATTTAAATAAATCTATATCAGTAACTTATATACAATAAAAGCAAATAACCGTCTGACTTATTAAAAGCTTTACACAAAATTAAATCTGCTTCTTATTGCATTCATAAAACCGACCTCTATATTTGGTAAGTAACATTTGCTGCAAGGGCAGCTTTGGGTTGCAAAGAATAGTACATAAGACAGGCCTGCCTATGGCTCGTTAACTACTTTCCCTTCTTTTTCCTGCTCCTTCCCGGCCGTTCTACGGCGGAAAGAATGCGCCGAAGTCGCTTTCAGCGCGTGGCTTTTTCGGCTGCTGTCCGCAGCCGACGGCTACCCTTTTGCCTTTCCGATTGCTCGAGTACCCCGTTCCCTTCTGAGTCATGAAACACGATTTACCTTCCTCAAACGAACCTAATTACCTGATTTCACGCCAGCGGGCTTCTTTAAGCATGTGGCTATTGCTGCTGCTGGCTTTTGTGTTGCTGCTGGTGCAGCGGGCCCAAGCCCAAACGGTAGTGCGCGTGGGAAACGGAGGCGACTTCCCGACCCTGACCCAGGCGCTGGCAACGGTTCCGGCAACGCCCGCTACTCCCTATGAGCTGCGGCTCGTGAGCGGCAGTACCTTCACTGAAGATGTGCTGATCAACGTGGCAGGCAGCGCTTCGGCCCCGCTCACCATCAAGCCCGAAACCGGGGCGGTGGGCATTGTGCTCGAAGGCACGGTAACTTTTGGAGCAAGTGCCCGCTACGTTACCCTGAGCGGCCACAACGGCAGCACTGCCCGGCAATTCACGGTGCGGCAGAGCAGCGCCAGCCAGCCCGCTTTGCTCTTCGCCGGCGACGCCCAAAACAACGTGGCCCGCGACCTGCAGATTCTGGGCAACAACGCCCTGAGCAGCGGCGGCGTGGTAGAGTTCGGTGCCACCACTTCGGTTGGCAACGACGATAACACCCTCACGAGCAACCTCATCGGCAATGCCAGCGCGAGCCAGCTACCGGCCAACCTCGTGTACGCCGCCAACGCCTCGGCCACAGCCCTCAACGACCGCGTGGCCATCATCAACAACGAGCTGATGAACTACGCCCAAACCGGCATCAAGGTGGGCAGCGGCAACGGCGACGCGTGGATCATTCGCGACAACAGCTTCTACTACAACCTGGCCACGCCGGCCACCACGGCCCAAACGGCCATCAACTTCGCGCCCGGCGCCGGCTCCGACAACAACACGCTCAGCGGCAATTACATTGGCGGCACCAGCGCGCAGGCGGGCGGGGCCAGCTCGGCCATGTGGCAGAACGCCGGGGCGCAAACGTTCAACGGCATTGTGGTGAGCTGCGGCTCGGCCACGGGCGCCCAGGCCAACGTGGTGGAAAACAACACCGTGCGCAACATCAGCCTCTCGCAGCCCAGCACGCAGTCGTTTCAGGCGCTGCTGATGGCTGGTGGCCGCAGCGAGCTGACGGGCAACGCGGTCAACGCGGTATCGAACAACGGCACGGCGGGCGTCAACGCGCTGGTGTCGCAGGCACAGGTGGTGCTGAACGCGTTTACGGTGGCGGCGGGGCAGGTAATGAGCATTCAGAACGGCGAAACCATTGTGACGGGCAACCTCGTCATCCAAGGCACGCTCAACCACACCGGGGGCGACATCGTGGTCAACGGCGACTTCACCAACACCGGCGCTTTCGCCCAAACCCTGGGCAACCTGGAGGTGAAGGGCAACATGAACAACTACGGCGTATTCAGCTGCACCACCGGCGGCGTGCTGCTGACCGGTGCGGGCAACCAAACCGTGAGCGGCGGCCTGTACTACAACCTGGAAGTGCGCGGCGGCGGCGTGAAAACCCTCACCGACGACGTGACGCTGGCAAACAACCTGGTGATGAGCACGGGCATTCTGCAAACCGGCCCGGCCAACAAAATCAAGCTGAACTCCGACGCGCTGCTCACCGAAACCAACACCAGCTACGTGTTGGGCAACATCGAAGCCCGCCGCAACCCGCAGGCCGGCGCTACCGAAATCTTCGGCAACCTGGGCCTGGCCCTCACGCCGCAGCCCGGCTCCACGCTGCCCGGCCTCACCATTGTAACGCGCGTGACGGGCACGGCCGCCAACGGCAGCGGCCACCAAGGCATCAAGCGGTACTTCGACATTTCGGCTCCGGCCTATTCGGGCACGGGCATGAACGTGCAGATGCGCATCGACTACCTGGCCCACGAGCTGGGCACGCTACAGCCCGCCGACCTGACGTTCTATAAATCGAGCGACAACGGCGGCACGTGGCAGCCGAAAGGGCGCACCTCGGGCGGCACCACCTACGCCATTCTCAACGGCGTCGACGGGTTTTCGCGCTGGACGCTGGGCCGCCAGCAGCAGCCGCTGCCCGTGAACCTGACCGCCTACCAAGTGCGCCGCCAGCAGAACGACGCCGTGCTGACCTGGACCACCGCTTCGGAAATCAACAACCGTGGCTACGGCGTGGAAGTATCGACCGACGGCCTGCAGTACCGCGAGCTGGCTTTCGTGCCCGGTGTGGACGGCGGCTCTACCTCGTCGCGCAACTACCGCTACCTCGACCGCGAAGAAAGCAAGCAGGGCACCCGCTACTACCGTCTGCGCCAAGTTGACCTCAACGGCAAAGTGACCTACTACGGCCCCCGCGCCGTGGCTTTCGACGGCAAATCGGGCCTACTGGCGTACCCAACCGTGTTTGAGCGGGACATTGCCCTGGAGCTGAACATGGTATCGGCCGGCGTGGCCACGCTCACACTCAACGACATGTCGGGCCGGCCGGTGTGGGTGCGCGAGCAGGAGCTGCCCGCGGGCCGCACCAAGCTGAACGTGCAGCCGGAGTGTGCTCGGGGCGGCTACATTCTGGTGGCCACGCTCAACGGCCAAAACTTCCAGCAACGCCTGTTGCGCAAGTAATCTATACCGACGCGGGGCGGGCTTATCAGCACATCCGCACCGCCGGACCAGCTACTGCGCAAGTTGATTTCTCAGGTTGGTTGAAGGGGTACCCGCCCCGGGCTGCTGCGGCCCGGGGCGGGTTTGCTTTTATGCCGCAACCCCGGGCCTACAGCCCGCCTTCGCGCAAAGCCCGTTGGGCCTCTTGCCGATAGGCGTTGCGGGGTTCGGCCACGGCTTGCTGCAAGGCGGCCTTGGCCTGGGCCCGCTCTTCCTGCTGCCAGTGCGACAACCCCAGGAAAAACGCTGCCGGTCCACGTAGCTCGGAGCCCGGCGAGCTGCTCACGCGCTGGAAGTAGCTTTCGGCAAAGTTGGGCTGCCCCTGGCGCAGCAGCAGCAGGCCGTTGTAGTACAGAAAGGTATCCTGCCCGATCTGCGTCGGCTCGATGCGGCGCAGGGTGCGCAAAGCGGCGCCATAGTTGCCACCGCGGTACTGCTCCATGGTTTCGAGCAGCAACGGGCGCCCTTTGGCTGCGGCGGCCGGCACGCCGGGGTCCTGTACGTCGTATTCTTCCCAGCTGTGGGTGGGCCGCAGAAGCTTGGGCAACCACAACACCGCTGCAATGAGCAGCGCGGCGGCCAGCGCACTCCACAGCGCCCAGCGAATTTGCAGCCGCCGCCGCTGCCGCCGCACGCGCTGCTGGGCGGCGGCCCGCTGAACGGCACGGCGGTTTTGGGCCTCCAGCCGCTGCCGCAGCGTTTCGCGGCCCACGGCCCAGCGCAGGTCGGCGCCGTACTGCTCGTAGGCGAGGTAGGCCTGGCGCAGGGCCGCGTCGTGCACCAGCAGCTCGTCGAAATCGTCCTGCTCGGTGGCCGACAGCTGCCCGTCGGCGGCCCGCTCGATGTCGGTCAGGTATTGCAGCAGTTGGGCCGAGCCGGGGGCGTCGGCGCGGTCGAGGGCTTCGTGCAGCTTGCGCAGGCAGTCCGATTTCTGCAGCCGCGCCACGGTGGCGTTGGCGTAGCCCATTTTCACGGCCAGCTTGTCGAAGCGGTAGTTGTTGAAGTAGAAATACTGCAGAATCTGGCGGCAATCGGGCCCCAGGCGCAGGAACGTGCGCAGCAGCAACTGGCGGCGGGAAGCCTCGGGTGCGGGCAGCGCAGGTGCATCCGAAGCCGTTACGGTGTTGGTAGTGGTAGCCGTAAGCAACTGGCGGGCAGCACCGTAGATGTGGCCGCGCAGGTCGGTGGGCCAGCCGGCCAGGCGGCCGTCGGCGGCTTGGTCGTAGAAATCGAGCAGCACCTCTTGCAGGGCGCGGTGGGCGTCCTCGCCTGCCGTGCCGAACTGCCGCCGGGCCCAGCGCGCAAACAGGTCGCGGTGCTGGGCATAAAACTCGGTGAGCGGCGCAAGATGCCCCGTGCGCAGGCGCGCCAGGTTTTCGGACAGTTGGTTCATGAGGGTCGTGCTGAGCAAGAAGCCTTGCCCGGTGGAGCAAGTTGGCAGTTTCTTGGCGCTTACGCACAATCGGGGGTTCGCGCTGCCTCGGCGGCGCATTCCAAAGCCCCTGCTTTGCCCTCGGCCCGCCCGGGCATTTTCGGGCCGAGCGCCGCGCCTGCGTTTCCTGCGTACTTCGGTAGTTCGTTGATCATCTACTTGCCCTTACCTTTGGCACATGGAAACCACAACCCGCCCGCTCACTGCCGATACCGCCGTCTTTGACCTGATTCGCCGCGAAAAAGAGCGGCAGATGCACGGGTTGGAGCTCATTGCCTCCGAAAACTTTGTCTCGGACCAAGTGATGCAGGCCCAAGGCTCCATCTTGACCAATAAATACGCCGAGGGCCTGCCCGGCAAGCGCTACTACGGCGGCTGCGAAATCGTCGACCAGATCGAGCAGTTGGCCATCGACCGCGTGAAGGAACTGTTTGGCGTGCAGTGGGCCAACGTGCAGCCGCACTCCGGCGCCCAGGCCAACGCCGCCGTGATGCTGGGCATTCTGCAGCCCGGCGACAAAATTCTCGGGTTCGACCTCTCGCACGGCGGCCACCTCACGCACGGCTCGCCGGTCAACTTCTCGGGCAAGCTCTACAAGCCGTCGTTCTACGGCGTAGAGCCCGAAACCGGCCTCATCGACTGGCAGAAGGTGAAGGAAACGGCCCGCCGCGAGCAGCCCAAGCTCATCATCTGCGGGGCCTCGGCCTACTCCCGCGACTGGGACTACAAAGCCCTGCGCGAAGCCGCCGACGAGGTGGGCGCGCTACTACTGGCCGACATTTCGCACCCGGCCGGCCTCATTGCCAAAGGCTTGCTCAACAACCCGTTTGAACACTGCCACATCGTAACGACGACCACCCACAAAACCCTGCGCGGGCCGCGTGGCGGCCTCATTATGCTAGGCCAGGATTTCGACAACCCGATGGGCCTGAAAACCCCGAAAGGCGAAATCCGCTCAATGAGCAGCGTGCTCGACGGCGCAGTGTTTCCCGGCACGCAGGGCGGCCCGCTGGAGCACGTCATCGGTGCCAAAGCTGTGGCGTTTGGCGAGGCCCTCACCGATACCTACGCCCAGTACACCAAGATGGTGATTCGCAACGCGCAGGCGCTGGCCACGGCCTTCACCGAGCGCGGCTACCAGATTATTTCGGGCGGCACCGACAACCACCTGATGCTCATCGACCTTCGCTCGAAGGGTCTGACGGGCAAGCTGGCCGAGAATACCCTCATCAAGGCCGACATTACCATCAACAAGAACATGGTGCCCTTCGACGACAAGTCGCCGTTTGTCACCTCGGGCATGCGCATCGGCTCGGCAGCCATGACCACCCGCGGCCTCGTGGAAGCCGACATGCCGCGCATTGTGGAGCTGATCGACGACGTGCTGATGAACCACGACAACGACACTCGCATTGGGCAAGCACGGCAACAGGTAAACGCCATGATGCGCGACTACCCGCTGTTTGCGGGCTAATGGCCAAATGGTTGAATGGCTACATGGCTGGCCGCGCCGACGCTGGCAGTGCGGAGTTGAGCCGGCAGCAAGCTGCCGCCGGCCTTTTCTCGTAAGGTTGATCCGTTGGCCGGCCCCAACCCTTTAGCCGTTTGGCAATTTGACCATTTAACAATCCGACTCCTTTGCAGTCCCCTACGCAACAATTTCAGCAGAACCGCGCCGCCGCGTCGGGCCAAGAGCCCCACGAGATGTCGTTTATCGACCACTTAGAGGCGCTGCGCTGGCACATCATCCGCTCGGCCATTGCCGTGGTGGTGTTTGCCACCGGCGCGTTTCTGGCCAAGGATTTCCTGTTCCACGACCTGATTCTGGGTCCGTCGCGGGCCGATTTCTGGACCTACCGCATGTTCTGCAAGCTCGGCCAGGCCGTGCACGCGCCCGACCTGTGCCTGGACAAAATCGGCTTCGTGATTCAGAACCGCGAAATGAGCGGGCAGCTGACGATGCACATCAGCACGTCATTTATCGTGGGGCTGGTGCTGGGTTTTCCGTACTTGTTCTGGGAGTTGTGGCGCTTTATCAAGCCGGGCCTGTACCCGCACGAGCGCGCCAACTCGCAGGGGGCCGTGTTTTTCGTGTCGGTGCTCTTCATTATTGGGCTGCTGTTCGGCTACTACATTGCCGCGCCGCTGAGCATCAACTTCCTCGCGTCGTATACAGTCGACCCCACCATCGAAAACCAGATTGACCTGCAGAGCTACCTGAGCACGCTCACCACCATGTCGTTGTCGTGCGCGTTCGTGTTCGAGCTGCCCATGATTGTGTTCTTCCTAGCCAAGGCGGGGCTCATTACCCCCGAGGTGATGCGCCTGTACCGCAAGCACGCCATCGTGGTCATTCTCATTGTGGCCGCCGTTATCACCCCGCCCGACGTGTCGGCCCAGGTCATCGTAACCATTCCCATTCTGCTGCTTTACGAGCTGAGCATCAACATTGCCCGCGTGGTAGGTCGCAACAAAGTGGCTACCCTCAACCAGCAGCTGGCCGACAACCAAGGCGTAGCCTAGGCTACTGTGCGCATGTGATTGAATGGGCCTATGTACTAATGCCAGTACAACCATTACCACATCGGCACTTCCCACTACATGCGCACAATACCCCAAGTAGCGCAAAGCGCGTCACATTAGTACACTGAAACAATGAAACTTCTCGCCATCGGCTCCGACCACGCCGGGTTTGCCTACAAGGAAATGCTCAAGCCCTGGCTAACGGAACAGGGCTACGAGCTGCGCGACTTTGGCACGCATTCGGCCGATTCGGCCGATTACGCCGACTTTGCGCACCCGTTGGCGGCGGCGGTAGCCAGCGGCGAAGTACCGCGCGGCATCCTGATATGCGGCTCGGCCAACGGCGTGTGCATCACGGCCAACAAACACAAAGGCGTGCGCGCTGCCCTAGCTTGGCTGCCCGAGTTGGCCGAACTGGCCCGCCAGCACAACGACGCCAACGTGCTGTGCCTGCCTGCGCGCTTCGTGAGCGAAGAGCAGGCCCGCCAAATCACCCGTTTGTTCCTCGATACCGCCTTCGAAGGCGGCCGCCACGCTACCCGCGTCGGCAAAATCGACTGCTAATCGCGCGACCGGCTGGGCGGTTTTACTTTAGCTGGTACACCTGCTTTGTGCGAGTGGGCTGGTAGCGCCCGAATGTGGCGGGCAGCTTGTGGCGCAGTTCCGGCAGCAACCCCACTTCGTCAATAAGGACGGGCGGCGGCACCGGCAGTTGGGTGGCCAACCGAAAAATGGCGTCGTATTTGTTGAGGTGGCCGAAGTCGCGCCGGGCCAGGGGCCAATCGACGTAGGCCGTAACGGCCCGGTTCTGCAGATAAACGCCCCGACTGGGGCCCAGCACCAACACGCGTTGCCCCTGTACGGCGGCGTAGCGCGCGTCGGGCTGCGCGGCGTAGCGGGTTTCTAAGGGGAAGTTCAGCAGGCTATCGAGGCCGAGCCAAGCCCGGTGCCGCACGCCCAGCACCCCGGCCAGCACGACCACAAACAGCACGTCGACCACCCACCCGCGGCGCGTGTGTTGCCACAGAAACAGGCTGAAGTAGGCCAGCGGCGGCAGCATGAGCACCAGCAGGCCCGGCGCCGAGCCACCCAGAATGGCACCCGTCAGCACGGCCGTCACCAGCCATACCAGCATCAGCTGCTGAAACTTTACTTGAAACACCAGCCCCAGCGACGTGGTGAACGTGCGCGTGAGGGACAACACCAGCACTATCGCGGGCAGAATCAGCAGCTTGAGCTGCAGGGCGCGGGGCAGGGCATCGACGGCCGCGGCCCCAGCCAGCATCGGCTCCAGGTGAAACTGCCGGAACTGCGGCAGCGCGTTGAAGTACAGAAACACCGTGGCCACTACGGCATACGGGAAGCCAAAGCCGCACAGCAGCAGCAAAAAGCTCCGAAACGAGTTGGCGGCAAAGCTGATAACGGCAAACAGCCCGACCAGCAACAGCATGGCCAGCGGCAGGTAGCACAGCGCCGCCACGCCCAGCAGAAAGCCGGCCCGAAACAGACGGGTGTTGTCGTAGCCCTCGCGCGAGGTGGGCAGCAAGGCGCTCAACGCAAATACCACGAACGTTTGGCCCAGCAGCAGCGGCGACAGGATGTCGAGGTCGGTGCTGGCGCTGCCCACCAAGGCATAAGAAAGGGCCGCCAGGTAGCCGCGCTCGGGGTGCACGTTGTAGCGGTTGAACACCACACTCAGGCGCAGGCTTTGCGTGAGCAGCAACACCACAGCCAGTAATCGGTATACCCACACCGACCGCCCTACCAAGGCGTCGAGCAGGCCAAAAGCAGCGGCGGCCAGCGGGGCGGTGTGGTCGTACACATCGCGGTAGAGCAGGGCGCCGGCGTGCAGCCGTTCGCCCACCACCCAGCCCCGCAGCTCGGCCCAGCTCAAAGGCACGCCGCTAAACCAGAGCAGCGGTAGCCGAATGGCCAGCACCAGCAGCACCAAACCAATAAGGCGGGTAGGAAGCGTACTTCGAAAGAAACGGAGCAAGCGCGGAACGTGATTGAGTGCTGGAATGAACGAGCCAGCCTGTAGTTCAGGGACCGAAACACTCCGGGCCAAAGGTAAGGCCGCCGCCGTGCCCTGCCGAATGCCGATGGGAATGAGCCGGGCTTACGGGCCGGCCACGGGGCGGCTTTTCCGCTTAGCCCCACAAACCCGCTTACTCTTAAACTCTTTTCCCCCGTACCTTTGCCTATTCTATGGATAGCAAACGACAGCAGAAATTCGCCAGCCTGCTCACCAAGGAACTGGCCGAGGTATTTCGGCGCGACCTGCCGCACTTGTTCGCCGGCACGTTGCCGCCCAGCATCACCGCCCTGCGCGTGAGCCCTGATCTGGGCGTGGCGCGGGTGTATCTGAGCGTGCTGCTGGCTGACAACCCGCAGGCCCAGGTAGATCTGGTGGCCGAGCACACCAAGGAAATTCGCTTTGCGTTGGCCAAGCGCGTGCGCAACCAAATGCGCGTGGTACCCGATCTGAGCTTCTTCCTCGACGATTCGGCGGCCTACGCCACCCGCATGGATAAGGTCATCAACGACCTGAACATTCCGCCCGCCTCGCCCGAAGACGAAGACAACAAGCCCCAGCGCCCCCGCCTCTTCGCCGACGAAGACTAACCGGTAACGCGCACGGCCCACCGGGTTATGTGTGCCCGGTATTCGCCGCTTACCCTGGCGCCCCACCCAATACCCTTTACTCCCTACCTCCGCCTTCCCTTGCATTACGACCCCATCAAGCGCACCCTGGGCGACGTGTTCAACCGCACGCCGTGGCTGCGTCAGCTGTTTTACAACCTGCTCGATTTGCTGCTGCTGCGCACCTGGCACGTGCACCGCGAACTGCGCCAGTGGGCCAAAGGCCGCCGCGACCAAGCTCAGAACATCCTCGATGCGGGCGCCGGCTACGGCCAGTATACCTACTGGCTGTCGGGCATGAGCGACAAATGGCAGGTGCTGGCCGTGGACGTGAAGGACGAGCAGGTGGCCGACTCCAACCGGTTTTTCCGGCAGATTGGGCGGCCGCACGTGCAGTTTGCAGTGCAGGACCTCGTGCTCTACCAGCAGCCGAACTCCTTCGACTTGGCACTGGCCATCGACGTGATGGAGCACATTCTGGAAGACGTGGAGGTGATGACCAACCTGCACGCCTCGCTCAAAGATGGCGGCATGCTCATCATCAGCACCCCATCCGACCAAGGCGGCTCCGATGTGCACGGCGCCGACGACGCCTCGTTCATCGAAGAGCACGTGCGCGACGGCTACAACATCAACGAGATTCAGCAGAAGCTGCGCACGGCTGGTTTCGAGCGCATCGAGGCCAAATACAGCTACGGCCTGCCCGGCCAGATTTCGTGGCGCCTGTCGATGAAATACCCCATCCTGATGCTGGGCGTGTCGAAGGCGTTTTTCGTGCTGCTGCCGTTCTACTACCTCGTCACGTTCCCGTTTTGCCTCGTGCTCAACTGGCTCGACGCCCGCGGCCACCACGATTCCGGCACCGGGCTCATCGTGAAGGCCTGGAAATAAGAACTTCGGCCGCAAGCGCGCGTAAGCAACCCGCCACTTACCTTTAAGCTCCGCTGCTCGCCGCCGTCTCCGCCCCGCATGAACGTTCCCTTTCTGATAGCCCAGCGCTACTTCCGCTCCAAGAAGAAGCGCAACATCATCAGCATCATCTCCAACATCTCCATGATTGGGGTGGCCGTGGGCACGATGGCGCTGATCATCGTGCTGTCGGTGTTCAATGGGCTCGAAGACTTGGTTCGCTCGCTCTACGGCAAGTCGGACCCCGATTTGAAGATTGCGGCGGTGCAAGGCAAATCGTTCGAGAGCAACGCCTTCCTGGTCAACCGCATGAAGGCCGTGCCGGGCGTGGAGCTGGTGACGGAGGTTATTGAAGACAACGCCCTGCTACGCTACCACGAGCGACAGATGGTAGTCAAGCTCAAGGGTGTATCGGAGAACTACTACGCCCAGAGCGACATCGACTCGGCCATCGTCGACGGTGACCACCGCCTGCACCGCGACGGGCAGGACTACGCCCTCATTGGGGCCGGGGTGCAGCACGAACTGAGCATTGCGCTGGAAAACCGCTTTTCGCCCTTGCAGCTTATGTACCCGCGCAACGTGGCGGGCAAGCGCACCCTCAGCATCAACCCCGAAAGCGCCTTCAACCAAGAGCCCATTCTGGCCGGCGGCGTGTTCTACATCGAGCAACACCTCGACGACAGCTACATTTTTGTGCCCATTGGGTTTGCGCAGCGCCTGCTCAACTACGGCAACCGCCGCACCGCGCTGGAAGTGAAAGTGGCCGCCAACCGGCCCATTGAGGAAGTAAAAGCCGAGCTGAAGCAAGTGCTGGGGCCGCAGTTCTCCGTGCTCGACTCCGATGAGCAGCACGTGTCGTTGCTCAAGGCCATTAAGGTGGAAAAGATGTTCGTGTTCATCACGTTCGCTTTTATCCTGCTCATTGCCTCGCTCAACATCTTCTTTTCGCTCTCGATGCTCGTCATCGACAAGCGTAAAGACGTAGCCGTGCTCATGGCTATGGGCGCTACGCCCAACGTCATTCGCCGCATTTTCCTGATGGAAGGCGCTATTGTGGCCCAGGTTGGCGCTATTACCGGCTTGGTGCTGGGCGTGAGCATCTGCTGGCTGCAGCAGCAATTCGGCCTCGTGTCGATGGGCATGGCTACCAGCGTGGTAGAAGCTTACCCCGTGAAAATGCAGGCCGCCGACGTACTCTGGGTTGGCATTGCCATCGTGGTCATTACCATTCTTGTGTCGGTGAGGCCCGCCTTGAACGCGCCCCAAATCGACTTGCGCGAGAATTTGTAATCCGCCAGGAGACTAGCACTTTTATTGGGCGATTAGCACAACTCGGCGCAAACCTGCGCCGTATTGGGGAGTTATTGTTCAAGTATCAAGCTGTTCAAGGCTCAACCTGAAAAAAACTTATGATTATTTATAGATAAAGTTTTATTATTTCCGAAATAATATACAACTTAGCTTTTGTTCTTAATTTCAATGCCGCATTTGCTGCCGTTATGAAGGTCTCTACCACGCAGCCATTTCAAATTGTTTACTCGCTGTTTGAGCACGAGTACCTGGGCTATTTGTTTGAGTCCTACGTCGTTCAGCTCAATGCCAAGGGGCAGCTCACGTTGCAGCACCAGAACGTATCGGCCAAAAACGCGCCGGAGTTTGCGGACGGGCTCGACGCGAAAGACTTCGAGTTGATTGCCCTGACCGACCAGGTGCAGCAAGATGCGGTTATCAAAGAGTTCTGGTCGAAAAAGACCACGCCAGCCGACTTCTTTTTCAAGATTTACGACCCCGAAAAGGGCGACAAGGGGCTGCAGGAGCGCATTTCGGGCTACGTGCAGAACCGCATGGGCCAGATTCTGGACCGGCTGCAGGGCAAGCTCGTGTTCATCATGGGCAAGGACGGGGAGCCGACTTGGCACGAAATAAAGGTGGCGCCCGAGCCCGCGTCGGTGCTGTTTCACTTCCGCCGCAACCCCGACAATACCCACTACTTTCCCACCATCCAGTACTGCGGCCAGAAGCTCGACTTCACGGGCCGCGGGGCCGTGATGGTGTGCTGCCAGCCCGCTTGGATGCTGCTCGACGACGTGCTGCACAACTTCCGCAACGATGTGGACGGTAAAAAGCTGCAGCCTTTCTTCAGCAAGAAGTTTATCGTCATTCCGCGGCAGGTGGAGGACAGCTACTACCAACGCTTCGTAGCGCCGTTGGTGGAATCGTTCGACGTGCACGCCCGCGGCTTCGACATTCGCTCGGAGCGCTACCAGGCGCGCCCGCACCTCATTTTCTCCGACGTGCCCACCGCGGGCCTCACCTACGCTACCGATGCCGGCCCCGCCGCGCGCCGGGCCGCGGTTACCGATTCCGGCTCCGACCACATTCATTTCGACTTGGCTTTCCGCTACGGCAACCACCTGGTGCGCAACCACGACAAGCGCGTGAGCGTGCAGCTGGAGAAAACGTCGGATTCCTACGTGTTCCACCGCCTCATTCGCAATCTGGAAGACGAGCAGGAGTTCATTCGGGCGCTGCAGGACCGGGCGCTGGAAGTGCAGAATGGTCGCGCCGTGCTCGAAAAAGCCACCGCTTTCAAGTGGCTGCACTCGCACGCGGCCGAGCTGGCCCAACTGGGCTTCACGGTGCAGCAGGGCAGCTCGTCGGGCAAGGACTACTTCATCGGGCAGGTAACGGTGACGGTGGGCATTACCGAAACCAACGACTGGTTCGACATCCACGGCACGGTGCGTTTCGGCGAATTTGAAATTCCGTTTGCCAAGCTTCGGCCCTACATCCTACAGAAGCGCCACGAGTTTAAGCTGCCCAACGGCCAGATTGCCATCATTCCCGAGGAGTGGTTTACGCAGTACCTGGAGCTGTTTGCCTTTAGCGAAGACCACCACCACACCCTCAAGCTCAAGAAGCACCACGTCGCGCTGGTGTCGGACCTGCAGAACGGCAACCTGGCGACGGTGACCATGAGCCGTAAGCTGGAGCGGCTGCGGGGCTTCGAGATGGTGGAAGACCAGCCCCTGCCGGCCGGTTTCCACGGCGAGCTACGCCCCTACCAGAAAGCCGGCTACAACTGGCTGCATTTTGTGCAGGACTATCATTTCGGCGGCTGCTTGGCTGACGATATGGGCTTGGGCAAAACCGTGCAGACGCTGGCCATGCTGATGGACCGCAAGGAAAGCGGGGCGGCCGGCGGCGCGGCGTCGTTGCTGGTCATGCCCACGTCGCTGGTATACAACTGGCTGAGCGAAGCCCAGAAGTTTACGCCCGGCCTGCGCATTCTGACCTACACCGGCACCTACCGCGACAAAAACGTGGAGCAGTTCGCCGATTACGACGTGATTCTGACCTCGTACGGCATCGTGCGCCTCGACGCGGAGCTGCTGAAAACCTACCATTTCGATTACGTAATCCTCGACGAGTCGCAGGCCATTAAGAACCCCGGCTCGACCACTTCGCAGGCCGTGCGGCACCTGCACTCCCGCCACCGCCTGATTCTGACCGGTACGCCGGTCGAGAACAGCACGATGGACCTTTGGTCGCAGATGTCGTTTATCAACCCCGGCTTGCTTGGCTCACAGGCGTTTTTCCGCAAGGAATTCCTCAAGCCCATCGAGAAGGAGAAAGACGAGGCCAAGACCAAGCGCCTGCACGCGCTCATCAAGCCCTTTATTCTGCGTCGCCACAAGGCCCAGGTAGCTACCGAGTTGCCCGAGAAAATCGAGCACCTGAGCTACTGCCGCATGACGGAGGAGCAGCAGAGCTGCTACGAGGAAACCAAGAGCTACTACCGCAACAAGATTCTGCAGAGCATTGAGGAGCACGGCACGGCCAGCACCCAGTTTATGCTGCTGCAGGGCCTCACCAAGCTACGCCAGATTGCCAACCACCCGCGCATGGCCGACGAGGAGTATGAGCACGAATCGGGTAAGCTGCGCGAGGTGGTGCGCATGATCCGGAGCGTGGTATCGGAAGGCCACAAGGTGCTTGTGTTTAGCCAGTTTGTGAAGCATCTCGACTTGGTGCGTAGCTCGCTCGACGAAAAGCAAATTGAATACGCCTACCTCGACGGCAACACCCGCGAACGGCACAAGGAAGTGGCGCGTTTCCAGGAAACCGAAGATTTGCGCGTGTTCCTGATTTCGCTGAAAGCCGGCGGCGTGGGCCTAAACCTGACGGCGGCCGACTACGTGTTCATCCTCGACCCGTGGTGGAATCCGGCGGTGGAAGCCCAGGCCGTGGACCGCGCCCACCGCATCGGGCAGGAGAAAACGGTGTTTACCTACAAGTTCATCACCAAGGGCACCGTAGAGGAGAAAATCCTGGCCCTGCAGAACCGCAAGATTCAGCTGGTTTCCGACCTGATAACCACCGACGAAGCCATCATCAAGAGCCTGACGAAGGAAGATATTGAGGAGTTGCTGGGGTAGAGGCCGAATTGTCAAGTCACCGTCATCGGTACTGTTCGTACTCATACGTGGTAATCTGCGTCATTCCTCCGTCTAATTTCTCGCTTTTCCGAGCCAGAAGGCCGTTTTGGTATTGGTAGATGCTTTCGTATGTGCTGCGAAACCAACCCTGATCATCCGCTGCACGACGCACAAGTAGGCCTGCAGAATCGTAACTCAGTTGGTAGGAGCGGCCATGCATACCGATGTACTCTTCGCCAACAAGCTGGCCTTTGGTGTTGTATTGCCCCCGCCATTCTTCGGTGTTGTTCCCGCACGTCACTACTCCAAGCTGAAAACCGAATTTGATCCGGGTAAGTTGACCCTGAGTGTTGTAGTAATAACGCTCGGTTTCAACGTTGTTTTCTACCGATTGCAATAGGCCGTTGGAGTAGTAGACTAGCTGGTGATTCCCTGCCCGCCTTAGCTGCCCTTTTCTGTTATAAGTATATTTGAACCGCTCAACGACCTGCTGCCGGGTACTGTCGGACAGGGTGGTTACCGCAGCTATTTTGCCGTCGGATAAATAGATACAAGTAAAAAACTGATTGTACCCACTGCTGGGTTGATCGGTCCACTGCGTCCAAAAACGTTGATAAATCGTGTGCCCCTGTTCGTTAAACTGCTTGATATTCCAGAAAACACGGCTATCGGTTGTACTCTTTTCGCGGATGGTTTTGATACGGTGCCGTTTAATATCAGCCATGGTCATGGAGCCCGGCAGTAAGCGGTTACTGATAAACAAGTTAACCGGTACTTGGATGTAGCGAAAGGGTCATCAGTACTTGCTGCAGCCTCAGGGGTGTTACCGAGCGAATTATAGGACAAACAAAGCGGTAGCAGCGAGGCAAAAAGAGCATCAAGCATGGCAAAAAACTAATAACAACCGTTGACGTCGGCAGCTGGTCTGACTGCCTACAGCTATAGATGCGTTTGCGCTGTAAATTCCATACACAGTTCCGCTACCCGCGCCACATCTTCGGCCGTGTGTAAAGCTGACAGCACCACCCGCGTAATGCACGGATCGGCCGCCGTGGGGTAGGCGAAGCTGGAAAGCAGCACGCCCCGCTGCAGCATGAAATCGGCCAGCTCGTTGCGGGGCGTGTAAAACACCGGGAAGCCGGGCGCACCCTGAAACAACTCTGTATCAGCGGTGGCGGCCGCAAACTGCTGCACGTTGGCGGCCAGTTGCGCCCGCGCCTGCCCATACAACTCTTCGGCCTGCACAAAGGCGTGCAAATAGGCCGGCACCACCGGCGAGCTGGCCCCGAAAAAGGCGCTTTGGCGCAGTTCGTCGATGAAACGCGCCTCGGACAGTACTACCCCACCCGGAATACCGCAGGCCTTGCCGAGCGAACTAACCACGACCACCCGCACCGACGGCGGTACGCGCAGCTCCCGAAAAATGCCCGCGCCGCCGGGGCCAATGACGCCGAAGCCGTGCGAATCGTCGATGAGCAGCGTGATGGGGCGGTTGGTGGGCAGGTGCTGCGTCCACGCGAAATCGTAGCGCTGGGCGCGCAACGGGTCGAGCGAGTTGGAGACGATGACGACTGGCTCGGGCGTTTCGTGCTGCAGGCGGCGCAGCAGGTGCGCGGCCCAGTCGTCGAACGGGCGCGGGGCGGTGGGCAGCGGCGCGTGCTCGGTGAGCCAAGCTGCAGGGTGGGTGCCGGGGGCGTACTCGAACCGGCCGGCGCGGGCCAGGGCTTTCACGGCCATCTGGCCCGCCAAATAGCCCGACGATACCGTGAGGGCCGCCGCGGCACCGGTGTATGCGGCGAGGTAACGTTCTGCTTCGGCGTAGATGCGCAGGCGCAATGGGCCGTTGCGCGAGTTGCCGTAGTTGCTGCCGTAGCGGCTCAAGCCCTCAGCCAGCAGGGCGGCAAACGCCGGGTTGCGCGCCATGCCCAGGTAGCTGGTGCCGCTGCAGTAGAGGTATTCGCGGCCGTCGGTGGCGAGAAGTGTGCGGCCGGGCAGGTGGTCGGCTTCGAGCATGGGCAACAAAACGTACTTCAATCGACAGCTTACGTCCACTGCCGAACCACTGGATTATTCAACTCGCACCAGCCGGATGGTGGGGCCGTTTACAAAAGTCGGGGTTCGGTACTTGGTGGAATCGTGGTACAATAGCTCTGTATCGGATACCTTAGTGAAGGTATCGAAGTCGGGCTCTTGTTCGATGGCGTTATCCAGCCGAATGGTGTACCGGTTGGCAGCGGCAATTCCGGTTCGCGACGTGAATGGGAAAATCGACATCAGTCGAAACCACGGTTCTGTCTTACGGACTCTGACGTAAACGCCCGTCCAACTGAATTTCCACTGCCGCCGAAAGCGGCTGGTGTCACCCGGTGCTTTCACCTCCTGCCATTCTCCGCGTATCCAATCGGGCGACGACAACGAGCAAGACGTACAGAGTAGAAGCAGTAGCAAGTATTTTGTCATATGCCGACAAGATAATCCGCCGACCTTCTGATGGCAACGGAACAATACATACCGAGCCGTGTTGGCAACCAATTATGCACCTCCTGCTCCGCACCGCCGTTGCCCAGCCGCCCGCGCAGGTGTGGGCCGGCTTCACCCGTCAGCTGTTCCTGAGCCTCGCCCCGCCGCTGCCGCAAATGCGCCTGCTGCGTTTCGATGGCTGCCGGCGCGGCGACGTAGTCGAAATCGAGCTGCACCTGGGGCCGTTGCGCCTCGGCCGCTGGACCTCGCTCATCACCGAGCACGGCGAGCTACCCGGCGGCGGCCGCTACTTCGTGGACCAGGGCCAGGAGTTGCCGGGGCCGTTGCGCTTCTGGCGGCACCGGCATTTGCTGGAAGCGGCGGCCGGCGACGGCACCGTTATCGTCGAAGACATCGAATACCGCACCTTCTCGCCGCTGCTCGATGCCCTGCTCTGCCCGCTCGTGTGGGCGCAGTTTGCCTGGCGGCGCCCGGTTTACCGCCGCGTGTTCGGCGCCCCGGCTACAGCGCCAGCACCATCCTGATGTCGGATCTTTGGTACTCCGACGGGAGCAGCGGCGCTTCCGCGAAGCCCAGCTTGCGGTACAGCGCCAGCGCCGGCGCCAGCTTACGGTTCGAGAGCAGTTCGATTTCCCGCGCCCCAATCTCGCGGGCTTTGTTGATGACGGCCTGGCCCAGCAAATAGCCAATGCCCAGGCCCTGCGCGGCGGGCGTCACGGCCATTTTGGCCAGCTCATACACACCCTCGTGCTCGTAGACGAGGGCGCAGGTGCCCACCAACTGCCCGTTGTGCCGGGCCATGAAAATGTAGCCGCCGCGGTCGAGGATGTAACCCTGCGGGTCGTCGAGCATGCGGCGGTCGAGGTCTTCGAGCACGAAGTAGCGCGTAATCCACTCGTGGTTCAGGTCGCGGAAGGCGGCTTGGTGCGCGGGCTCGTAGGGCAGAATGTCGACGGCAGAAACGGGGGTATTCATGGCGGGAAAGACGGGTGAGGGCCGCGAAGGACGCACCGCTCGCGCCCCGGCGCAAGAGCGCACCGCCGCTTCGGGTTACTTACAGCGAGGGAAGTTTTGGGCCCGGGGCGCCGGTTGCCAGGTTCAAACGGCTACCGGCGCTTCCATTTTTTGCCGGTTGTGCTGCCGGCCCCAGTACCACATCTGCTTGAGCACCGGGCAGAGCGTGTAGCCGTGGGCGGTGAGGCTGTACTCCACGCGCGGCGGCACCTCGGGAAACACCTCGCGCCGCACCAACCCTTCGGCCTCCAGCTCGCGCAGCTGCTTGGTCAGAATCCGCTCACTGACGCGGCCTAAGTGCCGCCGCACCTCACTAAAACGGCGCGGCTGCGGGTTCAGAAACATCAGGATATCGGCTTTGTGCTTGCCCTTGATGAGCTTCACGAGGGCGTCGATGGGGTTTTCCATAGCGGTTGAGTACGTGGAAGCGGGCCGTCGGGCAAAGATACCGCCTGCACTGCCCCGCGTTCGGGTGCGTACCTTTGCGGTTCGCACTTGCTTTTGTTTGCCATGTCCGCTGCCATCGTCACGCTCAAACCCGGAAAAGATCAATCCCTGCGCCGCCTGCATCCGTGGGTGTTTTCGGGCGCCATTGCCCGTATGCAGGGCGAGGTGACCGAGGGGCAGGTGGTGGCGGTGCACGCCCACAACGGCGAGCAGCTGGGCATGGGCCATTACGCCCCCGGTTCCATTGCCGTGCGCATGCTGGCCTTCGGCCCAGACGTGCCGGCCGTGGCCGACGAAGCCTTCTGGACCGAGAAGCTGCAGAACGCCTACCGCCTGCGCCACAGCTTGGGCCTGACGGGCGAAGGCGCGACCAACGTGTACCGCCTCGTGCACGCCGAGGGCGACGGCGTGCCCGGCCTCATCATCGACGTGTACGGCGACGTGGCCGTGGTGCAGGCCCACAGCGCGGGCATGTACCTGGCCCGCCCCCACATTGCCAAAGCCCTCCAAACGGCCGTGCCCGGCCTGCGCGCCATCTACGACAAGAGCGCCGAAACCGTGCCCCAAAAGGCCGCGCCCGGTGCCCAAAACGGCTACCTCTTCGGCGAAAGCACCGGCCACGAGCATCTTGTGCAGGAAAACGGCCACCGCTTCGCCGTGGATTGGGAAACGGGCCAGAAAACCGGCTTTTTCATCGACCAGCGTGACAACCGCGCCCTGCTGGCCCGCTACGCCCCCGGCCGCCGCGTGCTCAACACGTTCTGCTACACGGGCGGCTTCTCGGTGTACGCCCTGCAAGCCGGGGCCGAATTGGTGCATTCCGTCGATTCGAGCAAGAAAGCCGTGGAGCTGACCAACCGCAACGCCGAGCTGACCGGCTTGCAGGACCGGCACGAAGCCTACGCCCAGGACGTATTCACGTTCCTGAAAGACCGCCACAACCAGTACGACCTCATCGTACTCGACCCGCCGGCCTTTGCCAAGCACCTTTCGGCCCGCCACAACGCCCTGATGGGCTACAAGCGCCTGAACGTGGCCGGCATCAAGCAGATTTCGCCCGGCGGGCTGCTGTTTACTTTCAGCTGCTCGCAGGTGGTGAGCATGGAGCTGTTCGAGGGCGCCATCATGGCCGCCGCCATCGAAGCCGGCCGCCCGGCCCGCATCCTGCACCGCCTCACCCAGCCCGCCGACCACCCCGTGAGTTTGTTTCACCCGGAGGGAGAGTACCTCAAGGGTCTGGTGCTGGCGGTGGATTAAGCTACCCGGTGTTCATCGCGTCATCCTGAGCGCAGCGAAGGACCTTCTCACGCCGGAACAAAACGTTCAGCGGTGAGAAGGTCCTTCGCTGCGCTCAGGATGACAGACGAAAGCCCGCTCCACAGCATGGCTGACTGTTGGTGCTACTTCGCCGCGCCCGGCGCGGGCATCTGCATCAGAAACTGGCTGCCGCCGGCGCCGCCCGTGTAGGTAGGCACGTTGCTGCCGCCTTTTTCCCAGGCTTCAATCCAGCGCATCTGCACCAGCAGCGGCGTGAGCGACTGTTGCTGCTTTTCGTTGGCGTAGGCCTGGGCATCGGCCGCAATGCGAATGGCTTTGGCGCGGCCCTCTGCTTCGGCAATGTTGATGCGGGCCTGTGCTTCGGCCTGCCGGATGCGGTTTTCCGTCTGCAGCCCGGTTTGCACGGCCGTGTTCTTGGCGTCGATGGCGGCCTTGAGGCTGGCGGGCGGCTCCAGCTTGGTGGTAATCTGCTGCACGGTGAAGCCCATGCCCTGCAGCTGGCCGGTGAGAGCCGCCTTCACTTGGCCTTCGTAGCTGCCGCGGTTGCTGATGAGGCTGTCGGCGGTGTAGCGGTTGGTGGCCACGCGATAGGCCTCGTACACGGCCGTTTTCAGGAAGCCGTTCTCGATGTCGGTGAGCGGGCGGCGGTACTGGCGGAAGATGTCGTCGACCTTGTCCTGCTGAATGAAGTAGTTGAGGCTGGGCGCTACGCCAAAGCTGGAGCCGTCCTTGCTCTGCACCTCAAACTCTTCGTATTCCTTGTGCTGGGTGTACACCGGAAACTCGTACACGGCCGTGCTCAGCGGCGAGTAGAACACCCAGCCCGTGGTGTAGGTGATGTCGTCGACGCCGCGCCCCGAGCCGGTCAGGTTCACTTTGATGCCCACGTTGCCCGCGTCGATGCGCTCGACTTTGATGAGGCTGCAGCTGGCCACGAAGGCCACCAGCAACAAACCCAGAAAAATCAGCGGCTTCAGCCAGCGGCGGCTAGTCTCGAGTGGAATCGCGCTCATGCAGGTACGAAGTGGAGGATGGAGTGGAAGGCGGTTGGAAGCGCCGCAGGAGGGCGCGGGCGGCCTGGTACAGGGAAAGGGCCACCAGGCCCCCCACCACGGCCATGCCCAGCATGCCGTAGACGACCCATCGGTCGGAGGGCCGGTTGAGCCAGTCGAGCAGCACCGGCACGCAATAAGGCAAGCCCAAGCCGTAGAACAGCAGCCAAGCTAGCACCCATCGGAAGGAAGTACGTTTTGTGACCATGACGAAGCCGCGGCGGCTGAGTTGGCAGCCAATATGCGAACTAGCACGCAGACCCGCACCAACGGCGCCTAGGCGACGCACGCCAAGTGCCAGCCGTGCACCTGCGGGGCCTGCCGCTGGTACTGCGCCTTGTTTATGCGCCTTGCCTGCATTATCTTCGCAGTAGCTTATCCAGAAAGACCGAGGGACTGGGCCCTGTGACGTCTTAGCAACCAGCCACTGCGGCGGAGGTGCTAACTCCCATCCGAAGCCACTTGCGCGTTCGGAAAAGATGAGCGAATCCGGCCACCCTTCGCGGCGGCCGTGACTTTCTGGATAGGCGCACACGCACACCCTATACCCAGAAAGCAGCTATGGCCACTTTGCCGTCTTCTCCGCTTGCCGACTTGCTCGCCCGCCGCGCCATTGTGCTCGACGGCGCCATGGGCACCATGATTCAGCGCCACCAGCTCACGGAAGAAGATTTCCGGGGCACGCGCTTTCAGGACCACCCCAAGCCCTTGCGCGGCAACAACGACCTGCTCTGTCTGACGCGCCCCGACGTGATTCGCGGCATCCATGCCGAGTACTTCGCCGCGGGCGCCGACCTAGCCGAAACCAATACCTTCTCGGGCACCACCATTGCCCAAGCCGACTACGGCTTGGAGCACGTGGTGTACGAGCTCAACTACGAGGCCGCCCGCCTCGCCCGCCAGGCCGCCGACGAATACAGCACGCCCGAGTGGCCGCGCTTCGTGGCCGGCGCCATTGGCCCAACGAACCGCACCGCCTCCCTCTCGCCCGACGTGAACCGGCCCGGCTTCCGCGCCGTGACCTTCGATGAGCTGGCCGAGGCCTACCACGAGCAGGTGCGCGGCCTCGTCGACGGCGGTGTAGACGCGCTGCTGATCGAGACCATCTTCGACACGCTCAACGCCAAGGCGGCCCTGTTTGCCACCCAGCGCTTTTTCGACGAAGGCGGCCGCGTGGTACCCGTCATGATTTCGGGCACCATCACCGACGCCTCGGGCCGCACGCTCTCGGGCCAAACAGTGGAGGCGTTCTGGAACTCCATTCGCCATTTGCCCATCCTGAGCGTGGGCCTGAACTGTGCCCTCGGCGCCAAGCAGCTGAAGGTGTACCTGCAGGAGCTGAGCCGCTTGGCCGACTGCTACGTCTCGGCTTACCCCAACGCGGGCCTGCCCAACGCCTTCGGTGGCTACGACGAAACGGCCAAGCAGTTTGCCGACGTGCTGGAAGAATACCTGCAGGAAGGCCTGGTGAACATTGTGGGCGGCTGCTGCGGCACCACGCCCCAGCACATTGCCGAGGCCGCCAAACTGGTGAGCCAGTACCCCGGCCGCGCCATTCCCGAGCGGCCCCGCGCTACGCGCCTGAGCGGTTTGGAGCCGGTGAACGTGTACCCCGACAGCCTGTTTGTGAACGTGGGCGAGCGGTGCAACGTGACGGGTTCCCGCGCCTTTGCCAAGCTCATTCGGGCCGAGAAGTACGAAGAAGCCCTGGCCGTGGCCAAAGCGCAGGTAGACGGCGGCGCGCAGGTACTCGACGTGAACATGGACGAAGGCCTGCTCGACTCGGCCGCCGCCATGACGACCTTCCTGAACCTGATCGGCTCGGAGCCCGACGTGGCCCGCCTGCCCATCATGATTGACTCCTCGAAGTGGGAAGTCATCGAAGCCGGCCTGAAATGCACCCAGGGCAAGAGCATCGTCAACTCCATTTCGCTGAAGGAAGGCGAGGAAGCCTTCAAGCACCACGCCCGCTTGGTGCGCGCCTACGGGGCAGCCGTCATCGTCATGGCCTTCGACGAGCAGGGCCAGGCCGACAACTTTCAGCGCCGCGTCGACATCTGCCAACGCGCCTACCGCATCCTGACCGAGGACATCGGCTTCCCGCCCGAAGACATCATTTTCGACCCCAACATCCTCACCGTGGGCACCGGCATCGAGGAGCACCGCCGCTACGCCATCGACTTCATCGAAGCCGTGCGCTGGATCAAGCAGCACCTGCCCGGCTGCCTCACCAGCGGCGGCGTGAGCAACGTGAGCTTCGCCTTCCGCGGTCATGACCAGGTGCGCGAGGCCATTCACGCGGCCTTCCTCTACCACGCCATCAAGGCCGGGCTCGACATGGGCATCGTGAACCCCAGCCAACTCATCGTGTACGACGAGATTCCCGGTCCGCTGCTCGAAGCCGTGGAAGACGTACTCTTCGACCGCCGCGCCGACGCCACCGAGCGGCTGGTGCAGCTGGCCGACATGCTCAGCCTAAGCAAGGGCGGCGGGGCCGCCTCCAAAGCCGCTGCCACCAACGACGAATGGCGCAGCTGGCCGGTGGAAAAGCGCCTTTCACACGCGCTGGTGAAGGGCCTCACCGACCATATCGAAGCCGATACCGAAGAAGCCCTCAAGCAACTGGGCCGCCCGCTGGCCGTGATTGAAGGACCGCTGATGGCCGGCATGACCGTGGTGGGCGACCTGTTTGGCGCGGGCAAAATGTTCCTGCCGCAGGTCGTGAAATCGGCCCGCGTGATGAAGCGCGCCGTGGCCTGGCTAGAGCCTTATATGCAGGCCGAGCGCGACGCCGCGGCCCTGCAGGGCGGCACCGAAGCCCGGCAGACCGCCGGCAAAGTGCTGCTGGCCACCGTGAAGGGCGACGTGCACGACATCGGCAAAAACATTGTGGGCGTGGTGCTGGCCTGCAACAACTACGAGGTCATTGACTTGGGCGTGATGGTGCCGCTGGAGCGCATCGTGGACGAAGCCGAGCGCATCGGCGCCGACATCGTGGGCTTGAGCGGCCTGATTACGCCTTCGCTCGATGAGATGGTGTACGTGGCGCAGGGCCTCGAAAAGCGCGGGCTGCGTGTGCCGCTGCTCATCGGCGGTGCCACTACCTCGCGCCTGCACACGGCGGTGCGCATCGGCCCGGCCTACTCGGGCCCGGTGGTGCACGTGAACGACGCCTCGCGGGCCGTGCCAGTAGCTTCGGCTTTGCTGGGGCTGGGTCGGGATGCTTTCGTGAATGACATTGCCGCCGAGTACCTGCAGCTGCGCGACGACCACGCCGGCCGCCAGCGCAACAAGGACTACGTGAGCATTGCCGACGCCCGCGCCGGCGGCTTCCAGGCCGATTGGGCCGCGGCCGACATCACCAAGCCCTCGTTCCTGGGCACGCGGGTATTCGAGGACTACTCGCTGACCGAGCTGCTGCCCTACATCGACTGGACGCCGTTTTTTCACGCCTGGGAGCTGAAAGGCCGCTACCCGCGCATTCTGGAAGACGCCACCTACGGCGAGGCCGCCACCAAGCTGTTTGCCGACGCGCAGGTGCTGCTCAAGCGCCTCGTCGACGAAAAGCTGATTCAGGCCCGCGCCACGGTGGGCTTCTGGCCGGCCAATACCGTCGACCACGACACCATTGAGCTGTACCGCGACGACACGCGCCAGCAGGTGCAGGCCGAAACCTTCACCCTGCGCCAGCAAAGCCTGAAAGCGCCCGGCCTGCCCTACCTCGCCTTCTCCGATTTCCTGGCGCCCAAAGACTCGGGCCGCGCCGACTACCTCGGCGGCTTCGCCGTGACGGCCGGCATCGGGCTCGACGAGCTGGTGGCGCAGTTTGAGGCCCAGCACGACGACTACTCCGCCATCATGGCCAAGGCCCTGGCCGACCGCCTGGCCGAGGCACTGGCCGAGCGCCTGCACGAGCGGGTGCGCCGCGAATTGTGGGGCTACGCGCCCCATGAGCACCTGAGCAACGAAGGCCTGATCAAGGAAGAATACCGCGGCGTGCGCCCGGCTCCCGGCTACCCCGGCTGCCCTGACCACACCGAGAAAATCACCTTGTTTGAGCTGCTCGGCGGGGCGGCGCAAACCGGCATCACGCTCACCGAAAACCTGGCCATGCACCCTACCGCGGCCGTCAGTGGCTTCTACTACGCCCACCCCGACGCGCGCTACTTCGGCCTGGGCCGCATTGGCAAAGACCAGGTAGAAGACATTGCCCGGCGCAAGGGTATGCCGTTTGCCGAGCTGGAGCGGTGGTTGTCGCCGAACCTGAACTACGAACCTACCGCCGAAACCGTGGCCACTGGCCGCTAGGTCGGCCTCCCCGCCCTACGCCGGGCGGGGAGCATTTTGCTTTGCCTCCACTTGTATGAAAGTTACCGACCACCTGGCCCGCGCCAACGGCAAAACCTTGTTCTCCTTTGAGGTGCTGCCGCCCCGCAAGGGCGAAAACATCCAGACGCTGTTTTCCAACATCGAGCCGCTGCTGGAATTCAAGCCGCCGTTTATCGACGTGACGTACCACCGCGAGGAGTACGTGTACCGCCAGCACCCCAACGGCCTGCTGGAAAAGAAAACCGTGCGCCGCCGCCCCGGCACGGTCGGCATTTGCGCCGCCATCAAAAACCGCTTCGATGTGGACACCGTGCCGCACCTGATTTGCGGCGGCTTCTCGAAGGAGGAAACCGAAAACGCCCTCATCGACCTGCATTTCCTGGGCATCGACACGGTGCTGGCCCTGCGCGGCGACCCGATTAAGTCGGAAGGCAGCTTCAAGCCCCAACCCGACGGCCATGCCTACGCCTGCGACTTGATTGGGCAGGTGGCCAACCTGAACAAGGGCGAGTACCTCGACGAAGAGCAGGACGACACTTTTGCCACCGACTTCTGCATCGGCACGGCCGGCTACCCCGAAAAGCACTTCGAGGCGCCTAACCACGCCGCCGACGTGCGCTACCTCAAGCACAAAGTAGACCGCGGCGCCGATTACATCGTGACCCAGATGTTCTTCGACAACGCCAAGTTCTTCGAGTACGTGGCTCAGTGCCGCGCGGCGGGTATCACGGTACCCATCATTCCGGGCCTCAAGCCGCTCACCGGCAAAAAGCAGCTCACGGCCCTGCCCCGCTCCTTTTTCATCAACCTGCCCGAGGAGCTGGTGGAAGCCGTGGCCCAGTGCCGCGACGATGCCGCCGCCCGCGAAATCGGCATTGAGTGGTGCATTCAGCAGAGTCGCGAATTGATGGCCGCCGGCGTGCCCAGCCTGCACTACTACTCCATGGGCAAATCGGAAACGATCCGCCGGGTAGCGGCCGCGCTGTTTTAGCAGGCCCCTCGGCCCAGCTTGCGGCCGATGAACGGCTGTCGGCCGCGAAGAGGCCCCTTTGGGAACGGCTAACGCCCGCGGGCGTTAGCCGTTCTTTATTTTTCCTCGTTATTAAGCCGTTGCCATTTGCCATACCCATGTCTGAACGCCAGCACCACCTTGCCGAGCTTTTCTTGCGCCTGCGTATGGCCACGGCTCCGCTGGAAGTGGAAGCGCTGCAGCAAGGCATCTGGCAGTTGTGGCTGGAGCTCGACGATGTGGCCCTAAGCAAGCGGCTGGAAGCGGGCATGCGCGACATGGCCGCCGGCGAGTACAGCCAGGCCATTGCCGAGTTTACGTTCCTGATTAAGCAGCTGCCCGAGTACGCCGAGGGCTGGAACAAACGCGCCACGGCCTATTACCTGCGCGGCGAATACCGTTCCTCGCTCAACGACATTGCCCAAACCCTGAAGCGGGAGCCGCGCCATTTCGGGGCGCTATCGGGCAAAGCCACTATCCAGCGGATGCTGGGCGACCAGCGCGGCGCCCTGCGCACCCTGCGCCGTTTGGCGCGCTTGTGTCCGCACCTGCCGGGCCTGCAAGAGCAGCTCCGCGACGTGCAGGACCGCCTCGACGAGTCGTTGTAGCTGCACATATTTTTATTACCGGAGCCCGCCTGTTACCCCAATCGATTGGGGTGAAAAACTACATATATTCGCGTTGCTGAAGGCTGAAAATGAGTACGTAAGCGTCGTTTTTGCCTTTTAACCGCTCCACAACTTCCTTCCGCCGTATGTGTATCCAAATGCGCATGCGCACAGTGCAATTCTATGAAATCAATCTTACTCGCTTTTTTCCTGATTTTGGCTTCTCACACCCTGTACGCCCAAGGCCGGGTGCGGGCGTCGGAGCTGGATAGCGGCCGGGTGGAGAAAGGCAAGAAGGTGGGGCTGTGGAGCTACTACGCCTACACCGGCAGCGGCCGCAAAGTGCTGGTCCAGCGCTACGACCATTCTACCCAGAAGCTGCTGTATTTCCGCCAGTCCGATGACCGGCCTTACCGCCTGCAGCAAAACGGCGAGTGGAAAAGCGACTACCTCGACCGCCCGCCGCTGTTTCTGGGCGGCGACGGCGCTTTATCGGCCTACACCAGCCAGCTGCAGTACCCCGAAGACGCCCGCCAGCGCGAAGTACAAGGCCGCGTGGTGGTTACGTTTGTGGTGGATACGCTAGGCGCAGCCCGTGACCATAAGGTGCTGCTGGGCATTGGCAACAGCTGCGACCAGGAAGCGTTGCGCGTGGCCAAGCTGATTCCGGCGCAATGGATACCGGGGCGCAAAAACGGCCGCGCCGTGCCCGTGGAATACGAATTGCCTTTCGTGTTCCGGGTGCAGAATACTACTTCCTCGCGCTAGTATCCTGCGGCCCGCGGCAGCCGTACATTGGGGCATGAAACACGCTTTTGCCGCTTTCGTTTTTCGCCCCGCTGGCCTTCCGGTGCTGCTGGCCGCTAGCTCCTTGCTGCTCACCGCCTGCGACTCTACCCCGCGCGAACGGGAAGAGGCCGTGCGCAACAGTGCCCGCGAAATAGACACCGTGGCCAACCGCGCCGGCGACGTCCTCAAACGCGTGGGCAGCCGCGCCGCCCGCTGGGATTCCGTCTCGCGCCAGCGCAACCGCCAGCCGCTCGACAACGCCGCCACGGCCGCTTTCAACCAGGAGCTGCTGGGCAGCTACGCCAACGTGGAGCAACTGACCGTGACGGACCTAGAGCCAGCCTACGTGCAGCTGCTGCGCGAGACCCGCGCCAAGCGCCGCACCTGGACCCAGCGTGACTGGGACTACGCCACCGCCATTTTCAACCGCCTGAACGCCCGCTACCGCGCCATTCGCCTCGACCTGCCGGCTCGCAACGAATTGCACATCAAAGCGCTGCAAGCGGAGTTTACGGCCCTCGAAACCGGCCGCGACCTGAAAGACCTGGGCGCCGCCGTGAAAGACAAACCCGCCGACCGCCAGTAGTGCCACGATGCTCTTTTATCTTCAAGCCCCGCCTCGTGGTGGGGCTTTTTGCTTTGCTTGCCCTATGCCACGTTGTTTACTGCTTTGCTTGTGGTTGAGCTGTTTCCTGGGGCCGACGGTGGTGCCGGCTCAGACGCCACGCCCGCCCGCGCCCACCCTGCGGCTGATTGAGAAGGCCGAAACCATACCGGCCAAAGACCAGTGGCTGCAGCCCGGCGACCGGCTGCAAGTGCGCGTGAAAGCCCAGCCCGGCGCCCTGGTGACGATGCTCAACGGCGTACCTCTGGCCGAACTGGCGCCCGCGCTGGTGCAGGGCCAGCGCGGCGTGTACCAAACCAGCTACGTGGTGCAGCCCGGCGATACGCTAGGCACGGCCGCTGGCGTGGGCCGCCCATTGCTGCTGCGCCTGACGCTGCCTGACGGCCGCCGCGACTCCCTGCTCACCCGCACCACTGTGCGCCTGCTCGACCCCACCCAACTGCTGCTGGCCCGCACCCGCGGCGGCCTGGCTTACCTGAACTACGGCCTGGGCGAAGACCGCCTCGGCGGCGCCAAATTCGGCTACCTCGATTCGCTGGTGCTGCTGCACGTTACGGGCCGCGTGGCCGACCAATACCGCGTGCGCCTGGCCGACAACCAAACGGCCTGGGTGCCCGAGGAGGTTGTGCGGCTGCAACCAGCCGGCGGCCTCGTGCCGGTTTCGCTAACGGGCTCGTGGAGCGTGAGCGGCGACGAGCAGTTCGACTACGTGCGCGTGCCCCTGCAGGAGCGGCTGCCCTACCGCTCGGAGCTGCTGCCCGACCCCACGCGGCTGGTAATCGACGTATTTGGGGCCACCTCCAACACCAACTGGATAACCCAGCGGGCCGGCCTGCGCGAAATCGAGGACGTGTATTACCAGCAGCCCCAGCCCGATGTATTTCGGATTGTCATCAACCTGCGGCACGCGCAGAGCTGGGGCTACGCCATTGGCTACCAGGGCAACGTGCTGACAATACGGGTGCGGCGGCCGCCGGCGAAGCTGGAGCTGAAAGGGCTTACCGTGGCCGTAGACGCCGGCCACGGCGGCGACAACCAGGGCGCGGTGGGTGCCAGTGGCGTGATGGAAAAGAACCTCACGCTGGCTATGGCCCAAAAGCTGCGCACGCTGCTGGAAAAAGAGGGTGCCACCGTGCTCATGACCCGCGACGCCGACGTGAGCGTAGACAACGGCCTGCGCGTGCTGCGGCTGCGCAAAGCCTTGCCGCACCTGCTGGTGAGCATCCACGTCAATTCGGCGGGCGCCACCGAGGTGCAGGGTACGGCCACGTTCTACCGCTACGTGGCGTTCCGGCCGCTGTCGAAAGCCATTTACGACGAGATACTGAAAACCGGCCTCAAGCCCTGGGGCAACGTGGGCGCGTTCAACTTCGGCCTGAACGGCCCTACCGAATACCCCAACGCGCTGGTGGAAACGGCCTTCGTCTCGAACCCCGACGACGAGCGGCGGCTGGTAGACCCGGCCTTTCAGCAGCAGATAGCCGAGCGAATTACCGAAGGGCTCAAGCAGTTTCTGAAAGCCAATCGGGCCAAAGGTATCCGCGGCTGGTTCAGCAAGGAAGCGGCAGAGCAATAGAAGCTACAAAGCTCTTTTGCCGTTGTTTTTTTCAGAACCTCGCTACTTGCTGTCCTCCGAACTGACTTTTCGACCCGGCGAATTTTGCCATACCTGCTCAAGTTCGTATTGCTTTAGCTCGTGAGAAGGATAAACACCTCCAAACGCCCATATCTCCAAGTAGTCGATTAACCCGTTATCGACGACCAGCGTTGCGTCGGCTCCCACCTCCAGTTCCGTCGATTTAATAGTGACACCAGGATAGTATCCGTCGGCTGCACATCGGTACGCCTCGATGCCAGGCAACTGCTTAAAAGCAATAATTACACCCCTAGTTGTATACTCAAGATCGTCTTCCTCCAAAAAGGCCAGTTGATGCTGCAATGCGTCAACGGCGTCATCAGCATCGAGCAACAGCGTTAGAATGTCGCTAACGAACTTTGATTTGAGCATAGACGCTGCGTTTCATTGGTGCCTGTCGTGTCTCTTCGGCGAGATACCTAGAACGGGTAGCCGATAGCCAGGTTTGGCACCAGGGAACCGCCGCCACTGCCGCCGTAGGGCACGCGCAGCGGGTAGGCCACGTCGAGACGAATGACGAGGAACTGAATGTCGACGCGCACGCCCGCGCCGGCGCCGATGGCCAGCTCGTTGAGGAACGAGCCGGGCTTGAACTGCCCGCCGGGGCGCGTCTTGTCGTCGTTGACCAGCCACACGTTGCCGGCATCCATAAACAAGGCCCCCTTCACGTAAGGAAACAAGTCCTGGCGGTACTCCACGTTGGCTTCCAGCCGGATGTCGCCCACTTGGTCGTAAAAGCGCGAGCTGACGCTGGAGTTGGTGGGCTTATAGCTGCCCGGGCCCACTTCGCGCGGGGCAAACGCCCGCACGCTGTTGGGGCCGCCCACGCCGTACTGCTTCAGGTAGGGCATCACGTCGGAGTTACCGTAGGGCATACCCAGGCCAATGAGCAGGCGGGTGGCAATTTTGTTGCCGCTGGTGGGATTTTGGGTGATGCGGTAGTAGTTGCGGTACTCCAGGTCGAGCTTGGTGTACTGCGAAAATTCCTGCCCGATGATTTCGTAGCGGCCGCTGTCGTTGCGGGCCGCGCCGGTCAGCTTGTTGATGGCGCTGGCCAGGTTGCCGGCCAGCTCCAATCCGCCGTTGAAGTAGAGCTGGTTGCGCCGCCGCTCATACACCTGGGTGTTGTAGGTGTAGCGGTAGGAGCTGGCCGGAATAAACTGCTGCCGGAAAGAGTTGGCCAGAAACGGCCGGCTTTCGAGCAGCTTGTCGAACTCGGGCGTGGTTTTGGCCAGCCGGATGTACTGCAGGTCGATGGGGCGCAGTTCCTGCTCGTTGGTAATCTTGGTTTTCCAGCTGTAGCCGTAGTTCAGGTTGAAAAAGTCTTCCTGGAAAAACTGCCGCCGCTCCACGTAGCGGTAGCCGACGCCAAACGAGGTGCGCGGCTGAAAGTCGGAGTTGCGCAGCGTTACGTCGAGAAACGGCAGCGGCGGCGTGATGAGGCGCGGCACCAGCAGCTGCGCATTGGCGCCCAGCTCAAACGAGGTGAGGCCCAGCACCGGGCCGGTGGTGCCTTCCACGCCGGTGTTGCTGGAACCGGTGCCCTGCCGGGTTTCAAACGAGCCGACAACGTTGACCAGCAGCTGCTCGGCACCGCGCAGGGCCGAGCGGTTGCGGAACTGTGCCGTGAAGCCCGGCCCCGTAAAGCCGTTGGTTTTCGACACTAGCTGCACCTCGGCCCGCAGGCTCTTCTTCTTGAGCTGCGTCATGCGCACCGAGGCGTTCAGGAAGCCGTAGCCGGCCGAGTCGGGCTTCTGGCGGGCCTGCCGGAACTGAATGTCCACGAACTTGAAGGTGCCCAGGCTCATCAGGCGGCTCAGGGTCTGGTCTTGCCGGCGGCGTCGGTACAGGCTGTCGGGGAACAGAAACACCGCGCCCGTAATGGCCTTGGCCTTGAACACCTTCTCGTCGGGCACGTAGCGGTAGCCCTTGTACATGATGGGCTTAATCGACTCGGTGGTGTCCGTCAGGCCGTAGCGGGTGTTCAGCGTCACACGGTTGAGCACGTAGGACTGCGAGGCCCGCCTGGGAATATTGCCCTTCACGCGCAGGTACACGTCCACTTGGTTGTGCTCGGTGCTGTCGACTTCGTAGAGAATGTAGTCGGGGTTGAAGAAGTAGTACCCGTTCTGCTTCAGCTGGTCGTCGATGCGGGAGCGTTCGGTAATGAGCGTGTTGAGGTTGTACGGCTCGCCTACTTTCAGCAACGAGCCCGGCTGCGTTTTCCGAATGTCGCGGTCGAGCAGGGTGTCGCGCTCGGGGAAGTGAATTTCCTTGATGGTGTAGGCCCGCTGCACCGTGGCCGTGTAGTCGATGGTGGCGGTACGGCCTTTCGCGTTGGGC
This sequence comes from Hymenobacter busanensis, assembly GCF_008727865.1. Classification (GTDB taxonomy): domain Bacteria; phylum Bacteroidota; class Bacteroidia; order Cytophagales; family Hymenobacteraceae; genus Solirubrum; species Solirubrum busanense. The sequence goes on along the minus strand of NZ_VTWU01000003.1, from coordinate 173,363 downwards.
TTGGTTTGCACCCGCGGACCGGCAAAGTAGCCGTTGTTGTAGAGGCGGTTAATCATCAGCCCCTTCACTTTCTGGGTGTCTACCTGGCTCAGCAGCACCGGCGCTTCGCCGTATTTCTCGGCCAGAAAATGCCCCAGCCCCTTGCTCTTGCCCTGGCCCATGTGCCAGAAATACAGCTTGGGCCGCAGCCCCAGGATGGAGGCGTTGGGCTTGGGAGTGATGACCGTTTCCAGTTCGGTCTGCAGCTCCGCTTCCTTCTGAATGGGGTAGGGCGAGGTAATCTTGACGGTGCTGCCGGTATAAAGCTTGTCGTTTTCGGGAATGAACCGGGTGCCGCTGCACGCGGCCAGCAGCAACAGCGCCGCCAGTGCAGTGCCCTGCAGGGCCCGGTGGCGCACTGGCGTGCCCGGAGTTGCTGTGGTTGGCCGCGTCCCCGTCGTATTGGTTTTCATTACTGACATCGGCGGTCTTAGTTCAGGGCGTTGTTTTTGAGGGTATCCTGCGCGGCGGCCTTCTCGGCTTTGCGGGCGCGGCGGTCGGTGCGCACGGCCTGCTTCACTTCGGCGGGCGTCTTGGCAAACAGCTCCTGCAGGCTGTTGTAGTCGCGCTGGAAAATGAGCGAGGTGCCGGTGCGCGTGAATTGCCCGTCGATGTCTTCGTAGGCGTTGTTGCGGAAGGCACGCAGGCGCAAGCGGCCGTCGGGCAGAATGTTGTATTCGATGCTCACGTCGCCGGCAAACTGGCTGGCGGCCGAGGTGCCGCCGGCCGCTTGGTTGCCGTTGCCGCCGGCCAGCGGCACATCGGTACCCAGGCGCACGCTCAGCCGGTCGTTGAACAGCTGCCGGCGCACGGCCACGTTCAGGTCGGTCTGGTTGTACTGCTGCCCCGTGCCCGACACGGCGGCGTACGAATCGACGCCCAGCTCCAGGCCCAGCCCCGCGAGGTACTCGCCGGTGAGGCTGTTGAGCTGGTCGGTGAGTACCTGGCTGGCCGATCCACGCAACTGGTTTTCGACCAAGCCTCCCGGCGCGGCGGTGCTTTTCAGCGGGTTGTCGGCAATGAAGCGGTTGAGGGCCAGCAGGGCAAACACCTGCTTGTTCAGCTCGTTTTGCTCCGAGGGCTGGCGCAGCTGCTCCAGCTTGGCGCGCACCGGCTCGGCCACCGGGCTGGTGGTGGTTTCGGGCAGCCGGATGTCGAAGCCGATGGTCGGCTTGAGCAGCTCGTCGGTTACTTTCAGCAGCACCTCAAACGGCAGGCGGTTGCGAGACAGGTTGCTGATTTCCGAGCCCGCGTCGAGTTGGTTGGCAATGAGGTCGGCGGCCACGGCGCGCACCTTGTAAATGGCCGTTACGTTCACCTGCGCGTTAAAAGGGTCGCCGGTCCAAAGGATAAACGAGCCCGGCGCAATGTCGAATTTGCGCTCGGCCAAGTCGTAGAGCGAGAGTTCGTACTGGCCCTCGGTCACGCCCAGGCGGCCGGTCAGGGTTTGGGCGCCCCGCTCGTCGAGCACCGCGTTCAGGGTGCCTTCGGCGCGCACGCGCAGGTTGTCGCCGGCCGCTTCGTCGATGACGATGGTAAACGGCGTGCGGTCCGTCACCGTGATGTTGGCGCGCACGTCGTAGCCGGTGGCCACGGCCGCGCTGTCGATGTCCACCGTCTGCGCCAGCGCCGAGTCGACTTTGGGCGCGTCTTTGTCGATGAACACCACAATGCCTTCGCGCTCCACCGCCACGGGGTCGTCGGTGGGCACCACCACGGTCAGGTCCGAGCCGTCGGCCACGGTGGCGCGGGTGCGCACCGCCGGGCGCTGCAGGTTGCCGGTCACGCGGCTTTCCGAGTCCACGAACAACTTGCCGTAGTAAAGCGGGTTGTCGCGGCGGGTGCTTTGCACGGCCAGAAAGTTGGTGGTCGTGGCGTTCAGTTGCAGGCGGTATTGGCCCACCTGCGCCAGGTTGCGCGCCGGAATGATGTAGCCGTCGATCAGGGCTTTGTTGCCGAGTGAATCGAGAATGGCGAAGTTGTCGAAGTGCAGGCCCTGGTCGTTGAGCACCAGTTCGTCGTTGGCCAGCCGGAACGGCGCACCCAGCTGCGAGAGGGTAAAGCCGCCGTCCTGAAAGCGCACCGCGCCGCGCAACTGCGGCGAGGCCGCCGTGCCGGTTACCGTGAGCCGCCCGGTGAGGGCGCCGGTGGTTTCGCGAATTTGCCCGGCCGAGAACGGCTCAATGGTTTTCAGGTTCAGCCGCGCCAGGTCGGCTACCAGGTTGACGGTGCCGTTGGTCACGTAATAGCCGCCCACGCGCACGTCGTTGCCGTCGGGGCTGGTGAGCTGGCCGGTCACATCGAAGCGGTTGGCCACGTTGTTGACCACCTGCGCTTTCACGTCGCCGAGCGCGTATTTGTTGTAAGCCAGCTGGGTGAGGGCCAGATCGGCGGTGAAAGCCTGCCCGGTGCGGCCCAGGTTATAGGCCACGGCCTGCCCGTTGAGCGTGCCGCCGATGAGCGAGTCCTGCAGGCCGGCGGCGCGGCCGAGGGCATAGAGGTCGAAATTGCCGATTTGTACCTGCAGCGGGTTGCGGGCACCGGGCAGGGTTTGCAGGGCCAGAAACCGCTCGGCGCGGCCGGTGTGCGAGAGGCGCACGTTCTGGGCTTCGATGTTGCCGGTAGCGGGCGTGTAGCGCACGTAGTTGTTGGGCGCCACCACCCACTCGACCTTGTCTACCGACAGCTGCGGGGCGAAGCTGAACTGGTAGGTGGAGCCGCCGTTCAGCACCTGCAGCACGCCGCCCAAGCTCAGGCGCTCGGCCGAATCGGACTCGGCGATGCGCAGGCGCGTACCAATTTGGTTGTTGGCAATGCTGCCGGTCAGGCTGGGGTTGGGCACGCGCAAGGTCGTGTCCTGCCGCACTTGGTCGAGGGCGACGGAGTAGTCGAGCTTCTGGGCGTCGGAGCCCACGCGCAGCTTCAAGGAGTCGAAGGCAATGCCCTGGTAGCGCATAAAGGCCACGTCGGAGCGCACGGCCAGGCTGGCGGCGCGGCTGTCGAAGGCGCCGCTGGCTTTGAAGGGCGAAATGCGCGTGAGGCCGGTAACAAACTTGGGTAGCAGCCGCGCGCCCGACTGGGGCACGGTCACGTCGAAGGTAAAGTTGCGCGCCACCGACGAGGCGCGGTACTGCACGCCCGGCAGGTCGAAGTACCGGTCGATATGCTGCTGCAGGGCCGTGGCCATGTCGCCGAGGCGGGTGTTGCCGCGCACGGTGGCCTGCAGAATGCTCGACGTGAAATCGACCTCGGTGCGGCCCGGCACCTGCACGATGCGCGCATTCACCGAGTCGAGCGGAATGGCTTGGTTGTTCGACACGATGACGATGTTGTCGCCCGTGAGCGTGCCGTTGATGGTGTTCAGGTCGGAGCCCGAGAGGTTGGCGTCCAAATCACCCTGCACGCGCAGGTCGCCGCCCGAGTAGAAGCCCAGCGCGGTCAGGTTCAGGCTTTTCAGGTTGCCGCTGAAGGCGTACACCGGCGCGTTGGGGTTGCGCAAATCGATGTTGCCTTTAATAGCAAAGGCCGCGTTGGCGTCGCCGGTGCTGCGCGCGTCGATGGCGTACTGCTGGCCCGTGATGCCGACGGTGGCGTCGATGTTGCGGTAGGTGTAGGTGCCGTACCGGGCCCGGTCGAGGCGGGCCACCAGCTTGCCGCGCATGGTCGTGGGCTCGAAACCGGTACCCACGTAGGAGCCGCGGCCGGTTACGGGGCCAATGTCGGGCTGCTTGAGCAGGCGGCCGAGCTGGAAGTTCTGGAACGTGAAGCGCGCATCCACCGGCTCGCGGCCGGCGGGGCCGGGCCGCAGATTGGCCGCAATGGTAGCGCCGCCAAACGAGGTGTTGGCCTTCAGGTTCAGGGCGAGGTCGTTGGCGGTAGGCCGGCCGCGCACGGTGCCCGACAGCGTGGCGCGCTCGGGCAGTTCAATCACATCGGCGGGAATGAGGCCGGCGGGCAGCAGGTCGTTCAGGTCGCGCTTGGTGGTGGTCAGCTGGGCAATGCGCAGATCGGTGTAGAGGCGGCGGTCGGTGTTGGGCAGGCCCTGAATGCGGCCCGAGGCGCGCACCACGGTGTTGCGCAGCCCCACGATTTCCACATTGTTGAGCGCGAAGTTGTCGAGGCGGCCGTTCACCTGCCCGCTCAGCAGCACCGACTGGTTGGGGCCGCTGGTGAAGGGCTTTTCGGTAATGAGGTCGGGCGCCATGTACAGGATGTCGCGAAAGCCCAGGCGCACGTCCTGCAAATCGGCCTCCATGCGCATTTTGCCCAGCTGTTTCGTATCGGCCAGCATGCCCAGGGAATCGAAGCCAATGGCCAGCGTGCGGCGGATGCGGGTGTGGGGCGTGACGAGGTCGAGGTTGTCGAGGCGAATCTGCACCGAGTCGTACACCACATCGGCCTCGGCACGGTCGACGCGGAAGCCGCTTTTCTCGCGGCCCGCCAGCAGGTCGATGCGGCCGGTGGTGCGGTTGCTGGAGTAGCGCAGGTTACGGGTTTTCAGCGCCAGGTCCTCAAACAGCAGGTGGTTGTAGTCCATGGCCGGCAGGCGGGTGCGCTGCGGCTTTTCGTCGAGGTTGTCGAAGGTGAACTTCACGCCGCTTATGTCGGACTCGCGCAGCGTGAGGGCCCACGAGGTGGCCGCGCCGGTGGCCTGCGTCACGGCCGAATCAAGCTTGCGTACGGTTTCGGCGGGGTTCACCACGCGCTCGGTCACGGGCACCTGGGAATTCTGGGCGTAAGTCACCTCGGCGTCGCGCAGCACCAGCGTGTTCAGCCCGATGCGCTGCCGGATCAGGTCGATGTTGTCGGCCGTGACGGCGGCCTGCCCGATGCGCGTGCCGATGTACTGCTTGGCCACTTCGTTGCGGTAGCTGAGCGCCACGTTGTCGAGCGTGGCCTTGTCGAGGCCGAAGGTGAGGGTGAGCGGCTCGGCGGGCGTGTCGGGCGGCACCTTCGTCTGCACGATGTTGATGCCGGTGTTTTTGAGCGCCACGTTCTCGACGCGGTAGGTGCTTTTGTCCACGTCCACTTCGTTCATGGTCACGGCCAGGTCGCCCACGCGGGTGCGCACGTTCAGGCCGTCCACTTCGTCGGTGTAGGTCAGGCGCACGTTGGCGAGGTGCGCGTCGCCGATGTCGTATTTGAAGCCGCCGGTCGAGTCGGCGGGCGTTGCCGTGGCGGTGTCGCCGGTGGCAAAGGCGGCCAGAATGTAGTCGAAGTTGTAGGTCGAATCGGGCAGCGTGCGGGCAATGTTCACGGTGCCGTCGGTCAGCTCCACCGAGCTGACGTTGATTTCGGACTTGGCCAGCGCCCACAAATCGAGGCTCACGCCCAAATGCCCCACCGACACCAGCGTGTCGCCGTGCTGGTCTTCCAGGTACACGCGGTCGAGGGCCAGGCCGTGGCGCCAGTCGGTGCGAAACTTGCCGATGCGCACTTCGGTGCCGATTTTACCTTGCAGGTAGCCCGCAGCTTTGCGGGCGGCGTAGTCCTGCACCGAGGGGAATTGCAGCGCCACCACTACTCCCACCACCAACAGGACTACAAACGCCAATAGCCCGAGTACGACGTACAGGATGCGGCGTAGAGAAGTTGACACAACGAAAAATGGGTAAAGCGAGAGAAGGGGTCTGCCCAACCCAACGGAAAAAAGCCGCCGGGGGTTAGGCCAAGCCTGCCGGGCAGCCCGGCGGGAGTAGCGGCTGCAGGGGCCGACCAAGCCGGCTGCAAAAGCAGCGTTGCTGTCCCGCAGCCACCAATCGGCCGCCCGCCGCCGACGCTAAGCCGCGTCATTTGCGCTGTCTTATGCGGGCAAAGACCCAGGCTAAATACCACGTAGGAGCGCCCGAATCCGTCTCTTATCTGGCTTAAATTCTTTTTCTGATGTCGCAATCGTTTCCGGTTGCGCTCAAATTTGATTCCGGTTTCCGACCGTGTAGCTTCGGGTAATCTTTCGCCGCCCTTTCCCAGCGCTGCTGCGCCCCGGCGGGTTTTCCTGTAGCATATGCTCGTCCGTTTTCGCCTCCCGTACTTCACTTCCTGGGGTCAGCGCCTCGAAGTGCGCGGCGCCGGCGCCGCCCTCGGCGACTGGCACCCCGACCGTGCTTTACGCCTGACCTACGACCCGTCGTCCGGGTTTTGGGAGCAGGAAGTAGACGTGGCGGCCGATACCGCCGAGCTGCGCTACAAGTATGTGCTGGTCGACAACGGCGTGACGCACTGGGAAGGCGGCCCCGACCGCGTGGTGGCCCTCACCGGCGAGTCGTACGGCCGCGTGCTGCTCGACGAGTTCTGGCGCGTGCCGCAGCTGCCCGAGTACGAGCTGCTGACCAACGCTTTCACGCAGGCCATTTTCCGCCGCCCGGCCGAGTCGCCTTGCGGGCCGGGCACCGGCCGCGCGGCCCGCTCGCGCGCCGCCGATGCGGCCGTGCGCTTCTCCCTGGGCGCTCCGCGCGTGCAGCCCGGTCAGTGCCTGTGCATTCTGGGCTCCGACGAAGCCCTGGGGGCTTGGGACAACCGCAAAGCCCTCGTGCTGTCCGATGCCGATTTCCCGTACTGGTCGGCCGATGTGGCCTTGGTGACGCCCGACAAGCCGGTCCTTTACAAATACGGTTTCTGGGACCCGCAGGCAAAGCGCTGCATCGACCTCGAAGCCGGCCCCGACCGCGTGCTGCCGCCCCTCGGCCACCGCGACACCCTGCGCTGGCGCCACGACGAGCAGTTCCGGCAAACCGGCGGCCCCTGGCGCGGTGCGGGCGTGGCCCTGCCCGTGTTTGCCCTGCGCAGCCAGCAAGGCCTGGGCGTAGGTGAGTTTCCCGATCTGAACCTGCTGGTCGATTGGGCCGTGGAAGCGGGTCTGCAACTGGTGCAGGTGCTGCCCATCAACGACACCACGGCCACCCATACCTGGGTCGATTCGTACCCCTACGCTGCCATTTCGGTGTTTGCCCTGCACCCGCAGTACCTGCGCCTGCAGGACGTGGCCGAGCTGCAGGACCCAACCCTACGCGCCGAACTCGATCAACTCCGCGAGGAACTGAACGGCCGCGACTTTGTGGACTACGAGCCCGTGACCGAAGCTAAGTGGCGCTTCCTGCGGCACCTCTACCAGCAGGAAAAAGCCGCTTTCCTAGCCGATCCGGCTTACCAGCGGTTTTTCCAGGAGCAACAGGCGTGGCTGGCGCCCTACGCCGTGTTCAGCGGCCTGCGCGAGCGGTTCGGCACCGTGGATTTCCGCCAGTGGCCCGCCGCGTTTCAGCAACCCGGCGACTGGCTCCCGGCTCTGCTCGACCCCGCGCATTCCGAGTTCGACGAGTTCGGTCTGCACTTGTTCACGCAGTTTCACCTCGACAAGCAGCTCGTGGCCGCCGTCGACTACGCCCGCTCGAAAGGCGTGGTCCTGAAGGGCGACCTGCCCATTGGCATCTACCGCCACTCGGTGGAGGCCTGGACCCAGCCCGAGCTGTACCACCTCGATCAGCAAGCCGGCGCCCCGCCCGACGACTTCTCGGTAACGGGCCAGAACTGGCGCTTTCCGACCTACAACTGGGAGAAAATGGCCGAGGACAATTACGCCTGGTGGCGCCAGCGCCTCACGCACCTCAGCCGCTACTTTGATGCCCTGCGCATCGACCACATTCTGGGCTTCTTCCGCATCTGGGAAATTCCGGCCCACGCCGTTGAGGGCTTGCTGGGCCATTTCTCGCCCGCTCTGCCCCTGCACCGTCACGAGGTAGAGCAGCGCCTGGGCTGGTTCGACTACGACCGGCTGGCCAAGCCCTACATTCGCTGGCACATTCTGGAGGAGCTTTTTGGAGCCGCGGCCGGAGCCGTGCGCGACGAGTTCCTCGACGAAGGCAGCCACGGCGCGTTCCGCTTCCGCGAGTTCGTGGACACGCAGCGCAAAGTGGAGGCCGTGTTTGAGCAGCAGCTGACCGCTGCCCCCGCCGAGGAGCACGACCACCTCAAGCGCCTGCGCGAGGGCCTGTACCGCCTGCACACCGAAGTGCTTTTCGTGGAAGCCGACGGCTCCAACGGCGAGTACTGGCATCCGCGCATCACCGTAGACAAGTCCCGCACCTTCCGCGACCTGGACGACCAGTCGCGCCGCCGTATGCAGGACCTCTACGTGGACTTCTTCTTCCGTCGCCACGAGGATTTCTGGCGCGAGCAGGGCTTGGTGAAGCTGCCGGCCATTCGCTACGCCACCAACATGCTCATCTTCGGCGAAGACCTGGGCATGGTGCCCGCCTCGGTGCCCGGCGTGATGCGCCAGCTGGGTATGCTGGGCCTCAATATTCAGCGCATGCCCGCCGCCACCGGCATCGAATTCTCGCACCCTAACGACGCCGCGTACCTTTCCGTCGTCTCACCGTCGTGCCACGACATGAGCACCGTGCGCGGCTGGTGGGAAGAGGACCACGAGCGCACCCAACGCTTTTTCGAGCAGCTGCTGGGCCACGGCGGCCAGGCGGCCCCGTATTTCTGCGAGTCTTGGGCTTCCCGCGAAGTGGTAGTACAGCACCTTTATTCGCCGGCTATGTGGGCCATTTTCCCGCTGCAGGATCTGGTAGCCCTCAACGACCAATTGCGGCGCCAGAACCCACTCGATGAGCAGGTGAACGTACCCTCAAACCCCGAGCACTTCTGGAAGTATCGTTTCCACTTGCCTTTGGAACAGCTGGGCCAGGCCGAAGGCTTCAACCAACAAATCCACGACTTGGTGAAACAAAGCGGCCGGTAGGTCGGCAGTTTACTGACTGTTGTTAGGAAAGCGCGCTGCTAATCACGGCGCGCTTTTCTGTTCTTAATCTCGCAAGAATAGCCGCCAAATTTATTACAATAAAATTAAAGATTAATACTATGCATTATATGATTCTATTATACTGGTAAAGGCAAAACATTAATTGCGATAATGCAAAAAACGCCTTACTACGGTTGCTAGGCCCAATTTGATTCGTGTAACGATAATTTTACAAGCAAAAAAGTTATGGTACTAAATTAACTCGCTAATTTTGTACCGTTTGGCTTCTCCCAAGACTAGGCCATACGGATTTCAACGACGCGTTTTTCCATCCATCCACATACCACATGAACAAACCAGTACCCCTTCCGCGGGTTGCACCAGGCAACTCTTCGCGTAAGAACACATTTGGTCGCAGGAGTCGACTGATGCTGGGGTTGTTGCTTTGGCTAGGCATTGCCGGCACCGCCACGGCTGCTGCACCCACCGCCAACAACGATGCCGCTTCTACTGCCTACAACGCGGCCGTAAACGTTGATGTAACGGCCAACGATATCCGAAATGGTAACGGCAACCCTGGCAATGATATCGATGACACATCCGTAGCGTTGGTAGCAGGTTCCCAATCCGGCCTTGGCACCTTTAGTGTTAACGGAACGACCGGGATTGTTACGTTCACGCCTGTGGCGGGTACCGTTGTTGGTACCCCGGTTACCATTCGTTACACGGTTCAGGACAGGAACAATAACACCTCGAACCAGGCCACCATTACCATTACCGTTACCAACACGGCCCCGACGGCGGCAGCAAAAACGGCTTCGGTAGCTAGCTCGGCGGGCCGTACGCAGATAACGTCGCTGACGGCCACCGACCCGGAGGGCAACGCCACCGTCACGAATTATATCTTCACGGTACCTGCCAACACGCTCGGTTCCTTTTACACCCAGGCGACAGGCGGAACCGCGCTGTCAACGGGCGCCAACACCCTCAGCGCGGCTCAGGCTACCACGCTGTACTTCCAGCCGAACAACTCGGGCGGCGGCACCATCAACGCCTCGTACACGGCCCGTGACAACGCCAACCCCACGCTGACGTCGGCTTCGGTCAGCTACGTGCTTAGTGTAGTAGGTGCTCCCGTTGCTAACGACGACGTACAATCCGTTTCTTACAAAGCCGCAACGAACATCAACGTGCTGTCAAACGACGGCGGCGGCGGCCTCGACAACACCACCGTAACCCTGGTTCAAGGTGCTTCCACTGCTACCAGTGCCAACACTGCCGGGCTGCCCGGCACCAACAGCGCCGGTACGTTTACGGTATCGAACACGGGTGTGGTAACGTTTACGCCGGTAGGCAACTACACCGGTACTACGTCTATCAAGTACACCGTCAAAAACACGTTCAACCAAACGTCGAACCAAGGTACTATCACCCTCACGGTAGCCAACTCGGCTCCGGTAGCTGTGAACAACACGCTCACCAACTTCGGCCTGACGGCTCAGATCAGCGTGCTGGCTAACGATACCGACGCCGACGGCAACTCGTCCTTGAAGAAAAGCTCGGTGCTGCTGATTCGTGACCCTTCGGAGGGCAGCGACACCGGTACCAGCAGCATCCGCGGCACCAACAGCGGCGGCACGTTCTCGGTCGACAAAGAAGGTGTGGTAACCTTCGTTCCCCGCTACGGCTTCACGGGCACCACGGTAGTGCGCTACACGGTGAAAGACGAGTTGGGTTTGGTGTCCAACCAAGGCACCATCTCGGTAACCGTTGATAACGCAGCTCCGGTAGCTCAGAATGATGTGGTATACGCCAATGCCACGACGAAAGCGGCTATTCAGATCCGGATTCTGGGCAACGACACCGACGCCAACGGCGACTTGCGGGCCAATACCGTCAGCCTCACTCGCACCAGCGCCCTCAACGTGGGCACGTTTGCGGTAGACGCCACTACGGGTATTGTCACCTTCACGCCGGGCACCAACTTCACCACCAGCGTACCGGGTACGGCTACCTACACGGTGAAGGACGCCAACAACGCCACGTCGAACACGGCCACTATCACCGTCAATGGCTCCAACAGCACCGTAGACGTTGCGGCTTCGCTGAGCGGTCCGACCACGGCGCCGGCCGGCAGCTACGTGCTCTACACGCTCACGCTCTCCAACCTGAGCACTACCATCGAGGCCTCGGCCCAGGGCCGCATTGTGCTGCCCCCCAACCTGACGAGCGTTACGGCTTCGGACGACGCGGTATACGACCCCAATACGGGCTTGGTGCAGTTCCCGACGGGCAACCTCGGTACCAACGCCAGCCGTACGCACACCGTGCGTTTCCTGATGCCGGCCCTGTTCACGGTTAGTGCAGTGGGCTCGGGCGGCTCGACCAACACGGCCGACAACAGCTTTGCCAACAACGACGGCTCGGCCGCCAACGCCCAGGTGACGACCACCCCTTCGGCTTCGGCCGACGTGGCTGCCACCATTACGGGTCCGGCAGCTGCGGCTCCGGGTGCGCGCACCATCCTGAACATTGTAGCCAGCAACTACGGCCCCTCGGTAGCCCAAAACGTGGTGCTGACGGCAACGGTAAACAAGAACCTCGGCAACCCCGTGGTATCGGGCGGCGGTAGCTACAACCCCTCGACCGGCGTACTCACGTTCCCGGCTATTTCTTCGCTAGCCAGCGAAGAGTCCTCCGGGTTCACGTTCACCTTCGATGCCACCCAAGCCGGCCTGAACCCCATCGTGGGCAAGGTTACCTCGTCGTCGGATACGCCCGACCCCATTGCGGGCAACAACGACGGCACGGCGGGTTTCTCCAACGTGACGGTGAAGATCAGCAACACCGTTTCGACCCAGGCTTGCTTGGCCGAAACGACGACCGATCAGACGACGGCCACCGGCCAGCAGCCCAACTCGTACTATCGCGGCCTGAACACGGCCACGGCCAACACCACGACGCTTACCGTTGGCCCGGCCATGACCACCACCGGCAGCAGCAACATCGTCCCCGGCGACCTGATTCTGATCATGCAGATGCAGGGCGCTCAGATCGACAACTCCAACTCGACGGCTTACGGCGACGGTGCGGCTTCGAGCGACACCCCGGCCAACGGCACGCTGGGCACCAACCTGGTAGCCGGTCAGTACGAATACCGCTACGTAGCCGGTTCGTCGGCCACGGCCACCACGGCAGCCGGCGGTACGCTCACCCTGGCTTCGCCCCTCACCAACACCTACACCAACGCCGATGCTACGGCTACGAGCGGCCAGCTGCGCTACCAGGTAATTCGGGTACCGCGCTACCGCAACCTGACCCTGGGCGCCGACATTGTGGCCCCGAACTGGGACGGCCGCACCGGTGGCGTAGTGGTACTGGAAGTAAGCGGTACGCTTAACTTCAACGGCCGCACTATCGATGCCAGCGGCAAAGGCTTCCGCGGCGGCGCAGGCCGCCAGCTGACCCGCGCCAACGGCACGGGCACGCCCACCAACCAGGACTACGTAGCCGTGAGCGACGTGAACGTGCACGCGTCGAAAGGCGAAGGCATTGCCGGCACGCCGCGCTACGTGAACAACAACGGCGTACTGCAAGACAACACGGCTGAAGGCTACCCCGGTGGCAGCTACGGCCGTGGCGCCCCGGGCAACGCCGGTGGCGGCGGCACCGATGGTAGCGTAGCCGACAACCAGAACAACACGGGCGGCGGCGGCGGCGCCAACGGCGGCTTCGGCGGCCAGGGCGGCAACGCCTGGAACCTGGGCAACCCCACGGGCGGTAACGGCGGTGCGCCGTTCCTGCAGGCCAACGCCAGCCGCGTGGTACTGGGCGGTGGCGGCGGTGCCGGCACCACCAACAACGGCACCGGCGGCTCGGGCCAAGGTACGGCCGTCAATGCGGGCTTTAACTCCAGCGGTGTAGCCGGTGGCGGTATCGTCATCATCAACGCCGCCACGGTTTCGGGCACGGGCACCATCAACGTCAACGGCCTCAGCCAGACGTCTACCGTCGACAACGACGGCAGCGGCGGCGGCGGTGCCGGCGGCAGCGTGGTAATCCTCAGCAAATCGGCACTGAACAACATCACGGTGTTGGCCAACGGCGGCGACGGCGGCAGCAACAACCTCGCCCAAACGGCCCAGCACGGTCCCGGCGGCGGCGGTTCAGCCGGTGTAGTATTCGCCTCTTCGGCTCTGGGTGCAGCTACCGAGTTGCTGCCCGGCAACAACGGCCTTACAGGCAGCTCCAGCGGCACGGTTGCGTTTGGTTCTACGGACGGAACGCAGTTCGACGGCCTCACCCGCAGCAACATTGTGCAAGGCGACGTGCCGAACATTACCCAGGCCAGCAACTGCCAGGTAGCTCCGCTGCCAGTTACGCTGAAGTCCTTTGAGGCTACGGCCAAATCGGCTGACGCCTTCCTGACCTGGTCGACGGCTCAGGAGCTGAACAACGCCTACTTTGTGGTAGAGCGCAGCTTCGACGGCAAGCAGTTCGTGCAAATCGGGCAGAAGGAAGGCCACGGCACCACCAACACGGTGCAGAACTACACCTTCACCGATGCCAAGGTTTCGCAGCTCGGCTCGCAGGCATACTACCGCCTGCGCCAGGTAGACACCGACGGCAAAGCCTCGCTCACGTCGGTGCGCGTGGTTTCCTTCGGTGCCTCGGCCAAGCAAGTGGAACTCTCCCCGAACCCGGCGGCCGACGTTGTGTACGTTGATCTGTCGCCGCTGGCGGCTGGCTCGTACACGGCTACCATCACCGACATGACCGGCCGCAAGGTGCTGACGCAAGCCCTGGCTTGGGGCAACCACGCAGAGCTTTTCCTCGGCAAAGTAGCCCCCGGCGCCTACCTGATTGTGGTAACCGGCAACGACACCCGCGTGGTAAAACGCCTGATCAAGCGTTAATCCCGCAGCTTCGTCGCTCTTTCAAGCCCGACCGGCACCGGCCTCCAACCGGTTTCGGTCGGGCTTGATTTTTCATCCTGCTGTAGCCCACAAATTATCTTTTGCCTGTTACCGTTCGTGCCCTACCGAAGCTTTGAAGCAGGCACAAAAAAGGCCACCCGTATCGGGTGGCCTTTTTTGTGGCGGTTGCAGAACGTCTTACCGGAGCACCACGCGGTGGCTGCTCACCACTTGCCCGTTGCTGAGGCGCAGCAGGTATAACCCGGCCGCGTGGCCGTGCAAATCGAGGGGGTAGCTGCTGGTCCCGGCTTTCAGCTCGACCCGGTGCACCGGGCGGCCCAGCACATCCAGCACTTCCAGCGTGAGCGGACCCGTAGCCCCGCTGATGCTCAGGGTGAGGGCACCGGCCGTGGGGTTCGGGTATACATCGGTGCGCCAGGTGGCTTTGGCCGATGTGGTAGCCACGGTGCAGTTCACACCCACAAACTCATCAGCCCCGATGTCGGGCGTGGTCACGGAGCGGGCGTCGCCGTCAATATCGAGGCGCGGTCCGGGCAGGGGCAGGCCTTTGCCTTCGAGGCTGCAGTTGTTGGCAGCCGTCAGATGCAGGTCACCGTTGGTGGGTGCCACAAACACCGGCAGCACCGATACGCTGCGCTGATCGGCGGAGGTAGCCGTGCGCACGGCCGCTAGCGTGGGCAGGTCCACGTTGTTGATGCTGGCCAGCACCCCGCGGGCCCCGGTGGCCAGGTAGTCGTTGGCGTTGGAGGCGCTCAGCTGCGTGGCGGCACCCGCCACCAATAACGAATAGGCTTTGCCGCCAGTCGGCGTCACGTCGATGTTGTTGACCAGGATGTTATTGACCGCGCCCACGGTAGTCACCCCGGCATTCAGCAGCAGCGCCGCCGATACCGGCGTGGCACCGCCGCCTACGGTGCCGGTGAGGTACACCGAGTTGTGGGCAATGCTGTAGCCGCCGCCGCTAGCCGCTACAATGCCGTGGGGCGTAAACGACAGGCCGTCGTCGCCGAAGCTGCGCACGTTGCTGATCATGTTGCTCTCCACCAAAATGCCGGAGTTGGTATCCGAAGTGCCCAAGCGGATGCCAACGGCCCCGTAGGCCGTGGCAGCGGTGGTAGCCGAATGCAAGATGTAGGCAATGGCATTGCCGCGCACGGCTCCGTCGCGGGCTGTTCCACCCACCTGGATGCCCGAAATGCTGGGCGACACCGCCCGCGTAACGCCGGAAATGATATTGCCCACCACGTCGAAGTGCTGGCTGCTGAGCACTACCACGCCGGCCGAGCCCAGCGGGTCGGTAGCTGGCGCAATGGCACCCATTTCGTTGCTGAACACGCGCACCGAGTCGCAGTTGTTCTGCAGCTGCACGGCCACATTGGCGCGGCTGAATTTGCAGTTCTGCACCAAGCCCGCCACCACGCCGTCAAATGCTACGCCGTAGCCGGTGGTGGTGCTGCCAGCCTGCATTTCTACGCGGCGGAACGCCACGTTGCGGCCCGTGGCAAAAGCCACTCCGCTGGCAGCGCCGGTACCGTTGTTGCGCAGCAGCAGGCCGTAGCCGCTGCCGCCTACCCCGCTCACGTCTACGTAGCTGGCATTCACAATCAGCAGGGGCGTGGTGGCATTGCCTTCGAGGGTGGTGACGCGGGTAGCCACGGCCGGCTCGATGCGTACGGCATTGGGTGTGGCCGTGGGCGTGGGGCGCGTGCCGGGGTTGGCGTTGAGCGTAATCGGGTAGGTTTCGCTCGGGTACGAGGCGTCGATGAGGCGCAGCGTGACGCTACCGTTCAGCTGGCTGCGGTTCAAATCGGCTACGGCCGCCGTGAGGGTGGGGTAATCGGCAGCAGCCGACACGCCCACGGTCTTGATGCCGCTGATGAAACCCAGCACGCGGTAGGAGTTCGGCCGGCGCGGGGCACTGGTAATGGCCGCTACCGAGGTGGCCGCGAAGCCCGTGCCCGGCGAGGCACTCACGTTGGGCGGCGTCACCAAGTCCTGCGCCGTCACGAAGTACTGAATGGAGTCGCCGGCCACGGGAGCCGCGCGCAGCTTGCTCACATCGAGCGTGAAGCTGAAAGGCGACGCGGTGCCGGTGGCTTCGGTCCATTTCCAGCCGTTGCCGGTGGCGTCGTTGGGCACGTTGAAGGCGTTGGCGTCGGAGTTTTTCTTGTAGTAGAGGCGCGGCTTGGTGCCGGCCGCCACGTTCACGCCGCTCGGATCGGTGATGGTAACGGCGCTCAGCGTGCGGCTGGTAAAGGCCGAGGTGTTGCTCAGCGGCGCGTAGGCAATGCTTGGTCCGCTGGCATCCACGCCCTGGAAGGAGCCTTCGTCGGCGCCGAGGTCGGGGGCATTGGCGTTGCGCGTTTGGCCGTCGATGTCGGTGGGCACGGCGGTGCCGCCAATCAGGTTCACGCCGCCACTTTCAATCTGAGTGGGCACTGTGGGGCTGATGTGCAGGTCGCCGGTAGCGGCCGACACGAACGTCGGGTTTTCCGTCACCGCCGATTGATCGACCCCGGCCGGGGCGGCCAGCTGCTTGTAGTCGGCCAGCGTAACGGCCACGGCGGGCGTGGTGGCCACGCCGTAGAAAATCGGGTGCTCGGCCGAGGGCGAGGCGCTGTAGTACAGGTTGTTGTTGGAGCCGGCAAGGGTGGTGACGGTGGCCGTGGCTTTGAAGAAAGCTGCGCCTACGCCCCCGCCGCCCGGCGTCAGGCCGGTCACGCGGTTCACAAAGACGTTGTTGGCGAGGTAGCCCGGCGTATTGGCGCCCGACATGTAGAACGCTCCGCTTTTGTTGCTGGCCACAGTGGCCGCGTATTCCACCAGCACCGTGTTGTGGAACACGTTGTTGGTGGTGCCGCCGCGCAGGCTGAGCGCGCGCACGGCCGTGCCGGCGGTACTAGCCGGAGCCTGCACCCCGCTCACGAAGTTGTTGATGATGTAGTTGGTGGCGCCGCCGTTGATGTCGATGCCCACCGCGAAGGCCGTGGAGCCGGTGGCGCGGATGTCGTGCACGCGGTTGCGCAGCAGCGTATGGGTAGTGCCGCTGTTCACGTACAGCGCTTCTACAATGCCGCTGCCGGTGGCCCGGCTTAGGAAGTTGCTGAGGCGGTTGTCAATCATCTCGACGCTGTTGGGGGCGCCGCTGGAATAGATGCCGTATACTGAGCCCGGCCCCTGCACGTCGCTGATGTCCTGGCCGACGACTTTCGCCCGCTGCTGAAAGGTCAGGTACACCGCGTACACGATGGTGGTGGTCGGTGGTCCGCCCGTGGTGGGCAGGCCCAGCAGCGTCAGCGGGCTGCTGCCGCCGGCCAGATTCCCGATTTCGTTGTCGAGGTCGTTGGCGGCGGAGGTGGCGGCGAAGTAGTAGGCGCCGGTGCAGTTGCTGATGGCGTTGCTCAGGAACCGGTTGGCGTTGTTGCCGCCGTCGAGCAAATGCACGCCGTAGGTTTTGTTGGTGTTGGCGCGGTCCAGCACGATGGCGCAGGCCTGCACCAGATTGTTGGTGGCACCGCCCTTCAGCCATACGCCGTACTCGGTTTGGGCAACGCCCGTGTTAGCCGGGTTTTCGCGCAGCGTCAGGCTGTCGAGGCGCACGTAATCAGCCCCGTCGAGGGTCAGTACAGCATCGGCAGCGCCGGTGCCCACGGTTTGCAGCACGGGGTTGGCCCCGGCACCGCCTCGGGTAAACCGAATGCCGTTGGCGGCCGTGCCCGAGGCGGTAATGGCCGGAATGGCTTCGGTGAACGTGGTGCCGGCTTTCACCCGGAACGTAACACCGCCCGCGCCCACGCCGCCCGCGTTCAGCGCCGTTACGGCCGCCGATACGGTGGGGTAGTTGTTGGGGCCGGTACCACCCGGGTCGATGGTCTTGGTGCCCGAGAGCTGGGCCGTGGCGATGTGGCTCAGAGCCAGCGCCGCCAGTACTAAGTAAGGTTTTTTCATGGGCAGAAAAAAAGAAGTAGCTAGGCCTCAAGTACCGCAAATTCCCGCAGAGCTTCAACCAACACGGCCCCAACCGCGCTGGCCCGCTGCCGGCTAGCACGCCCGCCCAAACCAACTCCGCCGCAACCCCTCGCCGCGTTTGGGGGTTGAAGCAGCATCACCGCCCATCTACCCACTATGCCCGCTTCCGCCCGCCGTCCGTTCAAGCGCCCCCGTCACATTCCGCCCACCGACTACGAAGTGGTGGTAGTGGGCGCCGGGTGCGCCGGCCTAAGCGCGGCATTGGTACTGGGCCGCTGCCGCCGCCGGGTGCTGCTCTGCGACGGCGGCAAAACCCGCAACGCCCCCTCGCCCGCCGTGCACGGCTTCCTCTCGCGCGACGGCATCAAGCCGCAGGAGTTGCTGCGCCTGGGCCGCGAGCAGCTGCAGCCCTACACCACTGTAGAATCCCGCGAAGCCTGCGTCGCCCAAACCGAGCGCGACCCCGAAACTGGCAGCTTCCGCGTCACGCTCGACTCGGGCCGCTGCGTAACCACCCGCAAAATTCTGCTGGCTACGGGCATTGCCGATGTCTTGCCGCCCATTGAGGGCATGCGTGAGCTGTGGGGCGTGGGCGTGCTGCACTGCCCCTACTGCCACGGCTACGAAGTCAGCGACCAGCCGGTGGCGGTGTACGGCCGCAACAAGTCCGCCGCGGGGTTTGCGCTGCTCATCAGCCGCTGGTCGAAGGACGTGGTGGTGTGCACCGACGGCTGGACGGGCATGAGCGAGCATTCCCGCCACCGGCTCAAGCGCCACGGCATTGCCCTCTACGAGCAGCCGATCCGGCGCCTGGCTGGCCGCCGCGACGGCAGCCTGCGCCAGCTTGAGTTTGCCGACGGCTCCAGCCTGCCACGGCAGGCGCTCTTCATTCACCCTGATCAGCAGCAGCGCAGCAACATAGCCGACCAACTGGGCTGCCGCCGCCTGCAGCGCAGCGGTGCCGTGTGGGTCGACAAAAAGATTATGACCACCGTGCCCGGCGTGTACGCCGCCGGCGACACCACGCCCGCCGCCCAGCAGGCTCTGGTGGCGGCGGCCGAAGGCGCGCAGGCGGCCATCAGCATCAACGAGCAGCTCACCCGCGAAGAATGTTCGTAGCACGGTAAAACCTTGCCGAGCTGCCAAAACCGCCTTGCAACTTGCCGAGGCGGTGGTATATTCAGCGGCGGAGCTTGGCTGGGGCCAAAGGGCGCATCGTTTCCCGGTGGTTTAGCGTTACGAGCTCAGCGGCTGGGCTGCCTTGAGAATTACCGAGTTGCGCCGTTGTCAGCGCGGTTGTTGCAGGTCCATGCCGTACCTTTAAGCAGAGTACACCCTACGCTCTATGAGGCACGTTTACCCGCTGCTTTGCTTGTTTGCGCTTCTGCTATTGGGTGGCTCCGCAGCCGCCCAGCGCATGGCGTTCAGCGGGCGCGTCACCGAGGCTGCTACGGGCCAGCCGGTGCCGTTTGCCTCGGTGTATGTGAAAGGCACGACCCTGGGCACCACCGCCGACGAAGAGGGCCGCTACCAACTGCCCGTGCCGCAGCCCGTCGATTCGCTCTGGGCTTCGGCCGTGGGCTTTCGGCCCAAGAGCGTGGCTGTGGGCAAGCAGCCGGTACAAACGGTTAATCTGGCGCTGCCCTCGGCGGCCATTGCGCTGGGCGAAGTCACCATTCGGCCCACCGAAAACCCCGCCTACGCCATTCTGCGCCAAGTGCAACAGCACAAGCCCCAGAACGACCGGCGCCGGCTCGACGACTACGATTTCGACAGCTACACCCGCCTCGAAGCGGCCTTTACCGACCTGCCCGAGCGCATTGCCAAGCAGCGCCTGGTGCAGCAGATTCAGCGCATTGCCGATGCCGAAGCGGCCAAAACGCCGGGCACGGCGGGCAATAACCTGCAGGCGGCCCTGCCCATTTTCGCCTCCGAAACCGAGTCGCGCTGCTACGTGCGCAACCAGCCGGTGCGGCGGCGCGAGGAAATCCGGCGCAGCCAGCTGCGCGGCGCGGCGCCCGAGCCCGGCTCGTTTCTGGCCCAGATGACCGGCTCGTCGTTTCAGGATTTCGACTTTTACCCCAACTGGCAGCAGTGCGTCGGCAAGGACTTTATTTCGCCCATTGCCGAGGGCTGGCGCATCACCTACGACTACGACTTGGAGGACTCGGTCCTGGTCGGGCAGGACCGCTGCTACCAGCTCAAGGTCACGCCCCGCCGCCCGCAGGACCTGGCCTTCACCGGCCGCATCTGGATTACCACCGGCTCCTTCGCCTTGCGCAAGGTCGATTTGATGGTTGACCCCAGGGCCAACCTGAACTTCGTGAGCGAGCTGAGCGTGCAGCAGGAGCTGACCTCGCCCACCGACGGGCCGGGACTGCCGGTGCGCACGCGAGTGGTGGTCGGCTTCAAGCCCTCTGGCGACGGGCAGTTGGGCGCCCGCGCCGTGGTAACGACCGTGAACAGCCACTTTTTGCGCAACCAGAACCGCCCGCTGGCTTTCTACGCGCAATCCATCGAAACCGCGGTCGATGCCTACGCCAACGCGGCCGAATACTTTGCCCAGAGCCGCCCCGACACGCTGTCGGTGGCCGAAAAGCAGACCCTGGCCGTGCTCGATTCGGTAACCGAGTTGCCGGCCGTGCACTCCATCATGGAGCTGGCCGATATTGTAGTGAACGGCTACAAGCGCGTGGGCAAGATTGACGTGGGGCCGCTGCTGACCACCTTCGGCTTCAACAACGTGGAGGGCGTGCACACGCGGTTGGGCCTGCGCACCACGCCCGAAATCAGCCCCACCTGGCTGCTGGGCGGCTTTGTGGGCTACGGCTTCCGCGACCAGCGCGTGAAGTACAACGTGTATTTCAACTACATGCTCAACCGCCGCCACTGGACGGTGCTCAGCCTCAACCAGCGCCGCGTGCTCGACCAAGTGGCGCTGCTCGACGTGGACCTCGACGGCGCCGACGCGCTTTACGAGGCCTCGGCCCGCGTGGGCAACCTCGACAAAGGCCGCCCGCTACTGCGCGACGTGTCGTCGGTGAAGCTGCAGACCGACGTGCTGCGCGGCCTGACGCAGAGCGTGATGCTGCGCCGCCAGCACTTCGACCCGCTTTTCGGCTTCCGCTATTTCAACACGCCCGAGCACGAGCCCACTTCGCCCACCACCGACGAGTTGTCGTTGGCCGAAGTGGTGCTGGAAACCCGCTACGCCCGCGACGAACGCCTCATCAGCCTGCCGCACCGCCGCTACGCCGTGGGCCAGATGCTCTGGCCCGTCTTTACGCTGCGCTACACGCTGGGCCTGAACAACCTGCTCGGCGGCGACTTCCGCTACCACAAGTTCAACCTGCTGGTGACGCACAGCGCCCGGTTTGGCCAGCTCGGCCGCACCGACTACCGCCTCGAAGCCGGGCTAATTCCGAACACCGTGCCCTACCCGGTGCTCAAGTCGCATCTGGGCAACCAGAACCCGTTCTACAACAGCTCCGCGTTCAACCTGATGCGCTACTTCGAGTTCGTGAGCGACCGGTACGCGTCGGTGCGCGCCGAGCACCACTTCGAAGGGCTGTTTCTGAACTCGGTGCCGCTGCTCAAGAAGCTCAACTGGCGCTTGTTGGCCACGGGCAGCGTGCTCTACGGCGGTGCCCGCCCCGCCAACCTCGACCTGATACCCGCCGCCGACCCGTTTACGGGCGAGGCCCTGCCCAAATTCCGGCCGCTGGGCACTTTGCCCTACGCCGAGGTGGGCTACGGCGTGGAAAACATCTTCAAGTTCGTGCGCGTCGACTTCATTCACCGCCTCACCTACCGCAACCTGCCCGGCGTTCAGAATTTTGGCGTGAAAATGAGCTTCCAGTTCAAGCTCTAGCACCCGTTTGTCGCGGCCCGAAGCGCACCGGTCGAAGTGCTCCGGAATACGACCAGCGCTGTTATTTTTATTTCGCTGCCGCTGAGCTATTTACCCATAAAAAGCAACAAACGATTAACCTTTGCTAAGGTAATTTGCTCTCTATCGCGTCGTACCTTTGTGTCGATTGTGAGAAGCTCATTATGAAGTCTGTATACTCGTGGCTGGGGCTGGTGCTCCTGCTGACGCTCGGCAATACCGCGCTGGCCCAGCGGATTGTTTTTTCGGGCCGCATCACCGAGGCTGCTACCGGCCAGGCTGTACCCTTCGCCTCGGTGTATGTGAAAGGTACCACCTTCGGCACCACCGCCGACGAGGACGGCCGCTACCAGCTGCCGGTTGCTCATCCGGTCGACTCGCTCTGGGCTTCGGCCGTGGGCTTTCGGCCCAAGAGCGTGGCCGCAGGCAAAGCGCCCCAGCAAACCCTGAACGTGAAGCTGCCTTCGGCGGCCATTGCGCTGGGCGAAGTCACCATTCGGCCCACCGAAAACCCGGCCTACGCCATTCTGCGCCAAGTGCAGCAGCACAAAAAGCAGAACGACAAGGCCCGGCTCGACGCTTTCGAGTTCGACAGCTACAACCGCATCGAGGTGTCTTTGTCGGACATTTCCGACCGGCTGGCGCGGCGCAAAGTCATTCGCGACATGACGGCCATTGCCGACGGCGCGGGCGACCTGGCGCGCAACGCCTCGGGCAAACCCACGGTGCCGCTGTTTGCCTCCGAGGTGATGTCGCGCTACTACGTGCGGCACCGGCCCAACCGCGAGCGGGAGGAAATCAAACACTCGCAGCTGCACGGCGTGGCCCCGCAAGACGGCACGCTCCTGTCGCAGGTACTGGGCTCCTCGTTTCAGGACTACGACTTCTACCCCAACTGGCAGGTGGTGATGGGCAAAGACTTCATTTCACCCATTGCCGACGGGTGGCGCATCACCTACGACTACGACCTGGAGGACTCGGTGATGGTGGGCCAGGACCGTTGCTACCAGCTGAAAGTCACGCCCCGGCGCCCGCAGGATTTGGCCTTCACCGGCCGCATTTGGGTGACGATGAACTCCTACGCCCTGCGCCGCGTGGACCTGGAAGTCGATCCGAAGGCCAACATTAACTTTGTCGACCAGATTCGGGTGTACCAGGATCTGGCGCCTTCGCCGGCTGGGCCGTGGCTGCCGCAGCGCACCCGCGTGGTGCTGGGCCTGAAGCCGACCAAAAAGCAAAGCGGGCTGCTGGTGCGCTTCACCACCGTCAACTCGCAGTTCGATGCCGGCCACCCGCACGAGTTGCCGTTCTACGACCAGCCCTTTGCCGCCGCGCCCAACGCCCAGAAAACGCCTGCCGATTTCTGGCAGCAGCAGCGCCCCGACACCCTCTCGGCCCAGGAAGCCCGCACGCTCACCGTGCTCGACTCGGTGGGCAAGCTGCCCTCGGTGCGCACCTTCCTGGAAGTGGCCGACCTCGTGGTGAACGGCTACAAGGAGTTGGGCCCGCGCGGCCGCTTCGAGCTGGGGCCGATTTTCAGCACCTACAACTACAACAACGTGGAGGGCAACCGCCTGCGGCTGGGTTTCCGGACCACGCCCGAGCTGAATCCCAATTGGCTGGTGCAGGGCTACG
The DNA here is from genome assembly GCF_008727865.1 of Hymenobacter busanensis. Classification (GTDB taxonomy): domain Bacteria; phylum Bacteroidota; class Bacteroidia; order Cytophagales; family Hymenobacteraceae; genus Solirubrum; species Solirubrum busanense. The sequence continues at coordinate 150,151 of NZ_VTWU01000003.1, read as the reverse complement.
CCGCCTACGGCACCCGCGACGGGGAATTCAAGTACAGCCTCTCGGCCGACCGCATTGTGTCGCGCCCGAACTGGACGGTGTTTAGCGTGAAGCACAGCCACGAGCTGGATCTGGTGGCCTTGCTCGACAACGACCTGGCGCTGGAAAGCCCGCTGTTTGAGGCCGCCGCGCGCTTTGGCAACATCCGGCCGCTGCTGCCGCTGTGGCGCGACGTGACGAGCGTAACGGCGCAGTCGGACCTGTTCCACAACTTCACCCAGAAGCTCACGCTGCGCCGCCAGCACTTCGACCCCATCTACAATTTTGCCTACTACACCACGCCCGACCGCCAGCCCGGCGCGCCCACAGCCGACCAGCTCACGCTGACCGAGGTAGTGGTGGAGTCGCGCTACGCACCCGGCGAAACGCTGCTGCAAAACCAGAACCGCCGCTACGCCGTGGGCCTCAACAAGCTGCCGGTGTTTACGGGCCGCTACACGCTGGGCGTGGATGGGCTGCTGGGCAGCAACCTGCGCTACCAGAAGTTCAACTTCACCATGACCCACAGCGTGCAGCTCGGCCAGCTGGGCCGCACCGAGTACATTGTGGACGCGGGCTACATTCCGAGCACGGTGCCGTACTTGGTGCTGAAGGCGCACTTGGGCAACGAGTCGCCAATTTACACCACCAACGCCTACAACCTGATGAACTACTCCGAGTTCATCAGCGACCGGTACGCCTCGCTGCACGCCGAGCATTACTTCGAGGGCCTGTTCATCAACGCGGTGCCGCTGCTCAAGAAGCTCGACTGGCGCCTGGTGGCCACCGGCAACCTGCTCTACGGCGGCCTGGGCGCGGCCAACCGCCAGGCCATGCTCACCACCGACGCCTCGGGCGCGGCCATGCCCACGTTCCGGACGCTGGGCACCACGCCCTATGCCGAGGTGGGCTACGGCGTGGAAAACATCTTCAAGTTCGTGCGCGTCGACTTCATCCACCGCCTCACTTACCGCGACCTGCCCGGCATCAAAACCTTCGGCGTGAAGGTGTGCGCGCAGTTCAAGCTCTAGCGGCGGCGGGCCACGCGGCCTCCTTGGTATTTCTTGATTTCAATCAAGGCAGCAGCCCCGAAAAGGCTGCTGTTTTGCATGGTGGCTGCGGGTAAAGCAGTTAGCTCACCGTCGAGCCCGTTCGGGCGGCGTTTTCGACGGTTCATCCGGCTCCGTTGCCGGTGACGGCTTTCTGCTTGCCGCGGGCGCCTGGCGGCTGCATTTTTACCATCGTTGGCGGCCGGCAGGTTACGCTTTTGTTACCCAGGCAACCTTCCGCCGCTTTTGGCCATCTACTCACGCACGCACCCTTACCGTACCTCACCTTGCTATGGAACAGACCTTCGGCCCCCGCTACGTGTTGTTGGAAAAGAAGCTGCAGCTGACTACCTGGCTGCTGCGCCTGTGGTTGGCCGTGGGCGCGGCAGCTACGGCGTCGGCCGCGGCGCTGCTGTAGCTGCACGCCGGGCCGCCGTGCAACCCCGCGGCGCTGCTTGGGGTACACGGTAGCTTACCCTGCGGCCCCAGTCGGCCGCCTCAGCCCGGCCTATGAGCACCCGACACACCTACGATATGGGCCTAGTGGGCAACTGCGCCTACCTCGCCCTCATCCATCAGGATACCTCTTTGCAGTGGCTGTGCTGGCCGCGTTTCGACAGTGGTTTCGTCTTCGGCGGCCTGCTCGACCGCGACAAAGGCGGCGCCTTCAGCCTGCAACCCGCCGACGGAGAGTTCAGCACCCACCAATACTACCTCGACAACACTAACGTGCTCTGCACCGAGGTAGACAGCGTGGGCGGCCGCTACCGCGTGACGGACTTTGCACCGCGCTTTCCGCAGTACGAGCGGTACTACAAGCCGCTGATGATTATTCGGAAGCTGGAGCCGCTGGCGGGCACGCCGCGGGTGCGGGCCGTGTGCCGGCCCACCGGCAACTACGGCCAGACCCCACTCACGCCGCGCCGCTCGTCCAACCACATTGCGTTTCTGGGCCTTGCGGAAGAAATTCGGCTGACGACGAACGTGCCGCTGAGCTACATTCTCGACGAAGAGGACTTTGCCCTCACCGAAACCAAGTACCTGGTACTGACCTACGGCGCACCGCTGGAAGCCGCCCTAGAAACCTCCTGCGAGCAGTTTTTGCAGCGCACGGTGCAGTACTGGCGCACCTGGGTGAAGAGCACCAGCATCAGCAACTTTTACCAAACCGAGGTGATTCGCTCGGCGCTGGCCCTGAAGCTGCACCAGTACGAAGACACCGGCGCCATCATTGCGGCCACCACCACTTCCTTGCCCGAGGCGCCCGGCTCGGGGCGCAACTGGGACTACCGCTACTGCTGGATGCGCGACACGTTCTACATCCTGAACGCGTTCAACAACATCGGGCACTTCGAGGAAATGGAGCAGTACTTCCATTTCATTGCCAACATTTCCACCAAAGTTGGTGACAAGTACCAGCCGTTGTATTCCATCAGCGGGGCCTCGGAGCTGATTGAGCAAGAGCTGGACCTGGCCGGCTACCGCGGCAACCAGCCGGTGCGCATCGGCAACGACGCCTACACGCACATCCAGAACGACGTGTACGGGCAGGTGCTGGTGGCGCTGCTGCCGCTCTACGTCGACCGCCGCTTTGTGACCAAGGAGCGGGCACACTCCGAGAAGCTCATGCGCGAGGCGCTGTCGTTTATCGGGCGCACCATGAACCAGCCCGACGCCGGCCTCTGGGAGTTCCGCAACTTGGCCCAGTACCACTGCTACACCTACCTCTTCCATTGGGCCGGGGCGCACGCGGCGCACAAGGTGGCGCAGCATTTCGGCCTGGCTGATATGGCCGCCGAAGCCGCCGACCTCATGCAGCAGGCGCAGGAGAAGATTGAGGCCTGCTACCTGCCTTCCCGCGGCGTGTACACCAATGCCATCGGCTCTACTCACCTCGATGCCAGCGGCCTGCAGCTGATTTTGATGGGCTACCTGCCACCCGACTCGGAGCGGGCCCGCACGCATTTGGCGGCGCTGGAGCAGGAGCTGAAAACGCCGGAGGGCCTGTTTTACCGCTACCGCCACGCCGACGACTTTGGCACGCCCGAAACCACCTTCCTCATCTGCTCTTTCTGGTACATTGAGGCCCTGGCCTGCGTGGGCCGCCTCGACGATGCCACCCGCGAGTTTGAGAAACTGCTGCGCTACACCAACCACCTGGGGCTGCTGAGCGAAGACGTGGACGCCCGCACCGGCTCGCAGTGGGGTAACTTCCCGCAGGCGTACAGCCACGTGGGGTTGGTGAATGCCGCCTACCGCATTGCCAAGAAGCTCGACCGGCCGAATTTCCTGTAGGGCTTGGCCAAGCCGGTTTGGCTCGTCAGGCAGAGCGTAAGCGAAGCATCTCGCTTGCTGATGGCCGAGAGTAACCTGTTATCCTATTATTAAAACGAGATGCTTCGCTTGCGCTCTGCCTGAGGTTCCGGTAGCAGCCCAGCTACCCGGCAGCTTGTGGCTGTTTCTGCGGCGCGGGTCCATCGGTTTCGTGTGGGGTGCCCGGGGCAGCCAACGAGGCCAGCACTTGCCGCACGTCGGAACTGGACTCGATGTGGAAGCGCGCCAAGGAACGTACGCCGTGACCCACTTTCACGGTGTAGGCGGTTTTGGGTAGCACGCGGAAGGTATCTTCGTCGGTGCGGTCGTCGCCGAAGGCGAGGATGAAGCCGGGGTCGAACTCCTGCACCCAGCGGGCGGCGGCCAGGCCTTTGTCGATGCCGGCGTTCTTGATTTCGATGACCTTGTTGCCTTCCAGCACTTGCAGGCCGGTGTTGCTGGCTACAAAGCTCAGGTGCGTTACCAGCTCGCGGGCCCGCATTTCGCCCAGTTCGTCGTCGGTTTTGCGGTAGTGCCACACCAGGGAGTACTCCTTTTCTTCGACGAACGAGCCGGCGGTGCGCGACACGTGCAGTTCCAGAATGGGCCGGATTTCGCGCTTCCAGTCGTTGCGCAGGGGCTGAATGAGGTTCCAGTCTTCTTCGTGGCGCTTCAGCCACACCCCGTGCTCGGTAATAAAATCGAGCGGCAGGTCGCCCAGCCACTGCCAGAGCGTGTGCCGGTCGCGGCCGCTAATGATGACCACGCGGTTGCGGGCATCAGTCGTGAGGTCGGTAAGCAGTTGGCGTAGCTCGGCATCGGGCTGCACGCGCTGCGGGTTGGGATTGAAGCCGACGAGGGTGCCGTCGTAGTCGAGCAATAGCAGGCGGCGCTGGGCGGCGTGGTAGTCGGCCTGGAGCTGCTGCACCTCCCAGGGACCCAAGGTATCGGTGGCCAGCACCTGCTGCTTGATTTTGATGTAGGCCAGGCGGTTCATGAACACTTCCACCCAGTTGTGCACGTCGTAGCGGCGCACTATGGCCTGCATGCTGGCCAGGTACTGCTGCTGCTCATCGGGAGGCATTGCCAGGGCACGGTGCAGCGTGGCGGCTACCTCGGCCGTGTCGGTGGGGTTGATGATGAGGGCATCGGCCAGTTCGCGGGCCGCGCCGGCCCGCTCGCTCAGAATGAGCACGCCCCGGCCTTCGCCTTTGCTGGCAATGAATTCTTTGGCTACCAGGTTCATGCCGTCGCGCATGGGCGTTACCAAGGCTACGTCGGCGAGGCGGTAGAGCGCAGCCAGCTCTTCGGGCGGAAAGGAGCGGTAGAAGTACTGAATGGGCGTCCAGGTGATGGTGCGGTACGCAGCGTTGATGCGGCCCACCAGCTCGTCGATTTCCTCCTTGAGCTGCTTATACTGCTCCACTTGGTCGCGCGAGGGCACCACCAGCATCAGCAGCGCTACTTGTTCGTGCAGGGTGGGGTTTTGCTGAAGCAGCAACTCAAACGCCCGCAGCCGCTCGGCAATGCCCTTGGTGTAGTCGAGGCGGTCAATGCTGAGCACCACCTGCACCTGCTCGCCAATGGCCTGCCGGTATTCCTGCTCGATGCGCCGGGCTTCGTCGGACGCGGCGGCGCTGGCGTATTTGTCGTAGTCGATGCCCATGGGCACCGAGTCGACGAGCACCGTGCGCTGGCCGGCTTCCACCAGTCCGTTCTGGTTGGAGTAGCCCAGCACCCGGCTCACCGCGCTCAGGAAGTGGCGCATGTAGCTGTAGGTATGAAACCCGATGAGGTCGGCGCCCAGCATGCCCTTTAACAGCTCCCGGTTCCAGGGCAGCACCCGCATCAGCTCGTACGACGGGAACGGAATGTGCAGGAAAAAGCCTACAGTGCTGGTGGGCAGCGCCTCGCGCAGCAGTTGCGGCAGGAGCAAAAGCTGGTAGTCGTGCACCCATATGGTGTCGTCGGGGCCGGCTACGGCCAGCACGGCGTCGCAGAATTTGCGGTTGACGGCCTGGTACGCCGCCCACAGGTGCGGTTCGTAGCGGGCGTACTGGGGGAAATAGTGAAAGGTAGGCCAGAGTGTTTCGTTGCTGAAGCCCTCGTAGAAGTCGCGGATTTCGTCTTCGGTGAGGAAGACCGGATACATGTGGTCGTGGGCCAGCTGTTGCGTGACGTGGGCCTGCTCGGCTTCGTCGTCCAGAAACGTGCCCGGCCAGCCCACCCACAGGTTGTCGCCCTGCTGGTACACCGAGCCCAGGCCGGTGGCCAGCCCCCCCTCGCTGGGCGCAAAGGCTAGGCCGTCGTCGGTGCGGCGCACTTTGGTGGGCAGGCGGTTGGAGACAATAATGGTTCGTGCCATGCTACGCGCGGTGCGTTGGTTTATGCTTTTCTTACGCAGCCAAGGCCGTTTCCGCCGAAATCAGCCCCGATTTCAGCAAGCGTCGGCTTGCCGCTTATCACATCATTATGTGATAGACGAGCTTGGTCCAGGCCGCTATATTTGTTTCGGATGCAGGCGTCGATTCGTCCCGCCTCATCCCATAGAGTAATGGTGAAAGCTCCGGTTCCTTGGGTCGGAGCTTTTTGCTTTTTGGAATCGAGCAGTATGTTGCTCCTTCCCTGGCGCTTTGCCCCGCGCATTGGCTTCCGGAATGTGTGTCCGGCGAAGCCCCTGCTACGGCAGCACGCCGCAGTCGCCGTTGTTACTACCTTTCGGCCATGATTCACCGGGGTTTCGTTCTGCTGGCGCTGTTGCTGATTGCTGTAGCCGCGCGCGTGGCGGCGCAAAGTCCCCAGACCCCAAGCTTGCATCGCGCCCTGGCCGCTGCCAAGTCCGACACCAGCCGGGTGCTGCTGCTGGCCGACCTAAGCGCCTCATACCGTTACTCCCGCTTCGATTCGGTGCAGGCGTACGCGCAGCAGGGCCTCGCGCTGGCCCGGCGCCTTGGCTACCGCAAGGGCGAAGGCCGGTGCATATCGCGCTTGGGCATCCTGATGAGTGAGCGGGGCAACCTGCCGCAAGCCCTGCGCACCGACTTGCAGGCCCTGCAACTCAACGAGGAAAGCCACGACCTGGAGGGCATGGCCCGCACGCTCAACCAAATTGGGCTGCTGTACTACGCGCTGGAAGACTACCGGCCCGCGCTGTCGTACTTCTTTCGTGCCCAGCGCCTATACGCGCAAGCCCGCATTGCCGACCCCTCGCAACTGGTGAGCGTGCTCACCAACATCGGCGCCAGCTACGAAGGCCGCAGCCAGTTCGACTCGGCGGCCGTGTTTCTGAACCGCGCCTACCACCTCACCGACCTCGCCCGCAACCACGGCTGGAGTTGCTGGGGCAACCCCACACCCTACGTACTGCGCGAGTTGGGTTTGCTGGAGGCCTCGCAAGGCCGCCCGGCCGAAGCCTTGCTGTATTACCGGCGGAGCGTGCGGGCCGCCGGGCCCGAAAACGACCGCCGCAGCGCCTGCCGGGCCTACCAGTACATGTCGGAGCTCTACCACCAGCGGCAGCAGTCCGATTCGAGCGTGTACTACGCCCGCAAAGCCTTGCAGGTGGGCCAGTCGTTGCCGTTCGTCATGGGAGTCGTGCGCACCAGCAACTTGTTGGCCGATGCCTTCCGCGCCCGCGGCCTGAACGACAGCACCCTGAAGTACCTGCAGATTCTGCACACTGCCGAAGACAGCCTTTACAACCCGCAGCGCATCAAGCAGCTCGACGCCATTGGGTTTGCCGAGCAGCAGCGCCTGCGCCAGCTGGAAGACGAGCAGTTGCAGCTGGCCGAGCGCACCCGCACCTACGCCTTGCTGGCCGGCTTGGCGGCGGCCTTGCTGGTAGCCGGGCTGCTCTGGCGCACCAACCGCCTGCAGCACCGCACCAACGCCCGCCTGCGCACCCTGCACAACGAAGTGACCCAGCAGAAGCAGGAAATAACGACCCAACGCGACAAGTTGGCCCGCATGCTGCACGAACTGAAGGTGGCGCAGAGCCAGTTGGTGCTACGCGAGAAAATGGCTTCTTTAGGCGAGCTGATGGCCGGCGTGGCCTATGAAATTCAGCACCCAGTGAACAGCGTGAAAAACTTCGCCGGCATCAGCGTGAGCCTGGTCGACGAGCTGCGCAAGGAGCTGGCCAAGCTGCCGCTGGAGCTTGACGACCGGGAATACCTGGCCGAAATGCTGGACAACCTCAGCCAAAACCAGTCGAAGATTGTGCAGTTCAGCCAGCGCGCCGACTCGGTGGTGCGCGGTATGCTGGAGTATTCCAGCAGCGCGCCGGGGCCCCGCCAACCCACCGAGCTGAATGCTTTCGTGGAAGACTACCTCCGCCTTACATACCACGACGCGCGGGCCAAGAACCGTAATTTTCACGCGGCCCTTTTCCCGCACCTTTCTCCCGAGGTAGGCACGCTCTCCGTGGTGCGCCACGATATCGGGCGGGCCCTGATCAACTTGTTCACCAATGCGTTCTACGCGGTGCAACAGCGGCTGGCATTAGACGAAGACGACTACGTACCACAAGTAACCGTGACGACCCGCGCCCTCGATGGCCGGGTGGAAATTCGGGTGCGCGACAACGGCCTGGGCATTCCGGCGGCCGCTCTGCCCAACGTTTTCGACCAGTTCTTTTCCACCAAGCCGCCCGAAGAAGGTCCCGGCCTGGGCCTCACCCTCAGCCACGAGCTCATTACCAAAGGCCACGGCGGCACACTCACTGTCGAAACGCAGGAAGGCGAGTTCACCGAGTTTATTATTTCACTACCTGTACAATAGTTGTTCAAGGCCAGCTCGCACATTCCCAAAGCGTTACGGCGTCTGACACAATTAAACAAAGCCGATTGAGCTTCTCAGCAGTCCTGGCCTCGGGTGCGCCCTACACCGCAAGCGGTAGCATAGCCGCGTGAGCCTACCTCGGCACACACAGGCAAAAAACACAACGACCCGGCTGCCGTATCGGCAACCGGGTCGTTTCAGGTAGCGGGGACAGGACTCGAACCTGTGACCTTTGGGTTATGAGCCCAACGAGCTACCAACTGCTCCACCCCGCACTGTTTGGTTCTGCAAATGTAAGAGGCTTTTTCGGACATTCCAGCCGGAGGGTTGCAAAAGGGCCGGAGGACGAGCTTTACCGCTGACTGTCAGCCGGAAAATTTTGTTTCGGCAACGCCTCATTTCACGTAAAGCAAAAACATACGACTATTGGCATGCCCGTACTGGGGTGTTCAGGCGTATACAGGTCACTTTTCCACAACCAATTTTCTTGTATGCGTCATCGCCTTTACCCTCTTGCAGCCTTGCTCCCGTTGCTGGGCGCGGTTGCGGCCTGCAACTCCAGCTCCTCGGGCGAGCACACCACCACCGCGGCCGACAGCACCACGACGGCCCCGGCAGTTGATTCCAACGCGGCCACGGGCACTGCCAAGCCCGCAGGCCCCAAACCGGCCTGGGCGCCGAGCCTCAAGCCCGAAATGCAAGCCGTAATCGAGAAGCTGGAAAGCTTTAAAACCCCGCCGCTGCACACGCTCCCCGTGGCCGAAGCCCGCCGGGCACCGAGCCCGGCCGACGCGGTAAAAAATGTACTCATCGAGCAGCAGATTGCCGTGCCGCCGTCCAAGGTAGATACCATGAGCAAAACGGTGGCGCCGGGCGTGAAGGCTCGCATTTACACCCCGCGCGGCGCCACCGGCCCGCTGCCGGTGGTGGTGTATTACCACGGCGGCGGCTGGGTAATTGCCAACCTCGATACGTATGATGCCTCGGTGCGCGGCTTGGTCGAGCAAACCGGTGCCGTATTTGTGTCGGTGGCCTACCGCCAAGCGCCCGAAAACAAGTTCCCAACGGCCCACAACGACTCGTTTGCCGCCTACCAATGGGCGCTGAAAAATGCCGCCTCTATCAAAGGCGACCCGCAGCGCGTAGCCGTGGTGGGCGAAAGCGCCGGGGGCAACCTGGCCGCCAGCGTGAGCCTGATGGCGCGCGACAAGCAGGTGGCGCTGCCGAAGTACCAAGTGCTGGTCTACCCCATTGCCGGCTACGACCTGAACACGCCGTCGTACCAGAAAAATGCCGAAGCCAAGCCCCTCAACAAAGCCCTCATGGGCTGGTTCTTCGACAAGTACCTGCGCAGCGCCGCCGACGGCAAAAACCCAATGATTGACCTGGTGCATGCCAACCTGAAAGGCATGCCGCCCACCACCATCATCACGGCCGAAATCGACCCGCTGATGAGCGAGGGGCAGATGCTGGCCGATAAACTGAAGGCGGCTGGTGTGCGCGTCAATTACAAAAACTACGACGGCGTCACCCACGAGTTCTTCGGCATGGCGGCCGTGGTGCCCGAGGCCAAGCAGGCCCAGGCCCTGGCGGCCAGCGACCTGAAAAACGCATTGAAATAGCTGCTTTCGGGTCAGAAAGCCGCGTTTGGTCGGCTCCTACCTTAACCGGTCCCGTTGGTTCGCCCAGCGGGACCGGTTGTGTTACGGCTGCTCAAAACCGGCTGGTAATGCCAAAGTGAATTTTGGAAGCGCCGAAGGCAAACGGCTGGCTGTTGGTGCGGCCCACCGAATACACGAACTGAAACACGCCCGCGCCGGTGCGGAAGCTCAGCCCCGCACCCAGGCCGGTGGGCGCGTCTTCGCCGGGCTGGTCGGGCAGGCCCCGGCGCAGGTAGGCCTGGTCGGCGAAAAGGAAAAAATAGGCTTCGGGGCCGGTGAACTGGCGCAGTTCCACGGTGCTCACGCCGTATTGGGCGGCGTAGAAATCCAGCTCGTTGAAACCGCGCAGCGTGGCCAGACCGCCGAGGCGAAATAAGTCGTTGAGGAACAGGCGTTGGTTGAACAAGGCCTCGCCGCGCACGCGAGCCAGCAGCACGCTTTGCTTGCCCAGGCGCATGTAGCGTTCCACGCGCCCGCTCAGGCTGATTTGGGTGGAACGCAGCGGTAGGCCATCGTACAGCTCGGGCTTGATGTCGGTGTTCTTGCTGATGACCTTGGTCCCCACCGCGCCTTGTCCGGTGAGCAGCCAGCCGCGGCGCGGGAAATACGGGTCGTCGAGGAGGGTAAGGGCGTAGTCGAGGCCGTAGCCGGTGTAGCGCGAGTCGACGTTGTCGGGCAGCACGGTGAGCTTGTAGAGCGTGGTATCGAGCAGGCGGGAGTTGCGCTGCTCCACAAACACGCTCAGCCGACCCGCCCGCGAAGCCGCGTAGCCCACCTGCAGGCGCGGGCGCAGCGTCAGAAAATCGTCGCTCTGCTTGAACAAGTTGAAGGTGGCACCCAGGTCCAGCGGCGAGCCGAAAAAGTTGGGGTGCTGGTAGCCCGCATCAAGCACCTGCGAGGCGGCCTCCACCTTGCGCCACTGCAGACCCAGCTGCTTGCCGGTGCCGCCGAGGTTGCGCAGGTTCAGCGTCACGTCGCCGGTAATCTGCACCTTCTTCTGGCCGGGCGCGGTGTTGTTGTTCGGCAGCACGCCCACAATGGCGTCGAATTGGTTGGCGTTGCGGTCGTCGAGGGCGAGGTACACGCGGGCCTTGCCGCGGGCGAAGCGCACCTCGGGCTCGGCGCGCAGCTGCAAATAGGGCAGCTGGCGCAGCAGCCGGGCGGCGGCATCCACGCGTTGCTGACTATAGGGCTGGTTGGGCTCGATCTGGAGGTAGCGAATCAGAAAGCGGGGCCGAATCTTGGTCTTGCCCACAATCTGCAGCGAATCAAACACCACCACCGGACCGCGGTCGACGGCGAGGGTGGCGGCTACTTCGTTGGTGGTCAGCTGCACCGAATCGAGCCGCACCTGCGCGAAGGGGTAACCCGCGTTTTCGGCTTCTTCCAGAATGCGCGACTGCAGCCGGGCCAGATCGGCGGGGCCGAAGGGCTGGCTGCGGTACACCCGCTCCCGAAAGCCGGTGCGGCCCAGCAAATCGTCGCCCACGTTGCCGCGCTGCAGCCGCGCCCACCGAAACGCCTCGCCCACGTAGAGCCGCGCCACCAGCGTGTCGCCGCGCCAGCGCAGCTCGTCGGCCGAGGCCGTGAGATAGGCATCGGTCTGCAAGGCCAGCACCAGCTCGCGCACCGTGCGCAGGGCCGCCAGTGTGTCGGCGGCCACGAGGCGCGGGCGGTAGCGGCGCAGCAGCGCCTGGTCGGCGGCTTCGGTTTCGAAACGCAGGTGCTTGGGCGCGGCCGGCGGCAGGCGGCGCTGCGTGGCGCGCACCGAATCGGGCCGGGCGGGGCGCGGCGGCACGGGCGGCGCCTGCGTGGGGGGCAGGTTGGGCGTGGCTACCGGCGACGTGGTTTGGGCATGCGCCCGCGTCAGCCCGCTCAGCAGGCTCACCAGCAACCCCCAGAAGAGCAGAACGCGGGTGTACATTTACAGGCTCGTAACGCAGCGGCCGCGGTTTTCATTTCAAGCAATGAACTGGAGGCTGGATTTGCGGGCTAGAAGCCCAAAACCGCCCCGGCCGAACTCCGTCGGCCGCGCTGCTGTTGCGCAATCTTACGACATCCCCTCCGCGTGGCCGGCCTTTACCTTCATATTCCCTTCTGCAAGCAAGCCTGCCACTACTGCGACTTCCACTTCAGCACCGCGCTGGGGCGCAAGGGGCAGGTGGTGGAGGCCTTGGTGCGCGAAATGTCCCTGCGCCGCGACTACCTCGGCGGTGCCGAGCTGAGCACGATTTACTTCGGCGGCGGTACGCCGTCGTTGCTCACGGCGGCCGAGCTGACAACACTCTTCGAAGCCATTTACCGCTACTTCCCGGTGGCAGCCGGCGCCGAAATCACCCTCGAAGCCAACCCCGACGACCTCACTCGCGCGAAGCTGCACGAGCTGGCAGCCTCGCCCGTCAACCGCCTGAGCATCGGCCTGCAGAGCTTCCACGAGCCGCATTTGCGCCTGATGAACCGTGCCCACTCAGCCGACGAGTCGCGCCGCTCGGTGCTCACGGCCCAGGACGCGGGCTTCGCCAACATCAGCATCGACCTGATTTACGGCGTGCCGACGGCCGACGGCGACCATGGCATCTGGCAGCACGACTTGCGTGAGGCCGTGGCCCTGCAGGCGCCGCACCTGTCGTGCTACGCTCTCACGGTAGAGCCCCAAACGGTGTTTGGCCGCCAGGAGCGCAAGGGCTTGTTCCGCGCCGCGCCCGACGAGTTTGTGGCCCGCCAGTTTGAGATGCTGCTTGAAACCAGCGCCGCGCACGGGTACGAGCAATACGAAATCAGCAACTTCGCCCGGCCCGGCCACCACTCGCGCCACAACTCTAGCTACTGGCAGGGGGTTCCCTACCTCGGCCTTGGCCCCAGCGCCCATTCCTCCGACGGACAGAGCCGGCAGTACACCGTGGCCAGCAACACCCAGTACGTGCAGGCCGTGCTGGAGCGCCACGAGCTGCCCGCCACCCACGAGGCCCTCTCGCCCACCGACCGTGCCAACGAGTACCTGATGACCAGCCTGCGCACCTCCGCCGGCTGTAACCTGGCCTACTTGCGCCAGCACCTCGGCATCGACCTGGCGGCCCGGCACCCGGCCTACCTCGCGCAGCTGCAGCACGATGGCTGGGCCACGCTCACGGGCGACGTGCTGCGCCTGACGGACCGCGGCAAGCTCCTGGCCGACCAGATTACGCTGGAGCTGTTTCTGGAAGCACCGGCCTCGGTTCCGAGCGCCGGCAGTGCCTCGTAGCGCATTCCTCCATGGATAAATATCGGCGGCAGCTCGTTCGTGACACCCAGCAAAACAGGAGGTTAACCCGAAATTATTGTCGGTTATGGAGCCGCTGTTGCCCGCAAAGGTTTACTCCTTGCCCGCAACCGCGTACATTCCTCCCGTAACTCCCCTCACCGCGTACCCCTTCCCGCATGCAACGCCTGATTGACGCCGTCGAATACGGAGCCGATTTTTTCGTGGAGGAAATCACCATCCGCGCCATCGTGTTCGACAATTCCGACGACGTGACGGTGTGGGCCACCACCATATTCGATCAGCAGCTCTACTTCTTTCACCTGGGCTTGCCCTTCGCCAGTCTCGACGTGATACTGCGCCAGGCCGGCCCGCGCGCGGGCGAACTGCAGGAAGAAGTAGCCGATGCCCTGGCCCACGCCCCGCGCCCGTGCCTGATTGAATACACAAGCGAAGACCGCGTGCCCGTAGAGCTGCCCGGCCTCGCCCTGAAGCTCTCTTTCACCTACCCCGCCGACGAAGACGAGTTTGAAGCCGACGAGGACGATAGCGAAGAAGACGGCGACGACAGCGCCGAGCGTGCCGCCGCCGACAACGTGTTTTACCTCGAAGGCATCTACCGCCGCCTCGACGCCTGACCGGCAATGCCCGACGCCTCCCCACAACCCGTTTTCTACCTCATTCCCGGCCTCGGTGCCGACGAGCGGATTTTCACCCGCCTCACCCTGCGTGGCACCGTGCACGTGCTGCACTGGCTCCAGCCCGCCGACCCCGACGAGTCCCTGCCTGCCTACGCCGCGCGCATGGCCGAGCCCATTCCCCTCGACGAGCGGTGCTGGCTGGTGGGCGTATCGTTTGGGGGCACCGTGGCGCTGGAAATAGCGCGCTTGCGGCCGCTGGCGCTGGTGGCTTTGGTATCGAGTATTCCCGAAGCTGGAGCCCTGCCGCCCCTGCTGAGGTTGATTCGGGCCACCGGCGTGCAAAACTGGGTACCGCCGCAGGTGCTGCGCTGGTTCCCGCGAATCGGCCAGTGGTACTTTGGCGTCAACAACGGCGAGGAGTACGCGCTGTTTAAGCAGATTCTCAACGAACAGGAGCCGCGCTACACCCGCTGGGCCATCCGTAGTTTGTTCCGCTGGGACAGCCGCGACGTGGGCTCGGCCGTGCAAATCCTGGGCACCCACGACCGGATATTCCCGCCCGGTCCGCGCAAGGTGGAATACCTCATCGAAGGCGGCACGCATTTCATGGTCTACAGCCACGCCGCCGAAGTCAGCCGCATCCTCAACGCCTTGGCTTCCGACTTCGCTACGGAAGCCCCGATGGTGCCGTAACTGCGCCCTACCACAACATTTCGGCGCTGTAAGCCGAGGCGGTGTTACCCGGTAAGGGGACGGGGCAGACCGAGCTGCTTGTTCATCAACAAGCACATTCATTCGCTTTCTTGTGGCGCTAATCTGCCAACCCATGCTCACTACCACCCTCACCTACCACGGCCAGACCTACCGTTTCAACCCGGCCGCACCGCTGGATATTGCCCTGCCCCTCGCGCCCGGCCCCGATCAGGTCAACTGCTTCTGGGCCGAGCCGGTGGAAATCGACGTCATCCGGGTGGGCGACTTTGTGGGCTCGGTGGCCGAGGGCGGCAGCACCAACTACAAGCGCGTGCACCTCACGCCCCACGGCAACGGCACCCACACCGAGTGCTACGGCCACATCAGCCCCGACCCTGCCGCCACACTGCCGCGCTGCCTCACGCGCTTTCTGTTCGTGGCCCAGCTGATTTCGGTAGCCCCGCGCCCGCGCCCCAACGGCGACTACGTAGTGGAACTGGCCGACGTGCAGCCGTTCATTGAAGCTGCCGCCGCGCCGCCCGAAGCCCTGGTGCTGCGCACACTGCCCAACGAAACCGCCAAGCGCACCCGGCAATATTCCGGCACCAACCCGCCTTACATTACCGCCGAGTTGGCCGACTACCTCGTGGCCCAAGGCATCGAGCACCTGCTGCTCGACCTGCCCAGCGTCGACCGAGAGTTGGACAACGGCGTGCTGGCCGCGCACCACGCGTTTTGGCAGTACCCGGCGCCGTTGCGCCCCCACGCTACCATTACCGAGCTCATCTTCGTGCCCGATTCTATTGCCGACGGCCTCTACCTGCTCAACCTGCAAGTCACCATGCTGGAGCTCGATGCCAGCCCCAGCCGCCCGGTGCTTTACGCCCTGGAGCCCGCCGCCGATGACACCTGGGCCGGGCATTGAGTAACGCTCGTCTGCTCCGGCAGCGACACCATCTTTCCGAACGCAAAAAAGCCCGCCGAAGCGGGCTTTCTTAAGTCTGGTAAGGAGCGGCTACTTATGCAGCAGCTTCTACCGCTTCCGTAGCCGGAACAACCACTACGAACGAGCGGTCCATGCGGCCCTTGCGGAACTGCACCGTGCCGTCCACGAGGGCGAACAGGGTGTGGTCTTTGCCGATGCCGACGTTCTGGCCGGGGTGGTGCTTGGTGCCACGCTGACGCACGATGATGTTGCCGGAAATAACCGACTGACCACCGTAAATTTTCACGCCCAAGCGCTTGGAATGCGACTCGCGGCCGTTGTTGGAAGAGCCTACGCCTTTCTTGTGAGCCATTTTTTTAGGGAGCTGTTAGCTGTTAGCGGTTGGCTAGTAGCTAGGGTTCTGGAAAAAGCTCGGTACTGAAACAGCAGCCAACAGCCAATAGCCATCAGCCAATAGCTGTTTATTAGCCGATGCTGTTGATCATTACTTTGGTGTAGTCCTGGCGGTGCGTGTTGAGCTTCTTGTAGCCCTTACGACGCTTCTTCTTGAAGACAATCGTCTTGTCGCCACGTACGTGGGCCAGGATGGTGCCCGTTACTTTTACGCCTGCCAAAAACGGGGCGCCTACGTTCAGGCTGCCGTTGTTATCGGTCAGCAGTACATTGCCCAACTCTACTGAGTCGCCGACGTTGCCGGCCAGCTTGTGGGCGTACACAAATTTGTTGGCTTCGACTTTCGTCTGCTTGCCGGCTATGTCTACGATTGCGTACATCGGTTCTCCGCGGGGTTTCTGAAAATGGAAGGCAAAAGTACGCCTTCGTTTTTAAACTACCAAACCTAACGCGCTAATCGTCACACACTCGCCCCGAAAATGCCTCTTGGGCTTACAGGCAGGAACGCGCAACACGCATACACGCATAGCATTTTTGTGGACAACTTTCATTTTCCACACACGAAATGTGGACAACTTTGTCCCAAAATGGGCTTTTTAGCCGATGTATTGGCTTTTAATGGGAAAAAGGCCCGCCTGTGCTGCCCAGTGGCATAGCAAAAACATAACGCATAAAAAAGCCCCGAAGGGCGGGTTTCGTTCGGTGTGCCGGACTATCTTTGGTCTTCGGCCGGGCGCTTTTGTGGTGTTGGCCGGCCCAAACAATTGCTGCTGAACCGGGGTTGGCAGCCCAACCGTTGCCCGGCCCCGTACCGGATTTTCCTCTCGTTTCTTTCTTTCCGTTGCCCGCCTATGGAACCGCTTCTTGTAGAGAATCCCAACCGCTTCGTGCTGTTCCCCATCCAGAACAACGACGTGTGGCAGATGTACAAAAAGGCCGAAGCCTCGTTCTGGACGGCCGAGGAAATTGACCTCTCGCAGGACCAGAAAGACTGGGACTCGCTCAACGACAACGAGCGGCACTTCATCTCGCACGTGCTGGCTTTCTTCGCCGCCTCCGACGGCATCGTGAACGAGAACCTGGCGGTGAACTTCATGCAGGAAGTGCAGATGCCCGAGGCACGCTGCTTCTACGGTTTCCAGATCATGATGGAAAATATCCATTCGGAAACCTACTCGCTGCTGATCGACACCTACATCAAGAACCCGCAGGAGAAAGACCGTCTGTTCAACGCGCTGGAAACCGTGCCCTGCGTGAAGAAGAAAGGCGAGTGGGCCCTGAAGTGGATCAACTCCGAAAACTTCGCCGAGCGCATCATTGCCTTCGCAGCCGTGGAGGGCATTTTCTTCTCGGGCTCGTTCTGCTCCATCTTCTGGCTGAAGAAGCGCGGCCTGATGCCGGGCCTGACTTTCTCCAACGAGCTGATTTCGCGCGACGAGGGCCTGCACTGCGACTTCGCCTGCCTGCTCTACAGCTACCTGCAAAACAAGCTCTCGGAGGAGCGCGTGCACGAAATCATCCGCGACGCGGTACAGATCGAGCAGGAGTTTGTGACCGACGCGCTGCCGGTGAACCTGATTGGGATGAACGCCAAGGCCATGTCGCAGTACATCGAGTTTGTAGCCGACCGCCTGCTGGTGTCGCTCGGCTACCGCAAGATCTACAACGCCTCGAACCCCTTCGACTTCATGGAAATGATTTCGCTGCAGGGCAAGACCAACTTCTTCGAGAAGCGCGTGGCCGAGTACCAGAAAGCCGGCGTGATGAGCGAGCGGACCGAAAACGCCTTCTCGCTCGACGAGGATTTTTAACCGGCTTTGTTGCCGAGAAAGAAAAAGCCCGCGGCTCCGGCTGCGGGCTTTTTTGTGCCTGAGCGGTAAGCTCCCCTCCTTTTTGAAGGAGGGGACGCGGCAAGTTTACTTGCCGCTGGGGTGGTTCCGCCGTTGCTGACTTCCGCGCCGCTTGGCGCACCAGCACGATTCAGTAGCTTGGCCTCATGCCCAATACCTTCCGCCACAACCGCCAAGAAGTCAAGCCCAAGCGCCGCGAACTGCGGGAGAACCTTACGCCTGCCGAAGCTACTCTTTGGAAAGCTCTACAAGGCGGACAGCTAGACGGCCGAAAGTTCCGGCGGCAGCACAGTGTGGGACCGTACATTCTTGATTTCTACTGCCCGAGCGAACGGCTGGCCGTGGAATTGGATGGGCAGGGGCATTTTGATGTAGTGGGAGCCGCGCATGATACGGCGCGCACGGCCTACTTGGACAGTGTTGGTATTCGGGTTATTCGGTTTGAGAACAAGCTTGTGTTTGAGCAGATGGACTGGGTATTAGCAGCCATCACAGCGGCGTTTCGCGGGAACGAGGCATCCTGAATAACCTGACCCCGGTGTGAACAACGTCAGCAACGACGCAACCACCCCAGCCCCCGCTAAAGCGGTGGCGTCCCCTCCTTCAAAAAGGAGGGGAGCTTGGTCGTTCCAGCTTACCAAATCCGGCCGAAACGGCCAACCCAAAATGCGCGGCTCCTACGGGGCTATATAGCTACCCCGCCATTCGAAAAAAGCGGCTGAATTGCATTGCTTTAAGCATATGTGGAAAACTTCTAGACGGAAGGTTTGTCCCTCATTCCAGATAGAAATATCTTCCGCAATCAATGGACGCGCTGAGGCTATGTGCTAGCGTCTGGCTTACCCTTTTCGAAACGCTTGCCCGCCTCCTGCCGGAGCGGGTGTACCCATACTCTAACCACACCACAACACGCCCATGCTGGTAATTAAACGCGATGGTCGGCGCGAGTCCGTGAAATTCGACAAGGTCACGGCCCGCATCGAAAAGCTGTGCTACGGCCTGAATACGTTGTTCGTCTCGCCCATTGAGGTGGCCAAGAAGGTCATCGACGGCATCTACGACGGCGTGACGACCATTGAGCTGGACAACCTGGCGGCCGAAACCGCCGCCTCGCTCACCACCAAGCACCCGGACTACGCCATTCTGGCCGCCCGCATTGCGGTGAGCAACCTGCACAAGGTTACCTCCAAGTCGTTCAGCAGCACCATGAAGCGGCTCTACACCTACGAGGACCCCAAGACCGGCGAAAACGCCTCGCTGATTGCCCGCGACGTGTGGGAAATCGTGCACAAGCACGCCGCCCAGCTCGACTCGGCCATCATCTACGACCGCGACTACAACTACGACTACTTCGGCTTCAAGACCCTGGAGCGCTCCTACCTGCTGCGCCTCGACGGCAAGGTGGTGGAGCGGCCCCAGCACATGCTGATGCGCGTGGCCGTGGGCATTCACAAAGACGACATCGAGCAGGCCATTGAGACCTACAACCTGATGTCGGAGCGGTGGTTTACGCACGCTACGCCTACCCTCTTCAACGCCGGCACGCCCAAGCCACAGCTGAGCTCGTGCTTCCTACTGACGATGAAGGACGACAGCATCGAAGGCATCTACGACACGCTCAAGAACTGCGCGCTCATCTCGCAGTCGGCGGGCGGCATTGGGCTGGCTGTGCACAACGTGCGCGCCACCGGTAGCTACATCAAGGGCACCAACGGCACTTCCAACGGCCTCGTGCCCATGCTGAAGGTGTTCAACGACACGGCCCGCTACGTGGACCAGGGCGGCGGCAAGCGCAAGGGCGCCTTCGCCATCTACATCGAGCCTTGGCACGCCGATATTTTCGAGTGGCTGGAGCTGAAGAAAAACCACGGCAAGGAAGAGATGCGCGCCCGCGACCTGTTCTACGCCCTGTGGGTGAACGACCTGTTCATGAAGCGCGTGGAAGCCAACGGCGACTGGACGCTGATGTGCCCCAACGAATGCCCGGGCCTCGACGAGTGCTGGGGCGAGGAATTCGAGAAGCTCTACCAGAAGTACGAGCGCGAAGGCCGCGGCCGCAAAACCATCAAGGCGCAGGATTTGTGGTTTGCCATCCTGGAAAGCCAGACCGAGACGGGCACGCCCTACATGCTGTTCAAGGACGCGGCCAACCGCAAGTCCAACCAGCAGAACCTGGGTACCATCAAGTCGTCGAACCTCTGCACCGAAATCATTGAGTACACCGACGCCAACGAGGTAGCGGTGTGCAACCTGGCTTCCTTGGCCCTGCCGCGCTACATCCGCGAAGAGAACGGCCGCGTGTTCTTCGACCACCAGAAGCTGTACGAGGTGACGTACCACGCCACCAAGAACCTGAACAAGGTCATCGACATCAACTACTACCCCGTGGTGGAGGCCGAACGCTCGAACATGCGCCACCGCCCCATCGGGCTGGGCGTGCAGGGCTTGGCCGATACCTTCATTGCGCTGCGCATGCCCTTCGAGAGCGACGAGGCGGCGGGCTTGAACAAGGACATCTTCGAGACTATCTACTTCGCCGCCGTTACGGCCTCGAAGGATTTGGCCAAGAAGCACGGCCCGTACGAAACCTACGCCGGCTCGCCCATCAGCCAGGGCAAGTTCCAGTTCGATCTGTGGGGCGTAACGCCCTCGTCGGGCCGCTGGGACTGGGACGCCCTGCGCGCCGAGGTGATGGAGCACGGCGTGCGCAACTCGCTGCTGGTAGCGCCCATGCCCACGGCCAGCACCGCCCAGATTCTGGGCAACAACGAGTCGTTTGAGCCTTACACCTCCAACATTTACGTGCGCCGCGTGCTCTCGGGCGAGTTTATGGTGGTGAACAAGCACCTGCTGAAGGACCTGGTAAAGCTGGGCCTGTGGAACGAGCAGATGAAGAACGACATCATTGCCCAGAACGGCTCGGTGCAGAACATTCCGGCCATTCCCCAGCACATCAAGGACCTCTACAAGACCGTCTGGGAAATCTCGCAGCGCCGCATCATCGACATGTCGGCCGACCGGGGCGCCTACATCTGCCAGAGCCAGAGCCTGAACCTGCACGTGCTGAACGTGAATTTCGGCAAGCTCACCAGCATGCACTTCCACTCCTGGAAGAGCGGCCTGAAAACCGGCATGTACTACCTGCGCACCAAAGCCGCCGTCGACGCCATCAAGTTCACGGTGCAGAAGCAAGCCGCCGAGACGCTGGAGCCGCTCAACGTATCGGCCCAGAACGCCGCCGATATGGCCTGCTCGCTGGATAACCCGGACGCTTGCGAGGCTTGCGGCTCGTAAAAGAGCACTGGCAATAAACTGTAATGGAAAGGGCTGCTAAACAATAGCAGCCCTTTCCATTGCAGTTTATTGCCAGCCTAAATTGCACAAACCCCAAGAAATTATGTTATTTAAATAAAAAAATACAAACACAGGAATATGTTCTCCTTCCTTCAAAACTTACTCCCTCGGCTTCTGCAGTTTAGCCAGACACTTGACCAAATAGAGTTGTTTGTAGATAAACCATGGGCATTAATTGATGAAGACGGCCAGCAACAAACTTATATATTTAGACGAGGAGGCGAACTGCTTATGTCGCTTGATGGCCAAGTCCAAATTGGCAAATGGGATTATATTGCTCCAGCACAAAGCTTGTTGATTGATCGAGGGCTAGACAAGATATTACTTACCCATTTCTTTTTCACTGATGCTTTACTTGTTCTAGCGCGTGATGGAAAGCCAGAAAGCAAATTTGTATTGGCAAATCGGCAGCTTATGCCTGATTTAGATATTATCGGATATTTACGCACATTAGAAGTCAAAAAGAATATTATATCTAACAACCCAAAAAATTCAATATCAGCTCATCAAATAAAAAAGCTTTCAATGAATACGAATGAAGGAGTAAAACTTTTGTTTTATTCTCTGAGCAATATTCTAGCTATTGGAGATGCTTCATATATCGATGATTCGCCAACGCCAGACGGAAGATACGTGATTGAAGGAGGGGAATGGGGTATATATACCAATGGCGGTATAGTAAGCGAAATATTTTGGCCGAAGAATTACAAACTCAAGACGGGGGAAGATATTATAGTAGAGTGCAGAACTAGCAGAGATGAGCCAGACCTTGGATATAAAGTATTATCAGCCTCTGGCAGCGCACTTGCCGATGGCAAATACAATAGTTTTGGCATGGGGAAATTTCGGATTTTACACGAACGTATTGACGGTTTCCCACTTTTTTAAATTCAGTCCTTTAATAAGCACATGGATTTAGAGTCTTTATAGTCAAAAGCACCCCTATTTTCACTTTCCTGCTCCTAAGTAGCGCCAGTGCCTTCGGGCAGGCCAAGCAACCGATGACGAAGGCGCAGTAAGCCGCTTCTCCAAGTCACCCCAGCCACTGCAGCGGCAAGCGGCGCTGCGGCGCTCGGATATAGACTATCCAGACGGCCCTAATCGTTCTGGCGGGCAGGCACAGCCTCGCTGCATAACGAGCACGCGTTACAAACTTGCGCTAGTAGCCTGGATTGGGCCACATCTTCTCTCCCTACTTATGCTCCGTTTGTTCTCGTTAGCCGCCGTGCTACTGCTGGCTTTGTCCCAAACGCAAGGTCAGACGCGGAGCTATCCAGCAGATCCGGTGCCCAAACAGGGCTACATACCCGATGCAAGCACCGCCGTCAACGTTGCGGAAGCATTGTGGGTGTCCCTGTACGGCCCAAGCGTCTACCAGCGGAAGCCGTACCGGGTGGTTCTGCGCGATAGTTCGGTGTGGGTGGTGTATGGCACCGGCCCAGCGGGCGTCAAAGAAGAGGTGCCCACCATTGAAATCAACAAACAGGATGGCCGGATATTAAAAACCAGCGGGAAAACAGCCATGCAGGGATATGCGCGAAAGGACTCTCTGACGGTGCTGGTTCGCGTCGCCGGCCCCAAGCATGAGCGATACATCATCTACTACCGTGGCCGGAAGGTAATGACGACCCCAAGGGGTGCTCCGTTTCTTGGCTCGTTCAACATACCGATCAACAACCAGCAACCTAACGCAGAAGTAGACATTCTCCTATTCCGCAAGAACTGGTTGGGAATTAGAAGGTACATCACGCTTGGTATTCCTCTTCGGTTAGAATACCGCTACTTGATCTTAAACCGGAACCCAGCCTGCAAAAAACGATACGCATTCGATTATCACTATGACAATGAAGAGCCCGGCTTCTTTTACTAAACATTTCTTCTGTCCTCGCTGGCGTGTGGTCACCACTGTGTGGCTCGTGACTAGCCAGGGAGGCTGAGCTTCCCAGCCCAGTTCTCCAACACATCACAGCCGGCTTCTGCTACGCGCAAAAGCCGGCTGTGTGCTATAAACGGGGCAGCCCTTTAGTGCTTGCCGTGACCATGTCCCCGGCCGTGCCCATGCCCGCGGCCGGGCGCGTAGTACACCGGCTGGGCCGGCACCAGCACCACGGGGCGGGGCTGGTAGTAGTGGTGGCCGCAGCCATGCTTATGCTTGTGGTGGTGCTTGGCCGGGCGCGCTTCGTGCACCACAATCACGGCAGGCGGCGGCGCGGGCCGGCCGATGTTGATGGTAACCTGGGCGCGGGCCGGGGCGGCCGCGAAGGCCAGCGCCGAGGCGGCCAGCAGGGCAGTCAGGAGAAAAGTTGGACGCATACGGGGTGAAAATGAACGGTGGAGAGGCAAGCAATGCGTCCCCGGCACCGGACAAAGATTAAGCCAACCGCCCCGCCTCGCACCGCGCCAGTACCTGCCGGCAGGCCGGGTCTTTCACTGGTTTCCGCTGCCCTCCGGCGCGGAGTAGCCCGGAAATGATGGCGGGAAGGCAACTCCGGGCCGGAGTAGCTTGGAACCAATGGTTTCTGAGCTACTCCGGCCCGGAGGGCGGCGGAAACGATTGATTCTGCCCTACTCCGGTGCGGAGTAGCCCGGAAACCAGTGCGGGAAGGCTACTCCGCACCGGAGCGGCATAGAATCAGCTGATTCGGGGGCGGCGCAGGCGGAAATCGAGCCGTAAGATTCTATATTCCAGTACCAGTACAACTCAATCCTTTTACCCTATGTCAACCCCCATTACCCCCGCCGGCGCCCCGGCTCCTGCCCCCGCCAAAGCCGTGCGCCGCGCGGCCCAACTACCCGCCAAGGCCGTGCCGCTGGGCATGTTGGCAACCAACGTAGCCGGCAAGTGGCTGGCCTCGGCTCTGCCCGACCTGCTCTGGCTCAGCAAGGCCGACTTTGCCGCCCAGGCCGCCGATTTCGTGGCCCACTCCTCCCAGGCCGACGCCGCCGGCGACCAGCGTGCCCCGCAGGCCAAGCGCCTCAAGGCCCTCGACCAGTTGCTAGCGAAGGGGCTGCCCTTCGTGAAAGCCTACCTGGCCGAAGAGTTTGACGACGACGAAGCCTACTACGGCGAATTCGGC
Source organism: Hymenobacter busanensis (assembly GCF_008727865.1). Lineage (GTDB taxonomy): Bacteria > Bacteroidota > Bacteroidia > Cytophagales > Hymenobacteraceae > Solirubrum > Solirubrum busanense. Next base: position 126,139 of record NZ_VTWU01000003.1, on the reverse strand, counting down.
ATCGGGAAAGAGGGCGGCAAATGGACGCTGCCCTCGGCCCGCCCCGAGCGGGTGAAAGCCTTGCAGAAGCTCCAGGACGCCCTCGTGAAGCACAAGTTCGACAAGAAGAAGTACGGCACCGCCTACTGGGCCCCGCTGGCCACCGAGTACCAGCAGCTGGTGAAAAAAAGCCTCGACACCAGCGGCGAGCGGAGCCAGAAAGTGGACGCCAAGGACCAGGGCGAGGCGCAGGTGCGCAAGGCCCTGCGGGCCATCATTCACCACGTGAAGGCCAACTTCCCCGATACCTGGGAGGCCGAGTTGCGCGGCATGGGCTTCCAGAAGGAGTCGTTTGGGGGGTAAGGCCCGGCCCTTGTATTTCCGGCCCTACCGGCCCGGTTGCAGCCCTGCAGCCGGGCCGTTTTTGTACGGCCGATTGCCATTTTTTGCAAGACCGATGATATTTTTGAATGATACTGGCTCCCAGCTAGCTGTGCCGAACCAGTACCTGTGTACCCCCACTACTGCTGTTCGCTATGCTGCACCGTTACCTATTGCGCCCGGTGGGCGTGTTTACCTGTTTGTTGTTGTCCTGGTCGGCGGCCCGCGCCCAAACGCCGGGCGCGGTGGGCATTGGCACCGCTACTCCCCATTCGTCGGCCGCGCTGGAGGTGCAGTCGGCCAGCAAGGGCCTGCTGCCCCCGCGGCTAGACGAGGCCGCCCGCAACCTGATAGCCAGCCCTGCGCCCGGTCTCACCATCTTCAACACCACCACCGGGGCGCTCAACGTGTGGAACGGCACGTTCTGGCAGGCGTATTTGGCCGAATCGGTGCCAGCCGGTAGCTACGCGCCCAACGCCTACGGCACCGCCGCCTTTGCCTACACCGGCGCGCCCCAAACCTATACCGTGCCCGCGGGCATCTCCCGGCTGCGCGTCGACCTGGCCGGCGCGGGCGGCAACAGCGGCTTTGGCACCACCATAACCGCTGGCAACGGCGGCCGGGTGCAGGCCCAGCTGCCGGTAACGCCCGGCGAAGTGCTGACGATTTATGTGGGGGGCAAAAACGGCTACAACGGCGGCGCCGGCGGTGGTGGCGGTGCCTCCGACATCCGCCGGGGCGGCACGGCCCTCACCAACCGGGTGTTGGTAGCGGGCGGCGGCGGGGGCGGCTCCGAGCTCAGCAACAACGGGGGCTGCGGCGGCGGGCTGACGGCCTGCGCCGGGGGCAACGGCAATGGCGCGAGTGGCGGTGGGGGTGGCACGCAAACCGGCCCGGGTGCCGGCGGTACCGGTACGTTTGCCGGGCCCGGTCAGCCGGGCGCCCTCGGTGCGGGTGGTGCGGGGGGCTCCGGTGCCGGGGGCGGCGGGGGCGGTTACTACGGCGGCGGGGGCGGCGGATCCGATTCCTTCATCGGCGGTGGCGGCGGCGGCGGCTCGTCGTTTGCGCTGGCCTCGGCCACTACCGAGGTGGTGCACACGCAGGGCACGCAAGTGGGCGACGGATACGTGCGCTTGAGCCCCGTGCTGCCCGCCCCGGTGCTCGACGGCAGCAACTTCGTGAACGTGCCCGGCGACAACCTGGGCAGCCACACCGCCACCCAAAACCTGGACCTGGGCACCTACAAGCTGGTGGGCAACGGCGGCACCCGCGGCCTGAGCATCGGCAACACCGGCGTGCTGACGATGGGCAACCGGTTGGATTTGTCGGCTTATAGCTTGGTGGGCAATGGCGGTACCACCGGCATCAGTATTTCCAGTACCGGCGCCGTTGCCACCGCCAACAAACTGGAGGTGGGCGGCAACCTCGACCTGAACGGCAACCAGCTGGTGGGCAACAACGGCAGCACCGGCCTGAGCATCGGCAGCGGCGGCCAGGTGCTGCTGGGCGCCGGCACGCCGGGCACCGCCTACCGCGCCACCGTGGCCCCTGCCGCCCCCACCGAAAACGGGCTGCAGGTGACGCTGAGCGGCAGCAGCACGGCGCAGTCGCTGAAGCTGGACCACAACGGCTCCAACCTGATTGTGCGCCCGGCCACGGCCGGCGGCACCTCGACGGTGGTGGAAAACACCGCCGCGGGCGGCAGCCTGCTGCTGAACCCCTCGGCCGGCAACGTGGGCATCGGCACTGCCACGGCCGGGGCCAAGCTGGAAGTAAACGGCTTCACCAAGCTGGGCGCCAACGCCCCGGCCCTCAAAACGCTGGCCCTCACCGGCACCCTCTTCAACGGGCAGGGCCAGACCTTCGTGGCCCACGGCCTCGACGAAAGCAAAATCGTGAGCGTCACGGCCATGGTCACCGTGGGGGCCGACTACATTCCGCCCGGTTTCACGCTCAACACCGGTGTGCTCTACGGCGTGTACATCAACAACGACAACGTGGTGCTGCAGACCGGCAACAGCGGCAACTCCAGCGGCGTGTTCAACAAGACCGCCCGCATTCTGATTATGTATCGGGAGTAGCCCGCGGCCGTCAGCCCTCGAAAAGCGCCTCTGCTCGTCGCAGGGGCGTTTTTTTGCGCTAATACCCTGAGGGCGTGGCCGGCTGGGCGCGTAGCCAGGCCAGGGCCTCGGCTTCGGTTTCGCTGGAGAAGTACGTGAGGGGTAGGTTTTGCACCTGGGTGGTAATGTAGGCCGTGGCCAGGCGCACCATCACGCTGGGCGACACCAGCACGGCCCCGTGGCGGTAGCCGCTCTCGCGCACGGCCGCCGGCAGCCAGTGGGTGGCTACCCAGTCTTGCTCGGCCGGCGAGAAGGGCTGCATGTGGCGCTGGTCGATGAAGATGCGGCTCCAGCCGCGCTGGCGCAGGGCCTGGGCCATGTGCGTGAACAGCGCCTGGGCCTCGCCCGGCCGCCGGTAGCCGGGGCTCCACACGGCGCGCAGGAAGCCGTCGGGGTCTTCGGTGAGCCGGCCCGCGGCGTTTTCAAAGTAGATACGGGTAGCAGATGCAAGCATGGGCAGCGGAAAGCGGCATAGTAACCCCGCCGCGGGCAAAGGGTTTTTACCTGCTGTTGCGTGCCTGGCAACGCACCGGCAAGTTTGCAGCGGTTGAGTAGCTTTTCGCTTTGCAACAACCCGCCGCGGCGGCGGTTACCAAGCATCTCCTGCCGCTTACTACCGCCCCCGTCCCCGTATGTCAGAACCCATCCTGCAGCTCGTGCACCAGGCCCACGCCCTTACAGAAACCGCCGCCGCCAGCGCCACCGACGCGCTGGAGCGCAAAAAGCTTATCCTGGCCGACCTCTCGCTGCACCTGGTGCAGGCCGCCCTGCAGCACCCGCGCCCCGAGCCGGCCGCGCTGCGCCGCTACCTCTTTTCCATCCTCACCGTAGCCGACGGCTTTGTGGACGAGTTGGACCTGAAAAGCATGGCCGAAACCCTGCTGCCCCCGCCCGCCGCCCCGGCCACCCCGGCCGAATAGCGGTCCGGCGCGTAGCCAAACCCCAACGCCGGGCGTACAAGGAAAGCCGCTCGTTGATGTTTGATGCCTTACGCGCCGTCTTATGTACCGCTTCCTGCTTCTCGCTTTTGGGTTCCTGCTGGTCACCTTCGGGAGTCGGCCGCTGTTGGCGGCCCCGGCCGCTGAGCTGCCGCCGCGCCCCACCCCGTTTACGTTCGTAACCGACCAGGCCCAGCTGCTGCGGCCCGCCGACGCCCAAACGCTGGAGCGCGGCCTGCGCCGCTACGCCGACAACACCGGCACCCAAGTGGTCGTCGTGACCGTGCCCACCCTCGGCGGCCGGCCCGTGGCCGAGTACGCCCGGGAATTGGGCGAAGCCTGGGGCGTGGGCCAGCGCGACAAAAACAACGGCGTGGTGGTATTGCTGGCCGGGCAGGAGCGTCAGGTTAGTATTCAGGCCGGCAGCGGCCTGCGCCAACAGATTACGCCCGAGCTGACGGCGCGCGTCATCGGCCAGCAAATGACGCCCAGCTTCAAGCAGGGCAACTACTTCGCCGGTTTGCGGGCCGGGCTCAATACGCTGATGCTGGCCGCCAACCCCGCTTCGGCCCCGCGCGGCACCGCGCCCGGCGCGGCCGAAACACCTGCCACTCCCGAAGGCAGCGGTAGCGGTTTGGCGGCCGAGTCGCCAGCCGCCGAGCTGCCCGATGCGCCCGCGGCCGCGCCGGAAGAAGCGCCGTTTTCGCCGTCGGTGCAGCCCGAGCCCACTGGGCCGGGTCTTGGGTTTAGCCTCGGCGCTATGGCGCTGGGCGCACTGGTACTCGGGGGCGGGGTATGGCTACTGCTGCGCTTGTTCCGGCGACGCACGGCGGCCCCCAGCACCGCACACGATTTTCTGCCTACTCAACCTACCGGCCCGGCTGGTGGCTACGGTCCGGCAGGCGGTTACCGCCGCGGGCCGGCCACCCAACCCGCACCCGACTTCTACCCCAACCGCGCCGGTGGCGGCATTGGCGGCGGGGGCAGCGGCTTGGGCGGGGCGCTGCTGACGGGTGCGGCCGCCGCGGCCGGTGCCTACATCGGCAACCGCATGGCCTCGGGCCACGACTCCGGCCACGCCGACAACTACAACGACGCGCACACGACTCCGCCGCTGCCCACGGAGCCTCCCGGTGCGGCCGCCGCTGCGGGCGGCTTCCCAATTCTGAACAACCCCGACGGCGGCAACGACTACGCCTCCGATGCCAACGCCCCCGACTACTTCTCCGACGAAGCCGTGCCGGGAGATTCGCCCGATTACTTTTCCTCGGATGACAACGCCTCGTCCTACGACGATTCTTCGTCCGACAACACTGGCGGAGGCGGCTTCGATGACGACAGCAGCAACAGCGGCTCGTGGTAGCAGCCTGCGGAAAACGACGAACGATACCACCGGTGCCGGATAGACTCTATCCGGCATTTTTTTTTGCGCTGACCCCGTTCCGCCATGTGCGTTTCCAGGCTGTGAAGGCCTATGTAGTTTGCACACTGCCGCAGCTGTAGCAGCACCCTTATAATCATGAAATTATATATAGAAGTCTGGGCAACCGTTGGGGCCAAATACGCGCCTATGTCATACACACGCGTACCTGCCCCGCCCTTGGGCTGGCAGTCTTTTCCAACCCCAACCCGCTTACCCTACCACGCTATGAAAACGCATTTGCTTCCCGTTTCCCGCCTCTTCCTTCTGGCTGCCTGCGCCGGCCTGGGATTCACCTCGTCGGCGCAGGCCCAATCATCAGGCGTGCCCCAGCCGGTGTCGGTGCAACAAGTTGCCGACTTCACCTACGTTGTGCGGGCCAGCAACCCCCACCTCGAGCGTAGCGAAATGAAGCTGGTGCGCCTGAGCGACAACAAAGTGCTGTACCGCGACGTCAACTTCAAGCCGTCTTCGGGGCGGAAGCTCAACGTGAAAGAGCTCAACGACGGTCAGTACGCCTTTGTCGTGCGCGTGGGCAAAGACATTCACCGCTACACCCTCGACATTCACACCACGGTGCAGCGCTCTACCCGCCTGGGCTCGGTGTCGATGACAGCAATGGCGGCCAACCAATAGGTTACTGGCTGCGGCCACACAATTCAACCCGCCAAGTAGCGCCACGGCCCAAGGTCGTGGCGCTTTTGCGTAAGCAGGAAGCCTGTTTCCGGCGTTGCCTCTCGACAGGCTCAATCATGCCATTTATAAAATAAAATATTTAAACTATAACAATAACTATATATTCGATCATCTTCTCACCTTTTCGGTTTTTGCTATGCGCTTCTCTACTGTTCGTACCCTCTGTTTTCTGATTGCATTGATTGCCCTTGCAAGCGGCACCGTATCGGCCCAAACGCCACCCGCCTGGTCTTTTGCCCGCCAAGCCGGAGGCGCAGGTGCCGACAACGGAACAGGAATAAGCGTAGACACAGCCCGCAACGTTATTACGTCAGGGACTTTTACCGGGTCGGCGAGCTTTGGCTCGGTGAGTTTATCGGCTCCCGGCGGTGCCACGGCCACCAGCGTATTCGTGGCCAAATACAACCCGCAAGGGAACGTAACGTGGGCAGTGCAGGGCACCGGTGCTGGCTACAAGGCCACCGTAGGTGTGGCTACTGACCCAGACCGCAACATTTATCTGGCGGGCAACTTCAACCAAACCATAACCTTTGGCGGAATCAGCATCACTGCTCCAGCAAGTGCTCTTCATACGTTTTTGGTTAAGCTCAACGAGCAAGGCGTGGTGCAATGGGTGCGCCAAGTAGCGTCCAACGCCAACGCTGTAGCAGTAAGTACTGCCGGCGACGTTTGCATCATGGGCGACTTCCAAAGCTCCCTCACCATCGGCGCCACGACCCTAACCAGCCGCGGCGCTGCCGATATGTTTCTGGCGCGATACGATACACAAGGCAACGTCAGGTGGGCAGTATCCGGTGGCAGCACCGACATGGAATACAATCAAGGCGTAGCACTTGATGCCCAGGGCAACGTGTACGTCACAGGCGAGTACACGGCTGCTCCTACTTTTGGCACACTCACGCTCACTATGCAAGGCGCTTCCGATGCCTACGCGGTGAAGTACAACCCGCTGGGCGTGCCGCAATGGGCGCAGCGCCTCGGCGGCAGCGGCGAAGAAACGGGGCTGGATCTTTACATTGATGCTACGAGCAACGTCTACGTGTCAGGTATTTTCAGCGGGGGCTTTGCCTTTGCCAGCAACACCTACACCAGCCAAAACAACAGCTACGATGTATTTGTAGCCAAACTAGGCCCCACCGGCACCCCGCTGTGGGCCCAAGCCGCCGGTGGAGCCGCCACCGATTATGCCTGGGAGCTTGCCGGCCTCGGTTCCAATATCTACGTGGTTAACATGGTTTCTGGCAACGCAACCTTCGGCACCACTACCCTCACCGGCCGGGGGGGCACCGATGTGTACGTGAGCAAGTACAGCAGCACCGGGGCCCTGCAATGGGTAGCCCAGGCCGGGGGCAACGGTGCCGATCAGGGCCGCAGCATCTCGCTCGATGCCGCTGGCAACGTGTACGTGACCGGCACCTTCAGCGGCACCGCTGCTTTCGGCGGGACTTCGCTTCCCAGTGCGGGCGGGACCGATGCATACGTGGCCAAGCTGCTGAGTAGCGTAACTGCCACCCGCCCAGCGCAGGCACTGCCCGCCGGCAGCCTCAGCGTTTTCCCCAACCCAGCTCACCAGCAAATTACTCTGCGCTTTGAAGCCGGGCTTCCGGCCGGTCAGGTGACGCTGGTTAATACGCTGGGGCAACAGCTTGGCGCCTGGCCGTATAGCGGTGCTCAGCGCGACATGCCCTTGCCTGTGGGGGCATTGGCCGCAGGTCTTTACCAAGTGCACTACACAGCCACCACCGGACAGCACTCCACCACCACGCTGCAAGTAGAGTAGTCTCAACCATCGACGTGGCGGTGCCACTTCCAAAGCCCGGCCCGACTGCACTGCTGCAGTCGGGCCGTTTTGTTGGGTGGGCTGCCGGAGCTACCCGGACGAGTTTAGGAAGAGCCAGGCCAATACGTAGCCCCGGCCCACATGAAGAGTCAATACGCGGCGGCCAAACGGGCGGCAACTGTTGTTGAACAGTGCCCACCTGCACACATATTGATGTACCCTGCGGCATCCCAGCAAAACGGCATGCCAGGCTTCCGACTACTGCAAAATCGTCTCATTGGCTTCCCTGAAAGGGTATCTGCCGGCTTCTCGGCTGCACGGCCGGCTCTGCAGTCAATCAGGCGCTTACATCATCATGTGACAAGGAATACGCAGCCAGCGCGCCAACTTTACGCTCAGTTAGGCGACAACGTTTCCTGCCCGGCAGGCCGCTTGCCTCCAACTTCACCCTTCACACCCTACCGCTATGAAAACGCTTTTGCAAACCGCCGCCGCTCTCCTGTTTGTAGCCGGCTCCAGCCTGGGCCTAACCTCGGCAGCCCAGGCCGAAACCCCATCCGCCCAGCGCGTCTACGTCGACCAAGTAGGCGACCGTGTGTACACGGTGCGCGTGAGCAACCCCACGTTGCAACGAGGCCGAGTACAGCTCGTTCGCCTGAGCGACAATAAGCTGCTGTACCAAGGTATCAGCTCCCGTCCTTCGTTTGGCCGCAAGCTCAACGTGCAGGAGCTGCCCGATGGTCAATACGCCTTCGTGGTGAAGCTGGGTGCCGAGACGCACCGCATCGATTTGAACCTGCAGACGGCCTCTACCGAGCGGGTAGCAGAACTGCACCCCGTTACGGCCTCGCGCTAGCCCGCATTCCCTCTGCTTTTGCGGCACGCCTGAAAACGGTGCCCGGTTCCGGCAGCAGTCGTTGTGAACACAACGACTGCTGCCGGAACCGGGCACCGTTTCTTTTTCCGGGTGTTGAGTTGCGCGCCAAAGTCAACAATATCTCAATCCACAGGAAGCACGTTCATTAACTTCTTTTCGTGCAAAAACACCTGTTTTAGGTATTCCGTCGAAATTTAGGTAACCATTCTTTGCGAATCCTACATTGTTACGGGGCCGAAGTTTGTTACGCAAGCATAACAACCGCTTTTTGAGTTGAAAAAAGCACTATTTTGGCCACCGTTTACCTACACACCTACCGCGCCTCTACTTGCCCACGGAGCTTTGTCTCTTTCAATTGAAAACACTTCTTTCTCCCAACCATTTCTTTTTATATGAAAAAAGTACTACTTACCTGGTTGCTGTGTGTGAGCTTCCTCGCCGGTTTTGGCCAAGTGCAGCCCATCACGGTAGCGCAAGACGGCAGCGGCACCTACCGCACCGTGCAAGCCGCGCTCAACGCAGTGCCGTTTAACAACACCACGCCCATTACCATTTTCATCAAGAAGGGCACCTACAAGGAAAAGCTCAATCTGGCCAAGAAGCAGAATTTCGTGAAGCTGGTGGGCGAAGACCTGGAAAACACCGTGCTCGTGTACGACGACTACAACGGCCGCGTGACGGCCGACGGTACCGAGCCCCTTGGCACTTCCGAAGCCTCCTCGTTTCGCGTGTTCGGCAACAACTTCTCGGCCGAGAATATCACGTTCCAAAACTCTGCCGGGCTAGCGGGCCAGGCCCCGGCCATGTGGGTATACGGCGACAAAGCCCAGTTTCGGCGCTGCCGCTTCCTGGGCTTCCGCGATACGCTGTACCCCTACGGGTACGGCAGCCGGCAATACTACAAAGACTGCTACATCGAAGGCACTACCGATTTCATCCTGGGCTCGGCCACCGCGTGGTTTGAAGACTGCACGCTGTACTGCAAGCCCAAAGGCACCTGCATGCTCGCGCCTTCTACCCCCGACACGGTGAGCTACGGATTTGTGTTTCAGCGCTGCAAAATAGTGGGCGACGCCCCGCAGGAGTCGTATTTTCTGGCCCGCCCCTGGAAACCCTTTGCCAAAACCGTGTTTCTCAACTGCGAAATGAGCAACGTCATCAAGCCCAAAGGCTGGGACCATTGGGGCAAGGAAGACAACAAGCAGGACGCGTTTTTTGCCGAGTTCAAAACCAAAGGCGATGGTGCGGCCCCGAAGAAGCGTGCCCTCTGGTCGAAGCAGCTCAATGCCAAGCAAGCCGCGCTGTACACACCCGCCGCTGCGTTTCGCGGCTGGGACCCCACGCAGGTGATTGAGTAACTCCTGCGGGTTCTCTGAATAAGTACGTTGAGCCGGGTGCAAATCCGGCTTGGCCGCTACAAAGCAACTGGCCGCCCGCACCCTCAGAGGATGCGGGCGGCCAGTTGCTTTGTAGCGGCCGGTGAACAAAGCCCGCAGGCTTATTTCACCACGCCATTCCGTACCGGCTCGTCGATGGTAACGGTACCGCGGCGGCGCGGCGCGGCTTTGGTTTTAACTTTGGTCTTGGTGGTTTTCTTGGCTCCGAGGCGACGGAGCACGTTCCGGCGATAAGCGCGGCGGCTGTTGCCGCGGTAGCGCTTGTAGCGGGGGCGCGGAATGCTGGTCGCCTCGTCGGGGGCGGCGGCAACAGCTTCCGTGGTGGCCATAGCAGCGTCGGCTGGTGCTTCGGCCAGGGCCAAAGCAGGTTCTGCCAGTACCAGCAAGGCACCTAGCAGCAGGAGAAGGAGTCTGGGCATACGCGGAAGCAAAAGATGAAAATGGACAAAAAAAGCGCCGCTGACAGCGCGGGCACCAAGGCCGTTAAGGCTCTATACGACATTGGTGCCAAGGCAGATGGAACCGACCGCACCGCAAAATCCAGGCCGGGTGTTTACTGCTGGCCTTCCATGGTTTCGAACGGGGTGGCCACCTCCACGTTGGGCGTTCTGGGGAAAGCCAGAAAATGAGTAACGCGCGGCGGTTCCGAATTCGTATGAAACTGCCGCACCTGGGCTTCCACGGCTTGGTCTTCGCGCGTGAAGCGGTGGTGCTGACGCTGATGTTCGCCCCAGGTGGCCACGTAGAAAAACTCGGTAATCTGTTCGGGCCGGGCCACATCGGTAAACACGCCGGCCCGCAGGGCACCGTCGCGCAGGCGCAGGCGGGTAAGGCGCTCCACCGCCTGCCGAAACGCGGGCTGGTCGGCAGCGGGCACCTGGTACTCAATCATCACCACCACCGGGCCGTCGTCGGGGTCGATAGCCTCGCCTTCCACGGCCGGATCGGGCCAGTTTTCGGCGGGCGTGAGGTCGAGGCCTTCGGGCTGGCGCATAGGAAAAGGCAGAGCCAGCGTCATGCTCAGGAGCATCCAGCCGGCGGCGCCCAGCAGCGCCGTTTGCAGGCTCACGCGGTCGGCCAGCTCGCCCCACACAATACTGCCTACCGACAGCCCGGCCTGAAATACCAGCATGTACATGCTCACCACCCGGGCCTGCACCCACTTGGGCACGTGCAATTGTACGGTGGTGCTGAAGCTCGTCATGACCATGAGCCAGGCAATGCCCGAGAGGAACATAACCGGAAACAAGCCATACTCCGAGGGCACCAGCGCCAGGGCCACATTGGTACCCACAAACACCAGCGTGCCCAGCAGCACGCGCTGGTTGAAGTTGAGCCGGTGCCCGGCGCGGCCCATCAGCAGGGCGCCCGTAATGGCGCCCGCCCCCAGCCACGACAGCAGCACGCCGTAGGAACCCGAGCTGAGGTGCAGCCGCCGGGCCGTGACCACCGACAACAGCGCCCACATGGCGCTGGCGCCAAACGAAAACCCAAACGTGCGCACCAGCACCGCGTAGATGGCCGGCGAGTACTGCACGTACCGCATGCCCGCCCGCAGTGCGCCGATGAAGTTTTCGGCAGGTCCGCTACTGATTTCGGCGGGGCGCCGCCAGCGGTATACCACCAGCCAAGTGGCCACAAACGAAATGCCGTTCAGCAGAAACACCCAGCCGGGCGAGTAGTAGGCAATGATAACGCCGCCGATGGCCGGCCCCATGGCCCGCGCAATGTTGTTGCTTACGCCGTTGAGGGTAATGGCAAACGGCAGCACCGGCCGCGGCACCAGCTCCGTCGTCACGGTTTGCCAGATGGGCGCGTTCAGGGCGGCCCCAATGCCCAGCAGAAACGTGAAGGCCAGCACGCCCAGGGCCGATATTTCGCCCAGGAGCGTGAGGGCGCCCAACCCGAACGCCACCACGCCCATGAACCCTTGCGTGACGAGCAGCAGCTTGCGCCGGTCGACCAAGTCGCCGATGGCGCCGGCGGGCATGCTCAGCAGAAACGAAGGGAGGCTGGTGGCCGTCTGCATCAGGGCCACCAGCAGGGCCGAGGTAGTGAGCGTGGTGACCAGCCACACCCCGGCCACGTTCTGCATCCAAGTTCCGATGTTGGATACCACCGAGGCAATCCAGATGGCCCGGAACACGGCGTAGGTGAAGGGCGTGGCCAGGGTGGCTTGGGGTTGCGGTGCGCTGGCAGCAGGCGAAGTGGACATAGAGACAAGCCAAACCCACCCGGCAATGGGTGTCGGGCAGCTAAGCTGCGTACGGCAAAGCCCGGAAAGCGGGTTGCCCGTTTGCTCGGCTGCGCCCGGCTGATGCTTGTCAGCAGAAGCAGCCTTTCAGCGCCTAAAGACTTGCACTTAAGCGAAGCAATTATCGGTGGCATTTCATCGGGCAGTGCCAAGGTGTATTGTCACAGAGCGGTTAGTATACTCCCATTCATAGTGAATCAAAAACCTTTTATTCCAAGCTATTGCCTAGCGCAATCAATCAATAGCGCTATTTCATACACCAAATATGCTAGTCACGCTTGGTACTTATGCTTCCTGGTTGGCTTGTTGATAATGGTGCAGATTTGGGGGTAGTATTCCGCCCTCTACCCTCTCAGCCCATGAGTACCTTGTTAACTATGGCTCGTTCGTCCTCGATCAACAAAGAGCAGGTAGCTGAAGACTTCCGCGCGGCCATGGAAGGAGTGCTGGAGCCCGAGGACCTCAATGCGGCCGTGCACACCATTCTGACGACCACCAAGCACTATCCGGCCAAAGGCAACGTGGTGAGCCTGGCCTTCTACATGCAGTTTCAAGTGTACATCGACGGGGGCAAGACCTTCAACGGCAAAGGCGGTGCGCTGTCGTCGCCAGGCGCCGGGGCCCTGTACGGGGCCGTGTACACCTCCGATTTGGACCGGCTCTACCGCGACACCACGAGTATCCAGTTCAACGTAGCGGAAGAGTACACCAACATCAATTTCTTCGACCGTTTCAGCAACCTGCTCGGCAGCTTCCACTCCGGTAGTGTGTCCACCGTCAACGGCATTGGCGGCGGCACCGGCAGCTGGCAGTAAATTCCTAGTCCTTCGCCCTTCTTCTCCCCCGAAAACAAACGCCAACGCGGCGCGCTCCGACTGGAACGCGCCGCGTTGGCGTTGGGCGCGTGTGGTGCTTAGGCTTTGCGCGGCAGCTTGCGCACGAAGCCGGCTACGGCTTGGTTGAACTCCTTCGGGTTTTCGAGGAAGGGATAGTGCTTGCCGGGCAACACCACGGCCTGCTGGTTGGGAAAGCGGAACGTTTTGTAGTGTTCGGGGCCGGTTACGTAATCTTCGCGGCCGGTGAGTACCAGCACGGGCATGGTAAGCTTGGCCGAAGCCGGCGTGAAGTCGCCGAGGTACTCGGGCACTTTCTGCTGGTACACGGCCGAGGCGAAGTCCTGGTTCAGGGGCATGCTGCGCACCACTTTGCTGGCCCGGGCGGCGGCGGTGTCGGTTACGTACATGAGCTTGCCCATGAGCTTTTGCTGGCCCAGCAGGCTCATGACCATGCCCCAGCGCTGGGGCAGCGGCGCGGCCGGGTCGAGGGGCGGGCGGCCGGCTTCGGGCAGCAGGGAGTAGCCGTAGGCGGCAGTGCTTTCCATGGTGCCCGGCAGGTTCAGAATGCTGTTGACCAGCACCATAGCCTGCACGTGCTCGGGGTGCTTTTGGGCGTAGGCCGTAGCAATGATGCCGCCGAACGAGTGCGACATGACCACCCATTTGTCGACGTGCAGTTGCTCGCGCACTTCTTCCAGGTCCTGGATCATGCGGTCGAGGCTGTAGTTCTGCTTGGGGTCTGAGGCGGAGCGGCCGCTGCCGCGCTGGTCGAGGTACACCATCTGCAGCTTGTCTTCGAGGGCCTTGCCGCCCAGCGCCTCCAGGCCGTAGCTGCCGGAGCCGGGGCCGCCGTGCACGAACAGGCAGGGCAAACCGGTGCCGGCCACGCGGGCATACAGCTTCACGCCGTCGGTGGTAACCAGCGTGGACGTGCCGTTGGCCAGCGCGGTGGCTTTGCGCTGGGCCAGCAGCGGCTGCGCGGTCAGCATCAGCAGAATCAGCAGGCACAGGTGGGTGTAAGAACGCGTTAAAGAGCAAGCGTTACGCAACATAGAGTAAGGAGTGAAATGAGGAAAAATGGAGCGCCGAAGATAGAAATTCGGGCTTCACGGCCGCACGCCTTGCGGCTTGGACGGCAGGCGCTGCAAGAAGCGGTGAAAGCGTGAGCGGTGAGCAAGGTGTTCTGCTAAAACCAGCTGACGGACCTGGGCCATATAGCACACGCCTTCACGCTAGGTTACGCTACGCTGCTGCGGAGGCGAAGACGCGAGGCAGTTGATGCATAACTGCTTGCTGGAGCGCACCTTACACTATTCAAACTTCACAAAAACGTCCAATTTTTTGTTCTTTTCAGCTTACCATTTCCTCGAAAAAACTACATAAACTTGGAGTAACAGTCGAAGTATTGCCACGGCGCTTGCAGGCCGTTTTTGCGTGTCTTTTGCTTTGTTGGGTTGGTGAAGAAATTACTGGTCCTGCTGTGGGGCCTGCTGGCGGTTCCGGCGCTGGCGCAAACAGGCATTCCGGTTCCGCAGCTGGCCGCGTGCGACGCCTTGGTGGGGAAGTTTATGCAGCGTTGGAAGGTCCCAGGCGCGTCGGTGGCCATCAGCCGGCATGGCAAGCTGGTGTATGCCCGCGGCTTTGGCTACGCCGACCTCACCCGCACCGAGCCCATGCAGCCGGCCCACCAGCTGCGGGTAGCCAGCGTATCGAAACCCGTGACGGCCGTGGCCATCATGAAGCTGGTGGAAGACGGCCGCCTTAGCCTCGACCACAAGGTATTCGGCCCCGAAGGCTACTTACAGAACGCCTACTATACCGATGCGGTAACCGATGCGCGCATCTACGACATTACGGTGCAGCAGCTGCTGGAGCACGCCGCCGGCTGGAACCGCAACGCCGGTGTCGACGGCTTCCCCGGCTCCGACCCCATTGAGTTTCCGCTGCACGTGGCCGAAACGCTGCACGCCCCCAACCCCGTGGGCGACTCCACGCTGGTGCGCTTTCTGCTCGCCAAAGGCCTCGATTTCGACCCCGGCAGCCGCTTTGCTTACTCCAACATCGGCTACCTGATTCTGGGCAAGGTGCTCGAAAGCGTGACGCACCAGCCCTACGAGCAATGGGTGCAGCAGCACGTGCTGGCGCCTAGCGGCGTGCACGAAGCCCACCTCGGCCGCAACCTGCTGGCCAACAAGCTGCCCTTCGAAGCCGAGTACTTCAGCAACGAGCACGATGCCTCCTGCTACGGCACCGGCAAGCAGGTAGCCATGCCCTACGGTGGCCGCAACCTCGAAGCTATGAACGCCCACGGCGGCTGGGTGTTTTCGGCCCGCGACTTGGTGCGGCTCCTGTTGGCCATCGACGGCTCGCCCTCCCACCCCGATCTGCTGACGCCGGCCAGCGTGGCCACCATGCTCCAGCCCTCCGACAACAACCGCCGCTACGCCAAGGGCTGGATGGTGAACAAGGGCCGGGTGCGCTGGCACACGGGCAGCCTCGACGGCACGGCCAGCTGCGTGGCCACCAACAACGAAGGCTATACCTGGGCCATTCTGCTCAACGGCTGCCCTGCGCCCAACCGCTTCTGGAACGACCTCGAAGAACTGGGCTGGGACTGCATCAAGAGCACCAACGACTGGCCCACGCTCGACCTGCTCCCGCCCGACCGCCAGCCCGCGCAACTCCGTGCCCAGCCCACCCTCAACGGCACCGCCCGCCTGACCTGGACGCCCGGCAACGGCACCCATAACCTGGTGGTCGTGCACGAGGGCAGCCCCGCCCAGGCCCGCCCGCTCGACGGCCAGCTGTATGCCGCCAGCAGCACGTTCGGCTACGGCGCGGCCCTCGGCCACGGCAGTTTTGTGGTAGAAGCCGGCCCCGACAGCACCGTCATCGTCGGCCACCTGACGCCGGGCAAGACGTACTACGCCCAAGTGCTGGCCTACAACCAGAGCGAGGCCACCAACCACCTGCCGGTGTACGCGCTGGAAGGCAGCCCCTCGGTAGCGTTCCGCCTGCCGGTGGCGCCGGCGGTAATCGCGCAAAAGGCCAAGCCCGCCACGCAAGCCACCAGTCGCAAAGCCTCGGCCCGTGCTAAAGCCCGCCGCCCGGCCCAGCAGCCCACCGCCGAGAAACCCGCCCGCACGCTGCCGGGCTACTTGGGTTGGCTCTTCGGCTTGGGCCGCGCGCAGCCGTAGGGTTGCTTTTCGGAAACCCAATACCCAAACAGGCCGCCCGACACGGTGTCGAGCGGCCTGTTGTGTGTTGAAATAGCGCAGAGCGGCTTTACCAGATTTTGGCGCGGTCGGCTTCGGCGCGCACCATTTTCTGGCCGGGCTGGCAGCCGAAGGCCTCGTAGAACTGGGGCATGTTCATTAGCGGACCGATGGTGCGGTACTGGTCGGGCGAGTGAGGGTCGGTCAGGATTTGCTGGCGCAGGGCCTCGGGCCGAATGTTGGAGCGGCGTAGCTGGGCCCACGAGAGGAAGAAGCGCTGCTCGGGCGTAAACCCGTCGTATTTGGGGCGCGGGCCGTTGCCGTATTTTTGCTGCAGCTGCTTCTGCAGGGCGCCGTACACAATGGTGAGGCCCGCGAAGTCGGCCAGGTTTTCGCCCATCGTGAGCTTGCCGTTCACGTACACCGAATCGAGCGGGGAGAAGGCCGAGTACTGCGTGCCCACAATAGCGGCGCGGCGGTTGAACTCGTCGTTGTCTTCCTTGGTC
Source organism: Hymenobacter busanensis (assembly GCF_008727865.1). Lineage (GTDB taxonomy): Bacteria > Bacteroidota > Bacteroidia > Cytophagales > Hymenobacteraceae > Solirubrum > Solirubrum busanense. The sequence goes on along the minus strand of NZ_VTWU01000003.1, from coordinate 109,740 downwards.
CACCAGTCGCGCAGGGTGCCTTCGGCATCGTATTGGCGGCCCTGGTCGTCGAAACCGTGGGTCATTTCGTGGCCCATCACCCCGCCAATGGCACCGTAGTTCACGGCATCGTCGGCGTTGGGGTCGAAGAAAGGGGGCTGCAGATACCCGGCCGGAAACACGATTTCGTTCATCGGCGGGTTGTAGTAGGCGTTGATGGTGGAGGGCGTCATGCCCCACTCGTTGCGGTCGATGGGGCCGCCGAATTTCTTGACCTCCTGCCGGTAGTCCCACTCGCGGGCCGCCAGCAGATTTTTCAAGTACGAGTCGCGCGAAACGTTCAGCGCCGAGTAGTCCTTCCACTTATCGGGGTAGCCGATTTTCACGCGCAGGGCGTTGAGCTTTTTCAGGGCTTCCTGCTTGGTGGGCGCGCTCATCCAGGTGTTGGTCTGGATGTGCTCGGCCATCGAGGCCTTGATGTTGTTGACCATGTCCAGCGCCTTTTGCTTGGCCGCCGGCGAAAACGCCTTGTCGACGTAGAGCTGGCCGAAGGCTTCGCCCAGGGCGTTGTCGGTGGAGGCCAGCATGCGTTTCCAGCGGGTGGTCAGCTGCTTGGTGCCGCCCAGCGCCTGCGAGAAGCGGAACGACTCGTCGACAAACGCCTTGGGCAGGGCCGAGGCCGTGGAGCGCACCAGGTGCCAGCGCAGGTAGGTTTTCTGATCGGCCAGGGGCTCGGCTTTCAGCAAGGCATTCACCTCGTCGAAAAATGCGGGCTGGCCCACAATCACCTCCTGGGCCGAGGCCAGCTGCAAATCGGCCAAGATGCGCGGCAGGTTCAGGTTAGGGTACTTTTTCTGCGCCTCGGCCAGCGTCATCTTGTTGTAGTTGGCCTGCGGGTCGCGCAGTTCCACGGGCGTGCGGGCCGCCTTGGCGAGGCGCGTTTCGAGGCGCTCCACGGTGGCGGCGTTTTTCTGGGCCGTGGCCGCGTTGTCGCCCAGCAGGGCAAACATGTTGGTGAGGTACTTCCGGTAGGCCGCCCGGATGCTCTCGGTGCGCGCGTCCTGCTTGAAGTAGTAGTCGCGGTTGGGCAGGGTGAGGCCGCCCTGGTAGAGGCCCACGGCGTATTGGGTGGTCTGCTTCTCGTCTACATCTACCCCAGCGCCGAAATAGGCGCCGGTTTGCAGCAGCTTCTGGCGGGCAATGATGTCCTGCAGCCCGCGCAGGTCTTTCACGGCCGCAATGCGGTCCAGCTCGGGCTTGAGGAGCGCAATGCCAGCCTTTTCGATGGCCACGGTGTCCATGGCCGAGGCGTAGTAGTCGCCCACTTTCTGCAGGTTGCTGCCTTTGGGGGCGCTGGTATTGGCGGCGGCTTCTTCCAGAATCTGGCGCAGCAGGGTTTGCGTCCGGTCGCCGAGCAGGTTGCGCGGGCCCCAACGGGTGGCGTAGCTGGGCACGGGGTTGTTCTTGAGCCAGTTGCCGCCCGAAAAATGGTAGAAGTCGTCGCACGGCGACACGGCGGGGTTCATGTCGGCGGGGTCGAGGCCGATGCCTTTCAGCACGGGTTCAGCCGCCGGGGCCGCCTGGGCCGTAGCCGTAACAGTTGGGGTAGTAGCCGATGAGGTGCTGGCCGTGTTGCTGGCGGCACAGCCGGCCAGCATCAGCCCCGACAATGCCAGTACGGTGCGCGGCAGGCAGGTTTTGTTCATACGCTCGGTCAAGGGGAAAATTCGCTGGGAAGCTCAAAGACTCCGCCGAACAAGTTTGGCTGCAACCTCGAATTTCGCCGGACACCGAGCCCGGGCGCAAACATCCGGCCCGGTCAGGCAGTATTGCTTGTCCACGCCTTACCGCGCCCCACCCCTGCCCTACTGCCCATGCGCACCATCAAGCAACAGCACCGCGCCGTTAGCGCCCCCATTGCCGACCTGACCACCTATCGGGCGCTGCCAACCCAAAACGTGGAGCACATCGACCCGTTTTTGTTTCTCAACCACCACGGCCCGCAGGTGTACCGGCCCCACAACCGCGGCCTGCCCTTCGGCCCGCACCCGCACCGGGGCTTCGAAACGGTGACCTTCATCGTGGCCGGCGACATCATGCACCAGGACAGCGGCGGGCACCAGAGCGTCATCGAGGCCGGCGGCATTCAGTGGATGACGGCCGGCAGCGGCCTGATTCACTCCGAGATTTCGTCCGACAAGTTCAAAGAGCAGGGCGGCCCGCTGGAGATTCTGCAGCTGTGGGTGAACCTGCCCGCCCGGCACAAGATGGTAGCCCCGAAGTACATCGGCCTGCAGAAAGCCGACATTCCGGAGGTTTCCGCCGACCACGGCCGCGTGACCATCCACGCCGTGGCGGGCACCTGGGAGGGCACGCCCGGCGCCGTGCAGCCCCTCACCGACATGCAGCTGGCCACCATCGACCTTCGGGCCGGCGGGCAGCTCAACCTCTCCATTCCGGCCGCGCGCAGCATTTTCTTCTACACCATTCGGGGCCGCCTGCGTGTGAACGGGCAGGAAACCCAGGCCCATTACCTCACCGAGTTCAACCACGACGGCGACGACTTGCACATCGAAGCCCTCGACGACGCCCTGTTGCTGCTTGGCCACGCCGAGCCGTTCAACGAGCCAATTGTGGCCTATGGACCGTTCGTGATGAACTCCGAGGATGAAATCCGGCAGGCCTATCAGGATTACCAGGCCGGCAAATTCGGCACTTGGCAGGAGTAGACGTATTCGAATGAGTCCACCCTGCTTCCGGACGATTGTCCGGAAGCAGGGTGGATCCTGACTCTGCATCCGGACGATTGTCCGGGGCCTCGGAAGATGCTACCCGGCTTTCGGACAATCGTCCGGAGCCAGGGTGGACGTCGACCCGGCCTCCGCACGATTGTCCGGAGGCTCGGCAGGTTCTTCCGGGCTTCCGGACGATGGTTTTTGCTCAGGGTCGACATCGACCCGGCTTGCGCAACCTGCGCCCGTGACCGGGCACAGGCCGCAGGAGTTGCCTACTGCCGGGGCTTGGCGCGCACGTATTGCTCGGGCCATTGCACCTCGGCGTGCAACTCGTGGGCGGCGCGCAACGGGAAATACGGGTCGCGCAGCAGCTCGCGGGCCAGCAGCACGAGGTCGGCCTGTCCCTGGCCGATGATGCTTTCGGCTTCGGCGGGCGTGGTAATCAGACCCACGGCGCCGGTCGGCACGCCGGTTTCCTGCTTCACGCGCTCGGCAAACGGTACCTGGTAAAGCGGACCGACGGGAATGGCGGCGCGGGGCACGTTGCCGCCGGTGGAGCAGTCAATCAAATCGACGCCGCGGGTTTTGAGCACCGCTGCCAGTGCCACCGAGTCGTCGATGGTCCAGCCGCCCTCGGTCCAGTCGGTAGCCGAAATGCGCACCAGCAGCGGGTGCTGCTCGGGCCACACGGCGCGGGTGGCGTCGGTTACGTCCAGCAGCAGCCGAATGCGGTTCTCGAACGAGCCGCCGTAGGCGTCGGTACGTTGGTTGCTGAGCGGCGAGAGGAACTCGTGCAGCAGGTAGCCGTGGGCCGCGTGCAGCTCAATTACCCGAAAACCCGCTTCCAACGACCGCACCGCCGCGGCCCGAAAATCGGCCACTACCTTCTGTATTCCGGCTTCATCGAGGGCCAGGGGTGGGGTTTCGCCGTCGGTGAAGGGCAGGGCGCTGGGCGCCACGGTGCGCCAGCCGCCGGCGGTTTCGGGTACTTCGGCGCCGCCTTTCCAAGGACTGGCGTGGCTGGCTTTGCGCCCCGCATGGGCCAGCTGAATGCCGGCTACCGCGCCCTGCCCCTCGATGAAGGCCGTGATGCGCTGCAAAAACGGTACGTGCTCGGCTTTCCAGATGCCCAAATCGTCGGGCGTGATGCGGCCTTCCGGCGACACGGCCGCGGCTTCGGTGAGCACCAGGCCCGCCCCGCCCACGGCCCGGCTGCCCAAATGCACCAGGTGCCAATCGTTGGCAAAGCCGTCGACGCTGCTGTATTCGCACATCGGCGACACGGCAATGCGGTTTTTCAGGGTGATGCCGCGCAGGGTGAGCGGCGAGAACAGGCTGACGGACATAGAATCGAATGGAAAATGCGGCGTGACAGTGGCAAACAGCAGCCCCGGCGCCTGGGTTTTGTCCGTTCGTCGCCGCTGCCCCTTGCCCAACGGCCAGACCATCCGGGATGTTACCTGCTCAGGCGGCCGAGGACTGTTGCGGCCCCGGCAGAACGTGCTAAGATGTTGTCGGCTCGAGCGGCAGCTGCTTTTCGTAGCAGAAGAACCGCAGCCCCGGTCGAAACCCCAGCCCGATTTCGCCCGCAAACCGGTAGCCGAGCTTCGGGAAAAGGCGTTGCGTGGCTTGGTTTTCGGAGTTGGTATCCACGCGCAGCAAATGCAGATTCCACTCGCGGGCCAGCACTTCGGCCTGCTGCAGCAGCGCGGCTGCCACGCCCCGGCCCTGCGCGGCGGGGTCGACGGCGAGGCGGTGCGTAACGACGGCCGGCGCGGTGGCGTCCCAGTCGGCCTGGGCGTATTCGGGGTCTTGGTCGGTGGTGAGGGCGGCCACGCCGGCCAGCTGGCCGTCTTCCAGCTCGGCCACCCACAGCTGGTTGCGCTCAATGTCCTGCCGAAACACGGCCTCGTTGGGGTAGTCGCCTTCCCACTGAAAATTGCCGGCGGCGTTCATCACGGGCACCACCCGACGGATAATGCCCAAGATGGCCGGAAGGTCGGCCACGGTGGCGCGGCGAATGGAAAGCATGAGGCTTATAGTTGTGGGTGGCTGATGGTGGTCTTCCTAAGCAATGCGAAGGACCTTCTTGCCGCTGCACGATACATGCTAACGGAAAAAGGTCCTGCGCGCTCCTCAGAAGGACAATAGTAGCATGACACTTACTCGGCCAGCACTGCCTCGGGCTCTGCGGCGGGCACGGCGGCCACCGGCGGGTGGTAGTGCGCCAAGGAACGCATGGCCAGCAGCAGGCTGATGACCGTCAGCACCGCTCCGGCCAGGAAAGCGGCACCGGGAAAGTGCACCGGCGCGCTGGTCCCGGTGAAGTAGGCAAACAGGTTGGTCATCAGCGGCGGCCCGATGATGGACGTAACGCTCATCAGGCTGGTGAGGGCGCCTTGCAGCTCGCCCTGCTCGGTGGGCGGCACTTGCCCCGACATAATGCCCTGCAACGCCGGCCCCGCAATGCCGCCCAGGCAGTAGGGCACCAGAAACACGAACATCATCCAGGATTGGCCCGCAAAGGCGAACAGCAGAAAGCCCAGCGCGTAGAAGCCCAGCCCCAGAAACACCGAGCGTTTCGGCCCCAGCTTGGGGTTGATGTAGCGAATGAGCACGCCCTGCACCAAGGCCGTCATCAGCCCCACGGCGCCCAGCGAGTAGCCCACCCACTTTTCGTTCCAGTGAAACTGGTACATGGTGAAGTACGACCACGTGCTTTGGGTAGCGTGGGCGGCAATGTACACCAGCACCAACGACGCCACCATGCCCAAAATAACGGGGTACTTGCGCAGCTGCCGCAACGAGCCGATCGGGTTGGCGCGCTTCCAGTCGAAGGGCCGGCGGTTCTCTTTCGGCAGCGACTCGGGCAGCACAAAAAAGCCGTAGAGCCAGTTGAGCAGCGACAGGCCGGCGGCGGCCAGAAACGGCACCCGCGCCCCGTAGTGACCCAGCAAGCCCCCGATGACCGGCCCAATGATGAAGCCCAGCCCGAAAGCGGCCCCGATCATGCCGAAGTTCTGGGCCCGATTCTCCGGCGTGCTGATGTCGGCAATGTAGGCCGAGGCCGTGGTGAAGCTAGCGCCGGTGATGCCCGCAATAACGCGGCCCACAAACAGCCATTCCACGCTCGGCGCAAAGGCCAGAAACAGGTAGTCGAGCCCGAAACCGAACAGGGCCGTGAGCAGCACCGGCCGCCGGCCGAATTGGTCGGACAGGTTGCCGAGCACCGGCGAAAACAGGAACTGCATGCCGGCAAAGGCAAACATGAGCCAGCCGCCGTACCGCGCGGCCGCGCTCAGCGGCTCACCGGTCAGCTGGCTGATGAGCTTGGGCAGCACCGGAATGATGATGCCGAACCCGATGACGTCGATAAGGAGGGTAATGAAGATAAACCCCAGGGCTGCCTGTCGTTTGTCGGCCATAGCGCAGAAGAAAAGGAAGCGGCAAAAATACGGCAAGCTGCGTCGGAAACCGACGCCGGCCTGACTGTATTCTCAGGCCCAAGTGCCTGATGCGCCGCCGGATGCAAAGATGTTGTGAATATGTTCGGGCCCGAGCCACGGCGCCGCGCCCGGCTATTTGGGCCGCTCGTGCTTGGCTTGGGGGTAGCGCGGGTTCAACTCGCGCAGGGTGTCGCGCAGCCGGTGAGCTACCTCGTAGGCCTTGTACCAGTTTTGGTCGGCTGGCACAATGTGCCAGGGGCAGCTGGCCGGGCTGCAGTGGCGAAATACGTCTTCGTATACGAGGCGGTAGGCCGGCCATTGGTTGGCTTTGGCGTCGTCGCCGGCTTCGTATTTCCACTGCTTGGCCGGGTCGGTGAGGCGCTCCTGCAGCCGGGCGCGCTGCTCTTCTTCCGATACGTGCAGGTAGAACTTGAGCACCGTGGTGCCGGCCTGCTGCAAGAGCTTCTCAAACGCGTTGATGGCCGTAAACCGGCGCCGTGCTTCCTCGGTCGACACCAGCTTCTGCACCCGCGTAATGAGCACGTCCTCGTAGTGGGAGCGGTTGAACACCTGAATCATGCCGTGCCGCGGGGCTTGGGCATGCACGCGCCACAGAAAGTCGTGCGCCAGCTCTTCGTCGGTGGGCTCCTTGAAGGAATGCACCCGCACGCCCTGCGGGTTCAGCCCGCTGAACACCCGCCGGATCAGGCCGTCTTTGCCGCTGGCGTCCATGCCTTGCAGCACCACCAGCACGCTACGGCGGTTTTCGGCGTAGAGGCTGTTTTGCAGCTCCACCAGGTCTTCGTGAATGCGCTTCATTTCGCGCTTCACGTCGTCTTTGTGCACGCCGGCCGGGGCGCGGGTGGGCAGCTTGGTCAGGTCGAAGGCTGGAGTAGTGGTGGGCATGAGGCAATAAACGCAAGCCGGCCGAAACCGGCTGTGGGCCCCGTCAACGGCCTACCGTACTACGGCAGCGGGCTTGCTTTCCACCACCTGCTGCAGGTTGTGCAGGCCGCGCTCGAAGTCGTCGCCCACCAAGCCGTCCATGAACAGGCCCATGTAGCGGGCAGCCGGGTTCAGGCCCATGTCGCTGTCCATCGTCCAGGTTACCTTGGTGGCTTGGCCTTCGGGCACGAAGAAGTACGTCGAATAGCCGAGGCCCTGGCCATCAAAGTCCATTTCGGTGTCGATGCGCTGGTTGGGCACCGCCTGCTTGATGCGCAATGTACCGTTGCCCACCTGCGAGTGGTTGCTCAGCCACGAGTAGCTGGCGCCCACCCCCGATGCCGGCCCAGCGTACGAGAGTTTCATTTGCGGGTCGATCTTGTGCCACGGCGACCATCCTTCCCAGTTGCGCAGTGTGTTTATTTGCTCGTACACTGCCTCGGGCGGCGCCTGCATCGTCAGTGAACGTTCGACGTGCACCTGACGCGGCAGCAGAAAACCAACCACCGCCAGCCCGATTACCAGTCCCAATAACCCCAAACTAATTTTCTTCAGCATGTTCATGGCCTTGAATGTGAGCTTTTATTTCGCATTCAAGGTAGACAATATTTAGCATTTTACTATTTATATTAGCAAAACTTTTCACCTCACTCCTTCCCCCATGTTCCAAGGCCTCCGCACTATTGTGTATCCTGTCAACGACTTAGCTCGCGCCAAGGCGTGGTACAGCGCATTGCTCAACCAAGAGCCGTATTTCGACGAGCCTTTTTATGTAGGCTACAATGTGGGCGGCTACGAGCTGGGCCTCGACCCCGACGGCTCGGCTGCCAGCCCCGGTGGCCCCACCACCTACTGGGGCGTTGCCGATGCCCACGCGGCATTTGCGCGGCTGCTGGAACTGGGCGTGCCCGCGCACGAGGCCATTCAGGATGTAGGCAGCGGAATCCTGCTCGGCTCCGTGCTGGACCCATTCGGCAACGTGGTAGGCATTATTCAGAACCCGCACTTCGCGCTGCCGCCGGCTTCGTAGCGGCTTGCAGGGTGGTGGTGTTATTCCGTCGGATTGGGCTCGGGCTCATGTGCGGCGGTGGGCGCTTCTACCGGACTCAGTGCCGCCAGCGTAATGGGGCCCGGAACCACGTGGCGTAAGCCGGCCGGCAACCCCACGTCCAGCAAATCCTGCAGGAGCCCGTTGCCCGCAGCTTCAGGCGTAAGCGTATCCACGGTGGTCGACACGACGGTAACCGGGCGCTCGGGCAGCGCAACCAGCGTGGCACGGCGGTCAAAATCGGGCGGGAATACGGCGGCGTACAGAATCAGCCGCTCGTAGGCGGTGCGGCTGCCCGACAGCCAGCGGCACGCGGCGGCCGCGCCCTGCCCGCAGCCCAGCACGGTGAGCGGCGTATCGGGCGGGCATTGCGCCATAATGTCGGCCGCCAGGGCATCGAGGTAGGCGGTGAGGTCCAGCAAATCGGGCAGCAGGTCGCCGCTGCCGGGGGCCAGCCATGCAGCGGCCGGCTGCGGCGCCTGGGCCGGCGTGGCCCCCGGCAGGGCATAGCGCGACAACGCCTCGGGCAGCACCAATAAGTGCTCGGGAGTGTTGGCCATTGGAGCCAGTTGCGCCGCCAAATCATCTATGGTCTGGTCGGCGTCGTGGAGGCAGAACCAGACGGTGCGCACGGCGGCCGACGGCTGGCCCAGCAAGGCGTAGCGGGCCGTGCGCGTGGTGGCAAAAGAGTGGTAGGCAAGCATAGCGGCAGCAGGGTAGGTGGCAGTTGCGGACTATACGCACGGCCCTGCTTTGTGGCTGTCAAGCTGGCGCCCTATGGCAGTGCTCGAGCTGATTTCTGTGCCACTTTGACGCCCAAACTACTCGGCACGCCTACCTTTTTACAGGTAGCAATGTTGGTATGCTGTTTGTCTATAAGCTCCTGAACGACAGAACTAGGAGGACTCATCCCATGAACCTGATCAGCCGAAATACCATCCGAAATTTTTTGCCCCAGCTCGACCTGCTCAACACCTTGGGCGGCGGCGTTGCCCAGCCCAAACTGAACCTCGAAAAGCAAGCCCGGGGTGTGGTCATCAGCGTGGCCCTGCCCACGGTAGATTCCGAGAGATTTCACGTGGTGCTCGATAACAACCGCCTGACGGTGTACGCCGAATTCCGCCACGAGCCCGAGGCCGCGCTGGCTGCCCCGCTCTTCGTGCACACCTTCGAGCTGCCACCCGCCCTCGACCTGCACCGCATCGACGCCGTGCACGAAAACGGCGAGCTGAAAGTGCGCATCCCGTTCGAGAATCCGACCGACCGGCGCCGCGAAATCGACATCAAGCGCCGCTAAGCGCGCCCGACCCCGACTTTCTTCACTTGCCTATATATACCGCCGGGACCGACCGGCACCCATGGTTTCACCGCCACTGCCTCGCCCGCAGTGGCTTTTTTGTTGCCAGATGGTACCCGGTAGGCTAGCTGCTTACTCAAACAACGGCCCGAGCAGCAAGAACATAGTGACCAGGGAGAGGTAAAACCAGCCCATGATCTGGCCGCGGTAGCGCCGCGGCAGGGCGTTGCTGAGCGTGAGCACCGCCACGACGACCAGCGTGAGGTGCAGCAGCAAAAACACGGTGGTTTTCACCCAGTTGGCCACAATGGTGTTTTCGGGTTGCATCTGGTTGCTTTCGCCCAGGCCCGATACGGCCCAGCGCAACAGGAAAAACGCCACCGTTTCGAAGGCCACGAAACAGCCCAGGCCGGCCAGAAAAACGGATAAACGGGAGCGTTCGGGCGTGGGGGTAGCCATTGGGCAGAAGAATGGGAACGGCTAAAAGTACAGGTTCCGGGGCATCCGGCGGGGGCAGTGGGCACGAGTTGGGTAGCAGGCAACGTTATCTTTGCCGCTGGCCCATTTGCCCATGACCCGTCCCCGCCGTTCCACCGCCCGCTCTGTTCCGCGCCGTCCGCCCCGTCGGTCGTCGTGGCGCGCGGTGCTGCTGGTGGGCCTGTTGCTGGGGCTGCTGATTTCGAGCCTGGGCTACTGGCACTACCGCCGCCAGATCAACCGCTACGCGCGGCGGGCCTGGGCAACGTTCACGGCCAACAGCCTCACCGGCCACGAAAAAACCCCGTTGCTGGATGGGTACACCGTGCACGGCATCGACGTATCGTACTACCAAGGCAAAATCGACTGGCCCCTGGTAGCCCGGCACAACGTGCGCTTTGCTTTCATTAAAGCGTCGGAAGGGGTGAGTATGCGCGACCCTCGCTTTGCGCGCAACTGGCGCGAGGCCCGCGCGGCGGGCCTCTACTGCGGCGCCTACCACTATTTTCAGCCCAACTACGACGGTACCGAGCAGGCCAACCTGTTCGTGAAAACCGTGCCCCTGCAGCCCGGCGACCTGCCGCCCGTGCTCGACGTGGAAGCCCCCGAGTTTCACGATGTAGCCGTAATGCGGCGCCACATTGGCACGTGGTTGCGGCTGGTGGAGCGGCACTACGGCGTGCGGCCCATTCTTTACTCCAACTACAGCTTCTACCAACGCTACCTGGCCGGGCACTTCGATAAATACCCGCTCTGGCTGGCGCATTACGAGGTGGAAAAGCCCGCCCTGCCGCGCAAACGCTGGATCATCTGGCAGCACTCCGACGAAGCCTACGTGCCCGGCATCCGCGGCACGGTCGATTTCAACGTGTACCAAGGTTCGTTTGAGGGGTTGATGGCCTTGCGCATTCCAGCCCGCAGCCGTGTGCGGCCCGGTGCCACAGCCACCGGCAGCTTGCGCTAGTTGGGCTTATCTTGCGTATAGCCGAGCTATTTTCCGGTCATCGTGCACGTTTTGCCTATGCCTTTGTCTGTTTTTGCTAATCTCTTGCCCCACACCGTGCGCCGCAGTTGGTGGCTGGTCGTGGGGGCACTGTGGCTCACGGGTTGCGCCGGCGGCCGAGGGTTCACCGAGTCGGGCAAGGCCTCGTTCTACGCCGACAAATTCAACGGCCGGGCCACGGCCAGCGGCGAGCCGTACCGGCCCGGTAAGATGACAGCGGCCCACAAAACCCTGCCTTTCGGCACGGTGGTGCGCGTAACCAACACCGAAACGCACCAGTCGGTGAAAGTGCGCATAAACGACCGGGGCCCGCACGTGAAAGGCCGCATTGTGGACCTCTCAAAGAAAGCGGCCCACAAAATAGGCCTCGACGACGGCCTAGCCCCTGTGAAGCTGCGCGTGGTAAAGCCCGCCCGTGGCAAGTAGCCCCGACTCTAACCTGTAGCCTGTATGCGCATCCGCAAAAAAGTAACCTGGGCGATGCCAGCCCCCGTAATAGACCGTTTCAAAGCCCTTGGCCAGTTTGTGAAAGCCGCCGAAAGCCAAGGCTGGAATGAGGCCGAAATTCAGTTCGTCATCGACGAGGTGGTGGAGGCCAAGGATGAAGCCGAAGTGCGCCTTATTCTGGCCGACTACACGACCTAACGAGCCGCACTAAAAGCCACAAAAAAGCCCGCGGCAGTTTGCCGCGGGCTTTTTGCTTGTGAGAAGACAAGCTTAGTTCTTGCCTTTCTTCTTCATTTTCATTTTGCCTTTCGGGTCCATTTTGGCGGCCTGCATGAGGCTGTCCTGCTCGGCCTTCATGGCGGCGGTGGTCAGGCGGCCGCTCAACGACATGTAGTCGCCGTTTACCAGCGTCACGGTGCTGCCGTCGGCCTTGGTTACGGTGCCATCGGCGGCAATCTTGGTGCCGTTGGTGAGGGTGCGGGGCTCGGCCAGCTGGTTGGTGTGGCCGTTTTCGGTGAGCATCACTTTGCCATCAACCATCATCACGCCGTCGCGCACGCCGGCGTTTTTTACTACGGGGCGGGGCGGAGGCGTGCGCCGGGCGGCAGGCTTGGTCTGGGCTTGGGTCGAGAGGCCCGCCGCCAGCAGCGCCACTGTCAAAAGAGTTGTGAACAGCTTCATGGAGAGTGGAAAAGTGAGGGGAAAAGAGGTTGTAATATACCGGTTTGGCGCAACAAATGTTATTCCGCAGAAAATGAGAATAACCCTACGGCCAGTCGGTTCGTTGGCAACAAACGGGCCAAGTCCTGCTTTTCGTTCAATCCTCAATGCTCGTTTCCGTATGACCGCTGCGTCCTCCATCCACGCCCAGTTCAAACACGATGTCAACATGACCGCCGCCGAGTTGGACCGCTGGCTGCAAACCGCCGAATCGAAGTCGGTGGGGCAGGACAACGGCGACGGGGAAAGCATCGGCCACCACTCCGGGCGGCGCATCGTGGAGATTTTGCGCAAGCCGCAAGCCGACCTAACGGCTGATGACGAAGCGCACATGCACAAGGTGCACAGCTACGTGAGCCGCCACTTGGCCCAGGGGCCGCACCACGCCGAGGACGTCAAAACCTCCCGCTGGCGCTACTCGCTCATGAACTGGGGCCACGACCCGCTCAAAAAGTAATTGGGTAAGGGGTATTGGGTGATTGAGAAGCGGGGCACAGAACCGTAGGCTTCCATCTTAATCACCGAATCACGTACTTACCTAATCACCGACGACCATGGACTACAAAGACTACTACAAGGTGCTGGGGGTGGAGAAAAACGCCACCAAAGACCAGATTAAGAAGGCGTACCGCAAGCTGGCCCGCCAGTACCACCCCGACGTGAACCCCAACGACGCCGAGGCCGAACGCAAGTTCAAGGAAGCCAATGAGGCCCACGAGGTCCTCAGCGACGATGAAAAGCGCAAGAAGTATGACCAGCTGGGCGCCGACTGGCAGCGCTACCAGCAGGCCGGCGCCGGCCGCGGCGGTCAGGGCGGAGGCGGATTCGACTGGTCGCAGTATGCCGGGCAGAGCGGCTTTGGCGGCGGTGGGTTTGGGGGCTTTGGCGATGAAGGCGGCGACTTCTCCGACTTTTTCAGCTCCATCTTCGGCAACATGGGCGGCGGACGCGCCGGCGGCCCGCGCCCGGCAGCCGGCCACGACTACCGCGCCGATATGGAGCTGACGCTGGAAGAAGCTTACCACGGCGGCCCGCGCACCGTGACGGTGGGCGACAAAAAGCTGCGCCTCACCATTCAGCCGGGCGTGGAAGACGGCCAAACCATTCGGCTGCGCGACCAAGGCGCCCCCGGCCGCAACGGCGGCCCCACCGGCTCGTTGTTCATCACTTTCCGCGTGCTGCCCGATGCCCGCTACGTGCGCACCGGCGCCGACCTGACCATGGACGTGCCCGTGAGTTTGTACCGCGCCGTACTGGGCGGCGAGCAGACGGTGGAAACGCTGTCGGGGCCCGTGAAAATCAAGCTGAAGCCCGAAACACCCAACGGCACCAAGCTGCGGCTGCGCGGCAAAGGCTTCCCGCTTTACCGCCAAGCCGGGCAGTTTGGCGACTTGTACGTGCACCTGCAAGTGCAGCTTCCGCAGCAGCTCACGGCCGAAGAAAAAGCCCTGTTTCAGCAGCTGGCCCAGTTGCGCGGCGAAACCGTGGGCATCCCGTCGTAGTGCTTCCCCCGATACTCTCAGCCATGCCTACCACGCACTTCATCACCCTCACGTTCCGCGACTGTGCCAGCACCTACGGCCTGTCGGAAGACGCCCTGCGCGAACTGGCCGACCTGGGCCTGCTACGGCTGAGCGCCGCCGCCACGCAAGCGCCCGAGCCCCTCATCGAAGACGAAGCCGAGCACCTGGCCCGCCTTGCCCGCCTGCACCACGACCTGGACTTGTCGCCCGAAGGCATAGACCTGGTGCTGACCATGCGCCAGCGCCTGGAGCAGTTGCAGTACGAGCTGACACGCCAACGCGCCCGTGCGGCCCAACTCGAAGCCTGGGTCCGCCGCCACCCTGCCGCCGATGCCGACTGGCAGTAGCATCTGCTCCGCGTTACTACTGAGCCAATAGCCGCTCGGCCACTTGCCGGCCCGTGGCCATGGCCGCATTCAGCGACGGATAGGAGGCCCAGTCGCCGCAACGGTAGAGGCCCTCGGTCAGCTCCAGCGGCAGCTGCACTGGCTGGCCGGCTTCGTACGCCGGCAGCGCGTGCTGAATGTGATAGGTGCCCAGGCGGCGCCAACCGGCCACGCCGTGCCCGAACCACGCCGTCAGCTCCAGTCGCAGACGCTCGGCCAGCGCATCGTCGCTCAGGCCGTAGTCGCCGTGGGTACTAACGGACACCAGCGTTTGGCCGACGGGCGCGTACTCGGGCGCGACATCGGACGGAAAGGCCACGTTGTGGGCCAGGGCGCTGGGGGTGGCGTTGAGGCGCAGGAGCCCGTCGCCGCGGCCGGGCGAGCGGTCGGCGGCAAAATAGGTGCAGGTAGTTTGGCGGGAAGCCTGCGGTTCGGCCGCGGCAAGCTGCGGCACGAGATGCTGGGCGGCCGGGCCGTCGGTGGCCAGCACCACGGCGCGGCCACGCAGGGTACGGCCATCGGCTAGCCGCACCGTGTGGCCGTCGATGGCTGTTACGCGGGCGTGCAGCTCCACGGCGCCGGCGGGCAGGCGAGCGGCCAGCTGCTCGGGAATGGTTTGCATGCCGCGGGCGGGCAGCGCGGCGTCGCCTTCGGCAAACTGCTTGAACACGAACTCGAAGAAGTTGCTGGCCGTGGTCAGCTCCCGGTCGAGGTAGATGCCGCCGAAAAACGGCCGGAAGAACGTGTCAATCATCCGCTCGCTCCAGCCATAGCGCCGCAGGAAAGTCAGCGTGTCGGTGGCTTCGCGACGCAGCAGCTCGTCGCTGCTGTGCTGGCGCACGTGCTGAGCCAGGCTCACAATGCGCAGCTTGTCGGCCATGCTGCCGATGGGGGCGCCCACGGCCCCAAGGGCCCGCAGCGGCTGCCGCAACGGGTTGCGCAGGGTGGTTTCGCGGCCTTCGGGCAGCCGAATGACGGCGCCCGAGGTAAACGCGTTCAGTTGCAGGGCGCCGTAGTCAATCATGCGCTGCACCTCGGGATAGGCCGTGAGCAGCACCTGAAAGCCGCGGTCGAGACGAAAGCCGTCGGGCGTGAGGTCGGTGCGCACGCGGCCGCCCACGGCGTCGGCGGCGTCGAGCACGTGCACGGCGCGGCCGGCGCGGTACAGGTAGCAGGCACAGGTGAGGCCGGCCATGCCGGCCCCGATGATGAGCACGGGCAGTTGCGCGGAGTCAGCGGGAGCGTTCATACTGGGCGCAAACTGCGAAACGGGGCAGAAGGTTAGAAGCGAGGGTGCTCGAAGGCTGAAATCAACTCCGCGCCTACACGAAGCCTACTTGAGAAGCTTATTGAGCGCCCGAGGAAATATAGCCCTGATCCAACGTGCTGGTTTCGATTTGAATGTTCCATTTATCTGGCGCTTCA
Organism: Hymenobacter busanensis; assembly: GCF_008727865.1. GTDB lineage: Bacteria > Bacteroidota > Bacteroidia > Cytophagales > Hymenobacteraceae > Solirubrum > Solirubrum busanense. Next base: position 94,309 of record NZ_VTWU01000003.1, on the reverse strand, counting down.
CGCTCCAGCTTCAGAAACAGGCCGCCGGGACGCAACTTGCCTTCCCATACAGCGGGCTTCCACAGGTCTAATCCTTCAAGCCACTGCTTTGCTACGCTGTTGCGCACTCCTTCGCTGCGAATGTTAAACAGCTTGCCGGAGGTAGTAATGTCGGCCCTCACAATCACCTGGGAAACGTTTTGCGGCCACAGTGCCGCTTGTGCTTGCAGCTGTTTATTCAGCAGCTGGCGAAAATCGTCGGCTCCCTTGGGCCAGATTGGGTTGGTAGTGGTGCTTTGTTTGGCACGTAGAGCCAGCATCTGTTCGCAGTTGAGTGCACTCAACACGAAACTTTCGGCGGTCATGTAGCTGCCTTCGGGCTGTAGCGGCAGCAACCGCGACTCGCCTTGGTAGGTAGTCCCCTCCCCTTGAGCATTGGTAGCCAAGGTGCCGTGCATCAGGCGCCCGTACTCAAAGAATTCTGTGGTAAGAAGTCGGGACTCATTCCCTAGATGAGGCCGGGTATGAGCTTCCCATCGGCCGTGGGGGCGCCCATTTACGACTGTACCACCTTGGCTTACGCCACCCGCATCCAGCCATGCACCGTTCCCGTTCGTCAGAATCTGCTGGCCTTTTTCGTCCCAACATTGAAGCAACTCTAGGCCATTGTCGGTGTAGCGCAACACTTGCTTGGGCCTGGCGTCGTCATACCAGTACTTCCACTCACCCGTAGGTTTTCCTTGTATAAAAGCACCTTGCCAAAGCGGCTTGCCCGTTGCAGGGTGTAGCATTTCAAATGCGCCGTGACGTATATTATTGACATAATGGCCGCGTAGAACGACGTGCTGGTTTTCCACCAACCGGTCTTCTATTCGTCCTTCCAGATTGCCTTGTCCGTTAACGCGGCAGGCGCGCACAATGTCGCCGCACGCAACGGGCATCAACTGGTACGAACCGTTGTAAAAGAACTGCACGCTGTCGTTTTGGACAACGCGGTAGCAATCCTTGATAGTAACCGGTGTAGCGGCAGGCTTGCGCTGGGCCTGAGCCGGCTCTTTTATTAACAGCGCTACGCTTAAACAGGATAACAGTATTCCGGTAGTTTTCATGAAGTCACCGATGGTCTTTTTCAATAATAGCAGACAAATATAGAAGCGTTTCTTACCGGCGCCGCTTCACGATCTTGCGCGTTTTCATGGTGTAGAACTCGGCCACGCCGCGGCGCGTGACGGAGATATTCCAGCGGCCGATGAGCTGACCGGGCGCGTAGCCGGTGAGTTTCTGGCCAGGGTAGGCGGTGGCTAGCAGCTGGGCGTCGGCGGGGCCGAGGTCGGTGCCCACTTGGCCGTGGCATTTCAGGCACACCTCGTTGGGCAGCAGCACCAGCGGGTAGCGCAGCACGTATTCGTCGGCAGTGGGGCGCAGCACCTGCACCGAGTCGGCTTCGGTGATGAAGCGGGCGGGCAACAGCTCGCGGCGGGGCGTGGCTTCCAGCTCGTGGGCCAGCGTGACAACTTGCGGCAGCTTTTCGGGCTGGCAGTAGGGGTGGGCGGCTTCTACGCCGCCGGCGCGCAGGCGCTCGGCCAGCTTGGCCCGCCAGGCGCGGTCGGCCGTGCGGGTGAGCGAGTCGCCGGCCCAGTGCGCGGCCTGCAGCAGCTGCGCAGGCAGAATGCGCTTGGGCGACCAGTTTTCGGCTTCGCGGGCTATTTCCTGGGTGTTTTCGAGGTGTTCAACCTGGTCGGGGCGGCAGGCACCGAGGCCAAGTGCAAACGAGAGCAACAGCAGCGGACGCGGCAAACGGGGCATAGGCAGCGGGAGGCAAGGTAGGGCCGGAACCATCCTACGGCCCCGGCGGGTTTTGTACCTTTGCAAAAGTACCGCTCAACTTGCGGACGCCGACGACCAATGCTTGATAAACTAGAGGCCATCAATCAGCGCTTTAACGACGTGAGCCAGCAGCTGCTGGACCAGGACGTGATGAGCGACATGAAACGCTACAAGGCCCTCAATAAGGAATACAAAGACCTCAACAAGATTGTGACCGAGTACCGTGCTTACCAGCAGGTGCTCAGCAACATCGAAAACGCCCGCGAGGTCATTGCCACCGAGAAGGACCAGGAGTTCCGCGAAATGGCCAAGGAAGAGCTCGACTCGCTCTTGCCCGAGCAGGAGCGCCTGGAAGCCGTGATTAAAGACCTGTTGCTGCCCAAGGACCCCAACGACAGCAAGGACATCATCATGGAAATTCGGGCTGGCGCGGGCGGCGACGAAGCGGCCCTGTTTGCCGGCGACCTGCAGCGCATGTACATGCGCTACGCCGAAAAACACAACCTGAAAATGGAGCTTATCGACGCCATGGAAGGCACGGCGGGTGGCTACAAGGAAATTATTCTGGCCCTGCGCGGCGAAGACGTGTACGGCAAGCTCAAGTTCGAGTCGGGCGTGCACCGCGTGCAGCGCGTGCCGGCCACCGAAACGCAGGGCCGCATTCACACCTCCGTGGCCTCGGTGGTGGTAATGCCCGAAGCCGAAGAGCTGGACGTGGAAATCGACATGAACGAGGTGCGCAAGGACCTGTTTATGTCGTCGGGCCCCGGCGGACAGTCGGTAAACACCACCTACTCGGCCGTGCGCCTGACGCACTTGCCCACCGGCATCGTGGCCCAGTGCCAGGACCAAAAGTCGCAGCTCAAGAACTTCGACAAAGCCCTGCAGGTGCTTCGTTCGCGCATCTACGAGATTGAGCTGGCCAAGAAAAACGAGGCCGAAGGCGCCACCCGCAAGAGCATGATTGGCGGCGGCGACCGGTCCGACAAAATCCGCACCTACAACTACCCGCAGGGCCGCGTGACCGACCACCGCATCGGCTACACGGTGTACAACCTGAGTTCGGTGATGGACGGCAACATCGACGACTTCGTGGAGCAACTGCGCTTGGCCGAAAGCGCCGAGCGCCTGAAAGAAGGCACCACGGCGTAAGCGTCAACCACAACCTCATTCTGAACGTCATGCTGAGCCCCGCGAAGCATCTCTACCACGCCGTCGGATAGCACACCACTACCGGGCAAAGCAGGAGGGATACTTCGCGGGGCTCGGCATGACGTTCTTTTTTCACCTCGCGTTTATCCTTGCCCCTGAATGGACTGTTCGCGCTGTATTACGCTGGAAAATAGCCGCGTGCGCCTGCGCCCGCTCGATGCCGCCGACTTCGAGGACCTCAAGCGCGTGGCCTTCGATGCCGACATTTGGCGCTACACGCTTACGCCCGCTCCGCAGGATAACGTGGCGCTGGCAGCGTACCTCAGCCAAACCCTTCAGGACCGCGAGGCTGGCCGGCGCTACCCCTTCGCCATTATCGACCTAGAAACCGGCCGCGTGGTGGGCAGCACCAGCTACGGCTCGTTTGCCCTGCCCGACCGGCGCCTGGAAATCGGCTGGACGTGGCTGGGGCGCGACTTCCAACGCACCGGCCTGAACCGTGCCGCCAAGCACCTGCTGCTCAAATACGCCTTTGGCGAGCTGGGCTGCGAGCGGGTGGAGCTGAAAACCGACGCCCGCAACCACAAGTCGCAGGAAGCCATGCGCCGCATGGGTGCGGTGGAAGAAGGCACTTTGCGCAGCCACTGCATTACGCAGGGCGGCCTGCGCCGCGACACGGTGTATTTCAGCATTCTAAAGCCCGAATGGGACAAGCTGCGCCTGACGGTGTTCCGCGAATTTGACAGCCGTGGCTGAGCTGCCTCCCACCCGACCACCGCGCCGCTGGCAGCGCGAGGTGGCCTCGTTTGGCTTTGCCTTCAACGGTATTTGGGCCGCGCTGCGCACGGAGCCGCACATGCGCTTTCATGCCTGGGCCACGGTGGCGGTGGTGGCGCTCGGCTTGTGGCTGCCCCTCTCGCGCCACGACTGGGCCGTGCTGGCGCTGGCGATTGGGGCGGTATGGACGGCAGAAATGCTGAACACAGCCCTGGAAACGCTCGTCAATCTGGTGTCGCCGGACTACCACCCGCTGGCCGGCCGCGTGAAAGACATTGCCGCGGGCGCCGTGTTGCTGATGGGCATAGCCGCCGCGGCCGTGGGCTTACTCATTCTGGGCCCGCCGCTGTGGGCGGCCGTGCAGCAGTGGTGGTAGGCGCAGCAGTATTACCCAGTCGGAAACGTGATGAACTGCGGCGGCACGGCCTCGGTCAGCCACACGCCGTTGTCGGAGAGAAAAAACGCGTGGCCTTGGCGGGCCATGTCGGCGGCGGCTACGGGTAGCACCACGGGGCGGCCGTGGCGCTGGCCCACGCGGTGCGCCGTGGCCGCGTCGGGCGAAAGGTGCACGTGGTGGCGCTGCTGCCGCACGAGGCCGCTGGCTTGAATGGCGGCCAGGTTGCGCTCGGCGGTGCCGTGGTAGAGCACTTCGGGCGGCGTTTGGGGCGTGTAGCCAAGGTCGACTTCGACGGAATGACCCTGGTTGGCCCGAATGCGCTGGCCGTCGGGGCTAAAGGCGAAACGCTGTTTGTCGCTGTTGGCCACGAGTGCATCCAGCTCGGTTCGGGTGGTGGGGTGGTTGTGCTCGGCGAGGCGCCGAAGCAGCTCGTCCACGTCGGCCCAACCTTGCGCATCGAGCGAGAGGCCAATGGTATCGGGCTGGTGGCGCAGCACCAGCGAGAGGAACTTGCTGAGGTGACGGTGGGGGTCGGAGGTAGCCATAGCCCAGAGGATTGCGTATGTGAAAGGCCGCGTTGCGGGTCCGTCCGGCTTCGGGCGGTCAAGTTGTACATTTGCCGCCTTTCCGACGAAGAACCGATGCCTCGCGTATTCACTTTTGCCCTTGGCGCCCTGTTGCTGGCTGGGTCCTGCGCCCGCCACGTCGACCTGACCACGCCCACCGACACCTCGGAGCCGCGGGCCACGGCCAACCCGTCGACGCCCGCGCCGACCACCGTGCCCACCACCACGCCCGTGCCCGATGGCCCGCAGGTGGCGTTCGATAAGCGCAACCGCCCGCAGTGGCTCGACGACAAAATCAGCCAGCACATGGCCGCAAAAGTGGCCAACCCGCCCATCCGCATCATGAGCTACGAGTACAACGGCCAGACTGTGTACTTCGAATCGGCCCCGTGTTGCGACAATTTCAGCACCCTCTACGATGCCAAGGGCGTAGTTTTGTGCCAGCCCGATGGAGGCATTACCGGCCGCGGCGACGGAAATTGCGCCGATTTTGAGAAGAAACGAACCAACGAACAATTGGTGTGGCAGGACCCACGCCAGAAGTAAAACCGATGCTGCGCTAGCCTGGCAGCTGAGCGACTGAATGTGGGCGAATTGAAGCCCACGTCCGATTCATGCGCCAGCCTTTCCGCTAGCCGCCCATCCAGCCCTTCAACTACCCATGATCAACACGCTCGAAAAGCTGGGCGCCTACACCGTGTGGGCCAATGCCAAACTCCTCGCGCACCTCGACGGCCTGGTGGCTGCCGGTCAGCAGCTGCCCGAACGCACGCTGCGCCTCTTCAGCCACGCCCTCAACGCCCAAGCCATTTGGCTGGCCCGCCTCACCGACACCCAAAGCCCGGTGAAAGTGTGGCAGGAGCATGATTTGGCCGGCCTGCACAAGCTGCACCTGCAAACCTCGCCCTCTTTGCACAACTACACCCAGCAGGCCGACGACCAGGAGTTACACCGGCTCATCAGCTACACCAACTCGCAAAACCAAGCCTATACCAGTCAGGTATCCGACATTCTGACCCACGCCTGCGTGCACGGCAACTACCACCGCGCCCAGGTGGCTACCGACCTGCGCGCCAACGGGCTGGAACCCATCAACACCGATTTTATCACGTACTGCCGCGAGTTGTCGGCCACGGCCGCGAGCGTGCCCAGCCTGTAGCCCGCCCGCGTTTTTGCGCGTTTCAAAACCCTTCGGCCGCGGAAGGGTTTTTTGTGGACTCCTTTCCGCCCGTCATGTCCGAAACCACTGCTTCTGCGTCCGTTATAACCTCTGAGCGTTTGGCCGGGGCCTATACCTACGCCGCCTACCGCCAGCTGATTGATGAGCTGCTGGCGCAAGGCCGCACCACCGGCCCCAACCAATCGGAAGACCTGACGCGCTACGCCCAGCTGAACCTGCAGCGCATGCAGCGGCTCGACAAAACCGTGACGGTGCTGCCCGAGCTGCAAGCCGCGGTGGCGCAGCTTCGGCAGCGCTACGTGTGGCTGGTGCTTACCGAAGGCTGGTGCGGCGACGCGGCCCAGATTGTGCCCGTGCTGCACGCCGTGGCCTCGGCCAGCAACGGCCACCTCACCGACCGTTACCTGCTGCGCGACGACAACCTCGACTTGATGGACCGCTACCTGACCGGCGGTGTCAGCCGCTCGATTCCCAAGCTGGTGGTGCTGCACGCCGACACGCTCACCGAGGCCGCTACCTGGGGCCCGCGCCCGGCGCAAGCCCAGGAGCTGCTGCTGCGCCTAAAAGCCGCGGGTGCTACCCACGAAGAATACGCCGAGCAGGTTCACGGCTGGTACGCCAAAGACAAAACGCGCAGCACCCAGCTGGAACTGCTCGAACTGGTGCAGCGCCTTGCCTAGCTAGCCCAAACAGTTGACATAAAAAAAGCCCGCTGACGAGCACGTCAGCGGGCTTTTTGTTGGCGAAATCGGGGCCTTAGTTCAACGAAACCGGATTAACGGTCGTCACTTGGTTGTTGACGACTACCACGCCACCGACTTCTTTGGTCTGGTAGGCCGGTTGGCCCGTGGGCGCGGCAGTGGTGGGGAAGTATTTGAGGGCGTAGGTCCCCGAAGGCAGGCCGAAGAGCTGGTAAGCGCCCGAGGCATCGGCGCGGGTGCTAAACGTATCGGCCGGCGTGATGGAGCGGCGAATGGCCAGCACCTGCGGCAAGGCCGCGGCGGGCGTCACGGTACCGCGCAGGCCACCGTTGATGTCCTGGGCCACTACCCGAATGACGGGCTTGAGCAGGTACCGCTCTTTTTTGTCGTTGCCCGCTTTCCAGTTGCCGCGCTCCACAATCGAGCGGGCCACGTCGAAATCGAGCAGCAACTGGAAGGTTTCGCGCTGGCGCAGGGTGGCTTTGTCGAGCCGGAGCTTCACGCCCGAGGTCTGGCCGCTGGGTGTTTTCAGGTCGTAGCGCTGGCCGTCGGTGCCAATAACGTAGCTGTCGGGGCCCAGAATCAGGCGGATTTCCTTCAGGTCGCCGGGCGCGAAATCGGTGCTGACGAGCAGGGCCGAGCGGCCGTTCACGTAGTCGAGCACGTTGATGGCCTGGGCGGTGAAGGGCAATGTTTGCCAGCCGTCGGGGTTGCCTTCGTCTTTCAGATGCACCTCAATCTGCCGCACATCGAGCGACACTTGCTGAAAGTCGCCGGGCGCATCCATCAACCGCACTTCCAGTTTGGAGCTGTTGCTGCTGTCGTTGTCGTTGCTGCAGCTACCCAAGCTCAGGACCGCGCCGAGGGCTAGGGCGTAAAGGGGGAATTTCAGATTCATTGTCGGTGGAAGGAAAGTGCGTGAAAGAAAAGTACAAGTACGGTCTGCATTCAGACGTCGCTACTAATACCTTAGGCAATAAATATACCATTCATCTGCCAGGTATTGTAGTTGCTCAAACGCAGGTACCGCTCAAAATGATACAGCCCCAAACAAAAACCGGCCCGCTTGCGCAGGGCAAGCGGGCCGGTTTGGCAGCGGCAGGCAGGCTTAGTTGCCGGCCTTGGCGGTATCGGGCTCGGTAGGCGTAGCGGGCGGCGTGGCGGGGGCAGCGAGCTTTTTGGGCTTGCCAAACAGGTTGCCGAGGCCTTCTTTGGCTTTCTGCTTGAGCTTGGCTTCGGCTTCGAGGCGCTTTTTCTCGATTTCCTGGGCTGCCTTGGCCTGCAGCTCCTGCTGCCGGCGTTCCAGCTCCCGCCGGGCGCTGTCTTGCGCTACCTGGCTTTTGGCGGCCAGCTTCAGCTTGGCGTCGTCCATTTTGCTTTGCACCATGCTCGTCACCAAGTTTTTAGCGACGTCCTTGGCCTGGGCTTTCACGCTGCCGGTGGTCAGGCGAATGTCGGGGTTGGTGAGCGTACCGCCGATTTTCAGGCCGATGGTCACCCGCTCGGTGCCTTTGATGTCTTGCACGCCGGTGAGCTGGGTGAGTTTGGCGTTGAGCTGGTTGCCCACTTTGCCGGTGGGTACGTCCAGCGCCATCACGTATTCCATGCCTCCGCCGATGTTGCTGGAGCCACCCAGGGTGCTCTTGATCTGGCCCACGGTGAAATCGAAGGGTTTCACGATGAAGTTGCCGTTGAGCATTTCGGCGGCCACGTCTTTGTTGTTTACCACGAAGCTTTTCAGCTCCTGCAGCTGCGTGAGGTTACTGATTTTGGCCAGGCCCGGCGAGGCGCCCACGGCGGCGCGCACCACCTCAAACACGCCTTTACCGGTGAGCGTGCTGTACACGGGCATCATGTCCTGGCCCATTTCGCCGCTCACGTTGAAGTTCGTGCCGAAGATGCCCTCGACCTGCGAGGCGAGCGGCAGCAGCTTTTTCACCGAGTTGAAAGAGGCAAAGGCGTTCTGGAAATCCAGGTTCTTGATGTTCAGCCCGAGGTTGAACTTCGGGTGGGCCAGGTCGCGGCTGTTGTAGCTGCCGGTGGTGGCGAAGTTACCGCCGAGGGTGTTAAACGTCAATCCGTTGAGGCTCACGGCCTGGTCTTTCACCGCCAGCGTGCCTTTCAGGTTGTCGAGCTTGAGGTTGTCGTACACCACCTGGCCCACGTTGGCGTTCAGGTTCAGGTCGAAGAACTTCGGAATTTCCAGCACGCCGTCGGCCGCAGTGGGCGTGGCGGGGGCTTTGGCGGCGGTTTTGGCGCCAGCTGACGGCTGGCCGGTGGGGCCTTCCACCATCCACTCGTTCACGTTGAAGCGGCGCGAATTCACGTTCACGGTGCCGCGCAGGCTCTGGCCGGGCGTGAAGAGGTAGCCCATGTAGTTGGAGATGGTGCCCGAGGCAGCAATGTCCGACGTACCGGCAAAGCCCGTCATGTTCTGGAGCACAATCTGGTCGTTGTTGAACGTGGCCGTGGCCTGCGTCACCTTCACGCCCTGCGGCAAGTCGGCGCTTTTGTAGGTCACGTTCTGCGCATTCACGGTTCCCGAGGCCACTACGCTCTGGTAGCGCCCGGCCTCGATGTCGGCCATCTTGCCCTTGGCGGCAATGTTGCCGTTCAGGCGGCCGGTCACCGTCATGCCTTCGAGCGGGAAGATTTTGGTGATTTTGGTCAGGTCGATGATGCCCTTGATGTTGGCGTCGAACACGGGTTTGTTGATGTTCTGGGCGGCCACGCGGCCTTCCAGCGGCTCGCCGTCGAGCAGCATCCGAAACTGCGGAATGTCGATGCGCGTGTCATTCACCTGCCCGGTGGTGTTGGTCACGGTGCCGTTCAAAGTCAGGTTTTCGATGGGGGCCGGAAACTGCTTGCTCTTCACGTAACCGCTCGTCAGGCGCATGGCGGCGCGGGTCACGGGCATCTGCGTCTTCGAGTAGGTGCCTTTGGCCGTGGCGTCCACAAACAGCTGCCCGCGCAGAATCAGATCCTGCACCGGGTACACTTTCATCATTTCGGCCAGGTCCACGTTGGCCTTCACGCGGCCGTCTACCTTCATCGGCTCCAGCCCGTCGATGGCCACGTTGCCGTCGATGGGGTTTTTGCCGAGGTCGAGGTGAAACTGCTTCACGTTTACTTTCACGTTGTTGGTGAAACCCGAGGGGTTGTCCACCACCATGTCCACGTTGATGTTGCGGGCGGCCTGCGGCAGGTCGGGGTAGTGGAACATGCCGTTTTTGATCTGCAGGTTCACGCCGTAGCCCGGCATCTGCACGTCGTTCTGCACGCCCTTGGCATAGCCCGAAAAGGCCACCTTGCCGCTCGTCTCGATGTTCTTGAACTTGTCGGTAAACACGCCCGGCACCAAACTCAGGATGTTCTTGAAGTCGGTTTCGAGGGCCTTGAAGGTGAGGTCGTAGGTAATGTCGGTGGCGTTGGGCAGGCCAATATCACCGTCGAAGCTGAACGGGAAGTCGTTCAGGCGCACCTGGTTGTCTTTGAACGTAAACAGCATCTTGTCCAGGTTCATGCCCATTGTCACGTCGGCCGTCAGCTGCTTTTTGTCGAGGTAGGTGGTACCGTCGTAGCTCATCGTCAGGGCCTGCGCGGTGGTTTGCGAGGTCATGTCGAAGATGTTTTGGGCGAAGTCGCCCGCACCGGAGTGGTTCACGCCGCGCAGCTCCATGGCAAACGGGAGGCTCTGGTCTTCGTAGCTCACGCGGCCGTTGTCAATCTTCCAGCCCTTGATGGTGAGCTTGATGGCACTGGTGTCCTTGCCCTGCTCGGCCAGCGCCGAATCGGGAATGACGATGTCCCAGTTGGCCCGCCCGCTTTTCAGCACGTGGGCATGAATGTCGGGCTGCTCCAGGTTTACCGAGTTGATCTTGATCTGCTCACCGCGCACGACGCTCATCAGATCGAGCCCGATGTCGATGCGCGGCAGATACGCCAGGGTGTCGGTGGCAAACGAGTCCTGCCCGATGACGCGCAGCTGCTCGATGCTCAGCGCCAGATCGGGGAAGGTGCGGAAGAGGCTCACGCCCACGTTTTCGGGGCTGTACTCCACCTTGGCCGACAGCTTTTGGGCCAGCTGCCGGTCGAGGGCGGCCTTGAGCTTGTCTTTGAACAGAATAGGGGTGAGGGCCACGGCTGCCACGAGCACGACGAGGAAAATCAGCAGACCCAGAAAAAATTTTCGCATGGCTAAAGGGGTGAAGGCGAAGCGCAAACGGCCCGGCGGCCGCCCGCGGCGAAGAAGCTCATCAGGATTAACAGGAGCGAAGTTGCAATTTTAGTTCCGCCACCCCGCACCGCACACCAAACCAGAGCCCGGCCGCGTTACAATCGTTGCGTATGCCACCCACCCGTTTTCTGCGCCGCTTCCTGCGCCGCCGGCCTCCGTCGGCAGGCCGGTACCCGCGTGCATTCGGGGCGGCTGTAGTGGTGGGACTGAGTGCGTTGACTGCCGCCAGCACGCAGGCGCAGGATGTGTATTTCTCGCAGCCCTACGCCACGCGGCTGCACCTGAACCCGGCCTTCACCGGCCTCTTCGACGACGCCAGCATCGCGCTGGCCTACCGCAATCAATATCCCACCCTCATCGGCTCGTTGCAAACCAGCCAGCTCGCCGCCGACTACCGCCTGCGCGACCAGCGCAGCGCCGTGGGCCTGCTCGTCAATGCCGACCGCGGCGGGGGGCTGAACCTGACGCGCCTCGAAGCCGGCTTTACCTACGCCTACCACGCCCGCCTTTCGCAGGATTTGTACGTGAGCGGCGGCGCCCATGCCGCCTATGGCTCGCAGCGCATCAGCTACGGCAACCTGCTCTTCGGCGACCAAATCGACGACAACGGCCAACCCACCGGCACTTCCGCCGAGCCCTTGGTATACGACCCGGTGCGCTACCTCACGCTCGGCCTCGGCGGGCTGTTCTACACCCCCAACACCTGGGGCGGCTTGGCCATCCACCACGTCAACCAGCCGCAGGTGGGCGTGGCCTCCGATGCCGTGCTGCCCTTCCGGCTGGCGGTGCACGGCGGCTACAAGCACTATTTCGTGAAAACGACGGTAAAGCGCGAGTACCGCGAGGTCAGTTTGGCGCCCACCGGCAGCTACACTTACCAAGGCGGTTCGCAGCGGCTGGAGTTGGGCGTGTACGGCACCAACTCGCCCCTCACGGCTGGTTTGCTCTGGCGCGGCGCTCTGCCGGGCCCCGGAAATGCCCAACAAACCCTCGTAGCGCTGCTCGGCCTAACATGGAGCGGCTTTCGGTTCGGTTACAGTTACGACGTGAGCCTCAGCCGGTTCAGTCGCGAGACGGGCGGCGCCCACGAAATAACATTGGCCTTAACCAAGTTTGATTTGATTGAAGCAGCGAAGCGGAGGTTGCGCCGCAAAAATTACACTGCACCACCTTGCCCCACCTTTTGAAAATCAGTAATATTGCAACCACTTTGCCCTAGTCAAGCCTTTTTCGCTCAAGGAGTTCCACATAAACAAGTATGAATCTTTCCAAGTACCTGCGTTTAGCCGTCGTTGGCGCCTGCGCCCTGTCGGCTTGCAAAAGCGGTCCGCCGTCGGCCCAGAAGCCCGGTAAGTACTCGTCCACCACGGGCATTGAGTACAACACCGAGGAAGGCATGAAGGTTGCTGACTACCAAGGCATTCCGGAAGGCCCCGGTCTCGTATTTATCGAGGGTGGCCGTACGGTTTTGGGCTCGGGCGAAGAAGACGTGGCCATGACCCACGACAACCTCGAGCGCACCGTAACCGTGGCCTCGTTCTACATGGACGAAGCCGAAGTAGCCAACATTCACTGGCTCGAATACCTCCACTACGTTCGTAAAGACTCCTCTGAGGAGTTCTACCAGTCGGCCCTGCCCGACACCGCCGTGTGGGCCCGCGACCTGTCGTTCAACGACCCGTACGTGGACTACTACCTGCGTTACCCCGGCTTCCGCTACTTCCCGGTAGTGGGTGTGAGCTGGCTGCAGGCCAACGACTACTGCACCTGGCGTACGGCCAAGGTGAACGAAAACCTGGCTGCTGGTGCCGATACCGGTGGCAGCTCGGGCGGTGGCCTGTTCAAGAAAAAGAAGAAAGCTGCTGATGCCGGCGACGGCGCCGAAGGCACGGACGCTGGTGCTGGCGACGGCGAAGGCAAAACCCGCATTGCCATCGAAAACGGCAACACGCTGCCCAACTACCGCCTGCCCACCGAGGCCGAGTGGGAGTACGCTGCGCAAGCCATGATCGGCACGCAGGAAACCGGCAACGAAAACCAGGAGAACAAGCGCGTGTACCCGTGGGACGGCCGCCAGGTGCGTAACCCCTACGGCCAGAAGATGGGCCAGTTCCTGGCCAACTTCAAGCGCGGCCGCGGTGACTACGCCGGTATTGCCGGTAGCCTGAACGACGGCGCCATGATTACGGAGTACATCTACGCCTACCCGCCCAACGACTACGGCCTCTACAACATGGCCGGCAACGTGAACGAGTGGGTGCAGGACGTGTACCGCCCGCTCTCCTACGAAGACATGGAAGACCTGAACCCCTTCCGTCGCAACGGCGTGCTCGACGAAGCCGACAAGTACGACAAGAAGGGTTACCAGTCGCTCATCGACGACCACGTGCGCGTGTACAAAGGCGGCTCGTGGAAAGACGTAGCCTACTGGTTGTCGCCCGGCACGCGCCGCTTCATGGGCGAAGACTCGGCCACGGCTACCATCGGTTTCCGCTGCGCCATGATCAACCCCGGCTCGAACAAGTAAGCCAACGGTTTCCTAGCAAACACAACGGCCCGGACTGCAGAGTCCGGGCCGTTGTCCGTTTCTGGCGGGTTGAGGTTACCGATCGGCACACGCGATGGTGGCAATGCTGACCTTGGCGGCGCCGGCATCAAGCAGCTTGATGGCGCAGGCTTCCAGCGTGGCGCCGGTGGTCAGCACATCGTCGACCACTAGCACGTGCTGGCCCTGCACGGTGTCGGGCTTGCTGACGCCGAACACGTCGGCCACGTTCTCCCACCGCTCGGCGCGTGTCTTGCGCGTTTGCGACACGGTGTAGCTGGTGCGGTGCAGGCCGGTGGCACTCCAGGGCACCTGCAGGCTCTGGGCGAGGCCTTCGGCGAAGGAGTCGGACTGGTTGTAGCCGCGCTTGGCCAGCTTGCGCGGGTGCAGCGGCACGGGCACGATGAGGTCGATGCCGGTGACGAGTTCGGAATCGGCTAGCTCCTGCCCGTACATTAGGCCCAGCGCCGAGCCGACTTCGCGCTGGCCCTGGTACTTAAGCTGGTGCAGCAGGTGCTGCACGCGGCCGCGCCGCAGGAAACGCAGGTAGCTAAGGGCGTAGTGCACCGGCACGCGCCCCCAGAAACGGCGCAGCAGCGGGTTGTCGGTGGGGGAGAGGCGGTGGTAGTCGGTATAGGGCAGTTGAGTGCGGCAGCCAGTGCAAATGTGCGTTTCACCGCGCGCCAAAGGCTGCTGGCAGGCCAGGCAGGTGTGGGGAAAAATCAGCGAAACAAAATCGGATAGCGCAGTTTGCAGCATAAACCGGTGAGAAGGATAGAGTACCTAAACGGGCGCGGCCGGGGCGGTTCTGGTAGCAACCCAAACCCAGGCGGCGGTAATTGCTGCTTAATGTAAACCTTTGCGCCAGAAAAGCCATTATCTGGCCGGGCCTGCGGGCCGAATACGTTCTACTTACCACTCCCCATGAGCCTCGTCACCGAATTCAACGATTACCGCTCGCGCATGAACGAAAAGATCATGGCGGCGGATAACAAAGTCATCAAGCGCTTCTTCAACCTCGACACGAACACCTACCAGGCCGGCGCGCTGGACGTGAAAACCAAGGAAATTGTGGGCCTGGCCTGCTCCATGGTGCTGCGCTGCGACGACTGCATCAAGTACCACCTGGGCAAGTGCTACGAGGAAGGCCTCACCGACGCGGAGGTATACGAGGTGTTTGCCATTGCCAACCTCATCGGCGGCAGCATCGTCATTCCGCACTTCCGCCGGGCCGTGGAGTACTGGGAAGCCCTGAAGGAAGAATCGGCCCAGCCGGCGCCGGCCCACGCCGAGCACACTGCTTAAGCCATGCTGAACCCGCAGGAAACCGAGGCACAGTTTGAACACCGCTGGTGGGAGCTGATGACGCAGATGCGCGAGCGGTTCGGCAAGAAGCCCGATCTGAACGCGCTGCTGCTGCTCATTGGCGTGCAGGAGTTGGGCCAGGGCGCCGGGCCGTTTTCGAAAGAGCAGAAGCAGGACCTGATGCACATTGCCACCTGCAAGCTCTTCAGCCTCTCGGGGCACTACGAGTTGGAGCGCGTGGACGAGGACGGCTGGCCGCACTACCGCCTGCTGAATCCCGTGCCGTTTGCCAGCCTCAAGGAGCAGGAGCGCATGCTGAAATGGCACATTCTGGAGTACTTCGCCCAGCACGAGGATTTAAATAGCTAAAAGGCTGAATGGCTAGATGGTTGGTCGCTCTTGGTGCCTGATCAGCCATTTAGCCATTCGGCCATTGAACAATTCAACACGTTGAAAATCATCAGTTACAACGTCAACGGGCTGCGCTCGGCTATGGGCAAGGGTCTGCTCGATTGGGTACGCGAAGCCAACCCCGACGTGCTCTGCCTGCAGGAAATCAAGGCCGGGCGCGACGCGCTGGACGTAGCGGGTTTTGAGGCCCTGGGTTACCACGCCTATCTGTACCCGGCCCAGAAACCGGGCTACAGCGGCGTGGCCACCTTCAGCAAGCAGCCGCCGAAGAGCGTGACCCTTGGCTGCGGGCACGAGGCCTATGACTTCGAGGGTCGCACCCTGCGCCTCGATTTCGACGGCTTTGCGGTGCTGAACGTGTACATGCCCTCGGGCACGAGCAGCCCCGAGCGGCAACAGTTCAAGCTGGAATGGCTGGCGTGGTTTTCCACCTACGTGAAGTCCCTGCGCGACTCGGTGCCGCCGCTCGTTATTGCCGGCGACTTCAACTGCTGCCCCACGCCCCTCGACCTGCACAATCCCAAAGCCAACCAGAACACGCCCGGCTACACGCCCGAAGAGCGCGCCTGGTTTGCCCAGCTGCTCGCCGACGGCTTTACCGATTCCTTCCGCCACCACCGCGGCGACGAGCCCCACCACTATTCCTGGTGGAGCTACCGCGCCGGCAGCCGCTCCCGCAACGTGGGCTGGCGCCTCGATTACCTGCTGGCCGACAACCGCCTGCAACCTCGCCTCGCGGCGGCCGGTCTGTTACCCGATGCGGTGCACTCCGACCACTGCCCGGCCTACGTGGAGCTGGCTTAATCGGCGCGGCACGGCGGATCCGGCAATTTTTTCGGGCGCGGCGCGGTTACTAGCTCAAGGGCTAGGCTGGTGTCCAGCGGGGCGGCCGGTTTCGCCGTATCTTTCCTGTTCCTGATTTCTCTTTCGACGAACCCAGTTCGCCATGCCGGCAACGCCCGTTCTCCCTACTACCTCCGCTGCCGCGCCCGCGGGCTGGCAGGCCGTGCGTCAGCACCTGGAAGGCTTCAAGCGCAAGTTCTACCTCAGTCTGCTGGTGCGCGGGGCCCTCGTGGCCGGCGGCCTGCTGCTGACGCTGTTTGTCGTTTTCAATCTGCTGGAGTACTTCCTGTACCTGCCTACCTGGGTGCGCGGCGGGCTGCTGTTTGGCTTTCTGGGCCTCACGGTGTGGGCGTTTGTGCACTGGATCTGGCAGCCGCTGGCGGCCCTCACCAACCTGCGCCGCCTGCTCTCCGACGAGCAAGCCGCCCAGCGCGTGGGCCAGCTGTTTCCAGAAGTGCAGGACAAGCTCCTAAACGCGCTGCAGCTGCAAGGCCAGGCCCGCGACAACGCCCTGATTGCGGCCAGCCTGGAGCAGCGCGCCGGCCAGCTCTCGGGCCTGGAGTTTGCCGAGCGCATCCGCATTAAGGAAGAAACCCGGCCGCTGTGGAAGTACGCCGCCGTGCCGGCCGGCGTGGCCGCCGTGCTGCTGCTGGTGTGGCCCGCGCTGTTTGTGCAGGGCACCGAGCGCATTTTTCACTACAGCCGTGCCTACAAGCGCCCCATGCCGTTCCGGTTTGTGGTGGAAAACAAGCAACTGAAAACCTTCAAAAACGAAGATTTCAAGCTGGAAGTGCGCATCGAAGGCGACGCTATGCCCGATGCCGTGAACTTGCTCATCGACGGCCACGAGCGGCGCCTGACCAAGGTGGCGCCCGGCCGCTTTGCCTACACGTTTCAGCAGCCCCAGCGCAACGTGGCGTTTCAGCTGGGTGCCGCCGGCTTCACCTCCGACGACTACGAGCTGCGCGTGCTGGAGCGCCCCAACCTGCGCGACTTTGCCGTGCGCGCCGAATACCCGGCCTACTTGCGCCGCGCCACCGAAACCCTGCCCAACGACGGCAACCTGACCGTGCCCGAGGGCACCCGCCTCACGTGGCAGTTCAATACTGCCGCCACCGACGCGGTGCAGCTGCAGTTCCTCGACCCCGCCGAAACCGTAGCTGCCACCGCGGCCGACGACGAGCAATTCACGCTCACGCGCCCGGCCCTGCGCAGCCAGACCTACCGGGTGCAGCTGCGCAACGCCGCCACCGGCCCGAACCGCGACCCAATCGAATACCAGCTGACCGTAGTGCCCGACCAAGCGCCGAGCATCACCGTGGAAGCCTTTGCCGACACTGCCACGCAGCGCTACCTGGCCCTGGCCGGCACGCTGCAAGACGACTACGGCCTGACGCGCCTGGCGCTGCACTACCGCACCGGCACTGCCCGGCAGCCCGGCACGTGGCGCACGGCCCCGCTGCGCCTCACGGGCAGTGGCCCGAACCAGACCTACACGCACCAGTGGGATTTAGCGCCGCTGCACCTGCAGCCCGGCCAGCAGCTGGAATACGCCGTGGAGGTATGGGACAACGATGGCCTGCACGGCGCCAAGAGTACCCGCACCCGGCCTCTGATGTACCGCCTGCCGAGCCGCGCCGAGCTGCGCGAGCAGCTCAATGCCACCTCCAACTCGATGCAGAGCCAGCTGAGCAGCGCCCAAAAGCAATCGGAGAAGATGCAGCGGGAGCTGGCCAAGGCCCAGGACAAGCTCAAGACCAAGCGCGAGCTGAGCTTTTCGGACCGCAAAGAGCTGAAGGATTTGCTTGATCAGAAGCTGCAGATGGACGCCCAGCTGCAGGACATGAAGCAGATGTTTGA
This sequence comes from Hymenobacter busanensis, assembly GCF_008727865.1. Classification (GTDB taxonomy): domain Bacteria; phylum Bacteroidota; class Bacteroidia; order Cytophagales; family Hymenobacteraceae; genus Solirubrum; species Solirubrum busanense. The sequence goes on along the minus strand of NZ_VTWU01000003.1, from coordinate 76,529 downwards.
ACAGCTTCAGCAGAAGCAAAACCAGCTCGACCCACGCAGCGAGCAGTTGGCCGAAAAGGCCCAGGAGCTGCAAAAGCTGATGGACTCCTTGCTCGACGAGAAAACCAAGAAGCTCTACGAGGAGCTGCAAAAGATGCTGGAGCAGCAGAAGGCGCCCAACATGGACATGCAGAAGCTCCTCGACCAGCTCGAAAACAAGGAGCAGACGCTGCAGAAAGAGTTGGAGCGCGCCCTCGACATGTTCAAGCAATTGCAGCTGGAGCAGAAGATGGAAAGCGCCACCGAGCAGCTTGAAAAGCTGGCTGAGCAGGAGCAGAAGCTGGCCGAGAAAACCGAAAAAGCCGCCGACAAGCCCAACGACCAGCGCAAGCAGGAAAACGAACAGCTCAAACAGCAGCAGCAGGAAGCCCAAAAGGCTTTCGAGGAAGTGAAAAAGGAACTGAAGGAAGCCCAGAAGCTCGACCAGGACCTCGACCACCAGAACAACCTCGACCCCATGCAGCAGGAGCAGCAGCAGGTAGACCAGCAGATGCAGGACAGCCAAGAGCAGCTCTCCAAAAACCAGAATCAAAAGGCCAGCCAGAACCAGAAGGACGCGGCCAAAAACATGAAGGAAATGGCGCAGAAGATGCGCCAGCAGATGGAGGAGGGCGAATCGGACCAGCAGCAGCAGAACATCGACGACCTGCGCGACATCCTCGAAAACCTGCTCAAGCTGAGCTTCGACCAGGAAAGCCTGATGAAGGATTTTCGGCAGGTCGATCAGTCGGACCCGCGCTTTGTGCAGCTGAGCCAGACCCAGCGCAAGCTCCGCGACGACGCCGTAGTTATTCAGGACTCGCTCTATGCCCTGGCCAAGAAGGTTTTTCAACTTCAGAGCTTCGTGACGCGCGAGGTGGGCGAGATGAACGGCCAGATGGACCAGGCCATGGAGCAGCTGCGCCAGCGCAACGTGGGCCGCGCCACCGGCAACCAGCAACTGGCCATGACGAGCATGAACAACCTGGCCCTGATGCTCAACGATGCCCTCAAGCAGATGCAGGAGCAAATGCGCCAGGGTCAGCAGGCCAAGAGCAGCGGCAGCGGCAAGCCCGGCAAGAAGAAGAAAGGTCAGAACCCCGGCTCCAGCCCCGGCCAGATGGGCAAGCTGCAGGAGCAGCTCAACCAGCAGATTCAGCAGCTTCAGCAAAGCGGCAAATCGGGCCGGCAACTCTCGGAGGAGCTAGCCAAAATGGCGGCGCAGCAGCAGATGCTGCGCCAGGCCCTGCAGGAGCTGGAAAAAATGCAACAGGCCGGCAAAGAAGGCAAGAACGGGAAGAAGGACGGCAAGGGCGACCAAGGCATGGGCGGCCTCGGCGACCTGAAAAAAATGATGGAACAAACGGAAACGGACCTCGTAAACAAACGCTTGACGGAGCAAACCGTTATGCGCCAGCGTCAGATCCTGAGCCGCCTTCTCGAAGCCGAAAAATCGGCCCGGGAGCGGGACCTCGACAACAAGCGCGAAGCCGAAACGGCCCGCACGGTGCCGCCGGGGTTTCCGCCCGCGTTCGAGAAATACAAGCAGGAGCGGCAGCGCCAAACGGAGCTTCTTCGCACGGTTCCCCCGGCCCTCACTCCGTATTATCAGCGGGAGGTGAGCGAGTATTTTCAGAAAATGAAATAACGCTGCCTACTTTTACGCCCCGCCGCCTTTTTCCACTCCATGAAGCAGGTCAGAATCCAGATTCCTTCCCTCGTCGAAAACATCCGCGTGGTCGAGAGTTTCATCGATAATTCGAAGGAAACTTTCCATATCGAAGACGACATCTACGGCAACATCATGGTGGCCGTCACGGAGGCCGTGAACAACGCCATCCGCCACGGCAACAAGTTCGACAAGGACAAAAACGTGCAGCTCGCGCTGACCGTGGACGACAACCGCGTCACTTTCGAGGTAGAAGACCAGGGTCCTGGGTTCGACTTCACGAACCTTCTCGACCCCACGGCGCCTGAAAACCTGGAAAACCCCGGTGGCCGCGGCATCTTCCTCATCCGCCACCTGGCCGACGAAGTGGAGTTTACCAACGACGGCCGCAAGGTGGAGCTGACGTTCTTCCTGCCGCCCGCTAGCTCCAACGGCAGCGGCGTCAACGGCCACGCCGTCGCCTCCTAATCCTTTAGCTCAGCCCGCCCCTTGACTTCTGCCGACGACGCCCAGCTGCCGCCTCGCTCCTTCGACGAGGACGATGCTTACGACCCCATGCACGACGCACCGGGCATCGAGTTTGTGGTCGAGGACGTGGATTTTGAGCTGTCCGACGCCACCGCACTGACGGAGTGGATTGAGCGCGTGGCCCAGGTGCACGAGCACAAAATCGTGCAGCTGACCTACATCTTCTGCTCCGACGAGTTCCTCCACAAGGTCAACGTAGAGTACCTCGACCACGACACCTACACCGACGTCATCACCTTCGACAACGCCGACGACGCCGACATCATCGAGGGCGACGTGTTCATTTCCATCGACCGCATCAGGGAAAACGCCGAGACGCACCACGTCTCGTTCCGCGACGAGCTGCACCGCGTGATGATTCACGGCGTGCTGCACCTGCTGGGCTACAAGGACAAAGACCTGCTGAGCCAGACGGCCATGCGCAAGAAAGAGGACGATTGCCTCTCGTTGCGCACTTTTTAAAGCCTGCTAGCTTTTGTTATTTGTAAACGCCCGCCCAACTGCGGGCGTTTGCTTTATCGGTGCTTTCATCAGTTATGTCTGCCACGCCCACTTCTTCGTCCGTTATCATTCCCGGCAACGTGCTCGATTTTTACCTGAGCCAGGGGTATTACCGGATGCACCAGAACCTGTTTACCTGCCGGTTTCTGCCCATCAACGACGAGATATACACCGTGCACTGGCTGCGCCTGAACCTGGCCAGCGTCACCTTTGGGCCCACGCAGCGCCGCCTGTTGCGCCTCAACGAGCAGTTTACCGTGCGGCGTCGCTCGTTTCAGCTCACCGAGCAGTACGAGGCCCTGTACAGCCGCTATTACCAGTCCATCGACTTCGACGCGCCCGAAACCGTGGAGGCTTTTTTGCTGGCCGGCGCGCCGCATAACGCCTTTCCCACCGAGGCTCTCGAAGTCTACGACGGCCAGCAGCTGATTGCGGTAGGGATTTTCGATAGCGGTACCCACACCTTGGCGGGCATCATGAACTTCTACGACCCGGCCTACCGCAAGCACAGCCTGGGCAAGTACCTCATGCTGCTCAAAATCAACTACGCCCGGCAGCAGGAAAAAACGTATTACTACCCCGGCTACGTGGTGCACGCCTATCCCAAGTTCGACTACAAGCTATTCGCCTGCCCGGCTGCTACGGAGGTATTTGACTGCATTGCCGGCCGCTGGCTGCCGTTTTCCTGGGACGTAGTTGCCGCGCAATCGGCCGAGCTGATGCGCGACTGGCTGGCGCTGGAAATGGATGCCGAGGACCCGGAATAACCGGTGACCCGCGCACAAAGCCAAGCAGTACGTATCTTTGCGCACGTTCTGAGCGGGTTACGCGGCTTGTTGCGAGTTGATTTCTAAACCGGTTCTGCCAACGCAGAAACGGTTTTTTGCATTTCGGCACAAAACCCCGGCCGCACCTGTTCATACCCTCCGAAGCAACAACCCTTCCCAGCTATGCTGACCCAGGAATACGATGTAATTGTGGTAGGCGCCGGCCACGCCGGCTGCGAAGCTGCCGCCGCGGCCGCCAATCTTGGCTCCTCGGTGCTGCTCGTGACCATGAACATGAACACCATCGCGCAGATGTCGTGCAACCCGGCTATGGGCGGGGTGGCCAAGGGGCAGATCGTGCGGGAGGTGGACGCGCTGGGCGGGCAGTCGGGCATCATCACCGACAAGACGATGATTCAGTTCCGGATGCTCAACCGCTCGAAGGGCCCCGCCATGTGGAGCCCGCGGGCGCAGAGCGACCGGATGCGCTTTGCCGAAGAGTGGCGCCTGACCCTGGAAGGCATCCGCAACGTGGACTTCTGGCAGGAGGCCGTGACCGGCCTGCTGGTGGAAGACGGCACCTGCGTGGGCGTGCGCACCCAGCTGGGCATCGAGTTCCGGAGCAAAACGGTGGTGCTCACCAACGGCACCTTCCTGAACGGGCTCATCCACATCGGCGAGAAAAACTTCGGCGGTGGCCGCGCCGCGGAGCGCAAGAGCACCGGCATCACCGAGCAGTTGCGGGAGCTGGGCTTCGAGACGGGCCGCATGAAGACGGGCACCCCGCCCCGGGTGGACGGCCGCACCCTCGACTACTCGAAGATGGAAGAGCAGGCCGGCGACGAAAACCCGAGCAAGTTCTCCTACCTCGACACGCCCACTCTGAGCAAGCAGCGCCCCTGCTACATCACCTACACCAACGAGAAGGTGCACGACATCCTGCGCACCGGCTTCGAAAAGTCGCCGATGTTCCAGGGCCGCATCAAGGGTCTGGGGCCGCGCTACTGCCCCTCGGTGGAGGACAAAATCAACCGCTTCGCCGACAAGGACCGCCACCAGATTTTCGTGGAGCCCGAGGGCTGGAGCACGGTGGAAGTGTACGTGAACGGCTTTAGCAGCAGCCTGCCCGAAGACGTGCAGTACGAGGCCCTGCGCCAGATTGCGGGCTTTGAAAACGCGAAGATGTTCCGCCCCGGCTACGCCATCGAGTACGACTTCTTTCCGCCGACACAGCTGCACCTCACGCTGGAAACCAAGCCGGTGCGCAACCTCTACTTCGCCGGCCAGATCAACGGCACGACGGGCTACGAGGAAGCCGCCTGCCAGGGCCTGATGGCCGGCATCAACGCCCACCAGCGGGTGCGGGAGCTGGAGCCGTTTATTCTGCGCCGCTCCGAGGCCTACATTGGCGTGCTCATCGACGACCTGGTGAACAAGGGCACCGACGAGCCTTACCGCATGTTCACCAGCCGCGCCGAGCACCGCATCCTGCTGCGCCAGGACAACGCCGACCTGCGCCTCACCCCGCTGGCCCACAAGCTCGGGCTGGCCTCGGATGAGCGCATGGCCCGCGTGGAGCAGAAGCGCCAGCAAACCGCCGACGTACTCGACTACCTCAGCAAAAAGCCGGTGGAGCCGGGCGAAATCAACGGTCTGCTGGAAGAGCTGGGTTCGGCCCCCATCCACGAGAAAACTCGCGTGGTGAACCTGCTGCGCCGCCCGCAGCTGGATTTGCCCGACCTGCAGCGCGCCCTGCCGGAGCTGCACGAGCACCTGGGCCAGTACGGCGCCGAGGTGCTGGAGCAGGCCAGCATCCACGTCAAGTACGAAACCTACATTGAGAAGGAGCACCAGCAGGCCGAACGTATGGGCCAGCTGGAAGACCTGCGCATCGTGGGCCGGCTCGACTACAAAGCCATGCCCGCCCTCTCGCACGAAGCCCGCGAAAAGCTGCTGAAGGTGCAGCCCGAAACCATTGGGCAAGCCTCGCGCATTAGCGGCATCTCGCCCGCCGATATTTCGGTGCTGATGGTGTATCTGGGTAAATAGGGGATAGGCATGGAGCCTACCGCCGCGTTGCCGCCAGCCCGGCCAGCCGACCACCTGGGTTGGTTTGCTGGGCTGGTTGTTGGTTTAAGCGGCCTCTTTGGGCTGGCCCTGCTCTGCGTCTTCGCCTTGAAGTGGGGCCATCCGTGGCCGCCCGATTTTATCTGGGCTGACAACCTTGCTATGGCCGCCTGGGCTTTGCAAGCACCGCTGGCATTCTGGGGCTTTGTTGGTACGGTGCGGGCCGCCTGGCACCGGCTTTTCGGTCGGGCCGTGGTGTGGCTGCTGTTCACCGTCTGGACGTTGCTGGTGCTCGTTGGTGGAAGCTTCGTGGTAGCCATGCTCGTATTCGGCGGGGCAGCTTCGGTCGGCGACCCACCGGGCGTGAACAATATGTAAGCGGAGTGGCTGACGCCTCTGCAGACCTGCCAGCAGCAATTGTACGGTTGACACTGACCATTGCAAGCTTGACACCAGCCATTGTGAGGTCAACACCAGCCGTTGTGAAGTAGGCAAAGTCCATTGTGCAGTCGGCAGAAGCTGTTGCTCACTTGACTCAGGCCGTTGTGAGGTTGTCACCGAGCATTGTGAGGCTGACAGCAGGCGTTGTGCGGTCGGCAGCGAGTATTGTGAGCTCGACAGCAGCCATTGTGCACTCATCACCAGCCGTTGTGAGGTCGGCAAAGCCCATTGTGCGCTTGTCAGTGGCCATTGTGAGCCTGCTTGCGAGCATTACTCCCGGTGCCGGGTGGCTCCCCTCGCGCGTTACCGGTCACCACTTGCCCAAACTCTCACCCATCCCATTGCCCAAACCGCTATTTTTGTAGCTGTAGTCGCAGCCGGCGCCCGCGTTCGGCTGTTTTTTGTTTGCCGTCTGAATTGCTTGTTGGTGTCCTACGAACGCGTTGAACAGTGCCCGGTGTGCGGGAAAAGCGACTTCCGCCCCAAAATGGTGGTCGAAGACTATTCCGTCAGCCACGAGAGCTTCGCCATCGTGCAGTGCACGAGCTGCGGCTTTCAGCTCACCAACCCGCGCCCCGACGCCCAGAGCATTGGCCGCTACTACGAAAGTGAGGACTACGTGTCGCACTCCGACACCAGCAAGGGCCTCACCAACAAGCTCTACCAACTGGCACGGCTCTACACCATGCGCCACAAGGTGAAGCTGGTAAACAAAATGGCGCCCCGTCGCGGCTACCTGCTCGACTACGGCTGCGGCACTGGCTACTTTTTGGAAGCCTGCCAGAAAGTCGGCTGGCAGGTATCGGGCATCGAGCCCAGCGACGTGGCCCGCGAGCAGGCCCGGCAGCGCACCGGTCAACCCATCGGTGCCCACGACCTCGGCCAGTTCGCCCCCGGCTCGTTCGATGCCATTACGCTCTGGCACGTACTGGAGCACGTGCACACGCTCAACGAAACGCTGGCGCAGCTCACCCAGCTCCTCAAGCCCGACGGCGTGCTCATCATTGCCGTGCCCAACGCCGAAAGCCCCGACGCGCAGTATTACCGCGAGCAATGGGCCGCCTACGACGTGCCGCGCCACCTCTACCACTTCACGCCCCAAACCATCGGCAAGCTGCTGCGCAAGCACCGCATGCAGGTGCGCCACACCCTGCCGCTGGTGCTCGATGCCTACTACGTGAGCATGCTCAGCGAGCGGTACCGCGCCGAGCGCGACGCCGGTTTGCTGGCCGCGTTCAAAGCCGGCTACAAGTCCAACCAACAGGCGGCGCAGCACGGCGGGCAATATTCCAGCCTGATTTACGTAGCGGGCAAAACCGCTGCGGCCTCTGCGAAAGGGTAGGAGCGCCTCCGCAACTGCTACTTTTGCGTTTGTTATGTTGCGCCTATGCCGTTTCGTTACGCTTTAGCCTGGTCGGCCGTGTGCCTGAGCGCCGCGTTGGTGCTGGGCCGCGGCGCGCCGGCAATGGCGCAAACCCCAACGGCGCGGCCCGATTCGGTGGCGGTAGCGCCCGGCGTGGTGCGGCCCGATTCGGTGCAGGCCGCGGCGGCCAGCCTTGTGCCCGACGCCCCGGAAACGCCTCTGCGTCCGCGCACCCGCTGGATTATTGTGGGCGCCTGCGCCCTCATCACGCTTTCCACTTTACTGCTCTACAATGTCCGTTCGCGTTAGTCTGCTATGGTGCCTGCCGGCCGGGTTGTGGTTGGCCGGATGCGCGGCCATCAGCTCGCCCGAAGGCGGCGCCCGCGACACCGTGGCGCCCACGCTGGTGAGTACCGAGCCCAAAAACGGCGCTACCCGCGTGGCTGGCCAAACCCTGCGGCTGGAGTTTTCGGAGCAAGTGCAGGTGAAAGAGCTAAGCAAAAATCTGCTCGTGACGCCTTCCTTGGCCGACGACAACCGCTACAAGGTGCGCGAGGAGCGCAACGCCATTGAGCTGCGCTTCGAGAAGCCGTTTGCCGAGAATACCACCTATGTGTTCAATTTCGGCGAATCGATTTCCGACATCACCGAAAGCAACAAAGCCGCCGAAGTGGTGGTGGCCTTCAGCACCGGCGCGGCCCTGGACTCAGGCTCGGTAGCGGGTTCCGTCACGCAGCTACTCAACGGGCAGCCCGAAGCGGAAGCTCTGGTTGCGCTGTACCCCGCCGACGATACCGCCGACGTGAAGCGCAGCCGCCCGTTCTACGCCGGCCGCACCGACAAAGCCGGCACGTTTCGGCTGCGCAACCTGCGCGAGGGCCGCTACCGCCTCTACGCGCTGGTCGACAAAAACCAGAACAGCCGCTTCGACGAGCCCGAGCGCATTGCCTACCTGCCCGAGCCCGTGCTAATCCGCCGCGGCCTCGATTCGCTGGTGCTGCGCTCGGTACGCCCCGACTCGCGCCGCCCGCTTATTCTGAGCCAGCAGGGCAACACCCAGCAATTTCGCATCAGCTACAACGAAGGCCTGCGGCAGCTTACTCTCACTGCGCTGGGCCAGCCGGTCAATCCGGCCCTCGTGGCCGCTACGTTCCTGGCCGAAAACGGCCGCACCGCCGTGCTGCAACGCACGCCGCTGCTGGGAGCGGGCCGCTACGTACTGGCCGCTACCGATAGTGTGGGCAACGTGGGCCGCGACACCGTGAACGTGAAGTTCGACGGGCAAGAGCCCAAACGCCGCGGGCCGCAGTATACCGTCGTCGAAACCCCGCGCAGCATTTACCGCAACGGGCAGCTGCGCCTGCAATTCAACGAACCGGTGCAACTGGCGCCTAGCAAGCCGGTGGGTACGCTGGTCGAGGACTCGACCTCTCGCCGCCCGCTGCGCAGCCCTGCCGATGCGTTCCTGAGCCCCGATCGGCGGCTGTTGACCATCAACGTGAATACCAAGGCCCGCCGCGTCGTCACGTTTGTGCCCGATAGCACGGCCATCGTTCCCGTTAGCGGGCAGCCGCTGGGCCTGCGCCCGGTGCGGCTGCTCGTCACCGAAGAATCGACCACCGGCAGCCTTTCGGGCACGGTGCAAACCACGGCCAAGCGGTTTGAGCTGCAGTTGCTCGATCAGAATTACCAGGTGATAACCACGCTGCAAAGCCCGCGCACGTTCCGCTTCGATAATCTGGCCCCCGGTAACTACCGCCTGCGCGCCCTCATCGACGCCGACAACGACGGCCGGTGGCGCGGGGGCGACCCAAAGCTGCGGGTACCGCCCGAGCCCGTATACCTGTTTCCGCAGCAGCAGCAGGTGCGCGCCAACTGGGACATAGAGAACCTGGTACTCGCTTTTTAAGCCACACATTTAGCTAAAGCCCCGTCACGCGAAGTGGCGGGGCTTTTTTGCGTTCCAAAGCCGGTGCAGGAAGTAACTTCCGCCTGATAATCAGATTGGTTACGCGTTATCAACAGCGCTGTTTTTCCATCGTTTCGGGCTTTTCCCCTAACCTGCGGATAACCTGTGGATAATCGACGGATAACGTGTGGACGGCCGTGGAGAAATAGGGGACAAGTTTTTTTGGCCGTTTGCAGCCGCTATCAGTGCCTGAAGGCTGTGCACAAGCGTGGACAACTTTCCCCCGATTCATCCCTTATCCACGCTGCTGAGGTATGTGTATTTCAGTGGCTGTGCACAAGCCTGTGGATTGTGAAAAAATCTATTAATTCACTGGTATTCATACCTATGTAATACACATACCCTGTTGATAGTCGGTGCATAAACCCGTTCTTGTACACATGTTATCAAGCCGTGTGTATAACCCCGTTTTTTATCCACTTATCAACGCACTCTACGACGGGGGACAAAAAGAATTTCTTAAAATTTTATTTAATGAAAAGTTATTAGGCAGGTGGAAAACTCGGCCGGATGAAAAATTCCCGGTCTGGGAAACGCCCGGAGCCGAGCAGAAGAAGGGTGGTCGGAAAGCGCGCAACCCAGAAAAGAGCTGCGCCCGGAAAAAAGCCGCGGCGGCGCGCTGCCAGTGCACCGCGGCGGCTTTTTTCCACCTTTCCACACCCCAGCCCGTGGAAAAAGTCACTTTTCGGGTCGGGGTTTCGTATATGCGGGCTGCTCGTTGCCCTTGCCTATGCCGTTTGACTACAACCTCGACTTTCGCCACGTTGACTTTCGCCAGCACCCCGAGCTGTACCGCGTGGGCAAAGGCGAGCAGGGCGTGTTGCTGGTGCAGCCCTACAAGGGCGAAATCCTGCCGCATTGGCGCTTCCGCACGCCCGAGCTGGCCCGGCAATCGTCGGAAACCATTTACCAGCAGTTTCTGGATTACCTGAAGGCCGAAGATTTCGTGGGGGCCGACATGGCCCGGAAGTTCCTGCAAATGGGCTTTACGCGGGCTAGGCGCTACGCAAACCACCGCGGCGGCAAGAAGTACGCCGGCCCCGTGCCCGAAGACAAGAAGGGCCAAAGCGGCGCCCATGGCCGGCCCGAGCTGCCGCGCAGCCCCGAAGACCCCGCGAAAGCCGAAGCGGCAGCCATTTTTAAAGCCAAATGGGACGAGGCCCAGCACCACCCCGACTATGTTGCGCAGAAGACCCGCTTCGTGGAGCGCTACGGCAAATGAGCTACCAGTTGGGGTTGCCAGTTCGTGCCAGACCATTCTGATAACGCACAACTGACAACCGGCAACGGAAAACTGGTATCAGGCAACCGAACGCATACCTTTACCCCGCCATCAACCCCCTACGACCACGCAACATGAACACGCCCCAACCCCGCAGCACCGAAGAAAACGAAATCGTATTGGGCCAGGGCATGGGCCCGCTCAAGTTCGGCGCCAAGATGGACGAAGTGCGCGCCCTGATGGGTGAGCCGGAGGAAATCGAGGAGTCGGAAGACGACGACGAGTTTGAGCACCAAGCCTGGAACTACCTCGAAGAAGGCTACTCGCTTTACTTCGACCGCGAAGACGACTACCGTCTCTCCTGCATCGAAACCGACCACCCCGGCATGAGCCTCTACGGCGAGCCGATTCAGGGCAAGTCGCTGGAGGAAATCCAGGCCTTGATGAAGCGCCACGGCCACCAGCAGCCCGAGATTGAGAAGGTGGATACCGGCGAGGTGCGCCTCTCGTACGAGAAGGAAATGATTGACCTTTACTTTGACGAAGACCAACTGCAGTTCGTCAATTTCGGAGTGTTCATAAACGACGACCTCGAAGTGCAATGGCCGGCTTAAAGCCAAGGTTTTCCACAAAACAGCGGTTTTTGCCTGTTGATAAGTGGATAAGTGCTTGAAAGCAAAGATAGAGAGGTGCAATTGCAACCGGAATAAGCCAACTTTCCGTATAAGGCGGTTGGTTGAATCGCCTCAGCGCAAACAAAAAAGCCGCCCCAGCAGGAGCGGCTTTTTTGTGCCTAATCAAGAAGGGTAGGGGCACTACATGAGCGTGCGAAACAGCAGAAACAGCACGCCCGCCAGCACCATCGTAACGGGCAACGTAAGCACCCAGGCCAGGGCAATGTTGCGCACCATCTGCGGGTTTAGGTTGCGAATGCCGCGGTTGGCCACCATGGAGCCCGCAATGGCCGACGACAGCACGTGCGTGGTGGACGACGGCAGGCCGAGTTGGGTGCTAGCCCCAATCATCGCCGCTGCCACCAGTTCCGACGAGGCCCCTTGGGCATATGTCAGGTGTTCTTTGCCGATTCGCTCGCCAATGGTTTTGACGATGCGCTGCCAGCCCACCATGGTACCCACGGCCAGCGACAACGACACCATCAGCAACACTTCCCACGGAGCGTAGTCGGTGAAGGAGCGCATGTTTTTGATGGCATTTTCGTAGGCCGAGCGGTCTTGCGGGCTGAGGCTGACCCGTTCGCTGCCCATGATTTTCTTGGCCCGGTTGTAAACCAGCAGAATGGCCTTGCGGATGCGGAAACGGTCGGCCTCGGGCAGTTCTTTAACGTAGGTTTTGCCCGCAAAAATCTGGTCGAGGCTGTTGGTCTGCGTTTTGATTTCAGCCAGGGCTTTTTGCTCGTCGGGAGCCAGCTCGGCGGCATTTACGCGGCCCATCACCAGCTCTACCTGCGCCAGCGAACCGCGCATGTCCAGCGGGTTTTTCGACTCGTCGAGGGCAAATTTGAAGGGTACGATGCCGATGAGGATCAGCATCACCAGGCCCACGCCTTTCTGGCCGTCGTTAGAGCCGTGGAAGTAGCTCACGGCCGTGCAGGTGCCAATCAGAATCAGGCGAATCCAGAGGGGTGGGGGCTTGCGCTTGTGCGGCTCCTTGAAGATGGCCTTGTTGCGCACGAAGCGCTTGAGCACAAACATCAGGATGATGGTGAGCGTGAAGCCGAACAACGGGCCTACCAGCAGCGCAATGCCGGTTTCGGTGGCTTTGCTCCAGTTCACGGCCGCGCCGCCCGAGTCGGGCAGCAGCGAGTAGGCAATGCCCACGCCCAGAATGGAGCCGATGAGCGCGTGCGACGAGGAAGCTGGAATGCCGTAGTACCACGTGCCCACGTTCCAGATGATGGCCGCCAGAATGAGGGCGCCCACCATGGCAATGCCGTGGTAGATGTTCTGATCGACCAGACTCTCGACGGGCAGCAGGTACACGATGCCCATGGCCACGGTGATGCCGCCGCCAAACACGCCGATGAAGTTCCAGAACGCCGACCACACCACGGCTACCCACGGCCGCAGGGTATTGGTGTAAATGACGGTTGCTACCGCGTTGGCGGTGTCGTGGAAGCCGTTGACGAATTCGAACGCGCAAGCAGCAACCAGGCACACCAGCAGCAGCAGGAGCACTTGAGGCTCTAAGCCAAACATATAGGGGAAATTAGGTGAGCAAAAGTTAGGCCGGCCAAAAGTACTGCAGCACCAGGGGGGCGCAAGATTATGAAATTGTTATCCGAACCGGGGCTCGACCGTGCTGCAAGCACAGGCCTTGTACCATTGCTTCTATAAAAAGTTTAGTGCGCAGGCTTTTGGCGGAAGCCGTACTTTTGCCTCACTATGAGCAACCCCGCGCAGAAAACCGCCGCCAATACGGCCGAAAATACGCTGGCCGATATCGTGTCGCACGCCAAGGAATACGGCTTCGTGTTCCCCTCCTCCGAAATCTACGACGGCCTGGCCGCCGTGTACGACTACGGCCCCAACGGCGTGGAGCTGAAAAATAACCTCAAGCAACTGTGGTGGAAGGCCATGACGCAGCTCAACCAGAACGTGGTGGGCATCGATGCGGCCATCTTCATGCACCCGCTCACCTGGAAAGCCTCCGGCCACGTCGACGGCTTTTCCGACCCGCTCATCGACAACCTCGACAGCAAGAAGCGCTACCGCGCCGACGTGCTCATCGAGGAGAAAGCCGCCGAGTACGAAAACGCCGGCGACAAGCCCCGCGCCGACGCCTTGCTGGCTGAAATGGGCCGCCTGCTTACGGCCGAAGACCTAGCCGGCGTCAAGCAGCTCATTCTCGATGAGAAAATCCTCTGCCCGATTTCCAAGACGGCCAACTGGACCGATGTGCGCCAGTTCAACCTGATGTTTTCGACGCAGGTGGGCGCCGTAGCCGGAGATTCGAGCCAGATTTACCTGCGGCCCGAAACCGCCCAGGGCATTTTTGTCAACTTCCTGAACGTGCAGAAATCGGCGCGCCAGAAGGTGCCGTTTGGCATTGCCCAGATCGGCAAGGCCTTCCGCAACGAGATTGTGGCCCGCCAGTTCATCTTCCGCATGCGAGAGTTCGAGCAGATGGAAATGCAGTTCTTCGTGCGCCCCGGCACCGAGGGCGAGTGGTATGAGCACTGGAAAGCCACGCGCCGCCGTTGGCACGAGGTGATGGGCCTGCCCGCCGAGAAGCTGCGCTTTCACGACCACGACAAGCTGGCCCACTACGCCAAGGCCGCCGTCGACATTGAGTACGAATTCCCCTTTGGCTTCAAGGAAATCGAGGGTATCCACTCCCGCTCCGACTTCGACCTGACCCAGCACCAGACGCTGAGTCGGAAGAAACAGCAGTACTTCGACAACGACGTGAACCCCGAAACGGGCAAGCCCTACGGCAACTACGTGCCCTACGTGGTGGAAACCTCCGTGGGCGCCGACCGTCTGTTCCTGGCCACGCTCTGCCAGGCCTACCAGGAGGAAACCATTACCGAAGGCGAGCAGACCAAGACGCGCAAGTTCCTGAAGCTGCACCCGGCCGTGGCGCCCGTGAAAGCCGCCATTTTCCCGCTGGTGAAAAAGGACGGCCTGCCCGACAAGGCCAACGAAATTTACAACGCGCTGCGCCACGACTTCCGCCTGGTGGTGGAGGAGAAGGACAGCATCGGCACGCGCTACACCCGCCAAGACCTCATCGGCACGCCTTTCTGCATTGCCGTCGACCACCAGACGCTGGAAGACGACACCGTGACGGTGCGCCACCGCGACTCGCGCGAGCAGACGCGCATGCCTATCAGCGAGCTGCGCGGCTACATCGGCGAAGCCGTGAGCCTCTCGCGCATTTTCGAGCAGCTGTAGAGCGGTTTTTCATGCAGCTAAACGCATCGAGCCCCGAAACCTGCTGTGGTTTCGGGGCTCGATGCGTTTAGCCGCGGAGTGAATATGCCGCCTATTTCGGGGAGTCGGGGCCCAGCTTTTGCTCGTGGTACACCTGGCCGGTTTCGCTTTCGAGCCGGGCTACGAAGGCCGTATTGGGCGCTTGCAGGTAGTTGAAGGCTAGTTTGAAGAGGAAGCTGCCGGGAGGCAGGTAGGGGCGCTGCATGATTTCCTCCACCAACGTGCCGTCGGGCAGGCGCAGCCGGAAATAAACCTTCTTCACGGGCTTGGTGAGGGAAAACCGAAAGTCGAACTCGCGGTGGCGCGGCTGGGTGGTATCGGGCTCGGTGCGCTCGTCTACGCGCACTTCCTTCAGCACGCGGCCGGTGGCGTCGGAAAGCCGCACGAAATAGACGGGCTGGTCGGTGGAGCGCACGGTTTCGTTGATGCCAAACGCGTAGTTCTGCACGCCGGGCTTCACCAGCTTCTTATCGAAGAGCGTGGAGCGCACGTGGCCCTGCGGGTCTACCATTTTCAGGGTGAGTACCTGGGCAGTAGGGAGGTGGTAGAGCAGGGCCGAGGTTTGCGAAAACGTCTTGACCGTGGGCGTCGCCGGTTTGTTTTTCGAGCGCGCCCGCACCGCTACCACCGGCAGGCCGGCCTGCCGGCTCACGTACTGCACCGTATTGCGGGCGCCGCGCACCAGCTCCGGCTCTACCTCCAGATCGAACAGCGGCTGGTTGTCGGTGAGGGCCCAGACCAGCATTTGCCCGTAGCTGGGTGCCAAAGCCGGGTACTTGGTCAGCGAGTCGCCGAGTTGCTTGACCGGCTGGGGTGCAAAGCCTCGGAGAAAGAAAATGGCCTTGCCGGACGGGGCGTGGCGGAGCCGGTTCATGCAAAATCCCTGCAGGCGTACTTTCTCGGTGGCTTCCGGCGCTAGGGTCACCACCAGCAGTTGGTAGGTCATCATTTCCTGCGTTTCGGCGTTTCGGCTGCTGAAATGCAAGCCCGCGGGCACCGTCACGGTCAGTTCGTGCTGGGTCAGGTTGCGGAGGCGGCACTGCAGGTTGTCGGCGCCCAGCCCGCCCACGGCCAACGACCCAATTTCAACCTGGCGGGCCTGCACGGCCGTCAGCAAGTCGGTAGGAACTGCGGCCCGCACCGAAACCCAGGCGCAGACGAGCAGGAAAAGAATGGAAAAACGTGCCATGATGCCGAGCAAAAAACAAGCACTATATAGTGCTTGCCAAGCTCAACGCATCAGGGCACGTCAAAAGTATTTCGCGGCGGGCAGCTACTGCCCGCTGAGCCAGGCAGTGGCTTCGCGGCGGGAGGTAAAGTAGTTGAACTCGACCTGGCCGGGCACGAACGTGGTACCGCTGGCCGGGCAGTTGCTGATCTGGTACTGGTACTGGCCTTCGGTGAGCACCGCCGCTATAAACATGGGCCGGGCCAGCGGCTGCACCAGGCAGCGGGTGAGCGGCTCGAGCAGCAGCTCTTCCTGGTTTTCGTCGGAGGGCGCGTTGCGCTTCAGGTCGAGCAGCAGCTTGCCCACGTTCTGCTTCAGCATTTCTTCCAGCGCGTGCTGGTAGGCAATGCCAAACGACAAATCCAGCCGGGTAGCGTTGAAGCTCAAATGCAGGGTGTCGGCCGCTGCGTTGTAGCTCAACGAAGCATCCGGGGAATAGTAGAGGGTCATCTGAAACGAAGAGCAGCCTCGGCATACGGTGGGTTGCATCGGCTGGCGGCGAAAACTACGGCTTATACGGAGACTTCAACATATTGAGTTACAGATACTTGTTCTATTACTGAAAATTCCTGCTTCGGTACAATAAGCCCGAAAAAATAGCGCACAGGCCATTGTGTACCTTTGCCCCAATTTTCCTGCTGTTGCCGATGTGGAGTAAGCTCGCCCTGCTGATTATCAAAAACCGCCGCCTGCTCGTTGGGCTCTTGGCCATCATCACCGCGTTTATGGCCTGGAAGGCCAAGGACGTGGAAATGACCTACGATTTTGCCCAGGTGGTGTCGCCCGACGACCCGGACATGGTGTACTTCCAGCAGTTCAAAAAGACCTTCGGCGAAGACGGCAACGTGCTCGTGCTCGGCCTGCAGGACAGCTCGGTCTACAAGCTCGGCAACTTCAACGAGCTGCGCCTGCTTACCGATACCCTGAGCAAGGTGGAAGGCGTGAGCGGGGTGCTGTCGGTTACCAAGCTCATCCAGCTCACCAAGGACACCGCCAACCAGCGCTTTGCCACCGCGCCCATCTTCCACACCTTTCCGCAAACCCAGCAGGAACTCGATTCGCTCATGCGCATCGTGAACCGGCAGGAGTTCTACAAGGGCCAGCTCATCAGCCCCACCACCGGGGCCACGCTGCTGGCCCTCACCATGGACCCGAAGTACCTGAATTCCTCGAAGCGGCAGGCCGTGATGAAGGAAGTGCTGGGCCACGCCGAGCGGTTTACCAAGAAAACCAACATCCGCCTGCACTACGCCGGCCTGCCCTACGTGCGCTCTACCATGACAACCAAGGTGGCGGGCGAAATGAAATTCTTCCTGATGCTGGCCGCCCTGGTGACCAGCGTCACGCTGCTGGTGTTTTTCCGCACGTGGTCGGCGGTGGTATTTCCGCTGCTCATTGTGGGCGTGGCCGTCATCTGGTGCGTGGGCACCATCGTGCTGCTGGGCTACAAAATCACCCTGCTTACGGGCCTGATTCCGAGTATTCTCATCGTTATCGGCATTCCGAACTGTACCTACCTGCTCTCCCGCTACCACTATGATTACCGCATTTCGGGCAACCAGGTGCTGGCCATGGTGCGGGTGGTGCGCAAAATCGGGCTGGTAACCCTGATGAACAACACCTCGACGGCCATTGGCTTCTTCGTGTTCTGTTTCACCAACATTGCCATTCTCTACCAGTTCGGCTGGGTGGCCACCATCAGCATTTTCGCGGCGTTTTTCATCTCGATTATCCTCGTCCCGATAGTCTTCACCTACCTGCCGCCGCCCACGCCCAAGCAACTGGAGCACCTCGACGCCAAGCCGCTAACCAAGTTGCTGGAGTTCTTCGACTACCTCGTGCTGGAGCGCCGCGGCACGGTCTACGGCATTGCGCTGGTGCTCTGCGCCCTAGGCGCGCTGGGGGCCAGCAAGCTGCAATCGGTGTCGTACATGGTCGATGATCTGCCCAAAAATTCCTCCGTCAATTCTGACCTGAAGTTCTTTGAGGAGCACTTCAACGGGGTAATGCCGCTGGAAATCGTGGTAGACACGGGCAAGAAGCGCGGTATTCTCAAGCTTAAGAACCTGGAGCGCATCGACCGGCTGGAAAACTACCTGCGCACCCAGCCGGTCCTCACCTCGCCCATCAGCATCGTCACGTTCCTGAAAGCGGCCACCCAGACCTTCTACAACGGCGACCCGAGCTACTACCGCCTGCCCGATAACTCCGAGCGCAACTTCATTCTGAGCTATCTGGCCCGCTCGCAAAGCGCGCAAGGCAAATCGGCCAGCATGGACAGCAAGCTGTTGCGCTCCTTCACCGACTCTACCGGTCAGAAAGCCCGCATTTCGCTCAAGATTGCCGACATCGGCTCGCGCAACCTCGATACCCTGCTCATCACCAAAATCCAGCCGCAGATCAATGAAATCTTCACCGGCACGGGCATGGAGGTGAAAATGACCGGTACCACCATCCTCTTCACCAAGGGCAACGAGTACGTCATCGGCACCTTGAAGGAAAGCCTGGTGCTGGCCTTTGCACTGGTCGGCCTGATCGTGTTGATTCTGTTCCGCTCCATTCGCTCGGTGTTCTTCACCCTGCTGCCGAACTTCGTGACCTTGCTGCTCACGGCCGGCATCATGGGCTTCTTCGGCATTGCCCTGAAGCCCGCCACGGCCCTGATTTTCTGCATTGCGCTGGGCATTGATGGGGACAACTCCATTCACCTGCTGGCTAAGTTCCGGCAGGAAATGGCCGCCAACGGCCGCCGCGTGAAGGCCGCTATATCGACCACGCTTTCGGAAGCCGGCACCAGCATGATTTACACCAGCATCGTGCTGTTCGTGGGCTTCAGCATCTTCGCCTTCTCCGAATTCGGCGGCACCAAGGCGCTGGGTCTGCTCATGTCGGCGTCGCTGCTGATTACCAACTTCTCGAACCTGATTCTGCTGCCGGCCCTGCTCGTCACCTTCGAGCACGGCAAGGACGAAACCATCGACAGCGCCCTGATACAGCACTACGACGAGCAGTACCACGAGGAAGACGACGACCTCGAGCTGAACCTGAACCGCATTCAGGTGAAGCCGGGCGCTTCCTTGCCCGCCGCTCAGCTGCCGCCCACCAACGAGTTGAGTTAACCCTTAACACCTGCGTCTGAGCGTTTTTGCCGCCATTTTTGTTTGCTTTCGATAACCGACTTTCCGAGCCAACCGCGGCCGCCTGCACGAGCCGATTTTTGCATACGCAACTATAGACAAGCCAGGAAGTCAGGCCCCAATTCCCGATGAAATACCCCGAATACAAACAGCCCTTCGACTACGCCAAAGTCGGCTCCGACATCCTCGAATGGTGGAAGCAGAACGGCATTTTCGAGAAAAGCGTGACCACCCGCGAGGGGAAGGAAACCTTCGTGTTCTACGAAGGCCCGCCCTCGGCCAACGGCGCCCCCGGCATTCACCACGTGATGGCCCGGACGGTGAAGGATATTTTCTGCCGTTACCAGACACTCAACGGCAAGCAGGTGCACCGCAAAGGCGGCTGGGACACCCACGGCCTGCCCATCGAGCTGCAGGTGGAAAAGGAGCTGGGCATCACCAAGGAGGACATCGGCAAGAAAATCAGCGTCGAGGAGTACAACCAGCGCTGCCGCGAAACGGTGATGCGCTTCAAGCACCAGTGGGACAAGCTGACCGAGAAGATGGGCTACTGGGTGGACCTCTCGGACCCCTACATCACCTTCGAGCCGGCGTACATCGAAAGCTGCTGGGCCCTGCTCAAGAAGCTCTACGACAAGGGCCTGCTCTACAAGGGCTACACCATCCAGCCGTATTCCCCGGCCGCCGGCACCGGCTTGTCCTCGCACGAGCTCAACCAGCCCGGCACCTACAAGGACGTGAAGGACACGACCATCGTGGCCGAGTTCGAGGTGAAGCGGGATGAGCAGTCAGACAAGCTGTTTGCCCTGGCCGACGGCCTGCCCGTGTTCATCATGGCCTGGACGACCACGCCCTGGACCCTGCCGGCCAACACCGGTCTGGCCGTAGGAAAGAACATCCGCTACGCCGTCGTGCGGACCTTCAACCCCTACACCTACGAGCCGCAGGTGGTGGTGCTGGCCAAGGACCTGGTGAGCCGCCACTTCACCGAGAAGGGCGCGCAGGCCGAGCTTGACGGCTACAAAGCCGGCGACAAAGTGCTGCCCTGGCGGCAGCTGGGTGAGTTCAGCGGCGCTGAGATGGCCGGCATCAAGTACGAGCGACTGTTCAACCAGCAGGCTGGTTTCCCGGCCTTCGAAGGGGAGGAGCGGGCCTTCCGCGTCATCGTGGGTGACTTCGTGACCACCGAAGACGGCACCGGCATCGTGCACATCTCGCCGACCTTCGGCGCGGACGACTTCCGGGTAGCCCAGCAAAACGACGTGCCGGCCCTGCTGGTCAGCGACGACCAGGGCAAGCTCGGCCCCATCGTGGACCGCACCGGGCGCTACGTGGCGCAGATGGGCGAATTCGGCGGGCGCTGGGTGAAAAACTACGACGGCCACGACGAATCGGCCGCCGACTACCGCACCCTCGATGTGGACATCAGCGTGCGGCTCAAGGAGCGCGGCCGGGCCTTCAAGGTGGAGAAGTACGAGCACACCTACCCGCACTGCTGGCGGACGGATAAGCCCGTGCTTTACTACCCGCTCGACTCGTGGTTTATCAAGACCACGGCCGTGAAGGACCGCCTCATCGAGCTCAACAAAACCATCAACTGGAAGCCCGAAAGCACCGGCACCGGGCGCTTCGGCAACTGGCTGGAAAACCTGGTCGACTGGAACCTGAGCCGCTCGCGCTACTGGGGCACCCCGCTGCCCATCTGGCGCACCCAGGACGGCTCGGAGGAGCTGTGCATCGGCTCCATCGCCGAGCTGAGCGCCGAAATCGACAAGGCCGTGGCCGCCGAGGTGATGACGCATAACCCCATCAAAACCGGGGAAATGACCGACCTGCACCGGCCCTACGTGGACGATATTTTCCTCGTTTCGCCCAGCGGCCAGCCCATGTACCGCGAGACGGACCTCATCGACGTGTGGTTCGACTCGGGCGCCATGCCCTACGCGCAGTGGCACTACCCGCTCGAAAACAAAGAGCAGTTCGAGAAGAATTTCCCGGCCGATTTCATCGCCGAAGGCGTTGACCAAACCCGCGGCTGGTTCTTCACTCTGCACGCGCTGGGTGTGATGCTGGAGGATTCGGTGGCGTTCAAGAACGTCATTGCCAACGGCCTGGTGCTCGATAAGAACGGCAACAAGATGTCGAAGCGCCTCGGCAACGCCATCGACCCGTTCAAGACCATCGACCAGTACGGCCCCGACGCCACGCGCTGGTACATGATTGCCAACGCCCAGCCCTGGGACAACCTCAAGTTTGACCTCGCCGGTATCACGGAGGTGCAGCGCCGCTTCTTCGGCACGCTGTTCAACACCTACTCGTTCTACGCCCTCTACGCTAACCTCGACGAGTTTCAGGCCCGCGAATTCGACCGCGTGCCCGTGGCCGAGCTGTCGGAGCTGGACCGCTGGATTCTCTCAAAGCTGCAGTCGCTCATCCTTGAAGTGCAGGGCCATTTCGACAACTACGACCCCACGAAAGCCGCCCGCGCCATCCAGGATTTCGTCACCGACCAACTCTCCAACTGGTACGTGCGCCTCTCGCGCCGCCGTTTCTGGAAAGGCGAGCTGACGGCCGACAAAAAAGCCGCGTTCGAGACGCTCCAGGAGTGCCTCGTGGTGGTGGCCCAGCTGATGTCGCCCATCGCGCCCTTCTTCGGAGAGTGGCTCTACAAGAACATGACCGACGCCGTGCGCGACGAGGCCGTGCAGAAAAACACGCCCCTGCGCTACGAATCGGTACACCTCACGGAGCTGGTGCAGGCCGATGCAAACCTCATCGACAAGGCCCTGGAGGAGCGCATGGAGCTGGCCCAGCGCATCAGCTCGCTCACCCACTCGCTGCGGAAGAAGTCGGTGCTGAAGGTGCGCCAGCCCCTGCAGCGCATCCTGGTGCCGGTGCTGACGGAGACGACGCGGGAGCAGGTCGGCAAGGTGGAAGACCTGATCTGCGCCGAGGTGAACGTGAAGCACGTGGAGTTCCTCGACGACACCAGCGGGGTGCTGGTGAAGTCGGTGAAGCCCAACTTCAAGCGCCTCGGTCAGCAGTTCGGCCCGCGCCTGAAGGCTGTGGCCGCCCGCATTCAGCAGATGACGCCGGAGGAAATCAGCCAACTCGAAAAAGCCGGTCAGCTGGCGGTAGAAGTTGAAGGTCAGTCGGTAACGCTCTCGCCCGACGACGTAGAAATCCGCACCGAGGACCTGCCCGGCTGGCTGGTGGCCACCGACGGCCCGCTCACTGTGGCCCTCGACGTGACCCTCACCGACGAGCTGCGCCACGAGGGTGTGGCCCGCGAGCTGGTGAACCGCCTGCAGAACCTGCGCAAGGATTCGGGCCTGGAAGTGCAGGACAAAATCCGCGTCACCCTCGGCGCCGACCAGCCCGAGCTGGTGCAGGCCGTGGAGAATTACGGCGACTACATCCGCACCGAAACGCAGGCCCTGTCGCTTGATCTGGCCAATGGCCTGAGCGACGGCGCCGAGCTGGAATTCGACGAGTACAAGGTGCCCGTTCGCCTGGAAGTCGTAAAAAGCTGAGCCACAGGTGCCGGGCGGCGACGTAATTTCGCCGCCCGGCACACCGGCGCATATAATTGCGCCGGCGTAGTCTGAAACAGTTCAAAATCCTCATTTCCGGCCCCGCCCGGCCGATTCCATCAGCACAAAGCTCAGCGGAATTTTATGCTGCCGAGTATGTAATTGGAGTGTGATGTTGTGCCATTCACAGTGCAATTCCAGAAAGCAGCCACATCAGCCTCACCATGAAGTATTGGAAATACTACCTGCTCGCATTGTTGGTCATCGTCATCGACCAAATGGTGAAATGGGCCGTGCACACCTACATGCAACCGGGCATGCCGGGCGAAATCCCGCTCCTCGGCGACTGGTTTAAGCTGCACTACACGCTGAACCCCGGCATGGCCTTCGGCGTGGAGCTGCCGCCGCCCTACGGCAAGATCCTGCTGACCACGTTCCGCCTGATTGCCGTGTCGGGTATTGCCTACTATATCTACCGCCTGTGGAAAAGCGGTGCCCCGAAAGGCCTTATTTGGTGCGTTGGAGCCATTTTGGGCGGCGCCATCGGCAACCTGATCGACTCCATCGGCTACGGCAAGATCTACGACAACGCCCCCTTCGGTGCGCCCACGCCCTGGTTCCACGGCCAGGTTATCGACATGTTCTACCTCGACCTCTACGAAGGCTTCCTGCCCGCCTCGTGGCCGCTGATTGGCAACATGCACGTCTCGCTCTGGCCGATTTTCAACGTGGCTGATGCTGCCATTTTCCTCGGCGTAGTCTTCATTCTGATCAACCAGAGCAAGTTTTTCCAGCACCACGAGGAGCGGAAACACGTGCACCAGCCCGAGCCTAGCCAGCACCGGCCCGATGCCGAAGCGGCTGAGGTGGCTTAAGGAGCTGCTATTAGCCACTTTTTAAAAGCTCTGGATTCCAACAGCCCGCGGCCGAAACCGCGGGCTGTTGAATTTTTACGCGGAACGTTGCCGTTCTTGCAGCTACGCAACCTTTGCTTACCATCCTTTTTGCTGGTGGGCGCGTGCAACGTGCCCCTACAATCGTTCACGAAATCCGTGCAATCCGCTAAACCTGCTGAATCCGTGGCCCTTTTAGACGTCCGCAACCTGACCATCGACTTCGCTTCGCACCGCGGCAATACCCGCGCGGTCGAAAACGTGTCGTTTCAGCTCAGCGCGGGCGAAACAGTGGCCATTGTGGGCGAATCGGGCTCAGGCAAGTCGGTGACGTCGCTGGCGCTGCTGGGGCTGATTCCGATGCCGCCCGGCCAGTTGAGTGGGGGAGAGGCACGGTTTCAGTCGGAGGCGCTGGGCGGCGAGGTGGATTTGCTCCGGCTGTCGGAGAAAGAGCTGCAAAAGGTGCGCGGCAACGAAATTTCGATGATTTTTCAGGAGCCGATGACTTCGCTGAACCCCGTGCACACCTGCGGGGCGCAAGTGGTGGAGGCCCTGCGGCTGCACACCACGCTAAGCAAGCAGGAAGCCGCGGCCCGCACCATTGAGCTGTTTACCGAAGCCCAGCTGCCGCGGCCCGAGAAAATCTTCAAGGCCTACCCGCACGAAATCAGCGGCGGGCAGAAGCAGCGCGTGATGATTGCCATGGCCATGGCCTGCCAGCCCGCCATCCTCATTGCCGACGAGCCCACCACCGCCCTCGACGTAACGGTGCAGGCCCGCATCCTGCAGCTCATCGACGACTTGCGCCGGCAGCGCAACACGGCAGTCCTCTTCATCACCCACGACCTGGGTGTGGTGGCCGAAATTGCAGACCGCATTCTGGTCATGTACCGCGGCAAAGTGGTGGAGCAGGGCCGCGTGCTCGACATCTTCACCAACCCCCAGCACCCGTACACGAAGGGCCTGCTGGCGTGCCGCCCAAAATTGTCGGTTGGTAAAAAAAGATTGCCCACGGTGGCCGACTTCATGCGCGAAGACGCCACCGGAGGCTTTTTCAGCACCGAGGCGGTTTCGCTGCAAAGTCCTGCAAACGAAGATGCTGCCCTGAAGGGCGCTGCTCCTAAAAACGAACCTGACACCGCCAAATTGTTTCCCGTGGAACATGCCGATGTTCCACACTCGGCCGATGCTTTAATTGGCTTCGAAACCGCCCCGCTACTTGAAACTGGACAGCCCGTACCCAATGCTGCCACCTCGCCGGTAGCCGCTGCGCCCGCCGAAGCCGCTGCGGCCGACGTACCAGTAGACGGAACGCACACCGCCCCGTACCACGCCTCCACCGGCGAGCTGCTGCTGAGCGTGCAGAACCTGCACGTGCACTTCCCCATCCGCAAGGGCTTCTTCGGCCGCGCTACCGAGGTCGTGCGGGCCGTCGATGGCGTGAGCTTCGATATCAACCGCGGCGAAACTGTGGGGTTGGTGGGCGAATCGGGCTGCGGCAAGACTACGCTGGGCCGCACGCTGCTGCGGCTGGTGGAACCAACTTCGGGCAGCATTCTGTTCGATGGGGATGACTGGGCCAGGCTGCCAACCGGGGAGCTGCGTCGTCGTCGCCGGGATTTTCAGATGGTTTTTCAGGACCCGTACGCGGCTCTGAACCCGATGATGACCGTGGGCGAAGCAATATTGGAGCCGATGCGCGTGCACAACGTGGGCGGCAACGGCCGGCAGCAAAAAGACCGCGTGCTGGAGCTGCTGCGCACCGTGGGCCTGAAAGAGGAACACTACCTGCGCTACCCGCATGAGTTCAGCGGCGGCCAGCGCCAGCGCATCTGCATTGCCCGCGCTTTGGCCTTGCAGCCGAAATGCATCATCTGCGACGAATCCGTCTCGGCGCTGGATGTATCGGTGCAGGCGCAGGTGCTCAACCTGCTCAACGACCTCAAGCGCGACTTCGGCATCACCTACCTTTTCATCACCCACGACTTGTCGGTAGCCCGCTTCATGAGCGACCGGCTGCTGGTGATGAACGCGGGCCAAATCGTGGAGCAGGGCCCGGCCGCCGAGGTCTACGCCAACCCGCAGCACGAGTACACCCAGCGTCTGCTGGCCGCCATTCCCAAAGACGAGCCCGCCGACATCCGGGCCGCCGTTGCGCGTAGGGAGTTGGTGTAAGTGGATAGCAGCCCGTCATGCTGAGCGCAGTCGAAACATCTCTACCGCTTCGTGTGAACGTCATGCAGAGCGTAAGCGAAGCATCTCGCGTGCTGATGAGTGATTTTACTATCTGACTAAACACGCGAGATGCTTCGCTTACGCTCTGCATGACGGTCTTTATTCAACCCGGTAATTATTCGCGCACGTCATTTCAGCCCTTTTAAGCGTATCACCACTTCCAAACCATTTCCGCCACGCCCCAAACCTCGTGCGTAGCGTATAGCGGCTAAAAACCCGCTGCTTGCCAGACGTGCTGCCCACCTGCCACCCGCAGCACGTCAACTTTCCGTGAAGTATTCAGAAGTTCTGATCTTTCGCACAACTTAAGTCGGTCGGGTTTCGAACACTAGACCACTTTCCCCTCGTCGGGCGCAACCAAAATGCGCCGGCGTCCATATTCACCCTGCAGGCCCGCCCGAAACGCGGTGCGCATTGGCCTGCTTTTTTCCGCTAACTCGCCGCCCGTCAGAAATACCCAACGCAGCCCGGCGGCGACCCTTTTCAACATGAAGAGAAACAACAACTCGGATGCCCCGCGCCCGCAGCGCGACCCGGCCCGCCGCCGTGACCAAGCCGCCCCGTCGGCCGTCATCAACAAGACCCTCGTCTTCCGCATCTTCGCCGACAACCCCGGCAAGGTGTTCAACTACCGCCAGCTCGCCCGCCGCCTCGGCGTGGTCGACAAAGAGCAGCGCGAAAGCCTGTTCGACGTGCTCAAGAGCCTCAAGAAAAGCGGCCACGTGGCCCTGCTCCAAAACGACGATTACCGCTTGGTGGAAATTCCCGGCCGTACCGACGCCACCCAGCGCCCCGCCCAGGACCAGCCCGCCGACGGTGGGAGCGAGGCCCCGGCTGCTGGCTACCAGCCCCGCAACCGCCGTCCCCTCGAAAACCTCACCGAGCAGCAGCCCCACGACCCCATCGTGCACCGCCGCCGCTCGGCCGGCTTCGACATGCCCGGCCCCGGGCCCGAGCGCAACCGCCGCCCCGGCAGCCTGCGTGAGCACCGCGAGCAAGGCAGCAACTACATTACCGGCACCGTGGACCTGGCCAACACCAAGTTCGCCTTCATCGTGAGCGACGAGCTGCCCGAGGACCTGCGCGTGTTTACCGACCGTCTGGCTTTTGCCATGGACGGCGACACGGTGAAGGTGCGCATCGGTCAGAACCGTGACGGGAAGCCTACCGGCGACGTGGTGGAAGTACTCGAGCGCGTGAAGGAGGAAGTCGTGGGCCGCATTCAGATGCAGGCCGGCTTTGGCTTTGTGCAGCCCGACTACAAGAAGCTTTACTTCGATGTGTTTGTGCCGCCCCACGCGCTGGGCGAGGCTCAGAACGGCGACAAAGTGGTGGTGAAGATTACCGAGTGGCCCACCGAGGCCGGCCGCCAGCCCGTGGGCGAAGTGGTGCGCACCTTCGGCCCCGCCGGTGGCCACGAGGCCGAAATCAACGCCATCATGGCCGAGTACGGCCTGCCCTTCGAGTTTCCCGAGGAAGTGGAGAAGGAAGCCGACGCCATTCCGGCCAGCATCAGCCCTGCCGAAATTGCCAAGCGCCGCGACTTCCGCCCCGTCACCACCTTCACCATCGACCCCGTCGACGCGAAGGACTTCGACGATGCCCTGTCGTTGCGCACGCTCGACAACGGCCACTACGAAATCGGGGTGCACATTGCCGACGTGACGCACTACGTGCTGCCCGGCACGCGCCTGGAGAAGGAAGCCAAGCACCGCGCTACCTCGGTGTACCTCGTCGACCGCACCATTCCGATGCTGCCCGAGCGCCTCTCCAACGGGCTTTGCTCGCTGCGCCCCCACGAGGACAAGCTCACCTTCTCGGCCGTGTTTGAATTGGACGAGAAAGGCAAGCTCTACGACTCCTGGTTTGGCCGCACCGTCATTCACTCCGACCGCCGCTTCACCTACGAAGAGGCCCAGGAGCGCATCGAGTCGGGCGAGGGCGACTACGCCGACGACATCAACCTGCTCAACCGCATTGCCAAAAAGCTGCAGGCCGAACGCTTCCGCAAGGGCGCCATCAGCTTCGAGGCGCCCGAGGTCAAGTTCAAGCTCGACGAGGAAGGCAAGCCGGTGGGCGTGTTCATCAAGGAGCGCAAAGACGCCCACAAGCTCATCGAGGAGTTCATGCTGCTGGCCAACCGCAAGGTGGCCGACTACGTGTTCCGCCTCAAGCCCCGCAAGCCGCGCCTCACGATGGTGTACCGCACCCACGACGCGCCCGACCCCGACCGCCTCGAAAACTTCGCCCAGTTTGCCCGCCAGTTCGGCCACTCGCTCAACTTCGCCGAAGGCTCCGACATCAGCAAGCAACTCAACCAGCTCACCGCCGAGGTAGAGGGCAAGCCCGAGCAGTCCGTCATTCAGGCCCTGGCCGTGCGTTCCATGTCGAAGGCCATTTACACTACCGAGCCGCTGGGCCACTTTGGCCTCGCCTTCGACCACTACTCGCACTTCACCTCGCCCATCCGCCGCTACCCCGACATGATGGCCCACCGCCTGCTGGAGCACTACCTGCACGGCGGCAAAAGCGCCGACGTGGACGAGCTGGAAGCCGACTGCAAGCACTCCTCGGAGCGCGAGAAGCGGGCTGCTCAGGCCGAGCGCGCCAGCATCAAGTACAAGCAGGTCGAGTTCATGGCCGAGCACGTGGGCGAGAAGTTCACCGGCGTCGTGTCGGGCCTCACCGAGTGGGGCATGTACGTGGAGATGGGCGAAACCAAGAGCGAAGGCATGGCCCGCCTGGCCGACATTCCGGAGGACTTCTTCGAGCTGGACAAGGAGAACCTGCGCGTCATCGGCCGCAATACCGGCCGCATCATCCGCTTCGGCGACAAGGTGGAGGTCATCATCAAAGCCGCCAACCTGCTCGACCGCACCATCGACCTGGAGCTGGTAACCGAAGGCCGCGGCAGCAACCAGCGCCGCGAGGGTCGCGCCAAATCCGACGGCTACGCCGGCCGCTCCCGCGACGACCGCGGCCCGCGTGGCGGCAGCAGCCGCAGTGGCGACGGCTCCGGCCGCCCCGGCGGCAAGTCGGGCGGTAAATCCGGCGGCGGCAAGAAAGGCGGCCGCAGCGGCTTCCACCGCTAGCCAACTTGCCACTGGCGTGGTTCCGTCGTTGCTGACGCCCGCCCAGACCCCCCTGCTTCAAGACAAAACCGCCCCGCCAGCCCCGTGCCGGCGGGGCGGTTTCGCGTTCCAACATGCGCCGTTTTTGCTCCCAAATCCCCGGCACCAGTCCCAACGACTCCGGCACTGGTCCCGGCCGCTCCGGCACCGGCCGCGGGCGTTCCGGCTATGGTCCCGGCCGCTCCGGCACCGGGCGCAGTCGTTCCGGGTCCGGTCCCAACAGTTCCAGGTATGGTTTCGGTCGTTCCGGGTTCGGCACTCATGCTTCCGGCACCAACCGCACCCGTTCCGGGCATGGTTTCAGTCGTTCCAGCTCCGGTCACAATTTCTCCAAGCCTAAAACGCCCCTTTCGTGTTTAGCTCCATAACCGCCTGCGCAACCCCCAGCCTGCGCCGCGCCTCCGTACCTTGCACCCCACATTCTCGCCGCCTTCCTCCGTGGATCTTTCCGATTTCTCTGCTGCCCTCTCCGCTGCCCTGGCCGACCTGCGCTACGGCGAAACCCCCCAGGAACTCTACGAGCCCATCCGCTACAGCATGAGCATGGGCGGCAAGCGCATCCGCCCGCTGCTCACCCTGCTCGGCGCCCACCTCTTCACCGACGACTGGCAGGTGGCCCTGAAGCCCGCCCTGGCCGTCGAAGTCTTCCACAACTTCACCCTGCTCCACGACGACATCATGGACCAGGCCCCGCTGCGCCGCGGCCAGCCCACGGTGCACGTCCAGTGGAACCCCAACGTGGCCATCCTTTCGGGCGACGTGATGGTGGTGCGCGCCTACGAGCTGCTCTTCGACATTGAGCCCGCGTTGCTGCGCGAGTTGCTCCAGCGCTTCAGCCAAACCGCCGCCGAAGTCTGCGAAGGCCAGCAGCTCGACATGAACTTCGAAACCGAAGCCCACGTGAGCATCCCGCAGTACCTCGACATGATTCGCCTGAAAACGGCCGTCCTCCTCGGCTTCGCCCTGGAGCTGGGCGCCCGCCTCGGCGGCGCTTCCCCCGACGATGCCGACCACCTCCGCCGCTTCGGCACCGACATTGGCCTGGCTTTCCAGCTGCGCGACGACCTCCTCGACGTCTACGGCGACGCGGCCACCTTCGGCAAGCGCGTCGGCGGCGACATTGTGTCGGGCAAGAAGACCTACCTGCTCCTCACCGCGCTGGAAGGCGCAAACGAGGCCCAGAAAGCCACGCTACACCATTGGCTAGGGCTGAACACCCCCGAAACCGCTGAAGCCAAGGTGCAGGCCATTACGGCCGTATACGACGAGCTACAAATCCGTACCCGCACCGAAGCCCTCATCAACGAGTACTTCCAGGACGCCCTCTACCACCTCGACGCCGTCCAAGCCGCTCCCACCGCCCGCAAAGCTCTCCTCCGCGGCCTCGCTCTGCAGCTCATGGAGCGCGAGAGTTAGCCGTGTTCATATAGGCTGAATAGCCTATGATGCTGAGTACAGTCGAACCGAAGGTCGGCGTAGCCAAGCATTTTTACCGCTTCCCCAGCCCGTCATGCAGAGCGTAAGCGAAGCATCTCTACCGCTCCTCTAGAACGTCATGCAGAGGCGTAGCCGAAGCATCTCGCGTGCTGACGACAGGTACTGACTTTACTATCCGCCCAAACAAGCGAGATGCTTCGGCTGCGCCTCTGCATGACGCCCTTTCTGCCCCTTTCCCCATCGGCTTTACCCGCTCCTTCTTCCCTTCACCGCTGAGCCCCCGTTCAGCCCCTCCCTCGCCCTCATGCATATCGATGCCGTCCTCATCCTTATCGGCGTAACCTGCGCTGCTTCCGTCTACGCCTGGTCCAACCCCAGCCTCACCGAAAGCTGGGTCATGTCGCCCTACCTCGTGCGCAAGCGTAACGAATGGCACCGCTTCCTCACCTCCGGCTTCCTCCACGCCGACATCTCGCACCTGGCTTTCAATATGCTCGCGTTTTACTCGCTGAGCCGCCCCGCCCGCTACTATTTCGCCGATGCCTTCGGGCCCACCACGGGCCTGCTGCTGTTCCTGCTGCTCTACCTCGGCGGTATCGTCCTCTCCGACGTTCCCACTTACTTCAAGCACCGCCACGACCCCGACTACCGCAGCCTCGGTGCCTCGGGCGGCGTCTCGTCCGTCATCTTCGCCAGCATCCTCTTCGAGCCCACCGCCAAGATGATTGTCTTTCCCCTGCCCATTCCCATCCCCGGCTTCATCTGGGCCTTCGTTTACCTGGCCTATACCTACTACCAGTCCCGCCGCATCGCCGCCGACGGCATCAACCACGATGCCCACCTCTACGGTGCCCTCTACGGCATCGTCCTCACGCTCATCGTGTTACCCGAAACAGCGCTGTCGTTTGCGCAGGAAATTAGTAACTTTTTGCGTTAGTTTACTGATTGTCAATACATTATGTACTGCAAAAGCTCCTCTTTATATCCATTGTCGAATGCTTGCGTAGAAGTGGCAAATTCCTTCCCACACCACAAACGCAACCAATTCGCATGAACCGCGCACTCACCACTTCCTTCCGCCCACTGGCCCTGCTGCTGGCCGCTATTTCCAGCTTCACCCTCAGCAGCTGCTCTCGCCGCGACGATTACGGCTCCTACACCATCTGGGGTGCCCTCATCCTCATCCTCGACGTAGTAGCCATGATTGATGCCCTGCGTCAGCCGTGGTCTTTGGGCAAAAAGATTCTCTGGATTGCCATCATCTACTTCTTGCCCGTCCTGGGGCTGATTCTTTACTACCTGCTTTCGGGCCGCGGCAAATCGTAGCAACGAAGCCCATTCAGAAACGCAAAACGGCCCGGTGTCTCGCACCGGGCCGTTTTGCGTTTTACTTGTTTCGAGCTTTGTGGGCAAAGCTAGTCGGCAGTGCCGCCGCTCAGCAACTTGTTCTTTTGCAGCCGCGCCACGTGCTTGAGCACCTCGCCCATGTTCGTTACTTCCGTCACCTGCCAGTAGTCGCCCCGGTCGCGCATCTTCACTTCCAGCACCATCGTCGTGTCGAACTTGGGCTGCGTAAACTCCAGCCCCACCAAGGCCTGCTCGCCCTGCTCGTTCACGTACTTCACCCCCTTGAAGCTGCTCTCCGGGCTGATGACTTTGCTGGCCAGTCCCGCTAACGACACCTTCACCGTGCGCTTGGGCGAGCTGGCGGCGGCCTCTTCCAACGAGCCCGTTTCTACAAACCGTTGCACTTCTTTGCGGGCGGCCTTGGCCAGTTGTGGTTTGGCCAGGCCCAGGGCTCCTCGCGTCAGAAAGCCCGCCGGATTCAGCAGACCCAACACGCTGCTTTGCGCCGTCACCTGATCTACCAAACTGCCGGTCACACTTTCCACGTTCACGTATTTCTCAAACGCCGCCACGTCGTGGTCGTGTACCGCCTTGGCCGCTTGCCCCAGCGCGTATTTCGGCCCGGTTGTCAGATTGTGGTAGAACCAATAGCCGCCTGCCACCAAGGCTACCAGCAGCAACACTACCCAAAGTCGTTTCATGTTGTAGGAGTTAGAATTCGAGGGCCAAAAATATCCCTTTGTTGCCAGCGCCACGCGCCGGGTCTCACTTTCGATAGCCCACTGCGTCGCGGCACCATCTTTTGCCTGACGCCCTAGCCGGTTTAAACGGTTCAGGTAGGTTGTCAGCCCCGCACAGGTGCATAGCGGCCCTTATGCTCTGCCGCCTTGCTTGCGTATGCGTATGCAGGCTGTTGTTTAGCCTTTCTTCTCTCTGCCATGCGCAACAGGCCTCTCATCTTCGGGCACCGCGGCTGCCGCGGGTTGCGCCCCGAAAACACGCTGCCCGCCTTTCTGCACGCCCTTGATTGGGCCGTCGATGGCCTGGAACTCGACGTTGTGCTGTCGGCCGACGGGCAAGTGGTGGTGTCGCACGAGCCTTGGCTGAACCATCTCATTTGCACCGGCCCCGCAGGCCAGCTACTTACTGCCGAGGAAGGCCACGACTTCAACCTTTATCAGCAGTATTACGAACTCATTCAACGCTGTGATTGTGGCCTCCTGCAACATCCTTTGTTTCCCGATCAACGCAGCCAGCCAGCCTACAAACCGTTGCTGCGCGAGGTGTTTGCCGCCGTCGATGCCTATGCCCGCGTGCAAGGTTTGCCATTGCCTCGCTTTAGCATAGAACTCAAGAGCAGCCCCGCCGGCGACGGGCTCTATCACCCCACGCCCGATGCCTTCTTCGCGGCCGTTCTGCGCGTCGTACTACAGGCCCAAATGCTAAGCCGAACGACCTGGCTTTCCTTCGACCATCGCGTGCTCCAGGCAGCTCACATTATGGTGCCCGGTACACCAACCTGCCTGCTCACCGAAGACGATCTGCCGTTGCCCGAGCACCTGCGGCGCCTCGGCTTTCAGCCTACTTTCCTCGGCCCTAGCTACACCTTGTTGACGGACGATTTGCTTTGGTCTTGCGGGCAGGCCCGCCTCCCCATCATCGCCTGGACCGTCAACACCGAAGCCGACCTATTGCGCCTCGCCACCCTTGGCGTACACGGCCTTACCACCGACTATCCGAACCGTGCCGCTACAGTATTCAATCTGTAACGCAGCCTAGTCACTCAACTACGACAACCTGCCCCAAGCCCGTGCCGCCAACCCGGTAGCACGGGCTCATTTATTACGCAGAAACAGACGTGTCTTTTACACGCCGGGCGAGAAGCCAGAAATTAGTCGATTTAGCGTAGTGGGGGTATATGGTTTGTTCGCTGTAACGTGTATCACTGTGTTTCAGTATTACGTGTAATGTAAACATGTAATGTGTTGCACGTGTATTCGTGTTGCGTTACACATGTTGCTGTTGCGTGAAAATGTTACAGTGTCGTGTTTTGTTGCATCAAACAAAAGTGTAATCTTTACACCCTATTGCGAAACACCCCTTTGAATGGCACACCACGGCGAAATCCTGCAGGAAGCGGTTAAAAACAGCGGTATTTCTATTAGCCGCCTTGTGCAGGAGCTGGGTATTACACGACCCACTATATATCGTAAATTCAAAGAGACAACACTTGATTACACCTTTGTAAAGCGTGTTGGTGAGCTGATACAGCACGACTTTACAAATGATTTTGATACACCTGTTCAGTCTCAGCTTCACTTTACACCCGCTGCTGTAACGCCTGTTGCGCCTGTTCGCTCTTCTGTGTTACATTCTGTGGATCAAGACTGTACAAAGGCTTTAATGGCCCTTCAAGCGAAGTACATTGCCCTTTTAGAGGCTCACAATGAGCTTTTGTTAAAGCTGTACGGTCCGAAGTGAACAGCAATGTTTCACGTGGAACATTTTGCCTCTACTCTGTAACAAGCGCTGAAGACAGCCGTAGCCCAATAGGCATAATAAGGCTGGCTCAACAGGAGTGCACAACGCATACAGAAAGAAGGGCATGAAGCCAACAACGAAGCTGCGCTTGTGGGGCAACTTGGCTTAATAGGAGGGAATGAAGCCAGCTAAAAGAAAGCCGTGAAACCAACTGAATGCACCTGCCCGAATGCCCACCCAAGAGTCTCAACTAGCAGGCCGCAACAAGCTTCATGTCCCACCGACACACCCTGCTTAGTCGCCAGAGAATTCGGTGGGGTACTGGTCCGATCAAGCTTGGAGTAGCTGAGCTTATCTTGAACTACAGGGGTGCAAAAAAGCCCGGCTCATCAGGGCCGGGCAAGTGTAGGTGCAGGGTAATAGGGGAGAAGAGGTTCTTACAGAAAAACCACTTCTTGGATGAGTTGCTCTCCAACTTCCTTGTTGATGATATCAGCCACCTTCGACTTGGCCATAAACAGCTCGTGCTTGAGCGGCGACGAGGTGAGTCGCACAAACAGCTTGCCGTTGCGAAAGAATACCTCCTGGGTTTTCAACGCTACCGCACGGCCCATGATCCGCTCCCAACTAGATACGACATAGACCTCGTTGAGCTTGCCCTTAAGCCGATAGGCCTTGAGCAATGCCTGAATACCATCCTTGAGCGGGACGATGTCCGCTTGCCGGGAATTCTCAGGTTTTGTGCGGTTTTTCAAGATGAAAAGGTTACAATAATGCGCGGATCTTAGCAGGCAAGACCCATCGGCAAAGGTACACCTGTGCCTGTCCTAAACCGGCGTGACAACGCCTTGTTCTACCCGAAATCGAGCTATTTGTTCCGACAGTCCGACCAGCACGCGGTCGGTGCGGTCAAGGTGGGTATCGGTCAAGAAAATCTGGCCGAATGTGTGGTTGGCTACCAGCTGGAGCAAACGAGTAATGCGCCGCTCGTCCAGGCGGTCGAAAATGTCGTCGAGCAGCAGCAGCGGCTTGTGTTGTTTGCGTTCAGCCGTCACCTCAAACTGCGCCAGCTTCAAGGCAATAGCATACGACTTCTGCTGGCCCTGGGAGGCAAAGTGCTTCACCGAAAGCCCGTTCATCAGGAAAGTATAATCGTCTTTGTGCGGGCCGATAGTGGTACGCTGCAAGGCCAGATCTTTGCGCTCATTGGTCCGTAGGAGGGAGGCAAAGTCTTCGTTAGGCAACTGGCTCTTGTAGTCGAGAGTAACCTCTTCGCGGCTTTCTGAAAGCTCTACATAGTGCCGCTGGAAAACAGGAACGAAAGCAGTAAGAAACTCTTGCCGGAGCTGCGCCAGCCTCTCACCGGCCGGTACTAGTTGCTCATCCAGCACTTGCAAATAGTCGCGGTCGAAGGTATGACGCTCCGCAAACTGCTTCAACAAAGCATTGCGCTGGCGGAGCAGGAAACTGTACTGGATCAGTAGTTCCAGGTATCCGTGGTCGAGCTGCGACATGAGGCTGTCGAAGTACTTGCGACGCTCCTCGCTGCCCTGCCGGATTATATCGGTATCGTAGGGAGAAATCAAGACAACTGGGTACCGGCCAATGTGGTCGGATATGCGCTCATACGGTTGCTTATCGTGGGTAATGACCTTCTTTTGGCCAAGACGCAGGCTGCACTGAATGGTATCGGCCGAACTGGAGTCAGGGACTGTGAACTTGCCTTTGACGACAAAGAAATCGGCACCTTGTTTAATGCATTGCGCATCGGCCGAGGAGAAAGCACTCTTCGTGAGCGACAGGTAATGAATGGCGTCGAGCAGGTTGGTCTTGCCGCTGCCGTTCTCGCCCACAAAGCAGTTGATGTGGGGAGAGAAACTTAGGGTGGCCTCGTCGTAGTTCTTAAAGAAAAGGAGGTGCAGCGAGTCCAGGGTCATGCAGAAAGGGCGTTTCGGAGTTGCAATGCTTTTACGTACTTTCGCATTCCAAAACGCGAACAAGAACAGCTACTAATGGCGGATACGAAAGTAAAGGCTGCCTCGAAGGCATCCAATTCGGCTGGCAAAGCGAAACCCACGCCCAAGAACTCGACCAGCAAGTCGAACGGCAAAGCCGCCGTGTCCGCCGCCGAGCGGCAGCAACCCGAGCCGGTAGAGGCCGTGCAACCCGGAGCCGAAAAGGCTGCGGGTGCCAAAGCCAGCAAGACCGCCCAGCAACCGGCCAGCAAAGGCTCCTTCCCGAAGGAGACATACATGACGTGGTTTGAAAGCATGCTGCTCATGCGCCGCTTCGAGGAGAAGGCCGGTCAGCTCTACGGCCAACAGAAGATTAAAGGTTTCTGCCACCTCTACATCGGGCAGGAAGCTTGCGTGGCAGGTGCCGTATCGGCTCTGCGCCAGGGCGACAAGTACATTACTGCTTACCGTGACCACGCCCACCCGTTGGGCTTGGGTACCTCGCCCAATGCCATCATGGCCGAGCTGTTTGCCAAGCAGACAGGTTGCTCCAAAGGCAAGGGCGGCTCGATGCACATTTTCGACAAGAGCGTAAACTTCATCGGGGGCCACGGCATCGTGGGCGGCCAGGTGCCACTGGGTGCCGGCATTGCCTTCGCCGAGAAATACAACAAGACCGGCAACCTCTGCATCTGCTACATGGGCGACGGCGCCGTGCGCCAGGGTGCCCTGCACGAGGCTTTCAATATGGCCATGCTGTGGAAGCTACCGGTCATCTTCGTGGTAGAAAACAACGGCTACGCCATGGGTACCTCGGTGCAGCGTACGTCGAACGTGACGGAGCTCTACACCATTGGTGAAGCCTACGACATGCCCTCGGAGCCAGTGGATGCCATGCACGTAGAAGAGGTACACAACGCCGTAGCCCGTGCCGCCGAGCGTGCCCGCGCCGGCGAGGGGCCTTCGTTCCTGGAGTTCAAAACCTACCGCTACAAAGGCCACTCCATGTCGGACCCGGCCAAGTACCGTACCAAGGAAGAAGTAGAGGAGTACCGCATGCGCGACTCCATCGAGAACGTGCGCCACACCATCCTGACCCAGGGCATGGCCACCGAAGATGAGCTGAACGCCATCGACGAAAAACTGAAGGCCGTTGTGGCTGAGTCGGTCGAGTTTGCCGAACAGTCGCCGTATCCGCCTGCCGAGGAGCTGTACCGTGACGTGTACGTGCAGGAGGATTATCCTTTCATCCGCGAGTAACCACAGCCAGCCGACTGCCGGCCGAATGGTTGCCGGCGCTTTTTCTTCTACATGTCTAAGATTCCCTACACGGGCCAGTCGCCGCAAGCGCGGCAGGGCCAAGTGCCGCAGCAGCAACCCAACGCAGGTCAGCCGGACCTGAACGCTCCCGTGGAGCACCCTTTGCTGGAAGACCCCGACGCGCTGGCGGCCCGCCTTGGCGAATCGGAGGAGTTTGTGCGCCGCAACAAGAACATTCTGTTTGGCGTGCTGGCTGCCCTCGTCCTGGCCATCGTGGCTGGCTTCGGCTACTACACCTGGCGCAAGTCGCAGGACGAAAAAGCGCAGGCTGCCATGTTCCAGGCGGTAAACTACTGGGAGGCTGACTCCGTGAAAAAGGCGCTGAAAGGCGACGGTCAGTACGACGGTTTGGAAACCATTGCCTCGGAGTACAGCGGGACCAAAGCTGGCAACCTGGCCAACTTCTACGCTGGCGCTGCTGCCCTGAAAGAAGGCCAGTACGCCCAGGCCATCGACTACCTCGAAGACTTCAGCTCCGATGACATGCTGATTCAGGCCCGTGCCTACGCCCTCATCGGCGACGCCAACATGGAACTGAAGAAGTACAAGGAAGCGGCTGACTACTATCAGAAGGCCGCCGACCACAAAGCCAACGACTACTTCACGCCGGGCTACCTGATGAAGCTGGCCACGGCCAAAGAAATGGCCAAGGATAACGCTGGTGCCGTAGCCGCCTACGATAAAATCGTGAACGACTACCCTACAGCTGCGGAAGTGAACGACGCCAAGATCATGCGGGCTCGCGCCCAAGCCATGACCGGCACCGCCGCCAAGTAATAGCGCAGCTCACGTTGCTAAACACAAGCGCCGCTCCCACCCGGGGACGGCGCTCGTGTTTTTGGCAAGCACGTAAAACGCAAGTCGACAGGAATAGAACCGATGCCGCAGGAAAGCGGATATTTGCGGCCTGTCTCGATAACCCAAGCCTGAACTGAATGGCCTCGACCCTGAAAAATCTGAGCGACTATACCTCCGACCACTTCCCCGATATCAGCGACAAGCGTTTCGGACTGGTGGTGGCCGAATGGAACCGTGCCATTACCGACACGCTGGCCCAAGGCGCCTATGAAACGCTCATCAAGCACGGCGCCAACCCCGACAACATTTACCGCAATACCGTGCCCGGCAGCTTCGAGCTAGGCTTGGGCGCGCAGCTGCTGGCCCAGCACGAGGAAATCGACGCGGTTATCTGCCTGGGCGTCGTCATCAAAGGAGAAACCCGTCACGACGAGTTTATCAGCCACGCCGTAGCCCAGGGCCTGATGAACGTGGGCCTGAAGTTCAACAAGCCCGTTATCTTCGGAGTACTCACGACGGAAAACGAAGCCCAGGCTTGGGACCGAGCGGGTGGGCAGCACGGCAACAAAGGGGTGGAAGCGGCAGTAACGGCCATTCACATGTTGGGTTTCTAAGTGGTGAAAACCCAACCATAGTTGAAGTGACGTCAAACCCGTAGCTTTGCGGCCGAAAGCCGGGGTGCAAGCTCCAAGGTTCATTAGCAGGGAATTACCGCACGCAAAAAGGGCAACTAATACGGTCCTGTGAGTGTTGGAGTTTCAGTTGATGATGTTCTGGAACTAAGAATACTCGGCAACTCATTTACTGCGAATAACTTACATTGTTTTCCTGCCCCTACCATGAGTGAAGAACCCCTACGCTACTCCCGGGAAGAGCTGGCTGAGTTTGAGGCCATTATCCAGGAAAAGCTGACCGCAGCCCGCAAGGAAGTAGCGTTCATCAAAGAAACCCTGAGCCGTCGCAACGATTCGGGTACGGATAACACTGCTTCGCAGTCGAAGATGCTGGAAGACGGCGCCGACACTGCCGAAAAGGAAAGCCTGAACCAGTTGGCCTCGCGCCAGATGAAGTTTATTCAGCAGCTGGAAAACGCCATGATCCGCATCAAAAACGGAACCTACGGCGTGTGCATCGGCACGGGTAAACTCATTGCCAAAGAGCGCCTGCGTGCTGTGCCTCACACCCAGCACTCCATCGAAGCTAAAATGGCGCGCCGCGACTAAGCCGCTGCCGCTACCTGCAGCCGCCCGGATTTGCCGGTCGGTACTTCGCCCCACCGGGGCAGTGCCGCCGCCGAATCCGGGCACTGTTTTCTGCAATGTGCTACTGCATTGCACCAATTACCGGGCTGCCGGCGTTAGCGCTGAAACCCGTTACACCTTATACTGCCCGGCAGCGATGCCGTGCGCCTGAACAACCCTCACATGGGCAAGAAGCAGCACCCCTCCGGCTCCGGCAACCGCCGTCCCGATTCCGCCCCGCAACGCGGCGGCAAATCTTCCTTTGGTGGCGACGACCGTCGCCCGGCCCCGCGCCGCGAAGGAGGCAACAATGATTTCAATTCCCGGCCTTCGTTTGGGCGACCCGGCGGCAAGCCTGCCTTTGGCAGCCGACCCGAAGGCAGCGAGCGGCGCTTCGGCAACGGCGGAGGCGACGACCGTCGTTTCGGCAACAGCTCGGCCCCGCGTCCGTTTGGTGGCAACAGCCGCTTTGGCGGCAACGACGACCGCAGCTTTGGCCGTCCGCAGCGCCCCTTCAAACCGAAGCCTGCTGAGCGCGATGACGCTGACGAATTCATCCGCGGCCGTTTCAACAAGCCGCCGCGCCCAGCCGCACCCGAGGGCGAAGCTCCGCGCCGCTTTAGCTCGCGCCCCGATGGTGACAACCGTGACCGTCGGCCCGCAGGCCGTAGCAGCTTTGGCGAAGAGCGTCGCTCGTTCGGCCCGCCGCGTGATAATCGTTTCGGTGAGGAACGCCGCTCGTTTGGCGCTCCGCGTGACGACGAGTTCGGCGACCGGCCCAAGCAGCTGAAAGGCGGCGACGACCGCCCGGTGCGCCCCGCCCGCTACGTGGACCGCCGCGACCAAGGTTTCGACCGTGGCGACGCGCCGCAACGCTTTGAGCGCGACGACCGCACGCCCGGTGCCTTTGGCCGCCGCGACAACGACCGACCCAATTCCTCCGGTACGCGAGGCGCTGGCCGCTTTGAGCGTGACGAACGCCCGAGCCGCACCGAGCGACCCGCGTTCGGCCGCGACACTGACCGCAACAGCAGCGCCAGCCGCTTTAGTGGCGACCGAGCCGAGCGGAACGACCGGGGCAGCCGGCCCGAGCGGCCCGGCTTTGAGCGCCGTGAGCGTCCGGCCAAGCCGTTTGCCGACCGTCGCGAGCGGCCCGCCCGCACCGAGTCTATGGGGGAGGCGCCGTCGTACCACAACCTCAAGCACTACGAGGAAGACAAGACCCGCGGCAACAAGCGCCGCCGCGACGAGCCGGAAGGCGACGGTTCGGTGCGCCTGAACCGCTACATTGCCAACGCCGGCATCTGTTCGCGCCGGGAAGCCGATGTGCTGATTGAGTCGGGCGAAATACGGGTGAACGGGGAAGTGGTGACCGAACTGGGCTACAAAGTGCAGCCCAACGACACGGTGCACTACGGCAAAACCAATCTGAAGCGCGAGAAGCTCGTGTACGTGCTGCTCAATAAGCCGAAGGACTTCCTGACCACCACCGACGACCCCGAGGGCCGCAAAACGGTAATGGACCTGGTACGCACGGCCTCGAAGGAGCGCATCTTCCCGGTGGGCCGCCTCGACCGCAACACCACCGGGTTGCTGCTGTTCACCAACGATGGCGAAGTGGCCCAGAAACTTAGCCACCCCTCGCACCGCAACAAGAAGATTTACCAAGTAGAGCTCGACAAGCCCATTACCGAAGAGCACCTGAAGCAGATTGCCGAAGGCATTGAACTGGAAGATGGCAAAGCCGAGGTCGACGACGTAGCGGCGGTAGCCGGTAACCTGCACTTCGTGGGCATCGAAATTCACATTGGCCGCAACCGTATCGTGCGCCGGATTTTCGAACACCTGGGCTACGACGTGAAGACCCTTGACCGCGTGCAATACGCGGGCCTAACTAAGAAAGACTTGGCCCGCGGCAACTGGCGCTACCTCACCGAAAAAGAGGTAATCCGTCTGAAATATTTCATGTAGGCACGCAACCTGCGTTGTCTTTACGCGGCTCTATCTAAAAGCGAAGCAGGCTCCGTGCCTGCTTCGCTTTTCCTCTGACATGACTGCTCTGGTTCTCGACATCGGCAACACGGCCGCCAAATACGGCTGCTTCCAGGACCATCTGCTGGTGGCAACCGGCGTGGTGACGACGCCGGCGGAGTGGGCAAGCTTGGTGCTGGACAAGGGCGCCGCTCAAGCCTTGGTGGCTTCAGTGGCTGCTCCCGCCGACGAGTGGGCCGCCCAAGCCACGATGCCCACGGTGGTGTTTCGGCCGGGCAGCACGCCGGTGCCGCTGCACAACGCCTACGCCACGCCCCAGACCCTCGGGGCCGACCGGCTGGCTGCGGCCGTGGGGGCGGCCTACTTGCTGCCGGGGCGCAACGTGCTGGTGGTAGATGCCGGAACCTGCCTGAAATGTGACTTGGTGACGGCTGACGGCACCTACCACGGCGGCAGCATTGCGCCCGGCTTGCGCATGCGCCTGCAGGCCATGCACGCCTTCACGGGGCGCCTGCCGGAGTTGCCGTTGCCCACGGGTGCCGCCGCCACGGCCGACGCGTTACCTTTGATGGGAACCGATACCCGTTCGGCCATGCTCAGCGGTGCCCTCAACGGTGCCGCAGCCGAGCTCAACGGAGTGGTGACTGAGTACCGCACACAGTTTCCGGACTTGGCCGTAGTGCTAACCGGCGGCGACGCGGCGTTTTTTGAATCGCGGCTCAAAGGCCGCACCTTTGTAGTTCCCGAGCTCGTGCTGCTGGGGCTTCACCACATACTGGTGCATAATGCTGCTTAACAAACTGACTGCGCTGGGCCTGCTAGGTCTGCTCGGAGCCGCTTCGTCGGCTACGGGGCAGGGCTTGGGAAACTCCCCGTACTCGCGCCTGGGCCTGGGCGACGTCAACCCCAATACCGGCGGCGTCCGCCAGCAAGGCATGGGCGGCGTGGGCGTTGCCGCCCCCAATACCGCGCAGGTAAACGAGCTGAACCCCGCGCTGATTTACTACAACAACCGCACAACCTACGAGGTGGCCGCCATTGGACAGCTCAAGCGGTTGCGCAGCGGTTCGGCCTCGCAGGTCGATGGCGGCGCTTCGCTAAGCTACCTGGCGTTTGCGGTGCCCATTTCGCGCCGCTGGGGCTTGGCCGCCGGCCTCAAGCCCTACAGCACCGTCGATTACAAAACGGCCATCATCAGCCCGGTGCAAGGCACTACCGACGCGCAAGTGCTGGAGGAATACACCGGCAGCGGCGGGTTGTCGGAAGTGTACCTCTCGCAAGGAGTACGGCTGGCCAAGGGCCTGAGCGCGGGCGTTACAACTTCTTACGTATTCGGCTCGGTAGACCAATCGACTACCGCGTTGCTGGTGGCCGAAGGGCAAACGGCGGAGTCGCTGAGCCGTTCGGCCGATATCCGGCACACCGAGTACTCCGACCTGACCATCCGTTTAGGTTCGCACTACCGCTACGAGCTGAGTTCGAAGTACAACCTCAACCTAGGGGCTGTATACACCCTGCAATCGGACATGAAGGGCTACCGCGAACGGCGCGTAGAACGGCAGGACGTCAACGGCATCACCATCGAAAGCCTGCAGCTCGACCCCAGTTCGCGCGGGCAAACGGTGGTGCCCTCGAACCTGCAGATTGGCCTGGGTCTCGACAACAACAAGACCTGGACCCTGAACGCCGACGTATCGCGCCAGCAGTGGTCGAAGTTTGAAGCGTTCCGCTTGCCGTCGGAAGTGAAGCCGGCCACGCCGCTCTACCAAGATACCTGGCGGGGGGCTTTGGGCGGTGAACTGACGCCGGACCCCGGTTCGGTCGACAGCTACTTCAAGCGCGTGTCGTACCGTTTTGGGGTGAGCGTGGCCCAGTTGCCATACCGCCCGGGTGGCGTCACCCAATACGACCGCGCCATCAGCTGGGGCTTTATGTTCCCGTTCCCCACCGCTTCGCCGCTCGATGCCACGTCGATGAATCTGGCGTTTACCTACGGGCAGCGCGGCAATCAGGACCTGGTGAGCGGCACCGCGCAGCGCAACATTAAGGAGGACTACGTGCGGGTGCAGTTGGGCATATCCCTCAACAACCGCTGGTTCCTCAAGCGTAAAGTAGAATAGGGATGCAGCAGGGGCGGAGTTGGTGGCTGGCCGCGGGGCTGTGCGGGATGCTGCTGGCGGGCTGCCAGGAGAAAACCGCCGACCCCAAGAGCAAGCAGGTGTACACCGGCCCCATTCTGGAAACGACGAACGTCACGACCCTCTTCAGCGACTCGGCCCGGCTGCAGGTAAAGTTGCAGGCCCCACTGGAGCAGCAGTTCGACAACGGCGACCTGGTTTACCCCAACGGGGTTACGGCCACGTTCTTCGAGAAAGACGGCACCACCGTGGTGAACACCCTGCGCGGCAAATACGGCCGCTACACCCGCAGCACCAACCTCTACGTGGTGCGCGGCGACGTGCGGGTGCGCAACGAAGTGAAGCAACAGAGCTTGGAAACCGAGGAGCTGTTCTACGACCGCGCCAAAGCCAAAATCTACACCCAGCCCCAAGAGAGTGTGCGCGTGCAAACGCCCACCGAACTGTTGACGGGGTTGGGGCTCGAAGCCAACGAGGACTTCTCGCGCTACCGCATCTTCAAGCCCACCGGCGTGTTCACCGTCGACCAACCCCTTGGGGAATAACCCCCGCTTTCGTCCGTGAAAACTCCCGCTCCCGACCGCGGCCTGCTGCGCACCGTGCTGTTCTCCCTAGCCGTGGTCTTTATGATTATCGGCCTCTACCAAACGGTGCTCGAAAATAGTTTGCCCCGCAATTATTGGCTGTTCATGCTCTCGGCCGTGTGCCTGCTGATATACCGCCAGTTGCGCCCCGTAGAAGAAAATACACCCCCGGCGCCGCCTGCCAAGGGCAAAACGGGCAAGCCCAAGGCCGGGGGCAAAGCCCGCCGCAACGGCTAAACCCCGCCCTCAACTTTTGACTATTGGCCGGAAACGGGTTATTTTGCGCGTCTTTCCGACATTTTCTTTGCTGCTTACACTCAACTAAATGGCTTTAATCAACACCATCCGGGAAAAATCAGGCTGGGCCGTGGGCACCGTCGCCGTCGGGATGCTGCTGTTCATCGTAGGCGGTGACCTTATTGGAGGTCAAAACCGCCTCTTCAACCGCCAGGATACTACCGTCGGCTCCGTCAACGGCGACGACGTGAACCTCGATGAGTTCAACGCCATTCTGGAGCAATCGAAAGAAGCCTACGTAAGCCAGAACGGCCGCCAGCCCACCGAGCAGGAACTGCAGGGCCTGCGCGACCAGGCGTGGAACCAGATTGTGTTCCGCCGTGCCTTCCAGCCCGAGTTCGACAAACTGGGCCTGCAGGTAACCGACGACGAGCTGACCGACATGGT
The DNA here is from genome assembly GCF_008727865.1 of Hymenobacter busanensis. GTDB lineage: Bacteria > Bacteroidota > Bacteroidia > Cytophagales > Hymenobacteraceae > Solirubrum > Solirubrum busanense. Next base: position 31,897 of record NZ_VTWU01000003.1, on the reverse strand, counting down.
GCAGGGCCGCAACATTCACCCCACCATCAAGCAGGCCTTTACCGACCCCAAGACAGGCCAGTTCGACCGCGCCAAGGTGCTGGAATACCTGCGCAACCTCGACAAGATGCCGCCGCAGCAGCAAGCTGCGTGGTACACCTTCGAGCAGAACCTCCCGCAGGAGCGCATGGGCAATAAGTACTACGCCCTGATGAAGAACTCGGAGTACGTGACCACGGCCGAAGCCCAACGCTACGCCGAGGCCCAAGCCGCCAAAGCCAACATTCGTTACCTGTTTGTGCCCTACTTCAGCATCTCCGATTCGGCCGTGAAGGTATCGGACGCGCAGCTGCAGGATTACATCTCGCGCAACAAGGCCCGCTACAAAGTGCAGGACGGCCGCGACCTGGAATACGTAGTGATTCCCGTAACGGCGTCGAAGGAAGACTCGGCCTCGGTACGCCAGACCGTGAACGAGCTGGCCCAGCAGTTCCAGACTGCCCCGAACGACTCCTTGTTCGTGCGCGCCCAATCCGACCAACCCTACAACGGCACCTTCGTTTCGCCGGCCGATCTGCCCGAAAAGCTGCGTCAGCAATTGCCTCTGGAGCAGGGCAAGGTATACGGCCCGTTTGCTGAAAACGGCACCTTCTCTCTCTACAAAGTAACCGGCGCCAAAGCCGGTACCACCTCGGCCGCTCGCGCCAGCCACATCCTCATCAAAGCCGACGGTGCTACGCCGGAAGCCGATGCGGCGGCTAAAGCCAAAGCCCAGGGTATTCTGAACCAGATCAAGGGCGGCGCCGATTTTGCTACCCTGGCCCGCCAGTACGGCACCGACGGCACCGCTCCGCTCGGCGGCGACTTGGGCTGGTTCACGTCGGGCCGCATGGTACCCGAGTTCGAGAAAGCCGTATTCGGCGCTACCTCGGCCGGCCTGCTGCCCACGCTCACCAAAACCTCGTTCGGCTACCACATCATCAAGGTAACCGCCCCCAAAACCAACCAGACCTACCGTGTAGCCACCGTCACGAAGAGCATCACGCCTTCCGACGCAACCAACGACGTGGCCTACCAGCGCGCCCAGGAGCTGAAAGGCAAAGCCTCGGACCTGGAAGCTTTCCGCAAAGCCGTGGCCGCCGACAAAACCCTGCAGAAGCAGGAAGCCAAAGGCGTGGGTAAGTCCGACCAGAACGTGGGCAACGTGCCCAACGCCCGCGAAATCATCCGCTGGGCCTACGACAAGAAAACCGAGGTGGGCGGCGTGTCCGACGTGTTTACTATCGGCGACCAATACGTAATTGCGGCCGTAACCGGCACCCGCGAGAAAGGTACCGCCGACGTAGCCAGCGTGAAGCCCGAGGTATCGACCTTCGTGCGCAACGAGGAAAAGGCCAAGCAGATCATAGCCAAGCTGAAAGGCAGCTCGCTTGAGCAAATGGCGTCGGCCTACGGCTCGACGGCCCAGGTGCGCACCGCCAACGACGTGGCCCTTGGCCAAGGCGTGATTCCCGGCCTTGGCGCCGAGCCGGTAGCCGTGGGTACTGTTTTTGGTCTAAAGCCCGGTCAGCGTTCGGCCCCCATTCAGGGTGAGCAGGGCGTGCTGGTGGTAGAGCTGGTGAATACCACGCCCGCCCCGGCCGGCCAGGACCTGAAAACGGCCCGCACCCAGCTGCAGGGTATGCGCAGCTCGCGCGCTACCGGCGCCATCTACGAAGCCGTACGCGAAAAAGCCGACGTGAAAGACGAGCGGGTACGCTTCTTCTAGGCAAACCCGCTTCGCCAAAAGGGCCGTATCTTACCCGAGATACGGCCCTTTTTTGTGCGCAACCGTGTGGCAATTCCGGCATCTTTCGAAGCTGCCGCCCGGCTGAATGAAAACGACAGCGGCCGTGTTACCAGCGGTACCCGCCCGGCGGGCCGGCCTTTTACCGATTTCCCGAGCATGCGTTTGCTTCCTGAAGTGCAGAAATACAGCCGCTGGGCGGCGCTGTCCGCCGCGTTGCTGGTGGCCGGACCGGTAGCGGCCCAAGTACCCGGCATGGACCTGGAGCCAGCAGCTGTGCGGCCGCCCACCGACGGCTCGCCCCTGAGCATGGCCCGCTACTTTGCCCGTCGCGGCGAGTGGCTGAAAGCCGAAGCTATGTTTGAGGAGTTGCCCAACGACGTGCAGCAGGCACCCAACGTGCTACCCGAGTACCTGCGCGTGCTGGTGGAGCTGAAGAAGTACAAGGACGCCGAGAAGCTGGCCAAGAAAGCCCTGCGCCGCAACCCCAACGAACCGACCTTGGCCGTGGCCCTGGGCAGCGTGTACGCCGCCAGCGGCGACACCGCTACCGCCAGCAAACAATACAGCCAAGTATTGGCCCGCCTTACACCCGAGCAGGTGGTGCCGGTGGCCACCGAGTTTCAGCAGCGGGAGCTGCCGCGCTGGGTGCAGCGCACCTACCTGCGCGGCCGCGAGCTGGCCAAAAACGACGCCGAGTACAGCCCGCAACTGGTGCAGCTCTATACCCGCACCGGCAACACCGCCGGCCTACTCAGCGAAACCCTGCGCCTCGTCGACCAGGACGAGCAGCAGCTGCCCTTTGTGCGCAACATGCTGCAAAACAGCCTGCGCACCGACCAGGATTTTGACACGCTGGAGAAGCTGCTGCTCACCCGCGCGCAACAGCAGCCCGACCGTGCTGGCTACGCCGAGCTGCTGCTGTGGCTTTACCTGCAGCGCCGCGACTTCACCGGCGCCTTGGTACAGGCCCGCGCCCTCGACCGGCGCCAACGCACCGAGGGCAGCCGCGTGATGGATGTGGCTGCCGTGGCCCAACGCAACAAAGACTACGACGCGGCCATCGAAGGCTACCAGTACGTGAGCCGCGAGTACCGCAGTGGCCAGTTTGGGCAGTTGGCCCAGCAGCGCGTTATCCTGGCCCGCGAAGAGCAGGTACGCAACACTTTCCCCGTGGATAAAGCCAAGCTGCAGGCCCTGGTGGTCGACTACCAGCAGCTGCTGACCGACTACGGCCGCACGGCCCAAACGGCCGAAACCATCCGCAACCTGGCCCTGCTCTACGCTTTCCAGCTCGACGACAAGCAGCAGGGCATGAAGCTGCTGCAAGAGGTCATTGACCTGCCGCGGGCCGACGCTACGCTGGTGGACGAGGCCAAGATTGCGCTGGGCGACATTTACCTGTTGCGCGCCGAGCCCTGGGAAGCCACGCTGCTGTATTCGCAGGTGGAGAAGTCGCACAAAGACTCACCGCTGGGCTACGAGGCCAAGCTGCGCAACGCCCGCCTGAGCTACTTCGCCGGCGACTTTAAGCTGGCTCAGTCGCACCTCGACATTCTGAAGCTGGCCACCAGCCGCGAAATTGCCAACGACGCCATGCAGCTCAGCCTGCTCATCGGCGACAATACGGCCATGGACACCGCCGGGGTAGCTCTGCGCGACTACGCCGCCGCCGAGCTGCTGGTGTTTCAGAACAAGCTCCCCGAAGCCCAGAAAGCCCTCGATGCGCTGCTGCTGAAATACCCCGGCCACGCCCTCACCGACGAAAGCTGGTACCTCAAAGCCCAGCTGCAGCGCCGCATGGGCGATTACGCTGGTGCCGTAGCCACCCTCCAGCGCATTACCGAAAACCCCAAGTACGATATCCTCTCCGACGACGCACTGTATCTGACAGCTCAGATTGAGGAAGAAAACCGCCAGGACCGCGTAGCGGCGCAGGAGCTTTACACCAAGCTGCTCATCAAGTACCCCGGCAGCATCTACGTAGCCGATGCCCGCAAGCACGTCCGCAAGCTCCGCGGCGACGCCGTACCGCAGTAACATTGCGGAGGCGAAGGGCGCATGCTTGCCATTGCGCGCAACGTGACCCGAAGGAAGACGAAGGCAAGCAAAAGGGCCTTTTCGAAGGTAGAAACTTGACGAGCCTGACAAACCGAAAACAGCTTCGGTTTGTCAGGCTCGTTTGGCTATGCCGCGCCGGTCGTTGCGAACGAAGCGAAGAAAAGGCAGGCGCTTTCAGCCCTACCCGAAAAACACGAACATGAGCACCAGCGCCAGAATAAACGCCAGGTACATCAGCCCGTCGCTGAGGATGTACTGCTTGTAGCGCTGGTAAAAGTCGCGGAGGCGTTGCATGGGCCGGAAGAGGGCAGGAGAGGCCGCAAAGATACGCAGACCCGGCTCTGCACGCCGGAACGCGGGGTTTTCTTTGTACTTTTGAAGTATACCGCTGCCGCGCCTGTACTGCTGCTTTCTATGTTAAAACGCTGGATTCGTAAGCCCGCCCCCGATCCGCAACACGTACGCGACCTGGCGGCCGCCCTGCGCGTCAACGAGGCTGTTATTGCCCTGCTTTGCCAGCGCGGCATCTGTACCTTCGACGAAGCCAAGGCCTACTTCCGGCCGGCCGTGGATACCCTGCACGACCCGCTGCTGATGCGCGACATGGACCGCGCCGTGCAGCGCCTCACCGAGGCGCTGTTTCAGGAAGAAAAAGTGCTGGTGTACGGCGATTACGACGTGGACGGCACCACCTCCGTGGCCTTGGTGTACTCGTACCTGCGCCCCTTGTTCGGCCCGGCCCGCATCGACTACTACATTCCCGACCGCTACACCGAGGGCTACGGCATTTCCACCCAGGGCATCGACTGGGCCGCCGACAACGGCTTCAAGCTGATTGTGGCGCTGGACTGCGGCGTGAAATCGGTCGACAAGGTGGCCTACGCCAACGAGCGGGGCGTCGACTTCATCATTTGTGACCACCACCTGCCGGGCGCCGAGCTGCCCGCCGCCGTGGCCGTGCTCGACCCCAAGCGCGCCGACTGCGCGTACCCGTTCAAGGAGCTATCCGGCTGCGGCGTGGGCTTCAAGCTGATGCAGGCCTTGTGCCAGGCCCAGGGTTTCGATGAGGCCCCGCTGCACGAGCTGATGGATTTGCTGGCCGTGAGCATTGCCGCCGACATCGTGCCCATTACGGGCGAAAACCGCACGCTGGTGTACCACGGCCTCAAGCGCCTCAACGACCGTACCCGCTCCCCGCGCGCCGGCTTCGACGCCCTGCGCCAGCTGGCCGGCCTGCGCGAAGGCCCGCTCACGGTGAGCAGCCTCGTGTTCGGCTTCGCGCCGCGCATCAATGCCGCCGGCCGCCTCGGCGACGCCAAGCGGGCCGTGTCGATGCTGCTGGCCGAATCGGCGGAAGAAGCGCTGGCCAAGGCCAACGTGGTGGACAAAACCAACACCGAGCGTCGCGGCTTCGATACCCGCATTACCGAGGAGGCCCTGCAGATGCTGGAAGCCGACCAGATGCTGCGCAACGCCCGCGCCACGGTGCTCTTCAAGCAGGACTGGCACAAGGGCGTCATCGGCATTGTGGCCTCGCGCTGCCTCGACAAGTACTACCGTCCCACGGTCATCCTCACCGAATCGAACGGCAAGGCCACCGGCTCGGCCCGCTCGGTGGTGGGCTTCGATGTGCACCAGGCCATTGTGGAGTGCGCCGATTTGCTCGACCAGTACGGCGGGCACATGTACGCGGCCGGCCTCACCATGCCGCTCGAAAACGTGAAGGCCTTCCGCGAACGGTTCGAGCAGGTGGTGGCCGCGCGCCTCACCGACGAGCAGACGATTCCGCCGGTGGAAATCGACCTGCCGCTGCGGCTGGAAGATATTTCGTGGAGCTTCTACAACCTGCTGCACCAGATGGAGCCCTTCGGCCCCGGCAACACCAACCCGGTGTTCGAGTCGACCGACGTGCGCATTGTGCCCGGCTCGGCCAAGGTGGTGGGCAACTCGCACCTCAAGCTCACCCTAACGCAGGAAGGCTCGGGCAATGTAGAAGCCATCGGCTTCGGCCTCGCCGACCACTACGACCGGATTACCCGCGGCCAGCACTTCAGTGTGTGCTACACCGTGGACGTGAACGAGTACCGCGGTCAGAAAACCCTGCAGCTGCGCCTGAAGGACATCGGCTGGAACTAGCAGTAGCCAGAAAGCTGCCAGAAAAGGAGAAGAGTTGGTCGTTGTTTCCCTGCAACGGCAGCGCCGTTTGCGGTACCTTTAAGCAGCGCGGCTTGCTCTCTGCCCGCGCCCACTTCCCGATGAAAGCACTACTCGTAGCCGCCGGCCTGGGCCTGCTGCTGACCTCGCCGGGCCACGCCCAAACGCCCGCCGCGGCTCCGGGCTACCGCATCAACGTGGATACCCGGCCGGCCGCCACCTCCGACCAACTTAGGATTACTATCGACACGCCGCCGGTGGCGGAAAGCCAGGTGACCTACGTGATGCCGAGCGTGGTGCCCGGTTCCTACTCCAAGAAAGACTACGGCCGCTTCGTACAGGGTTTTCAGGCCCTGGATGCCAAGGGCAAGAAGCTGAAAGTGCGCCAGGACGGGCCCAACCTCTTCGTGATTGAGAAGGCCCAGAACCTGGCCCGGCTGGAATACCGCGTGGACGATACCTGGGACGCCTCGTTCACCGACAACTACGTGTTTCAGCCCGGCGGCACCAACTTCGACGCCGGCGCCGCCCAACCCAACCTGGTGCTCAACCACTACGGCCTCTACGGCTACCTCGAAGGTGCCACCCAGAATTACAAAATGCGGCCCTACGAGGTGACGGTGCAGCACGCGCCCACATTGTATGCCGCCACCGCCCTGCCCACCCGCCACGGCGCCGAGCAGGACGTATTCACGGCCGACAGCTACGTGACCCTAGCCGACGGCCCCATTCTCTACGCTCCGGCCGATACGGCCAGCCTGAGCGTGGGCGGGGCGCGCATTCACGTGGCCGTGGTGTCGGAGTCGGGCAAGGTGCACGCGGGGCAGGTGCGCGAGATTCTGCGGCCCATGGCCGAGGCGCTGGGGCAGTTTTTCGGGCAGATGCCGGTGCCTCGGTACTATTTCCTGATGTACTTCCCCGACTTTCAGACCTCGCGGGTGGTGAACCGGCAAAGCGGCTCCTACGGGGCCATGGAGCACTCGTACTCGTCGCTGTACTTCATGCCCGAGCGGCAAACGCCGGAGCAGCTGAGCGAGATGGTGCGCGAGATTTCCTCGCACGAGTTTCTGCACATGCTAGCCCCGCTTAACATCCACTCGCGCGAAATCGGGGAGTTCGACTTCCGCAACCCCCGCATGTCGCAGCATTTGTGGCTCTACGAGGGCGTGACGGAGTACTTCGCCCACCTGGCGCAGGTGCGCGCCGGCCTCACCACTGAGGAACAGTTCCGCCAGACCATGCGCGAGAAGATTGAGGGCACCCAGAAGTACCCCACCGTGTCGTTTACCGAGATGAGCCGCCGCATTCTGGAGAAGCCTTACGACCAGATGTACGACAACGTGTACCAGAAAGGCGCCCTCATCGGCTGGCTGCTCGACATCCGCATTCAGGAGCTGACCCAGGGCAAGCAGACGTTGCGCGACGTGCTGCTGGCCCTGCGCCAGAAGTACGGTCCCACCCGCTCGTTTGAAGACGCGCAGCTGATTCCCGAAATCGTGGCCCTCACGCACCCGCAGGTGCAGCAGTTCTTCGACGCCTACGTAGTGGGCGACCAGCCTCTGCCGCTTACCGAGTACATCGGCAAAATCGGGTGGAACTACGCTGCCCGCACGCCGCGCCGCGTCATGGCCTTCGGCAAAATCGGCTTCCGCTACAACCAAAGCAAGGAACAGTTTGAGGCCGCCGAAACCGACGCCGCCGACAACGCCTTCGGCCTGCAGAACGGCGACGCCATTGTGGCCGTGAACGGCCAGCCCGTGACGCTGCAAACCGCCGAGCAGCTGCTGCGCCCCCTGCTGGGCGCCGTGGAGGCCCCCGCCCGCCTCACCTACCGCCGCGGCACCGCCCCCACCGTGGAGCGCGAAGCCCGGCCCAAGGCTTACGAAGTCGAAATCAAGAACCTGCTGGAGCCCAACCCCGACGCCACGCCTGCCCAGCAGGCCCTGCGCCGCCAACTGCTGGGCCAGAAGGGGTAGGAGTATTGGGGCGTAGCAGAAAAACGGATAGGCGAAAACCCGTGCGTGTTCGTTCCGCTGACGCGTACGCCCAAATCAGCCCCATCCCAAACGACGCGTTACCTTTGCCCCCCATGATTCTGCGCGCCGAACACCTCGTCAAGAAATACAAGCAACGCACCGTCGTCAACGACATGAGCCTGCACGTGGAGCAGGGCGAAATCGTGGGCTTGCTGGGCCCCAACGGGGCGGGCAAAACCACCTCGTTCTACATGACGGTGGGCATGGTGAAGCCCAACTCCGGCAAGGTATTCCTCGACGATAAAGACATTACCACCCTGCCCATTTACCAGCGCGCCCGCCTCGGCATCGGCTACCTGGCGCAGGAAGCCTCGGTGTTTCGGGACTTGTCGGTGGAGGAAAACATTCTCTCGGTGCTCGAAATGACGAAGATGAGCAAGCAGGCCCAGCGCGACAAGGTGGAGGAGCTGCTGAACGAGTTTAGCCTCACGCACGTGCGCAAAAACCTGGGCCGGGTGCTGAGCGGCGGCGAGCGGCGCCGCACCGAAATTGCCCGCGCCCTCGCAGTCGACCCCAAGTTCGTGCTCCTCGACGAGCCCTTTGCCGGCGTCGACCCCATTGCGGTGGAGGAAATCCAGGGCATTGTGGCCAAGCTCAAGCACAAGAACATCGGCATCCTCATCACCGACCACAACGTGAACGAGACCCTTAGCATCGTCGACCGCGCCTACCTGCTCTTCGAGGGCAAGCTGCTGAAAGCCGGCACCGCCGAAGAACTGGCCGCCGACGAAACCGTGCGCCGCGTATACCTGGGCAAGCACTTCGAGTACAAGCGCAAGATTTAAGTGTGCGCGGAGTGGCTTTCGATGAGTATTGGACGTCATGCAGAGCCGCAGGCGAAGCATCTCGCGTGCTGATGTTGAATTTACTATCGGGCCAAACACGCGAGATGCTTCGCTCACGCTTTGCATGACGGGCGACTGGCTTTCAGCAGCAAAACCACTGCTTACCATCGGCTACCCAGGCCGCCCGCTAACCCATCGGCCCGTTTCGCCAACCAAATACGCCCGCCGCGCGTCTTACCGCACACCTTCCACCCGTAGCCGCGCTTCTTGCCCCCGTGAAATCCGTTGAAACTGCAGCATCTGCCATTCTGGGCTGGGCCCTGAAGCGACGCCTCGCGCGCCTGGACGACGTGCGCACCCGTCCGCACGAACTGCAGGAGCAACTGCTGCATTACCTCGTGCACACCGCCCGCCACACCGCCTGGGGCCGCGACTACGGTTACGCCGAGGGCCTCACGGCCACGGAATTTGCCCGGCGCGTGCCCGTAAGCAGCTACGAGGAGCTGTACCCGCGCATCGAGCAAGTGCTACACGGTGAGGCCGACGTGCTCTGGCCCGGCCGGGTGGAGTGGTTTGCCAAGTCGTCGGGCACCACCAACGCCCGCTCCAAGTACATACCCGTTACGGCCGAGGCGCTGGAAGACGGCCACTACCGCGCCGGCCGCGACATGGTGGCCCTGGCCAACACGCTCTACCCCGATGCCGGCGTACTGCGCGGCAAAACCCTGGCCCTTGGCGGTTCGCACGCCCCCAATCCTTTCCGCCCCGACGACCCTGACTCGCACGTGGGCGACGTATCGGCCGTCATCATGCACAACCTGCCGCGCTGGGCCCAAAACCGCCGCACCCCGCCGCTGGAACTGGCCCTGCTCGACGAGTGGGAGGAGAAGCTGGAGCGCATGGCCCAGCACGTGCTGCACGAAAACGTGGTGACGCTGGCGGGTGTGCCCACCTGGATGATCCTGCTGCTGCGGCGCGTGTCGGAGTTGGCCGGTGGTGTGCCCATCACCGAAGTCTGGCCCAATTTGCGTCTGTTTCTGCACGGGGCCGTGGCCTTCGGGCCCTACCGCGAAGTATTCCGCCAGCTGATTCCGGCGGAGCACATGCGCTACCTCGAAATCTACAACGCCTCCGAAGGCTACCTCGCCTTTCAGGACCAGCCCGACTGCCCCGACCTGCTGTTGCTGCTCGACCACGGCATCTACTACGAGTTCATTCCTGCCGACGAGCTGGACCGCGAGCAGCCCCGCACGCTCACCCTGGCCGAGGTGGAAGTCGGCCCGAGCTACGCCATCATCATCAGCACCAACGCCGGCCTGTGGCGCTACCGCATCGGCGACACCGTACGCTTCACGTCGGTAATGCCCTACCGCATCCGTATTTCGGGCCGCACCAAGCACTTTCTGAACGCATTCGGCGAGGAAGTAGTGGTGGAAAACGCCGAAGCTGCCGTGGCCGCCGCCGCCGAAGCTACCGGTGCCCTCGTGCGCGACTTCACGGCCGCACCCATCTACTTCGAAGCCGGCGCCGGCTCCCGCGGCGGCCACCAGTGGCTGATTGAGTTTGCCCAGCCACCCGCCGATGCCGCGCAGTTCGCCGCCGTGCTCGACACTACCCTGCGCCAGCTCAACTCCGACTACGACGCCAAGCGCCACCGCAACCTCGCCCTGCAGCCGCCCGTGCTGACGGTAGTGGAGCCCGGTACGTTTTCTGGCTGGCTGGCCCGTCGGGGCAAGCTCGGTGGCCAGCACAAAGTACCCCGCCTAAGCAATTCCCGAGAGTTGGTCGACGAATTGCTGGCGCCGGCATAGGCATAACTAAAATATTAGTTATAGATTGGCGGCAGGACATTCATCCGTCACTGCCGTCAGTCTTATGCCAACCGCATTGCCGATAAACCGCCTGCGTCGTGTCCGCACGATAGTGCGCTGGAGTTGGCCTTTTCTGCTACTGTTCGTGCTGCTGAGTAGCTGCCAGAGCACGCGCGTGCCTATCGGTTTCTGGTCGCGCAACCGCTTTGGCAAAGCGGGCCTGCGTGAAGGGCCTTGGCGCGAGTACTACGATTCGGCTCAGACAATGTGCATTTCCCGCGGCCGTTACCGCCACGGTCGCCCCGTAGGCCGTTGGACCTATGCGCATCCCGACGGGTACCGCTCACGCACCGAACGGTATCGGCGGCACGGCCTGGTGTTGATTGAGGACTTTCACCCGAATGGTCAGTTGGCTGCCCGGGGGCAGGCCCGCTTGGTATTCACGGCAGATACTGTGCATTACTACTGGTTCGGAACCTGGCAACGGCGTGACGACCACGGCCAGGTTACAGCGGTTGAGCAATACAACAATGGCGTTTTGGAAGGAACTACGCTCCAGCGCGTAGCCCGCTAAACACGTAGATATATTCGACTACTGATTGTTAATATGGTTACTAAAATATTTTAATGCGTTATGGTATTTTTAATAAAATAATATAGATTAGTGCAACTGTTTCCACCTAACGGTCGCGTCCTTTGTCCACCTTAACTGTTTCCTCGTCCCAGGCTTCCCGCCCGTACACCTCGCGCCGGAAGCGCCACCGCCTCTCAGAACCCAAGCCCACGCTTAGCTCCCGTGCCGTAGCCGGCCTCCTCGGCCTGTTCATCGTCATCCTGCTGGTCAGTTTGGGGGTCATTGCCTCGCAAGCCGGCTCCGATAACGCCGAATATTCCAGCGTCGCCAGCACGGAATAGCCTGCCTCGTTCTGCCATTACTCTATAAGCCAAGGGCCCGGCCACTGCTGACAGTGGCCGGGCCCTTGGCGTTTGCGGGCAAGTACAGGCGTTATTCGTCCAGAATGCCGCCGACGAGGTTGCCGAGGACACTGCCGCTTTCCTTGCGGGCGTTGCCGCCGTTGGGCGCCAGAGCTTGGATGAGCTTCTTCACCGGCATCGACTGCAGCCACACGCGACCCGAGCCGCGCAGCGTGGCCAGCATCAGCCCTTCGCCCCCAAAAATCATCGACTTGAGGTTGCCAGCGCGGGCCACGCTGAAATCGATGCTGGGCTCGAAGGCCACCACGCAACCGGTGTCGACGCGCAGCATCTCATTGCGCAGGGTGCGCTCAATCACGGTGCCGCCGGCGTGGATGAAGGCTTTGCCGTCGCCGGTAATCTTTTGCAGAATGAAGCCTTCGCCGCCGAAGAAGCCCGCGCCCAAGCGCTGGTTGAAGTGGATGGCCAGCTTGGTGCCACGGGCCGCGGCCAGAAACGCGTCTTTTTGGGCAATGAGGCCTTGCGGCAGGCTGCGCAAATCGAGCGGCATGATGGTGCCGGGGTAGGGGGCCGAGAAGCCAACTTTGGCCTTGCCGTGCGAGCCGGCGTGGGTGAAGTGCGTCATAAACAACGACTCGCCCGTGATGAGGCGCGACCCAGCTGACAAGAGCTTGCCGAAAAACCCTTGATCAGGCTCCGAGCCGTCGCCCATGCGAGTATCCCAGGCAATAGCTTCTTCCATGTATACCATGGTGCCAGCTTCGGCAATAACGGTTTCGCCGGGGTCTAGCTCAACTTCAAGCACTTGAATATCGTGGCCGAGGATGCGGTAATCGACGTCGTGGGAGTTCATGGGAAAAAGGATGGAAGATGACGCGGCAAGTATAACGAAGTAGCTATAAATGCGTGCCGCCGGCGGGCAGGCTCCCTTGCCTGAAGTTTCGCTTGGGCAGAGGGCACCCGCCCGCCGGCGGCACACATGGGTTGGAAAACGACTAGTCGGCTTCGACCGAAGTCGCCGGCGGCAGGGCCGTGTCGTCGTCCTCGGCCGACTTCTTTTTCTTGGCTTCTTTGGAAGTGCGGCGCATGAAATCCTCATCCGACTCCTCGGGCTCCTCGGCGTGGCCTTCTTCCACCGGAAACTCCTCTTCTTCCTCCACTTTCTCGCCAAACTGTCCGTCGCGGTTCACCAATTTCTTGTCGCGCACGTGGCGGTTGAGAAACTCGTTGATCTGCTCGATGGAGTAGCTGGAGGTGATTTCGCCCAGCGGGTTTACCTTGATTTCGAAGCCTTCCAGCTCCTTGTGTACCCGCGGCTTTTTGTCGGGGTCTTGTTGCTTTTTCTTGACGGGTTTCTTGGCCATGAGGGTCGCGCCGAACGGCAAATGAGTCAGGGTGGAAACCACGCGGCGTAACTGCCGGGCCAAAAACCGAACCGGGCCGCCGCGTAGCTTACCAACTACGCAACGGCCCGGCCTACGGATGCAAAAAATAGCGGGCGGCGAATGTTACGCCGCCGACCCTGCTAGCTGTTCCACAGCTGCCTGGATGCGCTGGGCTGTTTCCTGCGGCCCTAGAATGCTCATGATGGCCATGAGGTCGGGGCCGGCGGCGGCACCCGTCACGGCCACGCGCAAAGCTTGCAGCACCTGGCCCAGCTTCATGCCCTGGCCTTCGACCACCTGTGTGAGCAGGGCCTTGATGCCGTCGGGTGTGGTGTCGGCGGCAGCGGGCAACTCCTGGGCAAAAGCGGCGAGGGCACCGGCAACCTGCGCGTTCCACTTCTTGCTGATAACCTGCTCGTCGTAGCCCGTTGGACGCTGGAAGAACAACTGGGCTTCCTTGGCTAGGTCGGCCGGGAAGGTGGCGCGCTCTTTTACCAAACCGGCAATCTGCTCGGCTTTGTCGGCGGGCACGTTGCCGATACCCTGCTTCGACAGCGCCTCCAGCAGGTACTGGGCCAACTCCGCGTCGGGCTTGGCGCGCAGGTATTGCTCGTTGTACCAGCGCACTTTGTTCTGGTCGAAGCGGGCCGGCGACTTGCTTACGCGCTCAATCGAGAAGGCCTCGATCAGCTCGTCCATCGAGAAGATTTCCTGCTGCGTGCCGGGGTTCCAGCCCAGAAAGGCCAGGAAGTTGATGAACGCTTCGGGCAGGTAGCCCGATTCGCGGTAGCCGCTGCTCACGGTAGGCTGGCCGGTTTCGGCGTCGGTGCCGTGGAATTCCAGCGGGAATACCGGGAAGCCCAGCTTGTCGCCGTCGCGCTTGCTCAGCTTGCCGGTGCCGTCGGGCTTGAGCAGCAGCGGCAAGTGGGCAAACTGCGGCATGGTGCTTTCCCAGCCCAGGTAGCGGTACAGCAGCACGTGGAGCGGCGCCGAGGGCAGCCACTCTTCGCCCCGAATGACGTGGGTAATTTCCATCAGGTGGTCGTCCACGATGTTGGCCAAGTGATACGTCGGCATGCCGTCCGACTTCATCAGCACCTTGTCGTCAATCGAAGACGAATGCACCACCACCCAGCCGCGAATCAGGTCGTTGAAACGCACCTCTTCCTTGCGCGGCACCTTCAGGCGAATCACGTAGGGCGCGCCCGCGTCGAGCAGCTGCTGCACCTCGGTTTCGGGCAGCGTAAGCGAGTTGCGCATCTGGGTGCGCGTGATGCTGTTGTACTGCGGGTTGGGCACCTTGGCGGCCGTCAGGCGGGCGCGCATGGCGTCCAGCTCCTCGGGCGTGTCGAAGGCATAGTAGGCGTAACCGTCCCGGATGAGCTGGTCGGCGTACTGGCGGTACATGGGTTTCCGCTCGCTCTGGCGGTAGGGGGCGTGCGGGCCGCCCTGCTCAATGCCTTCGTCAATCTCGATGCCGCACCAGCGCAGCGAGTCCATGATGTACTGCTCGGCGCCGGGCACGAAGCGGTTCTGGTCGGTGTCCTCGATACGCAGCAGCATCTTGCCGCCCAACTTGCGGGCCAGCAGGTAGTTATAGAGCGCAGTGCGCACGCCGCCGATGTGCAGCGGGCCGGTAGGACTGGGTGCAAACCGCACCCGAACTTCTCTTTCCATACGAAAACGACAATGTCGGCCCCAACCAACTGCCGGGGCCAAAACGCGGCGCAAAGGTACGGGAAGGGAACGGCTAAATTGTTAAAGGGTTGATTGTCCAGCTAGACTGGAAGAATTTGCCAGTGGGTCGACCATTTAGTTATTCACGATATCCAGCTCAAACTGCGTGAGTAGGCCGGGCAGGCTGCTGAGCGCAAAGCGGGCGTTCTTCACCTCGTTCAGCGCCGGGTCGAGCGTCACTTCCTGGGCGGTGCTGAAATCGGTGCCGTTGAGCTTGGACTGGCGAAACACCGCGCGCCGTAGCTGACAGTCCTGAAAGACCGCCTGCGTGAGGTCGGCGTGGGTGAAATCGACTTCCTGCATGGAGCAGCCCACAAAGCGGGTATTGGGCAGGCTGCGGCCGTGAAACGAGGCATAGGCAAGCTGGCAGTGGTCAAAATGCACGGCAAAGAGCATGTCGCGGCAGGCCTGAAAGGGGAGACCCAGCAGCTTGCAGCCATCAAAAGCCACGTTCTGAAAAGCCGTGTTGGCAATGCTGGTCCCGGCCAGGTTGCAGTTCTCGAACCGACAGTCCGTGAACCGCCAGCCGCTCAGGCTGGTCTGGCTGAAGTCGAAGCCGATGAAGTGAAACTCCTCGAATTCGCGCTGCCCGGCCAGCTCCGGCGGCATCGTGCGCGTCAGCACTTGGCCTTCTGGAAAGTAGGAGGGCTTGCTCAGCGGTTTGGCCGGTTTGCGGGCGGCAGATTTACGCATCAGTCACGGTTCTTAAAGCTTAGCCAGAGCACCAGCCCCAGCAGCGCGATGCCGCCCCGAATCAACCACGCCACCGTTGGGCCCCATTGGTCAATCCAGGTCAGGAAAATGAAATGAGTTTCGCGGCCCTGCACAAATGGCAGTACCATCGAAACCAAACCGATAAGGAGCAAGCCGAGTCCGAGTTCTTTCATGTTGGCGGTGCCCGCGCTGGTGCGCAAGCTGCCTTCGAAACGGACTTTTACTCAACCATATTGTGCCCGGCTATTTTACCGCGATGCACGAAATTTCCACCAGCACGTCCTTCGGCAAGCGGCTCACCTCCACGGTTTCGCGGGCGGGGTAGGGGCCGGCGCCGAAGTACGAGCCGTACAGCTCGTTGATGGTGCCGAAATGGCCGAGGTCTTTGACGAAAATGCTGCACTTCACCACGTCCTGCAGGCCGTAGCCGGCCGCCGTCAACACGGTTTGCAGGTTGCGCATCACTTGGTGGGTTTGGGCCGATACGTCGCCCTCGCCAATGATTTGGCCACTTTGCGGGTCGAGGGCAATCTGGCCCGACACGTACACGGTGCTGCCGGCCTGCACGGCTTGGCTGTAGGGCCCAATGGCGGCCGGGGCGTTGCTGGTCTGGATGATGGTGTTGGTCATCGGAATCGAGGGGAGAAAACGGAGGATGCGGGCCGAAGCCCTACTTTCGTGGCCTGAACTTAGCCAAAACGATGCACCTACTCGTCCTCGACGGCCACCACGTAGCCGCGGAACTGCGCCAGAAATTTGGTCCTCAACACCAATACACTTTCGTGCCCGATGCCGACACGCGCCTCGTCGACGACGCCGAAGCCGCCATGCAGGTACTCGACGACGTGCTGCCGACGGTGGACGTGGTCTTCGATTTCGGCAACTACGGCCCGCTCTACGAAGAGAAAGAAGGCGTCGTGGTGTTTGTGGAAGGTGCTACCGAGTCGTTGGCTTCGCGCTTCGGCGGGCGCAACCGCCCGGTTTACCCGGTATTTGGCTTCTGCGGCCTGCCTACGCTCATCAATCGGCCGCTGCTGGAAACCAGCCTGCTCCACGCCGCCGATGCCGATAAGCTCGCCGAAACCTGCGCCGCCCTCGGCACCGATTTCCGCGTGGTGGAAGACCGTGTGGGACTCATCACGCCCCGCGTGGTCTGCATGATTATCAACGAAGCCTGCTACACTTTGCAGGAAGGCACCGCCTCGGTGCGCGACATCGACCTGGGCATGAAGCTGGGCACCAACTACCCCAAAGGTCCGTTCGAGTGGGCTAATGCCATCGGGGTAGCGCGGGTATACGAAGTGCTGGAAGCCATGTGGCAGGACACCCACGACGAGCGGTACAAGATCTGCCCGCTGCTCAAGCGCATGGTGCAGCAGGAAGAGTCGTTTGCCCTGTAGCCCGAACTAGGCCCCAGGTCGGCGTCGCCCAAGTGCGCAACAAAAAGAGCCGCTTCGGATGCTTCCGAAGCGGCTCTTCTATGCAAAAGCAAATGCGGAATTATTCCACCGTCACCGACTTAGCCAGGTTACGCGGCTGGTCGACGTTGCAGCCACGCAGCACGGCAATGTGGTACGAAAGCAACTGCAGCGGCACTACCGATACCAGCGGCATGAGCACCTCCGAGGTATGAGGCACTTCCACTACAAACTCGGCCATCGGCGGAATCGTGGTGTCGCCTTCGCTCACCACCGCAATGATGCGGCCTTTGCGGGCCTTCACTTCCTGGATGTTCGACACGATTTTCTCGTACGAGCTGTCGCGCGTGGCAATGACCACCACCGGCATGTTCTCGTCGATGAGGGCAATCGGGCCGTGCTTCATTTCGGCGGCCGGGTAGCCTTCGGCGTGGATGTAGCTGATTTCCTTCAGCTTCAGCGCACCTTCCAGCGCTACGGGGAAGTTGTAGCCGCGGCCCAGGTACAGGAAGTTGGTGGCGTCCTTGAAGATTTCGGCAATCTGCTGAATTTCCGTGTCGAGCTCCAGCGCCTTCTCCACTTTCTGCGGAATCGTGTAGAGTTCCACCATCAGCTCGCGCAGCTTCACGTCGGAGAGCGTGCCGCGGCGGTGGCCCACAATCATGGCCAGAATAGTGAGTACCGTTACCTGGGCCGTGAAGGCCTTGGTAGAGGCTACCCCGATTTCGGGGCCGGCGTGGGTGTAAGCACCGGCGTCGGTGGCGCGGGCAATGCTCGAGCCCACCACGTTGCAGATGCCAAAGATGGTAGCGCCTTTGCTCTTGGCCAGCTCCAGCGCGGCCAGGGTGTCGGCCGTTTCGCCCGATTGCGAAATGGCAATAACGATGTCGCGCTCCGACAGCACCGGGTTGCGGTAGCGGAATTCCGAAGCGTACTCCACTTCCACCGGAATGCGCGCCAGGTCTTCGATCAGGTACTCGGCTACCAAGCCGGCATGCCACGAGGTACCGCAAGCCACAATGATGATGCGGTGGGCGTTCATGAACTTCTGCTCGAACGCCCGCACGCCGCCCATGTTAAGGTGGCCTGCCTCAAGCTCCAAACGGCCGCGCATCGAGTCCAGAATCGATTTCGGCTGCTCGAAGATTTCCTTCAGCATAAAGTGCTCGTAGCCGCCTTTCTCGATGCTGTCGAGCTCCATCTCCAGCTTCTGGATGTAAGGCGTCTGCACCACATCTTCCTTGGTGCGGATGTCGAGCTTGCCGTTGCGGATAACCGCAATTTCGTAGTCGTTCACGTACACCACTTCGTTGGTGTACTCAATGATGGGCGTTGCGTCGGAAGCCAGGAAAAACTCACCTTCGCCCACGCCAATCACCAAAGGCGAACCTTTACGGGCTGCAATCAGCTGGTCGGGTGCGTCTTTGCTGAGCACCACAATGGCGTACGCTCCCACCACTTCGTGCAGGGCCAAGCGTACGGCTTCTTCCAGCGTGCAGTGATTCTGCTTCTGGATTTCCTCGATGAGGTTAACGAACACCTCCGTATCGGTATCGGAGTGAAACTCGTGGCCCTGCTGCTGCAAGTGCTTCTTCAGCGCCGCGTAGTTTTCGATGATGCCGTTGTGAATGATGGCAATGCGCTCCGAGGTGGAGTAGTGCGGGTGGGCATTCACGTCGTTCGGCTCGCCGTGCGTGGCCCAGCGGGTGTGGCCCATGCCCACGTGCGCGTGGATGTCCTTGTCGGCGATGAACGCCTCCAGGTCAGCCACTTTGCCCTTCTTCTTGTATACGTTCAGCTGCCCGTTGAGCAGGGCGACACCAGCCGAGTCGTAACCGCGGTATTCCAGGCGCCGCAGGCCTTTCAGGATAACGGGGCAAGCCTCACGGTGCCCGATGTAAGCGACTATTCCGCACATACGGCGTTAGGGAAAAAGATGGGTCTGGGAAAATGACAGGCGCGGCCGGGCGCAAAGCTCGTGCCGAAGTTTTGCCTACGCAACTCGGCTACTTAGGCGTTGTGTAATATACACGTAACCGAATGCCCGAGGCATTGAGTACGGCACGGTCGAGGGAGAGTTGACCGGCCCGGCGCAGGGAAGGAGTGAGCAGGAAGCCTGCCGGCCGTTCGCCGTCGAGCTGGTTGTTCAGGTAGGCTTGCACGTAGCTGGTGAGCGACGTACTGAACTGCCGGTTGCCGGTTGTGGGTTCAGCGGAAAGCAGCGCCGCTTCGTTTTCGATACCCCGCGGGTTTTGCCCGTCGGCCTGCACAGCGCGCTCTTTCGGTTCGGCATTGACGGTGCGCAGCAGAATGCGGTTGTTACGGTTCACCTCGTAGAGGAAAAGCGCGTTCGGCAACGTAAACAAGGCATTGGTGCCCGCCTTCACCGGTACTATCAATTCGGCGCGGTTCACAATCAGGCCCACGCGGTTGCGCAGTTGGGCCAACCCCGGAATGGTCAGCTTGGTTGCCAAACCCGTACCGCTCTGCGTGTACACATTGCCGTCGGTTACGTCGGCCGTTACCGAGTCCTTGTCGTTGGCCAAAATAGCCAACCGGCCACCGGCGCGGTTGTAGTCGATTTGGGTGTAGTAGCGCGGCGAGGCAGCGCCGCTGCCACCAGCTACGGCATCCCCGAAGTACAAGCGGTACTGCTTCTGCTTGCTCTTCACGTTGGGGGCGGTGTAATAAAACACCAGTTCCGATTCCGCCGTGCGGTTGAAGCCGATGATGGCGTTTTGCATCGATGCGGCCGGGGCCAGCGCAAACCCCTTGAAATAGCTGTTGAGCGCCGCCTGATCGAAACCCGTGGTGTTGAGCTTGGTAAACAGCCCGCTAAAGAAGCTGTTGGAATTGTTCAGCGCCAACGGCAGACGCAACGGCAGCTGAATGCTGTCGGCGGTATTGGCCTTGTTGCGAATCACGCGGTTAAGCTTCACCGGGCCGCTGTTGGCAATGGGGCTGCCAGCTACCTGAATTGGAGTGCTGGAGTAGTAAAGCGCCCGGTCATTCAGCGGTTGTGCGAGGTTGTATACGTCGAAATTCGCCAGCTGGGTCGCACTGCCCCATACCCGGCTATAGCCGAGATACATCACCACCGAGTCGAACCGGGCGTTGGTGAACTTCGAAGGCAACGAGTCTTCGCTAACCACCAAGTTCAAGGCCGAGCGGGCCGTGGTAGTCGCTTCGGTGTTGTTGTCCCGCAGTTGGCCCACCAGCCACAAGTCGCGCTTGAGCGTGGGGAGCGAATCCTGCAGAATAGTAGACGCCACCACGGGCAGGTCTTCGTACTGGGCGCTGATAGACGTGGTGCCGGGCAGGTCGAGGCCCAATTCGTTAGGGTCTTCGCACGAACCGAGCGAAAACAAAGCGGACGTCAGCAGCAGGGCTACAGACGTCCGCGAGGCAAATAGCCTAGTTGGCCAATTCATTATACAGCGTGAAGTAAGAATTCAGCAGGTTTTCGTCGTCGGCTACCTGCCCGATGTTGCGACCTTTGGCGTACTCGCTGAACAAAGCGTTTACGTTGTCGCTGAAATCTTCGTCGGAGCGCACCACCGAGTCGGCGTACTCCATGCCAATTTTGATGAAGCCCTGGAAGTCAGCCGACTGCAGCGCGGCCAGCATCGAGTCGTCGATGTCGAGCATCTTGGCCTTCTCGATGATGTTGCCGTCGAATTTGTAGTCGAACTCGTTGTTGTAGACCGTGAAGATGCTCTTGGCGTCCTTGAAAATCGGGTCCTTCTTGTAGGTCGTTTTCAGGTACAGCGGCATCAGGCCCGTCATCCAGTCGTTGCAGTGCACAATGTCCGGCGACCAGCCCAGCTTCTTCACCGTTTCCAGCACGCCCTTGCAGAAGAAGATGGCGCGCTCGTCGTTGTCGGGGTGAAACTGATCGTTTTTGTCGCGCAGTACCGATTTGCGGTGGAAGTAGTCCTCGTTGTCGATGAAGTACACCTGCAACTTTGCGTTCGGAATCGAGGCCACCTTGATAATCAGCGGCTTCTCGTCTTCGCCCACGGCAATGTTGATGCCCGAGAGGCGCACCACCTCGTGCAAGCGGTTCTTACGTTCGTTGATAATGCCGAAACGGGGCACGAAAATGCGGATTTCCATCCCCATTTCCTGCATACCTTGCGGCAGGCGCCGCAGGAACTCCGCTACCCGGGTCGTTTGCAAAAACGGATTGATTTCCGTGGCAGCATAGAGTATTCTTAGCTTCGACATACGGGGTGAAACGTGAGGTTTTGAAAGGGATACACCATTGGGACGCACAAAATTAAACAATTTTGCCCGATAAATCCACTATATCGCCCGTAGGGTCTCGGCAAAGCCCCCTTGTTTTCATGGAGATACTCGAAACCGCCGCCGCGTTGCAAGCCCGCGCCGAAACCTGGCGCCGCGAAGGCCGCCGCATCGGCTTTGTGCCCACCATGGGCGCCCTGCACGAAGGCCATTTGCAACTGGTGCACGCTGCGGCGCAACAGAACGATGTGGTGATTGTCAGCGTGTTTGTGAATCCCACGCAGTTCAACAACACCGAAGACTTCAAAATGTATCCCCGGGTGCTCGGTTCAGATACCGAACTGCTGCGCTCCTCGGGCTGCACGGCGCTGTTTGCCCCCACACCCGAGCAGATGTACCCCCAGCCTGCGGTGCTTAAGTTCGATTTTGGGCCCCTGGAGCGCGTAATGGAAGGCGCCCACCGACCGGGGCATTTCAACGGGGTAGCCACGGTCGTCAGCAAATTATTTCACCTGAGCCGACCGCACCGGGCTTATTTCGGGCAAAAGGATTGGCAGCAAGTCGCTATTGTGCGGCAAATGGTGCAGGACCTGAGCTTCGACCTGGAACTGGTGGCGGCGCCCACCGTGCGCGAAACCGACGGCCTGGCCATGTCGTCGCGCAATCGGCGCCTGTCGGCGGAGGCGCGTGCGTTGGCACCGCGGCTTTACGAGGCGTTGCAGCTGGCAAAGCAACGCTTGGTGGCGGGACCAGCCGTAGCGCAAACCGAGGCTACGGCCTTCCTGCACCAGTTTCCAGAAATCGAACTGGAGTATCTGGAAGTAGCGGATGCGCGTACGCTGCAACCAACCATAGAGCCAGGGCACGATGTGGTTATTTGCTTGGCTGCGTGGCTGGGTGGCGTGCGGCTCATCGACAACGTGGTGGTGCCAGCGAGCTAGACGCCGCCCCGATTTGGCCGGAGTGATTTTGCCTATCTTTGGCGGCTCAATTACCGGCCTTGCTTTTCCATGCACATCGAGGTTCTTAAGTCTAAAATTCATCGCGCCAAGGTTACCCAAGCCGAGCTGCACTACGTGGGCAGCATCACCATCGACGAAGACCTGCTCGACGCTGCCAACATGGTGGAAAACGAGAAAGTGACGGTGGTCAACGTCAACAACGGCGAGCGGCTGGAAACCTACACCATCAAGGGCGAACGGGGCTCGGGCATGATTTGCCTGAACGGCCCGGCGGCCCGCCGGGTAGCGGTTGGCGACATCGTCATTATTTTCTCTTACGCCCTGATTGACTTTGCCGTAGCGCGGGAACATAAGCCCACCGTGGTGTTTCCCGATCAGCACAACCGGCTCGTCTAACACCCCCAAATTCCTCGAAAGCCAGCACCGTTCGGTTGCTGGCTTTTCTTTGCCAACTACTGCCTTGTGTTGTTTCGCGTGAAAAAGCTCGTCGATATCCTCAAATATGTCTTGCTCTTGGCGTTGTCGGGCTTGCTGATGGCGTACGCCGTGCGCGGGCAAGACCTGAGCAAAATCGGACAAGCCTTGCGCGAGGCCAACTACTTCTGGATTGGTCTGACGGCGTTGGTGTCGGCGCTGGGCTACTTCAGCCGGGCTTACCGCTGGAAGATGCAGCTCGACGCCGCCAACCACCGCACCTCGTACTGGAATGTGTACCATGCCATGATGGTGGGCTACCTGGCCAACCTGGTACTGCCGCGCATGGGTGAGGTGATTCGGTGCTCGGTGCTGCGGCGTATGGGCGGGATACCGGTCAATGTGTCGTTGGGAACGGTCATTACCGAGCGCATCATCGACGTGCTGGTGTTGTTTCTCCTGCTGGGCGCGGTGCTGGTGTTGGAGTTTGGCAAGTTCTGGGACTTTGTGGCCTCCGCCGTATCCGATAAAGCGGGCGTTTTGGAGCAACGCGGCTCCCTGCTGTTGGGCATAGCCGTCATTCTGGTGGTGCTGAGCGTGCTGCTGCTGGTGCTGGGCATTCGCAACCTGGAGCGCCTGCGCCGCAACCAATATTTCAACAAAGCGGTGCTGTTCGTGCGCGGCATTCTGTCGGGCGTGTTCAGCTTGCGCAAAGTGCAGCGGCAGGGGCTGTTCTGGTTCCACACGTTTTTCACGTGGCTGGTGTACTACCTGATGGATTACCTGGCCTTCTTTGCCTTCGCAGCCACAGCTGGTTTGGGTATCGTGGCAGCCTTGTCGGTGCTCACCTTTGGGGCATTTGGCATGGCCGCGCCGGTGCAGGGCGGCATCGGCGTGTTTCACCTGATGGTGAGCCGCACGCTGCTGGTGTACGGCCTCACCAAAGAAGCCGGCGTGGCTTACGCCCTAGTCATTCACGGGTCACAAACCCTGTTGGTAGTGCTCATGGGCGGCATCAGCTTTGTGGCCAGCGTCCTGAAATCGGGCCGCAACGTGATGTCGCCCAAACTTGATTCTGCCGAAACGACCGTAGCGCATGCCGACGAAAGATAAAATTGTCAGCCGCGAGCAACTGCTGGAGCGGCTGGCGGCGTGGCGCCGCGACGGCCGCCGGGTGGTGTTTACCAACGGCTGCTTCGACCTGCTACACCTCGGCCACGTCGATTACCTCGAAAAAGCGCGTGCCTTGGGCGACGTGCTAGTGCTGGGCCTGAACACCGATGCCTCGGTGAGCCGCCTCAAGCCCGGCCGGCCCCTGCAAGACGAAGTGTCACGTGCCCGCGTGTTGGCGTCGCTTTTGTTTGTCGATGCCGTGGTGCTGTTCGACGAACCCACCCCGCTGGAGCTAATTCAGCTCGTGCGGCCCGACGTGCTGGTGAAAGGCGACGACTACGCCATCAGCGGAATTGTGGGCCACGAGTTTGTGTTAAACAACGGCGGGCAGGTGCTCACAGTGCCGCTGGTGCAAGGCTACAGCACCACGCGCATTGTCGAACGCATCGTTAAAGGCTTGGAGGCGTAAGGAAGCGGAACGGCCGCTTCGCTCGTCGCCCAGCCGCCCACTCTCAACGACTCTCACACGCCATGATTCTCTCCCCGTTTTACATGCTGCTGATTGGCCTCACCCTGGTGAGCTTCCTCATTCAGTGGCGCTTGCGCAGCAAGTTCACCCAGTACTCCCACATCGGTTTGCAGTCGGGCCTCTCGGGCAAGCAGATTGCCGAGCTCATGCTGGTCGATAACAACATCCACGACGTGAAGGTCGTGTCGACGGAAGGCCGCCTGTCGGACCACTACAACCCGGCCGACAAAACCGTAAACCTGAGCGCCGAGGTATACGAGGGCCGCTCGGCCGCCGCGGCGGCTGTGGCCGCCCACGAGTGTGGCCACGCCGTGCAACACGCCACGGCCTACAGCATGCTGCAGTTCCGCTCCACCATGGTGCCGGCCCTGAGCGCGGTGTCGCGTTTCATGCCTTGGATTTTGTTGGCCGGGGTACTCATGATTCGCACCTCGGTTATTCCGCTGGGCCTCGGCATTGCGCTGTTCTCGCTCACCACGCTCTTCAGCTTCGTTACGTTGCCCGTGGAGTTCGACGCCTCCAAGCGCGCCCTGGCTTGGATCGACCGCCGCGGCATCGTCACCACGCAGGAGCACGCCATGGCCAAAGATGCGCTGTGGTGGGCCGCCATGACCTACGTCGTAGCTGCCATCAGCTCCTTGGCGACGCTGCTTTACTACGTGAGCATCTTCATGGGCGGCCGCAACCGCAACTAATCCTTCTTGAAACCTAACGGAAACGGGGCTGATGATGCTAACTCATCGGCCCCGTTTCCGTTAGGCCAACAACTCGCGAGTAGCGGCCCATCATTGTTGCATGCTGCCCGATTCTAACCACCGGGTTGCAAAGCTGTTGTAGGCGTGCCTACTTTTGCACTGCCGTTCTTCGAGCGGCTTCCCGTCCCTTCCCTAACCGCTTCCCCGCATGAATTTTCAGTTCACCGAAGAACAACTCGCCGTACAGGCTGCCGCCCGCGACTTTGCCCAAAACGAATTGTGGGCCGGCGTCATCGAGCGCGACGAGCACCAGAAGTTTCCCGCCGAGCAAGTCAAGAAGATGGGCGAGTTGGGCTTTCTGGGCATGATGGTGAGCCCCGAATACGGCGGCGGCGGCATGGACACCGTTTCCTACGTGCTGGCCATGGAGGAAATCAGCAAGGTCGATGCCTCGTGCTCGGTTATTATGTCGGTGAACAACTCGCTGGTGTGCTGGGGCTTAGAAAAATACGGCACCGAGGAGCAGAAGCAGAAGTACCTGACCAAGCTCACCACCGGTGAAATGATCGGCGCCTTCGCCCTCTCGGAACCCGAAGCCGGCTCCGATGCCACCATGCAGCGCACCACTGCCGAGGACAAAGGCGACCATTACTTGCTCAACGGTACCAAGAACTGGATTACCAACGGCTCTTCGGCTTCGGTCTACCTCGTCATTGCCCAAACCAACCCCGAGCTGAAGCACCGCGGCATCAACGCCATCATCGTGGAGAAGGACACGCCCGGTTTTGTGGTTGGTCCGAAAGAAAACAAGCTGGGCATCCGCGGTTCCGATACCCACTCCCTCATGTTCACCGATGTGAAGGTGCCCAAGGAAAACCGCATCGGCGAAGACGGCTTCGGCTTTAAGTTCGCTATGCAGGTGCTGGCCGGTGGCCGCATCGGTATTGCGGCGCAGGCCTTGGGCATTGCTTCGGGTGCTTACGAGTTGGCCGTGAAATACTCGAAGGAGCGCAAAGCCTTTGGGGTGCCCATTTCGCAGCACCAGGCCATCCAGTTCAAGCTGGCCGACATGGCCACGAACATCGATGCGGCCCGTCTGCTGTGCCTGCAGGCTGCTCACGACAAGGACGCTCACCTGGATTACAGCAAGTCGGGCGCTATGGCCAAGCTCTTCGCTTCGAAAGTTGCTATGGACACTGCTGTTGAGGCCGTTCAGGTGCACGGCGGCTACGGTTTCGTGAAAGAATTCCACGTAGAGCGCATGATGCGCGATGCCAAAATCACCCAGATTTACGAGGGAACTTCCGAGATTCAGAAAATTGTAATCTCGCGGGAAATCCTGAAGTAGAA
The DNA here is from genome assembly GCF_008727865.1 of Hymenobacter busanensis. Lineage (GTDB taxonomy): Bacteria > Bacteroidota > Bacteroidia > Cytophagales > Hymenobacteraceae > Solirubrum > Solirubrum busanense. The sequence goes on along the minus strand of NZ_VTWU01000003.1, from coordinate 5,787 downwards.
AGCGAATTGCCTTAAAGTCAGAACTCTTGCACTAAACCCAGCCAAAAATTTGGCTGGGTTTTCGTTTTTGTGAATTTTTATATCTTCTTTTGCATTGTCTAGTAACAGCCGCACCCACGGACGAACTGAACACCCACCCACCCACTGCAGCCGAATATGGAAGATTACAATAAAGTCATCGAATCCCTCGGGGTCCGTTACATCAAAGCCAAAAACTTGGTGTTGCAGCAGCCCTTCACTGTGCGCAATTCCTATGACGTCGGCAACAATCTTATCCTGTTGCACAAAGGCCGCATTACGTTCGGCGAAGACGAGCAAGTCATCGAAGAGGGCGACATGTTGTTCATTCCTGGCGGCCGTGCTACCCGCGTCACGTACGGCGAGACGGGCGGCAAGGTCATCACCAACGACGACCTGATCAGTAACAAGGACAAGTTTTTCCACTCCAACGACGACCTCGACCTCATCGGCGACGCCGAGGAAAGCCATTCGTTCGTCTCGTTTGAGGCCAAGGTGTTCGACTCGGTGAACTTCTTCGCCTCGCTCGACGTGCCCGCGTTCCTGATCAGCGGCAACTCGAAGCTGGCCAACCTGGTCATCAAAGTAGTAGAAGAAAGCCTGCAGGAACTGCCCGGCCGGGAGCGTCTGGTATCGATTTACACGGAAAATATCGTGGTCGAAATCATTCGCTATATTCTGAAGAACAAGATGTTTGTGGAGCAACTTGCTACCAACAGCACTTACTTCAAGGACCCGCGCCTCATCGATTTGTTCAACTACATCAAGGAGAACCTCGGCGGCGACTTGTCGAACAAAGTGCTGTCGAGCGTGGCCAACGTGTCGGAAGATTACGTGGGCCAGTACTTCAAGATGCTGACAGGAATCAATCCGCAGGACTACATCGAATACCAGCGCATGGAGCGCGCCGTGTTCCTGCTGCGCACCACCAAGAAAAGCATCCGCGACATCGGCAAAGAGGTAGGTTACAAAGACACTGCTTACTTCTGCCGCCGCTTCAAGATGATGTTCGGCATTCCAGCCGGCAAGATGCGCCGCCGCGAATCGGCCATGAACATCTAACGAGCCTTGCATCGATAACGAAAAAGGCCCGAACCGCTGCGGTTCGGGCCTTTTTCGTTATCGATGGTTTACGGGCGCTTAGTTCAGAGCCGCTTTAAGCACTGAGTTGAACGTGTGCACCACGCGCGCCGCTTCGCCGAGGAACTCCGGGTCTTTCTCAATCTGGTTACCCACTACAATCACGTCGGCCCCGGCGGCCAGCGCAGCATGTGCCTTTTCGGCCGTATTGATGCCGCCTCCCACGATGATGGGCACGTCGACAGCCTGGCGCACAGCCCGAATCATGGCCGGGGCCACGGGATACATGGCGCCACTGCCTCCGTCGAGGTACATCAGGCGCAGGCCTAGCTGTTCGCCTGCCATAGCGGTGCAGGCAGCAATGCCGGGCTTGTCGTAGGGTAGGGGGGTGGTACCGCTCATGTAGCTGGCCGTGGTTTGGCGGCCGGTGTCGACAAGCATGTAGCCGGTGGGTAGAATCTCCAGGGTACTGGCCCGCAGGATGGGCGCAGCTACTACGTGCTGCCCGATCAGGAAATCGGGGTTGCGGCCCGAAATCAACGACAGCAGCAAAATGGCGTCGGCCTGCGAATCGATGTGCACGCTGTTGCTGGGAAACAGCACCACGGGCACTTCCGAGGCGCTTTTCAGCAAACGAATGAGGGCAGCCTGGTGCTGTGTGGTCACCAAGCTGCCCCCTACGAAAAAGTAATCGACGGCATGCGCCGCAGTCAAATCTAAAATGCGCTGCCCAGCCGCCTCGTCGAGGTTATCGGGGTCGAGCAGGACAGCCAGGGACTTCTGGCCGCGTTGCCGGCGGGCGTACAGAGCATCATGCAGGCGGGTTAGGCGCATGCGCGTCGTCGTGGTGGATGACAAAGTCGATGTCCTTGGTTTCGGGCTCAGTGGCCGAAGCTGCAAGGTCCGAATTTTTGTTTACTTCCATCAAGTCGTTCACTTTGCGCGTTATCAAGGCAATGAGTACGCCCGTCACCTGACCGATGAGCATCTTGCCCGCATCGGAGTCGGCAAACGCCTTGAGCGTGTCCCAGACCAAGGAATTCTGCGGCTCAGGGCGCTGGTAGCCGGTGCGCTTCTGCTGGTAGTGCGTGACGGGTACGACGGCCGAAGATTGACCACCGGCATCAAAAGCTGGAAAAGGATCAGCGTCGGCAGCGGGCGTGGCGTGGTACACATCCGGAGCCAGCTGAGCCCGCGGATGCTCGCCGCCACCGAAGCCATAATCATCGGATTGCGCGGCTAGTCGGGCCTTGCGCCGAACCTTCTTGCCTTTCTTGGGACGCGGCAACTCGTCGTAGTCGTCCTCATCGTCGTGGCTGCTCAAGACTTTGCTCACGATCCAGAAGCCGCCCAGAATAGCAGCCCCGATGGCCACGTATTTGCCCACGCGGGTCGTTTGGTCTTTGAGGTGGTCCACATCGCCCAGCAGGGCGCGTTCGTATTCCAGTTTCTGACGTTCCAGAAACTCCCGTTCGTCGTCGAACAGCGGGTTATGCAATTCGCTCATTGCGCAGCTGTTGAAAGTGGTTATTGACGCTTGTCTGATTTGTAGATGGTGTCGTCCAGCATCTTATCGGCCAAGCCTTGGTAGAGCTTTTTGCCCACGCCTACTACAAAGATGATAAGCAGCACCAGATAGAAACCGGCTACAATGCCGAAGCCCCAGTAGTGGCTGTCGAGGGCGTCGTTCAGGGCCAGACCCGCGAAGATGCTCAGGAAAACCAGGAACAGCAGCCCGAGCAAAGCCAGCGTGACGCCTTGGGCCGCGCCCACAAAAGCGGTTTTTACTTTCTGCTGCACTTCGAGGCGCACCAAATCGATGCGCGTATCGATGTAGCCCATTAGGTTGCTCATCAACGAGTCGTTGCGGGGCGTTTTGTCGTCGTCGGTAGCCATACGGCGGCAGAGTCGGTTAGGTGAGGAGGTTGGGCAGAGGCGAAGAAAGCAGCAAGTTGGGTCGAACTCCAACTGCGTGGTCGGAGTTGTACAGACCGAGGCATTCATACGGAAAAGCTGGCCGCGCGTCTATACTTCCCCGTACTTTTACCTTCTTCCCGAGCCCCGTGAGTCAAACCCTCTACCAGGTGCTGGGCGTGGCTTCGTCGGCTACGCCGGCCGACATCAAACACGCCTACAAGCAATTGGCACTGCGCTACCATCCCGACCGTAACGGGGGCAGCACGCTGCACGAGGAGCAATTTAAAATAGTAGCCGCCGCATATAGAGTGCTAGGCGACGCCGACCGCCGCGCTGCCTACGACCACCAACTACGCCTAGCCGCCCTGCGGGCTGAAGAGCAACGGCGGGCCCAAGCCTACCGCCCGCAGGCCCAGCACGTGTATGGCGTACCCATGCCACCGCCCGCGCCATTGTGCACCCGCCGCCCCGCAGCCTCGGCCGAGCGCCACTACGTGCGCCGTGGCAAAGTCCGCTTCACCCGCCGCGACTATCAATTAATAGCGGCCTTGGTAGTGGGTATGCTGCTGTTTGCCTTTAGCCTGAAGTGGGTGATGGACCGCGTAACGGCCGCCAGCAACTACCAGGATGGCTTGCGCGCCTACGTGCACGGCGACTGGAGTGCCGCACACAGCTTCTTTTCCGAAACCCTACATTTTCGCCCCCAACATGTCCGTGCTCTGCGACGACGGGCCGAAATCGAGCAGTTAATCTTTCACGACTACCACCAGGCGCGTACCGACTATGTAGCGGCGCTGGGCCTGACCAGCAACCGCCGGACGGCCGCGCAACTACTTTACCGCATCGGGCAGTGCGAAACCAGTCAGGGCAAAGCCCAAGTAGCCTTGCAAACCTTTTCGCGCGCTTTGGTGCTCGATACCACGCTCAGTAGCGCGTGGCTGGCGCGGGGCGAAGTATGGTTGTTCGAACGCCGCCGTTTTCCCACCGCCGTACGGGACTTTAATGTCGGGATTCGTCAACGCGAAGGCCAACAAGCGCCATCGGCCAAGTGGCTTACCTACCGTGGGCTAGCCTTTTTCAAAATGGGCGACTACGCCAAGGCCTTAGTCGACTATCAGCAAGTGCTTCTGCTTCGACCTACCAGCGGCCAGATTCATTTCTTATTAGGTCGTGTCGCTCAAAAGCAAGGACGCACCCGAGCTGCCTGCGAGTTTTTCCGTCGGGGAGCCTGTTATGGCTATCCACCAGCCGAGCAGGCCCGGCGCACTATTGGCTGCCGCAGTTGAAGGATCATAAAACCCCGGTGAATGAGCATGCAATGCCACTTTCTTTTCTGTTGCGGTAATACATAGTAGAAGGGGAATGACACTTGTTGCTACCAAGCTTAGAAGAGAGGAACTTGGTAACAATAAGAGTACCGGCGGAAAAGAGCGTAACGCCCCAATCAGTTGCGTAACCAACTGCCGCAACTCATCTATCTGTACCCTTAAGTTGGCCGCAGATGCTATAGGTTGCAGAGTCTGCCTTACTGCAATCAGACAAACTTCTTCGTGGAAGTATTGCCTAAAGGTTTTCAGGCGCTTCGTACTAGCCACTAGTTCCATTGAATAGCGAGTACCACTAGTTTATCACCAGTTACTCCCTGCACACACCAAATAACTGGTGTCGTTGCGTCATGGTGCTATGGTCTGGGTGGAGCTGAACTTGACGCGGCAAGGGACCACAACCACTTCACTTCTTATTCCAACGACTTCCAACGACACTGCTTTCAATAGGTGAAAGGCCGAAAAATGCCGGGGGCATACCTACACTAAAAGGAGGTACATTAGCACCAGGCACCTGTTCACCAACATCAGGAGCGCCTGAGGATGGGTTCATAGTAGGTACATTCGAAACTGGGACTTGTTCCAATATGCAGACCGGAGCCTTAATAACTGCTTCTTGAAGATTCCTGCATCTATAATCATATGACCTCAGCCCCTCTTAAGATAGAATACTGTCTAGATCTACTTCGGGGTAATCCCAACCTCCAAGTGCCATAAGCTATATAACTTGTGGGTACCGCTAAGAGCTTAACCGGTGTGAAGTCGTTGGCACAAGCAGTAACTGAATATGACCCACTGTCTTGCGCATTGCGTTTAAATGCATATTTAACTTTTCTAATACGAAGAGCTGAGCAAGAAACGGCATCCTAAACGCCAAGTGCCAAAAAAATCTTGGAACGAATAGCGCGACTCTGCATATTTCTATCGTACCTTTGTCGTCCCGAAGACGTCGGGCCTGTGGGTAAGTCGAAATGATAAAACACGTAGCGCCTCACGATGATGTGGTTATGTGCTGCTAAGAGCTCTCAGAAAAAAAATCGAGAAAATTTTCTTCTGTCGACTCTTGCAAATCACAAAACGCTTCGTACTTTTGCAACCCCGAACGGAACAAAGCGACTTCAAAAAAACTTGAAACGTTTTGAACGAATTAGATAATGACAGGAGTTTGTCTCTTGCACTGTCTAAAACAAAAGATTCGGTACTAGCTGCTTCATGCAGTTGCTAAGTTGGCTCGGCAGGAGTCGACGAAAGTTCTTTGAAAGACTGGAAAGACAATTGGTAAGACTTGTTCTGCTTCGGTAGAGCAACGAGCAGCGTACAAAGAATAAAGCTCGTCAAATACGGGTCGGATCAGCACTCGACATGGATCTAGCTTCGGCTAGATCGACAATATACTACAATGGAGAGTTTGATCCTGGCTCAGGATGAACGCTAGCGGCAGGCCTAA
>NZ_VTWU01000002.1 GCF_008727865.1 Hymenobacter busanensis | reverse complement strand
CTCCGCAATTACCTAAAGGACATAAGCTGAGGATTATTCCCCAACACGCTCTAAGGTGTGAGGTGGCGCGGGCAACCGACACCAGCAGGTAAGCAGCGGTTTGAACTTCTATATGAAACCCAAAGCCAGAAGATAGCGGATTGCCGTGCTTGGAGTCGGTAACCGGGGTTAGTCGTGGATTTTCCGTTCGCTGATCCACTTGACCATCTTCGGGTCGCGGTGGTCGAAGAACAGGCTGGCCTTGGTGTCGAGGGCCTTGATGGCGTCCATATCCTCGGGGCTTAGCTCGAAGTCGAAGATGTTGAAGTTCTCGGCTATTCGCTCGGGCCGCACCGACTTGGGAATGGCCACCACGCTGCGTTGCGTGAGCCAGCGCAACACCACCTGCGCCACCGACTTCTGGTACTTCGCCCCAATGCCTTGCAGCAGCTCGTTGTGGAACAGGTTGTTCTTGCCCTCGGCAAAGGGCCCCCACGACTCAATCTGCACGCCGTTTTCCTGCAGGAACTGCTGGGTTTCGATCTGCTGGTGGAAGGGGTGGGTTTCCACTTGGTTCACCGTCGGCTTCACTTCGTGCTGCACCAGGAAGTCCATCACCCGGTCGGGGGCAAAATTGCTCACGCCGATGGCCCTGATGCGGCCGGCCTTGTGCAGCTCTTCCATGGCCCGCCAAGCCCCGTGCACGTCGCCGTAGGGCTGGTGAATGAGGTAGAGGTCGAGGTAGTCGAGGCCGAGCTTGCGCAACGACGTTTCAAACGCCTGCTTGGCGCCTTCGTAGCTCGCATCTTGCACCCACAGCTTGGTAGTGATGAACAGCTCTTCCCGGGGCACGCCGCTCTTGCGGATGGCCCGGCCCACGGCTTCCTCGTTCAGGTACGAAGCGGCCGTATCAATCAGCCGGTAGCCGGCCTTAATAGCTTCCAGCACACTGGTTTCGCATTCGGCCGGGTCGTGCATTTGGTAGACGCCAAAACCCAGCAGGGGCATTTTGACCCCGTTGTTCAAGGTTACGGTTTGCATTGCTTTCTCGACTAAAAAGGGGATTCACGAGTCGTGTTTGGCAGCAGGACGAGCACGTCTGTGCATGTACGCCACGGGTGCCGAGGCGGTCAGGCTTTGATCGAACCTCTCCGCCCAGCCGCCTGCTTCGAAATAGCACCACAAAGGTCCGGGAGTTGGGTGTTAGCGGAAAAAGGGAATCAAACGGATTAGTATAAAATTCAAACAGCCGTCTGAGTACTTCACCGTAAAGAATCGGTACAGCCGAATATGAGAAGGAGCGTTACTGAACTCGGGGAGAAGGGGGCCAAGCAACCTTGCCGGCCTCAGGAGCCAGCCCGCAGATGTTAGCGTCGTTTTGATAGAGCCCAGCGCAAGTTTCGCTGGGGTAATGGAAGCTTAGTCGGTTACAGCAAACCTGAACAACGACCAAAACGACCGGTGGGCGGGCCAGCCGCCAAACGCCAGGCAGCACAGAAGATGCAGTGCTAGGCCTGCGGGATGCCGTTGGGTCGCCACCATGAACTGTTGTTTGTAGAATCACATGATTAAGTTATAATAATATTTATCTATCAATATTGCGAATGATCTTTTTACAAATTACCTAGGGGTCCGAAACCGCACTGCCAAACCTGCTGAACTCACTTTGCAAATACTGGCTATTATCTGACGGCCATTAAATCTGCCTCGGCTACGCAAACTGGATTTATCGTGAATAGATCTGTATTACCCCGCTACTAGGCAGTAGGTAGCCACACACAGCCGCGCTGAGGGACATGCATTGCCCGCCCCCGCAACAATCGTTTTTCCACCAACCATTCCGCTTATGCAACACTTGTTTACACCTTGTCTCCCCGTGGGAGCTCGGCGGCACTGGCTCCCGCTGCTGGGCCTGCTGCTCGCCGGCGCCCCGGCGCAGGCGCAGTTTGCGCCCTTCGCCAGCTACGCCACCGCTAATGGGCCCAGCTACCCCGCCCTTGGTGACCTGAACGGCGACGGCCGGCCCGACATCGTTACGGCTGGCATCAGCGCCGCTAGCCTCAGCGTATTGCTGGGCCAGGCTGGCGGCACCTTCGCGGCCAGTACTACCTACGCCACGGCCAACAACGGAGCACCGTTTGGTACGGCCCTGGGTGACCTGAACGGTGACGGCCGCCTCGACGCGGTAGTAGTCAACACCAGCAACACCGTGGGAGTGAGCGTACTGCTGGGCCAGGCCGGCGGCACCTTTGGGGCCGCCACCACTTTCCCAACCAACGTCAACGCCTCCGCCTATAACGTAGAGCTGGGCGACCTGAACGCCGACGGCCGCCTCGACGCGGTAATCACGGTCGGCAACGGTAGCCTGGGCGTATTTCTGGGCCAGGGCAACGGCACCTTCGGCGCCCCGACTTTCTTCAGCACCGGGGCCGGTATCAGCGCGTACAACGTAGCGCTGGGCGACGTCAATGCCGACGGCCGCCTCGACGCGGTAGTCAGCAACTTCGGCGGTGCCGACGGCACCACCGTATCGGTGCTGCTGGGCGCGGGCAACGGCACACTGGGCACGGCTACCCAGTACCCCGTCGGCTCGGCACCGGCGGGCCTGCAGCTGGGCGACTTGAACGGTGACAGCCGCCCCGACCTGGTGGTAGTCAACTACAACAGTAGCAACGTGGGCGTGCTGTTGGGACAGTCCGGCGGCACTTTCGGCACCATGACTACTTACACGACCGGGGCCGTCAATCCGCGCGAAGTAGCCTTGGCCGATTTCAACGGCGACGGCCGCCTCGATGTGGTAACCACCCACGTGGGGCCGCTATCGGGCGGGGCCGGTACTACCGTGGGCGTGCTGCTGGGCGCGGGCAACGGTACGCTGGGCACAGCTACCGTCTACTCCACCGGCGCCAGCAGCCGGCCCTGGGGCGTGGCCGCCGGCGACGTGAACGGCGACGGGAAGCCCGACATCGTGACGGCCAACCGGGACAACAATAGCATCAGCGTGTTGCTGAACACGGCCATCTTCGCCCCGACCACCACCGGCGCCAGCCGTTGCGGCTCGGGCTCCGTTACACTCACGGCCAGCGGGGCGCCCAGCGGCGGTTCGTACCGCTGGTACACGCAAGCGTCGGGGGGCACGGCCATCAGCGGGGCCACGGGTAGTAGCTACGTTACGCCCACGCTCTACGGCACCACTACCTATTACGTCAGCACGGTAAGCTCCACCAACGTGGAAAGCCCCGGGCGCTCGGCCGTTACGGCTACTATCAACTACGTGGCACCGCCCTCCATCGTGGCGGGCGGCCCGACGACCATCAACACTGGCGGCTCGGTGACGCTGACGGCCCGCGCCAACCTGGCCCTGAGCTTTTCGGGCCTGAACAGTGCCAGCAGCCAGCGCGTCAGCACCAACCTCAACGCGGCGCCCAGTGCCCTGCCCAACACCACCTGGGAGGCCTGGGTGTACCCCACGCGCAGCAGCTACGGCGTGCGCCAAACGGTTTTCTCCGTCGACGACGGCAACTTCGACCGCACGCTGGTCATCGAAGGCAACACCGACAACTGGGGCGTATTCACGGGCAGCGGCGTGTGGGAGCCCACTACCGTCGAGCTGAACCAGTGGCAGCACGTGGCCGTGGTGTATAGCTCCACCGGCATCAAGTTCTACAAGAATGGCGTGGAGTACGTGTACGTCGGCGGGGCCAACACCGGCACCACCGGCAACCGCTTCATGTTCGGCAGCAACCCCGGCTTCCTCAATGAGTCGTGGCAGGGGCAGATCGACGAGGTGCGCGTGTGGAGCACGGCCCGCACCCAGGCCGAAATCCAGGCCACCATGAACGCTGCTCCGGCTGGAACCGCCGCCGGCCTGGCCGGTTTCTGGCGCCTGAACGAAGGCAGCGGCAGCACCGCTACCGACGAAGTGGGCGCCAACAACGGCACTCTGCAAAACGCCCCGGCCTACGTCACGCCCGGCCAGAGCAGCATCGTGGCCTCGACCTACGCCTGGAGCCCCTCCACTGGCCTGAGCAGCACCAACACGGCCACCGTAACGGCCTCGCCCTCTAGCACTCAGACCTACACCGTGGACGTGAGCAACGGCGGCACCTGCAGCAGCTCGGCCCAGCAGACGGTGACAGTCAACCAGCTTACCGACCTGACCATCAGCACGCCTCAGAGTGTGCCGGCCGGTAGCTACAACAACATCACCGTAACGGGCACCGGCGCAGCAACGCTGGCCGGGGACGTGAGCGTGGCCGGCACCTTGGTGGTGCAGACCGGCGGCTCGCTAAACACCAATTGCCAAAATGTAACCGGGGCAGGCTCGTTTACCCTGCAGGCCGGGGCTACGCTCAGCATCTGCAACGCGGCCGGCATTACTGCCTCGGGCGCCACCGGCGCAGTGCAGGTGACGGGCACACGCAGCTTCTCGTCCGACGCCAACTACATCTACAACGGCTCGGGGGCCCAGGTGACGGGCAACGGCCTGCCCGCGCAGGTGCGCAACCTGACCTCGACCAACACCGGCACCCTGACCCTGTCGCAGAACCTGGCCGTTCGGGAAGTTGTGACGCTCAACGCGGGCAGCTTAAACCTCAACGCACGCACGCTGACCCTGCTCTCCGACGCAGCGGGCACGGCGCTGGTTGCCAACCTGGGCGCGGGCTCCGTGTTGGGCACGACCGTGACCGTGCAGCGCTACATAGACCCGACGCTGAACCCCGGCATGGGCTACCGCCACCTCGTGGCCCCGGTGGCCAACGCGACGGTGGCCGCCTTCGGCTCGGGGGGCACTACGCTGGTGGTCAACCCGGCCTACAACTCCTCGACCACGCCGAACCTAACCACGCCCTTCCCCACCATCTTCCGCTACGACCAGAGTCGCCTGGCCTCATCACCGGCCACCACGCTGTCGGCCTTCGACAAAGGCTGGGCGTCGCCAACGAACCTGAGTGATGCGGCTCAACTGGCTACTACCGGCTTTACGGTGCAGCTGCCCGGCGCCAGCACGCTGAGCTTCACCGGACAGGTAGGCAACAGCAGCGGGACCATCTCGCTGAATCGCAACAGCGGTGCTACCGCTGCTGACGCGGGCTGGAACTTCATCGGCAACCCCTATCCCTCGCCGCTGGACTTCAGCACAATTCCGGCCGGACAGCGCACCAACATGGATGCGGCTTTCTACACTTTTGAAAGCACCTCGCAGTACGGCGGGCAGTACCGCAGCTACGTCAACGGCTTCGGCAACCCGCTCGTCGGCACGGCCCAGGCGTTCTTCGTGCGGGTGAGCAGCGGGCAGACCTCTGGCAACTTAGCACTAGATAACTCGAACCGCGTGACCACCTACGCGCAGCAGTCTCCGGTGCGCCGCGGCAACGATACGCGCCCGCAGCTTACGCTCACGCTCAGCGGGCAGGGCCTGACCGACGCGCTGACCGTGTACGCCCAAGCCGGCGCCACCGATGGCGCTGACGCTGAGTTTGACGCCGTGAAGCTGCTTAACTCCACGGGGCTGAACCTAGCTTCGCTGGCTATCGGCGGGCAGGAAATGGCCATTGATGGACGCGCCGCTTTCGGCTCATCCACGCTGATTCCGCTTGCGGTGTGGGTGCCGCGGACCGGCTCCTACGTCTTCACCGCCGAACACTTAGGTAACCTGCCCGCTGGCCTCACGGCCACGCTGGTGGATCAGCAAACCGGTGCGCGCACCGTGCTGATGAGCGGTGCCACTTACGCAGTGACGTTGGCGGGCACCCCGGCCCCTGGCCGCTTCCAGCTGGAGTTTGGCAGCCGTGTCACGGCCGCAACCCCGGCGCAGCTGGCCCAGCAGGTGCACCTGTACCCCAACCCCACTGCCGGCCAACTCACGCTGCAACGCCCGGCCTCGTGGGGCGCCACCGACGTGGAGGTGCACAACAGTGTCGGCCAAGTGGTGCTGCGCCAACTGCTGCGCGCCGCCGACACCCAGCTGGATGTGCGCAGCTTGCCCGCCGGCGTGTACCTGCTACACCTGGCTACCCCCCAAGGCCCGGTGACCAAGCGCCTGGTGCGCCAATAAGGCCAAATCATCCGGGCACCGCACGTCGGGGCCTCGGATGGCCAACGTCCATTCTTTCTCGACTTCTTATCTACGCATCATGAATATGCTGAAGTATGTAGCTGCCACGGCCCTGCTGTTGCTGGCTGCTCACGGGGCCTTCGCCCAAGACCCCGGCTCAGGTGGCCCCCTGCCAGGCACACCTACGGCCGTTCCCATCGACGGCGGCGCCTCGCTGCTGCTGGCTGGTGGAGCCGCTTATGCCTTGCGGCGCCTGCACCAGCGTCGTTCCCGCTAGGGAAGCCGGCCTCTAAACACGAACGCTCTTCCGGTTTCGGAAGAGCGTTCGTGTTTAGGAGCAATGAAACCCTGAATAACTACTCCCGAAAAGGAACCGGCAGGTCGCTGAAGCGGCCTTCTTATTGCTCTGCTGTTCAGTTGAAAGCTCGGTTTAGCTGAACGACCTCACCACGCTGTAGCAGGCTTGTTGCTATCGGCTTAGGTTGCAGTAAGCTTAGTTCAGGAAGTTGTGACAGGTGATAGGCAGGCTGTTCCTACGAGCATCGGTATACTGGCTGCTTTGTTTAAACCAGAGTTTAAACCAAAAACAAGTCAGCCACTCAACCTTGCGGCTAAGTGGCTGATTATGAATGAGCGAGAAACGAGGTTCGAACTCGCGACCCTCAGCTTGGGAAGCTGATTGGTTAGCGAAGTGAAAGGCGTTTCCAGCTTGTCAAGGCCCTTTTTCTGTTGAACCTCTCTCCTTTTCCGACCGTCGTCATCACTTGTAGGCACCGCTGTAGGCACCGCCGCAGCGGCTCAAACCGATGAGCAAGACGACCGAACACAAAGAAGGGCAGGCCACTGTCCGCATCATTTACAAAGTCGGCAAGACGTTAGCCGACGGTTCGCACCCGTTCCTGGTGCGCATCACCAAAGACCGGAAGCAAATTTACCGATCCACCGGCTTGTCGTTGCATCCCAAGTACTGGAATGCAAAGAAACAGGACGTCCGCCGTAGCTACCCCGAACCGCAGCGCACCCAACTGCTCCAGGAACTGCACAAGTGGGAATTGAAGTACGCGGAGGCGGCTCGTGCTCTGGCGGTAAACGACGAGCGCCACGATGCTGGCACAGTGCTGGTCCAAGCTGCCGAGGAACGGCGGAAGCTGCGCCGTGTGTATCTCCTCGCTTTCACCGATGAACTGGTCGCCGACATGCTGCAGGCGGGCCAGGTCGGCAACGCCACCGTGTACCGCGACCTGCGCAACCAGCTGTTCAAGTTCATTCAAGCCGAGTTTGGGGTGGACGATGTCCCCTTCGAACGCGTAACCGTGGCCTTTTGCAACCGGTGGGAGACGGCGCTCCGGGCTTCGGGCAAGAAGGAAATTACCCTGTCGCTGCGCTTCCGTACGCTGCGGGCCGTCCTTAACAAAGCCATTGCCAACGGCGACGCCCGCTTGGAGCATTACCCCTTTGCCCGTACCGCTGCCGAACGACACAAGTTCAGCGTGGGCAAATTCGACGTGAGCACGGCCAAGCGGGCCATCAGCCGGGAAGCGCTCCGGCGGCTGGAAGCACTTACGCCAGCGACCGAACGCCTGCAGCGGGCCAAAAATGTGTTTCTGTTCTCTTTCTACTGCGGCGGCATCAATTTTGTCGATTTGGCCCAACTGCGCTGGTGCGACTTGGCGGTAGGGGAGACGGGAGAAGTGCGCTTGCGCTACGAGCGGCAGAAGACCGGAGGCAAGTTTGTCTTTAAGCTGGTGGCTCCGGCTGCGGGCATCTTGAACTTCTACCGTTCGGTTACCAGTGGCAAGCCGGAGCAGTACATCTTTCCGATCCTTGACGTTAACCGGCACCGGTCAGCGTCGCAGATCAAAAACCGTCTGCACAAGATTTTGGCACAGGTTAACCAAGATCTTAAAGCCCTAGCTGCTGAGGCCGGCATCGCCATCCCGTTGACGACCTACGTGGCACGTCACTCCTTCGCGACGAGTCTCAAGAAAGGCGGCGTAGCGACCAGCCTCATCAGCGAAGCGTTGGGGCACAAGTCCGAAACGGTGACTGCCATTTACCTCGACTCGTTTGATGCTGATGCTCTGGATTCAGTGTTTGACTGTTTGCTTTAACGACACTGACCACCCTTAAGAAAAAAGTTGCTGGGGTGGCTAATGAAAGGTCTGCAGACGGGTTAGGGTTGGTGTTCACAACTGAGTGAACACCAACCCACCACATCCAATGCAGTTAGAAATGATTGAGTACCGTTACCGCGTGGTTCGCACGGCATCCGCAGAATGCATGTTGCTCGAGTTTACGGACCACTGGCTCTCCCATGAGTACATTGTGTCGATTTTCCCTGACATCTGCCTTGAGCATTGCTGGGATCACTGGACATCGGTTGTCATGCGGGATCGGCGTTTTCCCGAGCGTGCAACTGGCTCGCTCAAAGCCATGAGCATCCTGCAACGCGTCGAGGACGGCACGGCAGTGGAGTTGGGACCCGTTTCAGACTGGACCAACGGTCTGTGGACCGTTGGGAAACGCCGACGACTCTACTAGCAAACGGGAACTACCTCCCCTTGATGCGCCTTTGGTCTTTCACCCCCATCCCTGTAGGATGAACCAAACGCCAAGCCCACGCAGACGCTGAGAAGACGGATTTGGGTGGCCGAAGCCGCTTGTCAACGGTGGTGCTGGAAGCCGTTTGGCTCTGGTGCCGCCGTTCCGCTTTGCCCAACACCTTGAATGCCTGTTGGACGTACTCGCCAGTGCACAGCTTACCGGACCAGTCTTCCCAAGGAGCGAAGACCGTAGCTGCATGCCTTTGACGGTCAGGTAGCTGCCTTTGCCTTTTCAAGAATCATTTGTGCTTTGCCCGTGAAAGGTGTAGCATTGAACAGCATGATGCCTACTAGGTAGTAGTGCGGTAGCACGCGCATTACTCCCTGGGTTGGCAGGCGCTGTTCAAAAGTAATTGGGGACCGACGGGTAGTTGGTTCCTTCTGCATTAGCTGTATCCTACACAATCAGTTCATGGGAATCTCCCTTCCTGTACGGGTTGCTGGGTTGACTAGCGGAATCTTGGCAATTGGCCAAGCCGCTGTGGCCCAACCCACCATTACATCCCTCAGCCCGGTAGCAAACGCCAACAGCATTGGCCGCAGTGCGCCCGTGCAGGTACAGTTTTCCCAACTCCTTGACCCCAACAGCGCAGGTGGGCTGTACCTCCACAGCGGCATGCGCGGAGGAATGCGCAGCGGGCACAGTGCGGACATTGCCGTGACCGGAGCCGTGCTGGAAGCTACCCCAACTTACGGTTGGAATCCTGGCGAAACCGTCATGGCTACGGCGTCTACTGGTGTACGTAACCAAGCCGGTCAACCGCTGCAGGCACCGCGGGTGTTTCAATTCACGGCAGCCGTGGGAGGCAGCGGCGGTGGGAATTTTGTCGCGCCAACGGTTGGGGCCGAGTTACCGGGAACGGCTGCCAGAGATTTGTTCGCCGGCGATGTCGACGGCGACGGAGATTTGGACTTGGTGTTCCAAAATGGAGGTGTGTCCGTGCGCCTGAACAACGGGACCGGTGCGTTCGGCCCTCAAATCGATTACCCGGTCCTGTACTCAGATCCATCGGGTGACACAGCATCGTTGATCCACATGACCATGGGCGATGTGGACGGGGACGGAGACCTGGATGTCATCGGCTACATCTACGGTCCAACCGCCCGGGACATTGTGGTGTACGTCAACGACGGTTCGGGATACTTTGCGTACCAAGACCACAGAGCGTCCGTGAGCCGCTTTACGACTGACCTGACGTTGGGCGATTTGAACGGGGATGGAGCGCTGGACCTCGTTGCCGTTTCTGGGTTTCCAAATGAGGTACACGTGCGACTCAACAACGGGAACGGTTTCTTCACGACCGGCTCCGTTGTGTTTCTTAGCGGTAACCGATCACCCTCTCGCAATGCTGTGCTGGGCGATGTGGACCAAGATGGGGACTTGGACATGCTGTTGACCAACAATGATTTGATTAGTGTTCGGCTCAATAATGGCAACGGCGGATTTTCAGGCGGGGGCGATTACGCAGCGGGTTTGTCCCCGCAACGGCTCCGGCTTGGGGACGTTGACAACGACGGGGATTTGGATGCCGTGGCTAGTGATGAAACGGGGAACCAAGTCTGCGTGCGGTTGAACAACTCGTTCGGAGTGTTCGGGGGAGGGAGCAACGTTTCCGTTGCGGCAACACCACGCGACCTTCGTTTGGTTGATGTGGATGGAGACAGCGACTTGGACATTGTGGCCGCCAGCCCTGGGACCGATCGAATTTCCACAAGGTTGAACAATGGCAGTGGTTCCTTCGCGGGTGGCACAGATGTGTTGGTTGGCGATGGACCCGGCTACTTGGTGCTTGCGGACCTCGACGGTGACCTTGATCTAGACGCGGCTACCGCTAATGAACTGGGAAATTCCTTGAGCGTGCGCCTCAACCAGCCGGCTTCCTCACCACCGCTCCCCGTGGAGTTGGCTGACTTTCAAGCCGAGCGCCGCGGAGCAAGTGCAGTCTTGCGCTGGTCAACGGCCACCGAAACGAACAACCGTGGCTTTGCGGTGGAGGTTTCCACCGATGGCCGCACGTTCCAACAGCTCGGCTGGCAGCCCGGGCAAGGAAGCACTGCCGGCCCCACCCAGTACCGCTTCGCGGATGAGGGGTGGCCCCACCATTCCCAATCGGTCGTGTACTACCGGTTGCGCCAATTTGACTTCGACGGTACCGAGCGCTTGAGCGTTGTTCGTACGCTGCAAGCAAGTTCCAGCGGTGCTGGGTGGCGTGTGGAGGCTTGCCCGAACCCCTTCATGGAAAATTTGCAAGTGCAGCTGCAGCTGACGGCCGATGGACCTGTTTCGGTTACCCTCACGGACGCGTTGGGGCGCGTGCACGCAACCCTGACAAGGAAGCTTGTCGTCGGCGCTACCACCGTTTCCCTGGTGTTACCTGAACGCTTGCCTGCCGGGCTGTACTTCCTCGACGTGCAGCAGGCAGACGCCCGAAAGCGGTTGCCAGTGATGCATCACTACTAAACGGGGTCATGCGAGGTACGGCGAACGGCCTCGCGGCCACAGCTGCTCCCACCGACTGATGTAGACGGGCATCTGCTGTGGAAGCGAATTGCCCAGACAAGTGCTGGGTGCCAAGGCAGCGGCCAGCGTCACGGTGCCGCCTTAAGTCCGCGTTAGGCACCGCAGCCGAAGGGCTACCATTCCGGCGTGGTGTGCGGGTGCTGCGCAAGTGAGTCAAAGTAGCGTTCGGCCCGCTTCTGTTCCCCGATGCGACGCACTGAGTCGCGACGGGCCCGTTCGGCACGGGAGGGAAAAGGAAAGTCGTGGGTCTGCAAGGGGGGCGGTTGCCGGGCCGTGACGTACAAATGCACCAACATCGGCCCCGCCCACCAGAGTACTGCTGCTGCAAGGCCGGCAAGCCCCAGCCCCATTGTCTTCAGGGGCGAAGATGGCTCAGGTGCCGGAACGGGATGGGGGTTCGGTTTCCGGGTCGCTACCACGGCGATGAGGCCTACAACTGTGGGAAGGGCCAAAACCGCAAGTAACTGCGCCCACTGCACGTCCGAGTAGATGACCAGCAGTAGCAGCACGCCCAGCCCCTTCGGGGTGGCCACAGCACCAACAAACAAGAGAACGGGCGCTACCACCAGCAGCAACTCCCTCCACAAGCTTTCCCAATCCTTCCGTCGTCTTCGAAAGACCAGGAAGAGTACCAGTAGCTGCGGCATCCACAGCGCCAAGGCCGCCTTCCACAACAAACCGCCCAACCACCTCGCGTCGCCTGCGCTAAAGTCCAACAAGAGGGTCAGGTGCATGGCGCAAGTTGGGTGAAAGCGCTGAAACCGGTGTCCACAGCAGAAAATCAGGCCGCCCGTTGCCCTTCGTATTGCTCCAGGGCCGCTTTAATCAAGTCAGTAACCTGTACCCGGCCCATGCGCCGCACTTCTTCTGGCCGGCTGGCTAAGTAACGAATGGCCAGGTAGCGGGCGGTGGCATTCAGCCCGTCGCGGCGGTAGCGCTGCTCGTCGTGGGTAATCACCCAGGAATGGTAGCCGTCGGCGTGAATGCGCAACACCAAGGCGTGAAAAGATGGATCAAGTTCGGCGCTGACGTGCATGAGTGGGTGCGCGTTGGGTTCCATGGAAAGTAGGGTAGGGTGAGAAAGTGACACAGCCGGTCAGGCCGAGATGGTCCAGAGTTCGTCCCAGCCCGTGTAGGCTGGGGTGCGCTGCTCGAAGCGCGTGGCCCAGGTAGGTTTAGGCGCTTGTTTCGGCACCAGGGCTGCGGCCAGCGTTACCGTGCCGCGTCCGAAGCGGTGGTTGAGCCCGTCGAGGGCTGCCATGACGGCTGCCTTCGGCTCTTCGCGCACCAGCGGCTCCGGGTCCGGGTGGAACAAGTCCAGTTGCCGCTGCCCCTCGGGCTCAAAGCCGCCGAGGACTACGCCGGTCTTGACGTAGCGTGCCCCGGGGCCGTAAATGCGCCGCAACGCCGCCCGGGCTTGGGCCAGCAGCATACCCGTGTTGGCCGTGCCGGCCGGCAGCGTAACCCCCGCCGAGCGCGAGTGCGGGGGTGGGGTGCCGTCGTAGCGGCTGGTTTCGACGAAGACGGTGAGCAGGTGTGCGGCCGAGCCCTGTGCCCGCAGCTTCTCAGCCGCCCGCGTCACGTGCGTGGCCAGCGCCTCCCACACCGCCTCAAAGTCCGTCACGGCCCCGCCAAAGGTGCGCGACACGCACAGGCTTTGCCGTTGCCGGGTTCCGTCCTCGCTCTCGCCCAACGCCAAGCAGGGAAACCCTTGCAGCTCCCGTACTAGTCGCTGCCCCACCACGCCGCCCAAGTGCTGCCGGGCCCAGCCCAGCGGCACGGCTGCCAATTGCGCGGCGGTGGTGATGCCGTGCTGGTGGAGCTTGTGGGCGTACTGCCGGCCGATGCCCCAGACGTCTTCCACCGGTACCTGGGCCAGCGCCCAGGCCCGCTTCTCTGCGTCCTGCAGCCAGCACACGCCGTGCAGGGCCGGGGTTTTCTTCGCCACCCGGTTCGCCAGCTTGGCCAGGGTCTTGGTGGGCGCGATGCCCACGCAGGTGGGAATGTGCGTGCCCCGCTTGACTTTGGCCCGCAACTCACCGGCGAAAGCAGCCAGGTCGGGTTCCAGCCACCGGGTCATGCCGTGCAAATCCAGGAAGCACTCGTCCACCGAGTACACCTCGGCGGCCGGTGCTTCGGCCGCCAGCAGGCGCATCACCCGACTCGACAAGTCGCCGTACAGGGCGTAGTTGCTCGAAAACGCCAAGCCGCCGTGACGTTCCAACAGCGGCCGGGCTTGAAAGTACGGCACGCCCATTTGCACCCCTAAGGCTTTGGCCTCGTTGGAGCGCGACACCACGCAGCCGTCGTTGTTGCTGAGCACGACGACGGGCTTGCCTTCCAGCGACGGGTTGAAGGCCCGTTCGCAGGAGACGTAGAAGTTATTGCAGTCGACGAGCGCGAACATTCTCGTGCAGCTTACCGTGGATGAGTTCGGTGACCACGTGGGTTACCACGCCCCAGACCTCGAAGCGGGCGTAGGTCCCCGCGTCCACGGCGGGGTACTTCGGGTTGTCGGGCACCAGCCACCACGAGAGGCCGCGCCGTTCCAGCCGTTTCACGGTGAATTCGCCCTCCACCGCGGCCACGACGACGTGGTTGTGCTGCGGGGTGAGCGTGCAGTCCACCGCGAGCAGTGCCCCGTCGGGGATGTGAGAAGGGGAGCCTGCCATGCTGTCGCCCCGCACCCGGGCCAGGTAGGTGCAATCGGGGTGGGGCAGCAAGATTTTGTTCAGGTCTACCCGCTCGCTGCGGTAGTCATCGGCCGGGGAGGGGAAGCCGGCCGGAACCGGTAAGTCGCACTCGATCAGCCACACGGGCTCCCGGGCAACACTTAAAATTTCAACTTCGCACATGGGCTTCAACACAAGGGTTTGCCACAAGTATACGCGAAGCCAATGGAATTAGTAATTCAATGCTAACAAAAGTAGTAAAACGGGGTTGTTTCAGCTAGCTGCCGGTGGTCAGTTCAACCACACTTCCGCGACCAGCTGGAAGCGGTGCGGGGCAAAGGCATTGAAGTACGGAGCGTCGGCTTGGAAACCGAGCACATGCACCAAGTCCATGCCTTCCAAGCGACTTTCGACCAGGCGAACCGGGTACAGCGTGCCCGCTTGGGGCCAGTCGCCGGTGTGGTTGGGCGGGCGCTGGCTGTCGTCTACGCATCGGGCGTAGTGCAGCACCGGCAGGGAGGCCGTGGCTTCGGCGTGGGTCAGGTTGGCAACTTCGTGGCTCATGGTGGCACGTAACACGTCGGGCCCGCTTTGGTTCCGGCACCTGTGCAAGAAGCCGTCTTTCATTCGATGCCAGGCGGCAAAGACAGGCGCACGTAAATGGCGTAGTCTTCCAGGCATGCCACGCTGGTAAAGGTGCGGGTGCGGTGTAGGTGGTTGGTTTCCTCGTCGTAGTACACCTCGGCGAAGAAGCCACCCGGCATGTGGTAGAGGTTGATGGCGTCCTCTTCTTCCCAACGCGTCATCAAGAACCGGCCTTCGGCCCACACCGTGGCCAGCTGATCTTCAAGGGAGAGGAGGCGGAAGGCGTAGTGACCGGTGGGCATCGGGTCAAGATACGAGCGCCCCGGTGAAGAGGTAGCAGCAGGTGAAGTACTGACTGTCGCGTGGTATCTTTGCCGGGTTGTAGAATCCCCCTGATTGCCAATTGCATGAACCATTCACTACGCGCCCTGCTGCTCAGCTTAGTTGTCCTCACCTTTGCCTGCAAAGAAGACACCCCGGCGCCTGCTCCGAAACCAACTCTGGAGGGTGAGTGGCTGATGCTGGATCAGACGTACTACTCGTACGATGCCAGCGGCAACCTGCTCGGCAAGCAAGTTGACACCTCCGATTCGATCCGTCTCGTCTTCACCGCGACCACCTTCCACTCGTTCGACAAACACGGGGTGCAGAACCAACCCGTTACCCAGTACACCTTTCAGAGCAACCGCATACACGTGCCTGGCCGCTCGGCCGCGCTGGACGTACCGGTCACCGAACTCACGGCAACCAGGCTGACCTTCGAGGTACAGGGGGCGTACCTACCCGGGTCCACGGCGGCCAAAGTGGTGGGGCAGGAGCACTACGTGCGGGTTAAGTAACCTAGCTACCGCCTCTCGGGCGGAAGGGGCTCCAGTGTGTGGAACCAATGACGGGCTACAAAACGTGTAGCTTTGGCTACCTCCTGCTTTGTCTTCCTATGCTCTCATTCGGTCGGTTCCGTGTCTTGGCTTTTCTCGTTGGCAGCGCGATCTGGGCGCCGGGCTGTAGCACCACATCCGACCCTACCCCGCAACCGCAGCGGCAGGTCGGCGCGGTAACCGGCACCTACAGCCCGGCGGCAGCCCTAACCGGCGTCACGGCGACGCCCGTCGCCGGCGGCACGGCCGTTGCTGCTACTCTGCAAGCCGGCACGTACGCCTTTGCCGACTTGCCGACCGGCGAGTACACCCTGGCCTACGCGGCGGCTGCCGGGTACCAGACGCCTGACCCGCTCGGAGTCACGGTGCGCACCAACGCCACGGTGCAGGTGCCGGCCCTAACGGTGCAGCCCGTTCCCCCGCCCTTGCCCGAGCACCTGACGCTTGGCAACCCGAGCGGGGCCACGCCCGACGAGCAGCTGTTCACGAACTACCTGCTGTATAAGCCCCAGTACGCGCTCAGCTATCACCGCGACAAAGGCATTCCCAACTGGGTGAGCTGGCACCTGAGCCGCACTTGGCTTGGCACGGCCCCGCGCCAGGACGACTTCCGCCCCGACTTTGATCTGCCGAACAGCTGGTACCACGTGCCCGCGAACGGCTACTCCGGCTCGGGTTTTGACCGGGGCCACAATTGCCCCTCCGCTGACCGCACCAGCACGGTGGCCGACAACTCGGCCACGTTCCTGATGACGAACATGATTCCCCAGGCCCCGCGCAACAACCAGCAGACCTGGGCCAGCTTGGAGGACTACTGCCGCACGCTGGTCAACGCCGGTAACGAATTGTACATCATCATGGGCCACTACGGCACCGGCGGCACCGGCAGCAACGGCGGGGTGACCACGACCATCAACGGCGGCCGTGTGACCGTGCCCAAGCGCATCTGGAAGGTCGTGGTGGTGCTGCCCGTGGGCGACAACGACGCGAGCCGCGTCACGGCCACTACCCGCGTGATTGCCGTCGACACGCCCAACGAGAACACCGTCAGCACCAGTTGGGGCGGCTACCGCACCACGGTGGACGCCATCGAGCAGGCCACCGGCTACGATCTGTTGTCGGCTGTTCCCGCCTCGGTACAGGCTAGTGTTGAAGCGCAAGTTGACGCCGGGCCGACCCAGTAGGCAAGGCACCCTTCTGCATGCACACTAGTTAGCCAGGTGCTTCGGGAGGACGAGGCGGGAGGCTCCTTGCCTTTTCGAGACGTGCTAACACACGCTGACGAATCTCTAGTTGGTGAGCAACCTGGTCGGGTAAGGGAGGCAGCAGGCCCATGCGCTCCAACAGCAAAGCTGTGCGTAGCAACGCGTTGCTTTCCGCTTGCAATTGCTCCGGACGTTGCAGTTGCAGGCGCGTTAGCTGTGCGTGTGCTGCAGCCAAATCCTCCGTTTCCTGTAGGTGGTCCGCTGCAGCCGGGGTGCCGTGCAGCCGGGCAAGCATGTGACGGCGTCGCCGACGCACGAGCAGGCGGTGGAGAGCATTCTGGCCCCGCTGGCTAGCTTGAAAAGGAGAGTTGGAAAGCATCCCCGGGAGCGAAATCAGTAATATGAGTAACGAACTGCAGCGAATGTACTCGGCTTGGACGGGTACGGTGTTGCCGACTGCTTCCCAACCGAGTTCACCCCCGGTTTGAACGGCGCAAGCCCTGTGAAAGCAGAAATCTTGCAGGAGCTGAAAAAAACTTTCGCAGGAAAAAGCAGTCGAGTTCTGAGAAGCCGGACGAGGAAAGGGCATTTTCTGCATTTCCAGCAAACTGGCCGATGAACGAGTGCTTCATGGACCGGGTTCTCAGAACTTGGTTTGTGATCGCATGTGTCTGAAATTCAAACCATTGACTTCGGTGTAGAAAGGCTGTAGGTTCGCCCAAAAACCCTTCTGCATGGAACAAAAAATCCCCCCTTTCTGCCTGGTTTTCGACACCGAAACCGCAGGCCTCGCCCGTAGCTGGCACGCCCCCCTCTCGGATTCTGACAACTGGCCCCGCTTGGTTCAGCTGGCCTGGGACCTGTACAACAAAGAGGGCGAGTTAATCGAGCGAAAAGTCTACACCATCCGCCCGGTTGGCTTCACCATTCCCGAGGAGGCGACCGCCGTGCACGGCATCTCTCAGGAAGAAGCCCTGCACGTAGGGGTGAACTTGGCCTCGGTGCTGCGGGAGTTTCTGCCGCGTCTCCACCAAGCCCAACTCCTCGTGGCCCACAACTACGATTTCGACTCCAAAATCGTGGGTGCCGAACTTCACCGGCTTAGCATGAACTTCGATTGGGAAAGCGCGTCATCGTACTGCACCATGAAGTCGGCTACCGAGTTCTGCCAGATTCCCTCCCGGTTTGGGTACAAGTGGCCTACCCTAGTGGAGCTGTACCAAAAACTCTTCAACACCGGGTTCCCGGGTGCCCACAACGCCCTAAACGACGTCGTTGCCTGCGCCCGGTGCTTTTTCGAACTGAGGCAGCTTGGGGTGCTAGTTTGAAACGTTAACCGCTACCCGATTCAAAAGCCTCACCCACGAGTAGTTGGTGGGGCTCTTTTTCTTACAAAAGCCGGCTAAATGATGCACTTTGTTGATCAATCACTCTACCCAGATCAAACATTAAGCAGGTACGGATGCCTACAGACCCCATTGATGCCGAAACACGTAGCGCTGGTGGACCGATTGAGAACCCAGACCACGATGATTTTCAAAGAGTTAAATTTTCGCAACGCATTGCCGAGACACTCATCAAGCGCAGCAGCAAAAAGAGCATCGTAGTTGGGCTGTACGGCAAGTGGGGCGAAGGCAAAAGTTCTGTTCTGGGTTTCATCAGGCGTGCCTTGGCAGAAGCACCGGACAAAGTTGTGGTTCTCAATTTCAATCCTTGGCGTTTCGCTGACGAGACGCAACTGCTCTTGAATTTCTTCGGAGAGCTAGCCAAAATCATCGGACAAAACCTGCTTACAAAGAAGCAGCGAGCTGTGAAAGGATTCAGTTCCTATGTTGCGCCTCTGGTGCCTTCGTTGTCGCTAGGCCCGGTTTCCGCGGACATTGGTAAAAGCGTTGAGGCACTGCTGAAGATGGCACAGCCTGAAATCGATGAGCAACGAGAACGAATCGAAAAACTACTCGAAGAATCAGGGAAACGTGTGGTGGTCATCATCGATGACATTGATCGCTTGGAGAAGTCACAGATTCAAGCAGTTTTTCGTTTAGTCAAACTAACTGCTGATTTTGACCAAACTTCCTACTTGCTCTCGTTTGATGATGAAATGGTAGCGCGTGCAATTGGGGAAATGTTTTCATCAGGTGCCGATGATGAAAAGGGGAGCCTCACGTTTTCGGCCGGGCAGAACTTTCTGGAGAAAATCATTCAGGTGCCTTTGCGTCTTCCCCTTGCGCGTCAGGATGATTTGCTGCAATTCTGCTGGAATCGTTTGCTGGAAGCATTAGCAGAAACAGATGCTAACCTCACAGTGCTAGAACAGGAATGTCTGATTAGCTCACTACGTTCGGGGGTCTTGCCTCGGCTTACTACTCCTAGACTTGCAGTCCGCTTTGCAAATGCAGTCCAATTCAGCTTGCCCTTGCTGCAAGGCGAAGTAAATGTTGTTGACCAGATTTTGGTAGAAGCTCTACACATCTTTTATCCTCGGTTACATCGATTTGTCGCAACTCATGAAGTAGATTTTGTTGGAGGGGTGGAATCCGTTGCATTCCCAAGAAGGGCTGATGTTGAGGAAGCCCGCAAAAAAGCAATCCTAGACACCGTCGAACCCTACGGAAAGGACGGTGTGAATGCAGGGCTGTCTTTGCTGTATGCTCTTTTCCCTGCCATTGCTAAGCTGTTCCACGGTGGGTTACCTTGGATGAACAGTGCTCCATCTACTGTCGAGGCCCTGACAAGACGTAAGGCAGTGGCTTCTCCTTCCCACTTCCCTCGCTACTTCGCCTACTCGGTAGTACGTGGTGATGTATCTGATCGTGAGTTTGACGCTTTTCTGCAAGGAACGCCAACGGAACAAGCTACTGCAGCAGAAGGATTGGTCAGCCGCTTAGGAGTTGGGCTCTTCCTTCAAAAAGTAGCGTACCAAGTTCCAGGTTTCAGTTCACGACAAGCTAGTGGTCTCTGGGATGTTATTGCTGAATTAAGCCATGAGTTTGCAGGAGCTGTGGATGGTCCTTGGATTGAAAGGGTAATCAGCCAGGAGCGTCAGGCTGCTAATCTTTTAACAACTCTACTGTTCCAAGTTAGTGAAGCGTTCGAACGAAGAAGACTAATCGAATCACTGGTGGCTGCCGGTGGGACTTTCTACTTTGCTAGAGAAACGTACTACGTATTGCGCAGCTTCCGGAAGCAGGAAACTGGACCGGAAAGCTACATCGAGACAGAGGAAGGTACCATTCTAAACCCAAGACGCCTGTTCATGGAGGAGGAATGGCAAGAGTTGATGGATGAAGTTTTACCTCAACTCTTTCTAGAACGTGCGCTCAACGAAGCAGGGGGGCAACCACTGTACAAGTCGCACCCTTTCTATGCTTTTGGCCTCCTTTTCACTACTTGGGCAAAAAGTAACCGTCAGCCAAACGTCGTCTCGTACATCCAAGATTTTCTGAGTCAATCACCTGATGACATTCATGACCTAATGGCCATCTGTTCAAGCGTGATTACAATGGACGGCAAGAACTTTTTCGCAAATGTCACGACTCAGAAAGTTGCCGCTGCTACGGAACTCTTTGGTTCCTACCTCTACGAAGAGGTCCGTCGAGTGCTGGGTGATGAGCCTGTGATGTCGTACCCTGGGGACGAAAGGGATTACCAGCAACCTACACAGACGGACCGGTTACGGCAGTTTGCTTACTTGTACCAAAGTCTGCAATCAGGCACACACACCGAAAGTTCGGACCAGTAGTAACGCGAATTGCTTAGGCGAAGCACAAGTCAACTGTAAAGTACAAAACTTAAGTTCCAACGCATTTTCTAACTCGCAAGCCTGTTCGAAGCACCCTTCACCGGCATTTTCAGCCCTGGCTTGAGGGGCATTTTCTCAGAATCCGAAGCCCGACAAGTCGTTTCGCTGCTTGAAGAAGTTAACCAGCTAGCTGAGGCGGTCTAAGTGATTTAGTACAGGTCCTCATCGTAAAGCGGCTCAAGACAAGAATCGTAGTATCGTGCACTGAACAATGTCACTCCATCGTGTTTAGGTAGTACTTGTAGCATCGGGGCGTCTCGTTGGTACTGGGCGTACGAAATGCCCTTACGTTTTCGAATCGTTTCGAAAGTATTGGTGAAGATGCCTTGCGCAAAGGCTTGTAGCTTTCCCAGCTCAGAGTGACTTGTGTGAGCGTCTGCGCTAATGCCAGGTTGGACATGCATCAAGCTCGCCAGTTCGCTTGCCATGATCTGCTCAACGTCCGCTGAAAACCCAGGAGTAGTCAGGATGGAGTCATGTACGGTCAACATTACCGCGTCGGGCAGCTCCGCCGCAACCCGTTTTGTGACGTGCTCCAATATTACCCGGCTCTCCAAGCGTTGCAGGAGCACAGGCAAATTCACCCCTAGCCGAGAAATGAAACTGAGAACTTCTGCTTCACAGGGGAAGTGCCTCTTGAAAGCTTTGTACTGCGCTGAACTGAACTTGCGCGGTTGGCTGTCAAACAACAAGAACATGGTGTCTCGCTTCGCAGCCGCGACGGCGGCTTCCTCAGCTTCCTTTTTCAAGGGGGATGGAGCCACGAGACGTGCAAAGTGCTTGTAAAAGCCTTCGTTCCACGAAATCTTAAAGATTTCACTGGTGGCAACTGTGTGTTTTTCAGGCATTAACAAGCAACCTGACAACGTAACGGAGTTAAGTGAAGGGGGCGAGGTGGTTGTGGAGGGTGGGTGAGGGGCGCGGCCTTTGTGCGTGGGTTTTGCTACGAGTGATTTGAAACCCAAACGATCCTTTGCACTGGCACTGTAGAACCGCTTTCGCATCAGCTTGGTGAAAAAGTACGGCTGCGAGGACTTGATGTCCAGGGTGACCAAGAATTGGCCGTCAAACTGGATGAACGACCTAAGTTCCCGCTTGATGTTTGTCAAAACGCTGTGTAATCGCTCATCTCTGCCCGTGTTCGACAGGTTGTAGTTCCCGTCTTTCAAAGCGCGAAGGGAAGCGATTTGAGCGTTCAGCTTTAGGTTCGCTCGGCCCCGTGCTTCAGCCTTTTCCTCTTCGCTCAAGGAAGAAGCTTCAATCATTTGAACTACCCGGGCGAAGCCCAGTTCCACAAAGTTGTGGGCCGCACTTAGGTCAACCGTCAGTCGTTTGGGGTCGAACCATTTTGTCAAATGTGCCAACGGATCCAATGACTGCTGGGCCTGCTCTTCGCCTCGCACTAGCAGACGGGCCCAGCGGTTGCGCACGGTTCCACTCAACTCTTTGGGAACGGAAACGGCAGCGTCCGCATGCGGGAGCAGGCGAAACCCTCGGCTACGGCCGTCTCTAGGCGGCCTGGGGTCTGCTTCAAGCCACTTCCCCTTCAACCTGTCGAGGGCGTCCTTGTAGCAGCTTCCGCAAACATCTCGCAAAAGTTGGGACCAAAGCCTGTGGTAACCGCACTCCTCAAGCTTTTCAAGCTCAACGGGGTTTCTCCTGTGTCGGGAAAGGGAGCTCAGAATGAAGTAGCAAGCATTTTTCAAATTCTGCCGACTTCGTTCTGTCAGCGTGCCGGGTGGGCAAAAGTCGTCGAAGTCGAAAGTGGCTGGCACCCACACATTGGGTACATCGGACGGAAGTCTTTCCTTCCTTTTGGCGGGTCGGCGAGTCATCGAATTCCGTCCTACAGAAAAGGGATAAATGGCATCTCAGCTGGTCACGCAAATGAGTCAGCAGTTCTACGCAAATTACCCATTTGCACGCGTGCTTGCTTTCTCGAATTTGGCTCGAAGGCTGTGATTCTGATGCGCGGGTTTTGCAGGGCTCCAAGATCAGTACATCGCTAAGTACCCACCTTCTGTTACAGGTCTTGAGTCGTTTCAGTAGCGCCCTTGGGGTCGATGCTTGCTGATTTGCAAGATGGTGAACCTTCGCTCAACCTGTTTTGAAAACGTAGATGGATCTAACATAAGCGCTAAAAAATCTAAAAAATTTTAAGTCCGTGTTCGTACGGGGTAGGGTGACTTTTACCCCAGCCCACGGGCTGGGCAATTTTACCTACCCCCATCCTTAATGAGGCAAGGATTGCCTTTTCCTCAAGGCCTGCAAAAGCCTTGGGGTTTAACTCTTTCACATTTAAACGCTGACGAGTTGATGCAACTACACACAGCAAATCGGCAGCAGTGTCCTTTGAAGATGCTGCTGCAAGGCCCGAGTGGGGCCGGGAAAACCATGAGCGCTCTGCTGGTCGCGCACGGGCTCACAGGCGGCAACTGGTCCAAAGTCGCCGTCATCGACACGGAGCGCTCCGCCGATCTGTACGCCGACCTTGGCGCGTACAACGTGCTGCAGCTGGGTGCGCCGTTCACGCCCGAGCGGTACTTGCAGGCGCTGGACGCGTGCGAGCAGGCCGGCATGGAGGTCGTTGTGCTCGACAGCATTTCCCCGTGCTGGGAACACCTGTTGGATTACCACGCTTCGTTGCCCGGCAACAGCTTCAGCAATTGGAGCAAGGTCACGCCCCGCCACAATGCTTTGGTAGAGGGCATCACCCGCTCTCCGCTGCACGTCATCGCCTGTGCTCGCTCCAAAACCGAGTACGTCCTCGCCGACCGCAACGGCAAGCAGGTGCCCGAGAAGGTGGGCATGAAACCCATCCAGCGCGACGGCATCGACTACGAGTTCACCCTCGTCTTCGAGTTGGACCTGAAGCACTACGCCACGGCCACGAAAGACCGGACGCGGCTTTTCATGGATCAGCCGCCCAGTAAACTCACTCCCCAAGTAGGGGAGAAGCTGCTGAAGTGGTGCCAGACCGGATCCGTTGCGCGCCCTGCTACGGCGGAAGACGTGCAAGCACTCATTCGTCAGTGTCACACGATGGCCTTGCTCACCGAGCTCTACCGCTTGCTCACGCCCGAGCAGCAGCAGGCCCACAAACCCGCGTTCCAGCAGCAGAAACAGCGGCTGCTTGCAGTACCCTTTGTTCAACCCACTTTTTCACAAACCCATTCCGACCATGGAAACCAACCTCATGCGGCTTAGCGCCGACCAGCCAGCAAACCAACTGCAAATCATCCGAGAGCCAGGCCTGCAAGCGCCTGGCTCTTCTGTTTCTGGGCCCGCCCAAGCATCCACGTCCCGTGCCTTCATCGAGGCCAACACCGTCGAGACCAGCTTCTCCGACATTCGGCAGCACCACATCATTCCCGTGTACGTGAAGGACAACGAGCCGCTAATCTCGCAGGGCGACTTCATTCAGGCCACCGAAGAGGCCGTGTACGATGTGTTCCGCGGCGAGCAGATCCTAGCCCCGCAGATCCGCGTCTCGCACCCGATCAAGGGCCGCATCCCCGAGGCTCGGAACAAGCCGGCCAACCAGTTGGAGGACTGGGAGCGGACCATCTACTACGAACGCCTGATGTTCTGCATCGAGGTGCCGACCATCTACGACACGGTCGGCGGGAACCAGCTCACGCTTGTCGTGGGCGGGGTGAAGGCGTACAACCTAGACAACCTTTACAACCGCAAGGGGGCCACCGAGCACTTCAAGCTCTTCGTGGGCTTCCGGAACCTGGTCTGCACCAACCTCTGCGTGCGTACCGACGGGTACCTGGGCGACCTGCGCGTGGGAAGCCTTGACCAACTCCGGGCCGCCATCTACCAGTTGCTAGGTGCCTACGAGCAGCACCGCCACCTGCGCCAGCTCCAGGCGCTGACCGAGTACGCGTTGACCGAGCAGCAGTTCGCTCAACTCATCGGGCGCTGCCGCATGTACCAACACCTGCCCCCCGCGGCCAAGCAGCAGGTTCCCGCGCTGCTCTACGGCGACCAGCAGCTCGGCACCGTCTGCCGGGACTACTTCCGCGACGAGAGCTTCTGCCGCGACGATAACGGCGACATCAACCTGTGGCGGCTCTACAACCTCTTCACCGGGGCCAACAAGAGCACCTACATCGACCAGTTCCTGGACCGCTCCGTTAACGCGCTGGACTTTGCCCTGCAGGTGCAGGACGCCGTCGAAGGCCGTAGCACCAGTTGGTATCTGCAATGACCCACTGCGCCGGAAGGCCCTCGCTCCGCATTATGGGGCGGGGGCCTTCAGAGGGTGCTGCCTCGGCTACGCGGTCAGCTGGCGGGTTTGCTGCGCAGTTGCCTCACCTTCCAATGGCTCGCTCCGAATTTGCGCGAGTAGATGGCCAGCGCCTGCTGGTAGAAGGCTTGTGCCGCGGGGCCCTTTCCCCGGGCTTCTGCGACACCCCCACGGGCAGCGGCAACGTCTCCGAACAGGTCGTGGTCGGTGGGCAGGCTGGCTTCCGCTGCCCGCTGCGCCCGCTCAATCCACGTTTCGGCTTCCGCTGCCTGCGCCTGCTGCACCCGCAAGGCGGCGTAGTTCAGGTACACGGTGGCCGTGGAGGGGTGCCGCTCGCCCAGCAACGCCTCGTGCAGCGCGACGGAGGCGGCCAACAACGAGTCGGCCTGGGCGAAGCGGCGCTGCTCGGTTGCCAGCAGTCCCAAGCCGTTCCAGGCCCCGGCCGTGGTGAGGCTCCGGTCTTGTCCGAACCGGCGGTTGATGGCCAGCACTTGGCGGTACTGCGCCCGGGCGGCCGCTGCCTGCCCCGACACGGCATTCACATAAGCGGCCGTGTTGAGCAGCGCGGTTTGGCTGGGGTACCGGAGGGCGCCGTCCTCTTCCAGCAGCGCCATGGCTGCGCGAACGTGCTGCTGGGCCGCGGGCACGTCGCCCAAGGTGACGCTTAGGTCCGCCAAGGCTTGGTGCACGTTGGCTGTTGCGGCTACGGAGGAACTGCTTTCCCGCCGGTAGACAGCCAGTACCTGCTCGTACTGCTGCGCTGCGGTCTGGTAGTGGCCCTGCGCATGGTTGACTGCCGCCAACACGTCGAGGCAGCGGGCCTCGTCGCTGGTTCCGGAGCCGCGGTGCTGCCGGAACAGGCCCTGGGCCGCGGTGGCGTAAGCCCGCGCCCGCGGGTACTGGGCCAGCGCCACGCAGTTTTTCGCCAGCAGCAACTGACAGGCGACGCGGCGGGACCAACTGCCGCGGTTTTCGTCCAGGTACCGCAGATGCGCCGACAGCACCCCGTCCGCTTGGCGGTACAGGCTCTGCTTGTGGAAGCAGACGCCTTCGTAGAGGCGGGCTTTGGACCAGTTGCCCGAGTCGCTGGGCGCGAGCTTCAGGCGCTGCAAGAGGCGCTGGGCTTGGGGCAGGCTGTCCTGCCCGAAGAGGTTGAGCACGATGTTGAGGGTGTTGGCCGCCACGTCGGACGCTGCTTCCGGGGATGACGCCAGCACCTGATTCGCTTGTCGGTAAAGCTGCGTCGACGCGGCCCGGTTGCCGGCCGTGGCTAGCGACTCGGCAAAGTCACTCAGCAAGCGTGCCGTGCCGGCGTCTGGCTTCGGGTGCACGCGGTGGTAGGACTTCAGGGCAAGCAGAAACAAGGAGTCTGCCGGTTCGAATTGCCGCTGCCGCAGCCTGCAGAAGGCCATGTTGTCGAGGGACCACGCCTGCTCTTCCGCCCAGTAGGTAGAGGGCGCGTCGTCTTTTTCGGCGCGGTGGTCCCCCGTCACCAGGAACCGATGCGCGGTTTGGTAGTTCTGCAGGGCCTGAGCGTACTGGTGCTGGTCGTAAGCCGCCTGGGCCTGGCAAGCGTAGGCCTTGTAGAGGGTGGTGTACGCCCCGCTGATTTTCCACCGCTCGCGCACCGAGTCGGCTCCCAGCCAGCGCTGGCCCGCCGTGTACGCTTGGTGAGCGGCTGCGAGAGCGGCGCGGCAGTCGTTCGCTTCCAACGCTGCCTCGGCCTGCTGCGAATAACCAAACATGCGGATGTTGCTCCCCAACGCCGAATCGTCATCGTGCAGCAGGAGCAAGGCCGAGCGGTAGAAACCGCAGGTGATAGGCAGGTAGGCGAAGAAAGCGCCTACGCCGAACAGCACGGCGGTGCGCCACAACAGCAGGCGGTAGCTGCTCACCGGAGCCGTCGCATGCCGGTTTCGGAGCAGGTAGAACCCCAGCCCTGCACTCAGCAGGCCGGGCAGGGCGGGTAGCCACAGCGCCAAGGGCCCGCGCTGTAGTTGAATGTTTTCTGCCAAGGCGTACAACGCGCCGGCCAGGCAAGCTCCGGCTGCGAGACGTACCCAGGCCACGGGCCCTTGGGGGGAGCGAAACAACCAGAAGGCGCCGGCTGCATACATCAGTGCCAGCACGCACAGGCAGAAGGCCAGAAGCCCAATGTGACCGGTCGCAGCCAAAAGGGCCAGCAAAGCAGCCGAAACCAGCAGTACAATCTTCTCGAAGCGTGTCACAGAGAACGTGGTGCGAATCTTTCCTTGCTACCCAGCGCACATCCGTCACCTCGAGCAGAACAAAGAACCGAAAACCGGCGCGCACTACTGCTAGCCCCTGCTAAAACTCCAACGCCATGCACCTTACGTGGGCTAGTGCCAAGAAGGAGCGTGTGGGTGCTCAGTCCGCTTCCTCCATTCCGGGGCACTTGACCAGTTCATGCAGAGGCATTTGTAATGCCTTGCTTAGGGAAAGCAGCACATCGATGGTAGCTGCAAACTGGGCGGTTTCAATCCGGTGCACGGTCATGTTCGACACGTTGGCGTAGTCGGCAAGCTCCACTTGACTCCACTCACGTGCCTCGCGCAGGCGACGCAGATGATCTCCAAAAATTTTGACTCCACCCGGGTTTTTCACGGGTGGCAAGCTCCTGTAATCGTTTCGGAGCAGCTTCTACACATGTGTAGAAGGAAACATGAAATTTCTACTTTTGGGTGGGGCAAACTTGGCCCTTCTCAGCTACATCATTTCGTCATGAAAACAATGCTCACGCTACTCGCAATGACCTTTTGCGTTTCAGTAGCCAATTGCCAAGACCTGCTTTACCCTGGCAAGTACCAAGTCTACAAAGTCACCCTTAAGGTTAGCCGTAAAGCTGAGTGGCCAAAGTTCAGAGATGTGCGGTCATGGAACGTGAATCTGCTGCTAGTAACGGGGGGGCCGTCAAGCGTCGCCATTTACAACACGGTGGCTGGGCCTTTCTACCGCTCTACCGTAGGGGAACCTGCCTACGAGGTGTACAGCCTTTCATCCCAGCCAACGCGGACGCAAGGCCCCGACGGGATTGTTACCGTGTCGTATGTCAGACCTTACTACTTTGGCCAGATCGTACCGCCCGCAGCAGAAATTAGTAACCCCAAGCGCGCATCACTGGCCACTTGGCGGTCAACGGTGAGCGGAAACAGATCACTTAATGTTGAATGGGAACGCTCAGAAATCGACCCGGAAACGGGCTACCCGATGGGCATTCAAGACACGTACCGGCTTACCTTCTACTGCAAAGCAGTGAAGTAACGCTGTTAAAGCAGCAGGCTATTTTCAATGGTTTAGGCCACGAACAGAAACCAGGTTCATTTTCCACGGCGACGGGCGGAAAAGGTTGTAGGCACCACGGTGGGCACCGAAAACGAAACAAGCACCCAGGCGCAGGCCTAAGTGCTTGTGTATCAATGAGCGAGAAACGAGGTTCGAACTCGCGACCCTCAGCTTGGGAAGCTGATGCTCTACCAACTGAGCTACTCTCGCGGGGTTGGGTAAGGCAAAAATACATGCTTCTGGTCGATTTGCAATCCATTCAAATCCGGTGAGTGCGGAACCGAGGCAGCGTGACGCCTGCAGGCAGCATAAGGCGGGTAATTCGCGTATGCAACACGGAACAACTTTTTGATGTCATGCCGAATTCGTTCATGTCGCCCATGTCGCGCCGCGTAACGGGCAGTTTGCTGATGGTAGCTGGCACGCTGTTGCTGCTGGCCCAGCTCATCCGCTTTGGTATAGCAGCCGTGGAGTGGCAGCAGGGTTCCGGGGACGCCGTTGGAGCTACCTATCTTATTCTGACGGTGCTTATGCTGTTACTCGGCGTGCTCCTCATCCGGTACGGCTGGCGAATGCGCCGCGACGGACACGTATCTGATGAGCCGGGCGACCATTCCATTAGCTGACCGGCGGGGAGTGCGTAAGTTTGCCCCATGTCGTCTCCGCTCCGTCTTGTAGTTGCCAAGCGCAACGCTGCCACGGCCGCTCAGCTCGCCGAGCTGGGGCGGCAAACTTTTCGCGACACCTACGCCGACCAGAACACCCCCGAGGATATGGCGCAGTACCTCGCCGAACACTTCGGGCCGGAGCAGCAACTGGCCGAGCTGGAAGATGCCAATACCATTTTCCTGCTGGCATACATGCAGCAGGAACTGGTGGGCTACGCCAAGCTTTACATCGGCTCGACGTTAGGCGCGGAGGCTGGTGCCGACGTGCGCACCCGCGCCGAACTGCAACGCCTGTACGTGCGCACCGATTGGATCGGTACGGGGTTGGGTGCCGCGCTGCTGCGGCGCTGCTTCGACGAAGCAAAAGCCCGCGGCTGCCGCTCCGTGGTGCTGACGGTGTGGGAGAAAAATGAGCGCGCCCAGGAGTTCTACCGCCGCAAAGGCTTCAAGCAAATCGGCGAAACAGAATACCGCGTGGGCAACGACGTGCAGAACGATTACATCCTACGCAAAGGCCTGTGAGGAAGTCAAGCCGCTGGTGGGTGCTCTATAGCTTGCTTCTGGCCGCCGGAGCGCTGCTGAACGCGTGCGCCCCCGAGCAGGCACAAACACCACCGCCCACCGGGCACTACGAGGGCACCCTTACCTGCCGCGGCGCCGAACTGCGCGTCACCTTCGACCTGCGTGAACTGCACGGTGATACCCTACAAGCCGATTTGCGGGTGCCCACGGCGCAAGGCCTGGGCTGGCAATACCCCATAGTACAAGTAGTCGGCACTCAGCTAAAGGCCGCCAGTGTGCATGGGCCTCGGCTCGATGTGCGCCACGAATCCAACTTCTTCCGCGGTACAGTGTACTTCGGCGACACGCTGCAGGCCAACCTGCTGGTATTGCGCCGCGGCGAAGCACCCAAGCCGCTTTACCAAGCCCGCCCTTTGCCGTTGCCGACAGCCGTGGGCACCGCAGCGGCTACGTTGCTGGTGCCCACCGATACGCTGCTGCACCCGGCGGTAGTACTACTGCACGGCTCCGGCACTCCGCACCAGCAAGACCTATATGCCTATGCCGATTTGCTGGCCCGCAACGGTTTTGTGGCGCTGGTCTATGATCGGCGCGATGCCAGGCAGCGTGGTCCGGCAGCCTATTCGCAAACCGATTTGGCCGAAGACGCCCTGGCGGCTGTGCGGGTGCTCAAAGCGCAGCCTCGCGTCGATTCGGCGCGGGTAGGGTTGTGGGGCATCAGCCAAGGCGCTACCGTGGCCGCGCTGGCGGCGGGGCAACCAAGCAAGCCCGTAGCGTTTGTCGTCGGCGTATCGGGGCCGGGTGTTTCGTGGGGCGCGGCAGCGCGCTACCAGAACCAAGGCTTCCTGCGCCAAGCTGGCGTTTCACCGGCCGAAATGCGCCAGGCCCTGCGCGCCTTCGATGCCGTGGAGCAGTTTGTGCGCCGTGGCCGGCCGTCCGATTCTGTGCGGGCTGCCACGGTGCTGGCCGAAGCCTGGCAACAGCCTTGGGCGTCGCACACCACGTTGCCGAAACAGTTGCCCACGGCTGCCGAGCGCAAAACCCTGCTGCAGTGGCGCGACCTAGACCTCGACCCGCGCCAAGCCTGGCAGCGGGTACCGGTGCCCGCGCTGCTGCTCTACGGCGCGGCCGACGACCGTTTTAACGCCCGCGAAACCGCCCAGCGGCTGCGCAGCTCGGTAGGGCGTCGGCGCGGCTCAGCAGTCAAACTTTACCCTAATGCCGACCACGAAATCATGCTCGGCGGTGCCCCGGCCGACAGCACCCAGCGCTGGCAATGGCCGCAGCCTGCGCCGGGCTACTTGGAAGACATGCTGGGCTGGCTGAAACAACAAACGGCGCAACAATAGCGGCGGAGTGGGCAGTAGAAATCTAAAAAGCAGCGCCACCACTTTGGAGCCGTGACGCTGCGTCGTGCTGCCGACGCTGGCTATACCAGCAGCAGGCCCTTTTCGCGCAACTGCAGCCACAGCGGCGAAACCAAAAACGCCTCAAAAGAGAGGCCCACGGCTTCGGCTGGGAACGAGCGGGCGGCGTCTTTTAGCAAGAGCTTGGTATCGTAATCAGCCGACAACTGCACCAGCAGCGCGTGCAGCCAGTGGCCGATTTCAGGCGTGGTTTTCAGCTCGAAGTCTTCGGCTTGCTCGTAGAACGTGAGGACGGCCTGCTCGGCGGCGCGGCCTTTTTTGTGCTTGGTTTCGAGGCGCAGTTCGGGAGCGTTGCCCAGCCAGAACAGGCGCAGGTTCTGCTTGGCTGCATCGGGCTTGCCGGGCTCCTGCAGCGCTTTTTCGATGAGCTGGCGCGGCACGGTGGGGCGCGGTACGCGGAAATCGAACCAGAATTGCAGCGGCTCGTCGAGGGCCACGGCGT
Organism: Hymenobacter busanensis; assembly: GCF_008727865.1. Lineage (GTDB taxonomy): Bacteria > Bacteroidota > Bacteroidia > Cytophagales > Hymenobacteraceae > Solirubrum > Solirubrum busanense. Next base: position 752,267 of record NZ_VTWU01000002.1, on the reverse strand, counting down.
GCATGTAGTTGTAGAGCGACTTGGCCAGGCCCGGGCCGAACAGCTCGTGGTCGGCGCCGGTGGGGTCGTCGTGCCACAGGTCGTTCCAGGCGAAATTGCCGGGCTCGGGGCCGATTGGCCGCACGTGGTATTTCGCCGGGTTCTGGCCCACGGGCGAGTGGGCCGTCATGGCGAAGCGGTGCCAGAAGCCCGACTGCACGATGCCGGCCGCAAACAGCTGCCGCACCACCTCCAGCGAATCGACGGTTTCCTGCGCGGTTTCGGTGGGGAAGCCGTACATCAGGTAGGCGTGCACCATGATGCCGGCCTGGGTGAAGCCCTCCGTCACGCGGGCCACTTGGGCGATGGTGACGCCCTTTTCCATCAGCGCCAGCAGCCGGTCGGAAGCCACTTCCAGCCCGCCCGACACGGCAATGCAGCCCGAGGCGGCTAGCAGGCGGCACAAATCGGGCGTGAAGGTTTTCTCGAAGCGGATGTTGCCCCACCACGTGATGCTCACGCGCCGCTTCAGCAGTTCGATGGCCAGGTCGCGCAGGGCCAGGGGCGGGGCGGCTTCGTCGACGAAGTGGAAGCCCGTCTGGCCGGTTTGCCGCACGATTTGCTCGATGCGGTCGACCAGCAAGGTGCTCGGCGCAGTTTCGTAGCGGCGAATGTAGTCCAGCGTCACGTCGCAGAACGAGCAGCGTTTCCAGTAGCAGCCGTGGGCCACGGTGAGCTTGTTCCAGCGCCCGTCGCTCCAGAGCCGGTGCATGGGGTTCAGCACCTCGATGACCGACAGGTACTCGCTAAGCGGCAGGCCGTCGTAGTCGGGCGTGCCTACTTCGGCGTGCGGAATATCGGCATCGGGGCAGTTGTTGAGGTACTCGACCTGCCCGGCCGCGTTGCGCCGGAATGTGCGCTGGAAAGCTGGTTGTTCCAAGACGTCATGCTGAGCCCCGCGAAGCATCTCTACCGCTTCGTTGGATGCATTCTGACGAAACGGTAGAGATGCTTCGCGGGGCTCAGCATGACGGTTGCTACCAGGAGTCAGCACGCGAGATGCTTCGCTGCGCTCTGCATGACGGGCTTTTTCGCCCGCCAGATACTTCAACAGCTTCAGCCAGGGGCCTTCGCCGTCATCCAGGGTCAGGTAGTCGATGTAGTCGAAAAAGCGGGGCTCCTTGATGCCGCGCAGTTCGGTGTTGGGGTAGCCGCCGCCCATCAGCGTGCGGATTGCGGGGCGCTGCTGCTTGGCAAACTGGGCGAGGCGCAGGGCGCCGTAGAGGTTGCCGGGGAAGGGCACGGTGAATCCCAGCACCTCGGGCTGCTCGCGCCGGAGTACCTCGGCAAAGCACTCCAGCAGCATTTCGTCGACTAGGTTCGGGGGCTGCTGCAGGGCCGTGTGCAGCTCGTCGAACGACGTGGCGGTGAGGCCCAGGTGCTCGGCGTAGCGCGAAAAGCCGAACTGCGGCCCCACGGTTTCCTTGATGAGGTCGGCCAGGTCTTCGAGGTAAAGCGTGGCCAGGTGCCGGGCCTGGTCGGTGAGGCCCATCGTGCCGAAGGCCGCGTCGAGGTCGGCAATGTTGTCGAAGCGCGAGGCCTCGGGCAGAAAGCGGCTGTGGCAGATGCGCGGAGCCAGCGTCAGGTCCTTGTTCTGCAGAAACCGTACGACCGGCTCTACCGTGCTTTCGTAGCGGCGGCGCAGGCGCAGCATCCGGCGGGCGTTGTCGCTCAGCGCAAAGCTGCCTTGCTCAATAGCGTCGAACACGCGCCGCAGGCCGTTGGCCGAAAACAGCCGCAGCACCAGTTCGATGCCCATATCGGCCTGGGCCACGTGGTAGCCGCGCCCGCGCAAGAAACCCGTGAGGTAGGCCGTGGCCGGGTACGGGGTATTGAGCTGCGTGAGCGGCGGCGTGATGAGCAGAATGCGGGGCGTAGTCGTCGGCACGGGGCAACAACCGCCAAGGGGCGGCAAAGGTGCCCGCAAAGGTAAGGCCGCAGCGTGGGGCTTATATTGGCAGGCCCGAACTATCCAGTGCTATGACTACGCCTTTGCCTTCCCTCACGCCGATTACTGCCGACGAAGCACTGCAAAAGATTCAGGCACTGGAGCCACTGCGTGGCTATCATGTGCAGGGGGCTTTGGATTTAGCTAATCTGGCAACCGACCATTACACCTATTTCTCCTATCCGCTGGTGATTGAGCACTGCCGGATAGATGAAATCAGCGGATCCGGTGGATTCGCCTTTGAGCAGCCCGTTACGTTGCGCCAGGCGCATTTTGCCAAAGCCAGCTTCATCTTCGCTTACTTTCTCAAAGGCTTAGACATCGAAGGATGCACCTTCGACAGCTACCTCGATTTTCAGGCTGGCGGCCACAACAAGCCCGGCTGCCCTGTGCGCTTGGTGGGCAATGCGTTCAAGGGCTTCGTCAACTTCTTCGACTGTCAGTACGAAGCGGAAGTGCAGATTGAAAACAACGACTTCCAAGAGGGGACCAACCTACTTGGGGCACCGTTCAACATTCCGGTGACCTTCGATGTGCCCTTGGTGCAGACCAACAACCGCGGCAAGCTGGACCACAACCACGAAGGCCCAGGGCAGCTTTCCTGAAGTTACATTCCCTTCATCCCGCCCATGCGCATCAACGGCGCGTTCAGCCGCAGATACACCTCGGCCGACACCGGTACCTTGCCGTAGAGGCCGCGCAGTTCCGTATCGGGTCGGTACACGGTGCCTTGCGCGCCCAGGTGCAATTCGGGGCCTTTCTGGCCCAGCTGCGTGAGGCGGTAGCTGCTGCCCAGCGTGAGGGCGTGAATATTGAACACGGTTTCGCCTTCGTGGGTGTGTACTACGGCCAACTCTTCGGGGTCTTTCTGCACGAACTCGTAGCGACCGTAGAACGTGGGGCGCCCCAGCGTCAGGTTGGTTTCGGCCAGGGCCGAGTGCTCGTTGCCGTGGCCGGAGTTGTTCAGCCCCCAAATCAGCGACGAAGCCACGAAATGGTAGTCGCCCCACTGGCGGCTGTGCAGCACAGCGGCCGTGGTGCGGGTTACGTCCTCGTCGGCGTGCAGCTCCTCGGGGCTGTGGAGGCGGGCTTGGCCGGCTTCCAGCACCAGCTCATCGGTGGGGGCCCACTGCAGGCGGGCGGCCCAGGAGTCGGCCCGCGGGCGGTCGAAGTTGTAGCGGTGCTCGTCGGGCTCCCGGCCGGTAAAGTTGCTGGCCTCGAGCTTGAACTGCCGGTAGCGCAGCCCCAGCGTAGCCACGCCGAACGTGATGTGCGTAGCGTCGACCCAATGGTGGGAGAGGGGCGCATCGGGGTTGGGCATGGCCGAGAGGCGGTGCATGAAAGCTGTAGGCCCCACGGCCGGCTCGCCGGGGTAGCCGAGGTACAGCGTCAGGTCCACGTCGTCCGAAAACGCGTGGGTGTAGCCGATGCTCAGGGCCGAAAACAGGTCGTGCGGGTGCTGGCGGTCCACCAGCGGCTGGCCCCGGTACGCCTCACCCGACTGGAACAGCAGCGGATAGCCGTTGAGGCCTTCCGTAAGCGGGTCGAGCGAAATCATGGCCGTGAGGTTCAGCAGGCCTTTTTCGCCAATGGGGCGCTGAGCCATGGTCATAAACCAGTTGGGCGCATCGAACGTGCGGCCGCCGCGCTGGCCGCCCGAGCGGCCGATGTTCTGGTTGGTGTAGCGCCCAAAAATGGCGCCGTGGTTCATCACCATCCACGGGCCGTGGTGGCTCATGCCCATGTACATCGGCGTGGCGTCGGGCTGCCACGCCGTGCCCGAGCCGTTGCGCGCCATGGGCAAGTTGCGCGAATAAGCGTGCGACATGCTGCCCATACCGCCATCGTGCATCCCGGCCATATCGTGCATGGCGGTGTCGGCACCGGCCATCTGGTGGCCGCCGTGCATGTCGTGCTGCATGCCCTCCATGCCGTGCTCCACGGGTTTGGGGGCGCGGCGCGTGGTATCGGGGGCCGAAGCAGGAGGGGGCGTGTGGTGCTCGTGCTGCGCGGCGGCCACCAGAGGCAGCCACAAAGCCAGGAGAGGCAACAAGTATTTCATCGGGGCGCATCAAAGGGACACGCTACATACCCCGCCACGCCCCCGAAGGTTGGTGCAAGATTACCCGGTGCAGCGTGCGACTTTCGGCCCTGCGCGGTTTGGGCCGCTAGGCAATCTGGTCGAGGGCGGTGCGGTCGGGGTGGGCTTTGTACTCGGTCACCGTTTGGCCCGTTACCTGCCGAAACTGGTTGGAAAGGTGCTGCGAGGAGCTATAGCGCAGCTGCTCGGCAATGTCGGCCAGGGTCAGCTCGCCGTAGCTCAGCAGCTCCTTCACCCGCTCAATCTTGAGACGAATGAGGTATTTCTCCAGCGTGATGCCCGCCTCACGCGAAAACAGCTTGCTCAAGTGCGCATACGAAGTACCGAAGCGGTCGGCGAGGTAGGCGGAGGTGGTGAGCGGCGTGCGGGCCGTGCGCAGGTGGTTGAGGTAGTCGGCCAGCGCGGTTTTGAGTTGGGCCACCAGCTGCTCGTCGCGGGTGAGCAGCAGCTCGAAGCCCTCGGCCTCCAGCAGCGGCCGCACCTGCTCGGGGTCGGCGGGCGTGTGCTCGGCTAGCACGGCGTGGCCCAGCGTGACTTCGGTGGGCTGGTAGCCGGCCCCGGTGAGAATGCGCTGCACCGAGCTGATGCAGCGCGGACAAACCATGTTTTTGATGTGCAGCTCGGTGGTCATGGCCGTTAGTCGTTTTCGGAATGGCGCGGGGCGTAGCGGGCCGGCTTGGGTGCGTTGGTGGCTTTGGGCACGTTGGCCGCCCGGGGCCGGCGGGCCGGCTGCGGCGTGGGTGCCTCGGCCCAGGTGCGGCCAAACCAGTGCTCGGCGGCCCAATTGACAAACGGCACGACGAGCAAAAAAGTCACCGCCAGCAGCGTAAACAGCACGGTGGTCGAGCCCAGGAGCCGTCCGAAAAACCCGTCGCTGAAACCGAACAAATACGTCATCAGCACCAGCGACAGACCAAAGCTGACGGCCAGCAGAATGCCGGCGCGCCGCAGCAGCGGGCGGTAATCAAAAGAGCCACGGGCGGCACGACGACGGGGAGCAGCAGACATGGGCGCAAAGATATAGCAACCGCGCGGCGGCACCGGCGGGCCGCCGCGCGTGCCCACCGCAGAATAACCAAAAACCGGCCGCGGCGTTTGTGCTACATATTCGTGCACGGCTATTGCCGCCGGCTCTGTATTTTGCCCGCTCGACCTCCCACAACCTTCTTCTCTTCATGAACACGACCTCCCACCTGCTCCGCCCGCTCCGGCTCTTCGGCGCGGCCCTGCTGATTTCCGCCGCGTTGCCCGCCTGCAGCACCGGCGGCGACAAAGGCGACACCAACGTAGAACGCGGCTACGAAAAAGCCCCCACCGACCCCGGCGCGCAAACCGCCAGCGGCGGCGTCGACAGCGCCCGCATCATGCGCGACACCGCCGTGAGCAAGCAGGAGCGCCAGTACGAGCACGCCCGCCGTGCCAAAGACCTCAACAACGACGGCGTAGAAGACTAATTTTGGCTACCTCCTCAAGCCAGAACGCCCGCTGACTTTTAAGTCAGCGGGCGTTCTGGCTTGAGGCGCTTTGGCGCCTTATTTCACGAATACGAAGCTGTTGGGCCCAATGCCCACCGCGGCCGAATCGAGCGGCGCGCCGGCGTTGCTGTAGTGAATGATCTTGCCCTCGGCCGAGAAAGTGCCGGTGCCACCGTAAATGCTGTTGTCGAGCGGATCAATACCCAGGCCGATAAGTTTGCGGCGAATGATGGGCGTGGTTGGCAGCGTGGCATCGGCAATGCCCATGCGGTACACGCCGCTCAGGTACGTGAAGTACAGCTGGTCGCCGGCTGCGTTAAGTTTCAGGCGGCCGGGCTGGCTACGGTTGGAGGCAAACGTGCGGCGGTTTTGGGCCGCCGGGGCGCTGGGCAGGAAATCGACCAAGGTACCGGCCGTAGTTTGGGCGTAGTCCAGGTCGCTGTAATCGGGCAGGTACACAATCTTGCCGCCGCACAGCACCCACAAGCGGCCGTTGCGGTCCAGCGCCAGGCTGTTGGGCGATTCGCCCACCACTACTTTCGACTCCGCTTTCGAGGCCAAATCGATAATGGAAACCGTGTTTTCGCCGCTGTTGGCCACGTAAGCCTTGCCGCTGCTGATAAGAATCTGCTCGGGGTACATGCCCACCGAGACACTGTCGATGGCGCGGTACGTGGTCAGGTCCACCACAATCACCTGGCCGGGCAGCCCGTCGTAGGCGCGGTACTGGGTGATGTAGCCGCGGTTGCCCTCAGCCGCAAAGTAGCGCGGCAGGCGCAGCTTGCCAATCACGCCCACCGACTTGAAATCGGGCAGCGAAACGACCTCCACCTTCTTGCTGTTGTTGACCACAATGTAGCCGCGCCCGTCAGTCACCGTCATCGACTGGGCCACGTCGCCCAGCGCCCGGTTGTTGGCCGAGCGGAAGATGTCCTTGTTGGTCACGGCTTTGGCGCCCGGCTCATACACGCTCACCGAAGCATTGGCACTCTGAAACTTGCCTTCGTTGACGACGAGCACACTGTTGCTGCCGGCCTGAGGCGTGATGGTTTCGCCGTCGGGGTCGCAGGAGACAAGGGCTGCAAGGGCAAGCGGCAGGGCACAGGCAGTGGCTAGCCGGTGGAGAAAGGAACGGTTGTCCATAGAAAGGGGGGTGAAGAGAAGAAAAACGGTTCAAAAGGTTAGTGCCAGTTGGCGCGCAGGCTGAGCGTGCCGCTGCGGCCGGGCATGGCGCGGGCATCGTAGTTCTGGTAGTCGGCGTTGCCGAGGTTGTAGCCCTGCAGCAGCGCCGTCAGCTGCCAGCGGCCCACGGCGAAGCGGCGGCCCACGCTGCCGTTCAGCAGCCGGTAGGAGGGGAGATACTCGGTGGCCGAGGCGCTGGTGTAGCGGAAACCGGTAAATGTGCCGGAAGCCGTAAGCAGCCAGCCGCGCCACTCGTGGTCGGTGTGCAGCGTAGCGGCGTGCAAAGGCACGTAAGGCAGCTGCACGCCGATCGGGTCGGCGTCGGTCGGGTAGCCGCTGATTTTGCGGGCTTGCGTGAAAGCGTACCCGGCGCCGGCCCGCAACGCATACCCTCCCAGCTGCCACTGGAGCTGGCTGCTGGCTTCGAGGCCCTGCGTGCGCACTTGCCGCAAGTTGCGCGGCGAATACACGCCGTTGGCGTCCGGAATCCATTGCACCCAATCGTCGACTACCAAGCCATAGGCTGTCAAATCGGCCTGCAGACGGAGCTGACTGCTGGTGGTGGCTTCGTAGTGCAGACCACTTTCGCCGCCCACGCTGGTTTCGGGAATCAGATTGGGGTTGCCGCCGGGCCGCCAGTACCGCTCGTTCAGGGTGGGGGCCCGGTAGCTGCGGGCGGTGCTGGCTTTCAGCCACAGCTGCTGCTGGTTGGTGCGCCACACTTCCCACTCGGCGCCCAGCGTGGGCGTGAGCGGCGGCTGCCGGCCGGGCAAAGCCGCTTGCCGGGCATTAAGTGTCAGGCGCAGGCGCGGGGTGGGGTCGTAGCGCAGCAGGGCAAAGCCGGCGTAGCGCTGCTCCTGCACCGAGCGACGGTACCCGTCGACGCGGGCCACAAAGTCCTGGGCTTCGGCCCCCAGGCGCAGACTCACGTTGGAACGCCAGCGCAGCGTATGTTCCAAGTGCGCCTGCCGCACCGCGCTGCGCGAGTGGCTGGTGGCCAGGTCGTCGTTTTGGTAGTCGAGCAGGTCGCCGAACCACGCCACGCGCACCACCGTTTCGCTGCGCAAGCCACGCTGGCGGTAGCCCAGCACCACGCGGGCGCTTTGGTCCCGCTCGCGGGCGTGGTTGTTGGCCGCCCCCATCGAGGGCTGAATCTGGCGGTTGGCGTCGGTGAGCCATGCCGCCGCCGACAGCTCGCCGCGGCGGCCTACCTGCACCGTCAGGTCTTGCTGAAAACTGCTTTGCTGCAGGGCCGCGTTTTGCTGGCGCCGCCGCAGCACCCCGGCAAACTCGCGGCTGGTGTAGGTAAAATCGTTGCGGGCGTCGCGCACCATAAAGCCCGTGCGTATGCTCACGCGGCCGTCGCGCTGGCTGCCGCTCACGCTCAAGGTGCGGGTGCCGAAGCTGCCGACTTCCGCCATGCCGCCGAGGCGGGTGCCGGCCGGCGCGGTTTGCTCGCCCAGCACTACCGCGCCGCCCACCGCGCCGCTGCCGTAGAGCGAGGCTGCTGGGCCGTGCTGCACATCAATGCGGCTCACGCCAGCCACGGGCAGCAGGGCCATATCGGCCTCGCCCAGCGTGGGAAAGTTCAGCGCAAAGCCGTGCCAGAGAACTGCCGTGTGCCGCGCCGAAGTGCCCCGAATGGAAATGGACGCCAGCTGCCCCGGCCCGTAGGTTTTCAGGTGAAGCGGCGTGCGTGCCGACAGCACATCGGCCACGGTGCCGCCCTGGTAGGCCGCCAGGGCCGTCGAATCGAGGGAAGTGAAGCGGCTACCGGCGGCGTACTTGGCCGGGCGTGCCGCCTGTACCTGCACCGTGGGCAGCACGTGCCGCGCGGTGTCGGTAACCGACTGCGCCTGAACCTGGGCCAACGGGCAAGCCAGTACTGCGCTACCGAAAAGCAGACCAAGCCGCCGCAGCGACCTTCTTGAAAACGCGTAATGCATCCGAACCAGATTTTTCGGGAGCCGAAAAATGCGGTCCAGAACCCTGCGGTGGCCTTCGACAGCCCACCTTAGAGCCGAGTCAGAATCAGGTAATCTGGCTTTTGGCAAGCATTGCCAGCGGCCTAAATGATTCATTCTCCACCCGTCCTCCGCAGGTGCCGAACACTAAAATAACAGAGGCAGGTCTCCTGGCTTGCTTCGCGGGGGCGGCCTTCCCATCCCTCGGGCTGCTCGGGAAGGAGCGGCCGTCAGCGGAACAGTGGCGGGTAGGGCCCGACGCTGGGTACGTGAAGCTTACAGTTGCGGGGACAGCGGCCGAGTTGCACGGCCTTCCCTTTTCAGCCGCGCCCCGCAATTGGGGTCTGGCCACCTATGTTCGGGGCAAAGATAACCACGGATTTATCGGATTTGATATCCTGGCCGGATTGCGCGGCGCTGAAGCCGGGTTTGCAGGTAGCGCAGCGTGGCGGCCAACGCACCGCACTTGTCGCCCGTACAGCCGAGCCATGAAGCTTTCCGCCGCCTTCTACCGCCGCCCCGATGTGGTGACCATTGCCCGCGAACTGCTCGGCAAACACCTCTTCACCCGCATCGATGGCGTGCTGACCGGCGGCCGCATCGTCGAAACCGAAGCCTACGCGCACATCAACGACCAAGCGTGCCATTCGCACCTTGGGCGGTTTACCAAGCGCACCAAAATCATGTACGAAGCCGGCGGAGTAGCCTACGTATACTTGATTTACGGCCGCTACGCGCTGTTTAATATCATTACCAACGAAGCCGGCAAAGCCGATGCCGTGCTCATTCGCGGCCTGGAGCCCACCGAAGGTGTGGACGAAATGCTCTTGCGGCGCGGCCTGATGGTGGCTTCAGCGAAACTTACGGCCGGCCCCGGCCTGCTCACCCAGGCCCTCGGCATCAGCACCGCACACTACGGCACCGATGTAACCGGCGACCTGATTTGGCTGGAAGACCGCGGCGAGCAAATACCGGATGAGCAAGTACTGGCCAGCCCGCGCGTGGGCATCGACTACGCGGGCGCCGACGCGGCGCTGCCGTGGCGGTTTCGGGTGCTGGGCAGCAAATGGACCAGCCCGGCGAAATAAAACCGCCGGTCCGACGAGCACTTCTACGTTGTGGTCGGCGCCGGCAAGTGCAGCCGTTCGCAAACCAGCACAATCAGGCGGCCGCGCAAATCGGTAGTGCCAAGCAGGTACAGCGTGCCGCCTTCCCGAATGCCGGTTTTGTAGCGAAAATCGGCTACCGAATCGGGGAAGTTGCGGGTCGTTACGTGGGCGCGCTGCTCGGGACCGAGGTACGCCAGCAGCTCTTTCTTGTCGTATCGGCACGTGGCCACGCAGCGGAAAATGCGGCCGGGAAAGTCGGCACGGAGCGCATCAGATGTGTAAAGGTGGCTGTGCTGGTGCAGCTTCAGCAGGTTGTAGCTGGTGCCGATGCTCTTGAAGCCGCCCGCTTTCAGCACGGCCACGTTGGGCTCGTAGATGTACTGCTGGGGCTCGGCGTAGCGGGCAATGGCGCGCGTTTCGCGCGTTTTGTTAAGCCGGAAAGTTTGCTCACGTCCGTCGCGCAGCAGGTTTACGGTAAGGCGCTCGGGGTCCACGGCCGGCTCGTCGCCCAGCTTGTAGAGCACCTCCTTGCACTCGTTGTCCACGGCCACTACCCACAGCCGCCGCACGTGGCCCAGTTCCTGCACCGCCTGGTCAATGTCGAGCATGGGCGAGGTTTTGAGCAGCACGCGCCGGGCCTTGCGCAGCAGCAGCGGCAGCAGGCGCAGCACGTCCGGCTCGCAGTCGGTCAGCCGGAAAATCTTTTTGTCGGCTTTGTCGCGGCGGGCCGGGTCGAGGTAAATCCAGTCGAAGTACCCGTCAGGTTGTTCGCGCAGCCATTTTTCGGCTTCGGCGGCGTGGCACTGCACGTTGTCGATGCCCAGCACCGCCAAGTTGTGCTCCACCACAGCCGCCAGCTGCGGGTTGCGCTCCACGTAGTGCACTTCCTCGACGTGGGCCGCGAAATGCGCCACGTCTACCCCAAAACCGCCGGTGAGGTCGGCCAGCCGCTGCCCGCTCACGAGGCTGGCTTTGAATGCCGCCGAGCGTGCCGACGACGCCTGCTCAACCGACAAGGCCGGCGGAAACACCAGTTCAGCGTTATCGGCCCAAGCTGGCAGCTTGGCCTTGGCCTTCTGGCGGGCCTGAATCTGGCGCACCAGCTCGGGCACCGGCAAATGCGGATAACGCCGTGCCTGCAAGGCCAGCGTAGCGGGGTCGTCGTGCAGGTGCTCGGCCACATACTGCCGAGCCGCTGCCGACAGCGGAACGTCCATCACGAGCAAAAAACGCGAATCTACGCGAACGGGGAAAGAGCGGAAACTAGCGCAGCGACCAGCCCACCAGCAGCTGCGGCCGACCCGTGGGGGCCGTTACGCCGAGCAGGTTGGGCAGGGCCCGCTCCATACCCATACGGCGGGCGGCGGGTAAAGTGGCGTTGTGCGCTTCCACCGACCGCACAAAGTGCTGGTTGGTGTGGCGCGTAATGAGGGCATTGGCCAATAGGCTGCCCACCGCTACGCCCACGGCGGCTTTCTGGGTGTTGTTGAAGTACTGCCACTCGTCTTTGGCTAACACTTGCTGGCCGTACAGGCTCAGGGCACCCAAAAACACGAACCGCTCACCCAAGTACAGCCACTTCTGCCGGCGGTACCGGTTGAGGTTGGCCACAGCCTCGGCATCGTCGCTGATGTAGGGGCGCAGGCGTTGCCCGAAAAAACCGGCGTTTTGGTACTCCTGGCTGGCGCCGGTAGCAAACCAAAAGTTTTTCTGGGGGCCGTTCAACCCGCGCTCCACATCCTCGGGGCTCAGGCGAATGGTAGCCGGTTGCTGCGGTGCCGACTCTTGGGCTAAAACTGGAGACGATAAAGCCAAAGCGAAGGAAATCGACAAGGCAGTACGGCGCTTCTCGTGCAGAGCGGCCGCCAGGGTGGAGAGGGTCATGCTACAAAGATAACAGTCAAAAGCTCAATGGAAAGATGCTATTCCGCCGGTAGAAATACTAGCCTCCATTTCGCCCCTCCAACAAAAGCCCGACGGATTACGTTCTCAGCGCACCACAAGAGGTGTTCACCTAATTTCTTCTTCCATGAATCACCCCCTGAAACGTTTTGGTCAGCTGTTGTTGCTGGCTGCCGTACCCGCTGCCATTTTCACCAGCTGCGGCGACGATGATCCGGACCCCGTTACGCCCAAGCCCGACCAAGGCAACATCCAAGCCATTCATGTTGCTCCGTACAACAAGGTCAAAGTGGATTTGGTCGTTGACGACAAAAAAGTAGCTGACGCGGATTTTGCCAAATCGACGGGTTATCAAGCTGTAAACACTGGCAACCGTGTAGTGAAAGTAAAGGCCAATGCCACGCAGGCCGATATTCTGTCGCTCACGCAAACCATCGAGAAAGACAAGCGCTACAGCGTGTACGTTTACAACCCAACGGCTTCTACCGTGGGCTCTTTGGTATTGAATGACGACCAGGCCGCACCAGCCGCAAGCAAAGCCAATGTGCGGTTTGTGAACCTCGGCTTCGATGCGGGCCCCATCACCTTGCAACCGCAGGGCGCCGGGGTCCAACCCATTGCCACGGCTATTGCCTATGGTCAGTCGTCGCCAAGCTATGTTTCTGTTGATGCCCGAGCCTACACGCTGGAAGCTCGGCAAGCTACCACTTTGGGTAGCACGCTGACTTCAAAAGCCGTGACGTTTGAAGCCGGAAAGATTTACACCGTCGTACTGCGCGGCCGTAATTCGCCAGCCGTTCCGGCTGATGAGGCCATAACACTAGATGTTATCAACAACAACTAGCAGAGCCTACTACCATCTTTCAGGAAAGCCCGGCGCACTTTGCTCCGGGCTTTTTTGTGTATCACCCGATTAACAAATTGGTTACCTTTGTGGTTGGATTGCGAAAATCTCAAAACCATGATAGAGACCAAGACCTACGTACCCTACAAGGTAAAAGACATTGCCCTGGCCGAGTGGGGCCGTAAGGAGATTCAACTGGCTGAGGCTGAAATGCCGGGCCTGATGGCTCTGCGCGCCCAGTACGGTGAGAGCAAGCCCCTGCAGGGCGCCCGCATTGCCGGCTGTCTGCACATGACGATTCAGACCGCCGTGCTCATCGAGACGCTGCAAGTGCTCGGGGCCGATGTTACGTGGTCGTCTTGCAACATCTTCTCGACCCAGGACCACGCTGCTGCCGCCATTGCAGCCGCTGGCACGCCAGTTTACGCCTGGAAAGGCATGAACGAAGAGGAGTTCAACTGGTGCATTGAGCAGACGCTGTTCTTCGGTGAAGAGCGTCAGCCGCTGAACATGATCCTCGACGACGGCGGCGACCTGACCAACATGGTGCTGAACCAGTTCCCCGAGCTGGCTGCCGGCATCAAGGGCATTTCGGAAGAAACCACCACCGGCGTGCTGCGCCTGATGGACCGCGTGAAGGCCGGCACCCTGCCCATGCCTGCGTTCAACATCAACGACTCGGTTACCAAATCGAAGTTCGACAACAAGTACGGCTGCAAAGAGTCGTGCGTAGACGCTATCCGCCGCGCCACCGACGTGATGATGGCCGGTAAAGTAGCCGTGGTAGCCGGCTACGGCGACGTAGGAAAAGGCACCGCTGCCTCGCTGCGCGGCGCTGGCGCCCGCGTTATCGTGACGGAAATCGACCCGATTTGCGCCCTGCAGGCCGCCATGGACGGTTTCGAGGTGAAGAAAATGGCCGACGCCGCCAAGCGCGCCGACATCGTGGTTACCGCCACCGGCAACTGCGACATCATCACCGAGCAGCACTTCCGCAGCCTGAAAGACAAAGCCATTGTCTGCAACATCGGCCACTTCGACGATGAAATCGACATGGCGTGGCTGAACGGCAACTACGGCCACACCAAGAACACTATCAAGCCGCAGGTTGACCTGTACACGATTGACGGCAAAGACGTTATCGTGCTGGCCGAAGGCCGCTTGGTGAACCTGGGCTGCGCCACCGGCCACCCCTCGTTCGTAATGTCGAACTCGTTTACGAACCAGACGCTGGCCCAGCTGGAGCTGTGGCAGAACGCCGACAAGTACGAAAACAAGGTGTACACCTTGCCCAAGCACCTCGACGAAATGGTAGCCCGCCTGCACCTCGAAAAAATTGGGGTGGAGCTGGACGAGCTGAACGCTAAGCAAGCCGGTTACATCGGTGTAACGCCGGAAGGCCCGTTCAAGTCGGACCTGTACCGCTACTAAGCCGCTGTAGGTTAATACCAAAAAAGCCCCGCCTGATTACTCAGGCGGGGCTTTTTTGGTATTCAGGAACTGGCTAATAATGGTCGCGGTGCGTGTAATGGCTGCCTGGCCTTAAACGAATGGTGTCGTGGGTTACGACACGTACTCCGTTTTTGGTGGTGAGCGTTTCGATGTCGATGAGCTGATTGGCGGCTACTTCTACTCGCGTGGTTCCCGGATCGTGCCAGGTTACCACCACGCCATATCCGAACCTCCCTTGCCGTGGAAAAGAGCCATTGGCAAAGCTGAACGTGGTGTACCCATAATATGGAGAAGGAGTGGAGGTGGGATTTGTCAGCTCAAAATCGATATACGCTTTGCGCGGCAGCAGCCAGTCGCTGGTAATGACAGTATCCCGTGTAAGATCCAGGAAAGAAGCGCCCTTGTTTTCCCGGTCGAGGACATAATCAGCACTGTTGCCCGCGTATTGAACAGCAAAATGCCCGTCGGTAAGCTCGTCGTCCTTTACGTAGAAGCGCAATTCGTAATAGCCGGAAGCATCCGTTTTGGTTGCGGCTTTGCGGCGTATGGTACCTCCGATGATGCCGGTGGATTTAATCCATTTGATTTCTACAGGAAGCTTGCTAATTGGTTGTGCTCCATTGTCGGTTACAAAGCGTCCTTTAATAACCGTACATGATCCGCCGCAAGCCGGTTCGACTTGGTTCTCCTTTCGACATCCGGTGAACAGGAGCAGAGCAATACCAACCATGCGTACCGGTGCTTTCATAATAATTCAGTTAGTGGGGGCGTGGCTGTGTAAGCCTCAGCTTTTAGAGCACCAAAATGTATAACTGGTTGCAAGCGGCGATATTTACCGCTCCTATGCCCTCAGTTCCCCTTTCCGTCGTCATTATCACCTTCAACGAGGAAGCCAACATCGGGCGCTGCTTGGCGGCGCTTGGCGGTGTGGCCGACGACGTGGTGGTGGTGGATTCGGGCTCGACGGACCGCACCGTGGCTATTTGCCAGGAACATGGCGTCCGCGTGGTGACGCACGCTTTTGCCGGCTACGTCGAGCAAAAGAACTTCGCTACGGCGCAGGCCCGCTACAACCATGTCTTGCAACTCGACGCCGACGAAGTGCTGACCGACGCGTTGCGGGCCGAAATCGAGCAGCTGAAAGCCAACTGGCAGCATGCCGGCTACACCTTGCCGCGCCTCACCAACTATTGCGGCCAGTGGGTGCGCCACGGCGGCTGGTATCCCGACCGAAAGCTGCGCCTCTACGACCGGCGCCTCGGTGCCTGGCAAGGGCAGCTGTTGCACGAGCGGTACGAAGTCAAAGCCAACCAGACAGTAGGGTCGCTGACTAATGACCTGCTCCACTACTCATACCCGACCATCGAAAGCCACGTGCAGCAACTCAACAAGTTCACCTCCATTGGCGCTGAAGAGTTGGCCGCGCGGGGCAAGCACGCTGGCTGGGTGCAGTTGGGGTTGAAGCCGGGGTGGAAGTTTCTGCACCTGTATCTGCTTCGTGGCGGCGTGCTCGACGGCTTCGCGGGCCTGGGCATTGCGGCGCTGTCGGCGTGGGGCGTTTTTCTGAAATACGCCAAGCTGCGCGTGCTGAACCGCCAGACTGCCCGATGAAAACCTTCCTCGTAAGCCGTACCGATGCCATCGGCGACTTGGTGCTGACCTTGCCCGTGTGCGGTTGGCTGAAGCAGCGCTACCCCGGCTGCCGCGTGGTGGTGTTGGGCCGCGACTACACCCGCGCCGTGGCAGCGGCTTGTCCGGCCGTCGACAGCTTTATCAGCGACGATGACCTGCAAAAACTGCCCGAACAAGAGCAAATAGCTGCGCTACAGCAGATAGGTGCCGACGCCATTCTGCACGTATTTCCCAGCCGCCGCTTGGCCTCGTTGGCTCGCAAAGCCCAGATTCCGGTGCGCATAGGCACCCGCAGCCGCTGGTTTCATTGGCTCACTTGCAACCGATTGGTGGCCCTGAGCCGCCGCCATTCGCCCTTGCACGAAGCCCAACTTAATATGCAGCTGCTTCGTCCGCTGGGCCTGGCAGCGGTGCCTTCCTTATCCGAGTTGGTGCCACTGGGCCGTTTGGTACCGGCAGAGTCGCTGGCTTCTGCCACTGCCCAGGTGCTGCAGCGGCAATCCGGTCGGCAACTCAACATTATTCTGCATCCTCGTTCGCGAGGCCACGGCCGCGAGTGGGGCCTGGCGCATTTCGGCGCGTTGGCCCGCACGCTGCAGGCCCAGGGGCACCGCGTGTTTGTGACCGGAACCCAAGCCGAAGGCGACTCCATGCGCGAGTGGCTGCAGGAGCACGCGGCAGTACTTACCGATTTAACCGGGCAACTCAACCTGCCGCAGTTTCTGGCTTTCATTGGTGCCGCCGACGGGCTGGTGGCTTCGGGTACCGGTCCGCTGCACTTGGCGGCGGCGTTGGGGCGGCAGGCACTGGGCCTGTTTCCACCCATGCGGCCCATTCACCCCGGCCGTTGGGCGCCACTCGGCCCCAGGGCCGAATACCTGGTGTTCGACAAGCCCGACTGCCAGGATTGCCGCGCCGATGCCGCTGCCTGCACCTGCATCAAGGCCCTACAGCCGGTGCAGGTGCTGGCGCGCATTGCCGCTTGGGAGCCGCTGCCGCCCGCTTACCTTTAGGAGAATGTCGTTTTAGCTTGCGTGAATCCTGTGGTTAGCTTAGTTCGTCGGTGGTACTTCAATGGCTATTTGTCGCAGTACCTGCTACTTATTGCCTGCGTAGCTGGCACCGTCAGCCTATTGCTGACGGCGCGGGCGTTGGTAGCGTTGGCGCCCGTGGCAGCCGTGGTAGCCGCTCTGCTCAATCCTGGCCTGCGCGCTGCTTGGCCGTTGTGGCTGCGTAGCCGCAGCGTGCAGCGGCTGTTGCTGTTGTATGTGCTCATGCCACTCACGTGGTGGTACACGCAGGATTGGCCTGTCTGGCGCCACGAGCTGTTCCGGCAGCTTCCGCTGATTGGGGTTCCGCTGGCTTTTGCCTTGGCTGCACCCCTGAGTGTTCGGCAGCGGTTTGCCGTTGGGGTACTGTTTGTGGGTGGCAATGCGTTGTTGGGCTTGGCTACTGTGGGCTATTATCTGTGGAACACCAACGACGCCCACGAACTAATCAATGCCGGTCAGAACGTGGGTTCCGTTACGGGCGTCTTTCACATCCATTTCGGCTTGATGCTGGCTTTGGCAAGCTTTTTTGGCTTTTCCCTAAGTCAAGAGGACGGAATTGGGAAGTGGGGCCGACCGTTGCTGTTGCTGGCCGCTGCGGCGGCCGCCATTAGCCTGCATGTGTTGGCGTACCGCACCGGCCTATTGGCTTTTTATGCGGGTCTAGCCGCCACGGCAGCGGGCTTGCTGCTGCGCCGTCCGGTGTGGGCGTTGGCGCTATTGGGGCTGGCGTTGCTCATGCCCTTCGTCGCCTATTATTCGCTTGAATCGGTGCGGCAGCGCTACAAAAGCACCCGCTACGATGTCGAGCAGTTCTATTACCAGCACGACATCAACGACTACTCCTTGGCCAAGCGCATTGCCGCCTGGCAAACCGCCGGCGTGCTCGTGCAGGAGCATCCCGTGCTGGGTGTAGCCCCCGCCGATGTGCGCCAGGCCATGATGGAACAGTACGCCTGGCGCGACTACGGCCTGCGCCCCGAAAACCGCGTCATGATTCACAATCAGTACCTGCACTACCTCGTTGGGGCCGGCGTAGTGGGCCTTGTCGTGTGGCTGTGGGCGCTGCTGGGGCCGCTGTGGCAACCCGCCACCCGGCGAAATCCGTACGTAAGGCATTTCCTGCTCATATTCGGCGCCGCCGCCCTGGCCGATTCGCTACTGGAGCTACAAATTGGGTTCAACCTGTTTGTGTTTCTCTACGGCTTTTTGGTGGTAGCTACCGAGCGCCGGGCCGCCGCCCGCGGCGTAACCCAATGAGTAGTTCGTTTCGTTACATTTGCTCGTAAGGCATATTCACAGCTGCCTTGCCCGAACCCCACCCACTTATGAGTGATACTCCCGAACGGGTACCCAAACTGAGCAAGGAGGAAAAAGACCGTCGTTTTCAGGCCGAGCTGCTGCCGGTGCTGGATTCGCTCTACAACTTTGCCTTCCGCCTCACCCTCGACGAGGACGACGCCAACGACCTCGTCCAGGAGACCTATCTGAAGGCCTACCGCTTTTTCGAGTACTTCGAGCCGGGAACCAACGCCAAAGCGTGGCTGTTTCGCATCCTGAAAAATTCGTTCATCAACGACTTTCGGAAAAAAAGCAAGCAGCCGGCCAAAGTCGATTACAGCGAAATCGAAGGCTACTACAACACCGAAGACGTGGATTCGGATGGCGACGCGGGGTCTACCTCCGCCGATTTGCGTCAGCAAGCCACCCGCGACCTGATCGGTGATGAAGTGGCCTCGGCGCTGAACTCGCTGCCCGTGGATTTCCGCACCGTCATCATCCTCTGCGACCTGGAAGGGTTTACCTACGAGGAAATGGCCAAAGTGCTCGATATTCCCATCGGCACGGTTCGCTCGCGCCTGCACCGGGCGCGCAACTTTTTGAAAGAGAAGCTCGAACGTTACGCGAAAAAAATGGGCTACGGTAACGAATCCGACGAAGACGGTGTTGCCTTGGCAGATGACGAAGACGACAACTAGACTTCGAAACTCTTCTTTCTTCCTTTCTCCCCCAAGTTATGGCTGCAAAGTCTACTCCCAACCAACTCGGTGCCCCGGCAACCACAACCGCCCAAGGGCCCGACTGTGAGCGTGTGAATACGATTCTAGACCAACTCATCGTGGGCAACGAGCCCAGCGTTGAGGACGAAGACTACTTCGTCAACCACGCCGAAGACTGCTCGCCGTGCTTCGATAGCCTTGATAAACAGCGCATCTTCGTAGATTTTGTGAACCAGTACGTGGGCCGCAAAGGCGTGCCTTCGGAGCTGTCCTCTAAAATAATGGCGCGGGTGCAGGCCGAAAAGGCCTAATTTCGCCCCATGCAGGGGAAAATCATTGCCTTTTCGGCGCCTTCCGGTGCTGGCAAAACCACCATCGTCCACCGGCTCATGGAACGTGTGCCGGAGCTAAGCTTTTCTATTTCGGCCTGCACCCGCGACCGTCGCGGTCGGGCCGAAGTGAATGGCAAGGACTACTATTTCATTACGGTTCAGGAGTTTCAGGAGAAAATCCGCCACGACGAGTTCGTGGAGTGGGAGGAAGTCTACGAGGGCTCCTACTACGGCACTCTGAAATCGGAAATCGAGCGAATCTGGGAAAGCGGCAAGCACGCCATCCTCGATATCGACGTGAAAGGTGGTTTGTCGGTAAAGGAGTTTTACAAGGACCGCGCCCTGTGCCTGTTTGTAAAACCGCCGTCGATGGAGGTGCTGGAGCAGCGGCTTAAGTCGCGCGCTACCGATTCGGCGTCAAGCATTTCGGCGCGGCTCTACAAGGCCAACTTCGAGTTGACCTTTGAGGACCGCTTCGATGGCGTTATCGTCAACGACGACTTGGATGTAGCCACCGCGCAAGCCGAAAAGCTCGTGCGCGACTTCATTTCGGGCGAGCCGGCCATTGTGTAAGCCCTGATGGCAACGCCTGAGGCTTCGCAACGGGTAGGTCTGCTATTCGGCTCGTTCAACCCCATCCATACCGGGCACCTGATTCTGGCCAACTTTATGGCCACGCGCACCGATTTGTCGGCCGTATGGCTGGTAGTGTCGCCGCAGAGCCCGTTCAAAGTAGAAGAAGAACTGCTGCCCGAAGCCGCCCGCCTGTCCTTGGTCGAACTAGCCATTGCCGGCAACGACCGGCTGCGCGCCCTGGACGTGGAATTCACCATGCCGCGCCCTAGCTACACCATCGACACGCTCGACGAACTGCGCCGCCAGCACCCGGGTACAGAATTCGTGCTCATCACCGGCGGCGACAACCTTGCGGGCCTACCGCGCTGGAAAGGCGCCGAGCGCCTACGAACCGAGCTAGACGTCTACGTGTATCCGCGTCCCGGCTTTGCCGTCGATGTCCTGCCCGATTGGCCGCGCGTACGAGTGGTAGAAGCACCGTTGCTGGACATTTCGGCCACGTTCATCCGGCACAGTCTGCAAGCTGGGGCATCCATTCGCTACTTAGTGCCCGACGACGTGGCGCAGGAAATTGAAGCAAAAGGCTACTGGCAACGCTAACTCAGCTTTACACCATACAACAAAAAGCCCCGCCTGCTGATGCAGTCGGGGCTTTTTGTTGCGCCAGGCAGCGGAATCAGATGGTCATGATTTCCGATTCCTTCTTGCTCATGGCTGCATCAATTTTCACGATGTAGCTGTCGGTAAACTTCTGCACCTTGGCTTCGGCGTCTTTGATGGCGTCTTCGGCAGCGCCTTCCTTCAGCAGCTTACGCAACGACTCGTTCACGTCTTTGCGAATGCCGCGGATGCGCACCTTGCCGCCTTCCGACTCGTTTTTCACCTGCTTCACCAACTCCCGACGACGCTCTTCGGTCATCGGCGGCAGGTTCAGACGAATAGAATCGGCGTCCATGATCGGGTTCAGGCCCAAGTCACTGTTCTTAATGGCCTTCGAGATTTCGCCGAGGATGTTTTTCTCCCAAGGCTTGATAACGAGTGAGCGGGCATCGGGCGCGGCTACATTGGCCACTTGGCTGATGGGCGTGGGCGTGCCGTAGTAGTCCACGCGTAGGGAGTCGAGCATGGCCGGCGAGGCCTTGCCGGCGCGGATGCGGCTGAGTTCGGTGTTGGTGTGCTGCAGCGCCTTTTCCATCGATTCTTCGGCGTCGCTCAGGTACAACTGAATTTCTTCGTCCATTGGGGGGCGGAAATGAGTTGGGAAAATGTCGGGGTGAGTGGTAAAAACAAATCAGGCTTGCTCCGTAGGCGTCGCCGAGGCGCGTTTTAAGTCGGGCTGCAACGCGCTGTGTTTAGGGTCGAGCCGGTGGCTGTCGTCGCCGTTCATGGTAACCAGGGTACCAATGGCTTCGCCCTCCACAAGTTTCTGCAAGTTGCCGCCTTTGTTCATGTCGAACACAATAATGGGCAGATTATTCTCCTTGCAGAGCGTAAAAGCCGTCATGTCCATCACGTTCAGGTTCTTCTCCATTACCTCGTCGAAGGTAATCTGCGGGTAGCGCGTAGCCGACGGGTCTTTCTCCGGGTCGGCGGTGTAGATGCCATCCACACGGGTACCTTTCAGCACCACGTCGGCCTCCACCTCAATAGCCCGTAACGACGCGGCCGAGTCGGTAGTGAAGTACGGGGAACCAATGCCCGCCCCAAAGATGACCACGCGGCCTTTCTCCAGGTGCCGCAAAGCGCGCCGGCGGATGTACGGCTCGCACACGCGCTGAATGGTAACGCCCGATAGCAGACGCGTAGGTACGCCCAGCTTCTCAAGGGCGCTTTGCAGGGCCATCGAGTTGATGACGGTGGCCAGCATGCCCATGTAATCGCCTTGCACACGGTCGAGCCCGAAGGCCTCCGCCTGCACGCCGCGGAAAATGTTGCCGCCGCCGATGACAATAGCCACCTGCACACCGGTTTGAGCCACGGTCTTGATTTCCTCGGCGTACTGCATCAGACGCTCGGCGTCGATGCCGTACTGCTGCTTGCCCATCAGGGCCTCGCCGCTCAGCTTCAGCAGAATTCGGTTGTATTTCAACGGTCTGGGGTTGAGTTGTGACTTAGCTAAAGGCGCAAAAAGCGCCCGGTTGAGGCGCTTTTGAGCTTACGCGAACTGGACCAGAATCTGGCCCTTGTTCACGTTGTCGCGCAGGTTCACCTTTACGGCGCTTACGGTGCCGTCGCCGGGCGCTTTGAGGATGTTTTCCATTTTCATGGCCTCCAGCACCAGCAGCGGGTCGCCTTTCTGCACCGTTTGGCCCGGCGCCACCCGAATATCCACGATTAGGCCTGGCATGGGCGCCTTCACCTCGTTGATCTTATTGCTGGCCGCTTGGCTCATGCCCAGTTTGTCGAGCAACAAATCGAAACGGTCTTTGGCCTGCAGCTCGAAGCGGTGGCCATCGAGCTTGAGCTGCACGGTCTTGGCGGCGCCATCTACGCTCACTACCTCCACGGGGTAGGAGCGGTTTTGCCACAGCAAATGGTAGCGGCCGTTGCCCAACTCCACCAAGTCCCAGCTAAACGGCTGCCCGTTGACGGTAATCTGATCGGGGCGGTAATCGACGTCCCAAACGGAATCGGGGCCGGTGCGGACCTGTAGCATGCGGGCAGGAAATAGGGGTGAGGCGAGGGCGGAAAAGGGCTTAAAGATAGGCGGAATCTGAAATTATTCCCGAACTTCAAGCCCAGATTACCCCAATTCTACCCCAATGAGATACGCGGCCCTCGGCGCCTTCTTCTGGGCTATTGCCTTGCCCTTTACCCTGCTAGGCCAGCCTACCAAGTCGACTCCGAAAAAAAACGGCGCCCGCAAAGCGCCTATTACTCAGCCCGCGCCGGCCGCGCAGATTTCGCCGCAATCCATCCTGGTGGTGCCCAACTGGCTGCCGCCCGTCAACCCGGTGCAGCCCGCCGCCACCATCCTCCACGACCTCGTCGACACCAAGCTCGACGTGAAGTTTGATTGGGCGAAGCAGTGGCTGCTGGGCGTGGCTACCATCACCGTGCGGCCGCATTTCTACCCGCAAACGCAGCTCGTGCTCGACGCCAAGGGTTTTGACGTGAAGAGTGTGAAACTGCTGGCCGGCACCAAGGAAAAGAACCTCAACTACCAGTACGACAAGCGGCGCCTGAGCATCACGCTCGACAAGGCCTATGCCCGCACCGAGCCTTACCAGGTGCGCATTCAGTACATGGCCAAGCCTAACGAACTGGCCGCTGGCGGCAGCGCTGCCATTACCTCCGACAAAGGGTTGTACTTCATCAACCCGCTGGGTACTGACAAGAACAAGCCCAAGCAGATCTGGACGCAGGGCGAGACGGAAGGCAGCTCCTGCTGGTTCCCGACCATTGACCGGCCCAATCAGCGCATGACGCAGGAAATCAGCCTGACCGTAGATGCGCAGTACAAAACGCTGTCGAACGGCCTACTGACGGCCTCCAAGAAAAACAGCGACGGCACCCGCACCGATACCTGGAAGCTCAATCAGCCGCACGCGCCGTACTTGGCCATGCTGGCCGTGGGCGACTACGCCGTCATCAACGATACTTGGCGCGGCAAGCCCGTCGATTACTACGTCGAGCCCAAATACGCTGCCTCGGCCAAGGCGGTGTTCGGCAACACGCCTCAGATGATGGACTTCTTTTCCAAGAAGCTCGGCATCGATTATCCGTGGGACAAATACGCCCAGGTAGCCGTGCGCGACTACGTATCGGGGGCTATGGAAAACACCACGGCCACTATTCACGGCGAAAACGTGCAGCTCACCAAGCGGGAACTGCTCGACGAAAACCGCGACGACGTTATTGCCCACGAGCTGTTTCACCAGTGGTTTGGCGACTACGTGACCACCGAATCGTGGTCGAATCTGCCGCTGAACGAGTCCTTTGCCGATTACAGCGAATACCTCTGGGCCGAGTTCAAGTACGGCCGGGAGGAAGCCGACCTGCAGGCACATAAGAAGCTTGGCTATTACTTCGAGGAAGCCCAGGGCAAGCGTGAACCGCTCATTCGCTACCGCTACGCCGATAAGGAGGACATGTTCGACCGCCACTCCTACGAGAAAGGCGGCCGCGTGCTCCACATGCTCCGCGGCCTCATCGGCGACGATGCCTTCTTCACCACCCTCAACCGTTACCTCGCCCAGAACAAGTACTCGGCTGTAGAAATTGCCGAGCTACGCATGGCCTTCGAAGACGTGACCGGCGAAGACCTCATGTGGTTCTTCGACCAATGGTTCATGCAGCGCGGCCACCCCGACGTGGCCGTGTCGCATTCCTACGCCGACGGTAAAGTGACGCTGCACGTGGTGCAGAAGCAGGACACACTCTATCAACCCATCTACCGCCTGCCGGTTGTTGTCACTACCTGGAGCAACAACCAGCCCACCGACCACCGCATCGTCGTTACCAAAGCCGCGCAAACGTTCCAACTGCCCGTCAACCAGAAGCCCAGCCTCGTGCAGTTCGATGCCGAGAAGACATTGTTGGCCGATCTGGAAGAGGAAAAGACCCAGGACGAGCTGGTGTACCAATACTACCACGCCCGCAACTTCCTCTCGAAGCTACAAGCCATTGAGGAGCTCAAACCCAAAGTGGGCGACCTGCTGGTAAGTGGCATGCTCCGCAACGCGCTCAACGATAAGTTCTGGGGAACCCGCCGGGCCGCGGCCGAGGCGCTACGCCGCTACAAAGGCCCCGAAGGCGGTGCCGTTCGCCAAGACCTCAAGCGCGTAGCCATTACTGATAAAGACAGCCGCGTGCGCAGTACGGCACTGCTTGCCCTCGGCACTTTCCCCAACGAAGACTTCAGCGAAGTATACGCCAAGGCCCTAGCCGACAGTTCGTATCTGGTAATGGGCGCGGCTATCAACGCCTTGGCCAAAGCCCCGACCGTTGCAACGCGCGAAAAAATCAATTCGCTACAAAACGAAACCAACCCGGCCTTGGTCACCGCATTGTCGGGCTATTATGCCCTTAATGGCAATGCCGATCAATACCAGTGGTACCTGCATCGTCTCGACGACAGCAACAGCGCCGAGTTGTATCAGGTAGCTCAGGATTTCGGCACGTTCATGCTCCGCATGCCCGCCGTAGAGCGCGACAAAGGCTTGCGCAAACTCGAAGTCATGGCGCGCACGCATCCCGAATACTACGTGCGTCTTGGGGCATACCATGGCCTCCGAACCCTGTCGGAAAACATGCCGAACCTCAAAGGCACCCTTGCGGACATCCGCGGAAAGGAAAAAGATGAGCGCCTTATTGGTATTTATAACCTGCTGCAATAAAGCCGAATGGCTTTTTTTGCTCACGAAACAGTGGCGAAAGCCAAAAAAATAAACGCATGTTTTTGGCCGGTTGCTTGACTTGCATCAGAAAGCCCTTAATTTTGCGTCTCCATTCACCAGACGGGTTGCCAAAAGCCGCCGAATGAACGGGAAAACAACCTTGGCAACCGGCCGAGTTACACAAGCGGGGGGATTCCAGAGTGGCCAAATGGATCAGACTGTAAATCTGCTGTCTTCGGACTTCGGAGGTTCGAATCCTCCTCCCCCCACACCCTTTTCTTGTCAGTGCCCTTTTACGCGGGAGTAGCTCAGTTGGTAGAGCGGCAGCCTTCCAAGCTGCAGGTCGCGGGTTCGAACCTCGTCTCCCGCTCTAGTTGCCTTGCCGCATCTGCTCACGCAAAAGCCACTGACTCGAAATAACCAGCCGTTGTAGCTCAGGGGTAGAGCACTTCCTTGGTAAGGAAGAGGTCCGGGGTTCAAATCCCCGCAACGGCTCAGAGTGAACCCAACGGGACAGCGCGCCTGTCATCGTCTGGCCTTCTGCAAGCGACGTGCAGCGTTTCCTTCGGGGAGTCTGCGTTTCGCTTTCTTGCAGTATCAGCGCGTTTCTCTTTTTCCTCAAAATTTCTTCCCAATCTCTTTACAATGGCTAAAGAAACTTTTGACCGTTCCAAGCCGCACGTAAACATCGGCACGATCGGTCACGTGGACCACGGCAAAACGACCCTGACCGCTGCCATCACCACGGTGCTGGCTAACAAAGGTCTGGCCGCTAAGCGTGACTTCTCTTCGATCGATAACGCGCCCGAGGAAAAAGAGCGTGGTATCACGATCAACACGGCTCACGTTGAGTACGCTACCGAAAACCGTCACTACGCTCACGTTGACTGCCCCGGTCACGCTGACTACGTGAAGAACATGGTTACCGGTGCTGCCCAGATGGACGGTGCTATCCTCGTGGTAGCTGCTACCGACGGCCCGATGCCCCAGACGCGTGAGCACATCCTGCTGGCCCGCCAGGTAGGCGTTCCGCAGCTGGTAGTGTTCATGAACAAAGTGGACATGGTTGACGACCCCGAGCTGCTCGAACTCGTTGAGATGGAAATCCGCGAACTGCTCTCGTTCTACGACTTCGACGGCGACAACATTCCGGTTATTCAGGGTTCGGCTCTGGGCGGCCTGAACGGTGACGCTACCTGGGTTCCCAAGATCGAGGAGCTGATGGCTGCTGTTGACTCGTTCATTCCGATACCTCCCCGCTTGACGGACCAGCCGTTCCTGATGCCGGTGGAAGACGTATTCTCGATTACGGGTCGTGGCACCGTTGCTACCGGTCGTATCGAGCGTGGCGTAATCAACTCGGGTGAAGCCGTTGAAATCCTCGGCATGGGTGCTGAGAACCTCAAGTCGGTAGTGACCGGTGTTGAGATGTTCCGCAAGATCCTCGACCGTGGCGAAGCTGGCGACAACGTAGGTCTGCTGCTCCGTGGCATTGAAAAAGAAGCCATCCGTCGCGGCATGGTTATCTGCAAGCCCGGCTCGGTAACCCCCCACAAAAAGTTCAAGGCTGAGGTTTACGTTCTGTCGAAAGAAGAAGGTGGCCGTCACACCCCGTTCTTCAACAACTACCGTCCCCAGTTCTACTTCCGTACCACGGACGTAACCGGTATCATCACCCTCGCCGAAGGCGTTGAGATGGTAATGCCCGGCGACAACGTGACGATCAATGTTGAGTTGATCAATGCTGTAGCTATGGAAAAAGGCCTGCGTTTCGCTATCCGCGAAGGTGGCCGTACGGTAGGTGCTGGTCAGGTAACCGAAATCCTCGACTAATTACCGCTGAGTCAAGACAATCCGGCTCCGATTTTTTCGGGGCCGGATTTGTTTTGTCTAAACAGTTCCCTACATTTGCAGTCCCGTTCAAACCCCTGTTTGAATTGGAGCGCTTACACGGGCGTAGTTCAAGGGTAGAATAGAGGTCTCCAAAACCTTTGATGGGAGTTCGAATCTCTCCGCCCGTGCTGATCCTTTTCAGGTGGCTGTACCCGCAGCCACTGCTTTTGCCCCAATCCGTCAACCGGCACATCAATCATGGACAAGCTGACGAAATACTTCCGCGACACCGTCGAGGAGATGCGCTACAAGACCACGTGGCCCACTTTCGACGAACTGCAGAAGAGTGCCGGCCTAGTACTTATCGGTTCGCTGGTGTTTGCCGCCGTCGTTGGCGTGATGGACGTGACGTTTGAGTCGCTCTTGAAGGCCTTCTACAATTCGTTCCGCTAGTCCCAGCCTTAGTATACTACGATGGGAGAATTGAAGTGGTACGTGGTGCGCTCGGTGAGCGGACAAGAGAAGAAAGCCAAGCAGTACCTCGAAACCGAGATTCACCGCCACGGCCTTGATGAATTGGTGCCGCAGGTGCTGATTCCGGCCGAGAAGGTGTACGAGATGCGTAACGGTAAAAAGCGAGTGCGTGAGCGTAGCTTTTTTCCAGGTTACATCCTGATCCACGCCGATCTGACGCACGGTGAGGTTGACCACATCATAACCAGCACGCCTGGGGTGTTGGGCTTCCTCAGCGACAAGGAGGGCAAAACCGCCAACACTAAGCCCGTTCCGCTGCGCATGAGCGAAGTAAACCGCATCCTGGGCATCGTGGATGAAACGGAAGAGCAGACCGCCACGCTTGAGGTGCCTTTCGTGGTAAACGAAACGGTGAAGGTTATCGACGGTCCGTTCAACGGATTCTCGGGCACGGTAAACGAAGTGTTCGAGGAGCGCAAGAAGCTGAACGTGATTGTCAAGATTTTCGGCCGCGCCCAGCCCGTAGAGCTGAGCTACACGCAGGTCGAAAAGGAAGTATAGACACTGTTACAAGTACGGCCGCCAGCCGGGGCTCCAGATTGGCGGTTGCTTCCATAGGAGCATTTTCGAACCGGCATTAGGCGCCACCTAATGTCGACCTTTAACCAACCCAAATGGCCAAGGAAATCAGAGGTTACCTGAAACTTCAGGTAAAGGGAGGCGCGGCTAACCCTGCCCCGCCGATTGGACCTGCGCTTGGATCAAAGGGCTTGAACATCATGGAATTCTGCAAGCAGTTCAACGCTCGCACCCAGGATAAAGCCGGCCAAGTGTTACCTGTTCTCATCACCATGTACACTGACAAGTCGTTTGACTTTGTCATCAAGACGCCGCCCGCGCCGATCCTGCTCATGGAAGCAGCGAAACTGCAAAGCGGCTCGAAAGAGCCCAACCGTAACAAAGTTGGCTCGGTGACCTGGGACCAAGTCCGCCAAATTGCCGAAACGAAAATGCCCGACTTGAACGCCTTCAAGATCGAGTCGGCCATGAGCCTCGTAGCTGGCACCGCTCGCAGCATGGGCATCACCATTACGGGCGAAAGCCCCCTCACCAAGTAATCGGCTACGACCATGGCAAAAGTGAGCAAAAAGCGCAAGGAAGCCCTTGCCAAGTTCGACCTGACGGAAGTACGCTCGTTGCAGGACGCGGCCAAAGTGGTAAAGGAAATCACCTTCACCAAGTTTGATGCCTCGGTTGACATCGACGTGCGCCTAGGTGTTGACCCCCGCAAAGCCGACCAGATGGTACGTGGCGTTGCTACGCTGCCCCACGGCACCGGCAAAACGGTACGCGTTCTGGCCCTCGTGACCCCGGACAAAGAAGCCGAAGCTACGGCTGCTGGTGCCGATTTCGTAGGTCTGGACGACTACATCGCCAAGATCGAGAAAGGTTGGACCGACATCGACGTAATCATCACGATGCCGGCCGTAATGGCTAAGGTTGGCCGTCTGGGCCGCGTATTGGGTCCGCGTGGCCTGATGCCGAACCCGAAGTCGGGCACCGTAACCACGGACGTAGCCAAGGCTGTGCAGGAAGTGAAGGCAGGTAAAATCGACTTCAAAGTTGACAAAACCGGCATCATTCACACCTCGGTTGGCAAAGTGTCGTTCGGTGAAGACAAACTCGCTGAAAACGCACTGGAGCTGATCCAGACCTTGCAGCGTCTGAAGCCTTCGTCGGCCAAGGGTACCTACATCAAGAGCATCACGCTTTCGAGCACGATGAGCCCGGGTGTACCGGTTGATACCTCGGTTAACTCCGCCAAATAATAACGCGCCTGATCATGACGAAGGAAGAAAAATACGCCCTCGTAGATGAGCTGGCCGAAAAGTTCGGCGAATACAGCTTCTTCTACCTCACGGATGCCTCGGGCATGACCGTGGCGAAGATCAACGAATTCCGTCGCCTGTGCTACACGCGCGGCATGGAATACAAGGTCTACAAGAACACCCTGATCCGCAAAGCGCTGGACCGCCTCTCGGGCGACACCGCCGAGCTGGACGCAGCCCTGAAAGGCCAGTCGGGCATCCTGTTCTCGAAAGAGTCGGGCTCGGCTCCTGCCAAGCTGCTGAAGGATTTCTACAAGTCGCAGAACTACGGCAAGAACGTAGAGCCGAAGCCGGCGCTGAAAGGCGCTTACCTCGACAGCGACCTGTTCGTAGGTGCCAACCAGCTCGAAACGCTGGCCACCATCAAAGGCAAGCAGGAACTCATCGGTGAAATCATCGGTCTGCTCCAGTCGCCCGCCAAGAATGTTATTTCTGCTCTGTCGAGCGGCGGCAACAAACTGGCTGGCATCCTCAAAACCCTTTCGGAAAAAGAAGAGGCCGCAGGCTAACCGCTGCTCTCTTTTATTCATTCAATCGTTTTCAACAACACCCCCAAATTTTTTTGCAAAATGGCAGATTTGAAAGCATTTGCAGAGCAGCTCGTTAGCCTGACCGTTAAAGAAGTTAACGAACTGGCTGGTATCCTGAAGGACGAGTACGGCATCGAGCCGGCAGCTGCTGCTCCGGTAATGATGGCTGGTGGTGGCGCTGGCGCTGCTGCTGAGGCTCCCGAGGAGAAGACCTCGTTCGACGTAATCCTGAAAGCCGCTGGCGCTCAGAAACTGGCTGTAGTGAAGCTGGTGAAAGACCTGACCGGCCTGGGCCTGAAGGAAGCCAAAGAACTGGTTGACGGCGCTCCGAAGCCCCTGAAAGAAGGTGTTGCTAAGGACGAGGCTGACTCGCTGAAGAAGCAACTGGAAGAAGCTGGTGCTGAAGTAGAGGTTAAGTAATTAACCTCCCACCCACCTGCTTCATCGGACGGACCCCGCGGTTACCGGTGACATTGCGTCAGCCGTTTCCGTTTCAACCCGCCCAACAAGCATGGAGAAGGCCTGGCAACTAAGTCAGGTCTTTTCCTGTTTGTAGCCTACGAACTTTGCTGAACGCGGTTTCCTCGCCCTTAGGGGCGTTTTCGCGCGTCTACGCGTAGAAGCTACGCAAAGTTTGCAGAGTACCACCCTTTGTCATTTTAACCCCCTTACACGTTGGCTACACGCAAGAAAACGGCTTCGGCCGAGGAGCGGATCAACTTCGCCAAGATTAAGAAGGTTATTGAGTATCCGGATTTCTTGGACGTACAGTTGCAGTCGTTCCAGGATTTCTTTCAGCTCGAGACGGCCGCCGAAAATCGTACGGATGAGGGCTTGTTCAAGGTGTTTGCCGAGAACTTCCCGATTTCGGACTCGCGCGAAAACTTCGTGCTGCAGTTCATGGATTACCACGTCGATCCGCCCAAGTACTCGGTTGACGAGTGCATCGACCGTGGCCTGACGTACTCGGTACCGCTGAAAGCCAAGTTGCGCCTGCTGTGCAACGACGCCGATAACGAGGACTTCGAAACCATCGAGCAGGAAGTGTTCCTCGGGAACATTCCCTACATGACGGAGAAGGGTTCCTTCGTAATTAACGGCGCCGAGCGGGTTATCGTATCCCAGCTGCACCGTTCGCCGGGCGTGTTCTTTGCCCAGAGCAAGCACACCAACGGCACGAAGCTGTATTCGGCCCGTATTATTCCGTTTAAGGGTTCGTGGATTGAATTCGCCACGGACGTGAACAACGTGATGTACGCCTACATCGACCGGAAGAAGAAATTCCCAGTTACCACGTTGCTGCGTGCCATCGGCTACGGCACCGACAAAGATATTCTCGACCTGTTCGGGCTGTCGGAAGAGGTGAAAGCCGACAAGAAAACTCTCAAGAAGGTAGTTGGCCGCAAGCTGGCTGCCCGCGTGCTGCGCACTTGGACGGAAGACTTCGTAGACGAGGACACCGGCGAGGTGGTTTCGATTGACCGCAACGAGGTGCTGTTGGAACGTGACTCGACCGTTGAGGACGAGGACATCGACACCATCGTGGATTCGGGCGTGAAGTCCATCATCCTGCACCGCGAAAACGTCAACATTGCTGACTTCGCCATTATCTACAACACCCTCCAGAAGGACAATTCCAACTCGGAGAAGGAAGCTGTAGAGCAGATTTACCGCCAGCTCCGCAACACGGAAGCGCCCGACGAAGAAACCGCGCGTGACATCATCCAGAAGCTGTTCTTCTCGGATAAGCGTTACGACCTCGGCGACGTTGGCCGTTACCGCATCAACAAGAAGCTGGGCCTCGACAAGAACTGGGAAGCCCGCGTACTGACCAACGAGGACATCGTCCTCATCGTGAAGTACCTGATCGGCCTGATCAACTCGAAGGCCGTGGTCGATGACATTGACCACTTGTCGAACCGCCGTGTGCGCACCGTGGGCGAGCAGCTTTACGCCCAGTTTGGCGTGGGCTTGGCCCGTATGGCGCGTACCATCAAGGAGCGCATGAACGTGCGCGACAACGAGGACTTCAAGCCCGTTGACCTGATCAACGCCCGCACGCTGTCGTCGGTTATCAACTCGTTCTTCGGCACCAACCAGTTGTCGCAGTTCATGGACCAAACCAACCCGCTAGCTGAGGTGACGCACAAGCGTCGCGTATCGGCGCTCGGGCCGGGCGGTCTATCGCGCGAGCGGGCTGGTTTCGAAGTACGTGACGTACACTACACGCACTACGGCCGCCTCTGCACTATTGAAACGCCGGAAGGCCCGAACATCGGTCTGATTTCGTCGCTGTGCGTGCACGCCCGCGTCAACTCGATGGGCTTCATCGAGACGCCCTACCGCACCGTGGAAAACGGCACGGTAGATATGAGCGAGAACGTGAAGTACCTGACGGCTGAGGAGGAAGACACCCACCACATCGCGCAGGCCAACGCCCGCCTCGATGACAACGGCAACTTCCTGTCGGACCGCGTGAAAGGTCGTTTCGAAGGTGACTTCCCGGTGGTAGAGCCGACCGAGTACACCTATATGGACATTGCACCGAACCAGATTGTGTCGGTGGCTGCCTCGATGATTCCGTTCCTGGAGCACGACGACGCCAACCGCGCACTGATGGGCTCGAACATGCAACGTCAGGCCGTGCCGCTGTTGCGTCCGCAGGCTCCGATTGTGGGTACCGGCCTCGAAGGCCGCGTAGCCATCGACTCGCGCGCCTTGGTAGTAGCCGAAGGTCCCGGCGTCATCGACTACGTCGATGCCAACAAGATCATCGTGAAGTACGACCTTTCCGCCGAAGACATCCTCGTGAGCTTCGACGCCGAGCGTATTACGTACGATTTGATCAAATTCCGTCGCACCAACCAAGATACCTGCATCAACCTGAGCCCCATCGTGAAACGCGGTGACCGGGTTGAGAAAGGCCAGCCGTTGTGCGAAGGCTATGCTACCGAAGGCGGTGAGCTGGCCCTGGGTCGTAACATGCAGGTGGCATTTATGCCGTGGCAGGGTTACAACTTCGAGGATGCCATCGTTATTTCGGAGAAGGTGGTCCGCGACGACATCTTCACTTCGATTCACATCGAAGAGTTTGAGCTGGAAGTACGCGAAACCAAGCGCGGCGAAGAAGAGCTGACCTCGGAAATTCCGAACGTGAGCGAGGAAGCCGTACGCAACCTCGATGAGAACGGCATCATCCGTATCGGTGCGGAAGTACGCGAAGGCGACATTCTGATCGGTAAGATCACGCCGAAGGGCGAGACCGACCCGACTCCGGAAGAGAAGCTGCTGCGAGCCATCTTCGGCGACAAGGCTGGCGACGTGAAAGATGCCTCGCTCAAAGCGCCGCCCTCTTTGCAGGGTGTCGTTATCGAGACGAAGCTGTTCTCGCGTCCCAAGAAGGACAAGAACCTGCGGGCCAAGTCGAAGCGCGAAGTAGAGGAGCTGAAGGACCGCTACGCCGCTGAGCTGCGTGGCGTGAAAACGGTGATGGTGGAGAAGCTGGTGCAGTTGCTGGAAGGCAAAACGTCGCAAGGCGTGAAGCACCGCTTCGGTGACGAAATCCTGAGCAAGGGCGTAAAATTCGGGAAGAAGAACATCACGGAAGCCTTGTTCCCCGACAAGAACCCCTACAAGGACGAGAGCAACTACGCCGTGCCGGAGGAGGTCAACATGTTCAAGGATTTGATCCTGGAAGGGTGGACCGCCGACGAGAAGGTGAACAGCATGCTCGTGGAGCTGGTGAAGAACTACACCAAGCGCCGCAACATCGTAACGGCCCGCTTCAAGCGCGACCGTTTCACGCTGGAAGTAGGCGACGAGCTGCCCGCCGGCATCGTGCAGCTGGCCAAAGTGTACATCGCCAAGAAGCGCAAGCTGAAGGTGGGGGACAAGATGGCCGGTCGCCACGGTAACAAAGGAGTCGTAGCACGTATCGTGCGCGATGAGGACATGCCCTTCCTGCCCGACGGCACCCCGATGGACATCGTGCTCAACCCGCTGGGTGTACCGAGCCGCATGAACATCGGTCAGATCTACGAAACGGTACTGGGCTGGGCCGGCCTCAAGCTGGGCCGCAAGTACTCGACGCCCATCTTCGACGGTGGTACCGAAGAAGAAGTGGCCAAGGAACTGACCGACGCCGGCCTGCCGGATTGGGGTCGTGCGTACCTGCACGACGGCCTCTCTGGCGACCGTTTCGACCAGCCAGTAACCGTGGGCGTGATTTACATGCTCAAACTCGGTCACCTAGTCGACGATAAGATGCACGCCCGTTCCATCGGTCCGTACTCGCTCATCACGCAGCAGCCGCTGGGTGGTAAGGCGCAGTTCGGTGGCCAGCGCTTCGGCGAAATGGAAGTATGGGCTTTGGAAGCCTTCGGCGCTTCGAACATCCTGCAGGAAATCCTGACGGTGAAGTCGGACGACGTGATTGGCCGTGCCAAAGCCTACGAAGCCATCGTGAAGGGCGACGTGTTGCCCAAGCCGAATATTCCCGAGTCGTTCAACGTGCTCATTCACGAGCTGCGTGGTCTGGCCCTGGAAATCACGCTGGACTAATAAAGCTGCATAGAGATGGTTGCTGGTGCCTGCGGGCGTCGGCAACCATTTCGTGCATACTGCGAGCGGCTGCGCGACATGCTTTTCGGGTGTTGTTCCGAGATATGGTCAGGACAACAAACACCGCCTGAAAAGTCATCAACCAGCCATTCGATGAAGTCAACCGGACTTCACCCTCAGACCCGATGAAACCTACTGCGCGGCGTACCTATCCGACCCGCAGAGCACTTTTACGTGAGTCGAGCTGTTCTGAATTTCTGCGGTATTGCCTACGGGCAGCTGCAAGGAAGCAGGCAGTGAACAGCAACAAGCTAACAGCTTAATAAACAAGCAACATGGCGTTTGCAAAAACCAAGAAGTTAGTGCAGGACTTCTCGAAAGTCACCATCTCGCTCGCCTCGCCCGAAGCCATTCTGGAGCGGTCGAACGGCGAAGTGGTGAAGCCCGAGACGATCAACTACCGGACGTACAAGCCCGAAATGGGCGGTCTGTTCTGTGAGCGGATCTTCGGGCCGGTGAAGGACTGGGAATGCCATTGCGGCAAATACAAGCGCATTCGCTACAAAGGCATCATCTGCGACCGTTGCGGCGTGGAGGTGACCGAGAAGAAAGTGCGCCGTGAGCGGATGGGCCACATCGAACTGGTGGTGCCCGTAGCCCATATCTGGTACTTCAAGTCGCTGCCGAATAAAATTGGCTACCTGCTGGGTATGCCTACCAAAAAGCTCGACCAGATCATCTACTACGAGCGTTACGTGGTAGTGCAGCCGGGCGTATTGGAGACGGAAGGCGTGCAGCAGTACGACTTCCTGACCGAAGATGAATACCTGGACATCATCGACAAGCTCCCTCGCGAGAACCAGATGCTGCCCAACGAGGACCCGCAGAAGTTCATCGCCCGCATGGGTGCCGACGCGCTCTACATGCTGCTCGAGCGCCTGAACCTGGACGAGCTGAGCTATTCGCTGCGTGACTCCGCCGCCCACGAAACTTCGCAGCAGCGTAAAGCCGAAGCGTTGAAGCGTCTGCGCGTGGTGGAAGCCTTCCGCGAAGCCAACGGCCGCATCGAGAACCGCCCCGAGTGGATGGTGATTCGCATGGTGCCGGTGATTCCGCCGGAACTGCGCCCCCTCGTGCCCCTGGACGGTGGCCGTTTCGCTACTTCCGACTTGAACGACCTGTACCGTCGCGTTATCATTCGCAACAACCGCCTCAAGCGCCTGATCGAAATCAAGGCTCCCGAGGTGATTCTACGCAACGAGAAGCGCATGCTGCAGGAAGCCGTCGACTCCCTGTTCGACAACTCGCGCAAGGTGAATGCCGTGCGCGCCGAAGGCAACCGTGCCCTGAAGTCGCTGTCCGACATGCTGAAAGGCAAGCAGGGCCGCTTCCGTCAGAACCTGCTCGGTAAACGTGTCGACTACTCGGGCCGTTCGGTTATCGTGGTAGGCCCCGAGCTGAAGCTGCACGAGTGCGGTCTGCCCAAGAACATGGCGGCTGAGCTGTTCAAACCGTTCATCATCCGCAAGCTCATCGAGCGCGGCATCGTGAAGACGGTGAAGTCGGCCAAGAAAATCGTGGACCGCAAGGACGCCGTGGTGTGGGACATCCTGGAGAACGTGCTGAAAGGCCACCCGGTGCTCCTCAACCGTGCTCCTACGCTGCACCGCTTGGGTATCCAGGCGTTCCAGCCGCGTCTCATCGAGGGCAAAGCTATCCAGCTGCACCCGCTGGTGTGTACTGCCTTCAACGCTGACTTTGACGGTGACCAAATGGCTGTGCACGTTCCCCTGGGACCGGCTGCCGTACTGGAAGCCTCGATGCTCATGCTGGCCTCGCACAACATCCTGAACCCGGCCAACGGCGCGCCCATCGCGGTGCCGTCGCAGGACATGGTTCTGGGTCTGTACTACGTGACCAAAGGCAAGCGCAGCACCGACGAGGAGAAGATCAAGGGCGAAGGCATGACCTTCTACTCGGCTGAGGAAGTGGTTATTGCCATCAACGAAGGTCAACTCTCGAAGCAAGCCTACATCAAGGTGCGCACGGTGGTTCGCGACGAGGAAGATAACCTGGTCACGAAAATCATCGAAACGGTAGCTGGCCGTGTGCTGTTCAACCTGCACGTACCGCAGGAAGTGGGCTTCGTGGACGAACTGCTCACGAAGAAGAAGCTCCAGCAGATCATTTCGCTGGTGTTTAAGCGCACGGGCATGGCCCGTACCGCCCAGTTTCTCGACGACATCAAGACCCTCGGCTTCCAGTCGGCCTTCAAAGGCGGCCTGAGCATGGGTCTGGGTGACATTCAGATTCCGAAGGAGAAGGACGCCCTCATCGCGCAGGCCAAGGCCGACGTGGATGCGGTAACCCAGAACTACCAGATGGGTCTGATTACCGACAACGAGCGTTACAACCAGGTTATCGACATCTGGACGCGCATCAACAACCAGATTACGGAGACGCTCATGCGTCGTCTTGAAACGGACGACCAGGGCTTCAACTCGATCTACATGATGATGCACTCCGGTGCCCGTGGCTCGCGCGAGCAGATTCGTCAGCTCGGCGGTATGCGTGGTCTGATGGCCAAGCCGCAGAAGTCGCTGCAGGGTTCGGTAGGCGAAATCATCGAAAACCCGATTCTGTCTAACTTTAAAGAAGGCCTGGACGTTATCGAGTACTTCATTTCGACCCACGGTGCCCGTAAGGGTCTGGCCGACACCGCTCTGAAGACGGCTGATGCCGGCTACCTGACGCGTCGTCTGGTAGACGTGTCGCAGGACGTGATTGTGAACGATGTGGACTGCGGTACGCTGCGTGGCATCGAGACCTTCGCCCTGAAAGACAACGAGGACGTGGTAGAGCCGCTGGCCGAGCGTATCCTGGGCCGCGTAGCGGTGCACGATATCATCGACCCGCTCACGGACGAGGTTATCCTGACTGCCGGCGACGAAATCACCGAGGAAATCACGCGCCGTATCGACCAGACCAGCATCGAATCGGTGGAAATCCGCTCGGTACTGACCTGCGAAGCTAAGCGTGGTATCTGCGCCCGTTGCTACGGCCGCAACCTGTCGTCGGGCCGTATGGTCCAGCGCGGCGAGGCGGTTGGCGTAATTGCTGCGCAGTCCATTGGTGAGCCGGGCACGCAGCTGACCCTGCGTACGTTCCACGTAGGTGGTACGGCTTCCAACATTGCCGTTGAAGCCAGCATCCGCGCCAAGTTCGCCGGTGTCGTTGAGTTCGAGGATATCCGCACCGTGGATACCGTGACCGACGAAGGCGTGAAAGGCAAAGTGGTGATGGGCCGCTCGGGCGAAGTACGCATCGTGGAGAAAGGCACCGGCAAGGTGTACATCTCGAACCACGTACCGTACGGCTCGTTCCTGGTGGTTGACGAAGGGCAGGAAGTAGAGAAAGGCGCCGAACTTTGCAACTGGGACCCGTACAACGCGGTTATCCTGGCTGAATTCGACGGTACCATCAACTACGACGGCATCAAGGAAGGCATTACCTACCGCGAGGAATCGGACGAACAGACCGGTCACCGCGAGAAGGTAATCATCGAGTCGAAAGACAAGACATTGGCGCCGGCCATCATCGTGAAAGCCGGCAAGAAAGGCGGCGACGAAGCGCAGAAAGCCTACAACATCCCCGTTGGTTCGCACATCAGCGTGGAAAATGGCGAGAAAATCAAGGCCGGTCACATCCTGGCCAAGATTCCACGCGCCGTGGGCAAAACCCGCGACATCACCGGTGGTCTGCCCCGCGTAACCGAACTGTTCGAAGCCCGCAACCCGTCGAACCCGGCCGTCGTGTCGGAAATCGACGGTGTGGTAACCTACGGCACGGTGAAGCGTGGTAACCGCGAAATCTTTGTCGAGTCGAAAGACGGCGTGAAGAAGAAGTACATGGTGCCGCTGTCGAAGCACATTCTGGTGCAGGACAACGACTTTATCCGCGCCGGTGCGCCGCTGTCGGATGGTGCCATTACCCCGATTGACATCCTGAACATTCAGGGCCCCGGTGCCGTGCAGGAGTACCTCGTGAACGAGATTCAGGAAGTGTACCGCTTGCAGGGTGTGAAAATCAACGACAAACACATCGAGGTGGTCGTCCGCCAGATGATGCAGAAAGTCGTGATTATCGATCCGGGCGACACCTCCTTCCTGGAGCACCAGGTTATCGACAAGGTGACCTTCATGGAAGAAAACGACTCCATCATCGACATGAAGGTGGTAACGGAAGAAGGTGATTCGACGGAGCTGAAGCGTGGTCAGATCGTAACGGCTCGTAAGCTGCGCGACGAGAATTCCTCGCTGCGCCGCCGCGACCTGAAGCTGGTAGAAGTGCGCGACGCTTCGCCGGCCGTATCGCGTCCCACGCTGCAAGGCATCACGCAGGCTTCGTTGGGTACTCAGTCGTTCATCTCGGCCGCTTCCTTCCAGGAAACAACCAAGGTGCTGTCGGAAGCCGCCATCCGTGGCAAGGCCGACGAACTGCTGGGCCTGAAGGAAAACGTAATTGTGGGTCACCTCATTCCGGCCGGTACCGGTCTGCGCGACTACCAACGCATCATCGTTGGTTCGACCGAAGACCCGGAGCCGGTGGCCGCTGCGCCGGCTGCTGCCGAGGCTCGTCCTCGCGCCAGCCGCAGCAAGCGCGAAGTGTCGGCCGAGTAATTGGCCGGCCGCTTAGGCTGATTAAGTAGGGAAGCCCGCCGGAAGCAATTCCGGCGGGCTTTTCTTTTTCTGCCTACTTTTAGCGGTGCGGTATGCAGCGCGACCTTTCAGCTCGCGTATTACCGCCGCAAGTCAACAGATTCTGTTCAACACTACGCGAACTAAAAGTTTGCGCTACAAGCATGAGCCAACAACCGCCCCAACCTATTCCCGAAGAACAGCAGCAAATCAATATCGAACTCTCCGAAGACATTGCCGAAGGCGAGTACGCCAACCTGGCCATGATTGCGCACAGCAGCAGCGAGTTCGTCATCGACTTCATTCGCCTGATGCCCGGCCTGCCCAAAGCCAAGGTGAAAGCCCGCGTGGTTATTACGCCCGAGCATGCCAAGCGGCTCCTGTCGGCGCTGGCCGACAACATCGAGCGGTACGAACGGAGCTTCGGCCCGGTGAAGGTGCAAGGCGACATGCCCAGCTTCCCGATGAACTTCAGCGGCACGATGGGGGAGGCGTAAGGCTTCCTTTTTGAGAATGATATTATTAAAGGGCCACGGCAGCAACGCCTGTGGCCCTTGCTGTTCCCGTTTATGCAGCCACTAGACCGTTTCTCCGGCCACGCCGCCCAGTACGCGCAGTTTCGCATCACCTATCCACCGGCGCTTTACGAGTTCTTGCTGTCCATTACGCCCGGACGGGAAGCCGCATGGGACTGCGGCACCGGGAACGGACAAGTAGCCAGCGACCTAGCCGAATACTTTGCTCGTGTGGAAGCCACCGACATAAGTGAGCAGCAATTAGCGCAGGCTGCGCCAAAGCCGAATATCAATTACCGCGTCAGCAGAGCCGAGCAAACACCATTCGCCGCCGACAGCTTCGACCTGATAACCGTAGCACAAGCCCTGCACTGGTTCGATGCCGACGCGTTCCATCGCGAAGCCCGGCGCGTGGCCCGGCCCGGCGCCACCATTGCCGAGTGGGGCTATGGGCTGGTCCAAGTCAACGCTGATATTGACGCACTCGTGCAGCACTTCTATACTGACATTGTCGGGCCGTATTGGGACGAGAACCGCCGCCACATCGACGACCGGTTTGCTCGCATTCCGTTTCCATTCGTCGACATGCAGCTGCACGATTTTGAGGAGCGGCAAAGCTGGGATGCTGAACGGTTTCTGCGTTATTTGCAGACGTGGAGCAGCGTGCAGCGCTATCGGACGGAAGTAGGAGAGGAGCCGCTACGGCAGATTGAGCAGCCGCTGCGGGAGCTGTGGGGCAAAGACAAGCGGGAAGTGCGTTTCCCGATATTCCTACGGGCTGGCAAAATACACAAGTAGTAAACTTGTATATCAACTGCGGCTTTTGGTAAATAAGGTTACATAGCAAGGTAATGTGTCTGATAGAAATGGGCTATGAGTACCGCATCGTTTGTTCAATGACGGCTGATCAGGCTGCTGCCATCCTGCGCAAAGCCCCACACTTTGACCACTGCGACGAGTTAGGCCGGTATGAATACCGCGGTACGGGCAGCTTGGCTGGTATGCCCGATGCTGAGCTGCAAAGAGCCGAGTACGGCCTATACTACTGCGACTACAGCCGCAGCCGCGCCAGCCTGGAGGTACTGGGCTACGTGCTCAGCCGTTGCGCCGACTTTGGGCCGGTCACCTTGCAGGCGGCGGATTAGCAGCGTTCCTAACTCACAAGAATGACCAAAAAGCCCGCGCGTTGCCGTGCGGGCTTTTCTTGTGCCTTTCCGAAGGCCAGGATTCATTAGCGTAAATACCCTGATACTGAGCAGGACAAGCACTTCGGGTTAAGTTACAATACCCGTTTGCTATTGTAAATCAGACTGTCTACCTTTGCAAGCCTAATTTTTTGGGAGAAGACCCTCCCGGCACAAACCCCATTTAGATGCCAACCATCAACCAATTAGTGCGCAAAGGCCGCGAGAAACTGACGACGAAATCCAAGTCGCCGGCTCTCGATTCGTGCCCCCAGCGCCGTGGCGTGTGCACCCGCGTGTACACCACCACGCCCAAGAAGCCGAACTCGGCCATGCGTAAAGTAGCTCGCGTGCGCCTCACCAACGGCAAAGAGGTTAACGCCTACATCCCGGGCGAAGGCCACAACCTGCAGGAGCACAGCATCGTGCTGATCCGCGGTGGTCGTGTGAAAGACTTGCCGGGCGTTCGTTACCACATCATCCGTGGTGCCCTCGACACCGCCGGCGTAAGCGGCCGTCTCCAGCGTCGTTCGAAGTACGGTGCCAAGCGTCCGAAGCCGGGCCAACCTGCCGCAGCAGCTGGCAAAGGCGGCAAACCCGCAGGTAAGAAAAAGTAATAAGGTCACTCTGACGGCTGTCGGTGTCTGAATCAGGGGTCTGAGTAATGCGCCCCGTGCGCGTGAAGCTTGATTCCACTCTAAGCACAGTCGCCAAGCCCTTTCGAAATCATGAGAAAAGCAAAACCGAAGAAGCGCATCCTCCTGCCGGACCCCAAGTTCGGCGAGACGCTGGTTACCCGTTTCGTTAACTACCTGATGTACGACGGCAAGAAGAGCCTGTCGTACGGCATCTTCTACGACGCCCTGGAGCAAGTAGAAGCTCGCACCAAGGAAAACGGCCTCGAGCAGTGGCGCAAAGCCCTGAACAACGTGATGCCGACCGTGGAAGTAAAGAGCCGCCGCGTAGGCGGTGCTACCTTCCAGGTGCCCACCGAAGTTCGCCCCGACCGTCGCATCGCCGTGGGTTCGAAGTGGTTGATTCAATACTCGCGTCGTCGCGGTGAGAAGACCATGAAAGACAAGCTGGCCGGTGAAATCATCGCCGCCGCAAAAGGTGAAGGTGCTGCCGTTAAGAAAAAGGACGACACCCACCGGATGGCCGAAGCCAACAAGGCTTTCTCGCACTTCCGTTTCTAAGAATGGTTTTTGGGTAGTTGGGGACTTTCGGCCCTGGATTGTTGTTCCAACACGAATCCAAGCCTTGAGTCCCCACATTCCTAAGTCCGCATAAGACAATGGCCGTAAACAAAGACCTTCAGTACCTCCGCAACATTGGGATTATGGCGCACATCGACGCCGGTAAGACCACCACGTCGGAGCGTATCCTATACTACACCGGTAAAACCCACAAAATCGGGGAAGTGCACGAAGGTGCCGCCACGATGGACTGGATGGAGCAGGAGCAGGAGCGTGGTATCACCATCACGTCGGCTGCTACTACCACCTTCTGGAACTACCCGACGGACGCCAACGGCGACCCGACGCCGGAAACCAAGCAGTACAAAATCAACCTGATTGACACCCCCGGCCACGTTGACTTCACCGTTGAAGTGGAACGTTCGCTGCGTGTGCTCGACGGTGCCGTTGCCCTGTTCTGCGCCGTTTCGGGCGTAGAGCCGCAGTCGGAAACCGTATGGCGTCAGGCTGACAAGTACAAAGTGCCGCGTATCTGCTTCGTCAATAAGATGGACCGCGCCGGTGCTGACTTCTTCA
Source organism: Hymenobacter busanensis (assembly GCF_008727865.1). Classification (GTDB taxonomy): domain Bacteria; phylum Bacteroidota; class Bacteroidia; order Cytophagales; family Hymenobacteraceae; genus Solirubrum; species Solirubrum busanense. The sequence continues at coordinate 709,869 of NZ_VTWU01000002.1, read as the reverse complement.
AAGCCGTAACCGAAATCAAGGACAAACTGGGTGCTAACCCGGTGCCCCTGCAGATTCCGATTGGCGCTGAAGACACCTTCAAAGGCGTAGTTGACCTGCTCACTGGCAAAGCCATCGTGTGGGACGACGCTACCCAAGGCAAATCGTACCACGAAATTCCGGTTCCCGAGGATCTGGTGGAGACGGTAGCCGAGTGGCGCCAAAAGCTGGTAGAAAGCGTAGCCGAATACGACGACGCCCTGCTGGAGAAATTCTTCGAAGATCCGGACAGCATTACCCGCGAAGAAATGATGGTCGTTATCCGCCAGGCGGTAATCGACATGAAGTTCTCGCCCGTAATGTGCGGCTCGGCCTTCAAAAACAAAGGTGTGCAGTCGATGCTGGACGGCGTAATGGCTTACCTGCCCTCGCCGCTCGACATGCCGGCTATCATCGGTACCAACCCCGACACGGGCGAGGAAGTAGAGCGTCACCCCGATAACTCGGAGCCGTTCACTGCCCTGGCGTTCAAGATTGCCACCGACCCCTTCGTGGGCCGTCTGTGCTTCTTCCGCTGCTACTCGGGTCAGCTCGAGTCGGGTTCGTACGTGTTCAACAACCGTACGGGCAAGAAGGAGCGCATCTCGCGTCTGATGCAGATGCACTCCAACAAGCAGAACCCCATCGACAAGATCCAGGCTGGTGACATTGCCGCCGGCGTGGGTTTCAAAGACATTAAGACCGGTGACACCCTGACGGAAGAGAAAGACCGTCTGGTTCTCGAGTCGATGTCGTTCCCCGAGCCCGTAATCGGCTACGCTATCGAGCCGAAGACGCAGGCCGACGTGGACAAGATGGGTATGGCCATTGCCAAACTCGTAGAAGAAGACCCCACCCTGACGGTATTCACCGACCCCGAAACGGGCCAGACGGTACTGCGCGGCATGGGTGAGCTTCACTTGGAAATCATCATCGACCGGATGCGTCGCGAGTTCAAGGTTGAAATCAACCAGGGTGCTCCGCAGGTAGCCTACAAGGAGATGATTACCAAAACCATCGAGCACCGCGAAGTCTACAAGAAGCAGACGGGTGGTCGTGGTAAGTTTGCTCACATCGAATTCGAACTCGGTCCGAAAGAAACCGAGCCGGAGAAACCCGGTCTGGAGTTCGTCAACGGCATCACCGGTGGTGTTATCCCGCGCGAATTCATTGCCCCGATCCAGAAGGGCTTCGAAGAGGCCATGAAGAACGGCGTACTGGCCGGCTTCCCCATGGACTCGATGCGTGTGAAGATCTTCCACGGCTCGTACCACGATGTTGACTCCGATGCGCTGTCGTTTGAAATGGCGGCACGTCTGGGCTACAAAGAGGCCGCACCGCGTTGCGCTCCGAAGCTGCTCGAGCCTATCATGGCTGTCGAAGTAGTGTCGCCGGACGAGTACACGGGCCCGGTAACGGGTGACTTGAACCGTCGCCGTGGCATCATGAAAGGCATGGACACGAAGGCTGGCGCTCAGGTTATCAAGGCTGACGTTCCGTTGTCGGAACTGTTCGGCTACGTAACCGACCTGCGCACCATTTCGTCGGGTCGTGCTTCGGCGTCGCTCACCTTCTCGCACTACGAGCAGGTGCCGATGAACCTCGCCGAGGGCATCATCGCCAAAGTAAAAGGCGGTAAATAATCGTTGCTTTCACAAGCTGACATCATGAACCAGAAAATTCGCATCAAACTGAAGTCCTACGATCATAACCTCGTCGACAAGTCGTCGGAGAAGATCGTAAAGGCGGTGAAAGCCACGGGTGCCATCGTAAGCGGCCCGATTCCTTTGCCCACTGAGAAAGACAAGTTCACCGTCCTTCGTTCGCCTCACGTGAACAAGAAGGCCCGTGAGCAATTCCAACTCTGCACCTACAAGCGCCTCGTGGACATCTACTCGACTTCGTCGAAGACGGTAGATGCCCTGATGAAGCTGGAACTGCCCAGCGGCGTTGACGTAGAAATCAAAGTCTGAGGATAGCCCTCGTTTGAAATAATAAGCCCCACCGACTCAGGAAGCCGGTGGGGTTTGTTTTTGTAGAACCCAAGTGCTGGTAGTGCGGAAGATTCGCACAACAATGGTTGCATGCGAGCAACTGTAGCAGCATAAGATAATCATGATTTCATAGCCCAATGACTCAGTCCCATCCTCAAACTGATGTTCATTCTTCCTCCGGTGTTCGGGTGCTACAGCTGCTGTCTGTTGTCGGCTGCGCCCTAGTTATTATCGGCATGTATACCATTCCTGTGCTGCGTACACTGTCGAGCATTGGAATTGGGCTCGTAACCCTTGCCGGTCTGGGATATTGGGCGCTAACGCGCCGTTTCGCACAACGGGAAAAATGGCCGGCTTACGCGGCAGTGGCTTTGCTCTTTGGCTTGCAGTTGGCTTCGGGGCTCAATACCGATAGGGAAAATATAGACCAGTATTGGAAGGGGGTAGTATTGCAGTTGCCTTTTGTGCTGCTGCCATTGGCCTTTGGCATTCTGCCAGTACCTTCCGATAAGCAACGAGTGAGTTTGCTGGCGCTATTTGTATGCGTAACCGCACTGTCGGCTTTAGGCAGCACTATCTATTACTTATTCCACACCGCCGAAATCAACGAACTATACACCCATTCCAAGCTCATGCCAACGGTGCCAGACCACGTTAACTTTAGTTTGCTGGTAGCATTGGCTATTGCTACGGGCGTGTGTGTATGGGAGCGGGAAAGCCTAAAGAGGAAAGGTATTACGTGGCTAATTGCTGGTATTGCGTTCCTCGTCTTTTTCCAGTTTTTATTAGCTGTGCGCAGTGGGCTATTAGCATTCTATTTGCTCAGCATTGGATATGGAGCCGTGTTATTATGGCGGCGGCAGCTGCAAAAAGCCTTCGCGCTGGCTGGTTTCCTGCTGTTGATGCCCCTGATGAGCTATTTCTGTTTACCTACGTTTCGCAATAAGTACCACAACACGCAGGAAGATGCTGGACAAATCAGTCAGTCACAGGAAGCCAACCGCTATTCGCTGGTAGGGAGGGTTTATTCCTATCAAGCGGCTTGGGCTATTGTGAAGGACAATCCTATCTGGGGCGTGGGCAAGGCCGATGTACACAAAGAGATGAGCCAGCGTTACCATCAACTCTTTCCCCAAATCACGGAGAACAATTACAACCGGCCACACAATCAGTACCTCGAGCAGCTGGTTTCCTACGGCTCGGTTGGTTTGGTGGTCTTTCTGTTGGGCTTCTATTATCCCCTCTGGTGGGCGCGGCGGCAATGGAGCTGGTTGCTCATGGCCTACTACGTAGTTATTACCGTGTCCTTCATGGTCAATCCAATGCTGGAAAGCCAAATTGGTACCGTAATTCCCGCCTTCTTTCTCGCGTTTCTGCTTTGGGTATTGCCCGCGCGCCAAGAAGGCGAATCAGTGGTCATTGCTCCGTAAGATAGAAGAAGGAGCCTTGCGCCGTTTCTTTCGCGAAATACTGGCTGCGCACCACAAATTATTGACCAATTCCGTGTTGCTGAATGCTTCGTCGGATTGGCCAATGGCCTAAGGCCGCACCGAACGTGCTGAGTAGTAGCAGCAACCCACTCTAAATTATTTCAGAAGGGGGTTGCAATTTTGTCTTCATAATTCCCTAGCTTTGCACTCCCTTTCCGAAAACGTCATTCGGGCGTTTTCCTGTGTCTTTTCTCAAACCCCATTCGAATGCCTGGCATTATCGGTAAGAAAATCGGTATGACAAGCCTCTTCACTCCGGACGGCAAGAACGTGCCCTGCACGCTCATCCAAGCTGGCCCGTGCGTAGTGACGCAGGTGAAAACGCTCGAGAACGACGGCTACACGGCCGTTCAACTCGGGTACGGCGACAAGAAGGCCAAGAACACCAACAAACCGTTGGCTGGCCACTTCGCTAAGGCGGGCGTTACCCCCCGCAAGAAACTCGTGGAATTCCGCACCGACGACGTGGCTTCGTACACGCTCGGCGCCGAAGTGAATGCCGAGTACTTCGTTGAAGGCGACTTCGTCGATGTAGTTGGTACGTCCAAAGGCAAGGGCTTCCAGGGCGTTGTAAAACGTCACAACTTTGCTGGTGTTGGTGGCCAAACCCACGGCCAGCACAACCGCGGCCGTCACCCCGGTTCTATCGGTGCCTGCTCCTGGCCTTCGCGCGTGTTCAAAGGAATGCGCATGGCTGGCCGCATGGGCGGCGACCGGGTGAAAGTGCAAAACCTGAAGGTGATGCGCGTGATGCTCGAGCACAACCTCATCTTGGTGAGCGGCTCGGTGCCCGGTGCTAAAAACGGTTACGTGATTCTGGAGAAATAGGCGCGATGGAACTCTCTGTATTGACGATCAAAGGTGAGGACACCGGCCGCAAGGTGACGCTGTCTGACGCCATCTTCGGGCTGGAGCCGAACGAGCACGCCATGTACCTCGACGTGAAGCTGTACCTGGCCAACCAGCGCCAGGGCACGCACAAGTCGAAGGAGCGCGCTGAAATTGCCCGCACCACCAAGAAACTGAAGAAGCAGAAAGGCACCGGCGGTGCCCGTGCTGGTTCGATGAAGTCGCCGGTGTTCATCGGCGGTGGTCGCGTATTCGGTCCCAAGCCGCGCGACTACGGTTTCAAAGTGAACAAGAAAACCAAACAGCTGGCCCGTCTGTCGGCCCTGTCGGTACTTGCTCGCGAAAACCGTCTGGCCTTGGTTGAGAACTTCAACATCGAAGCTCCCAAGACCAAAGACTTCCTCAACATCCTGAGCGGTCTGAACCTGAACAACGGCAAAAAGACGCTGGTGGTAACGGGTGAGGTTAACAAGAACGTGGTGCTGTCGGCTCGCAACATTCAGAAGGTGAAAGTGGCTACGCCCGTTGCCCTGAACACGCACGACCTGCTGAACACGGACACCCTGCTGTTGTCGGAAGACGGCCTGCAGGCGCTCAATCAACTTTACACGGCCGCTGAGTAATGAGCACGATCAAGAAGCCCATCGTGACCGAGAAGGCCACGGCGCTGAACGAGAAAGGCCAATACGCCTTCCAGGTTGAGCGCACCGCCAACAAGGTTCAGATCAAAAAAGAAATCGAGCAGCTGTACGGCGTGACGGTGGTGAGCATCAACACCATCCGCACCAACGGCAAGCTCAAGTCGAAGTTCACGAAGACGGGTGCAGTGATTGGCCGCCGTCCGCATGGCAAAAAAGCCATCGTGACCGTGAAGGAAGGCGACGTAATCGACTTCTACAGCGGCATCTAAGCAGCACCATCGTTTCGGGCGGGCATCTTCCCGCCAGAGCATTTCAGCTAAGCAATGGCACTCAAAAAACTAAGACCAACATCACCGGGTCAGCGCTTCCGCATCGCCCCGGCCTTCGACGAGATTACCACGTCGACGCCGGAGAAGTCGCTGTTGGCACCCCTCAAAAAATCCGGTGGCCGGAATGATTCCGGAAAAATGACCAACCGTTACATCGGCGGTGGTCACAAGCAGAAGTACCGCGTAATCGACTTCAAGCGCAGCAAGCACGATGTGCCGGCTACCGTGAAGGAGATTGAGTACGACCCCAACCGTACGGCTCGCATCGCCCTGCTGCACTACGCGGACGGCGAGAAGGCTTACATCATCGCTCCAGCTGGTTTGACGGTAGGCGCCACGGTGGTATCGGGCCCTTCGGCTTCCCCGGAAGTGGGCAACGCTCTTACCCTGCGCAACATGCCGCTCGGTACGATTGTCCACAACATCGAGCTGCAGCCCGGTGCTGGTGCCGTAATGGCCCGCTCGGCCGGTACCTACGCCCAGCTGGTGGCCCGCGAAGACAAGTACGCGACGCTGAAATTGCCTTCCGGCGAAATGCGCATGGTTCTGGTAACCTGCATGGCCACGGTTGGTACGGTTTCGAATGGCGACCACATGAACGTACGTCTCGGCAAAGCTGGTCGTAACCGTTGGTTGGGCGTTCGTCCGCGCGTTCGCGGTGTTGCAATGAACCCCGTTGACCACCCGATGGGTGGTGGTGAAGGCCGCTCGAGCGGTGGTCACCCGCGCAGCCGCAAAGGTCTGCTCGCGAAGGGCGCCAAGACCCGCAACAAGAACAAGTACTCTGAGCAACTCATCGTTTCGCGTAAAGGCAAGAAGTAATGGCACGTTCGCTTAAAAAAGGCCCGTACATCGACTTCCGCCTGGAGCGGAAGGTGCAGGTGATGGAGGAGTCCAACAAGAAATCGGTGGTGAAGACTTGGTCGCGCCGCTCGATGATTTCGCCGGACTTCGTAGGGCATACCTTCGCCGTTCACAACGGCAATAAATTTATTCCGGTGTACGTGACCGAAAACATGGTCGGTCACAAGCTCGGTGAGTTCGCGCCCACGCGCAACTTCCGCGGCCACGTCGCCAAAAAAGACAAAGGCAAGCGCTAAGACATGGAAGCAGTAGCCAAACTCCGTAATGTTCCGACCTCGCCGCGCAAGATGCGCCTCGTGGCCGGCCTCGTACGCGGCAAAAGCGTTACCCGTGCCTTAAGCTTGTTGAAGTTTGAGGCGAATTCGGGCGCTGAGCGTGTCGAGAAGCTGCTCCTGTCGGCCTTGGCCAACTGGCAGCAGAAGAACGAGGACGAGCGCATTGAAGACGCAAACCTCTACATCAAAGAGATTTTCGTGGATGAAGGCCGCCAGTTGAAGCGTCTGCGCCCCGCCCCCCAGGGCCGTGGCCACCGCATCCGCAAGCGCAGCAACCACGTCACGCTCATCATTGATTCGAAGGTGGAAGCCATTGGCAGCCGCCAAGGCCTGAAAGACGCCGCTGCCAAGCAGGAAACTGCGCCGGCCGCTGCCGCTGCTCCGGCTGCTGAAGCAGCACCGAAGAAGACGACGCGTCGCTCGACCAAGAAAGCTGATACCCAAACCGCGGCTGACGCCACCGAATAAGTATTATGGGACAGAAAGTTAATCCGGTAGGTTTCCGCCTCGGCATCATCAAGGGTTGGGATTCGAACTGGTACGGCGGCAAAGACTTTGCTGACAAACTGGTCGAAGACGAGAAAATCCGCAAATACATCCTGGCACGCATCCCGAAGGGCGGCATCTCGAAAATCATCATCGAGCGTACCCTCAAGCGCATCACCATCACCATCAACACGGCTCGTCCGGGTGTGGTAATCGGTAAAGGCGGCCAGGAAGTTGATAAGATCAAAGACGAACTGAAAAAGCTCACGAGCAAGGACGTTCAGATCAATATCTTCGAAATCAAGCGTCCGGAACTCGACGCCAAGCTGGTAGGCGAAAGCATCGCCCAGCAGCTGCAGGCTCGTATCTCGTTCCGTCGCGCCATGAAGCAAGCCATTCAGGGTGCCATTCGTGTGGGCGCTGAAGGCATTAAGGTGCAGTGTGGTGGCCGCCTGGGCGGTGCTGAAATTGCCCGTTCGGAACAATACAAGGAAGGCCGCACCCCGCTGCACACCCTCCGCGCCGACATCGACTACGCCTTGTCTGAAGCCCAGACGGTGTATGGCAAAATCGGCATCAAGGTGTGGATCATGCGTGGTGAAGTATTCGGCAAGCCCGACCTCTCGCCCAACCAGCTGCTGACTCAGCAGCAAGGCCAAGGCGGTAACGACCGCGGTGACCGTGGCCCGCGCGGTGAGCGTGGCGACCGGGGTGAGCGTGGCGGCGACCGTGGTGGCCGTGGTGGTGACCGTGGCCCACGTGGCGGCGGTGACAACCGTGGCGGTGGCGCAGGCCGTGGCGGCTTTGGCGGTGGTGCCGGTGGCAACCGTGGCGGTAACCCCGGTGGTGGCGGCGCAGGCCGTGGCCCCCGTCGTTAGTCCTTCTCTTCCACTTCTTTTTCGAGACTAAGACATGTTACAACCGAAAAGAACCAAATATCGGAAGATGCAGAAGGGCCGCGTACACGGCCTGGCCTACCGCGGTAGCTCCATCGACTTCGGTTCGTTCGCTATCAAATCCCTGGAGCAAGCCTGGATTACGGCCCGCCAGATTGAAGCAGCTCGTATCGCCATGACCCGCGCAATGAAGCGTGAAGGTCAAGTGTGGATTCGCATCTTCCCAGACAAACCCATCACCAAAAAGCCTGCAGAGGTTCGTATGGGTAAAGGCAAAGGCTCGCCCGAGTACTGGGTAGCCGTGGTTAAGCCCGGCACCATCCTGTTCGAGTCGGACGGGGTTTCGTTGGAACTGGCTCAGGAGTCGCTGCGTTTGGCAGCCCAGAAACTGCCGGTTCGCACCCAATTTGTGGTACGTCGCGACTACGTTGAGGCCAAGTAAAGATGAAAAACGCTGAAGTCCGTGCCCTTTCGCTCGAGGAGCTGAAAGAGCAGATCAAAAAGGAGCAGACGAACGGCCAGACCTTGCGGTTTGCCCACGCCATCTCGCCCCTGGAAAACCCGACCCGCATCAAGTACGGTCGGCGCAACATCGCCCGCTTGCTCACCGAGCTGAAGCGTCGCGAGCAGGAGCAAAACTCGTAGTAGCCGCTGATAAGTAAGCAATGGAAAACAACGCAGAACAGCAGGGCGTCGCTACGGAAGAGCGTAACCTGCGCAAAGAGCGCGTCGGCCGCGTGACCAGCAGCAAGATGGACAAGACCATCGTTGTTGTGGTTGAAAGCAAAATGAAGCACCCGATTTACGGCAAATTCGTGTCGAAGTCGACCAAGTTCACCGCCCACGACGAAAACAACGAGTGCGGCGAAGGCGATACGGTGCGCATCATGGAAACCCGTCCGTTGAGCAAGCGGAAGCGGTGGCGTTTGGTTGAAATCGTAGAGCGAGCCAAGTAAGATGATCCAGCAAGAATCCCGTCTGACGGTAGCCGACAACAGCGGCGCCAAAGAAGTACTCTGCATCCGCGTCCTCGGGGGCACGGGCAAGAAGTATGCTTCGGTAGGCGACAAAATTGTCGTGGCTATCAAGTCGGCCATCCCTTCGGGCAATGCCAAGAAGGGTGCCGTATCGAAAGCTGTGGTAGTTCGCACGAAAAAGGAAGTACGCCGCAAAGACGGCTCGTACATTCGCTTCGACGACAACGCCGCCGTGCTGCTCAACAATAACGACGAGCCGCGTGGCACGCGCATCTTTGGGCCTGTAGCCCGCGAACTGCGCGAGAAGCAGTTCATGAAAATCGTGTCGCTGGCTCCTGAAGTTCTCTAACCAATGGCAACGAAACCCAAAGCAGCGCCCGTAAAGTTGCACGTGAAAACCGGCGACAATGTCCTGGTTATTGCTGGTGACGAGCGTGGCAAGACCGGCGTTATCAAGTCGGTAAACCGTACCACCCAGCGCGTAATCGTGGAGGGGCTGAACCTGGTGACCAAGCACAACAAACCCAGTGCAAAGTCGCCGCAAGGTGGCATCACCAAGATCGAAGCTCCGATTCACGTGAGCAACGTCAAGCTGGTTGATTCTAAGAAAGCCTAATCAGGCCCCAAGACAATGGCTCGACTCAAAGACATATACAACAAGGAGATTCGCCAGCAACTGCAGGAGAAGTTCCAGTTCAAGAGCACCATGCAGGTGCCGCGCATTACCAAAATCTGCATCAACCGCGGTATTGGTAAGGCTGTAGCCGACAAGAAGCTCGTGGACAACGGCGTGGACGAACTGACCATCATCACCGGTCAGAAAGCCGTACCGACCATCGCGAAGCGTTCGGTGTCGAACTTTAAGCTGCGCGAAGGCATGCCCATCGGCGCCCGTGTTACCCTGCGCGGCGAGCAGATGTACGAATTCCTCGACCGTCTGCTGACTGTTGCACTGCCCCGCGTACGCGACTTTAAAGGCATCAGCGACAAAGGCTTCGACGGTCGTGGTAACTACACTCTCGGCGTGAAGGAGCAAATCATTTTCCCGGAAATTTCGATTGACAAGATCAAGGAGATTTCCGGTATGGACATCACCTTCGTAACGACGGCTGAAAACGACGAGCAGAGCTACGAGCTGCTGCGCGCCTTCGGGATGCCGTTTGCCAACGCCAAGAAATAAGCTGACAAATGGCTAAGGAATCTGTAAAAGCAAGAGAGCGGAAGCGCGAGGCGCTGGTTGTTCGGTTCGCTGAAAAGCGCAAAGCATTGAAAGCTGCCGGCGACTATGAAGGCCTCGACAAGCTGCCCCGCAACGCTTCGCCCGTGCGCCTGCACAACCGCTGCAAGCTGACCGGCCGTCCCCGTGGTTACATGCGCAAGTTTGGCATCAGCCGCGTGACGTTCCGCGAAATGGCTTCGGCTGGCAAAATTCCCGGCGTAACGAAGGCTAGCTGGTAACCAGCCGCGAGGCTTCACCAGTAACTCCAAGTTACCCGATGCTTCCTTGGGAGCATCACCCATTTGGCAGGTTGCCGAAAGAAACCATTGGCTGCGACTTTCGTCGTGAATGCCAAGTAGTCTTAACCGAAAATTTCACCATCACTGGTCTAAGTGGTGGTGAAATTTTCCTACCTTTGCGGTTCCCTAAACGCGGGGGCCCTCTTAAACATCCAAATGAACACAGATCCGATTGCCGACTACCTGACCCGGGTCCGCAACGCCATCAAGGCGAACCACCGGGTTGTAGAGATTCCGGCCAGCAACATCAAGAAGGAAATTACGAAAGTGCTCCACGAGAAGGGGTACATTCAGAGCTACCGTTTTGATGATTCGTCGGTACAAGGCACGATTAAAATCGCCCTCAAGTACCACCCTGTTACCAAGAAGCCCGCTATCCAGAAGCTGGAGCGCATCAGCACGCCTGGTCTGCGCACCTACGCTCACGTGGAGAACCTGCCGCGTGTATTGAGCGGCTTGGGCGTTGCGATTCTGTCGACCTCAAAAGGGGTGATGACGGAGAAAGAGGCCAAAACCCAGAACGTGGGCGGCGAGGTGCTGTGCTACGTGTACTAAGCGAGAGAGAAGAGAAGATATGTCCCGCATTGGTAAACTGCCGATCAGCCTGCCCACGGGCGTGCAGCTGACCGTCGGCAACGACAACGAAGTAACGGTGAAGGGCCCCAAAGGGGAACTGAAAACTCCCGTTGACCGCGACATCACGGTTCGCACCGAAGACGGTTCCATTCTGGTGGAGCGTCCGACTGAGCAGAAGCGCCATAAGGCCATGCACGGCCTGTACCGCTCGCTGATCAGCAACATGGTGACCGGCGTGAGCAATGGCTACACCGAGCAGCTGGAGCTGGTAGGTGTAGGTTTCAAAGCCACCGCTACCGGCAGCATGCTGGAGCTGGCTTTGGGCTACTCGCACAACATCTTCCTGGCTCTGCCGAAGGAAGTAACCGCAACGGCTGTGACCGAGAAGGGTAAGAACCCGATCATCACGCTGACCAGCATCGACAAGCAGTTGATCGGTCAGGTAGCCGCTAAAATTCGCTCGCTGCGCAAAGTTGAGCCTTACAAAGGCAAAGGTGTGCGTTTCGTGGGTGAGCAGATTCGTCGCAAGGCTGGTAAGACCGCCTCGAAATAACCGAGCACAATGGCTGTAACTAAAGCAGAGAGAAGACTTCGGATCCGGCGCCACATCCGTAACAAGGTGGCCGGCACGTCCGAGCGCCCCCGCCTGTCGGTATTCCGCAGCAACACGGGCATCTACGCGCAGATCATCGACGACACCGCAGGCCGCACTATCGTGGCTGCTTCGTCGAAGCACGTAACCGCTGGCGACACGCCGGTAGCTACGGCAGCTGCCGTGGGCAAGGAGCTGGCCTCCCGCGCCCAAGAGAAAGGTATCACGCAGGTAGTATTTGACCGTTCGGGTTACCTCTACCACGGCCGCGTGAAGTCATTGGCAGAAGGTGCCCGCGAAGGCGGCCTCAAATTCTAAGCTATGCGCGAGCAGAATAAACCCACGGTTAAGGCTTCGGAGTCTGACCTGAAGGAAAAAGTAGTTGCCATCAACCGCGTAGCGAAGGTGGTAAAAGGTGGTCGTCGCTTCAGCTTCTCGGCCATCGTAGTAGTAGGTGACGGCAACGGCACCGTAGGCCACGGCCTCGGCAAAGCCAACGAAGTAACCGACGCCATTGCCAAGGCAATCGACGACGCCAAGAAAAACCTGGTGAAGGTACCGATGTACAAGCATACGGTGCCTCACAAAATGGAAGGCAAATACTCGGGCGGTTTCGTGCTGGTGCAGCCGGCGGCTGCCGGTACCGGCGTAATTGCAGGTGGTGCTATGCGTGCCGTGTTCGAAAGCGCCGGTATCAAAGACGTACTGGCCAAGTCGAAAGGTTCGTCGAACCCCCACAACGTGGTGAAGGCTACTTTTGACGCCCTCAATAAAATGCGCGACCCGATGCAAGTTGCCCAGCAACGTGGCATCAGCCTCGACAAAGTGTTTAACGGCTAAGCGACGATGGCACGGATCCAAATCAAACAAGTGCGCAGCGTGATTGACCGCCCCGAGCGGCAGAAGCGCACGATGAAGGCCCTCGGCCTGACGAAAATCGGCGCTGTCCGCGAAGTGGAAAACACTGCGGCCGTAGCCGGCATGGTGGCCAAAGTTGGTCACTTGGTAGAAGTAACCGCCCTGTAGACGATACCCCATCATGAATCTCAGCAATCTTAAGCCCGCTGAAGGCTCCGTGCGCAACAACAAGCGCTTGGGCCGTGGTGAAGGCTCGACGCGCGGCGGTACCTCGACGCGTGGTCATAAAGGCGCCAAGTCGCGTTCGGGTTACTCCAAGAAGTCTGGCTTCGAAGGTGGCCAGATGCCTTTGCAGCGTCGCATCCCAAAGTTTGGCTTCAAAAACATCAACCGTGTAGAGTACAAAGCCATCAACCTCGATGTGCTGCAGGCTCTGAACGAAAAGGCTCAGACGTCCGTGATGGACTCGGAGTACTTCGTGACCAACGGTCTGGCTTCGAAAAACGCCAAGATCAAAGTTCTGGGCCGTGGTGAAGTAACCACTGCTTTGGAAGTACACGCTCACGCTTTCTCGCAATCGGCTATTGAAGCTATTGAGAAAGCCGGTGGCAAAGCTGTGAAGCTGTAAGTCCGTTCGGCATGAACAAGTTTATCACAACGGTTAAGAACATTTTTGCGATTGAGGATCTGCGTACGCGGATTCTCAATACGCTTTTTTTCATTGCCATCTACCGGCTGGGTTCTTACGTTGTGCTGCCGGGCGTTGATCCGAGCCGTTTGGATGCGAAGTCAGGTGGGGTATTCGGTTTGCTCGATACCCTGCTGGGCGGTGCCTTCAGTCACGCTTCGATTTTCGCGCTCGGCATCATGCCGTATATCTCAGCGTCTATCGTGTTGCAATTGCTCACGATTGCCGTTCCGTACTTCCAGAAGCTCCAGAAGGAAGGCGAATCGGGCCGCAAGAAGATCAACCAATACACCCGTCTGCTCACCATTCCAATCGTAATGGCGCAGTCGGTGGGCTTTATTGCCACCATCAATCAGGACGCCATCGTCAGTACCGGTGTATTCTTCACCATTTCGACGATGTTGATTCTCACCGCCGGTACGCTGTTTTGCATGTGGCTGGGCGAGAAAATCACCGACAAGGGCATCGGCAACGGTATTTCTATGATCATCATGATCGGTATCGTGTCGCGTTTTCCTGGCGCCATCATCGGCGAAGCAGCTGCCAAAGGCATGCGTGGTTCGCTGATTTTCCTGATTGAACTGGCGGTACTGTTCTTTGTGGTAATGGGTGTTATCATCCTGACCCAAGCGGTTCGTCGCATTCCGGTACAATACGCCAAGCAAGTAGGGGGCGTAAGCCAGTTGAACGCTCAGCGTCAGTTTATCCCGCTGAAAGTGAATGCGGCCGGCGTTATGCCGATCATTTTCGCTCAGTCGCTGATGTTCGTACCTGCCATTGCTGCCTCGGCTTGGAGCCAGGACAGCGAAACGGCGACGTTCATTGGGCAGAAGTTCTCAGATTACACTTCGTGGCAGTATAATGTGGTCTTTGCTACGCTGATTATTCTGTTCACGTACTTCTACACGGCTATCAGCGTCAATCCCAAGCAAATTGCGGATGACCTGAAGCGCAGCGGTGGTTTTGTGCCAGGCGTGAAGCCGGGAGATGCTACCTCGGAGCACATTGATGAAGTGCTAACTCACATCACGCTGCCGGGGGCAATTGCTTTGGCTCTCATTGCAATCTTTCCGGCCATTGCTTTGTTGTTTGGCGTCACTCGTCCGTTCTCCGCCTTTTATGGCGGCACGTCGCTTATCATTATGGTGGGTGTGGTACTCGATACCATGAACCAGATTGAAAGCTACTTGCTCATGCGTCACTACGACGGCATGATGAAGACGGGCAAGCTGAAAGGTCGCGCGCAAAATATCGCGCTGGCTTCGTAAGCATGATACTGTACAAAACCGAAGAAGAAATCGAACTCATCCGAGCCAGCGCGCAGGTGCTGGCTCAGGCGCACGGAGAAGTTGCGGGCATGATTCGGGAAGGAATTACAACGCGTGAGCTGGACAAGCGCGCGGAAGAGTTCATCCGGGACCATGGCGCGCAACCTTCTTTTAAGGGGTACAACGGTTTTCCGTCGAGTCTGTGCATCTCGCCCAACGAGGTGGTGGTACACGGCTTCCCGGGCGACTTCGTCCTCAAAAGCGGCGACGTCATTTCGGTAGACTGCGGCGTAAAGCTCAACGGCTACCACAGCGACAGCGCCTACACGTACCCGGTAGGGGACGTGAAGCCCGAAGTGAAAGCCTTGCTCGAAGCTACCAAGGAATCCTTGTACGTGGGTATCGAGCAGGCCATAGCCGGCAACCGCATGGGCGACCTGTCCTTCGCAATCCAGGATTACGTGGAGAAACGGGGGTATTCGGTTGTGCGGGAGTTGGTAGGGCACGGACTCGGCAAAAGCCTGCACGAGAAGCCAGACGTTCCGAATTACGGCAAGCGTGGTTCGGGGCTAAAGCTGCAGAGCGGGCTGGTGCTGGCCATCGAACCGATGGTGAACCTGGGCGTCAAGTCCGTAGTGCAGGAAAAGGATGGCTGGACCATTCGCACCAAGGACCGGCAGCCCTCCGCGCACTTCGAACACACTGTCGTTATTCGACAAAACAAGGCGGAGATACTCACCTCCTTTGCTTACATAGAAAAAGCTTTACAGCAGCAACAGCAGCCTTATGGCCAAACAGTCGTCGATTGAGCAGGACGGAACCATCTTGGAAGCCCTTTCGAACGCCATGTTCCGCGTGGAGTTGGAGAACGGTCACCAGTTAATTGCGCACATCTCCGGAAAGATGCGCATGCACTACATCAAGATTCTGCCTGGCGACAAAGTAAAGCTCGAAATGTCGCCCTACGACTTGTCGAAGGGCCGAATCGTGTACCGTTACAAATAACCCCGCGACATGAAAGTCAAAGCTTCGGTCAAAAAGCGCAGCGCCGACTGCAAAGTGATTCGTCGTAAAGGCAAACTTTACGTGATCAACAAAAAGAACCCGCGTTACAAGCAGCGTCAGGGTTAAGCCACACTAGCAGCACAAGAACATGGCACGTATTGCAGGGGTAGACATCCCGGACAAAAAGCGCGGCGAAATCGCCCTCACGTACATCTTCGGCATCGGCCGTTCGGCCTCGCAGGCCATCCTCACCAAAGCAGGTGTTGACCTGAACAAGAAGGTGAGCGAGTGGACGGAAGCCGAAGCTGGTGAAATCCGTAGCATCATTGCCGCGGAGTACAAGACGGAAGGCGTTCTGCGCTCGGAAGTACAGCTCAACATCAAGCGTTTGATGGACATCGGTTGCTACCGTGGCCTCCGTCACCGCAAAGGGCTGCCGGTTCGGGGTCAGCGTACGAAAAACAACACGCGTACCCGCAAAGGCAAACGGAAAACCGTTGCCAACAAGAAGAAGGCTACGAAATAACACTAGCGGGAATCGGCGGCGGGCCTTCCTCACATTCCAACTGCCGCCAACACCTCTCGCCTTTTTTGCGATAACCAAATGGCACAAAAGAGAAAAGACAAAGCCAAGAAGCGCGTCGTCCAGGTGGAAGCCACCGGTCAGGTGCACATCAAGGCTTCGTTCAACAACATCATCATCTCGGTTACGAACAACAACGGCCAGGTGATTTCGTGGGCTTCGGCCGGCAAAATGGGCTTCCGTGGCTCGAAAAAGAACACCCCGTACGCTGCCCAAACGGCAGCCAACGATTGCGGCAAGGTTGCTTACGACCTGGGCATGCGCAAAGTAGAGGTGTTCGTGAAAGGCCCGGGCGCTGGCCGTGAATCGGCTATCCGCACGTTCCAGAACATGGGCATGGAGGTAACAACTATCCGCGACGTGACGCCGCTGCCGCACAACGGCTGCCGTCCGCCCAAACGTCGCCGCGTCTGAGTAACGGCAGACGCGTGGCTACGCTCGCCCCGTGAGGGAGCCAGCGCGCTAGCCAGGCAGTTTACTTTTCTTTCCAGAAAAATCACCTCTCTGAAATGGCACGTTATACCGGCCCAAAAACCAAGATTGCCCGTCGCTTCGGGGAAGCCATCTTCGGCCCGAGCAAGGCACTCACCAAGAAAGCATATCCTCCGGGCCAGCACGGCCGCGGCCGCCGCAAGAAGCAGTCGGAATACGCTGTGCAGCTGATGGAGAAGCAAAAAGTTAAGTACCTCTACGGGGTGCTGGAAAAGCAGTTCGCTAACCTCTTCGACAAAGCCGCTGGCAAGCCGGGCATCACCGGCGAAAACCTGCTGGCCTTCTTGGAGCAGCGCCTCGACAACGTGGTGTACCGTTTGGGCATCGCCCCGACGCGCCGCGCTGCCCGTCAGTTGGTGTCGCACAAGCACATCACGGTTGACGGCGAGGTGGTAAACATCCCGTCGTTCCACGTGAAGCCGGGTGCTATCGTTGCGGTTCGCGAAAAGTCGAAGTCGCTGGAAGCCATTACCACGAGTCTGTCGGTGCGCAACGCGCGTGCTTTCGGCTGGTTGGAGTGGGACGGCAAAGAACTGGCCGGTAAGGTCATTTCGGTGCCGCAGCGCGACCAGATTCCCGAGAAAATCGAGGAGCAGCTGATCGTCGAACTGTACTCGAAGTAAGCCTGACAGTGAGCCGGTTGCTGCCCGAGAGCTTTCTTGGGCAGGGCCGGCTCCTGCATTGCCTGCTTCTTCCATTCAACATCCCTTACATCCGCATCTATGTCAATTCTCGCTTTTCAAATGCCGGAGAAGGTCGTGATGGAGAAATCCGACGACTTCTACGGAACGTTTGAGTTCAAACCGCTGGAGAAGGGTTACGGCGTCACGATTGGCAACGCACTGCGTCGCATCCTGCTGTCGTCGCTCGAGGGCTACGCCATCACCACGGTGCGCACCAACAGCGTGTTGCACGAGTTCCAGACCATCGAGGGCGTGATTGAAGATATGTCGGAAATCATCCTGAACCTGAAGCAAGTTCGGTTCAAGAAGGTCAACGATGTAATCGAAGACAAAATCACGGTTCGCATCAGCGGTCAGGACACGTTCGCGGCCGGTGACATCAACAAGTTCACGAACGGCTTCCAGGTGCTGAACCCGGAGCTGATCATTTGCCACGTTGACCCGAGCGTAACGTCGCTGGAGTTTGAATTCACCATTCAGAAAGGCCGTGGTTACGTGCCGGCTGAGGAGAACAAGCCTAACGACCAGATCTTCGGTCAAATTTCTATCGACGCCATCTTCACGCCCATTAAAAACGTGAAGTACTCGGTGGAAAACACCCGTGTGGAGCAGCGTACCGACTACGAGCGTCTGTTGCTCGAAATCCAGACCGATGGCTCGATTCACCCAGAGGATGCGCTGAAAGGTGCCGCCAACATTCTGATCCAGCATTTCATGCTGTTCTCCGACAACACGATGACCTTCGAAACTTCCAAGCCGGAAGAAGAGGAGAGCGTGGACGAGGAAACGCTGCACATGCGCAAGGTGCTGAAGACGCCGTTGCAGGACATGGACCTCTCGGTTCGTGCGTACAACTGCCTCAAGGCCGCCGACATCAAGACGCTGGGCGACTTGGTGCAGCTGGACCTGGCCGATATGATGAAGTTCCGCAACTTCGGCAAGAAATCCTTGACCGAGCTGGAAAACCTCGTGGAGGAAAAAGGCCTGCACTTCGGCATGGACGTGGCGAAGTTCCGCCTCGAAGAAGACTAACAAAGTACCCTGAGTGGTGAACCTGGCGCAACGTAGCTGGGTTCACCACTTACTTTTTCAACCAGTGTGCCCGAGGGGCGGCGGTTCAAATGAGGCTTCGGCCCGCCGTGGCTACCGTCCGCAAGCACATACACTTCATTTCTTTATTGTCCGATGAGACACGGTAAAAAAGACAACCACCTGGGCCGGACCACCGCCCACCGTCACGCGATGCTGTCGAACATGGCTTCGTCGCTGATCCTGCACAAGCGCATCACCACCACAGTGGCCAAAGCCAAGGAGCTGCGCAAGTACGTTGAGCCGATCCTGACCCGTTCGAAAGACGACACGACCCACTCGCGCCGCATGGTGTTTGCCCTGCTGCAGAACAAGGAGTCGCTGAAGGAGCTCTACGGTGACGTAGCGGCCAAAGTGGCCAACCGCCCCGGCGGCTACACCCGCATCATCAAGCTGAGCGCCGGCCGTGCCGGTGACAACGCCGACATGTGCGTGATGGAGCTGGTGGACTACAACGAGACCCTGCTCGAAGCCAAAAACGCTGGTGCTGCTAAGACGACGACCCGTCGTTCGCGCCGCGGCGGCAAAAAGGCCGAAGGCGCCGCTGCTCCGGTAGCTGCTGCCTCGACCGAAGCTCCGGCTGCCACCACGGCTACGGAAGCTCCTGCCGACACCACCACGGAGACGCTGAAAGAAGGCGAGACCCGCGAGGAAAAAGGCGAAGAAGCTGCATCGTAAATGACCGGTCTTCCGAGACACTAAGCACAAGGGGACGAATCCTACGGGGTTCGTCCCCTTGTCTTTTTTATGCCGTTCGCGGGCACTTGTGTTTCTTTGCCCGGCCGGGTGCGCAAGCTCGGTTTCCTCACTCAACCCAAACCCACGGCGGAATCCCCAAACTGCCGCATACCTTCTCACTTTTCATTTTCCTGATATGAGCATCATTGCTGCCATCAACGCCCGCCAGATTTTCGATTCGCGCGGCAACCCGACCGTGGAAGTAGACGTGACCACCGACAACGGCGTGGTCGGCCGCGCCGCGGTGCCTTCGGGAGCTTCTACGGGCAAGCACGAAGCCGTAGAGCTGCGCGACGACGACAAGAGCAAGTACATGGGCAAGGGCGTGCTGACGGCGGTGGATAACGTGAACAGCAAGATTGCCGAAGAGCTGGTTGGCTTCTCGGTGTTCGAGCAGAGCCTGGTCGATAAGATCATGCTGGAGCTGGACGGCACGCCGAACAAAGCCAACCTGGGTGCCAACGCCATTTTGGGCGTTTCCTTGGCGGTGGCTCGTGCCGCAGCGCAGGAAGCTGGTATGCCGCTGTACCGCTACGTGGGTGGCGTGAATGCCTCTACGCTGCCGGTGCCGATGATGAACATACTGAACGGTGGCTCGCACGCCGACAACTCCATTGACTTCCAGGAGTTCATGATCATGCCGGTAGGGGCGGAGTCGTTTACCGAAGCCATGCGTTGGGGCTCGGAGATTTTCCACCACCTGAAAGCCGTGCTCAAGAAGAAAGGCCTGAGCACGAACGTAGGCGACGAAGGCGGGTTTGCGCCGAACATCGAATCGAACGAAGCGGCTATCGAAGTGGTGCTGCAAGCCATTGAAGCCGCGGGCTACAAGCCCGGCGACGACGTGATGATTGCGCTGGATGCCGCCGCTTCGGAATTCTATTCGGACGGGCACTACCACTTCAAGAAAAGCTCGGGCGAGAAGCTCACGTCGAGCGAAATGGCGAACTACTGGGCCGAATGGACCCGGAAGTACCCTATCATCAGCATCGAGGACGGCCTGGACGAGGACGACTGGACCGGCTGGAAGCAGCTGACCGACGCCGTAGGCAAAAACGTGCAGCTGGTAGGCGACGACCTGTTCGTGACCAACGTGAAGCGCATTCAGGAAGGCATCGACAAGGGCGTGGCCAACGCCATTCTGATCAAGGTTAACCAGATCGGTTCGTTGACGGAAACCATCGACGCCATCAACCTGGGCCGCCGTCACCAGTACAAGAGCATCATGTCGCACCGCTCGGGCGAAACGGAGGACAACACCATTGCCGACTTGGCCGTGGCGCTGAACTGCGGCCAGATCAAGACCGGTTCGATGTCGCGCTCCGACCGTATGGCCAAGTACAACCAACTGCTGCGCATTGAGCAGGAGCTGGGCGAAATTGCCTACTACCCGGGCCACAAGATGTAACGCTACCTTTTGGGAACGAAACGGCCGGGCTGCTTGTGCAGCCCGGCCGTTTTTGTATGTACTTTTACCCTATGCAACTGCCGGCTTTCTTCGACCGCATTCCGCGCTTTCTGCGCAGCTTCTACTTTCTGACGGGCTTGGCCTTTCTGGCGTGGATGGTGCTCTTCGACGCCAACGACCTGATGAAGCAGTACGACATGTACCGCAAATGGCAGGATTTGCGCACCGAGCGGGACTACTACACGCAGAAGATTGCCGAGGTCAAGCAGGACCGCACCGAACTGCTTAGCAGTCCGGAAATGCTGGAGAAATTTGCCCGCGAGAAGTACGTGATGAAGCGGCCGGGTGAAGACGTGTTTATTCTGGTGCCGCAGGAAGAAGCCGAATAACGCCGGGGATACTTCTGAACGATTTTATTTCAAGCCCAGAGGTTCGGTGTTGACTCGCCTTATCCGCTCCGCGTTGTAACTTTCGACGTTCTTCTTTAAATAGTTTTAGTATGAAACACCATTACTCTTCCGCTTTGCGGAGGTTGCTGCTAGTGGTTTGCTGTATGGTAAGCGCGGGGCTGGCGAAGCAGGCCCACGGCCAAGCCTACATCATGCCGGTAACGGGCGCTTCCACCATTACCACCTGCGCGGGCAATCTGTACGACAACGGTGGACCTGCCGGACCTTACGCCCCCAACTCGAACAGCACGACGACGATTTTGCCCGGTACGGCCGGCAACAAAGTCAAGCTGCAATTCAATTCGTTTGTGGTCGATTACAACGACTACCTGACGATTTACGACGGCACCAGCACGGCGGCACCAATTATTGGCACCTACTATGGCGCCAACATGCCGGGCACGGTGTACGGCTCGACGAGCAGCGGCGCCCTCACGCTTCGTTTCGGGGGCTACAACTACTATTCCTACAGCGGCTTCGATGCGAGCATCAGCTGCGTAACGAGCGTGCCGCAGCCCGATCTTACCCTGCAGGGTGCTACGGCTTACCCGGCATCGGTAGTAGCCGGCGGTACCATTCAGTCGAGCTGTTCGATTTACAACCTCTCGGGTACAACGGCTACCAGCAGCAACGTTGGGTATTACCTCTCAACCAATGCCACTCTCGATGCTGGCGACCAACTGCTGGGTACTTCCATCGGTGGGGCGCTGTCGGTTAACGGGTCGTCCTTTCGCAACAGCTACCTGCAGCTAGGCACGGCCGTCGCGCCGGGCAGCTACTTCCTGCTGTTTGTGGCCGACTACCAAAACGCCGTCAGCGAGAGCAACGAGCAAAACAACGTCTCCAGCGTCTCGATTACGGTGGCCTCGCCCAACCACGACCTGGTGATTCAGCAGGCGTCGGCCTTGCCGGTTTCGGTAGCGCAGGGCGGCATCCTGTCGTTGTCGTGCTACATCAACAACCTGGGCAATGCCACGGCGCCGTCGAGCAGCGTGGGCTATTACCTCTCGACCAATGCCACCCTCGACGCCAGCGACGTGCTGCTGACGTCGACGTTTGGGGGCACGCTCGTGCCCGCCTTCCAAAGCAGCCGCTACGGCACCACCAATATTCCGGCCGGCACTCCCACCGGCAGCTACTACGTGCTATTTGTGGCCGACTACCAGAATGTGGTCGGTGAAACCAACGAACAGAACAACGTGGCCGCGGTCAGCATCACGGTATCGCCGCCTGGCATCGACTTACTCTTTCAACAAGCCTCGCTTTACTACACCACCGTCACGGCCGGCACCGCCAACAGCACGTCGGCTTACCTGGTGAACCAGGGCAACATTACCGCGGGGGCTAGCAGTGTGGGCTACTACCTATCCACAAACACCACCCTCGACGCTGGCGACGTACTGTTGGTCAGCAGCGCCGTGGGCTCGTTGGGAGCTGGCCAAAGCACCGCGGTATACGGCAACTTCACGGTGCCCGCGGCCACTGCGCCCGGCAGCTACTACGTGCTGTTTGTGGCCGACCGCCAAGGCCAGGTAACCGAAACCAACGAGCAGAACAACGTGGTGAGCGTGCCCATGACGGTGCAACAGCCCAACGTGGATTTGGTGATTCAGCAGCCGGGTTTGTCTGTGACCACGGCGGCGCCGGGCTTCACGTTCTACGCCAACAACTACATTGCGAACATCGGCACGACGCTGGCGGCCTCGAGCAACGTGGGCTACTATTTGTCGACCAACACCACCTTGGATGCCAACGACGTGCTGCTCACATCTACTTTCGGCGGAACGTTATCGGGTGGTACTTCCTCTTCGCGCTTCGGCAGTCTGACGGTGCCGGTGGGCACCGCTACGGGCAGTTACTATGTGCTGTTTGTGGCCGATTACCAGAACCAGGTAGGCGAAACCAACGAGCAGAACAACGTCGCCAGCGTACCCTTTACGGTGGCGCCAGCCAGCCCCGACTACGTCGTTTCGCAAGCCTTCGTGTCGCGCTCGGCCACGGCGGCGGGTGGCACGGTTACTTGCAGCGCCTACTTTAGCAACCAGGGCTCGGCCCTGGCCCCGGCCAACTCCCTGCGCATCTACCTCTCGACCAACACGACCCTCGACGTGAACGACGTGCTGCTGAGCAATGTGCCGACTGCGGCCATCAGCCCCGGGTTCGGACAGACGTACAACACCAACGTGGTAATCCCGAACACAACCACACCCGCCGGCTATTACGTGCTGTTCGTGGCCGATGCGCAAAATGCCGTGCCGGAAAGCAACGAGCAGAACAATCTTGCCTACAGCGTGATGAACGTGACGGCGCCTTTCAATGGGCAGATGGTACCCCAAACGGGTACTTCCACGATTACCACGTGCAGCACCACCGTGTACGACAACGGCGGCACCGACGAGTACGCCAACTTCTCGGACGGTACGCTGACCATTCTGCCCGCCACGGCCGGCGCCAAAGTGCGCCTGAACTTCACCAGCTTCGCGCTCGAATCGGGTTTCGATTACCTCTACATCTACGACGGCAATTCCACGGCGGCTACGCTGCTGGGCTCCTTCACGGGCTTCCAGTCGCCGGGCATCATCACGGCTTCCAACGGCAACAGCAGCGGCGCCCTCACGCTGCGCTTTACCAGCGACCAGACGGCTGTGGCGCCCGGCTTTGAGGCGGCGGTGTCGTGCTTCACGGCGGCGCTTCCCGATCTGACGCTGCCGCAGTTTACGGCCACGCCTACCACGGTTGCGGCTGGTGCGCAGGTTGCGGCTTCGGTTACGCTTAGCAACGTGGGGCCGGGTGTCGCCGCTGCTACGGTGGTGAGCTACTACCTCTCGCAAAACGCGGTATTCGATGCCGGTGACCAACTGCTAGGCACTTCGTCGGGCGGTACGCTCAACAACGGAGCTTCCGTTACCCGCAACAACAACGTAACGGTGCCCACCAACGTGGCTTCGGGTACTTACTACCTGCTGGCCATTGCCGACCCCTCGGGCGCGGTAGTGGAAACCAACGAGCAAAACAACGCCGCTGCTCCGATAGCCATTACAGTAATCGGTGCCAACCCCGACTTGGTGGTGTCGTCGCCCACGGTTTCGCCGGTTTCGGTAAGCGCCGGAGCCAACGTGGCCACCACGTGTTTCTTCGAGAACAGCGGTCCGGTAGCGGCGGGCGCCCACGGGCTCGGCTACTATCTGTCTACCGATGCCACTTTCAGCAGCAACGACGTGTGGCTGCATTCCATCAACGTGGCCAGCATGAATCCAGGCTTCGGCAGTACCCGCACCGCTGCCATGACGATTCCGGCCAACACGGTGCCCGGCCCGTACTTCCTGCTCTACGTAGCCGACCCCGCGGGCCAAGTGACGGAAACCAACGAGCAGAACAACGTGGTGAGCCGGGCCATAACCGTGCTGCAGGGCACGGCCGTGCGCGAGCAAACGGCCGGTTTCGCCATCAGCCTGTTTCCGTCTCCGGTAGCCGCCGGTGCCGCGTTTACAGTAGAAGTAGCGGGAGCCGGCCAAACGACGGCCGCTGAACTGACGCTGGTAAACAGCCTCGGACAAGTGGTAAGCCGGCGCCATGCAACGCTGCGCAGCACCGGTGGTTCGCAAGTGTTCGGCACCGAAACATTGGCCCGTGGGGTGTACACCCTGCGCATCAGCGGCGCCAACCTGAACGTGGTACGGCGCGTGGTTATCGACTAACGGCGGTTCACCATTGTCACCCGGCGGTGTCGGCTTCGAATGGAATTTCGGAGGCGGCACCGCCGGGCTTTTTTGCGGGCGCACCAAAACCGGCGCGTTTGCGTTCAGCCAGCCGATGATAGACTTCCCACGGATGGGCCGCTCGACAATGGTGCGCTGCTTGCTGGCGGCTCTCGTGCTGGTGTGCTGCACCAGCGTTCCACCAGCCCACGCCGTTACGCCGTCGGCACAGGTACGGGTGGCACGGCAGTTTCTGCTGGCCGTGCTCCGCGCCGATTACGCCGCCGCCTACGCTTTTCTGGCGCCAGAAGTGCGCACGGCCGTTACGCCGGCCCGGTTTCAGGCCGCCGCCCAGCCGCTCTATGCGCAAGGGCAGCGGTTTCAGTCGCCCATCGACCTATACAAACTGGGCGTGCGCCTGCACGACGACCAGCAGGCGCGCATGTTCTACGCCTTCATGTTTCGGAGCGACACCACCGCGAAGGTGCCGCAAGTGCAACTCGACGTGACCTTCCGCGACTCGGCCGCAACGGGTATTTTGAACTTTACACTCGTTCCGGCAGCCCGCCCGACCGCAGAACCCGGCCCGCCCATCCGCTAACCCGGCAAGGATATTTTGCCCAGCGTAACGGCTGGCACGCGCTGCCGCCCCGCCCCAATGGACACGGCCGAGCCGCTCAGCGTTTCGTTGGCCAGCACCGCAAACAGCACTGCTTCTTTGGCATCGGGCGCTACGCCCAGCGCGTGGGTATCGGCAAAGCGGCAGGCGGGCAAGTGCCGTTGGATGGCCGCCAGCAGCGTGGGATTGTGCATGCCGCCGCCGCTCACGTATACCGCCGCCTGTGGGCTTGGGCCAAAGGCGAGTTGGGCTGCCAGCGCCACGCCGTGGGCGCTGAACTCAGTGAGGGTGGCCAGCAGATCGGTAGGAGCCAAGTCGAAGGTGCCGCTGCGTTCCTGCGCCGCGCGCACGTAGGCAGGGCCGAACAGCTCGGGGCCGGTGGTTTTGGGCAGCGGCGCCTGGAAAAACGGGTGGTCCAGCAGCGCCGCGAGCAGCACCGAATCCACCGTGCCCGAAGCCGCCAGGGCGCCGTCTGGGTCGTAGCGGTGCTGAGGATAGAGCTGCTGCACGAAAGCATCGAGCAGGGTATTGCCGGGGCCGGTGTCGGTGCTGAACACGGTGGCGGCATCGAGGGAAGCGGGCAGGTAAGTGAAGTTGGCAATGCCGCCGAGGTTGAGCAGCAGCCGCTCTTCGCCAGCCTGCGAATACAGCAGAAAGTCGCCGTAGGCTGCCAGCGGAGCGCCTTCGCCGCCGGCGGCAATGTGCTTCTGGCGGAAGTCGCTGAGGGTGATGATGCCGGTGCGCACGGCTACATGGTCGCCGTCGCCGATTTGCAGGGTGGCGTTCAGCGAGTAGTCGGGCCGTTGGTGCTGGTGCTCGGGGGCGTGGTACACGGTTTGGCCGTGGCTGGCAATAGCATCCACAGCGGCCGCGTCTATGCCCCACGCTTGCAAACAATCAAGCACCAGTTGGCCGTGCAGCGTGCCCAGCCAAGCATTGAGTAGCGTCAGCTCTTCCAACGATACCTGGCCTTGGGCAAACACGCGCCGGACGCGCAAGCGCACGTCGTCGGAGTAGGGCACGGTTACGAACTGCTCAAGCGTGAGCCGGGTGCCGGGGCCGCTGCCTTCGAGCCGACACAGCGCCACGTCGAGCCCGTCGAGCGAGGTGCCCGACATGAGGCCGATGATGCGGCGGCTGGGTTGCTGGGCGAGTTGGCAGAGGCGGGCGAGGTGCGGGTTCATGCGGGCTAAGGTAGCGCGACGGTAGGAGAGAAGCTGACTCGGTTGCAACAGCATCCTAAGCGCATCAGAAATGCTCTAAGCCGCACACAGTACGGTTGACGGAGCAACAAAAAGCCCGTGGCACGGGTGTACCACGGGCTTTTTGAAATGCAGCCGATGCCGAAGAGCTAGATGATTTTCTTGCCCGTCATGGCCTGCTGAATAGAAATCTGCATCACGCGCTCGGCAAACGGGCGCGTCAGCTCTTCCAACTCATCCACGGCGCGGTAGATAAGGTCTTTGTCGCCCGAGCCGAGGGTGGCGCGCACGGCTTCGGCCTTCTGGCGCGTCTGGCCGATTTCGTCTTCGGTGAGGTGCTGGCCGTTGGTCTGCAGAAACCGGTCGACTTGGTAGAGCATCTGCTCGGCGGCGGTGCGGGCCTCGATGACCATGCGCGCGGCCACGTCTTGCTTGGCGTGGGTGAGCGAGTCCATCAGCATCTGCTCCACTTGCTCGTCGGTGAGGCCGTATTGGGGCTTGATTTCGATGCTTTGCCGCACGCCCGAGCGCAGCTCCAGCGCCTCCACTTTCAGGATGCCGTCGGCGTTCAGAATAAAGTTGACGTCGATTTTGGGCAGGCCGGCGGGCATGGCCGGAATGCCGCGCAGGTCAAATTCGCCCAGCTTGCGGTTTTCCTGCACCAGGTCCCGCTCGCCCTGATATACCGAAATCTTCATGTTCACCTGCCCGTCGACGGAGGTGGTGTACTGACGCCCGGCCTTGGTCGGAATCTTGGAGTTGCGCGGAATAATCGGGTCCAGCAATCCGCCCATCGTCTCGATGCCCAGCGTGAGCGGCGTCACGTCGAGCAGCAGGATGTCGCGGCGGTTACCGGCTAGGATGTCGGCCTGAATGGCAGCGCCCAGAGCTACTACTTCGTCGGGGTTGAGCGAATTGTTGGCCGGCTGCCCGAAAAACGCCGACACGGTATCGTACACCAGCGGCACGCGCGTGGAGCCGCCCACCAGCAGCACCGCGTCCAGCGCCGATGCCTCGAGCTTGGCATCGGCCAGGGCCTGGCGGCACGAGGCCATGGTGCGCTCCACCAGCGGACGAATGAGGTGGTCGAACTCGGCGCGGTTAAGCGTCAGATTGACCTCGGGCGAGAGGGCCGCGCCGAAAGTATCGGCTTGGCTGAGGTGGCGCTTGGCTTGTTCGGCCAGCAGGCGCAGGCGCTGTTTTAGCTGTGGATCGGCCGCTACCTCGGCTTGCAGGCTGTGCTGAGCTACCCAGTAGTCGACCACGGTGCGGTCGAAGTCGTCGCCACCGAGGTAGGTGTCGCCGTGGGTGCTCAGTACTTCAAAAATGCCCTGGTGCAGGTGTAGAATGCTGATGTCGAAGGTGCCGCCGCCGAGGTCGTACACGGCCACAGTTTTCTCGTCGTCGGGGCTCAGGCCGATGCCGTAGGCCAGCGCAGCGGCCGTGGGCTCGTTCACGAT
This sequence comes from Hymenobacter busanensis, assembly GCF_008727865.1. GTDB lineage: Bacteria > Bacteroidota > Bacteroidia > Cytophagales > Hymenobacteraceae > Solirubrum > Solirubrum busanense. The sequence continues at coordinate 682,124 of NZ_VTWU01000002.1, read as the reverse complement.
GCGCAGCACTTCGAGTCCGGCAAGGCGGCCGGCGTCGCGGGTGGCCTGGCGCTGCGAGTCGTTGAAGTAAGCCGGCACGGTAATCACGGCCTTGTTGACGGGCGTTTTCAGCGCATGCTCGGCGCGGGCGCGCAGCTCCTTCAGAATCTCGCCCGACAGCTCGATGGGCGAGTAGAAACGGTCCTGCACCCGAATCTTCACGAGGCCCTCGGAGTCGTCGTCGATGACCTTGTAGCCCAGCTCGCCGGCGTGCTGGCCGAGGTCTTTGTAGGACTTGCCCAGCAGGCGCTTCACCGAATAAATGGTATTCTGGGGCGCGGTTTCGAGGTAGTTGCGGGCTTCGTTGCCCACGATGGGGGAGGAGCCGTCGGCCGGGAAGTGCACCACCGAGGGCACAATGGTGCCGCGGCCCTGGTCGTTGATGGCTACGGGTTGGCGGTGCTCAGGGTGAATATAGGCCACCAGCGAGTTGGTGGTGCCCAAGTCGATGCCGACGATGATTTCGGCCTGCTGCAGCGAGCCGGTCGACAAGTTGATGGATACTTTGGCCATAAGTCGCGGGGGGAGAAAGGGGTGGACCCGGCGGGGGCGCAAAACTACGACGAAAAGCCCGCCGGGGGCGGCAACGGCTTTTCTGCCAATCATTGCTGCCTTTCTAAAACAATATCCCGGGGAAGTCTATTTCGTCAATATGACAACGGTTTAGCCGGTTCGTTGAAAATAAATCTTAAAAAGATGGAACTCGGCAATCTGTTTGGCAGAAGCGTACGTACATCACGCACTTGACCTTCGGGCAAGCCGCCTGCACCTGGGCGGTTTCTCTCCCCTACGCTCCCTTGCCGCTTCCGCTGCAGCCCTAGCACGTGCTGCCGCTCCCCTCGCGCCGGTTCTTACACCTTCCGGCGCGCCAGCGTACCCCAATTCCCCGTAACCGCGCCCTCCCCCGGGCACCATCGGTTTTTTACTCCTTCCAGCATACGGCCGAACCCGGCTTGGGCCTAGCCATGCCCTGGGCCAAACGGCCTGGTGTGCGCTATTGAGGCTTTGTATTCGCTTTCCTAAGTCACCATCACTTTCTCACCAACCCTAAACCCGCTTACCTATGGAAAACCGTTTCCGCCCGCTTTGGCTTCTGGGCTTGTCGTGCACTACGCTTTTGGGCGTGCTGGCCTGGAGCGGCCAACACAGCACGTTGGAGGCTTCTAGTCACCGCGAGGCTCCGCTGATTGCCGACGACCCGCTGGCCGACAACACCGACCTCTACGCCTTCCGGAGCCCCGACAACCCGGATTTCATCACCATCATTGCCAACTACATTCCGTTGGAGCTGCCGCAGGGCGGGCCGAACTACAACACCTTCGGGGAAAATATTCGGTACGAAATTCACATCAAAAATAAGCCGACAACTACTGGGGACGACTTTACTTACCGCTTCACCTTCACCCGCACCAACCAAGACCCCACTACCTTTTTCAACATCCGGCTGGGGCAGCAGAACCTGAAGACCACTTACACCATGGAGGCCAGTGCGGCTGGTGGGGCTTTTACGCCCGTTATTACCAATGGCGTAGTGCCGCCGCCTAACGTTGGGCCGCGTTCCATCACGGGCGCCGCGGGCCTCAATGCCGGCTCATACAACGCCTTAATGACTAGCGCTATTCAGACGCTGGGCAACGGCGCTAAAGTATTCTGCGGCCCGGTCGACGACCCGTTCTTCGCTGATTTGGGCGGCATTTTCGACCTCGGTGGCATTCGGGCACCCGGTGCGGCCCGCGACGGCCTGGCTCGTAAAAATACCCACGCCATTGCGTTGCAAATTCCTATTTCGGCGCTGCAGAAAGACGGCAAAACGGCCGCGCAGGCCGCCAACATCCTCGATTCCGATTTCGTGATTGGGGTATGGGCTTCGGCCAGCCGCCCGGCCATTCGTACCCTGAACACCAACGGCACGCAGTCGAACACGGGTGCTTATGTGCAGGTGTCGCGCCTGGGCATGCCGCTCACCAACGAGGTAATCAACCCCATTGGAGCCAAAGACGCGTGGAACTTCACCACGCCCTACGCCGAAGCTGCTGCTACCGACGACTACCTCTCGAACCCCGAACTGGGCCTGTACATGGCCACCGGCGCGGCCAACGGCCAAACCTACTACGGTTCCTCCGTGCTCGGCCTCGCACCGCTGCGCATCCAAACCGCGTCGTTGGCCGGTAGCCCAGGCCTGCCCGCCGCCGGCTTCGACTTCCGCAACGGTGCGGCCGGCCTTTCTGGCCTGGCTGGCAATGCGGCTCTGAACGGTACGGCGCTGGCCGCCAATGCTTTCGGTCCGTACCTGCTGCGCGCCGGCAAGCCGCGTTCGGTCGATATTCTGCCGATTTTCCACACCGGCGTGCCGAACCTGATTCCGTACCAGCTGGCCACCGGCAAAACGCCGCGTAACCCCCTCACGGCCGGCAAGCCGTTCATCAACAACTTCCTGCTGGCCAACGCCACGGCGGCCAACCCCGGCGGCGACATGCTGCGCCTGAATATGGCCGTGCCGCCCACGCCCCGCAACTCGCCCGACTTCAACTCGGAGGGCTTGCTTTATGCTGCCGTACTCGGCCTGACCGACCCGCGCTTCAATGCCAACGCCACGCTGCAAAACATTCCGAACATGGACGGTTTCCCGAACGGCCGCCGGCTGGAAGACGACGTGACGCGCATCGAGCTGCAAGCCGTGGGCGGTGCTGTATTGGCTGCTATCGGCCTGTTCTACGACGACTACACGGCCACGGCCACCAACCCGGTCACGCCGCAGCTGCTGAGCGTGGTAGGGTTCAACGCCGGCATTACGGCCAACGACACCACGCTGAAAGCGGCCTTCCCGTATGCCCAAACGCCCTGGAGCGGCACCAAGGCGCAAGCCGTGGCCCTGGCCCAGCGGAGCATGAACGGCGGCCTGAACCTGAAGCCCGAGTTGGCTTCGATGGCGCAGAACTACCCGAACCCGTTTGTGGAGCAAACCACCTTCAGCTACCAGGTTACGCAACGCATGCCCGTAACCCTCACCATCACCGATTTGAACGGCCGCTTCATTGCCACGCCGGTGCGCGACAAAGTGGTGAAGCCGGGTGCCTACGAGTTCAAGTGGCAGCCCAACCGCTTGGCCGCTGGCATGTACGTCGCCACGCTCTCGACCGGCAGCACCACGCTGCAGTCGGTGAAACTGATCCACAACAATCAGTAGCCCCGCGTTGCTGAGTCCCAATCGTCCGGCCGCCGCAAGGTGGCCGGGCGTACGGGTTTCCCGGATACGGCCCAGCCCACTCACTTTCCACGACCTGCTTCCCGCTTATGACTACAGGCCGACGCATTCTTTACACCTTCCTGATTCTGGGTTTTGTGGCGGCTGCCGGCGCACTACTGCTGCGCCACCCCGTAGCTCCCATTCCCAAGCTGCAAGCCCGCCACGGCGCTATGGCCCTGGGCGGCGAGTGGCTGAACACCCGCAACGCCGTGGGCGGCCTGCAAGCCCGCCTGCGCAAGAACCCCGATGACCACCAGGCCCGCCTGCTGCTGGCCCAGGCCTACATTCAGGAGGGCCGCGTGACCGGCAACCACCCGTACTACGACGCCGCTGCGCTGCAGTTGGCCGATGAAGTGCTGGCCCAGGAGCCCGAAAACTTTGAGGCGCTGTGCACCAAAGCCGTTATCTGCCTCTCGCAGCACCATTTTTCGCAAGGTTTGGCCGTGGCTCAAAAAGCCGCCGACCTCAACCCCGCCAACGCGTTTGTGCAAGGGTTGATGTGCGACGCCTACGTGGAGTTGGGGCATTATGCAGAGGCTGTGAAAGCCGCCGACCGCATGAACCAATTGCGCCCCGATCTGCGGGCTTACGCACGGGTGTCGTACTTGCGCGAAATTCACGGCGACCTGAACGGTGCACGAGAAGCCATGGACATGGCCGTGAAGGCCGGCGTACCCGGTTTGGAGCAAACCGAATGGTGCCGCGTGGTGCTGGGCCGCCTCTACGAAAACAGCGGCGACCTGAACCGCGCCGACGAGCAATACCAAATGGCCATGGCCACCCGGCCTAACTACGCCTACGCCTTGGCCGGTCTGGCCCGCACGTCCCTGGCCCGCGGCAACTACCCCGCCGCCATCAAGCAGCTGACGCAAGCCCGCCTGCTGGTGCGCGACTACGCTTTTATGGAAGAGCTGACCGAGGCTTACCGCCTGAACAACGAGCCGCGCCGTGCCGAGCAAGCCGCCCGCGCCGTGGTAAACGAGTTGGCAGCCGATGCCAACGCCGCCGACGAAAATGAAGCCCTTGGCCATTACTCCGACCGAGAGCTGGCTTATGCCTACCTGAAGACGAACGAGCTAGACAAAGCCCTGCAACACGCCAAAATTGAGTACGACCGCCGCCCGGCCAACATCGACGTGTGCGAAGCCATGGCGTGGGTGCACTACCGCCGCGGTGAGTACAAGGAGGCCCAGCAGTACATGCGGCAGGCCCGCCGCACCGGCAGCCAAAACCCGCAGCTGCTCTACCGCGCCGGCTGCATTGCGCTGCGCAGCGGGCAGGTAGCCGAAGGGCAAGCCTTGCTGCAGCAAGCCAAAACGCTGAATCCGTACCTGCTCACCGATCCTGCCGACCAGCCGCTGTTGCTAACGGCCGCTCGCTGATTTTTCCTGTTGCCGATGTTCCGTTTGTCCGCCCCGGTTCTGCTCCGCCGAAGCCTGTGGCTGTTTCCGCTGGCATTGCTGCTGTGGCCCACGGTCGGGCAGGCCCATGCCCTCAACACCGACCTCAGCCGCCTCTCCCGCACCGACGTGGTGCTGACGTACCTGCAGCTCGGCTTCACGCACATCTTGCCGCTCGGCCTCGACCACATTCTGTTCGTGCTGGGCTTGTTCATTCTAGACCCGCGCCTGAAGCCGGTGCTCTGGCAGGCCACGGCTTTCACGGTGGCGCACTCCATCACGCTGGGTTTAGCCGCAGCAGGGTTGGTCACGCCGCTTTCGTCGGTGGTCGAGCCGCTCATTGCGCTGTCTATCCTGTTTGTGGCCATCGAAAACCTGCTTACCGACCGCCTGCAGCCCTGGCGGGTGGCTTTGGTGTTTGGCTTCGGCTTGCTGCACGGGTTGGGTTTCGCCGGTGCGCTGGCCGATATCGGCCTGCCGAAACACGCTTTCATGGAGTCGCTTATCAGCTTCAACGTGGGGGTAGAATTGGGCCAGGTTACCATCATCCTGCTCGCGTGGCTGCTGGTGGGCAAGTGGTTCGGCAACAAGCCCTGGTACAAGCAGCGCATTGTGGTGCCCGTGTCGCTGCTGATTGGTGCCGTGGCTCTATGGTGGACGGTAGAACGCGTGTTTTTCGTGTAAACCGGATTCAACTTTCAGCCGATGCCGCCGCGCCAACGGCGCTAATACTCAACGATTGACAACGACATGGCTCGGACGTACGCGGTGCTGCTGTTGCTCACCTACTACCTGCTGGTGGTAGGCGCTGGCCTGGTAGGCCGGCCCGAGCCGCTGCGTCCGCCCGCCAAGCCCTACGTGCACAGCAACACCTGCCAGCGCGACAACTACCTGCGCCTCGACTGCTTCGACCACTGCAACGGCGAGCAACAGGCCCTGCAGAAACGCGTGCCCCTTGATTCGTGGCAGCACGTGCTGACGACCGTGAAAAGCCTTGATGTGCATTGTGCATCCGCCCCTTTTGCTAGCCTTTTGGTGCCCGTTGCGCGCAGTGGCCGCACCGTGCATGCTGTTACTGGGCCTCCATTAGTGGCTGGTATTCCCGCCGATTGGTATCTGCCCCCGCGCCAGGGATAATTCCGCTGTAGGCCCACCCGTGCCCTCCGGGCCCGGTGGCTCTTGTGGTGCCCAGAGCACCCAAAACCGGTTTTGTCTTTGAACCGGCCGCCATCTTTTCGATTGGCCGCCGCATTGCCTCGGGTATGTATTCTTTTTGTTTACGCGCCGGCTCCGGCGCGCTGGCTTGGCTGGCGACGTTCGGCAGCTTGCTTCTGCTTGCCTTTTCTACCGCCGCCCAAACTGGCAAGCCCGCCACCGCCACGCTGCGCGGCACCATCACCGATTCCGTTTCCGGCCGGCCCTTGCCCGGCATGAGCGTGCAGCTCGTGGGAAGCTCTAATGGCACCAGCGCCGATGCGCTGGGTGTGTTTCGCATCAGCCGACTGCCGGCCGGCACCTACACCTTGCGCGCATCGGCGCTGGGCTACCGCGCGCGCACCACAACGGTTACGCTAGCTGCGGGCGAAACCAAGACCATCGACTTCGCCGTGGCGGCCGTGGCGCTGCAGCTGGCCGAAGTAACCGTGGCCCAGCCGCGCGACCTGAACCAGAGTGTATCGGCTATTGCGGGCATCGACCGGCAGCTACGGCCCGTAAATTCGGCGCAGGACCTGCTACGCTTGGTACCGGGCCTCTTCATTGCCCAGCACGCCGGCGGCGGCAAAGCCGAGCAGATTTTCCTGCGCGGCTTCGATTCCGACCACGGCACCGACTTTGCTGTGAGCCTCGACGGCGTGCCGGTGAACATGGTAAGCCACGCGCACGGCCAAGGCTACGCCGATTTTCACTTCGTCATTCCCGAAACCATCGAGCAGCTGCGCGTCTACAAAGGCCCGTACACAGCGCGCTTCGGCGATTTTGCCACGTCGGGCGCGGGCGAGTTCACCACCAAAACCAGCCTGGAGCAGAGCCAGGCCAAGGTTGAGGTAGGGCGTTTCGATACGCGCCGGGCTTTGCTAATGGTCGATTTGACCGGCAAAAACGGCCACCTCTTCGGGCACAAGCGGCCGGAAAGTGCTTATGTGGCCAGTGAGTACATGTTCACCAACTCCTACTTCGAGAGCCCGCAGCACTTCAAGCGCTTCAACGGGCTGGCCAAGTACACCGGGCAGCTTTCCGACCGCGCTACACTGGCCCTTACCGGTTCGCACTTCACTTCTGCCTGGGACGCTTCGGGCCAGATTCCGGAGCGCGCCGTGCACGGAGGCCTTATCACGCGCTTCGGCAGCCTCGACAACACCGAGGGCGGCAGCACCGACCGCACCAACGCCAACGCCCAGCTAACGGTGGATTTGCCGCATAACGCGGTGCTCACCCAGCAGGTGTACTACGCGCGCTACCACTTCAATCTGTATTCCAACTTTACCTTCTTCTTGGCCGACAGCGTGCAAGGCGACCAAATTCGGCAAAACGAAGCGCGCAACCTTCTTGGCTACCGCGGCACCTACGAACGCGACATCGCCCTGGGCCGCCGCACGCTGCGCACCACTTCCGGCCTCGGTACCCGCCTCGACGACGTGACGCTGGCGCTGAGCCGCGCCTACCGCCGCACAGTGCGCGATACGCTCGTGAGCGGCCGGGTGCAGGAGCAGAGCGTCTTCGCCTGGTTCGACGCCACGCTGCCCGTCGCCGACCGTTTCACCGTCAACGCCGCGCTGCGGGCCGACTACTTCCATTTCCGCTTCCGCGAAGACCGGTACGACTCGCTTTCCGGCCGCGCCGGCAAGCCCCGCGTCAGCCCCAAGCTGAATCTGTACTACCAGCTCACGCCGGCCGTGCAGCTGTTTGCGCGCTCGGGCTTTGGCTTCCACTCCAACGACGCCCGCTCCGTGGTAATGGGCGCCGGCAAAGCGCTGCCCCGCGCCATCGGCTACGAGGTAGGCAGCAACTTCAAGCCCTTGCCGAGCCTGGTGGTAAATGTGGCGGTGTGGGCGCTGCACCTGCAAGACGAACTGGTGTACGTGGGTGACGAAGCCGTTGTGGAAAGTGCCGGCCGCACCCGCCGCTTCGGCGTCGACCTCGGCCTGCGCCACCAACTCAGTTCTTCGCTTTTCGCGGACGTCGACCTGAACCTGAACCACGGCCGTGCCGTGGGCGCACCGAAAGGCCAGAACTACATCCCTTTGGCGCCCTCTTTCACCAGCATCGGCGGCCTGACGGTGAAGCGCCCCGGCGGCCTGAGCGCCAGCCTGCGCTACCGCCACCTCGACAGCCGCCCCGCCAACGAAGACAATACCGTACGCGCCCGCGGCTACTTCATCATGGATGCCGTAGCCAGCTACACCCAGCGCCGCTACCAGGTTGGTTTCAGCATCGAGAACCTGCTGAACGCCGACTGGAACGAGGCTCAATTCGACACCGAAAGCCGCTTGCAAGGCGAAAAAGAGTCGGTGTCGGAGCTACACTACACGCCGGGCACGCCGTTTTTCGTGAAGCTAAACGGCAGCCTCTTTTTCTGATAACTGGTTCGGCGCAACGTGCCCTGCCGAAGCTGGCACCAGATTTTACAAGGAAGCAATTAGGGTTGCTCCCAAGCGAAAAAGCCCCGCCTGGTTTCAGACGGGGCTTTTTCGCGGTTTGATGTGGGGCGGTTACTTCAGCACCAGCTTGCGCGTGAGGTGCAGTTGGGGCACCGTTATCTGGTACACGCCGGCTGCCAGGGGAGTGCGTGGCTTCAGGCGCAATTCGTTGGTGCCGGGGTACAGCGCCAGCGGCTCTTGGTGCACAAGGCGGCCCGTGAGGTCAAACACCTGCACCGCGGCCTTCAGCTCCGCGTTGCTGATGACGGTGAGGTCGAAGCGGTCCGAAGCCGTAGGGTTGGGGTACAGCTGCAAATCGGCTTGTACATCGAGCCGTTGCGTGGGTGCCGTGGCCAGCGCCGTGCGGCCCGCCGTAGCCGTGTTCACGACGGCCGGAGCGGTGTAGGTCGCTTTCACGAAGGCCTTCTGAGCCGGGTTGGTGGTGCTGTTTTGGCGGGCTTTCAGCGTAATCCAGCCGTCGGCGGTGGGAGTATAGCTGCCGGTGAGCGTGCCGGTGCCAGTGGCGCTGCTGACCTGCGTGCCAGCCGCGTTGAACAAAGCCACCACCAGCGACTTGGTGCCGTCGGACGGAAACAGGTTGTAGCTGATGGTCTTGTTTGCGCCCACGTAGATGCGGCCTGCCGTGCGCCACGCCGTGGAAGAAGCCGGCAACTGCCCCCCCTGGCCCAAAGAGCGGCTGTCCCGGTCGCCGAGGTCATCGGCCAGTTCCCATTCCTGAGTAGTAGTGCGAGCCGGCCGCACGTAGTTGGTGCCGATGTTCACCGGCGCCCACACCGAGTAACCGCGGCGGCCGCCGGCCGCCGTGCCGTTGCAAGGCGGGGTGTTAATGGCTACCGTCTGCGAGCCGCTCACCGTCACAGTGGCCGTGCCGTTGGCGCCCGAGTAGTCCTTGAGCACGGTGCCCGGCGCAAAATCGCACGATACGGTGCTGTTCTGCCAGGTGGAGAAGTTGTCGTTGATGCCGATGATGGCCTTGGTGCTGCGCTCAATCACCAAGTGGTCGGCGGCCTGCCAGCGCACCTTGTAAGCGCCGTCTTTGAAGTGCAGGTTTTGGTGGCACCATACGAGGTTTTCGAGGTCCGAGCGCGTGGGTAGGTCTACCGTGCTGGTGGGGCGGTGCGAAAAGCGTTTGCCCGTGCTGCCCACGTTGAACAGGTCTTCGAAGAAAATTTGCGGCGAGCCGTCCATGGCCAGCGCGGCGGCGTAGGTGGCCGAGAGGCGCGGGTCGAACGGGTCGATGTGCGGGGCCAGCTCCGAGCCGGTGTTCCAGCCGGTGTAGTTGCCGGTGCTGCTGGTTTGGGGCCGGAACGTGTCGTGGTTGTTCACAAAAGGCACGGTGCGGTGCACGTAGGTGCCGTTGATATTAACCACGCGCGTACCCTGCTGGTAGCCCGGCAACGAGCCAATATCGAAGTTGCCGCCGCCGCTGACAATGCTGTAGAGGCCGTTGCGCAGCCCAAAATCGAAGGTGCCCGAACGGTTTTGCACGTTGGTGCACCACTGGTCGAGCTGACTGCCGCCGCCTACCCATTCGCCCACCGCAAACATGGTAGCGCCGCCCGAGGCCCAGCCGGCGTTGCTCTGCAGGTTGTAGAGGAAATCTTCAGTAGCAAAGTCTGGAAAGTGCTTCACGGCATCGAGGCGCACCCCGTCGAAGCCCACTTGTTTTTTGTACCAGACCAGCCAGTTGCGCGCGCCGTTTCGCATGTAGTCGGCGCCCTGGGCGGGGTTGTAGGTCGCGTTGGAGCTGGTACCGTAGGAGCCCGAATAGTAGCTCACGTCGGGCCCGAAGTATACCGCGTTCCAGTCGCCGGAGGTCGAGTTGTTGCCGGGGTTGGGGTTGAAGTTCTGCCAGTTTTTCGACCATCGGCCCGAGCGGGCGAGGTAGTTGGCGGCGTCCTCCGCCGTGGCCGGCGAGTTGTAGCTCACGTAGCGGAAGTTTTTGTACTTGCTCGTGCTGTAGTCTTCCCAGGCACCGGGGTCTTGGCCGCCCGCGCCGGTGCTCGAGCCCGCACCGTCGGCGTGGTTCAATACCACGTCCTGTACAACCTCAATCCCGTTGGCGTGCAGCACCGCCACCATGCGCAGTAGCTCGTCTTTGGTGCCCAGGCGCGTGCCCACAAAACCCTTCTGGTACTTGTCGCCGAGGTCGTAGTGGTCGAAGGGCGAATAGCCGTTGCCTTGGTTGCCGTTTTTGATGGATGGGGGAATCCAGACGGCATCTACGCCCATTGCCTTTAGGCGCGGGGCCAGCTCGGTCAGGTAATTGGCCCAGCCGTTGGGGTAGTTGGAGTTCCAGTAGTCCCACCAGAAACCTTGCAGAACGACTTTGGATTGGGCGTCGGCGGAGCGGGGCACCAGCGAAGCCAAACCGAGGGTGAGCAGCAGCCCCCAGCGGGAGGCGGCGCGCCAAAATTGTTGCATTGTGAGTAGAGGTGTTTGGGTTGAGGAAAAGGACGTTAAGCGTAAAAATGCCCCGGAAACGTTTGCGGTCCTCCTTGGCCGGAAAAGGTAAGAAAAATGCAGCAGCGTGCAATAGGATTATTCCGAAATAAGGCCCGAGGGAATTATTCGAGGCCGCGAGGGTGTTTGAAATATGCACCATCCTCTATGCTGCTATTTTCAGCGGGGAGGTATCTTTGTTTAGGACGGGGCCGTAAAAGCTACGTTGCCGACAAAAAGCCTGATACTCATGGAAAAGCATAGCGTTGTACACCGTCTTCGACTGAAAGTGCGCGCCCGTCGGGCCATGCGGCGGGTATTGCCCTTTGTAGCTTCGTTGTTTCTCGCCACGCCCCTGGCTTCTTCGGTTAGTTCTACCCAAGCGCACCCGCATGCGACTTCGGTGCGGATGCCCTCGTTGCAGCTGTTTGAGGCCAATGCCTTCAACAGCGGCGTGCGGCAGCTCTACGACGACCTGAACGTGGCCGAGAGCGGCCTGAGCTACGACGTATTCCGCAAAGCCTACACGGGTTTTCTGAACCTGAAAGCGGAGGGCAAGCTCGATGCCTCCCGCGAGGTATTGACGGTGGTGGACTTCGAAAAGCCCTCGACCGAAAAACGCCTCTGGGTGCTCGATCTGGGCCAGAAGCAAGTGTTGTTTCACACCTTGGTGGCCCACGGGCACAACTCGGGTGAGAACGTGGCTACCAACTTCTCCAACGAGAACGAGTCGAACATGAGCAGCCTGGGCTTCTACGTAACCCAGGACGACTACACCGGCAAGCACGGCCGTTCGCTCAAACTGCAGGGCGTCGACGAAGGCTACAACGACAATGCCCTCGAACGTTCGGTGGTGATGCACGGTGCCGACTACGTCAGCGAAGATTTCATTCAGCAGTACGGCCGTCTGGGCCGCAGCCTTGGCTGCCCCGCCCTGCCCATGGACCAGTACGCCCAGATCATCGACGCGGTGCACGGCGGTACGTGTTTGTTCCTGAACGGACCCGATACCAGCTACGACTCGGAATTCCTGAACACCGACGTTGCTGCACATGAATACGCCACTGCCGCCACGGCCTCGGCCGCGCAGCGCGTGTAAGTAAAGCGGCCTCGTAACGTCTCGTACGCATAGCAAACGCCAAACGCGCCTCCGATTAAGCCCGGAGGCGCGTTTGGCGTTTGAGGTAGTACAGGGTTTCCGAAAAACGGGTAGCGAACTACAGCGTTAGCCCAAATTTGGCGCCTACCTGCTGCAAATCGTCCACTACTTTCTGCAAAAGCGGAATGCCGTGCAAGAGGCGCTGCTCGGTCATCAGCCGTTCCGGGTCGCCGGGAATGAGCACCTGCTTATCGGGCACTGCTTTGGCTTGGCGGAAGGTCTGAATCCAGTTGTCCATGTGGGCCTTGAACTCGGCGGCGGGCCGGAAAGCATCTACGCGCATGGCACCGAAAAAGTGTCCGATACCCTGGCCTACCGGGTTGGCCGGCGGCTGCAGAAACGCCACAAACGGCGGCACCCACGGCCCGTAATTCGCCCCCGACAGCACCGCCGACAGAATATCAACCGTTGCACCCAGGCCGTAGCCCTTGTGGCTACCGGTTTCGCCACCCAGCGGAATGAGCGCGCCGCCGTTGCGCGTTTCGGTGGGGTTCGACGACGAGTTGCCGTCCCGGTCCTGAATCCAGCCGGCGGGGGCGGGCAGGCCCTTGCGCTCCAGGATTTCCATTTTGCCCTGCGCCGCGGTAGTCGTGGCCATATCGAGCACGAAGGGCGGCTGCTCGCCGGCCGGAATGGCCACCGAAATGGGGTTGGTGCCCAGCAGACGCTCCAACGAATGCGTGGGCGCCACCAGCGGCGAGGCGTTGGTGAGCGAAATGCCAATCATGTCGTGGGGCAGGCCCAGCATGGCGTGGTAGCCGGCAATGCCGTAGTGATTGGAGTTGCGCACTGCTACCCAACCCGTGCCCACTTGCTGCGCTTTCTCGATGGCCAGCCGCATGGCGTGCGGCCCCACCACCAAGCCCAGGCCCGCGTCGCCGTCGACGACGGCCGTGCTGGGCGTTTCGTGCACCACTCCGATGGCGGGCGTGGCATTCACGCGCTGGGCTTCCCAGAGCCGCAGGTAGCCGCTAAGGCGGGCCACGCCGTGCGAATCGACGCCGCGTAGATCGGCGGATAGCAGGGTTTCGGTGGCTTGGCGGGCATCGGCGGCGGAGCAGCCCATGCCCAGAAATACCGCTTCGGCGAAGGCAAAGAGGCGGGTATAGGAAAAGGTAGAAGCCATGTGGGGCGTACGTTATGCAGCCGCGCGCCCCGGGCAATGGTGCCGGCCGCGCGAGCTGCAAAGGTCGTGCGGCAGGGCGTACTGCCAAACTTGCAGGCGAATTAGCGGCCGAGTAACTCCGCCAGAAGCCCTTCTTTGAGGGCGTAAGCCGAGGCGGTGATGCCGGTAAACGGGCCGCATTTCAGCACAAAATCGATAAGCACGCAGGCCACCACAATCATGTCGGCCCGCAAGGGCGTCATGCCGGGGAGTTCCAGGCGTTCGGCATGGGGCAGGCGCAGCAGCAGCTCGTAGCTGTGGCGGAAGCTGTCGAGCGAGATGGTGCGGGCCGGCGGCTGGTGGCTGTAATCTTGGCCTAGGCGGGCCGCCTGCAGGTCGCCGAGGGTGTCGAACGTGCCCGACGCGCCCACCAGCGTGGCGGGCCTGAAGTGCGCAATGGCGGCCAAAAGCGGCGCGAGCGTGGCGCGCAGGTAGTCCTGCTCGGCCTGCACGTCGGCGAAGTGCAGCGGGTCGTGACGGAAGAACCGGTCGAGCAACCGCTGCGCGCCGATTTCGAAGCTCTGCATCCAGAAAATCGTATCGGCGTTGGCAATGATGAACTCCACCGAGCCGCCACCAATATCCACCAACAGGCTCGGCTCGGAGCCCAGCGCCACGGCCTGCCGAATGCCCTGACAGATCAGCTCGGCTTCGCGGGCCCCGGCAATGATTTCGACGCGGATGCCGGTTTGCTGAAAGATGTCCTTGACCAGCTCCTGCCCGTTGCGGGCCACCCGCACGGCGCTGGTGGCCGTGGCGCGCACCTGCTCTACCTGGTGCAGTTCAATTTCCTCCTGAAAAGCCTGCAGCGTGTGCAGCGCGCGGGCGTAGGCCGCCGGTGCAATTTCGCCGTTGCTGATGCCGCCTTCGCCCAGCTTTACGCCCACTTTGGTGCGCAGCAACACCGTGGGCTCCTGCTGCCGGTCGGCGGCCAGCTCCACAATGAGCAGGTGGAACGTGTTGGTGCCCATGTCGATGAGGGCCAGACGTCTTTTAGTGCTTGGTGCTTGGTGCATGGTGCGTAGGTGCGTCGTGCCTGGTGCGTAGAGCCTGGTGCTTGTGCCAGAACTAACCAAGCACCAGGCTCTACACACCAAGCACCAAATTAATTGGCAAAGCGGCAGAACGTGCCCAGCGGGAGTTTGCGCTGGCCCTGGTCGTGCAGGTAAATTTCCCCGATTTCGCGCTGGCGGCCGTAGGGTGGGTAAATGCCGCCGATCAGATTGTCGAGAATCAGCGCCGAAAAACCGATGGAATAGAGGTTGATGACGAAGAAGTGGTCCTGCGGATCGAGCAGCTCGCGGCACAGCTTGAGCATTTCGTTGAGCTGGTCTTCGAGCTGCCACTTCTCGCCGTTGGGGCCGCGGCCGTAGGCGGGAGGGTCCAGAATCAGGCCCTGGTACTTGTTGCCGCGCTTCACCTCGCGCTGCACGTATTTCCAAGCGTCTTCCACCAGCCAGCGCACCCCGTCGAGGCCCGAGGCGTCCATGTTGTCGCGGGCCCAGAAGTTGACCTGCTTCACCGAGTCGAGGTGGGTTACGTCGGCGCCGGCGGCACGGGCGGCCAGCGTGGCTGCGCCGGTGTAGGCAAACAGGTTCAGCACCTTGGGCTTCTCGGCGCGGCGCTTCTTGGTCTGCTCGTAAATGAACTGCCAGTTGGGGTCCTGCTCGGGAAACAGCCCCACGTGCTTAAACGACGACAAGCCCAGCCGGAACTTCAGCTTCAGGCCGTCGGGCCGCTCGTAGGTAATCACCCACTGCTCGGCCATGCCGGGCTTGAGCTTCCACTGCCCGCGCTCCTGGCTGCCGGCTTCGCGGGCAAACGTGGCGTGGGCGCGCTGCCACTCGCTGGACGGCAGGTGCGGGTCCCAGGCGGCCTGGGGCTCGGGGCGGCTGAGCACGTAGCGGCCAAAGCGTTCCAGCTTGAGGAAGTTGCCGCTGTCGAGCAGCTCGTAATCGGGCCAGGGACTGGTCGTCAGGAATGAATACATAGTACCTTTGAACTACCCGAGGCTACCCGCCGCACGGGCCGGCAAAGGTACGCTACGCAACGGTTGCCGTGTACATTGCCCAATCGGCCGCCACTTTTTGCGCCTGATGTATGGCAGAAACCAACCGCATCATCGACCAACTGCAGCGCGCATTCAACGGCGACGCGTGGTCGGGCCCGTCGTTGCTGGCTACGCTGCAGGATATGACGGCGGCGCAGGCCGTTGCACAGCGCCTGCCGCAGGTGCACAGCATCTGGGAGATTGTGCTGCACCTCACGGCTTGGATGCGCGTCGCAGAGCAGCGCATTCGCGAAAACCGCTCGGAGGAAATGTCTGCCGCTCACGACTGGCCCGCCCTGCCGCAGCCCGCCGACGAAGCGGCTTGGCAACAGGCCCAACAAGCACTGGCCGCCGCGCATGGTGCGCTGCTGGCCGCGGCTGCTCGCTTGTCCGACGCTGACTTGGACCGGGAAATCGGTGCAACTTCCATGAGTACGCCGGGTACTGGCACCACGAACTATGTGCTGCTGCACGGCGTTGCGCAGCACAACTTGTATCACGCCGGGCAGGTAGCCTTGCTGAAAAAAGTGTTTGTTTGACGCGCCGTTGCCGCTCGCAGACGTGCCTACCGGAACCTTGCTTCTTCCCATGACCCTGCACTTTCACAAATACCAAGGCACCGCCAACGACTTCGTGATGGTGGACGACCGCGCCCGCACGTTTCCGGCCGACGACCACGCCTTGGTGCGTCGGCTCTGCGACCGGCGCCGCGGCATTGGGGCCGACGGCTTGATTCTGCTGCGCATCCTGCCGGGCTACGATTTCGAAATGGTGTACTTCAACGCCGACGGCCACCTGGGCTCGATGTGCGGCAACGGCGGCCGCTGCACCGTGGCCTTCGCCCGGCAACTCGGCGTCATCACCGACAAAGCCCATTTTCTGGCAGCCGACGGCCCCCACGAAGCCTCGGTGGATGCCGATGGCCGCGTACACCTGCGGATGATGGACGTAGCCGGCCAGCAGGAACTCCCCGACGGCATTTTTCTCAATACCGGTTCGCCGCACATCGTACGGTTTTTGGCCGCCAGCACCCTGGCCGAATACGACGTGTACGGCGAGGGCCGCGCCGTGCGCTACGGCGACACGTTTCGGGAGCGGGGCGGCACCAACGTCAACTTCGTGGAAGCGCCCCAAGCGGCCGACCAACCGTGGCAGGTGCGCACCTACGAACGCGGCGTGGAAGACGAGACCTTCTCCTGCGGCACCGGCGTAACGGCCGTGGCGCTGGCGGCCGCGCGGCGCGGCGCTGCCAGCCCTGTACCCTTGCGCACCCTCGGCGGCGACCTTAGCGTGGCCTTCCAGCGCCACGCCGACGGCTCGTTTACCGACGTGTACCTGAGCGGGCCCGCCGAGCACGTATTTGCCGGCTCCATTGCGCTGTAGCCCATGCTGAAATCAGCCGACGTAACGCTGCGCGCCCTGGAGGATACCGACCTGAAGTTTCTCTACGACCTCGAAAACGACGCCGAGGTATGGGGCATCGGCAGCGACACGCTCACGCCCATTTCGCGCTACAACCTGCGGCGCTACCTCGAAAACGCCGCCGCCGATTTTTACGAAGTCCGCCAGCTGCGGCTGGTCATCTGCGCCGTGGCCGACAACCGCGCCGTGGGCACCGTAGATGTGTTCGACTTTCAGCCCCACCACCGCCGCGCGGCAGTGGGCATTATGGTGGCCCGCGCCGAGCGGCAGCGCGGCTATGCCGTGGCCGCCTTGCAGGTGCTGTGCGAGTACGCGCAGTATACCCTGCAACTGCACCAGTTGCACTGCACGGTAGCGGCCAACAACACCGCCAGCCTGCGCCTGTTTCGGGCGGCCGGTTTTCGGCGTGTGGGTGTGCGTCGGCACTGGTTGCGCACCGCTGCCGGCTGGCTCGATGCTGTGGAGTTACAATACGTGTTGGGCGCCGAATAACCCCGTTTTTCAGGCTAGCACCTACCTGCCGATGGCGAAACGCCGCCGGGGGTATATCCTTTTGCCGCCAGCCTGCGTATGCTTATCTGCCGCGCTTGGTTGCAGCTATTCTTCGCTTCCGAGTCCCCCCGTTTTCCCGCACCGCCCGTTTCGCCAAAACTCTTTTGACGCTCTTTCGCATGTCCTTACTCGATGCCCCGGCCCTTGCGTCGGACGACACCGCCGCTACCTCTACTACTACCCCAACCACTGCCGCCGCCACCGATTCGTCTATTGGCAATTCCTTACCCGATCTGGTTTGTTTTGCGCACCTGCACTGGGACTTTGTGTGGCAGCGCCCGCAACATCTGCTTTCGCGTTTTGCCAAGCATACGCGGGTGTTTTATGTAGAGGAACCCTGCACGCACTTCGACGACCTGCAGATGAAGCCGTGGATGGAGGTGAAGGAACGCGAAGCCGGCAAGCTGAAAGTAGTGGTGGCGCATTTGCCCGGCGGCCTGAGCGAAGCAGCAGCCGACAAAATTCAGTCGGAACTACTGACGAATTACTTCAAACAGGAGAACATCCACGACTTCGTGGCGTGGTATTACTCACCCATGTTCCTGGCCAAGTCGCGGCACCTGAAGCCGTTCCTCACCATCTACGACTGCATGGACGAGTTGGCCAACTTCAAGGGCGCACACCCCGAGCTACGCAGCCGCGAGCAGGAATTGTTCAAGCAGGCGCAGCTGGTGTTTACGGGCGGGCAGAGCCTCTACGAGGCCAAAACCAAGCAGCACCACAGCGCCCACGCCTTCCCGAGCAGCATCGACAAAGCGCACTTCGGGCAGGCCCGCACCAACCTCACCGAGCCGGCCGACCAGAAAGACATTGCGCACCCGCGCGTCGGTTTCTTTGGCGTGGTCGACGAGCGGCTGGACATTGAACTACTGGGCCAGCTGGCCACCGCGCATCCCGAGTGGCAGTTCGTCATCATCGGCCCGGTGGTGAAGATTGACCCGGCCTCGCTGCCCCAATCCAAGAACATCCACTACCTCGGCGGCAAGGACTACAAAGAGTTGCCCACGTACCTGCACGGCTGGGACGTAGCCACGCTGCTCTTTGCCGACAACGAAAGCACCAAGTTCATTTCGCCCACCAAAACCCCGGAATACCTGGCCGCTGGCAAGCCCGTGGTTAGCACGCCCATCCGCGACGTGGTGCGGCCCTACGGCGAGCTGGGCCTCGTGCACATTGCTGCCGACGCCGATGCGTTTGGCAAAGCCATTTCGCTGGCTCTCGACGAGGCCGACGATGCCGCCTGGCTGCAGCGCGTGGATGCGTACCTGGCCACGATTTCGTGGGACCAGACGTGGCAAGGCATGGTCGGTTTGATGCAGGCCGAACTGCAAAAAGTAGCCGCACGCTAGCCTTTCTCGTACAACCCCTCGGAGTTACCGCACATTACCTTCCTCTTTTCCACACCCAACCACCACCATCCCCCGAGCTATGTTTGACTATCTGATCGTCGGAGCCGGCTTTGCTGGCAGCGTGCTGGCCGAACGTCTGGCCACGCGGTCCAACAAGAAAGTGCTCATTGTAGACAAGCGCAACCACATTGGTGGCAACGCCTACGACCATTACAACGAGGAAGGTATTCTGGTCCATAAGTACGGCCCACATATCTTCCATACGAACTCCAAAGAGGTGTTCGAGTACCTCTCCAACTTCACCGACTGGCGCCCCTACGAACACTGGGTATTGGCCTCGGTGGACGGCCAGCACGTGCCGATTCCCATCAACCTCGATACCATCAACAAGCTGTACGGCACCAGCATGACTTCCTTCGAAGTCGATGCATTCTTGGAGTCGTTGGCCGAGGAAATTCCGGTCATCAAAACGTCGGAAGACGTGGTGGTGAGCAAAGTAGGCCGCGAGCTGTACGAGAAGTTCTTCCGCAACTACACCCGCAAGCAGTGGGGCCTCGATCCGTCGGAGCTGGATAAGTCGGTAACCTCGCGTGTGCCCACCCGCACCAACCGCGACCGGCGCTACTTCACCGACACGTACCAGGCCATGCCTCTGCACGGCTACACCAAGATGTTCGAGAAGATGCTCGACCACCCGAACATCAAAATCATGCTGAACACGGATTACCACGACATCGTGGATTTCATCCCGTTCAAGGAAATGATTTTCACGGGCCCCGTCGACGAGTACTTCGACTACAAGTTCGGCAAGCTGCCATACCGCTCGCTCGAGTTCAAGCACGAAACGCTGAACAAAGAGCAGCACTTGGAAGCGCCGGTGGTGAACTACCCCAACGAGCACCTCTACACGCGCATCACCGAGTTTAAGGCCCTCACCGGTCAGACGCACCCCAAGACGAGCATCGTGTACGAGTATCCCAAAGCCGAGGGCGACCCGTACTACCCGATTCCGCGCCTCGAAAACGCCGAGCTGTACAACAAGTACAAGAAGCTGGCCGACGAAACGCCCAACGTGCACTTCGTAGGCCGCCTGGCTACCTACAAGTACTACAACATGGACCAGGTAGTGGCCCAGGCCCTGACGGTCTACAAGAAGATTACCGAAAAAGAAAAAGAGGAGAAAGGCACGGCCACGCCCGCCAAACCGGCCATTACCGGTTCGGCCACGCTGATGGAAAAACTGCTGCCCCGCGACCCGGACAAGAAAAAAGCCTAATCATTCGTCGCGCCGGGGTGGCCACTGTTGCCATGCCTCCACTCCAGCTGACGCTAAAACCCAAAGCATGGGCAACGTAGAACTATGGGGCGGCGTCGAGTGCAGCTGCCGGCGAGTCGGGGACGAGTATTCGGACCAGATCAGCCGGAGTGGCCACCGGCGCCGCCCCACCGATTTGGACTTATTTGCGGAGCTAGGACTTCGCAAACTGCGCTACCCCGTGTTGTGGGAGCATGTAGCGCCCGAAAGCTTCGACCAGCTCGACTGGTCGTTTGCCGACGAACGGCTGCCCCGCCTGCGCGAGTTGGGCATCGACCCCATCGTGGGCTTGGTACACCACGGCAGCGGTCCGCGCTACACGGCGCTGCACCAGGAAAATTTTGCCGACGGCCTAGCGCACTTTGCGCGCCTCGTGGCGGAGCGTTTTCCGTGGGTTACGCACTACACGCCCGTCAACGAGCCGCTCACCACGGCGCGCTTCAGCGGCTTATACGGCCTCTGGTACCCGCACCACCGCGACGACCGCACCTTCGTGCGCATGTTGCTCAACCAAGTGCAGGGCACCAAGCGCGCCATGCAGGCCATTCGGGAAATCAACCCCGCCGCTCAGCTGGTGCAAACCGAGGACCTGGGCCACGTGCACAGCACCGAGCGCATGCGCTATCAGGCCGATTTCGAAAACCAGCGGCGCTGGCTCACCTTCGATTTGCTGTGCGGCCGCGTAACCGAGCAGCACCCGCTGTGGCGCTTTTTGCTCGACAACGGCATTGCCGAACACGAACTGCACGAGCTGGTGAACGAGCCGTGCCCGCCCGACGTGCTCGGCATCAACTACTACGTGACCAGTGAGCGGTTCCTCGACGAGCAATTCGACCGGTACCCCGCGCACTCCTTCAGCCACAACCACCACGACGCCTATGCCGACGTGGAGGCCGTGCGCGTGCAGCCCATCGAGCCGATGGGCGTGCAACAGCTGATGGCCGAAACCTGGGAGCGTTACCAACTGCCCGTTGCCATTACCGAAGTGCAGCTGGCCTGCACTCGCGAAGAGCAGATGCGCTGGCTGCAACAGGCCTGGCAAGCTGCCAGCACCCTGCGCGCCGAAGGTGCCGACATCCGCGCCGTGACGGTGTGGGCCCTACTCGGCGCCTACGACTGGAACTGCCTGCTCACCCGCGACGACGGCCGCTACGAAAGCGGCGTGTTCGACGTGCGCAGCCCCGCGCCTCGCCCCACGGCCCTGCACCAGATGGTGCAGGCACTGGCCCGCCACGGCCACTACACCCACCCCGCTCTTGCTCACCCGGGTTGGTGGCAGCGCCCCGAGCGTTACCACTTCCGGCACCTCGCACCCGCTTAGCTGATGATGACTTTTGAAAACAACCACAACGCTGCCGCTTCTCCTCGTTCCTTGCTCATTACCGGTGCCACCGGCACCCTGGGTAATGCTTTTGCGCGCATCTGCTACACCCGCAATCTGAATGCCGTGGTGCTTAACCGCGCCGAGTTGGACATTGCCGAGCCCGAATCCATCGAACAAGCCCTTGCGAAGCACAATCCCTGGGCGGTGGTAAACACGGCCGGCTACGTGCGCGTCGACGAAGCCGAAACCGATGAAGCGCGCTGCTTCCGCGAAAACGCCACCGGCCCGCGGCTGCTGGCCGAAGCCTGCGCCCGCCACGGCGTGCAACTGCTCACGTTTTCCTCCGATTTGGTGTTCGATGGGGCGCAGGAGACGCCCTACCTCGAAAGCCACCAGCCCAACCCGCAGAACGCCTACGGCCGCAGCAAGCTGCAAGCCGAGCGCGACGTGCTGACCGCGCTGCCCAGCGCCTTGGTGGTGCGCGCCAGTGCCTTTTTCAGCCCCTGGGACGAGCACAACTTCATTCACTTCGTCCTCCAGGCGCTGCAGCGCGGCGAAACCTTCGAGGCGGCCGACGACGTGTGTATCACCCCGACGTACGTGTACGACCTCGTCAACACCTCGCTCGATCTGCTCATCGACAAGGAAAGCGGCATTTGGCACTTGGCCAACCACGGCAGCTACACCTGGGCTGAATTTGCCCGCCGCGCCGCCGAAATGGCCGGTTTCGACCCCGATATGGTTATTGGCAAGCCGATGGCCGCTTTTGGGCTGCCTGCCGCCCGGCCGCGCTACACGGTGCTCGAAAGCGAGCGGGCCTGGCTGATGCCCACCGTGGAGCACGGTCTGGAACGCTACCTCAACGAAACCGACTACCGCAGCCACGCCGTGGATGTGCAGATGGCAGACGCGGGAGTGGAGGTTGACGAGTCGCAGGCGGCGTAGCCGCGCCGCTTTCGGCCTGACATCTTAGCCGCATTGCCAAACCCCGCACTCTTTTTGGAGCAGCGGGGTTTAGCATTTCTGGGGTAATTCAGACTTCGGCCGGGGTTTTCCGCCAAACGCCGTAAATTTGAGGTGCGCCCCGGCGTTTTTCAGCAAACTTCTAGCAGCATGTTCGATTTTATCGGGAAGGCCGTCACCAAAGTCTTCGGCACCAAGTCGGAGCGGGACTTGAAAGGCATCATCCCCTACGTGGCGACCATCAACGCCGAATACGCCAAACTGGCAGGCCTCTCCGACGACGAGCTGCGCGGCCAGACCGACCAGGTGCGGGCCCGCATCAGCGAGCATCTGCAAGCCATCGACGCCCAGATTGCCGCCCTGCACCAGCAGATTGCCGACCAGCCCAACCTCGACATTCAGCAGAAGGAAGGCATTTTCGAGCAGATTGACGCGCTGGAAAAGCAGCGCAACAAGGAGCTGGAAGTGGTGCTGCTGGAAGTACTGCCGCAGTCTTTCGCAATTGTGAAGGAAACCGCGCGCCGCTACAAGGAAAACGGCCAACTGGTGGTTACGGCCACCGACTACGACCGCGACTACGCCAGCCGCAAGTCCAACGTCACCATTCAGGGCGACAAGGCCATCTGGTCCAACCGCTGGACGGCTGCCGGCGCCGAGATTGTGTGGGACATGGTGCACTACGACGTGCAGCTGATTGGCGGCGTGGTACTGCACCAGGGCAAAATTGCCGAAATGGCCACCGGTGAGGGCAAAACCCTCGTCTCGACCCTGCCCTCGTTCCTTAACGCGCTGTCGAAGCGCGGCGTGCACCTGGTAACCGTCAACGATTACCTGGCCAAGCGTGACTCGGAGTGGAACGCGCCGCTGTTCGAGTTCCACGGCATCACCGTCGACTGCATCGACAAGCACCAGCCCAACACGCCCGGCCGCCGCGCCGCCTACCAGGCCGACATCACCTACGGCACCAACAACGAGTTCGGCTTCGACTACCTGCGCGACAATATGGCGCGCGAAACCGACGAGCTGGTGCAGCGCAAGCACCACTACGCCATGGTCGACGAAGTGGACTCCGTGTTGATTGACGATGCACGTACGCCGCTCATTATCAGCGGCCCGGTGCCCAAAGGCGACGTGCACGAATTCCTGATTCTGAAGCCGCGCATCCAGCGCCTCGTAGACGAGCAGAAGAAGCTGGTGCAGCAGTACTTGCTCGACGCCAAGCGCCTCATCAAAGAAGGCAAAGACGGTCCCAAAGACGGCGAAGGTGGTCTGGCGCTGTTCCGCGCCTTCCGGGGCCTGCCCAAGAGCAAGCCGCTCATTAAGTTTCTCTCGGAAACCGGCAACCGCGCCATTCTGCAGAAAACGGAAAACCACTACCTGGCCGACAACTCGCGCCAAATGCCGCAGGCCGACAAGCCGCTGTTCTTCACCATCGACGAGAAGAACAACCAGATTGAGCTGACCGAGCGCGGTGTCGACCTGATTACCGGCCAGGGCGAAGACCCGCACTTCTTCATCCTGCCCGACATCGGTTCGGAGCTGGCCGCCATCGAGAACAACAAGACCCTGGGCGCCGACGAGAAGCTGCACACCAAGGAGCATCTGATGCAGGATTACCAGGAGAAATCCGAGCGTATCCACACCATCAACCAGCTCTTGAAGGCCTACACCCTATTCGAGCGCGACGACCAATACATCGTCACCGACGACCACAAGGTGAAGATTGTGGACGAACAGACCGGCCGCGTGATGGAAGGCCGCCGCTACTCCGACGGCCTGCACCAGGCCATCGAGGCCAAGGAGAACGTGCGCATCGAAGACGCTACGCAGACCTACGCCACCGTGACGCTGCAGAACTACTTCCGCATGTACCACAAGCTGGGCGGCATGACCGGCACGGCCGAAACGGAAGCAGGCGAGTTCTGGGAAATCTACAAGCTCGATGTGGTGGTGATTCCCACCAACCGCGGCATTCTGCGCAAAGACCAGCACGACAAAGTCTACAAGACCACGCGCGAGAAGTACAACGCCGTGGCCGAGGAAATCCAGGAGCTGGTAAAAGCCGGCCGCCCCGTCCTCGTGGGTACCACGTCGGTCGAAAACTCCGAAATCATCAGCCGCATGCTGAAGCTGCGCGGCATCCAGCACCAAGTGCTGAACGCCAAGCAAAACCAGCGCGAGGCCGAAATCGTGGCCAACGCCGGCTACCCCGGCACCGTGACCATTGCCACCAACATGGCCGGCCGCGGTACCGACATCAAGCTGCGCGAAACCTCCAAGGAATCGGGCGGTCTGGCCATCATCGGTACCGAGCGCCACGAGTCGCGCCGGGTAGACCGGCAGCTGCGCGGCCGCTCGGGCCGCCAGGGCGACCCGGGTACCTCGCAGTTCTTCGTGAGCCTCGACGATAACCTGATGCGTTTGTTCGGCTCGGAGCGCATTGCCAGCCTGATGGACCGCATGGGCCTGCAGGAAGGCGAGGTGATTCAGCACGCCATGATTACCAACAGCATCGAGCGCGCCCAGAAGAAGGTCGAGGAAAACAACTTCGGCATTCGGAAACGCCTGCTGGAGTACGACGACGTGATGAACGCCCAGCGCGAAGTGGTGTACTCGCGCCGCCGCAACGCCCTCTTCGGCGAGCGGCTGGAGCTGGACGTGCTCAACATGATCTACGACGTGAGCGACGACATCGTGAGCGGCCACAAGATTTCGGGCGACTACGAGGACTTCAAGCTGGCCATCATCCGCGTGTTCGGTTACGATACGCACATTTCGGCTGCCGAATTTGCCGCTACGCAGGCGCCGGCCCTCATTCAGAAGCTCTACGGCGAAGCGCTGGGCTACTACCAGAGCAAGAATGAAGTCATTGCCGAGTCGGCCCTGCCGCTGGTAGTGGACCTGCTCAACCAGCAAGTACCCTTCGAAAACATTGCCGTACCGTTCTCCGACGGCCGCAAACAGGTGCAGGCCGTGGCCAACCTGGAGCGCGCCCGCCAGAACCGCGGTCTGGAGTTGATTCGCGCCGCCGAGAAGGTGATTGTGCTGGCCCTCATCGACGAGGCCTGGACGCAGCACCTGCGCGCCATGGACGACCTGAAGCAGGTGGTGCAGAACGCCGTGTACGAGCAGAAAGACCCGCTCTTGATTTACAAGTTCGAGTCGTTTGAGCTCTTCAAGCGCATGATTAGTAAGGTGAACGAAGACACCGTGTCGTTCCTGTTCCGCGCCGACATTCCGGCCTCGCAGAACAGCCCGATGGAGGAGCCCGAAATTCATTTTGAGGAAGCCGTGCAGGCCCCGCGCGCCCCGCAGCCCAAGCTCAAGGCCGAAAAGGAAGTGTCGTCGGCCTCGCTCGGAGCAGGGCAGGAAGACCTCGAACAAGCCCACGCCCTGGGCCTGGAGCCCGCCGTAGCCGAAAAGCAGGTGCCGGTTCGCTCGCAGAAAGTGGCTAACCGCAACGACAAAGTGAGCGTGCAGTACATGGACGGCCGCATCGTGCGCGACGTGAAGTTCAAGAGCGTAGAAGAAGACGTGCTGAACAACCGCGCCGTGCTCATCGACTAAGACCTCGGATTCCGACGGATTTTTCGGATTCCCCGGATTTTAGCTTCGCTGATCTTCGATTGTGGACAATAATAAAAACGCCCCGGCTGCACAGCCAGGGCGTTTTTATTTGTGGTGCTTGGGTGAAATGATGCGTTTCCGCGAAAGGAAGGCAGGGCGTTACTGCGCCAGATACGGGCGCAACTCCCGGTCGAAGCGGCCGTCGGCGAGGGCGCGGCGGGCACTGCGGCGCAACAGGGGCATCACCAAGCTGAAGAAGCCGGGTACGTTGGTGTCGGACAATTCTACCACCACGCCCATCTGCCAGAACTTGGCCAGGCCGCCGTCTTTTTTGAGGCGACCATCGGCCGCCAGCCCGTAGACGATTTTGATGACTTTCTCGAAGCCCACGTGGCCGGGCGTGAGCGTAACGCGGAAGCGGGCCGGCGCCTGGCTTTGGTTGAAGAACCGGTGCACCGATTTGCGCGGGGCCACGGCCGTTTCGCCCGGCTGCAATACCTGAACCTTGTTGCCGACCTGAATGCTGACCTCGCCCTCAAGGCATTCGAAGATTTCGTCGAAGGACAGGTGGTAGTGCAGGCCGTTGCCGCCGCCGGGCGCCAGCGTCACGTCGATGATGGTGGTGCCGTCGCCGGGTTCTTCCGCAAACTGCTGGAAGTAGATCTGGTCTTTGATCGAGGGATTTTCGAAGTTGCGTTTCATAGCGGTTGGGTAGGGTGAGAAGTGTAGCCCAAAGGTCTGACCCACCGCCTCGGGCGGCTTTGCCGTCCGGGAGTTTCGCTTTTCCCAAACGGAGTTATTTTCGTCGGCATGGCCACCACCTACTCCGCCCGCATCGAAGAGCTTCGGCTGCTCGACCCCAGCCAGTACCGGCCGGAGGGCGACCTGCTGACCGGTGGCGCCACCTGGGATGTGCCCGCGCACGTGGGCAGCGTGGTTTCGAGCGAAGTAGTGCTGCCGGGGCGCCTGCACATCATGGAAATTGCCGGGCCGCTGCACCGGCCCCTGGAAATTCGGGAAGCCGATGCCACGCCCTGGGTGGGCATGCTCTACCAAATGAGCGGCAGCAGCCAGTCGGGCTCGGCCTATACCAAGCCCTACGAGGTAACCGGCGGCCACCACAACTCCATCTACGACGTGGGCACCACCACCCGGCACCTGCTCACGCCCGACCGGCAAGGGCAGTTTCGGGCCATTCATTTGGGCCTAGACCCGGCGTTTTTTCGGCAGCTCATCGAAGGAAACGACGAGTGGCTGCCGCTGTACGAAAAGCGCCTGCGCCACGAGCAGTCCTTCATGAGCCTGCCCGCCGCCGTGGCCGCTCGCCCCGTAATCCGGCAGTTGCTGGAGCAGCTGCGGCAGTGTCCCTACAGCGGCGTGCTCAAACGCATGTTCATTGAGGGGCGCTTCCTGGACCTGTTTGCCGAGCAGCAGCGCCAGTACCGGCAGGTGCACCACGCCCGCGCCAGCGCCGCGCTGCCCCACGCCCAGCACGAGTTGTTTCACGCCATTCGTGCCTACCTCGATGCGCACTACGCCGCGCCGCCGACGCTGCTGGAGCTGGCCCGGCTTTTTGGCATCAACGACTTCAAGCTGAAAAAAGGCTTCAAGGAAGTGTGCGGTACCACCGTGTTTGGGTACATCGCCGAAAAGCGGCTCACCGAGGCCCGTGCCCTGCTCGAAACTACGGCCCTGCCGGTGCAGGAAGTAGGGGAGCAGGTCGGCTTCGTCAATGCCGCGCACTTTGCTACCTGCTTTCGGCGCAAGTTCGGGCTGGCGCCGTCGCAGGTGCGGTAGCGTGGCTGGCTTCCCGGCCGCGGCGGCGGATTATTTACCTTTGTCGGACTTTTTCCCCGCGCTATGCACGACCCCCACAACCTCGCCGGCCGCATCGACCACACCCTGCTGCGGCCCGATGCCACCCGCGCCCAGATCGAGCAGCTGTGCACCGAAGCCCGCGCCGCCGGGTTTGCCAGCGTGTGCGTGCCGCCGCACTACGTGCCGGTAGCCGCCGCTGCGTTGCAGGGTTCGGGCGTGGCGGTATGCACCGTAATTGGGTTTCCGCTGGGCTACAGCACGCCGGCCGCCAAGCAGGCCGAAGCCGCCGAAGCCCTGCGCCACGGCGCCACCGAGCTGGACATGGTGCTCAACAACGCCGCCTTTGCCTCGGGCGACGACGCGCTGGTGCAGCACGATATCGAGCACCTCGCCCAGCTCTGCCACCGCCACGGTGCCTTGCTGAAAGTCATCATCGAAACCGCACTGCTCACGCCCGACGACATCCGGCGGGCCTGCGACCTGTGCGCGGCCGCCGGGGCCGATTTCGTGAAAACGTCCACTGGCTTTGCCAGCCGCGGGGCTTCGGTAGACGATGTGCGGCTGATGCGTGACCAGTTGCCGGCCCGCATCCGTATCAAGGCTGCCGGGGGCATTCGCTCCCACGCGCAAGCCGTGGCGCTGGTGCAGGCCGGAGCCGACCGCCTCGGCGCTTCCGCCGGTCTGGCCCTGCTCGTGCCCGACGATGCTCAACCCGACGCTTCCGCCGCTGCCCATGAACCGACTGCTTACTAACCTGCTCGTGCTGCCTGCTTTGCTGCTGCTCGGCGCCTGCGCCGCGTCCACCCCGGCGGCTACCGCCACCACCGCCCCGCCCGATACCACGCGCCCCGCTTCGGCCAAAACGGCTGCGGTTGCGGCCGAAGACCTGAGCAAGTACCGCCCGGTATTTACGCCGCCCGCCCTGCCGAAAGCCACGACCGGCGCGGCCAAGCCCAACGTGACGCCCACCGCCCACGTCAACGCCCTTATCGACCAGCGGCTGCGCGACCAGGCTTACACCAACCAAAACGTGAAGTACACCAACGGCTGGCGCATCTTGGTGTACATCGGGCTGGAGCGGCAGGACGCCATGAACGCGCGCCGCGCCATCATCAGCCGCTACCCGCAGGAAACCGACTACCTCACCTTCAAGCAGCCGCTCTACCGCCTCTTCATCGGCGACTACACCACGCGCCTGGAGGCCGAGCAGGCCATGCTGCGGCTGCGGCCCCTGGCTCCGAAGGCCGAAATGCAGGCCACGCAGGTGCTCATCAACAAAACCCGCTTCTAGCCGATGCCGCTCATCCGGGAGTTGCAGTGGGACGAGCTGGATTTGCTGCAGGGTGTGGAAACCATTCCCACCGAAGGCGCTGACGGCAGCCTGCACTACCGCCTGCGCCACGAGGGCCTCGTGCTGCTGCTCTCGCTCTGGCCTCACCACGGCTTGGTGGACGTGACGCTGGTGCAAGCTGCCACCGAGGCCGCGCTGCTCGATCTGACGGTGGCCGTGCGCGGCCGCATCCGCTACAACAACGACAAGGGCGGCGAGTACCTCGCTTTCCACGACTGCGTGCTGGTGAGCCGCCTCGCGTCGAGCGAAGAGCAGCTGGAAGCCGCCTTCAGCCCCAACGCCTACGGCCGCCACATGACGGTGGCCACCCGTCCGCACCTGAGCGTGCTGTTTGAGTGAGTGGGAAAGCGCACCTTTGGCTAAGCCCCGCCCGAAGCGCCGCGCCGTCTACGAAATCCGATAAATCCGCCTAATTCGCCCGAATCCGTGATTCAGCCCGAACGCATCCGAGAACTAGCCGCTGCCCAGGCCGCCGACGTGGTGGCCCTGCGTCACCATTTGCACGCTCATCCCGAGCTGTCGTTTGAAGAGCACGAAACCGTGGCATTCGTAAAGCAGCAGCTCGAAAGCCTCGGCCTGAAGCCGCAGCCCATTGCGGGCACCGGCTTGGTGGCCCTTATCGAAGGCCGCAACCCCGGTCGCCGCGCCGTGGCCCTGCGCGCCGACATGGACGCGCTGCCCATTCAGGAGCAGAACGAGGTGCCCTACCGCTCCCAAAACCCCGGCGTGATGCACGCCTGCGGCCACGACGTACACACTTCGTCGCTGCTGGGCGCGGCGCGCATTCTGGTGCAGCTGCGCAACGAGTTCGAGGGCACTGTCAAGCTCATGTTTCAGCCCGGCGAAGAGCGGTTGCCTGGCGGCGCGTCGGTCATGATTCGGGAAGGGGTGCTCGAAAATCCCGCGCCGCAGAGCGTGCTGGGCCAGCACGTGTTTCCGCAGTTGCCGGCCGGCAAAATCGGCATTCGGGCCGGGCGCTACATGGCCAGCACCGACGAGCTGTACCTGACCGTGCGCGGCAAGGGCGGGCACGGCGCCATGCCCGAGCAAAACCTCGACCCGGTGCTGGTGGCGGCACACCTCATTGTGGCCGCGCAGCAGATTGTGAGCCGCCGCGCCAATCCCAAAATGCCCTCGGTGCTGTCGTTTGGCAAAGTCATAGCCAACGGCGCTACTAACGTCATTCCCAACGAAGTTTATATCGAAGGCACGTTCCGGACCATGAACGAGCAGTGGCGCCAGGAAGCCCACCAGCACCTGCGCCAGCTCTGCGAAGGGCTGGCCGCCTCGATGGGCGCCGAGTGCGAGCTGGAAATTCGCAACGGCTACCCCTGCCTCGAAAACGACGAAGCCACCACCGCCCGCACCAAGGCCGCCGCCGAAACGTACCTCGGTGCCGACAACGTGGTGGAGCTCGACCAGTGGATGGCCGCTGAAGACTTCGCCTACTTTTCGCAGGCCGCGCCCTCGTGCTTCTACCGCCTCGGTACCCGCGCCGCCGACGGCCGTTTCGCCTCGTCGGTCCACACGCCCACCTTCGACATCGACCACGCGGCCCTCGAAACCGGCCCCGGCCTGATGGCGTGGCTGGCCCTGCAGGAGCTGGCGGCGGAATAAACCACAGCTGGCGGCCACAGGAGGTAATATTTACGCGTGCAACTGTTTGTTTCTACGATGAAATTCTGGACGATTTTTCCCGTTTTGGCTTGTGTGGCGGTGCTCGGTCACGAAGCCACGGCCCAGCGCCGCGCCACCAACCCCACGGCACTCTGGCCCGAAGTGCAGCTGGAACTGGCCCGCCAAAGCGGCGACTATTTCTGGCTGGCCCTGCACGGGCAGCGCAGCACCGACAACGACATCAACCAGGCCGGCCCGTTCTACCAATACCACGCGCTGGGCGGCTACGAGCATTTTTTGTCTGACCATTGGAGCATCGGGGCCAATGTGCGCTACCAGCACGAGCCCGGCACCAATTTGCTCTTGCCCGAAGGCCTGTTGCGCCACCGCGGCGACCTAGGCGGCATCACCTTCGGCCAGCGGCTGAGCCTGGAATATGCCTTCCGCAAAGCGCCGGCCCGCAAAGAAGGGCTGGCCCGCCTGCGCTTCGATGCTTACCGCAGCTTCACCGTCGGCCGCCTAGCTCTGCGCCCGCGCCTGGCCTTCGATGCCGGCACTGTGTTGCGCATTCAGCCGCCCGACGAGCAGCCCAATGAGCGAACAATCGACCAGACGCGCTTGCGGGCGGAGGTGGGCATCCGCCTGTCCGACCACGTGGACCTGACGCCCTACTTCCTGCGCCAGTCCGACTACTTTATCACCCAGCCGCAGTTCGACCTCAACGGGAACATCACCATTTCCGGCGGCAGGCGCAACCTTATTACGCCCGTCGTAGGCCTGGACCTGCGCTTTACGCTCTTCGAAGGGCAGAATGCGTTTGAGCGCGTGCAGCTACCGACGCAGCATTAAAACGCGTTCAGACATTATGTCTGAATAGCTGCTTGGTTGAAAAGCGCCGTTCGGCTCTTTGTTGACGCTTTCACTAATCGGTTGCATACAGGTTGTCCGTAATGCAAGTTGATAAATTGTCATTTTGTCATTGAAAAGTGATTGGTACAGATTTTACTAAAAGGGAAATGTGTCAGCCAGAAACTGACATTCAACTCCTGATTCTGAACCCACTTTCATCCTTACTACAATGGCAACTTTGATGACCACCCCGAACTCGGCCCTGCGTCCGTCGCGGGCTTTCAATGCCATGTTCAACCAGCTGCTGAGCGAAACGCTGCCCGGCGTGAACCGGCCGGCCGAAGGCTTTGTGCCCGCCGCCGACGTGCTGGAAACCGCCAACGGCTACGAGCTGCTGCTTACGCTGCCCGGCGTACCCAAAGACTCGCTGACCATTGACGTGCAGCAAGGCACCCTCACCGTGAGCGGCGAGCGGAAAGCCCCGGTTGCCGAAGGCGAAAACGCTCCGAAACTGCGCCGTATGGAGTCGAGCTACGGCTCGTTCTCGCGCCAGTTCCGCCTGCCCGACAACGTCAACGCCAAAGCCGTAGAGGCCGAACTGACCGATGGCGTGCTGCGCCTCGTGCTGCCCTACGACGCCGACAAGACCGCCCGTTTCCAGATCGAGGTGCGCTAAGCGGCCCTTCCCCAACAAAAAAGGCACCGCTTGTTGGTGCCTTTTTTGTGCCGCTTGCGGTTATAGCTATGCAACCCTATACTGGCGCCGGGGTATCTGGCGTTAGAAGGCGCACCCCCGAAACCGCGGAAGATTTTTTCATAGCATCCTCACGCGGCTTTCGTATTTTAGATTCCGAACTACCAACCCACATTACCCCTTTCCTACCCATGCAAGCCAAACAAATGATGCTCGGCCTAATGGCCTCCGCCGTTCTGGGCGGCAGCGTCGCCGTTGGTGGGTACAAGCTGCTGGAGCCCGCCCGTACGGCCGAGCCCCAGGCGGTAGCCACCGACCCGAACGTGCGTTACACCAGCGCCCTGCGCAGCTCCACGTACGCCGTACCCGAGGGGCTGAACTTCGTGGCGGCGGCCTCGGCCGTAACGCCGGCGGTGGTGCACGTGATGACCGAGTACGCGCCGAAAATGTCGCAGAACGACGCCATTCGGATGGACCCGTTCCTGCGCCAGTTCTTCGGCGACGATGCCGACGGCTTCCGCGGCCAGTCGGGGCCGCAGCAAGGCTCGGGCTCGGGCGTGGTCATTGCCGCCAACGGCTACATCGTGACCAACAACCACGTCATCGACAAGGCCGACAAGATTGAAGTCGTGCTCGACGACAAGCGCAAGTACAGCGCCACGCTCGTGGGCACCGACCCCAACACCGACCTGGCCCTGCTCAAAGTCGACGCCGACAACCTGCCCTACGTGCGCTACGGCAACTCCGACAACGTGAAAGTAGGGGAGTGGGTGCTGGCCGTGGGCAACCCCTTCAACCTGAACTCGACCGTTACCGCCGGCATCATTTCGGCCAAAGGGCGCAACATCAACATCCTGCGCGACCGTGAAGGCATGGGCATCGAGTCGTTTCTGCAAACCGACGCCGTGGTAAACCCCGGCAACTCGGGCGGCGCGCTGGTAAACCTGAACGGTGACCTGATCGGCATCAACTCGGCCATTGCCTCGCGCTCGGGCTCGTTTGAAGGCTACTCGTTTGCTGTGCCCAGCTCCATTGTGAGCAAGGTGGTCGACGACCTACTGAAGTACAAAGTGGTGCAGCGCGCCCTGCTGGGCGTAAACATCCGCGAAGTGGACGCCACGCTGGCTTCGGAGAAAAAGCTGAAAAACCTCGACGGCGTGTACGTGGTGGGCATGGGCAAAACCAGTGCTGCCGCCGACGCCGGCCTGAAGGAAGGCGACGTCATTACCGAAATCAACGGGGTGAAGGTGAACACCGCCTCGCAGCTGCAGGAGCAAGTGGCCCGGTTCCGCCCTGGCGACAAGATTAAGGTGAGTTACCTGCGCGACGGGGATACCCGCACCGCTACCGCCACCCTGCGCAACGCCACCGGCACCACCGACATTGTGCGCGAGGAAACCGGCGCGGCCGTGGAGTACGAAGGCGCCAAGTTTGCCCCGCTCAGCCGCCAGGAAGCCAACAAGCTTGACCTCGACGGCGGCGCGAAGATTTCGGGCGTGCGCGGCTCCAACTTCCGCGAAACCGGCATTGCCGACGGCTTCATCATCACCCGCATCGACAAGAACAAGGTGACCAAGCCGCAGGACGTGAAACGCTACCTCGAGGCCGCCAAGGGCAACCAAGGGGCGCTGGTGGAGGGCGTATACCCCGACGGCCGCAAAGCCTACTACCCAATTGGGCAGGTAGACTAATCAGCTAGCCAATCAAACAAAAAAGCCCTTGCCGCACCGGCAAGGGCTTTTTTGTTGCCCAATATGAGACGGGAGCTAAACGGTTTCCTGCGTCAGCCACTGTAGGGCTTCGCTTTCGTTGGTGAACAAGGCCAGGTGAAAAGGGCGCTCCGGATGCGTGAGCAGCTGGGCGTTGGCGGTGCTGACGGGGTTTTGCCACACGTCCGTAAACTGTGCGGCCGACATGAGGCAGGCCATGCGTACCGGCTCGGCAAAGTGCGCATAGAGGCTTGGCAGAAACAAATCGTGCAGCCAGTGGCCGTACTCAGTCGGCAGGGGCAATTGGCGGTGCTGCAAATCCATGAGCCAACGCGGGGCCCGAAACCGCACACCGGCGTCGCGCACGGCCTCGTAGCCGGCTTGCAGCTCGGCCAAGGTTACGAAGCGCAGCCACGTACCCACCAGAATATCCGGTTCGGGACCGTGGGCGAGTTGTAAATAATCGGTCGTAAAAATGAACATACCGCTTGCCAGCAGAAATAGAGGCTGCAAGTTACGGTATGTGCGGCGGCAGCGAAGCCGCGTTGGCCGGATGAGGCTGCCGGCTGTTTCAACGGTAGGTTTTGCCATGGCGCCCGGCGGTATTTCTTAGCTTTGCCGTCTGAACCTCACCCGCGGCGGGGCCGCACCTAACCCTTTCCCACGCATGAAATTAGCCATCGAAGAAGCCACCGCCACTGGCACCGACATAACCGACCACGACCACCACGGCATTCGGCAGGTGTTGCGCCAGCTTGGCATTCAGGACCACAACCCGGCCTTTAGCACGGGCCTGCAGTGGGGCGGCGAAGGCAACACGAACACCCGCACCATTTCGTCGCCCACCGACGGCAAGCGCATTGCCACGGTAGCCCTGGCCACCGCCGACGACTACGAGCAGGTGGTGCGCAAGGCCGAAGAAGCCTTCAAAACCTGGCGGCTGGTGCCGGCGCCCAAGCGCGGCGAAATCGTGCGCCAGATTGGCAACAAGCTGCGCGAGTACAAAGACGACCTGGGCAAGCTGGTGAGCTACGAGATGGGCAAAATCCTGCAGGAAGGCCTCGGCGAAGTGCAGGAAATGATTGACATCTGCGACTTTGCAGTGGGCCTCTCGCGCCAGCTGCACGGCCTGACGATGCACTCGGAGCGCCCGGCGCACCGCATGTACGAGCAGTACCACCCGCTGGGCCTGGTGGGCATCATTTCGGCCTTCAACTTCCCGGTGGCCGTGTGGAGCTGGAACGCCATGCTGGCCGCCGTGTGCGGCGACGTGAGCATCTGGAAGCCCTCGGAGAAGACCCCGCTGGTGGCCGTGGCCGTGCAGCACATCATCAAGGATGTACTGGCTGAAAACGAGCTGCCCGAAGGCATCTTCAACGTCATCATCGGCGACGCCGAGATTGGCGCTAAAATGGCCGCCGATATGCGCGTGCCGCTGGTGTCGGCCACGGGCTCGACGCGCATGGGCAAGAAAGTGGGCGAAGTAGTAGGTGCCCGCCTCGGCAAGGCCTTGCTGGAGCTGGGCGGCAACAACGCCATCATCCTCACCGAGCACGCCGACCTCGACATTGCCATCCGCGCCGTGCTGTTCGGGGCCGTGGGCACCGCTGGCCAGCGCTGCACCACCACGCGCCGCCTCATCATTCACGACTCGATTTACGACGACGTGAAGCAGCGCCTGCTCGCAGCCTACCCCAAGCTGCCCATCGGCCACCCGCTGCAGGACGGCAACCTAGTGGGCCCTCTCATCGACACCGACGCGGTGCAGTCGTTCACGAAAGCCCTGGAGGCTGTGCAGGCCGAAGGCGGCACGCTGCTCACCGGCGGCCAGGTACTGAGCGGCGCCGGCTACGAAACCGGCACCTACGTGCAGCCCGCCTTGGTGGAAGCCAAGAACGAGTACCACACCGTGCAGGAAGAAACCTTTGCGCCCATCCTGTACCTGATCAAGTACTCGGGCGCGGTGGAAAACGCCATCGACCTGCAGAACGGCGTGCGCCAGGGCCTCTCGTCGAGCATCTTTACCCTGAACATGCGCGAAGCCGAGGCATTCCTGTCGGCCACGGGCTCCGACTGCGGCATTGCCAACGTGAACATCGGCACCTCGGGTGCCGAAATCGGCGGTGCGTTTGGCGGCGAGAAGGAAACCGGCGGCGGCCGCGAATCGGGCTCCGACGCGTGGAAAATCTACATGCGCCGCCAGACCAACACCATCAACTACTCGACGCAGCTGCCCCTGGCGCAGGGCATCAAGTTCGACATCTAAGCCGAGGCGTTGCCAACGCAAAACGGGCCGTTTCCTGCGCAGGAAACGGCCCGTTTTGCTTTATTGGTCTTTGATGAGAAAGTCGCCGTGGCCTTTGAAGCGCAGGCCCTGGTCGTCGTAGAAAACATAGTAGATGCGGTACAGCTCGTCCTGCTTGAACTTATCGGCCGGAAAGTCGAGCACCAGCTTGTAGTCGTTGCGGCTGTTGGGTGTCACCTCCGCACTTTGCGTGGCCACCTTGCGGTACTTCTTGTCCACCATCACCAGCCGCAAGTGCAGCGGGTTGGCGTTCTGCAGGTTGGTGTAGAGCGTGGCTCGCCGCTCGGCCGGGGCTATCGGGTTCGGAAACAAGCTCATGCTCCGGTACCCGCCCGCCCCCGCGCCGTCGACCTGTACCGACAAGTCGTCGAACAGCTTCCGCTCCACCTTCTTCCAGTCGCCGTCGGCTTTCCAGTCCGAATCATCACCTCCGAAGGGAACGTTCCGCTGGTCGCGGTAGGCAATGCTCGGGTCGGGGCCGAAATCGACCTTGCGGCAAGTGGTGAGCGTGGCCACGGTTGCGGCCGCCAGCAGCCAAGTAGTGATGTGCATAACAAGAGATAAAAGAAGAAAGGACGCGCTAGGTTCCGGTAACAAAACTAACGGCTGGGTTCCAATTGAAACATGCACCTTGGCATGCCCCACAACCTCTGCGCCGGGTGCAACCTCTGGCAAGCGGGCCGGGTCTTTCTCCTGTAAATGATTCGAGAGCGTGGCAAATGTGCAGCCGATGACCGAACTTTATCCACCGCCCTCTGCTCATCACCCCGAAAGCCCGACCCAACCTGCTGTGCCCATGGAAGCCGTTGCTTACGTAGACATCAATGCTCCGCTGGTGGAGCGCTGCCGCTTGGGCGACCGGCGTGCCCAGGCTGAGATTTACAAGCGCTACGCCAAAGCCATGTTCAACGCCTCGTTGCGCATCACCGGCGACTACGCCGAGGCCGAGGACGTGCTGCAGGAATCTTTCCTGAGCGCCTTTCGCGAGCTGCACACCTACAAAGGCGACTCCTCGTTCGGCTCCTGGCTCAAGCGTATCGTCATCAACAAAAGCATCAACTGCCTGCGCAACCGGCGTCTGCAGCTGGTGCCGCTGGCCGAGCAGCACGACGGCGCCGGCGCCGATGAACCCGTAACCCCGGGCGAGGCCGACGACGTACAGTGGCGCGCCGACGTGCTGCGCCGCTGCATTCAGGACCTGCCCGACGGCTACCGCGTGGTACTCACGCT
Organism: Hymenobacter busanensis; assembly: GCF_008727865.1. GTDB lineage: Bacteria > Bacteroidota > Bacteroidia > Cytophagales > Hymenobacteraceae > Solirubrum > Solirubrum busanense. The sequence goes on along the minus strand of NZ_VTWU01000002.1, from coordinate 644,898 downwards.
CTACCTGCTGGAGGGCTACGACCACGGCGAAATTGCCGGCATCATGAACATCACCGAGTCCACCTCCAAGTCGCAGTACAGCCGGGCGCGCAAAAAATTGCTCGAGCTGGCCAAGCAACACGGACTCTAATTCTCGATAAAATACGTTTCACTGACAAGGACCGATCGGCGCTAGCCACCCACCCGCGCCCCGGTCCTGGGGAGCCCCTGTGCGAAAGACTATGACTGCCATGAAACCCAACTCCGGACTTGAGGCCTTCGTCGACCGGCACCACGCCGACCTCGACGCCTTCGAGCCGCGCCCCGACCTCTGGGACGCCATCGAAGCGCGGCTCGACGAGCCGGCCACCGACGACACGACGCCCACCCACGTCGTGCCGCTGATTCCACCCATGCCCGCAGCCGCCGTACCGGTTCGCCGGTTCCAGAGCTGGCCCCAGTATGCCGCGGCGGCTGCCGTAGCGCTGGTGCTGCTGGCCGGCGGCTACGGCCTGCGCCGCGCCGACGCTCCTGTTGCTACGGATACCCTGGCTACCGAACTGCCCGCCAGCCAGTCGCAGCCCGAGGCTGTGACCAACATCGTGGGCATGCCCGAACCGATTGAAGTATCGGCCAGCAGCCCGGCCAAGCGTCTGGCTTCTGCGGTCCGCAGCATGGAAGCCTACTACGCGTCGCAGATTCTGGAAAAGCAACACGAGCTGCGCCGCCTCGATGCCGAAGCCAAGCCCGGGACGGCCCCCGCTACGACCGAATGGAAGCAGGAGCTGGTGGCTCTTGACTCGACCTACCGCCAACTGCGCACCGAGCTCTACCGCAACCCCGACCCCGACGTGGTGCTGGAAGCCATGAGCCGCAACCTGCAGATTCGGCTCGACATCCTGAACCAGCAGCTGCGCACACGCGAACAGATTCAGCAGTACCACGACGAGGCCTACCTCGCCACCGCCAAATAAATAATTTGCTACCCCGCATGGCCACATACCCGCTTCGCAACGCAAAAGCCCGGCTGCTGCCGTGGCTGACTGTGCTGGCGCTGCTAGCCGGGCCCGCTGCGGCGCAGAACGGCCAGCCAGCCAAGGCCAGTTTGGCAGCCCCGTGCCCCCCGGCCGACCATTTCTGGGAGCAAATTCCCGAGCCCAGCCTGCAGAACGGCCAGAACGGGCAAAATACCTCAGCCGGCGTACAGCCCGAGCCATCGGCCGCACCGGCCATCGAAAAAAGCCGCAAGCTGAGCCGCACGTTTAAAGCGCCTGCCGGCCGCGCCCTCACGGTAGATACCCGCTACGGCCGCGTGCAAATCAATACCTGGGCCCGCAATGAGGTGAAAGCCGAGGTCGACATCATTTCGCGGGCCGACAACGAGCAAAAAGCCCAGCAGCTGCTCGACATGATTCAGGTGCTGACGCAGGAGCTGGCCAATACCGAAGGCGGCATTACCCTGCGCACCCAGTTTGGCGAAATGCCCCGCGAATGTTGGAGTCGCCAGCGCCTGTACGAGGTGAATTACACCATCTGGATGCCCAAAAGCACGCCGCTGAAAGTGCGCAACAACTTCGGCGACGTGACCATCAGCGGCGACCTGACTGGCACCGCCGACTTGGCTCTGACTTATGGTACCCTGCGCACCGGCCGCCTCGACGGCCCCCGCAACTCGGTGCGCGTGAACAACAGCGCCGCCACCGTGCAGTACGCCCGCCAGGCCTCCATCGATGCTTCCTACTCGCGACTGCGCTTGGATGCCGGCCACACCGTAGACCTGCGCAACAACGGCTCCGATATTGACATGGGCACGGTGCAGGATTTGGCGGTGCACAGCAAGTACGGCGACGTGAGCCTGGGCACTGTGCGCAACCTGCAGGGCAGCACCGGCTACTCGCGCTTCAGCGTCGATAAAGTGTCGGAGCAGCTGAATATGAAGGTGCAGTACTGCCCCAATTTCGAAGTGCGCACCACCGGCCCCAACTTCCGCAGCATCAACGTCGACGGCGGCTATAGCACCATTCTGCTGAATTTCCCCGACGATGCCGGTTTTCTCTTCGATGTGAATGCCGAAAACGGCAAGCTGCTCATCGACAAACGGCTGGTACAGGTGAAAACCGAAGAAAGCAGCGCCTCATCGAGCGAAATGCAGGGGCGCTACGGCACGCCCCAAGCCAAGTCGGCCGGCAACGTGAACGTGAAGGCCCGCTACAGCAGCATCAGCTTCAACCGCTAAACAATCCGGTTGCGCTGGCGGTAACGTACGGTAGGTAAGAACTTGAAGGACCCAGTGCGGGAGAAGTGAAGGGAAAAAGCCGGCTGCAACCGGCTTTTTCTGTTTTTCGGCGCTGGGGTTGCGGGCCGACTATCTTTGCCCTCATGCGTTGTCGTTTCGTCGGGTGGGCCTTGCTGGCGGGGCTTGCCGCCGCCACTGCCCAGGCCCAAACCCCTGCTGCCATGCCTGCCACCACCGTTTCCAAGCCAGTGCCTTCGGCCATGTACACGTACGCCCTGCGGCTGCGCCCCGGCGCCGACCTGCGGCAGGAACTAGTGGCGTTTGCGGCCCGTCAGCACCTGAAAGCCGGCGCGATGCTCACCTGCGTGGGCAGCCTTACCCAGGTCACGCTGCGGCTGGCCAACCAAGAGGGGCCTACGGTGTACCGCGGCCACTTCGAAATCGTATCCTTGGTGGGCACGCTGGCCGAAAACGGCAGCCACCTGCACCTGTCGGTAGCCGACTCCACCGGGCGGACCATCGGTGGGCACTTGCTCGACGGTAACGTGGTGTACACCACTGCCGAACTGGTGGTGGGCGTGCTTGAAGACGTGGAATTCGGGCGCGAAACCGACCCCACGTTTGGCTACAAAGAACTGGTGGTGCGGCCGGCCGCGGCAACGGGCAAGCGCACCACGCGGCCTGTCGCGCCTAAAAAGCCCTAACTTTCTTGCTAGGCGGCCCCGTAGCTGCTGCTTGTGCCCTATGTCCGTTCTCGTTCCCGATTCGCCCCGCCTGGCGGCTTTTCGTCGCAACCTGCTCAACCCGCTCAAGCTGCGCCTGTTTGCGCTGCAGCGTTTGCCGATGGCGGCGCTGGCGGGCCTGCGCGTCACGCAGCTCACCAACGAGGCCGCTACTGTGACGGTGCCCTTCAAGTATCTCACCCAGAACCCCTTCCGTAGCATCTACTTTGCTTGCCTGAGCATGGCTGCGGAAATGGCGTCGGGCATATTGGCCATGATGTACACCAGCACCAACGAGCAATCGGTATCGATGCTGGTGGTGGGCATGCAGGCCGAATTCACCAAGAAAGCCGTAACGCGCATTGCCTTCACCAGCACCGATGGAGCGGCTATTGCGCAAGCCATTGCCGAAAGCTGCGCTACCGGCGAAGGCCGCACCGTGGAGTGCACCAGCACCGGCCGCGACGAAGCCGGCGACGTGGTAGCCGTGTTCCGCATCACGTGGTCGTTTCGGGCCAAGAAAAAAGCGTAGACGGGGCTACCCAGCTACGCTTTTTCTCTTGAGTGAAAAGTGCTATTCCGCTTCCGGCAAGTGGTCTTTGGCCAGAATATCCACCAAACCGTCTTCGCTCACCACAATGGCAATGCACGGGTACGGGCTGCTTTCTACGTAGCGTAGCGCCGAGTTGTAGCGGGCGCCGCGGGTGCTGGAGCCGCGGCCCGAAGCTTTGCCGTCGAGAATGACGCCGATGGAATAGCAGTAGGCCTCGGGGTCGAGCAGCACGGCGCCGTCGATGGCGGTGACGAGGCGCGTGATGAGCGGCGTGAGCTGCACCGGGTCGATGAGCGTGCACTGCAGCTTGAGGCGGTCGGCTTCGGCCAGGGCCTCGGAGGTAATGACCATAAGCGTGCCCTTGGGCTGGCGGCTGGCTTCGAGCAGTACGTCCCAGAGGCGCTCTACCTTGTCGGAATTGGTGATGCCGAAGGTGTGGCGCAGGCTGCGGCGAAACTGGCTCCGGCTCAGGCGCGTGTGCGGCAGGCTGGGCAGGCCGTAGGAAGCGCGCATGAGCACCCGGCCCGCGTGGCGGAACTCCCACACGTAGTGGTTCACGAAGCCGATAACGAAGAGGTCTTCGCGGGCGGCATCGTAGTCGCCCACGAGGCGGCCCATGGCATACACGTTCTCGCCGTCGGCCAGCAGGCACACGTCGTTGCTGGTCATTTGGAGCAGCTTGCGCACGGCCCGGTAGTCGGTGAGCGGGGTGGGGCAGGTGAGGGCGAAAATCTCCTCGATGTTGGGGTGGTAGCGCCGGGCCAGCAGCAACTGGCCCACGCCCGCGGTGCCTTCGTAGCGCAACGACGAAATGGTGTTGAGCGTGGCGAAGAGCTTGGCGTTGGAAGGGTCGTTGCTCAGGGCCTGGGCCGGCGTATCCATCAGCAGCTTGCCGGCGGCCCGAATGATTTCGTCGGCGTCGCGGGGGCGGGCCAGCATGCTCATGCCGGGCGTGGGTTCCAGCAGCGCCTTGGTGCATTCTTCGCCGAAACGCAGCATGGCGGCCTGCACCAGCGACGCGGCCAGGGGCTTGCCGTCGGTGTAGTAGCGGCTGGACTGCAGCGCCGGCTGGGTGCGCAAGGCCTTGCGGCGTACCCGCAGCACGGCCACTACAAAAAACGAATCGATGCGGACTGGCAGGCTGGCAAACGACTGCTGTCCGCTGGTGCCGTCAAAAGCGTCGAGGGCTTCCTGCACGGCGTGGCGCAGGCTGATGGTTTCGCGGCGCCGGCGGGCGGTTTCGCGGCCATAAAGCACGTTTTCCTGCGCCGTGTGGGGCTGATGCAACTCCTTGGAGCGAGCCAGCACGTTGGCAAACCGCTCGGCGGGGTAGCCGCAATCCTCCGGCTCCAAGCAAACGGGCATCGTGCCATCGACGGGAATACCGAGCAAGGCCACCGACGGCTGCAGGTCGGCGTCGAGGTCTTCGAAAATGGCGGTGGCACTCGTTTGCGCCGCCCGCTGAAACTGCGCCTGGTACGGCCAAATGGTGTAGTCGTCGGCGGGGGCGAGGGAGGCGGGCAGTACCGGAAGGGGGGAAAGCATAGCGGCGGGGACAGGAGCTAGAACTACCCTCAAGCAGACGTTTTTGTTTACGCAATACTTTAACCCGGGACCAAAACAGCTGAAATGAGTCGCAAACGACACCGCCGCCCCCGCGCCTGATGTTTAGGCGCGGGGGCGGCGGTGTCGTGGCGCCCTGGTATTAGAGCTGAAACAGAATCGGTAGCACCATTTTTTGGCGGACGGGTTGGCCCTTGTACTTGGCCGGCTCCCATTTCGGGCTGGCTTTGATGAGGCGTATGGCTTCCTCATCGAGGCCCGAGCCGAGGCGCTTCACCGGCTTGATGTTGCTGAGCGAGCCGTCTTTCTCGATCATGAATTCCATCATCACCTTGCCCTGAATTTTGCGCTGCCAGGCCAGGGCGGGGTACTTCTGGTTTTTCTGCACCCACTCAAAAAAGGCATCGGTGCCGCCCACGGGCCGCGCGGGCTCGTCGGGCGTAACTACTTGCGGACCAGCCGAACTTGATGCGGCACCGGCTGCCACGCCGGCTTGGGCCGCCGGATCTTGCGGAGCAGCGCCTCCGGCGCCCAGGGGCATTTTAAACGTGATGGGCACCGTTACGCGCTGGCGCACCACGCCGCCGCGGTGCTCGGCGGGTTTCCAGCGCGGGCCGGCCTTAATCAAACGCAGGGCTTCGGCGTCGCACTCGGGCGAGAGGGACTTGGTAACGGTCCAGCCCGAGGTGTAGCCGGTTTTCTCCACCACAAACGTGGTTTCCACGGTGCCCTCCACACCAGCCTGCAGCGCAACGGTGGGGTAGTTGAGTTTGTCGCCGAGGTAGTTGGCGTAGGCTTCCACGCCGCCGATGGGCACAGCAGGCTTTTCCACGGCATCGTAAATGTCGACGGGAGAGGCTTTGGGGTACTTGAGTTTTTGCTGAGCCAGCGCAGCCGGAGTAGCCGCCAGCAGCAGGGCCGCCAGCGTGCCAAAACGAAACAGACGAATCATGGGCAGGGAATACGAATACGAGAGGAGCAGGAAAGTGGGTAGGCCCGGGGCAACAACCGCACCAGCAGCCGGATGCCCGCTGCCCAAACTACCGAAAAGCCCCTAATTTCGGCCCATGAGCATTTCCTCTTCCCCCGATTCTTCGGCCCTGAACTCGTCGCGTGCGCCCGAGCCGGTGGGCCTGTACCCGCACGCCCGGCGCGTGGGCAACCTGCTGTTTCTCTCGGGTGTGGGCCCGCGCCAGCGCGGCGAAAAGCACGTACCCGGCGTGGAGCTTGACGAAGACGGCAACATCCTGCGCTACGACTTCGAGCGGCAGTGCCACGCCGTGTTTCAGAACGTGCGCTACATCGTGGAAGAAGCCGGAGCCCGCTGGGAAGACTTGGTGGACGTGACCGTGTTCCTGACCAACATGCAGGACGACTTCTCGACCTACAACCGCCTCTACGCCGAGTATTTTGCCGGCGCGCAGCCCTGCCGCACCACCGTTGAAATCAACTGCCTGCCTACGCCCATAGCCATCGAACTGAAATGCATTGCCTGGGTGGGCGAGCGGTAGCGCGGCAACACCGGCGGGCATAAAAAAAGCAGGCCGCTCGTCACGGCGCAACACCACACCTGAGGTTGCGCCTAGTTGCCGCATTTGACGAGCAGCCTACCACTACAAAGGAACGGCACCGATTTCCTGCCACCCCGCTGCCAATACGGATTCTGCGGGGCGACAAGTACGGTTTTAGGAATGCGTAGTGGCGTTGGGCCAGCGCGTAAACCGAGTCGTTGAAAGCCCTGCCGCAGCAAATGCTGAGTGTATACCGCAAGCCGTGGCAGGACTCGGATTTTTACGGGGCGAAGCCGCGGGAAAACACGTAAATTTTCTAGTTGTCGGCCAAGCCAGGTGCTTTGCGGTGGCTCATACGGCCGGGTATAAGCTGCTGAGTGCAAAAAAAATAGCGGGTGGCAAGCTGGCCTCAAGATTCCTTTTGGCTGTCGGCTGCTGCGCATCCGCGGCAGGGGAGGGCGCGTATTACACTCGCCGCTGTACCGATATTCCCTGCCCATGCCCACTCGCAAAAAGACGGCCGCTCCACGCACAGCATCTACTAACTGCCCCCATCCCAAAGGTATTCTCATTGCTATTGGCGGCCACGAACAGAAAGAAGGCCAGCCTGACAGCGACGAAATGGCCGCCGACAGCATTCTACAGCGTTTTGTTGATGAATTAACCGGCGAAGGACCGGTGGTAATCATTCCTGCCGCGGCGGAAAAGCCCGAGGAAGCCGCCGACGACTACGTTAAAACCTTCACCGATTTAGGCGTCAAGCACGTGGAAGTGCTCGACGTGCGCAGCCGCGACGAGGCCAACAACCCCGACGCCATTCGCCTGCTCGATTCCGCGGCGGGCGTGATGTTTACCGGCGGCGACCAGCTGCGCCTCACTGCCCTGTTGGGCGGCACCGATATGTTGCGCTGCATGAAGGAACGCTACGCCAACCACCGCTTCGTTATTGCGGGTACTAGTGCCGGCGCCGCTGCCATGTCGACGCCCATGATTTACCAGGGCCGCAACGACGCCGGCTTCCTAAAAGACGAAATTCACGTGACCACCGGCCTGCAGTTCATGCACGACGTGGCCGTGGACACCCATTTTGTGGCCCGCGGCCGCATCGTGCGCATGGCCCAGATCATTGCCACCAACCCCGGCTGCATTGGGCTGGGGCTGGAAGAAGACACGGGCGTGGTCGTCACCAACGGTTGTGAGCTGGAAGTCATCGGCAACGGCATGGTGGTGATAGTCGACGGGCGGGAGTGCGACGGCAACACCATCTACGACATCAAGCCCGGCGAGGTATTCTCCATCCGCGACTTGCGCATTCACTTGCTGGCCCGCGGCCAACGCTACAGCATTCCGGTGCTGGAGCAGATGTACGTATAGTGCGGCCGCGGCACCCGCAAGCATGCAAAAAGGCCCCGGACAACGTCCGGGGCCTTTTTCATAGCTCAGAGTAATGGGACAGAAGTAGTAGCAGAATAACTTAACGGTTGCCGGCGCTGGAGTCGTTGCGCGGGCTGCTGCCCTGGGCGTTGGCGTTGCGGGTGCCGCTGGCCATGCCGCCTTTGCGGCCGGCTTCGCGGGCTTCCTGCGAGGTCCACTCGTGGCCGCGGCCGCTTTGGTGCGAGGCGCGTCCACCTTCGGCTGCAATGCGGCGCTGCTGCTCGGGGTCCATCGAGGCGAAACCGCGGTTGCTGGTGCCGGAGGTGGTGCGGGCTTCTGCGCCTTTTTTACCGGCCTGCGAAGATTGCTGCGAGCTGCTGCCGCGCGGGGTTTGGGAGTTTGTTGCCATGGTGTTGGGGTTGTGAGGATGAGACGGAGTTGATTAGAACTTGCTGCTTTTAACGGTGCCGCTGCTCGATAGGCCGGCTCATAGCAGCATTAAAAGGCCATTTTGGGCGCATTTACCGAGTTTTACGGAGCAGGCCTCCGTATTAAAACCGACGAGCTGCACCGCTTGAACAGAAGCACCAGACCCAACCTATGCTGCTGGGCGGGCGCGGTATTCGGGCCGGAAGTGCGACGTGGCGGCCAGCTCAAAAACAACGTCTAGGTGCAGCAGGCGCAGCGCGCGGGCAAGGGTGTTGCCCACGTTGTGCAGCATAATCTGCACGCCGGCCCGGCGCATGAGCAGTAGCTGCGAGACGAAATGGCAGACGCCGTGGGTGCGCAGGCAGCGCACGTCGTCGCAGTCGATGAGCACGTAGAGCGGCTTGCGCTGGATGTCGGGGTCCTGGGCCAGGGTGCGGGCCAGCTCCACCGGCGCAATGGCGTTGAAGTTGACGCGCACAATGCGGGCCGTAGGGTGACGGCGGGACGTAAAGCCAAGCATGTTTTTCGGTGCTAAGAGGTAGGGGACGGTAGCCGCAACTAAAGCAGCCGGACTGGCTGGCAGAAACCGTTCGGCTCAAAGCCAATCCAAACGAATCTAGTGAATACTAGATTGAATTAACCCCGTGTAAATAACCATTTTACCTCGTCCGTACTAGCCGCACAGCCTACGTACTACTGCGTAATCTTCGGCCAAACGCAGCAATTCCCCCGCCGAAGGCGTTAATCTTGATGCACGAGTCCGCCACCTTATTTCCACACCTATGATCCGTCTTATCCTTGTTGACGACCACACCATCATTCGCGACGGGATTCAGGCCCTGCTCTCGGATGTAGCTGAACTGGAAGTGGTGGGCCAGGCCCGCAACGGCCGCGAACTGCTGGACATGCTCCCCCACACCCCCGCCGATGTAGTGATGATGGACCTGAACATGCCCGAGCTGAGCGGCTTCGAAACCATGCCGCTGCTGCGCGAGCAGTTTCCCGAAGTGCGCGTGCTCATCCTCTCCATGCTCGACCACGAGAAGTACGTGCACCAGATCTTGACGGCCGGCGCCCTGGGCTACGTGCTCAAGAATGCCGGGAAGGAAGAAATTGTGCACGCCATTCGCACGGTGGCCAGTGGCCGGCCGTTTCTGTGCACCGAAATCGGCTTGAACCTGCTGCACAAGGCCATTGAGGCACCCAGCTCCGGCGGCCCCAAGAAGCCCAACGACCTCTCCAACCGCGAAACCGAGGTGCTGCGCCTCATTGCCGAGGGCCTCACCAACGCCGAAATAGCCGACAAGCTCTTCACCAGCAAGCGTACCATCGAAACCCATCGGCAGAACATCATCGAAAAGACGCAGGCCAAAAACACGGCCGCCCTCATCAAATACGCCATGGAAACCGGGCTGCTGGCCTAAGAAAGTCGGGCAGCTGGTACCGGCCAAGCACGCAAAAGCCCGCGGCAGGTAGCCTGCCGCGGGCTTTGCTCGTGTATGGGCCATAAGCCGAAGCACTAGCGGCGGTTGCCGCCGCTGGCTTCGCCGCCTTTCTTGCCGGCTTCGCGGTGCTGCTCGCTGCTGCCCCCGCGCTGGCTGCTGCTGCCGCCACCATGCGAGGCTTTTCCGCCTTCACTCGAAATGCGCCGTTGCTCTTCGTCGCTCATCGCGGCGAAGCCCCGCTCGCTCTTGCCGCTGCCTTGGTTCCCGCTCTGGTTGTTCTTGGCTTCGGCGCCTTTTTTGCCGGCTTCAGAGTGCTGTTGCGAGCTGCCGCCGTGCTGGTTCTGATTGTTCGCTGCCATGATTTTGGAGTTGGTTAGAGGGTGTTACATGCAGGACAATTCCTGTAGGTTTAGTAACGACGCAGGTACCGAAATGGACAAGTAAAAAGCCGCAAAAAAGCCCATTGACGAGCTTTTTTGCGGCTTTTTACCTAATTATACGGAGCTTTGGCTACGGGTTTTTTACGCTCATTCCGAGGGCACGCCAATCAGCCGGTCTGGCTGCTGCCTTCGGCATCTACCTCGCCCAGCGGGTTGCTGGCCGAGCGGCCGTTGAGCAAAAACTCGCGCAAGCGGTTGATGTGCTGCTTGAGCTCTTCGCTGCGCTCTTCCTGTTGCACGCTCCACTGGCCTTCGCCGCGCATGGCCATGCTGGAGAGCAGGTTTTTGCGCTCCTCCATCATGCGCAGCGCTACCCACAGGGTTTCTTCCAGCGACTCCTGCGTGTCGCGCAGCAGGCCGTCGGCGGTAAAGGCGTGGCCGGTGTGGCAGCGGTAGCGCAGCAGGTTGCCGTGCTTCATTTCCCAGAGGGCACCGCCGCAGTCGGGGCAGGTGAGGGGTACCTGCCGCCCAATGTGCCTGACTTCTTGCGTAGTTCCCACAACCCGTTCCGCAATGGCGGCTTCTTGAATGATATCGTCGGGAACCGGGCCCGTTGCCAGGGGCCGGGTGTCGCATAGTTGCTGCAGCAAAGCGCCCATTTCGGACAGGGGCGCCGAGTAGTCGACCTGCACGTTGCGCAGGGCGCTGACGGGCATGCTCGGGTACTCGGCATCGTGGGGGTCTTGCACCACGGCCACGCCGCCGGCGCGCTTGATGAGCTCCAGGCCGGCCGTGCCGTCGTGCAGCATGCCGGTAAGCACGACCCCAATGGTGAGAGGCCCGTAGACCGCTGCGGCCGAGCGAAACAAGGCGTCGGCAGCCGGGCGGTAGTGGTTTTCGCGCGGGCCTTTGGTCACCAGCACATGGCCTTCCTTCACCAGCAGGTGGCGGTCGGGCGGGGCCAGGTACAAGTGGCCTTTGGCAATGTGCTGGCCGTCTTCGGCAAGGTGGCACTGCAAGCTGGTGTGCTGGGCCAGGCGGCTGGCCAGGTGTGGGCCCGAAGAGTCGGGGGCGAGGTGCTGCACGACAAACACGGCAGCGGGCAAGTCGGCCGGTAGTTGGGCCACGAGCTGCGTCAGGGCAGGCATGCCACCCGCCGAGGTGCCAATGACGATGACGTGGTGAAGGTATTGCACAGGCGAAACGAAAACGGCTGCCCATGCAGCCCGGCGGCGAACAAAGGAATCAAGCAGTAATACGCAGGCCGGCCGAAAAAGAAGACGCTATTCAGTGTCCGCCCCGGCGCTCCTGAGCGTACGAAGAGCCGCAAAAAGCCCCTGTACACGCCGGGGCGCCCGTTGGCGGCACGCAGCAGCCAGTTGCTAATCAAGAGCGTAGCGCAACCACGGGCCAATTGAAATGGGTTGCCAAGGGCAAAGAATACGTGTTTTCCACACCGCTGCGCAAAACACGTATTCTTAACTGTTGCCCGCGCGCCACGGTCCCGGCGCGGCAGAAACGCCCGCCGTTGGCTAAATTTGACAAGGCTATGCCAGGCGACTTAGGCCGCGCCGGCGCCGCGCTTTCCTTGCTTTTCCCATGTCCTGCCGCTGCTCCGTGCCGGCTGGCTTGCCCTTTGCCATGAGCCAGACTCCCAACCCTCCGTCGGAAACCGGCGCGCGGACCCAGCCCGAAACCGTTACCGCCGACGAGCAGTTCCCGCACGGCAAAGTGGTGGAGATTCGCCCGCTCGAAAACCAGGGCGAGCGGCACCCGGTGGTGGCGTTGTGCGCCTCGGCCGGCGGCCTGGAGGCCCTGGAGCGGTTTTTTCAGTACATGCCCCCCGACAGCGGCCTGGCCTTTGTGGTGGTGATGCACCTCGACCCCGACGGCAAAGACATGCTGCCCGACGTGCTGGCCCGCTTTACGCCCATGCCTGTGCAGCGCGCCGAAGACGGCCTGAAGGTGAAGCCCAACCACGTCTACTGCATTCCGCCCGACCGCGACATGAGCATTCTGCACGGCACGCTGCTGCTGCTGCCGCCCACGCAGCCCCGCGGCCGGCGCATGCCCATCGACTACTTCCTGCAGAGCCTGGCCAAAGACAGCCGCGAGCGGGCCGTGTGCATCATCTTCTCCGGCGCCGGCTCCGACGGCACCATTGGGCTGAAAATGGTGATGGAAAACTTCGGGATGGTGATGGTGCAGGAGCCCGACTCGGCCGCCTTCGACTCCATGCCCCGCTCGGCCCTGAACACCGAGTTTGTGGACCAGGTGCTGCTGCCCGAGCAAATGCCCGCCGTGCTGCTCGACTACGTGCGCCGCCCGCTGCTGGCCGCCCGCCCCGAGCCGGAAGACCCGGATTCCACCACCCGGCCGGCCCACGCGCTACAGAAGATCTTCATGCTCATCCGCAACAAAACCGGCCACGACTTTAGCTTCTACAAGCGCAATACCGTGTTCCGACGCATCGAGCGGCGCATGAATTCCCACCAGATCAAGGAATTTACCCACTACGTGCGCTACCTGCAGGAAAACCCGCAGGAGGTGGAGCAGCTCTTCAAAGAGCTGCTCATAGGCGTCACCAAGTTCTTTCGCGACCAGGAGGCCTACGACAGCCTCAAGCAGCACCTGGTGCCGCTGCTCCAGCGCAAGCCCGCCGACAGCACCATTCGGGTGTGGGCGCCCGGCTGCTCCACCGGCGAAGAGGCCTACTCGCTGGTGATGGTGCTGCAGGAGTGCCTCGACCAGGTGGCGCCCAACAAGTACCTCAAGATTCAGCTTTTCGCCACCGACATCAACCAGGAGGGCGTCGATTTTGCCCGCAACGGCCTCTATAGCGAGAACATAGCCGGCGACGTAAGCGCGGAGCGGTTGCAGCGCTTCTTCACCAAAGCCGACGCCAGCTACCAGATCCGGAAGGAAGTGCGCGACGTGGTGGTGTTTGCGGTGCATAACCTCAACAAGGACGCGCCTTTCACCAAGCTCGATTTGCTGGTGTGCCGCAACCTGCTCATTTATCTGAGCAGCGAGCTGCAGCGCAACCTTATTCCGGTGTTTCACTACGCCCTCAACCCCAACGGGCTGCTGTTTCTGGGGCCGAGCGAAAACCTCACCGGCTTTCAGGAGCTGTTCACCCCGCTCGACATCAAGTGGAAAATTTCCCAGCGCAACAACGTGCCCTACTCGCTGGCGCGCATCGTCAACTTCCCCTTTACCCTCGCCCGGCAAGCCGCCGCGGCCACTACGTCCGCTAGCATGCATACCCCCGCCCGCAAGGACAGCACCTTCGCCCTGATGGTGCAGAAACTCCTGCTTGGCACCTACGCCCCGCCCTCGGTGGTGATAAATGTGAAAGGCGAAATCCTGTACGTGAACGGCCGCACCGGCAAATACTTGGAGCCCGCTCCCGGCATGAGCGGCATGAATGTGCTGGAAATGGCCCGCGAAGAGCTGCGCTTCGAAATCAGCGGGGCCGTGCACCGCGCCACCCAGCAGCGGCAGGACGTGGTAGTGGAAGCCGCCAAGCTGCGCACCGACCGCGGCCACGAGCTGGTGCGCCTCACGGTGAAGTACCTGCCGCAGCCCGAGGCCCTGGCTGGCCTGTTGCTGGTGGTGTTCGAAGACGTGCCCACCCCGCGCCGCCGGCCCCGCGCCGGCAAAACCGACGTGCTGCGCGACAACGCCGTGGAAGCCCTGGAGCGGGAGCTGCAGTACACCAAGCAGCGCCTGCAAAACACCATCGAGGAAATGGAGTCGAGCCTGGAAGAGCTCAAGAGCACCAACGAAGAGCTGCAGTCGGCCAACGAGGAGCTGCAAAGCACCAACGAGGAGGCCATGACCAACAAAGAGGAGATGCAGAGCCTGAACGAGGAGCTGATGACCCTCAACATGCAGTACCTAAGCAAAACCGAGGAGCTGAGCCAGGCCGCCAACGACATGAAGAACCTGCTCGACGCCACGGGCATTGCCACCATCTTCCTCGACAACGACATGGTGGTGAAGCGCTTCACGGCCTCCGTCGGGCGCATCATTCCGCTCCAGCCCACCGACGTGGGCCGGCCCATCACGCACTTTGCCTCCAAGCTGCGCTACGAAAACCTGGAGCCCGACGTGCGCCGCGTGCTCGACCGCCTGGTGCCCACGCACGCCAACATCCAGACCACCACCGGCGAGTGGTACGACATGCACATTCTGCCCTACCGCACCCTCGACAACTACATCAACGGGGCCGTCATCACCTTCACCGACATTACGGCCCTCAAAGAGCTGGAGCGGCGCACCCAGCAAAGCACCGCCATGGCCGAAAGCGTGGTGCAGGCCGTGCGCGAGCCGCTGGTGGTGCTCGACGCCGAGCTGCGCGTGGTGTCGCTCAGCCAGGCCTTTGCCGATATGTTCGGCATCGACTCGGCCCAGGGCCGCGGCCAGCTCCTGGCCGACCTCGGCGACGGCGCCTGGAAAGACGGCCGCCTCACCGACCAGCTCCAGGAGCTGGCCCGCACCCAGCAAGCCTTCGACAACCTGGACGTGAAAGCCGAATTTCCGCGCCTGGGCCGCCAGCTCCTGCGTTTCTACGGCCGCAGCATTCAGCTCGACGGTCACCCCAGCAGCCACCTGCTGCTGGGCATCAGCGAAATGCCCGCGGCGCAGTAGGCCGCGCCGGTAGGCGCCGCGCGGGTGGGCACGGCCGCACCAGCCCGCAAAGCCGGCCGTTTCTGCGTACTTTACTCGGGCTGCCGCCTTGTTCCTTCCCCGCTATGAGTGCTTCCCTCGCCGACGATATGGCCGGCCGCCTTCACACCAGCAGCCTCGATGAGCTGCGCCAGCGGGCCGAGCGCCGCCGCGTGGTTACCGAAACCCTGAGCCAGAAAAGCCCCGAGGAAGTGCAGCGGCTGGTGGAAGAGCTGCAGGTGCACCAGATAGAGCTGGAAATGCAGTACGAGGAGCTGCTGCTGGCCCAGCAGGAAGCCCAGCGGGTGCGGGCCCAGTTCATCGACCTCTACGATTTTGCCCCGGTCGGCTACTGCACCCTCGATGCCCACGGCCTCATTCAGCAGCTCAACCTGCGCGCCAGCCAGCTGCTGGGCACCACGCGCCAGCTGCTGCAAGACCGCCGCTTTCAGCTGTTTGTGGCCCCCGACAACCGCGACGCGTTCTATCAGTTTTTGCAGCGCACCCTGCACAGCGAGGAGCGCCAGACCTGCGAGCTGGAAATGCGCCGCCACGACGGCACCCCGTTCCACGCCCTGCTCGAAGGCCTGCCCGTGGCCACTGCCGGCACCACCCAGGTGCGCGTGACCTTCCTCGACACCACCGAGCAGCGACGCACGGCCCAGGCCCTGACCACCAGCGAAGCCAAGTTTCGCACCCTCTTCGAGCAGTCGGCCGACGCCTCGGTGCTGGTGCACGACCGCCGCTACGTCGACTGCAACCAAGCCGCTGTGCGCCTGCTGGGCGCCCGCGACAAAAGCCAGATTGTGGGGCAGCCGCTGCTGCTGAACGTGCCCCCGGTGCAGCCCAACGGTCGTTCGTCGCGCGAGCTGATGGAGCACTACCTGCGCACGGTCCAGGCCACCGGCTCCTGCCAGTTTGAATGGCTGCGCCACACGTTTGCGGGCGAACCGATGTGGATGGACGTCACCGTGACGCCCATCGAAGTAGGCGGGCAACAGCTGTTGTACGCCACGTGGCGCGACATTACGGCCCGCAAGCGCGCCGAGGAAGCCTTGCTAGCCAGCGAAACCCGCTTTCGTACCCTGTTCGAGCAAAGCTCCGACGGCATGCTGCTGCTCCAGGATGGCCGCTATACCGCCTGCAATGCCGCCGCGCTGCGCCTCATTGGGGCCGAGCGCCCGGAGCAGGTGGTGGGCCAGCCGGTGGCGGTGTGCGCGCCGGAGTGCCAGCCCGACGGCCGCCTGACGGCCGAGTGGTTTGCCGACAACGTGCGCTTGGCCCAGCAGCAAGGCTCACTGCGTTGTGAAATGCTGATGCACCACTTTTCGGGCCGCGACATCTGGATTGAGGGCGTGCTCACGCCGGTAGCCATTCCGGAGCAGACCACCCTTACCCACATGGTGTGGCGCGACGTGACCGAACGCCGCCATGACGTGGAGCGCCTGCGGGAAAGCGAAAACCGGCTGCGCGCGGCTCTCAAGTCGGCCAAGCTGGGCGTGAACTCCTGGAACCTGAAAACCGAGGAAGTATACCTCGACGAGCGAGCCCGCGCCATTCTGGGCCTGCCGCCCGAGCAGCCCTACACCTTCGACGAGCTGATTGGCCTCACGCACCCCGACGACCGGGAGCTGCTGCAGGCTGCCATTGAGCAAACCGTACACGGAAACGAGCAGCTCAACGCCGAGTACCGCGTGGTGCACCCCGGCGGCGAGGTGCGTGTGGTGCGGGCCAACGGCCAGCTTACCCGCGACGAGCAGGGCGCCCCGTTGCAGATAACCGGCGTGCTGCGCGACGTAACCGAGCGTCGCCGCGACCGGCAGCGCCTGCTCGACAGCGAAGAACGACTGCGACTGGCCCTCATCAGCTCAGGTGCCGGCGTGTGGGAGGTAGACCTAGAAACCAACGCCCTGCAGTGGGACGAACGCGCCCAGGCCATCTTCGGTCGCGCTTTTTCCTCGCTGCCGGGCCGGTTTGCTGCCCTTACCGAGGCCATGCACCCCGACGACATAGCGGCCGTAAGTGCTGCTCTTCAGGCGTCGATTCAGCACAACACGCCCTTTGAGCTGGAGCACCGGGTGGTGTGGCCCGATGGCACGGTGCACCACGTGGCGGCCACCGGCCAAGCCGTATACAGCCCCGCCGGCCAGCCGTTGCGCTTTGTGGGTCTGGTGCGCGACGTGACCGACCGCTACGAAGCCCAGCAGGAAATCAGCTACCAGACGCGCCTGCTCGACCGCATTGTGCACAACATGCCCGTGGTACTCACCCGCGTGGCGCCCGATGGTACCTTGCTGGAGGTAGTGGGTGCCGGGTTGCAGCGCCTTGGCGTGGCCGATAATTTCCTGAACGGCCGCAACGTGTTCGATGCTTACCCCATGCTGCTGGAGCACATGAACGTGCTGCTGAGTGGCAACGAAGTGCGCTTTTTGGGCCTGCCGCCCAACCGGGGCCAGCAGGTGTACTTCCAGAACTACGGCTTTTTCGACGAGGAGCGGCAGTGTGGCATCCTGTTCGCCATCGACGTGACCGAAACCCAGCAGGCCAACGCCAAGCTGAAGGCCGAGAAAGACTTCTCCCGCAGCCTGCTCGACACCAGCGTCGACGGCATCGTGGCCCTCGATGCCAGCCTGTGCGTGACGGTGCTCAACCGCGTAGCGCAGCAAACCTTCGGACTGGTGGAAAGCGAGGTGGTAAACCGCAAGCTGTTTGAGCTGGTGCCCGAGCTGAACGTGCCGCAATACCGCCAGGTGCTGGAGCGGGTGCTGAAAGGCGAATTGCTGCAGCGCTACGATTTGCCCTTCCGCAACCAGTATTTCGACGCCTATTTCGCGCCCCTGCAAAACCCCAACGGCGACATAACCGGGGTGCTGGCCGTAATCCGCGACGTGACCGAACGCAACCGCTTGGCCACCCTTGCCACCCAGGCCCAGCTCCAGCGCCAGAAAGAAGTGCTCAGCGCCATTCTGCACACCCAGGAAGACGAGCGGAAGCGCATTGCCGAGGGCCTGCACAACGGCGTGGGGCAGCTACTGTACGCCACCAAGCTGCACCTCGAGCACAAACCCGTTGATGAGGAACACCGAGCCGCCGCGCTGGGCGTGCTCAACGAAGCCATTAAAGCCACGCGCAGCATTTCCTTCGAGCTGACGCCCAATATCCTGGAAGACTTCGGCCTGAAAACCGCGCTGGAAGAACTCTGCAAGCGTATTCCGCAGCAGCGTTTGCAGGTACACTTGGCCGTTGGTGAGCTGCCAACGGCTCTGCCGCGCGTGCTCGAAACCGCCATTTACCGCATCGTGCAGGAGCTGCTCAACAACGTGATGAAGCACGCCCAGGCCCGCGAAACGTTCGTGTACGTGGAGCCAGCCGGCCGGCACATTCAGGTAAGCGTGGAAGACGACGGCGCGGGATTCGATGTGGAAACGGCCGTAAACCAGCACAGCGGCATTGGCCTGACCGGCATTCGTAACCGCGTAGGCCTGCTCGGCGGCCAGCTCACCATCCGCTCGCAGCCCGGCCGGGGTACCACCATCAGCATCGAGTTGCCCGTTGGGTCGGATGCGCAGGAGCTGCCGACGAAGCCAAGTCTCCTGGCATAAACAGGCCGGCCGGCCGCAAACGGCAAGCTCGACCACTAACCCCGGCGCACCGGGCGGCGTAAGCACACAGCGTTTCATTCTACACTTCGCTGCCCTATGCTCACGCCTGACCAAAGCTCCGGCGCCACGCCCACCGCGTGGCTGGCCACCGCCGACCGCCCCACTTTCGCGGTCCTCTCGCAGAACACCACCGCCGACGTGGTGGTCATTGGGGCCGGCATAGCGGGCCTGAGCACCGCCTACCTGCTGGCCCGCGAAGGCCGCACCGTGGTGGTGCTCGAAGACGGCGAAATCGGCTCGGGCGAAACCGGGCGCACCACCGCCCACCTCTCCAACGCCCTCGACGACCGGTACTACAATCTCGAAAAGCTGTTTGGCCAGGAGGGCGCCCGCCTCGCCGCCGACAGCCACGGCGCCGCCATCGACCAGATTGAGCGCATTGCCCGCGAAGAAAACATAGCCTGCGACTTTGCCCGCCTCGACGGCTTTCTGTTTTTGCCCGCCGGCGGCACCGTAAAGGAGCTCGACGACGAGCTGGCAGCCGCTCACCGCGCCGGCCTCGGCGGCGTAGAGCGGCTGCCCGATGCCCGCGCCACCGGCTTTCATACCGGCGACTGTCTGCGCTTCCCCAACCAGGGCCAGTTTCACATTCTCAAGTACCTCAACGGCCTGGCGCAAGCCCTGGTGAAGCGCGGTGGCCGCATTTTTACCCACACCCGCGCCACCGAAATCCACGTCATCGACCAAGATGTGCGCGTGGTAACCCAGGGCGGCGCCGAAGTAGCGGCCAAGCACGTGGTGGTGGCCACCAACACGCCTTTCAACGACCGGGTGGTGATGCACACCAAGCAGGCGCCCTACCGCACCTACGTGGTGGCCGTGCGGGTGCCCAAAGGCTCGGTAACCCAGGCGCTGTATTGGGACACCGCCGACCCCTACCACTACATCCGCCTGCAGGAAATGCCCGATTCTACCTCCAGCGGCAGCGCCTATGACTTGCTGATTGTGGGCGGCGAGGACCACAAAACCGGGCAGGAATCGGACCCCGAAGAGCGGCTGCGCTGCCTGGAAGAATGGACGCGGAAACACTTCCCGAGCGCGCAGCAAACCGAATTTCGGTGGTCGGGGCAGGTGATGGAGCCCGTCGACAGCCTCGGCTACGCCGGCCGCAATCCGATGGACGCCGACAACGTGTACATCATCACCGGCGACTCGGGCCACGGCATGACGCACAGCACCCTGGGCGCCATGCTCATCACCGACCTCATCCAAGGCCGCGACAACCCCTGGGAGAAGCTCTACGACCCCGGCCGCATTACCGGCAGCCTCGACACGGCCAAGGAATTCCTGAAGGAAAACCTGAACGTAGCCGCCGAATACACCGACCTGCTCACCGGCGGCGACGTGGCCTCGGCCGAGGAAATAGCGCCCGACACCGGTGCTGTGCTGCGCCGCGGCCTTGCCAAAGTGGCCGTGTACCGCGACCCACAAGGCCAGCAGCACGAGTGCTCGGCCATTTGCCCGCACTTGGGCTGCGTGGTGCACTGGAACAACCTCGAAAAAAGCTGGGACTGTCCTTGCCACGGCAGCCGCTTCAGTGCCTACGGCGAGCTGATGAACGGCCCGGCGGACCGGGGGCTGGGAAAGGTGGAGTAGGGGAGTTTCGTTCTGGGCTCTGATAAACCACTCCTGGCAAGTCCTGAATCGAAGAGGGACACTAACCGCTGGGAGAGTCACAGCTTCCCAACTCCTAAACCAGGCACGTACCTTCGCTGGTCTAGCTGCTTTGCCGTGCCTGTTTCCGCTGCCATCCGCCCACTTATCGTTTCGCCCCACGCCATTTTTACCGACAACGTCGCCACGCACGCCGCCGAAGCCGCCCGCATAAGCGGGCGGCACGCGG
Source organism: Hymenobacter busanensis (assembly GCF_008727865.1). Taxonomy (GTDB): domain Bacteria; phylum Bacteroidota; class Bacteroidia; order Cytophagales; family Hymenobacteraceae; genus Solirubrum; species Solirubrum busanense. The sequence continues at coordinate 624,530 of NZ_VTWU01000002.1, read as the reverse complement.
CTGTGGGGTGGTTGCGCGTAGCCGTTTTTGCCGGAGCGACTGGGGGAGCCTGGTGGCTGTTTCGCAACCAGTACACGGCAGCGGCGTGGGCGCTGCTGGCCGTGGCCTACGTAGTGTTTTTGCTGGTCATGCGCTGGCACAGCCGCATCAGCTACCGGCTGCGGCACCAGCAGCTGCTTGGCCTCATCAACCAGGAAGAGCTGCAGCGGCTGGCCGGCAACATCAACGGTTTCGACAGCGGCCAACGCTACGCCGACGGCGCACACCCCTACACCGCCGACCTCGACATCTTCGGTGCGCACTCCCTGTTTCAGCTGCTGAGCCGCACCACTTCCCGGCTGGGCCAAGACCGGCTGGCTGCGTGGCTGCAGGCGCCGGCCGCCGTGCCCGAGTTGCGGGCGCGGCAGCAGGCCGTGGCCGAACTGGCGCCGGACGTAGCGTGGCGACAGGACTGGCAGGCCCGCGCCCGGCATTTCCCCAAGCAAGCCGACGACCCGCGCCCGTTTCTGCACTGGATGCACGCGCCCGGTTTCTACGCCAAGCACGCCTGGATTCTGGCCCTGCTGCCGGTGCTGCCGCCGCTGGCCGTGGCGGGTGTGGTGCTGTGGTTTCTGGGATATTCGGGCTGGCTGGCGGGTGCACCGGTCTTGGCTATGTACGCCGTCAACTACCGTTTTCGGGCCGAACGCGACGCCATTTTCGAGCGCAGCATGGACATGCACGACGTGCTGCGGGCCTACCGCGACCAGCTCATCAGCCTGGAAGAGCGCGACTGCACGGCGCCGCTGCTGGTAGAGTTGCGGGCGCGGCTGCTGAGCGCCGGTCAGCCGGCTTCGGCCTATGTGGCGCGGCTGGCGCGCATTGCCCAGAATTTTTCGCTGCGTTGGAGCACCCTGGCCGGATTCTTTGCCAACAACCTGCTCATGTGGGACTTCTTCTGGATGTGGCGGCTGGAGCGGTGGAAGCGGGAGTTGGGCGGCGCGCTGGAGCCGTGGCTGGAAACCGTGGCCGAAACCGAAGCCCTGGTGAGCCTCGCCGCCACCCAATACGCCCAGCCCGAATGGGCCGTGCCCGAGGTGATGGGCGCGCCGCTCACCTTCGACGCCGAAGCCCTGGCGCACCCGCTCATCTTCAGCGCGCAGCGTGTGGCCAACGACTTTGCTACCGCCGGCGCGGGCCGCACGGCCTTGGTTACGGGCTCGAACATGTCGGGCAAAACCACGTTTCTGCGCACCTTGGGCATCAACGCGGTCCTCGCGCTGGCCGGCGGACCGGTGTGTGCCCGGCAGCTGCGCATCGGGCCGATGCAGCTTTTCACGGCCACGCGCACCCAAGACAACCTGGCCGAAAGCACGTCGTCGTTCTACGCCGAACTCAAACGCCTGCGCCAGCTGCTCGACCTCACCGAGCAGGGCCAGCCCGTGTTTTTCCTGCTCGACGAAATCCTGAAAGGCACCAACTCCCGCGACCGGCACGACGGCGCCCGCGGCCTGATCCGGCAGTTGCACCGGCGGCCCGCCAGCGGCCTCGTGAGCACCCACGATCTGGAGCTGGGCGACCTGGAACAGGAGTTGCCCGGCTTCGTGCGCAATTTCAGCTTCAACAGCACCGTCGAAGGCGACGACATTCGCTTCGACTACCGCCTCACGCCCGGCATCTGCCGTGAGTTCAACGCCAGTAAACTGATGGAGCTGATGGGCATTGGCACCGGCTGAGTATGAGGTGCTTTGCGAACGGAGCAGCGCGGCAAGCCGGCAATACGCAAAACCTTTCGCGCCCTTTGCCCGGTAAGTAGCTCATCAGTTCGGCACAACCCCGGCACCGCTTTACCTCACTACCGGCATGTACATTCGGCAAAACCTGCGTTGGAACATCATTTGGCGAAAAGCCTGGCGCCCGGTGTTGTTACTATTGCTGTACAACACGGTGGTGTGCGCGCTGTTTGCCGGTGGTTTCACGCAGCTGTCCATTCCCTGGCAGCCGGTAGCCACGCTGGGTACGGCCGTGGCGTTCTACATCGGTTTCAAGAACAACGGCTCCTACGACCGATTCTGGGAAGGCCGCCAGATCTGGGGCGGCATCGTGAATGCCAGCCGCACCTGGGCCATCCAGATGCTGGAGTACGTGACGTCGCGCGTGGACGCCCCGGAGCTGACCAACATCCGGCCCGCGGCCACGGCCGCCGAGCTGACGGAGCGGCACCGCGTGCTGCTCTACCGCCACATTGCGTGGTGCAATGCCTTGCGCCTGGAGCTGCGTCGCCAGCGCGACGAGCGGTGGGCCGACGAGGTAGCGCCGTTTTTGAGCGAGGAGGAAAGCGAGTTTATGCGCCACCGGGCCAACCCGCCCACGCACTTGCTGCGCCGACAGGCCGCCGAGCTGCGGATTTTGCGCGAGGAACGTGGCCTGCTCAACGACTTCCAGCACGTGGGCACGATGCAAACGCTCGATCAGCTGTTTGTACTGCAAGGCGGGTGTGAGCGAATCAAAAACACGCCGTTCCCGCGCCAGTTCGCCTTCTACAGCTTCGTGTTTGTGTGCCTGTTTGCCCTGCTGCTGCCGCTGGGTTTGCTGCGCGAGTTCGACAGCCTGGGCCACTACATGGTGTGGCTCACGGTGCCCTTTGCCACGTTGGTGGCGTGGGTGTTCAACACTATCGAGTCGGTGGGGCACACGAGCGAAAACCCGTTTGAGTACCAAATGAACGACGTGCCCATGACGGCCCTATGCCGCGCCGTCGAAATTGACCTGCGCGAAATGCTGGGCGAAACCGAGCTGCCGCCCAAAATCCAGCCCATTGACGACGTGCTGTACTAGGCCGCCCTGTTTTGTGGTTGGCTCTGCCGTTAGTATCTACTCTTACTCAATCAGTTGAGCAACCGAATACTTGTTTCGGTTGTCCTTGCTCTGTGCCTGCGCCGCTGCGAAACGTGTGCGTCGGCTCTGGAGCCTGTATCCGTAGTGCCCGCGGCAGACGGTGGTAAAAACGGATATATACTGTTCTTTCCGGTAATCTATATAGTATTGGAACCATATGGCGAATTTTTGAGTATAACCCGAAGAACGAATTGAACATAAGTGACTTGCGTGCCACTGCGCAAGTAGACTGCTGCCGAGAGAAGTGAGAAGTTGATGGGCTTCGGCCCCCGCAGCCACCTATAACCCCCCTGCCTTGCCCTGACTTGATGCGTTTGCTCGCGCCGCGTGCTTCACGCGGCTGGTTTACTTGTACTGCCGCCCTTGCTCCACCGCACCAATTCACCGCACTCCCTACCCCCAATGGAGGTTTACCGCGAAATATTACCCAATAGCTACCTGCTCATTTTGGCCGACGACCTGCCTGATCAGATTGAGCACGATGACTCTCTCGACTGGGCGTTGCGCCGCGCCGTGCGCAGCGGCAAGTCCAGCGTGTGGGTCGACTGCAGCCATTTGCACCACTTGCCGCCCGACGCCAACCAGTTGTTGACCTTCTACTACAACAAGCTGCGCAAACACGGCATGAGCCTCATCCTCTGCCACCTCAACGACACTGTGCGGCAGGAACTCGAAACGTTGTCGGCGGTGCACCCGCCGGTGGTGCCCACCCTGCTCGACGCCGAACAGTGGTGCAACCAAGAAATGCTGGCTCGCAAAACGGCCTAAAGGCAGTCGGTAGCGCCACCCCAACAAGCCACGGCCCCGTTTGCGCACTGCAAACGGGGCCGTGGCTTGTTGGATCATCGGGGCCTTTATTTGGCCATTCCGGTTACCGTTTCGGGCTTCAGCGTGCGGGCCAGCCAATCGTAAAACACACGTTTCCAGAGCACCGCGTTCTGGGGCTTCTGAATCCAGTGGCCTTCGTTGGGGAAGTACAGGAAGCGGCTGGGAATGCCGCGCAGCTGCGCCGAGCCAAACGCCTCCATGCCCTGGCCCTCGGGCACGCGGAAGTCTTTACCGCCGTGAATGACGAGGATGGGCGTATCCCAGTTGCCCACGAAGCGCTGCGGGTTGAACTGCGTGTAGGTGCGGTAGATGCTGGTGTTGGTGGTGGCTTTCCGGTCGCCATTCACCATTTTCTCCACGTCGGCGGCCTGCTGCAGCTCGTTGGGCGAGGTAATCTGCGACCAGGGCGCGCCGCCCAAATCGTGGTGGGCGAAGAAAGTTTCCTCGGTCGTCGGGTACCAGCTCGTCAGGTCGAACAAACCGGCGTGGGCGATGAACGTCTTGAAGCGGCCCTTGTGCTGGCCGGCCAAGTAATACACCGAGTAGCCGCCGTAGCTGGCCCCCACGCAGCCGCGCCGGTCCTTGTCCACGTAAGGCTCCTCCGAGATTTTATCGATGGCCGAGAGGTAGTCCTGAATCGGCTGGCCGCCCCAGTCGCCGCTGATCTGGTCGTTCCACTGCCGGCCGAATCCGGGCAGGCCGCGGCGGTTGGGCGCCACCACAATGTAGCCCTGCGAAGCCATCAGCGGGAAATTCCACCGGTAGCTGAACGCCTGCGTGATGGGGCTTTGCGGGCCCCCTTGGCAGTACAGCAGCGTGGGGTACTTTTTCTTCGGGTCGAAATCGGGCGGGAAGATGACGTACACCTGCATTTGCTTGCCGTCGGTGGTCGTCACGCGGCGGTTTTCCACCTTCACCGGCTTCACGTTGCCCAACACATCTTGGTTGAGCTGCGTGAGTACGGTTTCCTTGCCGTTTTTCAGGTTCACGCGCACCACTTCAGCGGGCGTGCTGAGGGTGGTGCGGTTGCAGATGGCCGCGTCGGCGCCCACCAGCTCGAAGGCGTTGTAGTTCTGGAGACCCTTCGTCAGCTGGCTGATTTTACCGCCCTTGCTGGGCACCGAAAACAGCTGTTCGGTGCCTTCCACCACGGCCACGAAGTAAATCGTCTTGCCGTCGGGCGACCAGCGCAGGTTGCCGGCGCTCAGCTCCGAGCCTTTCGTGATGTCCTCGTGCTTGCCGGTGGCCAGGTTGTGCACCACAATCCCGTTGCGGTCCGACTCGAAGCCCGGCGTGGCCATGCTCAGCCAGGCCACCTGCGTGCCGTTGGGCGAGAAGGCCGGCTCGATGTCGTAGCCCTCCATGCCCTTCGACAGGTTCTCGGTGGCGTTGTTGCGCAGGTCGTAGAGGTAAATGTCGGAGTTGGTACTCACGGCTTCGGCACGGCCCGAGAGCTTGCGCGAGGTGTAGGCCAGTTTGTAGCCGTCGGGCGAAAAGGCAAGCTGCTCGGAGCCGGCCAGCGGCCGCACCGGCGAGTCGAATACCTCGCCTTCCTGCACGTCTTTGCCGTAGCCGGTGAGCTTGCCGTCGTTGGCCACGGGCTGAAAAAACACGTGCGAGGCTTTGTCATCTTCCCACGAAGTCCAGTGGCGGTAAAACAGGTCGTCGTAGAGCTTGGCGTCGGCTTTGGGCAGGTCGGGGTAGAGGTCCTGCAGGCTCTTGCGCACCTTCACGTCCTGGGTATACAAAATGAATTTGCCGGTGGGCGCGTACTTCAGGTTCGAGAGGCTTTCGTCCTGAAAGTCACTGATTTTTGTCTTGCCCGAGCCGTCGGCGTTCATCGCGTAGAGCTGCGTGCTGCCGCCTTCGTCGGAGAGGAACGTCAGCTTGCCGTCGGGTCGCCAGTTGAGGGTGTTCTCGCTGGCGGGCGTGGTGGTCAGCTGCTTCACGGCGCCGCCGTTCACCGGCACCGTGTAAATATCGGCGCTGCCTTTGTTGACGTTCAGGTCGTAGCGCGTCACGGTGAAGGCCACGGTTTTGCGGTCCGGCGACACCTGCATTTCGCCCAAGCGGCCCAGTTGCCAGAGCAGTTCGGGCGTGAGGAGTTGCTGTTGGGCCGACAGCGGGAGGGAAGCGCCGGCCAAAGCGGCCAGCAGCAAAGATTTTTTCATAAGACCAGGCGGGAAATCGGATAAGCAAGGTAGCCACTAACGGCCGAAGCCCGGCAACAAGCGTTGAGCGGGCGGCGCGCTGATTTCGCTCAGGAGGCCAGGCAGGCTTCCACCGAAGCTCGCCCACGCGGTTTCGGCCAACCGGGAGTGCGGCGTTCTATTCTACCTTGCGGCCATGTCCGATTTTCGTTTGCGCGTGTTTCAGGCGGTGGCGCGGCACCTGAGCTTCACCAAGGCCGCGCAGGAGCTGTTTGTCACCCAGCCGGCCGTCACCAAGCACGTGCGCGAGCTGGAGCGCAGCTACGGCCAGCGGCTGTTTGAGCGGCGCGGCAACCGCGTGTCCCTCACCGAAGCCGGCCAGCTGCTGCTCGCCTACGCCGACCGCGTGGCCGACCTGCACCAGCAACTCACCGAGCAGCTCCACGCCCTGCACGACACCGCCGCCGGCCGTCTGCGCCTGGGGGCCAGCACCACGCTGGCGCAGTACATCATTCCGCCCATTCTGCCCGGTTTTCAGGCCGCCTACCCGCGCGTCGAGCTGACCCTGCTCAACGCCAACACCGAGCAGATTGCCGACGCCCTGCTGCGCGGCCACATCGACTTGGGCTTTGTGGAAGGCCAGGTGAAAAACCGCGACCTGCACTACGAACTCCTGCTGCACGACGAGCTGGTGGCCCTGCGCCGGGCCTCGGCCGCTGGACCGCCTGCTCAGCCCGTGCCGCTGGCCGAGGCACTGCGGCACCCGCTGGTGCTGCGCGAACGGGGCTCGGGCACACTGGAAGTGCTGGAGTTTGCCCTGCGCGAACATAAAATCAAGCTCGCCCAGCTGTCCGTTGCGCTCTACCTCGACAACACCGAGGCCATCAAGTCCTACATCGAAGCCTCCGATGCGCTGGGGTTTGTGTCGAAGCGCGCCATTGGGAAAGAAGTAGCTGCCGGCCGCCTGGAAATCGTGCCGGTGCAGGATTTGCACCTCTCGCGCCGCCTCGATGCCGTGTGGGTGCAGGGCCAGCCCCTGCCGCAGCCGGCGCAGCGCTTCCTCACCTACGCCCACCGGCAGTTGAGCGACGTGCATAACCAGAAGTAATAGGTTATAAGTATTTGTGATTATCCAACGGCTGGTAATCAGCGTACTTTTGGCGCCCCTCTTGCCGCCGAAGAACCGTGAAGACCGCCCACCGCATAACCTACCAACCTTCCCCAGCCGACCACGCCCGCAGCCGGTTTGCTGCCTCGCTCACCCGCCCGTTCCACTTCGGCCGTTGGCTCGTTACGCCGCAGCAGGTGCTGTTTGGCCTCACGCTGCTTTTGTGCCTGACGCCGTGGGGCTCCCCGCCGCTGGCTTTGGCGCTGGGGCTGACGGTAGCGCTGGTTTTCGGCAACCCGTTTCCTGCTCAGAGCAAGCAATACACCAGCAAGCTGCTGCAGTGGTCGGTTATCGGCCTGGGCTTCGGTATGAATGCCAAAACCGCGCTACAGGCCAGCCAGGAAGGACTGCTGTTTACCGTGGCTTCCATCATCAGCACGCTCACGCTGGGCTACTTCGTGGGGCGCTGGCTGGGCGTGTCGCGGCGCACTTCGCACCTCATTGCCAGCGGCACCGCCATCTGCGGCGGCTCGGCCATTGCGGCGGTCGGCCCGGTGGTGAAAGCCTCGGAAGAGGAAATGTCGGTGGCGCTGGGCACGGTGTTCGTGCTCAATGCCATTGCCCTGTTCCTGTTTCCGGTGGTCGGCGAGGCGCTGAACATGAGCCAGAATCAGTTCGGCTTGTGGGCCGCTATTGCCATTCACGACACGTCGTCGGTGGTAGGTGCCGCCAGCCACTACGGCAACGAAGCCCTACAGATTGCCACCACCGTGAAGCTGGCCCGCGCCCTCTGGATCATTCCGGTGGCACTGGGCACGGCGGTGCTCTTCAAAACGCCCGGCACCAAAGTCAAGCTGCCGTATTTCATCCTCGGCTTCATTGCCGCCATGCTGCTCGTCAGCTACGTGCCGGTGCTCAAGCCCGTGGCGCCGCTGCTGGTGGGCCTGGCCAAGCTCGGCCTCACCGCTACGCTGTTTCTGATCGGGGCGGGCCTGTCGACGAAAGTGCTGAAGGCGGTCGGCGCCAAGCCGTTTATCCAAGGCGTGCTGCTCTGGGTCTTCATTTCGGTCGTGTCGCTGTGGGTGATTCTGCACACGGTGGCGTAAATACCCGCAACTGCTGCCCTTCTTTTGCACGGAGCCACAACCCAATAAGTTGTGGCTCCGCTATTTTTGCGGCACCAACTCGTACGCTGCCTTTGTTCAGCTAGTCTTGCCGATGCAGCAATGCCTGCAAGGTCGGCGTCATCCGCGCCAGTCGCATCTGCGGCACCCGCGCCCCATCCGCGTCATCTGCGATTCATGAAGCTACCTGCTTTTCAAGACCTCATCATATTCGAAAACGAGGACTACCTCGTCATCAACAAGCCGCCGTTTCTGGCCACGCTCGACGAGCGGGTAGGTGGCGCACCCAATATCCTGCGCCTTGCCCGCCAGCACTACGACGACATCCAGGCCGGCCACCGCATCGACAAAGAAACCAGTGGCGCCCTGGCCCTGGCCAAGCACCCCGAGGCCTACCGCAACCTGGCCATGCAGTTTGAGGACCGCAAGGTGCAGAAGGTGTACCACGCCGTGAGCTGGGGCGTGCACCACTACGAAGGCCTGCGCGTGGAGCGCAGCATCGAAACCACCACCAAGGGCAAAGCCCGCCTCGCCTTCAACGGCAAGCACGCCGAAACGCTGGTACGCACCCTCGAAACCTTCGCCCGCCACACGCTCTTCGAGTGCATGCCCATTACCGGCCGCATGCACCAGATTCGCCTCCACCTAATGTACCTGCAGGCGCCCATCGTGGGCGACACCATGTACGGCGGCGAGGACTTCTACCTCTCGTCGCTCAAGCGCAAGTTCAACGTGAAGCAGGGCGACGAAGAGCAGCCCTTCATCAAGCGCTTCGCCCTGCACGCCTACCAGCTCACCTTCGCCGGTCTCGACGGGGAACCCATCAGCGTACAGGCCGACTACCCCAAGGACTTCCGCGTGCTCGTGGATACGCTGCGCCAGTACAGCTAAACGGCCAGGCTAGCGTTTCTCGAACACGGCCATGTGGTAAGTGCCGTCTTCGGGGTGGCGCGCATCGCGCGGCACGCTACCTTGCCACCGCAGCCGGTACGCCGGCGACTCGCTCAGGTGCTTTAGCTGGGTGCCGCCTTCCATCACGGCAAACCAATCGTCCCACACCACCAACGAGCCGCTCGGCAACGGTTGCGCGGGGTTCAGCTTTTCGATGTGGTGCCGTTGCGCTTTATCAAACGGGTCGGCTTCCAGGGCCAGGGCCACCAACGGATGTTCAAAGGCGATGGGCGGGTTGCCGGCCGGGTAGGTTTGGTCGATCCAGCGGGCGGCTTGCTCGGTCAGCCGCTGGTCGGGCAGTTGCTGAAAATCGGTGCGCCAGCGGAAGCCGTTGCGGGCGCCCGTGAGCGGGTAAATGGCCACGGCCAGCACCACCAGCGTGGCCGCGTAGTTGCGCAACGCGGGGCGGTGCAGTTGTCGGCTCAGGGCGTCGAGGCCGTGCAGCGCCACCAGTGCCATAAGCGGCACGATGCCGTTGAGCACCCGAATCATGCCAAACGAGGCGAAAATGCCCAGCCACCAAAAGAGGCTGTGGGCTGCCCCGTACACGAACACGTTGCCGTACACCAGAAACAGCTCCCGCCGAAACGCCGCCGGCCGCTGACGCTGGCAGGGTCGCAGCCACAGCAGCACTTTGGCGCCGATGCCCGCCGCAAACAGCCCCGTGAGTGCCCAGCCAATTACTTTCGGCGTGCTCACGACGAAATGCAGCAGCTCCCCCGAGCCGTAGCGCGCCGCTTTATACGGATAGGCGTTGCGGGTAAACATCCACCAGAAGTCGTGGTAAAACAGTCCGCCAATCAGGCTGAATACCACAAAGCCGATGCCCAGCTTGGGCAGGTGCCGCCATTGTTGCGTGAGGGCCAAATACACCAGCCACACGCCCAGCATCAGGAAGCCCTCGGAGCGCACCAGCGGCAGAAACGAAACCAGCACCGTGCCCCAGCCCACGCGCCGGCCGGCCGTGAGTGCCGCCGCGCACACCAGCACGGTGCTAAACAGCGGTTCGGTAAGCCCCGAAAACTGGGCTCGAAAATAATCGGGCGCGGCGTAGGTAAATACGATGGCTAGCCACGGCCACGGCAACTCCAGGCGTCGTGCCAGCCGGTAGGCCGCCCAGGCGGCCAGCGCCACGGCCCCGCAGTTGAACAGCATGATGCCGCGAAAACCCGCTTGGGCCGGCAGCACCGTCAGCAGCACGTACACCGGCTTGGCCCACGAGTGCAGAAAGTTTTCGGGGTGCTCGAAGGCATAGCGCGCGAAGAGGTAGTGCGCAATACTGTCGCCCGAATCGTAGGTGGTTTTGGTGAAGCACGCCACCGCCACTGAGAGCAGCAGCAGCGCCGCCAGCAGGCGGCGGGCCCACCAATCATCGGTACGCGGAGGAATAACAAAAGAAGCTGCGGCGGCTTCGGGCATGAGCTAATGGGCTAAGTACAAAGCTCAAAGATACCGCAAAAGTCCAAGCCGCCCGGTACAATTCTAGGCTACTGCATTGCAACTCAAGCAAAAAGGAGTAACTTTGTGTCCGTTTTTCCCGGACCCTGTGCCTTCTTCGCAGAGTTTGTGGCTGATTCGTAAATACTTACCCAACCCTCAACCCTCTTGATCCATGGATCATCTGAGCTTCAAGACGCGCTCGGTGAACAAAGCCTCGGCCGATAAGGCCTGGGTCATTGTTGACGCCAGCGACAACACGCTCGGACGAGTGGCCAGCCAGATTGCCAACATGCTGCGTGGCAAGCACAAGCCCTCGTTCACCCCCAACGCCGACTGCGGCGACAACGTCATTGTCATCAACGCCGACAAACTGCGCGTGACCGGCAAGAAACTGACGGACAAAATCTACCTGCGCCACACGGGCTACCCTGGCGGTCAGCGCAGCATCAACCTGCGCGACAAGAAGGCCAAGAACTCGGCTTCGGTTATCGAGCACGCGGTGAAAGGCATGCTGCAAGGCAACCGCCTTGGCGCGGCCCAGTTCCGCAACCTGTTCGTGTACCCCGGCGCCGAGCACCCGCACCAGGCCCAGCAGCCCACCACGGTTTCGCTGACCAACCTCTAAAAAACAGCGTTGCCCTTTGCCGGGCCGCGTTTCATTGATTCGTCAACTCATGGAAATCATCAACACCTCTGGTAGAAGAAAAACCTCGGTGGCTCGCATCTACGTGCAAGCCGGGCAAGGGAATATCACTATCAACGACCGGGACATGAAGTCGTACTTCAGCAACGAGCTCCTGGAAACCATCGTCAACCAGCCCTTCACCACGCTCGATGCCGTGGGTAAGTACGACGTGCGCGTAAACGTGCGCGGCGGAGGCATCAGCGCCCAGGCCGAAGCAATTCGCCTGGCCATTTCGAAGGCCTTGGTTGAAGAAAACGCCGAAACCCGTCCGGCCCTGAAGAAGGAAGGCTTCCTGACCCGCGACCCCCGCATGGTGGAGCGCAAGAAGCCGGGCCGCCGCAAGGCTCGTCGTTCGTTCCAGTTCTCGAAACGCTAATCCAGAGGAATTTTCATTATGGCTCAGTCCATCACCTATAAAGACTTGCTGGATGCCGGTGCCCACTTTGGTCACCTTACCCGCAAGTGGGACCCGAAAATGGCGCCGTACATCTTCATGGAGAAGAACGGCATCCACATCATCGACCTGAACAAAACCTTGGTGTCGCTGGACCAGGCCTCGTCGGCCATCCGCAACATTGCCAAGTCGGGTCGCAAGATCATGTTTGTGGCCACCAAGAAGCAGGCGCAGGAAATCGTAACGGAAGAGGCCAAGCGCCTCAAAATGCCGTACGTGACCGACCGTTGGCTGGGCGGCATGCTCACCAACTTCGCCACCGTGCGCAAGTCGCTGAAGAAAATGAGCACCATCGACAAGATGGTGAAGGAAAACACCGCCTACGCTGCTATTGCCAAGCGTGAGCGTCTGATGCTGTCGCGTGAGCGGGAGAAGCTGGAGCGCGTACTGGGTGGCATTGCCGACCTGAGCCGCCTGCCCGCTGCTCTGTTCGTGGTCGACGTGAAGCGTGAGCACATCGCCGTGAAAGAAGCCCACAAGCTAGGTATCCCGGTGTTTGCCATCTGCGACACGAACTCGAACCCCGAACTCGTTGACTTCGCCATTCCGGCCAACGACGACGCCTCGAAGTCGGTAGCCCTGATCGTGGGTGCTATCAGCAAGGCCATCGAAGAAGGTCTGTCGGAGCGCAAGGTGGACAAAGAGGACGCTGACCGCAAGCAGGCTGACGAAGAAGCCATCCAGGAAAAGCAGAACGCCGACGAATAGGTCTTTTGTAGAAGTGAGATTTTAGAAGTTAGAAGTTAGAGACCTGGAGAGTGTACTTCTTTTCAGCCTCGGCTTCTAACTTCTTCTTGCTTTTACCGGCCCGGTGGGCTTTCCGCATCATTCTAACATCTAAGTTCTCAACTCTCAGATCTACACAATGGCAGCAATTACCGCCGCAGACGTGAACAAGCTGCGCACCATGACCGGTGCGGGCATGATGGATTGCAAAAAAGCGCTGGTAGAAGCCGATGGCGACTTCGAAGCCGCTCGCGACATTCTGCGCAAGCAGGGCCAGAAAATTGCCGACAAGCGTTCGGACAACGCCACGTCGGAAGGTTTGGTACTGGCTAGCGTGAGCGAAGACGGCACCAATGGCAAGCTGATTGCCTTGGCTTGCGAAACCGAGCCGGTTTCGAAAGTAGCCGACTTCAAAGCCCTGGCTCAGCAAATCCTGGACGCCGCCGTGAAAACCAACGCCGGCACCAAGGAAGACCTGCTGGCTTCGGCCCAGGCCGATGGCCGCTCGCTGCAAGACCACATCACCGACCTGATGGGCAAAATCGGCGAGAAGCTGGATGTGGTGGCTTACGAGAACATGACCGCTGAGAAAGTAGCCTCGTACATCCACTCCGACAACAAGAAAGGCGTACTGGTGGGCCTGAAGAACGTAGGCAACGCCGACGTGGCTGCCGTAGGCCGCGACGTAGCCATGCAAATCGTAGCCATGCGTCCCGTAGCCGTTGACAAAGACGGTGTGGATTCGGCTACGGTAGAGCGCGAAATCGAAATCGGCAAAGAGCAGGCGCGTGCCGAAGGCAAGCCCGAGGCCATGCTGGAGAAAATTGCCCAAGGCAAGCTCAACAAGTTCTACAAGGAGAATACCCTGCTGAACCAAGAATTCGTGAAAGACGGTTCGCTGACCATCGCCCAGCTGCTCGACAAAACGTCGAAAGGCATGACGGTATCGGACTTCAAGCGTGTGGCTATCGGTGCTTAAGCATCATTAACCACAATTCGAAAGCCCGCTGGCATTGCGCCAGCGGGCTTTTTTGTTATTTGGCATATGACTGACCACGAGAAAAGCGCTTATCGTTACTTGCTCTACGATTTTCTATTGAGCATTCGTACTACTCCGACGGATAACCATGCAGATGTTTGGACTGTCGAACAGCTGAAGAGTTACAGCAATTACACGGGTGCGGTGGCTTACCTATTGCACAACTTAGCCTTGGCCGCAACAAATGATTTCGCCGGATTCAATGAGCAGCACTTCTGGCAAAGCGTAGATGCATTCAATAGCAACTATCCAAACATTGCAATAAACCATCTGCGTCAGGTTTTTGACGACCAGCTAGCTGGGTCTCAGCAAGGCTAGTTACGTCGCTGCCACGCTTGCACCCGCGCCAGGGCGTTGCGGCGCAGGTTCATGTAGAACAAGCCGTAGTCGACGATGTGGAAGGAGTGGTGCAAGGCCGGTTGGCCGGGCAGCAGAAAGCGTGGGTAACCGTTGCCTTCGGGCGGGTGCACCCATAGCACGCCGTTGTGAATCTTGGCGTCGGCTTTCTGCGGCTCGATGCTCTCGAAGTCGTTGGGTACGCTACCGCGGTTTAGCGTTGCGGGGGCCGTGGTGGTATCCATCGTCCAGGTAAGCGGATTGACGACCACGGAATGCTGCCAGGGCGCAAAACCGTGGCCCCATTCGGCAGCATTCCACGTTACGTAGCAGCCGGTTTGCAGCGAATCGGCGCAGGGCTTCAGGGCCTGAAAGCTGGTGGCGGGCACATTGAAGCCGATAAGGTAAGCCGCGACCAAGCGGCGGCGCAGGGCCGGGTCACGGTCGAAGAACTCGCGCAGCAGGCGTTTGGCGTGCTGGGTACCCTGGCTGTGGCCCGCCACGATGATGGGGCGTTTCTGGTTGTAGTGTTTCAGGTAGTACTGGAACGCCGAGCGCACGTCCTGATACGCCAGTTCCAGGGCCTGCTGGCCGTTGGCGGTGCTGTCGAAAAACGACATGAGTGTGGCCTGCCGGTAGCGCGGTGCGTAGATGCGGGCGGCCGCGTTGAACACCGAGGCCTGCTTTCGGATGGAAGCGCGGTCGGTGAAGCTGTTGAGGCGGTCTTTTCGCGGGTCGGCGTTCCACTCGCGCCGAAACAGCGTGGTGGGGTGCACGAAGAACACGTCGGCCGCGGCTTGGGCCTGGCGGTCCTGTAGCGTACTGCCTTCGGGCACTTGGTCGGCGGCATCGGCGCGGGTGGGCAGGGCGGCCCAACTGTCGGGCTGGCTGTAGTCGAGGGCGGAGGCGGGAATGTCGTCCTCGTCGGCAAACTCGTGGTGGGGCTTGATCAGGTTGATGCACCCGCTCAGCAGCAGGCAAGCTACCACGAGGCTATACCGCAAGCGGAAAAACAGCTGCAGAAAGGGCATGGATGGAGTTATTGGGCGGGCGGCACGGTAGCCGGTGCTGGTTGGGCTGCGTCGGTAAACGTGTTTTCTAGTAGGCGCTCCTGCCGGAAATACGTGAGCTTGCCGTTTTTATCGAGCCGCGCCCGCACTTGCGCCACAGTCTGCTGGTACTGGTTGCGCGACTTGCGCAGGCTCTTGCCGCGCTCTTGGTATTGCACCATCACGGTACCGTCTTCAGCCACGGGGCTGATTTGGAGCGTGCCGGGGTCGTAGCTGATCTGGCTTTCGAGAAACTCTGGGAAGTGCGAGCGGTTCAATTCCTCTTCGATGGCGGCCGGCGTGGTGTTCTGCAACGTATAAAACCGCTCTACTTGGGGCGCAAAGTGCTGCGCTGCGTTAAACGGCGCAGCTTCCATGTCGGCATACAAAGCCGAGAGAGCGCGCTGCACACGGACTTTCACCGCGGCTTCTCCGGCAGCACTGTTTTCGGCCGACGCCTCCGCAGTGCCGGGGGCAACAGCGGGAGTTGTTGCGGCAGCCGAATCGGTAGCAATGGGAATGGCGGGTTGCAGGCGCACGGTTTCGGGAGCCGCTACGGGCGGCAGTTCCAGCTGCTCGGCCTGGGGGCCTTCTTCCACAGCTACGGCAGCCGAATCGGCGGCGGTGAGGGTGGTGCTGGCCAGCCGCTCCGACTCGCGGTTGCCCAGCATTAGGTAGGCCGTGAGGGCCAGCAGCAACACAATGCCGCCCACAATGAGCACGGTAGCCAGCGGTTGTTTGCGCTGGGGCTCGGGCTCGTAGGCGTCTTCAGTGGAAAAAACAGCATTGGGCGTGGCCGACTCGGTGGGCGTGTAGTGCACCGGATCCATAATCACGGGTTCCAGCTGCGGCTGGCCCGGCTCGTCTGCCAGCACCGGCGGCAGCAGCGGGTCGTCGACAGGAGGGGGAATCACGTGCGGCTCGGCGCGTGGGGGTGCGGGCGGGGGAGTAGGCGCAGGCGGTGGCGTGCTAACGGTTGGGGCGGAAGCAGGCGTTTTCTCGTCGAAAAGTAGCTTGCGTTTGAGCGTTTCAAATTCTTGCGGCGTGATGGTGCCGGCATCAAGCCATTCTTTGAGTTGGCGCAGCGTGTCGAGGGGCGACGGATTGGTGTTGTCCATGGGTGATGGTGGGGCCGGGGATGAGCCGCAGACTATTTACGGTCGAGGCCGGCCAAACGGTCACGTCGGCGCTGCAGCAGGGTTTTTTGGCGCTCCAAAGCGGCCGTGCTCTGAACCAGCTTTTCCTCGTCGTCCTTCACGCGGGCTACGTTTTTCTCGTTTTGCTGCTGAAGCTGTTGAATTTTGGCCAGGTTACTGGTGGTGTTTTCCTGGGTGGTTTTGATGTCTTTCTCCAGCCGGACTTTTTCGTTCTGCGCCGCTACCAGCAGCTTTTCGGCTTCCTGCACCTGTACCTTGTAGAAGTAAGCGCGCGATTCGCGGGCGAAGTTGTTGACGATGGTGCGCAGGGCCGCAAATTCGGAAGGGGTGCGTTCAGGGTCGAGCCAGGTTGTGCCGTTGTCGAAGGACGCAAATACTTGCACCTCGGTGGTGGTATCGGAAGGCGCTACCACGTTGGCGTAAAAATCGATGAGCTTGCCCGATACGCTGGAAACGGGCGTTTGCTTGGCCGTCAGCACGTCTTTGCTGCCGCCGATACCCAACACGCCGCCGGTCTTGAAGCGGATGTTGTAATTCTCTTTCATGAAGTCCTGAAAGTATTCGCGGACCAGAGCCGTGCTGCCTTCTACCTGTACTTTCAAGGCCGGCCGTTCGCGGCGGTCTACGTTCACGGTGCTGGTGCGCACGTCGTATACCTGGGCTACGGCGCGGCTGCCAGGGGCAAGGGCCGCAATGGTCAGCAAGAGGCCCAGCAGGTGGGAGAGTGGGGTTTTCATCGGTAAGAACCGTTGGGAAAAATCGTGAGAAAAAAGTAGGCTGCTAGAGCAAATCGTGGCGCTCCAGGGCGGCCTGCAGGTCGTCGCGCATGTCGGCAAAGCGGCGCACGGCGGCGGCCACAAAGGTGTCGTCGAGGAGTTGGCGCATTTCCTCGTCGCCGCCCACTAGGTCCAGCTCGCTCACTTTGTAGGTTTGTTCCAGCATGCCCTTTTCGAGCTTAAGCAGATACTTGCCGTTCCACGCCAAGAGCGTGATTTTGAGGTCGGGGTGCGGAATATCGGCTACGTGGCGCATGGCGAAGGGAAAATACTGGGACGAAGATACCAAGCTGGGGTAACTCCCGGGTCTGGTCAGCTTCAACCCGCGCGGAGGAATTGCGTACACAAACGCGTTGCTGCGCATTTCCACAACCTAACCGTTTTGTAGTCATGCCACAAGGAGATAAATCCAAGTACACCGACAAGCAAAAGCGCCAAGCCGAGCACATCGAAGAAGGCTACGAAAAGCGTGGCGTATCGGAAAAAGAAGCCGAAAGCCGCGCCTGGGCCACCGTGAATAAGCATGATGGCGGCGGGAAAAATCCCGGCGGCTCGGGCCGCAAGTCAAGTAAATAGCAAGCTGCGCCACTCACCCAATGAAAAGGCCGTTCCTGTTTCGGGAACGGCCTTTTCTGTGCTCAGCAGGTATCAGTCGCGCACCGGCGCTTTGGGTTTGGCCAGCTTAAATTCCAGCGTGGTGCCCTTGCCGACGGCGCTGCGCACCCGGATGGTGGATTTGTGCGCCTCCACAATGTGCTTGCTAATGGCAAGGCCCAAGCCCGAACCGCCCGACTCGCGCGAGCGGCTTTTGTCGATGCGGTAGAACCGCTCGAAAATCCGGCGCTGGTGCTCTTCCGGAATGCCCTCGCCGTCGTCGTACACCGCAATGCGCACGCTCTTGCTCATCTCGTGCAGCGTTACGGTTACGTGGCCCTGCTCGCGGCCGTACTTCAGGGCGTTGTCGATGAGGTTGATGAGCACCTGCCGGATGCGGTTGCGGTCGGCCAGCACACGCACGCCTTCCAGGGGCAAGTCGGCAGGCAGCAGCTCAAGGGTCATCTGACGCTTGGTGGCTTTCAGCTCCAACTGCTCGAAGATTTCCCGCACCAGCAAGGCCAGGTCGAACGTTTGGCGGCGCATGCGCACCACGCCTTTTTCGAGCTGCGAAATCGTGACCAAGTCCTGTACCAGTGCGTCGAGGGCATCGAGGGCAGAGGCGGCTTTCAGCAGGAATTTCTCGCGGATGAATACCTCGTCTTCGCCGGCGTCGAGCACCGTATGCACAAAGCCTTGGGCCGCGAAAATGGGCGTTTTCAACTCGTGCGACACGTCGGCCAGGAAGTCGGAGCGCAGGTGCTGGAGGCGACGCAGCTCGTCGATTTCCTGCTGGCGGCGCTGGGCCATGTCCAGGATTTCGTCGCGCATGCGCTTGAGCGGGTCGGGCCGAAACAGGAACTTGTTCGAGAGCCGCCGAAACTCCTTGCGCTTCACGTGCTCCAACCCGGCGTAGATGTTGTTGATTTCTCGAAACAGCAACGCCTCAAACGATAGATACACCAGCAGGAAGCAGGCCGCAACAGTAATGCCGCCCGCCAGCACCGCCTGCTGAAATGGTAGTTTGGGCGCTAGGTGCCCATAAAACGTGAGCACGCCGCCCACCAGCAGTGCAATGAGGATGGCAATGCTGCGGGACGAAAGATTCAGGCGGAACACGAAGGGCAACGACGATTCATGAGCTGAAAATACCTCTTCCTGCGCGTGCTGACGCGCCGAAAGCCGCGCAACCCCGCGGGCCGGCGCCGTAGCATGACGGTTGATTTTCACCTCAAAAGTCGCAAATCGTCAGTTAGCAGTTCCCAGTTGCCGGTTGCGAATTGGGAGTTGCGGGAAGCTACTACCACTTCACAACGGGCAACCGGCAACTGGGAACTGGCAACCGAATCAGTTATCGGCGTTGAACTTGTAGCCGACGCCCTTGATGGTCTGGATATGATGGTCGCCTACTTTCTCGCGCACTTTGCGCACGTGCACATCCACGGTGCGGGCCAGCACAAACACGTCGTTGCCCCAGATGTTCTGCAGCAGCTCGTCGCGGCCGAATACCTTGTGGGGCGAGGCGGCTAGAAACGCCAGCAACTCAAATTCCTTCTTCGGGAGGGAGATTTTGCGGCCTTCCTGGTACACGGCAAAGCCCGTGCGGTCAATGCGCAGGCCGTTGATGTCGATGACATCGGATTGCGGCGTGGCGGGCTCCAGGTCGCGGCGCACCACGGCGGCGAGGCGGCTCATCAGGGCGCGGGGCTTGATGGGCTTGGTCAGGTAGTCGTCGGCGCCGGCTTCGAAGGCGGCTACTTCCGAGAATTCCTCGGCGCGGGCCGTCAGAAACAGGATATAGGTGTCTTTGAAGCGCGGCTGGGCGCGCAGCTCGCGGCAGGCCGCAATGCCGTCGAGGTGCGGCATCATCACGTCGAGCAGCACAATATCGGGGGCAAATTGCGGGGCTACTTCCAGGGCCTTGCGGCCGTCCGAGGCCGTGGCCACCTCGTAGCCTTCCTTGCGCAGGTTGTACTCCAGCAGTTCCACAATGTCGGGGTCGTCGTCGACTACCAACACTTTGTACACAGTAGATGCGGAAGCAGAGGGCTGTTGCACGGCAGTAAGCAGCTAAGCGGAACGAACACGCGTTCCGCCGCAAAAATACCGCTAAGCCTGACAGCGGGCGTGTTACGTTTTTGTGACCTCCGCCGCGCGGCTACTCCTTCACCAGCGCCAAGCGGTTTTTTAGGCCGCTGTACTTGTACATATCCACCTTCACCGAGCCCACGAACATTTCGGCCTCGAAGAGCACCGGAATCTTGTTTCGGTCGTCGGAGAAATACACGGAAATAGCGTCTTCGCCGCGGAAAAGCTTGTTTTTGGGCATTTTGGGCGTGAGGCGAATGGCACGGATGGTGCCGGCCTTGGTTTCCACGTTCTGGCGGCCCTTGTAGGTCACCGTCATGTCGAACACCTCGTTGTCGAAAAAGCCCTTTACGTTCACCTGGTCGCCCACTTTGCGGTTGCTGAAATCGACGGTGCGCAGGAAGTAGAAGCCGCTGACGAGGTCCTGCACGTTGTCGGGCACCTTGAAAGTGCTGCGCTTCACTTCCTTGTCTTTCTTTTTCGATTCCACGTCCACCATGTCGCGGGTGTGGTCGAAGTCCACGGTTTCCTTCTTGCGGTAGTTGTTTTCCTCGATGTTGCGGAAGAAACGCTGCGGCAACATGCTCGTCGTGTCGATGTAGGACCGCCACGTGTCGCGCACCTTCAGAAACAGGTCGAAGGAGCCGTTGGTACGCCCCGTCACGGTGGCTTTGTAGCAGGGCCGGTCGTTGATGCGGTGCAGGTCGTCGGATACTTCAATCACGGCCTCGGCGGCCGTTATCAGCCCATAGTGCACTTTGTAGCGTATTTCTTCGCCCCGTTTAAAGCTTTCGTTGCGTACCGCCCGCGGCACCGTGTCGTTGGGCGAATAGGCCGTGAGGCCCAGCACGGCCAGGAAAAGCAGCGCAAGGGGAAGAAACAGCCAGCGGCGTGGGGTGAGAAAGGGAAACACGCGGGAAACAGAGTGAGTGGAGGCTGGCCCTACGCAAAGCGGGTGCCAAGCAAATATAACATGCCGCCAAGCCAAGCGGAAGCGCCGCCGAATCCTGACAAGTATGTACCGCAACGAATATTGATTCGGTTTCCGTTCGGTTGCTAAGTAGAAGACTGTCAGAGTGAAATTGTATGGCCGAAAAGTATAGCACGCTTTCGATATGTAGCGCGAGCTTTCCGGTCGCGTAGCCCCGAACGATAGCCTGATACCTCAATACCTACCCTACAGTCCGCGAACGGAAAGTAGCGCTACATAGCACGAATACCAACAAAAAAGCCCGCTGCACATTGTGCAGCGGGCTTTTCGTTTCTAAAGAAGCAAGCTTAGAGCGTGTCTTCGCCGTCTTCGGGGCCACTCATGTCCACCGGAATGGCGGCGGCTACGGCCTCGGGCTCACCCTTGGCTTTCTGCCGCACTTTGGCTTCGATTTCATCAGCCAGCTCGGGGTTGTCCTGCAGGATAGTTTTCACCCCTTCGCGGCCTTGGCCCAGGCGGTTGCCGTTGTACGAGAACCACGAGCCCGACTTCTGGATGATTTCCATGTCGGTAGCCAGGTCGAGGATTTCGCCCACTTTCGAAATGCCCTCGCCGTAGATGATGTCGAACTCGACCACTTTGAAGGGCGGCGCTACTTTGTTCTTCACCACCTTCACCTTGGTGCGGTTGCCGGTCACGTTGTCCTTGTCTTCCTTGATCTGGCCGATGCGGCGGATATCGAGGCGAACCGAGGCGTAGAATTTCAAGGCGTTACCACCGGTTGTGGTTTCGGGCGAGCCGAACATCACGCCGATTTTCTCGCGCAGCTGGTTGATGAACACGCAGCAGCAGCCGGTTTTGTTGATGGTGCCGGTGAGCTTGCGCAGCGCCTGCGACATAAGACGGGCGTGCAGGCCCACTTTCGAGTCGCCCATGTCGCCTTCCAGTTCACCTTTCGGTACCAGCGCGGCCACGGAGTCAATTACGCAGATGTCGATGGCACCCGACGAAATCAACTGGTCGGCAATTTCGAGGGCTTGCTCGCCGTTGTCGGGCTGGGCGATGAGCAGGTTGCTCGTGTCGATGCCCAGCTTCTCGGCGTAGCTCTTGTCGAAGGCGTGCTCGGCGTCGATGAACGCGGCCACGCCGCCTTTCTTCTGCGCTTCAGCAATCATGTGTAGGGTCAGCGTCGTCTTGCCCGACGATTCCGGCCCGTAGATTTCAATCACGCGGCCGCGCGGCACGCCGCCGATGCCCAAGGCAATGTCGAGGCCCAGCGAGC
Organism: Hymenobacter busanensis; assembly: GCF_008727865.1. Lineage (GTDB taxonomy): Bacteria > Bacteroidota > Bacteroidia > Cytophagales > Hymenobacteraceae > Solirubrum > Solirubrum busanense. The sequence continues at coordinate 602,935 of NZ_VTWU01000002.1, read as the reverse complement.
CGGTGCTGATGGCGGGAATATCCACCACTTTGTTGTCGCTCAGCTTCATGACGGTGCCCTTGCCATAAGCCTTGTCCAGCTTGTCCATGGTGAGCTGGAGAGCCTTCATTTTCTCGGCGTTTTGGTTCACCGTTTTGTCTGTGGTTGCAGCCATGTGTGCGTGCGTTGGGAAGATATGATGTAGGTTTGAATGTCGCTGATGAGGCGGTGCCGCCAAGCTAGCAATTGCTACGGGAAAAACCCCGTTGCGTCTATTGCGGGCGGCTTTTTCTAACACAAGTGCCCCCGCTTTTGTGCCAGTTGCGCAATAAATATATGAGAAAATATTTGCTAAAAGGTTTAGCTATTGGCATTCTGTGTTTTATAAATCAGTTAGCATGGGCCCAGCTCGACAACCGGGCGTTTCAGTACCGCCCGGCGGTACGGGCCGACTACCAGAATCAGCTCCGCCTGGCGGTGCAAGGGTTCCTGTTCACGAAGGACAACGAGTATTTCAACAAGATTTTTGAGGGCCGCACCTACTACGGCACCCAGCTGGCCCCGCGCCTGGTGTACTTTCCCAGCGCCGAAATTCGGCTAGAAGCGGGCGTGTTTTTGTGGAAGGACTACGGCACGCCGCGGTTGCGCCAGGTGCGGCCGTTGTTCACAGCCATCTACCAGCACGGCCCGCACCGCATTGTATTTGGCAACATCGACGCGCACCTCAACCACGGCTACATCGAGCCCATCTTCGACTTCGAACGCGTAATGCTCAACCGGCTGGAGGAGGGCATGCAGTACCAGCTCAACACCCGCCGCATCAGCCTCGATGCGTGGGTGGATTGGCAGCGGCAGCAGTACCGCTTCAGCAACTTTCAGGAAGAAGTAGCCGGGGGCCTCGTGGCCGATGCGAAAGTTGTGAACGACTCGACGCGCGGTTGGCTGGTGCGGGTACCGTTTCAGTTTCTGGCCATTCACCGCGGCGGCCAGATTGATACCCTCGACAAACCCCTGACGACGCTCTTCAACGTGGCCAGCGGCGTGCGGGTGCGCAAGGAACTGGCCTCGTCGTTTTTCCACGCCGTGCACGCCGATGCCTACGGCGTGTACTACCACGACTATTCCTTTACGAAGGTGCTGCCCTACAAAAGCGGCACCGGCCTGTACCTGAACGCCGGGGTGGATACGCGCTTGACCAAGCTACAGCTCGGGTACTGGCGGGGCAACGGCTTCATTGCCCCGCAGGGCGGCCCGCTTTATCAGTCGATTTCCTATACCGTGAACAGCCCCGGCTACACCGAAAAGCGTCGGGAACTGCTCATTGCACGGTTTTTCAGCGACTACCAACTTACCAAGGGCCTCACGCTTTCCACCCGCTTCGAGCCCTTCTACGACTTCACCAACCGCTACTTCGAGTTTTCCTTCGGCACCTACATCAACTTCAACACCGAGTTTTTCCTGACCACCCTGCGCCGGGAGTAGAACAAGGCATCCGCGGCCTCGAAGCAGTCTGACCCTGCCCGCGGCCAATCGTCCGCGAGCAGGGTCGATTGCCGTTGGTTGGTGTGACGTTTAGCGCCGCAGCTCGTATTGCCAAATGCCCGGTTCGCCTTGCTGCGGGCTGCGGCGGAAGCCCACGGCTTCGGCGGTGGCCTGACTGCGGGCATTGTCGGGGCGGCAGCGCAGGATGAGCTGGCGGGAATCGAGGGCTGGGCCGAAAGCATAGTGCACGATGGCGTGCAGAGCCTCGCGGGCGTAGCCGTGGCCCTCGGCCGAGCGGGCCAAGTAGTAGCCGATTTCGCCTATGCGGGCGCGGGCCGTGTCGGGCTGCAGGCTGATGTCGCCCAGGTAGAGCCCCGATTCGCGTAGCCAGATGCCCCACACCAGCAGGCGGCGCTGGCGCCAGTTGGCGGCGTAGGAGTAGAGGGTTTGCTGGGCATCGGCGAGGGTGCGCACGGCGGCTACGCGGCGCGGGAAGGCCAGTTGCAGCCGGCGGCGGTCGGCGTCGAGCACCGCAAAAAACGCCGGCGCATCGGCGGGCGAGTAGGGGCGAAGCAGAAGCCGGGCCGTGGTAATCGGCGCAGCCGGTGGAACAGGCAGCAGCATCAATGATCCAGGATCAATGAAGGAAGGGCAATGGGCAACACCGGAGGTACGGGAAAAACGGGGGATGGGTACCCGGCATGGGCGGTCTTGGAATGACTTCTTCCTTGCTCTTCATGCCTATCACTCGTTGAAAAAACCTCCGGCAATGGGCTGCGTTAGCGTTAGTCTCGGTTGCTGAAACGCAGCAGCCCATTCTACCCACCCCAAAACACCTGATAGTATGAACCGATTGGAAGGCAAAGTAGCCATTGTAACGGGCGGCGGCACGGGCATCGGCGAGGCCGTGGCCAAACGATTTGCCAAGGAGGGCGCCGCCGTGGTGGTGGCCGGTTTCGTGGAAGACCCCGTGCACGAGGTTGTGGAGGAAATCAGCCAGACCGGTGGCCGCGCTGTGGCTTTCACCGGCGACTTGTCGGTGCAGGAAACGGCCGAGGCCTGTGTGAGGCTGGCAGTGCAGCAATACGGCAAGCTGGACATTCTCATCAACAACGCCGGCACCTTCCCCGCCACGGCCACCATCGACAAGTACCCGGTAGATGCTTTTCAGTACATGGTCAAAAACAACATCTACTCCTGCTTCATGATGACGCGGGCGGCGGTGCCGGAACTGCAAAAAACGCACGGCAACATCGTGTCGGCGGGTTCGGAGGCGGGCTGGATGGGCATTGCCGAAAACACGCCCTACGGCGGCACCAAGGCTTTTATCCACGCCTTCATGAAGGGCGTGTCGACGGAACAGGCCAAAGAAGGCGTGCGCGCCAACTGCGTGTGCCCCGGCCCCATTGACACGGCCTGGACGCACAAGGAAACCGGGCCGATGTCGGCCAAGATGGAGAAAGGTGTGGTGGATGGCCCACCGATGGGCCGCCGTGGCACCCCCGAAGAAGTGGCCAACGTGTACCTGTTCTTGGCCTCCGACGAGGCCAGCTACGTAACCGGCGCCCTGTATTTTGTGGACGGCGGCGTAACCAACTCCAAAGGGCCGCACGGCGCCGAAGTGCCCGGCAGCCTCAAAAAGGAACCCAAAGGTGAGCTAAAACTGGAGCATGCCATGGACGGCCACGCCGAAATCCGCAAGCAAGACCAGTGGCAGCACCTGGGGTAAGGCATTGGATTGCGCCATACGCCCATCAGAATGCAAGCCCCGGTTGCGTCGTGCAGTCGGGGGTTTCTGCTTAGAGCAGCGAGAGCAGAAAAAGCAGCAGAATGATGCCCATGTATAGATGTGTCAACAAGAAGTCGACTCCCGTTGCGCGTCGTCCGTCGACATACCAAGGTGGCTTGCCTACTGCTGGAATGAAGTCTACTTGTCGTAGGCGGAGACTCAGGTAGCGAAGCCCTTGAAATAGCAACAGTAGGACCAGCGTATTGCGCAGCGGGCCTTCATAGCCTGACGTATGGTTAAGCGCAAAATAGGCCAGCAGGTGAGCCAAGCCCCAGCAGCACCAGGTGAGGTACAGCGTTATGTTACGTAGTTGCCTGAAGCCAAAGAGGAGAAACCAGAACTGGGTACCAAGGGTGTAAACCAGCAAAAGCGGCCTGAATTCAAGCGCGTGGGGTTCTGACAGAAAACTCCAGAACAGGAAACCCGACAGGAGAGCATAGACCAACAGTACCAGGACCGCTGCAGGCGTTATCTGTTGGTTGTAAAAGAAGCGCCGCAGGGCTTCCTTGGAGAGGAGCATAGTTTATAAGCCGGTACCAGTCGTAAATAGAGCAAGCCCGCCTGTTTGGGCGGGCTTGCTGTTTATTCTGCGCCGTAAAGTCTACTTCGGCAGCGTTGAAATGAGGGCGGCTTCGCTCAGGTGCGGGTGCTTGTACTGCGCCGGGCTGCCAAGCGACTGTTGGGTGCGCATCACGTTTACCTGGCGGGCGGCTTCGTTGAAAAACTCCAGCCGACGAATGAGCATTTCCTTGGTCAGTACGCGGCCTTCGGGCGTGCGCATGTAGGCCTTGGCGTCGTCCAGAATGCGCTGCATGGCCGCGTTGGTGGCATCGAACGCGGCGTCGTACTGCTGCTTGAACTCGGCCACGCGGTTGAGCCCGTCGGTGCTGAGGCGGAACTGGCCGCCGGCTTGGTTGAGCACTTCGCTCAGCACGTAGATTTCCAGCGGCAGCGACACTTCCAGTGCCGTGGTGCGCAAGTCGAGGCCCGCACGCAGGGCGTCGTCCACCATGTGCAGGTTGCGCGGAAAGTTGTCGTAGTAGCCTTGTACTTCCATGAGGGTAAGGGCAGAAAGAGCAAAAAGCGGAACGTCATGCCTCGACCAGCTCAGCATGACGTTCGGGAAAATGTCATTTACAGTAATTCCTGCACAATCTGGTCGACGGTGGTGCCTTCGGCTTCGGCCTTGAAGTTCCGCACAATGCGGTGGCGCAGAATGGCCGGGGCCACGGCGCGCACGTCTTCGATGTCGGGCGAGTATTTGCCGTTGAGCAGGGCGTTGCACTTGGCGCCCACAATGAGGTGCTGCGAAGCGCGCGGGCCGGCGCCCCACTCCAGCAGCTGCGTGGCCCGGGGGGCGGCGCGCTGGGTGTTGGGACGGGTTTTGTGCACCAGGCTCACGGCGTACTCTATCACGTTGTCGGTGACGGGCACGCGGCGCACCAGGTGCTGGAACGCCTCAATGTCGTCGGCGTGCAAAATTTTCTGCACCGTCGGCTTGATGTCGGCTGTGGTGTTTTTCACAATCTGCAGTTCGGCCTCGTAGCTAGGGTAGTCCAGCGTGATGTTGAACATGAAGCGGTCCAACTGGGCCTCGGGCAGCGGGTAGGTGCCTTCCTGCTCGATGGGGTTTTGCGTGGCCAGCACGAAAAACGGCTTCTGCAGCGGGTAGCGCTGCCCGGCCACCGTCACGGCGTATTCCTGCATCGATTCCAACAAGGCAGCCTGCGTTTTGGGCGGCGTGCGGTTGATTTCGTCGGCCAGAATGATGTTGGCAAACACGGGGCCTTTCACGAAGTGAAACTCGCGCTGGTTGTTGAGCGTCTCCGAGCCCACGATGTCGGAGGGCATCAGGTCAGGCGTAAACTGAATGCGGTTGAACGAGAGGTCCAGCGCATCGGCCACGGTTTGCACCAGCAGCGTTTTCGCCAAGCCCGGCACACCCACCAGCAGCGCGTGGCCCTGCGAAAATACGGCCGTCAGCAACAGCCGCACCACCTCGTCTTGCCCTACAATCACCTTCCCAATTTCCTGGCGCAGCGTTTTGTAGGCCTGCGCCAGCGCGTCGGCTGCTTCTTTATCCGATGAGTATTGTCGCATTCGAGGAGGTATCAAGGGTCAGTTACGGGGTATCAGTCGGCTATTGTCGGGCGCGTGCTGCCACAGGTTGCGGCGGCCAGCCCAACAACGGCAAACCGAATACGAGCAACTACTTATTTTCAGCCGAAAGCACGGAACAGCCCGTGAATTCGGGGTCGACTTCGAGGTATACCGAGCCGCGGTTTTTCTCAAACCACGCGTCCAGCGCCTTGTTTTTCTTTTCGTTCAGGGCCGCCGTGGCAATCTTCTGGTAGTCGTCCTTCAGGTTGGCCTGGTGCGGCGCGGTGTTCGATTTCAGCCACAGAATCCGCACGGCGTCTTTGCCGTCTTCGGTGCGGTAGGGCAGGGGCGGCGTGATGTGGCCCACCTTCATGGTGTCGATGGTGAAGAAGATGGCCGGGTCGAGCTGGTCGAGCGGGAGGCGGCTGCCACCGTCGCGGCGGTTGGCCAGCAGGCCGCCGTTGGCGCCGCTCTGCTTATCGTCCGAAACGTCCTTGGCGGCTTTGGCAAACGAAATGCTGTCGGCCAGAATGCGCACGCGCAGCTTGGCCAGCTCGGCGGCGGCGGCCGAGACGTTGTTGTTACCCGTCGCGGGCTTCAGCAGAATGTGGCGCGAGCTGAAACTGTCGCCTTTCTTCTCGATGAGCTGGATGAGGTGGTAGCCGAACTGCGACTTCACCACCGGCGACAACCCGCCGGGCTCCATGCGCAACGCGGCGGCTTCGTACTCGGGCACCAACTCGCGGCGCTTGAAGAAGCCGAGGTAGCCGCCTTCTTTGGCCGAGCCGGGGTCTTCGGAAAACTCCTTGGCCAAGGCCTCGAAACTCTCGCCGGCCAGAATGCGGGCCCGCAGCTCGTTGAGCTTGGCCACGGTGGCTTGCTCGGCTTTATCGTCGGGCTTGGCCAGCTTAATAATCTGACCGACTTCTACTTCGGTGGAGTAATACGGGATGCTGTCCTTGGGAATGCGCGAGAAAAACTGGCGCACTTCGCGGGGCGTCACGGTTACTTTGCCCGAAATCTGGTCCTGCATCTTTTGCTGCACCAGTTGTTCGTGCACCTGGGTGCGCAACTCTTCCTTGAGCTGGCGCAGGGGCTTGTTGTAGTACTCTTCCAGTTTTTTCTCCGAGCCGATTTGCTGGATGAAGTAGCTCATGCGGCGGTTCAGCTCGTTGTTTACCTGCGCGTCGTCCACCACCACCGAATCGGTTTCGGCCTTGGCCAGCAGCAGCTTGTTGAGGGTGAGCGACTGGAGAATCTCGCAGCGCAGGTTGGGTGGCAAGGGCTTGCCTTCGGCCTGCTGTTGCTGTTGGGCATAAATGGCCTCCAGGTCGGAGCGCAGGACAATCTGGTTGTCCACCTTCACAATGATGCCGTCGACAACTTGCTTGGTGCCACGCCCCAAACCGGCAACCACTTGGGCCTGGGCCGCTACGGCCGTTAGCGCCATCAGGAAAGCCGCGGCGGCGGTACGAAAAGAATGCGTCATGTTCACGTTACAAAATCCGGGGTTCGAACGGCTCGGGCGGCACGCCAAAGCCTAACGACCAACTCTACTCTGCGCAACAGCCAAAGCAGCCGGTAAATTTCAACATAATTCGCTCGGCAGACAAAAAGCCGCCCCGCGCTTCCCGGCAAGGAGCCGGCCCGCGCGAGGAAAGTTGCACGCGTGGGGCCGCAATCGGCGGGCAATGACGGCCGCGTAAAAACAGAGGTGCCACGACTGGCAGCCGTGGCACCCTAGGCGTTGGTTCAGCAAAGTGGCTGAGGCGCTGGCATTACTTCGTTACCAGCTTGCTTACTTCGGCTTCGTTTACTTTCACCGGGTATTTCTGGCGCAACTCTTTAATCCATTCCTGCTCCAGGTAATTCTGGTAGTCGGAAGTGGCTTGGCCGCGGGCTTCGGCCAGCGTTTTGGGGCCGGCGGGCAATACCTTCTCCACCATCACGGCGTAGTAGCGGCCATCCTGCTGGGCGGTGTAGGTGCCGGGTTGCTGCGGCACACCGTCGACTACCTTGTTTTCACCTTTCGGGAAGGCGCGCTGCTGCACTTGCACGGCCAGCGGGTTCTTCTCGTTCATCATTTCTTCTACGCCAACCAAGGCAGTGGTCGTCACTTCCAGCTGCGCCACGCCGGCGGCAGGGCGAGTGGACGTGGCCACGCTCACGCGGTTGGCCGGCACGCCTTTGCGCTTCAGCACATCGGCTACCCGCTGGGCCCGCTGCTGGGCCAGGGCTTTGTTCTCGCCGGCTTTCACCTGGCCGATTACGCGCACGGTCAGGGTGGTGTCGCGCACCAGCGGCTCTACCATGCTGTTGAGCTGCGTAGCCGCCGGCTTGGTGAGGGCGTCGCGGCCGGGCTGGAAAGCCAGCGTAGCAGGAAAGTTGCGCTTTACGGTGTAGCGGCCCTTGGCCATCAGCTGCTGGGCCTGCTTGAGCAGCTCCGGCGAGGCGGCGCTGACAACGGTGCCCTGCACGCGGGGTTCCCACTGGTACTTGGCCTGGTTGGCGGCGAAGTACTTCTGCAGACCCACGGTGTCCTCAATGGCCTTCGACCACACTTTCTCGTCCATCAGTTGAAACAGCAGGATACCATCGCGGTACTCTTTCACGAGCATGCGGTAGTCTTCGTGCTTGTTTTCGAGGTTGGTGCGCTCGTAGTCGAGCAGGCTTTGGTCGGCAAACTGGTCGTACTGCAGCTGAGCCACGTAGGCCGGCGTGGTATTGGGGCGCGGCTGCTGGTGCTGCTCTACGTAAGTAGCGAAGTCCTTCACCGTGTAGGCCTGGGTGCCGATGGTGAAGAGCGGCGTGGTGGCGCTTACCGCGGTGGTTTTCTTGCTGGCTTTGCCGGCCGGAGCCGCGCTGAACTTCGCCAGGTAGGTATCGGCTTTGAAGCGGCCGTTTACCAGCGCCGTATCGGCCTGGGCCAGCACGGCGTCGCGCACCGTAGGCACTTCCGTAAACTTGTCTTCCACGCGCACGCGCTTGAGGAAAGCGGCGCGGTTCAGCTCCGAGCGGGAGTCTTTGGCAACTTTCTGCTTCAGGCTCGGCTCCATTTGCTCAAACGAAGCCAGCGGCTGCTTTTCAATCAGCTTGATGATGTGCCAGCCGTAGGGCGTTTGCACCGGGGCCGACAGGTCGCCGGACTTCTGGAGCTTGAATGCGGCTTCCTCGAACGAGGGAATCATGCGGCCGGTGCCGAAGGGCGGCAACTCGCCGCCGTTGGCCGCCGAGCCGGCGTCTTCCGAGAATTGCGCTACGGTTTTCTCCCAGTTCTCACCCTTTTTCAGGCGGCTGTAGAGTTCATCAACCTTTTTCTTGGCCGTTACCGAGTCGGCTTTGGGCATGCCGGGCGTGGCGCGAATCATGAGGTGAGCCACCTTGATTTCGCCCTGCGCCTGGCGCATGTCGTTGACCTTGATGATGTGGTAGCCAAAGCGCGTGCGAATGGGCTGCGACACTTGGCCCACGGGCGTTTTGTAGGCTGCGGCTTCAAACGGATACACCATTTGCATGGCCGTGAAGTAGCCCAAACGGCCGCCGTTTTCGCGGGCCGAAGGGTCTTCAGAGGTTTCGCGGGCTACTTTTTCGAAGTCTTCGCCGCCGGTCACGCGCTGGCGCAGGGCCACAATCTTGTTGTAGGCTACCAGCGTGTCCTTCGGGTCGGCTTCGGGCGCAATGCGAATCAGGATGTGCGAGGCGTTGACTTCCTTTTGCAGGTGGTCGTAGGCTTCGCGCACCAGGTGGTCGGTCACGCTTTTCTCCGTCAGGTAAGGCTGGGCCAGTTGCTGGCGGTACCCGTCCAATTCCGCTTTGAAGGCGCGGGTGGTGTCGAGGCCTTTGGCTTCGGCTTCCAGCACTTTCAGCTTGAAATTGGTGTAGAGGTCGAGGTACTCCTGCACGCTCTGCTTGGTGTTGGCGTCGGGGGCGGTACCGTTGTTTTTGCGGTACACGTACGCAAACTCCGACGCCGGCACCTCATGAGTGCCCAACGACATCAGAACCGGCTGAGAAGTGGTAGCGGTGGTAGGTTTAGAAGCTTGGCACGCGGCCAGAATCGTCGTCGCCAACGCGGCGCTCGAGAACAGAATGCGGTTGCTGCGCATACTAAATATGAGTGACACAAAAGAGCCGTCCGTCAAGCCGGCGGGACCGGCCGCGGACGGCTGCTAGTCGCAATGTTACGCAAATTTCGGCGCCTGCCGAAGGCCTAGCTCAGCCCAAACGCTTGGTAAGGCGGCAAAAGTTGCGCGTGCCCACGCTGGAGTATTCCACGTGGTCCATAATGCGGTTGACCAGGGCAATGCCCACGCCGCCCTTCTTGGCCTGGCGGATGTGCTCCTCCATGTCGGGGTCTTGGTAGCCGGAGGGCGAAAACGAGGCACCGCCGTCTTCGGCCTCAAACCGAAACTCGTTGTTTTCCACCGCCAGCCGAATGTCGAGGAATTTGCTCTCGTCTTCGTGGTTGGAATGGATGATGAGGTTGGCCACGATTTCGTCGACGGCCAGGATGATCTGGTTCTGGAGAATGGCCGACAGCCCGTACTCGGCGAGAAATTCCCCCACAAAGTCGCGCACCACTTTCAGGTTCTGGCGGCTGCAGCTGACGCGAAGGGAGTGGTTCATGGGTGGTGTGGGGCGTGCGGCAGGGAAAATTACAGGGCGGCGGCTTCCTGCTGGGTGGGCACGATGGTCATGAGCGAGTCGAGACCGAGGATTTCGAATACGTTGTGGACCTTCTCCTGCATGTTGAAAAACACGAGTTTCACCCCCGCGTCCTGAAAGCGCTGCAGGTGCGAAATAAACACGCCCAAACCAGCCGACGAGATATAATTGAGCTTTTGGCAGTCAATCATGACCTTCTGGTGGCGCAGGATATCGGGCTGGGTAAGCTCGGCGTCAAGCAATACCGACGAGCTGGCGTCAAGCTCGCCGTCGAGGCCGAGCGTGAGGGTGTTGGAGTCTGCGTTCTGTACAATTTTCATAGCATCTCTCTACGTCAGGCCAGCACCTCGGGTTGGGTGCTCTTGAATTTGACAATGAGCAGGGTTTGGTCGTCGTGCGGGGGCAGGCCGTGGCTGAACTGCTCCACGTCGTCGACGATGGCCTGCTTGATTTCTTCGGCGTCGAGGTAGAACGTGCGGCCCAGCAGCTCGCGCAGGCGGTCTTCGCCGTATTCTTCGCCGTTCACGTCGCGCGCTTCCACAATCCCGTCGGTGTACATCACCATCACGTCGCCGGGGTTGTAGTCGTAGTACATGTTCTTGATGCGCTTCTCGTAGGAAGCATCGCGCAGGATGCCCAGGCCCAGCCCCGCCGTCTGGAAGTAGAACGTTTCCTCCGTCACGGCATTGTAGTAGAGCGTGTGGCAGTGGCCGGCCCGCGCAAAGGCAAAGCCGCGTTCTTTGTAGTCGATGATGTAGAACGAGGCCGTGATGAACGAACTGCGCTCCAGGCAATGACTCAGGGCCTGGTTGGCCATGGTCATGAACTTGCTGGGCTGCAGGGGCTGGCCTTTCTCGGGCTGATCGAGGAGCATCAGCGTGTGAAAAATGCCCTTCAGCTGCGCTACGTGGAAGGCCGCCGTAGTGCCCTTGCCCGATACGTCGCCGATGATGATGGCAATGCGCGAGGCGCTCAGCTGCAGAAAGTCGTAGAAGTCGCCGCCCACCTCGCGCGCCGCTTGGCTGTGCCAGCGAATCTCAAACCAGCTGTCGGCTGGCAGCACCTTCGGAATGAGGCTTTCCTGCACCAGGCTGGCAATTTTCAGCTCTTCCTTCACCAGCTCGTTGTGCAGCGACTCCTCCATCAGGCGCAGGTTTTCGATGCGCACCACCGTTTGGCCCGTGAAGGTTTGCAGCAGCCCCAGGTTTTCGCGGTCAAAGCCCTGGGTGTTGTGCTTGAGCAGATACAGCGTGCCCACGTGCGACTGACTGGTGCGCAACGGCATGACAATTAACGACCCGTAGGGCAGGTTGAGGGCGCGGAAGCCGGCGCTGTTGGGCAGGTCGTTGTTGAGGTAATCGATATGCCCGATGTTGTAATCGGTGAGCAAGTCGCAGATGCGGCGGCTGGTCGTCGCGTCGATGCGGTGCGACAGGGCGGGGTTTGCCGTGGCTTCGTGGAGGTCGAGCCAGGCCGCGTCGGCATCCACGGTTTGCACCGCCGAATCGAAGAGCAGCGAGTACACCTCCTGCTCGCTCTGGCCTTTCTGAATGAACTGGGCCAGGCGTTGCATGCTGAGAATTTCCTCGCGCTTCTGCTCAAAGACGGTAGCGGTGGGCAGCGTCACGAATGTGACCATCAGGCCGACGAACGAGTAGAACGCGGAAAAAGCGGTCATCAGCAACAGGAACGCACGTTGGCCGAACGGCGCTACCAAAGTGGTGTCTTGCTGCGTGGAGAGGAAATACACCATCAGCAGCACGCATACGACCAGCGCCATCAGCTGCAGGCCCACAGCGGCCCAGCGGTGCTTGCGGCTGATGTAGGCCACCCACTGCTGGTGTGAGCCGAGGTAAACGCCCAAGATGGCCAGCCCCAGCAGCGGCACCGCGAGGTAGACCAGCGCATTGCCGGGAATGAACAAGCGCAGAACCAACGCAATACCCAGCAGCAATTCAAACCAATACCAGCGCTGGCGCGTGGTGTGCGTAGCGCGGAAAAAAACCAAGGACCGCCAGGTATTGTAGGCCCGGGCCAGGAAAAACGTGGTAACGCCGATGTTGACCACGTAAAGCACGTTGAGCGGCACCGTATTACTGGCTACGGGGATGAGGCCCAGCGCCTGCGCGGCGAAATGCACCACGGCGCCGGCCGCTGCCAGTAACCCGGCACCCATCATCAGCCGCCGCAGCAGGGCCACAAACTCGGTACCGCGGAGGCGCGAGAGGTGGTTGCGTTCGTGCAGAAACAAGAACAGAGTCATGCCGGCGTGCGCGCCGAGCAAAGCCCCGTCGGGTACCGTGCCCCACTGCTGGGCCAACTCCGGACTGGCGCGCAAGACCGCCCCGACCAGCATGGCCAGCCAGCACAGGGCGGCGCCGGGTAACAATGCCGAGTTAAGCTTCCGGGGGAAGGGGGTCATGCAGCGAAAAAGCAGCGGATGTTGTACGGCGGAGCCGCGTAGAAAGCAGGCGTGCCGAAGCCCGAAGATACAAGCCGCCACAGAAAACGCCTACTCAGGCGGGCCGCTTGTAGAAACACCGCCGCCGCTCGGTTCCGAACGGCGGCGGTGTTGCCTAACGCAAATGCTGCGCTGCTGGTTTAGCTAGCGGCTGCTGTAGTTGGGTGCTTCCCGCGTAATCTGCACGTCGTGGGGGTGCGACTCGCGCAGGCCGGCGCCCGTAATGCGCACCATTTGAGCCTGGTGCAGGGCCGTCATGTCGGCGGCGCCTACGTAGCCCATGCCGGCACGCAGGCCGCCTACCAGTTGGTAGAGCACTTCGGCTACGCCGCCTTTGAAGGGCACGCGGCCTACAATGCCCTCGGGCACCAGTTTCTTCACGTCGTCCTCGGCATCTTGGAAATACCGGTCTTTCGAGCCGTCTTCCATGGCTTCTACCGAGCCCATGCCGCGGTAGGTTTTGTACTTGCGGCCTTCGTAGATGATGATGTCGCCGGGTGCCTCTTCGGTGCCGGCCAGCAACGAGCCAATCATGACCGAGCCCGCGCCACCGGCCAGGGCCTTCACGGCGTCGCCGGAGAATTTCACGCCGCCGTCGGCAATAACGGGCACGTCGGTGCCTTCGAGGCCGCGCACGGCTTCCAGCACGGCCGAGAGCTGCGGCACGCCAATGCCGGCAATGATGCGGGTGGTGCAAATGGAGCCCGGGCCCACGCCCACTTTCACGGCGTCGGCCCCGGCATCGGCTAGGGCGCGGGCGCCGGCGGCGGTGGCCACGTTACCGGCTATCAGCTCCAGGTTGGGGAAGCGCTGCTTCACGGTGCGTACCATGTCGAGCACGCCTTTGGAGTGGCCGTGGGCGGTGTCGATGCTCACTACGTCGACGCCGGCTTCCACCAGAGCCGCTACGCGCTCCAGCGTGTCGGGCGTTACGCCCACGGCAGCCCCCACGCGCAGCCGGCCCAGCTCGTCTTTGCAGGCGCGGGGGCGGGAGCGGCGCTTGCGAATGTCGCGGTAGGTGATGAGGCCGGCAAGGCGGCCGTCGGCGTCGACCACCGGCAGCTTCTCAACTTTGCTTTCGTGCAGGATTTCCTCGGCGCGGGCTAAATCGGTACCGGCTTGGGCGGTGATGAGGCGGGCGCCGGGCGTCATTACCGTGGTGACGGAGCGCGTCAGATCCTTCTCGAAGCGCAGGTCGCGCGAGGTCAGGATGCCTTGCAAGCGCCGCTCTCCGTCGACGATGGGAATGCCACCAATCTTGTTTTTGCGCATCAGGTGTTGCGCGTCGGCCAGCGTAGCGCCTTCGCCCAGCGTAATGGGGTCGAGCACCATGCCGCTTTCCGAGCGTTTCACGCGCCGGACCTGCTCGGCCTGCGCCTTGATGCTCATGTTTTTGTGGATGATGCCGATGCCGCCTTCCTGCGCCAGCGCAATAGCCAGCTCGTACTCGGTCACCGTATCCATGGCGGCCGAAACGAAGGGAATGTTGAGCCGGATGCGGCGGGTGAGGCGGGTGCTGGTGTCCGCGTCGCGGGGCAATACCTCGGAGTACGCCGGCAGCAGCAGTACGTCGTCGTAGGTCAGGGCCTCGAAGGCAATTTTGGCGACAGAGTCGGCAGCCATGGCAAAAGGAAAAGAAGTGGGACCTTTTGCCGGGTAAAGGTAGGATGATTTATTGGTTGGCAAGCCTGTAGGGGCTGGCTTTACATTCGCTTAACCTTACTGCGACGCGCCCGGAGCGGCTTCGGCGGGCGTCACGGGTGTGCGCCGGAAATCCAGGTTCAGCGTCAGGCCCAGTTGCATGGTGTGGTTGTGCTCGAACACACGGCCATTGCGCTGCTGCACCAACTGGTGCATGTAGCCCGCCTCCACGCTCACGCCTTTCTTCACCACGTAGCCAAACGCGCCATACAGCCGGTTCTGGTCGAAGAAGTTGTTGGTTACGTTCTGGCCGAAGTTGACAAACAACTCATCGGATGCCACCACATAGGGCGTGCGGGGCGTTATTTTGGCGCCTACCAACGGGGCTGCCAGCCGCAACTGGTAGCGTACCCGGTTGAGGTAGGTGTAGATATCCTGGCCCGCAAAGCGCACCCAGCGCTGCTCCAGCCGGTAGCGGTGTTGCAGTTGCAGCCATCCGTCGTTGTCTTTCAGCAGTACTTGCTGGTACAGGCGGTGCTCGGGAAAAGCCGAAGCCGCCGGGTAGTCGCCGTAGGGGTGCGTGTCGGCGAAGGCGTAGCCGGCGGTAAGCAGCAGGTTATCGGTGGCGTGGTAGTTGATGCCGGCGCGCACGAAGTTCTGTTGCGGGTCGCTGATCCAGTTGGCGCGGCGCCACTGCGCTTCGGTGTGCACGCCCCAGCGTTTCACCAGTTGAAAGTCGCCGTTGTACACCAGCCACACGTGGTGGTTGTGGTCGGCCACACGGCCCGCGGGCAGGGGCGTTTGGGCAAAAACGGATGCTGCGGTAAAACACAGAAACCCAAAAAGAAGAACGGCAACAAAACGGGCAGACAGGTGGCGCATCAAAAGGGCAATGGGTAAGCGTGTGCAAAGCTACCGTGCCTTGTTACCGAATTGTTACGCCGTGCGTCGATTTAAGACCCTTTTAATGCCGCCGGATAGCACGCAACAGCCCCGACACCGGGCGGCATCGGGGCTGCGCTGGCGGAAAACGAACCCGGCACTTAGAACTTGATGCCCACCGTCGCCAGGAAATTGCGTGTGGCCTGCGGCGAGAGGAAGTTGAATACCAGCCGCTCTTCGCCCAGCTGGTAAAGGCCGCCGTAGGTATAGCCGGCCGCCGCATAGCGCTGGTTGAAGAGGTTGCCCACTAGCACGCTAAACTCCAGTTCGCGCACAAACGACGGCTGCACGGAGTAGCGCAGGCGCAGGTCGGCTACCTGGTAGGGCTTCAGGCTGCGGGCGGCGCTGGCTGAGTTGTCGAGGTACTGGCGGCTCACGGTTTTGTAGAGCAGCGCCACGCGCAGGCCTTTCAGCACTTGCGTTTCGGCCGTGGTGGCCGACACTACCGATGGCGAGTAGGAAATGGCGGAATTGCTGCGCTCTACCAGTTGCGTTTCCAGCACGTTGTAGTCTTGGTCGTACACGTAGATGGTTTCCTGGAAACGGCGCAGGCGGTTGCGGCTGAGCGTAAGTGTGCTGTTCAAGCTCAGGCGCTCGGCACCCAGCACGGCGGCGACCGTCAGTTCCACGCCGGTGCGGTAGCTGCTCGGGATATTGGTGCGCAGAGCGGTACCCACGTCGTTGAGCTGCCCGGTGGCCACCAGCTGGTTGCGGTAGTTCATGTAGAAGTAGTTCACCTCGCCGCGCACGGCCGATAGTCCCGCCACGGGCCGCGCAAACCGGAATCGGTAGCCGGCCTCCACGTCGTGCAGGCGTTCGGCGCGGGCCCGGTCGTCGGCAGGGCGGTCGGTAAAGTCGGAGCGCACCGGTTCGCGGTGGCCCACGGCAAAGCTGCTGTAAAGCTGCTGCCCATCGGCTACGGTGAAGGTGAGGCCGGCCTTGGGGTTGAAGAAGGTGTAGCTGGCGCGGGTGGTCACGTCGCGCTTGTCATCATCAACGCCCTTGATTTGGTAATCGATGGTGCGCAATTGCAAGTCGGCAAACAAGCCCACGCGGGGGGCAACTTGGTAGGTAGCCTTGGCGAAAACGTTGAAATCGGTTTTCTCGGCCTCGTTGAAGTAGTAGCGCTGCCGGATGCTGGACGTAGACGCGTAGCGGGCCCAGATAACCTCGCCGTAATGGTCGCCGGCGTAGCGGTTCCAGCCGCCGCCGAGCGTGGCGCTCAGCCGGTCGTCGCCGTGGGGCTGGTAGTTAAGGGCGTAGGTAGCGCCGTAGAAGTAGTTGTCGAGCCACTTGCGCCGAATGAGGTCGGTGCGGCTGATGGTGACGGTGTTCGGAGCTGTGCCCACCACCACGGGCGGCAGCCCGTAGTTGGCCAGCTTGTTATCGGCCCGGAACTGCTCGTAGTAGCCAAAGCCGCGCGTGAGGTGCAAGGCCACGCCCAAGTTCCAGCTCTGGCCCAGCCCCTGCGAGAAGTGCAGTTGGTAGTGGTTTTGCTGGTAATTGTCCACCTGGTTGTCGTAGGTGTATACGTTGTAGCGGCGGCCGGCTCTGCGCAGGTTCTCGGCGTCGGCTCCTTCGATGTAGTTGAAGGCAATGTATTTCTCCAGGGCGGCCGCGTCGCCGTTTACCAGGGCTTCCGGTGCGCCGTCCCAGGCCTGGTAGGTTTTCTCGCGGCCCGAAAAGGTCACGAACTTCAGCATGGTGTTTTTCTGCTGGTAGCCCGCCGCGAAGTAGTACGACTTCAAGTCCGACGAAGCCCGGTCGATGTAGCCATCGGAACTGATGCGTGAGAGGCGGCCGTCGAAGGTGTACTTGCCGCCCACCAAGCCCGAGCCGAACGACACCGTGTTGCGCCAAGTGTTGAAGGAGCCGTAGGTGTTCTGGGTTTCGGCGTACGGGTCGCGGTTTACGCTCAGCGTGCGAATGTTCAGGCTGGCGCCAAAAGCCGCGCCGCCGTTGGTGCTGGTGCCCACGCCGCGCTGTACCTGTATGTCCTGAATCGACGAAGCTAGGTCCGGCGTATTCACGAAAAACGCCCCGTGCGACTCCGCATCGTTGAGCGGCACGCCGTTGATGGTCACGTTGATGCCCGTCACATCTACCCCCCGGATGCGGATGCCGGTGTAGCCCACCCCCGCGCCGGCATCGGAGCTGACGACCACCGAAGGCGTCTGGTCGAGCAGGTAGGGAATGTCTTGACCGAAGTTGCGCTTCTGCAGCTCTTCGCGGCTCAGGTTGGTGTAGGCGGTGGCGGTCCGCTCGTTGGCGCGGGTGGCCGTTACCACCGCTTCGCCGGTCAGCACATCGGCCGGCGGCAGCGCTACGCCCACCTGTTGCGGCGCGGCCTGCCCCAGCACGCGGCGGGTGCTGGCCTGGTAGCCGATAAACGTGACGCGCAGCTCGTGCGCGCCGGCCGGCACAGCCGGCAGGCTGAAGGCGCCACTGGCATCGGCGACGCCGGCCGGGGCACCGTCGAGGGTGATGGTGGCGCCAGGCAGCGCCTGGCCATTGCGGCCATCGGTGATGGTGCCGGACACGGGGCCTTGTGCCCATGCCGCGTGCCCGAGCAGCAGCAGAAAGGCCGCCCCGGGCAGGGAGTGAAATTTGAACAAGGTGAAAAATGAAAAGGTGGAACGAATCCGCGCCCCAGGGGTCGGAGCTGCGGCTTTCTCGTTCGCGTACCGTTTGTTCCCTTCGCCGGTATTAGCCGAATCAGGTTCAATGGGTATAATCTCAGCCCCGCGCCGCCTCTATAGCGGTGGAGCACCCCTAAACGCGGGGCAAAGGTAGAGCGCGACGCGGCAAAGGCGCAAGCCCGGGCTATTTGCTTCTCGGGCAAATGCTTTCTAACTTGATAGTCAAGCCGATGACGAGGCCGGGTGGGCGGGCAAAAAAAGCCGCCGCGAAGCAAAACCACGGCCCGGCCTGCTTCGTTAGCGCCTATACGGGGAGGGAGTCTGCCCCGCCACCCAAGCCTGATTGCGCCATGATTAGCCTTGTATACACACTCGTGGTTCTCACCATCCTGGCCTACTTCATGGTGATGCCGCGCCGCAAATACTCCCGCCCGCCTTCCGCCGACAACGACGATGACGGCGGCGAACCGCTCGACGACGGCCTCCCCGACCTGGACCTGCCGCCGGGCATTTCGCGCCCCATCAACGACTGGGAGCCTGACTACAACCGGCGGCGCCCAGTACGCCCCACCGAGCCGGCCTTGCAGTAAACCAGAAGCTTCTCAAACGCAGCCGACAGCACTAAAATCGAGTGTTGCCCGCATGCGCACGTACGGAACCGCACCTTTGAAAAAAGGCTCCCCGGTCTGCCGCATGCCAAAACGGTAGTAAAAACCGGCCGCCTCCTGCCGCGCATCGCACCATATATGGGTGGCACCGCGCATCAGCGCTTCAGCGAACGTGTGCCGCAGCAAGGCTGAGCCGATGCCTCGGTGCTGACAGTCGGGCCGGGTGGCAAACTTGCGGAAGCGGGCTTCGTGCCCGGTTACAAACAGCGAAATGACGGCTACCAACTCTTCGCCACGCAAGGCGCCGAAATGGAAACCGGCCGCGTCGTTTTCCACCCGCACATAATCCAGCGGCTTGTCGGGCCAAAGCACCGCGTGGCGTAAGGCATAGGTTTGCTCCGCCGAAATGCGGCGAATGTCGAAGGCAGAAGCCGGCATGTCCTTATTCGGCGCTGATGCTGTAGCTGGCCTCAAACGCACGGCCGGGCGCCAGCGTCAGAATACCTTCCTTATCACGCAACTCACTGGGCGCACCAACCGAGCTGGCCACGCCGTGCCAGGGCTCGATGCATACAAAAGGGGCGCCTGCGCCTTTCGTCCAGAGGCCGAGGTACGGAAAGCCCTCGAACTTCATGCGCACTGCCCGCGGCGAACGGGCGCTGGCGAGCGTAATCTGGGTGAAATCGTAGTGTTTCAGCACCAAGGCGTCGCGCTCGAATAGCGGGTAGGTCAGTGGCAGTTCCGTGGCCGGCCCGGAAAATACGGGTTCGGTTTCGCCCGTGAGCAAGCCGCCGGCCAGCAGGTACTGGTCGAACTGCACGGGGTGGTCGACGCGGAAGGCGTAGTCCTCGAACTGCTCGTCCGGCAGCAGCGGGCAGCGGAAAGCCGGATGCGCGCCAATGCTGAACAGCAACTCCTGCGCCGCGCTGGGGTTGTGCACGCGCCAACCCACGTGCAGCGTACTGTCAACCAAGTGGTAGCTGATGTCCAGCTCAAAGGCAAACGGGTACGCGGCGTGGCTAGCCTCGTCGTCGGTGAGGCGAAACACCAGGTGGTCGGCCGACTGCTGAACCAGCGCAAATTCCCGGTCGCGGGCGAAACCGTGCTGCGGCAGGCGGTACGCCTGGCCGTTGTGGTAGTAGGTGTCCTCGGGCAGGCGGCCGACGATGGGGAACAGCACCGGCGCGTGGCGGGCCCACACCGCGGCATCGGCTTGCCAGAGGTATTCGAGGCCGCCCAAGTCTTTGCGGACGAAGCTGCTGAGCTCGGCCCCGTGCTGGTTTATGCCTACCCGGCACCGGTCGTTTTCGAGGAAATAGGTCATAGCCCGCAAATAACGCACTCCGGGCCGATGTGCGGCAGCCTGGGGCTACGATTCCAGCGCGGCGGGCTGAGGCGGCACAAAGCCGTGGCTGAGCAGCAGTTCGTCGACCAGAAAGCGGGCCTGTTCCAGCCGGCGGCAAGCGTCGCCGCTGATTTCGGCGAAGTTGGACAAGCGGCTGTCCAATTCGCTGCGGTACAGCTCGTAGAAATGCTGGCGCAGCTGCGGATGCTCGCGCAAGGGGTCCGGTTCCCACGGAATATCCACGCCCAGCAGCAGCACCAAGTCGTAGTGGCGGTGCTCAATCTCGTTCAAAATCCACTCGGGGCAGGCGCCAAAGGCGTGCTCGGCCCACACTTTAATCACCAGCAGCTCGGTGTCGCAAAACACCACGGGCAGGCCCGCGGCTTCGGCTTGGGCTACGGCAGCTTCCTCGGCCGCCAGCTGCCCGCGGGCTATTATTTCGAGGTCGGCCAAGGTGTAGTGGCTGCCCAGGTTGCGGCTTTCGAGGTATTCGCGGGCGTATTCGGCGGCCCACACCGTGTGGTATTGCTCGGCTAGCTGCCGGCTCAGGGTGGTTTTGCCCGTCGATTCGGGGCCGGTCAAGGCAATACGCAGCATCAGCGGGCAAGGGTGGAAAGGGGTGAAACCGTTTGGCTGCGCATCGTGCGGCGCCATTCCCAGTACCCGTAGGCCGCCAGAATCAGGTACACGAAATACAAACCCGAGGTGGGCGCCAAGCCCTTGAGCCAGAGCATGGGTACGTAGATAGCGTCGGCAAGCAGCCACACCAGCCAGTTTTCCAGTCGCTTGCGCACCAGTTGGTACTGAGCGGCCAAACTCAGGCCGGTGGTGAAGCTGTCGACGTAGGGGAAGGCCGCGTCGGTGTAGTGCTGCAGGTAGTAGCCGAAGCCGCTGGTGTATGCCGCTACGCCAGCCGTCAGCCAGAGCCATTCGGCGGGACGCGTGCGGCTAATGGGCAGCTCGGCGTGTTGGGGGCCGCCGCGCAGCCATTGGTACCAGCCGTACACGCTCATCAACACAAACACCAGCTGCAGGTTGCGGTCGGAGTAGAGCTGCACGCGGTGGTACACCAGCACGTAAATCAGGCAGCTGACGATGGCCACCGGGAAATTCCAGACGGTGTTGCGCGCTGCCAGCCACACACAGGCCAGCCCCGTGAGTACGGCCACCCATTCGACGGGGCTGTTGCCAGCCGCCGCCGTCCAGAGGTCAAACCACGAAGAAAGCAGGAGAGTGAGGAGACTGAAGGGGGTGGACAACGCGCAAAAAGGCTGTGGGTGGGCAGCCGCTACCAAAGCTAATGCCCGTTAGGCTACTTTTGTGCCTTCCCACGTTTTTTGTTTGTTTTTACCCGGTATGCCGCTTCCCGAACTCACGCCCGAACAGCTCCGCGACCGGCTGGCCGCCGGTGAAACCCTCCAGCTGATTGACGTGCGGCAGCCCGAGGAATACGCCTACTGCCGCATCGAAGGCAGCGCGCTCATCCCGCTCGGCGACTTGCCGCGCCGCGCCGAAGAAATTGACGACGACCGGCCCGTGGTACTCATTTGCCACCACGGCGTGCGCTCTATGCAGGCGCTGGCCTACCTGCAGCACCGCCACGAGCGCACCAATCTGCTGAACCTGCGCGGCGGTATCCACGCTTGGTCACAGCGCGTCGACCCAAGCGTGGCGGTGTACTAGCGGCGGGCTAGTCCAGCGTGAGGCTGCGGTCGGGCCAGCGACGGGCGCTGATGGCGAGCTTGCCGCTGAGCGAGTTGGCTTCCCGCAGCTCGATAAAATACTGCAGGCCAGAGTCGGTCTTGGTTTTGTTGGCCGTGCGCCAGGCGGCGCCCACGGCGGCATCCGAGGCCCAGCGGTACTGCACCTCAAAGCCCGGCGACGTGGGGTCAAGGTCGCCGACGCGGATTTCGGCGGTTTCGCTGTACACCGGCAGCGGCAGGTAGTCGGCCTCCACGCCCACCAAGTGCTTCACCTTGTCGAAAAGCCCGCCCAAGCCGGCGGCTTCGCGCACGCGGTGCTCGGTTACGCGCAGCATCAGCACAAAGTGCAGAAACGGCTCCGAGGCGTCTTTTTTCAGGTTGGAGTTCAGAAACACCGTGTGCAGCGCAATGGGCGCGTTGGCCTGGGCCAGCGCGGCGTGTTCGTAGCGCATGGCGTTTTCGCACGGGTCCTGGCGCCGCTCGTGCAGCTTGGTTTGGGTGCCCTTCACGCTTAGGCTGAACTCGATGTCGTACGTGACGCGCTCCTGCCGGGCCTTGTCAGGCGGGGCGGTATGCAGCCGCAGGTCGCGCAGGGCCACGTCGGCCAGCACGTCGCCAAAGAGGAAGCGGTGAATGTTTTCCCAGCTTTCGTAGGAATTCACGATGCCCTCGTAGCCGGAGTGGGCGCGGTGTACGTTGGCGTAGAAGGCGGTGCGCTCCGGCGGAAACGAGCCGTCTGGGGCAGCGCGGCCCTCCACGGCGTAGGCGTTGCTTTGCTTCACCAGCCCGTCGCTAAACGAGCCGGTCGCCACTTTGGCCAAGCCGTTGGCCACGCTGTAGTCGCGGTAGTTGCTGCCCACGATGCACAGGCAGCGCTTGGCCGGAAAGTGCAGCGGGTCGGCGGGGTCGCCCAGGCTGTGTACTTCGCGGTCGGAGTAGCCCGTCAGGCGCAGGTAGCGGCGCATTTGGTCGGGCTGAAAAATGCCGCTGTCGTTGGCGTTCAAGGTGTTGGCCAGCCACTGCTCCACGCCGTTGGGCAGCACGCTCAGGTCGATGCCGCGGTGGGGCGTGCCCATCGTCACGAGGCGGTGAATCCAGCGTTTTGGGTCGCGGTCGGCTTTGGGCAGCTTGCTGGTAGGCAGCAGGTTTTGCATCACGGTGCGGCACACCAGCCCACCCATCGAGTGGGCCAGCAGAATCACCTTGTAGTCGGCACGCTTCGGGCCCAGGTCCACGTCGCACGATTCCAACTGGGCCGGAATGATTTCGGTGATGAGCGACAGCAGATCGGCAGCGTGCTCCTCAATACCGCGCAGGCGGTTGCCGAGCACGTCGGAGTCGTAGAAGCGCGAAATCCAGAGGCTGCGCGAGGGGTTGCGCAGGTTCATGCGGTAGGGCGGGCGCACCTCGGCATCCGCATCAGCCGCCATTTCGGCCGCCAGGCTGTCGATGCGGTTGCCGCGGTTGATGGCGTCGGCGTAGCCAAAATCCTTGATAAAGCGCACCAACTGGCCTTCGAATACATCGGCCTGCAGGTAGCGGTCGGGGTCGGGCGGGCCTTGCAGCCGGCGCACCGAGGTAGAGCCGAACCCGTAGTAGCCGTCGTGAAACGTATCGGTGCGCTCGGAGCCCGACATGGCGTAGCCGCGCACGTACACAATGGGGTAAAAAGGGGGTTTGATACGAAAGCGCGCTGCCATATCGAGCAAGAAAAATGAGTGAAACGCCGAGCCGAACGGCTAGGCGTTGTAATCGATAAAGCCCAGGTTGACGCTGCTGATGGGCCGCAGGGTGCGCCGAAACACCCCAATACCTTCGCGCGAACCGCCGGTGTTGGTGTTGCCCTCGATGGTAGTGAGCTTGCCGCCAATGACCGACTCGACGATGCCGATGTGGCCCGTGGTGGCCGAATGGTATAGGCAAAACAGCTGCCCCGGCCGCACCAGCGCGGGCTCTTGCACAGCCTGATCCGGCGTGATGGTACGGATGCCTTTTTTCTTCGCCTTGGTCCAATGGTCGCGCACCCCGGCCGTTTTGATGCAGGGGTTGGCCACCTTCAGCTGCTTGGCGGCCTCGTCGAAACACCAGTACACGAAGCACATGCACCAGGCAAAATTCCCGGCGTTGGGGTTGAGGCCGGTGCGGGTAATGTATTGATCGACGCGGGCGCCGCGGTTGGAGCCGGGCGGCTCTTCCAGCACGCCTACTTCGGCGGCGGCCAGCTGCAGCATCCGCACCAGCAGCGGGTGGCCCGGTTGCGGCGTGAGCGTCTGCGACACGCTTTGCTGGCCAAACAGCGCCGCCCACGTCAGCGAACCTACTTCGCCGTCGATTTTGAGCGGCAGGCCGTCCTGGTCGGCGAAGCGCATCTGAAACTGGCGCACGGCGGCTTCGGTTTGCTTGCCAAAGTCGCCGTCAACTTCCAGCGGCCCGCAGCCCAACTGCAGCAGGCGTTGCTGGAGCAGCGTAACCATAGGCTTGTTGTGGATGCCCTTCTTGAGCAACTGGCCCGGATAGGAAGGAGGGGGTGGCCCCAAGGGCCCGACTGGCCCGACTGGTTGAGGAGGATTCATGCGTAAACGATTTAGTTTGAGCTAACTGCTGGTAATATGTAGGTTTAATTATATAAGGCAAATAGCAGTGCAAAATAATTTGGCAGGCGTGCTGCCGGACGGTGAAACGCGCGGTTCGACTTCAGTACAGGCAGCCGAACGCAACTCCCGCGGAAGCAGACTTTCCGCAATCAGCCGCCGAGTGCCGACCTTTGCCAAGCTGGTCTGAATCCGTTCTGTTTTGCCCAATTTTCTGCTCCCCGATCTACCCATTCGCGCCGCGCTGCCCGAGCTACTCGCGGCCCTGGAAACCGGCAACCGCGCCGTGCTGCAGGCCCCGCCGGGTGCCGGCAAAACCACGGTCGTGCCGTTGGCCTTGCTCGAAGCGCCTTGGCGGGCCGAGGGCAAAATTCTGGTGCTGGAACCCCGCCGATTGGCCGCCCGCGCCGCTGCCACCCGCATGGCCCAGCTGCTCGGTGAGCCGGTGGGCCACACCGTGGGCTACCGCGTGCGGCTCGAAAACAAGGTGTCGGCGCACACCCGCATTGAGGTGGTAACGGAGGGCATACTCACGCGCCTCGTGCAAGACGACCCCGCGCTGGAAGGCATTGCCGCCGTGCTCTTCGATGAGTTTCACGAGCGTAGCCTGCAAGCCGACCTCGGCCTGGCCCTGGCCCTCGACGCCCAGGCCGTGTTGCGGCCCGATTTGCGCCTGCTCGTCATGTCGGCCACACTCGATGCCGCGCGCCTCGGCCCGTGGCTCGAGGCGCCGGTGGTTACCAGCGCCGGGTTCATGCACCCCATCGAGACGCAGTACCTAAGCCCGCGCCGGGCCGCGGGGGGGTCGTCGCGCCCGCACGAGCGGCTGGCCGACCTTACGCCCGCCGTCGTGCGCGAAGCCCTGGCCCAGCACCCCGGCGACATCCTCGTGTTTTTGCCCGGCCTAGCCGACCAGCGCCGCGTGGCCGAGCGCCTCGGGCCGGGCTTGCCCGATGCGGTAGACATGCACGTGCTGCACGGCGAACTGCCGCTGGAGCAGCAGGATGCCGCTCTGCGTCCCGCGCCGGCCGGCCGCCGCAAAGTGGTGCTGGCCACCAGCATTGCCGAAACCAGCCTCACCATCGAAGGCGTGCGCGTAGTGGTCGACGGCGGGTATGCCCGCGTGCCCCGTTTTGTGCCGCGCACCGGCCTCACCACCCTCGAAACCGTGCCCGTGAGCCAAGCCGCTGCCGACCAGCGGCGGGGCCGCGCCGGCCGCCTTGGCCCCGGCGTGTGTTTGCGTCTCTGGACGGAAGCCGAGCACCAGCAACTGCCGGCGCATCTGCCGGCCGAAATGCTCACCGCCGACCTCAGCGGCCTGGCTCTGGAACTGGCGCTGTGGGGCGCCGAGGCTGGTGCGCTGCGCTGGCTCGATGCGCCGCCGACACCGGCCCTGGCCCAGGCCCGCGAACTGCTGGTGCGCCTGGGTGCGGTGCTGCCTTCGGGGCAAGCCACCAGCCACGGCCGCGAGCTGGCCCGCCTGGGTTTGCCCCCACGCCTGGGGCATTTGGTGGTGCGCGGCCGCGAGCTGAACCACGGGGCCACGGCTTGCCTGCTTGCAGCCTTGCTGGCCGAGCGCGACATGCTGCGCGCCACCGACCCCGGCCAACCCGCACCGCCCGATCTGCGCCTGCGGCTGGAAGCGCTGCACTCGGGTCGTTCGCCATTGCCGGGACTAGTAGCCGATGCCGGGGCCGTGCGCCGGGTGCGCGAAGCCGCGGCGGCTTTGCGCGGCCGGGCCGGCATAAGCGGGCAGCACATCGAACCCGATGGGGCCGGAATATTGGCCGCACTGGCTTATCCCGACCGGCTGGCACAGCGCGAAACGCCCGAGCGCGTCCGCCTCGTTACGGGCCAGCGGGCCACGCTGCCAGCCGAGTTCTTTAGTGCGCAGGACCAGTTTTTTGCCATAGCCTACCTCGACGGCACTGCCACCGCGCCGCGGGCGAGTTTGGCCGCGCCGGTGTCGTTGGCCGAAGTCGAGCAGCTGTTCCCCGAGCAAATTGACAACCGCGACGAGGTGCGTTTCGATGCCGCCTCCGGAAAGGTAGTGGCGCGGCGTGTGCGGCGGTTGGGGGCGCTGGTGCTGAGCGATGCTGCCTTATTGCAGCCCAGTGCCGAGCTGGTGACCCAGGCCTTGCAAGATGCCGTGCGCGCGGCGGGTGTGGCGCAGCTGCCCTGGCCCGAAAGCGCCCAGCAGCTTCGGCAGCGGCTGGTATTCCTGCACCAGCAGTTTCCGGCCGACTGGCCAGAGGTGTCGGACGAAGTGCTACAGGCCGAACTCGACGAGTGGCTGGGGCCGCATCTGGCGGGCTTGCACAGCCTGGCTGATGTAGGCCGCCTCGACTGGAACGAGCTGTTGCTGGGCCGCCTGCCCGGCGGCTGGGCGCAGCGGCAGGACCTGGAGCGCCTCGCTCCGGCCCACCTCGAAGTGCCCAGCGGCTCCCACATTCGCGTCGACTACAGCGACCCGGCCGCGCCCGTGCTGGCCGTGAAACTGCAGGAGGTATTCGGTTTGCTCGATACGCCGCGCATTGCCAACGGCCGCGTACCCCTGACCCTGCACCTGCTTTCCCCGGGCGGCCGCCCGGCCCAGGTTACCCGTGACCTGCGCAGCTTCTGGCAAACCGGCTACTTCGATGTGCGCAAGGACCTGCGTGGCCGTTACCCCAAGCACCCCTGGCCCGATGACCCGCTAACCCATGTACCCACCAAGCTCACCAAAAAGCGGCTGGAAGGCCGGTAGCAAAAGCTTGTTTCGGTAAGCATGGACCGCCTGTGTTTGACTTGGGCCGGTGAAGTCTGGCTGCTTACAGAAGTTAAGCGTGTTTGGAATTCATTTACCAGCCGCTTAGAACGTCATGCTGAGCTTGCCGAAGCATGACCAAAACCTAAAATCCCCAACACGCTGCTCTTGGACTACTGGCCTTGGATGCCCCTCGCTCTGACTTCCCGCGGCGGAGTAAGCCAGTCGGTGCCGTTGTGCAGCTCAATAATGGCGCTTGGTGGGGCAATGGGGCTCGTGTAGGTAAGTAAGCCAATGCCCTCTTGCCACACGTGCAGCAACATAGCCGGCGGCTCGGTGGCCACAATCAGGCGCTCGGGCTGCCGAAAATCGGGCAGCAGCTGGTGCATGACCGACGGGCACGTAACGGCAACGGTACCCTGAAAACGGCGCTGCACTCCGGCGTGTACGTGCCCGGCCGCTACGCGCTCCACTTGCGCGTGACGGGCAATAATGGCCCCGAAAGCGGCGGCATCGCGCAGGCCAATCCGGTCGAAAGGCGCTTGGCCGGTGCGGAAGGGCGGGTGGTGCATGAACACCAGCGTCGTCTTATCAGGAGCTTCCGCGAGGCGGTCCTCCAGCCACTGCAGGCGCTGCGGGCACAGCTCGCCGGCATCGGAGCCGGGCAGGAGGGTGTCGAGCATCAGCAGGCGCAGCGGGCCCGCCTCTACCGTGTACTGCATGAAGCCCGGCAGCGGCTGCCGGCCTTGTGCTCCTACCGTGTCGTGCAGCCGCTGGCGGTGGTCGTGGTTGCCGGGAATCACATATACCGGCATGGGCAGCGGCTGCAGCAACTCCCAAAACCGCGCGTATTCCGTAGCGGTACCGCCGTCGGTGCAGTCGCCCGTTATTACCACCACATCAGGCAAAGCGGGCAACTGCAGTATATGCGCCACGGCGGCTTGCATGCCGGCCACACCTTCCTCGCTGCCGTCTTTGATGTGGGTGTCGCTGAACTGGGCAATGATCATAAGCGCTGAATCAAGACAACAGAAAGCGTGGGCCCCGGCCGTATGCGCTGCCTGGGCAACGCGCCGGCTTGGTGGGACAATGATGCCGCGGGGCGGTAAGAAGCTACCCCGAAATTTGGTCTAGGCCGGAGTGGGCATCTTTGTTGGGAGCGGGGCTGTAGTGGCGGTGCAGCCAGCGGCTGAGGCCGCCCAGGCCCGGGAACAGCACGCGCTCGGTGATGTTGGCCTGGTCGAGCTTGTCGCGCACTTCCCACTTGAGGCGGGCCGGCAGAATGATGCGGAAAAACAACTCGGGGTGCTGCTCCAGCCACTCCGGCAGAATGGCCTGCGAGGTCGACATCATCGAAAACAGGGCGTACTGGTGCAAGATGCGCGCATCGAGTGACGGCGGCTCCAGAAAAAGCACAAACGGGTGTTCGGGCTGCATGTCGGCCAGTTCGCGCAGGGTGGTGCACACGGGTTGCAGCAACTCGGGCGTAAACACGTTGGAGCCTTCGTTGTGCAGGGCTTCGCGCAACCGCAACGGCAGGTACTCGGCGGCTTTCACGTAGTTCATGGCCCAGATTACCCCGTCACGGTCGTAGGCTTCGAGGTCGTCGGTGGCGAAATGCAGGGCCACGTAGGGCGAGTACGTCCAGTCGAGCAGGCGCGTGGGCAGGCCGTGGTGCTGGGCCACGGCCAGCCAGTTCCACACCGAGGCCGTGTCCATCATGGGCGTGTCGTGGGCGTACTTGCGGAAGTTGCGCAGCAAGTGGTGCTCCAGCTCGTGGTACTGCCCGCCGAGGCGCTGCAGGCTGGTGGTGAGGGTGTAGTCGCGGGAGCGGACGCCGCGGTACACAAACGGCGAGCGGAACCGCCCGATGCGGCCGTCCCAGGTGTCGCGAAACAGCACGTGCTGCAGCTCTTCCCAGGACTGCACTTCAATGTCGACGGGGGGAACGAGAGGGGAAATAGCCACGGAGTTGCGGGAATGAAACGAGCGGCTGCCAAGCATACGCAGCACCCGGCAGCGAAGCTACACCGCCCGCAACAGCGGTGCGCATGTAGCGGGCTACCGAAAGCGGAAATGGCTGAAAACCAGAACTCAGATAATCAGCCGCACGCCGCCCAGTTCCGAAATCTGGTGAGGGAACTGGTCGCCGGGCGAACCGATGAACATAAAGTTCTTGGGAATGCCCCATTCGGCCGACAACTCGTCGATGAGCTGGGGGCTGAACGTGCCGCGGCGGGTTACAAACTCCACGTCAATCTGCTCGTAGGCGCGGTCGAGCACTTCCACGTCGCGCAGCAGGTCGGGCGACACTTCTTCGCCTTCGCGCAGCAGGGTCACAATCTTGAGCTTGTTGGTGAATTCGTTTTCCACCACGTAGGCCATGACCTTGTTGAGGTTCGACACGTTGTCGCCCTTGGTGAAAAACACGAATTCCTGTTGGTTCAGCTCGCGCAGCATGCGCTTGAGCGTGATGCGCCCCAAGCGCGACAAGGTGCCGTAGCGCTTGGCCGCCCGCTGCACGGCAGCCAAAATCAATTTCAGAATGGCCACCCGCTCCAGCATTACTACCACCAGCAGCATGGTGGGCACAAAGTATTGCAGAAACACCACCAGGTAATCGGGGTGCAGCTTGATGTTGCCAAACAAACCGATGACCACGCCCAAAAACGCCAGCACAACCGCCCCGATGGACGCGTATACCGGCCGCGGCAGCCGGGCCCGCTTGCCCTTCAGCAGGAAGTTGCCGATAGCAAAAAACGCCATGACCGACAAAAACGAAATGGTGTACACGCCCGCCAGCGGCCCCAGTTGCCCCCGCGTGATGAGCAGAATGCTGATGCAAAGCGCGAAAAACGAGAGCAGGATGACGTAGTTGCTGCCCCGCTTGTTTTCCTTCAGAAACAGCGGCGGCCAGATGCGGTCCAGCGCCATGCGCTTCATCAGCCCGCTCACGCCCACAAACGAGGTGAGCACCGCGCCGCTGAGCACCGCCACGGCATCGATGGAAATGAGGGCGGCCAGCCACGGCCCGCCGGCCACGCCGCCGAGGTACGACAGCAGCGTTTCGGTATGCTGCCCCACCGTGACGAGCGGCAGCACCGCCACGGCCAGAAACGCCAGCAGCGGGTTGAAAAAACTCACCACCACCCACATGTTGCGCAGCGTCTTCTGAAATACGCCCGGGGCCTGTTCTTCCACAAAGTTGGCCGAGCTTTCGAACCCCGAAATGCCCAGCATGGCCGCGCTGAACCCAAAAAACAAGGCCGATAGCAGGCTGCCTTTCAGTGGCGTGTGGAAGTTCAGCGACAGGGTATCGGTGCCGTGATTGAACAGGTACCAAATGGCCACCGCCACCAGCACGGTGAGGGAGGTGAGGTGCACCACGAAAATGAGCACCGCCACCTTCGCCGACTCCGACATGCCCAGCAGCGTGAGCACCAGAAACAAGCCCAGCAGGCCCATGGTGGCCGGCAGTACCGGCAGGCCCTCCCACAGCGCGTGTAAGTAGTGCATGGCTTCGGAGGCCGAAATAACCGCCGTGGCCATGTACGACAGGATGGTGAGGGCCGCTGCCAACGAGGCGTTGGCCTTGCTCGTGGTGTTCAGCAGCACGTTGTAGGCGCCGCCGTTGAGCGGCAAGGCGCCCACCACTTCGCCGTAGATGCGCCGGAACAGAAACAGCACCGCCCCCACCAGCAGCAGCGACACCCACGCATACTGCCCGGCATAGGCTATAGCCAGCGCCGATACGTACAGGCACGAAGAGGAAATGTCGTTGCCGCAAATGGCGGTTGCCTCCAGTTCGTTTAGCTTTTTGTGGGTACTCATGGGGAGTGGGAAAGGTGTGGAGCGGTAGCGTGGGCTAAGGCTACGAATTTGCGCGCTGGAAAGATGATTTGGTAACGGCACACCGCGGCATTTTCTGCCGGCTGAAGCGGTTATAGCAGTCGACGGGCCCCGGCAGAGGCGCAAAACACCCGCCGCGGCGGCCGGTTCTGCATCCCGAAATACCTATCTTTGAGCTTCCAACCCAATCCGTTTCCCTACCCATGTCTTCCCAAGCTGACGTACTCTCGCCCAAAGCCAAGGCCGCCCAGCACCGCGGTTCGACCAACGCCGCCGGCTTCACCGATTACTACGATATCGATGGTTTGCTGACCGAAGAGCACAAGCTCATTCGCCAGAGCATCCGCGACTTCGTGAAGAAGGAAATCAGCCCCAACATCGAGAAGTGGGCCCAACAAGCACATTTCCCCTCGGAAATCGTGCGCAAGTTTGGCGAAGTCGGCGCCTTCGGCCCGACGATTCCGACCGAGTACGGCGGCGGCGGGCTGGACTACATCAGCTACGGCCTGATCATGCAGGAAATTGAGCGCGGCGACTCCGGCATGCGCTCCACCGCCTCGGTGCAAGGGTCCCTGGTGATGTATCCCATCTACGCCTACGGCTCGGAGGAACAGCGCAAGAAATACCTGCCCAAGCTCGCTTCGGGTGAGTGGCTCGGCTGCTTCGGCCTTACCGAACCCGACCACGGCTCGAACCCCGGTGGCATGACCACCACCATCAAGGACATGGGCGACTACTACCTGCTCAACGGCGCCAAGCTGTGGATCAGCAACTCGCCCCAGAGCCAGGTAGCCGTGGTGTGGGCCAAAAACGACGAAGGCCGCATCCGCGGCGTCATCGTGGAGAAAGGCATGGAAGGCTTCACCGCCCCCGAAATCCACAACAAGTGGAGCCTGCGCGCCAGCATCACCGGCGAACTGGTGTTCGACAACGTGAAGGTGCCCAAGGAAAACCTGCTGCCCAACGTGGAAGGCCTGAAAGGCCCGCTCGGCTGCCTCGACTCGGCCCGCTACGGCATTGCCTGGGGTGCCATCGGCGTGGCCATCGACTGCTACGAGTCGGCCCTGAAATACTCGCTGGAGCGGGAGCAGTTCGGCAAGCCCATTGCCTCGTTCCAGCTGCAACAGAAGAAACTGGCCGAAATGATTACGGAAATCACCAAGGCCCAGCTGATGGTGTGGCGCCTCGGGGTGCTCAAAAACGAGGGCAAAGCCACCTCGGCCCAGATTTCGATGGCCAAGCGTAACTCGGTGGACATGGCCCTGCACATTGCCCGCGAGGCGCGCCAGATTCACGGCGGCATGGGTATTACCGGCGAATACCCCATCATGCGCCACATGATGAACCTGGAGTCGGTCATCACCTACGAAGGCACCCACGACATTCACTTGCTCATCACCGGGGCCGATATTACCGGCATCCAGGCGTTTAAATAGGCGCCTCGACTTTGCAAAAAGCCCCGTCGACCTTGCCGTCGGCGGGGCTTTTTGCGTACAGGGTGACCTATGAAAGAGTTTCTGCTGGCTGCCCTGGTTCTAGGCGTTATCATCTACCTGCTGGGCTGGCGGTACACGCTCGTCTGGCTGGGGTTGTGCGCGCTGGCCGGCGCCTGGCTCATTCCGGCATTCTACAAAAACGGCTGCAAAGGCAACCTCTGCGGCACTTGGGCGCTGCTGATGCCCTTCGTTTGGCTGGGCTTGGCCCTCGCGCTGCTGCTGATTCGGCTCGTTGCGCGGCTCTGGGCTAAAGCCAAAGCTGCAAGGGAGCCGCACAGGCCGCAGCAGCCCGCCGGCAACTAGCGCCACTGCCGAAGCTGACGCGGGCTACCGTAGCGCCTCAAACGCGTATTGCCCCATCGACCAGAACTCGTCCAGGGCTATGATGCGCGGCTTGAAAAATGAAATCAGCCGGGGCCAATCGTCGCGGTTGAACAGGTTCACCGGCGCCAGTTCCTGCGAAATGCGTGCAATGGGCTGGCCGTTCTCGTCCTGGGTTTCGGCCTCCCAGGTCCAGGCTTCGCCGGTAGCTTCTTCCAACATCGGGCGCACTTCCCGAAACTGCTCGAAAAACAACTCCCGCACGCCCGCGTCGCGGTGGGTGATGTCAATGGCTACGTGGGCCCGTTTGCCGTCAGCGTGCAGGCGGAAATACACGTGTTTGAGGCCGGTTTTGTAGTTGACCCAGTTCGTCGGCAGGCCTTCGGCCGAAGGCACGGGCTGCATGTATTGGCCAAACGTGGTCCAGAACGCTTGGCGAAGCTGCGCAACTTCGGTTTTGCTATACATCGAGGGCGAAAAGTACGGCCCCAAAATAACGCCGGAGCCGCCAACCTATACGCGAGGAGGCAAGTCCGTGGTCAAAGCTGCTGGCTGCTTGCTATTTTGCAGCTTCAAGCCCCGCCCCATGCCCCACGCCTCCGCTTCCGCCGCCGAGCCCCTCATCCTGCTGGAGTGCCTCGTTGCCGGCACCTCGCACCGCGACAACCTGGCCCAGCACGAGCCCAGCCTGCAACTGAACCAGCCCCTGGAGCTGCGCCGCGAGGCCGACAGCACCTTCGACGACTGGGCCGTGCAGGTGCACACCCGCCCCGAGGCCGGCGGCGTGTGGCTTGGCTATCTGCCCGAAGGCCGCAACGAAACGGTGGCGCGGCTCCTCGACGCCGGCAAGCACATTTCGGCCCGCCTCACCCACAAATCTTGGGAAGACGACTGGCTCTACCTCAACATTGAAGTGCTGCTGCACGAGTAGCCGCGAATGGCCGCAGTCTACTCTACAGCAAGTCGGCCAGGGCCACGGTTTCCGCCCGCACTTCCGCAATTACCGGTTCGTCGGCGAAGTTTTCCTGCACGAACTCCACGAAGCCCGAAATCATGGAGCAGATGATTTCCTGGCTCTGGCTGAAATCCTCGGCCGACATGGGCGTTTCGCGTTCCGCATCGCCCATTACCTCTTGCCACCGCAACACGTCCAGCACGTTCGAGAGCAGGGCCATGGCCAGCACTTGCGTGGCCTGATACAGCACCACCAACTCGGGCAACGACAACGGAATGCGGGCCTCGGCTTCTGCCTCGCTCAAGCGGTCAGCCAACGCATCCAGCGCGGGCGCGGGGCAGCCGCGCAACGCGGGCAAGGCCTGGGCAAAGGCGGAGTCTGAAATCAGCGGCAGCAGCTTGGTGAGGTTCACCGCTAGCCGCAGCATTTGCAGCTGCGGCTCCAGAAAGCCGATTTCGAGTACCGGTTCAGCGTCCAGATCAAGCAGCAGGTTTTCTTCGGGCTCGGCGGCCTCGGGCTGGGTCACATCGACTATCGTGAGCGTGTCGGTGAGGCGGGCAAACGCGCCCTCCACTTGCAGGCGCAGCAGTTCCAACGCCGAAGCGTCCTCATCACTGCTGGCCACATAATTGCCCACCAGTTCCACCATGGTGGCGCCGAAGTTCAGGGCGTGCTCGTGCAAGCCGGTCAATTGCTGGTCGTTGAAGCCGGCGCTTTGCTTGAGGTAATGGAGCACCGGCTCTGCCAATGGACTCTCCAATGCCAGTCGGCCCACCAGCAGGTACATGTAAAGCATACCGGGCTCTTCCATAAACTGCCGGCTCAGGGTGTCGTTGCTGTTAATAGCCGAAATCATGCGCGTTTCGGCCATGTCGAGCCCCGTGAGGGCCGTAATTTCCTGCGGCAACGGGTCGTTGGGCCGGGTGAAGAGCTGCATGCATCCCATGCCGCACATGTTGAGGCATGGCGCCAGCTTTTCGTAAAAATCGGGCGGCAGGGCATTGGCACCGGCAGCAGGCTCGGTCGGTTCAGACATATCAATTTCGGCTAGTGAATGGAAGAATAAGGTAAGAATGAGGGCTAATAAAATAGCTATTGCAACTACGCCCAGCGTGAATTACTAATGAAATTGGCTAGCTCTGTGGGTAAGTAAAAATATTGCTAAAAATATTGTGCGTTCGGGACGTTTTGGCGGGCGCGGGTGTTACTTTACCACTGAAAACCTCGACCCACGAACTTTCCTCGTTTCGTATGCGCGAACCGTACATGACCGGCGGCACGTCCCACATGGATGCCACGGAAAAAGAAATCGACAAGGCCCTGCGTCCGTTGTCCTTCGCCGACTTTACGGGCCAGGACAAGGTGGTGGAGAACCTAAAGGTGTTCGTGGCCGCCGCACGCCAGCGTGGCGACGCCCTCGACCACGTGCTGCTCCACGGGCCTCCCGGCCTCGGCAAAACCACCCTGTCGCACATCATAGCCAATGAGTTGGGCGCCGGCATCAAGATGACTTCCGGCCCGGTGCTCGACAAGCCTTCCGACTTGGCGGGCCTGCTCACCAACTTGGAGCCGCACGACGTGCTCTTCATCGACGAAATTCACCGCCTCAACCCCGTGGTGGAAGAATACCTGTACTCGGCCATGGAGGACTACCGCATCGACATCATGCTCGATTCGGGTCCGAATGCCCGTTCGGTGCAGATTTCGTTGTCGCCTTTCACGCTCATCGGCGCCACCACGCGCTCGGGCATGCTCACCTCGCCGCTGCGGGCCCGTTTCGGCATCAGCTCGCGTCTGGAGTATTACGATGCCAAGCTGCTGACCGGCATTGTGCAGCGTTCGGCCGAAATCCTGGCCACGCCCATTCACGAGGACGCCGCCTTTGAAATTGCCCGCCGCTCGCGCGGTACGCCCCGTATTGCCAACAACCTGCTGCGCCGCACCCGCGACTTCGCCCAGATCAAAGGCACCGGCACCATCACCGTCGACATTGCCCAGTTTGCCCTCAACGCCCTCGACGTCGACCACCACGGCCTCGACGACATGGACAAGCGCATCCTGTCGACCATCATCGACAAGTTCAAGGGCGGCCCCGTCGGCATCAGCACCATTGCCACGGCTTGCGGCGAAGAAGGCGAGACGATTGAGGAAGTGTACGAGCCGTTCCTGATTCAGGAAGGTTACATCAAGCGCACCTCGCGCGGCCGCGAAGCCACCGAAGCCGCCTACAAGCACCTCGGCCGCCCCATGCCGCAGCACATGCGCGGCAACGTAGCCGGCGACTTGTTTGCACAGGAATAAGCGTATTGATTTAGCAAATTGGCCGAAGGCAGCTGTAAAAACGTTGCCTTCGGCTTTTTTTTCTGCTGCCGCCATTTGTTTCACTAATAAGCTCCAAGTGCAATAGCAGCCGCAGATGTACCAACGGAAATGCCGTAGCCCTTATGAAACAGCAACAAGTAAGATTGAAATCATTTCTGGGAAGAACTGTAGCTAAGTCTGATGTTGAGAGAAGGGAAAATTATTGGCGACTAATAGGCAAACGGGGTAGAATTATTGATGCCCGCGAACATTACGGTGGGAGGGTGCTGGTGTTGTTCGAGGATAATTTGGACGATTATGGATTAGAAAATCATAACCCCGTTAAGAACTCCTTGTGGATTCTTTTAACTGATCTGGTATTTGAGAGGTAATATTTGGCGGGCTTCAAATTGGCTATAGGATAGTGGCGTTGTAGCGCAGAAAATTTGGTATTCCGTTTAGCTCTGTGCGCCCGAACTCCTCGGGCGCGCTTTTTTGTTGCCGGCTGAACGACCTTTGCCCTCATGCAAGCTTCCGACCTGACCCGCCTTGAATGGACCGGCTTTATCAAGCGCCGGGCGGCAGAGCTGGGCTTTATGGCCTGCGGTATCTCCAAGGCTGATTTTCTGGAGGAAGAGGCGCCGCGGCTGGAGCAATGGCTGGCCCGAGGCATGCAGGGCGAAATGCGCTGGATGGAAAACCACTTCGACAAGCGCCTCGACCCGCGCCGCTTGGTGGAGGGCGCGAAGTCGGTTATTTCGCTGCTACTGAACTACTACCCCGCCGAAGAAAACCAACAGCCTGCTGATACGCTGCACATCAGCAAGTACGCCTACGGCGCCGACTACCACCACGTCATCAAGGGCAAGCTCAAAACGCTGCTGCAGGACATGCAGGCGCACATCGGCAAGGTAGGCGGCCGGGCATTTGTCGATTCAGCGCCGGTGCTGGATAAAGCCTGGGCCAAGAAAAGCGGTTTGGGCTGGGTAGGCAAAAACAGCAACCTCATCACGCCCGGTGCCGGCTCGTTCTACTTCATTGCCGAGCTGATTGTGGACGTGGAACTGGACTACGACGGCCCCATCCGCGACTATTGCGGCTCCTGTACCCGCTGCCTCGATGCGTGCCCTACCAATGCCATTGTGGAGCCCTATGTGGTCGACGGCAGCAAATGCATCAGCTATTTCACCATCGAGCTGAAAGACCAGCTGCCGGCCTCGGTGCAAGGTCAGTTTGGCAATTGGGTCTTCGGCTGCGACATCTGCCAGGACGTGTGCCCCTGGAACCGCTTTGCGCGGGCCACGGAGGAAGAGCAATTCCAGCCGCATCCCCAGCTAAAGGAAATGCGGGCTGCCGACTGGCAGGAAATTACCCACGAAGTGTTCAACGAGTTGTTTCGGCGCTCAGCCGTGAAGCGCACCGGCTACGCAGGCCTCACCCGCAACATCCGGTTTGTGGCCGGCGACTCCGTAACAGCGACGCCGCCGGCCACCGAGCCGGACTAGGCCATTTTTACCTGGGCAAAAACGCGCTTGAGCACGCGGCGGTAAAGCTTCGCGAATTGCGTGTAGCACCAAGCTTTTAGTTGGGTAACCTCTTCGGGCACCAGCGCCCGAAGTGCTTTGCGTAATTCTTTCTCAAACAGCATCCGGTCGAAGCTGACTTTGAGCAGAATGGTTTTCACGTATTCCAACATGGGAGTCGTGTAAAATAGGTGGGGAAATTTGGTTGTGTAGGTAGGGGAAGCGCGTCCTTTTACGGAAAACCGCAACGAAGGCAAACCTCCTACCGAAGCGCGGCGGGATTACGAAGAAAGATACAACTAATGCGGCGCTAAATGCAAGGGGGGAGGAGGAACTTTATTTCATTCAGTAACAAAAAGCCCCGCTACTCGGCTAGCGAGGCGGGGCTTTTTTAGGAAAAGGCGACGCCGCTAATAAGTAAACAGCCCCAGGAGTTGTTGCACGCTGGTCGAGGCAAAGGCTTCGTCGAACGCCTCGGTAACCGGGGCGAGCTTCGCGGCATCTTTGTAGGCATCGAGGGTGGTGATGTCGAGGGTAGCGGTGGCCGTAGTGGGTTGCTTCACGTTGTCTTCGCCGGCATACACGAAATCGGTTTTGCCGGGCACCGGCCCTCCGCCATCGAGCTTGCTCACCCACGCTTTTTGGTTGCGCAGCTTGCGGATATGGGCCGCATGCCGGGCTTCCACCGTGTGAATGCGCACGAGCACATCAAGAATGGTACGGTCGGTAATGAAGGTGCTGAACAACGCTTTGTAGGCCCGCACGCCGGCGTCTTCCAGTACCTGCGCCACGCTCAGAAACGTCACGGGATTGGTAAACACGTCGGTGGCAAAAATGGCCTTCGTTGGGTCGCCGCCGCCCGCCGTGAAATCGTAGTTGGGCTGAGCCGGTACGGTACCACCCGAAGCCCGCACGAAGCCTTCCAGCTTGGTGGCGTGCAGCGTTTCGTGGCCTTTTAGCACCTGCAAATCGGCCGAGAGGCCCGGCAGGTTGGCCGACGCAGAAGTAGCGCGGGTATAGAACTCCCGCTCCAGCCATTCGAGGCGTAGGGCGAGCAACAAAAAGTCGAGGGGCGTGCCGGCGCGCTGGGCCACTGCCGGGGTAGCCAGCGCAGTGCCTACGGCCAAGGGCAGCGCGGCAGCCGCGGCGCGGCCCAACTGGTGCAGCGTAGCGCGGCGGGGCAAAGTGCCGGGCGTGTCAGCTTCGCCCAGCGCATCAAGAAATGTCAGGAAGTTCATGCGAAGCGGCGGATTAGCTGTTCGGAAGCGAAGCAGCCGAGAAAGGAAGGGGAGACACGTATTTGTTCAGCTCGGTAACCACGGCAGTAGGTGTGCTGCTCACGCCCAGGCCTTCGGCATCCACCACGTCGGAGGCCGCAAACGAGCTGGGCTGTATCAAGTCGCGCACGGCGGTGGCGTGGCGAGCTTCTACCGAAGCCAGACGGCTGGCCACCGCCAGGAAGGTGGTAGAGGAGAAGTACTTGCCGGCGCCGTTCATGGCGGCTACGCCCAGGTCCTCAAACTTGCGCGCTGCTTCCAGCACTTCCGCCCGCGTCGTAAGGGAAAGGCTGCTGAAGGAAATTTCCACGCCAGTAAGCAGGCCATTTTGGCTGTTTTGGCTGAGCAAATTGGCGAGGTAGTCGCGCTGAATTTGCTTGTGCAGCAGAATTTCCTTGAGCAAATCCAGCTCCGCAGCAGGCAGAGAAGCCGGCGGAGCAGTGGTTACCTTTTCGTAGAAAGCGGCCTGCACCTGCTTGAGGCGCAAGAAATAGCTGAGCAAACCCATGTCGCCGCTGCCGAGCGACAGTACCGTAGGGACTGGGGTGGGCGTATTGTCGTCGCCGCAGGCCGCTAGCACCAATGAGGCAGCTACGGCCGTACCGGCCGAGCGCAAAAAGCGGCGGCGGGCGGGCTCAACAGAAGAGAAAGAGGCGTTGGGCATGAGGCACTAGTGAAATCCGGCCGCAGGTGAAAGCAGCGGGCCAAAGTAGAACGTCAAAGGTAGCTCATCCGACACACATTAGGCCGGTGGGCCGGGGTGCTGGCTACCGATAAAAACAACAAAGGCGCCCGGTGTGGGGCGCCTTTGCTACGAAGAGAACAGCTACGGCTAGAAGGTTGCAGCCGAGCGGGCAATGGCCAGCACCGTGGTGTTGTCCAGGGCCTCGTCGAAGGCTTCGCTTACTTCGGCCGCCGTGTAAGTAGTGCCCAACTGAGTGCGCAGATCGAGTGCGGCTTGGGTGAAGTTGCTTTCAGCCGGAAACGTGGTGGCCGGGTTGCCAGCGTTGTATACGGCCGCCGGGGCACCGTTGGCTTCCGCGTTGGTCACCCAGCCGTATTGGCTGGCGGCCAGCGGATCGACGGCGCGGCGCATGTAGCGCACGTGCGCAGCATGGCGGGCTTCCACCGAGTGAATCTGCAGGGCGGTTTGCAGCACGTTGTTGGGGTTGCCGGCCGTTTTGAGCGTACCAGCCTGGCCTTTGTAGGCCCGCACGCCGGTATCTTCAAAAGCCTGCGCAAACGTGAGGAACGAGGCGTAGGTGGCAAACGCGGTACCGAAGTTGAAGCTGGCAGGCCGCGCAACCGCAGCCGTGCCCAGGGCGCCTTTCAGCAGCGTAACGTGGGCCGTTTCGTGGTTTTTGATGGTCTGAATGGCGTTGCGTGCGGCGCTGCCAGTGGTCAGGTTGGCGGCCAGCGTGGGTGCGGCCAACGCTTGGGCGTAGAAATCTTCCTCGAGGTATTCCAGCGTGAGGGCAAAATTCAGCACGTCGTTCACGGCCGACAGCGTGTTCTGGCCCATGGCTTTGTTGAAGGCCGAGCCGATGGCAATAGGGGCGGCTGCCAACGCAAATTTCTTGCTCAGGTCGCCCAGTAGGGTGAGGGCGCTGCGGCGGTGGGTAAGACGCGCGGTCATTTCCGGGTCTACCTTTTCGAGGTCTGCGATTATTTTAAACAGGTTCATGGCGAAAGGGATGCAGATGGAAAAAAGGAACACGCCGGGCTATTTGCCCACGTTGTCGCCCGAAATCTTCTCTTTGATGAAGGGCTGGGCGGCCGCCAGCACATCGGCTACCGACAGGGCGCGGTCGAGGCCCGAGGCATTTACCACGTCGCTGCCGGCAAAGTCGCCGTTGCTGAGCAAGTCGCGGATGTAACCGGCGTGCCGTGCTTCCACCGACACAATCTTGCCGGCAAGCAGCAGGTAGGTGTTGTCCTTGATGAGGGCGCCAGCACCGTTGTATGCTGCCACGCCCAGATCTTCAAACGTCTTCGCCGTAGTCAGCACCGAGTTGCGGTCGGCGAAGTTGACTTTGCTGAAGTCCGGCGTCAGGCCCGGAATAATCTGGCTGGCTGCCACCGAGGTAATAGCCGCTTTGAAAAAGTCGCGGTGAATGGCCTCGTGCTTGGCAATGGCGGTCAGGCCGGTGCGCTCATCTGCCGTAATACCGGAATAGGGCGTAGCCACTACTTGGGCGTAAAACGCGGCTTCCAGCTGTTCCAGCGCATAAGCATAGTTCAATACGCCTACATCACCCGAGCCTAAGTTGACGGTGGTGGTGGTGCCGTTGTCGTCGTCATCGTCGCAGCCAGCGAGCAGCAGGCCGGTAGCCGCGACGGTGGCGCCGGTGTAGAGCAGAAACGAGCGGCGCTGGATGGGCTTCTGAAGCGCACCGCCGAGGTCCTGGCCAGTTTCGGGCGTTTGCAGGTGTTTGGACATGAGGATAAAATGTTGGGTGAAAAACGCAAGGGAGTCCCGTTCAGCCTCTGTCAGGAGCCTGTCAACTAATCAGAAACAGAGGGGGTTGGGGAGTATGGCAGCACTTACGGCAATCCGTTGGTAAACGGTTTGCAGGTGTCAAGGAATTTTCTTATGTAAAAGGAGGTGTTGCCAAGGCGAAAGGCCGTTTTTCGCGCCAAGGGGCTGGTTTTTCCTGCTGAATCGAAGACCCGAAAAAAAATGCTCCGCCTGCGGTTTTTTTTATAAATCAATCCGGAACAGATTCTCCTATTTTACTGATGGAGTACAGGCACGCATGAAAAAGCTGGTATGGGGACCAACTCACCGTTGGGCATAAACTGCTACTTCGGGCTACTCCGGCGCGTCGATGTGGGCACCCCAAAGTCGCCACTTCCGACGCCCACCGTGCTGGCTGAAAGGTCATCCTTGCCGTCGTAGCCGCGGCGCTGCCGTGGCGGCCGCCGGTGTAAAGCAACATTGAGCGGCGCTACATGGGTTTTGGCAGCAGATTGTTCGGTACGTTACCCGGAGCTAAAGCAACAGAAATTGTGGGCGCGAAACAGAGCAGGACCTTTACAGCCTGGAATAGCGCCGCCGCTTGAATGGACCCGAAGGGGAAGGGTGAAGCGTAGCGCTTGCGGCAGTTTTGCCGTTGCTGCGAAAAGCGCGTTTACAGCCTCTTTTCGCCGATTTCTGCGTAGGTTTGACTAGATGCTGCGGTTTTTGGTTCTTTTCCTGTGGGTAGGCTTGTGGGGCCGGCAAATGCAAGCCCAAACGCCGCCTGCCAGCGCCCCAGCTGCTGTGGTGCCTGCGCCGAGTCAGCAGGCGTCGTTGGAGCTGGGCCGCACCACGTTTCCCGTCAACGAATACTTCACCATTGCCCTGCGCCTGCGCGGCGCCAAGCTGGAGCGGTATTCCGCCTTCCCC
The DNA here is from genome assembly GCF_008727865.1 of Hymenobacter busanensis. Taxonomy (GTDB): domain Bacteria; phylum Bacteroidota; class Bacteroidia; order Cytophagales; family Hymenobacteraceae; genus Solirubrum; species Solirubrum busanense. The sequence continues at coordinate 561,134 of NZ_VTWU01000002.1, read as the reverse complement.
GACCTCGAGGGCTTTAAGAAAAGCGGCAAGTCGTCGACGACGACTACGCGCATCGTGAACGGCAAGGCTACGGTAGAGCTGCTGCTCACCCAGCGCTACGCTGCCTTCGCCGAAGGAGACTTCGACGTGAAGCCTTTTTCGCTGACGGTGAACGGGCAGGTGGTGAAGTCCCTGGGGGCCAAGCTGCACGTGCTGCCGCAGCCGGCCGCCAGTGCTGCGCCCAATGCCGGGGCGGCGCCCACCAAGCCGTTGCAAGGCATTGGGTTGCTCGACCAGCTGCTGGGCAAGCCCAAAGGGCAGGAGTACGTAGAGCCGCAGGATCAGGCGTTTCTGGCCGTGGTGCCCGATAAAACTACGGCCTGGGTGGGCGAGCCGGTGCACATCGGGCTGTATTTCTACCTGGCGCCCGCCGACCAGGGCCTGCTCGACTTTCACCGCTTTGCCGAGCAGTTGCCCGTGCTTCTACAACAGCTGCGGCAGCCCACAGCCTGGGAAGAGTCGTTCGATGAGGCCGATATCGTACCCGATTCGGTGCGGGTGGGCGGCAAGCCGTTTTTGCGCTACCGCCTCTACGAAACGGTATTCTACCCGCTCAACGCGCAGCCGCTGCAGTTCCCCGCGCTCAGCCTGGAAATGAAGAAATACCGCGTGGCCAAGCGTCCCGTAGCCGGAGCCGACAACCGCATGGCGGGCTACAAAACCTACCGCAGCACGCCGCGCACGGTTACGGTCCGCCCCTTGCCGGCAGCCAGTGGGGTTTCGTCGGTTGGGCGTTATCGGCTGCTCGAAGGCATCGACCGAACCGCGTTTCGTACCGGGCAGGCCTACACCTACACCCTGACTGTGGAGGGCGAGGGCAACCTGACCGCTCTACCCGAACCTACCGCCACCCTGCCGCCCGGCCTGGAATTGTACGGCCCCGACGTCAGGCAGGAAATAACCCGGCAAAACGGCCGCGTGGGTGGCCGCAAGGTGTGGAGCTACCGGCTGGTAGCCCGCCAGCCGGGCACCTATTCCTTGCGGCGGGTTTTTGCGCTGCCCGTGTTCGACCTCAACCACGCCCGCTACGACACGCTGCGGCCCGAGTTGGTGCTGGCCGTGCGGGGCGAAGCCACCCGCTCGGCACCGGCTACGGCGGCCTACATCCGCACGGACCCGTTCTACGCCCAGCAAATTCCGGCCGCCGACAACACACTGCGGCCACTGGATACGCCGCAGCAAACGCGCCGTTATGCCTATGCAGTACTGGCTGTTTTGGGCCTTCTCACGGTGATTGGGTGGTGGCGGGCCGGCCGACGGTAGCAATCCGGTTGTAGCTTCGCCGGGCCGTGCTGCATGCAGCCGGGTTTCATTACTGCATTTTTGGGCATGAGCAATTCCTACGGACAGTTGTTCCGCATCAGCACTTTCGGCGAGTCGCACGGGCCGGGCATTGGCGTAGTCATCGATGGCTGTCCTGCGGGCTTGCCCATCGAGGCGGCGGCCATTCAAGCGGCGCTGGACCGCCGCCGGCCGGGCCAATCGGAGCTGACGACGCCGCGCAGCGAAGCCGATACGGTGGAGGTATTGTCGGGGCTGTTTGAGGGCCGTAGCACGGGCACGCCCATCGGGCTGTTTATCCGCAACCAGGACCAGCGCAGCCACGACTATTCCCACATCCAGCACGCCTACCGCCCTTCGCACGCCGATTATACCTACGACCAGAAGTACGGCCACCGCGACTACCGCGGCGGCGGCCGCTCGTCGGCCCGCGAAACGGCGGCCCGCGTGGCAGCCGGCGCGGTGGCGGCGGCGCTGCTAGCGCACCACGGCGTGCGCGTGCGCAGCTACGTGTCGCAGGTGGGGGCCGTGGCGGTGCCGGTGAGCTACGAGCAGCTCGATTTAAGCCTGATCGATACCAACCTGGTGCGCTGCCCGCACCCCGAAACAGCAGCGCGCATGGCCGACCTCATTCGGCAGACCCGCGACCGGCACGATACGGTGGGCGGCATCATTACGGGCGTGGCGACGGGGGTGCCCACGGGGTTGGGCGAACCGGTGTTCGACAAGCTGCACGCCGAGCTGGGCAAGGCCATGCTGAGCATCAACGCAGTGAAGGGCTTCGAATACGGGTCGGGATTTGCGGGCACGCTGCTGTTTGGCTCGGAGCACAACGATGCCTTCTACACCGATGAGGCCGGCCGGGTGCGTACCCGCACCAATCATTCGGGCGGTATTCAGGGCGGCATCAGCAACGGGCAGGACGTGTATTTCCGCGTGGCGTTCAAGCCCGTGGCCACCATTTTGCAGCCTCAGCAAACCATCAACGACCAAGGCGAAGCCGTGGAGCTAGCCGGCCGTGGCCGCCACGACCCGTGTGTGCTGCCCCGCGCCGTGCCCATTGTAGACGCCATGACCAACCTCGTGCTGGCCGATATGCTGCTGCGCGCCCGCGCCAGTCGGCTGTAGCGCCGCGCGAAGGAAGAAACAGGCCGTTACTGCTCCACGACCACGCACTCCACCCGCCGGTTCTGCCGGCGGTGGGCTTCGGTGTCGTTTGGTGCCACGGGGCGTGTGGGGCCGTAACCAACGGTTTCGAGCCGCTCGGCCGCTACACCGTACTTCACCAAGAAAGTCTTGATAGCTTGGGCGCGCTGTTCGCTCAGAAGCTGGTTTTTGTCTTCCGGACCTTGGTTGTCGGTGTGGCCTTCCAGCCGGATGCGCAAGGCCGACTGGTTGTTGAGCGCCTTGGCCAGCCGCGCCAGCTCGGGTTTGCTGGTGCCCAGCAGTTCGGGTTGGCCTTGCACGAAAAATACGTTGCGCAGCGCCAGGCGCTGCCCGCCACGCAGCGGGGCGGCCAGGGCCTCGGCAGCATCGGCGGGTTCCGCCGTGCTGGCTGTGGCCACCGGCGCAATAGCCGCGGCCGGCGCAGGAGTGGCGGCTGGCGCTGGCATTTCGGGCTCTAGTTGCCACACGCGCAGGTGCCGCAGCCGCGCCGTAGAGCCGCGGTTGGTTTCGAGCCCAATGCCCTGGCCCCACAGCCCGGCAAACTTGGTGTCGGCCACCGGCGTGCCGTTGATGAAGTACCGTACGCGCTTTCCGCGCCGCTCCAGGCGCAGCGTGTTCCAGCCTTTTTCGTTGATGACAGCCGCGGTGGTGCTTTCGGGCGCACCCCAGAAAAACTTGCCGCGCCGCCAGCCGCAAATGGAAACGTGCTTGTCGGGGTTGAGCCCGAAGAGCTGCATGTTTTCCTCGTCTTGGGCGCCCCAGGCCAGCGTACCTACCCAACTGGTGCGGTATTCGGCCTCGATGTCGAAGTCGCGGTCGGCGTCGAGCGGCACTTGAATGAGGGCCACGCGTTGCCGGTTTTCGCGGCGGATTTCCTTGCCCACGTATTCGCCCGGCCGAAAGCTGTACTCGGCGTTGCCGAGCAGGCCGGTGGGCCAGTTGCGGTGGTTGTCGTGAAATTCTTCGTCGAGCAGCAGGCGCGGTACTAGCTGCTGGGCGCGGCCCAAAGTGGCGAACAGTACACTCAGAGCCAGTAAAGCAAGGCGGAATAGCATGGGCAGAAGGCAAATGAACCGGCCGTAAAGGTGCGGCTCGCCCAAGCCCGCCGCCATACCCGCCAACCCGTATTTGCCGCTACCAGCCACCCACATTCTATTACCTTTGCAACCACCGGGGCCCTGTTGCGGTTATACACCAAACCCGCTTTGTGGCGGCCTCCTTCCTCGACCTAAGTAGCACAGTCTCATCATGAATACTACCGCCCCCGCCGGCTCGGTTTCCATCTACGCCGAAGCCTCGCCCAACCCCGAGTCGATGAAATTCGTGCTCAACGCCCAGCTTGTGAGCGACGGCGTGAGCGTAGACTACCCCGACGCCGAATCGGCCAGCAACTCGCCATTGGCTCAGGAGCTGTTCAAGTTCGATTACGTGGGCCGCGTGTTCATCGCCGCCAACTTCGTAACCGTCACCAAAACCACACCCGACCATACTTGGACGCAACTCATTCCCGAGTTGCGCACTTTCCTGAAGTCGTACGTGGAGTCGGGCGGCCCCATTTTCCTCGTCGACCCCGCCGCCGAGCAGCGCGCCGCCCAGCAGGCTGCCGGTGCCGACCACTCGGCTGAAGACCAGGAAACGGCCCAGAAAATCATCGACCTGCTCGACAACTACGTGCGCCCCGCCGTGGAGCAGGACGGTGGCAACATCACCTTCAAGAGCTACCGCGAAGGCGTGGTAACGGTGAACCTGCAGGGCTCCTGCTCGGGCTGCCCCTCGGCTACCGTCACGCTCAAGTCGGGCATCGAAAACCTGCTCAAGCGCATGGTGCCCCAGGTAACGGAAGTGGTGGCCGAAGGCGTAACCGCCGGCTTTTAATGTTTGGGCTTCTGTGCCCAGCCGCATTCGTAAACAAAAAAGCCCGGCCAATGTGCCGGGCTTTTTTGTGGGTGGTGTAGGTGGATGCGAGGGTAAAAACGCAGGCTACTCTTTCCGGTGGCCGATGCCGAAGGAGCGGGCAACGTTGAAGCCGAAGAAAATGTCGCCGTCCCAGAAGTTGCCGGTGGTGCGTGGAATAAACAGCGGATCGACCATGCCGTTGGCGTTGGTGAAGTGCAGCTGAAACACGTGCCCGCCGGTTTCGATGTCGAAGCCAAACGCCACTGGGTTGCGAAACTGCTCACTGGTGTGCTCCGACAGCACGTAGTAATACTCGGCCGTAAGGGCTACGCGGCGGCTGATTTTCTGCCGCACGGCGCCACCCAGCGCGTACACGTCGTTGTTGTCGGTGGGTTTGTCTACCAGGTTGCGGTGCACCAAGGTGGGCATGAGCTGCGCCGAAAGCGAGGGACTGAATTTGCGCGCCACCAATGCCTGGTAGGAGTAGGCCATGCGCTTGCCCACGCTGCGGTCGGCGCCGACGGGAAACTTGAGCGTGGTGAGCGTGCTGCTGGCCAGCAGCGTAACCGTAACCGGCGACGCGGCGGGTCCGGTGTGCTGCCGCAGGGCTTTGTATTTCACAAAGCCGTCGAAGGTCTTGTCAAGCGAACTGCGCCCGATGCCCACGGCCACGCGGTCGTTGATGCCGTATTCGAGGCCCAGTCGAATGGTAGCTTGGTCGAGGCCGAAGAAGTTGTAGGCGCCGCTGTTGAGCGTGCCGAAGCGGTGCCCGATGAGAAACAGCATGGAACCCTGCGCCGGCGTTTCCACCGAGTGTCCGTTGACGATTCGCGTGCCCTTGAAAGTACCGGTGGCAAAGTCGGTTTTTACCTCGGTTTTGGTTTCCTGCTCCAGCTGGTTGAGCAGGTCGTCCTGGGCTGCGGCCGTGTGGCCCAGCACCAGTGCCGCGCCCAGCAGCAGGCTTCGGATGGAAGAAACGTAGAAAGAAGTCATAGGGGAGGGGAGTAAAGGCAATGCAAGCCGGTCAAGGACGGGTTGTCTGCGACGAAATCTGCGGCGTGGGGCCTTGCGGGGCGCACACGGCATATACCGTCACGGCCACCGACTTGGCAATGTGCTCCTTCACCAGCGACGGAATGTCGATTTTGTAGTCGGCCGGGGCCACGTTGAACTGGGCTTTGGCCACGAGCTGCTTGTCCTGCATTTCCAGCGACGCGGGCAGCTTGATGCGCCGCTTCACGCCGTGAAGGGTCAACTCGCCTTCCACCTGCACCGCGGTAGTGCCCACGGCGGGCAGGCCGCCTTCGGGCAGGCCGGAAATGCGGCCGCTGAACGTTGCCCGCGGGTACTTCTCCGACTCCACGAAGTTTTCGTTGAAGTGCGCCTGCATGAGCTTGTCGGGAAAGTCAAATTCCTTGAGGTTGGCCACAAATGCCAGCTGCTGGCTTAGCAAATCGACGGTAGCGGCTACCTGCGTGTTCTTGGCCTTGATGTCTTCCAGTGGCGCATCAGAGAAGAAGTCGATGGTAGCCATGCGGGTAGAATACCGCTGGGCAGCGGCCGGGCGCCCCAGGGCCACGGCCACTAGCAACGCGAGAAACAACGATTTCATAGGCGCGAAAAAACTAGTTGTTAAGGGCCCCTGCGTCAATCCAGGTGCGCAGGTGGGCTATGTCGCAGTCGGAAAGCTTGGTGCCGTTTTGGGGCATGGCGGGGTAGCCGGGCCGGTGTTCCACCACAGCCAGCAAGGTGGGGAAGCCTGCATACAGCTTCACCGTGTTGTAGTCCGTCAGGTTAATGCCGGCTTCGGGCGTGTTGCCGCTGTGGCACGAAACGCCATTCTGGCTGTAGCAATGCTGGGTGAGCAGGGGCTTGATGGTGCCGCTGTAGGTCACGGCCGCCGTGTCGCATTCGGTGGGTTCCTGCTGGCCAAACAGCTCCTCGGCGTTGTCGTAGGAACAGCTGTTGAGGAAGGCAAGCGTAACAAAGGCCCCGACCAGCGCCCCGGTCGGCAGTAGCTTTCGGATGAAGGTGGTGCGCATGGGAGCGAAACCGAAACGGTGGAAGAAAAGAGGAGCCCAGGCCAGCCCGCAATACCGGGTAGCCGAAAGAAAAAACCTAAGTAAACCGTACTACAGGCCGTATTTAAGGCCGAGGAAGACGCCGCCGCTCAGGAGTTTGATGTTGCCGTAGCCGACGCCGCCCAACGGAATCTTCACGAAGGGTTCGGCTTGCACGCTCCAGCGGCTGCCCACCTGCCGCTCGTAGCCGCCCGACAGGTTTAGCACGCTCAGCGGATGCTGCCGGCCGTTGTACACTTTGCGGTTCCAGGTGTAGGTAGTGGGCGTGCCGTAGCGGTTCTTCACCACGTAGTCGTAGTAATAGTGCTCTTCTTTCATGAAGAACGACGACAGGCCCGCCGATACAAACCCTTGGCTTTGCGCCCGCGCCAGCCAGTCGTAGCGCAGGTTCAGCGGCACATCCCAGATGGTACAGGTGCCCTGCACCCACTCGTAGGAGGGCGCATAGGAGCCGCCGCCGGTGGGGGCATCGGGAATGGTGTAATCTTCGCGGCGGGCCTTGTAGCTCTTGTCCGAGCGCACAAACCCGGTGCTGATGCGCAGGCGGTTGGTGAAGCGGTATTCCAGCAGCGCCCCGAAGTTGGTGCCCGGTGCCTTGATGTTGGCGAAGCGCACGGTGCTAAAATCGGGCGAGTAGACCAACGAAACCGCCAGCCGATGCGCCGGCTGCAAGCGCGGCTTCTCCGGGCGCTCCGCTACCTCTACCGTCGGCTGCGCTTGGGCCGTCAGCACGGGCAAGTCGGCCGTGTTCAGGCCCTGCAAAGCCGGGTTGATTGGGTTGAGCAGGTCGTAAGAGGTGGACGTCGATTCGTTATCGGGGGAAGCAACGCTGGCAGCGCGGGTTGCCTTGCCACCGACGGAGTTACTGCTCTCGGTGCGTATTGCCGCGCCGGTAGCGTACTCAACCGGCGTGGTTTGGCCTGCCGGTGGCAATGCGCTGCCGCGGGCTTCCGTCTGTGTTTGGGAGAAAGCGGCGGCGCCTGAGCCAGTCGTGGATCGGCTGGCAGTGCTGGCAGCAGCCGTTTGGGGAGTGGAAGACCGACTGGCTAGCGTACGGGAAGATTCAACGGAGGTACCAGCAGAACGGCCCGCCCGCGCCGCGGCATCATGCGTAGCAGTTGCTGCATAAGTCGAAATACGGGGCCGTCGGCCTTGGCTTTTTGGTGCCGCAGCTTGGGAGTACTCACCCGAGCGCCCGGAATTGCGGGAACTGCCCGGCGCTACTAATCCGGCGGTGCCCGAAGCGGCCAGCGTTGCCGAAGCAGCCTCGCCGGAAGTCATAGCCGCATCGTTGGCCGTTGCGGCCGGGCGGGTGGCCGGCGAAGCCTCGCCTTGGAGGCTGGCGTCGGTAGCCAACGATGCTGCGGGTTTCGCGGTGCCAGCGGGTTTCATTCGGCTAGCGGCCGCAAGCTGCGTCTCGCCAGAGCGGTGAGCTTGTTTAGCTGGCGCTTCTACCGGTTGAGTAGCTGCCGGCTGGGTGCGCCGCGCCGCCGTGGCGGGGCCCGTATACTGCCGGTAGCCCAGCCACAGCAGCAGCAACAAGGCTACGGCTGCCACCTCGGCCAGGAAAAAGCGCGCCACTTTGCGGTTCACGCGGCGCTGCATTTCGGCTTCGTCCAGGCGCTGTTCCATGCGCAGCCACGCCCCCAGGTTTACCTCCTCGGGGTAGTCATCGGCGCCCTGTCGAAACAGCGCATCCAGTTCCTCATCCGATAAGTTAGGCGTAGACATGGTGGGTGGTTTTGAGCAACATGGCCTTCAAATGGGCCCGGGCTTTCGAAAGATTGGATTTGGAAGCGCCCACGGAAATGCCCAACTGTTGCGCTATTTCTTCGTGGGTAAAGCCGTCAATCACATACAGGTTGAACACGGTCCGGTAGCCCGGTGTGAGGCGCTGAATCAGCTGAATCAATTCGTCGTAGGCCAGTGAATCGAGCGGGGTGGCGCCTTCTTCGGGGTGGTAATTGGCTACGTCGGCCAGGTCCTGCTGGTGCTGGTGCTTTTCGGTGGCGCGGTAGTGGTCGATGGCGGTGTGAATCATGATGCGCTTGAGCCAGCCGCGAAACGAGCCGCTGAGCTCGTGCTTGGTCACGTCGAAACGAGCCACGTCGCGAAAGATTTTCATAAAACCGTCGTTGACGGCTTCCATGGCTTCGTCGCGGGTGCGGGTGTAGCGCAAACACACGCTCATGGCGTAACTGTAGTAGCGCGTGTACAGCTGCCGCTGACTTGCCCGCTCGGCACGTCGGCACCCGGCCAGAATGGCCAGCAGCACTTCGGCGGGGTCGTGGTCGGGTTTGGCAGACACGGTGGCGGGGGAGTTACAACAAAGCACTCGGGAAGGCGTGCGCAAAAGGTTGCCTTCGCTCCCTAAAAAGTTACGCATTCGATAGAACAATACCGCCACGCCAGTACCCCGCAAACGAAAGCAGCCCGACCGGGACCGGTCGGGCTGCTTTGGGTGTTTTCCACCACGGCTGTGGAATCCGAGACGCTGTTCCGCCAGGCGGAAAGTCGTCTTCGGCCGTGGTCCTTATTGCAGAGCCGTCGAGAGCTTGGGCGCAGCGGCGTCGGCGGGGGCGCCGGGTTCCGTGCCCTTGCCTTTGGCCTTGCCGGCCGAAGTGTCGAGGATGAGCGGGGCGGCAATGAACAGCGAGGAGTACGTCCCGATGATCATGCCCACAATCATGGCGAAGGAGAACGAGCGGAGCGTTTCGCCGCCGAAGAAGAAGAGTACCGTTACAACCATCAGGATGGTGGTGGCGGTAATCATCGTGCGGGAGAAGGTGCTGTTTAGGGCCGGGTTTACCACCTGCGCGAAGGTCAGGTTGGGGTTTTCCTTCAGGTACTCGCGGATACGGTCGTAGATAACCACGGTGTCGTTCATCGAGTAACCAATTACGGTCAGCACGGCGGCCACAAATACCTGGTCGATTTCCAGGTTCATGCCCAGGGCGCGGGCAATCGGGTAACAGGCAATTACGAACAAGGCATCGTGGAACAGCGCGACTACGGCGGCCATGGAGTACTGCCACTTCTCGAAGCGGAAGAGTACGTACACGAAGATGGCCAGCAGCGTCAGGCCCAAGCTCAGCACCGAGGTCTTCTTGATGTCGTCGGCAATAGTAGCGCCCACTTTCGAGGTGCTTTGCACGACCGGCGCAGACGAGGCGTACTGCTGCAGACCCTGGTCGAGGGCGGCGCGCACTTTCTGGTCGGCGGTGGTGCTTTCGTCATCGGCCAAGTAGCCGGTGGTGATGCGCAGGCGGTCGGCCGAGCCGTAGGTTTTCACCTCGGTGCCGGCGTTCTGGAACACCCCGTGCAGGTGCTCACGCACGTCGGAGGCTACCATCGGCTTGTTGAAGTCGACCACGTAGGCGCGGCCCCCGCGGAAGTCCACGCCCAGGTTCGGGCCGCCTTGGATGAACATCAGCACGAAACCAATCACGATGACCGCCGACGAAAGGGCGTAGGCGATGTAGCGCTTGCCCACGATGTCGAAGTTCACGTTCTGGAACAGGTTGCGCGAAAGGAAGGTCGAGAAGGTGATGCGGGTCGTTTCCTTGCCCTTGATCAGCCACTCGATGATGAGGCGCGACACGAAGAAGGCCGAAAGGAACGAGGTAAACACACCGATACCCAGCGTCACGGCGAAGTTCTGCACCGGACCCGTGCCAAAGAAGCCCAGGATCAGGGCAATGATCAGCGTGGTAACGTTGGTGTCGAAGATGGCCGTGAAGGCACGCGAGTAGCCCTTATTGATGGCGTCCTTGTGCGAGAGGCCGTGGTTGAGTTCTTCGCGAATACGCTCGAAGATCAGTACGTTGGCGTCAACCGAGGTAGCAATTACCAGGATCATACCGGCAATGCCGGGCAGCGTGAGGGCGGTGCTGAACTGGGCCAGTACACCCAGAATCAGGAACATGTTGAAGAGCAGTACGGCATCGGCTACCAAACCAGCACGGCCGTAGTAGAAGGCCATGAACAGCATGATAACGCCCAGACCGGCCAGCGAGGAGTACAGGCCCTGGTTGATGGCTTCCTGCCCGAGCGACGGACCTACTACCGCTTCTTCCACGATGCGCGTGGGGGCGGGCAGCTTACCGGCTTTCAGCACGTTGGCCAAGTCTTGCGCTTCTTCAATGGTGAAGTTGCCCGAAATGCTGGAGTTGCCGCCGGCAATTTCCGACTGCACCACCGGCGCCGAGTACACGTAATCGTCGAGCACAATAGCTACCTGCTTGCCAATGCTGGCGGCGGTCAGCTTCTGCCACTTGCGGGCCCCGGTCGGGTTCATCTGCATCGATACCTCGGGGCGGCCGCCCTGGTCGTAGTCCTGGCGGGCATCCGACACCACTTCGCCGCCCAGCGGAGCTACCGACTCGCGGCCTTTCCGAATGGCGTTCAGCTGCAGGTATTCCTGGCCTTCGATGGTCGTCGGCTTCACGTCCCACAGGAAGGTGAGGTTGCCGGGCAATACGGCCTTCACTTCCGGCGAGCGGAGCAGGGCATTCACGCGGGCGGTGTCGCGCACGTTGGCGCCCAGCGTGCCGGGCATGGTGAAGTACTTGGCGAGGCCCGAACCCGCTTGCGCGGCGGTTTTGGCCGAATCGGCCTTGGCGTTTTTCTTGGCCAGCTGGCTAGCCAGCGAAGTCGAGTCGCCGGCCGCCGCGGCCGTAGCCGTCGTGTCGGTCGTCGAGGTGGTAGCGGCCGTTGCACCGCCTTTGGCGGCTTCGTCTTTGGCCTTTACAATGGCGTCGAGTTGGGCCAGGTAGGGATAGAACTCGTCCTGCTTGTATACTTCCCAGAACTCCAGTTTGGCCTGGCCCTGCAGCAGCTTGCGCACGCGGTCGGGGTTGTCGACGCCGGGCAATTCAATTTGAATGCGGCCGGTGCCTTTCACGCGCTGGATGTTCGGCTGGTTCACGCCAAACTTATCGACGCGGGTGCGCAGAATGCGGAAGGCGCGGTCGATGGATTCTTCTACTTCCTTGTCTACTTCGCTCAGCACTTTCGCGTCGGTCGAGTTGTAGTCGATGCCGCGGCTCTTGTTGGTGGTGTTGGCGAAGATGCGGGCCAGTTTGTCGCCAGGGGCCACGTCGCGGAAGGCCTGGGCAAACAGGGCCGTGAACGAGGCGCTCGGGTTCTGCTTCTGTAGCTCCTGGGCGCGGGTCAGGGCCTGGTTAAACTTGGGGTCTTTGGAGTTGCCGGCCATGGCCCGCACAATCTCCACCGGCGACACTTCCAGCGTCACGTGCATGCCGCCTTTCAAGTCGAGGCCGAGGCCCAGCTCCGAGGCGCGCACGTCGCGGTAGGTGTAGTCGGCGCCCAGCACGCTGGTTACCGGCACGCGCCACACCGAGTCGAGGTAGTGCTGACGCTTTTGTTGGTCCACCTGCCCGTTGCGGGTGGCGTAGGTCACCGCGTCGGCCTGCACGCGGCGCGAGACGAAGGTGAAATAGAGGAAGTACACGCACAACGCCGACACGATAAGTGTCAGCGCAATGACTAAGCCTTTGTTACGCATTGAATGGAATTAAGAAAGGTGCTGGATTGGGGCCCCGAGGCAAAGCGGCCGCCCGGCACTACCGGCGGGGCGCATGAGCATCGAAAGGCAATTGGGGCAAGCCGAAAGCTTGCGGCGGTCAGCGGTTGAACTCACCTGTAAGCGGGAGAAAGGCAACCGGCTGCGTCGGCTCGCTAGGGCGCGTGCGGCGACAGCGCTGCTTCGAGCAGGCGTGTGTGGAACCAGTCGGGGACGGCGCAGGGCCGGGGCCGCGGTGCGGTGGCCAGCGGCCAGGAAACCGCCGCCAGCGGGGCCGCCGGTACGGGCGGAAACCAGCCGTCGAGAGCCGGCAGCAGCCACGGCGCCAGCGGCGACGTAGCTTCCAGGGTTACTTTCTGCTTGACCACCGTGCCCTTCGGCACGCTGCTCACGCGCGCGTTGCCCGCCTTGGCCGGCAGCCGGAACGTGGCTACGGCCTGGTTGTTCAGCCCCACCACCAACAGCAACGTGGCGGCCAGCAGGCTAAAACGCAGACGGGGTAATATGGCGGTGAAAAACAACACGATACGCAGCAGGGCTACAAATATAGCCAAATGGCCCGCTTCGAGAAAGAAGCAGGCCATTTGGTTACTATACTAACGGTGCTGTGCGCTCATGTTAACAGTCATAGACTGTATAAAGATGAGTAGTTGTACTGTACCCAACTCTTACGCAATGGTTTGGTGCAATAGCTGTAGCATGTTTTAGACAGTTCAAAAATGTGTTGCCTGCATAGGCGTAGCTGCAGTAAGTTCTTTCTTGAGGTTCCAAGTTTCCCTCCCGCACTTGAAAAATATAGCCCCCCTCCACCTGGGTAACCTGAGCGTAGTGGTTCTCATCGAGGGCTGCGCACACTGCTTCCGCAACATTCTCAAATTCTTCTTCCGTCACTATGCCCTCCTGCTGCTGAATCGACGTAACCGTTTGCTCCACCGAAGAAACCTCTTGGTTCTTATCACACCCCACAATAATTCCCATTCCAATCAACAATGTCATTGAGAAAGGAATTAGTAAGCGTACTTTTTTCATAATGGTTGTATTGGTTGTAATTGGTTGTCTACTCAGATTTATAAAGCGGTTTTCGACCACCCCGCTTGAAATAGCATCATAATGGGTGGGCAACCCGTAACGCCCGCTTAGCCGCCAGCTACCTAAGCGGAGCTTGCTGCGAAAATATACGAACAGTTATAAATAGTGATACTCTGTTAGAAGGAAATTGTGCGGGGCGATTTAGCTCCTGACTTTGCTTTTCAAAAACGACACCAGCACATCCAGCCCCTTGTCGAAGTGGCGGTTGTTGGGAATAATCAGGTCGGCGTCGTGCTTGAAGGGCTTGATGTACTTCTCGTAGGTCGGCGCCACGTGGTTGGTGTAGCGGTACAATACGTCTTCCAGGTCGTAGCCCCGCTCGTCCCGGTCGCGCACAATGCGGCGCAGCACTTTCACGTGCTCCCGGGCGTCGATGTATACTTTTAGGTCGAGCAGCTTGGCCACTTCCTCGAAGTAGAACACGAAAATGCCCTCCACCACCACAATCGGAGCGGGCTTGAATACCAGCTCTTTGGGCGTGGCGCCGGGGTTGTTAAAGGTGTATTCGGGCCGGCGCACTTCCTTGCCCTGGCTGATCTGCAGCACGTCGGCCGCGTAGGCTGCCGAGTCGATGGACGAGGGCAGGTCGAAGTTGGTCACGCCCTGGTCGTCCACCAGCTGACTTTCGCGCGGGTGGTAGTAGTTGTCCTGCGAAATCAGGCAGATTTCGTCTTCTGAAAACGCGGAAAGCAGGCGGCGCAGGAAAGTGGTCTTACCCGAGGCGCTGCCCCCGGTAATGCCGACGATGAAAGGTTGTTGCATGAGGGGAAATGGGGCGTTGTGGCTGGCCCAACCTTGCAAAAGTAGGCACTTAGCCTCGAACCACCGGCCAAAAAATGCACCGATGCGTGACCAGCCATTTCTCGAGCCGCTTGGCGCTACGCTGCCGCCCGTGCGAGCTTAGGCGTTGCCGTCGGTCAAACCGTTCAGAAAAGCTACGAGTTTCTTCACGGCCCGGGCCCGGTGGCTTAACTCGTTCTTGTCGGCCAGCGGCATTTCGGCGAAGCTGCGGCCGTCGCCCTCGGTGGGCACAAACACGGGGTCGTAGCCAAAGCCGCCGCTGCCGCGTGGTGCCTCGGTAATAAGCCCCGGTACCGAGCCGGCAAACAGGTGTTCCTCGGTTTCGCTCAGCACCAAAGCCACCACCGTGCGGAACTGCGCCGCGCGGTCGGTCTGGTTCTGTAGCTCCAGCAGAAGTTTCTGTATGTTGTCGGCGGCATCGCGCTGGGGGCCGGCGTAGCGGGCCGAGTACACGCCCGGCGCCCCGTTCAGGGCGGCTACTTCCAGGCCGGTGTCGTCGGCAAAGCAGGGCGTGGCGTAATGGTCCCATACGTAGCGGGCTTTCTGGCGGGCGTTGCCTTCCAGCGTATCCTGGGTTTCGGGTAGTTCCTCTTGGCAGCCGATATCGGCCAAACTGAGCAACTCGATGCCCGCCGGCAGCAGCGGCCTAATTTCGTCGAGCTTGTGGGCGTTATTGGAGGCGAAGCAAAGGCGCATGGGGGTGAATGGCTAAATGGTTGGATGGTTAAATGGCTGGTCGGGTAACGACGCCGGGCGAATCGGGCAGGCACAAAAAAACCGGAATGATTCCGGTTGTGTGGTGAGTTCGTAGGCCGGCCGGGGCCAACATTCAGCCATTTATCGAAACATCGACTTGATGCTGCCCCAGGACCGCTGCACGGCGCTGGGCGTTTGCGTGAGGCTGGTGGTGTACGACTGGTCGGCGGCGCCGCTGCTGTGCACGGTGAGGCGGTAGGTGTAGGGGCCACCGCCGGCGGTGCCGGTAGTGCCGCGGTACAGGTTGGCGTCGGTGTACTGGTAGCGGCGCTGGCCGGTGGGCGAGATTACCGTCACGCGGTCAAAGTTGGCGTCGTTGCCGCCGCGCCGGTACAGGTCGAACGACGTGACGCCCGCCTCGCTCAGTACTTCCCATTCGATGCGCACGGACGTGCCGTCGGGCGTGGCCTGAAAGAGGGTGAGGGTAACGGCCCAAACGGCCGGAACAATCAATAGCAGCGCAGTAAATAGCAGGAGTAGCGGTTTGCGAATCATGCGGCGGCGCTGCTAAGGGTGGGGAAGGGGCGGGGAAAACGAGCCGGGCCGGGACCAAAAATAACCAATTCCGGGAATTATCAGCATCAAGTAAAGACGCGGAGGCGGAAAAAAATGCGCGGGCTTTTGATTTCAGCCTCAGCTATGTACCTTTGCCCTCCCTTCCGCAAAATCGGCAGGGTCACAAGGAATCAACCGCTTTTCGCGTCATGAAAAAAGACATCCACCCCGAGTACCGCGAGGTAGTGTTCCAGGACACCTCGAGCGACTTCAAATTCATCACCCGTTCGACGATGACCTCGAACGAGACCATCACGATGGAAGACGGCAAGACTTACCCCGTCATCAAGGTGGAAGTGAGCAGCCAGTCGCACCCGTTCTACACGGGCAAGAACATGTTCATCGACACGGCCGGCCGCGTGGAGAAATTCCGCAGCCGCTACGCGAAAAAAGCTTAGTCTATTGCGGGTGGCCGGTTGCCGGTTGCAATCGACCTTCACGTACCTACAAACTCCCGCCGGCTCGTCTGGCGGGAGTTTTTGTTTTTGAACTGGCGCCGGACTGCGACCTTTGCGCTCCGACCCCGGCCCAGTTGCCGACCAACGCGCTCCTGCTACTCCGATGAACATCCTGCTTTTCGACGACCCGGCCATCCGGCCGCACCTGCTGCCGTTCACCTTCACCCGGCCCGTAGCGGCCCTGCGGTGTGGCATTCTCACGCTGGCCGAAAAATGGGAGCACCGCCTCGGCGAGCCGGTGCACTACCTCACCGAACCCTATTTGCAGGCCAAATACCCGGCCGCACCCGCCGTGGGCCCGGCCCTCGTCATCAACGGGGCCGTGTGCGCCGACGACGTGCTGGCCCAGCAGGTGAAGCAGCTGCAGCCCGGCGAAGCCTTGTTTTGCGACGACGTGTTGGTGGCCGCGCACCTAGCCGATGCCTCGCAGATAGCCGAGCTGATCCAGGATGGCCTGCCCGTGACCAAACAAGTAGCCGAGCCAGTAACGGTCATCAGCCGGCCCTGGCACCTGTTTCTGCGCAACGGCGCCGAAATCCGCAACGACTTCAAGCTGCTGACGGCCGGCCGCACCTCGCAGCCGGTAAACGACGCGCACACCATCGTATACGCCCCCGAAAACATCTTCATCGAAGAAGGCGTGAAGATTCGGGCGGCCATCCTGAATGCGGAAGACGGCCCGATTTACCTCGGCAAAAACTCGCAGGTGCACGAGGGGGCCATCATCAAAGGGCCGCTGGCGCTGGGCGAAGGCAGCCACATCAATGCCGGCGCCAAAATGCGCGGCGACAACACCGTGGGCCCGCACTGTAAAGTGGGCGGCGAAGTGGGCAACTCCATCCTGATGGGCTACTCCAACAAAGGCCACGACGGCTACCTCGGCAACTCGGTCATCGGCGAGTGGTGCAACCTGGGGGCCGATACCAACACCTCGAACCTCAAGAACAACTACGCCCCGGTGAAGGTGTGGAGCCATGCCGCCGGCCGTTTCGTGAATACCGGGCAGCAGTTCTGCGGGCTGATGATGGGCGACCATAGCAAGTGCGGCATCAACACCATGTTCAACACCGGCACGGTGGTGGGCGTGGCGGCCAACATCTTCGGGGCGGGCTTCCCGCGCAACTTCATTCCGTCCTTCAGCTGGGGCGGTGCCTCGGGCTTCGAAACCTTCCGATTGCCCAAAGCAGCCGAGGTGGCCGACCGCGTGATGGCGCGCCGCCACCTGCCCTACGACGACGTGGAGCAGGCCATTATGGCCAAGGTATACGAACTGACGGTGAAGGACCGCGTGTGGGAGCGGACCTCCGCCCCGGCTGCCGATGCCAGCTTCGAACTGTAACTCTTTCTTTCGATAAACACACAGAACATGGCCGAGGAGCAGCAAATGCGCGGGGCTGATTACGGCATGGCTGCCTTTCTGGTGGCCGCGCTGGTGGGGGGCTGCCTGCTCGATTTTGGAATTTCGTGGCGCGCCGGGCTGGTGTCGCTGCTCATCACCGGCCTGGGTATCTGGCTGCTGATACGGGTGCTGCGCCGGCCGCTGCCCATCGTGCAGAAAGCGTTGTTTGCTATGGGTATTGCGGCCGTTACCATGGCCCTGCGCATTGGCATGTTCATGGTGCTGCGCACGTTTTTTTAAGCCGATTTCAACTCCGGAGCGCCGATGCGTTTTGCTGATATTCCCGGCCTCAACGAGGTAAAGCAGGTACTGGTACAGAGCGTGCAGCGCCAGCACGTGGCCCACGCGCAGCTGTTTCGCGGAGCCGAGGGCTCGGGCGCGCTGGCCCTGGCGCTGGCCTACGGCGCTTTCCTGAACTGCGAAAACCGCCAGCCGCAGGATTCCTGCGGGCAGTGCGCCAGCTGCCGCAAAATCGACCGGCTGGTGCACCCCGACCTGAACTTTATCCTGCCTGTCACCACCACCAAGGCGGTGAGCAAAGACGCGCTCAGCCACAAGTTTGCGGCCGAGTGGCGCACGTTTGTGTTGGCCGAGAGCGGCGCCTACCAGGGCCTGAATGACTGGATGCAGCACATCGGGGCCGAAAACAAGCAGGGCAACATCTCGAAGGACGAGGCGGTGCAGCTGCTCAAGCTGGTGTCGCTGAAAGCGTTTGAGGCGCAGTTCAAGCTGGTGGTCGTCTGGCTGCCCGAGCTGATGCACCCCGCCGCCGCCAACGCCGTGCTCAAGCTGCTGGAAGAGCCGCCTCCCGCCACCGTGTTCTTGCTGGTGTGTCAGCAGCCCGACAAACTGCTGCCCACCATCCTCAGCCGCGTGCAGCTGGTGCCCGTGCGGCAGTTTCGGGAAGAGGAAATCACCCAGCACTTGGTTGGGCAGTTTGGCGTGCTCGAAGTGAAGGCCCGGCAACTGGCCCAACTCACCGAAGGCAACCTGGGCGCCGCGCTGGCCGCCCGCGACCAGGACGGCGGCAACGACTATTTCCAGACGTACGCCGACTGGATGCGCGCCTGCTATGGCCTGAGCCTGGAAAAAATTGTGGCTGCCGCCGACAACTTCCAGAAAATGGGGCGCGAAAACCAGAAAGAGTTTCTGCAGTACGCCCTCGGCCTCACGCGCAAGGTGCTGCTCTACGGCCTCGACCCGCAGCTGGTGCCGCACTTACCGGCGCAAGAGCAGACGTTCATCAGCCGGTTCTGCCAGTTTGTGCACCGCCTGAACGCCGACGACCTCGTGCGCGAGTTGAACGACGCCCATTTCCACATCGAACGCAACGCCAACCCGCGCATCACCTTCGTGGATACGTCGCTGCAGTTGGCCGAGTACCTGCGCCTGCCCGCCGCGGTGTAGCCTGCGTCTACGCCGCCTTGCGGGTACTGTTGCGCCGGTTATGGAGCAGCTTTCGATACCAGTGCGCCAGCGTGGGCTGTTTCACGTGCAGACTGTAGAGCGTGAATACCGCCAGATGGGTCAATTCGGTGCGACTCACGCCATATTCACGGTATTTGCGGGCCGAGGTCAGAACCTCGTAGGGCATTACCACAAACCGGTGAAGGTGCTTGATGCGCCCCACAATGTCCACGTCTTCCATCAGCAGCAGCTCCTCGTTGAAGCCGCCTAGCTGCCGAAACGCGGCGGCGTTCATGAACAGGCTTTGGTCGCCGAACTGGAAGTTGTGCGCATTGAAGCGCGACGCCCACCCACTCAGGCGCAGAATCCAGTGGCGGTAGTCAAAACGCAGCCGGAAACAACCAGCTTGGTAACCCTGGGCATGGTACTGGTTGATAATAACGCCAAACCGAGGCGGTGGCAGCGTATCGGCGTGCAGAAAGTACAGTAGTTCGCCCGCGGCCTGCTGGGCCCCCAGGTTTAATTGGGCGGCGCGGCTGGGGCGTTCGGTGCGCACCACCTGGGCGCCGTACTGCCGGGCAACCGCGCAGGTGTCGTCACGGCTGCCCCCGTCGCACACGATGATTTCGTGCGGCACCACGCCCAGATTACCGGCCACGTGGCGGAGCACCTCGGCCAGCGCCTGGCCTTCGTTGAGGGTAGGAATGATAACCGATAGCATCACCGGTTGGGGTTAAAGGAGAGAGTAATAGGTCGGCGGGCTAAGCGGGGTTGTGCTGAAGCCAAAATCCAGGGGCGCTGCGCTACCGCACCCACACATCGGAGAGCAGCACCACCGCTACGAAGCTAACCCAGGTGAGCCGGTAGAGACGGGCGCGGGTGGCGGTGCGAAACACGGGCAAGGTCCAGGGTGTGGTCAGGTGCTGCGAAGCCGCAAAAGCCAACCCCGCCAAGCCGTAAAAGGCTACGTCGAGCGGGTCGAAAGTGCCGTCGGTAATGTGCAAAAGCTGCAGCAACTCTATTCCCAGCGCCATGGAAAGCGGTAGCAGGTACAGGAGTTTACGGCCCGGCAAAGAGCTGAACCACAGAAAAGCATACAGCCACAGCGCCCCCGGCAGGTTGTACACCAGCCAGCGCGCGTGCGTCAGCCGCCACAGGGCCGGACGGATGCCCACCAGTTGCAGCACTTGGTTGACGATGGTTTTCTGGGAGCGGAAGCACACGTAAATTACCAGACTGACGAGCATGGGCAGCAGGCAATGAAGGGCCAGTCGCCGAGCATCACGCACTTGCATAAGGGAGTTTTTGAATGTGAACAATGCCCCAATAGCCGCTCAGGACGGTGCGCGCCTGGGCCAGCGCGTCGGGGCCCACAAGGCTGGAGAGTGGGAAATAGCTCTTGAAGCCGAGCACGTTGCCCAACGGCTTCAAGAGCCGATCTAGTATGCGCAACACACCGCGCTCGGGCGTAAAGTGGTTCAGGATATAGATGTTGCCGCCTGCCGGCAGGGCCACATAGTACGCCCGAAACACCGCCGCGGGGTCGGCTACCACCGACAGCGTATTGCAAAATACGATGTGACGGTAACGGTGCGCCTGGGGGCTGTAGTCTTCGGCGGAGGCGTGCACCAGCTCCAGTTGCAAGTCGGGCAGGGCATTGGCCTTGCGCCGGGCCGCGCTCAGCATGGGCGCCGAGCAGTCGATGGCTGTGACGTGCGGCTGGCGGTAGAACGGCAGCGACAGACCCGTGCCCACGCCGATTTCGAGCACTTGGCCGGCGGGCTGGGCGTTTACCTCGCCGATGAGCCGCGCAATGAGCGGGCGGTAAAACCACTGCAGGGCGCGGTCATAAACCAGCGAGAAAAAGAAATAGCGAATATTGTTCGAGGCAGTCGACATAGCACGGCCCCGGCACGTTACCCGCCTAAGGCGGAAGCCAATGTACCGAAAAGCCCGGACGGATGTACCACCGCCGGGCTAGCGGCCGTTGGCTTTCGGCGGGCACTTCACCCGGCTTGCTTCTGCGCCGTCATTCACCTCATCGTCTATTGGTATGCAAATTCCCGCCCCGTACCACACGCTTCAGGAACTACCCGCTGCGCCTGCCCGCGGGCGGCTGCGCAACTGGGCGCGCAATGTGAAAGGCGCCGTGAGCATCGTGCGCGGCGACGTGGTGCACAATACCCTTGGGGCCTACCACGTGCTGCGGCTCTGGCACGTGCAGAAGGTGCACGCCGGCCTCATCGACAAAACCCACCCGTGGTGCACCGGCCGCCTCCCCGGCACTGATGAACTAGCTTGGCTGCGCAACGTGGTGTTTCGGACCCAGCCGGCCCCCGGCATAGCCACCGAATCCGACGAGCACATCATGCAGAAAGTGGGCGGGTTTCTGGCCGAGATGGTGAAGAAATCGGCGCAGCTGCCCGAAATACCGCACGGGCCCGAGCGGCGCATGCCCCACGTCGTCAACTACCTGCACGGCGTGGTGCACTGCAACGGGCTGTGGCTGCTCTTCAACGATTTTGCCGAAGCCAAGCACTATTTCGCCGACGCGGCCTTTCGGCGCGAGTTTGTGCGGCTGGTGCGCCAGGAGCGCCGCGAAGTAACGCTGGTGTTCCGGCAGCGCAAATACGACCCCATCGAGTACGCTTACTTCTCGGGCTTCATGATGGCGCAGTTTCCGTGGTTTGCCAACGTAAACGGCCCGGGCAAAAAGGTCATGTGGGGCAACCCCGCCCCCTATCCGGCCATGAACATCATCACCGGCAACTGGATGGCCGACGTGGACCGGCTGCGCCGCGGCCAGGGCGGCCGGGTGCGCCCGGCCGTGGAGGCCCGGCAGTATTTTCTGGGCCGGTACGGCGCCCCCACCGGCGAATACACCCTGCCCGAGCGGCTGGTGGCCTTCATCGAAAACGAGTGGGTGCGGCGGCGCGGCTTCAACGCGGGCTTGTTCTTCATCGACCGCAAAAAGATTGACCCGCGCATCTACGACAAGTACACCGAAGACAAGGCTACGCTGGCGGCCAAGCAAACCGTGGTGCCCAATCCGCTGCACAAGCCGCGGACAGAGCACCTTTAAGCGGAATTACCAGTTTCGTTGCCCCGGCCGCGCTACCTTTGCAGGCCGTTTCTGTTGATTGCTTTTCTATGTCGCATTTACCCATCCGCATCGGTACCCGCGGCAGCAAACTGGCGCTGTGGCAGGCCCACCACGTCGCCGACACGCTGCTCGCCGCCGGCCTGCGTACCGAAATCGTCATCATCACCACCAAGGGCGACGTGGTGCTCGACCGCTCCCTCGATAAAATTGGGGCTAAGGGCGTGTTTACGGAAGAGTTGGAAGAAAGCTTGCGCACGGGCCAAATCGACATTGCCGTGCACAGCGCCAAAGACGTGCAAAGCACCCTGCCCGACGACCTGGAGCTGCTGGCCTTCATGAAGCGTGAACAGGTGAATGACGTTATCGTGAGCTTCGATCCTTCGTTTTCGCTCGACCAGCCCGACATTGTGCTGGGCACCAGCAGCACC
The DNA here is from genome assembly GCF_008727865.1 of Hymenobacter busanensis. Classification (GTDB taxonomy): domain Bacteria; phylum Bacteroidota; class Bacteroidia; order Cytophagales; family Hymenobacteraceae; genus Solirubrum; species Solirubrum busanense. The sequence continues at coordinate 539,129 of NZ_VTWU01000002.1, read as the reverse complement.
CGCCGCCGTGCCATGCTCAAGCGCCACTACCCGCAGGCCATTACGGCCGAAGCGCGCGGCAACCTCCAAACGCGCTTGCGCAAGCTCGAAGAAGGCCAGTACGACGCCCTGGTGCTAGCCTTTGCCGGCGTGCACCGCATGGAGTACGACGAGCTGATTGTGAATGTGATGCCCGAAACCCAGTTTGTGCCCGCCGCCGGGCAGGGTTCGGTGGCCATCGAATGCGCTAAAAACCTGGATTTGCCCCGCAAAATGGCCCTGCGCAACCTGCTCGACGACCCCGATACGCACGTGTGCCTGCGGGCCGAGCGGGCCTTTCTGCGCACCATGGAAGGCGGCTGCAGCATTCCGTCGTTTGCCCTGGCCACCTTCACCGACGAAGGCACCCTGCAACTGCACGGCGGCCTCATCAGCCTCGACGGGCAGCAGTACGTGGAGGAAATCCGCAGCACCACCGATATCGAAGCGGCCGAAGAGCTGGGCCACGCCACGGCCGAAGCCGTGCTAAGCCGCGGCGGCGTGCAGATTCTGGCCGACATCCGGGAGCATCGGCACTCGGAGTCGGGCACGTTTTAGGCGCGAACCGAATCTGTTCCCGGCTTGGGCCCACGTCCCGTCAGCGCATACAAGGCCAGCGCCAGCACCGCGCCGCTGGTGTCGGCCAGCATGTCTTTCTGCGCGTCCCAAATGTCGCCCTGGCTGCCGAGGAAGGCGGCGCCGGCCGTGGGGTCGCTCAGGTCGGCATAGAGCCACTCGATGATTTCGTAGCTCATGGCCACCGTGCCGATGACGCACAGCGCAAACAGATAAGCCACCCACCGCACCCGAATGGTAGCCGTGCGGTCGATTTGCTCCAGAATGGCGAAGGCGAAAAAGCCCACGCTCACGTGCGCCACACGGTCGTACATGTTGCGCTTGAAGCCGAAGAGGTGGTTGAACCAGTCGAACGGCACCCGCTCGAAGGTGTAGTACCCGCCGATGGTGTGCAGAAAAATCAGCACGCTCATGAGGGCGTAGGCTAGGTTGCTGAAGCGCACGCCGCGCACGTGCAGCACCACCAGCGCCGCCACAATGAGCACAATGGGCGCGTTTTCGGCTACCCAAGTACCGCGGCTATACGGGTTGATGGACAGCGCGGCAAACAGCATCAGGTAGGCGGCCAGCAGAAGTTTCGGAAACCAGCGGGTAGGGGAGGTGTCGGGCATGGGGCAGGAAGAAGTTGCGCCGTGTACGCAGCCGGCCACCAAACGGCGGTGCGCATCGGCCAGCAGAATGGTTTATTCGTAGTTCCTTCTTTGCCGCTGCCATGCTCGACCGCCCCCAGCCGCCCACCGAAATATGCACCCCGCGCCTGCTGCTGCGCCCGTGGCAGCCCGCCGACGCGCCCGCCCTCTGGGCCATGCTCACGAGCGAAGCGCCGCGCCTGCTGCGCAACTTCCCGCGTACCCTCGGCGCCGTAACCGACGAGGCGTCAGCCGCCGCTTTCATTGCCTTGCGCGAAGCCGACTGGGCCATCGGCGCCGGGTTTCAGTACGGAATCTGGCCGGTAGCGGCGCCGGGCCGTTGTGCCGGCCTCATCAGCCTGCGCGACGTGCTGCGCAGTCCCTTCGATGTGCCCAAAGCCGAGGTTGCCTACTTCGTGGGGGCCGCGTTTGAGGGGCAGGGCCTGCTGCGCGAAGGGTTGGTGGCGGTGCTGGGCGAAGCGGCGTTTGAGGCACTGCGCCTCGAAAAGGTATTCGCCCGCATTTTGCCCGACAACGAACGGAGCCGGCAACTGGCCTTGCGGCTGGGCTTCGTGCACGGAGGCCGGCTGCGGCGCGAGTTCCGGCAGGGCGACGACGGCCGCTACGTCGACATCGACTACTTCGACCTGCTGCGTACCGACTGGGTGGCGCGCTCCACCGAAACCGCGTAGTTTCGCCTTCTGAAACGTTTCACCCCCTAGTCTTTGCCTATGTTCGCTACCCTGCGTTTTACAGCTGTTGCGGCCCTGCTCCTGTTTTCGGCCCCGGCGGTGCAGGCCCAGCAAGCCGCCCGCACCGAATCGAAAGTTAAAACCAAGGCCCCCAAGCCCAGCAAGAAAGACGAAGTAGTAACGCTGAGCGTGATGCAAGGTGCCACGGCCTTGGGCGACATTCGCCTCGTGCTCTTCGACCAGACGCCTCTGCACAAGGCCAACTTCCTCGACAAGGCCAAAAACGGCTTCTACAGCGGCACCACTTTCCACCGCGTCATTCCCGACTTCATGGTTCAGGGGGGCGACGCCAACTCGAAGGACGCCGACCCGAACAACGACGGCATGGGCCAGCCCAACGACCCCACGATTCCGGCCGAAATCCGCCCCGAGTACAAGCACAAGCGCGGGGCCGTGGCCGCCGCCCGCCAGGGCGACTTCGTGAATCCCACCCGCGCCAGTTCGTCGTCGCAGTTCTACATCGTGCAGAACCCCAAAGGCACGCCCCACCTCGACGGCCAGTACACCGTGTTCGGGCAGGTGATTCAGGGGCAGGACGTGGTCGATAAAATTGCCAAAACCGCCCGCAACGACATGGACCGCCCCACCGAGGCCGTGAAAATGACGGTGAAAGTGGAGAAGTTGAAGAAGAAGAAAATCACCGAACTGTACGGATACCAGTACCAATAACCCGCTAACCACACGGGCAAATGGCTGGCTGTTCAACGCTTGAGCAGCCAGCCATTTGTCTTTTCAATACCCCTAATTCTGCTTTTATGCGGCTGCTGATAACGGGCTCCAACGGTCTTTTGGGCCAGAAACTGCTTGGCCGGCTGCACCAGCAGCCGGGCGTGACGCTGCTGGCCACCGCCCGCGGTGCCAACCGCCTGGCCGATGTATTTCCCACGGTGCCTTTCACGGTGCTGGATGTGACCGATGCCGCCCAGGTCGACCGCGTTATTGGGGAATGGCAGCCCACGCACGTGGTGCACACGGCCGCCATGACCAACGTGGACGAGTGCGAGCTGAACCAGGACGCTTGCTGGCGGCAGAATGTAACGGCCACCGAAAACCTGGCCCGCGCCTGCGCTGCCCACGGCGTGCATCTCACGCATCTGAGCACCGATTTCATCTTCGACGGTTCCCGCGGCCTGCTCGCGGAAGATGCCGTGCCCAACCCCATCAGCCACTACGGCCGCAGCAAGCTGGCCGCCGAGCAGGCCGTACAGCGCGTGCCTGACCTGCGCTGGGCCATTGCGCGCACGGTGTTGGTGTACGGGGTGGTGCACGGCGGCGGCCGCACCAACATTGTGCTGTGGGTGCGCGACTCGCTGCGCGCCGGCAAGCCCATCAAAGTCGTCAGTGACCAATGGCGCACGCCCACATTGGCCGAAGACCTGGCCGAAGGTTGCTGGCTGCTGGCCCGGCACGATGCGCAGGGCATTTACCACCTGTCGGGCCGCGAGTACCTCACGCCCTACGACATTGCCCAGCGCGTGGCCGCCTATTTCTCGCTCGATGCCAGCCTGATCGAACGCGTGGACGCCAGCACGTTTTCGCAACCGGCCCAGCGCCCCTTGCGCACCGGTTTCGTCATCGACAAGGCCGCGCGTGAGCTGGGCTACCAGCCGCACAGCTTCGCCGAGGGCATCGGCATTGTATCGGCCCAGGCAGGCTGATACTTCACTGGCCTTCTCAGACGAGCCCGACCGTAGCCGCTGCGGTCGGGCTTGCGGTTTTAGGTAACCTCGGCCGGAATCGGTCCGTTAGCCTCCGTGCTCCTTGTCGTCCTCTTTTCCACAACCAAACCACCTTTTTATGAAAGCATTAGTGTTTCACGGCATCAAAGACGTGCGAGTCGACACGGTCGACGACCCGAAGATTGAAGACGCGCGCGACGCCATTATCCGGGTGACGAGCACCGCCATTTGCGGTTCCGATCTGCACATCTACAACGGCGGCATTCCGCAGCCCCGGCCCATGGTGCTGGGCCACGAGTTTATGGGCATTGTGGAGGAAGTGGGCAAAGGCGTGGGCGGCAAGCTGAAAGTGGGCGACCGGGTAGTGGTGCCCTTCCCGATAGCCTGCGGCACCTGCTTTTTCTGCAACCGCGACCTGCCCGGCCACTGCGAGCATTCCAACCCCGACCACTACGGCCCCGAAGGCGGCGTGTTGACGGAAAAAGGCGGCGCCCTCTTCGGGTACACCGACCTCTACGGCGGCTACAACGGCGGGCAGGCCGAGTACGTGCGTGTGCCCTACGCCGACTACGGCCCCCGCGTCATTCCCGACTCGCTTACCGACGAGCAGGCCCTGTTCCTCACCGATATCTTTCCCACCGGCTACAGCGGCATCGACTGGGGCGAGGTGAAGGGCGGCGAGTTCGTGGCCATTTTCGGGGCCGGTCCGGTGGGCATCATGGCCGCCAAATCGGCCTGGCTGCGCGGCGCGGGCCGCGTAGTCATCGTGGACGTGCTACAGTACCGCCTCGACAAAGCCCGGGCCACGGCCAACGTGGAAACCATCCTGTGGGAAGACCGGAAGCAGGTGATTGAAGAAATCCGCGCCCTGACGGGCGGCCGCGGTGCCGACGTGTGCGTGGAGGCCGTGGGCTTCGAGCCCGAGCGCGACCTGCTGGACCGCGCCAAGGCCGTTATTAACTTTGAAAAAGGCTCCCCCAAAGTGCTGGAAGCCTGCATGAGCGCCGTGCGTCGCGGGGGCAACGTGTCGGTGCTGGGCGTGTACGGTGCGTATTTCGACAACTTCCCCCTGGGCCAGTTTTTCGACAAAGGCATTACGCTGCGTGGCGGGCAGGCCCCTGCCCACAAGCACATCGATACGCTGCTGCAGTACGTCATCGACGGCAAGGTGCAGCTCGACGACGTCATTTCGCACCGCCTGCCGCTGGCCGAAGCCGCGCACGGCTACGACATCTTCCGCAACAAGAAGGACAACTGCACCAAAGTAGTGCTCAAGCCCTAGCTGTCGTCGGCAACCTTTTCGACTACTTCAGGAAACACCCCGGCCGCACCGGCCGGGGTGCTTGTTGTCCGGGCCTTACCTTGCGCGGCCTTTTCTGTTCGAGTTATGCTTCTGCGTTATCAGTTCTTACTGCTGCTGTGGTGCACGCTCCTGACCCGAGCCGCCGCCCAATCCGCTACGTCCGCCGCAGTTAGTACCCTGGCCGGTACGGCGGGCAGCAAGGGCAGCGCCGATGGCGCGGGCGCGGCTGCCCGCTTCAGCCGCCCCATGGGCGTGGCAGTAGACGCCGGCGGCAACGTGTACGTGGCCGATACCGACAACCATGTCATTCGCAAAATCACCGCCGCAGGCCAAGTCAGCACCTTGGCCGGTACCGCCGGGCAGAAAGGCTTCGCCGACGGCATCGGCCCCGCAGCCCGGCTGTTCAACCCCGTCGGTCTGGCTCTGGATGCGCAGGGTACTCTGTACGTAGCGGACACCGGCAACAACGTCATTCGCAAAATCACGCCCGATGGGGCAATATCTACGCTGGCCGGAGCTGCCGGCCTTCCCGGCACCGCCGACGGTGTGGGGGCCGCCGCGCGGTTCAATCAGCCCCACGCCTTGGCCGTCGACGCCGCAGGCAACGTGCTCGTGGCCGATACCTACAACCACACGGTGCGCCGCATCAGTCCCGCCGGTGCCGTGACTACGCTGGCCGGTACCCCCAAGCGCATCGGCAGCCTCGATGGCCCGGGCACGGCGGCCGGTTTCCGCTACCCCTACGGCATTGCCGTCGAAGCCAGCGGCGCGCTCTACGTAGCCGACAACGGCAACATGACCGTGCGCCGTATCGGCGCTGACGGCACCGTGAGCACCCTAGCCGGCAAGGTCCGCAAATTTGGCAACGCCGACGGTACCGGCGCGGAAGCCCGGTTTGGGGCGCCCTCGGGTATGGCCCTGGGCGCCAGCGGCACGCTGTATGTGGCCGATGCGGCTGGCATGGTGGTTCGGCAAATCAACCCTGCCACTGGGCAGGTGGGCACCCTGGCCGGCGACGCCAATTCGCCAGGCAGCGCCGACGGATCAGCGGCCGCGGCCCGCTTCAAAAGCCCGTTGGGGCTGGCCATAGGGCCCGGCGGGGCCGTGTACGTAGCCGACGGGCGCAACCATACCGTGCGGGTAATTCGCTAGGTGAATGGCGGGGGCTAAAGGATCGGAATGCCGTGCACGCGTCGGCTGGCTTTCGTATCTTGAAAGCCATTCTCCTGCTCCTGCCATCAACCTGGGCCGCGTGCGTTGCTCGGTTGATTTTGCGCCTTACCAAACCACCGCTCTGAAAACCGTACTGTTTCGCTCCGCTTTGGCGGTGCTGCTGCCCGCCGCGCTGCTGTCCGCTTCCCACGCCCAAACGCCCGCTGCCCGCGCCGCGCTGTCGGCAAAACTAGCGCCGCCGCTGCAGCTGGTTCCGCGGGCCGCTGCTTTCCGCGTACAGGTTCTGGATGTTGCTGCCTTCCGCCGCTGGACCGCCCAGCACCTGCCCGGCGCCCACCTGCAGGCCACTACCGATGCGCAGTTGTTTACCGTGCAAGGAGTCGCCACAGCCACCGCGCTGGCGGCCTGCCCCTACGTGAGCTTTGTACAGGCCGCCGACCGCCAGGCCCGGCCGGAGCGCCAACTCAACGGCGCTGACCTCATGGCCAACAAAATAACCGCCGTGCACGCCCGTTACCCGCAGCTTACGGGCCAGGGACTGACGGTTTCGGTGAAGGAAGACCCCATTGACGAAACCGACATCGACTTCAAGGGGCGCCTCGTCAACCCTGACCCGCAGGCGCAGGTACTTGATGCGCACTCTACCATCATGACCACGCTTATTGCCGGAGCCGGCAACTCGTCGCCCAACGGCAAAGGCGCGGCTTGGCAGGCGCGCATCGCCCAAGCCAGTTCCCGCAACTTATTGCCCGACAACGGCGCGACACTGGCGGCGCAGGGCGTCTCGGTGCAAAATCACTCCTACGGGGTGAACGTGGGCGTGGAGAATTTCTACGGCCTCGAAGCCCGTGCCTACGACGCGCAGGCGCGGCAATACCCGGCCTTGGTGCACGTATTTTCTTCCGGCAACATCGGCAACCAGCCCGGCGCTGCGGGCACCACCTATGCCGGACTGGCCAACACAGCCAACCTCACCGGCGAGTTCAAAAACGCCAAAAACAGCCTGAGCGTAGGCAATACCGATGCCCTGGGGCAAGTGGTGGCGCTCAGCTCCCGCGGCCCCGCCGCCGACGGCCGGGTGAAGCCCGAGCTGGTGGCCTACGGCAGCGGCGGTTCTTCCGACGCGGCGGCGCTGGTGTCGGGCATCAGTCTACTTGCCCAGCACGCCTACCGGGAGCGGCACGGCACATTACCCACCTCGGCGCTGGTGCGGGCCGCCCTACTGAACTCGGCCGACGATACCGGGCGGCCCAACGTGGATTTCGTAGCAGGTTACGGCCAGGCCGACGCGCTGGGGGCGGTGCAAACCATGCTCGACGGTCGTTTTGTGGCAGGGAGCGTGGGCCAGGGACAGGAACAGGTGTTTCCGCTGACGGTGCCGGCCGGTACCCACCGCCTCAAAATCACACTGGCCTGGACGGACCCGGAAGCCGCCGCCAACGCCGCTACGACCCTTGTCAACGACCTGGACCTGACCCTCGCCCGGCCCGCCGATGGCCAAAGCTGGCTGCCGTGGACGCTCAGCGCCTATCCCCACCTCGATTCGCTGGCCCAGCCCGCCCGCCGCCGCCCCAACCACCGCGACAACGCCGAACAGATTACGCTGGACCTACCCGCGGCTGGCACTTACGAACTGCGCGTGCGGGGCTACCAACTGGGACAAGGGCCGCAAGCTTTCAACGTGGCCTACGAACTGGAAAACGGCCTTACCTGGCTTCACCCCTCAAAAGCGCGCAACGTGCGGGCCGGGGAAGAGGCGCTGCTGCGTTGGCAGTGGGCCGGCCCGGCCACGGACGCCCGGCTGGAATACCAGGTCGTAGGGCAAACTACCTGGACCACCATTAGTACTTCCGTTGATCTAGCCCGGCAAACTTTGCGCTGGTCGGCCCCTAGTACCCCGGCAGCCGCTCAGCTCCGCTTCGTCACCGCTGCCGGGGCCGTTGCCTCCGATACGTTTTTCGTAGCCCAACCACTGCTGCTGGATGTGGCCTATGCCTGCGCCGATGAAACGCTGCTCACCTGGACCCCGGTGCCCGGCGCCACTCAGTACCAAGTGTACCGGCTAGGCGCCACCCAGTTGGAGCCCTTCCGCTTGCTGCCCGATACCGCCCTGCGCCTCACCACCACCGAAGCCACAGCCCGCTACTACGCCGTGGCTCCCGTTGTGCAAAGTCGGGTAGGGGAGCGGAGCAGTACCGTGGATGTGACCCAGAGTTACTACGGGTGTTACGTGCGCTCCTTCCTGCCCAAGCAGCAGGTGATGGACACGGTTCAGTTCAACCTCACGCTGGGCACTACCTACCGCTTGCAGAGCATTGCGCTGGAACGACGGAATCCCGATGGTAGCTTTTCCGCCGTGCAAAGCCTGACCACCAACTTACAGTTGACAACCCTGCTCACCGATCCGCAGCCGCAGCTGGGCCGGGCCGAATACCGCACCCGCCTGCAACTCAGCACGGGCCAAACCCTCTACAGCCAGACTGAAGTCGTAAACTTCGTGCCCGCCGTGGCCGATGTGCTGGTGTATCCGGTTCCGGTAACCGCCGGGGAACCCCTGTTTGTAGTCGGTCCTCCCGAGCAAGCGTTACGCATGCGCCTGTTCGATGTACTGGGCCGGTTGCAACGCGACGTAACAACCGACATCAGCATCATCAAAGAGCTGGATACCTACGGACTGAAGTCCGGCACCTATCTATTGCGGGTAAGCATACCGGGAGGCCGCGAAGTAACCCGGCGCATCCTGGTGCTATAAAACGTCGCCGGACCTGCCTTACTACCAACGGCTACACTTAGGCGCGTGGAGGCAAAAAAAGCACGTCATGCTGAGCGCAGTCGAAGCAACGTTACCGAAAGACACAACGAAGCGGTAGCGTTGCTTCGGCTGCGCTTAGCATGACGTATCAATTTTATCCAAACAGACCTTTTTCCTCACTGTCCACACAGGCAAGCTCGCCTCGCTGGTGAAGTGTTTCCTCACGATCCGCCCATAGGCCAATACTGCTAGCTCAACGGAGCGAATAGGGCGGGGCTGAGGTGAATAAAGCGGTTTTACTTCACCCTAAAGCCAGCAGAACGCAATTCTCTGTACGGCTTAGAACGGTACAGTCTGCATTGCTACAAGCAAGCAGGCAGTATAGCACGGTATTAGGTAACAAAAAACGTCCCCTGGCTCAGCCGAGCCAGGGGACGTTTCGCGTTCTGCTAAGCGGCGAGGCTTAGTAGAGGTAGTTGAGGGCAATACGGTCGTTGGAGTTGAACGGGCGGCTAACACCGTTGCCAACGCAGGCCAGCATCCACGAGTTGGGGTCGGCACCCGAGGGCGTACCGGGGATGAGAATAGCGCCTACCGTGCTGGCACCTTCGTTGGAGGCTGCACCACCGCAGCTGTATGCGCGGTTGAAATAGTCGGTGTGGCGCAGGCCAATGCAGTGGCCCATTTCGTGCGCCATGATGGTGGCAATGTAGCCAACGTTGGTGCTGTTGATTACGCTCGGCGACAGTTTGAAGCCAGGAGCGGGGTTGCCACCCGAGGGGAAGCCACCCGACTGGCCCAGGATGCCAGCACCCAGGTACTGCGAAGTAATGGGCAAATCAGCAGAGGTGCTGCCGGTGATGCGCGTAAAGCGAAGCTGCAGGTTCTCCGCGTTGTAGCGGCGGATGGCCTCATCCACAGCCGATACATAGGCAGAAGGGAAGCTGCCGATCAGTTTTACCGTCAGCGTGCGGGGCAGGCGCTGTACCAAGTTGGTGGTGCGGTATTGCTCATCTTCGCCAACACGGAGCAGTTGGCTCTCCGGCTTGCTGGCCAGCACTTCCTTAGTCAGCAGGATGTCGCCTTCCACCACAATACCGTCGTCCACTTTTTTGGCGTCGGCCGAGGTAAAGCCCAGTGCTTGGATTTTGGATAACTCGTCTTTCGAAATTTGGTCTTTAGCAAGAACTTCTTCTTTCTTCTGGCACGAGGAGAAGGCCACCATTGAGAAGGCAGCAATGCTCAGAGCGGGTAAAATTTGGGTAAGCTTCATAGAGGTTTTGGTTGGTTTGGTTGGGTTTGGTGAAAAGAACGACCAAAAAGTCGGACTAAAATTCAGAATAACAAAATTTTTTTAGTGGAACCTTGTAAATGTTTCAACGGTATGCGTGCGCGCGCTCATGTATTCATAGCGGAGTTCAGAGGGGTTAGTCCTTAATATTAAGCCAAGTTTATATTTGTATTTATTGCATAAGTGAAAACAAAATGAATTCTGGGTCCATCGTTGCTGCTTCGTTGGCGTAGTACAATTGGCACGGAATTGCCCTAACAGCTTCTGTAGCCCGGCATGGCATCCGAAGGCGCCACAACGCAAAAAGAGCAATCGGCGCATCCCAACGACGCGCGGCGCCTTGCCGCGCCCGTTTTCTTATCTTTGTTAGGAACCGGATTTTCCGTCGGGCCTGTCTTGGGCCCGCTTACACATAGATATTTTTTCCGTGGCTTGCACTTCATGTTCCAGCGGGGGCGGATGCTCTACGTCTGGCTGCGGCTCCAAAGGGGGCTGCTCATCGGGAGGCTGTAACCGCCTCAACGTTTTCGACTGGCTGCAGGACCTAGACCTGCCCGTCGACTTCAAAGAATTCGATATCGTCGAGCTGCGCTTCAAGGGCGGCCGCAAAGAGTTTTTCCGCAATACCCATCGTTTGGCCCTCGTCACCGGCGACGCCGTGGTGGTGGAAACCGGCGGCAACGGCTGGCACCTTGGCCACGTGTCGCTGAAGGGCGAACTGGTGCGTCTGCAGATGCGCAAGAAAAAGGTGCCCGTCGACCACAAGGACATTCGCGGCATCATGCGGGTGGCCACGGCCGAGGACATCGAGAGGTTTGAAGCCGCCCAAAACCTGGAGTTGGGCACCATGTTCAAGGCCCGCTCCCTCGTCGACGAGTTGCGCCTGAAAATGAAACTCTCCGACGTGGAGTATCAGGCCGACCGCACCCGTGCCACATTCTTCTACTCGGCCGAAGACCGGGTGGATTTTCGGGACCTGATCAAGCGCCTCGCCGATGAATTCCGCGTGCGGGTAGAGATGCGCCAGATTTCGTTGCGCCACGAAGCCGGCCGCCTGGGCGGTATCGGGTCGTGCGGGCGCGAGCTGTGCTGCTCTACCTGGCTGACGGAGTTCAAGAGCGTGAGTACCACCGCCGCACGCTACCAAAATCTGAGCCTGAACCCGGCTAAACTATCGGGCCAATGTGGGCGGCTCAAGTGCTGCCTCAACTACGAGCTCGATACCTACCTCGACGCGCTGAAGGACATTCCGCAAGTGCAGCGCCCCCTGCAAACCCAGCAGGGCGAAGCCTTCCTGCAGAAGACCGACATCTTCAAGAAGCGCATGTGGTTTGCCTACCGCGGCGACAACAACTGGCACATGCTCACGGCCGAGCGCGTGCGCGAAATCCAGACGCTGAACAAAGCCGGGGAGAAGCCGGACGCGCTGCTGGCCCCGGTGATTGAGGCCGAACCCACGCCCAGCGTGCAGGACCACGTGGAAGGCTCCCTCGACCGCCTCGACGACAAAATAAAAGGCGTCAAGCGCAGCAAGCGCAAGAAGAAGCCTACCACCACTACCGCTCCGGGCAATGCGCTACCCAAGCCCACTGCTTCGGTCCCGAAGTCGGCCCCAATGCCGCGGCCGGAACCCAAGCCGAGGCCCGAGCCCACGGGCGTAGCTACGCCTTCTGAAGGAGCCGAAGGACGGGCCCCGAAAGGCAGCCGTTCGGGTAGCCGCCGTGGGGCCCGCAGCGGCGCCAGCAACGACGCGCCACGGCCCGAGCGGCCCACGCCGCGCTTCGACCCACGTTTCCGCAACGCGTCGCCATCGGCCGACGGTGCGGCGCCGGGGACACCAAAACCGGCAGCTGACAGCGGAGCCGCCGAACGGTCGGGCCGCAGCAGCCGTTCGCGGCGCGGCGGCCGCCGGAGCGGGGGCGAAGGCGGCGGTTCAACTCCTCCACCAGCTGCTTCGTAGCCCATGCCGATGAACAACCTTGCCCTGTTGCGTGCGATGCTGTGGCTGCTGGTGCTGCCGCTATTGGTGGCCTGCGACCCAAACCGGGTGTACGAAACCAACATCGACCTGCCCGACTATGCGTGGTCGGTGCAGAACAAGCCCTCGTTTTCGTTCGATATTCAGGACACCACGCAGTTGTACGACGTGTATTTCAATGTGCGCAACGCCTCGGCCTACGGCTACTACAACCTGTATGTGAAGCACACACTCACGGGGCCCGACGGGCAAGTGGTGTCGCGGCTTTTGCACCACATGGTTCTGATGGACCCCAAGACCGGCGAACCACTCGGCGACGGCACCGGCGACATTTTCGACCACCAGTTTCTGGCCCTTCCGAAGCAGCGGTTTGCGCGCCCCGGTACCTACACCGTGGTGCTGGAGCAGTACATGCGGCAGGACGTATTGCCGGGCATCATGGCTATGGGCGTACGGGTAGTCAAAGCCAATGAAAAAGCACCCGACACGCCTTAACAAGCTTGTTTTTTACCTGAAGCCAGCCACTGCCCTCCCGCAGTGGCTGGTTTGTTTTTGGGCGGTGACGAACTTGGTTGCGCGTAGAAAACAACGGACCAGGCAATGGGGAAACATAGTATTTTACTATGTATGAAAGTGTGCAAAAAACGGAACTCGGCAGAATGCGCAGCGTATAGGATAGGCACTTTTTGTTTCCCCATCTTTTCACCCAAAACACCCTCATCATGGCTGACAACACCAAAAATCAGAACGACGCCAAGAACCAGAATGCCGGTTCGATGCAGTCGGGTACTTCGGCTTCCGGCTCGACATCGACCGGCGGCATGAACTCCGGCACCAATCAATCTGGTTCTACCACGAGCCTGACCAGCGGCAGCACTGACAGCAACCGTACGTCAGGCTCGAGTGTTTCCAGCCAGTCGCTGGCCGACTCGCAAACGAGCATGGGCCAGGGAGCGGTGTCGGCTGGCAAGAGCGGCAGCACCAGCCGTACGAGTGGCGCCAGCACGGGCAAATCATCTGCCAGCGGCAGCAAATCGTCGAGCAGCAAATCGGGCGCTACCAGCGCTACGGGTGCCAGCGGCACGTCGGCCACGGCCAAGAAATCGGGCAGCAAAGGCTCGTCGTCTTCGTCGAGCAGCCGCAGCCAAAACCAGGACTCTTTGTCGATGTCGGGCAGCCAGCAAAACAGCGGCGGCATGGATAGCAACTCCGAAAGCCGCGGCAACTACGGCGGCAACTTCGGCAACAGCACCCAGGGCAGCTACAACGACCGTGACCGGGACGAAAATATGTACAGCGGCTCGGGGCGTGGCGAATACGGTAGCCAGGGCTCCGGCAATACCCAGGGTGGTTACGGCAATCAAAACCGCGACTACGACACCCGCTCGCGCGGCAACGAGTACGGGCAGGATCAGTACAACCGCGGCGGCCAAGGCAACTCCTACGGCCAGTACAGCGGCCGCGACGAGTACCAGGGCCAAGGTGGCTACGGCAATCAGGGCGGCTACAGCGGCAGCTACGGTCGCGGCTCGCAGGACATGCACCAAGGCAACATGAGCGGCGGCCAAGGCATGCGCGACTCCTACGGCTATCAGGAGCGCGGCTACGGCAGCCAAAGCCAAGGAGGCATGAGCAACCGCAACGACCAGGGAGGCTACGGCAGCCAAGGTGGCGACTACGGCCGCGGCTCGCAAGGCAACATGGGCCGCAACGACTACAACAACGACAACGGCTCTAACTACGGCCGCAGCCAGGGCTACAGCGAAGATTACGGCCGCTCGTCGATGGGCGGGGGCATGAGCAACCGCGGCGGCCAAGGCATGCGCGGTGGCTACGGCCAAGGCGACGACAGCCAGTACGGCCGTCGCAACCAGCACGAGGATTACCGCCCGTCGCGTGGCGGCGACTATTCCGGCTCGGGCCGTTCGCAGAGCATGGGCGGCGGCTACCAGGATACCTACGGCTCGCAGGGCGGCGACTACAGCGGCCGTAACTACGGCGGCAGCAACATGCAGCAAGGCGACGACTACGGCCGCGGCAACCGCGGCATGAGCGGCGGCAACATGGGCGGTGGCTACGGCGGCGGCTACAACGACGACCGGTACGGCTCGGGCCGCTCGGGTTCGTCGTACGGCTCACAAAACGAGAACTACGGCTCACGCAGCGGCTACAACCAGGGCCAGGGTGGCTACGGCGGCAACTCCGGCGAAGGCTACGGCTCGCGCGGCGGCTCCTACAACGACGAGTACGATTCGTCGAACCGTAACTCGCGCACGGGCTCGGCCTCGCGCGGCGACTATGACTCGCAGGACCGCAACCGCAACTACGGCCAAGGAAACCGCAACAGTTACCGCAACCAATCGAACGACGATTCGGACTACGGCTCTGCGCCGCGCCGCAACAGCGGCCGCGACGACGATGACCGCTACTAAGTGGTAATTGACCGATAACAAAAAAGGCTTTCTGCAGTGCAGAAAGCCTTTTTTGTTGCCAATGGAGAATCATTCACCGGTGGCTGCCGAGTATTGTAGGTACACGACCACGGACAGCTAGTCGGCGATTCGCTACGCCGCCGCAAACGCGGTGCGGTGGTCTTGGGCAAACTCGGCGAAAGTGCGGGCCGGGCGACCTGTTAACCGTTCCAGATCAGGCGCCACGGTGGCGGCGTATCCGGCTTTGCCGATGGCGTTCAGTTCCATCATGGCATCAACAAGCCACTGCGGAGCGCCTTGCATACCCTGGCGGGCTGCATCCTCGGGCAGGTCGACGTAGCGCACGTCGCGGCCAGCGGCTTGACCGATGATGCGAGCTACCTCGTCGGTCGACAACGCTTCGGAGCCGGTGAGTGGGTAGGCGCGGCCGTGGTGGCGAATCGGGTCGTCGAGCAAGATGGCGGCGGCGGCAGCGGCAATATCCTGCGCGTCGATGTAGCTGAGGCGGCCCTGGCCGAGCGGCAGGTAAATAGCACCTTGCTGCCTGATGCCGTCGGCGTGGTAGGTGATGAAATTCTGCATGAAGCTGCTGGGCCGCACAATAGCGTACGACAAGCCGCTTTGCGCCAGATATTGCTCGGCTTCGCGGTGCCAGCGCCCCAGCTGAATGCCGGGCTCGGCCTCGGCGCCCAGTGCCGATAGTTTCACAACCTGCTTGACGCCGGCGGCTTTGGCGGCATCAATGAGCTGCCGGGCAACGGCTACCTGCTCGGGCGAAAACGGCGTGATGAGAAACACCCGGTCGACGCCAGTGAAGGCCGGCACGAGTGTCTCGGGGCGTTCGAAAGCCAGCTCCACTAATTGCACTTCGGGATTCAGGTGCTTGAGCCGGTCGCCTTTGATGACGGAGTGCACCCCGGCCCGCACGGTGGCCCCGCGGTTGGCCAGTGCCCGGACGAGTTCAGAGCCTACCGTGCCCGTAGCGCCGGTAATGAGGATGGTGTCTGTTTTCATAAGAGTGAATCAGAGGGCAATAGCGAAACCAGCGTGAAGCATCACTTGCCGTCGTGCACGGCGCGGTAGAGCTTTCCTTTTTCGTTGCTGATTACAAAGTCGTGGTCGTTGACGAACGTGAGGGCTTCGGCCTGGCCGCTGGTGGGAAGTGGCAAGCAACTTTTGGCACCCGAGAAAAGTTTTTGGCCGGGTTGCGGCTCGATGAGGTACACGTGGCCGTAGCCCAGCAAGGCCACGGTGCGGCCGTTGGGGCTGATGTCGGCTGCCGTTATCCAGGTGTTGATGCGGATGCTGTCGGCCAAGCGCGCTACGTAGTTGCCAGGTTTGGCGGGCAGGTGGTATTCTTTCACCCAATTGCCCTTGCCGCGGTTTTTGGTGAACAGGTATAAGCTGTCGTCACGGAAGAAGAAGGCTTCACAGTCGAAGTTGCGCCGGGCTTTCTTCGGCGGGAACTGCTGCTGATCGGGGTAGCGGAACAGGATGGTATCTACCTGCGTGAACTGTGGGCCGCTGAGGCGGTAGATGCGCAGGTCGCGGCGCTTGTTGGCGTTGTTGCCAAAGTCGCCGATGTACAGAAAGCCGCGTTGGCGGTCCTGCGCGAGGTCTTCCCAATCCACGTTGTGGGCGCCGCGCACGGGTTGGGTGCGCAGCAGGTCACCTTGGGGCGTAATCAGGTACAGGTTGCTGGTGTTGCCCCCGTCGCCGTGCGTCCACAGGTCGCCTTCGGCGTTGGCCAGGGCCAGGCCGGAGCTTTCCACCACCTTGTCGCGCTCCATGCGGCCCACTTGCTTGATGGTATACGCCTGCGACACCCGCTCAAAGTCGCCCCGGTCGGCGTCGCGGGCACACCCGCAAATCACCGACTGCAGAAAAATCAGGAGAGGAACAAGCTTGTCGCGGAGGACAAAAAGCATGGCAGAAGAGCTTGAGTGAACAGAAACGCTGCGGCGCTACACGCTGGTTTGCGCTTACGCAAAGTAGCCCTCGGCGGCTGTTTCTGGCACTGGCTTCGGCGCTTAAAACCGCAGATACGGCAGCAGTTTCTGATAGTCTTCTTCGCTCAACGTGCGGATCTGCTGCAAATCGGCGGCCTGCTTGAACGGCCCGTGCTGGGCACGGTAGGCCACCAGCACCCGCGCCAGCCGCTTGCCCACGTAGGGGTGCGGGTACAGGTCCTCAAACGAGCCTTTGTTTACATTAATGGGCGCGGGCTGAAAACCCGCAGCCACAAACGTGTACTTGCGCAGGCTATCTACCAGGTCGGGCGCGTCGCGCAGGCTGTAGATTTCGGCCGTTTGGTTCACAGAAAGGAAACCGCCCAGCCGTCCGCGGTACTCCACCACCCGCGCCGACAACCGCCGCCCCACGCCCCGAATCTGCATCAGCTGGGTGGTGTCGGCCGTGTTCAGGTCGAAGGCCGCCAGATGCTTGGGCTTGCGCGTAAACTTTGAAGGAGGAAAACGGGCCGAGTCGGGGCCGAAGCGGCTTTTGGGGTAGCGGCTGGCAAACTCCCGGGCCGCGCGCGGCGGCAGCGCCTCGGGCAGTTGGATGTAGGGAGCAAGACGTGCGTATTGTTCCTCGGTCAGGCCGTAGGCTTTGTGAATCTGTTCTTTGGCCTTGAAGCCGCCAATGGCGCTGCCGTATTTCACCAGGCGCGTGGCCAGGTAGCGCGGCAGCCCGCGGGCCTGCCAGCCGGTTTCGTCCAGCGCGTTGGGGTCGAAGGGCGCCAACGGCACCTGCGCCACGGCTTCGTAGGGCTTGCGCTGGGGGTATTTGCTGCGGAAGCGCGGGGTGTAGGCGGGGCGTTGCGCCGCCAGCTCGGCCGCTACGGCATCGAGCTGCTGGCGGTCAGTAGCGGGATTGTAGGCGGGCAGGGCTGGACGCAGGAGAACGGGCGCCGAAAACAGGCCCAGCAATACCAGCAGCAACACGGCAAACCCGTTGGTTTCAGCCCGCGAAAACCCAAAATGGCGGCGCACCAACCGGTGCAGCGGCGTAAGCAAACCCATAAAAACCAACTAACAAAACGACGAACAATAGCTTGGTGACCCCGCGCCAAAGCACTGGGCCGGGTGTAAGTAAAGAAATGAATCGGAAAATAGGAATAGCAGAATGTGGTGCCAGCCGATTCGGCCTCACTTGGCCAGCGGCAACTGGTACACGGCCACGCCTTCGGGCAGAAAGCAGTAGGCGTATTGTTCGCCCACCAGCACCTGGCTAACGGCAGTGCCGGCCGGCGTGGGCAGCGGTTGGGTACGTTCCTTCAGCTGGTAAAGGTGAAAGAAGTGCAGCTGCCCGTCTTTCAGGAAATACAACTCGTCGCCGCGGAAACCGATGGTGGTAAGGCCTTGGAAGGGGAGGCGTTTGCGGAAGTTGCCCAAGTTGTCGAACACCCACACGTCGGAGTTGTGGTCGACGAGGTAGAGGTTGTTCTGGTACTCGCGCAGGAAGCGAAAATCGGGTTTCTGGCGGCCCAGCAGCAAATCGAGCGGGGTGTTGATGCTAAAGCGCTGCTGTTGGGTGCTGAACTGCGAAAGCCGCAAATCACTCTCGTTGAGCAGCCACAGGTTTTCGTCGGGCGCGAGGGTGGCGGCTCGAATCTGGCCGTCGGTGTACTCGGCGAGGCGTGTGCTGGAAATGGGCGCCAGAAACCGGTCGAGAAACAGCAGCTCCTGCCGGTCGTCGTAGAACACAAGCACCTTGGTGGTGTTCCAGGCTTCTACCTGGGCCGTGTGGCCCGGCAGCGGCGGCGAGTAGACGGCCAGCGGCTGGCCATCGGGCGCAAACTGCCGCAGGTTGTTCTTGGCGTCGGCCACGTAAAGGTTGCCGCGGCGGTCGAGCGAGGCCGGGCCGGGCTGCGGCAGCGCAATGGTGCGCACCAGCTTCCAGGCTTCGGGCGCAGCCGGTGTAGCTGAAACGGTTTCGGCTGGCTTGCCTGCGGGCTGCGCCGGCGGGCGTACGGCGGCCGGGGCCGAGGGCGGCGTGGTGGCCGTTTGGGCTGAAGCCGTCAGCGGAAAGGCGAGCAGCAACAGCCCGCCCAGCAGCATCGGCAGCCGCGGGTGCAAGACGTTAGCCGGTGAAGTGTTCGAGGGCGAGTTGCTGTCCGTCATACACCGCGTAGGTACAATAATTGACCCATTCGCCCAAGTTCACGTAGCGGCTGCCGGGGCCCACTGGCACATCGAGCGGGAGGTGGCGGTGGCCAAACACGTAGTAGTCGTGGTGAATGCGCTTTTCCAACTCGCGGCAGTACACCAGCAGCCACTCGTCGTCGCCAAAATACTGGTCGTCTTTGCCGGTGTTGCTGATACGGCTGCGCTGGCTCCACGCGTTGGCAATGCCGATGCCGAAGTTGGGGTGCAGGCGCGCAAACAGCCACTGCGCTACCGGCGAGGCAAACACGCGCTTCAAAAACTTGTAGGTGTAGTCCTTCGGCCCCAGCCCGTCGCCGTGGCCCAGGTGGAAGCGGTGCGGACCGATGTTCAGGCTGACGGGGTGGCGCAGCACCGGAATGCCCAACTCTTCGGTGAAGTAGCCGAACATCCACATGTCGTGGTTGCCGGTGAAGAAGGTGATGGGAATGCCGCGGTCGGTGAGTTCGGCCAGCTTGCCCTGCAGCCGGATAAAGCCGCGCGGAATAGCGTGACGGTACTCAAACCAGAAGTCGAAAATGTCGCCGACGAGGTAGATGGCCGCCGCGTCCTGCGCGGCCATATCCAGCCAGCGCACAATGCGCCGCTCCCGCTCCTGCGAGGCCGCCACGGAGGGCGCGCCGAGGTGAAAATCGGAGGCGAAGTACACGCGCTGGCCCGGCCGCAGCGGCACGTCGGGCAGGGTGGGGAGCATCTTAGGCGCCGAGGTCATCAATCAGAAACAACGTGATGCTGCGCGGGCCGTGGGCGCCCAGGACCAGCGTTTTTTCGATGTCGGCGGTGCGGCTCGGGCCGGTAGCCAACGAGAGCATCGACGGCAGCTTGTCGGTCCCGTACTGCTGCTCCAGCCGCGCCAGCGCGTCGCCGATGTCAGCCACGATTTGCGAGGCGCGGGCAAACACCAGCTGCTGGTCGGGGTAAATGCTCAGGCGCCGCCCGCTGGCTGTGGCCGAGCTGAGCACCACCGAGCCGGTGCGGGCTACCAGGGCTTCGCAGGTCGTCAGGCCCGCGTCGGCGTGGGCAATGAAGTCGGTTTCGTCGCCCGTAAACACGATGCCGGCCGCGTGCAAGAGCTTCTTCAGCTCCGGTTCCCACACAAACAGGTGCTCGATGCTGCGCTCCTTTTTGAGGGCGAACAGCTGGTCGAAAAAGTCGGCTTCGGAGGCGCAGTAGTAAAACGTGCCGCCCACCCTCACAAAGCTTTCGGCGAAGAGCACCGTGAGGTCGTCGGCCGGCGGGGCGAAAACGGGCGAGGTGAGGTTGGGCGTGGGCGGCAGGTGGGGGCTGGGCTTCTGCAAAGCCTCGCGCACACGGCGCAGCACTATGTCGCGGGAGGTTTCGGAGGGCATAGGTGCAAAGCTAACCACGGATTTAGACGGATTTTTCGGATTCCACGGATTTTGTGGACGAGTTACCTCCGTGCTTTAACAGATATATTGGCCCAAAAAGTTATGCATCCGAAGCAATTTGAAAGTGTGCTCAAGCTTGCCGCGCCTCAACGGTTTGAATACTTCGTCAGGAAAATAGCCGATTTTTAAGCGGTATGGGGGCTAAAAGAGGAAGAAGGCTGGGCAGTAGTCGCTAACGATGAAGGGCAGGAAGTGCTGCCGTTCTGGCCCGAAGAAGCGTTTGCCCAAGCCTATGCCGTTGAAGAATGGAATGGCTACAAACCTGCGAAAATAGAGTTGCAGCAGTTCATCGAGAAATGGCTGCCGGGAATGATAACGCATGATCAACTAGTCGGTGTATTCCCTAATCTAATGCGACAAGCTATAGAAGTGTCTCCTCAGTATTTGCCGGACGCTTTAAATCAGGAGCTGGAGCAATACGAGTAATAAAAGTCAAGTGAAACAAACGACTCAGTGCCCTTAACAGAAGTCGACAATGAATATTTGAGGGTGAAAACGAAAAGCGGTACCGCAGCTTCGAGCCGCAGCACCGCTTCTCCTATGTAAGATTGCGTCCGATACCTATTTACTAAGGACCTTAAACTCCGTCCGGCGGTTCAGCTGCCGGCCTTCCTTGGTGTTGTTCGTGGCCACGGGTTGCGTATCGCCGTAGCCGGCCGAAGTGAGGCGCGCGGCGGCCACACCCTTGCCGGTAAGGTAATCGACCACGGCTTTGGCGCGGCGCTGCGAGAGGTCCTTGTTGTATTCGGCCTTGCCCACGTTGTCGGTGTGGCCCGAAATTTCGATGCGCAGGCTGGGGTATTCGGTCGTCATCAGCTGCACGAGGCGCTGCAGCTCGGCGGTGCTTTCCTTGCGCAAGGTGGCCTTGTCGAAGTCGAAAAAGATGTTGTTGAGCACCACTTTGGCGCCCACATCAAGCTTCTTGAGCGGAATGTCCTTCACCACTTCCGAGTAGGCCGCGCCCTGCGGCAAATCGAAGTTTTCGGAGTGGAACAGGTACCCTTCCTTACGCACCACAATGCCGTAGTTGGTGCCCGAGGGCAGCGACACGAGGTAGCGCCCCGACTGCGCATTGCTGGTAAACGAGGCAATGGTCTGGGCCAGCGAGTTGTCGACCAAGTCGATGGTGGCCTCGATGGGCTGCTTCGAGTCGGCGTCGGTTACAGTGCCTTTCAGGATGGTTACCTGGGCCGAGGCAATGGCGACCGGCGGGGCCAGCAGGGTTTCGCGCAGCGGCGCGGCGCGCGAGGCCAGCAGCTGGTCTTCGCCCGACAGCACTGGCGGCTTTTCGGGGCCGAGGAAGGTAATCTGGTAGATGTCGCGGCTGCCTAGGCCGTCCTCCTCGCGGGTGCTGCTGTAGTAGCCGTGGCGGCCCGAGGCCGACAGCACGAAAAACACGTCGTCGTCGGGGGTGTTAATCGGCCAGCCCAGGTTTTCGGGCTTGGTCCACTGCCCGTTTTTCCACTCCGACTTGAAGATGTCGTAGCCGCCCATCGAGTTGTGGCCTTCCGACGAGAAGTAGATGGTTTTGCCGTCGGGGTGCACGAAAATGCCGTCTTCGTTGAAGGGCGTGTTAATCACCGGTCCGAGGTTTTCGGCGTCGCCGCGGCCTTCGATGTCGATGCGCCAGATGTCGTGGCCGCCGCGGTTGCTCTTGGGGGAGCCGTTGCTCACAAAGTAGAGCATGCGCCCGTTGGGCGTATAGGCCGCCGAGGGCTCGTGCGACTGGCCGCCGTTGATGCGCCGGCCCAGCTGCTGGGGCTTCTTCCATTCCGCGCCTTTCAGCGAGGCTTCGTGCAGGTCGCCGGCGCCGTCTTCCACGTAGGTAATCAGCCGCTGGCCGTCGGGGGCCAGCGCCACCACGGCGTCGTGGCCTTTGGTATTTACGTTGGTGCCCAGGTTGCGGGCCTGCTGCCAGGTGCCGTCGGCGTTGCGCACCGACTGCCAAATGTCTTCGAAGTAGCCGCCCGTTTCGGGGTCCTTGTCGTCGCCCACGCCGCCCTGGCGTCGCGAGGTAAACAGCATCACCGATTCGTCGGCCGTGATGACCGGCCCGTAGTCGGCCGCGCTGGAGTTGACGTTCGGCCCCACGTTGTCGATGAACACGCGGGCCGCGTTTTTCTGCAACGCCATGCCCGATTGGCACTCGGCAATCTTCTTGTTGATGTCGTTCTGGCGGGCGTTGGCGTCTTTCAGCCCGGCCGGTGGCTGGGCCGCTTTGTATTCGGCAATGGCCTCCGTCCACTTCGCGTTCAGGTGCAAGGCCCGGCCCAGCAGGTAGTGCAGGCGCTCATCCACTTGGGGGTTGAGCTGCTGCGCTTTCTGCAGGTAGGGCAGCGACTTGGCTTTAAGGCCACCCGAGCCCAGGTAGCAGGCCCCAATGCGGAAGTTGAGCAGGGCGTTGTTGGGGTTGAACTGCTGCGCGGCCAGGTAGTGCGGCAGCGCCTGCTCGTAGCGGGGCGGGTCGGTGTCGTACCACTCGTTGCCCAGCTTGATTTCCTTGAGCGCGGTTTTCAGCCCTTCCTTGTCGCCGTTGAACTGGTCTTTGGTGAATTCGATGTTCTGGTTTTGGGCCGAAGCCGAGTAGGCCAGCAGCAGTGCGGCCAGGAAGGCGCCCAAGCTGCGGGGCCACTTGGAGGTCGTAATCTTCACAGCGCGAAAGGCGGGCGTAGGTACTGAAATCATCGTCGCAAGCATCAAAGGGCCCATCTTATTCACAGCCCGAAGCGGCAGCGTAGCTCTTGCCTGCTTCTATACCCAGGTCGGCGGCCTTGCGCCAGTCGGCGCAGGCGCCGGCGGGATTGCGCAGCATTTCGCGGATGTGCCCGCGGTTTAGGTAGGCCTCGGCGTACTGCGCGTTTTGCTGAATAGCGGCCGTGGCATCGGCCTCGGCACCCTTGAAATCTTCCAGCTTGAGCTTGGCGGCAGCGCGGTTGTTCAGGGCCAGCGCGTAGCCGGGTTTCAGCTCCAGCGCCTTGCTGAAATCATCCGCCGCCGCTTTGTAGTCGCCGGCCTCAAAACGAGCCTGACCGCGGCCGAGGTAGGCCACGGGGTTGTCGGTGTGGTGGCCGAGGTAGGCGTTGTAGTCGGCCAACGCGCCTTTGGCGTCGTTCTGGCGGCGCTTGGCGGCAGCGCGGTTCAGCAGGGCTACTTCCAGTTCGGGCTGCAGGCGCAGGGCTTCGGAATAATCCTGCACGGCGGCGGCGTAGTTGCCGAGCTGGCGCTGGGCACTGCCCCGGTCGTGATAGGCGTAGGCGTACTTGGGGTCGGCTTTGATGGCGGCGGTGAAATCAGCCAGCGCCGCCTGGTAGTCGCCTTTTTCGAAGCGTAGGTCGCCGCGGTAGTACCACGCCGGGGCGTAATCGGGTTTCAGCTCGGCGGTTTTGCCGTAGTCCTGCTCTGCACCGTCGTTTTCGCCCAACGCCTGCTTGGCTTGGGCACGGCCATACCACGCCGTGAAGCTGGTGGGTTCCAACTGAATGGCTTGGTTATAGTCCTGCACAGCCGGGCCGTACTGCTTCAGCTCGTAGCGGGTGGCAGCGCGGTTGTAGTAGGCTTTGCCAAAGTCGGCCTTGGTCTTAATGGCTTGGTCGAAGTCTTGCAAGGCCGCCTGGTAGCTTTTCTGGTTGAACTTCGCCACGCCGCTATTGTAATATTTCTCAGCTACCTGCGCCGGTGGCAACGTGGTGGCCCGTACAGTATCTACCTGTGCCTGGGCCGCAAAACCCGCTGTCGATAGGCAAATGGTGAAAAGTAATTTCTGCATCATGCTGGTAATTGGTCCAGGGTGTGGACGTTTCCTTGTCGAAATATATTGGATTTTTCCGCAGAAGCCAGCCGTTGCTCAAACTTAGCTTGTCAAGTCAACTCTGGTCGCGGCTTCCAGTTCAGCTCCTGCACCGACAGGTGTCCGGCCGGGCCGCGAGTTTGAGTTGCTATTTTTCTCACAATCCCTTTCTCCGCAGGCCCGGCAGGCGAGTCACCTGCATTGCCACCACTCAATCTGTCGCCATCAGCAAACCATTTAGCTGGCTTCGGTGGTTATACACCGCGCCGTGTCGGAGTTTGCGTAATTTTGCACCCGCCGCGGCCTTCGTGTCCGCGACTTTTCTTTCCGTACCCTCAGCCAGTTTATTCCCATGGCAATGTACCCCGAATACATGGTGGCCCCCATCCGCCAAGACCTCACCGACGCCGGCTTCGAGCAGCTGATGTCGCCCGAAGAAGTGGACGCCGCCCTCATTCCCGCCCAGGGCACCGTGCTGGTGGCCGTCAACTCGGTGTGCGGCTGCGCCGCCGCCAAGGCCCGCCCGGCCCTGAAAATGGCTTTGTCGAGCTCCGACAAAAAGCCGGCGAAACTCGTGACCGTGTTTGCCGGCATGGAAACCGAAGCCGTGGCCAAAGTGCGCGAGCATCTGCTGCCGTACCCGCCCAGTTCGCCCAGCATTGCCCTCTTCAAAGACGGCGAACTGGTGCACATGATTGAGCGCTACCACATCGAAGGCAACGACTTGATGCGCATTGTGGACAACCTTCAAGGCGCCTTTGCCGAATACTGCTAGTAATAGTAAGTTTTTCGTGCTGAAAAGGCCCGCGGCGTCTGCTGCGGGCCTTTTTGCTTGCATTTAGCGGCGACTAACCCAGCAGTTGATAGTCGAGCATCACCACGCCGTCGGAATATTTTTGAAAATTTTTTAGCGCTAATTTTTGCGGCGGCGGCTGGGTCAGCAGCTTGACGCCGCGGCCCAGAACAACGGGTATCACGGCCAGCATCAGCCGGTCGATAAGCCCGGCGGCGTTGAACGAGTCGATGAGCTGCCCGCCGCCTACCAGCCAGGTGCGGCCTGCGGGCAGTTCGGCTACCAGCTCCGTTACCGGCCGGTTCAAGAGCCGGATGCGCGGGTCGGCATGGGTGGGCAAATTCCGCTGGGTGCACACGTAAGTATCGAAGCCAGCGTAGGGCCACGGAATGCCGAACCCCAGCAGCTGCTCGTAGGTGCGGGAACCCATGACCACGGCCTGCAGGCTGCCGAGAAATTCGTGGTAGCCGTAGTCCTCACCCGATTCTTCGAACGGTTTCAGAAACGCTACGCTACCGGCTTCGTCGGCAATGTAGCCGTCGAGCGAGGCGGCGATGTAGAGGACGATTTCGCGCATGACCTGAAATAAAAAATGGCGCCTCGCCCGCAATGCTGCGGAGCGAGGCGCCAAGGTATTGGGCAGCTGCAAAGCGGGCAAGCCGCAGTCTAAGGAATCAGCCTACAAGCCCAATGACTTGAAGAAAGCTTCCTGGTTCGGCTCGCGGCCGAGGAATTCTTTCACCAAATCCAGCTCTTCCTTCGTGCCGCCCTGCGCCAGCACAATGTCGCGGTAGCGCAGGCCGGTTTTCTGGTCCATCACGCCGTTTTTCTCGAATACCGAGAACATGTCTTCGGCGTACACTTTCGACCACATGTAGCCGTAGTAGCCCGCGCCGTAGCCCGTGAGGTGCCCGAAAGCAGCCTGCATGTTGGTCCCAGCCAGGTAGGGGTAGGGCATGATCTGGTTCTGCACCTTCTTGAGCACGTCGGTGGTGGTTTCGGTGCCGTTCGGGTCAAACTTGTCGTGCAGCGTCATGTCCAGCGTGCCGTAGAAAATCTGGGCCGAAGCGGCTATGCCCGAGCCCACGTTGCGGGCCGCCCACATCTTGTCGTAGAGCGACTTGGGCAGCACCTCACCGGTTTTGTAGTGCTTGGCGAAGCCTTTCAGGGCGTCGTAGTTCCAGGCCCAGTTTTCCAGAATCTGGGAAGGTGCCTCCACAAAGTCGCGCTTCACGCTGGTGCCCGACTGCGACGACAGCTCGGCCGTCGTCAACAAGTTGTGCATCACGTGGCCGAACTCGTGGAAGAACGTCACCACCTGACCGTGCGACATCAGCGCCGGCTTGTCGGCCGTGGGCGCGTTGAAGTTGCACAGCAGCGCGGCCGTCGGAATCTGGTAGCCCTGCGGCGTGGCTTTGCCGGGCACAATGCCAAAGCAAGCGGCGTGGGTGTACTTGTTGTCGCGCGGGTGCAGGTCGAGGTAGAAGCGGCCG
Source organism: Hymenobacter busanensis (assembly GCF_008727865.1). Lineage (GTDB taxonomy): Bacteria > Bacteroidota > Bacteroidia > Cytophagales > Hymenobacteraceae > Solirubrum > Solirubrum busanense. The sequence continues at coordinate 512,898 of NZ_VTWU01000002.1, read as the reverse complement.
ATGAGCTTTCCGTCGCGCTGCACCTCAAACAGGCGGGCGTCGGGGTGCCAGGTCGAAGCGTCTTTCACCTCGTTGAATTTCAGCCCAAACAGGTGCTGCGTGGTCTGGAACAGACCGTCCATCACGTTGTTCAGTGCGAAATACTCCTTGGTTTTCTCGGCGTCGAGCTGGTATTTGTTTTTCATCAGCAGCTCGTTGTAGTAGCTCACTTCCCAGGGGCTGAGCGTGCTGGCTTTCGGGTCGCCCGAGGCCGTGCGCTTCACTTCCAGCAGTTCGGCCACGTCTTGCGCGGTTTTCTGCTTCACGCGCTCCACCAGCTTGCTTTCGAAGTCCCACACCGTTTGCGGGGTTTTGGCCATGCGGCTGCTGATCTGGTAGGCCGCGTAGCTGGGGTAACCCAGCAGCTTGGCTTTCTTCTGGCGCTCCACCAGCAGCTGCTTCAGCACGTCGAGGTTTTTGTCGGCCGCGCGGTTGTTGTACTTCACAAACAGCTGCTTGCGGGCCTCATCCGAAGCCGCGTACTTCATGAACGTGCTGTACGACGGGCCGTCGAGGCCAATCTTGTACTTGTCGCCCTCCTTGGGGCGGGCCTTCTTGTAGTCTTCGGGCAGGCCTTTCATGTCGGCCTCGCTCACCAGCAAAAAGTCCTTGTAGGCCGCAATGTTGTTGCCGAAGGCTAGGCTCAACTCCGAAATCCGGTCGTTGATTTTGCCTAGTTCCTGGCGCTTTTCGGGGCTCAGGGCAAAGCCGCTGCGCTCAAAATCCTCAATGGTTTCGGTCAGAAACTTCTTGCGCGCGCCGGTCAGGGCTTTGGCTTCGGCGGTTTGCGAGTAGGCCTTCACGGCCTTGTAAAGCTTCTCGTCCAGCTCCATTTCGTTGCCAAACTTGCTCAGCTCGGCAATGCTGCGCTGGGCCTGGTTGCGGATGGCCGAATCGGGGCTGGCATTGGAAAGAATGTTGATGGTGCCGCCCGCCTGCCCAATCCGGGCCGAAAGGTTGTCGAGGGCCAGCATGGTGTTGGCAAACGTGCGCTTGTTGTCGGGCACCAGGTAAATGCCTGCCAACGATGCTTTGGCTTCCAGCACGGCCACGTCAGTGGTTTTCTTGATATCGGCCTTGGTGGTTTTCTTGAAATCAACCGTCTTGTTGAAGGACGGCATCAGCACCGACGTAGCCGGTTTGGGCGTCGGACCGTCGCCGGCCGTGGCCGCTGATACGCCGCCCAGGGTGAGCAGCAAGGCCAGCCCCACGCGGGCAGGCAGTTTGGTGTAGGAGTAAGTCATTGGTGCAGGGAAAGGGAAAAGGAAGTGTGCGACCAAGATAGCCGAAACCGAGAGACGGAGCTAGGGGTCAACCGCTGCATTGGCACAAACAAAAACGCCCGCAGCCGAGGCCGTGGGCGTTTTTCGCGTGAAGGCGGTGCCAGCGTTAGTTGGCCACTTCACTCAGGAACTTGATACGCATCAACCGCAGGTCCTCTTCGGTGTAGTCGTCGGTGCCCAGCTCTTCCAAGGCCACGGCAATGTTGTCGGAAGCGGCCTGCATAAAGTAGTCGTAGATTTCCTCCTGCCGGTCCTGGTCGAGCACCGAGTCGATGTAGTAATCCAGATTGAGCTTGGTGCCGGCGTAGCAGATGTGCTCGATTTCCTCCATCAGCTCGCGCATGTCGATGCCTTTGGAGGACGCAATTTCCTCCAGGTCCATCTTTTTGTCGATCTGCTGGATGATGTAAATCTTGATTTTCGACTTGTTGACGGCCGATTTCACCACCACGTCGGCGGCGGTTTCGATGTCGTTGTCGGCTACGTACTTCTTGATCAGCTCCAGAAACGGCGCGCCAAACTTCTGCGCCTTGCCCTGCCCCACGCCCGACACGTGCGCCAGGTCGTCCATTTTGGTGGGGAAGGTGGTGGCCATTTCCTTCAGGCTCGGGTCCTGAAAAAGCACGTAGGGCGGCAGGTTTTTCTGCTGGGCCAGCTTCTTGCGCAGGGCCTTCAGCATATCGAACAAGGCCGCGTCGTGCCCCGCCGATTGCTGCACTTCCTCCTTCCGCTCTTCCTGCTGCACTTCCTTCTCGAAGTCGTGGTCTTTGGCAAACTTCAGGCTGAAGGGCGCGGCCAGGAATTCCTCGCCTTTGTCGCAGAGCTTGATAACACCGAAATTCTCGATGTCCTTGCCCAGGAAGCCGTTGAGCATGCACTGGCGGATAACCGAGTGCCAGAACGCCACGTCGTGCTCTTTGCCCGCGCCGTACACCGGCAGCTGATCGTGGCCGTAGCTTTCGATGTGCGGGCTGGTGAGGCCCGTGAGCACGCTCGTCAGGTGGTCGATGCCGAAGCGCTGCTCGGTTTGCTGCACGGACTGCAGGGCCAGCTTCACAAACTCCTTGGCCTCGAACTTCTCGCGCGGGTGCTTGCAGTTGTCGCAGAAGCCGCAATCCTTCTCGTACACCTCGCCGAAGTAGTGCAGCAGCTGCTTGCGGCGGCACACGGCCGAGTCGGCGTAGTTGGCCATTTCCTGCAGCAGCAGCTTGGAGTTGTCGCGCTCCGTCACCGGCTTGTCCTTGTTGAACTTCTCCAGCTTCACGATGTCGTCGTAGCTGTAGAACATCAGACAGTCGCCGTCGAGTCCGTCGCGTCCGCCGCGGCCGGTTTCCTGGTAGTAGCCCTCAATGGACTTCGGCGTATCGTAGTGAATCACGAAACGCACGTCGGGCTTGTCGATGCCCATGCCGAAGGCAATGGTGGCCACAATCACGTCGGCTTCCTCGTTCAGGAACGCATCCTGGTTGTGCATGCGCGTCTGCGGGTCGAGGCCGGCGTGGTAGGGCAGGGCCCGCACGTCGTTGACCTTCAGCAGCTCGGCAATTTCCTCCACCTTCTTGCGGCTCAGGCAGTATACAATGCCGGCCTGGCCCTTGCGCTGCTTCACGTACTGAATCAGCTGCTTTTTGGTCTGGTGCTTGGGCCGCACCTCGTAGTAGAGGTTGGTGCGGTTAAACGACGTCTTGAACACCGAGGCGTCGTCCATCTGCAGGTTTTTCTGGATGTCGAGCTGCACCTTGGGCGTGGCCGTGGCCGTGAGGGCAATAATGGGCACGCCCATGCCCAGGCTGTCGATGATGCCGCGGATGCGCCGGTACTCGGGCCGGAAATCGTGGCCCCACTCCGAAATGCAGTGCGCCTCGTCAATAGCCACAAACGAAATGGTGGCCTTCTGCAGAAAATCAAGCGTTTCCTCCTTCGTCAGGCTCTCCGGCGCCACGTACAGCAGCTTCACGTCGCCGTTGATGACGTCCTTCTTCACCCGGTTGGCCTCGGTCTTGGTCAGCGTCGAGTTCATCACCTGGGCATTTACCCCAAAGGCGTTGAGCTGGTCGACCTGATTTTTCATCAGCGCAATGAGCGGCGAAATGACGATGGCCGTGCCCGGCAGCACAAGGGCTGGCAACTGGTAGCACAGCGACTTACCCGCGCCCGTCGGCATAATCACAAACGTGTTATGGCCGTCGATAACGTTCTGGATGATGGCCTCCTGCGTGCCGCGGAACTGACCGTAGCCAAAAACTTCCTTTAACTTGGCCTTCAAATCGGCCCCAACGGGCTTGGCGGCCTTCTTTTTGGCAATCGGCTCTGCTGTGTTGGCTACTTCTGACATCTTTCTTCCTCTTGAGCAAAGGGTGCAAACCGGGCGGAAACTAGGAAAGAGGTTTACTGCTCAATCTAAACAAAGTTAGATTGAAAGCCCAGACTGACATTACTTCCATCGGAAAAAAAGTGCTTTTGCAAGAAGCAGAAGCCATTCGGGGCGTAGCCGAAGCTATTGGGCAAACCGGAGATTTCCAAGATTGCGTGCGTACCATTTTGGGACTGCACGGCCGCGTGGTTGTCACCGGCATTGGCAAGAGCGCCCACATTGCGGGCAAAATGGTGGCCACGCTCAACTCTACCGGCACGCCAGCCCTGTTTATGCACGCCGCCGACGCCATTCACGGCGACCTGGGCATGATTCAGCCCCAGGATTTTATTATCTGCATCAGCAAGTCGGGCGACACGCCCGAAATAAAGGTGCTGGTGCCGCTGCTCAAGCGGTTGCGAGTGCCCATGGCCGCGCTGGTGGCCAACCGCGACTCGTACCTCGCCCTCCAGTCGGATTTTGTGCTGCACACCCCCGTGGAGCGAGAGGCCTGCCCGCACAACCTGGCTCCCACCACCAGCACTACTGCCGCCCTGGCCCTGGGCGACGCGCTGGCCGTGGCGCTGCTAGAGTCACGCGGGTTCAGCTCGCAGGATTTTGCACACCTGCACCCCGGCGGCACCCTCGGCAAGAAACTCTACCTGAAAGTGGGCGACCTGAGCCGCCAGAACCAAACGCCCCGGGTGCCGCTCGACGCCCGCCTTGCCGAAGTCATCCTCGAAATTTCGGGCAAGCGCCTCGGAGCCACCGCCGTGCTCGACGGCGCCGGCCAGCTGCAGGGCATCGTAACCGACGGCGACCTGCGGCGGATGCTTTCCAATTTTGCTCCCGAGCGGCTGGCACAGGTGCGCGCCCAAGACATCATGACGCCCGGCCCAGTGACCATCGACGTCGAGGAATTTGCCGTGGAAGCCTTGGCCCGCATGCAGGAGCGCAACATCACCCAATTGGTGGTAACCGAAGCCGGCCGCTTCCTGGGCTTTATTCACCTCCACGATCTGCTGCGCGAAGGGCTGGTGTAGCCGAATTGCTACTTTTGTACTCCCTGCTGGTGTAGCCGAGGGTGCCGATATGGCCCTTGAGAAACACACTTCTTTTGCATTAAATGACTCAGAACACATACCTCGTGGTAATGGCTGGCGGCATTGGCAGCCGTTTCTGGCCGTTCAGCCGTACCAACAACCCCAAGCAGTTTCACGACGTGCTGGGCGTTGGCAAATCCATGCTGCGCCTCACCGTAGACCGTTTCGCCGGCATTTGCCCGCCCGAAAACGTGTTTGTGGTGACCAACCGCGACTACACCGAGCTAGTGCAAAAGCACCTGCCCGAGCTGCAGCCCGACCAGATTCTGGGGGAGCCCATCGGCCGCAACACGGCCCCGTGCATTGCCTACGCCAGCTACCGCATTGCCCAGCGCGACCCGAACGCCACCATCATCGTCACGCCGGCCGACCACGCCGTGTTGAAGGAGGACGTGTTTCAGGACGTGATTCGCCAAGCCGTGGGAGCCGCGCAACAGAACAACGTGCTCATCACGCTCGGTATTCAGCCTTCGCGCCCCGATACCGGCTACGGCTACATCCAATACATGGATGAGCAGAAGCTGGGCGACACCAACCTGCGGAAGGTGAAAACCTTCACCGAGAAGCCTAATTTGGAGTTGGCCCAGATGTTCGTCGACAGCGGCGACTTTCTGTGGAACTCTGGCTTGTTTGTATGGCGCGCCGATGTCATAGTGCAGGCTTTTCACCAGTACCTGTCCGACATTGCCGAGGTGTTCGACGACGGGCTGCCGCAATTGGGCACGGCGCAGGAAGAGGAGTTCATCAACGAGGCGTACTCCCGCTGCCGCAACATCAGCATCGACTACGGTGTGATGGAAAAGGCCGACAACGTGTACGTGCTGCCCGCCGACTTCGGCTGGAGCGACCTAGGCACCTGGGACTCGCTCCACCGCATGGGCCACCACGACGCCGACGGCAACGTAGTCGACGGCGACGCTATCCTGTACGACACCAAGGAGTGCGTCATCAAAACGCCTTCCGAGCGCCTCGTGGTGGTGCAAGGCCTGGAAGGCTACATCGTGGCCGAGTACGACAACGTGTTGCTCATCTGCAAACGCACCGAGGAGCAGCGCGTGAAGGATTTCGTGGCCGACGTAAAGTCGAAGAAAGGCGCGGGCTACAATTAAAAAGCCTCTGTCATCCTGAGCAACGCGAAGGACCTTCTCCCGCCAGAACGCTGCACGTAACAACGTCTCGTTCTGGCGGGAGAAGGTCCTTCGCGTTGCTCAGGATGACAGTTCCTGCGCTGCTGTCCTCAGCTACTGTGGCGCAGCCAAGCGCTGGCGCAGCACTTCGTAGAGCAGAATGCCGCTGGCTACCGACACGTTCAAGGAGCCAATCTGCCCGATCATCGGAATGCGCAGCTTGGCGTCGGCCAAGGTCAGGAGGTCGGGCGTAATTCCGTCCTCTTCGCTGCCCATCACCACCACCAGCGGGCCGGTCATGTCCATATCGGTGCTTTCGAGGCTGCCGTCACCCTTTTCAGTGCAGGCTACAATCTGCAGGCCCGAGTCGTGGAGGCGGCGTAGGGTGGTGTGTAGGTTCGGCTCGCGGCACACGGGCACGCGGGTGAGGGCGCCGGCTGAGGTTTTCAGCGCGTCGCCGTTTAGCTGGGCGGCGCCGCGAGCGGGCACCACAATGGCATCGACGCCGAGGCACTCGGCCGAGCGGGCAATGGCGCCGAAGTTGCGCACGTCGGTGATGCGGTCGAGCACGAGGATGAGCGGGTTCTTGCCCTGCTCAAACAACCCGGCCAGCAGCGAGTCGAGCGGCGCGTAGTCGATGGGAGAGAGGAAGGCCACCGCACCCTGGTGGTTTTTGCGGGTGAGGTTGTCGAGCTTTTCGGCCGGCACCAGCGAGATGGGCGTATCGACGGCGCGGGCCAACTCGTTGATTTCGCTCACGAGGCTGTTCTTCGTGCCTTTCAGCAGGAAGATTTTCTCCAGCGTGCGGCCAGCGTGCAAGGCCTCCAGAATCGGGCGCAGACCGAAAATCATTTCGATGCTGCGGTCGGCGGCGGGGCGCGGGGCGTAGGTTTTTTTGAAGGCGGGGCGGCGCTCGTTCAGCGGCCGGCCTCCGCCCTGGGGGCGTTCAGACCTGTTCTCCATTGTTCCACGGCGGCATACCAGAGCAGTTCGTACTCGGGGCGGCGCACCAGTTCATAGTAATCGGGGGCAAAGGTACTCGGTTTGGCACGGAACACGTACGTGGCCGTGCCGTAGCCGGCGTTAGGATACTGCCACCGCTCTTCGGCGGGGCTGCGTTGCACCCGGTTGGGCGGGCCCAGCACAATGTAGAGCAGGCCGCGGTCGGTCATCCAGCCGGGCTTGTGGGCGGTGAAGAGTTGGTTGGCTTCTTCTACGCGGCTGTAGAACTGCTGCAGTAGTTGCCGGGCGGGGCCTTGGCGGTTGTTGGCCGCCCGCAGCCAGAACGCATCGACCTCCCGTTTGGGTGTGTTTGACTGCTCCAGGCGCGTGCGTTCTTCGCTGGTGGTGAGGTAGCGCAACGGCGCCACTAGCTCGGTAGCAATGGTTAAGTCAGGAAATGCACCGTTGGGCGCCAGCACTCCAACGGGCGCTCCGGCATTGGCCGGCTGAATGGTGTAAAGGCCGGGCTCCGGTAAACGCATCCGCTGGCCCGCCCGCACTTCCTGCTCGGCTTCGGCGCGTAAAGAGCGAGGTTTGGCCGCTGCTGCAGGCTTGGAATAGGGTGGAAGCGCAGGAGCAAACGTGGCCGTGTAGCGGCGCACGGTCAACGGCTGCTCGGGGCCGTAGCAATCCACGCCGAACGGTTCGCCCACGCGCACATAGCGGCGCAGCAACGGCTGTCCCACCGAATCGACCAGGATGTAGGAGCGGCTCCGCATGTCGGGCGTTAGCTCCAACCAGGCAGCTACGGCGGGGTCATCGGGCAGGTAGGCAGCGGGCCAGGCGACCAGCACCTGCACGCCGTCGAGTGCCGCGGCCAGTACGCGGCATTCCACCCAGGCTGCTGTGCCTTCGCGCCGTAACGTACGCGAGCCGAGTGGAACAGTGGTTTGCCACAACGGCGAGCGGGCGTTGTAGTTGCTCCAGCCCACCAGGCGCAATGGTTGACCCGGGCGCAGCACGCTGGCATCGGGGAAGCGCACATACAGGCGTAGGCTGTCGGCTTCGCGGCGCACGTCGACCTGGGCCCGGCGCGCGGGGTTGTACAGGCCCGTGAAGTCGAAGCGGGCGGGGGAAGGCAGACGTTGCGCCATGCAGGGACTGGCTGCTACCAACCCCACCAGCAACCTCAGAAGTAAACCCAGACACCGCATAAACACTAATAACGTGAAGTTGGCAGAATCGGCGGGGTATAAGGGACGGGAAAAGGATACGCCTCAAACCACAGCACAAGGCAATGGCTCGGCGAGAAGCTGAACACGAGCAACGCTAGGGCCAGGTGGCTGGGGTGCCACGGGAAGCAAAAGAAACGCCGCTGCGGCAGAGCCGAGCGGCGTTTCGAATGAGTGGCTTTATTCCCGTTACTGCGGATAATATTGCTGCAGCAGCTGCAGGGCTTTCGTAGCCCGGGCCCGGTCGCCGGTTTTTTCGGCGGCGCGGTACACGCTCTGCAACGTGAGCAACTGCAACTGCACTTCGAGGTCGAAGAGGCCGCTGGTGGGGCTGGTGCTGTAGTAGGCCAGCGCCTGCTGGGCGCGGTTGGTCATGGTGTCCATGATGTTGTCGGCCTGCTGCTTTTCGCCCACTTTCACGAGCGGCTCCACCAGTTGCGGAGTATAGTAATCGTACGGAATAGCCTTGTCGGGCATCACCTTGAGGCAGTAATCCACGATTTCCTTGGTGCGCTGCAGGTCGCCGGCGTCGGCGTAGGTCTGGGCCAAGCGGGCAAATTTGTCGCGGTAGTTGGCCGGGAAGCGCAGCTGGTTTTCGTCGTAGAAGATGTCGGCGCGGTCGAGGTTGCGGTAGGCAAACTTGTGCATGAGGTTGTCATACATCAAGTCCTTGGCCACGTAGCCTTCGTCGCCGCCCTGCGGCTGGTAGTTCGGGTCGCGGGCCGGCAAAATGCGGTAGGCCAGGCCTTCGAGCTGGAAGTAAGGCTGCAGGTTCATGAAATCCTGCGTGTTCACCGTCGAGGAGAAGTAAATAGGGCGCTGCCAGTTGTTAGTAGCCAGCATGTCCAGAATCACCAGGTTCTTCTTCTCGATGGCACCGCGGCCCATGTCCCAGTCCATGCGCGCCACGAGTTGGCCGCGGCGGTCTTTCGGGATGATGTTCAGCTTCTGCACCGCCACCGTGTCGATGGGCAGGTAGAATTTGCGCGTCGGGAACGACAGCAGCGAGTGGCCGCTCTGGGTTTGCACCTGCAGCAGCGGGCTGTTCTGCCGAATCAGCTGCATGAACTCCCGCAGGTTTACTTCGGCCACCGAGGGATTCTCCACGAAGGGCAGGTAGTCGTTGGTGCCCTGCACGTAGTCCTTCTTCTCCATCCCAATGGGCAGCGGCTGCGACAGGTAACTGTCCCGCTTCATCTGGTCGATGTACCAGTCGGTATTCAGGTAACTGAGCACGGCCACGCGCACATCGGGGCGCACGCCTTCCACTTCCTGGGCGTACCAGAGCGGGAAGGTGTCGTTGTCGCCGTTGGTAAACAGAATGGCATTTGGTGCCAGCGAGTTCAGCAGGTTCTTGGCCGAATCCACCGAATTGTAACGGTCGGAACGGTCGTGGTCGTCCCAGCCCTGCTGCGCCATGAGGGCCGGAGCAAGCAGGCCGAGTGCCACGGCCAGACCACCACGCAAGCCGTCAGCTTTCAGTACCGGGCGCAGCAAATCGGCCAGCCCGAGCACACCCAGGCCAATCCAGATGGCGAAGGCGTAGGTAGCGCCGGCAAAAGTGTAGTCCCGCTCGCGGGGCTCGATGGGCGGCTGGTTGAGGTAGATGACGATGGCCAGACCCGTGAACAAAAACAGCAGGCCCACGATGAGGGCGTTGCGGCCGTCGCGGCGGATGTGGAAGAACAGACCCAGTAGGCCAAAAATCAGCGGAATGGCGAAGAAGTTATTGCGGGCGGCGCTGTCGGCAATGCGTTCGGGCAGGCCGTTCTTGCCAGCTCCCGTCGGCCACAGCACCCCGGCCTGCTGCACATCCGACTCGCGGCCCACGAAGTTCCAGAGGAAGTAACGCCAGTACATGTGGCCCATCTGGTAGCGGAACAGGAAGGAAAGGTTCTGGCCCATCGTCGGGCGCGTGCCTTCCTGAATATCCACCCACTTCTTGTACTGCTGAATGTGGTTGGGGTCGTTGCTGTACAAACGCGGCAAGAGCATCTTGTCCTCGTCGTTGTAAATAGTTTCGAGCTTGTGCTCAACCACCACGTACTTGTTGCCCTGACGCGCGTAGCGCGGAGCACCCTCTTTCTGGTCGATGGGCTGGGCATTGAACTGCGGGCCGTAGAGCAGGGGCCGGTCGCCGTACTGCTCGCGCTTCAGGTAGCTCACAAACGAGAGGACATCCTCGGGGTCGTTCTCGTTGATGGTGGGGTGGAAACTGGAGCGAATCGGAATGATCAGGTACGAGGAGTAGCCAATCAGAATGAACACAAAGCTGAGCAGCGCCGTGTTCAATACGCGATTGTTTGAGCGAATGGAGTAACGGAACCCGAACACCACCAACCCAAAGAACAACACCAGGAACAGAATCAAACCCCAGTTGAACGGCAACCCTACCGAGTTGACGAAGAAGACCTCAAACGAGCCGGCCAATGAGGGCAAGCCCGGAATGATGCCCACTAGAATCAGCCCGACGATGATGCTGCATACCACCAGCGTGATGACCGCGCCAGTCCAAGTAGCTTTGTCGGTGCGGCGGAAATAGTAGATGAGGCCCAGGGCCGGAATGGCGAGCAGGTTGAGCAAGTGCACACCAATGCTCAGGCCCATGACGTAGGCAATGAGGATGAGCCACTTGTCGGCATCGGCTTCGTGGGCGCGGTTTTCCCACTTGAGCATGAGCCACACCACCACGGCCGTGCACAAGCTCGACAGGGCGTAGACCTCCGCCTCAACAGCGTTGAACCAGAACGAGTCCGAAAACGCCAGCGCCAAGGCGCCCACCACCCCGCTGCCCAGGATGAGCAGCGTCTGGGGCGGGGTCGGCTCCAGGCCCCGGTCGTCGTGCATGCCCGGCCGACCCAGCACCAGCTTCTTGGCCAGGATGGTAATCGTCCAGAACAGGAACAGCACCGTGAACGAGCTGCTCAAGGCCGAGAGCGTGTTCACGAGCACCGCAACTTTGGTTGGGTCGGTAGCGAATAGCGAGAAGATGCGGCCCAGCAGCAAGAAAGTGGGCGCCCCGGGCGGGTGCGGTACCAGCAGTTTGTAGGAACAGGCGATGAATTCGCCGCAGTCCCAGAAGGAGGCCGTAGGCTCAAGCGTGAGCAAGTACGTGACGGTGGCCATGGCAAAAACAAGCCAGCCGATCAGGTTATTCAGACGATGGTATCGCTGCATAGAGGCATTTTCAGAGAGGTCAAAAGTAGGCATAAATCCAGCACGTGACCAGCCAGGCCCAACTGGCCGAGCGGGAAACATAAAAAAGCAGCCGCCCCGTGGGGCGGCTGCTCGGTACAGACCAGTATGGTACGGCAGGGAAGCAAGGGCCGTTTAGTCTTGGATGGTAATTCGCTTGGTGGCTATTGCTTTGTCGTTCACCAACAGGTTGCAGAAGTAAATGCCTGCTGGCAAGCCCGACAAGTCCACGGGCTGACCCTTGGCAACCAGTTCAGGGCGCAACGATATGCTGCGTACCTCGCTGCCGATGATGTTGGACACGCGCAACTGATATATGCCGTTGGCCTTAGCGTCACCCATCGCCACGGTTACTTGGCCACCGCGGGCAGGGCTGGGATATACATCCAGCGAAGCAGTGGCGTTGCGTAGGTTCAGGGTAGGGGTAGGCACCGGCGAAACCGTGATTTCACCGTACATGCCCGCGCCGGGCGCCCCGTGTGCCGTGCAATGGTAGGGGAAGCTACCCAGCGTATTGAACGTTATGGAACGGGTAGTGGAAGCACTTGGCGTAAACGTCGACCAAGCGGCCGGGCTGCTGTCCGACATGGTGGGGTGAACCCCCGACGCCCATTGCCAGCGCACAACGTCGCCAGGCTGAATGTTGAGGAATTGGGGGCTATAGTCGTTGTCTCTGACGGTAACTGTCCAAGTAGCCGCAAAAGCCGACGCCTGTACGCAAAGCAGCGTCAGTACCAAAGCCAAACGAGTAAAAGTTTTCATAAGAAGCTGGGGGATTCACCGCAACGCGGCGTGGGGTAAACGGTTGAGAGAAGGCAAAAGGCGCATGGCCGACGCTCCTACGTGTGCGTAAATTGCAAGCACCGTGCCCAATTCAGGGAAGCGGTTTGGTTGCTTGAATTTGACCTCGCAACACTGATTAGAGCAAATAAGCAGGCGGTGGTTTAACACTACGGCGACATAAGCAGTGCTGGGCTGTTTTCTTCCCACTCGGAAACCGCACACGAAGGGTTGCCTGCTCTGCCTACTACCTACACACGAACCCAACCAGCACCTTACAAGTGCCGAATTTCCTGCAATCCGAAGGCGCGCTCGGTACCGGTAGCCGTTTCCACCACAAGGTGCCCGGTGTCCCGCACGTCCACGATGCGCCCGGCCGAGCGCTGCCCCTCTACCTCGTAGTAGTGCCATTCATCGAAACGGTACAGCTTGCTTAGGTATTCGCGGTGCAAGGCATCGTGGCGGCCGTTCCGTAGCTGCAGGTACCGCTGCTCCAGGCATTCCAGCAACTGCGTGGCCAGCGGTGCCAGCGCATACGAGCGACCCGTCAACAGGCTTATGGAAGTAGCCGTGCCAACGCCGAACCGGGTTTGGTTAACATTTAGCCCCATTCCGACAACGCTCCAGTGAATTTGTGCGCCGCCAAGTGTGTTCTCAATCAGTATGCCGCCCAGCTTTTGGTCGTGGTAAAACAGGTCGTTGGGCCATTTCACGCGCAAAGCGGGGTCGGGGCCAAGCAGGCTGCTGGCCCAATCGTGGGCGGCCAGGGCGACGGCGAGGTTCAGCCGGAACTGCGTCGGGGCCGTCAGAAACGCGGGGCGCCACACCACCGACAGCGTCAGGTTTTCGCCGGGAGCTGCTTCCCAGCCGTTGCCGCGCTGCCCGCGCCCGGCCGTCTGACGGTCTGTTATGACGGTGCAGCCTTCGGTGGCGCGGTTTTGGCCAATCAGTTCGCGCGCCTCGGTGTTTGTAGAGCCGCATTCCGGCAACCACAGCAGCTGTTGGCCCGTGAAAAGGGTTTGGGGACTGATTTGCTCCACCCGATTTTTTCTACTTTGTGTTGACAAACGTACTCTCTCTTATGAAAATTTCCCCGGTTCGGCAGGATTCGGACAACTTGGCAGACATCGTAGTGCGCGGCATGCAGGAAAAAAAGGCCGTCGACATTGTGGTGCTCAATCTTAAAAACCTAAAAAATGCCGTAGCCGATTACTTCGTTATCTGCTCGGCTTCGTCCGATACCCAGCTCGATGCCATTGCCCGTTCGGTGGAGGAAGAAGTGGATAAAGCCACCGGCCAGAACCCCTGGCAAAGCGAAGGCCGCCTGAACCGCGAGTGGGTACTGCTCGACTACGTAGATGTGGTGGTGCACGTGTTCCTGCGCGACCGACGCCAGTTTTACGCCCTCGAAGAGCTTTGGGGCGACGCTGAAATCTCCTACATCGAGGAGGAAACGGCGGTGAAGTAACGGGTACCCACATTTCTTTTTGGCCCGCGTCGGTCGGCCGATAAGGTAATTTGGCCAGCCGTGCGTTAGCCTCAGCGTACCCCAGGACCGAACAATCCGCTTCGGCGGCCTGTTCAGTCCAGTGTCTTTCCTTCCGTTGAAGACTTTCTTTTTACATGCCAGATAACACCCCTTCTCCGAAAAAGAAAAAGCCCATGCTGCCCACGCCCGGCGCGCCTCGCCCCGGCATGCAGCTTTGGGTATTGCTCGGGCTGGCTGTGCTGGTGTTCGGGTTGTTCTACCTGAACAAAAGCAGTTCAGCCGTTCCAATAAACCAACAGCGCTTCGAGCAGATGCTCCTGGCCGGCGACGTACGCACCATTACCCTGGTCAACGACCGGACGGTGGACGTGACGCTCAAACCGGAGGCGCTGCAAAACGAAAAGTACCGGCGCGAGCTGCGCAGCCGCGGGCCGTTGGCCTTCGACCAGCAAAGCCCGCAGTACACCTTCCGCGTTATCGACGGCAAGTCCTTTAAGGAAGACTACGACAAGCTGCGCGCAACTATTCCCGCCGATCAGCAGATTGGGCTGGACGTGGACACGCGGCAGAGTGTAACCGACATCTTCGCTAGCTGGGGCTTCTTCCTGCTGCTGCTAGTCGGCTTCTGGTTCCTGATGCGCCGCATGAGCGGGGCAGCGGGGCCCGGCGGTCAGATCTTCAGCATTGGCAAGTCGCGCGCGGCCTTGTTTGAGGGCGGCGACAAAGTGAAGATTACCTTCAAAGACGTAGCCGGCCTCGAAGAAGCTAAGGAAGAGGTGCAGGAAATCGTGGAGTTCCTCAAAAACCCCTCGAAGTTCACCATCCTGGGCGGCAAGATTCCGAAAGGAGCCTTGCTGGTAGGACCTCCCGGTACGGGTAAAACCTTGTTGGCCAAAGCTGTAGCTGGCGAAGCCGATGTGCCCTTCTTCTCGCTGTCGGGCTCCGACTTTGTGGAAATGTTTGTGGGGGTGGGAGCGGCCCGCGTGCGCGACTTGTTTAAGCAAGCCAAAGCCAAGGCCCCCTGCATCATCTTCATCGACGAAATCGACGCCATTGGCCGGAGCCGCTCGCGCGGCAACGTGCCCGGCGGCAACGACGAACGCGAAAACACGCTCAACTCGCTGTTGGTGGAAATGGACGGCTTCGGTACCGACTCGGGTGTTATCATCCTGGCTGCTACTAACCGCCCCGACACCCTCGACTCGGCTTTGCTGCGCCCCGGCCGCTTCGACCGGCAGATTAGCATCGACAAGCCCGACATTGTGGGCCGCACGCAGATTTTCAACGTGCACCTCAAGCCGCTCACGCTGGGTCCCGATGTGGATGCGCGCAAGCTGGCCGCCCAGACGCCCGGTTTTGCCGGCGCCGAAATTGCTAACGTCTGCAACGAAGCCGCTCTCATTGCCGCCCGCCGCGACAAGAAGATGGTGACCATGCAGGACTTCACCGACGCCGTCGACCGCGTGATTGGCGGCTTGGAGAAGAAAAACAAGATCATCAGCCCCGAGGAAAAGAAAATCGTGGCCTACCACGAAGCCGGCCACGCCATTGCGGGCTGGTTCTTGGAGCACGCCGACCCCTTGGTGAAAGTGAGCATTGTGCCCCGGGGCGTAGCAGCTCTGGGCTACGCGCAGTACCTGCCCAAAGAGCAGTTTCTCTACAACACTGAGCAACTGACCGACGAAATGTGCATGGCCCTGGGTGGCCGCGCCGCTGAGGAACTGGTGTTCGGTAAGATTTCGACCGGTGCTTTGTCTGACTTGGAGCGCATCACCAAGATGGCGTACTCCATCGTGACCATGTACGGCATGAACGTCAAGCTCGGCAACATTTCGTTCTACGATTCCAAGGGAAACAACGAATACGGTTTCACCAAGCCGTACTCCGAAGCCACGGCCCAGATGATTGACGAGGAGGTGCGCACCATCATCGAAAACGCCTACATCCGTACCAAGCAGTTGCTCACCGAGCGCAGCCGTGAACTGGAAGTGGTGGCGCAGGAACTGCTGGAAAAGGAAATCCTTCTCCAAGACGATTTGGAGCGCCTCGTCGGCCGCCGCCCTTTCGATACGCAAACCACTTACCAGGCCCACACTGCCGGCACCGACCGCAGCGAAACCCTAAGTGAGCGAAAGCAGGAACACCCCAACGGTACGCCCCTCAGCAACGACCTGCCCGACCTGAACCTGCCGGGCCAGCCAGCTACGGACAACAATCCGACGCCTAGTGTACCAACGGGTAGTACGGTTTCGTTTGATGTATAGCAGCTAATGCAACTGCTGTAAAAAGCGCCGCTTCTAGATCAGAAGCGGCGCTTTTTTGTGGTAAGAGAAGCCTTAAACGCAGAAAAACCGCTAGCACAACCAGCGGTTTTTCCCACACCTTTTAAGTTGCAAAAAACTCACAGCGGTTCAGGACCTTTTTTCAGTTGCCCACCTGCCCGCTTAATTAGTCACTAGCATACTCCATTACCGTACAACAAGCGGAGGCGGTTAAACACCGAAGCGGTAACTGTCAGCGCCATTGTAGAAACAATATTACGGCGCCTCGCATGCAGGATAAAGGAAGGATACTCAAGTAGCGTGACTATAATTATTGATGGTGGAATTGATACTATAAAATGCTACGCGGCTATATTAGGTTGCTCTATAACTTCACTCGGCGGAATTGGACTACATATTTGGCTAGTTTGTGACGAAATGCGTTGGTTACGACCCTAAGCGCTAGTGCGGGAATGGGTAGGTGTGGCGACACGCAGGGCCAGAAAGGTTGTGGCCAGGGCCACGCATGGGAATACAATTAACCACCAAGCGGTTGGCTCAAGCTTAGCAAGGCTCAACATACGTCCCCAATCGGTTGCACCATCGGGCAGCCCAAGTCCCAAGAAGGCTAGCGTGGTTTGGAAGGTTAGGCACGCACTCAGGTTGAGCGGTATGGCAGCGCGCAATACGGGCCAGGCATTGGGCAAGATGTGATGCCATACTATGCGGATAGGAGGTAACCCGCTGACCTTTGCCGCTTCTATGAATGGCAACATACGCAGGCGTTGCACCTCTGCGCGGGCCAGCCGCGCTGTCGCCGGCCAGCTGGTCAGGGCAAGCAGGGCTACCAGTGCGGGGGGCGTGAGGTCTATGGCGGCACAAAGGACTAGGATCAGTATTATCCGCGGAATTGCGCCAAGCCACAGCATTGCTGCCAGAACGATGGAGTCGACAGGAAACACAATCTTGTATTGGCTTGACCGGAAGTAGTGAAGTGCCCAAGACGCAATCAGGCCTAATAACGCCGCCGGAACAACTGGCCAGGAAACACCAAAAACGCAAACGGCCAGAATGCCTGGAAGTACACCTACGAAGTAAACACTAGGTATGCGGAGCTGTTGGTTGCCCCAAAAGCCCGCGCTGGCTCCAAGTAATATTCCGATGAGAGACGTGAGCAGCGCAGCAGGTAATCCAACAGCGAGCAGCGTACGGGCCCCAAGCAGTAGATCGGCCAGCACGTCGCGGCCGTATGGGTCGGTGCCCAGGTAGTGGATTGCGGAGGGAGGGGCTGCTATGCGCAGTACATCGAGCCTGCCAAATGCCCACTGCAACGGAAGGCACGGCGCAAAAAAAGCCAGCAGGAGCAAGGCCATAAGCCAAGCGTACGCTGCATTCTGCAACCAACCTGTCTTGCCGGATACTCTCATTTGCTGGTTCGGGTGCGAGGGTCAGCTACTGCCTGAAGAAGGTCGGCCAGCAGCCACGAAACCAGCCGAACCACTGCCGCCATCAATACGCCGCCTAGCAATACCGGATAGTCTCGTGTAGCTCCGGCTGCAAGCAACAGCCGCCCCAGCCCAGGCAGCGCAAACAGCACCTCTATTACAACCGCGCCACCGACCAAAGCCGGTAGTAAATCGGTTAGGCGCGTAAGAAACGGCAGGAGGGCATTGGGAAGGGCATGACGAATCCACACGCCAGCTATGGAAGCGCCTTTGGCCCGGGCTGTAGTCATGTAAGGTTGGACGCGGCTTTGTTGCAGCGCGGCATCTAATGTCAATACCAACGCCGGCAGGTTCACCAGTACCAAACTGCTGACGGGAAGTACCAGATAAGGCAGACGCTGCAGCCACGTAAGTTCTTGAAGGTCGGCCGAGCCTAAGCCGTAGGCCGGGAAGAGCGCCAGCGCATCGGGGTTGGCCAACAGCAGCAGCAACAGCAAACCCAGCACAAACAAGGGCAACGCCTCCAGTCCGTGCAACAGCACGAGCATACCCGACCGTACCCTGGGCCACATGGCCATTGCCAATGCGAGGTTTATGGAAAGGAAGGTGCATCCGATAAAAGCCAGGCTCACCAAGGGCAAGGTTACCCCTACTGTTTCGCGCAGCACTGCCGTGCTGGGGCGCCCGTCGCGGTAGGAAGCCCCCAAGTCACCTCGCAACAGGTCTGTAAGCCAGCGGTGGTACTGATTGGTCGTCCCATGCCAGTGCCAGGGTGCCAGTCGGAAATAAAAAACCGGCTGATCCAGCCCCAAGCGTCGTTGGTAACGCAATTCAGCCGCCGCTCTTTCGGGCAAAAAACCGGTCCTCAGTCCGGTGTCTTCGGACTGTAAGGCTACCCGAGGAAGGCTATGGCTCAATAGAAAGATGATGGATATGACCAGCCACAACGCCAGCAGAGCCCGACTCAGGCGAAGCCATAGCGCGTGCCCCATCACCGCCACCTTAGTTCGCCGAAGCCTTCAGGGCAAACGACGCCAGGTTATAACCGGGCTCGGGGCCCGCTGGGCGCACGTCAGCAAACCGCCTAGCCACTGCCAGCCGGTTGGGTTCGTAGAATAGCACACCTAGCGGTGCTTGCTCGTAGAGCATGAGCTGCAGCCGATGCAGCAGACGTTTCTTTTGCGTTGAGTCTTCTGCCGCGGCTAGCTGTTCGAGGAGGCGGTCGGAGCTGGGCGTACCAAATCCTGAGGTGTTGCCCCCGGTCAGCCCAATGCTGGCGGTGTGCAGAATCGGCCGCAAATCATAGGAGAAGGGGTTGCCGTAGAACGAGCGAAACACCATATCGTACTGGCCGTTGCGCCGCACCTCCGACAGCAGCGACGCCTCGGTGGGGCGAAGAGACACCGGGATTTTCAGTTCCTTCGCTGCTTGTTGGAATAGGAGCGCGGCCGTTTCAAAAGTTCGGTCACCAGCACGGTAATGCAGTTGCAGAGCAAGCGGCTGAGAACCTTGCGCACTTGCGTGGCGTTGCCAGCGGGTGCCTGTAAATTGCCAGCCGGCAGCGCGCAACAGGGCTTTTGCTTTCTGCGGATTGTAGCTCCGCAACGGCAAGCTGTCGTGGTATGCCCACCGCTCACGCGGACTGACCAATCCTACGCTGAGCTGCCCCAGGCCATATTGCGTGGCGCGCATGAGTTGCGGCACATCGAGCAGGTGCAACAGCGCCTGCCGGGTGGCCGATTCCCGCAACATAGGCTGGCGTGTATTCATTTCCAGCGCCACCATGCGGTAGGAGGCAGGCGTGTACAAATGAAAGCGCGCCGCGTCCGACGACGTGCGCAGCCGCTCAAAATCGGCTGCAGGCATGTTCGGATACACATCAACGTCGCCGCGGCGCAAGGCAAGCAGGGCCGTTGTCGGATCGGGAATGATGTGGAACTCCAAGCGAGAGGGGCGGGCCGCGAGCATGGGCGAAGCAGCCGCCATCTTATCGGCCCACCACTTGCTTTTGCGCCGCAACACCAGCCGCTGACCACTCTGCCAGCTTACCAATTCGTAAGGGCCACTGCCACGAACCTGCTGCGGGTCGCGCCACTTTTCCGCGAGGTTGAATTGCGCAGCAAACGCGGCGCAGGCGGTCTTGCTGGCCGAAGTCAACGAGTCGGCGGTAAGTTCCGCCAGCGGTACGGGCCGCAATGCGTGTTGCGGGTCGAGTAAGTATTCCGGTAGAATAGGGAAGTCGCCGCTGGTAATGCCGTACTCGGGAGCAAAGCCAGCGCATACGAAGGTGAACCGTCGGGCATCCGCTGGGTCAATTTCCAGATTGCGGACGAAGGATAGCCCGCTGCTGATTCGCTCGTTGGGCACGCCAGGGCAGAACAGAACACGTAACGAAAACAACACATCGTGCCCCGTTATCGGCTGGCCGTTGTCCCAGGTAGCTTCAGGGCGGATAGTATACGTCAGGTAAGTTATAGGGCCCGCCCGGCGGGTTTCGGGCAGGGCGGTAGCAAGCCACGGGACATAGCGCCTCCGTGGGCCATCAACTACCAGTAAACTTTGGTAGAGCAGATTGTTGATTTGCACCGCAAAAGCGTTGGGCAGCACAACCGGGTTGAGCGACTCCGGGTCCCGCGGCCAACTGACCCGTACGGTAGTCGGCGCATCCTGCAATGGGGCAGGCGAAGAACAAGCTATAAGTCCAACCGTGAGTAGTGCAAGAACACCACGCAGGAGCAATCGAATCATAAGGCGGCAGAAGTTGCGGCATGCAAGGTACCCAACCTGCCCCAAGATAGAAGCGCCTTAGTTCTTGGTGCCGTCGCCCCAGCCGGTTCCGCCCGAGTCGTTGGCCGTGGTGCCGTCGCCCCAGCCCGTACCGCCCGATTCACACGTCGTGCCGTCACCCCAGCCGGTACCGCCGCTATCGGCACTCGACGTCTGCTCAACCCGGACAGAAGCGTCCAACGAAGCAGCTTCAGGGGAAAAGCCAAGGATTTGAAACTGTAGGAGGGCGAGGGTAAGGAGCTCCAGCATAGTAGTACAGGTGGGTGGGTCAACTGTTTGACTGACACAAACTTCCTGCGTTTTTATGCCGAAATAAAGGAAGGTTAGCTAGGCTGTGTGACTATCACTATAAAAAAAAATTATTTAACTTAAATTATAGAATAGTGCAATTTGGCGTTTGGAATACATTTTTCAAATTGCTGAGCTTTTCATTTTGTGTGCGAATGTGACAAAATGCTTGCCTACCACCCATGTATTCACGTAGCAAAGATGAGCGCAGCAATTTGCAGGAGAAAGGAAGGTTGTTGAGTTTTTGTGACGTTCTTGCTGGCAAGAGAGAAATAGAAAAAAATGCCCTAGCACGCATATAATGCAGAATTAGCCATGCACGAGCTGAACAATCTAGCTAAAATTGTGACGAAGCGCCGGTTGACTACGTTGCCGCTATTGGGCGTGGGAAGGGCGAAAGGCAGCCGCAACCGAGAAGAAGAATTACTCGACTTGCTGGCAACGGATGCCAATGTAACCAGTTTGCAGGTTGCAAAAACTCTTTATGGCAGCGCCTCGGCTAAAAACCAGGCGGCAGTACGGAAAATCAAGCAGCGACTCCAAGAGAAGTTGCTCAACCACCTGTATTTTCTAGACTACTCCGACCCGCGCCATCCCGTGTTTCTGCGGCACGAGCAGCAATGCGTTGACCTGTTGCACCAGGCGCATGTACTGTGGTGGGAAAGCGAACGAACCATTATTGCCCAAATTCTGCGGAAAGTTCTGCGGCTGGCATTGGATGGTGAGTTCACCCAACATGCAGTCAGCAGTTTGGAGTTGTTGCGTCGGCTCTACGTCGAAACCAATAACTATTCGCAGTACCGCCAAACGGTGCGGCAACTAGAACGCCTGCAGGAAGTGCTGATGGCCGAGCGGGAAGCAATGCGGCTGTACTGGGGGGCAAAAATGGACTTGATGCGCACAGTACACGCGCGCCGGCGTTTGCTACAGTACCTGCCCGACGTAATTACCCGGCTGACGGAGTTGTACCGGAAAACGCGTTCGTTCACCATTTACGACATCCTGCTCAAGCTGAGGTTGATGCAGCAGGAACTGCCAGGCAACTTCGACGAGATTATTCGAATTACAACCGAAGCAGAGCAAGAATTTGCCAAGGGCAAACTAAACCGCAAGCGTTTTGATAGCCGCTTCACCAAGTACTATAGTCTTTATGCTCACTTGCGGGCACGCCGGCTCGAAGAGGGCCTTGCGCTGGCAGAGGATTACCTCAAAGCCTTCAGCCGATCGACCAACAACTGGTTCAGTATGCTGGAGAACTACTTTTTGCTGGCCATGCACAGCGGCGAATACGACCAAGCTGGCAAACTGCTGAAACGAATGCAGCAGAATCCTTTCGTAACCAAGCTCACCCGGCCAGCGGTGCAGCGCTGGGAACTGATGCGGGCTTACCTATACTTCATTCGTCCGGAAGAGGCCGGGTTGCGGCCGGTGCACTTCGCACAATTGGTACAGAGCATCCCCGACCATAGCCGCGACAAGCGCGGGTACAACGTGGCAATTCTGATCCTTCAGTTCCTCTACTACCTGCGGCAGAACAACGCCGAAGCCTTGCTGCTCCGACTGGAAAGCTTGCGGAAGTACGAAACCGCGCACCTGCGCGATGCGTCGACGCTGCGCAGCCGGTTGTTTTTCCGGCTGCTGCAACTGACCGTTAAAGTAGACTATAACCCGGTATTGTGTGAGGAAAAAGGCCAGGCGTTGGTAGACCGCTTGCGCGAAACACCACCGCCTGGCGAAGCATTTTCCGATATTGAAATTATTCCCTACGAGAATCTATGGGTAATCACGCTGGGCTTATTGCGCCAGGGAGCTATCCATACCTAATGGTTGTAAAGCAGGCCTAGGCTAGCGCTGAGCAGCGGCAGTTTGCACGCTGGTCTGGGTGGCGTTGCTATTGGCAGCCAGCTGCTGATAGCGGTGCAGCTGCGCGGGCGTGAGGACTTGCTGCAGCTGGGTTTCGTAGCCGTTCAGGATTTCGCGCAGCTTGGCAGCGTGAATGGTTTGGTCGCCGGCGTACATTTTGTTCACCTCTTCCTCCTGCTGCAGGCGCTCAACCAGCAACCGACGAACCTGCATCTGGCGGCCTTCGTCCAAGCCTAGCTGCGGCGCAAGCTGGCGGGTCATTTCAACAGCACGCTGGCGAGGAGCATCCGAGCCGCTTTGCGCTTGCGCAATACCGGCAACACTAAAACCAAGAGCAAGAGCAAAAACGAAGCGTTTCATACGGTGTGGTATTTAAAGGAGGCTGGATGATTATGCTGATGCAAATAAAAACAAATATTTAGCGGAAAAATACACCAATACTAAAATTTTACTGCCCACCCGATCCTTTCCGGTCTAAAATCAGGGCACAGCGGCCCAAAAGGGCTTTTTTGGAGCCATAAAAAAATAAGCTGAATGCAACTGTTTAAGGCCGAACTACCACCGTTCGGCTCACACAATGGCTGTCGGGGCAAGAGCCGGGGCCGTTGCCGCGAAGACTCATGCGCACCTCAAATCGACCTGCTTTGCGGAAAGAGTGCGTAACACGCCGCCCATTGGCAACGGTGCCGTCGCGAAAATCCCACAGCGCAACTTCGTTGTAGCAGGGCGGGTTCTGAGCGACACTCGCATCGAACGTCACGGCCTGCCCGATGCGCACGGTATCGGAGCTGATGGTGAAATCCAGCAATGGCTCCAAAGTGAAATCGACCACGAGGGTCTTTTCTGCCTGCCGCACCTCCCCAGTGCGCTCATCGACCACATCGAGTTGCACGGTGTAGCGTTTGCGGGTAGCGTAACAGTGCGAAACCACCGCCCCCGTGAGGATAGTGCCGTCGCCCATTAGCCAACGATACGTGAGCGGCCCAGCGGCGGGGTCGACGGAACGCTGGGCATTGAGTTCCAAGCAGGGAGCGGGCACGCGAGGAGCCGGACAGGCTACGCTGAGGGTGTCGCCAGCTTGTTGGGCATGAGCAACTGAGCCTGCCAGCGTCAGCACGACGAGCGGAGGGAGCCGGAAAAGCAATCCGCTCGTGGGGCGGCTCAGAAGCAGGTTCATAGGCAGTAAAAAGGCAAGCAAGTTCCGGCTCCTAAAACTTGTTCAGCCGTTGCAGCACCTCGCGTAAGTAGGTTTGGCCGATGGAAATATGCTTGCCTTCGATAACCACCGCGTTGTCTTCGATGGCCTGGATATGACGCAGGTTGACGATAAACGAGCGGTGAACCCGCACAAACTGTTGGGCCGGAAATTTCTCTTCCACTGCCCGCATGGTACTGTACACAATCAGTTTTTGCTGGCCCGTTACCACATGCACGTAGTCGCCGAGGGCCTCCACGTAGCGCACCTCGTCGAAGAGCACCCGCACCAGCTTGTTATCGACTTTCACGAACGTGAAATCGGCGCCGGAGGGCGTGGTGGGTTCTTTGTCGGACGCGCTGCGGGCTTCTACCGCATCCAGCGCTTTTTGAGCGGCTTGCAGGAACCGTGCATACCGAACAGGCTTCACCAAGTAATCGACCACGCTGTGCTCAAAGGCCTGTACCGCGTACTCGGTGCTGCTGGTGATGAGCACGACCAACGGCGGATTCTGCAAGGTGCCGAGCAGGTCGATGCCTGACATTTGCGGCATTTCCACGTCGAGAAACAGCAGGTCGATGGGCGTAGAGCGCAGCACATCGGCGGCTTCCACGGCGCTGGTGCAACTGCCCGCGGCTTCTAGAAAGCTGGTGTTGGCAATGCAGTTTTGCACGACCTGCACGGCCATGGGGTCATCATCGACAACGAGGCAGCGAAGCGGGGAAACGGGGGAATGCGGCATGGTATCAAATATAGAAGCCGGGCGGAAAAAATCGGTAGGCAGATTTTACGGAAGCGGAGTGGTTTGCTGCACGCGTTGCCGAAGGGCTGGATACAGTTCAGCCAGCTGCTGCCCGATGCCCGCTACCTGGGCGGCTGCATCGGTGGTTTCGCCCGCGTGAACTTGGCGTTCCAAGGCGTCGAGGCGCTTGTGCAGATTCGCCACTCCAAAATAGGCCACCTGGCCTTTTAGTTTGTGCGCCGCTTGGCCGAGCGCGGCCGGGTCGTGGCGTTGCGCGGCCTGTTGCAACTGCTCCAACAGCAAAGGGGCTTCACGCAGGAACGTTTCGATTACCTGCCCGATAAAGGCTTCGTTGCCGAAAGCCAACTCTTCGAGCAATTCCCAATCGAGGGTGAGCGGTGCCGCTGGTGCCACACCTGCAGTGGGCGCGACACGGGATTTTGGTACTGAATCGGGCACGATGCGGCCGGTAAACTGGGCCAGCCGGGTATATAAGATGGCCGGGTCGAAAGGCTTCGGCAGGGTGTCGTTCATGCCGGCCTCCAGGGCCAGGGCGCGGTCTTCGGGCAGGGCCGAGGCGGTGAGGCCGATGATGGGTAACTGCTGCCGGTCGGGAAAGTGCAGGCGGAGTTGGCGGGTGGCTTCGTAGCCGTCCATTTCGGGCATCTGCACATCCATCAGCACGGCGTCGAACGCGGCCGCGGGTGCGGTGGCGGCTTCCACGGCCAGGCGGCCGTTGGCGGCCAGAGTCACAAGCACGTTCCAGGCTTCCAGGGTTTTGCGGGCCACCAGTTGGTTAAGTTCATTGTCTTCGGCCACCAGCACACGCAACGGCGGGTCGAAAGGGTTGAGGTCGGCGGGGGCGTCGGATGGGACGCTGGCGGGGTCGGCCTCTTGGTAAGGCACCTCAAACCAGAACGTAGACCCTGCGCCTTCCTGACTTTCGACGTGCAATTGGCCGCCGTGCAACTCCACAAGGTTGCGCGCGATGCTCAGGCCTAGGCCCGTACCGCCAAACTGGCGCGTGGTGCTGGTGTTGGCCTGCGAAAAGTCTTCGAAAATGGCTTCCAGCTTGTTGGCCGGAATGCCAATGCCCGTGTCGCGCACGGCCAGCTGCACGCGCCACGCGCCGGCACTTTCGGGCACGGCCGTAGCGGTAGCCGAAACGGTAACGCCGCCGTGCGTGGTAAACTTAATGGCGTTGCCGATGAGGTTAACCAGGATTTGGTTCAGGCGCACCGGGTCGCCATACACGGCCGCGGGTACAGTGGGGGCAAGTTGCAGATCGAGGTAGAGGTTTTTGCTGGCCGTGGCGAAGGTGAACATGCGCCCCACCCGTTGCAGCAGTTCGCGCAGGCCAAAGGGCGTGTGCTCCAGGGTGAGCTTGCCGGCTTCAATCTTCGACGAATCGAGGATGTCGTTGATGATGGTGAGTAGGTTTTGCGACGAGCCTTGGATGGCTTCCAGGTACTCGCGCTGCTCGCCGGTGGTGGGCATGCGCTGCAGCAGGTGCGTCAGGCCAATGACGGCGTTCATTGGGGTGCGAATTTCGTGGCTCATGTTGGCCAGAAACTGAGCCTTGGCTTTGCGCGAGGCTTCGGCTGCATCGCGCGCCACCGTTAGCTCGGTGTTCATCTGCTCGATGTGGGCTTTCTGATGGCGCAGCTCCGTGGTTCGTTCGCGCACGGTGGTTTCGAGCTGAAACTTCTGGCGGCGCAGCGTCGCTTCGCGGGTGCGCACCACGGCCCATACACCGGCACCCACAGTCAGCAGTGCCAGCGCGGCAAACCACCACGTGCGCCAAAACGGCGTGGCAATACCGAACCCCACCTGCTCCACCCGGCTCCAGGCGCCCTGCGAACCTAGGCGGGCCCGGGCTTCCAGCACGTACTGGCCCGCGTCGAGGCGCGGAAACTGGGCTTCACCGGTAGCGCTGGGTTGGCTCCAGTCGTCGAGGTAGCCGCGCAGACGGTATTGGTATTGCAGGCCGCCGGAGCTCGGGCGAGGCTGCAGGGTAACGCCCTGGAAAGTAAAATTCAGGCGGTGCTGCCCCGCCTTCAGTTGCCCAAGCTTGGCAGCGTCGCGCGGGGCACCATCTACCTGCGCACCAGTCAGGGCGAGGGTGGGCGGGGAAGACGTGGGCCAAGGCGAGGTGAGCGACGCATCGAGCTGCAGAAGGCCCTGGCTTGACGCCAGCCAAACCCCATTGGCGGTACTAGAAACCGTTGCGAAAGGGCGTAAACCCCGCAGCAACGGATTATCGGCGGCTACAACCGGGGTGGCTTGGCCCGTGGCCGGGTCGAAGGCGCTTAGTTCCTGCTGATGCACCAGCAGCACAAACTCCCGCGGCGAAGCCGAATGAGAAGCTTGCCCAGAACTATGGCGAAACGGAACAACAGCGTAGCAATAAGCAGAAGCCAAGCCGTTGGCCGTGGTGTAGCGCCTGAACTTGCCCTGCTGATGACGCCACAACCCCTGGCCGGCCGTGCCAATCCAGACCGTGCCAGCGGGCTGTTCGCGCAGGTCGGTCACGTCGAGCCCTTCGCCAAAACGGTGGTAGGTGAAGTCGCCCTGGTGCCACACGGCCAGACCGGTGCCCTGCGTACCAATCCACACCCGGCCGGCAGCATCGGCCAGCAGGGCCGAAACGGTGTTGTGGAGTAAGCCGTTGGCCGTGGTGAAATGCTCGGCCGGAGCCGGGCCCTCGGGCTGACAGCGGTACACCCCATCCAAGGCCGTACCGACCCACAAATAGCCGCCAACTGCGTCCCAGGCCAAGGCCGTAACGCGTAGGTTGCGCGGTAGGCTCGATAGAAGTTGAGCCTTGCCGGCCCGAAGCTGCCACACTCCGCTGCCCGTGCCAATCCATAGCAAGTCAGCCTGCTTGCTGGTGCTGGGCGCTGTTGCCTGGGCAATTGCGGTAATGGCTTGTGGAAAGGAGCCAGAAAATGCCGGCCTCGTGTAAAATTCCCCCGAGCCGCTTTGCCCGATGCTGAAAAGCCGCCCCGCCGCGGTGCCGAACAGCGCGAGGCCGCCTGCACCGGCCGCTGTAATAGCACCGGCCGGTGCAGGCGGTGTTGGTATCAGGCGCAAATGCCGGTCGGAGTGGCGCCACAGGCCCTGGCCAGCCGTGCCAAGCCAGCCGTTGCCTTCCCGGTCGTTCAGCACGCACGACACCTGGGCGTCGTCGGGCAGGCGGAGGCGGTGGCGGCGGGCGTAGCTGTTGACGGCGGCGGTATCGGAGGACGGAATTCCCGGGCCGGCGTGCAGGCTGTCGGGCCAGGCGGCGCGGTTGGACACGGGCACGAAGCGCCGGCCGTTCCAGCGCGACACGCCGCCTTGGTAGTGCGCCACCCACAGCGTACCGGTGGGCCGCTGCACGTACAGGCGCGTGGCAAAATCTTCGGCCAGCCCGCTTTTAGTGGTAAACGCGCGAAACGCCGTGCCGTCGTAGCGCACCACGCCCTCGGCGGTAGCAACCCAGAGGTATCCCTGCGGGTCTTGCGCCAGCGCATACACAAAGCGCGGCGCAAAGCCTTCGGCAGGGCCAAAGTGCTTGACAAACGCGGTGGGCTGGGCCCGCAGCGCCGCAGAGGCCAGCAGAAGCAGCCACAACCAAGTAAGCCGAAGAAGAAAGCGGAACATCAACGGAAGGTACTGCAGGCCAGGAAACCAGAAGCGGCATTTCCGGCGAACGAAGCCCCGCCGCAGTTGAACGCGTGCAGTGGCCCGCCCAGCCCCGGCGCGCTACTTCCGGATTTTTACGTCGACCTCGTAGCGGTACTTCGGCGGGCCGCCCAGGGGCACGGCGAAAAAGGGCAGGGCCGTGTCGTACTGGTCGGTGACGTAGAACACAAGGTCGTTGGAGACTTTCGAGCGGTTGACGAGTTGCAGGTCCACCGACAGGCCGTGCTCTTTTTCGGAAATGGGATGGGTGCTGCTGCGCCACTGCTCATCGCCCGATACGGCGGCCGGGTGGCCGTTTTTCGCCACCGAAAAAATGGTGATGGTGGCGTCGTCGTCGAGGTCGAAATTGCTCTGCTTGATGCTCACCACGCGGTTGTTCACGAACGGGTAGAGGTGCGTTTTGGCGCCGGGCTTCGAGGCAAGGCGGAAGGAGTACTCGTAGGTAAACGCGTTGCCGCCTTCCACCGCCACGTTTTGGGTGGGGCTGCTGCTCAGGAAATAGCGGTAAAGGTTGCCGTCGTCGCCTTTCAGGCCCTGCGCCACCAGCTTGAACACGTAGCCGTCGAACTCCGGCACCAGCTCACCTTCCAGCGGATTGAGCGGGCCGAACGTGAACCACTTGCCGTCGTAGGCTGCCTCGGCGCCGAACGTTTGGGTTTTGAGCAGCGTGCCCGAACGGAAGTTACCGCGGGGCTCGGTGCTGCGGGCATCGGGGCCGGAGTGGGCGCCCGCGCCGCCGTAAAGGCTGAAGGCGGTTTGGGTGTTCCAGCCGAACTTCGCTTCGTCGAGCTTGCCGCCGCAGTCGGGGTCGAACACGCGGATGTAGAGCGGTTCGCGCCGGGCCTTGGGCACCAGAAAGAAAAACGTCTGTGTGAAGTCGTCGTCGCCCCAGCTTTTGTCGGCCTGCGCGCCGAAGGTGACGATGTAGTCGATATTTTCGACGGGGCTGGGCACGGCCTGAGCCGCGGCCGGGCGCGCCGGAATCGTGGCGAGCAGGCTGGCACAGGCGAAAACGAGCAGAAGGAAGCGCGGCATAGAAGGCAATTTATCAAACCTGAGCCGGCTTTGGCGTTGCCGAAACGCGGCGACTGGCGTATTTTGGCCCGGCCGAACGCCCAGCCGGCTTTTTTCGTCGCTTCTATGGCCCCGTTTCCCACCCGCACCACCGACTTTTTCGACCACCTGACCCGCACCGTGGAAGAAGCTCGGGAACTGGCCCTGCGGCGGTTTCGGAGCCTGAGTGAAGACGAACTGAACCGGCGTCCGGCCCCCGACAAGTGGAGCGTGGGCCAGTGCCTGGAGCACCTCAACATCATCGGCGGGCTGTATTTGCCGGTGATAAACCAGCGCCTGCGCCGTGCCCAGGAGCGCGGTAGCCGCCCGGTCGACACGGTCAAATCGGGCCCCATCGGAAAGCGGTTGGTGGCCTCCATGCTGGTGCCGGCCCGCGAAAAGCCGCTCAAGTCGCCGCAGCAGTTTGCGCCCAGCGGTTCGCGCCTGCCGCGCACCGTGGTCGAGGTGTTTCTGCGCCAGCTCGATGAACTGCTGCACCTGCTGCGCACGGCCCGCGAAGTCAACGCCAACGCTGTGCGCATACCCAACGCCATCATTCCGCTGGTGCGTCTGCGCCTCACCGACCAGTTTGCGTTCCTGATTGCGCACCTGCAGCGCCACACCGCCCAGGCCGAACGCGTGCTAGACGGCCGCCGCTAGTTTATTCGGCGGGCCCGTGTTGCGCCGGCTTTAGTGGTTGTGAGGCGGCGGAGGCGGTAGCTCGGCCGCGGCACGGGGCAGCAAGGCCGTGGGCACCCGCGGGTAGTGGTGGTGCACGTGGTGAAAGGCAAACGACGATACCACCGGCGTCCAGATTTGGGCCACCGCCGAAGCGGCGCGGGCCGCCGGATGCTCTTCGGCCAAATGATGCGGAACGTAGGCCGCCCAAATCGGCAGCGTGGCACTCATCACGAAAGCCACCGCCCAATACACCAAGCCAATCAGCGAACCTGTAGCTAGGTACAGCGCCACAAAAGCCGCCAGCAGCACCAGCGTAAGGCTGGTTTCGAGGAGCTGAATGCGACGCGTGTGCGGCGCCATGCGCAACGATTCGCGCCGCAGCATCAGAATGTGGTAGGGGCCTTGCCAAAGCACGCGGCCGAAGCTCCAGGTAGCCGGGGCACCCTCGGGGTCGTCGGGGGTGAGGCAGCGGGCGTGGTGGCGCAGGTGCGTGACTTGCAGCGCGTGGCCGCTTTTGAGCAACAACAAGCCGCTAAGCGTGAGCAGACGGGCATTGGCCGGTTTCGAGAAACCGAGCGCGTTGTGCATGGCGTCGTGCATCTGCACGAACGTGGCCAGGCACACGGCCACGGCCAACGGTACGGCCAGCCACCACCAGCCCGCCGCGGCCGCGCCGATGTAGAAAGCCAGTAGCGCCCAAGGCCGCGCGAGTTCCACGATGCGTTGGCGAGGGGTGAGGCGCAAATGAGCGGAAGCAGCAGTCGGGTTCATGGGGTGGGGCAGAAACCGAAGATACGACGCGCAGACCGTACGCCTACGGCAGGAAATGGCCGGGAGGTGGGGCTACACGCGACGCCAGCAGGGAAAAGCGAAGCTGCACCGGAAAACCTCGCTTTCAAGCCAATTTAGGCGCGTTAGTCTGCAGATTTCGACCCGAAAAGGTAGGTAAGTGTGAAGGACGTGACGCGATGATAACGCCGGCCGTTACGGCCTTGGTAGTAGTCGGGCCACACGTCGCGGGTGCCCCCGCTTTGCTGCAGTTGCACCAGCACCGGGCCGCGCTGGTAGCCTACGCCCGCCTGCAGGCCCCAGTCGAACAGCCGGGCGTCTTCCCGCGAGCCAAGCAACCGGGGAAACTGGGCTTTTTCGCGACTGGGGGATACCGGAATGCCCTGTACTTCGCTGACTTCCGGCTCGGCTTCGAGGTAGCCGCCTACGCCCATGCCGAAGTAGGGCCCGGCGAATACCTGCGCGTGGCGGGCCCACGCCGGGGCGTAGGCCACGTGCAACGGCAGCTCGAGGTAGTTGAGGCGCGTGGTGTTGCGGGTGCGATAGGGCGCCAACTCCCCCGATTTGAGTAGCACGTGCTGCTGCGCGTGGTGCCGAGCGCCCTGCTGGGTGTAGAGCACCGCCGGCTGAATGGCCACAGCCCCAAGGCGCCACTGCGCGGCTGCGCCCACCTGGTAGCCCGGCAGCCGGCGTGGGTTTTCCCCGATGGGGTCGGGGCTAACGCGAAACGTTGCCGCATTCAGGCCCACCCGCGGGCCGAGGCTGAACTGCGCTTGGGTGGGTTGGGCGGCGAAGAGGAACGCGGCCACGGCAGCCGCAAACAAGTAACGAATCATGGCAAGAGCGAAAAACACACTGGCCGCTGCTTGCGGACCGGCGGCAGCGCGTCTATCAAAGCCAGTGCCGCAGAGTTCAGAATCAGCCATTTACCGCCTCACATAATCGGGTGATGGAGCGTGCAACAGTGGTTTGGCCGGATGCTTGCGCAATAAAAAGAGTGCGGTGGCGTGTGGAAACCGGCGCCGGCGGGCATCTCTTAGCCGTAATTGTCTTGCTTTGCTTATGCGTTTCTCCCTGCTGATTCTGGCCCTGTGGCTGTTGTGTATGGTGGTTCCTTCCAATGCCTCGGCCCCGGCGGCCGGCGGCCCCTACGCCGCCCAGTGGAAGAAAATTGATGCCCTGCTGGCCAAAGACCAGACTGCTTCGGCCGAAAAACTGGTGCTCGACATCTACCGGCAAGCCCGCACTAAGCAGCAGTCGGCCGACTACGTGCGGGCCTTGGTGTACCGGCTGCACCTGCTGGAGCGCAAGCAGCAGGATGCCGACGTGAAAGGCATCGGGCTGCTCGAAGCGGATTTGCGCACGGCCACGTTTCCGGCCCGGCCGCTGCTGCACAGCCTGCTGGCCGAGCACTACCACAACTACCTGCGCCAAAACCGCTACCGCCTCTACGACCGCACCCAGGTGCAGCCCGCCGCCGATTCGCTTGGCCCCGACGACCTGCAAACCTGGGACGCCGCCCGCCTCGCCGCCCAAGTGGTGCGCCACTACCGCGCCTCGGTGGAAACCGACGCCCGGCGTCAGCAGCAAACCACCCTGCGCGACCTGGGCCAGCTGGTAACCTTGGCCGATGCCACCGGCCAGCAACTGCGCCCCACGCTCTACGATTTGCTGGCCCACCGCGCCATCGAGGCGCTGAATGACGAAGAGCTGTACCTGACCAAGCCCGCCGAGCAGTTTCGCTTTACCGACCTGCGCCTGCTGGGCCCGAACGCGGAGTTTGCCCGCCTGCCGCTGAACGCGCCCGCCGCCGATTCGCTCAACGGCCCGCTGCACGCGCTGCGCACCTGGCAGCAACTCACCGCCTTCCGCCTCGCCGACGCCAAGAACCCGGCTGCGCTGGCCGACGTGGAAAAAGGCCGCCTCGCCTTCGTGCACCAGCGCGCTGCTTTTCCGGGCAAAAACGCCGCCTACGAAACTGCCTTGCGCCGCGCCGCCGCGCAGTACACCGCGCTGCCCATGTGGTCGGAGTTTCAGGCCGAATTGGCGGAGCTAGCCAACCGCATGCAGCGCCCCGCCGCCGAAGTAGTGGCACTGGCCCGCGAAGCCGTGGCGCGTTACCCTAAATCGACCGGGGCACAACAGGCGCAAGCCTTGCTGAACGCACTGGAAAGCGTGGACCTGCAGGTGCAGACCATGGAAGTGCAACTGCCCAACGAGCCGCTACTGCTGAACCTGCGCTACCGCAACCTTACGCAGGCCCACGGCTTCGCCTGGAAAGTGCCGGCCCGCGCCATTCTGCGCGAAACCACCGGCCAGCGCCACACCGAGCTGGAAAAGGCCTACGCCAAGCTGCTCACCACCAAGCCCGCCGCCACCTGGCGCCTCGCTCTGCCCGGCCCCGCCGACTACCGGGAGCACCGCACCGAGCTGGCCGGCCCCACGCTGCCCCCCGGGCACTATTTGGTGGTGTTGAGCACCGCCGCCGAGCAACCCACCCAGCAGCGGAAGGACGTAGCCACTACCTACGCCTTTGTGTCGGTGAGCGAGCTGGGCCTGATGCAGCGCACCGCTCCGGCGGGCGGCACCGATTTGTGGACGCTGAACCGCCGCAGCGGGCAGCCCACACCCGGCGTAACCGTGCAGCCGCTGTACTACAGCTACAACGCTACCCAAACGGCCGTCAAGGCCGGGCAGGAAGTCGTTACGGCGGCTGATGGACACGCTTTGTACCCGGCATTGGAGCCTTCGGAACGCTACACGGCGGGCTTGCTGCTGCGCAAAGGCGCCGATTCCTTGGTGGTGACCGGGCAGCTGAACTACAACCGGGGCGTGGGCCGCAACGAACAGCCCCAGGAGCGGCCCGTGGCTTTCGTATACACCGACCGCGCCATTTACCGGCCGGGCCAGACGCTCTATTTCAAAGGCATTGCGGTGCAGCCGCGCAACGGCCGCAGCGAAGTGGTGAAAAACCTGAAAGTGCAGGTGCGCCTGCACGATGTCAACGGCCAGAAAGTGCAGGACCTCGCCTTTACCACGTCCGATTTTGGCTCGTTTCACGGCTCGTTGACGCTGCCCGGCGGCTTGCTCAACGGGCAGATGCAGCTGCAGGTCGTCACCTTCAGCACCGGCACGCCCACCGGCGAGCAGCACCTGGGCGGCACCGGCTTCTCGGTGGAAGACTACAAGCGCCCGACCTTTTTCGTGACGCTCGACCCGGTGCCGGGTACGCCCAAACTGGGCGACACGCTTTCGGTGCGCGGCACAGCCACAGCCTACGCCGGCCAAGCCATCGATGGGGCCACGGTGCAATACCGCGTTGTGCGTCGCACCATCTGGCCCATGTTGGGTCGGTTCGACGGTGACTTTGGCTTTGGTGGCGGGCGCATAGGCTTGCCGCGCCCGTATTCCCCCGGCGGGGGCGGCGAGCAGCAGATTGCCACCGGCACCGCAAAAACCGACGCGGCCGGCCGTTTCCGCGTCGGCTTTACGGCTACGCCACCTGATGAGGCGCTGAACGAAGACGCGCCGCGCAACCCCGAGGACGACGAAGGCTACCGTCCCCCCGGCCCGTGGCGCCCGACGTACGTGTTCGAAGTAACCGCCGACGTAACCGACCCCAACGGCGAAACCCGCTCCCAGCAGCGCGGCATCTCGCTCGGCGGGGCGGCGCTGAACCTGAGCCTGACTGGCCCGCAGCAAATCGACCAGCAGCAGCCCATAGAGCCCTTGGCGCTGCGCAGCCAGAATGCCACCGGCGAGCCAACGCCCGCTACCGGCACCCTGCGCCTGTACCGCCTCACGCCGTCCAGTCGCACGCTCCAGCCGCGCCTGGGTCCGCGGCCCAACCAGCCCGGCCTCAGTCGCGAGCAGCACCAGCAGCTGTTTCCGCTCGATGCCTGGATGCGCGAGGACGACCCGCAAACCTGGCCGCGCACCGCGGTGGGCGAGTGGACATTCGACACCAAACAGCGCACCGACTTGCCCGAAGTGCAGCGCGCCTTGGCCAGCCAAACGCCCGGCGCCTACCTGCTGGAAGCCCGCGCCGCCGGCCGCGACACGGCCGTGGCCCAGCTCGGCTTCACACTCTACAACTCTGCGGCCAAGCAGCTGCCCCTGCCACTGCCCGCGTGGCTGACGGCCGGGCAAGACAGCGTAGCGCCCGGCCAACCGGCGCAAGTGCTCCTCGGTACCGGCTTTGGCGAAGTGCAGGCGCGGCTGGAAGTGGAAAGCCGCGGCCAGCTGCTGCGCGCCGAGTGGCTGACGCTGCGCAACGAGCAACGCCTGCTGACGCTGCCCACCACGGCCGGCCAAAGCGGCCCGCTGTACGTGCGGCTGGTATTTGTGTACGCCGGCCGTTTCTACCAACGCGACATCACCATTCAGGTAGCCGAGCCCGAGCGGCCGCTGCACCTCGACATTAGCACGTTTCGCGACAAGCTGCAGCCGGGCCAGAAGGAAACCTGGCGCGTAACCATCAAAAACAGCCAGAACCAGCCTGCCGCGGCCGAGCTGCTGGCCTCGCTCTACGACCAGTCACTCGACTATTTTCGGCCGCATTCCTTCCGTCGGCCCGAGCTGCCGGCGCCGTATTTCCCGGCGCGGTTTGCGTGGTCGGCGCAGTTCAACTCGAAAGCGTGGGACACGTGGTTGAACCGCTTCGATGGCAAGCCCACGGGCAACTTTCAGCCCGAATACCCCCGCCTACGGCTGGATATGTGGGCATGGCAGTGGGCCGATAAAGCCCGGCTCACACGACCAGGAACCAAGGCCGATAGGGAAACGCGGCAGTTGAGCGAAGTAACCGTGTCACGCGCGGTAATGGGCAAAGCCGCCGGGGTGCAAATTCGGGGGATGAGTGCGCCCGCGCCGATGGCAATGGAAATGGCCGCCGATGCCTCGGCATCCAACGCGGCAGTAGAGGAAGTCGTCGAGCAGAAAGTGGCCGTGGGCTACGGCGCGCCGAAAGGGCAAAACAACCTATCGATGGTAGCGGCGCGCTCCGACTTCCGCGAAACGGCCTTCTGGATGCCGGCCGTGCGCACCAACAGCCAGGGCGAAACCGTGCTCGAATTTCAGATGCCCGAAGCCGTGACGCGCTGGCAGCTGCTGACGCTGGCTCACACGTCTGACCTGCAAACGGGGCTGCTGGCGCGGCAGCTCGTCACCCAGAAAGAGCTGATGGTGACGCCCAACGCGCCGCGCTTTTTCCGCGAAGGCGACCAGCTGCGCCTCA
This sequence comes from Hymenobacter busanensis, assembly GCF_008727865.1. GTDB lineage: Bacteria > Bacteroidota > Bacteroidia > Cytophagales > Hymenobacteraceae > Solirubrum > Solirubrum busanense. The sequence continues at coordinate 477,328 of NZ_VTWU01000002.1, read as the reverse complement.
CCGCCAAAATCAGCAACCTCAGCGGCCTGGCCCTCGGCGGCACGGCCCAGCTGCTGCTTTTCGACGCCCGTACCAACCAGCCCATCGACCAGCAGCTGCTGAAAAGCGCCGCCCAAACCCAGTTTCAGGTAGCTGCCAGCCAGAGTACTACCGTCGGCTGGGACCTCGCCATTCCCGCCGGCCTCGAAGCCGTGACCTACCGCGTGGTGGCGTCGGGGCAAGTGCCCGTTGCCGGTTCCGAATTGCCAGGGAAAGAGAAGAAAAGGCGTCGGCAAAACAAACAGGCAACGGACAACTCGCAACGGACAACTTTCCAAGACGGCGAGGAAAACACGCTGCCGGTGCTGCCCAACCGCCTGCTGGTAACCGAAGCCTTGCCGCTCACGGTGCGTGGCAACACCACCCGCGCCTTCGAGTTGAAGAAACTTACCAGCACCACCTCGGCCACGCGCCAAAACCAGAGCCTGACGCTGGAGCTGACCGCTAACCCCGCGTGGTACGCCGTGCAGGCCTTGCCCTACCTGATGGAGTATCCTTATGAGTGCTCGGAGCAGGTTTTCTCGCGTCTCTACGCCAATACCCTCGCCGCCCGCATCGTGCAGCAGAATCCGCGCATCCGGCCGGTGCTTGAGGAGTGGAAGAAGGCCGTGGCCAGCGGCGACAAAAATGCGCTGCGGAGCAAGCTGGAGCAAAACCAGGAGCTGAAAATGCTGCTGCTGCAGGAAACGCCGTGGGTGCGCGAAGGGCAATCGGACACGGAACGCATGCGTCGCCTCGCCGACCTCTTCGACCAGGAGCGGCTGCAAGCCGAAACCCAGCGCGCCGTGCAGAAGCTGGTGGAGCTGCAAAGCCCTAGCGGCGCTTTCCCGTGGTTCAAGCAGATGCCCGACAACCCCTACATCACCCAGCTGATTGTGGCCGGGCTGGGCCGTTCGCGCCGCCTCGGGGCGTTTGATGCGCTGCAGGACGCGCGCACCGCCGAGCTGCTGCGTCGCGCCGTGGGCTTCATCGACCGGGCCGTGGTGAAAGAATACGAGCTGCTGCGTAAGCAGAAAGGCGTGAAGCTCGCCGACGACCACCTCGGCGACGCTACGCTGCACGCACTCTACGCCCGCTCGTTCTGGGCCGCCGATGTGCCCTTGCCCGCCGCCGCCAAAACCGCCTACGACTACTACCGCACCCAAGCGGCTACCTACTGGCCCAAGCGCAACCGCTACCTGCAGGCCCTGGCCGCCCTCACGCTGCACCGCGCCGCCCAGCCCAAACCCGCCCGCGACATTATGGAGGCGCTGCGCCAGAACGCGCTGCAGTCCGACGAGCTGGGCATGTATTGGAAAGACGTACGCCCCGGCTTCTACTGGCAGCAAGCCCCCACCGAAACCCAGACGCAGCTCATCGAAGCCTTCCACGAAGTAGCCGCCGACCAGAAAGCCGTGGAGGAAATGAAGCTGTGGCTGCTAACGCAAAAGCGCACCCACAATTGGGAAAGCACCCGCGCCACCGCCGATGCCTGCTACGCCCTGCTCCTGCAAGGGTCGCGCAACTGGCTGGAACCCACCAAACCGCTGCAGGTCACGCTCGGCTCCCAAACCATCAACACCACCGAGGGGGCCGAGGCCGGCACCGGCTATGTAAAGCGCAGCTTCCCGGCCGCGCAGGTGCAGGCCGGCATGGGCAAAGTGAATGTGCAGAACCAGAACCCCGGCGTGGCTTGGGGCGGCCTGTACTGGCAGTACTTCGAGCAGCTCGACAAGGTTACCCTGGCCGACAACGCGCCGCTCACGCTCGCCCGGCAGCTGTTCCGCGAAACGCCCGGCGCCAGCGGCCCGGTGCTCAGCCCCATGACGGTGGGCGCGCCGCTGCGGGTTGGGGAGGTGCTGGTAGTGCGGCTGGTGCTGAAAACCGACCGGGAACTGGAATACGTGCACCTGAAAGACACCCGCGCCGCCGGCCTCGAGCTGATCGACCAGACCTCGGGCTACCGCTACCAGCAGGGCCTGGGCTACTACGAAAGCCCCCGCGACGCGGCTACCAACTTTTTCATGGACGTATTGCCGCGTGGCACGCACGTATTCGAGTACCGCCTGCGGGCCGCCCAGGCCGGCGACTTCAGTTCGGGCATCAGCCAGGTGCAGTGCCTCTACGCGCCCGAATTCACCAACCACTCGGCCGGGCAACGCCTGAAAATCGGCCCTCAACAATAGAGCGGCCTGTGCCGGCCTGAAATGCTGGTGAGCTGGCTTTCGGTTGAGCGTTGCCGATTCGTGTGGTGCTTATGGGCTGACTGTCTGCATGGTTAAGTAGCAGATAGGATTATTGGTGGTTTGTCTTTTCCGGAGGCGACTGGTACTTTCGCGGTCCTGTTGAATCAGCCGGATGATGACCATGTTTAAATACGCTCTGTCGACGGCGGCCGCAGTTCTGCTCTCGGTTGCCGTGCATGCCCAGGAAGGCCCGGCGCAGCACGATGCCGCGCCGGTAGCCGGAAAAGTAGCGGTACCGGTGGGCCCCACGCTGCCCGGCGAGGAAAAACTCTCGGCGCAGGAGCGCGCCGAACGCACGTTTCTGATGCCGCCGCGCAAGAAAATGCCGTCGGTGCGGGCCGTCGCGCCCCGCCCGCAACTCGACCCCAGCAGCGCCGACGCGCTGGCCATTGGCCCGCCCACGGTAGAGGAAATGGCGGAAGAAAACGCCGCCGCCGTAAAGGCCGCCGCACCCAAGCGCACCTACCACCGCACGTCCACGCGCCGCCGCTCGTCGGCGCACCGCTCCACTTCATCGGGCCGGAAGAAAACCACCAAGCGGCGGCGCTAAGCCACCACCCGAATGCAAAGCGGCGCTCCGGAAACGGGGCGCCGCTTTGCTATTCCTCGGGTTCGGTTTCGTGGCTGTAGCGCGGCGTGTGCCAGCGCGGGCGGCGTTCGGGCAGCAGCCAGTGCCAGCCCAGCAGCAGCGCGGCGTGTCCCGGCGAAGAGCGGAAATGCACGTCGTATAATTCGGGCGGCTGCGGGGCGGGCCTCGCGAGGTAATCGGTGCGGGTGAAGGGGGCGTAGAAGGGCCGCAGGCTGCGCTGCAGCTCGAACGTAACCACGGGGCCGCTCGTCGGGGTGAGCCAGGCTTGCAGGCCTGCTTCGGCGCCCACCAAGGGAGTCCAGCGCACGGCGGGCGGCGCAGGTGGGCTGTAGCCGCTCCGGTCGACGTAGCCAGCGGATGCATTCAGGCCCACGAACGACTCCAGCCAAGGCCCTAGGTTCAGGAAATCGGTGTAGCGCAGCCCGCCGCCTAGCTGGTACAAGTAGCCGGCAAAGCCGTAGCTGCTGCCGAAGCGGCTGGTGGCGCAATCGGTCCAGGCGCCGGTGCGCGCGTAGCCCGCCGCTTCTAGGTGGGAAGTAAGCGGCCAACTGACCTGCAGCTTTGCGGCCGGGGTGACTTCCTCAACGAGCGTGTTGCCGTCGAAAATCCACTTCGGCGCAGCCATGAGGTTGAGCCCGCTGCTAAACGATACCGCCGGCTGGGGCAGGCTTTGGGCCGGCGCGGCGTGAATGGAGGCGGCCAGCGTGGCCAAACCCAGCAGCGCAGACGCTGGCGGGCGGCAAAAAAGAAATCGGTCGGACATGGAGCACCGGGTAGTGGTGCGGCCAACGTCCGACCGATTCGGTTTCTTGTGTTGGGGCTGGGCCTACGCGTTCTGCGGCATCAGGCGCACCACCAGCCCGTCGAGGCGTTCGGTGATGCGAATCTGACACGAGAGGCGGCTGCCTTGGCTCATGATGGGCAACGATTCGAGCATGGCCATTTCGTCGTCGGAGGGCTCGGGCAGCTCGGGACCGGCCAGCACTTCCACGTGGCAGGTGCCGCACAGGGCCATGCCGCCGCAGGTGGCCTGAATGTCGTAGCCCGAGGCCTTCATCACTTCCATCAAACTCAGGCCCATATCGGTGGGCGCAACCAGCTCGGTGCGCTGGCCGGGAGCTTCTTCGATGTATACGCGTACTTCGTCGGTCATAGTAGTAGCTGTTGGCTGCTGGCTATTAGCTGGTGGCGGTATGTGCCCAAAACGGCAGGCTAACGGCCAACGGCTAATAGCCAACAGCGCTTTTACAAAGTCGGCACGCCGTTGACGGTGGTGTACTTCAGCACGTAGCGCTTGTCGGGGTAGATGTGCTTGTAAGCGCCCTGGGCCATGAGCGCGGCCTCGTGGAAGCCGCACAAAATCAGCTTCAGCTTGCCGGGGTAGGTGTTGATGTCGCCGATGGCGTACACGCCGGGCATGGACGTGGAGTAGTCCAGCGTGTTCACCTTCACCGCGTCGTCTTCGATTTCCAGCCCCCACTCGCCAATCGGGCCCAGTTTGGGCGTGAGGCCGAAGAGTGGAATGAAGCTGTCGACGGCGTGGCGGCGCTCGGTGCCGTCGTTGGCCGTGATGGTAACGGCATCGAGCACGTCGTCGCCGTGCACGTGGGTCACGTTGCTGCTCAGCACCAAGTTCACTTTGCCGGCCTCGTGCAAGGCCTTCACCTTCTCGGCCGAGTCGGCGGCGCCGCGGAAGGTGGTGCCGCGGTGCACCAGCGTTACTTCGCTGGCCACGTTGGAGAGGAAAATGGTCCAGTCGAGGGCCGAGTCGCCGCCGCCGGCAATAACGAGGCGCTTGTCGCGGAAGTGCTCCGGGTCGCGCACCATGTAGTACACCCCCTTACCGCCTTCGTAGGCTTCGAGGCTGTCGATGGCGGGCTTGCGGGGCTCAAACGAACCCAGACCGCCGGCAATGGCAATGGCTTTGCAGCGGATGTCGGTGCCGTCGGTGGTGAGGAGCGAGAACGAGCCATCTTCCAGCTTTTCAAACTTTTCCACCCGCTCGCCCAGCGTGAACGTGGGGTGGAAAGGCTCAATCTGGCGCATCAGGTTTTGCACCAGGTCGCCGGCCAGCACTTCGGGGAAGCCCGGAATATCGTAGATGGGCTTTTTGGGGTAGATTTCCGACAGCTGCCCGCCCACCTGGGGCAGGGCGTCGACCACGTGGCAGCGGAGCTTCAGCAGACCGGCTTCGAAAACGGCGAACAAGCCCACGGGGCCGGCGCCGATGATGCAGATATCGGTGGAAATGGTGGAGTGCATTGAGGGTGAAAACAGTCGGGAGCGGGGCCACAGCGGGCTTGTGCTCAATCAGATCAGGTAAGTAACCACCAAGCAGGGCAGGCGGTTGCCTTGGGCGTGAAAATCGGGCGCAAAGGTACAGTGCTTCGCTTAAACCAAAGGCCACCGAAAAGAAAGAAGCTGACTGGCGCGACGTAGCAAAAAAACGGGCGGACGCACCAGCTGCGTCCGCCCGTTGGTCGGGAAGGAACCCGGGGCGCCCCTAATCCCGTAGTTCGAGGCGCGTAAACTTGTACTCCTTGTCGGTAACCAGGCGGGCGATGTACAGGCCGTTGCGGAGGAGGCCCTTCCTCAATTCGTACTGGTACACCTGCCCGGTGCGTCCTTCGCCCTCGGCCAGCATCGAGGCTACCTGGCCGCGCATATCCACGATTTCGAGACGGAAGTGGCCGTCGCGCGGTAGCTCAAACGAGAGGGTGGTGCGGTCGGCAGTGGGATTGGGCGCAGCGGTGAGGACCATTTCCGACACGGCACGGACGCTCGGGGTAGCATTGCAGCTACCCAGCCGGTCGCCGTGGGCCAGGTGACTGGCGGCGCCCGTTGCGTCCACGCACAGATCATTGCCTTTGTGGCACACCAGCACCTTGCGGTTGCCGTTGCCGCAGCGCACGTCAAGCACGTTGATGGTCACCTGAGCTGTTTCCACGCACGAGTTGACGTCGGTAGCCGTTACGGTGAACGTGTAGGTGCCGGCTGCAGTCGGCGTAAACACAGGGTTGGCAATGTTGGGGTTGCTCAGCCCGGCGGCGGGCGACCAGCTATACGTGGTGATGTTGACGCCGCTGGCCTGCAGGGTTACGCTCTGCGCGCCATACCCCAGGAAGATGGTGCCGGGGCCGGCACCGGTGTACACATTGGAAGCCGGAACCACCGCAATGGTGGGCGGCACGCAGGCGTATTTGGGCGGCAAATCATAGGCTTCGTGTTGGTCGAAACGGTTGTTGGAGGAGCCTTGCGTAGCGCTGTAGCCCAAGCCGCGGCGGGCGAATACCTGCCAGATCAGCTTCTGGTTTTGGCCGCCGTAGTTTGCTTCATCGGCCAGCAGGATGGCGTCGCGGGCATTCACGAAACCGGGGCTACAGGGTTGCATCTTCAGCCCGTCGATGACGAGCTGCATGGCCATGTTGTTGCCGCCGGTGCCGTTGTATAGGTCCTGGTTGAAGCCGTACCGGCCAATGAAGGCCCAGTTCAAGTCCCAGAGCATCGTGGCCCACACAAACCCGATGCCATGGGGTTCGGCTACGGCCGGGTTGTTGGTGTCGTCATACGTATAATCGTTGACGGCAAAGTCGGTGCTGTACGGGGCCGGACGAATGCCCCGGCCGGTGGTGGGGTAGCCCAGGGCGTAGGTACCAATGCCGCGCTTCTTGGCGCCCGTGTCGCCGGGCTTCATGGTGAGCATCAGCCCAAACCAGTCACTCCACCCTTCGCCGCCCTGCTCGGCGTTGTTAAGGCAGTTGGAATTCAGGCGGCCACCCGTCAGGCGGGTGCTGATGCCGTGGCCGTACTCGTGGGCAATGATGCCGTTGTCGAAGTCGCCGTCGAGTTCGGGCCCGATGCCGTCATTCTTGAGCGACACCTGCACTTCCTGCCCCGCGTTCATGGCGGTCCGGATGCTCGTACCGATTTCCTGGCTGATCATCAGCATGGGTATGGTGATGGGTACCGGCGACGAGCCGCCCATCGAGCTTGGCTCGCCGGGCAGGTTGTTGATCATGACCACGGCCGTGGCGCCGGCCTGCTGGGCGTAGTACGCCTTCACGTAGAAGTCGCAGCTGCCGCGGTACACCAGCGCAATGTTGCCGCTCATGGCTGCGGCATTGTTGAGGGCCGAACAGCCTTCCTGCCCCACGCCGGTGGCGGTGCTGGCCAGCACCAGCTTGCCGGTGATGGGCGTGGCGGGCAAAGGCGCGGCAAACGAGGCCAGCCGGGAGATGTAGAAGCCGGCCAACGACGACGGAGCCGTAATGCTGAATGTCTCGGGGCCGGGTATACCCGTCCACAGGTACATCTGCATGCGTGGCCGCTGGCCGTCGATGGGCGTGAAGAAGTTGGCGTTGTTGCGGGTAGCGGCAATGTTGCGGCTGTCCTGCGCCTCGGCGCGCACATCGTCGTTGGCCCCAAGCGGAGCCACAACGGGCCCGCGGCCGTAATTGTTGACCTGGAAGTTGCCGCTGGCCTCGTCAAACCCATACTTGTACCATACATCGTGCATGATGTTGTTGAGGTAGAACAAGTTGGTGATGGCCGCATTGCGGTAGGCTACCGGTTGCTGCGTGAAGTCGATGGGGTAGTCGAACAGCAGCGCGGCGCCGGCGTCGGGGCTGTAGTTCGCGCCGCTGTTGTTGTTGGATGGGTCTTCGTACGCGTGCACGTTGTTGCCCCGGGCGATGGTAAACTCTGCCCCCGCGGCCCCGTTGGTATCGTGCCAGCCGTAGGGCGAAGCTACCGGGTCGATGGTGGAGGTAGCCGCAAACGCCCGCGGCCCGTGGCTGGGGCTTTCGGAGGGCAGGGTGAAGACGTTGTAAGCGTTTTCGGTGGGGTTGGCATACGGCACCAGGGCTACTGCCGGGGCCACCAGCGGGGTCATCAGCTGGCGCTTGCCGTCGATGAAAGTGCCACCGGCACCTTGGTTGTCAAATTCGCAATGCGTCACCAAGTTGTCTTTCTCCAGCACCTGTCCGGTGCTGGCATCGAGGCGAATGTTCCACGCGTTCAGCGCATCGAGCTCGTAGATAAAGACCTCCCAGGCCAGCTTCAGGCTGCCGTCGGGCATGGGCTGATACACCAGCTTGGCCGTAATGGGCTCCAGCGAAATGCCCGCGGTGCCAAACTGCGTGGCCCGCTCGGGCTCGGTACTCCGGCTGCGGGCGGCCAGCGACTCGCGTGGGCTCAGGCCCAGGTGGCGGGCAGCAGCGGCTACAGCATTTTCGGCCGGCATCACGCTGGAAGCCGCCTTCACGTTGCGGCTCAGATCCTTGTGAAACCGATTGCCCACACTCAGCACCCGCTCGTCGCCGAGCATGTTGACGGTGGTAACGGCGCCGTGAATGGGGATGCCCCGGTAGCGCTGCTGCACATACACGTGCCGCAAACCGTTGTGAGCAGTGCGCGTTTCGCTGCTCAGGGTTAGGTCGGCTATGTCGGCCTCGGCTAGCTGGAGCGTTTGCTTGTTGCGCTGCAAGTGGTCCAAAGCGGCTTGCGGAACAGCCTTGGCGGGCGGAACGGGCTGGGTTTGCCCCATCACAACGGGCGTGCTCAGCAGCAGAGCGGCCAATAGCAGCGGCCGATGCAGGGAAAGTAGTGGGTGTGCCATATTCAGGTGCGGGCTTGTTGGAGCCTGAATGTATGGCTTTTATTAAAAAAGTAATATATATTAAATTATAAGTGCAATTAATGGTCGATTATGCTATTAATTCCTCTTGTTTTGCCTGCGAATGGGCATTCTACCCAGTGCATGGGCTTGTGCAAAGCCCTTGACACTTCAGGGTGTGTAGTGGTACATATTGCAATAAACGTCTGGTAATAAGTGCATAGGCGTTGAATTCAAACGCAATGCTGTCTATTTGCGCTGGGCTGAAATGTCGAGCTAGACAGGTGCTAGGATTATTCCGCTAACCCGGCCGACGATAAGGTGGCCGCCAATAAACGTGTTGGTCCGGCCGCATCAACCGCAACCGGACCAACAGAAAAGCAAAACAAGCAAAGCGCCGTTAGGCCGGTAGCGTGGTGTAGCGCAGGTACGGCTTCACGCGGCGGTGGCCTTGCGGAAATTTGCTCTCGATGTCCTCGTCTTTCACACCCAGGCCGATAATCACGTCGTCGCCGGGTCGCCAGTCGACGGGCGTGGCTACGGGATGCTGGTCACCGAGCTGCAAGGCGTCAATCACGCGCAGCAGCTCATCGAAGTTGCGGCCCACGGCGGCGGGGTAGGTGAGGGTGAGGCGCACCTTCTTGGCGGGGTCGATGATGAAAACCGAACGCACCGTAAACTTCTCGGAGGCATTCGGGTGAATCATGTCGTAGAGCTCGGCCACGCGCCGGTCGTGGTCGGCCACAATGGGGTAATCAACGGCGGCGCCCTGGGTTTCCTCGATGTCCTGCGTCCACTGGTGGTGGTTGTCGAGAGCGTCCACGCTCAGGGCCATCATCTTGGTGTTGCGGCGCGCAAATTCGGCCGAGAGGTTGGCGGCGCGGCCCAACTCGGTGGTGCACACGGGCGTGAAGTCGGCGGGATGCGAGAACAGAATGCCCCAGCTGGTGCCGAGGTACTCGTAGAAGTTGATGCGGCCTTGGGTCGAGTCGGCCGTGAAATCGGGGGCGGTGTCGCCTAAACGGAGTGCCATGGAAACAGGGTTTGGTGTTGAGCCGGCCAAAGTAAGCGCTGCCGCGGAAAATGCGTGCACATCTGTGGGTAGGCCATTCGGCGGGTTGAGTGCTAGCCCGCCGACTGCCTCAGCTAGCGGAACAAGCGGCTGCGGCTGCGGAACGCGTCGACCTTCGCCTGAATTTCGGCCAGCCCAAGGTTGTGCACGCTGCCCAGGTGCGTGGTGTGAAACTCGCGATGCGCCACGTAGCTACCGTCTTCCACGGCATGGCCCACTTGCTTGTAAGCTTCGCGGAACGGCGCACCGGCCTGAATGAGCTGGTTGATGTTTTCGACGGTGAAAATGGCGTCGTATTTGGCCTGCTCCACCAGGTTCGGCTTGATTTTCAGCTCGGGCAAGGCGAAGAGCACGATGTCGAGGATGTCCAGAAACTGCGTGAGCGGCTCAAACAGAATTTCCTTCAGAATCTGGAAGTCGCGGTGGTAGCCCGAGGGCAGGTTGCTGGTGGCCAGCATGAGCGTGTTCGGCAGCGCCTGCAGCGCATTGCAGCGGGCCCGAATCAGCTCAAATACGTCGGGGTTTTTCTTGTGCGGCATGATGCTGGAGCCTGTCGTAAAGGCGGCGGGCAACTCCACGAAGGCCAAATCCTGGGAGTTGTAGAGCACCAGGTCGTAGGCCATCTTGGCCAGCGTGGCGGCCATGCCGGCCAGGGCAAAAGCCACCGTTTTTTCCGTTTTGCCGCGCAGCATCTGGGCGCCCACGCTGCTCACGGCCAGGCTGCCGAACTGTAGCTCCCGGGTGGTCATTTGCCGGTCGATGGGGAAGGAGCTGCCGAAGCCGGCCCCCGAGCCGAGCGGGTTCTGGTCGGCCACGGTGTGGGCGGCTTCAAACAGGGCCAGATCGAGCAGCAAATGCTCGGCATAAGCGGAAAACCACAGCCCGAACGAGCTGGGCATGGCCGCCTGAAAGTGCGTGTAGCCGGGCATCAAATCGGCCTGGTGCTGTTTGGCTTTCTGCAGCAGCACCGTTACGAGTTGCAGTGTTTTGGCGGCGGCGCGTTCGGAATAGTCCTTCAAAAACAGCTGAATGGCCGTTAGTACCTGGTCGTTGCGCGAGCGGGCTGTGTGGATTTTCTTGCCCGCGTCGCCAAACTTCTCCGTCAGGAAGTACTCGATTTTGGAGTGCACGTCCTCAAAGCTGTCGTCGATGGTGAACGTGCCGTCCTCAAGTTGGGCGGCCAGCTCCGTGAGGCCCCGCTGCAACTGCTCGTTTTCCTCTGCCGCCAGCAGCCCGACCCGCGCCAGCATATTGGCCTGCGCCTTGGAGGCCTGCACGTCGAAGCGGGCCAAGTACAGGTCCAATTCCCGGTCGCGGCCCACGGTGAACTGCTCGATTTTCTTGTCGACGGCAATGCCTTTGTCCCAGATTTTCATGTTGTTGGTGCTGCAGAAGCCGCTGGTCGGGCTTCCTGGTACGGTGTTGAACGGATGCGGCCGCATACGGGCATTTCTCGGTCCTGTCGCAAACGGCCCTGTTTTTGTCGGCTTTTCCTTCACCTGCCCGGCTGGTAGCGGATACCTTTACGTTGTACCCCACCAAGCGCTACGGCCATGCAGAAAATCACCACGTTTCTCACGTTTAAGGATCAGGCCGAGGAGGCGGCTACCTTGTATACCAGCCTGTTCAAAGACTCCAGAATCATCAACGTAACGCGCTACGGCCAAGGTATGCCCATGCCCGCGGGCAGCGCCATGACGGTGGAATTCGAGTTGGCCGGCCAAAAATACATTGCAATGAACGGCGGCCCGCACTTCACTTTCACCGACGGCATTTCCCTGCAGGTGAGTTGCGCCAACCAGGCCGAAATCGACGAATTGTGGGTCAAGCTGACCGCCAACGGGGGCCAACCGGGCCGGTGCGGCTGGCTGAAAGACCCGTTTGGCGTGTCGTGGCAGGTGACGCCGGCCAACCTGGGCCAGTTGCTGCAAAGCCCCGAGCCGGCCCGCGCACAGCGCAAAATGGCCGCCATGCTGCAAATGCAAAAGATTGACATTGCCGCGCTCGAAAACGCTTAAGGCCAGTCGGGCAACGACGGGCAGTACGACTAGCGTTTTTACAGCACCAGCCCGTCGAGTAAGGCCACGTACCCTCGAATGCCGCCGCGGATTTCGCTGAGCAGAATGTACTCGTCGGGGGTGTGCGAGCGGGCCGAGTCGCCGGGGCCGATTTTCACGGTATCAAACGGCATCATCGATTGGTCCGACAGCGTGGCCGAGCCAAACGTTTTGTGGCCCAGCGCCAGCCCGCGGCGCACCAGCGGGTGGTCGGGGCTGATGCGCGAAGAATTCAGGTGGGTGGAGCGCGGCGTGACTTCGGCCTGCACGTGTTCCTGCACCGTGCGCACTACCGCGGCGTTGGTGTAGCATTCGTTGGTGCGCACGTCCACCACAAACGGGCAGCGGTCGGGCACTACGTTGTGCTGCGTGCCGGCGCTGATCTGCGTTACCGTCATCTTCACCGGCCCAAGCAGCAGCGACACCTCCGGAAACTGGTACTGCCGAATCCAACTAATGTCGTCCAGGGCTTTGTAAAGCGCGTTTTCGCCTTCGTTGCGGGCCGCGTGGCCGGTGCGGCCGTGCGCTACGCAGTCGAGTACCACCAAGCCTTTTTCGGCAATGGCCAGGTCCATCTGCGTCGGCTCGCCCACAATGCCCAGCGCCATGGGCGGCAGCAGCGGCAGCACACTACGAATGCCGCCCGCGCCGGAAATTTCTTCCTCGGCCGTAATGGCGCAAACGAGATTAAAGGTCAGGTCGGTGCGTGGGTAGAAGTACAGAAACGTAGCCAGCAAGCTCACCGCCGAAGCGCCCGCGTCGTTGCTGCCGAGGCCGGTGAGCCGGTCGCCTTCCAGTGCCGCGCCAAACGGGTCGTAGGTCCAGGAGGCGCCGGGTTTCACCGTATCGTGGTGCGAGTTGAGCAGAACAGTAGGCTTGGCCGGGTCGAAGTGCTGGTTTTGGGCCCATACGTTGTGGCCCGCGCGTTGCGGCTCCACATCGTGCTGCCGCAGAAAATCCACGAGCAGGTCGGCCGTCGGGCCTTCTTCCCGCGAGAAGGAAGGTGTTTGAATCAGCGCCATCAGCAGCCGAATGGCCGCCTCTTCCAGCGGCTCGATTAGCTGCGGCATAGCACGGTTTTCACGGGTTCGTTGATCTTGAGCGCGTTTTCAATAACCACTTTCTCCACGCCCGCTGCGAGGGCCGCAAAGGCGTTGTCAAGCTTCGGAATCATACCGGCGGCAATGACGCCCTCGGCTTTCAACTGCTGGTACTGCGCCGGCTGAATCTGAGGAATCACCGAGGCGTCGTCGGTGATGTCGGCCAGCACGCCGTCCTTCTCGAAGCAGAAATGTAGCTCCACCTCGTAACTCGCGGCCAGGGCCCGCGCCACAGTGCTGGCAATGGTGTCGGCGTTGGTGTTCAGCAACTGGCCCTGGCCGTCGTGGGTGATGGCGCAGAGCACCGGCGTAAGGCCGGCTTCCAGCAGCGTGCCGAGCAGGCGGGCATCCACGCTGTCGGCCGGCAGGTCGCCCACAAAGCCGTAGTCGATATCCGTTACCGGGCGCTTCACGGCCCGAATTACGTTGCCGTCGGCGCCGGAAAGGCCGAGGGCATTGGTGCCGGCCTGCTGCAGCAGCGCTACCAATTGCTTGTTGGTTTTGCCGGCGTAAAACATCGTTACCACGTCCAGCGTGGCGGCGTCGGTAATGCGGCGGCCCTGCACCATGCGCGGCTCAATGCCCAGTCCCTGCAGTAGCTGGCTGGCGCCTTTTCCGCCGCCGTGCACCAGAATTTTCCGGCCGCGCACTTGGCTGAATTCGCGCACAAACTGGTGCAGCTGCGCGTCATCATCGAGCACGCCGCCCCCAATCTTGAATACCTTGAGTACGTTTTTCATATCGGTTGTAGCAGCGCGTATTCGCGTCGTAATCGTGGGTTGGGCCGATTGCGGTCAGGCTGTTCAACGCGAAGAGCCTGCGCTGCCCAATGGCTTGCGAAGGAAGCCGCGATAACGCCGCGTTTTTGAAACGATTTTTTACGGGTTCTACGTTATGGCAGCAAATTGACCACCTGCCTCACGGCCCCCGCCATGCTTCGACGATTTTCTTTCCCCTTGCTGCTTTCCAGCCCCACGCGGGCAGGCCAGCCCGGGGCGGAGCCGTTGCGGTCCTCTACTCGCATTTGATCTGCAACATGCCGGCGCGCAGACGACTTTTTTTCTCTGAGTCGCTGCTTTTTTCAAAGCCGGTTTTCAGTCGCCAAACGCCCGCAACCGTAGAAGTTAGCCAGATCCGCGGCTTAGGTTGCCCGGCCAGTCTTCGTGCTCTGCCGCCTGCGGCGCAAAAGTACGTTTGCATTGTAAAGACTGAAGAGTATGTTTGCGAAAAATTTCAGGAGTGGTAGCCGTTGTCGAAGCCGACGACGCCCACAAGCGGAGAGGACTCTAACGACAAAAACTGGCTGCACGAGTGTAGGACGCGGTACATGTACTGATGGTGGGTAGACGCAAGCGCCCCGCCTGAGCAACGAATACCCCCCGTTGCCCGCCCCCAGCCAACCCTCCCCAACTGGCACTTTTCCCGGATACCGGCCGCTCCCGAGCAGGCTGGTCGTTGCGACGCCGCCACCGGGCGGTTCGCGCCGTGTACCTGAGCGTACAGCTGCTGTTTTCGCTGAACCCCTGACTTTTTGCCGCGCCCCGCACCGGCCGGTACCATCGTCTCCTTCCCCATGATTTTACGAGTTGCTGATGCTGCCGACGCGCAGTACGTAGACACCCTTTGCCTGTGGTACGAGGAATCGGCCCGGCAGCGCGGCGTGGGCATTGCCAAGCGCGACCCCAACTACCTGAAAAAGAAGATGGAGCGCGGCGACGCCATCATTGCCTTCATCGACGACCAGCTGGCCGGCTTCTGCTACATCGAGACGTTTGAGGACGCCAAATTCGTCGTCAACTCGGGCCTGATTGTGAATACCGAGCTGCGCAAGGAAGGTCTGGGCCGCGCCATCAAGCACCGCGTGTTTGAGTTGTCGCGCACCAAGTACCCGCAGGCCAAGATTTTCGGCATCACCACCTCGGCGGCGGTCATGAAAATCAACACCGAGTTGGGCTACCGCCCCGTTACGTTCCCCGAGCTGACCCAGTCCGATGACTTCTGGAAGGGCTGCTCGGCCTGCAAGAACTACCCCATCCTGCAGGAAAACCAGCGCAAAATGTGCCTGTGCACCGGCATGGTCTACGACAAACTCGACGACCAATTCAGCCAGGCTTCCATCGACATCATCGAACAACCCCACCAGCACTAAATGAAAAAGGTAGTTCTCGCCTATAGCGGCGGCTTGGATACGTCCTACTGCGTCGTGTACCTGACGCGCGAACTGGGCCTGGAAGTCCACACGGTCATCGTCAACTCGGGCGGCTTCTCCCAGGAGGAGCTGGCCGGCATCGAAAAGCGCGCCTACGAAATGGGCTCCAAGCGCCACGAGGTCATTGATGTAACCGAGCGGTTCTACCAGCAGTGCCTGCGCTACCTGCTGGCGGGAAATGTGCTGAAGAATGACACCTACCCGCTGAGCGTCAGCGCGGAGCGAATGTTTCAGTCGCTGGCGCTGGCCGAGTACGCCCGCGAAAACCAGGCCGACTACATTGCCCACGGCAGCACCGGCGCCGGCAACGACCAGGTGCGCTTCGATGTGGCCTTCTCGGTGATTTCGCCGAACACCGAAATCATCACGCCCATCCGCGACCTGGGCCTCTCGCGCCAGCAGGAAATCGACTACCTGCAGGCCAACGGGGTGGAGATGAGCTGGGAAAAAGCCAAGTACTCCATCAACAAGGGCATCTGGGGCACCAGCGTAGGCGGCGTCGAGACGCTGACCTCGCGGCAGGGCCTGCCCGAATCGGCCTGGCCGACCCAGCTGACGAAGACCGAGCCGCAGGAAATCAGCATCACCTTTGAGAAAGGGGAGCCAGTAGCCCTGAACGGCGAAGCCATGAAACCCGTCGACCTCATCGTGGCGCTGAACGAGCTGGCCGGGCAGTACGCCATCGGCCGCGACACCCACGTGGGCGACACCATTCTGGGCATCAAGGGCCGCGTGGGCTTCGAGGCGCCGGCGCCGCTGATTCTGATCAAGGGCCACCACCTGCTGGAAAAGCACACGTCGTCGCGCTGGCAGCTGCTGCACAAGGACTACATCGCCAACTGGTACGGCACGCTGCTGCACGAGGCGCAGTACCTCGACCCGGTGATGCGCGACATGGAAGCTTTCCTGGAGTCGTCACAGGAGCGGGTGTCGGGCACGGTGTACGTGACCTTGAAACCCTACCAGTTCGAGCTGCTGGGTATCGAGTCGAAATTCGACATGATGCAGTCGAAGGTGGCCACCTACGGCGAGGAAAACAACGCCTGGGATTCGCGCGACGCGAAGGGCTTTATCAAGATTTTCAGCAACCAGCTGCGTATTCATTCCTCCTTCAATGAATAGCAACGACTCGTTCAACGATAGTGGTACTACGACTTCGAGTCGTAGTACCACTGCGCCCGCGCCGGAAGGGCTGAAAATTAAGGTGGGCATCGTCGGCGGGGCCGGCTACACGGCGGGCGAACTGATCCGCATTCTGCTGCACCACGAGTTCGTGGAGTTTGCCAGCATCGTCAGCTCCTCTAACGCCGGCAACGACGTGAGCAGCGTGCACGACGACCTGGTAGGCGACACGGATCTGATTTTTACCGACAAGCTCCGCGGCGACGAAGACGTGGTGTTCCTGTGCCTGGGCCACGGCAACTCGCGGGCGTTTCTGGAAAAGCACCCGCTGCCGGAAACCGTCCACGTTATCGACCTCAGCAACGATTTCCGCCTGAGCGCCGACCGGGAGTTTCAGGACCGCGAATTCGTGTACGGGCTGCCGGAACTGAACCGCACGCGCATTCAGCAGGCGCAGAGCATTGCCAACCCCGGCTGCTTTGCCACCGCCATTCAGCTGGCGCTGCTGCCGCTGGCCCAGGCCGGCCGGCTCACCGACGACGTACACGTATCGGCCATTACCGGCTCGACGGGCGCGGGGCAGAGTTTGTCGGAAACGGTGCATTTCTCGTGGCGCACGGGCAACGTGTCCATCTACAAGCCCTTCACGCACCAGCATTTGGGCGAGATAGGGGAGAGCCTGGCGCAGCTGCAGCCGGAGCTGACAAGCGAGATGCACTTCATTCCGTACCGCGGCAACTTCACCCGCGGCATCTTCGCCACGGTCTACACGCCGTCGGAGCTGACGCAGGACGAGGCGCGGGCGCTGTATAAGGAGTTCTACGCCGAGGCTGCCTTTACCACAGTGTCGGACGCGGAAGTGCACCTCAAGCAGGTGGTCAACACCAACAAGTGCCTGCTGCACGTGCAGAAACTGGGCAAGCAGCTGCTCATCACCTCAGTTATCGACAACCTGGTGAAGGGCGCTTCGGGCCAGGCCATTCAGAACATGAACCTGCTTTTCGGCCTGCCGGAGACGACGGGTTTGAATCTCAAGTCGGTGCTGTTCTGACCTCACCCCCCGACCCCCTCTCCAAAAGAGAGGGGGAGCCGGACGTCTTTCTTTGATTCACCTGAAAAACGCGCCTTGCCAGAACGCACCCCTCTCTTTTGGAGACGGGCCGGGGGTGAGGTTAAGACTCTGAAGAAATGGAGCTTTTCAACGTCTATCCGCTCAACGACATCACGCCGGTGCGCGCCCTTGGGGCGCAGCTCTGGGACGATAAGGGCGAGCAGTACCTCGACTTCTACGGCGGCCACGCGGTCATCAGCATCGGCCACAGCCACCCGCACTACGTGCGGCGCATCACCGAGCAGGTGCAGAAAATCGGCTTCTACTCCAACTCGGTGCACATCCCGATTCAGCGCGAGTTGGCGCGGAAGCTGGGCGAGGTGTCGGGCTACCAGGATTACGCGCTGTTCCTGTGCAACTCGGGCGCCGAGGCCAACGAGAATGCGCTGAAGCTGGCGTCTTTTCACACCGGCAAAAGCCACGTCATTGCGTTCAAGGGCGCTTTTCACGGCCGCACCTCGGGCGCGGTAGCTGCCACCGACAACCAGAAAATCGTGGCGCCCTTTAATGCCGGGCACCAGATCAGCTTCCTGCCCTACGAGCTGGCGGACGTGGAGCGGGTGCTGCAGGCGGGCCAGACCTGCGCCGTCATCATCGAGCCGATTCAGGGCGTGGGCGGCATCATCATGCCTTCCGACGAGTTTCTGCAGGGGCTGGAGCAGCTGTGCCAGCAGTACGGCGCCGTTCTCATCGCCGACGAAGTGCAAAGCGGTTACGGCCGCAGCGGCAAGTTCTTCGCGCACCAGCATGCCGGCGTATGTCCGGGCATCATTTCGGTGGCCAAGGGCATGGGCAACGGCTTTCCCATCGGCGGCATCCTGATTTCGCCGGAGTTTCAGGCTTCGTACGGGCTGCTGGGCACCACGTTTGGCGGCAACCACCTGGCCTGCGCCGCCGCGCTGGCCGTGCTGGAAGTCATCGAGCAGGAAAATCTGCTGGCCCATGCTACGAAAATGGGGGAGTACCTGCGCCAGGAGCTGCTGACCAACGCCGGCGCCCAGCAGGTGCGCGGCCGCGGCCTGATGGTGGGCATCAAGTACGACTTTCCCATCAAGGACCTGCGCGACAAGCTGCTGACGGAGTACCACATCTTCGTGGGCAACGCCTCCGACCCCGGGGTGCTGCGCCTGCTGCCGCCCTTGAACATCAAACGCGAAGAGGTAGACCAGTTTCTGCGGGCGCTGTACGCAATTATTCCGGCGGAGGTAAGGAGTTAAGCGACTTGTGGTCTAACTTGCGGCCTTAATGAGTGGCCCGACGAAGTTCACGAGCATCACGCTCCTTCCGATAAGCTGCACGCTGCCGTTTCCCATAACTGCGCAGCCTCTGGCCGGTTCTTTCCCCGAAAGCACGGCCACCCAAGCCCCTTTCTTCCAGCAGGCCTGCCCGCCCGATTTCCCGATGCCTGACATCTGGGAGCGGCCGGGTGCGGGACCGATTGATCTACTTTCTTTCGCTCCCGTTTGGCTTAAGTCCTCGTTCGGCTGGAATAGACCTCTGATGTTTGGTTCTGTTCCAGCCGAAATTGTTTCCGGCCGGTTCCTAAATAGGGTTGAGGTGACGCCTCGCATTCGTCAGACGTCCGATGTAGAGCGTTTTAGAATCGCCACGCATCTAGCTCCGAAATAGCCATGCCGAAAATTGTCTGTAAGTGCGGCAATTGGATTAGCTACAGTCCCATTCCCAACCCAGCCGAATTGCTCTTCATTTCTGATGTCGAGTACGACGCTTTTACAGACAAGATTGAGCCGGACGAGCTTTACGATAAAATGAAACACATACTGGTTTGCGACCAGTGCGAAAGACTCTGGGTTTACTGGAATGGCTTTCAGTCAGAACCTACTTGTTACTCAAAAGAAACCGACACGCAGGGTAAATAACATGAAGCAAGTAAAACTCGTCCTCGAAGATGGCACCGAAATCCAGGGCCAATCTTTCGGCGCCTTCACCTCCGCTGCGGGCGAGGTGGTGTTCAGCACGGCCATGACCGGCTACCCCGAAAACCTCACCGACCCGTCCTTTGCCGGGCAGATTCTGGTGCTGACCTACCCCATCGTGGGCAACTACGGCGTGCCGGGCGAGGAGCTGTACGAGTCGATTTCCAAGATTTTCGAATCGGACAAGATTCACGTGGCCGGCCTGGTGGTCAACTACTACTCCGAGGAGCACAGCCACTGGAACGCCGCCAAGAGCCTCGGCGACTGGCTGGCCGAGTACAACATCCCCGGCATCTGCGGGGTGGATACGCGCATGCTCACCAAGAAGCTGCGCGAGAAGGGCGCCATGCTCGGCAAAATCGTGGCCGCGGAGGACGTGCCCCTGCACGACCCCAACCAGGACAACCTGGTGGCCCAGGTGAGCCCCGAGGGCGTGCAGCACTACGGCACCGGCAAAAACAAAATCGTGCTGGTGGACTGCGGCACCAAGACCAACATCATCCGCTGCTTCCTGGAGCGCGACGTGGAGCTGATCCGCGTGCCCTGGGACTACGACTTCACCCAGCTCGACTACGACGGCTTGTTCCTGAGCAACGGCCCCGGCGACCCGAAAATGTGCGTGCCCACCATCGAGCACCTGCAGAAAGCCCTGCAGCAGGACAAGCCCATCTTCGGCATTTGCCTGGGCTCCCAGCTCATGGGCCTGGCGGCCGGCGGCGACACGTTCAAGCTCAAGTACGGCCACCGCAGCCACAACCAGCCTGTGAAGCTCACCGGCACCCAGCGCAGCTACATCACCAGCCAGAACCACGGCTTCGCGGTGGACACCGCCACGCTGCCCGCCGACTGGGACATGCTGTTTGAGAACCTGAACGACGGCACCTGCGAAGGCATCAAGCACAAAACCAAGCCCTTCTTCTCCACCCAGTTTCACCCGGAAGCCGCCGGCGGCCCCCAGGACACGGAGTTTCTCTTCGACCAGTTCCTGGACGAGGTAGAGAAGCACAAGGCTGGTAAGTAGCCGAACGACCAAGCTCAGCACGACGGAAAAGAACGTCCTGCTGAGCTGGTCGAAGCATCTCTACCGCTTCGTTTCAAGCATTTGGATAGTGTTTTCCTGAGTTCGGCCACGATGAAACTTAAGAAGCTCAAATCGATAGGCCACAACGCTGCTCATTCGTACTTCAGCACGATGAGTCATATTGGTCAGCAATACACCTGTACAGTGTTACATCGGTTTGCTCTGCACAACGATTTGTCGCAGCTTGAATTAGATGTGCTGAAAGCAGAAATGCATCCGCTCCGAAGCACAGAAGTTGAAGCTTCTCTCTCAAATTTCCGACAGCAATTCTTTGACTTGCTTCAGCATGAAGACATTTCTGTTGAGGCTGTAAAGTCTTACAAACTTGTCGTTGAGCGCCTAGGAGACAGAGTTGATGTTATAGACATCTGCTGTCGACCAGAACTGGTGGATATGAATGACAAGGTTCACGTCTGTGCCGGGGTATGGCAAAAGTATCCCGAGTCAGTATAGTCGAAGCGCAGGAAGCAGTTCAGTAGAGATGCTTCGACTTCGCTCAGCAGGACGTGCTAACGACGTCATTCTAACAAACCACACCCCCTCACGCCGGCATCCGCCGGGCTAAGCCGGGAGCCCCGCTCCCACCACCGCACCTACATAGATGGAAAAACCGCAGAAAGTCCTCATCCTCGGTTCCGGCGCCCTCAAAATCGGGGAGGCCGGTGAGTTCGATTACTCCGGTTCGCAGGCCCTCAAGGCGCTGAAAGAGGAAGGCATCCGCACCATCCTCATCAACCCCAACATTGCCACCGTGCAGACGTCGGACGACATTGCCGACGACGTGTACTTCCTGCCCGTGACGCCCTACTTCGTGGAGGAAGTCATCAAGAAGGAGCAGCCCGACGGCATTCTGGTGGCCTTCGGCGGCCAGACGGCCCTGAACTGCGCCGTGGCCCTGTACCGCGCCGGCGTGTTCGAGAAGTACAACGTGCGCGTGCTCGGTACGCCCGTGCAGAGCATCATCGACACCGAGGACCGCGACATCTTCAAGGAAAAGCTCGACCAGATCGGCGTGCTCACGGCCCGCAGCGAAGCCGTGACGACGATGGAAGACGCGCTGGCCGCGGCTGAGCGGATTGGCTTCCCCATCATCGTGCGCGCCGCCTTCGCGCTGGGCGGCCTGGGCAGCGGCTTCGCCAACAACATGGAGGAGCTGCGCACCCTGGCCCAGAAATCCTTCTCGACCTCCGACCAGATTCTGGTGGAAGAGTCGCTGAAAGGCTGGAAAGAGGTGGAGTACGAGGTGGTGCGCGACCAGTTCGACAACTGCATCACCGTCTGCAACATGGAGAACTTCGACCCCATCGGTATCCACACCGGGGAGAGCATCGTGGTGGCCCCGTCGCAGACCCTGAGCAACCGCGAGTACCACAAGCTGCGCAGCATCGGCATCAAGACCATCCGCCACCTGGGCATCGTGGGCGAGTGCAACATTCAGTACGCCCTCGACCCGCACTCGGAGGAGTACCGCGTGATTGAGGTAAATGCCCGTTTGTCGCGCTCCTCGGCCCTGGCGTCCAAGGCTACGGGCTACCCGCTGGCTTTCGTGGCCGCCAAGCTGAGCCTGGGCTACTCCCTGGCCGAGCTGAAAAACAGCGTGACGCAGACCACCTCGGCCTTCTTCGAGCCCTCGCTCGACTACCTGGTGGTGAAGCTGCCGCGCTGGGACCTGAGCAAATTCTCCGGCGTGCAGCGCCAGATTGGCTCGGCCATGAAGAGCGTGGGCGAGGTTATGGCCATCGGCAAAACCTTCGAGGAAGCCGTGCAGAAGGGCCTGCGCATGCTTGACACCGGCCGGCGCGGCTTCGTGGCCAACAAGCCCGAGCCCATTGACCTGGCCGACCTCGACCGGCTGCTGAGCGAGCCGAACGAGGAGCGCATCTTCGCCATCAACGAGGCCTTCCAGGCCGGCTACGACGTGGAGCGCGTGTACGAGCTGACGCGCATCGACCGGTGGTTTTTGCAGCGCCTCTACGGCATCTACCAGCTGAGCCTGGAGCTGGGCGAAAAGCGCCAGCAGGGCGGCCTCGACGCCCTCGACACCGACCTGCTGCGCCAGGCCAAAAAGTCGGGCTTCTCGGACCAGCAGCTGGCCGTGCAACTCCTGGGCCCGGCCGAGGTGAAGGCCAACGAAATGCTGGTGCGCGCCCGCCGCAAGGCCCTGGGCGTGCTGCCGGTGGTCAAGCAAATCGACACGCTGGCGGCCGAATTCCCGGCCCAGACCAACTACCTGTACCTGACCTACCACGGCACCGAAAACGACCTGGCGCCCGAAACCGACAAGTCGGTGGTGGTGCTGGGCTCGGGCGTGTACCGCATCGGCTCGTCGGTGGAATTTGACTGGTGCGGCGTGAATGCGGCCCAGACGGTGAACGAGGAGGGCTACAAGTCCATCATCATCAACTACAACCCCGAAACCGTAAGCACCGACTACGACGTATCGGACCGCCTGTACTTCGAGGAATTGAGCTACGAGCGGGTGATGGATATTCTGGACTTCGAGGCGCCGCAGGGCGTGATTCTGAGCACCGGCGGGCAGATTCCGAACAACATTGCCACCCGCCTCGAAGCGGCCGGCGCGCCCATCCTGGGCACCGCCGCCGCCCGCATCGACGAGGCCGAAAACCGCCACAAGTTCAGCAGCATCATGGACGAGCTGGGCATTGCCCAGCCGCGCTGGAGCGAGCTGACCACCATGGAGGCCATCTACGACTTCGTGAAGCAGGTGGGCTTCCCGGTGCTGATCCGCCCGAGCTACGTGCTGTCGGGCGCGGCCATGAACGTGGTGTCGAACCCGCAGGAGCTGGAGGAGTACCTGAAACTGGCCGCCGAGGTCAGCGCCGAGTACCCGGTGGTGGTGTCGGAGTTCATCCAGGAAGCCAAGGAAATCGAGCTGGACGCGGTGGCCGACAAGGGCGAAATCGTATCGTACGCCATATCGGAGCACGTGGAGTTTGCCGGCGTCCACTCCGGCGACGCCACCATGTACTACCCGCCGCAGCGCGTGTACGTGGGCACGGTGCGCAAGCTCAAGGTCATTGCCGAGAAGATTGCCAAGCGCTTCGAAATCAGCGGGCCGTTCAACATCCAGTTCCTGGAGAAAAACGGCGCCATCCGCGTCATCGAGTGCAACCTGCGCGCCTCCCGTAGCTTCCCGTTCGTGAGCAAGGTATCGGGCCACAACCTGATCAAGAAGGCCACGAAGGTGCTGCTGGGTCAGCACGTGGAGCGCGACGCGAGCGAGCTGGTGTACGACCTGCCCTTCGTGGGCGTGAAAGCCTCGCAGTTCTCCTTTACCCGCCTGCAGGGCGCCGACCCGGTGCTGCGCGTGGACATGACGAGCACCGGCGAAGTGGGCTGCCTGGGCGACACGGCCGAGGAAGCGCTGCTGAAGTCCTTGCTGTCGGTGGGCTACCGCATTCCGGAGAAGACGGTGCTGATGTCCAGCGGTCCGCTGCTCTCCAAGGTGGCCCTGCTCAGCGCCGCCAAGCTGCTGGTACAGAAGAACTACACCATCTACGCCACCCACGGCACGCACCTGTTCCTGACCGAAAACGGCGTCGCCAGCACCCTGGTCTACTGGCCCGACGAGCTGCAGGAGCCCAACGCCCTGACCTACCTGCGCGAGCGGAAAATCGACCTGGTCATCAACATTCCGAAGAACCTGACCAAGGGCGAGCTGGACAACGACTACAAAATCCGCCGCACGGCCGTCGACTTCAACATCCCGCTCATCACCAACGCCCGCCTGGCCAAAGCCTTCATCAAGGCCTTCACCACGCTGAAGCTGCAGGATTTGAGCATCAAGAGCTGGAAGGAGTTCAAGGCGCAGACCGAGCCGGTGCTGTAGGAAGTGGCGGAGGTTGTCAGACCGTCCTGCTGAGCTTGTCGAAGCATCTCTCCCGCTTTCCCAGATAGTAAAGTCACTATCCAACGAAGCGGGAGAGATGCTTCGGCAAGCTCAGCAGGACGGTCTTGAATGCAGAACAGCTCACTCAACAACATTTTATGCTACGAAAAAAAATCATCCTTCTTGGAATGCTATTCCTTCCATGCGCTTGTAACTATCTAGGCTACTTTGATCAAGCAGCTTGGCTAAAGCATAACGACGAAAATGAAAAGAGTAATCCTAGAGCTAGAATGGTGCAGGATTTAATGGACCATCACCTTAGAAAAGGTATGCCGCACGATTCGGTAGTGGGTCTCCTTGGCTTGCCCAGCCATGAAGGAGTAGAAACTCGTTTGCCGAAGGGGCTTTCGTATCCTGATTCTCTGGTTTACACCACAAACTCCAACCTAAGTTCTCAGGAGCGAGCTGATAGAATCAATGAGTTTTACCGCTTGCATGGCCATCCTGACACCTTACTTCTATACCCGATTGGCTGGTCTATAATCGACCCTATGTTTTTGGCAGTAAAAATGACCGGTCACGGTAAAGTGGCTGATTATTGGGTTGAAGAGCATTAACATCTTTCCTTCAGACTCTCTTGATGAAAAAATTCACCTCGTTCGCTGACGTACCCGACTACCGCGCCCTGCTGCAACAGGCGCTGGAGATTAAGCAGAACCCCTTCGGCTACCAGCACCTGGGCCGCAACAAAACCGTCGGGCTGATTTTCTTCAACCCCAGCCTGCGCACCCGCCTCAGCTCCATCAAGGCGGCCTACAACCTCGGGGCGCAAGCCTGGGTGCTCAACGCCGGCGCCGATTCCTGGACCCTGGAAATGGCCGACGGCACGGTGATGAACGGCAGCACGCAGGAGCACATCAAGGAAGCCATTGCCGTGATGAGCCAGTACTGCGACGTGCTGGGCGTGCGCACCTTCCCCGGCCTCAAGGACCGCGACGAGGACTACAACGAGGTGGTCTTCAACAAGATTCTGCAGTACGCCACCGTGCCCGTCATCAGCCTGGAAAGCGCCACCCTGCACCCGCTGCAAAGCTTCGCCGACCTCATCACCGTGGCCGAGACGAAGAAAACCGAGCGCGTGAAAGTGGTGCTGACCTGGGCCCCGCACGTGCGCGCCCTGCCCCAGTGCGTGCCCAATTCCTTCGCCGACTGGTTCTCGGAAGTCGACTGGGTGGACTTCGTCATCACCCACCCCGAGGGCTACGAGCTGGCCGAGCAGTTCACCAAGGGCGCCCGCATCGAGTACGACCAGCAGAAGGCCCTGGAAGGTGCCGACTACGTGTACGCCAAAAACTGGAGCTCCTACCGCAACTACGGGCAGGTCATCACCCAGGACCCGAGCTGGATGGTGGACGCCCACCACATGGCCCTCACCAACAACGGCAAGTTCATCCACTGCCTGCCGGTGCGCCGCAACGTGGAAGTGGCCGACGCGGTGCTGGACTCGCCCAACTCGCTGGTGGTGCAGGAAGCCGGCAACCGCGTGTTTTCCATGCAGACGGTGCTGCACGAGATGCTCAAGTAAGCCGGTTAGCCCGAGCAACGCGAAGGACCTTACCCCGCTAGATTGACTTGCTCACGCGGGGTAAGGTCCTTCGCGTTGCTCGGGATGACAAACAATTTTAATAAGCCAGATCTTAACGCGTCAGCCGGCGGCGCGCAGCTCGGTTGTTGGCGCTACGTCGAGCCGGAGGATTTTCTCCTTGTAGCCGTCGGGGAGCAGGCTTTCCCGGGCCCATTTGCTGAACGGCAGGTGCTGGGTGTAGCGGTACGCAAACAGCGCCGGTAGCAGCCAGCGCACCCGGCCAAGCCGCAATAACTGGCTTACCGGCTCGGGCACTACTACCCGCTGCGCCTGCAGCAACAACCGGTACCGGAAGAGGCCCAAATGCTTGGCGTACTGCCGGTATAAATCGGCCGTAAACCGGCTGTACTCCAAGTGCTCGGCCAAGTGCTCCTGCCGCGTTTGCTCCCAGTTGGCGTACGAGGCCGGCAGTTCAGGAATGCCCATGCGCTGGCCCACGCGGGTAAAAACCTGAAATACTTCTGCCCGTTCGGCCAAGGTCATCGGGCGCTCCAGGGCTTCAAATGCCCGAATGGAGTAGTCGATGAGCATGAAAAGCACGTCGCGGTAGGCCCAATCGGGAATGGCCATCCCGCGTTTGGCCTCCACGGCCGCGTGAATGGCGGCAATGGTGTCGATGGCACGCTCGGCCGCGGCGCGCTCGGCAAACACGATTTGCCGGGCGTATTCCACCGTCGAAAACAAGCGGGCCAGCGGGTCGGCGGGCAAGCGGCCGGTGAAGTAGAGCCAGTCCACGGCCTTGTTGAGGGCAAACTCAGCAGCAGCGCCGGCAAAAATGAACAGGACCGTATCGGCCTTGCCCCAAATGGTGCGCACCACCGAGTTCGGGGCCACAAAGTATTCCGAGTGTTGCGACATAATCCAGCAGCAGAAAGGTATTTCCCGACATCCACCAAGCAACGGGCATTGCCAGTAGAAGGTAACATCTACAAATGTAATAAAGTACTTTGAATTGCAAAGTAAACATTCCCTTGAGTAGCCCCGAGCTATCCATCAGGTTGTTATTTGCGTGGTGAAGTCACGGCTGCGCGTTTCCGTTTCACCGTTGGTTTACGGCTGCGTTTGCGCGCCCGCGCCGGGCGTTGCTGCCGCTCGGCTTTGCGTTCGGCGCGGGCCTGCAGGCGCTGCGGCAGGCGGGCCATCAGCCGGTCGCGCACAAACTGGGCGAGGCCGGAAAGCGGAATGCTGTGGGCGGTGGCCAGCAGGTGGCTCAGGTCGCGGCGGCGCAGCAGGCCCACGTGGTGCAGGCCGCGGTCGAAGAGGTAGGCTTTGACTTCGCTTAGGCGCAGCAGGCCGGCCACGGCGGCCCGCTCCACGGTGGCGTTGTAGCTGGCCGGGCGGTGCGGGCGCAGGCCTTCGGGCGAGGCTACCAGGATGCCCACCCATTCGGGCAACAGCGGCAGGAGCTTGGGCAGGTGCTTTTCCGTCACCACAAACGTCACGAAATCGTAGGCGCGGGTGTAGCAGGGGAGTTGCTTGGCCACGCGCAGCAGCGTGTCGCCGTCGCCCTTCACTTCGTAGCCGTGCATAAACTGCGGCGTGATGTGCACCACATCGGCGCGCGTCGTTCCCGTCGGCAGCTCGTCGATGTATACGCCCTCGGTGAGCAGCGGATAAAGCAGGGCGCGAATCTCGGGGTCGTTCATGGAACCCCGAAGATACACCTCAACGGCCTGAAGAGCTGCACAACTGCCCGCCAATCGTTGCTGGCGGTGTCAAACTGGGCTTTCAATACCGAAGACGCGAATTCGCCTTGCTGCACCGACCACCGCACCCTACCCGGCGCGGCGTTTTTCGTCTTCGGCACCGCCAAGGCGTTTGCGGGTGGGCGCCACGGTGTCGCTGCCGAGGCGGCAGCTAAAGGAAACTACGCGGGAGTCGCCGCGCTGCTACAGGCTCTCCACGCAGTTGTCGTAGGTAGAGGTGGCGCTGAGCTTGAACATGGCCGCGCTGGCCGCCCGCCGCAACGTACTGGTTTCGTTGCGGGCTTGCACTTGCGCCTCAAGCGGCGTACACCAGGCACGCCCGAAGCCGAGCTGCGCCGCCGGCACTAGGTAGCGCCCGATGCCTACCTCCTCGAAACGGAACCGGCACGACGGGTCGCTGAATTCGTTTTTCACCACTACCGAATCGGCGGCGCGGTGCAGCGTGACGGTAGCCAGCTCCACAGCCGCGCCTTTAGGAGCCAGCCCGACACCGGCTACTGCGCCCAAGTGCGGGAGTTGGCAGTCAGCAGCACCGCAGCAACCACCTGCCACCGGCGCCGCCGGAAAAAACGAAAGTGGAAAGGAGCAGGTATGCAGCGGGCGCGACAGAGGCTTCAACGAAGGGACGAACCTTTGGGGCGTGGGCTGCAAGCTGGCGGGGTGGGGCAAAGCTACTGCGCCTCGTCGGGCAGGCGGCGCGAGGAGTTGCGCACGATGAGCCGGGGTTTCAGCACAATGGGGTCGGGCGTTTTATCCGAGTCGTCGGGAATCATGCGCACGAGCTGCTGCACGGCGGTCTGGCCCATTTCGTGGCAGCACTGGTCCACCGTGGTCAGGGTAGGCTCGGTGAGAATGGTGAAGGTTTCGTTGCTGAACCCGGCCACGGCAATGTCCTGCGGCACGCGCAGGCCGCGTTCCTTGAGCACCTGCATGGCGCCGGCAGCGGCCAGGTCGTTGGACGCAAATACCGCGTCGGGCAGCTCCGCTGATTGCAGCAGCTCGCGCATGGCCACGGCACCGGTTTCTAGGTTCAGGTCGAAAAAGCAGGTCAGGTCTTCGATAACGGGCACGTGGTGGTCCGTCAGCGCGTCGAGGTAGCCTTGGTGGCGGTTGCGGTTGATGTTGACGTGCAGCGGCCCCGAAAAGTGCGCGATGCGCCGGCAGCCTTGCTCGATGAGGTGCGACACCACCGCATAAGCCCCGGCGTAATCGTCGAGCACCACCGAGCCGACGTGGTGGCCCTGCATGCCTTCCACCACGCGGTCGAAAAACACTAGCGGAATATCGAGCTTGTTGACGGCGTCGAAGTGGGCGAAATCCAGCGTGGTATTGGCGTGCGACACGAGGATGCCCTCGACCTGGGCGTTCATGAGCAGCTCCAAGTTCTTTTTCTCTTGTTCCACGTCCTCGTTCGACTGGCAGATCATCACGTTGTAGCCGGCCTTGCTGGCTTCCACGGCAATGCCGTTGACGACTTCGGGGAAGAAGTGCCCGGTGATGTGCGGCACGAGCACGCCCAGCGTGTTGCTGCGCCCGCGGCGCAGGGCCGCCGCCAGCTGGTTGGGCTGGTAGTGCAGCTCCTCGGCCAGTTGCCGCACCCGCTGCTTGGTGGCCTCGCTCACCTCGGCGTGGCCCGCCAACGCCCGCGAAACGGTGGAAATGGACATGCCCAGGGTGCGGGCCAGGTCCGTGATGGAGGTGCGTCGGTTTGCTTTGGGATTCTGTTTAGCCATACTCTCAGGTGCCAATCTACGGAAGCTCGGGCGAGCTTCGTGCAATTACCGCGAACCAACGGAAAAAGGTCGGGGCCGTTGCGCGTTACTTTTTATTGCGGGACCGAAGCCGGGTTCTGCGCCTGACCCAACAGCTCCGCGTGAAAATTGGCAAGGTCGTCGATGGGCAATCAGAATCATGGGCAAACCGCTCAAGTACGGAAGCAAGATACACCGGCGACCGGAGTCGGGCGCAACGGCGCCGCTGCCGCACCGCCCGACGCGCTGCATCCGGCGGCGTGGTCCTAATTTGGGGCGCCAACCCAGCCTAGTCACTTCGCCGCATGCTCCAGCCCGCTACCCTGGCCTTTCTGGCCGACTTGCAAGCCAACAACGCCAAACCGTGGTTCGACGCGCACCGCAAGCCCTACGAGGCCGCCCGCGCCGATTTCGTGGCCCTGGTTACCGATGTGCTTGCCGATTTGCAGGCAGCCGACCCAGCCATTGCGGCTTCCAACCTGCAGGCGAAAAAGGCGGTGTTCCGCATCAACCGCGACGTGCGTTTTTCGGCCGATAAGTCGCCCTACAAAACCAACTTCGGGGCGTGGCTGAACGCCGGCGGCCGCCAGGCCCCCACGGCCGGCTACTACCTCAACATTCAGCCCGGCGGCTCGTTTGTGGCCGGCGGCCTCTACATGCCCGACGCCAAACTGCTGGCGGCCATTCGGCAGGAAATCGACTACGACTTGCCGGTTCTCGAACAGCTGCTGGCTGCGCCCGATTTTCGGCGGTATTTCAACGGGCTGAGCCCAGAAACGTCGTTGCAGCGCCCGCCCAAAGGCTACGACGCGGCCAATCCCGCGCTGCCGTACCTGAAGCTGCGCAGCTTCACCGCCGTCCGCCCGCTGCCGGATGCCGAGGTGCTGGCGCCCACGCTACGCGCCCAGGTGGCCGACGCATTTCGCAGCCTGCATCCGCTGGTGGCGTTTCTGAACCGCGCCGTGGAAGGCTAGTCCCGGTTTCGCGCCGCTGGCGCCCGGCTATTTCGCGGCCGACTTGGGCTTGTCGGCAGGCTGCTGCAGGCGCAGCGACGAGCCGCGCACCAGCAGCTCGGGCCCGAGTACGATCTGCCGGGGCGTAAACGGTGCCCCGTTTGCCTCGATTAGCTCCAGCAACAAACGCACGGCGGCTTGGCCCATTTCCTCGCAGCGCTGGTCGACGGTGGTGATGGTGGGCTTGGTAATGACGGTGAAGGTTTCGTTGCTGAACCCGCCGATGGCCAAGTCGGCGGGCACGCGGCGGCCCTGGCGTTCGGCTTCCTGCAGCACGCCCAGGGCACTGTAGTCGCCGGCGGCAAACACGCCGTCGGGCGGGTGGGGCAGGGCCAGCCACTGCTGGGCCAGTTCGGCACCGGCGGCCTGGGTCATGTCGGTGTAGCCAATCAGGGCTTCGTCGGCGGGCAGGCCGGCATAGCGCAGGGCATCGAGGTAGCCCTGGCGGCGGTTTTTGTAAATGCTCAGGTTTTGCGGGCCGGCCACGTGCGCCACGCGGCGGCAGCCCTGGGCCAGCAAATGACGCGTAGAGAGGTAGCCGCCTTCATAGTCATTCAGCACCACTGCGTTTACGTCGTCGCCGGCTATGAGGCGGTCGAAAAACACTAGCGGCAGCCCCCGGCTGCGCACCTTGTCGAAGTGGGCCGAGTCGGTGGTGGTGCGCGACACCGAAACCAGCACGCCGGCCACCTGGGCGCTCAGCAGCAACTCGATGTTGCGGCGCTCCTGGGCCACATCCTCGCTCGATTGGCAAATGATGACGTTGTAGCCGGCGTGGCGGGCGGCGGTTTCAATGCCGTGCACCACTTTGGGGAAAAAATGCCCTTCAATGTAGGGCACGATGATGCCCAGCAGCTTGCTTTTGCCTTTGCGCAGAGCCGAGGCCATACGGTTGGGCTGGTAGTTGTACTTCTTGGCCAGCTTCAGCACCTTCTGCTTCATCTCCGGCCCAATGCTGTAATGGTCGCTCAGGGCCCGCGAAATAGTGGTCATGCTCACGCCCAGCTCGCGGGCCAGGTCGGCCATTGAAACAGGAGCGTGGGCGGCGGAAACGGACTTCTTTCTAGGAGCCATAAAGCGTGCTACACAATGCGTTGTGTACAAGTAACTGCGAGACGGGCAGCAGACGTTCGTTCAGGCGAAAGGGAAAACCTTGCGTTTGCCCAAACGCTTGCGTGCCCGGCAGCTTAATATTGCCCTGCGCAAGCGGTGGGCCGGAAACACTCCCTGGTGCCCCGCTTGCAGCCGGCTCCACCTGTTTCTGCTTCGCTCCACTCAATGAAAGCCTTCATTTTCGACCTCAACGGGACCATGATTCACGATATGGCCTTTCATACCCAGGCCTGGCAGGAATTGCTCAACGAAGACCTGGGTGCCGGCCTGACGTGGGACGAAGTGAAGCCCCAGATGTACGGCAAAAACCAGGAGGTGCTGGTGCGCCTGTTCGGGCCCGACCGGTTCAGCGCGGCGGAAATGGAGCGCCTGGCCGAGAAGAAGGAGCGGCGCTATCAGCAGGCTTTTCGGCCGCACCTGCAGCTGTTGCCGGGGCTATCCGACTTCCTGCAGCAGGCCCAGCAGCGCGGCATTCTCATGGCCATTGGCTCGGCGGCCATTCCTTTCAACATCGACTTCGTGCTCGATAACCTCGGCATCCGACCCTACTTTGCGGCCGTGGTGAGTGCCGACGATGTAACGCTGAGCAAGCCCGACCCCGAGACGTTTCTGAAAGCCGCCGCGCTGCTGGGCGTGGCCCCCGCCAATTGCGTGGTGTTCGAAGATGTGCCCAAAGGAGCCGAAGCGGCGCACCGCGCCGGCATGCCCGCCGTGGTGCTGACCACCACCCACGAGGAGGCCGAGTTTGCCGCGCTACCCAACGTGCTGCACTTCGCCCCCGACTTCACCGACCCGTTTTTCAAGAGCCTGCTGTAGCCTTTCCTGCGACGGCGGCACGGCAGCGTGAGAAGCCGGCCGCCGTCGCAGGAGGGCCCAAAGTCTACCAGAACTTCACGTACAGCGCCGTAATCATGAGCATCGTTACCACGATGAGCGACATGATTTGCGGGCTGACGCGGAACATGCGCGCATCGAACTGAATGGCGCGGGCGTTGATGACCGGCCCGGCCAGGCTCATGCCCACCATCAGCACAAAGGTGAAGGCAAACGAGAGGCCCATGCAGATGAGGAACGGAATTTCGTAGCCGCCCTTGCCGTTGGGGAAGGCGGTGTAAAACAGCGTTTCGTTGCCGAATACGGCCGGAGCGTAGTTGTTGAAAAACACCGACAGCCAGAAGCCGGCCAGCATACCCGCAATGGCCGCCGGAGCCGTGGTGCGCTTCCAGAACAAGCCCAGCACGAACACCGCCACAATACCCGGCGAAATGAAGCCCGTGTATTTCTGGATGTAGGTGAAGCCACCCGCCCCGCCGATGCCCAGCAAGTCCTGCCAGGTGAGCATGATGGCCAGCAGCATGGCCACAAACACCGTTACGCGGCCCACCCACACCAGCTTCTTCTCATCCGACTCGGGGCGCAGGTAACGCTTGTAGATGTCGAGGGTGAAGATGGTGGAAATGGAGTTGGCTTTGCCGGCCAACGAGGCCACAATGGCCGCTGTGAGGGCCGCCAGCGAGAGACCTTTCAGGCCGTTGGGCAGGAAGGTGAGAATGGCCGAGTAAGCGTTGTCGGGGTTGAACGAGCCGGTGGAGGCCATTTCGGCCTGCAGGCTGCCGTTTTTGTGCAGCACGTAGGCCGCAATGCCGGGCAGCATCACAATCACGGGCATCAGCAGCTTGAGCATGCCGGCAAACAGAATGCCGGTGCGGGCCGTCTTGAGGTCGGCGCCCAGGGCGCGCTGCGTAATGTACTGGTTGCAGCCCCAGTAGTTCAGGTTCACAATCCACTGGCCGGCCAGGTACATGGCAATGCCGGGCAGCATCAGGTACTTGTTGATTTCGACTTGTGGGGAGTTGGGCGAGGGTTTCTCGAAGATCATGTGGAAATGATCCCCCGCGTCCTTCATCATCATGTTGAAACCCGCCAGCGCGCTGTGGCCCATTCCGAACTTCTCACTCACCAGCGTCAGGGCGAGGTAGGTGGTGGCCAAACCACCCACGATGAGCACCACCACCTGAATAACGTCGGTGTAGCCCACCACCTTCATGCCGCCGAGGGTGATGACGAGGGCAAACACGGCCAGGGCCACCATAATCAGGTGGAAGCTGTTGCCGCCGCCGCCCACCAGGTTGCTGATGGCCAGCGCCCCGAGGTAGAGGATGGACGTGAGGTTGACCAGAATGTAGAGGAACAGCCAGAAAATGCTCATGATTAGGCTCAGGGCCGCGTTGTAGCGCTGCTCCAGAAACTGCGGCATGGTGTAAATCTTCTGCTTCAGGTAAATGGGCATGAAGAACACCGCCACGATGATGAGGATAATGGCCGCCACCCACTCGTAGGCCGCCACGGCCACGCCCACCGTAAAGCCGTTGCCCGACATGCCGATGAACTGCTCGGCCGAGATGTTCGAGGCAATCATCGAGGCCCCGATGGCCCACCACGTCAACGAACCCTCGGCCAGGAAATAGTCCTTGGTGTCCATCTGCGCCTTTTGCTTGCGCCGGTACACGTAGTAGCCGTAGGCCGATACGCCCACGAGGTAAAACAGGAAAACCGCTATATCCAGCGAGTTAAAAGCGTTCATACGGGTTGTGGGAAAAGCAAATGGTGGACGGCAAAAAGGAGGGTTGGTAAAGAGGTTAAACCGGCACGGCTGCGGTGGCGGCGTGCTGCCGGGGTACTGCACTGGGAAGCACGCCGCGCGTTAGGTTCGGCACGCAGCGGCCATAGCACAATACCCCGGCAAGCTAAGCCGCAGAAAGCAAAAGCCCGCAGCCTAGCGCTGGCCGAAAGCCACCTCGTTGTAGCGCAGCTCGTTTTTGAAAGTGCGCAGCTTGGTGGCTTCGTCGATGACCACGCACTCGATGCCGGCCATTTCGGCGAAATCTTCGAGGTATTCGGTGGTCAGGTTTTGGCTGTAGCCGGTATGGTGGGCCCCGCCGGCGTAAATCCAGGCAGCGGCGCCGGTGGCCAGGTCGGGCTGCACTTTCCACAGCACCCGGGCCACGGGCAGCTTGGGCAGCTCCTGCTCGGGCGCTACGGCCTCCACCTCGTTCACCACCAACCGGAAGCGGTGGCCGAGGTCGACGATGGTGGCGTTCAGGGCCGGGCCGGCGGGGCAGTTGAACACCAGGCGGGCCGGGTCGGCCTTGCCGCCGATGCCCAGCGGGTGCACTTCCACCTTGGCCTTGCCTTCTGCAATCGAGGGGCATATTTCCAGCATGTGGGAGCCGAGCACCTGCTCGTTGCCGGGCTGGAAGTGGTAGGTGTAGTCTTCCATAAAAGAGTTGCCGCCGGGCAGGCCGCTGCCCATCACTTTCATGGCGCGCACCAGGGCCGAGGTTTTCCAGTCGCCCTCGCCACCGAAGCCGTAGCCCTCGGCCATCAGGCGCTGGGTGGCAATGCCGGGCAGCTGGGCCATGCCGTGCAAATCCTCGAAGGTGTCGGTAAAGCCGATGGCCTTGGTGTTCTGCAAAAACTTGCGCATCCCCACTTCAATCCGGGCCGCCTCGCGCAACGACTCCCGCTGGCTGCCGCCGGCCAGCAGCGTATCGGCCAGCTGGTATTCCTGCTCGTAGGTGCTCAGCAGCGCGTCGATTTCCGCGTCGGTGCCCTCGTTGATGACGGCCACCAGGTCGCCGATGCCGTAGGTGTTGACGCTGTAACCAAACTGGATTTCGGCCTCCACTTTGTCGCCCTCGGTTACGGCCACGTAGCGCATGTTGTCGCCGAAGCGCACGACGCGGCCGCCCTGCCAGTCGGCCCAGGCGCAGGCGGCGCGGGCCCAGATGCTCAGCCGCTCGTGCACGTCGGCGCTCTGCCAGTGGCCCACCACCACTTTGCGTTTCAGCCGCATGCGGGTCCCAATGAAGCCAAACTCCCGGTCGCCGTGCGCCGATTGGTTGGTGTTCATGAAGTCCATGTCGATGTCAGCCCACGGAATGTCGCGGTTGAACTGCGTGTGCAGGTGGGCCAGCGGCTTCTGCAGGATCTTCAGGCCGTTGATCCACATTTTGGCCGGCGAGAAGGTGTGCATCCACGCCACCAGCCCCACGCAGTTGGAGTTGGTGTTGGCTTCCTGCACCAGCTGGTAAATCTCGTCGGGCCCGGTCAGCACCGGCTTGTATACAATCTTGATAGGCAGAGCCGAACCGAGGGCCTGCGCAATCTGCTGCGAGTGTTCGGCCACCTGCTTGAGGGTTTCGGGACCGTAAAGGTGCTGGCTGCCGGTGATAAACCAGGCTTCGTAGCGGGAGAGGTCAATCATGGAAAGAAACGGGCAAGGTGCGGTTGCGCCGGAAAGACGAAAGCCACCGCAGTGGTGAAAGACGTTGTTAGTTTATCGATTGTGCAGCCCTGGCATGCTTGCGTGTTGGGCTGCCGCAGAAAGGCAAATCAGCTTTGGCCGTAGTAAGAATTGGCGCCGTGCTTCCGCTCGTAGTGCTTGCGAATGAGCGCGTCTTTGAGGCGCGGCAAGCCGGGGCGCAGCGTGCAGCTGAGGTAGGCCATGCGGGCTACTTCTTCGAGCACGGCGCTGTTGTACACGGCTTTTTCCACCGTTTTGCCCCAGGTAAAAGGTGCGTGGTTGCTCACCAGCACCATTTCCACTTCCTCGGGCGTGAGGCCGCGCTGCTGAAACTCGTTGATGATCTGCCAGCCCGTTTGGTGTTCGTAGTCGCCCTGAATAGAGGCGTCGTCCATGGGCGGGGCGCAGGGCACGTCCACCGTGAGGTGGTCGGCGTGGGTGGTACCCAAAATGGGAATATCGAGCTGCGTCTGGGCCCAGGCCGTGGCGTAGGTGCTGTGGGTGTGCACAATGCCACCGATGGAATCCCAGTGCGAATACAGCAGCGCGTGGGTTTTGGTATCCGATGACGGCCGCTTGGTGCCTTCCACGATGTTGTTCTGGAAATCCACGATGACGATGTCTTCGGGCCGCAGCGTTTCGTAGGGCACGCCGCTGGGCTTGATGGCGAAAACCCGCCGCTCCCGGTCGACCACGCTGGCGTTGCCGAACGTGAAAAGCACCAGCCCCAGCTTGGGCAACTGCATGTTGGCCTCGTAGCAGGCCTGCTTCAACTCTTGATACATCTGGGTTTGGCTGATCGTGAGGACTGGGCTAGGCTTGGGCCGCCAGTGCTGTTTCGGCGGCCTGGCCAGCCATGCGCTGGCTGTTCTGTTCCACAAACCGACCGAACGCTTGGTACTGCTGGTAGCGTCGCTCGTAGTCGGCCACGCGGTCGGGATTGGGCGTGTAGGTGTCGGCAAAACCGTTGCCCATGGCCCGCTGGGCCGTCGTCACGTCGGGGTGGATACCGGCGGCTACGGCCGCGTACATGGCCGCGCCCAGCGCCGGTGCCTGATCCGACTCGGCTACCTTGATGGGGCGGTTGAGCACATCGGCCAGCGTTTGCATCATAAAGGCCGATTTTTTGGCCACGCCGCCCAAGCCAATCACCTGCTTAATGGCAATGCCTTCCTGCTCGAAACGCTCCACAATCTGGCGCGAGCCGTAACAGATGGCCTCCACCAACGCCCGAAAAATATGTGGGGCGTCGGTGCCCATGGTCAGGTTCATCAGGGCGCCTTTCAGGGCTTGGTTGGCGTCGGGCGTGCGGCGGCCGTTCACCCAGTCCAGGGCCAGCACCGCCGATTCGTCGGGGTTCACGGCCGCGGCGGCCTTGTTCAGTTCCACCATCATTCGGTCGCTCAGCTCCTGGCGCAGGGCCTGCTGCTGTTCGGCCGTCAGCACCGCCGACTGCGGCACCAGGGCCCGCAACGGCCACTCAATCACCTGCCGGAACCAAGCCAGCAAGTCGCCCACAGCCGATTGGCCGGCTTCCAACCCCAGCATGCCGGGAATCACCGAGCCATCGACTTGCCCGCAGATGCCGGGCACGAGCTTGGTGCCCACCGCGTCCATGGGAGCCACCACAATGTCGCAGGTGCTAGTGCCCATTACTTTCACCATCGAGTAAGCCTCGATTTCGCCCGCCACGGCGCCGGCATGGGCGTCGAAGGAACCCACGGCCACTACTGTGTTAGTCGTCAGCCCCAGGCGCTCGGCCCACTCCCGGGAGAGCGTGCCGGCTACTTCGTCGGCGGTGTAGGTGGCGCTGAACAGCCGCTCACGCAGGCCCGCCAGCTTGGGTTCGAGATGCCGCACGAAGTCTTCGCTCGGCAGCCCGCCCCAGCTTTCGTGCCACATGGCCTTGTGGCCGGCGGCGCAGCGGCTGCGTTTGAAGGTGGTCAGCTCGCCGCCGGTCAGCTGCAGCGTGAGCCAGTCGCAGTGCTCCATCCAGGAGTACGCGGCTTGGGCCACGGCGGCGTCCTGGCGGGTGACGTGCATGATCTTGGCCCAAAACCACTCCGACGAATAGATGCCGCCCTCGAACTGGGTGAAGTCGGTGCCGCCCCAGGTTTTGGCTTTCTGGTTGATTTCGGCCGCCTCGGCCAGGGCCGTGTGGTCTTTCCAGAGCACGAACATGGCGTTCGGATTCTCCTCAAAACCGGGCGTCAGGGCCAAGCTCTGCCCGTGCTCGTTCACCGGGCCGGGCGTCGAGCCGGTGGTGTCCACGGCCAAGCCCACAATCTGTTCGGCGGGCACTTTCTGCGCTACCTGGCGCACGGTGGCTTCCAGGCCCTCCAGGTGGTCGAGCGGGTGCTGGCGGAACTGGTTTTGGGCGGCGTTGCAGTAGCGTTGCTGGCTCCAGCGGGCATAAGGGTGTACGGCCTGGGCCACTTCGGCGCCGGTGCCCGCATCGACCAGCACGGCCCGCACGGAGTCGGTGCCGTAGTCGATGCCGATGACGTAAGCTTGGGTCATTGGGTGGGTGAAACGGGTGGAACGAGGAGTTAGTGCGGGCTAAAACGGGACGTCAACAAGCGTTGAGGGCGCGTATGGGCCCCGCAGCACTGCGCTTATTTGTGCACGCTAAAGCGGTAAATCGACGAGGAGTGCAGCGTTTGGCCGGGCTCCAGTATGGTGCTCGGGAATTTGGGCTGGTTGGGCGAGTCGGGGAAATGCTGGGTTTCCATGCAGAAGCCCGCGTGCTTGCCGTACACCGCGCCGCCTTTGCCTTTCAGCGTACCGTCGAGGAAGTTGCCGGTGTAGAACTGCAGGCCGGGCTCCGAAGTCGTCACCTCCATGGTGCGGCCCGACGTGGGCTCGTACACCGTGGCCGCGGCGTGCATGCCGCTGGGCTGGTTCAGCACCCAGTTGTGGTCGTAGCCGCCGGGCACCTGCGCAATTCGCTCCCCAATGGTGTGGGGCGTGGTGAAGTCGAACGGCGTGCCCTTCACCGGGCGTAGCTCGCCGGTCGGAATCAGACCCGCGTCCACCACCGTGTAGCGGTCGGCCGGAATGGTTACCTCGTGGCCGAGCACGTCTTGGCCCCCGCTCAGGTTGAAGTAGGCGTGGTTGGTCAGGTTGACGGGCGTGGCCTTGTCGGTGGTAGCCGAGTAGTCGATTTTTAGCGCGTCTTCGTTGGTGAGCGTGTACACCACGGTCACGCGCAGGTTGCCGGGGTAGCCTTCTTCGCCGTCTTTGCTCAGGTAGCTAAGCGTGAGGGTTTGGCCCGCGGGCGAGGTGCCGGGTTCGGCCTGCCACATCACCCGGTCGTAGCCTTGGTTGCCGCCGTGCAGGGTGTTGGCGCCGTTGTTTTTCGCCAGCGTGTAATTTTTGCCGTTCAGCGTGAATTTTCCGCCGCGGATGCGGTTGCCGTAGCGCCCAATCAGGGCCCCGAAGTAGGGGTTGGATTTGGCGAATTCCGGGCTTTGGTAACCGCTCACGTCGTCGAAACCCAGCACCACGTCGCCCAACTGGCCGTTCTTGTCGGGCACCAGCAGCTTGGTTACCGTGCCGCCGTAGTTGCTGATGCTCACTTGCAAGCCGTGGGCGTTGGTGAGCGTATAGAGCTTGGCTTGCTCGCCGGCCTTGGTCGTGCCAAAATCAGCAACGGCCGGCGCAGCACTGCCAGAAATCGTCTGCGTAGAGTCGGCTGCTGAGGCAGATTGCGAGGCCGCCTGCTCGTTGGAAGGCGACTGATTGCAGGCAGTTACGGCAAGCAAGCCTGCCAATCCGGCCACACAACTCGTGGCAGCACCAATGCGGGAAGAATACAGCATGAGCGAGGGGAAAGAAGGATGAAAGCAGTAGGGGTTGGCACCGGACGACTTGCGCGGCTACTACCTCTGAAATGCGGGAATGCGGCCCTATTCAGGCTCCTAAAGTAGAAAAGGTTCTTGGTTTACACAATCGTTTGTGTAAACGATGTTTAAAAGCATCTCGAGGAGTTAGGTAAAATGCAAGGGTGCAGCAGCTGAGAGCAGAAAGGCCATTCCGGTGAGGCACCCAAAAGCAATTGCTGCTGTCGAAGATGCGTGAAGCCCGGGTGTCGTCTCTCGCAAAAGCTCACACGCAGGCTTTGGGCAAGGCAGATAAAATAGTAGTCAGCCTCAGCAAAGCGGGCAATTGCAGCCAGGGTACAAGGGCTCTGATTTGTGCTGAGTCTCTAGCCACAAAGAGCTAAAGGCAATAGATATAAAACAAAAACGCCCTCAGCGCGGTGCTGAGGGCGTTTTGTGTGGTCACGTAGGGAGGTGCCGGGCTTCTGCTAGCGTCTGCTGAACTCTGCAGTACACTCGCTTTTGGGGCTTTTCTAACCTCGCAGCCAATACATGGGAGCTAGGTTCCGCTAGGATTTGCTAGGGTTGCATACTGCCTGCATACTGCTTCAAGAGGTGCTCTAAACCCTGCCTGACCTCAAAGGACGAATTACCATTCAGCATGGCTTCAACCGCCGCTAGCACGGGGGCGGACGAAGAGGGCGCGGATTTTTGTTTACCAGCTTTCCAACGTTCGTGATGCTCGGCAATGCTGTCCTCCCGCTGTTCGGTAATGCCCACGTATTTCTGGAATGCAAGAAACGTGCGGTGCCCCGACCAACTCATCACCTCTTTTAAGGCGAAGCCCTTGTTCAGGCATTCCGTGATGAAAGTGCGCCGCAAGGTGTGTGAAGTGACGAACTCCCATTTGAGCTTCGTACGCTCCAACGCCTGCCCGCGTAGGCGGTAATCCTGCGTGTGCTCCTCGTGCAAACTTTCTACCTGTTGGCAAACTTCCTTTATACCGTCGTTGAACTTTTGCTCACTGATTGCCGGTAAGCTGAGCACGCCGTTGATGGTGTATTTGTTTAAAACAGCCCGAGCCTGATGAAATATTGGGATGTGGACTCTGGATGCTTTCGCCCCGCTTTTCTTCATCGGCATGTTGATGAAATTGCCCGTGACGAAGCGGCTGTTGAGGCGTCGTAGGTCGCTCCACCTCAAGCCGCAGAATGCTTGCAGTACCAGCAGGTCCCGAATCTTGTCTAGGCGCGAGTGTAATCCGAATGGCAGCGCCTCGATGGCGTCCAAATCGTCTTGAGCTAGAACGAAAGGCGTGGTCTGCATTACGGCGTGTAGTGCTTTTGCCCCTTCATCAGCGAGGTTGACACCGGGAGCAGGATGCTGGCGTAGGAATTGCCGTAATAGACGCACGCGCTTATGTAGCGTCTGGTCATTGTAGCCCTGTTGCTCCTTGCCTCGTTTAGCAGTTTTCAACCATTGCTGCCAAAGGCGTATGTCTTCAGTTTGGAGCGAAGACAGGTACCATGTGGTTTTGTGTGCCTTCTCGAAGTCTTCGATGTTGTGCAGCACTGTGTTGAAGTTGCGACGGGTGCTTGCCGCCCAGTCTTCCTTCGTCTTCATCCAATTAGTCAGCACTTCCGTCAGAGGCAACTCGTCTGCCTCGACTTGTAATTCAATTGACCGCATCTCCAAGGACTTGGTAAGCTGGGCGCAGGTCGGATATACACATCCATTAGCGAGATACAGCTCCTGAACCTTGGCACTGAGCGTTTCCAGCACATCGAGTGCTTTCTTGTTATGCGATTTAGCTCCCGTGCCGATTACGGTGCGGCTGTGGTTGTCCCACTGAGCTTGGGGGATGCGCACCTCCGTAGGAAGGCGCTTGATTTTGCGAGCATGTGAATACTCGGCGTAGATGGTAACGTGACCTCCGCTGAGGTTCCGCGCCGCCAGATAGCATTTCTTTGCCATGAGTGGAAAGAGAAAGAAGTTGTTGATGAATAGAGCCGTGACCACGCCCAGTTTGGGGTAGGTTTCTCACAGAATCCGGCGTTATAGAGTCTCGAAATCGGAAAGTTTTAAAATGGGGGTAGTAGCGGTAAAAAATATTTTTAAAAAGCTCATAGCTGCACTCTAAACGAAGAATACGGTGCCTTGATTGCCCGGTAGAAGGAGAAATACACATTGGTTACCATCGGGCAGGGGGGTACATTTGCAATCGGTCATGTGTCAGGCATGACCAATCTATTCGCATGAAAAAGCTCTCCCTATCCCAGCTCGAACAGCATTTATCCCACGCCGCATGGATATTGAAAGGTCCAGTGGATGCAGCGGACTTTAAGGCGTACATCTTCCCGCTGCTGTTCTTCAAGCGCATCAGCGACGTGTACGACGAGGAGTTTGCGCAGGCGCTGGCGGAATCGGAGGGAGACGCGGATTACGCGGCGTTGGCGGAACTGCACCGGTTCGTCATTCCCGATGGCTGCCACTGGCGCGATGTACGCGAGGTGTCCACCAATGTGGGCGAGGCGCTGCAAGCGGCATTCCGAGGCATCGAGTCCGCTAACCCTAAGCAGCTCTACGGCATCTTCGGCGACGCGCCGTGGACCAACCGCGAGAAGCTGCCCGATGGCTTGCTCATCAATTTGATTGAGCATTTCTCTCAGTATAACCTCTCAAACGACGCCGTAGAGCCCGATATTCTAGGGCAGAGCTACGAGTACCTCATCAAGCACTTCGCCGACCTGACCAACAAAAAAGCGGGCGAGTTCTACACTCCGCGCTCGGTGGTGCACCTAATCGGGCTCATTCTGGATGCACAGGAGGGGGAATCGATATACGACCCGGCAGCGGGGACGGGGGGCATGTTGCTTGAGTGCACTGAGCATCTGCGCCAAGCAGGGCGCGACTACCGCACCTTGCGCATGTTCGGGCAGGAGAAGAACCTGACCACCTCGACCATCGCCCGCATGAACCTGTTCCTGCACGGCATCGAGGACTTCCAGATTGCGCGGGGCGACACCTTACGCTACCCGGCATTCGTTCAGCATGACCAACTCCGTCAGTTCGACTGCGTGGTAGCCAATCCGCCTTTCTCGCTTAAAGAATGGGGCGTGGATGAATGGAGCGCCGACCCCTTCGGACGCAACTTCGCTGGGGTGCCGCCAAAATCAAACGGCGATATGGCATGGGTTCAGCACATGATTTCGTCCATGAAGCCCGACCGGGGGCGTATGGCGGTGGTATTGCCACACGGTGCGCTGTTCCGTAAGGGCGCCGAAGGGCGTATCCGACAGGCGCTGATTGAGCAGGATAAGCTGGACGCCGTAATTGGCTTGGGCGCGAATATCTTTTACGGCACTACGCTGGCAGCTTGCTTGCTGGTGTTCCGGGCGCAGAAGCCTGCCGAACGACGTGGTAAAATCTTGTTCATCGACGCGTCGAACCAAGTACGCGTGGGCAGAGCCCAGAACTTCTTGGAGTCGGAGCACGTGGATACCATCTACGGGTGGTACGCTGCTGGCGAAGACGTGCCGCACCATGCCCGCCTCGTGGATGCAGCAGAGGTTGCTCAAAAGGATTTCAACCTGAACATCCCACTGTACATCGAGAAAGCTGCCGGCGACGCGTTGCCCAGCCTTGACGAAGCACTGACGCAGCTCGAAACGGCGGCACAGGCGGCATGGCAAGCGGAAGACCGGTTTCGTAAGCTGCTCGGGGAGTTCGAGTTGCTGTAGAGGAATCTTAATGGCAGGCTACCAACGGCATCGCGTCGTAGGTCCTGCCGTTCAAGGTTCTTCCTGCCGCTTTCTTGTTAATGCCGCCCCACTGCTTGAAGAAGAAAGCTACCCCCGCCCGCAAGCATTGCTGGCGGATGTCTTCCACCCATTCTTGCTGCATGGGGCGCGGCTTGCGCCCAGATTCGCCCCCCACAATGACCCAGTGAATGCCTTCTAGGTCTAAGTCGGGGAGTGGACCTAACAGGGGCTCTAGGGATAAGAACTTGACGTGCGCGCCGCAACGGCGTAAGTGGTCGATACGGAACTGAACCCGATGGTCTTCAACGGATACCCCCATCCAAATATTCGGCGACCAGCTAAGAGTGGGGGAGTACTGCTCCAATAGTTCCGCTCGTTTGGTCAGTACCTGAAATTGGTGCTGCGGGCAGTCGTTCATGGTGCCGAAGACGCGCTGGATAAAATCCAATGGTACATCCTCGTGGAACAGGTCGCTCATGGAGTTGACGAATACCTTTCTCGGCTTCATCCACTCATAGGGGCGCGTTAGCTCAGCCTCGTGGGTTCGAATCGACCGGAAGCCTGCCGAGTATTTTTCCAGCCCCATTGCTTGGAGGCGCTTGGTCATCACCTCGGCGTAGCAAAACTTGCAGCCGGCAGATAGCTTGTCGCACCCGGTGGTGGGGTTCCAAGTCATC
Source organism: Hymenobacter busanensis (assembly GCF_008727865.1). Classification (GTDB taxonomy): domain Bacteria; phylum Bacteroidota; class Bacteroidia; order Cytophagales; family Hymenobacteraceae; genus Solirubrum; species Solirubrum busanense. Next base: position 433,529 of record NZ_VTWU01000002.1, on the reverse strand, counting down.
TCGGTCCACTCTATACTTGACTGAGCCATAGGGTCATTTCCTGTTCATTTTTTTGTTAATATCGTTAGCAATTCTCAGTGCTGTTGCATTATTGGAACACAAAATAAAGTGATATAAGATAGCATTTCTGGAATTTCTAAGCACTAATGGCTCAGAAACATGCCTAAAAATGTTAGCCGACCGAATTCGCTCCCCATACAGCCTTCCTGCACGTTCCGAGGCTTTGTCCTGTTTGACGGTGACTGTTTCTTCACCAAACAGCGTCAGGCTCGTTTCTTGGCGGTAAAAGTACGCTTTTATCTCCTCTGGGCTCATGCCGAGAAAATCCTGCAGCCGTGCCATCCAGCCCGGCTGAATCTCGCCGTTGTTCTTGAGAAGCCTACCAATGGCTACGCCGGTCGGCACGAGAATCCAAACGTCCATTTCCGCCCCGCGCAACGCCTCGATGGTGCTCCAACTGAGTTGCATCCCGTACGGGTCGATGAACACTAAGGCGCGGTCGTTAATGCGTTCGGGGTTACGCATGTACGTAGCCAACTGCATCAGCTTCTCGTTGCAGTCGCCTTCGACTACGCGCACTCTTTTATCAGGAAAACGGGCTCTTATCAGTTCTGATAGGCTTTGCGCGTGCTCGGGGTTCTTTTCCACGAAGAAATACGCGTCGAACTCGCGTGGCTCCGTAATGGACAGCACTTGGGTCGCCACGCCCTGAATGAACTGCTCTGGGTCGTGGTCTTCATCGGGGCTTATCGTGCCCGACCCAGCGAAGCCATCGAAGTACAGTAACCGAAAGTGGGTTCGGTTTTTCATCACCTGTAGGTACGCTTTCACATACTTCATGAAAGCCTCAATCTTCTCCTCGGTCCAGACACCACCGAATTCGTTCATATAACAATTCTTCTACAAGAGTAACAAGGCTATAAGATACAGCGCCGGTAGCGAGAATTCCAATGCTGAACGCTCGCGTAGGGGACGGAGTGGTTGGTAAGAAGGTAGCGGCGCGGTAGCTTTACCTTTCCATACTTGCCCAATGACCCAAACCGAACTCGAAAAGTACCTCTGGGGTGCCGCCATTCACCTGCGCGGGCACATCGACGCCGGAGATTACAAGCAATATATTTTCCCGCTACTGTTCTTCAAGCGCATCTCCGACGTGTACGACGAGGAGTTTGCCCAAGCCATGAAGGATTCGGAAGGGGATAAGGACTACGCCACTTTCGCCGAACACCACCGCTTCCAGATACCGGATGGGGCGCACTGGCGCGATGTGCGCGCTCAAACGACCGACGTGGGCGCGGCGCTGCTGGCTGCCATGCACACCATCGAAAAGGCTAACCCCGATGTGCTCGGCGGCATCTTCGGCGATGCGAACTGGACCAACAAGGACCGCCTGTCCGATGCCACGCTGCTCAACCTCATTGAACATTTCTCCCAGCAGACGCTCAGTTTGGCTGCCGTACCGCAGGACCAACTCGGCAACGCCTACGAGTACCTCATAAAGAAATTTGCCGACGACAGCGGACACACTGCTGCCGAGTTCTACACCAACCGCACGGTGGTACGGCTGATGACCTTGCTGATGGACCCGCAGCCGGGGGAATCGATATATGACCCGACTTGCGGCAGCGGAGGACTGCTCCTCAACGCGGCGCTGCAGCTCAAGGAGGCAGGGCAGGAGTACCGCACGCTGCGCATTTACGGGCAGGAAATCAACCTGATTACCTCGTCCATTGCCCGCATGAACATGTTCTTGCACGGCATTCAGGACTTCCAGATTGCGCGGGGCAACACCCTGAGCCACCCGCGCCTGCTGCACCACGACCGGCTGCGGCAGTTCGACGTGGTGCTGGCAAACCCGCCGTACTCCATCAAACGCTGGGACCAGCCCGGCTTTCAGCACGACCCGTGGGGGCGCAACATCTGGGGCACACCCCCGCAAGGCTGCGCCGACTACGCGTTCCAGCAGCACATCCAGCTCAGCACCAAGCCCGACACCGGGCGCTCGGTGGTGCTGCATCCGCACGGCGTGCTGTTCCGCAATCAGGAGGCGCACATCCGACGCAAGATGATTGAAGCCGATGTAGTGGACGCGGTGATTGGCTTGGGACCGAACCTGTTCTACAATTCGCCGATGGAGAGCTGCCTGCTGCTGTGCCGCAACCGCAAGCCCGCAGAACGGCAAGGACGCATCCTGTTCATCAACGCCGTGGACGAGGTGAAGACCGAAAAAACCATCAGCCACCTCGATGAAACCCACATTCAGAAAATCCTGAAAACCTACCGGGACTTTCAGGATGTGGAGGGCTTTGCCAAGGTGGTGCCGATGGAGGATGTACTTGCCCGCGACGCCTCGCTCAACATTGCCTTTTACGTCTCGAACGTGCGCGGTACCGCCGCTGCTGCTTCAACCCTTACCGAAACGGTGGCGGAGTGGTCCGCCAGTGCCACCAGCCTACGCACTTCTCTTACCGCGCTACTCGCGGAGCTTTCCGAATCCTAATGCCCAATCTGCTCGAAACCCTTGACAAATCGGACTGGCAAACCTTCCGTTTTGATGAAATAGCCCACAATATCTCGAAGCGCGTGGAACCGGGTGCCACCGACTTGACAATCTATGTGGGGCTGGAACACTTAGACTCCGGCTCCTTGCACATCAAACGGAAAGGAACTCCCGCCGATGTGGACGGAATCAAGCTGCTGGTGTATGCTGGCGACGTGATTTTTGGTCGCCGCCGTGCCTATCAGCGTAAAGCTGCCGTAGCCACATTCGATGGCATCTGCTCCGCGCACGCAATGGTGCTCCGCGCCAAGCCCGATGTTATCGAGCCGCGCTTGTTCCCTTTTTTCTTGCATTCCGATGCATTTATGCACCGGGTAGTTGATATTTCGGTGGGAGGTTTGTCGCCTACCGTGAACTGGGGACACCTGAAAGTGGAAGAGTTCCTGCTGCCGCCCCGCGACCAGCAAGCCCGGCTGGCGGAATTGCTTTGGGCGGCGGACGAGGTAGGGGAGAAGCAACGGAATGTGTTAGATTCATTAAGGGCTTCAAAAAAAGAGACCCTGCGTGTGGTATTTGAGCCTGCCCAGACGGAGCAGGTGACTATCGAGCAAATCGCAGTTTGTTTGGATAGCAAACGCAAGCCCGTGAAGAAATCAGACCGTAGCACGGGTATATACCCGTATTATGGAGCAAGCGGGGTAGTGGATTACGTCGATGGTTTCTTGTACAATGAGCCGATACTCCTTGTGTCTGAGGATGGTGAGAACTTGAGCACAAGAAATCTGGATATTGCATACGAAGTAGACGAAAAATGCTGGGTAAATAACCACGCCCACGTTCTGAGGATTACAGATGCTAGCAGATACTTGGTGAAAGAATATTTCAACCACAGCGATATTTCCGACTACGTTTCTGGGTCTACCAGACCTAAGCTCAACAAGTCTACGCTCATGGAGATGAGCCTTTTTCTGCCCCCGAAAGAAGACCAACCTGAAGTTGAATTGAAACTCAAGCGTATCGATAAGACAATCGAAGGTTGTGAGGCTTCAATATCCCAATCCGACAAAGTAAAAACGCAGCTCATCAACCAAATTTTCTCTGCCTAACGCCCACTTCTAATTCTATGTCAACCCCGCCTATCCAACCCGAAATATCCGACGTTCAGAAAAGTATTATCCGCAATAATTACAAGCTCACGGCGGACAAAATCATCCAGATTCTGAAGAACCTGCGCAACAACGCACACCTTTCCAACCGGCGTTGGGTGTGGGAGCTGATGCAGAATGCCAAGGACGTGACCAACGCTTTCGGGCGCGTAACCATCGAAATCCGGCTGACGCCCGAAAGCCTGAGCTTCCGCCACAACGGCGACCCGTTCCACGTGGAGAACATCACTGGCTTGATTCAGCAGGTCAGTTCTAAGGCGTCGGACAGCAGCGACGAGGAGGTGACCGGTAAGTTCGGTACGGGCTTCATCAGCACCCACCTGCTTGCCGACGTGATAGAAGTGGGGGGCGTGGTGAAGCGCGCCAATGACCAGCACCGCCAGTTCAAGCTCATCCTCGACCGCTCCGGTACCACGTCCGAAGCACTGCTCAGCAGCATCAGCGAATCGCTCGACAGAATAATCTATCTGGACCACAACGAGGATGAGTTTCCGCTGCTGCCCACCTACGCGCAAGACCGCACGGAAGCTGACCTGCACACCGAGTTCTGCTACGTGCTGCAGGAGGAGGAAAACCACGAGGCAGCCCGCGCCGGCATCGCCGACTTGGTACACACCCTCCCCGGTACGCTGCTCAACATTCCGAATCTGAAGATAAAGAAGGTGCGCGTCAGTCTGCCCGATGGTGATACGCACACTTACCAAGTCACGAAGGACCGCTCCGAAGACCGTATTGCGTGGTACACGGTATCCACCCACAGTGCCAAGCAGGGGAGTATATACTATCGGCACTATGTCGCCTATGAAACCGAGGAACTGCGTCTGCTGGCGGAAGTCGAAGATTTCGAGTCGCTGACCCTCGTACCGCCTACTGGGGAGCAACCCATGCTCTACCGCGACTTTCCGCTGATTGGCTCGGAGAAATTCCACTTTCCCTTCGCCCTGAACGGCTTCGAATTTTTTCCTACCGAACCCCGCGACAGTATTTTCCTGAATGGGAAAGGCGAGGAGCCCACACAAAACCGCGCCCTGCTGGAAGCTGCGCAAGTGGCGGCGCTGGAATTCACCGCGTGGTTGTTGGAGCACAACGCCCGTAACCGTTTCGTACTGGCAAATACCCGTATTCCCGAAGTAAATCCCAGTTTCGACGCGACTACTACCGCGTGGTACAAAGCCCTGCAAACCACGTGGCGCAAAGCATTACTGGAACTGCCCCTCGTGGAAACCGAAGACAGGGTTCCGGCGGTGCTGGCAACCGTGCGTATCCCACGCCTGCGTGCCAATGCCAAGCAGGAAGACAATGAGGCGCTGTGGGAGCTGGCGGCAGGCTTTCTGGGCAAGGATGCCGTGCCGCGCCGGGAGCTGCTCACGCCGTGGATAAAGGCGCTGGGCATTGAAGAAGAAATGCTGAGCTGGGGCAAGTTGCTGCACCTCGGGCTCGAAGACCTACTGCGCCTCGTAGCGGAGAAGAAAACACTGGCGGCTCTGCCCATGAGCGAAAGAGAAGGTGGCAGCGAAGAAGCAGCAATTGTTTGGCTCAATGAGCTATACGCCTATCTGGCAGAGCAAAAGCAGCTCGATTTGCTGAAGACGTACGCCGCCGTGCCCAATCAGCACGGCGAGTTGCGCCCCTTAGATAAGCTTTATGTAGAACGCGCCGACGAATTGATTCCAGCACCCATTCTGGACGTGCTGCACAAGCTGAATCTGCCGTGGCGGCAGGAATTGGCACGGCGTGACACCGTACTGCCCGGCTACAAGCACCAAGACAGGGGGCTGCGTGAGGCATCCGCCGAAATCAACCGGGTACTGAAAGAACGGCTGAACAGCGGCGATACGTTAGAATCGGCATTCCTCCGCCGTGGCGACGCTCAGCAAATTCTCGTTGACCTACTGCGTCTAACCTCGCCCAGCGCCGACGATACCACCTTCCGGAGCCAGCTATTTAAGTATGCACAGGAGCTGCTGCACTTCGAGGAAGACTTCCTGCCCGTTGAGAGCCTAAAGCATTTCGACCCCGGCAAAGCCACGCAACTGCTGACGTTGCATCTGAACGGCTGCATCTCCAATATGCAAACGGTAGCAGGGCTAGCAACGTCGCTGAACCGCGACGAGGAAGACGCGGTGAACTTGTTGGGGCGCTACTTACGGTTTGTGGCAGAGAGCGGCACGTTCAAACCGCTGCTTGAGTTTGGCAATATCGTGCCCAATCGCGAAGGCAAGCTCTGCGCCTATAAAGACCTGTACAACTTCGGCACTCCTACCCAGCCGCTCGATGAGGAACTGCTGGAATTGCTCCACGCCTTTGACCGGTCGAAGCCCCGTTGGATGCCGCAGTTGCTCATGGACGGTATCGGCTTGAACTTGCCAAAAGGCGCGTACAAATTCGATGAGCTGGGCAACGACATCATGCTGAAGGTGGACAGCATCAGCAACCAGCGGAAGCACATGGACTACCGTGACCAGCTTCTGACGCTAATTGACTGGTGTAACGTGCATCAGGCGTTGGCAAAGCAATATCTGGCGCAGTTTCACGAGGAGTCGGGGCGGATGTTCTACATCCTGAACATCGAGAAGAGCGGTAAGGGCAGCGACGTGATAAAACTGCTGCGTCAAGCCGATTCTATCGCCGACTTAGTTGCCATCACTGAATCCGGCACCGACGTAACTAAGCTGCGTAAACTGGCGCAGCTCACCAGCAGCGACGCGGTGCTGGACCAAGTGTTAAAGTTTGCGGCAAACCTTGAAGGCGACGTTGCCAGTTTCAAGTTCCTGCAGAGCATCGGAGCAGAAATGGAGCGAGCCTTCAAGGAAGCTCTGATGGAAGCCGGTGTTACAGTTGTCATAGAGCCCGGCTCGGGTACTACAGCCACGGTAGCGCAAATTGATTACCACGGTATCGGCTCCTACGATTTTGCCGTGCGCAACCTTGCTACCAATAAAGCCTTCTACATAGAGCTAAAATCCTTCAAGAAGGACAATCCGCAGCACATTCGGCTGGCACAATCACAAGCAAAGCGGGCGGCTAAAGGCGAGGAGCCCTTTGCCCTCTGCGTAGTAGGGCGCGACCGTCGCGCCGAAGATGTGACTGCGGAACACGTTCGGCAAGAGCTAGTGTACGTGAAAGACTTGCAGTCAACGATGGAGCCAATTGCCAAAGAAATTGAGCACTTCGAGCAACTATACAGCCAGACTGATGCACCCGTTTGGTTTGATGTATCGTCGCTGCATCAAAGCAAGGTGTTCGTCACCCACGAATTCATCGACGCACGTCGCAACTCATTTGACGCTCTAATCCAAGATATTAAGGCTGCTATTCTCTAGTCGTATCTCCGGTCGCCACTATGCCTTCTTTCAACGAACTCAACACCGTCGAGTATTCCATCATCCATAAGCTCACGGGCGTAAACTTGAACAGCAACGGTAACGGCAAGGTACACGAGCCGGCTGCTACCTACGGGGCTGTGCCGGGAGCAGCCGCCAGCGCGGGAACGTGCCAGTGGCGCTACGTACCCGCTAACCATCTCAAGCGCAAGGAAACCGACGTGCTGCTGGAAGCCGATGTGAAGGATGCCCTCATCCGGCTCAACCCCAGTATCGCCGCCCAGCCCAGCCGCGCCGATGAAGTCATCTACAAGCTGCGCAACATTTTGCTCGCCGTACATGAGGTCGGGCTGGTGGGTGCCAACGAGGAGTTTGCCAAATGGGTGCGCGGGGAGAAGAGTATGCCCTTCGGAAACGATGGGCAGCACGTAACGGTGCGCCTGCTCGATTTTCAGGACCTGACCCACAACGACTACATCGCCACCAACCAGTTCCATATCCGCACCGGCACCGAGACCAAGATTCCCGACGTGGTGCTGTTCGTGAATGGTATTCCGCTGGTGGTGGGCGAAGCCAAAACGCCGGTCCGCCCCGCTGTTACATGGCTCGATGGTGCATACGAGGTGCACGAGGTGTACGAAAATGCTGTGACACCCTTGTTCGTGCCGAATGTGCTGAGCTTCGCCACCGAGGGCAAGGAGTTCTTCTACGGTGCCGTGCGCACCCCGCTTGAGTTCTGGTGCCCGTGGCGCTTGGAAGCTGCCGATGGCGTACCCGCCGACGAACTGGCGCAAGCCGTGGGCATGAAGGAGGTCGGCAAGCAGCTTTGCTCCTTGCTCAACCCCGCTACCCTGCTGGACATGCTGGCAAACTTCACGCTGTACGCCACTAACAGCAAGAAGAAAAAGATGAAGGTGGTGGCACGTTACCAGCAATACGAGGGCGCCAACGCCATCGTGGACCGCGTGGTGGATGGAACCATCAGGAAGGGCTTGCTTTGGCACTTTCAAGGTAGCGGCAAGTCTCTGCTGATGGTTTTCGCCGCCCAGAAGCTGCGGCGCCTGGCGGCGCTGAAAAGTCCCACAATTCTCATTGTGGTAGACCGGCAGGACCTCGACCAGCAAATCAGCGGTACGTTCCTTAGCGCCGAGGTTGCCAACGTGGTGCCCGCCGACAGTATTCAAGACCTGCGGGATAAACTGGCGAAGGATACCCGTAAGGTTATCATCACCACCATCCAAAAATTTCAGGATGCGCCCCAGAACCTGAACCTGCGCGACAACATCATCGTGCTCTGCGACGAGGCGCACCGTACCCAAGAAGGAGACTTAGGCGTGTATATGCGCGAGGCGCTGCCGAATGCTTTCTTCTTCGGGCTGACGGGTACTCCAATTAACAAGCGCGACCAGAACACCTTCGCCACCTTCGGCTCTGAAACCGACGAGGGCGGCTACCTGTCCCGGTACACGTTTCAGGAAAGCATTGCCGATAAGCAAACCTTGGAGTTGCACTTCGAGCCGCGTCTCCCCGAAGTGCATGTGGACAAGGAAAAGCTGGATGCCGCATTTGCCGAGCTGGCGGAGCGCGCCAACCTGAGCGAAGCCGACCAAAACACGCTTAGCAAGCGGGCTGCCAACCTCATCGAGTTTCAGAAAGCCCCCCAACGGGTCCACGCTATTGCCGAGGACATCGTGCAGCACTTCCAGACCCATGTGGAGCCGCACGGCTTCAAGGCAATGATAGTGACGCCGGACCGCTACGCCTGCGTGCAGTACAAAGAAGAGCTGGACAAATTGCTTTCTCCGGAAGCCAGCGCCGTGGTCATCTCCACTACTGCCAACGACCCGGACGCCTTCAAAAAGCAATGGGCGATGAACAGTGACCAGCAGGAAAAGCTGCTGAACAAGTTCAAGGACCCCAAGCACCCGCTGCAGTTCCTCATCGTTACAGCAAAGCTGCTTACTGGCTTCGACGCGCCGGTACTGCAGACCATGTACCTCGACAAGAGCCTCAAGGACCACACGCTGCTGCAAGCCATCTGCCGCACCAACCGCCTGTTCCCGAACAAAGGTTTTGGGCGTATCGTTGATTATTTCGGCTCTTTCGATGACACGGCAAAAGCCTTGGCGTTCGATGAGAAGACCATGCAGAACGTGGTGACCAGCATGGCGGAGTACAAGGTCATGCTGCCGAGTTTACTTGCCAAAGCCCTCTCGCATTTCCCCGGCGTGGACCGCACGTTGGTAGGGTTTGAGGGATTGGAAGCCGCGCAGGACTGCATCGATACAAACGAGAAGCGCGACGCCTTCGCTATCGACTATGGGGCGCTGTCGAAAATATGGGAAGCCCTGAGCCCAGACCCGTTTCTGTCGCCGTATCGGGTGGATTACAAGTGGTTGTCGCAGGTGTACGACTCCGTACGCCCCGCTGCCTCCGATAACGGACGCTTGCTATGGTTTGCCCTTGGTGCCGAAACCACCCGCCTCATCCATGAGCACGTCCACGTAAGCGGCGTTCACGATGATATGGAGGAAATGGTGCTTAACGCCGATGTCATCGATGACCTGATGAATGCCAAAGACCCCAAGAAGGCGAAAAAGCTGGCAAAGCTTATCGCCGGGCGTCTTGGGCGTCACAGCAGCCCCGAATTCCTCGCCCTCAGTGAGCGGCTAGAAAAGGTGCGCGCCCGCGCCGAACAAGGATTAATAAGCAGCATCGAGTTCATCAAGGAGCTGTGCCAGCTAGCAACCGAAACTCTCCAAGCCGAGAAAAACGTCGAAGCCCCAGTCGCCGAGCAGCAAAACGCCAAGTCCGCCCTGACCGAGCTGTTCCTCGAAATTCGCACTGATAAAACGCCCGCTATCGTGGAGCGCATCGTCACGGACATTGACGAAATCGTGCGCAAGGTTCGCTTCCCAAGCTGGCAGACCACCGAAGCTGGGAAGAAGCTGGTGCGTAGCGAGCTGCGAAAGGCGCTGCTCAAGTACCAGCTTCACAAGGACCATGAACTGTTCGAGAAGGCGTATCAGTACGTGGAGCAGTATTATTAATGCGAAAACAACCATTTTGCAGGCGGCAGCCATACCATGAGAAAGCCCCGACGTCTCTCGATGTCGGGGCTTTCATTTAGTCGTCTACTGAAGCGCTGAGCTTGGCGAGAGAGTTAGGGTTGGGGCACACTGCTATTTTTTAGCCTTTTAAGCTCTTGCTGTACGGTTGCAGTCATTCGGAGCGGGTTGCAAAAACCGGGAGCACGATTTTCTATAGGTGAAGCAAAGATTGCTTCCATCGCAGGGAGCAAATTTATGTTCACGAGATAATCCTTGCTCGGACCGTTAGCGAATTCGATAATGAGCAACATGTAACCAGCGTGGAGTCCCCCCGGCTCGGTCGATATACCTGCGTCGCAGCCGTTCATAGAAGCGGCAAGCAGCACATCTACCAATCTTTTATATGAGTTTATTTTTTCCATGATTTTATGGTTTTAAATATTGTATAATAAAAGTTGATATTTGTTTTTATTCTTCAATCAAAAATGTTGATTATTGATATGTAGGATTATTATGCTGCATGTCGCGGGTTTGTTTTGTAACAATATATTTCTACATATTCTTTATTTTCATCCGTGCGCAGAGGTTAATATCTTGGAAAGCTTTCTTTATCTCATCGACCACGGTTTCTACATGCTCAGCGTGGACGTACAGTGCATCGTGAACAGGAAGCGCCCTGATATTTTGCGCGTAGAGCCGGGCGCAGACCGTTCCGACGACTAAATCAGCTTCCATCTGCTGCAGCGCTAACGCTAAGTTGCGGTGGTCTCCTCGTTTAAAATGAGTTATGGCAGCGGAAACAGTGGGGAATGCCTCCGCAAAAACACGGCGCATTTGGGTCCGTTTGTCTTCGTCAAAAAATATTTTAGCGAAAAATTCTGCCTTAAAAAGTTTTGTGTACTCCCGCACCCGGTATGCTTTCTTGGTTAACGGGTCGAACCGCAGGTGCGAATCCAACAGGAGTTGGGCACCAACCATAAGCGAATGCAGCGCCGGGTATAAACTTTTATCTGGGTCGGGCTCTTCGCACAATGTTTTCCACCGCCGCACGTCGTCGGGGATTGCCGTAATGCCTTGCTGGCGGCAGTACGCCAGCACCATGTTCGTGAACAGGAGGGGCTGGGCGGCAGTAATATCTATTTCCACAAGGTGTCTGCCCCCGAGTAACATGAATTTCCGCAAATGGCTGGGAATCTGCGTGAGCAGGTAAAACACCCGGTTGGTATTGCCGAGGTCCACTTTGAAGCCGTATGCGCCCCTGTCAAGCTTATAAAGGTGCCAAAGCCAGCGCGAGTAAATCGAGGCGTCCACCACGCGGTTTCTGAACGCCGACCACTTTCCCTTTTGAATGACATTCCATTGGATAGGCTTGTCCTTAAGCGATAAGCTTTGAGCGTATGCATCCTCGATAAAGGCTAGCGCCGCGGTGTAATCCACTCGAAGCTTTTTCGCGGTTTGCTGAATCATGCCGTGGATGCCCGCATACTTGGTAGGCGCCGGCTTTGGCGGTGCATGTCGCCGGGGAACTACTGTATCCACTAGATGATAGCCGCTCAACACCCGCTCATCCAAAATCTTGTAGCGGGCAATTCGTTTGGTTACATCGACCTGCTCGGTATGGTACAGGATGACGTTCCAGCTTTTCAAGTCCTCGCGAATGAGACGATAAACCCATTTTTCATTACCACGCGCACCGGAGCGACCGTACAGGTCGCGCAGTGCCGTGGAGGAAATGGCATGCCAAATATCGTTGCTATACAGGCTCTTTTTTAGCAGCAGGGTGTACAAGTGATAGTACTTCCACTTGTGCTTCTGAGTGTAAGTTTTACCGTACTTCTGGTGAAGCAATTCGTTGAAATTTACATCCCGAGGTTCAAACAAAAGGGACATGATGAAATAAGTGAAGGGTTGGTCGCCGTAGCGTTTTGACCTTCCTTGTAATACATTAAGCCCAAAAGTTTATTTGGTTAAAATATTATTTATAATTCCTTAAATAATATGTAGAATAATATTCCTGAGAACTGGGTGGATTATATCTAATTTGGGTTGATGATGATAATTCATGTAACGTCCAACCTGTGAAAATATCAATAACATAATCTCATTTCGTTTTCTATCCATTAATAGGGCGACTATGTAGCAATTGATTGATATTAAATGAGTTGTGTTTTGATAAAAGCTACATGTCGCAATTGTGCGCGAGCCTTTACCATGTGAAAATTTTACCGGCATGACGGCTTTCTCGCAAAAGCAGATAAGAAATAAAGTCGCTGGGCTGGCGGAAGCAGTCATGGTCTACCTGACCTGTACTGGCGGCAGAGCGACACTTTTTACTTTGGCTCAACGCCGAATACGTGATTGCCCTCAACGAATACATCGCTGCGCTGAACCAGCACCGGCAGCGGCTCCTACCGTGCACCGCGCCCCCCGAATTCAGCGCCGACCTGCTATACGGAGCGGCGCTCTTCAATCGTTATCTGGACCAGCGCGATACCCTATCCCACGACCCGAACAATGGCTACGCAGAACTTTGCGGTACCCTCTACAACGCCCGCAGCCGTGCGCCTCGGGACTTGGCGCAGTACATTCTGAAGCAGCTCCAAGCATCGCCAGCCCACGAAGCCATCCAGACCGACCCCGACCTGCGCGTTGCAGCAGTCAGCGCAACCACGAAAGCTTTTGTAGTGCGCCTGAGCAGTACGCCGGTGCCGCACAACGCCCAAGAATATACCCGATACCGCTGCCTGCCATGACACCTCTTACCCGCCGACTTTCCCGAATTACCGCAGGTTGCCTGCTTGGCGGCAGCCTCGTTGTGGCGGTACTGGCTTCGCCACTAGGGCGCATGTTCGACCGCGCCGTGAGCCAGCATCTGGACCGGATATATGCCCGCTTCCTCAGCACGGGCAGGCTGGACGCCACTGACCGGGTGCAGTGTATGCTGCTCTACAAAACGCTTGCGGCGGGCGGGCATGTGGTATCGCCGGAGGGGGCTGCTATCCTTACCCACTATCTCGCCGGCAGTGGCACGGAACTCCGCCTTTCGAATTCCTATATCCGGACGTCGCCCGTCCTCACCGCGCAGTTGGCGGGAATGACCATGGGGCAAGAGAAGAGGGTCACATTCAAGCAGGCGATGGACTGGCGGCTCTCGTATGCGCTAAATCCGTTGAACATCCGAAAAGAGCGTCACCGGGTGGTCGTCAGCCAGTTCATCGTATTCGCCAAAGACCGGACGACGCATACGAACCTGAACTACGGGCTGGGGCAAATCAGGATACCGGATGGTTTGGTTCACTCGCTGCACCCTAAGCCGTTTCTGGCAACCTGCACGTGGCAGTACTAGCGGCGCCAAGCTGGATTTACTCTTTCCCATCAATCAGTGGTTGCCCTTTTTAGGAACGCTTATGGACGCGCCGTGAAACACCACATCAACGGGACGAACGGCAGCGCCCGGAAGTACAACGCTTACCCGCTTGAGAGCATCATATGACGACACTAGCGAATCGGTGGCTTCATCAACCGGACGGGCAGGTTCGTGTAGACGAGCACGACGCGCCCTTGTTAGACTATTGGTGCCCCACGTGCGGCGACTTGGTCGAGGGCGCTGTCGGCGTTGTATGGCGTCAAGCCGGGCACGTGCTGGAAGGCTGGATTTCGTGTCCGGTCCACGGGCTGCAGTTTCCAATGGAGATACTGCCGCCCCTGCCAGACGGGTTTGTAATCGTCGCCAAACGCGTCGTGCGCGATAGGCAAGCCGCTTGTGAAAACGAGAGATGATGTTATATTCATACGCATCGCCTAACGTGACGACCATGACCACTACGACCACCGAAGACACCTACACCTTCACGCTTGACGAAAAGACAGTGGAGGTCTTCAAAACGCTTATCGCCGATGCGTTGCGCCAGCAGACCTTCGATACATCGGACGAGCTGACAACAAAGTTCGATTTGGAAGACTTTGCCGACGAACTGACCCCAAATATGCCACTGACTGCGACGCGCAGCATGTTGCGACGACTGCTTGATGAAGTGACATCCAAGCGCCCCAACATGACCGACGTGGAGCTGAACGAGTACGGTATGAAACTCATCCGTATCTTCTACAACGACAAGAACCTGTGATACGAGAAAAGCCCCGGCGTAACCGGGGCTTTTTGTTGTCGTGCAGCAACAGAGACCCAAACAATCAGTGGGTTAGAAAATCATCGACTGCTTTTTGGCTGATTCGCCAAACTGGTTTGGTGATTGTTCCTAGATTGTTCCCACTAAGCCGACCCTCCGCGAGGTACTTCAAAATGGTCTTTTCAGACAGCTTCAGTTGGTCCGCTACCTCCTTTACGGTGAGCCGTACCAGCGACGGGGTGGAAGACTTAAGGTGCTGCTTGACTGCCGCGTCGAGCCTATGCAGGATAGCAGGGCAGAGTTGTTCAGCGAGGGCGTTGATTTCGTTCGGTGTGAAGCCGATGTTCATGGGGGATTTGATTAAGTGCCCCCTTATAGATTCTCATTTTCGATTAGTTTAAAAATCGAGCTGTTTTCGAAAAATAAATTTTAGCGATGGTACAGAGTCGAGTTGAAGCCGCGTTGCTGCGCACCCCAGAACAAGATTCTATTCAGCAGCTCAATGGGCGCTGAAATAGGCAACGTTCTGCTAACGTCTGAATCACCGATGAGCAGACCTAGAAGATAGCAGAAGATAGCCCTCTTCAGCTCCCTCCGAAGTGCCCTGCATACTCATCGCATACTAGAGAAAACAAAAACGCCCTCAGCGCGGTGCTGAGGGCGTTTTCAGTGGTCACGTAGGGAGTCGAACCCCAAACCTCCTGGTTCGTAGCCAGGTGCTCTATCCAGTTGAGCTACGTGACCGTTTTCCGTCTTGCGGAGTGCAAAGATAGCCTCCTGATTTTCGGAAACACAAATGGCAAGTGGCTATTCTCTTGAAAAATGTCTGTTGCGGGAAGCAAGCCGCTGAAATTCAGGTGGAATTTTTTTGGCTGTTTTGCAGCGCTCGGTTCAAAGCGCGGTTGAAAAGCCAGTACAACCCAAACACCGATACCGCAATCAGTACGCCGATGAGAATTTTGCCGGCGCTGCCGCTGTCGGGGTTGCGCACGGCGCTGAACACGTCCTGCGCTTTGGTGCCGAGCCAGTAGAAGAACAGGCTGCGCGGCAGCATGCCCACCACCGAGGCCAGCAGGAACCGTTTGCGTTCCACGCGCATCACGGCCAGCACAAACGTCATGAGGGCGAAGGGCAGAACGGGCGAAATGCGCGTGAGCAGGATAAGCTGCCAGCTGTCGTTTTTCAGCTCGCGCATCACGGCATCGGCTTTCGGGAAGTGGTGCAGAAAGGTGAGCATCTTGCCGTGGTCGAGCACCGAGGCTATGGCATAGCCAACCAGCGCCGCCAGGGCATAGCTGACGACCATGCCCGGAAAACCCAGCCAGCCGAAGTAGAAGCCCGTGACCAGCGCCACGAATGTGGTGGGCGTGAGGGCAAAGGCCATCGTGAAGGCAATGAGCAGGAAATACAAGCCCACCTGCAGCGGCGAGAGGTGCTGCAGCAGCTCCTGGTTGCGGTAGAGCAGCCACGACAGCGACGAACTGCCCACCACCGGCATGGCCACCAGCAGCCCCATCGAGAGCAGGGTGGAAAAATTGGTGCGAAACAGGTCTCGGAGAAAGCGCATGGGCAAGGCATGAAATAAAAAAACGGGCCGGCTGCCGGGCCGGCCCGCTTGGTAGGGGCTGAAACGTAAATCCGGGCGCCGAAGCTACATTTCGGTGGGTGGATTGCCATCGGCCGCGGCCTCGTCGAGGGCCAATGTAGGCTCGGCATCTTCCTTGCCGCGGCCGGTGAAGAAGCGGCGAATGAACGACCAGCCGGCGCCCAAGGCAAGCAGGATAAACTTCCAGCCTTTGAGCAGCACCAGCAGAATGGCTTTGCCAAACTTGGCAATGACGGCCAGCGCGCCCACTTTCGCCAGTACTTTGCCAGCTACCAGTCCGCCGATGGAGTAGGCTGCTACTTCGTCAAGCTTGGGGTCGAAATCGGCGTAGCGCAGGCCTTGGGCGAAATCAGTGCCCTTGACAACGGCCGGAATCTGCGATTCTACCAAGCCGAGCTGGATGGGGTCGGCCACGGCATTTAGGCTTAGCACGCCTTTGCGGCCGAGCAAGCGCACGTCGTAGTTGAGCGTGGGGGCGGCGTTGTTGTCAAACTGCAGCTTTTTGGCCCAATGCAGGGCGTGGGTCGCTTTGTCGTAGTGCGGCGGCACGGCCCAACCGAGTAGTTCCATGCCTGCGTAGCCAGCTTCCCGGCGGGCGGCGTTGCCCTCGCGAATTTCCTCCTGCATGTCTTTTAGCAGGTCGTCGTAGTTGATGTCCTCGGCATCGTCGTCTTTCACGTAGCCCATGGGCTCGTAGCTGACCACGAAAGCCCAGTTGTTTTCACTGACGGGGCCTTTGTCGAGCGGAAAGAGCATGCCCTGCACGTCTTCGGCAGCGGTTTCAGGGTTGCCCCAGATTTTGGTAAGCACGCGCTTGCTTTGTTCGGCGTCGAGAAAGCGCATGTCTTTGGGCACGCTGAGGCTGCCCAGGTCCTTGCCGAGTTTGATGGTACCCGTTTGGTAGCGGAAGCTCGCGTTGAGCGAATCGACCTTGGCTTTGAACAACGCCGCCGAATCGACGGGCGTGGTGCCGGCCTGGGCGCCGAGCACGGGCGCGAGCAGCAGGCAGAGAAGGCGTAAAAAGTGTTTCAAGCGGTAAAATGGAAAGGTGAACGAATAAGGCAAACGGGTACAAGATATGGAGCACCAGCAGCTTGGTGGCAAACCCGCGCCAAGAAAAAATGCCCTGCTACCTTTGGGCCGCTTCAGCGTTTCCCCTTTCTCACGTTCCAAGCAGTTGCTATGAAATTCGGCACCAAAGCCATCCATGCCGGCGTGCACCCGGACCCCACCACCGGCGCCATCATGACGCCCATCTACCAGACCTCGACCTACGTGCAACGCTCCCCCGGCGACCATAAAGGCTACGAGTACTCACGCACCCACAACCCCACCCGCACGCAGCTGCAGGATGCCCTGGCGGCCCTCGACAATGGTACCCACGGCCTGTGCTTTGCCTCCGGCATGGCTGCCATCGACTGCATGGTGAAACTGCTGGAGCCCGGCGACGAAGTGGTGGCGACCAACGACCTGTACGGCGGTTCGTACCGCATTTTCACGCGCATCTTCGCCAAATACGGCATCAAGTTTCACTTCGTGCCCATGCACGACAAGGAAGCCGTGCGCGCCGCCTGCAACGAGCGCACCAAGCTCATTTGGGCCGAAACGCCCACCAACCCGCTGCTGCACATCATCGACATCAAGGCCATGGCCGAGGTGGCGAAAGAATCGGGCGCGCTGCTGGTGGTCGACAACACCTTTGCCACGCCCTACCTGCAAACTCCGCTGGAACTGGGCGCCGATGTGGTGATGTACTCGCTCACCAAGTACATGGGCGGCCACTCCGACGTGGTGATGGGCGCTCTGGTGATGAAAGACGCCGAACTGGCCGAGCGCCTGGCCTACATCCAGAACGCCTCGGGCGGCACGCCCGGCCCGCAAGACTGCTTCCTAATTTTGCGCGGCCTCAAAACCCTGCACGTGCGCATGCAGCGCCACTGCGAAAACGGCCGCGCCGTGGCCGAGTACCTCAAGCAGCACCCTAAAGTAGGGCAGGTGTACTGGCCCGGCTTCGAGTCGCACCCCAACCACCAGGTGGCACGCCAGCAGATGCGCGACTTCGGCGGCATGATTTCCTTCGTGCTCAAAACCGATAAGATTGAGGATGCCGTAGCCGTGCTGGAGAAGTTTGAGCTATTCTCGCTGGCCGAAAGCCTCGGCGGCGTCGAAAGCCTCTCGGGCCACCCCGCCACCATGACGCACGCCAGCATTCCGGCCGAAGAGCGCCGCAAAGCCGGCCTGTCCGATTCGCTCATTCGTCTGAGTGTGGGCATTGAAGACGCCGAAGACCTGATTGCCGACCTGGCCCAGGCCATCGGCTAGTTTCTTGCCAACGAAACGCCTTTCGGGGTCAATAGCAAAGCCGCCTGTGCCATGTGGAGCAGGCGGCTTTGCTGTTGATGCGGACCGGGGAAATAAAGTAAATGTGCCGCTAACACGTCGTGCCTAAAGCGGCTGCTTGTGGCCGCCCGTTTGCTGATTATGAAAACTCCTTCCCGGTTCGGCGGTAAGAAATACCTCAACACCATTCCCACCGGCATGTCGGCCGACTACGGCCGCATGGCGCAACGCTGGCTGCTAGGCAAGGAACTGCGCGAGCCCGCCAAGCCGCTGGGGCCGTTTCGGGCCGATGTGGCAGCCTTGGCTGCGCCCGCGCCGGCTCAGGGCCTGCGCGTAACGTGGTTTGGACACTCGTCGACGCTCATCGAAATTGACGGCAAGCGCGTGCTGACCGACCCGGTGTGGCGGCCGCGCGCGTCGCCTTCGTCGGCCGTTGGGCCGAAGCGCTTTTTTGCCCCGCCGCTGGCGCTGGCGGAACTTCCCAAACTCGATGCCGTCATCCTGTCGCACGACCACTACGACCACCTCGACAAAAGCGCCATTCGGGAGTTGAGCCGCACCGGCGTGCCGTTCTACTGCCCGTTGGGCGTGGGCGGGCACCTGCGGCGCTGGGGTGTCAGGGCCGCGCAAGTCACGGAATTGGACTGGTGGCAGGAAGTGCCACTGGGCCCAGCGCACACGCTGGTTGCCACGCCCGCCCGGCACTTTTCCGGCCGCTCCCTCACCCGCGACAACACGCTGTGGGCATCGTGGTGCCTGCTGGGCCCTACGCACCGCGCCTTTTTCGGCGGCGACTCCGGACCCTACGAAGCTGGCTTCCGCGAAATCGGCGCGGCATACGGCCCTTTCGACGTGACGATGCTCGAAGTCGGCGCCTACGACGACATGTGGGCCGATATTCACATGGGGCCCGAACACGCCGTGCAGGCGCACCGGGCCCTGCGCGGCAAGCTGTTATTGCCCTTGCATTGGGGAACCTTTAACCTGGCTTTTCACGGCTGGACCGAGCCGGTGGAGCGGCTGCTGGTGGCTGCGGCGGCCAATGCAGTGGAACTACTATTACCCCGGCCGGGCGAGTCGGTAGTGCCAACGGACGGCGCCTATAATTCGCGCTGGTGGTTATAACGCCTGCCGACGCTTCCAGAATTGCCGCGGCCTGCTCGCATCGAGAACAGGCCGCGACGGTTTTTCCTGAAACGAGGCGTTTGGAGAGCTAGCCTATTGGTGCAGTAGCCGGACGATTTGCCGTCCGTCGGCGCTGCGGGCAAAGTACAAGCCCGCGGGGCGTCCATTCCACCGCGCCGTCGGGCTGCGAAAGGAGGCGGGCTACTTCCCGGCCTTGTCCGTCGGTGATGACCACCGGCTGGGCCAATGAGCCAGCCAGTTGAAAGCGTACTCGGTTGGTAAACGGGGTAGGATAGGCCGAGAGCTGTGCAACATTGCGCCGGTTCTGAGCCGAGGCAACCAACGCGCCGACGCGCAGCGGAATCGTATACACCGCAGTGCCCCGGCTCGGACAGGCGTCGTCGGTTAGGGCAATGCCGAAGGAATAAGTGCTGCCGAATGGGGCATTGGCCGGTACTTGCCAAGTAACGCGGGCCGACGGCGCTGGGAAGCTGGTTTGAAATGTGGCGCCGGGCAGCAGGGACGTTACGTCGCTTTGCAATTGCACATTTTGGCCCGCGTCAGGGTCGGCTGCCGTCACAACAAGGTCAAGCTGCTGGCCGGGTCGCACCGATAGCGGCTGATTGATTGTTGCGGAAGCACCGTTCAACGTTACCGCCTGTACAAACGGTGTGCGGTTAGTGGAATTATAAACTGTATAAACCACCTCGCTAATGGAACTGCCAATGCGTACTGGCTGGCCATTGATGCGACGGTATTGCACTATTTGCACCGCTACGGCATATTGCCCTAATGCTGCTGGGGTCACCACCAGTTGGCCAGTTGGCGGTTAAGCTGTAAGGCGGGCTCCACCACACCATTTTCGGCGCGAAAAGCGGGCATTGGTAGTCCGACCGACAGCATCCCGGCGGGAAAAGCAACAGCCTGTCCGTTGCCCGAATCGGTGACTTGCCCGGCGGCATAGCCGGTAAACGCAATAGAGTCGGCGCAAGCAGGGAGCGGGGAGCTGTGGCCCGAGGGATGTGCCAAGCTGTATACCAGCGAATCCCCGTCAGCATCGTAGGCGCCGAAGTTGTAAAAGGCAGTCTGGCCCACTGCCGCAAAGGGGAGCTGAAAAATAGAAAGCTGCGGAGACTGATCGACCAGGCCAGTTGTATTGTCTAACCGTGTTTCCAGGTGCATGGTTTTTTGGTCGGGTCGATACAGATTCGACATGACCACCGACCGGTTGGAATCATCAATGCTCAATGCCCAACTAGCCGGTGGCAGCTGCACGTCTACAGTGAAGGTTCGAGCCAAATAAACATTCTGGACGCCTGTGCAGCTCATGCTGGGAAAATACCGCTCGCCGGTTTTCATCATCTCAGTCGTGAAATTGCCAGTATTAGTGGGCGAGCAGCCGTTGCGGGTACAGCTGAGTGTTACGCTGGTCTGCATCACGGTGGCCATTGAAGCCGGGTCGAGGTATTCCGTCAGCGTTACCCGGTACTGCTGCCCGCCAAGATGTTTATAGGTCAGTTGGCCGCCAAATACGTGCGTGGCCCAGGCAGCAGTAGTGCTGCCGGCCCAAACGGCCAGCAACATGACCAATCGTATCCAGTGTTTCATAGAGCTGTGGGGTTGAGTAACAAGAATAACGTAACGTAGACAGGGTTAGATTATTTCGCGGGCTGCGAGTTGGCGTCCAGCAGCTGAAACAGCTCGTCGAGCTTGGGCGTCAGAATGATTTCGGTGCGGCGGTTCATGGCCTTGTTAGCGGCGTTGTCGTTGGCCGCCACGGGCACGTACTGCGAGCGGCCCGAGGCCGTCACGCGCTCCGGCTGCACCCCGCCAGCCGTCAGCAGGCGGGCAATTTCGGTGGCGCGCAGTACGCTCAAATCCCAGTTGTCCTGCATGCCCGCGGTGCCTTTCAGAATGGCCACGTTGTCGGTGTGGCCTTCCACCACCACGTTCACGTCGCGCTGCTCCTTGAGTACGCCCGCCAGCTTGGTCAGCGCCTCCTGGCCTTTCGGGTCAACTTTCGTGGAGCCCGATTTGAACAAGAGCTGCTCCGACAACGACACGTACACCTTGCCGTCCTTCACCTTCACCTGCAGGTCGCTGGCTTTGAATGCAAGCAGCGCGTTGCTCACTTTGGCCTTCAGGGCATTCACGGCCGCGTCTTTCTCGGCCAGCGCCTTCTCCAGTTCGGCCAGGCGGGCCTCACGGGTTTTCACGTCGGCGGCCAGCTTGTCGATTTCGCCGCGGCTCTTGTTGAGGTTGTTTGACAGCTCGCCCAGCTCGGCTTCGCGGCGGGCCAGGTCTTGCGCCACTTTCTGGTAATCGGCCGTTTTGTTGGCCAGCACCTTCTCGTTGTTCTTGATGAGCTTGTCGTAGGTGTCGCTCAGCTCGCGGTACAGCACCTGGGTTTTGCGCAGGATGGTGCCGGTCTGGGCCGAATCGGTTACGAGACGCCGGTTTTCCAGCCGCAGCTCGTTGAGCGACTCGGTGGCTTTTTTGAGTTCGGCAACGGCTTCGCGGGCCTGCCGCTCGGCCGCCTCGCGCGACTGGTCGGTAGCTTTCTGGCGGGCCACCAGGTCGTCGTATTTTTTGGAAGCAACGCAGCCGGGCAGGGTGGCGCTGCCGAGCAGCGCAGCGGCCAGCAGGAGAGTAGAAGAGGAGTTTTTCACGAAAGAAGAAGGCAAAAAAGACCGGATTACGGAGCCGGCCGTACGGCGTTGGCAAGGTAGTCCGTAACGGCCGAACCGTCAATCAAAGGCCTCACCTGAACCGATTTTCGACCTATATTTGTCGACCGTTTCCCCTCCCATTTCTTCCCTACCACCCCGAGCATGGCCACCAGCACCCTCCAGGTAAGCGCCGAAGTAGAAGCGCTGCTCCAGCACGAGTGTCAAACCATTACGAAGGACCAAATTCACCTGCCCGGCGCCGATTTCATCGACCGGTGCTTTTTGCAATCGAGCCGTTCGCCGCAGGTCTTACGCAGCCTCGGCCAGCTCTACAATACGGGCCGCCTCGCCGGCACCGGCTACATGAGCATCCTGCCCGTCGACCAAGGCATCGAGCACACCGCCGGCGCCTCGTTCGGGCCGAACCCGATGTACTTCGACCCCGAAAACATCATCAAGCTGGCCGTGGAAGGCGGCTGCAACGCGGTGGCCACTACGTTTGGCACCTTCGGGACGGTGGCGCGCAAGTACGCCCACAAAATCCCCTTTCTGGTCAAAATCAACCACAACGAGCTGCTGACCTACCCCAACAAGTTCGACCAGATCATGTTCGGCTCGGTAGAGGAGGCTTGGAACCTCGGCGCTACGGCCGTGGGGGCTACCATTTACTTCGGCTCGGAAGAGTCGAGCCGCCAGATTCAGGAAGTGGCCCAGGCTTTCGAGCGGGCTCACGAGCTGGGCATGGCCACGGTGCTGTGGTGCTACACCCGCAACAACGCCTTCAAAACCGCCGACAAGGACTACCACGTATCGGCCGACCTCACCGGGCAGGCCAACCACCTGGGCGTCACCATCGGCGCCGATATCATCAAGCAGAAACTGCCCGAAAACAACGGCGGTTTCAGTGCCCTCAAGTTCGGCAAGACCCACAAGGCCATGTACGAAACCCTGGCCTCCGACAACCCGATTGATCTGACGCGCTACCAGGTGGCCAACTGCTACATGGGCCGCATCGGGCTCATCAACTCGGGCGGCGAAAGCAAAGGCGCCACCGACCGCGACGAGGCCATTCGCACGGCCATCATCAACAAGCGCGCCGGCGGGCAAGGGCTGATTTCGGGCCGCAAGGCCTTCCAGCGCCCCTTCGCCGAAGGCGTGGACTTACTCAACGCCATTCAGGACGTGTACCTGAACGAGCAAATCACGATTGCCTAGCGGCAGTCATCAATGAGTGCCTGAAGATGAGCAACAAACGAGGTCTTGAAGCCGTTGTTTGTTGCTCATCTTCATCTGCTGCACTGGCAGAAACGCACTCATTGCCTCAGAATTTATCCAGCAAACTGAATGCAAAGCATGGCTTGGTTTAAGCGTCAGGAGAAGGGCATCATCACCCCGACGGAACAGAAGAAGGAGACGCCCGACGGCTTGTGGTACAAGTGCCCCGAGTGCGGTACCGTGGCCGACATGGGCGAACATCGGCGCCTGCTCTACACCTGCGGCAAGTGCAACTACCACGACCGCATCGACTCGGCCGAGTACTTTGAGGTGCTCTTCGACGACAACCGGTTCACTGAACTCGACACAAACCTGTCGTCGGCCGACCCGCTGCACTTTGTGGACACCAAGGCCTACCCGCAGCGCATTGCGGCTACGCAGCGCCAAACAGGCCTGAAAGACGCCGTGCGCACGGCCCACGGCCTCATGAACGGCCAGGATTTGGTGGTGGCCTGCATGGACTTCCGCTTCATCGGCGGCTCCATGGGCTCGGTGGTTGGCGAGAAAATTGCCCGCGCCATCGACTACGCCCGCCAGCACCGCATTCCGTTCCTGATGATCAGCAAATCGGGCGGGGCGCGCATGATGGAAGCCGGCTACTCGCTGATGCAGATGGCCAAGACCTCGGCCAAACTCGCCCTGCTTTCCGAAGCCGGCGTGCCCTACATCTCGTTGCTCACCGACCCCACCACCGGCGGTGTCACGGCTTCCTACGCCATGCTCGGCGACTTCAACATCTCCGAGCCGGGCGCGCTCATCGGCTTTGCCGGGCCGCGCGTTATCAAGGAAACCATTGGCAAAGACCTGCCTAAGGGCTTTCAGAGCGCCGAGTTTGTGCTTGAGCACGGCTTCCTCGATTTCATTGTGGACCGCAAGCAGCTCAAGCAGCAACTCACCGACCTGCTGCACATGCTGCGGCCGGCCGTGGTGGAGGCACCGGCTGTTCCCCGCTGATAGCGGAGGTTGTGCTTCGGCACGCTTCTTGAAAACCCCGCTTTGGTGTCTGAACCGACATCGGAGCGGGGTTTGCCGCGTCTACGCTTGCATCATTCGGAGTGGCAGCCGGTTAGAGTCTTGAAAATACGGCCTCGGCTATATTCCCCGAACATTTTGCAACCAGATGCAGTAGATACCGGCAAAAGTCAATCCGCCGACTCCCTCAACTTTTCCACTTGTACTCCATGAACTCCCTCAAATCACTCCTTTCGCTGCTGTTGCTCTGTACCATACTGTTCAGCGCCTGCAAATCGTCACAAACCGCTTCGAGCGGTAGCTTGCCCTCCAGCAACGGGGGCGGCGCCCGCAACGACCCGGGCATGAGCAAAACGGCCAAAGGCGGCCTCATTGGCGCCGGTGCCGGTGCCGCGGCCGGTGCTGTGCTGGGCCGCGTAATCGGCGGCAAAAACGGTACTGCCATCGGGGCCATTACCGGCGCCGCCGTGGGCGGTGCTACGGGCGCCGTTATCGGCCGCAAAATGGACAAGCAGGCCGAAGAACTGCAGCGCGACATGAAGAACGCCCGCGTAGAGCGGGTGGGCGAAGGCATCAAAATCACCTTCGACTCGGGCATCTTGTTTGATACGAACAAGTCGGATTTGCGCGCCGCTTCGCAAACCGAAATCCAGAACATGGCTACGGTGCTGAAAAAATACCCCGACACCAACGTGTTGGTGGAAGGCCACACCGACAACAGTGGCTCGGACGCCATCAACCAACCGCTGTCGGAGCGCCGGGCCCAAGCCGTGGCCAACTACACCATTCAGCAGGGCGTCGATGCGGCCCGCATCACGACCAAAGGCTACGGCTCGTCGCAGCCCGTAGCCGACAACACCACTATGGAAGGCAAGCAGGCTAACCGCCGCGTGGAAATTGCCATTTTCGCCAACGAGAAAATGAAGAAAGCTGCCGAAAACGGCACGCTCTAAGGCACCCCGTCAACTGAAAGCAAAAAGGCCGCGCCGCAGGGTGTGGCCTTTTTGCTTATAGCTTAAGGGAGCCAACCATAGCGGCTTGTAACCCCAGGCACTGGTAGCTGCGTTTCAATACCATTGTCTCACTATTCTACAACGGCGTCGTTGCCGCGCGTTGTTGCAGAACTCAACTCCTAGAAATCATGAACTTTCATAAAGCTTTCGTTGCTGCTGTTCTGAGCGTTTCGCTCCTGGGAGCGGCTACTGTTTCGGCCGAGGCCCAGACAACTCCGAAAAAAGGTTGGAGCAAAAAAGGCAAGGGCGCCGTGGTAGGCGCCGGTGCCGGCGCCGCCACCGGCGCTGTAATTGCCGGGAAAGGCGACCGGGGCAAGGGCGCGCTGATTGGTGGCGCCGCCGGTGCCGTGGGTGGCGCCATCATTGGGCGCAAAAAGGATAAGAAGAAAGACCCGGTGCGTTATGACCAGTATTCGCGCAAAGACTAGGTGACTCTTGGCTGAGCTTTCCTGAAAAAGTATCAGGACTTAACCATAAGATTACGAGCCAAAAAGGCTGTTCCGAAACCGGGGCGGCCTTTTTGTTTTTGGGCTGCACGGCAACAATCCAACTACGGCCGCGTTTAGGGCGGCAGCAAACGCGGCCACCGGCGCGTAGGCAAAGTTTGCGCGTTTGGTTACATCTTTACCGCCGGTAGCAATGCGCTGCTAACATCTGCTAAGGCAGCACAAGACAAGCTGCAGGCGGTATTCTGAAAATTATTGCCGCTGAATGTCAGGAAATTGACTGGTGCTTTTCCAGCAGTCTTTGATTTTTGGCAAGGTGGTTGCCTAACACCACCCAAACACGGAGCAATGGCCCGCCGCACTGGTTTCACTGCTCCATTCACTCAGAAACAACCCAACCCCCAATACCCCATGAACACCCTCCGTTCTTCTCTCGCAATGCTGCTGGCCTTTGTGCTGCTGCTGGGCTCAACCTTCTCGCAGGCCCAAACCACGACCACCAAAAAACCGATGAGCAAAACCGCTAAGGGCGGCATCATTGGTGGCTTGGGCGGTGCTGCCGGCGGTGCCGTACTGGGCCGCGTGATTGGTGGCAAAAAAGGTACCGCTGTAGGCGCCGTAATTGGTGCTGCCGTAGGCGGTGGCGCTGGTGCCCTCATCGGTCGTCGCATGGACAAGCAAGCCGAAGAACTGCGCCGCGACATGGCCGGTGCCAAAGTAGAGCGCGTAGGCGAAGGCATCAAAATCACCTTTGCTTCGGGCATCCTGTTCGCCAAGAACTCGTCGACCCTCACCGCTGCTGCCCAGGAAAACATTGGCACGCTGGCTGAAACCCTCAAGAAGTACGGCGACACCAACGTGCTGATTGAAGGCCACACCGACAACACCGGCTCCGATGCCATCAACGATCCGCTGTCGGTTCGCCGCGCTCAGGCCGTAGCCAACTACGCCATGAACCAAGGGGTGGAGTCGTCGCGCTTCGAAGTGAAGGGCTACGGTTCGCACCAGCCGATTGCCGACAACACAACCGAAGCTGGCCGCAGCCAGAACCGCCGCGTGGAAGTAGCCATCTACGCCAACGAGAAGCTGAAGAAAGCTGCCGAAAAAGGCACCATCTAAGCTGGGCCGGCCATAGCCGCAGTCCTGCTGCCAATCCGGCGGCTCCCCAACGCGGGAGCCGCCGGATTTTTTTGTGCCCGTTGTTGAGGCGTTTGGAGTAACCCGCGCCGCAGCCCGGCGGTACAACCGTTTATGCCTATCGCGCCCCTCGCTACCTACGATTCGCCATCCGCCGCCAAAGCCCTGGCCGACCACGCCATTCTGAACGAGTTCTACGGCCTGCTGCCGCGCGAACCGCGTCGCACGCCCATGCGCGAGCTGATCAGTACGGTCTTGTCGCACCGCACCACCCACGACGACGAAGAACTGGCTTATGACCGGATGCTGGAAGCGTTTGGCGACTGGGCCGGGGTAGAAGCCGCACCGACGACCGCGCTGGCCCACGCCATTCGCACCACGCGCTGGCCCGACACGCAGGCGCCGCGCATTCAGGAGATTCTACGGCGCATCAAGGCCGAGGCCGGCGACTACACGCTCGATTTTCTGGCCGACTGGCCCACCAATAAAGCCTTGGCGTGGCTGACCGATATGCCCGGCATCGGCCTGAAGACGGCGTCGTTGGTGCTGCTCTTCAACTTCCGCAAGCCGCTGCTTCCCGTCGATACCCACGTGCACCGCGTGGCGCAGCGCGTGGGCATGATCGGCCCGAAGGTGTCGGCGGACAAGGCGCATACGGTGTTGCTGGCTCTGCTGCCAGCCGACGCCGAGGCACTGTTCAACTTTCACAAGCACAACTACTGGCTGGGGCAGCACATCTGCTTTTTCACCAAGCCGAACTGCCCGGCCTGCCCGCTGAAAAGCTTCTGCAACTACTACTTGGAGCACTACGGCCCCGCCGATGCCGCCGCGCTGGCCGCTACGCCCAAAAAGTGGGAAGGAAAGAAGCAGCACTAATTAAGCTATTGGCCATTGGCTGTTAGCCGAGAGCTGCCAGCCGAGTGCCGACTGTGGCTTGCTGTGGGGCAGCGTAATCCCGCCTCGCCCCGACAAAGGGCGTAACTTGCCGCCAACAGCCATCAGCTAATAGCCGTCTGCTAAAAATATGCGCCTTGTTAACCATCCGGTTCTGTGCAATTACTACGTCACCTACCGGTGCAATGCCAAGTGCTCGTTCTGCGACATCTGGGAGAAACCCTCGCCCTATATTCAGCTGGCCGACGTGGAGCAAAACCTGCGCGACCTAAAGCGGCTGGGCGTGTCCGTAATTGACTTCACGGGTGGCGAGCCGCTGCTGCACCGGCAGCTGCCCGAGTTTCTGGCCCTGGCCCACGACATGGGGTTCATCACGACGGTGACGACCAACGGCATGCTGTACCCGAAGTATGCTGAGCGGCTGCGCGGGAAAATCGACATGCTGCATTTCTCCCTCGACAGCAGCGAAAAAGACCAGCACGACCGCGGCCGGGGCGTGCCTTGCTTCGATTTCGTGATGGAAAGCATTCGGGTAGCCAGGGAGCTGGGCGAGCGGCCCGATATCCTGTTCACCGTTTTCCCCGAAAACCTCGACCAGCTCGAGGCCGTGTACCGCGACATCAGCCGCCCCAACGGCCTGATGCTGATCATTAACCCCGCTTTCGAGTACAACGCCGTGGAAGCCGGCGCCCAGCTCACGGAGGAGCAGCTGGCGCACGTGTCGGCCTTCGGCAAGCGGCCCGGCGTGTACCTCAACGAGGCTTTCATTCAGCTGCGGCGCGACGGCGGCAACCACGTGGCCGCGCCTGTGTGCCGGGCTGCCAGCACCACGCTCGTCATTTCGCCTTCCAACGAGCTGGTGCTGCCCTGCTACCACCTCGGTACCCGCAGCTTCCCCATCGAAGGCCGGCTGCACGACCTCTACCACTCCGAGCCGGTGCAAACGCTGGCCGCGCTGGAAGGCCGCCTGCCGCAGTGCGAAGGCTGCACCATCAACTGCTACATGCAGCCCAGCTTTGCGGTAGAAACCAGCAAGTATTTCTGGCAAGCTCTGCCCAGCACGCTCAAGTACAACTGGCACAAAGGCACCTGGAAACGGATGCTGGCACGGTAGGCCCGAGGTAGGAAACCGGGAGAAAAGATACAGCCTGGGAAGCTCGGTTACAGGCTGGGAGGTGTTGGTACGGCCTGGGGAACGACGCGCACGGCCTGGGGGGGCAGGCCAGAGCGTGGGAAGACTTGCTCACCCTCCGGGAAGTCGCGGAGAGGGGATGGGAACTGATGCGCAGACACCGGGAAGCTGCGGCCACGCGCCGGGAACCGCTGTGCTGATACTGGTAAATCGGCCACACAGGTTGGGAAGCAGGGCCGTAGCAGTTGGCCGAAATGGGGGCCCTCCGTATCTTGACGCCATTCTGTCGGCTCATCTTTTCCCCTTCCATATCATGAAAAACGAGTTAATCGAGTCACGCCTGCGCCGCGACACCGCCGCCGCCGCGTTTCTGGCGCAAACCCCCGCAGCCTACGCCGACATTGAGGACGACGTGGCCCCGCTGCGCACCCAACTGGCGGCCAACGTGCAACGCGGTGCCGACCTAGCCCAGCAGGTGCTGACCGCCGACACCGACGGCAACCCCGCCCGCAAAAAGGGCACCCGCAACCAACTCACGGTCCTGCTGCGCCGCCTCATTCTGGCCATCCGGGCCGAGGCTCTGCGCAGCACCGATGCCAAGCTGCGTGCCGCTGCCGGCCGCTTGGGCGAGCTGCGCAACCTTAACGAAAGCTCTTTTGGCGAAGAAGCCCAGCGCCTGCTGGACCTGGTACCCGGCCGCGAAACCGCCCTGGCCAAACGGCGTTTCACGGCCGCCCACTACCAAGAAGCCCGCACGCTGCTGGCCGCCTTTGGCAGCGCCACCACCGAGGGCCGCCTCAGCGACGTGAGCGGCAGCACCGGCCGCCAAGCCCTGGAGCGTCTCATCAAAGACTCGGCCCGCCTGCTCAAGGAGTTGGAAACCTACTTCGCCCTCTACCAGGAAGACGACCCGGACCTCTGGAACCGCTTCCGCCAAGCCATTAAAGTGGTGCGGCGCGGCGGGAGCGAAGGCAGTACCAATAATCTGGACTTGCCGCCGAGCAGGAAGTAAGCTGAAATGACAACGGCCCCGCCGGGAAACCGGCGGGGCCGTGGCTTGTTACACCTTTGTTATGGATTGAATTTTGTCAATAGCTGAATTGATAAAGGCGCTTATTATTTCATTGCCTTCAGATTGAGTTAATGGCTGGTGGTAGAATTTGCTTATTTCTATTTCTCTGCCCCTGTCTATTTTTATTTTATACTTATATAAACTGAAATTTATATCTATTAACTGATGTATATCGAATGGCTCTATACTCTTTTTGAAACCTAGCCAAGCATACTGGAACTCAAATGACTGTAGTGGCCATGCTCGTTCGTAAGGTCCATCCCATAACCAACTGGCTAATTCGCCTGTATCTGAGAAAGTATGACGGCCGGCAGTAGTATTGAAGATGTAGAAGAACTTGGTAGAAGAAAACAATGAGGATAATTCTTCTGACTTATTAGTTGCGGCTTTGCATAAATTAAAAATTGAATTGGCAAACAAGTTTCTTATTAAGCCGGGGTTAATAGTTTCCTTTATATAATCTTCTGTCGTAAAACTTCTCTTCAGCAGGGCTATTCTTTTATCCAGATCATCGGGCTCAGTAAAATCTTTTCCTTTAGCGCCCTTCAAGTAAATTTCTAACGACCGAATCAGACTCTCTGCGAAATACGTCAGCAGCGGTTCGTTGAGGCCGGCGTCGGCTTGGCTGAGCACGGCGTAGTATTCGCGCTTCTCCTCGGTCTTCACCACCACGGGCGGGTAGCCGGCCTTCATCAGCAGCAGGTTGGTGAGCAGGCGCGTCATGCGGCCGTTGCCGTCGTCGAAGGGGTGAATGGCGACGAACTTGTGGTGAAAGAGGGCCGCCAGCACCAGCGGGTGCAGGGTGTCGCGGTGGGTGCGGTACCACGCCAGCAGGTCGTGCATGCGGGCCGGGGTTTCCTCGGGCGTGGCGTAGAAATGGGTTTCGCCGGTAGCGGTGAGGGTGTGGTTGGGCATGGTCTTGTACTGGCCCGGCTCCACAAGGTGGCGTTGCGGGCCGGCAGCAGTGTCCACCATCACGGCATAAGGCTCCACCATAATAATGTGGTGCAGCTCCCGGATGTCGCGCTCGGTCAGTTCGGCCTCGGGGTTCTTGACAATGTCCAGCAGTACATCAATGCCTTGGTTGTGGCCGCGCAGGTCGAGGTGGTCCTTCAGCGGCTTGCCTTTGGCCGTGACGCCCTCCATAATAAAGGCCACCGTTTCGCCGTAGGTCAGGGAGTTGCCTTCGATGGAGTTGGAATGGTAGTTCCAGTCGAGGCGAAACTTCTGGAAGATGCGTGCTTGCACATCGGCGGGCAGCGGGCGCAGCGCATCAATCTGCTGTTGCAGCGCGTCGATGCGGGCTAGTTGGTCGAGTAGCTCGTCGGAATAAGTAGTCATGCAGGCAAGTAGTGGCGGGAGAGGAGGGAAATAATGAATGTAAATTACACACATTGTTTCCCCGGCTTCTCATCCCTTTCCATGCCCGCACTCATTCTTCCCGTCCAAGGCAAGTGCCCCGAAATCGACCCGAGCTGCTTCGTGGCCGACAACGCCACCATCGTCGGCGACGTGGTGCTGGGGACCGGCTGCACCGTGTGGTTCAATGCCGTGGTGCGCGGCGACGTGAACAGCATTCGGGTGGGGGAGAAGACCAATATTCAGGACGGGGCTGTGATTCACTGCACCTACCTGCGGGCAGCTACCACCATTGGGGCACGCGTGAGTATCGGGCACCGCGCCATCGTGCACGGCTGCACCGTGGAGGACGACGTGCTCATTGGCATGGGCGCTATTGTGATGGACAACGCCGTGGTGGGGCGCGGCTGCATTATTGCCGCGGGCGCCGTCGTGCTGGAAAATACCGTGTGCGAGCCGGGCTACCTGTACGCCGGCATTCCGGCCCGCCGCATCAAGCCCGTGAGCGAAGTGCAGGCCGAAAACCTGCGCCGCACTGCCGACAACTATATAATGTATGCCGGCTGGTTTAAGGGCTGAGTAGAAATCAAAAGACCGTCGTCCAGAAAAACGTCACATAGAGCAAAGCGAAGAATCCCGCGTGTTTCCCCTGGGTTGCTATCCAAGGTCAGCACGCGAGATTCTTCGCTTCGCTCTGAATGACGGAAGGTTGAGGCTGTTCTACTCCTCCAGATCGAGGAAATCGGCGGCGGCCTCCCGCTCGTTGGGCTGCAGCACGCGCAGCTGCACCAGCTCCACGGCGCGGCGCGAACGTTGCAGAATGCGGAACTCGTAGTTGTCGAGCACGGCTACGTCGCCGACTTCGGGAATGGCGCCGTAGATGACGTTGATCAGGCCCCCTACGGTTTCGTAGTCTTCGCCTTCGGGCAGGGCAAAGGGCAGAAACTCGTTGGCGTCGGGAATGGCGGTGGAGGCATTCACGCGGTATTCGATGTCCGATACCTTTTCCACTACCGGCACCTCGTTGTCGTACTCGTCCTGGATTTCGCCCACCAACTCCTCCATGATGTCTTCGATGGTGACGATGCCCGACACGCCGCCGAACTCATCCGACACAATGGCCATGTGCATGTGCTTGCGCTGAAACTGGCGCAGCAGGCGGTTGATTTTCTTGGTTTCGGGCACGAAGAAGGCCGTACGCATGATCTTGGCCAGCACAATGGCCTCTTGGCGGCGCACCAGCGGCAGCAAATCCTTCACGTAGAGCACGCCTACGATGTTATCGATGTTGCCCTCGAACACCGGAATGCGCGAGTAGCCTTCGTTGTACACCGTCTCAAACAGCGCGTCTTGCGGCGTGTTCACGTCGATGGCGGCAATGCGGGTGCGCGGCACCATAATTTGCTTTACCATCCGGTCGTTGAACTCGAACACGTTTTCCAGCAGCTCGTGCTCCGATTCCTGCAACTCGCCGCTCTGCTTGCTTTGGTCGAGCAGCAGGCGCAATTCTTCGGACGTGTGCACCTCGGCCTCGTGCACCGACGCCACGCCAAAAATGCGCAGCACTAGGTTCGAGAGCTTATCGAGCAGCCAAATGAAGGGGAAGGCCAGCAAACCAAAGGCCCGCAGCGGAATGGCAATGGCAATGCTTACATCCTCGGGCTTGCGAATGGCCAGCACTTTGGGCGCTTGCTCGCCTAGTACAATGTGCAATACCGTGATAAGCGAAAACGAGGTAGCCAGCGCAATCTGGTGCACGGCCTTGTCCGAAAGCGTAATGCCAAACTGATTGATGATGGCCAGCACCACCTCGGCTACCACGCTTTCGCCAATCCAACCCAGGGCCAGCGACGCCAGCGTAATGCCCAGCTGCGTGGCCGAGAGGTAGTAATTCAGGTCGTGCAACATGCTGAGCACGAGCTTGGCCAGCCGATTGCCGCCCTGGGCTTTAATCTCTATCTGGGATAGGCGAACCTTAACAAAGGCGAATTCAGCCGCTACAAAAAACCCATTTGCCAGTACCAGCAACAGGGTTAAAAAAATCTTTAAGGCCATAGATGCGGCAGCCGCGGCGCAGTCGGCCTAGCTGCCATTGTGTTTCAAAAGTACGGGATTTGGAACACGCGGTTGGGTTCGTTGTTGCCCAAGCCGAGTGCAACGCTTCCCGTAACTTTGTTTCTTCTTCGGAAAATTCCGTTTGCTGCTATGTATTTGCGAAAAACCGCGTTGTTGAGTTGGGTTCTGTTGTGGCTGACGGTAACCAGTTGGGCGCAGGTGCTGGAGCCCACCAAGCTGGCCACGGCCGTGAGCAAACCCACCGCCAAAGTCGGCGACGAGGTTGACCTCATCGTCAACGCCCGCATCGAGCCCACCTGGCACCTCTACGCCACCGACTTCGACCCCGACCTCGGCCCCACCGTCTTCACGTTCAATTGGACCAAAAGCCCGGCTTACGAGCTGGTGGGCGCGCCCAAATCGGTGGGCACCAAGAAGAAATTCGACACCGTCTTTAAAGGCGACGTTACTTACTTCGAAACCACGGGCCAAATTCGGCAGCGCATCCGGCTGCTGCAGCCCGGCACCCTCAATATCAAGGCCGGCACCGATTACCAGAGCTGCACCGATACCGACGGCCGCTGCGTGCCCGGTAGCGACGCCCTCGCGTTTGGGCCTATCGAAGTAAGCGGCACGGCGCCGGCCGCGGTTTCCGCGCCAGCTACTGCTGCTGCTGGTCAGGCTCCTGCTGCTCCCGCTACCGCCCCGCTCGCCACCGCGCCCGCAGCCGCCACCAGCTCCGCACCGGCAGTTGATAGCACCACCGCACCTGTCGCGGGTTCCGCCGCTTCGTCGGCTTCGGTTGTGACCGAAACGCCGGTTGTTGCCTCTGGCGCCACGGCCGTCACCGTAGCACCGGCCGCCAACGAGGCCAAACCCGCTGGCACCACGGCCCTGAGCCTCTGGCAATACCTGGCTCTGGCTTTTGGAGCCGGCCTGCTTGCTGTGCTCATGCCTTGCGTGTACCCCATGCTGCCCATGACGGTATCGTACTTCACCAGCACCGGCGGGTCGCGCAGCCAGTCCATTGCCAAGGCATTGGTGTACGGGCTGAGCATCGTGGCTATTTATACCGGTGTGGGGGTAGTATTGAGCTTAGCACTGGGGGCCGATGCGGCCAACGTCATCAGCTCCCACTGGCTGCCCAATGTGGTGTCGTTCGGCATTTTCGTGCTGTTCGGGCTGTCGTTTCTGGGCTTGTTCGAAATTCAAGCCCCTACCGGCCTCGTTAATAAGGTAGACCGGCAAGCCGACAAAGGCGGCTGGAGCGGGCTGTTTTTCATGGCTGCCACGTTGGTGTTGGTGTCGTTTTCCTGCACGGTGCCGTTTGTGGGGTCGGTTGCCATTGCCTCGGCCGGCGGCGAGTTGCTGCGCCCCACGCTGGGCATGATGAGCTTCGCCCTGGCCTTCGCGCTGCCGTTTGTGCTCTTCGCACTGTTTCCTTCGGCCCTGAAAAGCCTGCCCCGCTCGGGTGGCTGGCTGAATACCCTCAAAGTCATGATGGGCTTTGTGGAGCTGGCTCTGGCTTTCAAGTTCTTGAGCTCCGCCGACCTCTCGTACCACTGGGGCCTGCTGCCGCGGGCGGTGTTCGTGGCCATTTGGGTGGTGCTGGCCGGCTTGCTGGGCCTTTACTTGCTGGGCTTCATCCGCTTGCCGCACGACGACGAAAGTACCCGCGTGAGCGTACCGCGCCTGCTGCTGGCGGCCGTGTCGTTCACGTTCATGTTTTACTTGGTACCCGGCTTGTTCGGGGCCCCGCTGCCGGCCCTATCGGCTCTGCTGCCGCCGCCTTCGCGTCACGATTTCAGCATGGCTGCCGGCCCCGCCGCACTGCCCGCCGTGGCTGCTACCGACAACGCTACGGCACTATGCGAAGCCCCGCGCCACGGCAATTTCCTGGAATTGCCCCTGAACCTGCAGGGCTATTTCGACTTGCAACAAGCTCTGCGGTGTGCCAGGCAACAGAACAAGCCGGTATTCGTCGACTTCACGGGCCACAACTGCGGCAACTGCCGCCTCATGGAAGCCTCGGTGTGGAGCGACCCGCAAGTACTTCAGCGCCTGCAGCGCGACTATGTGGTGGTAGCCCTCTATGTAGACGACAAAACCGAACTGCCCCAAACCGAGTGGTACACCTCCAAACGCGACAACCGCGTGAAGAAGGCCATTGGGGAACAGAACCTGGACTTTGAAATCAGCCGATTCCAAGCCAATGCGCAGCCCTACTACGTACTGCTCTCGCCCGATGGGCAGCCCCTCGCCGAGCCCCTGGCCTACGAGCCCGACGTAGCGCGCTTTGTGCAGTTCCTCGACCGTGGTCTACAGCAACACCGCGCCGGGCAGCCGGTTGCGCAGCGTTAACTTAAATATTCTGTTGTCTTGCCTGCCACCGTGAAAAAGCTCCTCTTCTTGCTCTTGATGGCTGGGACTGTGCAAGCCCAGACGCCCGCCACGCAGCGCGCCGCCGACCCTAACCGCATTACGCTGGTTATTCACGGTGGCGCGGGCACCATTACGCGGCAGAATATGACGCCCGAAAAGGAAAAGGCCTACACCGATGCGCTTAACCAAGCTATGCAAACCGGTTATGCCATTCTCAAGCAGGGTGGTTCTTCGCTGGATGCGGTGGAAGCCTCCATTCGGGTGATGGAAGATTCGCCCCTGTTCAATGCCGGCAAAGGAGCCGTTTTCACCCACGACGGCCGCAACGAACTCGACGCCGCCATCATGGATGGGAAGACCCTTAAAGCCGGTTCGGTAGCCGGAGTAACCACCGTGCGAAACCCCATCACTGCGGCCCGCGCCGTGATGGACAAGTCGGAGCACGTGCTGCTAGTGGGGCCGGGCGCCGACCAGTTTGCCAAAGAGAAGGGGCTTGCTATTGTGGAGCCCAGCTACTTTCACACCGAAGCGCGCTACCAACAGCTCCAAAAAGCACTGGCTTCGGAAAAAGGAGTTGTTACTGATCAGCTGAATGCGCCCACCAAAGCGGCTGCCCCGGCCGCGCCCGGCAAGTCCAAAACCAAGACCAAAGCAGGAAAGCCGCAGGGCTATGCCGAACCGCCCATTTTCGTCGAGGGGCGCAAGTACGGCACCGTAGGGGCTGTGGCCCTCGACCAATACGGCAACTTGGCAGCTGCTACTTCCACTGGCGGAATGACCAACAAGCGCTACGGCCGAGTAGGCGATGCGCCCATCATTGGGGCCGGTACCTACGCCGACAACCAATCCTGTGCCGTGTCGTGCACTGGCTGGGGCGAGTTTTTCATTCGGGCTACTGTGGCGCGCGATGTGGCCGCTCGTGTTGAGTACCAGCAGGTACCGGTAGCACAGGCTGCCCAGGCGACCATAGATAAGGTGGGCAAACTGGGTGGCGACGGCGGCCTGATTGCGCTCGATCCGGCCGGAAACATTGCCATGCCGTTTAATTCGGAAGGAATGTACCGAGGGTATATTAAGGCCAACGGAGAGACGAAGGTGTTAATCTACCGATGAGAGGGAGTTGCCTGGTACTCTAAAGTATGCGTTATGCATACGAATTGGGGTAATTAACTATACTTTTGCTAGGCAAAGTTACGTTTGCTGAGAAACATACTATTCTTGGAAGGTAACTGCCTTTACTATCGAGTACACCTGAGGCTGTTCTTGCTAGCGGGTTACGCTTTACCAAAAGGGCAAAAAAAAGGCGGCACCCACCCAGATGCCGCCTCTTGAAGAGGACGCACCCACCCAGATACGTCCTTTTTAATTCCTCAACACAAACCACCCCTAGTTGTAAAACGAGGATTCGAACCTCCATTAAGCGCTTCTATCATCAAACAGATGGTTTTTCGCCTAATTGCGCCACGGAAAAAAGAAACTCGTTTTTCCTGCTTTCTACAAATTCGGCAACGCCTGCTGCGTTGTATTGCAACAAATGTAACATAAGGATCGGTATCATAAAATATTTTCATCATCAACGGGTGATTTTTACTGTATTTTTATTTTAAGCCGCACTTTTTGACACCTTTTCAAATAGCACCCTTTAAAATGGCCCGTAATTACGAACTTGACGACACCGACCGTAAAATCTTGGCTTTATTGCTTGAAGACGCCAAAATGCCTTACACGGAAATAGCTCGGAAGGTGCATGTGTCGGGTGGCACGGTGCATGTGCGCATGGCCCGCTTAGAGGAACTAGGCATTGTGCGCGGAGCTACGTTGAAGATTGATTACCCCAAGCTGGGGTATGGAGTAAACGCGTTCTTGGGCATCTACCTGCTTAAGAGTTCGGTTTACAATAGTGTGGCCGAACAACTGCGTGATATTCCTGAGGTAGTGAGCATTCATTTCACCACCGGAGCCTATGGGGTGTTTGCCCGTTTGGTATGCCGCGACACCCAGCACTTGCGCGATGTACTGCATGACCGCATCCAGTTGATTGAAGGCATTGAGCGTACCGAAACGTTGATTTCCTTGGAGGAAACGCTAAACCGACCAATTCAGCTTATCTAGGCACACATCAGTTACTGAGGGCACCACCAAGGCCTGCCCAGCGAAGTGAATTGCTTCGTTGGGCAGGCCTTGGGCTTTTCATTGGACATTAACGCGGCAATTGGATATATAAAAATAAAAGACATGGTTTTGATGCTTATAAATTAAAGTGAAAAAATATACTGCTATAATTACATAACAATCGCGCTTAAGCATTGCCAGTGCTGCTGTGCGCTTGCCGCCCTCGTTCGCCGGAGGGCAACGTGTGCATCTCTCCACCAATCCTTCCACCTTATGTCTGCCATAACCAAGCTGACAGGCGACGGGCCTATGTGCCTACGCCTGTGGGTTTTGCTGCTAGCATACCTTCTTAGCGGCGCAATACCCATAGCTGCCCAAAACGTGGGCGACTACCGTTCGTTGAGCACGCCGTTGGCTTTCACCAATAGAAGCGGTTGGGAGCGTTTGACGGCTGCGGGCTGGACTCCCAACAACACTCGCGCACTGGATTTCACCAAAACCTTTTACGTACGGCACCCCAAAGTAATCAACAACGCGGGCGTAAGTAACGACGTCAACAAGATTGTGGTAGAGCCAGGCACCGGCACGGATGTAGGTAAACTCACTGTCAATGCTCGTTTGGTTTGCGCCGAAATGATTGTAGACGGCACCAGCACTCAACTGATTGTAAACACCGAGTTGGCCAACTTTGGCGAAACGAGTGTGAGCAATAACGCGGTGGCGACCTTGGCTAGTGAAGGGCGTTTGGGCAAGGTTACCGTGAAGGACGACGGCGAAGTGAAACTGGCCGACGGGGTGACGACCAACACCGTACTGGGTCCTACCTTGGTAGGCAACGGAGGAACCTTGAGCGTAGATGCCAGCGGCCCAACCTTTGAAGCCCTGACGGTGCAAAGTGGCGGCCAACTTTTGGTAAATGCTGCAGTAACCCTCACCGAAGCATTGGTAGAAGCAGGTGGCTTGATGGTGCAATTGCCCAACGGTGCCATTACGGTAACACATACGACTGGCTCTACTTTGCCCGATCTGCTGATGAAAGGCACCTTCCGTAATCAGAGCAATACGCACGACATCACGTTTGCGCTGGGAGGCTCCATGGAAGTGGGTGCAGGCGCAACCTATACCCATTCGGCCAACGGAGGCGCGCTGCCGAAAGCGGTTTGGAGCCCCACGTCGACTCTGGAAATCAAGCAGGTAACTGACGCGAGTGATTTCGCCAACGACGGCCAAACATTCGGAAACGTGGTATGGGACACGCCGAACTATGGTACTTCGGGGTCGGGCAGCACCACTTTCAACCTCAATACCTCCGGGTTGATGGAAATTGCCGGCCGGTTGACGGTGCGTAATACTGGCTCGGGCCGGCTGCAGCTCACGCAACTCACTGGCTCGGGCGCTACTACTACTACGGTGGGGAGCTACGAGCAAACGGGGGGACAGGTATGCGTGGCACGGTACGGCTCGTCGCGTAGCCGGGTATTCGACGTGACCAACGACTTCGTGATGAATGGGGGGCGGTTTGAACTCAGCAACACGTCGTCATCGGGCAGCGGTACGCTTCGGGTGGGTGGGGCGCTGAGCCTATCGGATGCTACGCTTTTGGTTAGCGGAGGCACCACCAGCGGCACCATTGATTTGAAAGGCGACCTGTTGTTGAATGCCAACAGCGACTTGCGCCGTGAGATTACCGGCGGAACGGCCTTGGTGCAGTTCAGCGGGAACACGGTGCAACGGTTCCGACGCGCTTCCAGTGCGACTATCAACGGGGTAGTAAGCGTAGCTGTGCTAAGCGGAGCCACCGTAGACCTGGCCGACAACACCCTGACGGGCGACGGCGACTTCACCCTCAACAACGGAGCAACGCTTGAAATCGGGCACTTCCAGGGTATTGCCGCTAAAACACCACTTATTGGTGCTTACACAGGCAATATTCAAGTGACGGGTGCCCGCACCTACAGCACCAGCGCGGGCTACGTATACACTGGCAGCAACAACCAAGTAACCGGAAACGGGCTGCCCAATAACTTGGTAGCAGGAGCTAGGCTCGGCGTTCGAAACACCGGTGGCAACGTGACGCTGAGCCGGGCTACGCAACTGGCAGGAATGCTGGACTTGCAGCAAGGAAACCTGCTGACAACCACTGCTAACCTGCTCACACTTGCGCCGGCTGCTACGTGGCAGAATGCCTCGAATAACAGCTACGTTGCCGGCCCGCTGGCCCGCCAGACCAACAGCACCGCCCAAGTATACACGTTTCCGGTGGGTGCCAGTGGCCGGTTGAAAGTGGCCGGCGTGAAGCCGACTGCCGCAACCAGCAATACCTACCGCATTGTCGCCTACGTAGCGCCTGCGCCGAATAACACCATGCTTGAGCCGGGTTCAGGCTTGTTTAAGGTCAGCAACCGGGAGTACTGGGACGTTACCCGCACGGCAGGTACTGCCAACGCCATCATGCGCCTCTACTACACGTTGCCACTCAGCGACATTTCGGAAACGGCAGCGGCTTTGCTGGACTTGCGCATTGTGGGTTTGGCAGGTGGGCAATGGGCCAACTACGGCCAGGCCACTCCGCCCAACACCACCTTCAAGTACCTTGATGCCTCCTTGGCCTTGCCGTTGGTAAACGGCACCAGCACCAATACCACTTTCGGATCGGCCACGGCGCGTAATCCGTTGCCGGTGCAGCTGGTCGAGTTTCAGGGTCGCGTGTTGAACGGGAAGGATGTGCAGTTGAACTGGCGCACGGCCCAAGAGAAAAACGCGGCCGTGTTTGAAGTTCAGACTTCGGTGGATGGAAAGGAGTTTACCGTGCTCAAGACCTACTCGGCTCAGGGCACGAAAGCAACGCCAACGAACTACGCCCACTTGCACGACAACGCCTTGGTGGGTGGCCAGCACCTGCGCTATTACCGGCTGCGACAGGTGGATTTTGACGGGCAGTTCTACTTCTCGCCCATTGTCACGGTAACGACAGTTGCCGAAGAAGCACCTCTCGCACTGGAAGCCTGGCCGGTGCCCGCCACCGAT
Organism: Hymenobacter busanensis; assembly: GCF_008727865.1. Lineage (GTDB taxonomy): Bacteria > Bacteroidota > Bacteroidia > Cytophagales > Hymenobacteraceae > Solirubrum > Solirubrum busanense. The sequence continues at coordinate 392,747 of NZ_VTWU01000002.1, read as the reverse complement.
TGGCTGAACGTGCAACTCAACCCAACCTCCGATACCGGGCCAGCAGTGCTGCGCGTTACCGATGCCCTCGGCCGCACCTGCCTGACCCAATTATTACCTGCTTCCAGCCAGCCGCAACAACTCCGGCTCGAAGTAGGACAATTGCACCGCGGACTTTACTTCGTGCAGGTGGAGACGAAGCAGAGACGCGTGCAGGTGCGCTTCCAGAAATTGTGAGGCGCCCGGTACCGGTCGTGGGTGGCGCCACGGCCGGTATCTTTTTTTGTAAAAAACCCAGAGGCTTGACTGCAAGGAAGTTTCGGGCAACGTATATTTCGAAAGGATTGCCCAGAATACTCTGCCCCGCTGCCCACGGTCATGAAAGTGTTGCTCGTTGCGCTTTTTGTTTGCAGTGCCCTCGGGGGCGCCGCGCAGAGCCTGCCCGCCGTGTACCTCAACGAGCGTAACGAAGAAACCGTACCCGACAGCGCCAGCCATTACCGCATCGTCGACCAGCGCCCGGAAGCCGGCTTGTTGCCCATGCGCGAATACGCCATGAACGGCACCCTCATGCTCAGGGGCTTCCTCACAAGCCAGGAGACGCCGGTTCGGAACGGGCTCTTCACCTGGTACCACCCCAACGGGGCCAAAGCCAGCCAAGTGCATTTTCACGATGACGAAGTAACCGGCTTGTACGTAGCGTGGTACGACGACGGAAAGGTGCGGGAGCGGGGCGAATACCACAACGGGGTGCGCACGGGGCGTTGGCTGAGCGTGCACCGCAACGGGCAAAAACGCTCGGAGGGTCAGTACGCCGGCAACCATGCCCTGGGCGAATGGCGTTACTACTACAACACCGGCCAGCCTGCCGCCGTCGAGAGCATCGAGCAGGGCCAGCCCACGGCCCTGACGTTCTACAACGAAAACGGCACCCTGTTCGACGGCTTGCTGCTGCGGCGGCAACCACCGGAATTTCCCGGCGGCGAAACCGCTCTGCTCGACTACCTAAACGCCCACACCGAATACCCGAAGGATGCTCGGCGCAAGGGCATTACCGGCAAAGTCTACGTGAGCTACACCGTGGACGAAGACGGCCGTGTGAGCCAGGTACGCGTGGTGCGCGGCCTCTCCGCCGACGCCGACAACGAAGCCATTCGGGTAGTGAAAAGCCTGCCGCGCTTCAAACCGGGCCGGGAGTACAACGTGCCCACGGCCTTCACCTACACCGTGCCCATCTATTTTGCCCCCGACTTCCGGCTGTTTGGTGGGCCCAAGCCCGCACCTACCCCGCCCGTGGAGGCCCGTGCCACTTGGTAACCGCTCGAAAGACCATACCCGCCCACACGCAACAGCCCCGCCTTCTGCTACAGAAAGCGGGGCTGTTGCGTAACCGGAAAGTATTCCGGCGAAAGGCTTAAGCCGTTACTTGGGCTTCGAGCTTTTGGGCCAACACATGCTTAGGCACGGCACCCACTTGCTTGTCAACTACTTGGCCGTTCTTAAACACCAGCAGCGTAGGAATGCTACGGATGCCGAACTTGGCGGAAGTCTGCGGGTTGGCATCAACGTCAACTTTGCCGATGACGGCTTTGCCTTCGTATTCGCCGGCCAGCTCTTCTACTACCGGGCCCACCATGCGGCACGGACCGCACCATTCGGCCCAAAAGTCCACCAGCACGGGCTTATCCGAGTTGATGATTTCGTCGAAGTTGGCGTCGGTGATTTCAATGGCTTTGTGTCCCATTGTCGTATTCAGTTTAGAAAAAAGTGAGGTCGATGTTGCGTAATCCGCTTACGCGGATTGGGCGCGCAAGGTAGCAGATTGGTTGTCAAACATGCGCCGCCGAGGAAAGTTCAAATATCGAGCTTGCCCTATCTAGATGAGCTGGCAGGCGTCGATTTCCATCTCGCGCATGCGGCGGATGAACTCCTTGGGCTCGATGCGGTAGCGGCGCGAGTACGTGTCGACCGTCAACTGCTCGTGGGGCTCCGCAAACTTGATTTCCAGCTTTTTCGAGCCCGCGCAGCCTTCCACGGCCTCCATAAAGCGGTCCATAAAGGGCTCGGTAATGGTGCGCAGATCGAGTTGCACGCGCACACCGTTGGCTAGCTTCTCGGCCACGTTGAAGAGCGGCTCCATGGTCATGATCTTGAACTCGAACTGGTCGGAGTCGCGGAAACGCTGGGCATATTTGCCCCGGATGAACATGGGCGGCACCTGCTCCTTGTCGTAGTTGCGCGGGTTAATCAGCGGGGAGAATTTGCTGTAATCGTCGCGGAACAGGGCTAGGTTCAGGCTCGATTCGTAGTCTTCTACCGTAAACGACACGAAAGGCTGCCCGGTCTTGGTGGTCTTGAACATGACGTTCGTAATCAGGCCGGCCACCGTTACGTCGCGGTTCTTGTAGGTCTCCACCTTGTCCAGGCCGCAGGTGCAGTAGGAGTCAATTTCGAGCTTGAAGTCGTCGAGCGGGTGGCCCGAAAGGTAGAAACCCACCACTTCCTTCTCGCGGCGCAGCTGCTCGGTAGCGGGCCAAGGCTCCATGTCGGCTACCTTGGGCAGGGGCATGGCCACGGCCCCGAAGGCCCCGCCGCCAAACAGACTCTGCTGGGCCGAGTCCTGGTCGGCCTGGTACTGCTGGCCCATGCGCACGGCCTTGTCGATGAGGTTCTGGTCGCCCGAGGGAGCTTCCACAAACTGCCGACGGTGGTACCGTTCAAACGAATCGAAGGCCCCGGACAAGGCCAAGCTTTCGAAAGTTTTCTTGTTGACGGCCCGCAGGTTGACGCGCTTGGAGAAGTCGAAAATATCGGTGAAAGGGCCTTTCTTACCCCGCTCCGCCACAATGTTTTCAATGGCTGCTTCCCCCGCGCCTTTCACGGCCGCCATGCCAAAGCGGATCTGGCCCTTCTCGTTCACGTTGAACTTCAGCACCGACTCGTTCACGTCGGGGCCGAGCACCTGCACACTCTGCCGGCGGGCTTCCTCGATAAAGAAGGTCACCTTCTTGATGTCCGACATGTTGTTGGTCAGCACGGCGGCCATGTACTCTGCCGGGTAGTTGGCCTTGAGGTAGCCCGTCTGGTAGGCCACCACCGAGTAGGCCGCGGAGTGGGAGCGGTTGAAGCCGTAGGCCGCAAACTTCTCCATCACGTCGAACACCTCGTTGGCCTTCTTCTCCTTGATGCCGTGCAGCTCGGCGGCGCCCTTGCAGAATTTCTCCCGCTCCTGGGCCATCTTCTTCATGTCCTTCTTGCCCATGGCGCGGCGCAAGAGGTCGGCGCCGCCGAGGGAGTAGCCGGCCAGAATCTGGGCGGCCTGCATGATCTGCTCCTGATACACCATGATGCCCTGGGAGTAGTTCAGAATGGGCTCCAGCAGCTCGTGCGGGTACTCGATTTCCTCGCGCCCGTGCTTGCGGTTGATGAAGTTCGGAATGAACTGCATCGGGCCCGGGCGATAGAGGGCGTTCATGGCAATCAGGTCCTCGATGTTGGTGGGCTTGAGGTCCTTGAGGTACATGCGCATGCCCTCGGATTCGAACTGGAACGTGCCGATGGTGTCGCCGCGCTGGTAGAGGGCGTAGGTTTTCTCGTCGTCGAGCGGGATGTCGTCGATGTTGATGTCGACGCCGTGGTTTTTCTTGATCAGCTCCAGGGCATCCACAATGATGGTGAGCGTCTTCAGGCCCAGGAAATCCATCTTGAGCATCCCGGCCGACTCAATCACCTTGCCGTCGAACTGCGTCACGAGCAGGTCCGAGTCCTTGGAGGTCGACACCGGAATGTACTTCGTGATGTCGTCGGGGGCAATGATGACGCCGGCGGCGTGAATGCCGGTGTTGCGCACCGAGCCTTCGAGCTTTTCAGCCAGCCGCAGAATCTGGCCGCGCAGGTTGTCCGGCGCGTCGTCGCGGCGGATCATGTCCAGCTCCTGGTTTTCGGCGAAGGCGCCGGCCAGCGTGGTGCCGGGCTTTTCGGGCACCATTTTGGCCAGCTCGTTGGTGAGCGGCAGCGGCAGCTCCATGGCCCGCGCCACGTCCTTGATGCTGGATTTGGCCGCCATCGTACCGAAGGTGATGATTTGGGCCACCTGCGTCTTGCCGTACTTGTCCACCACGTAGTCGATGACGCGCTGGCGGTTCACGTCGTCAAAGTCGATGTCGATATCGGGCATCGACACGCGCTCCGGGTTCAAGAAACGCTCGAACAGCAGGGAGTACTTAATCGGGTCGATGTTGGTGATACCCACGCAGTAGGCCACCGCCGAGCCGGCCGCCGAGCCGCGGCCCGGGCCCACGGCCACGCCCATGTTGCGGCCTTGGTTGATGAAGTCCTGCACGATGAGGAAGTAGCCGGCGAAGCCCATCGTCTGGATGATGCGCAGCTCGTACTCCAGCCGTTCCTCGATTTCGGGGGTGCGTTCGGCGTAGCGCGGGGGCTTGGCCAGCGTGACAATGCCCTTGCCCGCACCCGGCCCAAAAGCACCCACATAGGTCAACTCGCGCAGAAATTCGTCGGCGTTGGCAAAGCCGGCCGGCAGCGGGAAGTTGGGCAACAGGATGTCGCGGGCCAGTTTTGGTGGCGTGATTTTGTCGACGATTTCGTTGGTGTTGTCCAGGCTCTCGGGCACGTCGGCGAAGAGGTGCGCCATTTCCGCCTGGGTCTTGAAGTAGAACTGGTCGTTGGGAAAGCCGAAGCGCGAGCGGGGCTTGGGCATCTGCATTTCCTCGTCGATGCGCATGAGCTGGCGCCGCACGTGGTCGTCTTTGCCGGCGAGGGGGCGCAGGCGGTCGAGGTGGTCGTAGAGCACCTCGTTCTGGCCCGAAATCAGGCGGAAATACTTGGTTTGGAAGTCGCCGACGGGGATGCTGTGCTCCTCGCCGGTGTTCACGCACAACAGCAAATCGTGGGGCGCGAAGTCCTCTTGGTTGACGTAGTGCGAGTCGTTGGTGCAGATGACCTTGACGTTGTACTTCTGGGCCCAGCGCAGCAGAATCTGGTTGAGGTCCTCCTGGCTTTTGCCGGTGTTGTCGATGTTCTCGATGCCGTGGCGCTGGATTTCGATGTAATAATCCTCGCCGAACACGTCGAGCCACCACTTCAGCTTTTCCTCGGCTTCGGCCTCCGTCTTCCACAGCAAGGCCTGCGGAATCTCGGCCCCAATGCAGCAGCTCGTCGCAATCAGCCCCTCGTGGTACTGCAGCAGGAGCTCCTTGTCGATGCGCGGGTACTTGGAGTACACGCCCTCGATAAAGCTCATGGAGCAAAGCTTGGCCAGGTTCTGGTAGCCGGCTTGGTCCTTGGCCAGCAGCAGTTGGTGGTGGCGCACGTCCCGCTCGCCCTTCTCGCGGCTGAAGCTTTTCTTGTGCCGGTCGTCCACCAAGTAAAACTCGCAGCCCACAATGGGCTTCACATTGTACTTGTTGGCCTCGGCCACGAAGTTAAACGCCCCAAACATGTTGCCGTGGTCGGTGAGGGCCACCGCAGGCATGCCGTCGGCCTGCGCCTTTTTCATCAGCGCCGAAATGCTGGCCTGCCCGTCGAGCAGGGAATATTGGGTATGGCAGTGCAGGTGCGAGAACGTGGGCATCCTTCGGGGAATTAAAAATTCTGAACACGGAGTCATGAATTCCCGGACGCCTGCTACTTCAGCATTCAGGATTCATAATTCCGCATTAGGTAGGGTAAAGTTACCGCCAGGGGAGGGGAAAGGAAACGTTGCGGCGGCAGGAGTTTTTGCGTATTGGAGTAAACAGAAACGGACGGACTTAAAGTCCGTCCGTTTCTGTTTGCCAGCGCCAAGTACTAGTTGACCACGATGCGCTGAGCCGCCAGCGGCTGGCCTGGCACCTGTACTTTCAGCACGTAAACGCCACTGGCTAAGCCTTCGGGCGAAACGGTGGTGTTGCGTCCGCTGAATTGCTGCTGCCTGATCGTGTGGCCCAGCAGCGTCTGGAGCGAGTACGTAGCCACCGGAGCCGCAGTGGGCAGGGTGATGTGCAGGGCGGCTCCCGCTCCAACCGGATTAGGCCACACTTGGAAGGCAGCACGGGCACTGGACTTGCTGCTGGTAATCAGGGTGTTCAGGCGGGTATTGAACACCTCGTGGTTGTTGCCGTTGAGCGAAACAGTAAGCAGGTCGAGGGCCGAGTCGCCGTTTACGTCGGCCAATGCAACGCAGCGGCTGGAGATGGGGGTAATGGGCCCTGCTGTGAAGGTCCCATTGCCCGCGTTCAGGCTCAGGCTGATGGTCTGGTTGGCACTGATGATCATGTCCAAGTCGCCATCGGCATCTACGTCGCCAAAGGCAATTTGCCGGGGCGACCCGCTGATAGGCACTACCTGACCGGCCGTGAAAGTGCCGCTGCCATTGTTGAGGTACAGGTGCGCCTGCGGCAACATGCCGTAGTCGCCGGAGGCTAGGTCCAAATCCCCGTCACCGTCGATATCGGCAAGGCTTGTGTGGGCATCGTAAGAGCTGATGGGGAAGCTGCTGCCGGCTGTGAAGTTGGCGCTGCCGTCGTTCAGAAACACGTGCATGGCTTCGCCGCTGACGCGGTTGTAGACCAGCGCATCCAAGTCGCCGTCGTTGTCGACGTCGCCCAGACGCATGGCAACGGTATTTGCCAAGTTGGTAGCCGTGGTGCGGGCGGGGCCAAAATTACCCGTGCCGTCGTTGGGCCAAATAGTTATCTGTTTGGCAACGGGGTTGAGGTGGCACAAATCCAAATCGGCGTCGCCGTCGATGTCGGCGAGGGTCAGGCTGTTGATTTCGGTCGAAATCGGATTGATGCTGAGGGCGGCGGCGGAAACAAAATTCAGGTTGCCATTATTGCGCGCCACAGTAATGGCATAAGGTCGGCTGGGGGAGGAAACGACGTCCAAATCCCCGTCGCCGTCGATGTCGCCGACGGCCGTTTCCGTGGGGTAGTTGGTGTTGGGAATGCCGGCCGAGCTGCGGGTAAACTGCCCGGCGCCGTTATTGATCAACAGGGCCGCGCCGCTTTGCTGCGCCACCACCATGGCGTCAAGGTCGTTGTCGTTGTCGAAGTCGCCGGGCAGAATGTTAATGGCGGTGTAGTTATTCTGGAAGTTGAAGTCGCTGCCGCCGCCGAATACGCCGGTGCCGCCGCCCACAGCCGCCGTGAACTGCCACGTGTGCATGGGGCCGCCCGCGTTGGTGAGCGTGGCTGTGAGGGTTTCACCGGGCTTAAAATCCGAGCTGGGGTCGAAGGTGACGGTGTTGCCGGCCACCGTGCTAGTGCCGGCCTTCTTGCCACCCGAGCGGCTGCTAAACACGTGCAGCGCTGCGGTAGCGGCTGCCGGCTGCGATAGGGTGAGCTGCACGTTGGCGTTGCGGGCAGCGGCCGGGGCGTGGCGGGCGGGCGCCAGGCTCGATACCATAGGGCCTTGCGCCCAAGCGGCCGAAGCTAATAACATGGTGCAGCCGCACAATTGACTGCGAAGCGTAAAAAGCATCATAAGAAGGTGGAAATGAAGGGTGGAATGAACGTGCTACGTGGGTCGGCTTACAAATAAAAGGACCGGCTAAACTACTGACAGTTAGTAGAACATGTGGCTGCCTCCTTACGGCCGCGGTGGAGCCGGATTCAGCTCAGCCAAATTGGCCTCAATGAGGCGCTTGTAGGCCAACTCCAGAGCCGGATTGCGCCCAAAACGCTCGGTGAACTTTGCGGCGGCGGGGCTGCTGTTCAGCTCTTCAATGGCTTGGCGCTGCGTGGCCACGCTGGCGAGTGGTGAAGCGGCCGGATTCGTGGCTTTGGCAGAAGCGGGTCGCTGCGCCAGTTCGGCCCGCAGGGCCTTGCGGCGGGCACCCATTTCCTGCGTGGTGCTGCTGATGAAGGCAATGGCGCGGCCGTCGCTCGGGGCGTAGTAAATCTCGCGCAGCCGCTGCGTCAGGTCGGTGTAGTATTGACCTACGCGGGCTTCGAGGCTGGTGGGCGACGCGGCCGCGGGCTTGGTTTGGGCCGAGGCGGCCCCGGGCGCCGCAACGGCTAGTAAGGCAGCCAAGGCAAACGACTTCATAGCAGACAAGGAACAGAGAAGGTTCGACAAGATAAAACCGGTTAGGCCGGCGCCCCGCCCACGCGGTCAAACGCAAAAGTAGCGGCGTGGCGGTGCTGGCGGCCCGTTAGCGCATCGCGAATGATTTCGGCGGCCAGCAGGCTGTAGGTGGTGCCGTTGCCGCCGTAGCCGAGGGCGAAGTAGGTGCGCGGAAAGTCTTTGTGCGGCCCAATGTAGGGCAGCCCGTCCGACGTTTCGCCGTACACGCCGCCCCACACAAAGTCGCGGGTGAAGGGTGTGGCGCAATCGAAGAGCTCCTGAAACTGCTTTTCCAGCTTTTCGACCTTGTGCTCCAGCACCGTGTTCTGAAACGTAGCGGCTTTGATGGCTTCGTCGCGCCCGCCCACCATAATGCGGCCGTCGGGCGTGGTGCGGGTGTAGAGGTAGGGGCGGGCCGTTTCCCATATCTGGGCCGTGCCGGTGGGCAAGGCGGTAGCTTCGCCAGGCTGGCTGAGCACCACGTAGGTCGAATGCAGGTTCACTAGGTCCCGCGGCACGAGGTTGTCGGCTTCGTAGCCGGTGCACACCACCACGTGCCCGGCCCGCACGCGGTGCGCGCCGGCCTGCACCGTCACGCCCTGCCCATCGTTGGTCACACCGCAAGACTGCACGGGAGTGCGCTCGAATACCTGCAGGCCGCTTTGTTGGGCCGTTTGCAGCAGGGTATGGGTCAGCAGATACGGGTCCACCTGAGCCGTGTCGTCGGAGAGCAAGGCGGCTGGGGCCAGCAACTGGTAGCGCTCCAGTAGTTCTGCTTCGCTCAGGTAGCGGGCTTCGATGCCAATGCCGCGCCGGGCGTCGCCTTCGTCGGCCAGGTGGTTCACGTCGCGCTGCTTGCTGGCCAGGTAAAAACTCTGGCAATACTGAAAGTGGCAGTCGACGGGAAGTTCCTGGGTACAGAGCCGGTGCAGGGCGTGCACACTGTAGAGGTTGGCGAGGTAAGCGTCGTTGGCGCGCTGAATACCGAGCTGGTTGCGTAGGTCGATGAGGTCGACATCCAGTTCGTACTGGCACATGGCTGTGCTGGCCGAAGTGCTGCCCCCGCCCAGGTAGCGGCCTTCCAGCACCGCGGTTTTCAGCCCGGCTTTGGTGAGGTAGTAGCCTAAAAAAGCACCCGTAATGCCCCCGCCCACCACGGCCACGTCGCACGTCAGGTCGTGTTCGAGCCGGGGGTAGCGCACCATGCCGTGTTCGGTCAGCCAGAAAGGTTGGCCTGTCGTCAGAATCATAGAAATACCAGTTAGTGGCCGCTGCTGGCCGTAGCAGCACTTACGGCGAAGCCAGACCGGCCGTTGGGCGGGCCAGCACCGAAGAGGCCGTGCAGAAAGGCTTACCTTGTAAGCAACTGTGGAGTTTACGGAGCACGGGGCGCCAGAAGCTCCGTGGGCTGGGTGAGGTACTCGCTCGAAATCCGCCGAGCGGTAAATGCTTTGTTGTCGGTCTGCCGCGGCCGATTTTTCCAACTCACGTCCTATGAAACCGCTTTTGGTACTTACCGACCGGGTGTATTCCCCCGATGCTCCGGTGTCGGCGTTTGGCCGCTGGCTGCTGCGCCTCGCGCAAGACCCGCGCGACCTGCCGTTCTTCTACCTCATCGTGCAAATCAGCCTCACCCTGATTCCGCTGGCGGTACTCTTGTTTCTGCCCGTGCTCCACGGGTGGGCGTGGGGCGCGGTGGCCGGGCTCTACCTGTTCCTGAACAACATCACCTTCAAGGGGCCTTTCGGGCTGATGCTGCACTGCGCCTGCCACCGGCCCATTTTCAAGAAGCAGTACCGCTGGCTGAACCACTACCTGCCGTGGGTTATCGGGCCGCTGTTCGGCCAAACCCCCGAAACCTACTTCACGCACCACATCGGCATGCACCACGCCGAAAACAACACCGAAACCGATACCAGCTCGACCATGAACTACCAGCGCGACTCGTGGCGCGGGTTTGCGCGCTACCTCGGCTCGTTTATGGTGCTGGGCATGAAGGAGCTGGTGGAGTATTTTCTGCGCACCAACAAGCAGCGGCTGGCGTTTCGGTCGTTGCGGGGCGAAGTACTGTTTTTTGCGCTCTGCGTTGGGTTGTGGCTGCTCAACTGGCCCGCTACGCTGGTGGTGTTTGTGCTGCCGCTGCTCATTTCGCGGGTAATCATGATGCTCGGCAACTGGACGCAGCACGCCTTTGTGGATGCCGCCGCGCCCGGCAACGCCTACACCAACAGCGTCACCTGCATCAACACCCGCTACAACCACAAGTGCTGGAACGACGGCTACCACATTGGCCACCACGTGCGGCCCGGCTTGCACTGGACCGAGCACCCGGCCTTTTTTCAGAAAAACCTCGACAAGTACATCCAGCACGACGCCATTGTGTTCGACGGCATCCACTTCCTGCACCTGTTTGCCTGGCTCATGACCAAGCGCTACGACCTGATGGCCCGACACTTCGTCAACCTCGGCAACCGGTATCAATCCGACGAGCAGGTGGTGGCACTGCTGAAGTCCCGTACGCGCCGGATTGTGCCCCAGCCTATGGTGCAAGCGGCCTGATGGCAACTGGCAGCATTGCGTCAACAAGAGAAAAGGCAGCCCGCGCGGGCTGCCTTTTCTCTTGTTACACGGACATCAAGCGGCAAGCCGCGTTTTACTTGGCGGGCTTCAGCGTTAGCACTTCGCCGGGGCGCACATTGAAATCCGGCTTGTTGTTCCACTCCATAATCTGCTTGATAGTGACGCCGTACTTGCGCGAAATGGCGTACATCGACTCGCCGGCCGCTACGGTGTGTTTCACCACGCCGCCCGCGGTTGCGGCTGGCGCGGGTTCGGCAGGGGCAGGTTTTGGCGTAGCCGCGGGAGCAGCCGGTTTGGCAGGCGTAGCGGCAGGTGTAGCAACCGTTTCGGCAATGGCTTTGGCCGCCGAGTTGCTGGTCAGGCGCAACACCTGGCCGGGGCGCAAGGCCGGGTTGCGCGGCAGGTTGTTCCAGGCCACCAAATCGGCCGGCGCCAGCGCGTAGCGGCGGGCCACGCCGTAGAGCGTCTCGCCGGGCTGCACGGTATGCAAGCCATCGGCCGGCACGGGCACCGTGGCCGTGGCCGTAGCGGAAGCCGGTAGACCAGGCGGCACTACGGCCGGACGAGCCGCTACCGGTTTGGCGGTGCTGGCAGCTGCTGCCGATGCTTGAGGTGCAGCTTTGACCACGGCAGGGGCCGCAGTAACTGCAGGCGCAGTAGCCGGTTTCGGGGCCGCTTCTGCCTTGCTGGGGCTCGGTTTCACCGGTGCCGACTCGGTAGCTACGGCGTCGGTGTCGGGTTGTGGCTCGTCGGCAATGGGCGACGAAGCCGGCAGGGGCTTCTTGGCCGTGCCGCCCGTGTACACGCCACGGGCCGGGGCCACGGGCGGTTGAGCTGCCGGCGCTGCGGCTTCGGCCGAAACGTCGTTCAGATTTTCAACCGAGGAATCGGCTGTGGTGTCGGCCGAGGCTGGGCGGCGGCGCAAACGGCCCAGCAGGCCTTTGCCGCCGGTAGAATCTTCGGAGGCTTCGGGCGCATCGTCGATAACGCGCTGGGCTTCGGCGGTGCGGCCGGTGTACACGTCGGCTTCGGGGGCTTTGCGCTTGGGCGTGGCCGGTACCGGTTTAGCAGCCGGCTCGGCCGGTGCAGGTTGGCCCACGGGGCGTTCCAGCGCGGCCGCGTTCAGGTCGGCGTTCTTAAACTCCACCGCCACCTCGCGCGGCCGCGAGTGCTGCAGCCACAGCACGCGGCCGGGCAGCAGGGCCTCGTTGGCCGCCATGCGGTTTTTGCTCCGAATGGCCTTGGCCCGCACCCCGTACTTCTGCGACACCGACGCCAAGCTTTCCCCGGTTTGCGCCACGTGGTATTCGGTTTCGGCCTTGTCGCGTTTTTTCTGCACGAAGTAGGGCTGCCCCACCACAATGTTGTCGAAGGGCATCAGGTCGTTGTACTGCATGAAGCGGCGCAGCTTCACGCCCGCCCGGCGGGCCAGTTCTTCCTTCGATTCGTTGGGCAGCGCCACCACGGCGCGCAGGCCGTTCACGGTCACAAACGCCGCGTTGTGCGGGTCGGTGTCGGGCTTGATGACGAGCTTGGTGGCGTTCTGCTTCTGCTGCACGGCCATGGCCAGCAGCTGCAACGAATCGGTAACGGGCACCAGCGCGGTGTAGGTTTTGTCGGTGGGCACGGCCGGGCCCAGCAGCCAGCGGTTGTACTTGGCCATTTCGGCGGGCTCGGTTTGCAGGGCCTGGGCCAGCACCGCCAACGACTGGCCGGGCACGGCCGGGTATTCGCGCAGGCGCATGGCCGGGCGCGGATTGGCCCCCACGGCGGGTTCGTAGGCCAGTTTGTGGGCCAGGAACGTCAGCACGTACGGGTGGGTCTTGTCCGTCACCTCCATTTCGGTGGCGTTGGCATCGGTGGGCAGGGTGTAGGGCTTCACGCCGCCGGGGCCTAAGTTGTAGCTCAGCAGCGAGTTCAGCCAGTTCTGGTACATGCGCTGGCTGCGCTGCAGGTACTTGGCCGCGCCGCGCGTGGCCGTTACCAAGTGCTTCCGCTCGTCCACCTGCTCGTTCACCAGCAAGCCAAAGTCGGTGGCCGACTCCAGCTTGAACTGCCAGTAGCCCACGGCGTCGTGGATGCTTTGGGCGTCGCCTTGCAGGCCGCTTTCCTGCAGGCAGAGGTAGCGAAAATCGGTGGGCACGCCTTCTTCCTGCAGCACCCGGTCGATGAGCGGGAAAGCGGCATCGGCCAGGGCCACGCGGACCTGAAACGAGCTGGGATGCAGCCGCAAGGCATTCACCTTTTGCTGCACGGCGGCGCGGCCGGCTTCGGTGAGGCGCAGGCGCAACCCGGCAAAAGCCAGCTCGGCGGGCACGGTTACGGTGGGCAGTACGGGGGCGGCGCGTTGGGCCGCTGCCAGCAACGGCAGCACCCACAGCAACAACGGCAACAATCGTTTCATAAGCAGGCGGAGCGGAGGGCCCGGCGCTGCGCACGGTGCTGGCCGGCCCCCTCAGCCCACAAAATAGGCGAAAAAAACCCGCGCAAACGGCGTTTTCGGCTGACAACAAGCTCTGTGGCGCAGAAAACGGCTTTTCAACGGCCGCCAGAAAAAACGAAACCAGCCGCGAGGGGCTGGTTTCGAGAGTACTGATCGAACGAAGGTAGGTTTAGAAGCCGCCGGGAGGCGGGCCGCCGAAACCGCCGGGGCCACCGCCCGGGTTGCCACCGGGGCCGCCCGGTCCAAATCCGCCGGGACGGTTGAACCGCTCGTTGCCCGGCTGGGTATTGCCGGGTTGGTCGGGGCCGGCGCCACCCCCGAAGTTGCGGATGTTGTAGGTAAACATCAGCATCAGGTAGCGGGTGAGAATGTTGGTGCGCACGTCTTCCACGTAGGCCGAGGTCTGGTTGGGCTGAATGCTGTTGTTCTGCTTCAGAATATCGAAAGCGTAAAGCTTCAGCTCGGCCTGCTGCTTGGGCAGGAATTTCTTGCCCACCGAGGCATTCCAGAGCACAAACTGCTGGTTGTAGCCGTCGGAGAGGCCGGTGTAGGACACGTGGTTCACGTCCGACTGCATGGTAACGCCTTTCACAATGATCCAGCTGAAGCGCAGGTTGGTGTTCTGCCGGAAATACTGGCGGTTGGCGTTGGTTTGGGCGCTGTTGCGCACGTAGGTCTGGGTCGAGTTCGAGGAGAGCGTGAAGTCGAGGTTCGGGCTGACGTTGCTGCTGAGCACGGCGCCAAAGCCGAAGCTGGGCGTGCGGCTGTAGTTCAGCTGCTGCTCATCCACGCCGGTAATCGACACCAAGCCGGGCGTTTGCGAGAAGTTCGCGTTGGTGTTCAGGTTCAGGTTCGACTTCACGAACGTGAGCGGCACGGTGTAGTTGGCGAAGGAGCGCAGCGAGTATTGCCCGTCGAGGTTCACGGGCTGCGTCACCTGTCCGCCCGCCGGCACAATCACCCCGCGAAACTCGGTGGGGCGGCTGAAGATGCGGGTGCTGTTGGTGATGTTGTTGTTGGTGTAGGAGCCGCCGACGAGGGCGAAGAACGAGGTCGACTTCTCCACGTTGGCCAGCGAGTAGCGCAGAAACAGGTTGTGGTTGTTTTCCTGGCGCAGGTTGGGGTTGCCGGTCGTAATCTGCAGCGGGTTCGAGTTGTTCACCACTTCCTGCAGCTGGCTGATGCTGGGCGAGCTGGTGCGCATCTGGTAGTTCAGGCGCAGGTTCTGCTGCTTCGAGAAGTTGTAGCGAATCTGGGCGTTGGGCAGCACGTTCAGGAAGCTCAGGCGGGTGGTGGCCGCGCGCGGAAACTCCTGCTCGTTGTTCAACTGGGCGTGCTGCACCTGCGCCCCCACCGACCACTGCAGCTCCCTGTCGTTGTAGCGGTAGCTGATGCCGCCCGCGTTGGTGAGGTTGCGGCTCGTGAATACGTTGCTCAGCTCGGGGTTGAACACCGAGTACGCGCCGCTGCCCGGGTCGAGGTTGTTGGTGCGCTTGTCGGAGTCGTTGGGCGAGTAGGTGGTGTTGTAGGTGAGCTGCAACTGGCTTTTGGGGCTCAGCGGCTCGGTGTAGTTGGCGTTGGCGCTCCACTGCCAGCCCACCTGGTCGAGGTCCGAAAACTGGTCGGTGCGGGTGGTGATGGGCGTTTCGGAGCGGGTGAAGTCCTCGTTCACCGAGTTCAGGAAGTTCTCGGCGCTGCGGGTGTTGTAGGCCATGTTGACGCCCAGCGAGAAGGTGCGCCCGCGGGTATGGAAGCGGTGCCGGTACAGCAACGACTGCCCGAAGTTGATGCCGATGTTGTCGGCGCGGTAGTCGCTCAGGTTGCTGCTGCGCACCTCGCCGTTGCCCGCTTCGCTGTTGTTCTGCTCGCGGAACGTGCCGCCGTCGAGGTTGTTGTGGCTGTCGTTGTTCTGCACCGAGAGGCGCGGCTGCCACAGCAGCGAGTTCAGCGAGTCGATTTTGTGCTCCAGCCGCAGGTTGAAGCGGTTGTTCATGTTGGTGCTGGTCGTCAGCGAGCTTTCCTGGTAGCGCAGCACACGGCCCAGGGAGTCCTCGGCGGTGTAGCGGCGGTTGGTGCTGCTGCTGAGGGTGTTGGTGCTGCGGTTGAAAAAGTAGCTGGCCTGCACGTCGGTTTTCTTGCCCCAGGTGTCGGAGTAGTTCAAGCCCACGGCGTTGGTTTTGGAAATGCCGCCGCTCTGGCCCACCAAGAAGTTGCCCGCGTTGTTGCCGCCACCGCCGCCCGGGTTGCCGCCGCCCTGGGCACCGTTGCGGCCGCCGCCGCCGCCGCGGGCCGAGCTGCCCACCACGCCCAGCAGGTCATCGGTGCCGAAGTTCTGCTCGTTCACGTTGTTGCTCTGCGCCAGCACCGAGAAGCGCTGCTTACCCTTGAAGAAGTTGATGTTGCCGCTGGCCCGGTAGCGGTTGTCGCCCTCGCCGCCGCGGCCGGCGCCGGCTAGCACCCGCCCAAACTGCCCGTTGCGAAACTGCGGCTTGGTCACGATGTTGATGGTTTTCTGCTGGTTGCCGTCGTCGAAGCCCGTAAACTGGGACTGGTCGGAAGCGCGGTCGTACACCTGAATCTTGTCGATGGCCTCGGCCGGCAGGTTCTTGAGCACCGCGTCGGGGTCGTTGCCGAAAAACTCCTTGCCGTCCACCAGCACCCGCTGCACCTGCTCGCCCTGCGCCTGCACCTTGCCGGTGCCGGGGTCTACCGTTACGCCCGGCATCTTAGTAATCAGGTCCTGGGCGTTGGCGTCGGGGTTAGTTTTGAAGGCGCGCGCGTCGTATTGCGAGGTGTCGCCCTTCTGCACGGCGGCGGCAGCGCGGCCGGTTACCTCCACGCCCTTTAGCGTAATGCCGCCCACGTTCAGCGGCAGCGTGCCCAGCACCACCGGGGCGTCGCGCACCGATACCACGCGCTTCACGGTTTGGTAGCCCAGAAAGGAAATGGTGAGACGGTAGCTGCCCGGCGCGTTGCCCTCAATGGCGAAGTTGCCGTTGGGGTCCACGGCCGCACCGGTTTTGGCCGAGTCGGGGCTGAGCCGGGTCAGCAGCACGTTGGCGCCAATGAGCGGCGACTGGTCCTTGCCGTCGACCACTCGGCCGCTAACAGGATAGGTTTGGGCGGAAGCTTGCGCCGCCGCCAGCAGAAAGGCCAGCAGCCAGAGTATTCGATGCGTCATGGGTGGGTAGGCAGAAGGTGCCGCCGGATTCGACAGGCTGGCGGCTGCAATGTTTAATCAGCCCACTTATACGCAGGGCCACTCGTAAGGGCAGGGCTAGCGGGTAAGTTGTTGATGGATTATAGCTTGCGTACCAAAAACAGGCCGTCGCGCAGCGGTAAAAAAACATTTTCCACCCGCTCGTCCTGCTGCACAAAGTCATTGAAGGCGCGCACGGCTTGCCCGTCCTTGTCGGCCGGTTTCATGGGGTAGGAGGGCAGCACCTTGCCGCTCCACAGCACGTTGTCGATGAGAATAAACCCGCCGGGGCGCACCTGCGGCAGCACCAGCTCGTAGTACACGCGGTTGCGAATCTTGTCGGCGTCGATAAACACCAGGTCCCAGGTTTCGGCCAGCGTAGGAATCAGCTGCTCGGCGTCGCCGATGTGCAGGTGCACGCGGCCGTCGAGGCCGGCTTCGTCCACGTAGCGGGCCACCCGGCTGCGCAACTCGGGGTTTTGCTCCACCGTGTGCAACTCGCCATCGGCGGCCAGCCCTTCGGCCAGGCACAGCGCCGAGTAGCCCGTGAATGTGCCCAGTTCCAGCACCCGCCGCGGCCGCACCATGTGGCTGATCATGCTCAGCAGCCGCCCCTGAAAGTGCCCCGAGAGCATACGCGGCATGAGCGTCTGCAAGTGCGTTTCGCGCACCAGCCGGCCCAGCAACGGCGACTCGGGCGAGGTGTGGTCGTCGGCGTAGCGTTGGGCTTCAGATTCGGCCGTACTCATGGAAATGCGCGGTTTTGAGGGAATAGTGATGGACCCACGCCGATGGAACGGGCTAAGAACAGAAGCATTCGACATCAGCAGAACCATTTTCACCGCGGCATTGGCGCTAAACCACCGGGGCTTAAAAGTGCAGGCTTGTTTGCGGACTGCTCTCCTGTTCTGTTATGCTTCTGACTTCGTACGGGACGACTAGGCAAAACATGACTTCTGCTTAAGCTGCTACTGGCACCAGCCGAAACCGCCACACGCCAAAACCCGACCGGCCCGGCCCGTAGGCCGAGCCGACCACGCGGTACAAGCCCTCGTAACGAAACACCTCGGCGGCCGTGGCTTCGTCATGCACTTTGCGCAGCACCCGCACCGGCAAGCCTGTTTCGGCGCTTTTCAGCAAGGCCAGGTTCCGGTCGTTCAGCGTCTGGTCGCTCACTTGCTGGCCGGTTTTGGCGTCGCGCCCGCCCTGGCCGGTGTAGATGATTTCGTCCTCGCCGAACACGTCGTCTTCGTACACCTGCGACAGGACGATGCTTTCGGCACCGGTGTGTTGCGAGCCGGCAATGCCCGCCCGCACCGGCGTGTGCATACCCGCGAGGCGCAGCTCCAGACGCGAGCGAAATGTGTCGCCGGGCAAATACGAACCCACATGCCCAAAGCGCGGCGTGCCCATGGCCGGTTAGCCGCGGACGCTTTTCTTGCCCTGCGGCACGTACTGCAAGGTGCTCAGCTGGTCTTCGCGCAGGATATCGTTGGCCAGTTCCAGCAGCTCGGCCGAGGTGACACGCTGGATCTGGTCGAAGATTTCGTTGAGCGACTCCACGCGGCCGAGGTCGAGGGTGCTTTTTCCCAGCAGCTGCATCATGCCGCCGTTGCTTTCCTCGGCCATGGCCAGCTGGCCCATCAGCTGCTGCTTGGCCACGTGCAGCTGGCTGGTGGTCAGGGCTTTTTCGCGCAGGGTGCGCAGCTCCTTGAGTACCAGTTGGGTGGTGCGCTCCAGCTGGCGCTTTTCGGTGGCGAAGTAGATGCCAAACAGGCCCGTATCGGTGTAGGGCGAATACGTGGCATCGATGCTGTAAACGAGGCCGTACTTCTCGCGCACGCCCATGTTGAGGCGCGAGTTCATGCCGGGGCCACCCAAAATGTTGGTGAGCATGAAGAATGGCAAACGGCGGGCATCGGGCAGGGCGTAGGCCGCGCCGCCCACCAAGCAATGGGCCTGCGTAATGGGTTTTTCGACGCGCTGCTGCGTGGGCGCGTGCACCGAAAACGGCGTGCGCGGCCGCGCACCGGTTTGGGCCGGCAGCGCAGCCAGGTACTTGTCGGCCATGCGCTTCACTTGCTTGAAGGGCAGGTTGCTCACGGACGTAAACACGAGCCGGTCGGTGCGCACCTGCTCGCGCAGAAACTGCTGAAAATCGGCCTGCTGAAAGCCCGACACACTTTCGCGGGTGCCCAGAATGTTGTGGCCCAGGGCATGTTCGCCGAATACCACCGCGTCGAAGTCGTCGATGATGGCGTCTTCGGGGGCGTCGACGTACATGGCCATTTCCTCCAGAATCACGCCGCGCTCCTTCTCAATTTCCTTGAGCGGAAACACCGAGTGGAAGGTCAGGTCGGTCAGCAGCTCGAAAGCCCGCTCGAAGTGGGTGCTCAGCAGCGAGGCGTAGAAGCAGATTTTCTCCTTGGTGGTGTAGGCGTTCAGCTCGCCGCCCACGTTTTCGAGGCGGTTCAGGATGTGAAACGACTTGCGCTTCTCGGTGCCCTTGAAGGCCATATGTTCCCAGAAGTGCGCCAGCCCGTACTGCTCCGGCCGCTCGTCGCGCGAGCCAATGTCGAGCAGAAAGCCGCAGTGGGCAATTTTGGTGTGGGGCACCTGCTTGTGCAGCAGCCGGATGCCGTTGGGGTATTCGTGGAGGTCGTAATCGAGCATGTATAGCGGCGGGCCGGGCGGGGCGAAGTAGCGGAGCCGGCGCGTAAAAACAACGAAAAAAGTCAGCGAATGGCCCTAAACCCAGCCGCTGAGACAGACTGCAAAGATAGACCGTCAAGGGCCACCAATGGTTTCGGCCGATGGGTTTTGCCGGTGCGACTATACGCCCACCAGCTGCTCGGCTTCGGCCAGCACGGCCAGCAGTTGCTGCGTGTCGATGCCGTGGGCGCAGTGGAAGTGGCTCAGCGGGCATTTGGCGTAGCCGTGCAGCCCACACGGCTTGCAGGCCAGTTCCTCGCGCAACTCCACCACGCGGGCAAACGAGCTGAGCGGCCCAAACCCGAAGTACGGCACCGTGGAGCAAAACACGGCGCAGGTAGGCGCATCGACGGCCGAGGCCAAGTGTTGCGGGGCCGAGTCGTTGACGTAGTTGAGCACCGCGCCGCGCATGAGGGCCGCCGAGGCAAGCAACGACAGCTTGCCGGCCAGGTTCACCACACCGGGGCGGTCGGTGGCCTGGCGCAGGGCTTCGCAGGCGGCCACGTCGGGCGGGCCGCCGAGCAGGTACACGGTGTAATGCGGCGGCAGGGCGCGAAGCAGCTTTTCCCACTGCTCCTGCGGGAACTGCTTGGTAAACCACACCGACGTGGGCGCGATGCAGATGTAGTTTTCGACCACGTACGGCGCGGCGGCTGCTTCGTCGGCAGGCGCGGGGTAGAGGCGGGGACGGGTGAGCGGGCCGGCAATGCCGGGCTCCAGCAAACTGAGGTTGCGGCCCACCTCGTGCAGGCCCGGCGCAAAGCCGTGGGGCACGCGGCGCGTGAAAGCCCAGCTCAGCGGGTTTTTATCGAAGCCCACGCGCTCCTCGGCACCCGAAAACGCGGTGAGCAGGCCCGTGGAGGCGAAGCGCTGCAGGTTATACACCCGCCCGTAGTGCGTAGCCCGAATCTGGCGGAGCAGGCGCCAGAGGCCGCCGTACTTGTCATTCTTCTTGTCCCACACCAGCACCTGGCGCACGTGCGGGTGGTTCAGCAGCAGGCCTTCGTTGCCGCGCCGCACCAGCACATCCACCGGAGTATCGAGCTCGGTTTCGCGGAGGCGTTCCAGCAGCGCCGTGGCCAGAATGACGTCGCCAATGAAGGCGGTCTGAATGAGCAGAATGGGGGAGACGGCGCTGGATGCAGGCATGGAGAATAATGCGGATGACAAAGATACCGCGCCGATGGCGTTTCCGAAGCGCCTAGCAGCGAGGTTTGTAGCGCGGGCTTCAACCCGCCAACCTAGCGGGGCCTTCGCAATTGCCGCCACACGCCAAAGCCGGCCGCTACGCAGGCCGCAACGCCCAGGGCCAGCAGCATCGTCTGCCAGGTCGTACCCGTGCCTACGAAGCAAATCAGCAAGAACGTGCCCACCAACACCGCGCATTCGGTGCAGAGCAGCACCAGGGCCAGCCACAGCAGCCAGCGGCCGCGCCACAGCCGTTGGCCAAAAAAGCAGAAGCCGCTGATGGCCGGCAGCACCAACACCAGGGCTAGGATGTAGCGGCTGGTTTCGGCCGGCTTCCCGTCCAGGTCCGACAGGTGCGCATTGTTTAGCCAGTGGTGGCACCACAGCATGAGGGACACGCAACCCACCAAACCCACCAGATGCAGGCCCCGGTACTGGCGGCGGCCAGCGGGTGCTGCCGTGGCGGGGGCAGTATCTGCTCCCGTTTCCGGAACAGGCAAGTGGTTCATAGTAGCGCGCTGGTGGGCCGGCCAAGCTGGGCCCAGCCGGTGAGCAAGGTAGAGCGTCGGGGCCGAATGCGCATCCAGCCATTCCGCCTAACTTGCAGCCAGCGGCCCCGGCGGCCGTCTTTCCCGAGCTTTTACCCCGATTCCATGCGCTACGGCTCTATTTCGCCCGACCTCTTCACCCAAAACCGCCGCAACTTCGAGCGGCAGCTGCTGCCCGGCTCCCTGGCCATCTTCCACTCCAACGACGTGATGCCGACCAATGCCGACGGCACCATGGCCTTCCGCCAGAACAACGATTTGTTCTACCTCTCCGGCGTCGATCAGGAAGAAAGCATCCTCGTCATCTTTCCCGATGCCAAGCTGCCCCAGTACCGCGAAATCCTGTTTCTGAAGGAAACCAGCGAGCATATTCTGGTGTGGGAAGGCTACAAGCTCACCAAGCAGGAAGCCCGCGAGCAGTCCGGCGTGCAAACCATCCTGTGGCTCGACTCCTTTAAGTCGGTACTGCCCGCGCTCATGAACGAGGCCGAGCACGTGTACCTGAACTCGAACGAGCACATCCGGGCCGTGGTGGAGGTGCAAACCCGCGACGCCCGCTTTATCCGGGAAATTCGGGAGCAGTACCCGCTGCACGACTACAAGCGCGCGGCCCCCATCATGCACCACTTGCGGGCCATCAAGAGCCAGGAGGAAATCCGGTTGATGCGCAAGGCCTGCGAAATCACCGGCAACGCGTTCCGGCGCCTGTTGGGCTTCGTGAAACCGGGCGTGATGGAGTACGAAATCGAGGCCGAAATCGTGCACGAGTTCATCAAGAGCGGCTCGCGCGGGCCGGCCTACGGCAGCATCATTGCTTCGGGGGCCAACGCCTGCATTCTGCACTACGTGAGCAACGACCGGCCCTGCAACGACGGCGACGTGATTCTGCTCGATTTCGGGGCCGAATACGCCAACTACGCCGCCGACCTTTCGCGCTCCATCCCCGTCAACGGCAAGTTCACCCAGCGCCAGCGCGAGGTATACGACGCGGTGCTGCGCGTGATGCAGTACGCCAAGTCGCAGCTGGTGGCCGGCAACCACATCGAAGAATACCATGCCGGTGTGGGCCGCTTCATGGAGCAGCAACTCATCGGCCTGGGCCTGCTCAGCCAAGGCGACGTGAACAACCAGGACCCGGCAGCCCCGCTCTACAAGAAGTACTTCATGCACGGCACCTCGCACTACCTCGGCCTCGACGTGCACGATGTGGGCGCCAAATACCGCGTGTTCGAGCCCGGGATGGTGTATACCGTCGAGCCGGGTATCTACATCCGCGAAGAGGGCCTGGGCATCCGCCTCGAAAACGATGTGGTCATCACCCGCTCGCAGTGCGAGGACCTGATGGCCGACATTCCGCTGGAAGCCGACGACATCGAACGGTTGATGGCTCGGTAGCCGTTTCGAATTACTTGCGGTTTAACAACAGTGGTGCCACGACGAAAAAGTCGTGGCACCACGTCGTTTGGAGCTATCCACAAAATCCGCAGAATCCGGAAAAAATTCGCTGGAAACGGGGTTCAGCGCAACTATTCCGTGGTCTTACTTGGTCACTTCACCGGCCAGGCCCGGCAGAATTTTGGTGAGCTGGTCGAGCTGGCTCTGGGTGAAGTCGCCGCTGATGGCCAGCATCACAAAGGAGTCGGGCGTGTCGGTTTGGCGGCCGGTGGCTACTACCTCGCGGATGCGGTCGGTGCCGGTGCGGCGCACGGCGTAGCGGTAGGCGGCGTTGCCGCCGCTGGTTTCTTTCGTGGGCAATGGGTCGTACCGCTCGTTGCGCAGCAGCCCGTCCACTTCATCGAGCAGGCCGCGCTCGGTCAGGTTGCGGGCGCCGGCCGAGGTAGGCGTGAAGGTGAGGGCCCGAATGGAGGTAACGGCCGTCAGGGCCTGCAGCGCCTCGGTATCGGAGAGCTTGCCGATGCGGCCCAGCAAAATCCGGGTCAGAAAATTGGGCTCGAAGGTGGTGGCCCGAAAGCCGGGCCGACTTTCGTACTTGGAGAAAAACTCGGCCACGGTGCGGGCGGGCTTTTCGGGGCCGGCCGTGCGGCAGGCACCCAGCCACAGCAACACCAACAAGGGCAGGAAACGCAGCAGGCGAACATTCATGGCAGCGGGAGTAGGCGGTGAGGAACGAAACCAGGTTCCTGCCTACGCGCTGCGGGTGGGTTGGGGTTGTGCTCGAGCCGGCTTCGGCCTACTCAAAAGCCACCGCGTTGACGAAAAACACCAGCCGACTTTCGCCGTGCTCGGGGCGCACGCGCTGGTAGCCGTAGGCCAGAAACCGGCTGCCCACCCACGGCAAAATGCCCTCGTGGTTGGTCGAAACCGTTTTTTCGCGCTTTCCCTCCAGGTTGGTCAGCAGCGGCACTTGCAGGTCGTTCGGGGCTGGCGTAGTGCGGTCGATGATTTTATAGCGCAGCTGTTCTTCGTCGAGGTAAGCCAGGGCCAGGCGCTGGCCGTCGGGCAGGGGCCGCACCCGCACGGTTTCGGTGAGGGTGTAGCGGTCGGCGTTTTTCAGCAGAAAGCTGTTGTCCCAGAGCAGCGTGCCCGTGCTGTCGAACCCGCACACAATGGCCTGCGTGGAGCGGTAGCCGTCGAAGGCGCGCAGGGCATAGAGCATGGTGCCGTATGGTGAGTCGTAGCGGTAGTGCGGGTAGTATACCTCGCCCACCAGCACGTACCCGCTCTGAAACGGCAGCAGCCGGTGCGTGAGCAAGCGGTAGTGCAAGCGCATTTCGCGGCCCGCGGCCCGGCGCTTGGCACTGCGGGCCCGCATGCGCTCGGCCCTGGCGGGCTTCATGTAATCGAAAAAGTGCTTCAGGCTCAGAAAATCGTAGAAGCGCAGCGGTGCACGCACGGCTGCCGAGGGCGTTAAGTCGGTCGCAAACAGGCCCTGCGAAAACCGCGGGTCGCGCAGGGTGTAGGTGCCGGTGAGCAGGCGCGAGGCGCTGTCGCCGGGGCTCAACTCGGCCGTAATGAGGCCCCGCTCGCTTTCGGCCTGCACAAATTGCGACGCCAGCAGCTGGCCCTGCGCCGAAAGCTGCTTGATCTGGAGGCGGGAGCGAAGCCCGTTGCTCTGGCTGAGCACAAAAGCCAGCCGCTTGCTCACCGAATCGGCCAGGAAGGTGAGCTGCGCCGGCAGCGGCTCGTAGAGGGAGGTGAGCAGCCGGTACTGTTCCTGGGCAATGTCGAGGTGCAGCACCGTTAGGTGCCCGTCGACCTCTACGCTGGCAAACAGGTTGCCACTCAGCGCTTCCAGGCTATATATATCGTCTACTTTCTCGGTGTCGAAGCTGTATTCGCGCAGCGCGCCGGTGCGCAGATCTACACGCAGCAGCAGCAGCTTGGCCGCTGTGTAGTTCGACTGAAACAGGGCGTAGGCATAGGGCAGTTCGGCCGCCGACTCGGTCAACTGATACTCTTTGGGTACCGGCAGGGGCGTGCGGCGGCGCTGCCGCAGTTGCTGGTCGTAGTGCAGCAGGGCGAATTCCTGCTGAAACTTGCCTTTCATGGGGCTTTCCACCAGCAGCGCTACCGTGCTGTCGGCCAGGGGCAGCACGCGCACGTCGCTTTCGTCGGGGTCGAGGCGAAGCTCCAGCCGGGCGGGCTGCGTGGGCTGGGCCCACAGCGCCATCGGTGCCAGCAGCAATGCCCAAAGTAAAAGTCGTTTCATAGCAGGCAAAACAGAAAAAGCGGCGCCTAACAAGATACAACGAAGCAACGGAAACAGCGGCCAAACGGGGCGCGAAATGTACCGTGCCGCGCTAGTGGGCCAGCTCCAGCAGCGCATCAAACTCGGCGGCCTGCAAGGGCATTACCGAGAGCCGCGACTGCCGTAACAGCCCCATCTGCTGCAGGCGCGCATCGGCTTTGATGGCGGCCAGCGACACCGGCCGCGGCAGGCGCAGCTTGGGCTGCAAATCCACGGCCACCCAGGGCGAGCTGGGCTCGGCGGTGCGGTCGGGGTAGGCGGCACGGGCCACCTGGGCCACTCCCACTACTTCCTTGTCGGTCACGCTATGATAGACAAGCACCTGGTCGCCGGGCTGCATTTGGGCCAGGTAGTTGCGGGCTTGGTGGTTGCGCACGCCGGTCCAGCCGGTGTGGCCGTCGCGTTCGAGGTCGGCAAACGAGTACGCGGCGGGTTCGGATTTTACGAGCCAGTAGTTCAAAGGTGCGATGAAGTAATTGCGTGGCGAGGCGAGAAGAGCAAAGGTAAGAACCCCACAGGCCGACACTGCATGGCGCTATTTCATTGCATCTACTCCCTGCCGCACTTCATTACTTGCTGACAACGGGCAAGCGCCGCACCTGCAGCAGCTCGGGCGTGAGCGACACAATTTCCAGCCGGTAGTCGGGTTCGTGCTGGTCTTGCAGGCTGATGCGCAGGGTGTGGTCGTTTTCGGCGGTCCACTGGCCTCTGCGGCCTTCCATGCCGTCGGTGGGGGCAATGTCGTACTGCGTGAACAGCCCGTTTGGGTCGAAGGCAAAGCCGGTGCGCCCGCGCGAGGGTTTGAAGCTGTAGGTATTGGGGCGGTACACGAGCACGTCGCCCTGGTCTTCTTCGTGGGCGTGGAGCCAGGTGCGGAACAGTACTTTCATTTCGGGGGATTTGGCCGCGTCGTCGCGGCAGGTGCTGGCCAGGAGCAGCACACTGAAGGCAAAAAGCAGAACGGTGAGTCGCATAGGCCGTAACATACGCAATCGGCGGGTTTGGTTTTGGTTTCGAGCAGCTGCTTGGCAAGTAAAAGCCAACCGTGCCGGAAGTATGTACGTCATCCGGGGCGCAACGTCGACCAAGCGGGCGTTTCAGCTAGGCTCAGCTGAAAACCGGCCCCAAGCAGCCGAAAAGCAAAACCCAACCGCCACCTTTGTTCCATGGAAAACCGTGCCCTGATTCGTGCCTTTCGGCTGATGGCGCAGCTGCTGGAGCTGCACGACGAAAACCCGTTTAAAGTGCGCGCCTACGAAGGTGCCGCCGCGGCCATCGACCGGCTGGAAGTGCCGCTGCAGGACCTCAACCCGGCCGAGTTTACCACCACCGGCGGCCTGGGCAAAAGCGCCGCTGCCGTCGCCACCGAGCTGCTGCGCACCGGCACGTTTCCCGAGCTGGCCCGTCTGCAGGCCGAAACCCCGCCCGGCGTGGTCGAAATGCTTGGCATCAAAGGCATCGGCCCAAAGAAAATCCGCACCATTTGGCGCGAGCTGGGCGTGGAAAGCATCGACGCGCTGCGCGAAGCCGCCGAGCAGGACCGCGTGAGTCAACTCAAGGGCTTCGGCCAGAAAACTCAGGAGGCCATTTTGCAGGCCCTCGAATTCACGGCTCAAAGCCGCGGCAAGCTGCTGCTGCCCCACGCCCAGCAACTGGCCGCGCAGCTGATAGAACTGCTAAAAACCGCCTTGCGCACCGAGCAGGTAGCGGCCAGCGGCGAAGTGCGCCGCGCCCTGCCCGTGGTGGAAACCGTGCGCGTGGTGGCCGCTACCACCCAAGCCTGGCAAGCCCACGACGCCCTGAACGCCACCGAAGGCCTCGTGGCCGACGACGCGCACTCCGGCCCGTTTGCGTGGCGCGGCACGGCCGAAGCTTCGGGCGTGAAAGTGGAAGTGCAGCTGGCCAAGCCCGAGGATTTCGTGAGTTGCCTGTTCCTGACCACCGGCGCCGATGCCCACCTGGCCGCCCCGCTCGGCGACAAAGCCCCCGCCGCCACGCTGCGCGAGCTGGTGCGCCGCACCAAGTTTTTCAGTGAAGAAGCCATCTACCAAACCGCCGGCCTCGACTACATAGCCCCCGAAATGCGCGAAGGCGCCGGCGAAGTGCAGGAAGCCCAGCAGCACCAGCTGCCGCTGCTGCTCGAAGAAACCGACCTTCGCGGCTCCCTGCACAACCACAGCACCTACTCCGACGGTGCCCACTCGCTGCGCCAGATGGCCGAGTTTCTGCGCGACAACGGCTACCAGTACCTTGGCATTTGCGACCATTCGCGGGCCGCGCACTACGCCGGCGGCCTCAGCATCGACGAGGTACGCAAGCAGCACCGCGAAATCGACCAGCTCAATAAGGAATTGGCGCCGTTTCGCATCTTCAAGGGTATCGAGTCCGACATCCTCTCCGACGGCTCCCTCGACTATCCCGACGACGTGCTGGCCGAGTTCGACTTCATTGTGGCCTCGGTGCACAGCGGCCTGAAAATGGACCAGGAGCGCGCCACCGAGCGGCTGCTGCGCGCCATTGCCAACCCGTTTTGCACCATGCTGGGCCACCCCACCGGCCGCCTGCTGCTGCGTCGCGAAGGCTACCCCATCGACTTCAAAGCCGTCATCGACGCCTGCGCCGAGCACAACGTGGTCATCGAAATCAACTCCAACCCCTGGCGCCTCGACCTCGACTGGCAGTGGGTGCGCTACGCGCTGCAGCAAGGCGTGAAGTTGAGCATCAACCCCGACGCCCACCACACCGACGGCTACGCCGACATGCGCTTTGGCGTGCTGCAGGGCCGCAAGGGCGGCCTCACCGCCGCCACCACGCTCAACGCCCTGACCGTGGACGAAATCGACGCCTTCTTTCAGCAGCGCCGCCAGCAAGCCGTGAAGTTCAGCGGCAAAACAGCCGCCAAGAAACCCGTCGACCTCGGCCCGCTGTTTAGCTAGCCGTCGAAACGCCACGCTCCACCATAGCTTCGTGAAAATCCTCATCCTGCGCTTTTCTTCCATCGGCGACATTGTGCTGACCACGCCCGTGGTGCGGTGCGTGCAGCAGCAGGTGCCGGGCGCGCGGGTGCATTTCTGTACCAAGCCGGCCTACCGCGGCCTGCTCGAAGCCAACCCGTACGTCGATAAAGTGCACTGCCTCACGGGCACGCTGGGCGAACTGGTGGCCGAGTTGCAGCAGGAGCAATTCGATTTCGTCGTCGACTTGCACCACAACCTGCGCACCTTGCTCATCAAGGCGCGGCTAGGCCGCCCGTCGGCCAGCTTCGACAAGCTGAACTGGCGCAAATGGCTGCTTGTGAACCTGAAGCTTAACACCCTGCCGCCTGTGCACATTGTGCAGCGCTACCTAGCGGCCGCTGCCCCGCTTGGCGTGCGCGACGACGGCCGAGGGCTCGATTACTTTATTCCGCCGGGCCAGGAAGTCGACACGAGTGTGGCGCTACCCGCTGAATTTCAGCGCGGCTACGTGGCCTTTGCCATCGGGGCCCAGCACGCCACCAAGCGCCTGCCCGTGGAGCGCATCATTGAGTTGTGCGCGCAGCTGCAGCGGCCCGTGGTGCTGCTAGGCGGCCCCGAAGACGAAAGCACCGGGCATGTGGTGGAGCTGGCCTTCGAAAAGCAGGTGACGCCGGCCGCACCCCCGCACCGCCAGATTCCCGACAGTCCCTATCATTTTCCGGCGCAACCCGCCGCTTCGCCGTCCTCCACGCTCATTTACAACGCTTGCGGGCGGTTTTCGCTGCACCAGTCAGCTTCGTTGGTGCGGCAGGCGCAGTTCGTCATCAGCCACGATACCGGCCTGATGCACATTGCGGCCGCGTTTCGGAAGGAAATATTCAGCGTGTGGGGCAACACCGTGCCGGCCTTCGGCATGTACCCCTACCGCACCGAGTTTCGGGTGCTCGAAGTCGAAGGCCTGGCCTGCCGGCCGTGCTCCAAAATCGGCTACGACAAATGCCCGCAAGGCCATTTTCGCTGCATGCGCGACATTCGCTTCGACCTCGACCTGCCGCCCACGCGCGACGGGCGGTAAGCCGGGTAGCCAACAGCGGCGCGAGAAAATAGCCGCCTGTCGCGCAACGCTGCTGATACAAAGCAGACTATAGAAAGGAGCAACGGTGAAAACCGTTATCTTTTCCCTCGTAATCAAACCCCGCCGCTCTATGGAAACCCAGCATTATGACACCCTTACGCAAGCTGTACGCGACCTGAACCGCCGCGGCTTCACCGCCGATTTCAACGTGGTGGACGACCACCTCTACTGTCCCGGCCTCGACCTGGAGCTGCACCCCGACGAGTTCTACGTGCGCGAGTTTCACCGTTTCGAAGGTACGTCCGACCCCGGCGACGAATCGGTGGTGTACGCCATCGAATCGGAGGACGGGCTGCGCGGCTTGCTCGTCAGTGCTTTTGGGGCATACTCCGAGCCCTGGGCCGATGCCCTGATGCACAAACTACACATGCCTCACGCCTAGGCCCGTGACCGAAGCCTCCGAAACCGCCTTCGTGCTGGTGCGCGTGGGCGCCGCCGACCTGCAAGCCAGCGTGCAAGCCGGTCGCCATAGCTTGGTAGTCGACGAGCCAGTAGCGGCGGGCGGCCACGACCACGGCCCCACGCCATACGACCTGCTTCTGAGCGCCCTCGGCAGCTGCACCGCCATTACACTACGCCTCTACGCCACCCAGAAAAAGTGGCCGCTCGAAGGCGTGGAAGTGCGCCTGAGCCACCACCGCGGCCACGTGGCCGACTGCCAAGCTTGCGAAACCTCACCCGATGCCCGCCTCGACGAAGTGCGCAAGGAATTGCACCTGCTGGGCCCGCTCACGCCCGAGCAACGCCAGCGCCTGCAGCTGATTTCGGAGAAATGCCCGGTGCAGAAAACCTTGCTCAGCAGCATCCGCATCGTCACACGCCTGGTGCCCGAAAACGAGTCCTTCACCATCTAATTAGCCCTTAGGTATGCAGCCCAAGCTCTGCGCCCATCTCACCGCCCTCGACCACGTAACGGCCGCCGGCGAGCACATCTGCCCCGAGTGCGTGGCCCTGGGCGACCGGTGGGTGCACCTGCGCGTGTGCCAGGAGTGCGGCCACGTCGGCTGCTGCGACGATTCCAAGAACAAGCACGCCACCAAGCATTTTCGCGCTACCGAGCACCCCGTAGTAGCCTCCGCCGAGCCCGGCGAAAGGTGGCTCTGGTGCTACCAGGATGAGTCGTTTGCAGAGTATTGATTCTTTATGAAAGCAATGTGGTGTTGGCGCTGCCAGCAGGAAATGCCCATGCTTGAGCCCGATGAGTTTAGCTTGGTGATGGAAGCCAAACAAAACGGACTGGCCGTGGTAGAACGGGAGCGGCAACGGCGGCAAGCTCCGGTGCCTGAGCAGTTGGAATTGGATCGGGTAGCCGAGCACTTTCGCGCCATGCTGGAAATGTACCGGCTGCTGACGGGCTTCGAGGAAACAAACCCCAATGCGGTATGGCACCACGCAACCGACCAGTATGGGCCGCCATGTCCGCAGTGCCACAAGCCTCTGCGCACACCGGAAGCCCGCTATTGCCCCCAGTGCGGGTTCGGTAAGCACGAAATCAGCGCTGATCCAAGACCCTTGCGCCTGAAACGCTCGGAGCTTTTCAGCCAATAAAAAAAGCCCGGCTACTGCTAGCCGGGCTTTTTTGCTGTGGATAGAATTACCCAATCTGCTCGAAGCCGCAGTAGCGGTGCAGCACTTGGGGCAGCCGAATGCCCTCGGCCGTCTGGTTGTTTTCGAGCAGCGCCGCCACAATGCGCGGCAGAGCCAGGGCCGAGCCGTTGAGCGTGTGCAGCAGCTGGTTTTTGCCGTTCTGGTCCTTGTAGCGGAGCTTCAGGCGGTTGGCTTGGTAGGTTTCAAAGTTCGAGCACGACGACACTTCCAGCCAGCGGCCCTGCGCCGCGCTCCACACCTCTAGGTCGTAGGTGAGGGCCGAAGTGAAGCCCATGTCGCCGCCGCACAGGCGCAGCACGCGGTAGGGCAGCTCCAGCTTTTGCAGCACTCCTTCAATGTGGTCCAACATGCGCTCCAGCGTGGCATAGCTGCGCTCGGGCAGGTCGATTTCCACGATTTCCACCTTGTCAAACTGGTGCAGGCGGTTGAGGCCGCGCACGTGCGCGCCCCACGAGCCGGCCTCGCGGCGGAAGCACGGCGTGTAGCCCGTGTTGCGAATCGGCAGGCGGTCGGCGGCTATTACTTCGTCGCGGTAGAGGTTGGTAATGGGCACCTCGGCCGTCGGAATCAGGTACAGGTCGTCGGCCGTGGCGTGGTACATCTGGCCCTCTTTGTCGGGCAGCTGACCGGTGCCGTAGCCCGAGGCCTCGTTGATGAGAATAGGCGGCTGAATTTCGGTGTAGCCGGCCGCCAAGGCCTCGTCGAGGAAGAAGTTGATGAGGGCCCGCTGCAGCCGCGCACCCTGGCCTTTGTACACCGGGAAGCCCGCGCCGGTAATCTTGTTGCCCAGCTCGAAGTCGATGATATCGTACTTCTTAATTAGGTCCCAGTGCGGTAGCGCGCCTTCGGGCAGCGTGGGCTGCTCGCCTACTTCGCGCACCACCTCGTTGTCGTCGGCCGAACGGCCCTGCGGCACACTCTCGTGGGGCAGGTTGGGCAGCAGGTACAAGGCGCTTTGCAGGTCTTTTTCCACCTGCGCCAGCTCGTCGGCGGCGGCTTTGGTGTGGGTTTTGAGCGTGGCTGTGCGGGCCTTCAGTTCGTCGGCGCCGGCTTTGTCGCCGCTTTTCATCAGCCCGCCAATCTGCTGGGCCAGCTTGTTGGCCTCGGCCTGGCTTTGGTCGTGCTCGGTTTGCAGGTGTTTGCGGCGCTGGTCCAACTCCAGAATGTGCTGGACTTCGGCCTCGGCATTGGGGTAGTTTTTCTTGGCCAAGCCGGCCAGCACGCGGTCGGTTTGCTCTTTCAGGACGGAAACTTGCAGCATACTTCAGGCAGCTATACTCGGTGGAACGCGGCAAAAGTAACCCGCAGATTTAACAGATGCAGCAGCCCATGCCGCCGCAAACCCGGCTGCCTGCCCGTGGCGGCAACTACCAGCGGCGCGGAAAAATCAAACTTCCTGTGCCCGATCATAAAAACGATGTATCTTGTTGGGCGATTTGGGCGTAATGTGTAACATTGCGCTAGCAAGCCGGCGACTGATGCCGGGTCCCGCCGGGTGTTGAACTTGTGCAGCAGCGGCCCGATTAATTCCAGCGCCGGAGTCTCTACTCTGATTTGCCACCTTGCCGAGCGCGTTTGCGCCCTTCCCCTTGTCGGGCTTTCCCGTTGATGCCGACCGCTTTTGCTGCGGCCGCCGCACTCCTTGGGCGCTGCCACCCCATTATTCCCCTCCCCGTACCGCAGTATGTACACTATTGATGAGCTGAAGGACCGTTTGCTGTCCGAATTGAAAGAAGTTGCCGAGTCCCTGAACGTGGGCAACTTCCGCCGCCTCAGCAAGCAGGACCTCATCTACAAAATCCTCGATCAGCAGGCCATTCTGCCCGCCGACCAGCTCCCCAGCAAGCGCCGCCCCTCTGATGAAGACGCGCCGGCCGCCGCTCCCGCAGCCAGTGCCCCGGCTCCGGCCGCCCCGGCCCGCGTAGAGCGCCGCCCGGCTCGCAATGCTGCTCCGCGCACTGCCGCACCGGCCGCAGCGCCGGTAGCCGAAGACGCTTCTGTTGCCGAGGCGGCCCCGGCGGCCGAAGCACCGGCTGCGCCCGTAAACGGCCGCGCGCCGCGCGCCGGCCAGCGGCCCGACCGTCGCAACCGCCCGGCGGCCCCCGAATCTATCGACGAAGTAGCGTCCGGCGTAACCATTGCCGCGCCCGATTCGCCCGCGGCCCCGCAACCGGTAGAAGTTCCAGCCGTGGCTGCCGAAACGGCCGCGCCAGCCGCCGTAGCCGCGCCCGGCCCTGCCGAAGCGCCGCGCGACAACCGCCCGCCCCAGCCCACGCGCTTTGTGGTGCCCCAGCCCGGCCGCACCATGCGGGAGCCGCGCGAAGGCCGCCGCGACGACTTTCGCCGGAATTCCACCCCAGGAGCGCCTCAACCCGAGCCCGGCGCCGAACTGCGCGAGACCCGCGACCCGCGTGAGCAGCCCGCTGCACCCGGCGCCGACCAAGCGCCGCGCACCACCGACCCGCGGGCTGTGGTTGGGCCGACGCCCCAGCGCGACGGCCGCGACCTGCGGGACCAGCCGCGCCGCGACGACCGTTTCGGCCGCGACCCGCGCCAGCCGCGCATGGACCGCCCCGACCGTCCGGAGCAGCGCGGCGACCAGCCCCGCATCGACCAACAACGGCCCGACCAGCGCCCCGAGCGCGGCGACCGTCCGGAGCGGCAGGAACGCCCCGATCAACAGCAGCGCAACGAGCAGCGGCAGCAACAGCCGCCGCGCGTGGAGTCGCTCGACATTACCATCCCGAGCGAAGGCGCGCTGGAAATGATGCCCGACGGTGGCTACGGTTTCCTCCGCTCGCCTTACTACAACTACTTCGCCTCGCCCGACGATATTTACGTCTCGCCGCAGCAGGTGAAGCAGTACTCGCTGAAAGCCGGCGACACCGTGAAATGCACCGTGCGGCCGCCCAAGGAAGGCGAGAAGTACTACGCGCTGGTGTCGGTGGAAAGCATCAACGGCCGCTCGGTAGAAGATGTGCGCGACCGAATTTCCTTCTCGCACCTTACGCCGCTTTTCGCCGATGAGCGCCTGAAGCTCACGACTGCGCCCTCGCAGCTCTCGACGCGCATTCTCGATCTGTTCGCGCCCATTGGCAAAGGCCAGCGCGGCCTGATTGTGGCCCAGCCCAAAGTGGGCAAAACGGTGCTGCTGCAGGAAATTGCCAACGCCATTGCCGAAAACCACCCCGAGGTATACCTCATCGTGCTGCTCATCGATGAGCGCCCCGAGGAAGTAACCGAGATGCAGCGCACGGTGAAAGCCGAAGTGCTCAGCTCGACCTTCGACGAAACGGCCGACCGCCACGTGAAAATTGCTTCGATGGCGCTGGACAAAGCCAAACGCCTCGTGGAGTGCGGCCACGACGTGGTCATTCTGCTCGACTCGATTACTCGCCTGGCCCGCGCCTACAACACGGTGCAGCCTTCGTCGAGCCGCATCCTGTCGGGTGGTATCGATGCCGGCGCGCTGCAGAAGCCCAAGCGCTTCTTCGGTGCGGCCCGCAATGTGGAAAACGGCGGTTCGCTCACCATCGTAGCCACCGCGCTGGTGGATACCGGCTCGAAGATGGACGAAGTTATCTTCGAAGAATTCAAAGGCACGGGCAACATGGAACTGGTGCTCGACCGGAAGCTGGCCAACAAGCGCATTTTCCCGGCCATCGACGTGCCGGCTTCGGGCACCCGCCGCGAAGACCTGCTGATGGGCAAAGAAGAGTTGAGCCGCACTTGGGTGCTGCGCAAGTTCATGTCGGATATGTCGGCCACCGAGGCCATGGAATTCCTGAAGGACCGCATGCGTGGCACCAAGGATAACCTGGAATTCCTGGTGTCGATGAACGGCTAATTTGCTGCTTCTTTGAATTTCTCAAAACGCCTTCCGAAGCCTATTCGGAAGGCGTTTTGCGTTTTGGCTACTCGGGCCGACAATACGCCCGAAGGCTGCCTCGTCAAACAAAACGGCTGCCTTCAGGTACAGGTTTGAGGCCGCCGAAACTTGTTCACCTTTGCCGTATGGAATCTGCTCGTTCGCTACCCGATACCCAATTACTTTACATTTTTGACCCGCTGTGCGGCTGGTGCTACGGCATGAGCCCGGTGATGCAGCGGCTAGCCGAAGAATACGCCGACCGTGTGCCCGTAGCGGTTTTGAGTGGCGGCATGTTTACCGGCGACGAAGTGGGGCCTATACGGGATGCCTGGGGTTACATCGGGCAGGCCCTAGAGCAAGTGGAAGCAGTTACCGGTGTGCAGTTTGGCGAATCGTTTCGGCAACTTGGTGCAGCCGGCGGCTACCTCAACGACTCCGAGCCGCCAAGCCGGGCCCTGCAGGTATTCAAGCAACTCGACCCGCTGGGCCGCGACACGGCTTTTGCCCACGCCCTGCAGCAGGCGCATTTCGGCGACGGCCGCGACCTGAACGATTTTGCCACCTACGAGCCGCTTATCCAATCTTTTGGTCTCGACGTGGCCGAATTCAAACGGTGGTGGGACAGCGACGCAGCCCGGCAAGCCACCCGCCACGAGTTCGATGTGGTGCAGCGCATGGGCGTGCAGGGCTTTCCCACGCTCATTTTTGCCCACGGCCAGCAGGGCTACGTGCTGGCCCGCGGCTACCAGCCCTACGAGCAGATAAAAGCCGGTTTGGAGCAACTGCTTCTTGATACTCAATCAGCGGCGGGGTAGGGGCGTTGCAAGTCGGCAGGTTACTCAAAGATGCCAGTAGCTGCTAACCGCCCGTAGAACCGTAGCGCACCACTTGCTTGCGCAACGTCGACCACGCAATGCGGCGGCCGTCTTCTTTGCCCACTAAATAAGAGAACCCCACGGCATCGGGCCGGCGGCGCAGGTCGTCCCACACGGCGCGGTCTACGGTGCCGGGCTGGTAAATGTCGGTGCTGCCGACGGCGGGCTTGCGGAAATTCTTGTCGGCGAAAAACTCGTTCATTCGGCGACGGACGTAGGCTTCGCGCTCGGCCTTGGTGGCCCCGGGTTTGGTCATCTGGTATACCATAGAGGCCTCCAGATCGGCCGACGACAGCGTTTCGCGGAAAATAACCGTGCCGTCGGCGGCCGTGATGGTAAACGTGGCTTCGCTGCTTAGTAGGGAGTCGCCGCGAAGCACAAGCTGGAACAGGTCGGGGGCGGTGGGCGACGAAAACAGGTGCCGCGTGCGCACGGCCTTCAGCGTATCCGATTGCGCATTGGCCACCGAAGCCGAAGTCGTATCCATCGGCTCGACCGGCCGGGCATCGGCCGAATCGACGCCGCGGGTCGTAGGCCCGCTGGCAGTTTGGTCGGATTGCGGAGCAGAACAAGCGGCCAGCAAAGCCAGCAGGAGGGCAGAAGGGAGGCGGTAGCTATGCATACCGGAGCCTACGAAGCAACACGGGCGGATGTTGACCTAGTCGGCCGGGGCCGCCTTCGGCGGTCTGTGTTGATGACTACGCCCAATAGCGCAGCGCCAGCATCAGCACAAACGCCGCACTCAGGCACAGCGACGACACCTGGTTCATGCGCATGGTGCGCCGAAAATCGGCGGCGGCGCCATTGTGCCACGCTTGCCAGGCCCAGCGGCTAAACAGCAATACTACTGGCAGCGTGGCCACAGCAAACACCAGCAAGTTGCGCGGCTCGTTGCGCCACAGATAAGCGGCGCCCAGCACCGATGCGCCCAGCAGAAGGCCCAGGGCCGCAAACACAAATGTGCCCCGGATGCCCAGCAGCAAGCTCAGGGTTTGGTCGCCGCGCTGCCGGTCTTCGGTGTGCTGGTACACCTGCGTGAGCGGGTAGGAACCGCATAAAAACAAGCTGCTCACCAAGGCTAGCACCAAGTTTTGGTCGGCCAGGATTGTCTCCAGGGAAGCACCCACGCCCACCTGCGTCATCAAAAACGTAAACGCGCCCTGAAACACCACCACTACCAGCGTGCTGATGATGGGATACTTTTTCAGCCGAATCCGGTCGTAGCTGTAGGCTTTCGATACCAGCAGGTACGTGGTAAGCAGGCCCGCAAAAGGCACCGAAATCAGCAGCGCGCCGAGCACGGCCAGCACGTCGAACAGCACCACCAGTCGCCACAGCTCGGGCGTAACCCGGGGCGGACGTTCCAAGCCCCCAATGCTGCCTTCGTCCCGGTCGAACCAGGAGTTGTAACCGTTGGAGGCCGGGTAGGCCAGCATGTGAATCACCAGAAACACGGCCACGGCGCGGCCCACCGGAAACGGTTCGCGCAGGGCGCTCAGGGCAAACCAGAACACCGGCATCAGGTACACCGAAAACGGAATGCGCAGCAGCGGCAACGCGCGACGGTAGGCAAGGAGCATGAGCAGAAAAAAGTGGCTGCCGAATGTAGCGCGAAGTTCAGGTTCTTCGGGCCCAAAGCGGAAACCTGGCGCCGGTGGCCAAACGCGCGGCCGTGCGCCGGACTACTTCGGCCAGCCGATGAGGTACGTGACTTCGGGGCCCAAAGGGTGGCGCAGTTTGCCAGCCTGCCAGGCGTAGCGTTCCTGGGGGTCGGCGCGGTGGGCCAGCGTGAGCAGCGCATCGGGCGGGTACATGCGCAGAATGCTCACCACGCCGTCCCAAATGGTGAACAAAGGAATGAGCGGCAGGAGGTAGGTGAACAACAGGCGGCTGAAACGAAAAGGCCGAATAAAGGGCGTTATGAGCAGCTGCACAACGGGCAGCACCGTGCACGCCAGCAGCAGTTCCAGCCAGTGCTTGCCAGCCCCCTCAAACACGCCCACGCCGCTGCCCGCCAGCACCGCGTCGCGCAACAACGCCTCGCCTTGGGCCGGCCGAAAATGGTGAAACGCCGAAAACACAGCCCGGAACCCCGGTAGTTCAGCCGGAACCTGCAAGGCGTTGACGGACTCGGGCGCAAAGCGGATGGCCCCAGCCGTTTCTTGCTGAATGTGGGCCCAGGCCTGTGGCTGCGGATACAGGTCGGTAAGGGTAATAGTGGCCCCGGCTACGCCGGCTGTGCGCAGGGCCTGCAGCACATCCTCGGCGCCGCCGCCGGCCCCGGCGCACAACTCCAGCACCTGCGTTTGGCCGGTGCGGCGCAAGCCCTCGGCCAGCAGCGGCGCAATGGGCCGGTACGTGTGCAGGTGCGTAATCATGAAGCGCAGGTAGTCCATCATGCCCGCCCGAATGACGGCGGGGAACCACGGCTGGTCTTCAAACTCAAACAGGTGCAGGCGCAGCTTCATAGCAGGTGAGTGGGAGGTGCAGGAAATAACGGAAGTAGCGGGCAGAGGAAAGACCTTATGTCGCCCGCCCGCCAAAAAAAATACTGCGGTAGCTAGGATCTGCCGGTTTTGCTATTAGCTTTGCATTACAAAGTGCTCTGGAAATATGAAGCCTGCCGTCGATCCGTTAGCTCAACTCACCGAGATTCGCTCCATCATGGAGCGCTCCTCGCGGTTCATCTCGCTTAGCGGCCTGTCGGGTATCGGGGCGGGGGTGGTAGCCTTGGCCGGGGCCGCCTTCGGGCACTGGTACCTCACGTCGCACTACGGCGAAGGTGGGTTTGTGCGGCTGATGGAAGGCTCGACGGAAGCGCGGGCCAGTACGCTGCCGTTTCTGCTGGGGCTGGCAGTGGGCACCGTGCTGCTGGCTTTTGCGGTAGCGTTTTGGTTTACGCGCCGCCGGGCCCTGCAAGACGGGCGTACCCTGTGGGACGGCGCCGCCCGGCGCCTGTTCTGGAGCCTTGCCGTGCCGCTGGTGGTCGGTGGGTTGTTTTGCATTCAGCTGTATGTGCGCGGCGCGGCGGGGCTGGTGGTGCCGGCTATGCTGGTATTCTACGGCATGGCGCTGCTGAATGCCAGCAAATACACCCTCGACGAAATAAAGCTGCTGGCCTACACCATGCTGCTGCTCGGACTGGTGGCCAGTTTGCTGCCCAACTATGCTTTCCTGTTCTTTGCGCTCGGGTTTGGGCTGGGCCACATCGGCTATGGCCTGCTCATGTACAACCGCTACGAACGCGCCCCCCGCTCGTGAAGCACGCCATCCATCAGCTCAACAAGGCATTTGACCACCGCGTGCGGCTGGGCGTAATGGCCGTGCTCATGGCCAACGACGGCGTGAGTTTCAACGACCTGAAGGAAACCCTCGACCTCACCGACGGCAACTTGGCCAGCCACGTAGCTGCCCTCGAGAAAGTAGGCTACGTGCAGGTAAACAAGCAGTTTGTGGGGAAGAAGCCCAACACCACCTACACGGCCAGCGCCGAAGGCAAGCAGGCTTTTCAGGACCACCTCAGCACGCTCGAAAAGCTGCTTCGCCAAGACGGCTAATTTTTTTGCCTTGTTACTTTGAAACGCAAAGAACTTTAAAATGCAGTAATATGCAGCACGAACGTTCCCCTGCACCAGACCGCGAAACGCTGCTGCTGATGGGGCTGGCGGGGTTGTTTCTGGTGGGATGCTGGCTGCTGTCGGGCCTGCTGCTGGCCGTGCATCCCGATTTTGAGTGGACCGCCAACCTATGCGCCGCCTTTTGGGGCGTGGAGTGGCTGATGAGCCAGGCTTCCGTCTGCAAGTAGGCTACAGGCCTGGGTGCGGGGCTGCCGGGTTTTGTGTACCTGCTTTTCTGCGCGCCGTCTGGCGGCCTTTTTCTTGAAAAACTGATTCTCACCTCTTTTCGCTGCTGTATGTTACCGCTTTTTGCCGCCCGCACTACCGAGTGGACTGCCGCCCACGGCCTGCTTAGCTGGCGTCCGGCGCGCCTGGTCCTGACCGCTACCCAGAAATGGCTGCTGCCGTTGGGCACGCTGCTATTCCACGTGTTGTTCTGGCAGGAGAACGTCGGGCTCAACCTAGCCCTGTACACGTTGCTGGCCTTGGGGATCCTGCTGCTCAGCCGGCCCAAGGCAGCGTGGCGCTCCAGCTATTTCCGGCTATTGGTGGCCGGCACGGTAGCCGCGGCGGTGGCCGTGTTGCTGTACGGTTCGTTTGCGGCTTTTTTTGCCTGTTTTGTGTCGATGGCCATGGTGCTGGGGTTTGCCAATCAGCCCCACCTTAAGCAGTTGTTTCTGGCCGGCATGACCGGCGGGTTTTCAGCGGCCGAGGTGCTATTGGGCCTGCCGGGCGTGCTCATTCGCACCTATATTCCCACCCGCGAAACCAAAGCCGGGCGCACGTTTTGGTACGCCAAGCTGCTGCTGGTGCCCGTGCTGGTGTTGGTGGTGTTTCACGTGCTGTTTCTGCTGGCCAACCCCCGGTACAATGCGCTGGCCAACCAGCTGTGGGCGCCGATTGCGGATGGGCTGCTGCGCCTGCTGGAGATGCTGCTGCATGCGCCCGTGGTGTTCTGGATATTTGCTGTTTCGTTTACCGCTGTGGTGTTGCTGCGGGTACCGGTGCCGGTTTTGGCGCAGTTGGAGGCCCGGTTTCCCGAGTTTGTTCACCGGCGGCGCGACGGCGTGGCCTCGTTCAGCGTGCGCAACCCCGATTTCCGGGAGTGGCGGTTTCGCATGGCCGATTTGCGCAAAGAATACTTGGCGGCCCTGGCGGTGTTCGGTTTGGTAAACCTGCTCTTGTTGGCCGTCAATGCCATTGACATCAGCTGGTTGTGGTTTGGCTTTGTGCCCGAACCGGGTTTCGACCTCGCGCAATTTGTGCACGAGGGCACCTACGTGCTCATCTTCAGCATTCTGCTGGCCATGGGCATTGTGTTGTGGTTTTTCCGCCGCAACCTGAATTTCTACCAGCCGGGCTTGCCGCTCCTGCGCTGGGGCGCCACGCTGTGGGTGCTGCAGAACGCGGTACTGGCCGTGTCGGTGGGGCTGCGCAATTACTATTACATCGTTCACATGGGCTTGGCCTACAAGCGCGTGGGCGTGTGCTTTTTCTTGCTGCTCACGCTGTTCGGGCTGGCTACCATCCTGCTGAAAATCTGGCAGCGCCGCTCGGCATTTTCGCTGGTGCGCCTCAATAGCCTGGCCGCCTATGTGGTGCTGTTGTGCCTGGCGCTGGGCAATTGGGAAATCTGGATTGCGGGCTACAACCTGACGAGCCACCGCGCCAACCCGCGGCGCGACCCGCACCATTTCGACCTCGGCTTTCTGCTGAACATGCCCGGCCGCGTGCTGCCCACGCTGGTAGCCCAGCGCGCCACGCTCAACGAATACCCATACCTGACCGTTGCGGGGCCTCACCACCAAGCCACCCAGCTGCAACCCGCGGCCGCGCAGCGGGCCCTCGACGAACGCGTGGCCGAATGGCGTGCGGCGTACGAAGCCGAAGCCAGCTGGCAGGACTGGACCTACGCCGATTGGGCCGCTTATCAAGCCCTCAAGAGCTACCAGCCCGCTACGAACCGGTAACCGCCCTTTGCTTATCTCATTTCACCTTTTCCGCCTTCGCCGAAGGCTGGCCCGCTACTGCTATGACGTTTGCCGACTGGACAACCTACTTCCGCCAGAACCAAACCCACCTCGACGACCTGAGCTGGGACGATACCTACCGCCTTACCGCCCGGGAGCGGCGCGCCGTGGCCCGTTCGCTGCAGCACTTTCAGCGCGGCGAAAGCTCCGAGGGCAAGCACCTTTACCAGCGCGTGAAAGACACGGGCAACACCGACCACGTGGCCGCCATTCGGCTTTTTATTGGGGAGGAGCAGGGACATGCCCGCGTGCTGGGACGTTTTTTGGGCAAGCAGGGTATTGCCTGCCTGCGCCAGACCTGGGTCGATGATGTGTTCCGGCGGCTGCGGCAGTGGGGCACGTTTGAAACGACCATTCGGGTGCTGCTCACGGCCGAAATAATTGCGGCGGTGTACTACCGCGCCGTGTTTCACGCTACCTATTCCAGCCTGCTCCAGCAAATCTGCCTGCGCCTGCTGCGCGACGAGGAAATGCACATCAACTTCCAGTGCTTCACGCTGGTGCAGGAGCGGCGGCGTAGCAGCCGGGCCGGCTGGTGGCTACGGCAGCAGCTGCACCGCGGGCTCATGGTGGGCACCTCGGTGCTGGTGTGGCTGAGCTACAACCGCACGCTGTGGGCCGGCGGCATGGGGCCGGTGGGCTTTGCGGCCGCCGTTTCGGCCGAGTGGGAGCGGGCCCAGGACATGATCCGGCAGCCCGGCTCGATTGAGATACGCAGGCAGGAACCGCGCAAAACCGCCCCACGCCCAGCCTTCCAGTTCAACCAAGCCCGCGCGGTGGCTGGCCCCATGGCGTCGGCTCTGCGCTAATCTAGCCCCGGCATACTATCCTCCAATTATGGAATACCAGGAACACACGCAGCCGGTAGCGGGATACAGCCCGTACGGCCGCTGGATAGCCACGGCCCAGCAAGTAAAAGACACGCTTACCATCGTGGCCATGAACCTGATGCTGCTCGTGCCCATTGCCTGGCCGGGCCTCGTGCTCTACTTTCTGCGCTGGCGCCTGACCAAGCGCACTGCCAAACGCGGCACGGCTATTACGCTGTGGGCCCTCACGTTTGTGCACGAACTGCTGTGCGTGTGGCTCTTCATCAGCAGCAAGCACGACCCCGACATGGCCGGTATGCTGCCGTTTGAAATCGGCTACATCGTCGGAATGATGGTATCGGTGGCTGGGCTTCTGGAGGCAATGGGCAGCCAAGCTGAACAGGGCTGATGAGGGGCGGCGCATGCCTGCGCAGGTGCACGTTGTGGGTCGTTATGGGTACCGCCGTGTGCACCTTGAACGGGTTGAGCATCGACGAAATATGGCCCAATACCCCAGGAGCTGCCGGTGCGTTTGTGGGCGGCACGATTGTGGGCCTTTGGTTGCTGCTGTGGTTGGGGCCATTGGTGATGTGGCAGGCCAGCCGGGAACCTTAGCCGTGGTGGATTAGAGCACTGCTCCGGCTGACAAGCGCCTGCGTTTTCGTGGTTGCGGCGCTGCTAACCGCCGTTGTGGCGTGGGGTGTAGTTGCTGATTTTATGCGTTAGGAAAGCAGAAGGACAGTGGCGCGCCGCCACCCCGGCCGCAACTGGTATATTTGTACTACCACCGGAGTCGGGCCCTGTGCCGATGCCTGGTCTTAGTCCGTGCCAATGCCCTCTGCCGTAACCCCGAAAACAAACCCGCCTGCCCCGAAGCCGAGCCGTGTGCAGCGGCCGTGGCCCAACCGCCTCTCGCGCGTGCTGTGGGCGGCATTTGCGGCGGCAGCCGGGTTTTTCTTTCTTCTGCCCATCCTGGTCAGCACCAACTTCCTGTTCCTGTTCGGCAAGTCGCCGGGGTTGGAGGAGTTGGAAAATCCCAAGGTCGAACAGGCTTCCGAGCTGTTTACCTCCGACGGCGTGCTCATCGGCCGCTACTACCGCGAAAACCGCTCCCCGGTGCCGCT
This sequence comes from Hymenobacter busanensis, assembly GCF_008727865.1. Lineage (GTDB taxonomy): Bacteria > Bacteroidota > Bacteroidia > Cytophagales > Hymenobacteraceae > Solirubrum > Solirubrum busanense. The sequence continues at coordinate 350,296 of NZ_VTWU01000002.1, read as the reverse complement.
CAATAAGATGGCGCCCGTCCTCATCAAAGCACTGGTAGCTACCGAGGACGTGCGCTTCTACGAGCACGCCGGCATTGATCCGCAGGCCCTTGTGGGCTCGGTGTATGCGGCCCTGCGCGGCGACAAGCGCGGCGGCTCCACCCTCACGCAGCAGCTGGCCAAAAACCTCTACAAGACCCGTCGGGGCGAAACCCGCGGCCTGCTCGGCCACGTGCCCGTGGTGGGTACGCTCGTGGCTAAAATGAAGGAATGGCTGACGGCCGTGGAGTTGGAGCGCCGCTACACCAAGGAAGAAATTCTGCGGATGTACCTGAATACGGTGGAATACGGCTCCAATGCGTTCGGCATCAAAGTGGCCGCCAAAACCTTCTTCAGCACCTCGCCCGACTCGCTCACGCCCGAGCAAGCCGCCGTGCTGGTGGGCGTGCTCAACAACCCCACCGCCTTCAACCCGCGCTTTCACCCCGAAGCCTCGACCAAGCGCCGCAACCTGGTGCTGCAGCGCATGGGCCAGGCCGGGGTGCTGTCGGCCGCCGAGGTGAAGACCTTGCAGGCCCAGCCCATTGTGCTGCGCTACCAAGTAGAAAAGCACGTGGATGGGCCCGAAACGTACTTCCGCGGCGCCATCAGTTCGTTTGTGAACAGCTGGTGCGAAAAGAACGGCTACGACATGTACCGCGACGGGCTGCGCATCTACACCACCATCGACTCGCGCATGCAGGCCCACGCCGAAGATGCGGTGCAGAAGCGCATGAAAATCCTGCAGCGCAGCTTCGACAACTTCTGGCGCAACCGCAACTCCAACCCCTGGGTGGACGAGGACGGCAAGGAAATTCCCGATTTCATCGAGACCCAGATGAAGCGCACCGAGGTGTATAAGCGCCTCGCCGCCCGCTACAAGGGCCAGCCCGCCAAGCTCGACTCGGCCCTGCACGCCAAGCGGCCCATGAAGGTGTTTACCTGGAAGCACGACGACAACGACACCACGTTGGTCATGTCGCCGCTCGATTCGCTGGCCTACTACAAGCACTTCCTGCAGGCCGGCATGATGACGATGGACCCCTACACGGGCTACGTGAAAGCCTGGGTGGGCGGCCTCAACTACCGCTTCTTCCAATATGACCACGTGAAGCAGGGCCGCCGCCAGGCCGGCTCCACCTTCAAGCCCTTTGTATACCTGACGGCCATCGACAAGGGCTACGCGCCCTGCGACCGGATTCGGGACCAGCGCGTGACCATCAAGTACGTGGAAAACGGCAAGCCCATGGAGTGGCAGCCCGACAACGTGACCCGCGAGTACACCGGCATCAACATGACGCTGCGCCACGCCATGGCCCGCTCCGTCAACTCCGTGACGGCCCAGCTGACCGAACGGGTGGGCTGGAACACCGTGGCCGATTACGCCCACAAAGTGGGCATCCGCAGCCCTTTGCTGCCGGTGCCCAGCATCGGCCTCGGCTCGGGCGGCGACGTGAGCGTGTACGAAATGGTGGACGCCTACAGCACCTTCGTCAACGGCGGCTTCCGCACCGAGCCGCTCATCGTCACCCGCATCGAAGACCGCAACGGCAACGTCATCAAGCAATTCGACCCCCAGCAGAAACGCGTCATTCCGGCCGAAACCGCCTGGCTGATGCTTTACATGCTGCGCGGCGGCATGGACGAGCCCGGCGGCACCTCGCAGGCCTTGTGGGAGTACGAGCTGTGGAAAAAAGACAACCAGATCGGCGGCAAGACCGGCACCACCTCGAACTACTCCGACGGCTGGTACATGGGCGTAACCAAGGACTTGGTGAGCGGTGTGTGGGTGGGCGGCGAAGACCGCTCCATTCACTTTTTCCGCACCCAGCAGGGCGAAGGCGGCCGCATGGCGCTGCCCATTTTCGGCACCTACATGGAGAAGCTCTACCAAGACCCTGAGCTGGACATCACTATGGGGCCGTTCCCGAAGTACCCCGGCAAAATCAGCAAGAAGTACATCTGCTACACCGAGGAATACGACCGGCCCAAACGCCAAGCCGTGCAAATCGACTCCATTGCGGTGGACAACCTGCTAGAGCAGATCAACAGCGGCGAAGTGGCCGTGCCCGACAGCCTGAAGACCCCCTAAGCGCAGACGCACCAATAAACAACGCGAACCGGGCCAGCTGCTACAGTAGCGGCTGGCCCAGTTCGCGTTTTAGCTCTACAGCCAAGGCCGGTTGCGCGAGTAGATTCAGTTTGATTGGTATTGGGCGTCCTCGCAGCCGCAGTCCTTGCATTCCTGCAGCGTTTGGAAGGGCACGACCCCGCCACAGCCACCCCAGATGAATTCTTTGCAGCGGCCGTCGCCAGTGTCGTAGTAATAGCGCGGCATGTAGGCGTTGCACACGCCTGGGTCGGGCTGCAAGGAGCACTTGGCAGGCCGCATGGGCTCGGCGCAGTCGGTTTTGCAACTCAGCATTGCGCTGGCTGCGAGTAGGAGTAGGGCGTAGACGGGCTGTTTCATATCCGCAGGAGCCCCACTACCGGCCCAAGGTTGCGTTGGCCTGTGCGCGTTGCCAACCTTACCCCGCCCAGGGGCCCTGAACATTTCAGGCGGCCGACGTCGCCAAGGTCGACAAGCGGGCGGCAGCGTATAGAATGCTTCTAAATGCGCCTCTGGCCGGAACCACGGCTTGAGCGGACTATTCCTCCCCGTAAAGCGCCTCCAAAGCCTGCTTCAGTTCCGGGTACTCGAACTGAAAGCCCTGTTGCAGTACCTTCTGAGCACTCACGCGCTGCGAGGCCAGTACAATCTCGCTCATCTCGCCCATTACCAGTTTCAGGCCAAACTCCGGCACTTTGGGCAGCACCAGCGGGCGGTGCAGCACCTCGGCCAGCGTGGTGGTAAATTCCTTGTTGGTGACGGGATTCGGCGTCACGGCGTTGTACGTGCCCTGCCAGTCGGTATCCTCCATCATCTGAATCAGCAGCCGGCACAAATCGTCGATGTGAATCCACGACATGTACTGCTTGCCCGAGCCCAACGCCGCACCGGCCATCAGCTTCACGGGGCGGGCAATCTGGGGGAGGGCGCCGCCGGCATCGCTGAGCACAATACCGATGCGCGTGACAACGGTGCGGATGCCCAACTCCTGCACGTGGTGCGCGGCCTGTTCCCACTGGGTGGCCACGGTGGCCAGGAAATCGTCGGAAGGAGCGGGGGGCGTGGTTTCGTCGAGCAAGCGGCCGTTGGCGTCGCCGTAGATGCCAATGGCCGAGGCCGAGATGAACGCCTTTACGTGGTGGTCCCGTTCGCGCAGCTCGCGGGCCAGCAAGTTGGTGCCACCCACCCGGCTGTCCAGGATTTCGCGCTTCCGTTCCTCGCTCCACTTCTCGTCCGAGACGCTGGCGCCGGCCAAGTTCACCACGTAATCGGCGTACCGGAGCGCGCCCTCGTCGATCTGGCCAGTGGCGGGGTCCCAGCGAAACGAGCAATAATGCCCGTGCGAGGTCTGCCGGCTGAGGTGCGCCACTTCGTACCCCGCATCAATCAGCATTTCGGAAAGGCGCATGCCAATGAGGCCGCGTCCCCCCGAAATCAACACTTTACGCAACGACTGTTTCATAAGAATGGCCGCGCCGCGCAGTAGCGCCGGCGTCAAAGGGCCGCAAAGCTAGTCGGTGTTTCTGAAAAACGTACGAGCCGGCCCAAACACCGTGCTGGACCGTTACAGACTAAACAACTTCGGGCCGTGGTTGGTGCTACCACGGCCCGGCAAAGGTCCAACAAAGGCGGGCTATGCCGCTGAATTACTTGCCAATCAGCCGCAGAAACTCGCTGCGCAGCTTTTCGTCGTGGCCGAATGCTCCGCTGTACTCGGCAGTGATGGTCGAACTGCTCGTGTCGTTCACGCCGCGGCTCATCACGCAAAGGTGGTCGGCTTCGATGAGCACGGCCACGTCGTCGGTGTGCAGGGCTTGTTTCAACTCCTCGGCAATCTGGCGGGTGAGGCGCTCCTGCACCTGCGGGCGACGGGCGTAGTACTGCACCACCCGGTTCAGCTTGGAAAGGCCCACCACATTGCCGGCCGGCAGGTAAGCCACGTGCGCTTTGCCGATGATGGGCACGAAATGATGCTCGCAGCAGGAAAACAGCGTAATGTCGCGCTCCACCAGCATCTGGTGGTAGTCGTAGCGGTTGTCGAAGAGGCGTACTTCGGGGCGGTGCTCGGGGTTGAGGCCGCGGAACCACTCGTGCACAAACATTTTGGCCACGCGGCGCGGCGTGCCGCGCAGGCTGTCGTCGTTCAGGTCGAGGCCCAGCAAATCCATGATGTGGCGGAAGTGCTCGGCAATGCCTTCGATTTTTTCGTCGTCACTCAGGGCAAAGGCGTCGGCGCGCAGGGGCGTGTGCAGGGCCGGAGTCAGGTGGGCATCGGTAGCGTGGGGCGCCGCCGTCGGATCGGGCTGATCAGCCATGGTATTCTACAACGTTGCGGTCCGTCTCGAAAAGCGTGACCGATAAAGCCAACTCGGGGGCCAGGTGCGGCCGCAGCCGGTTCCAGCACGCCACGGCAATATGCTCGGCCGTGGGGTTGAGGTGGCGAAAATCCTCGGTGTCGAGGTTGAGGTTTCGGTGGTCAAAGGTATCCAGAATCTCGCGCTTGATAAGGCGCCCCAGTTCCTTCAGGTCGTACACGTAGCCGGTTTCGGGATTGGGCACCCCGGTCAGGCGCACCGTCAGCACATAGTTGTGGCCGTGAAAGTTGGGATTGTTGCACAGGCCAAAAACGGCATCGTTCTGTTCATCAGACCAATCCGGCCGGTACAGGCGGTGGGCTGCATTGAAGTGCTCGGTTCGCCCGATGGTTACTTTCATACGCGCCCTAACTTACGATATAGGCGTTTTGTTTTAAAAACCCAGCAATTGGGCAATTACAAGAAAGGGTTAGCCTCAAAAAGTGCAATTATTTGCACGTATTCAATAAATGATAGGTATTTGCTAATAAAAGCGCAATCGTCTTAAAAAAATCAAGGCCAACAACTGGTGCATTGCGTCAGGGTGGTTAAATTTGATGAAACACAAAGCCTCGAGCTGGAAAGGTTTTCACTTTCACACACTTACTTACACACCTCATTTTGCATCGTATGAAATCAGGCGTACTCCTTTCGCTTCTCCTGTTCGTCCTGACGACTGCCGGCTTTGCCCAACGTTCGCCGGTCGACGAAACCGACATGGCCATCAAGGGTATTCCCCGCAAAGGCCAGCGTGTCACCATCCAGCTTGACAGCAAGCGCGTTGAAGATTCGTGGGTGAAACTCATCAACGAAAAAATCGGCAAAGTGAAAGTTGATAAAGGCGTGTACAGCATGGACGGCGTACTGGTGGAGTCGATTTCCAAGACTCCCATTCGCATCATCAGCAAAGTAGATGCCGTGCCGACGGGCACCACGGTGTGGTGGTCGATTGACTTGGGCAACGCTTACTTGAGCAAAGACGCCACGCCTGCGCAGTGGAAATCGGCGGAGAACTACCTGAAGGACTTTGCCCGCGGCTTGTACCGCGAAGACATTGCCCTGCAGGTACAGGAAGCCGAGCGTGCCTTGGTAAACTCGCAGAACAACCACATGGCGGTTATCGGCAAGCAGGACGCCATCAAGAAGGACATCGAGAAGAACAAGCTGAAGAAAACCGAAATTCAGCAGATGCTGGCCGAAAACGCCGCTGAACTCGTGAAACTGAACAACCTAGTGGACGCCAACCTGAAAGAGCAGGAAGCCGCCCGCGCCGACATTGTGAACATGCGCGTGCAGCTGGAGTCGGTAAAAGACCGTATGAACAAAATTGAGTAGTGCGGCGGCGCTGGTTACCCGCGCCGTTCAGTGCTTGCACAAACACGAAGGCCCCGCCAATCTTGGCGGGGCCTTCGTGTTTGTGGTGGGGGTAGGTAATTAGCTAGCGGCGCTGTATAGTTCGCACGTGCTGAAGCGCGGCGTTTTCATCGCGCCAGCCCACCACGCGCACTTGCCCACGGCCTGCGTGGTTCTGGTACCAAAGGCGCAGAAGCTCGGGCACGGCAGGGTATTGGGCTTTTAGCTCCTGCCATGACGAAACGGGCAAAACTTGCTGACTGGGCCGAGCCGGTACCGTTACCACCACCGATTCCATTTCCCCCGCATTATCGAGCAGGAGCATGGCCACGGGCAATACTTCCAGTACGGTGCCGGGTTCCACGCTTTCGGTCAGTACCAGCGCCGTTTGCGGGGCGGCCGGGCGCTGGCCCGTGGCCGGCATCTGGGTTGAAGGAATGAAACCAACGTTGGTTGGGTAAGGCAGAAACTGCACGACGCGGGCGGTGCCGGCGCGCAGCACCGGGCTGAACTCCCGTGTGCGCAGGGAATAGCGCAACTCGTGGTTGCTGCCGGCGGGCGTTTCTACCACTACCTGCAGCAGGTGCCGGTCGTCGGAAAAGGTGGGCAGGTCTTCGTAATGCGGTTGGCAGGCGGCCACAACGACCGTGGCGCACCCCACAAGTGTGAGATGCGCCACGGCGGAACGGAACAAGCGAAAAGGCATGCGGCTATTGAAAAGCTTGATCGAGCAACCGGAGTGGGTTGAGCTTCTGCAAATCAAATACAAAACGGATGCGGTCGGTGAAATCTTTTCGGCCGTCGGGCAGACCGTTGGCATACTGCGAGCCGGCAATGGGCAGGTAGAGCCGCAACGCACCGTTCAAAGAAGTCAGGGCCAGGCCGGCGTCGTAGAACAGGCGCTGGTTGCGGCCGGGGCTCAAGAGCTGGCGCGAATCGGTGGCCCCGAAGTCAGCAAAGGCGGCAAATGGCGTTTTGGGCACGTCGGCTTCTAGGTTCAGCGCCGTCAGCCACTTGGTGCTGGCCACGGGCAGATACGCCTTGAAAGCCCCGTCCCGGTCGTCGGTTTGGTGGGTCTGCGCCGTCCAGGTATCCGAAATTTGCTGCCGGTCGAGGAAAGACGTCTGGCGGCGATAGTCGGGGCTGCCCGAGAGGCCCATCACGAAGGGCGAAGTAGCGGGGTGCTGCAGGAAGCGGCCGCCGAACAGGCGCACGCGGAAGCTCTTTTTGGCGGTGTAGTATTGCTCGTAGGTAGCGGCGGCGCGCAGCAGCTGAGCAGCTTTCGAGTTGACCCCGATAGAGTCGGCTACCAGCGTGTTGTACTCGATGTCGGCGGTGTAGCGGCGGGCCGCATTGCCGCCGGCCACGGAGTAGCGCACCGTGGGCACGAAATAGTCGTTGCTGCGGCCTTCGAGGCCGTTGCCGGCAATATTGATGCGGGTATAAGCCAGCTGCAACTGCTGTTGCGGCCACGCCAGCGTGGGGCGGCGGAAATCAAGCGTCAGGCTAGGCTCGTACTTGGTGTAGCGTTCGAAGCGGGTGACCAAAAAGCTGGTTTGCACGCGTTGCAGCAGGCGGCCCGAGGCAATGGAGTTCAACGTCAGCTGGCCCACGCCTTTCAGATCGTTGCGGTTGAAGCTGTACATGGGCATTACCACGTAGCTGAGCTTTTTGGGCACGAGGGGGCTGTTGTAGAACGCGGCCCCGAGCATAAACTTGTCGTGGGTGTTGGCACCTATTACCGGCAGCCAGTACACCGACGACCGGTCCCACCGCTCCAGGCTGGCCAGCGGACGAAGCTTAATAGGCTCTACCGTGGGCAGCAGGCCGCTCAAGGCGCGGCGGTTGTCGCGGCGGTTGATTTCCGGCGACACATACAGCGGGTCGATAACCACGGCCGCTACTTCTGGCGTGCGGCGGAAATTGAGCTGCGTTATGTCGGTATCCAGCTCTTCCGAGGCGTTGGTTTCGGCTTCTGGACCACCGAAGACGGGCGTCCAGAGTGTTTCCAATACTTTGCCTTGGGCATCGACGGTGGCAACGGGCACCGCAAACGGCGCGTTGGATTCGTTGCGCACCAATACCTTCACTTGGTCGTTGGTCAGCAGCAGGTCAGCAGCCGTGGCGTTGTAGTGCGTAGTGGTGTTGAGCATGGTCTGGAAAAACCAGTCCAGCTTTTGGCCCGCCGCTTCTTCAAACGCGGCCTGCATATCGGCCGGGGCCGGGTGGCGGAACTTCCACCGGTCGAAGTAGAGGTGCATGCCGGCATCGAACTTCTCCTGGCCCAGGTAGCCCGCAAGGTAGCGCAGCAAGCCGGCCGTTTTCTGGTACACAATGGCGCCGTAGTTGTAACTCGGGTACTGCGTCGAAGCCGTGTTGCCGGCCGGTTGGTCGAGGCCGCGGCTGGCGGCTACCTGCCACGCGGCGTTTTCCAGCGCGTCGGGCGGCAGGCCATCGAGGCCTAGTTTCTTGGCCGGAAAGTTCTGCAACGAGCCCAGAAAGGTTTTGCTCGGGTCGTCCTGACGCTGTACCCGGGATTCGAGGTAGCTGTTCACGCCTTCGTCCTGCCACGGCTGCTCCCGCTCGTTGGAGGCCAGTATGCCGTAGAACCAGTTGTGGCCAACTTCGTGTACCACCGCGCTGGGCTCGGTCACCGTCACCATCGGGTATTCCATGCCCGAGCCGGCACTCAGGGCCCCATCCACCGCCGTGGCGGCTGAATAGGGGTAGGGGCCCACCCACTGCGAATAACCCAGCAGGGCTTTCTTGATGTCGTCGCGGTGGGCCAGCCAGTCGCCGGCGTTGCGGTTCGTAAACAGCAGCCACGTCGTCACCGGTTGGGCGCCGCCGGGAATGGCCACCGTGTCTTTAAGCACGTTGAAACGCTTGTCGGCAAACCACGCGAAATCGTGTACCTGGTTTTGGGTGTAGCGCAGCGTCTTGGTGGTCGAAGCCGAAGCCGGGAAGCTCACATCGGAGCCAAAATCGTCTTTGGCTTTCTTGGCCGCCGCCAGCGCCAACTGATCCATGCGCTGCTTTTCGTCGGGGTTCTGCAGCTCGCCGGTCGCGCCCACCACGTAGTTGTCGGGCAGGGTAATGCGCACGTCAAACGAGCCGAACTCGGAGTAGAACTCGCCTTGGTCGAGGTAGGGCATGGGGTGCCAGCCCGTGCGGTCGTACACGGCCGGTTTGGGGTACCACTGCGAAATCTGGTAGCTCTGGCCCACGTGGCCCATCCGCGAAAACGAATCGGGCAGCTTCACCCGAAACGGGGTGCTGATGGTGGCGCGCTGGCCCGGCGCCAAGGGCTGCGGCAGCAAGAGCTTGGCCATGTCGGGGCTGGTCGCGTCGTACTGCAGCTGCGCCGGCTGGCCGTTTACTTTGAAATCGAGCTGGTCGATGTAGCCGCGCTCCTGGGCCGACGCAAACTCAAACTTGCGTTTGCCCAGCTGACGTTGCTGGCGGGCAAAAGCCGTGTTGTTGTCGCGGTAGGCATTCGGCCACAAATGCACCCAAATAAAGGGCAGCGCATCCGGCGAGTTGTTGACGTACTGCATTTCCTCGCGGCCCGTGAGAACGTGCTGCTGGTCGTCGAGGGCCACGTCGATGGAATAGTTGACTTCCTGCTGAAAATAGGGCCGGTTGGACGACGGCGCAGGCGTTTGGGCCAGGGAGGCCAGGGGCAGGGCGGCTAGGGTTAGGCCGACCAGAAACTTAGGCATAGCACGGAGTTAAGGAAAGAGCGTGGCGAAAGTACGTGTTCGGGCCGGATGCTGTTGGGAGCGGCAACAACCCGCGCCGCTGGCAGCCGTTAGCCAAGGTGCCGCTCCGGCGTATGGCCCGCGGCATTTCTTCATCACCAACCCCTACCGCCTCATGGAAAAGAAAGAAGTACAGCACCAAGTGCACCTCGATGCAGCAACCAAACTGCTGGGAGGCGACTTGCTGGAAGAGGCAACCCGCGCCGGGCTCGACAACAACTTGCAGCGTTGGATTGAAGACCTGAAAGACGCCAACAACCCGCAACTGCACCCGATCATAGTAGACATGCAGGCCCTCAAAGCGCACTTTGGCGGCGGCACCATCGACCATATCGTGGTAAGCGACTTGTTGCACCGCCTGGGCGAAAACACGGGCAAAGCGGCCGAATTTGCCGACGGCAACACCCGCCCCCGCGTCGAGAACCTGGGCCAAGCGCTGTTGCAAGCTGCCAAACAGATACAGCGCAACCAAACCTCTGCCGAAGATGACCTGCAAGGCGACGCGGCTAACCATGCCTAGCAATAAAAAAAGCCGGGCTTTCCATGTGGAAAGCCCGGCTTTTTGCTGTGGTCAGCGAAAGAACTACGCCTTGGCGGCTACGTTCACGCGCTTTTCTTTGATGCGGGACGCTTTGCCCGACAGGCCGCGCAGGTAGAACAAGCGGGCACGACGTACTTTACCGCGGCGCACTACCTCGATCTTGTCGATGTTGGGCGAGATGATCGGGAAAATACGCTCGGTGCCAATCTGGTTCGACACTTTCCGTACGGTGAAGGTCTCGCCGTTGGTGTTGGCGTTGCGACGCTGAATAACAACACCCTGGAACTGCTGAATGCGCTCCTTGTTGCCTTCGCGGATTTTCACGTGTACGTTAACGGTGTCGCCAGCGGCGAATTCAGGAAAACTAGCGCGGCGCTCTTTGGATTCCTGGTTGATGAGGTCGATTAGTTGGCTCATGACGGCAAAAAGTACGAAAGGGACGGCGCCGCCGCCCACATGGGTTCGGTAAGGAGGCGCAAATATACGGGTTTTGGGCAGAGCTACAACACTAGCCCTTAGAGTTTTTTGTAAGGCTTGCGGCGGGTCCCTCGAGGTTTGGGCGCCTCAAAGGCCTCAGCGGGCAAATCGGCCAGCAAATCGGGCCGGCGCTGGCGGGTGCGCTCCAGGGCTTGCTCGTGCCGCCATTCTTCTACTTTGGGCGTATCGCCCGAAAGTAGAATTGCCGGCACTTCCTGGCCGCGCCACTCCGCCGGACGGGTATATACCGGTGGGGAAAGCAGATTGTCCTGAAACGAGTCGCTCAGGGCCGATTCTTCGTTACCGAGCACTCCCGGCAGCAGCCGCACCACGGCATCGACTACCACGGCCGCGCCCAGCTCGCCGCCGCTCAGCACAAAGTCGCCGATGCTGATTTCGTCGGTGATGTAGGTTGTGCGAATGCGCTCATCCACGCCTTTGTAGTGGCCGCAGAGCAGAATGATGTTCTGCAGCAGCGACAACCGATTGGCCGTGCCTTGCCGGAAGGTTGGGCCATCGGGCGTCAGGTAGATGACGGCATCGTAGCGGCGCTCGGCGAGCAGGCCGTCGAGACAGGCGGCAATGGGCTCGGGGCGCAGCACCATGCCGGCACCGCCACCAAACACGTAATCATCGATCTGGCCGTGTTTATTGATGGCAAACTGGCGCAGGTCGTGCAGGTGAATTTCGGCTAAGCCTTTGTCCTGGGCCCGTTGCACAATGGAATGGCCGAGCGGGCTGCGCAGTAACTCAGGCTGGCACGTAACGATGTCGAAGCGCATAGGTAGGGAACTGTTGGCTATTTCAGAAGTCAGCTAATGGCCAACAGCCACTGGCTAACCGCTTGCTTAGGCTTCGTCAAATTCGTCGGGCTCGTCCCGCTCGCGGGAGGGGGGCGAGAGGTACACTTCCAGCAGGCCTTCGGGCAAGGTCACATACAGCTCTTTCGAGTCTTCGTCGGCGTGTTGCACGAGTTCGTCAACCACTGGAATGAGCACTTCCTGGCCTTGGTAGCGCATAGCCAGCAAATCCTGCTCGGGCAGCTCGTAAAAGGCCTCCACGGTGCCCAGCTTGCCTAGGTTGGCATCGACCACGGTAAAGCCTACCACGTCGTGGAAGTAGAATTGGTCGTCTTCCAGTTCGGGCAGCTCGTCAAGCGGGCGGAACAGCTTGAGGCCGCGCAACAGCTCGGCATCCTCGATGCGGTCGACGCCCTTGAGCTTGAGCAGCACGCGGGTGCCGGCCTGCTGGCTGAGGCGCTCCACCGCAAAGCGGTACAGCTTGCCCGAACCGACGGGCCGTTCCACAAACACCTCTTCCACGTCGAGGTATTCCTCCACGTCGTCCACGTCGAATTCGGCCACTACCTGGCCTTTCAGGCCGTGGGTTTTCACCACGTAGCCCAGTTCATAGCTTTCGTCGAGCGTCATAGCAGTCGGTTGAAAGAGGAGGGGGTAAAAAAGTTGGGAGTTTAAGAGCCGGCGCGGGGCCACTCCTAAACTCCCAAACAGGTTACTTCGCTACCGAAGCAGGTGCCTTACGCGTTTTCTTCGGCGGTTTCGGCCGGAGCTTCTTCGGTGCCTTCAGCAGCTTCCTCGGCGGCCGGAGCCGGGTTCAGGGCAGCTTGCGCAGCGGCTTGCTTCTGGCGCAGGGCCTCGGCGCGGGCTTCGCGCACCTTGGTTTCGGCGGCCAGCTGCTGCTTGCGAGCATCGTCTTTGGCAGCGCCTACGTTGGTACGCTTGTTTTCAATCTTGGCGTTCTTCTCGTCGATCCACTGCTGGTAGCGCTGGTCGGCGGCGTCCTGCGTGATGGCGCCTTTGATAACACCGAGTTGCAGGTGCTTACGGATCAGCACGCCGCGGTACGACAACATAGCGCGAACGGTATCGGTCGGCTGGGCACCCTTCATGATCCAATCGAACGCCTTGTCAGCGTCGAAGTTGATGCTGGCGGGGTTGGTGAGGGGGTTGTACGTGCCGATTTTCTCGATGAAGCGGCCGTCACGCGGAGCGCGCGAGTCAGCAACAACGATGTCGTACATAGCGGCCTTTTTGCGGCCGCGGCGGGCGAGGCGGATTTTAACTGCCATAAACCGTAGTGGTTAGGTGACGCAACCCGTGCGTCGGGTGAAAAAAGATTTGGGACGGCAAAGGTAGGCAAAAGCCCCGGTTTTCGGAAGGCTGCCCATAGATAGAAAAGCAAAACGGCGTTTGGATAGCCCAAACGCCGTTTTCTGTGGTTTTAGCTGGTAAACCTAAGCGGCCATGCGCTCGGGCTCCTGCGCCGATTTCTGCTTCTTGAGCTTGATGATGCCCACCTTGTCGAGCGTCCAGATGACGGGGTAGGTGGGGTCCAGTTCCCACCACTTCACGCCGAAGTTGACGCGCATGGGCAACTTGTGGTGGTTGTTCTGAAACAGCTCGCCGCCGGTTAGAAAGTCGAAGAACAGAGAGTTGCGCGACTTGTCGTGGTTGTCGAAGTTCTGGTAGCCGTATTTGTGGCCGCTCCAGTTCACGATGGCACCGTGAATCGGGCCCATCAAAAAGTGAATGGGCAGCAGCAGGTACATCCACCACTGGGTAGCAAAAGCCACATAGAACAGCACGTAGGCCGTGCCCCAAGCTACGCGCGACATCCAATGGTCGCCGATGCGCTCCAGGAAATTCCAGGTGGGGTAGTCGCCCTCGAAGCGCTTGGCCAGGTCGTACTCGTTGTTGAGCACCGAGTTGTAGATGTTTTTCGTCTTCCACATCATCGAAAAGGCATTCGAGGAGTAGTGGGGCGAGTGGGGGTCTTTCTCGGTGTCGGAAAAGGCGTGGTGCATGCGGTGCAGCAGCGCGTAAGCCCGCGGCGAGAGGTACGACGAGCCTTGGGCGGCGTAGGTCAGCCCGAAGAAGAACCGCTCCCAGAACCGGTTCATGGTGTACATCTTGTGCGCGGCGTAGCGGTGCAGGTAAAACGTCTGCACAAACAGCGACAGGTACCAGTGCCCGACGAAAAACAACAGAATCGGCATGGAAAAAGAAGATGGTGTGGAAAAACCTTCGAGGCTACACAACGCGGAAGGAGGCGTTTAGTTCATTGCCGCGGGCAAACCTACCAGCGCTGGCGCGGTCGGCCAATGACTTTCGTCAGGCGCGGCAGGGCACCACAGCCGACGGCGGAAGGAGGCTTACTTCACCAGTTCGGCGTTGCGCACCGGGTCCCACACTTCGGCATCGGGCAGCGGGGCCACAATGTCCATTTCCTGGTGCGTGACGGGGTGCTTGAACTGCAGGCGCCGGGCGTGCAGGGCAATGCTGATGTCGGGCAGCGGGGCCATGGCGCCGTACTTCACGTCGCCGGTGATGGGCGTGCCGAGGCCGGTGGAGAGTTGCACCCGGATCTGGTGCGGGCGGCCGGTAATGGGATTTATTTCGAGCAGGTACCGGTGGCCGAACTGGGCCAGGGTTTTGTAATGCAGCTCGGCGCGTTGGCCCTGCACGTGTTTCTGGGCGTAGGCCTTGGTCACGTTGCGCATCGGGTCTTTCAGCAGCCAGTGCACCAGTGTGCCTTCTTCGGGCGCGGGCGCTTTGCCCACCAGCGCCCAATAGGTTTTGTGCATCTGGTTGTCGCGGAACATCTCGTTCAGCCGGCTCAGGGCCTTGCTGGTTTTGGCCAGCACCACAATGCCCGTCACGGGGCGGTCGATGCGGTGGCACACGCCGACGAAGGCGTTGCCGGGCTTCTTGTACTTCAGGCGCAGGTATTCGGCGGCTTTAGAGGAAAGCGGCTCGTCCCCGGTCTCGTCGGCCTGCACGAGGGTGCCGGCGGTTTTGTTGACGATGAGCAGGTGGTTGTCCTCGAACAGAATTTCTTTCTGCTCCGACCAGATGGCAGGTCTATTCACTAGTAAACTTCGGAAAGGGTATTCGTAGGCGGGGCTCGGCCTGCTGGGAGGTCCGAAAGGCAAACATCACGTGCTCAATAGCAAGGCTACACGCCGCGCCCCTTGGCGGCTGCTACAAAGTAACGACAGAGTTTGCAAAAAGGACACGCGGGCCCTCGTGAAATCGGCGCCATGCACGGCCGAAAAGCCGCGCGTGCTGGCAGAAGTATAAAAAGAAGCCACGGCGCGGGCCGTGGCGGGTACTGTATACTTATGGAAGCCCGGGCTTAGTACGCCTCGTCGGCCGTGGGGAAGTCGCGGCTCTTTACGTCGCTGATGTAGCGGGCCACGGCGTCGTGCATCAGGTCGCCCAGCTCGGCGTAGCGGCGCAGAAAGCGCGGCTTGAATTCCTTGGTAATGCCCAGCATGTCGTGCACCACCAGCACCTGCCCGTCCACGTCGGGGCCGGCGCCGATGCCGATAACCGGGATAGTGAGCTGCTCGGCCACCTGCTTGGCCAGGGCCGAGGGAATTTTTTCCAGCACCAAGGCAAAGCAGCCCAGCTCTTCCAGCAGCTTGGCGTCTTCGATGAGCTTCTGGGCCTCGGTTTCTTCCTTGGCCCGCACGGTGTAGGTACCGAACTTGTAGATGCTCTGGGGCGTGAGGCCGAGGTGGCCCATCACCGGAATACCGGCCGTGAGGATGCGAATGATGCTTTCCTTGACCTCGGCGCCGCCTTCCAGCTTCACGCCGTGCCCGCCCGACTCCTTCATGATGCGAATGGCCGAACGCAAGGCCTCCGACGAATTGCCCTGGTAGGAGCCAAACGGCATATCGACCACCACGAAGGCCCGGCCCACGGCGCGTACCACGGAGGCTGCGTGGTAAATCATCTGGTCGAGTGTGATGGGCAGCGTGGTTTCGTGACCGGCCATGACGTTGGAAGCCGAGTCGCCGACAAGCAGCACATCGATGCCGGCGCCGTCCAGAATCTGGGCCATCGAATAATCGTAGGCCGTGAGCATGGAGATTTTCTCGCCGCGCTGCTTCATGGCCAGCAATTGATGCGTGGTCACGCGCTTGATTTCCTTGTGCTGGGACACTGTCTTGGGATTGGGTGATGAAGGAATGGGTGATTAGGTTTCTGCGGATGAGAAACAGGAAGCGCCTCAAATCACCTGGCGGGCTGGGCAAAAGTAGCGGGTCCCGCTTAACCTAAGGCCCCAGCCGCTAGTACGGCCTCATTCCCTCGTTACCGGTTCAGGAAGGTGCGGTTGCGGTTCAGCTTCAAATCCTGCAGCAAAGCCGACTTGGCCCCAATGGTCACGTTGAAGCCCTGGCGCTGGCCGAAAGGCCACCACTGCCCCGAAATCTGCCAGCAGTGCAGGTCGCGGAAGAAATCGAGGGAGGTGAACGAGACCTGCTTGCTGATGAAGTCGTAGCCGGTGCTGTAGCCGATGCGCATTTTGTCGGTGAGCTTGAGCTGGCCGCTGAGGTTGAGCGACACGGCCGACCACGCCCGGGGCAGCGGTTGCCCACGCGGGACCGGCGCCGGGTTTTGGTAGAAGGCGTTGGCCGAGGCGTTCAGCGTCCAGGGAATGTCAAAATCGACGTAGTCGGCGTAGGGGTCAATCTGGTTCGGGTCGCCCAGCTGCGGATTGTTGTTGGGCGCCAGGCGGGGCTGGTTGGGCGGCGTCTGGCCCGGCCGGTTGGGGCGCTGGTTGCTGTCGAACTGGTAGGTGAGGCCCACGGTAGCGTTGTTCAGGCGGGCCAGGCGCGGGCTGGCTTGGTCGAAGAGGTAGCGGTTGATGTCGCGACCCAGCGTGTCGCGCTGGTAGAAGCCGAAAGTAGACGTTACAATCAGGTTCAGCTTTTGCGACACCTGGGTGCGCATTTGGGCCTGGAGCGGCTGCAGCTTCAGGCTGTCGAGGGCGAAGTTGTAGCCAGTGGAAAAGTCCAGACCATCAAGCAGGCTCACTTTCTTGAAAGGTTCGTTGCCGGTCGTGTCTTTGGCGTTGCGCACCTTCATTTCCACCTGGTTCTGCAGCGCAAAGCTGATTTGGCTCACCTGCGTGCCCGAGGGTACGTTGCCGCCAAAACCCTGAAAGCGCGAGAAGGAGCGCGTGAGGTACGGCCGGCCGGTGCTGGGGTCCACCAGGGTTTCGGGCAGCACGTTCAGGTCGTAGAGGTTGGTGTTGCGGGAAAAATCGGGGGCGTAGGTGTAGGTGGCGCTGGGCGAGAGGCGGTGGCGGATAGCCTGGATTTTGCGCGTGCCTTTGCGCACCACCGTGCCGTAGAGGTTGGTTTGCATCGACACGCTGCCCGAGGTAGTATACACCCGGTTGAAACCCCGCAAGGTATCGATGCGAATGGCGCGGGCCGCCTCAACGTACTTGTAGTCGAGCTTTTTGAAGTACCACGATTCGCCGTAGTTGATGGAGGGCGAAAAGGTGAAATGCCGGAACAGCGGATAGCTGCCTAGCGCCACATCGAAGCGGTGCTCCAGGCTGAGTTGGTTGTTGCGCAGCAGCGCCCTAATGTTTTCGGCTTTGATGGGAATAACCCGCGTGGCATTGGTGCCGCCAATGAGCGGCAGGCCGCCGGAAATAGTGCGGCTGGGCTCGGTGTTCGAAACCTGGTTGAGGCCCGTGAAAGTGTAGGCCACGGCAAACTGCTCGTACCAGCGGCCCTGCGACGTGAGGCCCAGCAGGTCGTAGAAGTACTGACGCGCCACGCCCACGGTGGCCGAGGGCAGCGTCGCCGAGATGGTGCCGGTTTGGGTGTTCAGCGTTTGGTTGGCGGCCAAGCTGTAGTTGACGGGCAGGTTGCGCAGCTGCTTGGAGTAGCTGATGGTGGAGTTGAACGAGGGCGTGAGGTAGTTGCGCACGTCCAACGAGTTCTGCTTGTTGTACACGTCGGAGCCCGTTTGCACGCTGGCCGAGAAGCGTCCGCCGCCGGGCCGCGACACCGGCGTGTGGCTCCAGTTCAGCCAAATGGATTTCGGCTTGAAGGTGCGCAGCGTGTTGGGGTCAGTGTCGACGGAGGTGCTGGGCTGCAGGGGCTGGGCCGGGCGCTGGGCGTAGCTGAAGCTGAAGCGGCCGTCGAAGCGGTAGCGCTTGCGGTAGGTCATTTCGGCAGTGGCGTTGTAGCCGCCGAAAGCATTGCCGGCCCCGGAGTAAATGTCGCCCGTCAGGCGCACGCCGATGTACTCGTTGGTGGCCCAGTAGAAGCCCCCGTTGCGCAGGAAGAAGCCGCGGTCGGCGGCCTGCCCGAAGGTGGGAATGATGATGCCCGAGGCCCGGCTCTTGCCGGGGGTTGGGAAATAGCCGAACAGAAAGCCCAGCGGCGTGGGAATGTCGCCGATGACCATGTTGAACGGGCCCGAAATGACTTTCTGGCCCGGTATCACCTTCATCTTGCTGGCGTTGATGTAGAAGTGCGGGTGCTCGAGGTTGCAGGTGGTGTACTGCCCGTTGCGGCCGTATATCTCGTTGAACTCGTTTTTCTTAACCACTTGGGCGTGCACGTAGCCTTCGCCCTGCTGCGTTACGGCGTCGGTAATGCGGCCGCGCTTGGTTTTGATGTTGTACACGATGCGCCCGGCTTGGTAGGTTTCGGCCCCGTTCTTAAACAGCGGCCGGCCTCGCACTTTGCCCGTGGTATCGACCTTGCCTTCGGCCGTTATCAGGTTCTGGCTGTAGTCGACGGTGATGCGGGCCGCATCGAGGTTCATGTCGCCGTAGTTGATGGTGGCGTCGTTGTAGAGGTCGGCCACGCGCTTCTGCACCTCAAACCGAATGGAGTCCTTGGCTCGGTACTTGACGGTTGTTTCGATGTCGCCTTTGGCGCCGCCCACGCCCACTCGCAGCGAGTCCGGCGTACCCGAAACGGCCACGCTGGTATCGGGTCGGGAGGCAGCGGCGGGGCGGGGAGCGGCTGCGGGCTTGGTTTGGCCCGGACGCAGCGGGGCAGCAGGTTGCTGCGCGGCGGCGGGCACGGCGGCCAGCAGGCACAAGCCCAGCCAACTCCACAGCAGCGCCCTGCGTAAGCCCGGCCACTGGCTTCGTCCTCGGCTGTCAACGAAGGCGGTAAAAGAACTCACGCAGATTTATTCGCTTATTTTGTGGCTAAGTGTGCAAAAGTAGCGGGTAGACGCCCCATCTAACGAACTCCGTGCGGAATATTGTCCTCCTTGGCGCTGCCGTTTTGGCGCTGCTTGTCGGGCCGGCGGCCAGCGTGGCGCAAGAGCCCGCGGCGGCTCCCGATTCGTTGCGGCCGGCTGCTCCCAAAGGCTACCGGCTGCGTACCGTGGTGCTCGATGCCGGCCACGGCGGCAAAGACCGTGGGTGCGCCGGCCAGTCGGCCCGCGAGGCCGACGTGTCTCTGAAAATTATTCTGGAGCTGGGGCATCTCATCGAAGAGAACATGCCGGGCGTGAAGGTGGTGTACACCCGCAAAACCGACGTGTTTGTGGAGCTGGCCGACCGCGCCGGCATTGCCAACCGCGCCAATGCCGACCTCTTCATTTCCGTGCACTGCAACGCCGGCCCCTCGGGCGCCCGCGGCACCGAGGTGTGGACGATGGGCCCGCACAAGACCGAGGCCAACCTGGCCGTGGCCAAGCGCGAAAACGCCGTAATTCTGCAGGAAGACAACTACCAGGCCCGCTACAACGGCTTCGACCCCCGCTCGCCCCAGTCGCACATCCTGTTTTCGCTCTATCAAAGCGCCTACATCGACAATTCCCTGCGCCTGGCCCAAAACGTGGACCACGAGTTCCGCACCACCGTGGGGCGGGCGTCGCGCGGGGTAAAGCAGGCGGGCTTCTTGGTGCTCTGGAAATCGACCATGCCGTCGGTGCTCATCGAGGCCGGGTTTCTCACCAATCCCGGCGAAGAGCGGTACCTGAACGATAAGTCGGGGCAATCGTATATGGCTTCGGGTATCTACCGGGCTTTTCGCAAATACAAGCAGGAACTCGAGGCGATGAACGCCGCCAACTAATTGCGGTTCCCGACTCGTTGCCATCTTTGGTGCGCCGCTTGGTGCCCGCCATATCCCTTCCACACCCTTGCTCCCGCGCCCCCGTGTCCGTGTCAAAAGAAGCTAAAGTTGCCCTGCTAGCCATTGTGGCCCTGGCAGCGCTGTTTGTGGGCTTTCGATTCCTGAAAGGCAGCAATGTCTTTTCGTCCGATAAACTCTATTATGCCACCTACGCCAGCGTAGAAGGACTGCCGCTATCGGCGCCCATTCTGCTCAACGGCATTCAAGTAGGGCAGGTGCGCAGCCTCGATCTGCAGCCCGAGAAGGGCAACAGCGTGCGTGCCGGCCTCGAAATCCGGAAAGACGTGACGGTGGGCGACTCTACTGTGGCCAGCCTGAACGGCTCGTTACTGGGCTCCAAAACCATCGTGCTCATTCAAAACGGCCGCAACTCCGTCACCTTCAAAGGCGGCGAGGAGCTGAAGTCGTTTACCGTGGCCAGCATCACCGATGCCTTCCAGGCCAAGGCCATGCCCGTGCTCGGTACCGTCGATTCGACGTTGATGAAGGTGAACAGCTTCCTGAGCAAGGAAGCCAAAATCAGCCTGCAGCAAACCCTGCTCAACGCTCAGGGCTCGACGGAAGCGTTGCGCAACCTGCTCATCATGAACCAGCGCAACATCAACCAGATTACCACCAACATGGCCCAGCTGACCAAGTCGCTGAACCAAACGGAAAAGAAGTTTGACCGGCTGGCTACCAACCTGTCGCTGATAACCGACACGCTGAAAGCCGCGCCGCTGGCCAAAACCGTGCGCGACCTGAACACCACCGTGGGCGAGGCGCAGGTGGCCATGAAGTCGCTGAACCAGTCGCTCACCAGCACCAAGGGCTCCTTGGGCAAGCTCATCAACGACGACTCGCTCTACACCAACCTCAATGCCACGGCCGCCAGCTCCAACGCGCTGCTGGTCGATTTGAAGGCCAATCCCAAGCGCTACGTGCACTTCTCGGTGTTTGGCGGAGGCGGCAAGGAGAAGAAAAAGACCGAAACCGAAACCAAGCCCAACGGCAAAACCGAGCGCGAAACCAAAACCGTCTCGCAGGCCGACTCGGCCGTGAAGCCGTAACCCAACCACCGCTACCCGCCTTAGATTCGGCGGACTGTGTACCTTTGAAATCCGCCCTGCCAGGCGGATTTCTTGCTTTTCCCCTCGCTCCATTTCTCTCCCGTGAACCAGCCTGCTGCCCCCACCCGCGCCGACCTCGAATTCAACAAAAACGAAGACCAGCTCAAGCAGCTCAACTTCCAGCTCCACAAGCGGCTGGAGAAAGTGAAGCTCGGTGGCGGCGAAAAGCGCATTGCCGCCCACAAAGCCAAGGGCAAGCTCACGGCGCGGGAGCGGATTGCCTACCTCATCGACGAAGGGTCCGAAACCGTGGAAATCGGCGCATTTGCCGGCGAAGGCATGTACCAGGACGAAGGCGGCTGCCCCGGCGGCGGCGTAGTGGTGGTTATCGGCCACGTGCAGGGCCGGCAGTGCATCATCGTGGCCAACGACGCCACGGTGAAGGCCGGGGCCTGGTTTCCGATTACGGCCAAGAAAAACCTGCGCGCCCAGGAAATCAGCATCGAAAACAAGCTGCCGATTATCTACCTGGTCGACTCGGCCGGCGTGTATTTGCCGATGCAGGACGAAATCTTCCCTGACAAGGAGCACTTCGGCCGCATCTTCCGCAACAACGCGGTGATGAGCAGCATGGGCATCGTGCAGCTGGCTGCCATTATGGGCCCGTGCGTGGCCGGCGGGGCGTACCTGCCCATCATGTCCGACGAGGCCATGATTGTCGACGGTACCGGCTCGGTGTTTCTGGCCGGCTCGTACCTGGTGAAGTCGGCCATCGGCGAATCCATCGACAACGAGACGCTGGGCGGGGCTACCACGCACTCCGAAATTTCGGGCGTGACGGACTACAAGTTCCAGACCGACGAGGAGTGCCTCGACCACATCCGCAACATCTTCGACAAGATGGGCGCCAACCCCACGGCTGGCTTCTCG
This sequence comes from Hymenobacter busanensis, assembly GCF_008727865.1. Taxonomy (GTDB): domain Bacteria; phylum Bacteroidota; class Bacteroidia; order Cytophagales; family Hymenobacteraceae; genus Solirubrum; species Solirubrum busanense. The sequence goes on along the minus strand of NZ_VTWU01000002.1, from coordinate 328,771 downwards.
CGCAAAGCCCCGCAGGCCCCGGCCCACGACGAGAAGGAAATCTACGGCCTGCTGCCTTCGGACCGCGTGAAGCCCTACGACATGATGGATATTATCCTCCGCCTGGTCGATAACTCCGAGTTCGAGCCCTACAAGGACCTCTACGGCCAGACGCTCATCTGCGGCCTGGCGCGCATCGACGGCTGGGCCGTGGGCATTGTGGCCAACCAGCGCAAAATCGTGAAGAGCAAGAAGGGCGCCATGCAAATGGGCGGCGTTATTTACTCCGACTCGGCCGACAAGGCGGCGCGCTTCATCATGAACTGCAACCAGAAGAAGATTCCGCTGGTGTTTCTGCACGACGTATCCGGCTTCATGGTCGGCTCGCAGTCGGAGCACGGCGGCATCATCAAGGACGGGGCGAAAATGGTCAATGCCATGTCGAACTCCGTGGTGCCGAAGTTCTCGGTTATCATCGGCAACTCGTACGGGGCCGGCAACTACGCCATGTGCGGCAAAGCATACGATCCGCGCCTGATCGTGGCCTGGCCTACGGCCCAGCTGGCGGTGATGAGCGGGGCCGCCGCGGCCAATACGCTGCTGCAGATTCAGGTAGCCGCCGCCGAGGGCAAGGGCGAAAAGCTCACCGAGGAGGCCAAAAAGGAAATGTTCGACAAGATCAAGGCCCGCTACGACGAGCAGCTCTCGCCCTACTATGCCGCCGCCCGCCTCTGGGTCGATGCCGTGATTGACCCGCTGGAAACCCGACGTGTCATTTCACAAGGCATTGAAATGGCCAACCACGCGCCCATTGAAAAGGCGTACAACGTGGGGGTGATTCAGGTATGAGCAAGCTATAAATGATGGAAAAAACTGTTTTTCAAAATAGGGTGTTTTATTGGTTTTTGGTAATAGGATTATCCGCTGGCGGATTATTGTCTATCTACGCGTTGCTAAATGGCTTTAATGTGCTTGGCATAATCCGATTACTTTGGATGGCTGTATTGCTATTCTTAGTTGTTGCCAAGCATAAAAATCCCTTGGTAAATCTGAAGTGGTGGGTAATCATTACACTTGTAGCAGGCCCTGCATTAAGTATATGCGGCCGATTTTTGAACGAGGTGCTGGACAGTTTTAAGCTTTTTAGTTGGGAGTTTTATTTGTATAGGTTGTTACTAATCATTGTCGGGCTCATCATACTTAATTACATCCGTCAAACTGTTACAGTCAAGCGGGTTGAGGTACATTGACCAATGTTAATGAGGTTAGCTCAGCTCACTGCAACCTCATTGCGGTGGGCCGAGCTTATTTCAGAGTGATATACTGCCTTGCAGTCTAATGAAGCTCTGTCTCCTCTTTGGCTGCAACGGTGCGGGTAAAACCACTGCATACGTTTTGCTCGATTGCCGCGAGTTCATCAACGCCGACGAAATAGCACCGGGCCTCTCGCCATTTTCAGCCCGAAACAGTGAGCGTACAGGTGGGGCGGCTGATTCTTAAGTGGCTACAAGAGTTGCTGGTGGCGGTTGAAGGCTCCTTACTGTTATGAGGGTGAGCTTTTTGCTTTATATTAAGCAGGTGTCACTAAGGGCACGGCATCAGGCTGCGCTCTGCAAGACGTCTGCTATGAAAATGTTGGCCCGCATCTATAATCAAGCTCAGGAGCACCTGGTTGAGGTGCAAACCGACGGCGCCGCCAAGGCCGTACAGATTGCACCGAAGCCATCGGGATTCGGCTCGTCGGTAAACGGCGGCGAGTTGCTGTTGCTGGCCCTGGCAACGTGTTTTTGCAACGACCTTTATCGGGAAGCCAGTAAACGGAAGCTGTCCTTGACGAGCGTGGAAGTGGTCGTGAGCGGCGAATTCGGAGCCGAAGGTGAAGCCGGCACAAACTTCACATACCAGACCCGCGTCGTTTCAGATGCTCCCGCCGCGGACATTGAAGACCTTATCCGCTACACCGACCGCGTTGCGGAAGTCCACAATACCCTACGCCGGGGAGCCAGCATCACCCTGCTGCCCTAACGCAACGCCCGCTTGCACGCCTGTCTGCCACGTAAAGGTAACTAGCCCGCAACCCAAGCGGGGGAGTCGCACGGCTGGCTGCACTCCTGCCGCGCCCGTTGCTTTTCGGGTCCGCTATTTCGGGCAGTACCGGTTCGGCAAAAGCACCTGGCCTACGTGGAAACGCGGCCGTTCCCAGCGGCACGTGGCAGGCCAGATTATCTGCATCGAAGGCAGCCAGGCAGTGGAGCGTAGCGCAAGCACCGGCCGAACACAATGGTGAGCCTCTCGTCGGCCACTGTCCTGGGGCTGCGCGGCCGCCATTCGGCGCGGCCGCCAGGCATGTGGGTAGAAGCGCGGGTGAAAGCCGACCCTTCCGCTTACGGTTGGATGCGCAGATGCTCAGCGAAACCGAAAAGCCTTGCAAGCCTTCGCGCTTCCACGAGCCCGGCCGTAAATCAAAGCCGGGCGCGGCGGTGAATTCTGCCGCTCGCATCGGTGTTACCAGGGCCGGAGCCGTATCTTTGACCCTATCCCGAATCCAGAGGCCGCGCCGTACTTGGGCGCGGTATTGCTTTTAGGCATGACCAATAAAGAAATCAAAGCCCTTATTTCGCTGCTCGACGACGCGGAGGTGCGCCCCCACATCGAAGGCCGCATTCAGGAGCTGGGCGAAAGCGTGATACCGTTTCTGGAGGAAGCCTGGGAGGAAACCCTCGATACGGCCCAGCAGCATCGCCTCGAAGACCTGATTCACGACCTGCAGTTTGCGGGCGTGCAGGAGCGGCTGCGGGTGTGGCGCGAGTCGGGTGGCGAAAACCTGCTGGAGGGCATGTGGCTCATCAATTCCTACCAATACCCTGACGCCGACCTGCAGGCCCTGAACCGAGCCGTGGAGCAGCTGCGCTACGAGGCATGGATGCTGCTGCTGCCCCAAATGGGCCCGGTGGATATCGTACGGGCCCTCAATCACGTGCTGTTCAAGGTGCACAAGTTCTCGGCCAACACCCAGAACTTTCACGCCCCGGCCAATTCTATGCTGCACCTGGTGCTGGAAACGCGCCGCGGCAACCCGCTCACGCTGTGCGTGATTTACCTGCTGGTGGCGCAGCGCCTGGGCCTACCGGTTTCGGGGGTGAACCTGCCCAACCTATTCATCCTCACCTTTCGCCCCGAGGATGCCGACGAGGACCCGTTCTACATCAATTGCTACAACCGCGGCCTGATCCTCACCCGCACCGACATCGAGCACTACGTGGCCCAGCTGAACCTGCCGGCCAACGACATTTTCTTCGAGCCCTGCTCCAACCTCGACATCGTGCGGCGCGCCCTGCGCAACCTCGCCGTGAGCTTCGAGAAGATGCAGGAGCCCGAAAAAGCCGCCGAAATAGGCGTGCTGCTAGCTATTCTGACCGACAGCTCCGCCGCCGATTCGGCCAAAGCCGAAGAAACCGAGGACGACGATACGCCGGAAGAGGAATAAGCTGCTGGTAGCTAACAAACAAAAACAGTCATCCGGAGCAACGCGAAGGACCTTCTCTAGCTCGAACGATTTGTTCTGGCGGGAGAAGGTCCTTCGCGTTGTTCCGGATGACGGGATTGTGAACTTACTTCTTGATCAGACAGCCCGAGGCGCGTTTCTCGGTCAGGCCGCCGGCTTGGCCGGCCACCACGGCGTCGAGGGCGGCTTTCAGGTACCGGTCCTTCACGTAGCTTTCCATCTGCGGGTTGTCGTCGATGGCACCGCGGTAGCGCATGGTAAAGCCGTTGCCAGTGGGCTGCAGTACCACCGCTTCCGGCGTTTTGGTTACGCCCAGCAGGGTGGCGGCTTTCAAACCTTCGTCGCTGTACTGGCCCAGGCTGGCGCCGGTGGTTTTTACCTTCACTTTGTCGGCACCGGCTGCTTCGGGGGCCTGTTCCAGGTTGATGGGGGCGTTGACGAATAGAAACTGCACGCCCTGGCCTTCATACTGGCTGGCCAGCGCCAACAGGCGGCTTTCGTAGAGCTTGGAAAACGGGCAGCTGGGGTTGGTAAACACCACCACCACGCCTTTCTTCTCGGCAAACGAGCTGAGGGAAACCGCCGTGTTGTCGGCGCTTTTCAGCGTGAAATCGGACACGGGTCCCGACTGGGCACGGGCCGACGTGACAACCACCGTGGCGGTGATGAGCAGGGCGGCGGCAAGAAGCGAGAGACGACGAAGCGACATGGCAGGGGGAAGGCGAGAGATGGTTAGCGGGCGTGGCACCAAGTCAGCACGCAATCGGAGGTGAGGTGTTCGTACTGAATCTGGTGCTGGCTGTGGGCACCTTCGGTCAGCAAGTGGCCGGTGAAGATGCCGTTTTCCTGGCGGATGTACGGATCGAGCCGGATATGCTCTTTGAATAACAAGCGGCGGCGGGCGTAGAGCTTGTAGAGCGTTTCCTTGGCACTCCAGTTCAGGCTGTATTTCACGTCGTCGTCGCCTGCGTCGGCGCGCTCGGTTTCGGTGAGAAACTTGGGCGCCAGCAGCCGGGCTTTTGGGCGCACTAGTTCAACATCTATGCCAACGCGCCCTTCGGCCGTGAGCAGCGCCGCTACCCACGCGCCGGAGTGCGACAACGACACGCCCAACGCGGGCTGGCTTTCGATGAACGGCTGGTTGGTGGCGGCATCGTTGCGCACCCGGGCACTGGGTGCGCTGGCCGGCAGGTGCGGAAGTAGCGTGTGCACCAAGGCCCGGCCGGCCAGCCATTGGCGCGGCCGCTGCGGGTCGCGCCCGGCGGGCAGCAGGGCGGCGTAGTCGGCCGCCGCGGGTACTTGGGCTAGCAATTCTTCCACCGATTCGGTGAGCTGCCACAGCCCTAGCAGGGTTTGCCCGTCGGCGAAAGTGGAAATGCGGTGTAGCGGCATGGTAGGGGCGCATTGCCCGCGCCCGTTCGTTGAACAGACTACCAAGAACGGAAACAATTCGTGTAAAAAACCGCGTGAAGGCAGATGCGCCGTGCAACGGCGGGCGGGCGCAACGCGCCCCTACGCCGGGCGCCGTATTTTCGCGCTGCCGACCTCCCGGCGCTGCTTTTCGCCTGCCATGACCCTGCTGCACCGCCCGCAACTCCTGAAACTGGCCGCTCTCACCGGCCACCGCGACTGCGTGTACGCGCTGGCGGGCCACGCGGCAGAAGACGCGTTCTTCTCGGCCGGCGCCGACGGCCTCGTGGTGAGCTGGAGCATCGAGCAGCCCGAGCAGGACGGGCAGCTGGTGGCCCGCGTCGAAAACTCAGTGTACGCGCTTCATTACGTGGCCGGGCGCGGCCTGCTGGTGATTGGCCACAACTACCAAGGCGTGCAGGTTATTGATCTGGCGCAAAAGCAGCTCTGGTGCGCCACGGCCCTGCCGCCGGTGGCCATTTTCGATTTTGCCTACTCCGAAGTTCGCCAACGGCTCTACGTAGCCATCGGCGACGGTACGCTGGCCGTGTTGCGCGCCGCCGATTTCAGCCTCGAGCTTTTGCTGCGCGTGGCCGACAAAAGCCTGCGCAGCCTTGCGCTGCACGAAGAGCGGGGCGAGTTGGCCATTGGCACCTCCGACGCCACCGTGCGCATCCTCGATGCCGATTCGCTGCAGCTGCGCTACACGCTGGCCGAGGCCACCAATTCGGTGTTCACCGTAGCCTACAGCCCCGACGGCACGCAGCTGCTGGCCGCCGGCCGCGACGCCCACCTCCGCGCCTACGACGTGGCCGCCGATTATCGTGAAAACCTGACCGTCGTGGCGCACCTGTTTGCCATCAATCATCTTGCCTTCAGCCCCAACGGGCAATTCTTCGCCACCTGCAGCATGGATAAAAGCATCAAGCTGTGGGAGGCCAGCACCGGTCGCCTGCTGCGCGTGGTCGACCGCGCCCGCAGCGCCGGGCACGGTACCTCCGTAAACCGCTTGTTTTGGTCGGGCCGGCAGAATCGGTTAGTTTCGTGTAGCGACGACCGCAGCCTGGCCGTGTGGCAGCTTTTGCAAGAGTAGTTGGTAGCTGGTATTGAGTAGTGAGAATCCCGTATTCGACGCGAACAGGCTTCTTCCCACTACTACGTACGCCATACTCAATACTGACCTTACCATGAAAATTACCCCCCTCGACATTCGGCAGAAAACCTTCGAGCGCGCCTTCCGCGGCGTCGACAAAGACGAGGTGGACGCCTTCCTGCTCACGCTTTCGCAGCAGTGGGAGCGAATGAGCGACGAAAACCGCGAATTGCGCCGCCAGCTCGATCAGGCGCAGCACGACGTGCAGAAAATGCGCGAAGTGGAAACCTCGCTCTACCGCACCCTCAAAACGGCCGAAGACACCAGCACCAGCATTGTCGACCAAGCTCAGAAATCAGCCGAGCTGAAGCAGCGCGAAGCCCAGCTGCAAGCCGAGCAACTGCTGGCCGACGCCCGCCAGAAAGCCCGCCGTGTGGTGGACGAGGCCTACCAGCAAGCCGAAAAAGCCGTGGCCGATATGCAGGCCGAAGTGAATACCCTGGGTCAGGAGCACCAGCGCCTCGAAAGTGTGCTCGATACCCTGATGCGCGACTTGCAGCACCTGGCCGCCGGCGTGCAGGAGAAAGTGGAGAAAGCCCAGCAGCGCCCGCGCGGTTCGGTGGCGGCCATCCTTTCGCGTGCGGCTAGCGTAAAGGTAAACCGTGAGGAACCCGCCTCGCCCGCAACCGACACCTCCATGTACGTTCAAACATCGTCCGCTTCGTCGGCCGCCTCGGTTCCGGCTACCGCGCCGGCTACGGGCGGTGCTGCCTACGGCAGCGAGCCTACCAACCGGCCCATTGGCCCACAGCCCGGCAAGCAACCGCAGCCCGGCGAGCCGGCCCACACGCCGGGGCCCGAAATCAACCCGGCGCATCCGCACGAAAATCCCGGCATTTCGGAACCGTCGCGCATCTACGTGCCCGAGCCGTCGCAAGTGCCCAGCCCCGGTGCTCCTAATGTGGAACCGGCCCGGCCCGATATTCAGCCGGTGACGCCCAACGCGCCCGAAATTGCCCCGCCCACGCCGCAAACGCACCCCGGCATGGCCACCGTGCCCGCCGGTGCCGAGGCCGAGAAGTCGTTTTTCGACGAAATCTAGCCCACGGATTCCAGCTGATTTACTGAATTCCACGGATTTCGTGGACGACCGGCCTGCCCTACGGGGCAGGCTTTTTCGTTTCCTTTGCGGCGGGCTGGGGCGATGTTGCGCCGGTTCCCGCTTGGCTGGGCGGTGGACGGCAAACCACTGACAAGGCAGCAACGCATTATTTCACCACCTCACTGTTTCAACCATGGGCCAGATTGCGCTGGAAGGACTCGAGTTTTTTGCCTTTCACGGCTACTACGACGAGGAACAGAAAATCGGCAACAAGTACGGCGTGGACCTGAAAGTGCGCACCAACCTCTACCGCGCCGGCGCCACCGATAAGCTGCCCGAAACCGTGAATTATGAGCTTCTCTACAAGCTCGTGTACGAGGAAATGCAGGCCCCGGCGCGGCTGCTCGAACACCTGGCCCACCGCATCATCGACCGGGTGCTGCACGACTTGCCCCATGTGCAGCGGGTGGAAGTGAGCGTGTCGAAGTTCAACCCGCCATTGGGCGGCATTTGCCACCGCGCGCGCGTCACGCTTAAGCGCAAGCGGCCGGGCCCGGTGCTGTAGCGCGCCGCCGTTGGGCGGCAGTGCCGGGCAATCACCCCAGAATGGGAGTACACAAGCCATTCGGAGGCTGTAACTTATATGCAGCCTTTTCTGGTGCGGGCTGTCTGTGACGTAGATTCACGAAATATTTCGTAGGAAAAACTTGACAAGTACGATGCCTTTCGTATATGTTTGGGTTACGAATGGTTTCGTAAAGAATTGAACCGCGAGATGGGAAAGAACAACGTACCGCGCCCGACGGAATCGGAGCTGGAAATTCTGCAGGTGCTCTGGCAACACGGTCCGAGCACGGTGCGCTTTGTGAACGACGAGCTGAGCAAGCGGCGCGACGTGGGCTACACCACCACGCTCAAGCTGCTGCAGCTCATGCACGAGAAAGGCATTGTGGCCCGCGACGACTCCAGCCGCACCCATGTGTACCGCCCGGCCCTGCGCGAGCAGGAAACCCAAGGCGTGCTCATCGACCGATTGCTGGAAGCTGCTTTCGGAGGCTCGGCCCTGAAGCTGGTGCAGCAGGCCCTGGGCAACCGCAAAACCTCCCGTGCCGAGCTGGACCAGATCCGCGACCTGCTCGACTCGATGGACGACCAACAAGACCCCGACCAACCCTCCCCAACCGCTACGCCTGACACCAAATGAATTGGCTCGAGACCCTGCTGACGCCTGCGCTGGTGCGCGCCGTTGGCTACACGCTTCTGCACTCGCTCTGGCAGGGCGCCTTGGTGGCGCTGGCGCTGGCGGGGCTGCTCTTGCTGCTGCGCCGCCACTCGGCGCAGGTGCGCTACTCCGTCACGGCGGCCTCCCTGGGGCTAATTCTGCTGCTGGCGGGCGTCACGTTCATGCGCTACTATCTCACGGCCGCTCCGGCTAGCGTGGCTACTTCCTCGGAAGCATGGGTGCAAAGCGCCGCGGCCGATGCCATGGCCACCGTGGCACCCGCCGCCGAGCATCCGCTAAGCAAGAAAGTGGTGTTGGCTTACATCGAGCACAACCTGCCGCTGATTGTGACGGTGTGGCTGCTCGGGCTGTTGACCATGACCCTGCGCCTCTTGGGCGGGCTGGCCTACGTGCAGCGCCTGCGCCACTACGGTACCCGGCCGCTGGGTTTGGCCTGGCAGCACCGGCTGGCCAACCTTTCGGAGCGCGCCGGCCTGAAGCGTCCCGTGGCGCTGCTGGAGTCGAGCCTGGTGCGGGTGCCGGTGGTAGTGGGCCACCTGAAGCCGATGATCCTGCTGCCTTTGGGCGCCGTGGCGGGCCTGAGCCCTATGCAAATGGAAGCCATTCTGGCCCACGAACTGGCCCACGTAGCCCGCCGCGACTACTTGGTGAACATCATCCAGTCGATTGCCGAAATCCTGTTCTTCTACCACCCGGCCGTGTGGTTCTTGACCGCTACGCTGCGCTCGGAGCGTGAAAACTGCTGCGACGACGTGGCCGCCTCGCTCTGCGGCGACCCGCTGGTGCTGGCCCGCGCCCTGGCCGCGTTGGCCGAACTGGGCTTGGAGCGCGCCGTGGCCCCGCGCCTGACCATGGCCGCCGTAGGACCCCAAGGCTCGTTGCTGGGCCGGGTGCGTCGCCTGGTGCAGCGCCGGGGCGCCCCCACTTTCTCCGAAGGCTTTCTGGCTGCCTGCGTGGTAATGATGGGTATTGTATTGCTTTCGATTAGTGCAGTGGCCGCCTTGGCGCACCCGCATTTGGCGGCCGCCGCGCCGCGCCTGTTGCGCCAAGCTATGCCCGCTTTCATCACGCAGCCCGACATCAAGCAAATAGAGGCCACCGTGGCCGAAACGGCCGCGCTGACGGACGCTACTTGCAGCAGCGACGATGACGACGATGACCGGAAACGCAAGCGCAAAGCCAAGAACAAAGGCGAAAGCCGCGTGATTGTGCTCGACCGCGAGGTCAACCGTCGGGGCGGACCGGGCTCGGTTATCATTGAGAAAGACAAGAAGGGCCGGCTGACCGATCTGTACGTGAACGGCGAGCGGGTGGAAACTAGCAGCAGCGACCGGCGCGGTGGCAAAAAAGACAACGAGTCGCGCGTGGAGGTCATTCAGGTGCCCTCGGGCAGCGGCTACGCCCACCGCTACATTGCTCCGGGCCGCTACGAGTACTCCTTCGACAGCGAAAAATTCGAGAAGGAGTTCAAAGACAAATTCGGCAAGGACTTCGACAAGAAATTCTACAAGCTGGACAAAGACTTTGCGAAGAACTTCAAGTACCAGCGCCTGGAGGACGGCCAAACGCGGGTGTTCCGCCTCGGCCCCGACGGCCAGCTAAACCCGCAGGTGTACGTGGATGCGGAAGGCATTACCCGCAATGCCCTGCGCGAGGCCGAGCGCGGTCTGGAAAAAGCCCGCCAGCAAGCCGACCTGAGCGAAGCGGACCGTGAACGGATTGAGCAGCAACTGGAGAAAATTCGCGACCAGCGCCAAGACTTGGAAGAAAGTCGCCACGAAGCCGAGGAGCGCGTGCGGGAACGGGATGAAGCCCGCCGAGAAGCCGAGGCCGACCGCCGCGAAGCCGAAGCCGAACGGCGTGAGGAAGCCGCGCGGGCACGGGAAGAACGCGCCCGCGAACGGGAGGAACGCGCCCGGGAACGGGAAGAGCGCAACCGCGAGGTGGAGGAAAAATTGGTGGGCGAATTGCGCCGCGACGGGCTGATTACCGACACCAACAATTTCACCTTCCAGCTCACGAGCAGCCGCCTGACGGTGAATGGCAAGGAGCAACCCGAGGCCATGCTGCGCAAGTACCTGGGCATCTATAAAGAGTTGAACGAACGCGACCTGAATGCCGGCGGCTCGATGACCATCACGCGCAACAATACCAACCGCTCCATCATTTACAACTCGACGGGCACCCCGGCCCCGGCGGCGCCCCGTCCGCCCCGCGCCCCGCGCCCGTCGGTGGCCCCCACGGCACCCAAAGCGCCGCGCACCCCGCGGGCACCCCGTACACCCAAAACCACGCTCATCAACTCGGTGGATGTGCGTTCGGCCCTGGTGCGAGACCAGATTATTGAAGACGACGACAACACCCTGCAGTTTCGCCTCAACAACAACGAAATGGTGGTGAACGGCAAAAAGCAGCCGGCCGACGTGGCCGCCCGCTACCGCAAGCTGCTGGGCGGGACCGAGGGCAGCAATGTAAACATGGACATCGTCGTCAACAACGATTAAGCCGCGCCGCGCAACAACGTAGGCAACCACATATCGGGACTTTGGTGAGTGAACGGTGGTGTGGTGAAGCCGGTCGGAGGAGAGACCCGACCGGCTTCCGCTTTTTTGCCCGGTTGCACAATTCCGCGCCGGATGCAGGCCCGAGGAATTAGTTAGGAAGCCAAGCAACGCCAAGCGTCCCAATTGCATCTATTCGCGCACCCAGATACTGGCAAAAGACCTGCTGGCCCGTTCCCTTTCCCCTTTCCCATGATGCGCAGTTGTACGCTGTTGCTGGTTGTGCTGAGCCTCTGGGCCGGCGTGGCCCGCGCTCAGTCGCCCGAATCCAAAACCGATAACACGCCGGCTCCCAAAAAACAACTGGGCGCGGTGCGCATCAGCGGCGGCATCAAGCTCGACGGCGTGCTCGACGAAGCAGCCTGGCAACAGGCTGAGGCCGCCACCGACTTCATTCAGAACCGGCCTAACCCCGGCCCGCACGAGCGGCACAAAACCGAAGTGCGCGTGCTCTACGACGACGCCAGCCTGTACGTGGGCGCCGTGATGCACGACGTGAATCCCGATTCGATTTTGCGGGAATTGACCCCGCGCGACAACTTCGGCAACAGCGACTTTATCGGCATTTTCCTCGACACCTACCACGACAAGCTCAACGGCTACGGCTTTTTTGTAACCACCGGCGGCGTGCAGATGGACGCCCGCTACTCGCCCGCGAGTGGGGAGGACTTCAACTGGAACGCGGTGTGGGACTCGCGCACCTCGCTGCACGGCACCGATTGGGTGGCCGAAATCCGCATTCCGTACTCGGCCATTCGTTTCGGCAACCAGCCCGAACAACTGTGGGGGCTGCAGTTTATGCGCCGCCGCAAGCGCGACAACCAGGATTTCTTCTGGAACGAGGTGCGGCCCGCCGTCGATGGGTTTGTGAACCAGTGGGGCCTGCTTACCGGCGTGCGCGACGTGCAACCGCCCCTGCGCCTGAGCCTGACGCCCTACGTGTCGGGCTACGTGAACCACGACCCGGAGCTGGCCGACCCCAGCCGCCGCACGACGACGAGCTTCAACGGGGGCGCGGACGTGAAGTGGGGCATCAACGAGAGCTTCACGCTCGACGCGACGCTGGTGCCCGATTTCGGGCAGGTGCAGAGCGACAACCAGGTGCTGAATTTGTCGCCCTTCGAGGTGCAGTTTGCCGAAAACCGCCAGTTCTTCACCGAGGGCACCGAGCTGTTCAACAAAGGCGGCTTGTTTTACTCGCGCCGCGTGGGTGCCCAGCCCATCGGCTATGGCAGCGCCAGCAGCTACCTGCGCAAGCGCTACCGCGACGCGGAAGGGCGCGTGCACGAGGGCGAATTTGTGGCCCGCAACCCCGGCGTAACGCAGCTGCTGAACGCCACCAAGATTTCGGGCCGCACCAACAAAGGTTTGGGCGTGGGCCTCTTCAACGCGCTGAGCAACGACGTGTACGCCACGCTGCAGGACAGCGCCACCGGCGCCAAGCGCGACGTACTGACGCAGCCGTTCAGCAACTACAGCATTGCGGTGCTCGACCAGAGCCTGAAAAACAACTCCTACGTCTCGCTCATCAATACCAACGTCACGCGCTGGGGCCGCACCTACGACGCCAACGTCACCGGCGGCCTGTTCCGCTTCGCCAACAAGAAGAATTCCTACGCCGTGGACGGCCGCATGGTGTACTCGCGCCGCCGCGGCAACGACTTCGGCACCGAAGAGAAAATCGACGACCAGAACGGTTACAAGTACCAAGTGGGCGTGAGCAAAATCAGCGGCAACTTCACCTGGGGCCTGAACCAGGGCATCGAATCGGACCACTACAACCCGAACGACTTGGGTATCCTGTTCGGCAACAACAACATCTCGCAGGGCATCTTCGGCAACTACAACCACTACAAGCCCTTCTGGAAGGTCAACAACTTCTATTCCTACTTCGGCCTCGACCAGTCGTTGCTTTACAAGCCCATGCTCTACCAGCGCACCAACCTCTACGGCGGCGCCAACACCACCTTCACCAAGAGCTTTCTGACGGCGGGCTTCAACTTCGACGCTAACCCCGTGAACCGCGACTATTTTGAGCCGCGCACCGCCACACTGGGCGAATACTGGGTGCGGGTGCCGGCCAATGCCAACCTGGGTGCCTTTATATCGACGGACTACCGCAAGAAGCTGGCTTGGGACGTAAACGCCGGCATTCGGCTCTACACTGCCGACCGCCGCGGCTACGGCGAAGCCGGCCAGCGCCTGAACCGCACCGGCCGCGCCGGCTACGGCCTGGGCATTTCGCCGCGCTACCGCGTAAACAACCAGCTCAACTTCCGCTACAACTTCAACTGGAACCTGAGCGACAACCAGATTGGCTACGTGAACGGCGGCATGGACAGCGACGAGCCGCTCGATCAGCCCTACCTCGACCAGGTTATTCTGGGGCGGCGCAAGGTTATTACGGTGACCAACGTGGCCTCCATGGCCTACACGTTTTCCAACCGCATGTCGTTCACGTTTCGGGCGCGGCACTACACCAGCAACGTGCGCTACCGCGACTTTGCCCGCCTGAAACCCGGCGGCGAGGAGGAACTGGTGGACTACCAGCGCAACCGCAACAACACGTTCAACGCCTTCAACATCGACGCGGTGTACTCGTGGTGGTTTGCGCCCGGCTCGCAGGTGAGCGTGGTCTGGAAAAACGCGGGCTACTCGTCCTTCAATGCCAACCAAGCCACACCGCTCTACTTCGACAACCTCTCGAACACCATCAACACGCCCCACAACAACTCCGTCTCGGTAAAAATCCTGTATTACCTCGACTACCTCGCCCTGCGCAAAAAACGGAGCTAGCTGCGTAGGAAATAGTCTGTTTAATTAGGCTCTTCTGCTACCAACTTAACGCCTACCCTCCACTATGCACTACCGCAACGCCTCTCTTGCAGCCGCGCTGTGGGCGAGCCTGGCTTGCAGCCAAGCCGCAAAGAGCCAGACCCTGCCGGCTACCCCGCCCTTGGATTCGCTGCGGGCCCAGGCCAAACGCAGTGCCGCAGCCAAAAGCTACCCCGAAGCGGCGGCGCGCTACCAGCGCCTGGCCGGCGCCGAGCCGCATCGGCTGGCCCGGGCATCGGCGCTGTACAACGCCGCTTGCTATTACGCCTTGGCCGGCCAACCCCAACCCGCCCTGCAGCAGTTGGCGGCGGCTCAGCAAGCGGGGTTCAACCAAGCCGAGCACGTGCGGAAAGATGCCGACCTCGCCAGCCTGCGCACGACGTCTGGGTTTGCCAAAATTGTGAAGCGCATGGACCAGGCCACTGCCCGGGAAGCCGACCCGCGCAAGGTGCGCCTCGTTACGAGCGACATCGACAACTTTTGGCGGGCCTACGACCTGGCCGCCCGCGACACTGCGCAGCGGCACGCCATTTTTCAGCGGGAGTACTTCGACAAGGCCAGCGTGGGACTGGAGGATTACTTCGACCGCAAGATTCACTCCGTGGCGCGGTTTGTGCGCAACCTCGACCAGAAGCCCAACTTCTACCGCAGCATTCGGCCCACCACGCAGCAGATTGCCGGGTTTAAGCCGCAGATGCAGGCCAACTTCCGCAAGATCAAAGAGCTGTATCCGGCCGCGCGCTTTCCCGATGTGTACTTCGTCATCGGCCGCTTCAGCTCGGCCGGCACGGTGTCGCCAAACGGGCTGTTGCTCGGTGCCGATCAGCTTAGCAACGGCCCCGGCGTACCCCTCGATGAGTTGAGCGTGCGCGGCCGTGCCATTCTGAGTCCGGTAGCGTTGGTGCCCGTGATAGTGGCGCACGAGCACATTCACTACATTCAGAAAGACTCTCCCGACCTCACCTTGCTGCGCGGCGCCATCAACGAGGGCATGGCCGATTTTCTGGCCGAAGTCGTGACGGGTACCAATCCGAACGCCCGTATCCACGCCTACGGCAATGCCCACGAAGCGGAAATCTGGGCCGACTTCAAAAAGGAAATGACCAGCACCAACTGGAACAACTGGATTGGGAACGGCGGGCAGGAAACAGCTGCAAAACCGGCCGACCTCGGCTATTACGTCGGCTACAGAATTTGCCAGGCCTACTACGCCAAGGCCGCCGATAAAAAGCAGGCCATTCAGGAAATTCTGAACATCGGCAGTTACCCCGAGTTTCTGGAAAAGAGCGGCTACGAAAAAGGTCTGGCGGCTCGTTAAACCTTCTGTATGGCGCAATACCTCGGAAACCTCACGCTGCTTGTGCGCGACTACGACGAAGCCCTGGCCTACTACGTGGGTGTGCTGGGCTTCACGTTGCTGGAAGACACCGACCGCGGCCTCGGCAAACGCTGGGTGCGGGTGTCGCCGGGCGGGGCCGCGCACCCGGCGCTGCTGCTGGCCCAGGCCGCCACGCCCGAGCAGCAGGCCCAAGTGGGCAACCAAGCCGGCGGGCGCGTTTTCCTGTTTCTGCACACCGACGATTTTGCCGGCGACTACGCCCGCTACAAGGCCTTGGGCGTGCAGTTTCTGGAAGAGCCGCGCCACGAAAGCTACGGCAGCGTGGTGGTGTTTGCCGACTGCTACGGCAACAAGTGGGACCTGCTGGGCTGAGCCCCTACACGTCGCCCAGCGCCAGCAGCTCTTCGGCCGCCCCAAAGGCAGACCGGCGGCCTTCCTGCACTTCCAATTGTAGCTGAGCAAGGCGCTGGTGCACGTCGGGGCGGGCATAAAATCGTTCCTCTAGCGCCTCCCGAATGCTGTGGTGCAGCCATTGCAGGTTCTGTTCCTGCCGCCGTTGCTCAAAAAAACCGTTGCCGCGCACCACTTCCAGGTAGCGTTGCAGCTCCTCCCACACGCCGGGCACGCCTTCGCCGGTGAGGGCCGAGCAAGTGCGGGCCACCGGTGCCCAGCTCGAGGCCGCGTGCGGAAACAGTTGCAGGGCGCTCTGGTATTCGCGGCGGGCACGCTTGGCCGCAAGTTCGTTGCCCGAGTCGGCCTTGGTGATGACGACGGCGTCGGCCATTTCCATGATGCCGCGCTTCACGCCCTGCAGCTCGTCGCCGGCACCGGCCAGCATCAGCAGCAAAAAGAAATCGACCATGCCGTGTACGGCGGTTTCGCTCTGGCCCACGCCCACGGTTTCCACGAAAATCACGTCGTAGCCCGCCGCCTCGCACAGCAGCAGCGCCTCGCGGGTGGCGCGCGCCACGCCGCCCAACGAACGGCCCGCGGGCGAGGGCCGGATGAAGGCGTGCTCATGGGCCGCCAGCTGATTCATGCGGGTTTTGTCGCCCAGAATGCTGCCGCCGCTGCGCTGGCTGGTGGGGTCCACAGCCAGCACGGCCAGCCGGTGCCCGCGCTCGGCCACCAGGTGCATGCCCAAGCTTTCGATGAAAGTGCTTTTGCCCACGCCCGGCACGCCCGTAATGCCCAGCCGCACCGAGCGGCCGGTGCGGGGCAGCACCGCGTCGAGTACCTGCTGGGCCAAGTGTTTATCGGCAGGCAGCGTGCTTTCGACGAGGGTGATGGCGCGGCTGAGCACGAAGCGGTTGCCGGCGAGCAGGCCGTCGGTGTACTGGGCGAGGGAGAGGCGTTTGGGCACGGGAAACGGGCAAAAGGCAGACCTGCGGCCGGCGGTGGTCGATTATAGGCCGGGCGGCATTGCTTGCAAGGCTTAAAAGTAGCTACTTGCTGCGCGTTGGCACGTTTTACTACGCAGGCCAGCGTTTTTGCACCATCCTCTGTATTTCCGATGAACGTATTTCTGCGGGCGCTGCTAGTGCCGGGCCTCATGCTGGGCGCCTTGGCAGCCCAAGCCCAAAACGAGCTGAGCAACTTTACCTCCACCGGCCGGGGCGGCGTGTCCACCACCTTTGCCCGCGACTACCAGGCCATTGGCATCAACCCGGCCAACCTTGCTCGGGTGGGCAGCGCCAAAGTAGCCTTCAGCATCGGCGAGTTCGGGCTGGGCGCCGGGTCGCAGTCCCTCACGCGCACGCAGCTCAACCACCTCATTTACGACAGCGAACTGAAGCTCACCGACGCCGACAAGCTGAGTCTGGCCCAGTCGTTTACTTCCGATAACGCTCTCAACGCCAACATCGACGTCAACACGTTCGGGCTGTCGGTGTCTTTGCCCAGCATCGGCACCATTGCCGTGAGCAACCGGCAGCGCATCAGCACGCACGTGGGGCTCAACAAGAACGCCGCCGAGTTGCTGTTTCTGGGCTTCAACGCGCCCATCATCAAAGCCAACTTCAACGCCGACGGCACGCCCAAGAACCTGGCGACCGTGCCGCTGGTGTCGGAGGCGCTGGACGGCACCGAGGTGCAGGTGTCGTGGCTGAACGAGTTCAACGTGGCCTATGGCGTGCGCGTGCTCGATTACGACATGCTGCAGCTGACGGCCGGGGCGGGCTACCGCTACATCGAAGGCGTGGGCATTACCGATACGCGGGTAAAAAACGGCAAAGTGGAAGCCTACGGCGCCCTTTCGCCCTTGTTTGATATCGACTACGGCAAGCTGGCCTCAAACCCCAACTTCAACCTGAAGAAGCGCGACTCCGGTCTGCAGCCCGTGGGCAAAGGCAACGGCTTCGACCTCGGCCTGTCGGCCGACGTGGGCAAGGCCGTGCGCGTGGGCGTAGCCATTACCGACATGGGCAAAATGACCTGGGAAGGCAACCTGGTAACGGCCAACGACCAAAAGCTGAAGCGGCTGCGCTCGGCCGGTATTGGTACCTACAATTTCATCAAAGAAGCCTCCGAACTGCTGGCCGCCGGCTCCGACAGCCTCTTCCAGTACGCCCCCGGCACCGAGCGCACCGCCAACCTGCCCACCAAGTTCCGGGCCGGCGTGGGCGTGCGCATCAGCGAGTATTTCGAAACCGGCCTCGACGTGACCATGCCCCTCAACAACGTAGCCGGTAACATTGCAGCTCCGTTTGTGGGCGTGGGCCTCGATTTTAAACCGGCGCGCTGGGTACGCCTGAGCACCGGCGCCACGGCCGGCGCGGGCTACGCGTTCAGCATTCCGCTGGGCGTCACGCTCACCACCAAAGTCTACGAAGCCGGCATCAGCACCCGCGACGTGGCCGGTTTGCTTACCTCCGAAAACCCCTACGTGTCGGTAGCTATGGGCTTCCTGCGGTTCAAAATCGGGGAAACCAAGTAGGCCAAAAGCCAAGCCGAGCAAATACCAAAAACAAAAAGCAGTGCCACGGCTCCAGGTCGTGGCACTGCTTTTTTGGGTAGTTGCGGGTTAGCGCGGGCCGCTCTGCACAAAGTTGGGCAGGCCGAGCTTGCTGCGCCGGCCGCCGAGCTTGATGCCGTTGTCGTCGTACTGGCAGGCTGCGCCGGCCGCGTTGGGGCTTTGAATGACGCCCAGAAACGGGTTGTCTTCGCGGGCCACGTAGATGCGGCCGTCGGGGCCGAGCTGCAACGAGCCGATTTTGCGGTTGGCCGAATTGCCGATGGCGGTTTTGTCGCCGGTTTTCAGGTTCAGCTGCCACACCTGGGCGTTGCCGCCCCCGTTGCCGTTGCTGGTCACGTAGAGCTTCGAGCCGTCGGGCGAAAACTCCACGCCGTACGCTTCCTCAAAGCCTTTGTACACTTTCGGGTTGGCGGCTTTGCCGGTGGCGTTGTCGAAGTCGAAGACCTCCACGCGGTTGGCCTCGCGCCAGATGGCCACGGCCAGCTTGCGGCCGTCGGGCGAGAATTTCATGGTGCCGATGGCGTTGCGGCCGGGGCCGGCGTGCATGCTGCCCACGTTGCTCAGGTTGGGCTTCGTTACGATGCCGTCGGCCGTCACGAGGTAGCTCACGAAGGCGTTGGAGTTCCAGCGGTGACCCACCACCCACACGTCTTTGCCGTTGCGGTGGCGCACGGCGGCCAGCTTTTCGGCCACCGGCGAAATGAGGAGCACGTTGCTGCGTTTCACGTCGCCGAGGCCGCCTTCGGCCGTCATGTCGAGCACGGAGTAGCGCATGCCGCCTGAGCCACCTTCGGCGGCCGTGGTGAAGAGGTAGAACACGTTGCCGCTGCCGGGGTCGGGCACGATGAGCACGCTCTGGGCGCTCGACTTACTCCCCATCAGCCCTTTGCCGTTGGGCATGAACTGGTGCTGGCGGTTCCACACGTTCACGCCGTTGGTGTAGAACAGAAGCTGGCCGCGCGAGGTGGTGGCCACGGCGCAGCCCTCGTATGTGGTCAGCTTGCCGTCGAGCAGCGGGGTAGGGGCACCCTGGCGGAAATCGAGGCCGGCCTCCTGGCCGAAGTACCAGATGGATTGTTGTTGCTGGGCGCGGGCGCCGAAGCTCAGCAGCCACAGCGCAACGAAAAGCAGAAAACGGTTGTGCATAGGATGAGTCAGCGGCCCGCCCAATGGTTGAAGCCGGCCGCGTAGCAGCGTGTAACGCAAATCTGTGCCAAAAAATTGAAGCAGGCCCGCGCCCGCCTGTTGCCGGCCCGGTTTCTGAGGCGGCGCAAGCGAGACAGTGGCGTGGTACGGCCGCTTCCTGCCGCTGTCAGATTTCCCACTCACCTGCTTGCAGCCGCGGCAGCAAACCCCGCACAATGCGGTAGCTCAGGCCCCACAGCTGGTGCCCGCCGGCCACGCGGTAAAACGACACCTCGGCGGGCTGTGGCCAACCGGGCAGCTGCCTCATTTCGGTGGCATGGTTTTCGGCCGTCAGCTCGCGCACAGGCACTTCCAGCACCTCGTCGATTTCGGCTGTTTGCCAGTGCCACGTCGTTGGCCGGTTTATCCGGCCCAGAAACGGCGCCACCCGGAACCCGGTGGTGAAGGTGGTCAGCACGGGCAGCGTCGCCAGCACGGTTACCTGCTCGGGCCGCAGGCTTACTTCTTCTTCGGCTTCGCGCAAAGCCGTGTGCAGCGGCGAAGCATCGGTGGGGTCGGCTTTGCCGCCGGGAAAGGCCAGCTGCCCGCCGTGCACGCCAAAATTGCCGCGCCGGACCAGCACCAGCCGCAGCTCGCCGGCCGCGTCGCGAAACACGGGCACCAGTACCGCCGCGTCGCGCAGCGGTGGGTTCGGTGCTGCTTGGCGTATGGGTTTTAGCTCCACTGCTGCAGCTCGATGATATTGCACTCGGGGTCGGTCACGTAGGCCCAGGTAACGCGGGCGCCGGTGGCGGTTTGCAGCGTTACTACCTCGCCCAGGGCGTGGCCCCCTTCGGCCAGCACCACGGCGCGGGCTGCCTCCACATCGGGCACTTCGAAGGCTATGTGGCCGAAGCCGGGCCGGTTGGGCGCGGTGCGGGCGCGGTTTTCCAGCGGGTTGTACTCGAAGATTTCCAGCGTGGGGCCTTGTTCGCCGTGGCCGGGCAGGCGCAGGTGCGCGCCGCGCAACGCTGCTCCCGGCACGCCGGTGCCAGCCTCTAGCTGCGGACCGCGGAAGTCGCGCACGGGCGGTACCGGCTGGCAGCCAAACACGGTTTCGTAGAAAGCAGCCAGTTCCTGCCAGTTTTCGGCAATGAGGTTGGTGTGGGCGTAGCGGGCGGCGAGCAGCGGCATAGGAGCAGAGAGTGAGATGCAGAAACCAAAAGGCAGCGTGCGGTGTGGTACCCCAATCTACCGGCATCCGTCGAAAAAAGATGCCCGACTGCTGCCCGCGCTACCGCACCACGTAGGCCCCACCCGGCTCAACCTGCACGGTAGGCAGGGTATGATGCTTGGCAAATTGCCGGTAGCCCGCCGCCAAGCTCTGCCAGAACGCGTAATGCACGCTGCCACGGCGGCGCTGGAGTTGCTCGTCGGTCAGCTCGAAGGGAAAAATATGCACTTGCAGGTCGGTTTGGCCGGCATGCCGCGCTTCGGTGGCCAGCACGTACACCTCCCGAATGCCCGCGTCGGTAATGGGCAGGCAGCCAATGGTGACGTTGGAGCCGTGAATGAAGATGTCGCCGCCGGGCTTGGCGCTGCCTAGCAGGCGGTCGGCGGCGTTCGGGTAGTCGAGGCCCAGGGAGAGATGGTAGAGGCTTTCGGGGTTGAACCGGTCGATGCGGTAGAAGCCTTCGGGCACCTGCCCGTCGCCCTCGCGGCGCTTGGGGCCGAGCGTGCCCGAAGTTCCGGCCAGCGGGTACGTTTTCAGAAGTTGAAACGAAGCGTCGGTGCGGTTGCGGGCCCATACTTCCAGGCGGGTGCCCACTTTAAACACCCGGAAAAACACCTCCAGTTGGCTGGGCTCGATGGCGTGGGCCCGCAGCAGGCTGCGCAGGGCCGGCCACGCATCGTGGTAAGCGGCCTGCACCCGCGGGTGCAGCAGTTGTTCGTCGCGAAAACCGGGCGCCGCTACCGGGCGCGCCGCTATGGTCGTGAACAGCACGACGCCAGCAAGCCAAAACCGCATGAGGAGGTGCCGTACTGCTGCAAATAAGCCCGGAGTGGGCTCGTTGCGCGGCTGCGGCATCTGGGCTCAAGAACGGTGGAGGTTGGAATTATTGTATGCGAGCTATATAGTCCGGCTGAAAAAGACCCGGCTTCGGCTGCATCTGGGCCATTAATGGCTGATGCTGGAGTACGCCGATACCAACGAAAGCAGCAGAACGTCAGCGGGCTACGCGAGCAGAGTATTATACGGTAATGCACGAGCATAATTCTCAAATACAAGAGGCAATAGGTAGCGGATTATGCCTATTAGTAGGGTGAAAAACGAATTGAAATAAATGATGAATAATTCGTCTTTTGTCTGGGATACTAATGTGGTATCAGTATTTTCGGCGTGCAAATTCACTTCTTCTACTCAACTGCCTTATGCACACACGTACTCCTTTTACCCCTTTATTTACTCGGCTCGGGCTCCTTGCCGCACTTGGATTTGCCGCCCTTTCAACCCAAGCCCAGGTAGCTGCGCCCACGTGGGCTTCGGTGGTGCGGGCCAACAGCAGTAGCGGGGCAAACGACGGCAGCCGCGCCAATGAAATTGCGGTAGCTCCCGACGGCAGTCAGTATGTCTGCGGCGTGTTCGAGGGAACATTTACCATTGGTAGCACTACGTTGGCGGCCGGCGCCGGCAACGGGCACCTGTTTTTGGTTAAGCTGAACCCCAACGGCACCGTGGCCTGGGCCCGGCAGGCAAACACCACGTCGGGCGACACCGACGTTAGCGTAGCCGTCGACCCCGCTGGCAACGCTTATCTGACCGGCTACTTCAGTGGTTCGCTCTCGTTTCCGGGAGCACCCGGCACGCTCACCACGGCCAACGGCGTAACCGATGCTTATGTAGCCAAGCTGGATTCGCAGGGCAACCTGTTGTGGGCTATTCCCGGCGGCGTAACCGGCGGGAACAGCGCCTATGCTACCGGCATTGCTGCCGATGCCAGCGGCAACGTGTACGTCAGCGGTGATTTTGCCGGTTCCATCGGCTTCGGGGGCGCTTCCACGGTGTCGGCTTCTAATAGCGACGTGTTCTTGTGCAAGCTTTCGGCTACCAACGGCGCGCAGGTCTGGATTCGTAAAGGCGGCAGCAACGGCTCCGATTTCGGGTATGCGCTGACGACCGATGCCGCCGGCAACCCCTACCTGGGGGGCGTCATTCGGCAACCCGCCGCCATATTTGGCTCCGTTACCCTGCCAGCCGGCACCGGCGCGGTCAACGACGAGGATATTTTTGTGGCCAAGTTTGACCCACAAGGCAACACCGTATGGGCGCAGCGGGCGGGCACTGCCAATAACGACGGCGTCTCCGACGTGGCCGTGGACGCCAGCGGCAACGTGGCCATTACGGGCTATGTCAACGGTGTTTTCACCAGCACCAGCGACGCATCCGAAATTTACGTGGCCCGCTTTTCGGCTACAGGTGCCCCGCAATGGTCGCGCCGCATCGTTCCTACCGCGCCCGACTACTACCAGGGACAGGGTGTAGCCTTCGACAACCGCGGTGGTCTTTATGTTACGGGCTATTTCGAGAGCAGCGTCACCTTTGGCACCACCACGCTCACCGCTAATACGCAAGACGTATTTGTGGTCCGATACGATGGGCTGGGTAATGCTATTTGGGCGAACCGGGCCGGTGGCACCACCGCCAACGACGCGGCCATTGCCTTTGATGTGGCCACCGATGCCGGCGGCAATGCCTACCTGGCCGGCGGGGTGCTTGGCACCGTTTCGTTCGGCTCCGTTGCATCCACCGGCACCGGTATCGGCTTTTTTGTGAGCAAGCTCAATGCCGGCGGTACCATCACGGCTACGCGCGCTGCTGCTGATGTGGCTCTGCAAACGTACCCCAATCCCGCCGACGACTACACCAAGTTAGCTCTGCCCGCAGGCGGTGGCCGCCTGGCCCTGACCGACGCCTTGGGCCGCACGGTGCGGGAGCAGACGTTGCCGCAAGCAGCCGGTACGTACCGCGTTGCGCTGGCCGGATTGGCCCCGGGCCTCTACCACCTGCGCGCCACGCTCGGCAACGGCCAAACCGCCGTGTCGCGCGTAACGGTGCGCTAAACGAGCGAGCCGCACGAGCAACTCCGCTGCCCATAACCAAAAGGCCCCGCTTGGTAGCGGGGCCTTTTTATTGTCGGTATACAGACCAGCCGTTTTCGGAGGCTATTGGGCAGAATTACTGTTCCAGATGTCGCGCTGCAGCTTCCATTCGCCATCTTCCTGCTTCCAGACGACAATGTATTTGCCTTGGTCGAGCACTTGGTTGGCGGCGTCGCGCATGTGGTAGGTGCCCAGCTCCACGGCCGCATCGCGGCCCACGTGGTCGACTTCCACCGTGTGCAGCTCTACCCGGGAGAAGCCCTGGTTCATCACCTGCTGCCAGTAGCTGCCAATGGCGGCCTGGCCCTGCACGGCGTCGCTGCCGGCGGGCAGCAGCATGCCTTCGGCGGTGTAGAGGCTGGCCATGCCGGAGGCGTCGCCGCGGCTGAAGGTATTCTCAAACCGAGCGTTGATCTGCCGGATTTCGTCCACGATGGTGTCGGTGGGAGCGTGCATGAGCGTACGGAGTTTGGGGAAAAGAAGAAACCAGCAGCCGCGCAGGGCCGCGCAGGTCAAGGTATTAGATTTTAGCCCGTTTGCAACACTCCCAGGGCGGATATTTGACCCGGTTGTGCTCGGAAATAACTGCCAGCGGGCCGCCCGGCGTACACTATCCGTCAGTTTCGTTTTGCCATGCCTGCTTCCGCTTCTTCCTACCGCCCCGACGTACTCGGGCCCGACTTTGAGCAACTGACCATTGCGCAGCCCACCGACTACGAAGGCGCGGTGTGCTGCACGCTGGTGCGCCACCAGGCAGCCGGCCCACTGCCCGACCGGGCAGTGCTCTACGTGCACGGCTTCTCCGACTACTTTTTCCAGCGCGAGCTAGCCGAGCAGTGGGCCGCCCACGGCTACCGGTTCTACGCCCTCGACCTGCGCAAATACGGCCGCTCCCTGCTCCCGCACCAGCGCCCCAACAATGTGCGCAACCTGCACGAGTACTTTCCCGACCTCGACGCCGCCCTGGCCACCATTCAGCGCGAAGGCCACCAAACCGTGGTGCTGAACGCGCATTCGACCGGCGGCCTTATCGGTGCCTTGTATGCCGAGGTCGGCGCCCGGCGTGACGCCTTGGCGGCATTGGTGCTCAACAGCCCGTTTTTTGCCATGAACCAGCCGTGGCTGTTGCGGCATATCGGCGTGCCGGTGGTAGCCGCACTGGGGCGGGCGCTGCCCAATGTGTTTCTGCCCGGAAAGCTGCCGGAATCCTACGGCCAAAGCCTGCACCGCAATTTTCAGGGCGAGTGGGAATACCATCTGCCCTGGAAACCCATCGAGGTATTTCCCATTACCATGGGCTGGCTGCGGGCCATTGCCGCGGGGCACCGCGCCGTGGCGCGGGGGCTGCACGTGGCCCAGCCGGTACTGGTGCTGCACTCGGCCCGCACTGTGCGGCGCTACCACCCCCTCAACGACGAGTTTTTCGAAGCCGACGCCGTGCTGAACGTCGAGCATATTCGCACGCTGGCGCCGCGCTTGGGGCCGCACGTAACGGTATGCGCCATCGAGGGCGGTATGCACGACTTGGTGCTGTCGCGCCCGGCGGTGCGGGCCGAGGTGTACCGGCAAATGTTTCAGTGGCTGGGCAAGGTGTTGCCGGCTACTACCGCCCTACAAAACGACTGACGGATGCCGCCGGCCGCTACAAAACCGGGGCGGATGGAAGGAGAGAAAATCGTATGCTTGCACAGTTGATTTTAATGCGTTGGCGCGTCCCTTCAACCAAGGGCAGGTTCCAGCGGTTATGTAGACCCCATCCTTCTGTACTCAATGGATTTTTCTTCCTCCCGCCCCGAAGACCTGCTGTTTGATGCCGCCCGCCGCGGCAATGTTGCCTACCTGAAAGAGCTGCTCGACGGGGGCATCGACGTGAACATTCAGAACGGCAAGGGCTTTACCCCGCTCATCGTAGCCGCTTACGACGGCCACCTCGACGCCACGTATGCCCTGCTCGAAGCCGGTGCCGACCCCAACGTGCAGGACGCC
Organism: Hymenobacter busanensis; assembly: GCF_008727865.1. Taxonomy (GTDB): domain Bacteria; phylum Bacteroidota; class Bacteroidia; order Cytophagales; family Hymenobacteraceae; genus Solirubrum; species Solirubrum busanense. Next base: position 303,458 of record NZ_VTWU01000002.1, on the reverse strand, counting down.
GCCGGCAACACCGCCCTGATGGGCGTCAGCTTCAAGGGCTACCCCGAGGTGGCACAGGCCCTCATCGACCACGGTGCCGACCTGAACCTGCAAAACGGCAACGGCGGCACGGCGCTCATGTTTGCCACGCTCTTCGGCCGGCACGACATCCTGCCCGTGCTCCTCGATGCCGGCGCCGATACCGCCATCCGCGACGTGCGCGGCCTCTCGGCGTACGACCTCGCCATTCAGCAAGGCAACGAAGAAGCCCTGAAGGTGCTGCCCCAATAAGCCGCAGATTTTGCTGAAAAAAGACGTGCCTGCTTTCAGCTGCTGAAGGCGGGCCAGGTTCGTTGTAGGTAAGCCTTAGGAAGCTTATTGCCGCTTTTCCAGGGGCAGCATTTCACCGGCTTTCAGCGCATGCACCGTCACGCCGTCGGTTGGGGCAAGGTGGGCCCGCAACTCGTCGGGTGTGCCGGTGAGGGCGGGGTAGGTGCCATAGTGAAAGGGTACCACGTGGGAGACGCGCAGCAGCCGAGCGGCGTGGGCGGCCTCGCGTGGCCCCATGGTGTAGCGCCCACCAATGGGTAGCAGGGCCACGGTGGGCTGGTAGAGCTCGGCCAGCAGCCGCATGTCGCCGAACAGGGCCGTGTCGCCGGCGGCATATATCACCGCGCCGTCGGAGAAACGCAGGATGAAGCCGACACCTTCGTGCGCGTGGCCGGCGGTACCGTCGGGCAGGTCGATGTGGGAAGCGTGGAAAGCCAGCGTCATGGTAATTTCGACACCTTGGATTTCTACGGCGCCGCCTTTGTTGAGGGGCTCAAACTGCGCGGTGGGCACCCCTTGCTCGTAGAGGTAGAAGCGCACCTGTGCCTGGGCCACGCACACGGCTCCGGTGCGGGCCAGCAGGCCGGGCAGCTCGGGGTCGAAATGGTCGTCGTGGCCGTGGGTAATGAGCACGAGGTCGGCCTGCTCCGGCTGCCAGAGGTGCTCCGGCACGAAGGGGTTGTTGGTAAACCAGGGGTCGATGAGAATAATCTTGCCCTCGGGCGAAATGAGGCGGAAAGCGGCGTGGCCGAGAAACTGCAGCTGCGTGGTGGCGGGCATCTAAGGCTGAATCTGATAAGAACTGGCGGCCGAAGGTAGCAAAGCCGATTGCCTCCCCACCAAACCTCATCGGGGGCGGCACGCTGCGCAAGGACTGTAATTCAGCTATTGCGCCCAGCGGCGCTACAGTTCCGGCACGTGCCGGGAGTCAAACAGCCGCCAGCCGACGGTGAGGTAGCTGGTGCGCGGCGTGGCGTAGTACCCAAACGCGGTTTTGAATCCCATCAACTCGCCGGTTTGGCGGCTTTGCTGCCGAAAGGCGGCCGAACTGGGGTCGTCGAAGGTGTGGGCGCGGGTACGGCGGTAGCCCAGGGCCAACGTCCAGCGGCGGTAGTGCGCGCCGGCTTCGGCGTACGGTCCGCCGGCATGCGGAAAGTAAGGCTGCGCTACTCGTTGGTCGACGGAGCCGGGGGCGAGGCCCTGCATGAACGAGCCGCTGGCCGGCAGCACAATGCCTTCCAGCTCGCGGCTCATCACACCATCGTATTGCACGCCCGAACGCACGCCGTACCACCGGGTAATACTCCAGCCCGCACCAACAAATACGCGCACCTGCCGCAGCGGCAGCTGGTAGCGCCCGCCCAGGGTGAAGGCCACGGCAGCGGCATTCATGGAGTACGTTTTGGTAGGGAAGGCCGCGTAGCCGGTGGCAAACTGCTGCCGATAGCCGCCGAACTGCCGCACCGTGCCTTCGGTGTGCAGAGCCCAGCGCCGCTCCGGCGACTCCAGCCCCAGTTGCAAGCCGCCCAAGGGCCGCAAGCGGGCATCTACATTCTGGCCCAGCAGATACGCCGGCTCCACGAGCTGCCCGCCCGCGTAGCTCGCGTAGGGAAAGTTGTTTTCAATCTTCATCGACGGCCGGGCCAAGCCCACCAACGGGCCGCCGTACCAGGTCCAACGTCGCAGCAAGGGGCGGGACAGGGAGTCGGCGGCAGCGAGAGGGGCTACGGGCTGCCACAGCCCCAACACGAGAAGTAAAGAATGCACCATGTACCGGACCGATAGGGTAGAACACCAAGGGCCGTCGGGACGGAGAAAATCGGGCCAGGATGCGCTGGCCTGCATAAAAACAGCTTGCCACAGAAGCAGTAATGAGTATGGGAAGCCGCCGCGAAACCGTGTTGAGTAGGAGCGGAGGCCAGGCAAGCGGTTGATGCGCCTAAGCAGAGTTGGGCAGGAGGCAGGGCAGTAGCGCCTTTCGGCGGACACCCAACCTGGGTCGGAAGGGCCGCGTTAAACCTTCAGTCTACTTCTGGTCACTTCACCGTTTGCGCCATGAACGCCTCGCTCAGCCGCTACGCACCCTACATCTACGCCCTGCTCCGCATCGTGGTAGGGGTACTCTTTGCCCTGCACGGCAGCCAGAAACTGCTGGGCTTCCCCGGCGACAAGCCGACCGTGGAGCTGGCTTCCCATATGGGCGTGGCCGGGATTATCGAACTCGTGGGCGGTCTGCTGGTAGCCGTGGGGTTGTTTGCGCGGGTGGCGGCTTTCCTGGCCAGCGGCGAAATGGCCGTGGCCTACTTCATGGCTCACGTGCCCCAGCACCCGCTGCCGCTGCTCAACAGCGGCGAACCAGCCGTGCTGTTTTGCTTCGTGTTTCTCTACATTTTCTTCCAGGGCCCAGGGCCGTGGAGTCTCGACAGCCTGCGTCACCGCGCGGGTACCGCCTGAGCCGATGTGGCTACACCAATACTTCGACGGCCACCAACTGCCCGCTTTATCCCGCGGGCCTATAGCTGGGCCAGGAAAAAGGCTTTCAGCTCGTTGAAAATGACCATGTCGGTGCCGTGGCCGATGTGCGGATAGGTCTGGAACCGGGCGTTGATTTTATGGTCGCGGTACACCTGCTGGCAGTAGGCCCAGCGGGTGGGCTGCATCTGCTGGCCCAGGTGCTGGTAAATGAGGGCCCGCTCGGCCGTGTCGTAGGCGTCGTCGAAGGCGGCGGCGTCGTTGTCGTCGAGGGCGCCCATGTAGAAGAACTGCGGCACGGCCTGGTACTGGCGCAGGTTGAGCTTGTGGCCGGTTAGCTCCCGGTAGTCGGCCAGGCCGAGGGGGTAGGGCAGGGCGGCCCCTTGCACCTTGGCCACCGGCAGCATCAGCAGGCCGTTGAGCCCGCCGCCGGCCACGGCCCGCACGCGCTCGGGGTGCAGCACCGTAAAGCGGTTGACGAACGTAGCCGAGGCCGAAAAGCCGTTGAGCAGCACCTGCTCGTGGGCCTGCACCTGCAGGGTGCGCAGCTGCTGGCGGGCGTCGTCAATCATGCGCAGCAGCTGCACGTCGAGCCGGGCCAGGTCGCCGGTGGCGTGAATGGCATCTTTGTCGAGGGCGTGGGTGTAGATCTGCCATTGTGTGGCCGGGCGCGGAAACACCGGCGTGAGCAGCGGCACGCCGATTTCGCGGGCCAGGGGGCGCGACAGTCCCGCCTTCGGACCACCAATGGCAATGCGTGCCGCCCGCTCGTGCACGGCCAGCGTGTCGTTCAGGGCGCCGGTGTTGTTGGGCTCCACCATCAGGTACACCGGCGCGTTGCGGGGCGTGCGTTTGGGCACCAGCAGGAAGTAAGGGTAGTTGAAGCCCTTGGCCGGGTTGGCCGCAATGCGCAACAGCGTATCGGTTGCGGCGCGCGGAGCGGCCTGGGCCGGCACGGCCAGCCAGAGGCACAGGGCCGCGAGCAATGCCCAGATGGTGTTTTTCATGGCGTTTGGGGCGGCGAAGTTGGCCGCCCCAAACGTAGCGCCTCGGTGCACCATCGACCAAATTCAGGGCCTCACATATACATGTGCTGCCGCTGCCAAATGCAGTTTGGCTGGGCGCGCAGGGAGGGCCACGTTTCCGCCAGCAGCCCTCCTGATCCAAGCTGATTTCAACGTTTTGAGGTGCCTGTGTACCGCCAATGGCTTGACCACTTGTGTCCTGTGTCAGATGGCAATGGCGGCTGTACTTCCGGCCTTTGCGTATACTTGCACCCGGATAAGCCAAGCACTATCCCAATGGAAAGCATCTGAGCAAACAAGCCGATGGCGCGTCAGCCCCGTTTCCGCCGCTGCGGAATGAGCTGACCATGAAATTGCCCACTTGTGCAGTGCCCCGCATGCGGGGGGGCTGCCTCAACTCAGCTTGCATGTAATTCTCTTCCCCGGCCGTGCTGCGAAGCATTAGCGCCAGCGCCGCTTTCCCAAAGGCAGCCCGGCACACCGGGCTAGCCAACGAACCAACCACGTCCGGCCACCAAGCACCGACCCCAGCCTCCAGCTGCGTTTCAGGGCGTGGTGAGCTATAAGTCCGCCACGCTGGGTTTCAGTCTCTGCCGCTTGTCCGGTAGGTGCGTGCCGTTGCTCGTTGGTGGCTATTCCAAAATTTCTGCTCCCGCAGCCTCCTCGTCCAACAGACGAGGTCAGAGGCGTGCGCAGCATCCCACTCTCTTCCGACTTCCCTGTATGAGTATCGTACTCAACGCGCTTTCCTATACCCACCCCGACGGCGAAGTGCTGTTTCGGGACCTGCACCTGGCCCTTGCTGCCGGCAGCAAAGCCTCGCTAGTCGGCCACAACGGTGTGGGCAAATCGACCCTGCTCCAGCTCATTGCCGGGCACCTGCAGCCCACCGCCGGTAGCGCCACGCTGGCCGAGCCGCCGTACTACGTGCCGCAGCACCTGGGCCAGTACGACGACTACACGCTGGCGCAAGCCCTGGGCATCGAGGCCAAGCTGCAGGCCCTGGCGGCTATTCTCGGCGGCAACGCCGCGCCCGCGCATTTCGCCTGCCTCGACGACGACTGGGGCGTGGAGGAGCGCGTGCAGGCGGCGCTGGCCTTCTGGCACCTGCAGCATGTGCCGCTCACGCAGCCTCTGGGCGCACTGAGCGGCGGCGAAAAAACCAAGGTGTTCCTGGCCGGGGTGCTGGTGCAAACGCCCGGCATCGTGCTGCTCGACGAGCCCTCCAACCACCTCGACACCGAGAGCCGCGGCCTGCTCTACGACTTCATCCGGCGCAGCCCGGCCACCCTGCTGGTGGTAAGCCACGACCGGGCCCTGCTTAATCTGCTCGAGCCCACGCTGGAACTGACCCCCACCGCCGTGGAGGCCTACGGCGGCAACTACGATTTCTACCGCGCCCAAAAAGACGGCCAGCTGGCGGCGCTGCAGGCCCAGCTCGACGACAGCCACAAAACCCTGCACCAGGCCCAGCAAAAGGCGCGCGAGCTGGCCGAGCAGCGCCACAAGCTGGAAGCCCGCGGCAAGGCCGGCCAGCACAAAAAAGGCCTGCCGCGCATTGTGGCCGGCAACCTCAAGCGGCAGGCCGAGCAAAGCTCGGCCCACCTGAAGGAAGTGCAGAGCGAGAAGCTGAGCGGCCTGACCGACCGCGTGCAGCAGCTCCGGGCGCAGTTGCGGGAGCAACACGCCCTGAAAATCGACCTGACGCAGTCGGACTTGCACCGGGGCAAGGTATTGGTGGAGGCCCAGGCCGTCAACGTGGGCTACGGCCCCCGGCCGCTGTGGCCGCAGCCGCTCACGCTGCAGCTGCGCTCCGGCGACCGGGTGCGCCTGGCGGGCCCCAACGGCGCGGGCAAGACCACCTTGCTCCGGCTCCTGACCGGCCAGCTCGCCCCGTCGGCCGGCACCGTTGCGCGGGCCGACTTCGAGTACTTCTACATCGACCAGGGCTACTCGCTCATCGACAACGAGCGGACCGTGTTTGAGCAGATTCAGCACTTCAACTCCCGTGGGCTGCTGGAGCACGAGCTGAAAACGGTGCTGCACTACCACCAGTTTCCGCGCGACGGGTGGGACCGGAGGTGTGAGGGCCTGAGCGGCGGCGAAAAGATGAAGCTGCTGCTCTGCTGCCTCACCGTGCGCAACAACGCCCCCGACCTGCTCATCCTCGACGAGCCCACCAACAACCTCGACCTGCGCAGCCAGCAGGTACTCACCGAAGCGGTGAAGGACTTCCGCGGCACCATCCTGCTCATCTCCCACGACCAGCACTTCGTCGACGAAATCGGCGTGGCCGCCACCATCACCCTCCCCTAAAGCCCGCCGTGCAGTCCGCCGCCAAGTAACCCAGCCCGTCATGCAGAGCTTGTCGAACCGAAGGTCGGCGCAGCCAAGCAGCTCTACCGCTTCGTCTGCTCCCTTCAGGCCGTCATGCAGAGCGTAAGCGAAGCATCTCGCGTGCTGATGTCAGTTGGCAACCCCAACTAAACACGCGAGATGCTTCGCTGCGCTCTGCATGACGTTCTGGCAACGCGGGTCGTCCGCCGTTGCCTCCCAGCCCTTTTCAGCATGACCGTCAGCAGAAGCAAGAGAAAAACCGGCCCGGAGGGTGCCGGGCGGCGCGGCTGTGCGTACTTTGGGTACCTGCTCCTACACCACCTCTACTCTATGTTGTCTACCTCTACCTCGCAGCGCGCGTATTTCGACAACGCGGCCGGCCGCGTAGCCGAGCACCCCGGCGGCTTTGCCGTGGTGAAATGGAAGCCCGGCAGCCGGCAGCTCGCCGATTTCCAGGCCGTACTCACTCACCTCGACCAGCTGCTGCGCCTGCGCACTTGGAGCAAGCTGCTGGCCGACCAGCGCGACATGGCGCCCTTCACCGCCGACGAAACCGCCTGGGTTACCGACGTGTGGCTGCCCAAAGCCGTGGGGGAGGGCCCCTACCGCTACGCGGCCATCCTGCTGCCCACCGACGTCTTTGCGCGTCTGGCCTCCAAGTCGGTCCTTTCTACCTCGCACAGCCAGTTTGTGGCCTACCAGTTCTGCGACGACGAAGCCACGGCCGCCGCCTGGCTCAAGCAGCAGGCCTAGCCCGTGGCCGCGGGGCCACCCACAAACAAACCGGCCCGCCTGGAAGGACGGGCCGGTTGCGTTACGCTACGCGGTGGGCGGCTGCGGGCTTTTGCCCGGTCGCGCCGCGGCGTCCGGGTCGGCGTCGGAGAGGCGGTAGAGCTGGCGCTTGGTGGCATCGGCGGCAAAGGCCAGCTTGGCGGCTTTGTTGAGCTGCTGGCCGAAGCCGAAGGCCGCGTTCTGGAGGCGCACGTAGTCGTCGGTGCCTTCCTGGTTGGTGCCTTTCTGCATTTCCTGGGCCGTGTCCACTGCGTCGAGGCGGGTGGCCAGGGCTTTGAGGTCGGCCAGCTGCTGGGGGCCGAAGCCGTGGGCTGCCAGCTCGGTTTTGTCGCGCTCGGCGGCCTGGGCGGCCATGTCGAGCAGCAGGCGCATTTCTTCGGAGTCGGTGGCCGCTTTGGCGTAGCGGTCCTTGCCGTACTGGCTCAGGCGGCCTTTGTTCTTGGGAAAGGCCTGCTCCACGTAGTAGAACACTTGCTGGGCCACGCGCTTGGCCTGCTCCATGCCCGAGCCCACGGCGGCGGTGTCTTCGCGCAGCTCGCCGCGGCGCGCGTCCACGTTGGGCGCCAGGTCGGCCGTGTCGATGGCGGTTAGCCAGTCGGCCCCGAAGGTGCCGCCCAGCGCGGGGTTGAAGGCGGCAAACGCGGCCGCATCGGTAAGGTAATGGCCGTGCATTGTGCGCATGCGGCTGCGCATGGCGGCATCGGACTCGGTAAATAAGCGGCGGGTCGACTCGGTAGGCTCCATAAATGAGTGGGGTAAGTAGTTGAACAATGCCGATAAGGTATAGGAATGTATAGATTAAACAAGCTCCCTATATCGCCCGCAACCGCCAAAATCGAGCGAAACGCTTTACTGGCCGACCGAAACGGACTACTGGCGGCCCAAAACCTTCTACTGCCCACCCGAAACCGACTACTGGCCGCCCGAAATGGACTACTGGGCATCCGACACCCATTACTGTCCTGCTTGAGCCGACTACTGGCCGACCGAAATGAACTACTGGGCACCTAAGATCCTCTACTGGCCAACCGAAACGCATTACTGGACGAGTAACGGCCGCTACTGCCCACCCGCCCCGCGCTGCTGCGGCTGCTCGAGCGACTGAGGTAATCAGTAGGAAATAATGGTTGATATGGTGGTATTAACTATGCGCACAACAACGAATTCAAAGCTGTATCAACCCGGGCGGATTCTGCTACAGTAAGCGGAGAATAGCTGCTTATCAGCAGTATGCCGTCGTTAAGTAGTTCGGTTTTCGTTGGGGTGTTTTCAAGCTTCGCCTTCACAGAACGCGCCGTAAATCCTAATGCTTTTGTGCATAGTTCGTCGCTCATGAAGAAGACGGGATAAAATCTGACTAACTCTTTCCTATAATCCCTGTGCCTGCTCTTGTTGAAATCAACATATATCAACTCTTCAATTGCCAGATACCCATAGTATGCATTGAAGGAGCGGATAAGTGCTGGTAATACAGAGTCGACTATGTATCTGAAGTCAATCTTCCTTGCATTGAATTCAAAATACAGGTAATCGTCATGGCCTGAAGTATCAGCCAGCATGTTCCGATACCTGTAGAAAACGTGGCCCCTTATGCCTTTGGATAGACATTTATGGAAGGAAAAGCTGGCATATAGGTCACTCCCAAATTCTGGTGTAGGAAAGTCAGCCCCGTGCAGCCGCCAGGGTTCTTCTAAGCTCTGCAGAGCAGTTATCAGGCTTTTATGCTTCTCTTCTACTGAAGCTTCCGGTTTAGAGCGTAGCCAGAGTTGGTATTTCATTTTGCTGTAGATGCAAATGAAGGATTAGAAGGATTAGCCTTATCCGCCCCGCGCTGCTGTGGCTGCTTAAGCGACAGAAGAAGCGAAAGGGAAGAAACGAAGTCGGCCCGCTGGGGTGGCGGGCCGGTTAAATGACGCAGACGGAGAAAACCCCACAAGGCTTGGATGTGACTATTTGGGAGGGAAAGGCACCATAATCGTATGCATAACCCGCACGGCTTGCCCGTTCTGGAAACCGGGAGTCCACGGCTGAAACAACTGTACTACTCGCACTGCTTCGGCATTGTATTCAGGAGAAAGACCCTTGACGACTTCCATATCCGTGAGCTTTCCCTTTTTGTCGACCACAAAATTTACAAACACATTTCCCTTCAAAAGAGGCTTTTCAACTGGTACTCGTACCGCATTTAAAAGAGCTTTTCTGTAAGCCTCAAAGCCACCCGGAGGAACCGGATGCTTTTCTACAAAGATCTAAACAATGTCTTCGCTAGGGTTGAAAGCCGGGCACGGGACCCCACAAGGCGGGCCTGCTTGGGCTTCATCAAGATCAACTGAGGCTCGACCTTGAGAATCGGCAGGGGCAATGGCAGCATTCGTCCGGCGTGTGGATGTGCTGATTTTCTTAGTTGGATGACCCTTCCTCACCTGCGCAGGCACTTGCCCCGCAATCATAAAAAAAGACACCAAGAGTAGCAGCTTTTTCATTACTCTAGTAAACCCACCAGTCTCTTAGGTACCTGTTCAAGGGGTGACATTGTACTAAACATGTGCTGAGAGCTTCTGCAGAATCTCCTGCGCGGCTACGGCAATGACGGTGCCGGGGCCGTAGATGCCGGTTACGCCGGCCTCGTAGAGGAAGGCGTAGTCCTGGGCCGGGATGACACCGCCGGCAATGACGAGAATGTCTTCGCGGCCGAGCTTGGCCAACTCCCCGATGAGCTGGGGCACCAGGGTTTTGTGGCCGGCCGCCAGCGACGACACGCCCACGACGTGCACGTCGTTTTCGGCGGCCTGGCGGGCTACTTCCTCGGGCGTCTGAAACAGTGGGGCAATGTCCACGTCGAAGCCCACGTCGGCGAAGGATGTGGCAATGACCTTGGCGCCGCGGTCGTGGCCGTCCTGGCCCATTTTGGCCACCATCAGGCGGGGGCGGCGGCCTTCCTTCTGGCTGAACTCGTCGGCCAGCTGGCGGGCCTTGGCAAATTCCTGGTCGTAGTCCATTTCGGCAGAATACACGCCCGAGACGGTGCGGATGGTGGCCTGGTGGCGGCCGTACACGGCTTCCAGCGCGTCGGAGATTTCGCCGAGGGTAGCGCGCAGGCGGGCGGCCTGCACGGCCAGGTCGAGCAGGTTGGCCGCGCCCGAGCGGGCGGCCTCGGTCAGGGCCGCCAGGGCCTGCTGCACGGCGGTGGCGTCGCGCTCGGCGCGCAGTTGGTTGAGGCGCGCAATCTGCGACTCGCGCACGGCGGCGTTGTCGATGTCGAGGATTTCAATCTGGTCTTCGCGGGCCGCTTCCTCGTCGGAGAGGCGGTAGCGGTTCACGCCCACAATCACCTCCTTGCCGGCATCGATACGGGCCTGCTTGCGGGCGGCGGCTTCCTCGATGCGCAGCTTGGGCAGCCCGGTTTCGATGGCTTTGGCCATGCCGCCCAGTTCCTCCACTTCCTGAATCAGCGCCCAGGCCTTGTCGGCCAGCTCGTGGGTGAGCGTTTCCACGTAGTAGGAGCCGCCCCAGGGGTCCACTGCCCGGGTAATGTCAGTCTCGTGCTGCAGATACAGCTGGGTGTTGCGGGCAATGCGGGCCGAGAAGTCGGTGGGCAGGGCAATGGCCTCGTCCAGGGCGTTGGTGTGCAAGCTCTGGGTGCCGCCGAGGGCCGCGGCCAGCGCCTCCACGCAGGTGCGCGTGACGTTGTTGAATGGGTCCTGCTCGGTGAGCGAATAGCCCGAGGTCTGGCAGTGCGTGCGCAGCGCCAGCGACTTGGGGTTTTCGGCCCCGAACTGCTTGATGAGCTTGGCCCAGAGCAGGCGACCAGCGCGCATCTTGGCAATTTCCATGAAGTGGTTCATGCCGATGGCCCAGAAGAAGGACAGGCGAGGCGCGAACTGGTCGATGGTCATGCCCGCTTTCAGCCCGGCGCGCACGTACTCCACGCCGTCGGCCAGGGTGTAAGCCAGCTCCAAATCGGCGGTGGCGCCGGCCTCCTGCATGTGGTAGCCCGAGATGCTGATGGAGTTGAACTTAGGCATCCGCTGCGCCGTGTAGCTGAAGATGTCGGCAATGATGCGCATCGACGGCTCAGGCGGGTAGATGTAGGTGTTGCGCACCATGAACTCCTTCAGAATGTCGTTCTGAATGGTGCCCGCCAGCTTTTCGGGCAGCACGCCCTGCTCCTCGGCCGCCACAATGTAGAAGGCCATAATGGGCAGCACCGCCCCGTTCATGGTCATCGACACCGACATCTGGTCGAGCGGAATCTGGTCGAAGAGCACCTTCATGTCCTCCACCGAGTCGATGGCTACGCCCGCCTTGCCCACGTCGCCCACCACGCGCGGGTGGTCGGAGTCGTAGCCGCGGTGGGTAGCCAGGTCGAAGGCCACCGAAAGGCCCTTCTGCCCGCCGGCGAGGTTGCGGCGGTAGAAGGCGTTGCTGGCCTCGGCTGTGGAGAAGCCCGCGTACTGCCGGATGGTCCAGGGGTTCTGCACGTACATCGTGGCGTACGGCCCGCGCAAGTACGGCGCCTGCCCCGCCCCAAAACCGAGGTGGTCGAGGTGGGCCACATCGTGGGCGGTGTAGTGGCCTTTCAGCTCAATGCCTTCGGGCGTGGCGCTGCTGGCCGGTTTGGCGGGTAGCGCAGGCAGCGGAGCCGCGTCGTAGGGAATATGGGCGAAGTCGGGTTTCATGGGGAATGGCTGGGGCTGCGGCGGGCCGCTGGCTAAAAGGCCTTGTGGCCGTCATGCTGAGCGCAGTCGAAGCATGACGTTCATAATCATTGTCAGGTGGAACGGCTAGCGTCCTTGCAGGCGGGCCAGCACGTCGTCGGTGCTGTAGCCCGACACGGTGAACTCGCGGAAGCCGAAGTACTTCACGGCGTCCTGCATGGTGGGCAGGTCGCAGGCCAGGAGCACGGGCGCTTCGTTCTGCATTTGGGCGCCGTCGTCTTCGCTGTCGTCGGGGCGGTTGCGGATGAAGTCGGCGAACTGCTGGAACTGCTCGGGCTTGGCCGACATGAGCGTGGCTTCCTCGGCCGACGAGAAGAGCAGCGACAGGTCGCCGCGGGCGGGCACCTCGGTCATGGCCGGGCGCTGGTCGGCGGGCAGCAGGCGCACAAACGAGTCGTAGATCTGCTGAATGGTATCGGTGCCGAGCAACACCACGGCGGCCTTTTTGCGCTTCTGCTCCTTGCGGATGAAGTGCATGGCCGTGGCCAGCCGCAGCACTTCCGAGGGGTAGGCCGCCCGCGCGGTATCGAACTGCCGGCTGCGCAGCAGCTTCTTGGGGTCGAAGCTGAACTGCTCGTGCAGGTTCTGAAAAAGGTTGGTGCCCACAATAACCTGCTCGCCGGTGGCAATGCGCCGGAACTGCTCCATGTTGGCCAGCCGGATGCTTTCCATGGCCTTGCCGCGGGCCACCAAAAAGCCCCCAGCCGCTTCCGTCTGCTGAAACAGTGCCCAGGCTTCCTTGGCCAGCTGGTCGGTCAGCGTCTCGATGTAGTAAGAGCCGGCGGCGGGGTCAGCTACTTTATCCAGATGGGCTTCTTCGCGCAGAATCACCGGCACGTTGCGGGCAATGCGGGCCGAAAATTCGTTGGGCTCGGCGTAGAGGCTGTCGAAGGGCGTCACGGAAACCGAGTCGGCCCCGCCCAGCACCGCGCTCATGGCCTCGGTGGTCACGCGCAGCAGGTTGGTGTGCGGGTCGAGCGTGGTTTGCGTCCACGACGACGTGCTGGCGTGAATGCGCAGCGTGGCGGCTACTTCGGGATGTACGCCGTAGGCGTGCAGCAAGGTGGCCCACAGCCGACGCAGGGCGCGCAGCTTGGCCATTTCAGTGAAGTAGCTCGGCCCCACGCTCACGTGGAAGTGCAGCGCCGAGGCCACGGCCGTCGCGTCCACGTCCTGGTCTTCGGAAACCAGGTTGCTGAAAAACGACACGGCCACGCCCAGCGAGTAGGCCAGCTCCTGTACGGCCGTTGCGCCGCGGTTGCCGAAAAAGCTGCTGTTGACCGACAGCGGGAAAAACTCCGGCCAGTGGCGCGTGAGCTGCAGGCAGCGCTGCAGCCCCTGGGTTTGGTGGGCGTAGTCGTCGGGCGAGAGGCCCTGGCCCGGCGCAAACCGCAGAAATCCCTTCAGCTGCAGCTGCGCTGCTGCCGCGAGCAAGCGGTGCACAAACTCTTCGGGCTGGCGGGCCACCGTGAAGCCCAGCACGAGGCTGTTCAGCGGGAGGGTAGTGGCTAGGTACTCTAGGTCAAAGCGCTCCGGCTCGGTCAGCTCGAAGTGCACGCCGTCGGCACCGTTCTGCAAGGCGCGGGCCGCGTGGTCGATGGCCGCCCGGCCGTCGTGGCCGGCGGGCACCAGCAAGGTGGGCACGTTGCGCCAGGCATTGGGCGCGGCCTGGCGGCCGGGCCGAACCAGCGGGGTCGGGGCCTCGCCGAGGGCGGCCAGCGCCTCGCGGTGGTAAAACGGTTCAAGCGTGAGGCCTTCGCGGGTGTCCCAGCGCAAATCGGCCGGGTCGGCACCTTTCAGGTCGCGCCGTATGCGCTCCTGCCAGGCGGCGGTGGTCAGCGGCTCAAATTCGGAAAACGAGACGGGGGCAGAGCGGGGCGAATCGGACATAGAGCAGACGAGGCGCGCGGGGAGGGCGGCGCGGCCGAAAGATACCGCAGTTTGGCGCAATGCGGGTATTCTGGCCGGTGAAGAACGATGACGGAATGCCGCCTTACCTTTGTCGGCTGTTCCAGTCACAATTTCCTGTTCGAATGCCCCTACGCATACCTCCATTCCGTCAGCTAGTCCTGCTGTTTATACTCATTTCCGGGGCTGCCCAGGGCCAAGGCACTTTCCGGCCCGGCTACGTGGTGCCCCTGGCCGGCGACACCCTGCGCGGCGAAGTCGATTTCCGGGGCTACCGCTACAATGCCCAGCAAGTGGAATTCCGGCAAAACGGCACCACGCAGCAGTACAAACCCAGCGGCCTGCGAGGCTACGGCTTATTCAAGGGCCCTCGGTTCGAGAGCCAGCCGGTGAGTGGCGTGCCGGTGTTTGTGCTGCAGCTGGTGCGCGGCGCCGTTGGGCTGTACTCGTTCACCGATGCCCAGGACCGCGTACGGTTCTACGTAGCGGCTCCGGCGGCCCCAAGCCTGATTGAGCTGCTGAAGCGCGACACCACCGTGGAGCGGATGGTGGGCGGGCAGCTGCAGCGTGGCCGCGTGCAGGATACCCGCTACCGCACCCAGCTGCAACAGATTCTGAGCGGTTGCCCGGCCGTGGAACCCCTCATCGAGCGCGTGGGCTACACCGACACGGAGCTGGCCCGACTGATTACGAAGTACAACGCCTGCGTAACGCTCGGCGCCGCTGCCGCCGTCATTCCGCCGCAAAAAACCACCACTTTCCGGGTGTTTGCAGGCGGTCAGCAAAGCTCCCTGAGCTTTGGCGAGGGGCGTTTGCAAGGACAAACGTTCAAGACCGGCATGCGGCCGATGGTGGGCGCGGGCATCCTCGTGCATCCGGCGCGGTTCGGGCCGCGCCTAGCTGTGGGGCTCGAAGCTTACTGGACTTCCATCGACGTGGAAAAGCAGTTTGAAGGAGGTGCGAGCGGACTCTACATTGGCTATCCGAGCCAGGCCACAGCCCGCTACAAAGCGCAGTTTGTGCGCCTGCCCATTTCCCTGCGCTACAGCCTGGGCAATTCCAAACTGCAGCCGTTCGTTCAGGCCGGGGTGCTGATTTCGACGCAATTCCAAACTTCCAGCAACTATCACAGCGTATCAACCCGGCCCGGTTTTCCCGTTTCTGAGACCAACGACCCCGAACTGATTGACCCGCGGACGGTAGCCTACGGGGCGCTGGGCGCGTTGGGGCTGGCTGTGCCAGTTGGCGGCCATCAGCTGGAAGCGGAAGTGCGCTACGAATGGGTCGATGCCATTTCCAGCTTCACCGGAACCAACGCCTCGCCCCACGCCTTGCAGCTGGTGTTGGGCTATCGGTTCGGGCAGCACGCGGGCCAGTAGCGCACCGGCAGCGGCGTATCTTTGTCGACTACTTTCCCTTTTCGCCTCCCATGCAGTTGTTTTCGACGGCCCCGTTTCGGCGGGCACTTCCGCTCGGGTTTCTTGTAGTTGCACTGGCCTCCGCCTGCCAACGCGGCGCCTACCAGCCCAAGCTCGACACCACCGCGGCCCAAACCGTAACCGCCGCCCAGCCCGCCGACCCGAAGGCCGAGGCGGTGATTGTGCCCTACCGCCAGCGCGTGCAGGAGCAGATGGGCACCGTTATCGGTACGGCGCCGGTGGCCATTCGGAAGAACCCCGGCGAGTCGCCGCTGGCTAACTTCACGGCCGATATCCTGCGTGCCCGCGCCACTGCGGCCCTCGGCACCCCCATCGATTTGGCCGTCATGACCAACGGTGGCCTGCGCGCCGAGCTGCCGGCCGGCAACCTCACCGTGGGGTCGGTGTTTGAGCTGATGCCCTTCGAAAACGAGCTGGTGGTGCTCGACGCCCCCGGCCCGGTGGTGCAGCAGATGTTTGAGTACGCCGCGCCCATCAAAATGGCCTTGTCGGGCGCTACCTACACGTCCGCGGGCGGCAAGCCCACCGACATCCTCATCAACGGCAAGCCCTTCGACCCCAGCCGCACCTACACCATTGCCATTTCCGACTACCTGGCCGGCGGCGGCGACCATCTGGACTTCTTCAAGCCCTTGGTGCCGCGCAAAACCGGCGTGCTGGTGCGCTCGGCCATCAACGACCACATCCGCCAGCTCACCAAAGAAGGCAAGCCGGTGGAAGCCAAAGCAGAAGGCCGGGTGAAAGTGCTATAAGCCGGCATCGATATAGCCGAACTGCCGTTATCAACCCGCATCCGCGCTGAGGCCGCTTTGCTTCGCGCCCTACCACGACTTCGCCATGAACCGCCGCGACTTTATCAAATCTTCTGCCCTGACTACCGCTGGCCTGGGCCTCCTCGGCCCCGGCGTGCTGTCGGCCGCGGGCAGCGCCGTGCACCTCACCATCCTGCACACCAACGACATGCACTCCCGCATCGACCCGTTTCCGGTGAACAGCGCGCAGTGGGCCGACCAGGGCGGCATGGCGCGACGGGCGGCGCTGGTACAGAGCATCCGCAAGGAGCAGCCCAACGTGCTGTTGCTCGACGCGGGCGACATCTGGCAGGGCACGCCGTACTTCAACTTCTTCGGCGGCGAGCTGGAATACAAGCTCATGAGCCAGATGGGCTACGACGCGGCCACCCTCGGCAACCACGACTTCGACAACGGGCTCGAGGGCCTGCAGAAGCAGCTGCCCAACGCGCAGTTCCCGTTCATCATTGCCAACTACGACTTCTCCCAAACGCCGCTGAAGGGCCGTTTTCAGCCCTACAAAGTGTTTGAGAAGCAGGGCGTGCGCATCGGGGTGTTCGGCGTGGGCATCGAAATGGCCGGCCTCATTGCCGATAAGAACTTCGGCGCCACCAAGTACCTCGACCCCATTGCCGTGGCCAAAGAGCAAGTGCAGCACCTGCGCGGCCCGGAAAAGTGCGACCTGGTCATTTGCCTTTCGCACCTCGGCTACAAGTACGAAAGCGCCAAAGTCGACGACCATAAGCTGGCCGCCGCCGTGCCCGGCATCGACCTGATCCTGGGTGGCCACACCCACACCTTCCTCGACACGCCCACCGTGGTGGAAGGTGCGCAAGGGCATCGTACCTTGGTCAACCAAGTGGGCTGGTCGGGCATCAAACTCGGGCGCATCGACTATTCTTTCGACCGGGCTACGCGCAAAATGGGCGTGGCTGCGGCTGGGGCGTTGAGTATCAATGCGTCAGCTTTGGGGTAGCAGAAAAGGGTTTGGCGCTCTGCCGACTTTTCCACATTTTTGTCTCCCTTTAGCCGAACCGTGGCTTCGCGCCCGCGTTTTGGTACCTGCTCCGTTATACCTCACCGCACACCGCTTGCGCCGCTCCACTAATGCAGAAGGATTGCCGTACCGTATGGGCCAACTGTCTGCATGTGATCCGCGCCAACGTCGGGGAACAGAGCTTCCGTACGTGGTTTGAGCCCATCGTGCCGGTGGCCCTGCAAGGGGCGCTGCTCATCATTCAGGTGCCCAGCCAGTTCTTCTACGAGTGGCTCGAAGAGCACTATGTCGATGTGCTGAAGAAGGCCATTGTGCAGGAACTGGGCCCCGACGGCCAGCTGGAGTACTCCATCGTGGTCGACCAGGGCAACGAACAGTCGCGGCCGCGCACGGTGAACCTGCCGGCGGCCCGCGCCGCCAGCCAACGGCCCCCGGCCAACACGCCCACAGCGGCGCAGGTGCGGCCCATGGGCTCGAACCAGAACCCGGCCGTGTCGGCGTTTGCCGGCAACGGCAGCGTGACCAACAACGCCGCCCGGCAAGCTGCCAACGTGCAGGCCGCCGCGGCCGCACTGGCGCCGCCGCCACCGCTGCGCAACCCCTTCGAGGCGCGCTCGGTGGCCGACCGCAGCTACCTCGACTCGCAGCTGAACCAGAACTACTCGTTCAACAACTACATCGAGGGCTCGTGCAACCGCCTGGCCCGCTCGGCGGGTTTTGCCGTGGCCAACAAGCCGGGCACCACCTCGTTCAACCCGCTAATGATTTACGGCGGCGTGGGCCTGGGCAAAACCCATCTGGTGCAGGCCATCGGCAACCACATCAAGGAGCACGCGCCGGGCAAGTTTGTGCTCTACGTATCGGCCGAGAAGTTCACCAACCAGTTCATCGAGAGCCTGCGCAACAACTCGGTGCAGGACTTCGGCAACTTCTACCTGCTGGTTGACATCCTGATTCTGGACGACGTGCAGTTCCTGGCGGGCAAAGACCGCACGCAGGAAATGTTCTTCCACGTCTTCAACCACCTGCACCAGGCCGGCAAGCAGGTGATTATGACTTCCGACGTGCCGCCGCGCGAGCTGAAAGGCTTCGAGGAACGCCTGCTGAGCCGCTTCAAGTGGGGCCTCACGGCCGACTTGCAGAGCCCCGACTTCGAAACGCGCGTAGCCATCATCCAGAACAAGATGATGGCCGACGGCATCGACATTCCGCCGCAGGTGGTGGAGTACCTTGCCTATTCCGTTGAAACCAACGTGCGCGAGTTGGAAGGCGTGCTCATCTCGCTCATCGCGCAGTCGAGCCTCACGCGCCGCGAGGTAGACCTGGAAATGGCCAAGCAGGCCCTGCGCCACATCATCGAGGACGTGGAGGCCGAGGTAAACCTCGACTTCATCCAGAAAACCGTGGCCGAGCACTTCAGCATTCCGGTGGACTTGCTGAAGGCCAAAACGCGCAAAAAAGAAGTGGTAACGGCCCGGCAGGTGGCTATGTACTTCGCCAAGGAGCACACCAACCACTCGCTCAAGAGCATCGGCTACCACTTCGGCGGGCGCGACCACAGCACCGTTATCCACTCGGTGCAAACCGTGTCGGACCTTATCGACTCTGATAAGACCTTCCGCGCCACCATTCAGGAGCTGCGCAAGAAGTTTACGGGCAATAAGTAGAGCGTAGAAAGTAGAACTGAGAGCTTAGAGACCGTTCCGAATGGATTCCATCCGGAACGGTCTCTAAGCTCTCAGTTCCTATGTCTGAGTTCTAAATTAAAGCTCGGTGGCGGTTTGCTCGCGGAAATCCAGCTTGTTGTGCTGGGCGAATTCTTGGAGCATGCCGCGCAGCTGCTGGCGGCGGCGCTTGCCGCGCACCTGGCGCAGGTTCAAGGAGTAGCTGGTGCCGTCCTGCATGCGCAGCAGCAGCTGGCGCGGCTCCAGGTCGAGGCCGCGCAGGTCGCGGGCGGCAAAGGGCTGCTTGCCAATGAACAGGCCGGGCTTGTGTACGAGGTAGGCCGGCGTGATTTCGAGGTAGGTTTGGGTGCCAAACAGCGGCAGGTTCTGCACCAGAATGTAGAGCAGAAACACCACGGCCAGCACCAGGAACATCCAGTCGAGGTAGCGCAGCACGCCGGGCGTGCGGTTTGGGTCGCCCATGATGGAGAGCAGCGGGTAGGCTATGGCCACGAGGGCAAAAACCAGCTGACCAAAGAACGGCACGCGCGAGGTGTTGGCGGGCTGCAACCCAATGCGGGTATAGGATGAAGGCATAGAAAGCAGGTAGGGGAGGCGGCAAAACTACGCAAAACCGCTGTAGGCGGGTGCTAGATGAAAAGAACGTCGTGCTGAGCGCAGTCGAAGCATCTCTACCGCTTTGCTGTTCGGTAGAGATGCTTCGACTGCGCTCAGCACGACGTTTCGGAATATGCTTTGGTCTACGATTTCAGCGTGGCGGAAGCCAGCGTCAATTCCGCGCCGCCTTTGAGCAGGGCCGAAATCGGGCAGTTTTCCTTGGCCGTTTCGGCGTAGCGCTGAAACTCTTCCTGCGTGATGCCTTCTACTTCGCCTTCGGTAGTCAGCGCAATCTTGGTGACGCGCGGCACGTCGCCCGAGGTGTCCAGCGTCACCTTCGACTCGGAGCGAAGCTGCTTGACCTGCTTGCCGTCTTTGGTCAGGATAACGTCCAGGAACATGGTGTAGCAGGCGGCGTGGGCCGCCGCTACCAGCTCCTCGGGGTTGCTGCCCTTTTCGCCGTTGAAGCGTGCCCCGACGGAGTAGGGGACTTTTACCAAGCCGCTCTGGGTGGTGATTTCGCCGCTGCCTTTGCTGTCGCCGTTCCACACGGCATTGCCACGTTGGTTGATCATGATGGGTAGGGTGTTGGGTTTGGGAGAGAAGAATGTGCTTGCAATACCGCATGCGTATGGCGGAGGTTGCTTAAACTTAGCGTCTCTTCAGGATATATAACCTGATGTCAGATCATGCCTTTTAGAGCTTATGCGAATAGATGGACGGGTTGGCGACGCTGGGTTGTCATTTTGGGGTGGACTGGCGTAACGTTAGCGGTTGCCGATGTGCTATTCCGTTTTCTGCCCTTCGAAACGACTTGCACCTATCTAGTCAGGGGATTCGACTTAGTGCGAAATATTCTATTTGGCGTTGTGGGCCCGTTTGCTGTATGGCTACACGTTGCACTTAGAGAAGAGAACAAGCACGAATCACCAGCTAGGGGTATTCTCCTACTGCTCACATTGGCTTGGCTGTTGGTGCTGTTGATTGTGCTGCCGCTTAGCTTCTTTTTCGAAGATGCTGTACCATGGCAAACCAAGCGAGTTTTGTATAGGTCTGAAGAAAATCCGAGCATCCGAATTACAGAGCAGACTTATAACCTGTTCGTAACCACCAGCACTACTTACAGAGTCGTAAAGCTTACTCCTGTGTTGGGCCTGTGGCAGCTTGTTCAGCCCGTTGACACCGCGCGCTTCAACCCAAACGGCTGGCAACGGGTAAGCCCTTAGCCGCTACATTTACCTTCCCGCCTTTCCCGCATCTCTCCGAATGGGCCTGAAGTCCTTCCTAAGCCGCCCCCTTGCTGCCTACGTCGCCCACCAGTACCAAAAGTGGGCGCTACACCCCGAAGCCGCCCAGCAGCGGGTGTTGCAGGAGCTGCTGCGTCTCGGCCCCGCCACCGCCTTCGGCCGCGACCATGACCTGGCCGCCGCCCGCACCGCGCCGGACTTCCAGCAGCGCGTGCCCGTGCGCGACTACGAAGCCCTGAGCCCCTACATCGAGCGCATCAAGCAGGGCGAGCGGGACGTGCTGTGGCCCGGTCAGCCGCTGTACCTGGCCAAAACCTCCGGTACCACCTCCGGCGCCAAGTACATTCCGATTACCAAGGACAGCATCGGCAACCACATCAACGGGGCCAAGGATGCGCTGCTCCACTACGTGCACCGCACCGGCAAGCCGCAGTTTCTCGACGGCAAGCTGATTTTCCTGTCCGGCTCGCCCGAGCTGGAGCAGGTGGCAGGCATTCACACCGGCCGCCTCTCGGGCATTGCCAACCACCACGTGCCCGGCTACCTGCGCCGCAACCAACTGCCCAGCTACCAAACCAACGTCATCGACGACTGGGAGCAGAAGCTCGACCACATCGTGGACGAAACGCTGGGCCAGCCGATGACGCTCATTTCGGGCATTCCGCCCTGGGTGCAGATGTATTTCGACCGCCTGACCGAGCGCACCGGTCGGCCGGTAGGGGAGGTGTTTCCGCAGTTTCAGCTGTTCGTGTACGGCGGCGTCAACTTCGAGCCCTACCGCCGCAAGCTGCTCGACAGCATTGGCCGGCCGGTGGATACACTGGAACTGTTTCCGGCCTCCGAGGGCTTCTTTGCCTTCCAGGACGAGCCCGGCAACCCCGGCCTGCTGCTGCTCGCCGACGCGGGCATCTACTACGAGTTCATTCCCGCCGAACGCTTTTTCGAGCCCAACCCACCGCGCCTCACCCTGGCCGAGGTGGAGCTGGACCGCAACTACGCCTTGGTGGTGTCGTCCAACGCCGGGCTGTGGGGTTACTCCGTGGGCGACACCGTGCGCTTCGTGAGTTTGCGCCCGCACCGCGTCCTCGTCACGGGCCGCATCAAGCACTTCCTGTCGGCCTTTGGGGAGCACGTCATCGGAGAGGAAGTGGAGCAGACACTGCGCGAGGCCTTGCAGCAGTTTCCCGAGGCCGAGGTGGTGGAATTCACCGTGGCCCCGCGCGTGAGCGACACCGCCACCGAGCCCTCTCGCCACGAGTGGCTCGTGGAATTTGCCCGCCCGCCCCACAATGCCGCTGCCTTCGCCGCTGCCCTCGATGCCGGCCTGCGCCGCCGCAACGTGTACTACGACGACCTGCTCAGGGGCAACATCCTCGCGCCGCTGCAACTCACGCCGCTGCCGGCCGGGGCGTTTCAGCGCTACATGAAGAGCCAGGGGAAGCTGGGCGGGCAGAACAAGGTGCCGCGCCTGAGCAATGACCGAGTGCTGGCGGATGGGTTACTAAGAGCTTGACAGCGGAATACAGCACGATGTTAAAAGCAATAAACCTCGTGTGCTGGCTACTCATTGGAGCGCTGACCTTTGCATTCTCTATGTTCTTCATAGGTTCCGAAGAGACGTACGAGAGGTTGAAAGAATCTTTGGTTACCAGCTTTTTACTTCGATTTACTGGAGCATTGGTATTTGGAAGTTTAGGTGCTGTTGCGTTGTGGTTGCTCCACGTCATAATGCTTAAGCTGAGCGGGAATGCTGAAGTATTCAGGAAGGCTAAACGAGCGTTGTTGGTGGGTTTATGTTTAAGCTTGTTGGTCGCCTTTACCGGAACAGGCATCTTCTTCAGTCACTAATGCAATTGCAAATTCGACTATTATATCCCTTCCTCCAGTACCACAAGCGCATTAGGACATCGACGGAGGATTTTGACTTGCCACATTGCCAGACCATTATTTGCACAAAGAGTCAGTGAAAACAGTTGTGTGCCTCGGTGCAGAAGGGACTTCTCAGAATAGAGTGGTAGAATTGATCGGCCCGATCAACAGCGGTTGGCTTATTTCATATTCTGCAAATGATCAAACCCCGCCTCTACGCCCTCTGCCAGCAATACGCAGAAGCCCGCATGGCCACCTGCCAGGCCGCCATCAACGCGGCCCAGGAGTCGGCCAACTCCGAAACCAAGAGCAGCGCGGGCGACAAGTACGAAACCGGCCGCGCCATGGCCCAGAACGAACGCGACCGGAACCTGGTGCAGCTGGCCGAAGCCCGCAAGCTGCTCGCCGAGCTGGCCCGCATCGACCCCGCCAAGCCCTGCGACGCAGTGCACCCCGGCGCGCTGGTCACCACCAATCTGGGCCGCTTCTACCTCGGTATCAGCGCCGGCAAGCTCACCGTTGAGGGCCAGGATTACTTCGCCGTATCGGCCGCCGCACCGGTAGCGGCGGCGCTCAGCGGCAAGCGAGCCGGCGAGCAGGCCGTGTTCAACGGCAAGCCGATACGGGTAGAACAGGTGCAGTAGACACCCGGCACCCCTGCACCGTTGGCAGAGGCCCGTAAGCAAGGCGAAACCGATGTCAGAAGCAAGCGACGGTGCGGTGCCGGTGCAACTTGCGGAGCCGGTCGCCCGAAGCTGTACCTTTGCCACTGGCGCAGCCGCACCCAAGCGGCCAGCGTCCCGAATCCATGTCGTTTCCCCAACCCCAACGCGTGCTGGCCCTGCTGGGCTCCACCGGCTCCATTGGCACCCAAACGCTCGACGTGGTGCGGGCCCACCCCGGCCGCTTCCGCGTGGCGGTGCTCACGGCCCAGCGCAGCGCCGATTTGCTGGTGATGCAGGCCCGCGAGTTTCGCCCCGCCGTGGTCGTCATCGGCGACGAAAGCAACTATCTGGCGGTGAAAGCCGCCCTGGCCAATCAGCCCGAAACCGAGGTGCTGGCCGGGGCTGCCGCCCTAGCCGAAGTAGCCGCCCGCCCCGAGGTAGACGTGGTGCTGACTGCCCTGGTGGGCTACGCCGGGCTGCTGCCCACGCTGGCCGCGCTGAAAGCCGGCAAAACCATTGCCCTGGCCAACAAGGAAACCCTGGTAGTAGCCGGGCAGCTCGTCACGGCCCTGGCCCGGCAGCACGGCGCGGCCATTTACCCCGTCGATTCCGAGCACTCGGCCATCTTCCAATGCTTGGTAGGAGAGAAGCCCGAAGCAGTGGAGAAAATCATTCTGACGGCCTCGGGCGGACCGTTTCGGGGCCGCTCGGCGCAGGACCTAGCGCAGGTAACCAAGGCGCAGGCCCTCAAGCACCCGAACTGGGACATGGGCGCCAAAATCACCATCGACTCGGCCTCGCTCATGAACAAGGGCCTGGAGGTGATTGAGGCCAAGTGGCTGTTTGGCCTGACCGATGAGCAGATCGATGTGGTGGTGCACCCGCAAAGCATTATTCACTCGCTGGTGCAGTTCCGCGACGGGTCATTGAAAGCCCAGCTGGGGCTGCCCGACATGAAGCTGCCCATTCAATACGCGCTGGGCTTCCCCGAGCGCCTGCCCAACACGTTTCCGCGCTTCTCGTTTCTCGACTACCCCACGCTCACCTTCGAGCGGCCCGACGGCGACACGTTCCGCAACCTGCCGCTGGCCTTCGAGGCCATGCGGCGCGGCGGCAACGCGCCCTGCGTGCTCAACGCGGCCAACGAAATTGCCGTGGCTGCCTTCCTGCGCGACCAGATCAAGTTCCTCGAATTGCCCGACGTGGTGGAAAGCTGCCTCTCCAAGGTTTCGTACCTTGCCGACCCGTCGCTGGACGACTACGTGGCCACCGACGAGGAAACGCGCCGGGTTGCTGCCGAGCTGGTGAAATCTTAGTGGGCTGGCAACGGTTTACCAATAAACGGTGTCGTCCTAAACGATACCAATAAGAACGTCATGCAGAGCCAAAGGCGAAGCATCTTGCGTGCTGGTGCCAGAGCGTAATTTTACTATCCAGTAAACACGCGAGATTCCTCGGCTTCGCTCGGAATGACGTTCAACTCTTAACGAAAACAACCCCCAACACACAATAGATGGATATTCTGGTAATGGCCGCGCAACTCCTGCTGGGGCTCACCATTTTGGTGGGCGTGCACGAGGCGGGACACATGCTGTCGGCCAAGTGGTTTGGCATGCGGGTGGAGAAATTCTCCATCGGCTTTCCACCCAAAATCTTCGGTAAGAAATTCGGCGAAACGGAGTACATGATTGGTGCCGTTCCCCTGGGCGGCTTCGTCAAGATTACCGGCATGGTCGACGAGTCGTTGGATACCGACGCGCTCAAGGAAGAGCCCAAGCCCTACGAGTTCCGGGCCAAGCCGGCCTGGCAGCGCCTGATTGTAATGCTGGGCGGCATCATTGTCAACGTCCTCACCGGCATCCTCATCTTCACGCTGCTCACCTACAGCTACGGCGAGAGTTACCTGCCCGCCGCCGAGGCGCAGCGCTTTGGCGTGGTGCCCAACAAGCTGGGCGAGCAGATCGGCTTCCGCCCCGGCGACAAGATTGTGAAGATCAACGGGCGGCCCTTCGAGCAGTTCAACGACGTGTACTCGCCCGATGTGGTGCTGGGCAACGGCAGCTACTACACCGTCGACCGCAACGGCCAGCTGGTGGACATTTCGGTGCCCAAGGACTTCATGGACAAGATGGCCGATGCCGACCAATCGTTCTTTGTGGTGCCCAACGACCCCTTTGTGGTGGGCGAAGTGGTGCCCGCCGGCCCGGCTGCCAAAGCCGGCCTGCAAGTGAACGACCGAATTTTGAAGGTGGGCAACAAGACCATTCAGTTTTTCCCCGAGCTGCAGACCGCCCTCAAAGCCAACGCCAACAAGCCCACGCCGCTGCTGGTGCAGCGCGGCACGCAGCAAGTGCCCCTCACGGTGAACGTGGACGAGGAAGGCAAGGTGGGTTTCCGGCCTAAGTCGTTGCTGAAGTACGCCACCCGCGAGTACGGACTGGCCGAATCGGTGCCGGCCGGCACCAAGCAGGCGTTTGGCATCATCGGCGCGCAGCTGAAGGCCTTCGGCAAGATTTTCAGCGGCGAGGCTTCGGCCCGCAAGTCGTTGGGCGGCCCCATTGCCATTGCCCAAACCTACGGCGGCACCTTCGATTGGGTGAAGTTCTGGACGCTCACCGGCATGCTCTCGATGGTGCTGGCCTTCATGAACCTGCTCCCCATCCCGGCCCTCGACGGCGGCCACGTGGTGTTCCTCACCTACGAGATGCTCTCGGGCCGCAAGCCTTCGGATAACTTCCTCGAAAACGCCCAGAAAGTGGGCATGGTGCTGCTGCTGGGCCTCATGGTGTTCGTGTTCTTCAACGACATCTTCAAGTCGTTCTTTTAATCCCGCCCAATTGTTTCGCCGCCTGGCGTAGCCCAAGACCTTACCCCGTTTGAACGACTTGCCCCGCGGCCGTCGTTTGGTCGCGGTAAGGTCTTTCTCCTTCTCCCACCCCCGATGTTGCCCATGCCCCGCCGCCTGTTTGTACTGGCTTCTGCGCTGCTGCTAAGCCTTGCCGCCTTTGCCCACGCCTACCACGCCAGCATCATGGACGTGAAGGTGAATGCCCAGAAGAAACAGCTGGAAGTAGCCCTGAAAGTCTTTACCGACGACCTGGAAAAGGGCCTATCCGTAGGGCAGCCCCGGCCCATCAGCCTCGACCAAACGCCGCCGTTTGTGGTGCAGCCGTTGGTGGCCGCCTACCTGCGCAAAACCATCGTATTCACTGGCAAGCCAAGCGAGGAATTTCCGCTGAAGTACATCGGTATGGAACGCGAAAACGACGCGCACTGGCTGTATTTCTCGGTGGCCTTGCCCCGGCCGCTGCAGGGCGTGCGGCTGCAGCAGCGCCTGTTGCTGGAGCAGTTCCCCGACCAGATGAACATCGTGAACGTGGAGGCCAGCAGCGGCAAGAAAAGCGCCCTGTTCCGCAACGGCAACGAGGCCCAGCTGCTGAGCTGGTAACGCCACGCGGGCGCTAAAAACGACTGTAAAACACCGCGGGCCCCGACTTTCGAAAGTCGGGGCCCGCGGTGTTTCTAGTTCCAGCTGCCGGTGCCGTCTTTGTCCTTGGCGTCTTTCCCGGCTGGCGCGGGCTTCTGGTCCGATTGCGGCTTCACGAGTCGGAATTCCACCCGCCGGTTGGTGCGGCGGTCTTCCTCGGTGGCCTCGTCCTTGAGCGGCTGCGAGCTACCGTAGCCGAAGCTTTCAATGCGGTTGGGCTGCAGCTTGCCTTTCGTTTCGATGTACTTGCGAATGGCATCGGCGCGGTCCTGCGAGAGTTTCTCGTTCACGTCGGAGTCGCCCATAGCGTCGGTATGGCCGGCAATGCGCAGCTTGGTTTCGGGGTGGTCGACCATGAATACCACAATGCGGTCCAGCGTGGTGTGCATGCTCGTCCGAATCGTGGCCTTGCCCTCGTCGAACTCGATATTGCGGAAGATGAGCGGAATGTTGTAGTCGATGCTCGTGGTCATGAGCTTCATCACCGTATCGGCCTGCAAATCGAATTTCTTCTCCACAGTGAAGTAATCGGGGCTCTGAATGAGCATCACGTACTTCGAGCCGTCGATGAGGTCGAAATCGAAGGAGCCGTCGGGGCGCACGTACTTGGATGCCACCTCAATGCCGTTGTCGACGTCGACAATGCTTACGATGCCGCCCAGGGGCTTTTGCGTGATGGAGTCGATGAGCGAGCCTTCGACGTGCGTGGTAGCCAGCGGCTGCGCTTCCATCGGCAGGGGAAAGGAATACAGGTCGAGGTTCTTGAGTTGCTTTTCCTCCGAGCGGGCATAGTACAGGTTTTTCGATGCCGCGTCGATGGTAAAGTAGTACTCGGAGCCTTTCCCGTTCACCAGCGGCCCGATGTTGATGGGCTCCTGCCAGCGGCCCGTCACGCGGTAGGCCTTGTAGATGTCGAAGTCACCGAAATTGAGCAGCTGCCCGCGCGACGAGAAGTAGAGCACGTTGTAGAGCGGGTGGTAGAAGGGGCTTACCTCACTCTCGCGGGTGTTGATGATGGGGCCCATGTTCTGGGCCTTGGCCCATTGCCCGTTCTTGAGCTTGTGGGTAAACCAGATATCCGACAGCCCGAACCCGCCGATGCGGTCGGAGGCAAAGTACAGCGTGTCTTCGGTGCGCGAGAGGGTCGGCTGCGAGTCCCAGGCCGTGGAGTTGACGGCCATGCCCAGGCTCTGCGGCACCGTCCACTGCCCGTTCTTAAACTTGCTCACAAACAAGTCGCAGTTGCCGTGGCAGGTCGGGCATTCGCAGCGCGAGAAGTACATGGTGGTGCCGTCCTTGCTCAGGCAGGCCGAGCCCTCGTTGTAGGGCGAGTTGATGGGCTTGGGAAGCGGCTCGGCGTCGAGCCACTGCTCACCTTCGCGCTTGGCTACGTACAGGTCTTCGTCGACAACGCCGTGGATGCCGCGCCGCTTGCGCTTCGAGGAGAAAATCAGCTGCTGCGAGTCGTCGTTGTAGCTCGGGCCGTAGTCCTCCACCTGCGAGTTGATGCCCGAGCCCATGTTGGTGTACACGTTTTTGGGCGGCCGGAACGTGGCAATGTTTTTCCGGTACTCCACAATGTCGTAGTACGTTTTCAGCGGCACGTAGAGGTCGGCGTCCTTCTGCTCCAGCGAGTCGTAGTACAGCTGAATTTTGGTGACGTCCTGCCGGTGGTGCTTGAGGGCGAGGCGGTAGTAGGCTTTGGCTTTTTCCTCGTTGCCGGCGCGCTCGTAGAGCTGCCCCATGCGCCAGAGCATCTGGTTGTTTTTGTAGAAATTCTCGATGCCAAACTGCGCTACGTACTTCTCCAGCAGGCCGCGCGCGGCGTTCCAGTTCTTGCGCTTCTCGGCCTTGGCAATATCGCGCAGGGCTTTCTTGTCTTCGAAGTAGGCAATGCGGTTGACGTTCAGGAAATCGGGCGTGGCATCGGGGCGCACGCGCAATTGCCGCGTGATTTTGCCCGTCAGCGCCCGTTGCCGCATGGGGGCGGGCTGCTGGGCCAGCAGCCGGTCCGCTAGAAGCGTGGTAAGCAGCAGAAGCAGGAAGAGCGGACGAATCAGGCGAAACATATAAAGCGGTAGCGCGGGGAACCGAATCGGGCGGAATGGGGCATCAAAAATATAGCTTTTCGGGCATGCGCGGCTATCCGCCTGCCGCTCTGGCCGAGTGACTTGCCCTGGGTGTACCGCAGCGGCCGAAAATTGTACCGGCCAGGCCCGTGGCACAGCTCTTGACAAAGCTGTATCTTCGAAAATTAGTCGCCGCGCCCCCGCCCAGGGCTGCCACTCTGGCACGCCGCCGCGACTGACTGCTATTTATGACAAAAAAATCCGATCCGCGTTTCCCCGACTCGATTTTGCTGATGACCGATGGCCCCGACGAAATGGTTTCGCTGGTGGCCACCGACCCCGAGCAAAACCAGCCCGAGCTGAGCGAAGCGCCCGAGGTCCTGCCCATTCTGCCCGTGCGCAACACGGTGCTCTTCCCCGGCGTGGTGTTGCCCGTAACGGTGACGCGCAAAAAAAGCATCCGGCTGGTGCGCCGCGCCTACCGCGGCAACAAGCTGGTGGGCGTGATTGCCCAGAAAACGAGCGGGGCCGAAGACCCCGGCGTAACCGACCTCTACCAAGTGGGCACGCTGGCCCGCATTCTGAAGCTGCTGGAACTGCCCGACGGCAACACCACCATCATCATTCAGGGGCAGCAGCGGTTTCAGCTCGATGAAGTCACGTCGGAGGTGCCTTACCTCTCGGCACGGGTCACGTACCTGCCGGAGTCGTTGCCGGCGCGGGTGAGCAAGGAAATCAAGGCCTTGATGGCGTCGCTGAAAGACGCGGCCAGCAAGATGCTGAAGCTGAACCCGGAAATTCCGCAGGAAGCCCAGGTGGCGCTGGACAACATCGAGTCGCCCGCGTTCCTGATCCACTTCCTGTCGTCGAACCTGAACGTGGAGGTGGGGCAGAAGCAACGCCTGCTCGAAATCAACGACGGCGTGCAGCGCGGCACCCAGCTGCTGGAAATGCTGCTGAAGGAAATCCAGTTGCTCGAAATCAAGCACGAAATCCAGAGCAAGGTTCACACCGACATCGACCAGCAGCAGCGCGACTATTTTCTGCGCCAGCAACTGAAGGTGCTGCAGGACGAACTGGGCCACGACGGCCCCGACCAGGACGTCGACAAGTTTCGGCAGCGGGCCAAGGCCAAAAAATGGCCGGAGGCCGTGGCCAAGCACTTCACCAAGGAGCTCGACAAGCTGGCCCGCCTGAACCCGATGGCCGCCGAATACCCGGTGAGCCTGAACTACGTGGAGTTTCTGCTCGATTTGCCCTGGGGCGAGTATACCAAGGACAACTTCAACCTGAAGCGCACCCGCAAAATCCTCGATGCCGACCAGTACGGCATGGAAAAGGTGAAGGAGCGCATTCTGGAGTACTTGGCCGTGCTCAAGCTCAAGAACGACCTGAAAGCCCCGATTCTGTGCCTCTACGGCCCGCCCGGCGTGGGCAAAACGTCGCTGGGCCGCTCGGTGGCGCAGTCGTTGGGCCGCAAGTACGTGCGCATGAGCCTCGGCGGCGTGCGCGACGAAGCCGAAATTCGCGGGCACCGCAAAACCTACGTGGGGGCCATGCCCGGCCGCATCATTTCGCAGATCAAGAAAGCCGGCGCTTCCAACCCGGTCATCATCCTCGACGAAATCGACAAAGTAGGGGCCGATTTCCGCGGCGACCCGCAGGCCGCCCTGCTCGAAGTGCTCGACCCGGAGCAGAACTCGACCTTCACCGACAACTACCTGGAAGTGGAGTACGACCTTTCGAAGGTGCTCTTCATTGCCACGGCCAACTCGCTCGATACCATTCACCCGGCCCTGCGCGACCGGATGGAAATCATCGACGTGTCGGGCTACACGCTGGAGGAGAAAACCCAGATTGCCAAAAAGCACCTGTGGCCCAAGCTCCTCGCCGAGCACGGGCTGACGCAAAAGGATGTTGCCATCAGCACCAGCGCCCTCACGCGCGTTATCGACGACTACACCCGCGAATCGGGCGTGCGGAGCCTGGAGCGCAAGCTGGGCGCCGTGGTGCGCAACATTGCCAAGCACAAGGCCATGGAAGAGCCGTTTCCGGCCAAGCTGGAGCCCTCGGACGTGACGCGCATTCTGGGCGTGCAGATTTTCGACCGCGACCTGTACCAAGACAACGAAACCGCCGGCGTGGTGACGGGCCTGGCCTGGACGAGCGTGGGCGGCGACATTCTGTTCGTGGAAAGCCTGCTGAGCCGGGGCCGGGGCAAGCTCACACTGTCGGGCCAACTGGGCGACGTGATGAAGGAATCGGCGGTGACGGCGCTGAGCTACCTGCGCAGCCGCGCCGAGGAGTTGAACATTGACTACCGCCTCTTCGACCAGTACGACCTGCACATTCACTTTCCCGAAGGTGCCGTGCCCAAAGACGGGCCCAGCGCGGGCATTGCCATCTTCACCAGCATTGCCTCGGTGTTTACGCAGCGCAAAATCCGCAGCCATTTGGCCATGACCGGCGAAATCACGCTACGCGGTAAGGTGTTGCCGGTGGGCGGCATCAAGGAGAAGATTCTGGCCGCCAAGCGCGCCGGCATCCGCGACATTATCCTGTGCGAGAAAAACCGCAAGGACCTCCACGAAATCCCCGCCGAGTACGTGAAGGGCCTCAAGATTCACTACGTCGACCGCGTGGACGACGTGCTGCGTGTGGCCCTGCTCGATGAACTGGTGAACAAGCCACTCAAGCTCACCGTGCGCGACGACCGTACGGTGCCCGTTTCGGCCCACGAAGTAGAGGTGCAGTAGAAACAAAACGGTAGGCCAAACAAGAAACAGCGCCCCGGTTCGTTTGACCGGGGCGCTGTTGTATCTTCGGGATTGGGCAAGCTCCGTGCGCAATAGCGCCTGTTGCTGCAGCGTCATCGGCCTCCCTCATTTGCACTTTTGTTACCCATGATTCGACCCCTACGCCGCGTTCTTGCGCTTGTGGTGCCCGCTTTAGCGGCTACGCTGTCGGCCCAGGCCCAGATTGGCGGCCAAACCGTGTTTACGTCGCTGGCGCTGCCGCCCACGGCACGGCTGGCGGCGTTGGGCGGCGCGGTAGTTTCGGGCCCGAGCAACGACCCCGGCATGCTCTACGGCAACCCGGCGCTGCTCAATGCCGATTCGGATGGGCGCTTGGCGCTGAGCTACGGCGACTATCTGGCCGATATCCGCCAGAGCACCGCCGTGTATTCCCGCAATACCGAGAAGCTGGGCCGCTGGGGCTTCGGCCTGTCGTACCTCAACTACGGTGACTTCGACCAGTACGACCCGGCGGGCAACGCCCTGGGTACGTTTTCGGTCAACGATTACCACCTCACCGTGGCCAACGCCCACACGCGCGGGCCCATCACGCTGGGCTGGGCCGCGCGCTTTGCCGTGGCCGGCATTGCC
Organism: Hymenobacter busanensis; assembly: GCF_008727865.1. Taxonomy (GTDB): domain Bacteria; phylum Bacteroidota; class Bacteroidia; order Cytophagales; family Hymenobacteraceae; genus Solirubrum; species Solirubrum busanense. The sequence continues at coordinate 271,665 of NZ_VTWU01000002.1, read as the reverse complement.
GGCAATCATTCCACGGCGGTGCTGGCCGATGTCGGCGGCCTGTTTAAGCACCCCACGCAGGATTTCTCGGTGGGGTTGGCCGTCAAAAACCTCGGCTACCAGGTAAAGCCCTTCGACGGCGCCGAGCGGGAGCCGCTGCCGTTGGATGTGCAGCTGGGCCTCACCGTGAAGCCCGAGCACATGCCGCTGCGCTTCACCATCACGGCGCACCACCTTACCGACTTCGACATCGTGTACCTCGACACGGCCCAGGTGAACCGCAACACCCTCGACGGACAGCAGAAAACGGCGAAGAAGAGCACCGGCGACAAGATTGCCCGGCACTTCACGGTGGGCGGTGAACTGTTGCTGGGCAAAGGCCTGAACGTGCGCGTGAGCTACAACCACCTGCGCCGCCGCGAACTGCGCCTCGACAACACCTCCGGCGGCGCCGGCCTGGCTTTCGGCGTGCTGCTGAAAGTGAGCAAGTACCAGTTTGAGTACACCCGCGCCTACTACCACGTGTCGGGTGCCACCAACTACCTTACCCTCGCGCGCAACATCGACGAACTCTTTACCAAGAAGGAGAAATAGGGGAGTGGTTGACAACAATCGGAACGCGCCACAGCCACCGCTGTGGCGCTTCTCGTTTATCCGTTCGGCAAAGCGTCCTGCCAGAACGGCACGCACCCGCATCCGCCATCATTTTTGCTACCCGGGCAACGCTAAGCCCGCGGCTTGGTATCTACTAACCGGCCACACTCCCGGCCGCCCTTCTTTATGCTGGATTCTGCCACTTTTCCCACGCCGGCCCAGATTGTGGCCGAGCTGGACAAATACATCATCGGCCAACACGACGCCAAGCGCAACGTGGCCATTGCCCTGCGCAACCGCTGGCGCCGCATGCATGCTCCCGCCGACATGCAGCGCGAAATCGTGCCCAACAACATTCTCATGATTGGGGCCACCGGCGTGGGCAAAACCGAAATTGCCCGCCGCCTCGCCGCCATTGCCGACGCGCCCTTCACCAAAGTTGAGGCCAGCAAGTTCACCGAAGTGGGCTACGTGGGTCGCGACGTGGAAAGCATGGTGCGCGACTTGGCCGAGCAGGCCGTGAACTTGGTGAAGCAGCGTCGCAAAGAGGCCGTGAAAACCCAGGCCGCCCAGCTGGTGGAAGACGCCATTCTCGACGCCCTCATTCCGCCCATTCAGGGCATGGGAAGCTCCGTTGTCAAGCCGTCGTCGGTAGGCTTTGGCGGCGCTTCCGACGACGTGCCGCACTCCGACGCCGAGTTGAACGAGCGGACGCGGGAGCGGTTCCGCGAAAAGCTGCGCAACGGCGAGCTGGAAAACCGCCACATCGACATCAAGGTGCAGCAGGCCACCAACCCCGGCCTCGGCATCATGGGTGGGCAGGCCGGCATCGACGAAGCTTCGCTGGCCGGGCTGCAGGACATGCTGGGCTCGATGATGCCCAAGAAAACCCGCAAGCGCAAAGTCACCATTGCCGAAGCCCGCCGCATTCTGCTCGACGAGGAAGCCGCCAAGCTCATCGACATGGACGAGGTGAAGGACGAGGCCATTCGGCTAGCCGAAAACGCGGGCATCATCTTCATCGACGAAATCGACAAAGTGGCCAGCAGCAGCACCCAGAAAGGTGGCCCCGACGTGAGCCGCGAAGGCGTGCAGCGCGACCTGCTGCCGGTGGTCGAAGGCTCGGCCGTGAATACCAAGTACGGCATCGTGCACACCGACCACATCCTGTTCATTGCCGCCGGGGCCTTTCACGTCAGCAAACCCTCCGACCTCATTCCCGAGCTGCAGGGCCGCTTCCCCATTCGCGTGGAGCTGCAAAGCCTGACGAAAGACGACTTCTACCGCATTCTGAAAGATCCCAAAAACGCCCTTACCAAGCAGTACGAGGCCCTGCTGAAAGCCGAGGACGTGGAACTGCTCTTCGACGATGCGGCCCTGGAGCGCCTCGCCGAAATTGCCTTCGATGTCAACAGCGACGTCGAAAACATTGGTGCCCGGCGCCTGCACACAGTCATGAGCCGGTTGCTGAACGATATCCTGTTCGATGTGCCAGACAAGATTGGCGCCAACGCCCGCATTCAGATTACGGCCGCACTGGTAGACGAGCGGCTGCAGGGCATGGTGAAGAACCGCGACCTGAGCCAGTATATTTTGTAACTGCGCCGAACACAACTTTTCCCGAACGCAAAAGGGCCGTCCATCCGACGGCCCTTTTGCGTTTTCTGCGTACATCCTTCCCTGAACCCATCTGTTTTGCGCATGCACTACTACATCATCACCGGAGCCAGCCGTGGCCTTGGCAAAGCCCTGGCCGCAACGTTGCTGGCTCAGCCCGATACCCACGTCCTCGGGGTGTCGCGCCACGCCACCATCGAGCACCCGCGCTACCAGCACCAGCCGCTCGATTTGTCCGACATCGTGGCAGTGGAAAACAACCTGTTCAAAATCTTCCCGGCCCGCCCCGATGCGCAGTCCCTCACGCTCATCAACAACGCCGGCGTGGTGGGCGAAATCGGCTACATCGGCGAGCAGCCCAACGAACATTACGAATTCGTGTTCGATGTGAACGTGGTAGCGCCGGCCATGCTCATGAATACCTTTCTGAGCGCGTACAGCGGCTTGGCGGTGCCGCGCACCGTGCTCAACATCAGCAGCGGTGCCGCCCAGCGCCCCGTCGACGGCTGGGGCGCGTACTGTGCCTCCAAGGCCGCGTTGGACATGCTCAGCCAAGTAGCCCAGCACGAGCAGGACCTGCGCGGCCGCGGCGCGCGTATCCGCAGCCTGGTCCCCGGTGTAATTGATACCGACATGCAAGCCCAGATTCGCACGGCCGACGAGCAGCAGTTCAGCCAGGCCAAACATTTCAATGCGTTGCACCAAGAGAATCAACTGGCCGATGCTCAGGCGGTAGCCGCCAAGATTCAGCAATGGCTGACAAGGCCGCCGCATCAGGCCGAATCCGTTGTACTGCGTATTGGCGACCTATAAAAACAAAAAGCCCCAGCCAGCGGCTGGGGCTTTTTATTCAACGCAACACTAGGTTAATAGCCAGGGTTGTTTTTGCCTTTCAGGCCTGGGTTGTTGGCAATTTCCGAAGCCGGAATCGGCCACAGGAACCGGTAATCCGTGTACGGAATGTCCGCCACAGAGCCGTTTATTGCTGGCCGGGTTGTGCAGTTGTAGTTGGCAGCAATAGCTTGCGACGAATCCAGCTTGCGGGGAATACCGCCACCTGGCCGTGGGCTAAAGCGTACCGATGGCCCCACCGACAAGCGGTGAATGTCATCCCAGCGGAAGCCCTCTGCAATCAGTTCGATGCGTCGCTCGTTGAGGATAGCCTGAATAAGCGCATCACCGGTTAGGCCAACATATAAATCAGCAGCATCAACGGCGCGTCCGCGCACGGCATTGAGGAGTGCCAACGCGCGAACCGAGTTAGCCCCACCGATATTGGCCTCGGCTTCAGCCTGGTTGAGGATAACCTCAGCGTAGCGGATGAGCGGTGCAAAGTCGGAGTAGGTAGCGGCGTCTTTGTACTTGAAGCTGTAGTAAGCGCCAGCGTTCTGCTGCATCAGCGTGGTACGACGACGGTCGTTGCACGGGATGAATGAAGCGTTGAACAGGTTAGGGCTAATGGCTTCCAGACCGCGTCCACCAACGCCTACGGGAGTGGCGGCGGCTGAACCAAACACCGAAGCCAATGATCCGTTGGTAGTAGCATTGTCGTCCGCGCTGTTCTCAATCGAGAAAATGTTCTCGCTGGTAACAGTAGTACGGCCAGGTGCGGCTGCGTCGGGAGAGCCTTGCAAGCTGTAACCTCCGTTGGCAGCTGGTGCCGTAAACGTAGTCGTACCCGTGACGAGCTTGTCACCTTCCGCTTTGGCTTCTGCCCACTTGCTTTGGTGAATCCGCAGGCGTTGCTTTAAAGCAATAGCCGCTCCTTTGGTAGCACGGGTAACCTTCAGGCTGCCCCCACGAGTGCCGGGCAGATTGGTTTCGGCATAGTCGAGGTCTTCCAGCATCTTGTCGTAGACTACGCTTACGGAGCTACGATCTAGTGCCCGGGCTTTTTCCAGCGACTCAATGGTATTTACCGGGAAGTCCCGGTACGGGACACCAGGATTGCTGCCATTGTTGTCGTTGTAGGGGCGAGCAAAGTTGAGCAGCAATTCGTGGTAAGAGAGGGCGCGCAGGAAACGCATTTCACCCTCGTAAATGGCTGCGTTGGCTGCCGTAATGGTACCAGCCGTGGCCGCTTTACGTACCCCCTCAATCACTACGTTGGCTTGGTTAATTGTGGAATACAAATTGTTCCACATGTTCACCACGTTCGGGCTGGAAGGAGTGATGTTGTTCAGGCCGACAATGCCGAAGAAGCCGGCCATGTCAACAACGTCTTCTCCTCGCACGTCGCCTAGAGCAGTTGCTGCTGAGCCAAAAGGATAGCCGCGGGTGCCAAGTGCGGTGCCATTCAAAGCATCGTAGTAGCCCGACTGGGCTGCGTTGTATACCCCGGTTACGGCCAGAGCAATGCGGTCGGGAGTGTTGAAGGCCAGCGTTTCAGAAATGGCGTCTTGCGGCTGCAAGTCGGTTACTTCGCAGCCGGTGCTGCCAAGTGCCAGGAAAGCGACCAAGGCCATTACCCGCAAACGGTGCGGAGCGAAAAGGCCCAAGATGTTATTATTCATAAAGCAGAGTCAGCAAAAGTGGTTAGAACCCGACGTTGACGCCAGCCGTGAACACGCGTTGCTGCGGGTTGCTGTTGTAGTCAATGCCGAACTGGCTGTTTGTTTCACCGTTCGAGTTAACCTCGGGGTCTACACCGGTGTATTTGGTGAATGTGAAGGCGTTGTTCACTTGCCCGTAGATGCGTACCCGGCTCAAGCCAGAAATAACCTGCTTCGGCAAAGTGTAGCCGAGCGTGATGTTCTGGATGCGCACGAAGTCGCCTTTTTCAACGAAGCGCGAAAGAGCCTCCCCAGAACGGTTGATGAAGTCCGTGTTGCCGTAGCGCAGCTTGGGTACATCGGCATTTTGCCCAGGCGTCGTCCAACGGTCCAGAATCAAGGTGCTGTTGTTGAGGAAATCCTGCCGCAGCATCTGACGAGCCGTTTCGTTGAAAATCTTGTTTCCTCCGGCAAAGCGGACGAACAACGAAGCGTCAAACCCTTTGAACGTAAACGAGTTGGTTACACCGCCAAACCAAGTTGGGTTCGTGTTGCCCAATAGGATTTTATCAGTAGCTCCCAAGGCGGTGGTGCGGGCCACTTGCCCTGCGGGAGTAGTACCCGTAGCCGGACCCAGGGTTGCGCCGGGGTTGTTCGGGTCGTAGGGGTAGAACGTGTTGTTGTCCACGTTAGCCTGGATCAGGGTCGTTCCATCACCACGACGGTAGATCGGGTAGCCGTTAGCCGAATTCACCCCTTGGTAGTCGTAGCCGAACAAAGAGCCAATCGGCTGGCCAACTCGGTTAATGGTGTAGGTGAACAGAATGTCCTCGTTGTTGTAGAGTTCTTTGATGACACTCTTGTTGGTCGAGAAATTCAGGTTGGTATTCCACGTGAAATCTTCGCCCTGAATGTTTTGGGAGTTGAAATTGAATTCAAACCCCTTGCTTTCCAGACGACCGATGTTGGCGCTGTAGCCGTTGCCTGGAATACCAAACGACAGCGGAATCGGCACCCGCAGAATCTGGTCGTCGTTGTCGTTGATGTAGTAATCGGCGCCAAAGGTTATCCGGTTGTCCAGTAGCCCAAAGTCAAAGCCGATGTCCTTTTTCTTCGACGTCTCCCATTTCAAGTCCGGGTTGCCGAACTGTCCATCGCGGTTGAAGCCAATGCCATTTTGCGAACCGTACTTAGCCGGGCCGAAAGTGCCGGCGTAGGGGAAAAGACCAATATCCGTGTTGCCTACGATAGCGTAGCTGGCACGCACCTTAAAGTCAGAAATGGCTTCTATCCCGAGGCCTTCAAAGAACGGCTCTTCCGAGATGCGCCAGCCAACCGAAGCTCCGGGGAACAAGCCGTAACGGTTGTCTTCCGGCAGCGACGACAGACCGTCGTAACGGGCAGTAAGGCTGAACAGGTAGCGGTCCTTGAACGAGTAGTTCAGGCGACCAAAGTAGGATTGAAAACCGTTTTCGTTGACGCCACCGCCAACCGTGGGCGAGGCTACAGTGCCCGAAACCAGGTTGTTAACACCAAAGTCAATATCTGACAAACCAGTGCCTTGCGAGAAGTACGACTGGAACTTAGTGCGCTGGTATTCAAGGCCGGCTACTGCTCCGATTTTGTGAGCTTCAGCTAGGGTCTTGTTGTAAGAAATCGTGTTCTGCCAGTTCCAGCGGAAAGTAGGCGCAAACTGTTGAAACACGATACCGTTGGGCCCCCGACCGTCGCCATGACGCGGGTCGTTGAACTGGAAGTCGTCGTTGAGCAACAGGTCAACACCGTATTGGGTGCGCAGCCGCAGGTCTTTCAGCGGTTCAACTTCAGCGAAGACATTTCCCAACCCACGGTAGCTGGTACCGCGGTAGATGTTGTTCTCCAGCGGGAAAATGATGTTCGGGTAGTTGAAGGCAATCGAAACGGTGTTATTGCCTTGGCCAACTACTGCCGGGTTAGTAGTGCTGATGTAAGGTGTGCCATCTGCATTGCGAGCCGGAACGTTGGGGAACAGAGCCAGTGCGCTGGTAACGTTACCCGACAGGCCGTTGACGCTCGTGTTGAGGCCATTGGTTTCGGTGCGCGTCAAACCAGCATTCAGCCCCACGCGCAGCCACTTGATTACTTCCTGCTCCACTTTGGTGCGGAAAGTCGCCCGCTTCATGGAGTTGGCAATCAACACAGCATTTTGGTCGGTGTAGCCGGCAGAGAAGAAGTAGTTGGTCTTGTCTGTTGCGCCGCTAATCGTGAGGGCGTGGTTTTGCTGGAAGCCCGTCCGGAAGATTTCGTCCTGCCAATCGGTGCTAACCTTGCTGCCATTCACTTCAAAAGGAAATGCAATGGCGGCCTGGTTGTTGTTTTTGCGCTTTTCGTTGCTGATTTCGATGAATTGATCAGCGTTCAGCACGTCGTAGCGCTTCACCGTTTTGGCCCAGCCAAACCAGTTGTCGTAGTTGATCTGAGCTTTGCCCAGACGGCCACGCTTGGTGGTAATCAGGATAACCCCGTTGGCACCCCGCGAACCGTAGATAGCCGTTGCCGAACCGTCTTTCAACACCTCGTACGACTCGATATCAGACGGGTTAATGTCGGCCAACGCGTTGCTGGCTACTACCCCGCTTTGGTCACCGGTCAGCACCGGAACGCCATCAACTACCACGAGGGGCTGGGCGCCCGACGAAATGGAGTTGGTGCCGCGAATACGGATGCGCGGTGCCTGGCCCAACAGACCCGAAGGCGTGGTGGCTTGTACACCAGCGGCACGGCCAGCCAGCTGCTGGTCGAAGCTCGGCGTGGGAAGGTTCGAAATACTTTCGCCTTGCACGGATGCAATGGAGCCGGTTACGTCGCGACGTTCCTGCGTGCCATAGCCCGTTACAACGACTTCGCTCAACTGCTTGTTGTCGGCTGCCAGCCCAATGGTGATTTGGCTTTCTTCGCCAATGGGCCTTTCTACGGTGATGAAGCCCACCGAGCTGATCTGCAGCGTACCTCCGCCGGTGGGAACACCCAGCGTGAACGTACCATCGGAGTTTGTAGAAACGCCGCTGGTAGTTCCTTTGACGAGAACCGTAGCCCCCGGTATGCCTTCGCCTGTCGTACGGTCAGTTACCCGGCCAGAGACTTGACGATTTTGGGCTTCCGCCAGATGAGCGAGGCTCATTAGGGGAATCAGACCCAGTAAAAGTTTATTCATACGAGAGTGAGTGAGTATGAAGTGAGAGTTTTGCTTAAATGTAAGGCACGTGCTAATATTTTTATTACAAAATGCTTCGAATTTTAACAGCAGAAATAGAAAAAGCCCCCATCACTGACGATGGAGGCTTTTAATGTAAATAGGATATTGGATTAATACCCGTTGTTCTGCACGAGCTTGGAGTTGTTGGTTAGCTCACGAGCTGGAATCGGCCACAACTCCCGGTCGCGGTTCTGAGCCAAATTGGGAACCAACGTACCCAGTACTGCTTGTACCCGGTCGCGACGCTTCAGGTCGAACCACCGGTGGCCTTCGAGGGCCAGTTCCAAGCGACGTTCGCGTTCGATCTGCGACAAGAGCGTTGCCTGAGCATTGGTGGTAGCCAAAGTGCGAGGGGCCAAGCCGGCGCGTACCCGGATGTCGTTCATGTGAGCAAGAGCTTCATTAAGACGGGCTCCACCCAGCTCAGCTTTGGCTTCGGCAGCCGTCAGGATGATTTCGCCCAAACGGATGACAATGTAATTGTCGTCGCCGTTGCCGGGGTCGTCGTACTTCACTACCGTGTTGCCCTTTACCGTTGTGCCGTTCAGCTGGAAACCAACGGAAAGGGTAGCGGCGTAGCGCTTGTCGGTCGTGCGGTTCTCGTAAGAAGTACCGTTGGTGCTGGCTGTTGCCAGGTTTGCTGTGGCACCCGTGGCAGCTACTTCACCACGCCCGAATGGCGACGGGAACATGAAGAACGCGAATTGGCTGGAGTTGGTCTGGGTGAAATCGACTTCCCAGAGGCTTTCCTTGGTGAAACCACCCTCAAACAGGTCGCGGTAGTTGGGCACCAAGCCGTAGCTCGGGTTGGCCAGAATCTGGTCGCAGAGGTCTGCTGCGGTAGCCCATTGTTTGCGGTACAAAGCCAAGCGAGCTTTCAGGCCGCGTACCGACCACTTGTTGAGCCGGCTGGGGTCGGAGGTCAGGGGCAAATCAAGTTCAGCTGCATCAAAGTCAGCTTGCACTTGATTATACACTTCTTCGACCGTGCTCCGCGGGATGCTCAGCGAAGAAATTGGCTCATCAACTTTCGTTGACTTAAGAACCAACGGAACTCCACCCCAGTAACGTACCAGGTTGAAGTAGTGGAAACCACGCAGGGCCTTGGCCTCGGCTACGTATTGCTTCTTCAGCGCGTCCGACAACCCCGGCGTAGCTTCTACGCGCTCAATCACGTTGTTGCACGTGTTGATACCAGCATAAATGGTGCCCCACATGCCCGTCGTCTCCGTATTGCTCGGCTGAATGCTTGCCAAGTCAATTTCGTTGAAGGAGGCGAAGGTACCGGTCTGGGTGAGGTTATCAGCTGCTAAATCAGCAAACAATGGGTAGCGCAACCCAAGGTAGTTAGCCGACGACAGCGCGCCGTAGCAACCGTATACCGAAGCTTCTGCGTTTTCGGGGTTGCCAAACATTCGACGGTCCTCTACCGAGTTGGCAGGCGTAACGTCGAGGAAATCTTTGCAGGAAGTGCCACCAACGAGGAGGCCCAAAAGGGCCAGCCCGATGGCTTTCTGACGAATATTCATTCGGTGAAAGTCGAAAATTGGTTAAAAGCCCAGGTTCACGCCCAGTTGGTAAGTGCGGGCTTGCGGGAAGGTGAGGAAGTCGGTACCCAACGCCGTGTTCGTGGTGTTGAAGGTGCTTACTTCCGGGTCAAGACCTGAGTAGTTGGTGAACGTGAGCAGGTTTTGGCCGGCTACGTAAATGCGAGCAGACTGCAAATGGGCTTTGTTAACCAATTGGGAAGGCAGATTGTAGCCCAGCGTAGCCGTTTTCAGGCGAGCGTAAGAGCCATCTTCCAGGTAGCGGTCCGAGTCGCGACGGTTGCTGTTGGGGTCGCCAGCAGCAGCACGCGGAATTTTGCCGTTGCCGGGCTGGGCTTCTGATTTCCAACGGTCGCGTACGGTAGCAAACTGGCCGTAAACCGTCGACATGCTTTCGCCGAAGTCCTTGGTACTGTTGTACATATCGTTGCCGTAGGTAAACTGCAAGAAGAAGCTCAGGTCAATGCCTTTCCAGCTGAGCGTGTTGGTCATGCCGCCGAAGAACTTCGGCTGAGCCGAACCGATTACCTCTTGGTCAGCCGAGGTGATGCGGCCGTCGCCGTTCAAATCCTTGAAGCGGATGTCTCCGGGCGAGGTTCCCTTGCCGGGAATAGCCGAGCTCAGCTGATAGAAAATAGAGCCGTCGTTCGGTTTGCCAGCTTTGTCGCGGGCGGCTTGGTCGTCGGCTTTGATTTCCTCAACGTTCTGGTAAATACGGTCGACACGGTAACCGTAGAAGGCACCCAGCGGCTGGCCTACTTTCAGAATGCTGCCGAAACCTTGCAATTGGTTGTTGGTGGCGAGCTGCGTAATCTCGTTGCGAATGAACGAGAGGTTCAGGTTCGTCGTCCAGCTGAAAGCGCCGTTGGAGCCACGGAAGTTTTCGGTCGTCAGGTCAAATTCCAAGCCCTTGCTGGTCACTTCGCCCGAGTTTTCGGCGCGTGTAGAGTAGCCAGAAGAAGACGGTACTTGGCGGTTGAGCAACAAATCAATCGATTTGCGCGAGAAGCCGTTCACCGAACCGATAATGCGGTTGTCGAAGAAGCCGTAGTCTACGCCTACGTTGTACTCGCCGCTTTTCTCCCACGTCAGGTCGTCGTTGCCGAACTGCGAAGGAGCCAGACCTGCGTAGTTGCCGTAGTAGCTAGGCGACCAAAGACCACGCGAGGCGAAGTTGCCGATGTTGAGGTTGCCGGTGCGGCCGTAGCCAGCACGCAGTTTCAACTCGCTCAGGGCTGTAAAGCCACTCAGGAAGTTTTCCTGACCTACACGCCAAGCTACCGAAGCAGCCGGGAACCAGCCGTACTGCTGGTTGCGGCCAAAGCGGGAAGAACCGTCGCGGCGCGTAGAAGCTTGGAAAATGTACTTGCCTTTGTAGTCGTAGTTGAAGCGCGCAAAGCCCGATACCAAGGCCCACTCCGTAATATCAGAGGCGGCACCTACGTTCACAGCACCAGCACCCACCGTACGAATGTCGTTGCCGGGGAAGTTGGTCGTGCTGGTTTGCTGACCTTCTTGGTAGTTGCTTTGTACACCGGCACCCAGCAGCAGGCTCAGGTTGTGGTCGTTGGCAAACGTGCGGTTGTAGCGGGCGGTGGTTTCGTTGAGCCACAGCACTTCCGAACGGCTGTTAGACGTACCGGCACCGCGCGAAGCCGACGCTTGCGGCAGGGTGCTCGGCTCGAACTGGTCTTCCTTCAGGTTGATGTAGTCGGTGCCAAAGTTGCTGCGGATGAGCAGGTCCCGGATGGGCTCGTACTCCACGAAGGCGTTGCCAACCAAACGCGTCGAACGCGAATCGAAGATGGCCTCGGTGGCTTGCTGTACCGGGTTGGCTACCGGAGTCAGGCCCGTTTCATCCTTGCCCCACGTGCCGTCGGCATTGCGCACCGGTACGTAAGAACCCAGCAGTACCGAGCCCGATACTACACCGTAGATGTTGTTGTCGTTGTAAATACGGTTGCTCAACGAACGGCTAAGGCCCACGTTGAAACCGGTTTTTACTTTATCCGACACGTTGTAGTCGATGTTCAGACGGCCGCTGCCCCGCTTGTAACCCGAACCGATAACGATACCCTTCTGGTCGAAGTAGGAAGCCGTGGCCAAGATTTTGGTTTTGGCGTCGCCACCCGACATGGTCAGGGTATAGTTGGAAATAGGGGCTTTGCGGAAGATTTCGTCTTGCCAGTTGGTGTTAACATCGGTGGGCAAACCCGCGGGAGGCGCCTGGCCGGTGTTGTTGTAGGCTTCACCAATCAGGGCTACCAGCTCGGGACCCGGTAGGGCCTCACGCTTCTTGATAACCTCCTGCGTGCCAACGTACATGTCGAAGTTGAGCTTCGTACGGCCGGCTTGGCCACGCTTGGTGGTGATAAGCACGACCCCGTTGGAGCCGCGCGAACCGTAGATAGCCGCGGCCGAAGCGTCCTTCAGAATTTCGATGGAAGCAATGTCGTTGGGGTTGATGTCCGACAGGGCGTTCAGGCCCTGGCCACCCACTCCGATATCCGAGTAGCTGCCACTCAGCACGGGCGTGCCGTCGACTACGTACAGCGGCTGGCTACCGGCCGTAATGGAGTTGTTGCCGCGGATACGCACCGAAACCCCACCGCCCGGCGTACCCGAGCTGGAGGTTACCTGTACGCCCGATGCCCGACCCTGCAGAATCTGGTCGACGCCCGTAGCGGGCTGGCCTTGGAACTGCTTGTTGTCGATGGTCGACACGGCAGTGGTGATGAGCGTTTTGGACTGCTCACCGTAGCCCACTACCACTACTTCATTAAGGGTCTTGGTATCAGGAGCCAAGCCAATATCCAAGCGCTGTTGCTTGCCCAGTGCTTGTTCGATAGGCAGATAGCCCACCGACGTAATAACCAGAGTAGTGCCACCCGCTGGTACATCCAGGGCAAAGGTGCCATCGGAATTGGTCGATACACCAGCAGAGGTTCCCTTAACCAGAACCGTGGCGCCCGGTAGGGCCTCACCGTTGGTTCGGTCGAAAACCCGGCCAGATATACTCCGCACCTGAGCCGCTGCGGGCTGCAGCAGAGAAATCATGAGCCCACTGCTCATGAGTAAAGTTTTCTTCATGTGAAAAAAGGTTGTTGGGTGAGGTGGGCGAGGGCATTCCGTGCTAAAAGGCACGTTCCCAATAGCAAGTATACGGCAATTTACCGGCTTCACCAACGAAGTCCGATTGCCGTGAGCTGTAAGTGGCTGTTTGAGTAATTAGCTGTAAATGACTTGTATGTAAAACCTTACTGCGCCTTACAATGTAACTCGTTCGTCGCCCTGCTGGTAGGGGAGGAATAGCAATATTAAGTTCAGCATTTCACTGCGGGATTCCATCAATCCACCTGAAATAATCATCTGAGGCGGATTGAACGGGTTATTGGGGTTTTTGCGGGTGTTGTCGTAAACCCCTTGGACCGTTATAACAGAGCCTTTAGGCAGGTAAAGCATTTGTTTGAACCTGTACGACTCCTGCCAACGGAAATCCCAAGCCGGTATTCGCACCAGCGGCACATCCTCGCCCGACGGCAGGGTGGCCCACGCTTTGTAGGATTTGCCCAGCAGGTGCATGTGCGGCCAGGCATAAAGCAAGGATAGATCGGTGCTGGTACGCAGCTTTACTTCAAACCGCTTGACGCTGTCGGCGGGAATGATGAGCGGAGGTGTGATTTCACCGATGCCTCCCGACCCAATGCTGACGGCTTGCACCACCCGTTTTACGGGCTGAGCGGCAAAGTACACGTTGATGGCCGACCAGTCGGAGGTGTCGACGGCGGAACCGCCGTAATGCACCGTCAGCAAAATGACTCCTCGACGCGGCAGGGCAAAGCCCACTCCGCTCGGAAACTCTTGCATAGACGAGCCCGGAATCCAGCCGCCGTAGTACACCAAGTCCGCCATCAGCGGCTGAAACTCGCCCAGATTGGTCAGAAACTGATCAGACAGCACGTAGTCGCTTCCCCGGTAAATGTCGGTGTTGGCATCTACGGCTTGGATAGCGTAATTGGCGTGGTGCAACAGCCGCCGATTGCCCGGAACGAACTCAATGGCACGAACAGGCTGATCGGCGGGCAGGTCCACGGGAATCTTGAACATCACAAAATTCTCTGTGTTGTTTCCCCGAATACGGTACGCCTCCTTGGGGCGTAAGACCAAATCGGGCTTCGGGGCTTTGGTTTCGGCGTGGGCCAATGCGGTAGTTTTCGCCACGGCGCCCTGTGGGGCACCATTAGCGGCCCACTTCTTTATCAACTCAATCTGGCCATCTGTTAAGCGGCGCTCATTGGCGAAGGATCGGTAATGACTGTCCGCCTTCCACGGCGGCATATAGCGCGCTTGCGTAACCACCTGAATGGTCTTGGCCCTCCGAGCGGCATCCCTGTAGGTCAGCAGCGAGAAAGGAGCTGCGCCGCTTGGCTTGTGGCAGGGCACGCAGTTGGCCTGCAGAATGGGGGCTATATGTTGGGTGTAGGTTATGGCCTGGCCTTGCGAAAAGCCGGCCAGAGGCCACGCCATAATTGCAGCCAGGAAAAGCAGCCGAGTGAGTACGCTCAAGACAGAAGTAGGAGCCGGGAAGTAATGGGAAACGGTTCCGTTGATAAAGTTACTCATGATTTCCGGTTCCGTTGGGGAATAAAAAAGCCCCTCGGCAAACGCCGAGGGGCTTTTAAAGCTTAACCAAGTTGAACCTTAGTTTTTATCCCACCACAGTTTGGTGGTCAAACCGTCGGCGCCTTGGCGGGCAACAGCCGCAGCGTAGCTGGCCTGGTTAACCGATTGTTCGTTGGCCGGGTAAGGGAAACGAACCGGGATTTTGCCACCAGCAGCTGCCACGGGGTTGCGGGGCAGGGGCAGTACCGGGTAATCGAGGCGGCGGTATTCCGACCACGCTTCGTTGCCCTGGCCAAACAGTGCAATCCACTTCTGCTCGCCGATGGCCTGCTTGAAGTTGGTGCCGGTTACGGTCACGTTTACTGCCGGCTGGGCCAAGTAGGTGGCAATATCAGCGGCAGAAATGCCGTACTGCTCCATCGAAGCCGTAATAGCGTTCTTGTACTCGGTGGTAGCATCACCCGTAATGCCGTAAGTACCGCGGGCAAGAGCTTCGGCTTTGAAGAACAGCACCTCGGCGTAGGTCATCAACACACCCGGAGCATCACCTGCGGTGAAGTAGTCGCCTACTTTCGAGGTAGCGCAGAACGGTCCCAGGCCGGTGGCTTGAGCATTCGTCAGGCCGTTGCGTACACCGCGGTAGGTGTTCGTCGAATCACCGTACGGAGCGCTAGCATCACCGCACTCGGGGTGGTTGGCATACACGGCAATGCGCGGGTCGTTCAGCTTCAGCAAGCGCTGCACCAAAGTGCGGCTTACGCGGTGGTCGTCGCGGGTCTTGCGGTTTTCGTTAACCGGGTTGTTGTTCGGCGAAGCGGGCAGGAAGTTGAACTGGGCGTTGTCGGCGTTGCTGGTAAACACACCAGCGGCCAGTGCTTCTGCTGCGGCAGACTGCGACAGGGTCGAGTTTGCGTCGGCAATGCGCATGGCCAAGCGCAGGCGCAGCGAGTTGGCAAACTTTTTCCACGCAGCCATGTCGCCGAAGTAGATTTCGTCGCCACTGATGTCGGCACCGCTCGTGTTGATCAAGGCACTAGCCGTTTTCAACTCCGCAATCATGCCGGTGTAGATGTCTTCCTGCTTGTCGTATTTGGGCGTGATGATGTTGTCAGCCAAACGACCGGCTTCCGAGTACGGAATATCACCGTAGATGTCGGTGAGCACCGAGAAGAAGTACGTCCGCATGATCATGCCGACGGCCTGGTAGTTGGGGTTGTTCTGCGCCTTGCCCTGGCGGATGATGTCGTTGAAGTCCTGCAGGCCCTGGCTGTAGAAACCATCCCAGATGCTCTGGTAGGAAGCCGGACGGAACGAGTAACGGTCTTCGTTGGTGTACTGCACCTTGGCCCAGTGCTGCACAATCAGTTGCGAGCCGTCCTGCGCGGCGGGCACGTCGAACAGGCGGAAAATGTTCTGGCGCTCGGCGTTGGTGAGAACGTAAGCGGGGTTAGCCGTTTCCGGGTTGTTGGGGTTCTTGTTCAGCCCCTCAAACCCCTTATCGCACGAGGCCAGCCCGAGGACGAGCGGCAAGGCGAAGGCAAGCTTGCGGTAGTTAAAAGCACTCATTGTAGGAAGAAACAAAGTGTGAAGGAAAGCAGGTCGACGCCGGTAAAAACGCCGACCCGTTTTCATATTACAAAGTCAGGTTGATGTTGAAACCGTAGCTACGGGTCGAGGGAATCTGACCAAACTCGAGGCCCTGCGCATTGCCGTTGTTGAAAGCCGACTCCGGATCAATGTTCGGTGCATTCGAGTGGATAATCCACAGGTTACGACCTACTGCCGAAACACCAATGCCCTTCAAGAAAGTTTTCTCAACAAGGGATTTTGGCAGCTGGTAGCCGAGCTTCACTTCGCGCAGCTTCACGAACGAGGCATCGAAGATGCTCGAGGTGTGGATGCTGTTGATGTAGCGAGCTTTGTAGTAGTCTTCAGCGTTGGCTTTGATGTCGTTCGGGCTGAAGCTGCCGTCGGCATTTTCCTTCACGCCTTCGCCAATAATCCCACCTTCGCGGCCGGGCAGCGACGTAGCCAGCGTGCCGGCGTAGTTACCCCACAGGTTGGTTACCGAGAAGATGTCGCCACCTTGACGCGTATCAATCAGGAAGCTGAAGTTGACGCCTTTGTAGCTGAAGGCGTTGTTCAAGCCACCAATCCAGTCGGGCGTGTAGTTACCCAACACTTTGCGGGTCGGGTCGCTCTGGGGCAGGCCGTCCTCGTCGTAAATGATCTGGCCAGCGTACTGACCTTCTTTCACGCGCAGGAAGTCGTTGCCGAAGAACGCGCCGTAGGTTTCGTTCACACGAGCTTCTACGTTCATGCTCCAGGTGGTACCCAGAACCAGCGTCTTGATCTGACCTTCTTTGTCGAACTCGTCAACGCGGTTGCGGTTGGCGGCGAAGTTGGCCGTCAGGTTCCACTGGAAGGGGTTGTCGGCTGCCAGGGGCGCAACGTTCAGGATAGCCTCGATACCGCGGTTCGAGATTTTACCCGCGTTGAAGCTCTTAGCCAGGTAACCCGTCGAAGCCGAAACCGGCACAGCCAGAATCTGGTCGATAGAGTTGGTCTTGTAGCCCGTCAGTTCCAGACCGATGCGGTCTTGCAGGAAGCGAACTTCCACGCCAGCTTCCAGCGACTTGGTGCGCTCCGGCTTCAGGTCGGGGTTGAGCAGGGTGTTGCCTACCGTTACTGCCGGGTCGCCGCCGTACGGCTGGTTGATCAGGTAGTAGTTGCGCAGGTTGTACGGGTTGGTATCGTTACCTACTTCGGCGTAGCCAGCACGCACTTTGGCAAACGACAAGGGCGAGTTTTCGATGCCCAGGGCCTCCGTGATTACGAAGCTACCGTCGATAGACGGGTAGAAGTAAGAGTTGTTGTCGGGCGACAAGGTCGAGGACCAGTCGTTACGAACCGTACCACCCAAGAACGCGAAGTTGCGGTAGCCGATTTTCGCCGAACCGTACAAGCTGTTCACCCGGCGCTTTGAAATGGGGTTCAAAACGGCCGTGTTGTTGTTGCTCGTCGTGTTGAATGCCAGCGGCTTCGACGAGTTGCTCAGGTTGAACAAGCCCGGAACCGCCAAGTCAGGAGCTGCAATGGAGCTGTACTCCTGGCGGTTGTCGCGACGGTTGGCGCCCACCAGCACGTCCAGGTTGATATCCTCCGTGATGTTACGGTTGATGGTAGCCAGGAATTCGGTGTTACGCTCCAACACGAAGATTTTGTCTTCGGTGTAGTCGTCGTTGATGGTTTGTTCGATGTCGTCCAGACCGATGCGGCGGGTGTTGATCTGGTTGTAGAAGTCGTTGGTCGTACGAGCCGTCAACGTCAGCCACTGCACCGGCGAGTAGGTCAGGGTCAGGTTCCCAATTACCCGGTCACGACGGTCGTTGTTCTGGTTTTCGTACAGCGTGAAGTACGGGTTGTTGTGGTAGTTGTAGTTCCAGTTGTACTTGGTACCGCTGATGTCGTTCGGCTTGCTGTAGTTCTTCAGCTCGCTGATGTCTACCTGGCGGCCAAACCACACGAACTGCTGCATCGGGTTCTGGGAGCTGTAGCCCAGCTGCGGGCGGCGGCCACGCGTTTCCGAGTAGTTGATGTTCGTGCTAACCTTGAACTTGTCGGTAATGTCGGTGCCACCGTTTACGTTCACCGTGTTGCGGCGCAGGAACGTATTGGGCAGTAGGCCTTTCTGGTCGAGGTTGGTGTACGACACCCGGATACCCGATTTGTCGTTGCCGCCCGACAGGGCCACGTTGTTGGTCAGCGTACGGCCCGTCTCGAAGAAGTTCTTCACGTTGTCGGGGTGGGCTACCCACGGCGTGGCCTGGCGTACGCCATTCACTACCGGCGAGTTGAACTGCGGAATCAGGCGGCCGTCCAGTTTGGGACCCCAGCTTTCATCCACACCGTCGTTGGTACCGCTGCCTTGGCCGTCCACAAACTCGAATTCGCCCGCGTTGCCTTGGCCGTATTCGTTCTGGTACTCAGGCAGCTTCAGCGGCGTTTCAAACGTCGTGGTGCTGTTGATCGAAATACCCAAGCCACGGTTTTTGCGGCCCGATTTCGTGGTAATGACAATAACACCGTTGGCACCGCGCGAACCGTACAAAGCCGCTGCGTTAGCGCCTTTCAGGATCGTCATGCTCTCGATGTCGTCGGGGTTGATGTCGGAGGCTGCGTTTCCGTAGTCAACACCGCCGTTGGGGCCGCTGTTGGCGAAGTTCGAGTTGTCGATCGGCTGACCGTCAATTACGAACAACGGCTGGCTGCTGCCGGTAACCGATTTGGCACCGCGGATTACGATACGCGACGAACTGCCGGGCTGGCCCGAGCTGTTCGAAATCTGCACGCCGGCTACTTTGCCCTGCAGCGAGTTAACCACGTTGGTTTCGCGCGCTTGGGTCAGATCGGCACCCTTAACATCCTGTACGGAGTAGCCCAGAGACTTTTTCTCTTCCTCACGGCCCAGGGCCGTTACCACTACCTCGCCCAATTGCTTGGTGTCGGTGGCCAAGCGCACGTCGATAGTGCTGGCGTTACCGATGGGGCGCTCCACGGTGGTGTAGCCTACAAAGCTAAATACCAAGGTGGTAGCATTTGCAGGCACTTCAAGCGTAAACTGACCTTCCGAGTTGCTGGAAGTACCGGTAGGAGTGCCTTTAACGAGTACAGTTACACCAGGCAATCCTGTGTTGGTCTCCGCATCGGTAACCCGACCGGTTATGGTCCGCACTTGCGCCTCCGCCTGTTGCAACAGGCTAGTGGTGAGCAAGCCGGCCATAAATAAAGTTTTCTTCATGAGGATTTTGGGTTTGGTGAGTGAATGGTGAGTGAAGGTTCTGTAAGCAATAATAGAATTTACAACTTGAAACCGCAAAAAGGGACTTAACAACTCGACATAGCTGTATTGGAATACCAACAGGTGCTATGTCAATATAAGGCTTTTTTGTAAAATTATATCAAGAAAAGTGTTGGCATAATAAACTTTTTGAAAGAAGCAGTTGGATCTAAAATTCCAAAAAAGCTAGGCTATTTATAATAATAAAAGGGGTATATAATTACAGCAATTGTGTAATAAATAGGCAGGCAATATTTGGAGAAACCTTTGTTGTTAATACCCGTTTAAGGCCGGCTTCAGTAGATAGATGCTCAAGAAGTTAATTTTCCATAAGGTACCCTTTTATATATTGATCTAAATCTCCGTCCAGCACATTTTGCACGTCGCTGCGCTCAATGCCAGTACGAAGGTCTTTCACCAGCTTGTAAGGGTGCAGTACATAATTCCGAATCTGGGAGCCGAAATCAATCCGCTTTTTGCCAGCTTCTACCTCGGCTTTAGCAGCATTGCGCTTGTCTAATTCCTGCTGGTACAAACGCGAACGAAGCATGCGCAACGCATGCTCTTTGTTCATGAGCTGCGACCGTTCAATCTGGCACTCGATAACGATGCCAGAGGGCTTGTGCCGCAGGCGCACAGCTGTTTCTACTTTGTTCACGTTTTGGCCGCCAGCTCCACCCGCACGAAATGTGTCCCATTCAATATCTCCGGGGTTAACCTCGATTTTGATGGTGTCATCGACTACTGGATAGGCAAAGACAGATGCAAACGACGTGTGTCGGCGGCCACTGGAATCGAAGGGGGAAAGGCGAACTAGGCGGTGCACGCCGATTTCACTTTTCAAGTACCCATAGGCAAACTGACCTTCAATTTCCAAAGAAGCAGATTTTATTCCAGCGCCTTCGCCCGGCTGATAGCTCACTTGGCGCACATTGAAGCCGTGCTTTTCACCCCACATGATGTACATGCGCATCAGCATCTCGGCCCAGTCCTGGCTTTCGGTTCCGCCGGCGCCGGGATTGATGTCGATGATAGCCGACAACTGGTCTTCCTCGTCGGAAAGCATGCGCTTGAACTCCAATTGTTCGACGGTTTGCAGCGCGTGGTCGTATTCAGCGCGCATTTCCTGCTCGGTGGCTTCGCCTTCCTTGTAGAAGTCGAAGAGCACGTCCACGTCGTCCATTGCTTTGGCAGCAGCTTCGTAGTCGTCGGTCCACACTTTCACCGACTTGAGCTCCTTCAAGGTGAGTTCGGCTTGTCGCGAATCATCCCAGAAACCGGGCGCTTGGCTCTGAGCTTCTACAGCCAGTACGTGTTCTTTGCGGGCATCGTAGTCAAAGATACCTCCTCAGGGCCTCCACACGGCCCCTCAAGTCTTTCACTTGCTCCAATGTCATGAGCGAAAGGGTAGCGGGGTTAAACGAAACTTTAGCGCACCGCAGCAAGCTGCGGCAGCCAAGCAGAAAAGTAAATGTACACCGTTGAAAGCAGTGCCGCCCGCTACTTGCTATGGGCAAACAACGGGCGGCACGAGAAGCAGCTAGCGGAGAGGATTATACCTCCACCATCCAACGGTGAGAATCCTCGGCTTCGCCGGTGCGAATAGCTTGTAGCGCCGCCGCCGCCCGCCGCGAGAAAGCACTGTTATCTACAGCGGCCAATTCGTAATCGTGGCCCTCGTAGCCGATGGCAGTAATAGGGGCAATGGTAGCAGCCGTTCCAACGCCAAATGCCTCTTGCAGAGTGCCTGTTTGAAGGGCCTCGATAATTTCGTGCGTTGATACTTTCCGTTCCTCTACGGGCATACCCCAGTCACGGGCCAGTTGCAACACGCTGCGGCGGGTTATACCGTCGAGAATGGAGGAACTGAGGGCCGGGGTGATGATGCGGTTGTTGATGACGAAAATGGCGTTCATCGTACCCGATTCCTCTACGTAACGGTGCTCGGAAGCATCGGTCCAGATGAGTTGGTTGTAGCCTTGCTGCTGAGCCAACTTGGTAGGGTACATAGCGGCGCCGTAGTTGCCGGCATTCTTGGCGTAACCAGCGCCTCCTTCGGCGGAGCGTACGTATTTCTCCTCAAAGCGTACCCGCAGGGGCTTGTTGTAGAAAGCACCCACCGGGCAGGTGATGATCATGAAGCGGTAAGTATCAGAGGGCCGCACACCCAACAAACCGTCGGTGGCGAACATGAAGGGCCGGATGTAGAGGGCGGTATCGGCGGCTTCGGGCACCCAGGCGGCATCGAGGCGAACGAGTTGGGTGAGGCCCTGCATAAAGAGTTCCTCGGGTAGAGCGGGCATGCACATGCGCTCGGCCGAGGCGTTGAGGCGGAGCAGGTTGTCCAGCGGGCGAAACAGTGCCACGCCGCCTTGGGCGGTGCGGTAAGCTTTCATGCCCTCAAAAATGGCTTGGCCGTAATGCAGCGCCGAGTTGGCGGGGCTCACCGCCATGTCGCCGTAGGGAACAATCTGAGGCTCCTGCCACTCTCCGTTTACAAAATCGACCGCAAACATGTGGTCGGAAAAGAGTTTGCCGAATTCAATGTTCGCAGGATCCAGTTCGCCCAGCCGGGAAACCGGGCTACGGTGGATATTGATCGTCAGAGTTTCAGTCATGACAAGCGAGAAGGAGATGGAGAGAGGGGAAAGGTGGGTAGGGGGTAAGGAAGATACAGCCTAAAAGGGGGAATAAGGCTGAAACGCTTCCGTTAGCCCCGCGGTTGCCAGGTAATTTCCTCGCTGCCGAGGTCGTGGCACATCAGGCGGGCTAATACAAACAGGTAATCCGACAGGCGGTTCAGGTACATTACCACTAAATCGGGCACGAAGGATTCTTCGCGCAGGGAAATGGCGAGGCGTTCGGCGCGGCGGCACACGCAACGGGCGACGTGGGCGTAGGAAACCGAGGGGTGCCCGCCGGGCAGAATAAAATGCCGCAACTCGGGCAAAATATCATTCATGCGGTCCATTTCCTGCTCCAGTACCAGCACGTCGGCATCGTGCAAGTCGGGCAGCGCCATGCGGGCTCGTTCGGGGTCGGAGGCCAGCGTGGCCCCGATGGTGAAAAGGCGGTCCTGAATCTGCTTCAGCAGGGGGCGGTATAGAGCGCACACATCCTGGTCGCGCACCAGCCCAATCCAGGAGTTCAACTCGTCGACGGTGCCGTAGGCTTCGATGCGCAAGCTCGACTTGGGCACGCGCGTGCCGCCTATGAGGGAAGTGAGGCCTTTGTCGCCGGTGCGGGTATAAATTTTCACAGCGGAAGGTGAAAGAGAATGAAAGCTAACGAACGTTAGCGACTTCGAAGGTAACAGGCAAAAAATAATGCCTCAACGGGCCGGGTTGAGGCATCAAAAGAAATGGAGAAAGAGCGGGTGCTATACGCCGCGCATGGCGGCGTGGTGCGAGGCTACGTTTTCGTTGACGTTGTCGCTTTCCACAAGCCCGTCGCGCAGGCGCACAATGCGGTGGGCGTAGTGGGCAATATCGTCTTCGTGGGTAACCATGATGATGGTGTTGCCTTTGGCATAGAGCGCCTCAAACAAGTCCATGATTTCGTAGCTGGTCTTGCTGTCGAGGTTACCGGTCGGTTCGTCGGCTAGAATGATGCTCGGGTCGTTGACCAAGGCACGGGCAATGGCCACACGCTGGCGCTGCCCGCCCGACAGTTCGTTGGGCTTGTGCTTGGCGCGGTCGGCTAGGCCTACCGAGCGCAACGACTCCATGGCCCGCTCTTCGCGCTCCGATTTGCTGTAGCCGGCATAGATGAGCGGCAGGGCTACGTTATCGAGCGAGGTGGCGCGAGGTAGCAGGTTAAACGTCTGGAAAACGAACCCAATTTCGCGGTTACGTACCTCCGCCAGCTGGTTGTCGGTCATGCGACTGACGTCTTTGCCGTTGAGCACGTAGGACCCCGATGTGGGGGTGTCCAGACAGCCCACGATGTTCATGAGCGTGGATTTGCCCGAGCCCGACGGGCCCATGAAGGCGACGTACTCCCCTCGCTGAATGCGAATGGTGATGGAACGGAGCGCATGGATGCGCTCGGTACCCATCTGGTACATTTTGGAAATTTCGGACGTGTCGATGACAGGCGGCAGCATGGCGCGTGGTTTTAGTCCCAGGGTGCTGCGGCGGCCCGGTGGACGGCGCGCCGCTTGTCGTATTGGCGCTGAAAGGTAATATATTCCGCGCTTGGAAGCAATGGGCGCAATTTGGCTACTGTTTGGTCGCCGTATTGAACCAAACCAGCGTCGGCGGCGGCTAAGGCAAACCGCTGCAGAAGTGCCGTAGACTCGGGATTATACTGCGTGGCGCGTCGCAGGGCCTCATACGCCGCTAGGTATTGACCTTGGCCGGCGAAGAAATCGGCGGCTTGCACAATGCCGGTTTCGGAGAACGGGTCAACCTCGACCAACCGGCGGTACTGGTTTTCGGCAGCGCGTTTCGGGAGCCCCGCCGCTTGCCGGAATTGGGCGGCAAGCGGCTGAAACGGTACCGGTTTTGCCTGGAGCGGCAAGGCGTCAACTAAACGTTTTGCTGACGTCGCCAACGCGGGCGTAGCCGCCGCTACGCTTGCCGCTGCCCGCGCCGAATCGGGCTGGGAACTGAGGGCGAAAGCATAGGCACGAGGCAAGGAGGCCGAGACGTCGCCGGTTTGCTGGGCTAGTTGGAAGCGCGGCGCCGCCGAAGCATAGAGGCCGCGTTCCAGCAAGTAAAGCCCGAGTACATGATGAAAGTAACCGCCGTTGTCGCCCGCTGCAAGTGTTTCCATCAGGTTGTAGCCCTGCGCCGGTTCCTGGCTGCGTAGTTGCGTGAGAGCCTGTAGAAAAATCAGCTGGTCGGCAAAGGCGTCGTTGGCCGGTAGCTGACGCAGGCGCCGCAACGAGGGCAGCATGGCCGTGTCGCGGCGGGCGGCCCGCATGAGCCCAACGTGGTAGAAGCGGGCAAACTGTGCGGCCGTCAACACCGAATCATTGCTCGTTTGGGAAGCCGGTAACGGGGTGCTCGCGCCGGCCATAAGTTGCCGAAGCACGTCGTTGCTCTGCCAAGCCAGCCAAGAGGGCAATGGATGAGCGGCTGTGGCTTCCTGAGCGCCGCGCAGTTGGTTGTTTTTCAGCAGAAAGGCCAGCCAGTTGGTGTGGGCCACAGCGTCGTCGGCATCGACGGCGACGGCGCGCTGGTGGTAATACACCACCGAATCGGTGAGGGCGGAGCGGGTGTAGAGCTGCGCCATTTCGGTGTTGAGCCACCGGCTGGCGGGGTAGCTGCGCAGGCCCTGCCGCAGAATCTGCTGGTGCTCGAAGAAGTCGGTGGCTTGGTCGAAGCGGGCTGCCAGACGCAACAGGGCCTTTTCGTTGGGCTCTCGCTCCAGCGTCAGCCGCAGAATATTGATTTCGTTTTGCCGCTGGGCCAGCCTTTGGTACAAAGCCGCCCGGCCCAGCGCGGCGCGGGCATTGCGCGGGTCGAGTTGGTCGGCCTCGGCATAGTAGCGTTCGGCCAGCAAGGCTAAGTACTCGTCGTTGGGCTGGCCTTCGCTTTGGAAGCGGGTAAGGTCGCCCAGCTGCACGTATTGCCCGGCATGAACTTGGTCAATCAAATCCGCATTGTTGCGGACGAGTACAGCCCCCATTGCGGCGGCAGCCAATAGATACACGGTATAAAAGGGCAGCCGGCGTGGGTCGTAAGCCACGCGAAACACCTGCAGCCGCTTGCGCATGAGCGGTGCAAAATTGAGCAGCAGATACAGGAAAAATGCCCCGCCCACGCTCAGCAACGCCAATGCCGCCAACTCCCGACTAGCCGACAGCACCGGTCCGTTGGCCGTAGCTGCCGCGTAGCCCGCCGAGGCTATGGCCACCAAGAGCAACGTAAGGTAGAGCAAGGCCGCGGCAGGGTAGGGAAGCCAGTCGGTGTAGGTACGGGCCCGTTGAGGCAGGCCCCACCAGCCTGCTACGGCAGCCAAGAGCACCAGCAGGTAGGGGTCGAGGTAGATGCCACCGGGAAAAATCTGAAGCTGGCCGCCGTTTAGGTAATAAAACAGCAACGAGCCCAACAGCAGCAGGCTCGTCAGCACAAACGGCAACAGGCCGAAACGGCTTTTGGGATTGTCGGATTGCGTGTTGAACCACAGCAGGGCGAAGATCAGCTCAACGCCAACCCACAGGGCCAGCAACACCACGGCCGCGGCGCCAGCCAGCGTGCCGTAGGCGGCTAAATGTAAGGTGATATAAGCAGCCGGAAACGGGGCCCGCCAGTAGAGCAAAGCGCCCAAACCGACTACCAGCACTGCGAACAGCACTAGGCGCAGACCGAGCGAAACATGCTCCAGAAACGCCTGCAAGACAAACGCCGCACCGCCCAACAGGATAAGTGCGGCCAGCAGGAAATACCGCTGCGCCCCGAAAACCTCCAGCACATCTACATTGAGCGACATGAGCAGGAAGATGACGGCCACCATGCCGCCCAGAAACGCCGGGCGGGCCAAAGTGCTGATGACGGCCAGCCAAACGGTGAGGGCCACCCCCAGCCACACCACCCACAGCGTGGCGGCGGCGGGCCATAGTTCGGGGCCGCCCACGTCGCGGGTTTGGGTCACTAAGTAGCCGTTGACCTGCAGCGCGAGGCTGTCGAGGCCGGTGGGAATACGGGCCACCGTGACGGGCACGGGCGTTAGCTGCGCCACCGTGCCCACGGGCAGAGTATGGTCGTTGCCCGTGAGAAATTGATACAGCGCCAAGCCCAAGGCCAACACCACCAGCGTGCCGAGCAGCGCGGTAATGCCGCGAAAACGGGCTAGCGGGGACGGTGAAGAAATGGGCTCGGGCACGCCTTATTCCAATACTTTGGGCACGCGGAAATAGTCGCTGTCTTTGCGCGGGGCGTTGAGCAGGCCCTCGGCGTGCGAAACGGTGTTGCGCGGCGTGTCTTCGCGCAGCACGTTTAGCTCGCGCGAGAGGTGTACCAGGGGTTCTACTTGGGTGGTATCCAACTCCCGCAACTGTTCCACCCAGTTCAGGATTTCGTTCAGGTCCCCGAGCATTTTTTGCTCGTTGCGCTCATCAAATTCGAGACGGGCCAAGTGCGCCAGCTGGCGGAGGGTATTCAGGTCAGTACTCATCGGAAAGAAGTCGTTAAGAATTGGGCAGCACCGCGTCGGCTGGGGCCGTAGTGCGCTTCGGCGCCACCAAGGTACGCCAAGTGCTGGGCTCGGGTATGCCGCCGGCGGCCGGATCCAGCGCACTGGCTACAATGCCTTGCACCCGTTCCCTCAGCGCGGGGGCATCGGCCGCGGTAAGGCCCTGGGTGGAAATAGGTGCGTGCATTACCACCCGGAGCGGCGCGTAACGTACCCGCAACGAACCGCTCACATCGGGCATGAAGTGGTGGTTGTAGGGCATAGTAATGGGCACCACCGGTACGCCCACCGCAATGGCCAGTTGAAAGGGTCCGTCTTTAAAGGGCATCAACTCCTCACCGGGTTTGTCCGAAATCTTGCCTTCGGCGAAAATGATGACCGAACGGCCCTCCTCCAGGCTCTTGCGGGCCTGCACAATCGAGCGGGCCCGGCTCACCACACTGTCGCGGTTGACAGTAATGTAGGTATTGCCGAAGATGGTTCCCCAGAGCGGCACCTTGGCCAGGGAGCTTTTGCCGATGATGTTCAAAAAACCCGGAATGGCCTTGAACAGCAACGGAATATCGATGTAGGAGCTGTGGTTGGATACGTACACGTACGGCCCCGTGGGCATGGGAGCCTTACGAATGATATCGACGGGAATGCCCCACATGCGAATGAAGAGCAGCGCCCATACGCGGTTGAGCGCGTGCATGTACCGATGCCCGGCCGGGCGTCGGCTCAGGAGCCACTGCAGCGGGTACGTCAGCACAAACGGCATAACGAACCAGAACGTAGCCCAGGTGGTGTATAGGCGGTGACCGATATAGCGCAACAATCGACGCATCGTGCAAAGGTAGCAACCAACAAGGATGGACCGGGCAGAAACGAGGTCTTAACGCTCCCCGGTCTGCATTAAGTGCCGTTACGTGGCCGAACTGTGGCCGGTGCGGGCAGCCAACACCCGCTCGGCCTTCAGCAAACCGGCCACGCTAATGGCGTCGGTAATGCGGTTGTTCATCACCATTTCCACCGCCTCGTGCAAAGGCAGCTTCCAGAGGTGAAGCTCCTCGGTTTCCTCGGGCACAGCCTCGCCTTGTTCCAGTTCCTCGGCCAGAAACACGAACCCCTCTTCGTCGGTTACGGAGTTGGAAGTGTGCAGGCGGGCAATGTTGGTCCAGCGGTGGGCGCGCAGGCCGGTTTCTTCCAGCAATTCCCGCTGCGCCGATTCGAGGATGTCTAGCTCTACCGGGCCGCCACCCATCGGAATTTCCCAGCAGTATTCGTTGAGCGTGTAGCGGTACTGGCCCACCAGCCACGTGTTGCCGTGCTCGTCGATGGGCACAATGCCGAGGGCCTTGTTCTTCATCGACACCACGCCGTAGATGCCACGCCCGCCGCCCGGGTTAATCACTTGGTCTTCGCGCACGCTGATCCAAGGGTTCTGGTAGATAGGCTGTGTGCTGAGCGTTTGCCAGGGGTTGTGGGTTTCGTCGGGTTGAGCTTGCATGAGCGAGTAGTGGGTATAGACCAGCACCGCAAATGTAGCTGGGGAACATGCCACAAGTAGAAGTGGAGTTTGGAGTTATCTGTAATGTGAAATATTTGTATTTATCAAATAAAATGGGCTGCTGTAAATCCGGCTTTCTAGCTACTTCGTAGGTGGCTGATTTTGCGTTTCACCTTTTGAAGAGCCCTGTTAATGCAAGGCGGGAAAGGCCATTATGTGTGTATATTTTACTATTTATATATAACCTCAAAACGAGCCAATCTTAGAAAAATAGTTCGTTTGGTGAAAATTAGCCGTGTAGAAGGTCTCAAGTAGGGCCGATTATTACGAATCTCACTTGCTGGAATAGTGCAGGGGCAATGGATTCGTACAGCAACTCAAATTTATCGTTCGCCTAGCAAAATGCTACGTTGGTCGAAAATCAATGAGCTGTCATAGAAGGTCGATATAGTTTTGCATTATGAAGCGAAGGGCAGTCCTTGGCTTGGCGAAGAATCCATCCATTCAAACCATACTTCAATGAAAACAGCCGTACGCTTTGCAGTGCTTCTGCTGGCGCTGAGCGGTTTTACGGGGCTAGCTGCTCACGCGGCGGCCCCGGTAGCCAACAACACGGCCTATGCCACGGCCATCCCGAACGGTAACGGGCCAACGTTGCTGTTCAACAACGCCATCAGCGCCACCATCTATGCCGACGCCGACGCCAACCTCACGGTGACGGAATTGACGTTTGTGACCGTGCCCACCAAAGGTGTGCTGTATGCCTACAACGTCTCGAACGGGGCGTCCGTGCAAGTAACGGCCGGCCTGACGGTGAGCCCACTGGAGTACCCGGCTTGGCTTTACGACCCCAATGCCGGTGCCACAGGCAGCGACAGTTTTACCTTCAGCGTAGCCGACAATACCAACGCAACGTCGAACACGGCTACCTATACCATCAACAGCATCACGAGCGGCGCACGCGTCAACGCGGCTCCTTTTCCGCGCCAAATTACCTCGCCGCTGCTGCAAAACACGGCTGGTGACACGCCGCTGGCGTACCCGCTGTTTGCCGCCGATGTGGATGGCAGCATCTCCTCGTATACCCTGCTGACGGTGCCCGACCCTGCTACTCAAGGCACGCTGAAGCTGAACGGCGTGGCCGTACCGGTCAACCAACCGCTCACGCCGGCGCAGGCTGCCAGCCTAACGTTTGACCCCATTGCCGGTTTGTTTGGCAACGTCACGTTCTCGTACAACGCCACCGACAACAACGGCGCTTCGGGGGCGGCTTCGGTGCTATACGCTATTCCGGTCGGCAATGCGGGCTGCAATAAAAACTCGGTCCTCGACTTTGCCGCCCGCCCGATGCTGGAAGACTGGACGACCGGTACCCAAGCAGTTAAAGTAGGTGCTACTACCATTTCGGCTAGCGGTTTTTCGGTACCGGGTTACACGGGCAGCGTGCCTTCGGCACTGCGGATAGAAGCCAACCCCACCATGCCTGGTAATGCCCTGGTGTGGACTTCCGATTACCCCAACAACGCTACCAACAAGACGGCGACGGTAACTTTCACATTGAGCCGCTTCGTGTCGGGCTTCTCGATGTCCATGGGGGACGTTGACTTCCAGAACGCCAGCTGGACCGACCAAGTAAGAATTGAAGGCTACCAGAGCAACGGCACCATCTACACGCTTAGCGCCGCCAACGCTGTTGAAGGTACCAACGTGACCCAATCCGGCAACACCTTCACGGGTTCCGGTGCCAACAGCACCTCGCCTGACGGCAATACGGTAGTGACTTTTCCCGTGCCGATCAACAAGGTCGTCATAACCTACTCCAATACTACTACGGCCGCTAACCCCGGCCAGCAGTTGCTGACCTTCGAGTCGTTTTCGTGGTGCGCCGCCGACGTGGCTACCGTGGTGAGTGGCCCGGCTCGCGCCACTACTGGCAACACCGTCACTTACACCGTGACGACGACCAACAACAGCGCCGAAAATGCCCTTAACGTACAGCCGACTCTGCAGCTGCCGATTGGTGTGACGCCTACCATTCCAGGCACGGCTAGCTACAACAGCACCACCGGCGTGGTGACCTTCGCCAACAACCCCACTGTCGCTTCGGGCGCGGTAGTGACCAACACGGTGACCTTCACCATGCCCAGCAACTCGGTTTCGGGTGTGGCGGCCAGCACGGTAACGGTAGACGACCAGCCGGAAAACAACAACGGCAGCCTGAGCGCCGCTCAGGTAACGACGCAGCCCAACCAGGCGCCCGTTGCGCGCAACATTACCTCGCCGACGCTGGTGAGCGGCACGGCCAACCAGCCAATTCCGGCCTTGGTAGCTACCGACCCGAATGGTGACAACACCATTGCCAGCTACGTCATTACGGCCGCCAGCATTCCAAACACGGCCACGCAGGGTTCTTTGAAATACACCCGCGACAACGGCACTGTCGTTTCGCTGACCACAGCCTCCTCGCTGACCGACCGCACGCTTACGCCGACCGAAATTTCGCGGTTGACTTTCTCGCCGGTTGTAGTAGCTGTAGCTATTACGCCGACCTTCACCTACACGGCGGTGGACGACATCGGCGCGACATCGAACACGGCTACTTATACCATTCCAGTTGCTCCTTCGGCTACCGGTGGTACCGATTTGGCCGTGACCCAGCAAGTGCAGCTCGGCCCGTACTCCCTCGGCGAAACGGTGACCTTCACGGTAACGGCTACCAACAACGGTGCCGCCGCTACCAGCGTGCAAGTGCGCGACCAACTGCCCGGCGGCCTGACCTTCGTATCGGCTACGCCTTCGGTTGGTAGCTACGACCCCAGCACCGGCATCTGGACCATTGGCAACTTCGCCAACGGCGCTTCGGCTACTCTGGCTATTCAGGCTACGCTGTCCCAGAACGGCACATTCACGAACACAGCCACTATTTCGGGCGCCGCTACGCAGGCCGAAACCAACCTGAATAACAACCAGGCCAGCCAGACCGTCAACCCCGGTACCACGGCGTACGCCCAGGATTTCGAGGGCCGCATCGTGACTGATTTGTGCGAAGCGGTGACCAACATGAGCCTGAACGACGGCGGCACCACGCCGACCCTCACGGGCAACGAATCGTTGCTGAGCGGTGCGCTGAGCACTACACTCAGCTCGTACACTACCCCCTTCCTGCGCCTGAACGGCTCGTCGGTGGTAACTTTCCAGGCCAAAGCTTCGGCGACGACCAACACGCCAGTCTACCGTGTAAACATCATCGACGCAGCGGGCAATAGCACGGCGGTACAGGCCAGCACTGCCTTCGGCAACGCCAACGTGCAAAACCTGTCGGTGAGCATTCCGCAAAGCGGTGTGTACAAAGTACAGATCGGCTTCACGACGGCCGCTGCCAGCACCACCACCGTCAGCCTCGACCAAGTGAGTGTGAGCAACGCCGCCGTGGCCACGGCCAAAAACGACGGCAACGACTGCACCGTGAACGTGCTGCCCGTAGCCGACGCCAAGACCTTCCGCGTCTCGAACCAAGCTTCGGCCACCACCATTCCGGCCCTCACCGGCTCCGACACGGCGCCCGGCTCGGTTAGCTCGTTCTACATCCAGACCATTACCTCGCCCACCACGCAGGGCACGCTCACGCTCGACGGCGCGGCGCTGCGCAACGGCCAGGAAATTTCCCTCGCCGACGCCAGCCGCATCAAGTTTACCCCGGTTTCGGGCTACGTGGGCACGGCCGAATTCCTCTACAGCAGCCGCGACAACACCGGCGAGCTGAGCGAGGCTGCTACCTACTCGATTTCGGTGGAGAACAGCACCACCATTTCGGGCATCATCTTCGACGACGTGAACTACGGCGGTGGTGCCGGCCGCGACTTTGCCGCCGCCAACACGGCGGCGCAAGCCAGCGGCTTTGCCAACAACGCCATCGGCCGCAGCGGAGCCACCGTGGAGCTGTACGACACCGAATCGGGTGCAATCGTCAACACCATCTCGTCGGGCACCAACGGGGCGTACACCTTCCCGCTCGTGCTGAGCGGCAACTACTCGGTGCGCGTGGTTAATTCCACCGTAACGTCGGTGCGCAACAGCGCGGCCAGCGGTGTAGTGCCGGTGCAGACGTACGTGAAGGGCGTGACGAACTACGTGGGCGGGGTAGACCCCACCAAGGAGGACGCCGCAGCCAACTCGGGCAGCCAGTTGCTGTCGGCCCTGACGGCGGGTAACAAACTGCCGCAGTCCATCAGCACGGTTTCGATTCCGACGGTAGTAGCCGCTGCTACAAACGTGAACTTCGGCTTCAACTTCGATGCCGTGGTGAATACCAACGACACCGGCCAAGGCTCGTTGCGCCAGTTCATTACCAACGCCAACGCCCTGCCGAACACCAACCTGAATCAGGAGCAGTTCAACAACAACGGCACGCCCACGGGCGTCAATCCCGCCGCGGGCATCGAGTCGGCCATCTTTATGATGAACGACGGCCGCACCTCGGACGTGCTGGCCGGCTTGCGCACTGGCCTGACGGCTCCGGCCGGCTACAGCGCCGCCACCAAAGCCTTTACCATCACGCTCAGCAGCGCCTTGCCCTCCATCATCGACGGCCAAACCACCATCGACGGCTCGACGCAAACGGCCCTGACCGGTGACGGCCCGGCCGCTTCGGACGCTACCACGACCGATCCGGAGGTGATTGTGAACTTCAACAACAACGCCGGTCTGTTTGTGACGGGTGCCAGCACGCGCCTTGCCTCTCTCGGCCTGAGCAGCGCCGTGGGCAACAGCACGGCCACCAGCGGCGCGGTATTGGCGCAGGGTGCAGGCGTAACGGTGAGCGGCGCGGCAGCCACGGGCACCACCATCACCGACGTTACGACGCTCAATAACGCCACGGCGGGCGTGCTGCTCACGGGTGGCGCCACGGGCGTAACCGTTACGGCTAACGTGCTGCGTACCGGTCGGGCCACGGTGGCGGCAGCCGGTATTGCCGCCACCGATGCCGAAGGCGTGGTACTGCAGAATGCCTCCGGCAACACGGTTACCAACAACTTCATCAGCAACAACGCCGGCTACGGCATTGAGCTGTCGGGGGCGGGTGCCAACAGCACCAACAACATCAGCGGCAACACCATCAACAACAACGGCACTGGCGGCACCGCCAACGATTCGGGCATCAGCATCCAGCTGGGCACCAACAACCTGATCAGCGGCAACACCATCAACAACAACAGCGCCGCCGGTATTGCCGCCGGTACCGGTACCTCGGGCAACCGCTTCACGCAGAACTCGATTTTCCTGAACGGCGCCGCCACCGGCCTCGGCATTGACTTGGCCAGCGCGGCCAGCCCCAACGGTGACGGCACGACTGTAAACGACAACGGGGACGGTGACTCGGGTGCCAACGGCATCCTGAACTTCCCTATCATCACGCAGTCGGTAATCACCAACACGACGACCGGCAACCTGGAAATTACGGGCTTTGCCCCGGCCGGTGCCTTGCTGGAGTTCTTCGTGTCAGACGCCACCACGGCCGCTTTCGGTGAAGGCCGTACGTACCTGACCGCCCGCACGGAAGGCCTCTCGACCCAGGACGTGGACACCCGCACCTGGGGCTACAGCGGCCTGATCAACGGCCTGAACCAGGGCACGGAGTCCGGCGTGAACCGCTACGCCTTCATCATCCCGATCAGCAGCCTTAATTCTACCCAGCGCGCCGCGCTGACGGCCGCCAACGCCCGCATCACGGCCACGGCCACTTTGCTGAGCGGTACGTTGGTCAACGGTACGGCAGTAGGCAATACCTCGGAGTTTTCGGGCAATGCCGCCGTGGGTCTCAACCAGCCCCTGCCGGTAGAGCTGACGAGCTTTGAAGCCAAAGCCAAGTCGGCCGACGCGCTGCTGACCTGGGAAACCGCTTCGGAGAAAAACAACGACCACTTCGACGTAGAGCGCTCCATCGACGGCAAGACCTTCGAGAAGGTGGGCTCGGTGGAAGGCCACGGCAGCACCAGCGCCAAGCAGCAATACGCCTACACCGACGCCAATGCCGCCCGCACGGCCGCCACGGTGTACTACCGCCTCGTGCAGGTGGACTTCGACGGCACGGCTACCGCTTCGGAAATCCGCACCGTGCGCTTCGGGGCCAGCAATGCCACTGTGGAACTGGCGCTGTACCCCAGCCCGGCGGCCGACTACCTGAACGTGACGCTGCAGGCCTCGGCCCAGCAGGCTACGGTGCAGGTGTACTCGACCACCGGCGCCCTGCTGATGACCCAGGCGCTCGACAGCACCCTGCGTACGACGCTGGACCTGCGCCGCCTGCCGGCCGGGGTATACAACGTGAAAGTTCAGGGCGCCAACGGCCTGAGCCTGACCCGCCGCTTCGTGAAACAATAGGGTGGATGGACCCTTCATGAACGGCAACGGCCGCTACCTTAGGGTAGCGGCCGTTTTTGTTGAGCTTGGGGTAATATTAGCTTAACTCTGTATTTGTTGGCTCCGTACCTTAGGTTCTGCTGGCCGCCTACATCCCGACCAGCGCCGCACTACTATGGCTAACAACCAAAAATCGACCAACCAAAACACCCAACAACCCGGCGACCCGCTCTTCAACCTGAAGCACGCCCAGGTAGAAGCCGAACTGCAGCAGCAAACCGGTGGCCTGGGGCCGACCACCAACGAATACATGAGCACCGACGAAGACGGGGAACTGGACGAGGGCCCGCGTGACAGCCAAGGCCAGCGCCGTGGCGAAAACGACTCGGCCAACATTACCGGCAGCACCGCCGGCAAACACTAGCGACGGTTCCTCCAATACAAGTAAGCCGCCTCCTTGCACCAACAGGGAGGCGGTTTTGCGTGTACTGGAGTCTGGCTGAAGGCCATAGCAGCCTACCTTTGCGCCACTTATGCTTCTCGCTTCCTTTACCGGTCAGCCCCACGAGGCCGGCCTCGACGAATCCGGCCGCGGCTGCTTGGCCGGGCCGGTGTTTGCCGCCGCCGTCATTTTGCCGCCCGACCTAGCCCCCGCCGGCCTCACCGATTCCAAGCTGCTGTCGGCCAAGCGCCGCGACACCCTGCGCGAAATCATTTGCCGCGAAGCCGTGGCCTGGGCCGTGGCCGAAGCCTCGCCCGACGATATTGCGGCTTACAACATTGCTCAGGCGAGTTACCTGGCTATGCACCGCGCCGTGGCCCAGCTAAGTATCACGCCCACCCACCTGCTGGTCGACGGCAACCGTTTTAAGGCTTACGAGGGCATCGAGCATACCTGCATCATTCGGGGCGACGGGCTGTACCGGCACATTGCGGCGGCCTCGGTGCTGGCCAAAACCTTCCGCGACGAGCGAATGCGAGAACTGGCGGCCGATTACCCGCACTACCGCTGGGAGCAGAACGCGGGCTATCCTACCGCGCAGCACCGCCAAGCCATCCGCGACTTCGGCCCCACCCCGCACCACCGCATGGGGTTCCGGTTGCTGTAGGTGCCGGGGTAAAGCGCCGCGGCCGGCCTGTGCTGAAGTAGCAAGGCCGGCCGCGGCGTTTGGGCAGGTTCGCTGCAATGCAGCTCTATTGGTGGTGCTCTTTGAGCTTGAGCAAATCCAGAAACAGGCTAAACCCATCGACGGTGGAACCGCCTTCGCCGAAGCTGTCGAAGTTCAGGGGCTTGATGATGTAGCCGCTCACCGCCAGCTGCTGGGCTTTCAGACGGTCCGATTCGAGGTCGGAAGTCGTCATGATGAACACGTTCAGGCCCACAAACTCGGGGTCGGAGCGGAGGACTTCGAGGAGCTCCAGCCCATTCATGCGGGGCATGTTGATGTCGAGCATCACCACCGTGGGTTTCTGAATGGGGGCTTTGTCGCCTTCGCCGCGCAGCAGGGCAAGGGCCTCGCGGCCGTTGCGGGCCACGTACATGGGAACGGTTATGTCGTGCTTGCGCAGTTCGCGCTGCACGTTCATGATATCCATTTGGTCGTCTTCAACCAGAAGGATACTGGCAGCTGTGGTAGGGGCAGGGAGCATAGTAAGAAGAAGGAAAGCAGAAGGGCGGAGCGCAGTATACGCGAAACGCAGGCCCTTGAGTTATTCAGCCCGTCAGGCGCCGGGCTTCGGCGCCTGCTTGGGCCAGGTAAATGTGAACGTGGCACCCCGTCCCTCGGCCGATTCCAGCCGGATGGTGCCGCCGTGGCGCTCCACAATTTTTTTGACGATGGCCAGGCCCACGCCGGTACTTTCCAGGGTGTCGCGCTCGGTTAGGGTCTGAAAAATGACGAACACCCGCTCGTGGTATTCGGGCGCAATGCCCGGGCCGTTGTCGGCTACGGTAAAAACATAATCGGCGGGCGTTTCGCGGTAGCCCACGCGCACCACGCCGCGCGCGGGCTCGTGGTGGTACTTGAGCGCGTTGCTGAGCAGGTTGCTGAACACCTGGTGCAGCTCCACGCGCGGGGCCAGCAGCACGGGCAGGTAGGAGGGCAGCGTAATCTGAAAACCCTCCGGCGGGGCCAGCACGTCCACGATTTCGGTGAGCAGCTCGCGCACATCTACCCGCTCGTCGAGCTGCTCGACGCGGCCGATGCGGGCCAGCTCCAGAATGCCGCTGATGAGGTTTTCCATGCGGTGCACCCGCACGCGCATCAGCATCAGAAACTCCTGAATGTGAGCCGGCAGCTCCTGGTTCATGTCTTCCTCAATCCAGCGCGAGGCGCTTTCGATGCCGCGCAACGGCGCTTTCAGGTCGTGCGACACCACGTAGGCAAACTGGTCGAGTTCTTGGTTGCGACGCTCCAGCTGGGTAATGGTGGTGCCGATGGTGCCGGCCATCGAGTTCAGCGAAGCGGCCAGCTCGCTCAGCTCGTCCTGCCCGCGGTCGGCCAGGTGGGCGTGGTATTCGCCTTGGGCAATGCGCTGGGCCAGCTGCACCATGATATTGATGCGGCGCGAGAGTAGCCGGGCCAGAAATAAGGCGCTGAGCAGCCCCAGCAGCAGGGCCAGCAGCGTGAGCGTGATGGACAGGATGCGTGTTTCGCGGATGCTGTCGGCCAGCTTCTCGCGCAGCTTCTCGCGGGCGGCCAGCTCGGTGCGGTCGAAGCCCCGGAACAGCACCCGAATTTGGTCCATGAGGCGCTTGCCGGTCAGGTCGCCGGCCAAGTTGCGGTGCTCCATGCCGTCGAGGCCTTCCTGAATGGGGTTGCGCTTACGCGCCGCCCGTTTTTCGGCGACTAGCAGGTGCGAGTAGGCCGACCACCGCTCGTAGAGGTTTTGGGCGCGCAGCAGGCGCTGGTACTGCGGGTCGTCGGGCTCGAACTCGGCGCGCAGGTTGGTGAAGCTGCCCAGCAGCTGCCGCTCGCCCTCGTAGTAAGAGTCGAGCAGCCGCTCGTTGCCCACCAGCAAATAGCCCCGAAAACCGGCCTCCATGTCCACCACGCTGCCCAGCATGCGCGTCGATTGGGCGGTGCGGTTCTGGGAATGGGCTACGCGCTCGGAGTTGCGCAGCACGCTGCGCGAGAGTTGGTAGTTGACGATGACGACTGCCAGAAACAGCAGCGCAATGGACAGAAACCCAATAAAGAGGCGGGTAGAAAGCTTGAGCTTCATCAGGAGCGGCAGGGGGCGCTGGGGTTAGCGGCCTTCTGTACGCAACTTCGCTTCTAAAGTATCAAGCAGGTCCGTCAGCATATCGGCCAAGCGGTTGACGCCGCTCAGCCCGGCCACGGCTTCGTCGCGGCGGCCGGCGCCGTAAAGGTCGAGCAGGCGGTTGGCTTCGCGGTGCATTTCTTCGTGCAGTTCGTCGAGCTGCTGCATCTCGGGCAGGTGCCGAAATTGGGGCCGGCCAATCTGCTCAATCCACTGGCCCAGGGCGCACACCCGCGGGTCGCGAATGGGCGCATCGTCGATGCCCGACCCGTAGAGGTAGGAGCGCAGCTTGGACTTGAAGAGTACGTGCTTGAGCCGGGCGGCGTCAAGCTCTTCCTTGAAGGGACGGGGCATGGAACCAAATAACGCCCTGCCGAAGACGGGTAAACGGGCAACCAGGCCCAAAGATAACCAATTGGCCTCCGCCCGAATTGGGCTACTTTTGCGCCCGGCCCCCGGGCCGAAGTTTCCCCATCGACGACCTCCCACGCATCCTGTTTTTATGAGCGACCTGAAAACCGTCGTGCTCAACGACGTGCACCAGCAACTCGGCGCCAAGATGGTGCCCTTCGCCGGCTACAACATGCCCGTGCGCTACTCCTCCGACCTCGACGAGCACCACACCGTGCGCCGGGCCGTAGGCATTTTTGATGTGTCGCACATGGGCGAGTTTCGGGTGCGCGGCCCCCATGCCCTCGACCTGATTCAGCGCGTGACCAGCAACGACGCCAGCAAGCTCGCCGACGGCAAGGCCCAGTACTCGTGCCTGCCCAACAATGAGGGCGGTATCGTCGACGATTTGCTGGTCTACAAGCTGGCCGACGAGGACTACATGCTGGTGGTCAACGCCTCCAACATCGACAAAGACTGGAACTGGATCAGCCAGCACAACACCCAGGGCGCCGACCTGCAGAACGTGTCGGACGAAATGAGCCTGTTTGCCGTGCAGGGCCCCAAAGCCGCCGACGCGCTCCAGGGCCTGACCGCCGCCGACCTCAAGAGCATTCCCTACTACTCCTTCGTGCAGGGCGAGTTTGCGGGCGTGCCCGATGTCATCATCTCGGCCACCGGCTACACCGGCGCGGGCGGCTTCGAGCTGTACGTGCCCAACCAGTCGGCCCGGCAGGTATGGGACAAGATCATGGAAGCCGGCCAGCCCTACGGCCTGAAGCCCATCGGCCTGGGCGCCCGCGACACGCTGCGCCTGGAAATGGGCTACTGCCTCTACGGCAACGACATCGACGACACCACCTCGCCGCTGGAAGGCGGCCTGGGCTGGATTACCAAGTTCACCAAAGAATTCACCAACTCGGCCGCCCTCAAGCAGCAGAAGGAGCAAGGTGTGACGCGCAAGCTGGTGGGCTTTGTGATGGACGCTGCCGGCATTCCGCGCAGCCACTACCCGCTGGTGACCGAAGCCGGCGAGGTTATCGGCGAGGTTACCTCGGGCACCCAGTCGCCCTCGTTGGGCAAGGGTGTGGGCCTGGGCTACGTCAAAACAGAGTACAGCCAGCCCGGTACCCCCATTTTCGTGCAGGTGCGCGGCAAAAACCTGCCCGCCACCGTGAGCAAGCTGCCGCTGGTAAAAGGCACGGAGGAATAAGTTGAACCTAGCAAATCGTCTGTCATCCTGAGCGCAGCGAAGGACCTTATGCTTGCCGAACGAGTCGTTGTTTCGATGGCCGTTCAGTGGTGAAAAGGTCCTTCGGCTGCGCCTCAGGATGACAGACGTATTTCATTACCCACCGTACCATGCCCTCCGTCGATATCTGTTTCTCGCCCGAGCTGCTGCCGCTCTACGACCTGCGCGGCAAGGTGGCCGTGGTGGTTGATATTCTGCGCGCCACCTCCAGCATCGTTACGGCGCTGGCCAACGGCGTGACGCACGTATTTCCGGTGGCCGAGTTGGCCGAATGCGCCGCCCTGGGCCAGCAGCACGGCTGCCTGACCGCCGCCGAGCGCGACGGCCGCGCCGCCGAGGGCTTCGACCTCGGGAATTCGCCCTTCGGCTACCTTCCGGGCGGCAGGCTGCCGGTGCGTGGCCGGGCCGTGGCCATCAGCACCACCAACGGCACGCTGGCCCTGCGCCGCTCCTTGGCAGCCGATGCCGTGGTGGTGGGCGCGTTCCTGAACCTGCAGGCCGTGGCCGATTTTGCCCAGGCCCAGCAGAAAGACGTGGTGGTGGTGTGCGCCGGCTGGAAAGGCAAGTTTTGCCTCGAAGACACCGTATTCGGTGGGGCCCTGGCCGAGCGCCTGGCCGCTACCTTCGATGTAACGTCCTCCGACGATACCCTGGCCGCGCTGCACCTGTGGCAGCAAGCCCGACCCGATTTACATGCCTACCTGCTGCAGTCGTCGCACGTGCGGCGCCTGAATTCGCTCGAAGCCAACAAAGACTTTGATTTCTGTCTGCGCCTCGACGAGTATCCCACCACGCTACCCGTGTGGCAGGACGACCGGCTGGTAGCAGCCGGCTAGGCCGTTTCGGAGTTGGCGGCGGGGCCCCTCCCGTGCAGCGGAGGGGCCTCCGTTGTAGCTGAGGCCCCTCCTGTGCAGCGGAATGGCAAACCGTAGCAGCCAAACCTCATTCCTGTGCAGCCGAACGTGAAACCGGTGCAGCCGAATGCCATTCGGCTGCACCGGTTTCACGTTCGGCTGTAGCGGAGGGCCCTCCGCTGTAGCCGAACGGCGTTCGGCTGCGGCGGAATGGGATTCCGGTGTTCCGATTTCACATTCGGCTGCTCCGGTTTGCCATTCCCGCGCAGGGGAATGGTGTACGAGGCCCGGGTTTGCTATTCCGGTTTGCAGGAATGACCTGACGGCGGGCGCGTGCAACAACGTACCCCTACCGCAATTTCTCGTTTTGCTGGTGCCGGATGGCGTCGCGCTGGGTTTTCTTCTCCAAGTTGCGCTGCAGGGCCTCGGTCAGGTTCACGCCGGTTTGGTTAGCCAGGCAAATCACCACAAACAATACGTCGGCCAACTCATCGGCCAGCACTTTGTCGCGGTCCGAAGGCTTAAAGGACTGCTCGCCATACTGCCGGGCAATGATGCGGGCCACTTCGCCCACTTCCTCGGTGAGCATGGCCATATTGGTTAGCTCGTTGAAATACCGCACGCCGGTGGTCTGAATCCACTGGTCGACGGTTTGTTGGGCTTCTTCGATGGTCATGGTACGGGTGGAGTTAGGCGGCGGAACTGGGCGAGTCGAGCACGATGGTCACGGGGCCGTCGTTGAGCAGGCGCACTTTCATGTCGGCGCCGAAACGGCCGGTGGCCACGGGGCGGCCCATGAGGCGCTGCAAGAGGGTCGCAAGCTGCTCGTAGAGCGGTACGGCAATGTCGGGCCCGGCGGCGCCGATGTAGCTGGGGCGGTTGCCTTTGCGGGCGTCGGCCAAGAGGGTGAACTGGCTCACCACGAGCACGTCGCCGCCGATGTCCTGCACCGAGCGGTTCATGCGGCCCTCGTCGTCGCCAAAAATGCGCAGCTGCACCAGCTTGCGGGCCATCCAGTCGAGGTCGGCGGCGGTGTCGGTAGGGGCAAACCCGACCAGCACCAGCAGGCCGGCCGCAATTTGGCCGGTAACTTCGCCTTCTACTGTCACCGAGGCTTCGGTGACGCGTTGTACTACTACTCGCATAAACGGGAACGTCGGAACGTGATGCTACGGCAAAGAAAGGCAGCAAATACCCATCTTCGCCGCGTGCAGCCCGTTCCCGCTTCCGTTCCGTTGCCCGCCGCTCAGCTGCGCTGGCTGCTGCCGGCCCTGGCCGCCGTGGCGCTGCTGCGGCTCTGGCGCCTGCCCGAAGCCTCGCTGGCCGATTTCGACTCGGTGCGTAACTGGCAGATTGTGCAGCAAGTCGCCCATCTCGACTTCGGCCAGATTTTCCGGCACGGCAGCCCCGCCTTCTACCTGCTCTACGCCCCGGTGGCCTGGTTCAGCACCGACTACCGCGTGTTCCTCGTGCTGAACGCCCTTGTGGCCGTAGCCGCTCTGGGCCTGCTCACCGACTGGATTGCCCGCGCCGCCCGCCTGCCCGGCCCCGAAATTGCGCTGCTGGTGATGCTTACGGGTTCTTCGGTATTTCTCACCGCCTCCGGCCGCGACTTTATCATGAGTTCCTGGAGTTTGCTGGCGCTAACCGGGCTGCTGCGGGCGCACTGGCAGCGGCTGCACCATCCGTCGCGGGCTACGCTGCTGCGCACGGCTGCGTGGCTGGCGTTTGGGCTCAGCATCAACTACAAATTCCTGCTCACGCTGCCCATTCTGGCCGTGCTGGAGGTGCAGCAACACGACGGCCTACTGACGCGCTCGGGCAACTGGTGGCGCGTGCTGCTGGTGCTGGCCGCGCCGTTTGTGGTACTGAGCGTGGTGGCCTGGGCGGTGTCGGGCGTGCCGGTGTATCGTTGGCCGGCGGTATACGTGTCCATCCTGTTTCCCGGCGCCAACGCGGCCGGGCGCGGCGGCATCGCGCAAGCCACCCGCGACCTGGATTTGTCATACTACTTCCGCTTTCTGGCCGCGTTCGAAACACCCTTGCTGCTGCCGGCACTGGCGGCCGGGTTGGTGTGGTTTGGGGGCGGAGTGCGGCAGCGGCCACTGCCCATTGCCACCTACCTGCTGGTGTGGGCCGTGTGCATTCTGGCGGGCATGTCGTTGCTCTACAAAGCGCCGCGCGGCCTGTTGTTCGGCTTCGTGCCGATGTACGGGCTGGTGGTATTGGTGCTGCGGCAGTGGCTTGCGCGGCCCATTACCGTCGTAGCACTACTAGCCGCTATCGGTTACAACGTGTGGCAGTTGCAGCGCGAGGTGTACGCCTACCTACCCACGCGCTACCCGCAAGTAGCCGCGTGGCTGCATCAGCACGGCATTCAGCGGGTGGCCACCACCGTGGGTATTGGCCTGGTGCCCGCCGCGCAGCGCTACGGCATTGCCGTAACCCCCGCCACCACCGGCGCGCAGCTGCGGGCGTTGCGCCGGCAAGGCTACCACTACCTGCTGCTCGACGACTACCACCGCGTGACCAACGTGCGGGCCTTCGATTCCTTGCGTGCGGTGCCGCCCGTGGCCGCGTGGCCCGAGCCGCCGCTGACCGCGCCATTGCTGTACTTGGAGCACTCCGAGTTTACCGGCCTCGGCTACCGCGCCACGCTAGCCCGCCAGCAGCAAGCCGCCCACGATTCGGTGCAACTGCGGCTGATTCCGCTGCGCTAAGCCGTGTTTCCCGCTTCAGCGCTTGATGTTGAGGCTGTCGAGGCGGCGCTGGTAGCGGCGGGCGTTTTGCTTGTGCTCGGCAAACGTTACGGCGAAGTCGGAAAAGCCGCTGCCGTCGGGTCGGGCGCAAAAGAACAGGTACTGGTGCGCGGCAGGCTTCAGCACGGCGTCGAGCGTCTGGCGGTTAGCCGAGGTGATGGGGCCGGGTGGCAGGCCCTTGTGCTTGTAGGTGTTGTAGGGCGAATCCACCAGCTTGTCCTGGTTCAGGACCCGCTTCACGCCGAAGTTACCGATGGCCCAGAGCAGCGTGGGGTCGGCTTGCAGGCGCATACCGCGGCGCAGGCGGTTGAGGTATACGCCCGCAATGACGGGTTTGTCCTCTGGCTTGGCGGTTTCGCGCTGCACAATGCTGGCCAGCACGTGCACCTCGGTTGGGCTGAGTTGCAAAGAATCGGCCCGGCGGCGGCGCTCAGCCGTCCAGAACCGGCGGTGATGCGCCGCCATGCTGTCGACAAACTGCAGCGTCGAGGTATTCCACACGAACCGGTAGCGGCCGGGAATAAAGAGCGTCAGCACCGACGTGGTATCGACGCCATATTGCTGCTGCAGCCACGCTTGCCGGTTCAGCAAGCGCCGCAGTGAAGTCGAATCGGCTTCCAGCTGCCGCTGCATCTGCCGCGCCAGTTGCGGCTTGTACTTGAAGGCGTCGAGCACGAAATCCACCGTGTCTTGCTCGCCGCGCAGCAACCGGTCCAGCAAGGCCGCGTTGCCGAGGCCGAAATCGAGCCGGTACCGGCCGGGGTGCACCTGCGCGGGGTAGCCGCGCCGCTCAGCCAGCCATTTAAAGGTGGCCGGCTCCTGCAGCAGCTCGTGCCGTTCCAGCGAATCGAGCACGCTTTGGTAAGTAGCGCCCGTGCGGATAAACAAGTAGGCCGGCCCATAAGCCGAATCAGCTACGTTGGGCCGCCACAGCACCCGCCATGCGGCGTATAGGCTGGCGCCGCCCAGCACCAGCAGGAGCAACAGCAAGGCCGCGCTTACACGGCGCCAGAGTTTGGAAGAAGAACTGCGAGAGGCCAAAGAGCAATCGGTGAAGCGAAGCCGGTACGGAAAGGTGCCGGCATCGAATGGAATGGAGTAGAGACGTTAACAGCCAGCTGCCGGGTTCCGCGCTACGGCGCTATTGCCCGCGCACCAACGCCGCCACGGCATCGGTGAGGGCCTGCCGTTGCAGCTGCTTGTTGATGACCACCGGCGGCGCGGCACGAACCTCGCAGTCGGGAATCGAGCACCGTTCGCAGGTTTCGTTCACCCAGCGCGTGGGAATGGCTTCGTCGTCGAGAAATGCCACTTTTTGCCGCAGGTTCTGGTCGATGGGCAGGCCCACTGTTACGCTCGTGGTGTGGCCCGAGGCGTCGGAACGAGCAATGGTCAGGCACAGATACTCGTCGGTGGTGCCCCAGTAGCGGGAGCGTTGCGCGCCCACGCGCAAGCCGGGGCTGCCGGCCTGGCGGGCCTGCTCCATCAGCCACAAGCTCACCCAGCGGCGGCAGTAATGTTCCTGCAGCTCGTTGCCGTGGGGGTTGTGCAGGCGTGAG
This sequence comes from Hymenobacter busanensis, assembly GCF_008727865.1. Taxonomy (GTDB): domain Bacteria; phylum Bacteroidota; class Bacteroidia; order Cytophagales; family Hymenobacteraceae; genus Solirubrum; species Solirubrum busanense. The sequence continues at coordinate 227,671 of NZ_VTWU01000002.1, read as the reverse complement.
AGGTGCAGCTCCTTGGTCAGCTGAAACCGCTCGTCGCCGGGCGCTTGGTCGAAGCGCAGGAAGAACAGGCTGCCGATGCCGAAGTGCCGCGCCAGCAGGTTGGTTACGCGCTGCAGCAGCATTTCCGGCGACACCTCGTAGCGCGCCAGCAAACCCAGCAGCAGGGCCGCGTTCCAGCGCGACGCCGAGAAAAACGCCTGCAAATCGGCCACCAGCTGGCTTTCTTCCATCAACAACGCCACGGCGAAATACGAGGCCCGAAAGTGGTTCAGCACCTGCTCAAACGAGCCCGGCGTAGCGGCCGGCACGTTGGTGTACGGCCGGTCTTTCAGCCCGAGGTAGTTGAACGCCACTTCGCGCCCCAGCACAAACGCCTCCTGCGCCCGCGACAGGCCCGGCCGCAACAGCAGCCGCTTGGCCGCCGGCTGAAACACCGACCGCAGCCCTTGGAGTTCGGGCAGTGTGCCCAGTTCGTGCCGGTCGATTAGGTAGTCGTATTCCTGCCCCAGCAAGTCTTCCAGCTGATGCAGGTCAAACGGCGGCTCGGTGCGCAGCCGAAAGCGCGCCACGCAGCTGCGCACGGCGTCCTCCAAGTCGTCGAAGTAGTTTTCGTGCATCTCCTGGTAGGAGCGGAGTGCGGCCAGGTAAAAGTGCTCCTGCCGCACCTCGTAGTTGCGGGCCAGTTCCCAGAGCGTACTCACAAACGCCATAACCCGCGTCGGTGCGTCCGAAACCAGCTCGATGAGCCGGCTGGGGTCGAGCCCGAACATATCCAGCGGAAACTCGCGCAGCACCGGCGACTGCAGCAACTCCGACACGGCCGCCAGCCGCTTGCCTAGATTCAGCGACACCAACTCGTCGTAGCTCACGCCCAGCACCCGTGCAAAAGCCATGATTTTGTCGGCCTTGGGATACTTCTTCCCTTTCTCAATTTCGTTCAGATACGACACCGAAACGTCGACCTCCTGTGCCAGAGCAGCGGGAGTAAAACTGCGTTCCTGCCGCAGCTGCCGCAATTTTAGGCCGAAAATCAGGCGAACAACCTGGGCGTGCGTAAGCATAGAGGGAAATGAGCGTAAGCCAAAGCCTGACAGCAGTTGATCGGATAGGCTGTGGACATGTATCAAGGGAGAATACAAAGAAACAAAAGCAGCTTTGCATTTAGTGAAAGACTCATTTTTAGAGAATAATTTATTATTAGCGAAAATTCGCTTGAAAAAACAAATTCGCTAGCGTATGTTTGGTCACTACTCGACCTAACCTTCGCTAAAACATCATGGAAACCCTCGACCAACCGCGTGTGAGTACCTCAAGCTCCTTTCTCTGTCCCGAACGAGTGAAAGTAACGGGCGCACATGCCAGCACCTTTGCAGAAATCCTGACGCCCTCGGCGTTGGCATTCGTGGCCGCGTTGCACCGCCATTTCGAGCCGCGCCGTCAGGAATTGCTGAAACTGCGGCAGCTGCGCCGTGCCGAATACGCCGCCGGAAAGCTCCCCGACTTTCTGCCCGAAACCCAGAGCCTGCGCCAAAGTGACTGGCAGGTGGCACCGCTGCCCGACGATTTGCAGGACCGGCGCGTGGAAATTACCGGCCCCACGGAGCGGAAGATGATTATCAACGCCCTGAACTCGGGAGCAAAGGTGTTTATGGCCGACTGCGAGGACTCCTCGGCGCCGACTTGGGAAAACGTGGTGCACGGGCAGATTAACCTGCGCGACGCCGTGCGCCGCACCATTGCGCTGGAAACGCCTGCCAAAACCTATCGGCTGAAAGAAAAAACCGCTACGCTGCTGGTGCGCCCGCGAGGCTGGCACCTCAACGAAAAGCATGTGCTGGTAGATGGCGAACCGGTGAGTGGCGCGCTGTTCGACTTCGGGCTGTATTTCTTCCACAACGCCCACGAGCTGCTGGCCCGCGGTACCGGCCCGTATTTCTACCTGCCCAAGCTGGAAAGCCACCTCGAAGCGCGCCTCTGGAACGAGGTATTTGAGCTGGCGCAGTGGGAGCTGAAGATTCCAAAAGGCACCATTAAAGCCACGGTGCTGATTGAAACGCTACCGGCCGCCTTCGAAACCAACGAAATTCTGTGGGAGCTGCGCCAGCACTCGGCCGGACTGAACTGCGGCCGCTGGGACTACATCTTCTCCTACATCAAAACCGTGGGTGCCCAGCCCGAATACCGCCTGCCCGACCGCAGCCAAGTGACGATGACGGTGCCCAATATGGCTGCCTACGTGCGTCTCGTCATCGATACCTGCCACCGCCGGGGTGTGCACGCCATGGGTGGTATGGCCGCCCAAATTCCTATCAAAGACAACCAAGCCGAAAACGCCATTGCCCTCGACAAGGTGCACACCGACAAACTCCGCGAAGCCCGCCTCGGCCACGACGGCACATGGGTAGCGCACCCGGCGCTGGTGCCCATTGCGCTGGAGGTGTTCGACGAGCTGATGCCCGGCCCCAACCAGATTGACAAGCCGCGTTCTACCGAGCCGCTGCCCACGGCCGCCGAATTGCTGCAGGCGCCGCAGGGCACCATTACGGAGGCCGGCCTTCGCCAGAACCTCGATGTGGCGCTGCGCTACCTCGGTGCGTGGATTGGCGGCAACGGCTGCGTACCGCTCTACAACCTGATGGAGGATGCCGCCACAGCCGAAATATCGCGTGTGCAAGTGTGGCAATGGCTGCACACGCCCGGCACCGAACTGGCCGATGGCCGCGCCGTAACGGCCGAGTTGTACCGGGCTTTGCTGAAAGACGTGGTAGACAAACTGCGCCAGGAAGTAGAGGAGGAAACCTACGTGGAGCACTACCGCCCGGCCGTGCAACTCCTCGACCGCCTCGTGACGGCCGACGAATGCGCCGATTTCCTGACGCTGCCCGCCTACGAACTCCTGCCGTAGCGGCGCCTCACAGGTGCCCGTCGTTGCTGCCATCGTAAGCTGATGCTAACGGCGGCTGGCAGTCCGGCCCCAGCACATTCACGAAGTCTCGATAGGTGCGTGCAACGCGCCCCTACACCGACCCTAAAACGGTCGGACGATACCGCTTTGCCTTTTCTGACCTCTTTTCCACAACCCCAAACCACTGCTTATGAACCGCGCCGAACGTATTGCCGCCATTGCCCACGACTGGTCGACCAACCCCCGCTGGCAGGGCATCCAGCGCCCGTATTCTGCCGAAGACGTAGTGAAGCTGCAGGGCTCGGTGTGCATCGAGTATTCCTTGGCCCGACAAGGGGCTGAGCGGCTCTGGCAACAGCTGCACACCGAAGAATACGTGGCCGGCCTCGGTGCCCTCACCGGCAACCAAGCGGTGCAAGAAGTACAAGCTGGGCTGAACGCCATTTACTTGAGCGGTTGGCAAGTGGCCGCCGACGCCAACGGCGCCGGCCAGATGTACCCCGACCAAAGCCTGTACCCCGCCGACTCGGTGCCGAACGTAGTGCGCCGCATCAACAACGCCCTGCTGCGCGCCGATCAGATTCAGCACCTGGCAGATGAAAACGGCGAGCAAGGCAACGTGCACTGGCTGGTGCCCATTGTGGCCGATGCCGAAGCGGGCTTTGGCGGCAACCTGAACGCCTTCGAGCTGATGAAGATGATGATTGAGGCCGGCGCTGCGGGCGTGCATTTCGAAGACCAGCTTTCCTCGGCCAAGAAGTGCGGCCACCTCGGCGGCAAAGTGCTCGTGCCTACGCAGGAGGCCGTGCAGAAGCTCGTTTCGGCCCGCCTGGCCGCCGATGTACTGGGCGTGCCTACGCTCATTGTGGCCCGCACCGATGCCGACGCGGCCGACTTGCTCACTGCCGACGTGGACTCGCGCGACAAACCTTTTGTGCTGCAAGAGGCCGAGCGTACTCCCGAAGGCTTCTACCGTGTCCGCTGCGGCGTGGAAGCCTGCATTGCGCGCGGCCTCGCCTATGCGCCCTACGCCGACCTGATTTGGATGGAAACCTCGCACCCCGATCTGGAGCAGGCCCGGCAGTTTGCCGAAGGCATTCATGCGCATTACCCCGGCAAGCTGCTGGCTTACAACTGCTCGCCCTCGTTTAATTGGGCCTCCAAGCTGAGCGTCGAGCAGATGGAAACCTTCCGCGAAGAGCTGGCCGCTTTGGGCTACAAGTTTCAGTTCATCACGCTGGCCGGATTTCACGCCCTCAATACCAGCATGTTTGAACTGGCCTTGGCCTACCGCGACCGGGGCATGGCCGGTTACTCGCAACTGCAGCAGCGCGAGTTTGCGCTGCAGAAAGACGGTTTTAAGGCCGTCAAGCATCAGTCGTTCGTGGGCACGGGCTACTTCGATGCGGTGCAAAACGTGGTGTCGGCGGGGCAGAGTAGCACGGCGGCGTTGGTGGGCTCTACCGAGGAAGAGCAATTTCACGGGCACTAAGTGCGTTATGCGCCCAAACGCCCTGTTTTACTACCTGCTCGCATAAACAGCACAACGCCCGACCAAGTTAGCCGGGCGTTGTTGTTTTTAGGACGCAATGGGTTAGCGCCGGCTGCCGGAAACGTCGAGTGGGCGGGCCAATTCTTCAAAATCGACACCCTGGCGGCGGCTGGCTTCGCGCAATAGCTCCTGCTGCCACGGGCGCAGGGCTTCGGCGGCGCCTTGCTCCACAATCTCGCCGATGAGGCGGTTCGACAGTACGAGGTTGGCCACGTAGCCGTTGAAATTGTCGGCCAATTGGGTTTTGAGGGCCATCAGCTGCTGCTCGCGCTGGTCGGCGCGGGCGGCGGCGGCGCCGGTGAGGCGGCGGCGCGACGGGAAGCGGCGCTCCTGGTAGGGGGTAGGCGGGTCGGGGGCGGGCTGGTACTGGCCCGGCGACATGGCCGTGAGACGCTCCAAGTAGGGGCTGCGCTTGAGTTCGGGGTGCAGGCCGCGGGCGTTGCGCCAGGCGTTGGTGCCGTTGGGCGTGTCGCGCACCAGCTCGGCGAGGCGGTCGTTGGCAAACACCATGTAGGGCGGCCGGTCGATGATTCTGGCCACTTCTTCGCGCAGCTGATACAGGTCGCGGAACAGCGGCATCTCGTCGTGGCTGATGCGGTAGCGGCCCGCAATTTTCATCCACGGCCGGTCGTCGCGCTGGTAGCGCACGTCTTCGAGGGCGGCGCTTTCTTCGGCGGCCCACTGGCCCCGGCCCAACGATTCCAGCCGAGCAGTGAGGCGCTCGGCCAGCTCAAACAGATAGATAACGTCGTTGGCGGCGTACTCCAGTTGCGCCTCGGAGAGGGGGCGCTTCAGCCAATTCGATTTTTGCTCGCCTTTGTCCAGTTCCAGGCCCAGCTCCTGCTGCACAAGGCGGCCGAGGGAAATGTTGTTGTCGGCCTCGCCCAGCAGCTGGTATTGCACGCTGGTATCGGTGATGTGGCGCACGTGCACGCCGTACAGCTCGTCGAGCAGCAAGATGTCGGAGCGGCAGCTGTGGAAGATTTTCTCCACGGCGGGGTCTTGCAGCACGTCCCACAGGGGCTGCAGCTCCTGCGCGGGGTTGGGCAGCGGCAGCGGGTCAATCAGGTACACGCGCTGGCCGTCGAATACCTGAATCAGCGCCAAGTTGCGCCCGTAGCGGTGGCGCATGTCGTCAAATTCGAGGTCGATGGCGATGCGCGGGGCGCTACGCAGCGCGGCCACGGCGTCGGCTAATGCGTCGGACGTGGTCAGGTAAAGGATATCAGGCAAGGGCAGTCGAAGGGAAAAGCAGATTGGAGCCGGCGCGGCCGGGTGAGTAAATGTAGCTACCTCGGGGCGGGTCGCCAAAAGCCGGCAGCCGCAGCCGCGGGACTTACTTATCGGAAAGCAGCACCTGGGCACCGTTGCCGCGGCCCATCACAATGACTTTGCTGTTGGGCGAGGTGGCAATTTCCTTCTGGGCTTTGATGCTTTCGTACTGCAGCATCTGCTCGTTTAGCTGCGACGAGACGATGCGCTGGTAGTCGGCAATGCCCTGGGCTTCCACGCGCTTGCGTTCGGCTTCCTGCCGCTCTTTCTGCAGCACAAACTGCATTTTCTGCGCGTCTTGCTCCGCCCGAATCTTGCTTTCGATACTGCCTTTCACCGACTGCGGCAGCTGAATGTTGCGAATCAGGAGCTGCTGCAGTTCAAGCCCGTTGCGCTGGAAATCGGTCTGGATGGTGCTCAGAATGCGCGCCTGAAACTCGTTGCGCCGGGTAGAGTACAGCGCCACGGCGTCGTAGTACACGGCGTTGTCGCGGATGCGGGTGCGGGTGATGGGGCGCACGATTTTGTTCTGGTAGTCTTCGCCAATGCGGGTGAGAATCTGCGGGGTGCGCTCGGGAATCACGCGGTAGAGCACCGTCAGGTCGACCACCACTTCGAGGCCGTCGGCGGTGAGTACCCGAATGGCGTCGTCGCCCGATTTCTGGCCCTCGTCGTGCACCGTCGACATGGTGTAGTTTTGGGTGCGCGTGTCGAAGGTGGTGACGTTGACGAAGGGGTTGACCACGTTCAGGCCGCTGGTGAGGATGCGCGACTGCACCCGCCCAAAGAGCGTTTGCACGCCCACTTCGCCGGGCTCAATTTGCTTGACGACGGCCGTGGCCACACCCAGCACAAGCAGCAACAGCCCCGTAAACAACAGCCCACCGCGAAACCGAAAGGCAGCGGGAGAAATTTTGCCCGCGTTCAGCCCGAAAATGAGCAGTAGCAGGCCAATGAAAGCGAGGGTCATGGTGGGTAAATGTAAGGCGCAGGCTATGGCACCCGTGCTGGCAGAATCCGCCGAAAAGGTAGCGGTTGGGCGCGAATACAACCGGCGCCAGCCGGTTCGGCTACCAGCAATAAGAAAAGCTGCCCATTGGGGCAGCTTTTCAAGCTAATGGGAGCTTAATACCAGTTGATTAGCCCACCAGCCTGCCCAGGCCGATAGTCATGGCCACGGCAATGCCCAAGGCGTAGAGTGCCAGCGTGATGATCATGAGCACGCCGATGAACTTGTAGAACGATTTGTGATTGGCCAGCGCCTGGGTAAGCGCCTGCTGGTCGTTGTGCAGCAAAGCCGTGTTCATGCGGGAGCTGAAGCGCATGAGGTACAGGCAAGGGAAAAAGTAGAGCGCCGCAATCAGCACATAGAAAATGCCCATGAATCCCATGCCTTTCATTTGGCCCGGCATGCTGCTGGCAAACAACCCCACGCCCAGCCCCATCAGCACGATGAAACCCGTCATAACAAACCCCACAATGGCCAGAAAGCTGGTCCAGCGGCGGGTAGCCGACAAGTAATGCTGATCGGCCTGCGAAAGCGTCAGGCTGGTGGAAGAAGTGTAATCGTGTTCCATAGGAGGAAAAAGGGGGGAAGGAAAAATAACTCCTGCCAACTTAAGGAAAATCAATTACCGACTCCCGCCCGGGGCAAAATTACTCTTCGTCTTCGTCGTGGGCGGCGTCGAAATCGAGTGTGCTGATGAGTTCGGCCGCATCGTCGATGACATGAGACATGGCCGGCTCGGTGTCGGCCGACAGGGTTTCTTCGAACAGCTCCAGCAACTGGCCGCCTTCGTCGTTCACGTAGAGGTTGGTGTAGAGTTTCTCGAACCGCTGCGCGTCTTTGGTGATGATGGCGTCGATTTCGTCGGTTGACCGGGCCTGGAGCGCCCGCTGCAGCACCAGCAACACCTGGTGGCTGTCGTCGGGGCCGCCGAGGTCCGACAAGGCTTTGAGCAAACTCATGGCCACCAGCAGACGCACGCGCTCGAAGCGGAACGGCTGCTCGGCGGGCTGGGCCGCCTCAAATTCGTCGTAGGCGGAATAGGCAGCAGGCGTGAGCAGTTCGGTGTTGTTGGGACCGAAGGTGAGTTGGAGCAGGCGGTCGAAGGTGAAGGCAGACATAGGGCAGGCAGATAAATCGGAGGAAGCCAAACGGCGGGTGTGCAAAGGTAGCGTTACCGCCCAGCCCGATTGTACGTAGGGAAACAACGCGCCCGCCGGCCTGGTAGGCGCGCGTTTCGGCTTCCTGTTTCCCCACTCACATTCTTTTGCAATGACTCACAAAACCAAGTGGCTGACGTTTGCGCCCAGCGGGCTGATGGTAATTGGCTTCGGCACGTGCCTGGTGCAATGGGCCACGGCCATGAAACAAAACGGCGCCCCTACGGGCCAATGGGTAGCGGCCGGTACCGTGGCCCTGGGCGTGTTCAATGCCGGTATGTGCCTGTTTGGGCGGGGCGTGGCCGAAAGCGTGCTGTATCAGCTGCGCGAAAAATCGACCGGAAAACCGCACCGCGCTGCCGACCGCCGCCTGACCATGCCGCTCGACTAGCCACGCCTACCGCTCTTCTTCGGCACGAGCCTCCTGCCGGCTGCTATTCTGCCGCTGTTGCTCGTCTTGCTGCAAATCGTCGAGTTCGATGTTGAGGGCATCCACCGAAATCTGGATTTCCCAAAGCGACATGCCCAGCGACACGAGCAAGCCCAGCAGGCTCGCGCCGAACACCAATTCGCCGGCGGAGCGCAGGCCCGCAAACAGCAAAAACATGCACAGCACGCAGCTAAACATGCTGCCGATGCCGACGGTCTGCATATTGCGCACGATGACGAGGCGCCGGCGCAGGTTCTGAATCTGGCGCATGTGATGCTCGCGGTGCGTTTCCACGTACTGGCTTTTGAGCGTGCGCACGCGGTTGGCCAGCGCCATGAAGCGGTTGGTGTAGGCCAGTAGCAATAGCGACAACGCCGGGAAGAGCAGGGCAGGAGTAGTTAGTGAAATGTCCATCGGGCGGAAGTAGTAGGAGGCGCCGGCCAATGCCGCGCCGCTCACGAGTATAAACAGCCGCCTGGGATATTGGGATTCGGCCGCGTGCCGGGTGTGCCGACTGCAATTTGGGCAGTAGTGGCGGCTGCCTCTTTTTTGCTTTCTTCACGCATGATAAAATGCCTTTCGCGCCTGTTACGCGTTGGTTTGGTGGCCAGCGCGCTGTGTAGTGTTACTGCCAGCGTTGCCCAACAGCCCACCGCGCCGCTCACGCCCGAGCAGTTTCTGGGCTACCCGCTCGGCAGCCGCTTCACGCCGCACGAGTCGCTGCTGCGCTACGTGGCCCACCTCGCGCAGCAAGCACCCGACCGCCTGCGCATTCAGCCCTACGGCAAAACCTACGAAGGCCGCCCGCTGGAAGTGGTGCAGGTAGCCTCAGCCCGCAACCTGCAGCGCCTCGACGACATCCGGCACCGCAACCTGCAGCTCACCGGCATCGAGAAAGGCAACGCCACCCCGTCGGCCGACCAACCGGCCGTGGTGTGGCTCAGCTACAACATCCACGGCAACGAGGCCGTGTCGAGCGAGGCCGTAATGCGCGTGCTCTACGACCTGAGCAACCCGCAAAACCAGGAGGCGCAGCAGTGGCTGGAGCGCGTGGTGCTGCTCATTGACCCCTGCGTGAACCCCGACGGCCACGAGCGGTACGTGCAGTGGTACGGCCAGAAAGCCGGTGCGCCCACCAACGCGTCACCCCTGAGTTGGGAGCACCGCGAAGCTTGGCCCGGCGGCCGTTACAACCACTATCTGTTCGACCTGAACCGCGACTGGGCCTGGCAAACGCAGCAGGAAAGCCGCCAGCGCGTGGCCCTCTACAACCAGTGGCTGCCGCAGGTGCACGCCGATTTCCACGAAATGAGCGTGGACGACCCCTACTATTTTTCGCCCGCCGCCAAGCCCTACCACGAAGACATTACCGCTTGGCAGCGTACGTTTCAGAATACCATCGGCGAATACAACCGCAAGGTGTTCGACCAGAACAACTGGCTCTACTTCACTCGCGAAACCTACGACCTGTTTTACCCCAGCTACGGCGACACCTGGCCCTCGTTCAACGGCGCCATCGGCATGACCTACGAGCAGGGCGGTTCGGGCCGGGCCGGCGTGCGCGTCACCAAGTCCGACGGCGACACGCTCACGCTCAGCCAACGCATTGCGCACCACCACGCCGCCAGCCTGGCCACCATTCGGGCCGCTGCCGACAACCAAACGCAGCTGCTGAAGGAGTTCGGCAAGTACTACACCGATGCCCGCACCAAGCCCCACGGTCGCTACAAAACCTTTGTGGTGAGTGGTGCCGCCGACCAGCTCCGTCCGCTCACGGAATACCTGCGCCAGCAGCAAATCGAGTTCGGCTACGCCGGCAAACAGCGCAAGCTGCGCGGCTATAACTACGCCACCGGCAAAGACGAGGCCCTGACCATCAAGTCCACCGACGTGGTGGTGAGCATGTACCAGCCCAAATCGACGCTGGTGAAGGTCTTGTTCGAGCCCAGCCCCGCGCTGGAGGATTCGCTGACCTACGACATTACCGCCTGGGCCTTGCCCTACGCCTACGGCCTGCAAGGCTACGCGCTAACGTCGCAGTTGCCGGCTGCCAATGCGCAGGTGCCAGACCGTTCTGCCGACCCTAAATTGGCAACCGCCAACGCGCAGTTGGCAACCGATAAGCCCTACGCCTACGTGGCCCGCTGGAATTCCCCGCGCGACGCCCGCCTGCTATCGGCGCTGCTGCAGCGGCGGATGCGGGTGCGCGTAGCCCAAAAGGCCTTCGAGGCCAGCAAGCAGCAGTTTCAGCCCGGCACGCTCGTCATTCCGCGCACCGGCAACGAGGCCCTTGGTCCGCGCTTCGACGCGCTGGTGCGGGCCCTGGCCGATTCGGTAGGAGCCGAGTTGACAGCTGTGCAAACCGGCTTCTCGACCACCGGCGCCGATATTGGCTCGGGCTACGTGCGCTCCGTAGGCCGGCCCAATGTGGCCGTAGTAGCCGGCAACGGCATTTCGCCCACGGCTTTTGGCGAAATCTGGCATTTCTTCGAGCAACAACTCGGCTACCCCATCAGCGTCATCGGCACCGATTACTTCGCCGCCGTGCCGCTGGGCAAGTTCGACGTGCTCATTCTGCCCGACGGCGACTACGGCGACCTGCTGACCGACAAGCAGCTGGAAAACGTGAAAACCTGGGTGCGCGGCGGTGGCCGCCTCATTGCCCTCGAAGGCGCCATGAGCTACCTGGCCGGCAAAAAAGACTTCGCCCTGAAAGTGAAGCCCGCCGACTCGGCCCGCGCTAAGAAAGCCGACCCCTACCGCCTGCTGCGCCGCTACGCCGACGCCGAGCGCGAAGCCCTCGGCGAGCGGGTGCAAGGCAGCGTTTACCGCGTGCAGCTCGACAACTCGCACCCCCTGGCTTTCGGCTACGGCAGCAGCTACTACGCCCTCGTGCGCGACCCACTCAACTATCAGTTTTTGGGCGAAGGCAGCTGGAACGTGGGCGTGCTGCGCAAAAACGAGTACACCGCCGGTTTCGCCGGTAGCCGCGCCCGCCGTAAGCTCTCCGATACTGTGGTGCTGGCCAACCAGGAAATGGGCCGCGGCCAGGTCATTTACCTTGCCGATAATCCCCTGTTCCGGGGTTTCTGGCAGGCCGGCAAGCTGCTCTTCACAAATGCGGTGTTTTTCGTGGGGCAGTAGCAGCCAACCGCAACGAAAAGCCCCGGCCGATTATACTCGGCCGGGGCTTTTTTGTGGGCAATAAAGCCTTGCTTAGTCTACAACGTCTTCGGCTTTGTTACCTACTTTCTTAACGCCCTTCTTCACGGCATGGCCGGTTTTCTGGGCACCGCGATGCACGGCGTGGCCAGTTTTCTTGCCAGCGTATTTCACGTCCTGGCCCGTGTTTTCAATTTTCTGGCCGGCTTTGGTGCGGCCCGTACGGGTGGTGGTTTCGGCTTTCACCGTGCCATTTTCGCGTACGTCTACTTCCGTTTTCTGAGTGGGCGTATTCTGGGCCAGGGCCGAAACGCTGGTCAGCGCCACAGCGGCCAGCAGCAGAGTTATCTTTTTCATGGTCGTATTCTGGGGTTGGAAACGAACCTTGTACGGATGCTCGACCGGAAAGATGCTGCGCGACTACGGCAGCAGCAGCGAACTGTCGCCGTAGCTCAGAAACCGGTAGCCGTTGGCCAGCGCGTGGTCGTACACCGTGCGCCAGTCAGGGCCCAGCAGGGCCGCCACCAGCAGCAGCAAGGTGCTTTCGGGCTGGTGGAAGTTGGTAATCAGCCCTTGCACCACCCGAAACCGGTAGCCCGGCGCAATGAGCAGCTGCGTGCTGGCCTGAATGGCATGGGAGCCGGTAGTGGTCAGGTGAGTCAGCAAAGCCTGCAAAGCGTCGGCGGTCGAAACCTCAGCGGCATCTTCTTGGTAGGGCTGCCACTGCTCTACGGCAGCTGGCAACGCACCGCTCAGGTGCAGCTCACGCCCCAGCCAATACAGGCTTTCGAGCGTGCGCAGGCTGGTGGTGCCCACCGCAATTACCGGCCGCGGCGCGTGCGCCAAAAGCTGCCGCAGCAGCCCGGCATCTACGCTGATGGGCTCGGCGTGCATGGCGTGGCCTTGCATCTGCTCGGCCTTCACCGGCTGAAAAGTGCCCGCGCCCACGTGCAAGGTCAACTGCGCCGTACCGATGCCGCGCTGGTGCAGCGCGGTCATGATGGCATCGGTGAAGTGCAGGCCGGCAGTAGGAGCCGCCACCGCACCTTCGTGCTGCGCATACACAGTTTGGTAGCGCACATCGTCGGCGTTGGTGGGCTGGCGGTTGAGGTAGGGCGGCAGCGGCAGCTTGCCCACGGCGCTAAGCACCTGCGCAAACGGCAGCTCGGCCGGCAGCCAGCTGAAGCGGATGAGCGCGCTGCCGTCTTCAATGGCGGCCCGCTCGGCAAACAGCTGTGCAGGCTGGCCGGTGGGCGTAACGAAATCGGTGGAAATGGCGCCGGTTTTCCAGCGTTTGCCGTTGCCCACCAGGCAGCGCCAGGTACAGCTTTCGGTTTGCTGCATGGCCTGCTCCAGCGCGCGGTGCGGGGCTACGGGCTCAAGGCAAAACAGCTCGATTTGCCCGCCGGTGGGTTTGTTCAAATGCAGGCGCGCCCGCACCACTTTGGTGTTGTTGAACACCAGCAGCGCATCAGCTGGCAGCTCAGCCGGCAGGTCGCGGAACGTGCGGTCGGTAAGCTCACCAGCCCGGCAAACGAGCAGGCGGGAGGCGTCGCGGTCGGGGAGGGGCTCGGGCGCAATGCGCTCGGCGGGCAGGTCGTAGGTAAAGTCGCGGATGGCGAGCAGGCGAGGGTTGGCGGGCTGCATAAGCCGCAAAGGTAAGGCCCGCTGCTGGCTGCTGCGCGGGTTGCTACGGGCGCCGGAAAATGAGCATGTGCTGCTGGGGCAGCGCGGTGCGGTTTTCCACGAACTGCAAACCCACGGCCTCCACCTCCCGGCGGGCCTGTTCCTCGCTCATGCGGTGAATGCGCTTGATGGGCACGTTGGGGTCTTCGGCGCGGTACTCGATGAGGGCCAGCCGGCCGCCGGGGCGCAGCGCGTTGCGAATGGCGCGCATCATCTCGCGGGGGTGGTCAAACTCGTGGTACGCGTCCACAATCAGCACCACGTCCACGCCGCTATTGGGCAGATTGGGGTTTTCCACGGTGCCCAGCACGGGCTCCACGTTGTAGGCTTGCTTCTTGGCTTTGTTGCGCTGCAGCTCGGCAATCATTTCGGGCTGAATATCCACGGCCAGCACTTTGCCACGCGGCACCAGCGGACTGATGCGGAACGTAAAATAGCCCGTGCCCGCCCCGATATCGGCTACCACGTCGGTGGGCTTGAGCTGCAGTTCGCGCAACAAAATGGCCGTGCCTTCCTGCTCGTCGCGGCCGGGACGCTCCAGCCAGTCGGCGCCCTCGTGGCCCATCACGTGGGCAATTTGCCGGCCCTGATAGTAGCGACCAATGCCGTTGGGGTCCTGCGGGGCGCGGCGCTGGTAGCCGGCCGTGTCGGGAATGATGTCGGCGCGGCGCTGCACGCTGGCAGCAGCGGTGCTTTCGAGCGGCGGCTGCGCACAGGCAGCCAGCAGTAAAACCATCAGCAAGCCCGGCAAGGCTTCGCGCAGAACTAATCGGAACAGAATCGGCATACGTGCGTGCAAAGAAAAGCGCAACCGATTAACAACGCGCAACCCCGCGACGTTCGCTCAACCGCTTAACTGCTTCTACGCTTTGGAAATGCCGCCGTTGGCCTGCCCTCAGGAATCGATAAGCTGCAATATTTATTCAGCCATTTCTATTTTGGGCCCGTAATACTTGCACTTTCGCACTTTCACCAACTCCTACCCCTTATGAAGCACGTTGCCAAACTGCTCAACAAACTCGCAGGTGCTGCGGTAATTGCCGCGGCGCTGTCGGGCTGCGGCCGCAGCGAGTACGCAATGCTGCCCAAGACCAGCCCCTACCACGGCGATGTTCACCGCTCGGTAGCTGTGCAGCAGCCCGCTCAGGCCCCCGCCGAAACGCCCGCTCCGGTAGCAGCCGAAGCGCCCGTAGCCACGGCTCCAGCCGCTCCGGTGGCGGCCGCTACACCCGCTACCGCCAGCACGGCATCCGCCGCCAAAGTGGAAGCGCCCGCACCCGCCCGGAAGCTGAACGTGGTGCAAAAGCTGGCCCTCAACAACGTGCTGAAAAAAGCCGACAAGCTGGCTGCTAAAGCGCAAATCCGCCAGCACCACAACGCGGCATCGGCTTCGGATGCGCAAGCCCTGAACCACTACGTGAAGCTGGGCCTGATTCTGCTGATTGCCGGCGTACTGCTGGGCATCTTCGGCGGCGTGATTGGCCTGCTGGGCTACATCTTGGCCATCATCGGCGTGGTGCTCCTGATTCTGGGCCTGCTCGAAGAAGTATAGGCACAGACGCTTTACAGGCAACAAAAAACCCGGTCAGCAATGACCGGGTTTTTTGTTGCCTGTAAAGCAAGATTACTTCTACAGTGTCGTTTCGTAGCTGCCGCCTTTGGGCTGCAAGCTGCCGGTCAGGATTTTCACCAGGTCGATGATAACCAGCACCAGCAGTACGATGGCCGGCACAATCAGGAAGCTGGTAACTGCCAGGGCAATGTAGAGCAGGCCGCGGCCCGTGTAGCCGAGGTAGAAGCGGTGCACGCCTAGGCCGCCCAGGAAGAAGCAGAGCAGCGCGGCCACCAGTTGGCTTTTGCCACCAGCCAGCGGCGAAGCCGGGTTGGCTTTCTTGGCGGCTTTGTGCATGGCCTTCAGCGTAGCCTTGGCTTCTTTGATTTCGGCTTTGGTGGGAGCCGCCTTGGTTTCGGCAGCCGCTACCGTTTTGGCAGCTTGGGCGTGGGCCGCGTAGGTGCGGGCCGTGTGCTTCACCGCAGCAGGCTTGGTAGCCGAGGCCGTCAGCTCGGGCGTAGCAACTGCTACGGGAGCCTCGGCAGCTGCTGTTTCCGTTACGGGAGCAGCTGTGGTAGCAGCCGTGTAGGTAGCGCCGTACGGAGCTTTGTTCTGGAACGTGTAGCTCTCTTTGCTGCACGAGGCGAGGGACACTACCACCAGCGCGGTGGTCAGGAGGGAGGAGATTTTGCCCATATGGGTAAAAGGGTAAGAGGTAGGAAAAGTGAAGAGATGAGTAGGAGTAAGGCGGCAATGGGAATGAATTTTCCCGGAATTGGGTGGCAATATAGGACGATTTCTAGCGCGCCAAACATTCGGTACAATAAAGTTTTGGCCACATAATCGGGTGATAACGCCAATTGGCGCAACCTGAAATGGATTTGCCTCGTTAAAAGCGCCCAAAACGCAACGCCCCGACTCGCGCTAAGCAGCAGCAAGTCGGGGCGTTGCGTTTGGAATAGGAGGAATTACATCGGGTCGACGTCGACGGCAATGCGGGCGCCTTTGAAGTCTTTCGCGGCTTTAATCAGGTTGATGCTTTCCAGAATCTGGGCCTTGGCGTGCTTGAGCACGGTATGCTCGCGGCTGAGCTTGATGGTGATTTCCTGCAGGTAGAAGTTGCGGATGCGGAAGATGTACGGCGCCTCAGGGCCCAACACGGCTTCGCGGCCAAGCCGCTCCACCAGTTCCTGCACCAGCGAAATAGCCGTTTCCTGCGCGCCGCGCTCCTCCACGTGCTTCACCGTAATTTTGATGACGCGCGCAAACGGTGGGTACAGATGCTCGCGCCGCTGCTCCAGCTCGTACTCGTAGAACTGCACGTAGTCGTTGCGCATCACCTTGTCGAAGATGGGCTGCTGCGGGTCGCCGGTCTGGATGATGACCTTGCCCTTCTTGCCCTTGCGCCCGGCCCGGCCGCTCACCTGCACAAACATTTGGTAGGCGCGCTCGTGGGCCCGGAAATCGGGGTAGTGGATGATGCTGTCGGCGTTGATGATGCCCACCAAACTCACGTTGCCGAAGTCGAGGCCCTTGGTCACCATTTGCGTACCCACCAGCACGTTGGTGCGCTGCTGCTCAAAGTCGCTGATGATTTGCTGGTAGGCGTTTTTGGCGCGGGTGGTGTCGAGGTCCATGCGCTGCACCATGGCTTGGGGCAGCATAATCTTGAGGTCGTCTTCGATGCGCTCGGTGCCGAAACCCATCATGCGCAGCGCCATCGAGCCGCAGGCCGGGCACTCGCGCGGCATCTGGTCGTGGTGGCCGCAGTAGTGGCAGCGCAACTCGTGGGCGTGCTTGTGGTAGCTCAGGCTCACGGCGCAGCTCTTGCACTTGGGTATCCAGCCGCAGTCGAGGCAGGTAATGAAGGGCGAGTAGCCGCGGCGGTTCTGAAACAGAATCACCTGCTCTTTCTGCTCCAGCCGGCCCTCAATGGCGGCGGTCAGCTCGGGCGTGAAGTTGTGCGTGGGCCGCTTCGGCTGCCCGTTGGCACCCGGCGACTGGTTACGGCGGGTGTCAATCAGTTCGATGTCGGGCAAACCGGCTTCGCCGAAGCGCTTGGTGAGCGTGACGAGCCCCCAGCGGCCGGCGCGGCATTGGTAGTAGGTTTCGACCGAGGGCGTGGCCGAGCCGAGCAGAATTTTGGCGCCCTGGAAGGTGCCCATCATCAGGGCCACCTCGCGGGCGTTGTAGCGCGGGGCGGGGTCGTACTGCTTGTAGCTCGATTCGTGCTCCTCGTCGACCACGATGAGCGAGAGGTTGTCGAAGGGCAGAAACACGGCCGAGCGCACGCCCACCACCACTTGAAAGCGGCCCGACAGCACGCCGTTCCACACTTCCACCCGCTCGTTGTCGGAGAACTTGCTGTGGTACACGCCTAGCCGCGTACCGAATACGCGCATCAGACGGGTTACAATCTGGGCCGTAAGGGCAATTTCAGGCAGCAGATACAGCACTTGCCCGCCGCCTTCCAGCGCGTTCTTGATCAGGTCGATATAGATTTCCGTCTTGCCCGATCCCGTTACGCCGTGCAGCAGCACAATATCCTTCTGCTGAAAGTGGTCGAGCACCTCGTTGCGGGCCGTCAGCTGGCCTTCACTCAGCGCAAACGGCATTTGCTGCTTGGGGTCGTCATCCATCGGGAAGCGCGACACAATCTGGTCGAATTGCTCGAGCACGCCGTTTTTGATGAGCGTGTTCACCGCCGAGG
Source organism: Hymenobacter busanensis (assembly GCF_008727865.1). Taxonomy (GTDB): domain Bacteria; phylum Bacteroidota; class Bacteroidia; order Cytophagales; family Hymenobacteraceae; genus Solirubrum; species Solirubrum busanense. The sequence continues at coordinate 210,236 of NZ_VTWU01000002.1, read as the reverse complement.
GCGACAGGTGCGGGCTGCTCGTCAGCGCCGCTTTTTCCAGGCCACGGTGGTTGAGGTGCTCGTTCTGGTACACCGGCACGCGCTGTATGTAGCGCATCAGCACGTCGAGCTGCTTGGCCTTGGCGGCCAATTGCTCGAACAAACTCTCCAGCGCCGCCTCGCTCACGAAATGGTGGGCCAAGCGCACTTTCTTCACCACCTTGGGCGTGAACTTGTCGGCAATGTGCTCGAAGAGAAAGATGACGTCTTTCTGCATCAGGCTCTTAATCACCTTGTGAAACGAGCTGATGCCGAGCACTTCGCCCACCTCCGAAAACGTCAGCGCCTTGCCTTCTTCGGTGCTGAGCGCGTCCACAATTTTCTCTTCCTGCTCGCTCAGCGGGTAGGGGTGCTCGTCGCGCTTGTAGGCCGGGTGCAGCTGCACCCTGGATTCCGAGCTGAGCTTGAGCGCCGACGGCAAGGCCGCGTTTATTACCTCGCCCAGCGTGCAGAGGTAGTACTCGGCAATCCAGCGAAACAGCTTCAGCTGCGGCTGCGTGACAACCGGCGCATCGTCGATGAACTCCAAGATATACTTCGCTTGGTAATCCTTGGGCGCGGTTTCGTGCACAGCGGCTACGATGCAGCTCAGCGTCTTTTTGGCCCCGAACTGCACCAGCACCCGCCCGCCAACCACTACCTGGTCGTTGAGCTCGTAGGGCACGCGGTAGGTGTAGAGCTTGGGCAGCGGCAGGGGCAGCACTACGTCGGCAAACAACGTAACGCGGTCGGCTGCGGCCGGGGTGGGCTCGGAGTCGGGAAGGATGAATAGCTGGGTCTGCGACACGGATTCGGGGGCGGCGAACTACAAAGGTAACCCGCGCGGGGGTGGGATGGAAGCACAACCGCCGAGCAATGGCCGGGGTTATCTACCGCCCGCATGAGCTCATCCGGTCTGTGCGGCCGCCCAAGCCGCCCGCAGCTGTTCCAGGGCTTCGGCTGCTGAGCTTACCGGCTGCTGGCAAGCGTGGTTGTAACACACGTAGATGCGCGTTTGGCTGTTCTGAAAACGCCCTTGCAGCAGTGACAACTCACTTTCCTGGGTACTGCCGGCCAGCACCGCGTTGGGCAGCGGGTGGCGGCTGAGCTGCTGCCGCAGGGCTTCCACATCGGGGCCCACAATGGCTATTTCGGCCAGCGGGGCCAGCCGGCTCAGGTACAGCGCGGCCCAGTTGGCCAAATGCTGCGGCTCTTTCACGGCCAACTCCTGCACCCGCGCCAGCATGGCCGCGGCCCGCTCACGCCAGGCCGGCACGTCGAGCAGCGTGCCTAGGCGCAGCAGGTTGTAGGCCATGACGGAGTTGGAAGCCGGAATGACGTTGTCGAACAGCTCCTTTTTGCGGGCAATCAGCGCCTCGCCCGTCGCGTCGGTGTAGAACAGGTGCGGGTCGCCGGTATCGTCGCCGAAATGCGCTAGCACGTAGTCGGCCAGTTCCTGTGCCCGGCGCAGCCACCGTTCCTCGAACGTCACTTCGTAGAGGCTCGTGTAAGCATCGACGAGCAGGGCGTAGTCTTCCAAAAAAGCCACCACGCTGCCGCGCCCGGCTTTCCAGCTGCGCCACAGCCCGCCCGTATAAGTTCGCACCAGGTTGGCTTCGATGAACTCGGCATTTCGCAGCGCCAGCGCCAAATATTCGCGCTCAGTGAAGGCGCGGTAGGCGTCGCAGAGGCCGCGCAACATCAGGGCGTTCCAGCCGGTCAGGATTTTGTCGTCGAGGCCGGGGCGTACGCGTCGACTGCGGTGGGTGAGGAGCTTCTGCTGCCAGCCCCGCACTAACTCGGCCACTACGCCGGACGTGAGCTGGTGGGCGGCAGCAAACTCGGCGTCGTTCTGGCGACGGTGCAGGATATTCTGGCCGTGTTCCCAGTTGCCCTCGGCGGTGCAGCGGTAATACGCGGCCGCCAGCGGGGCTTCGTCGCCGAGCACGTCGTAGAGTTCGGCCAGCTCCCACACGTAGAACTTGCCTTCCACGCCTTCGCTGTCGGCATCGAGCGAGGCGTAAAAACCGCCTTCGGGACTCAGCAGCTCGCGCTGTACAAAAGCCACCGTGTCGCGTACCACGGCGCGGTATTCTTCGTCCTGCGTCACCTGGTAGGCTTCGGCGTAGAGGCTCACGAGCTGGCCGTTGTCGTAGAGCATCTTCTCGAAGTGCGGCACCAGCCATTCTTCGTCCACCGAGTAGCGCGCAAAACCGCCGCCCACTTGGTCGTAGATACCGCCCCAAGCCATTTCGGTGAGCGTGCGGGTGGTCTGGGTCAGGGCCAGGTGGTTGCCGGTAAGTTGGTGCGCCCGCAGCAGAAACCGCCAGATTACCGGCATCGGGAACTTGGGGGCCCGGCCGGTGCCGCCCCGCTGCCGGTCAAAGCGCTTTTCCAGCGCCAGCAGCAGCTTCTGCAACTGCTGGCGGTCTACGCTCTCAGCAGCCGCTTGCACGCCATATTTCTCCAGGTCCGAAGCCCTCAGCACCCGCGCAAAATCCTCCGCCGACTTGTCCAACTCGGGCCGATGCTCTGCCGAGGCGTAGGCATTAGATACCTGCTGCAGCAGCTCAAACCAGCCCTTCGGCGGGAAGTACGTGCCGCCGTAGAACGGTTTGGCCTCCGGCGTCAGAAACACGTTCAGCGGCCAGCCGCCGCCCACGCCCATGGCCTGCACCGCGTCCATATACACTTGGTCCACGTCGGGCCGCTCTTCCCGGTCCACTTTGATGCACACAAACCGCTCGTTCATCACCCGCGCAATCTGCTCGTGCTCGAACGATTCGCGCTCCATCACGTGGCACCAATGACAGGCCGCGTACCCAATACTCACCAGAATCGGCTTCTGCTCGTTGCGGGCCCTTTGCAATGCCTCTTCGCCCCACGGATACCAATCGACAGGGTTGTAGGCATGCTGAAGCAGGTACGGGCTGGTTTCGTGGGCGAGGCGGTTAGGGCGGGCGTCGGGTGAAGGGGTGTGCATGGCAGGGAAGAGGGAGAGGCCGTGATGCATACGTACGCGCCGGCCCCCAAAGACAAACCCGGCCTTGCAGGGCCGGGTTTGCAGAGAAAAGTTAGGAGGCTTCCGAAGCGCCGGGCTTGCGGCGCGGCGCACGAGTCGGTCGTTTCGGCGCAGTTGATGCGGGCGCGGCATCGGCGGCTGGTGTATCGGGCTTGCGGCGTGGCGCTCGGGCTGGTCGCCGGGCCGGTTCCGGCGTTGCGGGCGTTTCCACCGCAGGTGCCGGAACTGGAGGTGTAGGTGCCAAAACTGAAGCAGCTGCTTCAGCAGCGGCCGAAACCGCCGCCTTGCGGCGCGGCGCCGGTCGCCGACGCGGCGCAGGTGTTCCGGCAGCATCTGCTGCCCCCGTAGGCTCACCTGCTGCCGGAGTCTCCGGTGCCGGTGCTGGTTCCGCCACCGAAGGCGTGGCCGTAAGCCCAGCCGTAGCCTGCCGAATAGGCCGCGGACGTGCCGGTACCGGCTTGCGGGCCGGTTTGCGGTTCGACGTCCGCGCTGATTTCGCGGGCGCAGCTTCTGCCGATTCCGAAGGCGCGCCTGGCATTTCCGGCGTGGCTTCCGACGCCGTTTCCTGTTGCGGTACCGCAGCCGATGGTTCTGCTAGCGGGGCTGCCGCTTCGGCCGACAACGCTTCCGGCGTTTTCGCCGCCTCGGGAGCGTGCTTGCCGCGTCGTCCGCGGCGCGAGCGGCTTGATTTCGACGTTGCCGCCTGCTCATGCGCCCCATCGGAAGCGGCCGGCGACTCAACTGGCTCGACTGGAGCAAGCTCAACCGAAATTACGTCCACAGGTACCGCATCCACCGGAACCGCTGCCACAGTTTCGGCTTCTCCTGCTTCGGACGCAGCGCCTTCGGCCGCATTGCGGTTGCCTTTCTTGTGTTTGCGGCCGCCACGCTTGCGTTTCCGCCGTTTGGGAGCGGTGCCTTCGGCCTGTTCCTGATCCGTTGTTTCGTCCAACGACGCTCCTTCCACCATGCTGAAGTAGTCGTGGTCCTCGTCGATGCGGGCTTCCTCGGCCTCTACGGCTTCCGCTTCCTGCTCCCGCTCTTCTTCCAGGGCTTCCGCTTCCACTACGGGCGTAACGACGGGCTCCAGGCGTCGAGCCGGCGCCGGTGCCGAGCCTTCCCCGATGTCGATGCGCTCTTCATCGTCGTCTTCATCGACTGCCGGAGCTGGTTTGGGCGGCGGCAGCGCAACAATGCGTTTGTGCAATTCCCGCAACTCCTGCCGCACGTTCACTACGTTGGCCAGGCGTTGCAAACGGGCTTCGGTCTGCTCCAGGAAATGCCGGTGCTCCGGCGCACCTTCGTGTAGCGGCCGGTGTGCCAATGAGCGTTGGATAGCGTCCCATTCGTACACAAAGCCGCGGAAGGCCTCGTCGAAATAAGCGCCCATGAACTTCTCCCACACGTAATCTTCCGCCACCTCCGAGGGGTGCAGCATATCGGCCCCGTAGAAGCGGTAGTCGCGCAAATCGTCGAGCAACAGCTCGTAGGCCGGGAAGTACGAAGTAGCCGGCAGCAGTTCGCTCAGGTAGTGGCAGGCTACGCGCAGTACCGACTTGCTCACCGCGTTCAGCGGCAGTGTGTCGCGCAAGTGGCGCACGGGGCTCACCGTCAGTACTAGTCGGATGTTGGGGTTCAGGCGGCGCAGCAGTGCGTGGGTTTCGGCCACGGCCGTCACAATTTCCTCGGCGCTCAGCAATTCTTTCTCAAACCGCTCGGCCGGCAGCTTATGCAGGTTATTCACCAGCTCGCCCGTGTCGCGCAGGCGGTAGCTGAAGGCGGTACCCAGCGTCCACAACACTACATCGGCGGTGCGTAGAAAGTCCGCGGCTGCTTGTACGGTTTGCTCGATGTGCTGTACCAGCTCCACCGGCGAGTCGGCGCCGAAAGTGGCGTGCAGGTCGTAGCTCTGCCAGCGGCCGCGCGCTTCTACCACGTGCTGCTGCCAGTCCACGTCTTCACCAGCGGCGGCGCGCAGCAGTTTGGCAGCGGCCAGCGGGTTGAAGACGGTACCGAAGGGGTTAACCTGCGTCGCCACTTTGTGCGCCGCCAGCCGCCCGCCGATGACCTCGGAGAAGCAGGAACCAATGGTGAAGACCCGCGCCCCCACAGAAAGCGGCTGCGGATCGGGTTTTATAGCTAATTCAGTTCGAAACATTCGCAAATGCGGCTTCAGGGCCGCGCAATGGACAAGCAACCTACGCAACACCGCGCGGTTAGCCAAAACCAACGCCGATTTGTCCAGTAATCGGCAGGCTTGCTGTGCGCAAATTTCGCCCTAAAAAAAGAAAGCCCCGCCGCAGGGGCAGGGCTTTCAAGAACTGACGTTGCAGAAGCTTATTCAGCTACTACGTTTACACGCAGCTTATGCTTCACCTCGCGGTGCAGGTCAATCGTGGCGCTGTACTCGCCCACCGAAGCAGGATCCGAGTCCAAGCTGATGCGCTTGCGGTCCACGTCGAAGCCTTTGGCCTTCAGCGCGTCGGCAATCTGCAGCGTGGTTACGCGGCCGAAAATACGGCCCGATTCGCCCACCTTAGCCGGAACTTCGATGGTCAGGTCACCGATGCGGTCAGCCAAGCCTTGCGCATCGCCTTTGATTTTATCGGCCTTGTGAGCGGCTTGACGCACGTTCTCGGCTACGATTTTCTTGTTGGTCTTGTCAGCCAGCACTGCAATGCCTTGGGGCAGCAGGTAGTTGCGGCCGTAGCCGGGCTTTACACTAACGATGTCGTTCTTGTAGCCCAGACCTTTTACGTCGTCTTTCAGGATTACTTCCATCTCAGTCGGTCGTCGTTATCAGGTAAAGGACTATTTCAGCTGGTCAGCCACGTAAGGCATGATAGCCAGGTGACGGGCTTTGGCCACGGCCTGGGCTACTTTACGCTGGAATTTCAGGCTGGTGCCCGTGATGCGGCGGGGCAGAATGCGGCCCTGCTCGTTCACGAACTTCAGCAGGAAGTCCGGGTTTTTGTAGTCGACGTAGCGAATGCCGGCTTTCTTGAAGCGGCAGTACTTGGTGCGCTGCTCCTGCTTATGGATGCGTTCGTTGGCGAGGCTCATCTTACTGGGCTACGGCTTCGGTTTGCGTATTGGCCTTCTGGCCTTTCAGTTCGCCCTTGCGGCGACGCTCGTTGTAAGCCACAGCGTGCTTGTCGAGGGCCGTGGTCAGGAAGCGGATAACGCGCTCATCGCGACGGTATGCCAGTTCCAGCACGTCGATAGCCGTGGTGGGAGCGGTAAATTCTACCAAGTAGTAATACCCGGTCGATTTTTTCTGAATCGGGTAGGCGAGCTTGCGCAGGCCCCAATTTTCCGTGTTCAGAAGGTCGGCGCCATTTTCCTTAAGCACCTGCGTGAACTTCTCGATCGTCTCTTGTACCTGCGCGTCGTTCAGAACGGGCGTCAGAATAAAGACGGTCTCATAGTTTCTGTTGTCCATGTTGGAACAGAGATTTGTAAGTGAGACGATGAATGAGCCGGCAAAGGTAAAGCTTTTTCGGCCCGGCGCCGCCACTGAGCTGCAAATAATTTCTGTTGGCCGGCAACTAATGCCTTGATTGCCAACCGGCAACTTGCTCCGTGCGTAGGCTGATAAACAGATTGAGGATGCAGTAACGTGTGAAATTGCACTGGCATCAAGCGTAGCTGCTCCGGGCTGATACCTATATATATAAGGTGTGAGTCGGCTCCCTTAGAATGATTCTAAGCAGGCCAAATAGGCCAAAAAAGAGCCAAACGCGGTTTGTTGTCTGGCAATCGTGGGCTACATTTGTGGCCCTAAAGCGCCCTGCTTTTACGTTTTCTCAGCACGTTTTGCAATGAGTAGCTACCGACTACGTCCCTTTTCACACTGGCTTCTTGCTCTGTTTCTGACGTTTACTGCCGTTGGCCAACTGGCCGCGCAAGACGCCGCTTCAGTAAGTAAAGAAGGTGTGACGCCCGGCGCTGCGCCGGCTGGCGCCGCTGCGGCTGCCGCCGGTACCGCCGCTCCCGCAGGTGATGCCGCCGCTATTGCGGCCGGCGACGCCCTTTTCAAAGGTAACTGCGCCCAGTGCCACGCCGTCAACGACGTGGTGGTTGGTCCGGCGCTGGCTGGCATCGACAAGCGCCGCCCCATGCCCTGGATCATCAAATGGGTGAAGAACTCCAGCAAGGTGGTAGCTAGCGGCGACGAGTACGCGGTGAAAATCTTCAACGAGTACCAGAAGCAGCAGATGCCCAGCTTCGCCTTGAGCGACGCGGAAATTACCTCGATTGTTGCCTATGTGAAGTCGGCCGAAGGCGCTCCTGTTGCGGCTAAAGATCCAGCTGGAACGGCTGTCGATACTTCGGAAGGTAAAGGCGTTTCTGACGCTGCCGGTGCGGGTAAGTACATGAACGCCGTGCTGATCGTGTTGGTAGTAGTGCTCATCGTGCTTGTCGTGACGTTGGTCATCATTGCCAACATCATGAAAGACGTGCTGCGAGGCCGCAAAGACCTTGACGGCCGCGACGTTGAGATTCTGGAGCAGAAGACCGATTGGGCTGCTATCCTGAAATCGGGCTGGCTGCGCGGCGTGGTGGGGGTGCTGTTCGTGCTGGTTATCTTGTACGAATCCATCCAAGGCCTGATGGCGGTAGGCCTGAGCCAAGGCTACCAGCCGGCCCAGCCGATTGCCTTCTCGCACAAGCTGCACGCGGGTGAGCATCAGATCAACTGTGCGTACTGCCACACTTCGGTGTACAAGAGCAAGTCGGCCAACATTCCGTCGGCCAACATCTGTATGAACTGCCACTCGCAGATCAAGACGACCTCGCCGGAAATCAAGAAGATTTACCGCGCCATTCAGCGCCAGCAGCCGATTCAGTGGGTGCGTATCCATAACCTGCCGGATCTGGCCTACTTCAACCACTCGCAGCACACGCAAGTTGGCGGTATTCAGTGCCAGACCTGCCACGGCCCGATTGAGAAGATGGACGTGGTGTACCAATACTCGGCCCTGACGATGGGCTGGTGCATCAACTGCCACCGCGAGACGCCGCTGAACACCAAAGGCAACGGCTACTACGACAACCTCGTGAAGCTGCACAACGATGCCAATGCCGGCGCTCCGTTCACCGTGTCGTCGAACGGCGGCACCGAATGCTCGAAGTGCCACTACTAATTTGAAAGTACTGAGACCTGGGTGTTGAGTACTGATCGTTTGGCCCAGCCAACCCCTCACTACCAACTGCTCAATACTCACTGCCAAATACCGACTACCAACGAAATGCAAGAGTCGCCTAAGTACTGGAAGGGAATCGAGGAACTCGAAAACTCGCCGGAGTTTGTGCACAACGCCCTGAGCGAATTCGGTTCGTTCATGCCGGTGAAGGAACGCCACGCCTCGACCGATGAGACGGTGGCCCCGCGCCGGGACTTCCTGAAGCTGATGGGTTTTGGCCTGGCTGCTGCCACGCTGGCTAGCTGCGAGGCGCCGGTTCGCAAAGCCATTCCGTACCTGAATAAGCCGGAAGAAGTTGATCCGGGCATTGCCAACTTCTATGCCTCGACCTACTTCACGGGTCAGGATTACAACGCGGTATTGATCAAGACGCGCGAAGGACGTCCGATCAAGCTGGAAGGCAACCCCGAGTCGCCCATCACGCGCGGTGGCCTCTCGGCCCGTGCCCAAGCTTCGGTGCTGAGCCTTTATGACTCCGAGCGCCTGCAAGCCTTCACGAAAAACGGCGACCGGAACGCGAAAATTGACCGCGACCAGATCGACCAGGAAATTCGCACCGCGCTGGCTTCGGCCGGTCGTATTGCCATCGTTTCGCCGACCATTATCAGCCCGACCACCAAGCGCGCCATTGCCGAGTTTGCCGGGCGTTTTGCGGGTACCGAGCACGTGATGTACGATGCCCATTCGGCCTCGGCACTGCTGCGCGCGAACGGCGGAGTGGTTCCGGGTTACGACTTCGGTCAAGCCTCGGTAATCGTGAGCTTCGGCGCCGATTTCCTCGGTACCTGGATTTCGCCGGTTGAGTACGCTACCCAGTACATCACGAACCGCAAAGTGTCGAGCGACAAGAAGACCATGTCGCGCCACTTCCAGTTCGAAACCAACATGTCGCTGACCGGTTCCAATGCCGACGTGCGCGTAGCGGTAAAGCCCTCGGAGCACGGTAAAGCCGTATTGGCCCTTTACAACAAGCTGGTAGGCGGCAGCGGTGCTGCCCTGCAAAACCAAGCCCTAAACGAGGCCATCAACAAAGCGGCTGCTGAGCTGCGCGCTGCTGGTAGCCGTGGTTTGGTAGTGTGCGGCTCCAACGATGTAGCTGAGCAAACCTTGGTGGCCGCAATCAACGCGGCCCTCGGCAACAGTGGCACGACCATTAACCCGAATGCACCTTCACTAGTGCGCCAGGGCGATGATCAGCGCATGCTGAACCTCATCAACGCCATCGGCCAGGGCCAGGTAGGCGCGGTGATTTTCTACAACGCCAACCCGGTGTACGACCACCCGATGGGTGACCAGCTGAAGCAGGCGTTACAAGGCAAGAAGGTGGGTCTGACCATCTCGCTGAACCCGACGCTCGACGAAACAGGTTCGCTTTGCACCTACCAGTGCCCCGACCACCACTGGATGGAGTCGTGGAACGACTACGAGCCCAAGCGTGGCTTCCTGAGCCTGTCGCAGCCGGTAATTACGCCGCTGTTTAAGACTCGCCAAGCACAGGAAACCCTGCTGACATGGGCTGGTAACCCCAATACCTACTACAACTACCTGCGCAACTCTTGGCGCGGTGTTTTGGGCGGTAACTTCCAGGGCGGTTGGGACAAAGCCGTACACGATGGTGTTGCCACCGGCACGCTGAGCGGTGCTTCGGCAGCCCAAGCCGGCCCGACGATGTCGGCCGACGCTGCTGCTTCGGCTATTGCTTCGGCCCCGGCTGTGAGTGGCATCGAGCTGATGATCTACGAAAAAGTAGGCGTTGGCAACGGCTGCGAAGCCAACAACCCGTGGCTGCAGGAATTGCCCGACCCGGTATCGAAAGCTACGTGGGGCAACTACGTAACGGTTCCGCGCGCCATGGCCGTGGAGCAGAAGTGGGAGCAAGGCGACGTAGTGCGCGTGACGACTGGCAAAGGCAAAATTGCCGAGTTGCCCGTGCTGATTCAGCCGGGCCAAGCCCAAGGCACTATCGGTATTGCCCTCGGTTACGGCCGCGAAAAGGCCGGTAAAGTAGCCGACAAAGTCGGTGCCAACGTGTACCCGATGATGGTACTGCGTAACGGCGGCCTCGTGGGAGCTACCACGGCCCAAGTTGCTTCGACCGGTGCGCGTCAGCCCATTGCCCAGACGCAAACCCACCACACCATCATGGACCGCAAGCCGGTGGTGCAGGAGTCGACACTGGCTCAATACCGTGAAAACCCCAAGGAAGTAACCGAGTACGACAAGATTGCCACGCCGGAAGGCCTGGAGAAACCGAACAAGGTTTCGCTGTGGCAGGATTACGAGTACAAGAACCACCACTGGGGCATGGCCATCGACCTGAACTCGTGCATCGGCTGCGGCTCGTGCGTGATTGGGTGCCAGGTGGAAAACAACGTGGCTGTAGTCGGCAAGCAGGAGGTTATCAACCGCCGCGAGATGCACTGGATGCGCATCGACCGTTACTACAGCTCGGATGCCCACAAGTCGGACTTTGAAACCAAAGGCAAGCTGGCGACTTACGCCGCTATGGAAGATCCTTCCGACAACCCGTCGGTAATTTTCCAGCCGATGCTTTGCCAGCACTGCAACCACGCCCCCTGCGAAACGGTGTGCCCGGTACTGGCAACCACCCACAGCTCGGAAGGTCTCAACCAGATGACCTACAACCGGTGTGTGGGCACGCGCTACTGCGCCAACAACTGCCCCTACAAAGTGCGTCGCTTCAACTGGTTCTCGTACTACTCCAACGAGAAGTTCGAAACCGTGAACGGCCACATGTTCACCGACCTCGGCCGCATGGTGCTGAACCCGGATGTGACGGTGCGTGCGCGTGGTGTGATGGAGAAATGCTCGATGTGCGTACAGCGCATTCAGCTTGGTAAACTCGAAGCCAAGAAGCAAAAGCGTCGTCCGAAAGACGGCGAAATTGTCACTGCTTGTGCGCAGTCGTGCCCCACGCAGGCCATCGTATTTGGCGACATGCGCGACCCGGAGTCGCGGATTTCGAAAATCCTGCGCCGCGAAGACGGCGAGCGGGCTTTCCACGCCCTCGATGCCATCAACGTGCAACCCAACATTGCGTACCTCACTAAGATCCGCAACGTTGAGAAGAGTGCTGAGAAGCCTGTAGCCTAATCCAGAGACTTAACCGGGCGCGGCAACTGGGCCGCAACGCCTAGCCGCCGCGCCCTTCACTTTTTCATAAAGCATATGCAGCACGTTTCGCCTGTACGCATACCACTCGTAACGAATGGTAAGACGTACCACGACGTCACCCAGGACGTGTGCCGCCAGGTGGAGGCCAAGCCGAACATCCGCTGGATGGCCGCGCTGGCCGTTGCCTTGTTCTTTCTGGGCATCTTCTTCTACTCGGTGTACCGCACGCTGTGGTACGGAATCGGGGAGTGGGGCCTAAATAAAACCGTTGGCTGGGCGTGGGACATCACCAACTTCGTGTGGTGGGTAGGTATCGGTCACGCTGGCACCCTGATTTCGGCCGTACTGCTGCTGTTCCGTCAGAAGTGGCGGAGTTCCATCAACCGCGCGGCTGAAGCCATGACCATCTTCGCCGTAATCTGCGCGGCCATGTTCCCGGTATTGCACATGGGCCGGCCGTGGCTCGCTTTCTGGGTGCTGCCGCTGCAAAACACCTATGGCTCGCTGTGGGCGAACTTCAATTCGCCGCTGCTCTGGGACGTATTCGCTATTTCGACCTACTTCTCGGTGTCGCTGGTATTCTGGTACACCGGTTTGGTACCCGACTTTGCTACCATCCGTGACCGGGCTACCGGTCCCATTGCCCGCCGCGCTTACGCTGTGCTGAGCATGGGCTGGAAAGGCGGTGCCAAGCACTGGTCGCGCTACGAGACGGTGTCGTTGATTCTGGCCGGGGTTTCGACTCCGCTGGTACTCTCGGTACACACCATCGTATCGATGGACTTTGCTACCTCGGTCGTGCCGGGCTGGCACACCACCATCTTCCCGCCCTACTTCGTTGCTGGTGCTATCTTCTCCGGCTTCGCCATGGTACTCACGCTGATGCTCATCACCCGCGTGGTATTCAAGCTGGAAGACTACATCACGCTCGAGCACATCGCGCTGATGAACAAAATCATGATGATTACGGGCTCGATTGTAGGTGTAGCCTACATCACCGAATTCTTCATTGCCTGGTACTCGCAGGTAGAATTTGAGCAGTACGCCTTCATCAACCGCGCAACCGGTCCGTACTGGTGGGCTTACGCCTCGATGATGACTTGCAACGTGATTTCGCCCCAGTTGGTGTGGATTCGCCGCGTGCGCTACAGCATCCCGGCCACGTTCATTCTCTCGATCATCGTGAACATCGGCATGTGGTTCGAGCGTTTTGTAATCATCGTAACCTCGCTGCACCGCGACTACCTGCCGTCGAGCTGGGCCATGTTCTCGCCTTCGTGGATCGACATCGGCATCTACGTGGGTACGCTGGGCCTGTTCTTTACCTTGTTCCTGCTCTTCGCCAAGTTCTTCCCCGTGATTAACATGGCCGAAGTGAAGACCATCCTCAAGTACGGTGTCGATAACGGCCCGACCTACGGCGGCCCCAACACGGGGGCGCAACAGTCGACCTACCGTTCCACCGGTGTTCCTGCTTCAGCCCCCGTAAACTACGACAAGCATGACTAAGCGTTACGCGCTCGGCATCTTCGACGACGAAGACGTGCTCCTGCACGCCATTGACAACGTCCGCGCGGCCGGCGTAAAAATCTACGACGTTTTCTCGCCGTACCCGGTCCACGGCATCGACGATGCCCTGGGTATCGAACGCTCGCGTCTGCCCATTGCTGCGTTCTTCTTTGGACTGACTGGCTTGGCCTTCGCGCTCTGGCTGCAGATCTACACGCTGGGTTTCGACTGGCCAATGATTATTGGCGGTAAGCCGCACATTGCGCTGCCGGCTTTTATCCCGGTTTCCTTCGAGTTGACGGTACTGTTTTGCTGCCACGGGATGGTAATTACCTTCTACGTTATCAGCAAGCTTTTCCCCCGCTTTAAGGTACCCGTCATGGATGTTCGCTCGACCGACGACAAGTTCGTTATGGCCATCGAACTGAAAGATGGTGCTGATATGGGCCAACTCGGCCAGTTGCTCCGTGCCAACGGCGCATCCGAAGTGAACGAGAAAGAAATGACCAAAGAATAATGACGCCATTCCTCAAACACGGCGTACGGGCTTCGGCTGTTCTGTTTGCTTCGGTGCTGGCCACGGCTTGCAACGACGCCAACGACCCCGGCTTGGAGTACGCGCCGGAGATGTACGAGTCAATACCGTACGACCCCTTGCGGCAGGTTGATGCCAATACGATCAACCCGATGGGCATCAACGAGCGCACCCCGGTAAACGGTACGGTGCCCCGCGGCAAACTCAACTATTACGACCACATTGGTAAGGATAGTGTTGGTATTGCTGAGCGTACGCTGCGCAATCCGCTGCCTTACACCCGCGAAAACCTGGAAGAAGGCAAAGTGCTTTACACCCGCATTTGCCAACACTGCCACGGAGAGCAAGGCGATGGTCAGGGTTTGGTAGGGCAGAAGTTCAAAGGCGTGCCTAACTACGCTACTGGTGCTTATGCTACCATGAACGACGGTCATATCTACCACGTGATTCAATGGGGACGTAACCGCATGATGCCGCACGGCTCGCAGGTGAACCCCGAAGAGCGGTGGAAGATTGCCATGTACGTACGTGTGCTGCAGAAGGGCAAAGGCCCCGACGCTCTGTCCGAACTGGTGAACGACCAACTCGAACCAAGTCAGAAAACGAATCCGGAAAACACGTCTCCTTACGGTGAAGCCCAGGCTGGCAAAGCCTCGGAAACGCCCGCCCAAGGCGATGAAGCCCGTAACGGCACGGCGAACTAACTATGGCAACAACGACGCATCATCACGAAACCGCTACGGCTGAGTTTCTGGAGCTGGCACCGTCGGCTCGCCGCCGCTTCACCTTGTTCATGGTAGTGGGCGTTATCCTGCTCGCTATCGGCTTGGTACTGGCTTTCATGGGCATTGGTGCTGAGCACCATGCTGCCGGCGCCGAGGGCGCCCATCATGCTGCTGGTGCAGGAGCTTCGGCCGAACACCACGGCAGCCCCATCTGGCTAAAACGCCTCATCATAAGCTTGTGGCACAGCAACGTTTACTTCACCGGTATTGCGGTGGTAGGCACGGTGTTCGTAGCTATCAACTACGTCGCCTATGCTGGCTGGTCCATTGTAGTTAAGCGCATTGCTGAGGCCTTTAGCGCATGGCTGCTGCCTGGCGCCATCATCATGTTGGTGGTTTTCGGTGTGGGTCTGATTAACCACGACATCTTCCATTGGACGATGCCGGGCATCATGGATCCGAAATCGGAAAACTACGACGCCGTTATTGCCGGCAAGTCGGGTTTTCTGAACCTGCCCTTCTACGTGATTCGCATGGTGGTGTACCTGGCCATCTGGTGGTTCTTCTCGGAGCGTCTGCGCAAACTATCGCTCGAGGAAGACCAGATGGGGGGCACTGGTTTCTGGGACAAGAGCATCAATGTGTCGGCGCTGTTCCTAGTACTGTTTGCCGTTACCTCGTCGATGGCCGCCTGGGACTGGGTTATGTCGATTGACACGCACTGGTTCTCGACGATGTTCGGCTGGTACGTATTTGCTTCGTGGTGGGTATCTGGCATTGCTGCCATTACGCTGTGCGCCATCTTCCTGAAGCAAGCCGGCTACCTGCCTTTCCTGACCTCGAACCACCTGCACGACTTGGGCAAGCTGATGTTCGGTTTCAGCATCTTCTGGACCTACGTGTGGTTCTCCCAGTTCATGCTGATTTGGTACGCTAACCTCCCCGAGGAATCCGTGTACTTCAACCAGCGCCTCGGCGGCTTCGACGGCAAGTACACTTGGCTGTTCTTCTTCAACCTGATCATCAACTTCGCCTTCCCGTTTCTGGTGCTGATGACCCGCGACGCCAAGCGTCAGATGATCATGCTGAAGCTCGCTACCATTGCCATCCTCATCGGTCACTGGCTCGACTTCTACTTGATGATCATGCCCGGAACGCTTAAAGGTGACAGCGGGTTTATCATCGAAATAGGTGTCGCCCTGATTTTCCTGGGCGCTTGGCTGACCCTGATGACCCGTCGTCTGTCGCAAGCTTCGCTGCTGCCGGTGAACCATCCGTTCGTGGACGAGAGTATTCACCACACCACCTAGTTTAGACATGAGTATTGAGGAGTGAGAAGTTAGACTTGACGGTATAACGACATCTCACTTCTAACCTCTCAACTCTCACTTCTTCATCCAAGTAATGATTGCTCTCGGTATTCTCTTGGCGCTGGTACTGCTGCTGGTCGTATTCGGCCTGCTGTTCCGGCTTCAAGTTCTGACTTCCATTTTCTCGGGTAGCTACTCGCGTGAAATTGGCCTTAGCAACCGGGTGAATGCCATCCTGATGCTGGTATTCATGGTAGTGGGCGGTGGCGCTTTTGCCTACTCGTTCGTGGCCAACTGGGACAAGATGAACCCGCCCATTGCCTCTGTTCACGGGGCGCACTTGGAACGGATGTTCTGGACCACCATGCTCATCATCGGCATCGTGTTCGTCATCACCCAGGTTGCGTTGTTTGTTTACTCCTACCGGTACCAATACCGCGAGGGCCGTCGGGCGTACTTCTTTGCCCACAACAACAAGATTGAAATCATCTGGACCGTCATTCCCGCCATTGTAATGTCGGGCCTGATTTTCGGTGGTTGGAAGCAATGGACCAGCATCACTGGTCCGGCTCCCAAAGATTCGGTAGTGCTGGAAGTAGTCGCTAAGCAATTCAACTGGATGGTGCGCTACCCCGGTCGTGACCAACAGCTGGGTGCTTCCAACTTCCGCATGATCGACGCCACGAATGAAATGGGCCTCGATTTCAACGACCAGAAGAACCTAGACGACTTCACGGCCAGCGAAATCCACGTGCCAAAAGGCCACCCGGTGCTGCTGAAGATTCGTTCGCGCGACGTGCTGCACGCCGTGTACATGCCGCACTTCCGCGTGCAGATGTACGCGGTGCCGGGTATGCCCACTCGCTTCTGGTTTACGCCGACCAAAACGACCGACGAAATGCGGAGCCAAACCGGTAACCCGAATTTCAACTACGAACTGGCCTGCAACCAGATCTGCGGCCGCGGCCACTTCGCTATGAAGCTCAACATCATCGTGGACGAGCCGGACGACTACGTAGCTTGGTATGCCCAGCAGAAGCCGTTTGTGGAGCAGAACCCCGAGGTACTGGCCAACCTGAAACAGAATCAGGCTGGGTCGGTTGAAGAAGCAACGGCGGCTGCGCCCGCGGCTATTGAAGCCAAGGCTTCGCTGTAACCCGTAACTACTTAAAGCACGCGTCCCTAATGGCTGCTACCAATATCCCGACGAATGCCCACGCGCAGGAAGCCCCGCACGTGCAGCATCACGCCACCGGCGACCACCACGACGAGCACGAGCACCACGAAGGCAACTTCCTCACGAAGTACGTCTTCAGCACCGACCACAAGGTCATTGCCAAGCAATTCCTGATTTCGGGGATTTTCTGGGCGTTCATCGGCGCTACGCTCTCTACTATTTTCCGTCTGCAACTCGGCTGGCCCGAGGCTACGCTGGAATGGCTGCAGCCTATTCTGGGCAGCTGGGTAGAGGGCGGCAAGCTTGACCCCGCATTCTACCTAGCCTTGGTAACAATGCACGGCACCATCATGGTGTTCTTCGTGCTGACGGCTGGTTTGAGCGGTACGTTCTCGAACTTCCTTATTCCGCTGCAGATCGGCGCCCGCGACATGGCTTCGGGCTTCCTGAACATGCTCTCGTACTGGTTCTTCTTCCTGTCGAGCGTAATCATGTTCATCTCGCTGTTCCTCGAAACCGGTCCTGCTTCGGCTGGCTGGACGATTTACCCGCCGCTGTCGGCTCTACCCCAAGCCATTCCCGGCTCGGGCCTGGGCCAGACAATGTGGCTGGTAGCCATGGCGCTGTTCATCGTGTCGTCGCTGTTGGGTAGCCTGAACTACATCACCACCATCATCAACCTGCGCACCGCGGGAATGTCGATGGCCAAGCTGCCGCTCACCATCTGGTCGTTCTTCCTGACGGCTATTCTGGGTGTGCTGTCGTTCCCGGTACTGTTTTCGGCTGCCCTGCTGCTGATTTTCGACCGTTCGTTCGGTACCTCGTTCTTCCTGTCGGACATCTACATCGGCGGTGAAGCACTCAACCACGTTGGCGGTTCGCCCATCCTGTTCCAGCACTTGTTCTGGTTCCTGGGTCACCCCGAAGTGTACATCGTAATCATGCCCGCCATGGGTATCGTGTCCGAAGTAATGGCCACGAATGCCCGCAAGCCCATCTTCGGCTACCGCGCCATGATTGGCTCGTTGCTGGGCATCTCGCTGCTGTCGTTTGTTGTGTGGGCTCACCACATGTTCATCACCGGCATGAACCCCTTCCTTGGATCGGTGTTTATGTTCCTGACGCTCATCATTGCCGTTCCCTCGGCGGTGAAGACGTTTAACTGGTTGGCAACATTGTGGCGCGGCAACATCCGCTTCACCACGGCCATGCTGTTCGCTATCGGTTTCGTGTCATTGTTCATTTCGGGTGGTCTGACGGGTATCATCCTGGGCAACGCCGCTCTGGACATTCAGATGCACAATACCTACTTCGTGGTAGCTCACTTCCACTTGGTAATGGGTTCGTCGGCGTTCTTCGGCATGTTCGCCGGGGTGTACCACTGGTTCCCCAAGATGTTTGGCCGCATGATGGACGAGAAGCTCGGCTACGTGCACTTCTGGCTGACCATTACCTCGGCCTACCTGATCTTCCTGCCGATGCACTACGTGGGCATTGCAGGCTTCCCGCGCCGCTACTACGCTTGGACGGGCTTCGAGATGTTCAACCAGTTCGCCGACCTGAACGCGTTTATTTCGATTGCCGCCATCCTGGCATTCTTCGCGCAGTTCGTCTTCCTGTTTAACTTCATCTACAGCATCTTCCGCGGCCGTCGCGCCACCGAAAACCCCTGGCGTTCGACCACGCTGGAGTGGACAACGCCCATCGAGCCTGGTCACGGCAACTGGCCCGGCGAGATTCCGGCCGTGTACCGCTGGCCCTACGACTACAGCAAGCCGGGTTCAGAGTCGGATTTCATTCCGCAGAACGTGCCCTACTCGCAGACGGTGTCGTCGAACCTGCCTTACGAGAAGGAAATGGAATAATCGAGCTTCACAGCTCACCGAAAGGGAAATCCGCGCAGGGTTTCCCTTTCTTTTTGACCGTGTGTGGCCGGAACTTCCGAGCCCTACGCTGTTTTGACTACGCAAATGAATCAACCTGCTTTCGTCCGCCGCTTTCGGCTGACCGCCACGTTGACCATCGTGGCCGTTTACCTGCTCATTCTGGTAGGAGGCATCGTGCGCAGCACCGGCTCTGGCATGGGCTGCCCCGACTGGCCTAAGTGCTTCGGCCAATGGGTGCCGCCTACCGAAGCCAGCCAATTGCCGCCGAACTACAAAGAAGTGTACACCGCGCAGCGTGTGGCCAAAAACCAGCGCGTCGCCGGAACGTTGCAGAAACTCGGTTTCAAGCAAGTAGCCGCCGATTTGTTTGCGCACCCTACGCAGTATATCGACACCGACTTCAATGCTACCAAAACGTGGATTGAGTACGTCAACCGACTGCTGGGCGCTTTGATTGGTGTATTCATCTTCGCAACGGTGCTGGCCGCTTGGCCCTTTCTGCGGCGCGATTCGCTCGTATTCTGGGCTGCCTTTGTGAGTTTTATCACCGTAGGCATCCAAGGTTGGCTGGGTTCATTGGTCGTTTCCACCAACTTGCTGCCCGAGTTGGTAACCATTCATATGGCATTGGCTCTGGTGCTGGTAGCACTGCTGGAATGGGCCCTTGTGCGCGCCGATAAGCAGGGACTAGGAGGGGAGTCTGGAGCGGGCATACCCAAAGCGCGTGGGCTGGCCGTCGTGCTGGCCACAGCAGCGCTGCTGACGTTTGGGCAGATCCTGCTCGGTACGCAAGTGCGGGAGCAAATCGACATGATTGCCTTTGGCCTGAATTATCTGCACCGCGAGCAATGGATAGCCGAGTTAGGCGGTGCTTTTAAAGTCCACCGCACATTCTCGCTGGTGCTGCTCCTGATCAATGCCTACGCCGCTTGGCAGTTATACCACAGTCGGAACATCCGGCTGCAGCGCTTGGCAGTGGCCATTATGGTGGTTATTGGGTTGGAAATTGTGGCGGGTGTTGTATTGGCCTATCTGGCTGTGCCTGCTGCTGTGCAGCCGGTGCACCTCACACTGGGCACGCTGCTGTTTGGTCTGCAGTTCCTCGCACTCATTCGCTACCGGCAGGCTGTGAAAGTGACGCGGTTGGAGCGGTATCCGGGCGTTGTTGCGTAACTTTGCGGCCCGTTTCGGAGCCTTTACACAGGCTCGCTTGTTTTAACCACTGATGACCAAAGTCAGGGCTTACTTCCAACTGCTCAAGTTCCGTCTTTCGCTAACGGTGTCCTTTTCGGCTGCCATTGGCTATATGCTCGGACAGCACGAGTTCAGCTGGAAAATTCACTGGGTTGGGGCGCTGCTGGTGATGCTGGGCGGTATGCTGGTGACGGGCGCCGCCAACACCATTAATCAGATTTACGAGAAAGACCTCGACAAACTGATGAAGCGCACTGCCAAGCGGCCCATGCCCAAAGGTGTGCTGTCGGTGGCTGAGGGGTGGGTGTTTGTTGGGCTCACCGGCATAGCCGGCTTGGCGCTGCTGGGCTTGTACTTCAATCCGTTGACAGCCGCGTTGTCGCTGATTTCGCTCATTCTGTACGGCTTCATTTACACGCCGCTCAAAACGATTTCCCCCATCTGCGTGGCTGTAGGTGCCATTCCCGGCGCCTTGCCGCCTATGATTGGCTGGGTAGCCGCTACCAACACCCTGACCGGCGAATTGGGCATGGGTGCTTGGATTCTGTTTGGCATCCAGTTTATGTGGCAGTTCCCGCACTTCTGGGCCATTGCTTGGGTATTGGACGAGGACTACCGCAAAGCCGGCTTCCGGATGCTCCCGGCCCCTGGTGGCCGCGACCTGCGCACGGCGTTCCAAATAATGACCTACACGCTGCTGCTCATACCGCTGAGCTTGCTACCCATGCAGTTTGGCATGACGGGCAAAACCTCGGCGCTTATTGCCGTGGTCTGCGGCGTGCTGTTTCTGATGCAAACCCTTTACCTGATGCGCACCTGCACCAAAAAAGCCGCCATGCGCATCATGTTTGGTTCGTTTCTCTATCTGCCTATTGTGCAGATAGCCTTGGTTTTTGACAAAATTTAAAAGCGGATTGTTGATTGAGAGAAAGGGCCATTGTTCATGCCCGCGGCTGGGACGGCCGTTTCAACAATCAACACTCAATACCTGATACGACATGCATTCTTCCGAAACGCTTAGCAACAAGCAGCCCGGCAGCGGTATTCACCCGCTTCGGTTCCTGTTGTGGCTGATGATTGTCAGCATCACCATGATGTTTGCTGCCTTTACCAGCGCCTACATTGTGCGCCGGGGCGAAGGCAACTGGTTGGAATACACCTTGCCCAACGGCCTGCTCGTAAACACCATCCTCATCGTAGCCAGTAGCGCCACTATGCAGTGGGCGTGGTTTGAAGCCCGCCGCGACGAGTTGAAGCGCGTGCAAATCGGGCTGTTCGCTACGCTGGCCTTGGGCTTGGCTTTTCTCGTAGGGCAATGGAACGTGTGGGGCGAGCTGGTACGCAACAAGATTTTCTTTGGTGGCGTTGATGCGAATCCGTCCGGCTCGTTTCTGTACGTGCTGACGGGCGTGCACGCCTTTCACCTGGTTACCGGCTTGGTGTTCGTGCTGGTGGTGTTGCTGAAAAGCCTGCGCTTTAAGGTCCACTCCCGCAACATGATGGCTATTACCAACGGCGCCATCTACTGGCACTTCCTCGGCGCGCTTTGGTTGTACCTGTATTTGTTCCTACTTTTGAACCACTAGTTTCGTCTTTTTTCACGCTCATTATGGCCATTCCACACGCGGCAATGCAAACTGCGGCCACGGCTGAGGCACCGCGCACCGGTACCTGGGACGGCGGCAACGAACCCTTCAAGGCTAGCTATGGCAAGCTGATGATGTGGTTTTTCCTGCTGTCGGATGCTTTCACGTTCGCGGCGTTCCTGACCACCTACGGTATGGTGCGTCACCGCCACCTTGCTTACGTCGGCAAAGCGCATGATTTCTTCTTCTCCACGGCCCACTGGCCCATTCCGGAGAAAGTATTCAACGCCTTCCCCGGCCTGCACGGCATCGATATTCCGCTGGCGTTTGTGGCCTTAATGACGATGATTCTCATCGTGTCGTCGGTGACCATGGTGCTGGCTGTAGAAGCTGGCCACCGCATGGACAAAGACGACGTGCAAAAGTGGTTGTTGTGGACCATCCTATTCGGGGGCATGTTCCTGGGCTGCCAGGCGTGGGAATGGACCCACTTTATCACCGGTAGCGAGCATGGCCTGAAAATGGCCGACGGCAGCACCGTATTTGGCGCCAACCTTACGGTAAACGAATACGGTCCGGTGCTCTTCGCCGACCTGTTCTTCTTCATCACGGGCTTCCACGGCACCCACGTATTCTCGGGCCTTTGCCTGCTGGTGTGGGCATTCATTGCTACCTCCAACGGCACCTTCCACAAGCGCGGCCACTACGAGATGGTGGAGAAAATCGGCCTCTACTGGCACTTTGTAGACTTGGTGTGGGTTTTTGTCTTCACCTTCTTCTACCTAATTTAATTGTCAAGTGGCCCAATGGCTAAATGGCTGGTCGTTCTGACAGCAGAACCATCAACCATTTAGCCATTTAACCATCTAACCATTCAACGAAATGGCTCATCACGCCCCTGAAACTGACTACAACGCCCACGGCGCTGCAGACCACGGCAAGCCGAACGTAAAGCCCATTCTGAAGGCTCTGGCTTGGATTGTCGGCATTACCGCTTTCGAGTTCTTGCTGGCTTTCACCATGCCCTCGAGCACGCTGCGCAACAGCATCTTCATCATCCTGACCATCTTCAAAGCCTTCTTTATCGTTGCCGAGTTTATGCACTTGCGCCACGAAACCAAAGGACTGATCTGGACCATTCTGGTACCGATGGCTTTGCTCATCTGGCTGCTGGTGGCACTGATTTCGGAAGGTAGCTTCGTCGGCGAGTCTATTTTCAACGCCTACAAATAGCGAATGCGGCCCAAGCAAGTTCTCGTTCTGGGCCTCATTCTGCTTGTGCCGGTCCTGGCCTTCGTGTTTCTAACCACGTTCGGCACCAACCGTTTCGCGCTACGCACTTACTATCCCAGTCGTGTGGATTCCACGCAGGCGGGAGGTAAGTGGCAGCGCGATACTGTTTTTCATCGGGTCGCGCCGGGGAGTTTGCAAACCCAGTCGGGACGCAGCTTGGCCCCCGGCGACCTGAAGGGCAGCGTGTACGTCGCCAGTTTTTTCTTTGCTACCTGCCCGCAGGTGTGTCCGCGCCTGAATGCGCAGCTACAGCGCGTGCAGGAGAAATACCGCGCCGAGCCGCGCGTCAAGCTGCTGTCGTACTCCATCGATCCGCAGCACGACTCGGTGCCGGTACTGGCGCGCTACGCCGAGGAATACGGGGCCATTGCGGGTAAGTGGTTTTTTCTGACCGGTCCGCAAGACAGCATCCGCCATTTGGCACTGCATGAGTACCGCGTGGGGGAGCCCGGCCCCGCAACCATTGGGCCGGCTGCCGGTTCCGTACACAGCCAGCGCCTCGTGCTCGTCGACCGCGACCAGCACATTCGCGGCATCTATGACGGCTTGGATGCGCGCGAGGTGGACCGGCTCATCACTGAAATCCGCGTACTGCTTTACACTTATGACCACGACTAACTCCGGCGTTGCCGCGCCGGCCACGCCGCAGGCCTACAAAATTGGAATGCTGGCCCTAGGCCTTATTATTCCGGTTGCTGTGGCCGTTCTGTATTACTTCCCGCAGGTGTTTCGCGTAGCAGGCCTCGACGTGAGCTATCTGCCCGCCGTGAATGCCGTGCTGAATTCGCTGACGGCCTTGGTTCTGGTCATCGGCTACGTGTTCATTCGGCAGAAAAAAGTGGCGCAGCACCGGGCCATGATGGGTACTGCTTTCGTGCTCGGAGCGCTGTTCCTGGTGTCGTATGTGGTGTACCACTCGCAGGCCCAAACCACGCGCTACGGCGGCGAGGGACTGATGCGCGGCATTTACTACTTCGTGCTGCTGACGCATATTGTGCTGGCGGCTGTAACGGTGGGGCTGGTGTTATTTACGCTGTACTTCGCCCTGACCAATCAGTTTGCCCGCCACCGCCGCATTGCCCGCTGGACGTTTCCCATCTGGCTTTACGTATCGGTAACCGGGGTAGTGGTGTACCTCATGATTTCACCGTACTACCAGCACTAACCAGCGCGGTCTGCAGGAAACTTAACTGCCCAAAAGGTGTTTCAAAAGGGATGAGAAAGTCGTTCGTAGCTGCATGGTTCGCCCTCACGCTTAGCACCGCGCCGCAACTGGCCGCCGCCCAGTGCGCCATGTGCAAAACCAACGTGGAGTCGGGTCGTACTTCGGAGGAAAAGGCCTACGATTTTTCGGGGCTGAACTCGGGTATTCTGTACCTAATGGCCGTGCCCTATGTGCTCATTGGTTCGGTGGGGTATTTCTGGTACCGCAACAGCCAGTTGAAAAAGCGACAGGCGGCCGCTCGTTAGGGCAATGGCCATGTCTGCGCCGTTGGCGCTGCTACGCCTGAAGTGCCCGCGTTGCCGCCGTGGTCGGCTATTCACCCACAGCGCCCTCAACCTGCAGCATTTCGATGACATGCCTACGGCTTGTCCCGTGTGCGGGCTGCACTACGAACCGGAAGTGGGTTTCTACTGGGGCGCCATGTACATCAGCTACGGTCTGTCTGTGGGCGTAGTCGTTCTTACCGGAATCCTGGTGTATTTTCTAGCCCACGATCCGGCGGTGTGGGTGTACATTGCGGCCGTGGCGGGCGTAGTAGTGCTGCTCACGCCGGTGTTGTTTCGGTACGCCCGTGCGCTGATGCTGTATTGGTTTGGCGGAACGTGCTACGACCCCAAGTACGCCGGTCGAGAGCAGTAGCTTCTCGATTCCCCGCTTGCTATTTGCGTATATGCTGCCTGCTGGCGGCATTTTTGCTTTTAAAGCGGTCCGGTCAAGGCTCTTTTGCGGCTGAAGGCTGTCATATTAGTTTGTTTGCTGCGTGAAATCAACCCGTTTTCCCATCGTGTTACTGTTGCTGGCGTTGCTCTGCTTTGTCGGGGCCTACGTGAGCAACCGCTACGCCGCGGGAGAAGGAGTTCTGCAGCGTTCCGATGTAACAGCCTTGCAACAGCTGTTGCACAACGCCACGCAGGATGCCCGACGCGACGCCGACACGCTGGCAATTCGCTTGCGAAAAGGCGCCGGCAGTTTTCAGGACTTGCAGGAGTGTGCCTATCCTACCTTCGTTTTTCGAGGCGAGCGGCTGCTGTATTGGTCCGACCATACGATTCAGCCCGAGCCGGAGAACGTGACGCAGCCGTTTCGGGAGAAGCTGGTGGAAATGCGCTTCGGCTACTACCTGGCCCTGCGCCAGCCCGTGGGCCCGTACGTCATCCTGACCTATATTCCGTTGGAGCGCCGCTACGGCATCAGCAACCGCTACTTGCGCGAAGGCTCTGAGCGGGCTCTTTTTAAGGGCTTGCACGTAGTGCCGCCCGCAGCGGGCAAGAGCTACACTGGCCTGCCGCAGCTTCAAAGCTCCGATGGAAAGCTGCTGCTGTACCTCGACGACCTCCAACCCGACCCCGTAGCCGGCAAATACGTGCCGCTGGGCTTGCTCATTCTAGGGCTCGTATTGTCGGTGGTGGGGTGGTTGCGGCTGGCCCGGCAGGAGTTTCTGCAGGGGCAGCCGTTGTTGGGGGCTTTGGCCATGGTGGTGCCACTCACCGTGTTTCGGGCAGTGCTGCTGTACTTCGGGCTACCGTTTTCCTTTATCGAACTCCCGTTGTTCGATCCGCGGGTGTTTGCCGCTTCGTGGGTGTCGCCGTCGCTCGGCGACTTGCTCATCAACGCCTGTTACCTGCTCACCGTCGCGTGGTATGCGCTGCTGCTGTTTCGGCGCTACGGGGTGGTGCGCTACATCCGGCGCTTGGGGCAGCCGAGCCGGTGGGTGGCGGTAGGGGCCGTGGCCGTGCTAACGTTCTACGGGTTGTTGGTCACGCTCTACGAATTCTACCTCAGCTGCGTGAGCAACTCGCAACTGGTGCTCGACATCACGCAGAACACGCAGTTCTCCGGCTTCAAGTTGCTGCTGTGCCTGGCCATTGTGTTGCACACGGGCAGCTACATGATTGGCTTCTGGATTCTGGCCCAGGTATTTGAAGCGGCGGTGCGCCCGCGCACGCGCTTGATCGGGGCGTTGGCGCTGGCGACTTTCGGGGTGTTGTTCGCGCTGCTGGGCTTCTGGAACGATCAAGCGGCTTCGGGTTTGCTGGGCCTTACGCTGCTGTTTTTTCTGGTTATCCGACTGACGGGGCTGCGACCGGCGGGAGCGGTGTTGCCGTACCAGTTGTACCTGTTCTTCTTTCTGTTACTCGGGCTGAGCGCCACCACCGGAGCGGTGGCCCTCTACGAACACTTCGACCACCAACTGCTGCTCAACAAGCAGCGGCTGGCCGGCAACCTGCTCGTGGACAACGACCTGCAAGGCGAGTTTCTGTTGGCGGAAAGTGCCCGCGACATTGCCGCCGATCCGCTCATTCGGACCAAGCTGGCCAGCGCCTTCGACAACCAAGACGTGGTGCGGCAGAAAATCGTGAAGTACTACCTGCGCGGCTACTTCAACAAGTACGAAGCCCGCACCACCCTCTACGACCCGGCGGGCAACGAAATGAACGCCGATGCGGCCGCCCCGAAGCTGGCCCAGGTGCGGGCCCGGCTGCTGCGGCAAGCCTCGGCCACCGACCTGCCCAATGTCTACCTGTTGCGCTCGGGCGGCTCTTTCGATACCCGGCGCTACGCCGCCTTCGTGCCGGTGCGCACCGTGAACGGAACCGTATCGACGGTGCTGCTGGAACTGGCGCTGAAGAAGCTGACCGCCAACAGCGTTGTGCCCGAACTGCTCGTCGACCAGAAATACTTCCAGCCGACGGTAAGCTCCGATTTGAGTTACGCCGGCTACGAAGACCAGCGCCTGGTGTACAGCGAAGGCGACTTCGACTACACCAATAATTTCCCCTTGGCGCAGTTTGCGGATGCGCGCCTCTACACAACCGGGGTGGTTGTCAACAAAGTACACCACTTGGGCGTGCGCGGCCCGCAGCAGCGCGTGGTGGTGGTGTCGTCGGCCACATATGCGGCGGCCGAGTGGCTGGCCAACTTCTCGTTTTGGTTTTTGCTGCATCTAGCGGGGATGCTCGTGGCGGCTTTGCTCTACCTGCTCTTCGCCCGCGGCCCGCGCCTGACGGTGCTGCGCACCAATTTCAGCACCAAGATTCAGCTGTTTCTCAACATCGGGATTGTGGTGCCGCTGCTGGTGGTGAGTTTGGCCACGGCCAGCCTGTTCACCGACACCTACAAGCGCGACCTGCGCCGCAGCTACGAGCGGCGCGGGCAGCTGGCCCAGCAGAACCTACTGAAGAACCGCGCCTTTCTGGCCGACTCGACCAAGCATAACCGCCTTACCGAACTGGCCGAAAATGTCTCGACCCTCACCGAAACCGACCTGAACCTCTACGACGAGCAGGGGCAGCTGCTGGTGAGCAGCCAGCCGCTCATCTTCGAGGCCGGCTTGCTGAGCAGCCTGATGAACCCGCAGGCCGTAGTGGCTTTGGCCGAGCACGGCCAGCCGCGCATCCTGCTTACCGAGCGGGCCGGCACGCTTTCCTTCAACGCGCTGTACCTGCCGCTGCGGGCCGAGTCGGCGTCGCCGGGCGGAGGGGCCGTTATCGGCTACGTGGGCATTCCGTTCTTCGACTCGGCCAAGGAGCTGAACACCAAGCTCACGGAGCTGACGACGACCATCCTGAACATCTTCACCGTGATGTTCATCCTGTTTCTGGTGTTGTCGTTTGTGGCCTCGCGCTTTCTCACGCGCCCGCTCAAGGTCATCACCGAAAAGCTGCGCCATACCACCCTCACGGGCCAGAACGAGCCGTTGGGCTACGAGTCGAACGACGAGATTGGGCTGCTAGTGCGCGAGTACAACACCATGCTCCACAAGCTGGAAGACAGCAAGCGGGAGCTGGCCATGCAGGAAAAAGAGGCCGCCTGGCGCGAAATGGCGCGGCAAGTGGCCCACGAAATCAAGAATCCGCTCACGCCCATGAAGCTGAGTCTGCAGTTTCTGCAGCGGGCCCTCACAGAAAAGCGCGACAACCTCGAAGACCTCATCGGCCGCATTGCCCAGACGCTCATCACGCAGATTGACGTGCTGACGGACATTGCCACCTCGTTTTCGAACTTCACCAACCTGCCCGCCATGCGCCCTGAGAAGCTGGCCGTGGCCGAGGTGCTGCGCCGCTGCGTGGCCCTGCACCAGCACGTGGCGCTGGAGCTGCCCGAAAATGCGGAGCACCTCATTGTGTACGCCGATGAAAACCTGCTGGTGCGCACCTTCAACAACCTGCTCATAAACGCCCTGCAGGCAATTCCCGAGGGCCGCAAGCCTCACGTGGTGGCCCGCATCGAGCTGCCCAAGCCCGATTACGTGCGCATCTGCATCCAAGACAACGGCGCGGGCATGAGCGACGACGTGCGCGAGAAGGTGTTCCGGCCGAACTTTACCACCAAGGAAAAAGGCTCGGGCATCGGCTTGGCTGTGGCGCGCCGCGGCATCGAAAGCGCCGGCGGGACCATCTGGTTTGAGACGAAGGAAGACGTCGGCACCACTTTCTGCATTGACCTGCCGCTGGCTCCGCAGTAATGCAGCCAACGGTGCCAAAGGCCAGGAGGTAGCCACCGGCCGCTGCGGGGACTTTTCCGGTCGTACACGACGTTAGCTTGCCGAACGTTATTTGCTTCTGCCGCGCGCCCACGCCCGTTCTATGCCGCACCGCTTACCCCGTTTCGTCTGCTCCGTGCTGCTGCTGGCGTTGCTGGCGGCGGGCGTGCGGGCATTCGGGCAGGTACGGCCGGGCACGGTGCCGTCGTCGCGCCGGTGCGCGTGGGTGCGGGTGCCAGCGGGGCGCGACACTACCGATTTTGTGCTCAACGACACGCTCACGGTCGTGCCGTCGTCGGTGGCTGTCGACGGCCGCGCAGTGGGTTACGATGCGCGCACGGGACGCTACCGCATCGTGTGGCCCAGCAGCCGGGTGGCTTCGCCCGAGGCGGGGCAGGCCGACGTGCGGCTGGCCACCAACCGGCCCGACTCGGTACTGGTGTGCTACCGCGTGCTGCCGCTGCGGCTGTCGGCCACGGTGGCGCGGCGGCCGCGCAGCCTCATGGACTCCGTGGGTTTCCACGCCCGGCCCGATTTCGGCTTTGGCGACTTCACTCAGAAAGAGCAGATTCTGGCCACGCCGGGCATCAACAAAACCGGCAACCTCACCCGCGGCATTTCCTTCGGCAATGCCCAGAACGTATTCGTCAACTCGGCCCTAAACCTGCAGCTCGAAGGCAAGCTCACCGACAACATCAACCTCACGGCCAACATTTCGGACCAGAACGTGCCCTTTCAGCCCGAGGGCAACACCCAGCAACTGCAGGAGTTCGACCGTATTTTCATCACCCTCACGCACCCGAACTGGACGCTGACGGCCGGCGACGTGGTGCTGCGCAACAAGCCCGATTACTTCCTGCGTTTCTACAAAAACGTGCAGGGCGCGGCCGTGGAAGTGAATACCGGTGTGAAGCTGGGGTTGATGAGCACCGCCGCCGGGGCCGCGCAGCCCGGCGTCACGCTGCCCAATCCGTATTACCCTCTCGCCCCAACGCTCGGCACGCCCGGGGTGGGCACGCCGCCGTTGTCGCCGGAGCAGGGGGGAAGTCCATCGGTGAACGTGACGCAGCCGGCCGCGGGCGGGGCCGGGGAGCAGACGGTGCAAACCGAGGTGCGCGGGCTGCGGCCGCTGCGCAGCAGCACCACGGTGGCGGCCGGCGTGGCCAAGGGCAAGTTTGCCAGTCTGGTCGTGCCGCCCATCGAAAACGTGCAGGGGCCGTACCGACTGCGCGGGCCCAATGGGGAGCAGTTTATCATTGTGTTGGCCAACTCCGAGCGGGTGTATCTCGACGGCCGCCTGCTGCTGCGCGGCTTCGACAACGACTACGTCATCGACTACAACACGGCCGAAGTTACGTTTTCGCCCCGCCACCTCATCACCAGCAACTCGCGCATCCGCATCGATTTCGAGTATTCCGACTTCAACTATTCCCGCTCGCTCTACCACCTGAGCCACTACCAGGAAGCCGGCCGCCTGCAGCTGCACGCCAACTTCTACCGCGAAGCCGACAACCCTGACAACTCGCCCAACCTCAACCTGAGCGACGACGACAAGGAGCTGCTGCGCAACACGCCCGCCAACGTGAGCCTCGTGTCGGTGCCCGGCGCGCCCCCCGTCACCTACGACCGCCGCCAGGTGCAGTACCTGCGCCGGACCGACCCCATTACCGGCCAGGACATCTTCGTGTACGCCACCGATTCGCTGAGCGGGCAGGTATACGGAGCCCGCTTTACCGACGTGGGGCAGGGCAACGGCGACTACGTGCTGAGCGCCACCTACCAGTCAGCCAACGGGCGGGTGTACGAGTACCGGGCGCCGCAGAACGGCGTGCGCCAGGGCCGCTACCGCGCCGAGCGGCAGCTGCCCACGCCCCTGCAGAAGCAGCTGGTAACGGCCGGCGCCAGCTACCGGCTCGACCCTACGGCCTCGGTATTCGTGGACCTGGCCGCCTCGCAGCTCGACCTCAACCGTTTCTCGCCCGAGCAAGACCAGGGCCGCGCCCTGCGCGTGGGCTACGTAGTGCAGGACCGGCCCCTGAGCCAGGTCCTCGGGTCGAAGCTGGGCAACCTGCCAGTGGTGCAGGGCTACAAGCTGCGTTCGGCCCTCGACTACGAGTACACCAGTGCCCGGTTTGCGCCCATCGACCGGTACCGCGACATTGAGTTCGACCGCAACTGGAGCACCGGCAACAGCCAGTTGGGTGTGGGTAATACCCGCACGCCGCGCGAAGACAACATCCTCAACTTCGCCGTGGGCGCCATCAAGGATGCCGACAACAACTTCGGCTACCGCGTAAGCCGGCGCTACCGGGCGGGCGAGGTCAGCGGCTTGCAGCACTGGCTGGATGCGGCCCAGAAAATCGGCGACGTGGAGCTGCGCGGCTCCCTGTTTGTGCTGGCCGCCGACGCCGGCCGCAAGCGCAGCACCTGGGCCCGCGGCGAAACCGCCGTGCGCTACACCAGGGGCCGTATCGTACCCGGCTACGCCTACCGTTTCGACAAAAACCGGGTGCAGCTGCCCTCCGGCGACTCCATCCAGTCGGCCAACTACTTCGACGAGCACGCGGTGTTCATCCAGAGCCAGGACACGGCCCGCACCCACTACCGCCTCGACTACACCTACCGCCGCGACCAGACGCCCAACGCCGAGCAAACCCAGCTGCGCCCGCGCGCCCAGGCCCAAACCGTGCAGGGCACGCTCACCACCCGCCTCGGCCCGAACCAGGACCTGAACCTGCTGGCCACCTACCGCGACCTGGCCGCCCGCGACTCGGCCCGGCAGCGTACCGTGCTCGGCCAAATCGGCTGGAATGCCTCGCTGCTCAACAAGCAGGTTCGCTCGGAGCTGACCTACAGCGTGGCCACCGGCCGCGAGCTGCGCCGCGACTACTCCTACGTGCCAGTGCCCTACGGCGGCACCCACTACTGGCGCGACGCGGCCCCTTTCGACGGGCAGCAGCAGAAAGACGAGTTCTTCGAGGCCCAAACGCCCGACGCCGTCTACCGCACCCACATCAAGGTGTTCATTCCCACCGACGACTATATCATTGCCTTCACCAACCGCTTCGGTTACCGCCTGACGGTGGCGGCCCCGCGTGGCTGGCGCGAGGGCACCGGCTGGCGCGCCGCCGTGGCCCGCCTCAGCACCCTGAGCACCGTCACGCTCGACCGCCGCACCACCGACAAAAGCCTGAGCGCCCGCCTCAACCCC
The DNA here is from genome assembly GCF_008727865.1 of Hymenobacter busanensis. Lineage (GTDB taxonomy): Bacteria > Bacteroidota > Bacteroidia > Cytophagales > Hymenobacteraceae > Solirubrum > Solirubrum busanense. Next base: position 178,720 of record NZ_VTWU01000002.1, on the reverse strand, counting down.
TTCGCCTACCAAACCGACGAGGCCACGCTGCTTTCGCTCAACAAGCTGCTGCGCAACACCGTGTACTTCAACCGCTCGAACCCCATCTTCGGGGCCGAATTCACGGTGCAGCAGGCCCAGCAGAAAAGCCTGCTCTCCACCGGCACCGACACCCGCAACCTGGCCAGCCAAAGCGTGCTGCTGCGCCGCAACCTCTCGCAGTCGTTCACCAGCCGCCTCACCGGCACGCGCAGCATCCGGGAAAGCCAGAGCACCTACCTCATCCCGCGCAACTTCCGCATCGAGCAGTACGAGTGGGCGCCCGAGCTGAGCTACCAGCCCGGCAGCGTGTTCCGTTTCACGGGCACCTACCTGCGCACCACCAAGAAAAACACCCTAGCCGGCGGCGCCGAGGCCGATACCCGCGGCACCTTCGACGAGCTGGGCCTGGAAACCCGCATCAGCCAGGTGAGCCAGCGCACCCTCTCGGCCGCCACGCGCTTTACCCGCGTGGCCTTCCAAGGCGACCCGGCCTCGGTGGTGGGCCTCGAAATCCTCAACGCCCTGCGCCCCGGCAACAACCTCACCTGGAACCTGAGCGTGGAGCAGCGCCTGAGCAACGGCCTGAACCTAGCCCTGAACTACGACGGCCGCAAAGCCAACGGCCTGGGCGTGGTGCACACCGGCCGGATGCAGGTGTCGGTGCTGTTTTAAGTGGTAACTCGCCCGTCATGCTGAGCTAGTCGAAGCATCTCTACCGCTTCGTTGGAGCTTTAGAAACTATTTTACCTGCGCCAATCTGTCCTCCACCCATAGCTTATTCGGCAGTGAGAAGCTTCCCGATCGGTATTATTAGAGCTAGCACTCCAACCGTTAGAGCAAAGTAAAGCGCGATGCCAACAGCCACATGCAAGCCGTCGAAGGTTTCTATTTGATAGGTTCGAATTCGTTTTTTGCGTTTCCCGAAGTAATAATAATTGCACACTATCAGCACACAGGTCAACAGAATGAACTGCGGCTTGCTGACCATCCTATGCTGCCGGGCGATGCTGATGACTGTGAGTATCAGAAGCAGCAAGGAAATCTGTATCGTGCAGACCACCGCAATAGCTGAATCAAGGGGGAACGGGCACCAAGTTTTCGTAAAACCTGAGCGAAAAACGCAATGGCGCGAAAGAATAGACTCACGAATTGAGGTGGATATAGATGTGGAGAGAGGTAAAGATACACCCCTACTTCAGAGCCTATTTATCCATATTCAAAGCCCAAAAGTCCTGCGAAAGATTTCTGACATTCAACGAAGCGGGAGAGATGCTTCGACTAGCTCAGCATGACGGGCGAGAGGCCGCCTGCCGTTTAGCGCCACCCGCGCCAAGCTTGCGCCGTACGCGGCTTCGTGCCCATGCCCTTTGTCAGCTCGCGTTGGGCAAAGGAGAACGTGAAGGGGTGGCCGCTGCGTAGGGCGCGCAGCGTTACTTCGGCGCAGGCGGCCGCGTCGGAGAGGCTGTCGTGGTGGTTCAGCTCCAAGCCGAAATGCGCGGCTAGGTCGCTGAGGCGGGTGCGCGGCAGCTCGGGAAACGCCGCTTTGGCCAGCTTCACCGAGCACAGCGCGTGGCAGCGGGGCGCGGGCAATTGGTAGGCTGCTAGGGTGTGGTCGAGCACACTCATGTCGAAGGACGCGTTGTGGGCCACCACCAGCTGTTCGTGCAGAAACGGCTCGATGAGCGGCCACAGCTCCGGCAACTGCGGGGCCGTGCGCAGCTGCTCCAGTGAAATGCGGTGGATGCTGTAGTTCATGGGCGACACCCGCAGCTCCACCGGCCGAATGAGGTACTGCCGTTGCTCTACAATCTGCCCGCCGCGCACCTGCACCATGCCAATGGAGCAGGCGCTGTGCCGCTTCTCGGTGGCCGTTTCAAAGTCGATGGCGGTGAAGTTAAGCTCGTCGAGGTCTTGCTGGATCTTGCGCTGCATGGGGCGGGTAGGTACCGGATACGGGCACACAACGGCCACGTGCCGGCAATGCCAAACCGAAGTAAGTCATAATCCCACGGGGTAAAAAACGCCGCCCGCAATTAGCCGCCCGGTGGTAGTGACGCCTACTTGACTAACTCCGTCCTTCGGTTGCGTCTCAGCGGCCGCCCCGTGTAGGAAATCATCATAGCGTGAGTCGTTCAACGATTGAGACGCAAATATGCGTCTCAATCTACGGCCGCTGGCGCACCAGGGTGTAGCGCAGGTGGCCCTGGCGCAGCTCGGGCTCCACAATGCGGGCCGCGTAGAGGCGCAGCGTGTCGCCGCGCAGGGTGTAGGTGCAGAGTTGCGGACGCTTGCTGCCGGGGTTCAGCAGCAGGTTGTCGCGGTCGTTGGCCAGGGTTTGGGCAAAGTCGGTAGCTAAGCGGAAACTGCGCACGCCCGGCAGGCCCTGCACGGTGCCGTCGGGGCGCAGGCGTACCCGGCTGCGGCGTCCGGCCGAATCGAGGGCGGTGTAGGAGCCGGCCAGCACCGCGTTGGCCACGCGCTGCACGGCTTCGGCGGTGGCACCGGGCGCAGCCGTCAGCCCCCGCACTCGGCGGAAGGAAAGGGTTTCGAGCGGCTTCTCGCGCTTATTGAAGTGCTGGTATTGCAGCGTGGTATCGGTGCCCGACGTGACGTAGGCCAGCTCGTAGAACCCGCCTTCCCTGTCGTAATCGACGCGGCTGGTGGGCAGGGACGCGGCCTTGCGACCGGGGCGGAAGTAAAGCATAAATTGCCCGGCCTCGTGGTTGTTGAGGTTGGTTTCCACCAGCAAACTGTCGCCGGCCCGGCGAGCGGGGTTAATGGCCAGGGCCACGATATCGCGCAGCTGCCCGGCGGCGGCCTGGGGCGAACGGGTGCGCTGCAGGGTTTCGAGGTACTCGGCGCGCACCCACACGCCGCGCAGCAGCGGGCTGAGACGGCGGGCCAGCACGGCGGCCGTTTCGGTAGGCGCTACGGTTTCGGTCGGGCCGTCGCGTTCGGTTTCGCCGCGTTGGCAGGCCAGGGGAAAAAACAGGAGCAGCGCGGCGGCGCAGCGGCGGGCAGAAAACGGCATAGCAGATAACAGCACCCGAAGGCGGCAAGGTGGCTGCCATACCTACGCAGTTTGGCGCGGCTTGGCTACGGCAGCATCAGCAGCTGCTTGCCGAGCTTGGTGGCCAGGGCCAATTCGGTTTGCCCGGCGGGCTGTTTGGCGGCGTCCAGCTGCTTCTGGGCGGCGGCCAGCCAATCGGCGGGCGGCGTCTGGCCTTTTTCGAGCTGGTCGAGGCGCTGCAGGGCCAGCGTGGCCACGGTTTTCAGCTGCGCCGACAGCGGGGCGTACTCCTGCAGGCTTGGGTTGGCTTTGAGCAGCGGTTGCACGCGGGCGTCGTTCTGCTGCCAGGTTTTCAGCTGCGCCTGCACGCGCCGCAACAGGCGCCGGGCCTCGGGCGCGCTGGACAGCCGGCCCTGCGCCGCGCGCGGCTGCCGCAGCAGGCTGTCGAGCGTGACGCTAAACTGCCGGGCCGCCTCCGATTCGGCCGGGGCCGCGTCGACCAAACGGTTGAGCGGGGTGCTGGTAGTGTACTTGAAGCCCTGAAAGTGGCGCTTGTAGTCTTTCACCGGCTCCAGCACGCTGGCCAAGGTGCGCAGCGGCGCTACGTCGTGGCCGGCGGCCATCATCGTCAGCAGCTGCTCGGGCGCGCGGCGGTGCTGCAGGCCCAGCGTTTCCAGCTCGGCCGACACCAAGGCCATGCGGCGGTACATATCCGGCACGTTGGTAACCGAAGCCGGCGACCAAAGCCGCTCGGCTACCACCGCGGCGCGGGGCCAGATGCGCGAATCGACGATGACGGAATCGGCAAACTCGGCCCACATGGCCGCCTCGCCGCCCAGCACCAGGTATTGCTCCTCCTTACTGAGGGTGGTGTTGGCTGGAATGGGGTCGACGGCGTAGTGGGCGGCGGCGGAGTAGTTCAGATCGAGGTAGTAGCCGCTGGAAAGCAAAGCCTGGTGCTTGAGCTTCACGGCTTCCACGAGGCCCTTCTGCCCGCGCCAGCTCTGGATGAGCGTGCTTTCGGGCAAGTCGGGCCCCAGAATTTCGTCCCAGCCCACCATCTTCTTGTGCAGGCCGTTGAGCTTTTGCAGCATGCGCCGGTTGAAATAGGTCTGCAGGGCGTGCTTGTCGAGCTGCTTGTTATCCGCGGCTTTCACGAAGCCGTTTTCGCGCATCCAGGCCGCAATGCGCGGGTTGCGCCGCCACTGCCGCCCGTCGTTTTCGTCGCCGCCGATGTGGAAGTACTCGTCGGGAAACAGCGCGCTCATCTCCGTCAGCACCTTGTCGAGCAGCTGGTAGGTCGATTCGCGGGTGGGGTCGATGGCAATGTTGAGCACGCCCCAGCGCGGCGACACGCCGTAGGTCGAGTCGTTGGAGGCCAGTTCGGGGTAAGCCGCAATCCAGGCCGTGGTGTGGCCGGGTACGTCGAACTCGGGTACCACCCGGATGCCCCGGGCAGCCGCGTAGGCCACGATTTCGCGCACCTGCGCCTGGGTGTAGTAGCCGTTGGCGCCGCCCACCTCGTGCAGCCGCGGCAGCACCTTGCTTTCCACCCGAAAGCCTTGGTCGTCGGAGAGGTGCCAGTGCAGCACGTTCAGCTTCACGGCGGCCATGGCATCGAGGTTGCGCTTGATGACCGACACCGGCATGAAGTGCCGCGCCGCGTCGATGAGCAAACCACGCCAGGCAAAGCGGGGCTTGTCGAGAATCGTGGTTTCGGGGAAATATAGTGCGTTTTTCGGCCCGCGCGTGAGCAGCTGCTGCAGCGTAGCCAAGCCCCGCAGCACGCCCATGCCCGCCGGTGCCGACAGCGCTACGCCCGCCGACGTAACCTGCAACGAGTACGATTCGTCGTTGCTGAGTGTGGCCCGCAGCGGCGCACTATACGTCACGGTTAGCTCGGCCGCGCCACCGGTTACGAAGCTGGATGGGAGCCGCTTGGGTCCGCCGGCCTGGGTGCTGAGCCAGGTATTAAACCGCTCGACCCCGGCGCGCACGGCCGGGTCGGTATCCGTGGCAATGCGCACGCGCCACGCGGCGGGCAAGGCCAGGCGGCCGCTGCCCCACTGCACGATATTCGGCACCGGCATGAGTTGGCGGGTATCGGCCGGGGCTTGGGCGAAAGACAAGAAGGGCAGTAGCAGGAACAGAATCAGCAGACGAAGCATGAGGCGAGTTTACGGCGAAATGCCTCGGCAGCGCGCAATTTCTTTGCCGAAAGGACTACAGTGGCTATTTGCTGGAGCCCACTAAATCTGATTGCCGGGCGTAGCAACGCCGCTTTGGGGCATTGGAGGCGGAATGGGTATGAGTAAGAACTGTTCATGCACAGCGCCGGGCTGTTGCGGGCGGGTTGCGAAGAAGCTGGCCCAGCAAGCAGCCGGCCGCGCCGAGTAGCCGAAAAACAGGCGGCTTCGTCACCTGCCGGGCGGGTTTCGCGTAAGCCTTGGAACCGGACCCCATAGTCCGGCTCCGCAACCATGGCTACTCAACAACACCAAAACCCCGACGAATTTTCGGAGCTGCGAGGCTCCCAGGAGGCCGAAAACCTGCGTCGCGGCACCGCCGACGCCGATAACCTGCCCCACGAGCAGCAAACCCAGCAGCCCACCGGCCAAGCCCACGCCCCGCACCAAAGCAGCCCCAACTACGGCGAGTTTGGCGGCGTACCCGGCGGCACCGCCGTCGTTGGCGAAACGGCCAACAATTTTCAGCCGCGCTACGGCCAGGAAACCCCGCCCGAAGACGCTTCGCAGACCAAGCGCGGCGACGAGCGGTTCCGCCAGAGCGGCACCCAGAACATCGACACCAACGAGCCGGCCAACCCCCACCACGGCCCCGAAGGCGCCTAAGCGCACAGGAACGCCCCAACACAAAAAGGCCCCGCCGAATTTCGGCGAGGCCTTTTTGTGCGACTTAATAGCTGAAGTTTTACTTCCGCTCTACGCGCAACGTGGTGCCGCTGCCGTCGGGCAGTTGGACCCGCACCAAGTAAAGGCCGGCCGGCAGATCAGCCGTTTCGGGCCAACTCACGGTGCTGGTACCGGTGGCTACGCGCTGCAGCGTACGGCGCAACAGCACGCGGCCGGTTACGTCGTAGAGCGTGAGGCCTACCTGGGGCAGCGCGGCGGGCAGGTTCAGCTGCAGCCGTACACCTTCGGCACCGAAGGGGTTGGGCTGGGCCGAAAACTGGCTGGCCTGGGCCAACGACGGCTTTTGGGCCGTGGTGGTGACCGGTAGCAGATAAGTCAGAACGTTCTGGGCCTCTTGCAGGGTGTTGCCAGCCAGCAGCTCTACGCGCTGGGTGCCGCCGCAACCGTTGATGACCTGGATGTCATCGATAAACCAGCCTTCGAACGTGCCGGGGCTGTCGGTGTCGGTGCGGGTGCGGAAGCGCAGGCGCAGCGGCGTGCCGGCGAAGGAGCGCAAATCGAGCACCGAGCGGATGAAGCCGGTGCTGCCCGAAACGCTGCGGCCCGAGAAGCAGCGCTGACCCGGGGCCGAAGTGCTGGCGTCGAACGTGCTGTTGTAGCCGTTCTGCACGAAGTACGTGGCCGCGTTCTGCCAGCTGGTGCCGTTGTTGGTCGACAGCTCCACCGTGCCGCCGTCGTACGTGGCTTCGAAGTCGAAGTAGTGGTAGAACGACAGCACCGACAGCCCAGTGGGAGTAAACGGCGCCGATGTCAGCACAAAATCCGACGGCACCAGGGGCGGCGGCGCAAACCAGGTATGGGTGCCGCTAAAGGCGTGGGCCGTGCTTACCGACCAGTTGGTGCTGCCCGAAATGGGCTGGCTCACAAAGCTGCCGAGGGTGCTGGCTTCGCGGTCGTCGTTGACGGGCAATACCTGCGCACAGGCGGCCGCGGCCGAGGCCTGGGCCTGAAAGCGCAGCGTCTGCGTTTGGCCGGGCGTGGTGAAAGTGAGGTTGTCGAACACCACTTTGGTGCCTGAGAGCGTGCCGCCCGTGCTGCTGCTCACGAATTGCATACCGGCCGGCAATTCGTTGGTAACGGTGTAGCTCGAGGTAGGCACCTGGCAGTTGCAGCTCAGCTTAATGGCCACGTTGAACGTGTTGCCCTGCACCACGGCGGGCAGTTTCTCCATCGTCACGCTCGGCGGCATATCGAAGGCGGCTACCTGGTCGGTGGCGCTGGTAGAGCGGCCCTGCACTGAGCTGTAGCCCATTCCCCGGCGGGCAAAGGCCCGCCAGATGGAGCAGTGGTACTGGCCTTGGTAGAGCAGCGAATCGGCAGCCAGAATAGCGTCGCGGGCGTCGAGGAAACCGGGCTGGCAGGGCTGCAGCTTCATGCCCTGCATCACCAGGTTCAGGGCCACGTTGTTGCCGCCGTTGCCGGCGCCGTTAAACAAGTTCGGCTCGATGCGGCCGTGCTGCTGAATGATGTTCCACGTCATGTCCCACAGGGCCGCGCACCAGATTTCGCCAATGGCGTGCGACTCGGGCGTGGCAGCCACGTTGGCGTACGTCAGCGGGTTGGTGGTGAGCGACGTGGAGTAGGCGTAGCGACGAATGCCCAGGCCGTTGGCGGGCTGGCCATCGGCGTAGTTGCCCACCGGGCGCGGGCGCGGGCCGTCGGTCAGTGGCGTATTCGTCCAGTCGGTGTTCAGCATCAGCGCCAGGTAGTCGCTCCAGCCTTCCCCGCCTTGCTCGGCGTTGTTGAGGCAGCTGCTGTTGGAAGGCCCGCCGGTCAGGCGGTTCGATACGCCGTGGCCGTACTCGTGCACAATGATGCCGTTGTCCAGGTCGCCGTCCATCTGCGGAGCGGTGGGCGAGGGGCGGCTCAGCGTAACCTGCACGCCCGCCGCCAGTTGCCCGGCAATGAGGGCGCCATCGTCCTGCGACACCATCACGGCCGGAATCGTCACCGTGTTGTCGGTGCCGCCCATGGTTATAATGGCCCCTCCCACGTTGTTGACCATGATAACGGCCGCCGCGCCGGCCAATTGGGCGTTTTTCACTTTGGCGGCAAAGCCGCAGGTGCTGCCGCGGTAGATTAGGGCAATTTTGCCCGCGAGCGAAGCGCCCGCGTGGCTGGCGCAGCCCAGGCTGGTTACGGGGTTGCTGCCGGCATCGGTGTACAGCACCACTTGTCCCGAAACCGGACCCACGTTGGCCAAGCGGTTGTTGGTGCTGAAGGCTCCTTCGGCCATCTGGTAGGAGCCGGCAATGCTGGTTGGCGTTTCAATCATCAGGGGCGTGTCGGCCGGGCTCCAGAGAAACATCTGCATGCGGCCGCTCACGCCATCGGGCGGGGTGTCGAAGTTGGCGTTGTTGGTGCCGCCACCGTCCTGGGCTTCGGCCTTCACGTAGTCGGCACCGCTACCGCCGCGGCCCAGGTTGTCGTTCTGAAAGTTGCCGGCAGCCTCCGTAAACCCGTATTGGTACAGCGCATCGTGCACGATGTTGTTCCAGTAAAACAGGTTTACAATGGCGGCATTGCGGTTGGCCGAGGTGCTGGGCGCCGCCGTCGGGTTGGGCGTGTAGGCGAAGCTAAGCGCCGGAGCCGGCGTTTGCGAAGCGGCGTAGTTGCCCGGCGCATTGGTGCGGGCCACGTCGTCGTAGGCAGCCACGTTGTTGCCGCGCGTAAAGGCGTAGTTGGTTGTGCCGTCGAAGTGCCAGCCGTGGGTGGTGGCGCTGTTGCCGGCGCCCACTTTCAGCCACGGCTCGGTTTCGGTTTGAAAACCAGTCGCGAAGGGGTTTTCGCGCGGGTACGGCACCACCAGGTATGTGCCCGTGGTGGTAGTGGGCGGCAGGTACGCGGCCGCGTAGGTATTGAACCCCACCTGCGAAGTCGTGCCGGTAGCTGGCCGGCTACGGTGGCGGTTGGCGGCGGCTTCGTGCACGGTCCAGCTGTCTTGCCCCACAATGGCCCCGGTACCGGCGTCTACGCGCACGTTCCACCAGTCGGAGGAGTTCAGCAGGTCGATGTTCACGTTCCAGGCCAGGTGCGGTTTGCCGGCATCGTCTTGTGCCCAGGTCAGGCTGGCCACAATGTCGCGGCGGGCCACCCCGGCGCCGTCGAACGTCTGACGGGCTTCGGGGCCACCGGTTTCCGTCAACAGGGCCGGGGCCTTGGTGGTGCTGGCGGCCAGATGCTGCAGGGTGCGGCTCACCGCAGTAGCGGCCGAAATAGCCGGTGAGGCCGGCAAGGCCATTAGTTCTTTAACCGGCACAAACGTACCCGCGTGCGAGGCCAAACGGCCTTTGGCAAAAGCCAGGGACTGCACCCGGTTGTACACCGGAATGCCGCGGTAAACCTGCTGCACATACACGTGCTCCAGACCGTTGGCATCGGCGTAGGCGTTGCTTAGGCGCAAGTCGGTAGGCGCGTAGCCGGCGGCCCATTGACCGCGCACGGCCAGGGCTTTTTCAAACGCCTGTTGGGGGTTGAGCGACTGCGCGTGCAGGGCAGTCAGGGGCAAAAAGCCGAGGGCCGCCAGGCCAAGCTGGCGAAGAGTAGAGGTTTTCCTCACGGGCAAAAATGGTTCGGGGAAAAAACGGACTGCCGTTGGGCAGAGCAACAAAGGCCGCAGTAGATAAGCGTAGGTTCAAAAATACAGATAGTTGAATGGAAACCACCACACGCGTACCCCGAGTGGAATGGCCCGGTTTGCAGCTGCCCAGCAAGGCATAGGAGCTACTTCAATGCAAAACGGCCACCTTGTAGGGTGGCCGTTTCATAAATTAGGCAACTGCCATAAAACCGCTTTACCCTGCCGTGTGCATCAGCTTGCGCTTGGTGCTGCGCGGGGCGCGCTCTTCGCCCTGGGCCAGCAGCTCGTCGTCGCGCTCGGCTTTCTTCACCGACCAGCTGATGGAGTACAGATCCTTGCGCCGGTCGCGCAGGTTGCGCACGGCGCCCGAGCTGTTGAGGTCCTTGAGCAAGTCGAGGTCGAGGTCGGCAATCAGCGTCATTTCGGTGTTCGGCGTGGCTTCGGCCACGATGGCGTCGTGCGGGAAGGCAAAGTCGGAGGGGCTGAATACGGCCGACTGCGAGTACTGAATGTCCATGTTCTCGACGCGCGGCAGGTTGCCCACCGAGCCAGTAATGGCCACGTAGCATTCGTTTTCAATGGCCCGGGCCTGGGCGCAGAGCCGCACGCGCTGGTAGGCGTTCTTGGTGTCGGTCCAGAACGGCACAAACAGGATTTTTACGCCTTCCTCGCTCAGCAGGCGGGCCAGCTCGGGAAACTCCACGTCGTAGCAAATCAGAATGCCGATTTTGCCGAAGTCGGTGTCGAAGCAGCGCAGCTTGTCGCCGCCACGCATGCCCCAGTAGCTGGCCTCGTCGGGCGTCACGTGCAGCTTGTACTGCTCGTCCACGGTGCCGTCGCGGCGGCAGAGGTAGGCCACGTTGTGCAGCTTGCCGTCTTCGTACACCGGCATCGAGCCGGCAATGACGTTGATGTTGTAGCTCACGGCCAACTCCATGAGCTTGGTTTTGATGGGCTCGGTGAAGGCCGCCATGGCCCGGATAGCCACCGCCGGCGACGATTCTTCGGTCAGGGCCATCAGCGGCGCGTTGAAGAACTCGGGGAACAGCACGCAGTCGGACTTGTAGCCCGACACAGTGTCCACGAAGAACTCCATCTGCTGGTAGAAGTCTTCGAGGCTGCGCACGGCGCGCATCTGCCACTGCACAATGCCGATGCGCACGTTGCTCTTCACGTTGCCGATCAGCTTCTCCGAATCTTCGTCGTAGTACACGTTGATCCACTCCAGCAGCGTGGCAAAGGCCTTCGACTCGGAGTCGTAGGGCAAGTAGCCACGGATGATTTTGCGGACGTGAAACTCGTTGGAGAGCTGGAACGTGAGGATCGGGTCGGTCAACTCCTTGGCGCGCACCATCTCCACGTATTTGGCGGGCGTCATCTCGCCGGCGTACTGGGCGTAGCCAGGAATGCGGCCGCCAGCTACCATGGCCCGCAGGTTCAGGCTTTCGCACAACTCCTTGCGGGCATCGTAGAGGCGGCGGCCCAGGCGGAGGGAGCGGTACTCGGGGTCCACAAACACGTCGACGCCGTAGAGCGTGTCGCCGTCGGGGTTGTGGGTGTCGAACCGGCCGTTGCCGGTAATCTTGGAGTAGGTGTGCCGGTCGCCGAAGTCGGAATACTGCACGATGATGGCCAGCGCCGCAGCCACCACCTGCCCGTTGTCTTCGATGCAGATCTGGCCCTCGGGGAATTTGCGGAGCAGGTTGTTGTATTCGTCCTGGGCCCAGGCGCCTTCCATGTTGGAATACACCTTGTCCATGATGTTCTTGACGGCCTTGAAGTCGGAGCGGCGCAGGGTGCGCAGCACCAGCTTGTGGGCCGGCACAGCCGTGGGCGTCAGCAGCTCGGGCGCCTGAGGCATGCCCGGCAGGGTATTTTTCTTGGCCGTGCCACCGGTTTTGGTAGCATGCGAGTTGGTAGCCATAGGAAAAGGCGAAATGGAGAAGTCAAAAGTAGGGAATGGGGCAGCAGCGGTACAGCTTCGGACCGCGCCGTGCCGTTTCCCGCTATGCATACGTTACAGCAGCACTTTTTGCTGACCTCGGCCAGCAGCAAGCCCCATCCGTTACAAAGCGCCGCCGCAGCCGAGAGGTTCCCCGAGGCTTCACCGCGGGCAGTTGAGCGGTCTGGCCTGGGGTGCGCCAGCCCAAACGGCCCGTCGTAATCTATGCGTCCGGTGCCGCTATTGCCGCACCACCCGTCGCACCGCCACGCCTTGGTCGGTTTGAAGGCGAAGCACCGCCACGCCGCGGAAGCGGCCAAACGCTTCGGCTGGAACCGTAGCCACGCCCTGTAGCACTAGTGCTGCGCGGTCGAACAAGAGCCGGCCGGTCAGGTCGGTAGCCGATACGCGTATCCGTCTGTCGGAAGAGGCAAAGCCGGTGAGCTGTAGGGCCGACCCCGCCGAAATGGGGTTGGGAAAGGCCGTTACCGCTGCCAGGGCTGCGGCTTCGCGGTTGGCCGTAACAATGCGGCGGTACACGTCGCGGTATTCCACGCCGGTAATGGTTTCCTGGCCGGCCACCACGGCCGTGGTAATCGTCAGCACGGGCACGTGAATGCCTTTCGCCAGCCACTTGTATTCGCGTTGCACGGGCAGCGTCAGCCCTTGCCCAGCGCCGGCGCCCACGGCCACGCTGTCGTGGTCTTCGAGGCGCGTGACGAGGCGCACCGTTTGAAACGTGCCAAAGGGTGTGGTAAGCGTACCCCAGGCATCGGGGCGGTTCACGCGTTTGCGTTTGCGCGAGAGGAAGCCCGTGCCCGGCACGCTGATCTGAAAGTACGAATTGCTGGAATCGGGGGCGCTGGTGTAGCTCAGCGGAAAACGGTAGATAACATCCTGCTGCGCCTGACTTTGGTAGGTAGCAGGCAGCCCGAAGCCGCTGACCAAAGCCCCGAAGCCCACCGAACGAAAATCGGCGTTCGAGAGGTTGTAGAACTCCACCGGGTCGGTGAAGGGCACGGGCACGCCGGGCGGCACGGGCAGGTTTTGGGGCGACACCAGCGTGGCGCGGTTCACGCCGCCCGTCGGGCCGAACGTGAACTGCAGCGTGAGGGCCGTGGTGTTCACATTGGCGTAGCGCTCCACGCGCTGGCTCACCGGCTGCAGACCTGTGTAGTTCCAGGTTTGGTTGGCCCCGCGCCGCGAGAGGGGCGGGGCCGTGGCCGGCAGCTGCGCCGCAGCTTGGCTCAGCCGCAGCGAGTCGCCGATGATGGGCATGTCAGTACGGTCGATGCTGGGCGACTGGGCCACGGCCGCAGTGGGGGGCAAGCTCAGCAGCAGAACCAGGGCGTAGAAGTGTCGGAGCATAGAAAGCTGAGCTAGTGAACCAAACGGGCCGGAAAGATACAACGCCGCGCGGCGCCCGGAAAACCCGGCAGCCGCGCGGCGTTGCGCTACTAGCAGCGGAGGAGCTTATACGCCCGTCATTTCCGGCACGCCTTCGGCGGGTATCACCAGCTTGCCGGCGGTAGCCGCCTGAATTTGCTCCACCGATACGCCCGGGGCCCGCTCGCGCAGCACGAAGCCGTCGGGCGTCACGTCGAGCACGGCCAGCTCGGTCACGATTTTCTTCACGCAGTGCAGGCCCGTAATGGGCAGCGTGCAGTTGGGCAGCAGCTTGGAGGAGCCGTCTTTGGCTACGTGCTGCATGGCCACAATGATGTTTTTGGCCGAGGCCACGAGGTCCATGGCGCCGCCCATGCCCTTCACCATCTTGCCCGGAATCTTCCAGTTGGCAATGTCGCCGCGCTCCGACACCTCCATGGCGCCGAGGATGGTGAGGTCCACATGCTCGCCGCGAATCATGCCGAACGAATCGGCCGAGGAGAAGATGCTGGAGCCCGGCAGCGTGGTCACCGTCTGCTTGCCGGCGTTAATCAGGTCGGGGTCGACTTCGGCCTCGGTGGGGAAGGGGCCCATGCCCAGCAGGCCGTTTTCGCTTTGCAGCTCTACGTTGATGCCCTGCGGAATGTAGTTGGCCACCAGCGTGGGAATGCCGATGCCGAGGTTGACGTAGTAGCCGTCTTTTACTTCTTGCGCGATGCGCCGGGCAATGCCGTGTTTGTCTAACATGATGTGCTGAAGTTGAGGGTTAGAACGTCATGCAGAGCGTGAGCGAGGCATCTCGCGTGCTGATGCTCAAGAGTAATTTTACTACTGAGGTAAACACGCGGGATTCCTCGGCTGCGCTCGGAATGACGTGCTGGCCTAGCCTTGCCGAACCGTTCTTTGCTCGATGCGCTTCTCGTAGTTTTTGCCCTCGAAAATGCGCTGCACGAAGATGCCGGGCGTGTGAATCTGGTTCGGGTCCAGCTCGCCGGCGGGCACCAGCTCTTCCACTTCGGCCACCGTGATTTTGCCGGCCGTGGCCATCATCGGGTTGAAGTTGCGGGCCGTACCTTTGTAGATGAGGTTGCCGGCCGTGTCGCCTTTCCAGGCTTTCACCAGGGCGTAGTCGGCGTGCAGAGCGGTTTCCAGCAGGTACATCTTGCCATTGAACTCGCGCGACTCTTTGCCTTCGCCCACCTCGGTGCCGTAGCCGGCCGGGGTGTAGAAGGCCGGAATGCCCGCGCCGCCCGCGCGGCAGCGTTCGGCCAAAGTGCCTTGCGGAATCAGCTCCACTTCCAGCTCGCCGGCCAGCAGCTGCCGCTCAAACTCGGCGTTTTCGCCCACGTAGGAGGAAATCATCTTGCGCACCTGCCGCCGCTGCAGCAGCAGCCCAATACCGAAATCGTCGACGCCGGCGTTGTTGGAAATGCACGTCAGGTCCTTCACGCCCAGGCGCAGCAACTCCTGAATCGAGTTTTCGGGAATGCCGCACAGGCCGAAGCCGCCGAGCATGAGCGTCATGCCGTCGGTAATGCCCAGGAGCGCGGCCTGGGCATCGGCTACCACTTTGTTGATCATGAAACGAAGGGGAAAGTTGAGGAGGGTCAGGCGCCGTAGCGCAGCGCAAGATAGCGCGCAATGACGCGCCGCGCTTCGCCCACGCGGCGGTTGAAGAGGCGCATCACCAGCAAGCCCAGCAAGCCGAAACGCCCCGACAGCGCCGCCGTCCAGTTATCGGGCACGGCTTCTTCCACCAGCAGCCCGCCGGCCTTCACCCATATTTCGGCGCCCGGCCGGGTGCTGCGCCACGCCAAAATGCAGGTGCCGTGCACGTAGCGCCGCAGGCGGTAGGAATACTGGGGCAATTGGTCTTCCAGCTCGATGAGCAGGGCTTCGAGCGAAGGCAACGGGCGAGCGGGGCGAATGACGGCCATGCACAAACCTACGTTTTCTCGCGCTCCGGCACCATTGGCTGGCCGGAACTCTAGCCGCCTACCAAGTGCTGACGGGCCGCGTCGGCATCCTTGGCCAGCTGGGCTTTCAGGGCGTCGAGGCCGTCGAACTTCTGCTCGTCGCGCAGGCGGGCAATGAATTCCACGGTCAGCGGCTGGTCGTACAGGTCGCCGTCGAAGTCGAGCAGGTGGGCTTCCACGGTTTGCTGCAGGTCGCCGCCCACGGTGGGGCGCACGCCGATGTTGAGCATGGCCTGGTGGTGCGTGCCGGCGGCCGTAGTGGCCAGCACGGCGTACACGCCGCGGCCCGGCACCAGCTTCAGGCCCTCGGGCTGCTGCATGTTGGCGGTGGGAAACCCGATGGTGCGGCCCAGCTGCTTGCCGCGCACCACGGTGCCCGTGAAGGGGTAATTGTAGCCGAGGTAGCGGTTGGCGGTGGCCACGTCGCCGGCTTCCAGGGCGCGGCGGATGCGGGTGCTGCTCACACCCACGGCGTCCACGTCTTCGCGCGGAATTTCCTCCACGCTCATGCCGTAGCGGTCGGCGTTCTGGCTGAGGTAGTCGAAGCCGCCTTCCCGGTTTTTGCCGAAACGGTGGTCGTAACCAATGACCAGTTTGCTCGTGCCCACGGTATTCAGCAGCAGCTCGCGGATGTACTGCTCAGAAGTCCACTCCGAAAACTCCCGCGTGAACGGCACGATGAGCAGGTAATCGACGCCGAAAGATTCAAGCTTGTCGATGCGCTCCTCCAGGGTGTTGAGCAAGTGCAGCTGCAAGGGCTCGGGGTGCGCGGCCGGCGGGGCCAGCACCAGCCGCGGGTGCGGCCAGTAGGTAATCACCACGCTCGGCCCGCCCGATTGCCGGGCCACTTCCTGCAGGCGGTGCAAAATGCGCTGGTGGCCCACGTGCACGCCGTCGAAGGTGCCGCTGGTTACCACGGCATTGGTCAGGTGCGGAAACGCGGCGGGGTCACGAACAACTTGCATGGGGCACTGATTTCGGTGAGTGGCGGCCGCGAAGGTAGCGTCCGCGCTGTATGCGCCGCTTTTCCTACGCCGTTTCGGGCGCTTCGGGTGCGGTCGGGGCGCTGTTCCGGGCATTGTAGTACTCCAGACCAGCGCGGCGCTCGGGTTGCCGTTCCCGGCGCGGGCGTTGCGGCCGCGTGGCTTCGCCCTCGGGGCGCGGGGCGCGGTGGGCTTCCAGGTCGGCAATGCTCAGGGCATCGGCCAGCCGGTACTCGCCGATGCGGGTGCGGACCAGTTTGGTGAGGTGCGCGCCGCAGCTCAAGGCCGCGCCAAAGTCGCGGGCGAGGCTGCGGATGTAGGTGCCCTTGGAGCACACCACCCGAAAATGCACGTCGGGCAGGGCCACAGCGGTGATGTCGAAGGCCTTGATGGTAATCTGCTTGCTTTTGATTTCGGCCTCGGCGCCGCGGCGGGCTACCTCGTAGGCCCGCTCGCCGTTCACCTTCACAGCCGAAAACAGCGGCGGCGTCTGTTCAATCAGGCCGACGAAGGGCGCGGTGGCAGCCCGCACGGCTTCTTCGGTCAGGTGCGCCGTGGGCAGCTCGTGGTCGACGGGCGTTTCCAGGTCGAAGCTCGGCGTGGTCTGGCCGAGGCGAAACGTGCCGGTGTACTCCTTTTCCTGCGCCTGAATCTGGTCGATGCTCTTGGTTTGCTTGCCGGTGCACAAAATCAGCAGGCCGGTAGCCAAGGGGTCGAGCGTACCGGCATGGCCGATTTTCTTGGCCTTGAGCAGGTACTTGGTTTTCTTCACCACGTCGAACGAGGTCCACGTCAGCGGCTTGTCGATGAGCAGCACCGCGCCCTCGGCAATGCGCTCGGGCGTCAGCAGCTCATTAGCTGTTGGCTGCTGGCTGTGGGTGGCAGGCGGCGGGGTAGGCTGGTTTTGCTCAGACGGATGAACGTCCGCTTGTTCTTCGTTCATATCAGGCGCAGATCAATGCCCAGGGCCAGCATGATGAGCAGCAAGCCGCCCACGATGATGCGGTAGATGCCGAAGGCGCGGAAGCCGTACTTGGCCACGAAACCGACGAACAGCCGAATGGCCAGCAGCGCCACCACAAAGGCCACCACGTTGCCAAACAGGATGATTTTGATGTCCTGAGCCTGAATCAGGTGGAAGTTCTTGTACACCTTCAGCACCGTAGCGCCGGCCATGGCGGGCAGGGCTAGAAAAAACGAAAACTCGGCCGCCGACTGGCGGGTGAGGCGCTGGGTGAGGCCGCCGATGATGGTGGCCGCCGAGCGGCTGGTGCCGGGCAGCAGCACCGCCAGGCACTGAAACACACCGATGATAAACGACTGCCGGTAGCTGGGCGTGGTCACGGGGTGGCCGCCTTCCTGCGGAGGCGTTTGGGGCAGCCACTTGTCGATGAACATGAGCACGATGCCGCCCAGCAGCAGGGCCGTGGCAATAACGGCTACCGAACCCAGCAGCTGGTCGATGAAATCGTCGAGCAACAGGCCCACCACAATGACGGGCAACGAGCCGACGATGAGCTTGAAGTAAAAGTCGAGGCTCTGGAAAAAGCGGCGCCAGTACACCACAAACACCGAGGCAATGGCCCCGAGCTGGATGACCACGCTGTAGAGCTTGGTAAAGGCCGTGGGCTCGATGCCCACCAGCGCCGAGGCAATAATCATGTGCCCGGTGCTGGAAATGGGCAGAAACTCGGTCAGCCCCTCGACGATGGCCAGGAGCAGGGCTTGCCAGTACGTCATCGGCTAGCGGCGCTGGTAGGTGGGCGGCGTCACCGGCACGGCCGGCACCGGGGCAGCAGGGGTGGGTTGGCCGGCTACCGGAGCCGCGGGCGTTGGGGCCGTATTGGTCGGGTGGCCCGAGCGCACCATGATGGCGAAGAACTCGATGATGAAGCCCGCCAGCAGCAGCAGCGGACCGACGGTCAGGCCCAGAACGCCTTCGCCGTAGGGGGCCGAATCGAGGGACATGGCAATGAAGCCGGCGGCCAGTACGCCCAGACCGAGGAACATCAGCCGGTAGTTGCGGGGCCCGAAGGCAAAGCGCGTGGGTTGCATAAAGTCAAATGGTCAAATGGCTAAATGGTCAGATGGCTGTTGGTGTATTTCACCAGTGCGTTGATCATTTTGGGTAGCCGCTGAAGTTCGTGAAAAACGTGCTCGTACTGTTCGGGGGTAGTCAGTTGGCGAATTTTGGACTTTTCATTCCAATCCAGCGCCTCGAATAGGGAGCCTTGGGCAATGCGGTAAAACTTGATCTTATCTTTCTTGCCATAGCGGCCAAAACCCTCTGCAATATTGGCGGAGATGCTGTCGGTGGCGCGCACGAACTGTTCGCCAACCGTGCGTTGAGCCATGGCCGGCCAGCCTTTCACCTGCTGCCACACCACGTTGCTGAGGGCAAAACTAACCCGGTAGCACTCGATGTCGCCGAGGCGTAGATACTTCGGTGCCGGAAAGGGTTGCTCAGCCATATAACCATTCAGCCATTTAACGCTAGTACAAGTCGTCGAGCGACATGCGCAGGTACTTGCGCACGGCGCGGTAGGAACTGAAAAAGCCAATGACACCGCCCAGTACCACCAATGCGACGAGCACGGCCCCAATCAGGCGTTCGTCGCGCAGCAGCTGCAGCTCGGTAACCTGCAGGTAGGCGTATTGGAGCAGGGCCAACAGCAGCAGGCTCGCCAAGGCGCCGCTCACCACGCCCTGCCAGGTAGCGCGACGCAGGAACGGCTTCTGAATAAACCACGACGTGGCGCCCACCAGCTGCATCGAGCGGATGAGGAAGCGTTGCGAGAACAGCGCCAACTTGATGGTGTTGTTGATGAGAATGGACACCACCACCACCAGCAAGGCCGCAAAACCCAGCAGCAACAGGCTCACCTTGCGCACGTTCTGGTTGATGGAAGTAATCAGGCTCTGCACGTAGCTGACCTCGAACACGCCCGGCTGCTGGCGCAAATCCTGGCTGAGGCGGCGCAAACTTACGGAGTCGGCAAACTCGGGGTTGATTTTCAGGATGTAGGCGTCGCGCAGGGGGTTGTCGCCCAAAAACTGCTGAAAGTCGTCGCCGGTGAGCTGCACGAATTCTTGGGCGCCTTCCTCTTTCGAGAGGAACCGCACCTGCGGCTCGCTGCCTTTGAAAGCAATGTAGGGCTTCTGCGCAAACGTGCGCTGCAAGGCCAGCAACTGGGTTTCGGGCAGGTCGCGCTCTAGGTACACCTGCACCTCCAGGTTCTGCTTCACCGCTTCCGAAAGCTTGTGCGCGTGCACCAGCAGTAGCCCAAACAGCCCAATGACCAGCAACGCCAGCGTGATGCTGAACACCACCATCGTGTGGGGGTAGCTACCAAGCTTCTTTTTGCGGACGGGGCGGAATTGCGGCATAGGGGAGGGCAAAAATAGGCAGTTGCGAGTTGCCAGTTACCAGTTGCCCGGCAATTGAGGTAAAACAGGCTGCCCCAGGCAAGCTAGCAACTGGCAATCCGCAACTTACAGCGAGGTGCGCGGGTCGTCGTCGATGGTGAGCTGCTCGCGGGCTTTGCGGGCGGCTTCTTCGCGGCGGCGCAGGCGCTTACGGGCAAAGAGCTCGGTGAGGTTGTCGAACTGCTCGGTGTGCACGAAGCTGAGGCCGGCGCGCTGCTGGTTCACCAGCGTCTGGCCCAGGTCGCGGGGGGTGGTTTCGTAGCGCAGGCGCACCCGGAACTTGCCGTCTTTGCGCACGAAGTATTCCAGGCTCAGGTCGCCCACCAAGGAGGTTTGGCTGGTAGCCACGCCGCCGTCGGGCGTGGTCGTGGTGTTGCTGATGCCGCCTTGCCGGGTAAAGCGCAGGCGCCCTTGCAGCAGGCTGTAGCTCAGGCGCACTTGCAGCCGTTGCAGTTCCTCAGCCGTCACGCCGTCGAGGTTGAAGTTGATTTCCAGATTCTGGTCGATTTGCGAGGTAAGCAACCCCAGCTGCGTCGACAGAATCTGGCCCAGGCTGTTTTGCACCGTGCCGGTGGTGCCGCCCAAAGCCCCGCCGCCCACGCCGCCCACGGCCGCCAATTGCCGGAACAGCAGCAGCGAAAATACCTGCCGATTCAGCTCCTGCTCGTCGTTGCGGATGTTGGAGAGGAAGGAAATGATTTCGCCCTCGGCGGCCGAGGGCGAATCGTTAAACTCCAGCCCGAGCTGAATGCGCGGCAGCAGCATGTCGCCGGTCAGGTTCATCACGGCCGTAACCGAGGCGGTGTAGTTGCTGCTGAAGCCCTGGGCTGGACCCAGCGGCGTGCGTTGGGTGTAGGTGGCCGTTACGTCCATTTCACCGGCCAACGGGTCGCCGTTCCAGGTGAGCGTGCCGCCGGGCCGCACCTGAAACTCTTTGTTCACAAGGCCTTGCAAGGTAAAGTTGTAGGCCCCGCGCACGATTTCCAGCTGCCCGTACATGTTGAAGTCGCCGCGGGTGTCGATGTTCAGGCGCAGCTGCCCAGCGGCGGCTCCGCGAATCACGTCGCCGGTATTCTCGTCCAGAATCACCTCCATATAGGCGTCCTGGGTCACGTCGAAAACGCAGTTGAGCAAGATGCCCGAGAGGTCCACCTTCGGCCGCACCGGGCCGGTGGCGGTTTTGGTGGTGTCCTGCAGCGCCGGGTTACGGTTGACGAAGCGGATGTAGCTGGCCTGCGTGGCCGTGGCGGCGTTGTCGAGCGGAAGCGAGAGGCGGGTGCCGGCTTCGCTGCGGGCGCGCACGTTCACCACCAGGTTGTCGGTGGGGCCGGTAACGGTGGCAGTGCCCGTGGCGAAGGCCGTGCCGAAGTACAGGTCGTTGTCGCGACGGGTGGTGTTGAGCACCTGCATGCGCCGGAACGAGGCCTTCAGGTCCAGGCGCATGTCGTCGAAACCCCTGTGGTAAATCGTGCCGTCGAGGGTGCCGTTGTTGCCCAGCATGTCGCGCAGCTTGATGTTGCGGAACACCATGCGGTCCTCGAAGAACCGGATGCGGTCCTCGAAGGTGTAAGTGGTGTTCAGGTAGGCAAACGTGAGCTGCCCGTTGCGCACGGCCACGTCGCCGCGCAGGCTGGGGGAGGCAAACTTGCCGGTGAGGCGCAGCGTGCCGCGCCCGGTGCCACCGAGGTCCTTGAGCACACCGGCCAGAAACGGCTCGGCCAGCTTAATGGGCGCATCGTTGAGCACGCCGGTGAGGTTGAGCTGTTCCTGCGCGGCGCCGGGCGCAATGGTGCCGGCCACGCTCAGCACGTTGCGCCCGTCGCGCACCACGTTCAGGTTCACGCCCAGGCGGCTGGCCTGGTTGTCCCAGTCCGACACGCCCGCCACGTTGCCAATCAGCACCTTGTCGAAGTAGAGCGAGTCCACGTTCAGGCGGGCCGAAGCCACGAGCTTGCCAAACACGCCGCGCACGTCGCCCACGGCATTCACGCGCCCGGTCATGTTCTGGCGGGTGAGGCTGCTGAGGGTGGCCAGCTCCAGGTCTTTCACTTCCAGGTGGAGCGTGCGCGACGGGTCTTCCGATACTTGCCCCACGGCACTCACGCGCTGCCCGCCGTTGGAGAGGGTGAAGTTCTGCACGTCTACCTCACGGCCGCCACCCCGGATGGTAATGGCGTTGTCCTGGGCAATGGTCCATTCACGGCCCAGCAGGTTCACGCCCGACTGGCGGAACACGATTTGCACCGCGCCGGGCAGGAAATCCAGCGCCCCGTTGATCTGAGCGCGGTTGGTGGTTCCCGTTTGGGCCAACGACGACGAGAAGTTGATTTTGTCCTGGTCCCACACGCCTTCCACGTAAAATTGCTCGGTGGCGCCCAGCAGCGGCAGCCGCTGCCGCTGCGAAGTCACGCTGGTTTGCGCCAGCACCGTGGGCTCGTAGGGCAGCTTGGAAGTGAGCAGGTCAAACGTGGCTTTTTCCACCCGAATGCTGTCGTACTGCACCTTGGCCACACTGCCGCTCAAGTTGAGAATGGACGTGTTGCCGTTGCGGAACGAGCCCTCGATGCGCGTCGAGTCGCTGACGGTGAGCTGCGGCAAGAACACGTGAATGAGCGGGTTCGGGCGCTTCAGGTACAGGTTGAGGGCAATGTTGTAGTCGGGTGTGGGCAGGCGGCGCTTGCGGCGGTAGTAGGCGGCCGTGGCCGCGGCGTCGCCCTGGAAGTTGAGCAGGTACTCGTCGGCCAGCTGCTGCACGTCGCGAATCACGCGGGTAAACTCGAAGTTGCCCTGGGCGCGCAGGTTAAAGGCATCGGAGCGCATGGCCAGCAGCCGCTCTCCGTTGCGGCGCGTGGCCAGCAAATCGAGGGTATCGAGGTGCACGGTGCGGCCGCGCAGGGCCAGGCGGGCATCGCGCAGGTGAATGCGGCCCAGCAGCGCGTCCAGCGTCAGGCCCTGAAACTTCACGTCGGCCCGCGCCGAAACGGTGAGCGGCTGGTTGATAATGCCGAGGGCCTGCAGGTTGGCTTTCTGCACGTTGGCTATCAAATCGAAGGCCTGCTGGCGGCCGAAGCTGATGGTGCCCTCGCCGCTCACTTGCAGGTTGGGGTCCTGCACGCGCACCTTGCCGTCGAACGACTGTCGGCTGAGCTGCCCGTCGGTTACCTGAATGTTCTGGTAGCGGTAGCCCTTCACCCAAATGTGCGGGATGGTGGCCGTTACGCGGGCTCGGGCGCCTTCGGGCGTGAAGCCCTGGCCTTTCACGCGCCCGTTCACGGCCACGTCGCGGATGATGGATTCGTCGCCGAGCAGCTTGCCCAGTTGGAAATTACTGGTGCGCACGGTGCCTTCGTAGGACGAGAAGCGCGCGTCGTTCTTGAACTTGAGGTTGACGTCGGACGTCACGTTGCCGAGGCGCGTCTCAAAGTCGCCGTTGGCCACAAAGTCGTTGTAGAAGCCCAGAAACTGCCCGTTCAGCTTCAGCGTGCCCACGCGGTCGAAGTACGTGTACACGTCCTTGGGCAGCATGGGCTTCAGGTCCACGGGGTTGAGCACGGTGCCGGGCCGCAGGCGCAGCTCGGCAAAGGTTTCCTTCCACTCGGGCAGGCCCTCGGCCGTGATGTTACCGATGATGTGGGTGCCGCCGGTGCTGTAGCGCAGGTCGAGGTTTTTGGCCGTGAAGTTGCGCACGTAGCCCTTGGCCTCGCCCGAAATCAGCACCTGCTCGTTCCAGCCGTTGAGCTGCGGGGCAAACAGCGCAATGTCGCTGGAATACACGCGGCTGGGCTTGAGGCGCGCCGTCACCTTCACCGAGTCGTTGAAGTCGACGAAGTTCAGGAAGTGCGCGTACTCAAACTTCACGTAGTCGCGCAGGCGGCTGTTGCCCACGCGCAGGTTCAGCTGGTCGAACTCCCAGAAATGGGTGGCGAAGGTCATGTCGGCCGCCAGCTCTTTCAGGCGGGTTTTCGACGGAATATCCACGGCGCGCATGCCTGCAATGCGGGCATGGATGGTGTCGCCGCGAAACCAGATCTGCGACAAGTCGGCGTACACGCTGTCGATGTCCATGTGCGCGTAGTCCATCGACTTGCCGTAGTACGGCTCCTTGGGCCGGTTCTGGCGGTTGAGCACGAAGCGGGCGTTGCGCAGGTCCACGGCCTCAATCTTGAAGTCGAAGGGTGTCTTGGCTTTCGTGGTATCGGGTGCGCCCAGCAGCTTTTTTACCGCCCCCAGAAACTGGTCGAGGTTGGTGGAATCGGGCTGCCCGGCGTAAGTCACCAGCGAAAAGCGCGGCTCGGTGAGCGTGGCCTTGCTGATGTAAAGCTTGTTGGGCGAGAAAATGGAGAAGACGCTGATGGTGGCATCGGTGCGGCCGATATGGAATAGTTCGTTGCCGGCCCGGTCGAGCACGTGCACCTGGTCGAGCACCACGCGGGTGAAAGGGCGCACGTCCACGCGCCCGATGGTAACCTGGTGGCCGAGCTTGTCGGAAAGAATGGCGGCCGTTTTGCGCGCCACGCTCGTTTGCACGGCCGGAATGCGCAGGGCCAGCACTGCCGCGCCCAGCAACAGGCCGAGCAGGAGCAGCAGCCCCAGCAGCACCTTCAGAATGGCCTTTATAACTTGCACGCGGTTGTCGGGAGGGAAGAAAAGCGGTGGAGCCGACGGCAATCGGCCCGACTGCAAGACGTAAACGCCGAATCGGAGGATGCTTGTGCATTCCCGATCGGCGGAATTTCTACAAAAAAAGCTGATTGCCGGCACTTCGGCCTCTCAGCCTAGCTTATACGAGCGTATGGAACACCCCATCATTCTGGCCATCGAGTCGTCGTGCGACGACACCGGCGCCGCCGTCATGGCCGGGGGCAAGATTCTGGCCAACATCGTGGCCGGCCAGCAAGTGCACGAACAATACGGCGGCGTGGTGCCCGAGCTGGCCTCGCGCGCCCACCAGCAACACCTGCTGCCGGTGGTGCAGGCGGCCCTGCAAAAAGCCGGCATCAGCAAAAACGACCTCGACGCGGTGGCCTTTACCCAGGGCCCCGGCCTGCTCGGCTCGTTGCTGGTGGGCGGCATGTTCGCCAAAAGCTTCGCCCTGGCCCTCGACAAACCGCTCATCGGCGTCAACCACATGCGGGCCCACATTCTGGCGCACTTCATTGAAGAGCCGCGGCCGCAGTTTCCGTTTCTGTGCCTCACCGTGAGCGGCGGCCACACCCAGCTCGTGGTGGTGCGCAGCCCGCTCGAGATGGACATCATCGGCCAGACCCAGGACGACGCCGCCGGCGAAGCCTTCGACAAAACCGCCAAGCTGCTGGGCCTGCCGTACCCCGGCGGCCCCCGCCTCGACAAGCTGGCCCAGCAAGGCAACCCGCTGCGCTTCCCGTTCCCCGTCAACCAGATGCCCGGCTACGACTTCTCCTTCAGCGGCGTGAAAACCGCCGTGATGTACTTCCTGCGCCAGCAAACGCAGCAGAACCCGGCCTTCATCGAAGAAAACCTGGCCGACCTCTGCGCCAGCATTCAGCACACCATCATTCAGACCTTGATGCGCCAGCTGCGCCGCGCCGCCGCCGAGTACGGCCTCACCAACATTGCCATTGCCGGCGGCGTGGCCGCCAACTCCGGTCTGCGCGCCGAGCTGCAGCGCCTGGCCGACGAGCTGGGCTGGCAGGTGTTCATCCCGGCCTTCCAGTATTGCACCGACAACGCCGGCATGATTGCCATGACCGCGCATTTCCAGTACGAAGCTGGGGATTTTGCCACCCAGCTAGCCAGCCCCGACCCACGGTTGAAGCTGGGGTAGGCTTTATCAGAACGTCATGCTGAGCGCAGCCGAAGCATCTCTACCGCTTCGTTAGGCAAGCTGCTTATTAAGTCCTGCTGTAATAGAGAATCAGTGATTGTAGTTTCCATACTTTCTTGCCTCGTTGCTATTGTGCTGAACTACGGGGCCGTAATGGTTTTGCCAGCCAAAGTCTCCGAAATGACCTTATGGCTTTTGATAGTTGGCGGCATTTGCTTGCTCTTAGTGACGGATGCTTTGTGGCCGTATCTTCCTACGACCAACTTGCTTGCTGGGCAGCTCCGTGAAACAGCGTGGCTTCTTGTAACGGTAGCTCTCATGAGTCGAGGCTCCCGGCTAATGGTCGATTTGCAGGTGTGGTTCCACCTGAATTACAACAAGGAGAATGTGCACCGCCCGCCTCTCCAGTGGCTGCTGCGAAACCAAGAAACCATCAAGCGGGCTTTTATGTGGTTTTGGGCATGCGCGCCCGCGTTTTTTCTCGTTCAGGTTTGGTTCTAGGCAAATAACTAGACTCTGCAACGAAGCAGTAGAGATGCTTCGGCAAGCTCAGCATGACGTTCTAATATGACCAACCCCTTTCACCTAGGCGACCAGCAAACCCACCGCTACACCGTCGTGCCAGCCGATTTCGCCGCTTTCGACGCCGGCGGTGGCTTGGTGCATCCGGTTCTGAGCACCTTCGCCCTGGCCCGCGAAATGGAGTGGGCCGGCCGCCTGTTCGTGCTCCAGATGCGCGAGGCAGGGGAGGAGGGCATCGGCACGATGCTGGAGGTGCAGCACCACGCCCCCGCCTTTGCGGGCGAAACCCTGACGCTGACTGCTACCTTTGCCGCCCTGCACGGCCGCGAACTGACCTGCACCGTAGAAGCCCGCGTGGGCCCGCGGCTGGTAGCTACCGGCCGCACCGGCCAACGCATCGTCGACCAGGCCAAGCTGGCGGCCCGGTTTGCCGCGCTGCAAGCGTCTGCCTAACCTGTTTTCCGCTCTATTTTCGTGACGCAACGGCTGCTCCTGCCGCCCGCTGCTTCCCCCGCGACTCTTTTCTCCTCATGGCCAAAGCCAAAGACACCGCCCCGCGCGCCATTCACATCCAGAACCGCCGCGCCGGCTACGAATATTCCTTCCTGGCCAAGTACACGGCCGGCATGGTGCTCGTGGGCACCGAAATCAAGAGCCTGCGCGTGGGCAACGCCAACATCACCGAGGGCTACTGCACTTTTGGCTCGAACGGCACGCTCTGGCTGCACGGCGTCACCATTGCCCAGTACACCCAGGGTACCTACAACAACCACGAGCCCACCCGCCCGCGCCAGCTGCTGCTCACCAAAAAGGAGATGCGCCAGCTCCACGACAAAAGCCAGGAGCAGGGCCTCACCATCATTCCGCTCCATATTTTCATCAGCGACCGGGGCTTTGCCAAGGTCGACATTGCGCTGGCCCGCGGCAAAAAGCTCTACGACAAGCGCGAAGACCTGAAAGCCAAAGACCAGAAGCGCGAAATGGACCGCGCCCAGTACTAGCCCGCTGCCGTTGCGAGGCGCGAGCCGGCGCAACCGGTCCTTCGCCAAGCCCCAGCCGAATGAGCCTGATGAACCGAAACTGGATTCGGCTCGTCAGGCTCGTTGCGTTTCCGCCACCGGCCCGGACCGATTGGCACTGCTTGAGGCGCGGAATGCCGTGCCTTCCCGTAATGCCACCTGCCTGCAGGTTTCCTTGCGTACCTTGCTGCCTGATTTATTTCAAATTACCCCTTGGAACACGGAATTTGCGCCCTGAGCGTCGTGCCGGTGCGCGCCGAACCCACCGATAGAGCCGAAATCGTTACCCAGCTGATTTTCGGGGAGTGCTACAGCATTCTGCTCGCGCAAGGCAACTGGCTGCAGGTGCGCCTCGCCGCCGACCAGTACGTGGGCTGGATCGATTTCAAGCAGCACCAGCCCGTGTCGGCCGAGTACCTGGCCGCCTGGAGCGCCCAGGACCACCCGCGCAGCCTCGACGTGGTGCAAATGGTGAGCAACGCCGACGTGCGCATTCCCGTCAGCCTCGGCGCCCGCCTGCCGTTTTTCGACGGCATGAGCCTGCGCCTGGGCGACAACGACACGTATTTCTACAACGGGGCCGCCACCAACCCGCTCAACGGCCACGGCCTGCACGGCCCCACCGACAAGCGCCAGGCCCTGCTGCTGAAAGCGGGCCAGCTGTTCCTGAAAGCGCCCTACCTCTGGGGCGGCAAAACCCTGTTCGGCATCGACTGCTCGGGCCTCATGCAGCAGCTCTACGGGCTCATCGGCCAGCAGCTCCCGCGCGACGCCCGCCAGCAAATCGACCACGGCCGCCCCGTACACTTCGTGGCCCAAACCCAGCCCGGCGACCTGGCCTTTTTCGACAACGCCGAGGGCAACATCGTGCACGTGGGCATGCTGCTCGACGACCAGCAGATTCTGCACGCCAGCGGCGAGGTGCGCATCGACCCGCTCGACCACAACGGTATTTACAACCGCCAGCGGCAGAAATACACCCACAAGCTGCGCCTCATCAAGCGCCTGCTGCCGGAATAAACCCCTCCCGCCGGGGCTGCAAACAGGGCCAGCCGAACGCCTCGGCGGCGGCAGCGCCGCCACAGCAAGCGCCACGAGTTGTCTGGTTGCCACGCCCGCCCAATCGGCGTGAACCAACCACCGGGCATTGGAGTTGCGTAAGCAGCCGGAAACCCCTAGCTTACCGCTAGTTCCGCATGCTTCCGCCTCAAGCTCGTATGGATCAGAAAGTGCTCGTTTTGAATGGCGACTACTCCGCCATTACCCTGTGCAGCGTGCAGAAAGCGTTTGTGCTCCTGTACCTCGACAAAGCCGAATTGGTGGCCAACAAGGAAGGTGCGTTCCTGCGTACCGTGTCGCGCGCCTACCCCAAGCCCAGCATCATCAAGTTGCAGCGCTACGTGCGCGTGCCCTACAAAGGCATTGCCCTCAGCCGCCACAACATCATGAAGCGCGACCATTTTGAGTGCCAGTACTGCGGCTCGACCAAAAACCTGACCCTCGACCACGTGATGCCCCGCTCCCGCGGCGGCGACTCGAGTTGGGTGAACCTGCTGACCGCCTGCGCCCGCTGCAACCACGCCAAGGGCCACCGAACCCCCGAGGAGGCTGGCCTCACCGTCAGGCAAAAGCCCAAAAAACCCACGTTGGCCAGTTTCCTCAAGCTCTCGGCCGGCTCCATCGACCACACCTGGCACGCGTACCTCAACTGACCGGCGCAGCAACAGCTGCCCGGTTTTTTTGTGGGCGTCGATTCCGAAGGCCGGACGCTTTTGGACGGTTCAGTCGTCGGCTTCCAGCACAAACAGCTCTTCCACCGGCTTGCCCAGCAGCCGCGCCACTTTCAGGGCCAGCACCGTGGAGGGCACGTATTTAGCCGATTCCATGGCGTTGACGGTTTGCCGGCTTACGCCAATGCGGCGGGCTACGTCTTCCTGCGTGAGGCCCAACGCCACGCGGGCCAGTTTCAGCTTATTCAGCATAGCGGGCGGCGCGGGTGGTGCGGTAGAGCACGTAGTGAAAGCGCAGCAGAAACAGCACCAGCGGCGTGAACATGCTGTAAACCATCATATTCAGAAACACCAGCTCGTAGGTGAACAGCAAGGCCAGAATGAGCAGGCCGTAGTTGATGTACACGGCCCACAGCAGCGAGTCGAGGCGCAGGCGCATGATGAATTCGTCCTCGTACCGCTCGCGGGAACAGGCCGCCAGCAAGGCCCCGATGATGCACAGCACCGCACTCAGCTCGGGCAGAAAATTGTGCGGGGTAGGCATGCCGTCTTTGCCGAGCGTGGGATGGGGCAGCACAAAAGGGGGTATCTGAAACGTCAGCCAAGACGGTTGCCACTCAAAATTCCAGGCGGCAAGGCCCAATACCGCACCAGCGGCAAAAAGCACCCAGCCGGTGGCCTTGTAGCGGTGCGGAAAAAGAAAGCGTGTATTCATGAGGGTTCAGAATTGGGTTAAGCAATTGTAAAGCAAACGCGACATAAAGTCAAGTTTATTTTACATAAATGCGGTGCTGTTTTTCCCCTGAGCTGAACGTTTCGGGGTGGTGCGGTGTCGATTAGAGCACCGATAGTGCGCTGCGTCGCCCGGTTTCTGCGTAGATGAATTATGCCGCCTCCGGCTTGGTTGAGCACCCATAGCATCAATCGGCGGCTGCGGTCTACCTTTGCACCCCGCTTGTTTTCCCCGATTGCATGTCTGTACCCAAGTTTGCCGCTGTCCGGCACAACCAGTCGTTCCACGCTGAGCTGAAGCGCCGCATTGGCGAGTATTTCGACGAAACCGGCAAAGCCACCACCGGCAACGCCACGCTGTTCACCAAAGCCGCGTTGCTCACCGGCGCACTGCTGTTCTTCTACATCCACCTCGTGTTTTTCACGCCCTCGGCCGGCTGGGCCATGCTGGAGTGCGTGCTGATGGGTGGGGTAGGGGCTGCCATCGGCTTCAACATCATGCACGACGGCGCCCACGGCTCGTTCTCGGAGCACAAATGGTTGAACCAGGCCGCCGCCTTCACGCTGAATGTATTCGGCGGCAACTCGTTCATGTGGAACATGAAGCACAACCTCATCCACCACATGTACACCAACATCGACGGCGTGGACGACGACATCGACGCCCAGCCCTGGCTGCGCCTGAGCACCACGCAGCCGCGCCGCGCGCTGCACCGCTACCAGCACTACTATTTCTGGTTTCTGTACGCCCTGTTCTACCTGGCCTGGGTCATCATGATGGACTACCAGAAATACTTCAAGGGCAGCATCGGCTCGGTGCCCATCAAGAAGATGGAAACCAGTGACCAGTTCGTGTTCTGGGGGTTCAAGGCGCTGTACTTGGCGCTGTTCGTGGCCTTGCCTATCTATATCGTCGGCTTCACGCCCTGGCTTATCGGGTTTCTGATTTTTGCCGCCGTGGCCGGTTTTTCGCTTAGCCTCGTGTTTCAGCTGGCGCACACCGTGGAAGGCCCCGATTTTCCCGTGCCGCACGAAACCACCAACAAGCTGGAAGACGAATGGGCCATTCACCAGCTGAAAACCACCGCCAACTTCGCCACCAACAACAAGGTGGTAACGTGGCTGCTCGGCGGGCTGAACTTCCAGGTGGAGCACCACTTGTTCCCGAAGATTTCGCACGTGCACTACCCGGCCCTGAGCAAGATCATCAAGCAGGCCTGCGCCGAGTTCAACGTGACCTACAACGAATTCCCGCGCATGCGCCAGGCCGTCCTCTCCCACGTGCTCTTCCTGCGCCAGATGGGGCGCGCCGCGTAAAACGCTACCAACCCGGTAAAAATATAAAAGGGCCAATACAGGTACTCATTGCCTGGGTTGGCCCTTTTGTCGTGTCTGGCCGGGTGGCACAGCCAGCCGCACTGAACCAGCCAAGCGGTGACGCCGTTGGGGTAGGTATACTTGCGGCGTGGCTTATGCTCTGCGGCAAGTCGGTTGCCGAGGTAGGTTCTTTGGCTTCGTTTCGGTGCTTCACTGCCGCCGGGACTCATTTTTTACACAGCCATTGATGTCCCTTCCCAAGTTTGCCGCCACCCGCTCCTTCCACGTGGAGCTGAAAAACCGCATTAACCACTACTTCGAAGCAACCGGTAAGTCCACCACTGGCAGCACCGGTCTGCTCAGCAAGGCCGCCATTCTGCTGCTGGGCTTTGTGGTGCTCTATGTGCATCTGGTGTTCTTCACGCCTGCTCCCATGTGGGCCCTACTCGAAGCCGTGGTGCTGGGCGGCACTATTGCCGCCATCGGTTTCAACGTGATGCACGACGGCGCCCACGGCTCGTTTTCGCAGCACAAGTGGCTCAACAACGTGGCCGCCTTCACCCTGAACGTGCTGGGCGGCAGCAGCTATATGTGGAACGCCAAGCACAACCTAGTACACCACATGTACACCAACATCGACGGCGCCGACGACGACATCGACATCCAGCCCTGGATGCGCATGAGCCTGGAGCAGAAGCGCCACAAGCTGCACCGCTTTCAGCACCTGTACTTCTGGTTTCTCTACTGCCTGCTCTACATCTCCTGGATTTTCGTGATGGATTACCAGAAGTATTTCAAGCGGAAAATCGGCACCATTGCCATTAAGAAGATGGAGGTGAGCGACCATCTGGTGTTCTGGGGCTTCAAGGTGCTCAACCTCGCCCTCTACATCGGTCTGCCGATCTACACGCTGGGTTTCGTCAACTGGCTGATTGGCTTTGCCGTTGTCACCAGCTTTGCTGGCCTGGTGCTGAGTTTGGTATTTCAGCTGGCCCACACCGTGGAGCACACGGCCTTCCCGGTGCCCCACGCCACCACCAACAAGCTGGAAGACGAGTGGGCCATTCACCAAATCAAGACCACGGCCAACTTTGCCACCGAAAGCCGCGTGATTAGCTGGCTCGTGGGCGGCTTAAACTTCCAGGTGGAGCACCACTTGTTCCCGAAGATTTCGCACGTGCACTACCCGGCCCTGAGCAAGATCATCAAGCAGGCCTGCGCCGAGTTCAACGTGACCTACAACGAATTCCCGCGCATGCGCCAAGCCGTCCTCTCCCACGTGCTCTTCCTGCGCCAGATGGGACGCGCCGCGTAGCCTGCACCATTCTGTATCACAAAAAGCCCCGGCTACGAAACTTCGTAGCCGGGGCTTTTTGCTGATAGATGAATGCAGCCGGGGACTACTGGGGCCGCACGCCGTAGCGGCCCGAGCCGTCGGCGGAACCGGTAGCGGGAGAGGCGCTGCCGCCCACAAAATCCAGCAAGTCCTGTGTCAGGCGGTCTTTGCCATCGGCGGTGGCAAACAGCCCGTGCGGCTCGCCGTCGTATTTAATATAGGTAGCGTTGGGCAGCAGCTTAGCCGTTTGGTCGCCGCTCGATTCGATGGGCACTGTTTTGTCGCTGGTGCCGTGAATGATGAGCGTGGGCACGTTGATGCGCTGCAAATCCTGGCGGAAATCGGTTTCACTGAAGGCCCGCGCACATTCTTCGGTGGCGTGGGGTGCGCCTTGCAGGCACATCATCTGCATCCAGTCGAGTGTGGCCTGGCTGACGGGGTGACTCACCACGCCCACACCGTAGAACTGCTTGCCGAAGGTTTGCAGAAAGTCGGGGCGGTCCTTGCGCAGCCCGTCCACGATTTTGTCGAACTCCTCCTTGGGTACACCGCTGGGGTTGTCGTCGGTTTTCAGCAGGTAAGGCGTCACGGCCGCCACCAAGGCCACCCGGCTCACGCGGGCGCCGCCGTATTTGCTCATGTAGCGGGCCACTTCACCGCCGCCCATCGAAAAGCCCACCAGCGTTACGTTCTGCAAGTTCAGGCCTTCGAGCAGGGCGTTCAGGTCAGCGGCCAGCGTGTCGTAATCGTACTTGCCCCAAGGCTTATCCGACTTGCCGAAGCCGCGCCGGTCGTAAGCAATAACGCGCTTGCCGTAGTGCGCCAGGCTATGCGACTGATGCTCCCACATCTGGTGGTCGGCGGGCCAGCCGTGAATAAGTACCACCGGGTCGCCTTGGCCCCAGTCTTGGTAAAAGATGTTGACGTCGTTGCCCTGGGCGTCTTGGCCCGCTTTGAGGTAAGGCATAAGGGGGTAGGTGTTAGGTGTGGAAAAGGATGAGGTAGGGCTTACTTTCTAATGGGCGCTTGGGTTGTTTGAATTATTGATGAACCAAGAATTATC
Organism: Hymenobacter busanensis; assembly: GCF_008727865.1. Lineage (GTDB taxonomy): Bacteria > Bacteroidota > Bacteroidia > Cytophagales > Hymenobacteraceae > Solirubrum > Solirubrum busanense. The sequence continues at coordinate 145,941 of NZ_VTWU01000002.1, read as the reverse complement.
AAGCGAATAATTGGGATGAGTGGGCGAAAGTGCCCGATGAATGATCGGTTACAACAGATGAATATTTTAGCACTTTATTTCTTCACCGTACCCCAATCTGTATGGCTTTGACAGTAGACTTCTCAGTTCATTCGTTTCCCCCCGATGACCGGAGAGAGTATTGGCAGGCCTTGTTAGAAGGACTACTTGTTATTAAAATCGACCAACAAGTCTTCTTCCGTGATGAAAACATATTACTGCCGTGATGAAAACATATTACTGCTCGAGTTTTCACAAACGCTGCGTGCATGGCTGACCCACACCGAAAACTCGGGGCAAGAAATGAGCATGGAATACTTCACCATGGACCACGACGAAAGAGAAGGACCAATCCTAAAATTCGAACTAACCCCAACTCAGCGCTACAGGCTTTATTCTATTTGGCAGGAGTACGAAAGCCACATCCAATTCGAGGCTAGCGTTTTGAAAGCTATATTCCTTCGTTTTGTTCAAGTGCTGGACGCCGCCATTCAAATGCGAGAAGACGAACAGTTAAGCAGATAATAAGAGCCATTGAAGCTTATAGTAACTACCCTAATGGTGCTGGTAATTAGGCTTCAAACTCGTATCTTTGCCGCCCCGCCAGGGTGGCGGGCCGGGGCTTTGGCCTTGGTAATCAAGTAAAAACGCGTTCCGACGGTGGGCCCTGCCCCGGACGTGTACACCAGGGCCACTGCACTACATCATGGCAGATTTGCAAGACGGCTTCGATTGGGACAACCTTGAAGCCAACAGCTTCGGCGGTAACTACTCGAAAGAGGAGCGCGCCCGCCTCGAAGAAATGTACGCCGGCACCCTCACTACGGTAGAGGAAGAGCAGGTGGTAAAAGGCACGGTGGTTTCGGTAAACGACCGCGACGTAATCGTGAACATCGGCTTTAAGTCGGACGGCCTGGTTCCGCGCTCGGAATTCCGCGACCTGACCGACCTCAAGCCCGGTGACGAAGTAGAAGTATTCATCGAAGACCAGGAAGATGCCAACGGGCAGCTGATCCTGAGCCGCAAGAAGGCCAAGATCAAGCAAGCCTGGAAGGCTATCTACGACGCCCTGGAGTTCGACAACATCCTGGAAGGCGTAGTGAAGCGCCGCACCAAGGGCGGTCTGATCATGGAGCTGGACGGCGTAGAAGCCTTCCTACCCGGCTCGCAGATCGACGTGAAGCCCATCCGCGACTTCGACATCTACGTGGGTCGTCGCATGGAAGTGAAAGTGGTGAAAATCAACGCCGCTTTCGACAACGTGGTTGTTTCGCACAAAGTCCTGATCGAGAAAGACCTCGAGAAGCAGCGCGAAGCCATCCTCAACAACCTGGAGAAAGGCCAGATCCTCGAGGGCGTTATCAAGAACATGACCAACTTCGGCGTGTTCATCGACCTCGGCGGCGTCGACGGCCTGCTGCACATCACCGACATCTCGTGGGGCCGTATCGCGCACCCGAGCGAAGTGCTGCAGCTCGACCAGAAACTCAACGTGGTTGTTCTGGACTTCGACGAAGCCAAGAAGCGTATTTCGCTGGGCCTGAAGCAGCTGACCCCGCATCCGTGGGATTCGCTGCCGCAAGACCTGCAGCCCGGCTCGAAAGTGCAGGGTCGCATCGTGAACGTGGCCGACTACGGCGCGTTCATGGAAATCGTACCCGGCGTAGAAGGTCTGATCCACGTTTCGGAAATGTCGTGGAGCCAGCACCTGCGCAACCCGCAGGACTTCATCAAGCAGGGCGACGTAGTAGAGGCGCAGATTCTGACCCTCGACCGCGACGACCGTAAGATGAGCCTCGGTATCAAGCAGCTGAGCGAGGACCCCTGGACGCGTGCCGACTTCGGTGGCAAGTACGCCGTGGGCACCAAGCACAACGGCCTCGTGCGTAACCTGACCAACTTCGGCCTGTTCGTAGAACTGGAAGAAGGTGTGGACGGCCTCGTGCACGTGTCGGACCTGTCGTGGACCAAGAAGGTGAAGCACCCCTCTGAAATGGTGAAGGTGGGCGACCGTCTGGACGTAGTAGTTCTGGAGCTGGACGTGCAGAACCGCCGCCTGGCCCTGGGCCACAAGCAGCTGGAGGAAAACCCCTGGGATACGTTCCAGACGGTATTCACCCCCGGCTCGACCCACAAGGCGACCATCACCGAGAAATCGGACCGCGGCGCCGTGCTGGAGCTGCCCTACGGCATCGAAGGCTTCGCTTACCCGAAGTCGCTGGTGAAAGAAGACGGCTCGCAGCCCGAGGTTGGCGACTCGCTCGATTTCAAAGTGTCGGAATTCTCGAAGGATGACCGTCGCATCGTGCTGTCGCACACCGCTACCTACAGCCAGGAAGAAGACACGAACCGTGCTTCGAAATTCGCCAAGAAGAAGCCGGCCGCTGGTGCTGCCGCTGCTGCTGGCGAAGGCAAGATCAGCGACCTGAAGAAAAACCAGACCGCTGAGAAGTCGACCCTGGGCGACCTGGATGCTTTGAGCGCCCTGCGCGACAAGCTGATGGGCACCGAGCGCGCCGACGCCGAGCAGAAGCTGTCGGACCGCACGCCGAAGGCTGGCAAAGCTGAAGAAGCTCCCGCTGCCGAAGAAGCTGCGCAAGGTGGTATCATCGCCGCCGTAACCGGTGCCGCTTCGGCCGCCCTCGACAAAGTAACCGAAGTAGCCGGCGACGCACTGGAAGCCGCTACGCACTCGGCCGCTTTCGAAAAGGCCAAAGAAGTAGCTGGCGACGTGGTGGATTCCATCACCGAGAAAGTGAAGGACCTGACCTCTTCGTCGAGCGACGAAAACGCTGACGAGAAGAAAGAAGACAAGGCGTAATTCGCCTGGCTTTCAGCCTTCGTAACAAAAGCCCCCGGCCGTTCGGTCGGGGGCTTTTTATTGCCTTTTTAGCTACGTTGCAGCGTTATTTTCCTGCACATGCACAGCGGCTTATCTTTGTATGAGGCTGAAAGGAGCCCTGTCGGTTTGGCAAAAGCAGAAGGATAACGTATGTTTGCGCCCCCAAGCCCCAACAAGGTGACGTGACCGAGTGGCTAGGTAGAGGTCTGCAAAACCTCCTACAGCGGTTCGAATCCGCTCGTCACCTCTGAGAAATCCGAAAGCCCCGCGACCTTCCTGGTTGGCGGGGCTTTCGGCTTTTAGGGCTGGCAGGAAGCAGGCTATGGGTGTGAAATTGGGCGGCGGGGGAGACGTGAAAAGCGGTGCTGAATGGGGCTGTAGAAATGGAAATCGGTATTGTAGTTTTCCATTTAATTAATACATTACTGCCACAGGCCCAATGCTTCAACAACCGGCTTGTGGTTTCCACTCCATTTCACCCTTCACCCTTTTCTATGTACCCACCCGTACTCCTCACTACATGGTTCTGTAGGGTGCTGCGAACACGCGGCGCTACCGCCACAACACGCCTCACGGGGTTGTTGCTGGCGGTTTTTTTATTGAGTAGCGGCGCTGCCCAGGCGCAAATTCCGGCCAACGACGACCCCTGCGGGGCCGTGCAACTGTCGTTGAACGGCAGCCTTTGCACGGTGCCAACGGTGGGTACCAACGTAGGCGCTACCACAACTACCGTGAATGGCACGGTGGCCAACACCTGCGGGTCGTTCAACAACCCCACGCCCAAGGACGTGTGGTACAAGTTTACGACCGATGCGACCGGGGCTGGTAGCGCCGGGGCCACCATCACGGTGACGGGCAACCCAGCCGGTCTGATTCGGCTGTTTTCGGCGCCTTCGTGCACCGGTACTTTCACGCAAGTGAGCTGCAGTGCTTCCAATGCGGCCAATACGCCGGCGCCTCGCCTGGTGACGGGCGCACTGCAGCCCAACACGACTTACTACGTTCAGGTAGCGGGTTTCTCCTCCACCGATACGCAGGGACAATTCACCATCTGCATTACCGATCCGCCCACGTGCGGAGCGCCGGCGGTGCTGGGCGTTACTTTCCCGACGGGTACGTCGGCTTCGGTGGCATTTACGGCCGGGCCGGGCAACACGGCCTTCACCGTGGTGCTGCAGGGCGGTGCCGGAGGCCAGCAAACGGTCACGAATGCTACTTCTCCGACGGTTTTTTCGGGTTTGACGCCCGGTACCACCTATTTCGTGACGGTGCGCACAGAGTGCGGTGGCAACACGCTGCAGTCGCCGTTTTTCAGCTTTACCGTGCCGCTGCTGAACGACGACCCTTGCGGGGCCATCAACCTGCCCGTCGGCGCAACGTGTAACCCCACCACCGGCACCACCTTTGGGGCCGGCACCACCACGCCCAACGGCTACTCCAACCCCAGTTGCGCCGCCGACCTGAGCCCGATGGACGTGTGGTACCAGTTTACGACGCCGGCCACCGGTGGCGCCAGCACCAGTGCTACCATCACCGTCACGGGCTTTGCCGCCGGGCAGGTGCGCTTGTTTTCGGCCGCTTCCTGCAGCGCTCCGCTCACCCAACTGGCTTGTTCGCAGAATCCCAACGGCCCCGCTCAGCCGCTGAGCTATACGTCGCTCACGCCCAACACTACCTACTATGTCCTGGTGGCAGGCTACAGCGACACGAGCCCACGCGGTGCGTTTACAATTTGTGTCACCGGCGCTCCGGCCTGTCCTGATCCGCTCAATCTTGCCATTTCCGGCGTCAACGCTACCACGGCTAGCCTCTCGTTTACGCCCAGCGGCAACGCCACCAGCTACATTGTGACCTACACGGCGGCTGGTGGCCCCACGACTACCGTAACGCCGGCCCCCACCGGCTCACCGGTTGCCTTGACGGGCCTTTTGGCTAACACTACTTACACCGTGACGCTGCAGAGCGTGTGTCCGGCCGGCGTCGGTTCGGTGCTGACGCGCACCTACACGAACTTGGGCGGTGCCCCGGCCAATGATGAATGCGTCGGCGCAACGCCCATCACCAGCATTGGTATTGGGACCTGCGGAGCCCTCGTGCCGGGCAGCGTGGGTGCAGCCACTTCGTCGGTAGGTGCGCCGGCTCCGGGCTGCGCCGGTTTCCAGGCTACTACGGCCGACATCTGGTACAGCCTGACGGTGCCCGCCAACGGCGTTCTGCAAGTAGAAACGGGCCCAGGCGCCACCAATAGCGTGAACGATACCGGCCTGGCTCTGTATTCCGGTAGTTGCGGCAGCCTCACGCTGTTGGGCTGCGACGACGATGCCTCGCCCAACGGCAACTTCTCCCTGCTACGCCGCACCGGCCTCACACCGGGCAGCACCGTGTATGTGCGGGTGTGGAAGTTCGGTGCTACGGCCGGTAGCGAACTGACCGTGTGTGCCACCACCGACGCCCCTTGTGGTACGGTAACCAACCTGGGCGTGGGCTCCATCACCAGCACCACGGCTTCGTTGACTTTTACACCGCCCACGGGTGCCACCAGCTACACGATTACCTATACCCCGCAGGGTGGCAACCTGGCCATTCTCACGCCCAGCCCCACCAGTTCGCCCGCCGTGCTGACGGGCCTGACGCCGAGCACCACCTACACCGTCACCATTCAGGCCACCTGCCCCAGCGGCACGGGCCTGCCGCTGGCGCTGACGCTGACGACCGCCCCGCCGCCGCCGGCCAACGACAACTGCGCTGCACCTACGGCGTTGACTGTGGCTACGGCCTGCGCGCCTGTAACGGCTACCACGGTAGGCGCTACGGCTTCTGCGGCTCCCATCGGAGCGCCGACTTGCACCACCGGTGCCGTCAACGACGTGTGGTTTAGCCTGACTGTACCCGCCAATGGCATCGTGCAGGTGGCGACGGGCGCTGTGGGTGGCAGCACGGTAACCGACACTGGCCTGCAACTGTATTCGGGCAGCTGCGGTGCGCTGACGCCGTTGGGCTGCAACGATAATTTCGGCGCCAACAACTTCTCGCAGGTGCGTGCCACGGGCCTGACGCCGGGCGCTACGGTGTACGCCCGCGTGTGGCAAGTGGGCAGCGCAGCCGGCGGCCAGTTCACGGTATGCGCTACCACCGATCCGCCGTGCCCGGCCGTGACCAACCTGGCGGTTTCGGGTATCACCACCACTTCGGCCAACGTGAGCTTCACGCCGCCAACGGCTGGTACGAGCTATACGGTGACGTACACGCCGGCTGGTGGCTCGGCTACCACCGTCACGCCCAACCCCACGGCGTCGCCGGTGGCCCTGACGAGTTTGCTGCCCGGCACTACCTACACGGTGTCGGTGGTGAGCAACTGCCTGCCGGGTGAAACCTCGACGGCCGCTACCACGACCTTCACCACCACCACGTGCATAGCGCCGACGACGCTCACGGTAAGTGCCATTACTACTACGTCGGCTACGGTGAGCTTTGGGGCTGGCAACGGCACGAGCTACACGGTGACGTACACCCCGGCTGGTGGCTCGGCTACCACCGTCACGCCTAATCCTACTGGCTCGCCGGTGGCACTGACGGGCCTGACACCGGGTACCACCTACACAGTGCGCATTGTGAGCAATTGCGGCGGTGGCCAGAGCCCGGCGGCAACGGCTACTTTCACTACACTCACGCCCTGCAACCCGGTAACGGGCCTAGCGGCTACCAACGTAACGACGAACAGCGCGACGCTCACGTTTGCTCCTCCAACTGGTGGGGCAACGTACACGGTTACATACACGTCGCAGGCTGGGCAGGCGGTTACCATTGTGCCTGCACCCACGTCTTCGCCGGTGCAGCTGACGGGCTTGGCCCCGAGCACTACGTACACGGTTTCGGTGACGAGCCAGTGCTCCAACGGGCTTAACTCGACGGCCAGCACCATTACGTTTACCACCCTGGCCCCGTGCAACGCGGTAACGAACCTGGCGGCCGGTAGCATTACCACTACGTCGGCAAGCCTCAGCTTTACGCCTGCCAGCACCGGCACGAGCTATACGGTGACGTACACGCCGGCGGGCGGCTCGGCTACCACCGTCACGCCCAACCCCACGGCGTCGCCGGTGGCCCTGACGGGTTTGCTGCCCGGCACTACCTACACGGTGTCGGTGGTGAGCAACTGTGGCGCTGGTCAAACTTCCACCGCTGCTACCACCACCTTTACCACGCTGGCGCCTTGCAACCCCGTTACCAACTTGACGGCCGGCAGCATTACGTCTACTTCTGCCAGCCTCACGTTTACGCCAGCCAGTGCCGGCACGGGCTACACGGTAACGTACACGCCGCAAGGTGGTTCGGCTACCACCGTCACGCCTGCGCCCACGGCTTCACCCGTAGCCTTAAGCGGGTTGACTCCCGGCACACAATACACCGTGAGCGTGGTGAGCAACTGCGGCGGTGGACAGACGTCGACGGCAGCCACGACTACGTTTACCACGGCTGCGGCACCCGCCTGCCCGCCCATCACCGGGCTAACGGCAACGGGTATCACGCCAAACTCGGCCCAGGTGAACTTTGTGGGCGCGGCTGGCAATACGAGCTACCAGGTGTCGTACATCACCACGGGCGGTAGCCTGCCGGTGATTGTGACGCCGAACCCGACCAGCTCGCCGGTGACCATCACTGGTCTGCAGCCGAACACGCAATATACCGTGTGCGTGACCAGCATTTGCGGCAGCCAGACCTCAACGACGCCTGTTTGCTTGAACTTCCTGACGGCTTCGCTGCCGGCCGTGTGTGCCGCCCCCACCAACGTGTTGGTGACAAGCGTGAGCAGCACCGCTGCAACGGTGAGCTTCACGCCCAGTGCATCGGCTACCAACTACACCGTAACGTACACTCCCGCCGGTGGCAGTGCCCAGAGCGTTGGGGCGAGTGGTTCGCCGCTAACCCTGATGGGACTGACGCCCAATACGCCTTACACCGTAAGCATCGTCAGCAACTGCGCCGGTGGCACCCGGTCTACCGCTACGGCCAACGTGCCGTTCACCACTGTGCTCGGTACTACCCATAGCACCGCGTTGGCCGAGCAGGTTGGGGTATACCCCAACCCGGCACAGCAGCTGTTTTGGGTAGAGCTACCCGCAGCCCTGACGCACAAAGCAGTGCAGGCCACGCTCTACAACGCGTTGGGCCAGCAGGTGCAGGCGCGTATGCTGCCTGCGGCGGCCAACGGCCTAAAGGCGTCGTTTGACGTGACGAGCCTGCCCCGCGGCATGTACTCGCTGCAACTTTCGACCACCGAAGGGCTACTGGTGAAGCGCCTCATTGTTGAATAGCAAGTAGCACGACCGCCAGTCGTGCAATGCCCAACGAAAAGCCCCGCCAATTGGCGGGGCTTTTTTTGTGCGCTCGTAAGCCGGGGCTAATTAGTTAAGCCGGACCAGTCGTTTGTTCCGTCGTCTGCTGCACCGTGGCTGGGCCCAGGCACAATCCCAAGGCCGCCGGAAGCTGCTCGTGGGCGACGGAAAGCGAAAGGCTGATTTCGTTGTACTTGTAGAGCGTGAGGCGCGAATCGGGCGAAAAGGGGCGGCAACGGGTGGCTATTACCAGCGTACGGCCGTTGCGCCAACGCGCTTCCAAGGCGGCGGCTTCCGTCCAGGGGGCGGTGCCGGGCACAATGGCCTGGGGTTCGTAGGGCAGCAGGGCGCGCACTACCGCTAGTAACCGCCGTAGCAGCACCACCTGGGTGGCGCGCTCGGTGTGGGCATCTTGCGCCATACGGGCGCGCATGTCGTGCACGAAACGTTCAACGGTTTCCGAGGCCATGTTGGAAGAGTATTGTAGGGAGCAGCAAGGTACCGAGTCGGCGGTAAAACCAAAACGCCCCGCCGGCCGAAGCCAACGGGGCGCTGAAAGAATAGTTTTTGGTAGCGCAAAGATACGATATACCGCGGACTTCTGCGCGGTGCGTGGGGCAATAACAGTATGGCTTCATACCGCAGGAATTTTTCGGTTTGGGGCAAGGCAGCACATGCTCAGGAAGTTGAAGAAAAAGCCCTTCAAGCTGTACAATACGCAGGCAACCGGACAATATCCCTACATTTAAACTGCGCGTACAAACCGGCTACATTCTCCCTCCCTCAACACTTCCTTTTATGCAGATTATCGACCTCCGCACCATGCGTGGGCCCAGCTACTGGTCCGTGAAGCACCCCAAGCTTATCGTGGCCAAAGTAGACCTGGAAGATTTGGCCGATACGTGGAGCAACGCCGTACCTGGGTTTGCGGCCCGGTTGCTCAAGCTGATGCCCGGCCTGGCCGAGTCGCGCAGCAAGGACCCGCGCGAAACCGCCAAGCGTCCGCCCCTCACCGAAGACCAGTTGTCCGACGGTGAACCGTGGGGGCACGTGCTCCAGCACGTAGCCGTAGAACTGCAGCGCATGGCCGGCATGCCCGTGCGCTGGGGCAAATCGATGCCGGCCCACGAACCGGGCCAGGAAATGGTGCTCTGCGAGTACCAGGAAGAGCGGGCCGGGCGCGTGGCCGTGGAAGCCGGCGTGGAGCTGCTGAACGCCTTGGTGAAAAAGCAGAAGTACGACCTGAAAGGCCTCGTCGACCGGTTGCACGACATCCGCGAGCAGGAATTCATTGGGCCGAGCACCTACAGCATCGTGGCCGAAGCCGCGTCGCGGGGCATTCCCTACATCCAGCTCAAACACAGCAACGTTATTCAGCTCGGCTACGGCGTCAATCAGAAGCGCATCTGGGCCACCACCACCAGCAGCACTTCGCACGCGGGAGTGGAAATTGCGGGTAATAAAAACCGCACGAAGGCCATGCTGGGCGCGGCCGGCGTGCCCGTGCCGCGCGGCACCACAGTGTACGACGCCGACGAGTTGCGCGAGGCCATCGAAAAACTAGGCTTTCCCATCGTGACCAAGCCGCTCGACGGCAACCACGGCAAGGGCGCCAGCATCAACCTCAACAGCTGGAAAGAAGCACTGGCGGGCTTCAAGGCCGCACAGGTGTATTCCCGCGCCGTCATCGTGGAGCAGTTTATCGAGGGCTTCGATTTCCGCATGCTCGTCATCAACGGCAAGCTGGTGGCCGCAGCCAAGCGCACCCCGGCCGCCGTTACGGGCGACGGCGTGAGTACCATTCAGCAGCTCGTGGATAAGGTGAACGAGGACCCGCGCCGCGGCGTGGGCCACGAAAAGGTGCTCACCCAGATCAAAATCGACAAGCACACCCAGCAGATTCTGAAGGCCAAAGAGTTGACTGCCAAATCGGTGTTGCCGGCGGGAGAAACGCTCTACCTCAAAAGCACGGCCAACATCAGCACCGGCGGCACCGCCAGCGACGTTACCGATCAGGTGGACCCCTACAACGTGCTCATGGCCGAGCGCGTCGCCGGCATCGTGGGCCTCGACATTTGCGGCATCGACGTGCTGACGACCGACATTGCCATTCCGCTCAACGAAACCCGCGGTGCCGTCATCGAAGTAAACGCGGCCCCGGGCTTCCGCATGCACATTTCGCCCGCCGATGGGCTGCCGCGCAACGTGGCCGCGCCCGTGGTCGACATGCTGTTTCCGCAGGGCTCCACGGCGCGCATTCCCATCTTTGCCGTAACCGGCACCAACGGCAAAACCACCACCACGGGCTTGTTGGCGCACATTGTGGCCTCCAAAGGCTACAAAGTGGGCAACACCAGCACCAACGGCATCTACATTCAGGGCAAGCAGCTCGAATCGGGCGACTGCACCGGCATGGTGTCGGCCGAGTTTGTGCTGAAAGACCCAACGGTGAACTTTGCGGTGCTGGAAACGGCCCGCGGCGGCATGCTGCGCTCGGGCCTCGGCTTCCACAGCTGCGACGTGGCCGTGGTAACCAACGTGGCCGCCGACCACCTGGGTCTGCGCGACATTCATACCGTGGAGGAAATGGCGGTGGTGAAGAGCGTGGTGCCCCGCACCGTGCGCAAAAGCGGCTGGGCCGTGCTCAACGCCGACAACGACCTGACCTACGAGATGCGCCACGTGGTGGACTGCCGCGTGGCCCTGTTCAGCATGGACGAAAACAGCCCGCGCATTCAGGAGCACGTGGAGCGCGGCGGCGTGGCCGCGGTGTACGAAGACGGCTACGTGACCATCTTCAAGAACAGCTACAAGCTGCGCATCGACCGGGCCTCCGAAATGCCGGTGACCTTTGGCGGGCGGGCCAAGTTCAACATCGAAAACGCGCTGGCCGCCGCCCTGGCCTGCTACTGCTACGGCTTCGACAAGGACGACATCAAGACCGCGCTGCGCACCTACATCCCGTCGGCGGCCAAAACGCCGGGCCGCATGAACCTCTTCAAGTTTCCCGGCTTCGAGGTCATTGTCGACTACGCCCACAACACCCACGGCATTCAGAAATTCGCCGAATTCCTCGACGCCACGCCCGCTACCCATAAGGTCGGCATCGTGTCGGGCCTTGGCGACCGGCGCGACGAAGACACGCTGGCTTTTGCCCGCGTGGCCGGCCGCATTTTCGACGAAGTGGTGCTGCGCCAGGACCAGGACCTGCGCGGCAAAACGGCCGCCGAAATAGAGGGGCTCATGCGCGCCGGCCTCGTGACCGACAAGCCCGATCTGCCCATCACCTACATCGAAACCGAGCCCGACGCCATCGACTACGTGCTGCAAACCGCGCGTGAAGGGTCGGTCATTACCATTTTCACCGAAAACATCAAGGCCACGCTGGCCAAGCTCGAAGCCTTTGAAGCCAGCCTGGGCCAGCGCCAGCCGGAGAAAGTGTAGGCCCCTTTCGTCCTGAACAAGCACAAAAAAGCCCCGCCAGATTTCTGGCGGGGCTTTTTTGCGGGAGCAAACGTCGGAGGCTGTGTGCGGGCTACTACTTCAGCGTGAAGTTGGCCTTGCCGATCATGTAGCCGTCGGCGTACAGCTCCACGGTGTGCTGGCCGGGCTTGTAGTCGGCGCCTTTGGCGTACACAAACTGCACGCCCTGGCGGGTGTTGTCGAACACGATTTCCTGTTTGGCGGTGTAGAAGGCCTCGTTGCCCTCCGAAATGAAGGTGCCGCCGCCGGTGCTCAGGTTGTAGAGGGCCGAGCCATCGGGCTCCAGCAGGCGCATCACAATCTGCTTGGTTTCCTTGGGCGCCACGTCGTTGCGGCTCAGGTTGAAGGTCACTTTGATTTTCTCGACCTTCTTGGCCTTGAACTCGTTGTCGTCGTCCGAGTCCTCTTTGTTGCGGCGGTTAATCACGCCAATGCGAATGTTTTCGGCCTGCAGACGCGAGGCAATGGCCACTTTCTCGCTCAGTTCCTGGTTCGACTTGGCTACCGTCGTGAGCGTGTCGGTGAGGCGGTTCTGGCGGTCCTTCAGCGTTTGCGTTTCGGTGAAGAGTGTCTCGTTGTCTTTTTTCAGCTGGGCAATTTCCTCGTCTTTCTGGCGCAACTGCCGCTCAAAGTTCTGGGCGCGCTGCTGAAAGCGTTTCTGATCGGATAGAGAGAACGAGCCGGCCCGGAAGGAGCGCAGCTTCAGCAAATCGGCGTTGATGCTGGCAATTTTGGCTTCGAGGGAGTCGTTGGCCAGGCCCATGCCCTGCAGCTCCTGGCTTTGGCGTTCAAAATCGCCCTTGAGGGTTTCGTATTGCTTGATTTGCTCTTCCAGCTTGAGGTCTTTGGCCTTGATGTCGGTGGTGAGCTGCTCGTTTTGCTTGGCCTTCTGCTGGTTCATGTAGAACAGAATGCCGTTGATGCCCAGCAGCACGAGAAACAACGCCACAATCAGCAGGATGCGGTTATTATTGCGGCGTTCGGGAGCCTGCTCTTGTTCCATAGCAACGGGGAGAAGTGAATGAAGTCGGGCCTGTTTCAAGTAGGACCCCGACGTTACCTTTACGGCAAAAATAGACGGATATTATCCCCGGGCAACTTTTGGAGCCCTCGGTAGCCCACTTCCTGCATGGATTCTCAGCCTTTCGACGCCGTTTATTGGACCTCCCGCTACCACGCCGGCCGCGACGGTTGGGACGTGGGCACCATCACCGAACCGCTCCGGGCGTACTTCGCTCAGCTCGGCGCGCCCGACCAGCGTCGCATCCTCATTCCGGGCGCCGGCCGCGCCTACGAAGCCGAGTGGCTGCACCGCCACGGCTGGCCCCACGTATTCGTGGCCGACATTGCGCCCGAAGCTCTGGAAGCCCTGCAAGCGCGCGTGCCCGACTTCCCGGCTGAGCACCTGCTGCTGGCCGATTTCTTCGCCCTGCAAGGCCCATTCGACCTTATTGTGGAGCAAACCTTCTTCTGCGCCCTTGACCCCGGCCAGCGGCCCGCCTACGCCCGGCAATGCGCCCAGCTGTTGCGGCCCGGCGGCAAGCTCGTGGGCTTGTTGTTCGACGGGCCCGTGGGCCCCGGCAACGAGCCGCCCTTCGGCGGCAGCCGCGAGGAATACCGCGCCTACTTCGCGCCGTACTTCGACTTCGTGCATTTCGATACGGCCCACAACTCCATCAAGCCCCGCGCCGGCCGGGAGCTGTTCATTTGTTTACAGCGCAAAGCTTCGTAGCGCGAACCGCAGGTCAGCGAAGCTAACTGTTAGTTCGCGTATTGCAGAACGACAACCGTCGCGGCATTGGCAACGACACGCGAACTGAAAGCTCGCGCTACATCCCACGTCTCACCGGCCTTCCGCCGCAATTTCTCATGCTAGAAACCCTCGCCACTGCGCTTCCTCATTTCCGCAACACCAATTCCGGCCAGTTTTTCCTGATGGCCGGGCCCTGCGTCATCGAGGGCGAAGACATGGCCCTGCGCATTGCCGAGCAGGTACGCACCATCTGCGACCGGCTCCAGATTCCCTTTATTTTCAAGGGCTCGTACCGCAAGGCCAACCGCTCGCGCTTGGATTCCTTCACCGGTATCGGCGACGAAACCGCATTGCGCATTCTGCAGAAAGTCGGCCGCGAAATCGGCGTGCCCACCGTCACCGATATCCACGAATCGGATGAAGCTGCCCTGGCCGCCGAGTACGTGGACGTGCTGCAGATTCCGGCTTTCCTGTGCCGCCAGACCGATTTGCTGGTGGCCGCGGCTCAAACCGGCAAGGTGGTAAACGTGAAAAAGGGCCAGTTCTTGTCGGGCGAGTCGATGCGGTTTGCCGTTGACAAGGTGCAGCAGTCGGGCAACCCGCACGTGATTCTCACCGACCGGGGCAACTCCTTCGGCTACTCCGATCTGGTGGTCGATTTCCGCAACCTGCCCACCATGCGTGCCTTTGGCGTGCCCGTGGTGATGGACGTGACGCACTCCCTGCAGCAGCCCAACCAAAGCAGCGGCGTAACCGGCGGCCAGCCCCAGCTCATCGAAACCATTGCCAAAGCCGCCATTGCCGTGGGCGCCGACGGCCTGTTCATCGAAACCCACCCCACGCCCGCCACGGCGCTGTCGGACGGTGCCAACATGCTCCAGCTCGACCGCCTGCAAACCCTGCTCGAGAAGCTCACCCGCGTGCGCGACGCCGTGCGCTAACCGTTTGTTGGTGGTTACTGTACTTATCTGTCATCCTGAGCGTGAGCGAAGGACCTTCTCACCGCTGAACAACCATTGTTCTAACGTGAGAAGGTCCTTCGCTCACGCTCAGGATGACAGGAGAGGTTGATTACACGCCCAACCCGCGCGCTTCGATACGCAGCGTGAAGTGCTGTTTCGGTTGGCTTTTGCGGAAGAACACGAGGCCGATGAAGAACAAGTCCACCGTCAGCGTCACCTCGGGGTGAGCTTTGATGGCGGCCCAGGCCTGCTCCATTTCGGCCGACCAGTGGATGTCGTCGAAGATGAACACGGAGGCGTCGGTGCGGTAGGGGAGGCACTGCTCGAAGTAGCGCACGGTGGGCTCGTAGCGGTGGTTGCCGTCGAAGAAGGCGAAGTCGAGCGGGCCGGGTAGTTGCCGGAGCACCTGCGGCAGCGTGTGGTCGAAGTTGCCCTCGGTGAGCTGCACGTTGCCGATGCCGAGCTGCTGCAAGGTTTCGCGGGCCACGGCAGCCGTTTGCGGGCAGCCTTCCAGCGTAAACACCCGGGCTTTCGATGAAGCTGCGGCCAGGTAGGCCGTCGTCAGCCCCAGCGAGGTGCCCAGCTCCAGAATGGTGGCGGGCCGAAAGCGGTTGACGAGCCGAAACAGCAGCTGCGCCAGCCGGGGCGGTTTGGCGGCCGAGCGGGCAATGGCGCGCACCTCGCGTTCGGTTCCCGCCCCGGTTTGGGAACCCGCGCCGAAATCGGTGATGCGCAGGCGGCGCCGGTCGTTGAGCAGCGCCTGGCGGCGCTGCTCAACGGGTTCGAAGGCGGCGAAGGAGCCGGTGTGCAGCACCACGTCGGTGTAGAGACCAAAAACAAACGGGGAATGCAACCCGTGTGCATTCCCCGAGCGGAGCCAGAAGCGGATGTAGCGCAGGGCGTGGTGAAGCAAGGGAGAAGAATTGTTAAATGGCTGAATGGTTGACTGGCCAGCCGTTCCAACGTTTCAGAACGACCAGCCAGTCAACCATTCAGCCATTTAGCCAGGTGATTTAATTCAGACGGAACGGCACCACGAGGGTAAACTCGGGGATGTCGACCTCAAAGGTACGACCGTCGGCCACGCGCTCCATCAGGTAGGTGCCACGCATCTTGCCGATGCCGGTTTTCAGGTTGCAGCCCGATACGTACTGGTGGGCGTCGCCGGGCTCGAGGGTAGGCTGCTGGCCCACCACGCCTTCGCCTTCCACCTCGCGCACCACGCCGTTGGCGTCGTGAATGTGCCAGTGGCGGCGCAGCAGCTTCACGGTGTACTCGCTGCGGTTGCGAATGTCGATTTTGTAAGCAAACACAAAGTGCTCCTGCTGGGGGCTGGAGTAGTCGGGCAAATAGCTGGTCGAAACGCTGACCGTAACGCCTTGCGTGGTGGTCGAATTCATGACGGCTGGGTGTAGACGGCGGGAAGGAAGATACCAAGGAGGCTAACAGCAGCCTTTCGGTTTTGGTTTACGTACGCAACGGGGCTACGTTTGGCCCTGATTGCCGACCCCAAAAACCGCAGAGGTATGTCCGTAAAGATAGAAGAAAGCTGGCGCAAGGTGCTACAGCCCGAGTTCGAAAAGCCCTACTTCCAGCAACTTATTCAGTTTGTGAAAGACGAGTACGCCACCCAAACGGTGTACCCAGCCGGCAACCAGATTTTCCACGCTTTCGACGCCTGCCCCTTCGATCAGGTGAAAGTCGTTATCCTGGGCCAAGACCCCTACCACGGGCGCGGGCAGGCCCACGGCCTCGCGTTTTCGGTGCAGCACGGGGTGCGCACGCCGCCCTCGCTCATCAACATCTTCAAGGAGCTGGAAAGCGACCTGGGCACACCCCGCCCGCCCGACGGCAACCTCGACCGGTGGGCCGAGCAAGGCGTGCTTCTGCTCAACGCCACGCTCACCGTGCGCGCCGCCACGGCCGGCTCGCACCAGAAACGCGGCTGGGAGGAGTTCACCGACGCCGTCATTCGCAAGGTTTCGGAGCAGAAGGAGCATGTGGTGTTTATCCTCTGGGGCGCCTACGCCCAGAAAAAGGCCGAACTCATCGACAGCCGGAAGCACCTCATCCTGAAAGCCGCGCACCCTTCGCCCTACGCCGCTGACAAAGGTTTCTTCGGCTCACGGCCGTTCAGCCAAACCAACGCGTACCTCGAAAAGCACGGGCAACAGCCAATTCAGTGGTAGGCGGCTGGCG
The DNA here is from genome assembly GCF_008727865.1 of Hymenobacter busanensis. Taxonomy (GTDB): domain Bacteria; phylum Bacteroidota; class Bacteroidia; order Cytophagales; family Hymenobacteraceae; genus Solirubrum; species Solirubrum busanense. The sequence continues at coordinate 129,348 of NZ_VTWU01000002.1, read as the reverse complement.
CTGCTAACAGCAACGGCCCGCTGGACGCATATCCAGCGGGCCGTTGGGCTTGGGCCTGGTCGGGCAGCCTAGTCGATGGTGTGGAACAGGCGGCTCCAGCGAATCTTGCTCAGGAACGAAGCGTGCGGGTCCACCGACATCCAGATGAGCACGGCCTTGCCCACAATGTGGTCTTCGGGCACGAAGCCCCAGTAACGCGAGTCGAGGGAGTCGTGGCGGTTGTCGCCCATCATGAAGTAGTAGTTCTGCTTGAAGGTGTAGCTCGTCAGGGGCTTGCCATTCTGCAGAATCTGGCCATTGGCTACCGTAATACCTTCGTTGTGCTCGTAGCGCTGAATGATTTTCTGGTAGATGGGCACGTTCTGGGCCGTCAGCTGCACGGTCTGGCCCTTCTTGGGCAGCTGCAGCGGGCCGTAGTTGTCGCGGTTCCAGGCTACCACCTGCGAAGGCGTGCTGTGCGGGTAGTCGGGGTTGTTGGGAAACACGTCCAGCTCGGCTTTGCCGACCTCGGAATCTTCCTTGATGATGCCCTTCACGTAGGGCTGCTGCTTGAAGAACGCAGCCGTGGTGGCGGTCATGTCGGCCATGTAGGCGGCCGTGCCGTCGGGCAGGGCACCCAGCATGGGTGTGCCGTCGGGTGAGTTGTAGTCGACCACGCCGCGCTCCTGAAAAATCTTGGGGCGCACCGGTTCGCTCACCTGCAGGTAGTAGCGCGTCTGCGACTCGGGCGGGGTGGGGTTCACCTGCTGGTTCACGTACACCTGCTGGTTGCGCACTTCCACCACGTCGCCGGCCACGGCCACGCAGCGCTTGATGTAGTTGGTGCGCAAATCGGCGGGGTGCTGGTCCTCAAAAGGCACGTTGAACACCACCACGTCGTTGCGTTTCACCTCCGAAAAGCCCGGCAGGCGGTAGGAGGGCAGCTGAATGGCGTCGGAGTAGCTGGGCAGCGTGGTGCCCCACAGGGTTTGGTGCGTCAGGGGCACCTGCAGGGGCGTTTGGGGCGTGCGCGGGCCGTAGTGCAGCTTGCTCACAAACAGGTAGTCGCCCACCAGCAAAGAGTGCTCCATGGAAGGCGTGGGAATGGTGTAGGCCTCGAAGGTGGCCCAGCGAATGAGCGTGGCCGCCACCACCGCAAACAGGATAGCGTCGCCCCACTCGCGCCAGAAACTCTTGGGCTTGGCCGGTTGCTCGGCTTCTTTTTTCTTCCAGAAGGTAACTGCCATGTGCAAACAAAAGGACGACAAGCACGTCCGCAAAAATGTCGGGAGAGAATAATTAGGCGGCTGAATATCCGGTTTTTTTCGGTAGCCAGAGTCAACATTCAGCCTTGGGCAGCTCGGCTTCGACGCCTAAACGACGACCGGCCCGAAAGCGTGTGCGGCCCCCCAAAGGGCTGGTACTCGCCAACCGCCAACCGCGGCGGAGCTACAGCCCGAGCAGGTCTTTCATGCCAAACACGCCTTGGTGCGCGGGCAGCCATTCGGCCGCCAGCACCGCGCCGTGCGCAAACCCCTCGCGCGACAAGGCCTCGTGTTTCAGCTCCAGCACGTCGGCGCTGGACGAATACGTGACGATGTGCGTGCCCACGACCTCGCCCGAGCGCTCCGACAGAATAGCCAGCTCCTGCGGCGACTCGGCGGCATCGTTGCGCCAGGTTTTCTTCTCGGGGTAGTGGCGCAAAATGCCTTCGGCCACCGTCAGGGCCGTGCCGCTGGGCTGGTCGACCTTGTGCACGTGGTGAATTTCGCGCACCTGCACGTCGTAGCCGCCGAACTGGTGCATTTTGGCCGCCACGTACTCGTTGAAGTGGAAAAACAGGTTCACGCCCACGCTGTAGTTGGAAGCGTAGAACAACGAGCCGCCCGTTTCCTGCGCCAAGGCCTTGGCCTCGGGGAAGCGGTGCAGCCAGCCCGTGGAGCCGCACACCACCGGCAGGCCTTGGCGCAGGCAGGCCGTTACGTTGGCAAAAGCCGCGTCGGGGTGGGTAAACTCAATGGCCACGTCGGCGTTGTGCGAACCGAAATCGGCCAGCTTCACGTCGGGGTGCGAGGGGTCGATGATGCCGGCAATCTGGTGGCCGCGGCTCAGGGCCTGCGCCTCGATGGTACGGCCCATTTTGCCGTAGCCAATCAGTAAAAGCTTCATAAGGGAAGAAACGTCGGGGAATTAGCGGCGTGCCCCCGCCGGCTTGGGCGGGTGCAGCGTAAAGGTAAGGGCCATGCCGGCCGTGGGCGGCAGGCCCACACCGGGCAGCATCAGGTGGGGCCGGCAGTTCAGGCTCAGGTCTTCGCTGATGTCGAAATCGTGCAGGTGGCCATCTACCAGCGCATCCACTATCTGCAGCCCATAGGCCAGGCCGATGTAGGCAAAAAACACGTCGCGGCGGTTGCGGTAGGCGTAGAACACGCGCTGCTGGGTGGCGTCGCCCTCGGTGGTGTTGGTGTACTGGCCCGAGTTCGGCCCGGTATCGAGCAACGTGGGGTCTTTCAGCAGCACGCGCCGTTGGCGTATCTCGTAGCCCTTCTTGAACTCCAGGTAGCGGCCGTAGTAAAACACCTCGCCGTACACCGTCAGGCCCAGGGCGCCGTACACCAGCGGCAGTTTCCAGTACTTGTGGTTGTACACCTGCCCGGCGCCGGGCAGCACCATGGCCAGCACCGCCGCCTTGGTGGGGCGCGTCATGCGCAGGCCGAAGAGCCGCTCGGTACGCCGCAGCGAATCGGCCACGGCTTTGCTGGACGTAGCCACCCGAGCGGAGTCGGGCCCGGCCGTGACGGTTTGGGCCTGCAAGCGGGCCGCCGGGAAAAGCAGCAGCCCCACCGCCAGCAGCAGTGGGGCCACCGGGAGGCCATGGAAACGCGAATTGCTCATAACTGGCCCAACGCAGGCTACGCCGGTTGCAGTATGTTCAGGATGCGGTGCATGTCTTCGGCCGAGTCGAAGGCAATGCGAATTTCGCCGCGCCCCTGCGCCGTGGGTTTTACTTGTACGCGCGAACCGAAGCGGTCGGACAAGTGCCGTTCGGCCCGTTTGATTTCGGCCGGCGGCACTACGGGCTGCTCGCCCTGCGGCTGCACGCCGGGCGTGGCTTTGGGCGCGGGCGAGAGGCCCTGGCGCACCAGCTGCTCCACGCGCCGCACCGACATATCTTCGGCCACAATGCGCTCAAACAGGTTCAGCTGCTGCTGGCCGTCTTCCACGCTCAGCAGGGCGCGGGCGTGGCCCATCGAAATGAGCGTGTCGCGCAGGCCAATCTGGATGGCGGGCGGCAGCTTGAGCAGGCGCAGGTAGTTGGTTACCGTCGAGCGGTTTTTGCCCACCCGGTCGCCCAGCTCTTCCTGCTTCAGGTTGCACTCGCTCACCAAGCGTTGGTAGCTGAGGGCAATTTCGATGGCGTTGAGGTTTTCGCGCTGAATGTTCTCAATCAGCGCCATTTCCAGCATTTGCTGGTCGTCGGCCTTGCGGATGTAGGCCGGAATGGTCTCCAGGCCCGCCAATTTGGAAGCCTGCAAACGCCGTTCGCCCGAAATGAGCTGGTAGGCGGCGGGACCGGTCTGGCGCACCGTTACGGGCTGAATGATGCCCTGAATGCGGATGCTTTCGGCCAGTTCCTGGAGGGCGTCCTGGTCGAAGTGCGTGCGGGGCTGGTAGGGGTTGGCTTCGATTTGCTCCACCGGAATCAGCCCCACCGAGTTGGCGGGGTGCGGCACCAGCCGTTCGCCCTTTTTCTCGTAGCTGCCTTCGATCAGGGCGTTCAACCCGCGGCCCAGGCCGCCTACGCGGCGCTTCGGCAACGGCGTCGGGGCGGTTTTCTCTTCGTGCTTCTCTGACATACTCGCTCAAGAACCTGCCGGCCAAATAGCGGCCGATGGGAAATCAAAAATAGCAGAAAGCACCGGGAAAGAACCTATAGTTTTTGTGGAACATTAGACCGGCTGGTATTTAAGTGGCTGAATGTTAACTAACTATTCGTGGAACATTTTCTGCTGCGCCTCGCCTGGGCTTTGGGTGAGGCACCGGCTGGGTGCTGGGCCGTTGCCGCCCAAGGCCCGTCTAGAGCCGCTCGTGCACCAGCGTCAGCAGCCGCTCCATCTCGCGGCGCACCACGGTGGTTTCGGCCAAGTGGTTGTTGTTCATGAAGCTAAAGGCCAGCAGCTGCCCCGAGGTGGTGCGCAGGTAGCCGCAGAGCGTGTGGTTGTTGCTGAGCGTGCCGGTTTTGCCCCACAGCCACGCTTTCCGGTCGGTGGGGCGGTACACGCGGCGCAGGGTGCCTTGCCCGCCGCCGGCCGCCAGCAAGCTCAGCAGCCGCGGCTCGGGCACCAGCTGGTGCAGCTTCAGCAGCAGGGCCACCTGGTTGCGCGGGGTGGTCAGGTTGAGGCGCGAGAGGCCCGAGCCGTCGACCCAGGCGGTGGAGTCGGGCAGGTCGCGCAGCCAGCCCTGCCGGCGCACGTACCGGATGACGCGGCCGGCGCTGAGGGTATCGTGGCCGAGCTGGGCCGAGCAGAGCAGCAGGGTTTGCTCGGCCAGAAAATTGTCGCTCACGCGGATGGTGCGGCGGTAGAGCGAATCGACGGGCAGGCCGTGCAGCACGCGGGCCTGCTCTCCGGGGCGCAGGCGCCAGCGGCCGGGCTGCACGTCGGGGCGGTGCAGGGTGTCGCGCAGCAGCGTGAGCAGCAACTCGGGGCTGGTGCGGAAGGGCGTTTCATCGACCCAGGCCTTTGGTGAGGCAAACCACTGGAAGCGGTTGGCTTCCAGGTCGCGCCGGATGTGGTCGGGGCTGGTGGCACCGGGCGGGGCGGGCGTTACCCAGGGCCGAAACACGCGGGGCAGCACCAACGGGGCGCGGCCGGGCTGGCGGGCGTAGAAGCGCACCGTGTGGCCGTAGATGGGAAACGCGCCGCGCTCGGGCTGGAAATAGTAGGGGTAGTCGTCCCAGGTCCAGCCGGGGCCGTAGGCGGGCTCGGCGTAGGGCGTGGGGCACAGCACGAGCGGACCGGGCCACTGCCGCAGAAACTGGTAGGCCCGCGCCGAGGGCACGTCGCCGTGCAGCAGGGTAGGGTCGCCGGTGCCGCGAAACAGGAGCGTGTCGCCGCGCACGAGGTAGCGCAGGCTGGGCACCGAGTCGGGCAGGATGCGCAGCGCAGCGTAGAGCGTGAGCAGCTTCTGGGTGCTGGCCGGGGTGAAATACTGCTCGGCGTGCCAGCTCAGCAGGCTTTGGCCGGTGGCTACGGCCGTGAGCTGCAGGCCGGCGTGGTGCTGGCGCAGCACGGGCGAGGCTTCCAGCTCGCGCAGCAGCCAGTCGGCAGGCGCGGCGGGCAGGGGCGGCGGAATGGTGGGCGGCGTGGTTTGGGCTGTGGCGAGGGAAACCGACAGGGCCAAACCGGCAAGCAGGAGAATCGAGCGACGCATGGGGCGTCTAAGCTACGGCAGCGGCCGCGAGTTGGGCGCCGCAGCCGGCAACAAAAAAGCCCCCGGCCCCTTGGCCGGGGGCTTTCGTGGAACTCGTACCGGGCTCTACGCCGGCAGCGCGTCGTGGCGGGCCTGCACGGCGGCTATGGCCCCGCTCAGCAGCGTTACCTGGGCGTCCACCTGGTCGGCGTCGACCTCGGCCAGAAAATCCTCCGCGCCGCCAGCGTTGGTGGCGCGTCGGCTCAGCCGCTTTTGCTGGTACGTGGCCGTATCTAGCTGGTCCTCGAAGCGCAAACGGTCCTTCTCCGACAGGCCGGTGTTGGCCAGCTGCTCCGTCAGGTAGGTCACCTGACTCGTGGCCTTGGCTAGCCGCTGCGCGGTGGAGGCGTCGGTACGGCCGTCGCGCCGGTCCTGGAAATCCAGGTTCTGATTGCGGTTTTGGTAGCCGTCCAGCTCGGCTTCCAACTTGTCTTTAGCTTCCAGGCACTGGGGCCGGGTTTTAAGGGTGTTCACATCGTAGGCCATGACGGTCAGACGAGAATAAATGGTGGAAAATGGTACTGCTTAAATGTAACAATGATTGGAATTATGGCAAGTTCAGTGGATATATTTTAAATATATGGTCGATCAATCGATGATGTAAGCTTGCACTTTGCAAAAGAAAGTAGTGCCTAGCGAAATCCCGTCAGGCATTAGTGGGCAGCAGGGCTTGCAGTGCGGCGGCTTCGGTTTCGAGGGCTTCGGTCTGCAGGCGCAGCAGGTGGTAGCGGGCGCTCTGATGCGAGGGCAGAGCCGTGGGGCGCTTGTCCAGCCAGCGGTGCCGAAACCAGTTGTGCCAGCCGGCCCAATCGGCGGTGGCGTCGGGCTCGGCGGCGGGGGCAGCGGGCAAGGCGGCGCGGATGGCGGGCAAAGCCTCGGCCCAGCGGGCGGCTACGGCGGCCTGGGCTTCGAGGGGCTTCAACTGCCGCCGCAGCCGCCGGGCGTGGTGCTGGCAGTAGTCGAGGCGCGCTTCGAGCGGAGCGGCTTCGGGCCGGCCCAGCGCCAGCGGGGGAGGGGCAGCGGCCAGCGCCGAGGGCGCATCGGGCGGCGGCAGCTGCCGCACCAGCGGGGCCAGGGCTTCGGCGGCGGCGGGGGAGAGGCCGCGCCGGCCCGTTTCGAGGTGGCCGGCCTGGGCTTCACCGACACCCAGCCACGCGGCCATTTCCTGTTGGCTAAGGCCAAAGTGTGTTCGTACAGCAGCTATTGCAGTATCGGAAGGGGAAGCAGGGCGGGGCATAGTGTAGGGTATTGCTGTTCGCCAACAAAAATACCCTACAACTGGTGTAGGGTGTTTGCGCTGAAGAAGAAAAATACCCTACAGCGGCACGCGTTTGGTGTAGGGCAACGCGCCCAGCAAAGACCCAGTTGCGAGTTGCCGTCAGGCCTTGTCGCGCCCCACGAAGCGGCCCTTGCCCAACAAAAAGTCGATAGCCCGAGCGACGTTCCGCGCAATGCTTTCTTCCGTTTTCAACGAAGCAATGTACCGAACGATTTCCTTCTGCCGGGAGGCGGCCAGCCCGTCAAACACCCGCTTGGCGTCGGGGCAGTCGGCCAGGGCCTGCACCAGCCGAGGGTGGGGCGCAATCGTTCGGTCGGCCGGGTCGAAGGCAATGGTGAGGTCGATGGTTTCGCCAATTCGCTGGGGCGAATGGTTGAGCATCGCGGTGTTGATGTACAGCCGCCAGTGTCCCTGGTACCGCACCAGCGTTTGGGTGTACGCCTTGCCGTTCACCGTGCCGCAAATGGGAATGGGGCCTTTGCTGGTGCCGGCCTGCGCGAAGAGGTCGAGCAGGATGTCGTCGGGCACCCACACGAAGGGGTTGATGCCAATCAGGTCAATGGGCGCTTCAAACCGGTGCATGCGCGTCGCCGTGTTGTGGTGGAAGTAGTCTGGTGGGCAATAGCCTCGGCGCGAGCGGAAACGAGCGGGCCGAAAAGCAACCGAATGCCTTGGCAGGGGGTTACCGGCGGCGGGAAGTAAAGTAGTCGTCCTGCAAGCCTTTGCCCGCCAATATGAGCGGCGTGCACTTTTCTACCCGCGCCGCCCGGGTCTTGGCCTGCTTGGCCTCGCCGATGTGCAGCAGGTACCCGCGCTGCCGCCCCGGCGTGAGGGCGTCAAAAGCGGCTTGCAGCGCCGGGTTGGCGGTCAGCTGCTGCTGTAGCTCCGCTGGCATGGCAAATTCGGCGGTGGGTTTGTAGGGCACTTGCAGGCCGGCTTCTTCCACCGCAATGGCCTCGTAGATGGTTGCTTTCAGGGTGGGCTCCAGCGCCACAATGTCGGCGGCCGCGGTAAACCGCACCTGCCGCGTGGCCTGCACGTTGCGGGTTTGCTGCACCAGCAGGCCGTCGGCGTCCTGCAACAGTGCGCCTTTCATGAACAGCAGGGCGCAGTAGTTCTTAAAGACGTGCAGCAGCAGCACGTTGCGCTGCCGAAACGAGTAGCACGGCACGCCCCATTTCAATTCTTCCTCCAGCCCGCAGTCGAGCACAATCCGGCGCAGCTGGGCTAGTTCGGCTTGCCATTGCTCGTTTTTGCGGAAATAGAAGTCGGTTTTGGGGTTCATGGGGAGAGGTTATGTCACGAATTAAAATAATTACTTGGGCAACGTTTCAGTGTTTATGAAGTTGTGGCAATTGAAAAACGTCAGGTTCAATTAACCACAAAAGCAAAATAGTGATTTAAAGTCAAATGCTTAACGTCCCGCCACAATTTTATAAACACACTGTTGTGTGCTGTACTTATCTGTCAGCCTCAACGACCGGCATACTTCTTATTAAGAAGATTTTCAGCTATCGAATTTATGTCCTGTGTTATAGTAAGTGTGTCAAGTTGCTTTTTGTCCGTTAGATGATAAGCGTGAGTGCCTATGTCTTTACTGTTCACAATTATTGTGTCTTTATTGGAATACCAGCCTACGGCCCATTTCATGTTATTTGATGCTCCTGTTTGCAGCTTTGTTATTTCTTTACCTTCCTTGTCATATAAAGTCAGTAAAATGCAGTCATACTTAGTTCTGGCCGTTTTGTCTTTGTTTAAATCAATCTTTAAACTATATTCTCCAGAAGGGGAAGAAATGATTTCAGCAGGCTTCCTCATATATATGCAGGAAGTCAAAACAATTGTCAAAAAACCCCACAAATAGACCCTCATAAATATTAATTGTTTTTGCTAAAATTAAAGGTCTTTTTGATGTGTCCTACTTTAATGTTAAACGCTGTATCAAAGTATAGCACACAACATTCCTATTGCCGAAACTGGCAACAGCTTTTGAGTTTCGGTTATATCGGTTTAGCCCGCAAGAAACCTTCGGCAATATAGCTACCGGTGGTGCTATTGCCGCTATTGGCACCAGTTGCGGGTATAGGCCGAGCCGCAGCAACAGCTAGCCGCCTGCCCCGCGCAGAACGGGCAACAAAGACCGGGAAGCCCCAACTCTTTCCCTACCTTTGTTTCCCGTTATGCCAGACCGAACCCCCACCCCCCCGGCTGCAACGGCCAAGTTCATTTTTGTCACCGGCGGAGTTACCTCCTCCCTGGGCAAGGGCATCATCTCGGCCTCGTTGGCCAAGCTCTTGCAAGCCCGCGGCTTCCGGGTCACCATCCAGAAGTTCGACCCCTACATCAACATCGACCCCGGCACGCTCAACCCCTACGAGCACGGCGAGTGTTTTGTCACGGATGATGGCGCGGAGACGGACCTCGACCTGGGCCATTATGAGCGGTTCTTAAACACGCCCACCTCGCAGGCCAACAACGTGACCACCGGCCGCATCTACGACACCGTGATTCGGCAGGAGCGCGAGGGTGCCTACCTCGGCAAAACCGTGCAGGTGGTGCCCCACATCACCGACGAAATCAAGCGCCGGATGCTGCTGCTGGGCCAGCACGGCGAGTTCGACGTGGTCATCACCGAAATCGGCGGCTGCATCGGCGACATCGAGAGCCTGCCCTTCGTGGAGGCCGTGCGCCAGCTGCGCTGGGAGCTGCCCCCGCACGACTCGCTCGTGATTCACCTCACATTGCTGCCCTACCTGAAAGCGGCCGGCGAGCTGAAAACCAAGCCCACCCAGCACTCGGTGCGCGACCTGCGCGAGGCCGGCCTGCAGCCCGACATCCTCGTCTGCCGCTCCGAGCACCCCATTCCCCCGGAGATGCGCAAGAAAATTGCGCTGTTCTGCAACGTGCAGATCAACTCCGTTATCGAGTCGCTCGACGCCGACAGCATTTACTCGGTGCCGCTGCTCATGCGCAAGGAAAAGCTCGACGAGCGCGTCATCAAGAAGCTGAAGCTCACCGGCGGCGCGCCCGAGCCCGACCTGGAAATCTGGAAAGACTTCCTGGGCAAGCTGAAAAACCCCACCGAGGAAGTGACCGTGGCCCTGGTGGGCAAGTACGTGGAGCTGCCCGACGCTTACAAGTCCATTCTGGAAGCCTTTGTGCACGCGGGCGCCCAAAACGAGTGCCGCGTGTCGGTGCGCATGATTCAGTCGGAGCACATCACGCCCGACAACGTGGCCCAGCTGCTGCACGGCGTCGACGGCGTGCTGGTGGCGCCGGGCTTCGGCGAGCGGGGCTTCGAGGGCAAGCTGGCCGCCATTCGGTACGTGCGCGAAGAGGGCATTCCGTTTTTCGGCATCTGCCTGGGCATGCAGTGCGCCGTGGTTGAGTTTGCCCGCAACGTGCTCCAGCTGGAAGGCGCCAACTCCACCGAAATGGACCCGCAAACGCCCCACCCGGTTATCGGGCTGATGGCCGAGCAGAAGCTCATTACCCAGAAAGGCGGCACCATGCGCCTGGGCTCCTACGCCTGCGAGCTGCGCAAAGGCTCGAAGGCTGCCAAAGCCTACGGCCGTAACCACATCGAGGAGCGCCACCGCCACCGCTACGAGTTCAACAACGAGTTCCTGCGGCAATTCGAAGAAGCCGGCATGGTGGCCTCGGGCACCAACCCCGACACCGGCCTGGTGGAAATGATTGAGCTGCGCGACCATCCGTGGTTTGTGGCCGGGCAGTTTCACCCCGAGCTGAAAAGCACCGTGCAAAACCCGCATCCGCTGTTCGTGCGCTTCGTGCGTGCCGCCATTCAGCACCACAAGCAGCTGGTGGCCGTGTAGGGATAAATCGGCTGACCCGAAGCCGTACCAGAACGTCATGCTGAGCTTGTCGAAGCATCTCTACCGAACGACTCAACGAAGCGGTAGAGATGCTTCGGCAAGCTCAGCATGACGGCCTTAAGGACAAGGCTGATTGGGCTGAAGCTGCGCTGCCCCCGGCCAATTTGGCAGCCGCCTACCGATGCGCCCGGTTGTTGTAACCCGTGGAACCTCAGTCGATAGCAAATCGGTTGTGGGCAGTTGGCTGATTGTCATGTACTTTTGCGCCTCGTTTTGGCAGCGCTGGGCCGCTAACCGGTTCTAACTGCCTTTTACTCAATACCCCGTCCATTCATGGATAAGAATCAGGCCACTGGCCTCATGCTCATTTCGGCGCTGTTGCTGGCCTACCTGTTTTTCTTCAAGCCCAAGCCGGCCGAAGAGCAAGCCGCCAAGCCTACCACCACCACGGCCGCCCAAGCCGCCACGCCCGCCGCGCCCGCGCCGCTCGACTCGGCGGCCCGGGCCCGCACGCTCGGTGCGTTTGCCGCCGCCGGCCAAGGCACTGCCGAAACCGTGGAGCTGCGCAACGACAAGCTGACGGTAACCCTCTCGACCCAGGGCGGCCGTCCCGAGGTGGTAATGCTCAACAAAGAGAAAACCTTCTTCGGTCAGCCCTTCTACCTGCTCGACAAGCAAAGCGGCAACATCGACGTGCAGCTGCCCCTGCAGGACGGCCGCAAGGTGAAGCTCTCCAGCCTGTTCTTCCGCTCGTCGGGCGCGCAGCCGGTGGCTGAGGGAGAGAAGAAAGGCCAGCGCGTGACGTTCACGGCCGAGCTGGCGCCCGGTCAGCAGGTGCTGCAGACCTACACCCTGCTCGACAACAGCTACCAGATTGACTACAACCTGAAGCTGGCAGGCCTGAGCGGCGTGGTAAGCGCCGAGCCGCTGACGCTGACCTGGCTCGACCGCGTGCGCCACACCGAGCAGAGCCTCAAACAGAACCGCAACCACTCGACCATCAACTACTACCTGGCCGAGGACGACCTGGGCTCGATTGCCGAAGCCAGCGAAAAGCCCGAGGAGCAAACCGCGCCCGGTCCCGTGAAATGGGTAGGCCACAAGCACGACTTCTTCACGGCTGGTTTGATTGCCGGCAAGGAATTCCCCACGGGCAAGTTCAACTCCAACGTGTCGCTGCCCGACAGCACCTTCATCAAGACGCTGCAAAGCACGGTGCAGATTGCCGGCGCCGAAGCGCAGTCGGCCGCCGGTGCGCAGATGCAGTACTACTTCGGCCCGAACAAGTTCTCCACCCTAAAAGCCGTAGCGCCCAACTTCGAGCGCAACGTGTACCTGGGCTGGGGCGTGTTCCGCTACGTCAACCGCTTTCTGGTCATTCCGGTCTTCTCGTTCCTGGAGCAGTTCATCAGCTCCTACGGCCTGATCATCGTCATTCTGGTGGTGCTCATCAAGCTGCTGTTCTGGCCGCTGGTGTACAAGTCGTACCTCTCGCAGGCCAAAATGCGGGTGCTCAAGCCCGAGGTCGACGCCATCAAGGAAAAGTACGGCGACGACCAGATGAAGGTGCAGAGCGAAACCATGAAGCTCTACCAAAGCACCGGCTCCAGCCCCCTGAGCGGCTGCATTCCGATGCTGGCTACCATTCCGGTGCTGCTGGCCTTGTTCCAGTTCTTCCCGAATGCCATTGAGCTGCGCGGCGAGTCGTTCCTCTGGGCCAAAGACCTGAGCACCTACGACGCCCCCATTCGGCTGCCGTTTGAGTTGCCGTACCTGGGCAGCCACATCAGCTTGTTTACGCTGCTGATGACGGCTTCTACGCTGCTCATGACCTGGCAGAGCAACCAGCTGAACCCCTCGGCCATGCAGGGCCCCATGAAGGTGTACAGCTACCTCATGCCGCTCATCTTCTTCTTCGTGCTGAACGATTACCCGGCCGGTCTGACCTGGTACTACTTCGTGTCAAACATCGTGACGTTCGCCCAGCAGGCCATTACCCGCCGCTTCGTGGACGAAGACAAGCTGCACGCCCAGTTGCAGGCCAACAAAGAGAAAAACAAAGACAAAAAGCCCGCCGGCTTCCAGGCCCGCCTGGCCGAAGCCATGAAGGCCGCGCAGGAGCGCGAAGTAGAAGCCAAGAAGCAGCCGCAGCCGAAGAAAAAATAATTTTCAACTTCGCTGTCAAGCATTTAAAGCCTTCCGGTGCACGCGCCGGGAGGCTTTTTTGTTGCCGAATATTTTACTTCCGCGGTATTGGTCCGCTTTTTGGAAATTGCCGAACCAGACCCCTTTCTCCTTACAGCCATGCGTCTACCCATACCCGCTTACCTGACCGCTTTGCTGCTGAGCGCCGCCCTGCTGCCGGCCTGCACCGTCAATTATTACGTGACCGACAAGCAGCGCGGCCCGCGCCCCTACGGCGGCGACGTAGTATACAGCGGTGGTGGTAACACGCCCGGACCGGTGTACGGCTCGTACCCCGGAAACGGCGCCAGCAGCGGCTCGACGCAGCCCGGCCCTGTGCGTACCACCCCGCCTGCCACTCGCCCGCCGGTGCGCCCCCAAACACCCACCGGCGGTGGGCGCCCGCCCGTTTACGAAACCGGCGGCCACAAGCCCGAGCCGCCAACGGGCAACTCGGGCGGCAGCAAAGTAGAGCGCCCGCCCGTGTACCAAACCGGTGGCCATAAACCAGAGCCGCCCGCTGGCGGTACCGCAACCGGTGGCACCAAGGTGGAAAAAGAGCCGGTATACCAGACCGGCGGCCACAAGCCCGAGCCGCCGAGCGGCAACAGCACCACCGGCGGCACCAAGCTGGAGAAAGAGCCGGTGTACCAAACGGGCGGGCACAAGCCCGAGCCCCCGGCGGTAGGGGCGTCCCACAGCATCGGGCACCAGCCCGAAACGACTGCGGGCACCAGCCCGGCCGGCGGCCCCAAACTGGAAAGGGAACCGGTATACCAAACCGGCGGACATAAGCCAGAGCCCCCGGCACGGCCCGAAGGCGTGACGCAGCAACCCGAAGGGGAACAGTCGCCCGTTTACGAAACCGGGGGCCACAAGCCCGAGCCGCCCATTCGGAAAAACATCCGGACGCGCCTGACCCCGGCCACCAACCCCGCCGATCAGCCCATGGGCAGCGGCGGCACGGTGAAAGCCGTGGAGGAAGGCCCGATGGCCAGCATGGAAACCAGCAGCCCCGGCCGCGGCGAAGCCAGCGAAGAAGCACCGGTCATTGTGTTCCGTAAAACGCCCTGTTTCGGCCCTTGCCCGCACTACGAGGCCAGCATTTGGGCCAGCGGCCGGGTGCATTACGTGGGATACCGCAACGTGGCGAAAGAAGGCACCTACGAGTTGAAGCTCCCGGCTGCCACGGTAACCGAAATGCTCCGTCAGGCCCAGGAGGTAGGTTTCAGCAAGCTGCAAGACCAGTACCTGAGCGGCGCTACCGACATGCCCTCTACTTACCTGACCATCAACCGCAAGACCGTGCAGGTGGAGCAAGGCGCCCCCGACGAGGTAATGGCCCTGCTCAACTTCATCGACTTCGAAGTAGGGAAGGTGAGCGGCGGCCCGAAACAATAAGCTGCACAACACCAACCAACGGCAAGCGGGCCGGAAGCAGCTGCTTCCGGCCCGCTTGCCGTTTACCCGCACTCGGCGGCCTTAGTCCTTGCGCACGCGCTCCAGCACCAGCTGGTTCATGGGGTTGGGCGTGAGGCCGTGCACGTTGTTTTGCGTGAGGCGCACCACCTCGTCGTAGTAGAGCGACAAAACGGGGGCTTCCGCCACCACCAGCCGGTCCATGGCTTGGTAGAGCTGCCAGCGGCGCTGGTCGTTGCGCTCCAGCTTGGCCTGCTCGTAGAGCTTGTCGTAGGCTGGGCTTTTGAAGTGGGTTTTGTTGGGGCCGGCCGGGCTGAAATTGGGGCTGTAGAACAGCGCCAGGTAGTTTTCGGCGTCGGGGTAGTCGCCTAGCCAGCTCTTGGTGAAGAACGCCGCCCGGCCGTTGTCGACCAGCTCCTGGTGCGCGGCGGCCTGGTTGATGTCGATGGCCACGTCGATGCCCAATTCGGCCCACTTCTTTTGCAGGTACTCACAGATTTCCTTGCGCTCCACCACCGTGCTCAGGTGCAGGCGCAGCGGCTTGCCGCCCGGGCCGTAGCCGGCCGCGCGCAGCAGCTCACGTGCCTTCGCCGGCTGGTACGTGTAGCCCGGCACGGCTTTCTCGTCAAACGACGGCAACGACGACGGCACGAAGCCCGAGGTGCCCGGCCGCCCCACGTTGTTGATGAAATAAGCCAGTAATTCGGGCCGGTTGATGGCGTAGCTGAGCGCCTGCCGCACGCGCCGGTCGCGCAGGGCTGGCTGGTTGGCTTCGCCGCGCAGGTTAGCGGGGTCAAGCTGAAAGCCGAGGTATTCGGTGTTCAGGTAGGGCACCTTCTGCAGCCGAAACTTGCCCGCAAAATCCTCGCGCACCGAGCCATCGGGGTTCATCACCAGGTCGCGGGAGCCTTCCCGGATGCCGGAGAGGAAATCGAGCTTGCCCTGCTGAAACGTCAGAAACTCGGTTTTGCGGTCGGAAATAAACGAAATCAACACCGCGTCGAGGTAGGGCAGGGGCTGGCCCTGGGCGTCGCGGCGCCAGTAGTGCGGGTTGCGGTGGTACACGATGGCCGAGCCCTCGTCCCAGCGCCGAAACTGAAACGGCCCGGTGCCTACCGGATGCTCGCGAAAGTCCTTGCCGTAGCGCGCCACGGCCTCGCGCGGTACCACGTAGGCGTAGGGCATCGTCAGAATGCCTAAAAAAGGGATGAACGGCTCCTTCAAATACACCCGCACCGTCGAGTCGTTCGGGGCCACGAAAGCCGTGTCGGACGGCTCGCCGGCGGCGTTTTCGAGTACCTTGCCGCGGAAAATCCAGCCGCCGGGGCTGGCCGTGGGCTTGTCGAGCAGCCGCTGGAAGGAATACACCACGTCCGGCGCCGTCACCGCGCGGCCCTTGCCACTGGGGAACACCTCCGAATCGTGAAACCGCACGCCGGGGCGCAGCACGAAGGTGTAGCGCAGGCCGTCGGGGCTGATGTCGTAGCGGCGGGCCAGGGCCGGGGCGGGGCGTAGGGAGTCGTCAAGCTCCACGAGGCCGTTGTAGAGCTGCGTGACGGCCCAGATGTTGGCCTGGCTGCGGGCAAAGGCCGGGTCGAGCGAGGTGAGGGCCTCGGGCTGGTTGTAGCGGAACACGCGCCGCTCGTCGGCGGGCTGCTCGGTGGTGCCGCAGCTGGCTAAAAAGCTTAGGCTCAGCAGCAGGGCTGCAGAAGCCCGAAACGGCCCCAAACAGGCCAAAAAGCGGGGCATGCGAACGGGAAAGAGGTGTATATTTGTAGCAAAGTACGGCGAAATCTGCGGGCCGCCGCGGCCGTACTTCACTGCTAGCTTCGCTCCATGGAACTCACCTACTACGGTCACGCCTGCTTCGGATTGCACGTGGGCGGCTCGCGCCTCTTGTTCGACCCGTTCATCCGGCCCAACCCCTTGGCCAAGGACGTGAACGTGGACGCCATCGAAGCCGACTACATTCTGCTCTCCCACGGCCACGGCGACCATGTGGCCGACGTTGCCGAAATCGGGCAGCGCACCGGCGCCAAGCTGGTGGGCGTGGCCGAGGTAATGGGCTGGTTTGGCAAGCAAGGCCTGAAGGCCGAGTACGGTATGAACATCGGCGGGCGCCTGAAGCTCCCGTTCGGCTCGGTAAAGATGGTGGCGGCGCTGCACAGCTCCTCCATGCCCGACGGCTCCTACGGCGGTATTGCGGCGGGCTTCGTGCTCGAAACGGCCGAAGGCAACCTGTACTTCGCCGGCGACACGGCCCTGACCTACGACCTGAAGCTCCTCGGCGAGCAGCACAAACTGGATGTAGCCCTGCTGCCCATCGGCGACAACTACACCATGGGCATCGACGACGCCCTGACGGCCGCCAAGTGGGTGGGCGTTAAGAAAGTCATCGGCATGCACTTCGACACGTTCCCCGTCATCAAAATCGACCGCGAGGCCGCGCTGCGCAAGGCTGAGCAGGCCGGCATTGAGTTGGTCTTGATGGAAATCGGGCAAACGATTAATCTTTGAGTTGCCGGTTTTCAGTTGCCAGTTGCCAGTTTCCTACCTTCGTAAACTGTAACCTGGCAACTGGCAACTGGCCACGGACAACTGAACACACATGGGTAAAATCATTGCGGTAGCCAACCAGAAAGGCGGCGTGGGCAAAACCACCTCGTCCATCAACCTTGCGGCCTCGTTGGCGGCGCTGGAATACCGCACCCTGCTGGTGGATGCCGATCCGCAGGCCAACGCCACCTCCGGCGTGGGCTTCGACCCCAAGGACATCCAGCACAGCATCTACGAGTGCATGGTCGACGGCATCAACGCCCAGGACATCATCCTGCAAACCAACATCCTGCCCCACCTCGACCTGATGCCTTCGCACATCGACCTAGTGGGGGCCGAGGTGGAGATGATCAACCTGCCGAACCGGGAGGAGAAGATGAAGGTGGCCCTGGCGCCCATTGCCGACCAGTATGACTTCATCATCATCGACTGCTCGCCCTCGTTGGGTTTGATTACCGTCAACGCCCTCACGGCGGCCAACTCGGTGATTATTCCGGTGCAGTGCGAATACTTCGCCCTCGAAGGCCTGGGCAAACTGCTCAACACCATCAAGATCATCCAGAGCCGCCTGAACACGGCCCTCGACATCGAAGGCATCTTGCTGACGATGTACGATGTGCGCCTGCGCCTCTCCAACCAAGTGGTGGAAGAAGTGAAAACCCACTTCCAACAACTGGTGTTCGATACCATCATTCCGCGCAACGTGAAGCTGTCGGAGTCGCCGAGCTTTGGCATTCCGGTCATTCTGCACGACGCCGAAAGCAAAGGCTCGATCAGCTACCTGAACCTCGCCCGCGAAATCGTGGAGAAAAACATCGTGGCCGGCAGCGGCGGCGCGGCCTACGCCGAAGACGACGCAGCATAAGCAGCCGACTCAACGAACTACACCATGCCAACCGGCGGCCCCACAAGGGCCGCCGGTTTGTTTTGGGGCTATGGGCAGGCTGGGGCATAGCCGAGTGTTTTGGATCTGGGAAACACGGCTAACGCCGGGCCGGGCACCTGGTAGCCCAACGGCGAGCCGCGGCGAATGGGACAAAAACCCGGCTGGTTGTTTGGGTTTTTGAGTGGTGGTATATGAAAATGAGACGTTTATGAGAATCTGTCACCTTGAGGGGTGGTACAACTGATCGATAACCTGTAGATTCAAGGCACCGATTGGCGCTTTGCCAACGGGGAGACTTCAAACTCAGATTCTGTGCGTCGACTGATACTCTGCTCGCTGGTAGCCGGCTTAAGCGCTGGCAACGCCCAAATGGTAGGAGCCGCTCACGGTACCGCGCTTCACCCGAAGCCCTTGGCGGCATTTTCTGAAGCATCGAAAGCGCGCCCAATAGTGCCGTGGCAGGGCGCTGGGTCGGGACTCACCGCTAGCTACTACACCAACGGCACCCTGGCCGGTGCCCCGGCCCTGCGCCGCGTCGATGCGGCCATTGATTTCAACTGGGGCAAAGGCGCCCCGGCGGCCGGGCTACCCGACGACAACTTTTCGGTGCGCTGGGAAGGGCTGTTGGCCGCGCCTTCCACGGGCAGTTACCGTTTCATTGCTCAATCGGGCGACGAGGTGCGGCTGTGGATCAACGGCAAAAAAGTGCTGGATACTTGGGAGGCCAGCCGGGGGAGTTTTCGGGCGGCCAGCTCGGTGGGCTTGGCGGCGGGCGAAAAGGCCACCATCAAAATTGAGTACACCGATGCCGAGGGCGACGCGCAGATTCAGCTGATGTGGGTGGGCCCCGGCCAAGCCGCGCAGCTGATACCCACGGCCTACCTGTACCCGCTCGGCTCGCCCACCACGCCCGACCCGGCCGGCGTGTCGATGCCGGTAGCCGCAACCCCGGCACCAACTACGCCCGCGGCTGCCGCGCCTGTGCAGGCCGCCCCGGCTGCACCTGCCCCGGTAGCGCCGGCCGAAAAGCCGGAGCCCAAAGTTGCCAAAGCAGCAGCCAGCGTGAGCAAGGCCGAAACCAAGGTCGCCAAAGCCGAAACCAAAGCGGAAAACAAGATCGAAAAGGCCGAAAGCAAGGTGGAAAAGGCCGAAACAAAGGCCGATAAAGCCAGTGCCAAAGTGGTGGAAGCCGAAGCCAAGAGCGTTAAGGCAACCACGGCCAATGCCCCGGCCGTTGTAGCGCCCGGCGTGTACGTACTGACCTCGCGCACCACCCGCAAGCCGCTGGAAGTCATTGACCCGTCGCGGCCCAACAGCCGCGCCTACCAGCAAGCCGTAGCCGGCACGGTAGCCGTCGACGGCGGCCGCAGCAGTGCCCCGCAATGGCGCATCGAAAGCCTTGGCAACGGGTACTACCGCCTCCTGGTGCCGGGCAACAACAAGGTGCTGGAGGTGCTGGGCAGCTCCACGTCCAACGGCGCCAACCTCAACCTGTGGACCTACTACAGCGGTAACAACCAGCTCTGGCGCATCGAACCCACCGAGCACGGCTACTACAAGCTGCTGGCCAAGCACAGCAACAAAGCCCTGACGGCCAAAGACTCGATTGAGGGCGGGCTGCAGCAGTGGCGCTACAGCGGCAAGGAAAACCAAATGTGGACCTTGCAGGCCGTGCAGGCCGAAGAGGAACGAATGCCGGTGGGCATGCCCGGACGCCCGGGCATCGGCGCCAACAACATGAGCATTTACCCGAACCCCAGCAACGGCATTGTGCAGCTGGCCTACACCCTGCCCGCCGAAATTCCGATGGGCTGGGTGCTCTACGACCAGCGCGGCGCCGCCGTGCGGGTGTCGGACTACCGCCGGCGGCCCGCGGGCAACCACCACCAAACGCTCGATTTCACCGGCCTGCCCGCCGGCGACTACAACCTCCGCCTGACCGTGGGCGCTACCACCACGCGCCAGCAGCTGCAGCTACGGTCGTCGTCGGCACAGGGGGTGCCTGCCACCAGCAACGGCAACTAACGCCACCGCGCACCAACGCAACGGGCGGCTCCCACTGCTGGGAGCCGCCCGTTGCGTTTGGTCCATAGGCTGTCGTTTTGCGCTGGCCTTGGGCCCAAAGCCGGGGCCGTCTAGCGTGTCACAATAATCTTTTCGGTGATGGAAGTGCCCGGGCCTGCTACCCGCAGAAAATATACGCCCGCCGCCAAACGCGACAAGTCGAATTGGTGCGGAACGGAGGGATGAACATCGGCGGCGGTGCCAACTGACTGGCCGAGGGCGTTGAACAAAGAGGCACGCAGGGTATTGGTCAAGCCGCCTTCGAGGGCAATGGTGAGCGTGGTGCTGGCCGGGTTGGGGTACACGCGCAGCTGCTGGCCGGCAGCCTCAAATGCGGCCGTCACCACGTAGGTCGTCACGGGTTCGGTAACGGTAGCGTGGCCCGACGTGGGTCCGGTGGCACCCGCCGGCACGAGGCCGTAGTACGTGGGACCGGGCGTGTAGGGATACGCGCCTTCGTAGAGCCGGTTGAGGGTGACGAAGTAAGCATAGGTACCGCCGGGGTATTCCGGCGTCACGCACCAGCGGCCGTTGTGGCTGTCCAGGTCGCCGCGGCCGGCCACGTACTCGAAGTCCTCGATGTAGTAACCCAACGGCCGGACGGTGGAAATGGCGGGGCCGTATTGGTTGGCGGGCAGCGCGGTGCCGTCGGGCAGGGTGGTGCGCTGGGTAATGCTGCGCGCCCGGTACGAGCTGCGCATGCTTTTGAGGGCGCCCGGTGTGCTGGCGTTGGCGTAGCCGTAGGCTCCGTAAATGGGGTAGCCGTCGAAAGCGAAGCCGATGATGGGCGAGTGGCGCGAGCTGTCGTGGTCGTTGTAGAGGCAGCGCGGGTTGAGGTGGTGGTGGTACTCGCCGTTGCCAGCCGGATGGCCCAGGCAGCTGTCGAAACTCGGCCCTTCCACCACAATGGCATTCTGGTTCCATACGCCTTGGTTGTTGTAGCTCATGGCGTCCTTGGCGTTGAAAATGCTCACGCCGTTGCTCCAGAGCCCGGTATGGCCCAGCGGGGTAGCAGTGGGCGTGCCCGGGTTTGGCTGGGGCGTGCGCGTGATTTTGAACACGAAGTTCTGGTTCGTGGCCGTGTTGGGGTTGTTCGGCCACGGCCCGATAGTGTAGCTCGGAATGCCCGTGCAGGTGACGTACACGTTGCCCGCGGAATACTGCACCCGCTGCACGTTGCTCAGAATCCCATTGTAGCCAGTAGCGCCCGTGGTGTTGACAACCCACGAACTGACGTTGGGCGTAACCTGGGCCTGCGCCAGCGCGGGAAAAAGGAAAAGAAAGAATGCGTAGAGGTGTTTTTGCATGCGGCTGAGTTGAGAATGACGCGCTGCTGGCGCGGCAACAAAACAGCTTCGCAGCAAGCAGCCTCGGGGCCGGGAATAGAAACGCTCCCGAAGGTATTAAATGCGCTGACAACGTTCAGCTTATCAGCCTAGAGCGAAGAGGTGTGGCGGTTATCCGCCTGGCACAGCTCGCCCAATCGGGCAAGTAGCCACAGGCATTGCAAGTGGTGTCAATGGCTTAGGTAGTCTGCACTACAAATGAAAAGACCTTCTACAATAGGAAGCTGCGCTTGCCGATGCCCCTTCGCCGCGATTATGAAGCGGTAGAGATGCTTGGCTACGCCGGCCTCCGGTTCGGCAAGCGTAGCGTGAGGGCCCTATTCAACTTTCCACGAACCCCTTAGTACAGCACCCGAAACTTGATGGTGTGCTCAACCTCGCGCAGGGCCTGAATCACGTCCTGGTCGTACTCACGGTTCACGTCGGTAATCACGTAGCCGATGTGCTCGTTGGTTTTTAGGTACTGGCCCAGGATGTTCACCTGGTGGGCCGCCAGCACGTTGTTGATGCGGGCCAGCACGCCCGGCACGTTCTGGTGAATGTGAATGAGGCGGTGCGCCTGCTGCTGGGCAGGCAGCTGAATGTTGGGCAGGTTCACGCTCTGCTGGGTGTTGCCCGCGTTGATGTAGCCGATGATGCGCTCGGGCACAAACTCGGCAATGTTGCGCTGGGCCTCGGCCGTGCTGCCGCCGATGTGGGGCGTGAGCAGCACGTTGGGCAGCCCGCGTAGCTCCGTTTCAAACACCTCGTCGTTGCTCTTGGGCTCGTAGGGAAACACGTCGACGGCGGCGCCGCCGAGGTGGCCCGAGCGCAGCGCCTCGGCTAGGGCCGGCACGTCCACGATGTGGCCGCGGCTGTTGTTGAGCAGCAGCGCCCCCGGCTTCATCAGGGCCAGTTCGCGCGCCCCAATGAGGTTCTGGTTGTCGGGGCGGCCGTCCACGTGCAGGGTCACGATGTCGGCTTCCTGCAGCAGTTCATCGAGGGTGCGCACCTTGCGGGCGTTGCCCAGCTGCAGCTTTTCGGCAATATCGAAGTAGAGCACCTGCATGCCCACGGCCTCGGCCACCACCGACAGCTGACTGCCGATGTTGCCGTAGCCCACGATGCCCAGCTTCTTGCCGCGAATCTCGAACGCGCCGCGGGCCGACTTGTCCCACTCGCCGCGGTGCATCTTCTCCGACTTTTCGGGCAGACGCCGCGCCAGGCTGATGATTTCGGCCAGGGCCAGCTCCACCACCGAGCGGGTGTTGCTGAACGGCGCATTGAACACCGCCACGCCCTTTTTCATGCAGCCCACCAAGTCAATTTGGTTGGTACCGATGCAGAACGCGCCCACGGCAATAAGGCGGTTGGCGGCCTCCAGCACCCGCGCCGTCACTTGGGTTTTGGAGCGGATGCCGAGGATGCTCACGCCCTCGATGCGCTGCACCAGCTCGTCTTCGTCGAGGCCGCCGGGCACGGTTTCCAGCTGGTAGCCCTCGGCTTTGAACAGCTCGGCGGCGCGGGCGTCGGGGTTTTCGAGCAGCAGCACCCGAATGCGGTTTTTGGGGTAGCTCAGGGTCATCGGCAACTTGTTCTGGTAGAGAAACTCGTCGAAGGTGGGCGCCACTTCGTCGGCGCGGTCGACGACGGCCTCGCGGGTCACGTTTTCGGTGAAGGCGTAGAAGCGGTCGGCTAGGCCGGCCTCGCGGATCTGGTAGTCGGTGTACCCGTCGCCGAGCACGAACACCTCGGCGCCTTCCAGGCCCAACTCGCGCAACTGCTCAATTTTGCCGCCGTCGCGGCTCAGCGGATTGGTTTCGTCGAAGCCGATGATGTTGCCCGCGTCGTCAAACCGGAAGGTGTTGGCCAGCACTTGCCGGGCCGGAATGCCAAACTCGGCCACCACCGGCTCGATGAACTCCCGAAACCCGCTGCTGACGATGTACACGCGGTCGGCGTGCTGCCGAAAGAAGCTGGCGTTGCGCCGGATGCTCTCCGAGACCTTGGTGTGCAGGTGCGCCACCAGCTCGGTCAGGTGTTCGCGCCGGGCCGGCAGCAGCGCCACCCGCCGCCGCAGCGACTCGCTGAACGACACCGAGCCGTCCATGCCGCCGTCGGTCAGGGCCTTGATTTCGGCGACGATGCGGGCCCGGTCGGGGTGGCCGCGCAGGGCAATGTCGGCCAGCTCATCGAGGCCTTCCACTTGCGTGAAGGTGCTGTCGAAGTCGATGACGAGGTAGGGCAGGGGCGGAGCAGCAGTGGACATAGTGCGGGCAATATCGGGCGGAAAACGACAGAGGCAGTACTGGAAAACTGCCGACAGCGGCCGATCAGCTGGCTGCAAACGATTGGGAAAACGCTTTCCTGCTGATTTTCAGAGGCGCTGATTTTCAATGAAAAAGCCCGGCCGCAACTGCTTGCGGCCGGGCTGAGCTACTGCGGCGCAGCAACTGGCGGGGTTAGTCGCGGGGTTTGATCTTGTCTTTTTTGCGCTTATCCTTCACCTTGGCATCGGTGGGCACGGTGCGCGTGGCCGGGGCGGTGGTAACGGTGGTGCTCGGCTCTACCGTGGTGGTAGTCGACTCGATGGTGGTAGTGGACGCCGGGGCCGGGGTGGCTGGCGTAGCCGGTACGGCCGGCGTAGCGGGCGTGGCCGGAGTCGTGGTGGTCTGCTTGGTGGTGGTGGTGGTGCTGGTTTGGGCGTTGGCAGAGTAGGCACCCGTCGCCAGCACCGCCGCAATGATGAGGAACTTCTTCATGACAAAGGAATTTCGGTGACAATGGCCCCGCTGCGTAGAAATGCAGGGCTTGAGTTGCCTTTAACGCAAGAACCGCCGTTCGTGTTGAGCTTAAGACACCCGCCGCGCGGTGCACACGGGCAGCCAGCGGCCGTTGCGGCAGCGCGGGCAGGCGTGTACCTGGCCCTGGCGCAACGCGGTGGTATAGCCGCACTGGTCGCAGGCGTAGGTGCCCGCCTCTTTGGGCAGCTCCTGAGCCTGATCGAGTTGGTCGGGCCAGATGGGCAGGCCGGGGCGCACGGGCTCGTCGTCGGGGTAGAAAAACACGCTGATTTCGCCGGTAGCCTCGAAAAACAGTTTGCGCACCTGACCCAGATGCTCGACCTGCAGTTGGCGCAGCTCCCCAAACAGCTCCTTGTGAGTGAGGTTCTGCTTCTCCAGCGCCTCCAGCTGAATTTGCCCGTCCTGCACCAGGCAAACGGGTTTCCCTTCCAGCCAGTCGCTGAACCGGGGAAACCGCTCGGTGAGGTGATTGAAGAGCCAATACAGCGCCGTGATGACCACAAAAACGGCCAATACGTGCAGCATGGGCACGTCGTGGTAAAACATGGCGTCGCCGGCAGCCGAGCCCAGGGCCAGGATGATGCTCAACTCAAACAACGACAACTGCTTTACCTGCCGCCGGCCGGTGATGCGCAGCGTGCCCAAAATGAGCAGGTAGGTAACGACGCAACGGAACACCACTTCCCCCAAAAACGCGGGCGGCATGTTGTCGGACCACAGCAGGCGCTGCCAGTCGAACGGGCTAATGGATTCGGAGGGCATGGCGGCAAAATGGCAATAACCACCCCGATGCGGCCAGGATGGCGTTGCCGTAGGGTTTGACTAACGCAAAGACCGGGGCGTATGGTTGTGCTTGCGCCAGGACTACAGCTACGGCCGGGCGGCCAGCCCACGCTTTGTCGGGCACCGGTGCAGCAAGCACGGGCAACTTGTACCTTAGAATAACCGGCCCAAGCCTGCCGCCAAGCCCATCCAACCCGACCTGTACTGCCATGATCCAACTCACGCCGCAGCTCCAACTGGAGCACCCCATTATTCAGGCGCCCATGGCGGGCGTGTCGACGCCGGCGCTGGCCGCAGCGGTCAGCCAAGCGGGCGGACTGGGTTCCGTTGCCACCGGCGCGTCGTCGGTGGCGGAGGTGGCGCAGATGATTGCGGCCGTGCGCGCCGCCACCGACCGGCCGTTCAACGTGAACCTGTTCTGCCACCGCCCCGCCGTACCCGACCCACCCCGCGAAGCGCGTTGGCTGGAGCACCTGCGTCCTTTTTTCGCTGAGTTGGGGGCCGAGCCGCCCGCCGAGCTGACCGATATGTACCCCAGCTTCGTGGTCAACGACGAGCTGCTGGAGCTGCTGCTGCGCACACGGCCGCCGGTCATCAGCTTCCATTTCGGCCTGCCACCCGCCGACAAGCTGGCCGCCCTGCGAAGCACCGGCGCCACGCTGCTGGCCGGCGCTACCACCCTGGCCGAAGCCCGGCTCGCCGAGGCGGCGGGTATCGATGCCGTGGTGGCGCAGGGCGTGGAGGCGGGCGGGCACCGGGGCGTGTTTGAGCCGGAGCACGGCGACGCTGGCCTTGGTACACTGGTCCTCACCCGGTTGCTGGTGCGCGAACTAACCGTGCCGGTAATAGCTGCCGGTGGCATTATGGATGGCGCGGGTATTGCCGCCGTGCTGCGCCTCGGCGCCGTGGCCGCGCAACTGGGTACGGCCTTCATTGCCTGCCCCGAGTCGATGGCCGGCGATGCGCACCGGGCCTTGCTGCTACAAAAGCCACCTGTGCCCACCGCCCTTACCGAAGTGGTGTCGGGCCGCATGGCGCGGGGTTTCGTCAACCGGTTTGTGCGCGATGTGGACGCGCCCGGCCGCCCCGCCGTGGCACCCTACGCCCGCGCCTACAGCGCCGCCCGGGCTTTGGTGGCCGCTGCCCGACAACGCGGCAACGCTGATTTTGCCGTACAGTGGGCCGGGCAAGGAGCACCGCTGGCCCGGGCCCTGCCGGCCGCCGAGCTGATGCGGGTGCTGGTGGCCGAACTGGTTGCCGCCTGAGCAAGTAGGCGGATGTATCAGCTTACGCGGAGGCCTGCTCGAGGTGGCCTGCCTACATTTACCACCTGCCGCATAGCCCAGGCCTTTGCCATGTCCGTCGACTTCACGCCGCTTGCCGTTTTGCTGTTTGCCATCATTGCGCAGGCCGTGTTTGCGGCCGGGCTGCTGTGGGCGGCACCCGTCAACCGGCTGCCCAACCGCTTTCTGGCCCTGCTGATGCTGGCCATTGCGCTGTGGCTGCTCGATGCATTTTTTCGGGTGTCGGGCATCTACGGCCGCAACGCGGAGTGGTATTTCGCGCCCATTTACTATTCGCTGGCTTTTGGGCCGCTGCTGTATTTCTACGTGCAGAGCCTCGTCAACCACGATTTTCGGTGGCGTGGGCGTTACTGGTGGCACTTCGGGCCGGTGCTGGTGCAAGCCGGCCTCTACTGGTGGCTGCGGTTCGAGCCCTACGCCGTGCGCAGCTGGTTTTGGCTGCACGTGCACCGCCCCGTTACCTACCGCCTAGAGTTTTTGGGCACCTGGGTGTCGATGATGGTATACCTGCTGCTGAGCCTGCGCCTGCTGCGCCGCTACGGCCGCTACCTCAACGACAACTTTTCCGAAACCTCGCGGCTGCGGCTGCGCTGGCTGCGCGTTCTGCTGCTGGCGCTGGCCGTGGTGAGTGCCCAATGGCTGCTGGAGCTGGTGCTGCGCGAGTTTTTCGACCTGTATTACCGCTACGATTATTCCTCGGAACTGCTCGGCGGCGTGGTTTTCGTCATTGGCATCGTGGGCCTGCGCCAGGCCGATATGCAAGCCGTGCGCTTCGTGCCCGAAGCAGGACCCGAAACGGCCGACGAAGAGAATATTGCACCAAGTCTAGCGCCGACCAATGCAACCACCGAGACGGAGCGCGTAATTACGGAGCCAACCTCTGGTGGACCCGAGCGCGCCCCGGCACCGGAAGTAGATGCTGCCGTGCTGGAACGGCTGCGCCACGCTTTTGAAGTCGAACGGCTGTACCTCAACCCTACGCTTACCTTGGCCGAGGTGTCGGCTCACACCGGCTTGGCCCCGCGCCTGATTTCGTTTGCCGTCAACCAGGGGTTCGGCAAGTCCTTCAACGACCTCGTCAACGGCTACCGCGTGGCCGAGGTGAAACGCCGCCTCGCCTCGCCCGCCGACGTGGCTCGCCTGACGCTGCTCGGCATTGCTTTCGAGTCGGGCTTCAATTCCAAGACCACCTTCAACCGCATCTTCAAGCAGTTCACCGGTCAGTCGCCCAGCGAGTACCGGGTAGGAGAGTAGGCTGAAAAGGCGCGCGGCTGGCAACGCCTGCCCCGGCCGGGCTTCACCACCGGCAAAACCTGGTGCCACATCACGATTTGGGACGTGCCGAATCCGCATTCGGGGCGTTTGCAGGCATGCTGCCCGCCACTTTTGAGCCGTACCTCAACCCCGGTTACGGCCATGATACACCGCCTGCTTTTCCTGTTGCTGCTGACCCTGGCAGCCCCCGCGCTCCGCGCCCAACCCGCCACCGCCTGGACCGACCACACCCGCGCCCTGCCCGACAAGCTGCGCCGCGTGCCCGTGGGCCTCACGCTTTGGCACACGCCCAACCCCAACCACCCCGAACCCGACCCCGCGCAGCCCGGCCACTACGTCTGGAAGCACAGCACCATGGTGCGCGCCGACGTAGCCGACCTGGAAATTGTGGAGTGCGGCAGCATCATTTGGTACAGCGCCGAGGGCTGGCAGGCCAACATGCGGGAAACCCCGGCCGAGTTTGCGGAGCTTTTCAACTGCCCCGACGGGCGCCTCCGGCAGGGCGTCACCTACACGTTCGCCAAGAACTACCGCCGCGCCAGCAGCGCCCGGCAACTCTACGGCGGCGACGCGCTCTGGTACATCCTGGCCCGCGACCGGAACGGCAAGCTCTACAAAGGCATGGGCCTCATCGAAACCGAAGCCGACGTGCTCGACACCCCGGCCGCAACCACCACCCGCTAATCCAGCCATTCTTTACCCGATAAGACCATGAAAACCGCTTTCGTCCGGCTGCTGATGCTGTTTGTCCTCACCTCGGCCGCCGGGTTTGCTCCGGCGTTGCAGGTCTACCACGTGGTGCCCGGCGCAGCCCAACTCACCTGGACGGGCCACGCCGAAGTGGGTACCTGGGCCCCCACCGGCACGCTGCAGCTGCGGCAGGCCCGCCTGGAAATAGCCGACAACGCTGTGCGCGGCGGCTTCGTGGAGTTCGACATGCGCACCCTGGCCCACACCAACGATGACTTGCAAACCCACCTGCGCGGCGCCGATTTCTTCGACGTGGCCCGCTTCCCCACGGCCACCTTCAGGGTGCGCGAGGTAGCTAACGGTACTGCCCGCGGCCAGCTCACCCTCAAAGGTATTACCCTGCCGCTGGCGTTTCCGGTCGAAGTAGTGCGCACGCCCGCCGGCCTGCGCATCAGCGGAACGGCCACCGTCGACCGCACGGCTTACGGGGTGACGTACAACTCCTCCGGCTTCTTCCAGAACCTGGGCGACCACGCCATTCGCAACGATTTTCAGCTGGCGTTTGTCTTGCTGGCCACGCCCCAGTCGCCGGCCGCCCGGCTGGCCCGCCGCGGACCCAGCGGCGCGAAGCCCGGCAACTAGTGCCTCGGCGGGCGGGTATCTTTGCGGGCGAAGTTGCTTCCGCGCTATGTTTTTGCCGTGTCTGTTTCCTTCTCGTTGCCACTCCCACGCCTGTTCCAGGCAGCTTGCGGGCTGCTGATTCTTCTGCCCATGCTGGCCAGCACCCTGCCCTCGGCCGATTCGCCCGCACCCCGCGTGCGCCGCTTCGCTTTCGAATACCAGACCACCGTGCACGGCGTGCCTGCCAATGCCCGCGAGCTGGATTTATGGCTGCCCGTGCCGCATGCCGACGCTTCGCAGGACATTGGCGAACTGGTAGTGGACGCGCCGTACCGCTATGAAATACTGGCCGCGCCCTACGGCAACCGGGTGCTGCACCTGCGGGTGAAAAAACCGTCGACCACTGACTTTACCGTGACGATGCGCTTTCAGGTAGCCCGGCGCGAGCACCTGAACCCCGCCGTGCGCCAGCCGGCTGCCCAGTCCACCCGCATCGACCCTGCCGACCCCAACCTGCAGCGCTGGCTGGCCGCCGACGGCCTCGTGCCCCTCGACGACAGCATCCGCCACTGGGCCCGGCAGGTGGTGGCGCAGGCCCACGCTACTGCTCCCCTCGACCAAGCCCGCGCCATCTACAACCACGTGGTGAGCACCGTGAAGTACGACAAGTCGGGCCAGGGCTGGGGGCGCGGCGACATCTACTACGCCTGCGACGCCCGCCGCGGCAACTGCACCGATTTCCACGCCCTATTCATCGGCTACTGCCGCGCGCTGGGCATTCCGGCGCGGTTCAGCATCGGCTTTCCGTTGCCGCCCGAGCGCGGTGCCGGCGAAGTGAAAGGCTACCACTGCTGGGCCGAGTTCTACACGCCCGCCACCGGCTGGGTGCCCATCGACGCCTCCGAAGCCGCCAAGAACCCCGACAAGCGCGAATACTTCTTCGGGGCCCACGACGAAAACCGCGTGGAGTTTACCCGCGGCCGCGACCTGATGCTGGCCCCGCGCCAGCAAGGCGGCCCACTCAACTACTTTATTTACCCCTACGCCGAAGTCGACGGCCAGCCCTTTACGGGCCTCGCCAACCAGTTTCGCTACCACGACGCCACGCGGGAATAGCTTGAGAACAAGTCTTTTATCGGCTGGTAGCTGCAGGCTGTTCGCTATTGGCTTTTCCGGTCGAACAAGCATAGCCAACAGCCGTTAGCCAGCAGCTTCGTTATTGCTTGGCTTGCACGCCCGTTGCCCGGTTGGGCTCGTAATGCACGCCGCCAAACAGGTACAGCATCAGGGCGCGGGAGTAGCGGAACACCAGCGGGGTGGTGAGCAACGACACGCCCGCCACGGTGACGATGTACACCCACAGGGGCGGGTCGCCGGCCAGAAAATACAGCAGCACGCTGGTAACGAGGAATACGGCCACCGCAAAGCCGTAGCTGATGAACATAGCGCCCCAGTAGAAACCCGGCTCGGGCTCGTAGGCCTGGCCGCACACCGGGCAGTTTTCCGGCATGTCGTCGAATTTGGTGATGCTCAGGGCCGAATGCTTGAACAAGGGGCCTTCGTGGCAGCGCGGGCAGCGCAGGGCAAGCAAGGCCAGGGCAGAAGAATCGATGCGGGACATAATGGGGAAGCAGTAGGGTGGGCGTCTCGGCGGGTATACGCAGAAACGCGGAACGGCTCCGCAACGGTCGGGCTGGGCCGTGGCCGCGGGAAGCGTATTTCCACCGCAAAATTACGGTGCCTTCGTGCGGCGCAGCAGGCTATTTGCGCGCATCTGCAGGACAAATCACGGCTGCTGCCGAAAGGCCTCGGGCGTGCGGCCGGTGTACTTGCGGAAGTAGCGCGTGAAGTACGAGGCATCCTCGAAACCCAGCGCGTAGCCCACTTCCGCCACCGACCCAGCCGAGTGCGTGAGCAGCCGCTGAGCTTCGGTTACCACCCGCTCGTGAATAAGGGCGCTGGCGGTTTTGTTGAGCACGCGGCGGCATACCGCGTTCAGGTGGTTGGGCGTGAGGTGCAGCAATTTGGCGTACTCCTGCACGGTGCGCAGTGTGCGGTAGTGCTGGTTGAGCAAAGCGCCGAATTCGCGTACCTGCTGCACCCCGTGCTTGGCCTCGGCGGGCGCGGCAGCGGGGTAGCGGCGGGCGGCCAGTTCTAGAAACAAGTAGAGGTAGGAGCGGGCCACATCGGCCGAGTTGGGCTGCGGCGGCCCGTGGGTTTCGGCCTGCAGGCGTTCCAGTAGCGGCAGTAGCTCGGTTTCGGCCGGGCCGGCGGCCTCGTGTTGCTGGGGCAGGTAGAGCACAGGCGCGTGTTGCGCGGCGAAAAACGGGTACTCGTAGAGGCGGCTGCCGGGGTAGCGGAACAGGTAGAAATCGGCGCTGAAAAACACCACGTACCCTTCCGTGTCGGGCGCTAGCACCCAATGGTGAACCTGCCCGGGCGCCAGAAAAAACACGCTGCCCGGCCGCAGCTCGTAGCTCACCAAATCGACGGTATGCTGGCCGCCGCCCTGCGTGAGGTAGAGCAGCAGGTAGAAGTCGTGGGCGTGGGGCTCGTTGACGTGCGGATACCGCGCCACGTGCCTTTCCAGCCGTTCGGCGTAGCAGCCCTGCGCCGCCAGCGGCTGCGGAAACTGAGGCAGGGCCAGAACCGGCAGGCGGGAAGCTTTCATGCGGCAGAGGGAAGGGGAGAAGACCGGCAAAGTACGCACCGGCGGCGGCCCGGCCCAACGGCGCCGCCGGGCGTCCGTATCAGCGGGAACCCAACCAAGTACCCCGCGCGGCGAAATTCCGCCGTAGTATCGCACCTTCGCGGCGCCGCTCCGTGGGCGCCGCCTTTTTCCGCCATGAACCTCGATTCCCGCCGCCTGCAGTACTTTCTCTTCGGGCAAAACTTTGCCGACGGGGTGCGCATCACGCTGGTGGTGCTGGTGCCGGCGCTGCTGTTTCTCTACCTCGGCCAAACCCAGGCCGGCATTACCATCTCCCTCGGCGCCCTCTGCGTGAGCGTCACCGATTTGCCCGGCCCGCTGCGGCACCGGCGGGCGGGCATGCTGGTGTGCCTGGCCTGCATGCTGGTCGTGGCCCTCGTTACTGGCTTTGCGCGCCTCAATCACGTGCTCATGGGCGCCGAAGTGCTCGTGTTCAGCTTCATCTTCACCATGTTCACGGTGTACGGCGCCCGCGCCGGGGCCGTAGGCTCGGCGGCCATGCTCATCATGATTCTGATGATGGACCAGCCGCTCAGTCCGCGGCAGGTGCTCGAATACGCGGCCTTGGTGACGGGGGGCGGCCTGTGGTATTTGGGGTTCAGCCTAGCTGTCAACCGCCTGCAGCCTTACCGCCCGGCGCAGCGCGCGTTGGGGGAGTGCATCCACGCCATTGCCGAGTTTCTGCGCCTGAAAGCCGCCTTTTACCACTCCGGCACCGACCTCACCACGGCCTACCGCAACCTGGTGGCCCAGCAGGTGGTCGTCAACGAAAAGCAGGATGCCGTGCGGCAGATTCTGTTCAAAAGCCGCCAACTGGTGGAAGAAACCACCGGCACCGGCCGCGCCCTGGTGTTTGCCTTCGTCGAAACCGTGGACCTCTACGAGCACATTACGGCCACTTACTACGACTACGCCGCCCTGCATGCCCGCTTTGGGCGCACCGGCATTCTGCAGGAAGTGGCCGGACTCATCGAGCAAATGGCCTCCGAGCTGGACAGCATCGGACTGGCCGTGCACGCCAACCGCCGCTACCCCGCCGACGGTTTCGACCTTGTGCCGCAGCTCGATCAGCTGAAAGCCCACATCGACGGCCTGCCCGAGCGGGAGCCGGGCCTGAATACCCTGGTGCTGAAAAAAGTGCTGGTGAACCTGCGCAACATGCACCAGGAAGTACAGGCCGTGCTGGCGTACTTCAACCCGCAGGCGCCCATTTACCAGCAAAGCACCGACCAGCTGGAATACTCGCGGTTTGTGAGCCGGCAGGACCTCTCCCTGCGCCTGCTGCTCGACAACCTCTCGCCGCATTCGGCGGTGTTCAAACACTCCCTGCGCATGGGGCTGGTGTGCTTGTTGGGCTTCGTGGTGGCGCGGCTCTTCGTCGTCGGCAACCACAGCTACTGGATTGTCATGACCATTGCGTTCATGCTCAAGCCTGGCTTCAGCCTCACCAAGGAGCGCAACGTGCAACGCATTTTGGGCACGCTGGGCGGCGGCCTGGTGGGCGTAGGTATTCTGCTGCTGGTGCACAATACCCACGCGCAGTTTGCCCTCATGGTGCTGCTGATGGTGGGCGCCTACAGCTTTCAGCGCAGCAACTACGTGGTGTCGGTGTTTCTGATGACGCCCTATATCCTCATCCTGTTCAGTCTCATGGGCCTTGGGTTTCGCAGCCTGCTGCAGGAGCGCCTGCTCGACACGGCCATTGGGTGCGCCATTGCCGTTGCGGCCGGCTACCTGCTGTTTCCCACCTGGGAATCCGACCAGCTGCACACGTTTATGCGCGACGTGGTGCGGGCCAACCTGCGCTACCTCCAGCAGCTGGCCGATAACCTGGCTGGCCACCCGCGCCAGCTCACCGAGTACAAGCTGGCCCGCAAAGAAGTGTACGTCAGCTCGGCCAACCTCGCGGCCGCGTTTCAGCGCATGATTTCGGAGCCGAAGAGCAAGCGCCGCAACAGCGAAGAAGTGCACCAGTTTGTGGTGCTCAACCACATTCTGGCCTCCAACATTGCCACGCTCACGGCCGCCGTTACGGCGGCGAGGCCCGCGGCCCGCCGGCCCGAGCAGCTCCGGCCCGTGCAGCAAGCCATTGCCGCCCTGGCCACCAGTTTGCACAAGCTCGGCGAAGAGTCCGAAAACCTCCCGGCGGTGCCCGCCGTGGCGGGGCACCACCCATCAACCGAGGCAGCCGGCGAAGACGACCAGCAACTCACCGAGCAACTAGCCTTCATCCGCACCGTCAGCCACGATATCAGCAAAATAACCGATGCGGTGCTGGCCTGATGAGCCTCTACAGTAGCTAAAAATTTTAGCTATTTATTTTAGTATTTTGCATCCTATATTTTTAGTATTTATTACCTTTGCCAGGGTAGCCACCAACCGATAAATGCCATGAATACTCGCGCTATTGGCCTGCTGGAAGTGGAAGATTGGATTGCGGAAGCCGGCGACGAAACGGCCTTGTCGCGGGCCTGCGCTACACAGGTATTCCGGGGCGACCTGGAGGGCGAAGGCCGCTTGGAAGTGCTCCTCTTTCACCACCCCGACGGTACGGCCAGCTCCGTGGGACTCGAGCACATCGTCGGGCGTTTGGGCAACCGCGAAGGCAGCTTCGTGCTCGAACACAGCGGCTCGGTAGAAGACGGCGTGACCAAGGCCAACTTCTCGGTGGTGCCGGGTTCGGGCACGCACGAGCTGGATGGGCTGCGCGGCAGCGGCTGGTTTGTGCGCCCGCCCGGGCAGCGCGGCTCCATCACCCTCGATTACCATTTCGGCTAAGCCGGCGGAAGCTCCGGCGGGCTAAATGCCGTCGCCGTGGCCGTAATCGACAATGCTCTTGCTGGGCTCGGGCACCACAACTTCTGGCAAGTGCAGCCGGAAGGTAGTGCCTTCTCCCACCACGCTGACAACTTCCAGCTGCCCTCCCAGCTGCTGCACAATGCGGTTGACGAGGTAGAGGCCGATGCCGGAGCCGTCGACGTGGGTGTGGAAGCGGCGGAACATCTGAAACAGCTCCGGGCCGTGGCGTTCCAGGTCGATGCCCAGGCCGTTGTCCTGCACCACCAGCACGGGCGTGGCGCCGGCCCATTCGGTGGCCAGGCGCACCACCGGCCGCCGCTCGGGGTGTGCGTATTTGAGGGCGTTGCTGAGCAGGTTGTAGAAAATGCTTTGCAGGTTGGGGCGCACGAACAGCAGCGCAGGCACCGCCGCGAAATCCAGCTCAAAATGGGCGACCGTATCGTCGGTCCGCAGCTGCACGCTCCGGATGGCCTCCTCCGCAAACGGCCGCAGCTCCACCAGCTCGGGCACCAGTTGCTCGTGCTGGCGCTGCACCTGCACCACGGCCGACAGGTCGCGGATGGTGGTGTGAATTTGCTGCAGCGCGCCCTCAAACATGGTCACGAGCCGGTGCGCCGCCGGGTCGGTAAACCGGGCCGAGCGGGCGAGTTCCGCGAAAATCCCCGCCATGTTGTCCACCGGCTGCTTGAGGTCGTGCGAGGCGGTGTACACGAAGTTGTCGAGGTCTTGGTTGGTTTGCGTGAGCTGGGTATTGCGCAGCAGCAGTTCCTCCTGGGTTTGTTTCACGTCGTGGATATCGGTGCAGGAGCCAAACCAGCGCACCACGGCCCCGGTCTCGTCGTGCAACGGTTCGGCGCGGCCCAAGAACCACCGGAACCCACCCGTGCGCGCCACAAACCGGTATTCAATTTCGTAGCGCGTGCCGGTTTGGTAGGCCTGCTGCCAGGTGGCAAAGCTGCGCTGGAGGTCGTCGGGATGCAGCAGGGCGCCCCAAGCCGAACTGCCCAGGCAGTCTTCCGGGCGCAGGCCAGTAGCCTCCAGCAGGCGTTGGTTGAAGTATTCGACCCTGCCGTCGGGGGTAGCGGTCCAGATAATCTGCGGAACGCTCTCGGCCAGAAATCGAAAGTGCCGTTCGCTGCGCACCAGCTCGTTTTGCAGTTCTTTTTGCGCGTGGTTGTCGACCAAAGTACCAAACCACCGCACGGGCTTGCCGTCGTCGCTCAGCTCGGGCACGGCGCGGCACAAGTGCCAGCGGTATTGCCCGTCGTGGCGGCGCAGGCGGTACTCGTATTCCCAGGGCGTACTGCCCAGCAAGCGCGTGCGGAAAAACTCCCGGGCCAAAACGCCGTCTTCGGGGTGAATCAGCGTCGGCCAGACGGCGTTGGCATCGGCATCAGCCGGCTGCCCCGTCACTTGGTACCACTGCGGGCTCACGTACTCCAGCTCCCCGGTGGGCGCGCAGATAAAGGAAATGGCCGGCAGGGCCTCCGTCATGCGGCGAAGGCGTTCGTCGCGACGACGCACCTCGGTCGCCAGGGCATCGGCCCGCTGGCGGGCCACCACTTGCTCGGTCACGTCGATGGCAAAGGACAGCAGGCCACGGGTTTCGGGCTGGTGTTCTTCCTCCGGCAGCACCTGGTAGGAAAAGTTGAAGTAATGCGTTTCGAGTTGCTGCGTTTGCGGATGAAGGATGTCCACGCGCTGCTCGAAGGCGCTGAACGGCGTGCCGGTGCGGTACACGTTGTCCAGAATCCCCAAGAAGCCCTGCTCCACAATTTCCGGCTGGGCATCCACTACCCGGTCGCCCACCTGAGCCCGGTCGCCGATGAGCTGACGGATTTGGGGCGAGAGGTAGGTGTAGCGGTGCTCGGGCCCTTCCATGGTATTCACGATGGCCGGCAAGTGCTGCAGAATGCGCTGGAGCTGCTGGTCTTTGGCTTCCAATTGCTGCTGCACCTGTTTCTGCTCGTGGATGTCGGTGCCGGTCCCGATCCACCCGGTAATGGCACCGGCCGCATCGCGCCGGGGCACGCCGCGCACCAATATCCAGCGGTACTGCCCGTCGTGGCGGTGCAGGCGGTATTCCACTTCGTACAGCCCGCCATCGGCCAACGCCTGCTGCCAAGCCTGCTGCACGTGGGGGCGGTCGTCGGGGTGAATGTCGTCGAGCCAGCCCCAGTCGCGGGCTTCGCGCAGGGTGCGGCCCGTGAAGGCCAGCCATAGCGGGTTCTGGTAATCGGCCGCGCCGTCGGGGCGCGTGGTCCAAATCATCACCGGCAGGGCTTCGAGCAGGAAATGCGCGTGCTCTTGGGTGGCTGCCAGCTCGGCTTGCAGCTGGGCGGCCCGGCGCTCGGCCTGGTGCTGGGTTGTCACGTCCTCGGTTTGCTGCAGAATAAACTGCAGCTGGCCCGCGTCGTCGAGAATGGGGAAGTGCGTGGCCTGCCAATACAGCTCTTCGAAGCCTCCGCCCTGCTCTGCCGGGAGTTCCAGGTCGTACCGGATGCGGGGCATGGTGTGGGGCTGCAACTGGTCCCGCACATGCTCCAACGACGCGCGCAGCACCTCGCTTTGTGCAAGGTCGGTGGCCGGAAAGGCCTCGAACAGCGGACGGCCCACCACGGCGTCGCGGCTTTTGCGCGACACGGCCACGTGCCCGTTGGTGTTGTCGACGATGGTGAATTCGGCATCGGGCAGCAGCAGCAGGCAGTTGCCCGGCCAATGGCGGAAGAGCTGAAGATAGGCGGGTAGGGGTACAGACAAGGCCATAACGAGTTTCAACCCAGTGGCCTCTGGCAGCCCACGCTGCAGAACCGGAGCCGACAATATTACCCAATGATACGCAAGCTTGGAATGCAAGATGCCGCGCAGTGGTCCAGTGCCGGGTGTGCGTGTTCACACTGCCGCCGCCGCCATTAGGCCAGCAGAAGTCGCCGTTGGGCGAAAAGGCCGGGAGAGCAGGCAAGGGAGCAAGTACTTTGTGAATCCGTTGCTTGCCTCATTATGCCCGCGTCTTCCCTTTCATCTGCTCCCGATCTGCACCAGTCACTGCTACAGGCTGAAACCCGCAACGCCGAGCTGGCCGAGGCCTTGCGCCAAGCCACCGCCGCGACCGAGCAGGCCCGGCAGCAGCTGGCGGCCTATACCGAACACGCGCCCGTGGCCTTGCTGCAGGTGGCCGCCGATGGGCGCATCGTCAGCATCAATGCCGATTACGTGGCGTTGGTAGGCACCGAAGAACCCTCCCACTACTGGCTGGGGCGGCAGGCCTCGGAGCTGGCCGCGCTTGTTTCGCCCGCCGAAGCCGACATGCCCGCCGCAGCTACCAAGCCGGCGCTGGCGTTTCACACCGCCTTTGTGCAGCTGCCCGAGGGCCGCGTGCTGGAGCGCCGCTACGTACCGCTGGCCGGCAGTGGCTACCTGGAGTTCCTCCGCGACGCCACGCAGCTGGACTTGGCCCAAGGCATGCAGGCGGCGGCGAGCATGCCCGAGCAATGCCCGTACCCCATCGTGCGCTACGATTTCAACGGGGAAATTCTTTACGCCAATTCCGAAGCGTGGCGCCTGCGGGAGTTGCTCGACGACGCGGGCCGCGAGGCCGTGCGGAGTCAGTTCTTTGCCCTAGCGGCCGTGGCCCGCGAGGCCGGCCAGCCCCAACAGGTGGAAATGACCATCGGCCCGCGCCAGTTTGCGGTGCACATGGTGGCCTTTGCCGAGGAAGCCTACGTGAACATGTACCTGCTCGACATTACTGACCGCTGCGCCGCCGAAGCCCGCATGCAAGCCAGCGAGGCGCGCATGCGCGAGCAGCAGCAGTTCACTCAGCAGATTCTCGATACGCTGTCCAACATTGTGGTGGTGCGCCGCGCCGACGGGCAAGAGACGTTTGCCAACCGCGCCTACCAGCGCTGGACCGAGCTCAACAGCGCCAGCATTGCCCCCGAAATAGCCGCCGAGCACCGCGTTACCATGGCGCGGGTGCTGGCTACCGGGCAGGCCGAGTCGCTGGAGCTGCCCGTGGTGCTGGCCGACGGCGCCGAGCACTGGCTGCACGTGGCCCAGTACCGCCTCGCGCGCCCCGGCGGCGAGGCAAACGTGCTCATCGTGAGCACCGACGTGACCGAGCAGCGCCGCGCCCAGGAAACCCTGATGCGCAACGAAAAGCGCTACCGCGACCTGATGCACTACGCCCAGGCCCTCATCTGGACCCACGACCTGAACGGGCAGGTGCTGTCGGCCAACCCCGCCTTGGGCCGACTGCTGGGCGTGGAGTCCGACAGCACCATCGGGAAACACCTGACGGCTGCTTTTGAGATGGAGCGCCACGCGCAAGTGGGCGAGTACCTGGCCGGCATTCGGGAGCAGGGCGAGCAAAGCGGGGTGATGAAGCTCACCGACAAGGCGGGCCAGGTGCATTACGTGCTCTACCAAAGCTACCTCGTGAGCGAGGCCGGCGAAGAACCCTACGTGGTGGCCTACGGGCAGGAAATAACCGAGCGGGTTCTGGCCGAGCGGGAAATGAAGCGAGCCAAGGAAAAAGCCGAAGCCGCCGCCCTGGCCCGGGAGAATTTCCTGGCCAACATGAGCCACGAAATTCGCACGCCGCTCAACGGCATTCTGGGCATGGCCAACCTAATGGCCAAAACCGCCCTCGACGCGCGTCAGGCACATTTTCTCGACGTCATTCAGACGTCCGGCAAGCACTTGCTCGGCGTTATCAACGACGTGCTGGACATGGCCAAGATTTCCTCGGGCAAAGTAGAGTTCGAGCGGGCCGCGTTCAACCTCTGCGACTCCATGGGCCAATCCATTCAGCCCCTGGTGCTGCAAGCGGCGCAGAAGGGCCTCACGTTTATGGGCACGCCCCTGCGCCAAAGCTGCGACTACCCCTGGGTGCTGGGTGATGCGCAGCGGCTCAATCAAATCCTGATCAACCTCACGGCCAACGCCGTCAAGTTTACCGAGCCCGGCGGCGAGGTGGAAGTCATCGGGCGGCAGCTCTCGGAAACGGCCGACTCGCTGACCGTGGAATTCAGCGTGCGCGACACCGGCCCCGGCATTGCTGCTGACCGTTTGGAGCGCATCTTCGAGAGCTTCACGCAGGCCTACGCCGATACCTCGCGCAAGCACGGCGGCACCGGCCTGGGCCTCACCATCAGCCAGGCGCTGGTGCGCCAGATGGGCGGGCAGCTCACCGTAACCAGCGAAGTAGGCAAAGGCAGTACGTTTGCGTTTTCGCTCACGCTGCCCAAGGCCGAACAACCCATCGCCCCCATGAACCCCAACGACCTCGACACCGGCGAACTGCGCGGCGTGCGCGTGCTGCTGGTGGAAGACAACGAAATCAACCGCGACGTGGCCCGCCTGCTGCTGGAAGGCTGGGGTGTGGAAGTAGAGGAAGCCACCAACGGCCTGCTGGGCGTGCAGCGGTTCGGCGAGCAAGCCTACGACGTGGTGCTGATGGACATTCAGATGCCGGTGCTGAACGGGCTGGAAGCCACGGCGCGCCTGCGCCAGCACCCCGACCCCGCCCGCGCCGCTACGCCCATTGTGGCCCTCACGGCCAATGCCTTTCGCGAAGACAACGAGCAGTACCTGGCGGCCGGCATGAACGCCTGCTTGGCCAAGCCCTTCGACGAAGCCGACCTCTACCGCGTGCTTACGCAGGTGCTCACGCCCACCGAGCCGCCCTACGACCTGACGCACTTGCGCGGTATTTCGCGCGGGCAGGAGGTGTTCGTGACCAAGATCATCCGCTCGTTTCTGGCCAACATGCCCGAGAGCCTGGCTACCCTGCAAGCCGCCGTAGCCGCTGCCGACTGGCCCGAGGTGGCCCGCACGGTGCACCACATCAAGCCCAACCTGACGGCTCTGCGCGTGGGGGGCGTAAACGAGGCCGTAGCCCTGCTGGAAAAGCTGCGCGCCGAAATACCCGCCAAAAATGAGGAGGCCACCCTGCACAAAGCCGCGGCCCAGCTGATGGTGGCCGTGCAGCGCGCCCTGGCGGCCTTGCCGGCCGAATTGCCCGCTTCGAATTAACCAGCCGCCAAGCCTGGTAAACAGCAAGGGCCGCACCCGGAGAATTTCCTCCGACGTGCGGCCCTTGTGCCGTGCAGCCCTGCCCGGCTACAGCCCGCGCAGCTGGCGCATAAAATCTTCGGCGTACGACTTGCCGATGGGCACCTCGTAGCTGCCGAGTTGCAGCATGTTGTCCTGCACCGAGTCGATGCGGCGGGTGTTGACGATGTAGGAGCGGTGCACGCGCCGGAAGTTGGCGAACGGCAGGCGCTCCTCCAGCGCCTTGAGCGTGATGTACACGATGTGTTTCTGCCGCTCGGTCACCAGCATCGAATACGTCGACATGGCCTCGATGAAAAGCACGTCGTTGAAATCAAGGCGCACGAGCTTGTTGTT
This sequence comes from Hymenobacter busanensis, assembly GCF_008727865.1. Taxonomy (GTDB): domain Bacteria; phylum Bacteroidota; class Bacteroidia; order Cytophagales; family Hymenobacteraceae; genus Solirubrum; species Solirubrum busanense. Next base: position 88,951 of record NZ_VTWU01000002.1, on the reverse strand, counting down.
GACCTTCACGAAGAGGTCGGTGTCGGCCGATCCTTCGGCCGACGGAGCCGGCTCGGCGGGCGAGCGGAGGGCGGCCAATACGTTGCGCCGCTGCGTGCCGGCGCGCTCCACGGCTTTCAGAAAGCGGCCGTACTCCACGGGTTTCACCAGGTAATCGGCCACGCGCAGCTCGAAGGCATCGACGGCGAAGTTGGGGTGAGAGGTAACCAGCACCACCTCGGGCGCGGGCGACGGCAGCAAGGGCACCAGCTCCAGGCCGCTCAGGTGCGGCATCTCGATGTCGAGAAACAGCACGTCAATGGGCGGCTCGGCGGTGCGCACGAGGTTTAGGGCCGCGCGGGCGTCGGGCAGCGAGGCCACCAGTTCCAGGGAGTCGGTGAGGGAAATGTAGTGCTCAAGCGTGAGGCGGTTGATTTCGTTGTCGTCGACGACGACGCAGCGCAGAGGCGATGGGGTGGAGGTGGGCATGGGCGGCAAAAGGCGTGGTAAAGGGCTGCGGGGCGGTAGTTTTCGTTGACACAGCTTGCCGGAGGCTTCGCATAGTGAAAAACCAACTTGGGCAAGTTCTACAGGCTTGTCATCGGCCCCCAAGCTAGGTTTGTTTCAAGTTCAACGGAAGGGTTTTTCGATAACCCCAAGCTTTTACCCGACGAACCCGGTCCAGAACCCGTTTGTTCGAAACCGTTTTTTGCCCTGCCCGCCACACCTTTTACTTCTACCCACACCGGTTGCCGCCATGCGTTTCATTGCCCTCCTTTTCGCCGCTTGCCTTCTGATGGTTACGTTCGGCACTGCCCAAGCCGCCGATACGCCCGCCGTAGCCGGCAAAGCCGCGGTGCACAAGCCCGCCGCCAAACCTGCTGCCCGCACCGCCCGCGCCGTAACCAGCCTCAAGCCCACGCTGGTAGCGCCCGCCACCGACATCCTGCACGAGCACTTTGCCGTGACGGTATCGGGCAACGTGACCAACCCCGAGGGCCTGCCCCTGCCCGGCGCCACCATTTGGGTGACCAGCAAGCGCGACGTGCTGGCCGTGACCAATGCCGACGGCGAGTTTACCCTCACGCTGCCCACCAACGCGCCCATCGTGCTCAGCTGCGGCTACGCCGGGTTCGAAGACCAACTCATTCCGCTGCGCCAGCCGCGCCGCCAGAACCTGGTATCGGTAAACCTGGTGCCGGTAGCGGCAGCATCGCGCCGCTAATGCCTGCAGCGGCGCCGGCTGCACAGCCGGTGCCGCCCACTGCTCAACCTGCTTGCCCGCCCTTTTTTCCTACCACACCTTTTTTGCCACTACCCATGAAAATCGTTCTTCGCTCCGCGCTGCTGGTTGCCCTGCTGGGCATGCGTACGGTTGGTTTCGCTGCCGCCGACAATCCCATCAACAAGGCCATTAGCGAATCGGCTACCCAGGGCGCCCTCACCGTGACGCTGTACCTGACCGACGCGCTGCACCTGTCGCAAACGCAGACCTGGGCCGTGCGCGAATGCACCCGCACCGAGCTCCAGCAGCTGGCCGTGGCTTCTGAAAACGCCAGCACGCCCGACGCGGCCCTGCAAGCCCACCAGCAGTACGATGCCGCCATGCAGCGCATCCTGACCCCGGCGCAGTACACCCACTTTCTACAGATCGAGCGTACGGCGCCCATGACGGCCGCTGTGTCGCGGGTGCTGGCCAGCCGCTAGCCGCCCTTTCTTGCCGCCTCCCCACGGGCCGGATGCACTGCGTATCCGGCCCGTGGCTTTTGGTGCCCATGCGTTTTTCTGGGAGGTGCAAAGAAGGTTGTCTGACATCGTTCCCGGTATCGATTGCGCAAATAAAACCGCGAAGGACCGCCCGCTTTGCCTCCCGGCAGACCTAGTATTATAGTGGGGTTGAGTGTTTCGGCGGCGCGTTGGCGTTGCGGAAACGGGTGAAGCCCGCCCCGTTTGTTCGCTGAAGCTCTTTCGATATGCCCACTTTCTACTCTTTTGGCCGATTGCCCCAGGCCTGCTCCGCAACCGGTGTGCTGCTCCTGCTGGGAATGGCGGCGCCGGCGCAGGCCCAACTGATTTCGTTTCCCGGTGCCGAAGGGGCGGGCAAGTACACCTCGGGCGGCCGGGGCACGGCCACGGTGCCCACCACCGTGTTTGAGGTAACTAACCTCAACGACGACAACCAGCCCGGCTCCTTGCGCTACGCCCTGAGCCAGGCGGCCACGCACCGCACCATCGTGTTTCGCGTGTCGGGCACCATTCACCTGAACTCGCCGCTGAGCTTCAACAAGGCCAACACCACCATTGCGGGCCAAACGGCCCCCGGCGACGGTATCTGCCTCGCCGACCACCCCGTCAGCATCGGGGCCGACAACGTGATTGTGCGGTTCATGCGCTTCCGCATGGGCGACAAAAACCAGAACCTGGGCATGGTGAACGGCTCGGGCGACGGCGACGCGTTCGGAGCTCTGAGCCGGCGCAAAATCATGGTCGACCACTGCTCCGTGAGTTGGTCGTCGGATGAGGCGTTTACGGTGTACCGCGGCGACAGCACCACCCTGCAGTGGAACATCATCAGCGAGCCGCTCGACTACTCGTACCACTTCGAAACCGGCGACACCGATTTTGAGCACCACGGCTACGGCGGAATCTGGGGCGGGCGCAACGCCTCCATGCACCACAACCTGCTGGCCCACGTGCGCGGCCGCATGCCCCGCTTCGACGGCAGCCGCAACCTGGCGCCGTACACGGCCGGGCAGGAAAACGTGGATTTCCGCAATAACGTGCTCTACAACTGGGCCTCCTACAACGTGAACGGCGGCGAAGGCGGCAACTACAACATTGTGGGCAACTACTACAAGTACGGCCCCAGCACCCCCAACAGCTCCTCCAGCGGCGTGGCGGTGCGCTCCGAAGTACTCACGCCCTACAAGCAAACCTCGTCGCCGGTGCTGCCCTTCGGCAAGTTCTACCTCACCGGCAACTACGTGGACAGCTACCCCGTGGTAACGGCCGCCAACTGGAAGGGCGTTATCATGAGCGGCGGCACCCGCGCCGATACCGCGCTGTCGAAAGTGCTGGTGCCGTTTGCCACCGTGCCGCTGCCGGTGCAAAGCGCGCAGGATGCCTACGTGGCCGTGCTGCAAAAAGCCGGCTGCGTGCTGCCCAGCCGCGACGCCGTCGACCAGCGCATCGTGGGCGACGTGCTCAACCGCACCGGCGGCATTATTGACGTGCAGGGCGGATTCCCGCACGGCACACCCTACGCCCAAACCACGGGTGCCTGGCCGGTGCTGCAGTCGGCCCCGGCGCCCACCGACACCGACCACGACGGCATGCCCGACGCCTGGGAAACGGCCAACGGCTTGAACCCCAACAGCGCCGCCGACCGCGGCCTGCGCGCAGCCAACGGCTACACCAACCTCGAAAACTACCTCAACGGCCTGGTAGCCGTGGTAACGGCGGCCGCCCCGCAGGCCAAAACCGACCTCACCGCCCTGCAGGTGTACCCCAACCCCGGCCACGAGCAGTTCACGGTAGCCCACCCCAAAGCCGACCGCCACGCCACCATTACCATCTTTACCTTCGAGGGCCGCAATGTGGCTACGGTGGCCGCTGCCCCCGGCACGCAGCAAACCCAGTTGAACTTGGGTGAGTTGGCCAACGGCAACTACTTGCTGCTCTACGCCGATGCCGCCCAGCGCCTCACGTTCAAAATCGTGAAAGAGTAAGCGCGAGGCGTCATTAGCTCATATGAAAAGCGCCCCCGCTGCGGCTCCAAGGCCAGCAGCGGGGGCGCTTTTTGATGTACTGCGACCGGGGCAGTGAGTTACCTTCTGCTAGTGCGGAACAGCTACGGCGCTGGCCTGAGCGAGCTGTGCGAGGTCGTCGGGGCTCAGGTGCAGGTCGAGAGCGGGCAGCAGTTCCTGCACTTGCTGGGTGCTGGTGGCCGAGGCAATGGGCGCAGTGAGGCCGGGCTGGGCCATAAGCCAGGCCAGGGCCACCTGGGCGGGCGTGGCGCCGTGGCGCTCGGCCACGGCATCCACGGCGTGCAGAATGCCAAGGCCGCGCTCGTTCAGGTATTTCTGGCCCACGCCGCCGCCCCGGGGGCTTTTCTGCAGGTCGGCCTGGGTGCGGTACTTGCCGGTAAGAAAGCCTGCCGCCAAGCCGTAGTAGGGAATGACGCCCAGGCCGTATTGCTGCACTACGGGCAGCAGCTCGTTTTCAAACTCGGCCCGGTCATACAGATTGTAGAGTGGCTGCAGGCTTTCGTAGCGCGGCAGGCCGTGCTGCTCGCTGGCTTGCAGGGCCTCGGTGAGGCGCTGGGCCGAGAAGTTCGAGGCCCCGATGGCACGCACCTTGCCTTCCCGGATGAGTTGTGCGTAGGCTTCGAGCGGCTCCTGCACCGATACCGTCGGGTCGTCTTTGTGCGACTGGTAGAGGTCGATGTAGTCGGTTTGCAGGCGCTTCAGGGAGCCTTCCACGGTGCGCAGAATGTAGTCTTTGGACAAGCCTTTCTGCTCGGGCGTAATTTCCCAGCCGACTTTGGTGGCAATGATGACGTCGTTGCGGCGGCCGCGCTGCCGCAGCCACTTGCCGATGATGGTTTCCGACTCGCCGCCGGTGTGGCCCGGCACCCACACAGAGTAACCGTCGGCCGTGTCGATGGCGTTGCCGCCGCCCGCCACAAAAGCGTCGAGTACCTGAAAGGAAGTGGCTTCGTCGATGGTCCAGCCGAAGACGTTGGTGCCCAGCACGAGCGGAGTGATGTGCAGGCCGGAGCGGCCTAGTTCGCGGTGTTGCATGGCGAAAAGTGAGGAGGATTGGGTGCGTGGTAAGCCTTGTCAACCGCCGAAGCGCGCCGGGGTTTGGGCTGGTCGCGAGTAGGCTGATACGGCAGCAGTTGCGCGTCGTTGCTCAGGAAAGATGGCCGCAGTTCAAAGGCGGGCGCGTATCTTCCAACGCCTGCCGAGAGGTTCGGCGCGACTTTCTGGCATGCGGTACTTCCTGTTTATTCTGCTTTGGGCAGCGGCTCACGTTGCGGCGGCGCAGCCCACGCGGGCGGCCATTCTCATCCGCAACGGCCGCGTGCTCGACGGCACCGGCAACGCCTGGTTTCTGGGCGACGTGGCCGTGGCCGCGGGCCGCATTGTGGCCGTGGGGCGCCTGCCCGCCGATTACCCCGCCGACACCGTGCTCGACGCCCGCGGCCTGATGGTGGCGCCCGGCTTCATCGACGTACACACCCACATCGAAGACGACGAAGTGCGCCAGCCCACCGCCGACAACTTCATCTACGACGGTGTGACAACCGTGGTAACGGGCAACTGCGGTTCCTCGCGCCTCGATTTGCGCCGCTATTTCCGCACCCTCGACAGCTTGCACCTGGCGGTGAACGTGGCCTCGCTTATCGGCCACGGCGACGTGCGCAAGGCCGTGCTGGGCCGCGCCAACCGCCCGCCCACCGAAGCCGAGCTGCAGCGCATGGAAGCCTTGGTAGCGCAGGCCATGCAGGCCGGTGCCGTGGGCCTCTCGTCGGGGCTGATTTACGTGCCCGGCACCTACGCCCGTACACCCGAGCTGGTGCGCCTCGCCCGCGTGGCCGCCCGCTACCACGGCCTCTACGCCACCCACATGCGCAACGAAGGCGACAGCGTAACCCAGGCCATTGGGGAAGCCCTGCAGGTGAGCCGCGAAGCCGGCCTTCCCCTCGAAATTTCCCACCTCAAGCTCGGCGGGCAGCAAAACTGGGGCCGCACGCCCGAAATCCTGGGCCTGATTGCCGACGCCCGCCGCGCCGGCCAGGAAGTCACCATCGACCAGTATCCCTACACGGCCAGCTCCACCTCCCTCACCACCCTGCTGCCCGACGACGTGCAGGCCGACGGCCGCGACTCGCTGCGGGCCCGGCTGCGCCGCCCGGCCGTGCGCGCCGCTGTAGAGGCCAGCCTCGTGCGGCGCCTGCGAATGCGCCAGCTTCGGCACTTCAGCTACGCCGTGGTGGCCAGCTTTCCGCCCGAGCCCGCCTACAACGGCCTGAGCATCGAGCAGATCAACCGGCGGTTGGGGCGGCGCCACAGTGCCCGCGCCGAAGCCGCCACCATCCTCGACTTGGCCCTGCAATACGACGCGGGCATGGTGTTTCACGGCATGAGCGAAGCCGACGTGCAGTCCATCATGCGTTACCCGCAGAACATGGTGGCTTCCGATGCCAGCATCCGGGTGTGGCAACAGGGCGTGCCGCACCCGCGCGGCTACGGCTCCAATGCCCGTGTGCTGGGCCGCTACGTGCGCGAGCTGCAGGTGCTCAGCCTCGAAGAAGCTGTGCGCCGCATGACGTCGCTGCCGGCCCAAACCTTCGGCTTCACCGACCGCGGCCTGCTGCGTCCCGGTCTGGCCGCCGACATCGTGGTGTTCGACCCCGCCACCGTGCGCGACCTATCGACCTACGACCAGCCCCACCAGTACAGCACCGGCATGCAATACGTACTCGTGAACGGACGCCTGACGGTGCGCGAAGGCAAGCACACCGGGGCGCGCAACGGGCAAGTGCTGTACGGGGCCGGCCGGCAGCCGTAGGTACTCCCACCGCTTGGGTTGTGGGTTCCGGCCGGGGCCAGCAGAAAAAGGTTTGGGCCAGAGAAAGAAACATCCAGCGTTTGGGGGGCGGGGCACGTATGCCCAGAGCCGCACTTTCTCACTCCCATGCTTGCCCAACTGATTCACACGCCCCGCCTGCAACTCATTGCCGCCACACCTACTTCGCTGCAGGCTGAATTGGAGGAACCCACTCGCCTGAGCGACTACCTCCGCGCCGAACTCCCCGCCGACTGGCCGCCCGGCGAGTACGACCGCAGCGCTTGTCAGCACTTTTTCGAACAACTGCAGGCCAGGGGCGAGGCCGCGGCTGGCTGGTATGGCTGGTACGCCCTCTACGGCAACGTGTCGCCCTCCCTCGTGGGCTGCGGCGGCTACTTTGGCCCACCCGACGAGGACGGCCGGGTTGAAATTGGCTACTCATTATCGGAGCACTGGCGCGGGCAGGGCTTCGCCACCGAAATCGTGCGGGCCTTGGTGGGGCGCATTGCGGGGCATGCGCCCGTGAAGCGCATTGTGGCGCACGCCCACCCCGAAAACCTGGCCTCCCGAAAAGTGCTGCAGCGCACCGGTTTCCGGCAAATGCACCCCAGCGACCAGGAAGACGCCTGTTTATTTGAGTATCAGCCAAACTAAGCCGCGGTCAGTCGAACCGGCGCAGGCGTTTCTTGCTCAACTCGTAGCTCACGATGGCGGGCACGTAGAACGTCACGTCGGCCAGCAGCTTGGCCAGCAGCACCCCGCCGGCCAGGCTGCCCAGCCACAGCGGCAGGTAGTACAGCAGAGCCGGGCGAATGACGAAGCTGTCGGCCACCTCGGCCACGCCGAACTCTACCAGCAAGGCCCGCACGTTCTGGCCAAACGTGGCCCAGCGGTACGGGCGGCCACGCGCGCGTAGCTCTCGCCGGGTGCGCCACACATCGGCCCCGATGATGGTGCCAAAGTAGGCCACGTTGCCGGCCCAGGTGGCGGCCAGCGCGGCCGTTACGCGGCTGCCGCTCAGCGCCAGGCCGAAGTAGGCCCCCGCCAGCGTAGCCAGCAACGACAGCAATTCAGCCGGCAAGTAGCGGCGCAGCCATTCCAGAAGTTTCGGCTTCATAAGGGAGTTGATGGCTGGAGTACGCACGCGCCCCCGTCGCCGATGCGCCAGGGGCTCCTGCAGGTTTGCTCATTCGGGCTGCCCAATGCCGCTTCGGACTCGCTTTGTGCGGTAGCGCCAGAGAGGGAGGCAGTACGGTACCTAACGGATTTCAGCGCCGGCCAAAAAACCGTTAGGTTGAGCGGTACCTAACGGTTTTCCAGCCGGCACCACAATCCGTTAGGTTCGTCGCGGCAAGCCCACTTCGCGTGGGCCCCGGCCAATATCCTAATACCCCAGGGCCGTGTCGTCGCCGCGCGGGTCGGCGCCGCCCACGAGCTGGCCGTTGGGCTTCCGCTCAATCATTTCCACGCGGCCCCAGGCGTTGCGCGGGCTGAGCCGGTAGCCCCGGCGCGCAAGGTCGGCTTCGGCAGCAGGGGAGAGGGCGCCGGCCTCCACGTCAATCTGGTCGGGCAACCACTGGTGGTGCAGGCGTGGGGCGGCCACGGCTTGCTGCGGGTTCATGCCGTAGTCGAGCACGTTCAGCAGGGCCTGCAGCACGGAGGTAATGATGGTGCTGCCGCCGGGCGTGCCCACCACCAGCCGCAGCTGGCCGCGCTCGGTCACGATGGTGGGCGTCATCGACGAGAGCATGCGCTTGCCGGGCCGGATGGCATTGGCCGCCCCGCCCGTCACGCCGTAAGCATTGGGCACGCCGGGCTTCACCGAGAAGTCGTCCATTTCGTTGTTGAGCAGAAAGCCCGCGCCGGCCACTACCACTTTCGAGCCGTAGGCCCCGTTGAGCGTGGTGGTGCAGCTCACCGCGTTGCCGGCCGCGTCCACAATGCTGTAGTGCGTCGTCTGGTCCGACTCATAGCTGGGCAGCCCCGCGCCGGCCGCCACCTGGGCCGAGGGCGTAGCCGCATTTTGCGTTGTTACGCCCTGCATACGGCCTTTTAGGTACTTCGTCCCAAGCAATTGCGCCACCGGCACGCGCCCAAAATCCGGGTCGCCGAGGTAGGTGGCGCGGTCGGCGTACACGCGCCGCTCGGCTTCGGTAATGAGGTGCACGGCATCGGCGGAGTGCCAGCCCAACTGGCGCAGGTTGTAGGGTTCCAGCATCTGGAGCAGCTGCAGCAGCGCCACGCCGCCGGAAGAGGGCGGCGGCATGCTGATGACCTCGTACTGGCGGTAGCGGCCGCGCACCGGCTCCCGCCACTTGGGCTGGTACTGGTCCAGGTCCGGTTGGCTGATGAGGCCGTGGCCGCGCTGCATTTCACTCAGCAGCAAGGCCGCCGTCGGGCCCTGGTAGAACCCGGCGCGGCCTTGGTCGCGGATGCGGCCGAGCGTAGCGGCCAGGTACGCCTGCCGAATGGTGTCGCCGGGCTGCCAGGCACGGCCGGGCCGCTTGTAGGCATTGGGCAGCTCCTTAAAGTCCGGTGCCGAGGCCGCGCCCATGCCGTGCGGCGTGGTGGCGAAGTTCACATAGCGTTGTTCGGCTTCGACGGGCGTGGTAATGAAGCGCGTGGCGTTAAGCCCGGCGGCCTCCTTGGGCGTCAGCACCACGCCTTGGGCGGCCAGGTCCACGGCCGGCTGCACCAGCTCGCGCCACGGCAACTTGCCCAGTTTCTGGTGCAGCGCCACCATGCCGGCCACCGTGCCCGGCACTCCCGCGGCCAGGTGGCCACGGGTGCTCAGGTCGGGTACCACGTTGCCCTGCGTGTCGAGGTACATGTCCTGCGAGGCTTTGGCGGGGGCGGTTTCGCGGAAGTCCAGCGCGCCGGCGGTGCCGTCGGCGGCGCGGTATACCACAAAGCCCCCGCCGCCGATGTTGCCGGCCACCGGAAAGCACACGGCCAGGGCAAACTGCACGGCCACGGCCGCGTCGTAGGCATTGCCGCCGCGTCGCAAAATTTCCAGGCCAATGCGCGAGGCTTCGGGGTGAGCACTCACCACCAGAGCCTGCGCGGCCGTAACGGGTGCCGCGGCAGGGGGCAGCGGGGCAGCGGTAGCGGGGGCGCCGGGCAGCGGGCGGTGCGCGGGCGAAGCGCAGGCCAGCGCGGCAGTCAGCAGAAAGCAGTACGAACGGCGGAGGAGCATCACAGAAAAACAACGGGCATTCGGGCCAAGATACGGCCCGGCGGTGGCTATCTTGGCGCTGAACCCCGAACCGGCGTTGCTGGTTCGGCCGTTGCTTGTGCCCTAACCGCCGCTTTGTATGGAAACTGCCGCTTCTGTTACGCCCACCGCTGCCCCGCTGCTTCCGCTGGTGCAGCACGACCCCTGGCTGCAACCCTACGCCCCCGATTTGGAGCGCCGCCTGGCGCGCTTTCAGCACCGGTTGCAGGAAATTACGGCCGAATGCGGCTCGCTCACCCGCTTTGCCACCCGCCACAACTTCCTCGGCCTGCACTACGATGCCCGGCGGCGCGGCTACTGGTTTCGGGAATGGGCGCCGGGCGCGCAGGCCGTATTCCTCACCGGCGACTTCAACCAGTGGGACCGGGCCTACACCCCGCTCACGCGCCGCGACGATGGCGTGTGGGAAGTGTTTCTGGCCGAAAAAACCTTCCCCAACCTCGTGCACGGTTCCCGCTACAAGCTGCACGTGCACGCCGCCAACGGCCAGCGCGACCGGCTGCCTGCCGCCGTGCGCCGCGTGGTGCAAGACGAGCACAGCAAGGACTACAGCGCCCAAGTGTGGCGCCCCGCCGAAGCGTTTCAGTGGACCGACCAGACGTTTCGGGTGGCCAACTACGTGAAGGAGCCGCTGATTTACGAGGCCCACGTGGGCATGGCCCTCGAAGACGGCCGCGTGGGCGGCTGGCGCGAGTTTGCCGACCTGATTCTGCCCCGCATTCAGCAGGAGGGCTACAACGTGCTGCAGCTGATGGCCGTGGCCGAGCACCCGTACTACGGCTCGTTTGGCTACCACGTGGCCAATTTCTTCGCGCCCTCGGCCCGCTTCGGACCGCCCGAAGACCTGAAATACCTTGTGAACGAAGCGCACCGCCGCGGCCTGGCCGTGGTGATGGACGTGGTGCACTCGCACAGCGTGAAAAACGAGGCCGAGGGCCTGGGCAACCTCGACGGCTCGGGTGCGCTGTATTTCCACGCCGGTGGCCGCGGCCAGCACCCCGGCTGGGACTCCCTGCTCTTCGACTACGGCCGGCCCGAGGTGCAGCAGTTTCTGCTCTCCAACCTGCGCTACTGGCTGGAGGAGTTTCACTTCGATGGCTTCCGGTTCGATGGCGTGACCAGCATGCTCTACCACCACCACGGCGAAGGCGTGGGCTTCGGCTCCTACGACCAGTATTTCGGCCCCGAAGTGGACGACGATGCGGTGCTGTACCTGCAGCTGGCCACCACGCTGGTGCGCGACATCAAAAAGTCGGCCCTGCTGATTGCCGAAGACATGAGCGGCATGCCCGGTTTGGCGCGGCCCGTAGCCGAGGGCGGCCTGGGCTTCGGTTTCCGGCTGGCCATGGGCTTGCCCGACTACTGGATTCGGCAGCTCAAGCACCAGCGCGACGAAGACTGGAGCCTCGGGGGCCTCTGGCACGAGCTGACCAACCGCCGAGCCGGCGAAAAAACCGTGGCCTACTGCGAGTCGCACGACCAGGCTTTGGTGGGCGACAAAACCCTTTCGCACTGGCTGCTCGACGCGCGCATTTACACCAGCATGCAGCGCAGCGCTTCGCCCGACCTCGAAACCGGCCGGGGCGTGGCCCTGCACAAACTCATTCGCTTGGTGACGCTGGGCGCGGGCGGCGAGGCCTACATGAACTTCATCGGCAACGAGTTTGGCCACCCCGAGTGGGTGGACTTCCCGCGCGAGGGCAACCAGTGGAGCCACCACTACGCCCGCCGGCAGTGGAGCCTGGCCGACAACCCCGACCTTTATTACCACGCCTGGCTGCTCTTCGACCAAGCCATGCTGGGCCTGGAGCGCCGCACCCACTTCCTGAACGCCGGGCCGGCCCGCCTGCTGCACCTCGACGACGAGAACAAGGTGCTCTGCTTTGAGCGCGGCGGCCTCGTCTTCGCCTTCAACTTCCATCCCGAGCGCAGCATTGCCGATTACCGTTTCTTCGCCGGTGCCGCCGGTGCCTACACGCCCGTGCTCAACTCCGACAGCGCCGCTTTCGGTGGGTTCGACCGCATCGACCCCGGCACCCAGCACTTCACCCTGCCCGACGAGCACGGCACGCCGTTTCTGAGCCTGTACCTGCCCAGCCGTACGGCCCAGGTGCTGCAGCCGACAAAGTAGACCTGCCGGCAAGCAGCAGCGCCCAACCGCGGCGCGCCAGGTCCAAACGACCACCACGATTCCGTTCAACGACGCGGGGCCGGCAAGCTTAGCTTGCCGGCCCCGCCGGTTTAGAACAATGCGTAGGTAGCCGTTAGCTGCGTTTTTGGCCGGCCAGAATCATTTCCACCGCCTTTTTCATCCGCTCGTAGCGGGTTTCGGTGCTCTTGGCGGCCTCCACCCAGCGGGTAAATTCCTTCTGGTGGGTGTACGACAGGTCTTCGAACTTCTGCCGGGCACCGGCGTTGGTCAGGGCTCGGGCAAAGTCGTCGGATACTTCGGCTACGCGCGGCTGGGTGTCTTTGGCCAGGGCCACGGTAACGGTGTGGCCCCAGGTTTTCTCGATGGCGTTGCGGATTTGCCGCGGCACGCCCAGTAGGTGCTGCCCGTCGCCCATGGGGGCGAGGCTGCCGCGGTAGGGAAAGCCGTCGAAGGTGGCCTGCACTTTTACCTGGCCGCGCGTGCCGTACACCTCGGCCACGTTGAAGGGAATGATGACAAACACGCCGCCATGTTCGCTGTCGAGTTCGAGTACGGCTTCAAAAGTGTGTTCGGGCTCGAAAGCAGGCGCGGGAGTGTTCATGCAAAGCAGAATGGAAAGTACAGCGCAAAATTAGGCATCTGGCAGTTGCCGGGCCTGCAGCACCAGCGCGGCGGTCAGGTTGGGGGCGTTGCGGTCGGCCAATACCCGGAAACGGCTGGCGGGCAGGTGGTACTGCGCCGAAATGCGCTGGGCGGTGGCTTCGTCGGGCACCCAGAGCACGTCGGCGTGGCGCAGGGCCAGGCGCTCCAAGGCACCCACCCAACCGCGGTCGGCGGTGGGCACCTGCTCCACAGGCGAAGCGCCAACCTGCAGCACCAAGGGCCGGCGTGTGAGCTGGCGCAGCTCCACGGCCGCCAACCAGGTGGGCCATTCGGCGGCCACAATCACCTCAAACGGGGTGCTGGCGGCGCGCTGCACGGCGTGGCGTGCGTATTGAATGATGCGGAAATTCAGCTGGGTAAAATCTTCGGCGGGCGCGGTAGCGGCTTCCTGGGTGGGCTGAGCGGCGGGGGCAGCTTGCGACGGGGGCGGCGCCATTTCCAATTCGGCCGCATCATGTTGTCCGTGGTCAGCCGGCAGACCGTCGGGCAGCACGTCCGGCAGCGCGGGCGCGGGGCTGCTAAGCGCGGCCGCTTCGGCCGCGCCCGGCTCGGCAGGAACTTCGGGCGTTTCGCCCAACGTCAGCGGTGTTTCGACTTCGGTGGTTTCGGGCGTTGACGGTTGCAAAGCCGGCCCGGCGGCATTGGTGCCGGCCGACGAGCCCACATAGGGTGCAGCGGGTATTGCCACGTGGTGGCGCCGGCCTGCAGGCTGCGGGCTGCTGGCGCCGAGGTAGGGAAACGCCGGCGTCTGCAAATTGCTGTCTGGTTTCGAGCGGAAGCTGGCCGCTACTGGGCCGTTCAGCTCGGCCACGTGCACGGCGCTGGCATCGAGGGTGGCGGGCAGGGGCTGGGGTACCCACAGCTGCACCCGGGCGCGCGAACCAAGGGCGTGCGCGGTGTGCAGCGCGCCGGGCGCATCGGCCCAACTCAATAGCAAAACGGCAGAAGACGTAGCAGAATCCATAGCGCGCAATATGCAGACGAACCGCCGCCCCCAAGCAGCGCCCCGGCAAATATATTCCTGCGAATTCGTGCTTACTTTGCGGGCTTAGGCGGCCCGCCCACTCGGGGCGGGCCGTTTTATTGCCTACTCACGGCACCCTTTCTTAGTTGCCCACCCCTGAAGCAGAGCTGACATGGACGAGTCGATTCAGGAACTCAATTACATGATCAACGACTTGGCCGAAAAAGCCAAGCACGAGTTTTTTCCGGACCGCGTAGTCCGCTGCGACGCCAACGAGGCGGCTGCCGATTTTACCTTCACCTGCCAAAACGGCGTGGCCCTGCGCGTGCAGGTCGTCAACGACAAGGTGCTGCGCTTTCGGTACGCCACCGACGGCCAGTTTGCCCCCGATTTCAGCTACGCCTTTCCCGAGGGCGTGCCCGCCCGGCGCCAGCCCAGTTTGCTGGAGTTTGTGGAAAAGGCCGACCACTACCGCCTCACCACCGGCCGCCTCATCTGCACCATCGGCAAAGACAACCTGCACGTGCGGCTGCTCAACCGCTCGGGCGCGGTGCTCTGCGAGTACGAAAAAGGCTTCCATTGGGAGTACGACTGGGATTCGGGCAACGACATCGTGAAGATGAGCCAGCAGGTGCAGCCCGGCGTGCACTACTTCGGCCTCGGCGACAAGCCCGCCAACATGAACCTGCGCGGGCAGCGCTTCTGCAACTGGGGCTCCGATACCTACGGCTACGTGAAGGGCTCCGACCCGCTCTACAAGAACATTCCGTTTTTCCTGGCCCTGCACCAAAAGCTGGCCTACGGCATCTTTTTCGACAACTCCTTCAAGAGCTACTTCGACTTTGCCGCCGAGCGCGCCGACGTGACCAGTTTCTGGTCGCACGGCGGCGAGATGAACTTTTACTTCATCTACGGCCCCTCGCTCACCGAAGTCAGCCAGGAGTACACCCTGCTCACGGGCACGCCCGAATTACCGCCGCTCTGGGCCCTGGGCTACCACCAGTGCAAGTGGAGCTACTACCCCGATTCGCTTTTCAAGGGCATCGGGGCCGAGTTTCGCAAGCGCCGCATTCCCTGCGACGCGCTCTACCTCGACATCGACTACATGGACGGCTACCGTTGCTTCACCTGGAGCCCGGAGCACTTCCCCGAGCCCCAGAAAATGGTGCGCGAGCTGGCCGACGACGGGTTCAAAACGGTGGTCATTATTGACCCCGGCATCAAAATCGACTCGCAGTACGACGTCTACCAGCAGGGCCTCGCAAACGACTACTTCTGCCGCCGCGCCGACGGCCCGCTGATGAAGGGCTCGGTGTGGCCCGGCCTCTGCAACTTCCCCGACTACACCCGCCCCGCGGTGCGCGAGTGGTGGGCCGGCCTTTTTAAAGGGCTGATTGAGGACGTGGGCGTGCGCGGCGTGTGGAACGACATGAACGAGCCGGCCGTGTTCGAGAAAGGCACTTTCCCCGACGACGTGCGCTTCGACTACGACGGCAACTCTGCCTCGCACAAAAAAGCCCACAACGTGTACGGCATGCAGATGGCCCGCGCCACCAACGAGGGCGTGAAACGCTTCGCGTACCCCAACCGGCCCTTCACCATCACGCGCAGCACCTACGCGGGCGGGCAGCGCTATTCCTCCGGCTGGACCGGCGACAACGTGGCCAGTTGGGAGCACCTGTGGCTGGCCAACATCCAGTGCCAGCGCCTGAGCATCTCGGGCTTTAGCTTCGTGGGCTCCGACATCGGCGGCTTCATCAACACCCCCGACGGCGAGCTGTACGCCCGCTGGGTGGCGCTGGGGGCCTTCCACCCGTTCTTCCGCACCCACAGCAGCGGCGACCACGGCGACCAGGAACCCTGGTCCTTCGGCGAAGAGTACGCCGACCTGGCCCGGCACTTCATTGAGCTGCGCTACAAGCTGCTGCCCTACATCTACACCGCGTTTTGGCAGTACGTGCGGCAGGGCACGCCCATGCTCCGGCCGCTGGCCTACCTCGACCAGAACGACCCCGAAACCTACCAGCGCATGGCCGAGTTCGGGGTAGGTGACCACCTGCTGGTGTGCCCCATCACGCAGGCCGGCGTAGACGGCCGCTGGCTGTACCTGCCCCGCGGCGAGTGGTACTACTACTGGACCGACGAGTTGCGCGAAGGCGGCGCCGAAGTGTGGGCCGCGGCCCCGCTCAACCGCATTCCGCTCTACGTGAAGGCCGGCGCCGTGCTGCCCCACTACCCCGTGATGCAGTACGTGGGCGAGCAGCAGGTGCAGGAACTTATGCTGCACGTGTACCACAAAGAAGGCCGCGAAACCAGCACCCTCTACGACGACGGCGGCGAAGGCTACGGCTACGAAAACGGCCAGGCCACGGTGCGCCACTTCACAGTGCAGGGTGGCGTAAGCGGCCTGCACCTGATCCAGAAAACCGAAGGCGACTTCCAACCGTCCTGGACAACCTGCCGCGTCATTCTGCACGGCCTGCCCGCCGACAGCTCTTTTACTGCCACCGTCGATGGCGCTGCGGTGGAAGTGAAGCCGCAGGCTGTTGGCAAAAGCCGGGAGCTGCCGCAGTTGGTGGTGCCCGCCGGTTTTCAGGAGTTGGCGGTGAGCTGGGGCCAATAGCCCGCCCCGCCGGAACGTCAAAAGCCGTCGTGCCATGCCTCCTCGGAAGCATGGCACGACGGCTTTTATGCTATATCACTACCTCGATAATGTTGAGCGTAAGCTCTCGGAGGCCATTACTAACTTCCTATAGATGCTCCCGCAGGTACTGGTACACCTCCGTATTGGCCAGCAAAGTGCCGTGGTGCTGCCGCGGAAACATGCGCACGTGCACTTGCCCCTGAAACGCAGCCCTGGGCCCAAAAATGTCGCCGGTAGCGCTGCTGCCGCCCACCAATCCGTCGCCGAAGTAGCGGGCGAGAATGGATTCGGCGTTTTTCAGGAGCGAGCCGGCCAGCACGTGGTAGGCAACGCCGGGCAATGGCGGCACGGGCGTGCGCGGCGGCAGCAGGTCGTCGGCGTGCGGGCTGAGCCAGTCCTCGTCGACCAGGCGGGCGTGCCGCAGGTCGCGGATGCCGTTGGAGCGCCGGTCAATGGTATCGGCCACGAAACGGGTGGGGCGCAGGTTGAGCTTGCGCAGCAGCAAGGCGGTCAGAAAGCTGTGCTGCTCCAAAAACGAGCCTTCGTTGGGCACGCCCAGCAGAAACACGCTGCGCAGGCGTGCCGCCCACGAAACAGTAGTGGCCTTGTTAGCTGCCGATTGGGCGTTGTCAGTGTTAGGCTCCGCAGCCGCTTCTGGTGGCAGTGCCGCGTAGTAGCCGGCCGAGCGGATGACCAGCCCGCCCATCGAGTGGCCCACCAGCACCAAATCGGCCACGGTTTCGGGCCAGGTGGTTACCAGTTCCGTGAGCAGGCGACTCAGGTCGCGGCCGTTTTCGGAAATGTGCCGGCCGGTGTTGTAGCGCACGTAGAGGCAGCGCACGTCGGCGTCGCGGGCCAGCTGCGGGCCGTAGCGCGGTACGTCGGGCGGGCCCTGCTGCCAGATGTATTCGTCGCCCATCAGTCCGTGCACAAACACCACCGTGCGTTGCGGCGGTTGCCCAGCCAACGGCAAATCGGCCACGGCTACATCGCGCCCGCCGTGGCGGAAGCTCATGGCAATGGCGCGCCGGTCGTGGCGGGCCGCCAGCTGGTCGCCGATGGCCCCGTTGAGGGCCGGCAGCAGAAAGTGGCGGTAGCTGCGGCCGGTCTGAAAGAGGTACCCGATGCCCTCGGCCGGCACCGTAACCGTGCGGCGTAGCACGGCTAGCAACCGCCGCCAGCGCGGAACAGGTGGAAAACCAACAGGAGAGGAAGGCGCTTCGGACACAGCCAACGGAGCAGACAACGGACTACCAGCAGCCCGCCAGCAAGATAAGCACCGGCTGGTTGCCGGAACACGAAACAAGCGCCGGGCGCAGCCATCTGCCAGTCGCGGCTTGGAAAGAGCAGGCTGCCTGGGTAGGGAAGGTCTGGGCGGCGAAGGCGACTTGCGCGAAATATCTGCGGGGCGGCCAAAAACAAAACCGCCCGGCGCAGGCCGGGCGGTTTGCAGAACTAGCTGAACGTAGGAGTGACTAACGCACAATCAGGCGGCGAACCAGTGAGCCTTCGGCGGCGGCCACGCGCAGGGTGTATATGCCGGCGGGCTGGTTGCTCAGGTCGATGGTGCGGGTGCTGGCGCCGGTAGTGGCGGCTTGCTGCAGCACGGTGCGGCCCGTAATGTCGGTTACGGTGTAGGCAGCGTTCAGCAAAGCCGGCTGCTGGCGGGCGTCGAGCGCGAACTTGCCGCCGGTGCTGGGGTTGGGGTACACGGCCAGGAGGTTGTCCGTGTGCTTGGCGTCGCGGGCCGGGGTAGCCGTGCCGGTCATCACCACGTCGTCAATCAGCAGCGAAGTGCCCACCGTGATGGTGTTGGCGTCGCCGGTGCTGATGAGGATGCGGATAGAGTCGGGAGCTACGGCGGAGCTGTAGGTGAGGGGCACCGTGGCCAGCGTGTAGCTGCTGGCCAATTGGCGGAAGTACATGTCGCCGTAGGCTACTTCCTGGGTTACGCCGGCGGTGGTTTTGGTCAGGAACACGCTGATGGAAGCGGAGTCGGCCACGGCGCTGGCACCGGCCAGCTTGTAGTAGAACTGCATGTTGGCCGGGCGCGACGTGAACGGCGCGCCACCGGGGAAGTCGCTGCTCAGGTTGAGGCTGTTGCCAAGAATGAGCAAGCCGGGCACCGTACCGATTAGCGGAGCGGTTTTCGTTTCGAGCTTGGCCGCAAAGGTTCCACCGTGCTTGTCGGTGGATTTGGCCACAGTACCCGAAGTGATGGGCAAGCCAAACACGCCGGCAATCAGGTCGTCGGTGGTTTGCCAGCCTTGCGGGGCCTCGGCGCCGTTGCGGGTTACCCAGTTTTCGAGGGTGCCTTGGGGAACGGGCATCGTTTGAGCAACACTAGCGGAGGCGCCCAGCGTCAGGAATGCCAGCAAAGGGAGTAATAAGCGTTTCATACAAGAAATGGGTGAAAAGTGGTTTGGAGCAAGAGAACCGAATGCGGCGGAACGTTGCAAAGGTAAAGGCTAAAATTTCACCTGTAAGTCACATTATCGGGTGATACCCGGTAGTTTTTTTACTAAACCGCCGAGTATCAAGATGCTACCAAATAAGGCGCCCGTGAGCAGTCCGCCTACGTGGGCAGCTTGGTCGATGCCGGGTTGGTTGGCCACCGCGAAACTGCTGCCCACCATGTAAAGCGTGTGCACCAGCAGGGCGCTGCGCTCGGAGCGGCTGAGACGGCTGCTGGAGCGGGCCGCAAAAGCCAGCATGAACCCGTACAGCCCGAAAATGGCCCCCGACGCGCCCACGCTGTTGACGCCCGCCGGCAGGTGCCACCACAAGCTGGCAGCGGCCCCGCCCAGCCCGCTCAGCACGTAGGCCAGCAGCAGGCGCCCGCGCCCCACCAGCGGCTCCAGCAAGGCCCCAATCACCAGCAGGGCGTAGCTGTTGAGCAGCAGGTGCCACAGGCCGCCGTGCAGCGCGCAACTCGTAAGCAGCCGCCACCATTGCCCGGCCAGCACCAACGACGAGTAGTTGGAGCCCCACGCCACCAAGGCCGCCCCGCTGGGCTGAAACGCATCGACGCCAGCGGCCACCATGAGCAGGTACACCAGCATGTTCAGCAGAGCCAGAGCGAGCGTGAGGGCCATGCTGCGGTGCAGCGCGGGCACTGGCGCCGGCACCGGCTTTGGCAGCGGCTCGGAGGGTGGAACCTGACCCCGGCGGTGCAGCTCGGCCCAGGCGGCTTCTACCAGGGGCGGCGCAAAGCTGTGCGGGTGCTGCGTGAGGTAGAGCAGCTCCGCGTCGGTTTTGCGGGCAAATGCGTCGGTCAGCGCCGAGGGGCCGGATTCCATGCCAACGCGCTCTGCTACAAGCCTGCCAAGCTGCCTGCGTCCGACAAGATGACAACTCGACTGTAGGAACCGCCTCGGCAGGGCCGCGTATAGTTTGAGGGCCCCGGGTCAACAGCCGGGCGCTACCATACCGTTCTAACCCCACCAACTCACCTTTCGCCATGACACCCGACCCCATCCAGGACGAACCATACAACCAAGAATCCAACGCCCGCGAAGCCGGCCGCGAGTACGAAGCCCAAGCCACGGCCTCGGGCCAGCCGTCGAGTGAGCAAGACCGCCAGCCCCAGGGCCGCTACGGCATGGGCGACCGACTAAACCTGCAAACCGGCGAAAACGCCGACGACAACACTGGCAGCGGCGGCAACGTGGGCGGCCGCGAAACCACCGGCCGCAGCGTGAGCCGCGGCACCGAGTACGATGCCCCCGGCAACGCCGCCGATGGTGACGTGGGCGGCAGTACCACCTCAGCCGGCACGGGCACTTCGGCGGGCCAGCCCGGCGCCGTCACGGGCTTTTAGCCAGTCAACCCAGCCTTTACTTTTTGCCGCGTAACCACACCTGCTCTTTTCTAACTCCCAACCCCCTCTGTGATGAACAACGAAAAAGCAGCCCCCAGCAATTCCGAAAGCAGCGGTGCCAACCGCGTAGGCGTAGCCAATAGCGGCCAGAATGAGTTTCCGCTGAAAAAAGATGCCAAGCCCAGCACCGACGGGAACACGCCCAGCGCCGGCTCGCAGGAAAGCGACACCGCCAAGCGCACCGGCCGCGGCAGCCAGCAGGACGAAAACCAAGGCTCGAACCAGTAGCTCTGCCGCGCCATGAGTTCGACCGGAAACAATAAATCGAACACCAGTGGCTCGCACGGCGGCAACCACGGCAACGACCGTGACAACCGCAACGAGCAGCCCGCTTCGGGCGAAAACGCCAAAGGCAGCAGCCGCGCTGGCGGGCAGCCTTCGGCCGACCAGCGCAACCAGGGCGGCGGCCAGGACAGCGAGAAAAAGCAGAACCAAAGCCAGCCCAAGGGCGAAACCACCGAGTACCCGAACGGCAAAATGTCGCGCAGCTCGGCCAACGACGGTGGCACTATTGACGATTCAGACAACCGCGACGCCCACTAACCACACGGCGTTTCCAACAAGCCGGGTCAGCGCGCTAGGAAGTATCTTCCCGGCATGCTGACCCGGTTTTTTATGCTTTCAGCGTTGCTGGCCTTGCCGCTGGCTGTAAGTGCGCAGCTCCGCAACCCGCTAAAGCACTTGCTGCGCCGCGACACCACGGCCGTGGTGCAGCAGGTGCTGGCCGCGCCCCAAGCCCACCGGCTTCAAATCATATACACCCAAATCCGGCGCAATGCACTGGGCTGGCCGCGCTTCAAAAGCTATACCTACCGGCTGCGTCCCGCCGAGTATTTCTACCCGGCCAGCACCGTGAAACTGCCCACGGCGGCCGTAGCCCTGGCAAAATTGCGCACCCTGAACGCCGCCCGGCTGGAGCCCGAAACCCCGCTGCGCATCGACTCGGCTTTTGCGGGGCAAACGCGGGTGCTGGCCGACAGCAGCGCCCCGGGCAGGCGACCTAGTATTGGCAACTACATCCGGAAAGTGCTGCTAGTAAGTGACAACGATGCCTTCAATCGGCTGTATGAGTACGTGGGCCAGCAGGAACTGAACCGCGCGCTGGCCGACCACGCGTTGCCGCGCACGCGCATCATTCACCGCCTGGCCGTCGGCGACAAAGAGCCCGGTTCGCGGCACACCAATCCGTTCACGTTTTTCGCCGATACCACACGCTCGACGGTGCTTTACCGGCAACCGGCCGCCACCAATACCGCACCGCTGCCGCCGTTGCAGGCTACCGATTTTCGCATCGGCCAAGCCTACCTGGAGGGTAATCAGCGCGTCGAGCAGCCGTTGGATTTCGGCACCAAAAGCTACTTCCCGCTCAACGAGCAGCAGCAGGTATTGCGGGCATTGCTGTTTCCGGCGTTTGTGCCGCCGCGCCAGCGTTTTGATCTGGTACCCGAGGACTACGCCCTGCTGCGCAAGTACCTGCACTTGCCACCGCGCCGGAGCCGGTTCCCGCGGTACGATTCGGTGGCCTTTCCTGACAACTACGCCAAGTTTTTGCTGGTGGGCGGGCCGCCGGCACGACTGCGCGAAGGCGTGCGCATCTACAACAAAATCGGGCAGGCCTACGGGTTTCTGATCGACAACGCCTGCGTGGTAGACTCGCTGCGTGGCGTGGAGTTTATGCTGTCGGCGGTGGTGTACTGCAATGCCGACGGCGTGCTCAACGACGACCAATACGAGTACGACACCGTGGGCTTGCCGTTTCTGCGCCGCCTCGGGCAACTGCTGTACGACTACGAACTGGGCCGCACGTCACCGGCGCGTACCCGCCAGATTCGGGCGTATTGGGCCGAAAGCAAGGAGCGGAGTCAGCCGTAAACCGCTCCGCGCACCGCCGATGTGCGTAACTTGCGGGCTACTGCGTTGTTGGGCTGGCCGCAGATGGCCGGCCGCTGGTTGATTTTCAAATGCTCCGATTCCTGCTGTGCGCCGTTGTGGCGCTGCTTTCCCCGCTTGCTTCCCTGGCCCAAATGGCGTCGCCCGGCGTGGCGGCGGGCAAAACCGGCGTCATCACCACGCCCGTTCCCTCGGCCCCGCCCAAGCGCGAGCTGCGTGGTGTCTGGATTGCCACCGTCGAAAACATCGACTGGCCCAGCCGGCGCGACCTCACGCCCGAGCAGCAGCGCAAGGAGTACCGCCGCCTGCTCGACGCCGAGCAGCGGGCTGGCATCAACGCGGTGTTTGTGCAGGTGCGGCCCGCTTCGGATGCGTTCTACAAAAGCGACTTGGAGCCCTGGAGCAAATGGCTGAGCGGCCGGCAGGGCAAAGACCCCGGCTGGGACCCGCTGCCGTTTCTCATCGACGAAGCCCACCAGCGCGGCATGGAATTCCACGCTTGGTTTAATCCCTACCGCGCCAGCATGGACTCGGTGACGAGCCGCCTGGCGCCCAGCCACCCGTACCGCAAGCACCCCGAGTGGTTTTTGCGCTACTCCGGCAAGCTGCTCTACAACCCCGGCCTGCCCGAGGTGCGCGCCTACATCACGCGGGTCATTCAGGACGTGGTGCGCCGCTACGACATCGACGGCGTGCATTTCGACGACTATTTCTACCCGTACCCCGAGTCGGGCCAGACCATTCACGACGAGCAGGCTTTTGCGCAGTACAACCCCGACCGCCTGAGCTTGCCCGACTGGCGCCGCCGCAACGTCAACCAACTGGTGCAGCAAGTGCACGACTCTATTGACAGCGCCAAGAGGTGGGTGAAGTTTGGCATCTCGCCCTTTGGCGTATGGATGAACCAGGCCAGCCACCCCGAGGGCTCGGCCACCAACGCTTTCCAGGGCTACTCCGG
Organism: Hymenobacter busanensis; assembly: GCF_008727865.1. Lineage (GTDB taxonomy): Bacteria > Bacteroidota > Bacteroidia > Cytophagales > Hymenobacteraceae > Solirubrum > Solirubrum busanense. Next base: position 66,010 of record NZ_VTWU01000002.1, on the reverse strand, counting down.
CCTCTACGCCGACGCCCGCGAGTGGCTGCAGCAGGGCTGGGTCGATTACGTGCTGCCGCAGCTGTACTGGAGCTCTAACCTGCGCGTGGCGCAGTACCCGGTGCTGCTGGAGTGGTGGGCGCGCAACCGCTTCGAGCGGCACCTCTACATTGGGCAGGGCGCCTACCGCATGCTCGAAAGCACCCGCTCCGACACCACCTGGCGCAACCCGCGCGAGTTGCCCAAGCAGGTGCGCCTGAACCGCTCGTACCCCACCGACGTAAGCGGCAGCGTGTTTTTCTCGGCCAAATCGGTGGTGGCCAACCCTCTGCACACCACCGATTCGCTGCGCCTGAACCTGTTCCGGTACCCGGCGCTGCTGCCCACCATGCCGTGGAAGGACGCCGTGCCGCCCCGCGCCCCCGAGCAGCTGCAACTCACCCGCGCCAGTGGCTCCGTCGTTACGCTGGCGTGGCGTTCCGGTCCGGCTGCCGCCGACGGCGACTCGGCTCGCGCCTTTGTCGTGTACCGCTTTGCGCGCGGCGAGCGGCCCACACCCGACAACCCCGCTCGCATTCTGGCCATTCAGCCCCGCCTCACACGCACCCAGCACGCCTTCGTGGACACCACCGCCCGCTGGGGCATCGAGTACGCCTACTACGTCACCGCCCTCGACCGCCTGCACAACGAAAGCCGCCCGGTAAATGTGAGCACGCTCGGTTCGGCGGCCGGCCCGGTGCTGGCCCAGGCCGAACCCGAGAAACCCGCTGCTCCCGCTGTTACACCTCCAGCTTCGGCGCCGGTGGCTACGGCCCCCGTGCAGCCCGTGCGCCCGGCCGTAACCCGCCCCACTACCACGGGCACGAGTAAGGTGAAAGTGGTAACCAAGAAGAAAAAGCGCGGCTTCTTCCGGCGCTTGTTTGGGGGCTGATGCAAAGCAATTGATTACACGAAAAAAGGCCGCCTTCCAGCTGGAAGGCGGCCTTTTTAGCTTATGGAAGCAAAAGCTACAGCGCCTTCACGTCCATTGTCAGCGTGACGCCGGCAGCGGTGCGGTTGATGCCGGTGACGGTGAAAATAGCGTACTGATCGACGTTGCGCAGGCGGGCAATGAATACGTCGCCCACCACCACGTTGTCGAGCTGCGCCACCTGAGCGGTGGCGGCCGCCGTTTGGTAGGCCGCCCGGATGCTGTTAAGCGTGGCCGCGCTGTACACGGCGGCGGTCGAGCGGAAGAACTTGGTCGTGTTCAGGGCCTTCAGCTGCACGGCATTGGTGGCAATGCTGGTAATGGCCACGTCCTTGTTGGCCGGGGCACCCGCGACGGGTACGCTGGCAAACGTCGTCAGGTCATACGCTGCCAGGTCGCCGCCGGTGGTGCCGGTATAGGTGAGCGTGACGGTGCGCGCCGCCGCTAAGGCAGTGGGCGTACCCGGCGTGAGGGCCGCCGCCGTAGCCGACGCCGCGCGGTATGTAAAGGTGGCCGGCAAGGGCTGGGCCTGGTAGCGCGACTTCGCCTCGAAGCGGAACACCACGGGCTGCCCGCTGGAACCGGCGGGCAGGGCCAGGTCCACGTTCACGGTAGTAGCCGCGCCCGACTGCGCGCCCGTGCCAACCGGCACCCGCTGGCGGGCATAGCGGCGCTCGGCCTGCGTGCCCACGCGCACGTAGGTCACGAGGCTGTCGATGTCTTTGAAGAGCGTGCCGGCCACGTTGATGTTGGCAGCCGAGGTGATGCCGCCCGCGTTCAGCGTCACCGGGAAGCGCACCACGTCGCCGGGGACGGGCGTGCTGGTACCGGGCGCGGTTACGTTGGTGGGGTTGCCCACGCTCACGGTGGGCGTGGCCTCGGCCAGCCGGAAGCTGAAGGAGCGGGTTTTGGTTTGGCCGTTGCTGCTCACCACCACGGCATCCACGCGCACGTTGGCCTTGTTGGCGCCCGTGGGCACCACGTAGTTCACCAACAGCGTATCGGCCTGGCGGATGCGCGAGAAGGCAGCGCGGTAGGGAATGGTTTGCACCAGCGTGGAGTCGCGGCCGGGCTCTACTTTCTGCAGAATGCGGATTTCGCTGATGGGGTCGGTTTGGGCGGCAAACTGCAGCTCAAACCGCACGTTTTCGCCGGGGGCGTACTTGGTGGCGGTACCCAGCGTGTTGGCCAGCACGGTGGGAAACAGCTTGTCGTTTTGCACCTCGGCAAACGTCTCCAGCTCTTTTTCGCAGCCGCTGGCCAGCAGGCCCACGGCTAGCAGCGCGGCGGCGCTCGGGAAAGTATATCGTTTCATCGTTGGGGAAAGCAAGGGTTAGGAATACGGTGCTCGGGGAGCCGGGCCACTAGGGCATATCCCACCACATGCGCTTGATAATGAACGTCGGCTCGTTGCCGCCCGCTTTCAGCACCTCCGCCAGGTTGAACGACACCTCGGCCGTGGGGTACAGCAGGCGGCGCGGGTACTCGCCGCGGGCGTTGGCGCTGGCGCCGACCGGGTACGTCAGGTTCGGGTAAATGGTGGGGGCGAAGTCGTAGCGGCGCATGTCCACCCACGCTTCGGGGTTCAGGAACAGAGCAATGTATTTCTGCTCCATGATGTTTTTCAGCGACAAATCGGCCTCGGTCTGGGCCACGGCGGCGCTGGCCAGGTAGGTGGTTATCTGGGCGGCGGGCACCCCAATCTTGGTCATGTGCAGCCGGATACCCTCCTTGTAGGCTGTCAGAGCGCGGGCCTTCTGGTTGGCCAGGAACGCGGCTTCGGCCTCAATGAACTTCAGCTCGTGGTAAGTAATGACCTCCTGGTAACCCAACTCGCGGGCGTAGTAGCTGCTGTAGAAGTCGGTTACGCCGGTGGGTACCGGGTTGAGGCCCCGGCCGGGGTCGGCGCCCACGCTGCTGGTCGTAGCCATAATGGGGTAGCGCGGGTCAACTACCCCAAACGCTGTGCCGTCGAGGTATTTGATGAAGTTGCGGCCGTAGGTGGCGCTGTTGAAGTTGACGCGAGCGGGGCCGTAAAAGTTGGTCGTGTTGCTCAGCGGGGCCACCGGCGTCTGGAATTGCAGCTGCGCGTCGTCGGCCGAGGACGTGAAGCCCTTGGCGAGGTAACTGAGCGTGGTGGCGGGGTTGTAGTTGGCCTTTTTGGTGGTGTGGTGGTACTGGCGGGCTTTCAGCGACCAGGCCAGCTTCACCCACCGGTCGGTGTTGCCCTGGTACAGAATGTCGCCGCTGACGGTGGGCGAGCCGGTGTAAAACGGCCGCGAGTTGGCCGAGGTCGGCTTCGACATTTCCACCACGCCCTCGTCGAGCAGCTGGTAGATGCTTTCGTACACCTGCTCCTGCGGATCGTACTTGGGCGTGAAGTTCTGCTCGCCCTTAAACGCCTCCGAGTACGGCACGTCGCCAATCATGTCGGTCACGTGGCTGATGAGCAGGGCCATCATGATCTTGCCCGCGCCCACGTAGTAGGCCGAGCCTTCTTCCTGGGCCAGCCGGTTCATGAGCGGAATGTTGCCCGCGCTCAGGTAGTAGGTGTTGTTGAAGGTGGCGTTGGAGTTGTCGTTGATGAGAATGTACTGATCGGCAGGCACGCCATTGGCGCTACGCGAGGCCAGGTGCTGCGTGAAGTAGGCCGTGCGGGCCGACGTGTTCGACTGCACCTGAATGCCGTTGGAAATGATGCTCGGCAGCAGGTAATTGGGCGTGGTGGTGCCGGGGTTGTTGGGGTCGGAGTTCACGTCGAGGAAATCCTCGCAGGCCGTGAGTACCGTACCGCCCAACGCGAGGCCCAGTAGGAGAAGAAACTTTTTCATTGGAATATCAAATTGTTAAATGGTCGAATGGCTAAATGGTTGGTCGTCCGGTTGCGTTCAGAACAGCTGACCATTTAACAGTCGGGCCACTCAGCCCTGGATTAAAAAGTGGCGCGCAGGGCCATGTCGACGCCGCGGGTGGCGGGCACGCCGCCGTAGTCGAGGCCGGTGCCGCCGCCGCCGCCCACGCCCGAGCCCACCACCGACGATTCGGGGTCGGTGCCGGAGTAGTTGGTGAGCAGCACCAGGTTGCGGCCGGTCACGCTCAGCTCCACGCCTTTCACAAAGGTGGTACCCAGCAGCTTAGTGGGCACCGCGTAGGTTAGCGTCACGTAGCGCAGGCGCGACCAAGAGCCGTCCTCGATGAAGGCCGTGCCGGTGGCGCCCAGCAGGTCGCGGTAGTAGCCCTGCGTCAGCTCCACGGGGCGGGTGTTTTGCACGTAGCTGGTGGTGCCGTCGGGGTTGTTCACCGCCACCACGCCGTCGATAACGGCGGTTTTGTAACGGTCGAGCGTGCGCATGCTCATGCCGGTGCGCGTGGCCAGGTACTCGTTGCCGTTCACCACTTTGCCGCCCTTGCGGAAGTCGAGCATGAACGCCAGCGACAGGCCGTGGTAGGCAAACGTGTTGCTCACGTGCAGGGTGTAGTCGGGGGCGCGGTTGCCGGCGTAGGTGTAGGCGGCATTCACCGAGGGGTAGCCCGTGTTCGGGTCGATGAGAATGCGGCCGTCGGGGGCGCGGAAAAAGTCGCGGGCGCCGATGCCCGACAGCGGCTTGCCGGGGAAGGCGCCGCCCTGAATCGGGTCGATGATGGAGTTGTCGGTTACGTAGAGCACGGCCAGGTTGGGCGGCAGCACCACGTAGCTGCGGTTGGCGAAGAAGTTGGCGCCCACGTCCCAGGTAAAGCCGTTGACTTGCTTGACGGGCGAACCGGTGAGGGATACTTCAATGCCGCGGTTGCGCACCAGGCCGGGGTTCAGGTTGGTGTACTGCAGAATAAAGCCGGTGGCCTGGCTCACGCGCGGCGCCACCAGCTGGTCGCGGGTTTCCTGCTGGTACACCGACAGGTCGAGGCCCAGGCGGTTTTTCAGGAACTGCAAATCCAGGCCGGCCTCGTAGGAGCGGGTGCGCTCGGGCTTCAGGTTGGGGTTCGAGCCGAAGAAGTTGTTGCGCAAGCCCGCGCCAATGGTCGTGTTGTTGGTCAGCGGCGACTCCACGCGGTAGGGGCCGGTGTCTTTGCCCACTTCCGCCACCGAAGCGCGCAGCTTGCCGTAGTTCAGCACCGGGTTCTGGTCGAGGCCCAGGGTGCGGGTAAACTCGTAGCCCACCGCCGCCGAGCCGTAGAAGAAGCCTTTGCCGTAGTTCTTGTTCTTGTTTGGCCGCGGCAGCGTCGACGACATGTCGTAGCGGCCCGACAGCTCCACGGTCACCTGTTGAAACAAGTCCAGATTCAGGCGGGCGAAGTTGCCCACAATGCGCCGCGTCGAGAAACGCTGCAGCACGTTGCGGTTGGCGGTGGTATTGATACTTACGAAATTCGGGTTGTAAAAGAACGTCCCGATAAAGTCGTTGGCTTCGGTCTTGTTCTGCTCGATGGCGTTGCCCAGCAAGAGCGAGCCGCGGATGTTTTCGGTGAACTGGTGGCGCAGCGTGGCCAGGAAGTTCGAGGTCAGCACGCGGTTCAGGTTCACGGTTTCGGCCAGCCCGCCGTCTTGGTTGCTGGGCTGCGAGGTGCCGGGCGCCCGCACCGAGCGCGTCCGCTCGTTGTAGAAATCGGTGCCGAGGGTGTAGGTGAAACCCAGCCACTTCGCCGGATCATAATTGAGCGTGGCGTTGCCAATCATGCGGTTGGTGCGGTCCGATTGCGGGTTGCGGTACACCGTGAAGTAGGGGTTATCGGGGTCGTTGCCGGGGGTGGAGTTGCCCAGCAGGCGGCGGCGCGTGCCGTCGGGGTTCAGGTAATTGCGGGCGTCGTCGTTGCGGGGCCAGTTCAGCAGGCTGGTGAAAAAGCCGCTCGGCTGCAGGCTGTTGCCAAACAAGCCCTGCCCCTGAAACGGCCGCGTGGCGCCCGAATTGAGGTAGTTGGCCGAGGCCGTGGCGCTGAGTTTGGGCGAGAGCTGCACCGTGCTGGTCAGGCGCACCGAGGTTTTGTCGTACTGGCTTTCGGGAACCACACCGGTTTGGTCGAGGCGCGAGGCCGAGAGGAAAAACGTGGCCTTTTCGGAGCCGCCCGAGGCCGTGAGGTAGTTCTGGAAGGTTTTGCCGGTCCGGAAAAAGTCGCCCAGGTTGTCGTAGATGGCTTCGTTGGGCTCGAAGCGCGGGCCCCAGGAGTTGCGGGTGGTGGGGTCAAACACGCCGTTGGTGCCCTGCTTGTACTCACCCTGCAACTCGGGCAGGCGGTTCACCTCGTCCACCGAAAACTGGGTGCGGTAGGTGATGCTCGTGCGGCCCGCCGCGCCTTTTTTGGTGGTGATGATGACCGCGCCGTTGCCGGCGCGCAGCCCGTAGAGAGCCGCCGCGGCCGGGCCTTTCAGCACCGTAATCGAGGCAATGTCTTCGGGGTTGATGTCGCCGGCGCGGTTGGGCGAGCTGACCGAGCGCGCCACAATGCCGTTGAAGCCCGAGCCCCCGCCCGGCGCCGTCGACTCCGAAAAGGTGGAGTTGTCCATAATCACGCCGTCGATGACGAACAGCGGCTGGTTGTCGGCGCCCAGGGAGTTGCCCCCGCGGATGACGATGCTGGCGCCTTCGCCCGGCGCCCCGCCCGACGAGGTGATGTTGACGCCCGCAATTTTGCCCTGCAAGGCATTTACCAGGTTAGGCTGGCGCGTCTCAATGATTTCGGCGGCCTGCACCTGCTGCGCGCCGTAGTTGATCTGGCGACGCTCCTGCTTGATGCCGAACGCCGTTACCACCACTTCGTCCAGCTTGCTGGTTGCGGCCGTCAGGCTGATGTCCACGTTGCCGGTGGCATCCACGGCGCGCTCCACTGAGTTGTAGCCAATGAAGCTGAACACCAGCGTAGCGCCGGGGGCGGCCTGCAGGCTGTAGCGGCCTTCGGCATCGGTTTGGGTGCCGGTGGTGCTGCCCTTCACCACCACGTTCACGCCGGGCAGCGGGGCGCCGTCGGCGGCGCCCTTCACCACGCCGGTTACGGTGCGGGTTTGGGCCTGTGCCTGCTGCGCCGCCAAAAGGCCCGGCACCAAGAACGACCATAAAAGTTTTTTCATAGGGAAAGGGGAAAAGGGTGGTACAGGCATGAAAAAAACAACCGCATGCCGCTATATAGCCGCACGCGGTTGGTCACAGAGCCAGGCTCCGGTAGTGCAAAAAGCAACCACAACAAGTGCTTGACATGCAGCGGAAAAACAGTGGGGAAACCTGTTTCGCGTGCCGGGCGTGCAGACCCTGGAAGGCTCACAAGCGGCGGCAGTGCGGAGCTAAAGCTAACGGGAAGAAAGTAGTTGAGTCAAGATAACAAACGATTGCAGAACCCGGGCGGGCTGAGGCACCGGCTTGCGGAGCCGGTTGCGAAAACCAGCCGAAAGCCGTTACATTTCGCCGCGCACCAACCTCTTCCCGCTATGCTCACTGCCACGCACTCCGAGAAGCTGCCCGTCAGCATTTACGCCGATTCCGAGCAAGCCTCCGCGGCTGTTGCCCGGCAGATAGCGGACCTCATACGCAAACGCGCCGCCGAAGGCCAAACGTGCGTGCTGGGCCTGGCCACCGGCTCGTCGCCCACGCGGGTGTACGAGGAGCTGGTGCGCCTGCACCGCGAGGAGGGGCTGAGCTTTCAGAACGTCGTGTCGTTCAACCTCGACGAGTACTACCCCATGCCGCCCGACTCGCTGCAGAGCTACGTGCGCTTCATGCACGAATATCTGTTCGACCACGTCGATATCCGGCCCGAAAACGTGCACATTCCCGACGGCACGCTGCCGCAGGCGCAGGTAGCCGAGTTCTGCCGCCGCTACGAAGAGCAGATTCAGCAGGCCGGCGGCATCGATTTGCAGCTGCTCGGCATCGGGCGCACCGGCCACATCGGCTTCAACGAGCCCGGCTCGGGCGCCAGCTCGCGCACCCGCATGATTACCCTCGATCATATCACGCGCACCGATGCGGCTTCTGATTTCTACGGCGAAGAAAACGTGCCGCGCCGCGCCCTCACCATGGGCGTGGGCACCATTCTCGAAGCCCGCCACATTGTGCTGCTGGCCTGGGGCGAGGGCAAGGCCGCCGTGGTGAAGCGCATGGTGGAAGGCGAACCGACCGACACCGTGCCCGCCACCTACCTGCAGCGCCACCCGTCGGTGCAGGTTGTGCTCGACGACGCGGCCGCGGCCGAGCTCACCCAGCGCAAAACCCCGTGGCTGGCCGGCCTGAGCAGCAACTGGCAGGACGATGGCACCGTGCGCAAAGCCGTGACGTGGCTGGCCCGTACGCTGCAGAAACCCATTCTCAAGCTCACCGACAACGAATACAACGAAAACGGTCTGTCCGATTTGCTGGCCGAGTCGGGCTCGGCCTACAGCATCAACATCCGCGTTTTCAACCAGCTCCAGCACACCATCACGGGCTGGCCCGGCGGCAAGCCCAACGCCGACGACTCCCACCGCCCCGAGCGCGCCGCACCCTTTCCGAAGCGCGTGCTCATCTTCTCGCCGCACCCCGACGACGACGTCATTTCGATGGGCGGCACGCTGCTGCGGCTGGTTGACCAGGGGCACGAGGTGCACGTGGCTTACCAGACCTCCGGCAACATTGCCGTGTTCGACGACGAGGCCATTCGCTTTGCCGAGTTCGTGGCCGACTACGACGAAGCCTTCCGCCTGTCGGGTGAAGCGCCGGCCGAAACACTTTACCAGCGCGTGGCCGATTTCCTGAAAAACAAAGCCCCCGGGCAAGTCGATTCGGCGGAGGTGCAGCAAATCAAAGGCCTGATCCGGCGCGGCGAGGCCAAGTCGGCCTGCCGGCTGGCGGGCGTGCCCGACGCCAACGCGCACTTCATGGACCTGCCGTTTTACGAAACCGGCCGCGTGCGCAAAAAGCCCATCGGCGAAGAAGACATCCAACTCACCATCGACCTGCTGAACCGCATCCGGCCGCAGCAGATTTACGCCGCCGGCGACCTTTCTGACCCGCACGGCACGCACCGCGTGTGCCTCTCGGCCATTATGCAGGCCGTGCAGCGCCTGAAAGCGGCCAACACCGACTGGCTGCAGGACTGCTGGGTGTGGCTCTACCGGGGCGCGTGGCAGGAGTGGGACATCGACCAGATTGAAATGGCCGTGCCCGTTTCGCCCGAGGAGCTGACGCGCAAGCGCCGCGCTATCTTCAAGCACCAGTCGCAGAAGGACCGGCCGCTGTTTCCCGGCGCCGACCAGCGCGAGTTCTGGCAGCGCGCCGAGGAGCGCAACCGCACCACGGCCAAAATTTACGACCAACTGGGTTTGCCCGAGTACGAAGGCATTGAAGCCTTCGTGCGCTGGATATTTTAAGCGCAGAAGAAGCACAGTCGTAGCCCAAAGCATCAGCGCGGCCCGCCGGAACCCTAGGTTGCGGTGGGCCGCGCTGCTCGTTTGTTAGCCTAGGCCCGTTGCCGGCGTACAAACTGATTGCCACGGTCAATTGGTGGTTGGTCGTTGCTTGGAAACCTGCTGGTAAAGAATTGAATAATAGGATAATTCCAGGGTTGTAGAATTAAAATTAGGTGACTAAATATTTGTACTATTTAAATTATTAATACGATATATTTAGCAAGCATTGTCGCTTTCCCCTTTCCATTTCTTGCTATGCGGAACACGTACACACTTGCCAGGCTGACATTATTGTTGGGCTGGTTTTTTCTGTGTCTGCTGACGAGCACCGAGGTGCTTGCACAGGCCGGCGGCGCCCAGGCATATACCCTGCAGGGGCGCGTCACGGATGAGCGGGGGCAGGGGCTGCCCGGTGCCACGGTGCTCATCAGCGGTACCACGCTGGGCACTTCCACCAACGCCGACGGCGCCTACACGCTACCCGTGCAGCTAGCCCCCGGCACCTACACGCTCACGTTTTCCATCGTAGGCTTCAAAACGCAGACCCGCTCCGTGAGTTTGGGTGCCGGGCCGGGCGCAACCACCGACATTTCCTTGTCGGAAGCTCGCCAAAGCCTCGATGACGTGGTGGTGATTGGCTCGACCATCAGCGTCAACCGGCGCGAACTGGGCAACGCCATCAGCACGGTGAAGGCGCAGGACATTGTGCAGAGCGGCACGGGCGGCACGCTCAATGCCTTGCAAGGCAAGCTGCCCGGGGCCCAAATCGTGCAGAACTCCGGCGACCCATCGGGCTCGATGTCGGTGCGCCTGCGCGGCATTCACTCCCTGCGCGGCTCCTCCGATCCGCTCTACGTCATCGACGGCGTGATTGTGAGCAACGCCAGCACCAACGTGTCGCAGCTGGCCGCGGCCGCCGACGGCGGGATTGGGCGGGAAGCCAACCCAGGGCAGAACCGCCTGGCCGACCTCAACCCCAACGACATTGCCAGCATCAACGTGATAAACGGGGCCGCGGCGGCGGCACAGTACGGGTCGCGGGCTTCCAACGGGGTCGTGCTCATCACCACCAAGCGGGGGCAGGCCGGGGCGCCGCGGGTGTCGGCGTACACCAGCTTCAACGTGAACGAGCTGCGGAAATCGGTGCCGATAAACACCTACGGCAAGCAGTTCGGCTTTGAGCGCCTGCGCCTCTACACCATTGGGGTGCCCACGGCGCAGGAGCTGGCGGCCAACCCCGGCACCACCACCACGGGCATCAACCGGGCCGGGGCCACGGCCCAGCTGGCTACCAACCTGGTGGACGTGCAGCGCTACGACTACTTCAAGGAGATTTTTCGGACCGGCACCGGCACCGACAACGGCATTTCCATCAACGGCGGCTCGGAGGGCACGCAGTACCTGGTGTCGGTGGGCTACCTGAAAAACCAGGGCATCATCAAGGGCACCGATTTCACGCGCTACAACGTGCGGGCCCGCGTCGACCAGCGCCTCACCAACTGGGCCCGCGCCACGGTGGGGGTGGCCTACAACAACAGCTTTGCCAACGAGAAGGCCAACGGCAACGTGTTCTACAGCCCCATCAACTCCGTCAACATCACCAACAACATCTACGACATCAACCGCCGCGACATCAGCGGCAACCTGCTGGCCGTGGAGCCCACGCGCGTCAACCCGCTCTCGACCATCGAGGACATGAAGTTCACGCAGCGCATCAACCGCACCATTGCCGATTTGCAGGTGAACCTGACGCCTTTCAAGGACATTTCGCTTGATTACATTCTGGGCGTGGATACCTACTCGCAGGCGGGGCAGAACTACATCCGACCGTACCCATACCAGGCCGTGGCCGGTCTGCCGCTGGCTCGTTACCCCTCGGGGTTTGCGGCCAACGCCAACAACAACGTGCTCCAGCTGAACTCCGATGTGAACCTGGGCTACAACAAGCAGCTGACCGAAAGCCTCAAACTGACGCTGCTGGCCGGCTACAGCTACCAGTACCTGCGGGGTGAGCTGGTGCGCACCCAGGGGCAGAACCAGGTAGCCGGCATTACCACGGTCAGCGGCTCGGCCAGCACCTTGGTGGCCTCGGCCTACGAGCTGGACCAGTTCGATTTGAGCGGCATTTTCGGGCAGGCTACCATTGGCTACCGCAACCTGGCGTTCCTCACCGGGGCCCTGCGCCGCGACCGGTCGTCGAAGTTTTCGCCCTCCGAAACCAACCAGTACTACCCCAAGGTGAGCGGCTCGTTGGTGGTGTCGGATCTGGGCTTTTGGCAAAACGGCAGCTACAACAAAGCCTTCAGCGCCCTCAAGCTGCGCGCCAGCTACGGCGAAGCCGGGGGCCTGACGGCCATCAACTCCTACGACCGGTTTTACCAATACCTGCCGGTGGGCTTTCAGGGGCGCAACACCACTGTGCCCAACGCGCGCCTGGCCAACTCGCGGGTGCGGCCGGAGCGGGTGGCCGAGCTGGAGTTCGGCGCCGACCTGGGCTTCCTCAACGACCGGATTGGGTTGGGCGTGTCGGTGTACGACCAGAAAACCACCGATTTGGTAGTCGACCGCAGCATTGCGCCTTCGCGGGGCGGCTCCACCATCGTCGAAAACGTGGCCCGGCTCAACAACAAGGGCGTGGAAGTGCAGTTGAGTGCGTCGCCGGTGCGCACAGCGGATTTTAGCTGGGACGTTACCCTGATCTACAACCGCAACCGCAACAAGATTGTGGACCTGGTGGGCTCGGCCGCCGTGCCCATCGACAACGTGGCCGGCGCACCGGTGTACCTCATCAACGGCCAGCCGGCGGGCGTGTTCTACGGCTCGGCCTACGCCCGCAACCCCGACGGCTCGCTCTTACTCACCCCGCAGGGCTTCCGGCAGGACGAGCGTGCCATTGGGCAAGGCAACGGCGAAATTGGGTTTACGCGCGCCCGCGGGGCCGACGGGCAGCCCGGCTACGGCCCGGGCACCAGCATTGCCAACGTGGTCATTGGCGACCCAAACCCCGACTGGACTGGCTCGTTCAACACCAGCTTCACCTACAAAAAGGTCTCTCTGCGCGTGCTGGTTGATGCCGTGCAGGGCGTGGATGTGTTCAATGCCGACTACCGCACCCGGCAGGGCGTGGGCGTGGGCGAGGTGGCCGAGAAGGAACTACGCGGCGAACTGCCGCGCGGCTACATCTTCGCCACCTACAACACCCAGGAGTTTCGCATCGACGACGGCTCGTTTGTGAAGCTGCGCGAAACCGCCCTGAGCTATACGCTGCCCTCGTTCAGCCCCCGCATCCGGGAGCTGTCGGTGGCGCTGATTGGCCGCAACCTGTACTCGTGGGACGACTACAAGGGCTTCGACCCCGAAACCAGCGCCGGGGGCTCATCCGATTTGCTGCGGGCCGTGGACTTCGGCAACGTGCCCATTCCGCGCACTTACCAGCTGCGGCTGTCGGCCAGCTTTTAGCGTGGGTGTTCACCTTCCAACCTCTGCTACCTCATGAAAAAGATACTGGTTTTGCTGGCCGTGCTAACGGCCACCACGAGCGGCTGCGAAAAGGAATACCTGAACCCCAGCACCGCCAGCGCCGCCCAGGTGCTCACCAACTCCGACGGCCTGATAACCGTGTGCAACGGCATACAGTCGCGCTTTACCACGGGCGGCGCGCTTAGCCCGCTCTACAACACGGTGGCCAGCGGCGGCTTGACCACCCGCGAGTTGCTCATCATTAATCAGGGCAACATTGAGGAGTTCAACGTCAGCCTCGGCGCCGGCAACATCACCAACATCAACGGCGTGGTGCGCAACCTCTGGACGCAGTGCCAGCTGGTGCGCGCCAACGCCGACCTGGTGCTGGCCAACGCCAACAACGCCGCCGATCCGGGCACGCGCAGCGGCATTGTGGCCTACGCCAGCGTTTTTCGGGCGCTAGCCATTGGCACCATGGCGCAGTACTTCGAGCAGCTGCCCATCGTCACGCAGGAAAACGCGCCCTTCGTAACGCGCGTGCAGGCGCTGCAGTCAGCCGTAGCACAGCTGGAGGCGGCCGCCACGCAACTAAGCGCCACGCCCGTGTCGGCCGATTTTACCAGCAAAATCATCGGCGGCATCAACCTGCCCAACACTTTGCAGGCCCTCATAGCCCGTTACAGCCTGATGGCGGGCGACTACGACAAGGCCCTGGCCGCGGCCGGCCGCGTAGACCTGACCAGTCGCTCGTATTTCAGCTTCGACGACTTGGCCCGCAACCCGGTGTTTGAAGTGGCTTTCGGCAACCGCAACGTGTTTGAGCCCACCGACGTGAACCTTGGCCTGCCCGCCGCCCTGGCCCCCGAAGCCGGCGACCGGCGCATTCCCTTCTACACCCGCGCCAACCCCACGGCCACCCAAAACCGCGGCACCGGTTTCTACACGGCCAGCGGCGCCCCCATTCCGGTGTATTTGCCCGGCGAAATGCTCCTCATTCGGGCCGAAGCCTACGCCCGCAAAAGCGACCTGCCCAACGCCGTGCTGGAGCTGAACAAAGTGCGCACCAGCACGGCCCCGGCCACTTTCCTGGGCAACACCACGCTGCCCACGGCGCCGCCCGGGGCCGGCCTGGCGCCGTACGCCGGTCCGCTCACCGCCGATGCCGTGCTGCTCGACATCTACCGCAACCGGCAGGTGGAGCTGGCCTTCCAGGGCTTCCGCCTCGAAGACAGCCGCCGGTTCGGGCGGCCGGGACCGGGCACCACGGGGGCCGAGCGGAACCGCAATTTCTTCCCGTACCCCCGCGTAGAGCGCGAAAACAATACCTCGACGCCCGCCACCGACCCGGCCTAAGGGGGCCAATACACTGGCAAACAGAAGTAGCGCGCGGCCCCGGCTTCGCGCTACTTCTGTTTACCTTGGGTGGGCGCCGCCGCTAGCTTACGGACCAAGCAGTACGGCCTGTTATTTTCCCTGACTGTCATGCAAACCACTCAAGCTGCCGTTGATACCACCCACACCGTGCCTTTGGCCGAACCGAAGGAAGGCGTAAGCCAGGCCGCGCCGCCGGGCCGCCTCGTGTCGCTCGACGTGTTTCGCGGCATCACGGTGCTGGCCATGATTCTGGTAAACAACCCCGGCGACTGGGGCCACATCTACGCGCCCCTGGAGCACGCCGAGTGGAACGGCTGCACGCCTACCGACCTCATCTTTCCCTTCTTTCTGTTCATCGTGGGCGTCTCGCTCGTGTACGCGCTGGATGGCGTGAAGCAGCAGGGCGGGCCACAAGGCCCGGTTATGTGGCGGATAGTGCGGCGGGCGGCGGTGTTGTTTGCCTTGGGCGTGTTTCTGTCGCTCTTTCCGAAGTTCGATTTCAGCACCGTGCGCCTTTTGGGCGTGCTGCAGCGCATTGGGCTGGTGTTTCTTGCCTGCGGCGTCATCTTTCTGAAAACCGAGCGCCGCACGCAGCTGTGGTTGCTGGCGGCTATTCTCGTCGGCTACAACGTGCTGCTGCAACTGGTGCCGGTGCCCGGTTTCGGCCCAGCCAACTTGGAACCCGCCACCAACCTCGGCGCCTGGCTCGACCGCACGCTGCTGGGCGAGGCGCACCTCTGGAAAATCAGCAAGACCTGGGACCCTGAAGGCCTACTGAGCACCTTGCCGGCGGTGGGCACGGGCCTGCTGGGCGTCATCACGGCGCAGTGGCTGCGGCGGCGCGACGTGGAGCCGGCCACCAAAGTCGCGTGGCTGTTTGTGGATGCCGGGCTGTTCATTGCGCTGGGACTGATTTGGAACGGCTGGTTTCCCGTCAACAAAAGCCTCTGGACCAGCTCCTACGTGCTCTACACCGGCGGCATTGCCGTGGCCTGCCTCGCCACGCTCTACTGGCTCTGCGACGTGCAGGGCTGGCGCGGCTGGATCAAGCCCTTCCTCGTCTACGGCGTCAATGCCATTACCGTGTTCTTCCTCTCCGGCCTCATTCCGCGCATCATGGGCCTCATCAAGCTGCCCGGTGCCAATGGCAAGGAGTTAGGGCTGAAGGAGTGGCTCTACCAGCACTATTTCGAGCCGCTGTTTGCCGACCCGCGCAATGCCTCGTTGGCGGGTGCCGTCACGCTTATCCTGATCTGGATGGGCATTCTGTGGTGGATGTATTCGCGCCGCATCATCATCAAGGTCTGAGCCGCCACGTGGCCGCGTTGGGATAGGGCCAAAAACAGAGCGGGCGGCCCCAACCGGAGCCGCCTGCTACCAACCTTTTTTCACTTAAATCTACTTCTTCGGTGCCGGCGCTAGGCCCGGTCCCACACAGTACCATCGGCTTCTACGAAACGGACGACGCCTTGTTCCCGAGAGTAGTAAAGCCGCGTGGTCACCCACGGCGCTAAGGGCTGGTCTGCCCGCGGTTGCAGGTTGGTGTATTCGAGCACGTTCTGGTAGGTCTGGCTTCCGAACGTAGCCGCCGGCAGCAGGCGCACCCCCGCCGGCAGCGGCCGCATGGAATTGACCTCGGCCACGGGCAGCGCCAGCGCCGTCGAGCCCCATTCGAAGCGGGCCATCAGCGGCAAGGGCTGGGCTTCGAACTTGATGGCCGCCCCCACCACCATCGTGGCGGCAAACTTGTACTGGTCGGCGCGCTGGTCGTAGGCCGAATCCACGCGCTCGACGCGGGCGCCCACTTCCTGCTGGTAATACTGCATCATGGAGCTGCCCGCGGGGTGGCCGGGCCAGGTGCGGTCGGTCAGCCCACGCACCTGGTAGCGCCGCTCGTAGCCGGCCGCGTTGCGAAAGCGCCATTCTTCGCCCAAGCGGTAGGGTGTTACCCAGGCTTGTTCCTGGGCCGACAAGGTGTAGTGCGGCAGCTCCTCGTCGTCCATGTCGGGGAAAAATCCGTTGCCACAGCCGCTCAGTGCCAGGCTGGAGGTCAGTGCCAGCAGCAGGGAAGCGCGACGCAGGAAAAAACGGAGCAGAAGCATGGAAGTAAGGAGGCGGAAGCGGAACGATGCCGGGGCTGGCGAACGAGGCGTTGACAATGCAAACCTCGTGTAAATCAAGGCGCTTGTAAATCGCATAAGCATGTGAGTAAGTCAAAGATGGGCGCCGACCCCGCAGGGTTGCCTGGCCACGAGACGCCTGCCACCGGTCCCAAACGCAACGGGCGGCCCATTGCTGAGCCGCCCGCCGGGCGCATTACATGTGATGCGGCCCAAACTACTCTTCCACCGTCGATTCCACCTTCGGGCGCTCCGACTGCACGGCGTCAATGGCCAGCTGCAGCAAGTGGCTGCGCACGCTCAGGTCGCCGATTTTGTTGTTGCGGCGCGTGGGGTTCACGCGATTTGAGAGAAACACCACCGTCAGGTCGTACATCGGGTCGACCCAGAAGTAGGTGCCGGTGAAGCCGGTGTGGCCGTAGCTCTGCTGGCTGGCGTTTTTGGCCGAATTAACCGATGGATTCGCGGCGGGTCGGTCGAAGCCGAGGGCGCGGCGGTTGTCGGGGCAGAACTGGCATTTGGTGTACTCCTGCACGGTTTCGGGCTTGAGGAGCTGCTGCCCGCCGTACTTGCCGTTCCAGGCATACAGCTGCACCAGTTTGGCCAGGTCGTTGGCGTTGCCGAACAGCCCCGCGTGGCCCGAAAGGCCGCCGAGCAGGGCCGCGCCTTCGTCGTGCACCGTGCCGTGCAGCTGCTGGCGGCGAAACAGCGAGTCGTATTCGGTGGGGGCAATGCGGCTGAGTGGGAAGCGGCGCGTGGGGTTGTAGCCGAGCGTGCTGGCGCCCAGCGGCCGGTAAATTTCATCCTGCACAAACTGCCCCAGCGTCTTGCCCGTGGCTTTTTGCACGAAGTACGGGTACATGATAAACGACAAATCGGAGTACACATAGCCCGGCTTCTCGTTCAGCGGCGACTCGCCAATGGCCTTGTAAATGCGCTCGGGAAAATCTTTGCGCGCCCACAAGCCGGTGCCAGCTTGCAGCGGGAAGCGCGCCGACGAATCAGCCCGGAAGAAGCGGCGGCTCATGGGCAGCACCTCGCCCGGCGCGGACTTGATGGGCTCGTGCGGGTACTTAGCGAAGAGGCGCGCGAAGATGCCCTTCGGCTGGGTGTAGTTCTGCCAGAACGGAATCCAGGCTTTCAGGCGGGCCTGGTGCGTGAGTACGTCGCGCATCTTTAGGTCCTGCTTGTTGGTGCCTTTCAGGAAGTCGAACAGGTCGCCCAAGGTCTTGTCGGGGCTGAACTTGCCCTCGTCCTGCAGCTTCATCAGGGCCGGCAGCGCGGCCGATACTTTCGTCACCGAGGCCAGGTCGTAGAGGTCGGTGTTGCGCACGGGGCGGGCGCCGGGACCGTAGCTGAGCGTGCCGTAGCTTTTGCGCAGCACCACCGTGCCGCGGCGGGCAATGACCACCTCGCCGCCGGGAAAGGCCTTGGCCGCCAGCGCCTGGTTCATCAACGAATCGACGCGGGCTTCCAGTGTATTGCTCATGCCCACGGCCTCGGGGTAGGCGTAACCCAGCCGCATACCGCCCTGCGTGGTCAGCCCGTAGCCGTAGCCGTACTGCGGGCTGACCGTCACCGACAACTTGCCCGATGCCCCCACGCCGCCGAAAATCAGCTGCGCGGCCAGCTCCTGTGCGTTTTTGCCTTCCTGATAGCCCAGAATCACGGCGTCGGCGGCGTTGATGTCGCGCACTTTGGCCACGGCGTAGGCGTCGCCGAATACCGTTACTACCATGCGCTTTTTCAGGCCCACCAGCTCGCGCAGCAGCACGTTGGTTTCGGCCGTCACGTTGAAGTTGGTGGCGGGCAGGCGGCCCAGGCTCTGAATGCCAATCAGCAGCAGGTTGTAGCCTTTCAGCTGCTCACGCAGCCGGGCCAGCTCATCCATCGAGGGTGAGGCGGCCACGGAGAAGTAGCCGGCCGGGGCGTAGTCGCCCACCATGCGCTGGAAGGCGGTGGTGTCCTTGGTGCCGATGCTCACGGCCGCGATGCGCAGCGTATCGAGGCGCTGCAAGGGCAGCAGGTTGCGCTGGTTGCGCAGCAGGGTGGTGCTCAGCTCCTGCAGATGCTGGTTGAGGTACAGGCCGTGGGGCGTGTTCAGGTCTTGGTACAGATTCCGCAGCTCAATGGGGCGGTAGTGGTTCAGCCCGGCCCACTGTTTCAGGGCCAGCACCTTGCGGCAGCGCATATCAATGTCGGCCTGCTTGATCTGGCCGCTGTCGATGGCGGCGCGCACCATTTGCAAGGCCAGCGGAATGTTCTTCGAGAATTCCAGGATGTCGTTGCCGGCTTGCAGGGCGCGCACGTCGGCCTCGCCGGGCGGGTACTTGTTGATGACGCCCTTCATGTTCATGGCGTCGGTGAAGATGACGCCCTCGTAGCCCAGGCCTTTTTTCACGAGGCCCGTCACAATGGGTTCCGACAGGGTGGAAGGCGTGCCGGTGGTGTCGAGGGCCGGAATGTTGAGGTGGGCAATCATCACGCCGCCCAGGCCGCGCTGCATTAGCGAGCGGAACGGCACCAGCTCCAGCGTATCGAGGCGGCGCTTGTCCACCCGAATCAGCGGCAGGGCCAGGTGCGAGTCGGTGTCGGTGTCGCCGTGGCCGGGGAAGTGCTTGGCCACGGCCAGAATGCCCGCGTCCTGCATGCCCTGCATGTACTGGTAGCTTTTGGCCACCACGTTGTCGCGGTTTTCGCCCCACGAGCGGTTGCCGATGACGGGGTTGTTGGCGTTGTTGTTCACGTCGACCACCGGCGCGAAGTTCACGTGCATGCCGATGCGCTTGAACTGCCGCGCCAACTCCTGACCCATGTCGTAGATGAGGGCGTTGTCGCGGATGCCGCCCATGGCCATCTGGTAGGGCAGCCGAATGGTGCTGTCGAGGCGCATGCCCAGGCCGTATTCGGCGTCCATGGCCACCAGCAGGGGCACTTTGGCCTGCGCCTGGTAGCGGTTGAGCAGCTTGGCCTGCCGCACGGGGCCGCCCTGAAAGAAGATGAGCCCGCCCACGCCGTACTGCTGCACCAGCCGCGCCACGGAATCTTCGTCGATGCGCTGGCGGTTGGAGTAGGCGGCCACCATAAACAGCTGCGCCACGCGCTGGTCGGGCGTGAGCGTGCGCATCACCGAATCAACCCAGGGCGAGTTCAGGTACTTGGCAAAGGGCGGGGGCGTAGCGGCGGGCTTGGCCGCCGTGGCCGAGGTTTTGGCCGGGGCCACCGCCGACTTGGCCGGCCGCGTGGCCGGCACCTTGCGGGCCGGGCGGCGCTGCGCCGGGGCCAGCAGTGGCCCGAAAAGCAACAGCAGCAACAACAGAAGCTTGGGGAAACGCAAAGCGGTAGGGTAGTGGTGCGGGGCGAATTTAACTTGAATGCGGCACCTCGGCCGTAGTCAGGCAAATACTGGCTGTACGTTCCTGGCTGGCTTTGGCTTTTGGCTTGGTGCAGGCGACCTATTGACAAGCCAACTTAACAGCCAAAGTTCGGCTGTGTTAAGCTTCGTCATAAACAGAGTCGAATATTATTTTTCTGGCAAAAGCCCTTTCATGGCTGTGAGAATAGTAATTGTAAATTGTACTACATTAAGTTGGATAAAGTAAAACTATAACCGCTTGAGTGGTGTACTGCATGTATCTTGACTTAGATAAGGCAAGAAAAATGTAGAAATAATGAAAAAAACATACGTTTCATTGAATTGCTTCATTCTGGTGCTTTTCACGTCCATCCTCACGGCCTATAGCCAACCCAACAACAGCAACTGTTCAGGTCAGTTTACCATCACCTACCCAACCGGAACGTCCACCACCACAAAAACCATCAACAACGGCACCGGTACGCTCGATGGCGTCTACTGCCCAACCGACGCAGCTACACCGGCTTTGGTGGTTAATCCGGCATCCGGTGGCACCCTGACGCTTAAAAGGGTAATCGACGGGGATACGACCACGCTCAGCGTCATCAGTCCCTCGGTTGCGGGCATGACGTACACGTTTCCGCTGCCGCCGATAGCCCAGGAAGCCACCTACGTGCTGGCCAGCCAGATTGCCTGCCAAAACACCAAGCTCAAGCTGTTCTCGCTGACGCTGGCCCCGACCCTGTCGGTTATTGCCAGCGCAAACGGCGCAGCTCTCGCCAACAACGGCGCGGTGTGCCCCAATACCGCGGTGCGCCTTACGGCCAGCGGCGCCACTGCCGGCACCATCTACACCCTGTCGAGCAACGGGCAGGCGCTGGACAGCAACACCACCGGCGTGTTTGACGTGCGCCCCGCCGTTTCCACGGTTTACACCGTTACCACCACCACCCCCAATTGCGACAACACCCCCGTGACGCAAGCCGTGCGGGTAGCCGTCAACAATCTAAATCTGGCATCGAATGATGCCGACAACAACGTGGCTTCGGGCGCCCAAACCCTGCTGACCACCTCGGGTGGTACTCAACCCTACACCTACACCGCCAACGACGGCATTACCACCACTACCCTCACCGGAACCGGACCAGGGCTAAACGTGACCACCACGCGCACCACGCTCTATACCGTTAGCGGCACCACCAGTGCCGGCAGCTGCTCCGGCTCGTCTTCGCTCACCATCACGGTAAACAAGCAGCCTTTGCCGGTGGAGTTGATGGCTTTTGCAGTCAACTGGAACGGTCAGGCCGTGCAGCTCACCTGGGCTACGGCTTCCGAAACCAACAACGCTTACTTCCTCATTGAGCGCAGCCTCGATGGCCGCACATTTCAGACAGTAGGCCAGCAAGCCGGCGCCGGCACCAGCACGGCGCAAATTGCCTACCGCTTTTCCGATACCAATGTGCCGCGCGGCACCCAGGGCATGGTCTACTACCGCCTGCAGCAGGTCGATGAAAACCGCCAAACCCATACGTCGGCGGTGCGCACGGTGCAGGTAACGGGTAGCGCCCGCGCCTTTACGGCCAGCGTGTTCCCCAATCCCTTCGACCACATGGCCACCGTGCAGCTCGATACCTTTGGCCCCGGCACGGTCACGTTCCGCGTGCTGGATGTACTCGGGCATACCCTCAGCACCACCACCTTGCCCACCACCACCGGCATTCAGCGGTTCGAGCTACCAACTACAGCCTTGCTGCCCGCCGGCCTGTACTACCTCCGCGCCGAGCAAGGCAAGCAAAAGCAGGTAATAAAACTCATCAAGCAGTAGCCAAGCCGCAGCCCAAGCAACGGTAGATTTGCATACACAGCCCGCCGGATAGTGCATCCGGCGGGCTGTTTGCATTAAGCTAGGAATTGAGTCACGTGTGCTGAAGCCAGCAACAACAGAAGCTTGGGGAAACGCAAAGCGGTAGGGGAGTGGTGCGGGACGAATTTAACTTGAATGTGGGGTTGCGCGGGTTGACCACGATGCTAGCCTCTGGATCAATGCGGTATCAGCAGTACCACAACGGAATTCACTAGCTTCATCCAAACAAGAAGGATATCCGCAGCTATGAAATCTATTCTGAAACCCTCTATATGGATTGTGTGCTGGCTGGCCTGTGCCAGCTGCGAAAAAACAGGTTTGTGCACAGACGAAAAGCTAAGCCTGACCAGAAGCGACTTGACGGCTACCCCAGCACTGCAAACCAACGGCTACTATTACGGCGCGCCTATTACCGAGACCGGGCCAGGCGGAAGAACCTACCAAAAAGTGCTGGTGCTGTACCAAAACGGGGTGCTGCTTTCCGCTGGAGCGGCCGAGCTACCAAAGCTGAATGAATATGTTCGCTCAATCGAGCGGTCAACCCGTACCCCAGGCGGCAATGTACCAGGGCGGAAGTCCAGTTGGGGTATTTGTACCTTGGACGGGCGTAGCATTCAGCTTAACTACTGGATTGATGGGCACTGCGGCCGATCCACCGTGCTGGCAACGGGTGATGTGTTGAACGACACGACCTTTCAGATAACCCAGTTGGAGAAGCATTACCCCGATAGCCGGGGCGTGCAAACCGAAGCCGTAGAGCAGCGTTTCTCGTTCCGGCGGTTCGCTCCAAAACCCGATAGCACTAACCGCTTTATTCCATGAAAGCGACTCCTGCGTTACGTATGTGCCGCAAAATCGGTTTAAGTCATGCTGAGCCCCGCCGAAGCATCTCTACCGCTTCGTTGGATAGAAATTACTATCAATAGAGATGCTTCGACAAGCTCAGCATGACGCACAAATATGCTCTTAATCAATCCGTCCCACCCCCACAAAAAAGCCCGCCGGGTAGCGCACACCGGCGGGCTTTTTCATTCTTCGGGCAACCGCAGTTAGCAACTTTCTTATCAGGAAGCCAAACTTGCGGCGCTCGGCCTTGTAGGTTTTCCTTTCTGCCCTGTGCAGCAACACCCAGCAGGGCGTAGCTTCGGGCCATGAAGTTTCCCCTACTCGCGGCCCTGGCGCTGCTGTCCGGCTGGGCCCGGGCCCAAGCCCCCGTGCTGACGAGCACCAGCCCGGTGCGCAACGCCCTGCACGTGCCGCGTGCCGCGCCCATTACCCTCACGTTTTCGCAGCCGGTGTCGGCCGCCTCGGCGGCGGGTATTCGCGTGTTCAGCAACCAGCGACGCGGCTACCGGGCTGCGGCAGTAACGGGCGGCGGCACCGCGGCCCTCACCCTCACGCCGGCCCAACCGTTTGGCGCGGGCGAAGTGGTGAGCCTGACGGTGCCCGCCACGGTGCAGGGTGCGGGCGGAACGGTAGCGGCGCGGGTGCAGCAGTTTACGGTGGCGGCACCGGCCGGCAGTGGCCTGTTCCAAAGCCTGCCGCCGGTGGCCACGGGCAGCCGCGTGGTGGACATTGCCCTGGGCGACGTGGACAACGACGGCGACCTGGATGCCGTGGTGGGGCGCGGTAGTGCGCTGGTGCTGCTCAACAACGGCCGCGGCGTGCTCGCGCCCGGCCCCGACCCCAACCTGGGAGCGGCTCACGTGGCGCTGGCCGACCTCGACAACGACCAGGACCTCGACCTGATTACGTCTGCCGGGGGCCTGCACGTGCGTTTCAACGACGGCGCGGGCGTGTTCGGCGGCGGTTACGACCTTGCCCAAGCCGCGTCGTCGCTGAAAGTGGGCGACCTGAACGCCGACGGCTACCTCGACCTGGCCTACGTGGGCTTCAGCGGCGGCCGCGTGAGCTACAACGACGGCACCGGCCAACTGCTGACGCCCACCATCGTGGCCGCGCCCCACGGCGCCAGTTACCCCACCGACCTGAACCTAGCCGACCTCGACAACGACGGCAACCTAGATATCGGCCTGCTCGACATGAACAACCAGCTGAGCGCGGTGGCCATTTACCTAAACGACGCCAACGGCTTTTTCAGCCGCGTGAACGACGTGCCCGTGCCCCCGTCGCCCGTTACGCTGCGTATGGCCGACGTCAACGGCGACGGCAACCTGGATGTGCTGGTGGCCGGCTACGACCCCCAAACCCGGGTGCACGTGCGGCTGGGCACCGGCACCGGCAGCTTCGTGCCCGCCCCGGCCGATGCCCTGGTGGCCGAAAACCCCTACGGCATGGTAGCAGCCGATTTCGACGGCGACGGCGACCTGGACCTGGCGGCGGCTGGTGTCGCGCGCAACTACGTGGGCGTGGCCCTCAACAACGGCCAGGGCCGGTTTCAGCGCACCGCCGACGCCGTGGTGGGCACCACCCCCGACGTGCTGGCCGCCGGCGACCTGGACGAAGACGGCGACATCGACCTGATAACGGGTAACTTCAACACCAATACCGTGAGTGTACTCCTTAACCAGGGCGGTATTACGGCCAGCCAGCCGGCGGTGGCTGCCCGCGCCCTGGCGCTGTTCCCCAACCCGGCCCACGAGCGCGCCATCCTGCAGCTGCCGCCCGGCACGGGGCCGGTGGAAGTGCAGCTCTACAACGCCCTGGGCCAGCAGGTACTGCGCCTCGCCGCCCGCCCCGCCGCCGATGGTACCGTGACGCTGCCGCTGGCCGGCCGGGCCGCCGGGGTGTATGCCGTGCAGGTGAGTGGCGCGTTTGGGCGCGGCGCGGCCCGCGTGGTGGTAGAGTAGGGGCCGCCGAAGCTACCCCGCTTCGGGCAGCACAAAGGCCCGCAGCACCTCCAGGCGCAGGGCGTCTTCGGGGCCGAAGCGGCCGGGCGGGGGCGCCCACTCCTGCAGGGGAATGTAGCCGGCGGCGTAGGCAAAATCCTGGGCCTCTACCTCCCAGTAAGCCATGTGCCACTGCGCGAAGCTGCGGCTGGCAATGGCCTCGTCGGCCAGCTTCACCACGCCGGTGTGGCGGGCATCCTGCGCAATCTGCTGGTAGAGGTAGCGCACGGGGGCCTCGTCGCCTTCCAGCAGCTGCATGATGCGCCCCTCGTGGTAGAGCAGGATGCCGGTGACGTGGTAGCGGGCGTTGCGCTGGCGGTTGTGGTGCAGCAGGGCCTGGAGCTGCGCGGGCGTAAAGTCCTCGGTAGCGGTGCTGACGTAGATAATGTGGTGCATGAACTCGGTAACTGCTGCCCCCGATACGGACTGAAGGGGCGGGAGTTGGCGCGTGGGGCGCAAGGCCCCCGGCCCGCCGGAGCCCGGCGCATTGCCGATGCAACCCGTAGAGCCGCTTTGGGCAGTGGGTAGCACGTTTGGCCCGGGCAGAAGCGGTGCTTAACCGGGCGCCGGGTTGCCGACTGCAACCCCAAGCGTAGCGCAACCCTTGGGCATCAACCTGCCTCTTATACCTGCCGATTGGGGGCCAGCAGCCAGGAAGGGTTTAGCGAGCGGCGGGCATTATTGCCGCCGCATGTCGTTCTTTGGGCAGCGTCAAAAAAGAGAATTACATGCTTAAAAAACTATATACAAGTGTGCTGTGCCTGGTTTGGCCATTGGCCGTGCCCGCCGTGGCACAGTCGGCAGAGGCGGGGGGGGCTGCCGAGGTGCCCGAGCTGCGGGCCGCCGTGCGCCACGTAACCAGCCGCTACCTGGAGGCCCTGGGCGGCGAGGCGCTGCTCTACAACGGGCCGGAGTACATCAACTACGACAACAGCCAGACCGAGGGGCATCAGTTCTTTGTTTCCGACCAGGAAACCCTGGGCACGGTGGACTACGACGGCTTTGCTTTTCCCAACGTGCCCCTGCTTTACGACCTGAACCGGGACGTGCTGGTGGCGCGTAACAAAACCAGCCCCGCGCAGCTGCAGCTAGTGAGCGAGTGGGTGCACGCCTTCGAGCTGCACGGGCACCGCTTTGTGCGCTTGGTGGCCACCGGCCAGGCCACGGCACCGCCCGTTACCGGTTTCTACGACGTGGTAGCGGGCCAGCCCACCGCGGCCGTGCACGTGCTGGTGAAGCGCACCAAGGAACTGCAAAACGTGGCGGGCAAGGGCGTGCTGAAAGTATTTGTGCCGCAGGACCGGTACTACGTCTTCAGTCAAGGCCGCTACCACGCGGTAGCAGGCAAGTCGTCGGTGCTGGCGGCGTTTCCCGACCGGCAGAAGGACCTGCGCAAATACGCCAAGACGCAGCACCTGAAATTTGGGCGGGAGCAGCGCGAAAAATCCATTGTGCTGCTGGCTTCCTACTACGCCAGCCCGGCTCCGGCCGCCGCAAACTAGTTCTGTCCTAAACGCTACGCCGCAATCGGGCTCGTATGAAGCATTTTTTCTGGCTTATCCTGTTGTTGTTGCTTGTTGGCGGGCCGCCTGCGGCCCACGGGCAGCAGGCCGCGCCCACCGTCAGCGGCACGTTTGCCAATGCCTCCTTCGAAGCCTTTGCCCAGCACATCGAAAGCACCACCCCGTATAGGTTCTACTTCGACCCCCTGGCCGTCGACAGCCTGTGCATCAACCTGAAGGTGGAGCAGCAGCCCTTGGCTGCGGTGCTCGACGGCTTGTTCAAGAACAGCGCGCTGCACTACGCCATCGACGCTCAGCAGCACGTGTACATCAGCGGCGGCGTGCGCATTCAGCCCGAGCTGCCCCGCGACTTTTTCACCTTGCCCACCACCGCCAACGAGGCGCCGCCGGCCGAGCTGGCAGATCCGTTTGCGGAGCAAAACAAAGCCGCCGCCCGCCGCAACGCGGCCGGTCGGGTGTACGAAATTGGGAATGCCCGCGGCAACCTGAGCGGCAAAGCCACCGTGGCCGGCCACCTGCGCGATGCGCAATCGGGCGAGCCGGTGGTGGGAGCCACTGTGTACGTGGAGTCGCCGGCCGTGGGCACCGCCACCGACGCCTTCGGGTACTACTCGCTCACGCTGCCGCGGGGCCGCCACACCGTGCTGGTGCGCGGCATCGGCATCAAGAACACCAAGCGCCAGATTGTGCTCTACGACGACGGCAAGCTGGAAATTGAAACCGACGAGGACATCACGCCGCTCAAAGAAGTGGTGATTGAGGCCGAGAAAGACAAGAACGTGGCGGGCATGCAAATGGGCCTGGAGAAGCTCGATATCCGCACCATCCGGCAGGTGCCCACGGCTTTCGGTGAGGCCGACATTTTGCGCGTGGTTCTCACGCTGCCGGGCGTGAAGTCGGTGGGGGAGGGCAGCACCGGCATGAACGTGCGCGGCGGCGCCACCGACCAAAACCTGATTCTGTTCAACGACGCGACGGTGTACAACCCGGCGCACTTGTTCGGCTTCTTTTCGGCCTTCAACCCCGACATGCTCAAGTCGGTGGAGCTCTACAAGAGCGCGGTGCCGGCCAAGTACGGCGGGCGCCTTTCGTCGGTGCTCGACATTGTGACGCGCGACGGCAACAAAAAGCAGTTTTCGGCCGTGGGCGGCATCGGTCCGCTCACCAGCCGCCTCACGCTGGAGGGCCCTATTGTGAAGGACAAGGCCTCGTTTCTGGTGGGCGGGCGCACCTCCTACTCCAACTGGATTCTGCACCTGCTGCCCACCAAGAGCTTCCGCGAAAGCTCGGCCGCGTTCTACGACCTGAACGCCCACGTGAGCGTGGAGCTGTCGGCTAAAAACGCGCTCTACCTCACCGGCTACGTCAGCCGCGACCAGTTTAAGCTGGCCTCCGACACGCTCTACCGCTACCTGAACCAGAACGCGAGCCTGAAGTGGAAGCACATTTTCAACAACAAGCTCTACAGCGTGGTGACGACCGGCGTGAGCCGCTACGACTACGACATCACCAGTGAGCGGAACGCCGTAAGTGCTTCCCGCCTGACCTACGGCCTGGGCCAAACCAACGGGCAGGTCGATTTCAGCTACTACCTCAGCCCCAAGCACACCGTCGAGTTCGGGGCCAGCTCCATTCTCTACCACGTGTCGCCGGGCAGCCTCCTGCCGCGGGGGCGCGAGTCGTTGGTGGCTACCGATGTGCTGCCGCGGGAGCAGGGCCTGGAAAGCGCCGCCTACGTTTCCGACCGCATCGATATCAGTCCCCGGCTGGCCGTGTCGGTGGGGTTGCGCTACTCGCTCTACCACGCGCTGGGCGCCGGCGACGTGCGCCGCTACACCCCCGGCCTTCCCAAAACCGAAGGCAACGTGGTGGATACCGTGCAGTACCGCGCCGGCCAGGTAATGGCCACCTACCACGGCCCCGAATACCGCCTTTCCATGAAGTACGCCCTGACGGCCAACTCTTCGGTGAAGGCCAGCTACAACCGCATGCGCCAGTACATTCACATGCTCTCCAACACGGCCTCCATGTCGCCGACCGACGTGTGGAAGCTGAGCGACGCGCACATTCGGCCCCAGGTGGGCGACCAGGTGGCGCTGGGCTACTACCAGAATTTCAAGGACAACACCATTGAAACGTCGGTGGAAACCTACTACAAAGCCATGCACGACTTTGTGGATTACAAGAGCGGCGCCACCCTCATTCTCAACCACCACCTGGAAACCGACGTGGTGAATGCCGAGGGCCAGGCCTACGGTGTGGAGGTGATGGTGAAAAAGCTCACCGGCAAAATCAACGGCTGGGTGAGCTACACCTATTCCCGCTCGTTGGTGCAGGTGAACGAAGGTACCCCGGCCGAGCGCGTGAACGGCGGCCAGTTCTACCCCAGCAACTTCGACAAGCCCCACGACTTCACCCTCATTGGCAACTACCGCTTCAGCCGGCGCATCAGTGCCTCACTGAACATGAACTACAGCACCGGGCGGCCCATCACGCTGCCGCTGGCCAAGTACCAGGTGGGCAACTCCCTGCGCGTGCTCTACTCCGACCGCAACGCCTACCGCGTGCCCGATTACTACCGCGCCGACTTCGCCCTCAATATCGAAGGCAACCACAAAGTGCGGAAGCTGGCCCACAGCTCTTGGACGCTGGGCGTGTACAACCTGACGGGCCGCAAAAACCCGTATTCCATCTACTTCAAGTCGGAAAACGGACAGATCAAGGGCTACAAGCTTTCCATCTTCGGCCGGCCCATTCCCACCCTCACCTACAACTTCAAGCTCTAGCCCATGCGCACGCTTTTCTCTGTTCTGCAAAATGCGGTGGTGTGGCTGAGCCTGTTGGTGCTGGGCGGCTGCGTGGATGAATTTGACCCGCAAGTGCCCGAAACCGACCGGAAGTTTTTGGTCGTCGACGGCTTTATCAACAGCAAGGGCATCACCACCATCAAGCTGAGCTACACGTTCGGACTGAAATCGGCCGCGGCGCCGCCGGTGGAAACGCGGGCCAAGCTCTACATCGAGGCCGAGGGCGGCACCCGCTACAACCTCACCGAAGGCGTGGCGGGCACCTACACCACAACGCCCCTCACGCTGGACCCGGCCCAGAAATACCGCCTGCACTTCACCACCGCCGCCGGCCAGGAATTTGCTTCCGACTACACAACCGTCAAGACCACGCCCAACATCGATGCCCTGACGTGGAAACAGGAGGCCGACGGCGTGCAGGTGTACCTGAGCACCCACGACGCCAGCAAGCAGTCCGTCTACTACCGCTGGGTGTGCGACGAAACCTGGGAGTTTACCTCGCGCTGGAATTCCATGCTGGAGTACCTCAACAACCAGATGGTGTTCCGGCAGGAGCAGATTTTCCATTGCTGGCGCATCGAGCCCAACACCGCCATTCGCCTCGGCAACACGGCCCGCCTCAGCCAGGACGTGGTGGCCGAGTACCCCCTGCTGAAGCTGCCCATCAGCTCGGGCAAGCTGCGCATCAAGTACAGCGTGCTGGTGACGCAGTATGCCCAAACCCGCGAAGAATACGAGTACTGGGAGATGCTGCGCAAAAACACCGAAAGCATTGGCACCCTGTTCGATCCGCTGCCCTCGCAGGTGACGGGCAACGTGCGCTGCCTCTCGCAGCCCGAAACCACGGTGTTGGGCTACATTGGCGCGTATTCGGCCACTCAGCAGCGCATTTTCATTGGCCGCGACGAGCTGCCGCGCGAGTGGATAGTTCCCAACGTGGGCTACGAAGAGTGCCTGTTTCTCGACAGCGTAGAAGTGAGAAACGCTGCTTCGGCTTTCCGTACCAAGAAGTTCTTGCCCGTCGATGGGCCCATGGCCAACTCCATGGGCTTTCAGGTATACACCGGCGCGACGGCCGAATGCGTGGACTGCCGCCTGCGCGGTACCAACGTGCGACCTGCCTTCTGGCGCTAATCCCGGCTTTCGATGAGCAATATTCTTAGGCTACCGATGTTTTTCCGCCGACCCATGCGCGTCGCGTACGTGGTGCGCGGCTGCCTGCTGCTGGGCGCACTGTGCATGGCGCTGACGGCTCAGGCGCAACGTGATTCGCTGCCGGGCATCAGCCGCGCGTTTGCCCGCTACCAGACGCAGGCGTTGCAGGAAAAACTATTTCTGCACACCGACCGACCGGCCTACGTGAGCGGCGACATTCTGTGGTTCAAGCTCTACGCCGTCGATGCCACGTACCACCGGCCGCTGCCGCTCAGCAAAATTGCCTACGTGGAAGTGCTGGACCGGCAGCAGAAACCGGTGCTGCAAACCAAAATAGCCCTGACCAACGCCATCGGCAGCGGGTCGTTGTTGCTGCCCGCCTCGTTGGTGTCGGGCTCCTACACGGTGCGCGCCTACACCAACTGGATGAAAAACACCGGGCCGGAATATTACTTCCACCGCTCGATTACGGTCGTCAACACGCTGGCCGCCGCGCTACCGGCGGCCGTCGATTCCGGCCGGTACGACGTGCAGTTTTTCCCGGAAGGCGGCCAGTTGGTGCAGGGCCTGAAAAGCCGCGTGGCCTTCAAAATAACCGATAAAACAGGGCGGGGAATTGCGGCCGAAGGCTCCTTGCTCGACGGCAGCGGGGCCACTGTCGCGCGTTTTGCTACCCTCAAGTTCGGGATGGGCCACGTGGATTTTACTCCCAGCCAACCGGGGGCGGTGTACACCGCCGTGGTGAAGCTGGCCGATGGGCAGCCGCTGACGCACAAGCTGCCCCCGGTGCACGCGCAAGGCCACGTGCTGCGCCTCGACGAGGCCGCCGACCACGTAGCCGTAACGGTGCAGGCAGCAGTGCCCGGCGCGGGCACGGTATATCTGCTGGGCCATGCCGGGCAGCAGGTTTTTGCCTCCGTAGCCGGCCAGCTGCGCAACGGCCAGGCGCAGTTCACCGTCGCCAACAGCGCGCTGCCCGAGGGCGTGCTGCACTTCACCGTTTTCAACGACCAGCGGCAACCCGTGGCCGAGCGGCTGTATTTCCGGCGTCCCGGCCGGCCGCTGCAGCTGCAACTCAAAACCGACAAAGCGCAGTACGGAACCCGCGAGAAAGTGAGCCTGGCGGTAACGGCGACCGGGGCGGCCCAACAGCCGCAGCCGGCCGCCAACCTGTCTTTGGCCGTCTACAAGCTCGACTCGTTGGCTGCGGCCCCGGGCACCGACATTAGCAGTTATTTGTGGCTGGCGGCAGACCTGCAGGGCGCAGTTGAGCAGCCGGAGTACTACGTGCACGCCACGGGGGCCGAAGTAGCCGAAGCCACCGACAACCTGATGCTGACGCAGGGCTGGCGCCGGTTTACCTGGCAGGATGTGCTGGCCGCGCAGCCGCCAGTTCCGGCTTATGTGCCCGAGCTGAACGGGCATTTGATTCGGGGTAGGGTGGTGCAGGCTGCTACCGGGGCACCGGCACCCGGCATTGCCACCTTCCTTGCCTCGCCCAGCCGCTACCTGCGGCTCTACAATTCCATCAGCAAACCCGACGGCAGCATTCAGTTTGAGGTGCGCGACTTCAGCGGCCCGCGCAACCCGGTGGTGCAGCCCGACCTGAGCCGCGACAGCACCTACCGCATCGAGCTGTTGAACCCGTTTTCGACCGAGTACACCACAACCTTGCGGCCGCCACTGGCCCTCGACGAACGGCACCGGGCGGCGCTTACCCAGCGCCACTTGCAGATGCAGGTGCAAAATGCCTATTACCGCCAGTACCGCGCACCGCGTCCGCAGCCCTTGGCCGACAGCACCGCCTTCTATGGCCAGCCCGCCGAGCATTACCGGCTCGACGACTACACCCGCTTCAAGGTGATGGAAGAGGTAATGCGCGAGTATGTGCCCGGCGTGCAGGTGCGCATTCGGAAGAACGGCTTCAACTACATGGTGCTCAACAAGCCGCGCAACTACTTCTTCCCCGAAAACCCCATGGTGCTGCTGGACGGCGTTCCGATTTTCGACATGAACAAGGTGCTGAAAATCGACCCGCTGCAGGTGCAAACCCTCGACGTAGTAACCAGCGGCTACCAGCAGGGGCAGCTGAAATACAGCGGCCTCGTGAGCTACCGCACCTACAAGGGCGACATGGCGAACCACCAACTCGATGCCCGCGCCTTGGTGCAGGAGTACGAGGGCGTGCAGTGGCAACGGGAGTTCTACGCGCCCCGCTACGATACCCCCAACGACCAGCAGCGTCGCCTGCCCGACCTGCGCAACCTGCTCTACTGGAACCCCGCCGTGCTGACCGATGCCAGCGGTGCCAGCCAGCAAACCTGGTACACCGCCGACGAAGCCGGTACCTACTTGGTGGTGGTGCAAGGGCTGGGCGCGAACGGCCAGTCGGGCAGTGCCACCTACCGCTTCGAGGTGAAGCAAGCCGACGTTGCCCGAAACAAATAGCTCAACATGGCCCCAAAACAAAGCCGCCTGCTTCTTCAACAGGCGGCTTTGTTTTGGGGTAATACGGAGCTCCGTTAGCACCAGCGGCCGGTGGCAAAGCTGGGGTGCGAGTGGGGCTGGGTGCGGTCGGGTTGCGGCTCATCTTCCTGCTGGCCGGGCTGAAACGTGCGCCGGCGCCGGGGGGAGCGAAGCGGATCGGTGGGACGCGCCGGGGGCAGGCCCTGGGGCGAAGCGGTAATGGGATATGTGAGGGGCTTGGTCATGGGGAAAGAGGGCAAAAATGACGCGCCAACCCGCCGCAGCGGCCGAACGCAACCTGTATACGCACCGCGTGCCCCAACGGCTAAGGCAACCCTCTGATTTTTTGGTCGCTACCCTACTGATTTTCACTGCGTATTTACCGCCAAGCTCATCAGCTGATATACGCAGTGCCGCGGCCTGCTTTCCACTTCATGCGCCTCGGCCCTACGGATTCGTGCTCCAGAGGCCTGCTTCTTTCAAAAACACACGCCGGTTGAGCTTCAGCTGGGCCACGATAAGCTCGGCCAAATCTTCGGGCTGCATCACCTTATCCGGGTTGCCATCGGTAAGCTTAAGCTCCACCGCCAGCGGCGTGGCCACGGTGCTGGGCGTGAGGGCCGACACGCGGATGTTGTGCTTGCGCACCTCCTGCATCAGCGACTCGGTGAGGCCCAGCACGGCAAACTTGGAGGCGCTGTAGGCACTGGTTACGGCCGCGCCGGTTTTGCCCGCCGTCGACGAGATGTTGATGATGTCGCCGGTTTGGCGCGCAATCATGTCGGGCAGCACGGCGCGGGTGGCGTAGTATGTCCCCATGAGGTTCACGCGCACGATGTTTTCCCACACGGCCGGTTCCAGCTCCAGAAATTTGCCGAACGCAGCCGTGCCGGCGTTGTTGATGAGAATATCGATGGGGCCAAGCTGCTGGACCTGCGCCACGGCCGCCGTTACGGCTTCGAGGTCGGCCACGTCGGCTGGCACCACAGCGGCCCGCCCGCCAAGGGCTTCAATGTCGGCCGCCACGGCGCGTAGCTGGTCTTCGGAACGAGCCAACAGGCCTACGTGTACGCCTTCGGTGGCCAAAGCCAGGGCTACCGCCCGCCCGATGCCTTGGCCGGCACCGGTGACCAAGGCAATTTTGCCAGTTAAATCTTGCATGGAATGAGAGTGAAAGAGGTAGATGTCGGCGCGAAAAACTGCCTTGCGGGTGCACTGCAGGCAACTCCGGATTGCCGTATAGAGAGTACGCCCAAGCTGCGCCCACGCCGGAAGGCGGTAAACAAGGCGTTTGCGGCTATTGTTGTGAAGGGCTGACGGGCGCCGCTATGCACCGTGAACTGTCCGCCTCGGTGGCCGTGTTTGGGTAGTCGGAGCCCCTCGGCAACAAACCAGTGACAAACAGCGTCTTGTTCTTCCTGCCGTATTGTACATGATCCGTTGCTCGCGTTTCCTCATTTTGCCCGTCTGGTTTGTGGTGGCGCTGCTGGCGCTGGGAGCCTCCACTGTTCGGGCTCAGCAAACCGATACCGCCCGGGTGCCCGCGCCCATTCGCAACATTCAGCTGGAGAACGTAGACGTGGCGCCTTCGGCCCTCGACTACTCGGGCTGGCTGCTGCTGGACCGGGATATTCAGCTGGAGTTGGACGGCGCCATCCAGAACCTCTACAACTTCAAGTACGACAAGGCCGAGAAGCAATTCCGCAGCCTGAAGCGGCGCTACCCCAACCACCCCATGCCCTACTTTTTGCTGGGCCTGAGCCAGTGGTGGAAGATCATGCCCAGCAACATCACCAGCACGCAGTACGACCGGGGGTTCTACGCCTACATGGATTCGGCCATTACCAAAGGCGAGGCGCTCTACGGGCAAAACAACAAGAACTACGAGGCCTGCTTTTTCCTTTCGGCCGCCTATGGTTTTGACGCCCGCCTGCACGCCGAGCGCAAAGATTGGCGCAAGGCCACCGTCAGCAGCAAACGGGCGCTGGCCTACCTCGACAAAAGCCAGGAAGCCAACGACCTCAGCCCCGAGTTCCTCTTCGGGCAGGCGCTGATGAATTACTACGCCCCCTGGATCAGCCAGGAATACCCGCTGCTGCGCCCCGTGCTCCTGTTTTTCCCCAAAGGCAACAAGGAGCTGGGCTTGCGGCAGTTGCGCAGCGTGGCCGACAACGGCTTTTACACCGGCAACGAGGCGCGGGTGTTTCTGATGAAGATTTACATGAACACCGAGAACCAGCCCGCCGAAGCCTTGCCCATGGCGCGCTACCTGGCCTCGAAGTACCCCGACAACGGCTACTTCCAGCGGTTCTATGCGCTGGTACTCTACAACCAAGGCCGGTTTCAGGAATGCGAGCAGGTAAGCCGCTCCATTCTCGACAAGCTCAACCGCGGCTACGCCGGCTACGAAAGCATCAGCGGCAAATACGCCACCTATTTCCTGGGCTCGTTGATGCACCGCAAGTACGAAGACCTGCCCAAAGCCAAGGAATACTACCAGCGCAGCATTGTGTTTGCCGAAGCCAATGGCGAAACCCGCACCGGCTTTTACCTCTACGCCCACCTGAACCTGGCCCGCATTGCCGAGCAGCAGAAGGACCCCAAAACGGCGGCCCGCTACTACGCCGTGGTAGAAGACAAGTGGGAAGACCGCAAAGCCGCCGAATACCGCGAAGCCAAGCTGTACCTGAAACAGCACCGCAAGTCGTAGCGCCTACCTGCAAAAAGCAACTGCCGGGGCCCTTTTCATAGAAAGGGGCCCCGGCAGCGTTTATGTAGCTAGCCCATAAACTACAGCGGCCGATTCGTTTTCCTTCAAGATGTACAGTTTGCCGGCTCGCTGAAACAGAGCTATTTGAGCAATATTAGCCCTGCAAATGCCTCCTTTTTAGCTGCCTTTCGCGCGAGTTCAACGAGTTGAAGCTTAGCTGTGCCGGAGATGAAAAGAGGGTAAACCAGTGACAGTCAAACAAAAAAACGGAGTTGGTTTTGGCCCTTTAACGGAGTTGTACCGGGAACAGTAACTCCCGATAAGTGCAATACTATCAGGCACTGAATAACGTCTGACGGGGATGAGCCTGTTAAAGTGAAAAGCGGGGCTTTATTATAATATTTATATATTAAAATATAATATTACTTATGTATTTACAAAAATATTTGTCCGCAATCTAGTGTCTGTCGTTATAAAACCAAGCTTTTGCTTTGAAATAATCTTCAAACGACTCTCCCCATGAAAACGACACTACTTTCTTTTGTCCTAATTTTTGTTTTTGGTTTCTGCGGTATGGGTTCGGTGCAAGCGCAATGCACCTACACATCTAAGCCCGGCGGCGGTGCGTGGAGCGACCCCAACACGTGGGTCATTTCCGGCAATGCCAACGGCCATCTGGTGCCGACCACTCAACTGCAGCGCAACGGCCAGGACGCCAACAACAGCATCGTCATCATTGCTTCCGATGTACGCCTCGACCGGGATTACCTGGTGGGCGGCGACAATGGCAAACTGATCATCAATGCCGGCGCTTCGCTGGTAGAAGACCAGGCTGGCCGGTCGCTCGCATTTGGCGAGCAGCAGAAAGCCGACCAAGTGCGCCTCGAACTCAACGGCCTGCTGCAGGTAAGCCGGGCCAGCTTCTACAAGGCCGACGCCGACCTGGGCAGCCGCGCCGTGTTGCGAACTTCCTGCAGCGTGGCCCTGGCCAACCAGTCGAATCTGGATATTGAGGCTGGCGCCGTGCTCGACATCGACGGCAACCTGATGGTGCGCCAAGGCAACCCCAGCCTCGTGGGGTCGGGCACGCTCTCCATCAGCGGCTGCGTGATGACGCAGGGCAACGGGTCGCTCAACGGGCTGTTTGGCCCCAACCTGAGCGTGTGCATCCAGGGAGGCGCTAGTTCTTGCGCAGTTGCCGAGGAAGACCGCGGGCTGCAGTGCAACCCCCGCGCCCTCGATGCCATTACGGTGAACGGCTGCCGCCAGCCGCTGCCGGTTGAGCTCGTGAGCTTCACGGCCCGCTATGCCGATCGGCAAGTGGTGGTACAGTGGGCTACGGCCTCGGAGAAAAACTCGGCCAGCTTTGCCGTGGAGCGTTCGGCCGATGGCAAGAGCTTCGAAACCGTGACGACCACGGAAGCGGCCGGCAACTCCAGCAGCCGCCGCTCATACACCGCCGCCGACCGCCGCCCGTTGTCGGGCACCAGCTACTACCGCCTCAAGCAAATAGACCTCGACGGCACCTTCACGTACTCGACGGCGCTGCCCGTCACCGCCGGCAGCCTCGGTAGCGAGCAACTGCAAGCCTACGGCCGGGCCGGCTTGCTGAACGTGGAGATGCACGGCAATGCTCCCTGCCACATGCTGCGCGTGCTCGACAGCATGGGCCGCGTGCTCTACACCGAAACCCTGACGGATGCGCCGACCGGATCTTTCGTGCGCCAGCTGCCGCTGCAACACACCGGTACCGGCGTATACATTGTGCAAGCCGTAACCACCGAAGGCACGGTGAGCCGCAAGTTTATGATGCTGAACTAAGCCCACGCGGCGCTCAGCCAAGTCTCAAAAGCCTGTCTGCCCCTTGGCAGGCAGGCTTTTTTGCATGCAGGCAACTGCCCGATGCAGCTTCACACGTGCCGGCGTGTTCTTCCCAGCCCAAAGCATGCTAGATTTAGCGCCACAGCCCCACACGCCTTCCCATTCCATGAAACACCGTACCCTCGCGGCCGGCGCCTTGGCCGCGGCCTTGCTGACCGCCGCCTGCTCGCAGCCAACCAAAACCGAAGTGCAAACCGACTCCTCCGCCACTTCTGCCACTACCGAAACGGCCGCCAAAGACCTGCCGGCCGTGTTCGACGCCTATTGGGAAGAAAACGCCAAGCTCTTTCCGCTCGACGCCACCACCCAAGGCGACAACCGCTACAACGACCAGCTGCCCAACGACGGTACCGTGGCGTTCCGCAAAGACCTGCAGGCCTTCTACCAGAAATACCTCGGCCAGCTGCAGCAGTTCGACCGCGAAAAGCTATCCGATAACGACAAAATCAGCTACGACATCTTTCAGTACGACCTGCAAAGCAAGCTCGACGGCCTGAAGCTGAACACTTGGATGCTGCCTTACCAGCAGTTCTGGGGCCTGCCCATTACCATGGGGCAGTACGGCTCGGGCGAAGGCGTGCAGCCCTTCAAAACACCCGAAGACTACGACAACTGGCTGGGCCGGGTGCGCGGTTTTTCGGTGTGGGCCGATACGGCCATCAGCAACATGCGCCAAGGCATGAAAGCCGGCGTGGTGCTGCCCAAAACATTGGTGCAGAAGATGATTCCGCAGATGAACGACTTGGTGGTGACGGACCCCACCAAAAGCCTGTTCTACGGCCCCATCAACAAGCTGCCCGCCAGCTTCTCCGCCGCCGACAAGCAGCGCATTACGGAGGCCTACCGCACGGCCATCATGAACGAGCTGGTGCCCACGTACCGCCGTCTGGGCCAGTTTCTGCAAACCGAATACCTGCCCAAAGCCCGCCCCAGCACCGGCATTGCGGCCGTGCCGGGTGGCCCCGACATCTACCGGTACTACGTGCGGTACTGGACGACTACCGACAAGACGCCCGACGAGATTTACCAGACGGGCTTGGCCGAAGTCAAGCGCATTCGCTCGGAAATGGAGCGCGTGAAAGCCTCCACGGGCTTCAAAGGCGACCTGCCGGCGTTTTTCAACTACCTGAAGACCGACAAGAAGTTTATGCCCTACAAAACGCCGCAGCAGGTGCTCGGCGCGTTCAAGGCCATTCAAACCAAGATTGACCCGAACCTGAAAAAGATGTTCGGGCGCACGCCCAAAACGCCGTTCGAGATTCGCCAGACGGAAGCATTCCGCGCCGCTTCGGCGTCGGCTGAGTACAACCAGGGCAGCCCCGATGGCTCGCGCCCCGGCATTTTCTACGTACCGATTCTCGACGCGAAGACCTTCAACACCACCTCGGGCATGGAGTCGTTGTTTCTGCACGAAGCCATTCCAGGCCACCACTACCAGATTTCGCTGCAGCAGGAAAATACCGACCTGCCCAAATTCCGCCGCTTTGCGTGGTACGGTGCCATGGGCGAAGGCTGGGCCCTGTACACCGAAAGCCTGGGCAAGGAGCTTGGCCTCTACACCGACCCCTACCAGTACATGGGGGCCCTCGGCGACGAAATTCACCGCGCCATTCGCCTCGTGGTGGACACCGGCATGCACTCCCGCAACATGACGCGCGAGCAGGCCATCAAGTACATGATGGACAACGAAGCCATCAGTGAGCAGGGCGCCACGGCCGAAATTGAGCGGTATATGGCCATTCCGGGCCAGGCCTTGTCGTACAAAACCGGCGCGCTCAAAATTCAGGAGCTGCGCCGCAAGTACGAGCAGCAACTCGGCGCCAAGTTCAACCTCAGCAACTTCCACGACGAATTGCTGAAAGACGGCGTGATGCCGCTGGCCGTGCTGGAGCGCAAAATGGACGCTTGGGCCGCCAAGCAAGCCGCCAATAATTAATTGTAAGCCTTCCGGCAAAACAGCAGCGGCAGCTTCCCCGAAGCTGCCGCTGCTGTTTTTAACGGGTGTGTAGAATGGCTTCTACAAACGGATAGCTCAGCTGCAGCGGGTTGATTCTGGTCTCATAAATCCGCCGCAGTGGCCGACCAACGTGCAGGTTTTGTAGCGAAAAAAAGACGTGCAATGCCTTGCTGAAGCATTTTCCGACAAAAGATGGGCTAGTAGGTGGTACTGCCGTACGTGGTCGAGCCCGTGGTGCCGCCGTCAGTAGAGCCACCCGTGCTAGACGTGGTGGAACCAGTAGTGCTTGAAGTGGTAGAACCCGACGTAGTGGTGCCGGAAGTGGTACTGCTGGTGGTCGAGCCGCTGGTGGTAGAACCACTGGTGGTGCCGGTGGTGGCAGAACTGGGCGTTACGCCGTCGTCGTTGCAACCGTCGCAGCCGGTGAGGAAGAGCAACGCGGCAGCAAACCCAAGCCGCGCTGGGTGGGGCAGGAGAGTTTTCATAGCTAGTGCCTTCGGTGCCAACAATTGGAGTGCGAACTGCTTCCACGCATGCAAAGTAGGATTGAGCCCGTGCACGATCAGCTAGCCGGGCCCGAACCACCGTTGCTGCCTGATCCGCAGCCCCCGTGCGGGTGGCTGCCGTGGTCACCGGAACCGGCTCCGGTTGCCGCTCCGCGGTCGGAAGAGTCTGGGCGCGGGCGCACGTCTTCGCCTTCGCAGCTGGTGAGCAGCAGTGCCGTGCTCGTGAGCAAGCCGAGAAAAATGCGTCGGAAACGAGTGTGCATGGGCGTAGTCGTTAAGGTGCGACGGGTACTGAATGGAATTGGCGCACCGCCCGTCGCGGTGGCCAATTCCCCGGCAACTGTTGCCTTGGTGAGTGTGCTTGCATACTCAGACAGCATAGGACGAAAGGTTGCCTGTAAGACAGGATTAAAGTCTTTGTAACCAGCTATTTGATTTGGTAACGATTGGACTTGGGTCGCCGGGCAAAAACGACTATGCCGCTGGGCGCCGATGCTATTCGGTCGGGCGTGCGGAGGAACGGATAGGCCCAACTGCGTACTGCGTTGCCGTGCTGCAGCGGTAGCGCGGCCCGGCAAAGGGAAGAGCGTATAGTCAACCAAGCCCTGCGCAAACTGAACAAAAAGCGGCGTTGCCGGTCCCACAGCTGTTCGCCATCCTACTTCGCATGCGCCACATTTCCGCCGCCGATATTCAGGCTTTCGACAAGCTCTTTCGCCTCAACCTCGTCAACTCGTTGCCTGGCTACAAACCGGCCAACCTCATCGGCACCGCTGCGCCCGATGGTGCTACCAACTTGGCCATTTTCAGTTCCGTCGTGCACCTCGGCTCCGACCCACCGCTGCTGGGCATGGTTACCCGGCCTACTTCGGTGCCGCGCCACACCTACGAGAATATCCGGGCCACGGGCAGCTACACCATCAACCATGTGACTGACGGGCAGGTGGCCGCCGCGCACTACACTTCGGCCAATTTTCCGCGCGAGGAGTCGGAGTTTGCCCAATGCGGTTTCACCCCGGAGTACCGCCACGGCTTTCCAGCCCCCTACGTGGCCGAAAGCCGCATCAGTATAGGTCTGCGGCTGGTGGCCGAAGTGCCCATTGAGTTAAACGGCACCGTGCTGCTCATCGGGCAGGTGGAGCACGTGTACCTCGACGACGCAGCCCTTCAACCCGACGGCACGCTGGATTTGGCGGCGGTGCAGAGCGTTGCTATTTCCGGGCTCGACGGCTACCACCGGGTTTCGCCCCTGGCGGCTTTTGCGTACGCCCGAGCCGGACAAGGTCCCAAGCCCAAGGAGCTTTAACACCGCAAACCCCGTTGCCTTGGCCAAGGCAACGGGGTTTGCGGTGTTTGTTCGACGTGAAAACGAAAGGTTATTGCTGCTGACCTACCGCGTTTCGCCGTTGGGAGGCATTGGGGTCGGTGGTGCGGGGGGCGTTGTTGAGCGTGCCACGGCCGCCGGTGGTTTGGCCGGTGGCCGTGCCGCTGGCGGCTTTTTCCGTGCTCTGGCCCGACGTGATATCCGCTGGGCTGGCTCCACCGCGCGTCAGGCTTTGGCCGCTCGTGGTCGAGGTGCCGTCGGTGGTGCCGCCGCTGGTGTATTTAGAGGTGTTGGGGTCGCCGCCGGGCTGCGAGCTAACGGCCTCGGCCGTTGAGCGGGCCCCAGACGTAGTGCCCACCGGGCGGTACGCCTTGCCGCCGCCCGACATACTGTCGCGGTCGGTGTCGACGTGAGTGGCCCGCGGTGCGGCAGCAAACGAGTCCCGGCGCATGGAGTCGACGCCGGGAGAGTAGGAATAGTCGCAGGCTACGAGCGGAAGCAGCAGGGCAGCGGCCCACAAGGCGCGAGGAGAGCGGAGCATAGCGAGGTAGGGTTTGGGAGTGCGTGTCTGAAATGAGCGTGCGGTGTATACGCGCCAACCGCGGTTAATGGCTAACGGCGCCTCAGAAAGCAGTAAGTAGAGCCGTGCTAAATAGGTACTGATACGCTCCGAACGCGTTGGTTACCCGAGCCAGCGCATCTTTGCAGAACCATTTAGAACAACCTCGTTTGAAGAACGCAGTCCAGCACTGGAGCGGTGGCAAAGACTCGGCCCTGTGCCTCTACCACGCCCTGCGGCAGCCGCAGGTACACGTTTCGCACTTGCTCACCACGCTCAACGAGCACTACCAGCGCGTGGCCATGCACGGCGTGCGCCCGGAGTTGCTCGACGCCCAGGCCCAGCGCATTGGCCTACCGCTGCAACCCGTGTGGCTGCCCGAAATGCCCTCCATGGCCGAATACGAGCAGCGAATGGCTACGGCCCTGAGCGACCTGCGGCGGCAGCACAACGTAACCGTATCGGTGTTTGGCGACCTGCACCTGCAGGATTTGCGCGCCTACCGCGAGCAGCAAGTGGCGGCGCTGCACTTGGAAGCCCAGTTTCCCATCTGGCATAAGCCCGCTTCTGAACTGCTGGCCGAGTTTTTCGACCTGGGCTTTCGAGCCATTGTCGTTTGCACCAACGAGCAGCACCTCGACGCCAGCTTCTGTGGCCGGGAGCTGGACCGCGACTTTCTTCGCGACCTGCCACCCGGTGTCGACCCCTGCGGCGAAAACGGCGAATACCACTCCTTCGTCTACGAGGCGCCGTATTTCAGTAGCCCCATTGCCATTCGGCGCGGTGAAAAAGTGCGCCGAAGCTACCGCAACCCCGCAACCGCCGAAACTCCTTCCGACGACTGTTTCCGCGACGCGCCCACACCTGCCGAGGCTGGCTTCTGGTATTGCGACCTGCAACTGGCTACCGCGTAAGCGTTGCCGAAAACCAACCGGGCCGCCGTCGGAGGTTCGACGGCGGCCCGGTTGGTTTTCATGCTTAGGCTACAGCGGCACGGAATTGTGGTCGTAGCGCGTGTCGGGCTCAAACGGGTCGATGGAATCGGCGTGCGGTGGAAAAGCCGACTCTTCCATCCGCTGATTGCGCTGCAGGCGCCGCCGGGCTTTGCCGCTTTTGCGGCTGCGGCGCTGCGTGAGTATCACGGCGGCAGCCAAGCCCAGAGCGGCGGCAGCGGCACCCAGCAGCCACGGGTTGGTGGGGTCAAATACCGCGGGCGGCACCGACACCACGCCGGTTTCGTCGGCCACGGCGGGCTGGGGCACGTAGCGCCCGTGGGCGGGCACGGCCAGCTCGTCGAAATGCAGCGCCAAGTCCTGTAGCTCCCGCTGCAGCGTGCCGCCCCGCATCGGAATACCGTGCCCGGTGGCTGCTACAGCCGGTTTCAGGTCGGCCAGCAGCGCCACCGAGCGTCGGGCCTGCTGCCAGTCGCAGGTGAAGTAGCGGGGCGGGCCGTGCACTTCCTGCTCCTGCGCCCACACCGCCAGCGCCGACTCCTGCTGCACGGTGCAAAAAGCGTCGCCGGCCAGCAGCACCCGGTCTTCGTCGCGGAAAAACGACACGTGGCCCGGGGTATGCCCCGGCGTGGGCAGCCAGCGCCAGCCCGGCAACTCCGGCACCGAACCATCGGCGGGAAGCGCATGGGCGCGGGAGCCTACGTTGTAGGGGTGCTTGGGGTAGGCAAACGACAGCGCGGCCATAGCGCCACCACCCACGGTGGGGTCGGGCGGCGGGTAGGCCGAGCGGCCGGTGAGGTAAGGCAGCTCCAGCGGATGGGCGTACACGGGCACGTCCCAGGCGCTGGCCAGGGTTTCGAGGGCGCCGGCGTGGTCGAAATGGCCGTGGGTGAGGATGATAGCAGCCGGCGGCAGGTGGGCACCAAACAAGGTTTCGGCAGTGTGGCGGATTTTAGCGGCACTTCCGGGCAGGCCGGCGTCTACCAGCACCCACGGCCCACTGCTGGGCTGCTGCCGCACAAAGTACAGGTTGACGAACACGTTGCGCAGGCCCCACACGCCGGGAGCTACGTATTGCAAATCGGGTGTGGTGGCACGCGTGGGGCGGGCCAGCGGAGCAGTTGGTTTGTCGGACATAGCAGGGAGGGGTGAAGGCGAAGAAAGGTTAACGGGGCGGAGCGTCGCAGCCGCACAGCACTTCGCGGCTGGGGCCCTGCACGCGGTAATGCGGCAACGATACCTCTTTCATATACACCACGTTCAGGTGCGTCAGTGGTGGATTCTTGGGGTTGTCGTGCCACACCCGCAGCATGTAGTTGCAGTAGTAGGCCCGCATCCAGTCGTTGTCGACGAACAGGTAATTCTCGGAGTACTTGCGCCACCGGTCGTTTTTGTGCAGCGCCATAATGGAAGCCGGTTTGGCGTAACTCACGCGCCGGCCGCCGCGGTACAGGTCGAGCAAGCGGCCGTCGCGGGTGCTGCCTTCCAGAATGTACCAGCCGTCGTCTTTGAACACGGCCGGCGCAAACATACCCCAGTGCTGATCGGTACGAAACAGGTAGCCAAACCAGCGCAGCGGCTCACCCATGCCGTAGCGCGGCGTCACAATGCCGTCGAGGTTCCACCACACCACGTAGCCCAGCAGCACCAGCAGCACGGTATCGCGCAGGGCCGGCAGGAGCCGAAAGTGCCGGTGCTGAGGCACGCGCGGGTGCAAGGCCAGCCGCAGCTCCACCTGCAACGGGGTTTGCCATACCGGCAACTGTTCCCGCCAACGGGCCAGGTGAGCCGCGCCAAGCTGCACTGCCGGACCCAGCCGGGCTTCCAGCCAGTTCATGGCCGGTGTAGGCAGCAAGCCTAGCAGCGCCGCAAAGCTGATCAGGAAAAACAGTCCCACGAACAGCGTGAGGCTGATGCCGGCATGGAATCCGAACAAAACCAGGACGAACAGCAGCCGGCATGTGTTGGTGGCCACTGGCATGAAAAGCAGGATGGGCAGCAGCAGCTCGGTATAGTAGGTGAAGTGCGTGAGCCACCGCATCAGCTCGTAGTGCGGGTACAGAAGCCGGCCGGCGGGCATTAGCACTTGGTCGAGGCTGAGGGCGTAGTAAATGGCGGTGCCTTCGGTGGTCCACTCGGGGGCGTTTTTCAGGAAGGCCGTGCACACGTACACCAACGCCACCTGCACCACAAAGGCCGCCGTGGCCACGCCAAAGCAGCTGTAGTGTGCGGGCGCCGGCAGTTCCCGGGCGTCTTTCGCCCACACCCGGCCCCACGGCAGAAACAGCCCCCAGAACAGCAGCATCCGCAGCAAATCGTCGCCGCCCTGCGCAATAAGGGGGTTGCGGTTTTGCAACGACACCAGCAGCAGCCACGAGCCCAAAGTCATCCAGCGCGTGCGCCAGCCCAGTAGCAAGCCCACAGCCAAGGCCGCCGCCAGCGCAAACAGCAGCGCCTGCACCTCCCACAGCCCACTCATGGTGTGCAGCGAAAACTGATAGGGGTTCCAGGCGCGTTCGAACAGCACATGAAGCGGCAACACCCCCAGGTTGGTATAGTGGGCTTCGAGGTCGGTGCTGCGGATGGCCAGGTCCACCAGAATAATTGCGGCCACCGCCATGCGCATCAGCGCCAAAGCCCGCAAATCGAGCATGAACGGCCGCCGCAATACTGCCCCAATGCGGGCCAGTGGACGAGGAACTACCGGGGCAGGCGCGGGCA
Source organism: Hymenobacter busanensis (assembly GCF_008727865.1). Taxonomy (GTDB): domain Bacteria; phylum Bacteroidota; class Bacteroidia; order Cytophagales; family Hymenobacteraceae; genus Solirubrum; species Solirubrum busanense. The sequence goes on along the minus strand of NZ_VTWU01000002.1, from coordinate 21,104 downwards.
ATAGCGCCGCCGAGGCGTCGTCCGAAGCGGACGCCTGCCCCTGCGGCTGCACAAAAGACTGCAACGGTACCTCCACGGCAGCGGGTTAGCGGGTGGTAGTGCCGCGCGTGGTGCCGCCAGTGGTACCACTCGTGGTAGAGCCGGCAGTGGACGTGCCCCGCGTGGTACTGCCCGAGGTGCTGGCCGTGGTGGAGCCTGTCGTGGAGCCACTGGTGGTCGAGCCTGAAGTCGTATTCATCGACGTAGTGGAACCCGCCGTGCTGCCCGAAGTGGTAGAACCCGAGGTGGTGCCGTAGGAGGTAGTGGAGCCAGCGGTGCTACCGGCTGTGGTGCTCATCGAACCATCGGTAGTGCTGCCGGTGGTGGTCGTGCCGGTGGTGGTCGTGGCGTCCGTGGCGCTCGATGATGTAGTGCTAGGCGTGGTGGTGGAGTCGCCGGTGGCGGCTTCTTGGTTGCAGGCTGAGCACAAAAGTGCTGCGCCCACAGCAGCGACGGATGCGAGGCGCCAAGGCGCTAAAACGAGCTTTTTCATGGTGACAAAGTGTTTGGATAGAAAGAAAAAGTGCGGCAGCGCCTTGCAGCAAGGCTAACTAGGTACGACAAATTGCGCACCTAAGATGCTGTAGAGCGCATATAGCAAGTGACAAAAAAGAACCGCCGCAAGCGCGGCGGTCCTCCATGTTAGCTCATCTGGTGTGTTGCACACCCAAAACGAGCCGTTCACTATCGGCCCGTGGTGCCACCAGTAGTAGCCTCGTTGGTAGTGGCTGCGCCCGTACCCGACGTAGTAGCGCCCGACGTGGTGCCGCCCGACGTAGTAGCCGCCGAGCCGGCGGTGCTGCTGTTGCCGGTGCCCATCGTATCTGTACCGGTGCTCATGTTATCGGAGGACGACGACATCGTTTCGTCGGTGGTGCCGGTGCTGGAAGAAGAGCCAGAACCGTCGGCACCCATACCCGAGCCCGCGTTGGAATTGCTGTCGGCACCACAGGCGCCAAGGGTAAGCAGCGTGCCCAAAGCCGCGTACAAGCCCAATTTTTGCATGATAATCATGGCGAAAAATGTTTGGTTGTGAAGTAGAGAAAACGGTGCGTGTAGCGCCCTTCTACGCTGATTAGCAGTTCGTAGCTAAGTTTTGGGTAGCGAATTAATACGGATAAATTTGGAAAATACGGAGCCTGCGCGTTTGCAGAGTGCCCTCGTGTTGCTCTCTGAATCAGCTTTCAACTCATGCAGTGAAGACAAACCAAACTGCGAATTGCTGGTTTCGTAAGGGCCATTATCAGCGGTTCGGTATGCGTGCAGATTCTCCCACTATTCTCTTCGACGGCGTGTGCAACCTCTGCCACTGGCTGGTGCAGTTCATCATCGAGCGCGACCCGACCGCACGGTTTCAGTTTGCCTCTTTGCAGTCCGAAGCCGGCCGCCAGTTACTGCCTGCCGGCCTCAATGCCGATGCACAGAACCTCGATACGGTGGTGTTAGTAGAGAATGGGCGGGTCTATACACATTCCACGGCAGTGCTCCGCATTTTGCGCCAGCTAGCGGGGCCGTGGCGTTGGCTCTCCGTCGGCATTGTTCTGCCCGCTTTCCTGCGCGACGCCGCCTACCGCTTGGTGGCCCGCAACCGGTACCGCTGGTTTGGCAAGCAGGAAAGCTGCTGGTTACCGACGCCCGAACTACAGGCCCGGTTTCTTCGCTAAACTGAATTCGAGACCTTTCAAGTGGCAGGTTTAGCTTCGTCGGCGCCTGCTTTGTGCGCTAGGGGTTGCAGGGTGTGCATTAGCTTTTCCACGTCGGCCCCAAAAAAACGCTGGTCAAATTCTTCCAGCGCCCATGCAGCTCGCACCACCGCTTTTAGCCCGGCCGCGGTCAGGGTGAGGTTTCGGGCCCGAGCATCTTGTTCGTGAGCAGGGCGCGTCAGGAACCCTTTTTCTTCCAAGGCCCGCAGCGTTTTGCTCACGGTCATTTTATCGGTGCGAGCGTGCTGAGACACGGCGGCCTGCGTCACGGCGGGGTTGTCGTGGCTGAGACGCTGCACCGAGGCCAGGAGTAAAAACTGCGTGGGCGTCAGGTTCATCGGCTCCAGCGTGTGCCCGAGTTGGCGCTGCCAGTTGGCAGCAGCTTGCGCTAATAGAAAGCCAGGGTTATCATCCGGACCTTCGAAGGTGAACAGCGGATCGGTTGGGAGCGGCATAAGATTTTTGGTAGGTTGCGCCGGCGAGGCCTGTGCGCTGTCGATTCAGTAAACGAATTGTTTGTAAATAAGGTTACTGTATAGTTGTTTACTAAAATGAAAGCGTGCTTCAATTACACAAAAAGCCTCTTTCCCATTCTATGAAAGCTCTTGTTCTTGATGGCATTGGCCAGCCAGTGGTGTTGCGCGACGTTCCCACCCCGCAGCCCAAGCCCGGCGAAATACTTGTGCGCCTGCATGCCGCTGCCCTTAACCACCGCGACGTCTGGATTCAGAAAGGCCAGTATGCCGGCCTGCGCTTTCCCATCATCCTCGGCTCCGACGGTGCTGGAAAAGTGGAAGCCACCGGCGAAGGCGTTGCCGTCGACATGCAGGGCCAGGAGGTGCTCATCAACCCCGGTTTCAACTGGGGCGACAACCCCAAAGCCCAAGGCCGCGACTTCCATATTCTGGGCCTGCCGCTCGATGGCACATTTGCCGAGTATGTATGCGTACCTGCTGCGCATGTATACCCCAAACCAACGCACTTGAGCATGGAGCAGGCCGCCGCGCTGCCGTTGGGCGGCGTTACGGCCTACCGGGCACTGTTCACGCGTGGCGGCTTGCAAGCCGGCGAGCGGGTGCTGGTTACCGGTATTGGTGGGGGCGTAGCCCTGCTGGCCATGCAACTGGCCCTGGCGGCCGGGGCCGAGGTATGGGTAACTTCGGGGACGCCCGAGAAGCTGGAGCGGGCGCAGCAACTCGGCGCCCGCGGCGGCATCAGCTACCGGCAGGAAAAGTGGGGCGTGGAGCTGGCCAAACAGGCCGGCGGCGGGTTCGATGTCATTATCGACAGCGCGGCCGGACCGGGTGTGGCGCAGCTGGTGGAAGCCGCAACGCCGGGTGGCCGCATCGTGTTCTATGGCGGTACGGCCGGCACCATGACCAACGTGCCACCGGCCCGCGTCTTCTGGAAACAGCTCAGCCTGCTGGGCTCTACCATGGGCACCCCCGACGATTTTGCGGCTCTCTTGGCCTTCGTTGAACGCACACGCTTGGAGCCCGTTATTGATTCAGTAATGCCGCTGGCCGACGGGGAAAAAGCTATGCGACGCATGGAAAGCGCAGCTCAGTTTGGCAAGCTTATTCTTGCAATAAAATAGTTTTAACTAGTTGATTGTCAAGTATAATAATTGCTTCTGGTAACACGCTTCCGGGAATCCGCTGCTGGGAATTGATGTTCTATACCAGAACGACATTTCAACGCCTGCATTCGATGAAAACTCCCGCTGAATACCTCGACGCCCCGCTGTTGTACCTGACGTATCCGACGGGCGAAGAAGCCGAGCAAGTGCCCGTGGTATCCTACGACGACGCGCTGCGCGCCGTGGAAACTGCCTTGGCCGATGCCGAGAAATACAAGTATCTGCTCATGCGTGCCCTGCGCCGCTCCGTGCCCGGCGGCCTCGCCGAATCGGCCGTAGAAGCGGCTATTCGCCCGCTGTACCCCGATATGGCAGCTTAAGCACGGGCAACGTTGGGCATATTAAACGGGCGACTCGTACATGCGAGCCGCCTGTTTTGTATTACGTAGTCGTGCAAACGGTATCGTGCCGGCCGCACGCTGACTATTCAGGTGCGTGTCGCTTTCTCACTCAGCAGCTTGGCCAATGCCGCGGCCTGCTGGCGCAGCTCTGGCACGGCCGTCGATTCGAACCACTGCGGCCGCAGGCTGGGGCCCAATGTGAACAACAGCTCCGAGGGAAGGCCCGCGGCGTTTAGCAAGGCTCCATGCTCGTCGGTTCGGATGCCTAGGCGCATAGGGTCCGGCACCAAATGGCCCGCGCTGCGCAGTTCAACCACCAGGGAATCGGTCAAGGACTGATAATCGAGCAAGGGGCCCGTGCAAAGCACTACATGGTCGGCGGTCAGCCACTCGTGGCTATGGTTGTGCCGCAGCTGCACGGCCAGTTGGGCGTCGCCGCGCGGCTCGATGTGGCGCACGCGCCCTTTGTGCACGGTCAGGCGGCCGCTTTGGGTTAGTTGTTCGAGCACGGCCGCGTTTTGGGGCGGGTTGCGGTGCCGCAATACCGACCAGGTAGCCGCGAAATGCCGCATAAACCGCTGCTGTTCCACAAGTGGCCACGCCGCCCAAATACGGCCCAGGTCGGGACGGAGGGCGTCCATTACCGCGCGCCAATCGTAGCCCTGTGAGGCCGCTCGGGCCACGTGTTGGCGCACCGTATACAGTACTTCGGTTACGCTGCGCAGGCCGGCTACATCGGTTGCGTAATAGTTGGGGTAGGGCAGAGCGGGGTTGGGTAGATGCGTCACCGGCCAGCGGCCGTGCCGCGAAACGGCCAGTAGCGGCCCTTGGTGGCCATCGGCTTGCAGCGCCATGAGCACGTCGACCGCAGTCAGGCCAGTACCAACAAGCAAAACCGACTCCTTGGGGCCGATGTTGCGCAAGGCGCCTGGGGCCCAGGGGTTGCCGTGGTAGTTCGGGTGGGTGCGGTAGCCGGTATCGGGGCGCACCGGCGACGCTGGTGGAAAGTTGCCCTGCGCCAGTACCACAAAGTGCGCCGTCAAGCGGCTGCCGTCGGCCAGCGAAACGGTGGCGTGGCGGCCATCTTCGGCTAGGTGGGCGGCGGTGGCGCGCTGCTGTTGCCAGCGTACCTGCACCCCGTTGTGGGCCCGCGACGAATTCCCGACAACTCCGCCGATCAACTCGCCGATGTACCGACCAAACACCTGGCGCGGGCAGAATCCTTGCGGGCACGTAGGAATCTGGTTTGTGGCCAGCCAGTCGACAAAATGATTGGGCTCGTCGGCAAAGGCGCTCAGGCCGGAGCTGCGCACGTTCAGCAGCCACTCGGGCCGGTCGGTGCTGTAGGCCGTGCCGGGACCAAGCTGCTCGCGCGGCTCTACCAGCTCCACATCGAGGGGCCACGGACCGCCGGGCAGACGCGTGAGATGCAGGGCCAGCAAACTGCCCGCTACTCCTCCGCCGATGATTACAATGGTCTGCCGCGTCATAGAAGGCACTGGTAGACCCGTGGTGGGCCGTTGAGGCTTTTCGTCCAGTAAAAAACAAAATTTCGGACAATGCTCAACCCGCCACGCGGCGCGGTGCCCGATTCGGGCTACAAATACGAGCCCGGCAGTAAAAAGTCGCGCACGTATTCGGTGATGCCGTCTTCGAGGCGGGTGAAAGGCCGCGCGTAGCCAATGCCGCGCAGCTTACTCATGTCGGCCTGCGTGAAGTACTGGTAGGTGTCGCGGATATCTTCAGGCGTGTCTTTGAACCGGATATCGGCCGTTTTGCCCAGCGCAGCGAAGGTCGTCAGGGCCAGATCGAGGAAGGTGCGCGCCTCGCCGGTACCCAGGTTGTAGATGCCCGAGTTGCGGCGGTGGTGCATCAAGAAGATGCACACGTCCACCAGGTCGCGCACGTAAATGAAGTCGCGCTTCTGCTCACCGTCGGCAAAATCGGGGCGGTGCGAGCGGAACAGCTCCATCGAGCCGGTGCGCTGCACTTGCTGGAAAGTGTGAAATATCACCGAGGCCATGCGGCCCTTGTGGTATTCGTTGGGGCCGTACACGTTGAAAAACTTCAGCCCGGCCCAGAAAAACGGCTTTTCGGCCTGCTGCACAGCCCAGTTGTCGAAGTCGTTCTTGGAGTCGCCGTAAGGGTTGAGCGGGCGCAGCAAGGGCAGCAGCACTTCGTCGTCGGAATAGCCGAGGGTGCCCGAGCCGTAGGTAGCCGCCGACGAGGCGTAGACCAGCGGCAGCTGGTAGCGCACGCAGGCCTGCCACATCTGCTTGCTATAGTTCAGGTTCAGCAGGTCGAAAATGGCTTTGTCCTGCTCGGCGGTGTCGGTGCGGGCGCCGAGGTGAAACACGAACTCTACCTGCTCGTGGTGCTCATCGAGCCAGGCGAAAAACTCGTTGCGGTCCACGTATTCGCGCAGGCGCTTGCCTTTCAGGTTGGCCAGCTTCTTCTCCACCGAGAAGTTGTCTACCACCACCACGTCGTTGAAGCCGTCGGCGTTGAGCCGGCCAACCAGGCAGCTGCCGATGAAGCCCGCTGCGCCCGTCACGATAATCATAAGCTCTGAGTCGTTTCTGAGCTGCGAAGTACGCAGTTTCTCCGGGCTTGGGCGAATTCAGCGCTTCGGTGCCGCGGCCGGTACGGCGCGGGCCAGGGCCGAGTTCGGGCGGATGTAGGGCCGCAGGGCTGCATAGGGAATGAGTACCTCCACTTCGGTCATGGCTGGACCAACGCAATACCTGTACAGGTTGAACTGGTGAATGATTAGTCCCTTGTCGGTCAGCAGCATGTTCTCCGTCGTGCCAACCGCCGCCAACTCCTGCGCTACCGACTGCAGAATATATGCTTGGGTACACGACTCATTTGGGTCATCTGATTTTGCTTTATCCACCGGTTCACTGGACAGTTTCTGCCGAGCGTAGCGCTGAAACAAGGCGCGGTAGTCGCCGTGCAGCACTTCGGTGAGCGGCACAGGAAGCAGCTTTGGTAGAGACAGGACAGTGTATTCGTGCTGAATCTGCATGGAGGGGCTACCGCACCCATCGACCCGTCTTTCGCGCGCAATGCTCACCAGCTCGGGCGTGAGCAGCTCCAGCGTGGTGGTATTGAGGTAGCAGGCGTTCAGCCAGGCGTACGATTTATCGGGGTGCAACCGCGTCTGGACCCAATCATCGGCGTCGCGGGCCAGCAGGTCGTTGAGCGCGGCTTCGGCTTGTTTGTCCTCTAAGCCGGCTACCAGCGGATAACGGTTGTCGTAGTAAAGTTCTACCGTCGGGTCCGGGGCCTCCGAGTCGGGCTTGATGAGCGGGGAATCGTCGGTCAGGCGCACTAGCTGCATGTAAACGCCGTTTAGCCAGTAGCCGGGGCTAAGCCGGGCCGCGTAGGCGTAATCGTAGGCCTGCGGCCGGCGCCGCAGCTTCACCGGCAGCCGCCGAGCCTTGCCCGTGGCCTGCCAGTACCCGGTCAGCAGACTGTCGCCGCTCAAGCGGGCGCGCAGCTGGGCCGTGGCCTCGAAGTACTCCCGGTTGTAAGGTGGCTCGGCGGTTTCGCCCAGGTCCAAGCTGTCGGCCCAGCGTTGGCCGGTAAGCGCCAGGTCAGAGCCTCGGCTGAGGTAATAGTAGCGGGCGGTTACTCGGTCCGTAGTGTCGCTCAGCTGCAGGTTCAGTACCACCGGGTAGGGGCCAATCGTGCCGGTGTATACCAACTCGTTGGTGGCTGGTGGGGCCAATGCGGCCGCTCGGGCTCTGGAGGCGGGAGAACGGGAAACAGCGGTAATAGCTGACGACGAAGCGGCGGGCGCCGTGGTTGCGGCCGCATCCGGTTGTCCTGAGCAGGCCGTTGCCAATCCAAGGCAGATAAGCAGAAGGAAACGATTCACGCCCTATAAGCGGCCGGTTACCAAAAGCCGCGGCCGTGAAGGTAGCGGGCTGCACCCGAGCTTCCTTGCCGGCGCCGTCTATCTTTGCCGCCGATGCGTTTTTGCCTGTTCTTGCTCCTCGTATGTGCCGCCTGCTCGTCGCCCGCCGACAAGCAGCCTGCGCAGCCCACCACCGTCACCGTGCACGACGACCTCGGGCGCGCCGTCACGTTCAAGGCCCAGCCGCGGCGCATCATGGCCCTGGCCGCTTCCATGACGGAAATGCTTTACGCCGTAGCCGACACGGCCGCCATCGTGGGCCGCACGCAGGTGTGTGACTACCCGGCCGCGGCGCTCAAAAAGCCCGTCGTCAACAGCTACCCGCTCGATTTCGAAACACTCGTCGGCCTGCACCCTGATGTCGTGTTTACCACCGAGGGCATTACCAGCCCGGCCGATGCGGCGCGGCTGCAGCAGCTGGGGGTGCCGGTGTACTACCAAACCTACCGCTCGGTACCCGACATCTTCCGCGGCCTGCGCGAGTTGGGCCGCCTGCTCGGCCGCGAACCGCAGGCCCATCGCCTCACCGATTCGCTCCAAACCGAGCTGCAGCGCCTCACCGCCGACTCTACCGCGGGCAATCGGCCTCGGGTTTTGGCCATTACCTGGCTCGACCCGATTTACGCTTACGGCTTCAACACCCTCTTTACCGATAAAATCCGGCGGGCTGGTGGCCAGAACGCCCTCACCGAAACCTTCCCGCAGCCCTATCCGGCCCTCACGCGCGAGTACATTCTCAAGCTCAACCCCGACGTGCTCATCGGCGGCCGCTTCGGCAAAATGGACAGCACGTTTTTCCGCATGTACCCCGAGCTGAAGCGCATTCACGCCTACCAGCAGCGCCGGGTTTTCGCCATTACCGGCAGCCTGATGGAGCGTCCCGGCCCGCGCGTAGTGGAGTCGGTGCGGGAACTACAACGCCTGCTGCGCTCGGCCCAATGAAACGCCGCGCCCCGCTCTACATCCTGCTCACGCTGCTCGTCGCCGTCGTTTTGGTGGTAGCGGGCATGCGGCAGGGCAGCATTGAGGGCGCCGATTACGCCACCTTGCTACAAGCCCTCCGGCATTACGACGCCACCAACCCCGCCCACGTGGTGCTGGTGGAACTGCGCCTACCGCGCCTGCTGCTGGCCCTGCTGGCCGGTGGCGGCCTCGCCCTCAGCGGCTACCTGATGCAGACGATGGTGAATAACCCGCTGGCCGACCCGTATTTGCTTGGTACCGCGTCGGGGGCTTCGTTGGGCGCCCTCGTCATTACCATCTTATTGCCCGCCTCCAGCAGCATGACGCCTTGGCTGGTGCCGGTAGGTAGCTTGGCCGGCGCTGTGGGTGCCACACTTTTGGTTATCGGCATTGGTACCCGGCGCGGCCGGCTCATTCCCACGCAGCTGCTGCTGGCGGGCGTGGCCACGGCGTCGTTGTTCAATGCCCTAGGTGGGCTTATCACGTTTCGCGCCCAAACCGATTCGCAGCTGCGCGCCGCCGTGTCGTGGGGCATGGGCAGTCTGGAGCGGGCCGGCTGGCCGTTGCTGGCGGGCCCCACCGTGGCGGTGGTACTGGGCATGCTGGTGGCCTGGCTGCTGCGGCGCCACCTCGATGTGCTGCTGCTGGGGGAGGAGCGGGCCGCCACGCTCGGGCTCGACGTGGGCCGCACGCGCTGGTTGCTGCTGCTGGCTTCGTCGGGCATCACGGCCGGGGTGGTGGCCTTGTGTGGACCGCTGGGTTTCGTGGGGCTGATTATTCCGCACGCCACGCGGGGCCTGTTGGGCGTTACCGGGCGGCTCAACCTGGCGTTCTGCACCCTGCTCGGCGGGACCTTCCTGCTGGCCTGCGACCTGCTGGCGCGTTGGCTCTACCCGCCCGCCGGCTTGCCCGTGGGCCTCATCACGGCCCTGTTCGGCGTACCGTTCTTCGTATATTTGCTGCGGAAAAAGGGTTGATTGCTGAAGGCCGCCGCTTGGATGCTGCAACACGCAGCGCGCCAGCGCGGCCCATTTTCTTGGCTAGCCGTTGGCAGAACATCCCAGCGGCACCCGAAGCCCAGCCCTCAACCACCGCGAAGCACCACCCAGCATGATCTACATTAGTCGCCAAGAACACTTCAACGCCGCCCACAAGCTCTACAACCCCGCGTGGAGCGAGGAGCGCAACAAGGAAGTGTTCGGGCCCTGTGCCAACGCCAACTGGCACGGCCACAACTACGACCTCATCGTGACCGTGAAAGGCCTGCCCGACCCCGAAACTGGCTTTGTTGTCGATTTGAAGGCGCTCAGCACCCTCATCCGCCAGCACATCATCCAGCACGTCGACCACAAGAACCTGAACCTCGACGTGGCTTTTATGAGCGGCAAGCTGGCCAGCACCGAAAACCTGTCGCTGGCTTTCTGGGAGATTCTGCAGCGCGAACTGCCCAGTATCACCAGCACCGCGCAGCTGCACTGCGTCAAGATTTTCGAAACGCCCCGCAACTTCGTCGAATATTACGGCGAGTAATACCTCAATTGACAATGAACAATGAGCAATGACCAATTAGGTCGATACGGCTCAATGGTCATTGCTCATTGTTCATTGTTCATTGTCAATTGAATGAAATACTACCTCATTGCCGGCGAACGGTCCGGTGACTTTCATGCCGCCCGGCTCATGCGCGCCCTCAAGCAGCAAGACCCCCAGGCCGAGTTCCGCTGCTGGGGCGGCGACCTGATGCAGGCCGAAGGCAGCACCCTGGTGCACCACTACCAGGAAATGGCCATCATGGGCTTTGTGGAAGCCGCCACCAGCATTTTCCGCTTTCGGGGCTTCCTGAAAGAATGTCAGCAGGACCTGCTGGCCTACCAGCCCGATGTGCTGATTCTGGTCGACTACGCCGGTTTCAACATGCGCGTGGCCAAGTTCGCCAAGGAGAAAGGCCTGAAGGTGTTTTACTACATCTCGCCGAAAATCTGGGCCTGGAATCAGGGGCGCGTGCACAAAATCAAGGCGCTGGTCGACAAGATGTTCGTCATCCTGCCCTTCGAGAAGGAGTTCTACCAGCGTTTCGGCTACGACGTGGACTACATCGGCAACCCTACCGCCGATGCCGTGTACGAGCACCAGCCCACCGACGACTTCCACCACCGCAACAACCTCGACCCCGAAACGCCCATTATTGCGGTGCTGCCCGGTTCGCGCAAGCAGGAAATCGAGGAAATGCTCTTCGAGATGCTGCGAATCCTGCCGCCGTTCTTCGATTACCAATTTGTGGTGGCCGGCGTCAAAAACCTCGACGCTAACTACTACGCGCACTTCGAGCGCAACAACGTGCGCATCATCTTCGAGCAGACCTACGACCTGCTGCGCCACGCCAAAGCCGCGCTGGTCACCAGCGGCACCGCCACGCTTGAAACGGCGCTGTTCGACGTGCCGCAAGTGGTGTGCTACCGCACCAGCGCCATTTCCTACCGCATCGGCAAGGCCGTCATCAAGGTGCCGTTCATTTCGCTCGTCAATCTCATTGCTGAGCGCGAAGTGGTGAAAGAGCTCATTCAGGGCGAATTCACCGCCCGTAACCTCGTTACCGAGCTGCAGCGCGTGCTCGATGATGAGCAGTACATAGGCAAAGTGAAGGCCGGCTACGCCGAAATTCGCGAGAAGCTCGGCCGCAGCAACGCTGCTGAAAAGGCTGCGGAGCTGATGGTTGGGTACTTGAAGAAGTAGTACCGTTCGTCATCCTGAGCAAAGCGAAGGACCTTCTCACGCTGGAACGATGGCCGAAGCAACGACTCGCTCAGTGGTGAATAAGTCCTTCGCTTCTTCCGATTCAAACAAAAAAGCCCACTGGACGAATCCAGCGGGCTTTTTTGTTTGAATCGGAAGAAGCTTACGCGGCGCGCAACTGCTTGAGTGGAGACTTCTCGAACTTCTCCTGAGCGTATTCCAGGTCGATAACTAGCTCCGTCACGTCGGTGGCCGAGGGCATGTCGAACATGGCGTCGGTCATGATGCTTTCGCAGATGCTGCGCAGGCCGCGGGCCCCGAGGCGGTACTCGTCGGCTTTGTCGACAATGTAGTCCAGGGCGGCGTCGGAGAAAGAAAGCTCGATGCCTTCCATCTCAAACAGACGGTTGTACTGCTTCAGGATGGAATTCTTGGGCTCCGTCAGAATCAGGCGCAGCGTCTCTTTGTCGAGCGGGTTCAGGTGCGTCAGCACGGGCAGACGGCCGATAAGTTCGGGAATGAGGCCGAACTGCTTCAGGTCTTGCGCCGTGATGTAGCGCAGGAAATTGTTGGTGTCCACCTTGTCTTCCAGCAACGTTTTGGCAAAGCCCAGCGGCTTGGTGTTCAGGCGGCTCTTGATGATGCGGTCGATGCCCACAAAAGCGCCGCCGCAGATGAACAGGATGTTCTCGGTGTTTACCGTAATCATCTTCTGCTCGGGGTGCTTGCGGCCGCCGTGGGGCGGTACATTCACGGTGGTGCCTTCCAGCAGCTTCAGCATAGCCTGCTGCACGCCCTCGCCGCTCACGTCGCGCGTGATGCTGGGGTTGTCGCTCTTGCGGGCAATCTTGTCCACCTCGTCGATGTACACGATGCCGCGCTCGGCCGCTTCCACGTTGTAGTCGGCGGCCTGCAGCAGGCGCGTCAGGATGCTTTCCACGTCTTCGCCCACGTAGCCGGCTTCGGTCAGCACGGTGGCGTCGGCAATGCAGAAGGGCACTTGCAGCACCGAGGCCAGCATTTTGGCCAGGAAGGTTTTGCCGGTACCGGTTTCCCCCACCATGATGATGTTCGATTTTTCAATCGTCACCTCGTCTTTGGTGGTCGGTTTCTGCATCAGGCGCTTGTAGTGGTTGTACACCGCCACGCTCAGCACCTTCTTGGCCTCGTCTTGGCCCACCACGTACTGGTCGAGGTAGTCCTTCATCTCGCGGGGCTTCACGAGGTTGAATTTCGGCGTCTTCGTGTTCGAACGAATTTTATTTTCCTCGTTCAGAATTTGCTGCGCCTGGCCCACACAACGCTCACAAATGTGGGCGTTGATGCCGGAAATCATGATGGAAACCTCGCGCTTGCTTTTGCCGCAAAACGAGCAGGTGATATCTGCCATTGCTGAAGAGTCGGAATTCAAGGGTATTACGCCGGCGGAATTATTCCGGCGGCTCCAAAGGTACGAAAAGGCCAACGCCCTAGCAGCGGAAAAAAGTGCCGGTGCAATGCCTTTCTATCTATAAGAACAAATGCCCGCTCCCGGGGTTGCAAGCCGGAAGCGGGCACTGTCTTAAATAGTTACGCGGCTATTTTTCGAGTTTGTGGCGCTCCAGTACCTCGTCGATGATGCCGTATTCCTTGGCTTCGTCGGCGCGCATCCAGTAGTCACGGTCGGAATTGTCGTGCACTTCCTGGTAGGTTTTGCCCGAGTGTTTGGCGAGGATATCGTACAGCTCTTTTTTCAATTTCAGAATTTCCCGAGCGGTAATTTCGATATCCGACGATTGGCCTTGCACGCCGCCCGAAGGCTGGTGAATCATGACGCGGGCGTGGGGCAGGGCCGAGCGCTTGTTTTCGGCGCCGCCGGCCAGCAGCACGGCGCCCATAGAGGCGGCCAGGCCGGTGCAGATGGTGGCCACGTCGGGCCCCACGTACTGCATCGTGTCGTAGATGCCCAGGCCGGCGTAGACCGAGCCGCCCGGCGAGTTGATGTACAAGAGGATGTCCTTCTTGGCGTCGGCCGACTCCAGAAAGAGCAGCTGGGCCGTGATGATGTTGGCAATGTAATCGTCGACGGGCGTGCCCAGGAACACGATGCGGTCCATGATCAGGCGCGAAAACACGTCGATTTCGGCGAAGCGCGTGGGGCGCTCTTCGATGACCGAGCGCGTCATGCCCGTGACGAAATGGCTGCTTTGGCCTTCGATGTGGTGCAGGTACTGATCGACACCCAAGCCGCTGAGGCCTTGGCCCTTCACGGCAAATTTGCGGAATTCCTGTTTGTTCAGCATGTGACTGACTGCGGTAGGAGAGAGGATTGGTTGGGACGAATTAAACGGGCAACGCCGCAGTAAGGACGCAAAAAAGCCCTTACTCCGACGAAGTAAGGGCTTTTTTGCAGGGAACCAACCCCGGCGCGAGAATTACGCGCTGGCTTGGTTCCGGAAGTCCTCGGCCGTCATCGGCTGGTCTTTAACAACAATCCGGCCGCGCAGGTTGTCGAGTACTTTCTCTGCCAGAATGGCTTCGTACTCCTGCACGTAGTTCTTGCCGTTCTCCTGACGCAGGTAGTTGTCGGCAAAGCCGCGCACCGATTCGCGCAACTCGTCCGAAACTTCGGGCAGGTTGAACTGGGCCATGATCTTGGTCATGGTGCGGTCCACGATTTCGTCGTTCGACACCTTCAGGCCTTGCTCCTCTACCACTTTGTTGCGGATCATCGACCACTTCAACTCCTTCTCGTAGTCCGAATAGTGCTCTTCTACCTGCTCGGGCGTCAGCTGGCCTTTGTTGGCCACCACCAGCCACTTCTTGAAGAACTCCTTCGGCAGCTCGATGCTCGTGTTTTCCACCAGCTTGTCGATCAGGCGGCGGTTCACCAGGCCTTCCGACTCGCGGTTGTAGTTCTCCTGAATGGTTTCGCGCACCTTGGCGTCGAAGTCTTCCTTCGTCGTCACAGCGTCTTTGCCAAACACCTTGTCGAACAATTCCTGGTTGAACTCGGCCTTGCTCGAACGGTTAATTTTCTCGATTTCCAGCGTGTATTCGCCTTCTACACCGGCGGCCAGCTCCTTGGAGAGGCCCGTGAAGTTGGCTACATCCGTCACGTTGCCGCCGAAGACGTCCTTCACGTCGAACGACACTTTGTCGCCGGCCTTCAGGCCTACGAACTTGTCGGCACCGCTTTTCACCTTGTTGGTGGGCAGCATCACCTTCTGCGAAAACTCGGTGGTTTCCTGCGTCAGCTGGCCCGAGAGGTAGTCGCCTGCTTCCGAGGTTTCCGGCGTGGTGTTCTCGCCGAACTGCATGCCAATCTGCTCGTATGTCTCGTTGAGCGTGTTTTCGTCGAGCTCCACGGCGGGGCGCTCTACTTCCAGGCTGTCGACGGGCAGTTCGAACTCGGGCAGCAGGCCTAGTTCAAACTGGAACGAGAATTCCTTCTCGGTGTCGAAGTTCACATCCGAAGGCACCGGCAGCGGCTCGCCCAGAATGCGCAGGTTGTTTTCCTTGATGTAGGTATCGACGTTGGTTTGCAGCAAACGGTTGATTTCGTCTACCAGCACCCCTTTGCCGTACATTTTGCGCACCAGCCCGGCGGGTACTTTGCCGGGGCGGAAGCCCTTAATCTGCGCCTTTTTCGAGAGGTCTTTGATTTGCTTTTCTACTGCTTCCGAGTAGTCAGCTTCCGTGAGGCGCACGGTCAGCAGGGCGCTCTGCTGGTCGTCTTTCTTGTCGAGGGTAATGTCCAAAACGAGTCGGAGGTTAAGGGTAACGTGAGAAAAGCCAAAAGGCCGGGAACAGCAAACCCCCAACGCGCCGTCGCCGGGTAGTTGAGGGCTTCACTTGGGGGTTTGATACGAAGCACTTGCCCGGAACAGGCAGGTATTGGTGCGGATGGAGGGACTCGAACCCACACGCCTTGCGGCACCAGATCCTAAGTCTGGCACGTCTACCAATTTCGCCACATCCGCAGAGCGAGGCCGGCCGCCTCGGGGGCGCAAAGCTACGGAAGCAGGGCGTAAATTCAAATGCCTGTGCGGTTTTGGCAACGCGGGGCGGTCAGTTGCTAAGCTGAGAACCATTGGAGTAGTGCGGCATTAGTACTCTGGCTTAAAATAATTGGCGGTGTAGTGAATTTGGTAAACCTCGGGCAGCAACTGATTGAGGCGTTGACAAAAGGTAAAAAACGCGTCGAGCCGGTATTTATAGAGGTCCGTTACGGCGAGATGTTCGCCTTTATAAATGACAAGGTGGTATCCAAAGGAATGACCATGAAGACTTGGCCCTTCGTATTTGCTTTGAAGACTCGATAAATAGATTTTGTCGAAAGAGGCTAATAGCCAATCCCGCCGCTGTAAATCCAGAGGAATGGAAAGCAACGTGTCTTTTGCCCCTTCTTCTAAAAGTAGCTTCCTGCGTACCTGAATAGAGTCAGCGGTAATGGTATATCGCGTTTCCTCTCCAAAGGATGACTCTGTCACGCGCAGTTGGGTAACGCGTTGAGGGCGCTGTTGGGCATTACCGGCTAAGTGGCAACTCATCCATAAACCCAGCACAAGTGCTATCATGGCTTTTCGGCGCGTTTGCAGTCGAAGCATGGGAAGTGAGAGGTTCGGTAACGAGGAGCAGCCTTTAGTGGTTAAAGATAAACGGCAACTCCATGCTGAGCTGCCCCGTGCGCCCCAAACGAGGGCCCGCGGTTTCCTCCGTACCTTCGTTCCGCTGCCGTCGCGGCAGTGCTCTTTGCCGATGGCCACCCTCATTGACCCCGAAGTAGAACGCCAGGAAATCCTGCGTCATTACCGCCGCCTGCTGCGCACGGCCAAGCCCTACCTGAAGGAAGGCGACGCCAAGCTCATCAAGAAGGCGTTCAATACCTCGCTGGAGGCGCACAAAGACATGCGCCGCAAATCCGGCGAGCCGTACATTCTGCACCCGCTGGCCGTGGCGCAGATTGCCGTCGAAGAAATCGGCTTGGGCACCACCAGTATCGTGGCGGCGCTGCTGCACGACGTGGTGGAAGACACCAACTGGGAAATTTCCGACGTGGAGCGCGAGTTCGGCCCGCGTGTGGCCCAGATTGTCGACGGCCTGACCAAGATTTCGGGCGTGTTCGAGTACGGCACGAGCGAGCAGGCGGAAAACTTCCGCAAAATGCTGCTCACGCTGAGCGAAGATGTGCGCGTGATTCTCATCAAGATTGCCGACCGTCTGCACAACATGCGGACGCTCGACTCGATGCCGCGCCACAAGCAGCTCAAGATTGCGTCGGAAACCATCTACCTCTACGCGCCGCTGGCCCACCGCCTGGGCCTCTACGCCATCAAGAGCGAGCTGGAAGACCTGCATCTGAAGTACACCGACACCGACACCTTCAACGAGCTGACGCAGAAAGTGCGGCAGAGCCGGGCCACGCGCAACCGCCTTATTAAGGAGTTCGTGGCGCCCATCGAAGAGGAGCTGGCGCGGCAGGGCTTCAGCTTCGAGGTGAAAGGCCGACCCAAAAGCATCTACTCCATTCTGAAGAAGATGCGCAAGCAGAACATTCCCTTCGAGGAAGTGTACGACCTGTTTGCTATCCGCATCATTCTGAACGTGCCGCCGGAGCAGGAAAAAGCCGCCTGCTGGCGCGTGTATTCCATCGTCACCGACTTCTACCAGCCCAACCCCGACCGCCTGCGCGACTGGGTGAGCACGCCCAAGGCCAACGGTTACGAGTCGTTGCACACCACCGTCATGTCGCACCCCGGCCAATGGGTGGAAGTACAGATTCGGTCCCGCCGTATGGACGACATTGCCGAGAAAGGCTACGCGGCGCACTGGAAATACAAGGACACCGGTGCCGTGCAGCCCGAATCGACCTTGGAAACGTGGATCAACAAGGTGCGCGAGATGCTCGAAACCAACAACTCCAACGCCCTGGAGTTCATGGACGAGTTTCGCCAGAACTTGTTTGTGAAGGAAGTCTACGCCTTTACGCCCAAAGGCAAGTTGGTCATTCTGCCCGACGGTGCCACGGCGCTGGATTTTGCCTTCGAGATTCACACGCACATTGGTATGCAGTGCCTCGGCGCGAAGGTGAACCAGAAGCTGGAACCGCTGAGCTACCGCCTACGCAACGGTGACCAAGTTGAAATCCTGACTTCGCAGAAGCAAAAACCTACGGACGAGTGGCTCAAGTACGTCACCACGTCGAAGGCCAAAAGCAAAATCCGTGAGTTCCTGCGCGACGAAAAGCGCACCAAGGCCGAGGATGGCAAGTTCTTGGTGGAAAAACGGCTGGAACTGCTGGGCGTGGAAATGAACCAGGACAACCTGAACCGCCTGCTGGCGCACTTCAACGTGCACAACCCGCAGGATTTCTTCTACCGTGTGGCCATTGGCCAACTCGACGGCCGTGAAATCAAGGAACACCTATTCGACCCCACGCTACCCGCACCCAAGCTGCCGTCGATGCTGGAGCCGAAAACCTTCGATGCGGAAGTGCAGAAGCTGCGCGGCGTGCGACCCGATATGTTGGTGATTGGCGAGAAAACCGACAAAATCAGCTACACCATTGCCACCTGCTGCAACCCCATTCCCGGCGACGATGTGTTCGGCTTCGAAACCAACGACGGCATTGTAATTCACCGCACGTCTTGCCCGCGGGCCGTGGAGCTGATGTCGAGCTTCGGCAACCGCGTGGTGCGTGCCAAATGGACCGATCAGCTGGAGCTGGCTTTCTTGGCTGGCTTGCGCATCAAAGGCTCCGACCGTGTGGGGCTTGTGAACGACGTCACCAAAATCATCAG
Source organism: Hymenobacter busanensis (assembly GCF_008727865.1). Classification (GTDB taxonomy): domain Bacteria; phylum Bacteroidota; class Bacteroidia; order Cytophagales; family Hymenobacteraceae; genus Solirubrum; species Solirubrum busanense. Next base: position 2,982 of record NZ_VTWU01000002.1, on the reverse strand, counting down.
CAATAGCCTCAAAGTAAACATGCGCTCCATCACCATCGATTCTGACGACGGCATGTTTGAAGGCCAGATCATGGTGTTCGTCAACGACACCGCCCACCTCGACAAGCTCATCCAGCGCCTGAGCAAAGTGCGCGGCGTGCTGTCCGTCGAGCGGTTCGATTCCTGATGAACCAGAAGCCGGGGTTGCTGGTTGGTATGCCCAAGCACAAGACTGGTACACTTTAGTATATATAGCAGCATAAAATGCTCGACCCCGAGAAATACGAAGAGGTCAAAAAGATCTTCACCGCTTACCTCGAAAGCAAAGGCCTGCGCAAAACCTCCGAGCGTTACGCCATTCTGGAGGAAATCTATTCGCGCACCGGCCATTTCGACGTCGAGGAGCTGTACGCCGGCATGAAGGAGCGCGGCATTCAGGTCAGCCGCGCCACGGTCTACAACACACTGGATCTGCTCGTCGAACACCACCTCGTCAGCAAGCACCAGTTCGGTCGCAACCTCGCCCAGTACGAGAAGTCCTACGGCTACCGGCAGCACGACCACGTCATCTGCACCGAGTGCCATAAGGTCGTGGAGTTCTGCGACCCACGCATCCACGGCATCCAAACCATGGTCGGGGAGTTATTGAACTTCCATATCTTGCACCACTCTCTGAATCTTTACGGCATTTGCGGCGACTGCCGCGCCAAAGCCGCTCGTACCATTACTGAATGAAAACTGACGCCACCGTCCACGACGGCATCCTGTCGGTTCGTCTCACCGGCGACCTGATCGGCAGCCCCGACTCCCAATCCCTCCTCCAAACCGTTGATCAGCACCTCGGCGACGATTCCGTCACCCTCTGCTCCGTCGACCTCTCCAACGTGCGCTACGTCAACAGCTCCGGCATTGGCGTACTGGTGTCGCTGCTCACCAAGTTTCGCAGCCGCGGTGGCGAGTTGGTTCTCATCAACCCCGCCGAGCACCCCCGCAAGATGCTGGCCCTGACCAAGCTCACGTCCATCTTCACCATCGCCGACGACGACGCCACCGCCACCAACCTGCTCAAAAGCGCCAACTAGATGCCAGTAGACGTACTTGTCGGGCTACAGTGGGGCGATGAAGGGAAAGGAAAAATCGTCGACGTGCTAGCCCCCACGTACGACGTCGTTGCCCGCTTTCAGGGTGGGCCCAACGCCGGCCACACGCTCACTTTCAACGGTACCAAGCACGTTCTGCACCAAGTGCCGTCGGGTATCTTTCACCCGCATATCATCAATGTAGTCGGCAACGGCGTCGTCCTCGACCCCGTCGTGTTTCGCGAAGAACTGCGCAAGCTCACCGCCCGCGGCGTCGACGGCACTGCCAACCTCTACATCTCGCGCAAGGCCCAACTCATTCTGCCCTCGCACCGCGCCCTCGACCGCATTTGGGAAGAAGCCCGCGGCGGCAGCCGCATTGGCTCCACGCTCAAAGGCATCGGCCCCACCTACCAGGATAAAGTAGGCCGCACCGGTCTCCGCGTCGGCGACATCCTGCACGCCAACTTCCGGGAGCGGTACAATGAAACCGTAGAGCGCCACCGCCAGCTCGCCAACTTCCACCAGCGCGAACTGGACATCGAAGCCGAAGAGTCTGCCTTCTTTGCTGCCGTTGAAGAGTTGCGTCAGCTAAGCCTCGTCGACACCGAGTACCTGCTGAACGACCTGCTTAACCAAGGCAAGCGCATTTTGGCCGAAGGTGCCCAGGGTTCCTTATTGGATATCGACTTCGGCACTTATCCTTATGTCACGTCGTCCAGCACCATCGTTGCCGGAGCTTGCACGGGTTTGGGTATTGCTCCAAAGCACATCGATAAAGTATACGGTATCAGCAAAGCCTACTGCACCCGCGTAGGCAGCGGCCCGTTCCCTACCGAGCTTCACGACGAAGTAGGGGAGAAGATCCGCCAAGCCGGCCGCGAATTTGGTTCCACCACCGGCCGCCCCCGCCGCTGCGGCTGGATTGATCTGCCGGCCCTGCGCTACGCCATTATGCTAAACGGCGTCACCGAAATCCACTTGATGAAGGCTGACGTGTTGTCTGATTTCGATGAAATCCGCGTGTGCACTCATTACAAACGTGCTGATGGTACCCTTACCGAGCAGCTTCCCGACCTCGGCGAGTTGGAACAACTCGCCCCCGAGTACATTACGCTTCCCGGTTGGCAGGTTTCTTTAGATAACGTAACACAAGCCGCGGCGCTTCCGGAACAGGTTCGTGCCTACGTACAATTCCTTGAGAAACAGCTTCAAGTACCCGTATCCATCGTCAGCATCGGCCCCGACCGCGTCAGCACACTACACATGAACTAAGCCATTAGATGAATTTTCTGCTGAGGCCCACTTGCAAATCCGCAGGTGGGCCTTACCTTTGTCATCCCGCTACAGCAAACGGCTGATGGGTCTCTTCTAAACGAAGAGGTTTTTGAGAACTTTTGACGAGTTCTTGCTTTCAACAAAACAGCTGTTGTATCTTCGCAGCCCTGTTTAGTAGAAACGGATTCGACAGTCGCCGGCTAAAAAAAAAAGTTTTGCCGGTGGGTTGCAAAAGCGGCGGCGGGGGTTGTACCTTTGCAGCCCGCTTCGACCGGAGGCGGGCCAAGCGGGCGGGCGGCGAAAAAAAAGTTGCTTGGTTGCTTGACACGGGACGGGAAACGGCAGTACTTTTGCCACCCCAAACCAGATACACCCGCCGCGGACCGCGCGGCGCACGGAACCCAGCAGGGGTTCGCACGTTCTTTGAGAGAGTGGTGAAAACGACAAGGTCGCCGCAGGCGCTTCCACGGAAGGGGTTGCGGCGGACAAGCGAAAACGAACGAACACATCCCGTCGGACAAGCCTGCTTTTTCGGAAGCGGGTCGACAAAAGATGCTAGGACACAAGCTTCTTACGGGAAGCAACAAACACTACTACAATGGAGAGTTTGATCCTGGCTCAGGATGAACGCTAGCGGCAGGCCTAA
>NZ_VTWU01000001.1 GCF_008727865.1 Hymenobacter busanensis | reverse complement strand
CTCTGCATGACGGTCACGCGAAGCGGTAGAGATGCTTCGACTGCGCTCAGCATGACTGTTCTTTTTCAATCATAACCCAAAAAATGAAAGAGCTATTCGCCCCCAACGCCACGCCCAGCCGCCCGGTCTTCGCCCTGATGGTGGCCTGCCAGGTGCTCGTGCTGGTGCTGCTGTGGCTGTTTTATCCCCTGCAGCTGTTTCCCAGCCTCGGCGACGTGCTGCGCGCCCTCTCGGACCTGATTACCAGCCAGGGCCTCATCCAGGAGCTGTGGGCCAGCATGACCACGGCCCTGCAGGCGTTGGCCATCGGCACGGTGCTGGCGCTGCTGATTTCCTACCTCACGGCGCTGCCCTTTTTCCGGCCCATTGCCTACGCGGCCACCAAAATGCGCTACCTCACGCTCACCGGCCTCACGTTTTTCATGGCCCTCATGCTTAGCTCGGGCCACGAGGTGAAGCTTTCGGTACTCGTCTTCGCCACCACCGTGTACCTGGTCACGGGCATGACGAGCGTGATTCTGACCACCACCCAGGAGGAAATGGACCACGCCCGCACCCTGGGCATGAGCGAGTGGCGCAGCTTTCTGGAAGTCGTCGTGCTCGGCAAGCTCGACGCCATGCTGGAAGTGGTGCGCCAGAACTTCGCCATCATCTGGACCATGATTACCCTCGTCGAAACCCTCTACCAGTCGGAAGGCGGCATTGGCCTGCTGCTCTACAAGCAAAACCGCTACCTGCACCTCGACGGCGTGCTGGCCATTCAGCTGGTGATTCTAGCCACCGGCGCCCTGCAGGACTACGTGTTCGTGCTCCTGCGCCGCGTGTTCTTTCCGCACGCCGCTTTGGCGCAGGCCCAGAGCTAGGGTTGTAGGGTATTTTGCTTGAGCAATGAGAATACCCTACAAGGTGTGTAGGGTATTTCAGGTAGCCATCGAGAATACCCTACAAGCAGGCTGCTAAGGAGCGGCTGCTCTGTAATAAACTTTCGTCCACCACGTAAAGAATAGTACAGTAGGTGTAATAAAAGTCACTTCACAAGAGAAAAGATATTACACCCATTGCTTGTAGTGATGCGCTGCAGACCGGTGTGTAGAGACGCATACTCGCGTCTCCCGCCAGAACGTTTGGCGCCACCGACATACGCTTGTTTCTCCAAAGTTTCCCAACGATTGAGGCGCAACCATGCGCCTCTACCACGCCCCTATGTCACCCTACTCCCACGAGGAACCCGTCCTCACCCTCGACAACATTTCCATGACCTTCCACGGCGAAGTGGTGCTGCGCGACATCTCGGCCCAGGTGCGCAACGTGGTGCGGCCGGGCATGACGCAGGGCCAGGTCGTGGGCTTCTACGGTCGATCCGGCATCGGCAAGTCCGTGCTGTGCCGCATCATGGCCGGGCTGGTAGTGCCTAGCACCGGGCAGGTGCAGGTGGGCGAAACCCAGCACCCCGTGCGCCCCGGCGACGTGGGCCTGGTGCAGCAGCGCTACCCGCTGTTTAACCACCGCACCCTGGCCGACAACCTGCTGGTGGCCGCCGAACGCAAGCACAGCCCCGCCGAAGCCAAGCAGCACGTCGAGGCGTACCTGGAACGGTTTCGCCTCGCCCCGCACCGCCGCAAATACCCCGCGCAGCTCTCCGGCGGGCAGCGCCAGCGCGCCGCCATTGCCCAGCAGCTGTTGTGCTCCGACCACCTCATCCTGCTCGACGAGCCCTTCTCCGGCCTCGACGTGGCCATGATCGACGAGCTGAAGAAAATCATCGTTGAAGTCACCACGATGGACGAGCTGAACACCGTCGTCATCGTCTCGCACGACATTGCCACCACCACCGCCCTGTCCGATACGCTCTGGCTGATGGGCTACGAGCGTGACGCTGCGGGCCAGCCGCTACCGGGTGCTACCATCTCCAAGGCCCACCAATACGACCTCGCCGGCATGGGCCTGGCCTGGCACCCCAACGTAGAAGCCGAGCCCGAATTTGGCCGGTTCGTGGAGCACTTGAAGGCGGAGATTCGGCAGGGGTAGGAAATGTTGCTTTAAAAGCGTGTTGGGAATTTCAAGTAGCTTAATTCCGACACGCTCTTAACTGCCATTGACATGTCAAAAATTACAACCAAAGTACAACTGCTAGAAGCCTACCGGACTGGGCAACGATATTTCGAGGACATTGAACTGGAAACAAACGAGAACTTAACTGACGCAGTGCTCAGCGGAGCGGTGTTTAAGCATTGTTGGTTAAACGTTGATTTTACCCGTGCCGACTTGACCAACTGTCAGTTCGTGGAGTGCAGCTTGAAAACGGCTGATTTCAGGTACGCGAACCTAGCCAACGCCACCATAGAGGGCTGCACCGTAGAAAGTACGCGGTTTAGTCATGCAATTATAGATGGCTTCGTCTTTGCCAAAAACTCAGTTTATGGGCAAAACGCGGAACAGAAAGACTTTGACACCTTTCATTATTTCACCTAGCTGATAGCTTGTGCAATGCCCGACACCCTCCTAGTAATTGTGCACAACACAATGAATACATCCGGCATTTTTTAGCAGTATAGTATAACAGCTTGTTCCCATGCTAAGCGCTGCCGAAATGCCGCCGAGCGGGTACTTTTGGGCTTCACCCACAATCCAGCCGCCCCGCGCCATGCCCAACGAAGGCACCGTACTCATCATCGACGACGAAACCCGCCTACGCCAGCTGCTGGCCCGCGTGCTGGAGCTGGAAGGCTACACCGTACTGCAAGCCCCCGATGCCCGCCGCGGCCTCGAAACCCTGCAGCAGCACGCCGCCGAGGTACTCGTGGTGCTGTCGGACGTGAAGCTGCCCGACGCCCACGGCGTGGACCTGCTGCCGCGCCTCAAGCAGAAGTCGCCCGATATTGAGGTGGTGCTGATGACCGCCTACGGCACCATTCCCGACGGCGTGCGCGCCATGCGCGACGGCGCCTTCGACTACCTCACCAAGGGCGACTCCGACGATCAGCTGATTGTGGTGGTGGAGCGCGCCGCCGAAAAGGCCCGCCTGCGCCGCCGCGTCACGGAGCTGGAGCGCCGCGTGGGCCAGCAATATTCGTTCGAGTCGATGGTGGGCAGCTCGCCGGCGCTGCACCGCGCCCAAGCCCTGGCCCGGCAAGTAGCCCCGACGGATTCGACGGTGCTGCTGGAAGGACCCACGGGTTCGGGCAAGGAGCTGTTTGCGCAGGCCATCCACCAGGCCAGCGGGCGGCGCTCCAAGCCCTTCGTGGCCGTCAACTGCTCAGCTTTCCCGAAGGATTTGCTCGAATCGGAGCTGTTTGGTTACAAAAAAGGTGCGTTTACAGGCGCCCTGGCCGACAAGAAAGGCCTGCTGGAAGAAGCCAACGGAGGCACCTTGTTCCTCGACGAAATCGGGGAGCTGGAGCTGAACGTGCAGGCCAAGTTTCTGCGCGTGCTCGAAACCCAGACCTTCACCAAGCTCGGCGCCACCCAGCCCACGCAGGTAAATGTGCGCTTCGTGGCCGCCACCAACCGCAACCTCAAACAGGAAGCCGCCGCCGCCAACTTCCGCCCCGACCTCTACTACCGCCTCTCGGTTTTTACCATCGAAGTGCCGCCGCTGCGGGCCCGTGCCGCCGACGTGGAGGTGCTGGCCGAGCACTTTCTGCGCTATTTCGCCGCCAAGCTGGGCAAGCGCCTGCCCGGCCTCGACGCCGAGTGCCGCCGCCTGCTGCGCCAGTACGACTGGCCCGGCAACGTGCGGGAGCTGAAGAACGTGCTCGAACGCGCCGCCATTCTGGCCCCCGACAACCAGCCCCTCGACGCCGACTTGCTGCCCCCGGAGTTTCACCTACTGCCCAGCCCCCTGAGCCCCGACGCCGACCCCAATGACCGCAGCCTGCGCGCCGTGGAGGCCCGCCACATCCGGGAAATGCTGCACCAGACGGAGGGCAACAAAACCGAAGCCGCCCGCCAGCTCGGCATCGGCCTCACCACGCTCTACCGCAAACTGCAGGAGTACGGCCTGAGCAGCTAGCAGCCGGTTCGTTTTGGCAACGAACCGTGCCAAAACGGTAGGGGTGAGGCCCGTGGAAAAATGGCGGCTGCGTTTGGTAATCGGCGTTTGTGAGTCGAATACATATGTTTAGCCACTAATGTTTCGGATTTGGCGCAACACGGCATCAGAATGGAAAGCAGTGGCGAAACCCTTATTCCCAATGGCTGACTGCCGCCGTTACAGCCCTGCATCAGCCGCTGCCGCTTTTTCCATGAAACTACCGCTTCTTGTCGGCCATCTGCTCTTTTCCGCTGCGGCACTGGCCCAAACTGTACCCGCCGATTCCGCCGCGAAGACTCTGAATCCGCTGACGGTGTATGGCTTCGCCGATGCCTATTATGGCTACGATTTCACCGGAAATAGCCCGCAACGCCCCGGCTTTCTGTACGCTCACAACCGGGCCAACGAGTTTGCCCTCAACAACGGCGTGCTGGGTTTGCGCTACAACGACAACCGGGCCCGCGGCGCCTTCGCGTTGCATACCGGCACCTACGTGGAGGCTAACTACGCGAACGAGCCCCCGGTGCTCCGCCACGTCTACGAAGCCTACGCCGGCTTTCGGCCGCTGCCCAACACTTGGCTCGACCTGGGCATTTTCCCCTCGCACATCGGCTTCGAGTCGGCGCTGAGCAAGGACAACTGGACGCTTAGCCGCTCGCTGATGGCCGAAAACTCGCCCTACTACGAAGCCGGCGCCCGCCTTACCTGGGAAGCCTCGCCCCGCTGGACGGTAACCGGCCTCGTGCTCAACGGCTGGCAGAACCTGCGCGACAACAACCGCGGCAAAGCCCTGGGCACGCAGCTGCAATGGAAGCCCACCGACCAGCTGACGCTCAACAGCAGCACCTTCTTTGGCAACGAGCAGCCCCAGGACTCTAGCCGCCGCCGGCGCTTCTTCCACAACTTCTACCTCAGCTACGCTGCCACGTCGCGCCTTTCAGCAGCGGCCGTGTTTGATGTAGGCACGCAGCAAGCCCCTAGTCGAAAAGCCGATACCTGGCACGCCGGCGCCTTGCTACTGCGCTACCAGCTAGCTGATAAATGGGCCGTGGCCGGGCGGGCCGAATACTACGCCGCGCGCCACGGGGTCGTCATCTTCAGCAGCCGGCCGCGGGCTACCGATGCCAATGCCCGCATAGCCGGGGCGTCGCTGAATCTGGATTACGCGCCCAACCGCCGCGTGCTGTGCCGTGTGGAAGGCCGGGCGTTGCAAGCGCAAAACCGCATCTTTGCCGACGACCGAAGCCGGCCCACGCACACCTACGGCAACGTTACATCGTCCATTGCCCTGAGTTTGTAGCGCCCGGACGGCACAGCTTTCCATGAACATCCGCACCAAACTCACGCTGGGCTTTCTCACGGTGCTGCTGCTGCTGCTGGCGCTGGGCGGCTATGCCTCGTGGGCCGTGCGGCATCTCGATGCTACCGAGCGGCGCATTCGTCAAACCAATTTCTATTCCGTGGAAATGGGCCAGCAGATGCTGCGGGCGCTGGACCAACTGGCCGAGCCAAACAGCAGCCCTGTCGGCCTGACTACGTTTCGCCGTGCCCTCACGCGGGCCGGCAGCAACATCACCGAGCCGGGCGAACAGGCGCTTATCGATAGCCTTACCCAGGAATTTGCCCGGTACCAACGGCTGCGCTACACCGCTGCGGGTGCAGCGCAGCCGTTGGTGTTGCAGCTGCTGCGGCAGCAAACGCACCGGCTCGTGGAGCTGAATATTGAGGCGCTGAAAGCCAAAAGCCGCGTGGCCGACCGCGCCGCTAGCCGCGCGGTGCAAACTGTGTTGGCCTTGGCCGTGCTGGCGGCGCTGCTCACGTTGGGCCTGGTGCGCGGCGTGCCCGAGGCCGTTGACAACTCCTTGCACAGCCTGAGGCTGGCCATCCGGCACGCCACTCAGCACGATTTCACCACCACCATTCCGGTGGAAAGCCACGACGAGCTGGGGCTGGTAGCGCGCGCGTTCAATCAGATGCTGGTGGAGCTGCAAGATTTCCGTTCCTCCACAATCTCAGCCCAGATTCTGGAGCGCAACCGCTTGGCCAGCGTCGTCAATAGCCTCGACGAGGGCCTGCTGCTGCTCGATCAGCACGGGCGCATCATTTTGGCAAACCCGGTTATCTGTCGGCTGCTGGGCCTCGCTGGCGAGTTGCTCATCGGTCGCCCCGCTGCCGACATTGCCGTGCGCAACGAGCGGCTGCGCGCTATTCTGGAGCCGCTAAACGCGCCTAACCGGCACCAAGCCGCGCAGGAAGTGCCGGTGTTGTCGTTCACGCAGCGCGGCGAAGAGACCTACTACCGGCTGTGGGTGCACGACATTGTGGCCTACAACGAGGCCGAGGAACAGATGCAGTTTGCCGGGCACATCCTGTCGTTGCGCAATGTGTCGGAGTTCAAGAAGCTCGACCAAATGAAGTCGAATTTCCTTGCTACTGTCTCGCACGAGCTGAAAACCCCGCTGGCCAGCATCAGCCTCAGCTCCAAGCTGCTGCTGCACGAGCGCACCGACGCGGCCGAGCGGGAACGGATTGTGGCCGGCATCCGGCAGGAAACCCAGCGGCTGCAGCGCATGGTGGCCGAACTCATTGACGTGTCGCGGCTCGAAGCCGGGGCCGGTATTCAGCTCGATGTGCGCCCCACCCGCCTGGCCGACGTGGTGCACTACGCCACCGACACCGTGCAGGCCCAGCTCGACGACAAGCACGTGCGCCTCGACCTGCAATTACCCGCCGACTTGCCCGCCGTGCGCGCCGACGCCGAAAAAACCACCTGGGTGCTCATCAACCTGCTGGCTAATGCCGTCCGTTATTCGCCCGAAGGCGGCTGCCTCAGGGTGCAGGCCGAGGCCCAGCCAGACTGCGTGCAGCTGAGTGTGCGGGACTGCGGACCCGGCATTGCGCCCGAGTACCACGAGCAGATTTTTCAGCGCTTCGGCCAGGCGCCCGACCAAGGCCGCCACCGCGGCAGCTCGGGGCTGGGCCTGAGCATTTCGCGCGAGTTTATTGCTGCCCAGGGCGGCCGGCTGTGGGTAGAAAGCGCCGTCGGGGAGGGCAGCACGTTTCGCTTCACGCTGCCACTGGCTTAAGCAGTTGGAGCTTTAAGTACCTCCTGCGCCGGAATAGTGGGCAGTTGAAGTGTAAACGTTGTGCCGTCGGCTTCGCTGGAAGTGGCGTCGATGTGAATGGCATGGAACTGCGCCACGCTGCGCACCACGGCCAGCCCCAGGCCGTAGCCTTCCACGGCGCGGTCGTCGGCAAAGCGGCGGAACCGCTCGAAAAGGTGCGGCAGCTTCTCGGGCGCAATAACCTTTCCGGTGTTGCGGATGCTGAGCGTGTACCCCAGAGCTTGCCCGGCCGAGGCGGTGCCCGTAATGTGGATGCTGCCGCCGCGGTGATTGTACTTGATGGCGTTGCTGATCAGGTTGAAAAACAGGGTAAAGAGCAGCGTGCGGTTGGCCGGTTGCATGACCGGTTCGCCGTCCAGGGTTAGGGTAGCGGTTAGGTCGAGGTCGAGGATGCGGTCTTCCAACTCTTCGAGTACATCGGTGAGCAGCTCACGCACATTAACGCGGTCGGGGCGGGCAAACTGCTCGTTTTCGATGCGCGAAATGAGCAGCAGCGTGCGTAGCGTGGCGGTGAGGCGGTGCAGGGTCTTCTGCGAAAACACCAGTTGGGTTTCGGCGTCTTCGGGTAGGATTTCGGCCTGCAACATGTTCTCAAAGCGGTTTTGCAGGATGGAAATCGGAGTGAGAAGCTCGTGCGAAGCGTTGGCAATAAACTCACGCTCCTGCTCAAATACCGTCCGTATTTTCTGCAGCATCTGCTGAATGGTGGCGTCGAGGTACTGAAAATCGGAGGTGCCGGTGCGCAGCGGCGGCAGGGGTGGCGGCGTGGGGCCTTGCACCGCGCGCAGCCGCGCCACAATTTGGCCAAACGGGCGCAGCAGGTAGCTGATGACGCTTAACTCGATAAGCAGCGTGGTGAGCACCGCAAACAGCAAGGCGTAGGCCGCGAAACCGCGCAACAACCCGTACACGTCCTCCACCGAGGCCATGCTTTTGCCGATTTCCAGGGTGTAGGGCTGCCCTTCGTGCACAAAACTGGACCGCAGTACCCGAAAGTCAACCAGTTCGCCTTGGCGGCGGCGCGGCAGGGTAGCCAATGTATCGGGCCCGGCTTCAGCCAAACGGCCCCGTCGTAGGTCGATGTACTCGTCCTGGAGCAGGTCGTAGTGCAGCCGCTGGTCTTGCTCCTGCGTCTGCAAAAACGAGCTGACGCCCACCTGCTCGATGCGGTGCCGGACTTGCTTTAATTCGTTGCGCAAGCGGGCTTCGGTGTGGCGCAACGCAAACACCTCGATGGCCCAAGGCAGAGCCAGCAGCAACACGCCGGCCATGAGCCCCTTCGAAAGGGTGGTCAGCAGCACAAGCTTTTGCTGGAGCTTCACGCCTCCGTGTCGAGCTTGATGCGGTAACCCACGCCGCGTACGGTTTCAATCCAGTCGTGCGCGTCGTGCGGCGCCATTTTCTTGCGGATGTTCTTCACGTGCACGTCGATGAAGTTCGAGTCGTGGTCGTCGCTGTCGCTGATCATGTTACCCCAGATATGCTCGCTCAGCTGCAGGCGGGTAAGCACGCGGCCGCGGTGCAGCAGCAGGTAGTGCAGCAGGTCGAACTCCTTGCGGGTAAGGCTCACGAGGTCTTGGTTGTGGCGCAAGGTCCGGTCGCTCAAGTTGAGGGTGAACGGGCCAAACTGCAGCGTATCCTGCTGCACGCCGTGCTTGCGGCGCGTAATGGCCTGCATCCGCGACTCCAACTCCATCAGCGAATAGGGCTTGGGCAAATAGTCATCGGCACCCAGCTTGAGGCCGTTGATCCGGTCGTCGACCGAGCCGCGGGCGCTCAGAATGATGATGCTGGCTTGCTGGTTGCGCTCCTGCCGGGCCTGGGCCAGCAACTGCAGGCCGTCCTGGTCGGGGAGGCCGAGGTCGAGCAGCACGAAATCGTATTCGTTTACATACAACTTCTCGGAGGCTTCGCGACCGGTGCGCGCAAAGTCGCAGAGGTACCGCTCGTGCTGGAGGTACAGCGCCAACTCCCGGGCCAAAGCGCGGTCGTCTTCTACAATCAGGACGTTCATCGAAAGGAGCGTTGGGGAATTGGGCGGCTCGCCGCCGTCAGTCGGTTAACGAAGATAGGAGGGCCGCAGTCGGGCTTTGCGCAGCTGCAGGTGGTTTGCCGCCCGATCATCCCGATTCGGTTGGGAAAGTTCTACCAGCCGAAATACGGTTGCGGTGTCAAAACTTTCCCTGCTACCATGAAGCGCTAATGAATGCGCCGGTCCCGAAAACAAAAAAGGCTCCCTAGGGAGCCTTTTTGCGTTTACTGCAAGACTATTCGCGGGTGATTTTGATGACGGCTCGGTGCTTTTGCTGCTGCACACTCAGCAGATAAACTCCCTGCGGCAATTTCCCGGCCTCGGTCAAGCTAAAGGTAGAAGTGCCCTGCAACACCTCCAGGCGTCGGCTCAGCAAGGTGCGACCCACGGCGTCGCGCAGCGTGAGGTCTACGGGGCCGGCTTGGGTGGTGCGGATTTCTACGTCGAACTTGCTGCCAAACGGGTTGGGCCAAGCCTGCGCGGCAAAACCAAATTCGCCTTCTACCTGCAGCGTACGAACCGGCGACAGTTGCTCTTGGCCGTTGGTGTCAACCTGGCGCAGGCGGTAATACAGCAGCGGCGCCGCATGACGAATAATCTGCGCGTCAAGGTACTGGTATTCCGATTCGCTGGTGGTAGTGCCGTGGCCTGCTACGCGGCCCAGGTGCTTGAACTCTTTCCCATCGATGCTGACTTCGACGTCAAAGTGGTCGTTGTTCTTCTCGGAGGCCGTTGCCCAGCGCAGCACGGCGTCGGCCGCCTTGCGCTCGGCCGTGAAGCGCAGCAACTCCACAGGCAGCGGGTTCGAGGTGTTCGATACCGTGAAGCGGGCCGAGTTCGTGGCATTCACCGTGATGGTACGCGGGCTGGGGCCGGCGGGCGAAGCATTCGTTAGCGTGCCTACCCGCTCCCAAGGCGCGCTAGCTGTCAGTTGGCGCCACACGCGGGCTTGGCTGAAGTTGGTCAGGCCGTTGTCGTCGTCTGCAACCCAATTCAGCGTCAGGCTTGCCGGAGTGGCCGGCGTAGTGCCCAGGTCCACGGTCCAAATCCGGTCGATGCCTTTGGCGGCGGGATTTTGCGGATCGGTGCCGTAGGTCACATTCGCCGTGCTCAGGCCAGCCGAGCGCGTAATGGTTACCTGCGGAAGGTTGTTGCCGTTGGGGTTTAGGGTTGCCCCGTTGCCAAAATCCACCGCCGAGCTACCGTTCAAGCCGGTGCGAGTCACCTGCAGGTTGCCTTTCACGTAACGACCAGCTGCTTCCCCGGTCACGGTGGCCCCATTCGGTACAATAATTTTCGCTCCGGGTGCAGTCTGCACGATGCCGGCAGTCAGGGCGAGCTGGCTGAGGAGGGTTAAGTCGGCAGGGACGCTTACAATGTTGCTGCCGGCGGCGGCCGTGTTGTTCACAGTCAGCTTGTAGATCGAGGCCCCTCCGGGCGTCAGTGTCTGGGTGCCGGTGCCCGTGAGTACCACTTCACCGGTTCCGGGTGTCACCGTGCCCGTGTTGGTCAGGTTGCCTTTCACGGCGAGGGTCCCGGTGCCCAAGTCGAGGGTGCCGGCATTTTGCAGGGCGCCATCAACTTGTACCGTGCCGTTGTTTTGCAGCGTACCGCTGGTGTTGGCCACGCTACCCGAGACGTATAGAGTAGCTCCGTTGCCAACACTTATTATAGCGCCGGTGTTGGTGAGGTCTTGCGCTGCTAGTGGCTGCGCAGCAATCAGTCCCAGCAGGCCGGCAATGGGTAAGTAAGGCTGTTTCATATCTTCGGGTTAGCGTGCAAAGGGCGAAGATATAAGGTTTAGGGAAGTTGTTGTTGCACTTATGGATATTGCTTCCCGTTTTCGATAACTCCCAAGTTCCTCGCTTTAGCGTTTTGGTGCTGACGGGGATTGAGCTGGGGTAAGGGTGGTATTCGTCAAGAGAAGCGCTACGGCAATCAGAGCTAGCGAAGAGGAGGGGGCCATGAGCAGAACAGATGGATTACGACTTCAAAAGTCTGCTGTATAACTGGCAAAGAACAGGAAGAAACAGCTGCGCCTGTGACAAGCCTGTTTGTGAAAAAATCGTCCGTCTTATCTGAAAAATGCGGGTTAAAGAGAGAAACGATTGGTCATTAAAGTAGAAATTGCTTCTTGGTGTGACAGAAGGCCAAACACCAATTTTTGGTGGTTGCTGCTAAAGCCCTTGTAACCTAGCAGCGTGGGTGCTGTGAGTGGAAAGCGGGTTTGGTGCACTTCCACTTGGGTTTTTGCGTGGGTTGTTGTAGGTTTGCAGCACCAAAACGCCTCCTTAGCTCAGCTGGTAGAGCAACTGACTTGTAATCAGTAGGTCGCTGGTTCGATCCCGGCAGGGGGCTCTTTCTGCAGGCCCGGAAATTTGCTTCGGCAGGTTTTCGGGCCTGTTGCTTTCGTCCGCAGATTGCGCCCTTCGCCCATGCAGCTCGTCGAAGTCACTACGCCCGCCCTGGCCCGCGAATTCATTGCCTTCCCGCCCCGGCTTTACCGCAACGACCCCAATTACATCCGGCCGCTCGATCAAGATGTCGAGCACGTATTCGACCCCGCCCGCAACAAGCTGTTTCGCAACGGCGAATTGGTGCGTTGGCTGTTGCTGGATGCGCACGGGCAAACCATCGGGCGGGTGGCGGCTTTTGTAAACCGCGAAACTGCCTTTGCGCCCGAGGCGGAGCTTGCAGCCGATTCGGTAGGAGCGGAGACCAAGGTGTCGAAGGCCGACTTGTACCGCCGAATAGGGGGAATGGGATTCTTTGATTGCATCGACGATCAAGCAGCTGCCAACATGCTTTTTGATGCCTGCCGCGAATGGCTCAGTGCCCGGGGGCTCGAGGGGATGGATGGGCCGATTAATTTCGGAGACCGGGACAAGTGGTGGGGGCTGCTGACTGAAAACTTTGGACCTCCGATCTACGGCGCTGCCTACAACCCGCCGTACTACGACCAACTCTTTCGGACCTACGGTTTCGAAACGTTTTTCCGGCAGGTAACCTACCACCGCATGGTAGCCGGCGAGTTGCGGCCCGCCATCTTGGCCCGCGCCCAACGCATTGCAGCCGATCCGCGCTATTCCTTCCGGCACATGCGCAAGCGGGAGTGGAAACGCTATGCGCAGGATTTTCGCACCATTTACAACAAAGCCTGGACCAAGCACGAAGGGGTAAAGGCCATGTCGGCTGAAGTTGCGGAAAAGCTCTTCAAAAGCATGCTCGACATTCTCGATGAGCGAATCGTGTGGTTTGGCTACTACGACAACGAACCGGTGTCGTTCTACATCAACCTGCCCGAAATCAACGAGATTTTGCGGCACTTCGATGGCAAGCTGGGCTGGTGGCAAAAGCTCCAGTTTAAGTATCACCAGTTGCGTGGCACGGTTAAAACCTTGTTCGGTGTGGTGTTTGGCGTGGTACCCGAGCACCAACGCAAAGGTGTGGAAGCTGCTATGGTGTACGCCTCGGCGCAGCTCATTCAAAAGCCGGGAGCCTTGCAGTACACCGAAACTGTTATGAACTGGATCGGCGACTTCAACCCCAAGATGATGACCGTGGTGGAGCTGATTGGCGGCAAGCCGTGGCGGGAGCACCAGACCCTGCGTTACCTGTTCGACCGCACCCGGCCGTTTGAGCGCATGCCTATTTTGGATTAATTCCTCCGTACCGCCTTTGGGGTGGCGTGCTACCTTTGAGCCATGCAAATTCCTGCGGCATCAGCCGATTTAATTGAGCGGACTGCGGACTTCGTTCGCGAGAAATTCCAGGGTGAGGGTTCTGGCCACGACTGGGAACATATCCGCCGGGTGTGGCAAACCACCCGGTCTTTGGCCCAAAATACGCCCGCTGCCGACGGCTTTGTGGCCGAACTTGGGGCGCTGCTGCACGACGTAGCCGACTGGAAATTTCACGGCGGCGACGAAGAAGCCGGCCCCCGGGCGGCCCGTGCCTGGCTGCTGAGTCAGCAAGCCGACGAGGCCGTTATTCAGCGCGTTGAAACCATCATTCGCGAAATCAGCTTCAAGGGCCTTGGGGTAGCCACGCCCATGAGCACTTTGGAAGGCGAATTGGTGCAGGATGCCGACCGGCTCGATGCCATTGGCGCCATTGGCGTGGCACGGGCATTTGCCTACGGCGGCCATAAAGGACGCCCCTTGCACGATCCGGCTGTGGCGCCGGTGGAGCACAGTTCCTTCGAGGCCTACAAACGCAACGCCGGCCCCACCATCAATCATTTCTACGAGAAACTCTTGCACTTGCGCGAGCGGCTGAACACGCCCGCTGCCAAGATGGCGGCGGAGTCGCGGCATGCGTATGTTGAGCAGTTTCTGGCGCAGTTCCTGCGCGAGTGGAACGGCGAGGATTTGCCGCGCGCAGAGCCGGGCTAGGGCACGGATGTGGCCTTTTTTGCGTTGTTTTGTTTATGATGTTCGAGTTTCGTCTGCTGCGCCGTTGGCTACCTATTCTGGTGGCAGCCGTGGCAATCAGCAGCTGCCGCACGTGCCCCATGGCGTCGTGCCACGTGCGCAAAGTCCATTTCCACAACGGGAAGAAGTACCGCGGGCAGCCGCTGTTCAAAAAACAGAACCCCGAAATCGGCGAGAAATTCAAAGTGCACGGCCAGCCCGATGGCAAAATGCACAACAACCGCGCGAAGGGTAAACCTTGATTCCTGCTAGGAAAAACGGCCTTTTTTCGGTATCTTGCCAGCTTAAACACGAGTTTCTAACCCGGCCCGCCAACTGCGTTTTGTAGCATCGGCGTCCCATCATTTTGATCATGGCTGAAGGCGAAAAGATCATTTCCATCAACATCGAAGACGAGATGCGCGGTGCGTACATCGACTACTCGATGTCCGTTATTATTTCCCGCGCCCTGCCCGACGTGCGCGACGGCCTCAAGCCCGTGCACCGGCGCGTGCTCTACGGCATGAGCGAGTTGGGCGTTTCCTACAACAAAGCCCACAAGAAGAGCGCCCGTATCGTGGGCGAGGTGCTCGGCAAATACCACCCGCACGGCGACTCCTCGGTGTACGACACCATGGTGCGCATGGCCCAGGACTGGAGCCTGCGCTACCCGCTCGTCGACGGACAGGGCAACTTCGGCTCCATCGACGGCGACTCACCGGCCGCCATGCGTTACACCGAAGCCCGCCTCAAGCGCCTCTCCGACGAGATGTTGGGCGACTTGGACAAGGATACCGTGGACTTCCAGGCCAACTTCGATGATTCCTTGGAGGAGCCCTCGGTGATGCCCGCCAAGTTCCCGAACTTGTTGATGAACGGCTCTTCCGGTATTGCCGTGGGCATGGCCACCAACATGGCGCCCCACAACCTTTCGGAAGTGGTCGACGGCATCATTGCCTACCTCGACAACGACCAGATTACGGTTCAGGAGCTGATTGAGTACGTGAAAGCGCCGGATTTCCCCACGGGCGGCGTTATTTACGGCTACGAAGGCGTGCGTCAGGCGCTGGAAACCGGGCGCGGCCGGGTGGTAATGCGTGCCAAAACGCACTTCGAAACCACGCCCACGGGCAAGGAGCAGATCGTTGTGACCGAAATTCCCTACATGGTCAACAAAGCGGCCATGATTCAGCGGACGGCGGAGCTTATCAACGAGAAGCGCATCGAAGGCATTTCGGACCTGCGCGACGAGTCGGACCGTGACGGCATGCGGGTGGTGTATGACCTGAAGCGCGACGCCGTGCCGCAGGTAGTGCTCAACAACCTGTTTAAGTACACCCAGCTGCAGAGCACCTTCGGTGTCAACAACGTGGCCCTGGTAAAAGGCCGCCCCATGACGCTGAACCTGCGCGACCTGATCCACCACTTCGTGGAGCACCGCGGCGACGTAGTGGTGCGCCGCACGCGCTACGAGTTGGCCGAAGCCCAGAAGCGGGCCCACATCCTCGAAGGCCTGCTCATTGCCCTCGACCACCTCGACGAAGTAATTGCCCTGATTCGCGGCTCGCGCGACCCGGAACTGGCCCGTGCGCAGCTCATCGAGCGGTTCACGCTCAGCGACGTGCAGGCCCGCGCCATTCTGGACATGCGTTTGCAGCGCCTCACCGGCCTGGAGCGCGACAAAATCGTGAACGAGTACAACGAGTTGATGAAGCTCATCGACTACCTGAACTCGGTTCTGGATTCGCCGGCGCTGCAGCGCCAGATCATCAAAGACGAGCTCATCGAAATTCGGGAGCGGTACGGCGACGCGCGCCGCACGCACATCGAGTACGCCGGTGGCGACATCGACTTCGAGTCGCTGATTGCCGAGGAGTCGATGGTAATTACCATCTCCAACGAAGGCTACATCAAGCGCACGTCGCTCGACGAGTACCGGGCCCAGGGCCGCGGCGGCACGGGAGCCAAGGGCGTATCTACCAAAGAGTCGGATTTCACCTCGCACCTGTTTGTTGCCTCCACCCACGACTTCCTATTGCTCTTCACCGAAGGCGGCCGGTTGTATTGGATCAAGGCATACGAACTGCCGGAAGGAGGGAAGGCTGCCAAAGGTCGTCCTATCCAAAACCTGATTCCCGATTTGGCCACCGACCCCGTGCGTTCCGTGCTGAACGTGCGTGACCTGCGCGACCCCGACTATGCGCAGAACAACTACCTGATGTTCTGCACCGAGCAAGGGACGGTGAAGAAAACCACGCTCGAAGCGTACTCGCGTCCGCGGGCCGCCGGCATCAACGCCATTACCATCAACGAAGGCGACCGGCTGCTTGATGTGCAATTGACGACCGGCACCAGCGAAGTTATCCTGGCGTCCCGCAACGGCCGGGCCGTGCGCTTCAACGAAGCCAATGTTCGACCCATGGGCCGAACTGCCGCCGGTGTCCGGGGCATCACCTTGGCCGAAGACGGCAACGACCGCGTAGTCGGCATGGTTTGTCTGGCCGATCCGCAGAAGGAGTTGTTGGTAGTATCCGAAAACGGCTACGGCAAGCGCAGCCCCATCGACGACTACCGCATCACGAACCGTGGCGCCAAAGGGGTAAGCACCCTCAAGGTGACCGAAAAAACCGGCTCTTTGGTGTCCATCAAAGACGTTGTCGACGACGACGATCTGATGATCATCAACCGCTCGGGCATCACCATTCGCCTGCGCGTGGCCGATGTGCGGTCGATTGGGCGGGCTACTCAAGGCGTTCGGCTTATCAAAATCAGCGAGGGCGACGAAATTTCATCGGTGGCAAAAGTTGCAGCCGACGACAAGGAACTCGAACTGGTTGATGCCGCTGGTGAACTGGTGGTTGCTGAAGAAGGCCAAGAGGGGGGGAGCCCCACAGCCGCCCCTGAACTAGCGGCCGACGCCGACACTGCCGAAGACGAACTTCCTGTTTCCTGAACCCTATGAGGTGCTTTCCCTGTTGGGGAAGCACCTTCTTTTTTGTTTCCCTTCCTCACTCACTCCATGAAGAAGATTTTTCTGACCGCTGCAACGGCGCTGGCCCTTCAAGGTGCCATGGCCCAGAACTCTGCCGTGACCAATGCCATACTGATGCAGAAAGCTGGCACGTTGGATAAGGCCCGTACGGAAATCGACAAAGCCATTACCAATCCCAAGACCTCCGACAAAGCCAAAACGTGGTACACGCGCGGCGAAATCTACGAAGGCATTGCGCAAAGCCCGATTTACGGCAAGACGTTGTCGCCCGGTGAGGGAACCAAAGTAGCTTTCGAGTCTTACCAGAAAGCTATTGCTCTGGAAGGCAAAGACAGCGACTACGGCAAGCAAGCCACCCAGCGGCTTGATAATATCTATGGTATGGCGTTGAACGCCGGCGTTGAGAGCTACAATGCGCAGAAGTACGATGAGGCGTTGAACTCTTACCGCATGGCGCAGCAAATCCGGCCGCAGGACACTACAGCGCTGTTGTACGCTGCTTACGCTTCGGAAGCGAAGCAGGACTATGGACAGGCCCGGGACAACTACAACAAACTGATGGGCATCAATTACAAATCGCCGCAGATGTACAACCGTCTGTTGCAGATTGCTCGTCAGGAAAAGAACGAAGCCGAGGCAGCGAAAGTCGTGCAGCAGGCTTTGGCTGCTTACCCAACCAACAAAGCCTTTTTGTTGGAAGACCTGAACATGACCCTTAGCTCTGGCCGTGGCACAGAGGCCATCGACAAAATACAGAAGGTAATTGCTGCCGACCCAAACAACTCCAATCTGTATTCAGTGCTCGGTTCGGTATATGAACAGAGTAAACAGCCTGAGCAGGCATTGGCTGCCCATAAGAAAGCGGTTGAACTGGATCCAAAGAACTTTGATTCGCAGTACAACATTGGCGTTTATTATTTCAACAAAGGCGCTGAGATTTACAAGGCTGTAAATAAAATGGACTTGAAAACGTATCAAGCCAAAGGCAAAAAAATGGAAGCTGATGGTAAGAAATACATGGAACAAGCAATTCCGTATTTCGAAACGGCTATTCAGATTAACCCAAGCGACCGTGGCGTGTCGTCGGCTCTGCAGAAAGCATACACAAGTGTTGGTCGTAAGGCCGATGCTGAGAAGTTGGCAAGTCAAGCTAAGTAGAGGAGAGAGGCCCGGTGTATTCCGGGCCTCATTTTTTAAGATATTACTTAACATAATATAAATTATACTACAGCGAAAGAACAAATTGCCAACACGTCAAAGAACCTATACGGACCGGCCTTGTGCCGTTACCGAATGAACAAATATTGTGAAGCTACTATCACAATTCCTACACGTAGGGACAAAAAAAATACCCCGACTTCAAATTATCTTGAAACCGGGATACTTAATGTTGTTATTGTACTAAACCCTTTCGGGCTTATGGCAGTACGGAGCCTCTGCCTTTCATATACTTCATAACCTTTGCCTTGTACCAATGCGTACGCGGCCAGTCCTGAACGATTTTCCAAACGTTGTATACGTCGGCATCTTCCGTCATATACATTAAATACGTATTGGGCACCGGTTCGCCGTTGAGTATGGCTTGTTCGTCGGGCAATTTTAGCCGTTTTAAGGCTTTATACACCTTGTCGTTAATATCCAGCCGTAATTCCCATTGGGGCGTGTCGTTGCGCGTCCCCATTATCATCAGGAGCACGGTTTGGGCGGTAGTCATTGGTTCGGCTTTCGTAGCTGTTAGCATGTGGGATGGAATTAGTTCCTGCATACACAATGAAATTATTGTGCCAATCGACGGAACCAAATTACTCAAATACCAAACAGCAGCCAAGCCGCAGGGTTTTACAAAGCTTGCGGGCCGTTGTAAACCATGTAATTAGCCCCTTGCAACGGTTTTATTCCCGGTTCGGTATGCACGCAGCGAATCCGCAGGCGCGCAGGCAGCGGAGCCGTACGGCCGCGCAGCGGGTCGGCTGCGACAGCGCGCATTATACCGGCGAAACGTTCGGTTTCGCCCAGCGTGAGCGAGGCACGCACCAGGGCCACCGGGTTAGCGTAGTTATACGCCATGTCCATTGACGGCATAAATTCCCGTTGCCAATGCTTTAGGCGTTTTTCGACGTGCCCGGCCAAGTCGTGCTGCTGCATGAGCTGGCACGCCATATGCAGCGAGTCGTTATCCTTTGTGGCCCAATATTCGCCCAGCAGCGCCTTAATGGACACCTTAAAGCGAAACGAGGTCGTACCAGGGCGCGTAGAGTGGCGCAGCAGCTTCGGCGCATCGGGTTGCGCGAAGTCGAACAGGCGCAGCGCAGGACGGCGCGACTTGTTGGAATCGTCCGAGTCTTCGACAAAGGTTAAGTACGTATCGAGTTCCTTTTGAAAGACGCTTTTAAGCCACTCCGCAGAAACGAAATCGTACAGTCCCAGCCGCAGCGGTTCCACTAGTTCCCCCTCTTCCCCGTACAAGTCGTTCGGCAAATCCTTGTGCACGCGCAGGAAGTCTTGCCCTTCCGGAAAGTGGTAGAGCTTTTTTAGTTCGTCCGACTTCAATTTGAACTCCATGCGCCACACGTCGGGCGCTTCGGTTTTCTGGTTGCCGTCTTCATCGAGCAGCGGCAGGCCGTCCGCATCAAATTGCGACACCGGGACACCCAGGCCAGCAGCCAGCAGGTACTTAGTAATGTACGGCTTGTTGCTCTTTTTAAGCTCCAACGTCTTGTTGTACATCGTTGCGCAGCGGTCGGATGTTTGCGACCCCCATTTAATGCCCGTATAGGCACCCCCACGCATAAACACGTTGGTATTAGCGGCCCTACCCTTTCGCTCAATTTGGGCCGATTGCACGGCCTGAATAAAGGCACCGGGAAGCATACCGTTTGCGAATCGTTCAAAGTCGCAGGCAATATCTAGGCGCGTAATGCCATTGAGCACAAATCCGGTTTCACCGAAGAACGCAACCAGCGACAAGCGCAACTCCTCTTCGTACAGCACGCAGTTTTCCAGCTTAAGCTGCATCGAGTCGGGCGGCAGGATGGACGAGCGAGGAACGGCGCAGAGCGTGCCCCAGGGCTTCCCTTCGTACTGTATCTGTAGCACCCGCTTGTACTGAGCAGTACCCCGGTCAAGATTAACGAACGTAAACGAGCCGCCGCGCGAGCGGTAGCCCACCGGCATCAACGTTGTACCAGACACAAGCAAACGGCCTATTTCAGCCTCAATGGCCGGGATTACCGGACACACCGGAACCGGCTCCAATGCCCCCGAAAGGGAAAGCGTCAGCCAGTCCAGCGTAATAGCGTTTTTCAAGAGCAGAGAAGCAAGAAGCGAGAGCATAGGCGCAGGCGTGCGGGGATGGAACCCGCAAACCTACAGCCGAAGAGAAAGCAGAAGTATGATTTTCGTCAGGCGTAAAACAGCGAGACGATATAGGAGGATTTTGGCACCACGTCGGCAGAGGAACGGCCGTCCAGCGTCTCCCCTACTAGGTGAGCATCGGCGTATAGCTGTGTTTCCTGAAAGGCACGTAGCACCCGGTTGTATTGCAGCTTCGGCGTTAAATCGTACTCCGCATTCACGGCAGAAATGGCTTTCCGCAGGGAGCCGGACTTAAAACCAGCTACAGCACCGCCCGAGCGGGCAATAAGCACGAAGCGCACCGGCTTCGGGGTTGTGTCCTTTTTGGGCGCAGGAGCAGGCGCGGCAGGTTGTTCGGTTTCCTTGTTCATATCCGAACTTACTAGTTCAGATTCAGAAGATGGTGAAGCTATTTCGTTGCCGTTGCCGTCTATTTCGCCGTTAACATACCTATTGCAGTAGTTAGGGCAAAAGGATTCGCGCTTGTCATAACAAGCCTGAAAACGCTTAGACACCAGAGGAAAGGCCGAAGGCGTACTTAGACCGTCACCGATTGCGCGAAGGCGCTCCCAAATAGTATCGATAACGAGATTGCAGTCCGCAATGTCGGTGCACTGTGCAGCCGTGTAGAGCCCGGCTAGAATTTCTTTGGCTTTCATGTTGTGAGGTTGTTTAAATGTGAACTACTTAGTTCAGATATAGCAAACCCCATGCCAAACTAGTTCATATGTGAACTACTCCTTGATGCCATGCCATATATCGACAATCCAAGCGGCAGGGTAACCGGCCAACGTGAGCTTGGCAGCTTGCACCACGTCGGTAGCAAGCGTAGGCAGCGTTACTACGCTGTGTTGGTCGAACGTGACGACCGCCGTAAACCAGTGCAAGCTCATAGCGGCAGCAGGGCGGCAGATTGAGCGAAAGCAACAAGGCCAGCCAACACCAGCACGACGGCACAAACAACCATCGAGAGGTGATACACGCGGCGAAAGAAGCGGCGCAGGTAGCGCCAGAGCGAGAGTAGACGTTGTTTCATTCATTCGATGGTGAAAGGTTGAGAACACCAGAGGCAGCGCACCCCTAGCACAGAATACGAGCGGCAGAGGCCGCAGAAGTTGAGCTTATACCCGCTCATAGTCGAGTTCTATCAGCAGCAAAAGCGAGTCGGGACAATCGAACGAGAACAGCCCTAAAGCCTCTTCTACATCGTCCGTCCAGTATTTGAGCACTCCCACGCAGGGAGCCGACCACAAGCCCACCAGGAGCGGCGTATAGCCATCTTCCGGGGTTGCAATCAGGTAATGCACCTTGACACACGCGGCCAGCATACCCCTACGCGAAAAAGCCAGCACGGCGCACGGCGCAGCAGCTACGCGCTTGCGAGTGCAGGGTGTGGTAATTGCCGCAGGAGCGGCACTTGAAGCGCAGCAGGGGCAGCGCAGGAGGCGAAGCGGCCCCGGCAGCACCAGCAGGCAGCAAGGAGCTATGAAACAGCAGAGACAGGAACAGTGACGTTTTCACACCGTAAGAGTTGAGGGGTTACATACAAGTGAAGCGGCCAGCCCTTGCGGGGCTGTGCCTTACTGTTTGTCCTTCGGCGTGTTGGCAATTTGCTACAGCATCTTCGACACCCTGAAAAAGCAGGGAGTACAATACCCGTAAGTAAAGACTGTGCAGCCGCAGCAGCGGCATACATACTTTTTCACAGAGGCGAGATTTTTAAAAAGAGAAATGAGGGGGCGCTTCGCTTTCAACTATACAACTCCCCCACTCCCGCTCCCGTTGGTCGCAGTCGCAGGGGGTTGTATAGTTGACCCCCGTAATACTTAACGGGGGTCTAAAGGTCTTCCGGCCGCCCGGCATCATCTAACATATCCTGATAGACCTTGGGAAGCCGGAAGCGGTAACCGATAAAGTAGACTTCGTTGTCGCCCATTTCGGACGGCTGAAACGTGTTAGCGTGCAGGACGCAGGGCGAACCGTCCAGCGGAGCCGTAGCGTACCCCAGGCGGGTTTCTACGCCGTTGCCGCTAGGTTCGCGGAGCCACGTAAGCGTAAGCCGGACAGGTTCAAGACCACCGCCAGCAGCAGAGCCGACCGCTTGACGCGGTTGCGGAATCAGAACGTAGTACCACCGCTGACTTTCGCCCAGGATACCATTTACCAGCGTACCCGCAAACCGTTGCACCGTGCCGGTTGCGCCCATCTGTTGTTGCAGGAAACGGGCGATTTTTTTAGCCTCAGAAAGCATACCTAAGAAATTGTTATTTCAGGGCAAAAGCCCACGTTGTGAAGAACATACAGCAGACCAAACGCGCCCGTAGCGGCCGAATCCAACACCGGGGCCAGGGACACCGCGTAACCCGCAGCCGGAGCCAGCGGGTAGGAGTCGTACACCAGGGCCGACAATGCGAAATCGGGATGCAGCGCCACTTGTGACACATCGGCCAAGCCCGCACCGGGCAGCGGCAGGTATTTGCCCGCTACCGTATCTCCTACGGCGTTTTCGGCCTCCGCCAGCAAATAGAGCAGCAGGAACGGAGCGGTAGCGTGCAAGGTGCAGGGCGCCACCCCCGAAGGAGGCAGCGCCACTTGCACAGCGGAAATCTGTAGACCCCGCATTACTCGGGCATCATTTCATCCATGACCACCGGAGCCGAGCGAATGCCCTGAGAGGACGGCAACGGCAGCGGTTCGACGTAGTGCGCGAGGGGCGCGGCCGTGCTGATTACATCGGGCACCGGCTCACCCACGGCCAGCGTAGGAGCTGCCATTTTTACCACGCCGTTAACGACCGGCATACCCGCCGTAACAACGCCTTTTGGCAGCGGTTTGACCATCGGCCAGAGATACTTGTACCCAGCCACCAGCGCCGCACCGAGCGCCAGCAAATAGCCCCAGAGGGGCAGAGACGACTTTTTGTAAGCCATTTGAACAAATGTTAAAGGGAATCGAAATGAACCGGGTCGTAGTAGCCAGGAAAGGCCGTGCCGCCCCAGCGGAGGCCGCAGAGCGCGGCCAGGGCCACAACCCCTGATTTTTCCCAGACGCTTTTTGGCGTTGCTTTGCGCAACACGTTGTTTCCGGCAGCATCAAGGAAGTTCACATCGGCCGATAACCCGCGTTCGTGCGATGACGAACCCGCCGCAGCGTTTCGCGGGTCGGCAGCGTGCAGCGCCGCTTGCTGAGCGGTAGAGCGCAGGCCCGATGTGATGATAGCGCGCAGGCCGAGGCAGACGCGACAGAGAAGGAAGAACACCCGCAGGCGCAACGCCGTGACGCGCTCCAAAGCTTTCAGCTTCGTTTCAACGTCGGGCGTAAATCCAAAATTGAGCATAAACCCAAACAAGGCCGTAAAGCCCACAAACAGCCATTTAACCATTGTAGGAGAACTTATGCCGGTCGAAGTACCCCACTTGCGGGCCGCGTGTTTTCGTGGCTTTGTCCCACACGTACACGATGCAAAAGCGGAAGTTGGGGAACTGGCAAAAGGACTGCCGGAGCAAGTCGATAGAGCGGCCACGCGGGCATCTATACTCGTTCCAAGCAGCCCCCTGATAGAACTCCTTACCTCCGTATTTGACCACCAGCAGGCAGGGCGTACGGAGCCGAGCCATTAGAACAACCGCTTGCCGTTAGTCAGGTAATAAGCCTGACCAGTAACAGCGTGACGAGCCACAGTCAAAGGACTGATACCAAGCGGCAGCAACACCCACTCATTAAGCGCAAACAACACACACGCAACGCCCAACAGGGCGAGAAGCTTTGTATTACTCATTTTTTTTTGTGGTAAGACACCAAAAACTATACTCCTACAGCATCCGCAGGGGGCGTGAGCGGGCTTTTTACGCCCGTCACGGCCATTATTTCGGCCATCCGTTGTTGGTGCTGCATGTCGTCAAGGCGGCGCTGGCGGGCTTCTTTGCGCGACTGGTAGCGGGCAAAAGCCGTAAAGAGCAGGTACACGACCACGTTAATAGCCGAGAACACCACGGCCGGCCACGTCAGGGGCACCGACGCAGGAGCCGGAACAGAAGGCAGCGAGTCCACAACGGACTCGGTAAGCACCTGAGCGAGAAACAGCGGCACCGCCGCCGAATAGCTGAACACCCGCATTAGAACAAGTAGGTATTCAGGAACGAGGTATGCTCATTGCCCATGTACTTACGCACATCGGCCGAGAGGCTATTGCCGCCCGTAATTTCCGAGTAGAACGGGTAGAGTACCGGAAGCCGAAGGGAAACCTTGCGTTGCACCACCTTACCGGCAGAGTCCCGCAGCGCAACCCCGTTGCGCATCATTACCCGCGTGTACTTTTTGAGCACGGCCAGGGCCGCGGCTTCGTCCTCACCAGTCATGCCCAGCAACGTATTCCAAAACCCTTTCTTGGTGCCAAACGCCGAGGCAAGTGCTTCGGCATCTTCCCGGAAGGTGGCAATATCCGCCGCCGTAGCGTTAGCATTCACAGCCGAAATCGTTGCTTGGTCTATCTGAGTCTGGGCCGTTTGGTTGGCCTTAACCGTTGCGGCTTGCGCCTGAGCTTGCGCCTGAGCAGCCGAGGCTTGCGCCTTAGCCGTGCCAATGGCCAGCACGTTCGTAACCCCGCTGGTAACGGTCGAGAGCAGCCCGCCGAATTTCCAGAGCAGCAACAGACCGCCGCCGAGCCAAACCAACACCTTGTTGGTACGGTAAAACCGTTGCCAGTTTTTAGGAAGCACGGAGCGCAGCAATAGCGGCCACACCAGCGCCCACCGCGTAGAGCGAGAGCGTAGCAGGGTCGAGTAATTGCCCCTGAATGCCGGGCAAAATGTTACGCACTTTAACCAGGTATTGCGAGTCTTCGGCGTAGCTCTTTTTCAGAAATTCCAGCAATTGCGCATCGCTGTAAATTTTCCAGTACGAAAGCCATTTAAAGTAATCCCGAATGCAATCGAGGTCGTTTGCGTATTTGCAGTATTTGCCATCTTTTCCGATAGCCACCGTATCCCGCTTGCTGGGGAACGTCATACCGAAAAAGTTGTGTGCACGTTGGTAAACATCCGACGTGAAATTGCGCGATTCTAGCACGGCCTGGGCAAGCGGCAGCGAGGCCGTTACGTTGCAGGACGGATAGAAGGCACGAACAGCGTAAAACGCTATCTGAAAGTATTTGTAATTCATACGAACGTATAGGGGCGACCCGAAAGCCGCCCCTACCCTATTCCGTTAATTACGCACGGGCTTTTTACCCGTATTTTCTGGGAATTGGATTTCCATTTGTTCCCGAAAGTGCTTGATAGTGGATTGCACCACTACGCCGACTTTAAAGAAATTATCAAGGGAATCCAACCGGGCCAGAATTGCGCGCCAGTTTTGCATAGACGTTAGCGTTTCATCCAGCTTTTACGGACGCGGCGAGTGCCTGCAATGGTGTTGACCAAATCAACGTGTTTGCCGTTGAATTTATCAGTAGTGCGGCACAGTTGCAGCGCACCGTTGGCGTATTGAATGAAGACGCGAGCTTGCATGATTTTATTTAACGAAAGTGCCGAAATAGCCCCCGTTGGGAGCTTTGGGGTTTACCACCATTTGGCGGTCGGGAATGGTGAGCTTGCCGGTTTCGGGGTTGTAAAAGCCGGTTTCGGTTTCCTTGCGGCCCGTTTTACCCAGCGTAAGCGTACAAACCCATTTTTCCGAGTTTTTACTCTTTGTCGTGGTGTCCGAGCAGGGCACCGCGACGAGCGAGAGGATTTTACGGTCTTGCACCTTCCAAGCGTTAATGCAGGGCGCATCAACGCGCTCTTTTCCGCCGTTGCCGTCGCGGCGCTGGTACGAGTCCTTAATCTTTGCCCCGGAGTGCTTGCCAGCCGTACCGCTATTGTAAGAGCCACGCCGCGAAGTACCGCGACGGGAAGAAGCACGGCCACCGCGTGAGCCCTCTCTATCCATCCAAGACGGAGCATACCCAGGACGACCACCACGGCTACCGCCGAACCGCAGGCCGGGCATAGGCCGACTATAGCGGTTGTTGTAAGGCCAAGCCATTAGTAGTAGCGACGACGCGAAGAATAAGACGAGCGGCCATAAGAGCCACGACCACCACCAGAGCGGCCGTAACCACGGCCGTAAGAGCTACCGCCACGAGCGTAGCCACCACCGTAAGAAGAACGGCGCGAATAACCGCGACGAGCGCCGCCCAGAGCGGACGCAGGAACGAAAACATAGGGCATTTTAGCGACGGCGACGGCCGTTGTAAGATTTTTTCGAGCGGAGTTTGCTCACAGCGAATGCCAACCCGGCAACGCCCACGCCCGCGAGGGCCAATAGTCCTTTGTTGGCAGAACCAGCCGAACCGCTAACAGCGGTAGTCGTACGCTCTGCGGCGCTTGTAAAAGCGGCCAGGGCGTTCGATGCAGTATTGCGAATCACTATTACTTGCGCTTAACCACGAGCGCGACGATAAGGCCCGTAATGAGGGCACCGAGGCCCGCAAAGACGTACCACTTGTTTTCCAGCCACGCCCAGGCACCGGCATTAACGGCCCGTTTACCGGACTCCGTTTGCATGTACTTTTCCTGTAGCGCGTCCTGGGTGCCGTTGATAGCCCCTTGAACACCCGTTTTTACCCATTCTTTAACAACGGGCGGAATCGTGAACGAGGAAGCAGGCAACGGGCGAGGCTCTTTTACCTGGGTAATAAGCCCCGTAAAGAGGCCGTTTGCCATGTCGGCAGAGACACCGTTGTTAGTCAGAAACGAGTTCACAGCGCCGGGCTGTGTCGTAAGGGAATTGACAATAGCAGATGCCGTTGTCGCAATTTCCCAGGGGAGTTTAAAACCCATTTATTTTCGTCGTTTCGGGCTTTTTTGGCCGGGCAGGAAGAACCAGAGCATACCCAGCAACGCCACAAGCCCGGCCCCTACCGGAACCAGCCAGGAAGGCAGCGAGGAAACCGCAGCAGCGGCCGACGAGACAGCAACCGGAGCCGTGCGGCCCGTTGCCCAGGCGGCATCGTCAGGCCCGTAGGACAGCACCGGAGCAGACGAGGACGGTTGCGGTATTGCTTCGACCACGGAAGGCGAACCACCGCCCAGAAAGCCCGTATAGTTGTAGCCAGCGGGCATGTTCGAGGCCAGACCAGAAGCCACCGTATTGAGCAGCCCGAGCGTATGACTCGTTACCTGGGGCGGAACCCCCAGCGCCGTAAGCGCGGCAGGCGCGATACTTTGCTGAAGGTGGGTAACGGTTTGCGCGCCATTGAAAAGAGCGCGCAAA
The DNA here is from genome assembly GCF_008727865.1 of Hymenobacter busanensis. Classification (GTDB taxonomy): domain Bacteria; phylum Bacteroidota; class Bacteroidia; order Cytophagales; family Hymenobacteraceae; genus Solirubrum; species Solirubrum busanense. The sequence goes on along the minus strand of NZ_VTWU01000001.1, from coordinate 1,030,269 downwards.
CCGCTCCCAATCAGAGTCGGCAAGGGACTAGTCTTCCATGTCTTCCACCAGCGTACTCACCAGCATCACCTGGTAAATAGGCAGCGGCGTACCGTCCGTTTGGATACGGACGTTGGTGGCATCCTTGCAGTCCAGATACGCGAAGTCGGACGTTGCGGAGCCGTGCATAATCACCTCCGTATTACCGGCAAGGTTTTCGTCCAAGTCTTTGTTGAAGACCGTTTGCAGCGTTTCAACGTCGTTTTTCCGGGCGTTGAGGCCAAGAATTTCGTCCATCGTATACACGTCGTCGTTACCGTTAGCGAACTTCAAGGTAACCTCTTCGACCCCCGTAGTGGTGAACGGATTGGTACGCTTCGTCGGAATGACGAGGCCAATAATGGAATCGACATTGATGTTTTTGTGCGACTCCAACACGTCCACTTGCACCCACTTGTAAATGTTGGTGCCGGTAACGCCACCGCCGAGCAGCGGCGAGTTGTTGTTGCTGCGGAACTCGTAGGTATGCCCCACAACCGCGTCTTTCAGGTAGAGCGAGGCGCGCTCTGTAGTGCCGAGGCGAATGCCAAAATCTTTCGCCAAATCAATTTCCAGCGTCAGCTTGGTAATTTCTGCCTGAGCGTCCCGAATTTCACGAATTGCGCCTTGACCAAATTGGGCATGAAACGCAATAGCGCCAAGCGGAATATCGGTATAAACGCGACGCAGACGGCCGCTTTTATCGGTGATATTAACCGTAATTGATTCGTTGAGCGAACCCAGGCGACCGTTAAGGACAGCCGGGCCAGTACGCACAACCTCAATCGTGCGCAAATTTTGCTCAATGTTTACACGCTTCGAGCGTGAATCGGCCGTAGCCGTAAAGGTTTCGTGAAACATAAATCTGTTTCAAATGGAAATGGTGGAAATGAGAAATACCCCTACCCTTTTTGGGCAGAGAAAGCACAATTATACCCTTGTTTTATGCCCTGGGAAATTGTATTTTGGGCAATCTCGCCATAATATAAATTATACAACAATTTAGTAGAGCGGAGTTGAACCCTTGGCAGCTATTTATTTTGGATCGTTACCTATTATTCTATATGTATCTGGCCCGGTATCTGGCCCGATTACTTCTTTGTTATAGATTGAGTTGGCTAGCTAAAACTACGGTTGTTCTTAATCAGTTGTTTCTTGCTTTTCCTTCTTTTATTGGTTTGCTAGCTGATTTTGGAATCATCTCGATTCGGTTTTGATATTATGCTTGTATCGCTTGTTTTAGGCTACTGATTGTTTTTTGGTGTCAAGATTGGTTGCTTCCCAATAATAAAGGCGTGTAGGTCTTGTTTAAGCTGCTTACGTGAGAGTTTGTCGTCCTCCTGCCCTTCCTTTTCCGCCTGTGTTAGATAGATTTATCATTATTTATTTGCGAGTCCATCCGGAATCAAGTTAAAGATAGTTTATAAAAGCACAAAAAGTTTATATTAGTAATTACTTTTTTGTGCTTTATTGACTGCTTTGTGCTTTTATCGACTTTATTTGCATACTCTCTTTTCGCCTTTCCTCATGCCTAAGACTATTGATTATCCCCGTACTGGCTATTTGTCGGCTTGGGAAGTTGCCGAAATCGTTGATGATACTGGGGGCAAATGCTCGATTGAAGCATGCGCACGCAAACTCAACCGCAAAGTGAGTGGCAGCTTTAAAGCTATACTTGGTTCTGCTGTCAAGTTTGGTCTGCTCACTAGCAAGCGAGAGATGCTAACCACCACCAACTTGTTTCGGCGGATCAAAAACGCCTATGACAAGAACGAGGAGAAGATTTACCACCGAGAAGCATTCCTTCATCCCCCCTTGTTTTCTCACATCTGCCGGAAGTTTCGTAACCGTGAACTACCCGTGCACATACTAGATGTTATGCTCGTGCGTGAGTTTGACGTGGAGGAAATCAATGCACAGAATGTTGCGAAGGCGTTTGTCGAAGGCGCGCGCATGGTTGATATTATCGATGAGAGGAATATCATAGCAGACATTGACCAGCTGGCTCAAGCAATGCCGCGACGCGACGTACTTGCTAGTCCCGAAATGCCCGTTAACCTCTTTCCCAATCAAGTGGCTTCGGAAACCAATAATGAAGCTGTGGTTGCTGCAAAAGCTTCTGATATCAGGCTAAGCGGAGTTGATGCTGTTTCTACACTTTTTGGACTGGTAGCTACCGGTACTCCTGCAAACACCACCGAATCCAATCCCACAATTCCACCTATAGATATGCCGAGGCCAGAAACCCTGGGCTTACCCAACTTACCTGCTAAAACTGCTGAAGCCCAAATACCATCCGGTGCTCCAATTGCGCCGCCTACGTCTCAACCTGTTCATTACACGATTCGAATCAGTGGTCCTGGTATTGACTCCCAACTGAGTGTGCAAGACCAAGATGATTTACTAATAGTGACTGCTCTGATCGACAAGATAAAAAAGCGGTTAGGCTGACCCTTCCCTATTGAGGCACATAAATGTTCTATAACTGGAAAACAATTATGTTAATCAGGAGAATCTAAACTTTCCAATTTCGCTACGTGCCACGTTCCATCGGAAACCTTATGCCCAATGGTAAAGCTGTCAAGGGGCGCAATTTTGACATTCTTACGCCAGCTCGCCGGAAAGCTTTCTCGTTGCAACCGATGGGAAGAATACACAATAACGGGGAGTGGCACGGATAGTAAATTCCCCTCGGTAGGTGAAACATGCCATACCGGCACCGGACGCTGGGCTGCCCAAATCCACTTGATATGCATTTCCTCGTTCAGACTAAAGACCGGCAACTTCTGACATTCGGGATGCTGGCTCACCACGGTCCTTAACGGACGCAGACCTGGGTCATCGCGCCGGCGCTGCCACTGAGGATAGGTGCCCATTAACAATGAAGTGAACCCGACGGTAACAAGGATGCCGCAGGCCAGAATTACGCTGGCTTGCGGTTGCCTTACTAAATTCCAGACCGCCCAGATGGCAATGCCCCCAAATACCGCAGTGCAACCCCAATACATCAGAAATTGTGCATGGTAACCGGGCAAATGAATTACCTGCAAGGCAACGGGTACTCCTACTCCTACTACAGCAAATAAACCACCCCAGAGACGAAGTAATCGACGGTCCAAACGAGTCTGGTGATTCGGCCCAAGCAGCCAGAAGCGAAGCATCCCACCTGCCAAAAGCGCCAAAGGGGGTAATACCGGTAGCAAGTAACGCTCCTTCTTTTCCGGAATCAACGTCAGTAAGACAAGGGTTATACTTACCCAGGCAAATAACTGAGTGTACGGCAAAAACCGTTGCAAACGCGGCCGTGCAAACCGCCACGCGAGTGCCGCTACGGCCGCAACCACCCATACGCCTGTAAAGACGGGGAACGACCAGTAATACCATACCGGCTGCACGTGCCGCTCTACCCACGCCGTGCTTTCATTGTGTGCAACCGCTGCTACTTCCGATGCATGCTTCGAGTAGAGAAACAGCGGCCAAGCCCCCCCCACGATAAGAGCCACCACCACTGCCCATGCAGCCTCAGGCAGGTGACGTTTGGCGGCCGCCCACCCTCCCCGCCACAGCCAGCTGGCGCAGAACGGCAACAGCATGCCATAGGGCGCTACGGGTCCTTTGCTGAGTACAGAAAGCCCAATTAGGACTCCGGCCAAACCAAACCACCCGAAAGCACGCACTGGACTTTGCCAGCCTTTCACCAAAGCTGCCAAAGCCCATACCATAAAACAGTAGCAATACACATCCCACCCGTTCCCATCGCGCCCCACAGTCAGCATGAGCAGCGAGGTAGCTAAGACCACAGCCCCCAGCCACGCCGTGAACCGATCGGAAGCCAAAAGCCGCGCCAGCCACCAAAAACCGAACACCAGCAGCGAAGCACCAAATGCAGAGGGCAGCCGCAACACGCCCAAATCGGTAGTGTTACTGGTGAGGTTCATGACAACCGCGACCAGCCACGTGGGCAACGGGGGTTTGGCAAGCCGCAACTCACCGTTCATGGTGGGCAACAGCCAAGAACCGCCGGCATGAATTTCTCGGGCAGCGACGAAATTCCGAGCTTCCATAAGGCCTATTTCCTGGGCCTCCAGATTAATAAAGAAACAGAAGTAGCACAATACAGCCAGCAGCAACGCTTGCACCCACGGCGACGACCAGCGTGGCCGACCAGCATCAGAATCAATCATGCACAATTAAAAATTACAGCTCAGCAAGCCCAAAGTACGCGAAAAGCCCCCTTGCCGATGCCTCGCCACTGCACGCATTTCTTCTACCTTTGCCCGCCCGTGACGTGACCGGAATCGGCATTCATGCGTACACGTGGCACTTTCTACTTGCTCTTCGGGTGCATGCATACGGTTTTGGTAACAGGTTGCGCGGGCTTCATAGGTTCGCATTTGTGCGAGCGGCTACTCGCCGATGGATTCAATGTGGTCGGCCTGGATAATTTCGACCCGTTTTACCCCCGACCAAGCAAGGAACGCAACCTGGCTACCCTGCGCAATCATGCCCGGTTTGCGTTTCACGAACTGGACTTGCGCCAGGGACCCACAGCGCTACAGGAGGCTATTGGATCGACTGCTATCGATGTGGTGGTGCATTTGGCGGCCAAAGCCGGGGTGGGACCGTCCGTAAACTCCCCGGTAGCCTACCTCGACAACAACCTGCTGGGCACCGCCCACCTGTTGGAATGGATGCGTACCCAACAGGTGACGCGTTTGCTCTTCGCCTCGTCGTCGTCGGTATACGGCAATACTGAACGGCGGCCTTTCCGCGAAGACGAGCAGTTGCAGCAAGCCTGCATTTCGCCTTATGCCACGTCGAAGCTGGCGGGCGAAGAGCTGACCTACACCTACCACCACCTGCACGGCCTGAGCGTTCTGAACACGCGGTTTTTCACCGTGTACGGCCCGCGGCAACGACCCGACCTGGCCATCCACAAGTTCGCCCGGCTGCTGCTGGCAGGGAAGCCCATACCGGTGTACGGCGACGGCTCAACGGCGCGGGACTATACGTTCGTTGGCGACACGGTGGAGGGAATTGTGCGTGGCATTCAGTACCTGCTGACGCACCCTGGCTGCTACGAAACCGTGAACCTGGGCAACAACCGCCCCGTGGCGCTGCTGGAGTTGATTGAGGCCATTGGCCAGGCCTTGCAGATTCAGCCCCAACTGGAGTATCAGCCTATGCAAGCAGGCGACGTGGACGTGACCTTCGCGGATTTAACCAAAGCCCAGACGCTGTTGGGCTATGCCCCCCATACCCCCCTGGCCGAAGGGCTGGCGCAATTCGTGGCGTGGTTACGAGCAACCCCGACCGAAGCGTGACGTCGCTCTGCCAATAGAAACATTGAATCAAGCTACGAATCCTTCGGGCTTCTTATCGTCGACGGCGGGCTGGGCTCCATGGGCGGCAGGAGTTTCCGCTGTTTCGCGGCGCAGCAACACAATGTTGCGGGCGTACACTACGGTGCCGAACACGTTGCCCATAATCAGTACCACATCGTGGCGCAGCAGGGCGTAAATGAGAATGAGCACAGACCCCACGAAACTTACTCCCCAGAAGCCCAACGGCAGCACCGATTCCCCTTTGCGTTCGGAATAAATCCACTGGTAGACGAAGCGCAACAGGAAGATGGTTTGGCCCACGGCCCCGAGCAGCAGCCAGCCACCGGGTATGCGGGTGCTGAGCATGGCCCGCAAACTCATATGGGCCGACCCGGTAACGAACCACAGCAGCGTGGCCAAGGGGAAGGCAAACGCGGCCGCTCGAAACACGACGTGCAGCTTGCGCCACTCGCCCAGCAGCTGCAGGTTGCGGATGTAAATGACGTAGCTGATGAGCTGCGCGGCCAGAATAACGGGGTCGTGCCGCAGCATGCCGTAGATAATCATCAGAAACGAGGATACCAGGCTGATCTGCCAGAACAGCGTGGGCACGAGTACCCGCTTGGCTCGCTCGCTCTGAATCCATTGCAGCACAATGCGACTCGAAAAGAGCAACTGCGACGTCAGCCCAATCAGCAATGCCAGCGTGTTCACCCACGGGCCGGTTCCCCAAGTACCCATCCCTCCTATTCCTGCGCCAAACCCGGGTGGTGCTTCTCCCCGATTTCGTAATTCTTCCAGCGCGAGCGAATCCAGCGGAAACCAAACGTATCGACTAGGGGCTTCCAGGCGCGGTTCCAGAGGTTATACTTGGCCGTGCCGGCAAAGCGCGGGAAATGCTGCACCGGAATCTGCTTCACGCGCCCACCCTGCAACTGCACCAACGCGCCCAGGAAACGGTGCATCCCGTGAAACAACGGCAGCCGGCGGGCGTGCTCAATCTTCATGATCTTGAGCGGGCAGCCGGTGTCCTGGATGCCGTCGTTGATGAGGGCCCGGCGGAAACCGTTGGCCACCTTCGAGGACAGCTTTTTCACCACCGAATCCTGGCGCTTGGCCCGGATGCCATTGACCATGTCGTACGCCGGGAAAAACTCGAAGAAACGCAGGAAATCCAGCGGCGTGGTTTGAATATCGGAGTCGATGTAGCCCACCAGCGTGGTGCGGCAGTGGTCGATGCCGGCCTTGATGGCCGTGGATAGCCCCCGGTTTTGCGCCAGCGACACGAAGGCGTAGCGGGCATCGCGCCGGCACACCTCCCGCAATAACGCCAGCGAACCATCGGTGGAGCCGTCGTTGATAAACAGAACGGTGGTAGCGACCGGGGTTTGCTCCAGGTACTTGTTCATCTCGATGACAAACTGCGGCAGGCTTTCTTCTTCGTTGTACACGGGCACCAGCACCGTGAGGGACTGCGTGGCCAGGTACTTCGGATCGGCGGGGGGCATAGGCAAGGGTAAAACGCGGCGCGAAGGTAGCAAACGAATCAGCGGGACTCGTTGCCGGGGTACGCGGCCCATTGGCTCGGTGTTGCCGCCAAGCCACACAGCCGCTCATCAGGTATGTTCGGCACAGCGTGCAACGCTTGCGCCCATTGTTGGACTCACTGGGCAAACCCACTGTAGTTAGACGCATCCAATGAAGCCTTCCACCGTTACGCTTGCCCTGCTGGTTGCGGCCAGCACCTGCTGGAGCCAGCGTGCCAGCGCCCAAACCCCCACTGAAGCGCCAGCGCCGCGTACTCACGCCCTCAAACTGGGGCTTCAGAGCTCTGAGTTGAACAGCGACCTGCCAACGCTCAGCTACGAATGGCTGATAGCCCCGCGGCTCAGCACCGAAGCCACCATCGGCTACGACGGGTACACCCACCGGGGCGGGGCCGACTATTTTACCGATGCCGGCGTCATCAGGTACCAGGCCAGTTCAAAGGTGCGCCGGGTGGCGGCTTTCGGCCAGGCGCGGTATTTCCTGCAAGCCAGCAAACCGGCCCTTATCGGTTGGTACGTGGGCGCAGGACTGCAGGCCCGCTACGAGCACGCGCGCACAAACCACTCGCAATCCGGCGACGGCATCGAAGACCAGCACGTCACCACCACCTACAACAGCTTTAAAGTCAACCCGCAGTTCCGGGTGGGCCGGCAATGGGCCCTGGGACGACGTCTGAGCCTGGATACGTTCCTAAGCCTAGACGTCAGCCGCCCAAAACGTTTGGCAGGCGACCCAACATCGGCTTTGCGCTTCACGCCGGGCTTGGGCCTGCAGCTCGGCTACCGGTTCTAGGTACTGGTTCTAGATGCCTTCGGTGTCGGAGCGCCGCTGGCCGGTTGAAATAGTGGAATGGCGCTGCCGGAGTACCTCGATTACGTCCGGCAGCGCCAGATCCGATGCCGCCAGCAACACCAGCAGGTGGTACAGCAAATCGGCGGCTTCGCCCGGTAGCCCGGCCCGATTGCCGGCCACGGCGTCGATAACCGTTTCAACGGCCTCCTCGCCTACTTTCTGGGCAATTTTGGGCAATCCTTTAGCGAAGAGCTTGGCGGTGTAGGAGTTTGGCTCTTCGGTGGGGTTGGCCCGGCGGCGCTGCACCAGGCGCTCCAGTTCGGCCAGAAACCCTACCGGCGCGGCCGGATACACAGTTTCGTTGGCCTGCTCGAAGCAACTGGTAGTGCCGCGGTGGCAAGTTGGCCCATCGGGCCGGGCCCGGATGAGCAGCGCGTCGCCGTCGCAATCGGGATGCAAGCTTTCCACCGCCAGAAAATGGCCGCTGGTTTCGCCCTTGGTCCAGAGGCGGTTCTTGGAACGCGAGAAAAAGGTAACGCGGCCTTCCTGCTCGGTTTTGCGCAAGGCTTCCTCGTTGACGTAGCCCAGCATGAGCACCTGCCCGGTATCGGCGTCCTGCACCACGGCGGGAATAAGCCCGCCCATTTTATCGAAGTCGAGGGTCATGGTAGTTATTGGCAGCTGATTGCAGGCCGTTGGCGGATTCACGGTGGTTCAAAAACGGGGTGTTTGCTCAGGCCTTTACTTTCCTCTCAGCCAGTGCGCTTCCGATACGTACAGGCACGCCGGCGTCTTGCAGGTGTTGCTTCAAATCCGGGATGCCGATTTCGCCGAAGTGGAAGATGCTGGCGGCAAGGCCGGCATCGGCTTTGGCTTGTTGGAATACCTCGGTAAAATGCTCCATGCGCCCGGCCCCGCCCGAGGCCACCACGGGCACCGGCACAGCGGCACACACGGCCCCGGTCAGGTCGAGCGCGAAACCGTCCTTGGTGCCGTCGTGGCTCATAGAGGTCAGCAGGATTTCGCCGGCACCGCGCTCGGCCACCTCGCGGCACCAAGCCACGGCGTCGCGGCCGGTGGCTTGCGTGCCGGCGCGGGTGTATACCTGCCAGCCCGCCTCGGGGCTGAACCGGGCGTCGACGGCCACCACAATGCACTGCGAGCCGAACCGCCCGGCCAGTTCGTCAATCAACTCGGGGCGTTGGAGCGCGGCCGAGTTGATGCTGGCTTTGTCGGCCCCGTTCAGCAGCAGGGCTTCCACATCGGCCACCGAGCCGATGCCGCCGCCCACGGTGAAGGGAATGTCCAGCTCCCGGGCTACGTCGCGCACCAGCGTCACCAGCGTTTGCCGCTTCTGATTCGTCGCTGTAATGTCGAGGAACACCAGCTCATCGGCGCCCTGCCGGGCGTACTGGGCGGCCAGGGCCACCGGGTCGCCGGCGTCGCGCAGGCCCTCAAACCGGACCCCTTTCACGGTGCGGCCGTCTTTCACGTCGAGGCAGGGAATAATGCGTTTGGTCAGCACGGGAAAAAAGGATTTGCTTGATGAAGGGTAAAGAGAAATAGGCCAGGACGGCTTACGCCACAAACCGCCGCAAATCGGTCAGCTGAATGGTGCCTTCGTAGATGGCCTTGCCGATGATAGCCCCGTGCAGCCCGGCCGCCTGCAGGGCCTCCACGTCGGCCAGCGTGGTAACGCCGCCACTGGCCACCACCTGCGCTGCGGGCAATTGGTCGATGAGTTCCTGGTAGGCTGACAGCGCCGGGCCTTGCAGCTTGCCGTCCTTGCTCACGTCGGTACACACGAAAGTGGTGGCGCCCACGGCCAGGTAGGCCGCCACAAACTCGCGCAGGGTCCGCTCCGACTGCTCGGCCCAGGCATTAATGGCAATGCGCTGGTCGCGGAAATCGGCCCCGATGATGATACGCTCGGCCCCGAACGCCTGCAACCAGTGCTGCACGGTTTCCGGCTCGCGCACGGCAATGCTGCCGGCCGTGATTTGCGCGGCGCCCGCATCGAAGGCCTGCCGCACGGCATCCTCCTGCTGCAAGCCGCCGCCAAAATCAATCACGAGGCTGGTGTGGCGGGCAATACGCTCGAGAACAGCCAGGTTCACGGGCCGCTTGGCGCGGGCGCCGTCCAGATCCACCAAGTGTAACCGGCGCAGGCCGTGCTGCTCGAAGCGCTGGGCCACCGCCAGCGGGTCCGAATCGTAGGTGGTTTGTTGGGCAAAGTCACCTTCGGTCAGGCGCACGCACTGGCCGCCGATAAGGTCAATAGCCGGAATGATTTCCATTGTGGGAGCTAGGTACGCGGTTGCTCATGCGTGGTGAGTGTCTTGTCAGGCATGAGCAACCACGCACTACATTACAGGGTGAGGAAGTTTTGCAGAATGCGCGTGCCTACGGCTCCACTTTTCTCGGTGTGAAACTGCACGGCGTAAAAATTCCGATGCTGCACCGCCGCACTGAACGGGGCCGGATACCGGCCCTGGGCAATGGTGTAGTCGCCCACCGGGGCGAAGTAGCTGTGCACGAAGTACACGTAGTCCCCTTCGCGCAGGCCCGCAAACAACGGTGACTGCAGTGCGTGCAAGGTGTTCCAGCCCATGTGCGGCACTTTGTAGTCGGCGGATGCCGGAAAGCGCTGCACCGCAAAAGGTAGAATCCCCAGCAAGTCGGTATCGTTCTCCTCGCTGTGCGTGCCGAGCAGTTGCATCCCCAAACAAATGCCTAGGAACGGCTGCGTGAGCGTGGGTAATAGTTTGTCGAGCCCTTGCGTCCGCAGCTCCCGCATGGCCGAGGCCGCTTCGCCCTCGCCCGGGAACAAGACCTTGTCGGCCCGCCGAATGGTTTCGGCGTCGGCCGTTAACGTAGCACTGACGCCCAAGCGCTCCAATGCGAACAGGACCGACTGCACGTTGCCGCCTTTGTAGTCAACCACCGCTATGTTCATTTGTGTATGCATTTGATCTACTCACAGTCATTATACATTTGAGTAACAACTCCAAATTTGACGCCGGATGAAGTTTACTCATTTGCATTACCATTTGAGAAAACCTACAGCACTCCTTTGGTGCTGGGTATTTCCATCTGGCTGAAATCCCGCGCTATTGCCATACGAGCAGATTTGGCTACTGCCTTAAATATGGCTTCGATCTTGTGGTGTTCGTTCTCGCCGCTGCAATGGATATTGAGGTTGCACTTAGCAGCATCGGCGAAGCTTTTAAAGAAATGGTAAAACATTTCCGTTGGCATATCACCGATTTTCTCCCGGCGAAACTCGGCATTCCACACCAGCCATGGCCGGCCCGAAAAGTCGATGGCGGCCTGCGCCAAAGAATCGTCCATGGGCAGCAGGAAACCGTAGCGGGCCAATCCGCGCTTGTCACCGAGGGCTTGGGCAAACGCTTCGCCCAACGCCAGAGCGGTGTCTTCGATGGTGTGGTGCTCGTCGATGTGCAAGTCGCCTTGTACTTCAATCAGCATGTCCACGCCGCTGTGCTTGCTGAGTTGATCAAGCATGTGGTCGAAAAAACCAAGCCCGGTTTTTATACTATGCCGCCCGTCACCGTCCAAGTTCAACTCGACGCGGATTTTGGTTTCGTTCGTGTCGCGTTGTACCACGGCGGTGCGGGCCGGACGTTGCCGCAGGAATTGGTAGATGGCTTCCCAACTTGTGGTGGTGAGAGCGGCGCGCGGGTCCGGCTCCTCTCCTATTAGGATAGCTTGGCTGCCGAGGTTCGCGGCCAGCTCCACATCGGTAAGCCGGTCGCCGATGACGAACGAGTTCGGCAGGTCGTAATTGTTGGCGGCATCCAGGTAGGCCGTGAGCATGCCGATTCCCGGCTTGCGCGTGGGCAGGTTCTGGTGGGGAAAGCTGCGGTCGATGTGGCTGCTGGCAAACGCGACGCCTTCGCCCTGCAGGATATCCAGCATGAGCTGCTGCGCGGGCCAGAAGGTGTCTTCCGGAAACGACTCGGTGCCGAGCCCGTCTTGGTTGGTCACCAGCACCAACTCGTAGTCCAGCTCGCGGGCGATGCGCGCCAGGGCGCTGATGGCACCGGGCACAAAGGCAAACTTATCGAGGCTATCGACTTGCTGGCTGGGTTGCGGCTCCACGAGGATGGTACCGTCGCGGTCGATGAAGAGAACTTTTTTCATGGGGCAAGAAAGCGTGAGCGGCTACTGAGAAAATTGCTGCAGCGCCGCAAGCAAGGTTTCGTTTTCGGATGCGGTGCCCACGGTCAGGCGCAGGCAGCCGGCACAGCCGGGTTGGGTGGTGCGGTTGCGCACCACGATGCCTTGGTCAAGCAGGTACTGGTAAACCGCCGTGGCATCGGGCCGGAAACGCACGAGTAGAAAGTTGGCGTCGGACGGGAATACGTGTTCGACGATGGGCACGGCGGGCAGGCGCTCGGCCAGCCATGCGCGGCCAGCCAGCAACTCCTGGCGCATGGCCGCAAACCGCTCGGCATCGGCCAAGCCCGCCAGCGCGTGCTGCTGCGTGGCCTCCGATATATTATAAGGCGGCTTGATTTTGTTGAGGTAGCCGATGAGGGCCGGCGCGGCAAAGGCCATGCCCAGGCGCAGCCCGGCCAGGCCCCAGGCTTTCGAAAACGTCTGGAGCACCACCAGATTTTCAAACTCATTCAGGCGCGTGGTCCAGCTTGGGGCACCGGCAAAATCAATGTAGGCCTCGTCTACCACCACCACCCCCCCGAACCCGCGCAGAATCTGCTCTACCGCCGCGGCGTGCAGCAGATTTCCGGTCGGGTTATTGGGTGAGCAGAGAAACACGACTTTGGCCGACGATGCCAGGACCTGGTCAATGGCGTCGGCCGACACGTGAAAGTCGGGCGTGAGCGGAATGCGCTCCACGCGCACGTCATTGAGGTGGGCGGCCACTTCGTACATGCCGTAGGTGGGCGGCAAAATCACGATGCTGTCCTGGCCGGGCACGCAGGTCAGACGCAGCAGCAAGTCGATGGCTTCGTCGGAGCCGTTGCCGAGGAAAATCTGCTCGGTGGCCACCTGCTTGAGCCGGGCCACTTCGGCTTTCAGGCTCCGCTGCAGCGGATCAGGATAGCGGTTGAACGCCACCGGGCCGACGGAGCCTTGACTGTTTTCGTTGGCGTCGAGCATCACCCGCGCTTCGCCCTGAAATTCGTCGCGGGCCGAGGCGTAGGGTTGCATGGCCCGCACGTTGGGCCGGATCAGCTTGTCCAGGTTCATAGCGGCAGGCATCAGACAGATAAGGTTTCCAAACGGATGGTTACGGCGCGGGCATGGGCCCGCAGGCCTTCGGCTTCGGCCAAGGTTTCGACCACCGGCCCCAGCTGTTGCAACCCCGCGGCGCTGATGCGCTGGAAGGTGATTTTCTTCACAAACGAATCGAGCGAGACGCCGCTGTAGCTGCGGGCGTAGCCGTTCGTGGGCAAGGTATGGTTCGTGCCCGAGGCGTAGTCGCCGGCGGCTTCGGGGGTGAGGTGGCCCAGGAATACCGAACCGGCATTGGTCACGCCCGCGGCCAGCTCCTCGGCATTGTCGACGGCCAGAATCAGGTGCTCGGGTGCGTATTGGTTGGAGAAGCGCAGCATTTCCTCGGGCGTGCGCAACAGCACCGCCCGGCTTTCGCGCAAGGCTTGGGCGGCTACGTCACGCCGCGGCAACTCCTGCAGTTGCTGCTCCACTTCGGCGGTTACCTGCTCTAGCATTCTTGCCGACGTTGTGAGCAGCACCACTTGCGAATCGGGGCCGTGTTCGGCCTGGCTCAGCAAGTCGGCCGCCACAAACGCCGGTTGCGCCGATTCGTCGGCCATAACCAGCACTTCCGACGGGCCGGCCGGCATGTCGATGGCCACCCCGCGCTGGGCGGCCAATTGCTTGGCGGCCGTTACGTAGCGGTTGCCGGGCCCAAAGATCTTGTCGACGGCGGGCACACTCGCGGTGCCGCCGGTAAGGGCTGCAATGGCTTGGGCGCCGCCAGCTTTTATAATGGTGTCGATGCCCAGCAGCGCGGCCGTGTATAGGATAACCGGATTCACGGAGCCGTCTTTGGCGGGCGGGGTACAGAGCACAATAGTGGGGCACCCGGCCAGTTGGGCCGGCACGCCCAGCATGAGCAAGGTGCTAAACAAGGGCGCCGAGCCGCCGGGAATATAGAGGCCCACGCGCTGCACGGGCACGGCGCGGCGCCAGCATTCCACGCCGGGCGCGGTTTCGAGGCGCAGCTCGTTTCCGCGCTGGGCAGCATGGAAACGCTCGATATTCTGGCGGGCCTGCCCAATGGCGGCTTGCAGTTCGGCCGGCACCAGGGCCGCGGCGGCCGCCAGCTCCGCGGGGCTTACGCGCAACTCGTGCAGCGTGGCGCCGTCCAGCTCGGCAGCATACTGGCGCAGGGCCGCGTCGCCGCGCTGGCGTACATCGTCGAAAATGTGGCGCACGCGCTCGGCCACTTCCTGGCTTTCGGCCTGGGCGGGGCGTTGCTGGAGCGCGGGCCACTCGGCCGCGCTCGGGTAGCGAATGATTTGCATGTCGTTGTTCGAAAAAGCTGCGGCATTGCGCTGAGGTAATCGTGTGTGCAGACGGGCCCGATTCAACGGCATCCGCACATTTCACCCAGCAGCCCGGCCAGCACAGTAGACTAGGAAATCATCTTCTCGATTGGCAGCACCAGAATGCCTTCGGCGCCTACGGCTTTCAGCCGGTCGGTGATGTGCCAGAAGTCGTCTTCGTTGACCACCGACTGCACCGACACCCAGCCGGCTTCGGCCAGCGGCGTAACGGTGGGCGACTTAATGCCCGGCAGCAAGGCCTTTACCGCATCGAGTGCGGAAACGGGCGCGTTGAGCAGGATGTACTTGTTGCGGCGGGCACGGCGCACGGCTTGCATGCGGAACTGCAGCTGCTCCAGCAATTCCCGCTTTTCGGGCGCCAGCTGTTGGTTGGCAATCAGCACCGCTTCGGAACGAAACACGGTTTCCACTTCCCGCAGCCCGTTGCCGAGCAGCGTCGAGCCCGACGAGACGATGTCGCAGATGGCATCGGCCAGGCCAATGCTGGGCGCAATTTCCACCGACCCGCTGATGGTGTGCAGTTGCGCCTGCACCCCTTGGCCGGCCAGGTAGCTGCCCAGCAGCTGCGGGTACGACGTTGCAATGTTTTTGCCTTGCAGGTCGGCCACCGAATTGTAGGCCTCTCCACGGGGCACGGCCAACGACAGCCGGCATTTGCTGAAGCCCAATGCCTCGACCTGCAGGCTGGTCAGGCCCGCTTCCACAAGCACATTCTGGCCCACGATGCCGAGGTCGGCCACGCCGTCCTGCACGTAGCCAGGAATGTCGTCGTCGCGCAGAAACAGGATTTCGAGGGGAAAATTGGTGGCTTCGGTTTTGAGCTTGAAAGTGCTGCTCAGAAACCCAATGCCGCATTCGCGAATCAGCGACAGGGAATCTTCGCTCAGGCGACCGGACTTTTGAATGGCCAGACGAATCATAATCAGGAAAACAAGCGGGAAAGTAACTGCCTACGGCGGGGCGCAGCGGATGGCGGCCGGGCACGGGCAAATCACGAAGAAAAAGGGGCGCACGGGTTTCGGCGGCGGGCCGAAACGGGCGAAGGGGTAAACCGGGGCATCCGGCGCACTAGCCGGATGCATGTAGTGTAGCTATTCCTCCTGGGAGGAATGGTGATGATGGCCGGCATGCCCGAGTGCGGCAACCCCAACGGGGGCAACCGGCAACGTGAGGGGGCGCACAATAGCAGCGAAGGGGTGCATGCGGCGGGATAAGCTGCCGCAAATGTACTGCGGAATCTGGTTTTGCAAAGGTTACGCCCCGAAAACCCTCACATGATGATGTGAGATTAAACCACCGAGGCCCCTGGCTGTCGTATCTTGGCACTTTTCCTTCGGGCCGCGTCGTTAGCTTACCACCCTCTGCCCTGCCTCTATGTCTCGTTTCGTTGCCCTCGTTGCCAGCTGCCTGCTCACCGCCTCGGTAGCGCTTGCCCAGGATTTCCCCCAACCGCAGGCCAGCCCGCGCGCCGTGGTTACCCAAACCGTGGGCCTGACCGAAGTAACCGTTGATTACCACGCGCCCAACGTGAAAGGCCGCAAAATCTGGGGCCAGCTCGTGCCCTACGACCAGGTCTGGCGGGCCGGAGCCAACGAGAATACAACCATTACCTTCTCCGACTCGGTGCGCGTGGGCGGCAAACCCGTGCCGGCCGGCAAGTACTCCGTGTACGTGCTGCCCTCGGCCGACCACGAGTGGCAGCTGATCCTCAACAAAGTCACCACGCACTGGGGCGCCGAAGGCTACAAGGAAGCCGATGACCTGCTGCGCCTGCCGGTGCTGCCCGAAACCGCGCCCATGCGCGAGACGCTCGGCTACTGGTTTTCCGACGTGCGGCCCGGCGCGGCCCGCCTGAACCTCTCGTGGGAAGAGCGCACCCTCAGCGTCAGCATCCGCACCGACGTGAATACCCAAGTGGTGCGGGCCATGAAAAAAGCGGTAGAAGCCAAGCCCGACAATCCGCAGCTGCTGGCCCAGGCCGCCGATTACCTGATCCAGAACCAACTGGAAGCGGAGCTGGCCCTGCAATACATCAACCGCGCCATTGCCCTCAACGACACCTACACCAACAACTGGCTGAAGGCGAAACTGCTGGCCCAGAAAGAGGATTACATGACCGCCGTTGCGTTTGCCCGCCGCGCCATCAAAATGGGCGACAAAGACGACGAGTCCTTCAAAACCCAGCTGCCGACCATGCGCGCCGTCCTCACGCAGTGGCAAGCCAAGGCTTACTAAGGTTTTAGTACCTATTTGAACGCAAAAAAGCCCGCTGCGAGCGGGCTTTTTTGCGCTTCGGCAATTTGCAATTGGGTTGACGGCGCATCAAAAACGCGCAATCAGGCGCAGGTTCAGAATGCGGCGCGACAGGTAGTTGGGCACGGCGTAGGTGCGGCCGTTGAGGTCCTGCACGTAGCTGTAGCCGGCCACGTTGTTGGCGTACAGCACGTTCAGTACTTCCACGCCCAGCCATAGCGTTTCGGGCTGGTAAAACTTGCGTTGCCGGTCGCTTCGCACACTCAGCACTTTCGAGGCGCCCAAGTCCACGCGCTTGTAGCTGCGGGTGAGCTTGGTGGTGCCGCGGTCTTCGGGCAAGCCGGGCGGGCTGAACGGCAAACCGGTACCAAAGACCAGGTTCACGTACCCCCGCACCGAGGGGTTATCGGGCAAGTGGTCCTGGAAATAGACTCCCAGGTTCAGGCGCTGGTCGGTGGGACGACGGATGTAGCCTTGCTCCTTTTTGCCAATGGCGGTGCCTTCGGAGTCGCGCACGGTAACGGAGTCGCCTTTGAGGTTTTCGCGGGTCGTGAGCAGCCCCAGGCTAAACCACGATTCGGCGCCGGGCACAAACTCGCCGCTCACGCGGGCATCGAGGCCGGCGGCGTAGGCCGTGGCCAGGTTCTGGGCGAAGTAGCGCAGCCGTACGCTCTCCACATCGTAGGGCACTACGTCGGTCAGGTACTTGAAGTACACCTCCCCGGTAAACTGAAACGGCCGGCCCCACTGCCGAAAGCGGTATTCGGTGCCGGTGATGAAGTGAACGGAGCGTTGGGCACGCAGTTCGCGGTTGAGTTGGCCCTGCTGGTTGCGCAGCTCGCGGTAAAACGGCGGCTGGTAATACAGGCCCGCCGCCGCTTTGTACGACAGGTTGCGGTTGCGGCGCGAGGTGGCCGCGTACTGCACCCGTGGGCTGGCCACCAGCTGCCCGTTCACCGACCAATAGTGCGCCCGCACGCCGTAGGTGAGCGTGCGCAGCGAATCGAAGCGCAGGGTGTGCTGCACGTACGCCTGGTAGCGTTCCGAGGCCAGCGTCAGATCCGATACCAGGCGGGTGAACCGGTTGGCGGGCACGTAATCGGCCGAATCGACGAAGGAATATTCGTTGAGCTTGTCGTGGATATTTTCCACGCCTGCCTTCACGCCCCAGCGCACGGTGTGCCGCTCCGACGGCGTGTAGGTGCCGCGTGCTTCGAGGTTGCCGATGCGCGCCAGCAGCGAATTGCGCGAGTGGTCGAAGCGTGAACCAACGTCGCGCTGCCGCACCGGCAGGTTGTAGTCCTTGGAGCTTGGGTCGCGGTTGATGTCGGCGAAGGTGTAGGCCGCCTCGATGTCGCGCAGCTCCTGCTCCCGCGACACCATGCCGCTCAAAATAACTTCTCCGGTCAGACTCGGGGTAAAATGGTGCGTCAGGTTCAGCCCGCCCTGGTACGTATCGTACTGCATCCGCTCGTAGCCATCGTAGAAGATGGTCAGGCGCTGAACCTGGTTGAGCCCGGAGCTGAAGTTGACCTGCCCGGTTTGGGGCGCGAACTTGTAGTTGTTGTGAGCCACCGTTGCCAGCACGCCCAGCGACGTCCGCTGCAAATCGGTGGCCGGCCCCAGTCCGATGGTGACGTACGCCTGCCCGTCGACAAACGTGGGGTCGTAGGCGCCCTGGTTCTGGCGCAGGCCGCGCAGCACGTATTCGGCGTTTTTGTAGCGCACTCCCGCCAGGTAGCTCACCCGGCCCGATTTCGATACTTCTTCCAGGTGCAGCGCGCCGCCCACCAGGCTGGCCGTGGCCGAGGCCGCCCGCCGCTGCGGCTGCTTGTAGTCGATGGTGAGTACCGAAGAGAGCTTGTCGCCGTAGCGCGGCTGCCAGCCGCCGGAGGCAAACTGCACGCGGTCCACCAGATCGGGGTTCACGAAGCTTAGGCCTTCCTGCTGGGCAGCCGTCACCAGAAACGGCCGGTACACCTCGATGCCGTTGACGTACACCAGGTTTTCGTCGTAGTTGCCACCGCGCACCGAGTAGGTGCTGGTCAGCTCGTTGTTGGCCACCACGCCGGGCAGCGTTGTCAGCACCTTGTTGAAGTCGCCGAACGCCGAGGGCAATTCCTTGGCCGTACGTGGGTCGAGCTGGGTGATGCTGATTTGCTCGCGCGTGTCTTCTTCGCGGCGCCCGCGCACGGTCACGTCGTTGAGGCTGCGGGCGTCGGTTTTCAGGCTGAAGCTAACGTCGGTTCCTTCCGCCAGCTGGGCGCTGCTGAACGTGCGGCGCTGGGTGGCGTAGCCCAGTCGGCGCACCACCAGCACCGCCGCTTGCCCCGCCGCCAGCCGCGGCACCGGTAGCCGAAAACGGCCGTTGGCGTCGGTGTTGGTGCCGCCGGGCAGGCCTTCCCACGCCACCGCTACCTGCTCCAGCGGCTGACCGGCGGCGTCGCGCACGGTGCCGCGCAGCTCGGTGCGGCTGGCGGCGGGCTGCTGAGCGTAGGCAGCGGTGACAAGCAGTAGACTGGCGGGGGGCAGCAGCAAGAGGCTGCGGACTGCCAACGCCGGCAGCAGCGGAAATCGAAAGGGCGACATGGGTACTACTCGGCGGTGGCGGCGGAAAGCTGGGCGCGCAGGTCGGCCAGCGTGGCCACCGGGTCGGGCGAGTTGAACACGAAGCTGCCCGCAATGAGCACGTCGGCGCCGGCCTCCACCAGCGGCAGCGCGTTGTCGAGGTTCACGCCGCCGTCCACTTCAATCAGGGCCTCCGAGCCGGCATCGACGAGCAGTTCCTTCAACTCGGCCACTTTCTTAAGGGTGTTCGGAATGAAAGCCTGCCCGCCAAAACCGGGGTTGACGGACATGATGCACACCAAATCGAGGTCGGGCGCAATGTCCTGCAGCACCCACACGGGCGTATGCGGGTTGAGCGCCACTCCGGCGCGGCACCCCAGCTTCTTGATCTGCTGAATGACCCGGTGCAGGTGGGTGCAGGCTTCGTAGTGCACCGTGATGTTGGCCGCGCCCGCGTCGCGGAAAGCGTCGAGGTAGAGCTGCGGCTGCTCGATCATCAGGTGTACATCGAGCGGCTGCTGGGCATGCCGCCGAATGGCTTCGAGCACCGGCAAGCCGAAGGAAATGTTGGGCACGAAGCGGCCGTCCATGATGTCGCAGTGCAGCCAATCGGCGGCGCTGCCGGCGAGGCGCTCGGTTTCGGCCTGCAGGTTGGCAAAATCGGACGCCAGCATCGACGGCGCCAGCAACGGGGTAATTCGGCGGGAAACGGTCATGCCGCGAAATTAGGCAATTGGGTGATGAGGTAATGGGGCGGAAAGTGCGAAGGCGACGGACAAGGGGTAGCACGCGGCACTCGCCTGGCACTTCCATCACCGGCTTTCCGCCTCATTCTCCTTTCCGCCAGGGTTGCCAGTCCAGTTCCCCGTTTTCGCGGCGGCGCAGAAACACCGTCTGGTCGTCGCGCTGCAACTTTCCGAACGTGACGTCGCCGCGGCAATCGAGGCATTTCACGGACGTGTACTTGAACTTGTCCTGCGCCACGCGCGAGGTCAGGTCGAGGTTATCGGAGCCGCACAAGCCACAGGCGGGCACATCGGGAAAGCTCAGGCGGTCGTATTCGGCTACTACTTCGTGGAAGGAACTGCCCTGCACGGTAAAGTGAAACTGGCGCCGACCCAGGCGCTTGGAAATCATCAACTGCAGCATAGAAAAGCGAAACGGGAGGAATAACGCGGCCCGGCAGGTCTACAACGACACCGCCGGGCCGTTAGTGCGGCACGGCCGGCCTAGCCGGCTCGAAGCCCAACAGGCTAGTACTGTAGGAAGCGGAGGGTATGCGTTTTGCCGCCGCCCTGCGGCTCTACGGTGCACAGGTACATGCCCGAGCGCAGCGCCGGCACGCGCAACGGCACCTGGGCCGCGCCGCTGGGAGCCAGCAGTTGCTCGCCGATAAGAGCGCCCCGCACATCGTGAATAACCACGTGCAAGGGCTGGTTGCGCAAATCGGCGGGCAGGCTCAGGTACAGTTCGCGGCTGGTCGGGTTTGGGAAGATGCTCAGCTGGCCGCCGGCCGTCGGCGTGCCGGTCTTGGCCAGGATGTTGGCCCGCTCGGCGTTGGGAATCCCGTACCCAATCAGGTTGTTGGGTGCCGTGGCCTGGCTGGCACTCTGCTGCAGAAACTGCAACACCTGCTGGGCCGTGAGCGTGGGGTTGGCCTGCCAGAACGAAGCCGCCATGCCCGCCAGCACCGGGCACGCGAAGGAGGTGCCGTTGCCGCGCCCTACCAGGCCACTCGGCGACACGATGGCGGCAATAACGCCCTGCGCCGATAAATTGGGCTTGATGCGGCCGTCGGAAGTAGGACCGACGGAGCTGAAGGCGGCGCGCAAGCCCATGGAATCCACCGCGCCGACGGTCAGCACCGAGTCGGCGTCGGCCGGGGCGCCGATGTAACGCCAGGAGTTGTTGCCGTCGTTGCCGGCCGAGTTGACGACCAGAATGCCGGTGCGGGCCGCCACGGTAGCCGCCCGCGACGCCAGCGCCGTGCGCCCGTTCATATCGGCGTAGGTATGGTCGCGCGAGGGGGCATCGAAGGTGGTGTAGCCCAAAGAAGAGCTGATGATGTCGACGCCGGCCGAGTCGGCGTATTCAGCGGCAATAAGCCAGTTGGCTTCTTCAATGGGGTGCTCCGAAAACACATCCTCCGTCAGCAGCAAGTGGTAGCTGGCCTTGGGCGCGGTGCCGATGTACACGTTGGCCTGGTTAGCGCCCATGCACGACAGCGTGTTGGTGCCGTGGCTGTTCTTCTCGTACACGCCCCGGTCGTGGTCGACAAAATCGAAGGTGCTAAGCAGGCGGTTTTCGTTGCGCAGCGAGGCAAACGGTGCGGTTTGGTTGACGCCCGGGAACCCTGCATCAAGCACGGCAATGTGCATGCCTTCGCCCCGAAAGCCGGCGTTGTGCAGCGCCACGGCCCCAATCATGTTGGCCTGCCAGAACGCCTGGCCGTATGTTTTGTCGTGGGCGGTGCGCTGGGCCGTGGTTTGGGTTTCGGCGGCTTCTTTCACCACTTCCACTCGGGGCGGGGTTTTGGCGTTGCGGTTCAGCGTTTGGGCCGACACCACGAACGGCTTGGCCCGCAGCTGCCCCAGCGCAGCCGAGTCGCAGGCCACCACGGCGGCGTTGAACCAGCGCGAAGTATACCACAGCTGCACGCCGGGTACGGCTTTCACCTGCGCCACGTAGCTCGGCGACACCGGTAAGTCGCGCGGCTGCACGGCTATGCCCTGCCGCTGCCGCCGCTGAATGGCCCGCGCCGAGAGAAACGCCTGCGGCTGGCCCACAGTGAAGGGCGTTCCGGCCTTGTCGCGGAAATAAATCAGGTGGCGGCGTACCGTGCCGGCGGGGCGAGCCGGCGGCCGGGGAGCCGCCTCGGCGGTGGCCAGACTAAGGCCGGCGAGCAAAGCAACAAGCGAAAAAAAGCGCATAAGCAGCGAGGCGAGGAAGCAGATTAACGACGACAAGATACGCATTCGGCACGCGGCTAAAAAGCCCGTGTATTAGCCAGACACGCCCCGGCCGGGGTTGGTTTCCGGCACCATAAGACACGCTCTTGCCGCGGCTCGTTGCAACACAAAGCCCCGGCCAACGCGGGGTTGGCCGGGGCTTTGCCCAAGCATAGAAAGCTACCGCTACGGGCCTTTCTCGATAAGCTTTTCCACGTGCTCTTCGCCGATAACGATGTAGCCCGTGCCCACCTGGCAGTTCTGGCCCTGCACGCCCTGGCAGTAGTTGAACACGCGGGTTTGGCGGTACACCCGGCCCACGCCGCGGGCAAAAATCTGCCGCTGGCTGCGCCGGTAGAAAATCGTGTCCGCACTGGGGTCGACGGTGGTGATGGTGTTGTCGAAGGTGAGGTTGCCGATTTTGTAGGTAGCGCCCACGGCTTCGTACTGGCGGTTTTTGGCCACCACGGTGTCGCGGTCGTTGTACACGTTGCGGTTCCAGCTCACGCCGTTTTTGGCCGGGAATACTAGCTCCAGCGTGCGGCGGTTGTTGCTGGTTAGCTCCACGGCGGTTGGCTTCACGGTCACGCTCAGCACGCTGTCGTCCTGCCAGGCCGCGCCGGCGTTGGCCCGCACCGAGCGAATGATGCGGTACGTGAGCATCCCCGCGGCATCGGTGTAGCTGTCGGTCACCCGCTCGCGCCGCTGCGAAATCACAGTCGCGCCAACTTGCCGGTTGTCGAGGTAATTGCGGTCTTCTACCTGGTAGATGCGGTAGCTGCCCACCGCCAACGGGTAGTAGTCCGTGTCAACCGGGTCGGGCTGCACGGTTTCCCGCCCGCAGCTGCTGGCGCCCAGCAAGCCGGCTCCGGCAATCAGCAGCGCCAAGCGGCGCCAGGAAGTTGGAACGAGTGAAAACACCATAGCAGGAATTATACGGCACTGCGGCTAGCCATCACCGGCAGCGGAACGGGCGACTTCAGCGCAGCCGGGCTGCGCTCAATCCAGCCACCGCCCAGCACGTCGCGGCCGTCGTAGAATACAGCCGCCTGGCCTGGGGCAATGGCGTGTACGGGCTCGGGAAAATAAACGTACACTTTTCCGTCCTTTTCCTCCAGAAACGACGCCGCGCCCGCGTGGTTGTAGCGCACTTTGGTGAAAGCCGGCACCAGCCCACGGCCTTCCAGCGAGGCAAACTTGCCGTGATTGACGCGGCCCACCACCGTGGCCGTGCGCGCCAACTCGTCGAAATTGCCCAGCACTACTTCATTGGTTTCGGGCCGAATTTCGACCACGTAGGCCGGGTAGCCCAGCTGAATGCCCAGTCCTTTGCGCTGCCCGATGGTGTAGAACGGGTAGCCTTCGTGGGTGCCCACGGCGGTGCCGTCGGTCAGCACGAAGCGACCGCCGGCCACCCGCTCCTCCAGGCCTTCCACCCGGCGCTTCAAAAAGCCGCGGTAGTCGTTGTCGGGGATAAAGCAGATTTCGTAGCTCTCGGGCTTGTTGATCAACTCGGTAAAACCACGCTGCCGCGCAAACTCCCGGATTTCGGTTTTGCGCAGCTTGCCCAGCGGAAACATGGTGCGCGCCAAACTCTCCTGCGACACACCCCAGAGGGCGTACGACTGGTCTTTGCTGTCGTCGAGGCCTTTGCTGATGACGTAGCGGCCGTTTTCCTCGCGCACCTGGGCGTAGTGGCCGGTGGCAATATACTGGCAGCCGAGCTGGTCGGCGCGGCGTAGCAGGGCGTCCCACTTGATGTGGGTGTTGCAGAGCACGCACGGGTTGGGCGTGCGACCGGCCAGGTATTCGTCCACAAAATCGTCGATGACGTGGCCGCCGAACTCGTTGCGGATGTCGATGATGTAGTGCGGGAAGCCCAGTTCCACGGCCACGTAGCGGGCGTCGTTGATGGAATCGAGCGAGCAGCAGCCGGTTTCCTTTTTCGAGCCGCCAGCCGAGGCGTAGTCCCAGGTTTTCATGGTCATGCCCACTACTTCGTAGCCGGCTTCGTGCAGCATCACGGCTGCTACCGAAGAATCAATGCCGCCGCTCATGGCGACGAGGACGCGTCCTTTGGACGGCGTGCCGGGGGTGGTATCTGGGGTCATATGGCGTCGCCCGGGAAGTCAAGGTTCGCGGCCGAATGGCAAAGGTAACACATGCCGGCCGGCCCAGGTTTCATTACTTTTGCCGGACTGGGTGGTGCATTCCCGTTTTGCCGGCGTTTGTTGCCGTTCTTGGCTCCCCCATTTACCCGACCTCACCGCTCCTCACCACCGTGGCTCTGCTTACTCCCGTTATCGTTCGCGGCATCAACAACCTCTCCGACGCGCGCTACTGCGCCGGCATGGGCGCCGAATACCTCACCTTCCGCCTCGACCCCGCTTTGCTCGGTGCCGTCACGCCCGAGCTGGTAAAGGAACTCAGCAGCTGGGTCGCCGGGGTACACCTCATCGGCGAGTTCGACAACCTGCCGGCCGAGCAAATCAACGCCTTGGCCAGCGCCTGCGGGCTGCATTCGCTCCTGCTGCACCGGCTGCGCCGCCCCGAGGAAATGGCCGAGCTGGCATTGCCAGCCCTGCTGCTGACCGATTGGGTGCCCGATATGCTGCCCGAAGACGTGGACAACCGCTTTCGGAGCATGGCGCCGCATGTGGCGGGCTTTGTGTTTCCCGAACCCCCGCCCCAGCCGCTCACCGACTTTCAGCGGGCGCACCTGAGCGAACAGGCCCGCACCTACGCCATTTGGCTGGCGCCCGAGTTTGCTGCCGGGTCGCTGCGCGGGTTTTTGGCGGCGGTAGAGCCGGCCGGGCTCGTGCTGGCCGGCGGCGACGAAATCCGTACTGGGGTGCGCGATTTTACCGAGCTCGAAACGGTGTTCGAGGCGCTGGAAGCCGACGAATAAGCCCGGCCGCTTAGACCATAACGGCCACCATGTCAAAAATGGCTTCGGCCAAACCAACCGGCCCGGTTACGCGCACGTGCTTTTCGGCCTCGGCACGGCTCAATTGCTTGGAAAACAAGCGCCACGCCACCGCCGCGTCGATTTCAACGCTAGCGGTAGGCTGGTCAACGACGTCGCCCAACTCCCAGGTTTCGGCCTTGCGGTGCAGGTACCCTGCGTAAAGCTCGGGGCTTCCAATGACTACGCGCAACACCGTTCCCTGGGGCGCCAGCACGTGGCGGTACTGGTGCGGCAGGGCCCGCATGGAGGTTTCTACGTACGGGCGGTACAGCCGCGGCTGCAGCAGCACCGTTTCCCCACGCCCTACGGCCTGCCGAACCTGCTGCTGGTGGTGCCACTTTTCGGTGTATTCACGGGCCACGTGAAACCAGTTCAGCGACTCACTCTCGCCGGCCCAACCCACCGGAAACGCCGCCGGCGCCCACGGGTCGAGCTTGCGCAAAAAGGCGCTGTACTCGCGGCCCGTCAGCTCCAATAGCCACGTGGCTATACCCGGGCTCAGCCGGCGCGTGGCCGTGAGCCAGTCGGCATTCAGCGTGTTGAGAAAGTCCACCAAGCCGGCGTAGGTATTGGCCGTGGCAGGCGGCTGCACCCCAAAATACCCGTCGCGCAGCATGGAGAGCGTGCGCAGGTTGCCGTCGAGCAAATGCAAGGCCACGTCCAGCACCGTCCAGCGCGGGGCCAGCGTCGGCCGCTGCCATTCGTCGGGCGTCAGGCCCCGCAGAAACTCAATCAGCAGGGCATCGACTTCGGGAAACAAGTCGAGCGTTTCGATGGGTACCGGGCGAGACATGGCGGACGGGTTGGCGGTGCGGGTTAGCTCAAGGTAAAATGCAGGTATTTGATGGGCACGCCCCGCTCGCGGTATTTGCGTTCGTAGGTGGTTTGAATGTCGTGGGCGTGCGGCAGCAGCTCGGGCGTCTGGTAGAGGTCGTAGGTCACGACAAAGTCAGCCACTTTCATTTCCTGCAGCAGCTCCACGCTGTATTCAAACAACGAATCGGAATCGGTTTTCAGGTGCACCAGCCCGCCGGGGCGCAGCACTTGCCGGTACAGCTCCAGGAAGCGCGGGGCGGTTAGGCGGCGCTTGGTGTCGCCGAGGCGCGGGCGTGGGTCGGGGAAGGTTATCCAGATTTCGTCCAGCTCGCCGGGCGCGAAATGCTCCAGCAGCTTCTCGGCCTGCACCCGCAGAAAGCCCACGTTCGTCAGGCCCTGTTCCTCGGCCAGCACGCTGCCGCGGTGCATCCGCTCGCCTTTAATGTCGAGGCCGAGGAAATTCCGCTCGGGGTAACGGGCGGCCAGGCCCACGGTGTATTCGCCCTTGCCGCAGCCGATTTCGATGGTGATGGGGTGCTCGTTGCGGAAAAAATCGGCGTGCCAGCGGCCGCGCAGGGCGCCAAAGGTGTCTTTGCCCGGCTCGACGATGTCGGCGCGCTCGGCGTTTTCAGCGAAGCGCTTCAGTTTTACTCGGCCCATGAAGGGAAATGTGGATAATGTGCGAAGGTAAAAAATGTGCCGATGTGCTTAAATCAGCAGGTATGCGCCATGCGGTGCCGGCGCTACTGCTTGTGTGGCGCTAGCCGGCGCTATCCTGCTCGGCGTCGTACAGGTCGGGCACTTCGGCTACCACGAAGGTGCTACCGCCCACAAAAATAACGTCGTCAGGCCCGGCGTGCTGGCGGGCGGCAGCCAAGGCTGCCGCAACCGGCCCGTAGGCCTCTCCTACCAAGCCCTCGGCCGCGGCACGCTGTTGCAACTCGCCCGCCGGCAACGCCCGCGGAATATTCGCCTGGCAGAAATAGTAGGTGGCCGCCGCGGGCAGCAGGCGCAGTACCGTTTCGGGGTCTTTGTCGTTGACGACGCCCAGCACCAAGTGCAGCCGCTGGTACTCAAGCCGCGCCAGCTGCCCCAGCACCATGCGGATGCCCGCTTCGTTGTGGCCCGTGTCGCAGACGACCAGCGGCCGGCGGCCCACAATCTGCCAGCGGCCGCGCAGGCCGGTGAGGCGGCGCACGTCGCGCAAGCCGGTGCGCAGGTGCTCGTCGCTGATGGAAAAACCTTGCTGCCGTAATTCTTCCACCACGGCCAGCACGCCGGGCAGGTTCAGGCGCTGGTAGTCGCCCACCAGGCCCAGCTCCACGTCGTCGAGCCACACCGCCCCGTCGCGCCACAGGCGCAGGTGCTGGCTGGCGGCGGCCGGGTTGTCGCGCAGCAGCTCGGCGCGGTACCTGTCTTCGGCAAACTGCAGCGGCGCGCCCTGCTGCGCGGCGGTGTCGGTGAATACGGCTTCGACTTCGCCCTGCCGCTGGCTGACGACGGCCGGCACGCCGGGCTTGATAATGCCGGCTTTTTCGCGGGCAATGAGCGGCAGCGTGTCGCCCAGAATGGCTTGGTGGTCGTAGCTGATGTTGGTGATGAGCGAAACGAGCGGCGTGATGATGTTCGTGGAATCGAGCCGGCCGCCTAGGCCCACTTCCACCACGGCCACGTCCACCTGCTCGGCGGCGAAGTAGTCGTAGGCCAGGGCCACGCACATTTCGAAAAACGACGGCTGCACCTGCTCGAACAAACCGCGCCATTTTGCTACCCAGGCCACCAGGTATTCCGGCGTTAGCTCCTGCCCGTTCAGCCGGATTCGCTCGGTGAACTCGCGCAAATGCGGCGACGTGTAAAGGCCGGTTTTGTAGCCGGCGGCCTGCAGCACGGCGGCCAGCAGGTGCGAGCTGCTGCCCTTGCCGTTGGTGCCGGCCACGTGCACCGCCTGAAACCGGCGCTCCGGGTGCCCCATGGCCTCTACCAGCTTCTGCACGCCCACCAAGCCGTCCTTGAAACCGGCCGCGCCCACGCGCTGAAACATCGGCAGCTGGCCGTATAGAAAAGCGAGGGTTTCGGCGTAAGTCATGGCGGGCGGGGAAATCAGGCTGCAAAAAAACGCCGCCGGCCGGACAAATCCGACCGGCGGCGCCGGTTCTGCGAAATACGGCGGGCTATTCTACCCGGAATTTGTAGGTATAGAAGCCGGTGGCGCCGCCCGTGCCGCCTTTCACGCGGCGGAAGGTCGCCTTGTTGGTCACCGCGTTGATGCAGGCCTGCACCTGCTGGGCCGACATGTTGCTGGCTACTTTGGTCACGGCTACAATCTCGCCGTCTTCGTCAATCTTGATTTTCAGGCGCACGTAGCCGCCTTCGTTGTCGAGTGGCTCCACGCGCGGGGTGTTTTCGAAGGCCCAGCCGCTGTTGCCGAACCCGTCGCCCATGCCGTCGCCGCCGCCCGAGCCGCCACCGCTGCCGGGCGAGCCGTAGAGCGCGCGGCCGTCGAGGGTGCCGTCGGGGCTGCCTTGGTCGCCCACCGAGCCGGGCTTGTCGCCGTTGTTGTTGCCCGAGGGTGAGTTGCTGGTGCCGCTGGTGCCGTTGCCGCCGCCGTTGGCCGCGCCGCGGGGTGTAAACACCGCCCGGCGGTCCACCTTCGGTTTCTCCGGCTCGGCGGGTTTCACGGGCTCTTCGCGGGGTTTCTCGGCCGGTTTTTCCACCGGCGGAATCTTCACGTCGTTTTCTTCTGCCTCGCTGGTAATGATTTTCTCTTCCGTGGGCGCCTGCGCTACGGGCGGCGTGCGCTCGGCGGGCTGCGGCTCGGGGTCGGGCTGCTGGGCGGGTGGGCGCGAGTCTTCGCGGTTGGGCGAGTCGTTGGCCGGGGCCGTGGTTTGCACGTCGCCCGAGCCGGCTTCGTCGAGGCCGTAGTTCAGCTCTACGCCCCCGCCGCCGTTGAGCACGATGTCGTCGGGCGGGTTTTTGAAGACGATCAGGAAAAACAGCAAGGCCAACAGCCCGTGAAACACGAGCGTGCCGATGAGCGCCTCGCGGCGGTGTTCTTCGCGAAATTCAACGGCCATGGGAAAAGATGCAGAAGGTAAAAACTCAGGTTTCAGAAGCGGCCGGCGGGGGCCATTCGCATGGCCGGGTGGGCCAGCCTACTAACAACGCGCCCCGGTGCGACTGAGGTTCAGCGCATCGGGGCAAGTTACGGGCCAGGGCCGGCAGCGGGCTAGCCCTTGGCCTGCTCGGCGGCCGTGGCCATGACCATTTTAATCTTGAGGCGGTTGCCGATTTCGAGGATGTCGACCAGCTTTTGCACGTTCAGGCTTTTGTCGACGCGCAGCACCACAGTGGTTTCCTCGCTGCCCTGAATGCGCTGGCGCAGGGCTTCTTCGAGCGAACCGGGCGCCAGCGGCTGGCGGTCCAGGAAATACGATCCATCGGCGGTAACTGATACGTTGATGGTTTGCTTCATCACTGCCTTGCCCGAGCGGGCATTGGGCAGCAACAGCTTAATCACGTTCGGGTTCACCATCGTCGACACAATTAGGAAGAACAGCATCAGGAAGAACATGATGTCGTTCATCGAGCTGGTCTCGACGTGCGAGGAGAGCTTACGGCGGCGGCTTAAATCCATTGTCAGTTGCGAGTTGTCAGTTGCCGGTTGTCAGGCTGTTCTGAAACGAACGGGCACCTGACAGCGCGCAACCGGCAACTGATTAATTATCCTGCAGAATGTCCATGAACTCGATGGCCGAGTTTTCCATGCGGAACACCAGCCGCTCCACCATCAGCGTGAGGCCGTGGTAGCCCACGTGAGCAATGATGCCGACGATGAGGCCGGCGGCCGACGTGACCATCTTGGTGTACAGACCGCCCGAAATCTGGGCAATGCCGAAGTCGCCAGTGGTGCTAATGGCATAGAAAATCTTGATTACGCCGATGATGGTACCCACGAACCCGAGCATGGGCGCAATGCCGGCCACAATGCCCAGCACGCTGATGTTCTTCTCGAGGCGGGCAATTTCCACTTTGCCCACGTTTTCCACCGAGGTTTCAATGTCCTTGAGCGGAATGCCGATGCGGCGGATGCCCTTCTCAATCATGCGGGCCAGCGGCGAAGCGGTTTGGGCGCAGAGCATTTTGGCACCCTGCAGGTCGCCCTTCACCATCAGGTTCCGGATCTGCCCCATAAACGAGTCGGGCAGCGCGGCGGCCCGGCGGATGGTGATGTATCGCTCGATGATGATGTAGATGGAGAGCAGCGAGAGCAGCGCAATCGGAATCATAATCCAGCCCCCTTGCAGGACCAGATCAATGACGGATAACGAGTCGGGCTGGGCGGCGGGGGCCGCGGCGGCAGTGGCGGTGGGGTCGGCGGCGGAGTCGGCGGCAGCGGTGGTTATCTGCAGCAGAAAGGGTGCAATCATGCTAATAGTTGAAGACCTGAATGTCGTGACCATATTGCTTGCGCAGGGCTGGTAACCCTTGCTTGGCAGTGGCCGGAGTGGCAAAATCGGCAACGGCGAGGCGGAAATAGCGGGTACCTTTCACCTTCAGCGTACCGCGGCGCGGCATGATGATGCGGGCCGGGTGGCCCTTGGCCGCAAGGTTCTTACGCGCTTGTTCGGCCGAACGCCACGTGTTGAACGCGCCCGTTACCACATAGAAACGGTTGGTAACGCCCGAAATTGTGGTACCGCCCGTCGATGCCGCCGCCACCGGCGTTGCCGCTACTGACGGCGCGGACTTGCGCGGGGTTGCAGCCGTGGGCTTTACAGCGGCCGGCTTGGCCGCTACCGCCGGAGTTGCTACGGCTTTCTTGGTGGCTTCGGCCACCGATGCTACCGACAGCTCGGCCGCCGGCTTGGCAATTTCGGGCTGGGTTTCGGGTGTGCCGTCGGGCACGATGGTTTCGGCAAAAGAGCTGCTGGCCAGGTTGGCGGCTTGCGTGTTGGCACGCACCTCGGCTTGCTGTTCGAGGGCCGTCAGTTTCCAGTCGTCGGGCAGGTAGCCGGCGCGCAGGGCAAACTGGTAGTTGGCCGACAGCACCAGCCCGACGAGCACCATGCCCGCTACGACGTTGAAGACGCGGCGCAGCCGGCCGTTCCGGCTCGCGGCCAATATGGGCTGAGGCATTTCACGGGTACGTTCGCGGGCCAGCAAGGCATCGGTGGCGCGCACGGGGCGCGAGGTCAGCTCGGGCAGACCGTAGCTGGCGGGCAGCAGGTTGGTGGCCCCGGTGTATTCAAAATCGAGCCCGCGGCCGGTGGCGCGGCGAAAAACGCCGATGCCGGGCAACTCGGTGCGCTGCTGGGCTTCCAGCTCCTGCTGCATGGCGGCCACGGCTTCGCGCACCTGCTGCCGGGCCATGCCGGCCGTGAGGCCCGTAGCGCGGCTCAGGGCATCCACCAGCAGGCCGTCGTTGCGCGTCAGGGCCTGGTTAAAGGCCACGCGCTTGGTCGGCGGCGTCAGCGTGTGGCGTACCGGGTGCAGCCGCGCCGGCTCGTAATCGGCAATCAGGCCGCCGAAATCGGGAATGATGACGCAGTCATGGTCGCGAAGCAGGCGCTGGATGTGGTCGGATAGCTGCAAGGCGGTGCGAAGTGAGGTGAGCGGTAAAAATTGGACAACGGCCAGTTGCGGGCCGAGCCGCCGAAACGCTTCACGCAGAAGCGCCCCGGCGGCTCGGGCAATGCTTGGGAAGTCAGCCGGTTAGAACTGATAGCCCACGCCGGCCAGTACATTGACGCCCTTCACTGGATAGTTCAGGAAACGCTCGTACTTACGACCTAGCAGGTTGTTGCCCAAAACAAAGAACGACAAGTTTTCCGAAAAGCGGTAATCAGCCCGCAGGTTCAGGTCGACGACGGCATCGGTGGTGCGGATGGCTTCGCGGAACTGCGTGGTGGGCACGCCCACCGGGTAGCGCACCGAACCGTAGCTGGAGCTGAGCGCGTACAACTCGCCGCCCAACAGCAGCTTATCGTACATGTTGTAGGTGGCAAAGAACACGCCCTGGAAGGCCGGGCGGTGGAACGGCTCGGCCAGGGTTTTCACCTTGTAGCCGTTGTAATCGAGCTTGGTGCCCACGCGCACTTTCTCGGCGGCGTTGTAAATCAGCTCGCCGTGCACGTTCATCAGCTGCGTTGACTTCGGGTCGTACACGAGGTCGTAGCGGGTGGTGTCGCGGCGCGAGAGGTTGTAGAAGTACAGGTTCCGGTCGTTGCTGAGCGTGACCTTCACCGAAGCCTGCAGGTTGCGCACCGGCGCGGCGTTGAAGCCAAAGAACACCGTGGGCCCGCGGCGGGTGTCGGCCACCTGCTGGCGCGGGCCGAGCCAGGCGTTTTCCTGCGTCACATCGTAGAGCGTGACGCGCTGCAGGCCGCCACCCAGGCCGCCGAAGAGTACGAACTTGTCCTCCACTACGGTGTAGCCCAGGCGCACGGCCGGGAAGAAATTGGCTTGCCGGGCGTTGTTGATGGTGTCGCCGGTGTAGCCCACGGTGCCGCCCACGCCGATGTCGAGGCGGGTGCCGATTTTCTGCTCGTACACGGCCGTGGCCTGCGCAAACGGCCGGCTCAGCGAAAACGCCGAGTCTTTTTGCGAGATGAACGACAGGTCGCCGTCGAGGCGCACGCGGCCTTTCTCGGTCACGTAGTAAGCCGTGCGCAGCTGCGCGTACACGTTGCCTTCCGTGGCGGCAAACCGGTCTTTCCAGTAGCGGTAGCCGGCGGCCACGTCGTATTGGAATGCCGCGTCCCGGTCGCGGTTGCGTAGGTAGGCCTGCGCATCGACGCGGTAGAACACCTGCTTGATCGAGTCCGGGTCGGGCGTGGGCTCGATCTTGGGGTTGTAGCCGTAGAAATTGGCCCGGTCGCGGCCCAGGTTTACGCGGGCGCCCAGCGTGGTAGGGCCGTTGTACCGCTCACCCATCAGCTGCACCTTGCTTTGGCTCACCGACGAGTTCTTGCCATCGACTGGGCCACGAGCGGAGGACAAATGGTCGAGGTCGAGGCCGTAGGCGTAATCGGGGTTGCGGGTGGTGTGCAGGTGCGCCTGACCCAGCAGGGAGGCGTAGTTGCCCACGCCGAGGCGGGCGTAGTTGCCTTGTAGCGGCGCCAACTCTTCTTGCTTGATGGTGAGCACCCGCACCGAGGGGTTCAGGTTCTGGCTCGGCAGCCGGAAGTCGGGGAAGGTGTAGCGCACCTGCCGGTCGGTTTTGGCGGGCGGGGCCAGCTGAATCTTGTCGAAGTTGCGCGCCGCCTCGGGCAGCTGGTTTTCGCGTTCCTTCACAATTTCAATTTCGGCTTCTTCAATCTTGCCGCTCTTGGGGCGCGTCGTCGGGCGCGTGGGCTGGGCCAGCGCCGGCACGGCCGCGGCCGTCAGCAGGGCGGCCAGGGTTAAGCGCCGATGGGAAGAAATGCTCATTCAGAAACTCAGGTCTAAGGATTCAGGGGCTGCGGCGCCGGGCTTTGGGTCCCGCCAGCCGCTCCCCTGGCATCCAACGATTCAAGGATTGATTTCGGGCGACAACGCTGGGCTTACTCCTCTTGCGCCGGAGCGGCCGAGTCGGTGCGGGTCGAGTCGGATTGCGGTTGCAGGGAGTTGCGCTTGCCGGTGGTGGGCGTTTTAGGCGTTGTGCCGGGTTTGGTCGTGCCCGCTTTGGTCGTGCCGGCGGGCTTGCTCGTGGCCGGCTTGGTGCCGCCGGCCGGAGCGCCCGTGCCCGCGGCATCCAGCGCGGCCAGCTTCTGCTTGGCGGCTTCCAGCACCTCGGCTACCGGGAATTTGTTGTCGATGATGGAATTGAGCGTGGCGCGGGCCTGGAACATCTCGCCCTGAGCCTGGTACACGTCGGAAATCAGCAGAAAAGCCCGCCCCAGCCACAGGTCGTACTGGTTGAAGTCGGAATTGAGCTTGAAGGCGGCGTCCAGCGCGGGCTCGTACTTTTTCTGCTGAAACAGCACCTCGGCCAGGGTGTACTGGGCTTCGGCGCCGTTCACGTCGGCGGTTTTGGCGGCGGTAGTCAGCTCGGTCACGGCCGCGTCCAGGTCGCCGGCTTTGTAGCTGGCTTTGCCGATATACACCTGCGCGGCGCTGGCCGTGGCGGGCGTAGCGCTGCCCTCGGCCAGCACTTCGGCGGCCACGCGCTTGGCGCCGGCGTAGTCGGCGGCTTCGTAGTAGCTGCGCACCAGGCCCAGGCCGGCGTTGGCCCGGTCGCGGCGGTTGCTGGTGGTTTCGCGCAGGCGGGTGTAGTATTTGGCGGCCTCGGGGTAGTTCTTGTTCTCAAACTCCAGCTCGGCCACGCGGCCCACGGCCCGTAGCACGTACTCGCTCTTGCCTTCTTCCACCACGGCTTTCAGGCGCGGCAGGGCCTCGGCTTTCTTGCCGGTTTTCAGGTACGAGTCGGCCAGGAAAAAGCGGGCGTCGGCGGCCAGGGCGTTGGCGTTGTACTGCTTCAGGTAGGCTTCGAGGCGCGGAATGGCCAGGGCGTACTTCTCGGCGGTGTAGAGCGACTTGGCCGCTTCAAACTCCACCGATTCCACCGCCTTGTCGTTGGGGTTTACCTGCTTGTAGGTGGCCAGCTCCTGGTCGAAATCCTCCGTGCGGCCGAGGGCCGTGAGGCTTTCCTGCAAGCTCAAAATGGCGCTGGAAGCCGATTTGGTGCGCGGAAACTGCGCCAGCACCTGTTTGAAGTCCGTCACGGCTTTCTCGTGCTGCTGCAGGTTCTGGTAGGCCACGCCGCGCTTGAGCAGGGCCTGCGGCAACAGCGGCGAGTTCGGCCGGTTCTGAATCAGGCGCGTGAAGCCTTCGATGGCGGGCTGGTAGTTGCCGCCTTCGTAGTCGAGCTGGGCCTGCTGGTACACCGCGTCGTCGGCGTAGCGCGAGTTGGGCGAGGTGCGCAGCAGCGTCTGCAGCGTCTTGGCTGCGTCGTCTTTGCGGCCCATCAAGCTCAGGGCAAGGCTTTTCTGGTAGTAGGCAAAGTCCTTGTCGGGCGCGTTGGCCTGAATGACTTTGTCGTACAGCTCGATGGCCTGGGCGTAGCTTTTGGCCACGTAGTAGGTATCGGCCAGGCGCAGCGTCACGTCGTAGTAGTTCGGGTCGGAGGCCGGCTTGGCTTCCTTGTCGTTGAGGAAAGCCTGGAAATACGGCCGCGCCTGGGCGTACTGCTTGTTGTTGTAGTAGGCGTAGCCGAGGCCGTAGCGGGCCTTTTGGTCGAAGTCGGTTTGGGCGGCGGCGCCGTCGCGGGCCGTGCTCAGGGCCGCGTTGTAGGCCTTGATGGCCGGCTCGTACTGCAACCCCACCGAGTAGATTTCGCCTTGCAG
The DNA here is from genome assembly GCF_008727865.1 of Hymenobacter busanensis. GTDB lineage: Bacteria > Bacteroidota > Bacteroidia > Cytophagales > Hymenobacteraceae > Solirubrum > Solirubrum busanense. The sequence goes on along the minus strand of NZ_VTWU01000001.1, from coordinate 995,133 downwards.
CACCTGGGCGGCGGCGCGCAGGGCGTCGTCCTGCTGCACCCGCAAGGATTTCTCCACCAGCGGCAGGGCCTCGCCGTACTTGCCGTTGTTGTAGAGCGTGGCGGCCTGGTAGTAGGCCACGCGCTGGTAGGTGGCGTTCAGCTTGGGCGTGCGCTCGTCGAGGCCTTCGAGGTAGCGCAGGGCGCGGGCGTAGTCGTTGCTGCCCAGGTAGGCGTCGGAGAGCAGGTCGTCGGCAATGGCGCGGTTCTTTGAGCGCGGGTACTTCTTGCCGAACTCCTCCAGCGCATCAATAGCGTCCGGGGTGTTGCCCAGCTCGTAGCTCACCTGCGCGTACTTTAGCTGCGCGTTTTCGGCCACCTGCTTGTCGAACGAGGCCCGGCGGGCGGCGTCGAAGGCCGTTAGGGCCAGCTGCTTGGAGTTGTTCTGAATGTAGCTCAGCCCGAGGTGGTAGGCCGCGTTCTGCCCCAGCGAGTCGCGCTGCGCCGCCACGCCCTTCAGGCTGCCGATGGCGCCCTTGAAGTCGCCCTGCTTGAAGTTGGCGTAGCCAATTTTGTACTGCACCATCGGCTCGATTTTCTTGCGGCCGGCGGCGTATTTGTCGAAGTACTCGGCGGCGCGGGCGTAGTCCTGCTTCTGGTAAAAGGCGTCGCCCACCAGCAGCTGAATCTCGTCGGCGCCCTGGGGCGGCGGGTTCTGGGCCAGCGCCTTGGTGCCGTAGTCGATGAGCCCGTCGAGGTTGCCCTCTTTGTAGTAGATCTGGCTCATGATGGCCGGCACCACCGGGCGGTAGGCGTCGTTCTGCTCGGCCGTGGCCAGGTCCTGGCGGGCGGCGGCGTAGTTGCCGGCCTTGAAGGCGAGGTAGCCCGCGTAGTAGCTGCTGGCGTAGCGGTACTGGTGGCTGCCCTGCTTGTTGCGGTCGAATATCAGCTTGGCCTTGTCGAACTCCTTCTGGGCGAAGTAGCTGTAGGCGAGCTTAAATTCCGACTCGGCCCGCTGCTCGTTGCCGAGGTTGTCGGGGGCCACGCGCTGCAGGTACTCGGCGGCGCGCTTGTAGTCCTTTTTGTCGAAGTAGGTTTTGCCCAGCTCGAAGAAGGCCGAGGCGGCTTTGGGGTGGGCCGGGTTGTTTTCGGCGAAGGCCAAGATGCGGCTTTCCGCGTCGGGATGGAACAGGTACAGGCCGCTGACGGCGTAGTAGTACTCGGCGTCCACGGTCCGGTCGCGCAGCTCGCCGGTGCGGCGCTGCGTGGTTTCCAGGTACTGCTGAAACGCGGTTTGGGCGGCGCCATATTGGCCACGGTCGAAGAGTTCGAGGCCTTCGAGGAACGGGCGTTCGTCGTTGGTGAATTTCTGGGTGTGCTGGGCCTGCAGGGCCAGCGGCGTCGCGGCGCTGAGCGAGGCAGCCAGCGCCAAGCGAGAGAGAAGCTTCATGGGCGGAGCGTTGCGGGAGGAAGGGCCCCGGCGGCCCGGTGTTGGTCAAAAGTAGGGAAAAATGCCCGCGGGTTGCGGGGTTTTGCCTGCTTTCAACGCGGAATGGAGCAATTGAGGTATAACGGGAACGCGCTGGTTGGCCTGAATTGGGTAGTTGTCCATACTTGGCAGCAGGCGGCAGTGCCCGCGCTGGCACTGGACTGCGCCAATTGACTCATACGCCCGAGCGGCTGTGCCACAAGTGTTCCGTATTAATTGAGTACTTCCCACCGGACAGGTGGCGCGGCCAGATCTGTAACCCGCTCTAGTATATGTATCACTGGTTTCAGTCCAACTAAAGCAACATACTTGCAACGGAAAACCCCCTTCCAAGCAGTACAATCACTTTTTTACAAACGTATTCGATATATAGAGCCCTGCTATAAAGCGACTTCCATTATCAGGCTCGATTATAACTGAAATTGCCTTTGAAAGCTTAGCTGCCTTTACTACTGTAAATACTTTAATGGCGTGAGGCTTCGCGCTAACAACATCAAATCCCTTTATATCAACAATCAATCTATTCCCTTTTACAGCATTATCAAATACCCTCAAACTGTCGCATATTCTATTTACAGCATATTGATTAAAAACATTTTTATCAAAGTATTTACTCACTATCATACAATTACCATTACACATTGCTTTAACCATTTTACCAACAACAGATTCATTGTTCTTAAAAAACAACAGATCGTTAACTGAGTATTCATATATTTCTTCCCTCAATGAATACCTATAAATCACTCGGATGAAATCATAGTTGAATTCATCTTTTTTGATATTGTCAAAAAAGATGAATGCTGATTTTGACGCTGGAACACGAAGATCCGAATAATAATTAAAAAAGCTTGCATCCAAATCCTCTACCAATAACTGAAAATACTTACCACTTTTTTTGAACTTTTCTGTAGTCTTTACATAGCCAATGGTTCCAGTAACACTCCCACCAAATTCATTCGCAACCTTGACAACAGCATCACGTTCTGACTTATTGCTACATGAGGAAAAAGTAACTATCACAAAAAACAATGCCATCCATTTAAATGCTGCAACATGCTTCATGTTATAATTCAGTTCTGTGAATTCAATTTTCATTTGTACTGTTTTACTTCACGTCGCCCAGCGGCCTGAAGGGCTTTTTCGTGGGGCTGAGGCAAAACGCGCTACGCGGCCCCGGCGTCGGAGGCTTTGATGCGGGCGTCGAAGCTGAACGGTTCCTGCGTCACAATGCGGATGCGGCCGAAATCGGGGTGGCGACTGTGCAGCAGGAAGTTGCTTTCCTGGGGCACAATGGACGAGGGCACGCGCAGCACGGCCGAGCGGCGGGCCTCGTACCACGCGCTGCCCAAGGGCTGGCACAGGCCATAGCGGCTGGCTTTGGTCCAGTCGGGCGGCAATTGCGCCAGCGGTATTTCTTCCACCAGCAAGTCGTCGGGCACGTCGATGACGAGCACCCGGAACTGGTCGTTGAGCCCCTCCCCGCTGCGGTGCACCACGTTTTCGAGGCAGGCCAGGGCGCGGCTACTGGCGCAGTAGATGACGAACTGGTCCTTGAAATTCCAGCGCGCCCGGTAGCCCGAGGCAAACAGGCCGTCGGCGTACTTAGCCAGGCAAATGCGGTACACCAGCATCGGCCGAGGCTAAGACAAGTCGCCGTAGGCAATGCGCTGCAACTCCTCGGCCACCAAGTCGATGCCGCCGGAGGTTTCGAGCAGGCGCAGGGGCACCTCCTGGTCGAGGCCGTGGGCGGGCTTGTCGAGCCAGCGCAGAAACGCCGCCGCCTCGCCGAACACCTCCACGCCCAGGTTGTAGAGGGCAATGATCTTGAGCGTCTTTTCGCTGCTGGCGGCGCTCAGCGGCTTGTTTTCCTGCGAGTAGCTGCGCAGCGTCTTGGTCGACAGCTCGTAGATGGCCTCCAGCTCGTTGGGCTGTAGCTGATAGGCTTGGGCTACTTCGAAGGCCGTGGCGGCGGGCACCCCTTTGCGGGCTTCCAGCACCAGGGCAAAGGAATCTTTGCCGGTGCGGCCCCAGGCCGCCCACTTCTTACGCAGCGCAATGGGCAGCGCCGTCGGGTCGGTTTTGGGTTTGATGCTGGTGGTGGCCATGGTTACTGAGGAAAGCTGCCGAAACTTAGGAAATTTTTCCTTGTAACGCAGAAAAATTTCTTTTGGTTCTTCGCGGCAAAGGCTTTAGCGCTAAGACGGGCTACCCCAGCACCGCCGCCACCGGCACCTGCGGGTGCAGAATCATGAACACCAGTTCCTGCAGGATCTCGCCATCTTCCATCGAGCCGCTGTCGACGCCCTTGCTCTGCAAGTCGGCGCGGCGGATGAGGCGGATGATGTCGCGGGTGCGCTGGTAATTGAACACGCGCTGGGCCTGCTGGTACTCTTTCTGGGCGAAGGCGTGGGCAATACCAAGCCGCTTCCAGTCGGCGGCCGTGGGGTTGGGCAGCGTGTGTAGCTGCAGCAGCCGCAGGAAAAAGTTGAAGAGCAGCGTCAGGTTCGGGATGAGCGGGTTGTCCTTGGGGTTGGCCGCGAAGTGCTGCACGATGCGGTTGGCCTTGAGAATGTCGCGCGTGACGAGGGCTTTCTGCAGCTCGAAGATGTTGTAGTCTTTGCTGATGCCCACCAGCCGCTGCACCGTGGCCGCGTCAATCGGCTCGCCCGGCTTCAGGTTTAGCTCGATCTTCTGGATTTCGCCCAGCAGCCGCCCCAAGTCGGCGCCGATGTACTCGCTCAGCAGCTGCACGGCCTCGTCGTGAATGGGGCGCTGGCGCTGCTTCATGGTGGCCTGCAGCCACTGCGGCACCTGGTAGTCGCGCAGCTTGTCGGAAGTCAGCAGCACGGCGTGCTCGGTCATCAGCTTGCCCAGCTTCTTGCGGCCGTCGAGGGTTTTGTGCTTGTAGCCGAACACCAGCACCGTGCTCGGGAGCGGGTTTTTCAGGTACGCCTCCAGCAGGGTGGCCGCGTTGTCGGTGTCGAGGCCCGGCAAGTTCTGGGCTTCCTTCACGATGACGACGGTGCGCTCGGCCATCATGGGAAAGCGGCGGGCCTGGCCCAGCACCGTGGCCACGTCGGTGTCCTTGCCGTAGAGCACCACCTGGTTGAAGCCCTTGTCGGCTTCGCTGAGCACGTTTTTCTCGATGAAGTCGGAGGCCAGGTCAATATAGTAGGGCTCCTCCCCTTGCAGAAAATATACCGGCGCAAACTGCCGCTTCTGCAGCTGCTGCATGAGTTGGTCGGCCGAAAGTGCGGGCATGAGTCAGTTGCGAGTTGCGGGTTGTCAGTTGCCAGGACGTCTAACCGCAGGTAGCGCCCCGTGCAACTTCCGTGCAAAGGTACCGCCCTGCCCTTACCTTTGCGCCCCCGGTTTGCCGGTTTTGCATCTTCCGCAAACCGGCAGCCGGCAACCGACAACCCGCAACTGAATGGACCTGATTGAAGAACTGCGCTGGCGCGGCATGTTTCACGACATGATGCCCGGCACCGACGAGCACCTGCGCCATAATGCCCCCATCACCGGCTACATCGGCTTCGACCCCACGGCCGCCTCGCTGCACATCGGCAACCTGGCCACCATCATGCTGCTGGTGCACCTGCAGCGCGCCGGCCACCGCCCGGTAGCCCTCGTAGGCGGCGCCACCGGCATGATTGGCGACCCGTCGGGCAAGTCGGCCGAGCGCAATTTGCTGGACGAGGAAACCCTGCGCCGCAACCAGAACGGCATCAAGGCGCAGCTGGAGAAGTTCCTGGACTTTTCGGAAGGCCCCACCGGCGCAATGGTGGTCAACAACTACGACTGGTTCAAGGAATTCGGCTTTCTGCAGTTTCTGCGCGAGGTGGGCAAGCACCTCACCGTAAACTACATGATGGCCAAGGATTCGGTGAAGCGCCGCATCGGCGGCAACGACGCCAGTGCTGATTCCGGGGGCGCCGAGGGCATCAGCTACACCGAGTTCAGTTACCAGCTGCTGCAGGGCTACGACTACGTGCACCTGCACCGCACCTTGGGCTGCACCCTGCAAATGGGCGCCTCCGACCAGTGGGGCAACATCACCACCGGCACCGAGCTGATCCGGCGCATGAGCGCGCACGGTGGCGAAGGCGAGGCAGGCAGCGGCCAGGGCAAAGCCTACGCCCTCACCGGCCAGCTCATCACCAAATCCGACGGCACCAAGTACGGCAAGAGCGAAACCGGCACCGTGTGGCTCGATGCCACGATGACCTCGCCCTACCAGTTCTACCAGTTCTTCCTGAACGCCGCCGATGCCGACGCCCCGCGCCTGATTCGCGTGTTTACGCTGCTGACGGAAGCCGAAATAACGGCCCTCGAAGCCGAGCACGCCCAGGCCCCGCACAAGCGCATCCTGCAGAAAGCCCTGGCCCAGGACGTAACCACCCGCGTGCACTCCGCCGAAGCCTACGAAGCGGCCTTATCTGCCTCCGAAGTGCTCTTCGGCGGCGGCGACCTGGCCAGCCTCGACGAGGCCACCCTGCTCGACGTATTCGCCGGCGTGCCGCGCCTGGAGGTACCGCGCGAGCAAGCCACCGGCCTCTCCGTGCTCGATCTGCTGAGCGAGGCTACCGGCTTCCAGATTTTCCCTTCCAAAGGCGAAGCCCGCAAGATGATGCAGGCCGGCGGCGTGAGCCTCAACCGCCAGCGCGCCGACGCGCCCGCCCAACCGGTAGCCGAACTGCCCTTGGTGCAGGAACGCTACGTGGTGGCTCAGAAAGGCAAGAAAAACTACTTCCTCATCAAACTGACCTAAGTTCCAAACCGCCACAAACAAAAAGGGCGCCCGACATGTCGGGCGCCCTTTTTGTTGGGTAGTGTAGTGCGACCTGTCGGCCGCGCCGCATTACTTCTTCTTAGCAGCCGGAGCGGCTTTCTTGGCAGCAGCCGGAGCGGCTTTCTTAGCAGCGGCAGGCTTGGCAGCGCCAGCCTTAGCACCACCGGCAGCACCAGCGCCAGCAGCGCTGTTCTTGGTGTTCTGAACTTCCGAACGGATGGCCTGGGCCATGTTCTTCAGTTCCTGCATGCCTTTGCGCACACGCGTGCCGGCAGCCGAGTTGCTCTTGTCGTAGAATTTCTCGAAGTCACCTTCCAGGGACATCACGAGGTCACGCAGGGAGCCAAAGTTATTAGCCATGAGAAAAGGAGGAGGGTTTGTGGTGTGGAACAAGTATTTGACCGGGTCTAATATACGGGCATTTCAAATACAAGCTAATTTTTCTCTTTTTTTTTAATCGGCCTATACAGCGCGTATGGGGCCATTTCACTACCTAAAATCTGCGTTTTCAGATTTTTGGCCTTCGCCATTTCTCTTGGCTTAGTGCAAAAACAAACCGCCCGCTACACGAGGCAGCGGGCGGTTTAGCTTATTAGCAAAAAGCCGTTCTAGGCCGTTGCAGGCTGTTTCGAGTACAGGCCTTTGTCGAGTTTGGCCGCTACGGCCTCGAAGGCCGCAATGGTCTGCTTTACGTCCTCCAGCGTGTGCGAGGCCGTGGGAATCAGGCGTAGCATAATCACGTCTTTCGGCACCACCGGATATACCACGATGGAGCAGAAAATGCCGTAATTCTCTCTCAAATCGAAGGTTAGCTGCGTTGCATCGGGAATTTGGCCGTTGAGCAGCACCGGCGTAACCGGCGACTCGGTGGTACCGATGTTGAAGCCTTTTTCGCGCAGGCCGCTTTGCAGGGCGCGCACCACCGTCCAGAGGTTTTCTTTCAATTCCGGCTGGGTGCGCAGCAGCTCCAAACGCTTGATTGCGCCCACCGTAAGGGGCATAGGCAGGGATTTGGCGAAAATCTGGCTGCGCATGTTGTAGCGCAAATATTCAATTACCGATTCGGGCCCGCCCACGAAGGCACCGATGCTGGCCATCGACTTGGCGAACGTCGAAAAATAAATGTCGATGCCGTCCTGCACGCCCAGAAATTCGCCCGTACCGGCCCCGGTTTCACCCATCGTGCCGAAGCCGTGCGCGTCGTCGACGAACAGGCGGAACTCGAATTTCTCCTTCAAGGCCACCACCTCGCGCAGCTTGCCGAGGTTGCCCGACATGCCAAATACGCCCTCGGTGATGACCAGAATGCCGCCGCCCGTCTCGTCGGTCATGCGCTTGGCGCGCTCGAGTTGCTTCTCAAGGCTGGCCATGTCGTTGTGCGGGTACACGAAGCGCTTGCCCTGGTGCAGGCGCACGCCGTCGATGATGCAGGCATGCGACTCGGCGTCGTACACAATCACGTCGTGGCGCGACACCAGCGCGTCGATGATGGACACCACGCCCTGGTAGCCGAAGTTGAGCAGCAGCACGTCGGGCTTCTTGATGAAGTCGGCCAGGTCGGCTTCCAGCTTCTCGTGGTAGTTGGAGTTGCCGCTCATGATGCGGGCCCCCATGGGCACGGCCATGCCGAACTCGGCGGCCGCTTCGGCGTCGACTTTGCGTACCTCGGGGTGGTTGGCCAGGCCGAGGTAGTTGTTGAGGCTCCAGGTCAGGACTTCCTTGCCGCGGAAAATCATCCGGGGATTGACTTCGCCTTCGAGCTTGGGAAACGTGAAGTAGCCGTGGGCGTAGTGCGAGTGGCTGCCGAGCGGGCCGCGGTTGGCGGCAATTCTCTCAAAAATATCCACGCGGGAATGCTTTTGGGTGGGGTTACTGAAAAAACGCGGCCCTGGCGCCCGTTGGGGCACGGCCGAACGCGGCGCAAGTTACGAAACGACGCTCAGCCCGGCGCAGTTAAGTTCGACCGTAGTCGGCACGCCGAATAGCAGCGCGAACTACCACCGAGGGCCGGCGTAGCCAAAGTTCGCGCTACGTCCTACCTTCGGCCTTCCAAACCTTTGCCCTTCCCCTCCGCCCCTTCGGCATGAAGAAAATCACCAAGCTGCTCGTCGCCAACCGCGGCGAAATTGCCCTGCGCGTGTTGCGCTCGGCCCGCGAAATGGGCCTCCAGACCGTGGCCATCTACTCCGAAGCCGACCGCAACGCCCTGCACGTGCGCTACGCCGACGAAGCCGTGTGCGTGGGCCCGCCCGCGTCCAAAGACAGCTACCTGCGCGGCGACAAAATCATCGAAGTGTGTAAACAGCTGGGCGTCGACGCCATTCACCCCGGCTACGGCTTCCTCTCCGAAAACGCCGAATTCGCCCGCATGGTGAAGGAAGCGGGCATCATCTTCGTCGGCCCCTCGCCCGAGGCCATGAACATCATGGGCGACAAGCTCTCGGCCAAGCAGGCCGTGCAGGCGTACAACATTCCGCTGGTGCCGGGCACTGCCGAGGCCATTTCCGACGTGGAAGAAGCCAAGCGTATTGCCGAAACGGTGGGTTTTCCTATCCTGATTAAGGCTTCGGCCGGCGGCGGCGGCAAGGGCATGCGCCTGGTGCACGCGGCGGCGGAGTTTGAGGAGCAGATGCAGCTGGCCATCAACGAGGCCGTGTCGGCGTTTGGCGACGGCGCGGTGTTCATCGAGAAGTTCGTGACCGGCCCACGCCACATCGAAATTCAGGTATTGGGCGACGAGCACGGCAACATCGTGCACTTGTTTGAGCGGGAATGCTCCATTCAGCGCCGCCACCAGAAGGTGATTGAAGAGGCACCCTCGTCGGTGCTCACGCCCGAACTGCGCGCCGAAATGGGCCGCTGCGCCGTGGACGTGGCCCGCGCCTGCAACTACACCGGCGCCGGCACCGTGGAATTCCTGCTCGACGACCAGCGCAACTTCTACTTCCTCGAAATGAACACCCGCCTGCAGGTGGAGCACCCCGTGACGGAGTGCATCACCGGGCTCGATCTGGTGAAGGAGCAGATTAAGGTGGCACAGGGTCTGCCGCTGAGCTTCCGGCAGGAAGACCTAACGATTACCGGCCACGCCGTGGAGCTGCGTGTGTACGCCGAAGACCCGCAGAACAACTTCCTACCCGACATTGGCAACCTGGCGGTGTACGTGCGCCCCCAGGGCCCCGGCGTGCGCGTCGACGACGGGTTTGAGCAGGGCATGGACATTCCGATTTACTACGACCCGATGATTGCTAAGCTGGTCACCTACGGGAAAGACCGTACCGAGGCCATCGAGCGGATGCTGCGCGCCATCGACGAGTACCAGATTACCGGCATCGAAACCACGCTGCCCTTTGGCCGCTTCGTGCTCCGGCACCCCGCTTTCGTCTCCGGCGACTTCGACACGAACTTCATCAAGGACCACTTCCAGCCCAGCGTGCTGGCCAACAACGCCCCGAACGCGGAGCTGGAGCAGTTGGCCGCCGTTTTCGCCGCCAAGCTCCTGACGGAGCAGAAAGGTGCTGCGGTTTTAGAGAATGGCGCGACTCACAGCGGAACGACAGTGCAGGCTTCTAATTGGAAGAAGAATCGGTTAGCCTAAATTTCCACTACCCATAAAACGAAGCACCCCGATTAGAATGTTCGGGGTGCTTCGTTTTATGGGTAGTGGAAATTATTCTTTGTTGCTTTTAACAAACAGCCTTACTAACGCTGCTAATGAATCAAAATTGATTAGCGAACCTTTCTTCTTGGCAAATGGCTGAACTATTTTGAATGAAGAGGCAATTATATTTGCTAAAAAGGATTCTCTTTCTCCACCAGTTTTCAATCCACTCAACTGATCCGTATTGATTTGGAATTCATATTCCAATACTTCCTTCAGTTCAACACCTCCATCTTCGCTTTCACTAGTCTTATGTAGTAAATACCTATTCCGTCGCGGTTCAAACATCTCTTTTTTTGATTCTTCCGCAGAGATAAATATTAAACCGGCACGAACTTCACAAGACACCTTTTCTAAATTATTCGCGTTTATACAGTCCTCAAGCGAATTAAGAAAGTCATTCACCCATATATTTATTGATATATCTACTCTCACAAAACACCTATTAAATATAATTTTCATAGCAGATTATTTACTTAGTTGAAGTATTCTTGTAATAGTTAATTATAGCAACGTCGTCACGTCACGCACTCCTATCGGCCGCTCCACGGTAAATCCTTCGCCGAACTCAGCGCCGATGATGTGGCCCATTTCGCGGGCGCGGGCTTCGAGGAACTGCCAGAACACGGCCCCCGAAATGTAGGTCTGCTCCTCGCCTTCTTCCACCACGTTGAACTGCGACTTGTAGGCGGCAATGGAGGCGCGCTTGGTCTCCCAGTGCGCCGAAATATCCACCACAAAGTCAGGTTTGATCTGGCGGTCCTGGATGTAGTGGTACACGTGCTTGGGGCGCCACGCGGCCTGCGGCTGGCCGTCGTCGCCCAGCGTCTCAATCATCTTCAGGCCAGCCAGAAAGCAGGCGTCGGATTGCAGCTGGGCGCCGCGGCCGTGGTCGGGGTGCCGGTCGTGAATGGCGTTGCACAGCACCACTTCGGGCTGGTAGCGGCGGATGGCGGCAATGATGGGTAGCTGATGCTCGCGCACGTTCTGGAAAAAGCCGTCGGGCAAACCCATGTTTTCGCGGGCGTGCAGCCCCAGAATCTGCGAGGCGGCAGCGGCTTCCTCGGCGCGGGTAGCGGGGGTGCCGCGCGTGCCCAACTCGCCCCGCGTGAGATCTACGATACCGATTTTCTTGCCCAAGGCGGCAGCCGCCAGCATGGCGCCCACGCAGGACATTTCGGCGTCGTCGGGATGCGAAGCCAGGGCCAGGATGTCGAGTTTCATCATTCTTGAATTGTTAAATGGTCAAATGGCCAAATGGCTGATTGTCCTAACGAATCGTTGAACGACCAGCCATTTGACCATTTAGCAATCCAGCCAGTATTATTTGATGCGGAGCGTACGACCGGGGCGCAGGGTGGTCTTGCCCGTTATACCGTTGAGGCGCCGAATCTGAGCCTGCGACACGCCGTATTTGTCGGCAATTTCCGAGAGCGTGTCGCCCGACCGGATGCGGTGCGACACCACGCGGCGGGCGGCCGTGGGCTTGTGCTGCGCCGCAGCGCGGGCGCGGGCTGCCGCTTTTAAGCGGGCGGCCTGGCCGGCGTAATTAAACAGCGCGGCCGTAATCTGGAGGTTTTCGCCGCGCAGCTGGTGCTCGGGAAAGTCGTACACCTGCTCGGGGTCGATGGGGTTGCCCTCGTAGCGCACCTCGTAGTGCAGGTGCGAGCCGGTGCTGCGGCCGGTGCTGCCACCTTTGGCAATCAGCTGTCCGGCCTTCACGAAGGTACCGGGCTTCACCAGCTGCTTGCTCAAGTGGCCGTAGAGCGTCTCCAGGCCGTTGTAGTGCCGAATGACGAGGTAGTAACCGTAGCCGCCGCCGTCCCAGTTGGCCACGCGCACCACGCCATCGAAAGCCGCTTTCACCGAGTCGCCGGTTTCTAGGTCAATATCCACGCCGTAGTGCCAGCGGTAGCCGCGGAAACCGAAGTCCGAGGTCAGCGGGGTTTCGGCCATGGGCATGCGGGCGTACCGCTCCCGGGGCGGGTCGGTCAGGTGCAGCGTGAGGGTGTCGCGCAAGCGGCGGCCGTCCATGCGGTAGGGGTTCACCGAGCGGGTATCCCAGATGGAGTAGTAACCGGCCACTTTGATCCACGACGAATCAATGAGCACCTCTTCCGACATCTCGACGATGCTTTGCTCGCCCAGGTTCAGGGTGCTGGTGTCTTCGCTCACAATGCTGAGCGGCTTGGCCGGCTGGAACACCGATTTGGCTGCTTCTGAGTTGTCGTCGGGCAGCTCTTCGGTTTCGATGAGCACCGTGGTATCGGGCCGCACGTAGCGAATCTTGGGCGCTTTGATGCGGAAAAAGTCTTTGGGCGTACCGGCTTTCGCCTTGGGCGTAGACTTGCGCCGCTGCGCCAGCCCCTGGTCGGGGGCCAGCCAGAGCAGCAACGCCAGCAGCGTCAGGAGCCAGAATTTGAACGTATGGGACAAGGGCACGTGGGGGTGGAAACGGACTTGGCCCAGGTGCTGGGCGTGGCGGCCCGGCACTTGGGGGTGCAAAGTACGGAAGCATTCAGCAAACGGGCCGACCTGCGCGTGGCAGGTCGGCCCGGACAACGGCCGGGGGTGGCCGTTTAGTATGCGTGGAAAGCCGCAACGCACGCTGCGGCAAAGCCGGGCTAGTGGACGCCCAGCGCGGCCAGGTAGCGCTCGGCGTCGAGCGCGGCCATACAGCCGGTGCCGGCGGCCGTCACGGCCTGGCGGTACACAAAGTCTTGCACGTCGCCGCAGGCAAACACGCCGTCAACGTTGGTTTTGCTCGTGCCGGGCAGGGTTTTCAAGTAGCCCTGCTCGTCGTGGTGCAGGTAGTCGCGGAAAATGGCCGAATTGGGCTCGTGGCCGATGGCAACGAAGAAACCCTCGATGGCAATTTCGCGCGTTTCGTGGGTCAAAATGTTTTTCACGCGCACCCCTTCCACGGCGTGCTGGCCCAGTATTTCATCGGTCTGGGTGTTGAAGAGCACCTCAATCTTGGGGTTATCGAGCACGCGCTTCTGCATGATCTTAGAGGCGCGCATCTCCCCTTTTCGCACCAGCATGTACACCTTGTTGCAGAGGTTCGAGAGGTAGGTAGCTTCTTCGGCCGCTGTGTCGCCGGCGCCCACAATGGCCACGTCCTTGCCGCGGTAGAAGAATCCGTCGCACACGGCGCAGGCCGACACGCCCGAACCGTTCAGCCGGGCCTCGGACTCGATACCCAGCCACTTGGCTGAAGCGCCGGTGGCAATAATTACGGCGTCGGCTTTTAGGGTAGTTTTCTCATCGATGGTCACCCGGTGCGGATGACCCGAAAAATCGACGCTCGTAGCCAGACCGTAGCGAATATCGGTGCCGAAGCGTTCGGCCTGGGCTTTCAGGTCCTCCATCATTTCGGGGCCCATCACGCCTTTCGGGTAGCCGGGGAAGTTCTCCACGTCGTTGGTGATGGTGAGCTGCCCGCCGGGCTGCAGGCCCTGGTACATCACGGGTTGCATGTTGGCGCGGGCGGCGTAGATGGCAGCCGTGTAACCGGCCGGCCCCGAGCCAATAATCAGGCACTTGACGTGCTCAGTAGCGTTTTCCATTGAAGGGAAAGATTCGGAAAGAGTGCGGCAAAAGTAGCAGCGCGAGCTTGCAGTTCGCGCATCGCCGAACAACTACGTTCGACGCGTAAAGCGGAATGCGAAGTAGCACTCCGCGGTACAAAAAACCCCGACCGTAGGGCCAGGGTTTTCAGTGACGATAAAGTAGCCGTGGAGCTTAGCCCAGGTAAGGCTTCAGCGCCTTGCTGCGCGAGGTATGGCGCAGGCGGCGGATGGCTTTTTCCTTGATCTGACGCACCCGCTCGCGGGTGAGGTTGAACTTCTCCCCGATTTCTTCGAGGGTCAGGGAATGTTCGCCGTTCAGACCGAAGTAGAGCGTAATGACGTCGGCTTCGCGCTTGGTGAGCGTGCTCAGGGCACGCTGCACTTCCTTGCGGAGCGAGTCGGTCATCAGGCCGCTGTCGGGCGTTTCCTCGTCTTCGTTTTCGAGCACGTCGAGCAGGCGGTTTTCTTCGCCCTGCACAAACGGCGCGTCCACCGATACGTGGCGGCCCGAAATCTTGAGCGTGTCCACCACTTCTGAGGTGGTCAGTTCGAGCACTTCGGCAATTTCTTCGGGCGAGGGCTCCCGCTCAAATTTCTGCTCCAGCTCCGAAAACGACTTGCTGATCTTGTTCAGCGAGCCAACGCGGTTCAGGGGCAGACGCACGATGCGCGACTGCTCGGCCAGGGCCTGCAGGATGGACTGGCGAATCCACCATACGGCGTAGGAAATAAATTTGAAACCCCGGGTTTCGTCAAAGCGCTTGGCGGCTTTAATCAGGCCGAGGTTGCCCTCGTTGATCAGGTCGCCCAGCGACAAGCCTTGGTTCTGGTATTGCTTGGCCACCGACACCACAAAGCGAAGGTTGGCCTTGGTGAGCTTTTCCAGCGCCTGCTGGTCGCCTTCCTTGATGCGCTGGGCCAGCGTTACCTCCTCGTCGGGGGTGAGCAGATCCACCTTGCCAATCTCCTGGAGGTACTTGTCCAGCGACTGACTTTCGCGGTTGGTAATCTGCTTGCTGATTTTTAACTGTCTCATTGTGACGGGCGCGGAAGCGGGTAGAAAGGTGCAGGTTGAATTTCGGAGCGAAAACCGGCCGAAGCTCGGTCAGAAGGGGCTAACGCCCACTCCTGACCGAAAGTTCGGCTTCAGCAGCTTACTGGTTCTGGGAGTCGTTGTTGGCGGACTCGGTACGCTCCGGCCGCGGACCCCGATCGGGGCGCGGACCGCGGTCGGGACGCGGGCCCCGATCCGGACGGTCGCCACGCTCGGGGCGCGGGCCACGGTCGGGGCGCTCCGACGGCTCTACGTAGCCCTCGGGCTTCGGCAGCAGGCTCTTCATCGACAACCGGAACTTGCCCGTTTTCTTGTCGACTTCCACCAGTTGCACCTGCACTTCCTGGCCCACCGTGAGCACGCCTTCCAGCGTGGGCAGACGGTCGTAGCTCACTTCGGAGATGTGCAGCAGGCCGTCTTTGCCCGGCATGAACTCCACAAACGCGCCGTAAGCCTGAATCGAGCGGACGGTACCGGTGTAGGTTTCGCCCGGCTCCGGCGTGGCGGCAATACCGCGGATGCGCGATACCGCAGCGGCCATGTCGTCGGCGTTGGAGGCGTAGATGTACACGTGGCCCTTCTCGTCCTTCTCCTCGATGGTGATGGTGGCGTTGGTATCCTTTTGGATCTGCTGCACCACTTTGCCGCCGGGGCCGATGATGGCGCCGATGTACTCCTTGTCGACCAGCACTTTGGTCGAACGCGGGGTGTGGGGCTTCAGTTCAGCCGCCGGAGCGCTGATGGTCTTGGCCATTTCGCGCAGGATGTGCAGGCGGCCTTCGCGGGCCTGCAACAGGGCGTTGGTCAGGATTTCGTTGCTCAGGCCCTGGATTTTGATGTCCATCTGGCAAGCCACGATGCCTTTCTCGGTGCCGGTTACCTTGAAGTCCATGTCGCCGAGGTGGTCCTCGTCGCCGAGAATGTCGCTCAGAACGGCGTACTCACCGGTTTCCTTGTCCTGCACCAAGCCCATGGCAATGCCCGACACGGCGGCGCGCACCGGAATGCCCGAGTCCATCAAAGCCATCGAACCAGCACACACGGTGGCCATCGACGACGAGCCGTTCGACTCGAGAATGTCCGACACGATGCGGATGGTGTAGGGGTTTTCGTCCTCGGCGGGCAGCACCTTTTTCAAGGAGCGCATGGCCAGGTTGCCGTGGCCGATTTCGCGGCGGCCGGGGCCGCGGTTGGGCTTCACTTCGCCGGTCGAGAAGGCCGGGAAGTTGTAGTGCAGTAAAAACTTATTGTAGCCTTTCACCATCGCCTGGTCCACAATCTGCTCGTCGAGCTTGGTGCCAAGCGTAACGGTGGTCAACGACTGGGTTTCGCCGCGGGTGAACAGGGCCGAGCCGTGGGCACCGGGCAGGTAGTTCACTTCGCTCCAGATCGGGCGGATTTCCGTCAGCTGACGACCGTCCAAGCGCGTGCGCTCCTTGATCATCATGTCGCGGATGGCCTTTTTCTCGGCCGACGAGTAGTAGCGCGAGAACATTTTCATGTCCAGTTCCGGCTGCTCGAGCAGCAACTGGTCCAAGAACTGCTTTTTCACTGCCGAGAAGCCTTCCTTGCGGCCGGCTTTGCTGGTGTTGCCGCTCTTGGCCACGTCGTAGGCACCCTGGTAGATGGCCTCGTGGATGCGCTTTTTCAGCTCCTCGTTCTCGTCGTACTTGGGGTATTCGCGCTTCACTTTGCTTTTCTCTACCTCAGCGGCGAGGTCGAGCTGCAATTGCACCTGCTGCTTGATGGCTTCGTGGCCGAACTGAATGGCTTCCACCATTTCCTGCTCGCTCACTTCGTTCATCTCGCCTTCCACCATGGCCACCGAGTCGGCCGTGGCGCCCACAATGATGTCCATGTCGGCGCGGGCAATGTCGGCCGTCTTGGGGTTGATCTGAAACTGGCCGTCGATGCGGGCTACGCGCACTTCCGAAATCGGGCCGGCAAACGGGATGTCCGAAATCGACAGCGCCGCCGAAGCCGCCAAGGCGGCCAGCGCGTCGGGCTGCACTTCTTTGTCAGCCGAAATCAGCGAAATCATCACCTGCACCTCGTAGTGATAGTCCTTGGGGAACATCGGGCGCAGGATGCGGTCGACGAGGCGGCAAATCAGGATTTCGTAGTCCGACAGGCGGCTTTCGCGGCGCTGGAACGAGCCGGGAATCTTGCCGGCCGAACCGAATTTTTCTTGGTAATCAACCGACAGCGGCAGGAAATCAACGCCCTCGCGCTGACTGGGCTGCGACACCACCGTGGCGAGCAGCATCGCGTCGCCGAGGCGAACGACGACGGCGCCGTCGGCAAACTTGGCCAGTTTGCCGGTTTCGATGGAAATCTGCCGGCCGTCGGGCAGGGCGAGGGATTTGGTGACAGCGTTGTAAGGAGGCATTCCTTCAGGGGTAGCTTTGATGATGATGGACAGCGTGGGGCAGCGGGTTGGCCGCAGTTGGGGCGCATCAGGGGCGCGGCGGCCGGTCGGCGGGGTTAAAACAACGCGCCCGGCCGTTTCGGTACCGGGCAGCGCAAAAAAAGTAGGGAATCCGGCCGGCGGACTCCCTACTTCGGTGCGTTGGGCTTACTTACGGATGCCCAACTCTTTGATAATGGCGCGGTAGCGGGTGATGTCGCGCTGCTGCAGGTAGTTCAGCAGACGACGGCGCTTACCAACGAGCTTCAACAGGCCCAGGCGAGTCGAGAAGTCTTTCTTGTTGATCTTCAAGTGCTCGGTGAGGTGATTGATGCGGTGCGAGAACAGCGCGATTTGCGATTCGGCCGAACCGGTATCGGTGGCGGTTTTGGCCACGCCGTGCTGAGCGAAGATAGCCTGTTTGGCTTCGGTAGAGAGTTTCATCGGCAGATAGGGAGAAAAGCCCCGTCTTGGATTAAAATGTGGAAAGGAATCAACGAACCGCATAGCTCGCCGTGGCCGCAAAGGTAAGAGAATTTTGCGGAGCCTGCACTAAAAAAGCCCGCCCCGCAACGAGGGCATCATTGCAGGGCGGTAGAAAGCGGGTTGTCGAGCGGGGTTAACCGGCCGCCGGTTCGGCACGGCGGCTCATCCACTTGGGCAGGCGCCGGGTGAGCCGCTGCCAGAAGTCCACCTCGAAGAGGCTGGAGTCGTGGCGGGCCTGGTAGAGGAAAAACAGGCCGGCCGGCAGCAACACGACGTTGGACATCCACATGCCGAAACCCACGGGCATTACGAACTCGCGCCCGTACTTCTCGCCGATGATGGACACGACGTAGAACACGATGAAAAAGAAGATGGACACCAGCACCGGCACACCCAAACCGCCTTTTTTGATAATGGAACCCAGCGGCGCCCCAATCAAGAACATCACCAGGATGGCAGCCGTCTGGGTGTATTTGCGGTACACCTCAATACGGTAATTGGCGGCTTCGCGGGCTTGGTTGCGCAGCCGTTCGGCGTAGCTGCTGGCAAACGCCTGCAGGTTGCGCACCCGGCTGGTGGTGGCCTGCACCACCGGCGCCGACAACGCCCCCATGCGCTTGGCGGGCACTTTCAGGTGGGCCACCCGCGCGCTGCGGGCCTGGCCGGTGGTGTCGAAATGCAGGTAGGTAAAATACGGGTTGAGCTGAGGCAACATGCCTTGCCGGTCTTTGGCCAGCTGCCGGTGCACCGAATCGACGAAGGTGTGCAGCTGGGGCAGGGTCTTCATCATCTTGTTTTCGGAGAACAGCTCATCCGGTGTGTCGCTCAGATTGAACGAAGCCAGCGAAAACGTGATGTTGGTTTTGTTGAAGCGCTGCTGCACGAAGCCGGCCCCGGCCCGGTCGCGGGCGTTGGGCTGCTCCACGTATTTGCGGCCGTGAAACAATTCCAGACCGAGGTACTGCCCGCCAAATCGCGTGTACATGCGGCCCGAGTCGGCAACCACCATGGCCGCGTTGCCGCTGGTGCCGCTGTGGTCGTAAATCATCACGCCGTGCAGCCGGTCGCCGTTTTCGCCCAACTTCTTGTCGACCTTGATGGTGTAGCCGGGAATGCCGTTGTAGAACACGCCTTCCCGAATGTCAAGGGCCAGCTTTTGTTGGCGTACGTCCCAGAGCAAGCTAAAAGCCTTCAGGTTGGCTTTGGGCACGATGGTGTTGTTGAACCAAAACGCAAAGCCAGCCAGCAGCACACTAAACAGCATCACCGGCCGCAGAATACGCGTGAGCGAAATGCCCGAGGTTTTAATGGCCGTCAGTTCGTGGTGTTCCCCCAAGTTGCCATACGTCATCAGCGACGACAGCAACACGGCCAGTGGCAATGAAATGGGCACGATGAGCACGCTGAAAAACACCAGCAACTGGGCCAGCACACCGGCCCCGAGGTCTTTCCCCACGAGGTCGTCCATGTACTTCATCATCGTTTGCGTCAGGAATACGAATTCCGTAACAGCAAACGTGAGCAGAAACGGGCCCGCAAACGCCCGCATGATCAGCTTATCTAATTTCTTCATGCACCAGGGAGCAAATGGGCAGCCGCCCAAAGCGGCCGCAAAGGTAACGGCCACAGCGGCGGCAGCGCAGCAAAAAAGGAGTGGCGGCGGCTGTAGGGCCGCGTCCACTCCTTTTCCGTAACGGTTCGGGTACTCGTTTCGTGCCTTAGCCGCCCACTAGTTCGCGCAGCTTTTGCATCAGGTTATCCCACATATCCAGCAGTTCCAGGTCGTCGGTTTCTTCCGAATAGTCGACCACGCGCAAAAAGTACTCCTGGGTCAATTCCGACGACTCGATGGTAAAGTCGAGGTAGTTGGCATCGGGCATGTGGCGGCGGTTGTGGTCGAGAAATACGAAGCGGACCGAACGGTTGGTGCGTTGCGACGTTAGCTCGGCGTAATGCGGCTGGTTGTCCCACACGAAGTTGAACGTGTGGTGGTCCATCGTCAGCACATCTTGGCAAAACCACTGGCGCAAGCCCGAGGCCGAAGCCAAGTAGGGATACAGAATCTTGGGGGACGCGTTGACCGGAAACTCGTGCACGAACCGGTGTTTGGAGCGGGTAGCAGAAAGAGGCATAAGCAAGCGAAAAAAGCAGTCGACTGCCGCAAAAGGGGAAAACGGCAATGGTGGTAGCGGCAAGATACACGGGATTTTTTTCCAGCAAGGGTTGCATGACGTTAAATCTTCGCCTTACCTTTGCGGCACCAAAATCCGGCGGGGTAGCTCAGTTGGTTAGAGCACAGGATTCATAACCCTGAGGCCACGAGTTCAACTCTCGTCCCCGCTACGGTGAAACGCCTTCCCTTTCCGGGAAGGCGTTTTTTGTTTTTACCGCCCAGGTCCAGCGGCAACCACCTCCCTGCTTTACAACCCAATTCGCGGACGTTATTTAATCAACGGAATATATAACCGTCATAATTTTCTACTTTCACTGATGAACCAGCGGCACAGGGTTTCGCCGCGGTGACCGGTGATGAAGCACGAACTTAAAACGACATTCGGTAAGACGTACCTCACCATCGAGTTTGACGCCGCCCACGGGTGGATCTACAACAACTGGCTGGGGGTAATTCCCTCCGACACCGTGGTACTAGGCGCAACGCAGGTGCTGGAAGTGATGCGCGAAACCGGCTGCCATTACATTCTCAACGACAACCGCAGCGTGGTCGGCTCCTGGGACCAAGCCAACGACTGGATTGAGCAGCAGTGGATGCCGCAGGCGCTTCGGCTGGGACTGCGCCGCTTCGCGCACGTGCTCTCGCCCGGGGTGTTCGGCCGGGTTTCGGGCGAGGAAATGCTGCGCCGTGTGGGCGACCGGTTTGAAATGCACTTGTTCGATGATGTAACGGCAGCGCAGCGCTGGCTGCGCGAGGCGCAACACCAGCATACGTTGGTGCCTGGTTCGGCCACGACCGTGTAGCTGCGCCAAGCCGTTACAAACGCAAAACCGCCCGGTCGCTTTGCAGCAACCGGGCGGTTTCGTCTTCAAGTCGTCAGAAGCTTACGCTTTCACTTTCTCGATGATGCCTTTGAATGCCTCAGGGTGGTTCAGGGCCAGGTCGGCCAGCACCTTGCGGTTCAGGTCGATGCCGGCACGCTTCAAACCGCCCATAAACTGCGAGTACGACAGGCCGTACTGACGGGCACCGGCGTTGATACGCTGAATCCAGAGGGCACGGAACTCACGCTTCTTAACCTTACGGTCGCGGTAAGCATAGAGCAACCCTTTCTCAACCGCGTTTTTGGCAACGGTCCAGACATTTTTGCGACGACCAAAGTACCCTTTGGCCAAACGCATTACCTTTTTGCGACGGTGGCGCGAGGCCACGTTATTGACGCTTCTTGGCATAACCTACTGTGTTTTTGGCGGCCGGTGCCGGCTCCTTTCAAGAGCGGCTTGTCGTCAGACCGGACGCCGGGTTAAAAAATGGGGTGAATGATCAAATGGCTAACTGGTGAATAGTGGCCGCAGAACGACAGCCATTTTAACCATTTAGCCCTCCGACTAGATGTGCAGCATGTCCTTCACGCGCGGCATGTCGGCCGAGCTAACGAGGGTTGCGTGCGTGAGGTGGCGCTTGCGCTTGGTGCTCTTCTTGGTCAGAATGTGCGACTTGAACGCGTGCTTGCGCTTTACTTTGCCCGTGCCGGTCAGCTTGAAACGCTTCTTGGCGCCGGACTTGGTTTTTACTTTCGGCATTTTGAAAGGGTGTAAGAAATGAAACAACAACGGCGGCCGGCTGCCTAGGGCCGGCTCGCCTGAAAAGTTGTGCTAGCGCTGCCGAAACAGCGGAGGGGTCTACTCAGCAGCCTCGTTTTTGGCGGGCTGTTTCTCGGCTTTGGGCTTGGCCTCGCCCTCTTTGGGAGCGGCGGGCTTGGGCTTGGCAGCCGCCGAAGGAGCGACTTTGGGCGCGAGGTACAGAAACATGCGCTTGCCTTCGAGCTTGGGCAACTGCTCTACTTTGGCCAGATCTTCGAGGGCTTGAGCAAATTTGAGCAGCAGAATTTCACCGCGCTCCTTGAAGACGATGGAACGACCCACGAAATGCACGTAGGCCTTGATTTTGGCGCCTTCCTTCAGGAATTCCTGCGCGTGCTTAAGCTTGAAAGCGTAGTCGTGGTCGTCGGTGTTGGGACCGAAGCGGATTTCCTTCACGATGACCTTCGTCTGCTTGGCCTTCATCTCGCGCGTGCGCTTCTTCTGCTCGTACTTAAATTTCGAGTAGTCGATAACGCGGCACACCGGCGGCACTGCCGTCGGCGAAATCTCCACCAGATCAAGGCCTTGCTGCTCGGCCATGCGACGGGCTTGGTCCGTCGGATAAATGCCCTGCTCCACGTTGTCGCCTACTAGGCGGACTTCACGGGCCGTGATTTTATGGTTGATTTTGAACGGCTCCTCTACCTGACGCGGAGGGAGGCGGCGATTGGGGGTTCTGATAAGACGAGGTGTTTAAGGTGAAACTTGGTTGGGCGAACAGCCGAAAGCTCCTGACAATCAGGTCTAGCCAACTATTTCAGCGGGCGAATATCCGGCAATTTTCCCGAACCACAAAATTCAGCCCGCCGAAAACACGGTTTCCGGCGGGCTGAGCTTGTTTTGTACGTTGCTAAACGGCTAATGGGCCGCTACGGTTCCGCCGCGCATAATTTCCTCCACTTGCTCCTGGAAGTTGCGGATGAAGGCATCAATGGGCATCGAGCCCAGGTCGCCCTCGCCGTGGCGGCGCACCGAGACGATGCCGTTGTCGGCTTCCTTCTCGCCCACCACCAGCAGGTAGGGCACTTTTTGCATCTCGGCGTCGCGGATTTTGCGGCCGATCCGCTCATCCCGCTCATCGACGGTGCCGCGCAGGTCGGCTTGCTGCAGTTGCTCCTGCACCTGGCGGGCGTAGTCGTGGTACTTCTCCGAAATGGGCAGCACCACGAACTGTTCGGGGGCCAGCCACAGCGGGAAGTTGCCGGCGCAGTGCTCGATGAGCACGGCCACGAAGCGTTCCAACGAACCAAACGGCGCGCGGTGAATCATGACGGGGCGCTGGCGCGAGTTGTCGGAGGCCACGTACTCCAGCTCAAACCGCTCGGGCAGGTTGTAGTCGACCTGAATGGTGCCGAGCTGCCACTTGCGGCCGATGGCGTCGCGCACCATGAAGTCGAGCTTGGGACCGTAGAACGCGGCTTCGCCGAGTTCGGTAACGGTCTTCAGGCCTTTCTCCTGGGCGGCTTCCTGAATGGCGGCTTCAGCCCGCTCCCAGTTTTCGTCGGAGCCGATGTACTTGGTTTTGTTTTCCGGGTCGCGCAGGGAAATCTGGGCGGTGAAATCGGGGAAATCCAGCGCACGAAGTACATAAAGCACGATGTCAATCACCTTCAGGAACTCCTCTTTCACCTGATCGGGGCGACAGAAGATGTGGGCGTCGTCCTGGGTAAAGCCGCGCACGCGCGTCAGGCCGTGCAGTTCGCCCGACTGCTCGTAGCGGTACACGGTGCCAAACTCTGCGAGGCGCAAAGGCAGGTCGCGGTAGGAACGCGGCTTGGTCTTGAAAATCTCGCAGTGGTGGGGGCAGTTCATAGGCTTGAGGAAGAACTCCTCGCCCGGGTTCGGCGTCTTGATGGGCTGGAACGAGTCGGCGCCGTACTTCTCGTAGTGACCTGACGTCACGTACAAGTCCTTGGCACCGATGTGGGGCGTGACTACCGGCAGGTAGCCGGCTTTCACCTGGGCGCGGCGCAGAAACTGCTCCAGCCGCTCGCGCAGGGCCGTGCCTTTGGGCAGCCACAGGGGCAGCCCCGCTCCTACTTTTTCCGAAAACGCGAACAACTCCAGCTCCTTGCCAAGTTTGCGGTGGTCGCGCTTGCGCGCTTCCTCCAGCTTGTGCAGGTACTCCTTCAGTTCCTTGTCCTTGGGGAAGGTAATGGCGTAGATGCGGGTGAGCTGCTTGTTCTTCTCGTCGCCGCGCCAGTAGGCACCGGCCACGTTCAGCACCTTGGCCGCCTTGATGGTGGAGGTGTCCGGGATGTGCGGGCCGCGGCAGAGGTCGGTGAAGTTGCCCTGCTGGTAGAACGTGATGCTGCCGTCCTGCAGGCCTTCGAGCAGGTCGAGCTTGTACGGGTCGCCCTTCTCGGTGAAGTAAGCAATGGCATCGGCTTTCGACACCTCGCGACGCTCGTAGCGGCTTTTGTTTTTGGCCAGCTCCAGCATTTTCTGCTCGATGGCGGCAAAGCCGTCGGGGCTGATGCTGCGACCCTCACCCAAGTCGACGTCGTAGTAGAAGCCGTTTTCGATGGGCGGCCCGATGCCGAATTTCACGCCGGGGTAGAGCGCCTCCAGGGCTTCGGCCAGCAAGTGGGCCGAGGAGTGCCAGAATGTATTCTTGCCCGCGTCGTCGTTCCACGTCAGAATTTCGAGCGCGGCGGAGTGGTCAATGGGGCGATGCAGGTCGCGGACTTCGCCGTCGACGCGCACGGCCAAGGCGTTGCGGGCCAGGCCTTCGCTGATGCTCGCGGCCACATCGTAGCCGCTTACGCCGGCTTCGAACTGGCGCTTGGAGCCATCGGGGAGCGTGATGTCAATCATACCAAATAGGGCAAAAACTGCAGTAGCCCGCAAGTTAGCAGCTTCGGGCGGGGAAACCGCGCCGAACTGTAAAATGGGCACCTGCCCTCAGCAGGGCTACTTAGGCAGGGTTTGAAGCGTAGGTGCCTTGGCTTCGAGCGGCTCGAAGCTGGGCCGAACGGCGGCCGGCGCGCGGCGCGGCAAGGGGGGCGCACCGTACACCAGCTTGAGCGAATCGAGTTGGGGCGCGGGCAGCCGCTGGCCTACCTTCCAGACTTTGTAGGTGTAGTGGCGGTTGCCGGGAAACTGCTTGACCAACTGCCGGTAGGCCACCCAAGCCAACTGGTTCTGGCCGGTTTGCTCGTAACAATCGGCCAGCATGAGGCCTACGTCGGGCAAGTACTGACTGCGGCGCTGGGCGCGGCTGAGCGGACGGATGGCCTGGGCGTAGCGCTTGTTTTTGTAGCGAAACATGCCCAGGCGGTAGTCGGCGCGGTAGAGAGTGGAATCGAGGAAAGCGGCGCGGGCGTACTGGCGGGCGGCGCTATCGGGCTGGGCACTGAGGTCGAATACCCGGCCGCGGTCGTACCACAGGGTCGCGTAAGTTGGGTCTACTTTCAGCCCACGCTCGATGTAGGGAGCGGCTGCCAGGGGTTGGTTGTTCGCATTCAGCAGATAGGCCAACTGATGCAAGGCCTCGGGCTGGCGCGGCGCCCGCACAACGCTGGCACGCAGGAAATCCAGGGCTTGCGCGGTGTCGCGCAGGGCCGAATACACGAGGCCTTTGTAGAACAATGCGGAGGCGTTGTCAGCATCGTCGCGCAGCACGCGGTCGAGGTAGTCGAGCGCGGTGCGGTAGCGGCGGGCAGCGAGGTTGGTTTCGCCCAGCAGCAAGTGTAGTTCGGGCGGGTTGTAGCCCCGTTGCTGGGCCTGCGCGGCGGCATCGATGGCGGCCAGCAAGCGGCCCTGGGCGCGCAGGGCCCGGGCTTTGATCAGGTAGTAGTCGCCGGGCGCCTCGTCGTCGAGCTCCAGGGCGCGGTTGATGTCCCGCAGCGCCTCGGTTAAGTTGTTGGCCTCGACTTCGTAAGCCGCGCGGCGGGCGTACAAGCCGGCATTGCGCGGCTGCCGGGCAATGGCCCCGTTGAGCTCGGCGGCTTGAATGGCGGGGCCGCTCTGCACGGTTCGCAGGTTCACCATGGTTTCCGAGGCGTGCGCCGATTGGGCGTCGCCGCAACCGGACACCAGCAGCGCCATACCGCCAAGCACCACACTCAACAAGCCAAAACGAACCACGGAAGCAGAAAAATACACCGACGCAAAGGTACAACCAGTGGTGCAGAACACTAATTGCCCACGCTAACGAGCGGCGACGCCGTAGGAACATCGAAAAACCGCTTTTGCAGCGCCTCATCGCGACCGTATACATCGGGCAGCAAGCGCAGTTGGGGCCCGTCGGCTTCGCAGGTGACGTAGCGCACCACAATGGGCACGGGGTTGCGCAGCGGAAAGAACTTGCCATAGCCGCTGTACACACTGTCCCACATCAGGTCGATGCGGCTTTGTGCTTTGGAGCCGTAATCGCGCCGCAATAAAAACGAGGCCAGCTGCAGCGGTTTTTCGAGCCGAATACAGCCGTGGCTGAGGGCCCGGCTGCGTTTGTTGAACAGTTCCCGGGTGGGGGTGTCGTGCACGAAAATATCGTGCGGGTTAGGGAAGCGGAATACTACGTTGCCCAAGGCATTGTCGCAGCATGCAATCTGCCGGATGGAATACACGAACGTTTCGGGCGTTACGGTCTGCCACTTGATGCTGCGCGGGTTTACCACCTTGCCCTGCCGGTCGTAGAGCAGAAAGTTATTGGCGCCCAAGTAGCCGGGGTTGCGGCGCAGGCGCGGCAGCATCTCGCCCACCGCAATGCTATGCGGCACGCGCCACTCCGGCGACGTTTCAAAAAACCGAATGTGACTGTAGAGCTCCGGTGTCGGCGTGGGCGTTTCGCCCACAATCACCCGAAAGGAGCGTACTACCTGCGGGCCACGGACGACTTGCAGTGTGTAGGAAGGAATGTTGACCACCACGTACAGCGAATCGGCGGCCGGCTCCCACCGCAGCCGTTCCAGGTTGATGGCGACTGTCGGCCGGAGGCGCCGCGCCGCGGCGGTATCGGTACGCAACAGGTGCTGCCACGCCCAAAGCAGCCGAACGTAACTGCGGCCGGTGGGCTGCAAGGCAAGCAGGGACGCAGCTACGGATCCACTACGACGAGCCCGAAGCAGCATGTTGGCAGCATCAGGGTCAGGTGGAACAGTAGTCCCTGTGGTGAAGGGTTGCTCCGCCAGTCGGCCTTTCTGCAGGTGCTGCCCCAAGTTCAGCAAGGCTTTGGTGAACAGCAATTCGCATCGTACGCGCTGCACTAGTCGGGTAGCGGCCGAAGCCCCGGGGCACTGCAGTGAATCTGTGAGGTGCAGCAGGGCCGGCAGCTCGTACTCGGCGGGTAAGAGACCAAACTCAGGAGCCCGAGTGAGCAACCGTAACGCGTCAGCCGAGAGCGGTAGCCAGCCCGCAGGGCTTGTCCAGGCGGGGGCAAAGTTGAGAGCCGCGTAAAAGCGCCGCACGGGGCGAAGTTCGGCTTGGCTGGAATCAGCGACCAATACGCGCTGCAGAACGGCGGCTACTTCCGCGTTGGATTGCCCAAAAGCGGGCGAAAACCCAAACAACACGCTGCTCATCCATCCGGCAAAGCCCACCAATAACTTTAGACCGCACCGCATGAAGCCCGGCATCCAGCGGTTGAGTGAACCGTGCTGCCGTTGGATAAGTTACCGTTTTTCAACGGATAAACCAGCTTCGGGGACAGCTCATCTCGCCCCTATCCCATAACAGGTTCAGGGCCGCACCGCCGCGCAAACCTCCCCCTTCATCCCGCAACTGCGACGCACTTGGCCCAGCAGCTTCAGGCACTTGCGGTTGGTTTCGAGGTCTTCGCTGGTAACGGTGGGTAAGGCGGCGGCCTGTTCGAGCACCTGCATGGCTTCATCGGTCAGGTGCTGATTTGCATAGACCCGGGCCAGGTCGTAGCAAAACTGGATGCGCCGCGGGTCCAGTTCGTGGGCTTTGCGCAGCGCTTCCATGGCGCGGGTATTGGAGGCACCGGCGGGCCGGCCGCCCAAAAACAGGCGGCAATAAGCCCGCTCGACCACGTTGAAGTGCGCCACGCGGTAGTGCCAGCGGCCCAGCATCTGCCAGGCGTCGGGCAAGTTGGGGCTGTACTCCACGGCCCTCCATGCATAGGGCTTCATTTCCTTGTAGAGCCGAATGCGTTGCGGAGCGTTGAGCAACGTAGCCCGCTGGGCCAGGGTGAAAGCCACGGCGTAGTTGGCCTCACCGCCTTTGGGATTCACGGCGTAGGCGCGGTCGGCGTACTGGCGGGCCGAGGTGAAATAGGCCGTGCGCCGGCTTTCATCGGTGTAGCGCATGCCGATGCTGGTGCTGAGCACGGCGGCCCGCCACAGGGCTTCGTAGTAGCGGGGTTGCTGGGCCAGCACCAACTCGTAGCGCGCCAAGGCGGCCGATTCGCGGTATTGCTTCTGCAGGGCACGAGCCTCGGCCATCAGGCGCGAGACTTCGGCCACTCTGGTCTTGGGCTCGTCGCCGTCGTCGGCCCGGCAATCCAGGGCCAACAGCAAAGCCAGGCCGACCAGCAAGCGGCTAACGGTGGCAGCACAGGAACGGAGCGAGCGGAACATAAGCAGAGCCCAAAGACGCAAAAAGATACGCAAAACCTGCGTGCTGATACAAACGCCAAGCGGCCCGGCTTCGTTGCACTGCGCGGGCAGCAGGCAACGAAACCGGGCCGAATCGGACGTGCGGGGGCTTTGGTGAAGCCGCGCCTTAAAACAGCGTCATCTGCGACTTGGGCTTGCGCTGAAGCAAGGCCTGCGCCTGGGCCACTTCTTCGGGTGAAATCACCACGTCGCCCTCGTGCTCGGGTAGCGGCTCGGCAGGCGCCGCGCCATTGGCGGTTTTGGGAATGGTGGCCGGGCCTTTTTTCTTCACCTGGGCCTTGCGCTCCGGCTCGGGGCCCTCGTCGGTGAGCAGTTCCACGCTCAGCACCTTGAAGTAGTTGAGCTTGTTGCCCATGGCCTTCCAGCCTTTCACGTCGATGAATTCGTGCAGGTGAATGCGCTCGGTGAGCTTCTCCCCTTTTTTCTCCTTCTGCACCTTCACCTCGATTTCGGGCACCACGCCGCAGGTTACCACGGCCAGGCTGGTGCCTTTGGTTTCGGGCAGGAAGGAGAAGCGCTTGGCCACGGTGCTCGTTTCGATGCGGAAGCGCTTCACGAAATAGGTTTTCGTTTCGCCCTCCAGGTATACCGCGTTGATGACCGTGTCGGGGTCGAACTTGCGCAGCAGGGCAATGTTGCGCACCTCGAAGTGAATGGCCGGATCGGGCGCGGTCAACTCGTAAGAGCCGTCTTTGTAGACCACCAGCACCGTGTTGTCGGTGTCGAAGGTGCCCAGGAAGCGGCCGTGCCCGCCGGTGTTGAGGCGGCCCACCACGTCGTCGAAGAAAATTTCGCGGCCGCCGAGGGTGGAGTCGCCGAGCGACTTCTGCGTGATTTTCTTGACCGGCTGCTTGGTCACGATGTTGCCCATCGAGCCCTTGCCCTTGATGGCCAGCTCGGCAAAGTCGAAGTCGAACTGCTTCACGCGGGCCGGGGCCTTGTCGGACAGTTGCACCGACAGCACCTCCGACTCGGAGTTGGGGTTGGCCGTCAGGTAGAGCACCTTCGAGTTTTTGCCGCCCTTGGTCAGGTCGTACGACTTGTCGCGGGTGATGCCCGTGACGAGGAACCGCTTGCCGTAGCTGATGCCCGAGGGGCCATCCTGGTACACCATGTTGTACACCAGCCGGTCGTCGTTTTTGTTGTAGATGCCCACGTGCAGGATATCCTTGCCCACGAAGGTTTTCTCGGCAATTTTGGTCACCACGAAGGTGCCGTCGCGCTTGATGGCAATGATGTCGTCGAGGTCGGAGCAGTCGCACACGAACTCGTCCTTCTTCAGGCCGTGGCCCACGAAACCGTCTTGGCGGTTCACGTAGAGCTTCTGGTTGGCCACGGCTACTTTCTGGGCCGTCACCACGTCGAAGGTGCGCAGCTCGGTTTTGCGCTCCTTGCCCGCGCCGTACTTCTTCAGCAGGCCCTCGAAGTAGTTGATGGCGTAGCGTGTGAGGTTGGCCAAGTTGTCGGCCACTTCGGCCAGCTCGGTTTCCAGCTTCTGAATGTACTCGTCGGCTTTGAAGCCGTCGAACTTGGAAATGCGCTTGATGCGGATTTCCGTCAGGCGCGTGAGGTCGTCTTCGGTAATGGCGCGGCGCAGCACGATGCGCGTGTCGTTAGCCCGCTCCTTTTCGCCGTCGATGCGCACGAACTTCTTCAGGCCGGCGTCGATGGTTTCCAGAATCTCAGCCCACGTCTCGCACTCCTCGATTTTGCGGTAGATGCGGTTCTCGATGAAAATCTTCTCCAGCGACGCGGAGTGCCACTTTTCCTGCAGCTCGTCCTGGCGAATCTCCAGCTCGCGCTCCAGCAGCCGCAGGGTTTTCTGGGTGCTCAGGCGCAGCATGTCCTCCACGGCCACAAAGCGCGGCTTCTCGTCGATGATGACGCAGGTGTTGGGCGAGAGGCTGATTTCGCAGTCGGTGAAGGCGTAGAGCGCGTCCATCGTCAGGTCGGGCGACACACCGGCGGGCAGGTGCACCTGGATTTCGACCACGGCGGCGGTGTTGTCGACCACCTTCTTGATCTTGATCTTGTTGGCCTCCGAGGCCTTCACGATGCTCTCCATCACACCGGTGGTGGTGGTGCCATAGGGCACGTCGCGAATCACCAGCAGGGTTTTGTCGACCTTCTCGATGGTGGCGCGCAGCCGTAGCTTGGAGCCGCGCAACCCGCCGTTGTAGTTGGTCACGTCGCAGAGGCCGCCGGCCGGAAAGTCCGGGTACAGCACGATGTCGCGGCCCTTGAGTACGTCAATCGAGGCCTTGCACAACTCGCGGAAGTTGTGGGGCATGATCTTCGTGCTCAAGCCCACGGCAATGCCTTCGATACCCTGCGCGAGCAGCAGCGGAAATTTCACCGGTAGCGTCACCGGCTCGCGCTTGCGGCCGTCGTAGCTGGCCTGCCATTCGGTGGTATCGGGGTTGAATACCACGTCGAGGGCAAACTTGGAGAGGCGCGCTTCGATATAGCGCGGCGCGGCCGCGCCGTCGCCGGTGCGCACGTCGCCCCAGTTGCCCTGGGTTTCGATGAGCAGGTCTTTCTGGCCCAGGTTCACGATGGCGTCGCCGATAGAGGCGTCGCCGTGCGGGTGATACTGCATCGTTTGGCCGATGACGTTGGCCACTTTGTTGAAGCGGCCGTCGTCCATCTCCTTCATGGCGTGCATGATGCGGCGCTGCACGGGCTTGAGGCCGTCTTCGATGGCCGGCACGGCGCGCTCCAGAATCACGTAGGAAGCGTAGTCCAGAAACCAGTTCTGGTACATGCCCCCAATGCTGGAGATGTCGTGAATGGTTTCGCCGGGCGTGAAGTCGCCTTCTTCGGGCTGGGCTTCCACGGCTTCGGCCAACTCGTCGTCCTCGTCTTCGAGGGGCAACATCTCGCCGTCGGCCTCGTCGGCGTTTTCATCCGAAGCCGAGGCGTCGGGGGTTTCTGCCGCGGCAGCGGAGGCGCCAAAGTCTACAGTGTCGCCCACGTTGAACAGCTCCGGCTGTTCGTCGCGCGGGGTGTCGTCGGGGGCGGGATAATCGGTGTTGACCACAGGAGGTGCGGGTTGGTCAGGGGTGGGAATGCGTATTACCATCAAAAGTACCGTAAGTGGCGCAGAGCGCAACATTTTTTAAGGCGCGGCGCACGCATAAAGTTCCTAATTTTTTTAGTTTTTACCAGCGCCTTTTCACTCAAATAATTAGCAAACTAACCCGTACTATCATCCTGCTTCAAACTTCGGCATCTTCGACTGGCAATCATCTGGTAACAGAAGCAACGGCAGCCTCCCTCTCGCGAAGAACGCCGCCGTGGAATGGCTCCGGTGCTACCTGCTGGTGCCCGGCTTCAAGATGCCTGCAACACATTCGAACGGCCAACAGCAAAGCGCAAGGCATTTTCGCTTAGGCCAGCGCAGCTTTCGCGAAATCCTCGGGTGCCGAGGCTATTCTTCGTAAGTAATGAGCAGGCGCACGGGCCGATTGAGTACGCTGCTGGAGTTGCTCGGGGCGGTATTGATGTTCACGTTGGTGGCGTCGGCATATACACCCACCTGGAAACCGCTTTGGGTGGTAAAATTCAGCGTTACCCAGGAGGCGAAAGGAGTTTCAACCAAACCCGTGATGCTGATGATTTTGGCTAGGTTCAGCCCGTGGGCCACCGCCGTTACCTGCCCTTGCGCGTTGGGTGTGGTGGCGGTCAGTTTCTTGACTTTAATGGCCGGGGCGTCGGCACCCAGCTTGGTGTAGCCATTCACCTCGAGGCTAGCGCGGGGCGTGGTGGTACCGATGCCCACTTGGGCGTGCGCGGCGGAAATGGACAACACAAGGGCTAGAAGGGCAAGCTGGAGTACGGAGTAGAAGTGCTTCAAAGTGGGTATGCTGAGGAGGGTGAAGACGCCAAAGCTAGCTTCATTGCTTCGTGCGATGCAAGTCTTCCGCAAGGTGCGCCGCTGTACCGTTGCCGGCGCTGCTCAGTGGGCGTGGTGCAGGCCGGCGTGGTAGCGCATTTCCTCTTGCTCGATGATGCCCTCGGCCACGGCGTGCCCGCGGTGCGGCTGCAGGGGCACCACGAAAAAGAGCGGGGTAAACAGGTACACGGCCAAACTCAATGGAATGCTCACCCAAGCCAGTGCGGCCCCAAGAGCGTAGCACACCGGCCCCACCAGAGACCGAAGCAGCAGCGGGCGGCTGGGCACGTACTGGTCGGCGTCGCGCAGCAGGTGAGCATTCACGTAGTGGTGCAGCC
Organism: Hymenobacter busanensis; assembly: GCF_008727865.1. Classification (GTDB taxonomy): domain Bacteria; phylum Bacteroidota; class Bacteroidia; order Cytophagales; family Hymenobacteraceae; genus Solirubrum; species Solirubrum busanense. The sequence continues at coordinate 963,061 of NZ_VTWU01000001.1, read as the reverse complement.
ACACAAACAGCAGGCAGCACACCAGCAGCGTAGCCCCGAAAAACGACACGGCCAGTGGGTTGCCGGGGTATTCGCCCAGCAAGGCGGTGGGAAACGGGATGAAAGCCTGCCCCATCAAGAACAGGGCGTTGATCCAGAAACAGGCGTAGGAGGCGCAGCGGGCCAGGCTGAGGATGTAACTATGGTTGACCCAGAACTTGACCACCACGAAAAACGACACGGCCCAACTCAGCAGCTTGGGCACGATGGCACGCAGTTCGTGGGCCAGTTCTTGGGGGCTGCTGCCGAGGTGCAGGTGCGGCACGCGCAGTTCCAGCACCAGCAAGGTGACAACGATGGCAAAGACGCCGTCGGAAAAGGCTTCGAGGCGGGCGCGGGTGAGCGGACCGCGGCGCAGAATATCGGTGAGCATGGGCCGAATGCGGACTGTGTGGCCGCGGGCACTGGGCCACTGCTTTTTCCTTATTTCCCCTAACCAGCCACTGACCCGCTCGACGCGGATGCACCGGGCCGCGGCACCTAAGCCGCAACGCCAGTCAGCAAGTGCAAGCCGCCGGTACCAGCCGCGCCCGACAGCTAGTAAATATCGGGAATAAATACGTGGTCATCAACCAGAACCGTTGCTAACCACGCCAACTGCGGTAGTCCGCCAACTGGCATCCTTTAGGCAGCTTCTCTCAGCGTTGCATCACGTTTCGCGTAGTGCGGCCAGCGCAAAATATTGCACCGGCCGCACGCCTCAGGCGGCGGTACCACCACAAGCCAGCCGATTTCACTGACAGGGCGAGCAGCCCACCCAGCCCATGCCACAATAAGCGCAAACCGCCCCTGCACCGTTTGGTACAGGGGCGGTTTGCAAGGGGTAATGCAAGGAACTCGATTAGCCGAAAGCCAGGTCTTCTTCGGCCACGGTTTCTAGAGGCAGCGTGTCAGATGTTACCAAATCTTTCTCGATGCGCAGATGGTCGATGATGAAGTTCTGGCGGTCGGGGGTGTTTTTGCCCATGTAGTACGTCAGCAGCTTCTGAATACTACGGTCCGACTGCAGAATGACGGGCTCCAGACGAATGTTGTCGCCGATGAACTTGCCGAACTCGTCGGGCGAGATTTCGCCGAGGCCCTTGAAGCGGGTGATTTCCGGGTTGCGGCCCAGTTTCTGAATGGCCTGCTGCTTTTCCCGCTCGTCGTAGCAATAGATGGTGGTTTTCTTGTTACGCACCCGGAAAAGCGGCGTTTCCAGGATGTAGACGTGGCCGTTGCGCACCAGATCGGGGAAGAACTGCAGGAAAAACGTGAGCAGGAGCAGGCGAATGTGCATGCCGTCGACGTCGGCGTCGGTGGCAATAACCACGCGGTTGTAGCGCAGCCCTTCCAGGCCTTCCTCGATGTTAAGCGCGTGCTGGAGCAGGTTCAGCTCCTCGTTCTCGTACACAATTTTCTTCTTCAGCCCGAAGCAGTTCAGCGGCTTACCGCGCAGGGAGAATACGGCTTCGGTCTCCACGTTGCGGCTCTTCGTGATGGAGCCCGACGCGGAGTCGCCCTCGGTAATGAACAAGGTCGTCAGCGCGGCTTTTTCGGCTTTGTCTTCGCCAAAGTGGAATCGGCAGTCGCGCAGCTTGCGGTTGTGCAGGTTGGCTTTCTTGGCGCGTTGGTTGGCCAGCTTTTTCACGCCTGCCATGTCTTTTCGCTCCCGCTCGCTCTGCTCGATGCGTTTCTTGAGGGCTTCGGCGGTAGCCGGGTTTTTGTGCAGGTAGTTGTCGAGGTGCTCCTTCACGAAGTCGACCACGAAGTTGCGCACCGTGGTGGCGTTGTCGTGGGGCTCCATCACAATGGAGCCAAGCTTGGTCTTGGTCTGCGACTCAAACACCGGCTCCTGTACCCGAATGGCAATGGCGCCCACGATGCTGGCGCGGATGTCGGAAGCGTCGTAGTCCTTCTTGTAGAACTCGCGCAGGGTTTTCACGATGCCTTCGCGGTAGGCCGCCAGGTGGGTGCCGCCCTGGGTGGTGTACTGCCCGTTCACAAACGAGTAGTATTCCTCGCCGTAGTCGTTGCCGTGGGTCAGCGCCATTTCGATGTCGGTGCCTTTGAGGTGAATCACCGGGTAACGAATGGCGTCGGGGTCGGTTTTCCGCTCCAGCAGGTCCTTCAGACCGTTTTCGGAGTGGTATTTCTGCCCGTTGAAATTGATGGTAAGCCCCGCGTTCAGGTACGCGTAGTTCCACATCTGGCTTTCCAGGAAGTCCGGAATGAAGCGGTAGTTGCGGAAAATAGTGGGGTCGGGCTCGAAGGCCATCAGCGTGCCGTTGCGCTGCGAAGTTTTCGCCGGCTTTGGGTCGCTGATGAGCTTGCCGCCCTGAAATTCGGCCGACTTCATCAGGCCGTCGCGCACGCTTTGCACCACGAAATTGGTGCTGAGCGCATTCACAGCCTTGGTGCCCACGCCGTTCAAGCCCACCGACTTCTGGAAAACCTTGGAGTCGTATTTGCCACCGGTGTTGATCTTGCTCACCACATCCACAACTTTGCCGAGCGGAATGCCGCGGCCGTAGTCGCGCACGGTCACGCGCTGGTCGGTCACCTTCACCTCAATGGTGCGGCCGTAGCCCATCATGTGCTCGTCGATGGAGTTGTCGATGACTTCCTTGACGAGGATGTAAATGCCGTCGTCGGCAGAGGAACCGTCGCCGAGCTTGCCGATGTACATGCCCGGCCGCAAGCGAATATGTTCGCGCCAGTCCAACGACCGGATGGAATCTTCGTTGTAGCCGTGGTCGGCGGTCTTAGCGGGTGAGTCGAGGTCAGCTTCTTCGGCGAGCGGAAAGTGCTGGTCAGCCATGCGTAATATCCTTCAGTACGTTTAAGCGGTAAAATAACGCAGAACGGGAGGTTTCTCGCCGTGGCCGCGCGGGCGGGTTTCGCTAGTCAAATTGGCAAAGCCCTACCCTGCCTAACTTCGCTAGCGAAGTCGAGGTTCCGTCAAAAATCCGAAAAAGCCGGCAGTATTCCAAGGTTTCCCCTTCCCCACTCCTCCCAATAATTTTAGCAAATGTTGCCGCCCCCCCACAACCTCAACACCCCTCGGCACCCGGTTAAGCCGCAGGAAGTACGCCAGGCCCCTGTAATTCACTACACGTTTTTGCTAATCGGGCTGTCGTTGCTGGTGTTCGTGCTCCACAAGCTCGACGAAATTTTGCTGCCGCTGGCTTTTTCGGCGGTGTTTACGCTGCTGCTGCTGCCCATTTGCCGGTGGCTGGAGTCCCACAAGGTGCCGCGGGTGCTGGCCATTATCCTGTGCCTGCTGCTGGTGCTGGTCATTTTTGCGGGCATCATCGTGGCGTTTGGCTCGCAGCTCACACAGTTTCAGAACGAGCTGCCCAAGCTGCAAACCAAGCTGATGGAGGTGTTTAACCAAGCGCAGGCCTGGGCCCACGACAAATTCGGGTACGACCCGATGAGCGTCAACGAGGTGAAGGATTCGACCATGAAGTCGCTGAAGAAATCGGGCACCTCGTACATCGGCACGACCCTGAACACCACCACGGCGGTACTCAGCAACCTGGCGCAGGTGCTCATCTACATCTTCTGCTTTCTGTACTACCGCGACCATCTGCGGCAGTTCATGTTCCGCTTCGTGGCGCCCGACAAGCGTACGACCGTGCTCCATACTGTCGACAGCATTCAGACGGTCGTGCAAGCCTACATTTCGGGGCTCGTGAAGGTCATCATCATCGTGGCCGTGCTCAACGGCATCGGCTTGTTGTTGCTGGGCGTCAAATTCGCCATCTTCTTCGCCATTTTCGCCTCGGTACTGGCCATCATTCCCTACATCGGCATCATGATCGGGGCCACCATTCCGGCCATCATCACGCTGGTGGAAACCGGTTCGCCGCTGCAGGCGCTGGCCGTTATCGGGGTATTCGTGTTTGTGCAGTTTCTGGAGGGCAATTTCATCACGCCGATGATTACCGGTTCGCAGGTGAGCATCAACCCGCTGGCAGCCATTCTGGCCCTGATTCTGGGTGGGGCGCTGTGGGGCACACCGGGCATGATTTTGAGCATTCCGCTCACGGCCATTCTCAAGGTGGTGTTTGATGCCTACCAGCCGCTGGAGCCGTTTGGGTTCCTGCTCGGCGACGTGTCGGACGGCGAGGACACCAAGAACGACAAGAGCGACGACCGGCCCAGCTTTTGGCAGCGGGTGTGGCGCCGCATGACGGCCTAAAGACGCCCGCTGGGTGTAACCCGGTGGCACACGGGCGAGTATAAGCCTCGGAAGCCGCGCCCGGATACATGCCCCAATGCGCGCGGCCCTTCTCACCCTAAATCGTACCACACCATGCCTGCTATAACTCCCGAAACCGCCCGCGCCTTCAACGACCTCGTCGAAATCAACCGTACCGGTGCCAAAGGCTACCAGGAAGCCGCCGAAGGCGTAAGCAACCCCCAGCTGAAATCGGAGCTGAGCAAGCTCAGCCAGCAACGCGCCCAATTTGCCTCCGAACTGGAACAGCAAGCCCGCTCCATTGGCGTGGAAGCGCCCAGCCAAGAAGGCACCATCGAAGGCGCCATTACCGATGCAGCGGCAGCGGTTCACCGCGGTTGGATCAACATCAAATCGGCCGTTACGGGCCAGAACGACTCGGCCATTTTGGGCGAGTGCGAAACCGGCGACAAAGTAGCCCTGGAAGCCTACGAAACGGCTTTGAAGAGCCAGAGCATCCCGGCGCAGCTTTCGTCGGTGATTCAGAAGCAACACGGCGAAATCCTGGCCGCTAAAAACCAGGTGACGCAGTGGAAAGCCTCCAACCGCTAGGGTTAACCTGGCTGTTGAGAGAAGGGACGGTCTGCCGCGAGGCAGGCCGTCTTTTTTTGTGGCTCCCTCCAGCCCACTAGGCTCTCGGCCGCGTAAGCCAGATTTCGGGAGCCAAAAGCCCGCTAACTTTGTTAAGGTCCGGTATCGGACGTTTTAGCAGCCGCGCATTTGTACGCTATCATCGACCTTGAGACTACCGGGGGCCAGCCCACGCAGGACCGCATCACCGAAATTGCCATCTTCATTCACGATGGCGACAAGGTGGTTGATTCCTTTGCCACGCTGCTGAATCCCGGCCGGCCTATCCCCTTCTACATTCAGCAGCTCACCGGCATTACCGACGACATGGTGCGCGAGGCGCCGCACTTTCACGAGGTAGCCAAGAAGGTGGTGCAGATGACCGAGGGCTGCGTGTTTGTGGCCCACAACGTGCGCTTCGACTACTCGTTTCTGAAGAAGGAGTTTGCCGACCTGGGCTATACCTACTCGCGCAAAACCCTGTGCACAGTGCGCCTGAGCCGTTCGCTCATTCCGGGCCAGCCGAGCTACAGCCTGGGCAAGCTGTGCGCCAACATCGGCATTCCACTGGAAAACCGCCACCGCGCCGCCGGCGACGCCGAAGCCACGGCCATCTTGTTCGACCGCCTGCTCAAAATCAGCCAGCAGGCCGAAGCGCCGGGCTACGAGCAGGCCGCGCCGGCCGATAAGCTGGCCGCCGTGGATGCCAACGCACCCAGCCACAACGGCAACGGCCGTGCTGCCAAGCAGCCCTCGGCCCGCAAAGTGGCGGCGGTGCAGCAGGCCATCAAAACCGCGCTGCTGCCGCCCAATATTTCGCCCGAGCTGGTGGCCTCGCTGCCGCAGGAAGCGGGCGTGTACTATTTCCACGACGCCCAGGGCGAGGTGATTTACGTGGGCAAGAGCATCAACATCTACAAGCGCATCCAGCAGCATTTTGCCATCGACTACAAGTCGCGCAAGTCGTTGGAATTCAAGAACTCGATTTCGGACATCACTTGGGAGCTGACGGGCTCGGAGCTGGTGGCTTTGCTCCACGAGTCGTCGGAAATCAAGCGCATGAAGCCGGCCTACAACCGGGCCCAGCGCCGTTCCGTCTTTCCGGCGGGCATTTACCTGCGGGTAGACGAAAACGGCTACAAACGCCTGTATTACGGCCGCGCCGACGCCAACAACCAGGAAATCCCCATCATTGCGCTGGCCAACCAATTCAAGGCCAAAGGCTTTTTGTACCACAAGGTGGCGCGCTTCAACCTGTGCCAGAAGATGTGCGACCTGTACAAAACCAACGGCTCGTGCTTCGACTACCAGGTGCACCGCTGCAACGGGGCCTGCGTGGGCCAAGAGCCGCCCGAGGAGTACAACAAGCGCGTGGACGAGGCCGTGGAAAGCATTACCTATGAGCACCAGTCGTTTGTCATCATCGGGGCGGGGCGCCGGGCCGATGAGCGGTCGGTGGTGGTGGTGGAGCACGGCCGCTACCTGGGTTTTGGCTACATCGACGGCACGTTCACGGCGCGGCGGCTGGAGGCGTTCAAGGACGTTATCAAGCCGCAAGTCGACAACAAAGACGTGCAGCAGATCATCCGGCAGTACATGCGCACCAAGCATAAGGACAAGGTGAAAGTGTTTGCCTGAGCCCGGCAACCATTTGGCGCGACTAAGCGAGTAGGCAAGCGTTCCACCCCACAGTGTACCGCCCGCTTCTGCCCTACTCCTATGAACTTACTTCGTCGTACAGCCTTTCTGATTGCCGCCGCCAGCCTTACCACGTTGGTGGGCTGCGACGACAACAAAGACGACCCCAAACCCAAAACGGGTGAGCTTGAACTGCACGTAGAAAACGTGGCCGGTACGGCTTCGCTGGCCCTGAACGCGGGCAGCTACACCACCGCGCAGGGCGAAACGTTCAGCGTAACCACGCTTAAGTACTACCTCTCGGGCTTCAAGCTGAACCGCGCCGACGGTACCTCCTGGGCCGAGCCCGACAGCTACCACCTGCTCGATCAACGCGTGGCGGCGTCGCAGCACATTGAGTTGAAAGACATTCCGGCCGGCGACTATACTAGCCTCACCTTCACGATTGGGGTGGATAGTGCCACCAGCGTGGGCGGGGTGCGCACCGGTGCCCTCGATGTGGCCAACAACGACATGTACTGGGAATGGGAAGGCTACACCTACCTGCGCCTCAACGGCAAATCGGCCAAGGCCGCCGGGGGCGAGTTTTTCTTTGACGTGATGGGCTACCGGCGCCCCTACAACAACCTGCGCACCGTAACGCTGCGGTTGCCCGCCAGCACCTCGGCCATTCACATCGGGGAAGGCAAAACGCCCGAAGCACACGTCAAGGCCGATATTCTGAAAGTATTCAGCGGCGCCTCGGCCATCTGGCTGACCCAAACCAGCTTCGTGTCGGGTGGCGCCGACGGGAAGCGGCTGGCTGATAACTACGCCAATATGTTTTCCATTGACCACGTGCACGGCAATTAGCCAGACTAGTTCCCGCAACAACAAACCGCCCGCCTTCTGCTGCAGAAGGCGGGCGGTTTGTTGTTGCGCGCAAGGCCAAAGGCTAATACAGCCGGTGCCGCAGCAGCCACCCGGCGCCGTCGTATTCGGTGGCTTTGGGAATATAGGCTTTCACCTCGACCAGATCTTTATCGAGCTTAAGAGTGTTGCCGTCGCCGGAGTCGTACACGGTCACTTTCATGTCGGGGCCGCGGCGGTCGGGGCTTTGCAGCTGCTGAATCAGGTCCTGGCCCTGCCCGTCGTAAATGCCGATGCGGATGCGGCGGTCGGGCGCGCCAATGATATCGAAGGTGTCGTTGCTGCCGAGCCCGTACAGGTTAATCGTGCCGGTTTGGCGGGCATCAAATACCCGCTCGCCCACCATCCGCTCATGCCCGCCTAATCCGGCCGACAACACCCGCACGCGCACTTTCCAAGGCCCGGCGGCTTCCACAATGAAATGGTCGGGCTGGTCGGTGCCGGGAATTTCCACGTCGCGAGCCAGCTGGCGGTAAAACTCCTCGGCCACGCGCGGGAGCTGTTCGCGCCGGCTGCGCAGTTTGTCCTCAAACTCCTGGCCCGACAGCGCATACACTTCTTTCGGCCACACGCCCACGGCCCGCGCAATTACGGGGTCGGTGAGGCGCTGGCGCAAGGAATCGGCCACTTGCCGAAAATCCTCCTCGGTCAGGTACACCAGCAGCGACTTATCCATGGGCCGGGCGGCGCGATTCAGGCCCTCCACGTCGTGCAGGCGAATTTCGCGGGTGAAGGTCTGGTAGTTGGTTTTCAAGAAGCTGATCAGCCGCGTCCACACCCCGTCGTCGAACTTGAAAAAGGCGTGGTCCCGGTCGCGGGGAATGGCCCGGTACAGCACCGCGCTATCCGGGGCCGGAAATGCCGCCCAGCGCCACTGGTCTTCGCGGCGGCTCCAGTCGCCGAGCCACATATCGAACAAGCGGCTGCGCAGGTACTGGCGGGCGTCGACGCGGTGCTGGGCGTTCAGGAGCAAATGCCCGAACACCGAGCGGGAGCTGACGACGTGAGCGGAGCTGCCAAAGCTGCGCACGCTGCTTTGGTCGCCCTCGGGCCGCTCCTCAAACAAATACAGCGCATTGGCAAACGCCTTGCGGAACTCGCCCAGGGCGGGGTCGTCGGCCACGTACACCAGGCGCGGGTTGGTGTGGTATACGCCCGCCGCTTCGGCCAGCTGCGGCACGATGTAGGCCCCGTAGGGATGAATGACGCTGGTTTGGTCCTTCATCAACCGCCCGATCATACCGTCGCGCATGTTCTCGGGCAAGGCCACCGTGGCGTCCTTATCGACGGAGCGCAGCACGAACTGCTGGCCGTTGGGGGCTACCAGCCGCAGGTTTTTCGTTTGGAATGAGCCACCTTCCTGCACTGGCTTGAGGCCGCCGGGCACCGCGGTTTGCATGTTGAACACGGGCGCAGCAACGGGCACGGCCCATTCGTCGCGGTAGTGAAACCCCCAAAACAAGCTGTGCAGCCACCCGCGCTTGTATTGCGGCCCCGCCGCTACGCGCACCACCGAGTCGGGCCCAAGGGTGAGGCCCTGCGTAGCAGGAAGCGGAGCCGCCGGGGCGGGCGTCGAGGTGCCTATCAGGCCGGATAGGACCAGCAGGCTGCAATAGTAGGAAAGGAGCGGCAACACCAGAAGCGAAAAAATGCGGCAGAAAACCGAGCCCACAAGGCCCGGTTGGCGTGTTATACCCCGGCAGCGGCTCCACGGTTTTGCCGATGCTCACATAGCCTTTTGCGTCGAGCTTGCGTTGAAGGACCCTACCAGCCTGCCAGTGTCCGACTCCTCTCCTATGCGCCTGCCGCGCCGCTTTGTTTGCTTCTGCCTCCTACCAGCCTTGCTGCTGGGCAGCAGCTGCGCCCGCCTCCGGTTTTTTCAGCCCGATGCCCGCCTGAGCGCGGAGCCGCTGCCCGCCGGCACCGACAGCGTTACGGCCACGGCCGGGCGCCACTACCAGCAGGGCCTGGTAAAACGGCTGCTGTTTGGCCAACATTACCGCCGCGTGTGGGCCACGCCCGTGCGCATGCCGGTGCTTGATTTGGGCACGGCCGTGGCCGGCGGCTTGCGCCCGGGCAAAATTGGCGGCGGCTTTCAAACCACCAGCATGACCTTGCTTGGCACGCGCAACCGAGAATTTGCCCTTCGCTCCCTCGACAAAGACCCGTTCAAAACCCTCCCGAAAGCCATGCGGGAAACGTTCCTGCTCAACATCGTGCGCGACGCAACCTCGGCCGGCAACCCGTATGGCGCTTTTGTAGTGCCGCCGCTGGCACAGGCCGCGGGCATTCGGCATACCTCGCCGCGCCTGTTCTACGTGCGCCCCGACGAAAACGGGCTGGGGCCGGCGTCGGAACGGTTTCGGGGCAAAGTGGTGATGCTGGAGGAAAAGCTGGAGGGCGAGCAGTTGCCGGGCAGCGGCGGCGGGCGCGTCGATATCGAGGAAAGCGAAGACATGCTTGCGGCGTTGTATACCCAGCCGGGCACCCAAATAGACCAAACCACCTTTGTGCGGGCCCGCCTGCTCGATATCTGGCTGGGCGACTGGGACCGGCACGAGGGCCAATGGACCTGGGAAAAACGGGCTGACGGTCCGCGCTTCTCGCCCGTTCCCAAAGACCGGGACCAGGTTTTCTACCGTTTCGACGACGGCCCGCTGGCGTGGCTAGGCAGCCGGTTTGTGGCCAAATTCCGCACGTTCCGGCCGCGCTACGAAAGCATTGAAGGCTACACCCGCAACGCCCGCTTCATCGACAGCCGGGTGCTGCACGAGCTGGACTGGCCCGCGTATCGCGCCGAAACGCAACGCCTTCAGCAGCGCCTCACCGATTCGGTAATTACCCGCGCCGCCCGCCGTCTGCCGCGCGAGGTGTATGCCATTGAAGGGCCGCAGCTGGTGGCCAGCCTGCAGGCCCGCCGCGCCGCTTTGCCCACAGCAGCGCGCACGTACTACCAACTGCTGGCCGAGCGTGTGACGGTGCCCGGCACCGACGAAGACGAACTGTTTGAGGTGCAGCGGCTCACCGACACAACTACCGTGGTATCGGTGTATTCGTTGCTCGATGATAAAAAAGGGCCGTTGCGCTACCGACGCACGTTTCGGCCCGCCGAAACCCGGCAGGTAATGCTGCACGGCCTGGGCGGCAAAGACGTGTTCAGGCTCACCGGCTCGGTTCGCCGCTCGCCACGCATCGACATTTACGGCGGGCCGCAGGAAGACACTGTGCAAGACAGCTCACGCGTGGCCGGCTTGGGCAAGAAAACGCGCTTCTACGACACAAGGCGCAACAACGTCTACGAACCCGGCCCCGAAACCAAAGACAAACGCAGCCACGGCGTCGCCTCGCACGCGTTCGACCGGGACGGCTCGGGCCGGTAGGTTATACTGTGCGAATGTGCTAAATAGGAGTCATGTGCTCGTGTTCATTTGAGCATTAGCACATGACCCCCATTTAGCACATTCGCACATTTACTTCACTTCGCTGAGCATATCAAGCACCAAGTGCTCGACCGGTGTGAGCTGGTCGTTTTCGGCCGGGTCGGCGTCGTGGCGGCGCAGGTAATCCACCAGTTTGTCGGACTGGAACAGCTCCACTACTTGCGGGTGAATGTAGTATTTGGAGCAGACGGTGGGCGTGTTGCCGAGGCCAGCCGCCACGTCTTTCACGGCTTTTTTCAGCACCTTTTCCTTGGGCAAATCCGGTTCTTCCTGCAGAATGTGCTCCAAGCATTCCACCATTTTCACGGTGCCGCCCCAGGTGCGAAAATCCTTGGCCGACAGCGCAATGCCGGTCACCTCGCGCAGGTAGTCGTTCACGTCGCCCGATTCCAGCTCCTGCCGGTGGCCGTCGGCATCGTAATACTGAAACAGGTGCTGGCCGGGTATCTCCTTGCATTTCTGCACCAGGCGGGCCAGGCGCCGGTCGCGCAGGGTCACATCGTGCGGCACGCCTTTTTTGCCCACAAAACTGAAGCGCACCTCGGCTCCTTCTACCTGCACGTGCCGGTCGCGCAGGGTGGTGAGGCCGTAGCTCTTGTTTTTCTTGGCGTATTCCTTGTTGCCAACGCGAATGAACGACTGGTCCATTAGCATCAGCACCAGGGCCACCACCTTTTGCTTGTCGAGCTGCGGGCGCTTCAGGTCCTGCTGAATGCGCTGGCGCAAAGCCGGGAGCTTTTCGCCGAAAGCCCGCAGGCGGCTGAACTTGGTGAGGCTGCGGGCCTGGTCCCACAGCGGATGGTAGATGTATTGCTTGCGGCCCTTCAGGTCGCGGCCGGTCACTTGCAGGTGGGCCGTGGGCGCCCCCGCAATCCAGACATCGGACCAGCCGGGTGGAATAACGAAGCTTTGGATGCGGGCCAGCGTCTTTTCATCGGTGATTTTCTCGCCCTTCGCATTCACAAATTTGAAGTGGCCGTTATGGGCTGGCTGGCGCGCAATGCCCCCTTTTTGCAAGTCGCCCACGTAGCGCAGGCCTGCCAACTCGGCCTGCCGGGCTGGATCTTTGTACAACTCGTGGGCTTCGGCCTCCACGGGCGCGAGCTTCTTTTTCTTGACTTTGGGGCGGGCAGGGGCTGAGAGGGTGGGCATAGCGGGAATACGAAAGTCGACCGCCCACAAGCTGGCGGCTCGCGTTTGTACGCACAACGCCGCGGCACAGCCATGCTCATTCGGTTTTGCTGCCTCCCGGCAACGCCGCGCGCCTTCTGCCCGTATCGGCCCACAGAAGCGGACTGGCACTGTTTTTTCTAGACCCTGCCCAGCCACTCCGCGTTTTCTCTTTTGCACCACCCACCTTTTTGCACATGCTTCGCAACGCCTTCTCCCGATTTTACCTGCTCGGTGCCCTCGCCCTCGGGCTGGCCGGCACCGCTGCTTCCTGTACCGATGACAAAGGCAACCCCGTCCTGTTCAGCATCGAAGACGATATTGCCCTGGGCGACCAGGTAGCACGCCAAACCGACTCGACCTACCGCGCCAAGGGCCAACTGGTGGAACGCGCCAGCAACCCCGCCGCCTACCAGGCGCTGGACGCCGTGGTGCAAAAAATCCTGAACTCCGGCCAGCTTGAGCACCGCACCGATTTTGCCTGGGACGTGAAAATCATCAAAGACGACGCCATCCAGAACGCGTTTGCCTCGCCTGGCGGGCACATTTACGTGTTCAGCGGCCTCATCAAATACCTCGACAACGAGAGCGAGCTGGCCGGCGTGCTGGGCCACGAAATGGCCCACGCCGACCGCCGGCACACCTCGCGCCAGCTGCAGAACGAATACGGCATCAACCTGCTGCTGAGCGTGGTGCTGGGCGAAAACCCCAACCAGCTGGCGCAGATTGCGGCCGGCCTGGGCACGCTCAAGTTCAGCCGCGACTTCGAGAACGAGGCTGACCAGTACTCGGTCATCTACCTCAACAACACCGGCACCTACGCCTGCGACGGCGCGGCGGGCTTTTTCATCAAGGCTGAAGCGGAGAATGGCGGGTCGGGCACGCCCGAGTTCCTGAGCACGCACCCCAACCCCGGTTCGCGCATTCAGGCCATTCAGACGAAGGCGACCGAACTGAACTGCCGCAACCGCACGCCCAGCAACAGCAATCTGCAAACGCTGAAGGCGAATCTGTAATTTGGGTTTCCCAATAAAAAAAGCCCCGCTGCACTTCGCAGCGGGGCTTTTTTATTTACGCTTGATGATGGCTGTGTTACCGATAAAGTGCGGTAAGCTGTCCCGCTTCCTTCGCCAATGGTCTTTGTAGACCACCTGAAATCGATACTCCCCGTGGGTTCTATTGATGTATTTATCGCACGGGGCCGGCAGTCTTGATAATTCGTTGCGTGGAAACACGTAATTGAAGTTCACTTTGAGGTAGGTGATGCGTTGGGCGCCGGGCTCAAGGGCTACATATTGGGGCCTGGCGTCGATTATACATTGGTCGCAAAAAGCTAGCGTATCGCCTTTAGGCGTAAATCCGCTTAGCGCGATGCCCCAATTCATGGTGCAAGCCAAGTCCACCGAGTCGCGCTGCTGCAGTATCCAAACCCGCCGGGGGCTCCGGTTGTGCACACGGGCCCGCAGCCACACAATATTGAAGGCGCTGTCGGCTTGGGGCTGCACGGTTAGTTCTACGCCATCAGGAGCGGCCGGCAGGCGGCTGGCGCCCGCGCAACTGCCGAGCAATGCCAGCAGCGCGCTGGCTCCAATCACAATTCGCATAAACATCAACTGCAATTCCGAAAAAGACCTTCACAACATACGCACGGCGGCCAACAACGTATTGAAACGCGCCGTACCGTAGTTTCGCCCCGCATCCGTTTATTACCATGCCTCTACTCGACCGCCTCTCCGACCTCGCCGAAAACGCCGACGACTTGCTCCGCCGCGCCCGCACCCGCCTGGGCCTGCTGCACGAGGTGCAGGTGCTGCCCTACCGCAGCTACGGCACGCCCGAGCGCCTCTACGTGAAAGGCCGGGTGCTCACCGACAAAGGCATTACCGAGCCCGATCCGGCCGACTCGCGCTGGCACAACCTGCTGAACATGTACCGCCGGTTCGATTCGCAGGAAATTCCCGGCGCGCAGCTGCTCATTCGCCCCGGCGACGGCTCGGAACATGCGGTGGTGACGGATGAGGAAGGTTATTTCACCCTAAACCTGGAGCCGCAGCAGCTGAGCCCGGCCGTGGATTTTATGTGGCATCCGGTGGAAGTAGAGCTGCTGCACGCCCCCGCTCCGCTGCCTGCCCAACGGGTAGCCCACGCCCCCGTGCTGGTGCCCGCCCACGACGCCGAATACGGCATCATTTCCGACCTCGACGACACCGTTATTCAGACTGCGGCTACCGATTTGCTGCGCATGGCCCGCACGGTGCTGCTGCGCAACGCCCGCTCGCGTATGCCCTTCAAAGGCGTAGCCGAGTTTTACCGGCAGCTGCAGCTGGGGCGCAACGGCAAACGCAACAACCCGTTTTTCTACGTCTCCTCGTCGCCCTGGAACCTGTACGATTTACTGGAGGATTTCCTGGCCCTGAACGAAATTCCGCCGGGCCCGCTCCTGCTGCGCGACATGGCCCTGAAGCGCAAAAAATCCGGCGACGCCTCCGAGCACCACGGCCACAAGCTCAAGGAAATCGACAACCTGCTGCTCACCTATCCCAAACTGCCCTTCGTGCTCATCGGCGACTCGGGCCAGGAAGACGCCAACATTTACCGCGAGGTGGTGCGCCGGCACCCCGGCCGTGTGTTGGCCATCTACATCCGCGACGTGAACCTGCCCGAACGCTCGGCCCTGGTAAGCAAAGTATCGGAGGAGCTGCGCGGAGACAACGTTGAAATGCTGCTCGTGAAAGATACCGTGGAAGCCGCCAAACACGCCGCGGCGCAAGGCTTGGTTTTCAGCGAAGCCATACCCGCCGTGCAGGCCGAAAAGCAGAAGGACGAAGCCACCCCCGAAGACCCCGGCGACGTAGCCGCGCAGGAAGGGAAGAAATAACATTCGGGTTCCGCTCCTTGCCCACCGGTAACAGCATAAGAGCTGTCGTCCTTGGAATGGCAGCTCTTGTGCTGTTACCGGTGAAGTAATGCGGCTTGGACGGAAGCCCTGCCCCAGCTGATTCCGGAAGCACAAAGCACCAACAACCCCAGCAGAGTCACGAAGCAGACGACTCCGGTGAATAAAATATTAAGCTGTCGGGGGTAACCATACTTACGCATTACCATAGAATGTCTGCGCTCGAAGTAGGCTTCAATACCTTTCCCTGATATACACGGGAGCATAATCATACCCAATAGAAGCACTAAAGACGGCTTGTAAGCTCCCAAGAACCGGGCAGCATTGAGCATAACGCTGCTCACCAGCACGATAAAATACACGTTCAGGACAGTGTGCGTTCGGGCTTCCCTCGCCGGTCCTCGGGCTATTGCGCAGTAAACCGCATAGTAGATAAAATCAGCGACCTTTTTCATTCCGGTTCTTGCATGTCAACTAGCGGATATCGTCAGCTCGAATGATCCGCCACAATCACCCACCGGCCGTCGATTTCGCGGAAAAGCAGCGTGAACCAGCCTTGCAGGTCGCCTTTTTGCGGGCGGGCCAAATGCCAGTGCCCCACCACGTGCGCCGCGTTGGGCCCAATCGGGGTAATGCGTAGCTGGTTGAAGTCGAGCTGGCCCATGGCGGCGGCATCGGGGTAGCTCTGGCGGTAGTTGTCGAGGGTGCGCTGCCAACCGCGCTGGGGGCCGTTTTTGCCGATGAACAGCAGCGAGTCGCTCTGCCAGTAGCCTTGCATGTAGCCGGCCACATCGCCCCGGTTCCAGGCGGTGGCTTGGTCGGCCAGCACGGCCCGAATAGCCGTTTGCGTACTGGCCGGGCGCGGCGCGGCCGGAGTAGCCGTGGGCGTTTGGGGCTGCGGGCTCCCGCAGGCGCTCAGCGCGGCCAGGGCGGCAGCTACGAATAGCTGCTGGAACGTTTTGGTCATGGGTTATGGCTTAGTCTTGCAGCAGGCTACGCACAAAGGTGGTGCCGCCCAGGCGGCGCATGTTGCGCAGCACGCGGCGCTGCTTGGCCCGGGCAGCCGGCCCCGGCCGCCCGGCCTGAAACTTCAGCGGATTGGGCAGCACAGCAGCCAGCAAGGCGGCTTCGGCCGGACTCAGGCTCTTGGCAGGCTTGCCGAAATACCGCTGCGCGGCGGCTTCGGCCCCGAAAATACAGTCGCCCATTTCGGCCACATTCAGGTACACTTCCAGAATGCGCTGCTTGCTCCAGAGCAGCTCGATGAGCACCGTGAAGTAGGCTTCGGCGGCTTTGCGCACGTAGCTGCGGCCCTGCCACAAAAACACGTTTTTGGCCACCTGCTGCGAGATGGTACTGCCGCCGCGCAGCTGTTTACCGCCCGCAATATTGCTTTTGGCCGCTTTCTGAATGGCGTCGAGGTCGAAGCCGTGGTGCTGCTGAAACCGTTGGTCCTCGGCCGCCACCAGCGCCAGGGGCAGTTGCGGCGACACTTCGTCGAGCCCGCGGAAGCGGTAGTTGATGCGCCGCGAGGCATTTTCGGGCAGCAAGCCGCCGTAATTGGCTTCGGGCCGGTGGCTGCGGCGCTCCAGCATCAGCCACGTGGCCGGCGGCGACACCCACCGGTATACCAGAACCCAGGCTACCGTAACCAGAAACAACGACGCCAGCACCTGCAGCGCCACGCGCCGCGCCAGCCGCGCCCAATCCATCCACTCGTTCATTGCCAATAGGTTTGCTTCGGAGGCGTGCGCCTGCGCAGCCCCGGCGGCGAAATTAGCACCGAAGGCGTGTTGGCAACGGGCTTTCCCGTATTTTCCCGTCTGCTCCCGAAATACTTGCTATGCCACGCCTGCTTCCCCTTTTCCCCCTCAACCTCGTGGTTTTTCCCGGCGAAAAACTCAACCTGCACATCTTCGAGCCGCGCTACCGGCAGCTGGTGCACGACTGCGCCACCGAAGGCCTCACGTTCGGTATTCCGGCGTTTCTGAACGGCGCCGTGCAACCCATCGGCACCGAAATGCGGCTGATCAAAATCGAAAAGCTTTACGAATCCGGTGAGTCCGACATTCGTACCGAGGGCGTGAGCGTGTTTCGCCTCGACGAAATGCTGCGCCAGGCGCCGGGCAAGCTGTATGCCGCCGGCTACGTGGAAACCCTGCCCGACGACCCCGCCGAATCGGCCCCGCTGCGCCAGCGCATTACGGCTCAGCTTGAGCAGCTATACGATGCGCTTGGCTTGCACCCTTTGCTGCTCACTTTGCCGCCGCACTTCCGTATTTTCGATGTGGCCCATCACCTCGGCCTCTCCAACGAGCAAGAATACCACCTGCTGGAGCTGACCTCCGAAACCGAACGGCAGGAAATGGTGTGCGAGCATCTGGAGCGGCTGTTGCCCATGCTCAGCGAAACCGAGCGCCTGAAAGAGCGCGTGCGCCAGAACGGCCACTTCAAGAATCTGACGCCGCCGTCGTTCTAACGGCAGCGCGGCCAACTTCGCCCCCGGCGGCGCGTACACCCGGCAAACTTTCCTGCTGGCCGTGGCTTTATTCGCGCTTGTGTTGTGTGCCTTACTGGCGGCGTGGCTGGCCTACCGCTTTGTGCAGGAGCGCCGCCTGCGGCGCCGACCCTACATAGCCCCGGCGTGGCGCCAGCAGCAATCCGCCTCACCGCCCGACACGGCCCCCGCACACCGCATTTGCCTGGTTGGCGACCTGGGCGCGGTGGCCACCGACGGCCGCGACCCGGTGCTCAACCTGCTGCGCCGCTGGCTGCAGGAAGTTGGTGCCTCCGGTACCGTGGTGTTGCTCGGCGACAATGTGTACCCGGTAGGCTTGCCTCCCATGGGCCACCCGCGCCGCGAAGACGCCGAGCATCGTCTCAACATTCAACTGGAAGTGCTGCGCGGCTTTGCGGGTCCGGTAGTATTTCTCAGCGGCAACCACGACTGGAACAAAGGCCGCCCCGACGGCTACGAATACCTGCGGGCGCAGGAAGCCTACGTGCGCCAGCACTTGCCCCAAGCCTTGTATTTGCCCGAAAACGGTTGCCCCGGTCCCGTTGCCCTACCTCTGGCCAATGGCTTGGTGCTGCTGGTGCTCAACACCCAGTGGTGGGTGCAGCGGGGCCCCCGCCCCTTCGGTCCGGCCCACGGCTGTGCAGCCACCGACACCAAGCAGCCCTTCACGCAGCTGGCCGATATGCTGGCCCAGTACCACGGCCAGCGCATTGTGGTAGCCGGGCACCATCCGCTGTATTCCAATGCCATGCACGGCGGCAAATTCACAGTAAAGCAGCACGTGTTTCCGCTGACCGCGGCCCATAAGCGCGCTTATGTGCCTTTGCCGCTGATTGGGTCATTGTTTCCGTTCTACCGCCGCCTGGTGGGAGCCGCTGAAGACATGGCCCACCCGCCCTACCGCCGAATGCGCCGCCGCTTGCTAGATGTGCTCCGGCAAGTTCCGGGAATCGTGTACGCCGCCGGCCACGACCACAACCTGCAGTACTTTCTGCGGCGCGGCGTGCACTACATCGTCAGCGGGGCTGGTAGCAAAACCTCCTTTGTACAGGCCGGCGGCAAGGCGGCGTTTGTGCACGAGCACAAGGGCTTTTTCACCCTCGATTATTACGCCGACGGCCAGCTGTGGCTGCACACCTGGGAGCCGGCCGATACCGAGGGTACGCGCGCCGCGCCGGTCTTTAGCTCGGCTTTGCCCGTTACGGCACCAGCACCCGCAGGCTCCGTGGGCTGATGCTGACTTGCAGCGGCGTGGACAATTCCAGCGGTTCGCCGTCGACTTGCACCTGCACGGTATCTTGGCCCAGCACCGCTATACGGGCCCGGCGGCACCGCAACCGCCGCGTGTACTCCGATTCCTCGAACCCTTCGCTGTAGAGGTGGTAGAGCATGCGCGGGGCCGCCGCCGCCGGAAATGGTTCGATAAGGCACAGCTCAAACCACCCGTCATCGAGCAGCCCGTCGGGGTTGATGACCACGTTGCTCCCGAACGTGCGGGCGTTGGCAATGGTGAGCATAAAGGCCTCGCCTTCCCAGGTTTCCGTTTCGGTTTCAATACGGTAGCGGGCCGGTTCGTAGCCTATATACTCCTGAAGCGCAATGCGCACGTAGGCCCCCGGCCCCCGGGTTGTGCCTTCACTGAATCGGGTTACGACCAGGGCGTTGAAGCCTAAATCGGCGAGGTGCGCTGTAAAATGCCCGCTCACGCTCAGTGTATCAATGGTCTGCTCGCGGTGGGCCCATACCAACTCTACGGCCGCAGCGGGGTCTTGTGGAATACCCAGATCCTTGGAAAGACCATTGCCGGAGCCCAGAGGCACTATTCCCATCGGCAGGCCCAGTGCCTGCACGGCTTGCGCCACCAAGCTCACCGTTCCATCGCCGCCGGCGGCAAACACGGCTTCGTACGCGTGCTGCTGCAGGTACTGCTGCAAGCGGTCCAGGTCGTTGTTCCCGGTAGTTTCAAAAAGCCCGGCTTCGCGTCCGTGCTCCTTGCACACCTGCACCAGCATCTGGTGCACGTCGCTCTTGTCGATGTCGCCGGAAATGGGGTTGATGACGAACAGAATTCGGCGCAGAAAAAGAGGAGTATTGGGCATACGGCAGGAAAACGGCTTGGGGCTTTAACGCAAGCGCCACAAAAAAAGCCGGCACTTTCGCGCCGGCTTTTCAACTACTGCAACGCAGCGAAGAGGATTATTTTTTTAGGCCCGTAGGCACCCCGCTGGGAAACTCAGCCGCTATTTCGCGGTCCAGCTCGTCAATGCGGTTGCCGGGGTTGGGGTGGGTGCTCATGAACTCGGGGGTGCTACTGCGGCCGCCCTGCTCTTCCAGAATGCGCATCACTTCAATCATGGAGCGGGGGTCGTACTGCGCCTCGCTGGCATACTTCACGGCCAAGCGGTCGGCTTCCAGCTCATCCTGGCGCCCGAAACGCATCGTGATGAGCTTCGAGACCATGGCGGCGGCGGCGGCCGTAGCCATGGTGCTGGGCCGGTCGGGGTCGTAGGCAGCAATGGCGGCAGCGCCCGTCAGGCCTTGCGTCAGCTTCGATTTGGCCATCTGCTCGGCCGAATGGCGGCCTACCACGTGGCCAATTTCGTGGGCCAGCACGCCGGCCACCTGCCCTTCCGATTTCATGTTTTTCAGCAAGCCCGCCGTCACGAAAATCTGCCCGCCGGGCAGCGCAAAGGCGTTAATGGTATTCTCATCGGCCAACAGGTGGAAATCAAACTTGTAGGGCGACTTGGCCGCTTCGGAGCGCGACACGATTTCTTGCCCAATGCGCTTGACGGCGGCGGCGGCTTGCTGGTCGGGGTGAAGGCCGCCGTACTGTTGGGCCATTTCGGGGGCGGCTTGCAGGCCCAGGGCAATTTCCTGGTCGGCCGACATGCTCACGTGTTGCACCTCGCCGGTTACGGGGTTGGTGCTACGGTTGCAGTAATAGGTAACCAGGGAAAAAGCGGCCAGCAGCAGCCCGATGATGTATCGGAGGTTTCCTCGCATGGTGGGAGTCAGTAAAAGGGGGTTGATGAGAGAAGAAACGACCCGGCGGCTACCGGAAACCGTTCAGCTGCATCTAACGCGCCACATTCGGAAGGGTTGTACCCGGCCTAACGCAGCCAAAACAGGGTTACTTACGTACCATGCCTTGCATTCCACCTCGGACTGCGGCTTGCCACGTGCGGCCTTTCTTCCTTCCTACTTTCACGATGAACCAGAAACGCACCTTTGGGTCTTTGCTGACGCTGCTTGGCATTGCGGCCCTCATTTATGGCGCCCTCGGCTTGCTGGGCATGGTCCAACTAAGCAAAATGAACTCCCTTGTTCCGCTGGGCCTGGGCCTGGTGTTTTTCTTCGCCGGCATCAGCCTCGTGCGCGCCACCGGCGACCGGGCGTAAACAGCTCACTACGCGGTAATAACAAAGGCCGGGCATCCAGTAAGGACGTCCGGCCTTGCTGTATGTATTGGTTTTAGATAGAAGCGACCTTACTGCGCCACCATGGGGCTCATGCCCTGGCTGCGGGCAAAAGCCGGTAAAGCATCGTCCAGGTTCAGCCACGACGAACGGTAGCTAACACTAGCTGGGGGCTGTGCATAGATAACCGACCCGCCCTGAATGGTTTTGATGATGGCCGCCGATTGCTCGGGTGGCAGCGCCGGGCACCCCTGGCTGCGGCCCAGGCGGCCGTGCTGCCGAATAAAATCCTGGCATACGTACTCGGCTCCGTGCACCACTACCGCCCGCGAGGCGGCGTTGGAGTTGAATTGCGGGTCCATGCCGCGCAATTTCAGCGACAGGCCGTGCTTGCCTTGGTAGGTTTGCTGGGTGAGGTAAAAGCCCACGCTGCTTTGTTCGGAGCCCGCGGTGTTCGAAAAGGCCTTGGCAAATTCTTCGCCCGTGTTTTTGCCGTGCGCAACCAGCGTGTGAAACAACAAGCGTTGCTTGGCCAGATCAATTACCCACAAGCGGTTGAGGCGGCTGGAACGGCCGAAATCAATGATGGTAAGCACCGGCTTGCTGGCCAGCCCGCGGCGGCGCAGGTTGTAATACCCGATAAGCGCATTGCGCAGTACCGTCGCACTCAGGCCGGTGCTGGCCAGGTGCGCCGTAGCGTACGTCCGCACCAGGTTTTGCTCAAAGGCTGCCATGTACAGCGCCTGTTGCGCAGTGCCCGGTGGCTTGGCCGCGGGCGAAACCCCGCTGGGCAGCGCCGCTGCCGATACGCTGCGCAGGCCCAAGGTCAGCAGTCCAACAACCGCGAGAAAACGTGCAGGCTTCATTGCAAGGTGGAAATGGCGTGAAGTCGCAATCCGACAGAGTAACACGGCCCCGCAAATGTACTAGTTTTGCGCAGCCGTGCCCTCTAACGACGGAGGTCCAACCCGGGTTCCAACGATGCACCTACGCGTATTATTATTTGGGGCAGCCACTTCTCTATTAGCATCTTGCAGCCAGTCGAGCATCACTATTCCGGGGTTCGATGCGGCGGCCTGGCAGCGTGACACCCGAGCCTGTCAAAACACCCGCGCCAAGTTGCTGCCCCCGCTCGATCAGCACCGGCAAAAACTGTATGGTCTCAGCAACGGCGCTGTAAACGGCTTGCTGGGCCACCCCGACGAAGAGGAACTCGAAGAACAGACCCAGCGCATCTATTATTACTACCTCGACCCCGGGGAGCAATGCCAACCGGGTCATCCACGTAGTAAGGCCCGACGGCTCGTGCTCCGGTTCGGCGCGCTTAACACCGTAACGGAAGTTCTGTACAGCACCACGCCGCCCATCGGTAAGAAAGCTCCATAAAAAAAGCCGCCCGCTTCGCTTAGTGCGCGAAGCGGGCGGCTTTTTTTATGGAGCAAAATTTCTAACCCAATCGGTTCTGGTTGGGGTCGGTAGCGGCAGGAGCGTCGTTGGCTGGCGTTTCTTCCCGCCACACACTCAGTTGCGAAGGCGTAAAAATACGCTGGCATTCCTGTTCGTACTGGGCTTCCAGTTCGATCAGCTTGGCGTTGCGGGTATCAGGGTCCTGCTGAAACTGCCATTGAATCTCGTCCATTTTGGCGAGCTTAATCTGGTTGGCAGCCCGCAGCTTGATGTACTGCGCTTCGTTCAGGTGCAGCCGGTTGGCCATTTGCCGGGTTAGGTCATCGGCTTGCACGGTCTGGCTCTGGTTGGGCATGTCGGGTTGCCGGTCGCGCATCTGGGCGTTGGCCACGATGCTGAGGCAGCAGCAAAATGCGGCTATGAGAAAGGCTTTCATGGAAAGGGGCAAAGTAGGTGGAGTTGGTTGAGCTGTCTTTACTCAATCCAATTATATGTTGCAAAAGTTTAATAAACAACTCTCTTATAACATTTTTCTTTGTGGCTTCGGTTCCCATTTCGGGAAGATTGTCTCAATAAGAAACCCGCCCTGGCAGTACGCCAAGGCGGGTTTTATTTAGAAGCAGCAAGGCTCGTTCACTAATCCAACTGCTCCAATGGTTTGTGGTCGGGGCTCTTGAAGTATTGCATGGCAATGAGCGAAATAATGACGCCCGACATTACACCTTGCAGCAATACCGCCAGGAAGGCAATGGTTACCGAGAGGTCAAACCCAAACAAATCCTGGGCGCGCAATTGCTCCACAAAGTTCGGGTTAATGACCATGTACGCAATCAGAAACAACCCAAACACCAGCGAGGCAACAGCGGCCGTGATGATGCCGGTACCAAAGCCGTGCAGGTACGGCATCCGGTCGTGGCGCACGCGCTTGTAGTGCGCAATGGCCATGCATACGCCAATAGCCAGCACAACGCCGTTCAAAAAGCTGTATTCGATGCGGTCGGCCCAGCCGATGAGACTGGCCAGCAGAAAATAGGCAATCATGCCCACGGACGTGAAAAGTCCGTACCGTATCCCGTTCCGTTCCGGAGAAAGCATTGCGTCAGCCATAAGGCAGGAGGTTGAAGAGTTAAAATGAAGAGAGGCGCGCTGGCTAGGCAGGCATATAATTGCCGCTGCCGCAAGCGCCTTTATCTATACTGCAATCGGGCGGTGCCGGTTGTGCTTTGCGCAACGCCCAAGCCAACTTTTGTTTTTTAACCGCCTGATTCTGTGGCTTCCGCTTTGCGGGATTTTTTGGCAAGCCGTTGGTGTTATATCTCCTCGGGCGCATGCGCCCCGGTGGTTTTTGACTACCTTTGCGCGGTTTTTGGCCTATTCTGGCTCTTTTCTGATTTGATTTTTTCGGCAGCTACTGCATGATCAGCACTACCAACGTCAGCCTGCGCTACGGCAAGCGCATCTTGTTTGAAGACGTTACCATCAAGTTTATGCCCGGCAACGTGTACGGCCTTATCGGGGCCAACGGAGCAGGCAAATCCACTTTCCTGAAGATTCTCTCGGGCGAAATCGAAGCCAACACCGGCTCGGTGGACATGCCCAAGGGCGCGCGCCTCTCGGTACTGAAGCAGGACCAGTTTGCCTACGACCAGTACCCGGTGCTGCAAACCGTGATTATGGGCCACCAGCGCCTCTGGAAGGTGATGGAGGAGAAAGACGCCCTTTACGCCAAGCCCGATTTCTCGGACGCCGACGGCGAGCGGGCCGCTGTGCTCGAAGGCGAGTTTGCCGACCTTGAAGGCTGGAACGCCGACTACGAAGCCGCCGAGCTGCTCTCGGGCCTCGGCATTGGCGAAGACAAGCACTACACCCTGATGGGCGACCTGGGCACCTCCGACAAAGTGCGCGTGCTGCTGGCCCAGGCCCTGTTCGGCAACCCCGACGTGCTGCTGCTCGACGAACCGACCAACGGCCTCGACGCCGAAACGGTGCTGTGGCTGGAAAACTTCCTCGACGGCTTCCAGAACACGGTTATTGTGGTGAGCCACGACCGTCACTTCCTCGACGCGGTGTGTAACTACATGGCCGACCTCGACTTCTCGAAAATCACCATGTACCCCGGCAATTACTCGTTCTGGTACGAGTCGAGCCAGCTGGCTTTGCGCCAGCGCCAGGAGGTGAACAAGAAGACCGAGGACAAGCGCAAGGAACTGGAGGAGTTTGTGCGCCGCTTCTCGGCCAACGCCTCGAAGTCGAAGCAGGCTACCTCGCGCCAGAAGCTGCTGCAAAAACTCACGCTGGAGGAAATCAAGCCCTCCTCGCGCAAGTACCCTTACATTGCTTTCAAAGCCGAGCGCGAAGCCGGCAACCAGCTGCTGACGGTAGACAACCTGAGCGCCTCGGTCGACGGTGAACTGGTGTTTCGCAACGTGTCCTTCTCGCTCGACA
The DNA here is from genome assembly GCF_008727865.1 of Hymenobacter busanensis. Lineage (GTDB taxonomy): Bacteria > Bacteroidota > Bacteroidia > Cytophagales > Hymenobacteraceae > Solirubrum > Solirubrum busanense. Next base: position 938,385 of record NZ_VTWU01000001.1, on the reverse strand, counting down.
AGAAAGACAAAGTGGCCATTGTGGGCCGCGACGACCGCGCCGCTTCCCTCCTGTTTGACATTCTGTTTGGCGAAAAGCAGGCTGACAAAGGCACATTCGCCTGGGGCACGACCATCACGCCTTCGTACTTCCCGAAGGAAAACACCGAGTTCTTCAACACCGACTTGAACCTGGTGGATTGGCTGCGCCAGTATTCCGCCGAGAAGGACGAGTCGTTCATCCGCGGCTTCCTGGGCCGCATGCTGTTTTCGGGCGAAGAGTCCCTGAAGAAATCGAACGTGCTGAGCGGGGGCGAGAAAGTGCGCTGCATGCTCTCCAAGATGATGATGGAATCGGGCAACGTGCTGGTGCTCGACGACCCGACCAACCACCTCGACCTGGAAAGCATTACGGCCCTGAACAACTCGCTGCGCGACTTCCCCGGCACCATGCTCTTCGCCTCGCACGACTTGCAGTTCATCGACACCGTAGCCAACCGCATCATCGAGCTGACGCCGGAAGGCATCATCGACAAGCGCATGACCTACGAAGAGTACCTGGCCGACGAAACCATTAAGGCCCAACGCCAGCGCATGTACCAAACGGTGGGCGCCTAGCGTTTTACCGGCGACGAAGGCCGCGGATGCAACGCTCCGCGGCCTTTTTGTTTCTTGCGTGCGGAACGCCCGCGTTCCTTCCCTCGTTTTCTGTGCTCTTTCCTCCTGCTACTATGAAGCGTTTTTTGCTGGCGGCCCTCCTTGGATCGACCGCATTGCTGAGTGCCCCGGTTGCGCTGGCCCAGCGCACCGACTCGACCACCGTGAAGCCGCAGCTGAACACGGCGCCTCCCGGCCCGGTGCTGCCGCGCCCGCGCACCACGCCGGCCCCTGCCACGCCCACCAACCCCGCTCCTGCCACGGCCCCCACACAGGCGCCCATTCAGCCCACCACGCCGCCCAAACCCAGCACCACCTTGGACGACGACGGCCGCTCGGCACAGCCCTTGCCGGGCTCGGCGGCTCCGCAGGCCCAGCCGGCCCGCCCCCGCACCACGCCCACAATCGACGACGACGGCCGGCCCGCCGAACGGATTCCGTCGACTGGGCAAATTCCCGGGTCGCAGGCCGTAGATCGGCCGAAAAGCAAATATTTCGTCTACGGAAATTTCAGCCTGGGCCTAAACGGCAACAACGCCGGCGGTACGTCTTACAACGTGGGCGCTTCGCCGGCGCTGGGCTACCGCATTACCGACCGCATTGCTGCCGGTCCGGGCATCGTGTATTCGCACTCGGGCTATAGCATTCCGGCCGCCAACTCGGGTACGGGTATCCGCCAGAGCATTTCGGGTAACAACTATGGCCTGAAAGCCTTTGCGCAGGTAATGGTCATCAAGAACTTCTTCGTGCACGCCGAGTACGAAGTAACGCGCGCGCAAATCATCTACGAAGTGCTTACCAGCCCCACCACGCTGGCGGTGCGCCGCGACGAGGCCACGGTCCGCACTCCCCTGCTGGGCATTGGCTACCGGCAGGAACTGGGCGACCGAGCCGCCGCCGACATTGCGGTGCTCTATAATTTCAACGACGGCTTGCAGGCCAACATCTACGGCCAGCCGGTTATCCGCTTCAGCTTCCTCTTCGACATCGGCAAGTAACCATTGCGGGCGTAACACGAAAAGGGCTGCCTCCGCAAGGAGGCAGCCCTTTTCGTGTTTTTCAGACGCAACGTTGCGCCGGGGTGGCCTCAGATTAGACCGTGCCGCCGCGTATCAAACGCAGGATGATGGCAATAATGGCAATGACCAGCAGGATGTGAATCAGATTGCCCATTCCAAAGCTGTTGAAGCCGAGGAAGCCGAGTGCCCAGATGATGATGAGCACAACAGCAATGAGGTACAGCAGATTGCCCATGGTTGTCGAAAAGAGTTAGGTGAGGGTGTGGACGTTTGCAAAACCCTCGCGACCCGGTTCCATCCTGTTTGCGGGTGGCGTGTCGCGGCGTTCTGCGGGTTTGTACGCGGGGTTGTACAAAAGGATATAACGGGGCAAGATATTTTTTCAAAAACATAGCTATACCCTTATACATCATGCACCTAAACTTTTCTGCCGGCCGCCGGTTTTACTACATCCATTCCGCTGGGGTAGCCACCGCGCAACTTGGGTGGCGCAGGGCTTTCGTGTAGCTTTGCCGGGCGGCCAGTGCCTTGCCGCCCGCTCTTTTCCTCCTCCCCTTCTATTTCCCCGCATGCTGAACGTTGCCGTCATTGGCTCGGGCACCATGGGCAATGGTATTGCCCACGTGTTTGCCCAGTATGGATTCCCGGTCACGCTGATTGACCTCAATCTCGAAAACCTCAACAAAGGCCTCGCTACCATTGGCAAAAACCTCGACCGGCAAGTAGCCAAAGGGGCGTTGTCGGAAGACGACAAAACGGCGATTCTGGGCCGGCTGCGGCCCTCTACCTCGCTTCAGGAAGGCGTGCGCGACGCGGGCCTGGTGGTGGAAGCCGCCACCGAAAGCGTGGACCTGAAGCTGCAGATTTTCCGCCAGCTCGATGAGTTTACGCCCGCCGGCTGCATTCTGGCCTCCAATACCAGCAGCATCAGCATCACCAAGATTGCGGCCGTTACCAAGCGCCCCGAAAGCGTGATTGGCATGCACTTCATGAACCCGGTGCCGGTGATGAAGCTCGTGGAAGTCATTCGCGGCTACGCTACTTCCGACGCCGTGACCGAGCAGGTTATGGAGCTGTCGAAACAGCTGGGCAAGATTCCGACGGAGGTCAACGACTACCCCGGTTTCGTGGCCAACCGCATCCTGATGCCGATGATCAACGAGGCCATTTACACCCTGTTTGAGGGTGTGGCCGGCGTAGAAGAAATCGACACGGTCATGAAACTGGGCATGGCTCACCCGATGGGCCCGCTGCAGCTGGCCGATTTCATCGGCTTGGACGTGTGCCTGGCCATTCTGCGCGTGCTGCACGAAGGCCTTGGCAACCCCAAGTATGCCCCCTGCCCGCTGCTGGTGAACATGGTAATGGCCGGCCGCCTGGGCGTGAAGTCGGGCGAAGGTTTCTACCAGCACACGGCCGGCTCGAAGGAGCTGGTGGTAGCCAGCCGCTTCCGCCGCTAATTCGGCTTCCTATGCTGCAACAGCCCGTGCCGACCGATCGACACGGGCTGTTGGCATTCGTGGGGATACTGTCGACTAGTAGACAGGGCCATTTGCAGAACAGAAAGCGGCTGTCGTCCAGTCGACACGGGCATGTGTATTCCCGAAAATCCGTGTCGTGTAGTCGACACGGGGTTTCGGATTGTGTGGAAGTGTTTGTCGAGTAGTCGACCGGCGCTTTTGCATCTCAGTACGTGCTTGCCGAGTAGTCGACACGGGGGTTTCGGTTCTGTGGATGGTTGCGCTGCGTCGTGAGCCAAGGGGTTTAGCAGCGCCGGGCTGTCTTGGGGAAACCTTACGGCTGGTTTTCCGCTTATTATCCTACCACTCCTTTCATTTCCCACTTACTATGGAATTAGCAACCTTTGGGGCCGGCTGTTTTTGGTGCGTCGAGGCCGTGTTTCAGAACCTGAACGGCGTAGAGAAAGTCGTTTCGGGCTACACCGGCGGACGCATTGCCAACCCTACCTACAAAGAAGTCTGCTCGGGCCTGACCGGGCACAACGAGGTAGCGCAAATCACCTTCGACCCTGCGAAAATTAGCTTCGAGGAGCTGCTGGAGGTGTTCTGGAAAACCCACGACCCCACCACGCTCAACCGCCAAGGCAACGACGTGGGCACGCAGTACCGCTCGGGCATCTACTACCACAATGCTGAACAGAAGCGCCTGGCCGAGGAATACAAGCAGAAACTCAACGACGCCCATGCTTTCCCCCAGCCCATTGTCACCGAGATTCTGCCGCTGTCGGTGTTCTACCCCGCCGAGGACTACCACCAGAACTACTTCAACCTCAACGGCGGGCAACCTTACTGCCAGTTTGTGGTGAAGCCCAAAGTCGACAAAGTGCGGCAGGTGTTTGCCGACAAGCTGAAGCCCCGCGTTTCGGCCGATTAGTCCGGTTTACGTTTTCGCATAAACCACTGTCTTTCAAAAGCCCGGCCTGCGCCGGGCTTTTTTGTTTGCTGACTACCCCATACCATAGGCTTGCAGCACCAACGAAGCGCCTTCTTCGCCGTACCAACGAGGCGCCGCATTCTTACCTACCACACCATCTCCCCACTACCGAGTATGGGCAAGTATGTCATTGTCATCCACGGCGGCGCGGTCACCACCGACCCGTCGTCGATTCCACCAGAAAAAGAAGCAGCTCTGAAAAAGGGCCTCGAAGCGGCTTTACATGCTGGCTGGGAAATTTTGAACCGCGGCGGTACTGCCCTCGATGCGGTGGAAGCGGCCGTGATGAGCATGGAAGACAACGAGCTGTTCAACGCCGGGCGCGGGGGTATGTTCACCCTCAACGGCGAGGTAGAAACCGAAGCCTCGGTAATGGACGGCCTCACCCTGCGCGGCGGGGCCGTGAGCGGGTTGAAGTTGGTGAAAAACCCCGTGCACCTGGCCCGCTTGGTGATGGAGAAGTGCAAGCATACTTTCCTCACGGCCGAAGGAGCGCACGAGTTTGCGCTAGCCCAGGGCCTGATGCTGCAGGACCCTAGCTACTTCAAAACCGACGAGCAACGGCAGGAGTGGCTCGACATCATTCAGGAAGCCGAAGTGGAGCACCCCAACAAGCACGACACCGTGGGCGCCGTGGCTCTCGACCAACACGGCAATTTAGCCGTAGCCACTAGCACCGGCGGCATCGAAGGCAAGCTGCGCGGCCGCGTAGGCGACAGCTGCATCTACGGCGGCGGCTCCTACGCCAACAACGAGGTGTGTGCCGCCTCCTGCACCGGCGACGGCGAAATCATTATGCTCGCCGCCTGCGCCCACGAAGTGTATGCGCTGCGCAAGTACAAAAAGCTCTCGATTGCCAAGGCCGCGCAAGGTGCCGTGGCAGTGCACGCCGACAAGCTACAGGGTGACCGGGGCATTATTGCCATTGACCCCGAGGGCAACTTCGCCATTGAGTCGAACACCAACGTGATGCGCTGCGCTTACCGTGTGGGCGACGACGAGCCGTTCGTGGCCATTTGGAAAGAGGATGTAGACGAGCAGCTACGCTAAACCTGCTGGTTCAAAAGCAAAGCGCCTGACCAGTTTTGGTCAGGCGCTTTGCTTTTATGGCGCTTCGGTGTCAATAGCCTTTCTGCTTTTCGTATTCTGCCAAATAACAATCAACTCCATGTGCCGTACCCGTGACAGTAATGGAGCCATCGAATTTATTCACGATAAAAGGCGCGTTGCCTATTAAAGCAAACACGAAGTCGTCAGTTTCCAGAAAGCTTTTGGAAGCATAAAAGAAAACCCAACCGTAAGGCCTGCTGATGGTTTCCTCGTAAATGAGGACGCAATCCGTAACTGCATCTGGGTCGCCATACGGATTGGCATTTAGCGCATCCATATACCCTTGAGCAATATCCCTGGCCTCTTCAAAAAGCGGCATTTCTGTTTGGCTTACACCGCCACGTCGTGTTCCCGCAGGGCGTCGTTGAGTGAGGTTTTTAGGTCCGTGCTGGGTTTGCGCTGCCCGATAATGAGGGCGCAGGGCACGTGGTATTCGCCGGCCGGAAACTGCTTGGGCAAAGTACCGGGAATGACCACCGAGCGGGGCGGCACGTAGCCGCGGTACTCCTTCGGCTCGGCGCCCGACACGTCGATGATGCGGGTGCTGCCGGTGATGGTAACGCCTGCACCGAGCACGGCTTCTTTGCCCACGTGGCAGCCTTCTACCAAAATGCAGCGCGAGCCGATGAAGGCCCCGTCTTCGATGATAACCGGCGCGGCCTGCACCGGCTCGAGTACGCCGCCCAGGCCTACCCCGCCCGAGAGGTGCACGTGCTTGCCCACTTGCGCGCACGAGCCCACGGTGGCCCAGGTGTCCACCATCGTGCCCTCGCCCACGTAGGCGCCGATGTTTACATAAGAAGGCATCATAATCACGCCGGGGGCGAGGTAGCTGCCGTAGCGGGCCACGGCGGGCGGCACCACGCGCACCTGTTGCTGCGCGTAGTTGGTTTTGAGCTTCATCTTGTCGTGAAACTCAAAGGGGCCGACTTCCAACGTTTGCATCTGCTGCAGCGGGAAGTACAAAATGACGGCCTTCTTGATCCAGTCGTTTACCTGCCAGCGCCCGTCCTCCGACGTGCTGGGTTCGGCCACGCGCAGCTGGCCGCGGTCGAGGTGCTCGATAACGGAGCGGATGGCTTCCTGGGTAGCGGCGTCTTGCAGGCGCGAGCGGTCGGTCCAGGCGGCTTCGATGAGGGCGTGAATGTCGTTGGTCATAGGGAAGGAAGCGCCGGGTGGCGCGTCAGAAGAAAAGTGAAAAAGCGGCCGCTTGGTTGCGCAGCAAGACGCAAAAAGGAGCGGCGGCACGCGGCAGCGGGACGAAAGTAGTAGGTTTGGCGTGGTATGGAAAACCCGGCGGCTCGTTCGGTGCGCGTGTTACTGGCCTCGGTCCTCAAGCCCGTGGACGATACGCGCATGGCCGAAAAGGTTGGCCGCACCCTGGCTGAGGCCGGCTACGAGGTACACATTGCCGGGCGCAGCAGTGCTCCTCCCGCTTTCGTTGGCGGCATTCGGCAACACCCCATTTTCCAGGCCCAGCGCCTCAGCTTCGACCGCCTTGCGGCCCAGTGGCGCTATTGGCTGTTGTTGCACCGCCTGCGCCCGGCTGTGGTTATTGTGCACGCGCCGGAACTGCTGCCGCTCACACTGCTGTGGCAATGGCTGGAGCCACGGCGGGCGTTTCTATATGACGTGCGCGAGAACTACGCGCTCAACATCAGCACCCAGCAGGTGTACGGCGGCTTTAGCAAGCGTGTGCTAGCCGGCGCCATCCGCCGGATTGAGCTGCTGGCATTTCGCCGAGCCGCCGGTGTGCTGTTGGCCGAGCGCAGTTACGCCGACGAGCTGCGCGGCTTGCCCGCCGGCCGCACGTATATTCTCGAAAACAAGTACGCCGGCTCCGCGCCCACCGCAGCGCACCCGGCCATCCTCCCTATGCCCACCGAGCCGCTGCGGCTGCTTTATTCGGGCACCATTTCGTCCCTCAACGGCGTGTTCGATGCAGTGGCCTGGGTACAGCACCTGCGCCAAGCCTGGCCCGCTGCCCAGCTGTCCATTATCGGGTTTTGCCAGCAACCGGAGGAGCTGCGCCGCCTGCAGCAGTTGGTAGCGGAACATAGCTCGTGGCTGCGCTTGATTGGCGGCGCGCAGCCGGTGCCGCATCAGGAAATTCTGCGGGAGATTGAGCGGCACCACGTAGGCCTGCTGCCTTACCAGGAACATCCCAGCTCGTGGCGCTGCATGCCCACCAAGCTCTACGAATACCTTGCCGCCGGACTGCCCGTGCTGGTACCGCCAAACCCGCTATGGGAAGCTGAAGTCCGACGTCATCAAGCAGGCATAGTTGTATCTTTTCGGCAACCTCTCCCCGCCCCCAATCACCTGGCCCAGCAGCTCGGCGGCCGCCGGTTTTACGCAACCGGGCCGGTGGCCGAAGCCCACTGGAGCAGCGAGGCGCCGCGGCTGCTGGCGGCCGTTGCAGCGGCCTGCACGGGCCGCTAGCGCAGCAACGAGAGGCCCGCGACTTGCGTTGTTAGCGCAGCCCGCGCGTTGTTATCTTTGGCGCCTTTTCCCCGGCTCGTTCTGCACCACACCCCCATCATTCCCATGTCCCAACTACACACATCTGCCATTGCCGGCGTGGGCCATTACGTGCCTTCGCGCGTGGTGCCCAACGTCGAACTCGAAGAAGTCATGGAAACCACCGACGCCTGGATTCAGGAGCGCACCGGCATTCGGGAGCGGCGGTGGTTTGAGGAAGGCAAAGACACCACCGCCAACATGGGCGCCAACGCTGCCCGCATGGCCCTGGAGCAAGCCGGCCTGCAGCCCGACGACGTGCAACTCATCGTGTTTGCTACCCTTTCGCCCGACTACCTCTTCCCCGGTTCGGGCGTGCTGCTGCAGCGCGAACTGGGCATTAAGGCCCCCATTCCGGCTTTCGACGTGCGCAACCAGTGCTCGGGCTTTATCTACGCCTTGTCCTTGGCCGACCAGTTCATCAAGACCGGCATGTACGAAACGGCGCTGGTCGTCGGCTCCGAAATCCACTCCTCGGGTCTCGACAAAAGCACGCGCGGCCGGGCCGTGTCGGTTATTTTTGGCGACGGTGCCGGGGCCGTGGTACTCCAGCGCAGCCAGGAAGAAGGCCGCGGCATTCTGAGCACTCACCTGCACGCCCAGGGCGAACATGCCGAGGAACTGATTACCCGCGAACCAGGCTCAAACCGCGAAAACCGCGTGCAAATCGTGCTCGACAAGCCCGAGGACATGTACCCCTACATGAACGGCCAGCAGGTATTTAAGCACGCCGTCACGCGCTTCCCGGAGGTCATCAAAGAAGCCCTCGACCAGAACGGCTACCAGCCCGCCGACATCGATATGCTGATTCCGCACCAGGCCAATTTGCGCATCACGCAGTACGTGGGGCAGAAAATGGGCCTCTCGGAGGAAAAAGTGTATAGCAACATCCAGCGTTACGGCAACACCACGGCCGCTTCGGTGCCCATTGCGCTGAGCGAAGCCGTGCAGGAAGGCCGCATCAAGCGCGGCGACTTGGTGTGCCTGGCCGCCTTCGGCTCGGGCTTCACCTGGGCATCGGCCCTGATTAAGTGGTAACCCATCCTTGGTAGGATTTTCAGCGAGGCAGTCGAAACCGGCTGCCTCGCTTTTTTTCGGACCTTTGCTCAACGGCCCGCCGGGCCCTCGCCTCCACCCGTCAGCCATTCAGACGTTGCCCAGTCAAACCGAAGAAAACTACCTGAAGACCATCTTCAAGCTGGCCGAAGCCGCTCCGGAGGCCGAAGTCAGCACCAACCGCATTGCTGAGCTGCTGCAAACCAAGCCGTCCTCGGTAACGGATATGCTGCGCCGCCTCGGCGACAAAGGCCTGCTCAATTACCAGCGCTACAAAGGGGTGTCGCTCACGCCCGAAGGTGCCCGGCTGGCCTTGCTCACCATCCGCAAGCACCGGCTCTGGGAGGTATTTCTGGTGCAGAAACTGGGCTTTTCGTGGGACGAGGTGCACGACGTGGCCGAGGAGATGGAGCACATTCAGTCGCCGCTGCTGGTACGCCGCCTCGATGCCTTTTTGGGTTTCCCGCGCCTCGACCCGCACGGCGACCCAATTCCGGCCGAAGACGGCGGCATGAGTCGCCCGCACTTGCAGCTGCTCTCGGAGCTGGGCACCGGCGAAACGGCCTCGATTGTGGCCGTCAAGAACACCGCGCCCGTGTTTCTGCAGCACCTGAGCAAGCTGGGGCTGGAGCTGGGAATTCAGGTAACCGTACTCGATTGCAACGCCTACGACCAGTCCCTGCACATCCGCGTGGGCAACGCGCCCGGCACCGAGCGCATGGTGTCGGCCGAAGTCAGCCGCAACCTGTGCGTGAGTCAGTAGCAGCCTTATTCCTCACCGCCAGGGCTGGTTTCCTGACTGATATTGCCTAGTACCAAGCGGTGCTTACTTGGTTAAAGTCCGTTTGCTAAACGCCGACTGTTCAATGACAAATATCTTCTCCGATACCATCGTTGCCCTCTCCACCCCACCCGGTGCGGGCGCCATTGCCGTGCTGCGCTTGTCGGGCCCCGCTGCCATTGAGCTGACCGATGGGATATTCTTCGGCCGCCGCCTGAGCGAGCAGCCTAGCAATACCCTGCACTACGGCACCTTGCGCAACGGCGAAGCTATTCTCGACGAAGTGGTGGTCGGCCTGTTCCGCGCGCCCCATTCCTACACCCGCGAAGACGTGGTCGAAATCAGCACCCACGGCTCCGACTATATCATTCGCGAAGTCCTGGCCCTGTTGGTACGCCGCGGCGCCCGCCTCGCCGAGCCTGGTGAATTTACCAAGCGCGCATTTCTGCACGGCGCCTTCGACCTGGCCCAGGCCGAAGCCGTAGCCGACCTCATTGCCGCCGATTCGGCCCTGCAGCACCGCGTGGCGCTCAATCAGATGCGCGGTGGCTTCAGTCGTGAGTTGAAAGACCTGCGCCAGCAGCTCATTGACTTTGCAGCCCTGCTGGAACTGGAGCTGGATTTTGGCGAAGAAGACGTGGAGTTTGCCGACCGTTCGGGTTTGCTCCGGCTGCTCACGCACGTGCAAACGGTGGTGCAGCGCCTGTTGCGCTCCTTCGAACTGGGCAACGTCATCAAAAACGGCGTTACCACCGTCATTGCTGGTCGGCCCAACGCGGGCAAAAGCACTTTGCTCAACGCCCTGCTCAACGAAGAACGCGCCATCGTATCGGCCATTCCCGGCACCACCCGCGACTTTATCGAAGACGAAGTCAGCCTCGAAGGCATCAAGTTTCGGTTTGTGGATACGGCCGGCCTGCGCGACACCACCGACGAAGTGGAGGCCATTGGCGTGCAGCGTACCCGCCAGCGCGTGGAGCAAGCCGCGGTGGTGCTCTACCTGTTCGACCTCGTGACGGCCACACCCGCCGAAGTAGCCGCCGATACAGCCGCCTTGCCCGTCCCCAGCGGCGCTACCCTACTGCTCTTGGGCAACAAGCTCGACGAAGCAAAGCCCGAAACCGTAGCCGCCTTTCAGCAGCAGTTCCCCGACCTCGTACTACTGGCTGCTGCGCCCCGCACCGGCCTCGAGGAGTTGCGGCAGCACCTGCTGGCCACCGTGCGCCGCGAAGGCCTTGATGCCAGCTCGGCCACCATCGTGACGAACCTGCGCCACGCCCGCAGCCTCGAAGTAGCTGGCGAGGCTTTGGTAGCCGTGCAGCACGGCCTCACATCGGGTGCCGGCACAGAGCTGGTAGCAGCCGACCTGCGCGCGGCCTTACGTGCGTTGGGCGAAATCACCGGCGACATTTCCTCCGACGATTTGCTTGGTTCGATTTTCACGCGTTTCTGCATCGGCAAATAACTTACGGATAAGGCGAAACAAGCCCGCAGCTTCATTTGTACTACACCTTGGGTGTGGCAAACTTGCCTTTGGGTTGCAGGGCAAGCCGCTAATTGCGTACTTCGCCCCAACGTACCCCACCCTGTCCACTAATCTGTTTGTAATGGCAGAAAACGCTGAAATCATCCTCGACGGCAAATCCTATTCCCTGCCCGTCGTTGAAGGCACTGAACAAGAAAAAGCATTCGATATCGGCAAGTTGCGTGACCAGTCGGGTTACGTCACCCTCGATTCGGGTTACAAAAACACCGGCGCCACCAAAAGCGCCATCACCTTCCTCGACGGCGAGGAGGGCATCCTGCGCTACCGCGGCTACCCCATCGAGCAGCTGGCCGAGCACTCCAACTTCATGGAAGTAGCCTACCTGCTGATCTACGGTAAGCTGCCCACCCAGCAGGAAATCACCGATTTCAACAGCCAAATTTCGCGCCACACCCTCGTGCACGAGGACATGCGCAAGATCTTCGACGGCTTCCCCTCCAGCGCCCACCCCATGGGCATCCTCTCGTCGCTGGTGTCGGCCCTCACCGCGTTCTACCCCGAGTCGCTCGACCCGAACCAGAGCGAGGAGGAAATGAACCTGAACATCAAGCGCCTCATCGCCAAGATTTCGACGATTGCCGCTTGGTCGTACAAAAACTCGGTTGGGCACCCCGTCAACTACCCCAAGAACAAGCTGGACTACGTGTCCAACTTCCTGCACATGATGTTCGCCTTCCCCACGGAAGACTACGACATCAACCCGGTGGTGGTAAACGCGCTCAACAAGCTCCTGATCCTGCACGCCGACCACGAGCAGAACTGCTCCACCTCAACGGTGCGCATGGTAGGCTCAGCCAACGCTTCCTTGTACTCGTCGGTTTCGGCCGGTATCTGCGCGCTGTGGGGCCCGCTGCACGGCGGCGCCAACCAAGAGGTTATTGAGATGCTGGAGGAAATCAAGGCCGACGGCGGCAACACCGACAAGTGGCTGGCCAAAGCCAAGGACAAGAACGACCCGTTCCGCCTGATGGGCTTCGGCCACCGCGTGTACAAAAACTTCGATCCGCGCGCCAAAATCATCAAGAAGGCCGCCGACGACGTGCTGTCGGCCCTGGGCATCGACGACCCGATTCTGGAAATTGCCAAGAAGCTCGAAGAAGCTGCCCTCACCGATCCATACTTCGTTGAGCGTAAGCTGTATCCGAACGTTGACTTCTACTCGGGCATCATCTACCGCGCCATTGGTATTCCGACGGATATGTTCACGGTAATGTTTGCCATGGGCCGCCTCCCCGGCTGGATTGCCCAGTGGAAAGAGCTGCGCGAGAACAAAGAGCCCATCGGCCGTCCGCGCCAGATTTACGTGGGCGAAACCGAGCGCAACTACACCCCGATTTCGGAGCGCGCGTAGTTTTTCTGTACCGCAGCAAAAAGGCCAGCCTGTTCGTTCAGGCTGGCCTTTTTGATTTGGCCTTTGCGGCGGAGCGGTTACCGACCATTTACTGCAATGGTATTGGTTTGCGCTTGTTTGTAGGCCACGAGTTGAGCGGGCTTTAGAATGGCGGCCAAATCCCGCTCATAAGCTTCCTGCACCTCGGCAATGCGTTTGTTGAGGGCATCCGGCTCGCCAGCGTACAGTTTCTTGGCGTTTTCTTCAGCAGCCAGCATATCCATCGTCAATTGTTTCACCTTGAGGTACTGGCCTTCGTTGAGCTGAGCCGTGCGCTGCATCTGACGAGTCATGTTGGTAGCACGGGCTTTGAGGGGCTGTTCTTCGCCGTTGCTGGCAAAGGCATGGCTGCCGGCGGTCAACGCCAAGCAGCACAGGAGCGTGTACACGACTTTCATAAGGGTGTAGTGGTTAGGTGGAGAAGAAAACGTTGCCGAGCCCAAGAGGTGCATTAGGTGGAATAACGCTACTGCTTAGCTGACAGAACAATACTAACAATAATTTTTGTTTAACCAATATTAAGTTTCACTTTTTTTCAACAGCCTTCCTCTGAGGTGAAGCTGGCAAGACCCTGTTCCCTTAACGCAACAACGCCAGCCCAATTCGGACTGGCGTTGCAGCATCGGAAAGCAGCTGGTATTAGCGGGTGCTGGGCAGGCCCAGAGCCGTCATGCTGCTTTGCGTTCGGGTGTAAGCGACCAGTTGGTTGGGACGCAACACGGTGGCCAGCTCACGGTAGTAGCTCATTTGCGCATCGGCCATACGAGCATCCCGAATTTCCGGGTCGGCGGCGAAGCGAATGTTGACGTCTTCGATTTCGGTGAGCATGCGCAGGTTGAGCTGCTTGATCTTGAGGTACTGGCCTTCGTCGAGCAAGGCCTTTTCAGCCATGGTGCGCGTGAGGGCGGTAGCACGTGCCTGCAAGGCACTGGGCTCGTCGGGCTCGGTACCGGCAATGGAGGCCGTTTGGAGTCCTGCGGCCAAACCCGCTACGAGGAACAGCTTTTTCATGGTGAATGGGAATGAATGGTGGAAAGTGAAGAGAGAAGCATGTTTTTGATGAAGGAAAAGTGGGGTGCTCCAACCACAGCGGCGGCTCGCTGCAGGAACGAATCAAACATACGAGTAAATTTTAAATAAAAAAATAAAATTTATAACTATTCTAATTCTTTTCTTTTTTAATTGAACACCAAAGCACTGTATTTCAGACGCTTATTTGCAGTCCAAAATAGCACTACTTCAACTACTTCAAGTTTTACTTTAAGAACAAAAAAAGCCCGCTGGCTACCTTGTCTGAGGTAAGCCAGCGGGCTTTTTAGAGAATGGATTCTTATAGAATCCGCAGTTCGATACGGCGGTTTTGCTGCCGATGCTCTTCCGAATCGTTGGCAGCTACGGGCTTTTGTTCACCATAGCCGCGAAAGCGTAGCCGCTCGGCTTTCACGCCGTGTTCCACCAAGTAAGTGTACACCGACCGAGCCCGGTTTTTCGAAAGCGTGAGGTTATCGTCGTCGCTGCCTACGTCATCGGTATGGCCCGAAATTTCGACCTGGATATCGGGGTACTGGCTCATGAACTGAATCAGCCGGTTGAGCTCCGTGCGCGAATTCGGTTTCAGGGCATACTCCTTGGTGTCGAAAAAGAGGTTGTTGAGCACAATGCTACGTCCGGCGCGCACGGGCTCCAGATAAATGTCGAGGGTAAGCGGATCGAAATTTCGCTTGCTGGAGTAATCGAAATTCAGGCTCTTCATCAGGTACTTGTCGGCGGCGGCGTACATGCCGTACTGCCGGCCTTCGTTCAGCACCAAGGTGTATTCGCCGTCTTCGGGGTCGGAGGTTACAAACTGCGTCAGCTCATCGGTTTTCAGGTCGTAGAGCTGTACATCGGCCTGGATGGGCTTCTTGGTGACGGCATCGAACACGCGGCCCTGGGTATACGTGCTGGTTTCCCGCGACTGAACTTCTTTGGGCACTTCGAAACTGAACAGCTCTACCGGCCGTTCCCGCTCGCTCACGGCTGCTTCGGCCGGACGGGTGCGAGAACAAAAGCCGCGGCGGTTATCGGAGGAGACGAACATGGAAGCCTCGTTCTCGAAGGTATTAAGCGGGTAGCCCAAATTCTCCGGTGCCGACCATTTCCCGCCCGCGACGGAGCTGCGGTACACGTCGAGGCCGCCCATGCCCACCAAGCCATCAGAGACGTAGTAGAGTGTGGTGCCGCTGGCGTGAATGAACGGGGCCATGTCTTTGCCGGGCGTGTTCACGGGCTGCCCCAGGTTGCGCGCCAGGCTCCAGTTTCCGTCGGTCTGCAGCGTGCTGACGTAGATGTCTTCCTGACCCTGCCCGCCACGGCGGTCGGAGGTGAAGTACAAGGTCCGGCCATCGGCCGAAAGCGTGGGCTGGGAGTCCCAGTTAACCGAGTTAACGTTACGCCCGAGGTTGCGCGGTTTGCTCCAGGTATTGCCGGTGCGCCGCGAAATGTACAGGTCGCAGTTGCCCACGGCGCCGGGCCGGTCGCAGGAGGCAAATACCAGGGTTTTGCCGTCGCCGGAAATCGTGCCGGCTCCCTCGTTAAACTGAGTATTGATGTTGGCCGAAATCAACGACGGTTCGCCGTAGGTGCCTTCCTTGCTGAGCCGGCTTACTACAATATCCTCGTCGGATTCGCCGGTTTTGCGGGCAGTGTACACCAAAAACCGGTTATCGGCGGTAATGGCCGGAAAGTACTGGAAACGAAACGTGTTGAGCGGTGCCCCCAGGCGTTGGGGCGCGGTGCCTACGGGGTGCTGGATGGCGTTCAGGGCAAACTCGCAGTTTTGGAGTTGCTGCTGCGCTTTCGGAATGTAGCGCTGCCCTTTCGGAGCGGCTTTCAGAAAGTTCTGATACGCACTTTGGGCCGTTTTGTAGTCGCCAGCGCCCAAGGCCAGTTCGCCCAGCACGAAGTAGTCGTTCATCCGGCCGGCTTCGTAGGGCAGCTTTTCTAGGCCGGCGCGGTAGGCTTCCAGTGCGGCGGGCTTGTCGCCCATGATGCGCAGCAGGGAGCCTTTCAGTAAGTACGGCTCTCCCATCGACGGAAACTTCTGGTTCAGGCCGGAGAGGGTTTCCACCGCCTTATCGAACTGCCGGTCCTTGACTTGCTGCTGGGCCTTTTCCCAGAGGTTGCGGGCTTTGGTGTTGGCAATGGGTGCTTTGACCTGGGCAGTTGCCGGTGCCGTGGGCAACAGGCAAGCAAGCACAATGGCCAGCAACGGCAGCGACAGGCAACGCATAGAGGCGGGGCTACGGAATGTCGAGGTACTTGTGCGTCTGCAACGACACCTGCCAGCGCGGGTGCTGCTTGACGTACTCGATAAGCAACGGGGTGATGGTGGCCGCTTTGCCCCACTCGGGCTGCAAAAACAGGCGGCAATTGGGCCCTACCAGCGCCGCATGTTCTTCGGCCCAGGCAAAGTCGTTTTTGTGAAAAACCACGACTTTCAACTCGTGAGCCTGAGCCAGCACATCGGGCCGCGGTGCTTTAAATTTCTTGGGCGACAGGCAGATCCAGTCCCATTCGCCCGAAAGCGGGTGGGCGCCCGAGGTTTCCAGCCAGGTTTGCAGGCCCGCCTCGTGCAAGGCACGGGTGAGCGGCCCGAGGTCGTGCATCAGCGGCTCGCCGCCCGTAATAACCACCGCCCGGCCCGGATGCGCCGAGGCTTGCGCCACCAATTCGGCCACGGTTTGCCTAGGGTGCGCATCGGCATCCCACGACTCTTTCACGTCGCACCAATGGCAGCCAACGTCGCAGCCCCCGAGGCGGATGAAGTAGGCGGCGCGGCCAGCGTTGGCACCTTCGCCCTGAATGGTGTAGAACTGCTCCATCACGGGCAAAGCCTGCGGGGCAGCAACCAACGGACTGTCAGAAAGAAGAGGAAGCGGGTAAGTCAAAACGGGGAAACTGCGCAGAAAAAAGCCGGGCGGCCGGTTGTACGGAGGTGCTGCCTGTGGCCATGCACCCGTTTGCCGGCGGCCCGACTTTAAAAATAGAACAACCCGGGCGCTTTCGCAATTCCCGCCCAGGAGAAGGTTGGATTTTTTAGCGGGGATACACCTCGCCCGTAGCTGCCCGCAGGGTATTCTGTAGCAACATAGCAATAGTCATGGGGCCTACGCCACCGGGCACGGGCGTAATGCACGAGGCCAGCGGCGCCACCTCGTCGAACTTCACGTCGCCGCGCAGGGCCCAGCCGGCCTTCTTCGTGTCGTCGGCCACGCGGGTGGTACCCACGTCGATAACCACAGCCCCGGGCTTTACCATATCGGCCGTCACAAAACCCGGTCGGCCCAAGGCCGCTACCAAGATGTCGCCGGTGCGGGTGATGCTGGCCAGATCTTGGGTGCGCGAATGGCATAAAGTAACCGTGCAGTTGCCCGGCTCTAAGTTCTTAGCCAACAGAATACTAACCGGCGTGCCCACAATGTTGCTTCGGCCGATAACCACGCAATGTTTGCCATCGGTGCTGATGTGGTAGCGACGCAACAATTCGACAATACCCGAGGGCGTGGCGGGCAACAACGAAGGCAGCCCGGCCACCATTCGACCGATGTTCATCGGGTGAAAACCGTCCACGTCCTTCTCCGGCCGAATGGCTTCGATGACCTTCTGCGAGGAGATGTGCGCCGGCAGCGGCAGCTGCACAATAAAGCCGTCGATTTCCGGGTCGTGGTTCAGTTCGGCCACCTTGGCCAAGAGGTCGGCTTCGGTGATGTCGTCTTCGTAGCGCAGCAGCGTAGAGCCGAAGCCCACGGCCTGGCACGCTAGAACCTTGTTGCGCACGTAGGTTTCGGAGCCGCCATCGTGACCCACGAGAATGGCAGCCAAGTGCGGAATCTTGCGGCCGTCGGCGCGCAGCTTTTCCACTTCAATAGCAATTTCGTGCTTGATGTCCTCGGCGGTTTGCTTGCCGTCGATGAGGCGGTAGGTGGCGGGCGCTTCGGGGGCAGTCGTCATGCGGTTTACTGGTTGGCTTGAGTGAGAAGTCAGAACGTGTTAGGTGGATTCTCGCGAGACGGTATTATCGGTATTCACTGAGTAGCAAAACTTGCCGTGCTGGATAATAAACCAACTAGTATCGAAATCATGCTGAGGCGAGAAGTCAACGAAAAGGTGTAATTCCTGCCCGTTGTCAAACTGAATCGTCAGGTCCTTCCAGCCTGAAAGCTCCACGTGGCGCACCTTCGCCCCTTCAAGGGCCGCTAACCCAGGCGCCAAGCAGCTTTCGGAATCGTCATGCCAGCTTGTCAAGATATTGCCAGCCGCCCCGATGCGCCACGCACAGTATACCATCAAGGAGAATTCTCCTTGCCGAGCATTGTCAGGAAGTGGCGGTCCGAATTCCATTGTAAAAATGGAACCGGTCCCACTCCCTGCTCTGCTTCGCCAGGCTTCGGCCCCAACCATCGATACGACCAACTCATGCAGCGTTTCGGTAGATATGGTCGCGGCTTGTGCCATAGCAATGACGCTCTTGGTGCTTAGCTAGCGGAAGATTGAGCCTGCTTGTTTTGGTGGCTTTCCTCGTAGCGCGCAATGGCTTCGCGGCCGGCTTTCAGGATTTCCTGTTCCATTACCGGCCAATCGTCGCGCCACCGGAATTTCAGTTCCTGGCCGCGGCGGACCTTCTCCAGTTGGCTTTCGTTCGTGCAGTTCTTGGTTAAGTTGTTAATCATGGCTTGGGCTTGATCAGACAGAGCTTTTACAAGAACTGAATGAGGGTGAAAAAGTAACGCGCAAAAAAAACGCGGCTCGGGGCCGCGTTTTTGGTATTAGTCGATTTTCAAGACGGCCAGGAAGGCTTCTTGCGGTATTTCCACGGAGCCCACTTGGCGCATCCGTTTCTTGCCTTCTTTCTGCTTTTCGAGCAGCTTGCGCTTCCGCGAAATGTCGCCGCCGTAGCACTTGGCAATTACGTTTTTGCGCAGGGCCTTCACCGTTTCGCGGGCCACGATTTTCTGCCCGATGGCAGCCTGAATGGCAATTTCGAACATCTGGCGCGGCAGCAGTTCCTTGAGCTTCTCGCAGAGGCGCTTGCCCCAGTCGTAGCTCTTGGAGCGGTGCACGATGGCCGACAGGGCATCGACCTTTTCGCCGTTGAGCATCACGTCGAGCTTCACCATGTCCGACTCGCGAAAGCCGATCAGCTCGTAGTCGAGTGAGGCGTAGCCGCGCGAAATGGTCTTGAGCTTGTCGAAGAAGTCGAACACGATTTCCGACAGCGGCAGCTCAAACGACAGTTCTACCCGCTCGGACGTAAGATACGACTGGCCTTTGATGATGCCACGCTTTTCCATGCACAGCGTGATGATCGGGCCCACAAACTCGGCGGCCGTGATAATCTGGGCCTTGATGTAGGGCTCCTCGATGAACTTGATCAGGTTCGGCTCGGGCATTTCGCTCGGGGCCGATACCATCTTCAGCTCGTCGCGGTTGGTGGTGACCTTGAACTGCACCGACGGCACCGTGGTAATCACGGTCATGTTGAACTCGCGCTCCAAGCGCTCCTGCACAATTTCCATGTGCAGCATGCCCAGGAAGCCGCAACGGAAGCCAAAGCCAAGCGCGGCCGAGGTTTCCGGCTCCCATACCAGCGAGGCGTCGTTGAGCTGCAGCTTTTCCATGCAGGAGCGCAGCTCTTCGTACTCGGTGGTATCGACGGGGTAGATGCCGGCAAACACCATCGGCTTCACGTCCTCGAAGCCTACGATGGCCTCCTGCGTGGGGCGCGCCACGTGGGTGATGGTGTCGCCAACTTTTACTTCACGGGCTTCTTTAATGCCCGAAATCAGGTAGCCCACGTTGCCAGCCGACATTTCGGGGCGGGGCTCCTGGTTCAGGCCCAGAATACCGATTTCGTCGGCGCCGTATTCCTTACCGGTGGCCAAGAAGCGCAGCTTGTCGCCCTTGCGCATGGTGCCGTTCTTGATGCGGAACAGCACTTCGATGCCGCGGTAGGAGTTGAATACCGAGTCGAAGATGAGCGCCTGCAGCGGGGCTTCCGGGTCGCCCGACGGGGCCGGCACGCGCTCCACAATGGCGTTCAGGATGTCTTCGATGCCAAGCCCGATTTTGCCGGAAGCATGGATGATGTCCTCGTGCTTGCAACCGATCAGGTCCACGATTTCGTCGGACACTTCCTCGGGCATGGCGTGCGGCAGGTCAATCTTGTTGAGCACCGGAATGATTTCCAGGTCGGCCCCGATGGCGAGGTAGAGGTTGGAAATCGTCTGGGCCTCGATGCCTTGCGAGGCGTCCACAATCAGCAGGGCGCCTTCGCAGGCAGCAATGGAGCGGGATACTTCGTAGCTGAAGTCGACGTGACCGGGAGTATCAATCAGGTTGAGCGTGTACACTTCCCCTTTGTAGGGAAACTGCATCTGGATGGCGTGGCTCTTGATGGTGATGCCCCGCTCCCGCTCCAAATCCATGTTGTCGAGCAATTGGGCCTGCATATCGCGCTTGGCCACGGTGCTGGTAAATTCCAGCAGACGGTCGGCCAGCGTGCTTTTGCCGTGGTCGATGTGGGCAATGATGCAGAAGTTGCGGATGTTCTTCACTCGGCGGAAATACGGTTTTGTAGCGGCAAAGGTAGGCCTTTCGGGCGGCAAAAGCTAAGCCGTGGCCGCTTGCTCCCATGCAGGCAACCGCCGTACTTTGGGCGGAGTTCCTTGCAGCATGACCACCACCGATACTACGCTCCCCTCCGCTTCCGCCGGTATTCGCCAGAAGGCGCTCATAGCTGGCCTGAATGCCACCGTGCTCTACGTGCTGGCGTATTTGCTCACCACAACGGCTTACCAGCTGGCTACCATCCGGATGGCGCGGCGCCTGAGCATTCCGCTTACCTGGCACCTGGAGCGGGTTGAGTTTCGCATTACCAACCCCGAATGGTGGCGCGTGGCGGTGCTGGCCGTGTACAGCGTGGGGCCGCTGGTGTGCTTTCTGCTGGGCACGGCAGCCCTGCTGGTCTTCTGGTACCGGGCGCGGCAGCAGCGGGGTCTGCTCAAGCAGTTTCTGCTGTGGCTGGCGTTGCACTGCTGCAACATGTTCTTTGGCGCGATGGTGGCCGATACGTTCACGCAGTCGGGTTTCTGGTACATTCCCAGCTGGCTGTTTCTGGCCGGCAACGTGCCAAACGTCATCGTGGCCGTGGTGTTTGGCTTGATCCAAGTAGCGCTGGGTTATTTCGCGGCGGTGCTGTTTCTGCAAAGCCACGACTCCATTTCGCTGATGAAGTACCGCAACCGCGCCGTGCTCCTAGTTAGCACGCTCCTGGCGCCGTGGGTGCTGGGCTCGGTCATCGTGGCCCTGCTCAAGTGGCCGGCCCTGACGCTGAACGAGGAGCTGCACTTCGCAACCATGGTACTGCTCATTGGCCCGCTGGCCCTGGCCGCCGCCAACCAGCTGTTTGAGTTTACGCTGCCGGTGCCCCAGAAAACGCGCATTGCCTGGGAGCTTGTGGGCTTGCTGGCCGCGGTGCTGCTCCTATTTCGAGTGGTGCTGGGCCACGGCATTTCCCTCGGCTAACCGTTGCCGCACCGGGCAACCAAACGGGTCGGCAACGTTTGCGTATAGACGGGAACAGTTCACCCAAACTCCTGTCCCGCCATGGCTGTCAAACTCAATCCCGAAGCTGTTTCCTACGCTCAACAGCTGATCCGTGCCGGCAAAGTACTGCACGACGAAGGCCATTGGGGCGAGCATAACCCCGATACGAAAAAGGAAAACGCCTACCTCGAAAAGCACGAGTATGCCGAATACGGCAAGTGGCACCTGGGCGTGGATGCCAGCGCCGGCGAAGACACTAAGGACCGGTACAAATTTCCCGTCGGCGACTTCCAGAAGCTGCACCGCGACGGGCTGATTGCGGCCAAGGAACGCGCCGCCCAGCAAGGATACCGCGACATCGAAACAGCCGCTGATGAGCTGCTGCAGTTGGTAGATAAAACCAAAAAGTAAGCCCTCAAAACACGACAGCGCCACGTAGTAGATACGGCTGGCGCTGTCGTGTTTAGGCTTGGTTGCAGTTGCCTGCTCAGGGGCGCGACGGGAACAACCCCTGTAGAGCAATCAGGTAGCTTAGGCCCAGGTAGGGCTGGCGGTTTTCGTGGGGCAGGCTGCCGCCGACTGCCGCCGCCGAAACCTGAACGGCATCGGCCGCCATAAAATCGGTGCCGGGGCTGGTGCTGTACTGGGCACTCGAGCCGTTGCCGGGGTAATTGCCGGCCGGGGAAGTGTTGGCCACCTCCAAGGCAGTGTTCATGGTCAGGGCTACCGTGTGGTTGTGGGCGGGCAGCTGGGCTAGGGTCAACGCTACCGTGTCGCGGCCGCCGGTGATACCCACTTGCTCGGGCGTGGTGGCGCCCACCGGCACGCGGCCTTGCAGGTTGGGCAGGTTGAAATGCTCGGGTGAGCTGCCGTAGAGAGTGCCCAACAACGAATGCAGCGCCTCGTTTCCTTTGATGGGCAACGACGCGCCCCGGCACGGTATCCACCCCCGGGGATAATCGGGAAAGGCGACCAGCATTATGTCGCCGATATAGGCTTCGGGCACCAGTTCGCTAGGCGTGGTGGTTTCCGGGTCAGCGCCAGTCAGGGCAATCATGTAGTTGATGGCCAGCACGGGCTGGATGTTGCTGTGGGACTGCTGCCCGCCCACGGGGGAGCTGTAGCCGCCCAAAGCGTTGTAAGCAAGCGCAGTACCTTCCGTGGCGACCGAGCCAAACGCATCGGCCTGCGCGACGCTGGGCCGGCCGTTGGCGGGGTCGGCGGTACGGCCGCTGCCCTGAGTTACCACGCTCACCAGCGCTTCTACGGCGTGGGTGTGCTGGGGCAGGTTCGAGCGGGTAAGGGTGACGGTTTCGGAACCGCCGGTTTCGCCCAACGTGTAGCTCGTGCCTTGGGGACCGGTGCCTACGCCGGTAGCCACCCGGCTGCGCAGGTCGGGAATTTTGAAAGCGGTGAAGTTGCCGCCGTAGGTTGTACCAATCAGGCGAAACAGAACGGGGTACTCTTCCGGATTTAGGCTGCGGCCGTCGCACAATGCCCAGCCTTCGGGAGCGGTGCGACCGGCAAACGTGCGCACTTCGCCAATGTATTGTCTCATGGTATCGATTCTCTTAACGCGGGTATTCGCCTTGGATGGCAATGATGTAGTTCAGTGTGAGGTAGGGCATCAGGTTGTCGTGAGCCTGGTCCTGCCCTTGCACGTCGGTTTTGCCCACCACCAGATTGGCGGCCATGCGGTCGAAACCGGCGTCTTCGCCGTACTGGCTGTCGGGCTGCGTGGCCCAGTAGCCGCCCGCTGGGTTGGTCGTGTCGGCCGCGTTGCCGGAGGCACGCACGGTGCCGGTTACCACATGGGCGTGCGCCGGTACTTCGTCGATTTTCAGGGTAACCGTTGCCTCGCCGGCCTGGGTCCCGAGCGCGTACTCGCTCAGGCCAGTGCCTTGCCCGGCGCCCAGAGCGGTGCGGTTGCGCAGATCGGGCAAAGCAAACGTCGACCTCCCGTCGCCGCCGTAGGTAGTGCCCAACAGCCGAAACAAGGCGCTGTGTTGGGAAATCGATAAAAGTTGACCGTTGCAAAGCGCCCATCCGCGGGGCGCAAACGTGAAGCCAACCAGGCATATTTGCCCGAGATACGGTGAATCCATAAACAAGCGAAGAAGAAACAAAACCGACCCGTGCGCCGGGCCGCGGCAGAAAACCATTTCTACCGAACCAAACATGGGTATTTCGGCGCTGCTCTGCAAACGGTCGTTGTACCGCAATTGCGGGTACGGCCCCGGGTTGGCTTTTCTAAAACCACCACTTCTATACTTTAGACGGTAGGTAGAATGAAGCTGTACCTTTACCCATTCTTCAGGGTTTATCTACGTTTCTGTATCTGCATGCTCAATCGGCTACTGGCGGTCATGCTTTTCGGCTTCTTTGCTCTGGCGGCCCAGGCGCAAATCCTTCCCCTCGAAGGCCGGGTGCTGAATGCCCGCACCGGCCAGCCCGTGCCCTTCGCAACGCTGGGTGTACCCCGCCGCGGCCTCGGCACCGTGGCTGATGAACAAGGCCGCTACCTGCTGCGCCTGCCCGCCGGCCCGGCCGATACCTTAATCATCACCAGCGTTGGGTTTTCGCGCGAGGTGGTGCTGCCGGCAGCCTTGGCTGCCGGCCAGCGGGAGTTTCAGCTGATGCCCCAGGAGCAGCTGATCAGCAACGTAACCATTGCGCACCGGCCCGTACACCCCGCCGTGCTGGGCCGCACCCAGGAGAAAGGCGACGTGCGGTGGATGGCCGGCTCCTCGGGGAAGGAAACCGTCGACGATGAATGGGGCTGGGAGCTGGGCGCGGTGCTCATGCCCAAAAGCCACGCCCTGCTCGAAGAATTCCACGTCTTCCTTCTCGACAACCAGTACGAGCACCTGCGTTTCCGCCTCAACCTCTACACCTTGGAGCAAGGCCGCCCCGGCAAGCCGCTGCTCTCCCAGGATATCCAGTTGACCACCGCCGCCAAGCA
This sequence comes from Hymenobacter busanensis, assembly GCF_008727865.1. Lineage (GTDB taxonomy): Bacteria > Bacteroidota > Bacteroidia > Cytophagales > Hymenobacteraceae > Solirubrum > Solirubrum busanense. The sequence continues at coordinate 914,326 of NZ_VTWU01000001.1, read as the reverse complement.
AAAAGGCTGGCTCACGGTCGATTTGCGTCCCTACAATCTTACCCTTGAGGCCCAGCCGGTGGTGGCCACCATCCAGTGGCTGCAGAGCGAGAAAACCAAGCCCGCAAACAAGTACTTCAGCATCCCCGTCAAGCGCCAGCCCAAGCAGGTGATGGTGGAGCGCGAAAACAGCCAGGCCCTCTGGACGATCCACCCCATGCAGCCGAGCTTGTACTTCTCGCTGCTGACGGAGTAAGAATGGCGGCTTGCATACGGTTGCGGAATATCGCCCAACTTGCCTGCTGGTCCCACTTTACGCTTGCTTATGCGCCCTGCCGAGACCCGCCACCGGGGCCCTCACCCCGCCGATAATGAGTTGTTTGCCCCCAAATGGGTGCCGGTGCTCGGCCGCGCCGTTGCGGAGCTGTGCTGGCTTCTGGCGCGCGGCTACCCACCTGGCGCCACCCTGAAGCTGGTGGGCGACCGGCATGCCCTGACGGAGCGGCAGCGCTGGGCCGTGGGCCGCGCCGCCTGCACCGACGAGCAGCTTACCCTTCGCACTGCCAAGCAGCTGTCCGCCACCAACCTCGGCGGCCGCCCGGTCGCCATCGACGGCTTCAACCTGCTCATCACCCTCGAAACGGCCCTGAGCGGTGGCGTGGTGCTGCGCGGCCGCGACGGCGCCCTGCGCGACCTGTCCAGCATCCACGGCACCTACCGCGCCGTGCAGGAAACCGACCGCGCCATTCGCCTCACCGCTGCGGCCCTGCTACCGCTCAACCCCGGCCCCATCCGCTGGCTGCTCGACCAGCCCGTGTCCAACAGCGGCCGGCTCGCGGCGCGCCTGCGCGACCTGGGCCCCGAGCTCGGCCTGCCCTGGACGGCCGAAGTGGTGATGAACCCCGACAGCGTGCTGGTAGACACCGCAGACATCGTCGTGACTTCCGACTCGGTTGTGCTCGACCGCGCTAATTGCTGGCTCAATCTGGCGGCCCTAGCGCTGGAGGCCGCGCCGCCGCGCTGGCTGCTGGATTTAAGTCAGGACGAAACAGACGCATTTACTTCTTAACCATTGCCCCAATGACTATTGAAACTAATCCACCTCCAAGTACACAGGGTCTAGAGGCGTTTGCGCAGGCAACCGGGTTTCCCCTTCCGCCAGGCTACCTCAACTTCATGTCCGGCAGCAATGGTGCTCGGCTTACTGGAATTGAAAAGGACTTGGAGCTTTGGCCACTTGATGAACTTGTTGAAATCAATGCCGACTATGGCGTTGATGAGTTTTACCCAGGTCTATTCCTCATAGGCACCTACGGCGTGGGCGAGGCTTGTGCCGTTGAAAAAACAACCGGTCATTTATATATGACACCTTTTATTGGTGACTCTGGGGAAGATGCTGTGCAGATAGGTGAAACCTTCGCTGACTTGCTGACCTTTTTGGATACTCCCTATTAGAACTGAACCAGCCTAACACTTGTAAGCCCCACCACCCCTTTTTCGTACCTTAGCCACCCCATTTCCCACCTGCCCAACGCTGCCATGCATCCAGCTCCCGTAGCTCCTTACAAACCCCGCAACCACGTCCGCATCGTTACCGCCGCGGCCTTGTTCGACGGCCACGACGCGGCCATCAACATCATGCGCCGCATCATCCAGGCCTCGGGGGCCGAAGTCATTCACCTCGGCCACAACCGCTCGGTGCAGGAAATTGTGGACTGCGCCATCCAAGAAGACGCCCAGGCCATTGCCATTACCTCCTACCAGGGCGGCCACAACGAGTTCTTCAAGTACATGTTCGACCTGCTAAAGGAGCGGGGCGCGGGCCACATCAAAATCTTCGGTGGCGGCGGCGGCGTCATTCTGCCCTCCGAAATCGAAGACCTGCACCAGTACGGCATCACGCGCATCTACTCGCCCGACAACGGCCGCGCCATGGGCCTGCAGGGCATGATCAACGACCTGCTCGAGCAGGCCGACTTCCCCACCGGCCAGCACCTCAACGGCGAAGTCTCCCACGTAAAAGAGAAAGACGCCCGCAGCCTCGGCCGCCTGATTTCCGCCGCCGAAAACTTCCCCGAAGAGTTCGAGCGCGTAAAGTCGCAGCTCGTTGCTGATTTTCAAAAACAGGATCAGAACAACGGCAACGGCCAGACCGGTACCAAGCGCGCCCCCATTCTCGGCATCACCGGCACCGGCGGCGCGGGCAAGTCTTCGTTGGTCGACGAGCTGGTGCGCCGCTTCCTGCTTGACTTCCCCGACAAGACCATTGCCATCATCTCGGTCGACCCGAGCAAGCGCAAAACCGGTGGCGCCCTCCTGGGCGACCGAATCCGGATGAACGCCATCAACAACCCGCGCGTGTACATGCGCAGCCTGGCCACGCGCCAGAGCAACCTCGCCCTGAGCAAGTACGTGCAGGACGCCGTGGACGTGGTGCGGGCCGCCGAGTTTGACCTGATTATCCTCGAAACCTCCGGCATCGGGCAGAGTGACACCGAAATCATCGAGCACTCCGACGCCAGCCTCTACGTGATGACGCCCGAGTACGGCGCGGCCACCCAGCTGGAGAAAATCGACATGCTCGACTTCGCCGACGTCATTGCCCTCAACAAGTTCGACAAGCGCGGCGCCCTCGACGCCCTGCGCGACGTGCGCAAGCAGTACCAGCGCAACCACCAGCTCTGGGACAAGCCCCTCGACCAGCTGCCCGTGTTCGGCACCATCGCCTCGCAGTTCAACGACCCAGGCATGAACCGCCTCTACCGCGCCGTGCTCGAAACCGTAGAACGCAAGACCGGCACCACCTTCGCCTCCCACCTCGAAACCTCGGCCGAGGTGAGCGAGAAGGTTTACATCATTCCGCCGCACCGCACGCGGTACCTTTCCGAAATCACCGAAACAATTCGTCAGTATGATCAGTGGGTGGAAAAACAAGCTGAAGTGGCTCAGCAGCTCTTCGGCCTCCAGCAAAGTCTTGTCGCCGTTCGCAGCCTCGGAGCAGCTAACGCCGGTGGCGGGAGCAGCGCAAACGCCACCGACCCAGGAGCACTCGTGGCCGGCCTGGAGGGCGCATTCGAGGAAATCAAGCTCCGGCTGGACGGGCAAAACTGGAAACTCCTGGAAACCTGGCCGCAAAAGGTAGCCGCCTACAAAGCCCCGGAGTTCATCTTCAAGGTGCGCGACAAGGAAATCCGCATCCAGACGTACTCCGAAACCCTCTCCCACCTGCAGGTGCCCAAAGTGGCCACCCCGCGCTACACCGCCTGGGGTGATTTGCTGACGTGGATGCTTCAGGAAAACGTGCCCGGCGAGTTTCCCTACACCGCTGGCGTGTTTCCTTTCAAGCGCGAGGGCGAAGACCCCACCCGCATGTTCGCCGGCGAAGGCGGCCCCGAGCGCACCAACCGCCGCTTCCACTACGTGTCGGCCGGCTTGCCCGCCAAGCGCCTCTCCACGGCCTTCGACTCGGTGACGCTCTACGGCGAAGACCCCGATTTCCGGCCCGACATCTACGGCAAAATCGGCAACTCGGGCGTGAGCATCTGCTGCCTCGACGATGCCAAGAAGCTCTACTCCGGCTTCAACCTCGCCGACCCGGTCACCTCCGTGTCGATGACCATCAACGGCCCGGCCGCTACCATCGCCGCGTTCTTCATGAACGCCGCCATCGACCAGCAGTGTGAGCTGTACATCCGCGAAAACGGCCTAGAGGACGAGGTAAACCAGAAAATCGACGCCATCTACCAAGCGCTGGGCCAGGAGCGCCCCCGCTACCAGGGCGAGCTGCCCGAAGGCAACGACGGCCTCGGCCTCATTCTGCTCGGCGTCACCGGCGACCAGGTGCTGCCCCAGGAAGTGTACCAGCAAATCAAAACCCGCACGCTCTCGCAGGTGCGCGGCACCGTGCAGGCCGACATCCTGAAGGAAGACCAGGCCCAGAACACCTGCATCTTCAGCACGGAGTTCAGCCTGCGCCTCATGGGCGACGTGCAGCAGTACTTCATCACGAACAAGGTGCGGAACTTCTACTCCGTGTCGATTTCGGGCTACCACATTGCCGAGGCCGGCGCCAACCCCATCACCCAGCTGGCCCTCACGCTCTCCAACGGCTTCACCTTCGTAGAATACTACGTGAGCCGCGGCATGGACGTGAACGACTTCGCGCCCAACCTCTCCTTCTTCTTCTCCAACGGCATGGACCCCGAGTACGCCGTGCTCGGCCGCGTGGCGCGCCGCATCTGGGCCAAGGCCATGAAGCTGAAGTACGGCGCCAACGCCCGCTCGCAGATGTTGAAGTACCACATCCAGACCTCGGGCCGCTCGCTGCACGCGCAGGAAATCGACTTCAACGACATCCGCACCACGCTGCAGGCCCTGTACGCCATCTACGACAACTGCAACTCGCTGCACACCAACGCCTACGACGAGGCCATTACCACACCCACCGAGGAATCGGTGCGCCGCGCCATGGCCATCCAGCTCATCATCAACCGGGAGCTGGGCGAGGCTAAAAACGAAAACCCGCTCCAAGGCTCCTTCATCATCGAGGAGCTGACCGACCTGGTAGAAGAAGCGGTGCTGCTGGAGTTCGACCGCATTACCGAGCGCGGCGGCGTGCTGGGCGCGATGGAAACCATGTACCAGCGCGGCAAAATCCAGGAGGAAAGCCTCTACTACGAGATGCAGAAGCACACCGGCGAGCTGCCCATCATCGGCGTCAACACCTTCCTCTCCTCCAAAGGCTCGCCCACGGTGCAGCCCGCCGAGGTCATCCGCGCCACCGAAGACGAGAAGCAGTACCAGATTGCCATGCTCCAGCGCCTGCACGCCCGCAACGCCGAGCAAACCGCCGAAGCTCTGAAGCGCCTGCAGCAAGTGGCCGTGCAAAACGGCAACATGTTCGAGGCCCTGATGGAAGCCGTGAAAGGCTGCTCGCTCGGCCAAGTGACCAACGCCCTGTTCGAAGTAGGCGGCCAGTACCGGCGGAATATGTAAGCTGCTGCGGCGGCTTTGGCTGAATGGAAACGGGTGCTACCTTGTGAGAGGTAGCACCCGTTTTATCTTTGTTTTGCCTCATGCCAAGGCAGGAAGAATCAAACCCATCAATAGAAAGAGTTATTTTTAAAATGGCATTCACTACAACACACCCGCTTCACAACTCGCAATAGCAATGAAAGGCTCAATTCTGATTTCTTTGCTTAGTATATTTTTAGTTTCTTGTACGCAAAGCAAAAACGAGAGCATCGCTGCGAATATTGAAATACAAAACCAAAATAAGAGCAACGCCGCGAACATAAAGAAGTTTTATCGTTACTATATATCTGAAATGGATAAAACTTTCCCACGAATAAGATTCAACGAAGACACTTTGCATAAATATTGCACCTCTTCCTTTTTAAAAAAACGAAAATATGAGCGTGAATTTGATATGGTGTTACAAGCACAAGACTATTTCGTAGAGTGGACTAAGAATCTCACAATAGAGCCTACAAACAATATGAGAAATAACGAGTACAATGTGTGCTTCCCGGTAGGAGAAGGAGAAGAACACAATATTATTGTTACGGTAAAAAAAGAGCAAGGGAACTACAAAATTTCAAGCGTAAGAAGAGTTGATTAGTTACAGCAGGTTGGTCGACGGTGTATCTCCCCCACTTGGCGTGAGTGTAGAGCAGTGTAGCTAGTGACCAGTCATAACCGGAAGCCCTATAGCCTCCCGCAGCCGCGCCAGCGGCCAGCCGGTACCGCGCCGCTCGGAGTCGTCCGGGCATGCTAATCGTGCTGTTGGCAGATGCCCGGCCTCCCGATAAGGCGCCCAAGAGCACAGCAATACCTCTCGCAACCTCCTGGCTCTTTTTCTTCCTCAAACCTGATTTTCTCACCAGTACTCAGTAAACAATGATGGGCAAAAGCTTTACTCCGTTCCCGGTTATAAAAACAGCGAGTCTAACCTTGAGACAACTCAGAAGCAGTGATGACGAAGCAATATTTAGCTTGCGTTCAAACAAGCAGGTAAACAAATACCTTGGTAGAAAGCCCAGCGAATCAATAAAGGATGCCCAGGACTTCATCCGGACTATCAATGAAAACGCTCAACGGAACGATGCCATTTACTGGGCCATTACATTGGGCGACAATGAGAAACTAATTGGAACAATTTGCTTATTTGGCTTTTCGGAAGATAACACCGCGGCGGAAATTGGCTATGAATTACTACCAGACTTCCAGGGAAAAGGAATAATGCACGAAGCAGCCACCAAAGTAGTTGACTTTGCGTTTAATTACATTAGACTAAGCTCTATAGAAGCTTATACGCACTCCGATAATCAAGAATCGACAAGGCTTCTAGAAAGATTGGGGTTCAGTAGAGAAAGTATTGCTGGCGAAAATCTTATACTATTCAAATTAACAGCTAACCCGCGCTCAGCATGACATTCAACGGGAAGGGTTAGCACAATTTTGCCCCGCGCCGCTTGGGAGTCGTCCGGGTGGCGCAGGGCGTTTCGTATCGAATCGTATCACGCTCCAAACACAAAACCGGCCCGCCCCTCTCCCCGAGGCGCGGGCCGGTTCGCATTTTCCCCCTACCCGTCTACCCCGGCTTCACCTCCACTTTCGCGCCCTTCCCGCCCGTCGTCACCAGCTTGCGCGCCTGCTGGTAGCCATCAAACAGAGCCCGGTTCAGCAGCTTAAACGCCTTCATGTCCGCGTCAAGCTGCCGCACTTCACCCATCAGCGCGTCCACCAGGTCTTCCAGCGCCGCGCCGGCCAGCATCCGCTCGTTGATGGTTTTGCGCGTGGCCGGCTGGGCCGTTTTAAAGGCCTCCAGCGCCGCGTGCAGCGGTTTGAGGGCCGTGGCCGTGAGGCCCTGCTTGGCCAGCTCCGGCACCACGTCGGCGCGGGCGGCGCTTTTCAGCACCGAGTCCACCACCCCGCTAAACGCCAGCGGCCGCAGCTGCTTGCTGGTGAGCGTGACCGAGGCCAGCAGGTCGTTGTCCTGCAAACGCGTGGCAATGCGGCTCAGCGGCCCAAGCAGCGCCGGCAACAGCTCCAGCAGGGTCTTTTTCGCCGCTTTGGCGTCCACGGTCAGCGCCTTAGTGCGCTTGGCCGTGCCGCCCCAAGTACCTGCGTGTCTTATACAAAGCCATTACGCCGGCACCGCCGCGTCCACCCGTTCGCCCACGGGCAGCAGCACCGGCACCGTGGCCTTGCGCAGCACCCGGGCCGTTACACTGCGGTGCACCAACGCCCCAAACAGACTCCGCCGCCGCGCCAACAGCACCAGCAGGTTGGCGCGCTGCTCGTCCACCGCCCCCAGCAACCCTTTCTCCGGCGTATCGGCCAGGGGTTGCTGAAAGCTGATTTCCATGTCGGTGGGCAGCAGGCCGCTGTGGCGCACGCTCTGCAGCACTTCCGTCCGGCTCAGACTGCTGCCGGGCGTGGTGGCATAGGTCAGCACCGGGTGCGCTTTCCACGTCGTGAGCAGTTCCTGGAAGCTGGCCGCCGCCGTGGCCGGCACCGCAAACCCCTCTCCGTCGATGCCCACCAGCACGCGGCGCGGCGCTACCAGCGCGGCTCCTTCGGGCACCAGTACCGCCGGCACCGGGCTGGTACGCAGCCACGGCAGGGCGCGGTTGGCCAGCAGGGTTTCCACATACCCCTCGACCGATGTCAGGCCCACCACCACCAGCAGCGGTTTGAAGCGTTGCACGGCCGCTTCCAGGGCTTCGCCAAACGGACCAGTCACCACCTCCACGGCGGTGGGCATGGCCATGCTTTCGGCCTGGCGGTGGAGGGCATAAGTTATCTGCTCCCGGTCGTAATACGGCACGCTGCCGGGCATGATGCCGGTTTCGGAGTAGGTATCGGGGGCCTGGTACACGTGCAGCAGCACCACGCGGGCCGGCCAGCTGGGCAGCATACAGGCGGGCCCGCTCGGCGGCGGGCGAAAGGTTGGTTAGTACAAGGAGGGTTTCCATGAGAAAGGCCGTTGAGGTATGCCGCAAAGGTGCCCGGTCCGGCTCCCCGGCCCGATGATTTCCATCAGCCCGCCGGCCTGATTTTCCTCACCCGCAAGCCGTTTCGGCCACGCTCTGCCAGGCACCGGTCGTTTCTCGCGCTGCCAGCCCGCCGCAACGCTTGCGCGGGTCGCCGGAGCTGCTGGTCCCGCCCATTGCCGCGCCGGCCGGCCAAGCGGCCCCGTTCAGCTAAAGCCCCTGCCGCCAAGCCCGGCAATTGCCTAGCTTTACCCCATGCGCACGGCTTCTATTGTTTGGCGAAACTGGCTGCTGGCACTGCTCGCTGCCCTTTCCGCCTGCTCGTCCCCCAACGACCAGCCCACCGCCGGCGCCCCCTCCGCCGACCAAAACGTGAGCATCCGCTACCAGGCCCGCCGCGTGGTGCTGCCCCAGGTGCCCCAGCGCGGCCGCCTCCTCGACCGCCACGACTCGGTGCTTGTGGCCACCCGCCTGCAATACCTGCTGCAGCTCCCCCGCCGCGCCCCCCTCGATACCCTCAAGCTCGGTGAGCTGCTGGGTTGGGACTCGACCACCGTGCGCCGCCGCATTCGGGAAGCCCTGCCTTACCCGGAGGCCCGCGGCAGCTACCCGGTGCAGCTCAGGCTCACCGCCGAGGAGCTGCAGCGCGTGCGCCAGGACAGCGCCGCCTGGCCCACCCTCACTTGGTCGCAGCGCCCCCGCCGCACCTACACCACGCCGGCCGGCGCCCCGGTGCTCGGCTACACCTACGCCGAAGCCCAGCCCTTCCTGCGCCAGGCCCGACGCACCGGCCGCGGGCGCTTCTACCGCCTGCGCAACGGCGGCGTCGAAACCTACTACAACGGCTTGCTCACCGGCCACCGCGGCTACCTCCACCCCTTGCTCGATGCCCAAGGCCGGCAGCACGGCTCCTGGGCCAAGGACACCCTCTTCCAGCAAGGCCAGGACCTGCACCTCACCCTCGACGTGAAGCTGCAGGCCTACGCCGAGAAGCTGCTCGGGGGCCGCCGCGGCTACCTCGTGGCCCTCGACCCGCGCACCGGCGAAATCCTGGCCTACGTCTCGGCCCCCATCTACCCCGCCGCCACCCCCACCGCCCCCGACCAGGCCGGCGTGCGCGCCGAGCTGCTGGAGCACGAAAACATGCCGCTGCTCAACCGCCCGGCCATGCTCGCCAACCCACCCGGCTCGGTCTTCAAGCTCATCAACGCCGCCATTGCGCTGCAAATGCGCGCCATCACGCCCGCCACCGCCTACCCCTGTGACCAGTCTCTGGTGAGTTGTGTGCACCATCACCGGCCCGCCAAAACCCTCACCGCGGGCCTCAAGTACAGCTGCAACCCCTACTTCTACCAGGTCATGCGCAGTGTCATCGACTGCGTACCCGACACCCTGGCCGGCGACACCGTTGCCGCCCGCCACGCCAACCTGGCCCAGTGGCGCCGCTACGCCCGCTCCTTCGGCCTCGACTCCGTCCTGGGCGTCGACGTGCCCCGCGAAGCCCCCGGCTTCCTGCCCACCCCCGCCTACTACGACCGCGCCCGGCGCACCCGCGGCTGGACCTACCGTTCTATCTACTCGCTCAGCATCGGCCAGGGCGAAATCAACCTCACCGGCCTGCAAATGGCCAACATGGTCGCCATCGTGGCCAACCGCGGCTGGTACTACCCGCCCCACCTGGTGCGCGGCATCGGCAGCGGTGGGCCGCTGCCGCGCTTCCTCAAAAAGCGCCACACCCTCATCGACAGTGCCCACTTCGCTGCCCTTGTGCCCGGCATGGTGGCCGTTATGCAGCGTGGCGGCACCGCCGATGCCTCCAGCCTCGCCGACGTGGGCATCACCGTGGCCGGCAAAACCGGTACCGTCGAAAACGACGAGGGCGACGACCACGCCGCCTTCGTCGGTTTCGCCCCGGCCGACAACCCCAAAATAGCCGTGGCCGTGTACCTCGAAAACGCCGGCTTCGGTGCCACCGCCGCCGCGCCCTGCGGCGTGATGGTGATGGAAAAGTACCTGCGCGGCTACATCGCGCCCAAACGCAAACGGTGGGAAAAGCGCATTCAGTACCGCGCCCGCGGCGAGTAGCCGGGGCGCTTTCCCCAACATGGTGGGCAGGTTAAGGTAAAGGCAGAACTAGCTCGACTACCGGGAAAGAAAGCGGCCGTGCCGTTACCGCACCTCGGCTGCACGCTCAACGGCCTTCGTGCTTGGTCCGCCGCCGAGCAGAAGCCTCTTCCCAATTACACCCCTTCTTTTCCAATCATGCCCTCTACCATCACCATCGCCCCCACTTCCGCCCAGCCCCTCACCGCCAACCGCCTCGGCTACGGCACCATGCGCCTCACCGGCCCCGACATCTGGGGAGAGCCGGCCAACCGCCCCGAAGCCCTGCAAATTCTGCGCACCGCCGTGGAAAGCGGCGTTAGTTACCTCGACACCGCCGACTACTACGGCGAGGACATCACCAACCGCCTCATTCGCGAGGCCCTGTACCCCTACCCGGCCGGCCTGGTCATCGGCACCAAAGTGGGCGCCACCCGCCGCCCCGACAAAAGCTGGGTGCCCTACAACCGCCCTGAACAGCTCCGCGCCAGCATTGACAACAACCTGCGCACCCTCGGCCAGGAGCAAATTCAGCTGGTGCACCTGCGCCTGATGGGCCACGGCCCGGTGCCGCTCGATGAGCAGCTCGGTGCCATGTTTGAGATGCAGCAGGAAGGCAAGATTCTGCACGTGGGCCTGAGCAACGTAACCCGCGCCGAGCTGGAAGAAGGCCTGCAAATGGGCCCCATTGCCACCGTCGAGAACATGTACAGCTACGCCCAGCGCACCACCCTGAACCTGCCCCACGGCGTGAATACCGGCGGCGAGGAAGTCCTGGACCTCTGCGAGCAGCACCAGATTCCGCTCATTCCGTTCTTCTCCCTGCTGCACGCGCTGCCCAAAGCCGACGACAAAATTGCCGAAATAGCGCGCAAGTACAACGCCACGCCCGCCCAGATTAACATTGCCTGGCTGCTGCACCGCTCCCCCTTGATGCTGCCCATCCCCGGCACGTCGTCGTTGGCGCACCTGCGCGAAAACCTGGCGGCCGCCGCAATCCACCTGAGTGACGAGGATATGGCCTTTCTCGGCTAGAAACCGAATAAGCCAACCAAACAATGATGCATGCCTAACAATTTATTAATCTATGCGTAGTATCTTTGTGCCAAGATTCTGATCATCACTCACATAAAACAAAGAATATGAAAAAGACCACCGCCGTTTCGACGCTGTTGCTGCTGGGTGGCCTCGGTTCCCTGGGGCTGTGGGCAGCCCGCACGCTGCACTTCCAGCTGCGCATCGACGCCCTCGACGAAGATTGGAACGACTACTGCTGCTAGCATCTCATTGTGCCGTGTGGCCATTGCTTTTGAGCCGGTTCTGCCAGTGCGGAACCGGCTTTTTTGTGCCGCCGCGTGGCCACTACACCAGCCGAAGGCCTAGCTTGCAAATGTAATTCTCGTTTCAGCACCTTCCCGTTTTAGCGTGCCATTTCCTGCCTTTCCCTTGTTTGTGGTGCCTGTGCGCTTTGGGGCACCACCTCTGCTGCTGGCCGCACTGCTAGTAGGCGGCTGCCCGGCGCAAGCCCAGCAGGCCGCTCCCGTTCCGCGCGACACGTCCTTCACGGTGCACAGCGCCTACGTAAAGGCCAAAAAGCAGCACCCGACCATCACGGTAGCGCGGCCCCCGGTGCCCAGGCATGTTCGCACCGCATCCAATCTTACGTACTGCGCCCTGGCCGGTGGCCGGGAGTTGAAGCTCGACGTGTTTTACCCGCGCGCCAAGCGGCGGCAGACGTTTCCCGCTGTGCTCATCGTGCACGGCGGTGGCTGGCGCTCCGGCGACCGAGCGCAGCACGTGCCGTTGGCCCAACAGCTGGCCGCGCGGGGCTACGTAGCCGTAACGGCCGAGTACCGGTTGTCGACTGAAGCGCCCTACCCGGCGGCAGTGCAAGACTTGAAAACCGCACTGCGCTGGCTACGCGCCCACGCCTGCCCCTACGCCATCGACACCACCAAAGTCGCCGTGTGGGGCTTTTCGGCGGGTGGGCAGTTGGCCACGCTTGTGGGCACCACCAACGACGACCCGCTGTTCGAAGCGGGCACGTGTTACCGCAGCCACAACAGCCGCGTGCAGGCCATTGTCGATGCCGATGGCACCCTCGCTTTCATTCACCCCGAGTCGGGCGAGGGCGACGACCGGAAAGGCCCTTCGGCGGCGACCTTGTGGTTTGGGGCCAGCAAAACCGACCGGCCCGACTTGTGGCAGCAAGCGGCCCCGCTCAACCACGTTTCGGCCCATACGCCGCCCATTCTGTTCATTAACAGCGGTGTGGCCCGTATGCACGCCGGCCGCGACGACATGCGCCGCCAACTCGACGCCTTCGGCATTTACAGCGAAGTGCAGCAGTTTCCCGAGGCCCCGCACCCGTTTGTGCTGTTCAACCCGTGGTTTGAGCCGACGGTGGCCTACACGGTGAACTTTCTGAACCGGGTGTTTGGCCGATAGCTAGACACAGCGGCTGGCCCGCAACATGCCATTGTGGCGCACCCAACAGGCTGGCGCGGTAACTGCCACCAGCTGCCCGCCACAGTGGGCCGCGTTTTTTCCGCACCTTCGCAAGCGGCGTCGTATAACCGACCGTTTGGCGGCTGAGGCCGTTTTTATTTACCCAAACCCTACCCCATGGAACTGACCTCGCTCAAGCAGCAAATCAGCTACATCATTGGCCGCGACTTGGCCCGCAACTTCGCCCAGCAGGGCCTCGACCTCGACGTGGACGTGCTGGCCGCCAGCCTCAAGGGCGCCCTCAGTGGCCAGCCCAGCCAACTTTCGCCCGAGCAGATGCAGCAGGCCATGCAGCAATTTCAGCAGCAGATGGAAGCCGCCGACCCGCAGGGTGGCGCCGACCAGGCGGCTGGCAGCAACGACAACAAAGCGGCCGGCGAGGCTTTCCTGGCCGACAACAAGAGCAAGCCGGGCATCACCACGCTGCCCAGCGGCCTGCAGTACGAAGTGCTGAAAGAGGGCAACGGCCCCAAGCCCACCCCGCGCAGCTCGGTTACTACCCACTACCACGGCACGCTCATCGACGGCAAGGTGTTCGACAGCAGCTACCAGCGCGGCGAACCGGCCACGTTCGGTGTCAACCAGGTTATTGCCGGCTGGACAGAAGCCCTGCAGCTGATGCCCGAGGGCTCGAAGTGGCGGCTCTACATTCCCTCCGACCTCGCCTACGGCAAGCGCGGCGCCGGCCGCGACATCGGCCCCGACTCGGCGCTGGTGTTCGACGTGGAGCTGCTGAAAGTAAATAACTGAACCGCCTCTCCGACCGCGCCGGCCGTGGCCGCTCCCCGCTGGGCGAGCACCTCTACGTCCGGCGCGCCTCGGCCGGGCCCCTTGCCGCCGGTGCCCAAACCTGCGGCTACTCTACCTGTTGCTCCCCCTATGGAGCCCCTTGCCCCTGCCACGTTTATTCCCGCCCCTGTGCCGCCGCGCGCCCCCATGCGTAGCGCCGACGGCCGCGTGGAGCTGACCGACGACGCCCTGACGGTGGAAGGCAACGCTTTTTCACTGCTGGAATTGGAAAGCGTGCAGGTGCAGGCCGTGCGCTGGCTGCTCTGGATCATGATGGGCGCCCTCACGCTGGGCGGCTTCACGCTGGCTTTCCTTCAGAATTGGATTCGCACGCCCACCGCCATGATTGGCATGGCAGCCGGGGCCTTGCTGCTGGCCTGGGGCAACCGCGGCGCCAACCGCCTGCGCCTGAACCGGCTCGGCCGCGAGGCGGCGCACTACGCCCTGCCCGGCGACTTGGCTCAGTGGCAGAAATTGGCTTCTGAAGCTAACCAGCGCATTTACCTGCGCCACCAGCGCGCCGCCGCCGATGCCATGGCGCTGCTGGCCCAACAAGAAGCGGAGGCCGCCGCCCGCGCCGCCGATCTGGAGCCGGGCTCTGCTACCGTCTCGTCCTAAAGACCTTACCGGGCCGTTGGTCATGCCGTGCGTAAGCGGCCAAAGCCTTCATGCGCAAAGCCGCCGGCCGTGCTACCTTTGCGCGCTACTTTTTGAGGGCCTTTCTTATTCGCTGTTGTCGCGACCTATGAGTGACACGAAAACATTACCCGATGCCCGTACGGCCTCGGCACACCACCCGCACACCGCCATTTCCACTGCGGGTCTGCTTATTGCCCTCGGCATCATCTACGGCGACATCGGCACCTCGCCGTTGTACGTGATGAAGGCCATCGTACCCGGCGTCATTACCCAAGACCTCGTGTACGGCGGCATCTCGGCAGTGCTCTGGACGCTCACGCTTCAGACTACCGTCAAGTATGTGCTGCTCACCCTGAACGCGGACAACAACGGGGAAGGCGGCATTTTCTCGCTCTATGCCCTGGTGCGCCGCCGCGGCATGTGGCTGTCGGCGGTAGCCATAGTGGGCGGCGCGGCCCTGCTGGCCGACGGGGTGATTACCCCGCCCGTTTCGGTATCCTCGGCCATTGAGGGCCTAGAGGCCGTGTACCCGGAAATTCAGACGGTGCCCATCGTCATTGCCATTCTGTGCGGGCTGTTTTTGCTACAGAGTTTCGGAACCCAGATTGTGGGCAAAGCATTCGGCCCCATCATGTTCCTCTGGTTCTCGATGCTGGCCGCGCTGGGCGTCTACGGCATTCTGCAGCACCCTGAAATTCTGAAGGCGGCCAATCCGTACTACGCCTACAACATGCTGGTAAACCAGCCCGGTGGATTCTGGCTGCTGGGCGCCGTGTTTCTGTGCACCACCGGAGCCGAGGCGCTGTACTCCGACCTCGGCCACTGCGGCAAAGGCAATATTCGCATCAGCTGGGTGTTCGTAAAGACCAGTTTGCTGCTGAACTACTTCGGGCAAGGCGGCTGGCTGGTGGCCCACGCCGGGGAGCCGCTCAACGGCCGTAACCCCTTCTTCGCGCTCATGCCCGAGTGGTTTCTGCTCATCGGTATCGGTATTGCCACCATTGCCGCCATCATTGCCTCGCAGGCGCTCATCACGGGCTCGTTTACGTTGGTGGCCGAGGCCATTCGGCTGAACATGTGGCCCAAGGTGAAGCTGAACTACCCTACCGACGTAAAAGGGCAGCTGTACGTGCCGAGCATGAACCGCCTGCTGCTGCTGGGCTGCATTGCAGTGGTGCTGTACTTCCGCCGCTCCGAGCACATGGAAGCGGCCTACGGGCTGGCCATTACCATTACCATGCTCATGACCACGCTACTGCTGAGCATGTGGCTGCGGGCCAAACGGATACCCATGCCGCTGATTGTGCTGTTTTTGCTGGTGTACGGGGGTATCGAGGGCTCGTTTTTGGTGGCCAACCTCATCAAGTTCCCGCATGGCGGCTGGGTGTCGGTGGCCATTAGCCTCTGCCTGATTTCGGTGATGTATGTGTGGCTGCGGGCTTATTTCATCAAGAAGCGCCTGACGGAATTCGTGAAAATCGACCCGTACATGGAGGCGCTCAAAGAGCTGAGCAACGACGAAACGGTACCGAAATACGCCACGCACCTCGTGTTCATGTCGTCGGCCGAGCGGCAGTCGGAAATTGAGTCGAAAATCATCTACTCCATCTTCCAGAAGCGCCCTAAGCGCGCCGACATCTACTGGTTTGTGCACGTGGACACCACCGACGAGCCCTACACAATGGAGTACAAAGTGACCGAGCTGGCGCCCAATGACGCCTTCCGCGTCACGTTCCGCCTGGGTTTCCGGGTCGAGCAGAAAATCAACCTCTACTTCCGCAAAGTGGTGGAAGACCTTGTGCGCAACAAGGAAGTGGACATCACCTCGCGCTACGAGTCGCTGAGCAAGCAGCACGTAACCGGCGACTTCCGCTTTGTGGTGCTGGAGAAGTTCCTCTCCGTCGAAAACGAATTCCCCTTCGTGGAAAAGCTTGTGATGCAGGCCTACTTCTACATCAAGCAGTTCATCGCGTCGGAAGACAAGTACTTCGGGCTCGATACCTCGTCGGTGAAAATTGAAAAAGTGCCACTGGTCATTACGCCTACCCGTAGCGTGGCCCTGAAACGAGTGTACTAACGGCCTCAAAGGCATAATTCCGAGACCCGCCCCGCCAGATTGGCGGGGCGGATTTCGTACGCGGCCGGGCTACCGTCCGCTTTTTCAACTCACAGAAAAGCCGCTGAACGCAGATTCAGCGGCTTTTCTCGTTTCCAGGCAAGCAGCAGCTAGCTTTTCAGCTGTAGCCACTTGCGGCGCACGGCCAGTTGGGCCGGGGTGGCATTTTCCACCGGCTCGATGCGGTAGCGCACCGCGGTGCCGGCCAGCAACGGAAACGACAGCTCCCGGATCTGCCCGTCGCGGGTGACGAGCAGGCGTACCGTGCTGCGCACGGCGCGGCCAGCCAGGGCTTTGCTCAGGTCGTCGGTGGCGCGAAGGCCGTCGAGGGCCAGAATTTCGTCGCCCACGTTCAGGCCGCCCTGCCAGGCGCTGCCGTCGCGCACCACGTTGGTTACGGTGGGCTTGCCGGAGGTCAGCGAAATGGTGGCGCCCAGACTGGCGTCGGGCTGGGTGATGGTGTTGGTCAGCTTCAGGCCGGCGTAGCCCAGCGCGCCTTCGTAATCGAGGCGGGTGGTGCCGTACACCGAACGGGCAAAGAAATCGTCGAACCGGCGGCCGGCCACTTTGGCCACGGCATCCTGGAATTCGGCGTCGGTGAAACCGCGGCCCAGCTTCTTGTAATACTGATCGTAAAGCAGCCGCAGCACGTCGTCGTAGCTTTTCTGGGCGTTGGTGGCCTGCACAATCATCAGGTCGAGCACCGCCCCAATGACTTCGCCCTTGTCGTAGTAGCTGATACCCGCGTTCGGCGAGTTTTCGTTCGGGCGGTAGTACTTAATCCAGGCATCGTAGCTGGCCTCAGCAGCCGACTGCACCCGGTTGCCGGGCGTGTTTTCGACGCGCGTAATGCCGGTGGCGAGGTCGTTGAGGTAGTTTTCGGGCTTGATGAAGCCGGCCCGCTGCACAATCTGGTTTGAGAAATATTCGGTGCCGCCTTCGCTCAGCCACAGCATGTGGGTGTAGTTTTCGCGGTCGTAGTCGAAGGGCCCCAGCGCAATGGGCCGGATGCGCTTCACGTTCCAGAGGTGGAAATACTCGTGCGCGGCCAGCCCCAGCACACCCAGGTAGCCGGCTTCGGTGTTGTAGGCGTTGCGCGAGACTTCCAGCGTGGTGGAGTTGAGGTGCTCGAGGCCGCCGCCGCCGCGCTCCAGGTTGTGAATGATGAACAGGTAGCGGTCGAGCGGATTCTGGCCCACCACCTGCTGCGAGGTTTCGCAGATGCGTTTGAAGTCGGCCGTAATGCGCTCAGGATTGTAGTTGGCGTTGCCATACATGGCAATGCGGTGGGGCGTGCCGTTGGCCTCAAACGTGAGTACTTTATGGTTGCCGATTTCAAACGGCGAGTCAGCCAGCTCGTCGTAGTTGCTAGCCTGAAACGTAAACGTTGGGCCGTTACTCAACGGTTTTAAGCTCGTCGACACTTCCGTCCAGCCCGTTGCCGGGCGTACTTCCACGATGCTCGGCAGCTGCTTCTGGCCTTCGGGGTACATAAACACGCTGGTGCCGTTCAGGTAGCCGTGCGAGGCATCCACAAAGCTGGTGCGCACGCTCAGCTCGTTTGCGTACACGCGGTAGCGCACCGTCAGGTTTTTCTGGCCGGCGTGGGCTATGCGCCAGGTATTCTTGTTGATTTTGTCGACTTGCAGGTCTTTGCCGCCGCCCTGGGCCACAAAGCCTTCCACGTTCTTGGCAAACTCGCGCACGAGATACGAGCCCGGCGCCCACACCGGCATTTTTACCTCGGTGCTGCGGCCCGACACGCCGCTGAGCTGCATTTCAACTTCGAAGTAATGGGTTTGCGGCGCCGGCATGGCCAGTACGTAGCGCAAGGTGGGCGCGGCCACCAACGGTGCGCCGCTCAGCAACAGCAGCGCCGCGGTGGCGCCTAGTCGCTGCATGGGAGAAACAAGCATTGGAACGGAAAACGGTGGAAAAAAGCACTCGGCAAGATGCCCAGGGACACTGCCGAGCCGGTTGGGCTGCAAAGTAAACGGCAAAAATGCCCGATTTGTCCCTTTCCGAAACGTGATGCAGCCCCGCTGCGTTAGGAAAACGGCTTGTCGGGATTCCACACCGCCCTGCCTGGCACGATTATGCGTTACGTCTGGCTGATGTTTGGCCTCTTTACTACTGCACTGCTGGGCCTGCTGGCCTGGCAGCAGCTTCGTCCCGCCGCCCCCGTACCCGCCAGCGGCGACCTGCCGCCCGTCCGCGCAGTTGTTTACCGCGCCACGGCCGGCCCCAGCGTCACCCGTGCCGATAGCGTGGTGCGCTTGGCCCTGCGCCAGCTTGGCAAGGCCTACTGCTACGCCGGCACCACGCCAGAGGGCGGTTTCGACTGCTCGGGCTTTCTGACCTACGTCTACAGCCAGTTTGATGTAGATGTGCCGCACTCCTCGGCCTTGCAGTACAAAACCGGTACCGCCGTGCCTCGCGAGCAAGCCCGCAAAGGCGACCTGATCATCTTCACCGGCACCGCCCAGACCAGCACCACGCCCGGTCATGCCGGCATTGTCATTTCGGAGCCGGGCCAGCCGCTGCGCTTCGTGCATTCGTCCTCCTCCAAGCGCGACCCAGGCGTGAAAATCAGCCAAGTCGACGGCACCGACTACGAGCGGCGGTTCCTGGGCATTCGGCGGGTACTGTGACGAGTGGCCAGATGGTTAAATGGCTGGTTGTTCTGATGCTTGTAGCTCTAAACAACCAGCCATTTAACCATCTAGCCACTCGTATAAAAAAGCGAAACCCGGCTGCCTTCACAGGTAGCCGGGTTTCTAATCCTGGGGCCATCTTACCAAGCGACCGGCCACCGGGGTCACCGGTGCGGCCATCTCAGTTCAGACCTGCCGTAATGCAGGGAAACATACGCTCCCCCACGACACTTGAGATGTTACGCGCGTTCGGCGGTGAAGCGAACGACATTACTCAGGCTTGGCAGGATGGATTTGGGACTATCAGACATTTTGTACCTCCTTTCTATTTGGTGAAACATAACTCCGGGGGCGCTACCAGCAACTTAGGTCCGCTGGCCGGAGCTGTAGCCCTCGCTACGGTCACTAAAGTTATATTCTGTACGAATGGTTCAAAACAAAAAGCCCATTATTTTTAGGTTAAGCCCTCTTTTTCGGCCATAAAGCTGACTTTCAAGACCTTTATTTTTAGCATAAAGCTATTCGTTTGGCTTAGCCTGGAATGTGGTACGCTACTTGCCATACCCGCTCCTGCATGATATTGCTATATCACGCGGCTTTTGTCTATTTTCCCCCCAACTTCTCCCACTCATTCGACTTCCGATGAAAAAATTGCTCCTCAGCCTGGTTCTGATCCTAGGTATTGCTGGCGTGGCCGCGGCCCAATCCCTTTCCCCGCTGGGCGTGTGGACCAACAGCGAAAAGAAAGCCACGTTCGAAATTTACAAGTGCGGCAACAAGCTGTGTGGCAAAATTGTAAGCCTGACGGTACCCAACGACCCGGCCACCGGCAAACCCAAAACCGATAGCCAGAACCCCGACCCGAAACTCCGCAACCGCCCCCGCTTGGGCTTGGTGTTCATGGAGGGCTTCGTGTACGACAGCGACAATAAGTGGGACGACGGCAAAATCTACGACCCCGAAAGCGGCAAAACGTACTCCTGCTACATGAAAATGCTCAATGCCAACACCATGGAAGTGAAGGGCTACATTGGCTTCTCGCTGATTGGCCGTTCGCAAACCTGGACGCGCGTTAAGTAGGCTACCCCGCCAAACGAATTGCCGGTGCCCGCTTCTAAGGAGGAGCGGGCACCGGCTTTTTTTGTACCTTTTGCTCCCGCCATTCCCTTCTCGTTCCCGGTGCGCTTTATCTGGCTTCTTGCGTTGTTTCTGCCCCTCACGTCCCGCGCCCAGAGCCCGACGCCCACCGGCGTGCCCGCTCCCCTGGGCGTATGGGCCGATGCCCAGGGCGAAACGCAAGTGGAATTCTACTATTGCGGCGAGCAGCTTTGCGGGCGTATTGTAGGCCTAAAGGAACCCAAAGACGAAAACGGCCGCCCCCGGCAGGACGTGCACAACCCCGACCCGCAACGCCGCGCCCAGCCGTGCTTGGGCCTGGTGGTGCTGCAGCACCTGCGCTACAACCCGGCCGAGGGCCGCTGGGACGAGGGCGAAATTTACGACCCCGAGAACGGCCGCACCTATTCCTGCTACGTGCGCCAGCTGGCCGCCGACCGGCTGGAAGTAAAAGGCTACATCGGCTTTGCGCTGGTGGGCCGTGCCCAGGTATGGACGAGGGTGCGTTGAGCACACTCCGGCTTGTATAAGGCGCTCTGGTAGCGGCGGCCTGCTCAGAACATGCAAACTATTCCGGGCGTTGGGTGTTGTTGAGCCGTTCCGTGAGTTATTCTGTGGTGTTGCACTTCTTTAAACGGCTTTGGGGTTCGGGCGCGCCCGTCGCGTGGAAACCTCTGCAGCGTTCGGCCTCCGAGCTGCGCGCCTACGCCCGTTGGGTGCACGCCCGCACGTACCTGAACTGGCTGGGCCCGTATTTTAAGGCGTATCACTACGCCAAGGCGGGGCTGCCCACAGCCCACGGCAACCTGCGCGCCCAGCTGCTGCAGGAATGCAGCCACCGCGGGGCGGTGTTGCTCTACGATCCGCAAATTGGCCCCGAAAACTTCCGACACCTGTTCGACCTCATTCGGGACCGGGTGCAGGCTTTGGGTTACCACTTGGCGTCCTCGGATCTGCGCATCCGCCAGCATCCGCGCTATACCGAAGCCATTGCCAAGCACTTCCTCAAGCCCCTGCCCACCGATTGCCCCGAAACCGGCCGGTGTCAGCAGCGCTTTGGCACTATAGCCGTCGATTTGGTGACCCTGAACGGCCTTCCGGGGTTCATCCGCGTCATGGCCAACGTCATCGACGACGGCATGTTCTGCCCCGCGTTTTCCTTCGATGAGTTAATGGAAGCCGTATTCAACGTCCAGGAAGAGCCGCGCACTTCCCAGGCATAAAAAAAGCCCTGTCGATTTACGACAGGGCTTTTTTAGTGCTGCAATGAACCCGCTATTCCTTTACGAAACGCGCGAACTGCACGGCTTGGCCGTTGGTGAGCAGGCGCAGCTGATACAGGCCGGCGCGCAAGGAAGCGACGTTGAGCTGCGGCGTTGTGCCGGTAAGCGTCTGACGCAGCACTACGCGGCCGATGGCATCGGTTACTTCGGCTTGTACAGACGGGGCCGGCAGGCTGCTTAGCGTTAGCACAGCGTGGGCGGGATTTGGGTATACCTGAATGCGCTCGGTACGCTGTGCAGCGGCCGTAGCCAGCACCAAAGCATTGTCGCGCTGGATAGTACCGGTGCCGTTCAATATCCACTGGTCGGGGTCGACTTCAACCGAGCTAACGGTTTGGCCGGCGGGCAACTGCACCCCAAAATCGGTAACGGCCTGGGCCTGACGGCGGCGCACTTTCAACGTCTGGCCCGAGGCGAAACGCAACAGATAATCAACGTCCGTGTCGAAGAAAGGCGTAACCGTGGGCATGGAGGCCGTTTCGGTGGAGCGCAGGTAGAAATTGCTGCCCACTTGGTTCCAGCGTACCGAAAAGCTAGGAAAGCCCTGGCCGTAGAACCACTGCTGGAAGAAATACGTGAGCGAGCGGCCGGCTTCGGCCTCGAAGATGCGCACCAGGTCGCGGGTGTAGGCAGTTCGGCCAGCGTAGGTGGTCTGGTACGTGCGCAGAGCCCGGAAGAACTTGGTGTCGTCGTTCAGCAGGTAGCGCAGCATGTGAATGACGGTGGCCCCTTTGGCGTAGGTCAGGCGGCTATCGAAGATGCGGCCCACGTTGGTCGAGTCGGCGTCGGGCACGCGAATACTGCCGCCGGGCTGCGACATCACGTAGCTATGCTCCCCGTTCATCCAGTCGCGGGCGTCGGAAGCGCTGCTCAGGGGCCCGAGCGTGAGGTACTCGCCGTAGGTGGCAAAGCTTTCATTCAGCCAGATATCCTGCCATTGGGCGCAGGTTACGTTGTCGCCAAACCACTGGTGAAACAGTTCGTGCGCGGTGAGCGTGAAGCTGAAATTCTGCTGGGTGGTCATGGTCTGGTGCTCCATACCGCCGCCAATGGGGCCCATCGAGTGGCCGTACTTCTCGTTGGCAAACGGGTAGGCCACAACCAGCGACGAGAAGTTGTTGATCATGGCCGGCGTTAGGTCGATCAGGCTTTTCTGATCCGTCAGCACCTGGTTGTTGTAGATGTAGTGCACCACCGGCACCACGCGCCCGTCGGGCAAGGTAGTGGGCGTGTCGTACTGAATGTAGGGCGCGCAGGCCACCGAAATCAGGTAGTAGTCGATGGGGTATTTGGTCTTCCACTCGTAGCGCACCTTGTTGTTGGGTAGCAGCACAGTGTTGCGCAGCAGCCCGTTGGAGCCCACCTTGTTCGGGCGGTCGGTAGTGGCCCACACCTCCACCGAGTCGATTTTGTCGGTGAGGACCTGCTTGCACGGAAACCACTCGTAGGCTGAAAAAGGCTCACTCAGGCTCCACGTTACCTGGGTGCCGTAGGTAGGGCTGGAGCCGTTGTCGAGGCCGTTGCCGATGGCGGCCGAGCCGCCGCTGGGCGCCGTGCCGCGGTAATACACGGTGGCGTAAAACAGCGCGTTGGGCGTAATCGGCTGCGGAATGCGGGCCGTTACGTCGCCGGCCGAACGTCGCCAGCCGGAGCTGCGACGCCCGTCCACCACCACCGAGTCGATGGTAAAGGTGGAATAGAGCTCGAAGGCCAGCGAATCGAGGGCCTGGCCCGACACGTTGCGGGCCCGCAGCCGCACCGAGCCGCCAATGTCCAGCGTCGTGTTGGTCAGGCTCACGTCGAGCTTGTAGTAATTGAGGTCGTAGCGCTCCATTTTCTGGCGGTGGCGCACAGTGTGCACTGGCTGGCGCAACGCGCTGTGCTGCCGTGCGGCAGCGCATTCGGCCGCCGCCGACTGGGAGACTTTTGCGTGCCGCGGTGCGTCCTGGGCCTGGCTTACCAGGCTAGCCAGCAGCCCGACCGCTGCGAAGGGTAAAAAACGCATGCAAGAAACCAATGTAGAGGGTGAAACGAGTAGCTAA
Source organism: Hymenobacter busanensis (assembly GCF_008727865.1). GTDB lineage: Bacteria > Bacteroidota > Bacteroidia > Cytophagales > Hymenobacteraceae > Solirubrum > Solirubrum busanense. The sequence goes on along the minus strand of NZ_VTWU01000001.1, from coordinate 891,100 downwards.
TACCGCCCCGGTCGGGCGGCGTCGAGGGTGAAGAACGAAGCGCCAAGATACGGGCCGCCTCGCATAAACCCGGCCGGCCGAATGGCCGTTCCCGCGGGCCGAAACAGCCCGATTTCGTTGTACCTTAGGCTCGGGCCACGAGGCGCTGTTTGTACGCGCATTAGAGGGTCCCGGCCATTTTCTGCTTCCTATGCGTTCCATTTTCTACTCGGTTTTGTGGGCCTTGCTCCTGCTGGCGGCGCTGCCGGCCCGGGCCACGCACATCGTGGGCGGCGAGTTGGGTCTGCAATACCTCTCGGGCGACTCCTACCGCCTCACGCTCACGCTCTATTTCGACGCCCGCAACGGCAACCCGGGCGCCCTCGACCCCGACGCTACCGCGGGCATTTTCGAGAAAGGCACCAACCGCCGTCTGCGCAACCTCACGCTCCCGCTCACCCAAAACACGTTTGTGCCCTACACCAACGTGGCCTGCGCCATTGGCGACCTGAGTACGCGCCAGCTGGTATACGCCGCCGGTATCGACCTGCCGGCCAACCTCTACAACAACCCGCAGGGGTACTACGTGGCCGTGGAGCGTTGCTGCCGCAACAACAACATCAACAACATCACCAACCCCGGCAACGCGGGCCAGGCCTATTACCTGGAATTTCCGCCCGTCACGCGCAACGGGCAGGTGTTTCGCGACTCCTCGCCGCGCATTTTTCCGCCCCTGAGCGACTACGCCTGCTTGGGTGAGCTGTTTTATTTCGATTTTGGGGGCACCGATTCCGACGGCGACTCGCTGGTGTACGACATGGTGACGCCGCTCAACGGCCACGCCAGCGCCGCCGACCCGCGACCGGCCCAACCTGGGGCCGTGCCCTACTCGCTCGTCAGTTGGGAAGCGGGCCTGAGCACCCAAAACCAAATGCCCGCCTTCGACCCGCTGCGGATCAACTCGCGCACCGGCCGCCTCACGGTACGGCCCAGCAACGCCGGCTTGTTTGTGTTTGGCGTGCGCTGCGCGGAATACCGCCGCGGCGTGAAAATCGGGGAAGTACGGCGCGACTTTCAGCTGCTGGTCATTCGGTGCTCGAGCAACCAAACGCCCCGCATGACGGTGCAAGCCCCCGGCTCCGGGCAGCCCGCCTACGTGCCCGGCCGCGACACCATGCACATTTTGCCGGGTACCGACCGCTGCCTGCGCATGCGCTTCACCGACCCCGATCCTTCCTCTCAGCTTACGCTGGAGTTGCGGCCGGTCAATTTCACCGCTACCCTGCCCGCACCCTCGGTACGCAGCGGCACCGTGCACGTGCCCGGCCAGCCCGATACGCTCGTGTCGACGCTTTGCTTTCCGGAGTGTTTCAGCTCGAAAGGCAGGGTGCTGTTGCTCGACGTGATAGTGGCCGACAACGGCTGCAGCCTGCCCCGGCGCGACACGGTGCGCGTGGCCTTCACGGCGCAAGCCCCGCCAAACGACCCGCCGCAAGTGTCCCTGATTGCCCCACCGACCACTTTCCCGCTGGCGGCGCGCGTGGGCGACGTGGTGCGGCAGGACGTACTGGGCCTCGACCCCGACAACGACGCGGTGACGCTGGAGCTGACGGGCCGCGGCTTTTCGCCCGCGGCGGTAGGGGCCCAACTTATTGTGCTGACCAACGCCAACGGCCGCTCCACCGCCCGCCTTTCGTGGCCCGTCGACTGCCGGGCGGTGGGACGCACGCTCTACGAGTTTGAGGTAACGTGCGTGGCCAATCCGTGCCAGGAGCGGCAGGAAAGCACCAAACTGCTCATTCCCGTGCAGGTCAATTACCAGAACGCCGCGCCCGTGCTAACCACTACGTTTCCGCCCGATTCCATCCCAATTGCCGTGGTGCGCCTACCATTGGGCGGCGTGTACTCGGCCAACCTAAGTGGTACCGATGCCGACAATGACAACCTGCGCTTGGCGGTAGAAGACAACGAGGCGGACCTGGCGGCAGCCGGCATGAGCTTTCAGGCCACCAACGGCGTGGGCAAAGCATCCGGCGTTTTCCGGTGGGTGGCTTCCTGCGGATCCATCAACCCCGATTCGCTCGACCTGCGGCCGTATGCGTACGCCCGCACCGTAACCTTTACCCTGCGCGACGAAACCTGCGTGGCCGCCCCGCAACGCCGCATGGTGCGCTTCGAAGTCATTCGGCCCGCGGCGCCCGAGTTTGTGCCCTATAATATCTTCACGCCGAACAAGGACACCGACAACAAGAACGAGTTCTTCGCTCTGCCTTCGCTCCCGCCCGATTTCTGCGGCCAACGCTTTTCTTCCATCACCATCTTCAGCCGCTGGGGCAACGAAGTATACCGTTCGCAAGACCGGGACTTCCGGTGGGACGGCGCCCACGTAGCGCCGGGCGTATACTACTACTTGGTGAAGTACACCGACGGGCGCACCTTCAAAGGCAATGTGACCGTGGCTCCTTAACCGTACCCTCCTGAATCGACAACGGCCCGGTATGCCTGTGCAGACCGGGCCGTTGTCGATTCAGGAGGGCTTGCCCGAAGCAGTTTTGGGACGTCTGTTAAAAGAGAAACAGGAAGAGCATGAACAAGGCCACCCACAGGCCGTCGATGAAATGCCAGTAGGTACTGAGCAGGCGCAGTTGGAGGCGGCGGTAGGGGTTGCGAATGAACACCAGCGTACGTACTCCGTCGCGGGCGGCGTGCAGGGCGCGCAGCAGCAGCGTGAGCAGAAAGAGCATGCCGCCAAGCAGGTGCACGATGTGCAGCGCCGAAATCATGTAGATGTAGGTGCCCGACGGTTCGCCGGTGAAAAACACTCCTTGATTCACCAGCTCGCGCCAGCCCAGCAGCTGCAAGCCGGTAAAAATGCTTCCCAGTATCAGCGTAACGCCTAGGCACCGGGCCATGCCGCGCACGTCATCGTCGCGGTAGAGGCGCGGGGCCTGGGCCAGGGTGTAGCTGCTCACCAGCAGCACCACCGTGCTCAGCGAAAACCAGCGCGGCAGCGGGTGCACGCTGTCGGCCCATCCGTCGCGGGCGCGGGTGTAAATGTAGAGGCCCACTAGCACCGCAAACAGCACCGTGATGCCCACCATTCCCACGTAGAGCAGCATGGCCAGCGGCGGCACTTTTTCGATGCGGGCGAAGGCCGGTGCCGGCCGCCCCGCTCCCACTTTGTCTTTGCGTTCCTTGTCCGAATTCATTGGTCTGGGCGGCTAAGGCCGCTTGTCTAAGACCATTCGAACCGCAAAAGGTTCCGTTGGTTACGCGGGTGTGGCCTCCGAGCAAGATACGCAAAAACGAGGCGGACGGCCAGTTCGGAAGGCCGGTTTTTTGGCGGCTTTTACCTAGCTCCGAAAGAACGAGCCGATCTTGCCCAGCACGGCGTTTAGCGTGATTTTGGGGCTGCGGCTATTGCCAAACGTCACCCAGGTTTTGCCGGCCACGCGCAGGTCGAGCACCAGCCCGAGGCGCAGCATCAGGTCGTTGATCTGCTGGAGCGGATCGGGGGCGTTGGCCGGTTTGGGTGCCTTGGGGCGGCTCGACTTCTGGTCGGCGCCGGTGAGGGCATCGAGCACCTGGGCGCTGGGAATATTGAGGATGAGGTAGGTGCCCGAGCCGGCCAGTTGCAGGTCGTGCCCGTTCCAGGTAATTACCAGCCGCGCTTCTACATCGAGGCCCCTAGCCACCGATGGCAGGATTGGCGGGGCCCGACTGTGGCGCGGCGGAATTTTCGCCGCGGGTACGAATGCGCACCGAGCCGTTGAGGCGCCAGGTAGCGGGAGCCGCGGCGGCGTTGGGCGCGGGCATTTGCACTTCCATTTGGTCGAAAGTGAAGCCTACTTCTACGCCCCCCGAAAGCTTGGAGAGCAGCGAAGCGGCCATGTCGGCCCAGTTGCCGGAGGATTGTGCGGAGTCAGCCATAGAAAGGAAAGTAGAGAAAGCGGAACCGGCCACAAGTACGGCAGCCGGGGGCAGATGGACAAGCCGTGCATACGCAACCGCGCCGGGCAGGGTCATCGGCTAGCTGAACCGTGGCGGATTACGTATGCACCCCAACCGCCTGCCAGCGGACCGCTGTTTTCACTCCCTGTTCTCCATGACTGCCGCTTTCTTCCGCCTGTCCGGGCCGCTGCTCACCCTGCTGTGGTGCGCCGCCTGCACCCGTCCCGAAACCCAAAAAGCTCCCACAGAATCGCCTCAGGCAACTGCTGCGCCAGCACCCACGCCGGCGGTAGCGGCGGCCACTCCCGATTGCCGCCATCCTTTTGGCCTCTACCGCAACACCGAGCTGACCTACCAGATTACCGACAACAACAACAAACCGCAGGGGCTGCAGATCATGAAGGTAGCCACCATTACGGAACACGCCGCCGAGAAGAAAGCCCCGGCCTACACCGAGGTGCTGCTGAAAAGCAGCCTCTACGACGCCGACAACAAACTGCTGCGCAACGATGAGTACGTGTTCAGCTGCCGCAACGACAGCGTGCTGACCGACGGCCGCCTGCTGCTCGACCCCGCTATGCTCCGCTCATTCCGCGACCGGCGCTTTGGCTACGAGCCCATTCCGCTGTCGTGGCCCAACCAGCCCGCCGCCGGCAACCTGCCCAACGGCCAACTCACTGTCGAGGTCAGCAGCCCGAGCGTGGATATTGCCAAGGTCATCACACGCGTGAGCCGCCGCCGCCTGATTGGCCCGGAAGCGGTGACCACGCCCGCCGGCAGCTTCCAGGCTTATAAAGTCGAGTCCGACTACGAGTACGCCACCCAGCTTCGGCCCGACATGATCCGCCGCTCCATCATGCGCGTTGTCGATTTCTACGTACCCACCGTGGGCATTGTGCGCACCGAGTTTCGCGCCAACAACGGCAAGCTCGACCGCGCCCTGGTGCTTACCAAGCGCACCGACGGGCAACTCTGAGCACCTTTTTCTACCTTCGGGTCAGTCTTTTGCCTTAACTGACCCCATGAAACGCTCTTTCTTTGTGCTGGCCCTCGCGCTGGCGTCGCTGGCCGGCTGCCAGCAGCAATCTTCCCCCGAAACCGCTGCGGCCGCCGCGCCCGACAGCAAGGCTGCGGGGGAGGCAAAATCCTACGGTGAAGCCATTACCGAAGCCGATGCGCAGCCTCTCTCGGCCTTGCCTACGGTACTCGGCGACAAAGACTCGGCTCAGGTGAAGCTGGTGGGCACAATTACCGATGTGTGCCAGGCCCGCGGCTGCTGGATGAAGATGCAAACCGCCGACGGCAAGGAAATGCGCGTGCGCTTCAAGGACTACGCCTTCTTCGTGCCCAAGGACATCAAAGGCAAAACGGCTGTGATTGACGGCTGGGTGCACCGCGAGGAAGTGCCCGTGGAAGATCTGCAGCACTACGCCACCGACGCCGGCAAGTCGGACAAGGAAATTGCGGCCATTACCAAGCCCGAGCAGCAAGTCAACTTCGAAGCCAACGGCGTGCTGATTAAGAACTAAGACCACGAACTCCGGCGTTTTTTTCGGATTCCGCCGATCTTGTAGCCGATTGAACAACGTGGTGCCACGGCCTTAAGCTGTGGCACCACTATTTTTACCCCTCCGGTACTGCTCTTTTCGCCTTGTCTTCCATGACCGACCTGTTCTCCGTTCAAGAAAAAATCCGGGCCCTTACCGAGCGCCTGCACTACCTCAACCACCAGTATTACCAAAACGACGTGTCGGAGGTGTCGGACCAGGAGTTCGACCACCTGCTCCGCGAGCTGCAGGACCTCGAAAAACAGTACCCCGAGTACGCCCAGCCCAACTCGCCCACCCAGCGGGTGGGCGGCACCATCACCAAGCAGTTTCCCACGGCCGAGCACCGCTACCCCATGCTCTCGTTGGCCAACACCTACTCGGAGGCCGACTTGCGCGAGTTCGACGAGCGGGTGCAGCGCGGCCTGGAAGGCGCCGAATACCAATATGTGTGCGAGTTGAAGTTCGACGGCGTGGCCATGAGCCTGCGCTACGAGCAGGGCCAGCTCACGCAGGGCGTAACCCGCGGCGACGGCACCCGCGGCGACGTGGTGACCAGCAACGTGCGCACCATCAAAACGCTCCCGCTGCATTTGCGCGAAGACCGCAACATGCCCGCCGACTTCGAGGTACGCGGCGAGATTTTCATGCCGCTGAACGTGTTCAACGACCTGAACGCCGAGCGGGAGCAGAACGGCGAGCCGCTGCTGGCCAACCCGCGCAACGCTGCCTCGGGCACGCTCAAGCTCCAGGATTCGGCGGTGGTAGCCGCGCGCCGGCTGCGTTTCTACGCCTACAGCTACCTGAGCCCCCGCCAGCGCGACTTCCCCTCGCACAGCGCCGCCCTGGAGGCGCTGAAACGCTGGGGCCTGCCCGTGTCGGATACCTGGCGCAAGGCCGGCTCCATCGACGAAGTGCTCAGCTACATTCACGAGTGGGACAAGAAGCGCTTCGACTTGCCCGTGGCCACCGACGGCATTGTGATTAAGGTGGACGACTTGCGCCAGCAGGAGCAGCTGGGCTACACGGCCAAAAGTCCGCGCTGGGCCATTGCCTACAAGTACCCCGCCGAAGCCGGCCGCACCCGCCTCAACGAAATCATCTACCAGGTGGGCCGTACGGGAGCCGTCACGCCCGTGGCCCTGCTCGACCCGGTGCCGCTGGCCGGCACCGTCGTTAAGCGCGCCTCGGTGCACAACGCCAACCAGATTGCCGCGCTGGATCTGCGCCTCGGCGACATGGTGTTCGTGGAGAAAGGCGGCGAAATCATTCCCAAAATCACCGGCGTCGATTTGCTGGCCCGCCCCGCCGATGCCCAGCCGATTGTGTACCCAACTACCTGCCCGGCCTGCGGCACGCCGCTGGTGCGGCCCGAGGGCGAGGCCCACTACCGCTGCCCCAACGAGCGGGGCTGCGCGCCGCAGCTCAAAAGCAAGCTTGAGCACTACGTCTCGCGCAAAGCCCTCGACATCGATGGGCTGGGCGCCGAAACCGTGGGCCGTTTCTTCGACCTGGGCCTGGTGCGCACCCCCGCCGACCTCTACGACCTGCCCCAACGCCACGCCGAGCTGATTCAGCTCGACCGCCTCGGGGAGAAATCGGTGCAGCGCATGACGGCCGGCCTCGAAGCCAGCAAGCAGGTGCCCTTCGACCAGGTGTTGTTCGGCCTTGGCATCCGCTACGTGGGCGAAACCGTGGCCGAAAAGCTGGCCGCGCACTACCGCAGCATCGACCCGATACTCAACGCCTCGGCCGAAGAGTTGGCCGCTGTGCCCGAAGTAGGCGGTGTCATTGCCGAAAGCGTGGCGGCCTGGGCCCAAGACCCGGCCAACCGCGAACTGGTGGAGCGCCTGAAAGCGGCCGGCGTGCAGATGGAGCTGACCGGCGAAGCCCCGCAGCCGCAAAGCGACCGGCTCAACGGCCTGACCTTTGTGCTGTCGGGCGTGTTTGAGCAGCACAGCCGGGAAGAACTAGAACAGCTGATTGCGTTGAACGGCGGCAAAGTCACGGGCTCCATCAGCAAGAAGCTCAGCTACCTGGTGGCCGGCGACAAGATGGGCCCAGCCAAACGCGAAAAAGCCCTGACGATGAAGGTGCCCATCATTGGCGAAACCGATTTGCTGGCTATGGTGTCGGACGGCGGCTTGTAGCAAAATAATAATGCCGGGCGGCACATATTCGGGCGCTTGCATTGTTACCTTGGCGAAGCCTCACCCCCACTTCCATGAAAAAGCTGCTACCCTATTTGCTCCCGGTGCTGTTGGTGGTTGCCGCCGCCGATTTCAGCCCTGCCCGCGCCCAGACCGTGGACGCCAAGCAGGCGCAGGAAATGCTGGCCAAGCCCAACACAGTACTGCTCGACGTGCGCACGCCCGACGAATTCTCGAAGGGTCATTTACGCGGCGCCCGAAACGTCAATTTCCTCTCTACCGACTTCCCCGACCAGGTAGCCAAGCTCGACCCGAACGCCACGTACGTGCTCTACTGCGCTTCCGGCAACCGCTCCGGCAAGGCCCTGGCCCTAATGCAGCAGAATGGATTCAAGCACGTGGTAAACGCCGGCGGCTATGCCTCGCTGAAAGAAGCGGGTATGCCGGCTGAGTAAAACCAGCATAAGGCCAACGCATACCTGCAACGCAAAAAGCCCCGACTGCGGTACCGCAGTCGGGGCTTTTTGCTTTTCGTATCGGCAGCTTACTTGCCGTCGAAGCTGTTGACGATGCTGTTGTGCAGCGTTTTGGCGCTCCAATAGCCCGACGCGATAATGCGGCGGATGGTGAAGAGCGGGTCCTGCTGGTCGCGCTTTTCGGCCAGCACGAAGGCAGCCACCATGCCGCGCTGCTTGAGCTGCGGAATGGCCTCGGGGTTCCACAGGCCGAAGGGGTAGGCGAAGTACTTGATGTCTTTGCCGGTGATTTCCTCCAGGGTTTTGGTGGGTTTCTCGATCTGGGTTTCCCAGTCCTTGCCCTGGTATTTCTTCACGTTGTGATGGTCCCAGGTGTGCGAGCCGATGACGTGGCCTTCGTCGGAGAGTTGCTTCACCTGCGCCTTGCTCATGTAGTTGGGGCGGCCCAGGCTCACGGTCATCACAAAAAACACGCCCTTGAAGCCGTGCTTGTCCATTTCGGGCTTCGCAATGGTGAACTGGTCGAGGTCGGTGTCGTCGAAGGTGAGCATGACGGGCTTGCTGGGCAGCGGCGCGCCGGTGGTCAGGTAGGCGTAGAGCTGGTCGGGCAGTACCGTGTGGTAGCCCGAGTCGGCCAGCATCTGGATGTGCTTCTTGAACGCATCGACCGGCACGATGTAGTCCTTGGCGTTTTTCGAGTCCTTGGCGCGCCAGTCGCGAATCTGGTGGTAGCACAGAATGGGCACCTGCGGACGGGCCAGAATGGCGGCGGCATCGTTGGCTTTGCTGGCCGGAATCGTGCTGGGGTCGGGTGCGGCGGTGGTAGCGGCCGAGGCGGCGGTGCCGGCAGCGGCCTGCTCATCGGCGGCGGTGGCTGCCGTGCCCGACATGGCTTCGGCGGTCGGCGTAGATTTTTCGGTGGCCGAAGCTTTTTCGGAATTGCAGCCGGGCAAAGCGAGGCTGGCAGCCACGGCAGCAGTGCCTAGCAGAAAAGCGGAGAAACGATGCGACATGAGGTGGAAAAACGCCGCCACGGGCAGCGGAAACGAGAAATCAGACCCAAAAACCAACCGAAGCCGGGCGCGGTGTTACCTTCGCGCGGCCGGTTCTACCTACAAAGCAACGCTTTCTGCGCCGGTTGCCCAAATGTTCGTTTCCCCTTCCCGCAACTTCTCAGTGGCCGATTCTCCCCTTCCCCTGTTTCACGGCACCGGCGTCGCGCTGGTTACGCCCTTCACCGCCAATGACCACGCCGTCGATTACGACGCGCTGCGCCGGCTGCTCGATTTCGTCATCGAGGGCGGCGTCGAATATATCGTGGTAAACGGCACCACTGCCGAGTCGCCGACGACTTCGGCGGAGGAGAAAACTGAAATCCTGCGCGCAGCCAAAGAGCACGTGGCCGGTCGTGTGCCGCTCGTGTTCGGCATCGGCGGCAACGACACGGCGGCCGTGGAGCGCACCATCCGCAGCACCGACCTGACCGGCGTAGCCGCCATCCTGTCGGCCTCGCCCTACTACAACAAACCCTCGCAGCGCGGCATCATTGCCCACTACCAGCGTTTGGCCGATGCCGCGCCGGTGCCGGTCATTCTCTACAACGTGCCCGGTCGCACGGCCTCCAACCTCACCGCCGATACCACGCTGCGCCTGGCCGAACACCCCAACATCATCGGCATCAAGGAAGCCAGCGGCAACCTGGAGCAGTGCATGCAGATTGCCGCGCTGAAACCGGCCGATTTCCTGCTGATTTCGGGCGACGACATGCTCACCACGCCGATGATTTCCTTCGGCGGGGTGGGCATTATCTCGGTGCTGGCCAACGCTTTCCCGCGCCCCTTCTCCGACATGACGCGCTTCGCGCTGGCCGGCGACTACCAGGCGGCCACCGAAAAGCTGTTCGACCTGCTGCCGCTCAACCCGCTCATGTATGAGGAAAGCAACCCCGTGGGCGTGAAAGCCGCGCTGGAAGTGCAGGGCATCTGCTCGGGTGCCGTACGCCTGCCGCTGGTCGAAGCCTCCGAAAGCCTGCAGCAGCGCATCCGCAAGCTGATGTAATCTTGCTTTCCGTCATCCTGAGCAACGCGAAGGACCTTCTCACCGCTGAACGAGTCGTTGGTACGATGGTCGTTCTGGCGGGAGAAGGTCCTTCGCGTTGCTCGGGATGACAGACGATAACAGGCAACAAACAAGTCTACCAGCCGCTGGCCAGCACATCGGCCACGTGCAGGGTTTTCAGCGGCTTTTTTTCGCGGCGGATGTAGGCATCGAGGTGCATCAGGCAGCTGGTGTCGGTGCTCACGATGTACTGCGCGCCGGTGGCCAGCGCGTGCTCTACCTTCTGCTGGGCCATGGCAACCGAAATCGGCTCGAACTTCACGGCGAAGGTGCCGCCGAAGCCGCAGCAGGTTTCGGTTTCGGCCATTTCGAGGCGCTCCAGCCCGGCCACGGCATCGAGCAGGCGGCGCGGCTCTTCGCGGATGTGGCACTCGCGCAGGGCCGAGCAGGAGTCGTGGAAGGTATACTTGCCGGGCAGTGCGGCGCCGGGAATCTGCTCCACGCCCAGTACATCCACCAGAAACTCGGTAAACTCGAACACGCGGCGCTGCAGGGCCGGAAACTGGCTTTGGCAGCTGGAGTCGCTCAGCAGTTCGCCGTAGTGGTTGCGCACCATGCCCACGCACGAGGCCGAGGGCGACACGACGTACCGCTCGGCCGGACCGGCAAAGTCGGCCACGAATTTCTCGGCCACCTGCTGGCTTTCTTGCCGGTAGCCGGCATTGTAGGCGGGCTGCCCGCAGCAGGTTTGGTTAGGGTTGTAGTTCACCTGGCAGCCAACGGCTTCGAGCACCTTCACCATGTTCATGGCGGTATCGGGAAAGAGTTGGTCAACGAAGCAGGGTATGAAGAGGTTGACGAGGGCGGCGGGCATGAAGAGAAGGTTGGCAAGGTTATCGGGCCGAAGTCACAAGTTGTTTGCGGCGCCGGGCGTTTGCTAAAAGTAAAAACATAAAGCACAGAGCCCCGATGAAAGCAAAAGCGCTAGCCATTCGCAGGTTGCCATCCTTCTCCGAGTCTATTCCATATAGCACAGCGCCGTTCACTTCCAATTGGTAGACATGGAGGTTGATGCCTTGTTCGGCAATTGCCCCGCTAGCATCATAATATACTAAAGCTTGGTCGCCAGGATGAATGCGCGCTACAAGATTGTTGGCCGCAACATCATCCTGCCCCATATAAATACCTACTGGAATCTGCGGCTGCTCAACAGTAGTTAGCACTGCATAATAGGGCTCTGTTTTGCCACCACCTTGTATCACTTGCGCTGACTTAACCACTCCGTTAAGTTGATCAAGATCCGCAAGCTGCCGATTAGCTCTGTAATAAAACACCAAGCTAAACGCAACGATGGCTAGCAACGGCAACAAACCAAGCCCAATATCAATCAGTGTAATATTCTTCCGCCACATGGGAAGGTTGCTTAGCATTTATCAGTCCTAATGCCCAACAAACACCTGCTGGCTCAGCATCTGAGCCGCACGCAGCGCCGCCATGTTCAGCCCCGTCGGTACGCCTTGCTCGGAAAAGTACTGCACCAGGTTCTCCGTAGCCATGTTGCCGGTCAGCTCATCGGCCGCCATCGGGCAGCCACCGATGCCGCCCAGAGCACCGTCGAAGCGGCGGCAGCCGGCGCTGTAGGCGGCTTCTACTTTCTCGCGCCAGCTCTGCGGCGTGGTGTGCAAGTGGGCGCCGAACTCGATGTGGGGGAAAGCGGCCGTCAGCTCCCGGAAGGGTGGGATGATGGTTTCCGGCGTGGAGGCCCCGATGGTATCGGACAGGGCCACGATGCGCACGCCCAGTGCGTCGAGCTTCTGGGTGAACTCGCCGAGCACCGCCGGATTCCACGGGTCGCCGTAGGGATTGCCGAAGCCCATCGAGAGGTATACCACCAGCTCTTTGCCGCGCTGCGCGCACAGATTCTGCATCTGGGCCACTTCGGTCAGTGCTTCGGCAATGCTTTTGTTGGTGTTGCGTTGCTGAAACGTTTCGGAAACCGACAGCGGAAAGCCCAGGTACTGAATTTCGGGGTAGCCAACGGCGGTTTCGGCCCCGCGCAAGTTGGCCACAATGGCCAGCAGCTTGGTTGCCGATTGGCTCAAATCGAGCCCAGCCAGCACTTCGGCCGTGTCGCGCAGCTGCGGAATGGCTTTCGGCGAGACGAACGACCCGAAGTCGAGCGTGTCGAAGCCCACGCGCAGGAGCTGGTTGAGGTAGGCGGTTTTGGTTTCGGTGGGAATGAAATCGGCCCAGCCTTGCATAGCGTCGCGGGGACATTCGATGAGTTTCATGGGCAGCTTTCGGGGAAATGAAGCACGGTGCGCAAAGGTAACCGCCCTCCCGACAACCGCCCATTGCCCGAGCCTACGGCCGCACCACCCCGAAACGCCCGCCCGACACATCGAGCACCACGATGCGGGCCGCAAACGGCTCGTTGCCCAACATGCCGCCCATGCCACTCACGCGCATCATCATGTTCTGCGACCAGCTGGTGCCCTCGATGTAGGTAACCGTTCCGAGTGGTACCGTGCTTGGTCCGAAACCCAGGCTGGTGGTAGTGGGTGCGGTGTGGGCCGTGAGGGTTTTGCCCCAGGAATTGACGGGCCGTGTACGCGCACCTGCCGTCGGCTGGGCCAGCTCCAGCCAGCGGGATTGGCTGGTGAGCAAGGCAAAAGCGCTGCTGCCGGAATCGAACATGAGCTGCTGTGCCTGGCCTTGAAATGCGGGCTTGAGCAGCACGCGGCGGCTGTCGAAGGCCAGAGGCACAAAGTCGGTCCGGCGAGCCAGGGTGTCGGATACCCGCCGGTCGAGCGTGAAGCGGCGGCGCGCGTAGTCGATTACCAAAACGCGGCCGTCAAGCGCGTCGGTGCCCAGGGTGCCGATGACGAAGGGCTGGGCGGTATCGGCGGGCAATTGGTGAGCACCGTAGCGCAGCACCGGCAACCGCCGAACCTGCACCGGCGACCGGCCCAGTGCGAATTGGAAGTTGCGCACCGTATCGGCACTGGGCAGCAGCGCCGCTTGGGTTGCGGGGTGCCGGGCCCGCAGCGCCGCCAGCGGATGCGCGTAGAGCAGCGTGTAGGGTGCGCCGGTATCAAACTGCAAGTAGCACGTGCGGGCGCAGCCGGGCACGCGCACCGGCACCAGCATTTGGGCATGCGGCACCACGGGCTGCGCCGACGAGTCGGCCTGCCAGGCGAAGGAGCAACTGGCTGGCAGGCGTGAAACCGTGAGCTGATTGGCCGGGGGCTGAAACGTACGCTGGAAATACAAGTAGCCGCCGAGGCTGCTGAGCACTAGCAGGGCCAGCACCGATAGGAAAATGGTACGCAGGGTTTTCATTGGGAATCAGCCCGACTGGTTTATGCCGTCAAACCTACCCCGTTCGGCACCTGCGCCCTGCGTCATTAGGCCGTCATTTGGCCGCCATTTGCGGTATTCTCCTTGCTGTCAGGCTCTTGCTTTTAGAGCCAAACCCGGTAAACACTCAGGTTTCCGCGGCGAAGCCGCAAGGCATTGCGGCCAATGACCAGCACATTCAGCAGGTAGCTGACCACCAGCAAGACCAAAAACGTGCCCGGTATTCGCAGGTGGTAATACCGCGCCGCCACCCAGTGAACCAGCACCAAGAGCAGGTAGGCAAAGAAGCACCCCACCTGCCACAGCACCTGAAACCCCACCACCCGGCGGCCAATGTCGGCCACGTGCGCCACCTCGTGCCGCCGGGCGCGCCACAGCAACAGGGGCACCACAATATTGAGCAGGGGCAGCGCCAGAAAGCTGAGGGCACTCAGGTTGAGCAGTTGCAGAAACTGCGGATCGGCGCGCAGGCCCACAGGAGTTGAAGTCGGCAGAAGCTCCGGAGCAGTCAGCGGCGCCAAGGCTGGCACAGCCGGCGTAGTGGGCTCCGGGCGAAAGTCATCGAGGGTGACGCCTAGAGCCGTGGCCAGTGCTTGCAGGGTGTGGCCGCGCGGCACCGTTTCGCCCTGCTCAACCCGCTGAACGGTGCGCAGGCTCACACCCGACTGCTCGGCCAGCAGCTCCTGCGAATATCCTTTGCTTTTTCGAATGGCGAGAATGCGTGCGGCGGAAAACATAGCAAGGCGACAATGGCCCAATAAACACTCAATAATAGTCCTTCTGCGACTGGCACCCTTCTTTAGAAACAGCCACCGCTTTGCAGAAACAAGGCCGCAACCAAGTCGTGCGGCGCGAACCTGCCGCCGGGCGGCGGTGTTGAGGCAGTATGTACCAACCGACTACGCGCCGACCCCTGGGCCGGCTTTTCTATATCCTGCTAGTCCTTCCGCTGCTGATTTCCTGCGGCAAGCAACAGACGCTCCAGGGCATTTTCAGCCAGCCCCGCACGCCCCACGACGCCTACGCCCGCCAGCTCCGCCAGGCCGGCCTCGACCAAACCGCGCTGGGCCGCGACTGGCTCACCGCCGCCGACCGCGCCCTGCAAGACTCGCTGGTGGTAACGCTGCCGTTCCGCGAAACCGGCATTTTTCGCGCCGATCAGGCTTTTGCGGCATCCTACCGCTACGCCGTCCGCACGGGGGAACAAATTACCATCAGCCTCACCGTGGAGCCGGCCACCGCCGACGTGCGCGTATTTCTCGATGCGTTTGAACTAAGCCCGACCGACAACCGGCTCCGCCCCGTGGCTTCGGCCGATACCGCCAGCCGCACCTTCAGCTACGAAGCCCCGGACGACCGGCAGCACTTGCTGCGCGTGCAGCCCGAGCTGCTGCGCGCCGGCCGCTTCACGGTGCGCATTCTGCGCGGGCCGTCGTTGGCCTTTCCGGTGCAGGGCAAAAGCGACGCCGCTGCTGGTTCGTTTTGGGGAGCCGACCGCGACAACGGCACCCGCCGCCACGAGGGCATCGATATTTTTGCCAAGCGCGGCACGCCCGTGGTAGCCGCAGCGCCCGGCATGATTACCCGCGTCAACGAAACCCCACGCGGGGGCCGTGTGGTGTGGCTGGCCGATGCCGCCCACGGCCAGCACCTCTACTACGCTCACTTGGATCAACAGCTGGTGCAGGCGGGGCAGGTGGTGCGCATCGGCGATACGCTGGGGCTGGTGGGCAACACCGGCAACGCCCGCACGACCCCGCCGCACCTGCACTTCGGCGTGTATCGTGGCGGGCAGGGTGCCGTCGACCCGTTTCCCTTCGTACGCCGCGCCGATGCGGTTCCGCCAGCACCTCACACCGCGCCCGAACGACTCGGGCAGTGGGTGCGCCTGACGGGGAGTCAAACCGCGCTTTGGCCTGCTCCCAGCGCGCCAAAAAACCAGAAAACGAGCAACACACTGCCCAAGCACACACCGCTGCTGGTAGTGGGCGCCACCGCCGACTGGCTGCGGGTGCAGGCGCCCTCGGGCCAGCTGGGCTACGTGCCGGCCCGCGCCACTTCGCCCGAGGCGTTGCGCCGCGAAGCCGTGGCCACTCCCGCCGATTTGCTGAGTCACCCTGCTCCCACCGCCGCCCCGCTCGACACCTTGCCGGCCCGCTCCCGCGTGGCTGTGCTGGGCGAGTGGAGTGGCTACCGACTGGTGCGCAGCACCAGCGGGCAAGTTGGTTGGGTTCGGCCTACGACGTAAGCGAAGACGCTATATCTGCTCTTGAAACGGCGTTCGAGTGGCCGTAAACAACAACGGCCCGTTCCACAACTTGGGTGGAACGGGCCGTTCGGCGTTAGCGGGCTAAGCTTACTCAGCTACCACTACGGCTTTGTTGAGCTTTTTGGCAAAGGCAATGCGTTTCTCGCGGCCCGAGGCGTCGGTGTAGTCGAAACCTACGGCGCGGTTGTCGGCGCGCACGGCGTTCCAGCCTTCCGGGTCGCTGCCCTCGGGGGCATTAGTAGCCTTTTTTTCAATGGCGGGCGAGGTGAACTTATCGGGGGCAAAAAACTTGTTCATGCCCTGCAGAATGGCAATTTCGCGGGCCCGCACGCTGCTGGCCTGCGGGTCGTTCTGCAAGTCGCGCTCATCGATGAGGGCCGAAGCGGGCATTACCTCGTTGCGGAGCGTGTCGCCTTTGGCCGAAATAATCAGGAAGCGGGCGTTGGCCTCGGAAACCTTGGTGCCCTGCAGCAGCAGTACAAAATTGTCTTTCGAGCGGGTATCGGAAAACGCGTGCTGGGCCTGAACGGTGCGCAGCACGGTGTTGCTGGTCATGCGGCTGCGGCTGGCTTCGGGTTTGGGCGTGAAGAGCTTGTCGGCGTTAGAGGAATTTCCCACTTCCCGGTCGGTGGTGACGCACGAAGACTGGATGAGCAAGGAAACGAAGGCAAAAGGCAAAATCAGCTTTTTCATAAGGAGGGGAAGGTTCGACAGTCCAGGAGCGGCGGAGCTACGAAACGCCGGGCAGAACGCCCGGGCGGCAAAGGGCCGCTAATTTCATACCAAAGGACTTCTGTTTGGCCGTACGTAGCGGCGGCGGGGCGGTTGCACAATGCCGGGCCGGCAGCAGCTAAAAAAGCCCGATTTCTATTCCCGCCGTCCAGCGGGGCAGTTCGGGAAACTTGGTAGTTTCGGTGGGCAGAAAGAGGTCGGAAAAGCGGTAACGAGCTTGCAGGGCGTAGCGGCCCGAGCCCACCCGGGCGCCGGCGCCGTAGGCCCAGCGCCGCATGTAATTCAGGCCGTGGGCCGCAGTAAGCACGCGCCGGGCCGGTGCTGCCCCGGCAGGCTTGTCTTCGGTATGGTGCGCAGTGCCCGCCACCCAGCCGCTCCAACCCGCTACGTCGAAGTAGTGGCCGATGGCGTTGCCGCGGCGGCCGGCATTCAGGCGCAGCCACAGCTCGGCATCGGCCCGCTGCACCACCAACGACTCCCGGTGGTGCAGCGCCGAAGAGGGCACCGCTTTCTGCGGGTTTTGGCTGAGGGCGTAGGTTTGGCGGAGGTAGCGCAGGTCGGCGCCCACTGCCAGGGTTTGGCTCAGCCGCAGTTTGTGGCGCAGGCCTAGGGTCAGCTCGTTGGAGGCCAGCCCCCGCAGTTCGGCCCCCGGCGCATCGGGCCCGGCTACCACGGCGTAGCCCCCAAACAGGTGGCGGTACAAGCGGCGGTTGGGCCCGAAGGTTTGCTGGGCGGTATCGGCGGCCACGTCGCCGTCGAGCAACACGGTTTGGGCGGCCGCGGGCACGGCCAGCTGCAGGCCGAGGCCCAGGAGTAATCCAGCGGAATAAGTCGGCATCAGGGCTTCATGAATTCAGCGGTGTAGCCGGCCAGGTGAACCCGCAGCACGTCACCAGGGCCCAGGCTGCTGAGCGGCACCCGCAGCACATTGCGCTGGTTGACTTGCAGCACCTGGTAGCGGCGCAGCCGGCCGTAGCTGTCGGCTATCTGCCAGTAGCAGTAGAGTTCGGCCGGGTTGGGCAGTGGCTCGGGTGAATTATCGGCGCCGGAGCGGCGGGCGGCGCCCTCCTCACGGCCGAGCGGGTCGGGGGCGCGGTCGGCCGTGCCCGAGGTTTGCGCCATGTCCACGACTACGACAGAATCGGCGAACAGCGGCAGCGGGCTGGCAAAACGAGCTGTAGCCTCGGGGCGCACCACTACCTGCACGGCCTCGGCAGTTGGTTGGAAATCGAAACTTGGGGCTGCCGCTACGGGCGTATGCAACAGCCGCTCGGCGGATGGCAAGCCGTAGCCGTGGGCGTAGTCGAAATACGGGTACAGCCCCCCCGCCCCTTCCAGCTTCCGAAACAGCTGCATGGCCGTCAGCCCGCGCTGCTGCTGCCATACGCAGGCGGCCAGCCCCGCCAGCAGCGGACTGGCAAAGGAAGTGCCTTCGGTGCGCTCGTATTCCCCGCCGGGCTTGGCCGCTACCACCACCCCAAAAGCCGACAGGTTGGGTTTGCGCCGGCCGCCGGCGGCCGGCCCGCACGAACTGAAATCGGTGGCCAGGAAGGTGTCGGGGTCGAGGCCGCCCACCGCCAGGGCCGAGTCGGCATCGGCGGGCGTGCCGATGAGGCGCCAGCGCGGGTCGTCGCCGTCGTTGCCGGCGGCGCACACCACCAGCATGCCTTTGCGGGCCGCCAAGTTGGCGGCGCGGGCCACCAGGCTGGTGCGGCCGTTCATCTGCTCGCGGAAGTAACGGCGGTCGGTGTAGCCGAGCGAGGAGTTGATGATATCGGCGCCAAGGCGGTCGGCCCACTCGGCAGCGGCCAGCCAGGCTATTTCTTCGGCAAACAGCTCCCGGTGCAGGCGTTCGGTTCGGGCCAGCAGGTACTCGGCCTCGGAAGCCAGTCCCAAAGCCTGCCCGCCCGGCAGCACGCCGGCCAGGCACGACAACACCTCCGTGCCGTGGGCGCCGCCCTGGTATACGTCGTCGCGCTGGCGCACGAAGTCACGGGTGGCGACAATACCGTGCCGGGCGCGCAGCTGCGCAAACGCGGGGTGCTGATCGGTGCCGTCGAAGCCCACGTCGAGCACGGCAATGCGCAGCCCGCGGCCGCCAAGGCCCGCCTGGCGCAGCGCATCGGCGCCCAGGCTGCTTACCTGCCGCCGGGCCAGTTGCCGTTCCTCAGCCGTCAGACCCAGAGACTCCCGGCTGGGGGCTTTGGAGTAGCGAGCGGGCAGCAGCGGCGCGGTAGCCAGCGCCTCAACGCGCCGCACGCCGGGCAAACTGCGCAGGGCGGCTTGCTGGGCGGGCGTAGCACGGCAGGCCACGGCATTGAACCAACGGCTGGCGAAAAGCACAGTGTCGGTGTGGGCCTGCACTTCGGCCAGCAAATCGGCGCGCAGCGGGAAGTCGGAGCTGTCGGCGGGCGGCAGGTACTGCCGCTGCCGGCGGGCCTGGGCCTGGGGGCTGAAGTAGGTAGCCGGGTCGAACCGCACGCCGGCTTTGTTGCGCAGCACTACCCAGCACGGCTCGGGCGCCGGCGCGCGGCCGGGCAACGGCCGGGCCGGGGCCGGTAGACTACCCAAGCCCAGCAAGCCCACACAGCTCCAGTGGAGTAAAAGTCGAATCACACGGTAAGGAAATGCGGCGGAGGAAGAAGCCGTACAAGGTACGCCGGCTTGCCAGAGGATGCAACGCCCGGGCCGATTTCGGGGGCGCAAAACGCAAGCCCGACAACTCCGCTTCCCGCCTCGTCGTACCCCCGGCAATGCGTTGCAAGTCTCACCACACCTTATCAGTCATGAAATTTCCCTTCTCTGGTGCCTTGCCAGCCGCCGCGCTGCTGCTGGGCATGGCGACGTTGCCGGGCTGCGTGTCGCAGAAAAAATACACCGCCCTCCAAAACCAGTACAACGACGCGGCCAAGTCGCGCGACCAGCTGCAGGTAGAAAAAACCGCCCTGGAGCAGGACAAAGCCCGCTCTGAAGAAGAGCTGCGGCAGCGCTTGGTGTCGCGCAGCCAGCAGGTAAACCAGCTCAACCAAAGCCTGAGCGGAGCTGAGCAGCAGAACTCCCAGCTCTCGGCCAACCTCAAGGACCGGGAGCAGCGCTTGGCTGACCTGCAGAACAAGCTCGACGAGAAGGACCGCGCCGTGAAAGCCCTGCGCCAGCGCGTGGCCGACGCCCTGCTGGGCTTTAACGCCCAGGATCTGCAGGTGAACCTGAAAAACGGAAAGGTCTACGTTTCGCTCTCGGAACAGCTCCTCTTCAAATCGGGCTCGACCAAAGTGGACCCCAAAGGCCAGGAAGCCCTCAAAAAACTGGCCACGGCCCTGAAAGGCAACCAGGATGTGAGTGTGCTGGTGGAAGGCCACACCGACAACGTACCCATTGCCAAAGGCACGGCCGGCATGAAAGACAACTGGGACCTGAGCGTGCTGCGGGCCACGGAAATCACGCGCATCCTCACCGAATCGGGCCTGGGGGCCAGTCAAGTAACGCCGTCGGGCCGCGGCGAAACCCTGCCGGTAGCGGCCAACACGACGCCCGCCAACAAGCAGATGAACCGCCGCACCGAAATTATCCTGACGCCCAAGCTCGACGAGTTGTTCCAGATTCTGGAGCAGAACTAACACGGCAGCGACCCAGCGAAAAAGCCCCGCTATGCGTTGTAGCGGGGCTTTTTCGTTGTTAGATAATGGGTTGATGGCCTAATTGAAATTCCTGCACCGGCGCCCACTGGTGGCCGTTGTGACGAAAGAGCACGAAGCTGTGCACGGCAAAGGCGGCCGAGAAGTGACGCTGCGCAAAGTCGTCGCGCAGGGCGGGCACTAGGGCTGGCGGTAGGTCGCGCGTGGCCAGGGTCATGTGGGGCGTGAAAGGCCGCTTTTCGCGGGGAATTTCGGGCAGCTGGCTCGCGCAAAACGCAGAGAGACCCGCCTGAAAAGCCTGGATAGCCTCGGGCTGGCTGACGTGCACGAACAACGTGCGGTTGCCGAACCAGGCAAAATCGTCCAGTGCCACTTCGAATGGCCCTTGCGCAGCTGCAAACGCTGCCAAGGCCGGCACGGCGCGCGGCTCGAACGCGGCGGGCACTTCCCGAAACGGCGGAATGAGGGTGATATGCGGCGGCAGGCGCACGGCGTTGCGGGAGCCGGTGCGCTGCTGGACCTCCTGCTTGAGCGCCCAGACCTGCGAAAACACGGGCTCGGGCGGCAGCACCGCTACCAAATACAAAGCCGGCGGAATACGTGGGGGTTCGACTGCGGAATTCACAGCCATTCCAACGCATTCCGCCGGCTCTGGGGTTACGGCAGCGCCTACAGCCCGTACTTGCTCAGCAAGTAAATGAGCGACGCCATGCCCGCGCCGCCCAGTTCCAGCTCGCGCCGGTGCACTTTGTCGAAGGTATCGGCGGCGGTGTGGTGAAGGTCGAAGTAGCGCTGGGAGTCGCAGTCGTAGCCGATGAGGGCTTTCACCTGGTCTTTCAGCGGACCGATGTCGGTGCCGCCGTGGCCGGGGCCAATTTCCTGGGCGTGGTAGGGCGCCAGCAGCGGCGCCCACTGCTGCACCCGCGCCACGGTGGCGGGCTGGGCCGCTTCTACCCCAAAGCCCCGCGGCGTAAACCCACCGCCGTCCGACTCGATGGCGGCCAGGTGCTTTTCGCCGGCGGCTTTGGCCAGCTCGGCGTACTTGGTGCCGCCGCGGTTGCCGTTTTCTTCGTTCATGAACAGCACGGCCCGCACGGTGCGCTCGGGCCGCAAGCCCGAGGCCAGCAGCAGCCGCAGCGCCTCAATACTTTGTACGCAGCCCGTGCCGTCGTCGTGCGCGCCCTGGGCCAAGTCCCAGGAGTCGAGGTGGCCGCCCACCACAATGATTTCATCGGGGCGCTTTGTGCCTTTGATTTCGCCCACCACGTTGTAGGATTTCACCTCGGGCAGGGTCTGGCAGCTCATTTCCAGCTCAAACTCCAGGTTGGGGTCGGCTTTCAGGGCCTGGCTCAGCCAGTCTGCGGAATTGGTGCTGAGCGCGGCGGCGGGCACTTTGGGCACCTTTTCGTCGTAGCGCATGGCGCCGGTGTGCGGAAAGTCGTCGTGGGCGCTGGTCATGGAGCGCACCAGGGCGCCCACGGCCCCGCGTTTGGCCGCTTCAATGGCCCCGCGGCCGCGCTGGTCCACGGCCCCGCCGTAGGCCGCGCCGGGCTCAATGAGCTTGTCGTCGAAAGGGCGGTTGAAGAACACGAATTTGCCTTTTACCTGCGCATCGGGCAGCTTGGCCAGTTCGTCCCAGCTGCGCACTTCCACCACGCCGGCCTTGGCATTGCCGCCCACCGAGCCGCCCAGAGCGCACAGGTTGATTTTGGGCGTCTTGCCCAGCTTTTTCGATTTCACTTCGGCCTTTTCCTTGGCCCCGCGCACCCAATGCGGCACTATCACCTCCTGCAGGTACACGCGGTCGAAGCCGAGCTTTTCCATCGTCTGCTTGCCCCATTGCACGGCCTGCTCGGCCTGCGGCGAACCGCTCAGGCGCGCGCCGATGGTGGTGCAAAGGGTGCGCAGGTTGTCGTAGCTCTGGCCGTGCAGCAGCGCCTCGTCGTAGATTTTGCGGATGTTGACGGAGTCGGTTTTGGCGTCGGCAGTGGTTTGGGCCTGCGCCGAAAAAGACGTTAGGCCAAGCGCGAAGGAGCCGGCCACGAGGAAGCGGTGGAGCATGGGAAAGGAGAAATAGCAGCTTGGTAGTTGGCGACTATCAAGGAATGAGCAGAAAACGAATGGCCGCAAAGCTACACCGCTACGGGCGCGCCGAAATTATTGCGCAGCCCCGTAGCGCAGTGCCCGGGCCGTGGCCGGCCGGTCGTTCGACGGAATGGTTACCTCAAACAGGTAGTTGAATTCGGAATCGGCAATGCTGGGCACCGGGCGCGGCGCCCCCAGGGCTTCGATGGTTTCGAGCACCGTGTTGGAGTGGCCTACTACCACCACGGCTTTGCCGCGGGGCAGCGTCCGAATTTGCTTGGCCAGCGCCGCCAGTCCCACGGGTTTGGCGTCGTAGGTCTGCACGTCCAGCTTTTTGGCTTCGGCCAGTGGCTGCACCGTGGCGCGGGTGCGCTTGGTATCGGTGGAGAAAATGGCCGTGACAGGGCGGCGCTGCAGCGAGTCGCGCAGGGCTAGGGCACGCTGCGCGCCGGCAGCCGTCAGCGGCGGGTCTTTGGGGTCGAGGGCCGTGTCTTTTTCGCCGTGGCGCACCAGGTATACAATAGTGGAAGCGGCCGAGCCGGCCGGTTTGGTAGACGAGCAGCCGCTCAGCCACAACGTCAGCAGCAACAGCAAACCACGAAACAGCAGGAACATAGGCAGGAGAATCAGCGAAAAACGAGGAATGAAGACGGTTGCGGGCTGCTAAAGCTGCATCATTTCAGGGCTAAAATCTGCTTTAGCTCGGCTTCGCTCACCGTGAGCAGCCCTACTTTGGGCAGGCGCTCGGTGAGGGTGCGCCAGTTGGGCTCCTGCTTAAAAATGGGCAGCAGCAGCTTTTTGGCTTCGGCCACCTGCCCTTTGTTGGCCAGCGTGATGGCGTGCCAGTAGCGCATTTCCAGGTTCTGCGGAAAGGCTTTTTCGGCGGCCTGGTACTCGCGCACGGCGGTGGGCATGTCGTTTTTCTCCACGGCCAGGTCGCCGGCGTTCATGTGGTCGTAGGCGCGCTGCAACTGCAACAAGCGACGCAGCTCTTTGAGCGGCGCGGGGTTGTCTTCCACCCGCAAATCCACTACCCGGTCGTCCCAGGGCGCGTTGCTGGCCTGCCCGCGCACCACCAGCAGGGCCGCCGATTGGCGGCCGCGGATGTCGCCGCCGGCTACCTGGGCCGCGTCGAGAGCAGCCAGCACCCGCTCGGGCAGCGGCTGAGCGGCGTTTTGCTCGTAGGCGGTGGCCATGGCCGGCCACACGGTGGCGTTCAGCATCATGTTGGCCTGCACCGAAAACTGCGGGCCTTGCTGGTGCCCGGCCATGTCGACGCACTTTTTACCGGTGTGCGTGGCCACGTTGCCTTTGCTATCCACAATGGCCACTTGGCGCACGTCGCGGCCGTCGTCGGTGGCCAGCAGCTCGTCGAGGGCTTGCTGGGCGGTTTTGCCGCTCTTCAGCAGGGCCAGCCCGCGAGGACCAAAGGATTTGTTGACGAACGACTGCGTGGCCACTACGCCCACGCCGGCTTCGCCCCAGCTCACGGCCGTGCCCACCGAAAACCAGTGGCTTTGCACGGCCACAGCCATGTCGCCGGTCTTGGCGTCGCGCGCAACGATGGAGAATGTGTGGGCGAAGGGGTCGTGGTAGGCGTACACTTGCTGGGCGTGCGCGGCGGCAGCGGTCAGCAGCAACGCACCGGCTACCAGCAGGCGGCGCAACGAGAAAAAGGAGGAAAAAGGAGGCATGACAGCACAGAAGATGAGTCCGCCAAGATACGCGCCAGCCAACATTGCGCCGCCCCTCTTGGCGCCACAAAAAAGCCCCGACACTGTATGCCGGGGCTTTTTCATGTACTTCCTAGCCGTTGGGATTGGCTGGGCCGTAGTCTTCGGGGCGCACGGGGTGCGGGTGCGCCGGCACCGGCGCGGCCGGTTGGCCGGGCAGTTCCAGGGTCCAATTTTCGTTCATCTGAGTCAGGCCGTGCAGGGCGGTGAGGTCGAACTGGCAGGGCACGATGCTGATGTAGTTGTGCGCCAGCGCCCATTCGTCGGTGTCGGTGCCGTGGTCTTCGTTGACGAAATTGCCCAGCAGCCAATAGTAGGGCCGGTTATACGGGTCGTTGCGCACCAAAAACTCTTCCTGCCACTTGGCGCGGGCCTGGCGGCAGAGCTTGGCGCCCACAATCGGGTCGTCCGACTTTTTGGGAATGTTCACGTTCAGGGCCGTGCCGGCCGGAATGCCGTTGGCCAGGGCTTCGCGGGCAATGTGCTCGATCCAAGGCTCGGCGTGCGTAAAATCGGCATCGTGGGCGAAGTCGCAGAGCGAAAAGCCGATGGCGGGCAGCCCTTCGATGGCCGCTTCGATGGCCGCCGACATGGTGCCCGAATACAGCACGTTCACCGACGAGTTGGAGCCGTGGTTGACGCCCGACACCACCAAATCGGCGGTGCGGTCTTTCAGCACGTGGTGCTTGGCCACTTTCACGCAGTCGGCGGGCGTGCCCGAGCACTCGTAGGCCTCCACGCCCTCGAAGCGGTAGTTGCGCTCCAGCCGCAGCGGCTCGCCCAGCGTAATGGCGTGGCCCATGCCCGATTGCGGCGAGTTGGGCGCCACCACCACCACTTCGCCCAGGCGCTGCATCACGCGCACGAGCGTGGCAATGCCGGCCGATTGAATGCTGTCGTCGTTGGAAATCAGAATCAGCGGCTGGGAGGCGGTTTTGCGGGTCACGGGCAGTAGGGCTGGGTGGCAAATCGAGCGGACAAAGGTAGCCGCTCCCCTCCATACGGCTGGGCCGGGCAGGCCGATGCCACCGCTCAGCGCCCAAACCAGTTCGGATGGGCTGCGTAGGTTTACGCCATGCTTTCTTCCCGCTCTTCTCCCCTGCTGCCGGCTGCGTTGCGCACAATGGCGGGCGCAGCGCTGGCCGGTGCGCTGTTGCTAACGGCCTGCGAGCCAAACCGCCGTCCCGCCCAGGAGCCCGCTGCCCCGCGCCCACCCGATTCCGCCACTATAGCCACTCCCGCCCCAGCCGATGCCGCCCCGACTGCCCCCGCCGCTGCGGCCGTCGATGCCAAGGAACGCGCCTACTATACCCTTAGCCGCGGCGCCATCGGCCAGGATTTTATCCGGCTGAACATGCGCGAGCAGGAGCTACTGGAGAAGGTGCCGAAAGCGCAGCTCAAACGGATAACCCGCGAAATGGAAGGCATCGAGTACCCGGCCTACGAGCTGCGCAACCCGCAACATCCCGAGGCGCCGCCCACGATTCTGGAGCTGGCCGAGGACATGGCCGGGCGGCCCGGCCTGCGCATCTGGCGCATCGAAATTCAAGACCCGCGCTACCGCACCGCGCGCGGCGGCATCGGCATTGGCAGCACCTACGGCGACGCCCGCCGGGCCTACGGCGTGCAAACGGTGGAATTGGCCGACGCCGGGCTGGTTGCCGTTTCGGAAAGCGTAAACATGTCATGGAAACTCGATGCCTCGGGCATCCGGTTTCCCGCCGGCCGGCCCCTGCTCAAAGAAGATGTGCCGCCGGCAACGCGCATCACCGGGATATTGCTTTTCCGCTAACCCTCCCGCGCAGCGCGTGTAAATCCGCGCGTAGTTATGTACTTTGGCGGTTGCCGATCCTGTTTTGCACCTCTTTTACGCTTGCTTTCCATGCCGCTGCTCGAGAACCGCTACCGCACCGCCGACACGGGCCTGCTGCTGCTGCGCTTGGGATTGGGCGTCATGTTTGTGCTGCACGGCTACCCCAAGCTGATGGGCGGCCCTGAGAAGTGGCTGACGCTGGGCCAGGAAATGCAGCACCTCGGCATTGCCTTCGCCCCCAAAGTGTGGGGGTTTATGGCGGCCGTTACCGAAACCATTGGCGGGCAGCTGCTGGTGCTGGGCCTGTTTTTCCGCTGGGCCTGCGTGGCGTTGCTCTTCACCATGGTGGTGGCCGCCGTGTCGCACCTGGCGCAGGGCGAAGGATTCGGCGACTACTCCCACGCCGTCGAATCGGGCATTGTGTTCCTGGGGCTGACCTTCATCGGTCCCGGCAAGTTCAGCATCGACCAAACGCTGTTTCCGCCCCGTCGGCGCCTGTTTTAGGGCGTTTTCCGGCCTTTGTTTATTCCCTGAACCTCGTGGTGCCCCGGCTGCGTAGCCGGGGCACCACGCATTTTCGGCGCGGCGTAGCATCTTGCCGGTCCGAACACCTGAATCATGCTTTTCCCGCTTTTGCTCGTTACGGCCTTGCTGACTTCTTCCACTCCTGCCGCCGACTGGCGCACGCCCTTTGAACGCGGCAACGGCAACACCACCGCCACCTACGCCGAGTGCATCGACTACTACAAACGCCTCGACGCGGCTTATTCCGAAGTAACCATGCGCGAAGTCGGCCTAACAGACAGCGGTGAGCCGCTGCACGAGGTGGTGGTGTCGCTTGATGGCGACGCCGACCCGGCCTCGGTGCGGCGTAAAAACCGGCGCATTGTGTTCATTCAAAACGGCATTCACCCCGGCGAACCGGAAGGCATCGACGCCTCCATGATGCTGGTGCGCGACTATCTGCAGCAGCAAAAACTCCGCGAGCAGCTGCAGAACGTGACGCTAGTGGTCGTGCCGGTGTACAACGTCGACGGCATGCTGAACCGCAACAGCACCACCCGCGTGAACCAGAACGGGCCCGAGCAGTACGGCTTCCGCGGCAACGGCCGGCACTACGACCTCAACCGCGACTACATCAAGCAGGAGTCGCGCAATGCCCGCTCGTTTGCCGAGCTGTTTCAGCGCTGGCGGCCCGAGGTGTTTGTGGAAACCCACACTTCTAACGGAGCCGACTACCAGTACACCATGACGCTCATTGCCACGCAGAAAGACAAGCTGCACCCCGCCCTGAGCCAGTACCTGCAGCAGCGCCTGCTGCCTGCGCTGTACCAAGGCATGGAGAAGCGCCAGTGGCCCATGACGCCCTACGTCGATTTCGAGGGCCAGACGCCGGAAAGCGGGCTGATCGGGTTTCTGGAGTCGCCGCGCTACTCCACCGGCTACGCGGCGCTGTTCAACACCATCGGTTTCATGCCCGAAACGCACATGCTGAAGGCCTTTAAGCCCCGCGTGGAATCGACTTACGCACTGCTCGACGAGGTCATCCGTTTTGTGCACCGCGACGCCGCCGCGCTGGCCGCTGCCCGCGCCGAAGCCGACCGGCAGCTGCTTGCCCAAACCACCTTCCCGCTCACCTGGCAGCTCGATAAGTTGGCGGCCGACGAGGTGCAGTTCCGCGGCTACGAGGGCCGCACCCGCCCGAGCGAGGTCAGCGGCCTGCCGCGCCTGTACTACGACCGAAAGGCCCCCTTCACGCGGCCCGTGAAGTATTACAACACCTACCGACCGGTGGTATCGGTGGCGAAACCCGCGGCCTACCTGATTCCGCAGGCCTGGGAAACGGTGATTGAGCGGCTGCGCCACAACGGCGTGCGCCTGCAGCGCCTCACCGCCGACGCCACGCTGGCCGTGGAGGCGCAGTACATCGAGGACTTCCAGACCAGCCCCCGCCCCTTCGAGGGCCACTATGTGCACAGCCAGGTGAAGCTGCGCCCCGAGCGGCAGCAGCAGCACTTCCGCCGCGGCGACTACGTGGTGCCCCTCGACCAGCCCAACGTGCGCTACATCGTGGAAACGCTGGAGCCGCAGGCCACCGACTCGTTTTTCGCCTGGGGTTTCTTCGACAGCGTGCTGCAATCGAAAGAGCACTTCTCCGACTACGTGTTCGAAGACCTGGCCGCTGAGGTGCTCCGCCGCAACCCGCCGCTCCGCCAGCAGCTCGAAGACAAAAAACGAACCGATTCGGCCTTCGCCAATGATGCCGCCGCGCAGCTGGACTGGGTGTACCGCCGCTCCGAGTACGCCGAGCCCGGGTACCGCCGCTACCCCGTCGTGCGGCTGACGGGCGGCGAGAAGCTGGCGGTTGAATGAGCCATGCCGAATGGAATACGACGACAAGAGTTGTGGATTCCGTCTTACTGCATTCCCTCACATCAGCCCATTGACATCATGTCCGTCCTCGATTTCGACAACCTAACCAAGCGCTACGGCCGCACCACCGCCCTTCGCGAGCTGACGCTGAGCATTCCCGAAGGCAGCGTGTACGGCTTGCTCGGGCCCAACGGCTCGGGCAAAACCACCACGCTGGGCCTGGCTTTGGGCGTGCTGCAGCCCTCGGGCGGCACCGTACGCTGGTTTGGGGCCCCGGCCACGGCCGCTACCCGCCGCCGGGTGGGCGCCTTGCTCGAAACGCCCAACTTCTACCCTTACCTCTCGGCCCGCCAAAACCTGCAGATTGCCGCCGACGTGAAGCAGACCGACGCCCGCAGCCTCGAAGCGGCGCTGGAAACCGTGGGCCTGGCGCAGCGGCAGCGCGAACCCGTCAGCGGCTTTTCGCTGGGCATGAAGCAGCGCCTGGCCATTGGGGCGGCGCTGCTAGGCCGGCCCGAAGTGCTGGTGCTCGACGAACCCACCAACGGCCTCGACCCACAGGGTATTGCCGACGTGCGCGCCCTCGTGCAGCGCCTCGCCGCCGAGGGCCGCACCGTCATCATGGCCAGTCACCTGCTCGACGAGATTGAAAAAGTTTGCACCCACGTAGCGGTGCTGCATCAGGGGCAGTTGCGCTCGGCCGGCCCCGTAGCCGCCAGCCTTGCCACCGCCGACCGCGTGGTGCTGGGCCTAGCCCCCGGCACCGCCGCCGACGTGTTGCGGGCGGCCCTCAGTAGCCTGCCTTTCGTGCAGGACGTGCGCCCCGAAACCGACGGCCGCGTGAGCTGCGCGCTGGCTATCGGCCATTCGCCGGCCTCGCTCAACCAGGCGCTGTTTGCGCAAGGTTTGGCGCTGGCCCACCTTGAAATGCGCCACCGCCGCCTGGAAGACCAGTTTTTGGAACTGATAAAGAATTAAGCATCAGCCCGCATAAATATTTAAAAGAAAATATATGTCCAGAAAAGTAAATAAGAGCATGCTGATTCTCGCAACAGCATTTGCGTTTTCAGCATCCTTGATTGGGTGTCGTTCAAAAGAATCAGAATTAAAAGAAGACCTCTACGTCTGGGATAACTCAACTCTCATCAGAACCTTGCCCGCAAGCACTATTATCGTTTTCGGCAAACACGCCAAGGTCGCCGAGGGCAACAACAGCGTCCTCATAATTGAAAAGGAGACGCTGCCACTATTCAAGCCTGAAGGAAGAGAGATAATGGATCTGGCTTCCGGGAGAAATTTACTAATCGAATTGAGCGCCAAGGATAGCCTAATAACCCCAACTTACTTAGGTCATTCAAAAATATACCGCGAAATCCTAGGTATGACACCCAGGCGGGGCCTGAATAATTTAATACCGAATGAAAGCATTCAAATAAAAAAACTATCCAAAAACCGATGGAAGATTATATCAAACCTATACGATTTTGAGTTTGATGGCGAATTCTTCTTCGCGAATTCACGGGCGGATTCCTCTTCCATAAAGAGCCACCACAAACAACTGCTGTAACCCACAGCATCCTTTGGTTCTGCTTTCAAAGCGTACGTTCACCCCCTTCCAAGCATGCTCCGAACCGAACTTCGCAAACTCTTGCCCTACCGCACGGTGTGGGTTATTCTGGTGCTGTTTGCCGTGCTGTTCGTCGGCTTTGTGTCGGCCGGCAGTTCCTTCACCGTCAACGGGCAGCGCATGGGCGACACGCTCTACGCTTTTCCCGAGCTGTGGCCGCGCCTGGCCTACGTGGCGCACTATTTCACTTTGCTGCTGGGCATTCTGCTCATCATTCTCATCACCGACGAATTTCAGTTCCGCACCTTCCGCCAGCAGGTCATCGACGGCCGCTCGGTGGGCGACCTGCTGGTGGCCAAGTTTGCTGTATCGGTGGGCTTGGTACTCTTCGGAGTGCTGGTGGTGCTAGCAGCCGGCGTCTACTTCGGGCTGATTCGCGGGGCGCAGGCCCCGGCTTCGGGCGCCGTAACGGCCCAGCTGCCGGCCGTGGCGCTGTATGCGGTGCAAACCCTCGGCTACCTGGGGCTGGCGGCTTTGCTGGCGGTGCTGGTACGGCGCAGCGGGGCGGCCATTCTGCTGTTTCTGCTCTACGTGTGGGTGGCCGAGCCGCTGCTGCGCTACCTGCTCCTGCCCGACGTCATCGACCAATACATGCCTACCAAAGTGCTGGGTGCCCTCACGCCCACGCCCGGCCAGGAAATGCTCACCTCCATGGTGGGTGCCAGCGGCGACCTGCTGCCCAGCCAGGCCCTCCCAATTGCCCTGGCCTACACAGCTGTTTTCTGGGGCCTGAGTTACCTGCTGCTTCGGAACCGGGATTTGTAGCGGTCCACAAAACCCCATAAAACACGCAACGGGCCCCGCGGCTGGCGGGGCCCGTTGCATTTAGTAGCAGAGCCGTATGCGGGCGCTATTGCTCGGGCTGCTTGCGCAGGGAGTTGGCGTAGTTCACCAGGTAAGCCAGTTCGTGGGCGTCGGTGAAGCTGAGCTTGTTGGTCTTGGCGTATTGTTCAAGCTGCCGGGCTTCCTTGCTGAAATAAGCCAGCAGATCCTTCTTGGGGTTGCGCAGCTCCACCACGTTGCCCTGCGGCGTACCGAGGAAAAAGTAGTCCCGGATGTCGGTGTAGTACCCCACGGGCCCGCGCGGCAGCCCGTAGCCGTAGCCCGCGTAGTAGGGGCTGCTGTTGACCATGCGCTCTACCAAGGCTTCGCGCCGCAGCAGGATGACCGGCCCGGTGCTGAGCTGCTCGAAAAACGCAGGCGTTTTGAAGTCGGAATAGTCGTTGCCTTTGTCCCAGCGGTAGGTACGAAACACCCGCACCAAGGCCGTGTCGCGCCGCTGCGTAGGGCGCGGCCCGTTCCAGTACGGGTTGCCGTTGTAGTAGCCACGCCGGGAGTCGTAGAAGTTGTAGTAGTCGTAATAATCGTTGTCGCGCTGGGTTTTCTCGCCTTTCACGGCAAACAGCTTTACCGCCACCGCCGACACCGTGCGCACCGTTTGGTCGGGCAGCGTCACCAGCACCACGTCGCGGTCGGCATGAAAGGTAAGCGGGCCGTTGAGGGTGTCGCCGGAGGCCAGCAGCACGGTGCTGCCGGAAAACTCCTGCACCAACGCCCGCTGGGCCATGGCCGGCCACCGGCCGCCGACGGCCACCAACAGGAAGACTACCAAAAAGCGGCGGCGGGGCGTTTTCATCGTGATAAAAGATACGATGAAAACGCCCCGCCGCCGCAATAAGTGCTAAGCCGCCGGCTGATTTTCGGGCGCTTTGGCCGGATGCGGTCCGCGGTCCTTGGCCAGAATAGTATGGCCCAGTTTGTCGCGCTTGGTGGTCAGGTATTGCTCGTTGTGCTGGTTGGGCACTACTTCAATGGGCACGGTGTCCACAATTTCGAGCCCGTAGCCGATGAGGCCGGTGCGCTTGCGCGGGTTGTTGGTGAGCAGCCGCATTTTGGTGATGCCCAGGTCGCGCAAAATCTGGGCGCCCACGCCGTAGTCGCGCTCGTCCATGCCGAAGCCCAGCTCCAGGTTGGCTTCCACGGTGTCGCGGCCCTGCTCCTGCAGCTTGTAGGCTTTCAGCTTGTTGAGCAGACCAATGCCGCGGCCTTCCTGGTTCATGTACACCACCACGCCGCGGCCTTCGCGCTCAATCTGCTGCATGGCGTGGTGCAGCTGCGGGCCGCAGTCGCAGCGGCACGAGCCGAAAATGTCGCCCGTCACGCAGGAGGAATGCACGCGCACCAGAATCGGTTCGCCGGGCGTCAGCTCACCTTTCACCAAAGCCAGGTGCTGGGCACCGTTGGAGCGTTGGGTGTAGGCGTAGAGGTCGAAGTCGCCGTACTCGGTGGGCATCTTCACCGAAATTTCGCGGTGAATCAGGCTTTCTTTGTCGAGGCGGTACTTGATGAGGTCCTGCACCGAAATCAGCTTCAGGCCCCAGTGGTTGGCAATTTGGCGCAGCTCGGGCAGGCGGGCCATTTCGCCGTCTTCCTTCAGAATCTCCACCAGCACGCCGGCCGGCTCGAAACCGGCCAACCGGGCCAGATCCACAGCGGCTTCGGTGTGGCCGGCGCGGCGCAGCACGCCTTCCTTGCGGGCTTTCAGCGGGAAAATATGCCCCGGCTTGCCCAGCTCGTCAGGCTTGGTTTCGGGGTCGATGAGGGCCAGGATGGTCTTGGAGCGGTCGGAGGCCGAAATGCCGGTCGTCACGCCGTTCTTCAGGAGGTCCACCGATACGGTGAAGGGCGTGGCGTGCAGGGCCGTGTTGCGGCCCACCATCAGCTCCAGGCCCAGCTCTTCGCACCGGTCTTCGAGCAGCGGCGCGCACACCAGGCCGCGGCCGTGGGTGGCCATAAAGTTGATGACTTCGGGCGTGGCGCAGCGGGCGGCGCAGATAAAGTCGCCTTCGTTTTCGCGGTCTTCGTCGTCGACCACCACTACTACTTTGCCGGCCCGGATGTCGGCAATGGCGTCTTCAATGGAATCAAGCATAGCGGGGAGCAGGCTTGCGGGAATGTGCGGCCGGGCGGGCCAGCCGCGGGGTGGGGAAGCTTTCCGTTGACAACCGCCAGCGGCGGGGCGAAGTTACAGGACCGGCCGGCAAAAGGCGGCAAACGCCCGGGGAGGTGCTCCAGCAAGCCGTATTAAAGCCTCAGCAAATCGGCCAACCGCTCGGTAGACGCTTCCCAGTTGTACTGCTCGCGCACGAATTCGCGGCCGTTGGCGCCCAGGCCGGCGGCTTCGGTGGGCTTTTCCAACAGGTGCCGCACGTGCGCGGCCAGCTCTTCGGTGGTGCGGCCCACGAGCACGTGCTGGCCGGCGGTGGCGTGCAGGGCGTTGTTGGCCAGCGGGGTCGTCACGCTGGGGCGGCCCATGGCCATGGCTTCGAGGAGCTTGTTCTGCAGACCGGTGCCGGTGCGCATGGGGGCCACAAACACCCGCGCCGAGGCGTAGGCCGTGCGGATATCGGGCAGCCAGCCGCTGACCTGCACGTGCGCGGAGCGCAGCGCCAGTACCCGCGCGGCAGGCGTGGTACCGGCCAGCAGCAGGCGGGCCTGCGGGTGCTGCTGGTGCACGGCGGGCAATATTTCCTGGGCCAGCCACTCGGCGGCTTCCACGTTGGGGTGGTAGGCCATGTTGCCGCAGAACACCAGCTCGTAGGGTTCGTCGGCGGGGGTGGCGCCGGGCCGAAAATGCTCGGTGTCGATGCCGTTGGGCACCACCTGAATGCGCTGCCGGTCTTCGTGGTCGATGAGCTGCCGGTCCTGGTCGCTGATGATGGTGTGGTGGCGAAACCAGGCGAAGCACTCGGCTTCGTACTGCTGCAGGCGGTGGGCTTCGAGGGCGAAAACGGGGCGCTGCCAGACCGGGGCTTTGGCGGCGCGGCGCGTCATGCCGGTCGAAAACACATCCATGTAATCGAGCGTCATGGGCAGTTGCGCGGCGTAGGGCCGGGCGTACTCGGCCATGCGAATGAGCTGGCAGTAGAGCCGCTCGGGCGCAAACTGCTGCACCACGGCGGCCAGCTGGCGGGCGGCGGCGGCATCATAGAAATAACCGACCTGGAATGGCCAGCCCTTCAGCACCCCTAGGCCCATGTTCAGCCCAATGCCGGGCTTGCGCAGCCGGTGCACGTGCACCCCGCCGGCGCACAGCGGCGCTACGGCCGCGTGGGCTTCGGGCGTCACGTCTTCGTCGGTGAGGGCGAAGAGGCACACCTCGAAGCGGCGGGCCAGGTGGCGCAGTTGGTGAAACGCACGCAGCTTGTCGCCTTTGTCGAGCGGGTACGGAAAGCGGGAAAGCAGAACGAGGAGCTTCATTGGGGGCGCAAACTTACGCCTTCGCGCCTATCTGCTCATACAAGGCCACAAAACGCGCCACCACGCGGGCGTTGTCGTAGAGGTTTTGGGCGGTGAGGCGGGCCTTCTGGCCCACGCCCTCGTGGCAGAATTCGCCCTCCACGTACTTGCCGATGCACTCAATCCAGTCGCCGGGGTCGTCGCACACGATGATATCTTCGAGGTGGCGCACGGCAATGCCTTCGGAGCCCAGGCCGGTGCTGATGATGCACTTGCCCATGGCCATGCCCTCGATGATTTTGACGCGCATGCCGCCGCCCGACAGCAAGGGCACAATCATCACCTCGTTTTCCTGCATGAAGCGCGGGGCCGAATCGACGAAGCCGTGCATGTGCACGCCGGGCTCGTGCAAGCGCTCAATGTGGGCGGGCATGTCTTTGCCAGCTACGTGCAGTTCCAGCGCGGGCCAGCGGCGCTTGGCGCGGGGCCATACTTCGGCCAAAAACCACTCCAGCCCTTCCACGTTGGGCCGCCAGTTGAGGGAGCCGAGGAAAAACAACGACTTCGGCTTGGGCTTGATGCTGGGGTCGGGCTGAAAACGGGACAAGTCGACACCGGCCGGAATGAACACCACCGGCTCCTGGCAGCCCAGTTGCAGCAGCCGGCGCTTGTCGGGCTCGGTAATGGCGGCAATGGCCGAAAAGCGCGGCAGATACTGCTGCTCGAAACGGCGCAAGCGACGGGCCAGATGGCGCAGGTAGGTGGCTTTCAGCGGGTGCCGCTCGTTGCGGGCCAACTGGTCCCATATTTCGTGCTCCACGTTGTGGGCGCGCAGCACCACCGGCGTGTGCGGGGCCACGCGGCGCACCACGTCCACGTACCACGCCACAAAGGTACCTTCGATCTGCACCACGTCGAAGGTTTCGGTGCGCAAGAGCTGCTCCAGCCGGGCCGCGAAATCGGCCGACATGAACCGCTCCACGTTGTAGGGCGTGCGGCGAAACAGCAGGTTGCGCAACGCGGCCACGGGCGAAAGGCTCGTGTCCACGTCCACCGTCACCAGCCGCGCATTCGGGCCGAGGTGGTCGAGCACGGTAGCGTCTTGCCGGTGCTTGGGGGTGTTGGCGGCCAGCACCGTTACGCGGTGGCCGGCGCGCACCAGCCCGGCCGCAACGTCGTACATGGCAATGGCCCCGCCGTCGTGGGGCGGAAAAGGCACGCGCGGGCATATTTGCAGGATATTCACGGCAGGGCGTAGCTAACGAACTACAAATATAGCCGGCAGGAGCGCGAACCGGGTAGTTCGCTTGCCAGAACGGCCATATGGTGCAGAACACGCGAACCGCACAGCCCGCACTGCTTACCGCAACCGAAACTCGTCGACGACGGTGGCAATCTGCGCGTCGGTGCCGAGCAGCAGCAGCACGTCGCCGGGCGCAGGGCGGGTGTCGGCCGACGGGCTGACGACGAACTGGCCCTCGGCGGGCTTCAGGCCGATGACGGTGGCGCCGGTGCGGGACCGGATGTCCAGCTCGCGAATCGACAGGTTGCGCACCTCGGGGCGCATGTCCTGGTAGCCCAGCTCTTCGAGGCGCAGCTTGTTAGGGCCCAACCCGCTGATCATTTCCAGGAAGCGAATCACCTCGGGCCGCGTGATGAGGTTGGCCATGTGCGAGCCGCCGATTTCGTCGGGCATCACCACCGAATCGGCGCCGGCGCGCAGCAGCTTGCTCTCCGAGGTTTTGAGCGAGGCCCGGGCAATGATTTTGAGGCGCGGGTTCAGCTCGCGGGCCGTAAGCGTGACGAAAACGTTGTCGGAATCCTTGGGCAGGGCTGTAATCAGGGCCGTGGCCCGCTCGATGCCGGCCTGGCGCAGGGCTTCGTCGGTGGTGGCGTCGCCAAACACCACGGGCACCTGCTCGTGGCCGAGCGTATCGGCCACGGCGCGCATGAGCTCCTGGCTTTGCTCGACTACCACCACGCGGGCGCCGTTGGCGCGCAGCTCGTGGTAGGCCTTGCTGCCGTTGCGCCCGAAGCCGCACACGATAACGTGGCCCGAAATGCTCCGGATTTCCTGATCGGTCATAAACATCTTGAAGAGGTTGCGCAGCTCGCCGTCGAAAATATAGGTGGTGAGCACCGACACCAAGTAGGCCACCACCACGAGGTTGTAGATGATGTAGAGCGCCACGAACAGCTGCCCGTTCGAGGACAACTTCCGCACCTCGCCGAAACCCGTGGTGCTGATGGTGATGATGGTCATGTAGAAGGCCTCCATCGCGGTGTAGCCTTCGATGAGCATGAAGCCCACCATGCCAATGCCCATGCTCAGCACCGACAGCACAATGGCGACGAGCAGGCGGCTCAGGTTGGCGCGTTTCCACATGGGGCGAAGGTAGCTTGTAGCTATTGTCTCCCGGTAATTAATGCAAGTCGAAGGCTGATTTTAACCTTTTCATCTTTGGAATGACGCTGCCCAATCCTGTTAATACACTGTGGTCAGTTTCGCACAAAAGCCACTCATATTTTTTTGAAACGATATAATATTCAAAATGATAAAACTCACTGATGACCTGTTGAATGGGGTTTATAGTGCCTTCAAAAAGCCAGAATTTACTTGGGTCTCTATCAGTATCGCATCCGATAAACCAAACCGGTTCTTCAGCATCAACTAATTGGCTTAATTGCTCGAAAGCCATTCCATCTTCAAAAAAAATACTGACTTGCTGCCCCTTAAAAGATTCCCACCACCAGTTAAACTTGGTGTTGGAATCGGTTTTGATGATGAAAGCTGCTTCAATCCGCTTCATGATGGAAGGCCACGCATGTATGCCCACCGCGTCGAATTGATCGGCTGTAATTCCAAGCGCCCGCGCCAGATTCAGAATATCGCCCTTGAACCCAGGCATATTCAGCGCGAAATAATCGTTCCGAGCAACCCCGCCAGCTGCATATCCAGCTGCTTCAAGGACTTATAAATGGCCATTTGGGCCAGGTATTCCTCGATGTTGCTCGGGTCCAGCTCGTTCATGGCGGCGAGGCAGTCGCCCAGCTCGCGCTCCACGTTGCACTTGTTGAGGCGCAGAATGGCGTTGTCGCAGGCTTGCTGGAGCAGGTCAATTTCGCGGGGCACGTATATGCTGTGCGTAATCCAGTTCGGGCTCAGCTCCCAGGGGTCCGTCACCAGGTCGCTGATGGCGGCGCGGATGTCGGCGCGGTGGTGGCGCACCAGCTCGCGGGCGTCGGGGAACTTGCCTTCGGCCAGGGTTTCGCGGCACAGGTGCAGCAAATCGGCGAAGATGGGCGTGCGGAAGGGCGTTTCGTCGGTTTGGCCGAGCAGGTAGGCGGCCACGCTCACGCCCTCGTGCAGCGGCTGAGCGGGGTAGTTGAGCACCAGGCGCACGATTTCGCGCTCCACCGACATCTGCACGTCGGGGATGGTCTCGGTTTCGTAGCCCGACTCGTCCTCCATGATGCCGTAGGCCTCGTCGGGCATCGCGTCGTCGGCGGGGCGCTGGCTCAGGCCGGTGGGCGTAACCACGGTTTGCGAGGGCGCGTGCTGGCCCGTGCTCGGCGAACGGCTGCCACCGCCGCTGTGTGGCCGGGCGCTGGGCGCGTTGCTGCTGGCGGCGCGCGGGCCGGGCGCGGTTTGCTTCACCAGCTTGTTGTATTCGCTGATAAGCACCTGCTCGTCGATGTGGAAGGCCATCGAGGTTTGCTGCAGAAACACCTGCCGCTTGAGCGGATCGGGCACTTTAGCAATGCTCTGGAGCACTTCCCGAATGGCCTCGGCCTTCTTCACCGGGTCCTGCGCGGCTTCACGGGCCACGAGCTGGGTTTTGAAGGTGATGAAGTCCTGACTTTGCTCTTCCACAAATTTGCGGAAGCGCGCGTCGCCCACCTTGCGGATGTACGAGTCGGGGTCGTCGCCGTCGGGAAACAGCACCACGCGCACGTTCAGGCCGTTTTCCAGGATGATGTCGAGGCCGCGCAGGGCTGCTTTTACGCCGGCCGCGTCGCCGTCGTAGAGCACGGTCACGTTGTCGGTGTAGCGGGCAATGAGCCGGATCTGGCCCTCGGTGAGCGAGGTGCCCGACGAGGCCACCACGTTTTTGACGCCGCCCTGGTAGAGGCTGATGACGTCGAGGTAGCCCTCCACGAGGTAGCACAGCTCTTCCTGCCGAATGGACTGCTTGGCCTGGTAGAGGCCGTAGAGCACGTCGGACTTGTGGTAAATCTCCGACTCGGGCGAGTTCAAATACTTGGCCCCGGCCTTTTCGTCGCGGCGCAGAGTGCGCGCGCCAAAGCCTACCACACGGCCCGAAACGTTGTGGATCGGGAACATCACGCGGCCCCGGAACCGGTCGTAGCGGCGGCCGTCTTCCTCACGCTTGATGACGAGGCCGGTTTTTTCGAGGTACTTCACATCGAAGCCGGCCTGCTGGGCTTCGGTGAGTACGTCGTCCCACTTATCGAGCGAGTAGCCCAGCTCAAAGGTTTCGATGGTAGCCTGGTTCAGCCCGCGCTCCTTCAGATACGCCCAGCCGATGCTCTCCCCTTCCTCCGACTCCTGCAGTAGCTTTTTGTAGCGGTTTTTGGCCCAGTCCGACACGATGAACTGCGAGTCCCGCTCGTTCTGCGCCAGTTGCTGCTCGGGCGTTTTCTCTTCTTCCTTAATCTCGACGCCGTACTTCTTGGCCAGCCACTTGATGGCCTCGGGGTAGCTGGCGCCCTCCACGTCCATCACAAAGCGCACCACATCGCCGGCCTTGCCGCAGCCGAAGCACTTGTAGATGCCCTTGGCCGGCGCCACCGAAAACGAGGGCGACTTTTCGTGGTGAAACGGGCAGCAGGCCCACAGATTCTGTCCCTTTTTCTTGAGCGTCACGAAGTCGCCCACCACCTCCACAATGTCGGCGTAGTGGAGAACTTGGTCGATGGTTTCTTTGGGAATGAGGGCCACGGGCGAAGAGTAAGCGGAATGGAGTGCAAAGGTACGGCAGGAACCAGCTCACCTCCTTTTTGTAGTGCAAGTCGGCGAAGCTAAGCAAGGGAGTTTGTTCTGGTGGCTTCGCCGAACCGTCGCCACGGTTTCGGGTTTATCTTTGTGCTTCGGCCGGCTTACAGGCCGCTCGAATTCCGACCTATGAGCATTACCCAAGAAGACGTTCTGAAAGCCCTGAGCTACGTCGAGGAGCCCGATTTGGGCAAAGACCTCGTCACGCTCAACATGATTGAGGACGTGCAGATTGATGGCCTGAACGTGACGTTCACCGTGATTCTGACCACGCCCGCCTGCCCGCTGAAAGACCTCATCCGCAACGCCTGCGTGCGCGCCATCACCACGATGGTGAACAAAGACGCGCAGGTGACGGTGAACATGACCTCGCGCGTGACCAGCATGCGCCAGAACCGCGACATCCTGCCCGGCGTGAAGAACATCATTGCCATTGCCTCGGGCAAGGGCGGCGTGGGCAAAAGCACCGTTACGGCCAACCTGGCCGTGGCCCTGGCCCGCACCGGCGCCAAAGTCGGCCTCGTCGATGCCGATATCAGCGGCCCTTCGATGCCCACCATGTTCAACGTGGAAGACTCGCGCCCCCACGTGTACCAAGGGCCCGATGGCCGCAACCTGATCGAGCCCATCGAGCAGTACGGCATCAAAATCATGAGCATTGGGTTCCTGGCCCCGGCCGAATCGGCAATTGTGTGGCGCGGCCCCATGGCCTCGTCGGCGCTCAAGCAGTTCATTACCGAAGTCGACTGGGGCGAGCTGGATTACCTGTTGCTCGACTTGCCCCCCGGCACCTCCGACATTCACCTGACCTTGGTGCAGACCGTGCCTGTCACGGGCGCCGTCATCGTAACCACGCCGCAGAAAGTGGCCCTGGCCGATGCCCAGAAGGGTTTGCAGATGTTCCGCCAGCCGCAGATCAACGTGCCGGTGCTGGGCGTGGTCGAAAACATGGCGTGGTTCACGCCCGCCGAGCTGCCCGAGAACAAGTACTACATCTTCGGTGAAGGCGGAGGCCGCGCGCTGGCCGAGAAGCACCAGGTACCGCTGCTGGGCCAGATTCCGCTGGTGCAGAGCATCCGCGAAAACGGCGACGAGGGTATTCCCGCCATCATGCACCCCGGCACGCCCACGGCCGAGCTGTTTACGCTGCTGGCCGAGGAAGTAGCCCGGCAGGTGTCCATCCGCAATGCCGTGGCCCCGCGCACCAACGTGGTCGAAATGAAGTCGTAGCCCGTCGAGCTTCCCCGCTTCGGCAAAAAGCCCGAACTTCACGGTTGATTTCCTTGTTTTAGCAGCATGTCCGTTTCCGCTTCTCTTCTTGATCATCCGCTGTTGCCGCGCATCGAGCAGGCCCTCGACGGCATCCGGCCCTACCTGGAAGCCGACGGCGGCAACGTGCGCGTGCTTGATATTTCGGATGATATGGTGCTGCGCTTGGAGTTGCTGGGCGCCTGCGGCACCTGCCCCATGTCGCCGATGACGCTGAAAGCCGGCGTGGAAGAATCGGTGAAACGGGCCGTACCCGAAATTCGGGCCGTGGAAGCCGTGAACGTGGCTACTACGCTGCAGCCCGCTGGTCAGGAAGGCCGCTAAGTACGTTTTTGCAGTAGAGCCGCGCCCCGCTTCTGCCGTTTCGGCGGAGGCGGGGCGCGGTGGTTTTTATTGGAATACGACATGGATTTATTCAATGATTCCAATTAACATTTTTGATTCAACTATTGCCAGAGCTACTTAAACTCATGCAATACTGGTCTTTTTATCATTGTACCCACTTTCGCCAACCTTCATTATTATTATGAAGCCAATCGTAGTAAAACGCCAGTATCAATGCAGACATAGTATCTGGATGATTAACTTTTTTATCGAGGAAATATTTCGAAAGCCTTGAACCACCCCAAAGGCCCCAAGCATTTCTAAGAGTCATACCTAAGTCGTGATGGTATTTAATAGTTTCTTCTTTACTCTCCAGACTTTTTATTTCTACCTTACTATTTTCAGAAAGCATTTTATCCAATTGAATAAAACAGTCCTTTAAATCCTTAGGCACGTAAATACCATTCAGTGTATCTTTTTTAACCTTAGCCAAAAACTCCTGCTCTTCTTTTCTTTGGATTGCGTGGTACTGCTTAATCTGTTCTTCAAGTCTGACATCCTTTTTATTCAGATAACGATGATAAGAAACGAGTATTGTATTATAAATTGAATAAGACTCATGCAATCCTATTTTATTAAAGTACTGTGTCAGCCTTGAGCCATCATACAATTTCCATGCATGAAAAAAATCAATTCCATTTCTGAAAGACTGATTGCAATAAATACTGTCTTCAGGCAAGGTCTTAATTAATAGAATTTCATCATCGGGCATCGTTCTATCAAGCAGAGAGTAACACTCATTAAGAGCCTTTGGTATTGGAAGTTCATACACATTTGGTTTCTCCTTAGTTTGTCCAAAAGTGACTAGGTGGTAAATTACTAGTATCGTGGTAATTAAAGCTTTCATATTCGATTTAAATATGGCAGTAAACATCCGTATGGCCAGTACTCCGAAAATATTGAATGGCACGTATAATACCAACACCAGCTTGCGACCCCACGCTTCCCCATAGCCGCAGCAGTAACCAGCAACAGGCAAGCCCGCCAAGATAGCGGCTGGGACAGGTTTTGCCCGAGGAAGAAAGACGCCCCGCCAGTCAGAGCCGGTCAAATTGAGCCGAAGTCCCCCAAGACTCCCGGCACCCCGGCAGGGCCCGGGGGAAGTCCCCGAGAGGGTACGGGGCGCCGGGATGCCTCGGGGGAAGTCCCCGAAGTCTGCCGGGGAGCCGGGAGCCTTCGGGGACTTCCCGCGGGCAGTGCCGGCTGCCCGTACCGCCTCGGGGACTTGCTCCTGACCGTTTGCGCGCCGCCGCAGGCGCCGGCCGCCTATCTTTGCCCGTCTCCGCATTCCACTCTGCTCGTCATGGCTAACCCCAACAACCCCGCACTCCGTTCCTGGATTGACATTCCGCCTCACAGCGACTTTCCCATCCAGAACCTACCCTTCGGCGTGTTTACCACCGAGGAGCGCGGCACCCGCGTGGGCGTGGCCATTGGCGAGTACGTGCTCGATTTGTACGCCGTAAGCCAGTTCGGCTTTTTCCGAGGGCTCGATCTGCCCACCGAGCCGAAGGTATTCCGACGCCGCTCGCTCAACAGCTTCATTCGGCTGGGGCGGCCGGTGTGGCGGGCCGTGCGCCAGCGCGTGAGTGAGCTGCTGCGCCACGACAACCCGGAATTGCGGGACCACGAGGAAGCCATGCGCACCTGCCTCATCCGGCAGCGCGACGTGCAGATGCTGCGCCCGGTGAAGCCCCAGAACTACACCGATTTCTACTCCAGCATCGAGCACGCCACCAACGTGGGCATCATGTTCCGCGACCCGGCCAACGCCCTGCTGCCCAACTGGAAGTGGATTCCCATCGGCTACCACGGCCGCATCAGCAGCATCGTGGTCAGCGGCACCGATATCCGGCGGCCCAACGGCCAGCGCAAGGCCCCCGATGCCGCTGTGCCCACTTTCGGCCCCTCGCAGCAGCTCGATTTTGAGCTGGAAGTGGCCTTCGTGGTGGGCCAGGGCACCAAGCTCGGCGACACCGTGCCCATCGGGCAAGCCGAAGACCACATTTTCGGGCTGGCCCTGTTCAACGACTGGAGCGCCCGCGACCTGCAAAGCTGGGAATACGTGCCGCTGGGGCCGTTTCTGGGCAAAAACTTCGGCAGCAGCATCTCGCCCTGGGTCGTTACGCTCGACGCGCTGGAACCCTTCCGCGTAGCCGGCCCCGCACAAGACCCCGCGCCCCTGCCCTACCTGCACCAAACCGGCCAGCACAACCTCGACATCAACCTGGAAGTGTGCCTGGCCCCGGCCGGCGGCCCCGAAACCACTATCTGCCGCTCCAACTTCAAGTACATGTACTGGAGCATGGCCCAGCAGCTCACCCACCACGCCTCCAACGGCTGCAACCTGGAAGTGGGCGACCTGTACGCCTCGGGCACCATCAGCGGCCAAAGCCCCGATTCCTTCGGTTCAATGCTGGAGCTGACTTGGCGCGGCACCAAGCCCCTAACGCTGCCCGACGGCTCGCAGCGCAAGTTTATCCAAGACGGCGACGCGGTAATCATGCGCGGCTACTGCGAGCGAAACGGCCTGCGCATTGGCTTTGGCGAGGTGCGCGGCACAGTGCTGCCGGCCTCGGAGCTATAAAGTCAGCACTCTGGTTATTTGCCTACAAGAGCCGGCCCAAGGGTCGGCTCTTTTTGGTTGTACAACGTTTGGGGAGGTCGTTGGTGGCGTGCTAGCGCAGCGCGGGCACATCCTGGCCGTGGTAGTAACAGTTTACGATGGAGTCCATGGGCGCCTGACCCGCGGCCACGGCTTGCACTTTGGCGGCATACGCCGGCTCAATTAAGCCCACCAGGGGCTGCGCTACGTGGTGGAAGTGGCGAAAAGCCTCGATGAGTTGGGCGTCCCAGGCAGCGTGAAAGTGCAGCAGGTCATTGGGAAGTACACGGGTGCGGGGGCTGCCGGGCTCGGTCAGCGCGTCGAACGGCTCCCACACGTTCAGGTACCCGTAATCGTCGGTGAGTTCCTCCCCGGGCTGAATATCGCGCACGGCCAGCTCGAAGTTGTAGGCCGTCGACACCAGGCTGGAGTTGAAGGAATGGTTGACGAAGCGGGCGTTGTCCCAGCACAGCACCAGGTTGCCCGCCGCGTCGCGGTAGCTGTACTTGTTGAGAATGTCCTTGTGCAGTTGGTCCAGTGCCCCGACCTGCGCCGGGCTGAATACTTGGTCGAACGCATCGAAGGCCCAGCAAATGGTGCCTTTCGGAATGAACTGTGTGGCAACGACGCCGTAGCCGATTTCGGAGGAAATGAAGCGAAGTTCCGTGTGCGGGTGAATCATGGGCCGGGTGGAAAAGGCGGATGAAGAGCGCGCAACTTTGCTTGATACGCGGCCGCGGGCAAAATGACCGACATGGAGCGCCTCACGGGCCTTTAGGGCCAGCGCGCACGCGCCGAGAGGATGCCCACAAGCGGCAGGATGACCTCGCGTTTGCCTTTGGCATACTCGACAGTTGTAACCTTGACTTACGCCAGCAGTACTACTTGCATACCGCTGCCACCGGTTGCAAGCTTGCGTTGTTCG
This sequence comes from Hymenobacter busanensis, assembly GCF_008727865.1. Taxonomy (GTDB): domain Bacteria; phylum Bacteroidota; class Bacteroidia; order Cytophagales; family Hymenobacteraceae; genus Solirubrum; species Solirubrum busanense. The sequence goes on along the minus strand of NZ_VTWU01000001.1, from coordinate 846,873 downwards.
CGCACTGGCGGCTGTGGTGTCCAGCATTCCTTCTCCTAAAACCAAACACCTATGCTAGCCATGGAATACCGGGGCCCCAAAAGGGTCCGTGCCGTGCAGAAACCCATGCCGGAAATCAAGCATCCGCAGGATGCCATCGTGAAAGTGCTGCGCACCTGCATTTGCGGCTCCGACCTGCACCTCTACAACGGCAACGTGCCCGACACCCGCGTGGGCTCCACTTTCGGCCACGAATTCATCGGCGAGGTCGTGGAAATCGGCTCGGAAGTGACCAAAGTGAAAGTGGGCGACCGGGTGATTGTGCCCTTCAACATTGCCTGCGGCGAGTGTCACTTCTGCCGCCAGGGCATGTTTGGTAACTGCCACGAGTCGAACACCGAGGCCACCGCTGTAGGGGCTATTTTCGGCTACTCGCACACCGCCGGCGGCTTCAACGGCGGGCAGGCCGAATACGCCCGCGTACCCTACGCCAACGTGGGTCCGACCATCATACCCGCCGGCATGGACCTCGACGATGCCGTGCTGCTGACCGACGTGGTGCCCACCGGCTATCAGGCCGCCGAAATGGCCGGCATTCAGCCCGGCGACACCGTCCTGGTGTTCGGCGCCGGCCCTATCGGCATCATGGCGGCGCGTTGCGCCTGGCTGTTCGGCGCCGGCCGCGTCATGATTGTCGACCAGGAAGACTACCGCCTGGAGTTTGCCCGCAACTATTCCTATTGCGAGGCCTACAACTTCAAGGAAATTGGCGACCCGGTGCTGTTCTTCAAAAAGGCCACCGACTGGCTCGGTGCCGACGTGGTTATCGATGCCGTAGGTGCCGAAGCCGCCGGCAACACCATGCAAACCATTACGGGCCGCAAACTGCTGCTGCAGGCCGGCTCGGCCACGGCGCTGCACTGGGCCATCAACTCGGTGAAGAAAGGCGGCGTGGTGTCGGTAGTGGGCGTGTACGGCCCCACCGACAACCTCGTGCCCATCGGCAACGTGCTCAACAAAGGCCTCACCATTCGGGCCAACCAAGCTTCGGTGAAACGCTTGCTGCCGCGCCTGATTGAGCACATCCAAAACGGCGTGCTCAACCCCAAAGCCCTGATTACGCACCGCATTCCGCTGGAGGAAGTGGCCGACGGTTACCGCATGTTCTCCGCTAAGCTGGACAACTGCATCAAAACCGTGATGATTCCTCCTACTGCCAACCACCAATAACGCCGCCCCGACTATGGAAAGCAATAAGATCAACACGCCCATCGACCCCAAGCAGATCAAGGGCTGGGGCATTGATGCCGACCCCAAAAACGACCCCACCTACCCCATGCGGCAGCCCCGCATGAACATCACCCAGGACCCCGACTACAAGCACCGGCCCGAGTCGCTGCAGCCGGTGGACACCGAGGTGCTGCGCTCGGTAGAGCGGCCCAACGTATCGGCCGTGTTCGGCACGCCGGAGCCGCCCAAGGGTCTGAGCGGCCTGATTCGGCGGGCGGCCTTCCATTTCAGCGAAAACGAATACGCCCACTGGCTGCCCCTGCTTTTGGCCGACCGCGTGGACGTGGTGGAAGGCGTGCTCGACGATTTGGTGCACGGCAAACTACCTAACATCTACGCCGAAAAAGGCTACCCCGTGGAGTGGAAGCACAACCGCACCAGCCTCATCCTGAAGCTGACCACGGTGGCAGCCGTGGCCACCGGGGCCTTGGTGTTGCTCAGTTCCAACGGCAAGAAGTCGAAAAAGCGCAAAGGCTACCGCAGCGCTTACTACGACGACCAAGCCTAAGAAAGGCCTGAACACAAGCTTTATCAAAAAGCCCGACCGGTAAATTACCGGTCGGGCTTTTTGATGCAGGTTCAACCAATCGGTCTACACTTGCTGATTCTGTATCACTACGTGACGATTACACGCTATTTAAACATTTAGTAAACATGGTTATCATGTGGATCTACCTGTGGTAAATAAATTTACTACTTCCTTCCATTGACAATTTCATCCACCACAGCCGGGTCTAGCAGCGTGGTGGTGTCGCCTATATTGCTCGTTTCGCCCTCGGCTACTTTGCGCAGAATGCGGCGCATGATTTTGCCCGAGCGCGTTTTCGGTAGGCCCGACACAATCTGAATTTTGTCGGGCCGGGCAATTTTGCCGATTTCAGCAACCACGGTTTCAATTACGCTGGCTTCGATGCGTTGCCGTTCGGTCTCCTTGTCGGGCACGCCGTCCTGCAAAATCACGTAGGCGTAAATTCCCTGGCCCTTTACGTCGTGCGGGTAGCCCACCACGGCCGACTCCACCACGTGCGGATCTTGGTTGATGGCGTTTTCGATTTCGGCCGTACCGAAGCGGTGTCCCGATACGTTGATGACGTCGTCGACGCGGCCGATGATGCGGTAGAGGCCGTTTTCGTCGCGGCGGGCACCGTCGCCGGTGAAGTAGTAGCCGGGGTACGGGCGGAAATAGGTTTGCGCGGCGCGCTCATGGTCGCCCCAGGTGGTGCGAATGACGCCGGGCCACGAAGCCCGGATGGCGAGGTAGCCTTCCTGGTCGTTGCCTTCGATTTCCTGGCCTTCCTGCGTGAGCAGTACCGGCTCGACGCCCGGCATCGGCAAACCCGCGTGGGTGGGTTTGCTGGGCGTGATGCCCGCCATGGCCGAAATCATGATGCCGGCGGTTTCGGTTTGCCACCAGGTATCTACAATCGGGCAGCGGCCTTTGCCCACGTGCTGGTGGTACCAGTGCCAGGCTTCTTCGTTGATGGGCTCCCCAACCGACCCCAGCACCCGCAGCGAATCGAGCGAATAGCTGAGCACATTATCGAGCGGCGCGGCCATGAGTGAGCGGATGGCAGTGGGCGCGGTGTAGAAAATGCTCACCGAGTGCTTGTCGATGACCTCCCAGAAGCGGCCGGCATCGGGGTACGTGGGCACACCCTCAAACATGAGCGTGGTAGCGCCGGCCAGCAGCGGTCCGTACAGCAGGTAGCTATGGCCCGTTACCCAGCCCACGTCGGCGGTGCACCAGTACACGTCGTTTTCCTCCACCTGAAACACGTTGCGGAAGGTGTAGTCGGCCCATACCATGTAGCCGGCGGTGGTGTGCACCACGCCTTTGGGCTTGCCGGTGCTGCCCGAGGTGTAGAGGATGAACAGCGGATCCTCGGCCGCCATTTCTTCGGCCTTGAAGCTGCGACTCACGTCCTTGGCTTCGTCGTGGTACCATACGTCGCGGCCTTCCTGCATGTGCACGGGCCAGCCCAGGTGTTCCACCACCAGCACTTTGCGCACCGAGGGGCAGCTTTCCAATGCCTCGTCGACCACACGCTTGACCGGAATCTGCTTGGGGCCGCGGTTCAGCCCGTCCGCCGTGATGACGAAGGCAGCTTGGGCGTCGTTGACGCGGTCGGCAATGGCGGTGCTGCTGAAACCGGCGAAAACCACCGAGTGAATGGCGCCGATGCGGGCGCAGGCCAGCACGGCAATGGCCAGCGGCGGAATCATGGGCATATAGAGGCACACCCGGTCGCCCTTTTCCACGCCCAGGTTGTGCAGCACGTTGGCAAAGCGGCAGACCTCCTGGTACAGTTCGCGGTAGGTCAGGCGCAAGTGGCGCTGCTTGGGGTCGTTGGGCTCCCAGATGAGGGCCAGTTTGTTGCCGCGCGCAGCCAAGTGCCGGTCGAGGCAGTTTTCGGTGATGTTGAGCTTGGCGCCGTCGAACCAAGTGCTGGTGCCGGCGGGCGAAAACTCGCCGCCGCGCACAGAGTCCCACTTGCGGCGCCAGGTGAAGGGCTCCGCCACTTCGGCCCAGAACGCGTCGGGCGTTTCTACGCTGCGGCGGTAGGCCTCGTGGTATTCTTCGGTGGTTCGGATGCGAGGGTGGGTGGCGGGCATGGTGCGCGGAGGTCGGATTGAGGGCGGCAGTTTACGAAAAAGTCGCTGGGCAAAGCTGCCGTATCGTCGCAAAAGGGGGCGCTGGAGTCGCAGAATAGGCCGTAGCGCGGCGCTGTACAACTCAATCCATAATCCGCACGTTGCGGATGTCCTTCATCTTGGCCGAACCAATCAGCAGGCATATCAGCGCCACCACCACGGGGTACAAGAGGCCGAAATAGATGCTGTACTCCCGCAAAAAGCCGCTGGGCTGCGCGGCGGCCCAGGCCACCAGCGCGGTGGCAATCAGCGGGACGAGGCCGCCGAAAATGCCGTTGCCCACGTGGTAGGGCAACGACAGCGACGTGTAGCGCACCTTAGTGGGAAACAGCTCCACGAGGTAGGCCGCAATCGGCCCGTATACCATCGTCACGAACAGCACCAGGCAAAACACCAGCACGGTGAGCATGGGAATGTTCGGCGACAGGGCTTTGAGCACGGCGGGCACGGCTTTGCCGGCAGCATCTACGCTGGCGGGCGTCACTTCCGTAATGGGTCCGGCGAAGGCGTGCAGGCCGTAGAATAGCGGAAAAGTGAACAGCACGGCGCACAGCAGCCCCGTCATGATGATGCGCTTGCGGCCGATGCGGTCGGAGAGGCCGCCGAAGTAGACGAAAAACGGCGTGCCCAGCAGCAACGCCAGGCACAAAATGGTGCTGGCCGGCACCAGGTCGATTTTCAGCACCGTTTGCAGGAAGAAGTAGGCATAGAACTGCCCCGTGTACCACACCACGCCCTGGCCCATGGTGGCTCCAAACAAGGCCAGCAGCACCAGGCGGCGGTTTTCGGGCTTCACAAACGAGTCGCGCACGGGCGAAGTGCTGGTTTTGCCCTGGGCTTTCATCTGCGCAAACAGCGGCGACTCGTGCAGCCGGCGGCGAATGTAGTAGGAGGCAATAATGAGGAAAAACGACACCAGAAACGGAATGCGCCAGCCCCAGTCCTTGAACGCGGCGTCGCCGACGGCCATGCGGGTACCCACAATCACGGCGATGCTCACGAACAAGCCCACGGTGGCCGTCGTCTGGATGAAGCTGGTGTAGTAGCCGCGGCGGTTATCCGGCGCGTGCTCGGCCACGTAGGTAGCGGCCCCGCCGTATTCGCCGCCCAGGGCCAGGCCCTGCACGAGGCGCAGCACCAGCAGAATCAGGGGCGCGGACAGCCCGATTTGCGCGTACGTCGGCACGACCCCAATGCAAAACGTGGAGCCGCCCATCAGCAGCAGCGTGAGCAGAAAGGTGTATTTCCGGCCCACCAAATCACCGAGGCGACCGAACACGATGGCGCCGAACGGCCGCACCACGAAGCCGGTGGCAAACAGCGCCAGGGTGCTCAGCAGCGCCGCCACGGGGTTGCCTTCGGGAAAAAACAGCGTGGAAATGATGGGCGTGAGCGAGCCGAAAATGTAGAAGTCGTACCACTCGATGACGGTGCCCACCGATGAGGCCGTGATGACCTGCCAGATTTTGCCGGGCGCCACGGCGTTGTTGTCGTGGGCGGTGGCCAGGGCGGCGGCTTCGGAAGACGCCGTTTGGGGGGCGCGCTGGGGTAATGATGCAGGCATTGGGAGGCGTTTGGTTGGTGGCTCGGTAGCCAATGTAAGCGCTTCGTAGGTCCCAAACCCGCCTGTACCTGCCTGCTCCCGCGGCGTCGGCTCCTACCCGATCGGCTACACAGCCAGCAGGGCGGCCAGCACGGCATCCACGGCCAGCGCGAGGCGGCGCAGGTCCAGCTTTTCCAGCGTGTCGGTGGCGTGGTGGTAGTTGCGGTTGCGGTAAAAGGCCGTGTCGGTCAGCATCAGGGCCGAGTAGCCGAAGTGCCAGTAGCTGAGGTGGTCGGAAAAGTCGATGCCGGGCAGCCAAGCGGGGCCGATGAACCGCTTGACGGGCAAGGCAGCGGCTTGGTCGTAGTGGCGGCTGAAGCGGCGGGCGAACCGGCCGCCGGCCAGCTTGCGCACGGCCGTCACGTAGTTGCCGCGGCCGCCGTACACCAGCTTCAGCGGGGCGAAGGGATATTTCTGCGAGCCGCGCCGGTCGTCGTAGTAGCCCAGCATTTCGAGCACCACCATGCCGGTTACGGCCACGTTCTGGTCGTGCAGCGACTTGGCGTGCACGTAGCTGCCCATGTGGGGGGTGCGGAAATACGGCGGCTCCTCCAGGGTGTAGGCCACCAAATCGATGCGCTGCGGCAACTGTGTCTGCTGGCCCAATAGCCGCGCCAGCTCCAGCAGCGCGGCCGTGCCGGTGCCGTTGTCGTCGGCGCCGGGCTGGTTGTCGCACACGTCGTAGTGCGCCCCGACGATGAGTCGCGGGCCGGTTTCGGGACCGAACGAGCCGATGACGTTGCGGTAGATTTTCCCGTTGACTTCGTAGGGCTGCTCCGTGACGCGGGCGCCTGCCTGGCGTAGTTGCCGGCCTAGGTAAGCAGCCACGGTGTCGAGCACGGCCACGTGCTGGTGGTTGCGCGGCTGCGGCGTGGTGGTGAGGTAAACGAGATGCTGCCGCAGGCGCAGGGTATCGGCCGAAGAAACTGCGGTGGCGGTGGCACACCGCAGCAACAGAGCCGCGCTGACCAGGGCAAAGCGAAGGAGCATAAGGCTATCAGTAATTCTACGCCAACTGACGTGTGCCGCAAACTGGTATTACTTTGAACCGTGAAATTATCCGTTCGACGTTCATCAGTGCGCTTTTTCGTCCTGCTGCTGGCTGGGTTGCTGGTAGTACAAACCGCAGGGAGTGAACCGCTGCTGCTGATGTTGCAACTGCTTGCTACGGCGGCAATGCCTGTCGTATACATTGGTTTAGAGCTTTCCTTACGCAAACCCCAAACGAAGGTGCGCCGCCTGCTGGTCCCCACAGTAGCTGCAAGCCTCCTTAGCATTCCGCTGATGATGCTAGTCTGGGATTGGCAGGACACTCGCACCCAGCAGCATGCCCATGCCATCATCCAGGGGTTGGAAAACTACAAAAGGCAGCAGGGCCACTATCCTGACTCCTTGCCACAACTGGTGCCCCGCTTCCTACCGCGGCTGCCCGTCACTTCCCAAGGGCTGATCAATCCGCCCGCGTTTCAGTACTCCACCGACACAGCGCGGGCGCCCCAAGCCTTTTGGCTCCAGTACTACGCGGGCGCTATGGTCGAGGCCAGCTACAGCAGCCGCAGCAACCAGTGGAGCTACGAGGATTAATTGCCGCCAAAGCCAGAACTTCGGCCGCCAATCCCGCCTGCTATGCCCACCGTCTCCCCTGCTTCGTTTCGCACCATCACGCCCGGCACGTTGCCCGGTCCCGAGTGGCACCAGTTCATGCTCGGCGCCGTGGCCCCGCGCCCCATTGCCTTCGTCAGCACCATCGACCGCGCGGGCAACGTGAACCTGAGTCCGTTCTCGTTTTTCAACGTGTTCAGTTCCAACCCTGCTACGCTCATCTTCTCGCCCGCCAACCGCGTGCGCGACAACACCCAGAAGCACACCCTCTACAACGTGCGCGACGAAGTGCCCGAGTGTGTCGTGAACATCTGCGACTACGCCCTGGTTGAGCAAATGTCGCTGGCCAGCACTGAGTACGAGCGGGACGTCAACGAATTCCGCAAAGCCGGCCTTACCGAACTGGCCTCCGACAAGGTGCGCCCGCCGCGCGTGGCCGAGTGCCCGGTGTCGTTTGAGTGCGTAGTGGAGCAGGTCATTGCCATCGGCGACTCCAACGGCGGCGGCAACCTGGTTATTTGCCGGGTCGTGCAGGCGCATTTCCGCGAGGATATCCTGCTCGACAACGGCCACGGCGTCGACCCGCACAAGTTCGACGCGGTAGCCCGCCTCGGCGGCGACTGGTACGCGCGCGTGGTGCCCGAAAGCCTGTTTGAAGTGCCCAAGCCCAACCGCAACAAGGGCATCGGCATCGACCAGCTGCCCGAGCACATCCGCCGGAGCGACGTGCTGACCGGCAACAACCTCGGCCGCCTCGCCAACATCGAGCCGCAAGCCCTGCCATCAGCCGACGACGTGCAGGCATTCCGGCAGGAGGCGCTGGTAGCCTACACGCTCAACAAGTACCGCAACGATGCCCCCGAGCTGCGCCGGCAGCTGGTGCTGCTGGGGAAAAAAGTACTGGAGGAAGGCCGGCTGCTCGACGCCTGGAAAGTGCTCTTGCTGGCCCAGTAGCCCTATTTCCGAACGATGGTGTAAGGCACCCGTATCTGGAATGTGGTATCCAAACCGTTCCAACGGCCTCGAATAACACCTAGCCAAGAAGCCTGCTTGCGGGCCGCGCCGCCCAACGACGGCACAACGAACCTGACGTGCGCAATACCATCGGCACCCACCGTCAGCGGCTGGCCATTGGCCGTCATGGTGAGGGCGCCGGGGCTATTCAGGGCGTGCGCCAGTACCAGTTGCGCCCGGTACGTCTCGCCCGGTGCTACGGTGTTGGCTTCGGCCGTTACCAGGGGGCGCAGCGTGGTTGTTAGCTCGGCAGCTCCTATTCTGGTTTGCAATTCCGTCAGCGTTCGGGTTTCGAGCAGCAGGGCCTCCGCTTCCTGCTGCGAAAGTGCCGTCAGGGCTGCGGCCAAAGAAACATCGGTAAAGTCGATTGCGCCCTTCGTTGTCTTGGTAGTCGGGGCAACGGAGGTGGTGTTCTTCGCGGAGGCTGCCCTTTGCAGGAAACCGGCATGTCGGGCCAACACTTTCTGCAGGCGCGGCGCTTCGCTCTGCATCAGGGCGGCCACTTCTTTCTCGCCCCCCAGGTGCTTGATACCAGCTTGGTTGTCCGTCTGGCGCAAGAGCATTTCCCGCACCTCGCGCAGACGTTCCACCAAAGCGTGCGAAGTATCGTGCACGGCCTTGCCTTGCTTCAGTAAAGCCAAGTCGGCAGGCGTATTGCGGTTCTTCTCGGCTTTGGCCTGCAGGCCTCGCAGCAGCACCTCGTTGCTGTGAATCAGCGCGTTGTTGCTGTTCAGCAAGAGTCCGTCGATCTGCAGCAGTTTGAGTTCGGCTGCTTCGCGGGCGTGGCGGCTCTGGCAGGCCGTGCCCAAGAGGGCAACCGCTCCGAAGCTTAGTTGCGCAACACGACGAACAAAGGGGAAAGGAAAACGCATGGGTTTGGAGCAAATGAGCTGATGCGGACTACTGGCGCTGGATGGTGTAAGGCACGCGGAACCGGAAGGTCGTGTCCCGTCCGCGGTAGCTGCCACTGATGCTCGCTTCCCAAAATGCCGGGCCGCTGGGCGCAGTTGCCGGCACCGGAAATGCTATTTGCCCGGCACCGTACGGCCCGATTTTCACGGACCGGCCATTGGCCTGCATGGCCACGCGAAAAACCTCCTGCCGGGAAGTCGTCAGAAACAGATCTGCCTCGTAATGCTGCCCTTCCCGCACGGTGTTGCTGTTGGGTATGGCGTAGGCACCGATCTTGAAAAACGCATCCGCATGCTGAATTTTCTTGCTCAGCTCTTCAAGGGCCAGCAACTCCATGCGTAGCACTTCTCCTTCTTTTTGCGAAAGCGTGGTCAGTGCCGCTGCCACAGACGCACTCCCAAAGTAAAACTCCCCAAAACTCTGCCCGTCGAAGGCATCCCCCACCGCTGCCCGAATGCTGGGGTCGTCTTTGGCATCGGCGGCCAGCAGGTCGCTCATGTCGGGCACAACCTGCCGAATGTGGCGGGCATACTGCCGCAGGCTTTGTTGCAGCAGGTTGGCGGCTTCGTCGGGACCTAGCAATGTGGCAGCTACGGGTTGGGTACCGCCAAGCCCCGCGCCTCCGGCCTGGTTTGCTGCTTGCAGTAGCTTATTCCGTAGCGCTTTTATGCGGCCGCGCACGGTATTGGCGCGGCTACGTACGGTTTCGGCTTTCTCCAGCACGGTTACATCGGCCGGGTAAAACCGGGTCAACGCAACCGCCTCCTGCATTCTGCCCATCAGCCTGTCGGCTTCCCGATTTTGTTGCCGGTTCAGCGTTTGCAGCGTGGCATCCAGGGCCTGCAGTTGCTGCCGGTCTGCCTCCGACTCGCCGGTTTGGCAAGCCACTGCCCCCATCAGCCAAAAACAAACGCTACCGTGTATTGCCAGCATATTTCCCATCAGAAGAAATGCAAAGTGTTGGTTTTAAGCGAGCGGTCAGCCCAGTGTTTAACGGGTTACAGCGGCCGCTCCATTTCATACAGCTCCAGCGCCTGCGGCTCCCACCCGCAATGCTGCAGCAACTCCGACACAGCACTTTTCGGCAGCAGCGAATGTGCCGTGAGCCGCCGACCGGCATACTGGCTTTCCAAAGCGCGCACCAGGCGCCGCCCCCACCCCTGCCGGCGCACCGCCCGCGGCACCACCAGGCCCAGCACCATCACCCGGTCGGGCTCAGGGCGCACCAGGGCATAGGCGTTTTCAGCTAGCTGCCACGCTTCCACAAACGGCGGCACCGTAGCCGCCAGCGTTTCGGCGGCCAGCATCCACGGCAGCGCCGCGTCGCCCTCCCGCGCTACTTGGCGGGCTACTTCCAGTGGGTCGCAGTGCGTCAGGGTTTCTACCAGCGGCCCGGGTTGCGGCGAGGCGTTGCGTTGGAATCCCACCAAACGGCGGGTGGTGCGGAAGCCCAGCCGCTCGTAGAGCCGGATGGCCGGCACGTTGTCGGTAAACACCTCCAGCATCAACAGCCGGTCGCCGCGGGCCGCTGCTTCGTCGATGGCAGTTTGCAGCATCGGCCGACCCAAACCGCGTCCGCGCGCTTCCAAAACCAAGCCCATGGCCGCCACGCGGCTCGTCCAGCCGCGCCGGGCAATGTATACCACCCCCACCAACTCCTCGCCGCAGTACCAAAGCCGGCTGGCGGCAGCGTCGAGGTTTTCGCCGCGGAAGCGCCGCTGAAACGAGGTCACGTCGAATTGCATGGGCACCAGGTACTGCTCAAAGGAGCGGTTCATGGCCTCGGCCTGCTCGGCGGCTGAGCATTCGAGCACCGTGCGGGAGGTCAGGGTTTCGGCGGAGAAAGGCATAGAAATCCAGTTGGGCGCAACTGACGAAGGGGCGCGACGGCGGTGGCGTAAAAAAGCCCGGCCACACGGGCCAGGCTTTTCAATGTGGTCGAAAAATCCGGAAAATGCGCAAACTAGTTGCGCACGGCAATCATCAGCCCCAGTTCCTTGTAGCGGAGGTTGAAGCGCCGGGCAATGGTCGCGTTGGTGAGGGAGCCTTTGTAGAGGTACACGCCCGAACGGAAATGCTCGTCGGCAAACAGGGCTTCGTTGATGCCGCCGTGCTGGCTGATTTGCTGCAAAATGGGCGTAAAGATGTTGCTGAGCGCCGTGGTGGCCGTGCGCGGCACCCGCGAGGCAATGTTGGGCACGCAGTAGTGAATCACGTCGTACTTGCGGAACACCGGCTTCGAGTGCGTGGTAATTTCGCTGGTTTCGAAGCAGCCGCCCTGGTCGATGCTCACGTCGATTATGACCGAGCCCGGCGCCATGCTGGCCACCGCTTCCTCGGGCACCATAAACGGAATGCGACCGTCCTCGGCGTTCAGGCAGCCAATAACCACATCGGCACGGCGAATCTGCTGGTTGAGCGTGTAGGTATCGAGGGTGCTGGTGTAGAGCTGCGAACCAAGGTTTTGCTTGAGGCGGCGCAACTTGTAGAGGTGGTTGTCGAACACCTTCACGTCGGCACCCAGCCCGATGGCGGCGCGGGCAGCGTATTCGGCCACCGTGCCGGCCCCCAGAATAACCACCTGCGACGGTGGCACACCCGTGATACCGCCTAGAATAATGCCCTTGCCTTCGTTGGAGCGCGCCAGGTACTCGGCTGCCACCAGCATCACCGTCGAGCCGGCAATTTCGCTCATGGCCCGCACCACCGGCTTGGCACCCGAAGGATCCTTGATCAGCTCGAAGCTGATGGCGTTAATTTTCTTGCGCTGCAGCGCCAGCAGGTATTCCACCGTGAGCGAGCCAAACTGCAGCGCCGAGAGCAGCGTTTGCCCGGCGCGCAGGTACTCCATTTCCTCCAGCGTGGGCGGCGCAATCTTCAGCAGCAAATCGGCCTCGTACACTTCCTTGGCCGTGTACACGATGCTGGCCCCGGCCTCGGAATAATCGTGGTCGGAGTACTTGCTGGGCTCCCCGGCCCCGCTTTCCATCACCACTTCGTGGCCCTCGTTCACGAGGTGCTTCACGGCTTCGGGCGTCAGGCCGAGGCGGTTTTCCTGCAACGAAGTTTCGCGGGGCAGCCCAATGAACAGCTTGCGGCGGCGCGTTTCCACGGCCAGCATCGATTCCTGCGGCACATAGGCGCGGGCCGGCGCCGTGAGCGAGGAAAAACCAGGGGGTAGCTGATCGGGCATTCGGGCGGGCGGGCTAAAAAAGAAGGTGGCAAAAACGGCCGTTGCTACTCGGTAACGCGCTCCACCAGCATCCGGCGCGACTCCGGCCCCGTCACCTCCACGGTCACGAGCAGTCGATCCGGCGGCAGCAGCGGCGCCACGCGGCTGGGCCACTCTATCAGGCAAAGATAGCCAGAATCGAAGTACTCCGCCGCGCCAATCCGCAGCGCCTCATCCACCGAGTCGATGCGGTAAAAATCGAAGTGATACACCGGCCGGTTCTGCGCGTTGCGGTACTCGTTGACGAGCGAAAACGTGGGGCTGCTCACTTCGTCGCGCACGCCCAGCACGGCGCACAGCGCCCGGATGAGGGTCGTTTTGCCCGCGCCCATCTCTCCTTCCAGCAACACCACGGGGCAGTTGGCGGCTTCGATAACGGCGCCCAGTTGCGCGGCGGCGGCGGGCAAAGCGGTAAGCGTAGGCACCTCTATATCGACAGGCAGCATAGCAACGGCAGTGGTTGGGTCCGCAAGTTTAGCGGCTGCAGCCGAAAGTACCCTTGCCTGGGTGCCCGAAAGCGCATCGTTGCGAACTTTCAATTCGGGCCGCATCCCATCGGGCGCCACTTTTTTTCGTATCCGCTCCGCCTACCCTTCTAACTTGCGGCGCCGTGGCCCGGCCGGGGCTGCCGCTTTTGCACGCGTACCAGCCCTTATTCCATGCAAGTCTCAACCATGGCGGCCGGCCTCATCGGCTCCGAAATCATCAAAATCGGCAACGAAGTCAACGACATGATCCGCAAGGGGGAGCAAATCTGCAACCTCACCATCGGCGACTTCGACCCCGGCATTTTCCCGATTCCCGCCGAGCTGGAAGCCGAAATAACCCAAGCCTACCAAGCCGGCAACACCAACTACCCGCCCGCCAACGGCATGCTGGAGCTGCGCCAAAGTGCCGCGCGGTTTCTGGAGCAGCGCCTGGGCCTGCAGTATTCGCCCAACGACTTGCTGGTGGCCGGCGGCTCGCGCCCGCTCATCTACGCCACCTACCTAGCCCTCGTCGACCCCGGCGACCGGGTGGTGTTTCCGGTGCCGTCGTGGAACAACAATCACTACTGCCACCTCTCCGGCGCCGCCCCCGTGATGGTGGAAACGCGCCCCGAAAACAACTTCATGCCCACCGCCGCCGACGTGGCCCCGCACCTGGCCGGCGCCACGCTGCTGGCCCTCTGCTCCCCGCTGAACCCCACCGGCACCGTGTTCAGCAAGCACGACCTGGAGGAAATCTGCGACCTGGTGCTGGCCGAAAACCAGCGCCGCGGCCCCGACGACAAGCCGCTCTACATTCTCTACGACCAGATTTACTGGCTCCTGACCTTCGGCGACACCGAGCACCACGACCCGGTGAACCTGCGCCCCGCCCTGCGCGACTACGTCATCTACATCGACGGCATTTCCAAAAGCCTCGCCGCCACCGGCATCCGCGTGGGCTATGCCTTCGGCCCGGCCCCGGTTATCGACAAGATGAAGGCCATTTTGGGCCACGTAGGTGCCTGGGCGCCCAAAGCCGAGCAGGTGGCCGTGGGCAACTACCTGCCGCAGCAGCAGACCGTGGATGCGTTTATGGACCAGTTTCGTCAGCGCATTCAACAGAGCCTCGTGGCCCTCTACACCGGGCTGAAGGACCTCCAGCAGCAGGGCTACCCCGTCGACGCCATTGTGCCGATGGGCGCCATCTACCTCACCGCCAAGCTCGATGTGTTGGGTAAAACCACCCCGGCCGGCCAGGTGCTGGCCACCACCAAAGACCTCACCTCCTACCTCATCAGCGACGCCCGGTTGGCCCTGGTGCCGTTCAGCGCCTTTGGTACTTCCGATACCGCGCCGTGGTTCCGCATGTCGGTTGGTGGCGCTTCGCTGGCCTCCATCGAAGCCGCCTTGCCCCGCCTGAAAGCCGCCCTCGACGCGCTTCGGTAAGCGGCCGCCCTACTGCTGAGCGTTTTCCGGGCCGTCGGCGCTATTGGCGTCGGCGGCCTTTGCATTGGCGCGTCGCTGCCGCAGCACCTCGTCGATGCGCGTTTGCACGTAGAGCTGCTCCACTTTCTCCCGGGCCCACGGCATCCGGCGCAGAAAGTTCAGGCTCGATTTGATGGTAGGGTTGTTGGCGAAGCAGTTGATGCGAATCAGCCGGTCGAGTTCGGCCCAGCCGTAGTGCTGCACCAGGTAATCCAGAATCTGCGCGAGTTTAACGCCGTGCAGTTCCCGGATGAGGTGACCCGATTCGTCGCGTACTTCGTCGGCTGCTGATGGCATAGTGCGGGGTGCTGGTAAAGCCCAAAAGTAATGCATTGCCGTCGACACGTCGATGTGCGAGTAGCACTTCGGCAATGCATTCGGCGGGGTAATTGGCACTTCTTGCTATGCTTTCCATTTCCGAACACTGTGTCCGTTTTCGGACGACACAAACGGCTGCTTATTTTACCTGATAATCCATAATCAACTAATGATTAATATTTTACAAGATTGGCATCGTCCTTGGCCATTCATCTAACAGGGAGGCTTCGCCTGGCACAAAACCGGACACTGACGCCAACCCCACCCGCCTGATTTCCCGCCCCTGCGCTTCCAGCAAGCAGATTTTTCGCCTGGCCACGCAACTTGTATGATATATCATAGTCTTTGACCCAACATCCCGACACCATGCTTTCCTCCATCCTGTTTTACTCGCTCGACAAGGCCATTCGTAGCTACCGGCGCTTTGCCCAGGCCAACATCGACCGGGCCGGCATTCCCATCACCATCGACCAGTGGCTGGTGCTGCGCGTAATTCTGGAGCACGACGACCTCACCCAGCTCGAAATTGCCGAGCGCGTGTTCAAGGACCAAGCCTCGGTGGCCCGCATCCTGGCGCTGCTTACCCAACGGGGGCTGCTCTCCGCCGTGCCGCTGCCCCACGACGGGCGCCGCACCAAGCTGCGGGTGAGCGAAGCCGGCCACCAGATTCTGGAAGCCGTGCAACCCATCGTGCTCAGCAACCGCCACCAGGCGCTCAGCGGCCTGAGTGATACCGACCAAGCCCTGCTGCGGGAGCTTCTCGACCGTATTTCGCTGAACTGTGCCCAACCTGCCGCCAACCTTCTTGCGCAGCCCTAAACGCTGAATCGACCACCTGTGTAGAGTCTTGGCGCCCTACTGAATTCAAAATTCAACTAAGCTTTTGAAAATACGAAACTGTTCGTACGTTTACTACGAAATCATTCGTATGATTTTTCCTCCTCCCACCGCTTCTGCACTCCCTCTCGCTCCCTTTCTGACTATGAAAACGCTGTTTACCCCTTTCCGGCCGCTTTCGGCGGCCTTGTTCCTGACCCCAGCCCTGCTGGCCACTACCAGCTTCAGCAGCGAAGCCCAAACGCGGGGCACCGTCAGCGGCAGCGTGGCCGCGGCGGGCGCAGCCGTGGACTTTGCCACCGTGACGCTCCACCGCGCCGCCGACTCGACGGTGGTGAAGACGGAGTTCAGCGACGAAAAAGGCGTGTTTCGGTTTGAGCAGGCCCCGGCCGGGCGCTATTTGGTGTCGGCGGCGCAGGTGGGGTTTGCGCGGGCTTGGTCGGCCGGATTCGATGTGGCAGGCGGCGAGGTACAAGTGCCGGTGCTACGGCTGGCGGCCAGTGCGGCCACGCAGCTAAAGGAAGTGCAGGTGGTGGGCCAGAAGCCGCAATTTGAGCGCCTGGCCGACCGCACGGTGGTGAACGTGGAAGGCTCGACCCTGGCGGCGGGCAACACCTCGCTGGATGTGTTGCGCCGCTCGCCGGGCGTGACGGTGGACGGCAACGACAACCTGGCCCTGCGCGGGCGGCAGGGCCTGCTGGTGCTCATCGACGGCAAGCGCCAGCCCATGAGCGGCACCGAGCTGGCCGACTACCTGCGCGCCCTGCCCGCCGACCAGCTCAAGAGCATCGAGCTCATCACCAACCCGCCCGCCAAGTACGACGCGCAGGGCGGTGCGGGCATTATCGCCATCAACCTCAAGAAAGACCAGAAGCTGGGCACCAACGGCTCGGTGAATACCAGCTACGGCTACGGGCGCTACGGCAAGTTCACCGCGGGCCTCTCGCTCAACCACCGCCGCCAGAAGCTGAATCTGTTTGGGACGTATAATTTCGCCGAGCGGCGCAACTGGAACGCGCTGACCATCAACCGTGAATTCTACGAATACCCCGACGGCGTAAAAACCCTCGTCGGCCGTTCCTTCCAGGACAACAACGGCGTTGGGCACGGCCGTTCGCACAACTGGAAACTGGGCCTCGACTACAACCTGACGGAGCGCACCACGGTGGGCGTAGTGGCCAACGGGCTGGCGCTCCAAACCGACAGCAAGGGCAGCAACGACTCGGAGCTATATACCGCGGAGGGTGCCACCACAAGCCGATACCAATCCGACAACATTCGCGACGGCAACCTGCCGAACGTCTCGGCCAATGCCAACTTCCGCCACACATTTAAGGATTCACTGGGCCTGCACGAGCTGTCGGCCGACGCTGACTATGCCCGCTACGACTCGCGCCGCGGGCAGCTGCTAGATACGCGCTTCACGTTCCCCACCGCATCGGCGGACCGCCTTACCGTCGATCAGCACAACCTGCTGACCATTCAGTCTTTCAAAACCGATTACACGCGGCCGCTCAGCAAGACGGCCCGTCTGGAGGCCGGCGGCAAGATTAGCTGGGTGGCGGCCGACAATGATTTGGACTTCCGCATTCCGGTTACGCCCGGCAATGTGGACGTGCTGAAGCCCGACCCGTTGCGCTCCAACCGCTTCCGCTACGACGAAAACATTGTGGCCGGTTACGTCAACTTCAACCAGACCCTGCCCAAATGGACGCTGCAGGCCGGCTTGCGCGGCGAGCAAACCAATGCCGTGGGCAAGCAGGACGTGGTGCAGCCGGGCAAAGACCCCAACTTCGACCGCCACTATTTCCAGCTGTTTCCGAGCGCGGCCGTCAAGCACACCTTCTCGGAGCAGCAGGAAACCTCGTTGTCGCTGAGCCGGCGCATCGACCGGCCTTCCTACGGGCAGTTGAACCCGTTCCGAAGCTACATTGACGTGACGACGTATGGCGAAGGCCGCCCGGAGCTGCGCCCGCAGACCAGCTACAACGTCGAGCTGACGCATACGCTGGCGCAGAAATACAGCATCGGGGTGAGCTACGCCGTAACGGCCAACCCCATTGTGGGCACGGTGCAGCCCGCGCCGGAGGGCGGCCGCGTGGTGGTTTCGACTTCCCAAAACCTGGACAGCCAATACAACTACGCCCTGACGCTTACGGCGCCGGTGGAGCTGGCCAAGTGGTGGAACGTGTACAACAATGCCGTGTTCTACTACACCCGGTTTGTGGGTGATTTGGCCGGCACGTCGCTCAATGCCGGTCGGCCGGCCTTCAACCTAAGCAGCAACAGCACCTTCGTGCTGGGCCACGACTGGAAGGCGGACCTGAACGCGAGCTACGACTCGAAGAACCGCTACGCGTACTTCGTGAGCCGGCCGCAGGGGCAGGTATCAGTAGGGGTGCAGAAAGGTCTGTGGCATAACAAGGCCACCCTGAAACTGAATGCAACGGACGTATTCTTCACCAACAAAAACCGGTCGACGGTGACCTTCAACAACTACGTGGAGCGCTTCTACCAGCGCTACGAGTCGCGGGTGGTGACGCTGGCCCTGAGCTACCGCTTCGGCAACGACAAAGTGGCGCCGACCAAACGCCGTGGCGGTGGTGCCGAGGACGAGAAACGACGCGCCGGCGGCAACTAAGCCCAGTCCTTATCATTGAGGCCGCCGTACGGACTGTTGGTTCGTAGGGCGGCCTCGATAGCGCACTGCAATTATTTATTCCATTGACAATCAGGCCATATTCCAGTAATACGAAATTTTTCGTTGTCTTAGTGCAGCGCGGCTGATTTTCGCTGGTCTTTGGCCTTGATTCCGCTTCGAGCATGTGCGCCAGTGACCCGCGCCGCCCGCATTTACCCACGCTTCCTGTAACCTTTTGCCATTCGGTCAGTGACCATGCGTGAATCGTCGCTCAGAGTATACGAAAAAATTCGTACCGACCTTGCCATGAAAGCAGACTTTACCCTTGCCCAGCCGATTGCGTGGCTGCCCTGCCCTACCGCCGCTTGCGCCGCCGGCGTGGCCCTGAGCCTGCTACTGGGAGCCAGCGCGCCGCTGATGGCCCAGACGCCGACGCCCGCCGGCACGACCTCGGCCAAAGCAGCCGGCCGCCTCATGGGCCGGGTGCAGGATGCGGCTACCAGGCAGCCGGTGGAGTTTGCCACGGTGGCCCTGCTGGCCGCGGGCAGCGAGAAGGCCGTGCTGGCTGGCACCTGCGACGCGCAGGGTGAATTTGTGCTGGCGGGCGTACCTGTGGGCGACTACATCCTGGTGGTCAGTTTTGTGGGTTACCAGCCGCAGCGGGTAGCCGTGGCCGTAACGGCTGCCGAGCCCGTGCGGCAGCTGCCGCCGGTGCTACTAGCAGCCACCGTGCAGCAGCTGGGCGAGGTGAAAGTGGTAGGCGAGCGGGACTTGGTAGAAAGCAAGGTGGACCGCCTCGTATACAACGCCGAAAAAGACCTGACCAACAGCGGCGGCACGGCCGCCGACGTGCTGCAAAAGGCGCCGTTGCTGACGGTGGACCTGGAAGGCAACCTGCAGCTGCGCGGCTCCTCCA
This sequence comes from Hymenobacter busanensis, assembly GCF_008727865.1. GTDB lineage: Bacteria > Bacteroidota > Bacteroidia > Cytophagales > Hymenobacteraceae > Solirubrum > Solirubrum busanense. The sequence goes on along the minus strand of NZ_VTWU01000001.1, from coordinate 827,922 downwards.
ACATTCGGGTGCTGGTGAACGGCAAACCCTCTACCCTGCTGGCTACCAACCTGGCCGAGGCCCTGAAGCAGATTCCGGCCGACCAGATCAAATCGGTGGAAGTCATTACGGCGCCGTCGGCGAAGTACGACGCAGAGGGCACGGCGGGTGTGGTGAACATTATTCTGAAGAAGAACACCGTGGAGGGCATGAACGGCAATACGAATGCCGGCATCAGCAACCGCAACGCCTTCGTCAACGGCAATTTCAACCGGCGGCGCGGGAAGCTCGGACTCAACAGTGGGGTGGGCGTGAATCCGTTCTTCAACCTGGCGCGCAGCGAGGCCCGGCGCACCGATTTCCTGACCGACACTACCCAGAGCCAACTAGCCCAGAATGGTAGGTTTCGCAATTCGGGCTGGGGCATGTGGGGCCAGCTCGGCCTCGATTACGACCTGACGCCGAAGGACCTGCTGACCCTGGGCGTGCAGGGCAACTACCGCGGATTTCTGAACGACCGGTCGCAGTACACCAGCTACCAGCTGTTTCGCACCGAAGAGGGCACGCAGCGGCGGTTGTTTCTGGACGCCTACAACCGCGACATCGATACCCACGACGGCAACGGCAACGTGGACGTGAACTTCGGCTACACCAAAACACTGGCCAAGCCCCGGCAGGAGCTGAGCGTGCTGGGTTTGTACAGCGTGAACGTGGGCCGGCAGCGCTACCAGCTCGACCAGCAGCGCGGCGAGGTGAATGACTACCGCGAGAAAAGCCACAACGACAACCGCAACCGCGAAATCACGCTGCAGGCCGATTACGTGCACCCCGTCGACAGCACCCAAACGCTGGAAACCGGCCTGAAAACCATTCTGCGCCACGTCGACAGCGACTACCGCATTGAGGCCGATAGCCTGGACGGGCGCGGCTACCTGCCGGTGCCGGCGCGCTCCAACGAGTTTCGCTACGAGCAAAACGTGTACGCGGGCTACGCATCCTACGGGTTTGCACTGGGCAAGCAGTGGACGTTTAAGGGCGGCGCCCGGCTGGAGCACACCCGCATCGGCGGCGAGTTTAGGAGCAGCGGCACCGACCTGCGCACCAGCTACACCAACCTGGCGCCCAACCTGCAGGCGGCCTGGTCCGTGACGCCCGACCACACCGTGAAGCTGAGCTACTCGCGGCGCATTCAGCGGCCGGGCATCTGGTTTCTGAACCCGTACGTGAACACCGCCGACCGCCGCAACGTGTCGTCGGGCAACCCGAACCTGAACGCCGAGCTGACGGACGCCTACGAGCTGACGTATACCACGTTCGTGAAGAAAAGCTCGGTCACGTTTTCGGGCTACTGGCGCCAGACCAACAACGCCATCGAGAGCGTGGCGCGGCTGGTGTCCGGCAACGAGCTGCTGCCCACCATCGACACCACGCGCATTCTGTACACGACCTACCGCAACCTGGCCCGCAACAGCAACTACGGCTTGTCGGCGTTCGGCTCGACCAAGCTCACGCCGAAGTGGAGCCTGAGCGGCAACGCCAACTTCTACTACCGGCAGGTGAGCAGCCCGGCGCTAAATCTGTCGAACGGCGGGGGCATGTTCAACATGAACTTGAACTCGTCGTGGCAATTTGAAAAAGGCTGGAGCGCGCAGTTCTTCGGCTTTTTCAACTCGCGGCAGGTGGCCTTGCAGGGCCGCACCTCGGGCTACCGCATCTACAGCCTGGGGGCCAAAAAAGAGTTTTGGGAGAAGAAAGCCAACGTGACGGTGCTGGTTATCAACCCCTTTAACGGCCAGCTGGCGTTCCGCAACGAGCTGTCGGCGCCGAGCTTTGACTACGTGAACAACTCCTACTTCTACAACCGGCAGCTGCGGGTGAGTTTCAGCTACCGGTTTGGCAAGCTCGATAACGGCCCCGCTCGGCCGAAGAAGAGCATCCAGAACGACGACCAAAAACAAGGCAGCGGCAACAACGGCTAAGCCGCGCAACCCGGCGGCCGGAGCGGGGTCTGTAGAATGCGAGGCGGCGGCTGGGCGGCGGTATATTGCTCCACCGGGCCGAAACTTGCCCTGCTCCCCCTTCTGAACTTACCTAGCCTGATTCTACATGGCGTTTTTCCCTACGACCTTCAAGCGGTACGCCGCGCTTTCGGTGGCCGGCCTGGCGCTGGCGTCCTACACTTTCCGGGACCAGTTGGGCACCCCGCCGCCCAAAGATGCCATTCTGCTGCAAGCCCTGCTGGAAGGGCTGCGGTTTGCGCACTACGAGCCGGTGAAAGTCGACGACAAGCTCTCCAAACGCATTTACGACCTGTACCTGAAGCGCATCGACGGCCAGAAACGCTTTTTGCTGCAAGCCGATGTGGCCCGCCTGGCCCGCTACCAGACCGAGCTGGACGACGAAACCCAGCACGGCACCCACGCTTTTCTCGACCTAAGCACCCAGCTGCTGACCCAACGCCTAGGTGAGGTGCAAAGCATCTACCGCGAGGTGCTGGCCAAGCCGTTCGATTTCACCGTGACGGAGTCGTTGGAAACCGAGCCCGACCGCCTGGATTACCCCGCCGACGCGGCCGCCCTGCGGGACCGGTGGCGCAAGCTGCTCAAGTACCAGACCCTCACGCAGCTCTCCGACCTGATGGACGAGCAGGCCAAGCGGCCGGAGAAAACCCTCGCGGCTACCTCGGTGAAACCCTCGCCAGCCACTTTTGCGCAGCCCACGCCCGCCGCACTGGAGGCCGATGCCCGCAAGCGCGTGCTGAAGCGCTACGACGAGTACTTCCACGACCTGCTGCAACTCGACGCGCAGGACCGCCTGAACCAGTACGCCAACGCCGTGGTGCAGGCCTACGACCCGCACACCGAATACTTTGCCCCGCAGGCCAAAGACAACTTCGACATTGCCCTCACCGGCCGCCTCGAAGGCACCGGCGCCCAGTTGGGCGAGCAGGAAGGCAAGATTACCGTCACCTACATTGTGCCCGGCAGCGCCTCGTTCCGGCTGGGCGAGCCGAAAGTGGGCGACGTGATTCTGAAAGTAGCCCAAGGCGACGCCGACCCCGTGCCCGTGGAAGGCATGCGCTTCGACAAAGTGGTGGCCATGGTGCGCGGCAAGAAGGGCACCGAAGTGCGCCTGACCGTGCGCAAGCCCGACGCGAGCGTGAAGGTCGTTTCCATCATCCGCGACGTGGTGGTGCTGGAAGATACCTACGCGCAGTCGGCGGTGGTGAACGAGCACGGCCACAAGCTGGGCTACATCTACCTGCCCGCGTTCTACGCCGATTTCAACCGCACCGGCGGCCGCAACTCGGCCGACGACGTGAAGCAGGAGCTGGAAAAACTCAAGAAGGAAAACGTGGAGGGCGTGGTGATCGACCTGCGCTCCAACGGCGGCGGCTCGTTGCAAGACGCCGTGGACATGGCCGGCTTGTTTCTGCCACAAGGCCCCATGGTACAGGTGAAAGGCAGCCGCGGCCCCGCCCAGGTACTGCGCGACGCCGACCCCACCGTGCAATACGGCGGCCCGCTGGTACTGCTGGTGAACCGCTACAGCGCCTCGGCCTCCGAAGTGCTGGCCGCCGCCCTGCAAGACCACAAGCGCGCCATCATCGTGGGCGGCAACACCTTTGGCAAGGGTACGGTGCAGCGCGTGCTCGACCTCGACGCCATGATGCCCCAGGAATGGGAAAGCCTGCGGCCGTTTGGCTCGCTCAAGGTCACCATTCAGAAGTACTACCGCGTGAATGGCGGCTCGACGCAGTTCAAGGGCATTGTGCCCGACATTGCTCTGCCCGATGCCTACAGCTTCGGCCAGACCGAGCAGCAAATGGACTACGCCCTGGGCTGGGACGAAATTGCGCCGGCCACCTACCAGCCCTGGGCCAACGCCCCCAAGCTGGCCAAATTGCGCACCGCCAGCCAGCAGCGCGTGGCCGCCAGCCCCGGCTTCCGCCTGCTCAACGAAGCCCTGCAAACCGTGCAGCAGCGCAAGGCCAATACCCAGGTGCCGCTGAACCTGACCGCTTACCGCACCGAGCAGCAGCGGCGCCAAACCGACGCTAACAAGTTCGACGCCGCCCAAAAAGCCGCGCCGGCACTCGACGTCGTGGCCGTGTCAGCCGACGTGCAGAAAGCCAGTACCGATTCGCTGCAAACCGGCCGCACGGCGCGCTTCGTGAAACCGCTAAAGAAAGATTTGACCTTGCACGAGGCCGTGGCGGTGCTGGAGGATGCGCTGGGCGGGTAGGTACAGCTGTTCGAAAAAGGAAATCAAAAGGTCCGGTAATACATGCCGGACCTTTTTTCATGCGGTGCCATTGGCAGCCATATCGTGCCAGATACCCTTGCTGAGGTTAATGGTTACATTGAAGAAGCAATTGCCCCCATCGTCCACATCCACTATTTGGGTGCGCCAGTTTGTTTCGTCGCTACAAAAGCAATTCACCCACACCTCCTTTTCACCGCGGCTGTTAAGTACTGCTACGTACTGCCGCTTGTATCTCGGCAAGTCGATAAAAAACTGCTTTTTATCGATATAAGGCGCTAGTTCCCGCTTGCTCAGCTCTTGGCGCTGCATGGTATTGAAGTCAGCAACGCAGGCTTGCAGCATATGGTCGATTGCAGCTAACTCGACGGCCGAAAGCATTGCGGGCTTAAAAGACTGAGGCAGTCGATGAGCGGAGGCTGCCTGTGGCGGCATGATAGCAAAGCGTGTCGTGTCCGGCATTTCTACGGCTACTTTCTGAAGCTTCTTGGGCTTCTCCGGTAACACTTCTTTGCTGGGCTCGGCCTGCTGGCAGCTCCACATCAATAGCAGCGTAGCAAAAAAGCAACGTTTCATTGCCTCAAGAACGGAAAAACAGCAGGCTTCTGAATAAACCCGCCGTTGAAAATGCAGGGCATTGACACAACGCGTGTGGAATACGCCGGGTAGCTGCATCTACCAGGTACGTCATTCCTCAACTTACCTCGTCGCCCGCATGCTTCTTCTCCATTACACTTTCCCAGGGTTGATTTTGGCGCTGCTACTGCGCTGCCATAGCACCTTGGCACAACAGCCCAACCAAGCAACCCAACAAGTCAATCCCGCCCGGTCAACATCCATCCGTATTCGGTGCGCCCCCACCCTGCAGCCTGGCAACGAGCCTTTTTGTGTTTTAAACGGTCGTCCTATTTCGGCTCAGGACCTCAAGAGCATCAACCCTAATGAGATAAGCCACATCGAGGTTCTAAAGAGTGCCCAGGCCATGTCCATTTACGGCAGCCGCGCAGCGTATGGCGCATTCCTGATTACTACCACCCGAAAGAAGCAGTTGCCCCGCTACCTGGAGGAAAAGAAAGTCCCGTAAAACCAGACGGCCCGGCTGCTTTCGCAACCGGGCCGTCTGGTTTCTGTGTCGCTCACTACGCTCCTTTCGGGCTGAGCGTGATGTACGGAATGATGCATTCCTCCAGGGAAATGCCACCGTGCTGGAACGTGTCCTTGTAGTAGTTCACGTAGTAATTGTAGTTGTTGGGGTAGGCGAAGAAATAGTCGCCGACGGTGAAGACGTAGGCCGTCGACACGTTTTCGCGGGGCAAGAACACGCGCTCCGGCTTGCGCACGGTGTACACGTCCTTGGAGTCGTCGAAGCCCAGGTTTTTGCCGTGCTTGTAGCGCAGGTTGGTGTTCGTGTTCCGGTCGCCCACAATCTTGTAGGGGCGTTTCACCCGAATCGTGCCGTGGTCGGTGGTGATGATGAGCTTGCCTTTTTTCTCGGCAATAACCTGCAGCATCTCATACAAGGGCGAGTGCAGGAACCACGAGCGGGTGATGCTGCGGTAGGCCGATTCGTCGGCGGCCAACTCGCGGATCATGGCCATGTCGGTGCGGGCGTGCGAGAGCATGTCCACGAAGTTGTAGACGATGGCGTTGAGCTTGTAGTTGGAATGCAGGTTGCTCATTTTGCCCAGCAAATCCTTGCCAGCCTGCAGGTTGGTCACCTTGTTGTAGCTGAACTTCTGCTTCTGCGAGGCCTTCTGGAACATGATTTCCATGAACTCGGCCTCGTGCAGGTTTTTGCCCTCGTCGTCGTCGTCCCACACCCACAGGTTGGGGTATTTCTTCTGGATGTCGCCCGGCATCATGCCCGAGAAGATGGCGTTGCGGGCGTAGGCCGTGGTGGTGGGCAGAATGGAATAGTACATTTCCTCCGAGTCGACCGTGAAGAGCTCGGCGATGATGGGCTCGAGAATCTTCCACTGGTCGTAGCGCAGGTTATCGATGAGCAGGAAGTACACGGGCGTGTCGCCGGTGGCTTTCATCAGCGGAAACACACGCTCCTTAAACAGCTCGTGCGACATGAGCGGGGCGTCCTTGTCGTCGCCGTTCACCCAGTCCTCGTAGTTTTCCTGAATGAAGCGCCCGAAGTAGGTGTTGGCCTCGTCTTTCTGCATGTTGAAGACCTCGGCCATGCTCTTGCCCTCCGTCTCGTTGATTTCCAGCTCCCAGTACACCAATTTCTTGTACACGTCGGCCCACTCGCTCGGGCTCAGACGGTCGGAAAGCTGCATACCCAGCTGGCGGAAGTCGCGCTGGTAGCCCGAGTTGGTTTTTTCCGACACCAGGCGGTTGTAGTCGAGCACCTTCTTTACCGACAGCAGAATCTGGTTCGGATTCACCGGCTTGATGAGGTAATCGGCAATTTTGGAGCCGATGGCCTCTTCCATGATGTGCTCTTCCTCGCTCTTGGTAATCATGATAACCGGCACCGTGGGGCGCGCGGCCTTGATTTCGCTGAGCGTTTCGAGGCCTGTGAGGCCGGGCATGTTCTCGTCGAGAAACACGAGGTCGTAGTTCTGCCCCTGGATTTCCTCCACGGCATCGGCCCCGGAGTTGACGCCGGTCACGTCGTAGCCGCGCTCCTGCAAAAACAGGATGTGCGGCTTGAGAAGGTCAATTTCGTCGTCGGCCCAGAGGATGCTGTAACGTTGCATGCAGTTTGTTTCGGGTTGAGAGATGAGCAGCCCCGGCGGGGCTCCACGTGCGGCAAGGAGTGCAAAGCGCCGAGGCGGCTTGCGGTGCGCAACCTAACGCATAGCGTCGGTATTGTGATACACGCCGGGCGGCGCGGGTTGCGGCAACTGTGAGAAAAGCTAACCCCAAAAGCGGGCTTAGGGTTGCATAGCCCTTGCGCTATGCGCGGCGGGCAGGGCCAGAACTCCGCTCCTTTTCATTCAGCCACGCCCCCATTCCTTTCCGTACCACCGAATCGAGCTACTTTTCGGCCGCCAATTCTTCCCAGCCGCCCCTTGAACAAGAAAAAAATCCTGAACGACCCGGTTTACGGCTTCGTCTCGGTACCCACCGAACTGATTTTTGACCTCATCGAGCACCGCTACTTCCAGCGGCTGCGGCGCATCAAGCAGCTCGGCCTCACGGATTTTGTGTACCCCGGCGCCCTGCACACGCGCTTTCACCACGCGCTGGGCGCCATGCACCTCATGTCGCTGGCGCTGCGCACGCTCAAAGACAAAGGCGTGCGCATTTCGGCCCAGGAAGGCGAGGCGGCCCAGATTGCCATTCTGCTGCACGACATCGGCCACGGCCCCCTTTCCCACGCGCTGGAGCACGCCATTTTCGAAAACGTGCACCACGAAGACGTGTCGTTGCACCTGATGCGGCTGCTGAACGCGGAGTTTGGTGGCCACTTGCAGCTGGCCATCGACATCTTCCAGGGCACTTACCCGCGGCCGTTTTTCCACCAGCTCGTGTCGAGCCAGCTCGACATGGACCGGCTCGACTATCTCAACCGCGACTCGTTTTACAGCGGCGTGAAGGAAGGCCAACCCGGCGCCGACCGCCTCATCAAAATGCTCACTATCAGCCCCGACGACGAGCGGCTGGTGCTCGAAGAAAAGGCCATCTACTCGGTCGAGAATTTCCTGGTGAGCCGCCGCGTGATGTACTGGCAGGTGTACATGCACAAGGCCGTCACGTCGGCCGAGCAGATGATCATCCGCATCATGGAGCGCGCCCGCGACCTGACGCGCGCCGGCGTGCCCGTGCCGGCTTCGCCCGAGTTGGGCTACTTCCTGCTGCACCCCAGCACCATGCTCGATTTCGAGCAGGACCCGGCCATCATGCAGCGCTTTGTGCGCCTCGACGACGTCGACATCTGGGCCGCCGTGAAGCTCTGGGCCGCCCACCCCGATTTCGTCTTATCATTCCTGGCCCACAGCCTGCTGGAGCGCCACCTGTTCAAAATCACCCTCGCTCCCGAGCCCTTCGACGACGACTTCAAGCTGGGCGTCACCGAGCTGATTGCCGAGCACTTCAACCTGCCGCTGGATGAAGCGGCCCTGCTCATGATTGCCGGCCGCATCAGCAACAACGCCTACGACACCGGCGGCGACACCATCAACGTGCTTACCAAGCGTGGCCACGTCATCGACGCCGCCGAGGCGTCGGACCTGCCCAACATCCGCGCCCTGAGCAAGCGCGTGGAGAAATACTACGTCTGCTACCCCAAGGAAATTACCTCGTAGGCTGTAGCACTTGTTTTATCGGTCATCCTGAGCAGCGCGAAAGACCTTCTCCCGCCAGAACGAATGTCGTTGCAATGACTCGTTCAGCGGTGAGCAGGTCCTTCGCGCTGCTCAGGATGACAGCTCTTACACAGGCAGCAGGCAACTGACAACCGGCTACTGATTACTTTTGCCGCCTATGGAATTCACAGTAGGCCAGATTGCGGGCGTATTGAACGGCTCGGTAGAAGGCGACGCCTCGCTGCGCGTCGACCGGTTGGCAAAAATCGAAGAAGCCCGCGCGGGCGCCGTGGCGTTTTTGTCGAACCCCAAGTACGAGCCCCACCTCTACACCACCGAGGCGTCGGCCGTCATCGTGAGCAAGGCGCTGGTGCTCAAGCAGCCCGTGCAAGCCGCTCTCATCCGCGTCGATGACCCCTACACCGGTTTTACCGCGCTTCTGGAGTTCTACCAGCAGTTTGCCCGCACCGGTAAACGTGGCGTCGAGCAGCCTAGCTTCCTGGGTTCGGGTTCTGAAATAGGCGACGACGGTTACCGCGGCGCGTTTTCCTACATCGGCGAAAACTGCCAGATCGGCCGCGGCGTGCTCATCTTCCCGCACGCCACCATCGGCGACCGGTGCCGCATCGGCGACGGCACCATCATCTACGCTGGCGCCAGAATCTACGCCGACACCGTTATCGGGGCGCGCTGCGTGGTGCACGCCGGCGCCGTCATCGGCTCCGACGGCTTTGGCTTCGCGCCGCAGCCCGACGGCTCCTACCGCACGATTCCGCAAATCGGCAACGTGGTGCTCGAAGACAACGTGAGCATCGGCGCCAACGCCACCATCGACTGCGCCACCATGGGCTCGACGGTGATTCGTGAGGGTGCCAAAATTGACAACCTCGTGCAGATTGCCCACAACGTGGAAATCGGTCGGCACACGGTGGTAGCGGCCCAATCGGGCATTTCGGGCTCCACCAAAATCGGGGACTTTTGCGTGCTGGCGGGCCAGACCGGCCTGGCCGGGCACCTCACGCTGGCCAACCGCACCACCGTCACGGCACAGTCGGGCGTGGGCAAATCCATCAAGGAAGAAGGCGTATTGCTGCAAGGCTCCCCGGCCTTCAACCTGCGCGACTCGCTGCGCGCCAACGCCGTATTCCGCCACCTGCCCGAGCTGGAGCGCCGGCTCACCGAGCTGGAACGCGCCCGGAACAAGGCAGACGAGCCGGAAAAGTCATAGCTTTGCGCTCCTAAGTTGCCCGTTGCGCGTTGCCAGTTGCCAGTCCGTTCACACGTCTGGTTCATCTCAGTCTGGCAACTGACGACCGGCAACCGGTAACCGACATCATGTTCGACAAACAGCATACGATTATTGCCCCGGTGACCGTGAGCGGCGTGGGGTTGCACACGGGCGTGCAGGCCACCATGACCTTCTGCCCCGCTCCCGTAAACCACGGCTACAAATTCCAGCGCATCGACCTCGAGGGCCAGCCCATCGTGGATGCCGACGTGGACAACGTGGTAGACCTCTCCCGCGGCACCACCATCGAGCAGAACGGCGCCCGCGTGAACACCGTGGAGCACACGCTGGCAGCCCTGGTCGGCTTGCAAATCGACAACGTACTCATTCAGCTCGACGGTCCCGAGCCGCCCATTATGGACGGCTCGTCGCTGCCGTTCATTGAGGCGCTGCAGCAAGTGGGCCTCGAAGAGCAGAACGCGCTGCGCAACTACTTCGAAATTCCCGATTCGGTGCATTTCGTCGACCACGCCCGCGGCGTGGAAATAGCCGCCCTGCCGCTCAACGACTACCGCGTGACGGTGATGGTGGATTACAATTCGCCGGTGCTTGGCTCGCAGCACGCCTCGCTGAACAACATCACGCAGTTCACCGACGAAATTGCCGCTTCGCGCACCTTCTGCTTTTTGCACGAGCTGGAAATGCTCTACAAGTCGAACCTCATCCGCGGCGGTGACCTGTCGAACGCCATTGTGGTGGTCGACCGCGCGGTGAGCGAGGAAGAGCTGGGCGAGCTGGCCACCATGCTGGGCAAGCCCAAAGTGGCCGTTAAGAAAGAAGGCATTCTGAACAACGTGGACCTGCGCCACAAAAACGAGCCCGCGCGCCACAAGCTGCTCGATTTGGTGGGCGACTTGGCCTTGGTGGGCCGCCCGCTGAAGGGCCAGATTCTGGCCGCTCGGCCGGGCCACGCCGCCAACGTCGCCTTCGCCAAGAAGATCAAGAAGAAGATGCTGGAGATGGACTCCTCGCCCGTGCCGCGCTACGACCCCGCGCAGCCGCCGGTGATGGACGTCAACCAGATTGCCCAGATTCTGCCGCACCGCTACCCCTTCCTGCTCATCGACAAAATCATTCACCTCGACCAGACCACGGTAACGGGCGTGAAGAACGTGACGATGAACGAGGAGTTTTTCAACGGCCACTTCCCCGGCAACCCGGTGATGCCCGGCGTGCTGCAAATCGAGGCCATGGCCCAAACGGGTGGCATTCTGGTGCTCAACACGGTGCCCGACCCCGAGAATTACTGGACGTATTTCCTGGGCATCGAAAACTGCCGGTTCCGCCGCAAGGTTATTCCCGGCGACACCCTCATTTTCAAGTGCACGCTCCTCTCGCCCGTTAAGCGCGGCATTGCCAAGATGAAAGGCCAGGCCTTCGTGAACGGCAAAGTGGTGATGGAGGCGGAAATGTCGGCCAGCATCGTACGCAAAGACGTCTAACCTCAATTATCAATGAGCAATGGTCAATGAACAATGCACCTGTTTCCGCCGCATCCGGCCCGGTCATTGCTCCTTGATCATTGATAATTGTTCATTGCCTGAATGACCCAGCCCCTCGCCTATATCCACCCCGAAGCCAAGATTGCGCAGAACGTCGTGGTCGAGCCCTTCACCACCATCGCGCAGGACGTCGAAATCGGCGAAGGCACGTGGATTGGTCCCAACGTGACCATCATGTCGGGTGCCCGCATCGGTAAAAACGTCAAGATTTTCCCCGGCGCCGTTATTGCCGCCGTGCCGCAGGACCTCAAGTTCGCGGGGGAGAAAACCACGGTGCACATCGGCGACAACACCGTCATTCGGGAGTGCGTGACCATCAACCGCGGCACGGTCGACCGGCTCAAGACCACCATCGGCAAAAACTGCCTGCTGATGGCCTACGTGCACGTGGCCCACGACTGCCACATCGGCGACAACTGCATTCTGGCCAACACCGTGCAGCTGGCCGGGCACGTAGAAATCGGCGACTGGGCCATTCTGGGCGGGGCCTCGGCTGTGCACCAGTTCGTGCGCATCGGGCAGCACGCCATGATTTCGGGCGGCTCGTTGGTGCGCAAAGATGTGCCGCCGTTTGTGAAGGCCGGGCGCGAGCCGCTGGCCTACGCCGGTATCAATTCCATCGGTCTGCGCCGCCGCGGCTTCTCCGACGACAAGATTATGCAGGTGCAGCAGTGCTACCGCCTGCTCTTCCTGAACGGGCTGAACAACAACGCCGCCCTCGACCAGATTGAACTGGAGCTGCCGCCTTCGCCCGAGCGCGACGAAGTGGTGAACTTCGTGCGCAACTCCGGCCGCGGCGTCATCAAGGGCTACTCGCGCAACGGCAACGGTGCGGATTGAGGCCCACGGCCTGGGCAAACGCTTCGGCCGCGACTGGATTTTCCGGGACCTGACTTACGCTTTCGAGCCCGGTTCGGCTACGGCCCTGCTGGGCCCGAACGGTGCCGGCAAAAGCACACTGCTGCAGGTGCTGGCCGCCTATACCCTGCCCTCGGCCGGCGAACTGCGCTACACGGTGAACAGCCGTGCTGTTCGGCCCGAAGAGGTAGCCATGCAGCTGGCGCTGTGCGCGCCCTACCTGGAGCTGATTGAGGAGCTGACGCTGCAGGAGCAGCTGCAGTTTCACACCCGTTTCCGGCCGCTGCGGGCCGGTTTGTCGCCGGCCCAGCTCATCGAGCTGTTGCAGTTGGGAAACGCCCGCCACAAGCTCATCCGCGACTTTTCCTCGGGTATGAAGCAGCGCGTGAAACTGGGACTGGCGCTGTATACCGACGCGCCCCTGCTCTTGCTCGACGAGCCCACCACCAACCTCGACCGTGCCGGTGTGGCGTGGTACCACGAGCATGTGGCGGCTACCACGGCAGGCCGCACGGTACTCGTCAGCTCCAACGTGGAGGAGGAATACGCGTTTTGCGGGGCCCGACTGTTGGTTACGGACTTTGCCGTGCGGCGGAGCTAAGCACACTTTTCCGAGCGTTTCGGCCACTCGATGCGTGCTGCCAAATCTGGTTGGCACGGTTGCAGCTGGATTTCTGCGCCGGCAGAACGCGAAGCCGGAACAGCTGATTCTGAAGGCTAAGCGCCGAAATTAGCCCGTTTTTTGCGGCGCAGCGCCGCACAGTATTTTCTGTAACCCCGCTGCGGGCGCCTACGTTTTCGGCCTTGATTCGGCGCCTGTCCGTTATTTTTGCCTCCGCTTAACCCATCAATTCACCGCTCCCATGAGAAGCTACGACGACCTCGACGACGATCTGCTGGACGACGACGACGAACTGGACGAGGTGACGCCTAGCCGTGGTGCCGCCCGCGGCGGCCGCAAAGGCGCCTCTTCCGAAGACTCCCTTGGCGCCAAGTACGCCGACTACCTGATGTGGCGGGACACCGGCTCGTCGCACGACGAAGCCCTGGACCTGGCCAACCTGACCGAAGACGAATTTGCCGCGGCCGAAGCCCAAGAAGACCCCGAAGGCAGCAACCGCTACGCCGGCGGCCTCGACGACGATGACGACGACCTTGGCCTTGACGATGACGACAGCTACGAGTCGCAGCGCCGCAGCCGCCGCGGTGGCCGCGACGATGACGACGACTACTAGCCTTTTACCTAGTGCATCGTCTGTAAGTAATTCATGACAAAAAAGGCCCGCTGGAATCGTCCAGCGGGCCTTTTTTAATGTTCAAACCAAGCACCATACGCTAACTTTTCTTGCTGCCGAACACGCGGCGGAGCAGCTCAGTGGTACGGGCCACCGGGTTTTCGCGGATGTTGGCTTCCTCCTGCGCAATGAGCGTAAACAGCCCATCGACGGCCTTGCCGGTGGCGTACTCGTTCAGGTTCGGGTTAACAGGCTTCACCAGCGGAATCATGTTGTAGCGCGTCACCAAGCCCGTGTAGTACTTGGTGGCACTGGTTTGGTCGAGGGCTTGCTGCATGATGGGCGAAAACGCCGACACGAGTTGCGTGGATGTGGTACGCTTCAGAAACTGCGTAGCGGCGTCTTTCTGCCCCGTCAGGATGTTCCACACGTCGGAAAACGTGAGGCTCTTGATGGCCGACAGAAAGATGGGCTTGGCTTTGATGGCGGCCTGCTCGGCCCCGCGGTTCAGCGCCAGCTCAAACTTATCAACCTCCGAGCCCAGGCCGATGCTGCGCAGCGTGGTGGCCACGCGTTGGGCGTCGGGCGGGAAAGGAATGCGGATGAGCTTGTTGAGGTAGAATCCGTCCTGTTTCGAGGCCTGGTCGGCACCTTTGGTAATGCCCTGCGTCAGGGCTTCTTTCAGGCCGCGCGCGGCTTCGTCCTGGGTTACGCTGCCGGTGCTGGTTTTGGTGGTAGGCGGCGTCGGCAGTTTAATGCCCCCGATTTTAGGCAAGCGAATAATCTGGGCTTGCGCTGTGGAGAAGGTCAGCAGTGCGAAAAGGCCGGAAAGCAGAAGGGCGGTGCGGGTGGTTCTCATGGAGCAAGGCAAGGGTGCCCGGTGGTGGGCGGTTCAGATCAGCGTTTGCAGAAACCGGACCAAACCGCGCTGCGTTCCGGCCGGGGTGTTTTGCGAGCTATAATCAGCCCTGAAAGACAGTTCGAGAAGGTAAACGAAAGGGCAACGCCGCTTGACCGGCGTTGCCCTTTGCAGTAGTTCCAGCAGGAAAGCTAGCGAAGCACCCGGCTTAATTGCTGCCGAACGCCCGCTTGAGCGTGGCCGTGGTTCGGGCCGAGGAATTCAGGCGAATGCGGCTTTCTTCGTCGGCAATGAGCGTGAAGAGGCCCTCAGCGGTTTTCTGGGTGGCGTAGTCGGTCAGATTGGTGGTAATGGGCGTCACGAGCGGAATTTTCTTGTAGCGCAGCATCAGCTCGCCGTAGGCTTGCTTGGCGCCGGTTTGCTCCAAGGCCGCATCCATCAGAGGGCGCAGCTCCTGTTGCACCTGGGCCTGCGCTTGTTGTTTGAGTAGCTGCGCGGCCACGCGGCTTTCGCGGGTATTCACCAAAGCCAGCGCATCGGCAATGGTGAGGCGCTGCACGGCCCCGGCCAAAATGGTGGCGGCCTGCGGCGCCACGGCCTCGGCGGCGCGGTTCATCTGCACCTCAAACTTATCGACCACGGCACCCATTTTCAGGCCGCGTAGAGTCGTCGATACCAGCTCGGCTTCGGGCGGAAAGCCGAGGCGGATGTCGGGGTTGGTGTTGAAGGCATCGGGCTGGCCGCCGGCTTCCACGGCCCGGGTCACGCTCAGGTTCAGAGCCTCGCGCACGGCAGCCGTGGCCTCGTCGGCGGTGAGGGGCTGCACCACGGGCGCGGGTGGCGTAACCGGGGTAGCGGGCTTGACGGTGGTTTTGGTGGTCGTGGTTTTGGCGGTGGTTTTCGCCGCCGGCTTCTTGGCCGTGGTCGTCGTTTTCTTGGTGGTCGTGGTGGTTTTCTTGGCCGTGGTTTTGGTTTGGGCCGAGGCAGCCGAAGCAGTGGTCAGCCCGAGGGCCAGCGCCAGAAGTGTTACGCGAAAGGAGTTCATAGAGGAGGAAAGAAGGAAAACCGAATGCCGGCAGCGCTTGTCTTTGCAAACGTGGGCCCAAATTGCGCCCAATATTCGCTTTTCCCAACTCCACGCGCCATGCTCCCTCCTCCCGACGTTGAAATCATGACCATTGGCGACGAACTACTCTACGGGCAGGTCGTCGACACCAACTCGGCCTGGATGGGCCAGGAGTTGGGCCGCATTGGCCTGCGCGTGCGCCAGATTTCCAGCGTCTCCGACCGCGCCGACGAAATCGTGGCGGCCCTCGATCTGGCCCGCACCCGCGCGCAAGTCGTGCTCATCACCGGCGGCCTCGGCCCCACCAAAGACGACCTCACCAAGCACGTACTGGCCCGCTATTTCGGCACCGAGCTGGCCCTGCACGAGCCCAGCCTGCGCGACGTGGAGCAGATTTTTGCTCGCTTCAACCGCCCCATGCTGGAGGTGAACCGTCAGCAGGCCTTCCTGCCCAAAACCTGCACCGCCCTGCGCAACCCCGTGGGCACCGCGCCCGGCATGTGGTTCGAGGACCAGGGTACGGTGTTCGTGTCCATGCCCGGCGTACCCTTCGAGATGAAGCGCATCATGACCGACTCGGTGCTGCCCCGGCTGCAGCAGCATTTCCACGTGCCCCCCATCGAGCACGCCGTGCTGCAGACGGTGGGCCAGGGCGAATCGTTCTTGGCCGCGCAAATTGCCGACTGGGAGGATCAGCTACCCCCAAACATGAAACTGGCCTACCTGCCTTACCTCGGCGGCGTGCGCCTGCGCCTCACCGCCACCGACGACGGCCAGCCCAACCTGCGCCAGCGCCTCGCCGCCCAACTGCCACCGCTGCGCGCCATTATCGGTCCCTACCTCTACGCCGAGGGCGAAGTAAGCCTGGCCGCCGCCATTGGCCGGCTCCTGCAGGAACGCAACCTCACTATTGGCACGGCCGAAAGCTGCACCGGCGGCTACATTGCGCACAAAATCACCGAAGTAGCCGGCAGCTCGGCCTATTTCCTGGGCAGCGTGGTGGCCTACCACAACGACGTAAAAGTGCGCCAACTGGGCGTGCAGCCCGACACGCTCACTCAGCACGGGGCCGTGAGCGAGGAGACCGTGCGCCAGATGGCCGAGGGCCTGCGGACGCAGCTCGGCGTGGATGTGGCGGTGGCCACCAGCGGCATTGCCGGCCCCGGCGGCGGGTCTGAGGCAAAACCCGTCGGCACGTTCTGGATTGCCTACGCCGATGCCCACCAGACCGTAGCCCGCATAATCAGCTTCGACCGCGGCCGCCAGCTCAACATCGAATACGTGACCACGCAGGCCCTGAACCTGGTGCGCCAGAACTTGCCGGCGCTGGGCTAAGCAGCGGGTTTGGCCTCCCGCCTGAGCCGGCGCATTGCTGACGTCGGCCCGGCGAAGTAAGGTCTGGCTAACAAGTGTTCGGCCGATGCTGGCGGCAATGGGCAAATCAGCTACCTTTGGCCCCGATTTCAGCCCTTGCCGCCGGGCATCGGCCACCCGCTCCCTTCGTTTCCCCAATTCCCAATACCCAAGAAAACACGCATGGCACGAGTCGAAATGGTGATGCCCAAGATGGGCGAAAGTATCATGGAAGGCACCGTTCTGAAATGGCTCAAGCAGGTGGGCGACACCATCGACCAGGACGAATCGGTGCTGGAGGTGGCCACCGACAAAGTGGACACGGAGGTACCCGCCATTCACGCCGGCGTGCTGCAGCAGATTTTGGTGCAGGAAGGCCAGGTAGTAGCTGTCGGTGCTCCCATTGCCGTTATCGAAACCGACGCCGCGGCGGCTTCCTCCAACGGGCAAGCTTCTGCTGCTGAAACAGCGCCGGCGGCCACGCCCGCTGCCAACGAAGCCGAAGAAACCGCCGACAACGTGCCGTTTGTGCCTGCTGCTTCGGCCGGTAGCGCGCAGCTAGGCGAGGCCCAGCCCGGCCGCTTCTATTCGCCGCTGGTGCTCAACATTGCCCGCGAAGAAGGCATTTCGATGGCGGACTTGGAGCGCCTGCCCGGCACCGGCCAGCAAGGCCGCGTAACCAAGAAAGACATCCTCGACTTTGTGGCCAACCGCGGCCAGCAACCGGCGGCTTCTGCGCAAGCTGCCCCTGCTGCGGCCGCGGCCCCGGTTTCTCCGGCACCCGCCGCAGCTCCGCAGGCGCAGCCAGCCGCGGTTAACAACCAGCCAGCTGCCAGCAAGCCGACGCCGTCGGTTTCCGGCAACCAGGAGTTGATAGAAATGGACCGCATGCGCAAGATGATTGCCCAGCGCATGGTCGACTCGAAACGCATTTCGCCGCACGTGACGTCCTTCGTGGAAGCCGACGTAACGGAAATCGTGAACTGGCGCAACAAGCACAAGGACGCCTACAAGAAGCGCGAAGGCGAAAACCTGACCTTTACGCCCATCTTCATTCAGGCCGTGGCCCGCGCCATTCAGGACTTCCCGAACATCAACGTATCGGTTGACGGGGACTACATCATCAAGAAGCGCGACATCAACATTGGGGTGGCCGTGGCCCTGCCCTCGGGCAACCTCATCGTGCCCGTCATTCACAACGCCGACCAGCTGAACCTGAACGGCCTCTCGAAGCGCGTGAATGACCTGGCCACCCGCGCCCGCGCCAACAAGCTAAAGCCCGAAGACCTCGAAGGCGGTACCTACACACTTTCGAACGTGGGTTCGTTCGGCAACGTGATGGGCACGCCCATCATCATGCAGCCGCAGGTGGCCATCATGGCCGTGGGCGCCATCAAGAAGAAGCCAGCCGTCATCGAAACCCCGCAGGGCGACCTTATCGGCATTCGTCACTTCATGTTCCTCTCGCACAGCTACGACCACCGCGTGGTCGACGGCTCGTTGGGTGGCCAGTTCGTGCGCAAAGTGGCCGACTACCTGGAGCAATTCGATCCGAACACGGCTATCTAAGCCACTGCCTTTACTTGAACAAGCCCGTCACTTCGACGGGCTTTTCTTTTTGACTTACTTCACGTTATGAAAAACATTCTTACCCTGCTGGCACTGGTATTGTCGCTGGGCACCATCATCTACCTGTACCTGCAACTCTCGACCTCGCAACAGGAGCTAGCCCTGGCTCAGCGGCACATCACCGACTGCGAGCAAGTGACTTTTCAGCTCCAGAATCAACTGACGCAACAGAGCCGGGAGAAGGCCGCCAAAGCCGGGCAACCCTTGCCCGGCGAGCAAGAGTAGCTCCGTCATAGAACTTGTTGCGGAAGCAAGCAGGTGAGTCCGTTGCAAGCAAAAGCGGCTGCTTCCCTAATAGGAGGCAGCCGCTTTTGCTTGCAACGGGACGAATACTACAGCGCCGCGAGGCTCTGCTCCAAGGCCGCAATTTTGGCTTCGGCGTCGGCCAGCTTCTGCCGTTCCTTCTCCACCAGCTCGGGCTTGGCGTTTTGCACAAACTTCTCGTTGCCGAGCTTCTGCAGCACCGAGGCGCGGAAGCCCTGGGTGTATTCCAGCTCTTTGCCGAGGCGTTCCTTTTCGGCGCCGAGGTCGATCTGGCCTTCCAGCGGCACAAAGAACTCCACGCCACCCGACACGAAGCCCACGGAAGCAGCCGGCGCCGCGTCCACAGCGTTGATTTCGGTGAGGGCCGAGAGCTTGCGGATGATGGCGTCGTACTCGCGCAACAGGGCCGTGTCGTCGGTTTTGGCGGCCAGCGTCAGCGGCTTGTTGGGGCCGAGGCCTTTCTGGTTGCGGATGTTGCGCACGCCGGCCACAATGTCCAGCGCGCGGTCCATGTTCGAGAGAATATCGGCGCTGCCGGCTACGGCCTGCTGCTTGGGCCAGGGTGCCACGCACACGTAGTCCTTGGGGCCGCGCTCGGCCAGCAAATGCCAGATTTCCTCGGTGATGAAGGGCATGAACGGGTGCAGGAGCTTAAGCAGCTGCTCGAAGAACCCGGTGGTGCGGCGCAGCGTTTCCGGGTCGATGGGCTGCTGGTAGGCGGGCTTCACCATTTCCAGGTACACCGAGCAGAAGTCGTCCCACACCAGCTTGTAGACCGTCATCAAGGAATCCGACATGCGGAACTTGTCGAAGTGGTCTTCCAGCTGCGCAAGCGCGTCCTGCAGCTTGGCTTGGAACCACTCGGTGGCCTTCTCGTTGGGGAAGAGCAGCTCGGCATTTACTTCCCAGCCCTGCGTGAGGCGGAAGGCGTTCCAGATCTTGTTGGTGAAGTTGCGGCCCTGCTCCACGAGCTTGATGTCGAAGAGCAAATCGTTGCCGGCCGGCGACGAGAACAGCATGCCGGTGCGCACGCCGTCGGCCCCGTACTGGGCAATGAGGTCTAAGGGGTCGGGCGAGTTGCCGAGCTGCTTGCTCATTTTGCGGCCCTGGTCGTCGCGCACGATGCCCGTGAGGTACACGTTGCGGAAGGGTACGTCGTGGCGGTATTCCAACCCGGCCATGATCATGCGCGCCACCCAGAAGAACAGGATTTCGGGGGCGGTTACCAAGTCGTCGGTTGGGTAGTAATAGTTAATATCGGCGTTGTCGGGGTCCTTGAAACCGTCGAACACCGAGATGGGCCACAGCCACGACGAGAACCAGGTATCGAGCACGTCTTCGTCCTGGCGCAAGTCGCTTATTTGCAGCGCACTGTTGCCGCTCTGCTCACGTGCTTGTTCAAGCGCCTCTTCGGCCGTGAGGGCCACCACGAAGGAGCCGTCGGGCAGGTAGAACGCGGGTATGCGCTGGCCCCACCAGAGCTGGCGCGAGATGCACCAGTCGCGGATGTTTTCCATCCACACGCGGTAGGTGTTCTTGAACTTGGCGGGGTAGAGCTTCACGCGGTCGTCCTCCACCACTTGCAGGGCGGGGCCGGCCATTTCGGCCATCTTCAGAAACCACTGCATGCTCAGGCGCGGCTCAATCACGGCGCCGGTGCGCTCGGAGGTCTGCAGGATGCTCTGGTACTCGTCGACTTTCACCAGCAGGCCGGCGGCGTCGAGGTCCTTGGCAATCTGCTTGCGCACGGCAAAGCGGTCCTGCCCCACGTAGAGCACCGCTTTTTCGTTGAGCGTGCCGTTGTCGTTCAGAATATCGATGACGGGCAGGTTGTGCTTCTGGCCCAGCTCGTAGTCGTTCAAATCGTGCGCGGGCGTCACCTTCAGAGCGCCGGTGCCGAAGTCCATGGTCACGTATTCGTCGGCAATAACCGGGATGGCGCGGCCGAGCAGCGGAATCTGCACTTGCTGGCCGATCAGGTGCTGGTACCGCTCGTCGTGGGGGTTCACGCACACGGCCACGTCGGCCATGATGGTTTCGGGGCGGGAGGTAGCCACGGTCAGGAATTCGCCCTCCGCACCCACCACGGGGTAGCGCAGGTAGAACATCTTCAGCTGGCTTTCCTTCGACACCACTTCCTCGTCGCTGATGGCGGTGAGGCCCTGCGGGTCCCAGTTGACCATGCGCACGCCGCGGTAAATCAGCCCCTTCTGGTAGAGGTCGACGAACACGCGCAGCACGGCTTCGGTCAGGTCGGGCTCCATGGTGAAGCGCGTGCGCGACCAGTCACACGAGGCGCCAAGCTTCTTGAGCTGCTCCAGGATGATGCCGCCGTACTTCTCCTTCCACTCCCAGGCGTACTTCAGGAATTCCTCGCGGGTGAGGTCGGTTTTGGCAATGCCGCGCTCCTTGAGCATCTGCACCACCTTGGCCTCGGTGGCAATGGAAGCGTGGTCGGTGCCGGGCACCCAGCAGGCTTCCTTGCCCAGCATACGGGCCCGGCGCACCAGCACGTCCTGAATGGTGTTGTTGAGCATGTGGCCCATGTGCAGCACGCCCGTCACGTTGGGCGGCGGAATCACCACCGAGTAGGCGGGCTTGCGCGGGTTGGGCTTCGACTGAAAAAAGCCTTGCTCCTGCCAGCGTTGGTACCACTTTTCTTCGACCTCGGCGGGCTGGTAGGTTTTGGCAATAGGCTCCATAGGGCGGCGCTAATTCTGATTGGGAAGCCGCAAAAGTAGGCATTTCGGGGCGGCAGCGGAAGTTTCGCTCATTCCCATCGGATGAGGCGTTGTTGGAATAGAAAATTCCGCTTTTGGCGTAGAATACCGTTAATTTTGAGACCCGACAAAGGCAAGGCGCAAGGGTTTAATCAGGTTCCTGATTAATTTTAAAATTCGCGTTGCCCCTTTTCCGCTTCCGTCTGCAGACGCCGTAGTTTCCCCATGAATCTGTTTACCCGTCGGAAAAAGACCGATGCCGCGGTTGCGCCACCGCACCCGTCTGCCTCTCCCCAGTCCGATTCGCCCGCCCCGCTCACCCACGGCACGCTGCGGGTGGGCATGGGCCAGCTGCTGGTGGAAGGTGGCGAGCCGGCGCGCAACCTCGACCGCGCGGCCCGCATGATTGCCGAAGCCGCCGAGCAGCAGTGCGACCTGGTGTTGCTGCCCGAAACCCTCGACTTTGCCTGGACGCACCCCAGCGCCCTCACCGAAGCCCAGCCCATTCCCGGCCTTTACTCCGACCGCCTCTGCCAGGAAGCCCGCCGCAACAACATCTACGTATGCGCCGGCCTCACCGAAAAAGCCGCCGACGGCCGCATCTACAACGCCGCGCTGCTCATCAACCCGCAGGGCGAAATTCTGGTCAAATACCACAAGATCAACCTGCTCACCGTGGAGCAGCCGTTCTACAGCGTGGGCCAGACGCTGAACGTGGTAGACACCCCGCTTGGCAAAATCGGCGTGAACGTGTGCGCCGACAACTACATCGACGGCCTGAGCATTGGCCATACGCTGGCCCGCATGGGCGCCGAGTTTATTCTGGCGCCGGCCTCGTGGACGGTTGATTACTCGCTCACCGAAGAAGACGACCCCTACCGCGAAAAGTGGGTGAAGCCGTTCAGCATTCTGGCCAAGCTCTACAACGTCGTCGTCGTCAGCACCACTTCCGTCGGCTACATTGTGGGCGGGCCCTACGAGGGCAAAAAAAGCGTGGGCTGCTCCCTGGCCGTGGCCGCCGACGGCATCAAAGCCCAGGGCACCTTCAATGAATTTGCCGGCGAATTGATTGTGGCCGATTTGCCCCGCCCGCGCCGCCCCGAGCAAGGCACCCAAATCGGGGAAATGCTCGTGCGCAAGGGCTACCAGTTCGACCACCTGCCCGCTTAACCTTATCCGCCCCGCTTGCCCAGTTCCGCGCAGCCGCCTATGCCCCAAACTTTAGTTCAAACACCTACCTCCTTGACCGCGCCCACTCCTACGCCGACCGTTTTGGTTGCTCCCCAGCAGCCTGCTGGACAACAGTGCACGCGCTGCATCATGGATACCACCGTGCCGGGCATCCACTTCGATGCGCGGGGCGAATGCAACT
This sequence comes from Hymenobacter busanensis, assembly GCF_008727865.1. GTDB lineage: Bacteria > Bacteroidota > Bacteroidia > Cytophagales > Hymenobacteraceae > Solirubrum > Solirubrum busanense. The sequence continues at coordinate 805,272 of NZ_VTWU01000001.1, read as the reverse complement.
TCTGCGCCCTGCACGACAAGCTCGACCGCGACAACCCGCTGGGCGAAGCCGGTGAGAAATACGTGCAGAGCGCCGTGGCCGACATGAAACGCCTCGGCCGCGGCAAAAAATACGACTGCGTGCTGGGCGTGAGCGGCGGCCGCGACAGCAGCTACACGCTCTGGTACTGCGTGGTGAAGCTGGGTTTGCGCCCCCTGGCCGTGCATTTCAACGACGGTTTCGGCAACCCTGTGGCCGGCGAAAACATGGTGAAAACCTGCCGCAAGCTGGGCGTGGAGCTGCGCACCATCACTTCCGACTGGCGCGAATCGAAAGACCTCAAGATTGCCTTCCTGAAAGCGTCGACGCCCGACATCGAAGAAGGCACGGACGTGGGCATTGCCACGGCCCTGTACGGGGTGGCGGCCAAGGAAGGCGTGCAGCGCATCGTTATCGGGCAGTCGTTCCGCACCGAGGGCATTGCGCCGCTTTCCTGGAATTTCCTCGACGGCAAGTACCTGAAGGCCGTGCACCGGCAGTTTGGCACAGTGCCGCTGCGCCGGTGGAGCCCCACCGACCCGGGCTTCCACCTCGACCTGAAGGAAATGTTCTACTACACCATCGTGCGCGGCATTCGCACCGTTACGCTGCTCTACCACCTGCCCTACGTGCGCGTGACGGTGGACGAGTTGCTGGAGCGCGAGCTGGATTGGGTGAACCCCGGCGCGCACTACTTCGACGACCTCTACCAGAGCGTTATCTACTACCTGAACCGCACCAAGTTCAACATCGACCGGCGCCTGTTCAACTACTCGGCCTTGGTGCGCTCGGGCCAGATGACGCGCGACGAAGCGCTGGAAAAGTGCCGCCACGTTAACGCCATCGAAGACGAGAAAGTCATCAACCTGTGCATCAAGCGCCTGGGCCTCACGCGCGAGGAGTTCGAGCAGATTGTGGCTGCGCCGGTGAAAACCTTCCGCGACTACCCCAATAACTACACGCTGATTCGGCTGCTGCGCTGGCCCATCAAAATTGCCAGCAAAATGCGCCTGCTGCCCGAATCGGCCTACGACAAATACTTCAACTGCGGCACCTGAACCACGGATTCTCGCGGATTTTGTGGACGGTTCAGTGTCCGATCCGCAGCTCAGGAAGTCTTCTTTCCCGAAAGCAAAAAGCCACTCCCTGCGGAGTGGCTTTTTGCTTGAATCATCGTCCGCGGAATCCGCAAGAATCCGTGGTCCTAGGCGATGTGCAGCCAGTCTTTCTTCTGGAGCAGGCGCTCCTGGGTTTCGCGGTAGTCGGGGTCGTCTACGCAGCAGTCGACGGGGCACACGGCGGCGCACTGGGGCTCTTCGTGGAAACCCACGCACTCGGTGCACTTGTCCGACACGATGTAGTAATACTCGTCCGACACCGGCACTTGTGGGCTGGTAGCGTCCACCTGCTTGCCGCCATCGACCTCAATCGTGCCTTTGAGCGTCGTGCCGTCGGCCCAGCGCCAGTTGGCGCCGCCTTCGTAAATGGCGTTGTTGGGGCATTCCGGTTCGCAGGCACCGCAGTTGATGCACTCGTCGGTTATCATGATGGCCATAGCCGTGGGGTCGTTGGTAAGTGGAGGGAGATGCTGCTGATACGCAGCCGGGCGGGCGCAGGATTTGTACCATCAACAGCGCTAGCGCCCGGCAAGTTGGCGCGCAATCGGGCAAAAGTAGCACCGCCGCCGGTTTCTTACGAACTTTCGGCCCCGCTTACGGCTTATTTTCCCCATGACCCATCCCGAACGCCTCGCCGCCTTTGTGCGCCTGGGCCAGCGCCTGCGCACCCTTTCCGACGACGAACTGCACGCTCTGGCGGCCCGCGCCCGCAACCACAACGCCTGGTTCGACCTGCCCAACGTGCGTAGCGCTGTGGCCGGCGTAGCGCATCTGCTCGAAGAAGACACGCTCACCCGCTGGGCCGCCCACTACCCTGCCGAGCCCGCCGCGGCGCCGCGCCGCGTGGGCGTCGTCATGGCCGGCAATATTCCCATGGTGGGCTTTCACGACCTGCTGTGCGTGCTGCTGAGCGGCCACACGCTGCTGGCCAAGCTCTCGGCCGACGACAACATTCTGCTGCGCTGGGTGGCCGATGAGCTGTTGCGCATCGAGCCGCGCTTTGCCAATCGGCTGCAGTTTGTGGAGCTGTTGCGCGAGGCCGACGCCTTCATTGCCACCGGCTCCGACAATACCGCCCGCTACTTCGAATACTACTTCAGCAAAAAGCCCCACCTGATTCGGCGCAACCGCTCCAGCCTGGGCGTGCTGGCCGGCCTGGAGCCGCGCGAAGACCTGGCGGCGTTCGGGGCCGATATCTTCCAATACTACGGTTTAGGCTGCCGCAACGTGTCGAAGCTGCTGGTGCCGGCCGGCTACGATTTCACGCCGCTGCTCGATTCGCTGCAGCCCTGGGCGCACGTGCTCGACCACCACCGCTACAACAACAACTACGACTACCAGAAAAGCCTGCTGCTGGTCAACCGCGTTCCGCACTTTGATTCGGGTTTTCTGCTGCTGACCGAAAGCATGCAGCTCGTCTCCCCTATTTCGGTGCTGCACTACAGCGAATACGCCGACGCGGCCGACCTGGAGCAGCAGCTGGCCGAAGTGGCCCCGCAAACCCAGTGCGTGGTGTCGGTAAATGGCTGGCTGGCGGGCAGCGTGCCGGCCGGCAAGGCCCAACAGCCCAGCGTGGGCGACTACGCTGACGGTGTGGATACGATGGCCTTTTTGACGGCTTTAGCGTAACTTAATCAGGCCGCGCTTTTCCGGGGTAAAACCTTCATTGGGGCTTCACCCAGGGGCATACTTTTTGGCACGGTTGTTTGTTCTACCTCCTGAACTCACCGACTTTTCAAGCCTTATGCAAGTCGCCACCGAACCTGCCGAAACCGTCGAGAAAGAATCCATTCCGACGCTGCGTTTCTCTTCCGAAGACGTGCTGCCCACCCCGGCCGAGCGCATTGCCCGGCGCCACGACGCGGAGCGGGCGTGTGCCCTGGGCAACAACTACCACGGAAAGCTCGACATCTATTTCCGCACCGCCGACGGCACCGCCAAGCGGGTGCAGACCACCGTGTGGGCCGTGCACGAAGAGTACCTCACGCTCAAGGCCGGCGTCAGCATTCCGCTGCGGGCCGTACTCGGCTTCGACTTCTACTAAGCTGTTCGGCCCCCGCGTCTCATCCGGCGTGGGGGCCGCTGCCTTGCGGCCTGGGTTAGCGTGTTTTCGCTACTTTTTTGGCGAAAATTTTCTGCTTTGTCTAGTCGTTTGACACTTTCCTCATGAACATCATTTCCACGCTTTGGGGCATTGTGGTGCTCCTGCTGGCCGTGCTAGCTTTGTTTCCGCTGCTGGGCTGGGCCAATTGGTTTATCCTGATTCTGGCTGTCATTGGGCTAATCATCGGGGCGTTTGGCAAACGCAGAACCGGCCTGATTCTCAATGGCGTGGCTATTCTCATTGCCTGCTTGCGGTTGTTCATTGGCGGCGGCATCATCTGACCACGGATTCGGACGAATTACGGACGGATGTCACAGATCTAGGGGACGATTCAACTCTGCTTTTCCAATAGGCATTAAAAGCAAGAGCCACCCCAAACGGGTGGCTCTTGCTTTGGATAGAAACTTCCGATGTGCCTTCCACAAAATCCGTGACATCCATCCGTAATCCGCCCGAATCCGTGGCTACAGGCGTTCTAGGGTTTTGGCAATCAAATCGTTTACCACTTGGTCGGGGCGCTCGGCAAACTCGCCGGTAGCACGGTTGGCCACTATGGCGTTCAGCGACACCACTTCGTGGCCCAACATGCGGCCCAGGGCGTAGTAGCCGGCCGTTTCCATCTCGAAGTTGGTGAGGCGGAACGTGCCTTCGGCATTCGAGTACTGCACGCTGCGCAGGCGCTCCAGCAAGTCGGGGTAGCGCAGCGCGAGGCGCAGGGAGCGGCCCTGCGGACCGTAGAAGCCGGGGCACGTCACGGTGTTGCCCGAAATCATGCCCACGCCCAGCTGCTCGCGCAGCAAATCGGAGCCGAGCACGCAGTACGGGCGGTAGTCGAGGCCCACGGCTTGCTGCACGGCGGTGGCAAACTCCACTTCGGCCCCGGTTTCCACCAGCGGGTAAAACTGCATCAGCGACTCCAGCCCAATGGCGTGCTCCGACACCAGGTGCGAGCCGACCGGAATATCGGGCTGCATGGTGCCGCTGGTGCCGATGCGAATGATGCGCAGCTTGATGTGCTCTTCGATGGGTAGCGGCTGGCGCGTGACGAAGTCGATGTTTACCAGTGCGTCCAGCTCGTTGAGCACGATGTCGAGGTTATCGGTACCGATGCCGGTAGAAACGACCGTCAGGCGTTTGCCGCGGTAGTAGCCCACGTGCGTCACAAATTCGCGCTTGCTGATTTCGGTTTCGATGGAATCGAAATGCCGGCTCACCTGCGCCACGCGGTCGGGGTCGCCGACGGTGATGATGGTATCGGAAATGTGGTCGGGCAGCAGGTTCAGGTGGTAAATGCTACCATCGGCGTTCAGAATCAGCTCGGAGTTGGCAATGGCCATGGGGAAAGGTGTTTGGAGTGACGAGGTATTGCGTTACGAATTACGCGTTATGCCGCACAAATGTGCTACGGCTGGCCCTACCCCAGGAAAGCGCAGCCCCGTAAGCCATTGAAAAGAAACGCCGGCCTGGTTTTCCGGCCGGCGTTCCAAGGGAAATTATGCCGATAGGCTACTTGCCCGGAGCCCGGTACGAGTACAGGCCCTGCTCGGGGTTGTAGTGGTTGCTCTGCTTGGGGTAGGTGCCAGTGCCGTCGTAGGGGCGTTTGTCGGGGTGCTGCTGGCAGGCGTCGGAGCAGGCGCCCTGCCGCGCTTCGGCGCAGGTTTCGCACATCACCACGTGGGCGTTGCAGTGCGGGTTGGCGCAGTTCACCATCCGCTCGTCGGGGCGGCCGCAGCCGGTGCAGGTGGCAATGACCGAGGGGTTTACGGTGTTGACGTCCACGGCCACGCGGCCGTCGAACACGTAGCATTTGCCCTCAAAATCCTCGCCGCCGGCTTCCAGACCGTACTTGATGATGCCGCCGTGCAGCTGGTACACGTTTTCGAAGCCCTGCTCCAGCAGAAACGCCGAGGCCTTTTCGCACTTGATGCCGCCGGTGCAGTACGTCAGGATTTTCTTGTCCTGAAACTCGCGCAGGCGCTCCACGCGGTCGGGAAACTCGCGGAAATTCTCAATGTCGAGCGTCACTGCGTTTTTGAAGCGGCCGAGGTTGTACTCGTAGTCGGAGCGCACGTCCACCACCACCACGTCGTCGCGGTCTTTCAGGGCGCGGAACTCCTCTGGCGAGAGGTGCGTGCCGGTGCGCTCGTAGGGCTTGATGTGGGGCAAATCGGCGTGCACGATTTCGGGCTTCACGCGCACGTGCAGCTTCTGAAACGTGTGGGCCGGCGCCTCATCTACCTTAAACTCCAGCGCCGCAAAGCGCGGGTCGGCCTTCACCGCCTGCATGTACGCTTCGCAGTTGGCCACGGTGCCCGACACGGTGCCGTTCAGCCCCTCGCCGGCCACGATGATGCGGCCGCGCAAATCGAGGCGCAGGCACAGGCGGTGGTGCTCGTCGCGAAACGCGTCGACGTCCTCGATGGGCGTGTAGCAATAGTAAAGTAAAACGCGGTAATCCATTGTAGAGAAATGAGATTTGAGAACGTAGAACTTAGCTGCGCCAATGAAAGGTCGGAGTCGCCTTCTTCGTTCTGAACTCTACCATCTAAGCTCTAGACTTTGGTGGCGGGGTTGCCGAACACGGTTTGGCCGGCCGGCACATCGGCCACGACTACAGAACCAGCGCCGATGCGGGCTTTGGCGCCGATTTTCACGCCGGCCACTAGCACAGCGCCCGAACCGATGAAAGCCTGCTCGCCCACCGTCACGTCGCTGTTGACGACGGCCCCGGCACCCACGTTCACGAAATCGGCCAGCTCGGCTTTGCTGTCGACCACGGCCCGGGCACCCAGGATGCAGCCGTTGGCCAGCTTGGCCCCGGCCGCTACCACGGCCCCCGCCGACACCAGGTTGCCGTGCCCCAGCCACGCGTGCTCCGACACGCTGGCGGCGCGGTGGATGGCGTTGACGGGCACTTGCTCGTACTGCTCGCGCAGCATGTTGGTGAGCGAGCGGCGGCTGGCGGTGTCGTCGGCGGCCACAAACACCTCGCACTTCTTGCCCAGCAGGTTCAGGTACTGCTCGTCGTCGGTAGCGCCCATGATGGGCACGTCGTAGAGTTCGGTGTCTTTGAGTTTGGCGTCGTCGTCGAGCAGGCAGTAGACCACCACGTCGTTGCTGGTGAAAGCGTCGAGGGCGGCGGAACCGAGCGCCTTGGCGCCCAGAATGATGACCGGATTTTCCATGCAGATAGCAAAAGCCCGGGCCAAACCGCCCGTAGCAAGCCGCAAAGATACGCCGCGCCACGCCCCAAGCCAACCGCAGCCCTTCAGCGGATGCCGAAGAGCCGCAGGCGCCGCAGCCAGTCAGAAACCGTGGGCTGACTTAGCAGCACATACACCAGCAGCGGGAGCCACGAGGCGCGGTAGCGGCTCAGCGTGCCCAGGTTGGGCGTACTCAGCCCCAGCAAGGCCGCCAGCGCCAGGCAATACGTCAGGAGCATCAGCAGCAGCGCAAACGGCAACGGGCCCTGGCGGCGGCGCATCACATCGAGCAACGCCACGCCCATGATGATCAGGAGCAGCAGGTTTTCGAATGCCGATATGCCGTAGAACAGTGAGTCGCCTTCCCAGATGAACGGGCGGAACAAGGCACTGGCTACGGCCTTGGGCACGTAGCCGGCCATGCTCTCGGCCGTGGGTGCCAGGTGGGGTAGGTCGATGTATGGACGGCCGTACGACTTCTCGCGCAGGCCAGCGTAGGTGCGGGTGAGTTGGCTGGCAAACTTATTGAACCGGAAAACGGGACTGACTTCACTGGCCAGCCACAACCCGCTCCCGATAACCGCGGCAAACACAAGGGTCTGTTGCCAGCGGCGGCGCATGAGTCCCAGCAATTCGAGCACGCGCACCGCTACCAGCCCGGCCAAACCCGCCAACAGCACACCGCCGAAGAAGAAGCGCATCTTAAACTGCAGGACTGCCAGTAGCAAGCCCCCCATTACCAGCAGCCCCGCTCGGCGCGACGCCCCCCCGTACAGCAACCGTAGCGCCACCGCCAGCAACCCCGCGCCACTGGCCAGCAGCAGGCTTTCCTTGGTGATGCCCGTGGTCCAGTACAGCGCCGACGGCCACAGCAGCAAGCCCACTATGGCCGCGCCGCGGGTGCCCGGAAACAACCGGCTTAGTACCCGCACCAAATACCAGCAGCCGATAAAACTGGCTACAGAAAAGTAAAGCGCATTCAGCCAGAGCGAGCCGCCCGTTACCACGTTTAGAGCCGAGAGCAGCTTGATGAGAAACAGGGTATTGGAGTGGCCGTGGTAAACCAGGCTCTGCCCCGCATAATGAAATTCATCCTGCGTGAGCATGCGCAGCCATGCCCTCGGCTCGGCCCAAAGCTGCTGCGTAAACCGGCGGGCCCAAAGCTGAAAAAAAACCGCATCGGCGCTGGGCACGGCCGCCGAGATACTACCTGACAAGAGCCGCAGCCCCAACGCGGGCACCACAAAATGCCCCAGACTGGGTAATTGCCGCTGGGCCCGGAGCCAACGCCACAGCCCCAGCAGCACCAAGCCGTTGCCCGCAAAAATCAGCAGCAGTTTCACCGGGCAGTGGGCACATTACGTTGCAGAATACGGCTACCGATGGCGCAGTGCAGGCAGCGGCGTGGCTGGCAATAGCCCCGGTGCAGGGCCAGCAGCCCTTGCGAGTCGGCGGCGGTGCGGTGGCGAAACTGCAGGGCCTCGTAGGGCGCCAGCACGCTGTTTTGCTCGCGCGGCAGTTGCGCCAGCAAGTCCACGGCAGCTTCCACGGCGGCTTGATTGTCGAGCGAGCGGGCGTGGGCTACCCGCAGCGGCACCACCACGTTGCTGATGAGCAGGTGGGCACTGCTGCGGCCCAGCGCGGGCACCGCGCCGGCCGCCGGCACACCGGGCCGGTAGTGGCGGCGCCAATACTCACTCACGGGCACTAACAGCAGCTTTTCCAGCGTGGCAACCGTGGGCGCATCCAGCAAGGGCTGAAACAGGCGGGACTGCGCGTGCAGCACGGCCGCCAGCTGCGCCAGCCGCACCGTGGGAAAATTAGCCGGCCGCAGGCGCAGAAAATTCCACGTATGTGCCGGCAGGGCCGAATCCATCAGCTGGTATTTATGGGCCAGAAAATCGTACTCTCGCCGCAGCTCGGCACAGTAGGCATCGGGGGCTTCGGCGGCGGGCGGCAGCAGGCCGGCTTGCCCGAACAGCAGTGCCTCGGTTTGGCGCAGGCCGTGGCGGTGGCGGCGCAGCACGGGCAGCGGCAGGGCCTGCGCCAGCTGCGTCAGGGCTTCGGTGTTTTTCTTGAAGCCAAAGCCCGCAGCCAGCACCAACCAAGCCGTCATTTCCCAATCGTGGCCGGTCTGGGCATGCAGGTCCTGTACTTGCTCGGCTTTGTCGGCCACGCGCTCCAGCAGCACCCGCTCCACCATCATCAGGCGCGTCAGTTCGGGCACGGTGGGCAAGGCAGCGGCACAGGGCAGCAAATCAGGCGCCGGCGCAGTCAGCAGGGCTTCGTAGGCCGCCAGCAAAGTAGGCGCCAGGCGCGGCGCCAAGGCCAGCACGGGCACTTCGGTACCGTCGGTGCGGTGCACGGGCTGGTCGGCCGTCAGCACCACGTGCAGTACCACCTGGTCGTATTTCTTATCGGTTTGGTGCTGGTGGCGGTGCCAGTCGGAAGCGAACAAGTGAATTTCTACCGCGCCGTTCCATTCCACGTCGCCCAGCACGAGGCGGGCGTTCAGGAAATCGGGGCCGGCATCGGCGTTGCGAAATCCGGGACGCAGCACCACCACGTCGTCGCCCTGCTCGGTGCGCAACTGCGTTTTATCGAAATACTGATGCTGCCAGACGTAATGGAGAAAATCTTCCTGCATAAATCCACGAGGCATCGAACGCCATACGTGCAGCAAAATAGGGTTTCGCGGCAGTATTTGCTGCGAAACTGCGGCAATCCACCACGTTCCAGCTTTAAAACAAGCCGGCCCGCCCCTGCTAAGCGCAGAAGCGGGCCGACGATAACTGTAATTGAAACCTAGCGCAGGTCAATCACCTTCACGCCTTTGTACTTCGCTTTGTCGAAGTTGAACGTGTTGGCATCGACGGGCACGTTGGGCTCGAATTTCTTGATAGCGAAGGTGTAGCGGTTGCCGTTCTTCTTGAACATCTTCCAGCTTTTCACCGACTTATCGGCCTTGCTCACGTTCAGCCGCACTTTGTACACCTGGTTGTTATGGTCTTCCGGCGACAACTCAATCACGTCGCAGGCTACGCCACCTTCCTTCGATTCGCCGGCGTAGGCATATTTGTAGCCCTTCTTGTAGAGCGTATAGATCTGCGAAGGCGAAATTTCCTGGTCATCGGGGTCGTAATCCGAGATATTGACCTCGTTTTCCGACTTCATGTAGGTCCACATCGTCTGGCCGTTGTTGATGACTTCCTGGCCGTTGAGCTTCAGGCGAAACTTGGGCCCGCTCACGATGATGTCGCCGCTGATGTTTTCCTTCACCTTGGCCGTCTGGTTTTCCAGCGTCTGGGTAAACGAAGCCTTAAAGGCCTTCATGGCCTGGTACTTCGCACTCATCTGGTCAAGAATTTTGGCGGCTTTGGGGTCCTGCTGCGCGGGGGCGGCGTGCGCGAGGGTGGCACTCAGGGCAAGCAGGGCGAATAATTTTTTCATGGAGAGAAAAGAGTGGACGGGGGCCAGAGCGCGGAATGGACGGCAGAAGCCGGAAGTGGTTTAAAGCAGCCGTTGCACCTGCTGGCAGTATCCCATACTGAGAACTACTTCGGCAGGTTATTCAACAACTGTTCCAAAGCGTATTCGTCCGGAATTAAAACTTCGCGCGCCTTGCTGCCTTCAAACGGTCCAACGATGCCTGCGTGTTCCAATTGGTCGATTAATCGTCCGGCGCGGTTGTAGCCGAGCTTGAGTTTGCGCTGAATAAGCGAGGTGCTGCCCTGCTGGTGCAACACAATCACGCGGGCGGCTTCCTCAAACATGGAGTCGCGGTCGGTGGGGTCGAAATCGTCGCCGCCACCGTTGCCGCTGCCGCTTTCGCCCACCACTTCCGGCAGCATGTAGGCATCGGAGTAGCCTTGCTGCTCGCCCACAAAGTCGCAGAGGCGGTCTACTTCGGGCGTGTCGATGAAGGCGCACTGCACGCGAATCAGGTCGGAACCCGCCGAGAACAGCATGTCACCTTGTCCGACGAGCTGGTCGGCGCCACCGGTATCGAGGATGGTGCGCGAGTCGATTTTGCTCGTCACCTTGAAGCTGATGCGGCAAGGGAAGTTGGCCTTGATGATACCGGTAATTACGTTTACCGACGGGCGCTGGGTGGCCACAATCAGGTGAATGCCAATGGCCCGGGCCAGCTGCGCGAGGCGGGCAATGGGCGTTTCCACCTCCTTACCGGCGGTCATCATCAGGTCGGCCAGCTCGTCAATCACCAGCACAATGAAGGGCATGTAGCGGTGGCCCTTCTTGGGGTTGAGGCGGCGCTCGGTGAACTTGCGGTTGTACTCGCTCAGGTTGCGGCAGCCGGCGTCCTTCAGCAGGTCGTAGCGGCGGTCCATTTCCATGCACAGCGAGTTGAGCGTGTTCACCACCTTCTTGGTGTCGGTGATGATGGCTTCCTCGGTATCGGGCAGCTTGGCCAGGAAGTGCCGTTCAATCTTGTTGAAGATGCTCAGTTCCACCTTTTTGGGGTCGACGAGCACAAACTTGAGCTGCGACGGATGGCGCTTGTAGAGCAGCGAGGCCAGAATCACGTTCAGGCCCACTGACTTACCTTGACCGGTGGCACCGGCCATCAGCAAGTGCGGCATCTTGGCCAGGTCGGCCACAAACACTTCGTTGGTGATGGTGCGGCCGAAGGCAATCGGCAAGCTCATTTCGGTTTTGGCGAACTTCTCGGTGGCGAAAACCGAGCGGATGCTCACCATTTCCTTCTTGGTGTTCGGCACCTCAATACCGATGGTTCCCTTGCCCGGAATGGGCGCGATGATGCGAATGCCGAGGGCCGCGAGGCTCAGGGCAATGTCGTCTTCGAGGCTCTTAATCTTGGAGATGCGCACCCCGGCGTCGGGCACGATTTCGTAGAGCGTGACGGTGGGTCCGATGGTGGCTTTGATGGAGGCGATGTTGATGCCGTAGTGGCCCAGCGTCTCCACAATGCGGTCTTTGTTGGCTTCCAGCTCTTCCTTGCTCACCTGCGCCTTGGCCTGGCCGTAGTCGTTGAGTAGCTCCAGCGTGGGGTATTGGTAGCGCGGCAAATCCAGCGTGGGGTCGTAGTTGACACTGGGCATAGCGTCCTCGTCTTCTTCCACCACCGCGGCCACGTCGGCGCCGGCGTTGGGGTCCAGCTCGTCCGTGTCGGTTTCGATTTCCAGCTCGGGCTCCGGCATTTCGACTTCGAAGGCCGGGCCTTTGGCTACCGGCTTGGGCAGCGGCGCGTCGTCATCGGCCAAATCGGCCATCGACAGCGGCGTGGGCACGCGCGCCGCCGGCGCTTCGGCAACCGGCGCTTCAATAGAGAAACTGGGACCGGCCGCTGCGGCAGCCACCGCCCCCGTAAGGGCTGTGCTGGCAGCCGTGGTAGCCGCTCCCGACGCACCGCCCAACGCCAGCGAAGCAGCTCCTGCGGCCGATACCGCGGAAGCTGCAGGGCGCAGGTCGAGGTCAGTTTCGGTGCTGTCGTCGTCGAGCGTAAACGGTACGCTGGGGCGCGGTTTAGCGGGTTCGGTTGCGGTGGGTTTCACCGGGGCTGGCGGGGCCACTTCGGCCACCGGACCGGTGTAGCGCAGCTGCATGCCCATCGGCTCGTCCTCCTCTGCGTCCCCATCGAGCGAGGCCGTGGGGTTGGCGCCGTGATTCACGCCCCCGAGGCCGGTGCGGTCGTACGTATCGGGTTGGCGAATCGGCTCGTCGTCTTCTCCCAACCCGGCCAGGCTGGTGCGGCGCGGCAGGTTGATGGTGGTAACGTTGAAAAAGGCCACCACGAAGGAAATCAGCAGGAACGCCAGCAGCAGCACCGTGCCCCAGCCCAGCAGGCTGTCGAGCCATAAGGCGGCTTCGTAGCCCACCTGCCCGCTCAGAAAGTCTAGGCTGTGGGCCGTGCGCGGGTCGTCGGTGGGCGTTTGCACGCTCAGCACCAAGTAGCCCAGCAGCAAGCTCACCCAGAGCATGGCAAACAGGCACAAGGCCAGCACGTAGCTCAGAGAGAGGTCGAGGCGGCGGAACACGATTTTGTAGCCGAGGGCAAACGCCACCGGAATCAGCGCAAACGCGCCCAAGCCGAAGCCTTCGTAGATGAGCAGCTGCGCCATCCAGGCGCCGGTGAGGCCCAGCCAGTTGCCCGATTCCTGCCCGGCTTCCTTCACCGGCGTGTTGCCCAGGCCTTCGACGACGCTTTGGTCGGCGTGGCCGGTGAACAGGAACGAGAAGAAGGCAATGGTGAGAAACAGGGAAGTCAGTAGGAAGAAGAAGCCTGCGAACAGCTGAAACCGCCGGTCGTGCAGAAAGCTGAACATGCCGCCGAAATTGGGCAGCTTGAGCGGCTGCCGCGGCGGTTTGGGGGCTTTGGGAGCCGGCGGCGCATTGCGGCGACTCTCCCGCACGGGCTCGGGAGCAACCTCGGCCTTGGGCTGGTTGCGCACGGGGCGGGCTTCGTTGGTGGCTCGGGAGACGGAGCCATTCGCCGGTTTGAATGTATTTTTTGCCATTTGACGCGCCAAAGAGCCAAAATTAGGGGTTTCGGGCGAGTGAACAGGCGCTACGGGACCAGAGGCAGCGCGGAAAGTTTATTCACGCATTCTCGCTCCTGCCCCAGCCGCGCCGTTACGGCTTCGCTTCATAAAGATACACCCGCCAGTAGGCCGATGCATCGTCGTACTGCCGCAGCAGGTGCAAGCCGGCATGCTCGGGCCGCGCCAGCCGCGCCGCCGACAACACAAACCGCCCGCCCAGCTGCCGGAACGCGGCCGCATCGAACCGGTACTCCTGCACCACGGCCTGCTGCGCGCGGCCCACGCGGAAGTTGCGGCCCAGCTCGGCCGAGAACAGGTAGCAGCGGTTGCCCCAGCTGTCGAAGTAGCGGCGCAGTTCGGGGCTCTTGGCCAGCTCACCGGCTATCAGCGGCCGAAACCAGCGCTTGTAGGGCAGCGGGTAGTTGTTCTGGTAGCTATCGAGGGTGTAGAAGTCGTTGAGCTGGGCCACGGCCGGCGCGAAGCCTAAGCAAGCCACGCGCCACGCGGCCGCCGGCTGCCCGGTGCGCTGCTCCAGATCCAGCCGGATGCGGTGGAACAACGCGGGCGCCACGTACTGCCGCCAGGTGGGCTCGTGCGCCGCTGGGCGGCCCAGCCAGAGGCGCGCGTTGTTGACCCACTCGGGGTTGCTGACGAGGCCCACCACCAGCTGCAAACCCACCAGGCCCAGCCGCATCTTAGCCGACGACAGTTGCTGCAACGCCAGCACCAGCACCGCAAACCAGAGCATGGGCGAGAGAAAGTGAAACCGCGTGAGGTTGAATGCCCCAGCGCCCGGCGCGACGCGCTGCACCGGCGCCAGCAGTTGCGGATAGAAACCGCAGAAGCTGGCCAGCAGCAGCAACCCCAGCAGCAGCCACAGCACCGGCCGCAGCTGCTTTCCTGCCCGCTTCAGCCCGCCTTGCCGCCACTGTTCCGCCGTTGCCAGCGCCACCGTCAGCAGAATGACGCCGCGAAAAAACCGGCTGGCGTGGTATTGGCCGAACGCGAAAAACTGCACCGTGCTGCGCAGTCCTGCCACGAAGCCCGCTGGCGACAAATCGGCTGGTCGAAACGCAACGCGGTGAGGCACAAATGCGGGCTGCACCAGGACCGAGTGCAGCAAGGGCCACTCCACCACCGCATAGCTCAGAACAAGCAACGCCAGGCCCAGCCACGCTTCCCAGCGGAATTGCCGAAACCGAAAAGCATCAACGAGCAGCCCCACCCCCAGGCCGGCCCCGATGAATGCCCCGGCCAGCACCATATTTGACCACAGTGGAAACAACACCAGCACCAGCCAGCTGCTCCACCGGGCCCGGCCGGCGCGCAGGTTCAGCACGGCCCACAGCGGCCAGGGTGTGCCCAAGGCCGAAACGCCGTAGATGGTATAGTTTGGCAAGGCGGCCCAGGCCAGCGCGGTAGCCGCCGCCAGCCCGCGGTTGGCGGGTTCGGGCCAAGCGTAGCGGCGCAGCAATAAGTACATGCCTGCCAATGCCGCCAGCCGCACCAGCAGCTGATTGGTCCAGTACGCGGGCAGCGGGTCGAGCAGGCCAAACAGGGCCACAGTCAGGTTGAGGCCGGGGCGCAGGGCCACGCGCGGCAGCCCGTTCATGATGGCGGGCACCACGGTTTCGGGGCGGTAGTCGAATACCACCCCGAAGCGGTGCAGCAAATAGGGCACGTGCAGTTCGGCGTCGAGGTTATCGTCGATGAGCACGTAGCTGTCGGGCCCGCGCAGCACGCAGGGCAGCCACAGCAGCAGCAACGCCAGCCCCGCCAGCAGCCACGGGCGGCGCAGAATGGAAATGAAAACGGACATGCGCCGCAAAGGTCGGGGCCGCCGCCAACCTTTTTGCCACCCGCCGCGAATAAACAATGCCGCTGGTTTCCCTTAGCTTCTTGCCTGCCCGCCATGCGCCTGCACGATCTGTACAACGACGACGAGCACCTGTACTGCTCCATTCAGTTTGATGCGGCCAACCAGTGGCTCTATGCCACGTGGCAGGGCTACGTGCCCACGCCCGACGCCGAGCGGGGCGCCGAGGCCTACCTCACGGAGCTGCGCCAACGCCACTGCCCCGGCCTGCTCAACGACAACAGCCGTATTGCCGGGCCCTGGTTCGACTCGACAGCCTGGCTGGAGCAGATTTGGGCGCCGCAAGCCGCGGAGCTGGGCTTGCGCTACGTGGCCCACGTCACCCCACCCGATGGCTTTGCCGCCTCCCTCGACGTAGCCGCGCGCCGCCCCTTCGGCACGCAGTTCGAGCTGCAGATTTTCGACGACCTGACCGCAGCGCAGGACTGGCTGCTCCGCTGCTACGCGGCCGAAAAAACCCCGCACCGACTGGCTTAATTGAGTCTAAAACGCATTCGGATACGCATAAAAAAGCCCGGCCTGCAGGACCGGGCTTTTGACTTTCTGATGAATGCAGGTAAACGCAGCCGCCTATTCGATAATGGTTTCCGAGGCCACGGTTGCCTGCATTTCGTAGCCGGCCGGAATGACCGCGTCTTTGCCTTTCTTGAGCAGAAACAGCGGGCTGACCACCACGGCCAGCGCAATGGCGCCGCCCTTGGCGTCGTCGCCGCTTTGCCCCACACCGGTGCCAGTCAGCGGAATCATCTGCCCGTCGACGGCCTGCACCACGGTGGGCCGAATGGAGAGGCTGCCCTCTTTGCCCATGCCCTTGCGCTGCTCGGCACTCACCACCTGCGCACTGCCCGCCGAGCCGGCTTTTACCACGGTGCGCCCGCCAATCACCACGTCGTACTTCACGCGCAACGACACGCTCTGGCCCACCTGCGCATCTTTCGACGACAAGGGGTTGGCGGTTTCGAGCACCACCAGCGTGCCGGCTTTCAGGGTGGTGGTCTTGGGTTTGGCCTTGGATTTCTGGGCGTAGCTGGCGGGCAGCAAGAGCACGGTCAGCACAAAAACAAGCAGCAGTCGAACGGTACGCATAGCGGAAAGGAAAAAGTGGAACCGAAGCGCATGCCCCGAAGCCGCTCCCCGAGTCGACCTCGTGACCAAACAGGCGGCGCGGGCGTTGCCTCACCTACCCTGGCGCCAGCTGCGGACGGCGCAGCATAGCTCTACTAAAATATAGTACCGACGCCAATAAGTTGATAGCCCGGCGTGGAAATCCGCTTAGCTGCGCGGGTGAAACGCCGTAATGACCTGCCGCAGGTAGTCGCGGTCGAGGTGGGTGTAGATTTCGGTGGTCGTGATGCTTTCGTGGCCCAGCATTTCCTGCACGGCGCGCAGGTCGGCGCCGCCTTCGATGAGGTGCGTGGCGAAGGAATGGCGGAACGTGTGCGGGCTGATGGTTTTGCGCACTCCGGCTTTGGCAGCGGTGTCCTTGATGATGTTGAACACCATCACGCGCGACAAAGCGCCGCCGCGGCGGTTCAGAAACACAATGTCCTCGGAGCCTTTCTGCACGTCGAGGTGGCAACGAATGGCGCTCAGGTATATGGCCACGTGCTTGAGCGCGTCGCGGCCGATGGGCACGAGGCGCTCCTTCGAGCCCTTGCCCAGCACCCGCACGAAGCCTTCGTCGGGGTAGAGGTTGGAGAGGCGCAGCCCAATGAGTTCCGACACGCGCAGGCCCGAGGAATACAGCACCTCCAGCATGGCGCGGTTGCGGGTGCCTTCGGGCGTGCTCATGTCGATGGCACTCAGCAACGACTCCACTTCTTCGTAGCTGAGCGTGTCGGGCAGTTTGCGCCCCAACTTCGGCGACTCCACCGTGTCGGTGGGGTCCTGCACGGCCAGGTCTTCGATGAGCAGAAACTTGTAGAAAGCACGCAGCCCCGACAACGTGCGCGCCTGCGACACAGCCGACAAACCCAACTCGCCCAGCCAGGCCAGAAAGTCGCGAATCAGGCGCGTGGTGACTTTTTCCGGCCCGGCAGGCAGCTTGTTGATTTCCAGAAACTGGCGCAGCTTGTCCACGTCGCGCACGTAGGCCTCAATAGAATGCCCCGACAGCGACTTTTCGAGCCGCAGGTAGCCTTCAAACTGTTTCAGAACCACATGCCAGTGCAACGCCATACGCCCGCAAAGCTACGCAGCGGCGGGCCAGCGCCCCTAATAGGCCTTCACGTCGAAGCGGCCGTCTTTCACCGTGATGGTTTTGCCGCCGGTGCCGGTGGCCGTAAACTCAAACGTGCCCGACACCACTGTGAACCGCGACGTGACGGTGTTGCCCAGCACGGTGGTTGTGGTGGTGCGCGGCTCTACTTTGGTGATGGTGAGCGTGCCTTGGTTGCCCGAGCCGGCCATGAAGCTTTCCATGTTGCTCAGGTCGTTGCCGCGCGACCAGTAGCTAGCCGCAAAGCCGTTGTTGAGCGTGTAGGTGCCGGGCGCAAACGTGGTCGTGTTCAACGTCAGCGTAAATTCTTCCCAACCCGGCGCGTCGTTGTGGTCATCGGAGGCAGTCAGGGTGAAACCACCGGAAGTCAGGTCGGCATCCAGGGGCGGCAGGAGCGTGTGGTCGGAAGCGGGGAGCCACAGCTTGCCATCGAGCATACAGCCGTAGGTTTGCTTGCCGTCCTGGGTAGCCTCGGGCAGCTTGGGCTTGATTTCGTCGATTACTTTCTTGCAGCCGCTACCGGCCACAGCCAGCGTCAGCAGCAAAGACAGCGCGGCGGCGCGGCGCAGCGGGTGGGCAGAGGGGAGGTTCATGAAGGTGCAAGTTAGCCACACTTTGGCCACGGCGCGTCACATCTTTAGGTGATACCGCGCATCTTCGCCCCATGCAAATCCTGATTCTCAACGGTCCGAACCTGAACCTGCTCGGCCGCCGCGAACCCGCCCTCTACGGCACCCGCTCCTTCGAAGAGTTTCTGCCCGAGCTGCGCGAAACCTTCCCCGACCTCACGCTGGAATATTTCCAAAGCAACCACGAGGGCGAGCTGATCGACAAACTGCACGAGGTGGGCTACACCTACGCCGGTGTGGTGCTGAATGCGGGCGGCTACACCCACACCAGCGTGGCCCTGGCCGATGCCGTGGCCGCCATTGCCGCGCCGGTGGTGGAAGTGCACCTCTCCAACATTGCCGCCCGCGAAGACTTTCGCAAAGTCAGCCTCATCGGCCGCGCCTGCGTGGGTTCCATTGCCGGCTTCAAGCTCGAAAGCTACCGGCTGGCTCTGCAGTATTTCCAGTCGCTGAAACCGAAGCGCGTGGGGTTCAAGGTTTGAGGTTAGCTGCTGGCAAGTCGTCTGCGCCTGTCGTTGCTGCGCGTTGCCCGCAATGACAGGCGCAGTTGGTCGTTTGGTTTCCGGCACATCGGCAAGCATCGTAGCCCATCTGCCGTCTACCTTTGCCGCGGCTGGCCCGGCCGGCCCTTCCTCCAGACTTTTCTGCCCATGTATACCTTCATTCCCGGTCCTTCACAGGTTTATCCCTCCGTTCGCCAGTACTTGGCCGCTGCCTACGACGAAGGCTGGCTCTCGGCCCCGCACCGCGGCGACCGGTTTACGGCCTTGGTGCGCCAGACCGTGGGCGAGCTGAAAGCCCGCCTCAACATTCCGCAGGACTACTTCATCTTCTTTACCTCTTCGGCCACCGAGTGCTGGGAAGTGCTGGCGCAGAGCCTGACCAAGCAGCGCAGCTTCCACCTGCACAACGGCTCGTTCGGCGAAAAGTGGCTCGACTATGCCCAGGCCGTGCACCCCGCCAGCACCGGCCACCAGTTCGGCCTCGACGAGGTGCCCGACCCCGCGCTGATTCCCGACGACGCCGACGTGGTATGCATCACCCAGAACGAAACCAGCACCGCCACCCAGCTGCGCGACGGAGCCGTGCTCAACATCTACAACCGCTGCCAGCAAACCGGTGCCCTGCTGGCCGTCGACGTCACCTCGTCGCTCGGTGGCATTCAACTCAAGCACATCAAGGCCGATGTGTGGTTTGCCTCGGTGCAAAAGTGCTTTGGCATGCCGGCCGGGCTGGGGCTGCTCATCTGCTCGCCGCGGGCCATTGCGCGGGCCAAGGAAATCAACGACCGGGCGCACTACAACTCGCTGCTGGCCATGCACGAGAAGATGCTCAACCACCAAACCACGCACACACCCAACGTGCTGGCCATTTACCTGCTCTGCCGCGTGCTGCTCGACCGCGCCCCCATCAAGGCCATCGACCAGCACCTGCGCGAGCGGGCCGCCAAGCTGTACCAGTTTTTCGAGGAACACAGCCCGTTCACGCCCTTGGTGCAAAACCCCGAAACCCGTTCCACTACCGTTATCGGTTTGCAGGGCCAGCCCGCCCGCATCGAGGAGGTGAAACGGCGCGCGGCGGCCGTGGGCCTCACGCTGGGCGGCGGCTACGGCCCCTGGGCCAAAACCACCATCCGCATTGCCAACTTCCCCGCCCTGCCCGACGTAGCCTACGACCAGCTGATGCAGTTTTTCACGGCCGAATAGCGCCCCGTCCCCGCCTCTGCCCTATGCCCGACCTCGCAGCCACGTTTTCGCTGAAGCAAATTTCGTCGGTGACGCTCACGCTGTTTGCCATCATCGACATCCTGGGGTCCATCCCCATCATCATTCAGATTCGGCAGCGCGAGGGTACCATCAACGCCGAAGTGGCCACGGTGGTAGCGGGCGTGCTGATGGTGGCCTTCCTGTTTCTGGGGCAGAGCATTCTGGCCTTGTTTGGAGTCGACCTAGCCTCGTTTGCCCTGGCCGGCTCGCTCATCATTTTCTTCATTGCGCTGGAAATGGTGCTGGGCGTGGAGATTTTCCGCCACAACCCGCTGGCTTCGGGCTCCGGCGCCGTCGTGCCGCTGGCTTTTCCGCTCATCGTCGGCGCGGGCACCATGACGACGCTGATTTCGCTCAGGGCGGTGTTTTCGCTACCCAACGTGCTGGTGGGCATCGTGGTCAACCTCGTGTTCGTGTACCTGGTGCTGAAAAGCAGCGCCTGGATTGAGCGCAAACTCGGCAAAGCCGGCGAAGACATCCTGCGCCGTGTGTTCGGCGTGATTCTGCTCGCCATTGCCATCAAGCTCTTCAAGCAGAACTTTTAATTGAATGTGCGGAATGTGAAAATGTGGCTGGGTGTGAGAAATGCCTTTCTCCATCCGTGTATTTTCACTTCACGCACATTTTCACATTCGTCACATTCATTTTGATTTACCTCTTCACCGACGGCTCTTCGCGCGGCAACCCCGGGCCGGGCGGCTACGGCACCATTTTGCGCTACGGCCCCCACGAGAAAGAACTCACCCAGGGCTTCCGGCTGACCACCAACAACCGCATGGAGCTGCTGGCCGTCATCGTGGGCCTGGAGGCCGTCACACGGCCCGATATTCCCATCACGGTCGTCTCCGACTCGAAGTACGTAGTGGAATCGGTGGACAAAAAGTGGGTGTTTGGCTGGGAAAAAAAGGCCGACTTCGGCAAGAAAGCCAACGAAGATTTGTGGCGCCGCTTCCTGAAAGTGTACCGGCAGCGCATTGTGCAGTTTAAGTGGATCAAAGGCCACGCGGGCCACGCCGAAAACGAGCGGTGCGACCAGCTGGCCGTGCGCAGCGCCCTGCGCGGCCCCTTGCTCATCGACGAAGGGTACGAGCGGATTGAGGCGCAGCGGGCGTTACTGTAGCGCCGAATTCAGCACCTCATACAACCTCGTTCAATGTACCGGGCGCGTGCAACGCGCCCTTACGCCGTGGCCAACTCCTACTTCCAGTTCAAGCACTTCCGCATCGAGCAGGACCAGTGCGCCATGAAGGTGTGCACCGACGCCTGCGTGCTGGGCGCCGTGGCCGAGGTAGGCCGTGCCACACGCATCCTCGACGTGGGCACCGGCACCGGCTTGCTGGCCCTCATGGCCGCTCAGCGCAATACCACGGCCCGCATCGACGCCGTGGAGCTAGCCCCGGCCGCCGCCGCGCAGGCCGCCCGCAACGCCGCGGCCAGCCCCTGGGCCGCGCGGGTGCATGTGCACGCCCAAAGCCTAGCCGGCTTTGCGGCCACCCAGCCCGCACCCTTCGACCACATCCTCTGCAACCCGCCCTTTTTCCGCCAGTCGCTCCGCTCTCCCGACGCCCAGCGCACCACCGCCCGCCACACCGCCACCGACACGCTGACGTTTGCAGAACTGGCTCGTTTCGCCGCCGACTTTCTGGATGCCAACGGCCAGTTAACCGTGCTGCTGCCTCCGCCCGAAATGCAGCATTTCGAACGCGACGCCAGTCGGGCCGGCCTCTACCCTACCGTTCGGCGCGTGGTGCGCCACCGGCCCGGTAGCAAGGCGTTGCGCCACATCACCACTTTTAGCCGGCAGCCACAGCCGGTTCTCGAAACGGAGCTGGCATTGCACGCAGCCGCTTCCGATGCCTATTCGGCTGATTTCCAGCAGCTGATGAGCGCATTTTACCTGGCCCTGTAGCAAATGCCGTTGGTGGTGCCGCTAGGGCAGCAACGCCCGCAGTTGCATCAGTTTTTGCTGGTGCAGGGTATCGAGCAAATCGTCGGCGAGGGAGCCGAATTCGGTGGCTTGGTAATGGCGCTGCACCGTGCCGCCGCTGAGCACGGTTATCTCGTCGGCTATTTCGGTGAGGGCGCTCAGCAGGTGCGACGTGAGCAGAATACCGGTGCCCTGCACCCGCAGCCGCAGTAGAATTTCCTTGAGCAACAGATTGGCACTCAGGTCGAGGCCGTTGAACGGTTCGTCGAGGATGAGGTAGCGGAAGTTCTGCACCAGCAACGCCAGCAGGGCCAGCTTTTTCTTCATGCCGGCCGAGTACTCCTCGGCATACTGATCGAGCGGCAGTTCCAGCAGCTGGTTCCAGGCGTCGAGGTTGGCAGGTGGCTGGCGGCGGACCTGCAGGCAGAACTCCACGTACTCGCGGCCGGTGAGCTTGGGGTAAAACCACGGCTCGTAGGGCAAAAGACCGGTATTGGGACGCACGGGCAGGCCCGAGGTTTCGTGTACCTCGCCGCGGTAGTCGGTGGTCAGGCCGTAGAGGCAGTTGATGAGCGTGGTTTTGCCGGCGCCGTTGGCGCCCACCAGCCCGTGGATGCTACCGGGCCGCAGCACCAGGCTCACGTCGCGCAGCACTTCGTGGGTGCCGAATCCTTTGCGCAAATGGTTGATTTGAATCATGCAGCTAGTCGAAACGGAAGGTGGCAAGCTGCTGCCGGCTTTTCCAGACCAAGCCGACGAAGCAAGCCAGCAGCAGTGCCCCGTACACCGATTGGGTACCGGTGAGCAGTGCCAAGGCTACCACGCCGCCCTGGGTAAGGCGGCTGAACGTAGCCTGCGGGTAGAACGCGTATTTGGCCAGCACCAGCATCGTGAGTACCACGAGGCCCCAAGCCAGAAACAGCAGCGCCCCCGCCCAACCCGCCTGCCCGCCGGCCATCAGCCCCAGCAGCGGCGCTACCGTCAGCAGGTAGTAGCCGTGGGCCAGCAGCAGCCGGCGCCGCAACACCTGCGCGGCGCTACGCCCGCCCAGCAACAGCATGTGGGCCGGCTCGGGCGTGGCGTAGAGCATCCCCATCAGCAGCGTCCAGACCAGCACCGCCAGCGCGGGCACCATGCGCTGCTGGTGTTGCCAGGTCGAAACGCCCAGCAGCCCTGCCCACACGCCCCAGCCCGCCGTCTGCCGAAAGCCGCATACCCATTCAAATGCCTCGCTTCGGAACACGCTGCGCCCTCGCTGCCGCGCGGCGCGGCTGGTTGCGGCATTCGCCAAGGCTGCCAGGGGCGCAAGTACCACCGCCAGCATTGCTGAGTCCCAATGCCCAAAGGCCAGTAGCACCGCGGCTGCCGGCAAAGACAGCAGCGCGTATTCGCCCATCAGCCACCGCCGGAAATGCGGCGCGGCCACCGGCAGAAAAGCCAGGTCGGCCCGCCGGCGGTGCGCCGACCATACCAGGCCGAATACCAGCAGCGGCAAGGCCCAATGCGCGTCGGGCTGGTTTGCTAGCCGCACCAGCACATTGCCTACCGCAGCCAGCAGCATGGGCACCAGCAAGGCGAGGCGCAGCCAGCCCAGCTCGGCCAACTGCCGCCCCAGCACCGTGGCGCGCATTCGCAAGTAGGCTTTCATAGGACCTCGGGGCAGCTGGCGGCAAACTAGCCGAGCGTTTCCTCGCTTTCCACGAAGCTGATGCCGTAGTCGGCGGCCAGCTCTGCCAGAATGGGCTCGTACAAATCGGCGTGCGTGGGAATGACCACGCCGCGGTGCGCCACCTGCCCGCGCGCCAATCGCCGCACGGCCATGCCCAGTGGCAGGCCCACGGTTTTGGCCATGGCCGTGTGCACCGCATCGTCGCCGATGACGACCAACGACGACGTGCGCCGGTGCCGCACGCCGGCCAGCTCATAGTCGAACAGATGCTGCATTACAATCATGTCGTGGTCGTGGGGTTGCAGCTGCCATTTGGTGGTCAGCAGCTTTTCCAGCAGTTGCGCCGGCGTGGCATCGGGCAGGCCTACCGGCTCGAGACCAAACAAGCCCAGCCACGCCAGCCGCTGCATTTCGGAGCTGTCCGGTGCCAGGCCCAGATGCGCGGCCGTGCGTTCCGGCATGCTTTGGTTGGCCGCGGCGGGCGGCAGGAACGATTCCAGCACGTCGGTCCAGGGCTGCTCGGCTGCGTTGCCGAGGTGGTAGCTGTCGTCGGTGAGGCCCAGGCCAACCAGTGCGGCCCAGGCGCCGCAGTAGCCGGGCCGCCGCAGGGTGCCGCGCAGCATCGTGGGAATGGTTTCGAGGCCGTAAAGCGGGCGGTAGCTCAGCGAGTCGCGGTTGGCATAGCCTTCAAACGCGCCGTAGCCCGGCACCGTCAGCGTGTCGACGCGGCGAAACAGGTGCTGGTAGGGAATAAAGCGCGGGTGGCCGTGCTCGATGTACTTGGCCGTGCCCTGTCCCGCCAGCACCACGTTGCGCGGGTTCCAGGTGAACTTGTACCGCCACGGGTTGTCGCCTTCCGAATCGGGCGCCATCAGCCCGCCGCAGTACGATTTGAACGCCGTGAGCTGCCCGCCCGCGGCCCGGACTTCTTCAATCACCGGCAGCGCCGACATGTGGTCGAGGCCAGGGTCGAGGCCACATTCCATCAGGATGGTGAGGCCGGCGGCGCGGGCCGCGGCGTCGAAGGCGCGGATTTCGTCGGTGGCATAGGAGGCAGTGGCTAAGTGCTTGCCATGCGCCAGACAGGCTTTGGCTACCACCGGGTGAAACAGGGCTGGCAGCATCGAAATAACAATGTCGTGAGCCGCTACCAGCTCACTCAGGCGCTCCTGTTGGCTGATTTCGAAAGCTACGGCCTGGGCGCGTTCAGCGTGTGGAGCCAGCAGCACCGTCAGCGGCGCGGGGTTTACATCGGCAATGGTCAGGTTCCAGTCTTCGGCGGCGGCGTAGCCCAGCAGGTACTGAATCAGGGAAGAAGCGGAGCGGCCGGCACCGAGCAACAGAATTCGGGTCATGGGGAAAAGGTCGGGGCGAAGAGCCCAGGGCTGGAAGTTGGAACGTCAGGCCAATGCTACCAACCTAGGGCAGGCAGTGTAATTGCGCCCGAAATGTACTATTTTCGTCCCCCGTAGCCCAACGGGGGCTGCCTTTGCGGCGGCTTATGTTCTTCTTTCCCCGCTGAATTTGCGCCCTCGATGGCCCAAACCCTGAACCTGACCATCACTGCCGACGTGCTGACCGAGGCGGAACTATCCCCTGCCGAAGCCCGCTGCTGGCAGGCCGCCCAAGCCGCTACCGCGCTGTCGTACTCGCCCTACTCCCACTTTCAGGTGGGTGCCGCGCTGCTGCTCGACGACGACAGCATCGCCTCCAACGCCAACCAGGAAAACGCCGCGTACCCCTCGGGCCTTTGCGCCGAGCGCACCGTGCTCTTCGGCATGGCCAGCCAACCCGGCCGCACCATCCGGTGCATGGCCGTGGCCGCCCGGCCCCAGGGCGGCGAGTTTGTAGCCGTTACGTCGTGCGGCGCGTGCCGGCAGGTAATGGCCGAGTTCGAGCAGCGCCAGGCCGACCCCATTCCGCTGCTGCTGCCGGGCCCCGACGGTACTATCTGGCGCTTCCGTCGCCTCACCGACTTGCTGCCCTTCCAGTTCATGGCCGACGTGCTGCCGGCCCGCAGCTAGTTTAGCCGCCGCTGCCCGATGGACGCGCACGAACACCGCTTGGTGGTGCCCCGCACGGCCCGCTATTATCAGCTTGGCGACCTGGCCACGGCCCAACGGCTGTGGGTGGTGTGCCACGGCTACGGGCAGCTGGCCGCGTATTTCATTCGGCATTTCCGCACGGTAGTCGAGCACGCACCCGGCACCGTGGTGGTGGCCCCTGAGGGCCTCTCCAAGTTTTACCTGCAAGGCACCAGCGGCCGCGTGGGCGCGACTTGGATGACCCGCGAAGACCGCCTCACGGAAATTGAGGACTACGCCCGCTACCTTGATCAGCTGCTGGGCCAGCTGCAGGCCTGCTGCCCGCCTGGGGTTCCCGTCACCCTGCTGGGCTTCTCGCAGGGCGCTTCCACCCTCAGCCGTTGGCTGCTACGAAGCGCATTTCGACCAGCTCACCTCGTGCTGTGGGCCAGTTCGTTTCCCGAAGACGTCGACCCAGCCGCCGTCCAGAACTTGCTGACAACCCTGCCCAAAATCACCTATGTCTGCGGCGACACCGACGCGTACGTATCGGCTTCGCGCGTGGCAGAACAAGTGCAACTGCTACGCCAGCACGGAGCACACCCGCAGGTCATTGGTTTCGCGGGCGGGCACGAGTTAAACGCCTCTGTGCTTCGCCAGTTGAGTGCCCAAAACGCCCCCGTGTAAAGGCAAACAGCCCGCTTACGAAGCGGGCTGTTTGATGATGGTGGTAGCTGCGGCCTGTGCCCCGGCCAGAATCGTGACTTCGGAAATGGTTACGTGCGGCGGGCGCGTCACGATGAACTGAATGACCTCGGCCACATCCTCGGGCTTTAGCGGCTCGAACCCCTGGTACACGCTCTCGGCGCGGGCGGTGTCGCCTTTGAAGCGCACCTCCGAAAACTCGGTTTGTACCGCTCCGGGGTTCACCTCCGCCACCCGAATGCCGAGAGAAATCAAATCCAGCCGCATGCCTTTGCTGAGCGACGCCACGGCGGCTTTAGAGGCGCAGTACACGTTGCCATTGGCGTAGGCTTCGTGTCCGGCAATGGAGCCGATGTTGACGATGAAACCGTTGCGCTTGGCCTGCATGGCGGGCAGCACCGCGTGGGTCACGTTCAGTAACCCGCGCACGTTGCTGTCGAGCATGGCATCCCAGTCCACTGGGTCGCCGCTCTGAATGGGCGCCAAGCCGTGGGCGTTGCCGGCGTTGTTCACCAGCACGTTAACGGCCCGAAATTCCTCGGGCAAGCTGGCTACTGCGGCATCTACGGCGGCCCGGTCGCGCACATCGAAGGTGAGGATGTGCGCCGGCGTACCTGCCAACTGCCGGGCCAACTCTTCGAGCCGTTCGCGCCGGCGCCCGGTGATTACCAGCTTAAACCCCGCCTGGGCCAGCGCCACGGCCGTGGCGCGGCCAATACCCGACGAAGCGCCGGTGATGAATGCAATGCGCATGGTAATGAATGGTAAAATGGCTGGATGGGTAAACGACCATTCGTTTTTTCGTTGAAACTAG
Organism: Hymenobacter busanensis; assembly: GCF_008727865.1. Taxonomy (GTDB): domain Bacteria; phylum Bacteroidota; class Bacteroidia; order Cytophagales; family Hymenobacteraceae; genus Solirubrum; species Solirubrum busanense. Next base: position 778,680 of record NZ_VTWU01000001.1, on the reverse strand, counting down.
CAGCCATTTACTTGTCCAGCCAACTGCCTCCTTATTCGATGTTCAGATACAGCGTAACCGAGTTGCTGCGCACGCGCTGAAAACTGCGCGTGTATTGGTCGGTACCGGGCTGAATGAGGTTGGTCAGGCCGTGCGAAAACCGCAGCTCGGGCGCGAACTTGAAGAACGGATAAAACAAATCCAGCCCCACCCCATATTCGATGGCCATATCCGAACTACCCAATTCCAGCAGGCTGCGGGCCGGGTCGCGCTTGCGCTGGCCGATGTTGATGCTGGGCTTTACACCCCCAATCATGTACATCCGCGTGTTGCGCCGCCGTTCCGATTTGTACTTGAGCAGCAGCGGAAATACCACCTGCGTGGTACTCACTTCCTGATCCACAATCGGGTCGGTAGTAGTGCTGTTTCCTTTAAACTCTACCTTGTTTTCATAGAGCGGGTTCACGCCCGGCGCGAAGCGCAGGTTCAGGTAATCCGTCAACCGCACGTCGCCGATGAAGCCCACCCCGAAACCCGGCGAAACCACCGCGTTGGCCGTAATCGGCGCGCCGCTGTTGAGCCGGCTCACGTAGGTTTGCGAGTGTTCGAGGCGGTAGCGCGACCCGTAGAACGAGATGTAGATACCCGGGTGAAACCACCGGTCGTCGTAGCCCGGCAGGTTGTTTACCGTCACCGACTTCACCCGCCCGCCTTTGCCGCGGTTGGCTTTGGTTTGGCTGCCTTTTTGGGCCGAGGCCGCGCCAGGCAGCAGAAAGAGCAGCAGCAGCCCCAGGCCTGCGGCACGGGCTATTTGGTGGCGGTGTAGATGGAGCTGATGCCGAACGTGAGCGGTTGCCATTGAGGGGAAGTAAAACCAACCTGCTGAAGAACGGCCAGAAAAGCGGGGCCGTCCGGAAACGCCTGCACCGATTCGGGCAGGTACGTGTAGGCCGATTGGTCCTTGGAAATCAGTTTGCCAAACACCGGCAAAATGTGCCGGAAGTAAAAGTTATACGCCTGCTTGAAGGGAAACGTGCGCGGCTTCGAAAATTCGAGAATCACCAGCTTGCCACCCGGCCGCAGCACGCGGCGCATTTCGGCTAAGCCCTGTGGCAGGTTCTCGAAGTTACGTACCCCAAACGAGGCCGTAACCGCATCAAACGTATTGTCGTCAAACGGCAGGTTCTCCGAGTCGCCCAGTTGCAGCTCGATGCGGTGGCCCAAGCCCCGCTCGCGCACCTTGCGCCGCCCCACTTCCAGCATGCCTTCCGAAATGTCCACGCCGGTCACTTGCACCTCCGGCCCCACACGCAGGGTTTCGAAGGCGAAGTCGCCGGTGCCGGTGGCAATATCCAGAATGCGGGCCGGGCGCAGTTGCCGCAGTTCACCCACGGCCTTGCGGCGCCAGTAAATATCGGTTCCCGCGCTCAGGAAGTGGTTCAGGAAGTCGTACTTGCCCGCAATGCTGTTGAACATGTGGGCAACCTGGGACTTCTTGCCCGTGGGGTCGTCTTTGTAGGGAACTACGCTCATGAGTGGTCAAGCAAACGGCGAAAGAAGCCGCAAATTGCCCAAATAGAACGAGCCGCACGCCATATTGTTAGAAAATGCGTCGTTTCGGGCATCTCGAACAACATAGCCCTCGGCCAGACACGCCCCTAACTAGCTGGTTAATTGCAGCTGAACTTGTTTACAAGGCTGCAACGAGAACAGCTTACTTAAAACAAAAAAACGGGCCGGACACTGTCCGACCCGTTTTGCAAACCCAGGCGCTGATGGGCGCTAGTCGTTTTTGGTTTTCACCTTGGTTTTGTCGCCGGTAGCTTCTTTGGCTTTTGAGTCAAGCTCACCATTCTTGGTGGTGGTTTTGCTCTTTTCGCCGGTCGGAGCTTCGGTTTTCACCTTCACTTTGTCGCTGTCTTCGTCCACCTTGGTTTTCACCTTGGTGCCGTCAGCGGCTTTGATCTTGGTTTTGCCAGGGGCCAGCGGCGCGGCAGTGCGCGTGCTGGTACCGCTACCCGTTGCGCCGGTCGTAGTGCCGGTGCCGGTGGCCGGCGTAGTAGAAGCACCGCCGCCGGGAGCCGTCATAACGTCCTGCAAGGTCTGGCCTTCCTTTAGAATCGGCTGGAATTCCACGCGGCGGTTAAGCTGCATGTTCTCCGGCGAATCATTCGGGGCAGCCGGGCGACGCTCGCCATAGCTTACCGTTACCATACGGGTTTCGGTGATGCCGTTTTTCTTCAGGTAGTTGTAAGCCGAGTTGGCGCGGTTCTGACCAAGCACCATATTGTACTCGTCGGTGTTGCGCGAGTCACAGTGGCCTTCAATCGAGATGTTCAGGCCAGGGTTGGCTTTCAGCAGGCTGGCAATGTTGTTCAACTCACGTACCGACTCGGGACGCAGGTTGTATTTGTCGGTGTCGAAGTAAATCTTCTTGAAACCGGCACCAGCAATGCTCGTGGTGTCCACGTACGGCACGTAGAAGTTCTTGGTAATCGTGGCTGAATCCTCGGTCACGATGGGCACCGCAAACTCTTCGGTCGTGATGTTCTTGCCGTCTTTCGACAAGGCCACCTGGTAGGTACGGCCCGACAACACATTCACGGCGTAGTTGCCTGAGTCGGGCTTGGTTACGTCGCGGAAGCTGATGGCCGTTTTGTCGGCCGTCTGCCCGTTGAACACCAGTTCTACACCCGGAATGACCGTCGTGCTGTCGCGGGACGAGAAGACCTTGCCCTTCACCGTGACGTTCTTGATATAGTTGATGGTGTAGATGTCCTTTTCACCATAGCCACCAATGCGGTACGACGATAGGTAAGCGTACGAGCCATCGGGCGACAGACGGTAGTAGGTATCGTCGTCGGGCGTGTTCACGGGGTAGCCCATGTTTTCCACGGCACCCCACTTCTTGCCAATCGAGTCGTACACCGACTTGAAAATGTCGTAGCCGCCCATCGTGTTGTGGCCGCGCGACGAGAAGTACAGGGTCTTACCATCACGGCTCAGGTACGGGCTGTCGTCGTCGTACTTGGTGTTGATGGCGTTGCCGATGCTCTTGGCTGGGCCCCAGTCGCCGCCGGGCTGGCGGGTCGCGTAGTAAATGTCCAGACGACCGTCCTCCGAGTACTTCCCGGTCGAGAAGTAAATGGTCAGGCCGTCGGGCGTGATGTAGGCGTCCGACTCAAATTGCTTGGAGTTGATGTTGCCGTTCAGCTTCTTGGGCTCGGTCCAGTCGGCACCGCTCTTTTCCGAGTAGAAGATGTCGCCATTTTCGTCCTGGCGGTACATCAGCATCTTGGTGTCGTTGTCGAACACCTGAATGGAGGCATCGTGGCCTTTGCCGTTGAGCGCGCCCGAGAGCGAGCGGGGTTTCTCCCATTCGTCTTCGCTAATGCGCTTCGACTCGAAGATGTCTTCGTAGTACTCGCCGTCCGAAGCCACGTTGCCTTTGCCTTTCTTGGCGTCGTCGCCGCTGGCGTTGGCCCCGGTCACGTTCTCCGAACGCGAGGTAAACAACAGCAACTTGTCATCCGACGAAATAACGGGGCTGTGCTCCGAGTAAGCCGAGTTGATGGTGGGCCCCAGGTTCTTCACGAAGATGTCCTTGGGCGAGTTGAACTGCACTTTGGCGTTTTTGGCGTGCTGAATCAGCTGGGCCAAATCGGCGCGGCGCGTGTCTTTCTTCTTCAGCGTGGCATTGTACGCCTGGAAGTGCGTGATGGCCTCGTCGAAGTTGTAGTTCAGGTGGTCGACACGACCAAGCCAGTATTCCACATCTTTCGAAACCTTCGGCTTGAGCTTCTGGGCTTTGTAGATGTAGTCGCTGGCTTTTTCCTTATCAAACGACATGTAGGAAATACCTGCCCGAAACAGCGCCTGGGCGTTGTTGGGCTCTTTGGCCAGTACCTGCTCGTAGAATGGAATGGCCGCGCGGTAGTTCTCTTGTTCCCAGAATTTGTTGGCGGTCTTGAGCTGCTTTCGGGTGCTCTGCGCCATGGAAGGCTGAGCCACGGCAGCGGTCAGGGCCATTGCGCAAGAAGCCTGTAGTAACCTTCTGACGAAGTTGTCCATTTGAAGGGGAGTTTGAAATAAGGAGTTGCGAGAAGGAGTGTGGTGGCGTTTCGCTTGATGAAGACTCCTTGGGAAGAAGAGTCGGGGGTAGGCAAAAGCGTCCCTATATACTCAAAACCCGACTCAAGGTTAGTTGTCGGCGTTTGATTTCAGCAAAAAGAACTGCAGTCGGCTACTGCAGCAGTCAGGCTAAAACCGCGCGCAAACCCCCAAAAACGAAGATTGCGGCGGACAAAGATAGAAATTTTATAATACGACCTTCGCCCGGTGCAATCTATTTTTACAGTGCTTCGGCGCGAAAAGCAGAGAAATTGCCGGATGCAAAATACCTGCATGGGGATACGTTGAGCCGCACAAATATAGAAGCGGTATTATAACTGCAAGAAAACCGGCAAAAAAATAACACGAACTCCCTTGGCTTACGCACGTTCGTCATCGAGCTTGTGCCTACTTTTGCCGGTTGCAATTTCGCTTTTTCGCCCCTTTCATATGGTTATTCGCGACGCCCGTTTTATTTGCAGCAATACCCAAGTGGCTTTGTGCCCCGAGCCTGCTTTGCCGGAATACGCCTTCATTGGGCGTTCCAACGTGGGAAAATCCTCGCTGATAAATATGCTGACTGGTAGGTCGGGTTTAGCCAAAACCTCTTCCTTGCCGGGCAAAACCCAACTCATCAATCATTTTCTGATTAATGAGCAATGGTATTTGGTGGATTTACCCGGCTATGGGTATGCCCGCGTGAGCAAAGAATCGCGCGCGAATTGGGCGAAAATGATTCGGGCATATTTGGAAAAACGCACCAATTTGTCGTGCGTTTTTGTGCTCATCGATTCGCGCCTACCGCCGCAAGCGGTTGACCTTGAGTTCATCACGATGCTCGGCGAAATGAGCGTGCCCTTTGTACTGGTCTTCACCAAGGCCGACAAGCAGTCGGGCTCACGCACGGCCCAGAACGTGCGCACGTTCCTGGAAAAGATGCGAGAAACCTGGGACGAGCTGCCGCGGCATTTCGTTACCTCGGCCGTGGGCCGAGATGGGCGCGAGGAAGTCCTCGGCTTCATCGACGAAGTGAATCAGCAGCTACGGGAAGCGGAGGGGAATGCGTAGATTGGCCCTGTAATTGCCTGCTCTCGGCTTCCTCATTCCTTGATTTCTCCACCCCCCTCTTTTCTCTTTCACCCATGAAAAAAACCACCTTCACGCTGGCCCTGGCCCTGCTAGCCTTTGCTGCCGCGCCGGCCTTGGCGCAGCAGAAAGTGAAAGTGAAAACCAAGACCGAAACCGCGGGTGCCCCAGCGCCCGACGTAACGCCAGCCGACGCCCAAACGCCAGTTGCCGGCACTGGTGCTGGCCAAGCCGGTGCGGGCACTATCGGCAAAACCATTGCTGTAGCGCAGTACTACGAAGGCGGGCAGGAAGCCATGTACGCCTTCATCGAAAAAGAGCTGAAGTACCCGTTGATGGCCCGCCGCAACCGCATTCAAGGCACCTGTATCGTGAGCTTCACGCTGAACCCCGACGGCACGATGTCGGGCGTGAAGCTGGTGAAGAACATTGGCGGTGGCTGCGGCGAGGAAGCCCTACGCGTGGTGAAGCTGCTGCAATTCAAGAAACCCGATTACCCCATTCTGACCAGCTTGCCCGTTTCCTTTAAACTGGGAGCGGCCGGCGCCAACACTGCGCAGTAGTCCTGCCTTTCTTTCACAACTTTTTTCTCCTATGCCCTACGACCTGAGGGAAATTGCCGCCATCAGCGGCATGAGCGGCCTGTACCGCCTGGTGCGCCCCGCACACAACGGTGTGCTGGTGGAAACGCTCGACGAGCAAAGCCGCCGCTCGGTGGCTTCGGCCCGCAACAAGGTGTCGCTGCTGCACGAAATTTCCATCTACACGGAAGACCCCGACCACACCGTACCGCTGACGGAGGTGTTTGACCGCGTGTACCAGAAGTACGGCAAGCAATTGCCGGTGACCAGCAAATCGGACGACGCGGCGCTGAGCAAGTTTATGGGCGAGGTAGTGCCCGAATACGACCGGCAGCGCGTGTATATGTCGGACATTAAGAAGCTGGTGACTTGGTACGGAGCCGTGAGCAACCGCCTGGAATACCAATCGGCCGAAGCTGCTGCTGGCGACGAAGCCGCTGCGCACGCCGAAGAAACCGACGCTACCACCGACACGCTGAGCACGGCCGGTGCCGTACCGGCCCAAACGGCTGGCGCCGACAATGCTTCGGAAAACCCCGAAGCCGGCGACACCAAACCCAAGCGCAGCCGCAAGAAAAGCGAGTAGGCTTTAGCCGCTTCCGGGCACAAAAAAGCCCTGCTGATACGTCGGCAGGGCTTTTTTAATGCAGGTCTGAAGAGACTAGGCCTCCTGGGCCGCGTCGATGGTTTCGGTTTTGCGGATGAAGTCTTCCACTTTCTCCACCAGTTCGGTGGAACCGATGAACAGCGGGCACCGCTCGTGCATGTCATGCGGCTCGACTTCCATGATGCGCTTGAGGCCCGTGCTGGCTTTGCCGCCGGCTTGCTCTACCACAAAGGCGAGGGCGTTGCACTCGTACATCAGGCGCAGCTTGCCGTTGGGATTTTTCGCCGTGCCGGGGTAAATGTAAATGCCGCCTTTCAAGAGGTTGCGGTGGAAATCGGCCACCAACGAACCGATGTAGCGGGCCGAGAAATTCTGGTCTTTGCAGTGTTGCACGTACTGCTTCACGCCCTCCGAGAAGGTGTTGGCGCTGCCCTCGTTGATGGAGTAGATGGTGCCGGTTTTGGGCGTGGTGATGTTGGGGTGCGAGAGGAAAAATTCGCCCAGCGAGGCTTCGTAGGTGAAGCCGTTGACGCCTGCGCCCGTGGTGTACACGAGCATGGTGCTGGAGCCGTAAATCACGTAGCCCGCGGCCACTTGGTGCACGCCTTTCTGCAGGCAGTCCTCCATGGTGCCCTCCTGCCCGATGGGCGACTGGCGGCGGTAGATGGAGAAGATGGTGCCGATGGATACGTTTACGTCGATGTTCGACGAGCCGTCCAGCGGGTCGATGGCCACCACGTATTTGCCCTGGGTTTTGCCGGTCTGAATCATGTCCTCTTCCTCTTCGGAAATGACCGTGCAGACTTCGCCGCCGTTGCGCAAGGCGCGGATGAAGCGGATGTTGGCAATGACGTCGAGCTTCTGCTGTTCTTCGCCCTGCACATTTTGCTGGCCGTAGGCGCCGGTGATGTCGATGAGGCCCGAACGGTTGATTTCGCGGTTCACGATTTTAGCTGCCAGGGCAATGTCGCGCAGCAGCTGCGACAGTTCGCCGGTAGCGTACGGGAAATCTTCCTGCTTGCGCATGATAAACCGGTCGAGAGTAGTGCCTACCGGTAGCGCGAGGCGGTCGGAGTGATTGTCCATATCAGCAGTAAGGAAAGGGGAAAAGGCAATGTCTGGATAGGCAAAACTACGGGTTTTCGCGCGCATCTGCGGGCCGTTTTTCTACTTTTGACCCCATGCTGCCTTCGCTTCCGCTTCGCGTATACAAATTCGGCGGTGCCTCCGTCAAAGACGCCGCCGCCATTCGCAACCTGCACCGTATCCTTCGGCGGCAGTCCGCCAACCAGCCTTTGCTGGTGGTGGTATCGGCCATGGGCAAGACCACCAACGCGCTCGAACACCTGTTTCAGCTCGCCTACGAGGGCCAATGTTACGCCCAGCCGCTGGAGGCGCTCCGGCAGTTTCACGTGGGCGTGGCCGAAGAGCTGCTGCCCGAGGCGCCGCGCAATGCCGCAGGCCAAGTCGAATGCGGCGCGCTCTACACCCTGCTGCAAGAACTGGGCGACCGGCTCGGCAACGTAACCAAAGGCGACTACGACCGGCAGTACGACCAGATTGTGAGCTACGGCGAGCTGCTGGCCACCTGCATTGTGGCCGCGGCCACCGGCGCGCAGTGGCTCGATGTGCGCCCGCTCATTCGTACCGACCACACCTGGCGCGAAGGGCGCGTCGACTGGCCCACCACCGAGCGGAACCTGCGCGACCAGGTGCTGCCCATGCTGCCGCACGGCCCGGTGCTCACGCAGGGCTTTTTGGGCGGCACCAGCAGCGGCCAAACCACCACGCTCGGCCGCGAAGGCTCCGACTACACGGCCGCCATTCTGGCCTACTGCCTCGGCGGCGAGTCGGTGACGATCTGGAAGGACGTGGCGGGCCTGCTCAATGCCGACCCCAAGATTTTCCCGAACACGGTGCGCTACCCCGAAATCAGCTACCAGGAAACCATCGAAATGGCGTACTACGGGGCCTCGGTGATTCACCCGAAAACCATCAAGCCGCTGGCCGTGCGCGGCATTCCGCTGTTTGTCAAGTCGTTTGTCGACCCCGAGGCCGAGGGCACCAAGATTCACGACTGCAAGCACGCACCGCTGGTGCCGGCCTACATCCGCAAGACCGATCAGTGCCTGATTTCCTTCGAGTCGAAGGACCTTACGTTCATTTCGGAGGAAAACCTGGAGGTAATTTTCGGGGCGCTGGCGCAGGTACGGCTCAAAATCAACCTGATGCAGAACTCGGCCATCAGCTTTTCGGTGTGCACCGACTGGCACGAGTACCGCGTGCGCAAGCTGCTGGAGCAATTGCGCGAACAGTTTACCATCTACTACAACACCGGCCTGGAGCTGTATACCATCAAAAACTACACGCCTGAAGCCATCGGCGAGCTGACACACGGCCGTGAGCTGTTGCTGGAGCAGCGCACCCGCCAGACGTTTCAGTTTGTGAGCCGGGCGCCAGCCGCCTAATGCCCGGACAGCTCCGGTTTTGCCTTTTCTTTTCTTCCCCTCCCCTTCATGGAATTCATTCGCGTAACCCCCGACGCCCGCCCGCAAGTCGCCCTCATTGAGCTGAACCGCCCCAAAGAGCTGAACGCGCTGAACCTGCAGCTGATGCAGGAAGTAGCTGCGGCGCTCAAAGAGCTAGATGACAATGACCAAGTGCGCGTGATTGTGCTGACTGGCAACGAGCGCGCCTTTGCCGCCGGCGCCGACATCAAACAGATGGCCGGCCGCTCGGCCATCGACATGCTGGTAGTTGATCAGTTTTCGGTGTGGGACCAGATTCGCAAGACCAAAAAGCCGCTGATTGCCGCTGTATCGGGCTTTGCGCTGGGCGGCGGCTGCGAGCTGTGCATGACCTGCGACATGATTGTGGCCTCGGAAACGGCGCAGTTTGGCCAGCCCGAAATCAAGATTGGGGTGATGCCCGGCGCCGGCGGCACGCAGCGCCTGACGCGCGCCGTGGGCAAGGCCCGCGCCATGGAAATGGTGCTGACGGGCCGCCCGATTTCGGCCCACGAAGCCGAGCGCGCGGGCCTCGTAAACCGCGTGGTGCCGGTGGGCCAGTACCTGGAAGAAGCGTTCCGGTTGGCCGCCAGCATTGCCGAAATGTCGCCGGTGGCGGCGCGGCTGGCCAAGGAATCGGTGAACCGAGCCTTCGAGACGCACCTCGACGAAGGCCTGCACTTCGAGCGGAAGAACTTCTACCTCACCTTCGCCTCCGAAGACCAGAAGGAAGGCATGGCGGCTTTTGTGGAGAAGCGCAAGCCCGAGTTCAAAGGCCGCTAGGTGCGCCTACGGCCCGCAGAAACGAAACCTTTTCCCTGGCGAAAAGCTTTAACAGCTACCTTTGCATCGGAGAATCATTCTTATCTGTGAGCTTACCCGCCGTTTCCACGTCCTTACCTGAACCCGAGCAGCTACGCGAGCGGCTGGCCGCTGCTGGCCTGCGCGCCACCCAGCAGCGCCTGGCCATTCTGGAAGCCCTGCTGACGCTGCCGGGCCACCCCACGGCTGAGCAGGTGTTCCGGCAGGTGCGACCGGCCCACCCCACGGTGTCGCTGGGCACGGTGTACAAGGCTTTGGATTCGTTTGTGGCGGCCGGCTTGCTGCGCCGCGTGGCCGATGCCGACGGCACCCGCCGCCGCTACGACCCCGACTGCAGCAACCACCACCACTTGGTGTGCCAGGACACGCAGGAAATCATCGATTACTGCGACCCGCAGCTCGACCGGCTGCTGCAGGAATTTTTCGCGGCCCGCGGCTTCGAGAACTTCCAGCCCCGCTCCTTTTCGCTGCACATCACCGGCGTGCGGGCCGAGTCGTAACCCCTGCTTTTTCGGGACGTTGCCCGACGCTGCGGCGCCTCCACCCACACATGGCCATTCGGGCCGATTCTCCTCTCCTTCCGCATTTCCACCTTTCTTTTTTTCACCCCCAACCTACATACCATGGCAGTTCTCGTTGGCAAGCGCGCCCCTTCGTTCAAAGCTACCGCCGTTATCGACGGCGAATTCGAAGAGGAATTTTCGCTTGACCGCTACCTGGGCAAGAAGCACGTCATCTTCTACTTCTACCCGGCTGACTTTACGTTCGTTTGCCCCACCGAAATTATTGCTTTCCAGGACCGTCTGGCCGAGTTTGAGGCCAAAGGCGTTGCCGTGGTCGGCTGCTCGACCGACACGCACTTCTCTCACTTTGCCTGGCTGCAAACCCCGCGCGACAAGGGCGGCATCGAAGGCGTAGCCTACCCGCTGGTAGCCGACGCCACCAAAACCATTGCTTCGAACTACGACGTATTGGGCGGCCACTACGACTACAACGAAGAAGGCCAGATGACCTACGTTGGTTCGCCCGTGGCGTACCGCGGCTTGTTCCTCATCGACAAAGACGGCATCGTGCGCCACCAGTTGGTGAACGACGGGCCGCTGGGCCGCAGCATCGACGAAGCCATTCGCATGGTGGACGCGCTGCAGTACTTCGAGAAAAACGGCGAAGTATGCCCCGCCAACTGGGAAGAAGGCAAAGAGGCTATGCACGCCACCCGCGAAGGCGTAGCCAACTACCTCAGCAAGCAAGGCGCGCTGCAATAGCGTTTCGCTTTTCTAGGCTTGTATTCGCAACGCCCCAGCCATATCGGCTGGGGCGTTGTCGTTGATGGGTATGCGGCAGCGTGCTGGCCTGCGTACCTTTGCCACCCGCTTTTCTTTGTTCGCCCTTGGTTTTTCTGTATTCGTTTGCCCTGCGCCTCTACGGCTTGCTGCTGCGGCTGGTAGCCCCGTTTGTGCCCAAAGCCCGGCTCTGGACCGACGGCCGCCGCAACCTGCTGGCCCACATCAGCCAGCAGCTGGCTGCCGATGTCGCGCCGCGGGTGTGGTTCCACTGCGCGTCGTTGGGCGAGTTTGAGCAAGGGCGGCCGCTGATGGAGGCGTTCCGGCGGCAATACCCGCAGCACCGCATCGTCCTCACGTTTTTCTCGCCCTCGGGCTACGAGGTGCGCCGCCAGTGGCCGGGCGCCGACTACGTGTTCTACCTGCCGCTCGACACGGCCGCCAACGCCCGGGCTTTCGTAGCCGCCGTGCGGCCCGAGCTGGCCGTGTTCGTGAAGTACGAGTTCTGGTACCATCACCTCGCCGAACTCAAGCGCCAGGGTGTACCGGTCATTTGCGTGTCGGCTATTTTCCGGCCGCAACAGGCTTTTTTCAAGCCCTGGGGCGGTTTTTTTCGCCGCATTCTGGGTCAGTTCGCGCATATCTTTACCCAAGACGAAGCGTCCGTGGCCTTGCTGCGCACCGCCGGCATTCCCCACGCCTCGGCCGTGGGCGACACCCGTTTTGATACCGTGGTGGATACCGCCGCCACCGCGGCCAAGCACTTGCCGTTGGTAGAAGCTTTTGTGGCCGACAACGCGTCCGTGCTGGTGGCCGGCAGCGTGTGGCCGCCTGATGTGGAAGTGCTGGCGCCGGCCTTCCGCCGCTGGGCTACCGAAGCGCGGTTTATCGTGGCGCCGCACGAAATCAACGAGCCGCATTTGCAGCAAGTAGAGCAGGCGCTGCCAGGCCAGGTAGTGCGCTATTCGCAGGCCACGCCCGCCACGGTGGCGCAAGCCCGCGTGCTGCTCATCGACAACATTGGTTTGCTGCGGGAGCTGTACCGCGTGGGCGACGTGGGCTACATCGGCGGGGCCTTTGGCAAGGGCCTGCACAACACGCTGGAAGCCGCGGCCTTTGGGCTGCCGCTGCTGTTTGGGCCCCGCTACGAGAAGTTCCGCGAGGCCCGCGACCTGGTGGCCTCCGGGTGCGCCGTGGTAGTGCACGACCCGACGGAACTTGAACAGCACCTGGCGACGTGGCTGGCCGAACCCGCCAGACGACAGCAGCTTGGGACCCGGGCCCGCACCTACGTACACGAGCAGGCCGGGGCCACCCAGCGCATCCTGCACGCTATTCGCGCGTGGCTTCCGGGCACTACTTCCACTGGCGTTACCTCCCCATCCGCAACCCCTTTTCCCTCATGACCGGAACCGTCGTCAAATCCACGGGCTCGTGGTATATCGTGCGTGAGCATGGCACGCTGGCGCTGCACCGCTGCCGGTTGCGCGGCAAATTCAAGCACAAGGGGCTGAAGGTGAGCAACCCGCTGGCCGTGGGCGACGTGGTGGAGTTTTCGGTGGAAGAGCAAACCGAGGGCGCCGGTGTTATCGACCACATTGAGCCGCGACGCAACTACATCATCCGCCGCTCGGTGCACAAAACCGAGCACGCGCACATTGTGGCCGCCAACCTCGACCAGGCCCTGCTGGTGGTGACGCTGGCCTCGCCGGCCACCTCGTTTGGCTTCATCGACCGGTTTCTGGTGACGGCCGAGGCCTACAGCATTCCGGCCACGCTGGTCTTCAACAAAATCGACCTCTACGACGAGGAACTGCTCGATTACCTCGGGCAGGTGCAGAAGCTGTACGAACGCATCGGCTACCCCACGCTGCGCTGCTCGGCCGAAACCGGCGCCGGCCTCGACGCCATCGACGCGCTGCTCGATGGCAAAACCACCCTGCTTTCGGGGCACTCGGGCGTGGGCAAAAGCACGCTCATCAACGCGCTGGTGCCCGACCTCGACCTGCGCACGGACTATATCAGCGAGTATTCCGACAAGGGCAAGCACACCACCACTTTCGCCGAAATGCTGGACGTGCGCCCCGGCACCTACCTCATCGACACACCCGGCATCAAGGAGCTGGCCCTGGTCGACATCAAGCCCGGGGAGCTGGCGCACTTCTTCCCCGAAATGCGCGAGCGGCTCAACCAATGCCGCTACCACAATTGCCGCCACGTGGAGGAGCCCGGCTGCGCCATTCACGAGGCCGTGGAGAAAGGCAAGATTGCCCTGCCCCGCTACGAAAGCTACCTGAGCATGCTGGCCGGCGAAGACAACCGCCGCTAAACCAAGCTGCTGCCCCAACCTGCGCCTTTGGTTTTAGAACCAAGTTGACCGCTCGCCCGCCGAATCCGTTTCAGGCGAATATGGAACAGCAACCGCGTCTTCGCATCGGTTTTGTGGGCACCGGCCACATGGGTGCCGCCATGGCCACTCACCTGCTCAATGCGGGGCATCAAATGTGCGTGTACAACCGCACCTCCGGCAAAACCGAAGCCCTGCATCACCTGGGGGCCGAGGAAGCCTCCTCGCCCGCCGAGGCCGCCCGCGACGCCCACGTGGTGTTTACCATGCTTACCGACGCACCGGCCCTGGAAGAAATAACCTTTGGCCCCGACGGCATCTTGAGCACGCTGCCCGCCCACGCGGTGCACGTATCGTGCAGCACCGTGGGGCCCGGCACCAACGAAGACCTGGCCCGCGCCCACTCCGAACGCGGAGCGCAACTGGTAGCCGCGCCTGTGTTTGGCAAGCCCGACGCCGCAGCGGCCGGCAAGCTGTGGGTGTGCATGTCGGGCCCCGCCGAAGCCAAGCAGCGTGTGCGGCCGTTGCTGGAAACGTACAGCCAGGGCATTCACGATTTTGGCGAGGCCGTGGGGGCAGCCAACGTGGTGAAGCTCTGCGGCAATTTTATGCTGGGCGCCGCCATCGAAGCCATGGCCGAGGCCTTTACGTTGGCCGAAAAAAGTGGCCTGAACCGGCAGCAGGTCTACGAAATGTTCACCAGCACCATGTTCGACACGCCCATCTACAAAAGCTACGGGCGCATGGTGGCCACCGAGGATTACAAGCCCCTGGGTGCGGGGCCGCAACTGCTGGAGAAAGACCTTAACCTGGTGCTCGACCAGGCCCGCACCCACGGAGTGCCGATGCCCTTCGCCAACATCATCCTCGACCACCTGAGCGCCACCGTGCTGCGCCGCCGCCACGACGAGGACTGGACGTCTTTCGCACGCCGGGTGTCCGAGGGTGCGGGCATCGAGCGGTAAGGTTATACAAACGACAGGCCCGGATTGCGCAATCCGGGCCTGTCGTTTTGCAGCTTCAGCTATTATTTATTCGGCCGGGGGCAGCAGCACTTTGTCGATGACGTGGATGATGCCGTTGCTCGACACCACGTCGGGGGTGGTTACATTGGCCCCGTTCACGGTCAGCTTGCTGCCGTTCACCCCAATCTTGATTTTCTGGCCGTTGAGCGTGGTCAGTTCCTGCCCGTCGCGCAGGTCTACGGCCAGCAGGCGGCTCAGAATGATGTGGTAGCCCACGAGGCCTTGCAGTTTGTCTTTGCTTTCGGGCTTGAGCAGGCCAGCCATGGCGCCGTACGGTAGCTTGTTGAAGGCGGCATTGTCGGGTGCGAAAATGGTGTAAGGGCCTTCACCAGCCAGCCGGTCAGCCAAATCGGTTTGCTTGGCGGCCTGCGCCAACCGGCTAAAGGCAGGCGTTGCCTCGACGTTCTGGGCCAGGGTTTTATCGGCTGTGAGGGCCACGCCACCCACCGCCACACCGCCCGCCTTGCCCATCCGCGCCGAGTCGGTACTGGCGTTGGGGTCGTAGGCCAAGGAATCGGCAATGGAGGCGCCTTCGGTGGCGGTGGGGTCGGTTTCGGCGGGCTCGGAGTTGCAGGCGGCGAGCAGCGGCACAAGGGCCACTAAAAAAGCAAAGCGGAAGCGCATGGCGAAGTAGCAGTTGGTGGGGCAAAACTAGGGACGCACGAACGCCGCGGAAGGTTTGGCCGTTTGGGCAGCAAAAAAGCCCGGCCTTGGGAGCCGGGCTTTTTTGTCGTTGCTGCTCGGATTACATCTTCGGCAGCAATACCTGGTTGATTACGTGGGTCACGCCGTTGCTGGAAATCACGTCGGCAATTTCCACGGTGGCGCCGTTAATGGTCGTTTTGCCATCGGCCATGCCCACTTTCAGCTTTTCGCCTTGCACGGTGGTCAGCTCCTGGCCGTCTTTTAGGTCGGCGGCGCGCAGGGCGCCGGGCACTACGTGGTAGGTAAGCACACCGGTCAGCTTGGCCTTATTTTCCGGCTTCAGCAGCCCATCGACAGTGCCAGCGGGCAGGGCATTGAAGGCGGCGTTGGTGGGGGCAAATACGGTGAAGGGCCCTTTGCCCTGCAGCGTTTCCACCAAGCCAGCGGCCTTCACGGCGGCTACCAGCGTGGTGTGGTCGGCCGAGCCGAGGGCGTTGGCCACGATGTCCTTGTCGGGCGTCATCATGGCCCCGCCCACCATTACGCCACCCGTGGCGCTGCTGGCCGCAGCCGAATCGGCCACGGGAGCCGACTCGGTTGCCGTGCTGGTTTCGGTGGTGGAAGTGGTTTCGGTGGTTTTGTTGTCGCCGCAGCTGCTCAGGCCGAGGGTTGCGGCGGCCAGCAGTGCCAACGAGGCAGTCGTGAAGACTTTCTTCATGGAAAAGGTTGGAAAGATGTGGTGTGGGTTGTTGCTACGGACAAGTCCCCAGTGGACGGGATTGTTTACATAGCGGCAGGACTATACGCAAGGCCGAAACCCTTCGGATTGGCTCCCGTTCACAAAAACCTACTTTTGCCCCGCCGTCTGCCCATTTGCCGTGGGCGGCTCCCTCCTACTTTTTCTGTTTTTCCCGATGAAAACCGCTGAGATTCACACCGCCAAAGGCGTCATGAAAGTCGAGTTCTTCGACCATGACGCACCCAACACCGTCAAGAACTTTATCGACCTGGCCCAGAAAGGCTACTACGACGGCCTGAAATTTCACCGCGTACTGCCCAACTTCGTGATTCAGGGCGGTTGCCCCAACACCCGCGACGGCGCCAAGGGCACGCCCGGCACCGGCGGCCCCGGCTACAAAATTGACTGCGAAACCTCGGGCGGCAACCAGTACCACGACCGCGGCGTGCTGAGCATGGCCCATGCTGGCCGCAACACCGGCGGCTCGCAGTTCTTCATCTGCCACTCGCGCGACAACACCGCCCACCTCGACCGCGTGCACACCGTGTTCGGCAAAGTGGTAGAAGGACTCGACGTGATTGACCAGATCAAGCCCAACGACACCATCAACAAAGTGGTGGTGAACGAGGCATAAACCTCGCTCATCTGCAATAGAAAAGCCCCAACGCCAATTTGGTGTTGGGGCTTTTGCTTGCTGCCCGCAGGCAGCTCCGGCCGCGGGGCGGAGTAGCGGCCGAATTTGCGCACCGCAAAGTGCGCGACCTGGGTGGGTTTATTTTT
This sequence comes from Hymenobacter busanensis, assembly GCF_008727865.1. Taxonomy (GTDB): domain Bacteria; phylum Bacteroidota; class Bacteroidia; order Cytophagales; family Hymenobacteraceae; genus Solirubrum; species Solirubrum busanense. Next base: position 762,169 of record NZ_VTWU01000001.1, on the reverse strand, counting down.
GAAAAATCCAGCGGCAGCCGGGCTGGTATTTCTTGTACACAGGGCGGTGCAGGCGGCCCGCCTTAGCCATGCTGCGCCCAAACAATCCGTTGCCCGACGAGGCTGCCAGCGCCGACGAAGCTAGGGGCAGAACAAGCGCGAGGGTGAGCAGCAGGCAGGCGAAGCGGCGGGCAAATGAGGCAGTCATGGCAGGTGGGAGAAACGAAGGTGTGGGTTTGTTTGGCCGGCTTTCCCGACCAGAACTGCTGCAAAGCAACGCACGCTCTGGGCCTCGTTGCTTGGGGTTTCGCTCGGCCCGCTTCTTCACTATCCGAACCACCGCCTTTCCTCGATGAACCTAGCTTCTTAAAACACAGGGCCTCCCCGCTTGCGCCGGGAGGCCCTGTGCGTTGCAATGCAGTACAACCTACCGCCGGCGGCGCTTGCGGTTGAAGTCTTCGTCCTCGTCGTCATCGTCGTCCTGCCCGAAGGTGGGCATGGTGAACATGGAGCTGAGCAGGTCTTTGAACTGCGCGCCGGCCGTGAGGCGGTTGCGCGAAATCATGCTCAGCTCGGCCATGCCGTGCAGGGCAAACTCCATCCAGAAATACGGGTTGTCCTTGAACAGCTCGGCGGGCACGCTGTCTTTGGCCAAGTCGCGCAGGCCGGGCACCACATCGAGCAGGGCGCGGTAGTCGGCGTCGGAGGAATCGTGGAGCAAATCCACGGTGTGGCCGCCAAACCAGTCCTGCACCGGCTTGTAGGGGTTGGGCTTGTCCTTCTGCTTCTTGCTTTTCTCGGGGTCGGGGAAGTACTGCAGAAACTGGGTGCGCAGGGCCTTGCCCATCAGCTTCTCGGCCACAATGCCGGCTCCCTCCTGCTCGCCCTCGTACACCAGCTCCACCTTGCCCGTAATGGCGGGCACGGCAGCCAGAAAGTCGCCGATGCGCACGTTGGTTTGCGTCTCGCCGTTCAGCAAGGCCCGGCGCTCGGCCGCGGCAATAACCTGCTCGTAGGCCGAAATGGTCAGGCGCGCCGACACGCCCGACTTGGCGTCGACGTACTCAGAGGCGCGGGCCTCGATGGCCACCTGCTCCACCAAATCGTGCACCACTTCGTTGCCGGTCACCAGTTGGCGCTGGGCGTCGGTCAGGCGCGCTTCCTGCTGGGTAATGCGCTTGCCGATGTCGATGGTTTTGGGGTAGTGCGTGATGATTTGCGCGTCGATGCGGTCCTTGAGCGGCGTCACGATGGAGCCGCGGTTGGTGTAGTCTTCGGGGTTGGCGGTGAAGACAAACTGCAGATCGAGCGGCAGGCGCACCTTGAAACCGCGAATCTGGATGTCGCCTTCCTGCAAAATGTTAAACAGCGCCACCTGAATCCGGGCCTGTAAGTCGGGCAGTTCGTTGATGACGAAGATGCCGCGGTGGGCGCGCGGAATCAGGCCAAAGTGAATCACGCGCTCATCGGAGTACGGCAGCTTGAGCGTGGCAGCTTTAATGGGGTCGGCGTCGCCGATGAGGTCGGCCACCGACACATCGGGCGTGGCCAGCTTCTCGGTGTACCGCTCGTCGCGGTGCAGCCAGGCGATGGGCGTATCGTCGCCGCGCTCGGCCACGATGTCGCGCGCATAGCGCGAGAGCGGCTGCAGCGGGTCGTCGTTCAGCTCCGAGCCTTCCACCACAGGAATGTATTCGTCGAGCAATTGCACCAGCTGGCGGGCAATGCGCGTCTTGGCCTGGCCGCGCAGGCCTAGCAAATTGATGTGGTGCATCGACAGGATGGCACGCTGCAGGTCGGGTATCACCGTCTCCTCGTAGCCGTGGATGCCGGGGAAGGCGTTTTCGCGGCGGCGCAGGATGTCGATTAGGTTGTCGCGGAGCTCTTGCCGTACCGAACGCGGCTGATACCCAGCGGCTTTCAGTTGGCCGAGGGTGCGGATAGATTCGTGGTTCATCAAGGGGCAGATACGAAGGGGAATGGTCCCGGTTAGCTTAACAGCCGAAGCCGGCCGCTGGTTCGAGTACGCTCGGGGCGGTCTGAAGTTCACATGTTTATGCTACTGACACGCATTTCCGAGGCCGGTACTTTTGCCCCTGTTCCCGCTCCACTTACCGCTTACTCTCTCAAGAGCTATGAAAAAAGTATTGCGCGTCCTTGGCCTGCTCGTGGCCGGCCTCGTTTTTTTGGGCGCCTGCGCCGCCACGTTTGTGCAGGTTCGGGGCATTCCGAGCTACGATGTGCCCAAGCTGAAGCTGGCGCCGGTGGCTTACACGCCGGCCCGCATCGAACACGGCCGGCGGCTGGCCATGAGCATCTGTGCTTCCTGCCACTTCGACAAGAAAACCGGCCGCTTCAGCGGGCAAGAGCTGAAAGATATTCCGGCTCAGTTTGGCCGCTTCTACTCGGCCAACATCACCAGCGACAAAGCCCACGGTATCGGCGGCTGGACCGATGCGCAGGTGGTTACGCTGTTGCGTACGGGCATCGGCCCCGACGGGCGCATCCGCTCGGTAATGCCCAGCTTTGAGCGGCTCTCCGACGAAGACGTGCTGAGCATTGTGGCTTTCCTGCGCTCGGGCGAGGCCGAAGTGCAGCCAGCGTCGCAAACCTCGCACGTGCAGGAGCCCAGCTTCTTTGGCAACGTACTGGCTAACACCATCATCCAGCCCGCGGAGTTGCCCGCCAAGCCCATTCTACAGCCGAACCCGGCCGATGCGGTGGCCTTCGGCAATTACCTCGTCACGTCGCGCTACAAGTGCTACGACTGCCACTCCGGCGACATTCTCAAGACCGATAGCAAGAACCCCGAGAAGTCCTTCGGCTACATGGGCGGCGGCTCGGTGCTGCAGGATGCCGAGGGCCACGACATCATCAGCCGCAACCTCACGGCCGACCCGGAAACCGGCACCGGTGACTGGACCGCGGAGCAGTTTACGCAGGCCATGAAGTACGGCAAGTCTCCCAACGGCGTGTTGCGCTACCCCATGCCCAAATACTCGCTGGTAACCGACGACGAAGCCCGCGCCATTTTTGCCTACCTGCGCACGGTGCCGGTCATCAAAAACGCCACGCCCGAAGACGGTTCGGCGGCCGTGGCAGCGAAATAGCGCTTGGCGGGAATCATTTGCAGGGAAGGCGGGCTCACATGATTATGCGAGTGACAAGGGTGCAAAGCAAACATACTTTTGTACTAGACACTACTTCGCTCATCAGTTCTCCCCCGCAATGAAAAAAGCGTTCAAAATCATTGGCATTGCGCTGGCCGCTGTGCTTTTCTTGGTGGTGTGTGCCGCTGGGTTTGTGCAGGTGCGCGGCATTCCCAGCTACGAGCCGCCCAAGCTGCCGGCTCAAAAGGTGGCCATCACGCCCGAGCGCGTGGTACAGGGCGAGAAAATAGCCATGTCGATGTGCGCCGACTGCCACCTCGACAAGAAGACCGGGGGTCTGACCGGCCGCCACATCGACGACTTGCCCGCCGAGTTCGGCAAGCTGTATTCGGCCAACATTACCCAGCATCCCCAAATGGGTATTGGCCAGTGGACCGACGAAGAATTGATCGGCCTGTTTCGCACCGGCATCGGCCGTGAGGGACGCTACCGGGTGGTGATGCCCACCTTCGTGCACATGGCCGACGAGGACATCTACAGCATTGTGGCATTCCTGCGCTCCGATAACGCACTGGTGCAGCCCCAAGCCATAGCTTCGCACCCGCAAGAACCGTCGTTCCTGGCCAAGGCCCTCACCAACACGGTGATGAAGCCTACCCCCCTGCCCAGCAAGGTCATTAAGGTGCCTGCAGCTACCGATCAGGTGGCTTTAGGTCATTACCTCGTCACGGCCCGTTACCTGTGCTACGACTGCCATTCAAAGGACTTTAAGAGCAACAACGTCATGGAGCCCGAAAAGTCGGGAGGGTTTCTGGGCGGCGGCAACCATTTCGTGACTAAAGACGGGCAAACCATCCTCTCACGCAACATAACCCCCGATGTAGAAACCGGTATTGGCGACTGGACCGAGCAACAGTTCGTGCAGGCCGTCAAGTTTGGCCAGTCGCCCAGCGGCCCGCTACGCAACCCCATGCCCAAGTTCAGCATCATGGACGACGCCGAAGCCAAGGCCATGTACGCTTACCTGAAAACCGTACCCGCCATCAAAAACGCCACGCCCGAAGACGGCTCGGCGGCCAATGCAGTAGCCACGCGTTAAGGGAACAACACATTGCGCTGCATTGGACGGCGGACTCAACCTTGAGTCCGCCGTTTTTTATATAAAAAGAAAGCCCGCAGCAACGCGGGCTTTCTTGGTGTCGGCGTTGCTGAAGCAAGGCTAGAGCGTCTTGCGGCGGTTGCGCTTGTAGTCTTCGAAAATCATGTTGCCCAAGCCTTTCAGGCTACTGTAGTAGGCTTTGCCCTGGTTGATTTCGGTGAACTCGCGCACGAACTGCTGCAGATAGGGGTCGGAGGCAATCATAAAGGTGGTGATGGGAATCTTGAGCCGGCGGGCGGCAGCGGCCAGGTTCAGGGTCTTATTCACCACTTTGCGGTCGAGGCCGAACGAGTTCTTGTAGTAGCCGTTGGGCTCTTTCAAACACGTGGGCTTGCCGTCGGTAATCATGAAAATCTGCTTGTTGGCCGTTTTGCGCTTGCGCAGCAGGTCCATGGCCAGCTCCAACCCCGCCACGGTGTTGGTGTGGTAGGGGCCTACTTGCAAGTAGGGCAAGTCTTTCACCTCGATCTGCCAGGCGTCGTTGCCGAACACGATGATGTCGAGGAAGTCCTTGGGGTACTTCTGCTTCACTAGCTCAGCCAGGGCCATGGCCACCTTTTTGGCGGGGGTAATGCGGTCCTCGCCGTAGAGAATCATCGAGTGCGAAATGTCAATCATCAGCACCGTGCTCGTCTGAGTTTTGTGCTCGGTGTCGCGCACTTCCAGGTCGCCTTCGGTGAGCAGGTACTGCCCTTCGAGGCCGTGGTTGAGTTGCGCGTTGCGCAGGCTCTCGGTCATTTCGATCTGCTCGATGGTGTCGCCGAACTGGTAGTCGCGCAGGTCGGTGGTCAGCTCGTCGCCCTGGCCGGCGTGCGGGGTGCGGTGGTTGCCCTGGGTGCCGCGCTTGAGCTTGCCGAAGATTTCCTCCAGCGAGGAGCGCCGAATCTGCCGCTCGGTTTTGGCCGTAATCTTCAGCTCGCCGAGTTGCTGCTCGTTTTCGTCGATGTAGCCTTTCTTCTTGAGGTCTTCGATGAAGTCGCCCATGCCGTACTCGTCGTCGGTGAGGCCGTACTGCTTGTCGAGCTCATTAAGCCACGACAGGGCCTCGGCCACGTCGCCGGACGTGATGGTGACCAGTTGCATGAATAATTTGAACAGCGTGTCGAAGCCTTTTTCGGAAGACTCTTCGGGCACGAAGTCGCGGAAGCGGAAGCCAACAGCCATAATCAGGAGGAATTGAATCGGAAAACAACCGTTGGGGCTGGTTAGTTTGATTTGGGTCATCAGGCCCGCTCCTATTCACGCGTTGGCTGCAGTTGCTCCATCCTTCACCCTACCTTCTTCACACAATCCCCCTTACATGAAAGCCATTTGGAACAACACGGTGCTGGCCGAAAGCAACGACACGGTCGTCGTCGAAAACAACCATTACTTCCCGGCCGATTCCGTCAAGCGAGAGTACTTCGAAGACAGCATTGCGGGCACCACCTGCCCCTGGAAAGGCCGCGCCAGTTACTATTCGGTGCGGGTAAACGGCGAGCTGAACAAAGACGCGGCGTGGTATTATCCTGAGCCTAAGCCCGCCGCCGAAAATATTCGCGGGCGGGTGGCTTTCTGGAAGGGCGTGCAGGTGGTGTCCTGATAAAGTCTTATTTGCGGGAGTGTAACCTCTGGCGAAAAAAGGCGTTTGCATAGGAAATTGTCTATATGCGCACTTCCTTCCTCACCATACCCTTGACCTCCATGAAACCTTCTGCTTCTGCCTGGTGGCTCGGTGCAGCCGCCCTTTTTCTGATGGCAAGCTGCGACTCGGCCCGTAACGCGACCGAAGATACCTCCACGGCTTCGACCACCGTGGAAACCGCGCCGCCCGCCGACGTGGCCTTCACCCGCGACCTAACCCAGGGCGAGTACCGGTTCCAAATCCAATCGACTACCGCCGACAACGGTCAGCAGCTCACCATCAAGACCCGCCGCGGCGACGCGTTGGTGACGGACCCGGTGCGCCTGAACGTGAAAGGCAACGTGACCGACGCCGTGATGGGTGACCTGAACGGCAACGGCAACCCCGAACTGTACGTGTTTACCAGCGGCACGGGCTCGGGCTCCTACGGCGGTGTCGAGGCTTACGAGTTCAAAGACAAGAGCTTTGTTCCGCTGAAAGCCCCCCAAAACCTGAGCAGCGACATGGCCACTGGCTACATGGGCCAGGATAAGTACGAAGTGCGCGGCAACAAGCTGGTGCGCACCTTCCCGGTCTTTGGCGCCGCCGATGCCAACGGCACTGCCTCGCCCACCGGCGAAACGCGTACCATCGAGTACTCGCTCAACTCCGACAACATGCTGATGCCGGGCACGATGCCCGCTACGGGCAGCACGCCTTCTACTACCACGCCGCCCAAGCAGTAATCCTTACTGCAGTTCACCCCAACAAAAAAGCCCGCTCCAGCAGCGGGCTTTTTTGTTGGGCTTCAGGTTAGTCCCGCAAGGTGTTGTAACCTCATTCGGCTGGGGTCGTTCTTATCAATGGCCTTGCCGGCTTGTTCCACCACACGTGCGTTGCGTATGTCATTCTTTGCTCCGTTTGGGCGATTCGCCCCGCTATTGGCTACGACCATCCTGGCTATGGGCTGCGACTCGCAGCGGAACGCCACCGAAGTAGCCGACCCAATTTCCACGGCCAGCGCGGTACCGGCGCGGGCCGTCAGCTTCCAGAAACAGCTTAGCCGAGGCGACTATTCCTTTGCCGTGCAAACCCTGGGCACCGGCAGTCAGCGCCAGCTCACGCTTCGGGCCGAGCGGCTGGGCCGCGAATTGGCCGCTGCCACCGCCGATATCGAGGGCACGGTTTCGGATGCGGTGGTAACCAACCTCAACAACGACGACTACCCCGAGTTGCTGGTATTTGTAACCGACGCCGGCAGCGGCTCCTACGGCCAACTTATGGGCTACGAATTTCTGAGCCGTGGCCGCCGCAACCTGACGTTGCCCGAACTGGACGGCCCGTTGGCGGCCGGCTACCTAGGCCACGATTCGTTCCGCGTCGACGGCCGCACCATTATCCGCAGCTTCCCCATCTACCGGCCCGACGACCCCAACAGCACGCCATCCGGGGGCACGCGCACCATTGAATATGTGATGCCCAAGAAAGAAGGGGCCCTGCTGGTGGCCAATCATAAAGACACACCGTAGCCGCAGGGGCGGGCACTTGGGTTGTTACTTTCCGACGCCGCTACGCGTAAACGCAAAAGCGCCCTGGCTGCAAAGTCAGGGCGCTTTTGCGTTAGGAGCAAGACCGGTTACTCAATCCATTTGAACTTGTATTCGAGCTTGGGCACGGGCATGCGGTCGGCTACACGGCGCAGGCGGTTGGGCAGGGCCATGATGTAGTCGCGGGCTTTTTCGGCGGGGCCGTTGAGGCCCGTAATCTGGTCGATTTTCCAGGTAGTGAGCAGGCCTTCCAGAATATCGGTGTAGTCCTGGCTGGTATACACGCCGAGGCGCTGGGCAGCATCGGTGAAGTGGCCGAACGTTTTGCCGATTTCGACGCCCATTTCCCGCATGTAGTGGGCGGGCATCACAATCTTTTTGCGCATCATGTCTTCGAAGGCCAGCATCATTTCCGACGGGTCTACTTCGAAGATTTTCTCCACAAACGTCTGGTACACACGAGCATGGCGGGCTTCGTCGCCGGCAATCATGCCGCAGAGCTTCGAGAGCGAGGCGTCGCCGGCTTTGCGGGCCAGGGTGCCCACGCGGCGGTGCGAGAGGTTGGTGGCAGCTTCCTGGTAGCTGGTGTACACGAACGCGCGGTACGGGTCGTGGGCGGTGCCCAGGTCGAAGCCGTCGGCAATCAGGTACTGGGTGCTCACCTCAAACTCGCGCATGTTCACGCGGCCGGAGAGGTAGAGGTAGCGGTTGAGCAGGTCGCCGTGGCGGTTCTCTTCGGCCGTCCAGCCCCGAATCCACTGGGCCCAGCCGTTGTTGGGGTCGCGGTTCAGGTCATCGAGCTGGTGAAACCAAGCCTCGTAGTTGGGCAAGGCTTCTTCGGTGATGGTGTCGCCAACGAGCACGGCCAACAGGTCGTAGCTGAGTTCTTTGGCCCGCTCGCGCAATAATTTTACCTCGTCGAAAAACGTGTCCAGCCGCGAATCGGGCAGGAAGTCGGAAGGTTGCCAGCTCTCGTCGACTTTCTTGAGGAACGTGCTCATGTTCTCTCGGAGAAAGGATTCGAGGTGCTGAAGTACTTCCGCGCGGGAAGTCATGGTGGCAATCATGCGCAATGGGAGAAAAAGGAGTGGACGAAGGAAGAAGTGCTGCAGGCGGGGAAAAGCCAAAAGTAGGCATTCCAGCGGTGGAAATTCCAGCCGAAATCCAACTTGCATACTGCATACGAAATCCGGCGAAGAAAAGCCTACCGGTTGAGGTACAAATTACGGAGCTGGCCGGTATCGTGCGAAAGTCCTTGGGCGCGCAGGTAGTGCTGCCACACGGCCGCGGCTTCTCCAGTGCGAGGCAGCCAAAAATAAACACCCGGTTGCCGGGCTAGCCGCCGCAACGCCTCGGCTTGGTCGCGGGTGCCGGTTAAGTAGTACCGCAGCTGGGCCTGCGAGGGGTCCAGGCTCTGCCAGCCGCTGAGCAGCAGCCAATGTCCGACCGCATTCTGGTCGTAGTTGAGGAACGGCGAGAGGGACTTGAACTCGTTTTCAAGCCCCACGGCTACCAGCGTGCGGCTGTGCAGCCGCGCTTGCATGGCGGCCAGCGTTTGGGCACGATTGCGCTGCTCAGCTTGAAGCACTTGCACGCGGTGCACGGTTTTGTAGGCGTATAAGCCTACCGCCAACAGGCCCGGCAGCAGCAGTGCCGCGCCGAACTGGCGCCGGAAGTTGTCGAGGCTGAGGGTGGGAAAAACGGCCACGGCGTTGGCCACGGTAAATAACGTCAGCAACGGCAGGGCTACCCGGGGCGGCAGTTTCAGCCCGATGCCCAGCGCGAGCAACAAGGCCAGTATGCCAGTCAGAAGTAGCCCCCAGTACGGCGGCGGCTGGGCATGGCGTCGCCCAACGACAACGAGCCCGAGGTTGAGCAGCAAGACCAGAAAATAGTCGCGGGCAAGCTGGGTAACCACCATCAACAGCTTCTCGGGCGCAGTATGGGTGGCAAAATACGGCGCGTCCACGGGCAGGGCCCGGGCAAACAGCGCTTCATTGACGATGATTGAATCGGCCAATAACCATTCCTGCACCATGCTCACGCCCAGGCTATCGGCCGCGGTGCGGGGAGCCGGGCGCGTGAGGTGGTAGTCGTTGAAGTTGGATTTGAGGACGTCGAGGCGGCGGTAGCGGGCGGCGTCGGGGGTGCTTATGAAGGCCAAGACAGCGGCTCCCGACACGCACAAACCGAAAGCGACGGCAGCTATACCTAGTCCTCTTCGGCCGACCAGCCACCCCGCAGCCGGTGCTACCGCCACCACGCCCAGCAGGGCTCCGCTGGGGCGAATTGCCCAAGCTGCCGTCAAACACAAAAAGGCCACTACCCACGGCCACTTCGGGCTTCGGGCCCGCTGCGCCGCAAACAGCACAGCGCTGCCCGCCAGCAGCACGGGCACCCGCAGGTAGTTGAACCACAGGACGTGCTCGAGGAATGCGGCGAAGAAAAACAGCACCAGCAGCGCCGTGCGCCAAGGAGTCTGTGGGACAGCGCGCAACAGCAGCCGGTCGAGGAAAGCAAACAGCAACACCAGGGCCAGCGTCAGCAGGGCGTAAAGCAGCAGGCCATACCACGGCACAGCGGGCCACTGGGTATACAACCACGCCAGCAAGGCGGCCCAGCCGTGGAAATAGAGGTGCAGGTTGGTGACCGGGGCCACGGCCGTGCGCCCCCGCAGCAGCAGCGTAATGACGACGTCGTCGTTGGTTTCGTAGTAGCAGCCGGGACCGAAGGCCACGAGCAGCACCAGCAACACGGGCAACCCCACGATGCGCAACCAAGAGCCGATACGGACGTGCTTCATGGCCTACAAGGTAAGGCCATCGGCTCCTCATTCCGGCTCCAGAAGCCCGGTGGCCGATTTCTTTTCAACTTCGCCGCCGTGAATCTGCCTACTCCTTCCCAGCTCCGCCGCTGTGCCGATGTTGCCTTTGCCGGCGTGGTGCTGCTCACGCTGGCCTACTTCGTGTTTACCCACGAAGGCCTTTATGCCCTCGACGATTACTACTACGCCCGCTACGCCCACCAGCTGCTGCACGGCACGTTCCATCTGGGCCCCGACCCTAAGGGCCTGCTGCACGACCCTTTGCACGAGCGGTGGCTGATTTTTGCTCCGGTAGCGCTGTGCTACGCCGTGTTTGGGGTGAACATCATCAGCACAACCCTGTGGCCGCTGTTGGCTACGTTAGGCAGCAGCGCCCTGCTGTGGGCTTACTACCGACGCCGCGAACCGCTGGTGGCGGCTGGCGCCGTGCTCCTGCTGGGCTTGCACTACTTCGTGCTGAACCTGAGCAACTACCTCTACCCCGACAACATCAACATGCTGGCGTGCCTGGCGGCCGCCAGCACGCTGCACGCGGCACGGCGCCAAGCCCGGCATCCGTGGCTGTGGGGAGCGTGCTTAGCCGTCCTGAACCTGGCGGCCCTGCTGTGCAAGGAAACCATCGTGTACTACGCCCCTTTTTATCTGGGTCTGTTTGTGTTCGACTTGGTTCAAAGAAAACACCAGCGTTTCTGGCTGGCGGCAGCGGGCAGCGGCGCGGTGCTTCTGGGCTTCTATCTGCTTTTCTACCAATACCAAACCCACGACGCGCTCTACCGGATTCACCTCATCGAGCACACCAACGAGTTTCTGAAGGAAGGCAACTACCTGCTGGGCAACCGCGCCGCGCTGCTCGCCCGCATTAGCTACCAGCCGCTGCTGTTTCTCATCGGCAGCGGGCTGGGGTTTGTGCTGCTGCTGGCTTTGGGGGGCTTGCGTCCTTCATCGGGCACGCCGGCTGATGAGCGTTTCTTTTGGCTGGGGCTGGGCTTGAGTACCCTGGCCGGCTACTGGCTGGGCAGCACCTCCCTCGCGCAATACAACCCCATAACCCTGCAGCCGCGCATGCTCACCCCGTTGCTGCCGCCGCTGTGCGTGGCTGCCGCCTTTGGCCTGCGCGACGTGCTGCAAACCGGACGCCGCACGGTACTTTATGCAGCGGCTCTGCTGCTGCTGGCCGGCCTCGACCGCAGTAGCGTTGCGGTACTTTACTTCGGCTGGGCTGCCGTGTTGGGTGCTTTGGCGCTGGTCGAGCGTAGGGGTTGGCTGCGGCCACGCACCGTGCGCTACGCGGCGCTGGGCCTACTCGGTATCGGTTTGGTTTTGGCAATTCGCCCCCTGTACTTCATGAGCAAGCCGAGCGTATCGGCGCACTTTGCGCAGGACCGGGTGCTGCGCCGCCACCCGCTGGCGCCGCGTGCTGGGGTGGTATTTGTCGACGATTATCTGATTGGCAACGTCGATTTCTACTACGGTTTCCAGCCGCCGGCCGGGCTTCGGTTTCGGCGCTTCTGGGCCCGCGACTCCGTGCCGCTGACCTCGGGCGAACGGGCCTATGTGCTGCTAAACCGAGCCACGCTCAGCAACCCTGAACTCACCCGCAAGCTGCTCCGCTACTCCGCCGACAGCGCCCTGAGCTGGTACCCTCAACGGCAACTGCTGGATCGGGATGGGCCGGTGGAATTGTATGAGGTTACCCGCAGCATCAGATAACTTTAAGAGACAATCTCATTAGCACTAACCAACAATAACACACTGTATTTCATAGTATAATAAAACAACATCTTCACAACTACTTCAGTAATTTACTAAGTACACTCAGCGCCTTATCCTGCAGGGTAACGCTGCCTGTTTGGGCGAGTAAGTCGTAAAGTTGCCAGGCTTCGGCGCGGTGCCGAAAACGCACAGCCTGCCGCAACTCCCAGCGCAGGCGGGTGGCCAGGGCAGCTCGTTCGTCGGAGGTTTGGCACAGGGCCAAAGCCCGCCGGCACGTGCGGATGGTGGAGGCCACGTACGGGTCGCCGGGCCGGTATGCACGGCTCGACATCGACTGCGCCAGCCGCCGTCTGCGGGTCAGCAGTTCGTCCTGAAAATGGAACTCCCAGTTGCGGCTGGCGCGCACCCAGAAATCGAAGTCTTCGTAAGCCAGCGTTTCGTCGTAGCCGCCCAGCTCCAGCAGCGTTTCGCGCCGCATCATCATGGAGGGCGTGCAAATGAAGTAACGACGCAGCACCTCGGCAAACACCTCCCCCGACGCGGGCACGGGCTTTACAATGCGGCCCGCCGCGTCGCGCTGGTAGTAGTTGCGAAGGTACCGGCCTTGGGCGTCGATGAGGGCACAGTCGTGGTAGGCCATGCCGCAGCGCGGGCCCTGCTGCTGCAGGAAGGCCACTTGCCGGGCCACACGCTCGGGCAGCAGCACATCGTCGGTGGCGAAATCGATGACAAAGGCGCCGCGGCTTTGAAAAAAGGCCTGATTGAACGCGCGGCAGTTGCCCACATTTTCGGGCAGCAGCAGCAAATGCCAATCGGGGTGCTGATCGGCGTATTGCCGGAGCAGGGCTTGGCTGCCGTCGGTGCTCGCGTCGTCGACCAGCCATACTTCCAGGTTAGAGTAGGTTTGGGCTGCTACCGAATCGAGGGCCTCGGCTATAAACGACGCATGGTTGTGGCACAAGGCCACAATGGTGACAAGCGGCAGAGCAGGGAAACTAGAAGCAGCAGGCATGAGGCAGCGGCAATATCAGGAAACCGGGCGCCGCAACGGCCGGAAGTAAAACAAGCAGGCCAGCAGCAACAATCCAAAGCGGAAGGCATGGGCCAATTGCGCGCCCATCAGCCCCTGGCTGGGCAGCAACGCCACCAACAAGCCCGCATACACTGCCGCCGACGCTACTTGCACCAGTACGTACCGCCCTACACGGGCCCGCGCCATCAGTCCGTACAGCAGCGTCCAGCTGAGCAGTTTGGCCCAGTCGCCGGCCAGCTGCGGCCCTAGCAGGGTGCGGGCTGCGGCAAAGCGACCATCGAACAACAGAGGCAGCAACCAGTCGCGCAGCAGCCAGAGCAGCCCCAGGCCCGCGGCCAGCACTACGGCCAGCAGGCCAAACACGCTCCGCACAAACGCCTTTTGGGCGTGGGGTTGGTGCGCCAGCGCCGCCAGGCGCGGATAGTATACCGCACCCATCACGGCCGAAAACACCATCGTGTAGTTGTCGGACAGCTTGGCGGCAGCCTGCCACAAACCGGTTTCGGCCAAGCTGTAGCGGCTGATCAGCAGGTTGCGTACCGCAAAATCGACGGCCTTGCTGCAGAGCAGTACGCTCAGCGCCATCAGCAGAAAGCGCCCCGACGCCAGCAGCACCGGGCGGCTGGGCCGCTGCCAGCGCCCGCGCAACAGCCCCAGCCGCCAGCAAGTAAGAAGGGTCGGCACCAGCATCAGCCCTTGCCCCATCAAATAAGCCAGCAACACCCGCGGAAGCGGCTGCCCGGCCGCAAGAGCCGCCGCAACGGCCAGCGGCCCGGCTACGCTCAGCGCCACCGTCAGGCCGACATAAGCGCGCAGGCGTTGCGCGGCCAGCAGCACTGCGGCCAGATACGCGTGGCCGGTGAGCAGCGCTATGCCGAGCATCAGCCCCATTACCCAAACCGGAGTAGGCTCAAAAACGGCCAACAGCCGGCCCCGAAATAGCAGCAGCGTTGCAAACCCCAGCATCAGCACGGCCGCATTCAGCAGGGCGCCGGCCCACAGCCACGCCCGCCACGCCGCCGAGCCGGGCCGCCGCGGTGCCAGATACTTCACGATGCCCACGTGCACGCCGTCGTTGGGCAGCGTGGTGAGCAAGGCCATCAGGTTCTGGAAGTGCGCCAGCAGGGTAAGCCCGCCCGGCCCGCCGTACACGGCCACCAGCTTGTTGAGCACCACCGAGCCCCCGGCCCGCGCCAGCACCGATACCCCGGAGCCCAACGAGCCGCGCACGAAGCGCCCCAGCCCGGCCGCGGGCGGCAGACTGGTCGTCTGGGCATCTTCTTCGGCGGCAGGCAACGGCATGGGAGTCGGGAAGTGCGCGCAAAATAGGCAGCTGGCGGATGAGCGGCGCAGCACGGCCCTACAACGTTTTCTCCAGCGTAAGTTTCAGGCTGGGCACGCCGCCCAAATGGCGCTTGAAGCGCAGCAGCGACTCGTTCAGCCCGGTGGGCAGGGTGCTGGTGCCCAAATCGAGCAGACGCAGGCCGCTGGCTTGCCCAAAAGCGTGCAGCCCGGCATTCAACAGCACCACCGGGCTAAAAGCGTTGAGGTGCAGCGGACTGGCAGGGTAAAAATTATAGAGCACGCCGTTGCCGACCAGCACGGCCACCGTCATGGCGGCCCATTCGCCGGCCGCATCGCGTACCGAAAACAGGAAGTAATTGTTGGGAAAGCGCTGAAACAGTTCGGTCAGCTGGGCTTCGCTGAGCGACAAGGCCTGGCCTTTCTCTTCCCGGCAGCGACGCATAAACGCGTACGCCAACGGCAGCAGCAGGCGCGGCTCCTGCTCCACGCGCATGCCGTGGCGCTGGCACTTGTGCAGCCGCCGCCGCTCCGAGGGATGCAGCCGCGTTTCGTACGCCTCGGCGAATGGCAAATGGTTGTTGACCTCGGCCAGTACGGTGCGGTAGCCGCTTAGCCGCAGGGCCTCGGCCACGCGCGCTATGGCCGGCGGCGCGTAGGCCAGCGCGGGCAGCCGCAGCATACAGTGCCGGGCGCCCCGGGCGCGCATTTCGCCTTCGGTAGCGGCAATCCAGGCACGAACCACGGCCAAGGGCACGGCCGACGACAGCAAGTCCGGCCCCCCGAAGGGTGCTTGGTCGAGGCTGACGGCCCGGCCATCGGGGGCGAGGCGCAACGGCCACCAGCCCACGATGAGGCCTGAGTCAGCGTCGGTGAGGGTAGCCAGCAGTTCGGTTGCGGACGATGGATTGGCGCCCAGTTGCGCGGGTTGCTGGTACAGGAACAGCTCCGACGCCAAGGCCTTGGTCGATGCTTCGGCAAACCCCTCGCGCACCTCCCACGCATAGCGGCCCGGCCCAGCCGGCAGCAGCCGGGCGGCAGTGGAGTTTTCGCGAAAAACGGGTGAGGACGAGGACGCGGGCACGGAAAGCAAACGGCGCAGAGCCGGCGAAGGTACGGCAAAATAGCAAGGCAACGGACGGCTGGCCCGGCTGGCAGCAGCCGGTTGTGCCCGCACCAGCTCCGGCAAACTGGGCGTGGTCGAGGTCGGTTTTGCGTGAGTTGGTCGCGGTGGAAATGCATCCCGCAGGGACATCCCTAGCCTTTTGCGGCCGAAGTACGTAGCATTGCGCGTTGGCCAGCCACGACGGCGCCGGGGTTAGGCCGGCGTCCTACCCTTCCCGTTCATCAACTCATGCCCCTCCCCGATCCGACCGCACTAGGGCCGGCTACCTCCGAACCTTGGCGGGCTGCACCGCCTACTTCCGACGCGGTGCCCACGCCCGAAGCCACCCCGCCCGAGCCCTCGGCCGTTTCCGACCGCGACGCGACCCGCCAGGCCCGCATGCAGGGCGTGGGCGCCCGGCCCGGCACCCTCGCGCCGCGCGAAGGCTCCCTCAAGCCGCGCCTGTTTCTGTTCAGCTACGACGAAAATGGTTTCGACGAGAACGAGTTCCAGAGCTACGACGAGCTGCTGCACACCTTCCGCAGCCAGCCCGAGCGCCGCCATTGGATTGACGTGCGTGGCTACGACGACGTGGCCCTGATGCAGCGCATTATGGTGGATTTTGAGCTGCACCCGCTGCAAATGGAGGACGTACTGGGCGACTACCAACGGGCCAAAGCCGAGGTATTCGGCAACAACCGCCTGTTTCTGGTGTCGCGCATGACGGAATTTACGGCCGACCTCGAAATCGACGACGACCAACTCTCGCTCTTCACCGGCCCCAACTACGTCCTCTCGTTTCAGGACGACTACGACGACTGCCTCGACGCCGTGCGCCAGCGCATCCGCTCAGGTTTCAGCCAAATTAAGGTGCGGCCGCCGCTCTACCTTGCCTACGCCCTCACCGACGTGGTGCTTGACCACTACTACCCCACCATGGCCGCCATCGGCGACTATATCGAGGAACTGGAAACGCTCATCATTCGGGGGCGCCCTACGAAGCGGCTGCTGGCCCGCATCCTGCAAATCAAGAAAGACATCGTGCGCTTCCGCCGGCTGGTGTACCCCGAGCGCGACAAGATTCTGGAACTGTTGCGCCTGCATGACGAAGTGGTGCCCGAGGAAATGAAGGTCTTTTTCCGCGACTGTTACGACCACGCCATCCAGGCCATGGACCTGTCCGAAAGCTACCGCGAATCGGTATCGAGCCTGGTAGACCTCTACATGTCGGACCAAAGCAACCGCATGAACGAGGTAATGAAAGTGCTGACCATGATCAGCGCCGTGTTCATTCCGCTGAGCTTCATTGCGGGCGTCTACGGCATGAACTTCTCGCGCGAAAACCCGCACGGCGGCGTCAACCACCTGAACATGCCCGAGCTCTACGACCCGTTTGGCTACCCTATTGTGCTGTTCATCATGGCCGCCATTGCCATTGGCATGCTGGTGTACTTCTACCGCAAAGGCTGGCTTACCAGCTGATCGAGGCGCTGCCCAGCCCGTTCGTTGCCGGGCTTACGGCCCGGCCTCCAGCTTGAGGGCCAGCCGCTTCAACTCGTTGCCCACCACGCGGTAGAGTTGGTAGGAATTGGTGCCCGCCTCGTAGGCCAGTTGCAGCGTGGGCGCCTGGCTGTCGAACGGAGCGCCGCCGAGCAGGCGGCCGCGGGCGTCGTAGAGGTAGGCTTTGCCGGGGCCGGTTTCGGTGAGTACGAGTACTTGCCGCCCGGCTCCAAAGTCGAAGAACTGCACGGGTTTTTCGGCCGACGTGACAAACCGCTGGCTGACCAATGTCCGTCCGTTGGGGTCAAACACCGTCAGCACGCCCTGTCCGTCGTCGCGCACCACCACGTAGCGCTGCCCGGCTTGGTCAGGCACCACGCGGAAGGTGCTGGTGCGGCTCCAGGTGGTCACGCGGCGGCGCTGCACAATGTCGCCATCGAGCGTGAAGGTCACCAGCTCACCGTGTTGGCTGGCCACGGTCAGCCGGGTGCGGCGCAGCGTGGGGCCGCTTTCCACAAACGCGGGGCTGTTCAGGCGGGCGCCCACACTGATGGGAAAGCCCGGAAGCGCGGTGCCCGAGCCGTCGAAGGCGTACACGTAGCCGTTTTGCAACAGCGTCACCACCACCTGGCGCCCGCCCACGCTCAGCAGCACCGGAGCCGCCGCCAGCGGAAAGTCGAGGCGTTTGGGCTGCCAGCCGGCCGGGGCGTTGCCGTTGGCATCGAAAAGGAAGAGGTTGGCGTAGCGGTCGGCCACCAGCACCCGCGCCGGCAGGCCATCGGCGGCCGGGGCACTGCTGATTTGTGCGGCCTGCACCGTATCGGGCAGGTTGAAGGGAAAATTGGGTGCCGTGCGGCCCCGCTCATCGAGCAGGAATACGCGGCGGGCCGTAGCCATCAGGTGCTCCGGTCGCCGGCCCGGAATGCGCACCAGCGGCATGGGCGGCGCCAGCAGCATGCCCCCCAGCGAATCAGACCACGCCACCGTGTTGTCGGGCGTGACGAAGTGGAGCACCCCGGCGCGGTCCTGCACCAGCACCCCCGCCGCCCCATTGGCCGCCGGGGCGGCCAGTACCGGGCCCACGGGCGCCAAGCCGGCCCGAAAACTCAGGGCGCTGCCGGCCCCGGCTTGGGTTTGCGGCCGCGCAACGGCCGGCCCTACCGGCGGGTGGCGCAGGACCAGCTGCGTGTAATACTGCCCATCTTGCTGGGGCTGGGCCGCATCGTGCGGCACAAACTGCAGCGCCACTTGCGGAAAGCGCTGAAAAAGGGTTTCGTTGCGCAGCAGCCCGGCCCGGCGGCTTTCCCCCAAGGCCCGCAGCAGCACATTCCAGCTGTTGCGGGTGTCGAGCACGATGCTGAGGCGAGCCAGCGGCGCGGTTTCCTGCAGAAAAGCCACTTGCGTGGGCGACCGGCTCCAGACCGCTCCCGCCGCCACATCCGTCAGCAAAGCCCGGAGGGCGGCCGGGTCGTCGGCCAGAGCCAAGTAGTCACCGATCAGGGCGGTGGAGCCTGGGGTGTTGGTTTCGGCCGAGCTGCGCGCAAACAGCGGCCCCAGCAACCGGTACGCCAAGCCGGGCGCGCCGGCTTGGTGGAGTTGGTAGGCGCCCACTCGCTCGAAGGACGGACTGGCGCTGGTGGCCCGCCGCAAGCGGCCGAGCAGCAGCGCCGTGCGGGCCGGGTTGGGGCTATGCACCAAAGCCACCCGCGCCGCCGGCACCCGCGCCGAGGGCGAAGCAAGGTAGCACAGCGCCGCCTCGGTGCCCAACGAAGCCGCTACGCTGTCGACCAGGCCGCCGGCCAGCGTATCGGCGGGGGCGGCACCACGCAGGGCCGCCGGGCTGGAGCCGAAATGCAGGAGCGCGGCGGTACGTAGGCTCAGCACGTCGGCCATGCGCAGGCGCGCCGCGGGCTGGCCGTGCAACTGCTGGTGCAGCGAGCGGGCCGCGGTTTCGGGGTTGGAGAAGCCGTTGAACAGCACCCGGTTGCCGGTAAGCTTCATTTCCAACAGGCCGTTGCGGCTCAGGCTGCTGAATTGCTGGAACGCGGGCAGCAGCTCGGGCCGGAAAAACACGCCGAGAAACGCGGGCAGCTGCCGGTAATTCACCAGCACAGTAGCGTCTACGTCTTTGAGCTTGAGGTAGTCGGTATCCTTGAAATCGGCGGCAATGGAAGGCTGCCCGGGGTGCTCCTCCCGCCGCACCACAGCTTCTACCAGGCTCGTGCTGGCACTCATGACCAGCGTATTGCGGTAGTTGAAGTAGGTAAGCCCGGCGCCGGTGCCGCGCTGCTCCACGCGCATCAGCAGTTGGCCGTGGTACTCGCGCTCCGTCACCCGAAAGCGGGGGTCTTTGGCCAGCGCCTCGGTGATGGTGCGCACTTGGCGGTGCTGCCGCACGCTGCTTACCGGCACCAGAAACAGCAAGTCAAACTGCTCGGGGCTGGTGACGTGCACCGAGGTCAGCACCGTTTTGGTGCCCAGAAAGTTGAGCAGGGAGTTGCGCTTGTTGGGGCCGGCCAGGCTATCGGCTAGAGTCACGCTTTCTTCCACCTGCTGGAAGTAGCGCACCGTGGCCAGGTTTTCCCACAGCTGGGTTTCCTTCAGGTGGCGCACCAGTGTAGGATGGTCGCGGGTGGCGGCCACCAGCACCGCGTCATCGGGCACCAGCGCCCACAGGTCGACGGGCGTACGGGCCACCGTGCGGCGGTAGTACACCCACGACACGACGGCCGAGACGAGCAGCAAACCCGCAAGAAAAACCAGTAGGCGTTGCGACATGCAGCGGCAGGCTCGGAGAAAAAAGGTGGCGCGAAGGCGGCAAAGGTAGCCAGCTATTCGGGCTACGGCCGCGCAAGGTTCCCGGTTGGCTGCGCCCGCACCACCACCCGCACGGTGTTGCTGGTCAGAAACACGCGCGGCACGCGCTGCAGGCGCACGGCCGCGCTGTCGTGGAGCGCTGTGCGTGGTGCAGTGGGCAGCCCCCACTTCGCCGGGTCCGGCTCGTTGGTGGAGTACAGAAAGTGAATGTCATACACCCCCGGCGGCAGCGTGGGATACACCAATGGAGCCGCCATTGGGAAGCGCGTCATACGCTCCAGCGGGTTGAAGCTTTGCCCCGGCCCCAGCAGTACGAAGTCGGCCGGCGCAATGCCGCTGAATTCGGCCCCGGCCAGAGCCGGTTGGGGTTTGGGGCCGTCGAGAGCTATTACCGATACATAAAACGTAGCCCGCGGGCTGCGCCGGGCCTCGGAGCCGGGCAAGGCACTGATTAGCGTCAGGGTCGAATCGGCGCGGTTGTGAATGCGCACCCGCAGCACCACGGGCTCGTACGCCAGGTAATCGGGGGTAATGGCCTCCAGGGTGCAGTGCAGGCTGCGCGCCGGCAGCCGGGGTCGCACCGGCGCGGCTATGGCGCGGCGCTGCCCGTGTACCCAGCCAATCGACAGGCTCCAAATCAGCAGCAGAAAACCCAGGTGGCGCTTCAAGCGGTTGCAAAAGATAAGACGCCGGCAGTGGCTACGGCGCCGTCTTGTATCTTCGGAAAGATAAGCGAATTCCTGCCCGATGCTCCGCCGCCTTTTCTTCCGCTGTATG
The DNA here is from genome assembly GCF_008727865.1 of Hymenobacter busanensis. GTDB lineage: Bacteria > Bacteroidota > Bacteroidia > Cytophagales > Hymenobacteraceae > Solirubrum > Solirubrum busanense. The sequence goes on along the minus strand of NZ_VTWU01000001.1, from coordinate 741,700 downwards.
CTGCTGGGTGCCTTGCCGGGCACGCTCACGGGCTGCTTCGATTTGCGCGAACCGGAACCGGCCGGGGCGCCCGGCGAGTGGGTGCAGCCCACCAGCGTCGATGTGCTCATCACCAACTTTGTAACGGCGGTGCAGCGCATGAACCCCGCCAATTACGAACGGTGCTTTGCCCCGCAATACCGCTTCTACCCCGATCCGGCCGCGGCCGGCTCGACCAGCGCCGCACTGTTTGCCAACTGGGGCGTGCGTGAAGAGCTGGATTACTTCAACAGCCTGAAGCGCCACTCGCCGGGCGCCGGCCAAAACCAGCTGCTGCTCACCGCCCGCCGCGACCAGCTGTTCACCACCGACTCGGCCGAGGTGTCGGCGCAGTACCAGCTCACGCTGGCCCAGCAGGACACCGCGTTTCGCTACAAGGTGCTCGAAGGCAACATTCGACTGCTACTGCGCCGGCGCAACAACGAGTGGCAGGTAGCCGCCTGGCGAGACCTGGCCACCTCGGGCAAGCCGGTGTGGACGGAGGCGAAAAAATATTTCATCCGAAACTAACTGCCCGCAAAACAGCAGGCCCACGGGGCGCGTTGTGAAACCGCGGCGGATGAATAGCTGCAATATTGTCGCCGGCTAATGTTGCGCAAGCTCATGCCGTTGCGTACTTTTCCTTCTCACTAACTGCTGTTTCGTGCGTCAGAAGCCCCGCTTGTATGCTGCTCATCTGCTTTCCCGGCTGGTTCCGGTAGTAGGCACGACGCTGCTGATGGCCTCCTGTAACCCCTTTGCCCCGGCCATCGACGACGAAATTACCGACGCCAACCAGCTGCTGGGCAACCCGGCCACGGTGCGCGGTTTCTTCGACCGTTTTCGGGCGGCCTACCAGTTGCGCGACTCAACGCTCTATGGCCAGCTGCTCACGCCGCGCTTCCAGTTTACTTACCGCGACTTTGCCGCCAACGCCGACCGCAGCTGGAACCGCGACGTGGATGCCACCACCACCTACAAACTCTTTCGCGCGGCCCGCACGGCCAACCTGCAGTGGACGCAGTACCTGCCCACTTCCGACACGGCCTACTCCGATACCCTGGCCTACGTGGAGCGCGGCTTCTCGCTCAGCATCGAGCAGCGCGACAACACCCGCTACGACGGCACCGGCACGGCACGCCTGGTGCTGGTGCGCAAAAACCGCAACGACCCCTGGCGCATGAAAAGCTGGTACGACCGGAGTGAATTCTGACCGCATCAACCGGCCGTTTTCAGATTCCAGCAATTCGACAGCCGATTCACTATTGCCCCTCGCAAAAAGCTCATCCATTCGATGAGCTTTTTTTATTGATTCAGTTCCTGGGCAAACATCTATCTTCCGGGCTAAAATCCTACCCTGCCCGCATGAGCGACCCACAACCTCAAGGCCATTTTCAACGCGCCATTACTCTTTTCGACGCCATTATGATTGTGACCGGCAGCATGATTGGCTCCGGTATCTTCATCGTCTCGGCCGACATTTCCCGGCAGGTAGGCTCCAGCGGCTGGCTGCTGGTGGTGTGGCTGCTCACCGGCGTCATCACGCTGGCCGGGGCCGTGAGCTATGGCGAGCTGGCGTCGATGTTTCCCAAAGTGGGCGGGCAGTACGTGTATCTGCGGGAAGCTTTCGGCAAGCTCACTGCGTTCCTGTATGGCTGGACGCTCTTTCTGGTCATCCAGACCGGCGTAATTGCCGCCGTGGCCGTGGCTTTTGCCAAGTTTACCGGCGTGCTCGTGCCTTGGTTCAGCGTCAAAAACGTGCTGTTTCAGCTCGGGCCGTTTGCTTTCAGCAGCGTGCAGCTGCTGGCCATTATTCTCATCGTGGCCATTACGGCGCTCAACGCCCGTGGCGTGCGCACTGGCAAACTTATTCAGAACGTATTGGGCTCTACCAAGCTCATTGCTCTGGCACTGCTCATCATCGGCGGATTGGTGTTGGGCCTGAACGCCGAAGCCGTGCAAGCCAACTTTACCGATATGTGGACGGCCGTGCGCTACCCGGCTCCGGGCGCCTCCGCCGCACCCCTGCCCCTGAGCATTTCGGGCCTTGTGGTTGCCATCGGCATGGCCATGACCGGCTCCCTGTTTTCCTCCGACTCCTGGAACAACATCGGCTTTGCGGGCGAGGAAATCGTGAATCCGGAGCGGACGCTGGTGCGCAGCATGGCCACCGGCACGGCCATCGTGACGGCGCTCTACATTCTGGTGAACGTGGTGTACCTGCTAGCCCTGCCGCTGGTAGGTTCGCCCGAGGCCACCACCATTGCCGGCCGCGGCATCCAGTACGCCACCGACGACCGGGTGGCAACGGCCGTGGCCGAACACGTGCTGGGCCCAGTTGGGGCCGTGGTTATGGCCGTGCTGATCATGCTTAGCACGTTCGGTGCCAACAACGGCATCATCCTCAGCGGGGCACGCGCCTACTTCGCCATGGCCAAAGACGGCCTGTTTTTCCCCGGTCTAGCCCGCCTGAACGCGGCCGGGGTGCCGGCGCGGGCCTTGTGGCTGCAGTGCCTGTGGGCCAGCTTGCTCTGCCTGAGTGGTTCCTACGGGCAACTGCTTAACTACGTAATGTTCTCGGTAATCCTGTTTTACGTCGTCACCATCGTGGGCATTTTCGTGCTACGCCGCACCCGACCCACGGCATCGCGCCCCTACCGGGCTTGGGGCTACCCGCTGGTGCCGGGCATCTACGTGCTGCTGGCTTCCATCTTCTGCATCATTCTCCTCATCGCGCCCGATACGGCCGAGTATTCGCGTTACGGCCTGCTGCTGGTGGCGCTGGGTGTGCCGGTGTTCTGGGTGTTTCGCAACCGTTTCGCCAACCGCACGCCTGCGGGATAGTCGGAGTCGAATCTGTTGTCAATAGCAAAGCAAACGGCCGCCCTTACCAACGTAAGGGCGGCCGTTTACTTTGCTATTGGTTTCGAAGCTTAGCGCTTCCGGCGGCGGCCGGTTTCGCTGGGAATCAGCGTAACGTTGGAAGGTTGGCCGCTGCGGGCACGTACTTCCTGGTCTTCGTAGCCGCCGTAGCCGTACACGAGGCTGTTTTCGCCGGCAGGTACTTCTACTGAGTAGTTACCGTTTTGGTCGGTGCTGGCAAACTTGCGAGTGCCTTTCACAAATATTGTGGCGCCGGCCAGGGGCTTGCCGTTTTCGTCGAGCACGCGCCCGGACATGGTTACGTTGCGCGGGGCCTCCTCCACGGCTGGTGCCGGGGCGGCAGCCACAGGCTCGGGCGCAGGAGCAGCAGCAACTTCGGGGGTGCTCGGCTGGGCATTGTCGACCGGGGCGGGGCGGGTAGTGCGCGGCGCGGGGCGCACGGCAACCGGCTGCGCCACGGGCGTAGCCGCCGACGCTGTGGCCTGCGCAGGCGTTTCCGTCGCGGTCGGCTCTTCTTCTGCCTCGCGGGTGCCCACCACGTTGGCTTCCATCAACTCAAACGTGGGCATTTGGCCGTTGGCAATGCGCTGGCGGTTTTCGGCGGGAGCAAACGCAAACGCCAAGCCTCCAAGCAGCAGGACTGCGCCGGCAATAATAGCCAGTTTGCGGTTGCCCGAATCAAGCGACTCTTCTTCGTCGTGCAGTTGTTCGTCGGTGTTAGTGGGTTCGTAATCAGCACTCATAAGCGCGGGGTGGTAAATGGGCAAAGGTGGGGAAAGACGCGGACTAGAGAAGCCAAATGAACCCGTTTGGGGTTGATTACAGCTTGGCCCGCTCTGTCTGGTCCCTAAATATATCGGTTTAGTGCTACAGCCTCCAACGAGTCCAGAAATAAATTCACAAAAAAGCCCCGGCTCAGGGCAGAACCGGGGCTTTTTTGTGAATTACAGGCAGTTAATCACGCGGCGTTTTCGGCTCGCCGCTTGGGGCCGCCTCGCCAAACTTTTGTTCGCGGGTACGTAGGTCCATGTCTTTTTCGTAGCTGCCTTCGTTCTCGAAACCAGCGCCTTGCCCGGCTGTGCTTTGCGAGTTGCCGCCCTGCGGGGTGGTTTCGTCACCGGTGATGCGCAGGTTGCGCAGGTCGTCTTTCTGCCCGGCGCGCTGGCTGTAGCCGTGCGCCCCCGCGCTGCGGTAGGCCGTGGGGTCTTTGTCGACGTCGGTATTGTTGTTGACGATTTGCTGGAAGTCGCGCTCCTGTTCCTGTTGCTCGTCGCGCTTCGGGCCTTTTTGGTCGCGCTTGATGCGTTCGTTCTCGTCGTTGGTGGTACCTTCGGTATTCAGGTTGAGGGGAGTGGCCATGGTGGTACAGATTAGTAGTCGGAGTACCTACGCAAGCCTTCGATGGTGCGTTGTGAAGGCGCTATTCGTTCAGGCTCCAGTCGTAAGGGTAATAATCGACTTTGTAGCTGGCCGGGATGGGCTGCGCCAGAAACCGGTTGATGTAGCCCACCGCCGTTTTGCCAGCGGCCTTGAAGTCGCCGGCATACCACTTGAAGATTTCGGAGAGCAGCACTTTGCCGGCCGCGTCGTCGCGGCGGATGAACTGCGGGTCGCGCAACACCTGCCGGGCCCGCTCGGTCAGTTGGTCTTCGAGGCGCTCGGCCCGGTAGGCCTCGGGCGTCAGCTTGGGGCAGCCTTTGGCGGCGCACACCAGGGCAAAATGCACGCGCGGGTCGTTGTAGGCGCGCATAAGCTTATTGGCTTCCAGACCGTTGAGGGTCATGTTTTCGCCTGCTACTTTATGCCGCTGGGTATCGAAAAAACCGGGCAGTTTCATGACCGACGTCGTGGGGTAGCGCTCCACCACCGCCGCAATAACGAGCAGGTTGTAGGCATTCAGGTAGAAAGCCTTGCGTTCGGCGGCCGGGGCTTTTTTGGCCTCGAAGGTTTCGATGCGCTTCAGCAGGGCTTTGAGTTCGGCCGGGTTGCGCTGAATGGCCGCGTAGCCTACGGTTCCGTCGGCCGCCACGTATTTTTTCAGGAACGCGCTGGTCTGATCGGCAAAACCGGGTGCCGCCCCGCTGGCTTTGGCAGTGGCGCGATGCGTAAGAGCCGACGAGGCGGCCAGCAGGGCAATAAAAATCAGCCGGCAAAAGGAGCGGGCAAATCCAAAATGGGTCATGCAGGAGTAGGTAGAGCCGCCAAACGTACTGGATCTGGAGCCGAGTTGAGCAACTACTCAAAAAATGTGCAAAGTTTCGGAACCCGGAAAGTCGCGCCCGCGCCATCCCTCCTACGCGTCCCGGCCCGACTCAGTATTCAGTCGGCCGTATTTCTCATAGCAATTTCATGCACCTGGTCATCATTGGCAACGGCATAACCGGACTTACCTGCGCGCAAACCGTGCGACACCTGCGCCCGGAGGCCCGCATTACGCTGGTATCCGATGAAAGCGCCCACCACTACGCCCGCACGGCACTTATGTACGTGTACATGGGGCATTTGCGGCTGCAGGACATCAAGCCGTACGAGGACTGGTACTGGCCGGAAAACTGCCTGGAACTGGTGCAGGCCACTGCGTCGTCGCTCGACACGGCCCGCCGCGAAGTGCACCTTGGTACGGGCGCCGTGCTGACCTACGACAAGTTGTTGCTGGCCACGGGCTCCGTCGGCCGCGTGGTCGATTGGCCCGGCCAGGAATTGCGCGGCGTGCAGGGCCTCTACGGCCTGCCCGACTTAGCTAGTATGGAGCGCGACACCCGCCACATTCGGCAGGCAGTGGTGGTGGGCGGCGGGCTCATTGGCATCGAGCTGGCCGAAATGCTGCGCAGCCGGGGCATTGCCGTCACGCTGCTCGTGCGCGACGCCCATTACTGGGGCTCGGTGCTTCCGCCCGAAGAAGCCCGCTTGGTTAACCGGCAGTTGGAGCTGCATCAGGTGGACGTGCGCTACGCTACCGAGCTACGCGAAATTTTGGGCGATGCCGAGGGCCGGGTGCGGGGCGTGGTGACGGGAACCGGCGAAGAAATAGCGTGTGAGTGGGTGGGCTTGGCTACGGGCGTGAGGCCCAACGCCACGTTGGCCGCCGCCGCGGGCATCGAAACCGACCGGGGAATATTGGTAGACGAGCTGCTGCAAACCTCGGCGCCCGAGGTATACGCCGCCGGCGACTGCGCCCAGCACCGCCAGCCCGGCGTCGGCGAAGTGCCCATAGAGCAGCTGTGGTACACGGGCCGCATGCAGGGCGAAACCGTGGCGCATACTCTCAGCGGCCAGCCCACTGCCTACCGCCGCGGCGTGTGGTTCAACTCAGCCAAGTTCTTCGACCTTGAATACCAGACCTACGGCCGGGTGCCCGCCGCACCCGAGCCGGGTCTGGAAAGCTTTTACTGGGAAAGTTTCGTCGGAGCCCAGGCTGTGCGCATTGCCTTCGATGCGGCGCCTCCCTACGCGGTGCGGGGCTTTAACAGCATGGGCGTACGCCTCCGCCACGACACTTGCGCCGCTTGGCTGAGCGCCCAAACGCCGGTGCGGGAAGTGGTAGAGCAGTTGGGGGCCGCCAATTTCGACCCGGAGTTTTTCCCGCAGTATGAGGAGCAGTTTGTCGCGGCTTTTCGGGAGCGGTTTCCAGACGTGGGAGTAGGGCCGTTGCGGCGGCGCAAGGGCTTGCTCAGCCGTCTGCTTGCCCGCTGACGTGGGCATTGCCGTACTTGCTGTCATGGACAAACTCGATCTGCGCAAACTTTACGTGCCGGCGGCCCTCAATTCGTGGCAAACCATTGCCGTAACCGGACTGATTATGAGCGCAGCCGCGCACGTGATTCTGGTTCTGCTGGGCCATAGCCGCCCGGCCGGCTTCAACTGGCTCTACGTGTGCTGGACGGCGCTGTACGTGGTTGGCTCGCTGACCAACCTCTTCGGCAAGCCCGACGAAGACCACCATCATTAACCCTGCTGGCGCGGTGTGCGCCGGCTGTTTTTTCTGCTCCCGTCATGGCTTCTGCCGCCCCTGCTTCCAGCCTTTCGCTCACCCAAACCCCGCCCGATACCGATTGGCCGGAGCGGTTGTGGCTCACGTTTGTGGCCCTGGGCCTGTTAGCGCTGGCAGCGGCGGGCCTTACCACGGCGCCTGAGGCCGGCTACACCGTGTTTTGGGTAGGCCTGGCGCTGCTGAGCTTGGGCACCGTTGGCTGGAGCCGCTACAAATACGGCCAGCGGCCCGCCGGCGTGCACCAAAATTACCTGTGGTGGCGCGGCAGTACCAGCCGCGGCGCAGTGGCATGGCTGACCGGTGTGCTGCTCACTGGCTTCTACGTGGTGCTGTACTGGTGGCCCGAGTACCTCACGCACCTTATTCGCCCGCTGGAAGGGCTGAGCCAAACCCTGCGCCGCAAGCCCGCCGACCAGTGGTTTCTCTACGGCACCTTCTACTCGCTGGCCGTGCTGCTGATGGGCGCACGGGCGGGCTACAAATACCGCCATTCGCCCTACCACCTGGTGCGCACGGCGTCGGTGGTGTTCTTCCAGCTAGGGTTTGCGTGGCTGCTGCCGGGGCTGCTGCTGGCCCTGCAAAAACCGGAATTCTATTTCAGCTACTTCTGGCCGCTGAAGTACGACTACCTGTTCCCGGGCACCGTCGAGTATCTGGTGCGTGATGGGCAGGCCCTGGGCGTGTTCATGGTGTTTTGGGGCGCGGTACTGTCGTTGGTGGCCACGCCCGTTCTCACTTATTTCTTCGGCAAACGCTGGTATTGCTCGTGGGTGTGCGGCTGCGGTGGCCTGGCCGAAACCGCCGGCGACCCGTACCGTCACCTCTCCGACAAAAGCCGCGCCGCTTGGCGCTTGGAAGTACGCCTCATCTACCCCATTCTGGGGCTGATTGTGCTGGTTACTGTGCTGCTCTGGCTGGCGGCTTCGGGCCGGGTACCGGCCTTGCAGCCCGCCGCCGAGGGCTTGGGCCGCTTCTACGGCTTTGCCATCGGCTCGGTGTTTTCGGGTGTCATTGGGGTGGGCTTCTACCCTATTCTGGGCAACCGGGTATGGTGCCGCTTTGGCTGCCCCATGGCGGCCTACCTGGGCTTGCTGCAAAAACATTTTTCGCGCTTCCGCATCAGCACCAACGGCGGGCAGTGCATTTCGTGCGGCAACTGCTCCAACGTGTGCGAAATGGGCATCGACGTGAAGCAGTATGCCCAGCGCGGGGAACCAATAATCCGGGCCTCCTGCGTGGGCTGCGGTATGTGCAGCACCGCCTGCCCGCGTGGCGTGCTCAACCTGGAAAACGGCCCGCGCGAAGGCCGTTATCAGGCGTCGCCGCTCATTCATGCCGACAGCCTGCGGATACTAGGGTAGCGGACGTCTCGGTTGCTTGTCGGGCACGAAATCCACCTTACCTAAGGGTTGTATTGGCAGGTGGCAGCGGTTCGGCGCGCTTGGCACGAATGCAGGCATGCGGCCGTCGTGTGAGGGTACACAAATGCGCAGCGCAAACGGCTGGCTGGAATACGTGCCGGGCGGCAATGGTCGATTAGGCAGTTCTGCTAAGCCGCTTCCAGACGTGGGTGGCTGATGGAGCACGGTATCGGGTGATGGATCCGGCAAAAGTGGCATTATGCGGCTGCGAGATTGGCCTTGCACTGCCAAGGTTTCAAAGACCAACAACACACTTAATAAGCTGGCTTTCATAATCAAGAAAGGTTAAGGTGGATATGCTGACGAAAGACTCAATTTCTCTAACTAAGCTGCGGCACAGCCCTTAAATTTTTTTATAAAAACGCCAGCAGCGCCTTGTGAAATTGCTCGGCCGCTTCCAGGTGCGGGATGTGCCCGACGTTCGGCAACTCCACCAGCTTGCTGCCGTTGATTTGGGCTGCCGTGCGCTTGCCCAGCGCCGGGTATTGACCCAGCGTGGCTAATACTTTTTCGTCCTTCACCAGCGCTTTTCCCACCACCGTGCGGTCGGCCTGGCCGATGATGAGCAACGTGGGCACCCGCACGCAGTCGAACTCGTAGGCCACGGGCTGCTGGTAAATCATGTCGTAGGTCAGGGCGTTGGCGCGGGCTACCAGCGGGAAGTCGGGGTGGCGGGTTTGAGCGGCCAACGGCAGCAGCCACTCGTCGTGGGCGGCGGGGTAGCCGTTGGGGTAATAGGTTGCGTGGTACTTCCGAATGCTGGCTTCGGTGCTTTTCAGCTCGGTAGCCTCGGCTTGGTCGACGGACTGAAAAGGCACACCGCGCCGGTAGTTTTCGAGGCCGATGGGGTTTTCGAGCACCAACCGTTCGGTGGCGGCGGGGTATTCGATGGCAAAGCGCGTGGCCAGCATGCCGCCCATGCTGTGGCCCACTACCACGGCTTTGGAGACGCCCAAGGTATCGAGCAGGTGCTTGGTGTTGCGGGCCAGCAGATGAAACGAATAGTGCAGCGCCGGCTTATCGGATTTGCCGAAGCCCACCTGATCGGGCACTACCACGCGGAAACCGGCTTTGGCAAGCACCTGCACCGTGCCGCGCCAATAGGCCCCGAAAAAGTTCTTGCCGTGCAGCAGTACCACCGTGCGGCCGTTGGCGCGGCCGGCGGGCGGCACATCCATGTACGCCATGCGCACCCGCTGACCTTCGAGGCGCAAGGGCAGGTACTTGACCGGGTACGGATACGTGTACCCGTCGAGGGTAGCGTTGAGAGCGGGCTGGGCCTCAGCGGCGCGCAGCAATAGCAGCAGCGCGGCCAGCAGCAAAAGCATACGGGGCATGGCAGGCAAGGAGGTTGCCTGCCTGCTTACGCACCTATGGCCTTTTTGGCTGCTGCCGGGCCCTGAACGCCCACGCCCGCTTCTTCTCGTAGCGCCCGGCGAAGCTACTCGCCCGCGGCGCGCTGCTTCAGCAGCAGCTCAATGGTACGCGTGTCTTCGTCGCTCCACACCACGCTGCGCACGTCGTCTACTTGCAGCACCGAATGGCCATCGGGCTGGCCGAATTGGGTGTAAGCTTCCAGCAGTAATTCGTCTTCCGTCACGCGCACCACGTAGCCGTAGGGGTCGTTGTCGGTGGTGGTTACCAGCTGCACCAGCTGGCGCACCTCCTGGGCCCGCTGCAGCAGCACCGGCACCGACAAATACTGGTTTTCCATCCCGTCGGGCGCACTGGGCAAGCCAAACACGACTTCGGGGTTGTGCTCCTTGAACTCAATCAGGCGCACGTATTGGTCGTCGAAATGCACCTGCGACACTTCGTGTAAATGGAGGCTGCGCACGCCCGTGAGCATGCCTTGGCGGGTGATGGTGCGCAGCACCACTAGGTCGGGGTTGTGGCTAAGCACATAGCCCAGAAACAACCCGCCTCCGGTTTGCAGCGCCACCACCCGGCGGCTGCGCTGCGCCCGCTGCAATAAATCAGTCAGTAAAGCTCCCATTAAACCAGCGTGAGGCCGCCGCTGCGGCATGGTATCCGGTGCAAGGTAAGGCCCGAAAGCACCCATTCCGCTTGTTCGCCTATCAAATGCCAAAGCCCGACAATGTGTATTGCCGGGCTTTCGGAGAGGTTTTGCCCGCTCCCGTTCAGGGACAAACGAGGCCGGGCTTTACCGGGGCTGCAGCTGCTGAAGCATCTTTTTGGCTTCGGCCACGTGGTCGGTGGCCCGCTGCAGGGAGTTGAAGATGTAGCGGATGGTGCCTTCCGGGTCGATGACGTAGGTGACGCGGCCGGGCAGCAGCCCCAGCAGGGCACGCGGCACTTCGTACAGCTTGCGCACCTGCCCCCCGGCATCGGCCAGCAGCGGAAACGGCAGGCGGTGCTTCTTGGTAAATTTCTGGTGCGAAGCTTCGTCGTCGGAGCTGATGCCTACCACCTCCGCGCCGAGGTCTTGAAACTCCTCGTACTGGTCGCGAAACGAGCAGGCCTGGGCGGTGCAGCCGGGCGTGTCGTCTTTGGGGTAGAAATACAGCACTACGCTGCGGCCGCGCTGGTCGGCGAGGCGAAACGGGGTGCCGTCGGTGGTGGTCAGGGTGAAATCGGGAGCAGGGTCGCCTACCTGAAGCATGGGTGGGGAGTGTCGGTGAACAAACGAAAAGCGTACGGCTGGCGCGGCAAAACGGGCAGGGTAAATCCGCCGGGCGCCGCGTTTGCGTAAGCAGCAACGGTGCAATAAGTCTGCGAGGCCGAAATAGTTTGGCGCCAACTGGTACCTTGGCGTTGCTCCCCCGCGGTTTTCAGCGTTTTCTTCTGGCACCCCACGCCCCCGTTCATGGCTCGGCTTCCGTTTCGCTCCGTTGTGTTTTTGCCGCTGGCAATTCTTCAGGCCTTGGTCGTGGCGTATGTGCTGCGCTCGGTGTCGCGCTACACCGGGTTGTCGTTGCTGCTGCCGCCTTGGCTGGGCGAGGCCGTACACCAAACCGTGCTGCTGTGCGCCTACTTGGCCGCGCTGTTGTTCGAAAAGCCCCACCCCACGCGCCGCACGGCCCTGCTGGCCGCCGTACCGCCCGCCCTGGTGGTGGGCTACGATGTTTACATGATGCTGACCAACAGCTGGCTGTGGGCCGTGAGTGCCGGGCCGGCCGCCGTGTTCGGTTCGGGCATCTACGTGCTCCTGTCGGAAGATGCCAAGCTCATTGCCAGCAACCGCGCCGGGCGCTGGCACCGCCTCACGGCCCGGCGCCGAACCCCTTAACTTTACCGCGGCGCTTGGCGCCTCCGCCCTGCTAGCCGCCGCGGGCGGCTCAGTTCTTTTCGCGTACATGCCCCCAGCCGCCCCGCCCGCTTCCCTCCCGCTCATCGACGTTATCATTCCGGCCCACAACGAAGCACTCAGCATTGGGCGGGTGCTGGCCGAAATTCCCCGCAACTGGGTGCGCGACATCATTGTGGTGGCCAACGCCTGCACCGACCACACCGCCGAAGCGGCCGCGGAAGCCGGCGCCACCGTATTGCGCGAAGACCGCCCCGGCTACGGCTGGGCCTGCCTGCGTGGCATGGCCCACTGCTACGCCCGCCCCGCCACCCAGCAACCGGCCATCATCGTGTTTCTCGACGGCGACTATTCCGACTACCCCGAGGAGCTGCCCGCTCTGGTGCAGCCTCTGCTTACCCAGGAAGCCGACTTCGTCATCGGCTCCCGGGCCCTGGGCCAGCGCGAGCCGGGCTCCATGCTGCCGCAGCAGATTTTTGGCAACTGGCTGGCCACTTCGCTCTTGCGCAGGCTCTACGGCGTGCACTTCACCGATCTGGGCCCCTTTCGTGCCATTCGGGCCGATGCTTTACAGCGGCTGCAGATGGCCGACAAAACCTACGGGTGGACGGTGGAAATGCAGCTCAAGGCGGCCCAGCACAAGCTGCGCTGCACCGAAGTACCCGTTCGCTACCGCCGCCGCATCGGGTTTTCCAAGGTATCGGGCACCGTGAAAGGCACTTTGGGCGCCGGCTACAAGATTCTCTGGACGATATTCCGCTACCTGTAATGCTGCCTACCTCCACTGGCTCTATGGGTAGCCCGCCGGTATGTCAGCGGCTTACCGCTGAGCTACTGCTTCAAACTACCCGCGCATGATGGGACTGGAAATTCTGGTGCTGGTCCTCTACGGGCTGTGCCTAGCCTTCATTCTCGGGTTCAGCCTCACGCAATGGCAGCTGACGCGCCTGGCCACCCAAGCACGCCAGCAGCCCCAGGCCCCGCCCCCCGCGCCAGCCGAATGGCCCCGCGTGACGGTGCAGCTGCCGGTATACAACGAGCTGAACGTGGTGGAGCGCGTTATCGACGCGGCGGCAGCGCTTGATTACCCGCCCGACCGGTTGCACATCCAGGTGCTCGACGACTCCACCGACGAAAGTGTGGCCTTGGCCGCCGCCCGCGTAGCGCAGCATCAGGCCCAGGGCCTGCGCATCAGCCACGTGCGGCGCCCCAGCCGCCAGGGGTACAAGGCCGGTGCCCTGCGCCACGGCCTCGACGAAACCGATGGCGAGTTCATTGCCATTTTCGACGCCGACTTCGTACCCGACCCCGATTTTTTGCGCCGCACCCTGCCCTATTTCGATTCGCCGGAGGTGGGCGTGGTGCAAACCCGCTGGGGCCACCTCAACGAAACCGATTCGCTGCTCACGCGCTTGCAGGCGTTTGCCCTAAACGCCCACTTTCTGGTGGAGCAGTCGGGCCGCAGCCAGGGCGGGCACTTCATCAATTTCAACGGCACGGGCGGCGTGTGGCGCCGCACCTGCATTGCCGACGCCGGCGGCTGGCACACCGACACCCTCACCGAAGACCTCGACCTGAGCTACCGCGCCCAGCTGCGCAACTGGCAGTTCGTGTACCTGCCCCAGGTGGTGACGCCCGCCGAGCTGCCCGAGCAGATGGACGCGCTCAAGTCGCAGCAGTACCGCTGGACCAAGGGCGCGGCCGAAACCGCCCGCAAGCACCTAGGCCGGGTACTGCGCGACCCACAAGTGCCGGCCGCCACCAAGCGGCACGCGGTTTTTCACTTGCTCAACAGCACCGTGTTTGTGGCCATTCTGCTGATGACGCTGCTGAGTGTGCCCTTGGTAGTGCTGCAAAGCGTGGCGCGCCTGCGGCCGGCGTTCCAGTTTGCTTCGGTGTTCATGCTCGGGTTTGCGCCTCTCATGGTGTACTACCACGCCTCGTGGCGCTGGAGCGGCGGCCGGCGCGGGGCACCGCTGGGCTTTGTCGCGCAGTTCCTGCTGTTTCTATCGGTATCGATGGGGCTGGCACTGCACAACACGGGCGCCGTATTATCGGGTCTGGCGGGGCAGGCCAGCGAGTTTGTGCGCACCCCGAAGCTTGGCCGCGGCATTCGGGGCCGCATTCGGCGGCGCTACCGCACCGGTGGCCTGGGCTGGCTTACCCTCTGCGAGGCGCTGCTGTGTCTGTATGCGCTGGGTGGCATCGGGCTGGCATTGCGCACCGGCAACTACGGACTGGTGCCGTTTCACGCGCTGGTTGCCACCGGCTACGGGGCCATCGTGTGGTATTCGGTGCTCCACGCCCGCCGCGCCTGATGACGTGGAGCAATACCATGCGTTGGGGTGGCGCGGCCCTGCTGCTGACGGCCACCGCCCTGCTGGCCTACGCCACGCCGCGCACCGAGACCGGCCAGTTGCTGGGCCTGCTGGGCTTGGCCACGCTGGGGTACGGGCTGCTGTTGCGCGGGCAGGTGTCGTTGCGCGCTGGCCTGGTGCTGGCCGTGGTTTTGCGCCTGTTGTGGCTGCCTGCCCGCCCGGCCTTGTCCGACGACTTCCACCGCTTCCGTTGGGACGGTGTGCTGGTAGCGGCTGGCCAAAGCCCGTTCCAACACCGCCCCGACGAATTTCAGCCCGGCGGCGGAAAGGTGGTGGCCCCGCCCAGCCTCACGCGGCAGCTCTACCAGCAGCTGAATTCCCCGCATTATTACTCCGTGTACCCGCCGGTGTGCCAAGCGGTTTTCGGCTTGGGCGCCGCGCTGTACCCCGCTTCCGAAACCGGTTTCCTGCTGGTGCTCCGCGCCGTGCTGTGCTTGGCAGAACTCGGTACCGCCGTGCTTTTACTTCGGCTGCTGCGGCACTGGCAATGGCCGCCCGAGCGCGCCTTGTGGTACCTGTTGCACCCGATGGTTGTGGTCGAGATGGTCGGCAATCTGCATTTCGAAGCCGTTTTGATTGCCGGAGTTCTGCTGGCGCTTTGGCTGCTGGTCACGCGGCGCCTCGTGGGCGCCGCAACGGCCTTGGGCGTGGCGGTGGCAACCAAATTGCTGCCGTTGCTGGTGCTGCCGCTCTTGCTGCGGCGGCTGGGTTGGGTGCGGGCGCTGCTGGTTGGCCTGAGCCTGTTGCTGGCAGTTGTCGCCCTTTTTCTACCCTTCGCCTCGCTGGAGCTGGCCCAGAACATCGGCCGCAGCCTCGATCTGTACTTCCACTCGTTTGAGTTCAATGCCAGCTTCTACTACCTGCTGCGCCAGCTCGGGTATTGGCTGACGGGCTACAACCAGATAGCTCGCATCGGCACGGCGCTGGCCATGCTGGCGGGTGTGGGCACGCTGGTATTTGCCTGGGCTGAGCGGCGCCCCACGTTGTCAACTCTCCCCCATGCAACGCTCCTGGTACTGACCGGTTACTACCTGCTGGCAACCACCGTGCATCCGTGGTATTTGGCTCCGCTGGTAGCATTGAGCTGCTTCACCGGGTGGCGGTATCCAGCGGTATGGGCTGCATTGGCCGCGCTTTCCTACGCCACTTACCGCACCCCCGCCTACCACGAAGACCTACGGTTGACAGCTCTGGAATACGCGGGCGTGGCGGTTGCCATGTGGCTCGATTACAGAAACCACCGACCGGCAGCTCCGCGGGCAACTTTGCCGATAGACCCGTTGGGCTAGTGCTGCCAGTAGGCAAAGCGCCGCACGCTTTTCAGGCGCAGCGTACGGCCGTCCCAAGTGTGCTGCTCCTGCAACAAATTCGGATAATCGGCCGCAAATACGTACTCGTTTGCCTTGCCGGGAGCTAGGTGCACCGTCACGCGCTGGCGTCGGCTGCCGTCTTCGCTCGGGGCTTCCAGTTGCTGGCTGATGCGGGCCTGGTACACCACCGGCCGGGTGGCTTTGCTGGTTTGCTGTAATTCTACCACTGGGGCCTCAAACGCGCTGGTGTCAGCGGCCGTGAGGCTACGCAAAGTGTAAGGCAGCGCATCTTCAAACAGCACTCCATTGGGAAGGTCGTAACTGCCCACGCCCTGCTGGTCCCAGTAAGAATTGAAGGCGAGCTGATAGCCCGACCCGTTGCCTTCGCCAATGGCCTTGAACGTAGTGCCGCACCATTCCTGCGACGACGTGGTGAGCTTGTGCAAGTGCGCGGGGGCGGCGCGCGGGAAGAACAGCGAGGTGAGAAAGTGGTAGGGGTAGTTATCGGTCGGAATGCGACAAAACTGATTGACTTTCATCACCGGAAACAAATCCGGCCGCTGGTAGTCGTCGGTTTTCACGTCGAAGGCCCGGTTGAAGTCTTCCTTCACCGTAATCATAGTCAACTCAAAAGCCCGCGGCTTTTGGTAGATGACCCGCTCGGCCTCGTAGGTAGCTACTTCGGCCAGGCCGTCGTCCCAGAGCTTGTGTTGGGCCCAGTTGGCATCGAAACGAGCCGCGTAGGCCGGGGCCGGTTGGGTACTTGCTGTTTCGGGCTTCGGTTGCTGGCAACTGCTTACGGCCGCCAGCACCAGCACTACCGGAAACCAAGACCAACAAAGACGGCAGACGCGCATGAAGTAGGCGGCAAAAACAATGAATCGGCCAGCAAGGTACAACGCCCTGGGCACCGCTACCCGGATTTACGGTGGCTTCTTCGGCCTTTATGTTTATCGATACGCGGCCTCGCCCCGCTTCAGCCAGATGCCCCACAGGGCCGAATACGGATGCACGCGCTGGGTGGGGCCGTGGGCGTCGTACACGGGCAGCCCCTGGTTTACCCATTCAAACAGCCCCCCGTAGAGGTTGCGCACGTCGCGAAAGCCCAATGCTCGCAACTCTTCCCCGATCCGCTGGCTGCGGGCCCCAACCGAGCAGTACACCACCACGGTTTGGTCGCGCGCCAGGTCGCGCACAGCCGCGGGGCTGAACTGCTCGGCATCGATCAGCCGCGCGCCTTGCAGGTGACTGACGGCGTACTCAGCCGGCGTGCGGGTATCGAGCAGCACCACGGGCGCGGCCTGCCGGCGCAACTCCGCCGCCAGCTCGGCCGGTTGCACGGTGGGCATGTCGGCATGGTAGAGGGTGCGCAGCAGCCGGTCGTAGGCCGGATCGGGTCCGGAAGCGGGTTTGCGGTGGCCGCAGCTGGGCAGGGCCGTCAGCAGCAACGCGGCGGCAACGCCCAGACCTATTTTTTTCCGCATAACGAGAGAAAGCGCCGCGTGCGGCGGCGCCCGTTGGGCAAGTAGTGCACTGACCAGTTGAACTCCGTCGGCCGGCTTGCCTGGAAAATTCAGCAGAACTGAACTCCACACGAACCCAGCCGGCTCCGCTACCCTACATGCTCAGCCCTTTGGCTTTGTTCATCATCTGCACGCCGTGCACCAGGGCCGAGCCGCCTTTGATAGCCGCCGCTACGTGCACGGCTTCCATCATCTGGGCCTCATCGGCGCCTTTTTGCAGCGAGTCGGTGGTGTAGGCGTCGATGCAGTAAGGGCATTGCACGGCGTGGGCCACGGCCAGGGCTATCAACGACTTTTCGCGTTCCGTGAGGGCGCCTTCCTTGAAGACCTCGGCGTAGTAGGCAAAAAACTTATTGCCCATGTCGGCTTGCCACTCCGTGATGTTGCCGAATTTGGCCAGGTCGGCCGGGTTGTAGTAGGTGTTTTCCATACGTCAGCGCAACAAACGAAAGTCCGGCAGGTTCGGATTGGCCCGGCTTCCGCAACACAATCAAAACATCAGGCCCGGCGGCGCACCCGAATCTGCACGTGCTGCCCGTCTTCGCGGGTGGTGGGCTCTACCTGAATCTGGTCGGCCTCGTCGAAGTACACAGCTAGCCCGCGCACAATGCCCACCGCCAACGCGCCCATGCGCCGCCGCGACACGTACTCAATCAGCAGCTCGTTGGCCGACACGCGGGTGACATCGAGCACCGGCGGGGCATTTTCGCTGTGCTCTTCGCGCACGCGCTTGTGCATCACCTTTTCGGTGTTTTCTATCATCTCCATCGTCCGCCACTCGGGCTGCACCAGCTTGGCGTACATGTACATAAGGTCGGGCACGAGGTACTCGCCAAATTTCTCCTGCAGCGTCTCGGCCGGAATGCCGGTCATTTCCGCCGCCTTGCCCACCAGCGCATACATGTGCTCGTCGGGATACACGGTTTTGTGGTCGAAGTCGCCTGAATCCAGCCCGCTGGCTTCCAGCAGCTGCACCCAGGTGCTGTGGTCGTATTGGGTTTGGACGTAGCGCTTGAGCAGTGTGAAGATAGAACCGTGCATAAACCAGAGAAAAAGCCTCCGCCGATAACTCGACGGAGGCTTTAAAGATAGGGATTCGGACCGGGCTTATATCTGGCCCATCACGGTGAGTGCCGACAGGTTGGGCGTGGGGTGGCCGCCGGCATCTTCCAGCGTTATGGCAAAGGCCTGGGCGCTGGCAATGTCCTTCATCTGCTGCAGGCTGTCGCCGGCGGCGGTTCGGGCGGTGAGCATGCCGGCATCCACGGGCTTGCCTTTGTCGAGGGCCCACAGCTGGTACTGCTTGCCGGCAGGGGCGGCGGGCAGGTTGTTCACGTCAAGGTACACGGCGTGGGTGCTGGCGTTGTAGAGCACGCGGGCCCGGGCGCCGGGCGCGGCGGGCACACCCTTCAGCACCACCGGGGCAAACTGTTCGTTGCGCAGCACGGCCAGCTCCTGGGTGCGGGCACCAAGGCGTTTTTCCATCACCTGCATGGTAGACGCCACGCGGGCCTGGTCGCTTTGCATGGCCAGCAAGTTGGCCTCGGCGTCGCGCCAGCGGTTGTAAAACACCATGTTGGCACCGGCGCTCAGCACCAGCAGCGCCACGGCGGCAGCAGCCAGCCAGCGGTACCAGCTGCTGCCGGTTTCGGCGGGTTCGGCGGCCGAAATGGGGCGCACTACGGCTTCGGGTTGGGCGGGCGTTTGCGCTTGGGCGGGTTGCGGAGCCGTAACGATTGGCTCCGTGCTGCGTATGGCTTGCTGCCAGCCACCGAGCACCCGCTCCCGCATGGCGGCGGGAGGCTGCACGGCATGGGCTTCGGCGTAGCCTTCAAGGGTTTGGCGGATGCGGGCCAACTCGGCGCGCACCTCTGGGTATTGCGTTGCCAGCTGCTCCACCTCGGCCTGCTCGGCCGGGGCGAGTTGCTGTAGCACATAAAGCTCCAGTTGACCTGATTCGATATATTCCTCGATGTTCACGGCTACCGGATCAATTTTGAAAGGACTTTGAGGGCTGCTCGGGCGCGGGTCTTCACGGTTCCTAAGGGCAAGTTGAGTTCCTCGGCCGCTTCACTCTGGGTGTAGCCGCCGAAATACAGCAGGTCAATGATTTGCTGTTGGTCCGGGTTCAACTGGCGCGTCATGTCCTGCAAGCCAATGTGCTCGGGCCGGAACGTGGCTACCGCGGGGGTATGCTCGGCCGGGCTATCATCCAATGGCTGGGTACGACTACCTACGCGGTACTGTCGGGAGCGGATTTTGTCGATGGCTAAATTCCGGCTCACGTTCAGCACCCACGTAAACAAACGCCCTTTGGAGGCGTCGTAGGAATGAAACGAATTCCAGATTTTGACCAAACTTTCCTGCAACACGTCTTCGGCTTCTTCTTCGCGCCGCACAATGCGCAGAATGACGCCGTAGAGGGCTGACGAATATTTGTCGTAGAACTCCGTCATGGCGGACTCGTCGTGGGCCCGTAATCGGGCGACGAGCTGTTCTTCGGCGGCGGTGGGCTGCGGCTCTGTTAGCAAGCTAGACACAGAAAGGGGTGTGGTGAGGAAACAGCTCCGGGGGAAGGTAGTGCAAGCAGGACAGTGCCCAAAACTACACGATACGCGGCAACTTCCTTCTTGCACCGGATGCAACGCAAACGGCCTTGCCCTATATATGGTTTTCGCAGACGTATATCTCTGCCGCCCGGCCCTGCGTACCTTTTCCGCCTTAGGTCCCGAACTCATGCCCATCGAATCCTTCAACCCCTACACCGGCCGCCTGCTGCGCCGCTTCAAGCCCCACACCGCCGCGCAAGTGGAGCGCATCGTGGCCCAGGCCCACAAAGCCGCCCGCACCTGGCGCCGCACCACCTTTGCCCAGCGGGCCACCGTGCTGCACCGCGCCGCCGACCTGCTGCGCGAGCGGCAAAACGAGCTGGCCCGCCTCATGGCGCTGGAAATGGGCAAGCCCCTGCGCGACGGCCGCGGCGAAGTACAGAAATGCGCCCTCACCTGCGACTTCTACGCCGACCGGGCCGAGCAGATGCTGGCCGACGAAATCATCGAAACCCAGGCCCGGCGCAGCTTCATTGCTCACGAGCCGCTGGGCGTGGTGCTGGCCGTGATGCCGTGGAACTTCCCCTTCTGGCAGGCCATTCGGTTTGCCGCGCCGGCCCTCATGGCCGGCAACGTGGGCTTGCTCAAGCACGCCTCCAACGTGCCGCAGTGTGCCCTCGCGCTGGAAAAAATATTTCACGACGCCGGCCTGCCCCGCGCCGCCTTCCGTACCCTGCTGCTGGAATCGAAAGATGTGGCGGCATTGATTGCAGACGACCGGGTGCAGGCCGTTACGCTCACGGGCAGCGAAGGCGCCGGCAGCCAGGTGGGCGCCGCCGCGGGCCGCAACATCAAGAAAACCGTGCTGGAGCTGGGCGGCTCCGATGCCTTCATTGTGCTGGCCGATGCCGACCTGGAGCTGGCCGCCAAAACCGCCGCCCAGGCGCGCATGATCAACGCCGGGCAGAGCTGCATTGCGGCCAAGCGCTTCATCGTGGAGAAGCCCGTGGCTCGCGAGTTCGTTGCGCAGATGAAAACGCACCTGCTGGCCCTGCGTGGCGGCGACCCACTCGACGAAAACACGCAGTACGGCCCCCTCGCCCGCCCCGACCTCGCCGACGACCTCACCAAGCAAGTTGAAGCCTCCGTGCAGCTCGGCGCCAAAGTGGAGCTGTACGGCGGGCAGTCGGCTCCCGGCTCGGCTCGCTTCGCGCCCATGATCCTGACCAACCTGCGGCCCGGCATGCCCGCCTACGACGAGGAGCTGTTTGGCCCGGTGGCCTCCGTGCTCATCGCCCGCGACGAGCAGCACGCCATCGAGCTGGCCAACGACTCGCGCTTTGGCCTGGGCGGGGCCGTGTGGACGAGCGACGAACGGCGCGGCGAACGGGTGGCGCGGCAGGTAGAAGCCGGGGCTGTGTTTGTAAATGCGCTGGTGGCTTCGTCGCCCGAAATGCCCTTCGGCGGCATCAAGAAATCGGGCTACGGCCGCGAGTTGTCGCACCTGGGCATCCGCGAGTTTGTCAATCAGAAAAGCATCTGGATTGGCGGCGAAAAGCAGCCGACGGCGCGAAAGAAAGCCGAGTAGTTGCACCTACACCGAAACCTTCTTATCTGTCAGCCTGAACGCAGCGAAGAGCCTTTTCTCCGCCGAACGAGTCATTGCAACGACATCCGTTCTAACGGAAAAGGCCCTTCGCTCACGCTCAGGATGACCGGAAATTATCGACTTAGCAATACCCCTGCAGCCGGTACACAGCATACCCAACCATTTCGTGCACCAGCGTGCCCCAACGCACCAGCGCATCGGCATCGGGCAGCAGCCAGGTCCCGGGCGAGGCGTCGGGCGGCACGGAGTTGTAGGTAGCCGGAAAGGGCGTAGCCTGCAGCCCGGCGCGGTGGAAACAGCCTGCGGCCCGGCGCATGTGAAAGGCGGAGGTGACTAAGACCAAACGCTTTACTTCGGGGTGCGCCTGCAGCAGCTGCCGGGTAAACTCGGCGTTTTCGTGGGTGTTGCGGCTGCGCTCTTCCAGCCAGATGGCCTGGGCGGGTACGCCGGCCAGGCGCAACAGCACGGCCAGCTCGCGGGCTTCGGTGCGGGCCCGCGGGTCGGGATTGAGCGCGCCCGAACCGCCGGTAATGATGATGCGCCGCACCTTGCCCGCCCGGTACAGCCACAGCGTGTGCAGCAGCCGGTCGGCGCCGCGGTCGATGTACACCCGGTCGCGGGGCTGCTGGCGGGTTTCGGTAATGCCGGTGAGCAGCACGGCGGCGTCGTAGGGGGCGGGGTGCAGCTGCGCGAGGCGCACGGGCGGCAGCTCCCAGGCACGCATGGCCAGGTTGCTCAGGCCGTTGTTGGTCAGCACCACGGTTAGGCCCAGGGCCAGCCACAGCCAGCGGCGGCGCCAGCGCGGCCCACGGGCCAGCACAGCGGCTAGCAGCACCGCCACCAGCCACAGCGCCGGCGACAGGGCCGCGTCGAGAATTTTGGAAAGCACGAAAAACACGGCGCGAAGCTACGCGGTGCGACGGTTTTCGGCACATGTGCCCAGTGAGCCGCGTGACCGAAACAACGCCAGGCAGGCTACTCTATCGGCAAAACGCCCCGCCGAGAATATCCGGCGGGGCGTTGCTGGCTTTGGAGCTTTAAGCGGCTTATTGTTTCTGAAGCATCATCTGCCGAATGTATTTCACCGGCGCCGAGCCGTAGCTCAGGAACTGCTCGTGGAAGGCTTTCAAATCGAAGCTCTTGCCCTGCTGCCGTTTCAGCTCCTCGCGCAGGTCGTAGATTTCGGTGTAGCCCGTAAAGTAGCTGCTGAGCTGCACCTGCGAGAGGGTGGCGCGCAGCCACTTGTTGCGCGCCTCGGCTTCTTCCTGAAAGCCTTCCCGTTGCAACATCTGTACGGCTTGCGGCTCGGTGATGGCGCCGGCCTGCACTTGGTGGTCGAGAATGGTGTTGAGCGTCACGCGCATGTTCCACTTGTCCCACATCAGCCAGATTTCGTCGGAACCGCCGCCGTAGCCGTTTTCCAGCATCATGCGCTCGGCGTACACGGCCCAGCCCTCCACCATGGCCCCGTTGCCCAGCACCGCCTTGATGATGCTCGGCGACTGGTTGGAATACACCAATTGGGTGTAGTGGCCCGGAATGGCCTCGTGAATGTTGAGAATCTGCAGCGTGTACTGGTTGTACTCGCGCAAGTAGCTTTCGGCTTGGGCGGCGGGCGTGCCGGTCAGCGGCTCCACGTTGTAGTAGGTGTTGGCCGACTTGTCGTAGGGCCCGGGGGCCGACACCGACGCGCCCGAGCCGCGCATGTACAGCGGGGTTTCGCGCACCACCAGCGGCTTCGAGGGGTCCTGGGTCAGCAGCTTTTTGTCGTCCACGAATTTCACCAGGGCCGGAATCTGCTGGCGCACGGCCGCTACGAAGCCCGCCGGCGTAGCGTGGGTTTGGGTGAGCTTGCCGATAACCTGCCGGATGCGCGTCAGCGTATCGGCGGGCATGGCTTGCTGGCCGAAGTATTTCGGCCACAGGCGGGTGGCGCGCACGGCCATGTCCTGCAGCAGTTCCTGCTTGTGGCGCAGGGCTTTCTGGTACACCGCATCGGCCGAGTAGGCCGACTGAATGTCGTAGGCAAACTTCTGGCGGAACAGCTCCGGCCCGATGCGGAAGCTGCGCGTGGCGCGGGGCCGCAACTGCTTGTCGAGGAAACTGATGTAGTTTTCGATGGCCAGCCGCGTAGTGGCAATGCGCCCCCGAAACTCCTCCTTCTCGCGTGCCGACAACCCCGAGCGGGCAATGCTGTCTTCCAGCGCCTTGCCAAATACGTCGAGCCCGCCCCGGTTTTGGTTGATGCCCAGCGTGAGGTGCTCCTTGGTGGGGTTCTTCAGGTTGGTTTCAGCCGCCTCGTAGTACTCCGGCGCCCGGCTGATTTTCATGGAAATGCTGCGCAGGCGGTGGTCGAGCGGTTGGTAGCGGCCGTTCAGGATGTCGGCCACCGGTTCGCTCACGTTGTAAAGCGCCGGGTTCCACTCCCACTGCCGTAGCGTGTCGGCGTACCATTGCTCCGAGCGCAGCTCGTTCACCATCAGGCGGTAGTCGGTCTGGTTGTTTACCGACAGCTCTCCTACCTTAAACCCGGCCAGCTCCCGCTGCCAGCGGGCGTTGGTTTTGGCCTCCAGCTGCCGCCGCCCGGCCGTGGGCAGCACCAGCATTGAGTCGTAGCGGTGGTAGCCCTGGCTGCTGGCCCAGGTGGGGTTGTAGTACCAGAGCGAATCCACGAAGCGGGCTTTGTACCGCTCGAAGGCCTGGTCGGCGGTAGCGGCCGTTTCGATTGAGGTCGTGTCGGTGGTCGACTGGCAGGCGGTGGTGGCCAAGGCGGCGGCCAGGGCCAGCAGGGTGCGCGGGTAGAGTTGGGGCATCGGTAGCAGGTGAAGGAGGCGTTCGGGCAGCAAGGTAGGCGGCAAAAGCGGCCTTGGCTGATAAATATGCAAGCACCGCTTGGGGAACCCGAACTATACTCCTTCCGCGCACCAACCGCCTTTCATCTGCATGAGGGCACCGCCGCCGTTCCGTATCTTGCCCGCATCATGCGCCTTACTGCCTCTCCCCTGCTTTCCGGCCTGCTGCTGGCCACCGGCGTCTTAGCCGCCTGCTTCCAGCGCACCGCCGACGACGACCGCACCGCCGCGTCGGCCCCCGCGCCGCCGGCCGCCGAAGCTCCCGCCCAACAAGCCGGCCGTGCCCTGCTCGAAACCTTTGAAACGGGCAGCAAAGGCGGCTATGCCCCCGACGAAGAGCAACTGGCCTCGGGCAAGTGGCTGCTCGACGACGCCCTCATTGGCGCGGCCGAGCAAGACCACAAGCACGGCCAGAAGGCCCTGCGCCTGCGCGGCAAGGGCCGCGCCCAAATGCGCTTCGACCTGGCCACCGGCGCCGGCACGGTGCGCGTATTCACCGCCAGCTACGGCAAGGATGGCGCCGTGCGCTGGCAGCTTTGGTACTCTGCCGACCGCGGCCGCAGCTGGCAGCCCGCCGGCACCGAGGTGAAAGTGGAAGGCCCCGGCCTGCCCGTGGCGGTGCAGGTGAACCGCCCCGGGCCGCTGCGCCTCGAAATCCGCAAAACCGACGGCGGCGACGACCGGCTAAACCTCGACGACTTCACCGTGGAGCCCTACCGCGCCGGCACCAAGCCGCCCGCCGGCTCCACCGTCACCACCACCACCCAAACCGTTACGCCCGCCCCACAGCCCACCACGCCCGCGGCGGCTCAGGCCACCGGCGCCGCCCGCCGCGACGACCCGCTCACTTTCGGCAACCCCAGCGGCGCCACCTCGAACCCCGACCTGTCGCCCAACAACTACCTCATGGTGAAGCCCCAGTACACCCTGAGCTACTCCCGCGACCGGGGCATTCCCAACTGGGTACTCTGGCACCTGAACAAAGCCTGGCTGGGTGCGGCTCCGCGGCAGGATGATTTTCGCCCCGACCCGGCCCTGCCCCGCGGCTGGTACCAGGTCACGCGCAATTCCTACTCGGGTTCGGGCTTCGACAAAGGGCACAACTGCCCCTCGGCCGACCGCTCATTCGACCTCGACGACAACTCCAGCACGTTTCTGATGACCAACATGATTCCGCAGGCGCCCAACAACAACCAGCGCACCTGGAATCATCTGGAAGACTACAGCCGCGACTTGGTGGCCGCCGGCAACGAGGTATATGTGCTCATGGGCAGCTACGGCAAGGGCGGCACCGGCACCAATGGCCTCATGACCACGCTCGACCAGGGCCGCGTGACGGTGCCCAAGCGCATCTGGAAAGTGCTGGTAGTGCTGCCCCAGGGCGACAACGACCTGCAGCGCGTAGCCGCCGGCCAGGCCCGCCTCATTGCCGTCGACACCCCCAACGACAACACCATCGACCCCGACTGGGCCCGCTACCGCGTGAGCGTCGACGCCATCGAAAACGCCACCGGCTACGACCTGCTCAGCAAGCTGCCCGTGGAGGTACAGGCCCAGCTCGAAGCCAAAGTCGACAGCGGCCCCACGCGCTAAACGACGCAGGCCAAACAACGAAAAGCCCCGCCCGATGCATCGGGCGGGGCTTTTCGTTGAAAGGTACGGGGAGCTAGTCGCGGGTGCCGCTGTCGAAGCCCTGCACCAGCGCCTTCTTCTCGGCGGGCGTGAGCGGGCGGTTGCTGGCGGCCGCGTACAACGCGCAGGCCCGTTCCGCCGATTCGATGCCGAGGGCTTTTACGCGCAGCCCCCACAGCACCAAGGCGTATTCGGGCTTGGTGTACATGTTGCCGTCGTGCAAAAACATGCTCTGCTTTTTCGAGGCCAGCATTTTGGTGAAATCCAGCTCGCCGCCCTTGGTCTGCTCGCGCACGTAGGCTTCGATGTTGGCCGGGGCCGGGGCAGCGGCCGTCGTTGGCACCGAGGTTTCGGCCGGGGCGGGTACGGCGGCGGCCTGGTTTTGCGCCAAGCCGGCGGTGCTGCAAGCCAGCAGCATCAAGCCCAAAAGAAGTTTCAACATAACGGTGGGTGCGAGGGGTGAACGAGGCAGACGTACGCATCAACGCGAGTTACCGGTTCTTACGTGCCGTGGTCAGCCGTTTTCACCCGCTGCTCGCCGATGCGCCGCTACCTACCCTGCATAAACCGCTCCAAACCAGCCCCAACCGGGCTCAGGTTTCCACCAGCGTCACCTTGAAGCCCGCCAGCTTGCCGGTGCTGGTTTTGCCCAGCGCGTAGGCTTCCAGCTGCGGGCCGGTGCCCACGCGGTACACTTGCGTGTTTTCCAGCTCCTGCTTGAGGTACATCTGCAGGGCCTTGTAGCGGTTGGCCAGGTCGGGGTTGCCCAGCACACCGTCGTCGGCGGTGTGGTTGCGCAGGAAGAACATCAGGTCCTGCACGTCCACTTTGGTGTCGGCAGGCTTGTCGAGCAGCTTCAGCACGTCTTTCGGCGTCACCTCACCACTTGGCGCGTCGTAGCTCACCACCGTCAGCGGCGACTCCGACTCGCTCAGGAAAAGCAGGTCTTTGGTGAGGAGCTCCAACTGTTCGAGGGCAGGATCTTGCTTGCCGCCTGCCTTGGCGGCTTTGCCCTCGGCCGCGTGCGGGGCGGGGCTGGAAGCCGCCTTGACGGAAGCACCGTCGGCGCCTGACACTTGGGCGGCAATGGCTTCGGCCAGCTCCTGCATGCGTTTTTCGGCCACCTTAATCTTGGGGTTGGCGAAGTTCATGTCCGATACCCGGTTCATCGGAATCAGGTGAATGTGGGCGTGCGGCACCTCCAGCCCAATCACGGCCACGCCAATGCGCTTGCACGGCACGGCCGCCTTCACGCCCTTGGCTACGCGCTGGGCAAACTGGTGGAGTGCGGCTAGCTCGTCGGCGGGCAGGTCGAAGATGTAATCGACTTCGCGCTTGGGAATCACCAGCGTGTGGCCTTCTACCAGGGGCGTGATGTCGAGGAAGGCCAGGTGCTGGTCGTCTTCGGCTACTTTGTAGGCGGGCAGCTCGCCCGAGACGATGCGGGAAAAGATGGAAGGCATGTTGGCGGTTGGCTTTTAGCGGTTGGCGGTTAGGAGCGGCCAAGAACGCGAAAAGGCTTCTGTTTTTCACAGAAGCCTTTTCGGGGTGTTACCAAAGCCGGCTGACAAGCGAAAGGCCATCAGCTAACAGCCAATAGCTGCTGCAGCTAGCGGCTTACTTCCAGGATTTCGAACTGCAGCTTGCCGGCGGGCACGGTAATTTCGGCCACGTCGCCGGCCGACTTGCCCAGCAGGCCTTTGCCGATGGGCGACTTCACCGAGATTTTGCCGGCGGCCAGGTTGGCTTCTTCCTCGGCCACCAGCAGGTAGTCGAGAATCATGTTGTTCTTCAGGTTCTTGAGCTTCACCTTGCTCAGAATGAGCACCTTGGTGGCATCCAAGTTGGAGTCGTCGATAACGCGGGCGTTGCCGATAACTTCTTCCAGCTTGGAGATTTTCAGCTCCAACAAGCCCTGGGCTTCTTTGGCGGCATCGTATTCGGCGTTTTCACTCAGGTCGCCTTTGTCGCGGGCCTCGCGCAGCTGCTCGGCAGCTTCGGCGCGGCCGCGGATTTTGAGGTCCTGCAGTTCGTCCTTGAGCTTCTGCAAGCCTTCGGGGGTATAATAATTAACGGCCATGACGAGGGAAGGGGCAACAGGTAAAAAACAAGGAGAACGGCCGGCGGTGCCAGCCGTTCTCCCGAACAGGCAAGAGCAAATATACGAATTGGTGCCCACAGTGCGCAAGCTGCGGCATACAGGCCAGCCCTAGCAGAGGCCCGTTCTGCGAACAGGCAGGCACAGGCTAGCCGCGCATCAATTCCCCTATTTTACGGGCCAGCACCTCGTTTATGCGCTGGTAAGACTCGTGCGTCCAGCCCGCTACGTGCGGGGTAAGCACCACGTTGGGTGCCGTGCGCAGGTAGCCAAATCGGGCTTGTTGCTCGGGCTTCAGGGCGCCGATTCGTTCGTTATCGAGCACGTCGAGGGCGGCGCCGCGCACGTGGCCTTGCTGCAGCAGCGCCGCCAGGGCCGCGTGGTCGAGCACTTCGCCGCGGGCCGTGTTGAGCAGCCACAGCGGCCGCCGGAAACCGCGCAACAGACCCTCGTTCACGAAGCCGTGGTTGGCCGTGCTGTAGGGAATATGGATGCTGAGCACGTCGGCGCGCTGCTGCAGCTCGTCCAGCGGCACCAGCGGCAGGTAGTCGGTGGGTTGCACGGCGGGGTCGTTGTCGAAGCCCAGCACCTGGCAGCCAAAACCGCGCAGGCAGCTGGCGAAGCTCTGGCCCATGTGGCCGCAGCCGATGATGCCCACCGTGCGGGCACTCAGCTCGTAGCCCCGGTTGGCTTCGCGGCGCCATTGCCCGTTGCGCACTTCGGCGTCGGCCGCGGCTACCTTGCGCAGCAGCGCCAGCAGCAGGCCCACGGTAAACTCGCCCACGGCCTGGGAGTTGCCTTCGGGCGCGTTGATAAGCTGCACGCCCGCCGCATCCAGCGCCGCCATGTCGATGTTGTCGATGCCGGCGCCGGCGCGGGCCACGTAGCGCAGGTGCTTGCCGTGGCGCAGCAGCTGCGCGGTTACCTGCACTTTGCTGCGCACGATGAGGCCTTCGTAGGGCTTCTCGGCCAGGGCGGCGGGCACCTCGGCGGGCAGCAGGTCGGGGTCGTAGTCAATCTGCACGCCCTCGGCCTTGAGCAAGGCTTTGAGCGTGGGGTGCATTTCGTCGATAACGAGGCAAATACTCATAGCAATGACCGAAACAGGTGGTTGTTATCCGGAACGGCGGCGCAGCGGCTACCTCCAAAACCAGTGGCCCCGGTGCATCGAACGCGCCTACTGGTTAGCCGATTGCATCTGGGCCGACACGAGTTGCGTCAGGCCCACAAAATCGGCCACACTGAGTTGTTCGGCGCGCTTGTCGAAGAGCGGGTCGGCGGTTACCTCGGCCGAGAGGCCAAACATTTTCATGCAGTTGCGCAGGGTTTTGCGGCGCGTGGCAAAGGCTTGCTTCACCACTCGAAAAAACAGCACCTCGTCGCAATCGAGCTTTTCGACCTTGTTGCGGGTGAGGCGCAGCACCGCGCTTTGCACCTTGGGCGGCGGAATAAACACGTGCGGCGGCACCAGAAACAGCAATTCCACGTCGTACCAAGCTTGCACCAGCACGCTCAGGATGCCGTAGGTTTTGGAGCCCGGCCCGGCCGCAATGCGCTCGGCCACTTCCTTCTGAATCATGCCCACCGACTCGCGCACTTGCTGGCGGTGCGCCAGAATGCGGAAGTAAATCTGGGAACTGATGTTGTAGGGGAAGTTGCCGATGACGCTCAAGGGTGCGCCGTCGAACTGCTTGCCCAGGTCCATTTTCAGGAAGTCGGCCTCCAGAATCCGGCCCTGCAAGCCCGGAAAGTGCACTTTCAGGTACGCCACCGATTCGCGGTCAATTTCCACGACCGTCGTTTCGTAGTCGGCCGTGCGCTCCAGCAAAAACTGCGTGAGCACGCCCATGCCCGGCCCCACTTCCAGCACGTGGCGCACGCCCTCGGGCAGGCGCAGCGACTCGGCAATGCGGCGGGAAATGTTCAGGTCGGCCAGAAAGTGCTGGCCCAGGTGTTTTTTGGGGGCGACGCGGTCCAAGGAGCGGGTGGGCAGAATGCTATTCCGCCGATAGTGTAGGCCGCAAAAGTACGAAAGCCCCGCCGGGTCAAGCCTACGCCGCTTCGCAGCCACATTGCCCCGCACGCCGCAGTTGCGCATAACCGGATAACTTGCGCCACCTAAGCCCTAGCCCACACCTATGCCACTCCACCTTGCTTCCGCCGCCGCGCTGCCCCAGGGCCCCGCCGATACCGTCGTGATTCTGCCCGCTGGCACTACGTCGCTGCCGCCCGAAGTGCCGCTGCTGCCCGAGGCGGCCCAGCGCTACGCCGACGAGCAACTGGCCGCCGAAAGCAAGCTGTTTGCCGTGAACCTGTACACGCATCGGCTCTACGTGGTGGTGGTGAACGAAAAGAAAACCGCCGACCTCACCGCCGAACAGCTGCGCCGCAGCGGCCACCAGTTGCACGCCAAGCTAGTCGCAGCTAAAGTGAAGGCCCTGCACATCGTTGATCTGACCGCCGACAAGCAAGCCGCGCTGCCCCTGGCCGAGGGGCTGTACCTGACGGCGTACCAGTTCGAAGGCTACAAAACCGACGAGAAATCGAAGAAACCGGCGGCGCTGGAGCAGGTGACGCTCGTAGGCGCCGCCGAGGCCGACGTGCAGCAGCTCGACAACCTGCTGCAAGGCGTGGCCCTGGCCCGCGACTTGGTGAACATGCCGCAGAACAAGCTCAATGCCACCGAATTTGCCGAGCAGATGGCCGCTGCGGGCGAGCGGGCCGGCTTCACCACCGAAATCCTCGACTTCACCCACATCGAGTCGCTGCGCATGGGCGGCCTGCTGGCCGTGAACCTGGGCAGCCCCGAGCCGCCCACCTTCACCATTATGGAGTGGAAGCCCGAAGGCGCCAAAAACGCAAAGCCTGTGGTGCTCGTGGGCAAAGGTGTGGTGTTCGACACCGGCGGCCTGAGCCTGAAGCCCACGCCCGCGAGCATGGACATGATGAAGTGCGACATGGCCGGCGCCGCTGCCATGACGGGCGTGATGTACGCCTTAGCCAAAAACCAGGTGCCGCTGCACGTCATTGCCCTGGTGCCCGCCACCGACAACCGCCCCGGCGGCAACGCCCTGGCCCCCGGCGACGTGATTACCATGCATTCGGGCCTGACGGTGGAAGTGCTCAATACCGACGCCGAAGGCCGCCTGATTCTGGCCGATGCGCTGAGCTTCGCCAAGAAATACCAGCCTGAACTCGTCATCGACGCCGCCACGCTCACCGGCTCGGCCGCCCGCGCCATTGGCAAAGAAGGCATCGTAGCCATGGGCACCGCCGACGAGGAGGTGATGCAGCAGCTGGCCCGCGCCGGCCGCCGCACCCACGAGCGCGTGGTGGAGTTTCCGCTCTGGGACGAGTACGCCGAGCACATCAAGAGCGACATTGCCGACATCAACAACCTGGGCAAAGCCGAAGCCGGCGCCATTTCGGCCGGCAAATTCCTGGAACGCTTCACCGAAGGCTACCCGTGGATTCACCTCGACATTGCTGCCCCGGCCTTCCTCACCGCCCCCGACAACTACCGCGGCAAAGGCGGCACCGGCTCCGCCGTGCGGCTGCTCTACACATTCCTGACCAGCCGCGCGTAGTCAGGTTATATCAGACCGTCATGCTGAGCGGAGTCGAAGCATCTCTACCGCTTCGCCTGATACTATTCAACGAAGCGGTAGAGATGCTTCGCCATGCTCAGCATGACGACCATGTTCATCTGCTAACAGCTAATTGGCTGCTTCAAGCTCGCCTCAAGCCCCCACCCCTTCTCATGCTCCCCCGCATAGCCATAACCACCGGCGACCTGGCCGGCATCGGCCCCGAAATCATTTACCGTACCCTACAGGATGCACGCATGCTGCGCTTCTGCACGCCGGTCGTCTACGGCACCGCTGCCACGCTGTTCGACGACTTTCCGCAGGACAAGCAGCACACGCCCATGGCTTTTCGCCAGGTGCGCGAAGCCGCCGACATCGTCGAAGGGAAAATCAATGCCGTGACCTGCTGGGACGAGGAAGACTTCACCCTCACCCCCGGCCAGCCTTCCGAAGCTTCGGGCCGCGCCGCCCGCCTCTCGTTGCTGGCTGCCGTGCGCGACATGAAAGCCGGGCTGCTTGACGGCCTCGTTACCGCGCCCATCAGCAAAGACAACACCCAGGGCGAAGGATTCAATTTTCCCGGCCACACCGAGTTTCTGGCTCACCACTTCAGCCCGCACAACGACAGCCTGATGCTGCTGGTGGCCGACGAGTTGCGCGTGGCCACCGCCACCGGCCATATTGCCCTAAAGGATGTGCCCGCTCGCCTCACGCCCGAAGTGCTCAGCGGCAAGCTGCGCATGCTGCTGCACTCCCTGCGTCACGATTTCGGCATTGCCAAGCCGCGCGTGGCCGTGCTGGGCCTGAACCCGCACGCCGGCGAAAACGGCCTGCTGGGGCGCGAAGAGCAGGATTTGGTGCAGCCCGTCATCCAGCAGTTTCTCAACGAAGGCCACCTCGTGTACGGCCCCTACCCCGCCGACGGCTTCTTCGGCACCCGGCAGTACCAGCAGTTCGACGCTACCCTGGCCCTCTACCACGACCAGGGCCTGATTCCGTTCAAAACCCTCGCCTTCGAGCGCGGCGTGAACTACACGGCCGGTCTGCCCGTCGTTCGCACCTCACCCGACCACGGCACCGCCTACGGCCTGGCCGGCAAGTTCGCCGCCGACCCCACCTCGTTCCGCGAGGCCCTCTACCTGGCCTGCGACCTGATCAAAAACCGCACGGCCGCCGCTGCCAAATAGTTTGTGGTTTCCTCTCCGAGCCCGGCACTGGTGTAAAAAACAGTGCCGGGCTTTTTGCTGCGAACGAAACAATCTTTTCAAAATCGAAACTTTGTTTGTGCTTTCAGAATTCGCACCCCATCTTTGCAGCCGCTTAGCGTAGTTCGACCACTATGGTCGGCCTTCTGCTCAGCTTCTAACTCGCTTTCATGACTCTCCAAGAACCCGCCGATTACAGAGCAGCCCTGCGTCGCCTCGATGCGTTGGTAGCGGCCGGTTTCGAAGGCAACCCGGAGCTGGAAGCCGAGTTTCGGGAGCTGATTGTAGCCATTGACACCTACGAGGACAAGCTGGGTTTGCTGCCCATTCCCAATCTGCCGACCACCCTGGCCGACATGATTGAGCTGAAACGGCAGCAGATGCGCCTCAAGCAAAAGGACCTAGCGCAGCTGCTGGAAGTGCCGGCCGGGCGCCTTTCCCAGATTCTCAGCGGCAAGCGTCGCGTGACGCTGGACCTAGCCAAGAAGCTCTACGAGCGGCTCGGCATCAGCCCCGAATTCATCCTCAAAACAGCATAACCCGCTCATCCCAAACCCGCAGGCGCTGCGCAAAACGCGGAAATCTTCCTACTTTTGCCCCCTGCATTTGCCCCAACCCGTGAAAAAGGACCTTCGCTACGATCTGCCGATTGCCAGCCTGAGCGAGAAAACGCACGACTTCGGTTTCGACCTCGACAAGGCCTTCTTCGAGCAGTTCGACCAGACCCTGATTCCGGACGGCAAGCTGCTGGCCGACGTGAAGCTGGACAAAAACGACCGCCGCATGGTGCTCGACATCCACATTCACGGTACCGTGCAGCTGATTTGCGACCGGAGCCTCGACGAGTTCGACCAGCCCATCGACGTGCAGCACCAGTTGCTGGTGCGCTACGGCGACCACACCGAGGAGCTGGACGACGACGTGCTGCAAATCACGCCCGACACGCAGGTTCTGCCGCTGGCCCAGCACTTGTTCGACTACATCGGTCTGGCCTTGCCCATGAAGAAGCTGCACCCGCGCTTCCAGAATGAGGAAGACGACAACCCCGATTCTGAGGTCAAGCTCATTTACTCCTCGGGCACGGCCACCGACGACGAGGACGACGATGAGGATACCAGCGACCCGCGCTGGAATGCCCTGCGCAACCTCAACTAAGCGCGGCTACGCTTCGCTTTTTCTGCCGAAAATCTTTTCCTTCGCTTTCCAACCTGTTTTTCACTCATGGCACATCCTAAGAGCCGCATTTCCTCCACCCGCCGCGACAAGCGCCGCACCCACTACAAGCTCGACCCGAAGGCTGTGTCGACCTGCCAGACCACCGGCGAGACCCACCTGCGTCACCGCGCTTACGTGGTAGACGGCGACCTGTACCTCAACGGCAAAGTGGCCATCAAAGACTACGCTCCCGTAGCCGCGGCCGCTCCTTCTACCGACGAAGAATAGCCTGACCCGCCCCGACTAGACCGGCGGCCGCAGCCCGGCCGCCGGTTTTTTCCTATCTGCCCTCCCCCGAACACCGCTTACATGAAAATAGCCCTCGACGCCATGGGAGGCGACTTTGCCCCCCAAGCTGCCGTGGATGGTGCCGTGCTGGCCGCTGAAAAGCTGGCCGGCAAAGCCCAGATCGTGCTCATCGGCCAGGAAGATGCCGTGCGGCCCCTTCTGCAGGCCCACGGCGACGCCGCTGCTTCGCTTGAACTCATTGCCGCCTCGCAAATCATTGAGATGGGCGAGCATCCCGCCAAAGCCTACCAGCAGAAGCAGGATTCGAGCATTGCGGTGGGCTACCGCATGCTGCATGCGGGCGAGGTCGAGGCCTTCTGCTCGGCCGGCAACACGGGCGCCATGCTCGTGGGCGCCATGTTCTCGGTGAAGCCCGTATCCGGGGTTATTCGCCCGGCCATTGCCAACTTCGTTCCCAAGCTGCACGGTGGCTACGGCATCATGCTCGACGCCGGCGCCAACGCTGAGTGCAAGCCCGAAATGCTGGAGCAGTTCGGCGAGTTGGGCTCGTTGTACGCGCAGTACGTGCTGGGCATCGAGCGGCCGAAAGTGGGCCTGATGAACATGGGCGAGGAAGAAGGCAAGGGTACGCCCCTGCTGCAAGCCGCCCATCAGCTGCTGAAGGTGAATCCGCACATCGACTTTATCGGCAACATCGAAGGTCGCGACCTGTTCAACGACAAGGCCGACGTTATTGTGTGCGACGGCTACACCGGCAACGTGATTCTGAAGCTGGCCGAGAGCATCTACGATTTGCTCGACGCCCGCAACATGCACGACCCCTTCTTCGACCGGTTCAACTACGAATCGGTCGGCGGTTCGCCCATTCTGGGCATCAACGACAACGCCATCATCGGCCACGGCGTGAGCACGCCGCTGGCCATCTGCAACATGCTGATTCAGGGCTACCAGATGGCCCACGCCGGCATTGCCGACCAGATCAAGGACACGTTCAAGTCCTAACCTACCCCAAGCATTGGGCAAAGTCCGGCCCCGGCGGGCCGGGCTTTTTGCTACCTTGCGCCACCTTTTCCTTTCCTTTTGCCGCTTTTACCTTCCAGCATGAAGCTGACCGCTGCCATTACCGGCGTAGGCGCCTACGTACCCGACTACGTGCTCACGAACGAAGAACTCGAACGTTTGGTGGAAACCAACGACGAGTGGATTCAGTCCCGCACCGGCATCAAGGAACGGCGCATTCTGAAGGGTGAAAACCAGGGCACCTCGGTAATGGCCATCAAGGCCGTGCAGCAGTTGCTGGACAAAACCGGCACCCGCCCCGAGGAAGTGCAGCTGCTGATTTGCGCCACCACCACCCCGGACATGGTCTTCCCGGCCACAGCCAACATCATTTCGGAGGGCGTGGGCATCAAAAACGCCTTCAGCTACGATATTTCGGCTGCGTGTTCGGGCTTCCTGTTTGCGCTGGCCACCGGGGCTTCCTTCATCCGCGCGGGCCTCTACAAAAAGGTAATCGTGGTGGGGGCCGATAAAATGTCGGCCATTACCGACTACACCGACCGCACGACCTGCATCCTGTTCGGCGATGGCGCCGGCGCCGTTATGCTGGAGCCGAGCACCGACGGCTACGGCATCCTCGACCAAGAGCTGCGCGCCGATGGCATTGGTGAGAACTACCTGTTCCAGAAAGCCGGCGGTTCGCGCCGCCCGCCGTCCATCGAAACGGTGACCAACCGGGAGCATTTTGTGTACCAGGAAGGCGCGACGGTCTACAAGTTCGCCGTGAAAGGCATGGCCGACGTAGCTGGTACTGTGGCCGAGCGCAACAACCTTACGCCCGACACCATCAAATGGTTGGTGCCGCACCAAGCCAACAAGCGCATCATCGATGCTACCGCCAACCGCGTGGGTATCGGACCCGAAAAAGTGATGCTGAACATCCACAAGTACGGCAACACCACCAACGCCACCATTC
This sequence comes from Hymenobacter busanensis, assembly GCF_008727865.1. Lineage (GTDB taxonomy): Bacteria > Bacteroidota > Bacteroidia > Cytophagales > Hymenobacteraceae > Solirubrum > Solirubrum busanense. The sequence goes on along the minus strand of NZ_VTWU01000001.1, from coordinate 705,937 downwards.
CGCTGTGTCTCTCCGACTACGAGAGCCGGCTGCGCAAAGGCGACGACCTGATTGTGGCGGCTTTCGGCGGCGGCTTTACGTGGGGTGCGCTCTACGTGAAGTGGGCCTACGACCCGAAACCTGGCCCGCAAAACGCCTAAGCACGGCGGCCCAGACGCGGGAAACTCCTATACTTGCACCCCCGACGTGCCGCCCCGCCAAGTACCGGGTCGGCACGTTTTGTTTCGCTCGTAGCTGTTCGTTGATGGCTATTAGCTTTTTCCTTCCGAATTCCAGATCGTTTTCCCCATAGCTATTAGCCAACAGCTATTAGCCAACAGCTTAAATCAACCAACATGGCCACCACCGCGGATTTTCGCAACGGTCTCGTGCTCAACTACAACGGCGAGTTGCACGTCATCACCGAATTCCAACACGTGAAGCCGGGCAAAGGCCCCGCCTTCGTGCGCACCAAGCTGCGCAACATCAAAACCGGCAAGGTTCTCGACAACACCTTTAACGCCGGGGTGAAAGTGGAAACGGCCCGCGTAGAGCAGCGCCCCCACCAGTACCTGTTCAAAGACGACTACGGCTACACCTTCATGGACAACGCCTCGTTTGAACAAGTGGTGTTGCCCGAAGCCATGGTGCCCTTTGCCGACTTGATGAAGGAAGGCCAGGAAGTAACCATCCTGTTCCACGCCGAAACCGAGCAGCCCCTCACGGCCGAACTGCCATCGTTTGTGGAACTGGTGGTGACCTACACCGAGCCGGGCCTGCGCGGCGACACGGCCACCAACACCCTGAAGCCCGCCACCGTAGAAACCGGCGCCCGCATTCAGGTGCCCCTGTTCATCGACCAAGACCAGAAAATTCGCGTGGACACCCGCGACTACTCCTATGTCGAAAGAGTCAAATAAGCTGCCGCAGAAGCCTAGCCCCGCCGCCATGAAAGCCAAAGAACTGCAGGAACTGATCGACTTCATTGCCAAGTCTGGTCTGAACAAGGTCAACATCGAGACCGAAGAATTTAAGATTTCGGTACAGCGCGAGCCCAACACCAAGCAGGTGATGAGCCACGCCGCGCCCGTACACCACGCTCCGGCACCGGCAGCGGCGGCCTCCCCGGCTCCGCAAGCTGCTGCTCCGGCCGCCGCACCCGCTGCCGCCCCGGCCGCGGCTCCCGCCGCTGCCAGCAGCAATACCGAAGCCATCAAGGCGCCGATGATCGGTACATTCTACCGCTCGGGCAGCCCCGACAACCCGCCCTTCGTGAGCGTGGGCGACGTGGTGGAGAAAGGCCAGGTGATTTGCATCATCGAAGCCATGAAGCTCTTCAACGAAATCGAGTCGGAGCAGAACGGCCGCGTGGTGAAGGTGCTGGTGGAAAACGCCTCCCCCGTGGAGTACGACCAGCCGCTGTTCCTCATCGAGCCGATGTAATTGTTCGGAAACTTGCCGAAACAGTGGTTTCTGTCATCCTGAGCAACGCGAAGGACCTTCTCCCGCGTGAACAACTCGCCTGCGAGTAACCAAGCGGGGAAGGTCTTTCGCGTTGCTCAGGATGACAGCTGCTTTTGGGCGGTTCTTGATATCCTTTCCCCAGCCACACCATGTTCAAGAAAATACTCATTGCCAACCGCGGCGAAATTGCGCTCCGCGTGATTCGTACCTGCCGCGAAATGGGCATCAAGACGGTGGCCGTGTACTCCACCGCCGACAAGGAAAGCCTGCACGTACGTTTCGCCGACGAGGCCGTGTGCATCGGCCCGCCGGCCTCGCGCGACTCGTACCTGAACATTCCGAACCTGATTGCCGCCGCGGAAATCACCAACGCCGACGCCATTCACCCTGGTTACGGATTCCTGAGCGAAAACGCGGAATTCTCGCGCATCTGCCGCGAAAACGGCATTAAGTTCATCGGCGCTTCGCCCGAAATGATCAACGGCATGGGCGACAAGGCTTCGGCCAAGGCGACTATGAAAAAGGCCGGCGTGCCCACCATACCCGGTTCCGAGGGCCTGCTCTCGTCGATGCAGGAAGGTATCAAGGTGGCCGCCAAGATGAAGTACCCCGTTATTCTGAAGGCTACGGCCGGCGGCGGCGGGCGCGGCATGCGCATCATTCGGGCCGAGGATGAGTTCGAAAAGGCCTGGAACGACGCCCGCACCGAAGCCAAAGCCGCGTTCGGCAACGACGGCGTGTACCTGGAGAAGTTTGTGGAGGAGCCCCGCCACATCGAAATCCAGATTGTAGGCGACCAGTTCGGCACCGTTTGCCACCTGTCGGAGCGCGACTGCTCGATTCAGCGCCGCCACCAGAAGCTGGTGGAAGAAGCCCCGTCGCCGTTTATGACGCCGGAGCTGCGCGAGAAGATGGGCAAGGCCGCCGTGGCCGGTGCTGCCGCCATCAGCTACGAGGGCGTGGGCACCATCGAGTTCCTGGTCGACAAGAACCGTGACTTCTACTTCATGGAGATGAACACCCGCATTCAGGTGGAGCACCCCGTGACGGAGGAAGTCATCAACTACGACCTCATCAAGGAGCAGATTAAGGTGGCCGCGGGCATTGCCATTTCGGGCAAAAACTACACGCCCACGATGCACGCTATGGAGTGCCGCATCAACGCCGAGGACCCGCAACGCGACTTCCGCCCCTCTCCCGGCAAAATTACCGTGCTGCACATTCCCGGGGGCCACGGCGTGCGCGTGGATACCCACGTGTATGCTGGCTACACCATCCCGTCGAACTACGACTCGATGATTGCCAAGCTCATCACCGTGGCCCAGACCCGTGAGGAATGCGTGGTGAAGATGAAGCGCGCCTTGTCGGAATTTGTGGTAGAAGGCGTAAAAACCACGATTCCCTTCCACCTGAAGCTGATGGACAACGAGGACTTCAAAGCCGGCAACTTCACCACGAAGTTTCTGGAGTCATTTGACTTCTCGACGCTGTAGAAATCGATTTACTGGAGTGCAACAACGCCCGGCCGGATTCTGCCGGGCGTTGTTATTTATAGTTGTAACCTGTGGTTCTCGCCGGCCACCCCCTACTGTTTTTTTGCCGGCTGCGGGGTTGGGGATTGGGCTTTAGGGACTTGGGTCAATGGGGTCGATGCCTTGCGCACCGGAGCGCGAAGCGCATTGCGGGTGGTGCCCTGCAATACACTGTCGAAACGCTTGTCGGCACGAAGCAACGCCAAATCGGGGTCCGTGCGCAGGCCGTTCACGTCGGCGTAGCCCAGCGCATTGGCTTGCTGTAGCGCGGCCAAACCAGCAGTGACGTTGCCAGCCAACGACTCGATGCAGGCTAGGTTGTAACGGTGCATCGGGTCGCGCGGCTCGTAGCCAATGACCTGCTGACACAACGCGCGCGCCTTCCGGTAGTCGCCGGAGCGGAGCGCCTGCATCAGGTTGGGGTAAGTGGCAATGACGGCCTGGTGCTTGGCTACGGCGTCGGGCGACTGGGCTTGGGCCGAAACTACCAGCAGCAGGCATACGGCCCAAGTCAATACAGCGTGCTTCATACCCGCAAGTTACAGCGGTTCTACACTCCCTGCGGTTTCGCCACCCACGGTTTACTGCCGCTTGAACATGGTTCCGTTGAAGTACAGCCGGTCGGGAAACACTTTGGTTTTCTCGTCGTCGAAGGGAAACGTGATGCCGCGGGTGGTTTTGCCGGTGCCGTCGGTGAGGGTGAGGTAGTAGCCCTGCCACTGCCAGCGGCCGGCGTTTTTGCTCTGCGACCCACCCGATACCGTGGATTCGCTCGACACGCTTTTGACAGAGGCTACCCCGTCGCGCGAGAACGTGCCGTCGGCGTTCAGCCGAATGGTGTTGGAGGTAATGATGGAGCCACTACCGCTGCTCACCGACTCGCCGCCCTCGTAGCTGCCGACCAACTGGTTGGCGCTGGTGAAGGGCTTCACCGCCGAAAACAGGCCCATATCCCACCCAAACGAACGGGCCTGGGCTTCTACCTCGCCCTTGGTGGTCGTGCCGTCCGACCACTTGATGGTCATCTGGTTGCCGCTGACCTGATAGGTGCCTTTGGTGCCGCGGTGCGCTGCTAGCTCAGCCGCCGAGAAGCCGGTAGGGTCCCAGTACACGCGCCCATCGGGGGCGAAGTACCACACGCGCTTTTCCAGGGAGCCGGTGGCAATCCAGTACCGAGTCATGAAGAACAGACCCACGGGTTTGTTACCCATCATTTTGGCCGGCACGGGAGGCGTGGCGGCGCCTAGTGCGGCGGACTTGGGAGCCGCTGGGGACGCTGGCGGTTTGACTGCCGCAGCCGCTGCCGGGCGGGCCCCTACCGGCCGAATGGTGGATGCCCCAGCCGGCGCAGCAGCCGGACGTGCTGCGGTTGCTGCGCCGCCCGCGTTGCGCGTGGCCGCCTGCACGATTCCCGCAAATCGGGCGTCGGGGCGTACGGCCGCTAGGTCGGCGTCGGTTTGCAGACTACGGGCATCGGCATAGCCCAAGGCGGTAGCTTGGTTGAGGGCCGCAAAGGCCGCAGTGGCATTGCCGGCCAACGACTCGATACAGGCCAGGTTGTAGCGGTGCGTGGGGTCGCGCGGCTCGTAGCCAATGGCCTGCATGCACAGAGTGCGGGCGTTACCCAGGTTGCGGTCTTGCACCGCCTGCAGCATTAACGGGTAAATGGCCACCACGGCTTGGTGCTTGGTGTCGGCGTCGGTTTGGGCATAGCTGGACTGCCCGGAACCAACCAATAGGGCACCGAACAACAGTACAACGGGGAGAAAATGTGCTTTCATGGGAAAACGGGGGGAAACGTTGACAGGCAGAACTTACCACAGCAAAAGCATTTTCTGCTGCTTAGTCGATGAACAGGCTTCTGCACTCTACCAACCAGTTCCAGAATCCAACCGAGCCAAAAAAGGCAGCGCCAGAGTCCACAAAAAAAGCCGGCTGGTGAGCCGGCTTTCATTTACGCTTCCGTGGCGGGCTTGGGGTTCTCGATTTCATGCACCAGCTCGCCGTACCACGCCGGGCCGTACTTGCGAATCAGCGGTTCCTTCAGAAACTTATACACCGGCACGCCCAATGAAGCGCCGAAGGCGCAGGCCGGGTTGCAAATGTCCCACCGGTCGTAGTTCAGGGCGTCGAACTCGTCGTACTTGCTGATGCGAATGGGGTACAGGTGGCAGCTGATGGGCTTTTTGAAGGTGGTGGCCCCGGCCAGATAAGCCTGCTCGATGCCGCACTTCAGTATGCCCCGCTCGTCGTAAAGGGCGTAGGCGCACTCCCGGTTATCGATGGTGGTGGTGGAGTAGTCGTCTTCCCAATCCTTCACGTAAAGGCCTTGCTCCTCGATGGCGTGGCGGCCGGCGTGGGTCAGGAAGGGCTTGATGTTCTCGTATTCTTGCTCTAAAATCTTCAGCTCGGCTTCTTCGAGCGGCGCGCCCAGGTCGCCTTCCACGCAGCAGGCGCCCTTGCAGCGCTCCAGGTTGCAGACGAAAAACTCGTCGCGGACGTCGTCGGAAACAATGGTATTCTGGATGACAATCATGATGGGTTCCGAAAAGCGGACCGCAAAGATACGGCGTCGGGGTTCGGGGTGAAACAGAAGCTTGTTGTGCGAAGTTCGTTGCCCACGTTGCCGGGCGCAGACTTTAACACTTTCAACATAGGCAATTACTTATACATTTATTGTTGAGCTTGGCCTGACCTGAAACTATATGACTGCTGGCGTTACTCCTGCTTTTACCACCGTGTCCGTGTGGCATTTGCTTAACACCATCGCCGCTGGTGTTGCATTGGGGCTGATGCTGAGCCCCTTTCTCTACGAATTGGCCGTAGCCAACGGCATCGTGGCTCCGGCGGAAGCTGTGCGGTCTAGTTGCGGTGATACTCCAGCCGAATGGGCAGCCGTGCGAGTAGGAATCATCTGGGGTTTAGTAACGGGGGTTGCGCTGGTGGCGGGCCAGGTAGTGCGCAGGCAGCGTTGGGTAGTGCCGGATGTGGTGCTCGATGTCGTGGCCCTCTTTCTGAGCCTTACGCTGCTGAAATACGGGTTTGTAAAGGTGTTGGGCACGCAGTTTCCGCGCTTGTGGGCAAACCTAGACACGCCGCCGGCCGAACTCACGCCCATGCGTGTAGCTTGGCAGTTTTTTGGGTATTCGGCGGCGTATCAACAATTCCTGGGTTGGGGCGAGGTGCTGCCAGGCGTGCTGCTGCTGTTTCGGCGTACCCGAACACTGGGCGCGTTCATAGCGGCGGTGGTCATGCTAAACGTGTTCCTGGTCAACATCTTCTTCGATGTATGCGTCAAAATTGGCTCCGGCAGTTACTTGTTCTTCGCGCTGCTGCTGCTTAGCCAGGACGCAGACCGGATGTGGCAGTTTTTTGTGGCGCACCGCCCGACTGCCCTGCGCACCTTGCCAGCTACGGCCGCCCGCTTCGGCAAGCGCGGCCGCGTGCTATACCGCGGCTTGGGGGTGCTGCTGACGTTGGGAGTAATTGGTTTAACTGCTCAGGATCTGCAAGGTATCCGCGAATACGCTGCCTCGCAGAAGTCCGTTTTTCCCTACACGGGCGTTTGGGAAACCATCCAGGCCGCCCGTTGGACCGATGGCCGCTGGCAACCCCTCGCGCCTGCCGACTCGGCTTATCCTACTCGAGCATATTTTCAGGCCGCCCAAGCCGTGCTGCGCAACGCCGCGCGCCGCGACCGGTTTGTGACCGAGCTGGATTCGGCCCGACCCGACGAAGCCCTCCTGATGGTAGCCCGCAATGAATCCAATGACTTCGCGGAGCCGCGCCGCTGGGTATACCATGCCGTTCAGCCCGACTCCTTGCGCCTATTGGGGCGCTGGCGCCAAGACTCTTTGAAACTAAGCCTGCGCCTGAACCGAAACCTGATGAAATAGTCGAGGTTTGGTGCCCGTGGCAAAGAAGCCCGCCGACTAACCAGATTAGCCGCCGCGGTACTTCTTCCCCCGCACCTTTCGCCCTACCTTTGTTGTTTAGCCGCAGAGCTAGCTTCAAGGAGACCGAATGGCACTGGATTATATCAACCTACTGAACGAGTCGCAGCGCGGCGCGGTGTTGCACACCGAGGGCCCGGCCATGATTATTGCGGGCGCAGGCTCGGGCAAAACGCGGGTACTCACCTACCGCATTGCTCACCTACTGGAACAGGGCGTCGACCCGTTCAACATACTGGCCCTGACGTTTACCAACAAAGCCGCCCGCGAAATGCGTGCTCGTATTGAGAAGGTGGTGGGCCCCGAGGCCAAGAACCTCTGGATGGGCACTTTTCACTCGATTTTCGCCCGCATTCTGCGCTCGGAGGCCGACAAGATTGGCTACCCGCGCCACTTCACCATCTACGATACGCAGGACACCAAGACGCTCATCACCCAGATTGTGAAGGAGCTGGACCTCGACGACAAGCTCTACAAGCCCAGCACGGTGCTCAGCCGCATTTCGGCCGCCAAAAACAAACTGATTTCGGTGGAGCAGTACTTGCAGGACCCCGTCATTCGGCAGGACGACGAGGCGGCGCTGCGCCCCAAGATTGGGGTGCTCTACCAGCAGTACCAGCAGCGCTGCTTCAAGGCCGGCGCCATGGACTTCGACGATTTGTTGTACCAAACCAACGTGCTCTTCAAGGACCACGTGGACGTGCTCAACAAGTACCAGAACATCTTCCACCACGTGATGGTGGACGAGTATCAGGACACCAACTACTCGCAGTACCTGATTACGCGAAAGTTGGCGGCCAAAAACCGCAACATTTGCGTGGTGGGCGACGACGCGCAAAGCATCTACGCCTTCCGCGGCGCCGACATCCAGAACATTCTCAACTTCGAGAAGGACTACCCCGAGCTGGCCATCTTCAAGCTGGAGCAGAACTACCGCAGCACGAAGAACATCGTGAAGGCGGCCAACTCAGTCATCAAGAACAACCAGGCCCAGCTGCGCAAAAGCGTATTTTCCGACAACGAGGAAGGCACCAAGATTGAGGTGATTCGCGCCGCGTCGGACAACGAGGAAGGCAAGCTAGTGGCCAACAGCATCTACGAGGACAAGATGAACCACCATCTGTCCTACGAAGACTTTGCCATCCTGTACCGCACCAACGCGCAAAGCCGCGCGATGGAAGAAGCCCTGCGCAAGCTCAACATCAAGTACAAAATCGTCGGGGGCCTGTCGTTCTACCAGCGCAAGGAAATCAAGGATTTGGTGGCCTACCTGCGCCTGACGGTAAACCCCAACGACGAGCAAGCCCTGCGGCGCGTCATCAACTACCCCAAGCGCGGCATCGGCGACACCACGGTGGCCAAAATCATCACGACGGCCGACGAGATGAACGAGACGCTCTACGATGTGGTGTGCAACGCCCAGCAGTTTCTGCCCGCCCGCATTGCCGGGGCCGTGCAGCAGTTCGGCGACCAGATCAAGAGCTACGCCGTGGTAGCGACCAAGGACGACGCCTTCGAAGCGGCCAAGTTCATTGCCAAGAACTCGGGCATGATCGAGGACCTCTACGCCGACAAGAGCATCGAGGGCCTCTCGCGCTACGAGAACATCCAGGAACTGCTGAACGGCGTGAAGGCCTTCGTGGAAGACCCCGAGCGCGAGGACAAGTCGCTGGCCGCCTTCCTGCAAGACATTGCCCTGGTTACCGACACCGACCTGAAAGACGCCAAGGACGAGGGCGACTCGGTGACGATGATGACCATTCACTCGGCCAAGGGCCTGGAGTTCCGCAACGTGTACATCGTGGGCATGGAAGAAAACCTCTTCCCTTCCCAAATGATGATTACCTCGCGGGCCGATTTGGAAGAGGAGCGCCGCCTGTTCTACGTGGCCATTACGCGGGCCGAGAAGAAGCTCACGCTCAGCTACGCTACCTCGCGCTACCAGTGGGGCAACCTGCGCAGTTGCGAGAAAAGCCGCTTTATCGACGAAATCGACCCCACGTACGTCGACTTCAAGTACGGCACCGAAGAAAGCCCGTTTGCGCCGGTTTTGGAGCGCCGCTCCAACTTGGTGGCCGTGCAGAAGCCCCGCCTGACCGTCGCCAAAGCTTACGTGCCTTCGGCCGATTTCAAGCCCTCCGATACCACCAACCTGGCCGCCGGCAACAAGGTCGAGCACCCCAAGTTCGGCTACGGCACGGTAACCAAAATGGAAACCCAGGCCGGGCAGACCAAGGCCGTCATTCAGTTTGACGAAGTGGGCGAAAAGACACTGCTGCTGAGCTTCGCCAAGCTGCGAATATTGTAGCCCGCGGGTAGCGCGCATCGCAGAGCAACGAAGCTAACTTTCAGTGCGCGTACGGTTGAACGACGCTCGTGCGGACGGCTGCACCAATGCGCGAACGGAAAGTTAGCGCTACCTCTTTCCAATCGAACCCGGCCAACTGCCGTATATTTAGCCCTGCAAATAGCCGAGCCGTTTTCCGCTCGGTTCTTCGGCTGGCCTCCCGCCTATCCCGTAGGTTGATTCCACCCGCCGCCGGAGCTATTTTCTCTCTGACAATGACCGAAACCCTTTCCCCGCAACTCGAACTGTTGGTTCGGGAGTACGGGCAAAACACCTTCCAGCTGGCCCAGATGCTGCTGACGGTGGAAGACCGCGCCGAGCGCACCAAGCGCGCCACCCAGGTGGTACAGCTCATGTTCCGCCTGAACCCCGGTGTGCGCGAGCAACAGGACTACCAGCACAAGCTCTGGAACCACCTCTACGCCATGACCGGCAACAAGCTGGAAGTGGACGCGCCTTTTCCGCTTACCGGCCTGGAGCAGTTCAACAACAAGCCCACGCCCATCGGCTACCCGGTGAAAGGCCCCAAGCTACGCCCCTACGGCAAAAACGTGGAGGAAATGGTAGCCAAAGCCACCGCCATGGAGGATGCCACCGAGCGGGAGCAAGCAGCGCTTACCATCGGGCGGGTGATGAAGTTCCTGCACCGTATGCACAGCAAGGACGTGCCGAAGGATCTGACCATCATCAAGCACCTGAAAGACCTGTCGGGCGGTAAAATCGCGCTGGACCAAGCGCAGGTCGATGCGGCCGGCGGGTTCGACACCATGACCGGCTCGGCCAGCCAAGGCGGCGGGGGCGGTAGCCGGCAAGGCGCCTTTGTGGTGCCGCAGCCGCGCGGCGACCGGGAACAACGTCGCGGAGGCGGTGGCGGCAAGAACGACCGCGGCCGCGACAAGCGGCGGGGCAAAAAGGGAGGACGTGAACAGCAACAAGCGCCGCAATAAGTAAGCATGGCTGCAGCATTTGAAGTAATCGGCGGGAAACCGCTGCGCGGCGAGATTGTGCCGCAAGGAGCCAAAAACGAGGCCCTGCAAATCCTTTGTGCCGTTCTGCTCACCGCCGAGCCGGTCACGATCAGCAACATCCCCGACATCCGCGACGTCAACAAGCTCATCGAGCTGCTGGGTAGCATGGGCGTAAAAGTGGAGCGCCTTTCGGCCGATACCTACCGCTTCCAGGCCGATGCCGTAAACCTCGAGTACCTCGACACCGAGGAGTTCATCAAACAGGCCCGCGAGCTGCGCGGCTCGGTGATGATTCTGGGTCCCATGCTCGGCCGCTTCGGCAAGTGCCAGCTGCCCAAGCCGGGCGGCGACAAAATTGGCCGCCGGCCGCTCGATACGCACTTTTGGGGCCTGCAAAAGCTCGGCTGCGACCTGAAAGTGGAAGGCCCCGATTTCTACAAGATGTCGGTGCAGGGCAAGCTGCGCGGCGCCTACATGCTGCTCGACGAAGCCTCCGTAACCGGCACGGCCAACATTCTGATGGGCGCGGTGCTGGCCGAAGGCACGACGTCGATTTACAACGCGGCCTGCGAACCGTACCTGCAGCAGCTCTGCAAAATGCTGGTGCGCATGGGTGCCAACATCCAGGGCATCGGCTCCAATTTGCTTGTCATCGAAGGCGTGGACTCGCTCGGCGGCACCGAGCACCGCATGCTGCCCGACATGATTGAAATCGGCTCCTTCATCGGCCTCGCGGCCATGACGGGTTCGGAAATTACCATCAAGGACTGCCAGATTCCGGAGCTGGGCCTCATTCCCGACACCTTCCGCAAGCTGGGCATCAAGCTGGAATTCCGTGGCGACGATATTTTTGTGCCGGCGCAGGACCAGTACGAAATTGCCACCTACCTCGACGGCTCCATCCTGACGGTGTCGGACCACACCTGGCCCGGTTTCACGCCCGACTTGCTGAGCATTGCGCTGGTGGTGGCTACCCAGGCCAAAGGCACGGTGCTCATTCACCAGAAGATGTTCGAGTCGCGCCTGTTCTTTGTCGACAAGCTGATCGACATGGGCGCGCAGATTACCCTCTGCGACCCACACCGCGCCATCGTCATCGGCCTCGACAAGCGTCGCTCGCTGCGCGGCATCACCATGACCTCGCCCGACATTCGGGCCGGAGTGGCCTTGCTGATTGCGGCCCTGTCGGCTGAGGGCAAAAGCAAAATTCTCAACATCGAGCAGATTGACCGCGGCTATCAGAACATCGAAGGCCGCCTGCAGGCCCTCGGCGCACAGATAAAGCGCGTGGAGTAGTTCCTGCAGTTCCGTGCAAAAAGCCCTGCCCCTCCGGCGGGGCTTTTTTGTTTGCTGCCGGTTCGTGGGTTACCCGCCGCGGGCGTTTGGATAAAGAGAAAGGCTGCGCAGCTTTCATCTTTCTCCCCACTCCCCTTTCCGATGAAACGTCTGTTGTATCCCGTCCTTCTCGGACTGGGCCTGGCCGCCTGCGGACAAGCCCCAAGTGAAACCCAAGTGGCCGATGCTGCGGAAAGCCCGCAAGTAGCCACTCAAGCATCACCCGCTACCTCTTCAGCCGCTGCTATTCCTTCGGCTGCGCTTGCCGACAACCCGGGTTCTGTAGTGGCCCTGCCCACGCCGGAATTAGCTCGCAACATTGTGTACCGCGGCCAGATGAGCCTGATGGTTGATGATTTTGACCAGACCACGCAGCGCGTCACCGAGCTGATTCGCCGGCACCGGGCGGTACTGGGCACGGCCCACGAAAGCCGCGCCAACGGCCAACACCAGCAGGAAATGACCATTAAGGTGCCGCCCGCCAACTACCTGGCGTTTCTGGCCGAGTTAAGCCAGTTTGGGCAGGTCGAAACCAAGGACGTAGCCTCGGCCGATGTAACGGCTGACATGCTAAACGCGGCCGTCATTATCGACGTGAAGCAGCAAGCCGTGGCGCGTAATCAACAGGAACTAACCCACGCGAAGAATGCGGCCAAAACCCAGCGGCTTCAGACGCAGAACCAGCAATTGAATGGCGAAATAGCGGCCGTGCGGGCGCGGTTGAAGGAGTTGGGCGAAGAAAGTGCTTGGGCCAGCCTCACGTTGCGCTACCACCAGGTGCTGCCGGCACCATCGCCCACCCGCGACGTTGCGCCGGAGTTTACGGCGGCTTTTCAGCAAGGCTGGTCGGTGCTTTTGCGGTTGGCCTTGGTACTGGCCTACGGGTGGCCTCTGGTCCTGCTGGCACCCGTGGTTTTTTGGTGGCGCCGCCGGTGGCAGCTGCGCAACGCGCACGTGTAGCTACCAGGAGGCGGGGCCTACTGGCTGCTGCTGCTGCGTTGGCGGCGTAGGCAACTTGTCTCCTAAAACCCGAAGGCCCGGTTCCTGCAGGAACCGGGCCTTCGGGTTTGCAAACTGTTAGGGTTAGTCGATAACCAAGTCGATGATGGCCGTGACGATGGACAGCACGATGCTGAACAACAGCGCCGCCACAAACCCATCGAGTTTGAAACCGGGCAGGATGTAGGCTGCCAGCCCCACGATGGCGGCGTTAATGACGAGCAGGAACAAGCCCAGCGTGAGGATGGTGATAGGAAAGCCGATGATTTTGAGGATGGGTTTGAGCACGGCGTTCAGCACGGCCAGCACGATAACCAGCAAAATGGCATCGGTGAAACCTGCCAAATGGGCGCCAGGCAGGTACTTGCCCAGCAAGTAGGTAATGACGGCTGTGAGCAGAAATTTCAGGAGGAAGCCCATAGAACCCGAGGAAGGAATGGAAGTGAAGGAAAACAAGAAGCCCGGCGGCTTGCGTCGCGCAAACTCGCCGGGCAACTATACGAAATCTGGAATACATGGCTGCAGCATACCAGCCGCAACCGCGTTTTCTACTCCGTTTCCATGCCGGTGGCCTTCAGCCGGCCCTGCGATACGGCCATCCAGTTGGCCATTTGGTAGAGCAGGCGGGCGCCCACGTTGCCATTCCAGTCGGTGTCGCCGGGGGCCACTTCGTTCAGGTCGCAGCCAATGATCTGGCGGCCCGAGCGCACCACGGCCCGAATCAGGTATAGAGCTTCCTCAAACTCCAGTCCGCCGGGCACGGGCGTGCCGGTGCCGGGGCACAGCTTGGGGTCGAGGCCGTCGATGTCGAAGCTCAGATACACCTTCTGGGGCAGCTGGGCAATGATTTTGCCGCACACTTTCTTCCACGACTTCTTGGCAAACTGCTCTTCCCGCAGGAAGCGGTGGTGGAACATCACCACGCGCCCGCCCGATTGGGCAATCAAATCAGCTTCTTGCTGGCACAAGTCGCGAATGCCTACCTGTACGAGCTTCTTCACCTGCGGCAGTTGCAGGGCGTTGTACATGATGGACGCGTGCGAGTACTCGAACCCTTCGTAGGCGATGCGCAAGTCGCAGTGGGCGTCAATCTGCAGGATGCCAAACTCCTCGTGGCGCTCGGCCAGCGCGTGCATGTAGCCCAGCGGGGTGCTATGGTCGCCGCCGAGCAGCACCACGCCTTTGCCGGCATCCAGGTACGCGCCGGTTTTCTGCTTCAGCCACTCGAGCAAGGCTTTGCCGCTCTCGGTGACTTTGGCCGGCACCGTTTGCAGGTTGGCGGCACCTTTGCTCGGCTTGCCGTCTTCCAGCCAGCCGATGTACTGTTCGGCCAGCTTGCGCAGGCGCGAGCTTTCGGCTTCCCATTCGGTGTCCACATCTTCCATGGCCAAGCCCAGCTTCCAGGCGTCGGGCAGGTCCGGGTCGTAGAGGTCTACCTGCGCCGAGGCTTCGTGAATGGCCGCCGGGCCCTGGGCCGTGCCGGCGCGGTACGACACGGTGACTTCCCACGGCACGGGCACCACCACCACCTGCGCCTCTTCGGGCGTGAATGGCAAGCCGAACAAACCGCCGGACGTGTCGCCCACGGCGTTGGGGTCGAAAGAGGCTATTTTTTGCTGAAGGGCCAGAACCGTTGGGTCGTGCATAGCGGACAAGGTCTAGGGTGAGAAAGGCGCTGAAGCGCCCGGGAACGGTACGAACAAAGCAAAAAAGAAATCGGTGAGACGGAAGACCCACTGCAAGCCTTCGGTCTCACCGATTCGGGACAGGAGGCTTACTTGCCGCCCGAGAGGTCGTAGGTGCGAATGATAGCCAGGATTTTCACGAAGGTTTCGCGGTCGAAGAAGAGCATCAGCGGGAGTTCCACGTTGCTGTTTTGATCGGAGAACTGCGTAATCACCGAGAATATCAGCGGCTGCATCAGCGGGTGATTCAGCAGCAGATTGTCGAGGGCGTTGGCAATGTCGCCTTTGGGGGCCACGGGCGGCGCACCGTAGATTTTGGCTTTCAGGATATTGGCCAATTGCGTGACCAAAGCCCCCGTAATGATGTTGCTGATTTCCAGCAGCAACGATTCCTGCATCTCGTTAAGCACGATGGTTTCGTCCACCGTTTGGCGCAAGCACACCCGCGCCAGGCGCTGGACGTGCTGGCCCGAGAAAAACATCAGGGTCGTGCCGTTGAAGTCGCCTTTGATATCGGACTGAATGGCAACGTGCTCGGCTTGGTACTTGCGCACCATTTCCAGAATATCACGGCCGCGCACCAGCTCGAGGCTGGGTACTTCCAACAACACCTTTTCCTGGGCAATGGCCGCAAACGAGTCGGCAGCCCTTGCCAGGCCGATGTTGAGTATTTCGCGGATGATGTCCCGCTCCAGATCTGTCATGTGCAGGTCCATACAGAATCAATTAAGCATGCGGGCGGTGCGGCAGCAGGAGCCCGAATGGGTTGGTACGAGTTTCATGGGCGGCGGGCTAAAAATAAACGCGTGAGGGCCGGTACGTCCAGTACCAGGCACACTTGCCCGCTGCCCAGGAGCGTAACGCCCCCGAACAAGTCAATCATGTCCAGCGGCTGGCTCACGGGCTTAATTACAATGTCCTGCTGGCGCAGGAACCGGTCCACAATCAGCCCCAGTTTGCGGCTGTTGTAGTTGGTAATGATGATGTCTTGGCGGCCCACCAGCGTGTCTTTGCTGGCGGGCACCAAGGTGTCGTCGGTGTCGGAAAGCAGTTCGCGCAAACTCACCACGGGCACGTTCTCGCCCTGAATTTCGGCCAGCAGCATGCCGCCGACGATGTTCAGGTGTTCGGGCCAGAGCGACACCACCGAATCGGTGTGCATGAGCGGCAGCGCGTAGGAATGCTCTTCCAATTCAAACAGCAGCGCACCTTTCACGGCAATTGACGTCGGCAGCACCAGCGTAAAGGTGGTGCCCTCGCCCAGGCGCGATTCTACCCGCACCTGGCCGCCCAACGAGTCGATGGCCAGCTTTACGACATCGAGCCCCACTCCCCGGCCCGATATTTCGGTCACTTGGTCGGCGGTAGAAAAGCCTGCTTCAAACAGCAAGGCATATACTTCGCCTTCGCTCAGCCGCGAGGCGACTTCCGCCGACACCTGCCCGCGCTGCACGGCCTTGCGCCGCACTGCTTCCACGTCGATGCCGCGGCCGTCGTCGCTGATGCGAATGAGCACGTCGTCGCGCTCGGTTTGGGCCGACAGGCTCAGGTGGCCTTCAGGCGTTTTGCCGGCTTTGCGGCGTTCGGCCGGGGTTTCCATGCCGTGGCCGATGGCGTTGCGCACTAGGTGGAGCAGCGCATCGGTTATGATCTGCAGGATGTTGCGGTCAATCTGAATATCCTGCCCGCTGATGCTCAGCTCTACTTCCTTTTGCTCGGCGGTGGCCACGTCGCGCACCACCCGCGGAAATTTATTGAACAAGGTGCCCACGCCCACCAAGCGGGCATCCATCACCGAGTACTGGAGGTCGTCGGCAAGGCGGCTAAGGTGAGCCGCTACGTTGGCTAGTGCCGGGTCGCCGATTTCCTGGCTAAGCGTGAGCACCCGGTCGCGGTCGATAATCAACTCCCCCACCAGATTGAGCAAGTGGTCGAGCTTTTTGATCTGGATGTAGACCAGATCCGAGAGTTCGAGCTTGCGGTTGGCATCTTCATCGGACGGAACCACCACGGCCGTTTCCACCTGCAGTTCTTCCCCGCTCACCAAGCGGTCGAGGTTTTCCAGCAGCGTACTTACATCCGGAAACGGCTGGTTTTCATTTACCGCCCGAATCATGCTGCCCATCGTGTCGACGCCATCAAACATGACAGGCACGAGGGAACCGCTGAACGCACGCTCTTTGCTGCGGATGAGCCCGAAGATGGTTTCCATCCGGTGGGCCAGTTCTCCCACTTCGGCAAAGCCCATGGCCCGCGCGTTGGCCTTCAGGTTGTGCATCAACCGGAAGAGTTCGTGCAGGGCCGCCTCGTCGTCGGGCTTCTTTTCCAGCACCGAAATGTGCTGGCTCATGGCGTCGTAGGCTTCCAGTGCCTCGGCCAAAAATATTTCCCGGTACTCCTGTTCGCGCGACTTCATCAGTTTATCGAACGGGTAACCGGAAAGAGCCGGGTGGCAACTAGGTTCCGCAAGGGAAGCGCGTGCGCATTCAAGAACGGGGCAATATCGGGCAGGGCTAGCGTAGCGGTGGCCAAGCCAGCCTGAATCACCGATTTGGGCATGGCAAACACTGCTGCGGTATCCTCATTCTGAGCTACCACCAACCCACCGTGGTGGCGGACTACTTGGGCTCCTAGCGTACCATCACGGCCCAAGCCAGATAGCACAACGCCAATGGTGTGGCGCCCGGCCGCCGCAGCTGCCGATTTCATCAGCAGGTCGATGCTGGGTTCGTCAAAAGAAGCCGCCGGCTCGGAGCTGGGCTGCAGGAGCCAACCGGTTGCTGCAGTTCCTTTGACTACCATATTGCTGCCGCCCGGCACTACCGCCACTTGACCAGCGTGCAAGCGCAAGCCAGCCGTTCCTGCTACCACCGGCAAAGCCGAGGCCCGGCGCAGACGCTCGACCAACGACGCCGTGAAGGCCGCAGGCAAATGCACGGCAACCACTACGGTATAGGGCAGCCCGGGGCGCAAGCCGCGCACGAGTTGCTCTACAGCAGCAGCACCGCCGGTGGAGCCACCCACCACTACAATCCCGCGCGGGGGTGTAGCCACCACCCGCCGCGAAAGCGCTGACACGGGCGACTCCAACGCAGGCGTGGTTGGGGCCGCTTGGGCAAAAGCCCCGCGCACCTTCCGCACGACTTCGCGTTGGTGCTGAAAGTAATTGGGGTGCGATGCCGGGAGCAGGGGCGTCAGAAAATCGTAGACACCCCAACGAGCCGCTTCGCGCAGCGCGCCGGGCCAGGGCGGCGTAGCACCGTAGACCAGCACCGGAGCCCGGTAGTGGCTCATCAACTGCTCCAGGGTTAGCAGCCGCTGCTCGCCCACGATAATCAGGCGGGGCCGGTGGCGGCGGGCCTGCACCAGCAGGTCTTCGGCGCCTTGCGACGAGGCTACCACGTGCGTATTCGCCTCGTCGCGCAGCAGCTTGCTAAGCTCCAGCCGAACCAGGCTGGGCAAGTCGCTGAGCAACACGGAAAAATGGGCGGAAGACGCGGGCACGGAATGCGGCAAAAGAAAAGCGCTAGCCCTGCGGCCGAAGCGGCCAAGCAGGGTTCAGCTGAAAAAAATTGGCTTAAGCGGAAGCTTCGTCGCCGTCGGACTGCAGGGCGGTGCTTACAATTTCGAGCACTTTGTCTTCCGAAAACGGCTTCACGATGTAAGCCGAAGCGCCGCTTTCAAGGGCTTCGTTGACGATAATTTCTTGGCCTACGGCGCTGCACATCACAATCTTGACATCCGGCAGCTCCTGGCGAATATCCTTCAGCACCTCCAACCCCGTGTTATCGGGCAGAATCACGTCAAGCGTAATCAGGTCGGGCTTGAATTCGAACGCCATTTCGCGGGCCTGTTGGCCGTTGGCGGCTTCGCCTACCACGTCGTACCCGGCGTCGGTGAGCATGTTCTTGAGCATCGTGCGCATGTAGAACGAGTCGTCTACGATGAGGATGCGGTTTTTCATAAGAGTCGGATGAGGGTACGAGGAAAGAGTTGGGGTCGAAAAAATCAGGCCTGTTTACGCTCGGCAGTTCCAGAAGATGCCGGCTTGGGCTTGAGTTGCATGATTTCCTCGGGGGTGAGCAGTTTGAGCATGTCCAGCACGATGATGATGCGCCCCTCCGTGCGGGCAATGCCTTCGATGTACTTGTCGTGCACGTTCAGGTCCTGGATGAATTCCGGGGCCTTTTCGATGGCGGAAGCGAGGATGGACAACGGCTGCGGCACCTCGCGCACCACAATGCCAATGGTGTAGTCGCGGGCTTCGATGGCCAAGGTAAAGCTGTGGTCGGGCAGTTTTTGGCCAGCCGGGCGCAGCTTAAACCGCTCCTCCAAGTCGATGATGGCAATGATGTCGCCGCGCAAATTGGCAATGCCTTTCACGAAGGGCGGCGTTTTGGGCATGCGGGCAACTTCAGGGGTAATGGTTACCTCCTTCACTTGCTCGATGCGAATGCCGTATTCTTCGTTGCCGAGCCGGAAAACAATCAGCTGAATGGGAGCTTCGGGGCGCGAAGTCTTTTTTTCCGGTGCCGGGGTTTGTTCAGTCATGCGCTACAGAACGGTTGCAACGGCCGGGCTTGCTTGCACAAGCCCGGCTCACGATGCAGTTCGGATTATTTTTTCTTGGGTTTAGGCGCCGGATTGGGCTTGCCGGCAGGCGCTGCCTTGCGAGAAGAGGCTGCCTTCGGGGCGGGCTTGGTAGCCGGCGCCGCAGCTGCGGCGACAGGAGTTTCAGCTGGTTTCGGCGCTGCTGCCCGCACCTGCTTCCGCTGGGGAGCTGTTGAGGGTGCTGCGTTTCGTTCGTTCACCGCATCGGCGGCCCGAGTTACGCGACCGGGCCGGGCGGTTGGGCGGTTGCCAGCGGCTTCCTCCCGCATGTTGCGACCCGCAGGAGCCGGGGTGGCACCGCGCCGGTCCCCGTTGGGCATTATGCCCACGCGGCCGGGCCGGGCCAGCGGCTGACGGCTATTGCCGCGCAGCGCCTCCTCGCGGGTTGCGGCTGCTTGCTGTTGCAGGCGGCGCAGGCCGTTGCCACGTTGCGGTACCGGCTCGTAGTACATTTCCTCGGCCAAGTGGTCCATCAGCTGGAAGGCCGAAAGGCCCACCTGCAGGTCGTCGGCAATGTCGGTCAGCTTTTGGCTCGACACCGTGAGTTCCTGCATCGAGGTCGACAGCTGCTTGGCCGTGCTGGCTACCTGCTGCGTGCCCGAGGCCGTTTGCTCGGCAATGGCTACTACTTCTTCCACGTACTTCACCACGTCGCCAATCGACGTTTTCTGCACGTCGGTTGCCGTGAGAATGTCGCGCGAGGTGCGGAGCGTTTCGCCCGAGGAAGTAGCAATGTTTTTAAAGGCCGAGCTGGCTTCGAATGTGGCGTTCTTGCCTTTCAGAACCCGCCCTTCCATGGTCGAAATAGCGGCGGCGGCCGATTCGGTGTCTTTGCTTACATCGGCCACGAGCACGTTAATCTCGTTGGCCGATTTGCGGGAGCCTTCGGCCAGCTTGCGAATTTCTTCGGCTACTACCGCGAAACCCCGACCGGCTTCCCCAGCGCGGGCGGCTTCGATGGCAGCGTTCAGGGCCAGCAGGTTGGTTTGGGCGGCAATGTCGGTAATCACGCTCAGCGACTTGCTGATGTCCTGCGAGCGAACCGAGAGTACGTCAATCGTCTTGGCTGTTTGGGCAGCTGCCGACGAGATTTCCTCCATGTTCTTTACCACTTCGGCCACCGTTTTCAGACCCAGCTGCGAGGTTTGCTCACCCAGGATAGCCGATTTGTTCACCACATCGGCTTTGCCGGCGGTTTCCTTGGTGGCCTGCATGATTTCCTCGATCAGCTTGAAGGCCTGGTCGGTTTTCAAAGCCTGGTTCTGCGCGCCTTCGGCCATTTGCTGCATGGCCAGGGCCACGTCAACCGTCACGCGGCTCATCTCCTGCCCTTTCTGTGCCATTTCTTCCGACGACGTCCCTACCACCTGCGACGACTCGTTGATTTCGGCCAGCAACTCGTTGAGCGAGTCCACGGCCGTGTTCAAGGCAATGGCCATGGCGTAGATGTCACCAGCGGTGGGCACCTCAACTTTTTGGGTCAGGTCGCCTTCCGAAATGGCCCGCACCACGCGCGACACCTCGAGTACCGGCGAGGCAATGGATTCAATCAGGTCGTTGAGCGTGTCCACGATGTCTTTCCACGAACCCGACACGCCACCTACCGACGCACGTTCGGTCAGCTTGCCCTCGACCCCGGCTACGCGGGCTACGCGGCTAACTTCCTGCGCCAAGCGGTTCAGGTCGTCCACCATGCGGTTGATGGTGTCGGCCAGTTCGGCCACCTCGCCACGGGCTTCCAGGGTCAGCTTCTGGGTCAGGTCACCCTTCGATACCCCGGTTACTACCTTCACGATGCCCCGTACCTGGGTGGTGAGGTTGGCCGCCAGCGTGTTTACGTTGTCGGTCAAGTCCTTCCACACGCCGGTCACGTTTGGCACGTTGGCCTGACCACCGAGGCGGCCTTCGGTGCCTACTTCCTGCGCCACGCGGGTTACTTCGCCAGCGAAGATGTTGAGCGAGTCCACCATGCGGTTGATGTTGTCTTTCAGGTCGAGCAGCTCGCCTTTAACATCTACCGACACCTTCTGGCTCAGGTCGCCACGGGCTACGGCGGTGGTTACGTTGGCAATGTCGCGCACCTGCGAGGTGAGCGACGCGGCCATAAAGTTTACGTTGTCGGTGAGGTCTTTCCAGGTACCGCGCACGTTGGGCACTACGGCTTGGCCGCCGAGCTTTCCTTCGGTACCTACTTCGCGGGCTACGCGGGTTACTTCGTCACCAAACGTGTTCAGGGAGTCCACCATCTGGTTCAAGTTCTCCTTTAGCTGGAGAAGCTCACCTTTCACATTTACAGTGATTTTCTGACTCAAGTCACCGCGGGCAACGGCGGTAGCTACGTTGGCAATGTCCCGTACCTGAGAAGTCAGGTTCGAGGCCATCGTGTTTACGTTGTCGGTCAAATCCTTCCAGGTACCACCCACGTTTGGCACGTTGGCTTGGCCCCCCAGAATACCCTCGGTGCCTACCTCACGCGCCACGCGGGTTACTTCGCCGGCGAAGATGTTCAGGGAGTCCACCATCTGGTTCAGAATGTTCTTCAGATCCAGCAGCTCGCCTTTTACATCAACCGTAATTTTCTGGGTCAAGTCGCCTTTTGCAACCGCCGTAGCTACGTTGGCAATGTCGCGCACCTGACTCGTCAGGTTCGAGGCCATCGTGTTTACGTTGTCCGTCAGCTCTTTCCAGGTACCACCTACGCGGGGCACGTTAGCTTGACCGCCGAGCTTTCCTTCGGTGCCTACCTCACGCGCCACACGGGTTACTTCGTCACCGAAGATGTTGAGCGAGTCCACCATCTGGTTCAAGATGTTCTTGAGCTCCAGGATTTCGCCCTTCACGTTTACCGTCATCTTCTGCGACAAGTCGCCGCGGGCAACAGCGGTAGCTACGTTGGCAATGTCGCGTACCTGAGAAGTCAGGTTCGAGGCCATGTTGTTTACGTTGTCGGTGAGTTCTTTCCAAACCCCACCAACGCCGGGCACTACGGCTTGGCCACCCAATTTACCTTCGGTACCTACTTCAAGCGCCACGCGGGTTACTTCGCCGGCGAACAGGTTCAACGAGTCCACCATCTGGTTGAGGTTCTGCTTGAGTTGCAGCAGCTCGCCTTTAACATCAACCGTAATTTTCTGGGTCAGGTCACCCTTTGCAACCGCCGTAGCCACGTTGGCAATGTCGCGCACCTGGCTCGTCAGGTTCGAGGCCATCGTGTTTACATTGTCCGTCAGCTGCTTCCACACGCCGGCCACGTTCGGTACCACGGCTTGGCCGCCGAGGCGGCCTTCGGTGCCTACTTCCTGCGCCACGCGGGTTACCTCGCCGGCAAACAGGTTCAGCGAGTCCACCATCTGGTTCAGGTTCTGCTTAAGTTGCAGCAGCTCCCCTTTTACATCGACGGTGATTTTCTGGCTTAGGTCGCCGCGGGCTACGGCGGTGGCCACGTTGGCAATGTCGCGCACCTGACTCGTCAGGTTCGAGGCCATGTTGTTTACGTTGTCGGTCAGGTCCTTCCACACGCCGGCCACGTTCGGCACCGAGGCTTGGCCGCCGAGTTTACCCTCCGTACCTACTTCAAGCGCCACGCGGGTTACTTCGCCGGCGAACAGGTTCAAGGAGTCCACCATCTGGTTGAGGTTTTCCTTCAACTGTAGCAGCTCCCCTTTTACGTTTACCGTAATCTTCTGCGACAAGTCACCGCGCGCAACGGCGGTGGCTACGTTGGCAATGTCTCGAACTTGGCTTGTCAAGTTCGAGGCCATCGTGTTTACGTTGTCGGTCAGGTCCTTCCACACCCCGCCTACGTTCGGTACCGAGGCCTGGCCGCCGAGGCGGCCTTCGGTGCCTACTTCCTGCGCCACGCGGGTTACTTCGCCGGCGAAGACGTTCAGGTTGTCGATGGTTTTGTTGATGGTTTCGGCCATCACCTTGAAGTCGCCCGATACCGGAATCTGAAACGACTCGTCGAGGTTACCGCGGCTGATATTCTTCAGTACCTTCCCTACTTCCAACACCGGCACGGCAATGGAGTCCACCAGGCCGTTGATGTTGTTGATCATGTCGCGCCAGAAACCCGTCGCGTTTTCGGCCGAGGCCCGCGCTTTCAGGTTGCCTTCCACCCCGGCCACCTTCGAGATGCGCGACACTTCGCCGCCTACCCCGCCGATCATCTCTACCATCGAGTTGTAGGCCTCGGCAATTTCGGCGAAGATGTCGTCGTTCTGCTTGGTCAGGCGCACCGAGATGTCGCCTTTCTTAAACGCATCGAGGGCGTAGAGCACCCGGTTGAGCTGCTCGTTGACGTAATCCTGGTCGGGGGCCGCCATTTGAGCGTTGCCGCGGGCAATACCCCGTTTGCGGGTTTGGTCGGTAGCGGGGGTGTTGCCGTTCAGCAGGCTGCTGCCCGAAGCCGAGGGCTTGGTTGCGGGCTGCGGCTGGGCGACATCGGTAATAGGTTGATTTGTAGCGGTCTTGTTGGTCTTCGCAGAAGCCATAGACAGGAAGTAGTAGCGCGGTGACGCCGGGTGAAGGCACGTGGGCCGCGCCTAAACGCCCCGCAGGGCGCCAAGCGCAGCCGACAAAGTTAGTAATTCAGGGTTAGCATGAAACGGGCAGCCGTGGGAAAAACGCAGGCAATTTTTGCGACGGGTCCTGGCTCGTTTGGCGAAGGTGAAACTGTAGCGGGGCGTCCGATGTTCCCCTCCTTGCGTATTCAAAATAGGTAGCAGCCGCTGCTGGAAGGATTATTCGTTCATCTTTGCGGCCGAAAACCCTGCACTCGGCCTTGCGCGCCGCCCCCATTTCCGTTTCCCCGCCCTTCGCTCCTCCTGCTACTCGCTTACTATATGGTCAAGAACCTTGTCATTGTGGAGTCCCCCGCCAAAGCCAAAACCATCGAAGGCTACTTGGGGAAAGACTTTGTGGTCAAATCCAGTTTTGGCCACGTGCGGGATTTGCCGAAAGACAACAATGCCATTGATATAAAGAACGGCTTTAAGCCAACGTACGTGGTGTCGCCCGACAAGCGCGACATCATTTCGCAGCTGAAGAAGCTAGCCAAGGAAGCCGAGGTGGTGTGGTTGGCAAGTGACGATGACCGCGAGGGTGAAGCCATTTCTTGGCACCTGGCCGAAACGCTGGACCTGACCAACGAGAAAACGCGGCGCATCGTGTTCCGCGAAATCACCAAGAATGCCATTCTCAACGCCATCGATTCGCCTCGCGAAATCGACCTGAACCTGGTGAATGCCCAGCAGGCCCGCCGCGTGCTCGACCGTCTCGTGGGTTTTGAGCTGAGCCCGGTGCTCTGGAAAAAAGTAAAAACCGGGCTTTCCGCTGGCCGCGTGCAATCGGTGGCGGTGCGCTTGGTGGTTGACCGCGAACGGGAAATCAACGGGTTTAAAACGGCTTCGGCCTACCGCGTAGTGGCCCGCTTTGATGCCGGCAACGGGGCCGTGCTGGAAGCCGAACTGCCGCAGCGCCTGAAGACCCGCGAAGAAGCCGAGGCGTTTCTGGCGGCTTGTGCCGGCGCTACCTACAGCATCGAAAACCTGGAGAAAAAGCCGAGCCGCCGTTCCCCGGCAGCGCCTTTCACCACTTCGACGCTGCAGCAGGAAGCCTCGCGCAAACTGGGTTTCTCGGTGGCTCAAACCATGAGCGTGGCCCAGCGCCTGTACGAAGCCGGCAAAATCAGCTACATGCGTACCGACTCGGTGAACCTCTCGCAGGAAGCCTTGCTGGGCGCCAAGCACGAAATCGAGAGCAGCTACGGCGCCGATTACGCCCAGACGCGCCAGTACAAAACCAAAGCCGCCTCGGCCCAGGAAGCGCACGAAGCCATCCGCCCGACGGATTTCTCCCTGCTGAAAGCCGGCACCGACTCGACCGAGCAGCGCCTGTACGACCTCATCCGTAAGCGTGCCTTGGCCTCGCAAATGGCCGACGCGCAGGTGGAGCGCACGACGGCTACCATCGGCATCAGCACCCAGCCGGGTGCGACGCTGACGGCTGTGGGCGAGGTCATTACCTTCGAGGGTTTCCTGAAAGCCTACGCCGAGTCGCGGGATGAGGAAGACGGCCAGGAAAACGCGGAATCGTCGTTTTCCCGCGGGCTGCCGCCCTTGTCGGTGGGCCAGCAGTTGCCGCTGCAGCGCCTCTCAGCCACCGAGCGGTACTCGCAGCCGCCGGCGCGCTACACCGAAGCGTCACTGGTGAAAAAGATGGAGGAAATGGGCATTGGCCGGCCGTCGACCTATGCGCCCACCATCAGCACCATTCAGAAGCGCGGCTACGTGGAGAAAGACACGCGGGAAGGCAAGGAACGCAAGTTTCACCAGCTCACGCTGGAAGGCAGCGAGGTGAAAACCGAAGTAAAAACCGAAACCTACGGCGCCGACAAAGCCAAGCTGTTTCCGACGGACACGGCCATGGTAGTCAACGACTTCCTGGTGGAGCACTTCCCGGTTATTGTCGATTTTCAGTTCACGGCCAAGGTGGAAGACGAATTCGACCGCATTGCCGACGGGCTGGAAAGCTGGGAGGAAATGATTTCGGGCTTCTACGGCACCTTCCACGAAACCGTGGAGCGCGGCAAAGAAGTGGAGCGCGCCGACGTGGGCACGACCCGCGAGATTGGTGTGCATCCCGAAACTGGCGACAAGATTATTGCGCGCCTCGGCCGCTTTGGCCCCTACGTGCAGCTGGGCGAAGCCGAGGGCGAAACCAAGCCCGCCTATGCCAACCTGCGCAAAGGTCAGTTCATTGAAAACCTGACGCTGGAAGACGCGCTGGAGCTGTTTAAGCTGCCGCGCGTGGTGGGCCAATACGAGGACAAGGATATGACGGCCGCCATCGGCCGCTTCGGCCCCTACATCCGCCACGACAGCAAGTTTTACTCGCTCGACAAAACCCAGGATCCGCACACCGTCACGGCTGAGGAAGCTGTGACGGTGATTCTGGCCAAGCGCAAGCAGGAAGCCGAAAAGCTCATCAAGTCGTTTGAAAGCGAAGGCCGCGCCGACGTACAGGTGGTCAACGGCAAATACGGGCCGTACATCGTGGCCGCCGGCAAAAACGTGAAAATTCCGAAGGGCGAAGAGCCGGTGGAACTGACCCTGGAGCGTTGCATCGAGCTGGCCGACGCCACCCCCGACAAGCCCGCCCGGGGCCGCTTCGGCGCCAGGAAAGCCGCCCCTGCTGCCGCCGCAGCCGACGGGGCAGAGCCGAAGAAAAAAGCGCCCGCCAAGAAAAAGCCGGCCGCTAAAACCGCTGCTAAACCGGCCGCCAAAAAAGCCGAAGCCAAAAAGAAATAATTCTGCGTTGATTTCGCCCAAAAACGCCGTGCCTCAACCAGCCAGTTGGGGCACGGCTCGTTTACCCCTCTGGGTACCCAAGGCTTTCCAGCGCTGAATCGGCAGCTTCTGCGGCGGGCCCAGCAGCCGTAACTTGCGGCGCGCATTGCGCAGCCGGGGCCGCGCACCATTTTCCACTTGGCGTCGGCTTTTTCGCTTTTCTGCGTCCGGCCTACCCGCGGCCGTTTTTTGTATGAGCACCCTCTTTCAGATTGGCGAAGTCGCCGTCGAAATTCAGCGCAAATCCGTTCGGACGCTGCGCCTCACCGTGTCGCCGCCCGATGGCCGGGTGCGGGTGACGGCGCCGCTGCGGATGCCTGCTGCCACCATCGAGGAGTTTGTGCTGGCGCGGCAGTTATGGATTCGCAAGCACCAAGCGCGTATTGCGGCGCTGCCCCAGCCGGCACGGCTTGCCTACACTTCCGGCGAAACGCATTACTTCCAGGGTCGGCCCTACGAGTTGCGGGTGCTGCCGACCACCAGCCGTTCGCGGGTAGAACTCGACGAGCAATATCTGCTGCTGTATGTGCCCGAGGGCAGCAGTTCCGCCGAACGCGAAATAGCACTGGCTGCTTGGTACCGAAGCCAGTTAAAAGCCCAAATTCCGGCGCTGCTGGCCTACTGGCAGCCGGTGGTGGGGGCGCAAGCGCAGGCCTGGGGCGTGAAGCAGATGCGTACGCGCTGGGGCACGTGCAACGTACGCGCCCGCCGCATTTGGCTGAATCTGGAGTTGATAAAAAAACCAACTGCGTGTCTGGAATACGTGGTGGTGCACGAACTGACCCATTTGCACGAGCGGCTGCACAACGCCCGTTTCTGGGGCCTAATGGACCAGTTCATGCCCGACTGGCGGCAACACAAGGCCACGCTGAACCAGCGGGTAGCGGGGATGCAGCAGCCTGCCGGAGGTGATGCCGACTAACATATGAATGCTTCCGGACGCTGACTCCAACACGAATTGCCGCCACTTATCCGTTGGGTTTGCTGTATGGAAAAAGCGCTGTTCTTATCTGCTTTGCTGACACTGTCCTGGCCCGGCATTCCGCTGCCCGACGCAGCCGCCTTCTTTGCGCAGCGGCTTCAGGCACCATCATCAGCGCCGCCACCCCAGCCGCTCAAATACGCCTGGCTGACTCGCCCCTACGACGCCCGAACGGCACTGGCGGCGCGGTTTGCTCCACCGGCTGGCTGTCAGCGCGTGGCGGTGCCGGCCGGCTCGTTTGGTGAATGGCTACGCTACCTGCCGTTGCGGCCGGCCGACACGCCCGTGCGCTTGCACAACGGCCAGCTCAAAAACCCGCAAACGGTGCACGCCGCCGTGCTCGACATTGACACCGGCCCGCGGGATTTGCAGCAGTGCGCCGACGCCGTGATGCGCCTGCGCGGCGAGTACCTGTTCGGCCAGGATTTTCGCCGCATCCATTTTCGCCTCACCAGCGGCTACGACGCGTGGTTTGGCGACTGGGTGGACGGCCGGCGGTTTCAGCTGCAAGGCGAAGACGTAGTGCCCACCACGCAGCCTGCGGAAGCGCCTACCCACGCCGCGTTGCGGCGCTACTTCGA
Organism: Hymenobacter busanensis; assembly: GCF_008727865.1. GTDB lineage: Bacteria > Bacteroidota > Bacteroidia > Cytophagales > Hymenobacteraceae > Solirubrum > Solirubrum busanense. The sequence continues at coordinate 678,152 of NZ_VTWU01000001.1, read as the reverse complement.
TCAGGTATTCACCTTCGCCGGTTCTCTCTCGCTGAGCCGCGAGTTGCGCCCGGTTGCGCTGGCCGCCATGCAGCCCGGCGACGTGCTCATCAAAGGCGGCACACCGGGCCACGCGGTGCTGGTGCTCGACATGGCCGAACACCCCAAAACGCACCAGCGCTACGCGCTACTGGCCCAGAGCTACATGCCCGCGCAGGATTTGCACGTGCTGCGCAACCGGCATTCGTCGGGCTTGGGCGCCTGGTTTTTGGTGGAACCGACGGCCCAATGGCTGGAAACGCCGGAGTGGAATTTCAGCGCCGACCAGTTGAAACGCTGGCCCTAACCTAGCGTAAGACGCGTTACCGCGTATCGAGCTTGAGCAGTTTGTAAGCTGCTTTACGTCGTCAATATTCTTTTCCGATGAAGAAAATCGTAGTGCTTACGGGCGCTGGCATTTCGGCCGAAAGCGGCATTCCTACCTTCCGGGCTTCCGATGGCCTGTGGGAAAACCGCCGCATCGAGGATGTGGCCTCGCCCGAGGGCTGGCACCGCAACCCTGAGTTGGTACTGGATTTCTATAACCAGCGCCGGGCCGCCGCCCGCGCCGCACAACCCAATGCCGGTCATTACGCCCTGGTAGAGCTGGAAAAAGCTTACGAAGTCGTCATTGTTACGCAAAACGTCGATGATTTGCACGAGCGGGCCGGTTCGTCGCGCGTTATTCACCTGCACGGCAAGCTGCAGGAAGCGCGCAGCACCCGCTTCGAGCACTTGGTCTACCCCATCGAAGGCGACCGGATAGAGCTGGGCCAAACCTGCGAGCAAGGCCATCAGCTCCGGCCCAACATTGTGTGGTTTGGCGAAGCCGTTCCGTTGATGGAGCGCGCTATGGAAGAAACTGCCACGGCCGACATCATGCTGGTGGTTGGCACCTCGCTGCAGGTATACCCGGCGGCGGGTCTCCTGCATTACTTGCCGAGCGGCCGGCCGTTGTACGTTATCGACCCAAGCCAGCCCTCGGTAACGCGCCGTGGGCAGGTGCATTTTGTGGCGCAGCCCGCTACGGTGGGCGTGCCGCAGATAGCGAAAGACTTGCTGGCGCAGGCAACCATGAGCTGATGATCTGCCCGGTAGCAAGCAGCTTTCGGGGCAGAAAAAGCGCCGGAAGTATCAGGAAGTAGTACAACTGCTACAGCCGGGTTATCCAATCGGCGGCTTTTAGCGTAAGGATGCGGATAACCCGGGTTTCGGAGACGAAACGCGGAAGTTGCTGCCCCTACTTTTTCCTGCATGAGCTATTTCTACCGCCCGCTGCTTGCAGCTGGCTTACTGCTGACGGCTTCCTTACCGGGACTGGCCCAAACAGCGGCATCGGCCGCACACCACGTGTATTTGCTGGGCAACACCGCCGGCCCCGTGCCCGAGGCGCGCCTGCGCACCCTGCGCCGCACCCTGGAGCAGGAAACAGTGCCTTTCACCGTGGTCCACTTGGGCGATATTGTGGGCAATGAGGGCCTTTCCGACAAGCAGGACACCACCCGCGCTTCCCTCGAAGCCCGCGCCAACGCCCTCGTGGGTCTGGTGAAGGGGCTGCCTAACGGCCGCATCTATTTTGTGCCCGGCGACAAGGACTGGAACAACTCGGGGCGCTCTGGCCAGAAGAGCGTACGGCGGCTGGAGAAGTACATCGAAAAGCAGCTCGACGGCCAGAACGCGTTCATTCCCAGCAACGGCTGCCCCGGCCCCGAAATCATCGACGTGGCGCCGCTCGTGCGCCTTGTGGCCCTGAACACGCCCTGGTTTTCGCACCCCTTCGACCGCCCCGAAGCCCCCGACACCGACTGCAAAACGATGTCGGCCGAGGAATTTCGGGAGCAGCTTCAGGACGTGCTCGACGATACCAAGGGCCGCAACGTGCTGCTGGTGGGCCACCAGCCGGTGGTGAGCAACGGCACCTACGGCGGCTACCAGCCGCTCAAGCGGCACCTCTCGCCGCCCGTGTTCGGCACTATTTACGCCGCCTACCGCCAGAACGTAGGCAGCCCGCGCGACATGGCTTCGCCCGGCTACCAGGCATTTAAAAAAGAATTGCTCGGCACGTTAAAGGAACACCCTAACGCCATTTACGCCGCCGCGCACGATTTCAGCCTGCAGCTTACGCCGTTTGAGAAGAACTACCACATCGTGGCCGGCTCCTTCGCGCACACCGAACCCGTGGGTAGCAACGCCAAGTCGCTCTACAACGAAAAGCAGGCCGGCTACACCCGCCTCGACTACTTCGCCGACGGCACTGTGAAGGCTGCAATGGTCACTTTTGACGACCGAAACAACGACGCAACCAAAGAAGCTTTTTCGGCCACCTTGTTTCGCTCGGCTTGCCAAACCGAGCTCAAGGACGTGCCAGTGAATGCCTTTATTCCCGAGTGCCCCACAGCACCGCGGGGCGTAGCCGCCACAAAGCCCGACGCGGCGCAGGGCCCGGTAGCAACCGTAACGCCCGGCCCGCGCTACCGCGCCCACGGCCTGCAAAAGCCGTTCATCGGGCCGGTTTACCGCTCTTCCTGGACGCAGCCGGTGCAAGTGCCGGTGCTCGATCTGAACACGGAAAAAGGAGGCTTACGCCCCACCGGCCGCGGCGGCGGACGGCAGACGACTTCGCTGAAAATGATTGCCGCCGACAGCTCGGAGTACACGTTCCGCTCGGTGGATAAGGACGTGACGCGCATTCTGCCGCCCGAACTGCGGCAGTCCTTCGCGGCCGATATCCTGCGCGACATCACGCCCACAGCTCACCCCTACTCGGCCTTGGTGGCCGCGTCGCTGCTCGACCGCACCGACGTGCTGCACGCCCGCCCGCGCCTCTTCGTGCTGCCCGACAACCAGCAGCTTGGGCCCTACCGCGAGCAGTACGCCGGGCTGCTGGGCACCCTCGAAGAAGACCCTTGGGACCAGAAACCCAACCTACCGGGCTTTGGCGGCGCCAAGGACGTGCGCCGCTCGTTTAGCCTCTTCCGCCAGCTCTACAAAGACAACGACAACCGCGTGGACGCCCAAAACCTGGGCCGCGCCCGCGCCTTCGACATGCTCATTGCCGACTTCGGCAAGCACGAGGACAACTGGAAGTGGGCCGAGTTTGAGCGGGGCAAGCAAACGGTATTCGAGCCCATTCCGCGCGACCGGGACCAAGCCTTTACGCTCTGGAACGGCGCCCTCACGTGGGTGGCCAACCGCGAATGGGCCGTGCCCAGCATCGAAGATTTTGGCGCGCATTTCCGCGACCTGGAAAGCCTGAACTGGCCCGCCCGTCACCTCGACCGCGCCCTGCTGCAAAGCCTCAATCGCGACGATTGGCGCCAGATCGGCCAGTACCTGCAGCGCCGCATCACACCCGCGGCCATCGACTCGGCCACGGCCCAGCTGCCCAAGGAGCTCGAAGGTATTTCGGGCCGCGACATCAACCGCAAGCTTAAAAGCCGCATTCAGGAACTGCCGAAGGCGCTGGACGAATACTACCTGATGCTGGCCCGCGACGTGGACGTGGTGGGTTCCAACAAAGCCGAGGTGTTCGACGTGCAGCGCCTGCGCGACGGCAACGTGCGCGTGCAGGTCAGCAAGAAAGACGACGACGGGTCGGCGAAAGGCCAGCCGTTTTTTGACCGCACCTTCGTGAAAGGCGAAACGCGCGACATCCGCCTCTACGGCCTCGACGGCAAAGACGTATTCCGCGTCACCGGCACCGGGAAAAACAGCATCCGGGTGCGCATCGTGGGTGGCGAGGGCGGCGACCAGATTGCCGATTCCGGCAACGGCGGCCGCACCGAAGTGTACGACGTACCCACCACCGAACTGCAGGCCGGCTCCGGCACCGCCGACCGCCGGTCGAACCGGCTGGGCGTGAACGGCTACAACCGCGAGGAATTCGAGTACGACGGCTACGCCCCGCGCGGCTCCATCATCTACAACCAGAACGACGGCTTCGGCATTGCGGCCGGCTTCGACTGGGTGAAGCAGGGTTTCCGCAAGCCCGACTACCGCGTGCGCTACGGCATCGATTTGCGCGCTACCACCGGTGGCAACCGCGAAATAACCGGCAACGTGCGCTGGCGCTACCTCCTGGGCAAGTGGGACTTCGGCGCCCGTGCTACCTACGGCAACTACTTTCCCTTCTACAACTTCTTCGGGCTCGGCAACAACACGACCAAGAGCGACGACCTCTACGACGACAAGTACTACCGGGCACGCTACCGTGGTACCCAAACGAGTGTGTTCTTCGAACGCGTGTTCCGGGCCAAGAGTGTCTTTCGGGTAGGTCCCCTCTACGAGCAGTACGAAAGCGACTTCGCCGCCAACAGTTACATCGGCCAGCTGAAAGCCGCGCCTGTGCCGAACCCCGACGTACCCATTCCCAACACCAACACCCAGCAGTTGGTGGGCGGCACGGCCCTGCTCGACCTCGACTTCCGCGACCGGAAAACCTTTGCCCGCAAAGGCGTGCGCCTTTTTGGCGAGCATACCACTTGGCACCAGCTCAACCAGAACAAGAAAACCTTCGGGCTGACGGAAGCATTTGCGGAGTACTACGGCACCGCCCGCCTGGGCATTCCCGTTACGCTGGTGCTGAAGGGCGGCGGCGCCAAAAACTACGGTACCGACGCCGACATTCCGTTCTACAAGTTTACCCAGTTGGGCCAGCGCCAGAACCTGCGCGGCTACCTGCGCAACCGCTTCACCGGCGACGCCAGCGTGTACCTGAACTCGGAATTGCGCCTCGCGCTCGGCTACGCCAACACCTCCATCCTGCCCTTCTACTACGGCATCTTCGGCTTCTACGACCAAGGCCGCGTGTATTACCAGGGCAAGTCGCCAGGTGGGCTGCACAGCGGCTACGGCGGCGGCTTTTACCTCGCGCCGGTTTACGAAACGCTGGCCTTGTCGGTATCGGTCCAGCATTCGGCGGAAGAAAGCTACTTGCTGCAGTTTGGCCTGGGCTTCCGCATCGACCAGTAACCGTTCGGCATGCCGACTACCTAGAAGGCCGGGCTAACGTCCGGCCTTTTATCTTTGCTGGCCTTCTCACCGCTTCTTCCGCCTCGCTATGGAATTTCCGTTGCTCAAACTGGCCGCTATCGACATCGGCTCCAACGCAGTTCGTTGCCAGATTTCGGCCGTTTTAGAGTACGAAGGCCACTACCGGCTCAAGCGGGTGGAATACGTGCGCTACCCCTTGCGCCTGGGCGAAGACGTGTTTGCCACCGGCCGCATTTCGCCCGAAAAGGAGGAAAAGTTTGTCAAGTTCATTCACGCACTCAAGCTGCTGATGGAAGTGCACGACGTGGCCCACCACTTGGTGTGCGCCACCTCGGCCATGCGCTCGGCCCAGAACGGCGCGGCCATTGCCGAGCGCATGCAGCGCGAGTTGGGCATTGCGGTGCAGATTATCGATGGGCAGGCCGAAGCGGCCTACATCAACAGCGTGATTATGCACCAGTTGGAGGACAAGCGCCACTACCTGCACATCGATGTGGGCGGCGGCAGCACCGAGTTCAACCTCTACCACGACCGCCGCAAGGTGGCCTCGCAGTCGTTTGAGGTGGGTTCCATCCGGCGCCTGCAGCAGAATGGCCAGCCGGGCGAAGGCCTGCAGGACACCTGGCAGCGCATGGAGCAGTGGGTGAAAGAAAACGCCCGCCAGCACCACGTCACGCGCGCCATTGGCACCGGCGGCAACATCAACAAAATCTACAGCCTCGCCCAGCAGCCCGTCGACCAGGTCATCACGCGCCGCCGCATTGCCGGTATCCTCGACAAGCTGCGCGGTATGAGCATGGACGAGCGCGTGAACCTGCTCATGCTCAACCCCGACCGCGCCGACGTCATCGTGCCCGCCGGCCAGATTTACCTCTCGGCCATGGAATGGGCCGGCATCAACCAGATGGTGGTGCCCGACATCGGCCTGAAAGACGGCATGCTGCAAACCTTGTTCGAGCAGTATTTCGACGAAATCGAGCCCAAGCACGCCGTCGGCACACCCATTCCGTCGCCCGAGGTGCAGAACAACAGCCTCACGGATTAATGTGCGTCGCTTCGCTTATGTGATGAATGTGCCAATGCGCACCTTGCACGCAAAACGCCCCGTTCGGAATACCGAGCGGGGCGTTTCTTTTTTAGCCAAAGTCTTGGGAACAGCCAATCAGCACATTTCCCCCATTAGCGAAGCGACGCACATTGGCGCGAAGCGCAGCACATTATTCAACCTCAGCTTCCGTGACGGGCGGCACCGGACCGGGCACCAATGGCTCCGTTACGGCCGGCTCGCTCGACAGGATATCGGCGCTGGTCAGTTCCAGCACTTCGTCGGCGATGAGCAGGTCTTCGGAGGGCGACACCGGCTCGTTGCCGACGGGCTGCGCCGAGGGCACCACGGCGCAGGCCAGGTACTCCTCGAACAGCGCCTCGGGCGGTACCATATCGAAGGTTTTGTGGTAGAACTCTTTGTGCACGTTGAACACAGGCTCGTCGGGCGCGGGAATGCGCTTGACATAGGCACCGTCTTCGCGCATGAGGTAGGTATTGTGGTTGTCCTTTAGGTTGAAGTACAGGATGTTGATGGCCTCGCGCTGCAGCTGCGGGTTGGCAATCAGGAACAAGGCCTCGATGCGGCGGTCGAAGGAGCGCACCATCATGTCGGCCGAGCCGGCGTAGAGCTTGGGGTGCCCGCCGTGGTGGAAGTACAACAGGCGCGTGTGCTCCAAAAACTCGCCCACGAGGCTGCGCACTTCGATGTTGTCGCTCAGGCCGGGCCGGCCGGGGCGCAGGCAGCAAATGCCGCGCACGATGAGCCGGATGGGCACACCCGCCTTCGAGGCTTTGTAGAACTCGTCGATGACCTCGCGGTCTTCCAACGAGTTCATTTTGATAACAATGCCCGACGGCAGCCCGCGCTTGGCGTTTTTGGCCTCGTCGCGAATGAGCTGGATGAGCTGCTGGCGCATGTCGCGCGGGGCCGTAATCAGGTATTCGTAGTCGTCGGGCTGCGAGTGGCCGGTAATCACATTGAAGAATTCCGACACGTCGTGGCCGTACACGTCGTTGCTGGTGAGCAGGCTCACATCGGTATAGAGGCGCGAGGTTTGCTCGTTGTAGTTGCCCGAGCCCAGGTGCACGTAGCGCGTTACCTTCTCGCCTTCCTTACGGATGATCATGGCCATCTTGGTGTGCGTCTTGTACTTGCTCACGCCGTAGATGACGAAGCAACCGGCCTTTTCCAGCCGCGCACCCTCCCGGATGTTGCGCTCCTCGTCGAAGCGCGCCTTCACCTCAAACAGTACCGAGACGTGCTTGCCGTTTTCGGCCGCCTTCAGCAGTGCCGCCGTCACGCGCGAGTCGTCGGCGAGGCGGTAAATCGTCTGCTTGATACCCAGCACGTGCGGGTCTTCGGCTGCCAGCTCCAGCAGGCGCACGACGGGCTCGATGCTGTTGTAGGGGTGGTGCAGCAGCACGTCGTGGGTTTTCAGGAACTCGAAGAGGTTGTCTTCGGCCCCGTCGGGCAAACTCAGCGGGGCTACTGGCGCCGGCAGCTTGGGCAGCTTGTCGCGGAAGTTGGCGTGCTTCACAATCTGCGTGAGGCCGCGCAAATCGATGAGCGAATCGATGACGAACACGTTGCCGTTGTCGATGCGCCACCGCTCGCGCAGCACCTGCATGAGCATGGGCGAGGCGCCGGGCTCTACTTCCAGGCGCACCACACGGCCGCGCTTGCGGGTTTTCAGGCCCTGCTGAATTTCCTTGATGAAGTCGACGTCGATGTCTTCCGACTCTTCCAGCGTGAAGTCGCCGTTGCGGGTGATGCGGAAGAGCGTGGCCGACTCGATGGCCACGTTGCGGAACAGCTTGTCGAGGTTGGCGCGCACGATTTCCTCCAGCGGGACAAACACCACGCGGTCCTTGCGCTGCAGCTCAAAGAAGCGCGACAAGTTCAGCGGCAGCTGCACGAAGGTGAGCCGCTCCTGCCCGATGTCGTTGCCTTCGCCCATGCGCGTGACCACGCCAAACGTGAGCGACTGGTTCATCATCAGCGGGAAGCCGTGGTACGAGTCGTACACCATCGGCGTGAGCAGCGGAAAAACCGTGTTTTTGAAGTAGCCGTCGGCTTTTTTCTGCTCCACGTCGCTCAGCTCATCCACCCGCAGAATGTCGAAGCCGTTGCGGGCGAAGTTGGGCCGCAGCTCCTGCAGATACGCCTGCGACTGGTCGTGCACGAAGCGGTGGGCGAAGTCGAGCAGCTTGCGCCGGAACGGCAGCTCGCGCAGGCCCGAGTAATCGACGCGCACCTTGCCGTAGTCGAGGTAGTTGTAGAGCGACCCGACGCGAATCATGAAGAACTCGTCGAGGTTCGAAGCCGTGATGCTCAGAAACCGCAGCCGCTCAAACAACGACCGGCTGTCGTCGCGCACTTGGTCGAGCACGCGGTAGTTGAAGCGCAGCCAGCTCAGGTCGCGGCTGATGTATTTGCTTTTGCGGATGAGGTCCGAGGACTTGAAAATCTTCATAGCAGAACCGGCAGGCAAGGCGGCCGCCGGCTTCAGGAGAAAGTGGAGTTACGAAATAACGGCGGTAGCCTCGATTTCAACAAGCAGCCGTGCATCAATTAACGCGCGAACCTCGAGCATGGATGAGGCCGGGCGAATATTTCCGAACACTTCGCCGTGCGCCCGGCCCACTTCCGGCCACTGCGCAATATCGGTTACGAAGATGCGCGTGCGCACGACGTGCTCCATCGTGGCGCCGGCGGCGTGCAGCGCGTCGGCAATCTTCTCCAAAGCCCGTTTTGCTTGGCTGTACGCATCGGCACCGGTTACCACGTCGTCGTCCATGGCCGTGGTGCCGGCTACTTCCACCACGTTGCCCACGCGCACGGCCCGGGAGTAGCCCACCGGCCCTTCCCACGGCGAACCGGAAGAAATGAGTTGTCGCATTGTAGCTTATCTGTTCTTGCCCGTCATGCTTCGCCTGCGGCTCTGCATGACCGTTTTCACGGCCGGATTTACTCGGCATGCCCAATAAAAAAGCCCGCACGCGGCGGGCTTTTTCGGTTACTGGAGCTTACACGTCCAGCTTGGCATACTTGGCGTTTTTCTCGATGAACTCGCGGCGCGGGGCCACTTCGTCGCCCATCAGCATGGAGAACAAGTGGTCGGCTTCGGCCGCCGATTCCACCGTCACTTGCTTCAACGAGCGGGTGGTGGGCTGCATGGTGGTGGTCCAGAGCTGCTCGGCGTTCATTTCGCCCAAGCCTTTGTAGCGCTGAATTCCCACCGATTCGGGGCGGCCTTTAGCCAATTCGTCTACGGCTGCCTGGCGTTCCACTTCGGTCCAGCAGTAGCGCTCCTCTTTGCCCTTCTTCACGAGGTAGAGCGGCGGCTGGGCAATGTACACGTAGCCTTTGTCCACCAAGTCGCGCATGTAGCGGAAGAAGAACGTCAGGATCAGGGTGCGAATGTGCGAACCGTCGACGTCGGCGTCGGTCATGATGATGACCTTGTGGTAACGCAGCTTCGAGAGGTTCAGGGCCTTGTCGTCCTTCTCAATGCCTTTCTCCAGATCAGCCTGCACGCCAAAGCTCACGCCCAGGGCCGTAATCATGTTCCGGATTTCCTGGTTTTCGTAGATGTGGTGCTCTTGCGCCTTCTCCACGTTCAGGATCTTGCCGCGCAACGGCAGAATGGCTTGGAAAGCCCGGTTGCGGCCCTGCTTGGCGGTGCCACCGGCCGAGTCCCCTTCCACCAAGTACAGCTCGCAGATTTCGGGGTCCGATTCCGAGCAGTCGGCCAGCTTGCCGGGCAAGGAGTTGGAGCCGAGCACGGTTTTGCGCTGCACCATCTCGCGGGCTTTTTTGGCGGCAATGCGGGCCCGAGCGGCCAGAATCACCTTCTCCACGATCATAGCGGCTTCCTTGGGGTTTTCCTCCAGGTACTGCGCCAGAATTTCGCCTACTGCCGTGTTTACCGCGCCGTTCACCTCGCTGTTGCCCAGCTTGGTTTTGGTCTGGCCTTCAAACTGCGGCTCTTGCACTTTCACCGAAATAACGGCCGTGAGTCCTTCGCGGAAATCCTCGCCCGAAATTTCCACCTTGGCCTTTTCCAGCTTGCCCGACTTGTCGGCGTAGGCCTTCAGGGTGCGCGTGAGGGCCGAGCGGAAGCCGGCCACGTGCGTGCCGCCTTCGTGGGTGTTGATGTTGTTGACGTAGGAGAAAATGTGTTCCTGGTACGAGTCGTTGTACTGCAGGGCCACTTCCACCGGCACGTTGCCTCGCTCGTTCACCACGTGAATGGGCTCGGGCATCAGGGCGCGGCGCTCTTTGCCGTCGAGGTACTGCACAAACTCAGCCAGCCCGCCTTCGGAGAAAAACTGCTCGCCGCGGGCTACGCCGGCTTCGTCCTTCTCGCGCAAGTCCAGCAGGTTGATGCGGATACCTTTGTTGAGGTATGACAGCTCGCGCAAACGCGTGGCCACGGTTTCGTAGCGGTACACCGTGTCGGTGAAGATGGAGTCGTCGGGCCAGAACTCGACCTGGGTGCCGTTCTGCTCCGTCACGCCAATTTCCTTTACCGGGTACATCGGCGCGCCACGCTCGTACTCCTGCTGGTAGACCTTGCCGTTTTTGTACACGGTCACACGCAGCAGGTTGCTGAGCGCATTCACGCAGCTCACGCCCACGCCGTGCAGACCGCCGGACACCTTGTAGGTGTCCTTGTCGAACTTGCCGCCGGCGTGCAGCACGGTCATTACAACCTCCAGCGCCGAGCGGCCTTCTTTCTGGTGAAAATCCACCGGGATGCCGCGGCCGTTGTCGCGCACCGTAATGGAGTTGTCTTCGTTGATGGTGACGTCAATCGTGTCGCAGTACCCGGCCAGCGCTTCGTCGATGGAGTTGTCCACGACTTCCCACACCAGGTGGTGCAGCCCTTTCACGCCAATGTCGCCGATGTACATGGCCGGGCGCTTGCGCACGGCTTCCAACCCTTCGAGCACCTGGATGTTATCCGCGGAGTACTCGTTGCGGGCTTTTTTCTCTTGGATTTCGCTCATGTGTGACGCTTAAAATTCAGCCGCAGAATGCGACTTGAAATGTAGCTGTTGCTAGAACACGCGAAGATACCGAAACATCCCTTTTCTACTACGTTTTCGGGCGTTTTTACGCTAGGAAAGTCGTATAAAAAGGCCCGTTTTCCAGACTGGAAAACGGGCTTTCGGCAACAGGTCCGCATTGGCCTACTCAATCTGGATTTTTTGGTGGGACACGCCCGTTTCGCTGCTGATTTGGAGGGTGTATATTCCAGCCGGTTGCCGGCTCAAATCGACCTGTATCATGCCGGCAGCGGAACCGGCAAGTTGCCGGGCTAATACCTGCCGGCCCAAAGCATCGAAGACATTGAGAGCTTGACTGCCTCGTGGTAGATCCACTGTGAACTGCCCGTTTGAGCTGGGATTGGGGTAGACCTCCCGCCGGGCTGCTGCTGAGCCCACCCGCGAAGGCAGAAAGTCACAGATAAACCAGAAGGTTTGGGTATTCTTCCACATGGCACGATGGACGCCTGGCGGGCTGCCAACGGCCGAGTTTGGGTTGTTGCCCGCAGCATAGCCCAAATTGTCGCTCACAATATCGAGGTCGTAACGTACCGCGGTGGAATCGATTTGGCGCCAGAAAAACCCGCTTGAGCTGGTAATGACGGAGCCGTAGTCGTTAGCCGTCGTAAGGGGGTCGCGGTAGCCTGTGGCCACGTAGAGGCCGGGGCGGCCCGGCACAGAGGCAAGATCATACTGTGCGTAAAAAGGCCCGGAATAAGCCACCGTCGTAAAGGAAGTTCCGCCGTTGGTAGTGGATGCCAAATCCGGTGCACTGGCAATTAACCCATGGGTAGGTGTTGAAAAGGCAATTTTTAGTACATCCGGGAAAGGGGTGTTGCCGACCGTCCAAGTCCGCCCCATATTGGTTGACTTGAACACGCGGGCATTTCCGCCGCCTTGGTTGGTACCGCCTACCCACACCGTGCTGCCGATTTTGGCAATGGAACCAATATTGGCGTACTCGTCAGCACCGATTGGCGCTGGTAGGTTGGCCGCGGGCACACGTGTCCAGGTACTGCCGCCATCGGCAGTAGTATACACTTGAAACGCCCCTGTAACGCTAGGTTGCGGGTCGCCGAACACGACGCCGTTGTTGGCGTCGAAGAAAGTCATGGCGTCGGGCCATGAGCCAGCCAAGGTGAAGTTCATTTGGTTTGGGCCGTTCAGGTTTACCCACGTGGCGCCGCCGTCCGTCGTGCGGCGTACCTCGCCTCCTCCACCAATGCCATTATATGTCAGCATGAAAGCCGTCTGGGCATCTATGGCTACTAGTTGACCAACTGTATATCCCGTACTGATTTGCAGATTTCCCGTTGTCCAGGTTGTGCCGCCATCGGTACTGCGCACCCACTTATTAAACACATAGCTACTGGGAGGAGCGGTGGTAGGTGGCAATTCACCGCCAATGCCCCAGACCACATTGGAGTTAGCCACACCCACCGACACAAAGCTCACCCGAAAGCCGTTTCCAAGTCCTGCGCTCGGGTTGTAGATACCCGGCAATGGCGTCCAGTGTCGATAAAAAGTTTGCGCTCCAACCTGCAAGGCGACAGACAATACAAAGGTTGTACCCAAGAGTAACCGTTGGAGCATACCGTAAATCATTTGAAGCCCAAGGCATGATAGTGCCTGCTGACAGTTTACACAATTTCCTAAAAAGGCTTCCTATGTGTGCCTGCTTTTCCGCTCTGCTACGTTGAGCGAGGTTAAAATTTGCTGTATTTATCATCCGACCAATTGCTGTAGCCGCTGAGCGTAACGACACTTTGTCTAAACAAAAAAGACCTGCCGATTGCTCAGCAGGTCTTTTTAGAGAGTTGATTTGTCGAATGATTATTCGATAACCAATTTCTGACGGCCGGTGCCGTCGGTCGTGGTCAGCTCCAGCGTGTACACGCCGGCTTTCAGGCTGCTCAGGTCGAGCGGCAAGCCATTGGCTGCGGTAGCCGACGTAGCGTTCAACTGACGACGGAATACTTCGCGGCCCAGGGCATCGAATACTCGTACATCTTTCTGCTCGCGGTTGGCGCGGGGCAGTTCCAGCGTGAAGATACCGTCGCGGCTCGGGTTCGGGTATACCGACAGGGCCAGCGTGTTCTTGGCCTCGTTGCGGGCGCTCAGGATAGCCTGCGTGAAGGGACGCGAGTTGCGGTACACAGCACGGTTGGTGCCGGGGTTCTGACCAGCAGCCGGGTTGGTGTTGTTACCCACGGCGTAGCCCAGCGCGTCGCTTACGATTTCGATGTCGTAACGCACAATCGTGGAGTCAATCTGACGCCAGGTCTGGCCGCTGTTTCTCGTAATTACGGTACCGTAGTCGTTGGCGGTGGTCAGCGGGTCGCGGTAGCCCGAAGCTACGAACGTACCTGCTACGCCCGGAACTGCTTCCACGTCGTACTGGCCGTAGAACGGCCCCGTGTAAGATACGGGCGTAAACGAAGTACCACCATTGTTGGAAACAGCAATGTCCGGCGCACTCGATACCATACCATTAGTGGCATTGGTAAAGTTTACGTTCGAAATGTCCGGGAAGGGAGTCGAACCAGCCGTCCAGGTCAGGCCCATGTCGGTCGACTTGAACACGCGGGCGTTGCCGCCGCCTTGGTTCGTGCCACCCACCCACACGGTGCTGCCGATGCGGTCGATAGAACCTACCAGCGCATACTCATCAGCGTTAGCCGGAGTCGGCAGGTTGGCAGCGGGCACGCGCGTCCAGGTGTTGCCGCCGTTGCTGGTGGTGTACACTTGGAACGGGCCGGTGCCAGCCGGCTGCGGGTCACCGAATACAACGCCGTTGTTGGCGTCGAAGAACGTCATGGCATCGGGGAACGAACCAGCCAAGGTGAAGTTCACTTGGTTGGCACCGTTCAGGTTTACCCAGGTAGCACCACCGTCCGTCGTGCGGCGAACTTCGCCACCACCCGTGGTAGCACCGTAGCTCATCACGAAAGCCGTGTTGGCGTCGATGGCAACGAATTGGCCCACGGTGTAGCCGGTGCCAATCTGCAGATCACCTTTGGTCCAGGTAGCGCCGCCGTCGGTGCTCTTAGCCCATTTGTTGAAGGTGTAGTTGGTAGGAGGAGTAGTAGTCGGCGGCAAATCACCACCAACAGCCCACACCACGTTGCTGTTAGCAACGCCTACCGATACGTAAGCCAGGCGGAAGCCATTGCCCAAGCCCGTTGCGGTGTTGTAAACGTTGTTTTGCGGGGTCCAGAAGGCCTGTGCCGCTGCTTTTTGGCTCACAAGAGCTCCTAGCAACGCCAAGGAAAGTACAATTCTTTTCATGGGTGAAAGAAAGAGTTGAGGAATGGGGTTGAATGAGTAGACAGGTTACAATGCAAGCCTGTGGTTGCCCAAGGTAGCAACATTGGCGGAAATTCTTACGCAAAGGGCCTTTCAAACGTTGAAACGCAAGTCGTTTTTTACCGACTGCTCCCGACAATCATCAGCAGAAGCCCTCCTATTTTGTGCAACGGCACCACAACGAAAGGCAGTGTGAGAATGGCTGCAATAACTACTCGACCACCAGCTTTGCCGACAAGTTTTGCCGTTTTCGGGCTTCCTAGTGCGCTTTAGACGGCGTTTGGCAACACCTTATAACAAGCCCGCCAAAGCAAAAAAGCTTTGGCGGATTAGTACCCCGTAAGAGATTCGAACTCCTGACCTACTGCTTAGAAGGCAGCCGCTCTATCCAACTGAGCTAACGAGGCGAATGATTGGTATCTGCCTGCAAACTTAAGCCTGATCTTTCAAAAAACCACTGCCCGTGCCCGTGGCTGGCTGCAGGGGTGTTGCTGGAATTGGCATTTACGGGCGCAGTTGCTTGCATAGAGCCAGCGTCTATATAGGCTATGTAGTACATACCGATAATACAAAAGCCACCCGCTTGCGGCAGGTGGCTTTCAATGGTCGGGGTGGCAGGATTCGAACCTGCGGCCTCCTGCTCCCAAAGCAGGCGCGATACCGGGCTACGCTACACCCCGAAACTACCGACGGACAAGCCGGTAAAAAAAGCGGGCTTCCCGAAGGACGGGAAGCCCGTGGCGGAGAGAGGGGGATTCGAACCCCCGGTAGCCTTTAGAGCTACGGCAGTTTAGCAAACTACTGGTTTCAGCCACTCACCCATCTCTCCAAAGTCAGGGCAATTTTCCGAGGGGCCGCTTGCCCTTCGGGGCAGCAAATATACAGGCAGGAGCGGGAAAACAAGGTTTGTAGCAGAAAAAAAATCTCACTTCCTGCCTTGCTGGGCTGTTATCTTTGGCTGTTTCCTTCCCGTCACCCACTAGTTGCCGCCGTCAGAACATGCTTACTTGGCTCAACCAATGGACGTTCTGGGAAACCATGCTACTTGGCATCGGCGCGGTGCTTTACATTGGTTACGCGCTACGCACAAGACGCTTGGCCCGACCGTTGGGGCAGTCGGGCGGGCGGATAGGCTGGAAATTTTTACTGCGGGCAGCGGCGCTGGCTCTGTTGGGGGTGGCGTTGCTGGGGCCCGCATACGGCGTGATGCCCCAGCCGGTACGCACCACGGGTAAAGACTTATGGCTGTTGGTCGATTTGTCGCGGTCGATGGATGCCCCGGATGTCGCGCCGACTCGCTTGGTGCGGGTACGGGCCGAATTGGCGAAGCTGGTCGAACGTTTTCCGGCCGACCGCATGGGCTTGATCGTGTTCAGTTCGGAAGCGTACGTGCATTGCCCCCTCACCTACGACCAAAATGCCCTACTCACCCTGCTGGGCACGCTGCAAACCAGGCTGGTTCCTGTCGGAGCCACCGATTTGGCGGCTCCGCTACAATTGGCACTTACCCGCTTGGCTACCGTTGCGCAACCGGTAAGCGGCTCTTCCCAACGAGCTACTGCGCTGGTGGTGGTCAGCGACGGAGAGGATTTTGGGAATCAAATAGAGGGTCCGGTTCGCGAGATGGTACGCCGCGGGGTGCGCCTGTATGCTGTGGGCGTTGGCACGGCCGAGGGCAGCAAACTTCCGCAGGCCAGCGGCTTCGTGCGCGACGCTCAAGGCCGCCCGGCAGTGACGCGCCTGCAAGCTCCGGTATTGCGGCGCTTGGCTGAGTTGACGGGCGGCGTGTATATAGAGGTGTCGGAAAAGCGCAATGAATTTCCGGCGCTGGTACGGGCGCTGGCCCGTCTGGAAGGCCAAACCCAGCAGGTGCGCACGGTAACTGTGGCCGACAACCGCTATGCCTACCCCTTGGCGGCTGCGCTTTTGCTGCTGGCCTTGGACATAATCTTTACCATTAAGGTGGTGCGGCCATGATACGAATGGCACTGCTGGCTCTGCTACTGAGTGGCGGCCTCTGGACCCGGCTTGAGCGGGTGCGCAGCTACAACCAGAGCCTGCAGCAAGCACACCTGGCGTATACACACGGCCGTTTTGGCGAAGCGGCTGCCTGGTATGAAAAGGCACTTCAACTTGGCGGCAGCACCGACCAACTGCAGGTTAACCTGGGCCATGCCTATGCTCGCCTTGGAAATAGTCCCAAGGCCCGGCAAGCGTACGGCCGCCTGCTACAGAGCCCGGCCTTGCAGGTGCGCAGCGTAGCGCGGCAACAATTGGCCGTGCTGGCAGCCGAACGCGGCGATATGGCTCAAGCCAGCGCGCTGTTGCGCCAGGCCCTGCTCGACGACCCCACCAATGCAGGGGCCCGCTACGATTACGAGGTAATCCGCCGTTACCAGGGCCGCCCAAACGACCCGCAGAAGTTACCGTCACGTCAGCCGCAAGCTTCACAGCCCGGCGCGGGCCAGCAACAGCCGCAAGTCGGCGCTTCTTCGTCGGCTCCCACAGCAGGGCAAAGCGACTTGGAAAATCCGCCACCTCGCCAAGGGTCGGGTAACGCGCAGCGCACGGCGCAGGGAGATGCTTCGGGCGGTACTCGGGGGACGGGTTCTGAGCCTGACGCCTCGCAGGATGGTAGCGGTCGACCGGGCACCGAAAGTGCGACACTGAATGACGCCCGCCTCAATACGCGCCGCCAGCAGTTGCAGCAGCTGAACCTAACCGAAGCGCAAGCCCGGCAACTGCTCGATGCATTGCGCGCCAACGAGCAACAATACCTGCAGCAGCTGCCGCACAAAGCAACCAAACGCGCCGAGCCTGGCAAACCAACGTGGTAATTTCGTAGTTGTGCAAGCGAACCACGGTACCGCACGCTCATGGCCCGATGCAGGTCTGGCAGGTAGAAATTCCTGTTACTTTTGAGCGCCCAACGGGCCGCGTAGGCCAACCGGCTTAGCGCCGAATGGCACTATTTCCCCAACTCCCACTCCCTCCTATCCATGCAAACCAAAGAAGTCTACGTCATTTCGGCTGTGCGCACGCCCATCGGCTCGTTCGGCGGCAGTTTGGCGTCGTTGTCGGCCACCGAACTGGGCGGCATTGCCCTGAAGGGCGCCCTCGAAAAAGCTGGCGTTGAGCCGAAACACGTGCAGCAGGTCATCATGGGCAACGTCATTTCGGCCAACCTGGGCCAAGCCCCGGCCCGCCAAGCGGCCCTGAAAGCCGGTTTGGGATACGAGGTGGAGTGCACCACCGTGAACAAGGTGTGTGCTTCGGGCTCTAAAGCCATTATGATGGCCGCCCAAGCCATTATGCTGGGGCAGGCCGATGTGGTACTGGCCGGCGGCATGGAAAGCATGTCGAACGTGCCATACTACCTCGACAAGGCCCGGTTTGGTGCCAAGTACGGGCACGGGCAAATGATTGACGGCCTGATGAAGGACGGCCTCTGGGACCCGTACCACGACTACGCTATGGGCAACGCGGCCGAAAACACGGCCAAGGAAATGGGCATCACCCGCGAAGAGCAGGATGCCTTTGCAATCGAGAGCTACACGCGGAGTGCCAACGCGGCCAAAGCCGGCAAGAAGAAGGACGAGATTGTACCCGTAACCATCGAAAGCCGCGGCAAAACCACGGTTATTGAGGACGACGAGGAGTACCTGAAGGTCGATTTCGCCAAAGTACCCGGCCTGCGCCCGGCCTTCACCAAAGATGGTACGGTGACGGCCGCCAACGCTTCGACGCTGAACGACGGCGCCGCCGCAGTGCTGCTGATGAGCAAGGAAAAAGCCGAAGAACTGGGCCTGAAGCCCATGGCCCGCGTGCTGGGCTTTGCCGATGCCGAGCAGGCGCCGGAGTGGTTTACCACGACTCCGTCGCTGGCTATTCCGAAGGCCCTGAAACACGCTGGTGTGGAAGCCAGCCAGGTCGATTTCTACGAAATCAACGAGGCCTTTTCGGTCGTTTCGCTGGCCAACAACAAGCTGTTGAACCTGGAAAGCACCAAAGTGAACGTGTACGGCGGTGCCGTGAGCCTGGGCCACCCGCTGGGAGCTTCGGGGGCGCGCATCGTTACCACTTTGTTGAACGTGATGCAGAACGAAGGCGGCAAAATCGGTGTCACCGGCATTTGCAACGGCGGTGGCGGAGCCAGCAGCATTGTACTGGAGAAGCTGTAACACTCAGCAACTCCACAGCAAAGCTTTCATTGTGGAGCCACGGCTAACGACCGTGGCTCCTTTTTTTATGACATACGCCCTTCGCTACGGGCGCATGCAGGCTTCTGACCGGCTTGTATCCTCGGGATTGGGCAAAAAACCGTTGCCGATGCACAGCTCCCGCACGATTGGCAGAATTTCTGCGTTTTTGCAGGCATGATTCGATTTTGCTTGCCGCTTTTGCTGCTGATAGTTGCTGCGGCCCCGGCTTGGGCTCAGCGGCCCCGGGTACTGACTACGTATTACGACACCACCCACGTGAAAAAACGCGAGGTGTACCACGCCCTGGTGGGAGCCGACACCGTGCTGGAGGGCAACTACAAACGGTTTTACCGCTCGGGCAAATTGGAGGTGCAAACCAGCTACCGCGCTGGCAAGGCCGACAGCGCCTACACGGAGTACTTCGAAACCGGCCAACGGCGGCTGGAAGTGACGTTTCGCGAAGGGCAGCGGCAAGGACCGTTTCGCACCTACTACCCCAGCGGCAAGTTGGCGCAGGAAGGCAGCTACGAAGACGACCAGCCCACGGGCACCATCAAAATGTACCACCCCTCGGGCGAGTTGAAGCTGGAAACGACCTTGCTGAAGGGCCAGCCCCAGGGCGTGGTGCGCCAGGTGTATGCGTCGGGCAAGCCCCAGGCCGAAATCAGCTACCGCAACGGCCAGCCCGACGGGGTGGTGCGCACCTATTTTGCCAGTGGCCAGCAACAGAGCGAAGGCACTTACCGCAACGGCTTGCTGGCCGGCGGCTACAAAACGTGGTTTGAGAACGGCCAGCTGGAAACCGAGGTGACGATGGACAAGACCGGCCGCGGCACCATGCGCAGCTATTACCCCTCGGGCAAACTCAAAACCGAAGGCAACTACGTGCCGGCTACTGCGGCCACGCGCCCGGTGAAAAACCCGCTGGGCGACGACCTCACCAAACGCGCCCAGCAACTGGCGCCGGGCACCGCCAACCTGGAAGGCCTGGTAAAAACCTACTACGAAACCGGGGCCCTCAAAAGCACGCAGAACTACAAAGGCGGCGTACTGTCCGGTCAAGCCAAGTACCTCTACCCGTCCGGCAAAACCGAACAGGAAGTGGACTACGCCAACCTGGGCCGCGACCGGAAAATCACGACCTATTACGAAGCCGGCGGCGTGCACGAAGAGCAGGAATACAAAAACAACGTGCGCACCGGCACCTGGCGCACATTTTTTCCCGGCGGCAAGCAGCTGGAGCGGAAAGAAACTTACGCGAACAACCGGCTCGTGGGGGAGCAACTCACGTACCACCCCAACGGCCAAGTGGCGCGTAAAGTCACTTTCGAAAACGGCCGCGCAACTGGCCTGGAGCAGGAGTTTTACGCCTCAGGAAAGCTGCGCGCCGAAACCACTTGGAAGTCGGGCCAGAAACTGGGGCCTTACCGACAACTGCGCGAGGATGGAACCGCCGAGGTAGCCGGCCAATTCCGCAACAACCGCGAAACCGGCGTATGGTCCTACTTCGGTCCGGATGGCAAGGCCGTGCAACAGAAGAAAACGTTCCGTAACGGCCAAGTGGTGACGGCTCCGGATAAGAAATAGAAAACACTGAAAATAGGCGCTTTTTTTGGCTGGCTCAAACATTCTATTGCCGGAATGTTTGAGCCAGCCAATTTTTATTTGCTGAAATTCAAATAGATACCTATTTACACGGTATTGCCAGTATATTTTTCTTAGCAGGTACCTTGCGTTGCAAAGTACCTGCCTTTATATTTGTATCAACCTTAGAGGAAACATCCTTTCTCCTGGCTTCAAAAAATCGGCGCCGACTGCGCCCGGGCATTGTATTGCCCATTGGCAGCGGCTGTACACCTGACTGAACCACTTGGCAAGCTCTGGCGGATGCGCGGTCCGCTGACGAAGTGCGCCCCGTTCCTTCACCCCTCACTTCCTGACTGTATGGTACTGGCTACCTTCCCTTACCGGGCACTGCTGTGCTCTGGCCTCCTGCTGACGCTCTTTCCGCTGGGTTTGCAGGCCCAGAACAGGCCGGCTTCCGGCGTCGTTTCGGGCACGCTGCTCGACGGGGCCAACCGCCAGCCCTTGCCTTTTGCCAGCGTGCTGCTCCTGCACCTGCCCGATTCGGCCGTGATAACCGGGGCGCAAACTGCTGAAAACGGCGCTTTCCGACTGGAATCGGTGAAGCCCGGTTCCTACGCCCTCAAGGCCTCGGTGCTGGGCTACGGGGTGCTGCGCCGCGCCGTCACGCTGTCGGGCGAAACGGCCGAACTGCCGCTGGGCACAGTAACCCTGCAACCCACGACAACCCAATTGAAAGGCGTGACCGTGACGGCCCAGCGGGCGGCGGTGGAAGAAAGCCTCGACAAGAAGGTGATTAACGTGGAGAAGGATTTGAGCAGCGTGGGCGGCACGGCCGTGAACGTGCTGCAAAATGTGCCCTCGGTAGCCGTGGCGCCCGATGGCACCGTGAGCATGCGCGGCAGCTCCAACATCACCATCCTGGTGGACGGCAAGCCGACCTCGGCTTCCAGCGGGGCCGGCGGCAACCGCCTGGAGCAGATTCCGGCCAGCAGCATCGAAAAGGTGGAAGTGGTGACCAACCCGTCGGCCCGCTACGATGCGGCCGGGGGTGGCGGGGTCATCAACATCATCCTGAAAAAGCAGAAGAAAGACGGCTGGAACGGCCAAGCCACCGCTACCGTGGGCACCCGCGACAAGTACAACGGCAGCCTGAGCCTGAACCGCCGTGCCGGTAAGCTGAACGTCTTCGGCTCGGTAGACATGCGCGACGCGAACTTCCGCAGCCGTATGTGGAGTGACCAGCAGACCGTGCTGGAAGGCCAGACGTTGAGCACCTTTCAGGAAGGCACCAACCTGCGCCACGCCAAAAACTACAGCGGCCGCCTGGGCTTCGACTTGAACCTGACGCCCGCCCAGACCCTGACGCTGACGCTGCAGCCCGGCTTCAACCGCAGCAGAAACGGCGGCATGCAGCTGGCCACTCTCCGCACGGCAGGCGAAACGGACCGTCAGTTGGGCAGCACGTTCGGCGTGTCGGAAAACGTAGACAACCACGACGCCTCGCTCGACTACCGCCGCACCTGGGAAGCCCACAAGGGGCGCGAACTAACGGCTTCGGCCAGCTTCACCTACCTCGATGCCAACGTGCTGGTGGCCCAGCGCAACACCAGCGGCCCCACTGGCACCGACCTGCGCGAGTGGCAGCAGGACCTCCACGTTGATCTGCGTTCCTGGGATGGGCAAGTGGATTATGTGCACCCGTTGGCCAATAAAGCCCGTTTCGAAGCGGGGCTGAAAGCCCAGCGCCAGAACAACAACGGCACCGATAACTTTCTGCGCCAAGTGGGCGAAACGCGCAGCTACGAGCGGTTGGCCGACCGCTCCTACGCCTACGATTTTGCCGAGTACAACCAAGCCGGTTACGTGAACTACCAGCAGGAATGGGCCAAATGGCGGGTTCTGGCGGGTCTGCGGGTGCAGTACACCAATACGCAAGGCGAGGTAGTAAACGGCAAAGGCCCCTTCAAGCTGGAGTACCTGAACCTGTTTCCCTCGGCTACCCTGGCGCGCACCCTGGCCACTGCCGACCAGCGCGTGCAGCTGAGCTACTCGCGCCGCCTGAACAGCCCCAACTTCATGCAGCTGCTGGCCTTCCCGCTCTACCAGGACCAGCGCTACTACCGCATCGGCGACCCGGCCCTACGCCCCGAATACATCAATGCGCTGGAGCTGGGCCACCAAATGACACTGGGCCAAGCTAATATCAGCTCTACGCTGTTTTACCGCCAAACCACCAACGCCATTCAGCAGCTGCGCCGGGTAGACGCTACGGCCACCCAACTCTACGGCGGCGGGGCCGTGATTACCGCCAGTTACAACACCAATTTTGGTCAGGCACTGAGCTACGGGGCCGAATTGTCGGTGAACCAGCCCGTAACCAAATGGTGGCGCCTGACGGCCAACGGCTCGTTGTTTGAGAGCAGCGTGACGGCCGCCACGGGTACCGAATCGAGCCGCCGCACGGTATCGGGCACGGCCCGGGTGATGAACTCCTTCACCCCAACGCCGAAACTCGATGTGCAGCTGACTGGCAACTACCGGGCCGCAGCCCTCACCACGCAAGGCCGCATTGCCCCGGTTAGCTCAATCGACATGGCCCTGCGCCAGCGCCTCTTCAACGACCGGGCCGCTCTCACGCTGCGCGTTTCGGATGTGTTCAATACGCAACGCCAGCGCAGCACTGCCTTCGCCCCGGGCTACGAGTTCAGCAACTACAACAAATGGGAGTCGCGCGTGGGCTACCTGGGCTTCTCGTGGTACATGGGCTCGAACAAACCACCTAAGAAAATCGAGAACCAGCCGCAAGGCGGTGGTGGTGGTTTCGGCGGCTAACCCCTTCCGCAACCGGCTACTCATACTATGCCTATTCCGCCAGCGTACCTACTAGGTGCGCTGGCGGAATTCTTTCTGCCCATATCATCCATCATACAACTCGTAAGAGGCGCCACAGTCGACTCACGAATTTCAACTGCCACTCAAGTAAAGACACATGGGTTTTCACACCCTTAATTCTTCGATGAGCATGTACCCAACAAAATATTTTACCAGTCATGTATACCACGCGCAACCTACGAATAGTTTCGTAGTCAATGCAGCAGATGTTGCTTCCTGGCTCCGTTCGAGGAGGCCGAAGCAAGACACAAGTTTCCTGTTCAACATTCGAGTTGTGCGATGGTACAGTTTCCCAGGATTCGCCTCCCGTGCGGACTGAAAAGCATGTGGCTCTTTCGGTGGGCTGGCTTGGCTACAGCCGCGTAACCGCCTCATTGCCTTTGCAGAGCCCGACGTCCCACATCATTGTGCGATTGTAGCACCCTTCACGCTGCCGCTACCTTTGCACCGTCGCAACACAGAAAACCAACATGCTTGTGCCGACGAAACGGTTGCTACATCCTGCCTGGTACATCTGCCAGAAAAGTTTTTGCAACGCCAGGCAACGCTTCCTTTTCAGCCTCCATCTACCACTCCGAAAGCCGCCTAGCGCACCGCTTCTCCGCAAGCCATAGTCCTAAGTTGCCTTCGTAAGCTCCCACTTCCTTCATCTCCAATTGCTAATCTGGCCTCTTTTCTTGGCCAAGTGCAGCAAAAAACGTTGAAAAGAAAAAATAATTCGATAGTACCTTGCATCACAAAGTACCTGTCATTATCTTTACAACGTCTTCCAGCAACACCGCCTTTCTTTCGTGCCGAACCGGCCCACCCGAAAGGCCCACCGCTCCCCCACCGTCAGCCCCGAGGCTGATGCCGCCCAGTTCGCCACCGTAGCGGACGGCACGACGCACAAGCCCAACAAGCCATTTTGGAACCAGGCAGCGGAACCGCGGCTGCTGCCTCTCCCCGGCCCGCCCCAACATCCCAACCTTTCTGTAGCCATGAAAACGCTCGTAGCCCGCTTCTTCTTTTTCAGCCTGGCCCTTTTGGCCGCCCTCAACCTCACCGCTGGTACCAAAACCGCCCAAATGGGCACTATTTCGGGCAAGCTGCTCGACGGCCAGACCCAGGAATCCATTCCGCAAGCCAACGTTATTGTGCTGCGTGCCAGCGACAACGCTTATGTGTGCAGCGTAGCCACCCGCGCCGACGGTTCGTTTAGCGTCAGCAACCTGCCTTTCGGCCAATACCGGCTGCGCACCACGGTACTGGGCTACCAGCAACTGCGCCCCGTATTTCAGGTAAACGCCCGCCAGCCGCGCCTCGCGCTGGGTTCGGTAGCCTTGGTGCCGATGTCGGCTCCGGTGGCAGCCAGCACGCTGGCCGGTACGCCGGTTAGCAACCCTTTCCTGAAGCACACGGCCGTGGGCCAGGCCACCAAATACGTGCTGACGGCCGGTCACACCCGCCGCTACGCCAAGCGCCCGGTAGTGCGCTCCTAGCATGGGCTCTGCAGCCTCGCCCGCCGGTTGTGGCGCGGGGCATGCTGTCCAAGACCTTCTGCGGGGTTGTGGTTGAAAAGCCGCAGCCCCGCATTGCTTACCGACGGGTTACGTATGCGGGTCAACTGGCATGAAAGACGCGCGCCAAGCCGTTCGATGCGTGCCGCTGTATGTCGCTTCCTGTCCTCGGTTTTCGTGCCCTGATGTCGGTTTTCGTTGCATTTGTCGTGCTCATGCTCACTGGCACTGTGGTACCGCGCAATGCCGATTTCCGCGAAACACCCGGTGGCATTCCCGTTTTCGTGGTGTCGAATGGGTTCCACACCGACTTGGTGCTGCCGGCGCGGGAAGCCCGTACCGGAACCGATTGGCTGGCCCGGCTGGGGCAGCCGCAGTGGGGGCAAGCGTTCGGAGCCAGTCCGTTTGTGAGTTTCGGCTGGGGCAACGAAGCATTCTACCTGGAATCGTACGGCGGGAAATTTCCCAAACCCGGCACCGTGGCCCGCGCGCTGCTGCCTGCCAAAACCCTGATGCACGTAGGCTTTTACCCGGCGGCTCCTACGCCCGGCGAACATGTGGTGATGCTGCGCATTGCGCCGACCCAATACCAGCAGCTGGTGCGGTATGTAGCCGAGTCCTTTCAGCCCGACTCGGCGGGGCGCTGGGAGCTGCGCAACCCGGCCGGCTACACCGCCGCCGACTTTTTCTTCCGGGCCCGCGGCCGCTACCACGCCCTGCGCACCTGCAACGACTGGACCAACCGCGGTCTGCACGAGGCAGGAATCCGGTCGGCGCTGAAAGCCCCGCTGGCCGCGTCGGTGCTTTACCAGGTTCGTCGGGGAGTTAGTCGGTAGCTGTGGTGTGCCGGCTGGGCTGTTCTGGTCCTCACATATTCGGGGGAGCTGTACAACTTTCCTATATGACGCAGGCTCTTTAGCTGGTCTGGCCCTCCTTGCAACGGCATTCGGCCCGGGTTCCTGACCCATCTTTCTTTTCTCCTCACGCTACATTACGCATGAAAAAAGCCCTACTGCTGCTGAGTTTCCTGGGAAGCAGCTACCTCGCCACGGCCCAATGGGTCAGCCAGCCCATCAGTTTTGCCTCGCCGGCCTACCTGAACTTCACTATTTCGGCGGTGGATGCCAACGTGGCCTGGACGACGGTGGTGGAAGTCAATAATGACCGCACCGCTACCTACGCCCGCACCGTAAACGGGGGCGCGGCCTGGTCGGCGCAAGTACTTCCCGGCCTGACAGCTACGGAATACATTTCGGATATCCACGCCCTGAACGCCAGCACGGCCTGGGCCGCCATTGCCCCCAGCGCACCCGTGGCGCCCGGGCGCATCCTGAAAACCACCGATAGCGGCGCTACCTGGGTTCAAACGACGACCACCGGGCAGTTTGCTTCTGTCGAAGGGTATCCGGTATACGTGCGCTTCTTCGACGCCAACCGCGGCGTGGCCATTGGCGAGGCGGCCAATAATCGAATCGAGATATACACCACCTCGAACGGTGGCACGTCTTGGACGGCGGTACCGGCCGCCAATATTCCGGCCGCGCAGCCCGATGAGTTTGTGGACCTGCTGGTGCCGGTGGTTGCGCAAGTGGGCAACAGCTTGTGGTTTGCAACCAGCGAAAACCGCGTTTTTCGCTCGACCGATGCCGGCCTGACCTGGAACGTGGCCACCACGGGCTTTGGCAGCTTCGACTTTCCCGAAGCCTTGACCTTCCGCGACGCCAACAACGGCTTGTTGATGAGCGACGAAGGCGACCTGCAGCGCACTACCGACGGTGGCATCACGTGGGCGGCGGTGAACCCCACCGGCCCGCACCACATAATTGGGCTGGCGGCCGTGCCCGGCACGCGCACCTACGTCAGCACCGGTTTCAGCGGGCTACCGGGCGGCTCGGGCTCGTCGTACTCCACCAACGACGGGCAGACCTGGACGGCCATTGAAAGCACGGTAAACCACGCGCTGGTGGCTTTTGCAAGCCCCACTGCAGGCTGGTCGGGCGGCGTGCGCCTCGACTCAAGCGGCGAAATAGCGGGCGGCACCGGCCTGCACAAATACACCGGCACTACCCTGGCGGCCGGCACTGCGAAGCTGGCGGTAGTAGCTCCGGCCTACCCCAACCCCAGCCACGACGGGCAGTTCCGGGTACCGCTGCGCGCGGGCGCAACCGACGTGCTGGTGCGCGACGCCGTGGGCCGCGTGGTACTCACGCAGGCCGTAAAGCCCGGTCAGTCCGATGACCTAACTCTTGATTTGTCTGGGCAGGGCGCGGGCGTGTACACGCTGGAGCTGCGGTCATCAGCAGGCGTTGCCCAGCAGAAGCTGGTGGTGCACTAACGGCCGGATTTTTGACCACAACGGCCCCGCAACACGCAAGACTACCTTACTGGTGGGTCTGCGTGTTGCGGGGCCGTTCTGTGTTGGTCAACTACGAATCAGCCGTTCTACCGAACAGCGTATACGCGCTGAATGCGGCGGTTTTGGCCCAGTTGCACCGCCAGCATAGAGGTCGATTCCGAGCTATTCGGGTCGAGCAGCACTTGAGCCAGGGTACCGTTGAGCAGCTGCGCGGTGCGCCGGCAGAGCGGTGTGCCCCGGCTCAGGTCGAGGCACAGGTTGTCGAGGCGTTCTTCGCGCAGTAACTGGTGCTCGTCGTTGTAGAAGCGCACGACGGTGAAATCCCGCGTGGTCAGGTTGGTTTCGAGGTTCCAGTAGCCGCGGGCAGGAGCCTGGGCTGTGGCCGCGCTGGCACCCAGGGCCAGGAGGACAGAAATCAAAAGCGTTTTCATAGCGCAGAAAGAAGGGTAACGGAGCAAGAAAAAAGCAACGAGCAAGCAGGCCACGGAGCGAGGCCGGCCCGGCAGTACCGGGCGCCGAGGATCGGAAGGCGGGGGGAGTGAAGGAAAGATATAGGGCGCCGGGGCCGAAGTATTGCACGAATGCGACATGCGGCCTACCGGGCCCAGAAAAACTTCGCAAAGGCGTCGTAGTGGCTGAAATAGGCGACCGGTGTTTCGCCGGTAAAGCGCCGGAACTCGCGAATGAGGTGAGCTTGGTCGTAGTAGCCGCAACGGTAGGCCACATCCACCCACTCGGCGCGGGGCTCGTTTTTCAACAGCTTGAACACGTGCCCGAAGCGGGCAATTTGGGCGTAGAGCTTGGGCGAGGTGCCCACTTTGGCCAGAAACCGCCGCTCCAGCTGCCGCACGCCCAGGTTGGCGGTGTGCAACAGGCCGTCCATGCTCACCAGGCCGTTTTGGCGCACAATGCTGGAAGCCACGAAATCAATGGCGTCGAGGCGGGGATGGACTTTGCTGAGCTGGCGCAGCAGCAGCTCCTCGGCCACTTGCACGCGGGCGGCATGGGAGTCGGCCTCCATCACGCGGCGCGTCAGCTCGCGGCCGAATTGCCCGGCGGCGCTGTCCAGCTCCAGCGTGGTATCGGTGGCGTGCTGCATGGGCACGCCAAAGAGGTTGTAGAACCCCGTCGGACAAAACCGCACGCCGAAAACGCCCACCCGGCCGGTTTGGCGCAGGTACAGCCGCTTGGTCGTCACGCGGCCCAGCACGAGGCCCTGGTGAATGTCGCGGATTTCGCGGCCGTCGAAGGTGATGGTTTGGTACGGCTCGCCAAACACCACGATGGCCGATTGGATGGTGGCCGGCAACACTGCGTGCATCACCGGCGCTTCCGGCGTCGCCTCGTCTTCCATCACCCAGTAATGTTCGACGTAATCGGCCAACGCCGGCGCGGCCGCAAATTTTTGAAGCTCCATTACCGGTTGGGCCTGCGCGCCGCCAAGGCACCCAAGCCAATAGTAAGCTAGTAAGGTACAACCCGCCCGGCCCGTTTGATTGGACAAACGCGACATGCCCAGGGGGCATTGGCGGCCAGCGTTGTTGGGCCGGGCCGCACGCTGCTGCTACCTTTGTTCCATCATGCAAAAACCCAGCATCCCGAAAGGCACCCGCGACTTTGGTCCGCAGCAGGTGGCCCGCCGCAACCATATTTTCGGCGTCGTGCGCCGCGTGTTCGAGAAGTTCGGCTACGCTCCGCTCGAAACTCCTACCATGGAAAACCTGTCGGTACTCACCGGCAAATACGGCGACGAAGGCGACCAGCTCCTGTTCAAAATACTGAATTCCGGTGACTTCGCGAAAGACGTGTCGGCCGACGACTTGGCTGCCGGCTCGAAGAAGATTCTGCCGAAAGTGGCCGAAAAGGGCCTGCGCTACGACCTCACCGTCCCCTTCGCCCGCTACGTGGTCATGAACCGTGGCCAGCTCACGCTGCCCTTCAAGCGCTACCAGATTCAGCCCGTGTGGCGCGCCGACCGCCCCCAGCGCGGCCGTTACCGCGAGTTTGTGCAGTGCGACGCCGACGTGGTGGGCACCACGTCGCTGCTCTGCGAAGCCGAGATTGTGCTCATGATTGATGAGGTGCTGTCGACGCTGGGCCTGACGGACTTCACCATCAAAATCAACCACCGCGGCGTGCTGTCGGGCATTTACCAGGCTCTGGGTGGCGAAGGCACCGAATCCGACTTGTTTGTAGCCATCGACAAGCTTGACAAAATCGGGCGCGACGGCGTGACGCGGGAGCTGCTGGAGCGCGGCTTTTCGCAGGGCGCTATCGACAAGGTGTTCCAATATCTCGAAGTCGGCGGCTCGTTCGATGAAAAGCTCTCCACGCTGCGCACGGCCTTCGGGGCCGACGGCGTGCTGGCCGACGCCACGGCCGGCCCCGCCCGCGGCCTCGCCGACCTGGAGCAGGTGCAAGGCTACCTTCAAGACTTCGGCTTCGAGAACTTCGCCCGCCTCGATTTCGACGTGACCCTCGCCCGCGGCCTCTCCTATTACACCGGCTGCATCTTTGAAGTGAAGGTGAACAACGTGCAGATGGGCAGCATTTCGGGCGGCGGCCGCTACGACAACCTCACCGGCGCTTTCGGCCTGCCCGGCCTCTCGGGCGTGGGCTTCTCGTTCGGCGTCGACCGCATCTACGACGTGCTCGAAGAGCTCAAGCTATTCCCCGAAGACGTAGCTGCCGCGCCGCTCTGCCTGGTGGCCAATTTCGACCACGAAGGCCGCGCCACCGTGCTGCCCCTGCTCAAGGCCCTGCGCGATGCCGGTCTCTCGGCCGAGCTGTACCCCGAAGTCAGCAAGCTCAAAAAGCAGTTTGAGTATGCCGACAAGCGCGGCATCCGCTACCTGCTGCTCGCCGGCCCCGACGAACGGGCGGCCGGCCAGGTGAAGCTGCGCGACATGCGCTCCGGCACCGAGCAGATGCTGCCGCTGGCCGAAGCAGCTACGGAAGTGCAAAAGCTGGCTTAGCCTTATAATCAGCAGAACCGCGTGGTGCCACGGCTGAAAATGCCTGCCACCGCAGGTTTTGCCTGCGTCAGCACAGACAGAAAGCGCCTCAGCAAAGGTTTTGCAGGGCCCTGTGCAGGTTTGATGCGTGTACGGCAGGCCGCAATGGGTATCAGTCCTTGCCAAGCGTTCCGCACAAAACGAGTAGTTTCGAAGCCCCGTTTGGCCGCCCACCCCGGCCTGCTCCTTCCCCGCCCATGTCTGCCGATTACGCCCTCCACCCCGCCACCCACCTCACGCTCGACACCCTCGAGCAGTTGCTGCCCAGCACCGCCCGGCTCAGCCTCTCCGACGACGCCCGCCAGCGCATCGACGACTGCCACCGCTACCTAAGCAACCGGCTGGCCCACTCCGATGCCCCCGTCTACGGCATCAACACCGGCTTCGGCGCCCTCTGCAACACCAGCATTTCGCCCCAGGACCGCGGCCAATTGCAAGTCAACCTGATGATGTCGCACGCCTGCGGCACCGGTGCCGAAGTGCCCGCCGAGCTGGTTCGCCTGATGCTGCTGCTCAAGGCCCAGAGCCTAAGCTACGGCCACAGCGGCGTGCAGGTAGCCACCGTCCAACGCCTGCTCGATTTCTACAACCGCGGCATCCTGCCCATCGTCTACCAGCAAGGCTCCCTCGGCGCCAGCGGCGACCTGGCCCCGCTGGCTCACCTCTGCCTGCCGCTCATCGGTATGGGCGAAGTGCAGTACGAAGGCTACCGCCTCGCTGCCGCCGACGCCCTGCACCTGTTCAGCTGGCAGCCCATTGCCCTCGAAGCCAAGGAAGGCCTGGCCCTGCTCAACGGTACCCAGTTCATGCTGGCCTACGCCGTGCACACCACCCTGCGCGCCCGTCACCTGCTGCGCGCCGCCGACGTCATCGGCGCCCTGTCCCTCGAAGCCTTCGACGGCCGCCCCGAGCCGTTTGATGAGCGGCTGCACCGCATCCGGCCCCACGCCGGGCAGCTAGCCGTAGCGGCGCATTTGCGCGAGCTGCTGGCCGGCAGCGAGCTGCAAGCCCAGCCCAAAACCGCCGTGCAGGACCCCTACTCCTTCCGCTGCATGCCCCAGGTGCACGGCGCCTCCCGCGACGCCGTCGGGTACGTGGCGGGCGTGGTCGAAATCGAGTGCAACGCCGTTACCGACAACCCCAACATCTTCCCCGACACCGACGCCATCCTTTCGGGCGGCAACTTCCACGGCCAGCCGCTGGCCCTGGCACTGGATTTCCTCGCCATTTCGGTGGCCGAACTGGGCTCCATTTCCGAGCGCCGCACCTACCAGCTCATCAGCGGGCAGCGCGGCCTGCCGCCGTTCTTGGTGGCCGAACCGGGCCTGAACTCCGGCCTGATGATTCCGCAGTACACCGCCGCCAGCATCGTCAGCCAAAGCAAGCAGCTCTGTACTCCGGCATCCGTCGACAGCATCGTGAGCAGCAACGGACAGGAGGACCACGTGAGCATGGGCTCGAACGCGGCCACCAAGGCCCTGCGCGTCATCGAAAACACGGAGCAGGTGCTGGGTATCGAGCTGCTGAACGCCGTGCAGGCCCTGGCCCTGCGTCGCCCCGCCCGCACTTCCGAGGTCCTGGAGCAAGTGGTGGAGGCCTTCCGCGCCGAGGTGCCCTTCATCGGCCGCGACCGGGTGCTCTACCCCGACTTGCACGCCGCCGCCCGCTTCGTGCGCCAGTTCGCGTGGGCTTAATGCGGGAACAAAAGCGCGCCACAGCGTATTTTGAAGCCATGCACACCAGTTGGCCATTGTTGCGCGTTCAGGCAGGCGTGAAATGCTTCTTTGTTGCCTGGCTGCTGATGCTGGGCTTTGCCGCCCTGCCCGCCGCGCAGGCCCAATGCAACTACCCGGTCGTAGCGGGCGTCAACGCCAACTTTCGGGTGTTTGTGCCCAATACCACGCACGAGCTGCAGGTGCTGTGTGCCGGCAGCTCCATTGAACTGCGCGACGCCAGCGGCCGCACCCTCGACCCCGCCCAGGTCTACTACAAGCTGACCGACGCCAACACCTGCGCCCCCACCTTCACGCCGGCCGACATCAGCACCACCCTCACGGTGCCCAACGCGGCCGGCCGGGTGCGCATTCACCAGCTCACGCCCAACACCAGCCCCGGCGGCACGGGCGGCATTTTGTTCGTGCGCGAGTTTGAAGTGCGCCCCCGCCCTACCGTGTCGACCTTCACCGTGGCTACCTGCGGCCTCGGCCGCGACCAGGTGTTGGTGACGATACCGCCCCAGCCCGGCGTGCAGTATTTCGTGCAGGTGGGCAACGGCCCGCGCAGCGCCGCCACCACCACCGGCGGTGTTTACGCCGTTCCGGCCGGTGCTATTTCCGTAACCGTAACGGCCAATTACCCCGACCTGACGGTGTGCGAAACGGTATCGGTGCCCCAACTGATTCCCACGGCGGTAGCCCAACGGCCGGTACTGCAGCGCCTCGTGGTGCGCGGCAACAACCTCGTCTTTGCCATTGCCTCGCCCGGCTTGCAGGCCGATTTCCGCTACCAGCCGCTGCAGGGTGGTACGCCCGTAGGCCCGCCGGTTCGGGCTGATTCGACCTCGTTTACCTTGCCCGGCGCGGCGCTCAACAGCTGCTACAGCCTGCAGTTGAACGACGCCTGCGGCAATACCCTCTACACCTCCGACCCGCTGTGCCCCGTCGCCCTGACCGCCACACCCGGCGACCGGCGCAACGAGTTGAGCTGGACGATTCCCGCGGGTTCCGCCGTGAGCGGCTACGACGTACTGCGCGACAATCAGCGGCTGGTAAGCCTTGCGCCGGGCGTCACTACCTACGCGGATGCCGCCGTGACCTGCGGCCGCACTTACCGCTACCGCGTTGTGGCCAAAGTCGGTGCCGCTACCTCGCTTTCCGATGTAAAACCGGTAACCACGGCAGCTACCACCGCACCAAGCGTGCCGCAGCTCAGCGCCACGTTCAACGTTGCCAACGGCGTCGAATTGACGCTGCTGCAGCCGGCCCAGGACACCGCCGACCGCCTTGTGGTGCGCCGCACGCTGGGCAGCAGCGCGCCCCAAACCCTCACCGGCAACCGCCTGCCCATTGTCGATCAGCCAGGCGCGGTTTCTCTGACCAACGCCCCCTGCTACTCGGCTCAGTTTCGCGACCCGTGCGGCAATGCGTCGGCGTTCAGTGCCTCGGTGTGCCCGCCGGTGCTCGACGCCAGTGCCATTGCCACCGACCCCAACGGCAACGCCGTGCAGCTCCGCTGGACCGAACCCGCCGGCCAGGGCACTACCTGGGCCTACCGCCTACTGCTGCTTGATGGCAACAACCAGGTTATTCGCAGCACGGCCCTGACCACTAGCACCCCATCAGCATCCGAGGTTAGCCGCCCCACCGACCCGCAACTGCTGCGCTACCGCCTCGAAGCCCGCAGCGGCTCGCTCACCGTGTTCAGCAACGTGGCCACCGTAGCGCGGGAAGTGCGCATTGTGGTGCCCACGGCCTTCACGCCCAACGGCGACGGCCTGAATGATGCGCTGCTGCCCAAGGGCCGGTTCCTACGCAACGTTTCCTTCACCGTATTCGACCGCAACGGCGTGGTAGTGTTCCGCGGCACCAACCCCACTGACGGCTGGGACGGTCGTATCAACGGGGTGCAGGCCGCGCCGCAGGTATTCACCTACCAGGTCGATGTGGTAGACGAAGCCGGCAAGCGCGTGAGCCAGCGCGGCACCGTCACACTGCTGCGATAAGACCGATTTGGTAAACCGCCGGTAGTGCGCATGACGCGTTTGGGGCTCGGAGTACATTGACCTTTTTTCACGCTACCAAAGCGCGACGCTGTACTTTTACGCCCGCCGTTTTCCGTCGCGGCAACTGATTATTCCCGTCGGAACACTGCCATTCCATTCTTCTTTCCCCTAAACGACTTCGCTATGTTTGACATGATGGGCATGATGGGCCGCGTCAAAGAGCTGCAGGAAAAAATGAAGCAGGCCCAGGCCGAGCTGCACACCATCACGGCCACGGCCGAGGCCGGCGGCGGGCTGGTGCGCGCCACGGCCAACGGCCAGCGCCAGCTGCTCAAGCTCGAAATCGACGAGTCGCTGCTCACGCCGCAGGACCGCGACATGCTGGCCGATTTGGTGGTGGCCGCCGTCAACAAGGTGCTCGACGAAGCCGGCGACAAAGCCAAAGCCCACCTGCAACAGCGCACCGCGGGCCTGCTGCCCAACATTCCCGGCCTCGATTTGAGCGGATTTGGCGTTTAACGAAGCCCTTTCCAGCTACGCCGCCGACGTGGCCGTGGTGATTCTGAACTGGAACGGCCGGCGCTGGCTGGAGCAGTTTCTGCCCTCGGTGCTGGCCCACGCCGACGGCGCGGCCATCGTCGTAGCCGACAACGCGTCCTCCGACGACTCGGTGGCGTGGCTGCGGGCGCAGTACCCGCAGGTGCGCTTGCTGTTGCACCCCGAAAACCTGGGCTTTTGCGAAGGCTACAACCACGCTCTGCGTCAGCTGCCGGAGTTTCGATACTACGTGCTGCTGAACTCCGACGTGGATGTGACACCTGGTTGGCTGCGCCCCTTGCGCGAGTTGCTGGAAGCCCAGCCGCAGATAGCGGCCGTGCAGCCCAAAATCCTGGCGCACGCCCACCGGCAGGAGTTTGAGTACGCCGGCGCCGGCGGCGGCTACCTCGACCGCCTCGCCTACCCCTTCTGCCGCGGCCGCCTGTTTGACACCCTCGAAACCGACCACGGCCAGTACAACGACGTGCGGCCCGTAGCTTGGGCCTCGGGCGCCTGCATGTTGGTGCGCGCGTCGGCGTGGCACGCGCTCGACGGGCTGGAACCGGCTTTTTTCGCCCACATGGAGGAAATCGACCTGTGCTGGCGACTCTGGAACGCGGGGCACGAGGTGTGGTACCACGGCGGCAGCACGGTCTTCCACGTGGGCGGCGGCACGCTGCACAAGTCGAACCCGCGCAAAACCTACCTCAACTTCCGCAACGGCTTGGCGCTGCTCTACAAAAACACTGCGCCGGCCGAACTGCCGGGTGCTTTCATCAGCCGCGTGCTGCTCGATTGGGTAGCGGCGGCGCAGTTTCTGGCGAAAGGTGCCACCGCCGACGCCCGCGCCGTAGCCCAGGCGCACTGGCATTTCTGGCAGAAGCTCGGGTACTGGCGCCAGCGCCGGCGCCTGGCCCAGCCGCATTTTCGCGCCGCCCAGCGGCCCGGTGTGTACAACGGCAGCTTGGTATGGGCTTACTTTGTTCGGGGCTGGAAGACCTTCGACGCATTGCCACCGGCCCAGAAACGACAATAGCCCGGCCAAACCGGGCTATTTGTTGAAATCAGGTTCAAATTCAGCGCCTACAAGTCCCACACGGTGCTGCGCTGCCGGCGCATGGCGCGGCGCACGTTCATCCAGAACGCGAGGGCGAAATACAGCACAATGGGCGAACCAAACGTGAAGAACGAGGCGTACACGAAGGAGAGGCGGACGCTGCTGGTGGAAAAGCCGAGGCGCTTACCCAAAGTGTCGCACACGCCGAAGCTTTGCTGCTCAATAAAGTCGGTGAGTCGTTTCATAGCCGGGTGAGGGTCAAGGGTATTTGGCTGATAAGATACGGGGTTGGCGGGCGTTGGTCAAGCTTTTTTCTGTATCTCGCCGCCGTAAGGCACGTCTAAACCGCTGCCGTTTGCGTTTAGGATGCTGATTTTGTCGTCTGAGTTTGTTTGCATGAGTAAATCCCCCGCCGCAATTTTTCGCCTGCTGACCGCCTGTGCGGTGGCCGCCTTACCGGCTTGTACGCTGCCGCGCACGTTGCGGGTTGCCCAGGAAGGTCAGCAAGTTGCGATGCGGCCGCCGGTGCTCGAAGCCAACGGCGACAATGTGCTGGCCGAGCTGACGGTGAAAGTACCCGCCAAGCACCTGCACAAGGGCGTGGTGTACGAGCTGCCGCTGCGCTACCGTTACCAGAACGATTTGCGCGAAGATACGCTCGGCACGCTCCGCTTCCTGTCGGGCGAGTTTGTGTACGACGAACAGGACCGCAACCTGCTCGTCATCAGGCGCCCGATTTCTTTCCCCTACGACCCGCGCAAAAACCCCGGCCAGCTGGTAGCCCGCCCGCAGGTGCGCCGCCTGAAACCCGGCGGCAAAGTGCTGAAGTCTGACCAGGAACAGCTGCTGGCCCGCGGCATTGTGCTGACCTCGCGGCTGGTGGTGCGCGAACCAGAACCGGTGGAGCTGCTGCCCGAATCGGCGGAGCTGGCGCAAGGCGGCACGCGGGTACTGCCGTTTTTCTTCGACCAGGGCCAGCACGCCATTCGCAACTACCTCGGCACCAACGTGGCCGCCCTCGAAGAATTCATCGAGTCCAACCAGCACACCAAGAAGGTGATGGTGGTGGCCGGCCATTCGCCCGATTCGCTCGACTCCCGCGACCAGCGCCTGGCCGACAAGCGCGTGCAGGCGCTGGTGAAATATTTCAAAAAGCGCCTCGATACCGATTCGTACCTGAACTCGCTCAGTTCGGTCAGCTTCGAAACCCAGGCCTACCACCGCCGCTGGGACCTGATGCTAAGCAAGGTGGCGGCCTCGGCCCTCAAGCCCGAGCAGCAGGATTCGGTAGTAACCATCATCAACGACACCCGCGGCACCTGGGCGCAGAAAGAAAAGGCGCTGCACCAGCTTTCCTTCTTCGATTACCTCGACCAGTACATCTACCCCGTCATGCGTTTCGGCACGGTGGCCGTGGTGTACACCGCGCCTAAGCGCTACGATTCGGAAATCTACCTGCTCTCGAAGAAGATCATGGAGAAGGAAGTGGAGGCCGACGCCCTCACACCCGAGGAGCTGCGCTACTCGGCCACGCTCACGCCGCTGCTGGCCGAAAAGCAGCGCATCTACGAAACCGCCATTGCCACTACCGGCAACTGGCAGGCCTACTACAACCTGGCCGTGGTACTGCTGCAGCGCAGCGACAAGGAAGTGAGCGACAAAGTGCGCCGGGCGTACCTGCGCCGCGCCGCTACCAACTTCACCCTCGCCGCCCACCGCAACCCCACGGCCCAGATGTTTTACCACGTGGCCGATGCCTACCACCGCGCCGGCGACCGGCTCGAAGCCCTGCAGAACTACGACTACGCCGTGAAGCTCGGCGGCCCGCTGCCGGTGCTCGAAAAAGTGTTTGCCGACAAAGCCGCCCTCGAAATCGAAATCGGCCAGCCCGACGACGCGCTGCGCAGCCTCTCCTTCGGCGGCAAAACCTACCAGAACACCATGAACCGCGCCCTTATCTACCTGCTGAAGGAGAATTACGATGGCGCCGCCCAGATTTACCAGGAAGCTCTCGGCCTCAAGCCCAACGACCCAATGGCCTACTACTGCCTGGCCGTGGTGGCCGCCCGCGCCCAGCGCGAAGGCGACGTGGGCCAGTACCTGCGCCGGGCGGTGCAACTCGACCGCACCTACGCCCAAAAAGCCGTGGAAGACCTCGAATTTCGCTCCTACGCCAGCAGCAAGATGTTCGTGGAGGCGCTACGGCAGTAGGTGACTATGCAGAAATTTACGACTCCAGAATCCGCTCTTACTGCCTTCGCCGCTGCTGCCGAGGCGCACGCGCAGGCTACGGAAACCGGCAACGCTAAATCGTGCAACAAGGCCTACAAGCACCTTATTTCTGCCCTACGGTGGCTGGAAGCCCAGCACCACACTTCTATGCTCGTGCACTTACTTGCTGCTCCCAGCGTCGGCCCGCGCTTATGGGCAGCCGCCTATCTGATTCAGCATCATAATCCCCAAGCGGAAGATACATTGGAACAGTTAGCAGCTGCAAAAGGAAGTAACGGTCTTAGCGCGGAGACGACACTGCAAGAATGGCGAGCGGGACGGTTGAAACTGTAGCCTTGAACGGTAACCCATGGAACTCCTCAATTTCAGAATATGCGGTAGCTATATCGGCATTGAAAGTCCTGAAACTGGCCACATCGACCTGCACAACAACTTCGATTTTGAGCACCTGCACTTTGAGCCGACAACCGGCACGCTTAAGTTGTCATGGCAGAATTCGAAGGGCCTCTGGGCCAAACGAGTCCCTTGGTCCATTCTGGGTTTGAATTTCACCGGTGTTACGTATCTGCATATCAAAGAGCGAGACCCAGAATATCCTTTCACCGAGGATGCTGCGTTGGCGAACATTTGCCACACGCCTCCCAACGCTCGGGACGAATTTGAGACCGTCTACTTTAATGAAGATGCCAAGCCCGATTACGACCTCACGCTGTACTTCCAGAGCGAATGGGGCCTCAAGGTAAATGCAGCTACAGTACGTCTCGACCTCGAACCGATAACATAGGTTTGCCCACTCCCGCCCGGCATTGTAGCTTTACGGGCCGGTTCCTGCGCGAACCGGCCTTTTTTCATTCCGACCAGACGTTTCTTTTCTGACACTACCAATGCGGACCATCCAATTCCGGGAAGCCCTGCGCGAAGCCATGTCCGAAGAAATGCGCCGTGACCCGAGCGTGTTTTTGATGGGCGAAGAAGTAGCCGAGTACAACGGCGCTTACAAAGTGAGCCAAGGCATGCTCGACGAATTCGGTGCCGAGCGCGTCATCGACACGCCCATTGCCGAGCTGGGTTTTGCCGGCATCGGCGTGGGCGCGGCCACCAACGGCCTGCGCCCCATCATCGAGTTCATGACCTTCAACTTCTCGCTGGTGGCAATCGACCAAGTCATCAACGCCGCCGCGAAGATGTACTCGATGTCGGGCGGGCAGTACAGCTGCCCCATTGTGTTCCGCGGGCCCACCGGCAACGCCGGTATGCTCTCGTCGCAGCACTCGCAGAACTTCGAGAACTGGTACGCCAACACCCCCGGCCTGAAAGTGGTGGTGCCCTCCACGCCCTACGACGCCAAAGGCCTGCTGAAATCGGCCATTCGCGACCCAGATCCGGTCATCTTCATGGAATCGGAGTTGATGTACGGCGACAAGGGCGAAGTACCCGAGGAAGAATACACCCTGCCCCTCGATAAAGCCAACGTGGTGCGCGAGGGCAAGAGCGTAACCATCGTGTCGTTTGGCAAGATGATGAAAGTAGCCCTGGCCGCCGCCGACGAGCTGGCTAAGGAAGGCATCGAAGCCGAGGTTATCGACCTGCGTTCGGTGCGCCCCATCGACTACGCCACGCTGGTGGAATCGGTGAAGAAAACCAACCGCATGGTGGTGGTAGAAGAGGCCTGGCCGCTGGCCAGCATCAGCTCGGAGCTGGCCTACAACGTGCAGCGCTACGCCTTCGACTACCTCGACGCGCCGGTGCACCGCATCACCAACGCCGACGTGCCCCTGCCCTACGCGCCCACGCTCATCGAGGCGGCCCTGCCCAACGTGGCCCGCACCGTGAAAGCCGTGAAAGAGGTACTGTACCGCAAGTAGCCGATTGCATCGGCCAACAAAAACGCCCCGCATCCAGCCTGGTTGCGGGGCGTTTTGCTTCCTTTTGGGTGGGAGTAACGCGATGCTGAAGAGCCGCCGGGCCTTGGCCCAGCGCGTGGCGTGCACCAAAGCGGCGTGGTTTTTTCTGTACCTTTTCCTTCCGCTTTCCCCGCTTACCGCCACCTCATGAACCACCGCCTGCATCTGCGCTTCGAACAGCTTGAAAACGCCACCGAAAAACTACTGCGCGCCGCCGAAGCCCTCGGCGACCAGTCGCACCAGGTGCCGGCGCCGGGGCAATGGTCGGCGGCGCACGTGGTGCAGCATTTGGTGGTGGCCGAGCAGGGCGTTGAGCAGTACATTCAGCACAAGCTGCAACAGAAGGAAGGCCTGCGCACCGCCGACCTCAAAGGCCGGTTCCGCAGCCTGCTGCTGCGCGTGCTGCTGCGCCTACCGGGCATGAAATTTCGGGCCCCGGAGCGCCTGGCAGCCCTTATGCCCGCCGACTCGGCCATTCCCTCATTGGCGGAGCTGCGGCAGCAGTGGGCGGCTACGCGGCGCAAGCTAGAGCGGCTGCTCAACGAATACCCCAGCCCCTTGATGAACCAGGCTATTTTCAAGCACCCGCGGGTGGGCATGCTCACCATTCAGCAAACCCTGGATTTCATGCTCGACCACGTGCTGCACCACCAGCAACAGCTCACGCGCATTGGCAAAACCCTGGCCGCAGCCAAACCCCAGTCGGCGGCGTAGCGCAGGCTGCGGCTGCTACGTACTGGCGGCTTCCCGGAATATAAGAGCTACGCCCCGGCACTCGGGCGCCGCTCGATGGGCGCGAAGGTGCTGTGCCGTTCCAGGGTGCTCAGGGCTTCCGCCAGTTCGGTAGGCGGGGTGGCTAGTTTGCGCAGGCGCAAGTCCAGCCACGCGCCGTCCACGGTTACCACGGCGGCTTCGCGGCCGTCGGCCTTGTAGAGGGTGTGCACGATGCGCCAGCGGCTGCCATCTTCGCTCAGGCCGGCCAGCTCGGCGGCCACGCTGATGGTTTCGTTGGGGCTTATTTCCTTCAGGAAGCGGGCTTCTTCGCGAAAGAGAATGGGGCCGATGGCCAGTTGGGCGAACTTGCCGAGCGGAAAGCCGTGGTCGTGGAGGTAATCGAGGCGGTGCTGGGCGGCGTAGTCGTAGTAGGCCGAGTGGCGCATGTGGCCGTTCGGGTCGAGGTCGGCCCAGCGGATGGGGTATTGCTTGGTGTAGGGCATGTGCGCAAACGAAGTATCGGAGGGCAAACCGCGGCTAAGCGGCGTTGTTCTACGCAACGCCCGGAAGAGCGTTAGCTGCGCAGCGTAAGGCGCACCAGGAACTGCTGCTGGTCGTCTTCGGCCAGAAACTCTACGTCGTACCCGGCGGCTTCGGCGTAATCCTGCACGATGGTGGGGTCGGCAAACAGCCAACCGAAGGGCGCGCCTTCGCGGTTTTGGTAGCTGAATCGGTATTCCACTTCGCCGTAATACGGGCCGTTGAGGTTGAGAACCAGCGCGCCGTCCTCGTCTTCAAACAAGTAGCTGATGTCGCTGCTGGTGGCCAGAATCTGGCCGTTGGGCGCGAGCTGGGCGCGGGCCTGCATCAGAAACTGCTCCAAGCCGTCGAGTGAACCGACGAGGCCCAGCCCGTTCATCATCATCAGAATGGTGTCGAAGGGCTGGTCGCCGGGCTCAGGCAGGTGCAGGAGGTCGTGGCAGGCCACTTCCAGCACGCCGCGCTGCTGCATGGTGGCTACCGCGCCCGGCGACGCATCGACGGCTTTCACGGTGAAGCCGCGCTGCTGCAACTCCAGGGTGTGGCAACCGGCACCCGCGCCTAAGTCGAGCACCCGGCCGCGGCATTCGTCGAGGGCGGTGCGCTCCAGTTCGGGCATTTCCCAGAGGGTGCGGAAGAAGTAGCGCACGGCCAGCGACTCGTCTTCGGTCACGTTGCTGTGCACGGTAAGTTCGGCGGCAGTTTGGCCCGCCAGGTAGTCAGACAAGGCATTGCCGACCGGGTCGGGATGCGGCGTAGAGGCAGAAGACATGCCCGCAAGATAGCCCGCACCGGGCAATGCGTTGGCGGAGCAGAACGCAACCCCAAGCCGGTGCAGGCAGTTATGGTGCTGTTCCCGCTCCTCATTTGCAGCCTCATGCCAGCCGCCGCTCTTCCTTCGCGCCTTGTTAAAGGGCAGTTGCCCACCAAGCTGTGCCGCAGCTGCGGGCGCCCGTTTGAGTACCGCCACAAATGGCGCAACTGCTGGGCCGAGGTGCAGTATTGCAGCGAACGGTGCCGGCGGCAACGCCCGCCGGGCAGTGCCGCTACCCCTGCTGCTACTTAAGGCAGCATCCTTCGCGGTTAAGTCTCCGTTGACCTTTCTCATCCCATTCCTTCCGCCTTATGGCTTCCAACCTCGATTACCTCGACCCCGCTCTCCTCCCGCTCGAAGAAAAAGTACAGGCCTATTTGGAGGCCGAAGAAGAGCTGCGCAAAGCCACTGTCGACTCGGTAAGTGCATCTGCACTGCCTGACTCGGGCCAGGAGGGCGGCGGATTTGAGCAACGCCCCGCAACGGGCAGCTTCGATCAAGTGGGCGACACGCTGCGCCTAAAACAAGACGACCTGCACGCTCGCATTCTGCAGCTGCAACAGGAAATCCTGCAGTTGTTGCCCGCCCGCGACGAATGGGTGAAGGTGAACCTGGGCTATGGTCCAAGCCGGGTCGGAGCATTTCGCGAGGATGCTGCCGGAGCCGAAGGCAGCTACGTGATTCGCGTGGTGCATTAGATTCTGCCATTTCGAGGCGGATGGAACCCCTGGGCCAGCAACTGCCGCCACTGTGCTTCAATTAACCTCGCTCAGGCAGGTCGCATAAGTTAGCATACCCGGGAGGCAGGGCCGAGGGCAACAAATCCTTTCTTGATCAGGAATTGCACCTACCCTGTTTCCCCCAACCGGCTTTTGAGGCGGAAGCCCCGTTTTTGGGCAGTTGCGCCACGAATGCTAAGATTCTACAGAGGGTCGAAAAAATGATACAGGGCTTCGGATGGTTTGGTAGCGACCTTAGCGGCTATTAAACCCCGACTTCCTGCTTCATGAAAAAGTCCGCTGCTTCTCTTTTATGCCTGGGCGCACTGCTCGCCGCCGCGCCGGCTGCACTGGCGCAGTACCCTTCCATTCCGCCCGACATCCAAAAGGCCAGCGACGACATGATGAAGGAGGCCCGCCGGCAGTCGGATATTGCCTGGAACAAGGCCTACCCCATCATTCAGAAGGAGCAGCGCGAGGGCAAACCCTACATTCCGTGGGCGGCCCGCCCGATTGATCTGCCGCAAGCCGCCATCCCGGCCTTCCCCGGCGCCGAGGGCGGCGGGGCGTACTCCTTCGGGGGACGCGGCGGCCGCGTCATCGTGGTGACCAGCCTGGAGGACAGCGGCCCGGGCACCCTGCGCGAGGCCTGCGAGCAGGGCGGGGCCCGTACGGTGGTCTTCAACGTGGCCGGCATCATCCGGTTGAAGTCGCCGCTGATGATCCGGGCGCCCTACATCACCATTGCGGGCCAGTCGGCGCCCGGCGACGGGGTGTGCGTGGCCGGCGAGTCGGTGTGGATCAACACCCACGACGTGATTATCCGCTACATGCGCTTCCGCCGCGGCGAGACCAACGTGGGCCGCCGCGACGACGCCATCGGGGGCAACCCCATCGGCAACATCATGATTGACCACGTCTCGGCTTCGTGGGGGCTGGACGAGAACATGTCGATGTACCGCCACATGTACAACGACAGCACCGGCATTGCGGAGCAGAAGCTGGGCACGGTGAACATCACCATCCAGAACTCGATTTTCTCGGAGTCCCTGGACACCTGGAACCACGCCTTCGGCAGCACGCTGGGCGGGGAGAACTGCACCTTCATGCGCAACCTCTGGGCCGATAACGCGGGCCGCAACCCCTCGATTGGCTGGAACGGGGTGTTCAACTTCGCCAACAACGTAATGTTCAACTGGGTGCACCGCAGCACCGACGGCGGCGACTACCGGGCCCTCTACAACATCATCAACAACTACTACAAGCCCGGCCCCTCCACGCCGAAGGGCACCAACATCGGCCACCGCATCCTCAAGCCCGAATCGGGCCGCAGCAAGCTGAAGTACCAGGTGTACGGCCGCGCCTACGTGAACGGGAACATCGTGGAGGGCAACGAGAAGGTAACCAAGGACAACTGGGACGGCGGCGTGCAGGTGGAAGAGCTGCCCAACGCCGGTCCGTACATGGCCGACATGAAGGTGAATGCGCCGCTGCCCATGCCGCAAATCACCATCATGCCCGCCCAGAAAGCCTACGACTACGTGCTGGAAAACGCCGGCGCCACCCTGCCCAAGCGCGACGCCGTCGACGCCCGGGTGGTGGAGCAGGTGCGCACCGGCAAAATCACCGTGCCGGCCAATGTGAAGCTGCCCGAAACGCAGTTCAAGCACCGCCGCCTCCCCATCGACTCCTACAAGCAGGGCATCATCACCGACATCAGCCAGGTGGGCGGCTACCCCACCTACGCCGGCACGCCCTACCAAGACTCGGACAAGGACGGCATGCCCGACCAATACGAGAAAAAGAACAAGCTCAATCCCAACGACCCCGCCGACGCCCGGCAGGTGCGCGGCAAGGACGGCTACACCAAC
Organism: Hymenobacter busanensis; assembly: GCF_008727865.1. Taxonomy (GTDB): domain Bacteria; phylum Bacteroidota; class Bacteroidia; order Cytophagales; family Hymenobacteraceae; genus Solirubrum; species Solirubrum busanense. The sequence continues at coordinate 634,078 of NZ_VTWU01000001.1, read as the reverse complement.
ATCGAGGAGTACCTCAACAGCCTAGTGGCCGTGAAGAACGTGAAGCCGTCGTAAGGCCTAGCCACCTTCGGTAGACCGTCATGTCGAGCGAAGCCGAGACATCTCGCGTGCTGACACCTGCTACTAACCCGTCTTGCTGAGCGGAGTCGAAGCATCTTTACCGCTTTGTTTGCAAAGATTCAACGAAGCGGTAGAGATGCTTCGACTCCACTCAGCATGACGTTCTTTTTGCCTGGCGTTTTTTTTCTCGCCAACCTTTCCTTCTGACCACGTTTTTCCTCCGCCCACTGTTTCCATGACCTGCCGCCCGCTCGCATTGTTCCTGACCTTCCTCGCCCTGACGGCCCCCGCCGCCCAGGCGCGGGTGGTGTTGCCGCGGGTACTGGGTCACGGCATGGTGCTGCAGCGCGAAAAGCCGGTGCCCATCTGGGGCACGGCCGCGCCGGGTGAGGCGGTGACAGTGCAATTCCACGGCCAGCAGCAGCGCACCACGGCCGCGGCCGATGGGCAGTGGCGGGTGACGCTGCCGTCTATGAAAGCCAGCAGCACCGGCGCCGAGCTGACCATCAGCGGTACGAACGTGATTCGGCTGCGCGACGTGCTGGTGGGCGAAGTCTGGCTGTGCTCGGGGCAGTCGAACATGGAGTACACCATGCGCAAGAACAGCAAGGTGACCGTGCCGCCCCAGCCCGAGCCCAACCCGCTGACCGAGCTGGAGCGCGCCCACAACCCGCAGATCCGCATTTTCCTGGTAAACCGCAAGGAGCTGGCGAAGCCCGACAGCCTGCACCGGGGCTGGAGCATCGCGCAGGATTCGGCGCTGCGCGCCTTCTCGGCGCCGGCTTACTTTTTCGCTCAGGAGCTGCAAACGAAGCTAGGCGTGCCGGTGGGCGTCATCAGCTCGGCCGTGCCGGGCAGCCGCATCGAGCCCTGGATCAGCGAAACCGCCTTCCGGGCCGACTCGTACTACGCGCAGCCCGTGGGCGGCGACCCGGGCAAGTTCTACGAGCCGATGATCCGGCCGCTGGCGCCGTTTGCGCTGCGCGGCTTCTGCTGGTACCAGGGCGAGTCGAACTGCTTTCTGGCCGAAACCAGCACTTACACCCACAAAATGCGCACGCTCATCGAGAGCTGGCGCGGGGCCTGGCAAGATGCCGCCCTGCCGTTTTACTACGTGCAGCTGGCCCCGTTCAAGTACTCCGAGTCGAAGGAGCCCAAGCAGCCGCTGACGCCCCAGACGCTGCCGCTGTTTTGGGAGGCGCAGGAGGCCGTGCTGGCCCAGGTACCGCGCACCGGGCTCATCGTCACCACCGACCTGGTCACCAAGCTCGACGACATTCACCCGCCCTACAAGTGGCAGATCGGCCGGCGCTTGGCCTACCTGGCCCTGCACGACACCTACGGCCGCAGCGAAGTAGCCGCCTGCGGGCCGGTGTTTCGCAGCCTGAAAACCAAGGGTCAGACCGCCGAAATCAGCTTTCAGCCGCTGCAGGGGCGCCTCGTCAGCAAGGACGGCCAGCCGCTGACCGGTTTCACGGTGGCCGGCGCCGACGGCGCGTTTGTGCCCGCGCAGGCCCGCATCAAGGGCAAGCGGGTGCTGGTGTCGGCGCCCGGCGTGGCGCGGCCGGTGGCGGTGCGCTTCGCCTGGCACGAAGCTTCGCAGCCCAACCTGTTTTCGGACCGCGGCTTGCCCGCCCGCCCCTTCCGCACCGACAAGCCCGCGGCGGAAACGGCCGGCGGCGTGTCGTTCAGCCGCTAACCGCTGGCGGGCCTGCGCCCGCACCCCGTGCGGCCTCAGCCTGCGCATTCTACCCGATACCCGAAGGGCTCTTTCGCACCACTGCCATGCCATCTGCTACCCTCTCCCGCCGCGCCTTTCTGTCCACCACGCTGCTGGCGGCCGGTACCCTGCTGCTGCCCCGGCCGCTGGGCGCTTTCGGCAAGCCCAAGAAGCTCACCTACAAGATTGCCGTGGTGGATCTGATGATTCTGAAGCGGCAGAAGCTGGGCGCGCTGCAGCTCACCAAGGACATCGGGGCCGACGGCGTGGAGGTGGACATGGGCGGCCTGGGCAACCGCGACACCTTCGACAGCCAGCTCAGCAAGCCCGAAATCCGCCAGCAGTTTCTCGACAAAGCCAAGGAGCTGAACCTGGAAATCTGCTCCCTGGCCATGACGGGCTTCTACGCCCAGTCCTTCGCCACGCGTCCCACCTATGAGCGCATGGTGCAGGACTGCATCGACACGATGGTGCAGATGAACGTGAAAGTGGGTTTTCTGCCCCTGGGCAACCAGGGCGACGTGGTGAAAAACCCTGAGCTGCGCCCCGCCATTGTGGAGCGCCTGAAAGTGGTGGGCCGGATGGCGCAGAAAGCGGGCGTGGTCATCGGCATCGAAACGGCGCTGGACGCGGCCGGTGAGGTGCAGCTGCTCCGGGACATTGGCTCGAAGCACGTGCAGAGCTACTTCAACTTCTCCAACGCGCTCAAGAACGGCCGCGACCTGCACCAGGAGCTGCGCACCCTCGGCCGCAAGCGCATCTGCCAGATCCACTGCACCGACGACGACGGCATTTGGCTGCAGAACAACCCCCGCCTGGACATGAAGCGCGTGAAGCAGACCCTGGCCGACATGGGCTGGCAGGGCTGGCTGGTGATTGAACGCTCGCGCGACGCGGCGGACCCGCGCAACGTGAAGAAGAACTTCGGGGCCAACACGGCTTATGTGAAATCCATCTTTCAGGCCCAGTAAAAGCGCTGCAACCGTTTGGGGCCTGTTTTGCCCAAAAACGATTTAGGTGAGAAAATGGGATTCTATTAACCTAATAAGCTTATTTCAAGCTAAAACCGTGGATATACGGGCTTTTCAATAGGAAGTTGCCTCAGCACAGTAAAAAAGCCCTGTCGAGGCATGGTAATTTCGTACAATAAGTTGGTGAAAAGGTGCATAGGTGCCTGGAATAACGGATGTAATTTGCTCCCAGTCTAGCAATTATTTCTCCGCATGTTCCACTTGCTTCGAAGCCTCCCGCTCATCGGCCTCTTAACCCTGGCCTCGGCAACGCTGACGACGGCCCAAACCGCTCCGGCCGAAACCCCGGAAGCTGCTTACACCCGCACCATCAACGAGCGAGCGGCAAAAATTGTAGCCACCCTCGGAGAGGCCGACGCGAAGAAAGCCGGAAAGGTACAGGACATCATTGCCGGGCAATACCGGCAGCTGAGCGAGTTGGACAAAGCCCGCAAGGCCCAGTTGGCTACCCTAAAGGCCAAGCCGCAAGATGCCGCCACCGCCGAAGAAATCAAGCAGGCGGAAGCCAAAGCCGCGGCGGCCGTGGACAAGCTGCACCAAAAATACCTCAGCAAGCTGGGCCACTACCTCACGGCGGCGCAGGTGGAGAAAGTGAAGGACGGCATGACCTACAGCGTGACCCCCAACACCTACCGCGCCTACCAGGCCATGCTGCCGAACCTCACGGAAGCCCAAAAAACGCAGATTCTGGCCTGGCTGGTGGAAGCCCGCGAAAAGGCCATGGACGCCGGCACTTCCGAGCAGAAACACGCCTGGTTTGGCAAGTACAAAGGCAAAATCAACAACTACCTGTCGGCAGCCGGTATCGACATGAAACAAGCCGGGAAGGACTGGGAAGCGCGGCGGGTCCGCGAAGCCGATGGTTCTGCCAAATAACACTGCAACGACTTCTTTTTCCCACTCCGTATGCCCCACTCTCTACACGCACCTTTTACCCTGCGGGCCACAACGCGGTTGGCCTACGTGCCCCTCGTCGGGTTCCTCATCAGCACGGGTCCGGTTCAGGCTGCCACGGCCGGCGCCTGGGCCGATGCTCCTCACCCGGCAGCGCCGGTTAGCGTCAACGTGAACGTAACGGGCACGGTGAAAGACGCCAAAGGCAATGCCATTCCGGGCGTAACCGTGGTGCTGAAAGGCACTACCACCGGCACCACCACCGATGCAGAAGGGGTATTCCGCATCAACCTGCCGACCGGCAACGAGACCCTCGTGTTCAGTTCGGTAGGCTATAAGAAGGTAGAAGTGCCCGTGGCCGGCCGCACCAACCTCGACATTGCGCTCGACGACGAAACCTCCGCCCTGAACGAAGTAGTGGTTGTGGGGTACGGCACGCTGCCGAAAGCGAGCCTGACCGGTGCTGTGGCCGTGGTAGACATGAAAGCCATTCAGGAGTTGCCGGTGGGCAGCCTCTCGACGGCAATTCAGGGCCAGCTGCCGGGCGTGAGCGTGAGCGGCGGCACCGGCCGCCCCGGCGACCCGGGCCATATTACGGTCCGCAATCCGAAGATCTTCTCGAAAGATGGCGGCACGGAGTACCCCTTGTTCGTTATCGACAACGTGGTGCGGACGGAGGAGGACTTCAACCTGCTCGACCAGTCGGAGGTAGAGTCCATTTCCATCCTGAAAGACGCCGCCGCTGCCATTTACGGGGCCCGCTCGAACCAGGGTGTGGTGATGGTGGCCACCAAGCGGGGCAAAGCCGGCCCGCCCAAGCTCAGCTACAGCGGCTCGGTGGGCTCGTCCGACGCCGTGCGCCTGCCCACCATGATGACCGGTGAGCAGCACGCCATTTACATGAACGACTACAACATGGGGCGGGGCGGCAAGGTGACCGACGCGGCGTACTACACGCCCGACGAGATTGAGCACTTCCGCAACAACAACTTCAACTGGCTGGAGGAAGCCTGGAAGCCGGCCATCGTAACGCGCCACGCTTTCAACGTGAGCGGCGGCTCCGACCGGGCCACGTACTTCGCGGGCGTTTCCTACAACTACCAGAACGCCAACTTCGACAACATCAACTCGAATAAGTGGACGTTCCGGGCCAGTACCGACGTGAACGTGGCCCGCGGCCTGAAAGCCGGTTTGTCGCTGAGTGGCGACCTGGCGCAGAAGCGGATGTACTTCCTCAAGCAGGGCGGCGAAAACCCGGAAAACGACATGCGCAGCTTGCTGCTCACGCCGCAGTTCAGCACGCCGTACATCGACGGCAAACCGGTGCTGCTGAACCCCATCAGCAACCCCAGCAACAACTTCGACGCCTTCCACTTTTTCGAGGTTCAGAACTCGGACAACTTCACGTCCACCCGCAACACGGGCCTGAACATCAACGCCACCCTCGAATACGAGTTGCCCTTCGTGAAAGGCCTGAAGGCCCGCATGCTGTACAGCAAAACGATGGACAACAGCTTCGGCAAGCAGTACGGTACCAAAATCACCGTGTACCGCTACTCGATGCTGGGCGAGCATAAGCACATTTACGGGGGCGACATTCTCGGCACCGCAGTGCTGGACAACGGCGACCGGGTCCGCATCAACCCGAACTACACCGACAGCTACCAGTGGAACGGTTACCTGACCTACGAACGCACCTTTGGCAAGCACCAGGTGTCGGCCATTGCCCTGTTCGAGCAGTCGGAAACGCACTACGATGACGTAGCGGCCTTTGCCGGCGGCGCCATTGTGGGGGGCCTGCCCAACATGCGCTACACGGTTGGCACGCAAACCACTTCCGAATCGGAATCCGAATCGGGGACGCTCTCCTACGCGGGCCGCTTCAACTACAACTACGCCAACAAGTACCTGCTGGAAGGCTCGCTGCGCTACGATGCCTCGACGAACTTCGCGCCGGAGTACCGCTGGGGCGCTTTCCCCTCGGTATCGGCGGGCTGGGTGATGTCGGAAGAATCGTTCTTCCACGACAACGTTGCCGCCGTTGATTTCCTGAAAATCCGGGGCTCGGTAGGTCTGCTGGGCGGCGACGCCACCCGCGCCTACAACTGGCAGTCGAACTACAACCTGCAGGGCGGCAAAGGCGCCGTGTTCAACGGCAACAACGACAAAGGCCTGATTTTCTCGCCCAACAACACCATGGCCAACCGCCAGGCCCGTTGGGACGAAAATACCAAGTTCAACGCCGGTATCGACGCGCAGTTCCTCAACAACAAACTTTCCCTGTCGGCCGACGGCTTCTACGACAAACGCCGCAACATGCTCACGGCGCTGACCTCGTCGGTGTCGCAGCTGATCGGGGCTACGCTGCCGTCGGAAAACTTCTCGTCGCTCGACGCCTTCGGCTACGAAATTTCGCTCGGCTACGCCGACCACATCACCGACGACTGGTCGTACCGCCTGAACACGTTCTTTAGCTGGAGCGACAACAAGCAGCTGAAAGTGGACGTGGAGAAAGGCAAAATCGGCACCTGGGAAGACCCCACCGGCCGCTCGACCGACATGGGCGTGCAGGGCTACCGCTACCTGGGCATGTTCCGCTCGCAGCCGGAAGTTGACCAGTGGCTGGAAAGCCACAAGGGCTACACCATCATGGGCGAGGTGCCCAAGGCCGGCATGCTCTACTACGAGGACATTCGCGGCCCCAAAGACGCCAACGGCAACTTCACGGCCCCCGACGGCAAAATCACCGACGTCGACCAGGAATTCCTGACCAAGAAAGCCAGCAACCACTACGGCTTTGGTTTCAACCCCAGCATGTCGTTCCGCGGCCTGACCATTTCGATGACCATGGGCCTCTCCTGGGGCGGCCAGGCCATGGTAGAATCGGCGGCCCGCAAGCAGGCCACGGCTACCTCCAACCGCCCGGCGTTCTGGGCTGACCACTGGTCGGCGGAAAACCAAGGTGCCAAATACCCCTCGCCCTCCTACCCGAGCACGTACGACCTGGCTTCGGCATTCTGGTTCCGCAGCTCCGTTTCGGCCGGCATGCGCAACGCCAACGTTTCCTACACCCTGTCGGAAAACACGGCCCAGCGCTTGGGCATGGGCAGCGTAAAAGTGTTCTTTGTCGCCGTCAACCCCATCAACTTCTACAACCCCTACGACTACAAGACCTTCTCCGGCGGCTTCGACTCCTACCCCACGCTGCGCTCCTTGTCGCTGGGTCTGAATGTTGGCTTCTAGTTTTTCCCCTCGCACGACATGAAACGCATATACACCCTTGCCCTGGTAGCCTGCTCCGTGGGTGCCCTCTCGCTCACCGGCTGCGAAGACGCGTTGGATAAGATGAACCTGGGCTCGACCACCGAAGACTTGATCTTCGCCGACTCGGCCCTGGCGCAGATGAACATCGACTACATCTACGACCAGAACCTGCCTTCGTGGGGCCCCACCAACACCATTGCAAACATCAACCTGAGCAACCTGTCGGACGAATCGGCTGGGGAAAGCAAATTCTTTGAAGGCACGCTGCAGGTCAACGACGTAACGGATTTCGGCACCGGGCTGAACGTGACGAACAACTACGGAAAGCTGCGGACCATCAACATGTTTCTGGAGGCCGTAGACCGGGGCACCATCCCGAACGAGCAATCCAAGAAGCGCCTGAAAGGCCAGGCGTACTTTTTCCGGGCCTGGCGCTACTTCGATCTGGTGCGCATGTACGGCGGGGTACCGCTGGTGCTGTCGTCGCTGAACGCGGTGGGCCCGGAGGCTCGCGACAAAGCGTACCTGCCGCGCAACACCACCACCGAAACCTTTGCGCAGATTGTTAGCGACCTGGACGCGGCCATTGCCTCGCTGCCGACCAAGTGGACCAACAACGCCGACTGGGGCCGCGTGACCAAAGGAGCCGCCGCTGCCCTCAAGGCCCGTGCGTTGCTCTACGCCGCCAGCCCGCAGTTCAACCCCACCGATGACGCCGCCAAATGGACGGCCGCGTACAATGCCAGCAAGGAAGCCCAGATCCTGTGCACCGCCGGCGGCTACGCCCTCCACGCCTCCTTCGACCAGCTCTGGTTCCAGGAAGTGGGCAACAAAGAAGCCGTATTCATCACGGGCTTCAACAACTCCACCGGCGACCAAACCCGCAAGCCCAACACCTTCGACAACGCGGCCCGGCCCTTCGTGAACGGCACCGGCGGCGGCTCGCACCAGCCCACCTGGGAAATGGTGAAAGCCTTCCCGATGAAGGACGGCAAGAAACCCGGCGAATCGACCAAGTACCCGTACACGGACCAGCTGTTTTACAAAAACCGCGACCCGCGTTTCGACAAGACCATTGCCTACAACGGGGTAACCTGGCCGCTGAACGGCAACACCAGCTATAAGCTGTGGACCTACTACAACGGCAACACCTCGGTGGAGGGCTCGAAACCCAGCAACACCGGTTTCTACACCCGCAAAGCCATCGACCCGAACGTGGCGGCCGGCTCTGCCCAGTTTGTGGGCACCGACTGGATGGAAATTCGCTACGCTGAAGTGCTGCTGAACCTGGCCGAAAGCGCCGCCGGCGCCAACGACCTGGCCACAGCCTACACCCAGCTCCGCGCCATCCGCCAGCGCGCTGGCATCGAATCGACCGGTGACTACGGCCTGCAGCCGGGTATGAGCCGCGCCGAAATGCTCGAAGCCATACTCTACGAGCGTCAGATTGAGTTTGCCTTCGAAGGCAAGCGGTTCTGGGACCTGCGCCGCTGGAAGAAATTCGAAAGCGTGCTGAACGGCAAGCGTCGTACGGGCGTGACGCTCACCCTGAAGACGACCGGCGTACCGGCCAACTTCGCCACCACCCGCGACGGTCTGAACCTCGATCAGGTGTACACCGACTACCTGACGCTGACCTTCAAGAACCTGGACACCAAGTACGCCATCAACTGGCGGCCGGAGTACTACTACTTCCCCATCCCGCAAACGGCCATCGACAACAACCCGTCGATGATCCAGAACATGGGCTGGCCCAACGGCTCGTTCGACCCGATTCGCTAACCGCGCTTCTTTCAGGATACCCTTGCACAGCACCGCGGCCCCATACGCCGCGGTGCTGTCGTTCCACCCCACTCCGCCGGCGGCCCGCTCGGGCCCTGCACCCCAACTTCACCCTATGAACACGCTTGTTTGCCTTGAACCCGGGCAGTTTGCCTACCAGCAACGCCCCGCTCCCACTGTACCAGCCGGGCACGCACTGCTCAAGATTCGGCGCATTGGCATTTGCGGCACCGACCTGCACGCCTACGAAGGCACCCAGCCATTTTTTGCCTACCCGCGGGTGCTGGGTCACGAGCTGGCCGGTGAGCTAGTAGATGCCGGCGGCGCCGAAGGGTTTGCGCCCGGCGACGCTGTCACGTTCATTCCGTACTTCAACTGCGGCACCTGCGTGGCCTGCCGCAACGGCCTGCCCAACTGCTGCACCCGCATCAACGTGGCGGGCGTGCACATCGACGGCGGCATGACTGAGCTGCTGGCCGTACCGGCCACTGCGCTGGTGCACGGTCACGGCCTGAGCTACGACGAGCTGGCCCTGGTAGAGCCGCTGGCCATCGGCGCCCACGGCGTGCGGCGGGCCGGGGTGCGCCCCGGCGAGTTCGTGCTGGTGGTGGGCGCCGGGCCCATCGGGCTCGGCGTGATGGAGTTTGCCCGCATTGCCGGCGGCCGCGTCATTGCCCTCGACCTGAACCAGCAGCGGCTGGATTTCTGCCGCGAGAAACTCGGCGTGGAGCACACCCTCGATGCGGCCGCATCCGATGTGCTGGAGCAGTTGCGCACCCTCACCGCCGGCGACATGCCCACGGTAGTCATCGACGCCACGGGCAGCCAGCGCGCCATCAACAACGCGTTTCAGTACCTGGCCCACGGCGGGCGTTTCGTGCTGGTGGGCCTGCAGAAGGGTGACATCAGCTTTTCGCACCCCGAGTTCCACAAGCGCGAGGCCACCTTGATGAGCAGCCGCAATGCCACCCGCGAAGACTTTGAGCACGTCATTGCCTCGATGAAACAAGGACTGGTAGACCCAACCACTTACATCACACACCGCGTGGCATTCAGCAAGGTGCAGCAGGAGTTTGCCAGCTGGCTCAACCCCCAAACCGGCGTCATCAAAGCCATGGTGGAGCTGGCATAGTTGCCCTACCGCAAGATGTAACTGCCTGAATAGGCCGCGCTGCTTTTCTGGGCAGCGCGGCTTTTTTGTAGGAAGCTGACATCCGATGAAAACCAAGGAGCTGCGGCTGCCCAGCTTGTTCAGAACCTGGACACCTAGCAGAGCTCTAATCCATTGAAATGAATGCCTGCTTCGGCTCATTTCCAGCCCGGGTATGACCATTCACCGCTGGAAATGCGGCCGTGCTAACATCGTACAACAACTTGCCAAACGCTGGCAAGAGCGGTTTGCCCGAGCGGCTACTTTTGTACAGAGGCACTCCGATGCGTTCAATCCACGTGTTGCCTCGATTCATTTCCGCTCCAGCCGCTCATGCGTTCGTTTCTCCTGGTTGCTTCCGTTCTGCGCACCGCGGCCTTATCGGCCGGGCTGCTGCTGAGCGGGCTGGCGGCGGTGGCCGGGGCCCCGACGGTGAGCAACCTGCGCTGCGGTTACCGCCCCAATCCGCTGGGCGTGCAGCAAACGGCCCCGAACCTGAGCTGGGAGCTGCAGGCCGACCACCGCAACGCCCGGCAGAGCGCCTACCGCCTGCTGGTAGCCGACGACGAAAAGCTACTCAGCCGCAACCAGGGTAACGTCTGGGACTCGCAGCAAACCGCTTCGGCCGCCTCCATCCAGGTGCCCTACGCCGGCCCGGCGCTGCAGGCCACCAAAACCTACTACTGGAAGGTGATGGTGTGGGACGAGCGGCAGCAGGCCTCCGGCTGGAGCCAGCCGGCCCGCTGGCAGATGGGCCTGCTGACCGCCGCCGACTGGCGCGGCGCCCGGTGGATTGCCTACGAGCAGCTGCCCGCCGAGCACGTGACGGTGCTGCCCGTCGACGGCAAAAAGGACGCGTACCAGGGCGGCAACGTGCTGCCGCTGCTGCGCAAGGGTTTTACCGTCAAGAAGAAGCTGCGCCGGGCCACGGCCTACGTGTGCGGGCTAGGGCAGTTTGAGCTGCACCTGAACGGGCAGAAAGTCGGGGACCATTTCCTCGACCCGGCCTGGACCAAGTACGACCGGCACGCCCAGTACGTGACTTTCGACGTGACCGGGCAGCTGCGCCGGGGCGCCAACGCGGTGGGCGTGCTGCTCGGCAACGGCTTCTACTACGTGCCGCCGGTGAAGGGCCGCTACCGCAAGCTCAAAACCGCCTTCGGCTACCCCAAGCTGCTCTGCCGCGTGCAGCTCGACTACCAGGACGGCACGCAGGACAACGTGGTCAGCGACGCCAGCTGGCAGACTGCGCCGGGACCGGTGACCTTCAGCAGCATCTACGGCGGCGAGGACTACGACGCCCGCCGGGAGCAGCCGGGCTGGGACGCGCCGCGCTTTAAAGCCGCGGGCTGGAAGCCGGTATTGGTAGTCGACGGTCCGGCGCGGCTGGACGCCCAGCAGGCCGAGCCGCTGCGGGTGCACGAGCAGTTTCAGCCCCGGCGCGTCAGCAAGCCCCAGCCGGGCCGGTTCGTGTACGATTTCGGGCAAAACGCCTCGGGCATTGTGGAGCTGCAAGTGCAGGGCCGCGCCGGCGACACGGTGCGGCTCGCACCGGCCGAGCTGCTGACCGCGGGCGGGCTGGTGACCCAGAAAAACAGCGGCGGCCCCTACTACTTCACCTACGTGCTGCGCGGCGCGGGCGTGGAAACCTGGCGGCCCCGCTTCAGCTACTACGGCTTCCGCTACGCCCAGCTGGAAGGCGGTGTGCCCGCGGGCGAAACCAACCCCACAAACCGCCCGGTGGTGCGGGCCCTGAGCCTGCTGCACACCCGCAACGCGGCGCCCGAAGTGGGCGCCTTTAGCTGCTCCAACGAGCTGCTGAACCAAACCAACACGCTCATCGACTGGTCGGTAAAGAGCAACATGGCCAGCGTATTTACCGACTGTCCGCACCGCGAAAAGCTGGGCTGGCAGGAGCAGAATCACCTGATGGGCAGCTCCATCCGCTACCGCTACGACATTGCCGCCCTCAGCCGCAAGGTCATTCAGGATCTGCAGGTGGCGCAGCTCGAAAACGGGCTGGTGCCGGAAATTGCGCCCGAGTTCGTGAAGTTCGAGTGGGGCGGCGACATGTTCCGCGACTCGCCCGAGTGGGGCAGCAGCGCCATTCTGCTGCCCTGGTACGTGTACCAGTGGTACGGCGACCGGCAGGTGCTCGAAGGCAGCTACCCGATGATGCAGCGCTACGCGGCCTACCTCGCCACCAAGGCCCAGGGCCACATCCTCAGCCAGGGTCTCGGCGACTGGTACGACCTGGGCCCCAAGCCGCCCGGCGTCTCCCAGCTCACCCCTATGGGCGTGACGGGCACCGCCATCTACTACTACGACTTGACCACCCTGGCCGGCATTGCCCGCCTGCTCGGCAAGCCAGAGGACGCCGCCCGCTACGACAAGCTGGCCGCCGAGGTACGCACGGCCTTCAACGCGAAGTTCTTCAACCCCGAGACGAAACAGTACGCCAGCGGCAGCCAGGCCGCTAACGCCGTGGCCGTGTACATGGGCCTGGTGGCGCCCGAGCACCAGGCGGCCGTCGTCGGGAACCTGGTGCGCGACATCCAGAGCCGCAACAACGCGCTGACCGCCGGCGACATCGGCTACCGCTACGTGCTGCGGGTGCTGGAAGACGCGGGCCGCTCCGACGTCATCTACGCCATGAACAGCCGCGCCGACGTGCCCGGCTACGGCTACCAGCTGGCCCAGGGTGCCACCGCCCTCACCGAAAGCTGGGCCGCTCTGCCCACGGTATCAAACAACCACCTGATGCTGGGCCACCTGCAGGAATGGCTCTACGGCGGCCTGGCTGGCATTCGTCCCGCCGCCGGCTCGGTAGCTTTCAACCAGATTGACATCCGTCCCGAGCCGGTGGGCGACGTGACTTCGGCCCGGGCCACGCACCTCTCGCCCTACGGGCTCATCGGCAGCGAGTGGCAAAAGACAGCCGCCGGTTTTGAGCTGACCTGCACCATCCCGGCCAATACTACCGCCACCGTGTACCTGCCGGCTGCTTCAGCTGCCAGCATCACCGAATCGGGCCAGCCGCTCACGCAGCAGCCGGAGCTGAAGCTGCTGGGCGTGGAGGGCGGCCGGGCGCGCATTGCGGTGGGCTCGGGGGTGTACCGCTTCGTGGCAACCCAGCTGGAATAGAACGTCATGCCCCATCTAGCGTCCGCTTGTCGAAGCACCTCTACCGCTTCGTCTGGACTCGTGCAACGACTTCGGTAGAGATGCTTGGCTTCGCCTTCCTTCGGTTCGACTTCACCCAGCATGACGCTCCGTATTGCTTTTACCCCTCACGTTCGCATGAAACTCCAACTTGCCAGCCTGCTACTCACCGGTTTACTCGCCCAGACGGCGGCCTCTGCCCAATCCCCGGCCAAGCCCAAAGATGTGTCGGCCCAGGTGATGCAGCGGGTATACGAGGAGGTAAAAACGCCCCACAAATACGGCCTGGTGCTCGTCACCGACGACAACCAGCGGAAGATGGACTGCCCCAGCGTGTTTCGCAAGGGCAAGCAGTGGTACATGACCTACATCATCTACGACGGCCGGGGCTACGAAACCTGGCTGGCGCAGAGCAAGGACCTGCTGCACTGGGAAAACAAGGGCAAGCTCTTGGCCTTCACCGACACCACCGACTGGGACACCAACCAGAAGGCCGGCTACGTGGCCCTGCAGGACTACAAGTGGGGCGGCTCCTACGAATGGCAGCCCTACCAGGGCAAGTACTGGATGTCGTACTTCGGCGGCCGGAGCCGGGGCTACGAAAAGGGCCTGCTCTCCATCGGCATTGCCTCCACCGATAAGGACCCGAGCACGGTGCACCCCTGGCAGCGCCTCCCGCAGCCAGTCCTGCGCCCCGACGACAAGGACGTGCGCTGGTGGGAAAATCACACCATCTACAAAAGCTCCGTCATCTGGGATAAGCAGAAGCTCACCGGGCACCCCTTCGTGATGTACTATAATGCCAACGGGGACTCCCTGGACGCCAAGCGTGGGGCCGAGCGCATCGGCATGGCCGTGTCGGACGACATGGTGCACTGGTCGCGCTACCGGCGCAACCCGGTGCTGAACCACCACAAGGGCATCACCGGCGACGCCTACCTGCAGAAGCTGGACGGCATTGATAAGGACCTGTGGGTGATGTTCTATTTCGGCGCCTTTTACCCCGGCATCAAAGGCGCGGTGAACCGCTTCGCCTGCTCCTACGACCTGACCCACTGGACCGACTGGAGCGGCCAGAACCTAGTAGAGCCCTCCGAGCCCTACGACGAGCTGTTTGCCCACAAGTCCTTCGTGGTGAAGTACAAGGGCGTGGTATACCACTACTACTGCGCCGTGAACAAGCCCGACCAGCGCGGCATTGCCGTGGCTACCTCCAAGGATTTGGGCAAGAGCACGGTGACGTTCATCGCCCCGCCGGAAAAGAAGAAAAAGGAGGCCAAGGCTTCCACGAACTAGCCACCCGAAGCTCCCCTCCTTTTTGAAGGAGGGGACGCTTTGGCTGAAGCCAAAGCTGGGGTGGTTGCGTCGTTGCTGACGCCAGCCGGTAACCTTCTGACAGTAGCACGAATCATAGTCATCCGCGAATCATCATAGCCCATCTGCGGTCCAACATCAGCAACGACGCAACCACCCCGGCCACCGCTAAAGCGGTGGCGTCCCCTCCTTCAAAAAGGAGGGGAGTTTTCTTCCTCCTCTCTGCTCCTCTCATGCGCCCATTCCTGCCCTTTCTGCTGCTCCTGTTGCTCAGCGTCGCCCGCCCCGCGGATGCGGCCCAGCCGCCGGTGCGCGGGGTGGAGAACTTCAACAAGGGCTGGAAGTTCTTCCTCGGCGACGAAGCCCAGGCCAAGGAAGCCGGCTTCAACGACGCGGGCTGGCGGCAGCTCAACTTGCCCCACGACTGGAGCATCGAAGGCAAGTTTGACGCGCTGAATCCGGCTAAACCGGAGGGCGGCGGCCTGCCGACGGGCATCGGCTGGTACCGCAAGTCGTTCAGCACCAAGGCCGGCCAGAATCAGCGCGTGTACATCGAGTTTGACGGGGTGTATCAGCACAGCGAGGTGTGGCTGAACGGGCAGCTGCTCGGCAAGCGGCCCAACGGCTACATTTCCTTCCGCTACGAGCTGACCCGGCACCTGCGGCCCGCCGGGCAGGCCAACGTGCTGGCCGTGCGCGTCGACAACTCGGCCCAGCCCAACTCGCGCTGGTACTCCGGCTCGGGCATCTACCGCAACGTGCGCTTGGTGACGACCTCGGCCGTAGCCGTGGACCACTGGGGCACCTTCGTGACGACGCCCCAGGTCAGCGCCGAAGCGGCCACGGTGCGCCTGCAGACGACTATCCGCAACGCCGCCGGCAAAGGCGCCGGGCCGGTGCGGGTGGAAACGCTGCTGCTGGATGCGCAGGGCAAGACGGTAGCCCGGCAGGCCACCGACAACGTGCAGCTGACCGACTCGACCACCGTGCTGACGCAGACGCTGAACCTGCCAAAGCCGCAGCTCTGGTCGGTGCGGCGGCCCTACCTGTACCGGGTGCAGACGCGGCTCGTGCAGGGCAAAACGGCCGTGGACGAGGTTGAAACGCCGCTGGGGGTGCGCACCTTTGCCTTCGACGCGCAGACGGGCTTTTCGCTGAACGGGCAGCCGCTGAAGATTCTGGGCGTCAATCAGCACCACGACCTCGGCGCGCTGGGGGCGGCTTTCAACGTGCGGGCGGCTGAGCGGCAGCTGCAGTTGCTGCAACGCATGGGCTGCAACGCCATCCGCATGTCGCACAACCCGCCCGCCCCGGAGCTGCTGGACCTCTGCGACCGGATGGGCCTGCTCGTCATGGACGAGGCCTTCGACATGTGGCAGAAGAAAAAGAACGGCAAGGACTACCACCAGGACTTCAAAGAGTGGCACCGGCGGGATTTGCAGGACATGGTGCGGCGCGACCGTAATCACCCCAGCATCATCGTCTGGAGCATCGGCAACGAAATCCGGGAGCAGTTCGACAGCACCGGCGTGCGGCTCACCAAGGAGCTGGTAGCCACCGTGAAGCGACTGGATTCGACCCGGCCCGTCACCTCGGCGCTGACCGAGCAGGAGCCGGAGAAGAACTTTATCAGCCAGGGCGGCGTGCTCGACATCCTGAGCTTCAACTACAAGCACGAGGGCTACCCCAAGCTGCCGCAGAGCTTCCCCGGCAAGCCCTTCCTGGCCACCGAAATTGCCGCCGCCTTTGAGACGCGCGGCCACTACGATTTGCCCTCCGACAGCGTCCGCGTCTGGCCCCTGGACGGCAAAACCAAGCTCACCACCGGCAACGCAGACTTCACCGCCTCTTCCTACGACAACGCCCGGCCCTACTGGGGCTCGACGCACGAGCCGGCCTGGCTGGCCGTCAAGCGCAGCCCGTTCATCGCCGGCACCTTCGTATGGTCGGGCTTCGACTACCTCGGCGAGCCGCTGCCCTACCCCTGGCCGGCCCGCAGCTCCTACTTCGGCCTGATCGATTTGGCCGGCTTCCCCAAGGACGCTTACTACCTCTACCAGAGCGAGTGGACCACCAAACCCGTGCTGCACCTGCTGCCCCACTGGAACTGGCGCCCTGGCCAAACGGTGGACGTGTGGGCCTACTTCAGCCAGGCCGACGAGGTGGAACTGCTGCTCAACGATAAGTCGCTGGGCGTGAAGAAGAAGGGTGCCGACCAGCTGCACGTGATGTGGCGGGTGCCCTACGCGCCCGGCACCCTGCAGGCAGTCTCGCGCCGGGGCGGCCAAACCGTGCTGACGCGCACCATCCGCACCGCCGGCCCGGCCGCCAAAATTGAGCTGAGCGCCGACCGCAGCGCCCTGCGCGCCGACGGCCTGGACCTCTCCTTCGTGACCGTGCGCGTGCTCGACGCCCAGGGCAACCTGGTGCCCGACGCGGCCCAGCAGGTGAAGTTCGACCTGAGCGGCCCCGCCAGCATTGCCGGCGTCGACAACGGCTACCAGGCCAGCCTGGAGCCCTTCAAGGCGACGGAGCGCAAGGCCTACAACGGCCAGTGCCTGGCCATCGTGCAGACCTCGGAGCAGGCCGGCACCATCACCCTGCGCGCCACAGCCGACGGGTTGCAGCCGGCCAGCATTACCCTGAAAAGCGGCGCCTCCGGCTCCGCTTCCACCAAGAATAATCCGGCCACCTCGGTAGCCGGCAACTAAGAACCCAACCTGATGAATCAGCACCTCCCTCCTTCCAGCAGCCGCGAAAATCGTCCGGCTCCCCCTCTCCATTTTCGGAGAGGGGGCCGGGGGGTGAGGCGCCACGTCTGGGCGGCCGTGACGGCGGCTCTGCTACTGCCAGCGGCCACCTACGCCCAGGAAGCCAGCGTGTATTTCTTCCCCGGCGTGTCGCACCCACCGCGGGTGTACCCCGGCCCCGAGGCCGACGGCTGGCAGATTCCGCAGATTACCGAACTGAACCGCGACCGGGCCCGCGCCACGGCCTATTCCTTCGCCTCCGAGGCCGCCGCGCTGGAGGGCAACCGCGAGAAATCCGGCCGGCTGATGTCGCTCAACGGCAGCTGGGACTTCAGCTTCGCGCCGAAGCCCAGTGACGCGCCCAAAGACTTCCAGCGCAACCGCGTGCAGGGCTGGAAGCAACTCACCGTGCCCGCGAACTGGGAGATGAACGGCTACGACCTGCCCATCTACAAATCGGCCAAGTACCCGTTCCGGCCCGTCGACCCGCCCTTCGTGCCCCAGGACTACAACGGCGTAGGCTCCTACCAGCGCACGTTTTCGGTGCCAGCCGACTGGCAGAGCATGAACGTGACTTTGCACTTCGGCGGGGTCAGCTCGGCCTTTAAAGTGTGGGTGAACGGCAAGTTTCTGGGCTACGCGGAAGACAGCTGCCTGCCCTCCGAATTCAACGTGACGCCCTACCTGCAGGCCGGCGAAAACACCGTATCGGTGCAGGTAATGCGCTGGTCCGACGGCTCCTACCTCGAAGACCAGGACCACTGGCGCCTCAGCGGCATCTACCGCGAAGTGCTGCTGCTGGCCGAGCCCAAGATGCGCCTGGCGGACTTCCACTGGCAGGCCAAGCTGGACAAGCAGTACCAGAACGCGACGCTGAGCATTCGGCCCCGCCTGGAAAACTTCACCGGCGACAACGACCTGAAGGGCTACGAAGTTCGGGCCCAACTCTACGACAAAGCTGGTAAGCCGGTCCTGGCGCAGCCGCTGCAGCGCACCGCCGAAAGTATCATCAACGAGCCGTACCCGCGCCTCGACAACGCCAAGTTCGGGCTGCTGGAAACCACCATTCCCAGTCCGCTGAAGTGGAGCGACGAGACGCCCAACCTCTACACGCTGGTGCTGACGCTGACCGATAAGGCGGGCGCGGTGCTGGAAAGCAAGAGCTGCAAGGTGGGCTTCCGCGCCGTGGAGTTCGACAAGCAGACGGGTAAGCTGCTCATCAACGGCAAGCTCACCTACCTCTACGGCGTCAACCGCCACGACCACCACCCCACGAAGGGCATGGCCGTGTCGCGGGAGGATATCCGCAAGGACGTGATGACGCTCAAGCAGTTCAACTTCAACTGCATCCGCACCTCGCACTACCCCAACGACCCGTACTTCTACGACCTCTGCGACGAGTACGGCATCCTGGTCATGGACGAGGCCAACCTGGAAACCCACGGCCTCGGCGCCAAGCTCAGCAACGACCCGGCCTGGACCGCCGCCTACCAGGAGCGCAGCATGCGCATGGTGCTGCGCGACAAAAACCACCCCTCGGTGGTGTTCTGGAGCCTGGGCAACGAGTCGGGCCGGGGGCCCAACCACGCCGCCATGGCCGCCTGGCTGCACGACTTCGACATTACCCGCCCGCTGCACTACGAGCCGGCGCAGGGCGACCCGCACCTCGACGGCTACATCAGCCCCTCCGACCCCGGCTACCCCAAAAACCACGCCTACCGCATCCAGGTGCCGCGCGACCAGGCCTACGTGGACATGGTCAGCCGCATGTACCCCGGTATCTTCACCGCCGAGCTGCTGGCTAATCAGCAAAACGGCGACAACCGGCCCATTTTCTTCTGCGAGTACGCCCACTCCATGGGCAACGCCACCGGCAACATCAAGGAGTTCTGGGACGCCTGGCGCAGCACCAAACGCATCATCGGCGGCTGCATCTGGGAATACCGCGACCAGGGCCTCTTGAAGCGCGACTCCGTGGGCACGGCCTACTACGCCTACGGCGGCGACTTTCAGGAGAAGTACTACGACGACTTCACCATCAAGGGCATCACCGACTCCGAGGGCAATCCGAAGGCCGCCCTCTACGAGTGTAAGCGCGTGAATCAGCCGCTGGAAACCACGCTGACGGACGCCGGCCGGGCGCTGGTACGCGTGCAGAACCGCCACGCCAGCAAGTCGGCCGCCGACTACCTGCTGACCTTGACCCTGCGCGAGGACGGCCGCGTGGTAGCCACCAAGCCGCTGCCGCGCCTGCGCCTGGCCGCTCAGCGCGACACGGTTATCAGCCTGCGGCCCTACCTGCCCAAACTCAAAGCTGGCGCCGAGTACCTGGCTACGGTTTCGTTCACCTTGCCGGAGGCCACCGCGTGGGCGCCGAAAGGCCACGAAGTAGCCGCTAACCAGCTGGCCCTGACCGGCCTGGCCCAGCCCGCGAAGCCCGCCAAGAATTTCCCTGCCGTAGCCGTGCGCGAGGACGCCAAAGCCTACGTCGTCAGCGGCAAAGGCTTCCAGGTGAGCATCGACAAAACGACCGGCGCGCTGACGAGCTACCAGCAGAACGGCGCCGAGCAGCTGGCCGCCCCGCTGCTGCCGCACTTCACCCGTCCGCTCACCGACAACGACCGGCGCGGCTGGAAGGCCCCCAAGAAGCTGAAAGCCTGGTTTGAGGCTCAGCCCAAGCTCGAAAGCCTGACCCTGGATAAATCTGCCGGCCTGGCCAGCCTCACCAGCACCTATAGCCTCATCGACGCAACCACCAAAGTGCGCGTGACTTACACGGTGAACGGTGACGGGGTGCTCAAAGTCGACTACGCGCTGACGCCCGCCGCCGGCCTGCCCAACCTGCCCCGCGTGGGCCTGCAGGGCGGTATCAAGCGCAGCTACGACCAGCTCAGCTACTACGGCCGCGGCCCCTGGGAAAACTACCTGGACCGCCGCTACGGCATCGACGCGGGCATTTACGCGCACCCGCTGCCCACGGCCGCCGACTCCTACGTGGTGCCCCAGGAATTCGGCACCCGCACCGACATCCGCTGGCTGCAGCTGGCCGATAAGCAGGGCCGCGGCCTGCTGGTGGTGGCCGATTCGCTGCTGAGCATGACGGCGCTGCCCTTCACCGAGCAGAACATCCAGACCGCGCGCCACACCAACCGCCTCAAGGACGCCGGCTTCATCAGCCTGAACCTCGACCTGGCCCAGATGGGCGTGGGCGGCAACACCAGCTGGGATGACCAGGCCGCCCCGATTCCGCAGTACCAGCTGCCCTCCAAGCCCTACCGCTACAGCTTCTACCTGCTGCCGGTGGATGGAAAGAAAAAGCCCGCCGAGCTGGCCCGCCGCGTCCCGTTCCCCACCCCGACGGCCCGGCAAACCACGCCGCCCGCCGGCGCAACCGGCTCCCTACGCTAGTTCCTACAATTCATTTCATCAAAGCCGCTGAAACCTGCGTCTGGCTCCCCCTCTCCCTTTTCGGAGAGGGGGCCGGGGGGTGAGGCGCACCGCTCTACCATGTCCGCCGAACACATTCACCTGAAAGGCATTACCTGGAACCACAGCCGCGGCTTCGTGCCGATGGCCGCAACCGCGCAGCGCTTCTCGGAGCTGCACCCGAACGTGAGCATCACCTGGGAAAAGCGCAGCCTGCAGCAGTTTGCCGACGAGTCCATTCAGCAGCTGGCCGAGCGGTTTGATCTGCTGGTCATCGACCACCCCTGGGCCGGTTTCGCCGCCCGCACCGGCTCCATTCTGCCGCTCGACGAGCACCTGCCCGCTGCCTTCCTGGCCGATCAGGAGGCCAACACGGTAGGCCACTCCTACGAAAGCTACAGCTTCAGCGGCCACCAGTGGGCCCTGCCCATCGACGCGGCCACGCCCGTAGCCGCCAGCCGCCCCGATCTGCTGGCGAAGCACGGTTTAGCCGTTCCGCAGACGTTTGACGAGCTGCTGCAGCTGGCCGACCGCGGCTTGGTGGCCTTCGCGCTGATTCCCATCGACACGCTGATGAGCTTCTACATGTTCTGCTGCTCGCTGGGCGAAGACCCCTGCCAGCGCGAGGACGAAGTGGTGAGCGAAGCCGTGGGCGTACAGGCGCTGCAGATGTTCCGCGAGCTGGCCAGCAAGGTCGATGCGGCCTGCTTCCAGCGCAACCCCATCCAGGTGTACGAGGCCATGACGCAGACCGACTCCCTGGCCTACTGCCCCTTCGCCTACGGCTACTCGAACTACGCCCGGCGCGGCTACGCCCGCCAGCTGCTGCACTTCCACGACCTGGTAAGCCTGCAGCCCGGCGGCACGCCCATGCGCAGCACCCTCGGCGGCACCGGCCTGGCTATTTCCGCGAAGTGTCAGCACGTCGACGTGGCCGCTGCCTACGCTGAGTTCGTGGCCTCGCCCGGCTGCCAGCAGACGCTGTACTTCGACAACGGGGGCCAGCCCGGCCACCTCGCCGCCTGGCAGGACGCGCATACGAATCAGCAGAGCCACGACTACTTCCGTGCCACCCTGCCCACGCTGCAGCGCGCCTTCCTGCGCCCGCGCTACCACGGCCACATGTTTTTCCAGGACCACGCCGGCGAGCCGGTGCGCCAGTACCTGATGCACGGCGGCGACGAGCGGGCGTTGCTGCAACAGCTGAATCAGCTTTACCGCGAGTCACGGCAGATGCAGGCGGCCGAAGCCCAAGTCACCGAAGCTGCTGCGCAACGCTAAGTAGAACGACCTAAAGGAACGTCATGCTGAGCTTGTCGAAGCATCTCTACCGCTTCGTCAGACACACTTCAACGAAGCGGTAGAGATGCTTCGACAAGCTCAGCATGACACGATCAACCAAATCCATGTCACTTCCCCTGGAAGGTCTGCTCGTCATCGAGTTCAGCCAGTTTCTGGCCGCGCCCTCGGCGGGCCTGCGCCTGGCCGACCTCGGCGCGCGCGTCATCAAAATTGAGCGGCCGGGCGCGGGCGAGGCCGGCCGGCAGATTGCCATCAAAAACCTGTTCGTCGACGGCTCCAGCCTGGTGTTTCACACCATCAACCGCCACAAGGAATCCTACGCGGCCGACCTGAAAAACCCCGAGGACCTGGCCCGCGTGAAGCAGCTGCTGGCCCGGGCCGACGTGTTGACCCACAACTTCCGGCCGGGCATCATGGAGAAAATCGGCCTCGATTACGACTCCGTGCGCGCCCTGAACCCGCGCATCGTCTACGGCGTGGTGACGGGCTACGGCCCGACCGGCCCCTGGGCCACCAAGCCGGGGCAGGATCTGCTGGTGCAGTCGATGTCGGGGCTGACGTGGCTGAGCGGCACCCGGGAGGATGGCCCTACGCCCTTCGGTATTGCCGTGGCCGATATTATCTGCGGCTCGCACTTTGCCCAGGGGCTGCTGGCCGGCCTGCTAAAGCGCGGCAAGACCGGCCGGAGCGTGCTGGTGGAAGCCAGCCTGCTGGAATCGGTGCTGGACATGCAGTTTGAGCTGCTGACCACCCACTTCAACGACGGCGGGCAGCTGCCCCGGCGCGGGGCCGTGCGCGGCACCGCCCACCCCTACCTCAGCGCGCCCTACGGCATCTACCCCACCCAGAACGGCTACCTGGCCCTGGCCATGGGCAACCTGCCCCAGCTCGACGCGACGCTCGGCTGCGGCATCCTCGACGCCTATCCGGAGCCGGCTTCCTGGTTTGAGTTCCGCGACGACATTGCCGAACGCCTAACCGCCGCCCTGCGCGCAAAGCCCACGCAGGAGTGGCTGGCCACACTGGAGCCGCTGGGCATCTGGTGCGCCGAGGTGCTGAACTACCAGCAGGCCACCAGCAGCCCCGGCTTTCAGGCTCTGGGCATGCAGCAGCACGTGACGCTGCCCGATGGCCAGCAGCTCACCACCACCCGCTGCCCCATCCGCATCGACGGCCGGAAGCTGTACTCACCCCAGGCCGCCCCGCGCCCCGGCCAGCACACGGCCGAAATCGACCGGGAATTTCAGCTAGCTAACCACTAAATCCAGTCACCGACAAGAAACTTCGTGTCTTCCGCCCCGAACCCAAGTCGTCTGGCTCCCCCTCTCCTTTTCGGAGAGGGGGCCGGGGGGTGAGGCGCCACGTCAGAACGTTCTAAAGCAAGTATTGCCCATGAAGCCGCTCGAAGACTATTTAGTGGTTGATTTCAGCCAGTTCCTCTCCGGCCCCTCGGCGGGCCTGCGCCTGGCCGATTTCGGGGCGCGGGTCATCAAGATCGAGCGGCCCGAAACCGGCGACATCTGCCGCCACCTGTACACCTCCAACGTCATCATGAACGGGGAGTCGTCGGTGTTTCACGCCATCAACCGCAACAAAGAAAGCTTCGCCGCCGACCTCAAAAGCGAAGCCGACCGCGCCCAGGTCTGGGAACTGGTGCGCCGCGCCGACGTAGTGATGCACAACTACCGCCCCGGCGTGATGGAGCGCCTGGGCTTCGACTACGCCAGCGTGCGGGCGCAAAATCCCAGCGTCGTTTACGGCGAAATATCGGGCTACGGCCCCGACGGCCCCTGGCGCGACAAGCCCGGTCAGGACTTGCTGCTGCAGTCCGTCTCGGGCCTGACCTGGCTGAGCGGCAACGAGGGCAGCGGCCCGGTGCCCATGGGCCTGTCCATTGTGGATATGCTGGCCGGAGCGCATTTGGCGCAGGGGCTGATGGCCTGCCTGGTGCGGCGCAGCCTGCGCGGCGAGGGAGGTTTGGTGCAGGTGAGCATGCTCGAATCGGCCATCGACTTCCAGTTCGAGACGCTGACCACCTTCTTCAACGACGGCGGGCAGCTGCCCCAGCGCACCCGCCACAACAGCGCCCATGCCTACCTCGGCGCGCCCTACGGCATCTACCAGACGCAGAACGGCTACCTCGCCCTGGCTATGGGCTCGATTCCGAAGCTGGGCGAATTGCTTGGCTGCCCCGCGCTGCTGGCGTACCCCGACCCGAAACAAGCCTTCGAGCAGCGCGACGAAATCAAGGCCACGCTGGCCCAGCACCTGCGCACCAACACGACCGAAGCCTGGCTGGCCGTGCTGGAGCCGGCCGACATCTGGTGCGCCAATGTACTGACCTGGGATAAGCTGCTGCAGCACGAAGGCTTCCGCGGCCTCGACATGACGCAGACCGTGCACATGACCGATGGCTACCAGTACCAGACCACCCGCTGCCCCATCCGCCTTGACGGGGAGCGGCTGACTTCGCCCGTCGGCTCGCCCCAGCTGGGCCAGGACAATGCCCGCCTGCAGCAGGAATTTATGACCAGCAACGTCCGCCAAGATGCCTGAGCAACAGCCCTTCCGCGTGGCGGTGCGCAAGTTCGCGCCCTTCGAAGCCCACATGCAGAAGCTCTGGGCGGCCTACTGCGCGCTTTCCGGATGCACCTTGCCCGCTGAGTTCGTGGCTATGGACCTGCACCCGCTGCACCAGAGCCTGCTGACCGATAAGGGCCTCGAAACCGGTGCTTGGGACGTGGCCCACATCAACACCGATTGGCTGCCCGAAGCTCAGGCCGCCGGCGCCCTGCTCGACCTCGCGCCGCTCATCGGGCAAAACTCACCGGCCGACTTTCCGCAGGGCTGGAGCCCCTCGTTGCTGGGGATGCAGGACTACGGCCTGACGACGCTGGGCCTGCCCTTCCACGACGGCCCGGAATGCCTGATTTACCGCCGGGACCTGTTCGACAGCCCTGCCGAACAGGCCGCCTTCCAGCAGCAATACGGCCGCCCCTTGCAGCCGCCGACTACCTGGACGGAGCTGCAGGAAGTGGCCCGCTTTTTCCACCGCCCGGAGCAGAAGCTGTACGGCTTCGTGGCCGCCGGCTACCCCGACGGGCACAACACCGTCTTCGACTTCTGCCTGCAGCTCTGGACGCGCGGCGGCCGGCTGCTCGACGAGCAGGGCCGGGTGCAGATTGACTCCGAAGCGGCGCGGGCGGGCCTGAGCTTCTACCGCCAGCTGCTGCGCGACCCGGCGGCCATTCACCCGCAGTCCATGCAGTACGAGTCGGTGCGGGCGGGGCAGGCCTTTGCCCGGGGCGAGGCGGCCTTGATGATCAACTGGTTTGGCTTCGCGGCCGTGTGCGAGGTGGACGAGGCCTGCCCGGTGCGCGGCCAGGTCGACATTACCGTCGTGCCGCGCGGCGCAGGACCGCAGGGACGCTCCGCTTCGCTGAACGTATACTGGCTCTATGGCATCGGCTCCGGCAGCCGGCATCAGGACGTGGCCTACGACTTTATCCGCTTCGCCCTCAGTGAGGAAAACGACAAGCGCCTGACGCTGGAAGGCGGTATCGGCTGCCGGCTCTCGACCTGGCACGACGCCGACATTAACGCCCAGGTACCCTACTACCACAAGCTGGCCGCGCTGCACGAGCAGGCCGAAACGCTGCCCGCCAAGGCCAACTGGGCGCAGCTGGCCCACGTCATCGACGAGGTGGTGCTGCGGGCTATTAATACCGATGAGCCGGTAGCCGGGCTGCTGGCGGCCGGCCAACTCAAAATCAACGCCCTGGAAAAAGCTCTGGATCATGTTTAGCATAGCCGGCACCCCGATTCCCTACCAGCCCCAGCGGCCCGCCCGCCCATTGCCCATCGTCATCATCGGCGCCGGCGGCATCGTGGGCGACGCCCATTTGCCGGCCTACCGCAAGGCCGGTTTCGAGGTCGTGGGCATCACCAACCGCACCCGCGCCCGGGCCGAAAAGCTGGCCGCCGAGTGGAACATCCCGCACGTCTACGACTCGGTAGCCGAAGCCGTGGCCCACGCCCCCGCCGACGCGGTGTACGACGTGACCATCATGCCCGAGCAGTTCGTGGCCACGCTGGAGCAGCTGCCCGACGGCGCCGGGGTGCTCATTCAGAAACCCATGGGCGACTATTTCTGGCAAAGCCAGGAAATCCTGGAGGTCTGCCGCCGCAAGCGCCTGGTGGCCGCTATCAACTGCCAGCTGCGCTTCGCCCCCTACGTGGCCGCCGCCCGCCACATGCTGGCCCAGGGCCTCATCGGTGAGCTGTACGATATGGAAGTGCGCGTGACCTTGGAGACGCCCTGGGAGCTGTTTCCGCACGTGATGGTGCACCCGCGCCTGGAAATCCAGTACCACAGCATCCACTACATCGACCTGATCCGCTCTTTTCTGGGCGAGCCCAGCCGCGTCATGGCCAAGACGCTCCGGCACCCGGCCAAGGCCCTGTCCTCGTCGCGGTCCACCATCCTGTTTGATTACGGCGACACGCTGCACGCGGTCATCAACACCAACCACGACCACTCCTTCGGGCCGCATAACCAGGAAAGCTTCATCAAGTGGGAAGGCACCAAGGGCGCCATCAAAACCCGCATGGGCCTACTCATGGACTACCCCCACGGCGTGCCCGACCAGTTCGAGTACTGCCTGCTGCGCGAGGGTGAAGCCCCGACCTGGCACACCGTGGCGCTGGAGGGCTCGTGGTTTCCGGATGCCTTTATGGGCACCATGGGCAGCCTGATGCAGTTCAAAAACGGCGAAATCGACGTCTTGCCCACCAGCGTGGAGGACGTCATCAAGACCATGGCCGTGGTGGAAGCGGCTTATGCCTCGAGTGACGGGAAGCCCGGCGCCCCTGGCGCAGCTAATTCCGCCTCTGCGGCAATTACCAGCGAAAAGCGGTAGAGAGCAGGAGACTTGCCCGGCTTTACTACCGCATCTTACCCGCTCAATACATTCCCGAACACCCCGGAACAACGACGAACAGGTCGGTAGCCAACGCCGGTGCGACACCTGAACGCACGGCGGCTACCCGACCTTGCCTCTGCCCGGGAATGGTGGCCGGGGCCAGGCTCAACCTCCTATGTACTTCAAATCCAGCTTCTTCGAAGACTACACCCTCGGCGACAAGCGCGTGACGCTGGGCCGCACGCTCACCGAAACCGACTTCGTGGTCCACGCCGGGCACACGGGCGACTTTTTCCCCCACCACCTCGACGCGGAGTGGTGCAAGACGCAGCCCTTCGGCCAGCGCATTGCCCACGGCACGATGGTGTTCAGCATCGGCATCGGGCTGACGGCCTCGGAAATCAACCCCGAAGCCTTTTCCAAGGGCTACGACCGGCTGCGCTTCATCAAGCCCGTGTTCATCGGCAACACCATCCGCTCGGAAGTCACGATTTCGGAGAAAACCGCGGGCAAGAAGCCGGGCTACGGCCAGGTGACCGAGCACGTGGAAATCTTCAACGAGCTTGGCGAAGTGGTGCTGGCCTGCGACCATCTGCTGGTGGTGAAGCTGCGGCCTTAGCATTCCAAAACGGTCATGCTGAGCCTGCCGAAGCATCTCTACCGCTTCGTCAGGTAGTATCCACCGAAGCGGTAGAGATGCTTCGGCAGGCTCAGCATGACGACCAACATCTACCCCACCCAAACCCGCTCCGCCCGATGGCCCTTGCCCCCGCTCCCACCCCGCCGCCGGTAGTCACCGGCAGCCCCACCAGCGCCCGCGCCTACCTGCTCCCGTTCATCCTGGTGGTGGGCGTTTTCTTCCTCTGGGGCATGGCGCACAGCCTGGATTCCATCCTGATTCCGCACCTGCAGAAGGCCTGCCAGCTGAATAACCGGCAGTCAACGCTGGTGGACACGGCCGTGTTTCTGGCCTACTTCCTGATGGCTATTCCGGCTGGGATGCTGCTCAAGCGCCTGGGCTACAAAACGACCATCATCCTGGGTTTGCTGGCTTTTGCGGGCGGGGCGTTCCTGTTCATCCCGGCCGCCGATGCCCGCTCCTACGGCATGTTCCTGACCGCGCTGTTCATCATCGGCTGCGGGCTGACCACGCTGGAAACCGCCGCTAACCCCTACGCCGCCGTGCTCGGGCCGCCCGAGGGCAGCACCAGCCGGCTGAACCTGGCGGCTTCGTTCAACGGCCTGGCCGTGTTCGTGGCCCCGATTATCGGCGCCAACATGATTCTTTCGGGCACGGAGTACAGCAAGGCCCAGCTGGCGGCCATGCCCACGGCCGAGCGCATTGCCTACCTCAACCACGAAGCCGCCGCCGTGAAGCTGCCCTACCTGGTGCTGGGCGCGGTGCTGGTGGCCGTGGCGGTGCTGTTCTTTTTCAGCAAGCTGCCCGAAGTAAAAGCCGCCGAAGCCGAACCCTCCCAGGGCGGCGGCTTCTTCGCCGTGCTGAAGCACCGGCACCTGACCTGGGCCGTGGTGGCGCAGTTTTTCTACGTCGGGGCGCAGGTCTGCGTGACGAGCTTCTTTATCCGCATGGCCAAGCAGGGCGCCGGCGTCGATGAGAAGACGGCCGGCTACTACCTGGCCGTGTACGGGCTGCTGTTTATGATCGGGCGCTTCGCCGGCACGGCCCTGCTGAAGTACGTGGCCTCGCAGCGGCTCTTGTCGATTTACGCCGTGGTGGCCGTGGCCTTGTGCGCGGTGGCCGTGTTCGGCGACGGGGCCTACGTCATCTACGCGCTGGGCGGCATCGGCTTCTTCATGAGCATCATGTTCCCCACCATCTTCGCCCTGGGCATTGCCGGCCTCGGCGACGACACCAAGCCCGGCTCGTCCTGGCTGGTCATGTCCATCGTGGGCGGGGCCATCCTGCCCTACCTCATGGGCACGCTCATCGATATGCGCGGCGACAATATCCAGATCGGCTACCTCATCCCGCTGGGCTGCTTCCTGGTGATTCTGCTCTTCGGCCAGTACGGCTACCGCATCAACAAGAAGCTGGTGTAAGCCAGTCGAAGTTAAATCAGGCCGTCATGCTTGATCTGGTGTCCGCGCAGTCGAACCGAAGGTCGCCGTAGGCAAGCATCTCTACTGATAGTAATTTCTTATTCAACGAAGCGGTAGAGATGCTTCGACTTTGCTCAGCATGACGTGCTAGCGAAACGCACATAAAACCATGCAAAACCGGCGCAACCTTCCCCTGTCCCTACTGCTCCTGACGCTGCCCGCCCTGAGCTGGCTGCCGTCGGCGTCAGTCTGGGCACAGTCGGCGCCGGCCACTGCGGCCACTACCGCGAAGGACCTGCAGGCCGCCTTCCAGAACCCGCCCGAAGCGGCCCGGCCCTGGGTTATCTGGTACTGGATGAACGCGGCGGTGACGCCCGAGGGTCTCACCGCCGACCTGGAAGCCATGCAGCAAGCCGGCATCGGCGGGGCGTTTCTGATGCCCATTCGCGGCGCGGGCGACAAGCCGCTCATCGACCCGCCGGCCCAGCAGCTCTCGCCGCGCTGGTGGCAGATGGTGCGCCATGCCATGACCGAGGCCGACCGCCTCGGCCTAAAGCTGGCCATGCACGTGAGCGACGGATTCGCCCTGGCCGGTGGGCCCTGGATTACGCCCGAGCTGGCCATGCAGAAGGTGGTTTCCAGCGAAACGCGCATCAGCGGCGGCCGCAAGCAAACCATTCAGCTGCCCCAGCCGGCGGCGGTGAAAGGCTACTACCGCGACATTGCCGTGTATGCTTACCCCACGCCCACCGGCGGCGGGGTTTCGACGTACACGACCAGGCCCACCGTGACCAGCAGCGCCGCCGAGGGCAAGCCCGAGCGGCTGACCGTGGCCGGCAACAAGGACGGCTTCAAGCTCACTGAGCCGGGCTGGGTGCAATATGCTTTCGACAAGCCGTTTACCGCCCGCAGCCTGCGTATCCGCTCCAACGGCTATAACTACCAGGCCAACCGGCTCATCGTGGAGGCCAGCCAGGACGGGCAGACCTTCTGGCCGGTCACGCGCCTGACGCCGCCGCGCAGCGGCTGGCAGGACAGCAGCGCCGTCACCCACGCGCTGCCGACCACCACGGCCCGCTTTTTCCGCTTCCGCTACGACCCCGCCGGCTCCGAGCCGGGCGGCGAAGACCTGGACGCGGCCAAGTGGAAACCCTCCCTGAAAGTGTCGGAAATCCGGCTGTCAGCGGAAGCGCGCATCAACCAGTACGAGGGCAAAAACGGCGAAGTCTGGCGCGTGAGTCCGCGCAGCACTGCCCGGGAGCTGCCCGATTCCTTGTGCGTGCCGCTGGAAAAGGTGCTCAACCTCACCGATAAACTCGGCGCCGACGGCCGCCTGAACTGGACGCCCCCGGCCGGGCGCTGGACCATTCTGCGCGTGGGCCACACCGCCACCGGCTACACCAACTACACCGGCGGCGGGGCCCTGGGCCTGGAGTGCGACAAGTTCAACCCCGCGGCCGTGAAGCTGCAGTTCGACAGCTGGTTTGGCGAAGCGCTGCGCCAGGGCGGGCCGGAGCTGGCCGGGCGGGTGCTCAAAACCCTGCACATCGACAGCTGGGAGTGCGGCTCCCAGAACTGGTCCGCGAACTTCGCCGCCGAGTTCCGGCAGCGCCGCGGCTACGATTTGCTGCCCTACCTGCCGGTGCTGGCCGGCGTGCCCCTGCAGAGCGCCGAGGTGTCGGAGCGGGTGCTGTTCGATTTGCGCCAGACCATTGCCGAGCTGATCGGCGACAAGTTCTACGCCACCCTGGCCGCCGAGGCCCGGGCCAAGGGCGTCACTATTTCGGCCGAGGCGGTGGCGCCCACGATGGTCAGCGACGGGCTGCTGCACTACCAGTACGCCGACGCGCCGATGGGCGAATTCTGGCTGCGCAGCCCCACCCACGACAAGCCCAACGACATGCTCGACGCCATTTCGGGCGCGCATATCTACGGCAAGAACATCGTGCAGGCCGAAGCCTTTACCGAGCTGAAAATGGCCTGGGACGAACACCCGGCCATGCTCAAAGCGGTGCAGGACCGCAACTACGCCCTGGGCGTCAACCGGCTGGTGTACCACGTTTTCGCCCACAATCCCTGGCTGGACCGGCAGCCGGGCATGACGCTCAACGGCGTGGGCCTGTACTTCCAGCGCGACCAGACCTGGTGGCGCCCCGGCCGCGCCTGGGTCGACTACGCACGCCGCTGCCAGGCGCTGCTGCAGCTCGGCCGCCCGATGGTCGACGTGGCGGTGTTCAACGGCGAGGAAACCCCGCGCCGCGCCCTGCTGCCCGAGCGCCTGACCCGCACGCTGCCCGGCATCGTGGGCGCGGCGAAGGTGCAGAGCGAGAAAAAGCGACTGGCCAACGCGGGCTCCCCGATGCGCGAGCTGCCCGAAAAGGTATCGGCCACGGCCAATAGCTTCACCGCCGACATGCTGGTCGACCCGCTGCACGGCTACGCCTACGACTCGTTTAACCCCGACGCGCTGCTGCGCCTGGCCCGGGTGCGCGACGGCCGCATCGAGCTGCCGGGCGGGGCCAGCTACGGTCTGCTGGTGGTGCCCGGCGCCACCTCGCTCTGGCCCGACAGCACCTCCATGACGCCCGCCGTGGCCCGGAAGCTGCGGGAGCTGGCCCAGGCCGGCGCCACTGTGCTGCTTGGCCGGCAGCCCGGCCGCAGCCCCGAGCTGCGCGGCTATCCGCAGGCCGACCAGCAGGTGCAGCAGCTCACGGCCCAGCTCTACGCGGCGGGTGCCGCCCAGGCTACCGCCGCCGCCACCGGGCTGCCCGCGCCGGCCGGCTCCGGGCGGGTGCTGCGCGGCCCCTACGCCGCCGACTCCTTCGAGCCGCTGGGCCTGGCCCGCGACGTAACGGCCAACTACGCCAACGGGCAGCGCGCCCGCGGCCTGGCCTGGACGCACCGCACGGCCGAGCAGTTCGATATCTACTTCATTGCCAACCAGCTCGACTCGGTGCAGACCATCGACCTGTCGCTGCGCGTGGCCGGGCGGCAGCCGGAGCTGTGGGACGCGGTGACGGGCGAAATCCGGCCCGCGCAGGACTGGCAGACGGAAAACGGCCGCACCCGGCTGCCGCTGCGCCTGGAGCCCAGCGGCTCGGTGTTCGTGGTGCTGCGCCAGCCGACTTCGCAGACCAGCGCCCACAACGGTCCGAACTGGCTGACGACCACGCCCGCCCAGCCGCTCAGCGGCCCCTGGCAGGTGCAGTTCGACCCGAAAGCCGGCGGTCCGGCCCAGCCCGTGGCGTTTGTGCAGCTCACCGACTGGAGCCAGCACCCGGACGCGGCCATCCGCCACTACTCCGGCACCGCCGACTACCGGCAGTCCTTCCGCTGGAAGGCCAAGAAACGGCCCGACCAGCGCGTGTACCTCGAACTCGGGCAGGTAAATAACCTGGCCGAAGTGGAGCTGAACGGCCAGCCCGTCGGCACGGCCTGGACCGCCCCCTATCGCCTCGACATCACCGACGCCGTGCGCAAGGGCGACAATCAGCTGCGCATCCGCGTGACCAACACCTGGGCCAACCGCCTCATCGGCGACGCGGCCTTGCCCCCGGAGCAGCGCCGCACCAGCCTGACCACGGCGCCCGCACCTGCCGCTACCCGGCCGCTGCTGCCGGCGGGGCTGCTCGGGCCGGTGGTTGTCAGCACGGCTACTGAACCGAACTCCAAATAGAACGTCATGCAGAGCGCAGCGAAGCATCTCGCCGGATAGTAGTCTTTTCGTTGATTTTACCCTCTGCCATCAGCACGCGAGATGCTTCGCTGCGCTCTGCATGACGGCCTTTTACAGCTTCCGAATCCATGAATTTCCCCACCCATAAACTCCTCACCGCCGCCCTGCTCACCGGCCTGGCCGTGGCCGCCCGCCCGGTGGCGGCCCAGGACAAGGGCCTCGTCAATACCTCCGCCAGCAAGCACGCCAAGCTCAGCAATGTGGACCTGGGCAGCGTGCAGTGGCAGCCGCAGGGCTTCTGGGGGGAACGGTTTCAGGTCTGCCGCGAATCGATGATTCCGACCATGTGGGCCTTGTACCACGACCCGGTGCGCAACCACGCCTTCCGCAACTTTGAAATTGCGGCCGGGCTGGAGAAAGGCACGCACATGGGCCCCTCCTTCCACGACGGCGACTTTTACAAGCTCATGGAATCGGTAGCGGCCACGTACGCCCAGACCAAGGACCCGAAGCTCGACCAGATGATGGACGAGGCCATCCAGGTCATTGCCAAGTGCCAGCGGCCCGACGGCTACCTGAACACCCAGGCCACCATTGCGGCCATCAATACGGGCAAGAGCACCGCGTTTCAGGACCGGCTGAACTTCGAGAGCTACAACCTGGGCCACCTGATGACGGCCGCCTGCGTGCACTACCGCGCCACCGGCAAGACCTCGATGCTGGATTTGGCCCGCAAGGCTACCGATTACCTCTACGCCTTTTACAAACGCTCCTCGCCCGAGCTGGCCCGCAACGCCATCTGCCCCTCGCACTACATGGGCGTGGTAGAAATGTACCGCACCACCAAGGACCCGCGCTACCTGGAGCTGGCCCAAAAGCTGATTGACATCCGCGGGCTGGCCGCCGACATCGGCACCGACGACAATCAGGACCGCCTGCCCTTCCGGCAGATGCAGAAGGCCGGCGGCCACGCCGTACGCGCCAACTACCTCTTCGCCGGGGTGGCCGACGTGTACGCCGAAACCGGCGACGCCACGCTGCTGACCACGCTGAACCGGATGTGGGACGACGTGACCAGCCGCAAGATGTACGTGACCGGGGCCTGCGGGGCGCTGTACGACGGCGTCTCGCCCGACGGCACGGCCTACAAGCCCGATACGGTGCAGAAAATCCACCAGGCCTACGGCCGCGACTACCAGCTGCCCAACCACACGGCCCACGGCGAAACCTGCGCCAACATCGGCAACGTGCTCTGGAACTGGCGCATGCTGCAGCTCACCGGCGAGGCCAAGTACGCCGACGTCATGGAAACGGCCCTCTACAACAGCGTCCTCTCCGGCATCAGCCTCGACGGCAAGAAGTTCCTCTACACCAACCCCCTGGCCTACTCCGACGCCCTGCCCTTTCACCAGCGCTGGAGCAAGGACCGCGTCGACTACATCAGCCTCTCCAACTGCTGCCCGCCCAACGTGGTGCGCACCGTGGCCGAAGTGGGCAACTACGCCTACAGTGTGTCGGACCGGGGCCTGTGGCTGAACCTGTACGGCGCCAACGACCTGACGACCAAGCTCAAGAGCGGCGCGGCCGTGAAGCTGCGGCAAACCACCAATTACCCCTGGGACGGCGCGGTGCAGCTGACGGTGCAGCAGGCGCCCAAGGCGGCGTTTTCCGTGTTTCTGCGCGTGCCGGCCTGGGCCGAAGGCGCCAAGGTGCTCATCAACGGCAAAGCCCAGACGGTGGCGCTGACGCCGGGCAGCTACGCCGAAGTAAACCGCCCGTGGAAAGCCGGCGACAAGGTGGAGCTGACCTTGCCCATGCCCGCACAGCTGGTGGAGGCCAACCCGCTGGTGGAGGAAACCCGCAACCAGGTGGCCGTGAAGCGCGGCCCCATCGTGTACTGCCTCGAAACCAGGGACTTCCCGGCGGGTCAGCCGCTGTCGGCCCTCACCATCCCAGCCGACGCCCAGCTCACGCCCACGCCCCTGACCATAGCGGGCAGCCGGGTGATGAGCCTGACCGGCCAGGGCCTGCTGGCCGCCGGGCCGCAGTGGCAGGGCGGGCAGCTCTACCGCCCGGTATCGGCCCGCAAGCCCACCCCCGTGCCGCTGACGCTGGTGCCCTACTACGCCTGGGGCAACCGCGGCCACGCCGACATGGAGGTGTGGATTCCGGTGAGCCGGTAAACCTTGCTTTTCATCTGTCATCCTGAGCAAAGCGAAGGACCTTCCCCGAACCCTGCACTAACTGAAAAGCGCAGCCGCCAACGTCCAGCCATCAGCACGTCGAAGCTTGGACTTTATCGTCTGTGCAGGTTGTGAGGAAGGTCCTTCGCCTTTGGCTCAGGATGACAGCCCCTACCTGAACTCATTTTCCGCCATCCGTTTGGCATGAATACTAAGCCCCTTCTGCTTTCCGCCGCCCTGCTCCTGGCCCCGCTGCTGCTGCGGGCCGAGCTGCGCCTGCCCTCCATCTTCACCGACAACATGATTTTCCAGCAGCAGGCCGAGTGCGCCGTCTGGGGCTGGGCCAAACCGGGCAGCAAAATCACCGTGGCGCCTTCCTGGGCCAAGCAGAAATACCAGGCCCAGGCCGACGACAAGGGGCGCTGGAAGCTGAAGGTAAAAACCCCGGCCGCCGGCGGGCCTTATACCCTGGCCATCAGCGGCGACGACAAGCCGGTGACCCTGCAGAACGTGCTGGTGGGCGAGGTGTGGCTCTGCGGGGGGCAGTCGAACATGGAAATGCCGATGAAGGGCTTCAAAGGGCAGCCGGTTCTGGGCTCCAACGAGGCCATTCTGCGTTCGGCCAACCCGAACATCCGCCTCTATAACGTGCCGCGCAACTCGCGCACCGCGCCCAAGGACAACAGCAAGCCCTTCAGCTGGAAGGTGGCCGAGCCGGAGGCAGTAGCCAATTTCAGCGCCACGGCCTACTACTTCGGGCGGCTCTTGCAGGAGCAGCTGCACGTGCCGGTGGGCCTGATCAACTGCAGCTACGGGGGCTCCACCATTGAGGCGTGGCTGAGCGAGGAAACCCTGCGGCAATTCGCGGGCGTGCCGATTCCTCCCCGGACCGACTCCATCAAGGTGGTGAACCGCACGCCCACCACGCTCTACAACGGGATGCTGCACCCGGTCGTCGGCTACGGCATCCGCGGGGCCCTGTGGTACCAGGGCGAGTCGAACTACGAGCACCCCGACGAGTACCCGGCCCGGCTGCAGGCCCTGGTGAAGCAGTGGCGCGCGGAGTGGGCGCAGGGCGAGTTTCCGTTCTACTACGCCCAGATTGCGCCCTACAACTACACCCAACTGCCGCCCTACAACAAGGGCGGCAAGTTCAACTCCGCCTTGATTCGTGACGCCCAGCGCAAAGCGGAAAGCCAGATTCCCAACGCCGCCATGGCCGTGCTGCTCGACGTGGGCGAGGAAGCCAGCATCCACCCGATGCGCAAGGAGCCCGGCGGGCAGCGGCTGGCGTTGCTGGCCCTGCAGAAAACCTACGGCCGGAAGGGCTTCGGGGCGGTGAGTCCGGCGTATGAGTCGCTGGAAATCAAGGAGGGCACGGCCGTGGTCAAGTTCCGCGACGCGCCCAACGGCATGACCAGCTTCGGCGAGGCGCTGACGGGCTTCGAGGTGGCCGGCGCCGACCAGAAGTGGTTTCCCGCCAAAGCCAGCATCGACGGCAGCGTAGTGAAGGTGTCGGCCGAGGCGGTGAAGCAGCCGGTAGCGGTGCGCTACGCCTTTCAGGACTTCACCCGCGCCACCTTGTTCAGCACCGAAGGCTTGCCGGTGTCGTCGTTTCGCACGGATGACTGGGCGCAATAATGAGGATTCGTGCTGACTTTTTGGCCCGCCGAGGGCGCGGAGGTTTTCCGCTGCAGGCGCTGAGCTTCTGCGTCCTCTGCGTCAATCTTCTGCGCCCTCGGCGGGCTAAAAGCACCTGGGCAATCCTGCTGCTACTCCCCTGCCTCCCGGCCGCCGCCCAGAGCCCCGAACTGCCCACCAACAACATCACCTGGACCAGCCCGAGCCGCAACAGCGCCGAATCCATGCCCTGCGGTGGCGGCGACCTGGGCCTGAACGTGTGGAGCGAAGCCGGGGACGT
Organism: Hymenobacter busanensis; assembly: GCF_008727865.1. Taxonomy (GTDB): domain Bacteria; phylum Bacteroidota; class Bacteroidia; order Cytophagales; family Hymenobacteraceae; genus Solirubrum; species Solirubrum busanense. Next base: position 597,460 of record NZ_VTWU01000001.1, on the reverse strand, counting down.
GCTGTTCTTCGCCGCCCGCAGCGGCACCTTCGACGAAAACAACAGCCTGCTCAAGCTCGGCCGCGTCCGCCTGCGCCTCACCCCGAACCCGTTTGAGCAAGGCAGCTTTCAGCAGACGCTGAACCTGCCGCAGGGCGACGTGACGCTGACCGGCACCAACGGCAACACTACCGCCCAGGTCCATATCTGGGTCGACGTATTCCGGCCGGTCGTCCACGTCGAGGTGAGCAGCAACCAGCCGCTGCAGGCCGAGGCCCGCTACGAAAGCTGGCGGCACCAGGACCGCATCCTGAAGGGCAAGGAAAACAACCAGAACTCCTACAAATGGGCGCCGCAGGGCGAGGTCAAAACCCGCCACGACAGCCTTAGCTTCCGGGGCGACGCGGTCGAGTTCGTCCACCAGAACCGCCCCGAAACGGTATTCGACGTGACCGTGCGCCAGCAGGGCCTCGACGCGGTGAAGCCGCAGCTCTACAACCCGCTGCAGAACCTGGTTTTCGGCGGCGCGCTGACGGGCCAGGACATGCAGCCGGCCGGCACCACCGATGGCCAGTACCAACGCACGCCCTACCGCGGCTACGCGCTGAAAAGCCGCCGCGCCGCCCGTCGCCACGCCCTTACCCTGGCCCTGCATACCAGCTACACGCCCAGCCTGCAGCAGTGGCAGCAGGAGCTGCAGCAGACGCTCAAAGCCGCCCGCCAGAACCCCAAAGCCGCCCGGCAGCAGACGCTGGCCTGGTGGCGGGCGTTCTGGCAGCGCAGCTTCATCCACGTCCAGCCCACGCAAGCCGCCGAAAACCGGCCCGAGTGGCAGGCCGGCCGCAATTACCAGCTGATGCGCTATATGCTCGGCTGCAACGCTTTCGGCGCGTATCCGACCAAGTTCAACGGCGGCCTGTTCACCTACGACCCGGCCCTGACCGACTCCACGCTCCGGTTCACGCCCGACTTCCGCAACTGGGGCGGCGGCACGCACACGGCCCAGAACCAGCGCCTGGTGTACTGGCCCCTGCTGAAAAGCGGCGACGCGGCGCTGCTCAAACCGCAGTTCGACTTCTACCTGCGCATCCTCAAAAACGCCGAGCTGCGCAGCCAGACCTACTGGCAGCACCCCGGCGCCTGCTTTACCGAGCAGCTCGAAAACTTCGGTCTGCCCAACCCCGCCGAGTACAACTGGAAACGCCCCGCCAGCTTCGACCGGGGCCTGGAGTACAACGCCTGGCTGGAATACGAGTGGGACACCGTGCTGGAATTCTGCCTGATGATGCTCGACGCGGAGCAGTACGCGGCCCAGGACGTGCAGCCCTACCTGCCCTTCATCGAAAGCTGCCTGACCTTCTTCGACCAGCACTACCAGCAGCTGGCCCGGCAGCGCGGCGCCAAAGTCCTGGACGGCGAAGGCCACCTGGTGCTCTACCCCGGCTCGGGCGCCGAGACGTACAAGATGGCCTACAACTCCACCGCCACGGTAGCCGGCTTGCGCACCGTGCTGACCCGCCTGCTGGCTTTGCCGCCGCAAGTCGGCTCGGAGCAGCAGCGCAAGGCGTGGACGGCCATGCTCAGCCGCATTCCGGCCCTGAGCTTCCGCGAAATCGACGGGCACCGGCTGATTTCACCTGCCAAAAGCTGGGAGCGGGTCAACAACGTGGAAAGCCCACAGCTGTACCCAGTGTTTCCCTGGGGCCTGTACGGTATCGGCAAGGCGGATCTGGAAACGGCCCAGAACACCTACCGCTTCGACCCGGACGTGCAGAAATTCCGCTCCCACGTCGGCTGGAAGCAGCACAACATCTTCGCCGCCTGCCTCGGCCTCACCGACGAAGCCGCCGCCCTCACGGTGCAGAAGCTGCAGGACTCCGGCCGCCGCTTCCCCGCCTTCTGGGGCCCCGGCTACGACTGGGCGCCCGACCACAACTGGGGCGGCTCCGGCATGATCGGGCTGCAGGAAATGCTGCTGCAGACCCACGACCGGAAAATCCTCCTGCTGCCCGCCTGGCCCCGCGCCTGGGACGTGCACTTCAAGCTCCACGCCCCCTACCAGACTACCGTCGAATGCACCGTGCAGAACGGCAAAGTCACCCAGCTACTAGTGACGCCGGAGTTCCGCCGCGCCGACGTGGAAGTGCTGCTGCAATAGCCCTGCTCAGGGCCCGAGCCCTACTTTAGGCGCCGGATCTTGCAGTTTCAGCCAGCTATGTTTTCCAAGCCCATCATCGGCATTGAGTTTTATAACCGCACCGCCACCCGATTGCAGCTGTGGCTGGAGCTGTGCTGCGAGCAGATTGACTTGCTGCCAGCTACGGAGTACCGCCTGGAGTCGACGGAAACCGAGTACCGTCTGGAATTCACCGAGGACCTGATCATTCTGTATTATCAGTACCGATTTGGCCCAAAGATTCTGAAGCGGCCCCACTCCCACGAAATCCATAATCCAGCTGCCTGGGAAATGGTGGAAGATTATTCGCATTACTAACCGTCCGGAAAAACAGCGGGCGGAACACGGCCGGAGTCGGTGCACCAGCTACGGCCCGCCCGCTGCCCACGTTCGGCCGCCCAACGGCTACCTAGTGCGCTTCCGCCGCGCGCAGGCTGCTGTTCATCGTGGCAAAGGCCTGGGCCGGGTCGGCGTGGAATAGTTGGTAGAGGCCGGCCGTCTGCCCGACGTGGATTTCGTACGTGTCCTGCGCCAGGGCCGTCAGCAGCTCCTCGGCCACCTGCCGGGGCGCAATGCCGCTGGCCCCGCCGATACCGGCCGACAGCTCGGTGTCCACCAACGGCGGCATCAGATCGAACACTTTCACGTTGGGCGCGTGCTGGCTCAGCGTGTGGCGCAGGCTCTGGGTGTAGGAATGCAGCGCCGCCTTGCTGGCCGCGTAGGTCGGAATGCCGGCCGAGGGCACAAACGCCACGATGCTCGACACGTTCACCACCGCCGCCTCGGGCTGGCGCGTCAGCACCGGCAGCAGCGCCTCGGTCAGCCGCACGATGGCCAGGTAGTTGGTATGGATTTCGGCCTCGGCAATGGCGTACGCGCCGGCGCCGGGCAGCAGCTCGTAGGCATCGGCGTACCCGGCATTGTTGATGAGCAGGCTTAGCCCGCCAAACTCGGCCTCGATGCGCTGCGCCACGGCGGCAGCATCGTTTACGTCAAAGGCAATGGGCGTGACACCGGGCAACGCGGCGGCGGCCTGCTGCAGCTTGGCCTCGTTGCGGCCGGTGATGATGACCTGGTTGCCCTGCTCGCTCAGCAGGCGCGCAATGGCCAGCCCGATACCCGAGCCGCCGCCCGTAATGAGCACAGTGTGATTGGTGGTTTTCATGACGTTGTCGGTGAGAAAAGTGAAGGAAATACCGGCCGCAGCCGGGGTGAAATCAGAAGGCCAGGCAGCCCGCCGTGACGAGCCGGAACCACGTCGTCTTTATTGGTCTTCGTACTTGCGCACAATGAGGGTGGCCGTGTGTCCGCCGAAGCCGAAGGAGTTGCTCATGGCGTATTCCACCGGCCGGTAGGCAGCCTGCCCGAGCGTGAGCTGCAGGTGGGCAAACTCCGCGTCGACCTGTTGGGTGTTGATGGTGGGCGGCACCACGTCCTGCTGCACGGCCTGCACGCAGGCAATGGCCTCCACCGCCCCGGCCGCGCCCAGCAGGTGCCCGGTCATGCTCTTGGTGGCGCTGATGTGCAAGTGCGGCGCGGGTCCGAATACCCGGGCAATGGCCCGCAGCTCGGAGGCGTCGCCCAGGCCGGTGGAAGTGGCGTGGGCGTTCAGGTAATCGATTTGGGCCGCGTGCAAACCGGCGTCGTCCAGGGCCGCCTGCATGCTGAGGGTGGCGCCTTCGCCCTCGGGGTGGGTGCCGGTAAGGTGGTAGGCATCGGCGGCCATGCCCCCGCCGACTACCTCGGCCAGAATGGTGGCCCCGCGGCGCCGGGCGTGCTCGTACTCTTCCAGCACCAAGGCCCCGGCCCCCTCGCCCACCACGAACCCGTCGCGCGCCGCGTCGAAGGGCCGTGAGGCCGTGACGGGGTCGTCATTGCGGGTGGAAAGGGCACGCAGGGCGTTGTAGCTGCCCACCCCCACCGCGTTGATGGCCGCTTCGGAGCCGCCCGCAATCAGCACGTCGGCCTGGCCCCAGCGCAGGTAGTTGAAGGCTTCGATCAGGGCCGTGGTGGAGGTGGCGCAGGCCGAGACCACGGCGAAGTTCAGTCCGCGCAACCCGTGGCGGATGGAAATCAGCCCGGCGGCAATGTTCACCAGCATCTTGGTGCCCAGAAACGGGTTAAAGCGCGGCGTCCCATCACCGGCGGCAAACTCCAGCAGCTGCTCCTGCAAGGTGCCCAGCCCGCCCACGCCCGAGCCCCAGATGACGCCGATGCGGTTGCGGTTCAGCCCCGCGAAATCCAGCCCGGCGTGCCGGATGGCCTCGTCGGCGGCCACCAGGGCGTACTGGGTGAACGGGTCGCACTTGCGCGCCTCGGTCCGCTCGAAGAAGTCCAGCGGCTCGAAGCCCTTGATTTCGCAGGCAAAGCGGGTCTTGAACTTCGTGGCGTCGAAGCGGGTGATGGGGCCGGCCCCGCTGACGCCGGCGCGCAGGGCCTGGCCGAAGGCCACAGCCGTGTTGCCGATGGGCGTCAGCGCCCCGACGCCCGTAATGACCACGCGTTTTAGCTCAGGCATGGGAGAAAAAGGTTGGTGTGCATTTTATACCAAATGGTATATTTTCAGGCAAAAAAAGGTTAGCTGCTTGCCAGCTCGGTTTCGATCAGCTGCTCGATGTGGGCCAGACTGGTGTAAAGGGCAGCCGGGTCGCCGGTGGCTTTGGCCACCATGATGCCGCCTTCGGTGAGGGCAATGAACAACGTGGCGTAGCGGCCCGCCTCGGCCGCGGGGCGGATTTCGCCGGTTTGCTGGCCCTGCTCGATGAGGCGCGCCACGTGCCGGTGCCAACGGGCCAGGCTGGCCTGCACGCGCTGGCGCAGGGCCGTGGGCGGCGCGTCGTCGGTTTCGATGGCCGCGTTCAGGATGGGGCAGCCACCCTGCTGGCAGAAGTGCGGGTAGGCCTCGCGGTAGAAGCGCGGCATGGCCAGCAGCTGCTCGCGCACCGTGGCGCCGCCGTGGAGGCCGGCCCGCAGGCCTTCCTGCACCAGCCCCAGGTTGTAGTCGAAGGCGGCCAGCGCCACTTCCTCCTTGTTCTCGAAGTTGCCGTAGATGGCACCCTTGGTCAGTCCGGTGGCGGCTGTCAGGTCGCTCATCGACGTGCCCGCGTACCCCAGCTTGTTGAAGATGGGGGCCGTTTGCTCAATGATGAACTGGCGGGTGCGCTCGGCTTTGGACATGGCAGGTAACGGAATCGGCAGCAAATATACCGATTGGTATCAAAACTCAACCGAGCGGAAAAAGTTTCGGAGCTTTTGTCATGTCGAGCGCAGCGAGACATCTGGGTGGAAACGTCCGCTGGTATTCTGCCCCAGATGTCTCGCTGCGCTCGACATGACATCAATGCCCGTTGAACACCAAATACAGCGCCACCATCACCACGGCCAGCGCGGCCCAGAGCAGCTTTACGCGGGGCGTGGTGGCGGGCAGGGCCGTACGGTCAAAGGCGGGACGGGGCTGGTGGGAGCCATCGAGCAGGGAAATGACGGCGGCGGCCACGAGCAGCAGCGCGAAGAGCAGGAACGAGAGGACCAGGTAGTGCGGCCAGAACGCGTACTCGCTCGGGGGCAATATCCAGAGGTAGACCACGCCCACGCCCAGGCTGAACGCCGAGCCAACCGACAGGATGGCGTTGACGGCCCGGCGGGTGGTGCGAGGCCAGAACACCGTCAGCAGGAACACGGCCGAGAGGGGCGGCGCGATGAAGCCGAGCACGGCCTGGAACACGTCGAACAGGTTCAGGCCTTTCACTGCGTCGATGGCCAGGGCCATGAGCACGGCAAAGGCGCAGCCGACCAGCACGGTGAGGCGGCCGACGCGCACCACGTCTTTCTCCGAGGCTTCGGGGTTGATGTTGCGGGCGTACACGTCGAGGGCGAAGACGGTGCTCAGCGCGTTCAGGGAGGAGCTGATGGTGCCCACCAGCACGGCAATCAGCACCACGATGACCAGGCCCTTGAGGCCGGCGGGGAACAGGCTCGTCACCATCGTCATGTAGGCCTGGTTGGGGTCGGCCAGATTGGGGAAGAGCACGTAGCAGAGCACGCCGGTGAGGATGAACAACGGCAGCGACAGAATCTTGAGCCAGCCGATGAAGTTGACGCCCAGCTGCCCCTGCTCCAGGCTGCGGGCGCCCAGCACCGACTGCACCATGGCCTGGTCGGTGCAGAAAAAGGCCACGGCCGACACGGGGTAGCCCAGCAGGATGGCGTACCAGGGGTATTTCGGGTCGGAGGAGGGCTGGACGAGGTTCCAGTAGTGGCCCGGCACGCTGTGCCAGAGCTGGCTCAGCCCGCCCACTTTCAGCACGCCGATGACGGTGAGCGTGAGCGAAACGCCGATGAGCAGCAGCATCTGAAACACGTTGACCTTGGCAATGGCCTTCAGGCCGCCGGCGAAGGTGAAAAAGCCCGCGAAGAGCACCAACACGATAACCGACTGCCACATCGGGATGCCCAGGATCTGGCGCACCAGCACCCCGCCTGAGAACAGCCCCAACGACAGCCAGGAAATCAGAATCTTGATCAGCGCGTACCAGGCCAGGATGTTCTGGGTGGAGCCGCCGTACTGCTGGCCCATAAAGCCCGGCATGGTGCTGACGCGGGCCGCCAAATAGCGCGGGGCAAACACGGTGGCCAGCAGCAGCAGGAACACGAAGGCGTACCACTCGAAATTCACCGCCACGATGCCGGTGCTGTAGCCGATGCTGGCAAAGGCCAGCAGCATGCTGGGCCCCACGTTGGTGCCCCACATGTTGAAGCCGATGCTGGCCCAGCCCAGCGACTTGCTGGCCAGAAACTGGGAGTCCTCGGTCTGTTCCTTTTTCGAGGCGCTGGCCCGGTAGCCGATGCCCACGAGGATGACGACGTAAGCCGCCACGATGGCGTAGTCCCAGGGGCTCAGGTGGCCGAGTAGATTGTTTCCCATGCGGGCGGGTGGGGTTCGTTCGGGTGGGAATTAGAGCGAAGTATCAGGCCGTCATGTCGAGCATGTTGCGCATCAAGCAAGGATCGAGACATCTCGCGGGCTGACTTCCGATAGTAACCGTCATGCTGAGCTTGCCGAAGCATCTCTACCGCACGATTCAACGAAGCGGTAGAGATGCTTCGGCAAGCTCAGCATGACGGTCTGATATAGCTGTTCTACCAACTACAGCGCCAGGCCGTGCTCGTCGAGCAGCTCCTGCACCCGCACCGGGCGGCCGGTTTGCAGGGAGCGGTCCATGGCTTGCAGCAGGGCGATGGTGCCGATGCCCTCGCGCACGTCGGGGTAGGCGGTGAAGTTCTCGGTGATGGAGTCGGCGAAGTATTCGAGGTAGTTCTGGTACTCGCCGGCGTGGTGGCTTTTGCCCTCGAAGCGGAAGTAGTGCTTGAGCTTATGCTCCCAGGTGACGATGCGCTCCTCGCCGGTGCGGTCGGTAATGGCGTAGCGCAGGTCCATGTAGTCGCCCTGGCTGGCGCCCTCGGTGCCGCGCAGCACGCAGCTCATCTCCGAGTCGCGGGTGACGGGCTGGACCGGGCCGGTATAAGCACCGCTCACCCGGGCCACGCGGCCGTCGGTGGCCTTGAAGATGAAGTGCATGGTATCCTGGTGCTTCAGGCCGCCTTCCTTGCCGTTGGAGCTGAGCATGCCGTAGCCCATGACTTCCTCGATGTTGGGCAGATACCAGCGGATGAAGTCGACGGGGTGGCTGAGGCCGCCGTAGAGCCACTTAAACGACTCCTGCAGGGACCAACCTTTGGCGAAAAACCAGCGGTGGTCGGCGTGGTAGTAGCTTTCCACCGTTATCAGCTCCCCGATGAGGCCGGCTTCGTAGTCGGCGCGCTGCCGCTTCATGGGCTCGAAAAAACGGGAGCTTTGGCCCACGAACACCTTTTTGCCGGTCTGCTCCACCAGCGCCAGCAGCTCTTTGGCCTGCGCCAGATCATCTATGAAAGGCTTGGTGCAGACTACGTGCTTGCCCGCCCGCAATGCCTGCCCGACGTGCTCGGCGTGCAGGTGGTCGGGGGTGTAGATGGCAATGAGGTCGATTTCGGGGTCGTCGAGAAGGTTTTGGTACTCTTGCGTGACGCGGCCCTGGAACTGGAATTCGGCCACGCGGTGGCGGCACAGCTCCTCGTTCCGGTCGCAGATGGCGCGCAGCTCCAACTTCTCGCTTTGCAGGGCGGCCGACATGGTGCTTCTCCCCTCGCCCAGGCCCAGTATTCCTAGTTTCAGCATTGATGTTGAGTTGTCAGTTGGTGGTTGTCGGTTGTCAGGGCGGATTACTTTCTCACCGCTTGCTTCGGCTTGGCCGCGAGTGGAGGCAGGGGCTGTAGGAATACCCAGACTTCGCCGGGCCCCGCGCCGTTGCGGCCTTCCTGGTACTGGCGCATGCGCTGGTTCCACTCGTCCACGCGCGGGTTGTTTTCGGTGGTTTTGGGGTTGAGCGCGTCCAGGCTCTGGCCCTTCGGAATGCTGATGACCAGCATCAGCTCCCGGCCCCGGCGGAATACCAGCAGCTGCTGGAAGCTGGCGTTGCAGAAGCCGTTGGACACCTCGGGCCATTGCTCAAACTGCGTGGCGTGGTAGCGCAGGTACTCGTTTTGCTTCGCCGTATCGGCCACCAGGCTGGCGGTGAGAATGATGTTGTCCCACTGTTTCGCCGTCGTTTTATCGGCGCAGCGGTTGCGGTCGAAGCGGTAGAACGGGGCGGCGTATTCCTTGACGCGGGCCGTCGGGTAGGCCTGTTTCAGCGCCGGCAGCAGCGCCTGGATACGGGCTTGGGGGGCGTAGGCCACCAGGTGGGTGAGGTGGTTGGCGTCTGGCCAGCGGCGCAGGGCCACGTCGGGGTAGCGCTGACCGAGGGCCTGGAGCTTCTGCGGGGGCAGGCGGTGGTCGTAGTCGGTCAGCTCTACGATGGACATGGGGCCGCGGGCCTGAGCGGGGGCCAGCAGCGGGAGCAGCCAGAGGAGTAGCGTATAGAGGCGGCCCTGTAGAGACGCATACTTGCGTCTCCCGGTCCGGGCCGTTTGGGCAGTGTCGTCGTTCAACGACGAGCCGTTCAACGACGAGACGCAAATATGCGTCTCTACAATCGTCCGGATTTCCATCAGACCGCCTGGTAGGTCACCACGTATTCCTTGCCCTTCTCCAACGGCAACTCATAGTTGCCGTTACCTTTCGCCTCGATTTTGGCGCCTTTGCACTTCGGGCTGCTCTTGCTCTTGAAGCGTAGAACCCCGGTGCCGGTGGTGCCTTTCACTTTCAGCTCCTTGGTCGTGGCCCGCACGGCAATGTCGCCCTGGGGCGTGGGCACCGAGCCCTCCATCCACTGCAGGCCGCCGAGCGTGGGTACCACTTCATAGGTGGCGTAGCCGGCCGAGAGGGGCTTGACGCCGAGGTAGTACTTGCCTAGCAGGTAGATCGGGCTGGCGCCCCAGGCGTGGCAGAGGCTTTTGCCGAAGGGGCGGCCGTACATGCTCAGGTGCTCGGTGCCCTTCTTCGAGGGGTCGTACTCTTCCCAGAAGGCAGTGGCGCCTTCGCCCAGCATGCCGCCCCAGTACGCCTTCATTTCCTGGAGCACGTAGGGCTGCTCGCCCAGGGCGCACAGGGCTTCCAGCTCGTAGAAGCGCATGTAGGGCGTGGTGATTTTGGCCACCTGCGGGTTGAGCAGCACTGATTTTTTCACCTGCTGCTGCTGCTCGGGCGAGAGGTAGCCGAAAAAGATGCTGAACATATTGGCGTAGCGCGTCACGTTTTCCGTCGGCTGCCCGTTCACGCGGCTGTGCACCAGCGCCCCTTTGGCGGGGTTCCAGTAAGTGGCGAAGATTTTCGCCTTGAGGTCGGTGGCCAGCTGCTGGTATTTTTGGGCGCCGGCCTGGTCGTTTACCAGATTCGCGCACAGGGCCATGCTTTCCAGGCTGCGGCACAAAAGCAGCTGCTCGAAGCTGACTTCGCCCTTCTTGCTCAGCCCGTCGGCCCAGTCGATGAACACCCAGTCGCCGGCCAGGCCTTCCATGTAGCCGTCCTTATTCCGGCGCGAGAGGCAGTAGTCCATCAGGCTCTGCATGCGCGGGTAGAGCTGCTGCACCACGGTTTTGTCGCCGGTGTACTGGTAGGCGTCGTAGATGCCGATAAACCAGTAGAAGGTGTAGTCCATGATGGTGTTCACGTGGCTGGTCACCGGGTCCTTGCCGCGCAGGGCGAAGGTGGTGCGCTGTACCGTCGGCGTGTCGAAGTACAGGTAGTAGTTCATCAGGTAGCTCTGGTAGGCGTCGCCTGACCATACCCACCGGTCCCGCTTGATGCCGTCAATGAAAAACTCCCGGGTGTTCAGGTGCATGGTGTAGGCAGCCACGTCCCAGATCTTGTTCAGCTGCTCATCCGAGCAGCTGAACCGGCCCCGCTCGGTCACCGGCGCGTACTCGTAGAGCATGGACACCGAATCCAGGGTCACGCCTTTTTCCGGGCGGATGTTGACGAAGCGGAAGGCCTTGGTCAGCGTTGTGAGCTTGTCGGCTTTCTGCGACTGGTTTACGTCCATCCGCTCCAGCGTCTCGCAGCCCTCCACGCTCAGCGCCTCCTCCTTCGATTCGCCGAAGTACAGGGTAGCCGGCCCCTGTCCTTGCAGGCCGTGCAGGCGCACGTAGCCGAAGGTTTCGCGCCCGAAATCCACCAGCATACTGCCGTCCGCATTGCGCGTGACTTTGGCGGCCCGGCGCGGCTCGGTTTTGAGCTTGAAGGCCGAGGGCAGCGCCTGGGCTTCGTCGAAGTTCCAGGAGCCGGCCGTCAGCCAGGTGGTGCCCGACTGGTCCGAGACCTTGCCCGAGGCGTCAATCCACTCCTTATCCTCGTAGGTCACCAGCCACTTGCCGTCGGTGCCGATGGTTTTGCCCCGCACGAACACCGCCGGCACGTTGGCCTGGTTGTACACCTTGATATTCAGGCGGTGCTTACCGGCCGGCACCGTCAGGCGCGTGGGGTAGCCGGTGATGAGCTTGCCATCGAGCTTGACGTTGTACTGGCCTTCGGCGCGCAGCTCCACGTCCTCGGCTTCCTTTAGGTCGAAATCCTGGTGAAAGTCGATGAGCGGGTAGTGGCTGTCGAGGCGCCAGAAGGGTGGGAAAAAGGAGCCGCGCTCGGTGCGGCGGTTCTGCATCTGGTTGCTGAGCCAGATTTCGTAGTCGCCGGGGTACCAGATCCAGGTGGCCCGGACGGCCTGCTGGGCCTGGGCAGTTTCGAGGGCCAGCAGCGCCAGCGCGGCCCAGACGAAGCGCCTCCCCCCCCGGCCCCCTCTCCGAAAAGCAGAGGGGGAGCCGGACGACTTGGGGGCTTGTTTCGGCTTTCTATTTTCTTGAGGCGGAGTGACGGACGTGTTGGGAGGGAGCAGTTGAAAAAGTCTTCTCATAAGATCGTTCTGTGTGTCGACTGGCTCCGCCTCTCCTTTTTCGGAGAGGGGGCCGGGGGTGAGGCGCACGGTCAGCGGCGCAAGTCCTGGTAAGCAGCTTCCAGTCCGGCGGCCTGCTTGATGGCTTCGGCCACCATCGGGCCGTTGTTTTTCCAGACGTTGTTCGGGCCGTTGGCATTGGCCAGGAACTTCTCGGCCGGGCACCAGTTGTCCTGCACGGTGATGCCCGAGGAGCCCTCGTCGAGGTAGAGGTAAAACCAGTGCTCGGGGTCGTGCACGTAGGCGGCGCGGCCGATTTCGTCGATGCGGTTTTCGCTGATAACGGTGCCGGGCTGGGCCGAGAGGGTGTACACGCCAGCCACGTCGTAGGTGTGCTGGGCGTAGTGGTGGATGTAGTTCTGAGTCACCCGATTGCCCTGCATGGCGTTGGCGGTTTTGGTCCAGCCCCAGCCCAGGCTGATGCCGGTGTAGGGCACCTGGCTGATTTCGTTGTGGCGGATGGTGGTCTGCCGCACGTAGCCGGCCGCGATGCCACAGGCACCCCAGTCCTCGTTGCCGCAGTCGGTGAAGAGGTTGTTTTCCACCAGCTCGCCCGTGCAGATTTCCCGCTCGTCCTTGGGGTTGTAAGGCAGGTGCGTTTCGATGCCGGGGTCGGAGAACTTGCCCAGCTGCAGCCCGTTCACGGCCACGTCGCGGAAGGTGCAGCCGACGATGGCGTCGTCGTGGGTGCCCTGCTGGTAGTCGAGGCCAGCGGCCCCTAGGTGCGCGAAGCGGCAGCGCTCGAAGCGGGTGTGGTCGGCCCCGCTGAGCTGCACGGCGCCGGGCGGGCGGCCAATCCAGGCCTGGTTTTCGAGGCCGGCCTTGTCGGGGGTGCCGGGCTTGGCCAGGGAGTAGCCGTCGAGCAAATACATGCCGGCCTGCAGGGGCACGTGGCCCTGCTCGGAGGGGCGCAGCCAGGTGGTGTAGGCGAAGGTCAGGCCCTTAAACTGCACATGGCTCACCGGCGCGTCTAGGCTTCCGGCCACCTGCACCAGGGTTTCCAGGGCGGGCACGGTTACTTGCGCGCTGCTCATGGTTTCGCCGGGGCGGGGCCAGTACAGCACCTGCCGCCGGGCCTGGTCGTAGTACCACTCGCCGGGCTGGTCGAGCAGCTCCGGGGCACTGGCCAGGTAGAAGGCCGAGCTGCCGTTTTTGCCGTCGATGATGGGCCGGGGCCAGGGGTGCTCAAACTGCACCCGGCTTTCGGGCTCGTGGAACGTCACCCGCGCCTCCTTGCCCTGCACGTCCACGGATTTGACCCGCAGCACGTTCACGGCCCACATCTGGTGCAGCACCATTTCCAGCTGCCCGGCCCGCATCACGCCGCCCAGCGCCGCAGCCGGAATCCAGGCTTCGCGCTGGTCGGTGTCCCAGCGCAGCAGGCGGGGCAGGTTGTCGTCGGTGGCCGTGCGGGCGCGGGTGGCCTTGCGGCCGTTCACCCACAGCTGCCGGAAGTCGAAGCTACGGCCGGCTAGCAGCGGCGCGTCGGCTACCCAGACCTGCCCTTGCGCCGCTTTCGGCAGGCCCGGCACGGCGGCCGTGGCCTTTTTCCAGCCTGTCACGGCCACGCCGCCGCTGAGCACCGGCTGCTCCCCGGGCGCGGCTTCGATGATGGTCGGGCTCGTGGCGGTGCCGGCATCCTCGGGGCGAAACAGCCAGGGCTCGGCCAGCCGGTACTCGCCGCCTTTTACCCAGATGTGCACGCCATTGGCTACGGAAGCGTCGCGGAGCCGGCGCAGGTCGCGGGCCTGGCGCAGGGCCATGTTGAGCGTGGCCAGCGGCTTGTCGGCGGTGCCGGGGTTGCGGTCGGAACCGGTGGGCGCCACCCAGATATCGGCGGCAACTGCGTGGGTCGCCAGTATACCGAAGGCAAGCAGCCCGGCAATAATCTTGTACGTCATGCTGAGCGGAGTCGAAGCATCTCTACCGCTTCGTTGATTTTAGTATCTGACATCAGCGGTAGAGATGCTTCGACCAGCTCAGCATGACCACCTTTTTTCTTCTACCTTCTATTGCTTAGCCTGCCCTTGCGGCGCGTTTTGGTTGAACAAATCCTGCAGGGCCTCGAAGCTGTGAATGGCATTAGCCGGCAGCTTCTCCCCTTTCGGGCCGAACACCAACTGCTGCTCCTGCTTCTCCACGGTCACTTTCGACTCGTCCAGCTGGCCCGCGGCGTCTTCGGCCATGCGCGGGTTCAGGCCCAGGTGCTGGGTCATGAACTGGTACATGGCCTGGCGCTTGGAGGCGCCGTAGTCGTGGCCTTCCTTGGGAAAGTGCGCATTTTGCACCAGGTCGGGCTGGCCGTAGTAGCCGTAGATGGTTTTCAGGTAGGGCATGGCTACCTCGGGCGTCTGGGCGGTCCAGTCGCCGCCATCGGTCACGGCCAGCAGGGGGCGCGGGGCGGCCATGGCGGCCAGCTCGGCGTTGTTGGTGCCGCCCCCGCAGAGGTGCACCGGCATGCCGCTTTCGCAGGGGCAGCCCCCGCTGTGGTAGGTCGAGAGCATCACCACCGGCACGCTCACCTTGATGCGGTCATCGAGGGCGGTGAGCAGCATGGTCTGGCTGCCGCCGCCCGAGCCGCCGGTAACGGCCACGCGGTCCTTGTCGGCGTTTTTCTGGGCGAGCAAAAAGTCCAGGGCGCGCAGACCGTTCAGGGCCTGCACCGTCATGGCCAGGCTGCGGCGGTGGTCCTCGGGCTTAAACTGCAGGGTAGACTCGCCCCAGGCAAAGAGGTCGTAGCTGTAGACCATGGCGCCCATGCGGGCCAGCGTGGCGCAGCGCTTCTGGGCGTCGGGGCGGTAGCGCCCGTCGCCGAAGTGGCCGTCGGGGCTGATGACGACCGGGATTTTGCCCTTGGGCTTGAGCGGCCGGTACAGGGAGCCGGTCATGTACACGCCGGGCAGGGTTTCCAGCGCCACGTTTTCCACCGAATAACCGTCGTAGTCGCGCTTGTTGGTGACGATGGGCTTGCTGGCGGGCTTGGGCGGCATGGGGGCCAGCCGCAGCGCCGACCACATGCAGCTCCGCAGCTCGGCCTTGCGCTGCTCCCAGCTGGCCTGGTCGTGGTAGCGGGCGGCCAGCTCCTGCAGCTGCGCTGCGCCTTCCTCGGGCGTTTTGAGGTGGTACTGGTAGGTTTTGAGCTTGTAGGTTTTGTCCCCGGTTTTGGCAGCCTGGTAATCCAGCGGGCCCAGCACGTTGCGCAGGGTCTCGTCCACGTCGGGGCGGAAGCGCCACTGGGCGTAGGTCACGTACTTGTCCTTCACCATGGCCGCGTCGGGCCGGATTTTCACCCCGTAGCGCTGCTGAATCTCGTCGAGCACCTGCTGTAGCGGCTCCCGGTACTGCTCGTCCGAGGTCTGAGCTTGCGCGGCCGACGTCAGCAGCAGGCCAATGGCGAGAAGACGGAGTTTCTTGAACATGGGAGGGAAAAGGCTGTAGAGACGCATACTTGCGTCTCAATCGTTGCTGATGTTGTTGCGTCCATGTTGTTGGTGCGCGCCTGGTTATACAGAGCCGGCCGTTCAACGACGAGACGCAAGTATGCGTCTCTACATACCAGACGTCAGTCCTTGGTAATTTCCGCCGTGCCCGTCGGGGCCGTGTAGCCCTTCAAGGCCGGCCACTGGCCGTTCTCAATTTTCACCAGCTTCAGCTTTTTCAGGTCGATGACGGCGTGCTTGATGCTCTTACGGCGCCAGGTATACACGAAATGCACCTTGCCGTCCTTGGTCTGAATCACCGAGGGGTAGGAGTACTGGCTGATGGGCGAGTCTTCCAGGATGGCCGCCGCGTACCACTCCTTGCCGTCCTTGGACACGGCCACGTTCAGCGGGGTGCGCGGGCCCTTCGCGAGGGTGCCGGGCGGTAAAACGTGGTTGTAGACCAGCAGCTGGCGCCCGTCCTGCAAGGTCACCGCGTCGGTGCCGGAGTTGTTGTTGGGCAGCGAGGTCTTGGCCAGCGGCGTCCAGGTCTGCCCCTGGTCCGACGACCACGACTCCAGGATAGCCCGGTCGCGGCTGCGGCAGAGCAATTGCAGACGGCCGTCCTTGTGCGTCAGAATGCTGGGCTGAATGGCGCCCTGGGTCTGCCCGTTGTCAATCGGCCCGATCATGGTCCAGGTCTGGCCGTTGTCCTTCGAGGCTTCCAGGTGCACGCGCCAGCCGCCGCTGCCCTCGGTGCTGGTGGGGCTCAGCAGGGTGCCGTTAGAGAGCAGCACCGGCTTGTTTTTCACCGGCCCGATGTAGCCCTCCGGCAGCGCCTCGGCCGCCGACCAGGTCCGCCCATTGTCCTTGGAGCGCCGCAGCCAGCCCTTCCAGTCCGAAGGCTTCGGCCCTATTTTGTAGAACAGCAGCAGCTCGCCGCCGGGCACCTGGTAGAGCACCGGGTTCCAGGTCGGGTAGCGCAGGGTTTCGCTCTGCACGCCGTTGGCTACTTCCACTGGGGCCGTCCACTGGCCGTTTTCCTGCCGGCTCACCCAGATGCCCACGTCGGGGTTCCGCTCCTTGGTGCCCCCAAACCACGAGGCAACCAGCCCCTGCGGTGTCTCGGCAATGGTAGCCGCGTGGCTTTCCGGGAAGGGCATTTTCTCTTGGATGAACTCGTCGACGATGACGGCGCGCTGCCACGAATTCTTTTTAGCAGCGTTGGGGCTTTGCTGCGCCACCGAGCAGCCCGCAGTCAGCAGGCCGAAGAGTAGTATAGGAAGGACTTTGTTCATGTATGTTTTATGGTCGTGGCTACTTGTTCAGCTCCAGGCTGGCCAGGATGAAGGGGCCGGTACCTTTGGGGTCATTCACCCGAATCGGCTCTTTGATGTAATACTCGAAGCTGCCGTCCCGGTCGGCGCTTAGGCCGGCTACTTCGCACACTTGTAGCAGGTTTACTTCCCCGTCAGGCTTCACCTCCACGAGTTGCCCGGTGATGCCAGCGTAGCCTTTTTCGGCCGCGGCGCGGTAGGTTTTGGGCAGGTAACCGCGGTTGGAACCCTTCGCTAGTGCGTACACAAACATGCTCGACGCCGAAGCTTCCAGGTAGTTGCCGGGCCGCGTAGGCTGGTCCACCACTTGGTACCACAAACCTGATTTGGGGTCCTGGTACTTCACCACGGCCGCCGCCAGCCGGTCCAGAATCTGGAGCAGCTCCTGGCGCTTCGGGTGCTTGGCTGGGAAGTAGTCAAGCACGTCCACGAGGGCCATGGCGTACCAGCCCATGGCCCGGCCCCAGACGTTGGGCGAGGCGCCGGTTTGGGGGTTGGCCCATTTCTGCTGCCGACTTTCATCCCAGCCGTGGTAGAGAAGTCCGGTTTGGGGGTTGCGCAGGTGCTTTTCGAGCAAGATCAGCTGGTTGGCAACTTCGTCGAAAGCGGCGGGCTCGTTGAAGGTAGCCGCGTACTGGGCCAGAAATGGGCTGGCCATGTACGCCCCATCAAGCCACATCTGCTGGGTGTATTTGAGCTTGTGCCAGTAGCCGCCCTCACTGGTGCGGGGCTGCTTGCGGAGCTGCTCGCGCAGCTGGTCGAGGGCCTTGCGGTACTTCTCGTCCTTGGTCTGGGCGTAGAGGTTGAAGAGCACCTTGCCCGAGTTGAGGTTATCGAGGTTGAAATCCTCGGGCTTGTAGGTTTTGATCTGGCCCTGGGCGTCAATCATCTTGTCGCCGTAGCGCTGAATGTAGGCCAGGTACTGCGGGTCCTTGGTTTGGCGCCACACCTGCTCCAGGGCGTAGATAATCAGCCCCTGCGTGTAGCCCCAGGTGTCTTTCTGCGCTGGGTCAGCCATCCACGGGCTGCGCTTCAGCACCGAGTTCAGCATGCGCTCCGACCACTTGGCCGGAGCCGGTGCGGGCGCAGAAACGCCAGCCACAACCGGCTGCGTACCGCCCGAAACTGCCGCACTTGACGCCCTGACGCAGCCGCTACCTGAAATGCAGGTCAGTGTCAGGGCCAGCAGGCCAGTTCGGTATGTAGTTGATTTGAACCTCATAGGTTAGTCAGCAGGTATTTCAAGCTGTTTAGATAATCTTTTCGGGTCATGCTGAGCTTGCCGAAGCATCTCGCGTGCTGACGGTGCGCCTCACCCCCTGGCCCCCTCTCCGAAAAAGGAGAGAGGGAGCCTGATGAAGCGGGAGAGATACTTCGACTTCGCGTTGCTTCGCTCAGCATGACGTTCTAGGGTTGGTCGTTCAGGCTCATTTCACCACGAAAGCATACTCCCCCGAGCCGACTTCAAACACGGCCCGGTCGCCCTCCTGGCGCAGAAACTTCACGCCCGGCGCGGCCGAAGCCTTTTTGCCTCCCTCCTGCACCTTCTCGACATCCTTAGCCGGGAGGTAGACCAGCGCCTTGGTGTTGCCGGGCACCGTCAGGTTCCAGCTGAAGCGCTTCGGCTCCTGCTTCCAGCTGCTTTTGACGAGGCCGCGCACCGACTGGTAGGAGGCCGAAACCGAAGTCAGGCCGGTGGTGGGCGTGGGTTTCATTTCCAGGCGCTGGAAGCCCGGCGCGTCGGGGGCGGACTTGATGCCGGCCAGGTTTTCGTACTGCCAGATCAGCAGGTCGCCGAGCAGCATCACGTGGTTCTGCGAGTTCATGGCCGGGTCGGCGGTGTTGCCGTTCCACAGCTCCCAGATGGTGGTGGCGCCGTTGGCGGCCATGTAGCCCCAGCTCGGGTAGTCGCGGTTAGCGGCCAGGCGCAGGGCCACGTCGGGGCGGCCGCGCTGGGTCAGGCCGCGCATCAGCCACTGCGTACCGATGACGCCGGTGCTGATGTGGCCCTGGTTCTCGACCAGTATCTTGTCGACGATGTTCTGGAATACCTTGGCCTCGGCCTCGGGCGGCACCATGCCGTAGGACAAGGGCAGCAGGTTGGCCGTCACTGTGTTGTTCGAGTACTGGCAGCTTTCGGGGTTCAGGAACTTCTGGTTGAAGGCCGTTTTCAGCGCGGCCATCCGCTGGGTGTACTCGTCGGCGTCCCGGGTCTTGTTCAAGGTCACGGCGAAGCCGCGCATGAGGTCCAGCATATGATAGTAAGTGCTGCTGGCAATGAGCGCGCCGTCGGTGTTGCGGGCGGGGTCTTTGGAGTGGATGAGTTCTTTCGATTCCGGCGGCACGCACCAGTCGCCGTACTTGTCCTTGGTGACGAGGCCGTTTTCGGAGTAGTTCTGGCCCATATATAGGAGCCAGCGGCGCATGGAGTCGTAGTGGCGGGCCAGCACCTGCTCGTCGCCGTACTGGCGGTAGAGCATGTCGGCCACGGTGAGGTAGGTGCCGGGCCAGGTCACGTTGTCGCCGTAGTAGCGCCAGAAGGCGGGGGCCACGTCGGGGATGCTGCCGTCGGCTTTCTGGGCCTGCTCGATGTCGTGCAGCCACTTGGCGTAGAGGCGGGAGTTGTCGAACACGAAACTCTCGCCGTAGGCCCCGGTCGTCCGGTCGCCGAGCCAGGGCTGCCGCTCGTTGCGCTGCGGGCAGTCGACGGGCATGCCCTTGTAGTTGCTGCGGATGCCCCAGTAGGCGTTGCGGTACACCTGGTTGATGGTGGCGTCGGAGGTGGTCAGCGCGCCGGTGGTGGGCATGTCGTCGTACACCACGCGGCCGTCGAAATCGGCCAGGGTGGGCGCCGGCCCGGCGGGCCAGCCGCTGATTTCCACGTAGCGGAAGCCGTGGTAGACGAAGCGCGGCTCCCAGGTTTCGGGCGCGCCGCCTTTTAAGGTGTACACGTCGGTCACGCGGGCGTCGCGTAGGTTGCGCACGTACAGCTCGCCGCTGGGCTGCAGGGTTTCGGCGAAGCGCAGCGTCACCTTATCGCCGGCTTTGCCTTGCACGCGCAGGCGCAGCCAGCCGGCCAGGTTCTGGCCCATATCGAGGATGTACTTGCCGCCGGCCAGGGGCTTGATGGACACCGGTTTCAGGGTTTCCATCACCTTCATGTTCTCGTTCATCTGCGCCTCGTAGGCGCCGCCGGGCTCCTGCACCAGCTCGGCGGGCAGCCACTTCTTCGCGTCGAAGCCGGCCGAGGCCCAGCCGGGCATTTCCTTGGTAGCGTCGTACTCCTCGCCGTCGTACTCGTTGTTGGTGCGGATGGGGCCGTCGGCGGTGCCCTGCCAGCTCTCGTCGGTCTTCACGACGTCGCGCGAGCCGTCGGCGTAGGTTACTTCCACCTGCATGAGCAGCTTGGGGTAGCCGAAGGTCTTGATTTTGTAGGGCTTGTAGTGCTGGCGCATGGCGTAGAAGCGGCCGTTGCCGAGCACGGCGCCCACGGCATTAGCGCCCGATTTCAGCAGGCCGGTCACGTCGTAGGTGTTGTACTTCACGCCCTGGGTGTAGTCGGTGGGGCCGGGGGCCAGCACCTGCTCCCCTACCCGCTGCCCGTTCAGGTACAGCTCGTACAGGCCCAGCCCGATGATGTAGGCCGTGGCCTGGCGGATGGGCTTGTCGGCCTTGAACTCCTTGCGGAAGTAGCGGGCCGAGAGGCGGGCGTGGCTGGTTTCGTCGTCGCCGGGAAAGGCGCGGTCGAAGCCGATCCAGCGGCCTTTCCAGTCGAGGTAATTGAGCAGGCCCATGCTCCAGCGGGCGGGCGGGCTCCAGGCCGTGGGGCCCTGGGTGGTCCAGGTGCGCACCTTCCAGTAGCAGCGGGTGCGGCTGCGCAGCGGCTGCCCGCCGTAGGCCACGTGCACCGATTGGGCCGACGTGACCTGGCCGGAGTTCCACAGGTCGCCCTCGTCGGCGGCCAGCTTGTCGGGGGTGGAGGCCACCAGCACCTGGTAGGCGGTTTGCTCCAGGCCGCGGGCGGGGCCGCTCAGCTCCCAGCTCAGGCGCGGGGCGGTGGCGTCGATGCCTTCGGGGTTGGTGAGCAGCTCGCAGCGCAGGCGCTGCAGCTGCACGGGGGCGGGCTGGTCGGCGCGGAAGGCCGTCAGCAGCAGGGCGGTGAGAAGCGAAGAAAGTACAATGCGCAGGTTCATCGGGACGGGCAGCCGCACCCCGCGGCCCCCGCTACAACAGCAGCGGGGAAGCCGGCCGCTACACGGGCCGGCGCCACGGGGCGGTGCTAGGCACTTTTGGCGTCCACTAGTTCACCATTTTTCCCGTGCCAACATTCTACGATCTTAGCATAAAGCTTTAGGATTTGGGCATGGTGGGGTGTAAGCCAGCAAAACCATCCTGAAGAAACTCCAGTGTTAACAAGCAAATTTTATGTTGGCTCAAATAATCTTCAAGCCTGATCAGGAAATTCAAATTCCATCTTATCAAGATACTGCTCAAGATCTATTTTACCATAGACCATTTCCAAAGCTGTTTCAATAGACATAATTGCTGAAGCAATTTTACTTGTCTCTCTATCAATGACACTTATTTTCGTTTTTTGATAATTATCCCGAACGAAATCATCATCGTATACTGCACAACAAAGCTGATCCAAGCACTGTGATGCATGAAACAATGAATCTTGCAAATTAAATCCTATTTTACTCTTTACAACTAAGCAAAATAGATTTGAACGCTCTTCTGTTGCCACAAATTCAAAACCAACGATTTGCATGTTATGAATAAGATTCAATAAGGACGCTTCGAACCTAACTCTAATCTTGTCACTACCTCCTAACTCAGCAACCACTTCTGTCATATAATTTAAATACACCAACACTTCAGCCAATCGAATAACTGTATAAACATCCTGTGACCAATAGAAAACCTTATAGAAATCCTCTACCGATAGTGTAACAGAACGCTGATTAGGCTTGCCATATTTAACAACAACATCCGTTTTATTTATTGCATAAGATTTATGTGCAGCAATATTTCTCCATTGGCTTATAGAAATAGAAGCTATAGGATCTTTCAAAAGCAAGTCAGCATCAACGCGGAACTGAGATGAAAAGTCATTTATTAATTTCCCAAAATCCACAGATGAATTATCAGCAACTACTTGCCTTATTTTGAAAGCAACAAATTTATCAAACAATTTAAAGCGTGGCTTGAAGCACCCTTCCAAGACTTCATCCATAGCTTTAAAATAAAACGCTATTTTGTCACGCTCAGAGAATTGAGATACATCAGGCTGAGTCAACACATTCATCATCCATCTAGAATCAGTATCACCTATCTCATTAAAAGAATCTGATAGCATTTTAACAGAAGCACTCTTATCAAGCAATATGCACTCCTTAAACACACTATATATCCAATTAAACAAATCAATAAATTCTTTCTTATTAACAAATTTTACATAATTAACTATTTCAGTCCTTAAAATTTCCTTGTTCTTCTTCAAAAGAGCATCACTAACAAAATATTCGCTAAACACCATTTTGATTAATGCATTCCAATCTTCCACTGTATAATCAGATGAAAAACTTAAACGCTCATACATCTTATCCCTTCTCATATTCAGTCTACTGTTTTAATGTCAAAACATTCAAACTTGAATTAAGGCAATTTAGCTCATACCCGCAAACAAACAGCGGGTAGCAAACCTCATCGGTTCACTACCCGCTGCTGCATTCAAGCCCTAAGCGTCTAGCGTTGCCCTACCGACTTCTCCTGCGCCTGCTGGCCGGAGAAATCGAAGTACAGGGTCATTTCCTTGGCGTACGAGGGGTCTTTGCCGTAGTCGTAGTACATGTTGGTTTTGCCCATCGGGCCCATGTTCTCGGCTTTCTGCGACTTGGTGCCGATGGGCGTGATGCCGTGCATAAAGGAGAGCTGGCCGCTGGGGAAGGCCGGGGCCGTGTTGTAGGGCGTGGCCGAGAAGCGCGGCGTGAACAGGCGCAGGTACACGTCTTCCTGGTCGCAGACTACCGTGAAGGGCTGGCCGGTGGTCTGCAGGGTGAGCCAGTAGAAGTTGGAGTAGTAGCCCTTGAACTCGGGGTACTCGGGGCCGCGGGTGCCGTTCATTTCGCCGGTGCTGGTGTCGTTGTAGCCTTTGGTCCACACGCCCAGGTTGGTGCCCTTCAGGCGGTCCTTCCACACGCGGTAGGGCCCGTCGCCGCGCCACTGAGCGCCGCGCACCTCCTTTTCGGGGTAGCTGAAGCTCAGGCCGGCCAGGGCGAAGTCGTAGTCTTTGGGGAAGTACTTGGCCGTGAGGCGTACCCAGCCCGAGGGGTACACCGTCCACTGCAAGGACTGGTAGCGGCTCTGCTTGCCGAACTTGGCTTCGATGACCACGTTCTGCCCGTCCTGGCGCTGGCTGAGGCCTTCGAAGGCGGTTTCGCCCTCGGCCAGCACGGGGCCGTTGGTGAGCGGGATGATGCCCTTGGCGTTGCGCACCGCGCGCAGCAGGCCCGAGCGGCGGCTGAAGCTCAGCTCCACGCCGTTGGCGGACACGTTGTAGAGCGAGTCGGTTTCGGTGAGCTTGGCGGCGGTGGGGCCTTCCGTGCGGATGAGGCGCTGGGCCACGGCGCTGGGGCGGGCAATGGGCCAGCTCCAGGTGTAGATTTCGCGGCCGTCGGGGTACTGGGCGGTGAGGTAGAGCACGTCGTGCTGCTGCCAGTCGGCGGGCAGGGCCACTTTCAGGGTGCCGTAGGTGCCATTGGGGGCCACGCTGGGCGTGGTGAGGGTGCCGGTTTTGGTGACGGGTGCGGCCTTGCTGCCGGGGCCGGGTAGCTGGGTTAGCTTCCAGGTGAACTTACACTGATTCAGATCGGTGAAGTGGAAGCGGTTTTGCACGCGGAAGGTGCCGTCGAAGGCCGGGGTGATTTCGCGGCGCTCGAAGAACACGGGGCTCCAGACCTCCTTGATGGTGAAGAAGCTGCCCTCCTTTTCGCGGTAGGGGCCGAGGATGCCGTCGGCGCCGTGGTTGCCGTCGGTGTCGAGGATGCCGCCCTTGTCGGTGCGCACCACGCCGGCGTCGGAGAGGTCCCAGAGGAAGCCGCCGGCCGAGCGCGGGTGGGCCCACATCTGCTCCCAGTAGTCTTCGAGGCCGGCGCCGTGGCCGCCGTCGTAGAGGCCGTGCAGGAACTCGGTGGGGAACACCACGTTGTGGCCCTGCAAGTGCGTGCCGTTGCCGTAGTCGTAGTTGATGTAGTGCTGGGTATCGGTGCCGCGGAACACCTGCCAGGCGTGCACCACGGGGCGCTGCTGCAGGTCCATGCGGTCGAGCACCGGGTCGAGGTCGAAGTTGTGGCCGCCCTCGTTGCCGTTGACCCACACCACGATGCTGGGGTGGTTTTCGTCTTTGCGCACCATCTCCTCGGTGAGCTTGGTGCCGGTGGGCGTGTCGTAGTTGCCGTGCCAGCCGGCTATTTCGTCGAGCACCATCAGGCCCAGGGAGTCGCAGGCGGCCAGGAAATGGTCGTCGGGCGGGTAGTGGGCCATGCGCACGGCGTTCATGTTCATCTCGCGCATCAGGTTCACGTCCTGGATGCTCAGGGCCTTGCTGGTCACGCGGCCCGAAGTGGGCCAGAACGAGTGGCGGTTGACGCCCTTGAACTTGATTTTGACGCCGTTCAGGTACATGCCGTCCCGCTCGCGGACTTCCATGGTGCGGAAGCCGATGCGCTGGTCGACGGTGTGCACCGGCTGCCCGCCCTTGCGCAGGGTCAAGGCCACGCGGTAGAGGTTGGGCGTTTCGGGCGTCCAGAGCCGGGCTTGATTGAGCGAGGTTTGCAGGCGGGTGGTGGCCCCGCCGGCTACGGCCGCGCGGAACTCCGCGCCGGCTTTCTGCCCATCCAGCGTGTAGAGTTGGCCCACGACTTCATCGGCGCCGCTGCCTTGGGTGTACACGTCGGCGCGCAGGGAGCCGTCGGCCTTGGCGTCCACGGCCACGCGGCTGATGTGGGTGGCGGGTAGGGCTTCGAGGAACACCGGGCGGAAAATGCCGCCGAAAAGCCAGAAGTCCCCGCGCCGCTCGGCGTCGTTGACCGACTCGTTGGCCGAGTGCTTGGCGACGGTGGCTTCGAGCAGGTTGGTTTTACCCGGCTTGAGCAGCCGGGTAATGTCGTACTTGAAGCGGTAGTAGGAGCCCTGGTGAACGGGGCCGGCCGACTGACCGTTGATTTTCACCTCGGTGTCGGTCATGGCGCCGTCGAAGACGATGTTCACCGTCTTGCCATCCCAGTTCTTGGGCACCTTGAACTCGTACTTGTACTGGCCCACTTCCTTGCCGCGGGCAGTGTCCTTGGCGTGGCCGTAGTTGTACTTGCCAAAGCCCTGCAGTTCCCAGTTCGAGGGCACCGGGATGGTGGTCCACTTACCCGCCTTGCGGCCGGCCGAGCAGTGGAACTTCCACTTCACCGTGTGGTCTTTGTCGGTACCGGAGAGGTACTGGATTTCGGTCTGCTGGGCGTGTGAGGCCAGGGGCAGCAGGGCGAGGAGGTATGGGAGGAAACGTTTGGGCATATCGGGTTGGGGTCGCCTCACGTGCGCCTCACCCCCCGGCCCCCTCTCCGAAAAGGAGAGGGGGAGCCTGACGACTTCGTTGGGGGCTTGGGGTGGGCGCTGAGGCTTATTGGAGGTGGGCTTTGATGGCCTGGAGGACTTGGTCGGTTTCGTGGAGGGCTTGGTCGTTGGCGAAGCGCAGGACGCGGTAGCCTAGCTCGGCCAGGATGTCGGAGCGGCCTTTGTCGTATTCGGCCTGGTCGGGTTCCAGGTGGCCGGCGCCGTCCAGTTCCACTATCAGCTTATGCGGGAGGCAGACGAAGTCGGCGATGAACCGGGCTATGCTGTGCTGGCGGCGAAACTTCACCCCCAGCTGGTTGCCGCGTAGCCGTTGCCAGAGCAGTTCTTCGGCCGGCGTCGGCTCGTGCCGCATTCCGCGCGAGCGGGCTTTCAGATCAAGCCGCCCGTACTGTTTCCGGTCGGCGGTAAAGATTTTATCCTGCGGCAGGTAAGGCTCGTTGGCTTCCATAGAATTCGGGTAAAATCAGAAACCAAAAAGCTACAAAACCAAACCGCGCCGCCGTGGCTCCCCCTCTCCTTTTTCGGAGAGGGGGCCGGGGGGTGAGGCGCCACGTCAGGGCGTCACCACTCCCCCACTCGTCTTCAGCGACTTCAGGTAAAACACCGCCAACTTCTCCGACTCACCCGCTCGGGGCAGGTCGTAGGTCTGGTCGGCGGGCGTGTCGGGCGTGGGGAAGTGGCGGGCCGGGCCGGTGCGCAGCATCACCCGCTCGAACGAGGCCACCGGGGCGAAGAAGATGAAGGTGCTGGTCTTGCCGCCGTTTACCGACACTGTGCAGGTGCGGTTGGGCGCATCCAGGGTCACTTTCAGGTCCAGTTGCTGGCCGGCCTGGTACTTGGCGACACCCTTGAAGCGCGCCCCCGCCTTGTAGCTCAGCGTGCCGGTGGAGTCGAAGCTCAGCTGCACGGCGGGTTGGCCCTTGGCGTCCTGAAACTCGATTTGCAGCAGGCCGTGGTCGTTCTGCGCGGGCACTACCGCCAGCTCGGCCGTCAGCTGCTTGCTTTCGGGGATGATGCGCTCGGCCTTGGCGTAGTCGAAGCGGTCCGAATCCTTGAGCACGAGACCCTTCGAGCCGTCGGGCAGCGGACCGATTTCCACCGGGGCCTGCACCAGGCTGTAGGTATTCCACTGCTCCAGCTCCTGGCCGGCGGGCATTTGCGCGAAAACGTCGTTGGCGTGGCTGGTAGCCGTGGCGCGGATGGGCACCGGCACGGAGGCAATCCAGAGGTCCTCCTTGTTGACACTGTAGCTCACCCACATCTTTTTGTCGGGCGGGGTACCGTCGCCTTCCTGGATGCCGCGCACGTACTGCGGGCCGTAGCTCTTGTAGTTGCCGCCGTAGCGCATGGGCGTGATTTCGCCGTGCACCAGCCAGAGGTCGGTGTAGTCGAGGCCGTTTGCGGAGGGCGACACGGCCAGCGGCCAGCGGAACTCCGAGGGGTTGTACACCGTGGCGTACTGCCCATCCGAAGTGCGCTGCCCCCAGATTTTCGCGTTGCTGTTCACGAAGTGCGGGGCGCGGATGACTGGGTTGGGCCAGGTTTTGCCGCCGTCGGGGCTGATGGTGGTCAGCGCGTGCTTCCAGAGGCCCACCACCCGGCCGTCGGGCAGGTGGTAGTAGCTGAAGGCCTTATAATCCTTGTGAATCGGGATGAGCGGGTCGTCCTTGTCCTGCTCCTCCACCATCTGCTGCATCATCAGCGGATTCGCCAGAATTTCCTCGCAGGCGGCCACGAAGCCCTTGTCCTTGCTTTTGGTGTAAAACGGGTAGGTCGATTTCGACTGGTCCCAGGTCTTGTTGTGGCGCAGGAAGTAAATCGGGCCGAACTTGCCCCCGGGCAGAACCTCCCGCACCACCCGGCCGATACCCTGCCCGTCGTTGGGGTCATCCTTGGCGTCGAGGGCCACGCCGTAGTAGCCCAGGGTCAGCAGGCGGTTCTTGTTCGACACGTAGAAACCGATGCGCTGGTGCATCACCGCCTCCAGGTTCCTGGCCATCTTGCCGGGCTGGTCGGGCTTGGTGAAACCGTCGGGCACCTTGTAGGGCGGGAAGATAACCGTGGGGTTGGTCCAGGTGTAGCCGTCCTTGGAGGTCAGCAGCAGGGTGCGGCCGGGCGGCACATGCTCGCCCACGGGGTTGCTGAGGTACTGGTAGTAGAACTGCCCCTGCCAGTAAGCCAGCATGGGCGCGTGGTTGTAGGTCCACCCCTCCCCGTTCGCGGCGCTGGGCTGCTCCCGGTTGGCGCGCAGCACCTGCCGGGCGTGCGTGCCGATGGCCGGGCGCAGCTGACCGTGGTGGTAGTCCACGTTGCTGAGCGTGGTGCCGGTGTAGCGGATGGTTTCCGGCGCCGTCTGGGCCTGGGCCGAAACCACGCCGAGTGTCGCCGCCGCTGCCATCCAAATTCCTATCTGCTTGCTCATGGATTTCCGCTCGTGGTGGTCGTTGCCGGCGCCGCCGAAGCGCTGCGCAACAGGTTCTTCAATGTCTTGCGCGGCACCATGAACACGGTGCCGTGCTTGTGCCCCTGCGGCACGCTGGTCTGGGCCGACACGTCGGTGAACGTCTTGAAATCGGCCGTTTTCATCACGCCGAAACGCTTTTCCTTGTAGGCGTCGTAGTAAATCAGCCACTGCTTGTCGGGCAGCGCCAGCACACTCGGTCCCTCGGTGAAGTTGCCGGTGAAAGGCGCCGACACCTCCGGAAACGGCCCGATGGCCGACGGCCCAAAGGCCACCTTGATGTTGCGCATAGGCCGGGTGTTATCCTTCACTACCAGCACGTAATCCTGCGGCCCGCGCCCTACCACCACGGCGTCAATGGCGCTCCAGCCCGGGTCCAGAAACAGCTTGGCCGACGCAAACGACTGGAAGTCCTTGGTGGTAGTGTAGTAGAGCCGGTGGTTGTTGTCCTCGTCCTCAATGCCGCGCGGAAAACGCAACGGGATGGTCGAGGCCCACACGATGAGGTACTGCTGCGTGGGCGCGTCGTAGAAAATTTCCGGGGCCCACACGTTCACGGTGGTCGGCTCGTGGCCCATCACGTCGATGAAGCGCTGCGGCGACCAGTGCACCAGGTCCTTGGAGGAGGCGTAGCCGAAGCCCTTGTCGCCCTTCCAGCCGCAGGTCCACACCAGGTGATAGGTGCCGTCGGGCCCGCGGGCAATGCTCGGGTCACGCATGATCTTGCTAGGCCCTACCTGCGGCGTGAGGAAGATGCGGTTCAGGTCCTGCCACTTGTAGCCGTCGTAGCTGTAGAGCAGGCGCAGCCCCTCGTTGGCCGGCTCGTGGAAGGACGTGAACATGTACACGTCGCGCGAGCAGGCCGAGAGCAGGGCGGCGCCGAGCAGCGGGGCGAGGAAGCGGACGGCTTTGGTTTTAAGCATTATGAGGTTACTCTAGAACGTCATGCTGAGCTTCTATTAGACCGCGTCCAACACCAGCACCCAGTCGTTGCCGTTTTTCGGCTCGCCGGGGGCGTTGAATTCCTGCGTGCCCTTGTTCGGAAAGGTGCCTATGGCAGTGGTTTTCCCGTCGCGCGGGCTGAACCACGAAGCCTTTACCTTGCTGCCGCTGATTTTACCCAGATTTACTTTAAAGGTGCGGCCGGTGTAGGTGTACACGAAGGCGTAGTTCTTGCCCCGCGTAGCCATCAGCCGCTCGTACTTCTCCCCTTCCCCGCCGGCAATCAGCGACTGATCCGGCACCCGTTCGAAGAAGGGCCTCGACAGCATGAGCTGCTTCAAATACTGCATCTGCGCGGCCCCTGGCGCATTGATGGCCGAGGACCACAGCTCCGAGGAGCCGTAGGCGCTGCCCTTGTCGAAGGAGCTGTGCATCTGCATCACCGAGTTCTGCCCGTAGGTGTAGCCAAAGGCGCCTGCGAAGACCGACCAGTAGCCGTAGCGGCGCACGTCGGCGTCGGTCCAGCGGGGCTGGGTGATGTCGTGCAAACCCTGCGGAATACCCTCGTACGACGGCTCCCCGTCGATGCTGGGCTTGGTGGGCTTCAACTGATTGTCGACCAACTGGTAGCGCCAGTTATCCTCGCCGTAGAGCTTTTTCTCCTTGCGCGAAGTATCCTGCTCGTAGCGCCGGTGCCCCGACTGGTACATGTTGAAATCCAGCCACTTCGCATTATGAAACCAATCAGAAGACTGCGTGCGGCCCCGCGGGTGGTAGGTCACCAGATGGTTCGGGTCGATGGCCTTCAGGGTGCTGCCGATGGTATTCCAGACTTTCAAGGAGTCGGAGCCGGCAATGTCGCCGCCGTTCAGCCAGATGATGTTCGGACGGTTCTTGTAGCGCTCCGCCAGGAAGGTCGCGTAGGCTTTGGCCTGCTGCTGGTTGACCTTGCCGCCCTTTACGTTGGTGCCCCACACCGGCACCAGGCCCATGTACAGCCCCTTTTTGGCCGCCATATCCACGATGTAGTCCACGTGGTCCCAGAAGTCGTACTGGGCCGGGTCCGCGGGCAAGTTGCCTTTGGTGACCAGCGGCGTGGCCACGTTGCCGCGCACCAGGGCCGAGTCGCCGTACACGTTTACGGCCGGCACCTGGTGCAGCACCATCACCTGAATGACGTTGAAGCCTTTTCGGCGGCGGTCTTCGAGGTAGGTTTCGGCTTCTTCGCGCTTGAGCTTGTTGAACAAGAGCCAGCCGGTGTCGCCCAGCCAGAAGAAGGGCTTGCCGGCTTCGGTCTGCAGGTAGCGGCCGTTGCTGGCGACCTTGAGCTTGCCCACGGGCTCCGAGGGCGCGGCGGCGAGGGTTAAAACGGAGACCGTTAGAATTGAGAGCTTAGAAAGCCAACGATTCAGCTTACGGGCCGTCCGGTGTTCAGGCTTGCGCCCCATCTGCGCCTCGTTGGGTTTATTCTCCTGGGTCATTCGAATTAAGTTTCGCTGTTCTTCTAAGTTCTTCGCTCGCCCTTCTGGGCACTAAACCCTACCCCTTGTCTACCCACAGGATGGCGGGGGCGGCTTGCGGATTTTTGAGGTCGAGCACCTGCCCACCTTTTACTTTCTGGGCTTTGCCGAGCAGCTGCCCGTTGCGGGCGTCGAGCCAGTGCACTTGGAAAGTACCCTGCTCCTTGCTGAGGTCAAGCTGGGTGGCGGCGGCCGGCTCGCAGTAGCGGATGTAGCCCTGGCCGGGGCTGACGAGCTGCCACTGCTTGGCCACGGCGGCCTGCTGTTCGGCGGGCTTCATCTGGGCCACGGCGGCCAGGAATTCCTGGCTGGGCACGGCCGGCACGTCGGGCAAAGAGCCGCCGGCCAGCAGCACGGCCCAGCCGAACTTGTCGGCCCCGTCGCCGGAGTAGAGCACGGCTTTGTCGGGAAACTGCTGGCGGTACTCGCGCACGGCCCGGTACACCTGCTCAAACGATGTGGCCTTGGGTTTCAAGAGGCGCGCGTGCTGGCGCGGGGCCAGGTTCTGGCCGCCCTGCGGGGCGTAGGCTTCGCCGTTGGCCTGGTAGTGCCAGTAGCGGATGTCGATGATATCGACCACGGCGGCGCGGATGGGGTCCGCCAGGATGGCGTCTTGCACGTCCTTGGTAGTAGCCAGCCCGACCAGCGCGTGTTTGCCGGTTTCCTGTTCCCACTCCTTGATGGTGTCGAGCCAGAACTGCACGAAAGGCAGCGGGCCGGTAAACTCCTCCCCGATCAGCTGGATGACCCCGCTCTGGTCGGCGAAGTTCGTGAGGCACTGACGGATGTAGGCGCGGTGCAGGGCGCGGCGCGTGGAGTGCGTCACGTCGTAGAACTGCTCGGCCATGAAGATGCGCTTGTCGCCGGCGTAGTTGGGCGGCTCGGGCAGGCCGGTGTCGTTCACGTTGTTGGCCGGGCGCCAGGGGAAGTCGGCGTAGTGCGCGCCGGCCTCGATGATGTTGTGCTGGAAGTAGTTCTGGTGCACCAGCACCAGGCCCTTCTGGTCGGCCAGCTCGGCAAACTCGCGCAG
The DNA here is from genome assembly GCF_008727865.1 of Hymenobacter busanensis. GTDB lineage: Bacteria > Bacteroidota > Bacteroidia > Cytophagales > Hymenobacteraceae > Solirubrum > Solirubrum busanense. The sequence continues at coordinate 566,543 of NZ_VTWU01000001.1, read as the reverse complement.
GCGGCCCCAGTACCAGGGATTGTACTTGGTCAGGTCGTACTTGCTCAGCCCGTCGTAGGCCGCGCCCTGCCCGCTGCGGGCGAAGGGCAGCTCGTAGAAGGGCGGCCACACGTCGCCGTCCATGCGGCGGATACGCTCGTGGTCGTCGCGGCGGCGTTCGTACCAGAGGGCGTAGTTCTGCTCCATGCCCACCTGGTGCCGGGCCTGCATGGAATCGGTCAGGGCCTGCAGGTCGTCGGTGAGGCCGCGGCCGGTGCGGCCGGGCACGTAGCGGGTAATGGCCGGCTTAGCCTGCCCGATGCCGTAGGGCCGCGACGAGCCGTTCCACCACGGCACCGAGCCCCGGCTGCCGGTCTGCACCACGCTGCCGCGCACCAGCACGCCGTTCTGCACCCGCAGCGGCGCCTGGGCCGGCGCGGGCGCGGCGGGCTTTATTTTCAGCTGATCGAAGTTCTTGGCGCCGGCTGTCGAGGTCGAAATGGGCTGGCGCTGCGGGGCCTGCCGGATCCAGTCGATGAGCTGCGGGGCGGGCTGCTTGGCTTCGGCGGTGAGCTGCTGGGCCACTGCGACGCTGGGGCTGCTGGAGGCTTCGGTGGGCACGGTCAGTAGCTGCGGCTGCACGGCCATTTTGCCGCCGAGGCGCTCGGCCAGCTGGGCGTAGTAGAGGCTACGCGGGTTGATGGAGTTGTTGGATTCGCCCCAATAACCGTCGCCCTGGAACTGGGCCCAGGTGCCGAAAGCCCAGTTCTGGGCGGTGGGCGGCTTGGGCAAATCGATGCGGGCGGCGGTGCTCTGGTATACCACGCTGTTGGCGGCCGTCCAGCCCGCGCCCTGCCCGTCCTGCCCGCGGTTGGCCAGGCTCAAGGCGTGGCCGTCGATGTTCACGATGTCGAACAAGAGCCCCGAGGCCCAGCTGTCCGTGGCCCCGCTGAAGCCCAGCGACTCCCGGCTCTGGCACTGCACGAAGGCGTTGGGCCCGGCGGCGCAGAAGCCGGCGGCGAAGTCGTGGTAGCCCTGCTCGGAGTACAGGCGCTGAAACAGGGTCTGCTGGCCGGCGGTGAAAAAGGCGTTGCGCCGCTGCCCGCCGATTTCCGACACCGGCGCAAGGCTCAGGCAGTCCTCCACCGTCACCCGCCGGGCCGATTCAAAAGCCGCCACCGCTGAGCCGGCGAAATGCTCAAACGCCACCTGCCGCACCCACCCATCGGCCACGTTTTCCAGGGTCACGCCCATCCAGCGGTGCGCCTCGTCCTTGGGGTTCTTTTCATCGAACGAGGAGCGGCAGCGCAGATTCTCCACGCCCACCTGGCTGATGCGGCCCGCCCAGCGGTAGGGCTGCACGGTGCCGCCGCCGTACTGCGCCTCCAGGGCGGTGGTCAATGGGGCGTCGAGCGTCACCACGTCGCCCTGCACGCTCACCACCTGCCGGTCCCAGGTCAGGTCGCGCTGCCCCGGCTTCCAGCCCAGGGCCGAAATACCGCCGCCGAAAGCTTCGGTGCCCAGCGCCTGAATCCACTCCTTGGTCGATGGTCGGCGCACCAGCACCAGGTCGCCGGCTTTCAGCGCGTGCGCGGCCAGCTTGAGCTGATTAGCCCCGACGGGCACGTAGGCATCCGTCACGGCCACGGCTTTGTCGAGCTGCCGGTCGTCGCGGCCGGTGAGGCGGATGAGCGTCTGCCGGTCCAGGCCGCTGCCGAGCAGCACGGTGCCATCCTCGCCCATACCGCTGCCGCGCAGCACCACGCCGGAGGCTTTGATGACGAGGCCGCCGGCTACGTCGTACGTACCGCGTTCCAGCAGCACGGCGCCGCGCAGGCCGGTGGCTTTATCGGCGGGCAGGGCGGCCACGTAGTCCAGCGCGGCCTGAATGCGGGCGGTGGCGTCGCCCTGCTTCACGGGCACCACCACGCGCACGGGCGCCAGCGGAATGGCTTTTTCGCTGGCCGCGTAGCCGCAGGTAGAAAAGTCCGGTACGCGGTTGCCCTGCGCGTCGGCCACGTACACCAGCCGGTGGTCCTTGCCTTCCGCCAGCGGCGGCAAAGGCTTTTCTACCTTGGGTTTCTGGGCATACACGGCTACCGGCCAGGGCGCGGCGCTCAGGGCCAGGCCCAGGGCCAGACCGAGCAGGCGCGGCTGAAAGCGGAATACCAGAGTGGGGACGGGCAGGGTCAAGAGCGGAGAGTGGTTTTAGCTGACGTTGAACGTCGATGTAGCGCTGACTTTGTAGTCGGCGCCGGCGCGGCACGCGCCGATGTGGGGCCGCGCAATTAGGCGACAACAGCACCAACGGCGCGGTTCCGCATTGCGGCGTGCCGCCGCAGCGCCGACTACAGAGTCAGCGCTACGACGCGGACGACGCATCTACGACTTGCGGGTACCGGGGGCGGCGGGCGTTACTTTCTGCGGGTCCACCACGCTGTTGAGGTACTCCTCGATGTTGGTGTAGCCGTCGTTGTCGCGGTCCTTGGCGGCATCGGCGGCGTCTTTGGGGTTCAGGCCGTGCTTTTTCTCCCAGTCATCGGGCATGCCGTCCTTGTCGGTGTCCTTATAAGGAGTGCCCTTGTAGTCGGGGTAGCCGCCCACCTGCTGCGGGTCGGTGATGATGCCCTGCTTGTAGGAATCGGCGGGCAGGCGGCGCTTGATGTAGGGGTTGACGGGCGTGTCCCTGGCGTCCTTGGCGTAGGTGATGCGGCCAGTGCGTACTTCCTCCACCACGCGGGCATCTACGGCGTCGCGGCGGGGCAGGGTGGCGCCCACGTTGGCCAGCACGTACTTATAGGCGTCCGGGGCCGACAGCAGCGGGCCCACGCCGGTCAGGGCAAAGGGCTTGTCGGTGCGGATGGCAGCCAGCACTTTTTCCGGCTCGGCCACGTCTTCCAGCTGCACGCCGCCGGCCCAGTTGTCCTTGGTTACCTTGTCGTTGCCCTCGATGACGTTGCCGGCCACGTAGGCCTTGCCGAACACGCCCTTCAGCTCCTTCTCCCGGCTGCTTTCGGCCTTGAGGATGCGGAAGCTGATGGGCTTATCGAGCGGGGTGATGGGACCGGGCTTGTAGTAGTTGTTCACGAAGTTGTACTCCGAGCGGTTGTCGCCGCCGTCGGCCGAGCGGTTCCACCAGTTGAACACCACGTTGTTGGCGAAGTTGAAGTCGCCGTACATGCCCACCGAGGGGTTGCGGCTGATGTTGTTGGCCCAGAGGTTGCGCACGAAGGTGCTGTTCAGCCCCCCGATGGTGCTGCCGAAGGCGTGGTTGTAGGTGTCGAGGCCTTCGGAGAAGATGCTGTTCTGAATGGTCACGTTCACCGTCGGCAGCTTGTCGGCCTTGCCCGTTTCGGGGTTGTGGTACACGTGCCGGTACATCGACATGTTCTCGTCCAGCCCCCAGGAAGCCGAGACGTGGTCGATGATGATGTTGCCGATGCCGTTGCCGCCCAACCCGTCGTCGCGGCGGCCCACTTCGGTGGCGCCGCGGCGGAAGCGCAGGTAGCGGATTACCACGTCGTGGGTGTCAATCCACAAGGACTCCCCGGCTACGCACACCCCGTCGCCGGGGGCCGTCTGGCCCGCAATGGTGATGTAGGGCGCCCGGATGCTGATGGGGCTTTTGAGCCGGATGATGCCGGCTACGTTGAAGACCACCGTGCGGGCGCCGCCCTGCTCACAGGCCTCGCGCAGGGTGCCCGGGCCGCTGTCGTCCAGGCTGGTCACCACGAACACCTTGCCGCCGCGCCCCCCGAACGAGTACGCGCCACCGCCCTCCGCGCCCGGAAACGCCGTGATTTTGGCCTGCGGCAGATCCGAAGGCTTGGCCGCCCAGGGCACGTAGGGCTTGCCAGCTTTGGCTTCCTGCTCGATGATGGGCAGGGCCTTGGCCCAGGCTTCATCGGAGCGTTTCTGCGCGTCGGCCAGCAGCGCGTCGGCCTTGGCCTGCACGTCGGGCGGAATGGTGGGGTACTGGGCAAGCGCGGGCTGGGCCGCGCAAGCCGCCGCGGCGGTGACGGAGAGGAAGAGCAGGCGGTTTTTCATGAAAAGGCGGAAGGAATGGGCGGCAGAATTAGCAGTTTTTTTGGCCCTCGTGCTTCATCTGACGTCCGCTTATCGAACCGAGGGAAGGCGTAGGCAAGCTGGACCGTTCTATCCTGTTAATTATAGCCGTCGTTTTGGTAGAATTCGCCTTTGTTGGTTACCACATCAATGTCGCTCTGCGGAATGGGGCGCAGACGGTGGAAATCTTGGATGCTGGCGCGGGCGTCGGGGTTGTGGGCGCGTACCCGCTCCACCAGCTTGCCGGTGCGCTTGAGGTCCAGCCAGCGCACCTGCTCGCCAGCCAGCTCCCGGGCCCGCTCGTCGAGGATGAAGTCCAGGGTCATCTGGGCGGGCGTAACCTGCATGGCGGCGGTGCGGCCGGGCAGGGCGGCGCGGGTGCGCACCAGGTTCACGTAGTAGGCAGCCGAATCGGTGCGGCCGAGGCGGACTTGAGCTTCGGCGCCGATGAGCACGATGTCGCCCAGCCGGAGCATGTTGGCGTCGCGCGAGCTTTCAGAGGTGGTTGGCGTGGCGCGGGTCGGGTCGTCGAACTTGCGCAGCGAGGGATAGTAGCGCCGCTCGCCTTTCAGGGAGCCATCGGCGTTGTACAGGTCGTCGATGTCGTATGTCTTGTAACGGTAGCGGCGGGTGTAAAGCTGCTCGAAGTCCGGAATGCTGCGCTTGCTGGTGAAGACGGCCGTGTCGCCCACGGCGAACTTGGGCTGGTTCAGGAACGGGGCCAGGGCCGGGTTCTGGTTTACTTCGGCCTGCGTCCAGCGCGGAATGGGCTTGACGGTGGCGTTGTTGGCAATCCAGGCCTGCTTAAACGAGCCGAGGTACCGGGCGTCGTTCTGCTCGTTGTAGAGGTCGAGCAGGAAACGCGTGGGCATGTAGCGCACCTGCGGCCGGCCGTTGGCCACGTCCTGCGCCATGCCGGGCAGGTCGTCGTACTGCATCAGAAACCATTGATGCCCGGTGTGGCTGCCCGCGTTGAAGGCCAGGTTGGTGGAGTAGTTCACGGCCCAAAGCACTTCCGCGTTGCGCTGGTTGGTGAAGGTCCAGAGGTCGGCGTAGTTGGTCAGCAGCCGAATGCCCTGCCCCGTGTAGCCGGTGGTGACTTTGCGGGCGTAGTTGGCCGCTTTCTGGTACTGCCCGTTGGAGAGGTAGGCCTTGGCGGCAAAAGCCTCGGCGGCGGGCCGGGTGATGCGGCCGTAATCGGTGCCGGTGGCTGGGGCCGGAAACTGCGCCAGCGTCACGGGCAGGTTGCGTACGGCGAAGTCCACGTCGGCCAGGATCTGGGTGTATACCTCCTGCACCGAGGCGCGGGTGGCCGTTGTCACCACGCCCTCGGTGGGCTCCAGGCGCAACGGCACCGGCCCGTAGCTTTCCACCAAATGGTAGTAGTACCAAGCGCGCAGAAAGCGTAATTCGGCCTCAGCCGAGGGGCGGCGGGTGGCGCTCAGCCCGGCTTGGTTAATGAACTTCAGCGCCTGATTGACCAGGTTGATGCCCTGGTAGCAGGGCACCCACAGGTTGTTTTTCACCCACACGTTGTCGGTGTTCAGGCCCTGGTAGTTCATCAGCGGCGGCTGCGGGCGCACGTTGCTTGCCTGCGTTTCCCCGTTGAGCTGGGCGTTGGTCCAGATGTCGGTGCCCATCTCCAGCAGGGCATAGCCCGACTCTTTGCCGTAGATGGCGCGGTTGTAGGTGTAGGCGCCGTTGACGGCGGTTTCGAAACCCTCGGGCGTGGTAAAGACGGCTTCGGCGGTGGCCCCGCTGGGGTTGAATTCTTCGAGCTGGTCTTTGCAGGCCGAAGCGGCCAGTACCAGCAAGGCAAACGTCAGGGGTCGGATGATCTTATGCATGGCTGACAGGTCGAATTAGAAACCCACATTCAGACCGACCACGTAGGCGCGGTTCAGCGGGCGGTCGATTACGCCTTCGCCTTCGGGGTCGAAGTCTTTCAGGCTGCTGAGCGTGTAGAGGTTGCGGCCCGACACGTACACGCGCACGTTGTCGATGTGGGCCCGGCCCACCACGCTTTTCGGGATGGTGTAGCCCAGGGTCACGTTGCGCACCTTGGCCCACGATGCCTCGCGCTCGGTGAGGGTGGTCACATAGCTCAGGGCGCGGGTGGCGTGGGGACGCGGGTACTCGTTGGTGGGGTTTTCCGGCGTCCAGTAGTCCACGCGGGCGCCGTTGCTGCTGCCGTTGCGGGTGTACTTGGCGTAGTAGTCGGAGCTGATCCACTGGCCCACGCGGGCCACCAGCAGCACGTTCAGGTCGAAGGCTTTGTAGCGCAGGTCGTTGCTCAGCCCCCCGGTCCACTTGGGCACTCGCGAGCCGATGATGGTGCGGTCGGCGGCGGTGATTTTGCCGTCGGGCACGCCGTCGGGGCCCGAAATGTCGGCCACTTTGATGTCGCCGGGCAGGAACAGGCCGGGGCCGTACTTGGCGGCCTCGTCTTCTTCACCAAGCTGCCAGATGCCGATTTTCACGTAGTCGTAGTACACCTGCGCCGGCGCGCCTTCGATCAGGGAGTTGCGGTAGTCATCGGCAATGACGTTGCCGTTGGGCAGTTTGTCGATGGTTTCGCGGTTGCGGGCGTAGGTCAGGGTAGTCGACCACGTCAGGCCTTTGCCGCGCAGGTTCTGCGACGTCAGCGACACCTCCCAGCCGCGGTTGCGGGTGCTGCCGATGTTGCGGTTCACCGTCGTTACGCCCGTGAAGCCGGCCTGCGTGAAGGGAAAAATCAGGTCCTTGGTTTTCGCGTCGTAGTAGTCGACGGTGCCGGTAATGCGGTTGTCGAACACCCCGAAGTCCACGCCCACGTCGGTGGTGTAGGTTTTTTCCCAGCCCAGCTCCCGGTTGCCCACCAGGCCGGAAATGGTATAGGTGGGCGAAGCAGCGGTTTCGTTCCAGGAAAACGGCGTATTGGTCAACGAGCTTTGCGTGCCGTAGGCGTTGATGCCGTCGTTGCCCGACACGCCGTAGGAGCCGCGCAGCTTCAGCTCGGTCAGGAACTTCAGGTTCTGCATGAACGACTCGTCGACGATGCGCCAGCCGATGGCGGCCGAGGGGAAGTAGTCCCACTTATGCCCCGGGCCCAGCTTGCTGGAGGCGTCGGCGCGGTTGGTAACGGTGAGCAGGTAGCGGCCCTTCCAACTATAGTTGACGCGCCCGGCAAAGGAAATCAGGTCGTTGCGCCGGAACCCCGAGCCGAAGAATGGGTTTTGGCTGGCCGCCGCCAGGTTGTAGAACGATTGCGACGGCAGCACCTGGTTCTGGCCGCCGGCAAAGCTGTTGGTATTCACGAACGAGAGGTTACTGCCCACCCCGGTCAGCGTCAGCGAATGGTCACCGAATTCCTTTCGGTAGGTCAGCACGTTTTCCCAGCTCAGGTTGCGGTCCTGGTTGCTGGTGATGGACGCCTGCGAGCGGTTGCCTTGCCCGTCGATGGTGTTGATACCGAAGAAGCTACCCGCCTCCGAGGTGGCGTAGTTGGCTGCAAAGGTCGAGCGGAAGCTCAAGCCGTCGAGCGGGGTCAGCTCCACGTAGGCGGCGGCAGTCAGGCGGTTGGTCTTGGTGTTGCGCTCATAGGCGCCGGGCTGCTCGTCGGCCAGCGGGTTGGGGCGCGAGCCGCCCAGCGGGAAAAAGATGAGCTTGCCGTTGTCGTCGTAGGGGCGGCCCAGCGGCACAATCTGCGAGGCCGCGTTGAACGGGTCCCGGCGGATGTCGTTGTTGATGTAGGCCAGCTGCGTCTGCACGCCCACCTTCAGCCACTTGTTCACCGTCTGGTCGATGTTGGCGCGGGTGGTGTAGCGCTTGAAGCGGTCCAGCTTCATGAGGCCCTTCTCGTCGTAGTAGCCCAGCGAGAAGTACACCTTGGTATTCTCCGAGCCGCCCGAGAGGCCGACTTGGTAGTTTTGCTGCATGCCGGTGTGCAGCAGCTGGTCGGGCCAATTGATGTACTGCTCGTTCTGGATGGCATCCAGCTGGGCCGCGTTGAAGGCCACGGGGTCGTTGGCGGGGCTGCTCCAGGTGCCGGCGGCGCGGAAGGCCTCACGGCGGAACGCTACCCACTCGGGCCCGCTCATGAATTCGCCGTAGCCAGCCACCTTGGTAATGCCGGTATAGGCGTTGAAGTTGATTTTGGGCTTGCCGGTGCTGCCGCGCTTGGTGGTGATGATAACCACGCCGTTGGCGCCGCGCGACCCGTAAATGGCCGTCGACGAAGCATCTTTCAGCACCTCGATGCTCTGCACGTCGTTCGGGTCGATGTCGGAGGCATTCACGTTCTGCACGCCGTCCACGATGTAGAGCACGTTGTTCGACGAGCCGGGATTGGCAATGGAGCGGTTGCCGCGGATGCGAATGGAAGCCCCTTGCCCCGCGTAGCCGTTGGCGCGGCTGATGTCGGCACCCGGAATCTTGCCCTGCAGCGCCTCCGTTATCGTCGTAACGGGCAGCTTGGTTACCTCCTCCCCTTTCACCGATACCACGGCGCCGGTCAGGTCGCGCTTTTTCACCGTGCCGTAGCCGATAACCACCACGTCGTCGAGCGAGGCTGTTTCGGCTGCGAGGCGCACTTCCACGCGGGCTTGGTCGGGCTTCACCACCACCTCCTGGCTGCGGTAGCCCAGGTACGACAAGATCAGCGTTACGTCCTGCTTATCGGGCACCTGCAGCGTGAAGCGGCCTTCGTTGTCGGTGGTATTGCCGTTGGTGGTGCCTTTCACCAGCACCGTCACGCCCGGCAAAGGCTCCGCTTTGTCGTCGCCGACCACCTGGCCGGTAACGGTCCGCGTTTGGGCCTGGGCGGCGGTGCCGATGAGCATCGTGGAAACCGCCAGTAAGGGAAAAAGAGGTTTCATGAAGCGTGAGGGTTAGGGAAGGTTTCCGGGAGAGTCAGTGGTTAGTTGGGCAGCGCGGCCAATTCGGCAGTGCGGGCTTCGGCGCGGACCGCGAGGCCATCAACGGCTCCGCAAAAATGCACCGTCAGGCCCATTTCCGCTAAAGCAGCAGCCTTTATGCGGCAGGCCTGGTGGGCTTGGGCTTCGTCGGCGGCATACACCACCTGAATGTGGTTGGCCTTGTGCCGGGCCATCATCTGGTCGCGGCTCACGCCCTTGAGCGTGGCGTGCATGATGGGCCACTGCGGCGTGGTTTCCTGCCAGCGGCGCTGGGTTTCGGCTTCGGGCAGCGCCACGGCCTCGCCCACGCCCAGGTCGCAGTGCAGGGCGTTGTCCTGCACGTACACGCGGCTCCATACAATGTGGCCGGGTCGGCTCACGCCCTTCAGGCTGCCCCCGCCAAGGCGGAAATACATGGGCGGCTGCCGCTCGGAGCTGGCGCCCTGGTAGCCGCCCACAAAGTGCGCCGGCGGGGCCGCGCCCGAAATCAGGAACACCCACACAAACTCCTCGCCGGCACCGGTATCAACGTCTTGGCCCCAGCGCAAGTCGTGGAGCGTGGTTTCACCCGACAGGCCCAGCTCGTTCCACAGGCCGTAGGTCACCAAGGCATCAAGGCCGGCGCACTCGTCTACTTCGTTGAAATGCGGCAAGGCCTGGCCGGCGTACAGCTCGCGGCCGTCGGCGGCGTACACGGGCGGGCGGTCCTGGTTGTTAAGCAGGCCCTCCACCAGGTCGCTGGCCACGGTCAGGTCTTTCAGGCCCTGCTGGTACTGAATGCCGATGGTGGCGCAACCAAACTCGTCGGCGAGGCGCACGGCGGCAATGTACATCTTGCACTGCTCCAGGGTCTGGGCTTCGGTTAGCTCGGTGGCTTCGTCGTGGCCCCAGTTGAAGCGCATGCCCTTGGCCAGCAGCCAATCGAGCACCTGCCGGGCTTCCGCATCGGCGACGGTGCGCATGGCGGCATACAGGGTCGACTGGCTGAGGCGCTCCTTGAACAGGCCGGTGGCATGCAGCAGCTCGTCGGGTACAATGGCGTTGTACATGCCCATGCAGCCTTCGTCGAACACGCCCATAATGGCTTTGTTCTCGCGCAGCCGGCGGCCAAAGGCGCGGCCCTGCTGTTCCTCAGCGGCGGGCAGCTGCACGTCGCGCAGGCTGGTCACGTGGCTGTGGTCGTGGTCGATGGTGCCAGTGGCCAGCCACTGACGCAAACCGTCTTCAAAGAAGGTATCCGTAAAATCTTCGCTCCAAAGCGAGCTGTAGGTCACGCCGGCTTTGGTCAGGCAGCCGTTCAGGTTGAGCATGCCCACCAAGCCGGGCCACTGCCCACTCCAGTTGGCCACCGTCAGAATGGGGCCGCGGTGGGTGGTCAGGCCGGCCAGCACGTGGTGCGAGTACTGCCACACGCTTTCGGCCACGATGAGCGGCTGCTCGGGGTCGATGCCGCGGAATACGTCCATGCCCATCTTCTGCGAGTCAAGAAAGCCGTGGCGTTTCGCGGGGTCGTAGGCGTGGGCGCGGCGCACCGTCCAGCCCTGTCGGGCCAGGGCCGCCGTGAGTAGTTCTTCCATGGCCTGCTGCGCGGCCCAGCAGTCTTGGTTAGCAGCCAGGCGCAGGTCGCCGCTGGCAAATAGCAACACTTCTTTCGGGGTGGTAGCAGCCACGGAATGCGGTGGTTAGGGTGATTTGCGAGTTGATGACGGAGGACCTCAGCGCGGTTCTGAACGCTCAGGTGGCAAGGCAACCGCCGGGCGGGCGGCTGCGAGTAGACAGCACCAGCCGGCCGACGAAACCTGCCACAGGCCTCGTTAGCAAATATGCGCGGTGCGGTTGGGGAGGCCCTACCAGTTCTTAGCAACTTAGTATAGGATGTTATCATGCACTTTTTCGCATGATCCAGGCCGTCCAGCCAGGGCAACGAAGCACAACCGACGGTCCTCTGCTGCTTGGGCCTGCTGCGCTTGGTTTAACTCTGCTTCACCTACCTGCTTTCCACTTCCTACGTGTCCTCCAAAGCGACTAACTGGCCAAATTATTAGTTATACAATAATCTGTTTTACAGACATTTAAATACATTTTTTACCATTTGTTATTTCGATTATAACTCTACTCACCACCGGTAACACGCGCCGCTCTGGCTTGCCGACCTGTGGCACTCTGTCGCACGAGTAGCCCCAGCCGGAAAGCGCACTTGCAGGCGCTGGCGCCGGATTTTGCTTGGAAACAGGGTGTTTTAGAACCTCCACTGGGCTTGGCTTTCCGCAGTCGGCAAAAAGCCCCCGAGCAGTAGTCTACAGGAGAGTTCGGGTAAATGCGGCCTCTACATTAGTGACCACTCACCACATATACCCGGGCGAGTTGCGGGTCGAATCGGCTGGTTTCTCCAAAAGATAAGATCCTAGAGTAGCCCGCTGGGTATTGCCCTTGCTCCGGTCCCATGCCCCTTTCGCCTCTTTGATCTTTCCCGGCGCTAGCCACCTGCCCGGCTAGCCTTTTTCTGATTTCGCACTGCAATCCTTTGCGGGAATCTTTCCACCGCCGGTTGCCCCTCTTAATCCGCTAGTGCCCAGCGCTGTGCCTGACCCGGACCGCGCAGTTGTCCTCACTCACTCGCCCCGCCCCCATGAAAGCCCACTTCCACAAAATCCCGGTCAGCTCGCAAAGCTCGTTCAGCATCCGCCACGATGTGAAGCCGAACTTCGGCACTACCTGGCACTATCATCCCGAACTGGAGCTGCATTATGTGATTAAGGGCGAGGGCGTGCGGCTCATCGGCGACAACATCAGCAATTTCTCGGCCGGCGAAATCGTGTTGCTGGGCCAGAACCTGCCCCACACCTGGCGCTGCCGCGAGGAGTATTTTCAGTACGACGCCGACCTGGAGGTGGAGGCCATCGTCATCCAGTTCATGCCCGAGTGCTTAGGCCGCTACCTGCTGGGTTTGCCCGAGGCCTACCTGATTCCGAAGCTATTTGAGAAGGCCAAGAGCGGCCTGCTCATCAACGGCGACGCCCGGGAGCAACTAGGGCCGCTGATGCGCCGCGCCGTGGAAGCCACCGACCTCGACCGCATCATCATCTTCCTCTCCATCTTGAAAATTCTGTCGGAGACCGACGAAATCGAGAGCATTGCGTCCAAGCACCACGCCTTCACGCAGTCCAACGAGTCGGATGCGCTGCGCATCAACAAGGTGTGCAACTACACGCTGTCGAACTACAAAAACGAAATTACCCTGGAGGAAGTCGCCAGCATCAGCAACCTGAGTGTAACCTCGTTCTGCCGGTATTTCAAGCTGATTACCAAGAAAACCTACTACGATTTCCTCATCGAAATCCGCATCAGCCAAGCTTGCCGCTTGCTCATCGAAGACAAGCTACCGACGGAAGTTATTTGCTTCGACTGCGGCTTCAACAACGTCTCAAATTTCTACCGGCACTTCAAGAAAATCACGAAGATGACGCCGCTGGAATACAAGCGCAAGTACCTGCGCAACTACAAAGAACTGGCTGCCGCTGCCTAGTTAAGGGGCCTTTTCCCTTTCGCATACATAACGAAGCGCCGCCCCGGTAATCGGGGCGGCGCTTCGTCGGTTACGGGCAGTGCAGATGCTTGCCTCGTGCTTCACTTTCTACCTTTCGACTCCGCTCCTACGCGGCCCACTCCAGGTCTTTGCGCAGGTTGCTGTAGTCGTAGCACAGGTTCTCGACGCCCTTGCGCACGCTGCTGGAGAAGGTGCCCACTTTCCGGCGGGTGAAGGTGGAAATATCGATGCCACGCTGCTTGAGCGAGTATTTGGCCACCACGGGGTACACGTTGTGCATCACGTGCATGTTCTTGACGAAGAACTGCTGCACGGCGGCCACTTCCTCGGTCAGGTAGGCATTGTCGTAGTTGTTGCACAGCCACACAATCAGCTCGGGGAAGAAGTTGCCCTGAATGCACGACAGCCCGGCCGCACCGGCTTTCAGCGACTCTACGGCGTGGCCCATGTAGGCATCGTAGAGGCCGAAACTGGCACCCTGCACGGCGGCCAGCTTCTGCCGGATCTGGTTGATGTCGAGGCAGGTGTCTTTGTGGTAAATGACGCGGCCGGTGCCCACGAACTGGTGCAGCTGCTCGGCCGAAAGCAGGCGTTTGTAAGGCTCGGGGCACTCGTAGAACCCCAGCGGAATACCCGGCGTGCGGTCGAGCAGTTCAAACACCCGCTCGTTGAACACCGCGTCGGGCTCCGTCTCGGCAGCCAGCAGTCCGGTAATGACAATGACGGCTTCGGTACCGGCGTCGTACACCTGCTTCACAAAATCGGCCTGCTCGGGGAGGCTGCCGGCAAAGGTGCCCGTAGCCACTACCGGCACCTCGCCGCCCACCACGTCTACCACGTGGCGGATGCTTTGCAGGCGTTCCTCGGCGCTGAGCTCAAACATCTCGCTCGACAGGCAATTGGCGAACAAGCCGGTGGCGCCCGCCTTTAAATACAACTCCGTCAGGCGCGTCAGCGCCGGGTAATCGATCAGCCCGTCGTTTTGGAAGGGCATGAGCATAACCGGGACAAATCCCTTGCGCGATTTTTCCATCTCCTTAAAACCAGTCTTGAGTTGAGTGCAGCAGCCGCCTTGGGCTGTTCAGTATGCGTTTATTGCGTCTAGTACACGGAATGTTTGGCCGGCTCCAGAGCCTCTTGCAAGGCCCCGTTGCGGCGCAGCCGGGCCAGCAGCAGCCCAACCAGGAAAATCGTGAGCGTACCCACGACGATGATCATGCTTTTGTGAAGCGGGTTGCGGAAGGCGGCGAGGCCCTCCGGCAGCTTGCTCGAAAACGTCATCCACAGAATCACCAGCACGCCGATGGCGGTAGCGGTTAATGCTTCGGCGTTGCCGGTCTGCCGGCTGATGACGCCGAGCAGGAACAAGCCCAGCATGCCGGCCGCGAAAATGCCCGACAGTTCCCACCATACGTCCAGCACGCTTTTCACGCCAATCATGGCAATGCCGGTGCCCATGCCCAACAGCCCCACCACCACGGTGCCCAGGTGCAGGGCCCGCAGCATCTGGCGGCCGCTGAGCTTGGCTTTGTGGAAGTACCGCTCGTAGATATCGGCCGTGAAAACGGTGGCCGAGGCGTTCATGCCCGAGCTAATGGTGCTCATGGCCGCCGACAAAATGGCCGAGACAATGAGCCCCACAAAGCCCGAGGGAATCTTGGTAACCATGAAATGCGGCATCACCTTGTCGCCGTAGTCGGCCGGCACGAGCTGGGCAGCCGTCTGGCTGATTTGGGCGGCAGTAGCGGTGAGCGGCAGCTTTTCGGCGGCCACTTTCAGCTTCACGGCCTCTATCAGTTCGGGGTGCACCTGGTAGTAGGCAAACAAGGCCGAGCCGATGACGAAAAAGAGCAGCGACGCTGGCACGTACAGCCACACGCACAGCCAAATGGACTTGGCCGCCTGCTTGGCCGAAGCCGCCGTGTGGTAGCGCTGCACGTAGTTCTGGTCGACGCCGAAGTTGTTGAGGTTAATAAAGAAGCCGTAGAGCAGCACCACCCAAAAGGTCGACTGGGTGAAATCGGGTGCAAAACCGCCGAGGCTGAACTTGTCGTGCTGCTGCCCTACTTCCATCACCTTGGCCAAACCGCCGGGCATGTTGTCGACGATGAGGTAGAGAATCAGCAGCGCGCCGAAGGTTTTGATGACGCCTTGCACCACTTCCGTCCAGATAACGGCCTCGATGCCGCCCAGCACGGTGTAGACGATGATGCACACGCCGGTGACGAGCATGATCATTTCCATCGACAAGCCCGTGAGGGCCTGCAAGGTGAGGGCAATGCCGAAAAAGATGGAGCCAATGCGGGCCAGCTGCGTGAGCAGAAAGCACACCACGGCGTAGGTGCGCGCCCAGCTGCCGAAGCGGTGCTCCAGGTGGGTGTAAGCGGAAATTTCGCCGGTGCTACGGTAAAATGGCACAAAGTATCGGGCTCCTACCCAAGCCGCCAGCGGCATGGAAAGACTGAAGACGAAGGCGTTCCAGTTGGTGCCGAATGCCTTGCCCGGCACGCCCAGAAAGGTATTGCTGCTTAGGAACGTGGCGTAGATGGACAGCCCGATAGCCCAGCCCGGAATCTGCCCCGACGCGCTGGAATACTGCTCGGGGTTCACGTTTCGGCGGGAGAAGTACACTCCCACGGCCACCATCCCCACGAGGTAGAGGGCAATAATGACCAGGTCAAGAACTCGCAAATTGCTCATGGTGCAATACTGGCCAAAATGCTGCGAATCTTCGCCTCGAACTGGGGTTGTGGGTAACGATTACAAATCTACCCCCGCCCGCCCCCGCGTCCGTGTATGATTTTCCCCTCCTATTGTAGAATCTTGGCTTGCCTTGACTGCCCGGCCTTACTGCACGTCCAGGCCCGACACGCTCAGCCCGGCCGCGTCGGTAGCCGTGAGCTTGATGCGGTAGCTACCGGCATTGATCATGGTGCCGGTGGAGGAAGCCAGGTAATTCCACTTGCCGGGCTTGGAGGGCACGAATTCCACCGTTTCCTCGCGCAGAAGCGTGCCGTCGGCGGCCGACACCGTGAGCTTGCCGGCGAGCGGGCGGCTGAGCGGGTTGGCGTAGCGCACGGTGAGCGAGTACACGTCGGCCACACCGGTCTGGATGGTCCACTCCACGGCGGCGGCGCCGGCTTCCTTGTAGGTCACGCTTTCCTTGCCGTTGACGGTTTCGCGCGTCAGGCCGGGGCCGCTGAGCCGGGCCGTGGCGGGCTTGTAGCCGGTGGTGGCTTTTAGGTCGTAGGCGGGCTCGATGCTGCTGGTGCGGGCCACGGCCACGAAACTGGGCAGCAGGCCGGGCGCATCGGGGCCGGGCGTGACGGTGGCGCCGGCCGCAAAGCGGCGGCGGTACACGCGCATCTGCCGGACGCCCGGCGCGTTGATGTCGAGCGTGGTCTTGGTGTCCTCGTAGTCTTGCAGCCAGGCCGGCCGGCTGCTCTGCCGGGCATCGACGGCCACGTACACGTCGGCGGCCGAGGTCAGCGGCAAAGAAACCACGGCCTGGCTCTTCAGCGGCCTCCGGGGCCGTTGCAGCCACTCGGCGCCGTACAGGGCCGAGGGGAGGTTGCTGAGCGTGGCAGCGTCGTTGTAAGGCCGCACGCCGGTATCCAGCCAGCTTTCGGCCGACCACTCGCCTTCCTCTGGCTCGTTGAGGAGCACGCCACCGATAACGGCCGGCGTGGTCGGGGCTGGTTCCGCGTTGGCATCGGCGGTAGCCACGGCAATGGCCGAAATCAGGGCCTGACCGGAAGCTACGCTCGGGAAGGAAACGACCAGCTCCCCGCCCGTTACGCGGGCCTTCACGGTCTTTTTCAGGGCGCCGTCGTGGCCGGCTTCGCGCCAGAGGTCCAAGTCTTTGAGCACGGTCTGCCCGTTGATGGCCACATCGAACAGGCGCCAGCCCCGGCAGTCCATGCCACCGCCGGTGCCCAGCCAGGGCTCCACGAAGTACAGCTCCACCTGGTACTCGCCGTCGGGCACCGGGAAGTGGTAGCGCAGCTTGTCGCGGCCGTAGCGGAAAGTCTGGAACAGCGGCCAGTCGCGGGTGCCCCGAATCGGGTCGAAAGTGCGGCGCTGGCTGGCAAAGAAGGGCGCCAGGCCGGGAAAGTCCTCGGTCCAGGACGCAGAGCCGGCCGTACCGGGGCTGGTCCGGGGCTGGTCGGCGGCCCACCGACTGCCGTGCTGGTCCACGTACTCCGGCCCGCCGCAGTTGACGCGGTAGAGGTAGTTCAGGCCGGGCTGCGGGGCCGTCAGCGGCTTGGCCTCGGCCAGCAGTTGGTCGAACTTCGGGGATTTGGGCAGATGGTGCAGCACGATAAGGTCGCGGGCCACCGGTTTGCCGGCCACGTAGCCCACGGCCTGCAGCACGTTGTAGCGCACGTCCACCGCGTCCCACTGGAAGTGCGTGCCGAAAGCGCCGCGCTTTTTGCGGCCCAGGGAGGCCGCGTCCACGTCGTTGAACAGCTCCACTTCGTCGCAGTTGGAGTACACGATGAGGCTGTCCTGGCGGCCAGGCGTCAGAAACCGGTCGGGCCAGGTGTGCGAGGCCAGGTACACCATCGGCTCCGTCGCCTTGGGGGCGTAGTGCGAGCGGAACATGTAAAAGGCGTCGGTGGGCTCCTCCCAGGGGGTGAGCAGGCCTTTGTAGTTCACCGGGCCGATGCGGTCCAGCTCCCGCTGGCCTTCGCCGCCCTGCACGCGGCCGGGGTTGTCGTGCGAGGTCAGCAGCCAGAAGAAGTGGCCGGCGGTGCGGTCCTTGGCCGATTCGGCGAGGCGCACTTTCAGCTGCATGAGCTGGGCAAACCGGTCTTCGCTGTAGGGCCCGCTGTTGATGGCCGGGGGGCCGGTGCGGTGCAGATCGAGGGTGCGCCAGGCGCCGTACTCGCCGATGAGCACCTGCCGCTCCACGTCGGCCCCGTAGAGGTTCGGGTCGCCGCCGTAGGTGCCGGTCCAGTTCTGGGGCACGTCCCAGTCGGTGCCCTGCCCGCCGTTGCAGGTGGTGATTTTCCGCTCCCGGGAGGCCGTCGGGTCGAGCTGCCGGATGAGGGCCGAGCACTCCCGGGCGAAATCGGCCGGCAGGGTGCTTTCGTTTTCCAGGCCCCAGAGCACCACGGAGGGCGAGTTGCGCCGCTCCTTCACCCACTCGACCAGCAGGGTCTTGAAATTCTGGCGAAACGCGGGGGTGTCGTACCAGACGTGGGCGGCCATCTGCGGCCACCACAGCCAGCCCAAAGAGTCCCAGTTGGCCTGGTAGCGCAGGTTGTGGGGCTGGTGAGCGTCGCGGAAGGCGTTGAAGCCGGCCGCCTTCATCTGCCCCACGCGGGTGCGAATCTGTTCCGGCGTGAAAGCGTGGCTCTGGCCCAGCAGATGCTCGTACTCGGCAATACCGTTGATAAATACCGGCTTGCCGTTGAGCAGAAACTGCTTCTGCCCCGCCGCCGCGGCCTTACCAATCGGCCAGCTGATCCAGCGGATGCCGTAGGGCGTGGTCAGCTCGTCCACGGCCTGCTTGCCGGCGCTGACGCGGGTGACGAGGCGGTACAGGTACGGATCGGCCAGGGACCACAGCTGCGGCTGATTCAGTTGCGGCAGTTGCTGGCGCAGCTCCGCCGCCGCTCCGGACGCCAGCTTCTGCTTCGCGCTGACTTCGGCCACTACCCTGCCCTGCCGGTCCAGCAGCTGCTGGCGTACCGTGAGCGTCCGGGGTTTCGGGCCGTAGTTTTTCAGCTCGGTGGTCACGCTGAGCCGGGCCGCCTGGGCCGTCAGCGTCGAATCGGCCCAGATGTGCACGCCGAAGGGCTGGATGCGGGTGGCGCTGGTGGTGACGAGCGTGACGGGGCGGAAGATGCCCAGGGGCTGGGAGCCTTCGGAAAAGCCCCGCTCCTCGGAGCAGCCCCCGCACACCCAGGGCAGATCCTGGATGCCAGCGGGGTGGTCGGCACGCACGGCCAGCAGGTTCGGTTTGCCGTCCGTGCGCAGCGCCTCGGTCACGTCCAGGGTGAAGGTGGTGCGCCCCCCGGCGTGGCTGCCTACCGGTCGGCCGTTCAGCCAGACGGTGGCGTAGGAGCCCACGCCCTCAAAGTACAGGAAGCTGCGCTGTTCCCGGCCGGGCGCAGGGGCCGTGAAGGTTTTGCGGTACCAGGCATAGCCGTGCCGATTGCCGTGGCGCTGCCGGCGGTAGCCCTCGTAGGCGTCCCAGTTGTGGGGCAGGGCTACGGGCTGCCAGGCTTTGTCGTCGAACTCAGGCCGCTCGAAACCCCTGTGCGCCTGCTGGTTCTTGTCGTCGGCCACGCTGCGCCAGCCGGCCAGCAGCGGCAGTTCGGTGCGCAGCGCGGTTTGGGCACAAACTCCGGTGGCGGTCAGCAGCAGGAGCAATAGCGGGAGCAGACGGGCAAGAACGGGACTTGGCATTGGTGGAGGAAAGGAATGTAGCACGGTGCGGGCCGAGCTGGCTGCTGAGCGCCACGACGCTTACGGCGCGGACGCCCGTCGCTACAGCGGTTGTAGCTCACCGTTGAGCTTGTAGGTTTTGCCGGGTTTGGTGTTCAGGGTTAGCTTTTTGTCCCCGTAGCGCACTTCGCAGGGCCGGCCGGCTTCCGATTTGATTTCCACCCCGGTCAGCTTGCCCGCCTGCCAGCGCATGTTTACCACGAAGCCGCCGCGGGCGCGCAGGCCGCGCACTTCGCCGAAGAGGCTCCAGGTCCCGGGCAGAGCCGGCAGCAGGTGCAGGTAGCCGGCGTGGCTTTGCAGCATCATTTCGGCCATGCCGGCCGCCCCGCCGAAGTTGCCGTCGATCTGGAAGGGCGGGTGCGCGTCGAACAGGTTGCGGTACACCCCGCCCCGCTCGCTGCCGGTGCCGGTTTCGGCCGGCGACAGCAGCTTCTTCAGAATGCCCAAAGCCCGGTCGCCGTTGCCGAAGCGGGCCCATAGGTTAAGCTTCCAGGCCAAGCTCCAGCCAGTGCCTTCGTCGCCACGCTGGTCCAGCGACCGGATGGCGGCCTGCATCAAGTCAGGCGTTTGCCAATTGATATCAGTGCCCGGAAACACGCCCCAGAGGTGCGAGACGTGGCGGTGGTTGTCGCGGGGGTCGTCCTTGTCTTCCAGCCACTCCTGCAGCTGCCCGTACTGGCCCACCTGGTTCGGGGCCAACTGCCGGGCCTTATCGGTGAGCTGCTGGCGCAAATCCGCATCCACGCCCAGCACCTGAGCAGCGGCGCTGGTGGTCCGGAACAGCTCCCGAATAATCTGATGGTCCATGGTGGGGCCGGCCACCAAACCGCCGTGCTCGGGCGAGTTGGATGGTGTGCTGATCAGCCAGCCGGTGCGCTCGTCCTTGATTAGGAAGTCGAGGAAAAACTGGCTGGCCTGCTTCATAATGGGGTACTCGCGACGCAGAAATTCCTTGTCCCGGGTAAACTGGTAATGCTCCCAGACGGGCTGGGTGAGCCAGGCCGCGCCCGTTACCCAGATGCCGTGGTTGGAGGCGTTGATGGGGGCCGTGCCGCGCCACAAGTCGGTGTTGTGGTGCAGCACCCAGCCGCCGGCGTTGTAATGTTCCTTGGCAGTGATTTTGCCGGCCTCCGCGGCCTCGTTGATCAGCCCGAACAGCGGTGCCGTGCAGGCCGACAAGCCGAGCACCTCTGCCGGCCAGTAGTTCATCTGCAGGTTGATGTTGGTGGTGTATTTGCTGCCCCAGGAAGGCGTCAGCGACTCGTTCCACAGGCCCTGCAGGTTGGCCGGCTGCCCGCCCTGCCGCGAAGAGGCAATCAGCAGATAACGGCCGTACTGCTGGTACAGGGCCGGCAGGCTGGCGTCGGCAAGCGGGTCGAAGGCCCGAATCCGCTCGTCGGTGGGCAGTTTGTCGTGCGGGCCTTGGCCGAGGTCGATGCTGTAGGTGTTGAACAGCGGCTGGTAGTCGCGCAGGTGCTCTTTCAGCAACTTGTCGAAGCTCTGGCCGCTCACGCTGCGCATGAAGGCGGCGGCGCGCTTTTCGGGGTCGGCGCCGACGTGCTGGTAGTCCTCAAAATTGGTGGCGGCCGTCAGGTACAGCGTTGCTTCATCGGCGCCGTCCACCTGAATCTGCTGGTCAGTCACCGTGACTTTGCCCTTTTTCGCCTCCACGCGTAGGTAGCTCACGCCGCGCAGCACCCCGTCTCGCACCTGCACGGCCAAAGCCAGCGTGTGGTCGTCCACGCGGTACGTGCGCCGCTGCTGGTGCGGGCTGTCGAAGCGGGCTTTAAAGCTGATGCGACCTTTCTCATTGGCCTGAAGCCGGTAAACCAGCGCGTTGCGCGGGTAGCTGGCAAAACTTGCACGGGTAAAGGCCACGCCGTTTTGCTGGTACTGGGTGCGGCTCAGCGCCTGCCGCAGGTCCAGCTCGCGGCGGTAACTGGCCGGCTGTTCGACGGGCGCGAAATCCAGCAGCAGGTCACCGAAGGGCTGGTAGGCGGCCTGGTAGGTGGGCGTCAGCGGCGGCTCCCGGTCCTGCACCCAGTACTGCCAGGCGGGGCTGAGGGCCACGCCGGTAGCGGGGTCGGCGCCCTCGGGGTAGGCCACGAATACCGGCTGCAGCTCTTTTACCCCGATCAGCCCGCCCTTGTCGTAGTAGTTGATGACCTGAATCAGCACCTCGTTGCGGCCGGCCTTGAGCGCGGCGGCGGGCAGCTGGTAGCGCCGCTTTTTGCTGATGCCCTCGTCGGAGCCGATGAGCTGGCCGTTGACGTAGGTCCGGTCCTGGTCGCGGATGCGGCCCAGGCTCAGGGTGAGGTCTTTGCCGGCCCAGGCGGCGGGCAGCTCGAAGCTGGCGCGAAACCACACCGCCCCGTCGAGGCCATCGAGGCCGGCCACTTCCCAGCCGTTGGGCGTGGGGATGCTGATGGGCTGCCAACCATTGGCGGCCAGGGCCTGCGGAGCACTGACGGCCTTGATTTTTTGCAGCCAGGCGGCTTTCAGCGGCTCGTAGCCGTCTTCGTGGTCCCGCAGGCCCATGAAGTGCGCGGCGGCCAGGGCTTCGGCCTCGGCCTGCTTACCCTGGGCCAGCAGCTGCCGGATTTGGGGGAGGTACTGGGCGGCGCCGGGGCGGGCGTAGGGGCGCGGGCGGCCGGTCCAGAGGGTGGTTTCGTTGAACTGCAGCCGCTCCTGCCCCACCCCGCCGAACACCATGGCGCCCAGGCGGCCGTTGCCCAGCGGCAGGGCATCGGTCCACTTCTCGGCGGGCTTGCTGTACCACAGCGTCAGCGGCTGCTGGGCGGCGGCGGCGAGGCTTATGAGTAGCGCGAGGAATAGTAGAGCAGTTTGACGCATTCGGGGCAGACGAGTTATAGCCCGCAGAGGGCGCGGAGGACGCAGAGGACGTGCTAGCGGCGTCGTTCGACGATAATGGTATTACGACTGGGAGTCGTAGTACCACTGCGTTCGGGCACCATGGCGGGCACTTCGGCGGCGGTAATTTCTATTGGCTGCTTTACTTCCTCGCCCTTGGCAATCGGCGTTTTCACCGCTTTCAGGTAGTTGTTCTGCAGCACGATGCCACGGGTGTCGGCACCTTTCAGCTTGAGGAAAGTGTCGAGGCCGGCGGCGGGGAAGCAGTTGGTCACGAAAGCATCCGTCACGTTGCCTAGCTCCACGAGCGGGGCACCGGCGGGCACCGTGCCGCGCAGGCCGTCGAGGCGCAGCTGCTGGGCGTTTTCGGCGCGCACCGCGGGGCCGATCTGGGTGTTTACCTGCACGTTGTGGAAGGCCACGTTGCGGGCTTCGCGTACGGTGAAGCCCTGCTTGGCGTCGAGGTTCAGATTCGAGAACGTGACGTTTTCGATGGGCATTTCGCTCAGCCCGTTGAGCAAGCCGGCCTGGTTGCCCTCGGCCGTGATGTTGCTGAAGTGAATGTTGCGGAAGCGCGGGGTGCGCTCCGTCACCGGCTCGGCGGGCGTGTTGGCGTACTGCATGTCCAGCACAATCATCTGCTCCCGGATGTTCTTCATCACCACGTTATCGACGCGAATATCCTCCACCACGCCCCCGCGCCCCCGGGCCGTCTTGATGCGGATGCCCCGGTCGGTGCCATCGAAGACGCAGTTGGAGATGGTAATCTTCTTCACCCCGCCCGACATTTCGCTCCCGATAACCACCCCGCCGTGCCCGCTGAGCATGGTGCAGTTGGTGATGGTGTAATTCTCAGCCGGCACGTTCATTTGCCGCCCCGCCCGGTCCTTGCCCGATTTGATGGTGATGCAGTCGTCGCCGACGCTGATGTGGCAGTCGGAAATGTGCACGTTGCGGCAGGACTCGGGGTTAATCCCGTCGGTGTTCGGCGACTTGGGGTTCAGGATGGTCACGCTCGTCACCGTCACGTTGTCGCAGAACTCGGGGTTGACGGTCCAGAACGGGGAGTTGCGGATGGTAATGCCCTCGATGCGGACGTTCCGGCAGTACATCGGCTGGATGAAAGGCGGGCGCATGAAGCCGCGCTCAATCACGCCCGGCAGATCGGGCTTCAGAATGTCCTTGTTGAGCCGGAAAAACTCCTGCTGCCACTTCGAGTCCTGGCTGGCCCTGGACTTGCCCTCCGCAAAATCCCACCATTTCTTGCCCTGCCCATCGATGATGCCCCGGCCCTTAATCGTGATATTCTCGGCCTTGTAGGCGTAAAACAGCGGTGAGAAGCTGGTAATGTCGATGCCCTCGTAGCGCGTCGGCACCATGGGCAGGTAGTCGTCGAAATTGTCGCTGAAGTAGAGGATGGCCCCGGCGTCAAGGTCGATGGTAATGTTGCTTTTCAGGTGAATAGCCCCGGTGCGGTACTTGCCGGCGGGGAAGTACACCGTGCCCCCGCCCGCCTTGCTGGCCGCCGCAATAGCCTTCCGGATGGCCTCGGTGCTGAGCCTGGTGCTGTCGTTGCGGGCGCCGTACTTGAGCACGTTGTAGGACTGCTGGGCCTGGGCGGCCGAGGCGCCAAGCAGCAACAGCAGCAAGGCGCAGCTGAGGCGGCGGAGGGTGGCGAGAGAAGTATGATTCATGGTGAGAGTCAATGCAAAATGGCCGTCATGTCGAGCTTGTCGAGACATCTCGCTGGGTAAGTAAAACCACTCGTCAGGTTGATTACTACTTGAAGTCAGCACGCGAGATGTCTCGACAAGCTCGACATGACGTTCTGGGTTTCCGTCCTGTACTACCCCGGCAGCTTGGCCGTCAGGCGCGTCAGCTTACCCGTCCGCCCGATTTCCTTGCCGTCGGCGAAGATGCGCAGGCCCGGGCCTTTGCCGTATTTCTGGCCGGTTTTGTCCCAGATGACGGTGAGCGTGCGGCCGTGGTAGCGCAACTCGTCGAGGCAGAAGTAGTCCCACTGGCCTTCGGGCACCAGCGGCTGAAGCTCCACCACGTTGTCGGTGCGGGGCTTGAGGCCCACGAGGCCGGTGATGATGAGGTCGGCGAAGCCGGAGTGATTGTAGTAGCTACTGCGCGGGTTGTCGCCCTTGAGCCACTCGCCGGTCTTTTCGTCCTGGTACTCGCCGAGGTAGGGCTGGCCGTTTTTGCGGTGCGAGAGGGCGTATTTGCGCAGCTCGTCGTAGTACACCTGCCTGCTCATCCCGTCCTGGTGCTTGTATTCGGTGAGCAGGTTGGCCAGGCCTTTCAGCGTCTGGGTGGTGGCGTAGGGCCACACCGCCCCGTCCCACTCGCAGCCGTGGCCCGAGCCGTGGGTGCGGAAGCCGGGGGCGCGGCGCTCGGCCGTGGTCAGGCCCCAGGGGGCTTTGAAACCACCCTCGTCGGTGAGCTGCTCCCACTGCTTGGCGTACTTGGCCTTGTCGGCGGGCAGCGAGAAGTACCAGGGGATGTAGCCCAGCTCCTCGCGCCACTCGCAAAGGCCGCCCTTCTCGTACTGCACCTTGAAAAACGCGTCCTGGTCGTCCCAGAGCACCCGCTGCACGTCGGCGCGCAGCTGCTTGGCCTTGGCGGCGTACTTGCTCGCCAGGGTATCATTTTTGGTCAGCTTCGCCATTGCCGTCAGGGCCTTGGCGTTGCCGTACATGTAGCTGTTGATGGTCGGGCGCACGTTTTTCACCTTGCGCCCCCCGCTGATGGATTCCTCCATGGCGTCCTTCACGTCGTACTGCCAGAACAGCTTGTTGGGCAGCATCCGCTCCTTTTCCCAGAGCCGGTAGTCGGTATTCAGCGCCGGCAGCAGCTCTTGCACCAGCGGCTGGTTCTGGTTGACCAGGTACAGGCTCCACACCGCGTCCTGCAGCCAGCTGCTGAAGCCGTGCAGCTTCGGAGCCGTGCGCTTGGCGTCCACGTACAGCCAGAACTTGGTGTACTGCTCGATGTACTGCGGGTCGCGCAGCCAGCGGCCTTCGTACAGGTGGTGGCCGAGGGCGCTGCTGATGGTGTTGTGGGTGCCCGCGTGCTTCATCGGGGTGATGAACTCGGTGAACACGTAGCCGTCGGGCGTCTGCTTGAGGTGCTTGCGCATGCACCACCAGCGGTAGTAGTAGGTGTGCTGCAGGGCCGAATCGGGGCACTCGAAGCGGGGCACCTGCTGGCTGAGCCAGTCGGCGGCTTGGGCGTTGGGCACCAGGTTTATCACGTCCTCCTTATCCAGCGCGTTGAAGCGGGCCACGTCGGCGCGCAGCGTAGCGTCGCTGAGCACGAAGCCGGTTTGGGCGCTGACGGCGGTGCTGGTCAGCAAACCGAGGGAAAGCAGAAGCGCGGTGGGGCGAATGGTTATGGTCATGCGGGTGGATTCGGATTCAGAAGCGGGAAGGCGGCGCGGACGACTTTAGCCCGCAGAGGACGCGGAAGAACCGCAGAAGACGCAGAGGCAACAACCTGTCACGTGTTACTTGTCACCTGTCACTCAATTACTCAAACAGCCAGTCCAGCTCCCCGTCCTTGTTGGTCACGCCCAGGCCGGCGTTGTAGATGCGGATGGGCTCCTCGGCCGGCACGAAGCCCAGCAGCAGCGCCGTGCCCTTGCCCAGGTTCAGGGTGTGGGTGCCGGGCTTGAAGCTGTAGGTGTGCACGTTTACCGTGGGCAGGCCGGTCACCGTGGCGGCGTTGCTGATTTTGATATCGGCCTGGCCGTAGTCGTTGGCCGTGGCGTCGATTTCCAGGGTCGGCACGGGCAGGTAGCGCGGGTTCTTGGCGTTAAAATAGCCCACTAGCAGCTTCACCGGCTGCTTCGTGCTGAAGCGCAATTCCGTCCGCTGGTTCTGCATCTGCGCCTTGCCGAGGCGGATGCCCTTCAGCCCCTGCAGCTCCGGCGCCACGGCCGTGAGCTGGGCGGTGGTATCGGCGAAAACCGTCTGGCCCACACCCACCGTGTAGGTCTGCGCCTTGCTCAGCAGTGTCACGGCGGCCGGGGTCAGGCGGGCCGTTTTCTGGCTGGCGGGCAGCAGGCGCACCTGCTTGAGCGAGTCGAGGTTGTGGCGCAGGTTGGCCAGCTCGCGCTGGTACACCGGCAGCATCTCCACCCAGGTTTTGTAGGTGCCGTCGACGCCGCGCATCGGAATTTTGCGCTGGGCGGTCTGCATGCTGTTGGCGTAGAGGTACGAGTCCTTGGTCAGGGCCACCATCCGCTCCCAGTGCTGCACGCTGCGGGCCAGCAGGGGCATGGCAGCTTCCAGGTCGGCCACGTTATGGCTGTACTTGTAGCGCAGCACCTGCAAAGCGGCGCGCACCTTGTCGGCGTAGAAGTTGGCCAGCGCGTCCTGGCAGTACATGTCGTTTTTCACCCGGGCAAACTCGGCCTGGTTCTGCGTCACGCCCGCTGCGGCCCGCTCAATGGCCGCCACCGCCGCTTTGCCGTGGGCCACCACTTCGTCGGCCACCTGCGGCGGGGTTTCCCCGATGTGCGGCTGGCCTTTGGCTTCCTTCTCGGCGTAGTCGATAATCATTTCGCCCTCCGGGGCTTCCGACTCATACAGGAGCGTGAACAGCCCGTAGCGGCGCGGGTTGATGAGCTGGGTCATCAGCATGCCCAGCGTGAGCGTCTGCCGGTTGCCGTCGGTGATGCCGTAGCGGCGCAGCAGCTTGGGCTCGATTTCGCCGGCCGCTTCGTAGGCTTCGAGCACGTGCTTGCCGGTTTCGGCCGTGCCGCCAAACTGCTGGCCCAGCTGCTGGCCCCAGTAGTCGATTTCGCCTTGGCGCGGGCGGTCGGCTTTCCAGGCGTAGCGGGCCCACTCCTTGTACCAGAGCCAGTCCCGGTCGATTTGCAGCTGCCGCGGCTCCACCTTGTCGGCCGTGTAGGGCCAGTCCCAGTACGAGGACTCCGGGTAGAGGTGCAGCCCGTTCGAGCCGTAGATGTGGTGCATGGCCTGCACCGATTTCTGGATGAAATCGGCCGAGCCGTAACGGAAGGGCTCCAGGTTGGCCAGGATGTGCACGTTCTGGATGTGCACCGAGTTCATGCTGCTCAGCTTGCGGTGCAGCTCGGCCCAGGAGCCGCGCGGGGTGTAGGTCGTCAGCGCCTCGCCGTTGAATTTGGCCTCGGTGTAGAGGTTCTGGTACAGGGGCAAGGCCGCGCTGATAACGCGCGGCGCGTCGGTGTCGTGGGCGCGCAGCACGATGGGCGGCAGCTCGGTCTGGCCGAGGGCTTTCAGGCCGTCCTGCACGCCGGGAATGATGGTCTTCGTAAACCAGTCCACGTCGTCCTGACCCACGCCTTCCATGGCTTCGCCCAGGGCCACCATCAGCCCCACGTGGGGGTACTTCTCCACGAAGGCGGCAATGGACTTGCGGGTGTAGTCGGCAATGAGCGGGGTGATGGGCCGGTTGCGGTCCTGGGTTTTGATGCCGTGGTGCTCGGCAAAGGGCTTGGAGACGATGATGTTGTAGAACATCTGAATCACCCAGATGCCGCGCTTGTCGGCCTCCTCGGTGAGGAAGCGGAACATTTCCTCGTTCTTCTTAAACGTGGCCTCATCGACTTCCACCGCGTACGGATACTCCTTCAGCCGCACCAGCGAGGCGAAGGGGTGGCCGTTCCAGAGGTAGAGCGAGTTCATGCGGTTGTCGACGAGCATGTCGAGGTAGCGCACCCAGAGCTGCTTGTCGTAAAACCACGGAAACGTTTCGGGCGTGTAGGGGTACTCGTACACCTGGCGCCCCGGCAGGTAGGTGGGTTTCTGCACCCCGATGCAGGCCCCGCGCATCACCATTTCGGGCTGGTCGGTGAGCCGGAGGTTGCGGACGTAACCCTCCTTAGCCCCCTGCACCCGTTCGGCCAGTTCCAGGCAGCCGTAGAGGGCGCCGGAGTTGTCGGTGCCGCTGATGACGATGGTGTTGTTGTCGCCGCTGGTAACGGCAAAGCCTTCCTTGCCGGGCATCTTATCGGCCTGGGCGTGGAAGGCGGTGGCGGCTTGCTGCAGCAGCGCATCGGCGGCGCGGCCCACGACAATCAGGTCTTTCTTGCCGCTGAGCTGGTCCTGCTCGGTGATGGTGGCCGGGCTGCCGGCGCGTTGCAGGGCCTCGCGCAGCCGCTCGGCGCCGTATCTCAGGCGGGCGTGGGCGCCTTTCGGCAGTACGATGGTGCGTGCCTGTACGCTCGGGGCGGGCTGAGTTGCCCCACTAGCGTCCGCGACGCCCAACAGAACCAGACAGATGGCAATTAGAAAACTGGCCGCTACGTTTATTCCGCGAAGCAAGGTCATGGGTACTTTATTTTTGAATGCGCCCGGCTAGAGCTAGTCAAACCAACGCAATCAAAATTAATTCCTGTCGGCACGCCCCGCATATATCATCTTCTCCAGCTGTTATAGAAAGTTAGCATACAGGCTGGCCAATATGCGCATCAGCCAGGATAACATCGTACCACCGAGTTGCTTCAAACAAGAGGAATTTCTTGACAAAATGCCCCTACAACGTCAAGGTTCTTCTGAAAAGCTGGTTAATCTCCACACAATTGGCCGTTGCTAGACGCACACAAAAAGTAAAAAACGAGCGTCTAATTATTAATCTTATTTTAATGATTAAATCAAAAACACAACATATTAATGGACTTTTATCTGGAATATTATTCCCATTTTATATCCAGCAACTATCACGTATCATTCATTATAGCGTTTTCGTGAAATTCACCTTTATTTTCAACTGAAAATCGGTAATAACCTTGAAAATTTCCTTGAGCGTGACTTGCTCAACCTGGGTTAGGCTCTTGGGGTCGAGGTAGTTGGTGGCGGTGCGGCGGTCGTCGATGAGCTGGCGGGCTTGCTTCTTGAGGCGCATGCCCATGAGGTAGTAGTAGGCCTGCAACAGTTCGTGGTATTCCTGGTCGCGAAACACGCCCCGCTCGCGCAGCAACGCCAGCCGCTCGCCGGTGTTGGTGCTGAAAATCTGGTGTTGCAGGGCGTACACACGCACCAGGTCCACGATGGGCGTCATGGTTTTCTTGAGGTCGAACACCTGCTGACCTTCCTGGCTGAAAGTGCGAAAGCTGCGGAAAAACGTGGTGAGCGGCGGCTCGTACTGCAGCGCATTCTTGGCCATGTAAAACAGAAAGCGGTCCAGCGGCTGGCTCAGCTCTTCGTGCAGAAAAGCGCGCAACTCGTCCATCAGACCAAAGTCGCCGTATAGGGCGCGGCAGTCGAAAAAGGTCGACATCTGCATCACCGTTTCGGCGTTGGAGTTGCTCATCCACTCGCGGTACTGGCGTTTCCAGTACGAGAGGGAGTGCGTCCACTTGGGATTTTTGGCCATGAACCCGCCCGTGCAGAAATGCAGCCCAATGTGGTTCAACTCATCCGACACAGCTTCGGCGAAGCGCAGAAAGTACGCCCGCACCAGTTCGCGCTGCTCGTTGGCCTTGTCCTCGTAAATGATGGCGTTGTCTTGGTCCGTCACTAGGGTCTGCTCCTTACGGCCTTCGCTGCCCAGCACCACAAATACGAAGCGCGCCGGTGCCGGCCCGTGCGCTTCCAAAGCCCGCTCGATTACCTTTTGGGCAATGGTGTCGGCCACGGTGGTAATGACCTGATTGACGATTTCGGGCCGCACGCCGCGGGTGAGCAACTGGTTCACGATGTCGGGCACCATGTCCCAGCGGCGCTTCAACTCGCGGGTGCTCTGGGCCAGCTTCACGGCCTGAATGAACATGAACGGCGACTGCGCCAGGTCGCTCAGCAGCTTATTGCGGCTCAAAAAGCCCACGTAGCGGCCGTTGCGCTCCACCAGCAGGTAGCGCGTTTTGGTCTGGAACATGAGCAGAATGGCCTCGTACACAAAGGCCTCGCTCTGAATGCTGAGCACGGGCGTAGCCACCACGTCGCCCACGGGCCGGGTTGCGTCGAGGCACTGGGCAACAACGGAGTCGCGCAGGGTAATGTCGGTGCAGTAGCCGATGATGGAATCGGCCTGCGGTGCCGTCACAAACAAGCAGCTGACTTTCGCCTCGGCCATGCGCCGGGCGGCCTCAAAAATGGGCGTATCAGCCGGGCAGGCCACAATGGCACGCTCCTCCAGCGACTCGACGCGGCGCGAATACAGCTGGTCGGCCACCAGGAAATTGGCCTCGGGCGGGTTGGCGGGCTTCACAAAATGCGCATACTCGTCGTCGAGCATGCGCTGGCCGTATTTGTGGGTGAAGTACTGGAAAAAAGCTTCCGAGGAGAGGCACAAGGCCCGAAAGTCGCGGCGGGGCAGCTGGAGTACGCGGGTGCCTTTGCGCGCCACCACCGTGCGCAACGAGCGTTTCTTGTTCAGCAAGATGGACATGCCGCCGTAGCAGAGGCCCGCGCCGTATTCTTCGGGCAGGCGCTTGCGCTGCTCGCTGTCGTAGAAAAAGGTATCATAGGCCCCCTCGACAATAATGTCCAGGTAACGCAGCTTGCTGATATCCTGCTGGTAGAGCAAGGTTTCTTTCGGGTAGGTGACTTCCTGCAACAGGTCCACCACCCCGGCCAGCACCTCATCGGGCAGCACCGTGAAGGGTGCCACGGTACGCAGAAAGGCTAAACGATTTTCCATAGGAAGGCAAGTAGAAGCAAGACCAATGCCCCCGCCGCGGCCGCCAGCAGCAGCGGCCGCCACGGCGACCAGCCACCCCCAGCCAGTCCGGGCAACTGTAGCGGCGGCTGCCCGGTAAGGACGGAGTGCGTGATTTTTCCGCGCCGCTGCAGCTCAAAAAAACAGCGGGCTGTGGCGGCGGCATCCTCGCAGGCATCGTGCAGCTGTGGCATGGCCAGCTCAAAGAGTTGCTCGTACAGCTCGGCCAGCCGCCGAAACCGCCGGTGGGAGCCATCAACCGGGCGCTCGGTTACGCGCATCACGCAGAATTGCGGCAACTCTGGCAGCAGGTTGGGCAGACCGGCCCGGTGAAAACCGGCGCCCAGCACGTGAAAATCGAGTTGCAGAAAGTAACCCACCACGCGCGGCCGGTACGTGAGCAAATCCTGATGCAATTGCCGAAGCACGATGCTGGGCTCCTGACCAAACTGGCGCAGGAAATCGGGTGTCAAGCCGTGTACGGCCAGCGCGGCCGGCCGCATCGCCCCGTCGGGCACGTGCAGGTAATGGTTTTCCTGCTTGATGAGTGTTCCTTCGGGCGAGTACACCTGCCACGCTACCTGGGCCACGTACGGCCACTGAGCCGCGTCGCTGGCGTAGGGCAAGTCCCAGCGGCTGGGCAGCCCGGTCGTTTCGGTATCGATGAAGAGCAGGTACTCGGGCGTCAAGGCAACAAAGAATTAAGACGAAGTTATTGGTCGCCGCTTCCTAACAGTCCAGCTAACAGGGCCCCAAAGAATCCACCGATGGCTTTCAGCCACGACTTCTTCTCAGCTGGTGGATTCTGGTTGTAGTGAATGTTCTGGGTGATGTTCTGGTTAATGGTTGTCTTGTTGAAGACGTGGGGGACGTGGTTCGCTTTGCGGGGTTTGCGGGTACGGCTTTTGGGCATTGGGGTATGTTTTGGTGAAAATAATACTGGGAGGTTCTTGAGCGCATCAAGCACTTGGTCGACGATGTTGATGTACAAGACAATCAGCCACTTCCCAAGAACAGAATGAAGGTACCCGATGGCCAAGACCATTAGCAAACCTTCACGAAGCAAGTTTTCCACAAACCCCGATTCCGGTGCAATTCAGCCACTTTTCCCGCTCTTTGCTCGGGGTGTGAAAAGCCAAGGCTGGTAGCAACCAATGTATTTGGAATGCAGTCGTGGTGTGATGCTGGTACAAACCCTACTACCAGAAGCTTTCCACACAGCTTCAACCAAGGCCCCCGCTTCTACCCTCAAAAAGTCTGTACTGATTTGGGGTCGTTAGTACAGACTAATAGTTACAGTGCGTTTTATCGGTCAAAAAGTGGCCATACTGCTCATAAACGGGCATAAAAAAAGGGACGGCAGCGCCATCCCTCTTTTCCACAACCAAAACACCTAAAAAACTATTCTTTCGCAAATTTACCAACAATGTCCGTGCCAGAAACACTGACCACCGTAAAATAAATTCCGCTTTTCAGGCGACTAACATCAAGAGTTATTTTATTGCTGCCGGGTTGCACCTGAGTTGATTCGTTCAGCACTTTTCTTCCCAACGGATCAAACACCTGAACCGTGCCAGAGGCGGTTACCCGGCTCGTGAATTCCAGTTGCACGTGGTTGGTGGCGGGGTTGGGATAGGCAGCAAAGGTTTCGGCTAGCACAGCCGCCGGCTGGGCCGCCAGCACACTTCTGAGGTTGCGGGCCCCACGAAACACCTGCCCCCGAACTTCCCCTCCGGGGTACGTAGGCGTGTGCAGATTAACGTACATGCTGTCCTGTCGAAATTGCAGGGACCGGCGCAGGGTGAAAGGCGCCGCGGCATCGGTGCTGCGCCAGTAACCTTCGGCCGAAATGCCACTGCCGGCAGGCGCGAAGTAGGGCAGCAAGTTGAAAATGACTGGGCCAGCCTGCCCGCGGCGGCCGGTGTGGAAGTGGCCGGCGGTAGGCGTAGCCGTCAGGCCGCCCCAGGTCATGGCAAAGTGCGCGTTGGTTTGGTCGCGGTCGATGGATACGTAGCCCGCGCCGTAGCCGGTGCTGGGCGTGGGATTGGGCGCTTCCTGGGCACCGTTCAGGGCAAAGGTGTAGCCTTCCCGAGCCAGGCGGTACACTTGGCCGCGCAACTCGCCGTTGGGGTTGGCCGCTGTAGTCAGCACCATATTCACGCCACCGCGCAAAAACAGGTTGACCAGCGCTGGGGTGGCATTTGAGAAAGTAACGCCGAAGGGATTGGGCGTACCGGCCGGAATGGTTACGGAAGCAATCTGATTGGCGCTGGAGTTGGCCACACCGGCATCGGCGGCATACAGCACCAGCGAGGTTGGGGCGCCGCTCAGGCCGGTATGCGCCACCGTCAGGCGCAGGGTATCCAGGGTCGTGTTCAGGCGAAGTACCGATACGCCTTTGGCAGGAGTCGTCACGGCCGGTACCATCTGACTGCCATCCAGACGGGCATCGTGGGCCACGGCGCGGATAGTCGGCAACACTTGCCCGCGAATTTCGCCCCCGGGGTTGGCCGCCGTATGCACGTTGAAATAGATCTGGCCGGACGCCAAGGCTGTCAGAAAAGCCGGTGTGGTGGCTACCTCTCCTTCTATCAGGTTGCCGCTGGCAAACTGAAACACCCCGATGATAACCGGACCCGACACGCCCACGGCGCCCGTGTGGAAATGGGCATTGGTAGCGGGGCCACTCAGGCCGCTCATCACCACCCGAAACTTCATGGTGCCTTGGTCCTGGCTGAGGTTGAACGTGCCGTAGCCGCTGGCCTGGGTGTTCACGGCTGGTACTTCTTGCGCGCCGTTGATGTTGGCAGAATATTCCACGTCGGTTTCTACTTCAATCTGCCCGCGGATTTCGCCCGCCGGGTTGGCAGCCGTGTGCACGTTGATGTAGTACTCGCCGCGCAGGTACTTGCTGATTTTCGCCTTGTCGATGTCGGCTCCGGTCAGAAAACCCTGCAGGCGGTTGCCGTTCACAAACTGAAACAAGGGAGTGATGACCGGGCCCGATACCCCGCGCGCACCCTCGTGCACGTGGGCATTGGTAATGGGCCCGCTCAGGCCGTTGAAGGCGGCCGTGACGAAGAGCGTGTCGCGGTTTTCGTTGAAGGTGAAGCTGGCCACACCACGGGCGGCCGTGTTTACGGCCGGGGCTTCCTGCGCGCCGGTTAGTTGTGCGCCCAGCAGCAAATGGGCGTGCAGGTGGTCGGCGCGGCTGGAAAAGGCCAGCAGCCACAGCGCTGGCAGCAAGGCTGCTCGGAGAAGAGTACGAAATAGCGTCATGGTAGAAAGGGGTTTGGTTGGTAGAAGTGAAGCAAATGGAGGTGAGGCAGAAAGTCGATGGTATGTTCAGCCAGCGCCGAAACGCCGGCCACACAATCCGCAACAGTTGCCTGCTGACTATCAGCTATTTTCCCGGTACCCGTAGCCCGGTAGAAATACCTCGGACGCTTCCGGCGAATGGTTGCCCGAAACCCCGCTATTTTTGCCGCCCCACTTTCCCGTTGATTCCCCTTCCTATGGATACTCCCAACCCCGAATTCATGCGCGAGGCCATTCGCCTCTCCATCGAGCAGATGCAAGCCGGCTCCGGCGGTCCGTTTGGGGCCGTTGTGGTGAAAGACGGCCAGATCATTGCCCGCGGCTTCAACCAGGTTACCAGCACCAACGACCCTACCTGCCACGCCGAAGTCGACGTGATTCGCAAGGCCTGCAAGGAGCTGGGCACTTTCCAGCTCACCGACTGCGACCTGTACACCTCCTGCGAACCGTGCCCCATGTGCCTGGGCGCCATCTACTGGGCCCGCCCGCGCCGCGTGTTCTATGGCAACACCAAAGCCGACGCGGCCGCCATCGGCTTCGACGACCAGTTCATTTACGACGAAATCGAGCAGCCCCTCTCCGACCGTAGCATCCCGATGACGCAGTTGTTGCGCGACGAAGCCCTGGCCGGTTTCCGCGCCTGGGAAAGCAAAGAAGGCAAGACGGAGTACTAGCCCATCGAGCACGTAAAAGCCCGGCCACTACGCAGCGGCCGGGCTTTTTCGTTTCTCAAACCCAGTGCCTAGCGGCGCAGACCGCCCATCATCTTGGCCATTTGGGCCATGCCGCCTTTGGTCTGGCTCATCTTGTTCATGGTGCGCATCATTTTGCGCATCTCGTCGAACTGCTTCATCAGGTTGTTCACTTGCTGAATGCCCTGGCCCGAACCCGCTGCGAGGCGCTTGCGGCGCGACCCGTTGATAAGGTCGGGGTTGGCGCGCTCCTGCGGGGTCATGCTCTTGATGATGGCCTCGATGGGCTTGAACGCGTCGTCGTCGATTTCCACGTCCTTCATGGCCTTGCCCATGCCCGGAATCATGCCCACCAGGTCCTTCAGGTTGCCCATCTTCTTGATCTGCTCCAGCTGCGAGAGAAAGTCGTCGAAGTTGAACTGGTTCTTGCGGATTTTGGCGTTGATGCGCTTGGCCTCGTCCTCGTCGAACTGCTGCTGGGCGCGCTCCACGAGCGAAATCACGTCGCCCATGCCCAGGATGCGCTGGGCCATGCGGTCGGGGTAGAACAGGTCGAGGGCCTCCATCTTCTCACCCGTTGAGATGAACTTGATGGGCTTTTCGACCACCGCCCGAATCGAGAGGGCCGCACCGCCGCGGGCGTCGCCGTCGAGCTTGGTGAGTACCACGCCGTCGAAGTTCAGCCGGTCGTTGAAGGTTTTGGCGGTGTTCACCGCGTCCTGCCCGGTCATGGAATCGACCACGAACAGGGTTTCCGACGGGTTGATGGCTTTTTTAACGGCCTCAATCTCGCGCATCATCTGCTCGTCGACGGCCAGGCGGCCGGCGGTGTCGATGATGACCACCTTCTTGTTGTTTTTGCGCGCGTACTCGATGGCGTTCTGCGAAATCTCGACGGGGTTCTTGTTCTCCGTCTCGGCGTACACTTCCACGCCAATCTGCTCGCCCAACACCTTTAGCTGGTCGATAGCGGCGGGGCGGTACACGTCGCAGGCCACCAGCAGCACGGTGCGGTTCTGCTTCTTAATATAGGAGGCGAGCTTGCCGGCGAAGGTGGTTTTGCCCGAGCCCTGCAGGCCCGAGAGCAGCACCACGGCCGGGTCGCCCTTGATGAGAATGTCCTTTTTCTCACCGCCCATCAGCTCGGTCAGCTCGTCGTACACGATCTTGACCATCAGCTGGCCCGGCGAAACGGCCGTCAGCACGTCGCGGCCCATGGCCTCGTCCTTGATCTTGTCGGTGACTTCTTTGGCCACCTTGTAGTTCACGTCGGCGTCCACCAGCGCGCGGCGGATTTCCTTTACCGTCGAGGCGACGTTGATTTCGGTGATGCTGCCCTGGCCCTTCAAGGTTTTGAAGGCGCGGTCGAGCTTGGTGCTTAAATTATCAAACATGGCGGTGCTGGATGCTGGTACTTTCGGTGCGCAACCGCTGACTCAAGGCCGCAAAAGCGCCGAAACGCTTTGTGTTGGCCGAAAACCTCTGCCAGCCAAGCCGGCCCGGCCCGCGGCGCTACGCACGAAGCACAAAAATAGCCACAAAACCCCGAAAGCCGGCTCCGTGCTTTACTTTCGTGTTTCCGCCGCATTTTCTGCCCCGCCGTGTCCGCTGCCCCGCTGCGTCTGCTCGTCATTACCTACTACTGGCCGCCTTCGGGCGGGGCCGGCGTGCAGCGCTGCCTGAAGTGGGTGAAACACCTGCCCGCCCTCGGCGTCGAGCCCACGGTGATTACCGTCGACCCGGCGCAGGCGGCTTACCCGGTACTGGACAACTCCTTGGCGGCCGACGTGCCACCGGGCGTGCGCGTAATTCGCACCGGCACCACCGAGCCATTCGGCGCTTATCAAAAGCTCACCAACCGGCCCATTCCACACGGCGGCTTTGCCAACGAGGGCCGACCTTCCCTGGCCCAGCGTGCGGCCCGCTTTGTGCGCGGCAACCTGTTTCTGCCCGACCCGCGCCGCGGCTGGAACCGCCACGTGCTGCGCGCCGTGGAGCAGTTGCTGGCCGCTGGCGAGCAGTTCGACGCCGTGCTGACCTCGTCGCCGCCGCACTCCACCCAGCTCATCGGCCTGCAGCTCAAGCGCCGCTACGGCCTGCGCTGGCTGGCCGATTTGCGTGACCCGTGGACCGATATTTACTACACCCAGGCGCTGCTGCGCACCGCCGCGGCCCGTTGGCTCGATGCCCGCTACGAGCGGCAGGTGCTGGCCGCCGCCGATGCCGTCATCACTACCAGTTCCGACACGCGCCGGCTGCTGCTGGGCAAGGCGGCCGAACTGCCCTCGGGCAAGTTTGTGGTGCTGCCCAACGGCTACGACGAAGCCGATTTTGGCGCCCCTTCTGCCCCACCGGCCGAGCAGCTGCTGATTACCTATGTGGGCACCATCACGGGTCAATACCACATTGAGCCCTTTCTGCGCGAGGTGGCGGCCTGCATCCGGCGCCACCCCGCCGTGCCGCTGCGGCTGCGCTTTGTGGGCCGCGTAGCCCGCGAAATCGAGCAGCAGCTGGCCGCTGCGGGCTTGCTGCCGCACACCGACATCGTGCCCTTCGTGCCCCACGACGAATCCATCGGCTACCTGCTGAGCACCACGGCGCTGCTACTGGCCATTCCCGATGTACCACACAATTTTGGCATCCTGCCCGGCAAGATTTTCGAGTACTTGGCCACCAACAAGCCCATCATTTGCATCGGCCCGGTGGGCTCCGACGCCGACCACATTCTGGAAGAAAACCAGGCCGGCCGCACCCTCCCCTACGACGCCACGGCGGCCATGGCCGAGCACCTCGACCAGTTGGTGGGCGCGTGGCAGCAGAACCCTAACCTGGATTTGCCTGCCGTCAGTCACGCCCGCTACTCGCGCCGCGCCCTCACCGAGCGCCTCGTGGCTTTGATCCGGGGCTGAGGCTCAGCCTGGAAGGGCCAAAACCACGACGGCGAGGCAAAGCCCGCGGCTATTGCCTAATTTTGCGGCTTCTCCGGCCCCAACGCCGGCTCCTATTTCCCTGGCATGGCCCTCGACCTCAATCACAAGTCTATTCTGGTAACCGGCGGTACCGGTTCGTTTGGCAAGCAGTTCGTGCAGTCGGTTTTCGACAAATTTCCGCAGGTGAAGCGCCTGGTGGTGTACTCGCGCGACGAACTGAAGCAGTACGAAATGGCACAGCACTTTCCCACCGAGAAGTACCCAGCCATGCGCTACTTCATCGGCGACGTGCGCGACGCCGAGCGAATGAAGCGCGCCTGCGAGGGCATCGACGTGATTGTGCACGCCGCCGCTCTCAAGCAAGTGCCCGCCGCCGAGTACAACCCGATGGAGTGCATCAAGACCAACATCTTTGGGGCCGAAAACGTGATTAACGCCGCCCTCGACTGCGGCGTGAAAGACGTGGTGGCCCTGAGCACCGACAAAGCCGCCGCGCCCATCAACCTCTACGGCGCCACCAAGCTCTGTTCCGACAAGCTCTTTGTGGCGGCTAATAACATGAAAGGCTCCCGCGACCTGCGCTTTTCGGTGGTGCGCTACGGCAACGTTATCGGCTCGCGCGGCTCGGTGGTGCCGTTTTTCCTGCAACGCCGCGCTACGGGCGTACTGCCCATCACCCACCCCGATATGACGCGCTTCAACATCTCCCTGGAGGAAGGCGTGGATTTGGTGCTCTACGCGCTGGAACACTCCTGGGGCGGGGAAATTTTCGTACCGAAAATTCCTAGCTACCGCATTACGGAGCTGGCCGAAGCCATCGGCCCCAATTGCCAACAGGAAATTGTGGGCATTCGGCCAGGCGAAAAGCTGCACGAGGAAATGATTACCGAAACCGACGCCCTGAGCACGGTGGAATTGGACCGCTACTACGTGATTCTGCCTGCCACGCCGCGCTGGGACACCGACGAATTCATCAAGCATTTCAACGGTAAACGCGTGCCGTTGGGCTTCCACTACAACTCGTCGAACAACGAAGAATGGCTAGATGCCGAGCAGCTGCGTGATGAAATCCGCCAGCACGTGGATGCCGGGTTTGAAGCATAATGATGATATGACAACATCTAAAAAGATATATTTCCCAGGCCTTAATTTTTTTAGATTTGTTGCTGCGTCATTAGTCGTCTTGGTTCACACGGAGGAAATCAAAGGCCTTCATGCTTTCCATAATGTTTACAAAAATTACCCCACAGAGCTAATAGGACGTTTAGCTGTAATTTTTTTCTTTGTCTTAAGTGGCTTTTTAATTTCGTATCTCCTTTTCGCAGAAAAAACTCAAAATAAAAGTATTTCTATTTAAGATTTCTATTTAAGAAGAATTTTAAGAATCTGGCCGCTATATTACCTTGTAGCATCAATTGTTTTTTTATTTTACTCCGCATAGATTTTTTCGACATACCTAGAGTAACAAATGTAGATAACCTAAACTTTCCAGGCAATTTATTATTTTATATATTTATGCTACCTAATTTTGCAATGGCTTTTACCATGACAGTATCTTACGCTAATCCGTTATGGTCAATAGGAGTAGAAGAGCAATTCTATTTATTTTGGCCATTGCTAGTAAACTACCTTAAGCGCAAGACATTTATTATCACAATAATAATAATGCCTATATTATTAGTAGCACTCAATTCAATATCAGCCCACTTATATACGCATGCTAAATATTTCAATTCTTTCTTTTACTACACAGCTGCAATTCTTACAATAACTAAACTCGGATGCATGGCAATAGGCGGCATAGGCGCCTATTTTTGCTTTTATCATAAAAAAATTATTGAAAAAATTGCAAAAAATAAAATCATTGAAATATCATGCTATTTCGCAATTTTAACACTGATAATATTTAAAATACGAATCAAAGGATTTGAATTTGAAGTATACTCTATTTTATTTTGCTACATTATTTTATCCACTTCAATGGAAAAAAAACCCACTGCTAAGATTTGAAAAGAAGCTATGGTCATATTTGGGCAATTTATCATTTGGCATTTACATGTGGCACTTTATCGTTCTTGGTTTTATTTTTTCATTTTTAAAATATTTCAGAATAAACAATGAAACAATAGTAAACATAGCATTGTACACTTGTGGCTTACCCTTAACTATACTTATTGCCCATTTCTCTTACATATATATTGAGCAGCCGTTTTTACACCTTAAAAAGAAATTCACTGTTGTTAACAGTGGTGGTGCTTAGGATACGAAGAACCGTTTTTAACAATTGAGCAAAATGTTTCTGTCTCCCCCCATTCCCTACGGCCGCCAGCACATCACCGAAGCCGACGAGCAGGCCGTTCTCGCCACGCTTCGCTCCGACTTCCTGACGCAAGGGCCGCAAGTTGCCGAGTTTGAGCGGCAGTTTGCCGAGTACATCGGAGTGCGGTATGCGGTAGCCGCAAGCAATGGCACGGCCGCGTTGCACCTGTGCACGTTGGCGCTGAATGTGCAGGCGGGGCAGCGCGTCATCACCACGCCCATCACGTTTGCGGCCTCGGCAAACTGCGTACGTTACTGCGGTGGCGAGGTGCATTTCGCCGATATCGACCCTTCCACGGCCCTGATCGACCTAAAAGCTGTGCGCCGGCTGCTCGAAAGCCACCCGCGCGGGCATTTTCACGGCCTAATTCCAGTGGATTTTGCCGGCCTGCCGGTGAACTTGGAGGAAGCCCGCCAGTTGGCCGACGAGTTTGGACTCTGGATCATCGAAGACGCCTGCCATGCGCCCGGCGGCTCGTTTGTCGACAGCCACGGCCAGGAGCAGCGTTGCGGCAACGGGCAGCTGGCCGATCTGGCCATTTTCTCGTTTCATCCCGTCAAACATATTGCCACCGGCGAGGGCGGCATGGTAACCACCAACCGCCGCGACCTGTATGAGCGCCTGTTGCTGTTGCGCACGCACGGTATTACCAAGGACCCAGCCCACATGCACCGCCCCGACCAAGGCGGCTGGTACATGGAAATGCAGGAACTGGGCTACAACTACCGCTTGCCCGATATGCTGTGCGCCCTCGGCATCAGCCAGCTGCAGCGCGCCGACGACGGCTTGGCCCGCCGCCGGGAGCTAGCCCGCCGCTACGACGAAGAATTTGCCGCGATGCCCGGTGTGCAGTTGCTACAGACCAGCGTGGGCCACGCGTACCACCTCTATATCGTTCAGGTGGCCGACCGCCGCGGGCTTTATGATTTCCTGCGCACCAAGCAGATTTTTGCGCAGGTCCATTACATTCCGGTGCACCTCATGCCTTACTACCAAGAGTTGGGCTGGAAAGCGGGCGACTTTCCGCACGCCGAAGCTTATTACGAGCATTGCCTGAGCCTGCCCATGTTCCCAACGCTGACGGATGCGGAGCAGGTTTATGTCATTGAGTGCGTGCGCGAATTTGTAAGTCGCGGATAATGCCGGTCTCCTTCGCAGAACGTCTGGCCCTGGGCACCGCGCAGTTTGGGCTTGATTATGGCCTAAACAACTTGCACGGACGGCCTGACGATGCTACTGTGCAGGCAATTTTGGCGGCAGCGGCTGAAGCAGGGGTGTCTATGCTTGATACCGCCAGTGCTTACGGCGACAGCGAGGTCCGATTAGGCGTTTTCGGCGAACAAACTTCCACCCTGGAAGTAGTCACGAAGCTGGCCGGTGCTCCGCCAGCTGAAGTAACTCAGCAGTTGCACACCTCACTGACCCGCCTGCGTCGCCGCAGCGTGTACGGGGTGTTGCTTCACCGTTTCGAAAACCTGCAACAATACCCTGAGTCCTGGCAGGCCTTGATTGCTGCCCAGAAAGACGGATTAACACAGCGGATCGGGGTGTCGCTCTACCACCCGGCACAGGCACGGTGGCTGTTGAGTAGTGACCTGGGAGTAGACTTAGTACAAGTGCCATTCAACGTTTTTGATCAGCGTTTTGCCCCGCTTCTACCGGAGCTAGCCACCCGGGGAGTAGAGGTGCATGTGCGCTCGGCATTTCTGCAGGGCCTGCTCCTGCGTGACCTCACCACCCTACCTGCGTTTTTCGAGCCGCTCCGGCCTAAGCTGCAACAGCTTCATTCCCTAGCCAATGAGGCGAACATACCGTTGGAAGCTATGCTTTTGCTCTTTGCAACGCAAACGCCCGACGTAGCCCGGGTGGTAATTGGCGTCGATTCGGTGGATAACTTGCGAGCCAACGTAGCGGCCGGCGCATACGCAGACACGGCTCGTCAATTACGTCCTCATCTGCTGGCGTTGGCCGAGCCGACCGACCAGTTTATCTTGCCTTATACATGGCCGCCGACGCGCTAAACGACCCTTCGCTCCGCAACCTGTTTTCGCTTGCCGGCAAAGTAGTGCTGATAACCGGCGGCTACGGTCACTTGGGGCGCGCTACCGTTCGAGGCATTTCGGCCTACGGTGCAACGGTAGTGGTACTCGGGCGCCGTGCCGAAGAATTTGAGGCGGTTTTCGGTGCTGAAGACGGCAACATTCACTTTATACCGTGCGATGTGGCCGATACTGCTTCGGTGCAGCAGGCCTTTGCTACTGCAGCCGCAGCTTATGGCCCGCCGGCGGTTCTCATCAACAACGCCCTCTACAGCCGCGGCAATCAGCCGGACCAGCTGACAGACGAGGAATTTGCATTCGGCTTGGATGGAGCCTTGGGCACCACCTACCGGTGCATCCGAGAGATTCTGCCCTATTTTCGCCGGCAAGGCAGCGGCAAAATCATCAACGTGGCCTCGATGTACGGGGTAGTGGCGCCCGATTTTACAGCTTACGAAGCCACTCCCCAGTTTATCAATCCGCCACACTACGGCGCGGCCAAAGCAGGCGTTATTCAGCTCACACGGTACTTCGCATCGTACTTGGGCCGGGAAAACATCCAGGTCAATTGCGTGACTCCCGGAGCATTTCCCAGCGCGGCAGTGCAGCAGCACCCAGCTTTCGTACACGAGTTGGAGCAGCGCATTCCGCTCGGCCGAATTGGCCAGCCCGAGGATTTGGTAGGCGCTTTCGTGTACCTCAGCTCACGCGCGGCCGATTTTGTAACGGGACACAACTTGGTGGTGGACGGAGGATGGACGATTCGCTAACTTCTCCGCGCCGCGTTGGCGCAGTCGTTCAGGCCCGCTTGGGGTCCACGCGCCTGCCGGGTAAGTCACTACTGCCGTTGCCGCTGGGCAATGGCCTGTCCTTGCTGGCTCATGTGGTGGGAAGGGCCCGTGCCTGCCAGGGCATCGATATAGTGGTAGTGGCTACCACTACCCTGCCCCAGGACGATGCCATTGCGGCAGCGGCTGCAGCACTGGGCGCTGCGGTGTTTCGGGGTGCCGAAGACGATGTACTGGCCCGTTTTCATCATGCCGCCGAGGCATTTGGGCTCAGTGCCGTTGTGCGCCTTACCGCCGACAATCCAGCCATTGATCCGCACTACATAAGTGCGGCAGTTGCCAAGCACCACGCGCATCACGCCGATTATACCCTGACTTCGGGCTTGCCGCTGGGCACCAATACCGAGGTCATCAGTGCCTCGGCCTTGGCCGCTGCTTTTGCGCAAGCGAGCCAGCCGGCCGAACGGGAACACGTTACTCTGTACCTACGTCGGCATCCCGAGGCGTTTCGGTTGCTGACAATGGAGCTAAAAGCGGCTCCCGCTATCAGCCAGTTGCGCCTGACGGTGGATTTTCCGAGCGACTATGCCTTGCTGCATTTGCTGTACACCAACTTGCCGCCCCGGTTTGATTTGGAGCAGGTGCAAGCCTTCGTAACAAAATACCCGTGGGTGCTCGACGTCAACCGCCACAACGAACAAATTCGCCCGTGATGCCATCTGGCTCCCGACTGGTGCTGCGCGCCGATGGCAACGCGCAAATCGGCCTCGGCCACGTGGTGCGGTTGCTGGCCCTTGCCGATATGGTGAGGGCCGAGTTTGCCGTCTGCTGGTTTGCCATCCAGCAACCCACCTCCGCCATTCGCGACATGATTACGAGTGCCGGCATGCACCTGTGGGAATTGCCTGCTCAGGAGTATGAAGCCGAAGCTCCCGTGCTGATGGGCCAACTCCAACCGACCGACGTGGTAGTACTCGATGGCTACCGCTTTGCTACCGCTTATCAGGCAACCGTGCGGCAGAGCGGTTGCCGCGTGGCGGTGGTGGACGATTTGCGGGCCTGGGCTATGGCAGCGGATCTG
The DNA here is from genome assembly GCF_008727865.1 of Hymenobacter busanensis. GTDB lineage: Bacteria > Bacteroidota > Bacteroidia > Cytophagales > Hymenobacteraceae > Solirubrum > Solirubrum busanense. The sequence continues at coordinate 522,910 of NZ_VTWU01000001.1, read as the reverse complement.
GTAATCAATCACGCGCCCGGCGTTACGCCCCACGATTACCAGGCCTTAAGCACCACCCGCTTTTGCCTGGGCCCGGCCTTTTCCTTGTTGCGTTCTGAGTTCCGGCAGCGTGCTCGTTGGCCGCAGGTGGTCCCACATGTCACTGCGGTTGCATTGTGCTTTGGCGGCGCCGACCCGCAGCAACTCACGGTCCGCTGCCTGACGGCTCTGCTGCAACTGCCCCAACTCCGGCGGATTAGCGTGGTCATAGGCAGTGCCTTCGCGCACGAGGCGGCTTTGCAACCGCTGATTGCCGATCATCCCACCGTCCAGATTTCGGTTCGGCGTAATCTGGGCTCGGCGGAAATGGCGGCGCTGTTTCAGGCCCACGACGTGGTGGTGTGCCCGGCTAGCACGGTGCTGCTGGAAGCCTTGGTATTGGGCTGCGCCGCCGTTACGGGGTACTACGTCGACAACCAGCGCTATTTGGCTGCTTATGTGCACGAGCACCGCCAAGCCTATTCGGTAGGTGATTTCGCGCAGTTGCCACCGGAGCAATTGAAAGAGGCTATGGCCAGTGGCCTCCGGTTCCACGAAACAATCCTTCGGGAGCCTTATGCTCCGGTTTTGGCAACTGAGGAGCTTCGGCGCGAATTTCAACGCTTGGCCAGCCGCTAACGCTCAAGGCGTTTTCGGCGCACCGGCACCGGCGCATTTGCTCTACCTTTGTTGCCGTGTTTTCGCCCGCATGTTTTGCTCATGACCACTGATATTCTTCGTCCTCTGCAGCATCAGGATCTGGAAATGGTGCGCAACTGGCGCAATTCTGAAGCTGTGGCGCAGTACATGTACAGCTCCGAGCCGATTACGGCCGAGCAGCAGAAAGCTTGGTTTGCCAGCATAAGCGCCGATGCATCCAAGCAGTACTGGATTATCACCTACCAAGGGCGCGACGTGGGTGTGGCCAATCTATATGCCATCAACCAGGCTTTCCAATCCTGCTATTGGGCGTTTTACCTTGGCGACCAGAATCTGCGGGGTACCGGCATTGGGGCAAAAGTAGAATTTACGGTCCTCGAATACGTTTTCTCGGAGCTCAAGCTCAACAAGTTGCTTTGCGAGGTATTTGTCGATAACGACAAAGTCATTGGCATGCACGAGAAATTCGGCTTTCGGCGCGAATCTTACTTTCGTGAACACATTCGCAAAGACGGCGTGTTTAAGGATGTCGTCGGGCTGGCTATGCTGCAGCGCGAGTGGTTGCAGGTGCGCGAAGCGCTGCAAGCCCGCGTGTTCCGCCGCTAGCTGCGGGCTTTTTTTGATCAGACTTTTCGGGTTTCCCGCATATGGCCGAATTTCAGCTAGGCAACCGCACAATCGGTCCTAACCAGACTCCTTTCATTATTGCCGAACTCAGCGGCAACCACAACCAGTCGCTCAAGCGGGGCTTGGCCATTGTGGATGCAATGGCAGCGGCGGGCGCGCACGCCATCAAGCTGCAAACCTACACGGCCAACACCATGACGCTGCGTGGCGCCCATCGCATCGACGACCCGTCGTCGCTGTGGTACGGCCGCGAGCTGTACGAGCTCTACGAAGAGGCCCACACGCCCTGGGAATGGCACAAGCCGCTGTTTGACCGTGCCCGCCAGCACGGCATGGAAGCCTTCAGCTCCCCCTTCGACGAAACGGCGGTGGATTTTCTGGAGTCGCTCGGCGTGCCGGCCTACAAAATTGCGTCCTTCGAAAACACCGACTGGCCGTTGTTGCGCCGGGTGGCCGCCACCGGCAAGCCCGTCATCATGAGCACGGGCGCCAGTACGCTGGCCGAAATGGCCGAAGCAGTGGACGTGCTGCGGGCCGGCGGCTGCCGCGAGTTGGTGCTGCTCAAGTGCACCAGCACCTACCCAGCTACTCCTCAAAACACCAACCTGCGCACCATTCCGCACCTGCAACAACTCTACCCCGAATGCTTGGTGGGCCTCTCCGACCACACCATGGGCGTGGGTGCTTCCGTAGCGGCGGTGGCTCTGGGCGCCAGCGTGGTGGAAAAACACGTAACGCTGCGCCGCGCCGATGGCGGCGTGGACTCGGCGTTTTCGCTGGAGCCCGAAGAAGTAGCTCTGTTGGTGACCGAAACCGAACGCGCCTGGCAGGCTTTGGGGCAAATTCAGTACGGCGTGCAGCGGGCTGAGGAGAAAAGTCGCCTCTACAAACGTTCGGTGTACGTAGCTCAAGACATTGCGCCCGGCGAGTTGTTTTCCCGCGACAACCTGCGCGTAGTCCGTCCCGGCGACGGATTACCCCCGCGCTATTTCGAACAAGTGCTGGGCAAGCCTGCTCGGGGGGCGCTGGCTGCCGGCACTCCCCTTAGCTGGGAGGTACTGTAAACGCATGCCGGCCCTGCCTTTGGTTGCGCGCATTCGCGACTTGTTGCAACTGCGTTTCAGCCCGTTGTATGTTTCGTTGCCCGCTGCGGTGCTCGACCCGGTTTCGCCGGCCAACCCTTTCCGGCGGCTGCTGAAAGTATTGGGCTACGCTGGAGCGCGCCTGGTGGGCAATGTTTTTCAGCCAATTCGAAATCCCGAAAACCTGCACGGGGGCCTCTGGCTGTACGTGGTGAGCCAGAACAACTACGACGCGCTGGCCTTCCTGAAAAGCCAGCGGCCCGATGCCGTACTTGTGGCGGGCCAACACAAGCAAATCGGACGCTATAACCTGCATGTCAATCGGCTTTCATTACGCCGCAAGCTGCTCTACTATTGGCAGTTTCCAATCGTGTTGGCGGGTTTGATGCACAGTGAAGGCCGGCCGGCATGGCGGTTTTTTGATTTGATATTCAACGCCATTGGGTATTATGAAGTCTACTGCCGAGCCCTACGCCATTACCGGCCGCGGGCGGTGGTGTTTGCCAACGACCACAACGACGACGCTCGCGCATTGCTACTGGCCTGCCAAGCCGAAGGCGTGCCAACGGCTTACATCCAGCATGCCAGCGTCAGTACTATTTTTCCCCCACTAGCCTTCAATTTAAACCTTCTCGAAGGCCAAGATGCCCTTGACAAATACCGGCAATGCGGGCCGATACCAGGCCGCGTGCAACTCGTGGGCATGCCCAAAGCCGATGTATTTCTGGCACAGCGCAACACCCAGCCGCACGTGCAATGCGTAGCCATTGCCGCCAACTTGCTCGACCCCACCGATGGCCTGACTGCCGCCATCAGTTACCTGTGCGAAATCTTCCCTGAACTGACGTTTACCCTGCGCCCGCACCCCGGCGACCAACGCGACTTTGCGGCCTTACGCCAGCAATTCCCGCAACTACAGTTTTCAAGCGCCCGGCAGGAAAGCGTATTCGAGTTTCTGCTCCGTCACGACGCGCTGGTGGCCGCCGATACCTCTACCCATCTGGAGGCCACACTCCTGAATCTAGTCGGTATATATTACCGCTTCGGCACCCACGCCGCTGCCGATGACTATTACGGTTATGTGGCCCACGGCCTAGTTGACCGAGCAACGTCACTGAATGAGCTCGGCAATGTATTACGGGGTTATCAGCTTGCAAAACCGTTGTATCATTACCAGCGGGCCGCTTATTACTGCGCTACCCTTGGCACACCCTACGAAGGCAAGAGCCAGGCCCTTGTTGCTCACGCCGTAGGCGCCTGGTTGGCTTCACAATAAGTTGACGTTCTTTGAAGAAGATCTTTCCCCACATGCATGACTAAAATGTTTACTTCATCACTTGCCAACATCTTAACCTGGGTTTCAAGAGGTATTTTACTGCTCGCCGCAATAGCCGGCAGTCTTTCCAATGCCGATGCTCAAACATTACCGGGCTCGGGTAAGGCACTTACTTTTAGTGGTTTTGGCAATTACATAAATGCAGGAGCCGGCAACCGAAATATCACGCAGCAAGTCACTGTGGAGGCATGGATCAAAACGTCGACCAGCAATTATCAATTTGTGCTCGGCAAATACTCCGACGGTTCAGGACAAGATAAGGGCTACCACCTTGTTACCAATGGGGGCAGGGCCGGTTTCCATGGGCGCGCCGGCGTAGGGCAATATTTTACCTCTGGCTTGTCCGTCACGCGAGTAGATGATGGCCGCTGGCACCACTTGGCGGGCGTATGCACGGGAAGCACATGGCAAGTGTACGTTGATGGAATCCTAGAAGGCAGCACCACTTACAACTACACCAACGGCAATTTGGCTTCTTCTGTGCCTATGGCTATTGGCATGTATTACCTTGCCAACGACCAATTCTTTAACGGGCAAATGGATGAAGTAAGGGTGTGGAACTCTGCCAGAACAGAGGCACATATCAGAACTGATATGTGCCGCCGATTCGCCACGATTCCAGGCAACCTGGTCGCCTATTACCGTTTCGATCAGTCTAGTGGCCAGGTAGCCAACGATGAAGGCAGTGTACCCGCCAACGGAAGCTTGGTAGGTTTCTCCGGAAACCCTTGGGTCACCTCCGGCGCGGCCATCGGCGACGCCAGCGTGGCAGGTTACCCCAGCGCAGGTATCAATGTTGCCCGCATGTGGTTATTTGCAGCCAACCGTGACTCAGCCGTGGTAACCAATGTCAATGCCCAAAACAAAGGAATTCACCTCTACGCCGTAAACAGCACGCCGCAGGTTTCACCGGGCACTGGCACAGCGCCTAGTTACTTTGGCGTGTTCAGCGTGCCCGCAACGTCGAGCTATACGGTGCGCCTAAGTCCAGAATCGGGCACGGTCCCGGCCAGCGGCCTCTACACCCGTACGGCCAACGACGCACTGGCTTGGAATACCACCTCACCAACCGTCACGGCTAGTACTTTAGTGCTTGACAACCAAACGTACCGGAACGAATACATTATGACCGGCCGCACGTTGGCTACGGCTTCGGCCCAGTTGAGTGCCCAGGTAAGCGTGTACCCCAACCCGGCCCACCGCACCGTGTGGGTGCAGCTGCCCGCTTCGGCCAGCCAGCAAAGCGTAGTGACTATCTACAATACTCTAGGTCAGCAGTTGCTCACCCAAAAGCTCATCGACTCCCGCGCCGCTCAACAGCTCCCGTTACCGGCTTTGGCCAAGGGCGTATACACCGTGCGCATCGCGCTGGCCGAAGGCACGGTAACCAAGCGACTGGTTATAGAATAGATAACCGCAGCGGAAATGCCCCACGAGCGGGCCGCGGCGTCCAAGGAGTGTAATACTCCGCGGCGCCGCGGCCCGCTTCATTTTTGCGGCTCTGGCAACATCGACGAATTACCCACCTGAATTGCGCCAAGCGTGTACCTTCGTTCCATGTCGTTGCCTTCGATGCCTGTAGCTGCCGTCACGTCAGTTTCTGCTGAAACCCGGCTGACTTACGTGCTGCAGCATTTCTGGCTGGCATACGGACCTGTGTCCGAGCTGCGCATCGGACACCTCGGCAGTGCGGCCGATATAGAAATGGCCGATGGCACGGGCGGCTTTTTTGAGGCTGCATCTCCCTACCCCGGCCCGCCGACTTACCGTGACTGGAGAGGCGCTAAGCTGCCTTTTTTCTTTGACCCCACGCCGGAGGCCGAACTGCTGCAGTTACTGCCCGGTCGGGCCATCATCGGGCCCGACCTCATTTCCGCCGCGTTTTACCTGCTCAGTGGCTGGCAGGAGTATTTTTCCGTGGAGCGCGACCGACATGGCCGCTTTCCTTATGCGGCCAGCGTGCAGCAGCGCTACGGGTTCGTGACCGTGCCCGTGGTCAATTATTACTTCGATATCCTGCGCGCGGCCGTCGAGCACGTAACGGGCCAGCCGCTACGCCCGCGCCGCTGGGCGTCCGGGTCGCCGTTTGCCGTCTTCGTTACCCACGACATCGACGAGCTGCGCAGCGGCTGGAAAGCCCCGGCCAAAGCAGCGTTGAAAAGCGGCCGCATCGACCGGTTTCTGGCCCTGGCCACTCGCCGCTTTTTGCACCGCGACGCCTGGGACAACCTCGAATTGGTGAGGCAGGCGGCGGCGAAATACGGAGCAGTCAGTACGTTTTTTTTGCTGCCTAACCACCGCCCCGGTCCCGGCGGAACGCCCAATGCGGATTACAATATTCGACGAGAATGGCCCAAACTAGCGCGGGCAATCGGCTCTGCGGAAGTAGGGTTGCACGCCAGTCTGGGTACGGCTCGACACGGCGGTCAATTAAAAGAAGAAGAGCACCGGCTGCAGAGTTTGCGTAAGGGCCAGAAGGCCTACGGCATCCGATTTCATTACCTCCAATGGGAGCCTCGCATTACGCCCACTATCCTCGACTCGTTGGGGTACGACTACGATTCGACTCTGGGCTTCGCTGAGCATTTTGGCTTCCGCCACAGCTACTGTCTGCCGTTCTACCCCTTCAATTTCGACCAAAACCGCTCCAGCCGTTTCCTCGAAATTCCACTCAACGTGATGGACGCCACGCTCCACCACCCTCTCTACCTTCAGCTCGGCCCCGACGACATTCTGCCCGCGCTCCAACCCATGCTCCGCGAAATCGAGCGGTTCGGGGGCGTGTGCACCCTACTCTGGCACAACGACCACTTCGACCCGGCCAACACCGTGACCGGCCCGGTGCAGTTCCACGGCATCATGGAGTACCTTCGCAGCCGCGGCGCGGCCTTCGTAACGGGCCACGCTATTGTCGCTGCCATGAAGCAGCCCGCACCGAACACGGGCAACTGACCACAGACAACTGATTTTGGGTATCGTTCAGCGGCAGGGGCTGCGCAACACCATTATTTCCTACTTCGGGCTGGGCCTGGGCTTCGTAAACACCGTGCTGGTGCTGCCCAAGCTGCTGGAGCCGGCTCAAATTGGCCTCACCAGCGTGCTGGTGGCGTTGGCAACCGTGTTTGCCCAGGTGTCGGCTTTCGGGTTTGCCAACATGGGGGTGCGCGTCTTCCCGTATTTCCGGCAGCGCGAAGCCGGGCACCATGGCTTTCTGCCTTTTCTGCTGGGCGTGCCGCTGCTGGGTTTTGCGCTGGTGGCACTGGTTTACTTGGTAGGGAAGCCGCTGGTGCTGGGCTTCTACAAGCCCGACGATGCCCAACTGCTGAGCGAGTATTACGTGTGGGGGCTGGTGCTGGCGCTGTTCACGCTGCTGCTCAACTTGCAGGATGCCTACCTGAAAGGCTTGTTTCACACCGCGTTTTCGTCGTTCACGCAGGAAATTGTACTCCGGCTGCTCATCACGGGCGGGGCCGTGTTGTTCGGCAGCGGCTACCTCAGTTTCCAAGGCTACGTGCTCTGGTACGTGGGCGTCAACAGCGGCATTGCGCTGCTGCTCACGGTGTACACGGCCGCTATTGGCGAGTTGCACCTGCGGCCTACGCGGGCGGCCTTACAGGTGCGGCCCTTGGGCGAAATGCTCAGCTTCGCGGGCTTTGCATTGCTGGGTAACGTGTCGGGCGTTATCATTCAGCAAATTGACGCCATTATGGTGGGGGCTAAGGTCAATTTCGACGGGGCCGGCATCTACGGCACGGCGTTTTACATCAGCACGGCGCTGGTGCTGCCCTTTCGGGCCCTCTACAAGGTGGCGTTTCCGCTGCTGGCGCAGTACTGGAAAGACCAGGATTTGCCGCGCATGGCCGATTTCTACCAGCGCACCACCCGCCTCAATACCGCCCTGGGCTGCTATCTGGCCCTGGGCATCGGCCTGAATCTCGACTTTATCTACGCCCAGATGAAGCCCGCCTACGCCGCCGGCGCCACGGCCGTGCTCATCCTGCTCGCCGGCCGCTTGTTCGACGGCATCACGGGCGTCAACGGGCTGATTGTGGTAACCTCCCCGCGCTACCGCTACGACCTGCTCTTCAACGTGTCGCTGGCCGTGGCCACCATTTTGATGAACCTGTTTTTCATCCCGCGCCTGGGCCTGACGGGGGCAGCCGTAGCAGCCGCTACGGCCCTGTTCGTAATCAACGTGGCCCGCACCTGGTTTGTGTGGCGCAGCTTCGGCCTGCAGCCCTTCGACCGGCGCGTGCCGCTGCTGCTGGGCATTGCGGCAGTGGCCGGGCTGGCGGCTTGGTTGGTACCGGCGGTTGAGTCAGTGTTGGTGACTATGCTGCTCCGCTCCGCGCTTCTGACGGTCCTCTACGGCCTGCTCATTCTGCTCACCGGCGCCTTGCCCGAAGCCACGGCCCTCTGGCAGCAAGCCACCAAGCGCCTGCGCCGGTAATGCCAGCACCAGGGGTTGCATAGCGTGTTTTTTACTGAGAGTCGAGCCCGATTTGCGCGGTTTTTTGCCCAAATCTCCAATGCCTCGCCCCAACCACTAAACGCTCGGGCGCAGTCTTTCAAAGCTCGGTTCCATCTATTCCTAGCCCAGGGGCAAATAACAACCGGGCTCCGATTGATCGGAGCCCGGTTGTTATTTGCCATGCTTTATTCAGCTGGCCGACGAAAACCGCCCGCAGCTGGCAACAACTACCCCACCCGGCTGCCCACGGCCTCCACCGTATCGTCGACCACCACGCCCTGCCGCAGCTTGCTGTGCTTTTTGCCGTAGCTGAAGTAGATAACCAGCCCAATGGCCAGCCACACAAACAGGCGCAGCCACGTGTCGCCGGGCAGCGAGAACATCATTACCAGGCACGTGACGATACCCAGAATGGGTACCACCGGCACCCACGGCGTGCGGAAAGAGCGTGGGGCGTTCGGCTCCCGCTTGCGCATGATGAGCACACCCACGCACACCATCACAAAGGCCAGCAGCGTACCAATGCTGCACATTTCGCCCACCACCCGGATGGGCACCAGCCCGGCAAACAAGCTGATAAACACGCCCAGCAGCAGGTTTGAGCGGTGGGGCGTTTGAAAGCGCGGGTGAATCTGCGAGAATACCCGCGGCAGCAGCCCGTCGCGGCTCATGGAGAAAAATACCCGGCTCTGGCCCAGCAAATCGACCAGAATAACCGAGGTGTAGCCGATGAGAATGGCCAGAATGACGGCCGAGCTCAGCCAGCCGTAGGGCGTTTTTTCGATGGCAATGGCCACCGGCGCCGCGCTGTTCTTGAACTCGGTGTAGTGCGCCAGCCCGGTCATCACGTGCCCGAAGGCAATGAAGAGCACCGTGCACACCAGCAACGAACCGATGATGCCGATGGGCATGTTGCGCTGTGGATTTTTGGCCTCCTGGGCCATGGTGGCCACGATATCGAAGCCAATGAAGACGAAAAACACCACGCCCGCCCCGCGCAGAATGCCGCTCCAGCCAAACTCGCCGAAGTGCCCCGTGTTGGCCGGGATGTAGGGCTGGTAGTTGGCTGGGTCGATGTATTTCCACCCCAAAGCAATGAACACCAGCACCACCGACACTTTCAGGGCTACCACCGTGGCGTTGAACCACGCCGAGCCCTGCGTGCCCCGAATAATAATGGCCGTAATAGCCAGCACCACCAGAATAGCCGGCAAATTGATGAGCCCGTGCACCGTGCTGCCGTCGGCCAGTTGGCTCGTTTCCCACGGCGACATCACCAGCTGCGGCGGCAGGTGCAGCCCGTACTTGCCCAGAAATTTCACCAGGTACTGCGACCAGCTGATGGCCACCGTAGCCGCCCCCACCGAGTATTCCAGCACCAAGTCCCAGCCGATAATCCAGGCAAACAGCTCCCCCATCGTGGCATACGAGTAGGTGTAGGCCGAGCCGGCCACCGGCACCATCGAGGCAAACTCGGCGTAGCACAGGGCCGAAAACGCGCAGCCGATGGCCGCCACCACAAACGAGAGCGTAACGGCCGGCCCGGTGTGGTTGGCCGCCGCAATGCCGGTGAGCGAGAACAGCCCCGCCCCAATGATGACGCCCACGCCGATGGCAATGAGGTTGATGGGCCCCAAGCTCCGCTTAAGCGTGTGCGTGCCTGTCTCCGCGGCTTCCAGCCGCAGCAGTTCCAATGATTTTTTAAGCATATAACAAAGGGTGGCGCGCCGCCCAATGGCCACGCACCGCAAGTGAAGCTCACCCGACCGGCCGCACGCGCAGCGGCAAAAACCGCCGCCCAAGCCCGTGCAGCACAGGATGTGCACGCCGGGCTGGCGGTGAGCAGAAAAGAAAACGAAGGGAATGGCTAACCGAAACCAAGCCACACGCGGCCCGCTCGGCGCTGGCTTTTAGCAGCCGCGCTTACTCAGCAACAACAGCAGCGCCCGCCCATAGAGCAGCCCGCCGGCGCCAGGCCAGCAGACGAACAAAACGCCGCCCGCAGGCGGTAGAGAGCAGCACACGAGGGAGAGAAAGCGCCCACAGCAACTTGTTTTTATATGGTCTGGACTTGGCACCGTTCCGGATGTTCCGGGGGGTTGCCGGCGCTTCACGGAGCCAGTCTCTCCACGCCTCTGTATAAAAACAATCCTTCAGCAGGTAAAGAATTGACGGGGCAAAGGTAGCCCCTGCCTCGCCGCATCTGCAAGCCGGGTCCTGGGTTTGGCTCATGTGGCCGGCCGCTGCTGAGTGTCGGGGCGTAAAAAAAGGCCGAACCGGGCAAGTGCCCAGTCCGGCCGTTCGAAGCTCTTGTACCGGCCAAAATGCCGGTACAAGGGCCTTAGTAGTTGTAAGAAACGCCCAACGACACACCGGTCGATTTGCCCAGGTTGCGGCCCGAAATGTACTGGCTGCCGCCCAGCACCACGCCAAACCCTTGGGCTATCGGCTTGAATACGCTGGCCCCAATGCGGGTGTAGTTGACGCGGGTAGCGGTGAAATTGCCGTCGAAGCCCGTCAGCAGAATGTCGGTGCCGCTGCTGGCCGACTGCTGGAACGAGGCCCACCCTTCGGCGTAGAGCTTGAGGCCGGCGTAGCCCACTTTGGCATCGGCAATGAAGGCGTTGGGCACGAGCCCGGTACGCACGCTATAGCCGGCTTGCCCCGTCAGAAACACGCCGGAGGGCGTTTTCAGGTGCGCAATGCCTAAGGTATTGAGCTTGGTAGCGCGGTTGCCGATGGCAATGATGTATTCCAGGCCGGTGTTCGACTGGTAGTTGCTGGCCGGCGTGCTGGCCCCCACCACGCCCAGCAGATCGAGCACGCTGCTGCCCACTTCCACGGTCGCCGTTTTGAACTTGAACAGCACCGACAAGTCCTGCAAACCCTGGCGCACGTTGGTGTAGCCCAAATCCTGCAGAACTTTGTCGGTGGCCTTGCCTTCGGAGCGAATGTAGGGCAGGCTTACCACCGCTTCTACCTTGTTGCTGATGCCATAGTTGGCATACACGCTCACCGACGACACCCGAATTTCGTTGAAAATGGGCACGTCCTTCACTTTTTCGGGTACCAGATAGACGTTGCGGTATTTCTCGGCCGTACCCGTAAACGACACCGAGCCGTGGCCTTTGCCCACCATAAAGCCGCTGACCAGGCTCTGGGCCTGCGAGTAGGAACCGATGAGCAGCAGGGCTGCCAGAAAAGAAAAACGTTTGAAGTAGGTGTGTTGCATACCACGCAGAACGAAAAGAACAAGAGCGAAACCGGCCGGAACTACGCAAGCGCATTTCCACCGCACCGGAGTGGACCGCTGCGCGGGCACCTACGGCGGGAACTGGCCCCTTGGATTCCCACATTGAAAAAAATTCCCAAATCGGTAAATCCACTCGCGCTACGGGCTCCGTTTGTACTCCGGCTTCGCCGGCGACAACCGGCGCCGACCCTGTTCTTTTTGCCCGCTACTGCCCATGCCACACGTTTTACGCCATTGTTTCCTCGGTTTGGTTGCCAGCTGCCTCCTGCTGACCAGCTGCGACAAAAAATCCGAAGCCGACCCTTCCATTGCCGGTATTGCCGTTGCCAACCCCGATTTCAGCACCCTTGAAAACGCGGCCGTGCGCGGAGGCGTGGTGGAGGTGCTAACCAACAAAAACCCCGACGACCCGGCCGGCAACTTCACCGTCTTCGCGCCGAACAACGCGGCCTTTTCGCGCCTGGGCCTGAACACGGCCGACGACCTGAACAGCCTGCAGAAAGATTTCCTGACCAGCACGCTGCTCTACCACGTGGCCAACGGCACCCTGGCCGCGCCCAACCTGCTGCCCAACAGCACGTCGGCTTCGGCATTTAAGGGCGTCACACGGCGCATCATCAACCGCGGCGGCTACCTCTACGTCAATGGGTCCCGCATTTTGCTCACCGATGTGAAGGCCTCCAACGGCACCATCCATATCATCGACAAGGTGCTGCTGGCTACCAATGCCGACATCGTGCAGTCGGCCGTGGCCTTGGCATCGGCCCAGGTGTTTGTGCAGCCCGAGCTGACGTATCTGGTGGAGGCCGTGCTCTATTGCGACCTGGCCCCGGCGCTGACGGCCACGCCCGGCAGTGCCCCGCTCACAGTGTATGCCCCCACCGACCAGGCGTTCAAAAACCTGCTGGCCCAGCTGTTGGGGCGCCCCTCTACCTCGCCGGCCGACATTCGCCTGCTGCCCAAAGCTACCGTTACGGCGGTACTGCTGAATCACGTGGTAGCCGGCGGCAAGTTCACCTCCGAGTTGCCGGAAGGCGGCACCAATACTTCTCTGGGCGGTGGCACCCTCACATTCGGCGCTTTCACCAACGGCACGCTCCCCGTACGCAGCACCGGCAACGGCACCGCTACGGCCAACATGGTCATTCCCGACGTGCAATGCACCAACGGCGTAGTCCACGTCATCGACAAAGTATTGCTGCCGTAACTAGCTGATTACCCGCGTTCTTCTTTACCTTGTCAGCCCCAACAGCCCAGTTGGGGCGGCATTGGCTCTTCTGGGCTGTTCTGCTCCTTTATACCTGCCTTTTCACACCTTCCTGCTCCCGGCACTCGCGCTGTTCCATACGGGGCGGGCACCGGCTCCACTCCGCTCACCTTTATGAACTACACGTTTACCGGCCTCCTGCGGGGCTGGCTTTGGCTTTTTACGACCCTGGTACCGCTGCTGGCCCTGGCCCAGCCCACCGCGCCGGTTTCGGCTGCCAAAGCCACCCTCGAAGGTCAATGGAAAGGTGGCCTGACCATGCCCGGTGGCAGCCTGCCGCTGACCATCACCGTTACCGAATTGGCCAACGGCACCCGCTTTGCCGTGCTCGACGTGCCCGCCCAGCGCATCAACCGCGCCCTGATGACGGTCGATTTGAAAGCCGACACCATTGAGTTCGATACCCGCGAGCTGGGCTGCAGCTACATCTGCACCCGCACGCCCGACGGCAAACAACTGGTGGGCCAATGGAAACAGCAAGGCTACCAGACGCCGCTCACGCTCACCTTCGAAGCCTTGCCCGCCGCGCCGCCCAAGAGCTTTAAGTTTCCCCCGCCCTACCGCGTCGAAGAAGTCAGCTTTACCAACTCGCGCGACAACACCAAGCTCAGCGGCACGCTCACCATTCCTGCCGGCAAGGGTCCTTTTCCCGCCGCCGTACTGCTCTCCGACATGGGCCCGCAGGACCGCGACGCCACCCGCGGCGACTACAAGCTCTTCGGTTCCCTGGCCGACTACCTCACCCGCCACGGCGTGGCCGTGCTGCGCCTCGACGACCGTGGCGTGGGCCAGTCGGCTGGCACTTTCACGGCCGTAACCACGGCCGAACTGGTGTACGACGCGCAGGTAGCCCTCAACTTCATGCGCACCCGGCCGCTCATTGATTTTGCCCGACTCGGGTTGATTGGGCACGGCGAGGGCGGCAACGTGGCTTTGCTGACTGCGGCCCAACCGCTACCGCCGGCTTTCGTCATCACGCTGGCGGCCTCCGGTTCGGTGGGGCGCGAGTTGATGCAGCAGCGCCCCGGCGGCTTTCTGCCCGCCGGCGAAGCCGACACGGCGCAAGACCGGCAAGACCGCATTCAGTTTCTGGCGCAGCAGGCGGCCGCCCAGAAAACCGAGGAGCTGCGGGCCAAAGGTGCCAACGCGGCCCAAATCGACACCTATCTGGCCCAGCAGCAAATGCGCCAGCGCGCCGCCGACCGCAAACGCCAGGAAGCCGTAGTGAAACACCAACGCGCCCTGCTGGAAGTGGTGCGGCAAACACCCGACAACGCGCAGGCCCAAGCCATTCTCACGAATATGATCGGGCAGTTCAACCCCGGATTGCCGGCCGGTGGGGCCCAGACCCGCGCCGCCCAAATGACCTCGCGCTGGTACCGCTACTACCTCGATTTCAACCCGCTTGCCGAGCTTGGCAAGGTAAATTGCGCGGTGCTGCTGCTCCACGGCACCACCGATGCGCAAGTGAACATCGGCAACTTGGCCCAGCTGGAAAAAGGGCTGCGCTCCAACAACCGCGTGGAGTCGCGCCGCTTTGAGGGCGTCAACCACCAGTTTCAAGCACCCATGGCCGAGTGGCCCGTCATCAGCGGAGAAGTGCGGGCCATCATGTCGCCGCGCGTGCAACAGTCCCTGCTGGCTTGGATCCGCAGCGAATTCAGCGAATAAAGCCTGAGAAACGCCCTGCTTACCGTGCTACCGCCTGCCTCAGCTGCCTGCCAGCTGGCGCAGGCGGTAGCAGTTCATGGCCGTGTCGCCGAGCTGCTCGATGAGCTTGTAGTTGGCCACCGCCCCCACGGCCGCACCGATGACGGGCACCAGTTGGGCCATTTTGGCCAAGTCGATGTAGTCACGGTACTCCTGCTGGAAGGTGCGCCAGTCGAACTGGTGCACGTCGGTGGGCAGGGTGTGGCGGTAGGTTTCCCAGTCAGCCACGCGGCGGTAGACCTCGTTGCGGGTGTGCTGGCTGCTGAAGGCCAGCTGGAAGATGTGCAGCAGAAACAGCCGCTCGGTGTAGTCCTTCACGTCGTAGCCGTAAAGGGCCGCAATATCGAAGAGCAGCTTGAGCTTGAGGCCGAGCAGCAGCGGAAAATCGGTGAGGCCAACGAGGAAGCCGGCCGCGCCGGTAGCGGCGCCTTCCACGGTGGCCGTGGCGCGGTAGTACCGAATGCGGGTGCGCACGGCCGCTTCGCGCTCGGCTAGCGGCAGGTTCAGCCGGGGCCGGCCGGTGGTGTAGGTCGAGCCGAACAGCACCCCGCGCACCATTTGCTTGATGGCGGCGGTAATGGCTAGGTGCACCTTCTCCGGTAGCAAGGCATTGAAGCGCGTTTGCAGGTGGCGGGTAAAGCGGTTCAGCGTCGAGGGCGGCCGCTGCATCTTCTGCTGCCAGGCGCTCAGTTCGGCTTGGGCTTGAGGGTCGAGGAGATGCATGGACAGGAAATCGCCGCTTTCAGGATCAAGTTCGGCCAAACAGGTTTATGTAGATCATAAGCAGAACAAACAAGCTGACAATAATCAAGAAGCCATATTGGGTCTGCTCGTGAAATTTTGCGGGACCAAACAGTTTGGCATTAATAGCCAGCCGCACCAATTTCTGCTTAAATTTATCATAATCATTTATGTAAATAGAACGAAGAACCACCTCCTTTTCGCCTACCCGTATTATTAGCTTCTCTCCTCTGTACCACACAGCATTGCGCAATAGACCAGTTTGATTTCGCTCCATTTGCTCAGTTGTAGCCTGCAAGCGCGTAATGGCTTCGTACGAAATCATATGCACAACCATAAGCCCACGCCTGATAACCAAATATCCGTCTTCCAGCGCTACCTGACGAAAAAATAACAGTTCGCTAAACGACCACAATCCGGCCAATGCAAATACTCCAAATAATAGTATCAGAAACCCCTTCTCACCTAAATTATTTAAGAAAAGTATTCCCCTTACCTGATCTGAGAATAACCAAAGAAAATTCGCACAGAATAGAAATACCAAAGCTATCAGCAGTGTATATAGCGTCTTAACTCTGCTCTTGAAGTGTATCATATAATTAATCCGGCTTCATGTTATAGATCCGCTCAATCATCTCCACCACCTTCATCCCCTCCAAGGCATTGGTGGTAGCAAAGCCGCGTTTCTGCACCGTATCCACCACATTTTCTATCACCTGCACGTGGTTGGCGGCCGAGCCCTGGTACGGCCCGTAGTCGTTGGCGGGGTTAGTGGGCGCCAGTTCGGGCAGCTGGTAGCCTTCGACGTGGCAGTACTCTACCTTGTCCATGTACTGGCCGGCAATGCGCAGGCTGCCGCGCTCGGCCACCACGGTGAGGGAGCTTTCCAGGTTCCGGTCCCACACGCTGGTGCTGTACTGCAGCGTGCCCGCGCCGCCGCGCACTAGGTCGAAGCTCACCAGGCCGGAGTCCTCAAAATCGGTGAGGGTGGCGTGGTTGAAATCGAAGAAGCGGGCCCGGATGTTCTCGATGTCGCCAAACACCCAGTAGAGCAAATCGACGAAGTGGCTGAACTGCGTGAACAAGGTGCCGCCATCCTGGTCGCGGCGGCCCTTCCAAGAAGGGCCGCCCCGGTAGTAACGCGCGTCGCGGTTCCAGAAGCAATTGATCTGCACCAAGTAAGTCTGCCCCAGGCGGCCGGAATCGACCAGCTCCTTAAGCCACTGCGACGGCGGCGAGTAGCGGTTCTGCATCACCCCAAACACCAGCCGGCCGGTTTGCAGCGCCACGTGAATGATGTCCTCAGCGTCGCGCTTGCGCAGGGCAATGGGCTTTTCGACCACCACGTGCAGCCCGGCGCGCAGCCCCAAAATGGCCTGCGGGGCGTGCAGGTAGTTGGGCGTGGCCACCGTCAGCACGTCGGCCGCGGCGGGGCTATCGGGTGAAACGGCCGTGAGGTATTCCTCTAGCGAGGCGAAAAAAGGCACGCCAGGAAATTCGGCGGCCAGCTCGGGCTGCAGCTCGGCGCGCACATCGATGAGCGCCGCGAGGCCGGCACCGGCGTGACGCGCCACAAGGGCTGCGTGGCGGCGGCCGATGTGGCCTACGCCACAAATGGCAAAACGGACGGCGGGGGAAGAGTTACTCACAAAGGGCGAATGTAGCGCATCAGCAGGCTTGGGCGCCAAACGCCCGCACTGCCTCGGCCACGTAGTCGATTTGCTCGGCGGTGAGGCCCGGGTGAATGGGCAGCGACAACACGGTGCGGCACAGCCTTTCGGCCACCGGAAACTGCCCCGCGCGGTAGCCCAGGTACTGGTAGGCCGGCTGCGTGTGCACCGGCACCGGGTAGTACACCACCGACGGAATGCCATGCGCCTGCAGGTGCTGCTGCAGGCCGTCGCGCCGGACTTCGGAATCCAGCGTGATGGTATACTGGTGGAAGACGTGGGTGCTGCCGGGCTGGCGTGCGGGCGTGCGTAGGCCCGGCACAGCAGCCAGCGCGGCATCGTAGTGGGCGGCGGCCTGCTGACGGGCAGAGGTCCAGGCCGCGAGGTGTCGCAGCTTCACCCGCAGCAGGGCGGCTTGCAGCGTATCGAGGCGGGAATTGAGGCCGATGCGCTGGTGCACGTACTTTTTGCCGCGCTGCTGACCGTGATTCGCCAGCTCATAGAGCTGCGCGGCACGGGTCTCGGAACGGGTGAGCAGGGCGCCGCCGTCGCCCAACGCGCCGAGGTTTTTGGAAGGGAAAAACGAGGTAGTACCCATCTCGCCTACCGTACCGGCGGGCAGTAGCGTGCCGTCGGGGAGCTGCCAGGTAGCCCCAATGGCCTGGGCATTGTCTTCGATGAGGGCCAGGTGGTGCTTGTCGGCCACGGCGCGTAGGGCCGTGAGGTCGGCGCACTGCCCGTAGAGATGCACGGCCATGATGGCGCGGGTGCGCGGCGTGAGGGCGGCTTCGGCGGCGGCGGCATCGAGGCAGAAAGTGTGCGGGTCGACGTCGGCCAGCACCGGTTTCAGGCCGAGAATGGCGGCGGCTTCGGCAGTAGCCACGTAGGTGAAGGCCGGCACGATGACCTCGTCGCCGGGCTGCAGGTCCAGCGCCATCAAGGCCAATTGCAGGGCGTCGGTGCCGTTGGCACAGGGAATTACGTGGGCGCCGCCAAGGTACTGCCCCAACTCGTCGGCGAATTGTTGCACATCGGGGCCTTGGATGAAAGCGCCTTCCCGGAGCACGCGCTGCAGGGCAGCATCGAGTTCGGCTTGGATGGCGGCGTGCTGGGCGGGCAGGTCGAGCAGGCGAATGGGCGCGGTGGGCGTGGGAACGAGCAAAGCGGAGACGAAAAGACGGCTTAAAGATACAGCGGCAGCGGTGCGGCCGCCAAAGTGTAGCGGGCCGCGGGCCAGGCCGGGCCACCATAACGACAGACATTCGCAACCCGCTATGTCTACCGTCCGTTTATCGGGCCAAACGCCTCGCCCATGCCGCGGCGGGGTATCCTTCCCAATCCCTGAACCACCTCGAATCATGTTCAAGAAAACACTCACCACCCAAGCCCTGGCCCTGCTGCTGCTCGGCGGCGGCATGGCCTTCACCACCGCCAGCTGCAACCGCGCCGACCGTCAGGAAGCCGCTGCCGACACCGACGCGGCCTACTCCGACTTCAAGACCTTCGTGGCCAACACCGAGGCCAGCGCCCAGAACGTGGGCAACAAAACGCAGGCCGAGTGGGACCAGGAAACCACACAGCTCAAGGCTGATTACGACGCCAAAGTGGCCGCCGCCGAAGCCAACATGAGCAGCTGGGACGACGCCCGCAAGGCGGAATACGAACAGCTGAAAACCCGCTACACCACTGCCTACGACGCCCGTGAAGCCGCCTACCGCAGCAGTGCCAGCTCGGGCGGCATGGACGCCAGCGGCGCCCCCGCCAAGCTGGGCAAGTACTACAAACCCGCCGCCACCACGCCTTCGCAGGCTCTCACCGCCGCCAACGCCCGCCAGACCTACGAGGACTTCGTGAAGATGGTGAAGCAGAACGAGGACCGCTACGACATCGACGACTGGCGCAACGTGAATGCCGAGTGGCGTGCCCTGGATGAGGCCTACGACCGCGTGAAAGGCGACATTCCGGCCAACGACCTGGCCGAAATCCAAAAGGAAAAGCTGAAATACGCCGCCTTTAAGTCGTTCGATAAGTCGGAGGCCCGCGTGGCCGAAGGCGCTGATGCCGTAGAGCGCGGCACCGCCAACGCCGAAGCCGGCACCCGCGACGAGCGCGCCGAAGTGAAAAGCGCCGCTTCCAACACGGCTGCCGACGTGAAAGACGCCGGCAAGTCGGTGGGTCAGAAAATTGGCAATGCCGCCAAGAAAGTTGGCGAAAAAACCAAAGAAGGCTACAAGGAAGTGAAGTCGGAAGTCAAGAATACCGACAACGACTAAGACCACGGATTTCTACGAATCGTCTCGGATTTCACGGATTTTGTGAACGACTAAAAAGAATGGTGCCGCAGCTCTGAGCCGCGGCACCATTCTTTTTTTCAGCCGAAATCCTCCCCTGCCTACCTACTTGGTCGTTAACGCCACTCTTCAAGTAACCAGTACAGCTTCAGCGCATCGAAGGCGCGCAGCCGGGGTTGGGTCGAAAGCAAGTTGCGCCGCAACTGCGGTACAGCGGCTTGCAAGGCCAAGCGGGCGGCAGGGGCCAAGCCCAGCTGTTGCAGCCGCACGGCCGTTTGCACCAGCTTGGTGTCGGCACCCAGCCCTTCGGCGCGGTAGAGCGCGGCCAGGTTGCGCACCGCGTCGCGTGACTTTTCGAGGAACACCGCGGCTGGCTCCAGGCCGTCGTGACGCACGGGGTTGTTGAGGTGCAGGATAGGCACGGCGGCCTCGCGCAGGCGCCAACCGAATTTCGTGTCTTCGTGCCCGTAGCGCGCCAGGCTTTCGTCGAGGCCGAACCGGCGGAATACATCGGCCCGAATGAGCAGGTTGTTGATGGTAATCTGGCCGTAGGGCTCGGCCTGGCGCACGGCGGCGGGGCGGGCTTCGCGCCGGCGGCCGTAGTACCAGCGCAGGTACAGCGCGGGGTCGGCGGGCGGCGCGGCATCGTAGCACGTGCCGCCGATGAGCACGTTGGCTTGGCTGCGCGCGGCCGCGTAGCGGGTCAGGAACTGGTCGTCGGGTAGGTAGCTGTCGTTGTCGAGCAGCAGGAGCCACGGCTGCTGTGCCTGCGCCACGAGGCGGTTGCGCACAGCGGCGCGGCCTACGTTGCGGGGCAGTTCTTCGTACCGAACACCGGGCAGTTGCGCCAGCCGGCGGTTTTGCTCTTTGTATGTAGTAGAGCCGTCGTCGAGCAGGCAAATTTCGGCAGAACCGGGCCAGGCCGGCAGCTGCGCCACCAGCTGCTGAGTCAGCTCGCGCACATCCCGGTTGTACACCGGAATCAGCACCGACAAGCCCTCGGCGGCCATCATTATACCTCGGTGTACGAAATGTTGGTGGTGGCCGAATCGAGCAGCTGACCCTTCTCGCACTTGAGCACCCGCTTGGGGTAGCGCCGAATCAGCTCGTAGTTGTGGGTGGCCATGAGCACAGCCGTGCCCGCGTTGTTGATTTCCATGAACAGGCGCATGATGCCGTCGGTCACGTCGGGGTCGAGGTTGCCGGTGGGTTCGTCGGCCAGCAGCAGCAGGGGTTCGTTGAGCAGGGCGCGGGCAATAACCACGCGTTGCTGCTCGCCGCCCGAAAGCTGGTGCGGCATCTTGCCGGCCACACCGCTCAGGCCCACGCGCATCAGCACGTCCTGCACCCGGTTTTTCATCTTCGCCTTGTCGCCCCAGCCCGTGGCCTGCAGCACAAAGAGCAGGTTTTGGGCCACGGTGCGGTCGTAGAGCAACTGAAAATCCTGGAACACGATGCCCAGCTTGCGGCGCAGGTACGGCACCTTGTCGGTGGAGAGCTTGCGCAGCGGATAGCCCACCACCGTGCCCATGCCCTCGGGCAGCGGCAAATCGGCGTAGAGCGTCTTCAGCAACGAGCTTTTACCCGAGCCGGTACGGCCCACCAAGTACACAAACTCGCCCTTGCCCACCGCAAACGACACGTTTTGCAGCACGGTGTTCACGTCCTGCATAATGTAGGCGTCGCGCAGCTCGATAACGGCCGGGGCAGCAGATTCCATGCGAGTAGGTCTTAGGAGCTTAGAGGTGTGAGCTTGGCAACTAGGTTTTCGGGCTTGATGCGCGTCGAAGCTTGGCAGTAGGTTGGGCTGCGCCGTGTGCTATGCCCCAAGCCCCTACTACCTAAATAGCCAGCGGCTGCAGTTTGCCGAATTCCAACTGCTCGATAACGGCCGCCAGCTCGGTTTCTTTCCCTTCGAGGCCGTAACGGTGCAGGTCCTTCAGCGGGCGGTCGGCGCGGAAATAAGCAATGAGCACAAAGTCGTTGTCGCGGAGTTGGATGTAGTCCGGAATCTTGGCCTTGCCTTTGACTTTTATGATGTACATCTGGTTAATGTGCGAATGTGGAAGAATGTGCTGATGTGCTAATGGCAACGCGCGGATAAAGTTTAGGCTTTCCCGGGCATTGGCACATCAGCACATTCTCACATCAGCACATTAAACAAGTTACGCGTTGACCTTCTTGTGGTCGGCCAGGAACTGGGCCAGGCCTTTGTCGGTCAGCGGGTGGTTGAGCAGGCCGGTAATGACGTTCAGCGGGCACGTTACCACGTCGGCGCCAATTTCGGCGCACTGAATGAGGTGCGGCACGTGGCGCACCGAGGCGGCCAGCACTTGCGTGGGGTAGCCGTAGTTGGAGAAAATCTGCACGATTTGCTCGATGAGCTGCACGCCGTCGTGACCGATGTCGTCGAGACGACCCACGAAAGGCGACACGTAGGTAGCGCCGGCTTTGGCGGCCAGCAGGGCCTGCCCGGCGGTGAATACCAGCGTGCAGTTGGTTTTGATGCCTTTCTCGGAGAAATACTTGATGGCCTTCACGCCGTCGCGGGTCATGGGCACTTTCACCACAATGTTGGGGTGCAGCTCGGCCAGGGCCTCGCCTTCGGTCACCATGCCGTCGAAATCCACGGCAATAACTTCGGCCGACACGTCGCCGTCCACGATTTCGCAGATCTGGCGGTAGTGCGCCATCACCGCATCGGTTCCTTTGATGCCTTCTTTGGCCATCAGGGACGGGTTGGTGGTAACGCCGTCGAGCACGCCGAGCTCCACGGCTTCCTGAATGTCCTTCAGGTTGGCGGTGTCAATGAAAAACTTCATTCGAATGGGAAACGCTTGAAACGAAAACTGCCCCAAAGCTAACCGTTTGCGGGCGAAGGTGACGAACCTCGGGCGGCAATTGGCCTTGGGGCAGGGGCAAAAAAAAGCGAACCAGTATCGCACCGCTCTACCGCCTGCCCTTGCTACCTTCCGGTCCTGGGGGAGTTCAGCGGGAGCTGGTCGTACTGATTCGCCGGGGCAAAGGTAAGCAGGGGAAACGCACTGCCGCAAGTCTTTTCTTGATTTTGGCCCTTGCACACCAGAACAAAGGGGTTATTGCGCAGTGCACAAGGGCCAAAACGGAACCCGCGGTTATTATTGAATAATGGATTGGCCCGAATTACAGAAGCCGCCTCCCGTACCGTTAACTGTTCCGTCCTCATAAACCTCTATCACGTTAGATTCAAACGGGCTGTACTCCTGCGCCGCGATAGGCCCGGTGAAACGCATGAAACCCAATGATTTACGCCTTACTTTGGCTCCACTGGCACATCTGGTCGAATAATACATGCGGCCGGCTGAGATGCTCCAGGTTCCCACGTTGCGCAGGGCGGAGTTGGTATAGTAATCGTGGGTGCCGTCAGCTTTTACCCGCACTTCGGTGAAGTAGCCGGGATTAGAGGGGAAACTTGTTCGGATAGTGCGGCCCACAACTTTGCGGTAGAGTTCGTTGTTGAAGGTGAGATTGACTGGAAATAGCACAGCCCGGCTGTTGGTCTCATCATACAACGACAACAGGTAGCTACCCGCATTCACATCGGCGCTTTGGGGCGGGGCTGTACTCGACACCGCAAAAGTGCTATACGTGCCCGGCGTGGTCCCATTGAAGGTAGGTTGCTTGACCTGTACGTACTGCCCGTTGTATTTCAGACGGTAGTAATGGAGCGATTGGGAAGGCGCTTTGAACGCATCGTTGGGCTGCAGCACTTGTTCAACAGAAAAAGTTGCTGGATCAGCTTCCCCGTAAATGTGCCCCACGTTGTTGATCATGTCGTAGCTTAACACTTCCACCGTATAGCCGGGCATTACCGGGCTGTACTCCGCCGTGACGGTCTTTTTCACACTTACGCTCAACGTGGGATAATCATAGGCCAGCTCAAAGGTGAATGGCGTTACTGCATTGAATGTGTTGCTGGTTGCCTTGAGGGTAAGCACATCTCCGGTGGCAGGGGCCGTTCCTGTGACGGTAATGCCCGAGGTGAATATGTTTCGGACCTGCAAGCGGCGGGCCGGGATGTTCATGGTTTTGGTAGTGCCTTGGGTTTTGGCTCCCACGAACGGGCTCAGGGAGGTGGCACTGCCGGCGAGCCACTGCTTGAGTTGCAAGAGCACCGCGTTTATCCGAGTATGAAAACCGCGGACTTCCTCTACCCCGCTGAGTATTTGCTTCGCCAGTTCCGGCCCGGCTTGGGCGTCGCTGGCTTGCACAGTGCGGTACGTGGCCTCTACTTGAATCCCCTTGGGAGTGTCCTTAAACAGCTTCAAGGTGCCGCCGTTGCCCTCGGCGGGGCGGTTGCTGTAGTCGTTGATGCTCATGGCAATGCCCGTCGTGTTCAGAATGTCTTGCTGAATCACCAGCGTCTGGTTTAGCTGGTACAACATGCCTACTGACCCCACCAACATCACCAAGGGGCTGGCCACATAGCCGCCCACGGCCATAGTCCCAACGAAAAAAACCAGCTTTATTCGCGCTAAAGCGTAAGGGGAAACCATTTTGCTGAGCCGGTCAGCGGGGTCGTCGTTGGCGGTGGCTTTGTCGCCAAGCGTCCCGAAATCAACTTGGGCAAAGGCCATCTGACGCATCAGGTACGCCACTTCCAGTTTTTGGGCCGCCGTCGCGTTGGCGTACATAGCCGGTAGGCTTTGTTGCAGGTTCTTAAGCACCGCAAGGTTTTGGGCCGGCAGCGGATAGGTACTAGCCGTCGTTAGTCCTTCGGTGTAGGCCACGGCTACAGCTAGGCGGCTCTGAAAATCGGCAAACACCGCGGCCGGGTCCTGAATAGCGGCGTACTGCCCGATGGTTAACGTTAGCGTGCTTTTGAAACCTAGGGCAGCCAGGTCGAGGCTCTTGGCACCGCTGGAAACTACCGGCACAATAAAGGCAGCTTGTGTGTCGCTAACCCGGGCCAACGCCACCTTTTGCCCTCCCAGGGTTACCTCCCAGCCGGGCTTGTTGTCCAAGGTGTTGGTGGAGGTCAGCGTCACCACGTCGCCGGGCACGGCGGTGGTTTTGTTGAGCGTCACGGTGCCGGTGTTTTCGGGCACGTCGGGCTCCACGGTTTTTTTCTCACAGCTGCTGGCGAAGAAAAACAGCAGGAACAAGGGCAGCATCAGCCACCAAGTGGCCGGGCGAGTAGGTAGAGGTGTAAGCATGCAGGTGGAGCGTGAAACTTGGCACAGGCCAAACTGCACAAAATTAGGCGCTTCTGCTCACCGCTGAAATACCCACTTCCAGGTAATTTTTGCTACGGCACCGGGGCCCACGTGCGGTGCTCCGGCAACATAATTATTGCCCGTCGGCAGCAGTTGACCCGCTCGCGCCAATTACCTTTGCGGCCATGCCTCAACAGATTCTCATTCTAGATTTTGGGTCGCAGTACACCCAGCTCATTGCGCGGCGCATCCGCGAGCTGAACGTCTTCTGCGAAATCCACCCGTATAACCACGCCCCGGACCTCACTGAGGATATCCGGGGCGTCGTGCTTTCGGGCTCCCCCTGTTCGGTGCGCGACCCGGAAGCGCCCAACCCCGACCTCTCGCAGTACCTGGGCCGCGTGCCGGTGCTGGGCGTGTGCTACGGGGCGCAGCTGCTGGCCCAGCAAGGCGGCGGCGAGGTGCTGCCGGCCACCATCCGCGAGTACGGCCGGGCCCGCCTGCACCACATCAACACCGAGTCGCCGCTGATGCAGGGCCTGAGCCTCGACTCGCAGGTGTGGATGTCGCACGGCGACACGATTAAGGCGCTGCCCGCAGGCTTCGACATCATTGCCAGCACGCCCGAAGTCGAGGTAGCAGCATACCACATTGCCGGGCAACCCACCTACGGCATTCAGTTTCACCCCGAAGTGACGCACTCCACCCAAGGCAAGCAGCTGCTGCGCAACTTTGTGGTCGACATCTGCCAGTGCGACCAGTCGTGGACGCCGGAGCACTTCGTCGATTCAATGGTGGCCAGCCTGCAGCGCACCATTGGCGAGACGGACCAGGTCATTCTGGGTCTGTCGGGCGGCGTCGACTCCTCGGTGGCGGCGCTGCTGCTGCACCGCGCCATTGGGCCGCGGCTGCACGGCATTTTCGTCAACAACGGCCTGCTGCGCAAGGAGGAATTTGCGAGCGTGCTCCACTCCTACCAAGGCCTCGGCCTGAACGTGACCGGCGTGGATGCCGCCCAGGAATTCTACACTGCCCTGGCCGGCCTCACCGACCCTGAGCAGAAGCGCAAGGCCATCGGCCGCACCTTCATCGAGGTGTTCGACCGCGAAGCCCACAAGGTGGAAGGCGCCCGGTGGCTGGCGCAAGGCACCATCTACCCCGACGTCATC
The DNA here is from genome assembly GCF_008727865.1 of Hymenobacter busanensis. Lineage (GTDB taxonomy): Bacteria > Bacteroidota > Bacteroidia > Cytophagales > Hymenobacteraceae > Solirubrum > Solirubrum busanense. Next base: position 497,420 of record NZ_VTWU01000001.1, on the reverse strand, counting down.
GAGTCGGTGTCGGTGAAGGGTCCGGCCGTCACCATCAAGAGCCACCACAACGTGGGCGGCCTGCCCGAGCACATGAAGCTGCAGGTGGTGGAGCCGCTGCGCATGTTGTTCAAAGACGAAGTGCGCGAAGTGGGCGAAACCCTGGGTCTGCCGCACAACATCCTGCACCGCCACCCCTTCCCCGGCCCCGGCCTGGGCATCCGCATTCTGGGCGACATCACGCCCGAGAAAGTAGACCTGCTCCAGCGCGCCGATGCCGTGTTTATTGATGCGCTGCACCAAACCGGCCTCTACAGCAAGGTGTGGCAAGCCGGCGCCATGCTGCTGCCCGTGCAAAGCGTGGGCGTGATGGGCGACGAACGCACCTACGAGCGGGTGGTAGCCCTGCGCGCCGTAACGAGCGTGGACGGCATGACGGCCGACTGGGCCCACCTGCCCTACGACTTTCTGGCTGACGTATCGAACAAAATCATCAATCAGGTGCGCGGCATCAACCGCGTGGTGTACGACATTTCGTCGAAGCCGCCCGCAACGATTGAGTGGGAATAAGGACCACGGATTCGAGCGGATTCCGTGGATTTTGTGGAAGATTGTCACCCTGACAAAACAGCCCGGCCTTGCGGTCGGGCTGTTTGCTTTTATGCTTCTGCTGACCACACTGCGGCGCCTACTACGAAAAAATCCGAAGCCTCGGGGCTTCGGCTCGGTAATCGTCCACAAAATCCGCGAAATCCGTTGAATCCGCTCGAACCCGTGGTCTACCGCATGCCCACCGGGTTTTGCACCTCAATTTCAAGGCGCTCCAGCTTGGTGATGGGCACGTACTGGTTGTCGTGGGCCTGGTTGGGGTAGCCGATGCCCTGGAACACCATGCCCGACACCGGCCCGGAGTTGGCCAAGGCCTGCTGAAACGCTGGGCCGTTCTGGTGCAGCTGCGTGCCGAAGTAATACAGCAGCTCGAAGCCGGTGAAGGCAAACACCGACGGCGGAATGTTCTGCTGCTGGGTGTAAAGCTGCCGGAAGCGGCGCACGCCCGGCAAAGTCGCGTCGAGGTACTTGGGATGAATGAAAAACACTTCCCGTTGATCGAGCTGGCCGAGGCTGACGCTGGAGTTTTCCAGCCACGAGGCGAAAGTCAGCAACGGCACGCGCAGGCCCTGGGCACTCAGGGCATTGAGGGTGGCGGGGCCGGCTTTCTTGCTGTCGGAGGCCACTACCACGTGGCCGGCGCTTTTCACGTCGTAGCCGCCAAAGGCCGATGCTATGGCGTCGGGCACTTCCGAATCGACGCGGCGCAGGGCCAGCACCTTGCCGCCGAGGGCTTCGTAGGCGGTTTTGTAGGCTTGTCCGAAGGCGGTTTCGTCTTTGGAGTCTTCGTGGATTACCACGGCCGGGCCGCCGCCGAAAGCGCGGTAGGCAAACTCGGCTGCCTGCCGGCCCTGGGTGGCGGTGCTGGGCTCGTACAGGTAGTGCCAGAGGTTGTCCAGCACCAAGTCGCCGTCCTGCGAGAGGGGGTTGACGGTGATGATCTGCTTTTCGCGGGCGAAACGGGCCAGAATCTTGCTGCCCGACTTGTACACCGGGCCCACAATCAAATCCATGCTGGCCAGCTCGGGCTGTTGCAGCAGTTGCTTGAGCTGCAGCGTGTCGGCCCCGGTATCGTAGGCGTAGAGGTTCAGCGGGCGGCCTTCGCGCTGCAGGGAGTCCTGCGCCAGCTTCAGCCCCGCGTACAGGTCGTTGACGAACTGCAGGCGGCGGCGCGTTTCCCAGCTCGGGTCGTCGAACTCGAAGGGCAGCAGCACGGCCACGTTGTAGCTGCTTTTTTTGGCCGGGCGAGGGCGTGGTGTGTAGCGGGTGCGGTCGAGGCCAAACTGCGTGACTACCTGATCGAGTTGGGCCTTGTCGGCTTCGGTATAGAGGCCGCCGAACACCAGCTGCTCGGCGTAGCCCCGGGCCAGCGCCGTGTCCTGCGGGTGGCGGCGCAGCAGGTTTTGCCAGAGGGCTTTGTCGCGCAGCCGGGCGAAGTACGTGGCTTTCATGGCAGCCTTCTGGGCGCGCAGCTGGGTGAGTGGCATTTGCTCGAGCACGCGCAGGGCGTTGTCGGTGTCGCCCTGCTCAAACGAGGCCTGGGCTTGCAGGAACATGGCCTCGGCCAGGCTCGGCCACTGCGGGTACTCGGTGCGCAGCAGGTTCAGCATCTGCTCGGCCTCGGCCCATTTCTTGGCGCGGCTGGTGGCCACGGCATACAAATAAGCCGCTTCGGGGGCGCGGCTGTATTTGGCGGCCGGGCCCGTCAGTGGCTGCAGCTCCTGCATGGCCAGGTCGTAGCGCGCTTGGTCGATGAGGGTTTTGCCGTTGCGGTAGCGCGTGTCGGGGTCCTGCGACCCAAGGTTGGCGGGCAGCGGCGGGGCAGACTTGGCCGCCGGTTTGGGCGCGGGAACGACGGTTGGGGCGGGCTTGGCAACAGCGGGTTTGGCAGCAGTGGCGGTAGCTTTTACCGGGGTGGCGCCCGTCTTCGGCGCGGGGGCCGCGGGAGTGGCACCGGGCTTGGCTGGTTTGGCCGCGGCTGGGGGCGTTTTGGCGGGTGCGGCCGGCACAGCTTTGGCAGGAACGGATGCCGCTGGGCGCCGGGCTGGCACTTGCTGAGCCGTAGCTGCCCCAGTTAGCAAACTTCCCACAACCCAACCAAAGTACAGTAACCGCATAGCAAAAGGCAAAAAAGCTGAAAGCCGGCGGCTGTTCACAGGCCGGATTGGCAAAGGTACGCAAGCCCTACAGGCCGCCATACGCAGGCTGGCAAGCAGCAGTACACATTAATTTTCTTTAATAGTAAAACTATCATTTATAAAAGTAGGTACTTCGCATCGTCTTCCCTTTTGCGGCTGATCATGCAAAGCACCCTCCGCCCCGAACTCAACGACAAGCTTTACCTGCGCGACCCGCAAGCCACCGACCTCGGGCGCAAAATCATCGGGGAGAGTGTGCGCCTGATCGACGAGGTGGGTTTCGAGCAGTTCACGTTCAAGAAGCTGGCCCAGCACATTGGCTCCACGGAGGCGTCGCTGTACCGGTATTTTGAGAACAAGCACCGCTTGCTGGTGTACCTGGTGTCGTGGCACTGGGCGTGGCTGCGCTACCAGATTCAGTACCACACCCACAACGTGCCCGACCCCGCCGTGCGCCTGCGCACGATGCTGGGCATTGTCACGCGGGCCCACCAGGACCACGCCGCCACCACCCACCTCGACGAAGCTGCCCTGTACCGCATTGTGGTAGCCGAGGCTTCCAAAACCTACCTCACCCGCGAGGTCGACGCGGTGAACCGCGACGGGTTTTACCGCGAGTACAAGCTGCTGGCGGCCGATATGGTGGCGGTGGTGCTGGAAATCAACCCCGCGTTTCCCTACCCCCACGCCTTGGTCAGCACCGTGCTGGAGTCGGCCCGCAAGCAGCTCTTCTTTGCGCAGCACCTCCCCTCCCTGGCCGATGCCCCCGACAAGGCCAAGGCCGAAGACAGCGTGCTGCTTTTCCTCAACCACCTGGTTTTCGCAGTCCTGACGAATTGAGTGAAGCCGGCCGGCAAACCTGCCCCGCCACGGCCTCGTGCCCCCGGCCCGTTTCATGCCTGACCACCCAAGCTACTTCTTACCGAAAATGGCTGATACTTCTTCCGTTGCTTCCCTAAGTCCCGGCCAACGCCTGTGGCGGCTGCTAGGGGCCGAGCGTCGTGACATTGCCTACCTCTATGTGTATGCCGCGCTGGCCGGGCTCATCAACCTGTCGCTGCCGCTGGGGGTGCAGTCGGTTATCGGCTTCGTGTCGAGTGGCGCCGTCAGCACCTCGTTGGTGGTTCTCATCGGGTTCATTGTGGTGGGCACGTTGCTGGTGGGCGGACTGCAAATCATGCAGGTATACCTGGTGGAATTTGTGCAGCAGCGCTTGTTTGCCCGCGTGGCCTTCGATTTTGCCGTACGCCTGCCGCGGGTGCGCACCGAAGCCTTGGGCGGACAGTATTTGCCTGAGCTGATGAACCGCCTGCTCGACGCGCCCACGCTTCAGAAGGGGCTGGCCACGCTGCTGCTTGAATTCAGCGCCGCGGGGCTGCAGTTGGTGTTTGGGCTGGTGCTGCTGGCCTTCTACCACCCGGTGTTTATTGGTTTTGGCGCGGTGCTGGTGGGCTTGTTGGGTGCGCTGCTGTGGGCTACCGGGCCGCGCGGCCTCAGCACCTCACTCACCGAATCGAAATACAAGTACCGGCTGGTGGCCTGGCTCGAAGACGTGGCCCGCACCGTGCACACGTTTCGGCTGGCCCCGCGGCGCCCCCTGGTGCTCGACCGCACCGACGAGTTGGTAACAGGTTACCTCACGGCGCGGCGCGGGCATTTCCGGGTGCTGCTCACCCAATACGCGGGGTTTGTGGCGTTCAAAACCCTCATTACTGCGGCGCTGCTCATCATCGGGTGCTGGCTGCTGCTCAGCAAACAGCTCAACATCGGGCAGTTTGTGGCGGCCGAAATCGTCATTATTCTCACCATCGGAGCCGTGGAAAAGGTGCTGCTCAAGCTCGATGTGGTCTACGACGCCCTCACGGCCATCGACAAGCTGGGGCACGTGCTCGATCTGCCGGTGCTACCCGACACGCCCGGCGCGGCGCTGGAGTTGCCCGCGGCTTCCACGGGCTTGACGGTGGAGCTGCGGGGGCTGCAGTACCGCTACCCCGGCGCGGCCGCGCCCACGCTGGCCGAGGTGGCGCTGCTGGTACCCGCTGGCCAGCACCTGGGCCTGGCCGGCTACGATGGCTCCGGCAAAACCACGCTGCTGCGGGTGCTGGCCGGTCTGCTGCCCGACTACACCGGCATCATCAGCTACAACGGGGTAGCCCTGCGCGACCTGTCGCCGGCGGCCCTGGCGGCGGCCGTGGGCGACAACATTTCCCACCAGCACCTGTTCGCCGGCACGGTACTCGAAAACCTCACCCTCGATCAGCCCGACATTGCCCCCGGCGACGTAAGCTGGGCCCTTGGCCTGGTGGGGTTGAGCGACTATTTCGCGGCGCAGCCCCTGGGTTTGGCCACGCTGTTGGGCCCCGGCATTCCGCACTCCGACCACGTGCAGCAGAAACTACTGTTGGCCCGGGCCCTGGTGCGCCGGCCGCGCCTGCTGCTACTCGACCACTTTCTGCCCGGCGTGGAGCCGGCCGAACGCCTGCGCATTCTGCGCCAGCTGCTGGCACCCCACCAGCCCTGGACGGTGCTGCTCGCCTCCAACGACCCGCGGGTGCTGGCCCTGTGCCCGCGCACGGCGCTGCTGCGCGACGGCCGCCTGGTTGCCGATGGGCCTTACGCCGAAATAGCCCGTCAGCCTGAACTAGCTGCTTTTTTCGCCTGATCTAGCCCCCAGCAAACCCGCTGCTGCCGGTAGCGGCGCTGGTTGGGAAGATGCAGTACCTCGCAACGCGCCGCTCGTTTGCTGCCCGCAACCCGTTAATTCCCTCTACAGACCATGCCTTTTGCCGCGCATCCCTTAGCCGAAACGCACCCCGACAAAGCGGGTTTTCGGTCCTTCGAGCAGGTGCATACGCCGCGCGCCGGCCGCACGCTGGCCCGGTGGTGCGCCGCGCTGGGTGGGCTGCTCCTGCTGGCGGGGTTTCTGCCCTGGACGCAAAACATCCGCTCCGAGGGCACCCTCACCACCCTGCGCCCCCAGGACCGCCCGCAAACCGTTCCCAGCACCATTGCCGGCCGCATCGAGCGGTGGCACGTGCGGGAGGGCCAGCTGGTGCGCCGTGGCGACACGCTCCTGGACATTGCCGAAACCAAGGACAAGTATTTCGACCCCAACCTGTTGGCCCGCACCCGCGAACAGCTGGCTGCCAAGGCCGGCACGCTGCGCGAAAACGCCGCCAAAGCCCAGGCCCTCGGTACGCAACAGGCCGCCTTGCGGGCGGGCCTGCAGGTGAGCTTAAACAAAGCCCGCAACAAAGTGCGCCAAACGGCCTTGAAGGTGCGCGCCGATTCGGCGGAGCTGGTGGCGGCGCGCACCGACCAATCTGTTGCCCAAGCCCAGCTAACCCGCCAGCAAACCTTGTACAACCAAGGGCTGAAGTCGCTGACCGAGCTGGAAAGCCGCCGCCTGAAGCTGCAGGAAGCCACCGCCAAGCTGCAAGCCGTGGAAAGCAAGTTGGGCAGCAGCCGGCAGGAGCTGCTCAACAGCCGGCTCGAACTGAACTCGCTGCAGGCCGAATACCAGGACAAACTGGCCAAGTCAGAATCGGACCGGCGGGCCACGCAGGCTTACCAGTACGATGCTGAAGGACAGCTCGCCAAGATGCGCAACGAGTACGCCAACCTGCGCATTCGCAGCGGCTACTACCGCATTACGGCCCCGCAGGACGGCTACGTGGTGCGCACCCTCAAAGCTGGCCTGGGCGAAATGGTGAAAGAAGGCGAAGCCGTGGTGACGGTGATGCCCCACCGGCCGCAGCTGGCCGCCGAGCTTTACGTGCAGCCCATGGACATACCGCTGCTGGCCGTGGGCCGCCGCGTGCGCCTGCAGTTCGACGGCTGGCCGGCGCTGGTGTTTTCGGGCTGGCCCGGCACCAGCTTCGGCACGTTTGCCGGCCGCGTGGCCGTTATCGACAACCTCGATTCCAAAGGCCGCTACCGCATTTTGGTAACGCCCGAACCGGGGTCTGAGCCCTGGCCGCAGCCCCTGCGGGTGGGTTCGGGGGTGTACGGCTGGGCCCTGCTCGACGACGTACCCATCTGGTATGAGCTCTGGCGCCAGCTCAACGGCTTCCCGCCCAATTTTGTGGGCTACCAAAAAGGCAGCCCCGACAAACCGGATAAGAAAGCCGCCGAACCCACAGCCGACGACACCGAGCTATGAGCCTCCGGTCATTGATGTCCCCACGCCTGGGCGTGCTCGGTCTTTGGGCGCTGCTGTGCTTGCCCGTGCCTCAACACGCCAATGCACAGGCACCCGTTGCGTACCTGGCCGGCTCCTCGGGAGGTGCTGCGGGTGCAGCCTCACACTCCGTTCCGGGGCCTTCTGCCCTACCCGCTGCGGCCAACGACAGCCTGTTCGCCTTGGCCGATCTGCTGACCTTGGTGGGCGAAAACCACCCCGTTGCCCGCCAGGCGGCGCTGCTGCCCGAGCGCGCCCAGCAAGAAGTGCGCTTGGCCCGCGCGTTGTTCGACCCGCTGGCCGAGAGCAAGTTTTACCGAAAAGAGTTTGGCGGCCAGGAATACTGGAACCGGTGGGACAACACGCTGCGCCTGCCGCTCTGGTACGGCCCCGATCTGCGCCTGGGCTACGAGCGTAATGTGGGCCCGCGCATGAGCGAACAGGATGCCACGCCTACCGCGGGCCTGAGCTACGTTGGTTTGTCGGTTCCGCTGGCCCAGGGCTTGCTTTTCGACGAGCGCCGCGCCGCCGTGCGCCAGGCGCAGGCCTTGCGAGGATTGGCGGAAGCCGAGCGCGTAGCGGCCCTCAACAAACTACTGCTGAGCGCGGCCAAGGACTACTGGAGCTGGGCCTTGGCGCACGAGCGGCTGCGGCTTCTACAAGCCAACTACCGCTTGGCCGAGGTGCGCTACCGCGCCGTGCGCGAGCGGGTCCGCCAAGGCGACATGGCCGCCATCGACTCGGTAGAAGCCTTGACCGAGCTGCAAAACCGGCAGGCCCAGCAGTTGCAGGCCGTAGTGGAGTGGCAAAACGCCACCTTGAGCCTCAGCAATTACCTATGGGACCCGCAACAACGCCCCCGCGAGCTGCCGGCCAGTGCGCAGCCCCAGCCGCTGCCGCCGCCCGCCGCGTGGCAGGCCGGGCCCGCAGTGCCCCTCGAGCAGTTGGTGAGCCAAGCCCGCCAGCAACACCCCGACCTGCTCAAGACCCGCGCCAAGCTCGCCCAACTCGACGTGGAGCAGCGCTTGGTGCGCAACAAGCTGCTGCCCAAGCTTTCCGTCGACTACAACCTGCTGCTCCGCGGCCGCCCGTACCAACCGGAAGTAGCGTATGGGCCGGCCCCGCTGTACCAATACAACTACAAGCTGGGCCTGAGCTTCGCCTACCCGCTGCTGCTGCGCCAGGAGCGGAGCAAGCAGCAGCTGGCGCGCCTGAAAATTCGCGAAGCTTCGTTGAGTCTGGCACAATCTACCCGCGACATCGATACCGGGTTGCGCCAGACGGCCAACGAGCAACAGGGCCTGTTTCAGCAGTTGGGGGTGCAGCAACAGCTGGTTGCCAATGCCCAGCGCCTGCGCGATGGGGAGCAAGCCCGGTTCGAAAACGGCGAAAGCTCGGTGTTCTTGCTCAACGCCCGCGAAGCGGCCCTGCTCAGCACGCGCCTCAAGCTGGCCGAGTACCAGGCCAAGTACGCCCAAACCCAAGCCGCCATTCGTTGGGCTGCTGGCCTGGCACCTGATTCTTTGCCCTAGCTTCACCGTTGGGCAGCCCGTTTTAGCCTACGGTCTGCTCCGGCATCTGCTTTATGCCTTGGACTTATTTGGTGTATTCATAGTACTTAAATACCTTACGGATTAGCTACCTGCTTGCATTGTCCAATTCTGCACAGGTACGGTCGTCCAGTTAATTGTCTACGCTCTACCCCGTTGCCACACACCAGCACGGGCCTCTCCCTTTCCCCATGCCTTCCCTGCTGCTCTTGTTGGGGCTGGTGCTGCCGTTCTTCGGACCGGCCGCCGCCCGGCCTGCCCCCGCCCCCAACCCCTACGTGGGCATGTGGGAATACCGCACCGACTCTACCCTGTTTCGGGTGCAGCTGCGCGAAAAGCGCAACTTTCAGATGCCTAACCAGAAGGTCAGCGACGTGGTGCTGGGCAGCTACAGCTTCAGCCGAAACGGCCGAGTGGTGGAAGAGACGTTTTCCGAGAAGTCGCGCTACGTGGCCCCGTTCGGCATGCTCAAGCCCGGCTACGAAACCCGCCTGTCGGTGGTCTTTCAAGATCAGCTGGGCCTCAACCACGCCCGTGTTTCGCTGCAGTTCAAGCCCGGTCAGCCCGATGTGCTCGTCTGGACGCGCGAATACGCCCTCGAAACCGTACGCATCAACGACAACCGCCCCGCCCGCTTCACCCTGCCCAACACGTTCGAGCTGGTGCGCACCAAGTAAGCCACGCTGCGCCTACCTGCCAGGATGCGGCCTCATTGCCTATCTTGCCCGTCGCATGCGCATCTCCCCCTCCCTTGCCCCCATGACCTGGGACCGGCTGCTTTCGCGCCGCCGCTACCCCGAGCAACCCCAGCTCCACGTCGTTTCCGATGCCCCGCCCGTGCGCGGCGCCTTCGTGCAGGACTACGACCGCGTGGTGTTCAGCTCCGCATTTCGCCGGCTGCAGCGCAAAACCCAGGTCATGCCCCTGCCCGAGACGGACTTTGTGCACACCCGCCTCACCCACTCCCTCGAAACCGCCTGCGTGGGCCGCTCCCTCGGCCGCCTGTCGGGCCGCCTGCTCATGGAGGCCGACGACGAGCTAAGCCAGCAGCTGCCCTACTTCGACGCCGACTGCGGTGACATCGTGGCCGCCGCCTGCCTCGCCCACGACATTGGCAACCCGCCCTTCGGCCACTCCGGCGAAGACGCCATTTCGGCTTACTTCCAGAGCCCCGCCGCCGAGCCCTTCGTGCGCGTGCTCAGCCCCGCCCAGCGCGCCGATTTGCAGCGCTTCGAGGGCAACGCCGCTGGCTTCCGGGTGCTCACCCATACCTACCCCGCTCACAGCAGCGGCACCGCCGGCCTGGGCCTCACCTACGCCACCCTCGGCGCGTTCAGCAAGTACCCCAAGCCCTCGGTGGTCGACGACGACGACAAAACGGGCGGCATCAGCGAGAAGAAGTTCGGCTACTTCCAGACCGAGGCCGACCGCTTCCGCCACGTGGCCAACGACCTCGGCTTGCTGCCCAAAGGCGACCCGGCCCACGGCTTCTACCACCGCCACCCGCTGGCCCTGCTCGTGGAAGCTGCCGACGACCTCTGCTACCGCATCATCGACTTCGAAGACGGCGTTAAGCTCGGCCTCATCGACCACGCCGAGGGCCTGCACCTGCTGCGCCAGATGCTCGCCGACGACCCCACCCGCCCCCGCACCGTGCAGTGGCTCGACTGGCGCGAAGAGCTGGGCTACGTTCGCGCCCGCCTCATCGGCAAGCTTGTGGCCGAAACCGCCGCCCTCTTCGCCAGCCATGCCCCCGCCATCCTGCGCGGCGAATACGACGCCCCGCTTATCCAGGAGCTCAGCTGCTGGCACGAGTTGCAACAAGTACAGCTGCTGTCCGTCGAACGCCTCTACCGCAGCCGCCCCGTGCTCCAAATCGAAGCCGCCGGCTTCGAGGTCCTCGGCGGCCTGCTCGACGCCTTCCTGCACGCCACCTTCGACTCCACGGCCAGCCCCCGGGCCCGCAAGCTCCAGCAACTGATACCCGCGCAGTTCCGCGCCGTCGGCCCCCAGGCCGGCCTCTCTGCCTTCGAGCAAATCATCTTGCTCACCGATTACGTGGGCGCCCTCACCGACCAAAACGCCCTCAGCCTCTTCCGCACCATCCGCGGCATCGACCTGCCGAAGGGGTTTTGAGGAGTTGGGAGGCTGCGCCGAAGCCATAGAGCTACGGGTTGGTTTGCCTGCTCATCTGAGGAGAGACTAGGAGTGGTTGACCGTCGCCCGAACAGCTGCGGCCTCTCCTCAACCCGCAAGCACCTACTACCATTCAGACAGTACTTACCGCCTCACCGCAGGCTCCTGCCAGCACCTGCTCCCTATCTTTGCCCTGCCATTTTCCTCCTGACCTATGCCCGACCTGAACCTCTCCACCAGCGACCAGCTTTTCACCCGCGCCAAAGACCTCATGCCCGGTGGCGTCAACTCCCCCGTGCGCGCCTTCCGCGCCGTGGGCGGCCACCCGGTTTTCATGAAATCGGCCCAGGGGGCCTGGCTCACCGACGTCGACGGCAACCGCTACCTCGATTTTATTAACTCTTGGGGACCAATGATTTTGGGCCACGCACCGCAAGTTGTGCTAGATGCCGTACAACACGCCCTGCCTGACTCGCTTTCCTTTGGCGCCCCCACCCGCCGCGAGGTAGAAATGGCCGAGTTGATCTGCGAAATGGTGCCGAGCGTGGAGAAAGTTCGCCTCGTCAACTCCGGCACCGAGGCCACCATGTCGGCCATCCGCGTGGCGCGCGGCTACACCGGCCGCGCCAAGATTCTCAAGTTCGAAGGCTGTTACCACGGCCACGGCGACTCGTTCCTGATTTCGGCCGGCTCCGGGGCCCTCACCCTCGGCACGCCCGATTCGCCCGGTGTTACCCAGGGCGTGGCCCAGGACACCCTCACCGCCCCCTACAACGACCTAGCCGCCACCCGCCAGATCCTCGAAGCCAACCCCGGCCAGATTGCGGCCATGATTATCGAGCCCGTGGTGGGCAACATCGGCCTCGTGCCGCCCGCCGAAGGTTTCCTCCAGGGTTTGCGCGAGTTGTGCACCCAGCACGGCATCGTGTTCATCTTCGACGAAGTAATGACCGGCTTCCGTCTCGCCCGCGGCGGCGCCCAGGAGCTGTTCGGCGTGCTGCCCGACCTCACCACGCTCGGCAAAATCATCGGCGGCGGCATGCCCGTGGGCGCCTATGGTGGCCGCCGCGACATCATGGACCAGGTGGCCCCAGCCGGCAAAGTCTACCAGGCCGGCACGCTCTCCGGTAACCCCATTGCCACCGCCGCCGGCCTCGCCCAGCTGCGCTACTTGCAGGAGCACCCCGAGCTGTACCAAGAGTTGGACCGCATAAGCGCCCGCCTCGCCGACGGCACCCGCCAGATTGCCGCCGAACTGGGCCTGAACTACACCGTCAACCGCGTCGGCTCGATGTGGAACGTGTTCTTCACCGCTCAGCCCGTAACGGACCTGGCCTCCGCCAAAACTTCCGACCTCGAAGCCTTCGGCCGCTATTTCCGCGCCATGTTGCACCGCGGCATGTACCTTGCTCCCTCGCAGTACGAGGCCGTGTTCATCAGCACCGCCATGACCGACGACTTGGTAGACCTCTACTTGACGGCCTGCCGCGAATCGATGCGCGAGGCGCACGGTTTGTAGAGGTCTCAGCTAAACTTCCCTGTCATCCTGAGCATTCTGCGCATCAAGCAGAGACGAAGGACCTTTTCACGCCAGAACGAATGTCGCTGCAATGACTCGTTCAGCGGTGAGAAGGTCCTTCGTCTCTGCTCAGGATGACAGATAAAGAATGACCTGCTTTCGGACCGCGCATTGCGGTTTTCCATCCGCTTCAATAGCAGCCAAAGCCCATCTGCAACATCTGCGGTTTATCTTTGCCCCGCAACCGCCTTCCTGCTCCCATGCCCTACCGCTTTCATGTTGGCTTCTGGAGCCTGCTGCTACTGCTGCTGACCGCTCCCCAGGCCGGGTCAGCGCAATCGGCCACTGCCGCCCAAAACAAGCAGCTCTACGACCGCGCCGTCGACGAAATCAACTTCCGCACGATGGAGACGGTCTACGACAAGCTCTTCACCCGACGCAAGTTTCCCGTCACGCTGCGTACCGCCAAAGCCCGCCGCGGCTTTACCGACTTCCCCGGCCGCGACGACATCAAGAAGCTGTTTCTGAACTACAACGGCGTAGCCGAGCGCTACAAAAACCGCTTCGGCAAAGGCCGCACCGACCTCGAAGAGTTCGACCGGCAGCTCAACAGCATCCTGGTCGACGCCAACTTCGAGTTCTTCATCCGGGTATTGCCCCGCGACGAGCGCGCCGACCTCATTCACTCCCTGCAGCGCTACATCAAGCAAGCCGGGGCGCAGTACAACGCCTCCGAGGACAAAGTAACCGAGGAACTGCTGGCCGATGGCGCCGCCGTGCCTCCCGCCGACGTAGACGCCCAGCCCGAGGAACCCATTACCAAGCCCGCCGAAGAAGCCCCTGAACAGCCCGAAGCCGCTGCCCCCGACGACTTGGCAACGCCCGCCGCGCCGCAAACCCGCTCGTTGGGCGAGTACAACGCGCCCACGCACCACGACTGGCTCGATTACACCCTGCTGCTCAGCTCCGTGGCTTCGCTGGCGCTGGTGCTCTACCTCACGCTTTCGGTTATTCCCAGCCTGCGCACCCAAATCAACAACCTCACGGCCGAGCCCGAGGAAGAGGAACTAGCGGCGGAAACGCCCACCGCAAAACAACGCGCGCCAGCCGGCCTCCCCGCCGACCGATACGAAGACGACGAAGCCTAACCTACTTTTCTGACACCCACGGGCGGCCCAGCGGCCGCCCCTGCTTTTTTCTATGATTCTCACCGACAAGCAAATTCTGGCCGAGATTGAGCGCGGCACCATCCTCATTGAGCCGTACGACCGCGCTTGCCTCGGCACCAACTCCTACGACGTGCACCTGGGCCGCTACCTGGCCACCTACCGCGACCATATTCTGGACGCGCGCAAGCACAACGAAATCGACGTGTTCGAAATACCCGCGGAGGGCTTCGTGTTGTCGCCCGAAACGCTGTACCTGGGCGTAACCGAGGAATACACCGAAACCCACGCCCACGTGCCCTTCCTCGAAGGCAAGAGCTCGGTCGGCCGCCTCGGCATCGATATTCACGCCACCGCCGGCAAAGGCGACGTCGGTTTCTGCAACACCTGGACGCTGGAAATTTCCGTTACGCAGCCCGTGCGCATCTACCACGGCATGCCCATCGGGCAACTCATTTACTTCACCGTCGAAGGCGCCATCGAGAACTACTACAACCGCAAGTCGAACGCGAAATACAACGAGCGGACCGACAAACCGGTGGAATCGATGATGTGGAAAAACAACTGGTAGTCACTATATAGACTAGCCCAACTTAAAGCCCCAAGGCAGGTGGCGCCGAACCACTTGGCACACTTTTTCGTTAGGGAAGGCGTTGGTTGCTTCGGCAGCCCCACCGTTTGATTTCGTGGCTTCGGCCCTCAACCATACTTGCCCTGACGACGATGAAAAAGATAATTGCAACGGCTGTGCTGGCGGCGAGCGTCGCTTTCGGCACCCAGGCCCAACAAGCTCCCGTTAAGAAAGCCGCCGTGCAGCAGCGCGCCGACCGTCTGTCGAACCAAATGGCCCGCGAGCTGCGCCTCAACAACTACCAGACCACCAAGCTGCGCGCCATCAACGAAGACAAAGTGGCGAAGATGGCAGCTATTGAGGCCAAAAACGCCGGCAACGCCAAGCTCATCGACGAGCAGTGCCTGGGGGTATGCAAAGAGCGTGACCGGGAGTTGCGCAACGTGCTGACCACCGAGCAGTACAGCGCATACTTCGGCAACCGCGCCAACTATTACGCCTACGATAAGAACTACGCCCTGCAGTCCAGCGACATTATGCTCGTGAAGTCGGTGCAAAACCCGCTCCCGGCCTCGGCCAAGGGCGCTACCATCGGCCAGACGAAAGAAGTCACAAAATCGGGCGGCAGCAGCCGCTAGGTTTTACTGCAATACCAAAGAAGCCCGCCCTGCACAGTTGCAGGGCGGGCTTTTTCTATGGACTCGGAGCTAGGCTATTTGCGCTCCTGCTCTTCGCGCTCCAGGTGCTGGGCCAGCTCACGGCCCACGGCGCGCAGCTTGGCGCCCATAAACTCGTCGCTGGTGGCGTTGATGATGCTTTCGGCCATCGAGCCGATCATGTCCACGTAGAAGCGCTTCATCTCGTCGACGGGCATGTCTTTGGTCCAGAGGTCAATCTTCATGGTGCCGGTTTGCTCCCGGTCCCAGATGCTGATGTTCATGGCCTTGGCGAAGTGGATATCGGGGCCGGCATCGGTGGCGCTCCAGCTGATGGCCTCGGGAATCTTCTGGTCGTCGAGGGCAATGCTGAAGCGGATTTCGGATTTTTTCATCTTGACGAATGGTCAAATGGGTGAATGGCTGCATGGCTGACCGTTCAGTGCCAAGCAGCTGGAAAGGGTGATGGGCAGATAAGCGAAATGGCCGGCCGCGAGAACGACCAGCCATTTAACCAGTTAGCCGTCGAGCAATTTACACGTAGTTGTTGAGCATCACCGGCATGACCAGCATCAGGATGCTTTCGTTTTCCTCGGCGAGGGTGGGCATCAGCAGACCGGCGCGGTTGGGGGTGCTCAGCTCCAGGGTAATTTCCTCGGAGTCGATGTTGGAGAGCATTTCGGTGAGGAAGCGGGCGTTGAAGCCGATTTCCATGTCTTCGCCGTCGTACTGGCAGGGCAGCTTTTCGTTGGCTTCGTTCGAGAAGTCGAGGTCTTCGGCCGAAATCGTCAGCTCCGAACCCGCGAGGCGCAGGCGCACCTGGTGGGTGGTTTTGTTGGAGTAGATGGCTATGCGCTTCACCGAGTTCAGCAGCTGGGAACGGTCGATGATGAGCTTGTTGGGGTTCGAGACGGGAATTACGTTCTCGTAGTCGGGGTACCGCTCGTCGATGAGGCGGCACACGAGGCGCATCTGGTTGAAGGAGAAAAACGCGTTCGACTGGTTGAACTCCATGCGCACGGGCGTGGCCTCGGAGGGCAAGGCGCCTTTGAGCAAGTTGAAGGCCTTGCGCGGGATGATGAGGTTAGCCGTCTGGCCGGCCGCCACATCGGCGCGACGGTAGCGCAGCAGGCGGTGGCCGTCGGTGGCCACGAAGGTGGCCTGGTTGTCGGCCAGCTGCACGAGGATGCCGGTCATGGCCGGGCGCAACTCGTCGGTGCTGACGGCAAAGATGGTTTTGTTGATGGCGCGCTGCAGCGACGACGACGGAATTTCCACCGGCGAGGAGCCTTTTACCACCGGCACACGGGGGAAATCGGTGGCGTTTTCGCCGGCCAGCTTGTAGCGGCCGTTGGCCGAGCTGATTTCGATGCCGTAGGTTTCCTCGTCGAGGGTGAAGGTGACGGGCTGGTCGGGCAGGTTCTTGAGCGTGTCGAGCAGGATTCGGGCGGGAGCGGCAATGCGGCCGCTTTCGCGGGCTTCCACGGGCAGCTCGGTTATCATGCTCGTCTCGAGGTCGGAGGCGGTAATCGTCAGCTTGCCGTTCTCGATTTCAAACAGGAAGTTCTCCAGAATGGGGACGACGGGGTTGTTGGTAACCACGCCGTTGATGCTCTGGAGCTGTTTGAGCAGCGCCGAAGACGAGACAATAAACTTCATATCGGAGAAGGAAGGGTTGCGGATTGTGGTCAGCAAAGATAGGGAGCTAGCGGGGAGTTTCTAGGCCTGCCGGGGCGGGCCGGCGCAGGATTCCCAAAGTGCTATGGCGAAGCCGCTGGGCGGGTTTCGCCGTGGCATTTCTGCTACCCCGCGGTGGACTTTTTCGGCTTTCTTAGTAGGTTACGGCCGCCGCGCTTCCCGCCTATCCCTCCTTTCTTTGTATGACTGCTTCTACCCTCTACCATTTGGTGTACCAAAGCACGGTGACCAAGCCCCTGCATGAGCCGGACTTGCAGGCGCTGCTCACCCAATCGAGAGCTTGGAACACGGCCCACGGCCTGACGGGGGTGCTGCTCTACAGCGACGGCGACATTTTGCAGGTGCTGGAGGGCTCCGAGGCCGAAGTGCAGTACATCTTCGCCCGCATTTTCCGGGACGTTCGCCACCAGCACGTGGTGAAGCTGGCCGACGGGCCCATTGAACACCGGCTGTTTTCGGCGTGGTCGATGGGGTTTGCGGCGGTGGCCCCGGAGAAATACCGCTCTTTGGCCGGCTATGTCGACCCGCACAGCCAGGAGTACGGCTTGCACGATGCCGACGCCGCGCCCGATTCCCTGCACGAAGTGCTCAGCACTTTCGTACACCACGAAACCATTCGGCTGTAGGCCTTGCGCCAGCCGCCGTGCCGCATTTCACCCCAACCACCCCCGGCCATGAACAAACTGCTCCTGCTCGCCCTGATCGGTTGCGTAGCCTGCGACGACCCCGACCCGAAGCCCGACGACAAGCCCGCGGAGACGCCCCGCGTTCTGGTTTTCTACAAAACCACGGGGTTCCGCCACGGCTCTATTCCGGTGGCTATGCAGGCCATTCAGCAGCGCAGCGCGGCCGAGAATATGGTGGTGGACACGACCAACAACGCCGGCCGCTTTACGACCGAGGGCCTGAAGCCGTACGCGGCCGTGGTGTTTCTGAGCACGACCGGGGACGTGCTGAACCCCACGCAGCAAACTGCGTTCGAGGGCTACATCCGCGGGGGGAAGGGCTTTGTGGGCATTCACGCGGCCACCGACACCGAGTACGACTGGCCGTGGTACAACGGGCTGGTGGGCGCATACTTCTTCGGGCACCCGAACATTCAGCGGGCTACCGTGCGGGTGAGCAACACCACCCACGCCTCTACCAGCATGCTGCCCGCGGCCTGGGTGCGGGAAGACGAGTGGTATAACTTCCGCGACCTGTACCCCGGCCTGACGGTGCTGGCCACGCTGGACGAAAGCACCTACTCCGGCGGCACGATGGGCGCCACGCACCCCATTGCGTGGTACCACGCCTACGACGGCGGCCGGGCGTTTTACACGGCGGGCGGCCACACCGACGAGAGCTACGCCGAGCCGCTGTTTATGCAGCACGTGATGGGCGGCATTAAGTACGCCGTGGGGAAATAGCTGGCCGTTAGGCAATGATGGGCACAACGGGCAATGCCGATGTACCGACGGTCGGTTCTAGGGTTGTGATGCAGACTGATACTGAATCAAAGGTCAGTGCAGAAGTGGCGAGCGAAGAGAAACTCGCTACACGTTGCTACTGAAGCGGCAGCAATACCCTAGTCTCCACCTCATGGTTGGGCGCGTGTTCCAGCTATGCCAACTTCGCGCGCTTAGCCCTGCCCAAAAGCGCGAAGTTGCAGGGTGCTTTTTCAAGCACCGGATGCGCTGTGCCACCGGCTTGACGGCTTTAGCAGGTAGACAACGCTTCTGCCGCAGCGAGCTACTGGCCATTACCCGGCGGGCTGACTGAGTCCGTAAAATCAGCGGATAGCCCGGCGTGCCTTGCTACACCCGCTGTGGTGCTATGAGTAGACAGGCAACAGGTCCAAACGTCGGACCCAGCGGCAGACACGAGCCGACAGGTCAGCGGATTGAATGTGAAACATCCATTAAAATCCAAGTACGTTTGCCGTTACGCATTCGTGTTTAGCTCGACCGTAACCGCCGCTGCATGCTTTTTAACTCGTTACAATTCCTCGTTTTCTTTCCGCTCGTAACGATTGTGTTCTTCGTACTGCCGCACCGATTTCGGTGGCTACTGCTATTGGTGGCGAGTTGTGGGTTTTACATGGCCTTCATTCCGGTTTACATCCTGATCCTGCTCTTTACCATTGTCATTGACTATTGCGCCGGGATACTCATTGAAGACGCGCAGGGAGTGCAGCGCCGGTTTTATTTGGCCATGAGTTTGGTGGCCAACATCGGCGTGTTGGCCGTTTTCAAGTATTACAACTTCTTCATCGACAACGTCAATGCCCTGCTCGACGCGCTGCACGTGACGCGCTACGAACTGCCGTACCTGAGCCTTATTCTGCCCATTGGCCTCTCGTTTCACACGTTCCAGGCCATGAGCTACACCATCGAGGTGTACCGGGGGAATTATCCAGCCGAGCGGCATCTAGGCCTCTACGCGCTTTACGTTATGTTTTACCCGCAGCTGGTAGCCGGGCCCATCGAGCGGCCCCAAAACATGCTGCCGCAGTTTCACCGGAGGCAGTATTTCAACTACGACCGCGTGGTGAGCGGGCTGCGGCTAATGGCCTGGGGGCTGTTCAAGAAAATGGTCATTGCCGACCGGCTGGCCCTGCTGGTGAACGACGTGTACAACACACCGACCGACTACCGCGGTCTGCCGCTGCTGGTGGCCACTGTTTTCTTTTCCGTCCAGATTTACTGCGACTTTTCGGGCTATTCGGATATTGCCTTGGGCAGCGCCCGCGTGATGGGCTTCGAGCTGATGCCGAATTTCAATCGGCCTTATTTTTCCAGGAGCATTCAGGAGTTCTGGAGCCGCTGGCACATTTCCCTCTCCACCTGGTTTCGCGACTACCTCTACATTCCGCTGGGCGGCAGCCGGGTGGCGCTGCCGCGGGCTTGCTTCAACCTGTTTTTCGTGTTCCTGGTAAGTGGCCTGTGGCACGGCGCCAGCTGGACGTTCATCATCTGGGGTGCCTTGCATGGGGTATACTTGGTTGTGAGGATACTCACGCGTAACGGCCGCAACCGATTGATTAAGCGCCTGCCCCTGTTGAGCAACGCGGTGCTCAACGTGGCGCTGACGTACGCGTTAGTAACCTTCGCCTGGGTTTTCTTCCGTGCCAACACCGTGCACGACGCGCTCTACGTCGTCGGGCACCTGTTCGACGCGAGCCAGACGCTGCGCGCGGGCACGCTCTTCCACGGACTGTCGTCGGTGAAGGTGTTCTACCAACGCTACGAGTGGCTGACCCTGGCCTGGGCGCTGTTGGTGCTTGGGGTGGTAGAATCGGCGCAGCTGCGGGTAGCCGTGGGCAACTGGGTGGCCCGGCAGCAGACGCCGGTACGCTGGGCGCTGTACTACGGTATCGTGCTGTTCATTGCGCTGCTCGGCACGTTCGAGCACGTGCAGTTTATCTACTTCCAGTTTTAATTCACCCCAATGCCAACGGTTACGACCACGCCAGTGCCCCCGCACCGGCCGCCCACGCGCGGCGCGGGCAAGCTGCTGCTCAAAGCCTTCCTGCTCAGCCTGCCCTTTAGCACAGTCGTTGGCAGCTACTTTATTCTGGACCCGTTTCAGGTACTCTACCACTACGATGCCTTTACCACGCAGGTGATTCCCAACCGGGACTACGTCAGTACCCAGACGTTTGTGAACAACTACCCGCAGCATCCTTACCAGTCCTTTATCCTCGGCAACTCACGCACGCTGGCTTTCTTGGTAAGCGACTGGGCGAAATACACCCACGACCCACTCGGTTTCCATTACGATGCCATGGCGGAGTCGCTGTATGGCGTGTGGAAGAAGCTACAGTTTCTAGAAGACCAGGGCGCCAGGCTCCGGCATGTGCTCATTATCTGCGACCAGCAACTGCTTTCGGAAACCCGGGATATCGACGCACACCTGTTCCGCAAAGACCCGCGCCTGACCGGGGAATTGCCATTCCGCTTTCAGCTCTCGTTTTTCAAGGCGTACCTCAGCAATTTCTTCTTTTTCCACTACTGGAAGCTAAAGGCGACGGGCGCAGTAACGCCGGGTATGGAAGGGATGTTCAACACGCGGGGCGGGAGCTTTGCCCCCGTCACCAACGACATGCTCCTGCCCGAGGTCGAGCAACTGATTGCCGCCGACTCAGTGGGCTTTTATGCGCACAACCCAGGCCTGCCGCCGCGCCCGGCCCGGCAGCCGGTGAGCAAGGCGGTTATTGGGCCGGAAGCCCAACAGCAGTTGGTAGCCATCCGCAGCATTCTGGAGCGTAACCACACCAATTTCCATTTTGTCATCAGCCCGCTCTATGCACAGGAACGCCTGAACCCCGCCGACGAGGCCTACTTGGTGCGCACGTTCGGGCGGGGATATATTCATAATTTCAGTGGGGTAAACGAGCTGACCAAATACCCAGGGCATTACTACGAAGAGTCGCACTACCGTCCGCTTGTGGGCCGCAAAATCCTGCAATTGATTTACGTGGGGGATTCAACGAGCATCGAACCAGGGCGTGGAGCGAGGAATTAAAGCCCTGAACGCACTAGCCTCATGCCACACCGCCGGCGCTTGATAGGAGGCTGTTTGTGCTGCTTTCGGGGCGCTATTGCCAAATCGGGCAGTTGGTTTCGATACAGCGCAGTAGTCAGTTGCGGCCGAAGATGCTAGGGGTGTAATGTCCTCCAGACACCTTGTAACGCCCGGTGGTAAGCGTGTTGGGCTTGTAAAGACTTCTGTCGAGCATGTTATGCTCAGTGTCGAGCTTGCAACGACTGCTGACATGCTTGTAATGAGTGCTGCTGAACCTGCAATGGCAGGTACCGACCTTGTGATTGGCAGCTGTCTTTCAACAGCAAGACGCAAATAGGCGTCACTACAACCGTCCTTCTCCTACCTACGCCTGCTCCCTACAAGCTCTACCTCGACGACCTACGCACACCCCGCAGCAGCGGCTGGGTGGTGGTGCGCAGCTTCGAGGAGTTCGTGGCTACTATTAAGCGACTGGGCGTGCCCGAGGAAATTTCCTTCGACCACGACCTGGGTTGGGACGAGGTGCTGAACTGCGAGCGAAAAAGCGGCTACGACTGCGCCAAGTGGCTGGTGGAGCAGGAACTGCTGGTGCCGCGCTTCAACGTGCATTCGGCCAATCCCGTGGGGGCGGCTAATATCCGGGGGCTGCTGGGGAACTATGCGCGGTTTCGGGAGGATGGCGCCGACCGTTGAGGGGTTCGGTTCGCTCTTGGCGCTGGAGCGACTCCACGGTATGGGTTGGTCACAAGTCACGCCACACCCGCGCCAGTCGAAGAGAGTTAGCTCAATTATAAACAGGGTCAAACACCTTGAAAAATGCCCAGAGCGCAATCAGAGGCCCAATCGTAAAAGAAAACCATATGCAAAATGCCAAGGTCAATTCTCTTGTTTCCATTGGCCCGGTGTAGCTGGTGGCTATTTTTCTATACCTGCTTTTTGCAAGGAAGAAGAATTGATTAAACACGCCATTGATAACAAGCAGGCAAAGCAGGGAAGCATCGTTGAAGGGAATGGGACCTATCATCATGATAACTACTATTAGGGCAATGCCGCTAAACATTTGCATGGTGGTGAACAGCGCCACCGAACCACTCATCGGAGTCGGAGCACCAACCTTATGCAACGCCTTCGCAAAAAATGATAGAAGCTTAAATACCATAGACTATTATGGACATTTTATCGACTACTCTACCCCAAACGACGCATACTTCCGCTTCCGCAGCCAGGCCCGCACCAGGCCGAACACGGCCAGCAGGGCCAGCGGGGCGCCGAGGTTCAGGAGCTGCCACTGGCGCTTTTCGGCGTTGATTTTCACCTTGTCGAGGGGGCGGAGGGTGATTTGCTTGCTGCGCACGTCTATCAGGCCAGTTTCGTCGAGGAGGTAGTCGACGGCGTTCTGCACCAGCTCGCGGTTGGCGAATTCGGTGGTGGCGAGGCGGTCGAAGCCCAGGCGCAGAGGGCGGTTGGTTTTGGGGTCCACGTCGTTGCGCACGAAGTCGCCGTCGGACACAACGAGGATTTTACTGGGTTTGGCGAGCGGGCTTTGGGCGGGCAGGAACTGGGTGGTGCCGGGCTTGGCGCGGTTGGCAAACAGGGAGCGGAACTGGCCTTCGAGCAGGTAGCCCACGGGCTTCGGGCCGCTTTTGTAAAGCTTGGGGTCGGGCGGCAGGCGGGCGTCGTTGAGGTTGATGGGCACCGGGGCGGGCAGCACGCGGGTGTAGCGCGAGGTGAACATGAGTGGGGTTTTGCGAATGCCGGCGGCCTTCACCGTGTCGATGGTGCCCACGAACTTGAGGTAAACCGCGTCGAGGTTGCGGGTGATGGGGTGCGGACTGAAGTTGTTGACGAGCGGGTAGAACGGCCACGGCATGGGCTGCACCTGAGGCTTATCGCCGGTGCTGCCGGTCACGAGGGGGATGAGGCCGGAGTTGACGTCGAGCAGCAGGTCGCCGTTGAGGCGGGCGCCGTAGGTGAAGAGCAGGTCGGTCAGGTTCAAATCGAGCGGGAACGAGAGCATGCCGCCGCGGTTGGCGCTGTCGAGGTTCACGCGCATGGCATCGACGAAGAACAGGGCGCGGCCGCCCTGGGTGATGAACTCGTCGAGCTTGAACTTCTCGGGGTCGGTGAAGGCGCGCTCGGGCTTGGCCACGATGACGGCCGCGAGGGACTTCATGTCCTGGTCCTTGACCTTGTTGAGGTCGATGCGGTAGATGTTGTAGTCGCGCTGCAGCGTGCCGATGAGGTCGGCCAAGTGCAGGTTGTCGGGCTCGCCGTGGCCTTCCACGATGCCGATGAGCTGGCGCTTGGTGGGCTGCAGGCGACGCACGGCCGCGGCCAGCTCGTATTCGAGACCTTCGATGCTTTGGTTGAGGCGCACGTCGGGCGGCGCGGCCTGGTTGCCGCGCAGCAGCAGCACGTTTTCCTCCTTGTTGCCCACGGCAATGGTGGCCCAGGGGAAGATGATTTTCTCGACGCGCTTGCCGCCTTCGTTGGCGCCGAGGTTGGTGGGGCGCAGGCCTTTCTGAATGAGGCGCTGGTATTCCTTGTTGCGGTCGGCTTCGGAAGTGGCGGCGGAGGGGTCGACGAAGACGTAGCGCAGCTTGGAGCCGGCGTGCACCTGCATTTCGTCGAGGGTTTCGCGGGTGGCCTGCGAGAGGCGGCGGAAGGCGGGCGGGAAGTCGCCGGCCAGGTACACCGTCACGGTCACCGGTTCAGGCATGGTTTCCAGCAGCTGCTTGGTGGCCGGCGACATGCTGTAGCGCTGGTCCTGGGTCAGGTCGAGGCGGAAGAAGAACTGCTGGGCGACGAAGTTCAGGACCACGAGGCCAAGGATGATGAGGCCGAAGCGGAGCAGGTCGCGCTGCTTGCGCGGGGTAGCGGCGGCGGGGGCAACGGGGGCGGGCGTGGCGGCGGGAGTGGTTTCCATGCGTCAGAAGGTCCGGGTTACCAGTTGCGGCTTTGCAGCACGAGGCGGGTGGCGAGCAGCATAGCGGCCACCACGGAAAAGAAATACAGCACGTCGCGCGAATCGACGAGGCCCTTGCTCAGGTCGCGGTAGTGGGCCGCAATACCGAGCTGGCCGATGTAGTAGGCCGGGCCGCCGTCGAAGAGCGAGGCGAGGGAATCGAATCCGGAGTACACCAGGAAGCAGCCGACGACGGCGACGAGAAAGGCAATGATCTGGTCGCGCGTGAGGGCCGAGGCCAGCACGCCAATGGCGGCAAACACGGCGGCCAGCAAAGCCAACCCGAGGAGCGAGCCGGCAAAGGCGGCCGAGTCGATGTTGCCCTGCGGGGAGCCCAGCTGGTAGACGGAGTAGTAGTAAAGCAGCGTGGGCACCAGCGCCAGCAGGGCCAGCAGCAGGCAGGCGAGGTACTTCCCTCCTACCAGCTGGCCGTCGGTGAGCGGGCGGGTAAGCAGCAGTTCGATGGTCCCGGCCTTCTTCTCCTCCGCGAAGGTGCGCATGGTGAGGGCCGGAATCAGGAACAGAAAAATCCAGGGGGCCAGGTTGAAGAGCGTCTGCAGGTCGGCAAAGCCGTAGTCGAGCACCGAGCTATCGGGGAAGACCCACACGAACAGGCCGATAGCCACCAGAAACACGCCCAGCACCACGTAGGCTACCGGGGAGTTGAGGAAGGCGTTGAATTCTTTGCGGAGAATGGCGAACATTCGAGGGAATGTAGCGGGGATGTAAGGATCAATACCAGAACGTCATTCCGAGCGAAGTCGAGGAATCTCGCGTGTTTAGCTGGTTAGTAGAATGGCTAGCTGCCATCAGCACGCGAGATGCTTCGCCTATGGCTCTGCATGACGTTCTTATTTCTTGCTTGTGGTCAGCTCCTGGAATACCTGCTCCAGGGACTGTTCTTCCTGGCGTAGCCCGAGCAACAGCCAACCCTGCTGGGCAGCCAGCTGCGAAATAGCGCGGCGCTGGTCGCCCTTGCCCTCGGTACGGATAATCCAGGCGCCGCCTTGCCCCTGCTCCACGGCCTTCACGCCGGGCAGTTGCCAGAGCGGGGCCGGGTCGATCTGGCCCTCGAACTCGGCCCGAATGACCGCACCGCCCTTGGTAAGGCCGGCTAGCTCACGCACGGGCGCATCGGCCACCAGTTGCCCGCGGCTGATGATGACGACCCGGTCGCAGAGGGCCTGCACTTCGGGTAGGATGTGGGTCGAGAAGATGACGGTTTTGTCCTGGCCCAGCTCCTTAATCAGCGTGCGGATTTCGCCGATCTGGTTGGGGTCGAGGCCGGTGGTGGGCTCGTCGAGGATGAGCACTTGCGGGTCGTGCACCAGGGCCTGGGCCAGGCCCACGCGCTGCCGGTAGCCTTTCGAGAGGGCCCCGATCTGCTTGTTCTGCTCGCGCGTGAGGCCCACGCGACCGACCAACTCCTGGACACGGTTGCGCAAGTTGCCGCCCGACAGGCCATGCACCCGCCCGATGAAATCGAGGTACTCGTGCACGTACATGTCGAGGTAAAGCGGGTTGTGCTCGGGCAAGTAGCCAACGCGGCGGCGCACTTCCAGCGGGTGTTCCACCACGTCGAAGTCGGCCACGCGCACCGAGCCGGCGCTGGGCGGCAAGTATCCGGTGGCAATCTTCATGGTGGTGGACTTGCCGGCGCCGTTGGGGCCGAGGAAGCCCAGGATTTCGCCCCGACCGGCCGTGAACGAAATGTCGTTGACGGCGGCCTGGGGGCCGAAGAGTTTGGTTAAATGTTGGATTTCAACCATAGGAAGGGCGAAAGTACGGCGTTAGAAGCTCATTCCCCGAATGCAACTGACGCAGGCAACTCATTTCCGCAGCAACACGGTTTCGCCGACCCACGAGGCAATGAGCGGCACGATAACCCACACCGCCAGCATCACCAGCCAAATAATGGCCAGCAGCATGAACAGCGCCTTGGTGCGGCGGCGCTGCGGCCGGGCCGTGCGCCATTGCCGCACCGCGTACCACACCAGCCAAATCGAACCGGCCCAGATCAGCCACATGACACGCTACCCGCGCTTGGGCTGCAAAGGCCGCATTTCCACGTCGACGATGTGGAAGTTGAACGGCGTTTGGATGGCGTACAGGATGGCGCTGCCGATGTCTTCGGGCTGCATCATCGACGGGTTGGCGGTGGTGCCGGGAATGTCGTCGAAGAAATTGGTTTGGGTGGAGCCGGGGTAGATGCAAGTGACCTTGATGCCGTCGGAGCGCACTTCCTTGAACAACGAGTGCGAGAAGCCGCGCACGGCGTACTTGGTGGCGCAGTAGCCGGCCATCATTTCGATGCCGGTGAGGCCGGCAATGGACGAGATGTTGATGATGTGGCCCAGCTGCTGGCGCTTCATCTGCGGCAGAACGGCGCGCGTGCAATAGAACAGGCCGTGCACGTTGGTGTCGAACATGCGGTGCCAGTCTTCCGACGAAAACCCATCGATGGCGCCCGAAATACCCAAGCCGGCGTTGTTGACGAGCACGTGAATTTCCTGGCCCAGCTCGCGCTGGGTGTTGGTCAGGGCTTCGGTTACCGACACCTCGTCGCGCACGTCGCAGGCGAAAAACTGGAACCGCTCGTGCGTCAGACCCTCGGGGGCGTGGCGGCCCCAGCCGGCTACCACGGCGCCCTGCGCCAGCAATAACTGCGCGGTGGCCAGCCCGATACCTTTGCTGACGCCCGTAACTATGGCTACCTTGCCGTTCAGATCCATATCTGTTGGGTGGAAAAAAGGGTGATGTTGCAAACTTCAAACGCCGCGCAAGATAGCCGCCGGCACCTACGGGCATACGCACGACTGGCCTTGCTGGCTGCCCCGCTCCTGCTGGGCGCCTGCCGCAAAGACCATGAGCTGGACTGTTTCAAAAGCAACGGCAAGGTGACCACCCAAACCCGCGAGCTGGCCGATTTTACTACCCTGCGCGTGTTCGACAACATCGAGGTGACCGTGGTGCAGGACGCACGCACCTACGCCGAAGTGCGCACCGGCGAAAACATTCAGGAGGATCTGATGCTGGACGTGCGCGACGACGCCCTGCGCGTGTACAACACCAGCCGCTGCAACTGGGTACGCCGCTACGACGTGCCCCGGCAAGTGACGCTGCACGTGCCGCACCTCAAAAACGTGTTTAACGTCGGCGAAAAAACCATTCGCACGGCCGGCACTTTTCAGCAGGACACGCTCTTTCTGCACCTCTCCCGCGCCGGCGACATCGAATTTGCCGTCGACAGCAAGTACCTGTGGGTCGATTTGTACGAGCTGGGCGACATGCGCCTCTCCGGCCGCACCGACGCTTTCGTGGCCACCGTGGGCGACCTGGGCAGCCTCTACGCCAAACCGCTGACCGCGCGCCGCACCAACGTGACGCTCAACTACAACGGCGACGGCAACGCCCACGTCACCACCACCGACTACCTGAGCGCCGACATTGCCGGCCCCGGCACGGTCTTCTACGCTGGTTCGCCGCGGCAGAAAGACATCAACGTGAGTGGCAGCGGCCGGGCCGTAGCCGAATAACCACGCCCCGATGGACAAGCGCACTGCTTCGTTGCTGCTGGGCATGGCCTGCCTGGCCGCGGCTACTCTCTTGGCCCGCGGCACCGCCGACCCGGCTGCGTTTCGGACGGTGTTTCAACTCATCAGCCTCACGGCACTCGGGTTTGTGGTGTACCAAAGCACCTTGCTGCAGCACCGGCGCTACTTTGTGCCGCTGGCAGTGGCCGTGGCCGGGTTCCTGGTGAGCTTGCTCTGGAAAATTCAGCACTGGCCGGGGGCCTCGTGGCTGCTGGCCGTTAGTCTCGCCGCTGTAGTATTGCTTTACGCCGTGCGCTTCGTGCGCAAACCAAGCAAGTCGTTGGAAGACGTGCTAAAAGTGTTGTGGGTGGTTACCTACAGCGCGGGCGTCTATCTCACCGTCGAGCAATTGCCCCACGCTTCGGCCGTGCTCGGGCTGGGCACGGCCGTGTTCTGGCTACTCGTGTTCGTGTTTATTTACACGCGCTTCATGCGGCCCGCCCAGTAGCCAAACCTGAAATTTCCGGCTTGGTCGTTTGTCAACTTAAATATCCCCCAGCTGCGGACGGATAAGCAGTTCCTCCACCACGGCCTGCGGCGAGAGGCTGTGGGCACCAAACACGGCTT
The DNA here is from genome assembly GCF_008727865.1 of Hymenobacter busanensis. Taxonomy (GTDB): domain Bacteria; phylum Bacteroidota; class Bacteroidia; order Cytophagales; family Hymenobacteraceae; genus Solirubrum; species Solirubrum busanense. The sequence goes on along the minus strand of NZ_VTWU01000001.1, from coordinate 469,587 downwards.
CGGCCACGTCTTCGGCCCGAATGAACCGCTCGTCGGGGAAGCCGGCACCTTCCCAGCTGGCGGTGAGCGTGGCGCCGGGCAGCACGGCCGTTACCCGCACACCGGTTTCCTTGAGCTCCTCGCGCAGGTTTTTGGTGAAGCCGTACAGCGCGTATTTCGCCACGCTGTAGGCGCCGCCGTTGGCGTAGGCCTTGATGCTGGCCACCGAGCACATCGTAAACACGTGGCCCGCACGTTGCTGCAGCATGGTTGGCAGGAGCGCCCGCGTGAGGTCGTAGGCGCTGTAGAGGTTCACTTCGATCATCTGGCGCAGCTGACCTTCGGGCTCGGTGTGCAAGCTGCCGGGCTGAAAGGCGCCGGTGTTGTTCACCAGCACATCGAGGGAGCCGCCGAGGCCGCGCACGAACTCGGCAAACCGGCGGGTATCACCGGGCTGGCTGAGGTCGGCGGGCAGGGTGTGCAACGCCACGCCGGAAAACTGCCGGCCGAGTTCCTGGTTAAGCGTGGTAAGGTCTTCGGCCGAGCGGGCACAGGTGATGAGGCGGTAGCCCGCCTGGGCAAACCGGACCAGAATGGCGCGCCCAATTCCCTTGGTGCCGCCCGTTACCACAATTGTTTTCTGCATAAGCCGTAAGATTGTTTCGCCGTTGCGTACGTATGTGCCAACGAAGGGGCCGACAGCCGCGCGGCCGCCGTATACTCTCCCACCCCCAGCCTGTATGATTCAAGTTTTCGGCCGGTTTCTGCTGTTTATGCAGAGCATGCTCGTCCGCACCGAGCGCATAAAAGTACTCTGGAAGCGCGTCATCGACGAAGCCATTCTCATCGGCGTCGATTCGGTTTTCATCGTCAGCATCGTGGCGGCCTTCATCGGGGCCGTTACCTGCGTGCAGATTGCCTACAACCTCACCAACCCGCTCATTCCCAAGTCGACCATCGGCTTTATGGTGCGCGAAATGACAATTCTCGAACTCGCTCCCACCATTTCCAGCATTGTACTGGCCGGCAAAGTTGGCTCCAGCATTGCCGGTGGGCTGGGCACCATGCGCATCACCGAGCAGATTGACGCCCTCGAAGTAATGGGCATCAACTCGGCTTCGTACTTGGTGCTGCCGCGCATTCTGGGCGCCATCATCACCTTCCCGCTGCTGGTTATTCTGGCCATGATGCTGTCCATCTTTGGCGGCTACCTCGCCGGTACGCTGTCAGGAGCCTTGTCGGGCCAGGAATACATCGAAGGCATTCGGGACGCGTTTATTCCCTACAACATTGCTTTTGCCCTCATCAAGTCGGTGGTGTTTGCGTTTCTGGTGTCCACCATTTCGGCCTATCAGGGCTACTACACCCGCGGCGGGGCGCTGGAGGTGGGTGCCGCCAGCACCAAGGCCGTAACCAACTCCATCATTGCCATCCTGCTGGCCGACTATGTACTGGCCCAAACGCTTCTGTAAGCAGCGGCGGGCTGTTGGCTGTAAGCGCGTGGTCAGCAGCAGAAGGCTCATTCTAAAAGCTAACAGCCACTAGCTGAAGGCCAATAGCCAAAAACATGATTGAAGTTCATAACATTCATAAAGCCTTCAATGGCAACCCGGTGCTGAAGGGCGTCAACTGCATCTTCGAAACCGGCAAGTGCAACCTCGTGCTGGGCGGCTCGGGCACCGGCAAATCGGTGCTGCTGCAGTGCATCGTGGGGCTGATGAAGCCGGACATCGGCTCCATCACCTTCGACGGCACCATGTTCACCAACAACAAAGTGGACATCCGGCAGGAAATCCGGCGGCAGATCGGGATGCTGTTCCAAGGCGGGGCCCTGTTCGACTCGATGACCGTGGCCGAAAACACCGAGTTTCCGCTCAAGATGCTCACGCCTAACATGAGCCGGGAAGAGCGCCGCGACCGGGTTGAGTTCTGCCTCAAGCGCGTGGGCCTCGAAAACGCGGGCAACAAGATGCCGTCCGAAATCAGCGGCGGCATGAAGAAGCGCGTGGGCATTGCCCGCGCCATTGCGCCCAACTGTACCTACCTCTTCTGCGACGAGCCCAACTCCGGCCTCGACCCCGCCACCAGCATCAAAATCGACGAGCTGATCTACGAAATTACCCACGAGTACGGCATCACCACCGTCGTCATCACCCACGACATGAACTCGGTGGTTGAAATCGGCGACCATATCATCTTCCTCCACAAAGGCCAGAAGCTGTGGGACGGCAACAAGGACGAAATCCTCTACGCCCAAGTGCCCGAGCTGAAAGAGTTCATCTTTAGCAGCAGCCTCGTGCGCGCCGCCAAGCGTGTGGAGGACGAGGGCGGTAGCCTCGACCAGATTCGCAACGAGCCGGCTCGGGAGGTCTAGCCCTTGTTTCCGCTACATACAAAAGGCCGCTTCCAGGGTTTGGAAGCGGCCTTTTTCTTTCAAGGCGTCAGATATAATGTTACCAGCCCATGCGCTGCCGCAGACTGGTAATGTGCGCCACGTGGTGCTTGCCGTGCCAGGCATACATCACCAGAGCTTGGTCGAGGCGCACCGTTTGCTGCATGCCGGGGTGGTACCAGGTGCGCGCCCATTGCTCGTCGGTGAGCTGGCTGCAGAGCACCACCCAGCGGGCGTGCAGAGCGTCGAGCAGGATGAGCGACACGTCGGGCGGCACGATGGCCACGTCGGGCAGTTGCGCCCAGCCGGCTTCGTCGTAGGGCTTGATGGTGGGGTTGTCCTCGGTCAGGGCCAGCCGGAAGCGCACGTAGGAGTTCAGGTGCGAGTCGGGCAAGTGGTGCAGCACCTGGCGCACCGTCCAGCCGCCGGGACGGTAGGGCGTGTCAAACTGAATTTCGTTGAGCCCGTCGAGGGCTTGCCGCAGCTCGGTGGGCAGCCGCATTAGCTGCTGGATATAGGCGGCCCGCTCGTCGGCCGAAAGCGGCTGCCTGGGCAGCGTGTAGTGGCCGATGGGAAAGCGCAGGGTGTCGTCGGCGGTGGCAGCAGTCATGCTCAAGAAGGAAGTTGAGGTGGTTTCGGAGGCCAAAGTAACGCGTTTGTGCCGCATGGAAGCACTGGACTACCAATGGCAACGGCCCGCTCCTGCAGCAGGAACGGGCCGTTGTTATTACACGCAGCAAGGGTTATTCCTTGTTGCCGTTGCGCTTGTTCAATTCGTCGCGAATCTTGGCGGCTTTCTCGTAATCCTCGCGCTCCAGGGCCTGGGCCAGCATTTTCGACAACTCCTCGGCCGACACTTGCCCGCTTGGGTCGCGGGGCTCGGCGGCGGGCTTGGCGGTAGTTTCTTCCCCGCCGTCGTCCTCGTCGGTATCGTCGTCCTCGTCGTCGGCATCGGCCGCGTCGTCGAGGTCGGAGAGAATGATACCGGCTTCGCTCATCACGCTTTCCACCGTGTAAATCGGCACGCCGAAGCGCAGGCCGATGGCAATGGCGTCGGACGGGCGCGAGTCGAGGTCGAAAGTCGTGGCGCCGTCGGAGCACACGATTTTGGAGTAGAACACGCCTTCCTTGAGGTCGGAAATCAGCACTTCCAGCACCGTTACGTGCACCTGCTCGGCAAACGACTTGAACAAGTCGTGGGTGAGCGGGCGGTTGGGGTTGATTTTCTCGATCTGAATGGCAATGCTTTGCGCCTCAAACATGCCGATGATGATGGGCAGGCGGCGGTTGCCGTGCTTTTCACCCAAAATCAGGGCAAACGAGCCGGATTGCGACTGGCTGGACGAGAGGCCCAGGATTTCGAGCTGTAGTTTCTTCACAGAGGAAAACGCAATGTTCTAATGTGGTTGCATGTGCTCATGTGCTAATGTATAGCGCAAGCTACTGGCTAAATCTAGGCTCATGAGCACATTCAACCACATTAGCACCTTTGCACATTATCCCAGTTCCTTCACGGCTTGGGTCAGCTTGGGCAATACGTCAAAAACGTCGCCCACGATGCCGTAATCGGCCGCTTTGAAGAACGGAGCTTCCGGATCTTTGTTGATAACCACAATCACCTTCGACGAGTTGACCCCGGCCAGGTGTTGAATGGCGCCCGAAATGCCGCAGGCAATATACAGGTTCGGCGATACGGTGATGCCCGTTTGGCCCACGTGCTCGTGGTGGGGGCGCCAGTCGACGTCGGAAACCGGCTTGGAGCAGGCCGTGGCCGCGCCCAGCGCCTTTGCGAGGTCTTCGATGAGGTGCCAGTTTTCGGGGCCTTTCATGCCGCGGCCGCCCGACACCACTTTGTCGGCTTCGGGCAGCAGAATGCCGCCGGCCTGGTCCTGCATCACCACTTGCTTGGGCGCATCGGCGAAGTCGGCATCCGAGAGGCTCGCCGAGAAGGCCTGCACTTGGGCCGTTTGGCCGGCGTTGTGCAGTGCTTCGATGCTGTTTTTCTTCACGGCAATAATTTTCCGCTCGCCCGACAGCACCACATCGGCAAAGGCTTTGCCCGAGAAGGCGCCGCGCTTCACCGTAAAGCTGCTGCCGTTGGCTTTGGGCAGCTCTACCACGTTGGTAGCCAGGCTGGCCTTGAGGCGAATGGCGAGGCGCGAGCCCACGGCCGCACCGATGTTGGAGTTGGCCAGCACAATCACCTTGGCTTGCTCCTGCTCGGTGGCAGCGGCAATGAGCTTGGTGTAAGCGCCGTTCACAAAATCTTTCAGGCGCGGCTCGGCGTCGAACAGCACTTTCGTGATGCCCTGCTCGCCTAGCGTGGCCAGGTTGGCTTCCGAGGCTTCGCCCACGGCTACGGCCGTGGCGGTGGTGCCCAGCATTTGGGCCACTTGCGCCCCGTACGAGGCTACTTCCAGCGAAGATTTTTTCACTTCGCCCTTATCGCATTCGACTACTACGAGTACTGACATTTTCGGAGAGGTTAGAAGCTAGAGCTTGGAACTGTGAATGAGCCGATTACGTCCTGCTCGTTCACAGCAAAGAACCTGCATTGGCATGCTAAGTTCTGCGCTCGAACATCCCAGTTCTGAATTAGATGACTTTGGCTTCGTTGCGCAGCAGCTTGATCAGCTCGCCGGCCTGCTCGGCCGGGATAAGCTTCACGCCTTGCTTTTTGGGCGGCAGTTGGTATTCGGCTACCTCGGTAGCGGCACCTTCGCCTACGGCGTCAACTACCTTCAGCGGCTTGGTGCGGGCCGTCATGATGCCGCGCATGTTCGGGATGCGGGGCTCACACATCGGCTGCTGGCACGAGGCCACAAACGGTGCGTTTACTTCCACGATTTCCTTGCCACCTTCGATTTCGCGCTCCAACGTGGCGGTGTTGCCGTTCATGTCGAGCTTCATGGCCGGGGCTACCGTGGGAATGCCGAGCAGTTCGCCCACCATGCCGTGCACCTGAAAGCCGTTGTAATCAATGCTTTCCTTGCCCATCAGAATAACGTCGTAGCCGCCTTCTTTGGCGTAGTGCGCAATCTGCTGGGCCACGAAGTAGGCGTCTTTCGGCGCGGCGTTTACGCGGATGGCGTCGTCGGCCCCGATGGCCAGGGCCTTGCGGATGTTGGGTTCGGTGTCGGCTTCGCCCACGTTCAGCACCGTCACGGTGCCGCTGCCCTGGGCTTCTTTCAGCTCAATGGCGCGGGTGAGGGCGTATTCGTCCCAGGGGTTGATGACGAATTGCACGCCGGCCTTGTTGAACTCCTTGTTATCGGGCGTGAAGGTGATTTTGGTGGTCGTGTCGGGCACGTTGCTAATGCAGACCAGAAACTTCATCCGTAGGTGGTATGGGTCAGAAGATGCGGGCTAGGCCCTAATTTCGGGCCGAAGATACTGGAAAACTACCGCCGATGGAAACCGCGCCAACCCGCCTGCAGCAACTGCTCGCCTTTTACGAAGAAGACCCCGCCGACCCGTTTACGGTGTACGCCATTGCTACCGAATACCGCTCGGCCGGCAATCAGCCGCAGGCGTGGCTGTACTACCAGGAACTGCTCAACAAACACCCTGATTATGTAGGCACTTACTACCACGCGGGCAAGCTGCTGGCCGAGCAAGGCGACGCTCAGCATGCTGAACAGGTGTACCGCAAAGGCTTGCTAGTAGCTCGCAAAGCCGGGCAAATGCACGCGGCTTCCGAACTGCAAGGAGCGTTGAATCAGTTGCTGGGCCTTGATTACGAAGACGATTAAGCCAGTTTCGTCCAACCCAAACCCTCCGGACTATAACCTTTGGGTAGCTAGCCCCGTAAAAAAGCGTTTTGCACAGCCATTTGAACTATACCAGGCGAAAGGCTGTCGGTATGGCATGCGCACGACCACTCTGTTGACCGCCGCCCTCGTGCTGGGCGTCACCGGCCGCACCTTGGCCCAAACCACCGACCCCACTGAAAACACTGATGCGCCCTTCGTGCGCAACATTCGGCCCGACCGCCCCGGCCAGACGGTAACCACCAGTATGCTGCGGCCCGGCCAGTTTCAGATTGAGGCCGGCACCCTGCGCCGGATGCCGGGTAGCGGCCCCGCTACTTCCTACTCCACTGGGCTGCTGCGCGTGGGTTTCTGGAACCACATGGAACTGCGCCTGACGCAAAATTACTTGGCCGCGCAGCCGCGTTCGGTGCTGGAAAGCACGCCGGTTGCGGCAGCGGGCATGGCCCCGCTGACTGTGGGGGCCAAGTGGCTGGCGTCGCGGGAGCAGGACTCTCGCTCCCAGGTGGTGTTCCTCACCGAGCTGACGTTGCCTAATACCGGTGACAAATCGATGAACATTGCCAAGCCGGTAGCATCGGCCCGCGCGCTGGTGTCGCAGCAAATCGGGACGCGGTACGGCTTGGAGGCCAACCTGGGCTTTACCCAAAGCGGCTTTACCGCTGCCGATACCAAAGTTGGGCAGTTTCTCTACACGTTGGCGTTGAACGGCCCGCTGGGCAATAAATTTGGCTTTTTTGCGGAGGGTTACGGCTCTGGGCGTGGCACCTACGCTTACGGCGCCACGGCAGGCCTCAACTGGCGCCCCCTTCCCGGCCTGCGCATCGATGCAGCGGCCGGCCGGAGCCTGAGTGGTCCCAGCCTTACCACGTTGGGTGGCGGCGTGAGCATCCGTTTGCCGCAATAGCGGCCGATTTGCCAGCACAGCGCGACTCTCTGGAAGGTTACCACATGTTTGTGTGATTGTGGGCGGAGGACAACAGACTTAGTTTTGTCCCACTCATTCGCCGCATTCCACAAACCTGCTATGAACCGCTCCGCCTTCCTCCGTTTCCTTGTCCTGCTCGTCCTGCTGCTCATCGGGCATTTCGCCACTCACGCTCAATCGGGCACCCCGGCTACCTCGGTAGTCCGCACCACCACCGGCTTTGGCGACCCGGAAACGATGGACCCGCGCTACGCTTCGGCCAACGAAATGCAAGTGCTGAAGGATCAGATTCAGGCCCTTACCCAGGCTTACTCGCATTTGGTGGAGCAATACAACGAGCAATCGGATCAGTTGCGGCAGTTGAAACAGACGGTGCGCCCCGAAACCGCCCGCCAGGCCAAAGAGCGGTACAGCCCGGCTTATCCGCAGATGCCGGTTGGGCGCACTCGGTCTTGGCGCAATGCCGGTTCGGCTGCCAACTACCCAAGCAGCCTGTAGCTAGCGTTTTCAAGTCCTTTTCCCTTCCTGCTCCATAAACAAGCACACAACCGCCGCTGGCCAGGCCAGCCGGCGGTTGTGTGCTTTACGTATTCCTGGTTCCAGCTTATCACTTCATGTTGCAGCGCATGTCACGTTTTGCCAGCCTCATTGCCTCTGTTTTGTTCACGGCCATGTGCTGTGGTGGGTGCCGGTCTACAGATTCAACCACCCAAGCCTCGGCAACGACCCCAACCAACGCCCGGCCTCCAGCCCCACTCGACAACACCCGCTGGGTGCTGACAAAACTTGGCCAACAGCCCGTACGGACACCCGATGGCTCCCGTGAGCAATACCTATTGCTGCGGCAATCCGAGTCGCGGGTAGAAGGATTTGCGGGGTGCAACACCATTTTTGGGCAATACCAAACTCCGACTACGGGAGAATTGGTTTTTGCCAATATGGGAGCGACGCGCATGGCCTGCCCCCGACTGCCGGAAGAAACCCGCTTCCTGGCGGCACTCACTGCCACCCGGAGCTACCGAGTTGTCGCGGATACACTGCGGTTGTACGATGCGGCCACCACAGACCAGCCGGTGGCTACGTTTCACGCGGTGTACCTGCGCTAAACGCAACGCGGCGGCCCTTGGTGGGGCCGCCGCGTGCTGGAAAAAAATCTGCCGTGGCTTACTGCTTTTCGGCGGCGGCGAGCAAAGCCGCAAATTCACTTTCGGTTTTCAGATTACGCTCTGCCCGGTCGGCCACGGATTTCAGTTTGGCGGCCAGCTCGGGAGCGCCCCCGGCAAACGATTTGACGGACAGTTTGACCTCATTGACGTGGCCGTCGGGCCGGCGCAGGAAATATTGTGTCCGGTCCAGCACCTCGTCGTAGGGACGGTTCTCGCTGTATGCACCTTTGAAGTTGGCTTTGCGGAATTCTTTGCCGTAGCGCTTCAGCAGCGTGTATTGGCCTTCGTGGAGGACTTCCACAAACGCCTGCTTGTCGGCCAGTACGGGGGCTTCCTCAAAGCGCCGGAACACACGCCGTTCGCCCGGCCGCAGTGCATCCTGGAAAGCGAAGCTCTTCACAGAAGCAATGTTCAGCATCACCGAGTCGGGCCGGGAGTTGTCGGGGCGGGCGAGCAGCTGGTTGCGCAGGGCGTCGTATTTGAGCCGCACGCTGGGAATACGCACGTTGGTATTGAGCGTGATGTCGGCCGGCTGCCACACGCGCATTACGTAAGGCGAGCCTTTTACCCCGGTGTACCGGTCGTCGTAAGAAAACCCGACCGCACCGCGCGACAACGCGCTGAGGCTTTCGGATACGGCGGCGCCCGATGTGTTGGCCGTGGAAGTTTGCTGGGCCAGCGCCGGTACACTAGTAAAACCTACGAACAAAGCCGCAGTCCAGAAACGAAACGCATTCATGCGAAAGAGAAGATAAGATGGTGAAGCCGGGGCTGGTAGTTGTGTGCTAGCCCGGTGGCTTGAGTACTAAACCACTATCGGGCCAAAACAGTGCAACGCCCCGTTGGGCCAACGGCGAATGTAGGCGTTCGGGGCGAAATGCTCTGCCCCGCCCCCATTACCCCAGCGTCAGAACCAAATCGTCGGCATTCACCAGAGTGCCTTCGCCCAGGTTCACGGCCTGCACGCTGCCGTCTTGCGCAGCCGTGATGGTGGTTTCCATCTTCATGGCTTCGATGATGAACAGCGGCGCGTTGCGCTTCACTTTCTGGCCGTTTTCCACCAGCACCTTCGAGAGCAGCCCCTGCAAGGGCGCCCCTATTTGCTTGGCGTTGGCCTTGTCGGCTTTGGGGTTCGACACCGTTTTCACTTCCACCGACCGGTCGCGCACTTCCAGGTTGCGGGTTTGGCCGTTGAGGGAGAAGAAGATAGTGCGGCAGCCGTCGTCGTTGACGGGGCCCACCGACCGGAGCTTCACGATGATGCTCTTGCCGCGGGCTATGTCGATGATGGTTTCCTCGCCAGGACGCAGGCCGTAGAAAAACACCCGCGTGGGCACCACCGATACGTCGCCGAATTGCTGCTGGTGCGCCCAGTATTGCTCAAATACCTTGGGGTAGAGCAGGTACGACAGCAGGTCGGTGAACTTGACGCCGGCGCCAAATTTCGCCTCAAAGGCCTTCCACTCTTTCTTGAAGTCGATGGGCTTGAGGTGCTCGTTGGGCCGGTCAGTAAAGGGCTTTTCGTCCTTGAGCACCGCGCGCTGCACCTCGGCCGGCCAGCCGCCTTCGGGCTGCCCAATGTCGCCGCGCAGCAGCTCGCGCACCGATTCGGGGAAGCTCAGCTGCTCGCCCCGCTCCAGCACGTCCTGCGTGGTAAGGTTGTTCGACACCAGGTAAAGGGCCATGTCGCCCACCACTTTCGACGACGGCGTCACCTTCACAATGTCGCCGAACAGCTGATTGACATCGGCGAAGGTTTTCTTGATGTCCTCAAACTTATCGAGCAGCCCGAGCGAGGCCGCCTGGGGCCGCAGGTTGGAATACTGCCCGCCGGGAATCTCGTGCTGGAACACCTGCGAGGTACCTGCCTTCAGTCCCGACTCGAACGGGTAGTAGTAGTCGCGAACGGTTTCGAAGTAGTTCGAGAAGTCGTTGAGCGACTCCTGGTTGTACTCGCGGTGCCGCTCGGTGCCCCGCAGCATCTCCACAATGGAGTTGAAATTGGGCTGCGACGTGAGGCCCGACAACGACCCTAGGGCCACGTCGATAACATCAACTCCCGCTTCCACTGCCTTCAGGTAAGTAGCAGGTTGCAAGGACGATGTATCGTGGGTGTGCAGGTGAATCGGCAGCTTCACGGTATCGCGCAGGGCCGTTACCAGCTCGGTGGCCGCGTAGGGCTTCAGCAGCCCGGCCATGTCTTTGATGCAGAGGATGTGGGCACCGGCATCTTCGATCTGCTTGGCCAGGCGCAGGTAGTAGTCGAGGTTGTATTTCTGGTTGCGCTTGGGGTCCAGAATGTCGCCGGTATAGCAAATGGCGGCTTCGGCCAAACCCTTGGTTTTCTTGCGCACGAAGTTGATGCACGACTCCATGCCGGGCATCCAGTTCAGCGAGTCGAAGATGCGAAACACGTCGATGCCGGTTTCCCAGGCCTGCTCCACGAACCGCTCGGTGAGGTTGTCGGGGTAGGCCTTGTAGCCCACGCCGTTGGCCCCGCGGATGAGCATCTGGAGCAAAATATTGGGCACGGCAGCGCGCAGCTTGGCCAGCCGCTCCCAGGGGTCTTCGTGCAGGAAGCGCAAGGCTACGTCGAAGGTGGCGCCGCCCCAGCACTCCAGGCTGAACGTTTGCGGGTGCATGCGGGCGTAGCGGTCGGCCACTTTCAGCATGTCGAAGGTGCGCATGCGGGTGGCCAGCAGGCTCTGGTGGGCGTCGCGCAGCGTGGTGTCGGTGTAGTGAATCTGCTTCTCGGCGCGCAGCCACTGGGCAAAGCCTTCGGGGCCAAGTTCGGTGAGCTTCTGCTTGGTGCCGGGCGCAGGCAGCTGGGTCATGTCGGCCAACGGCAGCACGGGTTTGGGCAGTTCGCGCTTGGGGTCCACGAGGCCTTTCACGTCGGGGTTGCCGTTCACAATCACGTCGCCCAGGAAACCCAGCACGCGGGTGCCGCGGTCTTGCTGCACCTTAAACTTGAACAGCTCGGCGTGGTCCTTGATGAAGTCGACGTTGGCGTGGCCGGCCTGGAATACCGGGTGCGCCACGATGTTGTGCACGAACTGAATGTTGGTGCGCACGCCCCGGATGCGGAATTCCTCCAGCGTGCGGAGCATCTTCTGGGCCGCGCCTTCGAGCGTGGGCGCGTGGGCCGAAATCTTGACCAGCAACGAATCGAAAAACGGCGAAATCTTGACGCCTTGGTACACCGAGCCTTGGTCGAGGCGGATGCCGAAACCGCCGGCCGAGCGGTAGGCCACAATAGTGCCGTAGTCGGGCTTGAAGTCGTTTTCGGGGTCCTCGGTGGTGATGCGGCACTGAATGGCGTAGCCGATCTTGAGCGGTTTCTGGTCGGAGCCCAGCCCGATTTCCGGGTCGCTCAGCCGGTAGCCCGCCGCAATGTAGAGCTGGCTCTTGATCAGGTCGACACCCGTTATCATCTCCGTAACGGTGTGCTCAACCTGGATGCGCGGGTTCACCTCGATGAAGTAAATCCGGTCCTGTTCGGGGTTCACCAGGAACTCGACGGTACCCACGTTGTTGTAGCCCACCGCGCGGCAAATGCGCAGAGCGTACTCGTAAAGCAAATGCCGCTGGTGGTTGGGCAAATCCAGCGCCGGCGCCACTTCCACTACTTTCTGAAAGCGCCGCTGCACGGAGCAGTCCCGTTCGTAGAGGTGCACCAAGTTGCCGTGGTTATCGGCCACAATCTGCACCTCGATGTGCTTGGGCCGCTCCACAAACTTTTCCAAAAACACCGTCTCGTCGCCGAACGCTTTCAGCGCCTCGTTGCGGGCCTCGAAAAAGCCTTTTTCCAGCTGCTCGTCGTCGCGGATGACGCGCATGCCGCGCCCGCCGCCGCCCGCGGCAGCCTTCAGCATTACGGGGTAACCGATGCGGTGCGCCTCGTCGCGGGCCACTTCAAAGCTGGTCAGGTCTTGCTCGCTGCTTTGGATGATGGGCACCTGGCACTCCACGGCCACGCGCTTGGCGGCCACTTTGTCGCCCAGGGCTTCCATCACCTCGGGCCGCGGCCCTACGAAGATGATGCCCTCTTCGCCGCAGCGGCGGGCCAGCGTCGCGTTTTCCGACAGGAAACCGTAGCCGGGGTGAATGGCGTCGGCGCCGTTGTCTTTGGCCACCCGCAAAATCTCCTCGATGTCGAGGTAGGGCTTGAGCGGATCCTCGTCGCGGCCGACCTGGTAGGCCTCATCAGCTTTGTAGCGGTGCAGCGAGTAGCGGTCCTCGTAGGTGTAGATAGCTACGGTGGAAATGCCCAGCTCGGAGGCAGCGCGGAGGACGCGAATCGCAATTTCGCCGCGGTTGGCAACGAGCAGTTTGCGGATGTTCATGGCTCGGGGTAATGGAATGTGGGGAGGGGAACGGGATTTGGCCCGAAGCTACGCAAAACAGGGTATCGGCGCTGCCGAAATAGTAGGCATGCCGACTACATTTTCGCCTTAAACCACATCTTCCAGTAACACTAAGCCATTATACCAATTGAATACCCTTGACAATCAAACACATAATCCCTCCGGAAACGTTTGTATTGCGTGGCTTGCCGCACTCACAATTCCTGCAGAATATCCAAGGCCACCTGCCGCGACAAGCGCCGACCGGCTTCGGGCTGCAGGTGGTTGCCGTCGGAGGTTGGGTAGGCGGTACGGTTGATATAGTTGAGGTAGGGCACGTGCTGGCGGGCGGCCAAGCGGCCCAGAACGGCATCGAACCGCGGCCAGCGGCGCAGCTCCAGTTCCCGCATGCCCGCCGACACCGGCAGCCGCACCAGCACCACTTGCCCGTGGCCTTGCAGGTAGGCAATGGTTTCGGCCAGCGCCCGCACCCGCTCGTCGGATAAGGTGTAGGTGCGGGCCATGTGGCGGTATGAGAGCAGCTTGCTGCGGATGCGCCCTTGAACCGTGAGCGAGTCGAGCGGCACGTCGACTTCCAGCCACCCGTCGGCGTGCAGGTGCAGCTGTTCGTCGGGCAGGTCGAAGGCTTGGTAGAGCGGGTGGTTCCAGAAGCGCAGCAGGTACTCCAGGTTGGGGTTGAGGGAGACGAAGTTCAGCTTGCCGATAAACGACTGGGTTTCGCGCAGGCGCTGGTCGTGGCGCTCCGCCGAATCGACGGCCAGCACCCACGGGTCGACGGCCAGCAGAAACAGGCCGTGGCGGGTATCGGGCCGCAGCTTTTTCTTCACCTGCGCCAGGTACGCCGGGCCGTAGGGCGAGTGCATGACGGTGAAGGCGAAGTTGCGCAGCGGCCCCTCGTAGCGCCCGCCTTGCAGCAACGCCGGCTCCAGCACCCGCGGCTGCAAGCCCTGCGCTGCCCGCGACGACCCGAGAATGAGCGAACGGGACGGCGCGGTGGTGAAACGGCGGTAAAACGAATCGACCCGGCCGGCCTGAATGCGCGGCGCCAGGGCGTAGAGCACGCCCAGCACCAAAGCCAGCAGCAGCGCACAGTTGAGGAGCAGCCGGCCCATAGCTAAAATTGGAAGTAGATGAACTGGCTGGAATTGAACACGCCCAGCAACACAATGGCCAGCAGCAGCCCCACATACAACGACCAGCGCACGGGCACCGGCCGCGCCTGCACCAAGGCCCCGAGGCGGCCGAAACCCTGGGCGGCTTCTACCGCGAGCATGACGCCCAGGCAACCCAAGGCCAGCCACAACTGCGCGGGCGGTTGGTCGAGGTAAAGCCAATGGGCGCGGTGGCCGGTGGCGGGGTGCAATAGGGCCGCTATACTTTGGCCCCAGCCGCTAAACAGGTGCTCAACAATGTAAATGGCGTCGGTTACCGAATTAGCCCGGAAAAACACCCAGGCCAAACTCACCAAACCGAACGTGACGCCGACGCCCAAAGCCCGCCGCAGGGCGGGCACCCGCGCTAGGCCGGTGGCAGTGGCCAAGCGGTGGCGGAGTGCGGTGGTGGCCAGGCCAAACACCTGGTAGAAGCCGTGCAGCGCGCCCCAGATGATGAACGTCCAGCTGGCGCCGTGCCAGAGGCCGCTCACCAGGAACACCACCAGCACGTTGCGGTACCAGCGCCCGCGGCCGTGGCGGCTGCCGCCCAGCGGAATGTAGAGGTAGTCGCGGAACCAGGTGGAGAGGGAAATGTGCCAGCGGCTCCAGAACTCGCGAATGGAGGCCGCCGCGTAGGGCCGCTCGAAGTTGCGCATGAGCCGGAAGCCCATGACCTGCGCCGAGCCCAGGGCCATGTCGGAATAGCCAGAGAAGTCGCCGTAGATCTGAAAGGCGAACAGCACCGTGGCCAGCACCAACGGCAGGCCTTGGTAGTCGGTGGGCTGGTTGTACACCTGATTGACGAGCAGGGCGAGGCGGTCGGCTACCACTACCTTCTTGAATAAGCCCCAGGCCATCAGCTTCAGGCCGCCCGCCACACGGGCGTAGTCGAAGGTGTGCCGTTCCCGGAACTGGTGCAGTACGTTTTGGGGCCGCTCGATGGGGCCGGCCACCAGCTGCGGATAAAACATCACGTAGAGCGCGTATAGGCCGAGGTGGCGCTCGGCCCGCTGGTGGCCGCGGTACACTTCGATGGTATAGCTCATGGCCTGAAACGTGTGAAACGAGAGGCCAATGGGCAGCAAAATCGACAGGTAGGGCACCGGGTTGTGGTAGCCCAGTGTGTTCGTGAGGGCCGTGAGGTTGTCGTTGAGAAAGTTGAAATACTTGAACACCGCCAGTACGCCCACATTGGCTACCAGGCTCAGGATCAGCAACAGTTTGCGCCGCTGCGGCGTGGTAGCCTGTTCGATGCCCAGCCCGGCGAGGTAATCGACAACGATGGTGAAGAACAGGATGAGGATGTAGACCGGCCGGAAGAACATGTAGAACCAGCAGCTGGCCAGCAGCAGCAACGCCCACCGCAGCCGGTGCGGCAGGCCGAAGTACAGCAGCGTGACGACCGGAAAAAAGAGCAGGAACTCGAAGGAATTGAAGAGCACTCGACGACGCGTTGGACCGACTCGGCTGGGCGCGGTGGCCAGGGCCCCGGCACTCCGCCGGCCCGCAAATTACGGCTCCCCGCGGCCAGCACCGCCAAACCTTCCGCAAGCGGCTCAGTTGTAAAGCCATTTGGCACCTCACCTGCACCGCATGGACTTTTCCGGCAAAACCATTCTTGTTGTCGGTGCCTCGTCGGGCATTGGCCTGGCTACCACCACCCTTCTACTGGCCCGCGGCGCCACGCTCGTCACTGCCTCGCGCCACGTATCGGAAGAGCTGGCGGCGCTGGGCACCAAGCACTTGACGTTGGACGTTACCCAGCCGCTTGGTCCGGCCCTCGACGTGCTGCCTGAAACGCTGCACGGCGTGGTGTATTGCCCCGGCTCCATTGTGCTGCGGCCCTTCGAGCGGCTGTCACCCGAGCAGTTTCGGCAGGATTTTGAGTTGAACGTGGTGGGCGCCGTGCAGGTGTTGCAGGCCGCGATGAAGCGGCTGAAAAAAGCCAGTGGGGCGTCGGTGGTGCTGTTCAGCACGGTAGCGGCCTACAACGGCATGCCCTTCCATGCCAGCATTGCCACGGCCAAAGCGGCCCTCGAGGGCCTGACTCGTTCGTTGGCCGCCGAGTACGCCGGCAGCGGCATTCGCGTCAACGCCCTGGCCCCTACCCTCACCGACACGCCGCTGGCAGCCCCGCTGCTCAACACTCCCGACAAGCAGGAAGCCGGCGCCAAACGGCACCCGTTGCAGCGCGTGGGCCAGCCGCTGGACCTGGGCGAAACCGCCGCGTTTCTGCTCTCCGACGCGGCCAGCTTCATTACCGGGCAGGTTATCCGCGTCGATGGCGGCTATTCTACTTTAAAATAAGCCGAATCATAACCGCTTCCCAATGAAAGTAGCCTTGTTTTGGCACCGGCGCGACTTGCGTCGGCACGACAATGCCGGCCTTGCCGCCGCTTTGCAAAGCGGCCTGCCCGTGGTGCCGCTCTTTATTTACGACACCGACATCCTGGACCACATTCCCCGCCCGCAGGACGCCCGCCTTACGTTCATTTACGACGAGGTGGAGCGGTTGGCTGGGCAGACGGAGGCGGCGGGCGGCACGTTTCTGGCTCGTTATGGCAAGCCCGCGGAGGTTTTTCAGCAGTTGCTGCGGCAGTACGATATAGGGGCCGTATTCGCCAACGAGGACTACGAACCCTACGCCCTTCGGCGCGATACAGCCGTGGCAGAGTTGCTGGAAGAGCATGGCGTGGCCTTAACCCTTTTGAAAGACCAAGTCATTTTCGCGAAAAACGAAATCCTTACGCAATCGGGAAAGCCGCACCGCAGTTTCGGGCCCTACCGCACGGCTTGGCTGGCGGCACTGCGGCCGGACTTGCTGCACCCGTATCCGTCGGCCGAGTTATTTGCCCCCGCAAGGCTGGTTCGCCTCCTCGATGCGGTGCCCAGGCCCACACTTGCTGACATGGGTTTCGAACGGCTGGAGCAATACGTGCCGGCTGCCGAACTGCCCACCGACGACCTCGTGCGCCGCTACCACGAAACGCGCGACTTTCCCGGCCTGGTAAACAGCAGCACGCGCCGCTCGGTGCACCTGCGGTTCGGCACCCTGAGCGTGCGCGAGTTGATGCACCAGGCCCAAACGCTCAACCCCAAGCTGCTGGCCGAGTTGGTGTGGCGTGACTATTTTATGATGCTGCTCTGGCATTATCCTTTTACAGCTTACGAAAGCTATGAGCCGCGCCTGCGCGAGGTACCTTACCGCAACGACGAAACCGAATTTCAGCGCTGGTGTGCCGGCCAAACGGGCTATCCGCTGGTCGATGCGGGCATGCGAGAGCTAAACCAAACCGGTTTCCTGCACAACCGCGCCCGCATTGCAGTGGCTAGCTTCCTCATCAAGCACCTGCTTATCGACTGGCGGCTGGGCGAACGGTATTTTGCCGACAAACTGCTCGACTACGACCTTGCCTTGAACGTGGGCAACTGGCAGTGGGTGGCCGGTACCGGCGTGGTGGCAGCGCCGTGGTTTCGGGTGTACTCGCCGGCTAGCCAACTCCGCAGCTACGACCCCGAGTTGGAATATGTACACCGTTGGGTGCCCGAGTTTGGCACATCAACTTACTCCACCCCCCTGGTTGAGCACAAAGCCGCTCGTCAGCGCGCCATCGACACTTTTCGCCAAGCCTACCAAACGGCCGGCCATCGGTAATCAATGGTTTGGTGGTCCGGTACAAAAAAGCCCCATCGTTTCGGACGGGGCTTGTTGATGGTGCAGCGTGAAGCAGCTAGAAGATCGAGCCGAAAGCCTCGTACCCGCAGCACGTGGCCATGAAATTCCGCTGCTCTTCTTCGTTGTTGGGCGCTGCAACGGGTGCCGAGGCGGATTTGGCCGGAGCCGATGGCCGCCCGTTGACCAGTGGAACTGGGCGGGGAGCCGCAGCGGGGAGGTTCTGTACCGACTGATTCGAGGAGCGCGGGGAAAGAGTCATGGCGGTCAGGAAGTTGGTGCTTCCCGAATATACACAAACGCCCCCAGACATGCCACCCAACCTACTCGAATCCAGCAGCCCGGCCATAAGCCAAAGGGCTGCCTGATGCGCGGCTATTTAGCAAGAACTTTCACGCTCAGACGGCGGTTCATGGCGCGGCCTTCCTCGGTGGTGTTGGGCGCAATGCCGTAGCGCGGGCCGTAGCCCCGGGCGTCCATGCGGCGCGGGCTTACGCCCATTTCCACTAGCGTGGCCCACGCCGCTTGCGCGCGGGCGTCGCTCAGGAGCTTGTTGACTTTATAGGTACCGGTGCTGTCGCTGTAGCCGCCAATCTTGATGCGTGTGGCGGGGTACGCCCGCATGATGGCCGCAATGTTGCGCAGCTGTCCCACAGACTCTTTGGTGAGCGTGGCCTTGCCGGCATCGAAGTACACACGGTCGAAGTTGATCCAGCCCTGGGTCAGGTCGGCAGTGTCCACTTTCGCTTGTGCATCGGTGATGAAGCGGTGCAGCAGGTTCTCGGTGGAGTTAACTCCTACGCCCTCAATTACGCCTCCGCTGGCCAACTTGATGGTTGTTGGCGCCCCCGTATCGTAAATGTAATTGCCGCTCTTGGCGTCATAATGGCCGCTTACCGCGGGCGCATTGCCTTTGGTGGGCTTGCGAGGCGTATAGGGGCGGCGGGCCCGAGGCGCCGGTGCCGAGGCAGTTGCTTCGGGCTTGCTGGCCACCGCGCTTGGTGCAGCAACCGTTTCGGCGGGAGCAGCGGCTGCGCGTTTTTCCGGTGCGGGAGCGGGAGCCGGCGCTGTGGAGGCGGTTGCCGTAGCCGGGACTACCGCAGGAGCAGAAGCCACGAGGGGCCGGGAAGCTCCTCCACGCAATGGCGCGAACGACGACTTGGCCCGGCCGGAATGAGTTTTGGTCGTAGCAACGGCTTCGGGCCTCCGCAGCACAAACGCGAACGTGGAAGGCTTGTCGGCGGACAGGAACACATCGTTGACGAACTGCATCTTGTAGCCGGGCTGGCTGACCTGCACCACGTACGGGCCTCCTATCAGCAGATTTTTAATGGCAAAGCTTCCGTTGGCATCGGTGAGTACCGCTTGCCGGGCCCCCGAGGGCAAGTGCGCCACTGTTATCGACACCCCCGACAGGGCCAGCTTGTCTTCGGTTCCCACTGTGCCATTGATGCTTGCATTAGCCGTCTGGGCTTGGGTAGCATGTCCCAAGCCCACCAGCCAAGCGGTAAGGATCAGAATTAAAGAAGGTAGGGTGCGACTCATGGAAATGGATGAGAAAAAACACCTAAACCTACAATATTTAAACAGCATCATCCAAATACAGCCGTATAGTGCTTATATAAATTATTCATTTGGCTAGGCCAATCCGACGTGCGCCTGGCCAAACACAACCAAACCCCGTTGCCGCTGGTTTTGGATAAACCATGGAGAAAGACCGCATTAAGCAGGCGTACCTTGACTACGTACTGCGCAAAAACGCGCCGCCCGCGTCGGTGTTCAAGCTCACCCAAAAGCTGGGCCTGCCCGAAGCCGAGTTCTACCGCCACTATGCCAGCTTCGACGCCATCGACCGGGAAATCTGGGCCGACTTTGGACGGGAGGCGCGCGAACGGGCCACTGCCGAGCCGGTTTGGGAGCAATACAGCGCCCGCGAAAAGCTGCTGGGTTTCTACTTCACGCTACTCGAAATTCTCAAGCACAACCGCAGCTACGCACTAGGGTCGTTGCGCCGTTCCCTGCACCGCATGCCCGGCCTCACCCCGCGCGTGCTCGACGACTTTCGGCAAGGTTTTGAGGCCTTTGTGGGCGACTTATTGCGCGAGGCCCGCCGCACCGAAGAAGTGGCCAGTCGCCCGGTGGTACAGGAGCAGTATCCGCGGGCTTTCTGGCAACAGGCGCTGTTCGTGCTCGGGTATTTTGCAAAAGACGACAGCCTGAACTTCGAGCGCACCGACGCCGCCGTGGAAAAAGCCGTGCGGCTGAGCTTCGACCTTGTGGGGCCGAACACGCTCGACTCGGCCCTGGACCTAGCCCGTTTCCTGTTCCAAAGCCGCCGCTGATGCCCGACGAACCCCAAGGCGGCCCTGCCCCGGAGCCGACGCCAGAAGCTACGTCCCCGCTGGTGTCGCTGCCCACCACCAAAGTGGCACGGGCGGCGCGCTTCGCCAAAACCGGGCTGAAAGTAGGCGCCAACTACGTGAAGCACTACGCCCGCCGCTCGGTGGGGGCCGAAAGCAGCTCCGCAGACCTGCACGCCGCCAATGCGGCCGAGCTGTACGGCGCCCTGAGCGAAATGAAAGGCTCGGTGCTGAAGGTGGCTCAGATGCTGGCCATGGAGAAAAACCTGCTGCCGCCGGCGTATGCCGAGCAGTTCGCCCAAGCCCAGTACCAAACGCCGCCGTTGTCGGGCCCGCTGGTCGTCAAGGCGTTCCGCGACGCCTTTGGCAAGTCGCCCTTCGAGCTGTTCGACGAGTTTGAGCCGCAGGCCCGGCAGGCGGCCAGCATTGGGCAGGTGCACCGGGCGCGGCGCAACGGCCTGCCGCTGGCCGTGAAAGTGCAGTACCCCGGCGTGGCCGACAGCATCCGCTCCGACATTCGGATGGTGAAGCCCGTGGCCCTGCGCGTACTCGGCCTCGACGAGGCGCAGGTGCGGCCCTACCTGGAAGAAGTGGAAACGCGCCTGCTCGAAGAAACCGACTACGCCCTGGAGTTGCGGCGAGGCCAGGAAATTGCGGCTCGGTGTCGGCACATGCCCCACCTGCAGTTTCCGCATTACCACGCCGAACTATCGGCGGCGCGCATCCTCACCATGGATTGGCTGCCGGGTCTGCACCTGAAGGAGTTTCTGGCCACCGCGCCCAGCCAGGCCGTGCGCAACCAGCTCGGGCAGGCGCTTTGGGACTTCTACACGTATCAGATTCATACGCTGCGGCAGGTGCACGCCGACCCGCACCCCGGCAACTTCCTGCTGCAAGCCACCGACGGCGGCACCGTCGGGGTGCTCGATTTCGGCTGCGTGAAAGAAATTCCGGCCGCGTTTCAGCAGCGCTTCCTAGCCTTGTTGGTTCCCGGCATCCTCGACGACGAAGCGCGCCTGGAAAAACTGCTCACGGAGTTGGAAGTGCTGCGCTCGGCCGACGCACCGGCCCAACGCAACCTGTACCTGCGCACCATCAAAGCGTCGTTGGCATTGGTGGCGCAGCCGTTTTGGCAAGCCACATTCGATTTTGGCGACGCGGCTTATTTGCAGCAGTTGTATGCCCTCGGCGACGAACTGATGCAGGACCCGGAGCTGCGGCGCCAGCGCGAACCGCGTGGCTCCCGGCACTTTATCTACCTGAACCGCACCTACGTGGGTTTGTACGCCCTGCTCACGGAGCTGGGCGCACAAGTGGACACTGGTATTCCAGGCCCCCAGGCAGCGCAAGCGTAGTGTCCTCGTGCCTAAACAAAATACTTGGAGTACCGCTTCCAGTCCCGCATTTCAACCTTCACGCCCCACAAAGCGCCTTTTCCTGTTGCTGGCAGCCGTGCTGAGCAGCAGTGCCGCGTTTGCTCAAAAAGCTAGCCTTTCCTGTTGCGCCCGCCCGGCGGCCACCGAGGCCTTTGCCATGCTGGCTGCCAACGAGGGTTTTTCCGGCGGCCATGACGCGCCCCTGCCCTACTCGTACCAAGGCACCGGCAACGCCATTGAATTCAGGACGTCGGACGGCAAAACAGGGTGTGGCTTCGAGATGAAAAGCGCCACCCCATCGGACAAATACCTGCTAGTGATTCACGAGTGGTGGGGCCTGAACGACTACATCAAAAAAGAAGCCGCCACCTACACCAGTGAACTGACCGGTGTCAACGTCATTGCCGTGGATTTGTACGACGGCCAGGTGGCTACCACGCCCGAAGAAGCCGGCAAACTGATGCAAGCAGTGAAAACCGACCGGGCGCAGCGCATTCTGAAAAGTACCATGACTTACGCTGGGCCGAAGGCCCGATTTGCCACGGTGGGCTGGTGCTTCGGCGGGGGCTGGTCGTTGCAAGCGGCCCTGCTGGGCGGCAAGCAAACAGTGGGCTGCGTGATGTACTACTGCATGCCCGAGAATGACGTGGCCCGCCTCAAAACCCTGAACTCCGACGTGCTGGGCATCTTCGCCTCCCAGGACAAGTGGAGTAGCCCCGAGGTGGTGGCCCAGTTTCAGAAGGATATGGCCGCCGCCAAAAAGCCCCTGACAGTGAAGAGCTACGACGCCGACCACGCTTTTGCCAACCCATCGAACCCCAAATACAGCCCGCAATTCGCAGCCTATGCGCACGCGGTGTCGCTGGCGTACCTGCGCAAAAACTTCAAGCGCGAAGCCAAAGTCTAGCTTCTGCTTGCCCATATAGCTCAAGCGCCGGCAAATGCCGGCGCTTTTCTTTTGCTCTCGGGCAAGACTTTCTAGCCCGACTTATGCCGCGGTGGTGCAAGTACAGTAGGTGCTGCATTGCATGTGGCAGCGTTTTTCAGTAGCTTTTCCTGCTTTCCCCACCCGCTATGCCTAACGCACTGCTCGCCGCGCTGCTCGCCGAATACGGCGAAAGCCACCAAAACCCCACCAACAAACTGGTGCACTGGATATGCGTGCCCCTCATCATGTTTTCGCTGTTGGGGCTGCTGTGGTCGGTGCCCATGCCAGCGGCCCTGCACCGCCTCAGTCCGTGGCTGAACCTGGCCACGCTGGTGATGGTGCTGGCCGTGGCGTACTACCTGCGCCTGTCGGCCCGGCTGTCGGTGGGCATGGTAGTAGTGTGGGTGCTGATGGCGGCAGCCCTGCGCGTGGTGGATGCCCAAGCCACGCTGCCGCTGTGGGCTGTGTGCCTCATCATTTTTGTGCTGGCGTGGGTTGGGCAGTTCTGGGGGCACGAGGTGGAAGGCAAGAAACCGTCGTTTCTGAAAGACCTGCAGTTTCTGCTCATCGGCCCGTTGTGGCTCCTGCACTTTGTGTACCGGCGGCTCGGGTGGTTGTATTAACCAGCTCTGCTTGCCGCTGCATTGTTTTCTTATCCAGTGGAAATAGTCGCCTTCTGAGCACCATCCCAAGTCAATCCCCCGTGAGTATAGGTGGCTTTGACATGTTTTCGGCGCGTCTGGAAACTGTATTGACCACAGGTAGCGCGCTACACCTCAAATGTTGCTTGTCTACGCCAGATGCGCGCTTTCAGGTCTCTGGGCAGGGCTTTTCCTTGCCTACCAAGGCTTGGACACAAATAAAAAAAACCATACATTCACGCAAAATAATCATTTCATTTTTCAGCCTCCATTTATGCGCAACTTGTTTACTCTAGCTGTCTTTGCATCAGCGTTACACGCCTTACCTACCGTAGCCCAACAAGCCGGCAGCTTGGACGCAGGGTTCGGCTCAGGCGGAAAGGTGTTGCCCACTTTCGGCCTGAGCGGCGTGAGCATGCAGGCGCGCGGGGTAAAACAACAGGCTGACGGCAGGCTCGTGGTCGTGGGCGACCAATCAAACGGTATAATTCTGACCCGGCTCTTGGCCGATGGGACGACTGATTCCCTGTTTGGGACGGCGGGTCTGGGGGCTGTTTCTTCGGGTGGGTCGGCCAACCTGTTTGTAGGCAGTGGCCTAGCCGTTCAGCCCGATGGCAAGTACGTGGTGAGTGGCTCCGCTGGCGGCCCTGGCTATGTGGCGCGCCACAACCCCGACGGCAGTTTTGATACCGGGTTTGGCGAAATGACAGGTCAGGGGGCCGCCCGCACGGGTTACCGCAAAGTTATTTACCCAGGCTTGGGCAACTTAGGAGGCATATGGTACGGGAGCATAGTGAATCCCGATGGCAGCATCACCGTGGCCGGCGACCGGCACAGCCTGGCTGCCAATTTCAACAACAACGTCGTTCATACCTTCTCGGCCAGCGGCGACGATGTAGCGCAGTACGGTGTCAGCACTAGCCAGCTCAACTTCGTCACGAATGTTCCCCACTACTTTACCGATATAGCCCGGCTGCCCAATGGGAAGAGCATGGCCGTGGGCCAATGCACCTACGACTTTCTGCTCAGCCAGGCGCTGCCCGACGGCTCACACGATTCTGGTTTTGGTCCGCGCGGCTTTGGGTTAGCGTTTTGTTTGGACATCAACCGTTCTGCGGGTATCACTGCCCAAGGCATTGCGGCTCAACCCGACGGCAAACTTGTGGTTGTGGGAAGCCGCCGGGGCAAGGCCATGATCCTGCGAATGAATTCGGATGCGACCCTGGATGCGTCCTTTGGCAATCAGGGAATTGTGGATTTGACGATTGGTAGCCTTGCCGTTCTGAATAAGGTTCAGGTACAATCCGATGGCAAAATCGTAGCCGTCGGCGCTGCCAAAACCGCCACCTCAAACAATGATTTTGTGCTGGTGCGGTTGCAGTCCGATGGCTCACCGGACCCTGGCTTTGGTACAAACGGTATTTCCGTAACCGACATTGGCAACGACAGCGAAGATGTCATCAACGGGCTGGATATCCAGGCCGATGGGAAAATTGTGGTTGCAGGCTATACCACCCCTGCCGGCTCCACCACCAAACAGTTTATTGTAGCTCGCTACCTGGGCACCGCTGCAGCCTTGCCCAACGGCATCTGGACGGGTCTGACGTCGACGGCATCGGGTGTAGCCACAAACTGGAGCAACAACGTACTGCCCGCCGCTACCGACAACCTCGTTTTTCCGGCCGGCACTCCTAACTATGCTCAAGTCACCGGCACGCTGAACGGCAGCAGTATAACGGTGGCACCGGGCGCAACGCTAACGCTGGCTTCAACCGGCACCCTAACCGCAACCGGTACGGTCACCAACAACGGCACCCTGAATCTGCTCGGCACTTTGCGCATGCAGGGAACAGCGGCGCAAGAGCTGAGAGGCTCGGCGTTTGAGGCGCACAACCTGGAAGTAGGTCCGGCTGGCGTAGTTCTAACAACGCCGCTCACCGTCCACCGCATGCTCACGCTCGGAGGAGGCCTCCAAACCGACGGGCAGCCACTGGTCTTGGCTTCGGATGCCAGCAACTCCGCAATGGTGGTAAACCGTGGCGGCGGTATCACGGGCAACGTTACCATGCAGCGCGCTATTACCGCTAGTCTAAATCCGGGTACCGGCTACCGCCATTTTTCGAGCCCGGTAGTGGGAGCTGCCCTCAGTGGCTTGGCCACGAATGGCTTCACGCCCGTGCTTAACCAAGCCTACAATACGAGTTCCAACCCCAGCACCGTACAGCCATTTCCAAACATTTTTGAGTACATCGAAGGCCGGCCCAACACCGCCACCGACTTCGACCTGGGCTGGCAAGTGCCTACCGGCACCATGGGCGCAGGCAAGGGCTACACCGTCAACCTGCCGGCTTCGGCAACCGTGGCCTTGACCGGCCCCGTCAACGCCGGCCCCGTTACCATTCCGCTGAACTACTCCGGCTCCGGCAATGGCTGGAACTTGGTGGGCAACCCCTACCCTGCCCCCATCGACTGGAATCAGGTAGCCGTGCCAAGCGGAGTGGGAACAGCCCTGTACATGTACCGTTCGAGCGGGCCTTACGCGGGCACCTACACGAGTTTCGTGAACGGCGTGGGCTCCGGGTCGGTCGTGCCAGCCATGCAGGGCTTCTTTGTTCGGGCGCTGGCTCCGGGCAAATCCTTGTTGCTCGACGAGAGTGTGCGCATGCAGTCTTACGCCAATCCGGCCTTCTACCGCTCTGGCACCGATACCCGTCCCCAACTTCAGTTGGACCTCTCTGCCGCCGGCGCCGCCACTCCCTTCGACGTGACCTATGTGTACTGCGAAGCCGGTGCAACCCCGGCTGCCGATGCCCGCTTTGATGCGTGGAAAGTAATCAGCACCCAGGCTGGACTCTATACGCAGGCTGGCAACGATGCGCTGTCTATCAACGGCCTTCCCGCCTTGAGCGCCACTTCGCTGGCGGTGCCACTGGTGGTGCGTGTGCCCCAGGCCGGCACGTATTCCCTTTCGGCTTCGCTGCTGCACTTTCCGGCCGGGGCCGAGGTGAAGTTGCAAGACCTGCAAACCGGCCAGCAGCAGGATTTATTGGCCAATTCGACCTACACTTTTACTGAAACAACGGGAACGGGCGCAGCAGCTCGTTTCCTGTTACAGCTGCGTTCCTCGGTAGCCACTGCTACCTCTGCCAAATCGGTCAGCCTTCTGGGTGTGTACCCCAATCCGATGACCCAGGGCCGATTGCACGTCAGCCTCGATAACGTCCGTGCCGCTGTGGCAACGGTGCAGTTGCTGAATTCCTTGGGCCAAGTGGTAGCCTCAGAAGTACTACCGGTTGTGCGGGGGCAGGTAAATGGGCTGGTCACTGCGCACGGAGCCGCCGCTGGCGTGTATACCCTTCGGGTAATGGCTGGGGCCGAAACCATGACCCGCAAGGTCACCATTGTAAACTAACTGATCCTTCGTTCCCTGGCAAAAACGCCCCTTCACCACGCGGTGAAGGGGCGTTTTTGCCTTTCCAAACATTGGCTTCTCCTGTTAGCGGCTGCCTCTTGCATCGTCTGCCGTTACTGCGCCACTGCCGGCCACGGCACCACGGCCAGGCGCACGGCCAGCTCGGCCGTGGCGTCGGAGAGGTGTTCCCAGCTGGGCAGCACGAAGTACGAAGCCTGGAACCCGTCGCGGATGATCGAGGCTTCCAGCGTTGCTTCCATTGCGAAAGGCGTGTGCACCGCGTCGTCGCTGAGGCAGTGGTGCAGCTCGGCCGCCGACGACAGCAAACCGGCGCCGTACACGCGCAGGTGTTCCCCCTCGCGCACCAGGCCAAACTCGGCGGTGTGCCAGAACAGGCGCACCAGCTGCTCCACGGCTTGCGCATCGGCCAGGTGGTGGCGGGCCATGTGGCCGAAGTGCTCCATCCAGGCCGCCCAGTGCGGGTCGGTCAGCAAGGGCAAGTGGCCGAAGGCATCGTGGAAGAGGTCGGGCCCCGAGAGGTAGTCGAAGTGCCGCATGGGCCGAATCCAGCGGGTGACGGGCATCTTGCGCTCGGCCAGCAAACCCAGAAACGTGCGGTCGTCGATGCGGCCGGGCGCGGGCACGATGTTCCAGCCGGTGAGGCGGTGCAGGCGCTGGTCGAGCTCTTCGAGGCTGGGGGCCGCCTCGCGGGTCAACCCCAGCTGTTGCAGCCCTTTGATGAAGGGCGCAGCAGCGCGACGGTGCAGCAACGCCGTTTGGCGGTCAAACAGCACTTTCCACACGAGGTGGTCTTCGGCGGTCAGATGACGGGCTTCCATAAGGGCATTCGGGCAAAAAAAAGCCCGGTCTCCGTGGTACGGAGCCGGGCTAGGTTGAATCAGGGTCGGTAGCTGCTTTAGCTTCATCCTCCTATATGCAACGGCACGGCTCCGTCCCCATTCATGGGGCGGACGTACAGCGTAAAGTTGCACTTAATGGACTGGTTCAGCATGACAGGGCCAAATATAAGAATCATTCGCAGCAATACAAATGCACCACTGGGGTTGCCGTCGAAATTAATTTTCAGCCAACATTCTGATACTTTTGACTTAACACGGAAGTGACGTATCGGCGCAGCCCTTTCTGTTTGTAGCTCCACGATGCAGCAGCAACGGAGCAAACCGTTTTCAGCCCAGTTCAGCCTTTGCCGTAGGGTTCGTGTTTTCTGACGCTTAGGCCAGTTCGGCTTCCAACTCGCGGCGCAGGGCGTAGGTGCGGCGCATAGCCGTTACCAGCCGGGCCGATTCGTCGAAGTTCAGCGTCTGCTGCCCGTCGGAGGCGGCGCGCTCGGGCACGGGGGCGGTTTCGTAGAGGATGCCGTCGGCGCCGGCCATAACGGCGGCCAGGGCCAGCGGCGCAACATGCTCGCGCAGGCCGATGCCGTGCGACGGGTCGACGAAGACGGGCAGGTGGGTTTTCTCTTTCAGGATGGGCACCGCGTTCAGGTCGAGGGTGTTGCGCGAGGCGGTTTCGAAGGTCCGGATGCCCCGCTCGCAGAGGATGATGTCCTCGTTGCCGCCCGAGAAGATGTATTCGGCCGAGTGCAGCAGCTCGTCGATGGTGCCCGACACACCGCGCTTGAGCAGCACCGGCTTGTCGACGCCGCCCAAGGCATCGAGCAGGTTGAAGTTCTGGGTATTGCGGGCCCCCACCTGAAACACGTCCACGAAATCGACCATCTCCTCTACCTGCGACACCTGCATGACCTCGGTGACGATGCGCAGGCCGTGCTGGCGGGCGAGGCGGTAGAAGTCGCGCAAACCCTCCAGGCCGAGGCCGCGGAACGAGTACGGCGACGAGCGGGGCTTGAACACGCCGCCGCGCATCAGCCGCACGCCGCTTTGCACGAGGTGCTGCATCACGGCTTCCATCTGCGCCTCGTTTTCGATGCTGCACGGGCCGGCCACAATGCTCAGGCTGCCTTCGCCGAGGCGAAT
This sequence comes from Hymenobacter busanensis, assembly GCF_008727865.1. GTDB lineage: Bacteria > Bacteroidota > Bacteroidia > Cytophagales > Hymenobacteraceae > Solirubrum > Solirubrum busanense. The sequence goes on along the minus strand of NZ_VTWU01000001.1, from coordinate 441,444 downwards.
GTCGTCGCCCAGATCGAGCACGGTGGGGTGCACGCGCCACTTGCGGCTCACCAGCTTATAGTCGTCGGACACGCGATGCACGTCGCGCACGCCGGGCAGGGCGGCAATGCGGCGCAGGTCCACGTCTGGGGGGCCGAGGGCCACAAGGTAATCGGCGTGCTGGGTGCGCACGGGCGTCACCTTGAAGCGCAGCTGCCGCAACTGCTCGATGAGGGCGGCGTGGGCGTCGGGGGTGAGGTTCGGCTGGGGATGAATAATCATGGCGGGGAAATACGATGTGGCGCTGGCTTTCCAGTCGGCGCGGCCGCCAACGGCGGCCATGTGGTGGTGGTGTGCGTTTGCGGCTCGGTGCGGGCCGCGGACTACTGGCGGATGCTGCGCACGAATTGCCGGGCGGCTTCGTGCGGGTCGGCGGCCCCGTCGAGGGCGCGCAGCAGTGCCGAGCCGATGATGGCGCCGTGGGCGTGCTGGCAGGCCCGCTCGAAGGAAGTTTTATCGGCAATGCCGAAGCCCACGAGGCGCGGATTGCGCAGGTTCAGGGCTTCGACGCGGGCCAGGTAAGCATCCTGGCTGCTGTGGTCGGCGGTTTGGTTGCCGCCCGTCAGGCCGGGGCCCGACACCAAGTAGAGAAAGGCATCGTCGGTCAGTTCGTCGAGGCGGCGGATGCGGGCTTCGGCGGTTTGAGGCGTGATGAGGAAAACCGGGCGCAGGTTGTGGCGGCGGAAGGTTTCCTGATACAGAGCGGCGTATTCTTCGGCCGGCAGGTCGGGCAGAATCACGCCGTCGATGCCCGCGGCGGCGGTCTGCTGACAGAACGCCTCCATGCCGTATTGCAGCACCGGGTTCAGGTAGCCCATGAGCAGCAAGGGGGTGTCGGGCAGCACCTGGCGGATGCCTTGCAATTCCTGCAGCAGCAACTTCAGCGTCATGCCGTTGCGCAGGGCAGCGGAGCTGGTTTGCTGAATCACGGGGCCGTCGGCCAGTGGATCAGAAAAGGGCACGCCGATTTCGAGCACGTCGGCGCCGCTCTCGGCCAGGGTTTTCAGCAGCGGCACCGTGTCGTGCAAACTGGGGTAGCCCGCCGTGATGTAGAGGTTGAGCACGCCCGAAGGCTTGCGGGCAAAGAGGTCGGCAAATCGATTGACCACGGATTCGGACGGATTAGACGGATGTCACGGAATTTGGGGACGATTCCGGGCAAGCCACTAGCGGACTTCTGAACGGTCACGCGGTTGTTTGCCGGAAGTCAAGCATACTTCAGACCGGTTCTTTCTGCAAAACGACCTATCGTTTTACCTAAGGCTTCAGGCCAGGTGCAGTTCGCGCAGGTAGGTATCGAGGTCTTTGTCGCCGCGGCCGGAGAGGTTGAGCACCACCACGTCGGTGGGTTTCAGCGGGAGCTGGTCGAGGGCGGCCAGGGCGTGGGCGGTTTCGAGGGCCGGAATGATGCCCTCGAGCCGGCTGCAGAGCTGGGCAGCCTGCAGGGCTTCGTCGTCGGTGATGCTCAGGAACTGGGCCCGCTTGGAATCGGCCAAGAAGGCGTGCAGCGGGCCGATGCCGGGGTAGTCGAGACCGGCCGAAATGGAGTGCGGCTCGGTAATCTGGCCGTGCTCGTCCTGCATAAGCAGCGTGCGGCTGCCGTGGATGATGCCCGGCCGGCCCAGCACCGAAGTAGCCGCCGACTTATCCGTATGCACGCCGTGGCCGGCGGCTTCCACGGCCACCAGCTGCACCGTGGACTCGTCGAGGAAGTGGTAGAACGCGCCGGCCGCGTTGGAGCCGCCGCCCACGCAGGCCACCACGTAGTCGGGCAGCTCCGAGCCGGTTTTCTCCCGCAGCTGCCGCCGGATTTCCGCGCTGATGACCGATTGCAGCCGCGCCACCAGATCGGGGTACGGGTGCGGCCCGACGACGGAGCCGATGATGTAGTGCGTGTCGGTGGGGTTCGAAATCCAGTCGCGGATGGCCTCGTTGGTGGCGTCTTTCAGCGTCTGGCTGCCGCTGGTGGCGGGCCGCACCTCGGCGCCCAGCATCCGCATGCGGGCCACATTGGGCTTTTGCCGCTCCATGTCTATGGCGCCCATGTACACAATGCAAGCCAGCCCGCGCAGGGCGCACACGGTGGCGGTGGCCACGCCGTGCTGGCCGGCACCGGTTTCGGCAATGATACGCTTCTTGCCCAGCCGCTCGGCCAGCAGAATCTGGCCCACGGTGTTGTTGACCTTGTGGGCGCCGGTGTGGCAAAGGTCTTCGCGCTTGAGGTAAATGGTAGCCCCGTATTTCTCCGACAGGCGCGCAGCGCGAAACAGCGGCGTGGGCCGGCCCACGTAGTCGCGCAGCAGCAACTGATATTCCTGCTGAAAGCTCGCATCGGCCAGAATGCTCAGGTACTGCTCGCGCAGCTCTTCCACGTTTGGGTAGAGCATTTCGGGGATGAACGCGCCGCCGAACGAGCCGTAGTAGCCGCGTTCCGTAGGGTGGTATTGGCTCATGATGTTCTGGTAGTGTTAGCCCGCAGCGGATGCCGCGGGAAGTGTCAGTTGCGCAACTCGCGCAGCACGCGCTGCACCAATGCGTCATCTTTGAGGCCCGGCGCCAGCTCCAACCTGCTGTTGAAATCGAAGCCGGCCAAGCCGGGAAGCTGCAGCTGCCGGAGTTCGGCCGCGTGTTCGGGCCCGAGGCCGCCGGCCAGCAGATACGGCGTGGGCAGGTCGTAGGCCTGTAGCAGGCTCCAATCGAAGGCAAACCCGTTGCCACCCGCCGCCGGTCCGGCCGTGTCGAACACGAAAAACGAGCAGTGCGGAGCGTAATCATCAAGCCGCCGCACATCGAAGGTCTCTCCTACTCCGAAGGCTTTGAGAACGGGCAAGCCCGCTGCGGCCAGCGTCGCGCACTCGGCCGCCGACTCCTGCCCGTGCAGCTGTACCGCGTCGAGCCCAAAATGCAGGGCCAACCGCCGGATAACGGCCGGCTTCTCGTTGACGAACACACCCACTTTGGCTACGCGCAGGCCGCGCAGCTGGGCGGCATCGAGCGTATCGGCCGCGTAGCGCGGCGACTTCGGGGTGAAGATGAAGCCGAGCATATCGGGGCCGAGGGCGGCCACGGCGGCGACATTATCGGGGTATTTCAGGCCGCACACTTTCACCAGGCGGCGGCCCGCATTGGGCACCGGCAGCAGATTGCGTTGGGCAGAGGCGGCGATAGTGGGCATGAGCGGGGACGACAATTAGCGGGCAGGTTCCAGGTCGCGCAGCTGCTGCACAAGCGTAGCGCAGGCTTTTTCGGGCCGGCCGTGGCGCATGAATGTTTCGCCAATCAGAAAACCCTCGAAGCCGGCGCGGCGCAGCAGCTGAATGTCCTGGGCGGTGCGCAGGCCGCTTTCGGCCACGCGGCCGAGGTGAGCGGGCAGCAGCTCCACCAGCTCCAGGCTGCGGTCGAAGCTCACGGAGAAGTCGCGCAGGTCACGGTTGTTCACCCCTACGAGGTCTACCGCGTCGAGGGATACATCAAGCGTACGCTCCAGCTCGGCGCGGTCGTGCACTTCCAGCAGCACTTCCAGTCCCAGGGCCTTGGCCTGCTCACCGAGGCGGCGCACCTGCTGCGGCTCCAGCACGGCCGCAATCAGCAGCACGGCATCGGCCCCAATGCTGCGGGCTTCGAGCAGCTGGTACTCGTCCACCACGAAGTCCTTGCGCAGAATAGGGCACAGGTTGAAGCGGCGGGCAGTGGTCAGGTCCTCGTTTTTGCCGCCGAAAAACTCGGTATCGGTGAGAACGGACAGCGCCGACGCGCCGGCTTGCATGTAGCCGAGCGTGGTGCGCTCCACCGGCGCAAACTCGTTGATCCAGCCCTTGGAGGGCGAGCGGCGCTTGAACTCGGCAATGATGCCGCTCAGTTCGGGCCGCCGCAGGTAGCCGGCCAGCGACAACGTGGGCGACGCCAGATACGGGCTTTGCTCCAGTTTTTTGGGCGGCACGAGTGCGCGGCGCTCGGCCACTTCCAGCTGCTTGTGAGCCACAATGCGGGCCAGCACGTCGGGGGGTGAAACGGTAGAGGTCATGGCGAAGGCCACCAGTGGTGCCCGGTTTCTGGGCGGCACCCCAAGCGGCGTGAAAGGCGACGAAGAAATTACGCCTGCGTGGTGAGCAGCGCGGTAAAGGCGTGGCGGGCGCGGCCCGAGTCGAGCGACTCGTAGGCGGCCTCCAGCGCATCGGGCAGGGAGAGTCTGGTGTTGAGGCAGCGGATGCCGAGGGCAGCATTGGCGGCCACCACGTCTACTTGGGCGCGGGTGCCTTTGCCGTCGAGCACCTGCCGGAACAGCCGAGCCGACTCTTCCACCGTCTGACCACCGGCCAGGTCGTCGGGGCAGCAGGTGGGCAGGCCCAGGGCCGCCGCGCTCAGCAGGGTTTCGCCGTCGCCGGAAGTGGCAATTTTGGCTTCGCCGGTCAGGCTCAGCTCGTCGTAGCCGTCGAGGGCGTGCACCACGGCGTAGCGCGTGCCGGTTTCCTGCAGCAGGTACTGGTAGAGGCGCAGCAGCTCCAGGCTATACACGCCCAGGAGCTGCGCGGCGGGCCGGGCGGGGTTTACCAGCGGGCCGAGCATGTTGAAGAACGTGCGCAGGCCCAATTCGCGGCGCACCGGCCCGGCGTGGCGCATGGCCGGGTGGAATGCCGGCGCGTGCAGAAAGCAAATGTTGGCCACGTCGAGCTGCCGCTGCAGCAGCTCATTCGGCGCATCAAAGTCGTAGCCGAAGTAGGCCAGGATGTTGGAAGCTCCCACCGCCGACGATACGCCGATGTTGCCGTGCTTGACCACTTTGTAGCCCGCGCCGGCCACCACAAAACTCGCCAGCGTGCTGATGTTGAGCGTGTTTTTGCCGTCGCCGCCGGTGCCCACGATGTCGAGTACTTCGTGCGTATCCAGCTGCGGGTCGCGGCAGAGGTCGAGCAGCGCGTCGCGGAAGCCGGCCAGCTCGGGCACCGTAATGGGGCGCAGGCGGTACACGGTGAGGAAGGCGGCCGTTTCGGCGGCGTTCAGCTCGCCTTGGCCCAGGCGCAGCATTACGTCGTGGGCCTCGGCGCGGTCGAGGGTTTGGTGGTCGAAGAGGGCGGTGAGGGTGGCTTTCACGGTAGCGGCGGTGTGGGTAAGCAGGTAGTAAGTAGTAGAGCGAAGAAAGACGGACGGGCGGGCCCGTTAGCCATCGAGCCAGTTTTGCAGCAGCCGGTGGCCGTGTTCGGTCAGAATGGATTCGGGGTGAAACTGCACGCCGCGCACGTCGAACTGGCGGTGGCGCAGAGCCATTACTTCGCCAGCGTCGTCGAAGGCAGTGGCTTCCAGACAAGCGGGCATGGAGCTGGGCAACACGGCCCACGAGTGGTAGCGCCCTACCAGGAACCGCCCGGGCAGGCCCTGAAACAGCCGCTCGTCGGGCACCGACACCACAGCATCGGTAGCCACGCCGTGCAGCACCTCGGGCAGGTTCAGCAGCTCGGCGCCAAAGCTTTCGGCAATGCCCTGGTGGCCGAGGCACACGCCCAGCATGCGTTTTGTGGGCGCGTACCGCCGAATCAGTTGGGGCATCAGCCCGGCTTCGGAAGGAATGCCAGGACCGGGCGAAAGCAGCACCGCGTCGTAGGCTTCCACCTCGTCGAGGCTAAGCTGGTCGTTGCGGCGCACCGTCAGCTGGTCGCCGTGGCCCAGCTCGCGCAGCACCTGCACGAGGTTGTAGGTGAAAGAGTCGTAGTTATCAAAAACGAGAATCTTCATGAGGTGCTTCGCTGGTGCTGATGGAAGAGTTTGCTGAAGGCTGACTTTGCTACGTCGACGCGACCAATGCCTTACCTGGATGTGGATGTGGCTTCAGCCGCGGCCGGTCTGATTTCCACGGCCTGCACTTCCTCTTGCGCGGCGGCGGCCTGTTTCAGCGCCTGACGTAGTGCAGCCAGCTTGTGGTGCACTTCGTTCAGCTCCGACTCCACTTCCGACTTGGCCACCACGCCCGCGCCGGCCTGGTAGTAGAGCGTGCCGCCAATGCTCACAAACGAGCGGATGAAAATGGCGTGGTTGAAGTCGCCGCCGAGGCCCAGGTGGCCGATGCAGCCGCCGTAGAGGCCTCGGGCCGTGGGCTCCAACTCGTCGATGAGCTGCATGGCCCGCACTTTGGGCGCCCCCGACAGCGTACCGGCCGGAAAGGTATCGGCTGCTACCTGCAGCGGATCGGTGCCGTCGGCCAGTGTGGCGGCCACGTGGCTGACGAGGTGAATGACGTGCGAGTAGTACTGGATTTCGCGGAAGCGGCGCACTTCCACGTGCTGCGCGTGGCGGGCGAGGTCGTTGCGGGCCAGGTCCACCAGCATCACGTGCTCGGCGTTTTCCTTGGGGTCGGCGGCCAGTTTTTCGGCTAGCGCGGCGTCTTCGGCATCGTGGCCGGTGCGGCGGAATGTGCCGGCAATGGGGAAAATACTGGCTTCGCGCCCGTTTACCAGCAGCTGCGGCTCGGGCGACGAGCCCAGCAGTCGGTAGTGCCCGTAGTCGAAGTAAAACAAGTACGGCGAGGGGTTGATGGCGCGCAGGGCACGGTACACCTGAAACTCGTCGCCGCGAAACCGCTGCTGAAACCGGCGCGACAGCACCAGCTGAAACACGTTGCCGCGCAGGCAGTGCTGGCGGCCGGCGGCCAGAATCGAGCGGAAATCGTCGTCGGTCTGGTTGCTGGTCTCCTCCCCTTCCAGCGCAAAGCCAAACGTGGGCCGCACGGGGCTGCGCACCACGCTCAGCAGGCGCTGCAGCGCCGCTTCGTCGGGCTCGGCTCCTTCGGGGGTATGCTCGAAAATATGCAGCTCCTGCCGGAAATGATTCAGGGCCAGCACGTAGCGGTACAAGCCGTAGCGGGCATCGGGCAGTGGGCCGGCAGCGGGCTTATCGTTCCGAAACTGCACGTCTTCGCAGTACTGCGCCGCGCCAAAGCCCATGAACCCAAACAAACCGCCGCTGATGAACGGATGGCCCGTTTCGGGGGCTTGGAAACGGCCGGCAAACTGGCGCAGGCAGTCCAGGGCTTCGTGGCGCGGGTTGGTCAGCGTGCGGTGGTGCTCGGTGCCGTCGGGCAGGCGCTCCAGCAACTCGCCCCCCCGCAGCTCAAAACGGGCCAGTTCGTGGCAGGCGATGTAGGAAAAAGCGTTTTGCTGGGTGTGGTAGTCGGAGCTTTCGAGCAGCAGGCAGCCGGGGTACTGGTCGCGCAGGCGCAGGTACAGCCCGACGGGCGTTACGGTATCGGCGGGCAGGCGCAGGTGGCGGGTGCGCAAATGAATAGCGGCGGGCATGGCAACGGAGGCGTGAAAGGAGAAAAACAGTTCGCGCCGGGCAGAAAAGCAACAAGCCCGGCAGGGCGGCCGGGCTTGTTGCGGAGTCGTGTAAAAGAGCAGTGTCAAAGGGTACCGCTCATCACCAGACATAGGCTAATCGTCCCGTCCGAGAGTTGGGCAGGGCCACCAGAGCTGAAGATGAGAGGTAACGCGGATCATGGTGAGTGAACAGTTGACGCTGCAAAAGTACAGCGAATGGCAAAAAAGTCAATGTTTCACTGCCACTATTTCATCCAAAAGGTGTAAAATTTACATAATTCACAATATCGGCCATCTTTTTTGCCGATGCTCGTATCTGCAACCGCGCAAAGCGCCGTGTTGTTGCCGATTTTTCAAAAGATAACGGTTTTACTCTTTTACAAATTGCGTGGCTACGGTGTCTTTGCCGCTCTTGAGCCGGGCCGAATACGTGCCGGCTTTCAAGGAAGCCACATCCACGGTTGTACTGGCCTGCCGCAGCGAGCGGTGCACTACTACCCGCCCGGTGGTGTCCACGATATCCAGCTTGGCCTCGTGCCAGCCGGCCGGCAACTGCACCAGCACGTGCTGCGCCGCCGGGTTGGGAAATACGCTCAGCACGGCCGCACCACCCGGCGCTTTGGTTTTGGTGGGCGTGGCAGGCCGGTACAGCCATTGGTAAGCGGCCGGAAACTCACGCTTCCAAAACCACTCGGCGTGTTGGCCATCGGCGCGCACCTGGTAGTTGAGGTCGGCGGCAGCGTAGCCGCCGCGCTGCAACGAGTCGCGCACGGCGCGCATGAGGGGCACCATGGTTTGGCTTTCCTGCGCGCCGCACACGAAATAGAACCGCGTAGGCTGGCCGGCCGGTGCCGGGTGCTGGTGCAGATAGGCTTTCAGGGGAGCTTCGGCAAACCAGAAGGCGGGCGAGAAGATACCCGTGCGGCCAAACGTACTGGGGTATTTCAGGGCCGCGTAGAGCGAAATCAGCCCGCCCATGCTCGATCCGGCAATGCCGGTGTTCAGGCGGTCGGGCAGGGTGCGGTAGTTGCCGTCGATGTACGGTTTGAGCGTCTGCACCAGAAAATCCACGTACTGGTCGCCTTGGCCGCCGCCGTACTGGGGGTTGTTCCAGGGCGAGTATTCGTTGAGGCGCTGCGCTCCGTCGTTGTCGACGGCAACCACAATGCAGCCCGTTGGGTCAAGCCCCTGCTGCTGCAGCTGGTTCAGGGTTTCGTCCACGCCCCATTCGCCCGAAAAGCTGGTGCAGTTGTCGAACACGTTCTGGCCGTCGTGCATGTAGAGCACGGGGTAGCGGCGCGTGCCGGTGGCGTAATCGGCAGGCACCGAAACCCACACCCGGCGCGTGCGGCCCAGCTGCGGCATTTGAAACGCGGTGCTGATGACTTGCACGTTGGGCTGCAAAGCCGTGGACGTGCACGAGCCCGAACCGCCGCCGGCCAGGTCTTTCCAGCTTGCCACCTGAAAATCGACGGTAGCCGGCGCGCCGCCCACGGTGTAGCGCCGGTTGGCCACGTCGGCGCCCTGCGCATCGGCCTCCACCGAGGCCCAGGCTCCGCGGGTGAACTTGAATTCGAGGACACCGGTAACCGTGGCCGGCAGGGTAACCTCGTAGGTGCCCGACGCCTGCTTGGTAAAGGCGGTGCCAGCGGGGTTCCAGTTGTTGAAGTTGCCGGCTACGTAGAGCGTCGCGTTGGCGGGGGTGTTGGCCGGCACGCTGGTGAGGCGCATGGTGGTTTGGGCCATGCCCGCCAAAGGACTTAGCAGGAAAAGGAGCAGGGAAAAGAGTCGCATGGGCAGATAGGGAAAAGAAGACGCAGCAGGACCCGCAAAGTAGTACCGATGCCCCCGCGGGGAGCGGCAAGCAGCCACTTCCCGTTCGGTACTGAATCATTGGTACCTGGGGAACATAATTCCGGGATTGGAAATCCAAAATTACGTCATTCAGCAACCTTGCTGGAGGTAATTTATTTGGGGCAGCTACCAGCCTACGCTGTTTCTCAATAATAAATATTCGATATTAATAGACGGGTAGCCCATCTGGGCTTAGACTGAGTAGGTGAGTCCCCAATCACCGAAGAAATTTTAGTACCTGCCACTCCAAAGTCATAGTTCGCCTAATCAGCACTTTAGGTGAGACCTTGTGGGTGAAAAACGCTGTATTTGAACCCACTACGGCCGTTTCGCATCTGGTGATAACACAAAAAAGAGGGAAGCCAAAAATTGATAATGCCGGCAACAAAACTTTATCTTGCGGAGTTTTTTAGCCTGAATTCAGGGCTCAAAACTGTTTGAATAACAGCGCAAACGTTTCCGGAAGTTTGCGTTTTGGCGTCGCCTAATTTTCCAACTGTTCCCCAGTTTCCCCGCCCCTCACCATCCTCAACCATTTTCATGTTCCCCATGAAACACAATTACCTGCCGAAACTCTGGTTTCTGCTCATCCTCCTACTCAGTTGCTGCCTGCAGGCCGTTGCCCAAACGGGCGCGGTGGGAGGCCGCGTAACTGACGAAACCAATGCCCCGCTGCCGGGTGTCACGGTGCTAATTGAAGGCACGCAGTTGGGCAACTCCTCCAACTCCGACGGGGCGTTTCTGATTCAGAACGTGCCGGCCGGACCCCACACGCTGGTGGTGTCGTTTGTGGGTTACACCACGGCGCGCCGCTCGGTAACGGTAGTGGCCGGCCAAACCGCCGATGTGAGCGTGAACCTAGCCGAAAACACTCAACTGCTAAACGAAACGGTGGTAGTGGGCTACGGTACGCAGCAGCGCCGCCAGCTGACGGGGGCCGTGTCGCAGGTAGAGTCGAAAGCTTTCACCAACACGCCCCTGCCCAGCTTCGATGCGGGTTTGCAGGGCCGGGCAGCCGGGGTACAGGTACAGCAAGCCAGCGGCGCGCCCGGTGCTGCCGTGCGTGTGCGTATCCGCGGGCAGGCTTCCGTTTCGGGCGGCTCCGACCCGCTGTACGTCATCGACGGGGTAATTGTGAACAACGGGGACTTCAGCAGCAAGAACTACGGTGCTACCTCGGCTAGCCCGCTGAACCCGCTGGCGGCCATCAACCCCGACGAAATTGAGAGCGTATCGGTGTTAAAAGACGCTGCCGCAGGCGCTATTTACGGGGCCCGCGCCGCCAACGGCGTGGTGCTCATCACCACCAAGCGCGGCAAAGCCGGCACTACCCAGTTCAGCCTGAACTACTCGGTGGGCATTCAGCAGCCGGCCCGCAAACTCGACATGCTTTCGGGTCCCGAGTGGCGGACGCTCTACCGGGAAGCTTACAACAACGACAGCATTGCCGGCCTGAACCCGCGCCTGCCCACCAACATCAACGGTGTGCCGGTAAACCGCCGCTTCCTGCTTGGCAGCACCACCGATACCGATTGGTACGACGAAGTACTTCGCACGGGTCGCATCCAGGACGCCAGCCTGTCGGCCACGGGCGGCAACGAGAAAACCCGTTTCTACGTGAACGGCGCCTACAACCGCAACGAAAGCATGCTGAAAGGCAACACTTTCCAACGCGGCTCGGTGCGCTTTAACCTCGACAACGATGCTTCCGAGAAGCTGACCCTGGGCACCCAGATCGGCCTGTACTTCACCGAGAACAACCAGGTGCGTACTTCCTACAACGGGGGCTTGGGCGCGGCCCAGTCGAACGCACTGCCCATCTACCCGGTGCGCAACGCCGACGGCACGTTCTTCGGCACCCAGTTTGCTAACACCAGCAACAACCCCACCGCGCAGCTCGACGACCGGTTCAAGACCCAGAACCTGCGCACGCTCACCAACGTGTACTTCAACTACAAGATTGCGCCCGGCCTCTCGCTGCGGCCGCAGGTGTCGTTGGATTACCTCGACCAGTACGAGCGGTTCTTCTACTCCCCTACCAACCGTTTCTACCAGAACACGGGCCTGGGCGCCATCGACGAGCGGCACGTGAATTTCTACAACGTGCAGGGCAACGCCGTGCTGACCTACACCAAAGACTTGAACGAAAACAACCGTTTGACGTTGGTTGGTGGCTCGGAAGTGCAGTACAACTCGCAACGCGACATGGGCTTCTACACCTTGGCCGGCGCAGGCTTTTTGAACCCCGCGCTGAACCAGGAAACGGCATCCATTTCGTGGGACCCGCGGGTACCCGCTACTACCCGGGCCGGCCAGGCCATCGGCGGCTACAACTCGTTTGACTACTACCGCTTTGCTTCGTTCTTTGCCCGCGCCAACTATTCGCTGCTGAACCGTTACACGGCCGAAATCAGCTTGCGTACCGATGGTTCTTCGCGCTTTGGCCCGAACAAGCGTTTTGGCTTCTTCCCGGCGGCCTCGGCCAGCTGGATTGTTTCCGACGAGGGCTTCCTGCAAGACGTGGCAGCGGTGAGCTTGCTGAAGCTGCGCGCCAGCATCGGCCTGACGGGCAACTCTGAACTGGGCGGTAACTTCTCGTACCTGGGCACCATCACGCCGGAAGCCGGCCAATACCTGGGCTTGGCCGGAAGCCGCCGCACGCGCATCGACAACCCCGACCTGAGCTGGGAAAGCAACCGTTCCCTCGATGTGGCGTTGGATTTCGGCTTGCTGAAGAACCGCCTGACGGGTACCGTGGCCTATTACAACAAGTACGGCTACGATATCCTGCTGAACCAAGCAGTGCAGTACTCGGGTGCCGCCATTGCCCGTACCAACGCCAACTCCGACGTGGTGATTCGCAACCAAGGTTGGGAGTTTGAATTGAACTCGCGCAATGTGGCCACGGAACGCTTTACCTGGACGAGCAGCCTCAACCTGTCGGCCAACTACAACAAAGTGCTCGACGCTGCTGGCTTGGCGCCGGATGCATTCGAAGCCGGTCCTGGCGATGCGCGCATTATCAAGGGCTACCCGGTGGGCACCAACTTCCTGGCCGAGTACGCCGGCGTAGACCCCGAAACCGGCGACCCACTGATCCGTGCCCTCGATGGCTCGCTCATTCGCCTGCGCTACGACACCCCAGCTTCGGCCCAGCAGAACAACCGCAAGCCTGTAGGTCGCCCCTTCCCCAAACTGCAAGGTGGCCTCGACAACACCTTCACCTTTGCCGGTCTCGATTTGAGCTTCCTGTTCGTGGGCACCTGGGGCAACAAGATTTACGACGACGGCGGCAAGTACCAGAACGGTGGCCGCCTGGGCTCGTGGAACCAAACGGCGCGACTGCTCGACCGGTGGCAGCAGCCCGGCGACAACGCCGGCATGCCCCGCGTAACGCTGCGTCCTTTCAACCCCGACAACAACAACACCACGCAGTGGCTCTACGACGGCTCGTACGTGCGTCTGCGCACGGTGCAACTGGGCTACACCTTGCCGAAGGGCATCACCGACAAGATGCACGTTACCCGCCTGCGCGTGTACGTAACGGGCACCAACGTCCTGACCTTCACCAAATTCCCCGGCTGGGACCCCGAAGTGGTGCGTTATGCTGATGCTGGCGGTGGTTTGGAACGTAACAACCAAGCGAATATCTCCTTCTCGGCCCCGTACCTGCCCACCCCACAGGCCCGCACCTTGCAGGCTGGTTTCAACCTGGGCTTTTAATCCGACATGCTCATGCTACGCAATACTCTTTCCCGTTACCTCGCCCTAGGGTGCCTTGCCGCCGGCACGGTGCTGACCACTTCGTGCGAGAAATACCTGGACATCAAGCCGACCCGCGAACTGCTGTTTGAGCAAGGCTTTGATACGCCCGCCAAAGTGGATGCCTTTCTGCTTTCGGGCTACAACCGCCTGCAAAGCGCCAACTTCTACGGCGGCCAAGTGCAGATTGTCAGCGAATTGCTCGGCGACAACCTGAACTTCACAGCCATTCAAGGCTCGGGAGGCGACGCCGATTTCCGTCAGCGCCAGTTCAGCATTTTCAGCAATCCAGGGTCCAACATCTGGGAAAACGGCTACCAGGCCATTGCCAATGCCAACCTGGCACTGGAAGCTGTTGACAAGAACCTGTTCACAGCCGATCAAGCCACGAAAAACCGCATCAAGGGCGAGGCGCTGTTCATGCGGGCCATTGCGCATTTCGAGCTGGTACGCCTGTTTGCCAAGCCCTACAGCAACAACCCCGGCTCCGATCCTGGCATCGTTCTCCGTACCCGGGTGCTGTCGTCGAATGAAGCCGCCCAAAAAGTAGGCCGCAATACCGTGGGCGAAGTGTACGCTCAGGTAATAAGCGACCTGCAAGCTGCGGCTGGTCTGCTTCCCACGCAAAACGCCGACCGAGCTACTTCGTGGGCCGCCAAAGCCCTGCTGGCCCGCGTGTACCTCGATCAGAACGACTACAGCAACGCCGCCCAGCAAGCCGACGACGTGATTCAGAACGGCGGTTTCTCGTTGGGCACGCCGCCCGAATCGGTGGTGGGACCGTTCCGCCAAGTAGGTGCCGGGCAACGCTACAGCAGCGTGATTTTCCAGATCGTGAACCAGCAGGGCTCCGACCAGGCCAGCTCACTGCGCAACGCGTTCTACAACTACTTCGGCAGCAGCGTGCGCCTGTACCTGAACGAAGGCCCCAACAGCATTTCTGATGCGCTTCGCCAGCGCGGCGGCCTGCGCTACGATTCGCTGGTGGTGGTCAACGAAGTCAGCGACCCAACGACACCCACTCCCTACCCCTACAGCAACAAGTTCCGCGGCAACGACGCGTTTGCTACCAACCCAGCTAACGTGCCCATCATTCGCCTGCAGGAGATGTACCTGACGCGCGCCGAAGCCCGCGCTGCGCAAGGTGGCGCCTCGGAATCGGCCGTGCGCGCTGATGTCAACGCCGTGCGCGCCGCCGCCGGCCGCCCTGCCGACAACAGCACCACCGGCCAGCAAAACCTGCTGGCCCTCGTGCGCGACGAGCGTCGGCTGGAGCTGTTCCTGGAAAATGACCGCTACCACCAGCTGCGCCGCTTGCAGCTGCCCAGCCGCGGCATTGCCTTCAACTCGGGCCGGGTACTGCCCATTCCGCTGAGCGAGGTGAACGGCAACCCCAACATCGAGCAGAACACCGGCGACTAGCCTTTAGCTCTGGTAAAACGAAAAGCCCCGCAGCAGTGCTGCGGGGCTTTTTTTGTGCTTACAGGGTTTGTAAGCTACAGGTCGCTAGGGTTTGTAGCTACCATGTATTGTTTGATGACCATCTGTGGTACTCAAGTGGTTGCGTTGCGCTTATATCAAGCCACTTCTGCTGTACAAAGCTGTAACACTTAGAGCGTGTTGGGGATTTTAGGTTTTGGTCATGCTGAGCTTGCCGAAGCATCTCTACCGCGTCCTTTGAGCTCGTTGAACGAAGCGGTAAAGATGCTTCGCGGGGCTCAGCATGACGGCCTAAAGTCATTTTTAGCAAAATCCAAACACGCTCTTAGTTCAGAACGAAACGTGAGTTGCTACGGCAATCAGCCCGGTTCAGGTTATATAAGCCTTGACACCGTTACCAAGAGAAGAAAACGACACACCTTGCCGACTCACTAGGACCACTCCAGCCCTTTCGGCGGCGGTCTGCTTCCTGAAGGCACCGTTCGCTCCCCTATCGGCCAGATTTTGCCCCCCGCATCGTCTTTACGTTCAGCATGTGCTCCTGCACATCCTGTCCGCTGTGGCTCAATTGCCTATTCTCAGTAAGCCGACATAATTATCAGCTTGGGCCATACAAAAAAAGAGGAGCCGCTTGCGCGACTCCTCTTTTATCAATTGAGGGTTGAGGAAGCTTACAGCAACGACACCTTGCGGGTAGCTACCTTGTCACCTACTTGTACTTTCACCAAGTAGCTGCCTGAGGCCACGTCACCGCTGTTCAATTTCTCTTCTTTGAAGCCCGGGGTTTGCATCTCGTTGCGCAACACGCGCACCGTGCGGCCCATCAGGTCCGTTAGCACCACTTGCACCTGCTGGCTCTTGTCGGCTACTTGGTA
Source organism: Hymenobacter busanensis (assembly GCF_008727865.1). Lineage (GTDB taxonomy): Bacteria > Bacteroidota > Bacteroidia > Cytophagales > Hymenobacteraceae > Solirubrum > Solirubrum busanense. The sequence continues at coordinate 426,167 of NZ_VTWU01000001.1, read as the reverse complement.
GGTTACCGTAGCGCCGTTGGCCGAAGGGTTCGGGAACACGCTCATGGCAACTACTGCATCGGCAGCTTTCTTGTTGCTCAGTACCACTACGTTGAGGTTAGCAGCCTGCGTACCGCCCAGGGCGGTAAAGTCCGGATCGAATTCGAGGTTGGTCGTACGGCCCGGAATTTCGGGAATCACATCGGTCGACCAGTAGCCGCTGCCGCTTACGTAGGCGCCAAACACGCGAACCACGCTAGCACCCGAAGGCAGGCCCAGGGCGGTGCGGTCCAGTTCTACTTCCCAGCCGTAGGAACCAGCGCCGCCGGTGGGGTTACCGGGGTTGGTCAGCACGTCGCCGGCCGGGGTGTCGCGGTAAGCCATGCGGGCGCCGGCAAAGCGCGAGAAGCTGCCGCCCGTAGAAGCGGCCGAAAGGGTAGATGCCGTACCGTTTGCGCTCAGCATGGGGGCAAAGTCCTGCGACACTGCCGCCGTAGCCGACGTGTACACCGCACCTTGCGTCAGCATCATGCCGGCTGCATCGCCTTCGATGCCCAGGGCCAGATCTACCGGCATGTCGAACTTGGCACCGCCCCGCTCGAATACCGTGCCCGAGCCAGCAATGGCCGGCTGCACCGTGCCTTGGGGCAAGCCCGTCAGGTTAGGCAGGTCGATGTAGAGGTGAAAGCCGTTGCCGTTGGTGTTTTTCTCGAGCGTACCGGCCAGTGCCAGGTGCAGCTTGGTGCTGGTGTTGGCGCCGTACATCTGCAGCAAGCCCCAGCCGCCAAAGCCCGCCGGGTGCGGGGTAGTGAAACGACCCAGGGAAACGTAGCGGCCCGTGTTGGCAGCACCAATTTCAGTCGCGTTGATGACGCCGTCCACGGTCACCTGCGCCTGAGCGGAGAGCGAAGCAGTAGCCAGCAAACCAGCCGCTGCGAGAGTAAACATTTTGTTCATAAAAGTTTGAAAAAAGGGGGACTGGGAAAAGCCTTTGTACTACCGAATGCGCGCTGGAGCGTAGCCTCTGAAACGCCCTGGCAAGCGACTGTCATTCGATATGGTAAAAGTAGCAACGCGCTTAGACAAATAAAGTTTTTCTCTCGTTATTTTTCAATTTATGACAAGCATTGGATGGTTATTTTTGCCATATTTTCATTTTACAAGCCACATATTAACAAATTATTCAATCGGAATCGATTTAATTTTGCTGATTATTATAGTTTTCTCAAGCATATTTTTTTTGCCCCTGAGTGGCCACTCACTTATTTAATTTTACCGGAAAGGTTTTCACTCCTTTTTGCACCCTTTCCACCTCGCCTGCTAGGGCTCGAATACGGCAAGCCTTGCTTTATTTGCAGCTCTGCTTACTTAACCAGATCTAGTATGATTCTGATTGCTGACGGCGGTTCCACCAAAACCAGTTGGTGCCAGCTTGCCTCTCCCGGCTCGCCCGACCGCGTGTATTTTAATACCGAGGGGTACAACCCGTACTTCATCGACACGGCGGGCATCGTGGCGTCGCTGGAGGCCAGCCTGCCGGCGGAGCTGCCGCGCGCGGCCGTGACGAGCGTGAGCTACTACGGGGCGGGCTGCTCGACGCCGGCCAACGTGGCCACCGTGGCGCGGGCCCTGCAGGAGGTGTTTGCGGGCGCCGCCGTGGCGGTGGGCCACGACCTGCTGGCCGCCGCCCGCGCCCTGCTGGGCCGCGGCGCGGGCTTCGCCGCCATCCTGGGCACGGGCACCAACTCGTGCCTCTACGACGGGCAGGGCGTCGCGCGCAACATCGACTCGCTGGGCTACTTCCTCGGCGACGAGGGCTCGGGCTCGTGGCTGGGCAAGCGCCTGCTGCGCGACTACATGCGCGGGCTGCTGCCCGAGGGCCTGCAGGAAGCCTTCCGCCAGCAGTACGGGCTGCTCAACGAGCAGATTTTCGACGCCCTCTACCACCAGCCCCTGCCCAACCGCTTCCTGGCCTCGTTCAGCCCCTTCGCCTACGCCCACAACAACACGGGCTACTGCCGCGCCATCGTGGTCGAGGGCTTCGAGGCCTTCTTCCAAAACCTGGTCACCCGCTACCCCCGCTACCAGGACTACTCCTTCAACTGCGTCGGCTCGGTGGGTTACAACTTCCGCGACGCCCTGGCCCAGGTCGCCCGCGCCCACGGCATGCAAGTCGGCAAAATCATCCGCTCCCCCATCGACGACCTCGTGGATTACCACGTGAGCGTCCTGCAAGCCCAGTAGGTTCGGGTAGATTCAACAAAAAACGGCTGCCTTTCGCAAGGCAGCCGTTTTTTGTTGAATCGAGAGCCAGCTTACGGCTGCACTACCAAGCGCGTGGTGGCCGAGGAGTTGCCGGCATCGGCGCGCACCAGGTATACGCCGGCGGGCAGGCTGCTCAGTGCCAGGGGCACCTGCACGGCCCCGGCTGGCTGGCGGCCGGGCAGCGTCACCGTCTGCATCAGGCGGCCGATGACGTTGTACACCGAAACGCGCACGGGAGCCGGAACAGCCAGCGTGAAGCGGACCACCGCGCGCGAGCTGGCCGGGTTTGGCGCTACGGTGAGGCCAAACGCTGCCACGGCGCGGCCGGCGCGGGTGGTGGCTACCACCGGGTTCTGCACGCGGCGGCTGGTGTACACTGCGTACTCGCCGGCGGCCAGGGCAATGGGGTCGGAGGTGTTGGTTACGGTAAGGGAGTCGCCGCGCAGGTAGTTGTACCACTTGCCGGTGCGCGGGAAGAAGGGGTCAATCAGGTTGTCGTTCAGGCTGAAGTTGCCGAGGATGACCACGTCGGAACCCGCCCCGTTGGAGAGCTGAATGCCCTTCATGGCACTGGTGAGCTGCTGGTTCCAGCTGGTGGCTTCGAAGGCCGGCTCGCTTTTCTTAAGGGCGGCCATGGCGGCGTTTACGTTATAGAGGGCGCGGCGCTGGGTGCTGTCGAGGTAGTTCCAGCGAATGGGCTTGGCCCCGATGCGGCCGTTGAAGTTGATGCTCACGTCGTAGCCCAGCTCGCCAAACTGCCAGAGCATTTTGGGGCCGGGCACGCCCAACAGAAACACGTTGTTCAGGGCCACGCGCTGCAAGGCCGTGTGCAGCTTCTTGGTGTCGTAGCCGGTGGCGGCGTTGGCCAAGCCGTTGGCCTGCGTCGATACCATGATGCGCTCTTCGTCGTGGCTTTCGGCAAAACCCACCAGGTTGGGCTGCTGCCAGCCGCGGCTGCGGTACGAGAGGCCGTTGAGGTTGGAGCCGCCGTTGCGGGCTTGCGCGGCCTGGGCAAACGCCCCGTTCATGTTGCCCCAGAGCATCAGACCGGCGTTGGCCAGCACGGTTTCCTCGGAGTTGTCGGCAAAGTGCTCCAGGATGATGAACGCGCCCGGATCGACGGCGCGGATGGTGTTCTGGTAGTCGAGCCAGATGTTGATGCGCGACTGGTCGTAGGCGCCCCAGGCACCCACGTCGTTGGGGTTGTTGCGCTGGGTGAAGCCTTTCGAAAGGTCGAAGCGGTAGCCGTCGACGCGGTATTCCTGCAGCCAGAACTCCATCACGCGCTTCGAGAAGTACTTGGTGAAGGCGCTTTCGTGGTTGAAGTCGTAGCCCACATTGAAGGGGTGGGTGGCGTCGCGGTTAAACCACGGGCTGTTGGCCGTGGGCCGGGAGCCGTCGAAGTACATCTGCACCATCGGGCTTTGGCCGAAGGAGTGGTTGAGCACCACGTCGAGCAGCACGGCCATGCCGCGGCGGTGGCACTCGTCGATGAGGCGCTTGAGGGCGTCTTTGGTGCCGTAGTACTTGTCGGGCGCGAAGTAGAACGAGGGATTGTAGCCCCAGGAGTCGTTGCCCTCAAATTCGTTGACCGGCATCAGCTCAATGGCGTTGATGCCCAGGCGTTGCAGGTAAGTAAGCGTATCCCGCAGGGTTTCGTAGTCGTGGCGCTGAATGAAGTCGCGCAGGTGCAGCTCGTAAACAACGAGGTCGGTTTTCTTGGGGCGCACGTAGCCGGTGGTGGTCCACTGATACGGCGCTTGGTTGGTTTGCAGCACCGACACGATGCCCGTGGTCAGGCCCGTGGGGTAGGCTTTCAGGCTGGGGTACGTCACGGCCGGAATAAACCGGTCGTTGTTGGGGTCGAGGATTTTCTCGCAGTACGGGTCGGCCACGCGCAGCTGACCATCCACAAGGTATTGGTAGCTGTATTCGCGGCCGGGCACCAGGCCCGTTACATCCACCCACCAGTCGTTGCCGTCGGCGGTGCGGTTCATGAAGTAGCCGGCATCGGCCTGCCAGTTGTTGAACTCGCCGAGCACGTACACGAACTGCTTGCCGGGAGCCGTGAGTTTGAGCCGCACCGACGTGGGGCTGAGGTAGGTAATGCCGTCTTTGCTGCCCACGGGCAGCGCGGCGGTAACCACAGCCGGCCGCACGAAAAACACGAGCGAGTCGGTGGCCGTTTGGGCGGTGGCCGACTGGCCCGAGAGCCGCAGCACGTTGCGGCCAGGCTGGTTGAACGTAACGCCGGTGGTAATGCTGCTGGCGTTGGCTTGTTGTGCTACCTGCGTGCCGTTGAGGCGCAGCGTCAACTGCGAGGCTTCGGAGGCCTCGCCTGTGATGTTGAGCGTGGTGCCGGCCGTGACGAACTGCCCGCTGCTGGCCCCGCCCGCGCCGGTGATGCGCGCCGCGTAGCCACCCTGGAACACATCGACAAATATGTCGCCGCCGGTGGCCGAGCGGCCGACGATGCTGCCGTCGGCGTTCTTAAAGATCATGCCCAGGCGCAGAATCTGCTCGGCGGCGGGCACGTTGTAGAACCCGCGTACCGAGGGCGTGAGGGTGATGCTCCAGCGGTTGTTGCCGAGCGAGGTCATGAGCGCGGCGGGGTCGCCCTGCCCGAAGGTGGAGCTTTTGGTGTAGCGCCACTGGGTGTTGGTGGCGCTCAGGTTGGTCACCACCCCGGTCCAGATGTAGACCGGCCCGGCAAACCCGGCCAGCGCGCCGTTGCCCTGGCTGGCGTCATAAATTAACGTTACCGCGTCGGTGTCGCGGAAAAAAGTCGGCTGCGCCGTCACCACTTGGGCCCGGGCCGAGAAGGTGGTACCCAGCAGCACCAACAGGGCTTGCAGGAGTCGAAGTGCTTTCATAAGCATTTAAATCGTTTGCGGACCGGGGTGTTTGCAAAAAAGGCCCACCAAGTACCGGAAAGGTACGAAAATCAGGTCGTTTGAGCCGTTTTTCGCCGGCGGTTTTGTCCGTAGCTTTGGCCCCGGCTGCCTATGGTTCGACTCCCGGTTTTGCGCGTTTGCTTGCTGCTCCTGGGCGGGCTGTTTGGGGGTGGTTTCACTTGGGCGCAGGCCCCGGCAGCCGCCCCACCCGACACGGTGCGGCCGCAGGTAGCTCCTGTCGTCGGGCCACTAACTAAGCTGCCGGCCGAACCAGTGCCCCCGCACCGCTTGCCGCTGCTGCTCGGCGGGCTGGGCGCGGGCTACGGCGGCTTGTATGTTGCCCTCAGCCAGGGCTGGTATACCGGCCGGCAGGTGGCTCCGCACTGGTTCAACGATTTTCCGGAGTGGAAGCAGCTCGACAAAGCCGGGCACTTCTGGGGCGCTTTCCACGAAAGCCGCGGCACCGTAGACATGCTTCGGTGGGCCGGCGTGGCCGATAAGAAAGCCATCTGGTACGGTTCCCTGGCGGGTTTTCTGATCCAAAGCCCCATCGAGTACTTCGACAGCCGCGACCCGGCCTACGGTGCCTCGGCCACCGATTTGGCGGCTAACTTCCTGGGCTCGGCGGGGGTGCTGGCCCAGGAGCTGGCGTGGCGCGAGGTGCGCATCATGCCCAAAATCAGCTTCCACCTCACACCCTACGCGGCCCGCCGCCCCAACGTGCTGGGCAGCACCGTGCCCGAGCGCCTGCTGAAGGACTACAACGGCCAAACCTACTGGCTCTGCACCGACGTCGGCGCCTTTTTGCCGGCCGGCTCGCGCTGGCCCCGCTGGCTGCAGCCGGCCCTCGGCTACGGCGCGCAAGAGGTGGTGTACAACGACCCCGACGCCAGCCGCCAAGCCGGCCTGCGCCCCTACCGCCAGTACTACCTCTCGCTCGACGTGGATTTGCGCCGCATTCCCACCCGCAGCAAAACGCTGCGCCGGGTGTTCTATGCGCTCAGCATCTTCCACCTGCCCGCGCCGGCACTGGAGCTGAACAGCCGCCGCGGGCTGGTGGCGCACGGCTTGTATTGGTAGCACGCCCCGGCGGGGCTCGTTCCCGAAATTCCGGAAGTGCGTCGCGGCAAGTCGCGAAGCCCTTTTGGAGTTCCGGAAGTGCCCCGCGACTTGTCGCGAAGTGTTTTTGTAGTTCATGAAGGGCTTCGCGGCAAGTCGCGAGGCATTTTTGTGTTTACTGAAGGGCTTCGCGACTTGCCGCGGGATGCTTTCGGAGTCGGTGAAGCGTGTCGCGGCAAGTCGCGGGGCGTTTCCAGAGTTCCGGAAGGGCTTGGTGACTTGCCGCGACGCACTTCCGGAATTTTGGAAGGCCTTGCCGACCGGGAGGCGTGGGAGACTCACGGTGTGGAAACGGGCGCGGTCCGGGTAGGGGCGCGGGCCGGAGGTGCTTGTTTTCGGGTCCGGCGGGCAACGTTTGCCGTTCTCTGCCGACCTTTACCCCCTTCCCTACGCCCTGCTCGCCTTCCTATCGGCCGAATTAGCGTATTGATTACCTCTCACCCTGAACTGCTACTGCCATGAATATTGGAGATAGAGTGCGCCTGATGTCGGGCCGCGAAGAAGGTATTGTCACCCGCATCCTCGACCACGACCTGGTGGAAGTTACCATCGACGACTTTCCGGTGCCGGTGCTGCGCCGCGAGCTGGTGGTGGTGGCCGCCGAAGAATTCAAGGCGTTCGGTGGCAGCCAGCTGGCGCCCTCGCAGGTGCCCAAGCCGGCGGGCAAGCCCAGCGGCAAAAGCGCGGGCAAACCCGGCGCGGCGGTGGCTCCGCAAGCAGCCCCGGCGGCCGGTGGCACGCCCAAAGCCGAGAAGCCGGCCCCGCTGCCGCCCGCACCCAAAGGCCTGTACCTGGCGCTGCTGATGCAAACCTCGGAGCTGATGGCGGTGCACCTGATCAACAACACCGATGCCGAGGTGCTCTACACTTTTGGCGAGGAGCGCAGCGGCGGCCAGTACCGCGCCCTGAACGCGGGCAAGTTGGAGCCCAAAACCGCCAGCCAGCCGCTGGGCCACCGCCACCTCAAGGACTTCGAGCAGTGGCCGGCTACCATCGTGCAGCTGCTGCCCTCGCAGCCCAACTCGCCGGTGCTCTACGACGTGCTGCTCAAGCGCCTCACTTTCAAGGCCAACACGTTTTACTCCAGCCGCCGCGAGGCCCCGGTGCTGCAGCGCGAGGCCTACCTGTTTCAACTCGACGAAAAGCCGGCCGCGCCGCTGGCAGTGCCCACCGAAGAATCGGAAGCTGCCGCGCCCAAACCGAAGGACAAGGAAGTACCCACCATCAGCCCCAGCCAGCTGCGCGACCAACTGGCCGAAAAGCTGCGCGGCGACGCCCGCTCGGTGGTGCCCGCGCCCAAACCCGAACCGGCCAAGGCCCTTGTGGCGCCCAACCACGAGGTAGACCTGCACTTGGACGCCCTGCAGCCCGAAGGCGGTACCGAGGGCCTGACCAACACGGCCATTTTGGAGTTGCAGGTGGCAGCGTTCGAAGACGCCCTGAGCCGCGCCCTGGCCACCGGCATGCACGAAATCATCTTCATCCACGGGACCGGCAACGGTACGCTGCGCAAAGAGCTGCACAAGCGCCTGAGCCGCAACCGCGACATCAAGTTCTTCGAGGAAGCGCGCAAGGAGAAGTTCGGCTACGGCGCTACGCTCGTGCGGCTGAAGTAACCAGCTTTGTTCTATACATCGTCCGTCATGCTGAGCTCCGCGAAGCATCTCTACCACGCCGCCAGACAGCATTTTCACTATCAGCTGAAGCGGTAAAGATGCTTCGACAAGCTCAGCATGACGTTCTTTTTGCAAGCATGAATTGCTCTTACCTCGCCGCCTCTCTCCTTTCCCTGCTCACCCTTCCGAGCTTCGCGCAGCAACCCGCGCCGCTGCCCGTGCCGCGCAACCTGCAGGCCACCTACGCCAAGGGCACCCGCGCCGCCAGTGGCCAGCCCGGCCCCAATTACTGGCAGAACGCAGCGGACTACGTGCTGAAAGTGAACTTCGACCCAACCACGCGCCGCGTGCAGGGCACAGTGGACATTGCCTACCGCAACAACAGCCCCGACGCGCTGCCCCAGCTTTGGTTTAAGCTCTACGCCAACTACTACCAGCAGGGCGCGCCGCGAGCCAGCCGCATCAAGCCCGAGGACGTGGGCGAAGGCGTGAGAATCGAGCAGCTGCGGGTCAACGGGCAGGTAATCGAGGCCGATAAGTTCGGCATCGAGGCCACCAACATGGTGGTGCCGCTGGCCCAGCCCATTGCAGCCAAGGGCACGGCGCAGGTGTCGGTTTCCTACTCCTACACGCTCAACCAAGGCTCCCACATGCGCACCGGCGAGATTGAGCCGGGGGCCGATTTCGTGGCCTACTTCTTCCCGCGCATTGCCGTCTACGACGACATCGACGGGTGGAACAAATTTGCATACAACGGCAGCCAGGAGTTCTACAACGACTTCGCCAACTTCTCGGCCGACATTACCGTGCCCAAGGACTTTGTGGTGTGGGCCACCGGCGACCTGACCAATGCCGACCAGGTGCTCACGAAGAAGTATGTGAAGCGCCTGCGCGACGCGGAGAAGAAAGACGGCATCGTCAACGTCATCGAAACCGCCGATTTGCAGCGCCGCGACATCACGGCGGCCAACGCCCAAAACACCTGGCACTTCGAGGCCCGCAACGTCACCGATTTTGCCTTCGCCACCGCCGACCACTACGTGTGGCAGGCCACCAGCCTGGTGGTGGACCCGGCCACCAAGCGCCGCACCCGCGTGGATGCCGTGTACAACACCCAGCATCAGGACTACGCCGAGGTGGTGCACTTCGCCCGCAAAACGGTGGAGGCCATGAGCTACACCTTTCCGAAGTGGCCCTTCCCCTACCCGCACATCACCGTATTCGACGGCCTCGACCAGATGGAGTACCCGATGATGGTGAACGACAACCCCGTCTCGTCGCGCGAGGACGCCATTACCCTCACCGACCACGAGGTGTTTCACACCATGTTTCCCTTCTACCTGGGCACCAACGAAACCAAGTACGGCTGGATGGACGAGGGTTGGGCCACCATCGGCGAGTGGCTAATTTCCAGCATCATCGACCCCAAGCTCGACGACAACTACGGCGTGGCGCCCTACGCCCAGCTGGCCGCCACCGAAATCGACGTGCCCATTACCACACTCAGCACCCAGCAAACCGACCGCGCGTTCTTCCTCAACTCCTACCCCAAGCCCGCCTTCGGGTACCTCTACGTGAAGGATTTGCTGGGCGACGAGCTGTTTACCAAAGCCCTGCACCACTACATCAGCACCTGGCAGGGCAAGCACCCCATGCCCTTCGACTTCTTCAACAGCATGAATGCCGGCGCGGGCCACAACCTGAACTGGTTTTGGCAGCGCTGGTTTTTCGACGACGGCTACCCCGACCTGGCCATCCAAAGTGTGACCAAGGACGGCGCCGGCTACAGCGTGGTGGTGCAGGCCAAAGGCAGCAAACCCGTGCCCGTCGACCTCACCATTACCTACGCCGACAACACGACGGAGAAAATCCACCGCTCGGTGGGCGTGTGGGAATCGGGCGCCACGGCCGTAACGGTGCCGGTGGCCACCGCCAAGGCCCTGAAGCAGGTGAAGCTGGGCAGCACGCTGGTGCCCGACAGTTACCCGCAAGACAATGTGTGGACCGGCCAATAGTCGTCTGGCTGCCGGCTTCAGGGCGTGGCGCAGTGTTATTGGGTGGGTAGGGCTGCTGCTGACCGTACTCGGCTCCAACCGGGCCGCCGCCACCGTGCGGCTGCCGGCGTTGGTGGGCAGCCACATGGTACTGCAGCGCGACGCCCCGCTACCCATCTGGGGTTGGGCCGATGCCGGCGAACCGGTGACGGTGACGTTCCGCGGGCAGCGCTACAACACCGCGGCAGCGGCCAACGGCCGCTGGCAGGTTTCGCTCCCCGGCACGCCGGCCGGCGGCCCCTACACGCTCACCATAAGCGGCCAGAACACGCTGGAGCTGACCGATGTGTTGGTCGGCGACGTATGGCTGGCGTCGGGGCAGTCGAACATGGAATGGGCGCTGCGCAACACCGCTCCGGCGCCCGAGCAGGCCGTGGCCCAGGCCACGTACCCCAACATCCGCCTGTTTCGGGTCGACCGAGCTTCCTCGCTGCAGCGCCAGACCGATGTGCGCGGCCCCGGCTGGCAGGTGTGCAGCCCCGCATCGGCCACCGATTTTTCGGCCGTGGCCTACTACTTCGGGCGCGCCCTGCACACCCGCTACCGGGTTCCCATCGGGCTTGTTGCCAGCTGCTGGGGCGGCACGCCGGCCGAAGCCTGGATGAGCTACAGCAGCTTGCGGGCTTTCCCCGAGTTTCGGCCGCGCGTAGACGCATTCGAGCAAACCACGCTGGACGTAGCCGCTTTTGAGCAGGCCGAAAAACAGCGCTTCGCCCAGTGGCAGGCCCTGCTGGAATGGACCACCACCGACTCGCTGAGCGCCGAGGGCCAGTGGCTGCAACCCAACCGGCCGCCCACTGCCGAGCCCACGCTGGCCGTACCCGCCCTCTGGGAAACCACGCCCGCACTGGCCCGCTACGACGGCATTCTGTGGCTGCGCCGCACGTTCAACCTGCCCGCCACGGCCGCCGGCCAGCCCGCTACCTTGTCGTTGGGCCCCATCGACGACGCCGATGTTACTTGGCTCAATGGGCGGCGCATTGGGCGTAGTGTGGGCTACGATGTCCCCCGGCTTTATTCGCTGCCTGCCGGTTTATTGCGCGCCGGGGTAAACGAAGTTGTGGTGCGGGTGGCAGATTGGGGCGGCGGCGGCGGCCTTTGGGGAAAACCCACCGACGTGTACCTGGAAACGGCTGGCACCCGAACCTCCTTGGCCGGCGACTGGAATTACCGCCTCGGACGGCCGGTTACGCCCATTCCGTTGCTGCTCAGCCAAGAGGCCGCGCATTCGCCGGGGGCCTTGTTCAATGCCATGATTGCCCCGCTCGTGCCCTTTGCGCTGAAAGGCGTCATTTGGTACCAGGGTGAAAGCAACGCCGGCCAGCCCACCCAATACCGCACGCTGTTTCCGGCCCTGATTCAGGATTGGCGGCGCCAGTGGAATTACACCCTGCCCTTCCTCTTCGTGCAGCTGCCCAACTTTGGCTCCGATCTGCCCCAGCCCGCCGACTACGCCTGGGCCGAGTTGCGCGATGCCCAAGCCCAGGCCCTCAAGCTGCCCCGCACCGGCATGGCCGTCACCATCGACTTGGGCGACTCGCTCGATATTCACCCGCGCAACAAACTGCCCGTAGGCGAGCGGCTGGCGCTGCTAGCACGGCGGCTGGTGTACGGGGAAGCCTCCGTAGTGGCCTCGGGCCCTACGCTGGCTTCGTGGTCGGTGCAGGGCTCAGCGGTGCACCTCACGTTCACCAATACGGGTTCAGGCCTGGAGGTGCGGGCGCCGGGCAAAGCAGTGCGTGGGTTTGCCGTGGCCGGCCCCAACCGCCGCTTCTATTGGGCCGAAGCTCAGGTGCTGGGAAACAAGGTAGTGTTGCACTGCCCGCAGGTTGCCAAGCCCGTAGCCGTGCGCTACAACTGGGGCAACTCGCCTCGCGGCCGGCTCTACAACAAAGAAGGGTTACCTGCCGCCCCTTTCCGCACCGATACGTGGCTAGCGACAAAGCAGTGAAGATGGGCAGCCTCTACGTGCCCGACAGCTACCCACATGATAATGTGGGTAAAGTGAAGTGGCAGTACATTTCGAACATGATGAAAAGCCCCATTTATAGTTTGCTCTTCATGCTACTGGCGTTGACGAGCTCATGTGACTTGTTTAGTGCCGGAGCCCATCCGTTTGCAGAAGCAGTTTACTCCGATTGTCCTCGCGACACTATTATCAGCAGACTCATACAACTGAAGGCTACGGGAAAGTATGACCATCCTAATTCCTTTTCTGATGGAAAAAGTGATGCGTATCCAACTTATTACTATTTCTATTTCTATTCCAGAGAACAGAACTGCGTATTACTCACCGCTGTTACTCCCGGGTTTGACAAGAAGAAAGCATTAGTACTCGTCAGTGCGAAAGAGCCCAGCACCAATAGCAAATGGATTGACTTCAACCATGGATTATATCCTAAAAGGCAGGAAGCAATTATCCATTGGTTTAATACCGAAATCAAACCTGCTCTTGGGTGCGACTAGGACAACATAAAATCAACATCGGCAAAAAGAACTCTGGCCATCAGTCACTCTTATCAAGTAGCTAGTACCTTTGCCCACAAGTGATGCGCCGCCCCACCGCTGCGCTCTTCGGAGCGGAGAGGAAAGTCCGGGCAACGCAGAGCACCCTGCTTCCTAACGGGAAGGACGGCGGCTGGGAACGGCCGCCGGACAGCCAGTGCCACAGAAAACTACCGCCAGGTTTTAGTGCTTAGAACATGGTGCCTAGTGCTTAGCTCGTTCTATGCACCAAGCACTATCCCCTAAGCACCAAACTTGGTAAGGGTGAAAAGGTGCGGTAAGAGCGCACCAGCGGGCGGGCGACCGTTCCGGCTGGGTAAACCTCAGGGGTTGAAAGGCCAAATAGGCCGGCAGGCAAGGCCGCAAGGCGTTGCACCAGGCGGCTCGTCTGGTGTCGGCGGGTAGGCTGATGGAGCCCGCGCGCGAGTACGGGCCTAGATAAATGGTGGGGCCGCGCTTTCGGGCGCGGACAAAACCCGGCTTACAGGCGCATCACCGAACATGAAACCGGCCGTCGTTGCAACCCTTGCAGCGGCGGCCGGTCTCGTTGGGCGGCCAGCCGTGTATCATCCGGGCGCTGCTTTTCGTTACTTTCGGCTCCACCTGACCTCATTGCCCCTCATGCCCCGCATCCTCATCATCGACGACGAGCGCGCCATCCGGCACACGCTCAAGGAAATCCTCGAATTCGAAAGCTACCAGGTCGACCAGGCCGAGGACGGCCCCACCGGCCTCGACATGCTGGTGAAGGACAAATACGACGTGGTGCTCTGCGACATCAAAATGCCCAAGATGGACGGCATCGAGGTATTGCAGCGTGCCCAAATTATTGCCCCCGACGCGGCCTTCATCATGGTATCGGCCCACGGCAACGTGGAAATGGCCGTGGATGCCACCAAAAAAGGCGCGTACGATTTCCTGCAGAAGCCACCCGACCTGAACCGCCTGCTGGTGACCGTGCGCAACGCCCTCGACCGCACCAAGCTGGTGGCCGAGACGAAAACGCTTAAGAAAAAAGTCGCCAAAAACTCGGAAATGGTGGGCACTTCGGCGGCACTGGCCACCGTGCGCACCGCCATCGAGAAAGTGGCCCCCACCGATGCCCGCGTGCTGATAACTGGCCCCAACGGCGCCGGCAAGGAAATGGTGGCCCGCCAGATTCACGAGCAAAGCAACCGCGCCAACGGCCCGTTGGTGGAAGTGAACTGCGCCGCCATTCCCTCCGAGCTGATTGAGTCGGAGCTGTTCGGGCACGAGAAAGGCTCGTTTACCTCGGCCGTGAAGCAGCGCATCGGCAAGTTTGAGCAGGCCGACGGCGGCACCTTGTTCCTCGACGAAATCGGCGACATGAGCCTCTCGGCCCAGGCCAAAGTGCTGCGCGCCCTGCAGGAAAACAAGATTACCCGCGTGGGCGGCGAGAAGGAAATTTCGGTGAACGTGCGCGTGGTGGCGGCCACCAACAAGAACCTGCTGCAGGAAATTGCCGACCGCAACTTCCGCGAAGACCTCTACCACCGCCTCTCGGTCATCCTCATTCAGGTGCCCGCCCTGAATGACCGCCGCGACGATATTCCGGCCCTCGTGGAGAAGTTCCTGGCCGACATCGGCAACGACTACGGTACCAAGCCCAAGAAGATGAGCCCGGAAGGCATGACCTACCTGCAAGGCCTCGACTGGCGCGGCAACATCCGAGAGCTGCGCAACGTGGTGGAGCGCCTCGTTATCCTCGGCGGCGACCCTATTTCGGCCGACGACGCGAAATCATTTGCCGGGAAGTAGAATCTCGAACCTCGACCACACAAAAAAAGGCCAGCCCACGTGGGCTGGCCTTTTTGTGTGTGTCTGGTGGGTTATTCTTTGTCCTTGGCCGTTCGCAGCAGCTTTTTTTCATCTTTCGTCCGGTTCTTTTCTTCGCGCAGCTGCACTTGCGCGGCTTTTTCGCGTTGGCGGTTTTGTTGCGCAATCAGCTCCTGCTCTTTCAGCTGCCGCTTCTGCACTTGCAAGGCGCTGCGCTGCTTGCGCAGTTGCGTTTCACTTTCAGCTACATCATGGCGGCTAGCGGCAGTCTGCTGGTGGTGGTCGGCCACGGTGGTGCGGGCGTCCTGGGTACGCTGTTTTTGCTGGTCCACGCGCAGCTGCGCCGAATCAACGGCTGTTTGGGCCACGGCTGCTGTGGGCGAAAGGCCAAGTGCCGCGGTTAGCAGCAAAGAAAGAAGGAGTATGTTTTTCATGGTTACAGATCAACAAGAGGTTTCCTCTGTAACGTCTCACGCAGCAAACCAACTAACAATTGTCTGATTATTAATTATTTATTTCAAACTAAGCCCACCTAGCCGCCCACCATCTGGTTGCAGCCGCGGATGTCGGAGTTGTCGAGGCGGCCAAGGACTTCGAAGGAGCCGTCGGGGTGGCGGCGGGCCAGGTCGCGGGTTTCGATGAAGGCGCAGCTGTCGATGTTGGCCAGGTCGATAACGTTGATGGCGCCGGCCGAGCGTCGCGCATCCACGCTGAAGGGGTCGGAGGGGTCGCGCAGGAGCACTTGCAGCTGCGGCGGCGCCCAGAACCGGCCTTCGCCGGTGCTGTAGGCCTGCGAAAGCAGCTCCGTCATGCCGTACTCGGAGTGAATGGCCGATTGGCCGAAGGCCGCCTGCAGCTCGGCGTGCAGCTCCTCGCGAATCATTTCGCGGCGGCGGCCTTTCATGCCGCCGGTTTCCAGCACCACGTCGAGTTGCCGCAGCGCGGGCGCGCCGCCAAACACCTGTGCCAGATCGAGCAGCGCATACGACACGCCGATGAGCATGATGCGCCGCTGGGGAGCCGCCCGCCGCGCTTCGTCGATGGCCGTGAGCAGGGCCGCGTGGTTGTGCAGAAAGAACGCCTCCCCCACCGGTTGCGCCGAAGCCCGCACAAAATCTTCGACCATGGCCACCAGCGACGAATGCCCCTGCTCCAGATACGACGGCAGCAGGGCCAGAAACGTCCAGTCGCGCAAGGGGCCGTAGGTGGCCTCGAAAATGCGGCGGGCGTTGTGGCGGTACAGCTGCGGGTCGCGCACAAAATGGCGGCTGCGCTGCTGCTGGGTAGTGCCGCTGCTGCGGAACTCTTCCCGCGGCTGCCACACCACGTTCGGCTCGTAGGTCTGCACCAAATGGGTTTTAAAGAACTCGATGGGCAGAAACGGAATGTCTTCCAGGCGCGTCACGTGCTGCCACTCGCAGCCCAACCGGTGCAGCCACTCTTGGTACGGGCCGCAGTACTGGGCCTGAAAACGAAACAGGCGCAAGGCCAGCGCCGCGCTGGTGGCGGGCGACACCGCCGCCAGGTCGCGCAGGTAATCGGAACGGAAACTCATTGACACGTTACGTAGTTTGCCAGAGAGGATAACAAACCGGCTTCGGCTGCGTTGGAAATATGTACTTTCCGGCCGCCGGCTAACACGCAACCGGCGGCTCGGGTTTTGCCTCTTACTGTTATGATGCGCACACGCTTACTCACTGGTTCGGTTGTTTTGCTGGGGCTGTCGGCTACCTCGTGCCTGAACCCGCCTTCCTACCCGGAGACGCCGTCCATCGAGTTCAAGAGCATTCGGGCCGAAAAGTTCTCCCAAAGCGCGGGCAGCACCCCGGTTTACCGGCCCATCATTACCGTCACGTTCAAAGACGGCGACGGTGACCTGGGCATTTCGGAAGACCTGCCCTCCTACGATCCGCCAAACGACTTCAATTATTTCATCGACACCTATTTGCGCAACCCGCAAACCGGCGAATTTGAATTGCTTGGCGGCCCCGGGGCTTTCAACAGCCGCTTTCCGCCGTTGGCCCCCAACCCCGACAAAAAGGCGCCTTTGAAAGGGGATTTGAACTTTGAAGTGCGCACCAGTTTGCTGGATGTGCCCTCCTACACCGGCGCCCAGATGCAGTTTAAACTGCGTATCCGCGACCGGGCCCTCAACGAAAGCAACACCATTACCACCAGTGTTTTGACGCTCCAGTAAACCGGTTTCGTCATTCAATCAACGGCCCCCGCTTGGTACATACCGAGCGGGGGCCGTTGCTTTCGGGGCGCCGTGGCTACTGCCTAGTAGATGCTCGGGAAACGCTTGGGGTCGGTTTCCTGCATCAACTCGTACACGGCGTCGAATACATCCTCGGCGTTGGGCTTCGAGAAATAGTCGCCGTCGGAGCCGTAGGGCGGGCGGTGGGCCTGCGCGGCGAGGCAGCGCGGCTGCGAGTCGAGGTAGCGGTAGGCCCCTTGCTCATCGAGCACCTGCTGCATCATGTAGGCCGAGCCGCCGCCGGGCACGTCTTCGTCGGCGAAGAGCACGCGCGAGGTTTTCTTGATCGAGTCCAGAATCAGCGCCTCGCGGTCGAAGGGCAGCAGCGTCTGGGCGTCGATAACCTCGGCCGAAATGCCCACCTGCTCCAGCTGTTTGGCGGCGTCAAGCACGATGCGGCACATCGAGCCGTAGGTGACGATGGTAATGTCGGTGCCTTCGCGCAGCACCTCGGCCACGCCCAGCGGCACCGTAAACTCGCCCACGTTCGACGGAATGCGCTCCTTGAGGCGGTAGCCGTTCAGGCACTCAATCACGATGGCCGGCTCGTCGCTTTTCAACAAGGTGTTGTACATGCCGGCGGCTTGCGTCATGTCGCGCGGCACGCACAGGTGCATGCCGCGAACCGAGCCCAGAATCATTTGGATGGGCGAGCCGCTGTGCCAGATGCCTTCGAGGCGGTGGCCGCGGGTGCGCACAATCAGCGGGGCTTTCTGGCCGCCTTTGGTGCGGTACTGCAGGCAAGCCACGTCGTCACTCAATATCTGAATGGCGTAGAGCAGGTAGTCGAGGTACTGGATTTCGGTGATGGGCCGCAGCCCGCGCATGGCCGCCCCGATGCCCTGCCCCACGATGGTGCATTCGCGAATACCGGTGTCGGTGATGCGCAGCTCGCCGTACTTTTCCTGCAGGCCGGCAAACGCCTGGTTTACGTCGCCGATACGGCCCACATCTTCGCCGATGGCAAACACGCGCGGGTCGCGGCTGAACATAGCGTCGAAGCAGGCCTGCAGCACCTCGCGGCCGTCGACCTGCGGGGCGTCGGGTGCAAACTCGGCCTTGATTTCCTCTACCTGCAGCGCCGATTCTTCGCTCTGGCTATAGAGGTGCGAGTTGTAGCGGTCGGCGTTTTCAGCCACGGCTTGTTCGTGCCAGCGGCGCAGCTCACCGCGGGCGCTGCTGCGCTTCACGTCGCGCACGAGGCGCAAGGCGCGGCGGGCCGAGCGCACCAGGTCGGCGCGAATGGGCGTGGGATTGTGCTGGAGCTGGTGAATGAGTTCGTGCAGCTCGTTCTGCCGGCCGGTTTCGGTAGCCAGCGCTTCGAGCAGTGCCACGCACTCGTCGCGCTCCTGTTTGATGGGGCTGAAAAATGCGTCCCAGGCAGCGGCGCGGGCTTTGCGCACTTCTTCCTTGGCTTCGGCCTCAATCTGATCCAGCTCGGCCTCGGTGGCGTGGCCGTCTTGCAGCAGCCACTGGCGCATCTGGCGCAGGCAGTCGTATTCCTGCTCCCAGGTCAGGCGGTCTTTCGATTTGTACCGCTCGTGCGAGCCGCTGGTGCTGTGGCCCTGTGGCTGCGTAACTTCCGTAACGTGCACGAGCACCGGCACATGCTCGCGGCGGCACACCTCGGCGGCGCGCTGATAGGTATCGACGAGGCCCGTGTAGTCCCAGCCCTTCACCACGAATATCTCGAAGCCGTCCTGGCCCTCGCCTTCGCGCTGGAAGCCTTTCAGGATTTCGGAAATGTTTTGCTTGGTGGTCTGGTACTCGGCCGGCACCGAAATGCCGTAGTGGTCGTCCCACACGCTCACCAGCATGGGAATCTGCAGTACGCCGGCCGCGTTGATGGCCTCGAAGAACATGCCCTCGGAGGTGCTGGCGTTGCCGATGGTGCCAAACGCTACCTCATTGCCGTTGCGCGAAAACTGCGTGAACTGGTGCAGTTCGGGGTTTTGGCGGTAGAGTTTGGAGGCGTAGGCCAGGCCCACGAGGCGTGGCATCTGCCCGCCGGTGGGCGAAATGTCGGCCGACGAGTTTTTTATGTCGGCCAGGTTCTTGAACTGGCCGTCTTCGTCGAGGGAACGGGTGGCAAAGTGCCCGTTCATGGCGCGGCCGGCGGTGGCGGGCTCGGCGTCCACGTCGGGGTGGGCGTAGAGCTGGGCGAAGTACTGCTGCAGCGTCAGCTCGCCGATGGCCAGCATGAAGGTTTGGTCGCGGTAGTACCCGGCGCGGAAATCACCGGCTTGGAAAGCGCGGGCCATGGCCAGCTGCGGCAGCTCTTTGCCGTCGCCGAAGATGCCAAACTTGGCTTTGCCCATGAACACCTCCTTGCGGCCGGTGAGCGAGGCTTGGCGGCTTTCCCAGCCGAGGCGATAATCACGGAGCAGTTCTTCCTTGCTGAGCATAGCGGCGGCCTGAAGTGCAACGGCCGATTCGGCAGTGGACATGCGGGAGGTGGCGGGGGAAACGAGGGGGAAACGCCCCGGGGAGGGCAGCCCGTCCGCTCGGACGGGCTGGCAAAAGTACGCAAAACGGACGCTTCGGGATAAACCTGGCCTTGCGCGGCTCCGCCGAGTTCTGGTTATATTTGCCTGAAGCTGCCGGAACTGCCGGCCCCGGCCACTTGGTTACGGGGCAGTTGTTCACCTCAGCTTCACCGGCGGCGGGTTGCTTGCCGATAAACTGACTACCACTTCTCCACCCGATATGCTGCACAAAACCTTTACTTCTACCCTGCTGGGCGCTGCGCTGGTGCTGACTACCGCGTTTTCGGCGGCTGCCCAGGGCGTGCTGAACTTCGAGCAGAAAGACCACGACTTCAGCAACGTGGCCGAAGGCACCCTGGCCACGTACGAGTTCAAGTTCAAGAATACCGGCGACCAGCCCGTGGTCATTGCCAACGTGCAGGCCTCCTGCGGCTGCACCACCCCCGACTGGACCAAGACGCCCGTGCTGCCCGGCAAAACCGGCTTCATCCGCGCCTCGTTCAACTCGGCCGGCCGCCCCGGCCAGTTCAACAAGACCGTGACCGTGACCAGCAACGCCAAGGAGCCCAGCACGGTGCTCAGCATCAAAGGCACGGTGCTTACCAAGGACGAAATGCGGCCTAAGTACTCGGCCGCCGAGTTGGCCAAATCGCCCAAGATGGTGATTGACCGCACCAGCCACGATTTCGGCAAGATGGAGCCCGGCCAGCAGCCGGCCGCTAAGTTCACGGTGAAGAACACCGGCAAAGCCCCGCTGGAGCTGACGTCGCTCACCTCAAACTGCTACTGCATCAGCTTCAAGAACACGCCCAAGCCCATTGCCCCCGGCCAGTCGGCGGTGGTGGAGCTGGTGTACGGCCAGCGCCAGATCGGCCAGATGACCGACGTGGTGACCTTGCACTCGAACGACATTACGGCGCCTGACCCCAAGATTACGCTGCGCGCCAACATTCTGCAGAGCCTCTCGCAGCAGAGCATGCTGAAGGAAGGCGCGGCAGCTGTGCCCTTCAAATAACGCCCACAGCCAGTAGCCGAATGCGGCTGATTGCCTGAATTCGGCAGACGATTGCACGAAGTGGTGCCACAACCTACTGTTGTGGCACCATTTTTTTGCCGGCTCTTGCGTAAGCGCTGCACTTTCGCGCCGCTGGTTTGGCGGGAAGTTTGCAAGCCGGCTACTACTCTCCTCTCAACTGCTCGGTTATGCGTTTTTCTCTACTTGCTCTGAGCGCCGCCGCGGCGCTGCTGTTTTCGGGCTGCACCAAAAACATTTACCTGCCGCAGGCCACGCCGCAGATGGGCCTGCAGCTGCGGGTGAAGCTGCCCACCATCACGGCCACCACCTCCCTCGACACCGTGCGCACGGTGCTGGAACTGGTGAACAACAACGACGAGCCCTACGTGGTATCGAGCCCGGCACGGCCGCAGGCGAGCCTGCCGGTGGTGCAGGTAGACGGCCACATCGTGCCGTGGGAGCTGCACCAGCGGCGCGGCAAAGACGTGCGCATCACCATTCCGGCCCACGGCACCTACCGCACGGCCTACGACTTGCCCCTGAGCTACTATGCCGGCGGCCCGCGTCGGCCCGAGGGCCTGCAGCGGCAGATTCAGGTGTTTTACCACGGCCGCGTGTACGGCCCCGTCAAGCAGAAAGCCACGCGGGTCGAAATTCCCAGCAACAAGCTGGCGTTTTGAGTTAGCGGAAAAACAAGCGTCATCCTGTTGGTCGGCTACTGGTAACTAATAGCTAGAAACCGGCAACTCCTCCCGTATATTTGCGGCCGTTTCCCCGTCATTTCACCCATCGTTTCTTCCCCATGATCATCGGCGTACCGAAGGAAATCAAGAACAACGAAAACCGTGTGGGCCTGACGCCCGCCGGCGCAGCTGAATTCCGCAAGGCGGGCCACACGGTGTACGTGCAAAGCACGGCCGGCGAGGGCTCGGGCTTTTCCGATGCGGAATACGAGCAGGCCGGTGCCACCCTCCTGCCCACCATCGGCGACGTGTACGCGCAAGCCGAGATGATTGTGAAGGTGAAGGAGCCGATTGCCGAGGAGTACCCGCTCATCAAAGAAGGCCAGCTGCTGTTCACCTACTTCCACTTCGCATCGAGCGAGGAGCTGACCCACGCCATGATTGAGCGGAAGGCCACCTGCCTGGCCTACGAAACCGTGGAGCGTCAGGACCGCTCGCTGCCGCTGCTAGTGCCCATGAGCGAAGTAGCCGGTCGTATGGCTCCGCAGGAAGGCGCCAAGTACCTGGAGAAACCGCTGAAAGGCCGCGGCATTCTGCTGGGCGGCGTGCCCGGCGTGCGCCCCGCCCACGTGCTCATTCTGGGCGGTGGCGTGGTAGGCACCAACGCCGCCAAAGTAGCCGCCGGTTTCGGCGCTCAGGTGACCATCATGGACATCAGCCTGAACCGCCTGCGCGAGCTGGACGACATCATGCCCAAGAATGTGGTGACGGAGTACTCCAACGAGTACAACATCCGCACCGCCATCAAAACCGCCGACCTCATCATCGGCGCCGTGCTGATTCCGGGCGCCAAGGCCCCGCACCTCATCACGCGCGACATGCTCAAGGACATGAAGCCCGGCACGGTGCTGGTGGACGTGGCCGTGGACCAGGGCGGCTGCATCGAAACCTGCAAGCCCACCACCCACGAAAACCCGACCTTCATCATCGACGACGTGGTGCACTACTGCGTGGCCAACATGCCCGGCGCGGTGCCTTACACCTCCACCCTGGCCCTGACCAACGCCACCCTGCCCTACGCCATCAAGCTGGCCAACCTGGGCTGGCGCGAGGCGTGCCTGCGCGACGAAGCGCTGCGCCTGGGCCTGAACGTGGTGAACGGCGAAGTGGTGTACAAAGGCGTGGCCGAAGCCTGGAACCTGCCCATGACCAACGTGAACAAGGTGCTGCAGCCGGCTCACGTTTAGTCGTTGATTCTGAATTGTTAATCAGCCAAAGGGCCTTCCCAACGTTCGTGTTGGGGAGGCTTTTTTAGTCGTTTGGAGTTGTCAGTAGTCCGACAACCTTTTTCGCACTCATGGAAGACGTTACCTACATTGGTGAGCCGGTGTCCGACTCGGTCACCTTCAAGCAGCTGCCCATCGAAATGCAGGGCTTTTTATTGCACGCCAACGGGTTGGTGGCTTACTTGGGCGGGCTGCACATTCGCGGTTGCTGCCAAGAGCCCAAGTGGCACTCGTTGGCCGAAGCGTGGAGCGGCGACACCGCGTTCTGCAAAATCTACCCCAACGTCAAAATCAGCGACATTCCGTTTGCGCAGGACAGCATGGGCAACCAGTTTCTGCTGCGCAAGGGCATCGTGTGGTTTCTCGACACCGAAACCGGCGAAGTCGAAAACCTGAACGTGTCGTTTGATATGTTCATTGCCGGCGTGGAGCGGTTTCCGGGCCGGGCGCTGGATTTGTCGAACATCGGCACGTTTGCCAAGCTGGGCGCCCGCCTGATGCCCGGT
The DNA here is from genome assembly GCF_008727865.1 of Hymenobacter busanensis. GTDB lineage: Bacteria > Bacteroidota > Bacteroidia > Cytophagales > Hymenobacteraceae > Solirubrum > Solirubrum busanense. The sequence continues at coordinate 403,705 of NZ_VTWU01000001.1, read as the reverse complement.
GAGCTGCTGGCTGTGTTTCCGCCAGCCTGCATCAAGACCAACGGCGACCAGTTCAAGCTCACGCGCATGCCGGTTGCCACGCGCCTGCACTCCTTGGCCGACATGTACCGCCAGATTCGCCGTCTGAAGCCGGGCCAGAAAATCACCGTCCGCACCGACGAATCGTACGACGCCATCTAGCCTCGGCGTGCCTGCCCCCGTGCCTTCTCCGCTGTTGCGCCTGCTCCTGCGCCGCTTTTCGCTGCTGTTGGCGGCCTACGTGCTGCTGCGCGTGGGTTTCTACGCGGCCAACCGCAGCGTATTTGCCGGCGCCTCGGCGGGCGAAACCGCGTGGGCGTTCTGGCACGGTTTCCGGTTCGATTTGTCGGCCCTGCTGCTGCTCAACGCGCCCTTTGTGCTGCTCTCGTTTGTGCCGGCTTTCGGCCGCGGGTGGCAGCGCACCCTGCGCGGCGTTTTTCTGGTGCTGAACGCCCCGGGGCTGGCCCTGAACATCATAGACAGCCAGTACTTCAAGTTCATCGGGCGACGCACCTCCGACGAGCTGTTCACCATCACCGGCGACATCGAACGGCAGGCCGGGCAGCTAGTGGGGCACTACTGGCTGCTGCTGCTGCCGTTTGCCGTGCTGTTTGGGCTGTTGTGGTACTTCTACCCCATGCCCGATTTCCGGCGCCCGGCCCCGCGGCGGCGGCTCACGCTGCCGGGTTTTGCCGTGGGGTTATTGGAAATCGGGTTGGTGGCGGCGCTGGCGGTGTTGGGCATCCGGGGTGGCCTGCAGCTTAAGCCCTTGCGCACCGGCCACGCTTTCGTGCAAACGCCGCCGGCGCTGGGGCATTTGGCCCTGAACAGCACGTTCACGTTCCTGAAAAGCACAATTTCCTACCTCGACCACAACGGCAAGCCGGTGCTGGAGCGCAGCACGTATTTTGCTACCGACGGGGCACTGGAGCGCGCCTTGCAGCGCCGCCCGGTACTGCCGCGCGCCACGCCGCGCCGCGACAACGTGGTGATTCTGCTGGTAGAAAGCTTTGCGTCGGAGTACAACGGCATCGAAAACGGCGGGCAGAAAAGCTACACGCCGTTCTTCGATTCGCTGGCCACGCGGGGGCTGCTGTTTCGGGAGCATTACGCCAACGGGCGCCGGTCCATTGAGGCGCTGCCGGCGGTGCTGGCCGGCCTGCCCGGCCTCATGGAAGGCTCGTTTATCACCTCCAACTTTCAGACCGACGAGCTGCACGGCTTGGGCGAACTGCTGGGTCGGGCGGGCTACAGCACCTCGGTGTTTCACGGCGCCGAAAACGGCACGATGGGCTTCAACACCTTTGCCGGCAAGGCCGGAATGCAGCGTTATTACGGCCTAAGCGAATACCCCGGCGGCAAAAGCAGCCCCGATTTCGACGGCCACTGGGGCATTTTTGACGAGCCGTACCTGCAATATTTTGCCCGCCAGCTCGGCCAGCAAAAACAGCCGTTCTTTTCCACGGTTTTCACGCTCACTTCGCACGAGCCGTTTCCGGTGCCGGCGCAGTACCAGGGCCGGTTTGCCCCCGGCGAGCTGCCCATTCACGCTTCCATCGGCTACACCGATTTTGCGCTGCGCCGCTTTTTCCAGGCGGCGGCCAAGCAGCCGTGGTACGCCAATACGCTCTTCGTGCTGCTGGCCGACCACACCTCGCAAAGCCTGCGGCCCGACTACCAGAACCTGCTCGGTTTCTACAAAACGCCGCTGCTGCTTTTCCACCCCGGCCAGCCACTGCCGCCGGCCGATGTGCACCGCATTACGCAGCAAGCCGACGTGCCCGCCACCGTGCTCGACTACCTGGGAATGCCCGCGGGTCCGGCCGAGCTGCTGCCCTTTGGCTATTCGGTATTTGACGCCCAGGCGCCCGGCCGGGCATTATTTCTCTCGGGCGGCGCGCACTACCTGGTGCACCACGACTACGTGACCGAGCTGACCGCCGACAACCAGGTGCGCCTCTACCCCTACCGCACCCACGCCCTGCCCGCCGCGCCGGCTACAAACGTGCCCACCGCCACCCGCCAGGCCTACGCCGCCGAGCTGCGGGCCTGCGTGCAGTTTTTCACCAACGGCCTGCTCGACAACCGGCTCTACCCTACCCGCTTACCAACGCTCGGCGCGGCACAAACGGCTAGACACTGACATCAGACGATGTCCTCGTCTTCCAGCTGCGAGCGGATGGCCTGAATTTCTTCGCTGTCGATGGGCTTGTGAATCAGCCCGGCCACTAAGTCATAGGTTTTGGCCTTTTCCATATCGGCCAGGGCCAGCGACGAGGTGAGGACAAAGATGCGGCAACGGCCCCGGAGGCGGCTTTCGTAGGGTACCAGGGCATCCAGAAATTGCCAGCCGTTCATTATGGGCATGTTCAGGTCCAGAAATATGACGGCGGGCGTTTCGGTGGCGCACTGCTGCAAGGTTTCCAGGGCTTCCTGGGCCGACTCGAAGGTTTGGATGGTGTTGGAAAACCCTTCGATGCGCAACAGCTGCTCGGTGAGGTAGTTGCCCAGGTTGTCGTCGTCGATCAGGAATGTCTTCATGCGCAGCTCAGCTAAAAGACAGGGTGAAGCGCGTGCCTTCGCCTACGCGGCTGCTCACCTCGATGCGCCCGCCCATGGCCTCGACGTGCGACTTGACCAGAAACAGCCCGATGCCGCGGCCTTTCGGCGTGGTGTGAAACCGCTTGTAGAGCTGAAACACGTCGGCACCGGCTTTGTCGAGGTCGAAGCCAGAACCGTTGTCGGCAACGGTGACTACTTTATTTCCATCGGCCGCGCACCCGCCTTCCACTTCGATGTGCAGGGGGCGCTCCGCCGAGCGGTACTGAATGGCGTTGGCCAGCAGGTTGTAGAAAATGCTGTGGAAATAGGCCCGGTTGCCCACCACGCTCAGGTCGGGAGGAATGGTGCAGGTTAGCGTGCCGCCGCTGGCGCTCAGGGTTTCGGCCAGGTTTTGCCGCACCTGCTCGCACACGCTGGACAGGTGCACCTTTTCCTGGCGGCCGGCGGGCTTATCCCGAATGGAAAGGATATCGTTGATGTCGTTGAGGACGATATCGAGCTGTTCCAGGCTGGTTTGCATGTGGCCGAGCGACGTTGCAAACGCCTCCGAATCGGTGGGCAGGCGGGTGAGCAGCTGGGCATAGCCGCGGGCATTGGCCAGCGGCGCCCGCAAATTGTGGGACACGATGTAGGTGAATTGCTGCAGGTCGGCGTTTTGGGCGAACAGCTCCTGGGCCATGCGCTGCTGCTGGGCTTCGGCCTCTTTGCGCGCCGAAATATCCTGCATGGCCCCAATCATGCGCACCGGCCGCTCCTGCTCGTCGCGGATGATGTAGCCGCGGTCGAACACGGTGGCCCAGGTGCCGTCGGCGCGCTGAAAACGGTATTCCTGCTGCCAATGGTTGCGCGTGGTTTGGTGGGCCGTGTTCAGCAGGGTATCCACGGTGTGGGCCGCATCATCGGGGTGCACAAAATCCGACCACTGGCCGAATTCCGACGGGTTGCTTTCCAGGTGGTAGCCAAACAGGTCTTCAAACCCCTCGCCCCACAGCAGCGTGTCGGCCTGGATGTCCCAGTCGTAGAGGGCGTCGGTGGTGGCTTTGAGGGCGTAGCGGAACCGTTCGTTGCTGGCGCGCAGGTCTTCTTCCACTTTGTGCTGCGCGGTCAGGTCGTGCACCACGCCCACGAGCTGGCAACACTCGCCGTCGTCGCCGAGTACCGGCGTCACGCATACCTCGCCCACGACCTGGCCGGTAGGGTAGTTGGAGGTTTCCAGCCAAATTACGCGCCGCTTGGTGGCCACGGCCTGCTGGTAGTTGGCCAGCACCATACTCAGCGAGGGTTCGGGAATGACGTCCTGCACCAGCCTATTTACCACTTGCTCCCCGCGCAGGCCGGTGGTGTCGGTAAAGGCTTTGTTGACGAACAGAAAGCGGTATTGGCCGGCCGTTTCCACTTTCAGCACGAAAATCACGTCGGCAATGGTGCGCGAGATGATGGAAAGCTGTTTTTCCCGCTCCCGCACCGCGCTGTCGGTTTGCTGGGCGGTTTCGGCCAGGCGCAGAATGCCGCCGATGCCGGCGGTTTGCGCGGCCGGCTGCTGCGGAAAAGTGGTCAGCGCAAACCGAACGAAGGTGCCAGCGGCCGTTCGCAACCGCGCATCAAACGTGAGCCCGTGCCCGTGGAGCGCGTACGCCAGCACCTGCCCCACCGCAGCGGCCCCATCGGGGTCTACCAGTTCGGCCAAGGACCGGCTCAACAGGGCTTCCGCGGTATGCCCCGTCAGGGCCGTAAACTGCTCGTTGACGTGGCTAAACTCCCCCTGTTGGTTCAGGAAGAACAGCGCCTCGGCTTGTTGCTCGGGATACCCCCCAATGGGAACTACGTCGCACTCGTTCATGGCAGCAGGGACGGCACCAGCACAAGCGCCTGGCTGGAAGATAGAACTTTTTGATGGGCCAGCTACCATTCTTCCGGCTTACATAGGGTGCGGGAGCTAGGCTGGGCGCACTACTTCCAGCAACTCCAGGGCTTCGGCGTAAGTGGGAATGAACGACAGCTGCTGGGTGCGGTTTTCGTGCGGCAGCACCCGCCAGCAGCAGTGCTGCACGCCGTTGGTGGCCAGCAGCAGCGGGGCGCCGATGGTTTGGTTGTAGGTGGCAATTTGCATGGCCACGTCGCCCGTCAGCGGCACCGTGGCCGCCTTGCACTCCACCAGCAGCAAAGGCTGGCCGTGGGGGTCGAGGGCGTGCAGGTCGGTGCGTTTGCGGCGCTGGTTGTAGGTGTGGCCGCGCTCTAGGCTGAGCAAGCCGCGCGGGTAGCCGAGGTACTCGACGAGGTAATGCACCACGTGCTGCCGCACCCATTCTTCGGGCGTGCACACCACCTGGCGGCGGCGCAGCACGTCCCATATCATCAGGTTCGGGCCCGATTGTGTAAGTTTGTGGGCGAAAGGCGGCAGGTTCAACGCTTGCATCACCTCCAAAGGTACGGCTCCCGGGACTACTTGCCTCCGCTTTTCGCTCCCGCTCTGCCGTCGTACAGCCCCTGCACGACGGTTTTTTTGTACCCGCTTGCCTCGGCAGTGCCCGGTGTTTTTTGCTGATTGGGGAACGACCAGCTTCTTACGCTCTGCCCGGCACCATTACTTCACCAACCAACGCAACCCCATTTCCCTACATACCCCTACCGCATGAAAGACAAATCCGATATCGTCAAGAACTGGCTGCCGCGCTACACGGGCGTGCCCCTCGAAGAGTTCGGCCAGTACATCCTGCTCACCAACTTCATCAACTACGTGTCGATGTTTGCCGAGCAGTTTGGGGTTGAAATCCGCGGCATCGACAAGCCGATGCAAACGGCCACGGCCAACGGCATTACCATCATCAACTTCGGCATGGGCTCCCCCATGGCTGCCACGGTAATGGATTTGCTGGGCGCTATCAAGCCCAAAGCGGCCTTATTTCTGGGCAAGTGCGGCGGCCTGAAAAACAAAACCAAACTCGGCGACCTGATCCTGCCCATCGCCGCCATCCGCGGCGAGGGTACGTCCGATGACTATCTGCCGGCCGAAATTCCGGCCCTGCCGTCGTTCCGCCTGCAGCGCGCGGTTTCGTCGATGATCAAGAAGCACGAGAAGGACTACTGGACGGGCACGGTGTACACCACCAACCGCCGCGTGTGGGAGCACGACGAAAACTTCAAGGAGTACCTGCGCCAGATTCGGGCCATGGCCGTGGACATGGAAACAGCCACGATTTTCGTGGTGGGCTTCGTCAACGAAATTCCCCACGGCGCCCTGCTGCTGGTGTCGGACAACCCGATGACGCCCGAGGGCGTGAAAACGGCCGAGTCGGATTCGAAAGTGACGGCCAGCTACGTAAACGCGCACCTGCAAATCGGCATCGAGTCGCTGCTGGAGCTGAAGAACTCGGGCGAGTCGGTGAAGCACATGCGCTTCGAGTAGGTCTGCTGCGGCACCGGGCTCCTACAGCGCGGTTTTGCGGGCCTTGTAGTAGCATATTTTATTGCAAAGCAGCATATTGCACAGGGTTTCGGCTTTTCACAAGTCGGAACCCTGTTGCGTTTCCCCACCCCGCGTTGCCGCCCCAATGCCCACCTCTTCCTACCTCACCATCGAATACGACCCGGTGCAACACCTGCTCGTGGGCCGCTGGCTACGGGCCGTCATGCCCTTCGAGCTGCACCGGGGCTACGCCGCCTTGCTCAATGCCGCCGAAGAACACAACTGCTCCTATTGGCTGATTGACACCAGCCAGCGCCGCGGTGTGATTGACGCCGCCGACGTGAACTGGATAATCGAGCAGTTTTTCCCGCAGCTCTACCCCCGCCTGGGCCGCACCACTTTCCTGGCCTACGTAATGGCCACGCACCAGCTGGCCGGCGTGCTTGCCGATACCAACATTCCCAACCTCACGTATTTCGACGGCCGCCCTTACCGGCTGGAGCGGTTTACCAACGAAAGCCAGGCTATCGACTGGCTGCTGTACTGCTACGAGTACTCCCGAGCGGCGCACTAACAGGTCGGCCAGCAGCGCTTACCTTCGCCGCATGATTCGTGTTTCCCGTTTTGCAGCGCGCCTTGCGTGGCCCCTGGGGCTGCTGCCCTTGCTCGTTGGCCTCACCGGCTGCCCCTCGGCCCGCCAGCCCGCCGACCTTATCGTGTACAACGCCACGGTGTACCCCGTCGATTCGACGTTCAGCAAGGCCGAGGCGCTGGTGGTGCAGGATGGCAAAATTCAGTTTGTGGGCACCTCGGCCGAAGCGCGGCAGCGGTTTAGCAGTTCGCAGGAAATTGATGCGCAGGGCAAGTTCATCTACCCCGGTTTCTACGACGCGCACTGCCATTTCTACCGCTACGCCCTCGGCCTGCGCGACGCCAGCCTGGTGGGCACGGCCTCATGGGCTGAGGTGGTGCAAAAGCTGCAGCAGCACCGCCTGCAAAACCCCAACGCCGCGTGGCTAACGGGCCGCGGCTGGGACCAGAACGACTGGCTGAGCAAGCAATTTCCCACCAAAGACACCCTCGACCGGCTCTTTCCCGATGTGCCCGTGTTCATCACGCGCATCGACGGACACGCGGCGCTGGTCAACCAGAAGGCACTCGATCTGGCCGGCGTTACGGCCCGCACGCCCATCAGCGGCGGCACCATCACCCGCAACGCCCAAGGCCGCCTGACAGGCTTGCTAGTGGATAACGCAGTGGACTTGGTGTCGGGCAAAATACCGGAGCCAACGCCCGCCGAAGCCACCGCGCTGGTGCTGAAAGCGCAGCAGGAATGCGTGGCGCTGGGCCTCACCAGCCTGGCCGATGCCGGCCTGGAGCGCGCCCAGATTGAGCGCATCGACTCGATGCAACGGGCCGGCCAGCTCAAGCTGCGCCTCGACGCCATGATCAGCGCCTCGCCGGCCAACGTGGCGCACTACCTCCAGCGCGGCCCCTACCGCACCGACCGGCTCACCGTCAACTCCTTTAAGGTGTACGCCGACGGTGCGCTGGGCTCCCGCGGGGCCTGCCTGCTGCACCCCTACCAGGACCGCCCCACGGAAACCGGTTTTCTGCTTAGCTCGGTAAAAGAATACCGCGACCTAGCCCGGAAACTGGCCGCCAGCAAGTTTCAGATGAACTCCCACGCCATCGGCGACTCGGCCAACCGCCTCCTGCTCGACATCTACGGCGCAGTGCTGCGCGGGCAGAAAAACCGGCGCTGGCGCATCGAGCACGCGCAAGTGGTAAGCCACGCCGACGTGGCCAAGTTTGGGCAGTACGGTATCGTGCCCTCGGTGCAGCCCACCCACGCCACCTCCGACATGTATTGGGCCGGTGAGCGGCTGGGCGCCGAACGACTGAAAACCGCCTACGCCTACAAAGACCTGCTCAACGCCACCGGCCGCGTGGCCCTCGGCTCCGACTTTCCGGTAGAATACCTGAACCCGCTGTTCGGCTTTCACGCCGCCGTGGCCCGGCAAGACGCCAAGAACTTCCCGCAGGGCGGCTTTCAGCCCGAAAACGCCCTCTCGCGCGAGCAAGCCCTGCGCGGCATGACCGAATGGGCCGCCTGGGCCGCGTTTGAGGACGACCAGAAAGGCACGCTCGCGCCCGGCAAGTGGGCCGACTTCGTACTTCTCGACCAGGATATTATGACGGCTCCGGCAGCGCAGTTGCGTCAGGCCAAAGTGCTGAGCACGTACATTCAGGGCGAGCGGGTTTACTCGGCGCAATAACCTCACTACTTGACGTTTATCTAGTCGTTCGGAGTCTTTCAAACCAGTGCTTGACAGCAAAAAGCCACAGCCGTCAATTGGCCGTGGCTTTTTGCTGTCAAATACTGGTTGCTGGCGGTGACGCCAGCAACTGAACCTGCTGGCTTACGATTAGTGCAACACTACCCGCCGTTGGGCGCGGCTGCCATCGGCATAGTCGACCTGCAACTGGTAGGTGCCGGCGGGAAAGCCGCTCACGGTCAGGCGCTGTTGGACTGCCGGTTGGTGTTGGGTGTACACTGCCCGGCCTAGGGCATCTAGTAGTTGCACGCGTTGCGGACGACTGGCGGTTCCAAGCTCCAAATTGAGTTCGTCGTGGGCGGGCACGGGCCACGCGGCTACGCGGGCATCGGCTGCCGCCGGGCGCACGTGCAGCACGTTTGCATCGAGCAGGCGCACCATGCCCGTGGTGGCCGTGGAACCGGGTACCGTCATCAGGCCCGCGGCCACAATGGCTCCGTTGGGCTGCACCAGCAGGCGCCGCACGTTGTAGTAGCCGAGGCTGGTTGGGCCGTTGGCCGGGGCAAAACTCGCGTCGGCATTGCCATCGGGCAGCATTCGGTAGAGCCGGCCGGCCCCAATGAGCACGCGCCCATTGGGCTGCACAGCCACCGCGCCCACATTGGTAATCTGCCCACCGGCCTGAAACGAGTACTGCACGTTACCCGACGGCGAATAGCGCAGCAGCCCGTACGTGTTGCTTTCGCCCGCGGCATATATGTTGCCGGCCGGGTCGAGTGCCAGGTCGTTGATGCCCGAAATAAAGTAGGTCGTGTGGGTGGTAAACGAGTTGTCGACCGAGCCATCGGGCAGGAAACGCGTCAGCAGGGTGCCCAGCACGTAGGCCGATGTGACGCCGCTCACCAAAATCTTGCCGTCGGGCTGCACGAGCACGTCCGTTATGCCGGTGTTGCCCGCAATACCCGGCTGAAACCCGGCGTCGGTTTGTCCACTGGTACCGCTTAGCCGGGCTATCTGCTGGGCAGAACTGCCGGCCCCGCGTACGTTGAATCGCCCGCTGATGAGCACATTGCCGTTGGCTTCCAGTGCAATCCGGCTCACTACTGCCGTAGCGCCCGGCAGCGGCTGAGAAGCCGGGGTAAAGCTTACATCGATGCTGCCACCGGCCAGCAGCCGCCCAACCGACTGCCGCGCCTGGCCCGACAGGGCGCTGAAAGCGCCGCCGACGAGTATTTTCCCATCGGGCTGAAGCGCCAAGGCATACACCGGCGCGTCGGCAGAACCCGCGAACGTGGCGTCGAGGGTGCCGTCGGGCAGCAGGCGGGCCAGGTTGTTGGCTACCACTCCGTTGATGCGCTGAAACGAGCCACCGACGAGGTACTTCCCATCGGGCAGCAAGACTACATCGTTGATGATACCGTCGACGACGGTGCCGTTGCTGGCCACGGCGGTGAGCCGGGGCAAGGTGAAAGTAGGATCGAGCGTTTGGGCGCGGGTCGCCAAACCAAGCAACAAAGCAGCACCTGTGAGAACGACCGACCGGCGCCAAGGAGTAAACGTACGCGGCATATGTGAAGGGTTAAGGGTCAAAGAAATATCCGGTGAAAGATACTTCTCCCACCGGATATCGTTGCATCGTTATAAAAAATCCTCGTGCCGTTTACTTTTCGTCGGCGGAGGGGCCGTAGAGGCCGGGCACGGGCACGTCGAGCAGGCGCAGGTACACCGTGAGCTGGCCGCGGTGGTGGATGCTGTGGTTGAGGCCCATCAGGCGCACGGCCGTGGCTTTGGGCTGCTCGAAGATGGTCTGCTCGCCGCGGTGCAGACGGAAGTTGTAGGTCAGTTGCTCGTCGTCGGAGGCTTCCAGGGCTTGGCGCAACGTGGCGCTGTACTCGTCGAAGCGCGTCAGCAACTCGGCGTGGCTGGTAGGCGTGGGGCCGGGCTTGGGCGCGTTCGGGTCGAGAAAGTCGCGGCCGTCGGCTTGCAGAAAGAGCGTCTTAAACGCCAGCAGGTTTACCACGTGCGTAGCCAGCTGCCAGAGCGTCATGCTCTTGGGGTGCGGGCGGTACTCAGCTTGATCGTGGGGCACGCGTTCGAGTACGCGGCGCGTGTTGGCCAGTTCGTGGTCGAGTTCAGCCAGGAAGTTCTGGCGCAGGGAAGAAGTATGCATATACTATTGCTGATGGGTGGCGCGCAAGGTATGGGCTTTGCTCAGCGGGTAGCGGGCATGCCCACGTTGGGCGTAGCGGGCGGTGGCGCCACGGCCTCGGCCCCGGTAGTGACGTCGTCGCGCAGTTTCTTGCCGCGCAGCGTGAGCAGGAACACCAGCCCCAGAATAAAGAACACGATGAGCGACAGAATGCTGTTGCGCATGGAACCCGTAATCTGAGCAATGCCGCCGAACACGGCCGTCCCAATGACTATGCTGAGCTTCTCGGTAACGTCGAAGAAGCTGAAGAAGGCAGCGGTGTTGGGCGTGTGCTCGGGAATAATCTTGGAGTAGGTGCTGCGCGAGAGGCTTTGGATGGCGCCCATGGTGAGGCCGATAACCGAGGCCAGGGCGTAGAACGACCAGCCGGCCTGCACGAAGTAGCCCGCTACGCAGATCAGCATCCAGATGAATACCGCCCAGCTCAGGGCCCGGGTATTGCCGATGCGCTCCGAGAGCTTGGCGAACAACCAAGCGCCCAGTATACCCACCAACTGCAGCAATAGAATGGTGGTAATCAGGGCCGTGCTTTCCAGGTGCAGCTCTTTGTCGCCGAAAATGGTGGCCACGTACATCACCGTCTGCACGCCCATGTTGTAGGTGAAGTAAGCCAGCAGGAAGCGTTTCAGGTTGGGCAGGTGCTTGAGCTGGTCCACTACTTTGCCCAGCTCGTGAAAGCCGTTGAGCAGCCAGCCCGCGTCGGATACCGCGCCGGCCGGGCGGCCGGGGTCTTTGGGCAGCGTGGCAAAGGGAATTTGGGCAAAGCCGGCCCACCAGATGCCCGTCAGCAGGAAACCGAGGCGGGTGGCGTGGCCTTCCTCCAGCCCCAGCGTGTGGTGGCCCATGATGAGGCCCAGGCAGATGATGAGCAGCAGCACCGAGCCGATGTAGCCCATGGAAAAGCCGCGGGCCGAAAGCGAGTCGAACTTCTCCTCGGAGCTAATGACGGGCAGGTAGCTGTTGTAGAACACAATGGAGCCGGAAAAGCCCACCGTGGCGGCAATGAAGATGAACGTGGACAGGACCAGCGTGGTCTTGTCGAAGAAGTACAGCGCGGCGCACGACGCGGCCCCGATGTAGCAGAAGATCTGCATGAACAGCTTCTTGCGCCCCGAGTAGTCGGCCAGCGAGGTGAGGAATGGGCTGACGAGGGCAATGAGCAGGAAGGCGGCCGAAATGGCGTACGTCAGCAGCGACGAGCCCGGCACTTGGAAACCCAGGAAGTTGACCACGTCGGTTTCGGGGCTGAGCTGCTTGGTGACGGCGCCCCAATAGATGGGAAAGATGCTGGAGGTAATGACCAGCGGGTACACGGAGTTGGCCCAGTCGTAGAACGTCCAGCCGCGGGTAATGCGCTTGTCGTCCTTGGGTACACTATCGAAGCCCGCATCGGCGGGAAGGGCGGGCGCGGCGGCAGGGGTCATGTAGCTCGGAAGAAGGTGAGGTTGTGGCAACGGGCAAACTACGCAGAAATGAGCGGGGTGGCCGTTACGGCAGCGTAAAGCTTACGATTCGGGCTGGTTGAGCAAGGCAGCGTACTGCTCGGGCGTGTCCACGTCGGTAGCGGCCGGGGCGAAGGACACCACGCCCAGCTCGTCGCCGAGGCGCTGCAGCAGCGGCTTGGCCCCGGCCGCGGCGGGCAGGGCCAGCAGCTGCGGCCACACCGGGCGGCCAAACACGGCCGGCACGCCCACCGAATCGGCGTAGCCGGTAGCCACGGGCAGGCCGCTTTGCTGCCAGGCGGTCATCAACTGGCGCAGCAGTTCAGGCGTAATCAGGGGCTGGTCGCTGAGCAGCACCAGCACGGCGGCGGCTTCGGGCGCGGCGTCTTCCACTGCCTTCACGCCCACCCCAATGGATGTGCCCATACCGGCTTCCCATACCGCGTTGTGCACCAGCTGCACCGGCAGGCCGGCCACTTCCTTCACCAACTCGGCGTGCAGGGCGCCGGTTACGATGACAACGGGCTGACAGCCGGCGGCCAGCGCGGTTTCGGCGGCGCGGCGCAGCAGCGTGCGGCCCTGGTAAGGCAGCAGCTGTTTGGGCTGGCCCATGCGGGTGGAAGCGCCGGCGGCCAGCAGCACGGCGGCAATGGGTGGGGGGAGCATACGGGAAGGGTAAGCGGGTAGTAAGGGCTTCTCAGCGGTAAACCAGTTCGGGCGGGCGCGGCCCGGTAGGCCCCGGCCCGCTGCGGAAACCACGCCGGAAGGTACGGGCCGGAAGCCAATGGCGGAAGAACTGATGCGCTCCGGGAATGTTCACCCGGCACCGCTCGCGTACTTTTGGGCCGACGCTTTCTTTCCCCGCTCCATCCGTTGGCTGCTCGCCCCCTGCCCCACCGCCCTGCCCCGCCCGACCTGCTGCCGCAACTCCGGTTTCTGCTGCGCTGGCTGCTGCTGAGCGCCGTCGTCAGCGGGCTGGCGGGCACGGCGTCGGCGGGCTTTCTGGTGGCGTTGGATTGGGTGACGCACTTCCGCGAAACGCACCTCAGCTACTGGCAGCTGCTGGTGGCGCTGCCGTTAGGTGGCTTGGCGGTGGGCCTGCTCTACCAGTATTTCGGGCAGCGCGTCGTCAAAGGCAACAACCAGCTCCTGGAAGAAATCCACCACCCGCGCGACGTGGTGCCGCTGCGCATGGCGCCGCTGGTGCTGCTGGGCACCTTGCTCACGCACCTGGTGGGCGGCTCGGCCGGGCGCGAGGGCACGGCCGTGCAAATGGGCGGCGCCCTGGCCGACCAGCTCAGCCGCTGGCGTGCTGCCCCCGCGCTGCGCTGGCTGCACCTGCGCCCCCACGACCGGCGCCTGCTGCTGGTGGCCGGCATCAGCGCCGGGTTTGCTTCGGTGTTCGGCACGCCGCTGGCCGGGGCGGTATTCGGCCTCGAAGTGCTGCTCATCGGGCGGCTCCGCTACGAGGCCTTGCTGCCCAGCGTGCTGGCCGCGTTCGGTGCCGATTGGGTAACGCGGGCCTGGGGCGTGGGCCACACGGCCTACGCCATTCCGGTAGTCCCGGCGCTGTCGCCCACGACGGTGGGAATTACGCTGGGCTGTGGCGTGCTGTTTGGCCTCACGGCGCGGGCGTTTGTGGCAGGCACGCACGGCCTGGCGGGGTGGTTTCAGCGGCGCATTGCCTGGCCCCCGCTGCGCCCGGTGGTGGGCGGCGTGGCGCTGGCCCTTCTGGCGCTGGCATTGCAAGCCTCCCTCGTACCCGATGTAGCCCGCTACCTCGGCTTGGGGGTGCCCACCATTGTTGCGGCTTTTGCGGCCCCGCTGCCGTGGTACAGCTTTGGGCTAAAGATGTTTTTTACCTCGCTCACGCTGGGCGCGGGTTTCAAGGGTGGCGAGGTCACGCCGCTGTTCTTCGTTGGCGCCGCGCTGGGTTCGGCGCTGGCGTCGGTGCTGCCGCTGCCGGTGGCGCTGCTGGCGGGCATGGGCTTCGTAGCCGTTTTCAGCGGCGCGGCCAACACCCCGCTGGCCTGCACTCTGATGGGGCTGGAGTTGTTTGGCACGGCCGGCGCGGCCTACCTGGCGCTGGCGTGTGTGGTGGCCTACCTGTTTTCGGGCCACCGCGGCATCTACGGCGCGCAGGTAGTGGGTACGGCCAAACACCCGCACCTGGCCCGCGACGAAGGCCAACCGCTCGGCAGCCTGCCGCGCTGAGCTTGCAACCGGAGCAGGCCGACAGCAACGGAGCCGCCACCCAGAAGGCAGCGGCTCCGTTGCTGTACTATGGATTATGTCAGGCAATCCGGATGTACATACGCGGCCGGTTGACTGGCGGATTGCCGGCTTATATAGCCCCCACATTCGGTGTTGCGGCGGAAGCAAGCATGTAGAAATTCGGCAGGGCTTTTCAATCACATCTTCATGTGATGTCTATAATCATTCAAGGACAAAACATGTCATTGCTTAGCCACTGCCTAGTGCTTTGTTTTGCAGCTGTGAATTCCGGACAGCTGCCTTAGGCCTTGGGTAATAGGCCGAAAAGCGTTTGAGCAGCTGCGGATTCGGCGCCCATTATTCACCGTTCACCGCATCGTTGCTATGAGAAAAACCTACTTGCTGCTCGGCCTGCTGAGCAGTTGGGCCTACACCGCGCAGGCCCAATGCTCTGCCCCCACCGTGGCCTCCGACGGCACCGCCTCCGTGTGCAACGGCCAAGTGAGCCTGCGGACTGCCCTCGGCTCCTCCCCCGTGCGCTATGTTTCGTCGGTGCTGCGCTTCAGCTCGGAGTACAACAACGGCAGCTGGGCCGCCAACCAAGTGGTGGGCACGCCCGACGTGTATCCCCGCTACGGCGACCTGGGCGGCGCCTGGGCCAGCAGCCCCGCCGACGGCACCCGGGAGTACCTGGTGCTGCGCTTCGCCAACCCCGCCCCGGCCAAGCGCATCCTGATCTGGGAAACCTACAACCCCGGCGCCATCGATACCATCTTTGTGCGCAACCCGAATACCAACGCCTGGGTGCCCGTGTACACGCACACGGCGGCGTCGGCCGGCACCAACTCGCGCATTCTGAACGTGAACTTCCCGCAGACCGCCTTTGCGGTGCAAGACGTGCGCCTGGCCATCAACTCGGCGGCCGTATCGGGATGGAACGAGATTGACGCCGTGGCGCTGTCCAACGAATCGGCAACGTTTCAGTGGGCTTACAACGGTGCCGACCTGCCCGCTACCACCGCCGGCGCCGACGGCCCCGGTCTCTCGAACATCACCACTACCGGCGCCTACTCGGTGCGCTTGACCAACGACGCGGCCTGCACGGCTACCTCGGCGCCCTTCAACGTGGTGAGCGACGTGGCTCCGCTGCTGACGGTGACGCCCAGCAACACGACCATTTGCGCGGGCGGCTCCACCACGCTCAATGCGTCGGTGAGCAACGCCAATGCCCTGATGCCCGGCCGTGGCCTGCGCTTCGATGGCACCGACGACCAGGCCCGCGTGCCCGCCAGCGCCAGCCTCGACCTCACCACGGCCCTCACCATTGAGGCGTGGATCAACCCCACCGGCACCGGCAACAGCGTGCAAAACGTGGTCAACAAGTCGTCGGGCGTGCAAAACACGGGCTACATTTTCCCCCGCACCGACGACAACTTCAACAACCTGGTGCTGTACCTGTGGATAGGCGGCTGGCGCACCTTCCCCGTACCCTACGCCAGCCTGCGCAATGCTTGGCACCACACCGCTGCCACCTACGACGGCAGCCGGGTAAAAATTTTCATCGACGGGGTGAAAGTGCTCGACAACCCGTTGACGGGTCCGGTAGCTACCAATACCAACGCCCTCACGTTGGGCACCCAGCCCGGTTTTGGCGAGTTCTACAACGGCCAGGCCGATGAAATTCGCCTCTGGAACGTGGCCCGCTCCGAAGCCCAGATTCTGGCCGACTACAACAAAACGGTGCTGGCTACCCAGCCCGGCCTGGTAGCCTACTACCGCTTGGACGAAGGCACCGGCACAGCCTTTGTCGACCAGACGGCCAACGGCAACAATGGCACCTTGGGTGCGGCCGGCGCCGCCCCCACGTGGGTGACTTCCACGGCCCCCATTCGTCAGGGCATAGTGTATACCTGGTCGCCGGCTACGGGGCTGAGCGCCACCACCGGTGCCTCCGTCACGGCCAACCCTGCTGCCAGCACCACCTACACCGTGCGGGCCACCAACGTGAACAGCGGCTGCTTCGACGACGCTACGGCCACCGTGAACATAGGCGCCGGCTCTTTCAGCTGGACCGGCAACGTGAACACCGCCTGGAACGAGCCCGGCAACTGGGCCTGCGGCACGGTGCCCAATTTCGGCGACAACATCGTCATTCCGAACGGCATGCCGCGCTACCCCATCATCACGGGCGGCACGTTTGCGGTGCGGGACTTTGTGCTGCAAGGCGGCGCCTCGTTCACCATGAGCGACGGTTCGCTCAGCGTGCACGGCACCTTCACCAACGGCGGCAGCTTCAACCAGTCGGGCGGCACCATTAGCATGGCTGGCGCTACCATGGACGACATCGGCGGCGGCAGCAACACCGAGTTTATGAACCTGAGCCTGGGCGCCAGCGGCGCCCGCCTCGTCAACAACATCCGCGTCCACGGCCTGCTCTCCCTGGGTGGCCCCCTCGACGTGAACGGGCGCGACCTGACGCTGGTATCGGACCCGACGGGCACGGCTATGGTTTACAACAACGGCGGCGCGGTGCAGGGCTCGGCCACAGTGCAGCGCTGGATTGACCCGACCCGCAACAGCGGCCCCGGCTACCGCCACCTGAGCAGCCCCGTGGCTTCGCGCGCTACCGTGGCCGATTTGGCCGCGCCCGGCACGCCGGCCGTGGTGAACCCGGCCTACAACTCGGCCGCCAACCCGTCTTTGGTAACGCCTTTCCCCACGGTGTTCAGCTACAACGAGCAGCGCCTGACCGGCTCCGGCGCCACGGCGGCTTTCGACTACGGCTGGGAGTCGCCCGCGGCCCTGACCGACGCGCTGGTACCCGGCCGCGGCTACACCGTGAACCTGGCCCCCACCACGCTCACCTTCACTGGTCCGCTGACCACGGGAGTAGTAAGCGTGCCCCTCACGCGCGGCACCGCCGGCCTGGGCTGGAACCTGGTGGGCAACCCCTACCCGTCGCCTATCAACTGGGACCTAGTGCCGATTCCGGCCGGCATGGACGCCGCTGCCTACGTGTACCGCTCCAATGGCCCCTACACCGGCGGCTATGTGAACTACGTGAACGGAGTAGGCCCGGCCAGCGCCCACAACATTGCTATGGGCCAGGCCTTCTTCGTGCGGGCCAGCTCGGGCACGCCCACCCTCACTTTCAACAACCCGCAACGCGTAACCACGCTGCAGAACCCGGCGCTGTACCGCACCCAGGAAACCCGTCCGCTGCTGGCCCTCAGCCTGCAGGCTCCTGCCGCAGCCGGCACCGCTCCGCTTGAAGATGTGCTGTACGTGTACCAGGAAACCGGCGCTACCGTGGGTTTTGATGGCCGCTTCGACGCGCTGAAAGTGCAGCTCAACGGCGGCCAGCAGCCCACCCTTTACCAACGGGGCGCCAGCAGCAGCTTTGCCATCCAGGGCCTGCCCACCGGCAATCAGCCGTTCGACTTGCCCCTGACTGTGAATGCCCCGCAAGCCGGTACCTACACCTTCGACCCGCAGCAGCTCGTAAACTTCCCGGCCAACAGCCAGCTCTACCTGGAAGACCGCCAAACCGGTACCTGGCACGACCTGCGCCAGGGTGCCTACTCGGTTTCCCTGGCCCAGGGCCTGAGTGCCGTGCGCTTCGTGTTGCACCTCAACGCCAGCCGTCCGCTGGCGGCAGGCCAAGCGAAGCTCACCAATGCCGACCTGCACGTGTACCCGAACCCGGCCACCGGCCGCACCGTGACCGTGGCCGCCGCCGGCCTCACCGGTTCCAGCGCCGAGCTGCGCCTGGTGAATGCCCTGGGCCAAGTGGTGCGCACCGAAACCGCCCCCCTGCGCGGCCAGTTGCTGGAGCGCACCCTCGACGTGCAGCACCTGCCCGCCGGCGTGTACACGCTGCAGCTGCGCACCCAAGCCGGCACCCTCACCCGCAAACTTATTCTGAACTAGTCCGCCTCATGTTCTCGAAACTCCCCCACTTGCTGACTGCGCTGGGCGTACTGCTGCTGCTGAAGACCTCGCCCGCCGCTGCCCAGGACCCCGGTTCGGGCGGCCCCTTGCCCGGCTCGCCCACGGCCGTCCCCATCGACGGCGGCGCCTCGCTGCTGCTGGCCGGCGGCGCGGCCTACGCCCTGCGGCGCCTACGCCAGCGCCGCGCCTGACTGACCTATTACCGTACTAAGCGCTTCGATTAAAGCCCCAATAGAAAACGGCCACCTGCTTTGGGTGGCCGTTTTCTGTTTGGTATGCTTAGCACTTGGATGAACGAAGGGTCCGTTTCACACAGAAAAAAACCTCGCTTCTAAATCAGAAACGAGGTTTTCAGCAGAGGGGATGGGATTCGAACCCACGATGAGCTTTTGACCCATACACACTTTCCAGGCGTGCTCCTTCGACCACTCGGACACCCCTCTGGATGCGGAAAGCTGCGCAAAGTAACGCCTACTTTCCCAGAATCACAACATCAAAAGCGCAGACTGGCGGGTGTGGGCTGGCTCAGCGAGATTTCGCCGCGCAGGTCGGTAGCCAGCATCCGGGCGGTGGCAGCGGCGTCGCGGCCGAGGCCGAGGACGAACATGAGCTTGGTAATGGCCGCTTCGGTGGTAATGTCTTCGCCGCCGATGATGCCCAGTTCCGCAAAGTAGGCGCTGGTTTCGTACTGCCCCTGTATCACGCGGCCTTCCTCGCACTGGCTCACGTTGAGCAGGTGCACGCCGCGGTCGTGGGCATCGCGCAGGGCTTGCAGAAACCACGGCGCGGTAGGCGCATTGCCCGAGCCGTAGGTTTCGAGCACGCAGCCGCGCAGGCCGTCGAGCTCCAGCACCGTGCGCAGCACCCGCTCCGTAATGCCGGGAAATAGCTTGAGCACCGCCACGTTTTCCTCCATCCGTTGATGCGCCTGGAGCGGGCCGCCGGGCAGTAGCCGGATCAGGTCGTCCTGGTACTCCAGCTCGATGCCGGCGCGGGCCAGCGGCGGGTAGTTTTCGCTCTTGAAGGCGTTGAAATGCTGGCTTTCAACCTTCTTGGCGCGGTTGCCGCGAATGAGCACGTCGCTGAAGAAGATGCAGACTTCGGGCACGCGCACGGTGCCGGCGCGGGGGTGCCGGGCGGCCGCAATTTCCAGGGCCGTCACGAGGTTGCGGCGCGCATCGGTGCGAATGCGGCCCATGGGCACCTGTGCGCCGGTGAATACCACGGGCTTGCCCAAGTTTTCCAGCAGGTAGCTCAGGGCTGCCGCCGAGTAGGCCATGGTATCGGTGCCGTGGAGCACCACAAAGCCGTCGTAGTGGGCGTAGTGCTCGGCCACGAGGGCGGCAATCTGCAGCCAGGCGTCGGGCGTCACGTTGCTGGAGTCGATGGGCTCGGGCAGGCTGAGCACCGAGATGCGCATGTTGAGCTGGCGCAGCTCGGGCATCTTTTTCCGGATCTGGTCGAAGCGCATGGGAGCCAGTTCGCCGCGCTTGTTGTAGGCCATGCCCACCGTGCCGCCGGTATAAATCATGAGCACCGAGGCTTCCGGCTGCCCGCCGCGGGTACTGGCTTTGATGTCGATAAGCGGCGTGGGTTCCATGCAACGAGAAACGGGAAAATGACGACGGCCCATATGCGGCCTGCACGGCCGGCCCGCAGGACGACCGGCGAATTACAGCTTGAACAGCTCTTTGGCGTTGCGGGTGGTGGCTTCGGCCACTTCTTCCACGTCTTTTTGCAGCAGTTCGGCCACGCGGTGGGCTATCAGGGGCAAGTAGCTGGGCTCGTTGCGCTTGCCGCGGTGCGGCACGGGCGCGAGGTACGGGCAGTCGGTTTCGAGCAGCAGGTGCTCGAGACCGAGGCTGGGCAGCACTTTGTCGGAGCCGCCGTTTTTGAACGTGGCCACGCCGCCGATGCCGAGCTTAAACCCCAGCTTGATGGCGCGCTCGGCTTCTTCGGGCGTGCCCGAAAAGCAATGGAACACGCCGCGCAGCGTGCCGTCCTGGGCTTGTTCCACGAGGTCGGCGGTTTCCTGAAAGGCGTCGCGGGTGTGCAGCACAATGGGCAGTTGGTACTGCTTGGCCAGGCTCAGCTGCACGCGCAAAGCTTCCTGCTGGCGGGCCAAGGTGGTTTTGTCCCAATACAGATCGATGCCGCACTCCCCCACCGCCGCAAACGGCCGCTTGCTCAGCCAGTCTTCCACCAGGTACAGTTCCCGCTCGAAATCCTTGAGCACGTGGCACGGGTGCAGCCCCATCATGGCGAAGCACTGCTGCGGGTGTTGCGCCTCGGTTTCCAGCATGGCGTCGATGCTGGTGTGGTCGATGTTGGGCATCACGATGGTGGTGACGCCCGCCAGGACCGCCCGCTCCAGGGCATCGTCGCGGTCGGGCTTAAACTGCTCGGCGTAGATGTGGGCGTGCGAATCGGTGAGAAGCATAGCGGAAAAAGGAATTTCAACTGCAAAGAAAGCACGCTGGCCGGCTCCCGGCCCTCAGCGCCGGTACAGGCGCCCTTTCCAATCGAAAGGGCGGCGCAGCAGGCGGAACCCGGCCAAGCTGGTGGTTAAGACGAGGGTGTAGATTTCAAACAACGGCAGCAGGCGCAGCGGCGGAGCCAGACCAACGCGGCGAAAGACCGTGAACGTAAGCAGCCCCTGCACCAGCACCTTGCCCGCCAACAACACCAGCGCCGTCGAAACGCCCCACGTCCAGCCCGCTACCACAAGTGCCGGGTAAAAACTGCCGTACAGCATTAGTCCGACCTGGATAAACCACGGCAGGGCTTCTACCCCGCGCAGCCAGCGGCGGCGCTGGTGCAACAACTTGCTCCACGAGGCCACCGGCAACGACTCGGCCAGCACTTCGGTCTCAAACACATTTACCCAACCAAAACCCTTGCGCAGCACCGCCCGAAACAGCTCGTAGTCTTCGGTGACGGAAAACGGCAGGTTTTCGTAGCCGCCGGTGGCCTGGTAGGCCGCACGGGTAATAAGCATGTTGTTGCCCATGGCCGTAACGGGCTGCCCGCGGTCGGAAACTACCTGCACCAGCGCCAACGACACCAGCCAATCGAGCCCCTGAAGCTGATCGAACAGGCGCGGGCCGTGCACGACGGTAAGGCCCGTGACGGTGCCGCGGCCGGGGGTGGCGTGGCGCAGCAGGCCCTGTACCCAGGTTGTGGGCAGGCTGATGTCGGCGTCGGTGATGAAGAAGTAGTCGGTGGTGGCGGCGCGGGCCAGGTGGGCCAGCACGTTGGCTTTACCACGCGCTTCGCCAAGAGTATCGGTAATCGGCAGAATGCGGAATGCGCCTGCGAAACCTTGCATGGCGGCGGTAGCTACAGCAGCGGTGCGGTCGGTGCTGGCGTCGTCGCCGAGGAGCACTTCGAGCTTTTCGGGCGGGTAGTTCAGCGCCCGAATGCTGCGCAGGCAGCGGGCAATGGCAGCTTCTTCGTTGCGGGCCGCAATGAGGATACTCACGCGAGGCAGCGGCGTGGGTAGCGGCTGCCGTGCGGGCGCTTTGCGGAAGGCAAACAGCAGCCAGGAACCCAGCAAAATGGCAAACCAGCCAACGAAATACGCACTCAGCAGGCCGCTCAGCATGGGTTACAGAGTGGCAAACCGGTACCCCTGTTCAGTTAGCGCAGCGAGGTAGCGCGGCAACACGTAGCGCAGGTTGCGGCTCGCCTTGAGGCTGTCGTGAAAGACCACCACCGAGCCGGGCCGCGTGAGGCGCAGCGCGTCGCGCAGGCACTTATCGGGGGCGTAGGTGCCGTCGTAGTCGCAGGTGAGCAGGTCCCACATGACGATGCGGTAGTCGGGCCCCAGTGTGCGGTTGAGGCCGGGGGTAATGCGGCCGTAGGGTGGGCGGAAAAACCGCGGGGCATCGGGTTGCAGCACGTCGAGCACCTGCTGGCAACGGGCAATATCGGCCAGGTAGCGCCCGCGCTCCGTCGACCAGCCGCTGAGGTGGTGCTGGGTGTGGTTGCCAAGCTGGTGACCGGCCGCCAGGGCTTGCCAGGCAATATCGGGGTGCCGCTCCAGGTTGTCGCCAACGCAGAAAAACAAAGCTTTGGCGTCGTATTCGGCCAGCTGCTCCAGCACCCAGGGCGTTTCTTCAGGAATGGGGCCGTCGTCGAAAGTGAGGTACACCGTGCGCTCGGCGGCAGGCAGCTGCCAGATGGTGTCGGGCAGCCAGCGGTGCATGGCTTCGGGCAGACGGTGGAGGCGCAAGGCGGGAAAATTCGGGTGGCTGGGAAGCACGAAGGTACGGCCACCCGAGTAGACCAGCGCACACGTCGGCTTCCTGCCTATATTAGGCCCGGAAAGCAACTGTCGGCGCGCATCAACAGCAGAGGTTTCGGAGGGCCAATAAATAGCACAGACCACGCCTTGCTCTCATTAATAACAGGGCAAAATCTTTTGATAAGCGAGCTTACTAAATAAGTAACCCGACTTACTTCCCTCCTAAAACGGCTTCAATACTGCCCCACAGCTGCTCGGCGCTGGCATCCCACGAAAACCGCTGCGCGTTTTTCAGTCCCTGCGCTACCAATTGGGCCCGCAGGCCGGCATCCGCATCGAGGCGTGTGAGGGCAGCGGACAGCTCTTCCACCGAAAACGGATTGGCCAGTAGCGCCCCGCCTACCCCGGCCACTTCGGGCATGGAGCTGCGGTCGGACGTCAGCACCGGGCAGCCGCTTTGCT
Source organism: Hymenobacter busanensis (assembly GCF_008727865.1). GTDB lineage: Bacteria > Bacteroidota > Bacteroidia > Cytophagales > Hymenobacteraceae > Solirubrum > Solirubrum busanense. The sequence continues at coordinate 380,916 of NZ_VTWU01000001.1, read as the reverse complement.
GGGCCTCCACTATCGGAATGCCGAAGCCTTCGAAGTAGGGCACATAGGCGCAGGCACGGGCGGCGGCGTAGAGTTGCACCAGTTCTTCGTCGGAGACGCGGCCAGTGAGCTGCACAGCGGGCTGGTGCTGCATCTGCTGGTACACGTCGAAAATGGGCCCGGCTTTCCAGGCTTTGCGGCCCACGATGAGTAGTTGGGTATCAGAGCCGGTTTGCTGCTTGAACTGGTCGAAGGCACAGAGCAGGTTCGTGAGGTTTTTGCGCGGCTGCAGCGCGCCCACGAACAGGATGTAGGGCCGGCCGCCGCTGAAACGCTGCCGCACCGCCTCTTGAGCGGCTTCGGGCAGGGGCTGAAAGCGGGCATCGGCAGCGTTGTACACCACGTCGATGCGCTTGGGTTTGATGCCGTAGGTGCGTACCAAATCCTGCTTTGTGGCCTCGGAAACGGCTACGAGGCGCTGCGAGGCGCGGGCAAAGCGCGGGGCGAAGAAGTGGTAGTACTTGCGCTGAATCAACCCCACGTCCTGCGGAAAATGCTCGAAGGCGAGGTCGTGCATGACGGTGACGCGCGGCACCGCCGTGGCCAGCGTGGTGAAGCCGTCGGTGCTCAGAAAGGCGTCGGGCCGGTGGCGGCGCAGCCACAGCGCCACGGCCCCCTCGAACCAGGCCACGAACAGAAACGGGTGACGGGCCGGCGGAAACAGCACGTGCGGCACCACGTTGGGCGCGAAGAGGTACTGCGCGTCGAACGGCCGGTCGAAGAGGAAATGAAACGTGTGTTCGGGGTGGCGGCGCACCATCCGAATCAGCGTCTCGTAGGTGAAGCGCCCGATGCCTTCGAGCTGGCCGCCGGGCAGCAGAAAGCGGACGTTGACGGCAATATGCAAAGTGCTATTATGCTAATGTGGGAAATGTGCTGATGTAGATAATGTGCTCAAGAATGGCCTATCCTCAACAAAAACCTCAACGGGAAATGTCGTTACCTAACCGCTCTGGCGCTGCCCGAGCCAATTACGAGCCGATTAGCCGCCGCGCTTCAGCAAGGGGCGTAGTTCGCTCACGCGCACCACTCGCGTGATGAAGAGCAGCGCCACAAACACCAGCCCGGCTACAATGCTTTCGGCCAGCCACGGCAGCTGCCAGTACCGCTGCAGGCTGTACCACACGGCGCACAGCCCACCAAAGCTGAGCGTGAGCTGGCCCAGCAGCGCCCACGGCACGGCCACCCCCGCCCGCCGGTACACCAGCGTCACGTAGCCCACCGATACCAAAACGGCACAGATCAAGGTATTAACCGCCCCGGCCACGGCGCCGTAGCGCGGCAGCAATACAAAATTTAGCCCCACGTTCAGGGCAATGCTCAGGGCCACCAGCCAGCTCACCGGCCGCTCAAACGAGGTGCTGGTGAGCAAGGTACTGTAGATGGCAAAAAAGGCGTGCACAAGCACGTTGACAAACAAAATGCGCAGGCAAAGCGTCATGCGGGCCAGCTCTTCGGGGCTGCTGTGCTTGAACTGCCAGAACAGCACTTCGCCCCGAAACAGCACGAAGGCGCAGATGATGAGCAATGGCACGGTGGCCACGCGCTGCCCAAACCACAGCAGGTCGCGCTGCTCGTCTTTGCGGTGCAGGGCGTGGGCAAACTTGGCAAAAAACAGCGGCAGCACCGTCCAGAGGTACATCATCACGGCATCGACCCAGCGGTAGGCGCCGGCGTAGTAGCCGGCTTCCTGCGGCGAGGCCAGCCGCTCCAGCATTACCATGTCGATCCGCTCGTTCAGGCCGTAGAGCAAGGTAATAAGGGCAAAGGGGAGGCTGCCGCGCAGCACTTCGCCGGCCTGCTGCCGGTTCAGGCGCCACGGCACCCGGCCAAATAGCCGCGCCACCAGCGCGTAGAGCAGCACAAAGGTGAAAGCCGAAGCCACCGTGCGCGCCCCGATGTAGTTGGTGAGCGTGATGCCAACCGGCAACAGCGCCACCACCAAGCCCAGCAACAGCGCTTTTTCGAACACCGACAGCCAGGCATCGGTATTGAAATGCTGGTGCGCCTGCACGGCGCCGCGCAAGAACTGCGCGTATTGGGTGAGCAGCAGCCCGCCGCCCACCAGCGCCAGCAGCGTCAGCGTGTAGCCGCGGTAGCCGATGACCCAGCCCACGGCCAGCATCACGCCCAGAAACACCACGCTCAGCACCCCGCGCAGGGGCAGCACCGTGGGAAAGTACTCGGGCAGAAAGCTGGGCTCGGCGGCCACGCGCTTGGTGGTGTGCTGCGTCAGGCCCAGGTCCGACACCGAGGCCAGCACCAGCGTGAGGGCATACAGCGCCGTGAAGGTGCCGAAAGCCGCGTGGCCCAGGCGGTCCTGCACCAGGTTTTCGACCACCACCCAGCCCGGCTTGATGAGCAGGTTGAGCAGCACCGCGAGGCTGATATTTCCAAAGAAGCGTTTGATGCGGGCGAAAATCTGAGGTGGGCCGCAAAACTACCAAAAAGGCCGGCGTCAGCGGTTTTTATGGTAACTTTGTCTGGTCGGCGCGTGGGGTTTTGCCCCGTGCCGGCCCGTTTCCTACTACTTGCTTTTGCATGTCCGCTCGCCCCTACTCGGTACTTAGCCTTTGGCCCATTGTTCAGCGCTGGAAAAATTTGGTACTAGCCGCCGTGGCGCTGGCCGCCGTGGTAAGTGCCGTGGTGGCGCTGCTGCTGCCCAATATTTATAAGTCGACGTCGGTTTTCTACCCCACCAACCCGCAAACCACCGACCCCGACCGCTTTGTGACGGCCGAAGGCAACAAGCTGGAGCTGGGCGGCCGGGCCGAGGACATCGACCGCGTGCTGACCATCGGTACGTCCATGCCGGCGGCCGAGTACATCATCAAGAAGCACCACCTGCACAAGCACTACAAAGTGGGCGACCCGGGCGTGGAAGAAGCCGACCAAGCCGCCCTCGACGAGTTCAACGCCAACCTCGACATCGTGCACAACGAGCGCGACGCCATTGAGCTGACGTTTCAGGACAAGGACAAGCAGCTGGCCGCCAAAATTGCCAACGACCTTGTAGCTGTTATCGACTCGCTTAACCAGCAGCTGACGCTGGAAAACCGCCGCCGCGTGCTCGACCTCTACCGCGACCGATACACATTTCTGAACCGCGAATACAGCGTGACGCGCCAGAACCTGATTGCCGGCCGCCGCCGCTACGGCGTGTTTGGCATGGACCGCGAATCGCGCTTCCTGGCCAAGGAGATTGTGGAAACTGAATCGGCCCTGCGCCGCGCCGAAGGCGAAGGCAACAGCGCCAAAGCCGCCGGCCTGCGCCGCGCCCTCAAAGCCCTCACCACCGCCGACGGCGGCAACCTGCTCAACCTCGAAAGCTACGTGCAGGGCACCGACTCGATGAGCACCCTCTACGCCCGCTTCAACGATTTGCAGGGCCGCCTGATTGGCGCCAAATCGGCCTATGAATCGGCGGATCTGGCTTTGAAAGGCCGCATTTCCTCGATTTACGTGGTGCAGAAAGCCCTGCCGGCCACCCGCAAGGCCAAGCCCATCCGCTGGCTCATTGTGGTGTCGTCGGTGGTCATCACCTTCGCCCTGTCGGTTATCGTCATCACGCTGCTGGAGCTGTACCGCCGCAACGCCGACCGGTTTCAGGTAGCGCAGCCTGCCTAAATGAACGCGTTGCTCGCCCGTTTGTGGCCGCAGGACACCGCCCAGCGCGTGTTTGTGGCCTTTGTGCTGCTGCTGCTGGCCGGCGGTGCCACGGCCCTGCTGGCCGACAGCCCGCTGGGTTTTGCGCCCGCGCTGGCCGCCGTGGGCGTGGGCGTGTTGGTGGTCGATTGGCGGTGGGTGTATTACCTGCTGCTGACCACGCTGGCGTTTTCGCGCGAGTTTCCGTTGCCCGGCGGCCTGAGCCTCGATGTGCCGTCGGAGCCGCTGATGCTGGTGGTATTGGGCTGCTTGCTCGTCAGCCTCCTTACCGGGCGCACCGCCCTCACACGGCGCGAGCTGACGCATCCGCTGGTGCTGGTGCTGGGCCTGATGCTGCTCTGGGCCGTGGTGTCGACGCTGTTTTCGGTCGATACGGGCAAATCGGTGAAGTACCTGCTGGCCAAAAGCTGGTACATCGGGCCGTTTCTGTTCGTGACGCTGCTGCTGCTGCGTCGCCCCGCCGATGTGTGGAAAATTGCTGCCTGCCACGCCCTTGGCGCCTCCTGCACCGTGTTCTATACGGCCGTGCGCCACGCCGGCAAGGGCTTTTCGTTCGACAGCATCAACCACGCCCTCACGCCGTTTTACATCAATCACGTGATATACGCCACGGTGCTGGCGTTGCTGCTGCCCTACGCGTGGTACGCGGCCAAATCGAGTCACGGTGCGGCGCGCATGGCTTGGCGGGCGGCTATGGTGGTGATGCTGTTCGGCTTGTTCACGTCGTACACCCGCGCGTCCATCCTCTCCTTGCCCGTTGCCGGGCTGTTCTACCTGGTTATGCGCCTGCGCCTCACGCGTTGGGTGCTCATCGGGGCGGTAGCGGGCATGGTGGGCGGCGCGCTGTACTTCGTGCAGGAAAACAACTTCATGCTCTACGCCCCGAACTTCGAGAAGACGATTTTCAACGGCAACAACTTCGAGAAGCACCTAGAGGCTACCTACAAGCTGGAAGACGTGTCGGGCATGGAACGGGTGTACCGCTGGGTGGCCGCCGTGCGCATGCTGGCCGACAAGCCCCTGACCGGCAGCGGTCCGGCCACGTTCTACCCCGAGTACAAACGCTACACGGTCAAGAGCTTCCGTACCTACGTGAGCGACAACCCCGAACACTCTACCACCCACAACTATTTCCTGCTGCAGCTAGCCGAGCAGGGCTTCCCCGGCTTCGCGCTGTTTGTGTTGCTGCTCTCGGTGACGCTGCTTTTTGCCGAAACCCTCTACCACCGCACCGCTGCCCGCCCCGAGTTGCGCCGCGTGACGCTGGCCGCCAGCTTGTCGTTGGTCGTCATCATCTTTCACCTGCTGCTCAACGAGTTGATCGAAGTCGACAAAATCGGCTCGTTCTTCTTCATCGGCCTAGCCGTGCTCATTCGGATAGAAGGCTGGCTGGGCGACGAATCCGCCGCAGCGGCCAGCTAATCGGCCTCGGTCGTGGCTTGCGCATATTCTGCAGCATTGCGCTGCATTTGCGCAAGGTGCCGTTGGGCGTGCTTGGCCAGAAAATACACGTATTCATACACGTCTATTTTCCCCAGGTTATTTACTGTCATGGTAGTGCGGTAGAGCACGCCTTCGCCGTTAGGCAGCCGATCGAGTACGTCTAGGCACTGCCGGAGCTGTTGCTTAAGCTGCTCGCGCACTTCCTGGCCGCTTTTGTTGCCGCGCGGCTCCATGTGTTCGGGTCGCATCCAGCCGAACGAGCCAAACAAGCCGACTTCATCCAGCTTGCCGTACTGAAACGAGTGAGCTGCCAGTTCTTGTGCCAAGTCAAGCCCGGAGGTGTTATTCAGGGCTTTCTGGGCACCTTTCTCAATCAGAATCAGGAGGTAGTGGTTGGTCAGCGCGGTGTGTTCCAGTATCTGGTCGACCGTCCAACCACCGCGGGTCGGCACAAACGCCCGCAGCGGAGCGGACTGGTCGAACCACGCATCCAACTCCGCAAAGGCCGTTTCGAGCTGCTGGCGAATGTGCACAATGAGCAACCCAATAGACTCGTTCCCGGCACCCATCACTTAAACCGGCAGCTCAGAATGGTGATGTCGTCGGCAAAGTGGGTGCCTTTGGCGTTGAAGTGCTCGATGCGCTGCAGCAGAGACTCGTGCACTTTGGGCAGCGGTACGTAGCGCATTTCCTGCAGCGCCGCCAGCAAGCCTTCTTCGCCAAACTCATTGCCGTGCTGGTCAAACACTTCGGTCAGGCCGTCGGTGTACGTCAGCAGCATGGTACGGGCGGGTACCGTCAGTTCCCCTACCTGCAGTTTGGGCAGTTCCTCCATCACCCCCAGCATGATGGAGCCCGTTTTGAGCAATTGCACGGGGCCGCAGTCGGGCAGCAGCATGGGGTCGTTGTGGCCGGCATTCACAAACTCTAGGTGGCGGGTGCTGCGGTTGTAGATGCCGAAGAACGCGGTGATGAACCGGTCGCCGCCGGAGTTGCGGAAAATCAGGTGGTTCAACTCCCGCACGATGGTGGCCAGGTCGGCCTTTTGGCGCAGCAGCGTACGTAGCCCGGCCTGGAAGTTCGACATCAGCAGCGAGGCGCCCACGCCCTTGCCCGACACGTCGGCGGCGCAGAACAGGAACCGCTCCTTGTCGATGTCGACCACGTCGTAGAAGTCGCCGCCCACGGCCGTGTGCGGAATGTAGGTGGCGTGCACCACGGCGCTGGCGTCGCTGGGTAGCTTGCCCGGAAACAGCATGGCCTGCACTTCCTGGGCAATTTCGATTTCCTTGCGCACCGCCGCGGCCTGCACCTGCTGGCGCACCAGCCCGCGCGAGGCCACAGCGCCCAGCAGAATCTGGCTCAGCGAATCAATAAAGCTGACGGCCTCCTGCCGGGCCTCGGCCGTGGCCGTGTAGTTCGGGCTGAACTGCCCCACGAACACGAGGCCCAGCAGCTGGTCGCCTTCGTAGGCGGGCATCACGTTTTCAAAGGCCTGCCAGGGCTTGCCCAGCTCCAGATCGACCACCGACGCGGCGTGCTCGGGCGGAAACCGCTGCAGCTGCTCGGGCAACGGCACCGAGAGAAAGTCGGGCATTTTGGGGCCGAAAGCCGTGGCGCAGCGCCATTCGTCGCCGTCGCGCACGTACACGGCCAGCTGCCGCACGCCCAGCTGGCCCAGCAGCGTAAACTGGAAGATCTTGTAGATGTTCTCGTCGTTGGGCTCCTCGTTCACGGCCCGCGTTACTTCGAGCAGGGCCGCCAATTCGCGCTCCTTCAGCTTGAGCAGCAGGTATTCTTCGCGGGAGATAGTGACGAACGGCTGGGTATCGGGCATGGGAACGGCAGACGGCATACAAGCCAAACGAGGAAGCGGCCAATCGGTTTGAGCGGCCTACGAAGGTAAGGACCGCGGGCCGGCTTAGCCAAGCGGGGTTTTGGGGTCGTAGGCGTCGCGCAGGCCGTTGCCTAATAGGTTGAAACTGAGCACCAGCAAGCTGATGGCCACGCTGGGCATGAGCGTGAGCCACAGCCCGGCGCGCGTGCCCAGCAGGTCGTAGCCTTCCTTCACCATGAGCCCCCACGAGGGCGCGGGCGGCTGCACGCCCAAGCCCAGAAAGCTCAGGCCAGCTTCGAGCAGAATGGCCGCGGCGAAGTTGCTGGTGGCAATGACGATGAGCGGGCCGAACAAATTGGGCAGCAAGTGGCAGGTGAGCAGCCGCCCGGTGGGCAGCCCCAGCACCCGCCCGGCTTCCACAAAGGTCTTTTCGCGCAGGCTCAGCATCTGGCCCCGCACCACGCGGGCCACGTCTACCCACATGGTCAGGCCCACGGCCACGAACGAAGTCCACACGCCCTTCGAGCCGAAAGCCAGCGAAATGGCAATGACCAGCATGATGCCCGGAATGCTCCACACCACCGTCATCACCCCCAGCAACAGCGAATCGAGCCAACCGCCGGAATAGCCGGCCACGGCCCCGATGGCCACGCCGATGAACATAGAAATGAGCACCGCCACTAAGCCGATGCCCAACGAAATGCGCGTGCCCAGCAGCAGCCGGCTTAGCTCGTCGCGGCCGGCTTTGTCGGTACCCAGCCAGTAGGTGCGCTGCTGGAGCCGCTCGGTTTCGATGATGCGCTGGAGTGCGGCGGGCGTACCGGTGTGCCCGGCTACCCGGGTCAGCGCGTAGCGCCGCACAGGTTCGGCCAGGGCCCCTTTGGCCTGAAACGGCTGGGCTTCCAGCGTGTCGCCAGCAATACGGTAACGACTGAGCGGTACTTCCTCAACCTGCGCGGGCGTGCCGCTCAGCAACCGCGAAAGCACGGAAGGTGCGCCCGTAGCGGCGGCCGAGTCGAGGCGCGGCAGGCGCAGAATGGTAACGGTGGTGCCGGGCGGCTGTTTTTGCAGCTGCACTAAACCGTTGTTGGCGTCGGGCGAGGCGTCGGGCAGAATGAGGTAGCCCAGCAGCGCCACCACCGTGCAGAGCACAATGAACAGCAGGCCGGCCATAGCCGGGCCGTTGCCCAGCAGCCGCTGACGCACGTAGTAGCCCGGCGTGCGCGCCTGGTTTTCAGTCGGAGACGCTGGTTTGGGCCTGTCGACCACGGACGCGGCCATTAGCGCGAGTTGTGCTGAAGCAGGCCTTCCTTGGAGGCCAGGAAGTACGAATCGGGGCCGATGGCGCCGAACGAGGTGGGCTCGTAGGCCAACTCGGTGTCGGGGTCGGGCCAGTAGCAACGCACAAGGCCTTGGTCGAGCAGGCCGCGCAGGTGCTGCTCCAGGGCAGCGGGCGTCAGGCGGGTGCGCTGCTGCAAGTCGCGGAACGAGGTGACGAAGTACAGCTCGTCGAGGATGTCGAATTCGGGGTCGGTCACGGCGGAAACGGGGCGGCTGATGGTCAGCAAAGGTATCATCGGCCGGGCAGGAAACCGAAGCGGCGCATATACAGCTTGCGGAGTCCACATGAAGCGCGATGTTACGGCCCAACAGATGCTATACTTTTTGAGGGCACCAAAAAAATACAGCAATGGGAATCAGCAATTTATTCGTTGCCGCTCACCTTGTGCGCCTCCCCTTCCACCGGTACCCGCCGCGCAGCCCCAGCAACCCGGTAGCCAGCGCGTACAGCGGATACACCAGTTGCAGCAGCGGTACCAGCCACAACCAGCGGCGGCGAGCAAAAAAGCCTAGCACGGGGCTCAGAAACAGGGCGTCGGCCCCCAGCTTCAGGAGCCACGCGGCGGCGGCCCAGGGCCACAGCGCCGGCCACGCCAGCGCCAGCAGCGGCAACAGGGCCAACACGAGGTTGGCGCCGAGCACCAGCAGCGCGAGGCGACGCGGCGCGGCCGTTTGGTAGTGCTGCCATTTGCTGGCCCATCGCACTCGTTGGTTCAACAACGCCGGCAGCGTGGGCTGGGCCTCGGTGCGGACCACGGCTGCGGGATGTTTCAGAAACCGGATGCCCTGCGGGTAAAGCGCCGCCAGCTTGTGGAGCAGGAATTCGTCGTCGCCGCTGGGCACGTGGGCGTTGCCGGCAAAGCCTGCCACGGCAGCGAAGGCGCTGCGGCGGTAGGCCAGGTTGGCGCCGTTGCACATGGTGGGCGCCCCGGCGGCAATACACGCCGCCCCCACTCCCACCAACGCCGCCAGCTCCAGCCCCTGCAACTCGGCCAACAAGCCGCGACCTTCCAGCAGCACCGGCCCGCTGATAAACTGCACCGTAGGCTCCGCCATCGGCGCGGCGTAGGCCGCCAGCCAGTGGGGCGGCACCCGACAGTCGGCGTCGGTGAGCAGCACCCACGGGGTGGTAGCCGTGGCTAAAGCGGCGGCTACGGCGGCCTTCTTCCCGGTTGCGGGGTCGGGCAACTCGGCCAGCGAAACAACGCGCAACGGGTAAGCACTGCGGGCCGCAAACTGCCGGACCGCCTCCGCTGTGGCGTCGGTGGAATGGTCGTCGGCCACAAGTACTTCGAAATACCCCGGTGCCAGCCCTTGCTGCTGATTGAGGTCGGCCAACAACAGCGGTAAGGTGTCGGCTTCGTTGCGGGCGGCAATCAAAACCGATACCGTTGGAGTAGCGGCAGGAAGCGGCGCGTCAGCCGGCCCCGTAATCGGCACTACTGGCAGGCGTTGCCAATGGCGGCGGAGCGTCAGCAACACCCCGGCATAGAGAGCCGCGGGCAGGCCGAGGGCGGCCCCTAGCAACGTCAGGCCCCAGGAGTCGGCACTCATACGGGCGGCGTAGACTGGCCTTTTTTCCGGCGCTTCCGAAACACGTTCAGCTGCAGCACAAACCCGAGGCCGGCGGCGCTGGGCAGGGCAATGTTGAGCACCCACAGGCTGAGGCTGGCGCTGAGCACCGGCAGCGCGGGCACGCCCAGCAGCCCAAACAGGTAGGTAGCCGACAGCTCCCGGGCGCCGACGTCGGTGAGGGCGTTGAGCGAGGGCACCAGCGACTTGAACAGCATGGTACCGGCAATGGCCGCCGCCGCCGGGCCGGCCGGCGGCGTGGTGCCATAAGCCAGCAGCAGCAGCCCGAACTGCGCCGAAAACACCGCGTAGCGCAGCCCCGACAACGCCAGCACCCCGCTGAGCACCCGCGGCGGGTAATCGGGCATGGCGGCCACGTAGCGGCGCAGGCGGTGCAGCGGCCGCCACTGCGTAGCGGCGGCCAGCAGCACGCGGTTGCGGTAGAGCGGCAGCAGCGCCAAGGCGTTGCCCAGCACCGCCGTGAGGCCCAGGCCGACGATGGTGGCAGGGTAGTCGGCGCCGAACTCGCGGGCGGCGAAGTAAAGCAGGCCCACCGAGCCGCCCAGAATGGTGATGAGCAACTGGCAGTAGCGGCCCAGGAAAATGGCCCCGAGGGCTTCGGGACGGCGGTTTTTCATTTCCAGAATCCGGCCGGCGTAGTCGCCCACGCGGTTGGGCGTCACAAAGCCCAGGGTCAGGCCCACCAACACCGCCCGGAAGCTGCGCCCAAACGACACCGGCTCCAGGTACTGCGCCAGCCGCCACCACTTCCACGCCTCTACGCCCCAATTGACGGGCACCAACGCCAGCGCCAGCAGCACCGGCCCGCGCCGGGCCGACGACAACAGCCCGCGCCAGGCACCGGCCGTTTCGGCATCGGCTACCACAGAGCGGTAGAGCAGCCAGAGCGTGAGGGCCGTCACCAGCAGCTTGCCGGCCACCACGGCGGGGCGGCGCCAGGGGTGGCGGGGCTTGCGCGGTGGCGGGGTATCGGGGGTTTTGGCGTAGTTTTGTGAATAATGGCCGTTCTTCCCCGCATCCTCCCCGACCTGCCCAAGATTATCATGGGCGTCGACCCCGGCACCCAGATTATGGGCTACGCCATCATTGAGGTGAGTGGCCAGCGGGTGCAGGTGCTGCGCTACGACGTTATCAACCTGAAGTCCCTGGGGTCCAATCACGCGGTAAAATTAAAGAAGATCTTCGACCGCATGATCGAGCTCATCGAGGAGTTTCTGCCCGACGAGCTGGCCATTGAAGCGCCCTTCTACGGGGCCAACGTGCAGAGCATGCTTAAGCTGGGCCGGGCGCAGGGCGTGGCCATTGCCGCCTGCCTCTCCCGCCAGATTCCCTACGTGGAATACGCGCCCACCAAGGTCAAGCAGGCCGTAACGGGCTCCGGCGCGGCCAGCAAAGAGCAGGTAGCCGCCATGCTGCGCCAGACGCTCAAGCTCTCGGCAGACGACGCCCCGAAGTTCTTCGACGCTACCGATGCGCTGGCCGTAGCCATGTGCCACCACTACCAGAAAGGCAACAACGTGCAGGCCGGCGGCAAAAGCTGGGGCAAGTTCTTGGCCGACAACCCCGACAAGCTGGCCGCACCGGTGGCGGGCAAGAAGGCCACGGCGGCGCGGAAGAAACCGGCGGCGTAGCACTGGGATTTTTTGATTTGGTGCGCCAATTACCGGCCTGCACAAATGTGGCCTTTGCGCTTCAATGCGAGAAGACGGCAAAAAATAAACCCGTCAGATAGGTCCAGAGCAGGGAGAAAATGATGTGGACAACGGTTTCAAAACGCTTGCCCCGCCACAGTTCGGTTGAATAAACAAAAAACTGCACCACTAGCCGCACCAACCAGAAAATCCCAAACCCTAAGGTAACTACTCTACCCAACGGAGTACGTACTAACTCGGGTGCGTAACCTATGCACAACAGTCCCATCAGCAGCACTGCCAGGCCAATGAAAAGCGTGTGCACGTACATCATCTGCCGGTTTATCAGACGCAGGGGTTGCAGTTCACCAGCCCACTCAAAATAGCGCGGAAAGCCAACGTGCAATAGGGCCAGCCCAACCATTAATCCGCCGGCAACCCTAATCTGAAATTCCATTGGGCACAAGGATAAAAGCGGAAACGAACGGGGTAATTTTGATTTCCTGCTGCGGCGTGAAACCTGCTGCGGCAAACGTGCGCAGCCACATCGGGCGAGGGTAGAAATGCAGAAAGCCGATGGTGTAAGCCAGAAAATTAGCGGGGTCGCGCAGGTGTTCGACGACGACCAACCGGCCGGTGGGTTTCAGCACGCGACGTAGTTCACCGAAAAAAGCAACCCGCTGCGTCGGCTTTCGAATTTCGTGGGCCGCCAGCAACACAAATCCCCGGTCAACACTGGCTGCAGGCAGCGGTAGCGCGTGAGGTTGTACTGGCTCGGTTCCATGGAACGGCGAATCGGCAGCACGGGCCCGCCGAATAGAGGCTTCGGAGTGCTCGGTAGGGTCAAAAAAATCCAACACACGCAGCGAAGCACTTGGAAAACGCTGCAGCAGCAGGTAGCTGGTTTCATCGAAACCAGCATGAATATTTACCATCGTTTGCCCTGCGGTAGGCCAGCATTCTGCGGGCAACCAATTGAGCGAATACAGGGCGGAACAGTCGTAGACGTAGTACGACACCAGCAAGGATGCCACGAGCGGTGCGCCCGTCAGCATCAGCGCTGCCAGCACCCAAGGGCGCCAAGTGGCATCGGCTAACAACACCGCGCCACCCAGCACCAACAGCAAGCTGGCAGCAGCTGCAAAAAATGGCCAGTTAAATCGTACGATGTTCAGGACACCCTCGGCGGGTTTTCGGCGGTAAGCCATGGCTCGGTTCGGCCTTTTTTCCAATGATAAGGAATGTTGGTCATGGTGAAGGCACTGGCCAAGCGGAGGCCCGGCAGATTAAGTTGATTGAGGAAACCTACCTGGGCCTGAAGCACGCGCAAAGGCTGCGGATGCCATGCTTCCCGCACGCCCTCTACAATAACAACCTGCTGCTGCCGGGGCTGAAAGGAAAACGTGAACGGCAGGGGCCCGGCAAACCGCCGCGCTTGCTGCCAGCTGGTAAACGGCGACCCAGACGGTAACAAAACGGCGTCTTCAGGTGCTGTTTCTAACTGGATGACCAACGAGGCTCGTTTTGATTCAACCATCAGGCAGCTGTCATCGACAACTTGCCGGACGTCGATGGTGTGGTAGTGGTACGACGTGAAGAGGTTTCCCAACAGCTGCATGGCCGCCTTATCAGTTTCCGAACGCAGAATGTATAACCCTCGCAGACGCTTGCCAGCGGGTGTGGTGTAGCGCACAAATACCCGGTAGCCGATTAGAAAAAAGCTGCTTCCCAGCCACGCTGGCAGCCCATGTGGCCGCAGTTGCTGGGTTTGCACCAAGGCCGCGGCCACAAAGCCCCAAGTATTATCCAGCGTATCGAGGCTCAAGCATGGTGGAATCAGTTTTTGCAGTTCGGTGATTGGCGCAGCAAACGTCAGGACCGTGGTGCGGTCCAATTGGGCATCAACGGCAAATGGATGATGGGCAAGCCAGGCGGCCATGCTACAGCGCTGTTGTAGGACGAACCGAGCGCCCGAAGCCATAGTAACACAGCAACGCGATGAAAGCAGCCGCAAATACCAGGTTGAACTGCTGCCACAGTAGCAAGTCTACGGCCAGCAGATACTCCAGCACGTTCATTACCGCCACTAGCAACACCTGCGTCGTTACGCTGAGACGTATCCAACGTCTACTAAGCACCCAACAAGCCATACCTATTTCGGCTACCCCAATAAGCCGCGTGAGAGGTGCTGCGTATTCAGGCCCCAAGATGCGGGCTACAATGGCCTCGTGCCTGGGCACCAAGTGAAGCACTTTGCACAGCAACCCGTTAATAAGCCACACTACGGCGATACCGCAACGCAGCCACCGGCTAATATAATCTGGTTGAGTTTGCACTTGCCTACACCTCAATTTCCCCGCGCAAATACGTCACGGCGTAGCCACTCATCAGCACCCGGTCGCCGCGCAATTCGCACCACAGGTCGCCGCTGCGGGCCGAAACCTGGCGGGCGTGCAGCTCGATTTTGCCGAGGCGTTCGGCCCAATAGGGCACCAATTGCGTGTGCGCCGAGCCGGTGACGGGGTCTTCGGGCACGCCCACGCGGGGGCCAAAGAAGCGCGACACGAAATCGACGCCGCCGGAGCCGGGCGCGGTAGCAATGATGCCGCGGTAGTCCACCTTGCCTAGGTGCACCATGTCGGGGCGCAGGGCCCGCACTTCGGCTTCGGTATCGAACACGGCAATGAGGTCGGGGCCGGCCAGGATGCGCAGGGGCGTGGCCCGCAGGCCGTCCACCAGGCCGTCGGGGTGCTTGCTGAGCGGCTGGGGCGGCTGCGCCGGGAAGTCGAGCGTGAGCCGGCCGTCGGGCTGGCTGCTGACGCGCAACGGCCCGCTTTGGGTATGAAACGTGAGCGTTTCGGCCGTGGCGCCGAGGTGACGCAGCAGCACGTGGGCCGTGGCCAGCGTGGCGTGGCCGCATAGCGCCACCTCCACGGCCGGCGTAAACCAGCGCAGCTCAAACTCGCCGTTGGTGCCGGCGCGGGGCACGAAGAAGGCGGTTTCGGCGAGGTTGTTTTCGGCGGCAATGGCCTGCATCTGCTCAGCGGGCAGCCACGCGGTGAGCGGACACACGGCGGCGGGGTTGCCGGCAAACAGCTTGTCGGTAAAGGCGTCGACTTGGTAGATGGGAAGCGTCATGGGGCGCGGGGCGGCTAAGCGGAGAAACGGGTAACGTAGATGAACGCGGCTAAGCTAGATATTGCGCCGCATATCCGTGTCTCAACCCGTTTTCCATGCTCCTCTCGTTTCTGGTGTTGCTGGCGCTGGCCGTCGTGGGAGTGTTGCTGCACCTTGGCCGAGCAGCCAGCCCTTCGTCCACCATTCCGGCGGCACCAGCAGTCGAGCCGGCGCCGCTGCCGAAAGTCCCCAACGACAAGCTGGTGGTAGTGCTGGGCGCGCCCTACGGCGAAGTACTGGACGCTGCCTCGCGGTTTGTGGCCGCATACCCAGGCGCCCACATCGACTTGCTACGCATCGAACCTGGCGTAGTGGCGGCCGTTTTCCCAGCCGATATCAGTGTCGACTGGTTTTACTTCTGCGTCAACTTCTTGGACTGCCCGCTCGATGTGACTTACAGCAGCGCCGTAAAGGTGCGGGGCTGGGCCACGCTGCCTGTTGTCACCCGCGACGAACAGGCGGCGCTGCCCGAGCCGGTAATGGTGTTCGTGTCAGCCGACGATACCGAATACGCTCATGTGTACCTCGCCACATCCGCCGGCCACAATTACAAGGTCTCGTTTCAGGGCAACATGGTGCCCGTGCAGGTGCGCGAATCTGGTGTCGAAACGTATTCGCCCCCGCCCTTCTCGGCCGACGAGCTGCAGCAGTTCACACCCGAATCGGTAGCGGCGGCGCAATTGTAACTGGGCGAATTGGCAGCATCTTTCCTTGTCCGCGGGCTCATGCATGTCGCCCCTACCCGGCGCTGGCCTGCACCGTGACGACTACTGACTTGCTGGTGGGCGTGTTGCTGCGCTCGGCTACGGAGCGCAGGGGCACGAGCACGTTGGCTTCGGGGAAATAGGTGGCGCAGCAGCCCCGCGGCACGTCGTAGGGAATGGCCAGGAAGCTGGCGGCGCGGCGCTCTTGGCCCTCGAAATGGCTGATGAGGTCGACGGGCTGGCGGAAGTACAAGCCGCGCTCCTCGATGTCGGCCGGGTGCATGAACACCACGCGCCGCTCCTGCTTCACGCCGCGGTACCGGTCGTCGAGGCCGTAGACGGTAGTGTTGAACTGGTCGTGCGAACGGATGGTCATCATCAGCAGCTGACCGGGCTGCAGCGCCACCGGCTGCAGCGGGTTGACGGTGAAGTGCGCCCGGCCGTCGGTGGTGGTGAAGCGCCGTTCGCGCGGGCCGTTGGGCAGGTAGAAGCCGTTGGGCTGGCGCACCTGCTCGTTGTAGCCCTGGCAGCCCGGCACCACCCGCGCAATATGCTCCCGAATCCGGTCGTAGTTTTCCACCAGCCCCACCCAATCGACGGTCGATTTGGTACCCAGCGTGGCCAGCGCCATGCCCGCCACAATGGCCGGCTCGGAGAGCATGTGCTCCGACAGCGGCACCAGCTGCCCGTGCGAATCCTGCACCACGCCCATCGAGTTTTCGGTGGTCACAAACTGTGCGCCGGTGCGCTGCCGGTCCACATCGGTGCGGGCCAGCGCGGGCAGAATGAGGGCCGTGGCGCCCGTCACGAGGTGGCCGCGGTTGGGCTTGGTCGATACCTGCACCGTGAGGCGGCAGCGGCGCAGCGCGGCGGCCGTGGCCTCGGTGTCGGGCGTGGCCGAAAGAAAGTTACCGCCCATGCCGATGAACACGAGGGCCCGCCCATCCCGCAGCGCTTCAATGGCTTGCACCGTGTCGTAGCCCTGCTTGCGCGGGGCCGTAAACTGGAATTCGGCGTCGAGGGCGGCCAGAAACTCCTCTGGCATTTTCTCCCAGATGCCCATTGTCCGGTCGCCCTGCACGTTGGAGTGGCCGCGCACCGGGCACAGCCCCGCGCCGGGCTTGCCGATGGCGCCGCGCAGCAGGTGCAGGTTCACCACTTCCTGAATGGTGGCCACCGAGTTTTTGTGCTGCGTGAGGCCCATGGCCCAGCAGGTGATGATGCGCTCGGAACGGGCCAGCAGGGCGGCGGTGTCGCGCAGCTGGGTTTCGGTCAAGCCGCTTTGCTCCTCGATGTCGGCCCAGCGGGCGGTTTCCAGCTCGGTGCGCAGGGCTTCGTATTCGCCCGCCACGGCGTACTGGCCGATGAACGCGTGGTCGACAACCTGACCGGGGTTCCGTTTCTCGGCCTCGAGCAGGGCTTTGCACAGGCCCTTGAAGGCGGGCAGGTCGCCGTTGATTTTTACCTGCAGAAATACATCCGTGAGGGCTGTGCCGGGACCGAACAGCGCGCCGGCGGCCTGCAGCGGATTCAGGAAATCCTGCGGATTGCGGAAGTGGTTGAGCCCCGCCTCGAACAGCGGGTTGATGGTTACAATCTGCGCCCCATTGGCCTTGGCCCGCTGCAGCGCCGTGAGCATGCGCGGGTGATTGGTACCGGGGTTCTGCCCCACAATGAGAATGACCTCGGCCTCGTACAAATCCTCCAGCTTCACGGTGCCCTTGCCGATGCCGATGGTGCTATTGAGGGCCGCCCCACTCGATTCGTGGCACATGTTGGAGCAGTCGGGCAGGTTGTTGGTGCCAAACTGCCGCACGAACAACTGGTACATAAACGCCGCTTCGTTCGACGTGCGCCCCGAGGTGTAGAACACCGCCTCTTCGGGCGAGGCCAGCGCGTTCAGCTCTTTCCCGATGAGCTCGAATGCCTCCTTCCAGCCGATGGGCGCGTAGTGCGTGGCGCCGGGGCGCAGCACCAGCGGCTCGGTGAAGCGGCCCAAATCGTTGAGGGCTTTGTCGGAGAGGTGCGAGAGTTCGGCTACCGACTGGCGGGCAAACAGGGCGGCATCGGCTCGGTGGGTGGTGGCTTCGCTGGCCGTGGCCTTGGCGCCGTTTTCGCAAAACTCGGCAATGGAGCGGTGGTCGTCGGGGTCGGGCCAGGCGCAGGAGCTGCAATCAAACCCGTCGCGCTGGTTGAGCTTGAGGTAGGCCCGCGTGCCGCGCACCAGCCCCGCTTCGCGCCAGGCAAACCGCATGGACTGCAGCACGGCCTCCAGCCCCGCCGCCACCGTGGGCGGCTCGGAGAGGCGCAGGCCGGTCAGGTCAGCGGGTGGTTGAGCCAGAATATCGGGAGCAGCGGCGGGTGTGATGGGGGTGGTCAAGGCGCGGGCGGGTTTGGGCACTGAAAAGTACGAAAAGCACGGATGCGGCTTTTCCTTGGTAGAACTGCTGAGCGGCGGCGGGGTTTGCCCGAAAGCTGCGGGGTGGTTGTATTTATTGGTTCTGGTCATGCTGAGCCCCGCGAACCGAAGGCCGGCGTAGTCAAGCCCAGCATGACTGACTTTTGCCAATCACGTTCCAGGCAACTGCTTCCCCTACCCTGTTATCCGCTCCGGGTGCGTGTAGATGTTGAAGCGGTTGTCGCGCACAAAGCCCAGCAGCGTCAGGCCGAACTGCTCGGCGGCCTGCACGGCCAGGGAACTGGGCGCCCCCACGGCCGCCAGCACCGGCAGGCCTGCCACGGCCGCCTTCTGCACCAGCTCGAAGCTGGCCCGGCCGCTCACCAGCAGCACCAGCGCGTGCAAGGGCAGCCAGTCGCGCAACAGGGCGTGGCCTACCAGCTTGTCGACGGCGTTGTGGCGGCCCACGTCTTCGCACGTCAGCAGCAGTTCCCCAGCGGGCCGAAACAGCGCCGCCGCGTGCAGGCCGCCGGTTTGATCGAACACGGCCTGGGCGGCGCGCAGGCGTTGCGGCAGCTCGTGCACCAGCGCCGCCGGCAACAAGGGCGCGGGCGCCGGCAATACCGGGCAGCTGGCCGCCTGCACCGCCTCAATCGACGTTTTGCCACACACCCCGCAGCTCGATGAGGTGTAGAAATGCCGCTCCAGCCGGGCTTCATCGAACACAATGCCCGGCACCAGCTCGGCCCGAATGACGTTGCCGCGCTCTTCGGCTTTGGTCACGTCGGGGCAGGGCACCACGGCGCGCAGCTCGGCTTTGTGCTGAATTATGCCTTCGGTGAGCAGAAAGCCCGCGGCCAGGGCGGCATCGTCGCCGGGGGTGCGCATGGTCACGGCCAGGGTGCGCCGCCGGCGCGCCTCCTCGGGGCCGTATACCAGGCTGATTTCCAGAGGCTCTTCGGCGGCCAGCACGTCGGTGCGCGGCTCGCCCATGTGGCCGTGGTGCACCGGCCGCACCGTGCGGTATTCGTAGCTGGCGGCGGGCAGCAGCGGCGGCACCGCCGAAACGGACAAGCTCATGGCAGCAGAGATAAAACGATTGGTATACGGCGCAGCCGCCCAAATGCGGCGCGGTTTAGACCAGCTGCCCGCCAATAACCACTTGTGCCACCGGGTTTTCGCCCAGCCAGTAGGGAATTTCGCGGTAGTCGGGTACGCTCAGCACCAGCACATCGGCGCGCTTGCCGGGCTCCAGGCTCCCAATGGTCTGCTGCCGGTTGAGCGCCCAGGCGGCGTTCAGCGTCACGGCGGCCAGGGCTTCGAGCGGCGTGAGGCCCATTTTCAGGCAGGCCACCGACACGGCCAGCCACAGATTTTTGCTGGGGCACGAGCCGGGGTTGAAGTCGGTGCTGAGGGCCACGGGCAGCCCGGCATCGATGAACTGCCGGCCCGGCGCGTACTTCTCCTGGCGCAAATACAGCGGCACCAGCGGCAGCAGCACCGCCACAGTGCGGCCCTGGCCCGCCGCGGCCACCTGGGCGGCACCTGCGGGCGTGAGGTAGTCGCAATGGTCGACGCTGGTGGCTCCCAGCTCAGCCGCCATGTGGCAGCCGCCCAGGTCGTGCAGCTGCTCGGCGTGTATTTTCAGCTGAAAGCCCATGTCCCGGGCCTGTTGCAGGTAGCGGCGCGAGTCGTCGACCGAAAAAGCGCCTTCCTCGCAGAAAATATCCACGAACTCGGCCAGACCCTGCACCGCGGGCAGCACTTCGCGGGCGAGCAGGTCGAGGTAGTCGGCGGGGCGGCCTTTGTACTCGGGTCCGGGCACGTGGGCGCCCAGAAACGTGTGCACCAGTTGGGTGAGCTGGCGGCGGCCGGCCTCGTGGGCCACCTGCAGCAGACGCAGCTCGGTGTCGGCATCGAGGCCGTAGCCGGTTTTGGCTTCGAGCGTTGTTACGCCGTAGCGCCGGAAGCCGTCGAGGTGGTGCAGGGCGTTGGCCAGCAGCTCGTCGAAGGAGGCGGCGCGGGTTTTGCGTACGGTGCTCAGAATGCCGCCGCCCGAGGCCAGAATATCGAGGTAGGATTCGCCCTGGAGCTTGCGCTGAAACTCATCGGCGCGGTTGCCGCCGAACACTAGGTGCGTGTGGCATTCCACCAAGCCCGGCATCAGCACTTGCCCCGAGGCGTCGAGCACGGTGGTTTCGGGCGTAATCAGGCTCTCGTCCAGCTCGTGCATTGGCCCAACGGCCGCCAGCCGGTCGCCGTGGCAGGCCACATAGCCCTGTTCGATGATGCGCCAGCTGGCCATGTCGGGGCCGGTGAGCGGGCGGTCGGTGGGGCCGCCGGCGAGGGTGAGGACCTGGGCGGCGTTGCGCAGAACGAGGGTGTAGGGCTGGGGCACTGGGCGGGGAAAAATCGATGCGCGTCAAAAGTACGGTCCGCCGCGCGACTGGACGGCCGCCGCCGGCTTCCGAAGCAAGTGACGCTTGCTGGCACACCCAACACGCCTTCGCAAGTGCCGCTGCACTCCTCCGCCGACTGCTGCTGCCCTGCACTTACTCGGCGATGCGCGCTTGCCCGCTGGCCGAAATAGCGCCCTTGCGGGTCATTTTTTTGATGTATTCCACCCGCCGGAAGCGCAACGCCGACCAATCCTCATCGATAGCGACCTGACTGACGGGCTCGAAACCGGCCGCACCCAGCGCAGCCCAGCCGGTGTCGCGGTTGAACTCGCAGTGGTACTTCTTCGAAGTGCCCTTGGGGTAAGCTACCCACACGGCCACGTCGCCGGGCGCGTGCGGGAGTTGCGCGGCCAGGGCTTCCACTTCCTGTTGCCGAATGGCAAAGGCCAGCACGGTACTGAAGGGTACCGTGGGCGCCAGCACGGCCTCCACGGTGGCCCGCTCCCACAATTCGGCCAATGCGGGTTGCATTTCAGCGGGCATACTCAGCAGGCCGACCACGGCGCCGGGCTTGATCTGAAGTTTGTCGATAACGGATTTCATGACGGCAACATAAGGCGTTCTGCAAGTAGTGCTGGTGGTAGCGGCTCTTGCCCCAAGCCGGAAATGGGCAGGAAAGCACCGCTGGCGTGAAGCAAAAATGCGTCTTTGCGGCGCGTTTGCAGTCAATCCCAATGCCGGCTCATAACATCCTTTTTGCATCACATAAACGGGTGATACCCGGCGCAGACGTGAAAACGAATTCCCAACTTAACCGCTCACCGATTTCCCTACCCATGCGTACCCTTCGCCTCCTGGTCGCTGCTTCCCTTCTACTGACGGTGGCTACAGCCCACGCCCAGCACCCGGCCGATGCCTTTGTGGCGGCCGAGCGCGCCTTTGCCCGCCTGGGTGCCGAAGCGGGTGCCAAGGCCGCATTTCTGGCCAATGCCGCCGATTCGGGTTTGGTGTTCAACAACGGCAAGCCGGTTTTGGCCCGTCAGGCCTGGGCTTCGCGGCCCGACCAACCCGACGGCCCCAAAATCATCTGGGCTCCGGCCTTTGCTGATGCTTCCCAGGTAGGCGACCTGGGCTATACCACCGGTCCGTTTTGGGTGCAAACACCCACCGGCCAGCGCGTGGCGCACGGCCAGTTCTTCACCGTGTGGCGCCGCCAACCCGACGGCACGCTTAAATTTCTGGCCGATATGGGCGTGACGCACCCCGCCCCCACCGCCGAAGTCATGCCCACGGAAGTCAGCTTCGGCAGCTCCGGTCAGCTCGGCAGCGACGGTAAGCTGGGCACGCTCTTCGTGCGGCGGCTCGACGAGCAACTAACCAAAACCATTGCCCGGCGCGGCATGGCCAAGGCCTACGCCGAGGTGGCGGGCCGCCAGCTGCGCCTGCACCGCGACGGGCAGGTGCCCTTCACTTCGCCCACGGCCATTCAGCAGTTGGTGCAGGCTGAAAAACCGTTGCAATTTCAGCCAACCAGCGGCGCCATTGCCCGCAGCGGCGACCTGGGCTACACCTGCGGCAGCTACCAAGGCGGGAGCGAGCAGGGCAGCTACCTGCACGTGTGGAAACACGAAACCAAAGGCTGGCGCTTGGCAGCGGAAGTGCTCAACCCCACCCGGCCGCCAAAGCCGCAGTAAACGGGCCTGTTCAGACTGGCTGGGAGTTGCGGCGCTCCACGTATTGATGCACCAGCGGCGGCACGCCGGCCAGTTGAGCGAGCGGCCGCAATACCCCAAACACTACTTTTTGCACCCAGCGGGGCGGGTTGGCCAGGCGGAATTCCGGCGCAAACTCGTCGGCCAATACGGCCACGTGCAGCAAGCCCGGGGCTCCTTGCGCATTCACGCGGCCGTCCTGGGCCAGGCCAAACATGCTTTCCATAAACTCCTCGGTGCGCAGCGCGGGCGTGGTGGTCCAGCGCACGGTGGTGCGGTCCTCGGAGGGGTTCCACATGGCGTGTACTTGGCCGGGGGCAATGTGTAGTTGCTCGCCGGTGCGCAAGGTGCGCAGCTGGCCGTCGAGGCGCACGCGCAGCTCGCCTTCCAGCACCTCAAACCGCTCTTCCTGGCTGGGGTGAAAATGCGCGGGCGGCTCGGGGCCGCGCCGCTCGTAGCTCGATTCCATTTCGAGCACCCGGCCGGCGGAATCCTGGCTGGTAACGATAAACCGGATGCTTTGCCCCGTTGCGGGGTTCTGAACTGTTTTGCCTGCGTATGCCATGCCTATGCCGCGCCGAGCGGCTATTGTAAAATAGTATCGTGTAATGCTGCGCGCTGCCGGGCAGCCTGTCCCAGCCGCCGCCACGCCTCGCCCGCGTACCACCCCAGCTTGCGTTGTTGGCGTGCCGCGCTACACAGGCGCACCAGCCACAAGCGCCGCAAAGGTACGCCGTGCCTGTACCAAGCTGATTCACATGATGATGTGAGTAAAGCCCTGCCCGGCCGTTTCCAATACTGAGGCACCATTCCATCTTGCGGGGCGCCAGGGCCGTTTAAGCCTCAACTGTGGCGTTTTTCCGTTTACTCTCTTTGCATGAAAGCTCTCCTGCTGATTGACATCCAGAATGACTTTGTGCCCGGCGGCGCACTGGCCGTGCCCGCCGGCGACGCCGTCATCCCGCTGGCGAATGAGTTGCAGGCCCGGTTCGATCTGGTGGTGGCGACGCAGGACTGGCACCCGCCCGGCCACCACAGCTTCGCTTCCAGTCACCCGGGGCGGAATTTGTTCGAAACCATCGACCTCGACGGGCTGCCCCAGGTGCTCTGGCCCGACCACTGCGTGCAAGGCAGCGCCGGCGCCGAGTTGCACCCGGCGCTGCGGCAGGAGCGCATTGAGGCCATTTTCCGCAAGGGCACCACTCCCGTCATCGACAGCTACAGCGGCTTTTTCGACAACGGCCACCGCAAATCGACCGGGCTGGCCGATTACCTGCGCGGCAAAGGCGTGCGGCAAGTGTACGTGGCCGGTCTGGCCGGCGACTACTGCGTGTATTTCTCCGCCAAAGACGCGCTGGCCGAGGGATTCGACACCTACCTGATTGCCGATGCTACCCGCGCCATCGACGCCGACGGCTTTGCCCGGGCCTGCGCCGATTTGCGGCAGCGCGGCGCCCGGATTGTGGATAGCTCCAGCCTGCTCTCGTAACCTTGCTCACGTTTTCCGGCCCGCTCACTCCGTGGATGCTCCGCTCATTCTTACGCTCACGCTCGATGCGCCCGCCCAAGCGTTTTTCGACGAACTGCGGCAGCGTCACTTTCCGCCCGAGCGCAACTACCTCCACGCGCACCTGACTTTGTTTCACCACCTGCCGGGCGCACATCTCGCCGAACTGGTGCAGCAGTTGAGCGTGCTGGCGCAGCATCAGCCGCCCCTGCCGTTGCGGGTGGCTGGGCTGCAGTTTCTGGGCCGCGGCGTAGCCTACCGCCTCGACGGCCCGGCGGTGGAGGCGCTGCACCGTGAGCTGCAGCGCCAATGGTGGGAGCAGCTCACCCCACAAGACCAGCAGCGGCGGCGCCCCCACGTGACGATTCAAAACAAAGTAGCCCCCGACGTAGCCCGCGCCCTGCACGAGCACCTTGCGGCCGAGTTCGAGCCGTTTGGCGCCCAGGGAATCGGCTTGCAGCTATGGGCCTACCGCGGCGGACCGTGGGAGCTGCTGCACAGCTTCCCTTTTGCCGGATAGCTTCGGCCCCGTTCAAAGCCGCAAACCTGGTTTCCGGCCGTGCCACTAGGGTTGGTTCATGCGCTTGAACCGCGCATCCAGCTCGGCCCGCGAGGCCAGGCGTGCTTCTTCCGAGGTGCCGTAGCCCACTTCTTCCTCGCCTAGTTCCAGCCGCCGCATTACCGCATCGGCAAAGTCATCGACGGGCACGCCGAACGTGTGCAGGCCGGGCCCGCCCAAATCGGTATTGACGGCCGGCGGCACAATTTCGAGCACCCGAATGCCCGTGGGCGCCAGCTGATGCCGCAACGAGAGCGTGAAGGAATGCAGCGCGGCCTTGGTAGCGCTGTAGATGGGGGCAAAAGCGCCCGGCGCAAACGACAGCCCCGAGGTGATGTTGATGATGGCCGCGTGGGGCTGCTGGCGCAAGTGCGGCGTAAACAGCATGGCCAGGTGAATAGGCGCTTCGAGGTTGATGGCTATTTCCTGCCGGCGCACTTCCCACGGTTCGGTGTCGGTGGGCAGGTGCAGGCGGTTCTGAATGCCGGCGTTGTTGAGCAGCACGTTCACCTGCGGAAACTCGGCCTGCACCCACGCCAGCAGCGCCGCGCGGTCGGCTTCCTGGGCCACGTCGCACACCCGAATGTGGGCGCCGGGCAGCCGCTGCTGGGCCTCCTGCAGCTTGTCGGCGCGGCGGCCGCACAGAATTACGTCGCTGCCGGCCTGCACAAACCGCTCGGCCAGCGCCAATCCTATGCCCGAGGCCCCGCCCGTTATCAATACCGTGTTTCCTGCTAGGTTCATCGTAAAAGAATATTTGTCGGGTGAAAAGCAACACCGGCGCTACATACCGCCGGCGGCCCGATTTGGTTGGCCGAACGGGCGCGCCACTTTTTTCGTCACAGTTTCGCCACCACGCAATCAGCCCGCCCGCATGCTCACCTTTTCGGTCCCGCGGGTGTTGCGTAACTTGTCCAGAGGTTGACGCCGTTTCGCGTCGTTGCTGTTGCTGCCGTATGAAGCATTTTCTTGTTGTTGCCGTTGCCAGTCTGTTTTCTTTCCCTGCTCTGGCCCAAACGCCGGGCAAAGCGGCCTCAGCGCCGTTGGGGCTGAAGGCGCCGCGCGTTTCCTACGGCCTGAGTGCCGGCGCCACGTTTGCCGGGCGCTACGGCTCGGCTACCTACCTCAGCCCCACGGCCACCTATCAGCTCGGTAACCGCCTGCAGTTGTTTGGCGGCATTACGTATTTGCGCACCATGCCCGGCGCAGTATTTCCCGGGGCGGGCGAAGCAGGCCGGGCCGTGCAGGCCGGCACCAACCACTACCTGCTGCAGGGCGGCGGCACCTATGCCGTGAGTCCGCGTCTGGCCCTCACCGGCAGCGCCTGGCGCGACTTGTCGTCGCCCGCGGGACCTGTCGGCGTGCGGGTGAATCCCTATGCCGGTTTTGGCAACTTGGGCACCGGCCTCAACCTGCGCGCCGACTACCACATCACCGAAAACTTTTCCGTGTCGGGCGGGGTGCGGGTGGTGCAGGGCGCTACGCCTGGTTTTTCGCCGCTGCTGAACTCACCGACGGGCTACTGAGTTTTTGGGCTTCGGAAGAACAGGGCCGGGTATTCCCCGGCCTTTTTGTTACAACCTTGGCGAAATTGGCCACTGGCAATAGGTAAAATTATTCCAGGAATCGGCATGTAATTTGAAAGGGCAAAATCTGAACGAAACCGGTATATTTTGGCCTGGTTACGCCCGCGGTTTATCAGCTCACTCCTGCCCATTTTCCCAGCCGTATGAAACGACTCCTACCTGCGCTTGTGCTTGGCAGTTTGCTCAGCGCGCCGGCAGTGGCCCAGCACCGCACCTGCTTCGTTCCAATGATGTTCTACGGCGCGGTGAACACCCACGCGTGCAGCCACGACACCACCGACGACGGCCCCAACGAGCCCACGCGCTTCGGCGGGTTCATCGGCCTGTCGGGCTTTGCCGACCGGCGGGGCACCCACTTCGGCGGCGGCGACCTGAGCGCGCACTACCGCTTAACGCCGCGCTTCCTTACCGGGCTGCGCGGCTCGGCCGCGTTTTCGCGCCGTGTAAGTCAGCGCCCGGCCTACGAAAACGTGGCTAAACCTATGGTGGGCTTCACCAGCGTCACGTGGAGCAACGGCCTGATCCTCAACGAAACGCCCAAAACCCGGGTGACGCTTTTGGCCGGCGTGGGGGCCGGCTGGGCCACCCTGCGCGACCGGGCCCAGGAAGTGCCCGTGCGCAACAGCTGCGGCTGCGACGAAACCGAGTACAAGAAGATTGGCAGCACCACCGCCTTCGTCACCGAAACCGGCGTGGCGGGCTCCTACAAGCTGAACTCGGAAGTGTGGCTGACGGTGCAGGGCCTGTACCGGGGCTGGTACAACGTGAACCGCGGCAGCCTGCCCGGCGAGTTTTCGCACTACGTGCTGAGCGTGGGCGTGAGCATGCCCGACCGCCGGCCTTAACGTACTGACAGTTTGAACCAAAAGCCGAAGGAGCCGGGGCTCTTTCGGCTTTTTTGCGTTTGGTTGGGGCCGAAAAAGACCACCGATTTTGCTTTTGTCCGTACTGTGGGAGGTCCTTACTTCCTGCCATGAACTCTCCCGATTCTTCTTCCGCCGCAACTGCCGAGCCCGTTGTTGACGTCGTCCTCATCGGCGCCGGCATCATGAGTGCCACGCTGGGCATGATGCTCAAAGAGCTGCAGCCCGACTTGACCATTACGGTGCTGGAGCGCCTCGACGTGGCCGCCGCCGAAAGCTCCGATGCCTGGAACAACGCCGGCACCGGCCACTCGGCGTTCTGCGAGCTGAACTACACGCCCGAGCGCGCCGACGGCAGCATCGACATCAGCAAGGCCATCAGCATTGCCGAGCAGTTTGAGCAGTCGAAGCAATTTTGGGCGTTTCTGGCCGAAAAGTACGCCGTGAAAGAACTTAGCCGCTTCGTCAACCACATCGACCACATGAGCTTTGTGTGGGGCGAGCGGAACGTGGAGTACCTGCGCAAACGCCACGCGGCGCTGGTGCAGTCGCCGCTGTTCAAGGAAATGGTGTATTCCGAAGACCCCGCGCAGTTGCAGCAGTGGATTCCGCTGGTGATGGAAGGCCGCGACCCCGCCCAGCGCGTGGCCGCCACCTGCATGGCCCTCGGCACCGACGTCAATTTCGGCTCCCTCACCCGCGGCATGTTCACGCTGCTCCAGCAAAAGCCGGGCGTCACGTTCCACTTCAACCACGAAGTAGACAAGCTGCGCCAGAAAGAAGACGGCCTGTGGCGCGTGAAAGCCACCGACCGGCACACCGGCGAGACGCGGAAAGTACGGGCGCGGTTTGTGTTCATTGGAGCCGGCGGCGGGTCGTTGCCGCTGCTCGAAAAATCGGGCATTCCTGAGGGGCGCGGCTTTGGCGGCTTTCCCGTGAGCGGGCAGTGGCTGAAGTGCGTGAACCCCGCCGTAATTGCCCGCCACGATGCGAAAGTCTACGGCAAGGCCGCCGTTGGCTCGCCGCCCATGTCGGTGCCGCACCTCGATACCCGCATGATCAACGGGAAGCGGGAGCTGCTGTTTGGGCCGTATGCGGGCTTCAGCACCAAGTTTCTGAAGAAAGGCTCGTTCTTGGATTTGCCGCTTAGCATTCAGCTCAGCAACCTGCGCCCCATGATTATTGCCGGGCTCAAAAACATTCCGCTCACCCGCTACCTCATCAACCAGGTGCGCCAGTCGCCCGAAGACCGGCTGGCCGCCCTGCGCGAGTACCTGCCCGAAGCCCGGGCCGAAGACTGGCAGCTGGAAATTGCCGGTCAGCGGGTGCAGGTCATTAAAAAGCACGAGAAAGAAGGCGGCGTGCTGGAGTTCGGCACCGAGGTCGTAAGCGCCGCCGACGGCTCTATTGCCGCGCTACTGGGGGCTTCGCCGGGGGCCTCTACGGCCGTCAGCATCATGGTGGGTTTGGTGCAGCGCTGCTTTCCCGAGCAGACGGCCACGCCGGCTTGGCAGGCCATGTTCAAGGAAATGATTCCGTCCTACGGCCTCAAGCTCAACGACAACCCGCAGCTGCTGGAT
The DNA here is from genome assembly GCF_008727865.1 of Hymenobacter busanensis. Taxonomy (GTDB): domain Bacteria; phylum Bacteroidota; class Bacteroidia; order Cytophagales; family Hymenobacteraceae; genus Solirubrum; species Solirubrum busanense. Next base: position 352,881 of record NZ_VTWU01000001.1, on the reverse strand, counting down.
GAAATTCGGGCCCACACGCACGCCGTGCTGGGGTTGAACACGCCCGAATCGGTGGCGCGCAAATAAGCGCGGCGGGTAGTAAGGATTGGTCGAAACGGGCAAAAAGCTAGCTTCGTGCTTGCGCCGGCCCCGCCCCGCTGCCCGCAACCCGTCTGTTCCCTGCCTCGTCTGTTACGGCCCATGATCAAACTAGAGCCCTTCACCCCCGCCGATTTTTCGCAGCTGATTGAGTGGATCAACGACGAACGCCTGATGAAGGAGTGGTCGGGTTCGTTGTTTGCCTTTCCGCTGACCAACGACGCGCTGGAGTGGTACATCGAGGGCGCCAACGACCTGAAGAACCCCGACGTGCTGGTGTACAAAGCCGTGGATACCAAAAACGGCGCCGTGGTCGGGCACATTTCGCTCGGCGGCATCAGCCAGCGCGACCGGGCCGGGCGCATTACCCGCGTGCTGGTAGGCGACGCGGCCGCCCGAGGCCGGGGCTTCTGCACAGGCATGATTACGGCTTTGCTGCGCATTGGCTTCGAGGAATTGCACCTGCACCGCATCAGCCTGGGCGTATACGATTTCAACCACGCCGCCATCAAGTGCTACCTGAAGTCGGGCTTCAAGCAAGAAGGCGTACTGCGCGACGTGGTGCGCCACGGCAACGAGTACTGGAGCCTGGTGGAAATGGGCATTCTGGAAGACGAATGGCGGACGCTACACCCAAAAAGCAAAGCGACAGTTTAGCGCCCTCACTCTGCCGAGGGGAAGCCGCGCCAAATTCACTTTTTACTACTTGACTATCAACCTTTAATCAGCCCCAAAATGGTAACAGTTAAGTAACACCGATTGGTCGTCCTTGCTCCGCCGGTTGCGTACACCTACACACCGGGGTGTTTGCACCGTCCGCCACCGGGCTTTTGACAATGATGGTGACACGCGTGCAAGCTTTTACGGCCATGATTTCCGCTAATCGATACAGGCAGGCTGCCCGGCGCAACAATTGGATTGTGTACCTGGCAATGGGTGCCGCCGTAGTTGCCGCACTGGTTGCGGCGCTATAATCTTCTCCCGTCGGGCTTCGGCTCAAGCTGTTGAAACGGCTTCTCTGGTGTACTCCTGGGAGGCCGTTTGCCGTTGAAAGATGAGCTATACGGTTGCACCGGCAGCGGGCAAAAACACTTCTGCCAACATGCACCGGGCGCTGCCGCCCCCAATGGTTTCGATGGTGGGAATGGGCAGCGGCAGCAGCTCGCCGTAGCGCCCCAGCGTGTCCCGCTGCTCGGCCGTCAGGGCATCGAACGCGCTTTGCGACATCACCACCAACTCGGGCCCGGTGGCGGGTTGCAGCGTGAGCATGTTGCCGGCAAAGCGCGCGACCTGCGCCAACGTAATCGGCACAATCTCGCGGCCCGTTGCTGCCAGCGCGTCTACCATAGTTGCCCGCTCCCGTTCATCGGTAATGCTGTCGAGGCAGATGACGGCGAAACGGGCACCCAGGCACATCATCACGTTGGTGTGATAAATGGCGTGGCCATGCGCATCGTGGGCCCGAAACGCGACGGGGCGGTAGCCGAGGTGAGCCGCAACCTCCTGCAGCAGGCCGGCATCGGTGCGCGGCGACAGGGCGGCGTAGGCTACGCGGTGCAGATGGTCGAAAATGATGCTGCCGGTGCCTTCCAGAAATCGGTTTTCTTGTTCGTAGGGCGAAAAATCAACGATTTCGTCGATGGTGAACTGTCGGCGCAGCTGGTCCAGAATATCGGGGCGACGCTCGGCGCGGCGGTTGGGGGCGCACATGGGGTACAGCAGCACGCGGCCGTCGGGGTGCAGGGTGAGCCAGTTGTTGGGAAACACGGCGTCGGGCTTGGCCGGCTCGGTAGTATCATCGAATACCAACACGCGCACACCCCGGTCGCGCAGGCGCCGCACGGCTTCGTCGAACTCGGCAAATGCCTGCTGCTGCACGGCTTCGTCGCTCAGGCCGGCTATGGCATGCTGAAAGTGGTTGGAGGCGGCCGTTTCGGCATTAAAGCCGAAGCGCACGGGCCGAATGAGGAAAACAGTACTGGCAGATTGTGGCATGCGGCTGTAGTAGCTGAAACGCAATACTACGGCAGCCGAGGCAGGTTCCGCATCGGCCGACGGCAGCAATCAGCAACGACCGTGTTTCCCCCTCGCAAATCGGGCCGCCGCAAATACTGCGTCGGCCCGAAAACAACTTGCTAAACGAGATAAGCTGGCGGTGTTATTGCCGCAGCAGTTTGGTGGCCACCGTACCGGCGGGCGTGCGCACGCGCAACACGTAGAGCCCGGCGGCGCCCGGAAGCGGCAACAGCAGGCGTTGTTGCGCGGCGTTCGGCGTAAGGTGCCGCTCCAGCACCACCGCCCCCAGCGTATTCACCAGCTGCACTGTAGTAGGCTGGCCCTGCGCCCCCTGAATTTCGATGGTGGCGCGGCTGCCCGAGGCAGGGTTGCCCAGCACGTGCACCTGCAACGCCCCCACCACGCGGCCGGGCGTGGTAGCTACCACCTGCCCGCACTGCGTGGGCACGTTGGTCGACCAGTCGCTGGGTATCATGCTGATGAGCGTGCCCAGGTGGTTGTGCCCCGAGGCGTCGACGGCGGTGGTGCCCGAGCCTTCGTTCAGGGGCCAATAGGCTTCGAGGCCTGCGGCGGTGGGGCTTACCTGGCAGGCGTTGGCTACGATTTCGGCCGGCGTAAGCACCCGCGTCCAGGCCCGTACCTCGTCGATGGAGCCGTTGAGGATGCGCGTGCCGTCGTAGTTGCGGCCGAGCGTGAACACGCCCGAAGCCGCGGCATTGCCGGTAGCGGCCAGCGTGGCATCGAGCACGCCGTTGACGTACAAGCGCATGGTGGCGCCGTCGTAGGTGGCGGCCAGGTGGTACCAGGTGTTGGCGTTGAAAGTACTAGCCGACAGCACCTTGCGCTGGGTGGTGCCCAGGGTCAGCACAAACTGCAGCTTGTTGGCCGCTACGCCCGCGTCGCCGAAGCGCAGCAGGGCGGTGTTGCTGGCGTCTTCGATGCCGATGACGCTGGAAATGAACGGCGAGGCGGTTTTGAACGCGGTTGGTTTCACCCAGCACTCCAGGCTCAGGGCCGCGCCGTTCAGGTTTACGGTGCCGGCATCCACGTATTTGGTAGCGCCGTCGAAGAGCAGGGCCGTGTTGGTGCTGCCCGAGCCGGTGCCCACCACCGTAATGTAGCCGGCGCGGGTGCTGGTGTTGACGCCCGCCGCGTTGGTGGCCGTGAGCGTGACGGTGTAGGTGCCGGGCGTGGCGTAGCTCACCACCGGAAAAACGGCCGTGCTGGTGGCCGGCGTGCCGCCCTGAAACGTCCAGCTGTAGCTGGTGGCGTTGGTAGAAGCGTTGCTGAACGTGACCGACTGGCCGGTAGTGACGGTGGTGGCGCTGGCCGCAAAAGCTGCCGTGGGCCCGGTCGTCAGCGTGCCGTTGAAAACCTTCAGCTGCCCCAGGTTCAACCGGTAGGCCGCTACGGGCACGGCCGCCACGGCTTGCACGCCAATAACGGCCAGCTCGCGGCCGGCAAAGGTGGAGAGGTTAAAAGTGGTCGTGTTCCAGAGCGTATCGGTGGCCGAGCCCAGGTCTAGCAACTCGGGCGTGGCGAGGTTGTCGGCAAACCAGAGGGCCAGTTTGGCGTTGCTCGGGCCGGCCGCGGGGACTTTGTAGGTCAGGTGCAGCGCCGTGTTGGCCGCCACGGGCAGCTTGGTTTGGAAAAGCTTCACGGTGGCCGAATTGGTGCCGCTCAGGCTGCCACTCAGCTTCACGGAGTTGCCCGCATAGTAGGCCCGGCTGAAATCAAACCCCACGTTCATGGCCGCCGTGCCCGATTTCGCCCACTGCCACGAGGGCAGCAGGCTTTGCCGGCTCATGTCGGTCCAGGCTTTGGCCAGCTGCTGGCCGTTGTTGGCAAACAGCTTCCCCTGCCCTACCGAGAAGGTGGTTTCAAACGGCAGCCGATTGATGACGCTGCGCACGGGCACGTAGTGGCCGAAGCCCTTCCAGCCCGACGCGTCGGCGGTGGTCACGTCGAGGTCGTTGCCGGCAAACAGCCGCACTTCGGTGTTGTAGAAGTTCTGGTAGTCGGCTGCGTTGGTGTTGAACGAGTTCAGGCCGCCGTTGTACGTCAGGTTGGTGGCAAACAACCCAAGCGAGAGTTTGGGTTGGGCCACGTTGCCGCCGGTGAAGTAGTTGTCGATCCAGGCCGATTGGGTGAACAGCGACTGGTTGGAGCGGTTGGGCCACAAGTCGGCGCCCATGTACACCTCAAACGGGCTGCGGCCCAAGGCGTTGGCGGTAGCAACGGAGGTATTGATGTTGGTGGCGCCCGACCAGAAGTAGTTGGTAAACATGGCGTCGCTCACCTTGGCCGTACCGTCCTGCAGCAGGGCTTGGTTGTTGGCATTCAGCGCGTTTTGGTACGAAACGGTGCCGCCGGGCAGCATGGCGTCGTACCAGTGAATTTCCATGCCCGCCGGCTTAATGTCCTGCAGGCGCTTGAGCAGGTTGCGCAGCTCCAGCGCATTGGCGGCCGACACCGACGACTCCTGGTTGAAAAACCAGCCGTCGAAACTGTAGTAGGCGGCCACGTCCACCAGCTTTTGGGCGGCTATGAAGTTGCCGCTGCCGTCTTTTTGAATCAGGGTAGCCACGTCGGCGGCCGAAGTAAACACCGACCCGATGACCTTCACGCCGTTGCGGTGCGCGGTTTCCACCCACGGCTTGGTCGGAATGGCCACCGGCCCGTCGAACCACGTGAGCACGTCGATGTACTGCCAGTGGGTGAAGTTGTAGAGGTTGAAGCGGTTCTGCTCGTTGAGGTAGCCGGCCCAGGTGGCCATGCCGTCGGGAATGTAGTTGACCTGGTGGCTGAAGCTCTGGGCCGGGTTGAGCTGGGAGGCCAGCGAATTTTGGCGCGCTGCCAGCGGCACGGTGCTCACGTTGGCCGGCACGGCGGTGGGGCCGGTGGCAGTCCAGGCCATCAGCTGCGTGGCCGTGAGCTTGGTGTACTGCGCGGCAGGTTCCAGTTGGGCCTGCGCGGCCACGCTGCTCAGCAGCCACGGCAGCGCCAGCAGTGCCCGGCCCAAGCGGCGGGCCAGCATCGACAAAGTAAGACGGGGGTAGAGCTGCTTCATACAGTGGGTGGTTGGGTGAAACATTGCGCCTTCAATGTATATGCCGCTGCCCGTACTGCCTCACTTTCAATAAAAAAACTCTGCTTGCCCTCGTTTGGGCCTGTTGCCCGCCCGCAAGCTTGCTGCCAAAGCCGCGCGTACCGGTAACTTGCGCGGCCTTGGCTGGCAATGGTTCCGGCCCTGGAGTTCCGCGCATGTCTTCTCCCGAAAACCACTTTGCCGCCAGCGTCAGTGCCTTGCCCGATGCGCAAGCCGGTCAGCTGTTTGGCAAACCCTGCTACAAAATCAACGGCAAAGCCTTTGTCTGCTTTTTTCAGCAGGCCATGGTGTTCAAGCTCGCCGGCGAAACGCACCGCGAAACCCTGGCACTCGACGGCGCCCGGTTGTTTGATCCGTCTGGCAAAGGCCGACCGATGAAAGACTGGGTGCAGGTGCCGGCCGACTACGCCGACCACTGGCCGGAGCTGGCCCAGGCGGCGTACCACGGCGTACGGGCGCAGCAATAATCCGGCACGGGCGTTTGCCAAATACTTTCGATTGAGCACCCGGCGGCCGTTTGTCTTGCCTCTGGCCAGGCCCGTGCGCTTTCCGGCTACAGATACGACAGCCACCAGTACCGGTGACGCTGCTTGTACTGACCGTACCAGCGGCAAGGCAGATACAGCAGCAGTACCACCAACAGCCACACCACATACGCGCGCAACAGGCTCGGCGCGTAGGCCGCGGGCCGGCTCGCAGCATCAGCAAACCCCAGGTTTACTGCCCGGCCGAATTGCAGGCGCGTCCATACCCAGGCGCTGCCGCTGATGAGCAGCAGGTGCAGCAGGTAGTAGAAAAACGGCACCCGCCCAAAGGTGCGCAGCCATGCGCCCAGCCGGCTGGCGGACGTTTCCAGGCTGGCCAGCAAGAGCAGCGCCACGCCCAGCGTCAGGCACAAAAACAGAAATGACGGCGGGTACTTGGTTACGTTCAGAAACGACAACGCCGTGTAAACCAAACCGCGCGGCTGCACGCTCCACGGCGCCAGCTCGCCGTACCAGTTAGTGGCCCGTACCACCACAAAAACCACCAGCAGGAGCGCGCCCAGGCGGCGGAGCCAACGCGCGCGCTCCGCCACCGGCGCCGTAAACCACGGCCCCAGCACATAGCCCGCCCACAACACTGCCACCCACGGCACCAGAGTGTAGGCAGTGAGCAAGGGTGGCAGGGGTGGCAGCACCAGCACGCCGGGAGTATTGTGCAGCAACACCCACACCGCCTTTTCAGCCGTTACGGGCTGAATAACGGGCAGCAGGTTGTGGCCCGCAATGAGCACCACCGCCAGCACGCCCAACACGCTGCGGGGAAGCCACAGCAGCCCGGCCAGCAGTAGCATGCCCCAGCCTATCGCCCAAATAACTTGCAGCAAAATCAGCTCGTAACTCCACACCAGCACAAAACTGATGAGCAGCACTTCCAACGCCACCAGCCACAGGCCGCGCGTGAGCAAGTACCGGCTCACGAGGGCCCGGTGCCCCAGTCGCTGCTGGTACAGGTAGATGCTGATGCCCGACAGCAGCACAAACGTGGGCGCGCAGAAGTGCGTAACCCAGCGGGTAAAAAACAACACCACCGAGGTGTGGGCCACGTCTTCGGGCCGCACCAGCGTAGGGCTCCAAAATTCGCGCACGTGGTCGAGGGCCATAATTACCATCACGAGCCCGCGCAGGATGTCAACAGACTGTACCCGCGCCACGGCCGCACGCGGCGGGGCTTGCAATGCGGGATTGGCAGAGGTGGTTAGCATAAGTAGCAGTTGCGCTTCAGGGTACTAAGAAGGCATCAATGAACGCATTTATTTCCTGCTTCTGTGCCTCGGTTGCGCCGTCCCACATGTCGTTGTGGGCGGTAGCCGGCAGCTGCACCACGCGGATACCCAGCGCCGCTTGCTCGGCCATCGTGGGCAGTACGCCCGCGTCGGCGGGTTGGTCGCTGGAGCGCAGCGCGAGTATCCGAGGCTGCCGGGTGCGGGGCAGTGGCATGCGGCGGTTGTCGAGCGAAATGACTTTTTCCACCAGCGCCGGGTGCTCGTGCGCAAACAGCATGGATATGTCACCGCCGTTGGAGTGCCCCGCCAGCAGCAGGTGGTCAGCATCCAAGTCGGGCTGCGCTTTCAGCATTTTCCGGCGCACAAACAGCAGGTTTTGCACGCCCCGCTCCCAGTTGGGCCGCCGTACTACTTGTGGGTTGCCCGTGGTAGGCAGCGGTTCGTCGGTGGGCAGTTCGTGCTGCACGCTGGCTACGGTGTAGCCGTGCGCCACAAGGTTATGGGCTATAAACGAGTAGTCGGTGCTGTGGCCGCCGTAGCCGTGGCTCAGCAGCGCCAGCTTGGTCTTGGTGCCGCGTGCGAACTGATTGGCGGCCGCATACAGCGTTACGGGCACGGCACGGTTGCGGGCCTCGTCGAAGAGGGTGAGTGGGGTTGCCGAAGCGCCCGTCGCTACGGTCAATACTTCGGCGGTGGGCCGCGGCCGATGGGCGCAACTGGCCAACAGCAGCCCGGCCAAACCATAGGCCAGGAGCAAAAACGAGGATAGGCGTTGCATGGAGAGGTCTTGGGCCGCTAAGTACCATGAAATAACCGTTGCCCACTACTTACGCGCAGCATCAAACCGTCGGAACGCTTCATCTTACTTGTTCCCCACTACGCCGCGCCTACTAGCTCTTAACCCATTCTGTCAGGTACGCATCACATCAATTGGGCAGCCTTAAAGCCTCATTCACATGAAGATGCTATAGCGCCGTGGCCCGTGGAGCGGGTAAACTTGCAGTATCATTTCGCCACCCGTTTTTCGGCGGCCAATGACTTTGCTCCCAACCCCACACGCAACTATGAAAACCAACCACGTAGCCATCATCGGTGGCGGCCCCGCCGGCATTGCCGCCGCCAAATCCCTTCTCGAAGACGGCCTGACGCCCGTGCTCATCGAACAGAGCAACAGCATTGGCGGACAATGGAACCAAGGCGCAGCCCACAGCGGCATCTGGCCCAACATGCCCGCCAACTCCTGCCACATCAAAATGTCGTTTTCAGACTACGAGTACCCGGCCGGGACGCCCATGTTTCCCACCAACCAGCAGGTGCTGGCGTACCTCACCGGCTACGCCCGGCAGTTCGGCGTCGATGCCCACGTGCGGCTGAATACCCGGGTGGAGCTCATCAGCCGCGGGCCTGCAGGCCAGTACGTCATCTGGACGGTGAACCGCGACGGGGAACGGCGCACGGAGGTGTTTTCGCACGTTATTGTGGCCACGGGACGCTACAACAAGCCGCGCTACCCCAGCACGCCGGGTCTCGACCACTTCCGGGGCCGCGTGCTCCACTCGTTTGATTACCGCGGCCGCGAGGCCTTCACGGGCAAGCGCGTGCTGGTGGTTGGCAACAGCATCAGCGGGCTCGAAATTGCCAGCGACTTAGCTTTCGACGACAGCATCACAGTAATTTCCTCCAGCCGCAAGCCGCGCTACATCGTGCGCAAGCTCATGAACGGCATGCCCACCGACGAGGCCGTTCTCACCCGCTTCGGGGCCTACGTCAACCAAGTGCTGCCGCCCCACGAAGCCGCCGCCGGCCTCAAGCAGCTCGTGCTCGATGCCTGCGGCAACCCCGCCGATTTCGGCGGTCTGCGCCCGGCCGACAGCATTATGGAAGCCGGCATTTCGCAGTGCCACGACTACCTGGCGCAAGTGGCCGACGGCCGCATTCAAACGGTGCGCGGCATCCAGGGCTTCACCCCCACCGGCGCCATCCTCTCCGACGGCATCGAGGTGGAAGCCGATGTGGTGTTGTTGGCCACCGGCTACGACCTGCACCTGCCTTTCGTGAGCGAAGACATTCGCCAGACGGTGCGCGCCGGCCGCGAGCACCTGGAGTTGCACGATTTCACATTCCACCCCGACTTGCCCAACTTCGCCTTCATGGGCCTCTACCAGCAAATCGGCTCCTACTTTGTGACGGCCGAGCTGCAGGCCCGCTGGATTGCGGCCTGCTGGAGCGGTGCCTGCCCCCAACCCTCGACCGAGGAAATGGCGGCTGGCGTGGCCGCCTCTCAGCACTTCAACCAGTTCCGCGGTATGGCCACCTGCCAGGAAGTGGCCGAAAAGCTGTCGGCCAACCTGGGCGTGGCCCCCACCCTCGACCACTACCCCGACTTGGTGCGCGAGTTGTTCTTTGGCCTGCTGGCGCCCTCGCAGTTCCGGCTCGAAGGCCACGGCCGCCAGCCCGACGCCCGAGCCCGTTTCGAGCGTACCAGCCGCCACTTCACCGCCGGCCAGCCCGTACCGCTCAACGAACAACAGATTGGGGGCCTGATGATGCTGGCCAGCAAGCTGCCTGAGCACGCTGCTTTACAGCGGGTGGCGCAACAGCTCCAACCAGAACCGGTGGAAGCGTAAGGCGCTTCTGCCCCGCTTAGCCAACGGGCCTGCCGATATCGTGTCGGCAGGCCCGTTGCTTTTAGTGGCTACGTCTGCTGCATGCGTACCCACGGCCGGGCGGCTTCCAGCAGCTGCTCCCCCGTGAAACGCAGGGACACGCTGCCGCCATCGGGTGTGCGCACGGCGGTGCTGTAGGAGGTAGTCCAAAGAAATTTTTCAGCCTGCACCGGCCCAATAGCCGCCCAGGGAATGAGCAGCGGCGCGTGCCCAACCCGAAACGGAAACCCAGCACGCAACCCCAGGCCTGCCGCCGATACGGTTGCCTGCAACACGCCGCGGTATCTGATTCCGCCTACCGTCGCCTGCGCCACCGAAAACCGGGGGCCAAGTGGTAGTTCCGGCACGGCAAAATGCGTAGCCAGCCGTTGCCAGCCCATCAGCGAAAGTAATTTGACAACCAAGCACCAGAAGCCGACAAAGCCCGCCAGCGCCAGCGGCATGATCCAGAAGACATAGTAACGCATGCTCCTCCATACGGCAGAAACAGCGCTGGCGCCGCTTGCTTGGCCTTGACGACGGCAAAGACGCAAGCGGCAGGGCACAAAAAAAGAAGCATGCCGGGTGGCACGCTTCTTATGTTCCGAAGGAAGTTCGGAGAGTTAGACGGCGCGGCGAACTTTTACTGCGCTCAGGCCTTTGCGGCCTTCTTCTACCTCGAACTCAACCTTGTCGTTGTCGCGGATTTCGTCGATCAGGCCCGTTACGTGAACGAACACATCTTGACCGGTGGCGGAGTTGTTGATGAAACCAAAGCCTTTGGTCTCATTGAAGAATTTTACGGTTCCTGTCTGCATGATTGCTAGGAAAGAAGTGAAAACGAAGCAACTGGCAGCGAAACTCTACTATTTTTCAACAAGTGAAGCAATGGTAGTGACACGAGGCAACTTGCCTTAAACAATGCAAACGTACGCCTTATTTTCGAGAACTCCCCGGAGGAAGATTCCCGATGGGCCAGCGTGTCGTTGCAGGTGGTTAACTGTTAGGCCCTAGCTTAAGTTCAAACGGCTCTTTTTTTTGGCCAATAGGTAGGCCGCGCTAGATTTTATAGGCCCGCACGGAGTCCACGTCGAAGAAATACACGACGCTGTCGATGGGGTCAAAAACGTAATCGGGCGTGCGGTTTTCCACGTCGGCCTGGCCTTCTACTTTGCCCGTCGCCTTGTTCACCTTCAGCACCCGGAAGCGCCCGGGCTCGTCTTTGTCTGCTTTGGTAAGGATGAGGTGGTATTGCTGCGCGGTGGCTTTGCCGGCACTCGATTGCCCGGCTTCGGCGCCGCCGAGCTCAAACGTGCGCTGTACTGTGGACCACGTTTGCTTGACGGGCACGCGGGCAGGCGTTTTGCCAGCCGCAGCAGCATCGGGGGCGCCGGTGTTGCCTACAATGGCACCCACTTTCAGCGTGGGCGGCGCAAAGTATTGGTTGTACACCACCTTCCCGGTCTGGTCGACTTTGGCAATGGATTGGGCTCCGAGCACCACCACGCCGTCGTTCTGCACTTCCAGTTCCACCACTTCGTCGTCGAGCAGCTTGATGGGCAGCTTGTTTTTCATCAGCAGCTTTTCCTCGCCCTTGGCCATGTTCACTTGGCCCAGGTAGCCCTTGGCAAAGAAGTACACGTCGTCGCCTACCCGCAACCGGGCTTTGCCGGCCGGGTCAAAGTACTTGGTATGGGCCGTGGAGGCAAAGGTCTGGGCATTGAAAAAGTCGACCACCGAGGCGTTGAGCATGCCGATGCCGGTAGCGGTGGTAAAGAGCAGGCCACAGTCGCCGCTGCTGGCTTTGATGCTGCGGTCGGCCTTCACCTTGAGGGTGCCCAGGTCTAGTTGCTTCACGGCCGAAGCGTCGCTGACGATGAACAGGCTGTTGCCGACGATTTCCATGGCGCCGGCGTTTTCAAACTCCAGGGCCGCCGATTTCATTTCCTGGCAGGTGTTCTTGTTGTACACGCTCAGTGCCAGCTCTTTGTCTTTCCGCTGCGACTTGCCGATTACCAGTTGGTCTTTGCCTGCGTTGCGGTACATCACCACCGGGCTCAGCAGCTCCCGTTCGCCGGTTACCTGGCCGGTTTTCAGGTTCGCACTCGTGAGGTAGCCGTCTTTGAGCACGCACACCTGCACGGGCGTCGCGCCTTCGAATACATCGAAGGTGGGTTCGGTGGGGGCCTGCAGCTCGGCTACTTTGTAGGAGCGTTTCAAGGGAATGTTGTGCACGAGCTTGGCCGTGGCGGCATCGAGCACCGAAACCCCGAAGCCAGACACAATGGCCACTTTGCCATCGGGCAGCCGCAGCACCTTGAGCGAGCGGGCCATGTCGTCGGCAACCGGCAGCTCGGCCATGCGGGCGCCGGTGTTTTTGTTTAGCACCAGGGCGCGGGTACCGGCGTCGGAGGCTTCCCACACCACCACGTTGGTGCCGGGCACCACGCGGTTTTCGGTGTGCTTGCCAACGGCGGCTTTGTAGAGCACCTCGCCGGTCAGGCCGTTGAGAATCACCGACTGCGGAAACTCCGCCCCCTCGGGCATCGACAGCACCTGCAGCAGCGGCGTGTTGCCGAGCAGGTTGGCCGTTTTGGTTTTCTCCACTTTCGTCATCCACAGCTGCTTGCCCGAGCTTTTGTCGAGGCACATCACGAAGTCGGTCTTCAGGATGAGGATGTTGCCGTCGGGGCTCACGTACTTCTGCGGGGCGGGGCCGTTGCCGAGCTTGGTCCACACATTCTGGCCCGCGGCGGTTTCCACGGCCGCTTCGCGCTTCCATTCGAGCGGTTTGGCGGCCACTACCGGCGCGGCGGGTGCTGGCGCTTCCATGGGCGTGGCGGCCGGGGCCGGCGCTGCCGCGGCGGGTGCTTCGGCAGCTGCTACGGGCGCTTGCGCATCGGTAGAGGCTACCAGTTGGGGCTCGGAAGCGGCTGGCGCCGCGGGCGTGCTGGCCGGCGCTGTTTCGCCCGCGCCCGGCGCACCCGGTGCCGAGGCGGCTTGGGCTGCTACCGGCGTTTCGGCAACAGCTTGGGCAGGAGTTGCGGGCTGAGCGGCCGGGGCAGCGGCCGCCGATTCGGTTGCTGCCGGGGCGGGCGCGGGCGCTGCCGTTGTGCTGGCTACGGCCACAACCGGAGCAGCCGCACCCGTGGAAGCCGGCGCGGCGGCCGTGGCGGCTGGCTCGCTCACGTTAAACTTCTCGCGCCGACCTTTCTCGTAGATAATCATCCACACCTCGGCCTTGCGGATGTTGTAAATCGGCCCGTCCTGAAAATCGAACAGGCGGTATTTGATGTGCTCGTCGGTAATCTCGACGACTTTGGTGCTGAGCTCCGACTTGTCGTTTTTGATGATGACATCCTGCGCCCGAACCGAGGTGCTGCCCAGGGCACCCAGCACCAAGGCAGCCCCGCACAACGCGCGCCGGGAGGTGAGCAAACTTGAGCGGCGGCCGGGAGCCGGCGCAACGAAAGCGTCGGTCAAAGCCCGTTGGGTATAGCGTTGGGACATAGGCTACGGGATGTGCGGGGAAGGCAGAAGCAAGAAGCTAAAAACCGGCTGCACAGCGTTATTTCGCGTATCGACCCGTCTTAGCATAATACAAAGTAAGCCAAAATAAAGGCTTAAGTCAAGCCCGCGCCAGCATCAGTTGCTCGGAGCGGCTGGGCACGCCTCATGGGCCTTCTGAATAAGGCACTTGGGTACGAGCCGTGCCGCGCTGAATGCATGCTTGACCCGCCCCTCCGGCTTCAACCCGCCTTGCAATTGGCTGCCTCTGCATCGCCTTTGCCGCGTCGCGTGGCCGAGTGGCAGCCTTGCGGCCGCTAGCTGCGTATGGCAACTGTGCAGCTCGGGTTTCCACCGCCCGGACTGGGCATGTTGCATGAAAAAGCTACTGGGGAGCCTGGCCCTGCTGCTGGGCGGGTGCGGCCCTTGCCAGGAAGTGGCCCTGCTGCCCGACGAGCGGGCGTGGTTTGCCTCTTATCAAGAAGGCCACACCGTGCGCTTCCGCAGCAACCGGGGGGCTACCAACGTTCTTACGGTGTTGCCCCGCCAGGAATGGCACGAGAATACCAATTGCAACATCCCGGAAGCGGGCCGCTACCAGCCCATTTTCAGCCAGCTAGTGCTGCGCCCCACCGCAGCCTACGACACCCAGCGCGGCAACTTTGTGGTGAACCTGCGCAAAAACAACCCCGACCGGCCGGCACTGCTCACCTTTAACCTGTCGGGGCTGGACTGCACGACTGCCGCCACAATGGGCCAGCCCACGACCAAGCTTCAGCAGCAGCCTTGCACGCTCGCCACCACCGGCAAAGCCTACCCTACAGCCTACGTGTTCCGGCACGGGCAAAACGCCACCAACTACGGCAACGGACGGGTGCAGGCGGTGTATTGGGACAAGCAGGACGGGCTGATTCGCTACGAATTGGCCGACGGCGAAACTTTTGACCGGCTGACGGATTAACCATGTCGGTCAACCGTGCGGCCGCTGAAAGGCAGTACTCACGCAAGTCCTCTTCCAACCCAAATCCATGCCTTCCACTCCCGCCGCACAGCCTATCATTTCCGAACAGTCTACTTCCGATTCTGCTCCCGTGGTGCTGGCCGGCGCCACCGGCGCCCTCGGGCTGCTCATTGCCCACCACCTGCGGCAGCGGGGCGCCGCCGTGCGGGCTCTGGCGCGGCCCGAAACCCGCAATTCTGCCGAGGCTACTTCGCTGCGGGTACAGGGCGCCGAGGTGGTAACGGTGGACTACAACAATCCCGCTGACCTCGCCAGGGCTTGTGCCGGGGCGGCCTGCGTGGTGTCGGCCCTATCGGGTTTGCGAGAGGTAATAGTCGACGCCCAAACGCGGTTGCTGGAGGCAGCAGTAGCCGCCGGTGTGCCGCGTTTCATCCCGTCCGACTTCTGCATCGACTACACCAAGCTGCCCGAGGGTTCCAACCGCAACCTCGACCTGCGCCGGGAGTTCAGTCGCCGGCTCGACCAAGCGCCCATCCAAGCCACGTCCATCCTCAACGGCATGTTCACCGACCTGCTAAAGGGAACCGCGCCGGTAGTGCTGCCGGGCCCGCGCCGCGTGGTGTACTGGGGCAGCGCCGACCAGCCCCTTGACTTCACCACCATGGTAAACACCGCGGAGTTTACGGCCGCCGCGGCCCTCGACCCCGCCCCGCCCCGCTTTCTGCGCGTGGCCGGCGAAGTAGCCAGCATCCGCGACTTGCAGCGTGCCGCAGAAGCTGCTACGGGCAAAGCGTTTAAGCTATTCCGGGTGGGGAGCCTGAAAACGTTCGGCAAGGTCATCAAGCTCACCAAGGCCCTGATGCCGGCCAACGACGATGTGTTTCCGCCCTGGCAGGGCATGCAATACCTGCACAACATGTTCACGGGCCTGCCCAAGCTTGCGCCCCTCGACAACGAGCGGTACCCCGGCATCCGGTGGACGCCGGTGCGGGAAGTTCTGGGCGCCAGTCGCCAGTAGGAAAGTGACCCGGACCCGGCTTCCCTATTGCGCGCTTAGCTCTTGGGACGACGCCCGTTGAAGCTGGTGTCCTGGGTTCCTCTAGGAGTTGATACCGGGCTGGAGCCGAAGCACCGTCTTGTGTTTCCTGCACTTCACGCTGAGTTGCCTGAAATGCACGTGGCGGCCCAGGCAAGGCCGCCGCATGCATCCCTTCCGAAGCTAAGCCACGGCCACGGCTTCCCGTTCTTCAATCCGTATTGCGGTGGGGGCGTTGTAAGTCCGGTGCAGGCCCAGTGCGGTGCACACCACCCCACTGGCCACTGCCAGCGTGCGGACCCAGTTCATAGTGCTCCACTCCTGCCAAACGCGCTGCAGCGTGGCTCGGTCGGCCAGTTCCGACTCAAACAGGATGGCATTACGGGGGTAGAAGTAGTTGAACGTCATGCCTTCGGCTACCACGTAGCACAGCAGGGCCAGCAGCAGCAAATTGCGCGTTTGCTTGCCGCGCTTCCAGAACAGCACCACGCAGAGCAAGCCCAGGCCCTGATTCAGCGGCGAAAAAATGCGGAAGAAATGCCCGGGATTCGACACCTGATAGTATGCCCGGGAAGTCTGCATGCCCTTTGCCACGTCGTGGCCCCAGGCGGGCGCATCGACCAGGGAGCTGTAGATGTTGGTGAGCAGGAGGCCCGAAGCAACGACGAGCGAGGCGAAAAGAAGGGTGCGTTTCATAGCGGTTTGTTTGGCGGTTTGTTTTTGACAAAGCTCCGCCCCGCGCCCCTCGAAAAATTGTATGTATCGGACAAGTTTTGTCCCGCCCAAGCAGCCTAAGCAGTTTATGCCCGGCGCAGCAGCAAGCTCTACTCGATTCGGCATGCTCCGCGACACCGCTGCAAGGCGCACTTCTTGCCCACACCCGCCTACTGAAACAAGTGGCCCGGCCGGGCGCTGAGCTGCCGGCGGTAGCCGCCGGGGGCCATGCCGGTAAAGTGCCGGAATTCTCGAATGAAATGCGCCTGGTCGTAGTAGCCGCACTCCAGCCCCACCGTGGTCAGGGTTTTGCCGGGCTGATGCAGGGCCTGCAGCGCGCCCACGTAGCGCTTGTAGCCCAGCAAGGCCTCGGCTGAAATTCCAAAGAGTTCATGAGCCTTGCGGCTGAGTTGCCGCGGCGAGTAGCACGCCCGCGCTGCCAACTCGGCCACCGAAGGCGCGGCCACAGCCGGAGTGTTGAGGTACGACGACAGCAGGACCTCCCTCTTCGGTACCTCCTGCAGTTGCCGTTGCACCCAAGCCTCTACCAGCGCCCGGCGCCCGGCAAACGAACCCGCCCCGGCCAGTTGGTCGGCCAGTGAACCGAACGCCGGGCTCAGCAGGCGCAGGTCGGTAATGCGGTTGAGGAATTCGCCGGCGGGCACGCGCAGCAGCTTGCGAACCGCGAGCGGGGTGAGTTGCACCCCAAACAGCGCCTGGGCCTGCGGGGCCCGTAGCTGCAGGGGCACGGTGTTCAGGCCGCTGATGAAACACGTGGGCGTGGGTTGGCTGGCTCCTTCCGACCCCAGTGCCACCCGCAAGGGGTCGGCAAAGGAGAAAATCAGCTCCACAATGCCCTTGGGCAGTATGGTTTCGTGCCGGTGCGGCGGCATGCCCTCCACTTGCCAGATGGCCGTAACGTAGAGCCCAATGCCGGTGTGGGCACAAGCGGCGTAGTGGGCTTCCATAGCTCTGGCAACGGGTAAAACAACGGGCCGCGCCGCTGGCGAAAACAGGCGCAGCACAAATATATAGCGACACAAATATACTGTATCGTCGAAAGAAGTGCCCGGCTCAGAGCGGCACGTTTTGATTACACTGCAGACTACAAAGACTGTTCTGCAACACTGCTCCAACGAGCTTCAATACGGTTGCCAAACGCCGCAGCCGGTAGAGCTTCTGCTCACGACTGCAGCGCGGCAGGTGCCTCTATGGTTCCCAACCGATTAAGAACGTGTTCGGATTTTAGGTTATGTCATGCTGAGTTTGTCGAAGCATCTCTCCCGCTTCGTTGAATCTAGCATCTGGCGAAAAAATAGAGATGCTTGGCTACGCCGACCTTCGGTTCGACAAGCGGACGCCAGATGAGCATAACGGCCTAAAGTCATTTTTAGCAAAATCCAACCACGCTCTAAGCCCCAATTCGCAGGTGAAAAAACCTTGGTATTCTTGAATCGTATTTACTTTGTATTTCAAAGTTCTTTTACTTCCTTTGTTCCGCTGGTACCTTCCTATTGGAGAGGGGTTGTGCGCGTGCTACATGCCCCAACCGGAAAACGAAAACCGAGCCTTGCCCCCACTTCTTTTCCCGCAGCTAAACCCTACCCTTATGACCCTGCACCCTAAAAACTTCGTTCGGCCAGCGGCGGCCACCGTGCTGCTGTTGCTGGTTCCTTTCGTGGCCATGCGGTTCGACACCGGCGTTAACTGGTCCGCTTCCGACTTCCTTATCATGGGCGCCCTGATCTTCGCCACGGGCTTTGCCTACGAGTTTGTATCCAGCCAGCGAGGCACGGTGCAGTATCGGCTGGCTGTGGGCGTGGGGCTGGCGGCGGGGTTCCTCGGCATCTGGGTCAACTTGGCCGTGGGCCTAGTCGGCAGCGGACCCAACCTGGCCAACCTGCTGTTTGGCTTGGTTCCGGTCGTGGCCCTGGTGGGGGCTGTAGCGGCCCGCTTGCAGCAGCGCGGCATGGCCAAGGCCATGCTGGCGGCCGGGGCGGTGCAGTTTCTGGTTCCCATTGTGGCGCTGCTGGTGTGGCAGGCCGGGCTTGCTCCGGAAAGGATGCGGGAAATTGCGCTGAACATGGGCTTTGTGGTCCTGTGGCTGGCCTCGGCCGGGCTGTTTTGGCAGGCCAACGGCCGCCAGCAGCACGCAAACCAAACGTTGCCCAACGGCGCCTAGGTTACTTTCGCTGCCGGGCCGGAAGCGTGGCCTGGGGTTTGGCAGCGCCCGGCCGCAAATAGGGCCCTGCACTGACTAGCTCGTACTCGGGCGAGCATTGCAGGAAGTAGTTGAGCAGCCCCGCGTGCCCGGCCCCGATGATGAGCAGCACCCGGTCGCCGGGCCGGATGGGCAGGCGTTGCATGTTGCGCAGGATGCGCAGGTTGCGGCTGTACCAGCGCGAGGTTTCGAAATCGACGCCGGTGTAGGCCTGCGACTCTTCCTCGTACTTGAAACCGCCCACCAGGTACGCGCCCTGCTTGTGCAGCAGGTTAGCTGGCTCGTTCAGCTGCGCCAGGGTAGCCACCACGCCCACACGGGCTGGCAACAGGTCTTCGGCGGCGTACAGGGCGCGGTAGCGCCGCTCGAAGACCGAATCGGGACTGTGGTCGAGGTACCGCTCGAAGCGGCGAAGCCGGGCGGTGTCGTTGAACAGCTGCTGCAGCGACGGATAGTAGCTGCCGGTGGCATCGACGCCCCACACCCGGGGCAGCCCCAACTGCCGCGCCAGCCGAAAGCCCAGCTGCTCCCGCTCGTTGCGGCGCAGAGCGTGGCGCCCGGCCACGTAGGCGCGGTACAGGGAATCGAAGCGGGCCTGCTGGGCGGGCGGGGCCTCCACCAGGATGTGCGTGGGCCGGTAGCGGGCCAGCGCGTTGGCCAGTTGGGTTAGCTCAGCCTGGTAGCGCGGGGCCAGCACGTCAATCTGGTCGGCGCGCTGTATCTGGTGCTGGTCGAGGTTGGGGTAGTCGAAGTGGAACACGCCGAGCGTCATCACCTGAATGGGCGCCGGCGGCGTGTTGGGCGGGGCTGTTTGGGCCGCCGAAAAGTGGGCGCCGAAGACGGCCGCCAGCAGTAGGGCTGCCCCGTGTTTTGTGAAAGGTCCCATACCCGGCCAGATGGGCGAAGCAGCGAAACCGTTGCCCACCGCCCCGAGCTACCGACTCGCATGATTTGGGGAGCCCCACTCCCGCTAGCCCGGCTGAAACCAGCGCTGGTAGGCCGGCGCCACCAGGCGCTGCCACTCGGGGTGACGCTTCAGGTAGCTGGTCACAAAAGGGCATAGCGGAATTAGCTGCTGCTGCCGCCGCTCCACTTCGGCCAGCACCTTTTCCACGATGGCCGTGCCTACTCCCTGCCCTTCCAGCTGCGCCGGCACTTCGGTGTGAAACAAGGCCAGAGCGCCGTCCCGGTCGCCGTACTCCACAAAGGCGGTGGCGTGGTTCACGGTCAGCTCGAAGCGGTGGCTGCCAGGGTTGTCGACGAGCGGGAGGTCTTGGAGTTCGGGTTTCATCGGTTGGTACAAAGAAAGAAGTATGAGGCGCGCTCGACTGGCGCTGGTGCTACTGCATTCCGCCGGCAGCTGGGCCGGCTAGGCGCTGGCGGGCACTGCGGTTTTCTTCTGCTCCATAGCCAAGCGGCAGCTGAAGAGGGCAAGCAGCAGCGTCAGAGGAGTAAAAACCAGCCGTTCCAGCTCGGTCTTGGCCAGCAGATTGCCGGCGGTATTCGCCAGAAACAGGAGCGCCATCAGCCATAACGCGACCTGCATGAACCGGGCATTGACGCGCAGCCGCAGCCGGCCCACGGCCCGCGCCACCACGGCCAGCATTAGTAGGTTCAGGCCGATGGAGACGGTTTCGAAGCGCAGCATCTGCGAGTGACTGTGCAGCCGCCCGCCCCACACGACAGCAAACGGAATGACGCCCGTGATGATCAGCAGGTGAAACAGCACAATGAGGCTCAGAATAAGGAGCATCCCGTGGGCCGCAACCCCGGCCGAGAGAAGGTGCTTCATGAAGACAATCGGGCAAGTGCCAAAGCCGCCGGGCATTCCGGCAGCGGCGCAAAGCTACGCGGCGGCGCGGCGCACACACTATTTGCCCAAGGTTCGCCGGTAGGGCGCCGGAATGGGCTGCGCCTGCAGGCGCTTGCTCATCGGTGGCCTTGCAGCAAAACCATCGGGCGAATCAGCACGGCGCGCAGACTGGCTTGCGCGGGCCCGAGGACACTGCCCCACCAAAACCAACCGCGCCGCCCGGGAAACCCGGGCGGCGCGGTATCAGGTTCGGTAGGCCGAAGCACGGCGGTGGTAGCACGCGGCGTGGCGGGTTGGGTGGCCGGTCGTCAGGCCGGCGGCTAGTTCAGCTTGATGCCCTGATCGGCCATGGCCTGCTCCGTGCGGGCGTGGTTGGCCTTGAACTCGGCGTGCTGGGCCTCGGTACGCTCGGTACCGAGGCTCTGCAGGTTCTCGCGCAGCTTGTCGGCCGGCAGGTCGGCGCCGTAGGCGGGCGTGCCAGGCTGCTGCCGCCACGACTGGTGCAGGCTGCCGGCGTCCACGGCGTCGAAGCCCAGCTCGTCCACCAGCTGCATGACTTTCTGCTTGGCGGCGGCATCGTCGCTGGCCACGGGCAGGCTGATGCGGCCGGGCGTGCCGGCGGGCTGGCCCTTCTCCACGATGTGGTGAGCGTAGATGTTGTTGAACACCTTCACCACCGGGCGGCCCAGGTGCTGCTGCACCCATTCGCTTTCGGTCAGGGCGCCGCTTTCCAGCTCCGGAATCCGGCCGTC
Organism: Hymenobacter busanensis; assembly: GCF_008727865.1. Lineage (GTDB taxonomy): Bacteria > Bacteroidota > Bacteroidia > Cytophagales > Hymenobacteraceae > Solirubrum > Solirubrum busanense. The sequence continues at coordinate 332,261 of NZ_VTWU01000001.1, read as the reverse complement.
GCGCAGCATGGGGTAGTAGTTGCTGGTATCGATGATGGGCGTCTCCCGGGGCACGCCGGCTAGCAGGCCCTTGGGCAGGTCGGGAATGTTCTTGAGCGGGATGGTCACCACCACAAGGTCAGTGCCGCGCTGGGCCGCTTCCTCGGCCGTCACGGCCTTGGCGCCCGTTTTCTGCTCCACGTCTTTGAGGGTTTCGGGCCCGCGGGAGTTAGCAATGTATACCGTATGGCCGAGGCCCGTAAGCCGCTCCGCCAGGGCGCTGCCGATGTGGCCCGCGCCGATGATTCCGATGTTCATAGGTTGTGTGGTTTAGTTCGGGCGCCGGCGGCTTGCCGGCGCAGGTTCAGCGTACTGAACAGCGGAAGTGGGGTTTTGCTTTTTTCCTGCCCGCTTCATCTCGATTACGCTGCCGATGTAATTCCCATCCGTAAGCGGAAGGCGAGGCGGCCAAGCACCAATTGGAGACCAAAGCTGAGCCTGGGCTGTGTAGTCGTTCCCGTCAGGATACTATCGTGCGTGGTGAGTTTGCCACCACTGCCACCCATAGCGGCCTACGCTCAATAGAATAATTAACCAAAACCCCAGAATCAGGGCTCCGACGCCCCAGTTGGCACGCTTCGATACGGGGGTGGTAGCAGCACGGTGCCGGGCTTCACGCAGGACCTCGGCAGGCACAAGTTGTATGCTCAGGGCAATACCGGCGGGCACCAACACCAAATCGTTGAGGTAGCCGAGCACGGGAATAAAGTCGGGAATCAGGTCGATGGGACTAGCAGCGTAAGCCAGCGTAGCCAGCATTACTAGGCGGGCGTACCACGGAGTCCGCGGGTCGCGAGCGGCGTAGTAGAGGGCCACCAGTTCACTTTTTAGGGCGCGGGCACGACTTTGTAGTGAAGACTACATGCTCCGTATACGACCAACTGGCTACATGGCTTTTACCTGATTACTCAACAGGATGCTCAATAGCCCAGCGGCGGCCGGCGGAATATTCCACCGGCCGCCGCTGGGCTATTGATGCTATCCGGCGTCAGCACACGAGATGCCTCGACTTCGCTCGGCATGACGTGCCCGGAGTAGCGCAGAAACTACGCCCGCCCCGGAATCTTCGCCCCGCGCTCCTCAGCCACTTGCTGGGCCAGCTCGTAGCCGGCGTCGGCGTGGCGGAAGACGCCCATGCCGGGGTCGGTGGTGAGCACGCGGCGCAGGCGCTCGGCTTTTTCGGGGGTGCCGGTGGCTACTATTACCATGCCGGAGTGCGTGCTGTTGCCGATGCCCACGCCGCCGCCGTTGTGCAGGCTCACCCAGTCGGCGCCGGAGGCGCAGTTGGCCAGGGCGTTGAGCAGGGGCCAGTCGGCCACGGCGTCGGAGCCGTCCTTCATGCCCTCGGTTTCGCGGTTGGGCGAGGCCACCGAGCCGCAGTCGAGGTGGTCCCGGCCGATGACGATGGGGGCTGAGACTTCGCCGCGGGCCACCAGGTCGTTGATGACCAGGCCGAATTTCTCCCGCTCGCCGTAGCCCAGCCAGCACACGCGGGCGGGCAGGCCGATGAAGGGCACCTTGGCCTGGGCCTTCTCGATCCAGCGAGCCAGCATCTTGTTGTCGGGGAAGGTTTCGAGCAGGGCGCGGTCGATGCGCAGAATGTCCTGCGGGTCGCCCGAGAGGGCGGCCCAGCGGAAGGGGCCTTTGCCCTCGCAGAACAGCGGGCGGATGTAGCCGGGCACGAAGCCGGGGTAGAGGAACTGCCCGTTTTCGTCGCGCACCTGCAGGCCGCCTTTTTCGGCCTGGCCGCGCAGGTTGTTGCCGTAGTCGAGGGCCACGGCCCCGCCGGCCTGCATGTCGATGATGGCCTGGCAGTGCTTCACGATGGACTGCAGGGCCTGGCGCTTGAACTCCTCGGGGTTGTCTTTGCGCAGCTGCAGTACCGCGTCGATGTCGCCCTCGGGGATGTAGTCCATCAGGTCGTGGGCGGAGGTCTGGTCGGTTACCACATCGGCCTTGAAGCCGCGCGCCAGCAGCTCGGGCAACACGGTGGCGGCGTTGCCGGTCAGGCCGATGCTCCAGCCCTTGCGCTCGGCCTTGTACTGCGCCATCAGCTCCAGGGCGTGGTCCAGGTCGCGGGCCTGCTCGTCCACGTAGCCTTCGCGCACCTTCTGCTTCACGCGGGCGTCGATGGGCTCGATGACCAGGCACACGCCGTCGTTCATGCTCACGGCCAGCGGCTGGGCGCCCGACATGCCGCCCAGACCGGCCGTAACGGTGACGGTGCCGGCCAGCGTGCCGCCGAAGTGCTTGTCGGCCACGGCGGCCAGGGTTTCGTAGGTGCCCTGCAGGATGCCCTGGGTGGCAATGTAAATCCAGGAGCCGGCCGTCATCTGCCCGTACATCATCAGGCCCAGGCGGTCCAACTCGTCGAAGTACTCCTGGGTGCTCCAGGCGGGCACGATGTTCGAGTTGGCAATGAGCACGCGCGGGGCGTGGGCCCAGGTGCGCAGCACGCCCACGGCCTTGCCCGACTGCACCAGCAGGGTTTCATCGGCTTCCAGCTCCTTCAGGCTCTTGACGATGGTCTGAAACTCCTTCCAGTTGCGGGCCGCGCGGCCGGCGCCGCCGTACACAATCAGCTCGTCGTACACCAGCGACACGGCCGGGTCGAGGTTGTTTTCGAGCATGCGCAGGGCCGCTTCGGCTTCCCAGGTTTTGCAGCGCAGCTCGGGGCCGTGCTTGGCCTTTACGGTTTCGGCGGGCTTGTACTCGTAGTACATGGGCCGCTGGGCTTTCTGGCCGGTAGCCGAGGATTTGCTGGTGGCTTCGAGGTTGAGTTCGGGCGTGTCGAGAGCGGAGTGCGACATGGCAGGCTGGGGAAATGCAGAGTTCGGGTGGAGCGGCAAGTTATCGGTTTTGCCCGCGCCGGGAAAACGGTGGGACGGGGTTTTCTTGGCGCTTGGGTCGGCGCATGGCACAACCAGTGGCTGGCAACCTGCCGTAAGATTGCGCCTGGGCCCCTACCCTCGGCCGCCGCTTTGCGTATTGCCTTCAACCATCAACCACACCTAAGCCCGATGAACCAGGTAGCCGCTGGCGTGACCCAGCTTCAGATTCAGCGCTTTGTCAACGTCTATTTTGTAGAATCCAGCTCGCCCGGCGAATGGGTGTTGGTGGATACCGGCCTGCCCGGCTCCGAAAAGGCCATCATTGCCGCGGCCGATGAACTGTTTTACCCCGGCACCCACCCCACGGCCATCATCCTCACGCACGGCCACATGGACCACGCCGGCTCGGCCCGCGCCCTGGCCGAGCACTGGCGGGTGCCGGTACTGGCGCACCCGCTGGAGCTGCCGTTTCTGACGGGCCGCGCCGTGTACCCGCCCGCCGACCCCACCGTAGACCGCGGCGGTTCCCTGGCTTTTGTGGCCCGCTTCTTCCCGCCGCAGTCGTTCCAGCTGTCGGATATCGTGCAGGCGCTGCCCATTGATGGCAACGACGTGCCGTATCTGCCGGGCTGGCGCTGGCTGCACGTGCCCGGCCATGCGCCGGGTCAGTTGGCGTTGTTCCGCGACGAAGACCGCACTTTGCTCGGCGCCGATGCCTTTGCCACGGCCAACCACGAGTCGGTACCGTCGCTGCTGCTGCAGCTGCCGCACATCAGCGTGGCCGGGTCGCCGTTCAACTACAACTGGCAAGAGGTGCGTGCCTCGGTCGAGCAACTGGCCAGCTTGCAGCCCAACGCCATCGGCTGCGGCCACGGCCCCGTCATTCAGGGCCCCGAAGCTGCCGCCGGCCTCTCCCGCCTGGCCACCGATTTTCCCATGCCCGCGCACGGCCGCTACGTAGCGCAGCCGGTCGTGCTCGATGCCGACGGGGTGCAGTACCTGCCCCCGGCCCCGGCCGACACATTCCCGGCCAAAGCCGCCCTCATTGGCGCGGGCGCGGTGCTGGTGGTAGGCGCACTGGCCTTGCTGGGGCGCAAGCGCAGCCACACCAATGGCCACGCCGGCAAGAAGCGGAAGCTTGGCAAAGACCGCAAAGCCAACTACCCACCGCACTACTCCGACGACCCCGAAAACCCGTTTCCGCCCTACCCCTACAAGGAAGTGTACTTCTAGCTGGCCGCGCCACAGCCCACTGACCGGCACTGCCCACATGCCAACGGGCCGCCCCTGCACCAGCAGGAGCGGCCCGAACTTGTTTAGGGAGCAGATTGGAAGATACGGCTTATTTACCAGCGCGGCTCACATGGATGCCGCCGTTGGTTGTCACGGCCTTCACCGGTGCCCCGCCTTTGCCCAGGTTCAGCGCAATTTCCCGCCCGATTTTGCCCTGCACATTCGTCGGAAAATCGGTTTTGATGGGGCCGTGCTGGGTGCTGGTGTATAGTTGGGCCGAGTAGTCCTGCGGCACCTGCCAGTTGATGCCGCCGTTGGTGGTCGTTACGTCGAGGCCTTTGCCTTCCCACTTGCTGCCGCTGAGCGTAATGTGGAGGCCGCCGTTGCGGGTGGTGCCGCGCACGTCGCCGCCGCTGCCCTCGATGTGCACGCCCCCGTTCTGGGCCGCAAAAGTGACGGCGCCGCGCAGGTTTTCGAGGTGAATTCCGCCGTTGTGGGTGGTCAGGGCCAGGTCTTGCTTCTCGGGCACAAATATTTCGTAGCTCACCGCGTAGCCGCCGTCGCTCATGGCGTAGCCCGAGTTTGCGCCCGACCCGTCGAGTCCGGCGGCACGCAAGGTGCTGCCGGCCGTGCTGATTTTTATTTCCGCGACTTTGGCCTTGGCCGTGGCTTCGTCTTTGGACCAAGCCTGCAACCGGGCCCGCACCCGAATGTCGCTGCTGCTGTAGCCCTTCACCGAAATGCCGCCGTTGTGCAGCCCGTCCACGGTGAAAGTGCCGTTTTTCACGGCCGGCAAAGTAAGGTCGCGGGTTTCGCAGAAGCGTTTCTCATCGGAGCTGCCCCACTTGCTGTCGTCGCAGGTAGACGTGAAGGCGGGCACCGACTGGGCGGCGGCGGGCAGAACGGAAGCACCGAGGAGCAGTGCGGCAAGCAGGGTTTTCATAGCGCAGAAAGGGGTTGGTTGACGTCTTGCCCCCATCGACAACAGCTGGCCGATAAGGGATGCACGAATCAACGAATATTTTCGTAGACAACAACGAAATCATTCGTATTTCTTTTTTTCGCGCTACCCAGGCTTCCCATTCCGCCCGATTCCAAGGGCATTCCTACACCATTAGCGGCCGGCTGCCACGCCCGTCAGGAAAGCCGTGATGATGGTAGCGGCGAGGCGCGCCGTCATAAAGTCGCGGTCGAAAACGGGGTTGAACTCCACTACTTCGAACAGCCGCACGCCTGCCTGCTTGCCGGCCAGAAAGGCGGCTTCGGTGGCCTGGCGCGGCGTGAGCCCGTCGCTGCTGGGGGCCGAAACGGCCGGGGCAAAAGCCTGCGCTACGGCGTCGGTATCGAAGCTAACGAAGGCCGGCGCGGCAGCGCGGTGCAGTGCCCGCTCCATGAACAGCGGCATGCCGTGCTGCTGCACGTGGGCCAGCGGCACGATGGTGGCCTGCTGCTGGTGCAGGAAATCAATGTCCTCAAAGGTATTGAGATTGGAGTGCAGGCCGATTTCGGTGAAGCGCGAGCCGGCCACCACGCCTTCGCGGAGCAACTTGCCGTAGGGCGTGCCGCTACCCAGGTCGGCGCGGTGCTTCACGTCGGCGTGGGCATCAAGGTTGATGCCGCCGACGGGCTGCTGGCCGGTGGCATCGAAGAGGCCGCGCACGGTGCTGTAGGTGCCGTCGTGGGAGCCGCCAAGGACGACCACGCGCGGGTATTGGCCGAGCAGCTCCCCTACCCGCTCGCGAATGCGCTGGTGGTGAGCGGCGTGGTCGTAGGGAGTGGTGGGGCACGCAATGTCGCCGGCATCGGCAATGCGCAGCTCGTCGAGGCGCACGTTGTGCTCCAAGTTGTAGGTTTTGTGGTAGCGTCGCAGCTCCCGCCGAATGGCGGCCGGTGCGCCCACGGCCCCGGCGCGGCCGCCTTCGAGCACCGTGCCGTGGTCGAGGGGCAGGCCCACGAGGCACACATCGGCCTGGGGCAGGTCGGCGGCGGGGCGAATGAGTTCACGCAGGAAAGTGGGCATGGCAGCGGGGAAACGGGTGAAGCAGCAAAGCAAGGAAACCTGACGCGCTGCACCAAACGCCAGGCAGCGTACTTTCGGGGTGAGAGCGGCGCCTCGGCTGCCTCGCATCCCGCTACCACATGGTTTGTCGTTTCTGTTCGGTTTTTAGTTTGGCTTCACTCCTGACAGCGGCGGTGCCGGCGCTTGGCCAAACCAAGCCAGCCCCCAAAACCCGCGTGGCCGAGCGGGCCGCTGCTCCGGCGGCGGTGGCCACACCGTCGTTCTACGCCACCTACCGTTACCGCTCCTACACTATTCACTCGGCGGGGCAGGAGCCGGTGGCGGCCACCGGCGTGGGCGGCACGCTTACGCTGCTGCCGTCAGGTGTGTATGAGAAGCACCTGCAACTCACCGGTGCCAACGGCCCCATGAGCTTCGACCAGCGCGGGCGCTTTACCCTCAGCGGCGACAACATCAGCTTTTTGTACTTGAGCAGCCAGGGCGACCCGAAAGCCGACAACGGCACCTTTCGCTTCGACCCGAAAAAGCAGACGCTGGACATCACCATTGAAGGCTTTCCGGCGGGCAGCAAGGGCGTGTACTCCTTATCGGCCCAGCCCGCCCCGAAAGCGACCAAGCCGTAACTTCCCGCCTTTCCCTCACCCACTTTCCCGCTGCTGATGTCCGCTGCCGCACATTCGAAAACCATTGTGATTACCGGCGTGTCGAGCGGGCTGGGCCTGGCCACGGCGCAGGCGTTTCTGGCGCGGGGTTACCGCGTGTTTGGCAGCGTGCGGCAGCCCGCCGATGCCGCCCGGCTGCAGCAGGAGCTTGGGTCGCAGTTTCAGCCGCTGCTGTTTGATGTAACCGATGCCGCCGCCATTGAGCAGGCCGTGGCAGAGGTGGCCCGGGCCGTGGGCGACGCGGGCCTGGGCGGGCTGATTAACAACGCCGGCGTGGCGTTTGGCGGGCCGCTCCTGCACCAGCCCCTTGCGGTGGTGCGGCAGCATTTCGACGTCAACGTGCTGGGTCTGGTGCAGGTGACGCAGGCGTTTCTGCCGCTGCTGGGTGCCCGGCCGGGGTTTGCGGGCACGCCCGGCCGCGTCATCAACATCGGCTCGGTGAGCGGACAGGTGGCGGCGCCGTTTGTGGGCGCCTACGTGGGCACCAAGCACGCACTGGAGGGCATTTCGCACACCTGGCGCCGGGAGCTGCAGCTGTTTGGCATCGACATGGTGCTCATCGGGCTGGGCGTAACCAACACGCCCATCTGGGACAAAGGCATCGACCTGGAAGCCTACCGTGACACCCCGTACTACGGCCCGGCGCAACGCTTTGCCCGGTTTGTGCAGCACAAGCGCGACCAGGGCCTCGACCCGGCGGCGGTGGCTGCCCGCCTCGTGGGCATCTTCGAAACGCCCCGGCCCCAGGCCCGCTACACCATTGTGCCCAACCGCCTGCAGGATTGGGTGCTGCCGCGGCTGCTGCCCGCGCGCCTGCTCGACCGGCTCATTGGCCGGCAAATTGGGCTGCTACGGGCCGGTTCCTGAGGTTACTCGGTTCTAACTCGGCTCCAACTCAGCTCAAGGGGTTGCCCTCCGCCGGGCTTTGGGCTAACTTGCGGGCCTTTCGCGGGGCCGCCCCGCTTTTCCCCCGAATCTACTCACTTACTTACCTCCGCACATAGATGGGACGCGCGTTTGAATTCCGGAAAGGCCGCAAAATGAAGCGCTGGGACCGGATGTCCAAGGATTTTACCCGCATCGGCCGGGAAATTGTCATTGCCGTGAAGGAAGGCGGCGCCAACCCCGACACCAACTCGCGCCTGCGCACGGCCATGCAAAACGCCAAGGGCGTGAACATGCCCAAGGACCGCGTGGAAGCCGCCATCAAGCGCGCCTCGTCGAAGGAAGAAGGCAACTACACCGAGGTGGTGTACGAGGGCTACGCGCCTCACGGCGTGGCCATTGTGGTGGAAACGGCCACCGACAACCCCACCCGCACCGTGGCCAACGTGCGCATGTACTTCAACCGCGGCAACGGCGCCCTGGGCACGGCCGGCTCTTCCGACTTCACCTTCACCCGCAAAGGCGTGTTCAAGCTGGCTGCCGAAGGCCTCGACCGCGACGAGCTGGAGCTGGAGCTGATTGATTTCGGCGCCGACGACATTTACGAAGACTCGGAGGAAGACGAGCACGGCAACGAAAAGCACTACATCGTGGTAGAAACCGCCTTCAGCGACTTCGGCCAGATGCAGAAGGCCCTGGAGCAGAAGCAGCTGAACGTCATCAGCGCCCAGCTGCAGCGCATTCCGAACACCACCGTGCACCTGGAAGGCGACGAGCTGGAAGAGGTGATGAACCTGATCGAGAAATTCGAGGAGGACGACGACGTGCAGGCCGTGTACCACACGCTGGGCTAAGCCGTTTTCAGCCGTGTTGCTTAGGCGGGCCGCTCCGGTTGGGGCGGCCCGCTTTGTGTTTGCACGAACCCGGATTATCAGTAGGTTTAGCGCTTCGGCACCGCCCCTACCCACAACCTCTCGCAATTCCCAGCTCCCCATGAATTCTTTACGCCAACTGCTCGGCGCCGGCGCGCTCCTGATTGGACTCGGTACGGCTGCCTGCACCTCCCAAGGCAAGGAACCGGAAACCGCCGCGGCGGCCGCGCCCACCTCCACCGCCTACTTCGCCGGCGACACCGCCCGCGTGAAAACCGGCGGCGTGCAGGTCATTCCGATTACCACGCCCAAGAGCAAATTCAACGTCTGGACCAAGCGTTTCGGCAACAACCCGCGCATCAAGCTGCTGCTGCTCAACGGCGGGCCCGGCGCCACGCATGAGTATTTCGAGTGTATGGAGAGCTTCCTGCCGCAGGAAGGCATCGAGTTTATTTACTACGACCAACTCGGCTGCGGCAACTCCGACAACCCCAAGGACACCGCCATGTGGAGCCTGCCGCGCTACGTGGAGGAAGTGGAGCAAGTGCGCCAGGCCTTGAAGCTCGACAAAGACAACTTCTACCTGCTGGGCCACAGCTGGGGCGGCATCCTGGCCGCCGAGTACGCCCTGAAGTACCAGCAGCACCTGAAAGGCCTCATCATCTCGAACATGATGATGAGTATACCGGCTTACAACAAGTACGCCGACGAGGTGCTGGCCCCGCAGCTCAAGCCCGAAGTGCTGCGCGAAATCCGGCAGATTGAAGCCAAGAAGGACTTCCAGAACCCGCGTTACATGGAGTTGCTGGAGCCCAATTTCTACGCCCAGCACCTGTGCCGCGTGCCCCTGCCCGAGCCAGCCGCCCGCGCCTTGGCCAAAACCAATCAGTCGCTCTACGTGACCATGCAGGGGCCCAGCGAATTTGGCGCCTCTGGCAAGCTGGTGAACTGGAACCGGGTGGCCGACCTGCCCAAGCTCGCGGTGCCCGTGCTCAGCATCGGCGGCAAGCACGACACGATGGACCCCGAGCACATGCGCATGGTGGCCGACAAAGTGCAACACGGCACCGCCCTTATTTGCCCCAACGGCAGTCACATGAGCTTCTACGACGACCAGCAAACCTACATGCACGGCCTCACGAAGTGGATTCTGAGCGTCGATAAAGGCGAAAAGGAGGTGGCGCTGTAGAGCGGCTCTGGCATTGCTGTGCACGACCTCCGCTCCTTCCTCGACGCCCTCTCGCCCTCGCGCCCTGAAACTTGGGCGCGGGTCGAGCCACTGTTTCTGCCCGTGGTGCTGCCCAAAGGCAGCTACTTCATCGAGGCCGGCCAAACGGAGCGGCAAGTGGGCTTTTTAGCCGAGGGCGTGATGCGCGCTTTTTTCCGCAACGCCCGCGGCACGGAGTACAACAAGACCTTTTTTGTGGCGCCGGCCATCGTCGGCAGCTACTCGTTCATGATAACTGGGCAACCCGCCGCCATCAACCAGCAGGCCCTTACCGATTGTCGGGTACTGGCGGCTGACTTTGCCGCCCTGCGCGCCCTCTACGACGAGCACCCCGACCTGGAGCGGCAGGCGCGTCGCCACGCCGAACGGCAGTTTGTGGAGAAGGAGCAGCGCGAGCTGGAAATCGTGCTGCTCGACGCCGAGCAGCGCTACCGGCTGTTTCAGCAGCAGTTTCCGCAGCTGGAACAGCTGATTCCACAGTACCACGTGGCTTCTTACCTGGGCATTACCCCCACGCAGCTCAGCCGCATCCGTCGTCACCTAAGCCGGGGCGGCAGCGGCCTCACTTCTTTACCTTTGTAAATGCGCCCGCGCCGGGGGCGCAGTTGCTTTGCCAGCATCATTCACGCTTCCAACGCAACTGCGCTATGAACCCCAAAACCTTCCTGCGACGCCTCGACCAACTGGCCACCACCCGCAACACCTGGCTGGCTTTTGCCCCCTTTGCCGCCGTAGGCTCCTGGTTGATGCTGGCCGACGCCCGCCTGCAACGCCTTGCGCCCGGCTTGCCCAAATTGGATTTTCGAATCCACGGCTACACCGCAGCCGACGTGGAGCGCCTCTTATCCGCCTACGGCCCCAGCGGGCGGGCCGAATACGGGCAGCAAACCGTAGTCGACACCTTGTTTCCGGTGCTGGTGGCCGCCTTTGGGTTGCTATTCTTTGCTCGCACCTTCCGGCGCTGGGGCTGGTCCGGGCTGGGCAACATGCTGATCCTCGGCTGCGTGTTATTCTTAGTCGTCGATCTGGCCGAAAACGCCTGCATTTTCGCCATGTTGAAGCATTACCCACACCCAGCCGACGGCCTTATAGCAGCCGGAAGTGTGCTCACGCAGGTTAAGTTGCCGGTGCTGCTCAGCATTTATTTCTTCGTAGTGCTGAACGCTTGCGTGCTCAGCGGCAAGCTCCTGACGAGTTGGTGGCAGGCGCTGGGTACCATCCGGTCAATGCAATCAGCTGGCAACGACCCGCGGCTGTAGCCACTGCGAACAGAACCGTAGAGCCCGGTTCAGCATACCTTGTTGGGCCGGGCTCCCGTACTTTTGTCATCCCGCTATGCTTCTGTAGCTGGCCTCACCTTAGCTACCGCTGCCCATGTCCACCCGCCTCAACAAATACATCAGCGAAAGCGGCATCTGCTCGCGCCGCGAAGCCGACCGCTTCATCGAGCAGGGCGTGGTGTTCATCAACGGCAAGCGCGCCCACATCGGCGACCAGGTGACGAGCAAGGACCGCGTGGTGGTCAACGGCAACCGCATCGAGCCGCGCGCCGAGGAAGACGCCATCTACATTGCGTTCAACAAGCCGCCGGGCATCACCACCACCACCGAGCGGGGCGTGAAGGACAACATCATCCGCTATATCAAGCACTCGGAGCGCATTTTCCCCATCGGCCGCCTCGACAAAGACTCCCAGGGCCTGATTCTGCTGACCTCGAACGGCGACATCGTCAACAAGATTCTGCGGGCCGGCAACGAGCACGAGAAGGAGTACATTGTGATGGTCGACAAGCCCATTACCGAGGCGTTTCTGGAAGGCATGCGCCAGGGCGTGCCCATGCTGGGCACCATCACCAAGAAGTGCGAGGTGCAAAAGGAAACCAACTACATCTTCCGCATCACGCTCATTCAGGGCCTCAACCGCCAGATTCGTCGCATGGCCGAGTATTTCGGCTACGAAGTGGTGCAATTGGAGCGCATCCGCGTGATGAACATCACCCTGAAGGGCCTGGGCGTGGGCGACTGGCGCGAGCTGACCGAGAAAGAGCTGTCCGACATCTTCGCCGCCCTCGAAACTTCCAGTGGCACGGCTTCGCGGCGCACCTCGGGCACGAAAACCGCGCACAAAATGGCCAGCCAGGAATGGCTGTCCGAAGCACCGCGCCCCAAAGCCGCGCGCCCGGCGGCCGGGGCCCGCGCTGCCGCCAAACCTGCGGCGCCGGGCACCAAGAAGCCCGGCCGGGCCACCAGCGGCAAGCCGCGCACCACCACAGCCGGCAAGCCGGCCACCAAACCCGCGGGCAAAGCCGCTGGCAAACCGGCCGGGCGCGCTCCGCAGTCGGCGCCGGGCGGCCGGGGCCGCACACGCACGCCCAAACGCTAACTCGCCCACCTGAATCCGCGCGCCTTTGGGCTGCGCCCAGCTTGCTTCGGCCATGCGCATCTTCGTAGAAACCGAGCGCCTCATTATGCGGGAACTGCTGCCCACCGACGAGGCCGGCATGTTTGAAATGGACTCCGACGCCGAAGTGCACCGCTATTTGGGCAACAAGCCCGTAACTACTCGGGCCCAAGTGCAGGAGGTAATTGCCTTCGTGCGGCAGCAGTACGTGGACAACGGCATAGGGCGCTGGGCTGTGGAAGACAAGCAAACCGGCGCCTTTGTGGGCTGGTCGGGGCTGAAGCTGGTGGCGGGCCCCACCAACGGCCGCACCCACTACTACGACCTCGGCTACCGTTTTCTGCGCCGCTATTGGGGCCGCGGCTACGCTACCGAAACGGCGCAGGCGGCGGTGCGCTACGGCTTCGAAACCATGCAGCTGCCGCTTATCTGCGGCATTGCCGACGTGCGCAACGAGGCATCCAACCACGTGCTGCAAAAAGCAGGGCTGTGCTACGGCAACACCTTCGACCTCGACGGCCTGCCCCACCACTGGTACCAGCGCGAACGGCCTGCTTAGCACCCGGCACCGCCTCGGCAGCGAAGAAATTGCGCGCACGAAAAGTCAGGTGCAGTGGCGCAGCAACTGCGGATTTTAGCTTCGAAACCAGCCAAACGTGCATTTCTTTGCGGCGCACTTCGTTTCCGGGCGCGGCCACAAAAGTCAGGTTTCGGCTATAGTTCGGAAACGGCTTACCAGCTTTCGCGCTATGTTTGGTGCAGCGGTGGGCACGGTGCCCCGCTGGTTGTCTTCCTCACTTTTGCCTATTGCGCCATGGCCTCCAAACCCTCCAACGCTTTCGTAGCCGCTTCTTGGGTGGCGCTGCTCGCCGGTATGTCGGCTTTCATCATCGGCCTCTGGAACGCGCAGATGCCCCTGAACGAAAAAGGCTACTACTTCACGGTACTCATGTACGGCCTGTTTGCGGCCATTTCGCTGCAAAAAAGCGTGCGCGACCAGCTCGAAGGCATTCCGGTAACGAACATCTACTACGGGCTGAGCTGGTTTTCGACCCTGCTGGCGGTGCTGCTGCTCACCGTTGGGCTCTGGAATGCCAGCCTCACGCTGAGTGAAAAAGGCTTCTACGCCATGTCGTTCTTGCTGAGCTTGTTTGCAGCCATTGCGGTGCAGAAAAACACCCGCGACGCCAAAAGCAGTCAGCCCGAATTGTAGCGCCCCACCGCGCATAATTGCGCTTCCCTCCTACCTTCGGCCCGTCAAAGCCGCTTTACAGCGGCTGTGGCGGGCCTTTTTGTTGCCGCTCAAAGGCCCGATTTCCCCTCCGCCAACCTCACCACCACCTCTATGTTCCGTACCGACTGGACGCTTGCCGAAGTGCAGGCCCTGTACCACCAGCCCGTGCTTCAACTCGTGGCCCAGGCCGCCGAAGTGCACCGCCAGCACCAAACCACCGGCGAAGTGCAGGTATGCACGCTGCTGAGCGTGAAAACCGGCGGCTGCCCCGAAGACTGCGCCTACTGCCCACAGGCCGCCCGCTACCACACCGGCGTGCAGGCCCACAAGCTGCTGCCCGATGCCGAAGTGCTGGCTGCCGCCCAGCGCGCCAAAGCCGCCGGCAGCACCCGTTTCTGCATGGGCGCGGCCTGGCGCGAAGTGCGCGACAACCGCGACTTCGACCGCGTGCTGAACATGGTAACGCAGGTAAACGACCTCGGCCTGGAAGTGTGCGCTACCCTGGGCATGGTCAACGACTACCAGGCCGAGCGCCTCAAAGAAGCCGGCCTCTACGCCTACAACCATAACCTCGACACCAGTGAGGAGCACTACGGCGAAATCATCACCACCCGCACCTACAACGACCGGCTCGACACGCTCGAAAACGTGCGCAAAGCCGGCCTCTCGGTGTGTTCCGGCGGCATCATCGGGCTGGGCGAAACCGACGAGGACCGCGTGAAAATGCTGCACACGCTGGCTACGCTGCCGGCCCATCCCGAGTCGGTGCCGGTGAATGCGCTGGTGCCGGTGCAGGGCACGCCGCTGGCCGAGCAGCCCCGCGTGAGCGTGTGGGAAATGCTGCGCATGATTGCCACGGCCCGCATTCTGATGCCCGGCACGATGGTGCGCCTCTCGGCCGGCCGGCAGGAAATGCCCGTGACCGAGCAGGCTCTGTGCTTTTTGGCCGGCGCCAACTCCATCTTCTCGGGCGAGAAGCTGCTGACCACGCCCAACCCCGACTTCGACGCCGACCAGCAGATGTTTGCCCTGCTGGGCCTCACGCCGCGCAAGTCGTTCAAAAATCACGTGCCCGAAGGCGCCACAGTGCTGGCCAAGGCAGAAGCGGCGGTAGAAGCTTAATCCGAACGAAACGCCATTCCGTCGTTCAGGGGCGGCGTTTCGTTCCACGTTTGCCCATGTCTTTGCCTTTTCTCGCGCGCCTTGCCCAACAGCTGCAGCAGCGCGAAGCGGCCGGCACGCGCCGCCGCTTGTCGTTGCCCGCCGCTGGGTTGGTTGATTTCGCCTCCAACGACTACCTCGGTCTGGCCCGCTCGCCCGAGCTGCGCGCGGCCATGCAGCGGGCCTTGGCTGAACCCGAGGCCCTCGGCAGCACCGGCGCGCGGCTGCTCACCGGCAACTCGGCGGCGGCCGAGGCGCTGGAGCAGCGCATTGCCTCGTTTCACCGCGCCGAAGCGGCCTTGTTGTTTACCTCCGGCTACGCCGCCAACCTCGGCTTCTTCTCCGCCGTGCCCCGCCGCGGCGACGTTATTTTCTACGACGAAGCCTCGCACGCCTCGGTGAAAGACGGCATCCGTGCCTCCTTCGCCACGGCCTACAGCTTCCGCCACAACGACGTAGCCGACCTGCGCCGCCTGCTCACGCAACGGCCGGCCACGGGTGCAGTGTTTGTGGCCGTGGAGGCGGTATACTCGATGGGCGGCGACGCGGCCCCGCTGACCGCGCTGGCCGACCTCTGCCAACAGCACGGCGCGCAACTGGTGGTCGACGAGGCGCACAGCGTGGGCGTGTACGGGCCGCAGGGCGAGGGTTTGGTAGCCGAGTTGGGGCTCGAGGCGCAGGTACTGGCGCGCATTGTCACCTTCGGCAAGGCCTTGGGCAGCCAGGGCGCGGCCGTGGTGGGCCCGGCCGTGCTGCACGAGTACCTGCTCAATTTCAGCCGGCCGTTCATCTACACCACCGCGCTGCCCGGCGTGGTGCTGGCCGCTTTGCAGGCAGGCTACGCGCTGCTGCCCGGCTTGGCCGAGGCCCGCCAACGGCTGTTTCAGTTGTCCGCCTACGCCCACGCGCAACTTTCCACGCTGCCGCAAGGGCAGGTGCCGCCCGACAGCCGCGTGATTCTGCCGTTGCGCCTGCCGCAGATGCCGGCGCAGCAGGTACGCGCCGTGGCCGCCCGGGTGCAGGCCGCCGGCTTCGACGTGCGGGCCATTGTGCCGCCCACGGTACCGGCCGGGCAGCAGTGCCTGCGCGTGATTGTGCACCGTTTCAACACCGAAACCGAAATCCATGACCTCGTTTCCGCCCTCCGTGCAGCTTGTGCCTGATGGAACCGCGCCCGAGCGGCTGTTTGTCACCGGCATCGGTACCGATGTGGGCAAGACAGTAGCCGCGGCCGTCCTCACCCAAGCCCTCGGCGCCGATTACTGGAAGCCCGTGCAAGCCGGCGGCCTCGACCACACCGACACCGACGAAGTGCGCCGGCTGGTGACGCACCCCGCCACCTGCTACCACCCCGAGCGGTTCCGGCTGCAGATGCCCGCCTCGCCGCACCGCGCCGCCGCTGCCGAGAACGTGCGCCTCACACCCGCCGATTTTGGGCTGCCTTCTACCTCAAACCATTTGGTGGTGGAAGGCGCCGGCGGTCTGCTGGTGCCGCTGGCAGCCGGCTTTTTGGTGGCCGATTTGGTGCAGCAGTTGGGCCTGGAAGTCGTGGTGGTCAGCCGGCACTACCTGGGCAGCATCAACCACACGCTGCTCACGCTGGAAGTGCTGCGCCAGCGCGGCATTTCGGTGCGCGGCCTTGTGTTCAACGGCCCCGACGACCCTGTAACCGAAGCCGCCATTCTGGACCCATTTTCACTGCCCGTGCTGCTGCGCCTGCGGCCCGAGCCGGCACTGACCGCAGGCACCGTGGAGCGGTACGCCGCGCAGGCTCGCCCGCAGCTGCTTTCCACCAGCAGCACAGTTTCCCGCTAATCCGTACATGCCATGTCATTAGCCGCCCGCGACCAACGCGTTATCTGGCACCCGTATACCCAAATGCAGACCGCGCCGGCGCCGCTTCCGGTAGTGCGCGGCGCCGGTGCCTGGCTTTACCTCGAAGACGGCACGGCAATACTCGACGCCATTTCGTCGTGGTGGACCAACCTGCACGGCCACGCCCACCCGCACATTGCCGCGCGCGTGCATGAGCAGCTGCAAACCCTGGAGCACGTCATTTTCGCGGGCTTCACCCACGAGCCCGCCGTGGCGCTGGCCGAGGGCCTGCTGCAGATTCTGCCCGCCAACCAAGGCAAGGTGTTCTACTCTGACAACGGTTCGACGGCCGTGGAAGTAGCCCTGAAGATGGCCCTGCAATACCACCACAACCTTGGCCAGCCGCGCCCGAAAATCCTGGCCTTCCGCGACTCCTACCACGGCGACACTTTTGGGGCCATGAGCGTGAGCAGCCGCGGCGCCTTCACCGCGCCCTTTACCGCGCTGCTGTTCGACGTAACCTACATCGACGTGCCGGTACCGGGCCGTGAGGCCGACGTGCTGGCGCAAGCCGAAGCCGCGCTGGCGGCCGGCGACATTGCGGCGTTCATCTACGAGCCGCTGCTGCTGGGCACCGCCGGCATGGTGACGTACGAACCTGCGGTACTCGACCAGCTCATGCGCCTCTGTCGCGCCCACGGCACGCTTTGCATTGCCGACGAAGTGCTGACGGGTTTCGGCCGCACCGGCCGGCTGTTTGCCAGCCACTACCTGCAGGAGCAACCCGATATGGTGTGCCTTTCCAAAGGCCTGACCGGCGGCACCATGGCACTGGGCGTAACCACCTGCTCCAAGGGCGTTTACAACGCCTTCCTGAGTGCCGACCGCAGCCGAACCCTGTTTCACGGCCACTCCTACACCGCCAATCCCATTGCCTGCGCCGCCGGATTGGCCAGTCTGGAGCTTCTACTAGCCGATGCGTGCCAGGAAGGCATCCAGCACATTGCGCAACGTCATAGTCAGACGGCCGCTGCCTTCGAGCAACTGCCGGGTGTGCGCAGCTGCCGCACGCTGGGCACCATGCTGGCCGTGGAGCTTGCCGTGCCCGGCGAAGGCACCAGCTACTTCAGCGGCCTGCGCGACCAGTTCTACAACCTGGCCCTGCGGCGCGGAGTGCTGCTGCGCCCGCTCGGCAACATCGTGTACGCCCTCCCGCCTTATTGCATCACCGACGACGAATTGGACCGCGTGTACGCCGTGCTCCACGAGCTGCGGGAACTGGTGCTCGAAACCGTCCCGCTTGCGTAATGCCCGTTCCGTTGTACGTAGTTATTCGCGGCTGGGGCAGCATTTCGGCGCTGGGTCACGCTGGTTTGCCGCCCACCTGCCGGCCGGCTTTTCGGCTCGATGCCGCTTCCGGCCTGTCGGTTGCCGCGCTGCCCGCTGCCGCCGAAACCGCACTGGACCAGCTCCGCCGCAGCCGCCCTGCCTACCGCGCCCTCGACCGCAGCGTGCTGCTGGCGCTGTGGGCCGCGCAGCAGGCCACGGCTCAGGCCGGCTGGCAGCCCGACGATGCCCGGCCGCTGGCGGTTAGCATGGGCTCGTCGCGCGGGGCTTCGGAGCGACTGGAAACCTTTCACGCCGAGTTTCTGCGCAACGGTACCTCGCCTACTGCGGCTTCGCCGCTCACCACGCTCGGCAACGTGGCCAGTTGGGTAGCCGATGCCGCGGGCGCCGCGGCCGGGGCCATTAGCCACAGCAGCACGTGCAGCACGGCGCTGCAGGCGCTAGGCAATGCGGTGGCGTGGCTGCGCGCCGGTATGGCCGAGCGGTTTCTGGCCGGTGGCACCGAGGCGCCACTCACGGCTTTCACACTGGCTCAAATGCAGGCTTTGGGCATCTACTCCGCGCTACCGCCCGACGCTTATCCGTGCCGGCCCGGCGCCGGTGGTTCGTCGTCTTTTGTGCTGGGCGAAGGTGCCGCCGTGCTGGCACTCGAAGCCACAACCGCCGAGCAGCTGCGCCCCGGCGACTTGCTGCTGGAAAGCGTGGGCTTTGGGTTTGAAGCTACGGGCACTAAAACCGGCCTCACACCCCATGGCCTGCACTTTCAGCAGGCCATGCGGCAAGCCCTGGCGCAAGCCGGCCGCCTGCCCACCGATGTGGACCTGATTCTGCTGCACAGCCCCGGCACCGCCGCCGGCGACGCGGCCGAACGCGCCGCCGTGGAGCATATTTTTGGCGCTGATGGTCCGGCCTGCACCTCCAACAAATGGCTGTTGGGCCACACCTTGGGCGCGTCGGCAGCTCTCAGCTTGGATTTTGCGCTGCACGTGCTGCAAGGTCGTCTGGCACCATCTGCGCTGCCGTTTGAGTCCTGGCTAAACATGCGGCTAGCGCCCCAACGGGTACGCCGGATACTGGTAAATGCAGCCGGGTTTGGCGGCAACGCGGCCAGTGCGTTGGTTAGCGTTGCTTCGTAGCGCGTGCGGCGTGAGCCACAACGAGCACGGGGGTTGTGCGGAAGCCGCGGAGACTGTTCGACACTGGTGGCACTACGACTCGAAGTTATAGTACCACTGCCGGCCGCGCCTCTACGGTTCCTGGTACCTGAGAGGGGAAGGTGCTGTTTCACGTCGCGCGCCGTATGTTAGGCGTCCCAATCCGACCTGCCTCTATGAAGCTCCCGATTCTGCTGCTTGCTGCTGCTTTCCTGCCCGTTGCTGCTCGTGCTCAAAGCGCGTCGGCGGGCCCGGCTACCGACCCTGCCATTCAGAAAATGGTGGGCGAAATTTCGGCTGACCGCCTTAAGGACGACATCTACAAATTGGTGTCGTTTGGCACCCGCCATACGCTGTCTGACACCAAGGACAAGAAACGCGGGATTGGCGCGGCGCGGCGCTGGGTCGAAGACGAGTTCAGGAAGTACAGCAAGGCCGGCGGCGGCCGCCTGAAAGTGGAGCAGGATACCTTCACGCTGAAGCCCGACGGCCGCCGCGTAGACGTGAAAACGCTCATGGCCAACGTAATGGCCACGCTGCCCGGCACCGACCCCGCCGACAACCGCGTGTTCATCGTGAGCGGGCACCTCGACTCGCGCGTGACCGACGTGATGAACCGCACCGCCGATGCGCCCGGCGCCAACGACGATGGCTCGGGCGTGGCCGTGGTGATGGAAATGGCCCGCGTGATGAGCAAGCAGAAATTCCCCTGCACCCTCGTGTTTGTGGCCGTGCAGGGCGAAGAGCAAAGCCTGCTCGGCTCAGGCTACCTTGCCAAGAAGGCCAAGGCGCTGAACTGGAACGTGGTGGGCATGCTCAACAACGACATCGTGGGCAACTCGCACGGCCACGACCCGGACCTGCACGACCCCAACCACGTGCGCGTGTTCAGCGAAGGTGTGCCCGCCAACGAAACACCCGAGCAGGCCCAACTGCGCCGCCAGCTCTCGGCCGAAAACGACTCGCCCAGCCGCCAGCTGGCCCGCTACGCCAAGCAGACCGGTGAGCAGTACGTGCCCGGTCACACCGTGGCCCTGGAGTACCGCCCCGACCGGTTCCTGCGCGGCGGCGACCATACGCCCTTCAACCAGCAGGGCTACGCCGCCGTGCGCTTCTCCGAGATGAACGAGGATTTCACGCACCAGCACCAGGATTTGCGCACCGAAAACGGCCGCCCCTACGGCGACCTGCCCGAGTACGTGGACTACGAGTACCTGCGCAAAAACACCGGCGTAAACCTGGCCACCATGGCCAGCCTGGCCCTGGCACCCGCCGCCCCCACCAACGTGGGCGTGCTCACGGCCAACCTCACCAACCGCACCGAGCTGAAATGGGAGGCTCCTGCCACCGGCCGCAAACCCGCCGGCTACGTGGTGCTTATGCGCGAAACCACCTCGCCGGTGTGGCAGCAGCGCTTCCCGGTGCAGGGCCTCACCGCCGATTTGCCGCACAGCAAAGACAATTATATTTTCGCCGTGGCCGCTGTTGATGAGCAAGGCCACGAGAGCCTGCCGGTGCTGCCGCGGCCGGTGCGATAAGCCAGCACTGCTTCACCCGTTAAGCTTTTATCAATGGCTAAAGAATCTCAGCAGGAGCTGCGCAAGCGGCTCAAAGAGCAGTACAAGCGCCAGGAGTTACTCAAGGAGGCGAACAACCCCGATTCTATTCTTTATCATCAGGCCCGTATTGAGCTGGGCATTGCGTTACCACCCGTTACGGTCCAAACGATCGGCGAGGCAACCAGTGATTTTCTGTTGCTGGAGCAGCTGTATCACAAAGTTCTGGAGAGGCTGCACCTAGAAGCCGACGGGGCGAACGGGTGGAACAAGCAGGAAGCACTGGTAGCTGCACTCTCCCCTTATCATCGGGCAGTGTATCACCTGTATCTTTTCGAAGGTGCGCTGGGCATCGGCGACATCGACAAGGTCTTTGCCTTCGATAGTGAGGTGGAGCGCCGGGCTGTGGAAGAGCAGATGCACGAGGTGTGCAACGCGTATGCGCTAATGGGTTGCAATGAAATGGTTGACCTAATTCAAGAAGCACAACAAGCCGGTACGGAAAAACAACTCGAAGCCATTGCGTCCGAGTTTGAGCGACTGGAACCACAGATTCGGGCAACGCGGCTCCAGTTCGTCAAAGTCAACAGCCCGCATTTCCAACTGGCTTGATGCACAGACGAGCCTATTCCGACGCGGCTGGCACACCGGAATGAAAACCACCCTTTCATTTTGGAAAGGTGGCACTGAATGACCTGCATGCTCGATATAGTTCTCGTCATACATTTCAACGAATAATTAACCCTACACCAGGCACTTACAATCCGGCAGAGCTTAGCTGACCGACAAACCGCTTGTGTGGCACGGCGCCTGCAACCGCAGCGGACGAAACATTTACCTCTTTCGTCCCACTGCCATGGACTTCCTCCTGATTGCCGGCATCGTTTTCGTCATCTTCCTAACGGGCCTGCGCATTGCGCAGGAATACGAGCGGGCCATTGTGTTCCGCCTCGGCCGCTTTACCGGCGTGCGCGGGCCCGGTTTGTACTGGATAATCCCGCTCATTGAGCGGCAGCAGACCATCGACATGCGCACCAAAACCGTGGATTTGGAGCAGCAGGAAACCATTACCAAAGACTCGGTTACCATCAAGGTCAACGCGGTGCTGTGGTTTCGGGTGATTGATCCGGCCAAAGCCATTATTCAAGTGGCCAACTTCAACCAAGCCGTGTACCAGCTCTCCGTCACGGCGCTGCGCAACATCATCGGCCAGCACCAGCTCGACGAGGTGCTCAAGTCGCGCGAGCAGATCAACAAGACGCTGCAGCAGATTGTGGACACCGCCACCGAGCCCTGGGGCGTGAAGATTGAGATGGTGGAAATCAAGGACGTGGAAATTCCCGAATCCATGCAGCGGGCCATGGCGCGCGAGGCCGAGGCCATTCGGGAAAAGCGCGCCCGCATCATCAAAGCCGAAGCCGAGCTGGAAGCCTCTATTAAGCTCACGCAGGGCGCCAAACAGATGGAGGAAAGCCCCATTGCGCTGGAACTGCGCCGCATGCAGATGCTGTCGGAAATCGGCATCGACAACAATACCACGACGGTAATCATGGTACCCTCGGAGTTTACCAGCGCCGCCAAGAGCCTCACCAAGATGATGAGCCAACCGGACAACGGCTAAGTTCGCACCCAGGCAAATACCTCATTCTCCGCCACTAGATTTCCTGCCGCATGCCTATCGACAACGAATACACCCTTGGTTGGGGCACGCTGGCCCGGCTGAACGCCGGATTGGCCCAAAGCAAGGACCGCAGCGGCCTGAACTGGTTTCTGGTTTCGCTGCTGCTCGGGCCGCTGGCCACGCTGCTGCTCGTGACGGCCTACCGACTCCCGCCGGAGGAGACCGAGCGGTAGCTCCGCGTAGCGGGCCGCGGCTGGTATCTTGCGGCGGCGAAACGCACCATCCGCGTTGGCCGAAGCCCTTCTGGAATGCTATACCGCGAAGCCCTCCTGACTGACATTCCTGCGTTGTCGCGCGTGCGGCTGGCGGTGCGGGAAAATGCGTTGTCGAACCCGGCACTGATTACGGCGGCCGATTATGCCGACTACTTAACCCGGCGCGGCAAAGGCTGGCTCTGCGAAACCGACGGCGCGGTGGCCGGCTTTGCCGTGGCCGACCTGCTCGGCCACAACATCTGGGCCCTGTTTGTGCACCCCAACCACGCGGCCCGCGGCATCGGCAAACAGCTGCACCGCCTGATGCTCGACTGGTATTTCGCGCAGACGCAGCACCCGGTGTGGCTGAGCACCGCGCCCGGCACCCGGGCCGAAGAATTTTACCGGCGCCAGGGCTGGCAGCACACCGGCCACACCAGCAGCGGCGAAGTACGGTTTGAGTTGTCGTCCGACGGTTGGAAGCGGGCCCACTTCATCGACTGACCACAACCGCGGTACGCAAGCGGCTGTTTCGGGACTAAAGTCAGTTGCCGCTTTGCGTACCTTGCCCGCCTATGAATCGTTTTGCCCTCCTGCTGGCGGCCGTGCTGCTCGCTTTGACCGCCCACGCCCAGACCCTGCACTCCCCTTCGCATAAGTTGGCGCTGCGCTTCAGCCTCAATGCCCTAGGCGAGCCGACTTATCAGCTGGATTTCGGGCGCCGCCCAGTGCTGAAGCCCAGCCGGCTCGGCGTACTCATTCAGGGGCAGCCGGGCTTCGTTGCGGGCCTGACGGTGGTGAAAATCGACTCGGCGCAGCAGGACGAAACGTGGGCGCCGGTGTGGGGCGAGGTGAAGCAGATTCGCAACCGCTACCGGGAGCTGCTGGTGACGCTGCAGCAACCCGGCCCCGAGCAGCGGCTCATGCGGGTGCGCTTCCGCCTCTTCGACGACGGCCTGGGGTTCCGCTACGAATGGCCCCAGCAACCCCGCCTGAGCTATTTCAACGTGGTGGACGAGCGCACCGAGTTCAACCTGCCCGCCAACCACAAAGCGTTCTGGATTCCGGGCGACTACGATTCCAACGAGTACGTCTATACCACCTCGCGCCTGAGCGAGGTCAACACCACGCGCATCACGCCCATTCAGCAGCGGGCCGAAACCACCACGGTGCAAACGCCGCTGATGCTTAAATCGGACGACGGACTGTACGTGAACATCCACGAGGCCGCGCTGGTGAACTACCCGGCCCTGATGCTCTCGGTAAACCTGCAAACCTTTGGCCTCGGCAGCCACCTGGTGCCCGGTCCGGCAGGTATCAAAGCGTACCTGCAGACGCCCGAGCACACGCCCTGGCGCACCGTGGTGGTAAGCGACAAAGCGCCCGAGGTGCTGGCTTCGAAGCTGATTTTGAACCTGAACGAGCCGAGCAAGCTGACCGAAACAAGCTGGATTCGGCCGCAGAAGTTTGTGGGCGTGTGGTGGGAAATGCACGTCAACAAGGCCTCCTGGAACTACGCCGACGTGTCGAACATCAAGCTGGCCGACACCGACTGGAACGCGCTGAAACCCAACGGCCGCCACGGCGCCAACACCGCCAACGTGAAACGCTACATCGACTTTGCCGCCCGGCACGGCCTGCAGAGCGTGCTGGTGGAAGGCTGGAACGTGGGCTGGGAAGACTGGTACGGCAACCAGAAAGAGGAAGTGTTTGACTTTGTGACACCCTACCCCGATTTCAATGTGGACGAATTGCAGCAGTACGCCACCGCAAAGGGCGTTAAGCTGATTATGCACCACGAAACCTCCGGCGCCGTCACCAACTACGAGCGGCGGCAGGACGAGGCCCTGCGCTTCATGACCGCGCACGGCTACGACGCGGTAAAAACCGGCTACGTGGGCCGCATCATCCCGCGCGGAGAATTCCACGATGGCCAGTGGATGGTGAACCACTACAACCGCACCGCCCAGCACATGGCCGAGCGGCGAATCATGGTCGACATGCACGAATCGGTGCGGCCGACGGGGCTGCACCGCACCTACCCCAATTGGCTGGCCGCCGAAGCTGCCCGCGGCAACGAGTTCAACGCCTGGAGCGAGGGCAATCCGCCCGAGCACGAAACCATCCTGCCCTTTACCCGCCTCATGGGCGGCCCCATGGACTACACGCCCGGCATCTTCCAGATCAAGCTCGAAAGCTGGAACCCCGCCCAGAACAAAGGCCGGCAGGTGCACACCACGCTCTGCAAGCAGCTGGCCCTGTACGTAACCATGTACTCGCCCCTGCAAATGGCCGCCGACCTGCCCGAAGCCTACGAGCAGCACCTCGACGCCTTCCAGTTCATCAAGGACGTGGCCGTGGACTGGGACGACACGCGCATTCTGCAGGCCGAGCCCGGCGACTACATCACCACCGCCCGCAAAGCCAAAGGCAAGGAGGAATGGTACCTCGGCGCCATTACCGACGAGCAGGCCCGCCAGCAAACCGTGAAGCTGGATTTCCTCGCGCCCGGCCGCAAGTACGAGGCCACCATCTACGCCGACGGCAAGGGCGCCGACTGGGAAAAGAACCCCATGAGCTACCAGATTCGCCGGCAGACCGTGACCAGCAAATCGACGCTGCAGCTGCAGTTGGCGCCGGGCGGCGGCGCGGCGGTGAGCTTCAAGCCGGCGGCGAAGTAAGATGAGCTGATAAACCCTGTAAAATTGAACTGGCTTCAATGTCACCCTTACACTCTGCAGCGGACGTGGCTTGCTGGCTACAGAATAGTTTGGACTGCGACACCGTAGAACCAACTTCCGACATTCTGGCTGACGTAGGAGTTGCTGGTGATGATTTCCACGAACTGATGGAAAAGTATGCCGAGGCCTTTTCAGTGGATATGAGCGGCTACCTCTGGTACTTTCATACCGACGAAGAAGGCGGCGGCCTCGACATTGGCGGCTCCATTTTACAGCCTCCTTACGAGCGCGTTAAGCGAATACCCGTAACGCCCGCCATGCTGGCTGATTTTGCTAATAAAGGAGCGTGGGACCTTGACTACCCCCCGCATCGTGTGCCCAAGTGGCGCTATGATATTCTCATCAACAATATTCTGGTTGGCGCATTGTCGCTTTGGTTAGGCTACAAACTGATAAAAGCCCTGCTTCATTAACTCCCTTATGGTTCGCATCACCCGCGAAGGCGACACCTTTCTTTTCGACGTGCAAGGCCTGCACAAGCTCTGGGCGCTCAAAAGCTACCTGCGGGTTCCGGCCGCGCACGTCACCTCGGCCCGCCAGGATCCTGCCGCGCTCGGCGGCTGGTGGAAAGGCTGGCGCATGCCCGGCACGAGCATTCCGGGCGTGTTTACGGCCGGCACCTACCTGCTCGACGGCCGCCGCATTTTCTGGGACGTGCTGCGCAAGCGCAACGCCATTGTCGTTGAGCTGGTGCGCGAGGAGTACGACCAGCTCATCATCGAAGTCGAAGACCCCGCGGCGGCCATTGCCCTGCTGCGAACCGGGCGCGCGAGCTGAGCCCCAAGCAACGCACTGGCAACGGGTATACCGGGCCCTGCCGAACCGCTTTCCGCCATTTAGCCCGCCCATACATACAGCCAAGCTGCTTCGCGGCGTTTAGCCCGGTGCTGCCCGGCGTCGGGCGCTTATCTCCGCAATGAAACGACGATTCCTCTACGGCTTTACTCTTTCCGGCCTGCTGCTCGGCGCCGTGCTGCTGCGGCCCGGCGCGCACCTTATTCAGGCCATTCGGCACGACGAGCACAACCTCCCCGCCGCCGCCAGCGGCTACGCCGACGACGTGAGCCGGCTCAACCAAACCCGCATGGACACCATTGTGCCGGTGGCTGCCGACACCGCCCAGGCCCTGCGGCAGCTGCGCGGACTGCTCGCGCAAGCCCGCACGCGGCACTTGCCGGTGTCCATTGCCGGGGCGCGGCACAGCATGGGCGGCCACACCATTGCGCCGGGCGGTATGCAGGTCAACATGCGCCCGTTCCGGCACATGCGGCTCGACATCGTTTCGGGCACGCTCACGGTGGGTGCCGGCGCGCTGTGGGCCGACATCATTCCGTACCTGAACCGGCACGGCCGCGCCATTTCCACCATGCAGTCCGACAACGCCTTTTCGGTGGGCGGCTCCATTAGCGTGAACTGCCACGGCTGGCAGCACAACCGCCCGCCCATTGCGGCCACGGTGCAGGCCTTTCGGCTGCTGAAAGCCGACGGCGCGGTGGTGACGTGCAGCCGCCAGCAAAACGCCGAGCTGTTCGGGCTGGTGCTGGGCGGCTACGGCTTGTTCGGCATCCTACTCGACGTGCAGCTGCAAACCGTGCCCAACGAGGTGTACTCCTACCACCGCGTGCCGGTGCCCGCCGCCGGCTACGACGCGGCCTACCGCCGCCACGTCGACCAGAACCCGCAGGCGCGCATGGTGTACGGCCGCCTGAACGTGAACCGGGAGCAGTTTCTGGAACACGCCACGCTCAATTACTTTGCCTACGAGCGGCCCGCCACGCGCCAGCAACCCCTCACCGACCCTGGCTTTGCGGCCACCAAACGGGCCGTGTTCCTCAGCTCGAAGGAAGACGACTACGGCAAAGAGCTGCGCTGGAACGCCGAGCAGCTGTTTTCGCGCCTGATGGTGGGCCAGGAAGTGTCGCGCAACCAGATCATGAACGAAAACCCCGAGCTGTACCTGAACCAGTCGGCCGGGCGCACCGATATTCTGCACGAGTACTTCATTCCGCGCCGGCAGTTCTACCGGTTTGTGCAGCAGCTGCAGCGCATCGTGCCGCGGCACCAGACCAATCTGCTCAACGTCACCATTCGCAACGTGTACCGCGACGAGGACACCTTCATGCGCTACGCCGATGAGGAAATGTTTGCCTTCGTAATGTTCTTCGACCAGCCCGCCACCGCCGAAGCCGACCAGCAGATGCAGCCTCTGACGCAGGAGCTGACAGCGGCCGCGCTCCAGCTTGGCGGTACCTACTACCTACCCTACCGCCTGCACGCCACGCCCGCCCAGCTACGCACCGCCTACCCCATGGCCGACGCCTTTTTCCAGAAAAAGCTGCAGTACGACCCGCAGGAAGTGTTTCAGAACTACTTCTATCAGCGCTACAAACCCCAACCAGTACCCGCCGCAGTAGCCCAGGCTACTCACTAATGGCCAAGCATAAAACAGCCGGGGCCCGACGCAGTAGCATCCGGCCCCGGCTGTTGGTGTTCGGGCGCGGCTATTTCTTGGCCAGCTCGGCCATCAGCTGCTGATTCAGGCGCACGTATTCTTCCTGCAACGGGGCGCTTTTCTCGGCCTTCACCAGCTCCAACGACTGCTTGCTGGCCGCGGTGGCTTCGGCGTTGCGCTTGGCTTTCTGCAGCATTTTGGCCTTCCAGTAGTAGAAGTAGTAGCTCTTGGGCTCCTGCTTAATGGCTTCGTCCATCCACTTCACGGCCTGGCCCAGGTCTTTGTCGGTGCTGTAGTAGTACTGCGCCGCCGCGAAGTAAGGTTTCTTGTCGGTTTTCATGGCCTCCTGAATCTGCGTCATCACGCGGGCATCGGCATCGGCCGTGATGGGCACGCTCAGCTGCACTTTGTCCCAGCGCATGACTAGGTCGGCGGCTTCGGGCTGTAGGTTTTCCAGCGTGAGGGCGAAGGTTTCGACGGGAGCCGCCAGCGCCGTCGGCTTCACTTTCACGCGCAGCAGGTCTAGTTGAGGCTTGTAGTCGTAGGCGCCCCACTGCGAAGTGTCTTTGTTCAGAATCACCGTCCACTCTTTCGGGTCGGGAATGGTGAAGAGGGCGTAGGTGCCGGCGGGCACTACCTGCCCGGCCAGCTTTACTTCTTCGCCAAACTTGATGCGCGTGGAGGAGTTGGCCCCCGTGCGCCACACTTTACCGTAGGGTTCCAGCTTGCCGAATACTTCGCGCCCGCGCTTCGAGGGCCGCGAGTAGTTCAGGTCGATGTAGGAGGTGGAAAACGCTTGCCGCAGGTGCACGGCGGGGCTCATGGCGGGCAGGCTGAGCTGTTGCTGGGCCTGCGCCGAAAGCGTAGGCAATCCGCTCAAACAGCCGGCAATCAGGAGAAGGGAGGGGAAACGCATCATGCGGGTACAGAAAGGGCGCATACGGGGAAAGAAAGGGAAAAACGGACGGTGCGGGCAGTGAGCTAGTGCCGGGGCTGAGGGCGCAAGTATACCGCGCGGGCCCGGCAAACCCAGCGGCGTGGCCTCCGCAAATAACACGCCGGACGCCCCGGCTCAGCAGGCTGATTTTGCCGCTCCGCGCTGGAATTTTCTGGATTATGTCCGTACTTGCGGCTGCAAACCGGCGCGCACTTTTTCCCGCGTCCGCGTTTCGCCTTCGCTATGGCAGCTGCGGCCGTTCGTTTTTCTTCGCTTTTCGCCCCGGTGGGCCAGTGCTGCAAGGCACCGGTGGCCGGCGCGTGCAAATCGAGCAAGAAAAGCAAATGCGCTAAACGCGTGAAACCCGCCCGTACCTGACCGTCGCCATTTCCTGCTACTTGCCCTGCTTTAAGTAACCGCGCCGGTCCCCAGTGAACCGGCGCTTTTTTTATGCGTTTCACTAAGCAGCCTGCTCCGCCGGTTGCGTTTCCCAGCCTCCTTCCTTTCGCTGATTCCATGAAAGTTCTCAAGTTCGGCGGCACGTCCGTCGGTACCGCCGAGCGGATGCGCGCCGTAGCTACCCTGATTCAGGCCCCGGCGGGCCAGCAGCGCATCGTGGTGCTGTCGGCCATGTCGGGCACCACCAACGCGCTGGTCAACATTGCCAAGCTGCTTTTTGAGGGCGACCTGACCGCCGGCACGCTCCAGATTGAGGTGCTGCGCCAGCATTACCACATCGTAGCCCGCGAGCTGCTGCCCAACGAGGAGGCGCTGGCCGAAGGCCTGAAGCTGGTCGACGACTCGTTCAAAAGCATTTTCAACCTCACCCGCCAGCCGCTGTCGGTGGCCGGCGAAAAAGTCATTCTGGCCCAGGGCGAGCTGCTGAGCACGCGCCTGTTTCACCTCTACCTCACCCGCATCCGCCAAGAGCAGGCCGTGCTGCTGCCCGCGCTGGACTTTATGCGCCTCGACCACGACGAAGAGCCCGACGCGGGCTACATCCGGGAGCACCTGGCGGCCCAGCTAGCCTTGTACCCGGAAGTGGAATTGTTTATCACGCAGGGTTACATCTGCCGCAACGCGCAGGGCAGCATCGACAACCTCAAGCGCGGCGGCTCCGACTACTCCGCCTCGCTGATTGGGGCGGCGGCGCAGGCCGAGGAAATCCAGATCTGGACCGACATCGACGGGCTGCACAACAACGACCCGCGCGTGGTGGAAGGTACCTACCCCATTCGGGAGCTGTCGTTCGACGAGGCCGCCGAGCTGGCTTATTTCGGGGCGAAGATTCTGCACCCCAGCTCGGTGCTGCCGGCGCGGGAGCACGGCATTCCGGTACGGTTGCTCAACACCATGCAGCCCGAGGCGCCCGGTACGCTCATTTCGGCCCATACGGGCCAGGAGGCCATCAAAGCCGTGGCGGCCAAAGACGGGCTGACGGCCATCAAGGTAAAGTCGAGCCGGATGCTGCTGGCCCACGGGTTTCTGCGGGCTATTTTCGAGGTGTTTGAGCGGCACCGCACCTCCATCGACATGATTACCACCTCGGAAGTGGCCGTGTCGCTGACCATCGACGACGCGGCGCACCTGCCCGAAATTGTGGCCGAGCTGCAACGCTTCGGTTCGGTGGAAGTCGACGAGAACCAGACGATTATCTGCCTCGTGGGCAACCTCATTCAGGACGCCCACGGCGCCGCCAGCCAGGTGTTTGAGGCCCTGCACAACATTCCGCTGCGCATGATCAGCTACGGCGGCTCGCCCAACAACATCAGCCTGCTCATCAACACCCCCGACAAAACCCGCGCCCTCAAGGCCCTGAACGCCGGCCTGTTTGCGCGCCCGGCCGTGGTGTAGCGTCTGCCTGTTCATCTCTGTTTGGCGGCTCGTCTCCGGCGTTGCCTCCCTCCTGCCCTCTGCTCTATGCCCTTCTCATTGCCGTCGGACCTGGCCAGCCGGCCCACGCCTTTTTACCTCTACGACCTGGCCCTGCTGCGCCGCACGGTACAGGCCGCGCAGCACGCGGCCCGCTCGCGCCACATTCAGGTGCACTACGCGCTGAAAGCCAACGCCAACCTGCCCATTTTGCACCTCATGCACGAGCACCGCATCGGGGCCGACTGCGTGAGCGGCAACGAGGTGCACCGTGCCCTCGAAGCCGGTTTTCGGCCCGAGCACATTGTGTTTGCCGGTGTGGGCAAGTCCGACGCTGAAATCAACCTCGCGCTGGCCGCCGATATCTGGTGCTTCAACGTGGAGTCGGGGGCCGAGCTGCAGGTGCTCAACGAGTTGGCGGGTCGGCAAAGCCGCCGCGCCCGCGTGGCCCTGCGCCTGAACCCGAACGTGGACGCCCGCACGCACCACTACATTACCACCGGGCTGGAGGCCAACAAGTTCGGCATCGGCATGGCCGAGCTGCCCGCCGTAGTGGACTTGCTGCCCACGCTGCCAAACATCGAGTTGGTGGGTTTGCACGTGCACATCGGCTCCCAGATTACCGATTTGAGCGTGTTCGAGACGCTCTGCCACCGCGTAAACGAGCTGCAAACCTGGTTTGAGCACCGCGGCCTGCCGCTGGCGCACCTCAATGTGGGCGGTGGACTGGGCGTGAACTACCAGCAGCCCGACGCCGAGCTGGTACCCGATTTCGAGGCCTACTTCTCGATTTTTGAACGCCTGCTACAGCGCCGCCCGGGCCAGCAGGTGCACGTGGAGCTAGGCCGCGCCTTGGTGGCGCAGTGCGGCACGCTCGTGAGCCGGGTGCTCTATGTGAAAGAAAGCCAGCAAACCCGCTTTGCCATTCTCGACGCGGGCCTGACCGAGCTGATTCGGCCGGCGCTGTACCAGAGCTTCCACCTCATCGAAAACCTCACCGGCCAAGGCGCGGAACAACTCTACGACGTGGTCGGGCCCATCTGCGAGTCGTCGGATACGTTTGGGCGGCGCGTGCCCCTGCCCGAAACCCGCCGCGGCGACGTGATGGTATTGCGCACGGCCGGTGCGTACGGCGAGGTTATGGCCTCGCGCTACAACCTGCGCGACCTGGCGCCGGCGGTGTACGTGTAGACCGGAAAACGCCCAAGAGCACCGTTACGGCTCGTAACGGTGCTCTTGGGCGTACGTTCAAGCCGTTTTAGTGCAGCAGCAAACGTTGCGTGAGCGTGGGCATTCCAGCCTTGGCCACGCTCAGCAGGTATACGCCTTTGGGCAAACCCCGCAAATCGAGTTTTCCGGCGGTGGGCAGGGGCCCGTGCCAGCACTGGCGGCCCGTTAGGTCGTACACCGTGGCTGCCGCTGACCGGTACTCCGCTGGTACGGTCAGGCTTACGTTGCCGGTGCTTGGGTTCGGAAAGGCAACGGTGCTGGTGGTTGCCGGGCGCTTCGCAACGCTCATCAGGATGCTGCTGCAATTGGTGGCGGTAGCCGCGCTGTACAGGCCAGGTTGCCCACTGGTACCAAAGCACAACAACTCACCCGTTGCCGCGGTGAGAATACGGCCGCATACGTTGTAGGCAGCCGGCGGCGAGACAAAGCCGCTCAACGGCCCAATTCCCTCGTAGACGGGCCCCCAGGTCAGGTCAACGGGAATACCGGTTAAACGATAGGTAGCCGTGAACCAGCGCCGCATTTGCCCGGCCACCACCTGCTGCCCGGTATTGGTTACAGTAACCGCAGCGGGCACGCACCAACTTTGCCCCGAGCCGTTGGAAACCGACGTCCAGGTGTCGCCGACGGCGGCGCTGAAATCGTAGAGTTTGTAGAACTGCCCGTTGGCATACACCGAAACCTGGTTGGCATCGGCGCTGGTATAGACGGTATCGACGCCCCCTTGCGGCGCTCCGGCCTGCGTTTTGATGGCCCGTACCAGTTTCTGGCAGCGGCGGCCGGCGTAATTTCCCTCGCCGACATAGCTGAGGTGAAGTACAGCCGGGGTGCCGCTCATGGAAGAAAACGTATAGGCCCAATGCGCCCCGGCCGGTGCCCACAAACCGTTTTGCGCCTGGCTCGCAATGCCGCCCAGCAGCAACCACAGCAGCAGTAAATTCTGTTTCATAAGACTGATGTTGGGTTGCAGGTTGGTGTAGTTGGGCAATTGAGTTCGGCATGCAGCTAGCATCAAGCATACCGCACGGCCCAAGTTGCAGGAATAATGATAAGCAACCTAGTTGGGTTACCCGGCAGGTGCTTTTTTACCAGCCGCCGTAGTAAATCAGCCACTCGCCCACGTGCTCGTGCTGCGGCAGGCCGCGCACCAGCCATTGCCGCTCGGCCGGCAGCTCGCCTTTCGACACCACCACCGCATGCTGGCGCAGCAGCGGGCCCAGCGCGGCGGTATCGGCGGGGTTGGTGAGGTCAATCCACGTGCGGCGCCATTGGGCATCACGCTCGAACTGGGTTTCGCGGCGCAGGGTGTGTTCCCCGTCGTAGAGCGACACGGGCAGGCGTTGCTGTTCGAAGGCCAACGACGGCAGCAACTCGTTGTATACCAGCACCGGGCGGGTGTCGAGGCGCAGGGCTTGCAGCCGCCGGGCAATGGGTCGGCTGCCGTTGGCTTCCAGCTCAATTTGGGCCAGCACGGGCTTCACGCTCACCAACAGGCCGGCGGTGAAAACGACTGCGAGTACCAGCAGCCGGGGCGCAATGCGCACTTCGTCCCAAAACATGTGCGTGAGAATGAGCACCACGATGCTCGCCGCCGGCCAGATGGTGGTGAACGGACTGACGCTGATGCCAAACTGCGGGCCCAGCACCGGCAGCAAACACAGCGCCCCGAGTGCCAGCCCAAAAAACGCGACGAAGCCCACGTACCAGCGCAGCAGCACGGCATCGGTGCGGCGGCCCAGCAGCTCCACCGTCAGCAGGGCTACGCCGGGAAAGATGGGCAGCACGTAGAGCAGCAGCTTGGAGCTGGAAAGCGAGAAAAACAGCAGCGGCACCAGCACCCACCACAGCAGCACCATTTGCCAGCGGCGGCCCAAGCCGCGCCAGCCGGTGCGCACCACTTCCGTCAGCAGCGCCGCCGACCACGGCAAGCTGCCCAGCGGCGCCAGCACCAGGTAGAACCACCACGGCTTGCTGCGGTTGAATGTGGCGGCGTTGGCAAACCGCTCTACGGTGTGCTCAAACAGAAAATAGCGCAGAAACGCGGGGTTGTCGGCCACCAGCACCAGGTACCAGCTCAGCCCCACGAGGGCAAACAGCACCCCGGCCAGCAAGTGCTGCGCACTCCAGGCGCGGCGGGGCGCGCCGGGCGTGAGGTGCAGGCTGATGACGGCCATGAGCGGCAGCACGGCGGCCACCGGGCCTTTGGTGAGAAACCCCAGCCCCAGCGCCACCCAGCCGAGGTACAGCCAGCCGGCGGCGCGCTTTTCGCCCGGCGTGTAATGGTAGCGCACAAAGGCATAGGCGGCCAGCAGCTCCAGCGTGGCCAGGTAGGCGTCGGTGGTTACGTTGAGGGCCGAAATGAGCACGACCGGCAACGTGCCGTACACCACGGCCGTCGCCAGGGCCCGGCGCACGTCGCCGTTGAAAACCAAGCGGGCGAGTCCGTACACCAATCCTACCTGGGCCAGCACGGCCAGCACGGGCAGCACCCGCACCGCCGCCGCGCTGCCGCCAAACAACGCCAGCCCGATGGCCGTGAGCCAATACGTCAAGGGCGGCTTGTGAAAGTGCTGAATGCCCAGCAGCCGCGGGTGGAGCCAGTCGCGCCCCGTCAGCATTTCGCGCCCGATTTCGGCGTAGCGGGCCTCGCTGCTTTCGAGTACGCCCCACGCCCCGAGGTTGATTAGAAAAGCCCCGCCCAATACCGCCAACAGGAGCCACAACCACACGCGGGAAGACATCGGAACCGGAACCATAGGCAGAGCAAACGTAGAGCGGCGACAAAAGTAGCGCAAACGGGCCGGGTGCTGAACATCGGCCCCGCCGGGTGGTTTCGGAATAGTTCACCTTTGCCCGAGCCCGCATGCGAATCCTGCTCACCGGCGCCAACGGCTACATCGGCCAGCGCCTGCTGCCCCTGCTGGTGCAAGCCGGCCACCGCGTCACCTGCCTCGTGCGCGACCCGCGCCGCTTCGAGCTGCCGCCCGCGCTGCAGGAGCGGGTACAGGTGGTGCGCGCCGATTTGCGCCAGCCCGACACGCTGCGCCAGTTGCCCACCGAATTCGACGCGGCGTATTACCTGGTGCATTCGATGAGCACCAACGGCACGGACTTCTACCGCGCCGAGCAGGAGTCGGCCCGCAACTTCGTGCGCTACCTCGACGGCTCCGCTATCCGGCAGGTGGTCTACCTCTCGGGCATTGCCAACGACGCGCACCTCTCCACGCACCTCCGTTCCCGGCAGGGCGTCGAGCACATCCTGCAGCAAGCGGCCCGCGCCCGCGCCACCGTGTTGCGGGCCAGCATCATCATCGGCTCGGGTTCGGCCTCGTTCGAAATCATCCGCGACCTGGTGGAAAAGCTGCCGGTCATGATTGGGCCGCGCTGGCTCAACTCGCGCTGCCAGCCCATTGGCGTGCGCGACGTGATGCACTACCTCACGGCCGTGCTCGGCAACCCCGCCTGCTACGGCCGGGCCTTCGACATCGGTGGACCCGACGTGCTGACCTACAAGCAGATGCTGGAGGGTTTTGCCCGGCAGCGCGGCTTTCGGCGGCGCATCGTCACGGTGCCGGTGCTCACGCCGCGGCTCTCGTCGTGGTGGCTGTTTCTGGTCACGCGCACCTCGTTTTCGCTGGCCCGTAGCCTCGTCGATTCGCTGCGCAACGATACCGTGGTCGACCCCAAATGCAGCATCGAGGTTGCCGTGCCGCACGCGTGCATGAGCTACGAGGCCGCCTTGCAGCTGGCGTTTCAGCGCATCGAGCAAAACGAGGTGGTGAGCAGCTGGAAAGACGCCGTGAGCAGCGGCGTGGCCGACAAAAACTACATGGACTACGTGCAGATTCCGCAGCACGGCATGTTTTTCGACCGCCAGACGCTGGCCTTTGCACGCCCGCCCGAAGAGGTGCTGGCCAACGTATGGCGCCTAGGCGGCAAGCGCGGCTGGTACAAGGTCGACTGGCTCTGGCGCGTGCGCGGCGTGCTCGACAAGCTCGTGGGCGGCGTGGGCCTGCGCCGCGGCCGCCGCTCCCCCACCGACCTGCGCCCGGGCGACCCGCTCGACTTCTGGCGCGTGCTCGTGGCCGACCGCGCCGGCCAGCGCCTGCTGCTCTACGCCGAAATGAAGCTGCCCGGCGAGGCTTGGCTGCAGTTCCGCATTCTGCCCAACGCCGACGGCACCCACACGCTGGAGCAGCTGGCCGCGTTCCGCCCCGACGGGCTGGCCGGGCGGCTGTACTGGTACGCGCTGGTGCCCTTTCACTTCGTCATTTTCAAGGGCATGATTGAGAACATCGTGCAGTATGGGCAAGCCGGGCCCGCTGTGCCAGCGCGGATTGCTTCATGAGAGCCGCGCGACTATTCTTTCACTACCCACTGCCGGTGTACAACACCGCCGGCCGTGCGTAACTCCAGCACGTAGGTGCCGGGCAGCAGGCGGTCCACGTTCAGCCAAGCACCGTCGGGCTGCGGGTGTAGCAAGGTTTGCATGCGAAGTTGGCCGAAGGCATCACGCACGGTAGCTTGCGCTGGCTCTGGCAGAGGCACGCGCAGTAGGTTCTGCGTTGGGTTGGGGTACGCGGTCCACGCGTTTTGCGCGGCCGTGGCAGTTTGGCGGGCGGCGGTTTCGCTCACCCGCACAAAGAAGTTGGCCGGGCTGGCTGCGTTAAGCATTGATGGGCCGAAATACGCCGTACCGGAAACACTACCCGTAGCAAATAGGTATCCATCGGGGGCTAGTGTCAGCGCATAAGGATGCGCATCGCCGCGCATATCGAGCCGCCACTGAGTGCTTCCCGACGCGGGCCACAGGCGGCGCAGCACCACAGGCGTGGGCGAAACGGTGGTCCGGTCGCTGAGTACATAGCAACGGCTGCCATCAGCGGCGCTGGCGGTGCGGCAACGGCCCTGGTTGGTGGTAAGGTCAAGCGGAACGGCCCAGCGCGGGGTACCGACGCTGGTGTAGGCCGCCGCGTAGGCGGTGGGGCTGCTCGCAGCCGGAAGCCCGTTGGTACCCAGCCCAAACGCGGGGGCGCCGCTATATCGCCCTGCCACGCAGGTATTGCCCGCATCATCTACCGAAATGCCTTCGCCCAACACGTACGAACCCGGGCCACCGGCCCACCGGGCCCACACTACCTGCCCGGTCGAGCCGCGAAGTTGCGCAATCAATTGGTTGGGGTACTGCGTGCCGTTGCTGCTGTTGGCGGGTAATACCGTTGCGCCCAGCGTCAGCTCGCTGTAGTAACTCCCCACCACGTATACGCCACCGTGGCCATCGGCGGCAACGTCCTGGGCGAGGTTAGTGTTGGACTGTCCGCTTCCCGTAGTGAGCCACCGAATGGCTCCGGTGGTGGAGTAGCTGGCCACAAACACTTGGTATTTGCCGGCAAACGACTTGCTTACCTGATCGAATACGGCCGGCGACGTTACGCCGCCGGCTATGTAGCTATTGCCCGCTGCATCGACGGCTATTGCCCCGGGCTTGCTGGCGTAGCTCGGGCAGCCGCCCGCTCGAATCCACTGCAGTGCTCCGGCGGGCGAATACTTGGCCGTGAAGAGCCCATTCCAGCCCATCGGGGCCGTAACCGTGGCATTGGGGAAACTGATGCGCCCCGTAAAGGCCCCGGTCACGTAGCTGTTGCCCGCGGCATCGGCGGCAATGTCGGTGGGAGATGCAGACTGTGGTTGCGTCTGCGGATAGTAGGGCTGACTGCTCAGTTGCTGGCTCCACTGCAACACGCCGGCACTGGTGAAACAACCTATAAAGCCGTCTTCGGTGCCAACGGCCGCGTACCGGGTTCCGCCAATGACCACCAAGCCGCTGAACGAACCGCTCACGTACACCCGCCCGGCCGGGCCGGCCGCTACCGCCGTGTTCACCAACGGCAGGCGCTGCGCCCAATCCCATTGGCCCTGCGCCCGTGCGCTCAAGGCCATCAACATCACACCTATCCAGGCAAAAAGCTTCATCATCATCGACGGCCGCCTAATGGAATA
Organism: Hymenobacter busanensis; assembly: GCF_008727865.1. GTDB lineage: Bacteria > Bacteroidota > Bacteroidia > Cytophagales > Hymenobacteraceae > Solirubrum > Solirubrum busanense. Next base: position 294,717 of record NZ_VTWU01000001.1, on the reverse strand, counting down.
AAAACCTGCACTGCGGAACGGGCCGCATTGCCGGGCCTGCGCGCTTTGTGCAACGCCTGTCGAAAAGGTAGGCCACTCCCGAAAAAGGCACAACTACATCATCGGGGGAGAATAATTTCGTGCCCCTATCATTTTACCATCACCCCACCCACTACTGCGGCTAGGCGCAGTGGGGGCTAGCTACTTTTCGGTATGGTATTGCCAATTGTTTTCCAGCGGCAGACCAGCCCTAGCCACCCAGCCGCCGAACCAGCCAGAGCACCGCGCTCAGCAGCAAGCTCACCAGCAGCATCGACACGATGGGCGCGTAGAAACGAAAGCCGGGCCGCTCGATGCGGATGTGGCCGGGCAGGCGGCCAAACCAACTCAGCAGGCTGCCGCCGCCCAGCCAGATGACGGCGCCCAGAATGACGATGCCCAGGCCAAGGAGCACAAGAAGTTTACCGAGTTGCGGAGGCATAGGCGGTGAAAAAAGTACACCCGTTCGATACGCAGCGCGCATCAAACGGGTGTCTCAACCAAGCTATGGGCCCACTGGCCCAGGCCGGTGCTTATTCCGGCTTGGCGTAGAAAGCCGCCACCGAATGGGTGTAGTGGCAGTAAGTGATGGGATTCTTCACCTGAAAGACGGTAGGCTCCTTGGCACCGGCGGGCACCAGCATCAGGCTGCTTTTGCCGTTCACCTTGGCCCGTTCCAGCCCCACGCCTTCGCGGTTGTCGAACTTCACGTCCAGGTAGTACAGGTAGGGCGTAATCCAGCTGACATAGGCCATTTTGCTGGCGCCCGAGAGGCTGCTGATTTCCAGGTCTTTGTAGTTGCTGACAATGGCCTGCTGAAATTCCACCGCGTTGAGCGGCTTGCCCTTTAGCACCGGCATTACGTCCCACTGCCCGTCGAGCAGCACCCACTTCTGCAGGTCGGGCAGCCAGGTTTCCAGCAGCACGTGTCCGGCTCCGCTTTCGGTGGTTTCCACGTCTTTGGTTTTCAGGCCCAGCACCCGCGACTTCAGCCCGAAGGCGTTCAGGCAGGAGGTGGCCACGATGCCGTACTCCACGCAGCGAAACTGCTTGCCCTGCTTCACTTCTTCCAGAATGGAAAGCGCATCGCTCTTGGTGGGCTGGTTTTCGCCGTTGTGGTCCCACTGCTGGTGCACCCAGTGCAGCAGGCGCAAGGCCCGCTCGGTATCGTTGCGGGCGCCTTGCACCACAGCGTCGAGGTGGTACTGCTGGCGCAGCTGCGCGAGGTAGGCGTTGTTGCGGCCGGCTTCGTACTGCATCGGAAAAGCGGCGGCTGGAGCCTTGGTATCGAAGCGCAGGGGCTCGGCGGTGAAGGCGGTGGCGCGCAGCTCCGTCAGGGCGTAGCGGCCGTCGTCGAGCAGCACGTAGAAGCGCTGGGTGTTGCCGGGTGCCAGCGTGTAGCGAATGGAGTCGTGGTCGGTGCGGAACACGAGGGTTTCCTTGGCCGTGTGCAAGGGCAGGATGAGCACATCGGGGCTGGCTTCGGGGGCAATGCGCCAGTTGCCTTTCACCCATTCGCGGCCCAGCCGGTAATCGGCCCGCAACTCGTGCGCCTTGATGACGGGCAAGCCTTGGTAGGTGGCGGTGGATTGGGCAAATGTAGTTCCGCCGATCAGCAGCAGACTACCCAGCAAAAGTGGTTTCATAGCGGTCAGACAAGTGCGTTTGACCGCCTAGATGCGCCCGAACCGGCTACCGTTGCTTCTTTCGCAGACTTTTTACCGGCTCTGCGCGCTCAACGCCCAAACCATCATCATATTAGCATGCCCCCCGGGTTTGCCTTCCACGCGACGATAACGGAGGCCTGCTGCTGTTCTGAAATGAGCCGGTGCCTCAACGCTGCAAGGCGAAAAACGCCACCGTCACCACCAGCACCACCAGCGTGTACGCACCCAGCGCCCACCATTCTTCGCGCCGCTTGAAATCGTACGGAAACCGCAGCCGCACGCGCTGCTGCACCACCACCGAGGCAAACGTACCGAGCATGACCAGCACCAACGCCACCGTGCTCGGCAGCACCTGCCGAAACAGCAACAGCAGCGCCAGCAGTGGCACAATGCCCACGAGGTAACCCAGCAGGCGGGCTTTAAATAGCGCGTTGGGCTGGGCTACAGGAGGCGCTGGTTTGGTTGCTGCTTTTCGGGATTGATGCTGTTTTCCCATTGGGTTACTTCTTCTCAAACACAAACTTTACTTCGCCTTCGGCCGAAATTTCCAGCGCGGCCTCGAACTTCTGGCCGGTGCGCTGCGAGGTGAAGCCGCGAATCACGTCGGACTTGCCGCGGCGCAGCAGCTTGGCTACTTGGGCGTCGGTGAGCAGGCGGCCGCACAGTTCCAGCGGTACCCGAAACTGGCAGTCTTCGCGGAAGCGCGAGCAGCCCCAGGCGGTTTTGCCCTTGAGCATGGTGCCCAGGCGGCACACCGGGCAGGGAATCTGCTGCGGCTTGTCTTCCGAAGCGGGCTTGCTTTCGGCGGCGCGCAACAGCTCGGGCTGGTGCTGGGCATTTAGGCCGATGGCGGCGTCGAACTTGGCTCCGAGGTCGTCGATGAAGCCCTTCATGACGGGCGTGCGGCCCTTGCTCAGCAGCGCCTTCACCTGCGTGTCGGTCAGCTTCTTGCCCTCCACCACCGGCGCGAGACGGAACCCGCAGCCGTCTTTCCAGCGCGAGCAGCCGAAGGCGGTTTTGCCTTTCAGGATGTGGCCCTGCTTGCAGGCCGGACAAGCGCCCAACGCGCCATCGGGCAATGGGCCGCTGGGTGCCGCAGGCTTGACTGGTGCGGCCTTACTCCCGCCGTTTTTCGCGGCCGACGACGCTACTTCCGAGGTGGTGGGCGGCGGGGCCATCATGCGCGAGCGGTCCTGCTTCACTTCCAGCACCATTTCGCGCACCAAGCCTTTCAGCTCGTCCAGAAACACATCGGGCTCCAGGTTGCCCCCCTCAATCTGGCGCAGCTTCCGCTCCCACTGCCCCGTCAGCTCCGCCGATTTCAGCGTGGGGTTCCGAATCAGGCCAATCAGCTCGACGCCGGTGGGCGTGGGCACGATGCGTTTTTTTTCGCGCTGGATGTAGCCGCGCTTAAACAAGGTTTCGATGATGGCCGCGCGCGTAGAGGGCCGGCCGATGCCGTTTTCCTTCATGGCCTGGCGCAGCTCTTCGTCGTCCACGTTGCGGCCGGCGGTTTCCATGCCGCGCAGCAGCATGGCCTCGGTATATTCGCGCGGCGGCTGGGTTACTTTCTGGTCGAGGCGGGGCTTGTGCGGGCCGCTTTCGCCTTTCTCAAACGCGGGCAGCACGGTATTCACCACATCGTCGTCGCCCTCGCCGGGCTTGGCCGTGCTGGGCGCCTGCTGCTGCGTGGGGTCGCCGTACACCACGCGCCAGCCGGGCGACAGGATCTGCCGGCCGCGCACCCGAAACGGGTGCCCGGCCGCTTCGGCCGTCACGGTCGTGTTCGAGACTTCGCAGTCGGGGTAAAACGCGGCCAGGAAGCGGCGCACGATTATGTCGTACACCGCGTGCTCGGTGCCGCCGAGGCCCTGCGCCGCCGCGCCCGTCGGGATGATGGCGTGGTGGTCGGTGACTTTGTTGTTGTTGAAGACCTTGCCCGACTTCTTGATTTTGGCGGCCAGCAGCGGCTGCGTGAGGCTGTGGTAGGCACTCAAACCCTGTAGGATGCCGGGAATCTTGGGGTACTGGTCGTCGGGCAGGAAGGTGGTATCCACGCGCGGGTAGCTGACGACTTTCTTCTCGTAGAGCCCCTGCACGGTTTTGAGCGTGTCTTCGGCCGAGAGGCCCAACTGGTTGTTGCACTGCACCTGCAAGGAAGTCAGGTCAAACAACGAGGGCGGCGACTCCAGCGCCTTCTTGATTTCAACGCCCGTCACGGTCAGCGGCGCGTCTTTCACGGCGGCCATGGCCGCATCGGCTTCTTCCTGGCTCACAAAGTAGCCGCGGGCTTTCAGGCGGGCCTTCTCGTCGGGCTCGTCGTCTTCGGCCTTGCCTTTTTTGGGCGGCGCCACGTGGCTGAACATGGTGCCGCGGTACTCGGTGCGCAGCACCCAATAGGGCTCGGGCTTGAAGTTCTGGATTTCGTGGTACCTATCGACCAGCAAGGCCAGCGTGGGCGTTTGCACGCGGCCCAGGCTGAGCACCTGCCCCCGGCCCGAAGCGTATTTGAGCGTGAACAGGCGCGTGGCGTTCAGCCCCAGCAGCCAGTCGCCGATGGCGCGGCTCTTGCCGGCCATGTACAGGCGGTCGAATTCGCTGCCCTCGCGCAGGTTGGCGAAGCCCTGCCGGATGGCTTCTTCGGTGAGCGACGAAATCCAGAGGCGCTTGAAGGGCTTGCGGTATTTGGCCTCCGTCAGCACCCAGCGCTGAATGACTTCCCCTTCCTGCCCGGCGTCGCCGCAGTTGATGACTTCGTCGGCCTCGGCCAGCAGGCGCTTGATGGTGTTGAACTGCTTTTTCACGCCGTCGTCCTGCATCAACTTGATGCCGAACTGCTCGGGCAGCATGGGCAGGTCGTGAATGCTCCAGCGTTTCCACTCGGGCTGGTAATCCTGGGGCTCTTTCAGGGTGCAAAAGTGCCCAAAGGTCCAGGTCACCTGGTAGCCGTTGCCCTCGAAGTAGCCGTCCATGCGCAGGCGGGCGCCGAGCACGTTGGCAATTTCACGGGCGACGCTGGGTTTTTCGGCAATGCAGACTTTCACTTCTCTCGGCTTCTGATTCAGGCCGCCGACAGAAGCGTCGGCAGCCGGGGAATCAACAAAGATAACGCGGGAAAAAGTCGGGGCTAGCTGCAGAAGTTGAACCCAAAAACCAGCAGCAGCTATACGCTTCTACTCTTTTCAACCTCGTACCACTGATAGAGGTCGTAATGCCCTTCCATATCCAAGTACCTGCTAATAAAATCAAACAAGGAAGTAGTTAGCACGACCTCTATATCGGAGCCGTGATTGGCATTGACGATACTGTAGCTTGCCACGTCAGTAGGATGCAGTACAACTTCCCACACGTCGGAGGAAACCATGTAATCCGCCAGCTCAAACCGCGGCTCCGCTAACCGGCTGCTGAATTCCAATATCCAGTCAATCGATTTGAGTTTAAACAGCGCGTCATCCGTCTCAAATCCGTTGCAGAACCGGTAGAACGCCGCAATATCGGGCGGCAGCGGCCGGCCCAAAGCATGTTACAGTTGCCCGATTTCCTCCTTGCTAGCGGGCGGGTGCAGTATAATACCGAGTCGCTCTGGCTGCTGCTGCAACTTCTTCGCAATGTCTTCCAGAATAGCCATCCTTTACAGTGTGTTTTGCACAAGCCAATCTATTTACGGAACTACATTCCCAACCAGAAACCTTATATTAATCAAGAACAATATACAGCTTATCTACCTCCGCATCATGGATATCCTAGAACGCAACAACGTCAAGGTAATTGGCCAGGGCGACCAAGCCATGATTTTCAGCCACGGCTTCGGCTGCGACCAAAACGTGTGGCGCTACATTACCCCTGGCTTTCTGGCCACGCACCGCGTGGTGCTCTACGACCACGTGGGTGCTGGCGACTCCGACCTGCGCGCCTATAGCCCCATCAAGTACAGCCAGCTGGAAGGCTACGCCGACGACCTGCTGGAAATCTGCCGCCGCCTCGACCTCGCCAACGTCGTTTTTGTGGGGCACTCCGTGGGCGCTATGATTGGCATGCTGGCCGCCATGCAGGAGCCCCGCCGTTTTGCGCACCTCGTGCTCATCACCCCCTCGCCCTGCTACATCAACGACGGCGGGTACGTGGGTGGCTTCGAGCGCAAAGACCTGGAAGAGCTGCTGGCCCTGATGGACGCCGACTACCCGCATTGGGCAGAAACGGTGGCGCCCCTCATCATGGGCAACCCCGAAGAACCGTCGCTGGGGGCCGAACTGGCCGAGAGCTTCTGCCGCACCGACCCCACCATTGCCCGGCAGTTTGCCCGCGTTACGTTCCTCTCCGACAACCGCAGCGACCTGCCGCGGCTGCGCACCCCGGCCTTGATTCTGCAGTGCCACCGCGACATGATTGCCCCGCCCGAAGTGGGCGAATACCTGCGCCAGCACCTGCGCGACGCCACCCTGGTGACGCTGAATGCCTCGGGGCATTGCCCCAACCTGAGCGCGCCCATGGAAACCGTGGCCGCCATGGAGCAGTATCTGATGGCCTCGTAGGGCGCGCTACCGCTTGCGTTGCGCCGCTGGCAGTGGCTCGGCCAGCGCGTGCCGCAGCGTGGTCATGTCGTCGATGACGGGGGTGAAACCGGTGGCGCAGAAGCGGGTGCAGTATTGCTCGTATTGGCGCAGCAGCCGGTCGAGCACCTGCAGGGTTTCGGCGCCGTAGCCTTGCTGGCGCACACACAGCAGCGCGTCGAAGAGCAGGGCGCGAATGTAGTCGGCGGGCTGCACCGACCACGCCAGGCACAGGGCCGTGATGACCTCGCGCCGGAAACCGGGGTGGCGCTTCATGCGGCGCTTCCACTCGTTGTGCTGCACTTGGTGGGTCATGTATACCACCGCGTCGTTGTCGCCCTGGAAGGCTTTGTTGAGCGTGCCCTGGGCCGAGCGCCAGTCCTTGTACATGGCCGTGAGGTAGGCGGCCAAGGGAATGAGCACGGCCAGAAACGGGGCGTAGTTTTTCAGCGTTTGCATGCCGCTTGCGGCCCCGGCAGAGCCCTGCGCCAGGCTGGGAAAGGCCGTTAGCATGCAAGTCAGCAAAAGCAGCAGCGCAACCGAAAAGCGTTTCATACCGCGGTGAATCAGGCGAAAAGCGGGTGCGTTGGTCAACTTGGCGTGCCCGCAAAGCGGAAAGATACGACGGCGTAGCCGCAGCCTTATCAGTCACCCACGCGTCGGTACTGGCCCTGTTGCAGCCGGTAGGTACCCGCCGGCAGCTGCCCGGTGGTATCGGCGGCGTCGCCGAGCAAGTCAGGTGGCAGCTGGGGCTGCACGCGGGCCGTGTCGGGAGCGTTGCCCTGCACCGTATAGGCACCGAGCCAAATGGTACGGCCCCGATCGAGCACTTTGTACTGCCGCTGGACGTCCAGCTCCTCGGAGGGCGAGTCTTCGCCGTTGTCGTTGGTGTAACCAAAGTGCGTTTCGTAGCGCCCCACGGGTGTATTCAGCAGCCATTGGTTGTGGCGTAGGTCGTACACCTGCAAATCGGTAATGGCTTCGCCGCTGGCACCCCGGCCCGCGCCCATGTCGCCGCGCACGGCCGTGAGAACCAGCAGCTCGGCCTCGGGGTGCGGGTAGAAGTGGTGGGTAAGGCCGCCGAAGGTATTGTGCGCGGCCAGGGCCATGCCGCGGAAGGCGCCGGGGCGAAACTCCAGCAGCACCAGCAGCTCGGTGCCGGCCAAGTAGAGCTGCCGACCGGTGCGGGTGGGCAGGCGCACGGGCCGGGCGTAGGTGCCCTCGCCCGCTTTGGCCAAGCTGGTCGAATCGACCAGGAATTCGTGCAGCAGGCAGTAGTCTGTCAGCCAGGGGCTCCACTGCCCGAACGGTGCCGTGCGCAAGTCGGTGTGCTCGGCCGGGTCGAAGTGCAAGGTGTCGTTGAGCACGGTGGCAAAGTCGCAGCGCTGCCAGGCCTCGGCATTGGGGTCGTGCGCGGCAGCGGCTTCTATGGTGGGGCGGGCCTGCTGCATGGCCTCACGGATTTGCTGGTCGAGGACAGCTGAAAACGAAAGGATGGGCAGTGGCCCCGGCGCGGCCTGCGGCGCGTTGGCTCTGCCTTGGCAAGCGGTCAGCAATAACGCCAGCAGGAGCACATGCAGGAGCCATAAGTGGCACGCAACTGTCTTCATCGGTGGAACCTAAAAAATTGGCGCACCAAGATAGAGTAGGAATACCTGCGCGTAGAAGGTTTGCTCCCAGGACCTGCTTTGCTTGCGACGCAGGTGTTTTGTGACTTGCCATTTTCAGCAGCCGCAGCGGCACAAAAAAACCTCCGGGCCAGGGGCACCGGAGGTTTCTGAGATTGGGTCGGAGAGCTATGGAACCGCCCCAATCCGTACAAAAGCCGCCTGCGCTAGACGCGGCGCAAGGCTTTGGCGTTTTTTTCGCCTTTCTCTTCTTCGGACGCTTCAGCCGGGGCGGTTGCCGCAGCAGGGTTGTGCTCGTGGTGCGCGTGCTTGTTCTGCAACTTTTCCAGCTGGTCCATCAGCAGCTGCGTGCCCGGCGTGGGAGCCGGCTCTTCTACGGCGTAGATGTGGCTGAGCGCGTCGAAGTTCTCGGTTTCCACCTGCAGGTCTTTCAGCAGGCCTTCGCGCAGGTCGTATACCAAACCGTGCAGCTTAATGGGCTTGTTGCTGCGGCGGGCGTTCTGAATGATGTTGGTTTTGGCCAGGTTGCGCACCTGCTCAATCACGTTCAGCTCCACGAGACGGCGCAGGCGCGCGTCCTCGTCGGCAATGCGCAGCAGCTCGGTTTCGTGAATGCGGATTACGTCGCGGATGTTGATGAGCCAGTTGTCAATCAGGCCGTGCTGCTTGTTGGAAGCCGCCGCCGCCACACCGCCGCAGCCGTAGTGGCCCACCACCATCACGTCTTCCACGCCCAGCACTTCCACCGCGTACTGCAGCACCGACAGCATGTTCATGTCGGTGTGCACTACCATGTTGGCAATGTTGCGGTGGGTAAACATTTCGCCGGGGCCGGTGCCGGTGATGGCCGAGCCGGGCACGCGCGAGTCGGAGCAGCCGATGAACAGGTAACGGGGTTTCTGGCCCTGGGCCAGGCGTTCGAAATACTGGGGGTCTTTGGCGCGCTGGGACTCCACCCATTGGCGGTTACCTTCCAGAATTCGCTGCATTCCGTGTTCCATTTGTAACGAGGGGTTGTCGGTTGAGGGAAAAATTGTGGTCGGGAGACTAAGCGCAAAGCGCCACGATTGGTTGTGGACGCTTCAAAACTAGCTCAACTCTCCCTTATACGCCGTTGCTAGTGACCGAGCGCCTCCACTTGCGGAATGTTGCGCAACTCCAGCTCCACGCCGCGCTCGGCGGCGCTTTGGCGGAAGTTTTCAATGGCTTCGAGCACGTCGTAATCAATGGCTACCGAGTCGGTGCCGTCGAGAATGAGGTGGGTGCCGGCCTTGATGCGGTCGAGGGTGGTGGCAATGGCGGCTTTGTTCAGGAACGACACGTGCTCCGACAACTTCAGGTGCACCGTGTGGGGCTGGAAGCTGGGCTCGTGGTGGAAGAAGAAGGCCGACTCGGCGTTGGCTTTCAGAATGTAGAACATGGCCAGCACCAAGCCCACGCCCACGCCCTTGAGCAGGTCGGTGAACAGGATGACCACCACCGTGACGATGAAGGGCAGAAACTGCGCCCAGCCGAGTTTCCACTGGGTGCGGTAGAGGGCCGGCTTGGTGAGTTTGTAGCCCACCGTCAGCAGCACGGCTGCCAAGGCCGACAGCGGAATCAGGTTTAGCACTTGGCTCAAAAACAGCACGGCCATCAGCAGCAGCAAGCCGTGCGAGAAAGCTGACAGGCGCGTTTGGCCACCGGCGTTGATGTTGGCCGATGAACGCACGATAACGGCCGTGAGCGGCAGGCCGCCCAGCATGCCCGATATAAAGTTGCCCGCGCCCTGGGCCATCAGCTCGCGGTTGGGCGGGGTGCGGCGCTTGTGCGGGTCGAGCTTGTCGACGGCTTCCACGCTCAGCAGCGACTCCAGCGAGGCGACAATGGCAATGGTGAGGGCCAGTACGTACACTTTCGAACTGCTCAGCACGCTCCAGTCGGGGAAGGTGAGCAGGCCGGCAACGTCCTGCAGGCTCCTGATTTGGGGCAGGCGCACCAGGTGCGTATTGGCCACGCGCCAGCCGGGCTGCAGGGCGTCGAACGCGAGGTTCAAGGCAATAGCTACCAGCACCACAATCAGCGCACCCGGCACCAGCTGCAGCACCCGGTTGCGGCGGATAAACGGCCGCTCCCACACCAGCAGAATCAGCAGCGACACCACGCCGATGACGAGGGCGCCCGGCTGCAGCTGCTCCATGGCCCGCCCGATTTCGCTGAACGTGTTCAGCCCGTCGGACTGGAAGAAGTTCAGGTCTTCAAAGAAGTCCGAGTCGCCGCCCAGAAAGTGCGGAATCTGCTTCAGAATCAGAATCAAGCCGATAGCAGCCAGCATGCCCCGGATAACCGACGTGGGGAAGTACATGCCAATGACGCCGGCCTTGAGGGCGCCCATCAGCGCCTGAATGGCACCGGCCAGCACCACGGCCACCAAGAAGCCCTGGTAGCTGCCCATGCTGCTGATGCCGCCCAGCACAATGGTAGTGAGGCCCGCGGCGGGTCCGCTCACGCTTAGCTGCGAACCGCTCAGCCAGCTCACCACTACCCCGCCCACGATGCCGGCAATAAGGCCGGAAAGCAGCGGCGCCCCGGAGGCTAGCGAAATGCCCAGGCACAGAGGCAGCGCCACCAGAAACACTACCAAGCCCGAGGGCAAGTCTTTGCTCAGCGAGTTGCGGTACGAAAGCTTTAGCGGCTGCGGCGCCTCGTGTGCCCCTTGGCTAACCGGGGGCGGCGGAGGGGTAAGAACAGATTGAGTGGACATAGGAAGGAGTATCGGCGAAGTACCCGAACCACCCCTTGACGCAGTCGCGCAAGGCCGCATGTTCGGACGTTACTGCGCAAAGGTCCGGTGCCCGTCTTAAGAGGACGTTAAACCCGTATTAAAAGGCAATTAAAAAGGCCTGGCGCCTTTAACCGGTGCCCGGCTGAACTCTTCTGTTACCCCCGACGCGGAAATTCCAGCTGTACCTGGGTGCCCTCGCCGAGGGTACTGGCCACGCGCACCGCGCCGCCGTGCAGCTCCATAATCTTGTGGGTGAGCGGCAACCCGATGCCGTGACCCGGCACTCCGCGGGCGTTATCGGCGCGGAAGAAGGGCACGAATACCTGCAGGCGGTCGGCTTCGGCCATGCCCACGCCCCAGTCGCGCACTTCCAACCGCACTAGTCGGCGCTCGGTTACCAGCGTTGCCAGCACGGGCCGCGCCGCCCCCTGCGAAAACTTGCAGGCGTTTTCGAGCACGTTGAGCACCGCTACCAACAGCAGGGCCTCGTTGCCGTGCACCACGGGCTCGGCATCGGGGGCCAGCTGAAACTCCAGGTCGATGCGGTAGGTCGGGTGCCGCCGCTGTACTTCTTCGTGCGCCTGGAGCAGCAGCTCATCGAGGTGCAGCACGCTCAGCGGCACCTGCGAAGGGTCGTCGGAGGCGCGGGCTATCTGAAGCAGGCCGTTGGTGAGGTCTTTGAGCAGGCGGGCCGCATCGAGGGTGCTTTGCAGCACGCGGTGGTACTCGGTTGAGCTACGGGGCTGTAGCAGCGCCACTTCCAGCTCGCCAATGATGACGGTGAGCGGCGTGCGCAGCTCGTGCGACGCGTCGCGCACGAAGGTACGTTGCCCCACGAAGGCGGTTTCCAGGCGGTCGAGTAGGCGGTTGAACGTCAGCGCCAGCTGCGACACCTCGTCATGCCCGTCGGCGCGGGAGAGGCGGCGGTGCAGGTCCGAAGCCGAAATGCTGCTGACTTCGCGCACAATCTGGCGCATGGGCCGCAGCGCCTGCCCGGCAAACACCCAGCCGCCCACACCAGCCAGCACCAACGACGTGAGCAGCCCCAGCAGCAGAATACCCCGCAGGCTGCGCAGTTTCTGCTGGCTGTCGGCATCTACCGACCACGCCGTAACTAGGAACTGCCCGCGGTCGGGCACCCGATAGCGCAGGCCTACGGTATAGGCCCAGTTGGGATGCTCTTTCACCAGGTTCTCGTCGCCGCCGGCCAGCCACTTTTTGGGCACGGCGCGGTTGGTGCGCAGTCCTTCCCGAAAAACAATGCGCCCCTGCGCATTGTAAATGCGCACTTCTTCGTCGGGCAGGGTGCGGTAGAACTGGCGCAGGTAGCGGCGGTAAGCGGCGCGGTGCCGTTCGTCGGACTGGGGCTGGGCGGCGTCGAAGTAAACGTGCGCCACCACCAGCGCGCGGTTGCGCAGGGTGCGCTCGAACACTTCGCTGCGCGTGCGGGCCGTGAAGTAATAAATCAGCAGCGAAAACAGCAGCAGCGTGACGGCCACAATGGCGGCAAACTGCAGCGCTAACCGGAGGCGAATGGACATGCGGGCGGGGGTAGCTGAACGAGGTGCGCCTGCCGAACCAATCAGGCGCAGGCCGCCGGAAAATTACTGCACCCATTTGGCAAACGCCTTTCACTATGTATATTCCAAAAATAAATAGGGTATAGACAAATTTCAGGAGTTGCGCCTTGCACGCTCCTGATCAGGTAGTCCTCGGTTATGCAAACGTCCCACCTCCTTGGCACCTCCAAGCAACTGCTGAAACAGGCCGCACTTACGGCATCGGGCACGGTGTGGCGCGCTCCGCTGAGCCAATCGTCGAGCTTCGAATGGCTGGCTCCCTACACCGTGTACCAGCACCAGAGCCCACCGGTACCCATGCCCGGCCAGGCGGCGGCCAACGGCGGGCCGGTAGCGCACCCCGCCGAAACGCGCGTGTTTGAGCCCGAGTGCGTGTGGCAGGTACCTGCGGGCGGCGGCGCAGGTACGCTTTCGGTCTGCCGGTCGGGGGGCGCCCTCGTCAACCGCCGCCGGCTGCTCGATGTCGACTTCTCGGCCTCGGCGGGCCTGCTGGATTCGCCGGTGAAGCTGCGCCGCCGCAGATACCCGCTGGTGGTAGCGCCGTGGCCGCATTTCTGGGCCAGCTACTATGACTACATCACGTTTGTGGTGGCCAAGCTGTGCCGAATCGAGCACGTGCTCGGGGCGGGCATCTGGCAGGAAGCCACCGTTTGCTACCCGCTGCTGCACACGCCGTTTGAGCGGGAATTCCTGGCCCGGCTGGGCATTCCGGCCAGCGCCATCGTGGATACCGCGCCGCTCTGGGGCACTGCCATTCAGGCCGATTGCCTGCTGCTGGCCAACAGCCAGCAAAGCTGGTCGTCGGGTGCGGGCGACCTGGCGCTGCTGCGGAACCGGTTTCGGCCCGCCGGTGAGGCCGACACTCCGGGCACAAGGCGCATCTACCTTTCGCGCAAAGGTCGCCGCCGGGTGCTCAACGAAGCCGCTGTGTGCCAGCTGCTCCAGGCCTATGGCTTCGACATCATCGAGGACCGCCCCTACCCGCTGGCCGAGCAGATGCAGCTGTTTCGGGAGGCCGGCGTTATCGTAACGCCGCACGGCGCGGCCCTGACGAACTTGCTGTGGTGCGGCGCGGGCACGCGGGTGCTGGAGTTCTTCGCCAACGGCTACACGCCCAACTACTACTACTATATGTGTACAGCCCTGGGCTTCGACTACCGCTACCTGGTGGACTACAGCTTGGGCGAAGCCACCGACCACTGGACCAATATGGCCCAGGACATGACGGTTGATCTACAGGCGCTGGAGCAGCAGCTGGCCCTCATGCTGGAGCCAGCACCGGCCGCACTGGTTCTGAGCTGAGCCGATCAGTCGCCCTCCTTCAGCACGTAGCCCATGCCCACCAGGGTGTGGATAAGCTTGGGGTTGAAGCCTTTGTCGACTTTTTTTCGAAGGAAGTTGATGTACACATCAATCACATTAGAACCCGTGTCGAAGGAGGTTTCCCATACGTGCTCCAGAATATCGACGCGCGACACCACACGGCCTTGGTTGCGCAAGAGGTAATGCAGCAGCGCAAACTCGCGGGCGGTGAGCTGCACCGGTTGTCCGGCCCGGGTTACCATTTTGCTCAGCGGGTCGAGGGTAAGGTCGGCGAGGCGCAGGGCGGGCTGGGCGTTGGGAGCTTCCTGGCGGCGGCGCGACAAAGCGCGGATGCGGGCCAGCAACTCCTGAAACGCGAATGGCTTGACCAGGTAATCGTCGGCCCCGGCGTCGAGGCCCCGGATTTTATCGTCGGTTTCGCCCAGGGCCGTGAGCATGAGAATGGGCACGCCCTGGTCGTGGGAGCGTACCTCGCGGCACACCTCCAGGCCGCTCAGGCCAGGCAGCAGCTGGTCGAGGATGATCAGGTCGTAGGAATTGGCCAAGGCCAGCCGACGCCCCAACAAGCCATCGGAGGCAATGTCGACGCTGTGGGTTTGTTCGGTGAGGCCTTTGTGCAGGAAGGCCGCCACTTTGGGCTCGTCTTCTACCAATAGAATCTTCATGCCAGCAGTAATTCTGATGTCGAAGGTAAACAGTACGGCTGCAAACCGACCGTAGCTAAACCCAGGGTAAAAGTAGGAAACCTTGATAGCAAGGATGATTACAAATTATTATGGAAATAATTTAAGTTAAGCTTGACTTCTTAGATTAAGTCCTATAGTTTTAGAGAAAGATTCTATCAAGACTCTTTTAACCCGTTCTCCCGTTCCGTTTACTTTCTCGCGTTTGCCTGCGCCACAAGCGTCGCGAGCCAGCTAAGCGGCCACGCATATTCTCCACCAATATGACGTTCCTACGCTTTTGCCTGTACCTGCTGGCAGGTGCATTGCTGGGCGGCTGCGTGTCTCAGCGCAACCTCCCTTACCTCCAAAGCTCGGAGTATTCGACCCGAGCGGCGGTGGCGGTGCCCAACGCGGTTCAGCCGTACCGCCTGCAGCCCAACGACGTGGTGTCGGTGCGGGTGCAAAGTGCCCAGCCCACGCTCAACGATATTTTCAACGTGGTGGACACGCGGGCCATGTTTTCCGGCGACCCGGGAAACATGTTCCTGGCGGGCTACAACATTGACGCGCAAGGGCAGATAAACCTGCCCACCGTGGGCAAAGTGAAGGTGCAGGGCCTGACAGTAGACGAAACCCAGGCTATTATTCAACAGCAAGTGAACCGGTTCGTGCGGGATGCCAACGTGCTCGTTAAGCTTCTATCCTTCAAGATTACCGTGTTGGGCGAGGTGCGAAACCCCGGCCGCTACTTCGTGTACAGCGGCCAGGCCAGCCTACTCGAAGCGTTGGGCATGGCCGGCGACCTGACCGAGTTTGGCAACCGCCGCAACGTGAAGCTGATCCGGCAGACGGCCAGCGGCTCGGAAGTAACCCTGCTGGACCTCACCAGCCCCGCCCTGCTGGCTTCGCCCAACTACTACCTGCTGCCCAACGACGCCCTGTACGTGGAGCCCATGAAAGCCCGGACTTCCCGCGGCAACGCGGCCAACCTGGGCTTGGTCTTCGCGGGCATTTCTGCTGTCGTATTGATTCTCAACTACATCAAAGTGCTGTAGTACCGCTGCTCTTTTTCCACCGCTCCGGGTGCCGCTTTCGGCCCCACCGCAATTTCACCACTTCCCCGGCATGGAACCACGCGCTATGAATTCCGACGAGCTTGACCTGAGTCTGCTGTTTTTTCGGTTGCGGGCCCGTTGGCCGCTGTATGTGGCCAGCCTAGTAGTAGCGGGCACGCTGGCGTTTCTGTACCTGAAAGTGAAGGCCCCGGTGTACGACTTCCAGTCGACGATGCTGCTGGGCAACCAAAGCAGCGGCTCGAAACGGGCGCAGGAACTGCTCAACCTGCTGGAGGTGAAGGACCGCGGCATCAAAATGGAAGACGAAATTGGGCTCATTAAGTCGGGCGGCATGGTGAAGCAGGCCCTGCAGCGGCTGCCCCAGTTTATGGTGAGCTACTACGCCGTGCCCAATACCTGGCTCAACCAGCTGCGCGACCTGCAGGTGCGCGAGCGGCCGACCGGCTCGGTGCCATTTCGGGTAGTGCCCGACATGGCCGCTCCCCAGCTCAGCGGCACCCGCGTGCAGGTAGAAGTGCTGCCCGATGGCCGCTACCGCCTCACGGCCAAAGGCAAGAAAGCCACCCTCAGCAGCCTGCCCACCGGCGAGATGGTGCGGGAAGTGCTCGACTTCAATCTCGACCAAGTGGTGAAGGCCGGCGAGCCGCTCCACCACCCCTTGCTGAGCGTGACGCTATTGCCCGAACCCGGCGTACCGGCCGATGGCTCGGAGCGCTACAGTTTCAACCTCAACGACCTCAACACCCTGACCGGCGACTACGCCGGCCGCCTCGCCGTGCGCGCCATCGACCACGAGTCGCGCATTATCGAGCTGAGCACCAAGGGCACTGTGCCCCTTAAGGAAGAGCAGTTTCTGGATACGCTCATGAGCGTGTTCATCTCGGCCGACCTGCACGAGAAGAACCTGACCGGCAGCAAAACCGTGAGCTTCCTCGACGGGGAAATAGCCAAGCTGAACCGCGACCGGCAGCAGTCGGCGGCGGCGCTGAGTACGTTCCGGGCCACCCGGGGCGTAGTCGACGTGGGCGCGCAGTCGTCGTCGGGCATTCAGCAGCTCTCCAACCTGGAGGTAGAACGCTCCCGCATTGAGTCGCAGCGCAAGTTCTACGAAACGCTGCTGCACACCGTGCGCACCAGCCACGACATGTCGGCCCTGTCGGCCTCGGGCGTCAACGAGCCGGTGCTCAGCAGCTTGATCCTGCAGCTGGCCGATTTGTCGAACCAGAAGGCCGGGCTGGTGGTGAATGCCAGCGACCGAAACCCGCTGGTAACGGTGCTCGACGAGCGGATTCGTACCACGAAAACGTCGCTGGAGCAGAACCTGAAGAGCCTGATTCGCTCGTCGGATTTTCAGCTGGCCGACCTGACCACGCAACTCAGCCGCATTCGGGGCGACATGAGCCGCATGCCCGAAAACGAGCGGCAGCTGGCCGTGCTCAAAACCAAGTCGGATTTCAATGACAAGAACTACAACTTCCTGATTGAGAAGCGCGCCGAAGCCGCCATTGCCCTGGCCACCAACGCCACCGACAAAAAAGTCATCGACCACGCTGCCATGTCGGGCGGCGGTCCATCGGCTCCCAAGCCGTTGTTTGTGATGCTGATTGCGCTGCTGGCCGGCGTGTTTGGCCCCACGGGCGTGGCGCTGCTGCTGGAAAAAGCCAACCAGCGCATTCGCTCGAAAGAGGACCTGCTGCGCGTGACCAACATTCCGATGCTGGGCGTGGTGGCCCACGGCACCAAGCACGACCGGGAGGTGATGCTCACGTCGCCCAAAGGTCCCATTGCCGAGTCGTTCCGCTCCATTCGCGTGAACCTGCAGTACCTCTCCGCCGGCCTCGACAAGAAAGTACTGGGCGTCACGTCGTCGGTGCCGGGCGAAGGCAAAACCTTCTGTGCCGTGAACCTGGCTACCGAACTGGCCCACTCCGGCCGCCGGGTGGCCCTGGTGGAAACCGACCTGCGGCGGCCCACCGTGGCGGGCTACTTCGAACTGGACCCCACCGCACCGGGTTTGGCCGATTACCTGGCGGGCCTCAACAACCTGGAGGAATGCCTGCGGCCCAGCCCGGTGAAGCGGCTGGATGTGCTGCTCTGCGGCGAAGTGCCGCCCAACCCCACCGAGCTGCTGGAGTCGCCACGCATGGCCACGCTCATGGAGCGCCTGCGCGATGAGTACGACTACGTGCTGCTCGATACCCCGCCGGTGGGCTACGTGTCGGAATACTTCGTGCTGCTGCGCCACCTCGATGCCAACGTGTACGTGGTGCGGCAGAACTACACCGACAAAGCCCTGCTCAGCCAGATCGACGAGCTGCACCGGGAGCAAAAAATCAAGCACGTGTACATCATCATCAACGACGTGCGCTTCGAGAAAACCTACGAGTACCGCCACAAGCAGAAAGCCTACGCCTACGGCTACAGCTAGGCCCACCCCTGCCAGGGAAAGGCCTTTCTCTTCTCCACTTCCTCCCGCGCCCCTCACGCATGGCCTCCTCCGCCAACCTCACTGCGGCAACCGTTCACGGCGTCAAATGGACCACGGCTGCCACCATCACCACTTCCATTCTGCAGGTCGGCTACACCGCCGTAATGGCGCGGCTGCTCACGCCCACGGCCTTTGGGCTGGTGGCCCTGGCCGGGCTGGTGCTGCGTTTCGGCAGCTACTTTGCCCAGATGGGCATGGAGCAGGCCCTGATTCAGAAAACCGAGCTGCACGACAACGACGTGCGGGTGGCTTTCACCTCGTCGGTGCTGCTGTCGTTGCTGTTTGCGGGCTTGCTGATGGTGGGCGCGCCGCTGGCCGTGCCGTTTTTTCACGAGCCGGCGGTGGTGCCGGTGGTGCGCGTGCTGGCGTGCGGCCTGCTGCTCACGGGCCTGAACGCCACGGCCGTGAGCGTGCTGCGCCGCCAGCTGCGGTTTCGCACGCTGGCCATCATCGAGGTTGCCTCTTTCGTGCTGAGCTACGGTGTCCTGGGCATTGGGCTGGCTGCCGCGGGCTACGGGGTGTGGGCCTTGGTGGGGGCGCAACTGGGCCAAACCTTGCTGCTCACCATCCTGTCTTACGGCGCCGTGCGCCACTCGGTGCGGCTGTTGCTGCGCTGGGAAGCCTACCGGCCGCTGGTGTCTTACGGCAGCCGCATGTCGCTCATCAGCTTCCTGGAATTCTTTACCAGCTCACTCGACACCCTGCTGATTGGCCGCCTGCTGGGTGCCGCCGCCTTGGGCCTCTACAGCCGCGCCTGGATGCTGGTAGGCCTGCCGGTGTACCTGCTCACGAGCAGCGTAGCCAAAGTGGTGTTTCCTTCCTTCAGCCAGGTTCAAACCGACCGAACGAAGCTGGGCACGGTGTACTTGAGCAGCATTGTCCTCATCGGGGCGCTGGTGATGCCCATTTGTGCGGGCGTATCGGTGGCCGCGCGCGAGGTAGTGCTGGTGATGCTGGGCCCGAAATGGCTGGAGGCGGTGCCCATTCTGCGCATCGTGTGCGCCGCCTTTGGCCTGAGCATGGTCACCATGTTTGCCGGCGTGGTCTGCGACGCTACTGCCACCCTCAGCCGCAAGCTGCTGCTGAACGTGGTGTACACCGCCGTGCTGGCGGGCCTGTTTGTGGGCCTGAGCCGCTACGGGCTGTTGGGCGTAGCCGCGGCTGTGGTGCTGGGCGAGTTGGTGCGCACCCTGCTGTATTTGGGACTCATGCGCCGGGTGTTGGGCTTGTCGCCCTGGGCTATTCTGCGGGCCTACGGGCCGGGGCTGCAGGCTGCCGCTACGGTGTCGTTGGCCATTGGCGCCGTGGCATACGGCACCCACGGCCAGGGCTGGCCGCTGCCGGTGGTGTTTGGCCTGGAGGTAGTGGCCGGGGCTGTAGGCTTAGGAGTAGCCTTGCTGCTGTTGCCTTCCCCACGCCTGCAGGAAGTGGTAGGCCGCATTCTTTCGCGCCTGAGCCTGCCCCAAAGCGGCTGGGCTGCCGGCTTGGTACACGTGCTGCTGCGGCGTTTTCCGCAACCGGCCTGTGCGGCCGATGCCGCTGAGGTGCCCGCAACTACCCCCGTGCCTTACCATGCCGGCGCCGTGTCGGCTATGAGTGCGGCGAGCCGGCCCCGGGTGCTCGAACATACCCCCGCTGAACCCGAGCTGTCATGAAGATTCTCTACGACCATCACGCCTTTTCGCTGCAAGACGTCGGGGGTATCACGCGGTACTTCAGCGAGTTGCTGCGCCATGCCGGGTCCGGCACGCAGTGCGAGCTGCCCATCGTGCTCAGCAACAACCTGTACCTGCACGACCGGCAGCACACCCGCCACGTCAGCATCCGGCCCCAGTGGCTGGCCGAAAAAGCCTGGCGCCTCACGGGCCAAATCAACCAGTGGGCCGCGGTGCGGGCCTTGCAGCGCGGCGACTTCGACGTGTTTCACCCCACCCTCAACGATGCCGATTATTTCCTGGACCTGATTGGGGACCGGCCGTTTGTGATGACCGTGCACGACCTGATTCCGCTGCTTTACCCGGAGTACTACCCCCACGCCTCGGTAGCCGGCCTGGCCCGCCAAACCGCCCGTGCCACCCGCATCATTGCGGTGTCGGAAAACACGCGTGCCGATTTGCTGCGCCTGCTGCCCGTGGAGCCCGAGCAGGTAGTGGTGGTGCCGCACGGTACGTCGCCCGCCGTGCCCAGCCGCACCGGTTTGGCCGTGCCCGAGCACTACCTGCTGTACACTGGCACCCGGCGGTTCTACAAGAATTTCGACTGCCTGCTGCAGGCTTTTGCCCTGCTGCGCCCGCACCATCCTCAGCTGTATGTGGTGTGCGCTGGTGGGGGGCCTTTCAGTCCGGCCGAAACCGCGCAGCTTGAGCAGCTAGGCCTTGCCGACCGGGTGGTGCAGCGCGGGCCGCTTTCCGAAGCGCAGCTGGCCTACCTCTACGCGCAGGCCCAGGCTTTCGTGTTTCCCTCGCACTACGAAGGCTTCGGCATTCCCATTCTGGAGGCCTTTGCCCACGGCTGCCCGGCCGTGCTTAGCCACGCCTCGTGCTTCCCCGAAGTAGCCCAGGAGGCCGCTCTCTATTTCAACCCGAACAGCCCCGCCCACCTGGCTGAGCAGCTCGGCCGCCTGCTGGCCGAGCCCGCCCTGCAACGGCAACTCCGCGAAGCCGGCCACCGGCGGGGCCATGACTTCACGTGGGCCCGCACCGCGGCCCTCACCCACCGGGTGTACCAGGAAGCCCGCGAAGTGCGCGTACCCGCCTAACCTCCGTTTCACGCCCTATCTCCATGAAAATCAGCCTTCGTTTCCGCTATGTGGTGGTGGTGCTGGCGGTGGTACTCACCGACCGGGGTTTTACGGAGCTGGCTTTTGCCGACGAAGGTGACCCCATGATTGGGCTCTACAGCTACGCCCTGACGGGCCTGACCTTTGGATTGACTGTACTGTATTACAAGCACTTCGATTCTGTAATGCGCACCTGGCTGCTCGTCGTGCTGGGCAGCATCGGGCTGATGGCCCTGGAGTCGTACGGCGGCTGGGGCAGCTGGATGGTGTACCCGCACGTGTTTGCTAAGCTGCTGGTGCTGCTCAATGTGTTTGCCGTGTACGCCTTTCACCGGCGCTTCGGCCTGCCGCCGTTTGGCCTGCTGATGGCGCTGATTCTGGCCGGGCTGATGTCGAACCTACTGCTGCTTCACCCCGAAGCGCTGAGCATGTCGGCCTTCCTCGACAACGAACGGGGCTTTGGCTCCAACTCCACGTTTTTGCTGCCGCTGCTGGGCCTGTACTTCCTCAACCAGTATTTCACCCGCGGCGGGCTGTTGCGCCTGGCCATGTTTTTTGTGCTCTACGGCCTCGTCATCTTTTTGCAGCACCGCAGCGTGTGGCTGGCGGGCGGCCTGGGGCTGCTGGTGAATCTGCTGTTGCTGCGCCGCACCCAGGGTGTACGGCTGAATATGCAGCGGCTGACGCCCGTGTTCATCATGCCGCTGCTGGCCCTGACGGTTGGCGGCACGGCGGCGTTCATCGAAAACCCGGCCGTGCTCCAGAAGCTCAGCAACAGCATCGACGACATTCGCAACTCCGATAAGCAAGGTACCGGCAAGTGGCGCCGCGAGCAGTTCGAGTCGTACCAGCCGTTCATCGAGGAGAATATCATTGCGGGCATGCGCCTGAAGGGGTTCGAGCTGCCGGTGCAGTTCTACAGCACCGATACCGACGCCCCCGTGTGGCGCGACGGCACCGGCCACCACTTCCATAGCTTTTACATCGACCGGCTGTTCTACTTCGGGGTGCTGGGCATTGTGCTGGTGGTGGTGGCGCCCTTGGTGCAGGTGTGGCGCCGGCTGCGTCAGCCCGTGCCGCTCGATGCCACCGCCGCCGCCCTGATTGCCTATAGCGCCAGCGCCCTCATGTACGGCGTGTCGTACGACTGGCCCCCCTTTGTTTATGCCTTTATGGGTCTGATGCTGGCGGCGGCCGCACCGGTACCCGTTGCAGTGCCCGCGCTCCGCCAGCCCGCTTCCCCACAGCAGCCTTCCCTGTTTCCAGCCAGCTCCCCTGCCCATGCTACCGCCTGACGCCCTTTCGCCCAGCGCCACGGGCTTCTCTACGCCCGTACTTCTGCTCGTCTTCAACCGCCCCGACACGACCCGCCGGGTGCTGCAGGCCCTGCGGCGGGCCCGGCCCACGCGCCTCTACGTGGCCGCCGACGGCCCCCGCCCCCAGCACCCCACCGACGGCGCCAACTGCCAGGCCACTCGGCAGCTGGTGCGCGAACTGGTGGACTGGCCCTGTGAGCTGCACACGCTTTACCGCGACACCAACCTCAACTGCGGGGTCGGTCCGGCCACGGCCATCGATTGGTTTTTCGAACACGAGGCCGAGGGCATCATTCTCGAAGACGACTGCGTGCCAGCGCCCAGCTTCTTTCGTTTTTGCGCCGAGCTGTTGGCCCGCTACCGCCACGATACCCGCGTGATGCACATCGGCGGCAACAACTTCAGCGCCGAGGCCCAACGGCCCCCAACCGCCGAAGCCGAGTCGTACTATTTCTCCACGCAGGTAAACAGCTGGGGCTGGGCCACGTGGCGGCGCGCCTGGCAGCACTTCGATTTCTACCTCACCGGCTACCAGGAGCTGCAACGCCGCGGCGCCTTGCAGGGCCTCTACAGCTCGGCCCTCGAAACCCGCTACCGGCTGAGCAAAATCGAAAGCGTGCTCGACCTGCCAGAACCACCCGATGTGTGGGACTACCAGTGGCACTTCGCCGTGGCTGCCCACTCGGGCCTGTGCATTGTGCCCGCCCAGAACCTGGTGAGCAACATCGGTTTCGGGGAGCACGGCACCCACACGCTCGACGATTCCGACGACTTCGCGGCCGTGCCCACCGCCGACCTGGCGTTTCCGCTGCATCACCCGCCCTACGTGCTCTGCGACCGGCGTCGCGACCGGCAGCGCTTCCGCGAGTTTCTGCTGGGCCGGGTGCAGGCCAAAGCCCGCCAGTGGCTTACCCGCCTGATTCCCCTGAACGATGCCCCCGAACCGACGCCACCGGTACGCGAACCTTCCTACGCCAACCCTCTCCACCTATGAAACTCCTCCTCTCCGCTTACGCCTGCGACCCCGCCCACGGCGGCGAATCGGGCATTGGTTTTCACTGGGGCTGGCAAATGGCCCAGCGCGGTCAGCAGGTGTGGTGCCTCACCACCACTTGGGGCCGCGAAGCCATCGACGAGTACATGGCCGCCCGCCCCAACGACCCGGCCACGGCCCGGCTGCAGTTCGTTTACGTGACGGTGCCGGCCTTTTTCGAGTTTCTGTACCAGTGGCAGTTCGGGGTGTACATCCACTACATGGTGTGGCAGTTCATGGCGCTGCGCGTGGCGCGGAAACTCGATCAGCAGGTGAACTTCGACGTGGTACACCACGCCACCTATAGCAGCCTCAAAATGGGCTCGTGGCTGTGGCGGTTGGGCAAGCCGCTGGTATACGGGCCGGTGGGCGGCGCCCAAAAAGCCCCCATTGCCTTCCGCCGCTACGTGCCCGACTGGTTTCGCACCGAAACGCTCCGCTCGGCCGTCACGTGGGTCCTCACCCGCTTCGACCCCAACCTGCGCCAGCACCTGCGGCACTGCTCCCTGGTACTGGCTTCCAACGACGAATCGGCGGACCTGGCCCGCCGGCTGGGGGCACGCCACGTGCGCGTGTTTCTGGATACCGGCCTGCCAGAAGCATTCTACGGCGCCAAGCTGCCCGAGCGGCATCCCGGTCCGGTGCTGAAACTGCTGTGGGTGGGTCGCCTCTACCCCAACAAAGCCTTGCCGCTGGTGCTCGATGCCCTTTCGCGAGTGGCCCCGCGGGTGCGCTACCACCTCACCGTGCTCGGCGACGGGCCCATGGCGCCGCGCGTGCCGGGCTGGCTGGCCCAGTACGGCGTGGCCGACCACGTGACCTGGCGCGGCAGCGTGCCGTGGAGCGAGGTGTGCGTGCAGATGCATTCCCACGACGTGTTTTTCTTCACCAGCCTGCGCGAGTCGTTTGCGTCGCAGTTCATGGAAGCCATGGCCACCGGCCTGCCCATCATCACCGTCAACCACCAAGGGGCGCGCACCTTCATTCCCGCCACGGCCTCCATTAAAGTACCAGTCGACAACCCCGACGAAACGGTGGAGGCCCTGGCTCGGGCCGTGGAGTACCTCTACGACCACCCGCAGGAACGCCTAGCCATGGGCCGCGCCGGCTACGAGTTTGCTCTGCGCCAGACCTGGCCCGACCGCATCGAGCGGCTGTTCGACCTGATGCGCGAAGCCGGCATTCCCAACGTGCCCGCGCCGCGCACCATCGGTGCGGCCCCCGAACCGGCACCTGTTCCCGAACTCGTTGAGCAGTAACCTGCCTCAGAGCCTGGCTTCTCCCCGATTACGCGCCACTGCTATGCTCCACATCGTCATTCCTGTATTCAACCGCTGGGCTTTCACCCGCGAATGCCTGCTGTCGTTGCGCCGCCAAACCAACCGCAACTTCCGCGTCGTTGTCGTCGACGATGGCTCGACCGACGGCACGGCCGAGGCGCTGGCCCGCGAGTTTCCGGAAGTTACCGTGCTGCACGGCACCGGCTTTTTGTTCTGGACGGCGGGCGTCAACCTGGGCATCCGGCACGCCCTGCGCCACGGCGCCGACCGCGTGATGACCCTGAACAACGACGTGCAGGCCGCCCCCGATTTTATTGAGCAAATGCTGAAAGCGGCTGCCAAGCACCCCCGGGCCCTGCTGGGCGCGCTGGAACTCGACGCCGACACCCACGCGCCCGTGTATGGGGGCGAGCAGTTCAGCTTTCTGACCCACCGGCCCCGCCACCTGTTGCACGTGCTGCCGCCCGAGCAGCGCCGGGGACTGCACCCGGTTACCTACCTGCCGGGTCGAGGGCTGCTCATTCCCGCGACGGCCCTCGCGCATGTGGGCCTGTTCGATGAAAAGCGGCTCCCGCACTATCTCGCCGATTACGACTACACCAGCGTCGCGCGCCGCCGCGGGTTTCCGGTATTCATCAACTACGAAGCCCGCCTGCTCACTTACCCCGACGAAAGCGGGCAAGAGCAAACCCGCCGCCGCCGCAGCCTGCGCGGCTACTACGAGCATTTGTTTGGCATCCGGGGCGGCGGCAACCTGCGCAACTTCACCCACTTCGCCCTCAAGAATTGCCCGGCGCCGCTCGTGCCGCTGTTTTTGCTCAACGGCTACGCCCGCCGCATGGTGGGGTACTTTCTGCACTGATGCGCTATGGTTATTCTGATAAAACGCACGGGGCAGTTGGGCAACCGGTTGTTTTTGTTTGCCCATTTCGTGGCCAATGCCGCCGAATACGGCTACGAGCTGGCCAACCCCAGCTTCAACGGCTACGCGCCTTTTTTTGAAGCTACCTCCACCGGCAACTTTGGCGGCCTGCCCGTGCGCATGCACGCCTTTAAAAGCCCCAAGCTCGACCGGGTATTTGAGCTTGTGCAGCACCCGCGCGCTTTCGGGCTGCTGCGTCAGGCGGCACGCTTGCTGCCTCGCGGCACCACCCTGCTGGCCGACGAAGGCGAAACCGACTACGACCTGAACCAGCCCGCCTACCTCGATGCCGCCCGGCACCACACGGTGTTGGCCCACGGTTGGCTGTTCCGCGACAAACGGCACTTCGCCAACCACGGCCCTCTGCTGCGCCAGCTGTTTGCGCCCGTAGCCCCGCACCGGCTTGCCGTGGCCCAGCTCTTGGCCCGCGTGCGGGCAGAAGCCGATGTGGTGGTGGGCGTGCACATCCGCCGCGGCGACTACGCCACCTACTGCGGCGGGGCCTACTTCTACGACGACGCCACCTACGCCCGCGCCTTGCACGAATTGCGGGCCCAACTTCCCGCGCACCAGCGGGTGAAATTCCTGCTGTGCTCCAACGAAAAGCTCAGCGCGGCCGCGTTTGCCGGGCTGGATATAGAATTATCAACGGGGCACTTTGTGGAAGACATGTACGCCCTGGCCGGCTGCGACTACATCCTGGGGCCGCCCAGCTCCTATTCCGCCTGGGCGTCGTTCTACGGTCTTGCGCCGTTGCTGCATTTGCAGCGCCCCGCGCAGCCCATAGCCCTGTCCGATTTTCAGGTGTTTCTCGACCAGTAAATTAGTTGCTATCAGCCGCATGATCCACCAGAAGCATATGCCCTGAAGCCTGCTACTTTGGAACTTCCTTGCCACCGCCGCGCTCCGTTTTCCTCACCCGTATTTCATCAGGTATGGCACTGTTGTCGCCTTTGCGTTGGCTTGGTTTGCTCCTCGAAAGCATGTGCATCGCCGTTCCGGCGTCGCAGCTGGCGGCCCCGGCCGAGCACGGCACTTTGGTGGTGCGGCACGGCGGCGTGTATACCGGCAGCTACCGCAGCGAAAACTCGGCTGTTCCCTGCATCCGCATTGATACTACGGAGCCAGTTACCCTGCAAGGATGCCAGCTCGAAGGGGCCGGCACGCTTATCGAGGCCACCAACGGCGGGGCGCAGCTAATTATTCGCGACTGCACGGGCGTGGGCTTGCTGCCCAGCGTCGACAACAAGCCCCACGGACGATTTCTGGAGGTGAATTCGGCCCGCTCGGTGCGCATCGAAAACAACGAGTTCAGCCACACCAGCGGCATCCTCATTTACCTCTGGGGCGGCGACGGCTCGGCCCAGCAAACCCTCACGGTGCTGCGCAACGTGGTGCGCAACGCCGATGGCCGCTTCCGCAACGGCGGCGGCACATTTGCCACTTTCATTGGCCTGAACGGGGTGCGCGGGCTGGTGAATGCCGAAATAGCCTGGAATCAGGTAATAAACGAGCCCAACAACTCCCGCGTTGAGGACAACATCAACTTCTACAACTCCTCGGGCACGGCCTACAGCCCCTTGCGCGTGCACGACAACTACATCTACGGGGCATTTCCCTATCCTGCTACCGATGCCAGCTACACCGGCTCGGGCGTAACTACCGACGGCGACGGCGACTCGGCCCTGACGACGACGGCTTATATAGAAGCCTACCACAACCAACTAGTGGCCACCTGTGCGGCCATGAACATTGCCGCCGGCCACGACAACTCCTTCCACGACAACCGCATTGTATCCAGCGGCCTGCTGCCCGACGGCACCCGCCTGAAAACGGGCTATGCCGCCATAGCCATCTGGAACGCCTACGAGAAGCCAAAGGAGGTATTTCACAGCAACCGCTTCGACCACAACACCATTGCTTTCTATAAAGAAGGCATGCAGCATCCGTTTGCCAACCGGCACGACGTGAATGTGGAGGCCTGCACGCCCTGTACCAATACCGAGCACCTGCCCAACCCTATCACGCTGCAAACCGAGCAGCACGAGTGGGACCTGTGGCAGCACAAGTTACAGGCCCAACGTGCCTCCATAGGCCCGCGCGTGGCACTTGCCCCCAAACCGGCCCCGCAGAAGCTGTAGCAGCGGCCTTCGCCTAGGATGTATCTGACACCTTCCTTCCAGAGGTGTTTTTTTTATGCCCTTTGAAAAAAACATGAACGCCCTAAAGGCGCCCTATTCACTATCAATTACATATATAATCCGCTATGTATAATTACAATCTTGTTTAAGTACCATATAAAAAATATTTGCCGGGTCTTGCAATACGAATCCTTTTTATACATTTGTAATGAACCCCGGCCCAAGAACTAGAACAATACCAATGTTCAATCTTGGCTTAGTTTCCAAAAAGGCCTTTGCCGCGCCCCACGACGGGTTGGCAATTGTACCCAAAGGAGAGACGAAGGAAAGCCCCTTAATTGGCCGCTTTCTTGGTGATGTTGGCATGTGAAGTTGGTTTACAATCCCTCTTTTTAGCCTTTTAAACACCTTTTTCAGCAACTATGGCTTTGGCAGCCGCTTCACCTACCCGGGGGTGAAGCCGGAAGAACCAAGCGCCCAGCCCTTGCCGGCACAGGTCGAATCAGGAGAAACAGAGCGGAAGAGCAACCTTTCATACAATTGCACATAATTCATTCCACCGTTTGGAACGAATTGACCTACCGGCAGGTTAAAGCCGTAACATGCCTATATAGGCATATAACATAATACAAACAGAATGCAAAAAACCTCTGGTACCTCCGTTCGGACCACCCGTAACATGTCCTCTGGTGCACGCTTTCTGCCGTTGGTGGCGCTCGTGCTGTTGGTAATTGGTCTTCTCCCGACCAAATTGTGGGCTCAGACCGTCCCCGCACTCAATTATTCCGGCCCCCTGGTCATCACCCGCGGTGGTACCTACACGGGCAACTACCGCAGCACCAGCTCCACGGTGCCGGTAATCAAGATTGAAACTTCCGATCCGGTTACCATCGAGAACTGCACCTTGGTGGGCCCCGGCGACATCATCGACGCGAAATGGAGCGGCGTGCAGCTGGTCATTCGCAACAACAAAGCCTACGGCCAGACCCCTACGGTGGACAACCTGCGCCGCGGCCGCTTTGTAGAAGCCAACTCGGGCCGCTCGGTGCGCATCGAGGGCAACTACATCGAGCAAACCACGGGCATGGCCATCTACATGTGGAGCGGCGATGGTTCGCCGTCGCAGACGCTGACAGTGGTGCGCAACGTGGCCAAGAACATCGACGGCCGTTTCCGCAACGGCGGCGGCACGTACTCCAACTTCTTGGGCTTGAACGGCGTGTATCACACCGGCAACATCGAAATTGCCTGGAACCAGGTGATTAACGACCCGAACAACTCGTTGCCGGAAGACGTCATCAACTTCTACAACTCGGGTGGTACGGCCAGTTCGCCCATCCGTCTGCACGACAACTACATCTACGGGGCTTTCCCCTACCCGGCTACGGCTTCGTACTACACGGGCTCGGGCATCATGATGGACGGTGACGCCATGTCGGCTTCGAATGCCACCTCGTACATCAACGTGACCAACAACCAGCTGGTAGCTACCTGCTCGGCCC
Source organism: Hymenobacter busanensis (assembly GCF_008727865.1). Lineage (GTDB taxonomy): Bacteria > Bacteroidota > Bacteroidia > Cytophagales > Hymenobacteraceae > Solirubrum > Solirubrum busanense. The sequence goes on along the minus strand of NZ_VTWU01000001.1, from coordinate 265,985 downwards.
TGAACGTGGCTTCGGGCCACGACATTCACTACGAAGGCAACCGCGTAGTAACCTCGGGCTACTTCCAGGACGGCTCCCGCATGACGGCCATGTACGCCGGCATGGCCATCTGGAACGGCTACTCGCAGCCGAGCAACGTGTACTACAACAACACGATGAATAACAACGTGTCGGGTTTTGTGAGCTGGGGCCGCAACGTGCCCTACCCCGACCGCTTCGACGTGAACACGGATGCTTGCGCAACCTGCACCAACACGACCTACTTGCCGAACCCCATTACGCTGCAAACCGAGCAGAACGAGTGGGACCTGTGGCAGCAGAAATTAGCCCAAAACGGCATCACGCTGGGCGTAGGCGGCTCGGGCTCGGGCACTACCCCGACCACGCCGACTACCCCCACCACCCCCACCACGCCGACGACGCCCACCACGGGTAGCGGCAACACGGGCACCACGCCCATGGCCGGCCCGGCCAACTCGACCTTCTTCCGCGGCATCAACGTGAACGGTGCGGCCTCCTCGATTGACGGCAACAGTTGGGAAGCCGGCGCCTCGGCGGCCAACTTCCAGATCAACGGTGCGCCCCTGACTGCTCAGAACGTGGCCCTGGCGACGAACACCGATGCCGCCCGCGCCGAGATGATCCGCTCGTTTGTGTACGGCACCAGCACCAGCGGCACGGTTTCGAGCGTGGCCAACGGCACCTACAGCGTGTACCTGTACCTCTTTGAAGACAACAGCGCCGAGACGTTCAACATCTCGGTGGAAGGCCAGACGGTGCAGAGCGGCTACAACAGCGGCCCGGCCGGTACCTGGAAGCGCGTAGGCCCGTACCAAGTGGACGTAGCCGACGGCAACATCACCTTTGGTACCTCGGGCGGCTACGCCAACGTTTCGGGTGTGGAGATTTACAAGCACAACGCAGCCCCCGCCAACCAGGCCCCGACCGTGAGCCTGACTTCGCCGAGCGCCAGCACCGTAACGGTGGGCACGGCCCTGAACCTGACGGCTACGGCCGCTGACGCCGACGGCACGGTTGCCAAAGTGGAGTTCTTCAACGGCACCACCAAGCTGGGCGAAGACACCTCGGCTCCGTACTCGCTGAGCTACACGCCCAATGCTGCCGGTAGCCTGAGCCTGACGGCCAAAGCCACCGACAACACCGGTGCCACGACGTCGTCGGCTGCTGTGAACGTAACGGTGCAGGCCGTGGTGGTAACGCCCCCCACGACCCCGACCAGCGGCACGTTCTACCGCGGCATCAACGTGGGCGGCTCGGCCCTGACCATCGACGGCAACAGCTGGGAGGCCGGTACCGCTACCGGCGTGACGCTGACCGGCATGGTGTTCGACAACCGCACCACCACGCTGAACCCCGCCACGGATGCCAACCGCTCCAGCATGCTCACCGACGCGGTGGGTGGCAGCACGGTCGGTGCTTCGCTCTCGGGCGTTCCGGCTGGCACCTACTCGGTGTACGCTTACCTCTGGGAAGACAACGGCCCGGAAACGACCAACATCGTGCTCAACGGCGCGACGGTGCAGTCGAACGTGAACACCGGCGCGGCTGGCAGCTGGCAGCGGGTGGGTCCTTACCAGGTAACGGTTAGCAACGGCACCATTGCCCTGTCGACTTCGGGTGGCCACCCCAACCTGTCGGGTATCGAAATCTACCGCGCTGGCACCACTACGACGCCGACCACGCCGACGACTCCCACCACGACCCGCACGCTGTACCGCGCCATTAACGTGAACGGTGCTTCGACCACCATCGACGGGGTGGTGTACGAAGCCGGCACCTCGCCTGCCAACGTAACGACCAACGGCAGCCGCCTGACCTCGCAGAACGTGACGCTGGTACCGGCCACCGATGCCAACCGCACGTCGATGATTCAGTCCTTCATCTGGCGCCACAACCTGCAGTACTCGCTCACGAGCGTACCGAATGGCACCTACGAAGTTTCGTTCTACGCCTGGGAAGACAACAACCCCGAGACGTACAGCGTGAGCCTGAACGGCCAGAGCGTGGTGAGCAACTACAATAGCGGCCGCGCCGGTACCTGGAAGAAGTTTGGTCCTTTCACCACCACGGTAACCAACGGCACGATTGCCCTGCAGAGCAGCGGCGGTGCCATGAACCTCTCGGGTGTGGAAGTGTACAAGGTAACGACTTCGTCGACCTCGGCCCGCACTGCCCTGTCGACGACGGCTACCTCGGCCCCGGCCCTGCAAGCTTACCCGAACCCCTTCGTGAACACCCTGAACGTGACGCTGAACCTGGCCAAAGCCGAGAGCGTAACGCTGGGCCTCTTCAACAGCATGGGCACCGAAGTAAAGCGTAGCACGGTAGCCGCCACGGCGGGCACGAGCACCTCGACCATGAATGTAAGCGCTTTGCCTGCTGGCAACTACGTGCTGAAAGTATTGTCGGGCTCCCTCACCGGCGAATCCCTCCAGTTGCGGAAGTAACCTTCCGCCGGACCGTCCTCCACCACGGTCCATTTGAAGCCCGGTCGCGCAAGCGGCCGGGCTTTTTTGTGTGCACTCAAGCATATTTGCACTTTTAATATATTTTATTTAAAATTAACCTTTGCATCTATTGTTTTTGCCATTATTAATACAATTATTTGCTCAGAAAGTTCTACCCAGAACATTCTACAGCCTCCTCCACCTTCACCTTATTGCCATGCACGCAGTCCTGAACCGCGCCCAGCGCCGGGCCGGGCGCATTTTGCGCGAACTGGTACCCCATAACCTGCACTACCGCCCTGTGGGCGTGCATTTAAGCAGCCGCCAGCTCGCCACGCTGCCCGGCAGCGGCGCCACCTACCACGAGGTGGTGCCGGCGTATGTCTCCCAACTGAACATCCCGGAAGCGTTTTACCAGGCTGCTTCGGCTTACGGGGGCAGCCTGCACAGCAAGCCCAAGCGGCAGGAACTGGTGCCGGCGGCCTTTGTGCTGGAGTTGCGCCAAGGCCGCGTGTACGCCGACAACAACGACAGCGTAGCGGTTATAGCGGCCGACAACAAGCTGGTCGGCGACGCGTCGTTTCAGTACACCAACAAGACCTGGGACACCATTCGGCCCGAAGACAACAACATCTTTCAGCAGGCATACTTTCAGGCCCCTGTGCAGGTGCCCGGCACGGTGTGCAGCTTGTTGGCGGGGGGCGGTGCGGCCATCGGCAACTACTACCACTGGCTCATCGACTCGGTACCGCGGCTGCACTTGCTGCAGGAAGCCGGGCTGCTGCGCGACGTCGATTATTTCCTGGTCTACAACCGGGAATTGCGCTTCGTGCAGGAATCCTTGGCCGCGCTGGGCATTCGGCCCGAACAGCTCATCGACGTGGCCACCCACCGCCACTGGCAAGCCGAGCGGCTGCTGGTGACTTCGCCGGTGCGCGGCACCGGCGCCCACACCCCCGACTGGGCCTGCCGCTTTCTGCAAACGGGCTACCTTCCACCCGATGCGGCAGTGGTGCAGGCCCGGCAATTCAGCCCTTACATCTACATCAGCCGGCAAGATGCCGATGCCCGCCGCGTGCTCAACGAGCCGGCGGTGGAAGCCCTGCTGCACACGTATGGTTTCCAGACGTACGCGCTAAGCCCCTACAGCTTTGCCGAAAAAGTGGCCTTGTTTGCGGGGGCCAAAGCGGTGGTATCAACCGTAGGGGCTGGCCTTACCAACATCGTATTCAGCCGGCCGGGCACTCCCCTACTGGAGTTGTTTCCGCAGGGCTTCGTCGTGCCCGACTTCCTGGAAATGTCGTCGCGGCTGGGCATCTGCTACCGGTGGCAGGTGTGCCGCAACCCGGCGCCCTCGACCAACCTTGGCGACGCCCGCCGCGAAAACCTAACCGTGGACTTGGATGCCCTTCGGAACCACCTGGAGGCGATGCAGCTTCGCCCTGTTTACGCTACCAACTAGGCATTTAGCGCCTCTTTCGTCGGCTGATTTTCCACCATTCGCCTGCTGCTACCATGCCTGCTTCTGAGCCCTCCGTGTTGCTCTCCATCGTCACCTGGAACAGCGCGGAAACTATTGCGGCCTGCCTGCAATCGGCGCTGGCCCAAACCCACCCCAACATCACGGTGTGGGTCGTCGACAACGCCTCGACCGACGACACCTGCGCCCGCGTGGCTGCTATTGCTGCTACCGATGCCCGCCTGCACCTGCACCGCCTTCCCCAGAACACGGGCTTTTGCGGCGGCCACAACTATGCCCTCGACCGCACCCATACCGACGCGGTGCTGCTGGTGAACCCCGACGTGGTACTGCCCCCCGACTACCTCGCCACCGCCCTGGCCGTGCTGCACTCCGACGAGCGGATTGGGACGGTGTGCGGGGTGTTGCTGCAATCCACCGGTACCGACCCCACCATCGACTCGGCGGGGCTGGTGGCTTTGCCCGACAGCCGCTTCCGCCTGCGCTACCACGGCCAGCCGCTGAGCAGCGTGGCCCTCGCCGCCGAGGTAGAAGATGTGGACGGGGCCGACGGGGCCCTGCCTCTTTACCGCCGCCGGTTTATTGACGACCTGCGGGTGGAAGGGGCGTTTTTTGACGAACGTTTTTTTGCTCACAAGGAAGACTGGGACATTTCGTGGCGCAGCCGCCTGTATGGCTGGCGCACGGTACTGGCTACCCAATGCCGCGCCCTGCACCCGCGCCACTTTCTGCCCGCCGATGTGCGGCTGCGGCTGCGGCTGAGCGGCGCCATGAAAGCCGATGCCGTGAAAAATCAGCTATTGCTGCTGCTGAAGAACCCCACATCGGCGCAACTGCCAGGGCAATGGCTGCGTGCTTTTCCGCGTCAGTTTGCCATTCTGCTGTTTGTGCTGCTGCTGGAGCGCCGCTCGTTGCAGGCCTATGCCTACATCAAGCGAAACTGGCGCCACGTGTGGGCCAGCCGCCGGCAAGTGCAGGCCCGGGCAGCCCGCGGCTGGGCGCCTCCCGCGGTGGCTGGTGGTGCACCGCAGCATCCGTTGCTCAGCATTTGCGTGCCCTGCTACCACCGGCCCGAACTGCTGGCCCGGGCCCTGCGCTCCATCGGACCGCTGCCGCCCGATGTGGAGATAGTGGTATCGGACAACTCCACGCGCAACAACCTCTGCGAATACATTACCCGCTACGTGCTGTCGTCGCAGCCCGCAAATCAGTGGCGCTACTTCCATAACCCGCCGGGGAGCACCGCCGCAACCAACTTCAACGACTGCCTGCGCCGCGCCCGGGGCCATTACGTGCTGCACCTGCACGACGACGATTTCTTGCGGCCCGGTGGCCTTGCCGAGATGCTGCAAACCCTGCGCAGGGTGCGGCATACGCACGCCACCGTGCTGTTTGGGGTAGAACTGGTGGATATGCAGCGCCGGACGCTGCGCAAACAAACCACCGCCCGCGAGCAGTACCTCCCGCCACTGCCGGCGCTGGAGCGGGTACTTACCGACTCGTCGTTGGTGCGCATACCGGCCATTGTGGTGAGCCGCGCGGCCTACCAGGCGGCGGGTTGCATTGACCACGAGCAAGGCAGTACCGGGGACACCGACCTGTGGGCCCGCATTTTTGCGATGCACGGCGTGCTGTGTGTGCCGGGCTGTCCGGCCGCCTACACGGTGCACGACGGCGCCATTACGGCCGCCATGTTCAATGCCGACACCATTGGGAAGCTGCTGCGCATTTTCGGCAAAATAGAGCAAGCCGCTCTGCTGCCCGCGCCGCGCCTGCGCCGGGCGAAAGACCGGTTTCTGCACCAGTTTGTGCTGGCCGGCACCTACCGTTCCCTGCAAGCCCGGAACCTGGAGGCCGCCCGCGAGGTGTACGCGCTGTTTGAACTGCCCGAGTTGCGCCGCCTGCGCATTCCCGCCCGGTGGCTGCCGGTTCGCTTGGCATTTGGCGCCGTCATTCAAGCAGGCCAGTGGTGGGCGACCAATCCGTTTGGGCTTAGGCCGCCAGAAAAAGAAAGTGAATTACTTTCTAAAAACTATCAGTAATCTAAGTATTATTAGTACATTATCCTTCAAAGCCAACCTTCCACCGCCAAAGCACCATTGCCTCATGTTCATTCTAGATACTTTTTTGAAAGCCCGGGAAAAAGACCGGAATCCGATTCGGGTGGGGTTGTGGGGAGCTGGCGAAATGGCTCAGGGCATGGTCAACCAGATTATGCGCTACACGCCGGGCATGGAGGTTACCGTTATTGCCAACCGCACCATTGCCAAAGCCCACGACGCGTATGCCTACACGGGCCACACGGCCAAAGAATGCCACACGCTGGCCGAGTTGCAGGCGTGCGTAGCGGCGGGCGAACTGGCCGTAACCACCAACGCCGAGCTGCTCTGCGAAGTGGAGGGCCTGGATTTGCTGGTGGAATGCACCGGCACCATCCACTACGCCGCCAACCTGATCATGCAGGCCATTGCCCACGGGCGGCACGTGCTCATGTTCAACCCCGAGGTAGATGCCTTGGTGGGGCCAATGCTGAAGGTATACGCCGACAAAGCGGGCGTGATGCTGAGCGGTTGCGAAGGCGACCAGCCCGGCTGCATCATGAACCTGTACCGGTTTGTAAAGGGCATGGGCCTCACCCCGCTTGTGTGCGGCAACATCAAAGGGCTGCAGGACTACTACCGCAACCCCACCACCCAGGCGGGCTTTGCGGCGCAGTGGCACCTCACGCCCGAAATGGTGACCAGCTTCGCCGACGGTACCAAGATTTCCATCGAACAAACCATTGTGGCCAACGCCACCGGCATGGGCGTGGCCAAGCGCGGCATGCTGGGCTACCGCCACGACGGCCACGTGGACGACATGGTGAGCTGGTACGACGTGGACGAACTCAAGCGTCTCGGCGGCATCGTCGATTACGTGGTGGGCCCCAAGCCCGGCCCGGGCGTGTTCGTGTACGCCACCACCGACGACCCCAAGTCGCAGCACTACCTCGCCTACGGCAAGCTTGGGCCGGGGCCGCTTTATAGCTTCTACTACCCCTACCACCTCATCTACGCCGAAATTCCGAACTCCATTGCCCGCATGGTGCTGTTTCAGGACGTCATCATGGCGCCGCTGGGCGGGCCGGTGGTGGAGGTGATTACGCTGGCCAAAACGCCGCTGACTGCCGGCCACAAACTCGACGGCCTGGGTGGCTACGACACCTACGGGCAATGCGAAAACGCCGAAACCGCCCGCCAGGAAAACCTGCTGCCCGTGGGTTTGGCCGAAGGCTGCATCCTGAAGCGCGACGTGCCGCGCGACGCCGTCCTCACCTTCGACGACGTGGAGCTGCCCGCCGACAACCTAGTGCAGCGCCTCTACCGCGAGCAAACCCAGCTGTTTTTCCCGGAGCTGCAAGCCCAAGCCAAGGCAGTACTGGTGTAGCCCCGTTCCTGCTCCTTCCACCTCGTCCGGCCTCCCGTTATGTTCGAAACCCTACCCGTCCAAGTCGGCAACCGCATTGTGCGGGAAGACATGGAAACCATTTACCGCAACCTCACCGAGCAGGAAATTGCCAAGCTGCGCGATTCGACCATTCTGCTGACGGGCTGCGGTGGCTTTCTGGGCTACTACTTCATGCACTTCTTTGCGCACTACGCCGAAGAGCTGCAGATCAAGCGCATCATTGCCCTCGAAAACTTCCTGACCGGCACCAAAGACTGGCTCAGCAACCTGGTGGCCAGCAACCCGGCCGTCATCAAGCTCCACGAGTTCAACGTCATTACCGATTCGGTAGCGGATGTACCTGGCGCCGAGGACGCCGACCTGGTCATTCACATGGCCTCCATTGCCTCGCCCACGTTCTACCGCATCTACCCGCTCGAAACGGTGGACGCCAACATCACCGGGCTGCGCCGCCTGCTTGATTTCTACGCCGACAAGCAGCTGCGCGGGTTCCTGTTCTTCTCGAGCAGCGAAATCTACGGCGACCCGTTTCCCGAGTTCATTCCCACGCCCGAAACCTACCGCGGCAACGTGGCCACCATCGGCCCGCGCGCCTGCTACGACGAAGCCAAGCGCTTCGGCGAGACGCTGTGCTACCTGTTTGCCCAGAAATACAACCTGCCCATTGGCATTGCACGGCCCTTCAACAACTACGGCCCGGGCATGAACATCAACGACAAGCGCTTGCCGGCCGATTTTGCCAAGGCCGTGGTGGAAGGCCGTGACCTGGAAATCCTCTCCGACGGCACGCCCACCCGCACCTTCTGCTACATTTCCGATGCCATTACGGGGTACATGAAGGTGTTGCTCCACGGCCAGTTCGAGGTGTTCAACATCGGCATGGACCAGCCGGAACTCTCGGTGCGCAGCTTTGCCGAGCTGTTTACCCAGGCCGGCCGCGACATTTTTGACTACCAGGGCACCATCTTCTTTCAGGTCTCGGCCGATCAGGAGTACCTGACCGACAACCCCAACCGCCGCTGCCCCGACCTGACCAAAGCCCGCACCCTGCTCGGCTACGCGCCCGCCGTGCCGGTAGCCGACGGCATCCGTCGCTACCTGAAATTCCTCCACCTCACCAACGGACAACTCGCATGATAACGGTACTCGGACTGGGCTTTGTGGGGCTGACCACGGCCCTGGGCTTCAGCAAGAAGGGCTTCAAGGTGTACGGCATCGATGTGAACGAGCAGCGGCTGGCCAAAATCCGCCGCTACGAAGTGCCGTTCTACGAACCGCAGCTCGACGAAGCCCTGCGCGACGAGTTGGGCCAGAACTTCATTATCGACGCGCCGCTGGCCGACGCCGTCAACGACAGCAAGATTATCATCGTGTGCGTGGGCACGCCCTCCCACCCCGACGGCAGCGCCAACCTGGCCTACCTGCTGCAGGCCGTGCACGACGTGTTTGCGGTGAACCGCGGCGCATTCAAAGTGCTGGTGGTGAAGTCGACGGTGCCGCCTTCTACGGTAGCCGAGCGGGTGAAACCTTACGTGGATGAACTGAGTCAGCAATACGGCACTACCCTGGGCCTGGCCTCGAACCCCGAGTTTTTGCGGGAAGGCCACGCCTGGGACGACTTCATCAACCCCGACCGCATTGTCATTGGCGTGGAAGACGAGCTTTCCAAGGACGTCCTCAGCCAAATCTACTTCCCGTTCAACGCCCCCATTTATTACGTCAACTACAACTCGGCGGAGTTCATCAAGTACCTCTCGAACACGCTGCTGTCTACGCTTATCAGCTTTTCCAACGAAATGGCCATGATTGCCGAACGCATCGGCAACATCGACGTGGCCGGCACCTTCAAAATCCTGCACCAAGACAAACGCTGGTTTGGGGCGCCAGCCGGCATGGCTACCTACGTATACCCCGGCTGCGGCTACGGCGGCTACTGCCTGCCCAAAGACACTGCAGCGCTCAGTAGCATTGCCCAAAACCACGGCTACCGTCCCCTCATGCTGGAGGCCAACCTGCACGTCAACGAGGAGATTAAAGAGAACGTAGCCAATAAAATTGCCGCGGCCGTGCCGCGCGAAAGCACCATTGGCATTTTGGGCCTCGCCTTCAAAGGCGGCTCCGACGACGTGCGCTTGAGCCCGAGCCTGTTTGTAATCGAGAAGCTGCTGAGCAAAGGCTACCGCTCCATCGTTGCCTACGACCCCATGGCCAACAAGGCCTTTGCTGACGAATACCAGCTGCCCATCCGCTACGCCCAGTCGCTGGAAGAGCTGGTGGACCAGGCCGATGAGCTGGTGCTGCTGACCAATTGGCCGGAATTCCGTCAGCACGAGGCGTTGCTGGGCTCCAAACGCCTCTTCGATTTCCGCTACGTTTTCGCCGACGGGCACGTGCCGGTGGTTCCCAAAGAAGTAACCGCTTAGTTGTTCCGACTCAACCCTGCGCCGGGTGCCGGCTCCACAGTGGGAGCCGGCACCCGGCGCAGTTATTTTCCGTTGGGAGCAACAGCGTACCATCCAAGAAACCAAAACGCCGCTTCGGGCCCGAAGCGGCGTTTTGGCGTATGATGTTTTGTATTGGCAGTAAGCTAGTTACGCGTCCGGTAGACCGGCTTCACCGAACGACTTTCCAGCACACTTTCAACTCCATCGTCGAGGCCGCGGCGGTATACGCGCAGCGCCTCGTGAATGCACTCCGCCGTCAGTTCAATATCGGCGGGCTGGTGGGCATAGCTCACGATGAGCGAAGGCAGCAGCAGCCCGCGGCGCAGGGTTTCCTGCAGAAACAGCGTGCGAAATTCCTGGGAAGGCTGCCCGGCCGCGTCGCGGGTGGCATACAGCAGGCATTGGGGCGGCCCAAGCAAGGCGAAGTGCTGCTCCAGACCGTGTTCGGCAATAGAGGGCTCTACCAGCCGGCGCAGGTAGCTACCGGCCTCCCGCAAGTGCTCAATCACGGGCTCTTGCCGGTAGGTGGCCATTACGGCGCGTGTGGCGGCCAGGGCATGGCTTTCGGCCCCGTAGGTGGTCGAGAGCAGAAACACCCGCTCTTTGTTGTGGTGCAGGCCGCCCAATTCCATCAGCTCGCGCTTGCCCGTGAGGGCGGCAATGCTGAAGCCGTTGCCCATGGCCTTGGCGAAGGTGCTCAGGTCGGGGCGCACGCCGTACACGGCCTGTGCCCCGCCGTGGTGCCACCGAAAGCCGGTAATGACTTCATCGAACACGAGCACGGTGCCGTGCGCGTCGCAGAGGCTGCGCAGTCCTTCCAGAAAGCCGGCCGCCGGTGCCACTTCTTTTTCTATCTCCAAAAACAGACAGGCAATTTGCCCGGGATGCTCCCGAAACAGTTGCTCCACGCTGCCCAGGTCGTTGTAGCGAAAGCGCAGCGTGAGGCCCTGTACCGCCTGCGGAATGCCCGCCCGCACTGGTGTGGTGCCAATAAACCAATCGTCGGTGGCGAAGAACGGGTGGTCGGCACACACGGCCACCAGGTCGCGGCCGGTGTAGGCGCGGGCCAGGCGCAGGGCCGCCGTATTCACGTCGGAGCCGTTTTTGGCGAACTTCACCATGTCGCCGGCCTGCGTGAATTCCAGAAATTCTTCGGCCGTGGCCAGTTCCAGCGTGGTGGGGCGGCCGAGGTTGGTGCCGCGCGTCATGGCCCGTTGGGCGGCCCGCACCACCGGTGCATAGGCGTGCCCCAGCGTGACGGAGCGCAGCCCCATGCCGTATTCCACAAACGCGTTGCCATCGACGTCCCACACGCGGCAGCCGCGTCCGCGCACCAAGTAGGGCGCCATGTGCGCCGGAAATTGGTCGTCGCCTTTGGCGTAGGTGTGGCTGCCGCCCGGAATGGCGGCGTGAAAACGGTCGTGCAGGGCTTGCGAAGCCGAAAACCGGCTGGGGGCGAGCAAAACGGGGGCGGCGGGTTGGCAGGTCGCCGGCAGTACAGAGTCAGTGGTGTGCATGGCTATGTGTGCTGTGGAGTGGAGAGAATAGCCGCACGACGGACGGGTTGCTTAGACAAGCACCGGATGCATCACGGCCGGATCGAGCAGAGGAGTACCGGGCTCGTATTCGTTGGTCAGTTCTTTGGGCAGCCGGGCCAGGTCCGACACCCGGAAGAAATCAATCAGGTTGGTACCGGTGCTGGCCGAATCGTGGTTGGGGGCGCCCCGGTGGGCCCGCACATCGTCGATATGCACGGTGCGGAAATCGATGCTGTAGCGGGTGCGCCCGGTTTGGTTGACCACCGTGGAGTGCATTTGCGCGGCCGAGAAGATGGTGACGCCGCCGGGCGGCAGCACCAGCCGCACCTGCGGCTCCAGCAGTTCCAGTTCGTCGTAGGCGCGCGGCCGCTCGCGTTTGTCGGGCTCCCCGGCGGCGGCCAGGCGGGCTCCTTCGGCGTACCACTCGTGCATGTGGTAGTTTTCCGAGCCGTTGGCCACGCCCCGGTTCCAGTAGTTGGGGTGGAAAGCCAGCGCGTTGCCCGACTCGTGCTCGTACATCGGGAACCACCAGTTCAGCTGGTTCAGCGGGGCCGAAAACCAGGTGTCGCGGTGGGTGTCGAAGCGGTAGGCCAGGCCGTGGGTCAGGAAGTTGTGACTGGTGACGGTGCGCATGCGCGGCACGTCGAAGTAGGTTTTCTCCGGGTCGCAGCCAAAATCCAGCAGCAGATTCTGCACCAGCTGCTTCGATTTTTCGTGGTTGATGAAGCGGGGCTTGAAATCGGCCAGGATGGCGTTGTAGGCCTCGGGGCTCATGGTATGCTGGGCCAGGGCAGGGTCTACGTCGCCAAAAGCCTCGCGCACAAACTCCCGCCCGAATTCCACCAGCGCCATCACGCTGGGGCGGGGCTGAAAGGCGAACAGTTGGCCAGCGTAAAGTTCTTCCCGACGCTGGCTGTCGGGCATGGGCGAGTCAAAGTACACGGTGTTCATGATGGTAAGCTCTTTTGGTAGGTAGGTTGGAGGCAGTCAGAAGCGGAAGCGATGCGCCAATTCCGAATCGGCGCGGCCCAGGTTACAGCACCATAAACTCACCGGCAAAGCCCATCTGCCGGGCTTGCTCCTGAATTTCGGGTACGTAGGTGGGGTTGGTAATCAGCAGCACGTCGGGATGGTAGCTCATCAGCTCGTCGGGCCCGATGACGGGGTGCGCGGTGCCGGGAATGTACTGGCCCTGCCGGCGCGGGTTGATATCGACCACGGCCACGACTGTTTCGTCCAGGTCGAACGTGTTGAGGAAAGAAATAGCGCGCGAGCCAGCGGCCCAGCCCACCACGCGCTTGCCCGCGCGGCGCAGTTCGTCGACGCGCTCCTGCCACTGTGCGATAATGGCTTGCGCAGCGTCGGCGAATGCGCGCACGGCCACGGCCGTGTTGGGGTCGTTGGTGGGCGGCAGGCTGCCGGGGTCTGCGAGCGGCTGGCCGGCGGGGCGCGCCACCAAGCCCAGGTATTCGTCGTGCCAGCAGGTGTGCACGTCCAGCACCTCAAACCCACAGCTGCGAAACAGGTAGGCCTGAGCGCCGGGCGTCATCCAGGACGAGTGCTCGTTCACGATATTCCACACCACCTGTTCGCCAATGTTGTAGAGGGCGTTGGGGTCTTCCACGTAAATCAGCGGTTTTTCGCCTTCGGGAATGGCTTGGCGCAGGGCCCGCAGCAGCGGAGCCGGTCCTGTGGCCAGAATATCGAGCATGTGACGGCAGCTGATAAGGTCGGCGCCGGCAATTTCGTGGACCGTGCCAGGCCCGAAGAAGTCCTTGATGAAGCCCACCGGTTCGGTAACCACTTCGCCGGGCCGCGGGGCGTAGCCCGGGTCGATGCCCACGCCTTCGGCCATGCCCAGGCGGCAGAGCGTGCGCAGGAAATCCCCGTCGCCGCACCCGATATCGACCACGCGTCCGCCCTTCAGCTGGTACTGCTCGATGAGTTGAGCGGCTACACCCTGCGCAAAAGCCCGAAACGAGGGCGAAAACTCCAGCGAAAAATCATTGCGCGTGTGGGTGATTTTGGCCGGCTCGTAGGCTTCGTTGCCGATGTAGTGGCAATGCGGGCAAAACGTGAGCCGCACGTCGGTGGTCGGCGCGTTGCGGGCCGCCTCGGGCGTGGGCCACAGGATGCCGGTTTGCGTGGGCACATTGTGCACCTCGTAAAAAACCTCGCACTCGGTGGAGCCGCACACGGCACAGGGTTTGGTGGCAGCGCGCGGCGCCACAGCAGTCAGAACGGGAGCTTCCATGAAGTTGGGCAATGAGGTGGAGAGAATCAATGGCAGAATGTGGGGGCTCACGCGGGAGCCAGCAGCTGAGCGTGGCGAAGGGCCTTCGCGGCTTTGCGTATCAGCGTGAAAGGCAGGTTGGCTTTTTCGGCAATGTCCACGAGTGAGTGCTGCCCGTCGGACTGATTGAGCACCCACAGCAGGGCCAATTGCCACTGCTGGCCCTCCAGCCCGCCGCCGATGTTTTTGTAGAGGCCGCGCCGGCCCAGTTGCGGCTCGCCGTAGGGGCTCAGGTTCTGGTAGCTCCGGTTGTGCTCCAGTATGCGGCACAGGCTTTTCACCAGGCGCAGCGACTGGGCCAGTTGCCGGGGCCGCACAAACGCTGGGTTGTCGGCCGAGGTGTGGTACTCGGGAAATTCCCCGAACGGCGTGCGCGTGAAGCAGCCCACGGGCAGGTTGAAGCCCGGCGAACAGTACTGCCGTTCGTCGTAGCCGTAGGGGCTGAAGTCGCGCAGCTCGTGGGGCGTGCCGGCGTCGCGCAGGGCCAGCGCCACAGCGCGGTCGATGGCGGCGGCGCCTTGCCGGGAGCGTTTGTAGGTGAAGTGGCCCGGCCCGCCCAGCAGCGACAGCACCAGCCCGTGCCGAATGCGCGGCACGGCACTAGCCCGGTGCTCGTGCAGCCAGGTAATCGAGCCAATGGTGCCGGGCAGGAACACAAACCGGTAGGTGTAGCGGCGCGGGCGCTCGGCCAGCCAGTTGGCCAGTCCCACGGCCGTTACCAAGCCCGAGAGGTTGTCGTTGGCCAGCGACGGATGGCAGATGTGGCAGGAAATCAGCACTTCCTCGTCGCTGCTACCGGGCAGTACCAGTTGGCCGTAGGTAAGCGAGCCGGCCGGGTCGAGCGTGGCGTCAATGCAAACCTCGTATTGCTCGTCGCGCAGTTGCTCCCGCTCGTGGTGCGCGAGGCAAAAGCCCCAAGCCGGGCTGTAGTAGCTGGTGCGGTACGGAATCAGGTCGGGCTGCTCGGGCAAGGAGTGCAGGTGTTCGTCCAGCTCGGCGCGCGAAAACCAGCCAGCCACGGGCGTGCTGTAGCCCACCACGTGCAGGTTGTGCTGCTGAAAGTCGATGACGCGGCGGCCGGCCGCATCGCGCACGTAGGCGTCGCGAATGTTCCACTCGGGCGGCACGGTCCAATCGAGCACCTGAGTGCCGCTGGGCACTTCGTGGGCGGTCAGGCCGGCCGGCAGATGCGTGGCCAGCACGCGCAGTGTCGCGCGCACACCGTCGCCGGTGATGCTGCGGCCCAGCGGGTACAACTCGCGCAGCATCTGGTGCATGGCGGCGCCCGGCCGGCGCGTAGCCGGCGGCGCCAGCTCCGGGGTATCAGACGGGGACCACATCGGCGGCAACGGTAGTGTGGCTGAACGTTTCCAGTTTCGGAATGGCCACCGCAAACCGCCCACCCCACTCCTCAATGTATTCGAGTTGCTCGACCACTTCGGCGCGAATATTCCAGGGCAGAATCAACACGTAGTCGGGCTGTTCGTCGCGAATGGCATCGGGGTGCAACACCGGAATGTGGCTGCCCGGCAGGTATTTGCCTTGCTTGTGCGGCGAGGCATCGACCACAAACTGAATCAGATCGGTGCCCTGAATGCCGCAGTAGCTCAGCAGGGTATTGCCTTTGGCGGCAGCCCCGTAGCCGGCCACTTTCCGGCCCTGGCGCTTCTGCTCCAGCAGAAACTCCAGCAGCTCCAGCCGCACCACGTCCACGCGGGGCTGGAAGTTCTGGTAGTAGGCCAGCGTGTGCATGCCCGCCGCCCGCTCGCGGGCCAGCAGTTCGAGCACCGCAGCCGAAATGGGCTTGCTTTCGTCGGCTGTGTGCCGGGCAAACAGCCGCAGCGACCCGCCGTGCGTGGGCAGTTCCTCCACGTCGAAGATGGTCAGGCCGTACGCGGCGAAAATGCGGTTCACTGTCAGCAGCGACAGGTAGGAAAAATGCTCGTGGTAGATGGTGTCGAACTGGCACTGCTCTACCAGGTTCAGCAGGTGCGGAAACTCCAGCGTAACCACCCCGCCCGGCTTCACCATCAGGCTGATACCGCTCACGAAGTCGTTGATGTCGGGTACGTGGGCCAGCACGTTGTTGCAGATCAGCAGATCGGCCTGCTGCCCCTTGGCGGCCAGGTTGCGGGCCAGCTCCGTGGTAAAGAACTCCACCAGCGTCTCAATGCCCCGCTCGGCGGCCATGTGGGCCGTGTTGGCGGTGGGGTCGATGCCCAGTACCGGCACGCCGTACTGCCGGAAGTACTGCAGCAGGTAGCCGTCGTTGGAAGCGGCTTCCACCACCAATGAATCGGCGGTGTAGCCAAAGCGCTCCATCATCATGTCTACGTAGCGGCGGGCATGCTCCAGCCAGCTCGAAGAATACGAGGAGAAGTAGGTGTATTCGTTGCCGAAGATTTCCACGGCCTTCTTCACCTCGCCCACCTGCACCAGAAAGCAGTTGTCGCAGACGTACGTTTTCAGCGGATAGTGGAGTTCGGGCTCGTCCAGCTGCGCGGAGCTGAGCATGGAATTGGCGGGTGGGCAGTGCCCGAGGTCGGCGAAAACGTGGTGGAGCGACGACCCACAGTGGCGGCAGTTCATAGCAAAAAGGATTGGTGGCGAATAGGTAGGCGGCCTCGGCGGCCGCTTGGCGGGCACACATCTTCAGAGCAGCGGGCGGGGCAGGCTTGCTGCCCCACCGCTACACCTGCGGCACCAGCAGTTGGAAATCGGGGTGGCGGCGGTCTTTATCAGAAATCAGCGTCGGCTCCATAGGCCATTGAATGCCGATGGCGGGGTCGTTCCACCGAATGCCCCGCTCGGCCCCCGGCGCATATTTGGCCGACACCTGGTAGCACACGTCGGAGTTGTCTTGCAGCGTGAGGAACCCATGCGCAAACCGGCCGGGCACAAACAGCATCCGAAACGAGTCGGCCGTCAGCTCCACGCCCAGCCACTGCCCGTAGGTCGGCGATTCTTCGCGCAGGTCGATGATGACGTCGTAGATGGCGCCGCGGGTGCAGCGCACCAGCTTGGTTTCCTCGTGCGGGGGCAACTGGTAGTGCATGCCCCGTAAGGTGCCGCGGCGGGGGTTCGACGATAAATTGGCTTGCAGGGGCGGAGCAACGAGGCCGTGGGCCGCAAATTCGTCCTCGCACCAAGAGCGGGCGAAAAAGCCGCGCTCATCGGCCATGCGGTCTACATCAATGATGAAGGCGCCAGCCAGTTCCGTTTCGGTAAAAATCATGGCGAAGGTGGTGGATGTGGCAAGGGAGCATAAGGAGCGGAAAGCGTGTGCTTAGGCAACCGGAGCCGCCGCTAGTTCGGCCGCGTAGCCAGCCGGCACCGCCTCGGCGGCGGTGCTACGGCCAACGGGCTCGGGCTTGGCCCAGCTCAGGTCGTCGGTAAGGGCGTGGCTTTCGCGCAGGGCCGTGAGCACGCGCAGGCGCATGAAGGTGGAGGCCCGGAAGTTGGCGTCGTGAAAGTTCATGGCCGTGAGGTTGTCGCGCAGTTCGGCAATGGTATCGGCCAAGTGCCGCTGGGGCTGGTGGTGCGGTGCCAGCTCCCGGTACAGGCTGAAATCGACCCGGTAGGAGCGTTTGTCGGGCGGCGCGGCGGCGTTTAGGTTCACCTCGGTGTGGGGCACGGCCCGCGCTACGGCTTCGGCCAGCTCGCTCACCTGGTAGTTCCACTCGTCGGCGCCCACGTTCACGGCTACGTAGTGGCCGCCGTTGGCCGCCGGGCGTTGCACCGCCCACTCAATGGCGCGGGCCATATCCTGCACATGGATGAGGGGGCGCCACGGCGTTCCGTCGCTGAGGATGGTAATCTGGCCCGACGCCACGGCCGAGGCCACAAAGTCGTTGACTACCAGATCCAGCCGCAGCCGGTCGCTCCACCCGCAGGCGGTGGCAAAGCGTAGGCTCGTTACCGTAAAATCGTTGTCGGCCAGCGGCTTCAGGTCTTGCTCGGTTAGCACCTTGGAGCGGGCGTAGGCTGTGAGCGGGTTCAGCGTTGCGCATTCCGTGCGCGGAGCATCGTCGCCGGCACCGTACATGCTGCAGCTGCTGGCAAACACAAAGGCCTTCACCCCAGCCGCTTTGGCCCGGCGCGCCAGCCAGATACCCGCCTGGTGGTTCACCTCCATGGTGGCCTGCTCGAAGGCGTAGCCCATCGGGTCGTTGCTGATGGCAGCCAGGTTCACCACGGCATCGACGCCCACCAGCAAGCCCGCGGGCAGGTTGCGAATGTCGCCAAATACCTGGCGGTCGAGCAGCACCTCGGGCAGGCGCACGGCCCCCGTGAGGCAATGCGCAAAAAAACCGATGTCGTACCCGATCAGCTCGGCCTTGGGAAACGTCTGGCGCAGTTGGCGCACTACGCCAGGGCCCACATAGCCCATGTTGCCGGTAATAAGAATGCGGGCGGGGTTGAAGTTGATCATGTAGAGTAGGCGGAATGGCAGTAGAAAAAGCATTGTGCCGCGGCCAGAGGTAGCAAGGAGCTGCCGGCGGCCGCTGGCAAAGCTGGCTTAGTCGAGGGGCAGGACCGTGGGCGTGGCCACGCGCTGCCCTTTGGGCGCCTGCACGGGAGCAGCAAGAATCTCGGCCAGCACGGGGTCATCGTGCGTGGGCTCGGGGTCGTTGCTCCACACCTTCCAACTGGCTTTGCCATTCTGCCAAAGCTCTTCCAGCAGGTTCCGGTCGCGCAGGGTATCCATGGGCTGCCAGAAACCAGTGTGGCGGTAGGCCGCTAGTTCACCAGCTTGAGCCAGGCGCTCCAGAGGCGCTTTTTCCCACACCGTCTGGTCGTTTTCCAGGTAATCGAATACGCCCGGCTCCAGCACAAAAAAGCCGCCGTTAATCCAGGGCATTTCGCCGCCTTCGGGCTTTTCGGTGAAAGAGTGAATCGACGTATCGGTATCTGTGAGGTTGAAGACGCCGAAACGGCCGGGTTGGCGCACAGCGGTGAGCGTGGCCAGTCGGCCTTGCTGGCGGTGGAAACGAATGGCTTCGCGGATGTTGACATCCCCTACCCCGTCGCCGTACGTCATGCAGAAAGTCGCGTCTCCCACGTGCTCTTGCACCCGGCGCAGGCGGCCGCCGGTCATGGTTTCCTGCCCGGTGTCTACCAACGTCACGCGCCAGGGTTCGGCGTGGTGGCGGTGCACCTGCATTTCGTTACGGTCCATCTGAAACGTAACGTCGGCATTGTGCAGGAAGTAATCGGCGAAGTATTGCTTGATCATGTGGCCTTTGTAGCCACAGCACACCACAAAATCCCGCACCCCGTGGTGGGCGTACATCTTCATAATGTGCCACAAAATGGGCCGGCCGCCGATTTCAACCATAGGTTTCGGGCGCACGCCACTCTCTTCGCTGATGCGGGTGCCGTAGCCGCCCGCTAAAATCACCGCTTTCATTGCCTTGTTCGGGTTGGTGGAGAGGAAATTCGAAGGGCTTATGAGTGTTTTGACCAAACCATTTGGTAAAACTCTACTGGGTCTTCAGTATGCCGAAAGATATATTTAATTATAAGTTTCCAACAATAAATAGAAGTATATTTTTTAAAAAGTATAAATAATTACTAATAAGTACCATTGCATTAGTCTCATCCTATTTGTTGGTGGGAGCTAGTGCTCAGTAGTCGTTGGCCCAACCGTTGCGTTATCAGCCACACGAAACGGGAGTTGGTGAGCAGGTACCGCCGCCACAACCGGCGGGGCTCCAGCCACAACCGGTAGGCCCATTCCAGCCACAGCCGGCGCGCCCATACTGGCAGCCGGCGCTCCAGCCCCGCATAGGTGAGAAAAGCCTGCCCTACCCCTAGCATGCAAGCGCGAATGCGCCCCTGGTGCGCTGCCATCCACTGCTCTTGCCGCGGACAGCCCAACGCTACAAACAGCAGGTCGGGGTCGGCGGCGTTGATGCTGGCCACAATGGCCTCGTCTTCGGCGGGCGTGAGCGGGCGAAACGGCGGCGAGTAACTGCCCACGATGCGCAAGGCAGGTTGTTCAGCCTGCGCGCGGGCGGTGAGGGCCGCCAGTACCTCGGGCGTAGTGCCGTAGAAATACACCGATTGCCCGCGCCGCGCCGCTTCCTGCAGCAGCAGCGGGAGGGCATCCATGCCGGCCACGCGTTCCTGCCGGGGCCCCCCAAACCACCGCACGGCGGCGGCCACAGGGCTGCCATCGGGTGCTACCACGGCCGCTGCATTCACTACCTGCCCGAAGGCGGGTTGGCGGTGTGCCTCTACCAGCATGTGCACGTTGGCAAAGCACACGTAGGCCGAGCTGCGGGCGGCGCCTAGCTGCAATACGGTATCGACGAAAGCGGCAGCCGGGCCAGTGGAAACCCAGGTGCCCAGAACTTGATGGCGGCGGAGCACAGGTGGTGGAGTTAGTGGAATCATTGGGGTGGATGGGGAACGGAGCCTCCGGCGCAGGTGTAGCCCGCTGCTCCACCAACGGCGGCTACGGTTGCGCAGCATCCCCGCGTCCATTAGCCGCGCCAACACAGCTTTCTGGCTTATCTGCAGGTCTGCCATTCCGGAAGTTCCGGTCCCCATTCCACCCCAGTATGTCGGGAGTGGGCAGTTTTGGGTGGCGGTGTTAATAGGCGTTCTTTTCGCCTTTCACCATGTTCCACACCGTTTGCCCAATAATCTTCATATCAAGGCCAAACGACCAGTTTTCGACGTATTTCAGGTCGTATTCCACGCGTTTTTCCATGGTGCCGGCTTCGCGGGTTTCACCCCGGTAGCCGTTCACTTGCGCATAGCCCGTTATGCCGGGCGTCACGGCGTGGCGCAGTTGGTATTCGGTAATGTGCTTGGAGTATTCTTCCAGCTGCGACACCATGTTGGGCCGCGGCCCGACTACCGACATATGGCCCAGCAGTACGTTGAAGAACTGCGGCAGCTCGTCGAGGTTGTACTTGCGCAGGTAGGCACCCATGCGGGTAACCCGAACGTCGTTTTTAGTCGCCTGCAGCTCGGTTTTGCCGTGGTCGGTGCGCATCGTGCGCAGCTTGTAGCACGGAAACAACTGGTTGCGCTTGCCGGGGCGCAACTGCTTGAAGAATACCGGTCCCGGCGAGTCGAGCTTGATCAGCAGGGCCAGGACGGGCATGATGAAGGGAAAGACCAAGCAGATAACCGCAAGCGAAAAGCCAATGTCAAAAACCCGTTTCAGCAGTTGATTGGTCCGAATACCCAGCGGCTCGTGCCGAATGGTGAGAATTGGCAGGTGGTCGTAGAAGTACACGTTCACGTCTTTGCGCACGGTCCCGCGGAAATCGGGCACAATGCGGAACGACAGGAAATGCTGGTCGGCGAAGTGCGAGAGGTCTTCGATTAACTCCCGTTGGTCGAGCGGCAGGGCAAAGTATATTTCGTCGATGTGCGTCTGGCGGCAAAAGTCTTTCAGGTCGCCGATGCGGCCCCGCACCAGGGCCCGCAGGCCGCCGGGGATGGGCTCGTCGGCAAAGAACCCGACAAACTCATTGCCTACGGGGTCGTGGGAGGCCAAAAACCGGTACAAGCTCTGGCCGCTTTCGCCCGCTCCCACTATCACGTAGCGACTAGCCGGCCGGGCCATGTGGCGCAGGTAGAGCCGGTAGCTGAACGTGAGCAGGAACCGCCCGCTCACCACTGCCATCAGCGAAACGCTGTAAGCTGAAAATAGAAACCGGGCCGACACCCAGTATTGCTGCAACACAACCGCGCCAATACCCAGGAGCACAGCATGCAGCAGAAACGTGCGCATGACGTAGAGCAGCTTCTCGGGATACGTTATCAGCCGATCGACGCGGTAGATGTTGGCGTACTGCCCGGAGAGAATCCACCAGAGCAGGGCAAAAACCGAAAACAGCGCCACGTCCATCCGCCCGAAATGCCAGCCACCACTGATGATAAAGCCGGCCAGGCGGAAGGCGCCAAAGATGAGAACTACGTCAAAAAGCGGTAAAACAATGCGGGACGCATCGGAGTAGTGGCGGTAGCGTTCCATAGCAACAGGGCATGTATGCGGGGTGGAATGGTGCAGCCATCAAGGCAGTGGTTAGCAGCACGAGGTAAGTAGAACAAAGAAAGCATTTTATTTACCTTAATCAATATTTATTATAACATAATTTATAAAAAGTATAACGCTTCTTGCTCTTGTGCATTTAGACTCCATATACCGCAATTATCAACGCCGATGATCAGAGCCATAATGTTCTGATTATCAACAAAACAAATCCCCAAGTACGCAAGAGCCGCCTAGGGGTCATCCTAGGCGGCTCTTGCGTACTTGGGGATTTGCGGGGATATTGCTTACTCGGCAGTCAGCACATCCGAGGCTTTGGTGGCGGTGGCTTCGGCCGGACTGCCCATGGCGCGGGCCTTGCCCGGCAGCGTTTTGTGGCGCTCCTTACCCAGCGCGGCGGCCGGCTCGGGCACCCAGTGGTGCAGACCACCGGCGCGCTCGTCGTTGAACGTAGTCGGGATGTTATTGGCTTCGGTACGCTCCTTCCACGTCTGGTGCTGGGTGCCATCGTCGCGGCGCTCCATCGTGATGCACTGCTCCACGGGGCATACCAACGAGCAGAGGTTGCAGCCCACGCAGTTTTCCTGGATGATTTCGGGCACTCGGGAGCCTTCGCGCAAGGCAATAGCCTGGTGGGCGCCGTCTTCGCAGGCCGTGTAGCAGAGCTGGCAGCCGATGCACTTGTCCTCGTTGATCTGGGCCGTCACCTTGTACTTCAGGTTCAGGTCTTCCCAGTGCTTCACATTCGGCAGGGCCTTGCCCACGAAGTCGTAGATGGTGTTGAAATTCTTTTCCACCATGTACTGCTCCAGGCCGGCCGTCATTTCGCGGATGATGCCGAAGCCGAAGTGCATGGCCGCCGTGCACACCTGCACGCTCGATGCCCCAAGCAGGATGTGCTCTACCGCGTCGCGCCAGTTCTCGATGCCGCCGATGCCCGAAATAGGCAGGCGCACGTTCGGGTCCTGGGCGCAGTTCTTGATCATGTTCAGGGCAATGGGCTTCACGGCCGGGCCGCAGTAGCCGCCGTTCGAGCCTTTGCCGTCCACAATCGGGTAGGGCGCAAACTGGTCCAGATCGACGCCCACGATGCTCTGAATCGTGTTAATGAGCGAAATGGCATCGGCCCCGGCTTTGCGCGCGGCGCGGGCCGGCTCGGTTATGTCCGAAATGTTGGGCGTTAGCTTCACGATGACCGGAATCTTGGCCACTTCCATCACCCACTCCACAATGGTCTGCAGCACCTCGGGCTCCTGCCCTACGGCCGAGCCCATGCCCCGCTCGCACATGCCGTGCGGGCAACCGAAGTTCAACTCGATGCCGTCGGAGCCGGCGTTGGTCACGTCGCGCACGATGTCGTGCCATTCTTGGCGGCTTTGCACCATGAGGGAGGCAATGACGGCGTGGTTGGGGAAGCGCTTTTTTACCTCCTCGATTTCGCGCAGGTTGTCCGCGAGCGGGCGGTCCGAAATCAGCTCGATGTTGTTGAAGCCGACCATGCGCTTGTCGCGGTAGTTCACGCTGCCGTAGCGGCTCGATACGTTCACCACGGGCACGCCCAAGGTCTTCCACACCGCGCCGCCCCAACCGGCGTCGAAGGCTTTCATCACCTGGTAACCCGAGTTGGTGGGCGGTGCCGAGGCCAGCCAGAACGGGTTCGGCGACTTGATACCGGCAAAATTTATGGAAAGATCGGGCATGGCTACAGCTGGTTAGAAAGGTATTCGTGGATGCCGCGGGCCGTAGCTTTGGCTTCGGCGGCGGCGTTTACCACTTCGGCGCCGCCGTTCAGGGCGTCGCCCGAGGCGAAATACTTGGGGTTGGTGGTCTGGCCCGTGCGGGCATCGGCCACAATGCGGCCCTTGCCGTCGAGCTGCAGGCCCGGTATCAGCTGCAGAAAGTGCGTCTGCTTGGCTTGACCGGTAGCCTTGATGACCATGTCGCAGGGCTCCACGAACTCCGAACCCGGCACAATCTGCACCTGTCCGTCCTGAATGGCCGTGCGGATAAACTTCACGCCTTCCACCTTGCCGTTGCCCACAATTTCCACCGGCGCCACGTTAAAAAGCCCCTTCACGCCCACGCCCTTGGCCAGGTCGTACTCGAACTCGTAGGCCCCCATCTCCTCCTTGCCGCGGCGGTAGGCCAGAATTACGCTGTCGGCCCCGAGGCGCGACGATTCCGAAGCCGCGTCCATGGCCGTGTTACCGCCGCCGAGCACGATTACCTTTTTGCCGACGGCTACGTGGTGGTGTTCGGTGCGCAGCTGCTCAATGAACTCCACCGCGCCGATGCAATTGGCCCGTTCCTCACCCGGCAGTAGCAAGGCGTTGGTGCGGCCCAAGCCGATGCCAAGGAAAATGGCGTCATATGATTCTTCCAGTGCCTCCAACTCGCGCCGCGAGCTGATGGGCTGGTTGTAGTGCACCTTGTAGCCGAATTGCGACTCCAGGTACTCCATTTCGGCCAGCGTCTCGGCGTTGGTGATTTTGTAAGGCGCCACGCCGTAGAGCGTCAGGCCCGAGGGCAGCGCCTTGGCCTCAAACACGTCCACTTCGTAGCCGAGGGCGCGCAGCTCGCAGGCCGCCGAAATGCCCGCCGGACCGGCCCCAACCACGGCCACTTTGCGGCCATTCGGCGCGCCCGGCCCAAACAGCTTCTTGCCGCTGTCGATGACCTTGCGCGTGGCGTGGCTTTGCAGTCGCCCGATTTCAATGGGCTTCTGCTCGTTGAGGTTGTACACGCAGGCGCCTTCGCAGAGCACCTCCGTGGGGCACACCTTGCCGCAGGCGTTGCCGAAGTAGTTGGCCTCGTAAATCGTCTTAGCCGCCCCGGTGGTGTTGCCGGTGTTGATCTGGCGGATGAACTGCGGAATGTCGATGCCCGAGGGGCAAGCCTTAATGCAGGGCGCATCGAAGCAAAACAGGCACCGGGAGCTTTCGTACAGCGCCTCGGTGTTGCTCATCAGGGGTTTGATCTGCGCGAAATTCGCGTCAAACTCCTGCTCAGTGGTGGGAGTAGAAAATTCTGCCATTGCGGCGTTGGTTGCGGAGAGAAGGGAAATATTGTCGTCCTGAGCAGAGCGAAGGACCTTATTACATCTGCTAGCAACCCCACAATCGTGGGAGTCTCCTGCGTGATAAGGTCCTTCGGCTTTGCCTCAGGATGACAGCTGAAACGAAATGGCCTACAGCTCCACCAGCTTCTCGTAGGTTTCGGGGCGCCGGTCGCGGAAGAACTGCCAGGTGGCGCGCACCTCGTCAATCATGTCGAGGTCGAATTCAGAAGTAAGCAGCTCGTCCTTGTATTCGTCGGCCTGGGCAATGATCTGCCCGCGCGGGTCCACGAAATAGCTAGTGCCGTAGAAACGGCCCAGGTTCCAGGGCTTCTCCTCCCCTACACGGTTGATGCAGCCCATGAAGTAACCGTTGGCGGCGGCGTGGGCGGGCTGCTCCAGCTTCCAGAGGTACTGCGAGAGGCCGGCCACAGTAGCCGAGGGGTTGTACACGATTTCGGCCCCGTTCAGGCCGAGCACGCGGGCTCCGTCGGGGAAGTGCCGGTCGTAGCAGATGTACACACCCACCTTAGCATACTTGGTCTGGAACACGGGGTAGCCCATGTTGCCGGGCTTGAAGAAAAACTTCTCCCAGAAGCCGGAGGTGTGCGGAATGTGGTTCTTGCGGTACTTGCCGAGGTAGGTCCCGTCGGCGTCAATTACGGCGGCCGTGTTGTAGAGGAAGCCCGCGGCTTCTTTCTCGTAAATCGGCACGATCATGACCATGTTGTACTTCTTGCAGTACTCGGCCATGCGCTCGGTCGTGGGGCCGGGCACGGGCTCCGCCGAAGCGTACCATGCTTTGTCCTGACCGGGGCAGAAATACGGGGTGTTGAAGATTTCCTGCAGGCAGAGAATCTGTACGCCCTGCCGACCGGCCTCCTCAATCAAGGGAATGTGCTTTTGCACCATGGCTTCCTTGATTTCCTCAATCGTGCCTTCGCCTTCGGTCATCGGCAAGCTCATCTGGATGAGACCAGATTTAATCATTCTTGGCATTGTGGGTACGCGGTTATTTGGTTGGGGAAAGTGTTTCTGGTGGAAGTCGGAAAGGGCCACAAGGGCGTCATTCCGAGCGAAGCCGAGGAATCTCGCTGGATAGTAATTCTGTGGTTGAATCAGAATTACTATTCAACATCAGCACGCGAGATGTCTCGACAAGCTCGACATGACGGGCTGAAAACAGCTCTTGGTAAGTTAGTAAATCGTGGGGCCTCTTTTGATAAACTGCCCGTAGCCACGGCCCACTTTCGTTTCGCCGTCCTGCACGGCCACTTTGCCGCGCAGCACCACCGTGTCGATTTTGCCGGTCAGTTCCCAGCCTTCGTAGCCGGAGTAGTCCACGTTCATGTGGTGGGTCGCGGCTGAAATCGTGTGCTTCTTCTCGGGGTCGAAGAGCACCAGATCCGCATCGGCGCTGACGCTGATGGTGCCTTTGCGCGGAAACATGCCGAAGATTTTAGCCGCGTTGGTGCTCGATACCTCCACGAATTTCTGCAGGCTGATGCGGCCCTTGTTGACGCCCTCCGAAAACAGCAGTTCCATGCGGTGCTCGATAGCCGGGTGCCCGTTCGGAATCTTCGAAAAGTCGTCCTTGCCCATCTGCTTCTGCTCCCACATAAAGGGGCAATGGTCGGTGCCCACCACCTGCACCAAGCCCTGGTTGATGCCGGCCCAGAGCGTCTCCTGGTCTTTTTTCTCCCGCAGCGGCGGCGACATCACCCATTTGGCACCCTCAAACTCTTCGCCGTAGAGCGAGGCATCGAGTAGCAGATACTGAATGCAGGTTTCCACGAACACGCGCTGGTTGCGCTCGGTGGCGCGCCGCACTTGGTTGAGCGCGCCCTCGCAGGTCAGGTGCACGATGTAGGCGTTGACGCCGGTGTAGTTGGCAATGTCCGAGAAGCGGCCCGAGGCTTCGGCTTCCGTTACTTCGGGCTGCGAGAGGTAGTGGTAGCGCGGCGTGAGCTTGCCCGCGGCCCGGTGCTGGGCAATGAGCGTGTCAATCATGTCGCCGTTGGTGGCGTGGGCCGTCACCAAGCCGCCGTGCTTGCGCACTTCCTGCATCAGCCCCACCATCTGCGCATCGTCAATCATGAGCGCGCCCTTGTAGGCCATGAAGGTCTTGAACGAGGTGATGCCCTCGGCCACCATGTCCTTGATTTCCTCCTTCGTGGTCGGGTTGAAATCCGTCACGGCCATGTGGAAGCTGTAGTCGCCCACGGCCGTGCCGGTGGCCCGGCCCTGCCACTCCGTGAGGGCTTCGCGCAGCGAGTGGCCCTGCTTCTGCAGCACGAAGTCGATGACGGTGGTGGTGCCGCCGTGCAGCGCGGCGCGGGTGCCGGTTTCGTGGGTATCGGAGCTGAACGTGCCCATGAAGGGCATATCCAAGTGCACGTGCGGGTCGATGCCGCCGGGCACCACAATTTTACCAGTGGCATCGATGACTTCGTCGGCCTGCACCGGCAGGTTTTTTCCAATGGCGGCAATGGTTTCGCCGTCAATCAGAATGTCGCACACCGCGTCGGAATCGGCCGTGACGACGCGGGCATTTCGAATAAGAAGGGACATGCGCTAAGGCAAAAGCGGGCAAATACGAGGGAAAAAGAATCCGGAAGCGGCGCGGCGGTTAATCGTCGCAGAGCTGCAGATTGTAGGAGTACCGGAAGCCGTTTTCAGGCAGGTTGGAGCCTTTGCCCACCAATATCAGCACCCGGTCGCCGGGGTACACCCGGCGCAGGGGAGCTACCGCCCGACGGTCTTTCAGGTACAATTCATCGGTCGGCTTTTCCAATTTTAGCCAAGCCAATAAATCAGTGGAATTAAAGGCCGCCACGGAGTTAAAATAATTCCGACCGATGGGAATTCGTCCGCGAATTAAATATAGCTCCACGGCCAGTGAATCCCCGGCTAATTTTGGCAAACTCACGGTGCGTAATTCTGCCAGCGGCAGGCAGCTTGTTACAGCTGTTTGCTTACCGTTTATGAGCAAGCTTTTATCGGCCGGCACCTGCGCCTCAGCGCTAGTTTCCAAGCCCACAAAAGCGGTCAGCATTACCAGAACTTTTTTGCAAACCGAACGCATACCCGTGGGTGAGAGACGAACCAGCTGTGCCGACCGGTAGATTTGGACAAACTGGATTGGCCAGCGGTTACTTCCTGCGGAACTTACCGCGCGTGCTCGTCGGCAATGCGGATGGCTTGCGAAATGATGTCAAGGCCTTCGTCCAGCTCGTCCTTGGTGATGTTGAGCGGCGGCGCGATGAAAATGTAGTTCCAGCGCACGAAGGTGTACATGCCCAGCTCGCGGATTTTGGCTGCTACCTGGTTCATCACCGTCATCTGATCGGGCGCAGCGTTCCAGGGCGCCATCGGCTCCTTGGTGGCGCGGTTTTTCACCAGCTCGATGCAGCCGAACAGGCCCGTGTTGCGCCAGTCGCCGATGCTTGGGTGCTCGGCCATCAGGTCACACATGCGCGCATCGAGGTATTTGCCCAGCTCGGTCACATTCTCGAGCATGTTTTCTTCCTCGTAGATATCAAGCACGGCCACAGCGGCGGCGCAAGATACCGGGTGGGCCGAGTACGTAAGGCCCAGCGGCAACGGACGGTCATCGAAATAGTGGGCAATTTTCTCGTCCACCATCACGGCCCCCAGCGGCAGGTAGCCGGCCGTAATGCCTTTGGCCATGCACATCAGGTCCACCTTCACGCCGTGGTGGTCGGAGCCGAACCACTTGCCGGTACGACCGAAGCCCGACATAACTTCGTCAGCCACAAGCAGAATGCCGTACTTGTCGCAAATTTCGCGTACCCGTTTCCAGTAGCCGGGCGGGTACTTGATGCAGCCGGATGTACCCGATTCGCCCTCGAGCACGATGGCCGCGACGCTGCCCGGGTTTTCGTACTGAATGATGCGCTCCATGGCCGCGGCGGCACGCTCGGCGCATTCTTCGGGCGTGGCGCTGTACCAGGGGCAGCGGTAGAAGTACGGGTTTTCCACGTGCACCGTACCGGGCATGGCCTGCGAATCGACGGCGAACTTGCGCGGGTCGCCGCCCACGCTGATGGCCCCGTACGAAGCACCATGGAATGACTGGTACAACGACACGATTTTGTGCCGGCCGGTGTAGATGCGGGCCAGCTTGATGGCGTTTTCAATGGCTTCGGCCCCGCCCAACGTGAAGAAGGCCTTAGTCAGATTGGGCGCGGTGATTTGCGCCAAGCGCTTGCCAAGGTCGCCGCGGGCTTTGGTAATCATGCCGGGGTACACGTAGCTCAGCTCGCGCATCTGCGCAGCCACAGCCTCGGTTACTTTTTGGTTGCCGTGGCCGATGTTCACGTTCATCAGCTGCGACGAGAAGTCGATGTAGCGCTTGCCGTCCCGGTCCCAGAGGTACACGCCCTCGGCGCGCTCGGCACTAATGGGGTTCAGGCCGCTTTGTTTCGACCACGAAAAGAGCGTGTGGTCGAGGTTATCCCGCAGGATTTGCTCCTTGTCGGTTTCGGTAAAGGTTTCCATTTTGGTTGTGGGGAAAGGGCAATTAATAGGCGCACAAGGCGTCCATTAAATGTAGGCAAAAGACTTGAATCCAACCGTGCTGATTTAAGCAAAAACGGCACTATTGATTTAGGTCAATCTAAAATTGAATTTGGTCGTCATGCTGAGCGAAGTCAAAGCATCTCTACCTCTTCGTTCTCCCAATAGAAGATACTACCAGTAGAGATGCTTCGACAAGCTCAGCATGACCGTTCTTTGACCAAGCAAAGGAACCTAGCTCATCCAGTTTACGCGCGACTCTGGGTTCCACTTGGTAGTGGTTTTCTTGAGTTGGGTCCAGAACTCAATGGAGCTTTTGCCGGTGATGTCGCAGGCGCCGAACTTCGACTCGTTCCAGCCGCCGAAGGAAAACGGCTCCCGCGGCACGGGCACGCCGATGTTGACGCCGATCATGCCGGCGTTGGCGTGGTCCATCACGTAGCGGGCCGAGCTGCCGCTGCTGGTAAACACGGCGGCGGCGTTGCCGTAGGGGTTGGCGTTTTCGATGGCCAAGGCCTCGTCAAGGGTGTTGGTGCGCATGATGGCCAGCACCGGCCCGAACACTTCTTCCTGCGCAATGCGCATGTCGGGCGTCACGTAGTCGATGACGGTGGCGCCCACGTAGTAGCCGTCTTCGTGGCCGGGCACGGTGGCATTGCGGCCGTCGAGCAGCACTTTGGCGCCGGCTGCTTCGGCTTCGGTGATGTGCGCTTCGATCCGCTCCTTGGCTTCGCGGCTGATAACGGAGCCGAGGTTCTGGCCGGGCACAATCTTGCGGGCTTCTTCCACAATTTTGGCCACGATGCCATCAACGGCGCCAACGCCGACCATGGTGGAGCCGGCCATGCAGCGCTGCCCGGCGCAACCTGACATGGAAGCAGCCACGTTCGAGGCCGTCATTTCCGGATGCGCATCAGGAAGTACCATCAGGTGGTTTTTGGCGCCGCCCAGGGCCACGCAGCGCTTCAGGTTGCTGGTGGCACGGATGTACACCACCTTGGCAATCTTGGTAGAGCCCACGAAGGACACCGCCTGGATATCGGGATGGTCACAGATGGCTTCCACGATTTCCCGGTCGCCGTGCACGATGTTAAGTACGCCGTCGGGCAGGCCGGCTTCTTTCAGCAGCTCGGCAATGCGGCCGGCGCTCAGCGGCACCTGCTCCGAGGGCTTTAGGATCATGGTGTTGCCCAGCACGATGGCGTTCGGGATGGTCCAGTGCGGCACCATGTTGGGGAAGTTGAAGGGGGCAATGCTGGCCACCACGCCCAGAGGCTTGCGCTCAGCGCGGGCTTCCACGCCCTTGCTCACTTCCAAAAACTCGCCCTGAATGAGCTGGGGCATGGAACAGGCAAACTCGGTCAGCTCGATGGCTTTTTCGACTTCGGCACGGGCCTCGTCGTAGGTTTTGCCGTTTTCCTCGCGCACCAGGTCGGCCAAGGCTTTCATGTCGCGCTCCAGGAGCATTTTATACCGGTAGAAAATCTGAACGCGCTCTTTGATGGGCATGGCCGACCAGGCGGGATACGCGGCTTTGGCGGCTTCTACGGCTTGGTTGAGGGCGGCGGAGCCGCTCAGCGGCAACGTGGAAATCACGGCGCCGGTTAGGGGACTGAAGACGTCCATGGCGCGGGCGCCGGCGTCTTCTACAAACTTCCCAGCCACATAATTGCGCACGGCCGGATACTTCAAAACTTCGACTTCCATGTTACCTTTTTGTTAAGCCGTTGCAAGTAATGGATTTGTTACACATATGCAACTTCCGGCATTTTTTTCCGGCGTTTTTCGTCGCTTTTTTACAAGTTCTGCAATAAAAGCTAGCGTTTCGGCCATAAGAAAGCCGCGCCGTTGACGAGGCAACGGCGCGGCTTTGCAATTTTCCGCAGGGCGGCAGGTCTTGGCTTTACCTTATTTCACTAAGTTGATGGTAACGACCTTGCCCGGCCCTTCAACGGTGAACTTGCAGTCGTCGAAGTCGGGCGCGGCGAGGCGGGGGCGGAAGTTGTTGGAGAAGCCGTAGGGCTCGGTGGGAATGCCCACCATGTTCTTGTCGAGCTTGTCGTTGTTGTTGACGTCCTGCGTAATGGCCACGGCCCATTCGCCGGGCTCAAGATTTACGGGCAGCACCAGCTTGCTCTGGCCGTCGGGGTTCACGCGCTTGAGCATGGTGTAATGGCCCGGCTTCAGGAAATTCTCGCGGATGTTGTAGAAGTACAGCTTCACCACCGAAGTAGTGGAGGCCAGATCCGACACGACGACCATGACCGGCGACGTAGCGGTGGGCTGACCCGAGCCAGCCGGGGTGGCAGCTACACACAATAGGCTGCAGGCAGCCGCAACGAGAGCTTTCGGGAAGGCAGGCATAGGCATAGCGCTGAGAATAAAGGGTGTTCCGGGCCAACACCAATATCCGGAAAATAATTTTACGCCGGGCTGCCGGTATCGGTTTCCGTGGTCGGCAGCGGCCCGCGGCTCATGGGCGTTGGGCCGTTGCCGGGAGGTTGCGGCTAGCACTTCCGAAGGCCGAATTTCTGCCAACCACCTCTCCTGAAGCCTACTACCCAGCTGCTCCACCCTTGGAAGTTTGTCTATCCTACCAGTTCTTCCGATGGTATTCAATGGGGTAATTATTTTTCATAGTGACTCCCTTTGCTACCTGATCGGCGCGGCAGCGGAGAGAAGCCCGGTTGGTGCGCCCTAAAGACACCACCACTGCTGGCCTGAAACGCGCGCAGCATGCGGCTTCCGCCGCCTTCCGAAAGCTGCTCCAAAAGTTGACCGCAACTTTCTGCGTTCTTGCCGCTTAAAGCACCAGACACGGCTTCTGCTCATGAAAAAACTCGTTGAAAAGCACCCGCTGGCCATTCGCTGGTTTCACTGGGTCAATTTTCCGGTGCTGGCCCTCATGATCTGGAGCGGCATGTGGATTTACTGGGCCAACGATGTTTACCGCATCGGCTGGGGCCGCACCACGCTGTTTAAGTTCTTCCCGCAGTCGTTTTACGAGGCTTTCCACATCGACCACAAGCTGGCCCAAGGCATGGCGTGGCACTTCGTGCTGATGTGGGTATTTGCCCTCAACGGCCTGCTGTACGTGCTCTACACGGCCGTTTCGGGCGAGTGGCGCGAACTGCTACCCAACCGCCGCAGCTTCGCCAGCGCCTGGCAAACCGTGCTGCACGACCTTGGTATTCGGAAAGCGCCACTGCCCAAGCAAAAATTCAACGGCGCCCAGCAGATTGCCTACACCGCTGTGGTGCTGATGGGCGCGGGCTCGTTGCTCACCGGCCTGGCCATTTACAAGCCCACGCAACTGGCCTGGCTGACCACGGCCCTGGGCGGCTACGAGTGGGCCCGCATCGAGCATTTCGCCCTTACCGTCGGCTACGTGCTGTTTTTTCTGGTGCACATTGCCCAAGTCGTGCGCGCCGGCTGGAACAATTTCCGGTCTATGGTGGCCGGCTTCGAGGTGGTGGACACGCCCGATTCCACCACGCCCGCTGGCCTCCCTCCTTCTGCAACCACCGACCCTGCCTAAGCCATGCCAGCGTCTTCTTCGCCCGACTCGCTTCCCCGCGAACCAACTTCCCAGGCTCCTGCGCCGGACGCGCTGCAGCAGGAAATCCGGCGCCGTTCGCGCCGCTCGTTTCTGCTGGCCGGCGGGGCCGCGCTGCTCGGCCTCGGCGGCTGGGGCTGGCTCGTCACCCGGCCCGACGAGGACGGGGTACCGGCTCCGCTGCGGCGTGTACTCGACGCCAACGGCCGCCTCTCGGCCGCGTACTTTCGCAACACCCGCCTCGCACCGGAGTTTGCCCGCGGCCGCGCCCGCGCACCCCGCGTGAATGGGAAATACGGCCTCAAAACCGAGCTGGATGCCGCTGCGTGGCGCCTGAACGTGCAAGGTTTCGGCCCGGCCGGCACCCGGCAGCTTACTCTGGCCGACATTCGGGCTCTGCCGAAGGTAGAGATGATAACCGAGCTCAAATGCATCGAAGGCTGGAGCACGGTGGTCCATTGGGGCGGCGCCCGTTTCGCCGATTTCCTGGCCACATACCCCTTGGCCACGCGCTCCGGCCAGCCCGCCGACCCTAATAACCCGCCGGCCGACCTGGCGCCGTTCGTGAGTTTGGTCACGCCCGACCGGCAATATTATGTTGGGCTTGATATGCAGAGCGCCTTGCACCCGCAAACCTTGCTCTGCTACGAAATGAACGGCCAGCCGCTCACGCCCGAGCACGGCGCGCCGTTGCGCCTCGTTACGCCGCTCAAATACGGCATCAAGCACCTCAAGCGCATCGGCACCATTGCCTTCGTCGACCAGCGCCCCGCCGATTTCTGGGCCGAGCGCGGCTACGACTGGGACTCGGGCCACTGAGGTGTCTGCAACGAAAACAGCTTTTCAGGCAGCACCAAACGACCCGTGGCACCTCTTCCCAGAGGTGCCGCGGGTCGATTAACAGTTTACAAGTTGGTTTACAGTACGTTGCTGGCTTTCAGCTCGCCGGGAAAAGCCTTGCGAAACTTCTCCACTTTGGGCACCGATACGTGCTGCAAATACGGGTTGTCGCGCAGGTGCAGGCGGTAGTAGCCTTGGTGGTAGTCTTCGGCGGGCCAGAACTGCGTGAAGGCCGTCACCTGCGTTACCACCGGCTGGGCGTAGTGCTTGGAGGCGTTTACCTGCTTGATGGTAGCCTCGATGAGCTGCTTTTCCTGCGGCGTGCGGTAGAAGGCTACTGAGCGGTACTGCGGGCCCGCGTCGGGGCCTTGGCGGTTGAGGGTGGTGGGGTCGTGGGCGCCCAGGAAAAACACGTTCAGCAGCTTCTGGTAGCTGATTTGTTTCGGGTCGTAGTACACCTGCACGGCTTCGGCGTGGCCGGTTGCCTCGCCCGATACCTGCTCGTAGCTGGGGCTCTTTACGGATCCCCCGGCGTAGCCCGACACGGCCGCCCGCACGCCGCGCAGCTCTTCAAACGTTTCTTCGACACTCCAAAAACAGCCTCCGGCAAAGGTGGCCACGGCCAGACCGGTCAGGTCTTTGGGCGGTGCCGCGGCCGTGGAGCGGGCCGATTGGGCCTGAGCCATCGAGCCAAAGGCACAAGCGGCCAGTATGGTCAGCAACAAGGATTTTGCGTGGGTCATGTCAGCGAGAAAGGTAGAAGCCAAAGGCACGTGTACAACACCGGAAGCCCGGCCATTTGTTCACTGGCGCCCAAGCTGCCACGCCGTCGACGCCTCCCAGTTTTCACCCTACGGCAATCAGTCTCGCAACAGATTGTCTTAACCTGAACTACCGCTTTTTGCGGGGCTTGGTGGGCTCCGGGCGCCGCAACGACGACTCGCGCACCAGCAGCTCAGGCTTGAGCATGATCTGGCGGGAGCCGCGCAGCTTGCGGGTATCGAGCAGGCCCTGGAGCAGTTGCACCGCCGTTTTGCCCATCCGCTCGCAGCGCTGGTCCACCGACGAGAGCATGGGTTCCGTCAGCGACGTGAAGACCTCGTTGCTGAAGCCCACGATGGCCACGTCGTCGGGCACGCGCAGGCGGCGCTCTTTGGCCACCTGCATGGCCCCCACCGCCGCCAAATCATTTGACGAGAAAACGGCGTCGGGGCGCTGGCCTGCCGGGAGTTTCAGCAAGCTGCGCATGGCCTGTTTGCCGCCTTTCAGGTTCATTTCGCAGAAGGCAATCAGCTCCTGCTCAATGGGCATGCCGTGGGCCGTCAGCGCGTCGAGGTAGCCTTGGTGGCGGTTGCGGTGAATGTTGAGGTGCAGCGGCCCGGTGAAGTGCGCAATGCGCGAGCAGCCCTGCTCGATGAGGTGCGACACGACCTGGTAGGCGCCTTGGTAGTCGTCGAGCACCACGGTGCCCACGTTGGGTCCGTCGAAGCCTTCCACCACGCGGTCGAAAAACACGAGCGGCACGCCCTGGCCGCGCACGGCGTCGAAGTGGGCGAAATCCTGGGTGGTGTTGGCCAGCGACACAAGGATGCCTTCGACCTGGGCGTTCATGAGCAGCTCCAGGTTTTTCTTTTCCTGCTGCACGTCCTCGTTCGATTGAAAAATCATCACGTTGTAGCCGGCCTTGCTGGCTTCCACAGCAATGCCGTTGACGACCTCGGGGAAGAAGTGCCCGGTGATGTGCGGCACGAGCACGCCCAGCGTGTTGCTGCGCCCGCGGCGCAGGGCCGCCGCCAGCTGGTTGGGCTGGTAGTGCAGCTCTTCGGCCAGTTGCCGCACCCGCTGCTTGGTGGCTTCGCTCACGTCGGCGTGGTCCGACAACGCCCGCGAAATAGTGGAGGCCGACAGGTTCAGGGCCTTGGCCAAATCAGTTATGGATGCCCGACGGTTTGCCATCTTCTTTATGCTCGCTTCTGGTACCGAAATTCAATTTCCCCGGGCACAACGGGCCACTACCGCCGCTTGGTACACGCGCACCGCAGCCCAGCCCTGGCGGCGCGTTGCGCGCCGAAGCCGGCAAAATAGCACCGCTGGGTGCAACTTCCATCATCCGGCTTTTCTTCATTTACCCTGTCCAGACAAAATTCCCGCGCAGGGCGCCAGAGCCGGCCGCCTTTCCGCCTGGCAACGAAACCTTTCGGGCGGAATCCGACCGGGCGCACCCGCGCCCGCGGTGCGTTCATTCGTCGTTACGTTCAGCTCCCACAAAGCCCGCATGAAGTAGCTGCCGGTATTTCGGTGGGTGCTTGGCGGGCTGGGGCGCGGGGCAATTTGCCGGGCAGAATTGGTATACCACTCCGTTCCGCCCTACCTTTCCACTCCCATATCTTCTTCCAAATGGCTGAACAAACCCTCACCCAATTGCGCGCCGGCGTGTTGCACGGCGACGAAGTGCAGTCCTTGTTTCAATACGCCAAGGCCAACGGCTTTGCCCTGCCGGCCGTGAACGTGACCGGTACCAACACCGTCAACGGTGTGCTGGAAACGGCGAAGGCCGTGAACTCGCCCGTCATGATTCAGTTTTCGAACGGCGGTGCGCAGTTTTTTGCCGGCAAGTCGATTCCCAACGGCGACCAGCGTGCCAGCATTGCCGGCGCCATTTCGGGCGCGCAGCACGTGCACCTCATGGCCCAGCTCTACGACGTGCCCGTGGTGCTGCACACCGACCACGCCGCCAAGAAGCTCCTGCCCTGGATCGACGGCCTGCTGGCCGCCGGCGAAAAGCACTACGCGCAGTTCGGCCAGCCGCTCTACAGCTCGCACATGCTCGACTTGTCGGAGGAGCCGATTGAGGAGAACATCGAAATCTGCAAGCGCTACCTGGAGCGCATGAGCAAGATTGGCATGACGCTGGAAATCGAGCTGGGCGTGACCGGCGGCGAAGAAGACGGCGTCGACAACTCCGACGTGGACTCCTCGAAGCTCTACACCCAGCCCGAGGAAGTAGCTTATGCTTACGACCAGCTGAGCGAAGTGAGCAACCGCTTCACCATTGCGGCTGCGTTCGGCAACGTACACGGCGTGTACAAGCCCGGCAACGTGAAGCTGCAGCCCAAAATCCTGCACAACTCGCAGGAGTACCTGCGCCGCAAAAACAACATTGCCGAGGCCCTCCCCATCGACTTTGTGTTCCACGGCGGCTCGGGCTCGTCGCAGGAGGAAATCCGCGAGGCCATCAGCTACGGCGCCATCAAGATGAACATCGACACCGACCTGCAGTGGGCGTTCTGGGAAGGCATCAAGGACTACTACGTGGGCAACGAGGCCTTCCTGCAGGGCCAGATCGGCAACCCCAACGGCCCCGACTCTCCCAACAAGAAGTACTACGACCCGCGCGTATGGCTGCGCAAGGGCGAAGAAGTGTTTGTGGCCCGCCTCAAGCAAGCCTTCGAAGATTTGAACTGCGTAAACCGCCGCCCCTAACCGCGTAGATGAAACGAATCGGGGTATTTACCAGCGGCGGCGACGCGCCGGGCATGAACGCGTGTGTGCGGGCCGTGGTGCGCACCGCGCTCTACCACGGCGTGGAGGTGTACGGCATCATGCGCGGCTATTCGGGCATGATCAAGGGCGAAATCGTGCGCCTCGACACCACGTCCGTGGCCAACATCGTGCAGCGCGGCGGCACCATTCTTAAGTCGGCCCGCTCGCAGCGGTTCCAGACCAAGGAAGGCCGCCAAGCCGCGTTCGATCAGCTGGTAAACCATAAGATTGAGGGCTTGGTGGCCATCGGCGGCAACGGCACGTTCACGGGCGCGGAGCTGTTCGAGCGGGAGTTTGGCATTCCGACGGTGGGCGCGCCGGGCACCATCGACAACGATTTGTTCGGCACCGACTACACCATCGGCTACGACACGGCCGTCAACACCGCCCTCGAGGCCATCGACAAGATCCGCGACACGGCCGACTCCCACGACCGCGCCTTTTTTGTGGAGGTAATGGGCCGCGACTCGGGCTACATTGCCATTCCCTGCGCCATCGGCGGCGGGGCCGAAATTGTGCTGGTGCCCGAAACGCAACAGTCGCTCGAATCGGTGATTGAGCAGCTGCAGATCGGCCGCAAGCGGCAGAAATCGTCGTTTCTAGTGGTGGTGGCCGAAGGCGAGGAAGAAGGCAACGCTACCCATATTGCCACGCAGGTAAAGGAAGCCATTCCCGAACTCGACGTGCGCGTGACGGTTGTGGGCCACATCCAACGCGGCGGGGCGCCCTCGGCGGCCGACCGGCTGCTGGCCTCGCAGATCGGCATAGCGGCGGTGGAGGGCCTCATCAACGGCATGCGCTCGGTCATGGCCGGCATCGTCGACCGGAAGCTCGTCTACACCCCCTTCCACGACTGCATCACCCGCAAAAAGCCAATCAATCAATCGTTCATGCGGATGATGGAAATCCTGTCCACATAACCTCCGGCAGTCGACAGTCTGCTATTTCCGCCCGCCACCCAGACCGCCGTTTTCGGCAAATTGGGTCGGCGGGCGGTTTTTTTGGTCCTTGCCCGCGGCGGCTGAATATATTTGCCCGCGGCTACCGCCTCCGGCGTGGCACTTGGTGATGCGGCCCCACGGCCCGCACCCCGCCGCGTCGGCACCGTGGGTTGGCTTTTTCACTTATGACTCGCAAACAGCTCATCGCCCAAGTCGCGCTTCACCTCTTCGCCGAAAAAGGCGTCGAGCATACGCCCACGCAGCTAATTGCGAAGGAAGCCGAGGTATCGGAGGCTCTTATTTTCAAGCACTTTGGCAGCAAGGAGTTGCTGCTCGATTACGTCATCCGGACCGGCTACAAGCGCGTGATCGAGCAAAACCGCGGCCGGCTGCTGGAAAACTCACCGCTGGAGCTCATTCACCGCATCATTGAGTTGCCGCTGGTGCTGGTGCGCGAAGAAGCAGCCTTCTGGAAGCTGCAAACCCGTCTCGGCGACGTGGAAGTGGCCCGCACCCAGCACGAGCGGTTTATGCAGCCCTTGCCCGGCCTGCTCGAAGTGGCATTCCGGCAGCTCGGCTACGCGCAGCCGGCCCAGGAAGCCCGCTTGCTGATGCTGCTGGTGGACGCCCTCTGGAAAAACCTGGCAACGAACGGGACAAACGAGTTGCCCGAGCTACTGGAATTTATCAAGTCCAAATACGGCTCACAGGTTGCCAGCAAGGCTTTTTAGCGGCCGAAATCGTCTTGTACCCGCACGATATCGTCTTCGTCGGAAGGCTGGGCGGCGTCGGTGTGCTGCCATATTTCGGCCAGCACGCCCCAGCCCTGCAGGCCCACGAGGCGGTGCCGCTGGCCCTGGCGCAACGTTATTTGCTCGCCGGGCTGGTAAGTTTTCAGCTCGCCTTCTTCGTCGGTGTCGCTGGTAACCACGCCCACCGGGCCCTGCACCACGCGCCAGATTTCGGCCCGGCGGAAGTGGTACTGCCACGAAAGGCGCTGACCGGGAGCCACGAGCAGAATCTTGGGGCTGAGCTTGCCCGAAATCCGCAATTCGTCAACCGAAAGCCCTCCGAAGTACGCATCGGCAAACGACTGGGCCTGAGTTTCATCGATAACGAAGAAGCCGCCCCAGGGGCGCGTCTGGTCCTGGCGGTCGATGCGGAAGCCCTGCGCTTGCAGTTGCTGCTCGGTTTGCGCAAAAAGCTGCTGTTTGGGGGTCTGTACGTCGGTCATAAGAAGGCGAAAATAGCTAATTATTCTGCCAGCTGCACATGAATTGACCGGATATTCAGCCGTTGGCAGCCGCTAATGCACTGGTAGTTTCTTCTGGCAACAACTCCTCACGCGCGCCAGAGCCAATAGGAATACCGGCGAACCAACCAGCCTTTATTACTTTGCGCCCCGCAACTCATTCGTGCTTTAACCCATCCGTTGCCCATGTCGACTCCCCTTTCCGGCACCTCTGCCGCGCCAGCCCATATTCCTACCGCCACTTTCGAGCTAGGCAGCTACCAAGCCGCCGTAGATGCCCAATTGCAGGCTTTCGGGACCCAAAACTTCACCGAGCGTTTCTGGCAAAAAGATGCCACGCTTTGGACCCAGGATGCCCAGGCCCAGCAAAGCATCCGCAGCTTTATGGGCTGGCTGCGCGTGGCCGAAGACCTGCAGCAGGCCGTGCCCGACCTGGAGCAGTTTGTGGCCGAAGTGAAGGCTGCGGGCTTCAGCCACGTGGTGGTGATGGGCATGGGCGGCAGCACCATGGCCCCCATTGTGTTTCGCGAGTCGGCCGAACAGGGCCCGAACGGGCTGAACATGCTGGTGCTCGACACCACCGACCCCGGCACCATTCAGGAGATTGAACAGGCGGTGCCGCTGGCCCACACGCTGTTCATCGTGGCCAGCAAATCGGGCACCACGGCCGAGCCGCTGGCGTTTGGCGACTATTTCTACGCCCGCCTGAAGGAAATCAAGGGCGAGCGGGCCGGCGAAAACTTCATCGGCATCACCGACCCCGGTACGCCCTTCGTGGCCACGGCCGAGAAGCTGGGCTACCGCCGGGTGTTCCTGAACTTTCCCGAAGTGGGCGGCCGCTTTTCGGCCCTCACCTACTTTGGCCTCGTGCCCGCCGCCCTCTACGGCCTCGACGTGCGCGAAATCCTGACCCGCGCCCTGCACATGATGCGCGCCTGCGGCGCCAACGGCCCCGCCGAAAACAACCCCGGCGAAGCCCTCGGCGTGGCCCTTGGCGTGCTGGCCCAGGCTGGCCACGACAAGCTCACCCTGCTCGTGCCCCCGTCACTCAGCAGCCTCGGCCTCTGGATGGAGCAGCTGGTGGCCGAAAGCACCGGCAAAGAAGGCCTTGGCATCTTGCCCATTGCCGACGAGCCGCTGGCCTCGGCCGACTACGGCCTGGACCGCGTGTTTGTATACGTGGGTTACAAAGGCCAATCCGACGCGGCCAACGAGCAACTCATCAAACAACTGCGCGAGAAAGGCCACCCGATCATCACCATTCTGATGAACGACGTGCTGGATTTGGGGCAGGAGTTTTTCCGCTGGGAAGTGGCCACAGCCGTAGCCAGCGCCGTGTTCGGCATCAACCCCTTCGATCAGCCCAACGTGCAAGCGGCCAAAACGGCTACCGACAAGCTGATGAAGGCCGTGGAAGAGCACGGCGAACTGCCCCAGCAACCCGCTACGCTGGCAGAAAACGGGCTGACGTTCTACGCCTCCCACGCCGGGGCGGCGGGTTCGGCCGCCGAGCTGGTGAAAGACTTTTTCGGCCAGGCCCAGGCCGGCGACTACCTCTCGGTACAGGCTTACCTGACCGAAACGCCCACCGTAACCGGCGCCATTCAGCAGATTCGGGCGGCGGTGCTGAACAGCCGGCATATTGCCACCACGGCTGGCTACGGCCCGCGCTTTTTGCACTCCACCGGTCAGTACCACAAGGGCGGCCCCAACACCGGCCTGTTTCTGCAGCTCACAGCCGACAACCCGAACGATTTGCCCTTGCCCGGCCGCTCATACACGTTCGGCACGCTGAAAAACGCCCAGGCCCAGGGCGACCTGGAAGCCCTGCACCACAACGGCCGCCGCACCCTGCGGGTGCACCTCGGCGCCGATGCAGCCCAAGGCTTGCAAACGCTGCTGGCGCTGGTGCCGACGCGCTAATTCAGGGTAACTGTCTACCACCGCAGCCCCGGCACGAACGCGCGCCGGGGCTGCGGTGCGTCAGGTCCTCGCGTAAAATCGGCGAATCGCCGCTCCAGCCGATAAACCGCGACTTTGGGCGTCCTTTGCCCGCTCCTTTCCCGTATTCGTGCCCTATGCAGGCTAGTACGCTCTCTTTACGAACCGTCGGCGCGACGCGCTACGTGACGCCGTTGCGCGAAGGCGGTTCCCTTCCGGCCCTGATGGAGGCCGACGACGGGTTTCTGTACGTGGTCAAATTCCGCGGCGCGGGCCAGGGCCCGAAGGCGCTGATTGCCGAGCTGGTGGTGGGCGAGCTGGCCCGGGCGCTGGGTTTGCGCGTGCCCGAGCTGGTGTTTCTGGAGCTCGACGAATCCTTCGGCCGCACCGAGCCCGATGAGGAAATCCAGGATTTGCTGCGCTTCAGCACAGGCCTGAACCTGGCCCTGCACTACCTCTCCGGCGCCATCACCTTCGATGCGCTGGTGACAACGGTGGACGCCCGCTTGGCCTCGCAGGTGGTGTGGCTCGATGCGCTGACGCTGAACGTGGACCGCACCGCCCGCAACACCAACATGCTCATGTGGCACAAGCAGTTGTGGCTGATTGACCACGGCGCGGCGCTGTATGCCCACCACGCCGGCGCGGGCTGGGCCGAGCCGCGGCCCCGCTCCTTCCCCCAAATCAAGGACCACGTGCTGCTGCCGCAAGCCACCGAGCTGGCGGCGGTGGATGCCGAAAGCCGCGCCCGCATCACGCCCGAGCTGCTGCGCGCCATCGTGGCCCTGGTGCCCGACGTGTGGCTAACGGAGCCCGACCTCTCGGCCGACGCGCAACGGGCCGCCTACGTGCAGTTCCTCGAATACCGCCTCGGCGCCTCAGAAACCTTTGTTCAGGAAGCCGATGCTGCCCGCCAAGCACTTGTTTGAGTACGCCGTGCTGCGCGTGGTGCCGCGCGTGGAGCGGGAGGAATTCCTCAACGTGGGCGTCATTGTGTACTGCAAGGCGCAGGGCTTTTTGCAGTGCCGCTACCACGTGCCCGAAGCCCGGCTGCGCGCCTTCGCCGGCGACGAGCTGGACCTGACCGAAATTCAGCAGCGGCTGCAGGCGTTCGAGCGGATTTGCCGCGGCCGGCGCGAAGGCGGGCCCATCGGGCAGCTGGGCGTGGCCGAGCGGTTTCGCTGGCTCACGGCCACGCGCAGCACGGTGGTGCAAACCTCGCCCGTGCACCCCGGCCTGTGCTCGGATGGGGCCGATACCCTGAACCGGCTGTTTGAGCAACTGGTGGCGTAGGCTCAGAGCGTCGTGTTGAGCGCAGCCGAACCAAAGGTCGACGTAGTCAAGCCTCTCTACCGCGCCCTCAGATGGTACGATTCCATCCTGAAAAGCGGTAGAGTTGCTTCGCCCCCTTCAGTATGACGACCTATTAGGCAGGCTTTGGCTAAACCATACAACCCAAGCCCTTACCGCTTTTTGCGCAGGGCGAGGTAGTCGAGGTAGTAGATGAGCTTGACCGAGACGGAGTTGCTGTGGGGCGTGTTGATGGTGTTCGAGAGGTTGTCGAAGTAGAGCGGGGTGGCCTGGTTGGCCAGCAACGACGTGGAGCCAGCATTTTTCCAGACCACGCTCACCTGCGAGCCGGGCGCAAACCACCACGAGTACACCGCGTCGATGTTGAAGGCATTGAACGTGTTGTCGCGGTTGCGCTGGTAGTTTACCAGCTCTTCTTCCCCGCCCGGTTTCAGGCGGGCAAAGTCTTGGTAGCGCACGCAGCTGGTGTAGTGCCGCGCCCGAAACGTGAACGACATGCGGTTGGTGAAGGTGTAGATGACCTGCGCCACGTTCGATACCGTGGCCACGTTGCGGCGGCCCAGGATGACCTGCCCCATAAAGTCGTGGTCGAGTGGCTCGTCGCGCTTCAGCCCGCCGTTCACGTAGCCGATCTGGTTGCCGTCGTAGCTCCAATCGATGTTGTAGCGGAACGTGAGGTGGTCGTTGACGCGGTAGCGCGGGTAGGCGCCGAAACTGTAGCGCGTGCGGCGCGGACGGTCCAGTCGCTCGTCTTCGGCGTACTGGCGGCTGCCCACGTTCCAGTTCAGCTGGAATTTCTTGCGCGGGTCCATGTTGATGAAAAACACCAGGCTGGTGCTGCCCGGCACGCGCACCCAATACTGGCCCAGCGGGTACTGGCGCGGCTCGTAGAAGTCGTTGTTGGCCGGGTCCACGTTGAAATCGAAGCCCAGCTGCAGGAAGCTTTTGGTGAAGGTGGTGTTGGCGCCGAGGTAGTAATCGACGCTCTGGTAGCGCGTGGGGCGGTACAGCAACGAGTGCGTGACTTGCCCGAACACGTGCAGGTTGTTGACTTTCCAGAACGGCTTGTAGAGGTGGTAGCCCGCGTCGAACGACTGCGTGATGTTGTTGTTGCCGAACAGGATGCCCAAGTCGTTGGGGTTGTAGTGGTCCGACTCGATGCGGTGGTTGAGGCCCCAGGTAATTTTGCCGCTGATTTTGCCCAGCCCAACGGTGTACTTGAAGCCGTTCGGGTCGTCAATTCGAGTGGTGTCGGAGCCGAATACGGTGCCGCGGCGGCGCGAATACACCACGCTGCCGTCGAGGGCGTAGGCGTTTTTCTTGTCGTTGAAGCGGAACAGGCCGCCGGTGACGTTGGCGTCGTAGGTGCGGCCCCAGCGCGTGACGTTGGTATTGATGAGCGAGACGTAGGAGTTGTTTTTCAGGCTCTGGTCGAGCACCGCAATGCTGTAGTTGCTGAACGGCTGCGTCAGTACGTCGCGCTTGGCGCCGGTGGCGCTGTCCTGCAGCGTGGCGTACACGTCGTTGCTCAGCGCGTTGAAGAGGCCCACGCCCAAACCTTTGTTGGTGCGGCCCGAAATCTTGGTGGCGTTCAGCAGGCGCGTTTCGGCCGGGTTACGCAGTATTTTCTCGCCCCGTCCCGCCGACACGCTGCCGTAGCCGATGGGCTGGGCACCCACGCGGCGGGTGTAAAACAAGTTGCCCTTGCT
This sequence comes from Hymenobacter busanensis, assembly GCF_008727865.1. Lineage (GTDB taxonomy): Bacteria > Bacteroidota > Bacteroidia > Cytophagales > Hymenobacteraceae > Solirubrum > Solirubrum busanense. The sequence goes on along the minus strand of NZ_VTWU01000001.1, from coordinate 221,614 downwards.
GAACAGCTCGGTGCCCTCGGTGAAGAACTGGCGGTTTTCGGCAAACTGCACCTCGAAGGGCGACAAATTCAGCACCTGGTTGTCGCTCTGCACCTGCCCGAAATCGGGCACCAGCGTCGCGTCGAGCGTGAAGCTCTCGTTGATGCCCCACTTCACGTCCGCGCCCCCGTTGAAGCTCGTCGTCGTGCGGCGCGCGCCGTCGGGACTCAGCGGGTTGTGGTTCACGTAGCCCGATACGTAGGGCGTGAGCGAGAGGCGCAAGGGCGGCTTCAGTCCTTGCAGGCCGGTGAGCAGGCCCCATTGGTTCACAAACCCGTTGACTTCGGGCTTCACATCGTTCCAAAAGAAGCCCTGGTTTTCGCGCCGCCGCTGGCGCATAAACTGCAAGCCCCACTCCTGCACGTCGGCCGTGCCGAAACGGATGGCCGAATACGGAATGCGCATTTCGGCCACCCAATCGGTGCCTTGCAGCGAGGTGCGCGAGTCCCACACGGCGTTCCAGTTGAAGTCTTCGCCGCCGGCGGGCGAGTAGCGGGCGTCCATCTGCACGCCGCCCGTCGTCACAATGAAGCCGTAGCCGTTGAGCTTGTCGTGGTAGGTATCGAGGAAAATACCGAAAAAGTCGCTGTTGCCGGAGTTGTCGCGGGCGGTCAGTTCCTTGGGAATGGAGTCGAGGCTCACGTCGTGCATGATGGCACCCACGTAGAGCGCGGCGTCATCGTAGAGCACGCGCACCTCGGTTTTGTGGCGCTCGTGCGGGCCCGGCTTGGGGCGGTTCTGGATGAAGTCGGAAGCCACTTGGGCCTGCTGCCAGACGGGTTCGTCGAGCACGCCGTCGAGCTTGATGGCCTCGCCGGTGCGCAGGGCTTGCAACTGGCGCTGCGTGGCCGCAGTAGCCGCGGTGGGTGTAGCGGGTGTTTGGGCATGGGCTTGCGGCAGGGCCAGGCCGAAACCCAGTAGCAAGCCGACCAAACGAAGCGTAAGCGTGGTTTTCATAGCGCAGAAAGGGAGCGGAAAGCGGAGCAGAAGAACCGAGCCGAAAAACCGGGGCGGGCAGCAAACCGAGCAGGCAAAGCAGTAGCTGGCAGCGGCCTCGGCGGCGCTGGCACGGGGTATTGCAGGAAGCGGGAAGGAAGGCGGAGCGCCCTTGAAGCCCTCGAAAAGGGCGGTCTTACACCTGCGCCCAACCGAAGCCGCGGGGCCGCCGGGTCGGGCAGGATTCACTCACCACAGCTTCTGTCCGGCGGGCCGGCAGCTCCGAAGCTTCGGATGGGCGCAGGGAAGTACCTATTTGGCCTTGCGGATGTAGATGTTGCCGTTCAGGGTTTTCATCATGAACTCGGCGCCGCCGCCGTTGACTTTGCCGCTGGTCCAGCTCTCCTGGCTCACGCGGTAGGTGCCGTCTTTGGCGGTGCGCGTCACCTTGGGGGCGCTGTTGTCGATGGTCAGGTCGAAGTCGCTGTAGATTTCGCCCCGGTCCGACTTCAGCTTGAGGTCGGCCTTGGTTCGGGCCGGCAGCGTCACATCAATCTTGCCGTTGACGCTGGAAAAGGCCATGGGCACGCCGCTGGTTACGTCGCGAAAGTCGGCCGTGATGCTGCCGTTCACCGTGTTCAGCACCGCTGAGCCGGCCACGTCGTCGACGCTGATGGAGCCGTTGACGTTGGAAATTTCCAGCTCGCCGGTCACCTTCTGCACCGTGATGTTGCCGTTGTTGACGGTGCCGATCTGCAGCGAAAAGTTGCGCGGCACGTGAATGGTGAAGTCCACCGGGTTGTTCACCGACTGGGTGCGCACGTACACGTGGTTGTCCTTTTCCTGGGCCGTCACGTCGAGGCCGTTGACTTTGGAGAGGCGGCGCATGCCGGGCGGCGTGGGCTCGTCGCCGCCGGTTTCGCGGCGGCTGCCGTCGCGGTTGCCCACTTCAATCACCACTTCCTTGCCGGCGCCACCTTCTACCCGAATGGAGCCGGTAACCAGCTTGAGGTGGAGCGTGCCGGGCTTGCCGGGGTTGCTCAGGGTCACGACCAGCTGCTCTTTGCTGCCCTGCTGGGCCAACAGGGGCCGCGCCCAGGTGAAAATCGAAAGGGCCAGGAGCGCACGAAAAAATACCTTGTTCATCGGGTTTGCTGCTTGATGGTGACGTTGCCGTTGATGGTTTCAAAGCGGAAATCCATTCCGCCCTTGCCCAGCCGCACGGCCGTCTCTTTGCTGAGTTTGTACTTGGTGCCCTGGCCTTCGCGCTGCTGGTTGGTGCTCACGCGGGCCGGCAGGACTTCGGCCTTGGGAAAATCGGTAAACATCTCGCCGTGCATGCTCTTGAAGTACAGGTCGCCCGACACGTTCGAAGGGTAGCTGACGGTGATGTTGCCGTTGATGGTGTGGTAGGAAGCGGCTTTGGTGGGCGCTACGGTGTAGCTCACGTCCACGTCGCCGTTGACGGTGTGGGCCAGCGTGGCCTGCTGGGCGTTTTTCACGCTCACCGAGCCGTTCACGTTGCGGGCCTGCAGCGGGCCGGTTACGTCTTCCACCAGCACCTTGCCTCCGTTCACGGTCGAGACGCGCACTTCCATGCCGGCGGGCACTTTCACAGTGAAGTCAAACTGGTAGGAGTAGCGGGGCCGCTCGCTGTTGCGCCAGTTGTCCTCGAAGCGGGTGCCCGAGCGGCGGTTGTCGCGGTTGGGGCGCGAGTCCTGCGGGCCGGCCACGTACACCAGCACACTGTCGCCGTGTTGGTCGAAACCGGGCAGGGCATCTTTCTGGCCCTGGGCCAGCAACTCGGCGCTGGGGGCTTTGATGGTTTTGGTGATTTCCACCTGCACCGTCTTGCCGCTGTAGCCCTGCACCGTCACCGAGCCGTTGATGTTGTAGAGGGCCAGCGTGGCGCGGCTCACGTCGCCGCCGATGGTGAACTGGCGGCTGATTTTTTCGGTGGCTTCGCGGTCCTGGGCTTGCAGCGAGCAGCTAGGCAGCCACAGAAGTGTCCAGAGCAGAGTCAGTATGGTCGTTGTTTTCATGGTAGGTCGAGGGAGTTGAGGCGTCTGCCGGGGCAGACCGGTCGTGGGACAAAGACTGAATGCTTTGCTCGATTTTGGTTTTCACTTGCTCGTTGAGGTTGTCTTGCCGGAGCAGCTTGCGCAGGCCGCGCACCGAGCGGCGCTCCTGCAGCTGCACCATCACATCGGCCATGGCCGACTGCACGAGCGGGGAATCTTGCTGGGCCAGGGCGCGCACCAGGCCCTGCCGCACCGTGGGGTCGTCGGCGAGGCCGGCCAGCACTTCCAGCGTGGCGAGGCGCACGTTCACGTTGGGGTCTTGGTACAAGGTGCTGAGCAGGGCGCCCACCACGCGCTCATTCGTCGGGGCCACTTCTTCGGCGTAGCTCACGGCGCGCAGCCGCTGCACCGCCGACGGGTTGGCCAGCAGAGCCAGCAGCTGCGCCTGCTGGGCGTTTTCAGCCGGGGCGGGCACGGCGGCCAGGGGTTGCTGCGTTGCGGCGCCGGGTGCGTCCACCCGCGCTTTCAGGCCGTAGCCAGCGGCCAGCCCCACTACCAGCAGAGCCAGCCCGTAGGCCAAGCGCATGGCGTAAGCGGGCTGCCACCAGTCGCGCAGCTTTTGCACCAGCGCCGCCACCGACCACTGCTGCTTGCGCTGCTCGGCGGCCTGAAACTCGGCCAGCATGGAGTAGAAGCGCGGGCGCATCTGCTCGCTCGGCTCGGGCACGGGCAGGTTGCCCATGGCCTGCCACAGCTGCCACACGGCCGCTTGTTCGCGGCGGCAGTCGGGGCACTGAGCCAGGTGGGCTTCCACGGCCTGGGCCTCGTCGGCGGGCATTTCGTTGGCCAGCCAGTCCATCAAGCCTTCCCGCACCTGCTCGCAGTTAATGAACTTTGCTTCCATTTTCCATTTTCATGTAGATGTCCTTCAATTGGCCCAGGGCCCGGTGCGCGCGCACCTTCACGGCCCCGGCCGTGGTGTTGAGCAGGGTGGCTATCTGCTCGTATTTCAGCTCCTGAAACCGGCTTAGCACGAGCACCTCGCGGGCGTCGGCGCTGAGCTGGCCCAGGGCCCGGTGCAGCAGGTCTACCTCCTGGTTTTTCTGCAGCGAGGCGTCGGCCGTGGGGCCGCCCCCAATCTTTTCAGCCCAGTCGGCCACGTCCTGGTGGTATTTGGCGGGCTTTTCCTTTTTCGCGGCATCGGCTAGCACGTTGCGCGCGAGGTGGTACATCCAGGTCCGGAATTCGCCCTCGCCGCTGAACGTGTGGCGGTACTTGAGCATGCGGTAGAACACGGTTTGGACCAGGTCTTCGCTGCCGGTGGCGTGGCTGGTGGCGTGGTAGAAAAACGCCAGCAGCGGCCGGTGGTACCGCTCAAACAGCAGGCCCATCTTGTCGACCTGGCCGGCCTTCACTTGCAGCATGAGCGAATTGTCGGTGAGCGAGTTCAAGCGCGGGGTCGAGGAGGGTGAGGAGCGAATTCGGGCGTGGAAACCTGGCCTTTTGGTGAAGGTTACAGCTTGCCGCAAAATATTTTTTTAAAACACTGCCCCAAGCCCTTCGGCCCGCTGAGCCAAGACCGGCCTAGGCAGTACCGGCGGCCATCGATTTCAGCTACCGGCTGTGCTCAACGGTGGCAGCCACGCCTTTTGCAAAGTGGGCCCACCAGCTGCCGTATCAACTGTTCGATTAGCGCGGGGGGCACCCATCGTCGGCTCGGCTTTACGCTGGGCCGCTTACAGCTCCAGCTGAAAGACCGTCCCCTCGCCTTCCGCCGACTGGACCTTGATGCTGCCGCCGTGCAGGTGCACGATTTGCTTGGCCAGGCTCAGGCCAATGCCGCTGCCGTTGGGGCGGGTGGTGAAAAACGGGATGAAGATGCTGTCGAGCAGGTCGGCGGGAATACCGGTGCCGTTGTCGGCTACTTCGATCAGCACCCGGCTGGAGGCGGCCGCGCGGGCCCGCAGGTGAATGCGTGGCGTGGAAGTTTCGCGCACGGCGTAGGCGGCGTTCAGCACGAGGTTGATGAGCACTTGCTCCAGCAAGTGCGGGTCGGCCCGGAGCGGCAGTTCGGATGGCTCCACCGCGGTCAGCAGCGCAATGCCTGCTCCGTCCAGTTGCGGCAGCATCAAGCCCTGAACGCGCCCGAATACGTCCTGCACGCATACCGTAGCCAGTTGCGGCGAGCTGATGGTGCTCAGGTCGCGGTACACTTGGGCGAAGCGCAGCAGCCCTTCGCTGCGGTTTTGGATGATGCCCAGGCCTTCGGCCACGTCGTCGAGCAGGCCGTGGTCAGCGGACGGGTTTGGGGGCACCAGCTCCATTTCGCGGTGCAGGTTGCGGCGCAACGAATCGGCCAACGACGCAATGGGCGCCACCGAATTCATGAGCTCGTGGGTCATCACGCGCAGCAGCTTGTGCCAGGCGGCGGTTTCGGTTTCGTCGAGGGTGTGGCTGATGTTCTTGAAGGCCACCAGGGTGAACTGCCGCTCGTGCAGCCGAAACGCAGTGGCTGACAGCAGCAGCTGCATCGTTTTCGCGCCCACCGCCAGCTTCACCACCGTGGGCGTACCGGGCTGCAGGTGCACGATGGCCTCGTAGAGCACCGGCAGGCGCTTTTGCAGGGCTTGGATGTTCTTCAAGTAAGGCAGCTCCAGCGTCTGCTTAAAGGACTCGTTCAGCCATTCCACCTGCCCCACGGCGTCGTAGGAAATAATACCGGTGTCGATGAGCTGCAGCACGGTTTGCAGGTACGTGAACTGGGCTTCGCGCTCGGCGCTGAGCTGCCGAAAGGTGCCGTTGAGCTGGTTGAAAGCCGCGTAGAGCGGCCGCAGGGAGCGGTCGGCGTGCTGCTCGTTGTAGTGCTGGGCAAAGTCGCGGTACCTCACGGCCAGCAGGTAGTCGGCCAGGGCGCGGTTGTTGCGCGTGACGTACCGGGCCAGCTCCCACACGGCCAGTATCAGCAGCAGGCCAGCCCCGGCCACGAGGCCGTACACTTGGTGCTGAAAGGCGTAGAAGCCAGCGCATAACAGTGCCAACAGCCCGAGCAGCCGCAACCCGATGCCCAGCTCCAGCCGCTTAGAGGTCATGTTTTTCGAGGCGGCGGTAGAGGGCGGTGCGGGTCAGGCCCAATTCTTTGGCCGCCTTGGTAATGTTGCCGTTGTGGCGCTCAATTACCCGCAGAATCGTGTTTTTCTCGACTTCGTGGAGTTGCAGCGGGCCATCGGGCAGGGCTGGCGGGGGCGTAGCGGCTGGCGTTTCCATCGCCGAAAAGCGGAAATCCTGGGGGCACAGTTCGGCGGCTTCGGCCAGAATAACGGCCCGCTCCACGGCGTGCTGCAGCTCGCGCACGTTGCCGGGCCAGCGGTGCTGCCGCAGCTTCTGCAGGGTTTCGGGGGCGAAGCTGGGCGTGGGTTTGCGGTTGCGGGCGGCGTACAGGCCTGCGAAGTGCTGGGCCAGCAGCAGCACGTCGTCGCCCCGGTCGCGCAGGGGCGGCAGGGTTATTTCCACGGTGTTGAGGCGGTAAATCAGGTCCTTGCGGAACTCGTTGCGGGCAGCCAGCTCGTAGAGCGGAGCGTTGGTGGCCGACACCAGGCGGATGTCGACCGGCACCGGCACGTTGCTGCCCAGCGGAATGACCTGCCGGTTTTGCAGCGCCGTGAGCAGCTTGGCCTGCTGCGGCAAGCTGATGTTGCCGATTTCGTCCAGAAACAAGGTGCCGCCGGTGGCGGCTTCGAAGCGGCCGGTGCGGTCGTCGCGGGCGTCGGTAAAGGCGCCTTTCTTGTGGCCGAACAGCTCGCTCTCGAAGATACCCTCGCTCATGGCGGCCAAATCGGCGGTGACGAAGGGCCGAGCGGCGCGAAACGAGCGGTGGTGCAGGGCTTTGGCCACCAGCTCTTTGCCGGTGCCGTTTTCGCCCAGCAGCAGTACGTTGGCCTCGGTGGGTGCTACCTTCTCGATCTTGTGAAACACCTCCTGCATGGCCTCCGATTGGCCCAGCAAGTCGAACTCGGCAAAGGAAGCGGGGCGGCGCGGCGCGGGCAGAGTGCCCGGGCTTTTGCCGGCAGCGCCGCGCTGTTGCAGGGCCGCTTCCAGGGTTTCCACCAGCTGCGCGTTGTGCCAGGGCTTCACCACAAAATCGGTGGCGCCGGCCTTCAAGGAGCGCACGGCGGTGCCCACGTCGCCGTGGGCCGTTATCATGATGACGGTGGCTGTGGGGTCTTTTTCCCGAATGCGCCCCAGCCAGTATAGGCCCTCGTTGCCGCTGCCCTGGGTGCTTTTGTAGTTCATGTCGAGAAACACCACATCGAAGCGCTGCTTGCTGAGCAACGACAGCAGCAGTTCGGGGTTTTTCTCGGTTACCACTTCCTGCACCTCGGTTTTGAGCAGCATGCGCATGGCAAACAGCACGTCCGTGTCGTCGTCAACCACCAAAACGCGCGCTTTCTTCAGAACCATGGAAATCGAGGGAGGAATCGGGAAGGGCAAGGCTTCGCCCGGCCAAGCAAAGTCCGAAGTTACCCATCATAAACTGTACTAAGCATGCAAAAGCTGCTTGATGCGGCCGAAAAGCCGTTTTCGACTGCGGCAGCGGCGTGCAGGTGTATCGAAACCGGACGGTGCGGTGTATCGAAAGCGAACAGTTTTATAAACGCGGCGACACCGGCAATTTTCAAATGATTGACAAACAATAATTTACACAAATGGCATCGTTCTTCCTAGGCTTCATCCGACCGACCGGCCCACGTATGCCGAGCGGTTGCCGAAGCCATGGACGTACCCATTCACAAGAAAACCTGGACGCCTGCCAGACTGCTGCTGCTGGGCGTGGCCCTGCTGGTAGCGGTGTGGGCCGGGGCCAGCCTGATGACCAAAGCCGGACCGGCCAAGCTGAACGTCGACCCGCAGCGGCTGACCATCAGCGCGGTTACCCGCGGCCCGTTCCAGGAGTTTGTGCCGGTCGACGGGGTGGTGATGCCCATCAAGACCATCTACCTCGATGCGCCGGAGGGCGGCACCGTGCAGCGCATTCTGGTGGAAGACGGCGCTACGCTTGTGCCGGGGCAGCCCATTATTCAGCTCGCCAACAGCGACTTGCAGCTGGAAATGGTGAACCGCGAAACGGCCGTGTTCGACTTGATGAACAACCTGCACAACACGCGCAACCTGCTCCAGCAAAACCGCATTCAGCAGCTCAACCAGCTGGCCGACATCGACTTTCAGCTGCGCGAGGCCAAACGCCTGCACGATTTGAACACCTCACTCTACGAGCAGAAGGTGATTTCGCGGCAGGAGTTTCTGCAAACCCAGAATAACTACCGCTACCAGCAGCGCCGCCAGCAGCTCACGCGCCAGTCGTTGCGGCAAGATTCCCTGAGCATGGGCCAGCAAATCGGGCAAATGCAGCAGTCGGTGGGGCGCATGCAAAGCAACCTCGCCCTGATGCGCCGCAAGCTGGAGGACCTCACCATCAAGGCCCCGGCGGCCGGCCGCCTGACCTCCCTGAACGCCGAAATGGGCGAGCTGAAAACCCGCGGGCAGCGCATCGGGCAGCTGGACATGCTCTCGGGCCTGAAAGTGCGCGCCACCCTCGACCAATACTACATCTCGCGCATTTTTCCCGGCCAGAAAGCCGAAATGACACTGGGCGGCAACCGCTACGAGCTGCGCGTGACCAAGATTTTTCCGCAGGTAACCCGTGGCTTGCAGGTCGACCTGGAGTTCAGCGGCCCCACGCCGCCCGATATCCGCCGCGGGCAGTCGGTGCCGGTGCGGCTGGCCCTGAGCGACCAGACGCAGGCCGTGCGAGTGCCCCGCGGCGGTTTCAACCAGAAAACCGGCGGCAACTGGATTTTCAAAGTGAGCGACGACGGCACCAAGGCCTACCGGGCCGACATTCGGCTGGGCCGCCAAAACCCGGATTACTTCGAGGTGCTGGAAGGCCTGAAGCCCGGCGACCGGGTGGTGACGTCGAGCTACGAAGGCTACGACCAGATGGGCGAGCTGCTGCTCAAGGCCAGCAACAACTGAAAACGGCCGTCGTGTTGAGCAAGCCGACCCCGGCCCGGCTACCGGAGCCCGGCCGCCGCGGCGCCCAGCATTTTGGTGAGTGAATGGGCGCCCACGCCACGGCAGCAGCGCTGCTCTCCTGCTGCCCCGGCTTTGTCCGGCACGACGGTCTTTTTCAAAGCACCACTTTTCCTCGCTCCACTTTTCTCCCCGATTCTCTCAACCGCAGCCCTTACTACCATGCTCAAAATCGAACACCTCGAAAAGATTTACCGCACCGACGAAGTGCAGACCAAGGCGCTCAACAACGTGTCGCTGGAAGTGCAGGAAGGCCAGTTTGTGGCCATCATGGGACCGTCGGGCTGCGGCAAATCCACGCTGCTCAACATCATCGGCCTGCTCGACGAGCCCGACGGCGGCCGATTCCTGTTTGCCGATGCCGACGTGTCGCGCGTGTCGGAGCGGCGGCGCGCCGAATTGCGCAAAAAGCACATCGGCTTCGTGTTTCAGAGCTTCAACCTGATTGAGGAGCTGACCGTGGCCGAAAACGTGGAGCTGCCGCTCATTTACCTGGGCGTGGGCGCGGCCGAGCGCCAGGAAAAAGTAGAGCGGGTGCTGGAGAAGATGCAGATCATGCACCGCCGCAACCACTTTCCGCAGCAGCTCTCGGGCGGGCAGCAGCAGCGCGTGGCCGTGGCCCGCGCCGTGGTAAACTCGCCCCGCCTGATTCTGGCCGACGAACCCACCGGCAACCTCGATTCCAGCAACGGCAACGAGGTGATGGAGCTGCTCACGGAGCTGAACGAGGCCGGCACCACCATCGTGATGGTGACGCACTCCGAGCACGACGCCCGCTACGCCCACCGCGTCATCCGCCTGCTCGACGGGCAAGTGGTGCTGGAAAACGTGCACAAACCCCTGGCGGTCTAGCGCCTTCTTTCACCGCTGAGCGGCTACTGCCATGCTTAAGAACTACCTCCTGGTGGCCTACCGGAACCTGCTCCGGCACAAAGGCTTTTCCTTCATCAACATTGCCGGCTTGGCGCTGGGCATCACGGCTTGCCTGCTCATTGGCCTGTTTGTGGCCGACGAGCTGCAGTACGACCGGTTTATGCCCGACGGCGAGCGGGTGTACCGCGTGGCCACCCAAAACTCGAAGAACGGGGAGCTGGAGCGGGTGTCGTTTGGCTCGCCCATGTTTGCGCCCACCCTGCAGCAGGAACTGCCCGAAGTGGAGCAGGCCGTGCGGCTGATGTCGCTGCAGTCCAAGCTGTTGTTTCGCAGCGCCGACGGCAAACTGCTCTACCAAGAAGACGGTTTTGTGGCCGACCCCACGGTGTTCAGCGTGCTGCAGGTGCCGTTCCGCTACGGCACGCCCGCGCAGGCCCTTACCGACCCGCGCGCCATTGTGCTGTCGGAGCAAATGGCCGAGCAGTTTTTCGGGCCCGGCAACCCCATTGGCCGGGAGCTGAAGCTCGACACGAGCACTTTCCGGGTGACGGGCGTGCTGCAAAACCAGAACCTGAAGTTTCACCTCAACATGAACTTCGTGACGCTACTCACGCCGGCCGCCATTGGCGTGCCCGAGGCGCGCATGAAGTCCTGGGGCTGGCGGCAGTTTCAAACCTACGCCAAGCTGCGGCCCGGCACCGACCCCGCGGCCGTGGAAGCGAAGTTTCAGCGCTACCTGGTGGACAAAGTGAAGCCCCAGCTGAAAAGCGACCAGCACCTAGACTACACCGTTTTTCTGCAGCCCCTGCACCAAGTATACCTGCATTCAGCCGATTTCAAAATCAATTTCATCCGGCACGGCAACATCACCTACGTACGGGCGCTGGGCATCATTGCCGGGGCCATCTTGCTCATTGCCTGCTTCAATTTCGTGAACCTGGCCACGGCCAAATCCATGCAGCGGGCCAAGGAAGTGGGCATTCGCAAAACCATCGGGGCCAGCCAGCGCCAGCTCATGCTGCAGTTTCTGGCCGAGACCCTGCTGCTCACCTTGCTGAGCGTGGTGCTGGCCACCGTGTTGACGGGCCTGCTGCTGCCTTATCTGAATGTTTTCACGGCCAAGCAGATGAGCTTCAACCTGCTCCAAAACCCGGTGCTGCTGGCCGTGCTGCTGGGTCTCACGGTGCTGGTGGGCCTGGGCGCGGGCTTCTACCCGGCTTTGGTGCTGGCCAGCTTCAAGCCGGTGAAAGTGCTGAAAAGCGCGGTGGTTACCGACGGGCTGTTTGGGCGGGTGCAGTGGCTGCGGCACGGGCTGATTGTGGTGCAGTTTGCCTTGTCGGTGTTTCTCATCGTCAGCGCCATCGTGGTGTTCCGGCAGGTGGCGTTTCTGCACAACAAAGACCTGGGCTTCAACAAAGACCAGATCATGTTTTTCCCCATGCGCGGCGACAACATGACCCGCAACTACCAGGCTTTTCAGCACGAGCTGGAGCAGGCGCCGGGCGTGGCCTCGGCCAGCATCGGCTACGGCTTCCCCGGCGACATTTTTGCCGGTGACGGCATTGAAGTGCCGGTGAACGGCGAAATGAAGGAGTTTTCGGTGACCCAGCTCCTCGTCGACTACCACTACGTGCCCACCCTGGGGCTGAAGCTGGTGGCCGGCCGCAACTTCTCCGAGGCCTATAAGTCCGACCCCGGCCACGCCTTTATCATCAATGAAACCGCCGTGCGCGTGCTGGGCTTTCCCTCGCCCGACAAAGCCGTGGGCCAGACGATGCAGTGGAAAGTCTGGAACGACCGAAACCCCGATTCGGTGAAAGTGGGCAAGGTCATCGGCGTAGTGCAGGACTTCAACTACAAAAGTCTCTACGACCAGGTGGAGCCCACCGTATTGCAGATTTTCCCCGAAGCCAACTGGAAAGTAGCCGTGAAGCTGAAAGGCGACGTGGCCGCGGGCGTGGCCAGCGTGAAGCAGGTGTGGGCCAAGTTCAGCCCCGACAACCCCATTGAGTTTCGCTTCATGGACGACAACTTCGACGAGATGTACCGCGCCGAAGACAAGCTCCAAACCCTGCTTTTCGCCTTCACCGGCGTGGCCATTTTTGTGGGCTGCCTGGGGTTGTTTGGCCTGGCAACCTACGCGGCCGAGCGGCGCAAAAAGGAAATTGGCATCCGCAAGGTGCTCGGCGCCGACGTGCTGACCATCGTGGGCCTGCTCTCGAAGGAGTTTCTGGTGCTGGTGGCCGTGGCCACGCTGCTGGCCTTCCCGGCCGCGTGGCTGGCCCTGAGCCGCTGGCTGCAGGATTTCGCCTACCGCATCGACATGCCGCTGTGGGCTTTTGCCGCCGCCGGGCTACTGGCCGCCGCCGTGGCGTTCCTCACAGTGGGCTACCAAGCCGTGCGGGCCGCCACCGCCAATCCCATCAAGAACCTACGGGTCGACTGAGGCCGTTTTGACGAGCAGGCAGAAGCAAATTTCATATCCTATTGAAGCCGGTGCCGCTGCCCGCGTGGCGCCGGCGGCAAAAGCCTAGCAAGCCTTTGCCGCCGGCGCCACGCGGGCAGCGGTATTTGATGCTGCATGCCCACGAAAATGCCGGTTCGATATGCGTATTTGCGCATCGCGTAAACGCATTCCGGCCTTTTGGCTGTGCCTGTAGCAAGCTGCTCGGCTTGCATCCCGGCAGTTGCCGAGCCCGTTGCTTACTTGCAGTTCTTTTGCTTTCCGCTCCCCTGCCCTACCCGTTGCCTTATGCTTGAGAAAATTCGCCCCGAAGACGCCCTGAACTACCACGCCCAAGGCCGCCCAGGCAAGCTAGAAGTGGTGCCCACCAAGGCATACAGCACCCAGCGCGACCTGTCGCTGGCTTACTCGCCGGGCGTGGCCGAGCCCTGCCTGGCCATTGCCGAAAACCCCGAGGACGTGTATAAATACACCGCTAAAGGCAACCTCGTGGCCGTCATCAGCAACGGCACCGCCGTGCTGGGCCTGGGCGACATCGGAGCCGCCGCCGGCAAGCCGGTGATGGAAGGCAAGGGCCTGCTGTTCAAGATCTACGCCGACATCGACGTGTTCGACCTGGAACTCAACACCAAAGACGTCGATGAGTTTGTGCGCACCGTGAAGCTGCTCGAGCCCACCTTCGGCGGCATCAACCTCGAAGACATCAAGGCCCCCGAATGCTTCGAGATTGAGGAGCGCCTCAAGCAGGAACTGAACATTCCGGTGATGCACGACGACCAACACGGTACGGCCATTATTTCGGCTGCGGCCCTGCTGAACGCGCTGGAGCTGGTGGGCAAAAGCATTGCCGAGGTGCGCATCGTGGTGAACGGGGCTGGCGCCTCCGCCATTTCCTGCACCAAACTCTACCTGGCCCTGGGCGCCCGCCCCGAAAACGTGGTGATGTGCGACAGCAAAGGCGTAATTCGCGCCGACCGCGCCGACCTGGACGTGCGCAAGCAGCAGTTTGCCACCGCCCGCGACCTGGACACGCTGGAAGAAGCCTTTGTGGGCGCCGATGTGTTTGTGGGCCTCTCGAAAGGCAACGTGGTGAGTCCGGACATGGTGCGCAGCATGGCCGCCGACCCCATTGTGTTTGCCATGGCCAACCCCACGCCCGAAATTAGCTACGAGGAGGCCGTGGGTGCCCGCCCCGACCTGATTATGGCCACCGGGCGCTCCGACTACCCTAACCAGGTGAACAACGTGCTGGGCTTCCCCTACATTTTCCGCGGGGCCTTGGACGTGCGCGCCACCGAAATCAACGAGGCCATGAAGCTGGCCGCCGTGCACGCCCTGGCTAAGCTGGCCAAGAAGCGGGTGCCCGACGCGGTGAACATGGCCTACGGCACCGACAACCTGCAGTTCGGCCGCGAGTACATCATTCCCAAGCCCGTCGACCCGCGCCTGCTGGCGGCGGTGGCACCGGCCGTGGCCCGCGCCGCCATGGAGTCGGGTGTGGCCCAGGCCCCCATTACCGATTGGGCCGCCTACGAAGGCCAGCTGGCTCGCCGCCTGGGGCAGGACACGCGCATTTCGCGCGTCATTCTCGACAAAGCCAAAACCAACCCCAAGCGCGTGGTATTTGCCGATGCCGAAAACCTGAAGGTGCTCAAGGCCGCGCAGCAGGTGAAGGACGAAGGCATTGCCCTCCCGATTCTGCTGGGCAAAGCAGACCGCATTGAGAAGCTCCTGGCTCAGCACCACCTCGACCTGGCGGGCGTGCCCATTCTGGACCCGCGCGCCCCCGACCAAGCCGCCCGGGTGCAGCGCTTCGCCGACGCGCTCTACGAAAAGCGCCACAGCAAAGGCATCAGCGCGCCCGAAGCCCTCGATTTGATGCGCACCCGCCGTTCCTACTTCGGCGCCATGATGGTGGAAACCGGCGAAGCCGATGCCCTCATATCCGGCCTCACGCGCAAGTATCCCGACACCATTCGGCCGGCGCTCCAGGTCATTGGCCGCGAAGACGGCGTGGGCAAGGTGTCGGGCATGTACATTCTGCTCACCAAGCGCGGTCCGCTGTTTCTGTCCGATACCACCATCAACATCGACCCCACGGCCGAGGAACTGGTGGAAATTACCGAAATGACGGCCCGTGCCGTGCAGCGCTTCAACATCAAGCCGCGCATTGCCCTGGTCACCTACTCCAACTTCGGTAGCGCCAAAGGCACCGACGCGGGCAAGATGCGCCGGGCCGTGCAGCTGCTCCAGCACAAGCACCCCGACATGCTGGTCGACGGCGAAATTCAGGCTCACTTGGCTTTCGACACGGAACTGTTGCGGCAAAACCACCCGCTGAGCAAGCTGGTGGAGGAAGGCGCCAACACGCTGATTTTCCCCAACCTATCCGCCGCCAACATTGCCTACAACCTACTGCGGGCCGCGGCCGGCTTCGAGGCCATTGGCCCTATTCTGCTCGGCTTGCGCAAACCGGTGCACGTGCTGCAGCTGGGCTCGTCGGAGCGCGAAATTGTGAACATGGTGGCTATTGCGGTGGTGGAAGCGCAGGAACGAGCGGGAGTAGTGGCCGAGAATTTGTAGCCGCCTCATACCGAAAGAAGCCAACCCTTGGAGGTAAGCACTGCCAGGTTCATTGCTCCACCGGCTACGCAAAAACCCTCGCAATCAGCTGACAATGGCTGTTTTCGAGGGTTTTTGCGTCATTCAGCCTATTTAGCTGGGAAACAAAAGCTGGCAAGAGCGGGGCGAAAAAAATTAACAAGGCCGATGAATTGGCGGGCGTAACAATGCCGTAGCTTTGCACCGTGCTTCAACCAAAAGAATCGTTGATGAAGCGCGGGGCCGTGCTCGGCAAGGAACCGCGAGGGGACCGAAAGGTCTTCGCCCCCGTCGGTTCTCCCGATTTTGCCGCTGGCATTTCCGTTGTTTTTTCTGGCTGTTGCCCCGCTACCGTTTCGGATTTCGAAACGGTTTTTTTGTGCCCTTTGGATTCGTCGGCCGCCGCTCCGCGGCCAATACATACCTCCAGCGCCAAGCTCATTCCCCTGCTGGACACCCACCCCAAGCGTGGCTGCGGCCACCAGCGCCCCGGCCTGCACCGGCCCGTTGCTGCGTCGTGGGCAGGGGCCGATAACACTGCAAACCGTCCGTTTTAGCTGAACGACCTCACCTTTCCTCCACTCCGCTATGGCACGTAAAGACCTGCTCGACATTGCATCTCTTCACCGCGAGGAAATCGAGTTCCTGCTCGACCAATCCACGTCCTTCAAGCAGCTGTTCACCCAATCGGTGAAGAAAGTCCCTGCCCTCGAGGGCAAGTCGGTGCTCATGCTGTTCTACGAGCCCAGCACCCGCACGCATACCTCCTTTGAAGTGGCGGCCAAGCGCCTCTCCGCCGAGGTGACGAATTTCGACATCGCGCAGTCCTCCATCACCAAGGGCGAATCGGTGCGCGAGACGGTGGAGACGCTGCAGGCCATGCGCACCGACTACATCGTGGTGCGCCACGGCCGCTCGGGCCTGCCCGGCATGATTGCCCGCCTCACCAAGGCCTCGGTTATCAACGCCGGCGACGGGGCGCACGCCCACCCGACCCAAGCCCTGCTCGACGCCTTCACCATCAAGGAAAAGTATCCCGACCCGGTGGGCAAAAAAGTCCTCATCATCGGGGATATTCTCCACTCCCGCGTCGCGCGCTCCACCAGCACCCTGCTGAAAAAGCTGGGTATGGAAGTCGCCTACCTCGGCCCGGGGACGCTGGTGCCCAAGCAAGGCCCCGAGAACATCCGCCTCTTCACCAACTACGACGCGGCCATGGCCTGGGCGCCCGATTTCGTGTACCTGCTGCGCGTGCAGATGGAGCGCCAGGACGTGCAGTTCTTCCCCAGCCTGCGCGAGTACCACCGCCTCTACGGTATCACCAACGACCGGCTGACCGAAATCCGCCAGCGCGGCCTCTACATCATGCACCCTGGCCCCGTGAACCGGGGCGTGGAGCTGTGCGACGCCGTGATGGACTATGAGCGCAGTCTGATCAACAACCAGGTCGAAAACGGTATTGCCATCCGCATGGCCGTGCTCGACTGGCTCCGGCCGGGCGGGGAATCCTCGAGCGAAATGTCTGCTCATCCTTCTCAGCTGGCGGGCCAGCAGTCGATCCTGGCCTAGTGCCGCCCAGCCTCGAGCCAGCGCAACGGTTTTGCCCCAAACGCCGGCCGCGGTGGCTGATTCCGTCCTTTCTTTGCATCTCCACTAGACGAGACCTCCCAACCTCCCTTGCCGGTTTACTGCACTCATCACTCCATGCTTCTCCTTCAAAACGCCCGCATCGCCTCCGAACATTCACCCGAACTTACTGAGGGCGACGTCCTGATGGTCGAAGGAAAAATTCAGGACATCGGCCAGGGCCTGGCCGTGCCCGAGGGCGCCCGCGTCATCGACGCGCGCGGCCGGATCCTGATGCCGGCCATGTTTGATGCCCACGTCCATTTCCGCGCCCCGGGCTTTGAGAACAAGGAAACCATTACCACGGGCAGCGAAGCGGCCATCAACGGCGGCGTGACCGGCGTGGTGATGATGCCCAACACCCGCCCGGCCATCGACTCGGCGGCGGTGGTAGCGGCCGTGCTCGACAATGCCAAGCTCCGGTCCCGCATTCCGGTGTATACCTCCGGCTGCGTCACCAAGAACCGCGAGGGCAAGGAACTGGCCGAAATCGACGGCATGCGCCTGCACGGGGTGAAAATGCTCACCGACGACGGGGATACCACCAACGACCCGGCGGTGCTGCTGCGGGCCATGCAGTACGCCACCGAGTTCGGGATGTTTTTCGCCAGCCACTGCGAGGTGCCGGAGCTGGCCGGCCCGCGCGCCCTCAACGAAGGCGTGATGAGCTACCGGCTCGGTATCAAAGGCTCACCGGCCTGCGCCGAGGAAATCATCATCGACCGCGACATTCGCCTGGCCCGGGCGGCGGGCGCGCATATTCACATCCAGCACGTGTCGAGCAAGCTCGGCATGGAAACCATCCGCTGGTGGAAATCCCGCGGCGACGTGAAGGTGACGGCGGAAGTGGCCCCGCACCACCTGCTGTTCACCGACGAGCACATCGGCGACTACGACACGAACTACAAAATGAACCCGCCCCTGCGCACGCAGGCCGACTGTGACGCGCTGCTCGAAGGGCTCAAGGAGGGCGTATTCGACCTCATTGCCACCGACCACGCCCCGCACACGCCGTTTGAAAAAGCCCAGGACTTCATCAGCGCGCCCAACGGCATCACCGGCCTGGAAACGGCTCTGGTGTCGCTCTACCACTACTTCGTGCGGCCCGAGAAATTCGGCTGGGACCTGGTGGTGAAGCGCTATTCGGCCGAGCCCCGCCGCCTGATGGGCCTGTCGGTGCCCACCATCGAAGTCGGCCAGCCCGCCGAGTGTCTGCTGTTCGATACCGAAGCCGAAACCACCTTCACCAAGGAGTTCATGAAGTCCAAATCCCAGAACACGCCCTTCATCGACCAGACGCTGAAAGGCCGGGTAGACCTGGTGATTCTGGGCGCGGAAATCCTGCTGGAGCGCTAACAGGTAATTGTGCCTAACTATAAAGCGCGAAGAAGAACGTCATGCTCCATCTGGCGTCCGCCTGTCGGGGCATGACGGCCTAAAGGACTATGCTGTCCGAACGCGGTTTTGGGGCCGCACCCATGCTTGAAACCACGTTATTTTGCCCACTCGGGGATGCCCAGCCCCGTTTACTAAGCTTACTATGAGTACCCTTCCCTCCTCCGACACCCCGAGCCTCGGCACCGCTCCGGACAAGCCCCTGGTCGGCGTGGTCATGGGTTCCAGCAGCGACTGGAACACCATGCAGCACGCCGTGCAGATTCTCACGCGCTTTGGCGTGGCCCACGAAGCGCGCGTGGTGTCGGCCCACCGCATGCCCGACGACTTGTTTGCCTACGCCGAACAAGCCGGCCCGCGCGGCCTGCAGGCCATCATTGCCGGGGCGGGTGGGGCCGCCCACCTGCCGGGCATGATGGCCGCCAAAACCACGGTGCCCGTGCTGGGGGTGCCGGTGGCCAGCCGCCATCTGCAGGGGGTGGACTCGCTGCACAGCATCGTGCAGATGCCCAAGGGGGTGCCGGTAGCCACGTTTGCCATCGGGGATGCCGGGGCGGCCAACGCCGCGCTGTTTGCCGTCAGCATGCTGGCCCTGCACGATGCGGACCTGGCGGCCAAGCTGCAGGCGTTTCGCGCCGAACAAACCGAGGCCGCTCGCGCAATGGAACTGCCGGTATGAGCGAAGGGACTGACATTGCAACGACGATTCCCATTTTTCCGGGCAGCGTGGACACTGCTGGCCAGCGGGCCACGCTGGGGGTGCTGGGGGGCGGCCAGCTGGGCCGGATGTTTGTGCACGCTGCCCAGCGCCTGGGGTACTTTACCGCCGTGCTGGACCCGGACGCGCAAAGCCCGGCCGGCTTGGTGAGTCACCACCACATCCAGACCGCCTACGACGACCCGGCCGGGCTGGCGCAGCTGGCCCAGTTGTGCCAGGCCATTACCACCGAGTTTGAGAACGTGCCGGCTCAGGCCCTGCAGACGCTGGCGCAGACCCGCGCCGTAGCACCGGGCGCGGCCGTGGTGGGCATTGCCCAAAACCGCATCGAGGAAAAAGCCCACTTCACGGCCTGCGCCGACATTTCGGGGGTGACCTGCGCGCCCTACACGGTGATTGAAACGCCGGCCCAGCTGCAGGATGTGTTGGCCAACCGGGCGGATTTACTGCCCGGCATCCTGAAAACCGCCCGCATGGGCTACGACGGCAAGGGCCAGGTCCGCGTCAAAACCGTCGAGGAACTGGGTGCCGCCTGGGCGGAGCTGGGCGGCGTGGCCTGCGTGCTGGAAAAGATGCTGCCGCTCACCGCCGAGTGCTCGGTGCTGGTGGCGCGCGGCTGGGACGGACAAGTGGTCAGCTTCGCCCCGCAGCGCAACGTGCACGTCGACGGCATTTTGGCCGTGACTCACGCCTACGAAGGCAATATGCCGCCCGCCCTGGCAACCAGGTCCCGCGAGGCGGCCGTAGCTATTGCGCAGCATCTGGGCTACGTCGGGGTGCTGTGCGTCGAGTTCTTTGTGGTGGACGACGGCAGCGCGCACGGCGGCTTGGTGGTCAACGAAATGGCCCCGCGCCCGCACAACAGCGGCCACTACACCCTGGACGCCTGCGACGCGTCGCAGTTTGACCTGCAGGTTCACGCCATGGCGGGCTTGCCCCTGCCGCAGCCGCGCCAGCATTCCGCGGCCATTATGCTCAACCTGCTGGGCGAGGTGTGGCTTGACGCCAGCGGACAACGACGTGAGCCGGACTGGCAGGCCGTGCTGAGCCTGCCGGGCACGCACCTACACCTCTACGGCAAGGAGCACGCGCGCATAGGCCGCAAGATGGGCCACCTGACCATCACCGGCCCGGACGTCGACAGCGTCAAAACCGTGGCGCGGCGCGCTGCTGGCTGGCTTGGCCTGCCGGGGCTGAACGACATTTAGATGCCGCTATCTGGTCTTGCCCAAGTGGGTATCCACTGCTCTTAGGTCTGCTGAATAGCAGGTGCTCGTTGGCAAAAGTGGAGCTATAAATAAGAGCGTAAAAAGGACTCTAGGCCGTTATGCTGAGCTTGCCGAAGCATCTCTACCGCTTCGTTGAATCGTTGCAGATAAAGCGGTAAAGATGCTTCGACAAGCTCAGCATGACCAAATCCTAAAATTCCAAACGCGCTCTAAAAAAGCCCTGTTTCCAGGCTGGAAACAGGGCTTTTGTGGTTCCAAACAGTGCATTATCAGACTAATAACACTAAGATTTAGAAGCCATTGCAGCCTTTAAAGGCGTTTAACTCTGTCCCCACCGCGGCCGCTACGCCCCCGTACTTCGGCAGTTCCAACCGAAGCGCCGGCGCGGGAAGGCATCAGGCATGACTCTGCTCTTGTACCTTTTTTTCCCCAAACCGAGGCAGGGCAAAATAGACGTATAACAGCACAACGGGCACGATGCTAAACGGCACGCTCCACAAACATATGACCAAGGCCGCCAGGTGCAGCGCCGGCGCAATGGCATATTCTTTCGTCAGCAGACGAATGAGCCTTTTATCGGTATCGTCTTCCAGCAGTTCATCCTTGCTGATGGCATACCACCAGGTACAATTATACAGCAAGGTCATCATCACCAAGGTCCCGTGGTAGATCAGGGCGGCCGTCCGTTCGTCCGGTTGGCCGATGTGACGCGCTAATAGGCCGGTGGTAAAGGATTGCAGGGTCACGAACATCAAAAACAGAATATCCAGGATAAGCAGGTACTGGTCCGTCTGCTTGATGTAAATGAACATGTTATGGTGGTTGGACCAGGCAATACAGATGAACAGGAAAGACGCCGCGAAGGCCGCATAATGGGGCCAGAGTCTTCCAAGCTCCTGCAGCAAGCCCGTTTCCGTTTCGGGCTTAGGCAGTTCGGTAGCCAGCAGGGTGGCCGCTATGGCCAAAACCGCGTCGCTGAAATATTCAAGCCGGTCCGTTGGTCGATGGTTGTGCATACGCGTTTTTCAACAGCAAGTCCTTGATGATAGAAAAAACCAATAAAGCATCAACCCCAACGGGGTGCCGCCCGTGTTGGGGTTGACGCTTTGTTGGCTACCTGTTGCTCAACTGGTACTTATTCTTCTTTTTCCTTTTCAGCAGCAGGATACCGGCCGTTAGCAGCAGCGCCGTCGTCGCTGTCCGACCAATAAAGCCGGCGCGGTTATGCTTCCATTCCGCGCGCCAGCCCCGCTCGACCCAGGGGTTGGGAAGAATGCCGTGCATTAAATCGGTCAACTTGCCCTGAATGGTGTCGACGCGGTCGGCCAGGATCAGCGTCATCCAGTGCGTGGCGGTGGCTTCGCTGTACTTGTAGGCAAAGCGCCGGATGGCTCCGCTCAGGCCGATGGGCGGCGTCGAGGTGCCGAACACCCGCGTCACGCCGGGCCGCTCGATGGAATGCAGAATTTCCATGTCCAGCGGCTGCTGGGGAGCCTTTTCGTAATTGAGCCGCTCGTGGTCTGCCCCGTTGCTGTGCTTCATGGGGTAGGTGGGGTCGTTGTCCGGGTCGGCATCCAGGCCCCAGCCGGGTATGTCGGCGGCGCGGGCCATGTTGCGCTGGGCGATGATGCGGTCCTGCCCCGCCGCAATGCGGTCTTCCAATGCGTTTTTCATGAGCATGAGGGGGTTAAGCGAACGAAGCGTTGGCGCGCGACGGAATCAACAGGGGCTTGATGATGTTGTCCAGCTTTTTGGAGAACATGCGGTAGGCATCCGGTATTTCTTCCAGCGGAAACCGGTGGGTAATGATTTCCTTGGGATTGATCCGGCCGCTCATGATGTGGTCAATCAGTTTGGGCAGCAGCCGCTTGACCGAGGCCTGGTTGCCCCGGATGGTCAAGCCTTTGTTCATGATGCTGCCCAAGGGCGCGAGATTCCAGGGCGGGCCGTACACCCCGATAATGGACACGATACCGCCTTTTTTGACGGAATTGACCGCCCAGTGAAAGGCCGTGGCCGTGCCGGCCTGCATTAGGAGGCTTTTACCGGAAATCGTTTGCCAGGCATGGCCCGACGCTTCGCAGCCCACCGCGTCGATGCACACGTCGGCGCCAAAATAATCGGTGGCCTTTTTCAGGAAGACCACCGGGTCGTTCATTTCGCGGAAGTTGTAGGCCTCGGCAAAAGAAAACTTGCGGGCAAACTCCAGGCGGTAATCCAATTCATCAATCACGATGACGCGGCCGGCGCCGAAAAACCAGGCAAAACGGGCCGCCATCAGCCCGATTGGGCCGGCGCCAAACACCACCACGGTGTCGCCTTTTTGAATACCGGCCTGCTCGGCCGCCTGGTAGCCGGTGGGTACCACGTCGGTCAGCAGCACCGCATTTTCCAGGTCCATCCCTTCCAGAAGAATGGTGGGGCTCACGTCGGC
Source organism: Hymenobacter busanensis (assembly GCF_008727865.1). GTDB lineage: Bacteria > Bacteroidota > Bacteroidia > Cytophagales > Hymenobacteraceae > Solirubrum > Solirubrum busanense. Next base: position 199,191 of record NZ_VTWU01000001.1, on the reverse strand, counting down.
GTAGGGCACGCGCACGTATTCGGCCTGGCCGCCGTCGTAGCCGCCGCCCGTGTGGGCGTAGCCAAAGAAGCCGCCCACGGCCGTGGCTTCCGGATTGGCCTCGTGGCAGTTGCCGTAGAGCTCCTGCTTGCAATGCGGGCAGCTGCCGCAGGCAATGTTGAACGGCACCAGCACATGGTCGCCTACCTTCAGTTTTTGCACCTCGGAGCCCACGGCTTCCACGATGCCGGTAAACTCGTGGCCAAAGGTCATGCCCACCCGGGTATCGGGCACCATGCCATGATACAGGTGCAGATCGGAGCCGCAAATCAAAGATCTGGTGACCCTGACAATGGCATCCATGGGATGCTTGATTTCCGGCTCGGGCCGGTTACGGTCCGCCCTTATCTGGAAGGGCCCCCGAAAGTTCATGGCTAACATAAGCGCAGGCTTGAAGGTGAAACATTCGAAGTTTTTTTTGAACTTATTGGTATACACTTCGCTCCACCCTCTGACTCTCAGTTTACTACCTATTTGTGCCCCAACAAACCCGTAATTCTGGCTGCGTATATTTTCCTGCCCTACGTCACTTGGGCAGTACGCTAGGTGTAAGCCGCAACCCATCGCCCCTGCTAGCGGCCACCGAGCATGGGCTGAAACACGCTTTCGGGCGCCTAGGTACCAGCCAGGCACGGCGTGGGCAAAAGCCCGTCAGCGGGCCGCCACGAAGCAAGATGCTGGCTTTGTGGCGGCCCGCTGACGGGCTGGTACTGAACGTTTACCCATCCGCGCCTACAACCAAAGTCTTCGGCCGGCTTGGCTCTCTCCTGCAACCAAACCTTGCCGGCCGCGTCCAAGCCATGTTTGATATAATCTCCTTTCTTTCAGCTACTAACCACCAACGAAAACCGGCCTTAACACGAAAACGCGTTAAGGCCGGTTTGGTGGGCCCAGCTGGAATCGAACCAGCGACCTGCTGATTATGAGTCAGCTGCTCTAACCGATTGAGCTATAGGCCCGGCCTGAAACGGTCCGCAACTTGATAGGGCGGTTGGTTTCGGCAGTGCAAACTTCGAATTTCGCGGCTGCAATTCCAAGCTTTTCTGCCTATGCCTGCTCTGCATCGTTTGCCCAACCTGCTGTTTGATTTCGGCGGCGTCATCATCAACATCGACTACCAGCGCACCCTAGAGGCCATGCGCGCCCTGAGCCCGGCGGGCTCCACCATCGAATTCACGCAGCAGGCGCAGGCGCAATTGTTCGACGATATGGAAACCGGGCGCCTCAGTCCGGAAGATTTCCGCAGCGGGCTGCGCCGCCACTACAACCTGCACCACGCTACCGACGAACAATTGGACGCGGCCTGGAACGCCATGCTGCTCGACGTGCCGCTGGAACGGCTGGAGCTGATTCGGGAACTGCGGGCGCAGGGCCACCAAACGGCGCTACTCTCAAACACCAACGCCATCCACATCAACACCATCAACGCGCAGCTGAAGTCGCAGTACGGCTTCGCGCACGGCATTGCCGACGTGCTCGACCGCGTGTTCTACTCGCAGGAAGTGGGGCTGCGCAAGCCGGGCGAAGAAATATTTCGGCACGCGCTGCGCGAAATGAACTGGCGGCCAGAGGAAACTCTTTTTATCGAGGACAGTTTTCAGCACATTGAAACGGCCCGGCGCCTGGGGCTGCACACGCTATTCCTGGCTCCGCCCCTCTCCCTCACCGCCGCTTTGCCCGACGCCCTCCGTGCCTTTTCCGAGCTTTCCGCCCACTGACGCCTCGTCCACGCCACCGCGGTTGCGCCTGCTGCGGCCTCTCACCTACTGGCGCCGCTACGAGCGGCCCGAGCCGCCGCTCTGGCGCACGGTGCTGCTGCACACAAGCCTGTTTCTGGTGACGCTGCTCACCACCACCCTGGCCGGGGCCGAGTGGATGACCGGCAAGTTCACCTTTGCCAAGCCCGGCCTCACCGCACCCGAAATGCTGCGCGGGCTGTGTTTTTCACTGCCGTTTCTAGGCGTGCTTACGGTGCACGAGTTCGGCCATTATTTCGTGGCCCGCCGCAACCGCATCCGGGTGACGCTGCCCTACTACATTCCTTTCTTCCTGGGCATCATCAACTCCATCGGCACGTTTGGCGCAGTCATTCGCATCAAGGAAAAGATTTTTGCCCGGCGCGAGTTTTTCGACGTGGGCATTGCCGGCCCGCTGGCGGGCTTCCTGGTGGCTGTGCCGCTGCTGATATATGGCTTTCTGAACCTGCCGCCAGCAGAACTAGCCATTTATTCATCCCACGAGGCCCATCAGGGCCTGACGCTAAGCCGGCCGTTGCTGTACCAGTTTCTGGAGTATTGGCTAGCCGACCCGGCCCGCATTCCTCACCCCAACGAGCTGATGCACTACCCACTGCTGCTGGCGGGCCTGCTGTCGTTGTTTTTCACGGCGCTCAACCTGCTGCCCATTGGCCAGCTCGACGGCGGCCATATTCTCTACGGCTTGCTGGGCTACCGGCGCTTCAACCGCGTCTCGCCGGTGCTGTTTCTGTTCTTTATTTTCTACGCGGGTCTGGGCTTGTTCACCCTGAATTCGTCGCGGCAGGAGCTGCTCTACGGAGCTCCGGTGTACCTGCTGTACCTGTATTGGGTGCTGGGCCGCGTGCTGCCCGGCAAGCGCCGCACACTCATGCTGGTAGGCGGCATGGTGGCGGCCCAATTGGCGGTTTCAACCGCTTTTCCGCACGTGCAGGGCAACCCTGGTTGGCTGGTATTCGGCCTGTTGCTCGGGCGCCTGACGGGCATTTACCACCCGCCCGCCCCCGACGAGCGGCCCCTGACCGCCGGCCGCAAAATTCTGGGCTGGCTGATGCTGGCGGTGTTCGTGCTGTGCTTCACCCCGTCGCCGTTTCGGTAAAAAAGCCGGCGTAGCAAGTAACGCCAACGGGCCGGCCGCGTACCACCGGGTATGCCCACGTCCCCCGATATCCACGCCCCCGAATACCGCTGGTCTTTGGCCGAACGCATTGCTGGCCGTATGCTCGAAGCCGGCCTCAGCCACCGCGACGTGCACGACACCACCTCACCCGACGACCTCATCGGGCACGGCGCGCTGCCCAAGGCCGAGGCTAACTACGTGCGAGGCCTCGCGCACCTGCCCGACCACGAAGCCCGCGACCTGTTTGTGAAGCACGCCAAAGGCACCGCCTGCGCCGACGACCCCGAATGCGCCAAGACGTTCAATTTCTTCCGCCAATTGGTTTGGATCAACCTCTACAGCCGCCCCGACGAGGAAGAGGCGCTGCCCAGTTAAAACTTACCCCAACAAAAACGCCCCGCCGGCTACCAAGCCAGCGGGGCGTTTCCTTATTATCAAAATGGCTTTTAGCCCAGAGCTGCTACGCCCGGCAGCTCCTTGCCTTCCATGTACTCCAACAGGGCGCCGCCGCCGGTGGAGATGTACGACACCCGGTCAGCGAAGCCGAGCTGGTTGACGGCCGCGGCCGAGTCGCCGCCGCCGATGAGGCTGAAGGCACCGTTTTCGGTGGCCTCGGCAATAGCGCGGGCCACGAAGGCGGTACCCAAGGAGAAGTTGCTCATTTCAAAAACGCCCATCGGGCCGTTCCAGAGAATGGTTTTCGAGTTGCGCACTACTTGGGCAAACTGCTCCCGGGCTTCGGGGCCGATGTCGAGACCCATCCAGCCGTCGGGAATGCTCATGTTGCTGGCCACGTCCACGTTGGCGTCGTTCGAAAACTTGTCGGCAATGAGGGAGTCGCCGGGCAGCAGCAGGTTCACGCCTTTGTCCTCGGCCATTTGGATGAGGCGCAGGGCCAGGTCCATTTTGTCGGCTTCCAGCAGCGACGAGCCGATGTGCCCGCCTTGCGCCTTGGCGAAGGTGTAGGCCATGCCGCCGCCGATGATGAGGTTGTCGACTTTGTCGAGCAGCTGCTCGATGATGAGGATTTTGTCGGAAATTTTGGCCCCGCCCATGATGGCGGTGAAGGGCCGCTCGGCGTGCTCCAGCACTTTCCGGGCGTTGTCGATTTCGCCCTGCATTACGTAGCCGCTCACCCGCGCCTGCGGAAACGACTCGGCCACCACGGCCGTGGAAGCGTGGCGGCGGTGCGCCGTGCCGAAGGCGTCGTTCACGTACACGTCGCCGAGGCGGGCCAGCTGCTGCGCGAAGGCCGCGTCGCCCTTCTCTTCTTCGGGATGGAAGCGCAGGTTTTCGAGCAGCAGCACCTCGCCGGGCTGCAGGCTTTGAGCCAGCTGCAGGGCCTCGGCGCCCACGGCATCGGGGGCAAACTTCACCGGCGCCCCGTATTCCTGACTCAGCCGATTGACCAGATGACGCAGGGAGTATTTATCCTCCGGTCCGCCCTTGGGCCGCCCCAGGTGCGACATCAGAATTACACTGCCGCCATCGGCCAAGATCTTCCGAATGGTGGGCGTGGCCGCCCGAATGCGGGTGTCGTCGGTGATGCGGTAGTCTTTGTCGAGGGGCACGTTGAAATCGACGCGCACCAGGGCTTTTTTGCCGGCGAAGTTGTACTGATCGAGGGTTTGCATGAAGAGGGGAATGGGTGAAACGCTACGGCGCGAAGGTAGCATACGCGGCCGTTTACCCTAAGCCGACTTTCGCAGGAGTCTTTTGACGCGCAGAGAGAGGTTTGCGCAGTACTTCACCTCCGCTGACACGCCCGAGGCAGCCGTGCAGGCGCCTGTTGTTTGGGAATAGCCCGGCTACCTCCACCAGCGCAAATCGTAACGTTTCGGCCGGCACGGTTGTTAGGCGCCGGAGCGGCTGGCCGGGTGTGCCGAGCCGCTCGAAATCTGCCTACCTTTGCCCCAGTATGAGAATTGGCATTTTCTTCGGCGGCCCGTCGCGTGAGCGGGAAATATCCTTTGCGGGCGGCCGCACGGTTTACGATAACCTCGACAAGTCGCTGTTTCAGGCCGTTCCGGTCTTTGTCGACAGCCACGGCAACTTCATCCTGCTCGACTGGCAGTACCTCTACAAGGGCACCATTCGCGACTTCTACCCGCCCGTGTCGGCCCTGCCCGACTCCGAGCACAAGCTGCAGGTGTACCTCGAAAGCCTCGGCGAGCTAAGCCAAGCCGAGCAGGACCGCATCATCGGGGAAGTGGGCCGCCGCCTGCGCCCCGACGAGCTGGTCGGCCTCATCGACTTCGCCTTCTTGGCCCTGCACGGCCCCGCGGGCGAAGACGGTGCCATCCAGGGCCTGCTCGAATGGTACGGCATTCCGTACTCCGGCTCGGGCATTCTGCCCTCGGCGTTCGGCATCGACAAAATCGCGCAAAAGACCCTCATTCACGCCCTCGGCCTCCCGTCGCCCGCCTTCCGTGTGCTCACGGCCGACGAGTTCGACGCGGCCGACCCGGCTGCGCTGCTGGCGTACCTGCAAAAGGAGCTGGGCTTGCCGCTGGTGCTGAAAGCGCCGCGCCAGGGCTCCAGCATCGGCGTGAGCATTCTGCGCGAAGCCGACCCAGCCAAGTTTGCCACCGCCGTGGAGCGCAGCCTGTTCCGCCGCACCCTCACCAAAGACGAGTGGCAGCGCCTCGGCCCGCAAGACCGCGTGGCCTGGGCCCAGCACCTGACCGACATCCGCGACGGTATCGGCCTGCCTGTCATCCTCGATTCGGATGACGAGAAGGTGTATTACCACCCCGACGAGCTGCTGCGCGCCCTCGACCAGAAGCTCACGCTGCAAGACGCCGTGCGCCTGACCAACACCCAGGGCGAGCAGCAGGTGCTGGTGGAAGCCTTCGTGCAAGGCCGCGAGTTTTCCTGTATTGTGGTGGAAGACGTGGACGGCCGCCCCCTGGCCCTGCCGCCGACGGAGATTGTGAAGGGCGAGGAAATGTTCGACTACCGCTCGAAATACCTGCCCGGCCTCTCGCGCAAAATCACGCCCATCGACCTGCCCGAAGCCGACATTCAGCGCATCCGGGAGCAGTGCGAACAGCTGTTCCGCACCTTCGGCTTCCAGGTATACGCCCGTTTGGATGGCTTTTTGACCAGCAGCGGCGAGATTTTCCTCAACGACCCGAACACCACCTCGGGCATGTTGCCGGCCTCGTTCTTTTTCCACCAGGCCGCCGAAATCGGGCTGAACCCCTCGCAGTTCCTCACCTACCTCATCCGCACCTCGCTGGCTGCGCGTCGCCGCGCGGGCTTGCAGCCGGTGAAGCTGGGCCGCAAGCTCCGGCAGCTCGACGAGGCCGTGGCCGGGCGCCAGCACGAGCAGAAGCCGCGCACCAAGGTGGCCGTCATCATGGGTGGCTACTCGTCGGAGCGGCACATTTCGGTGGAAAGCGGGCGCAACATCTACGAGAAGCTCTCGTCGTCGGCCAAGTACCAGCCGGTGCCGGTGTTCCTCTCGGGCTCGTCGGAAAACTACCAGCTGCACGTGCTGCCGGTGAACGTGATGCTGAAGGACAACGCCGACGACATCCGCGACAAAATTGAGCACTACGGGGCCGGCCACGATCCGCACCCGGTGCTGGAGCGCATTCGCCACGAGGCCGCGCAGATTACCAGCACCTACGCCGCCGAATCGGTGGCCGTGCCCGAAAAGCTGACGTTTGAGCAGCTGGCCGAGCGCGTAGACGCCGTGTTTATTGCCCTGCACGGCCGCCCCGGCGAAGACGGCGCCCTGCAGCAGCAGTTGGAGCGCGTGGGCCTGCCCTACAACGGCTCGGGCGTGCAGTCGAGCAGCATCACCATCAACAAGTTCGAAACCAACAAGCGCCTGCGCGACGCCGGCCTGCGCGTGGCCGACCACCGCCTGGCCGCCCGCCTGGAGTGGGAAGCCGACACCGAGCGGTTCTACCAGGAACTGGAAGCGCAGTTTCCCTACCCCTTCATTGCCAAGCCCGCCGACGACGGCTGCTCTTCGGCCGTGAAGAAGCTGAAAAACCGCGCCGAGCTGGAAGCTTTCAGCCGCCTGATTTTCCGCGACCAGGAAGAGTTGCTGGAGGATGCCGCCCGCACGCTCAGCCTGGGCTTCAAGGAGGAATTTCCCCGCAAGGAGGTGTTCCTGGTCGAAACGCTGATTTCGCGCGACGGTGCCCGGCACTTCCTCGAAATAACGGGTGGCCTGCTCACCCACCGCCGTCCCGACGGCGGCCGCGACATCGAAGTATTCGAAGCCTCGGAAGCCCTGGCCACGGGCGAGGTGCTGAGTCTGGAAGAGAAATTCCTGGCCGGCGAAGGGCAGAACATCACGCCCGCACGCTACGCCCCGGAGCCTGCCGAACGCCAGCGCATTTCGGACGAGGTGAAGCAGGTGCTGCACCGCGTGGCCGAGGTGCTCAACATCGAAGGCTATGCCCGCATTGATGCCTTCGTGCGGGTGCGCGACACGGGGGCCGTGGAGGTCATTATCATCGAGGTAAACTCGCTGCCCGGCATGACGCCCGCCACCTGCATCTTCCACCAAACGGCGCTGGCCGGCTACACGCCCTACGACTTCATCGACCGCATTCTGGAGTACGGCAAGAGCAGAAGTGAGAAGTTAGAGCTTAGAAGCTAGATTGGGCTGGCCCGCTCCTTTCCTTCTCGCTCGCGTCAGTTTCTAAGCTCTCAGCTCTACCTTCTCAATTCTAATCAATGGCTTTTCTGAAATCTGATTCTTGGTTCGACCTCGTCAAGCACTTGCTGGTGATTGGCGTGGTGTCGCTGCTGCTGCTGTTCGGCTTCTTTTTCGTGTACCTGCCCATCACCACCAACCACGGCGAAACCATTCCGGTGCCGAAGGTAACGGGCATGCAGATGGCCGACCTGGAGGATTACCTCGACGAGCGGGACCTGGCGTACTTCGTCGACGACAGCAGCTACAATGCCAGCACCCGCCCCGGCACGGTGCTCACCCAAGACCCCAAGCCGGGCGAGAAGGTGAAAGAAGGCCGCAAGATTTACATCTCGGTGGCCATGAAAAACCCGCCGGTCATCAAGATGCCCAAGCTGACGGACGGCTCGGTGAAAAACGCCCAAATGATTCTGAAAAGCTACGACCTCGTGGTGGGCCAGATTCAGCTGGTGCCCGACCTGGCACAGAACGCCGTGCTCAAGCAGCTGGTGAACGGCAAGGAAATAGCCCCCGGTGCCCCCATTGCCAAAGGCACGCGGGTAGACCTAGTAGTGGGCGACGGACAGGGCAACCAGGAATTCCCGGTGCCCAACCTGGTGAACACGCCCGCAGACGAAGCCACCACGCTGCTGGCCGGCCAGGGCCTGCAGGTGGGCGAAATTTTCTACCAACCCGCCGAAGCCGGCCAGACCGAAGGCACGGTGGTGAAGCAGCGGCCCGAGGCCGTGCAGGGCGCCACCATCCGCACCGGCCAGCTGGTCGATTTGTGGGTGGCGGGCGAAGAGCCCATCAAGCCGGTGCGGTAGTTTCTCCGGCCGTTTCTGAGTCTCACTGGCACCGCCGCCCGACTTGCGTTGGGCGGCGGTGCTGTTGTTAGGCAGCAGGCAGGTGCGGCTTTTTTCGGTGCCGGCGAAAATCTTTTGGCCTCGTGGCTCGTTTGCCGTTACGTAACTTTCCGCCAATGAACCATCGGTTACTGTTTCGCGCGCTTTTTCTCTCGCTCGTCGCTTGGCTGCCCGCCCAGGCCCAGCACCCCGACGGCCCGCAGCCGCTGGCTGCTGACCCCGCCCGCGCCGCCAATGCCCGGCCTGCTGCCGCCACGGCCCGGCGCCCGGCGGCCTTGGCTTTGCCCTTTTTCGAAGATTTTGCCGCGCAGCGTGAAGGAAACCCGGTGGCCGACCGTTGGGAAGCCCGCGGCGGCACACTCATCAACAACCGTTTTGCCGTGGCCCAGCCCACCAAAGGTGTGGCCACCTTCGACGGCATCGACGCCAACGGGGCGCCCTACGGCAGCACGTCCAGCTTCGGCACTACTGATTCGCTCACGTCGCAGCCCATCAACCTGGGTGGGCTAGCCGTCGGCAGCAACACCTATTTGAGCTTCTACTGGCAGGCCGGCAGCATCGTGGGCGCGCCCAACACGTTCAGCAGCACCGTGCCGGTGTTTCTGCAGCTGGAGTTTCTCGACAACACCGGCCGCTGGACGCAAGTGTGGCAACAGCGCAGCACGGGTGTGCGCACCGCGTTTCAGCAGCAGTTTGTTGCGGTGAACGACGCCAAGTATTTCCACGCCAACTTTCAGTTCCGTTTCCGCAGTTCCGGCCGCAAAGCCACCACCCAGGATTCCTGGAGCGTCGATTACGTGCTGCTCGATACCGGCCGCGACATCAACAACACCGCCTACCGCGACGTGGCCCTGGGCCAGCAGCTGACTTCCTTTTTCAAGCGGTATTCGTCGCTGCCGACGTGGCAATATAACGCCGCCGCCAACCCCACGCTGGAGCTGAACGACAGCGTGGCGACGACGGTCAACAACCTCGACGCCGGCCCGGCGCCCACGCCCTACATCATCAGCGGCACCGTGCAGCAACGGCCCAGCGGTCCGGTCAATTTTTTCCTTAGCCCCCGCAACGACGTCATTTCCCCGCTGGTCATCGGTCAGCCCCTGCAAGGCTCGGCCCGCAACGCGCCGCTGTCGACCCCAGCGGCGGCCCAAACGGTGCGCTACAGCATGTTCCTGGGCACCACCGGCCCGCTGCCGCCCGCCCGCACCCTGCCCAACGACACGGTGTCGCGGGAAGCGGTGCTGAGCAATTACTACGCCTTCGACGACGGCACGCCCGAGGCGGTGGACGGCATCACCGAAACCACTGGCCCTACCTCCTACCGCGCCTACCGCCTGGTGCTCAACCGCGCCGACCAGATTACGGCCCTGCGCATTTACCTCACCCAACCGCTCGTTTCCGGCTTTTCGCTGACGGCTGCGGTATGGGAAGACCAGGGCGGGCAGCCCGCGGCCCAGCCCAAAGCCGTCAAAGCATTCCAGTTGCCGGCCAGCGTGCCGGCCGGTCAGTGGTTCGATGTCACTTTCGATCAGCCCGTGCCCGTCAGCGGCACGTGCTACTTCGGCTACGGCCAGATTGCCACCTCGCAGTTCATTCGCTTCGGGCTCGATTTGAACTCGAAAGTGCCGGCGGGCTTTTTCTGGCGCAACATCCAAGGCACCTGGGCGCCGTTTGCGCAACTGCGCGGAGCGCCCATGCTGCGCGCGGTCATGTCGGGCGTTGTCACCAGCACCCGCCGCGCCGCCGCTGCCGATGCTCCCCAGGTGTACCCCAACCCTAGCCACGGCCTAGTGCAGGTGGCCGGCCGCTACCAGCAAGCCCGGGTGCTCGACGCCCTGGGCCGGGTGGTGTGGCAGCAGCCACTGGCCGAAGCCGACCAATCGTCGCTCGATTTGCGGCAGCTCACGCCGGGAGTGTACCTGCTGCAGCTCACGCTGCCCGATGCATCGGTAAGCACGCACCGCCTGCTGCTGGAAAAATAGCTGTTAGTCGCCGCGGCGCTGGTGGTGTAGCCACAATTTCCTTTCTTCGCTTGGCGCAGCGCCCCACCTTTCGGCGCGCTCAGCCGTACTCCACCACGCCACCTATTTTCCTGCTTCATGAACGACATCACCCCTGCCGAACTGAAAGAGCGTCAGCAAAACCAACAGGCCCCCATTATTATCGACGTGCGGGAGCCGTGGGAATACGAGGAAAGCCGCATCGACGGCAGCCGCAACATTCCCTTGGGTGAGCTGCCCACCAAGATCGAAGACCTCGAAGACCTTAAGCACACCGAAGTGGTGGTGCATTGCAAAGGCGGCGGCCGCTCGGCCACGGCCAAGGCCCTGCTCCAGCAGCACGGTTTCGACCACGTGCGCAACCTCGTGGGCGGCATCAACGCCTACAACGCCGGGTAGTCAAGAAAGTCTGGCCCTTTCCAAACGTCGTTCCGAGCCTGGGCTCGGAACGACGTTTGGCTTTTTACATCTACGCCGAAGCTACGCCCAGCTGCCCGTTGGCGTGGTAGCGCAGCGCGCCGGTATCCACCAAGTCGCGCAGCAACACCGTGAGGGTTTCTGCTTGCGCCGGAGCGAAGCCGGCCAGCAGCTCGCGCGGCGTGCGCGGGGTGCTGCGCAGCACTTTCAACACCTTCTGCCGCAAATCCCCCGCCGACTCGCTGGCCCGCTGGCGGCGTTTCTCGGCCAGGCACGGGTCGCAGATGCGACAGGGCGGGCTGTCCAGTTCGCCGAAATACTCCAGCAACAGCTGCTGCCGGCAGCGCGTGCCGGTGGCGTAGCCGATGACCGATTCGGTTTTGCGCAGGGCCCGCTCCCGCCCGGCTTCCAGCGCCGGCACATTCAGCGGCAGCCGGTCGGCGTCTTTGCGGGGCGTGGTAAACATAGCCTGCGGCGACTCGTGCCGCGGCTGAAACTGCACGATGCCCGAGCGGTGCAGAAACTCCAGCGCCTTGCGCACTTCGGTGGTGCTCCAGCGCAGGTGCTGGGCCAGGGCCCCTTCCGAAATGCTCTGAAATGAGCTGAATACCTCGCCGCCGTAGAGCCGCAAAACGGCTTTAATGAGTTGGTCGTGCCGGGCGTTGTCGACCTGAAAGCGGTACAGGTCGCGGGCGTCGATGGGAATGAAGACTTTGGCCGGGTTGAACACGGCTTCGTTGAGCTGCACCAGTCCTTCGCGCTCCAGGGTGCGCATGGCGTTGTGCACGTCCAGGGGCTTGAGGCGGTAGGTTTGGGCAAACTGCTGCAAATCGAAGTCGAAAGCCACCATCTCGCCGCCGCCGGTGGCCGTGCCCGAATAGTTGGCCAGGGCCTGGTACACGCGCTTCACCACATCCAGCGGCGGGTGGGCCTGCAGGGTGCGGCGGCGCATTTCGTCGCCGTCGTTGGGCGCCCACAGCAGCACGGCAAACGCGTACTGCTCGTCGCGCCCGGCGCGGCCGGCCTCTTGGTAGTAGGCTTCCAAGGAATCGGGCGCGTCGAGGTGCACCACGCAGCGCACATCGGGCTTGTCGATGCCCATGCCAAAGGCGTTGGTGGCTACTACTATTCGGGTTTTGTCTTGGGTCCAGTCCTGCTGTACGCGGGTGCGCTGCTCGGGCGGCAGGCCGGCGTGGTAGGCGGCGGCTTTCAGGCCGTGCTGCTGCAGCCACGCGGCGGCGTCTTCGGTTTGCTTGCGGGTGCGGGCGTACACCACCGAGGTTTTGTTTGGGCCTACGCCTTGCAGCACTTCCACCAGGCGGCGCAGCTTGTCTTCGGTGTGCTGCACCGAATACGAGAGGTTGGGCCGCAGGAAGCTTTTCTGAAACGTCTGGCCCGTGGGACCGAACTGCAGCTTTTCGCGAATGTCGCGGCGCACTTCTTCAGTGGCCGTAGCCGTAAGAGCCAGCACCGGCACGCCCGGCAGCAGCTCGCGCAAGGCCGCAATCTGCAAATACGGTGGCCGGAAATCGTAGCCCCACTGCGAGAGGCAGTGCGCTTCGTCGACGGCAATGAGCTGCACTTTCATGCGGCCGACGCGGGCCCGAAACATCTCCGTCAGCAGCCGCTCCGGCGACACGTACAGGAACTTCACCGGCCCGTACACGCAGTTATCCAGCGTCTGATCGATGTCGCGGTGGCTCATGCCGGCGTACACGGCCTCGGCCTTGATGCCGCGCTTGCGCAGGTTTTCCACCTGGTCCTTCATCAGCGCAATCAGCGGCGAGATGACCAGGCACAACCCGTCGCGGCTGAGGGCCGGCACCTGGAAGCAGATGGATTTGCCGCCGCCCGTGGGCAGCAGCGCCAGGGCATCATGTCCCGCCAGCACGGCCCGGATAATGTCTTCCTGTCCCGGCCGAAACGCGCTGTGGCCCCAATGCTGGCGCAGAACGGAGAGAATATCGTCGGTAGGTGCGGGCACGGTAGATAAAGCGGTTTTGTATGCAATTACGAAGTTACCCAACCCGGCCCATCATTTCGCACCGAACACAAAAAAGCCCGGCTCCAAAACGGAACCGGGCTTTTGAAACCGAAGGACTGAATGCTTAGGCTGCAGCTTGGTCGCCTTCGCGGCCTTCGATGGTTTTCTTCAGGTTGGCAATGGCCGAGTTGGCGCGCTCCTGGTCTAGTTTGTTGATATTGAGCAACATCTTGGTCTTCTCCTGGCGGGTGATGACCGGGTGGTTCAGCAGGCGGATGATTTCTTCCTTCTGCGGCGCGGTGGCGTAGGAAGCTGCCGGCGCCAGCGGCTCAGCAACGGCAGGTGCAGGCTGCTCGGCCGGAATGGCCTTCATGGGTGCAGGTTCTACTGCAGCCGGCGCAGCTTTGGCTTCGGGCGTGTTGCCGCCGTACTCCATTTCCTCGGCCGGCGTGGGCTCGTAGCCTGCAGCGCGGATGATCCAGGCCAGGATATTGCGGTACGCTTTGCCAATAGCGCGCGTCTGGGCCATCGAAGCAATGGCAAATTCCTGGTAGAATTTTTTGCCCTGCTCCTTGTTCGAGCAGATGGCAAAGCCGGCGCCCACGGTGTGCTGGCTGCGCATGTCAAACAGCGTCACCTTGGCCTGGTACTTGATTTCGGTGTCGGTGCTCATGTTGATGACGTGGTCGACGATGGGCACAATGCCCAGGCGCGAGCCGGCGTACTGCCAGCCTTCCACGTTCACAAACTCCTTGCCCTGCACGGCGGTGGTGAGCTTGTTTTCCTTGATGAAGTTCGCCAGATCCTTAGCCAAGGACAGCGTCTCGTCCGAACGCGAGATGTCGTAGCTCTCGGCTTTCAGCTTGCGAATCGGTGCTTTGGTGTTGTCTTTCTGTGCCTCAGTCATGGCTTTGTTCTTTAGTCCCTGTAGTACGTTCTGTGTTACGTGAAGATAACGCATCGACTAAAATAATGGTGCAAAAATGAGCCCATTTTTTAGCAATTTTTATATCTGACTATCAACTATTTACGGACAACATTCAAAAACATAAAAGCTAAAACCATTAGCCAATATCTTTTCGCCACTTATGAACCAGCTTTTTTGCGTTCATCTGGACCCAAAAAGAGCCTCAGCCCTGAGCCGTGTACGCAAAAAAAGCCGCCGCGTCTGGCTCGACGCGGCGGCTTTTCAAACGAATAAAAACGGAGCGGCTGCTAGCGGCTCTGCTCGATGATGTAGCCGTCTTTCATGACCACCTTGCGGTCGGCCATTTCGGCCAGTTGGTCGTTGTGGGTCACGATGACGAAGGTCTGCCCCAGTTCCTTGCGCAGCAGGAAAAAAATCTGGTGCAGGTCCTGCGCGTTCTGCGAGTCGAGGTTGCCCGAGGGCTCGTCGGCAAAGATGATTTCGGGTGAGTTGATGAGGGCGCGGGCCACTGCCGTGCGCTGCTGTTCGCCGCCCGACATTTCGGAGGGCTTGTGGTCGGCGCGGCGGTCGAGGTTGAGCATGCCGAGCAACTCACGGGCCCGCACGCGGGTTTCTTTCTCCGAGCGCCCGGCCAGATAAGCCGGCAGGCATACGTTTTCGAGGGCCGTGAATTCGGGCAGCAGGTTGTGAAACTGGAACACGAAGCCGATGTGCCGGTTGCGGAAGCGCGCCATATCGGCCCGTTTCAGCGACGAAATACTTTCGCCCTCATACAGGACCTCGCCTGCGTCGGGGTCGTCGAGGGTGCCCAGAATGTGCAGCAGCGTGCTTTTGCCAGCCCCCGAGGAGCCGACAATGGACACGATTTCGGATTTTTCGATGGTCAGGTCGATGCCCTTGAGCACTTCCAGCGAACCGTAGCGTTTGCGGATGTTAACGGCCTGCAGCAAACCGAATAAGCGTTAAAAGGCGGGAGAAAAAGCAAGCAAAGCTACGCAGAAAGCCGACATGCCGATTGCGGCGTATCTTGCCCGTATGCGTAGTTCGGGGCTTATACGGATGCTTGGCGCCAGCGGCTTGCTGCTGGTGCTTCTTTGCTTGATGAGCAACCGCTGCGGTCAGCCGGCCACAGCGTCGGCGTCGGTCGAGGTACCGCCGGCGCAGCGCCTGCGCGGCGTGAGCTGGGTAGCCTCCGATTCCACGACCGAGGCCGAAATTCTGGAACTGGAGCGCTGCCACGTTACCTGGCTCACCCAAACGCCTTTCGGCTGGCAGGCCGATTCGGCCTCCCCGGCAGTAACGCTGGTTACGGGCGGCCGGCGGCGCATTTTTTGGGGAGAAGCCGACAGCGGTTTGGTGCACACCGCCCGGCTGGCGCGGCGTCACGGCATCCGCACCATGCTCAAGCCCCACATCTGGCTGCGGGCCCGCGGCCAATGGCCGGGCCAGATTCAAATGCGCACCGCCGCCGATTGGCAGCAGTGGTTTGCCAGCTACACGACATTCATTCTGCACTATGCCCGGCTGGCCGAGCAGCACCACCTGGAGGCCCTGTGCATCGGCACCGAGTTGCGGCATACGTCGGTAGGCCATGAAAAGCAATGGCGGCAACTCATTCGGCAGATACGGCGCGTGTACCGGGGGCAGCTCACCTACGCGGCCAATTGGCACGACGAATACGAGAAAATTCAATTCTGGGACGCGCTCGACTACATCGGTGTCCAAGCCTATTTCCCGCTTAGCAAAGCCACCCGCCCCGATACAGCCACGCTGCGGCAGGGCTGGCAGCCATACCTGCGGGAAATGGCGCGGGTGCAGCGCAAGTTCAAGCGGCCGGTGCTGTTTACCGAAGCCGGCTACCGCGCCATACCGGCCGCGGCCGCCGCGCCCTGGGAATGGCCCAATGGCCGCCAGCCCGCCCCCATCGATACCGCCGCACAGGCCGCTTGCTACGAGGCCCTGTTTCGGGCCTGCTGGCGGCAGCCGTGGTTTGCGGGCGTGTTCATCTGGAAGTGGTACCCCGGCCTGCGTCCCGACAGCCCCGCCCGCCGCCGCGCCGACTTTACGCCCCAACACCAGCCGGCCGAGCAGGTGCTGGCGCGCTGGTATGGGCAGTAGCCTCAAACGTTTGCACTGGCAGCCAACTACTTCCAGCATCGGTTTCCGCGCTGGCTGCATTTTGCCTACTTTCGCGGGCAGATTTCCGGAACCCGAAACCCACCTCCAGTCCCAGTATGAACATTCACGAATATCAGGGCAAAGACATTCTGAAGCGCTACGGCGTGCGCGTGCAGGAAGGCATCGTGGCCGAAACGGCCGACGAGGCCGTAGAAGCCGCCAAGAAGCTCACCGAGCAAACCGGCACCAGCTGGCACGTCATCAAAGCCCAGATTCACGCTGGGGGCCGCGGCAAAGGGGGTGGGGTGAAACTCGCCAAAAACCTGGAGCAGGTGAAAGACATTGCCGGCCAGATCATCGGCATGCAGCTGGTAACCAAGCAAACCGGCGCCGAAGGCCGCAAGGTGCACAAGGTGCTGGTGGCCCAAGACGTGTACTACCCCGGCGACTCGGAGCCGAAGGAATACTACATGAGCGTGCTGCTCGACCGTACGTCGGGCAAGAACGTCATCATCTACACCACCGAAGGCGGTATGGACATCGAGGAGGTAGCCGAAGCGCACCCCGAGAAGATCCACAAGGAAGTAATTGACCCGCGCGTGGGTCTGCGCCCCTTCCAGGCCGCTAAAATTGCCTACAACCTCGGCCTGAGCGGCGAAGCCCAGAAAGAGATGGTGAAGTTCGTGACGGCCCTCTACAAGGCCTACGACGACACCGACTCGTCGATGTTCGAAATCAACCCCGTGTTGAAAACATCGGACAACAAGATTCTGGCCGTTGACGCCAAAGTAACCCTCGACGAAAACGCCCTCTACCGCCACAAAGACTTCGTGGCCCTGCGCGACACCAACGAGGAAGACCCGCTGGAAGTAGAAGCCTCGGCCTCCAACCTGAACTACGTGAAGCTCGACGGCAACGTGGGCTGCATGGTGAACGGCGCTGGCCTGGCTATGGCTACCATGGACATCATCAAGCTGAGCGGTGGCGAGCCGGCCAACTTCCTCGACGTAGGCGGTGGAGCCAACGCCCAGACCGTGGAAGCTGGCTTCCGCATCATCCTGAAGGACCCGAACGTGAAGGCCATCCTGATCAACATCTTCGGTGGCATCGTGCGTTGCGACCGGGTGGCCAACGGCGTGGTGGAAGCCTACAAGAATATCGGTGACATCCGCGTGCCCATCATCGTGCGCCTGCAAGGCACCAATGCCGAGGAAGGCGCCCGCATCATCGACGAGTCGGGCCTGAAGGTGTACTCGGCCGTGTTGCTGAAAGACGCCGCTCAGAAAGTAAAAGAAGTACTGGCCATGACCGGCGCCAACGCCTAGGTCTGCCTAATTTTCTTTCAGGGAAAAGCCCTGCCGGTACTCCGGCAGGGCTTTTTTCATCTTCTATACCGGTGCCAATCCAACAACTTCGCCAAGCTCAGAGTGGGGCAATACTATAGCTCGATTAGCGGAGGCTGATGGTTCTTTCTTTCACCTATTCATTGCCAAGAACTTAGCGCCGACAGCGTCAAGCTTCAACTTCGCAAATAATATTCCTTACAAAAAAAACAGTAAAAACTCAATCACATATATTTTAAGTTATATTATATATTTGTCGTATTACATTTGAAGGCACCCTACACCGTTTCTGGTGTCTGCAAACCAGCCGCTAATGCTCGTTTGCAATGGATGTACTTGCTACAGGTCAACAAACGTGGCAGAATGCCCAACCCACAGGCATGTTCGCACGTTTGTCAGCTTCCACCCATGTAACTCCGCCCACAATGCGTAATACTTTTACTGGATTGTTGCTTGTTGTCGGCTGCTGCTTTAGTACCCCGCTCCTGGCGCAGTCTGAGCCTTCGGTTTCCCAGCCTCTGCCCTTTGTAGCTACTGCCGATGCCGCTACCTACAACTTTCAGTTTGGGAGCTTCGACGATACCTACCTTGAGACGATGCGCGACCGGTACGGCCTCGACGCTACGGTAGCCGGCAAGACCACCGACCTGGCAAAAGCGCAGGCCGTGTGCGCCTGGGTGCATGGTCGGTTGCAGCACAACGGCCACATTCCTACCAAAAAAACCGATCCAATGGGTATCCTGCAGGATGCCCAGATGGAGCAGCAAGTGCAATGCGAAGGATTCGGCATCGTGCTGGCGGCGGCGTTGCAGTCGGTGGGCATTCCGGCGCGGCCGCTGTACCTGAAAACCGCCGACTCGGAAACCCGTGGGCAGGCCGCTGGGCACGTAGCAACCGAAGCTTGGCTGCGCGAGCAGCAAAAATGGGTGCTCGTTGACGCGCAGTGGGACGTTATTCCCACGCAGGATGGCACCCCGCTCAACGCCGTGGAACTCCAAAGGGCCCTGACGTCGGATGCGGCGAATCTGCGCGGCCTGACGTCCACTGACGCCAAATGGAAGTTCTACTTCAAGTGGCTCAAGGAATACCTCTACTACCTCGACACGCCGCTGGACAACCGCTTTGGCAGCAAGACGTCCACGGCCGGGCTGATGCTGGTGCCGGTGGGCGCCAAAAAACCGGTGGTCTTTCAGCGTACCACGCGGCTGCACAACATTCGCTACACTCATTCGGTAGCCACGTTCTACGCCGACCCATTCGAAACCTATCAGGCGCAGGAGCCGCAGAGTCCGGCGAACTGATTTGCCTGTCTACGTTATCCAACGCCAACGCCCCGAAACAAAGCTTGTTCCGGGGCGTTGGCGTTGGGTTTGCGCGCTTAACTAGCCTTTTCAGTCGCCTCTACTTTGGCGGGCTGGCCGTTCACCTTAAGCTGGACATCAATATTGCCCCGGGTACCTACCGAGTACGGGCAGATGCGGTGGGCCTCCTGCACCATGCGGTCGGCATCGGCGGCTCCTTTCAGGTCGACGTCGAGCGTCACTGCCAAACCGTAGGCCTCCCCTTCCTGCGTGAGCGACACGGCGCACTGCACCGTTGATTGTGGATCGAGGCGCTGTCCGTCGCGCTGGGCAATTACCAACAGGGCTTGTTGAAAGCAGGAGGCGTAGCCGGCCGCAAAAAGCTGCTCGGGGTTGGTGGCGCCTTGCTTACCACCTAGGCCCTGCGGCACCGACATAGCCATGTCGATAACGCCATCGGAAGAGCGAATTTGGCCATTGCGGCCGCCAGTGGCCGTAGCTTCGGCCGTATACAGGGTTTTCATGGGGAGTGGTGTAGTGGTTGTGTTTCGGAACGTAGGTAGGCTTAACTGCCTTTTCGGCCATTTGGTTATTCCCCTACTACTCCCACGCCGAATCTGGTACTGAGTTACTTGCATCTGCGCGCAAGGCTTGGAATAAATCTTTGCCCGATTAATTAGCTCCCTACGCCGATAAAGCGCAGCCGCATGGTTGCCCGCGCCGCATTTTCTCTCTACTTTTGTCGCCCACTACCGGCCGCGTAGTACAACGGATAGTATAGGAGTCTCCGAAGCTCTTGATCCAGGTTCGATTCCTGGCGCGGCCACTAAAAAACCCTTCGTATGCGCTATACGAAGGGTTTTTCATTTCAGGACCGACAAGCATTTTACCGATTGCTCAGCACGATGGGGCTGGACGGCTGATCGGCGGATTGGTGCGTGCGCAGGGCCAGCAACAGGCTCAACTGACGGACCGTTAACGTGCTTTGCACGTGGTCGAGGAAGTCTTCTTCGATGCGGTCGAGAGCGGCGGCCGTGACTACACCCTGGGCCTGCACCTTATCAAGGGCTTGCACTTGCTGCAGGGTTGCGCGGTACACAGGGCGGTACTGCTGCGGCGTCAGGCTCAGTACCCGGTTGTAGTAGGCGGTCAACGTGCCGGCGCGACCTTCGACCGAACCCGGATCGGATTGGGATTGAGCACGCGCCGGGCCTGAGAGGCTCAGGAGGGCACCTAACAAGACAATCAGGAAAGCAGCGAGGTGGAAGCGAGTGACTTTCATGGGGGCAGTTGCAAGCGGTTGATGGAACAAACCTACCCAGCCTCCGCAGCCAATGTCATGCTTTTGTCCCAATGGCTGTGGTCACGATGCCAATAATGGTTTTCAATGGGTGAGGTGCCGGACCACGCTACTTTGAGCCCGCGCCATAACAAAAGCGGTGCCCCGACCCGAAAGCCGCGGCACCGCTAGCGTACACGTTAGAAAGCGTTGCTAGATTTTCTCCGGCAGCAGTGTAGCATCCTGGTAGTTGCCCAGCACCAACTCGTTCGGAGCACCCTGGGTCACGGCTTCCACCAGCAGCTTGCCGCCCACAAACGCACCCTTCCACGACTCGCCCAAGCCGCCGAATACCTCTTCCCGGTCGCCGCGCGAGCGAAGTTTGTTGATGCCCACTTTGAAGGCGCGCACTTCCTTCGCCGTGCGCTCGGCCCACTTCTGGTCGTCGGAAGCCACGGCGGCTACCAGCGCGCCGTTCGAAATATTCATCTCCCCTACCAATTCCTCCACGCGGTCGACGAGCACAATGGAGTCAATCGGACCGAAGGGCTCCTTGAAGTACAGCTCGCTCTGGCGCGGCAGGTTTACGAGGGCGCGCGGGGCGCGGTAGGCGCTCATATCCTGGCCGGGCAAAAACAGGCTGCTATCGAGCTTGCCTTCGAAAATGGGCGTAGCGCCGGTTTTCAGGGCATCGGCGTAGAGGCGGTCAAGGTCTTCGGCCTGGGCCTTGTTGATGACCGGACCGAAGGCCAGTTCGGGCAGCTTGTCGCCGGCATTGTCGACGAGCGTGGGGTTGCCCACTTTCAGGCTGCGAATGGCTTCCCAATATGTTTCGAGGAACTGCGGGAAGAGGCTGCGCTGCACCACAAAGCGCACGTAGGCCGTGCAGCGCTGCTTGCCGTAGTCGTAGCCCTTCTTGAGCTGGTCGGCCATGGCGGTCCAATCGGAGTAGTTCCAGATGCCGTAGGTATTCACGCCTTCCATTTCCAGCATGTAGCGCTTGTCGTTCTGGGCCAGGGCGTCGGCAATGTTGCGGCCGTTGTAGCGCCCGCCCACGAAGCTCAGGCAGTCGATGGCGTCGTTTTTCACCAGCACGTCGCTCAGTTCGCCGCCGGCGCCGCTCACCAGCGTCACGGGCAGGCCGCAGCGGCGCGCAATGGCGAAGGTGAAGCTCAGGGAAATGAAGCCGCCGTCGGTAGGCGTTTTGGCAATGACGGCGTTGCCGCAGAGCACCTGCGTGAGCACCGCGTGCAACAGCACCGACATGGGGTAGTTCCACGAGGCGATGTTCGACACCAAACCCAAGGGCTTGCGCGAGCCAAGCATGGGCTCGATGTTGTCGACGTACCACTGCACGCCGTCGATGGCGCGGTCAATATCGGTGAAGCCCAGCTTGTAGGTCTTGCCGATTTCCCAGATGAGCAGCTTGCCCGTCAGCTCCACGTGCTGGCGCAGCTGGTCGAGGCAGTCCTGCACGCGGCGGCGCCGCTCGTCGAGGTCTACGGTGGCCCATTCGCCGGCTTCCTGTTTGGCGGCGCGCACGGCGCGCAGGGCGGTGTCGCGGTCGAGCATGGGCAGCGCGCCCAGGGCCGAGCCATCGACGGGCGAGTGAAATGCGCGCGGGGTGCCGGGCTCTTGCCAGCGGCCTTCCATCAGGTTCAGAAACTGGCCGTCGGGCGTCAGAATTTCGGGCGTAACCTGCTTGACCTGGGCCATCAGGCCGCTGAATTCGACCTGGGGCGAAACGATTTTGGACATGGGAACGGAGTAGGGAGGCGAAACAGCAAGCCTCCGCGAGTGAAACGAGTAATGCCCCGAGGTGCCGCCGAAGCTACGCTTTTACGGCGGCGGGCTTGAGGTCGGTGAGGGCGGCGATGCGCACGGGCTGGCCGCTGGCCATGCTTTTGCGGGCCGCCACGCCAATGAGAACGGCCATGGCCCCGTCGCGGCTGCCGGCCGACTGCCGGTAAGTATCGGGGCTGGTGGGGTTGCGGAACACCCGGTCGCGCAGCAGCACGTCGCCGCCGCCGTGGCCTTCGGCCTGCGGAATCTGGATGTACTCCACCTGGCCGAAGTTGTGGGACAGCATGATTTCGTCGTAGGGCTCCATTTTCATGGCGCCGGATTCCTTAATCCACGCGTCGATGCGGCCTTTAGTGCCATTGAAGGCAATGCGGTAGCCTTCGTAGGGCGAGTACGCGGTGAGCGAGTAGCTGGCGTGCACGCCGTTGGCGTAGCGGATGGTGGCCGCCATCTTGTCCCAGATGTTCACGTCTTCCTTGTACACGCAGCCGTCGCGCAGGTAGCCGTCGTGCTGCTCGTTGGCGGCGTAAAGGGCCATCAGGCGGGCGTCCTTGGTCATGTCCCAATAGTAGGGGCACGCAGCCTTGTGCGGACACGGGCGGCAGTTGCTGAAGCGGAACGGGCCGTTTTTGCCGTAGTTCTCCAGCGCGCCGGAGGCGTACACCGTTTCGGGCTCCGACTCCAGCCACCAGTTCAGCAGATCGAAGTGGTGACTGGCCTTGTGCACCCACAACGAGCCGCTTTTCTCCACCAGTCGGTGCCAACGGCGGAAGTAGTCGGCGCCGTGGCGGTTGTCGAGGTACCAGTGGAAATCGACGGAGGTAACGGTACCGATGGCGCCCTGGCGCAGCAAGTCGTAGATTTTCTGGCGGTGCGGCGAGTAGCGGTAGTTGAACGTGACGGTGACCTTCTTGCCCGTGCGGCGCTCGGCATCCAGAATGGCCTGGCACTTGCCCTCGTCGGTGGTCATGGGTTTTTCCGTCAGGATGTCGGCACCCAGCTCCATGCCGCGGATGATGAACTGGTCGTGGGTAGCGTCGACGGTGGTGACGATGAGCAGCTCCGGCTTGGTCTTGCGCATCATCTCCTCGAAGTTGGTGAAGGTGGGGCACGAGACGCCCATCATCTTCTTGGCGGTTTCGAGGCGGCCTTTGTTCACGTCGCACAATCCCACGAACTCGATGATGTCGCCGTGCTCCTTCAAGGCTTGCGTGCCCCACATGCCAGTGCCGCGGTGGCCGGTGCCCACCATGGCCACCCGCCGCTTGCGGGCCGGCGCAGCACCCAGCACCGACAGTGAATCGGCAGCCAACAGGCCGGCCGTGGCCAGCAACGACTTCTGCAGAAAATCCCGGCGGGAAGAAGTGTAGGTCTGGTCCACGGGGCGAGGAAGTTAAGTGCGAACAGAACGAGGCGTGAGCAAAGCAACGGAGCGAACCTAGGCCGGCATGGGCGCCGCGGCGCAAGCCAGTAACTCATTTACCAGCTCAGAGGAGCCAATAAACAAGGGCGCGCGTTGGTGGAAGTGCGTGGGCGTCACGTCGAGTACGGCCTCGGTACCGGTGGAGGCCACGCCCCCAGCCTGCTCGATGAGCAGTGCCAGCGGGTAGCACTCGTAGAGCAGGCGCAGTTTGCCCGAAGCGTTTTTGCCGGTGGGCGGGTACAGGTAAATGCCGCCCGTGAGCAGGTTGCGGTGGTAGTCGGCCACCAACGAGCCGATATAGCGGCCGGTCAGGCGGCGCTGCTTGCAGTTTTCGAGGAAGGTGCGCACGTAGGCCGGGTATTCAAACCAGTAGCCCTCGTTGCAGGAAAACGTTTTGCCGACGGCCGGAATGCGCAGCTCGGGGTGCGAGAGGAAAAATTCGCCCAGCGAGGGTTCGTAGGTGAAGCCCACCACCCCGTGTCCGGTGGTGTACACGAGCATGGTGCTGGAGCCGTAGAGCACGTAGCCGGCGGCTACCTGCTGCCGCCCGCCCTGCAGGAAGTCGGCCTCGGTGGCTTTGGAGCCTACGGGCGTGATGCGGCTGTAAATCGAGAACAGGGTGCCGATGGGCACGTTCACGTCGATGTTGGACGAGCCGTCGAGCGGGTCCATGGCCACCACGTATTTCGCGTGGTCGTTGCTGGTGTAGATAATGCCTTCCTCCTCTTCCGACAGCACGGCGCAGGCCTGGCCGCCGTTGCGCAAGGCGCGCACGAAGCGAATGTGGGCGGCCATATCGAGGCGCTGCTGCTGCTCGCCCTGCACGTTTTCGCGGCCGTAGGCGCCGGTCACATCAGAGAGGCCCGCCCGGTTTACTTCGCGGTTGATGATTTTACCGGCCAGGGCAATGTCGCGCAGCAGCTGCGACAACTCGCCGGTGGCAAACGGAAACTCGGCCTGCTTGCGCATGATGTAGCGCTCCAGCGTCGTACCGACGGGGGTGGCAATCAGGTCTTCGTCGGGGGTGCTCATGGCAGCTGCGGTGGAAATGAATGGGCAAAGCGGAGGCCGGCTTCCCTCCTTTTCAAAGGGAAACCCGGCCGGCTTGTGAAATAATAAGGACGAATTAGCTTTTGGCTTCGGGCTGCTTCTGGCTCTGCCACAGCACTACCTGCCATCCTTTTTTCGGGTCTTTGATCTGCACCACCACGTACTTGAGGTGAGCAACGTTGGGCGTGCCGTCGGGCTTGTTGGGCTGGTAAATGGTGATGGTACCGTTCACCACGGCTGCTTTGCCGTCGTTGTAGGCGCGCACGTTCAGGGCTTCCACCTCAATCTTGTCGTACACGCTCTTGCCGTCCCGAATCGACTGGATGTAATCGGCCTTGCCGTTCTGCTTGCCGTTGGAGTGGGTATACACCAGGTCGTCGGCAAATACTTTTTCCAGGAAGGCGTAATCCTTCTTCACCTGGGCCTCAAAGCGCTGCCGCTCCAGGGCTTCTACTTCCTTTTGGGCCGCCATATTTTTCTTGTCGGGTTTGGGCTGGGCCTGCAGGCCCAGCAGTGCGGCCAGCAGCACCAGCGTGGCAAGCGAAAAAAGTCGTTTCATGGCTTAGCGGGCGGGTTCGTCGAGGTCGATTTGCTTCATGCGCGGGGCCAAGAAGTGCATCAGCACCCAGGCCAGCAGGTAGGCCGCGCCGCAAATCCAGAACATGATGAAGTAGGCTTTGTCGAGCTGGTTGATGCTTTCGTAGTACACAAACATGCGCTTCTGCACCAAAGCCGACAGCAGAATGCCGCCCAACCCGCCGGCCATGCCGCCGATGCCCGTAACCGAGGCCACGGCGCGCTTGGGAAACATGTCCGACACGGTGGTGAAGATGTTGGCGCTCCAGGCTTGGTGCGCCGCTGCCGCAATGCCGATGACGAGCACCGCCAGCCACATATTGATCTGGCCGAGCTGCTGGGCAAACACAATCGGGAACACGCACAGCGCGATGAGCAGCATGGACGTTTTGCGGGCGCGGAAGGCCGGCCAGCCGTTGCGGATGAAGTTTAGCGGAATCCAGCCGCCGCCCACGCTGCCCACGCTCGACAGAATGTACACCACCGCCACCGGCAGCGACACCGCCGTGCCTTTCAGGCCGTATTGCTTGTTGAGGAAGTCGGGCAACCAGAACAGGTAGAACCACCAGATGGGGTCGGTCAGGAACTTGCCGAGTACGAACGCCCAGGTTTGGCGGAACGTGAGCAGCTTAAACCACGACACTTTCGGCTGCGTCTTGATGGAAGCCGCGGCCAAATCGTCCACGTCGCTGTGGATGTAGTCGAACTCGGCTTTGGTGAGTTTGGCGTGGCGGGCGGGCACTTCGTAGAGCCAGAACCACAGCGCCAGCCACACAAAACCCAGCGCGCCGGTAATCACGAAAGCCCACTTCCAACCGATGGATTCGGCAATGAGCGGCACGGTGAGCGGCGCAATGATAGCGCCCACATTGGACCCCGAGTTGAAGATGCCGGTAGCCAGGGCCCGCTCCTTTTGCGGAAACCACTCGGCCGTGGTTTTGATTGCCGCTGGGAAGTTGCCGGCTTCGGTAATGCCCAGGAAGGCCCGGGCTACCGAAAAGCCCAGCGTGCTGTTGACGAACGCGTGGCCGATAGCGGCGAGGCTCCACAGAAACGTCGACAGCGCATAGCCCAGCTTGGTGCCCAGCTTATCGATGATGCGGCCCACGCCCAGCATGCCCAGCGCGTAGGCCAGCTTGAAGGCAATTTCGATGTTGGCGTAGTCGCCCGCGTTCCACTTGAACTCGACTTCCAGGTAGGGCTTCAGCAGCGAAATAACGGCCCGGTCGAGGTAGTTGACGGTGGTGGCAAAGAACACCAGGCCGCAGATGGTCCAGCGGTAGCTGCTCATGCCGCCTTGCACCGCGGCGCGGGCGGGTGGTTGCACCGAAGAAGGGGTGGTAGTAGGCATGGCGGTTAGTGCTTAACGGTTTCCACGAAGGCCATCAGTGCGGCTATGCGCTGGCTGAGGGCGCCCAGGTCGTCGGCGTTCTTGAAGAGTTGGGAGCCCATGCCCACCGCCGTGACGCCGGCCCCAAACCAAGCCTGCAGGCTTTCGGTAGTGGGCTCCACACCGCCGGTTACCATGATTTTCACGTTTGGCATGGGGCCGTGCACGGCCTTCACATAGTCGGGGCCCACGGCGCTGCCGGGGAAAATCTTGACGATGGCCGCGCCCAGGCGGGTGGCGTGGAAGATTTCGTTGGGCGTGAGTACGCCCGGTACCCAAGCTACGTCGTGGTGGCGGCAAATGGCGGCCACGTCGGCGGTGGTAATGGGCTGCACCACGAAATCGGCGCCGGCCATGATGAAGGCTTCCGCGTCTTTGGCGTTGTAGATGGTGCCGATGCCCAGCAGCATGTCGGGGCAGTTTTCGCGCACAAATTCGCGCAGCTTGCTGAACACCTCGAAGGCGTTGGCGCCGCGGTTGGTGAATTCAAACACCCGAATGCCGCCCTCGTAGCAGGCCTGCACAATTTGCTGGGCGTGGGCCAGGTCGGCGTGAAAAAACACCGGAACGAGCGGGGCTTGCTGCACGCGCCGGAGCACATCGGCGGAGGAAACTTGCGGAACGTGGTCGGTAGCGAGGGGCATGGCGAAGGAGAATGAGAAAGACAGGTTAGCGGAGCAGGCGGCCGGTGGTGTTGCCGGCCACGATATGCGCTACTTCGGCCGCGGTGGCCAGGTTCACGTCGCCGTGAATGGTGTGTTTGAGGGCCGAGGCAGCCGTGGCAAACGCCAGGGCTGCCTCGGCCGAACCAAGCTGGAGCGCGCCGTAGACGAAGCCGGCAATAAAGGCGTCGCCGCCGCCGATGCGGTCGACCACGGGCGTGATGTCGTAGTACTGGGTTTCCTGGTAGCCGTGGCCGGCTTCCACCAGCATGCCCTTGATGCGTTCGTGCGAGGCACTCTGGGTTTTGCGCTTGGTGGCAATGACTTGCTTGATCTGCGGAAAGCGCTGCATCAGCTTTTCGGCCATCGAGGCGAACTTGTTGGCCGCACCTTCGTCGGCCTTGATGCCGAACAAGTCGTCGGCGTCGCCTTCGGAGCACACCACCACGTCGCAGCCTTCCACCAACTCGGGCATTACATCTTGGGCGCGCTGGCCGTACTGCCACAGGTTGCGGCGGTAGTTCACGTCGGCCGACACGGTGATGCCAAGGCGGCGGGCCACCTTAATGGCGTCTCGGCAGGCCTGGGCGGCCGAGGCCGACACGGCGGCCGTGATGCCCGTCCAGTGAAACCACTGGGCGTCTTTCAAAATCTCTTCCCAGTCAAAAGCAGCCGGATCGAGCTTGGCGAAGGCCGAATCGAATCGGTCGTAGACGATGGTGCTGGCGCGCAACGCCGAGCCGACTTCGAGGAAATAGAGACCCAAGCGGCCGCCGGCGCTGAACACCGTGTGGCGCATATCCACGCCCAGGCGGCGGAACTGCTGCACCGCGGCGCGGCCGAGTTGGTGGTCGGGGAAGCAGGTAACGTGGGCAGCGGGCAGGCCGAGGCAAGCCAGGGAAGCGGCCACGTTGGCGTCGCCGCCGCCGTAGGTTACTTCCAGCGCCGAGGCTTGCTCCAGCCGGTAGTTCAACGGCGGCGAGAGCCGCATCATGATTTCGCCGAACGTGACAATCTGCTTCATAGGAAAGGCCTGCGCAACTGGCCGCAGGCAAAAGGGTCGTTGAAAAATCAGCCGGCGGGCGGCTTAACAAAGCTCGAAGGCGAATTGACGGCCGCGGTTCGGCTCGTCAATGGCGGATGGCGGATGCCGGGCAGCGGTAGAGCAAGCTACGGAATGTCGTTGCTTGCACCCACCTGCTCCTACACGGTTGCCGCCACCGAAGTGGCCGCGGCCACCGGCTGGAAGCCGAAGTACTCGTTGGCGTTGCCGTAGCAGATGTTCTCGACCATCTGGCCCAGCAGCTCCAGATCCGCGGGCAGCTCGCCGTTTTCCACGTCGTTGCCGAGCATGTTGCAGAGGATGCGGCGGAAGTACTCGTGGCGCGGGTACGAGAGGAAGCTGCGCGAGTCGGTGAGCATGCCCACGAAGCGGCTCAGCAGGCCCATGTTCGACAGCGCGTTGATCTGCCGCTCCATGCCGTCTTTCTGGTCGAGGAACCACCAGCCCGAGCCGAACTGCATCTTGCCGGCCACCGACCCGTCCTGGAAGTTGCCGATCATGGTGGCAAACAGCTCGTTGTCGGAGGGGTTCAGGTTGTAGAGGATGGTCTTGGCCAGCTTGTCCTGGGTGTCGAGGCGGTCGAGGAACTTGGCCAGGGCCGGGGCTTGCTGGAAGTCGCCGATGGAGTCCCAGCCAGTGTCGGGGCCGAGCTGGCGCAGCATGCGGGCGTTGTTGTTGCGCAGCGCACCGAGGTGGAACTGCTGGGTCCAGCCCTTCTCCCAGTCCAGTTCCGCCAGGAACACCAGCATGGCCGACTTAAACTGCAGGATTTCCTGCTGCTCCAGCTGCTCGCCGCCGCGCACCTTGGCAAAGATGCGGGTGATGTCAGCGTCGGTGTAGTCGGCGGCGTAAATCTGCTCCAGGCCGTGGTCCGACAAGCGGCAGCCCAAAGCGGCGAAGTAGTCGTGGCGCACGCGCAGGGCCGTCAGCAGGTCTTGGTAGTTCAGAACGTCGACGGCCGCCGAAGCGCCCAGCTTGTCGAGGTAGGCGTTGTAGGCCGTAGGGTCTTCCGGCGACATGGCTTTGTCGGCCCGGAAGGTGGGCAGCACCTGCACGCCGAAGGGGTCGGCGGCAATGGCGCGGTGGTGCTCCAGCGAATCCGAGGGGTCGTCGGTGGTGCAGAGCGTCTGCACGTTCATCTTCTTGAGCAGGTTGCGCACCGAGTACTCAGACGTGCGCAGCAGGGCCGAGCAGTGGTCGTAGATGCGGCGGGCCGACTCCTTGTTGAGCAGCTCCGTCACGCCGAAGTAGCGCTGCAGCTCCAGGTGCGTCCAGTGGTAGAGCGGGTTGCGCAGGGTCTGGGGCACGGTTTCGGCCCACTTCTCAAACTTCTCCCAGTCCGACGCGTCGCCGGTGATGTAGCGCTCATCGATGCCGTTGGTGCGCATGGCGCGCCACTTGTAATGGTCGCCGTAGAGCCAGATCTGCGTCAGGTTGTCGAACTGCTTGTCTTCGGCAATCTGGTCGGGCAGTAGGTGGTTGTGGTAGTCGATGATGGGCATCTGCTTCGCGTGCTCGTGGTAGAGCGTGCGGGCAGTTTCGGTGTGCAGCAGGAAGTCGGGACCGAGGAAAGGCTTCATGGTGGGGAAAGGTTGAAATCCTGTCATCTTATATCTAGCGTACGCAGAGCGAAGGACCTTCTCACGTCAGATAGTCTCTATCCGATGTCAGCCGTTCTTCAGTAACAAGGTCCTTCGGCTGCGCCTCAGGATGACAGAAGGGGAATCAGTTTACAGGCTCACGCCGCGTTTCCAGGGAATAAAGTCGGTCTGCCCGTGGCGCACAGCGGCTACTTCCTCGCCGCTGGCCACGCGGATGACGTAGTCCAGAATCCGCTCCCCGGCCTGCTCGATGGTTTCCTCGCCGTCGATGACGGTGCCGGTGTTGATGTCGATGATGTCGGGCATGCGCTTGGCCAGCGGGGTGTTGGTGGCAATCTTCACGACCGGGGCAATGGGGTTGCCGGTGGGCGTGCCCAGGCCGGTGGTGAAGAGCACCACGTTGGCGCCCGAGCCCACCTCCGCCGTGGTCGATTCCACGTCGTTGCCGGGGGTGCAGAGCAGATTCAGTCCGGGCTTGGTCACCATTTCGGGGTAATCGAGCACGGCTACTACCGGCGACGAACCGCCCTTACGGGCCGCGCCGGCCGATTTCATGGCGTCGGTCAGCAACCCGTCGCGGATGTTGCCGGGCGAGGGGTTCATATCGAAGCCCGAGCCGACGGCCACGGCGGAGTCGCTGTAGGCCTTCATCAGCGAGCTGAAGCGCTCAGCGGTTTCCTTGTCGATGGAGCGGTCCACCAGCTCCTGCTCCACGCCGTTCAGCTCCGGGAATTCGGCCAGAATCACCGAGCCGCCCAAAGCCACCAGCATGTCGGACACGTGGCCCACGGCCGGGTTGGCCGAGATGCCCGAGAAGCCATCCGAGCCACCGCACTCCAGCCCGATGCACAGCTTGCTGAGCGGGGCCGGCTGGCGGTGCTGGGCGTTGGCCTGCATCAGCCCGGCGAAGGTCTGGCGCAGGGCGGTGCTGATGAGCGCCTCCTCGGTGCCGATTTTCTGCTGCTCCAGGATGTAGAGCGGCTTGAGAAACTGCGGGCTGCGCTTGTTGATTTCGTCCTGCAGCATCGACACCTGCGCGTTCTGGCAGCCCAGGCTCAGCACCGTAGCGCCGGCCACGTTCGGGTGGGTAATGTAGCCGGCGAGCAGGCCGCAGAGTGTCTGCGCGTCCTGCCGGATGCCGCCGCAGCCGCCCTCGTGGGTCAGGAACCGTACGCCGTCCACGTTCGGGAACAGCTTGGGCTTCTGGCTGCCGTCGAGCGAGGTCTGCAGGTCGGTCTGCAGGATTTCCTCCACCGTCTTGCCGGCCTGCATCAGCTGAATCAGCTCTTGCGTCTGGGGCTGGTAGCTCTTGCGGCGGCCGTAGCCGAGGTCCGTCACCAGAGCTTCTTCCAGCACCTGGATGTTGCGGTTTTCGCAGAACACCAGCGGAATCACCAGCCAGTAGTTGGCCGTACCCACTTTGCCGTCGGGGCGGTGAAAGCCCATGAAAGTACGGTCCTGCCACTTTTCCACGTTCGGCACGGGCCAAGCGGCGCGGTGCATGCCGTGCTCCCCGTAGCTGTTGGTGGCGTGCTTGATGTTCGAAGTGGTGAGCAACCCGCCCAGCGGAATGGCTTCGCGGATTTTGCCCACCAGCACGCCGTACATCGTCACCGAGTCGCCGACCTGAAAGTCCTGCAGCGCCAGCTTGTGCTTGGCCGGAATGGCTGCTACCGTCTTTATCGCGCTATCCTCCCACGGAATGGTGGTGCCGGCCGGCAGGTCCTGCAGGGCTACCAGTACGTTGTCGTGGGGGTGGATTTTGGCTACTAAGTGTTTCATGAGTTGAACTGAGGGCTATTAGCGGGTGGCTGTTAGCTTGCTGAGACGACTGATAGAGGCCCGGGGCGGTCGTCCTTGTTTAAGCGGGTACTTGGCTGCTGATGTGCTTGGCCAGCGTCGCCCGGACGCCCTGGGCCAGCATTTGCTGCAGGTACGTGGTTACCTGGGCCGTAAAGCCCGGCAGGTGCGACAAGTCGTGGCCCCACAGCGCGTGGCTCTGCAACACGGTGCGGGTGAGTTCTTCGGGAGCGAGGCGGCTCCAGAGGTCGGCGAAATAGCCGGCCTTGTCGTCCTGAATCGGGTACAATTCGCTGCCGGTGTGGCCGTACCACACGCCGTCTTCCTCCTGCTGCACGCCGCGCATGAACAGTAAGTAGGCAGCAAAGCCCAAGGCGAAGTACTGCGGCACATTCCCGCGCTGCTCGTAATAATGCAGCAGCGTGGGCACGTTGCGCATCTGCATCTTGGTCGAGAAGTTCATGGTAATGGCCAGCCAGCGGTGGTCGATGTAGGGGTTGCGGAACCGGTCGAGCACCTGGCCGCCGAACCGCTTGGCCAGCGCCGCATCCACGGGGTATGGAATGCCGGGCAGCAGGTCGTCGAGCATCAGGTGGCTGATGAACGCGGCCATGCCGTCGTCTTCCATGGCGCTGCGCACGGTTTCAAAGCCGCTCAGGAAAGCCAGGCCGCAGCTCAGCGTGTGCGTGCCGTTAAGCAGGCGCAGCTTCAGCTCCCGGAACTCGTTGATGTCGGGCTGAATCACCACGCCTTCGTCTACCTGGCTGAACGACAGCACTTCGCGCACCCGTTCGTCGCCCTGAATGGCCCACAGGCGGAACGACTCCGAAATGGTGAGCAGGTCGTCTTCGTAGCCCAGCTGTTCGTGTAGGGCGTTGAGCGTACCCGAGTCGGGGCGGCCGGGCACGATACGGTCCACGAGCGAGTTGCAGCACTGGTTGGCCGTTTCCAGCCAGTCGATGAACTCCGAATCGAGGCCGTTGCGGTGGGCCAGCTCCAGCAGAATGCCTTCGAGCTTGGTGCCGTTTTCGGGCACGAGTTCGGTGGGCACAATCACGAGGCCCTTGGATTTGTCGCCGCCAAACGCCTGGTAGCGGGCGTAGAGCACGGCCAGGAGCTTGCCGGGAAACGACTGGGGCGGGTTTTGCTTGATGTCGTCGGCAGTGAGCTGAATGCCCACTTCGGTGGTGTTGGAAATAACCACCTGCAACTCGGGGCTGGCGGCGAATTTCAGCACCTCGGCCCACTGGCTTTTGGCCGACAGCACCCGGCTGATGGCCGAGCACACGATGTTTTCTTCGACGGTTTGCTCGCCTTCCACTCCGCGCACGCACAGCGTGTAGAGGCCGTCCTGCCGGTCGAAGGCGTTGATGTCGCCGCCGTCGGTTGACTTCACCACCACGATGCGGCCGTTGAACACGCCCTGGCGGTTGGCCTTGTCGATGAAGTAGTCGGGCAGGCCGCGTAACAGCACGCCGGTTCCAAATTGCAGCACTTTTTCGGGCAGGGCCAGCAGGTGCTCGGTGGGCAGGGCAACTGCGGTGGTGGCGCCGGCAAGGGCCAGGGGGCGAGACAAGTAGCTCATGGTGGTCATTTTATAATCCGCTCTTTCCGTTCTCCCACTTTTTTTGCCACTGTGGGTACTCCGTGGCTAACAGTTTGGCGGGCCAGGTTCCGGCGTAGGCGTAGTTGGCCCGTCGTTCATTCTCAATTTCGGCCAGGGAATAGCGCGCCTGACTGTCGCGGCCCACGTAGATGGGGCGGTTGGTGTCGAGTTCGTAGAAGCGGGCCCACAAGGTGGCACCGGCCGTAGGCACAACTATCCTGTCCCGTCCTGTAGGCTGTTTGGGGTCGGTAATTTCCTGCAAAGCCAAGCCGGGCATCTTCACCGTTTCCAGCCAAGCCACGGCGCTGCCGATGGCCTTCTTCACCTCCGGCGAGGGGTTGTCGACGCCCAGCAGAAACTCCACGATGCCCACCGTCTCGGCGCCGCTCAGCGAGGCCAGCTCGAAGTTGCGGGCCTTGGCTGGCAGCAGCGTTTTCTCGTCGTGCTGCGCGCACCAGGCGGTGAGCTTGCCGTTTTGCACGTACTGGGTTTTCAGAATGCAGTCGATGCCGCGCGTCACCGCGTCCTGGGCCAGAGGCTTAAGGGCCGGGTCGAACAGGGCAAAGTCGCCTTCGCCCTGGGCTACGCTGCGCAGCACCCGCAGCACCTGCACCATGGCGTTGTCGTTGTAGGTAATCTGGTGGCGGTAGTTGCTGCGGTCGGGGTAGTACTGCGGAAAACCGCCGTTGGCGTACTGCATGGCCAGCAGGTAGCGCACGCCGCGCTCGGCAGCCTGCTTATAGGCCGCGTTCTGGGTTTGCTTGAAAGCCGTTGTCAGGTGACGGATTTCGCGGGTGGTGGCGTTGTTGTCGATGGTGGCGTCGATGCGCTTGGCATCGGCCAGGGTAGCGGCCCGCAGTTGGGCACTCATCGGGCGCTTGTAGTCCACCTTCGCCTCCCCTACCGCCTTGGGCCAGCCACCCACGGCACGCTGGTACACCAGCATTTTCTCGGCTACGCTATCGATACCGGCTTCAGGCTTGGGCGCCGTGGCGTGCGTGTTGGTCGGGTCGATGGAAGCCAGGCGCACGGTGGCGGGCTGGCCCGATACCGGGAACCAGCGGCCGCCGAAGGTCCAGTCGGCCGTGAGACTAGCGAGCTTGGGCGCACCGGGTGCGCTGGCTAAGTTGTCTTTAAACCACGCGAAGTCGCCGCCCTGCCGCTTGCAGTTGCTGTAGTACACGCGGCGGCCCCACTTGGGCGTGCCGGGGCCCGAGGGCGCGTGGTAAATATCGGCGTCGGCCATGTCTTTGCTGAACTTGCAGCCGACGAGGTAAAACTGCGACTCGCGGTGGTAGCGCCCCAGCTTGAAGCCGGGGTCACCCTCGAAAGAGCAGTTCTTGAGTACGGTTTTGGAGTCTGCGTTGCCGGAACCGTCGTGCCAGATGGCGGCCGAGGTGCTGTGGCAGATGAAGCGGCAGTTTTCGGCGTAGGCCCAGCCGCGCGGGCAGTAAAAATCGACGCCGCCTTCCAGGGTGCAATCCTGGAAGTAGTACATGCCCACTTCCGTATCCCAGGGGCTGACGGTGTCGCCGCCGAGGGCGCGGAACGTGCAGTGGCGCACCACCAGCCGGGTGGTGCCCGGCAAGGTGCGCAGGGCCATCTGGTGGCCGGTTTTGCTGATGGTTTTCTTCTTGCTGGCGTCGGTGGGGCAGTCGATGGTTACGTCGCCGGTGGCGTCGAACCCGTAGCTGTTGATGACCGTCAGGTTTTCCAGCGTGATGTCGGGGGCGTTGCGCAGGTTAAGCGTGGCCACGCCCCAATCGTCGGTGTTGCCTTCGCAACGGTAGGCGTCGCGGGCGCGGGCAAACGTGATGATGACGTCTTTCTCGCTGGCGCCCCGCAGGGTAATGTGGTCCTTGCCGTCGATGGAGACTTGCTCGCGGTAGGTGCCTTTCTTGATGGTAATGACGCGCTGCTGCGCGGCGTGGTCGGGCAGGCTGGCTATAGCGGCTTGGATGGTCCGGAAATTTCCCGAACCATCCGCCGCTACACTCATCTGCTGTGCATTCACGGAGGAAGCATTTCCCCAAATCCCCACCGTGAGCAGAAGAGTCACCTTCTCAAACCACTTCATTCTTTTCATTTTTCAGGAGGTGCCGAAGCACTTATACAAAGTCGGCCCGCATGGGCGTGAAGGCGTCGAGCAGCACACCGGCTTGCCGGCAGGCGGTGCCGTGCAGCGTATTGCCCGGCACCACACAACTGTCGCCGGCCCGCAGCACGCGCGTTTCGCCACCAATGGTGTAGGCAAACTCGCCGCTTTCCACGTAGCTGATTTGGGTGTGCGGGTGCTGATGTTCGGCACCCACGGCCCCGGTTTCAAACGCCACCTTCACCAGCATCAGCTCCGGGCTGTGGGCCAGCACCTGGCGCTGCACGCCGGCTCCGGCGGGTACCCAGGGCATTTCGGCCCCGGGTACAAAAAGCTGGATCTGGTCGCTCACTCGGCCGTTAGTTGTAGCCTTTGTTTTGCTTCAGGTTTGGGTTCGTGTTGACCGACTGCGCCGGAATGGGCAGCAGTTGGTGCTCCACGGTGTAGCCCGAGGCAATGTCGGCAATGCGGGCTTCGGTAACCGAGCCCTTCCACGAAACGCTGCTCACACCGGTAGGCGCCGTGGCGGGCGCGGGGCGGTACAGCGAGCGTGCCCACTGCAACTGGCCGTTTACCACGCGGTAGTAAGCCGTGGTCGGGATGTTGGTACCGGCCGTACCGGCCACCCAGGCGCGCAGCGTGGCTTTGGCTTCGGCGATTTTAGTGCCGAGCAGGTTCCAGCGAATCAAGTCGTACTTGCGGATGCCTTCGCCGCCGAACTCCAGGAAACGCTCGTTTTGCAGCGCCTGGAAGAAGCCGGCTTTGTCGGTGGGCGTGCTGGCGGTTTTGGCGTTGGTAGCGTTGCCTTTGAAGCCGCGTAGGCGCACTTCGTTCAGAGCCTGCACCGGCGTTACGCCGTTGAAAGCCGTGGTCGGCGAGGCAATGTCGGCCTGGGCTTCGGCGAACATCAGCAGCACGTCGGCGAAGCGGATGATGGGCCAGTTGTAGCCGAGGCTTTGCACCGTAACCGACGAGATGAGCGGGTTGCGCCAGTCGCGGCGGAACTTGCCATCGGTCACGTTGATGAGAGTGGTGGCCGACTGGTTGTCGCTGCCGTTGGCGTAGAGGTACGGCGTGAGCGTAATGTCGCGGCGGGCGTCGAGCGAGTCGAAGGCGTAGAAGTAAGTGGGCAGGGCCGTAATGGCGCCGCTCGACTGGCCGTACTTCGGCGAGGAAGTCATGCGCGGGCCGTTGTAGTAGCCCAGCTTGCTGTCGGAAGCCGCGCTGCCACCAGCCATGGCCACCTCAAACATGATTTCGTGCTTGTTGTCGGGGCGCAGCTCGTTGATGCTGCGGAAGGTCTCCTCGTAGCTCGGGTTCAGGTCGTGCTGGTCGCGGCGGGCCATCAACTGGGCGCATTCGTCGCGGGCAATGGTGTAATAGTCTTGGTAGTTGCTGGGGCGCGTCACTACCCCATCTTGGCCAAGCGAGTAGCCGCCGCGGTACATGGCAATGCGGGCGCGCAGCGCCTTCACGGCACCTTTGGTAATCCGCTCGTTGGCGGCGAGGTCGGAACGCCATGGCACGAGGTTTTCGGCCAGGGCCAGGTCTTCAATCAGGTGGTCGAAGATGGCACCGCGGTCGGCGCGGGGCACCGTGAAATCTTGGCCGGCAGCCGAAGGCGTGCGGGGCTCGGGCACGTCGCCCCAGTTGCGCACCAGCTCAAAGAAGTACTGGGCGCGCAGCGTCAGGGCTTCGCCGTGGAAGCGCTGCAGCGTGGCGGCATCGGCCCCGCTTTTGTAGCCCGCCATTTCGGGAATGTACTTGATGCACGAGTTGGCGCGCTCGATGCCTTGGTACAGCGTGTTCCAAGGGTTCTGCACGTCAGCGTTGGTAATGGCCGCGCTGTAGCGCGTGATGCCGCGGCGGGTGGTGCCGCCGTCGTTGCCGCCCTGGCTGCTCTGCATCTCGTCCGAGTCGAAGGGGAAGAACGAGCTGATGCGGTTGCCGTAGCCGGGGTCGCCCGAAAGCGGGTCGTAGGCGCCCAGGATGGCGCTGTTGGCGCCGCTCACCGAGCTGAAGATGTCGGCCGGCGTATCAAACGCGGTGGGCTTCACATCGAGGTAATCTTTGCAAGACACAATGCTGCTCAGGCAAACAATGCCAAGGGCGGCAAGGGTTGGGCGAAAGAGGGATTTCATAAAAGAGGCAGCTTGGGGAAATTAGAGGGAAAGGTTCACGCCGAACAGGAAGGCGCGGCTGCGAGGGTAGGCAGCGTAATCAACACCGGGCGTCAGGGCGGCGTTGCCACCGCGGCGCACGTTCACGTCGGGGTCGTAGCCGGTGTATTTGGTGAACGTGTAGATGTTGTTGGCCGTGGCGTAGAAGCGCACTTGCTCCAGCTTGGCGCGGCGGGTAATCGACTTGGGCAGGGTGTAGCCAAGCGTGACGTTGTTGATGCGCAGGAACGAGCCGTCTTCTACCGCCCACGAGTGCAGGAACACCTTGCGCTGCGGCGACCAGATTTTGGCGTTCTGGTTCAGGCGGCGGGTGGTTTCGAGGTCGGTGATGATCTGGCCGTTGTCGTCGATGGTGCGGTACCGGTCCTTCATGATGGCCAGCCCGTTGCTCAGGTAGGTATTGGGCAGGTAAGAAGTCTGCTCAATCTTGTTGGCGTTGTAGATGTCGTTGCCCACCACCCAGTTTACAAACACGCTGGCATCGAAGCCTTTGTAGGCAAACTGCTGGTTCAGGCCGCCGGTAAACTTGGGGTTGGCGTTGCCGATTACCTGCCGGTCTTCAGGTGTTACTTTGCCGTCGCCGTTGAGGTCCTTCAGCTTGATGGTGCCGGGAATTACTTCGTCGGTCACGCCGCTGTAGCCGGTCACGTCTTTGTCGGTTACCACGCCCGGCTTCAGCACCCAGCGCTTCAAGGCGGTGTCGTAGCGGTCGAAGTCGTCGGCGGTGTAGAAGCCGTCGGTTACGTAGCCGTACATCAGACCCACCGGCTGGCCCACCTGCACGAGGTAGTCGGCGGTAATTTCGGTGCTGGCCCAGCCGGAGTACTGCGGGTCGAGGGCGTCGCGGCCGGGGCCGAGGCTAACCACCTTGTTGCGGTTGAAGGCAATGTTGGTGTTGGCCGTGTAGGTGAATTCCGGGGTTTGCACCACGGTGCCGCTCAGCTGCAACTCCACGCCTTTGTTGGAAGTAGCGCCGATGTTAGTCGTTTGGGTGGTGTAGCCCGAGGTGGGCGGAATGTTCAGGTCCACGAGCAAGTCGCGGGTGCGGTTGGTGTAGGCATCCACCGTAAACTGAAGCCGGTTGTTGAACAGGCCCAGATCCACGCCCAGGTTGCGCGACACGGTGGTTTCCCACTTCAGGTCGGGGTTGGCCAAACGCGTGGGCGCCGAGCCGGGCAGGATATTCTCCAGAATGGCGTACTGAATGTTGCCGCCGGTCGAGTAAATCGGGTCGTAGAGGAAGTCTTGGATGCGGTTGTTGCCGGCCAGGCCGTAGCTCAGGCGCAGCTTCAGGTCCGATACTGTCGAGGACATCGACTGCATGAAGTCTTCCTGCGAAATGCGCCACGCGGCGGAAGCGGCCGGGAAGTAGCCCCAGCGGTTGCCTTTCTTAAACTTCGACGAGCCGTCGGCGCGGAACGTGGCCGTCAGCAGGTACTTGTCGGCGTAGGCGTAGTTCAGGCGGCTAAAGCCCGACAGCAGGTGCGCGTCGACCGGGCGGCCCGTAGTGGGGGCCGGTTGCGGCGTCGAGGGCGCGTTCGGGTCGCGCTGGTTGATGTTGTTAATGGCCTTTTCCTCCGAAATCGTGAGCGGCATGTACACGCTCTGCACGAGTTGGGTGGTGTTGCGCTGCTGGTACAGCTCGTGGCCCAGCACGGCGTCCAACGAGTGCTTGTCCTTTTTCCAGGAGTAGCTCAGCACGTTGGAGTTGTTGATGGTCACTAGGTTGCCCGTGCCGATGGTCACGAAGGGCAGGCCCGAGTAGTTCGCACCTTTCACCGTGGGCGAGTACTGCCCGTTGAAAGTCTCTACGCGGGTGTTGGTGTTGTCGAACCCGAGCGTCGAGCGGATGGACAGGTTCTTCAGAATATTGAAGGTGGCATTGCCGCTGAGGTTGACCAAGCGGCGGCGGTCGGCGCGGTACTCGTTCTGCAGGGTCAGAATCGGGTTGGAGAGCTGGCCCGAGTTGCTGAAGAAGTCGTCGTCGGGGTTCAGGTCCGGGTCGATGTCGCCCAAGCCGGGCAGCACCAGCGGCACGTACGAAATGGTGTTGCGCAGGCGGGTGTTGGTGGTCGAGCCGGTGCCTTGGTTCGACGTACCCACGCCGGTAATCACCTGGTCGTTGAAGCGGGTATTGAAGCCGAAGCGGAATTTGTCGCTGGCTTTGTGCTCGAAGCGGAAGTTTACCAGGTCGCGCACGAAACCCGAGCGCAGCTGGATGCCGTCTTCGGTGTTGTGGGTCAGACTCAGGGCAAACGTGGTGCCTTTGCCGCCGCCCGAAACCGACAGGTTGTGCGTCTGCTGGAAAGCGTCGCGGCCGAAGGCGCGGTCCTGCCAATCCAGGAACTCGGCCCGGCGCGATACGCCCAGCGTGTCGTAGCCGAAAATCGGCTGGCCGCTGGCGTCGGTGCCGACGGGCTGCGAGTAGTCGCGGGTGTCGCGGAAGGTGCTCGAACCGAAGCGCTTCCGGTACTGGCCCAGTGTGGTGCTGCCGGCCAGGGCGGCCTTTTCGTAGGCGTAGTCCACGTAGTCGGCGGGTTTCAGCACGTCCAGCAGGCGCGTGGCGCGGCGGAAACCGGCAAAGCCGTTGTACGATACCGACAACTTGCCTTCGCGGCCGCCTTTGGTGGTGATGATAACGACGCCGTTAGCGCCGCGGGCCCCGTAAATAGCAGTGGCGGCGGCATCTTTCAGCACGTCGACCGACTGGATATCCTGCGGCGAAAGCACCGACAGCGCGTTTTCTACCTGCACCCCGTCTACCACGTACAGCGGCGAGTTGTCCTGGGTAATCGAGCCGCCGCCGCGCACCCGAATGCGGATGTCGGCGCCGGGCTGGCCTTCGCTCGACGTCACCTGCACGCCGGCCAGGCGGCCTGCCAGAGCTTCACCCGTCGAGTTGACGGGAATGTCTTTGATCTGCTGGGCACTAACCGACGACACCGAGCCAGTCACGTCGCGGCGGTTGACTTCCTGGAAGCCGATAACCACCACGTCGTCGAGGATTTTCTGGTCTTCCTTCAGGCTCACGCTCACCTCGCTGCGGTCGTTGAGGGCCACATCCTGCGCCTCAAACCCAATGAAGCTGAAACGCAGCGTCACGTCGCCGGTAGCGGGCACGCTCAGGCTGAACTTGCCGTCGGGGTCGGTAGTAGCCCCAATGGTGGTGCCTTTCACCACGACCGTTACCCCCGGCAGGGCTTCCGATTTATCGGCGGAGCGAACCGTGCCTTGAATCCGGCGCTGCTCCTGCGCCGAGGCTACCAGCGTCACCCCAAGCAGCGGCGCCAGCAATAGTACGTGTCGTTTCATGTAGGAAGTGGGAGTGGGAAAACGTAAGGGGGGAGGTTATTGAAGCTGGCCGATGCCAACGGGGTCCATGTCGGTGTATTCGCGGTTTTCGCCGGCCATGCCCCAGATGAAGGCGTAGGCCGACGTGCCGCAGCCGGTATGAATCGACCACGGCGGCGAAATGATGGCCTGCTCGTTGGCAATCCAGAGCGGGCGCGTTTGGTGCGGCTCGCCCATCAGGTGCAGCACACGCTGGTCGGCGGGCAGGTTGAAGTACAGGTAGGCTTCCATGCGCCGGTCGTGGGTGTGGCTGGGCATGGTGTTCCATACCGAGCCGGGCTGCAGTTGCGTGAGGCCCATTACCAGCTGGCAGCTTTCGATGCCTTCGGCGTAGATGTATTTGTAGATGGTGCGACGATTAGCAGTTTCCAGTGCGCCCATTTCCACCGGCGTGGCTTCGGCCTGCGTGCGGCGGGTGGTGGGCAGCACCCGGTGCGCCGGCGCCGACAGCAGGTAGAACTTCGCCGGCGCGGCGGCGTCGTGGCTGCTGAACTGCACCTCGCGCGACTCCTTGCCCACGTAGAGGCAGTCCTGGTGGCCCAGCTCGTAGCGGGTGCCATCAACCAGTACCTGGCCGGCGCCGCCAACGTTCAGAATGCCCAACTCGCGGCGCTCGAGAAAGTATTCGGCTTTCAGGCTGTCGGGATTGGGCAGGGCCAGCGCCTCGCCCGTGGGCATAGCGCCCCCGATAATCATCCGGTCGTAGTGCGAATACACCAGCTCGATGTGGCCGGGCACGAACACGCGCTCAATGAGAAAATCGGCCCGCAATTCGGCGGTCGTCATTCGGGCGGTTTCGCGGGGGCTGGCGGCGTGGCGTTGGTGCATGAGCAGAAAAAGCGGGTGGAAAAGAGTCTGGGGTGGTTGCGAAATCGGAGTGGTCTAGCGGCCCATCCAGCCGCCGTCGACGGTGAGGATGGTGCCGTGCACGTAATCGGCGGCGGCCGAGGCGAGGAACACCGTGGGGCCTTTGAAGTCATCGGGTGTGCCCCAGCGGCCGGCCGGAATGCGGGCCAGGATGCTGCTGGAGCGGTCGGGGTCGTTGCGCAGGGCCTCGGTGTTGCTGGTGGCGATGTAACCCGGCGCAATGGCGTTGACGTTCACGCCGCGGCCGGCCCATTCGTTGGCCAGCGCTTTTACAACCGAGCCAATGGCGCCTTTGCTGGCCGCGTAGCCCGGCACGTTGATGCCGCCCTGAAAGGTGAGCAGCGACGCCGTGAAGATGATCTTGCCCGAACCCTGTTCCAACATGCGGCCGCCGAAGGCCCGCGCGAGGCGGAACGGCGCGTCGAGGTTGATGGCCAGCACTTCGTCCCACAGGTCGTCGCCGTGCTCGGCCGCCGGGGCACGCTTGATGGTGCCGGCGTTGTTGACCAGAATATCAATGCGCGGGAAGTCGGCCAGCACCTGCGCAACAAAGGCATCGACGGCGGCGCGCTGGCTGAAATCGGCCCGGTAGGCGGTGAAGCGGCGGCCGAGGGCCTCCACCTGCTGCTGCGTGTCGCTGCCCTGCAAGGCCATCGAGGCCGAGACGCCGATGATGTCGGCACCGGCTTCGGCCAAGCCTAGGGCCATGGCTTGCCCAATGCCTTTGTTGCAGCCCGTCACGAGGGCTACTTTACCGGTCAGGTCGAACGACGCTGCGTTGCTCATTTGCGAAATGGAGAAGGGCGTTTGGTAACTTTCCGGTGAAATCCGAGCATCTTTGGGACCTTGGAACAGCAGACTGGTTTGTTAAATTTCATAGCTCCCGGCGTAAAAAGAAGATGAGCACAATGTTTATTTGCGCAATCGTTATCGGGAACGTTGCCATTTCGGGCAGCGCGCTGATTTCAGCCAATTCTTCTTTCGACCCTACGCCTTACCTTCCTTTTTGAGGCTGCATAAATTGCTCCTTCCGCCAGTCTCAATAATTGCATTTAACCGTTTTCGCTCTTGGATACCATCACCATCAAAGACATTGCCCGCGCCCTCAATTTGTCGACCTCCACGGTGTCGCGGGCGTTGCGGGGCAGCTATGAAATCAACCCCGAGACCAAACGGCTGGTGATGGAATACGCCGAGCGGCTCAACTACCGCCCTAACCCGATTGCGCTGAGCTTGAAAGGCAGCAGCTCGCGGGCCATCGGCGTGATTGTGCCGCAGATTGCCAACTACTATTTCTCGCAGGCCATCAACGGCATCGAGGCCATTGCCTACAACCGCGGCTACCACGTCATCATTTTTCAGACCCACGAGTCGTACGAGCGGGAAGTGGCCAACGTGCAGCAGGCCGTGGCCCGCAAGGTCGACGGGCTGCTGATTTCGCTTTCCAGCGAAACTTCCGACGTGTCGCACCTCAAGGAGCTGCAGCAGAAAAACCTGCCGCTGGTGCTCTTCGACCGTGTGTCGGATGAGCTGGATGTGACCCAAGTGGTGGCCGACAATTTCGGCGGGGCCTTTGCCGCTACCGAGCACCTGCTGCAGGCCGGCCGGCGCCGCATCGCGCACCTCACCATTCCGCCCTGGATCAGCATCACGCAGGAGCGCCTGGCCGGCTACCGCGCCGCGCTGGAGAAGTACGGCGTTCCCTTCGACGAGAACCTGGTGCGCTACGGCACCTTCGGCCCCGACGAGGCCGGGCAGATGGTGGACGAACTGATGGCCCTCGACCCACGGCCCGACGCTTTCTTCACCGCCTCCGACCGGCTGGCCCTGGGCTGTTTGGCGGCGCTGCGGCAGCGCAAAGTGGCCATTCCCGATGAAGTGTCGCTGATTGGTTTTACCAACCTGCACGTGGCCGATCTGTTGTCGCCCTCGCTGAGCACGGTGGTGCAGCCGGCCCAGGAAATCGGGCAGCTGGCCGCCGAGCGCCTCATCGAACTGATCGAACGGAAGCACCGCGCCGCCCCGGTCGGTACGGTGAAGGTGCCAACGGAACTGGTGGTGCGCGAGTCGTCGCGCGCGACGTCCGTTACGCCAGTTCCCTAACGCCCAACGGCGCCTGCTCACCAAACAGCAGTAGCGGCGAATTCAGCTTTTTAAACTATTTCAGCGCTTTGCGCCCGCGCCGAGCACCGACTGGCAACGTTCCCGATAACGTTTGCGGAAATAAACCCGTGCGGCTCCTTCGTTTTGCGCGCTAAGCCGTGAAAATTGTACAACCATTCGCCCGTCCTGTTCGATGGGTGTCAGTGTTTTTCTGATTCCACCTCCTACCCCACTCTTCTTTTCTGTCGTTATGAAAAAACACGTACTCTCGGCCGTTGCAGTGGCCCTGTTGTCGAGCCTGGGTCTGGCGGCACAAGCCCAAACCCAAGTGTTTCAGCAG
This sequence comes from Hymenobacter busanensis, assembly GCF_008727865.1. GTDB lineage: Bacteria > Bacteroidota > Bacteroidia > Cytophagales > Hymenobacteraceae > Solirubrum > Solirubrum busanense. Next base: position 155,475 of record NZ_VTWU01000001.1, on the reverse strand, counting down.
TGGCCCATGACGCGTAACAACCAAGACAGCGCCGCTGTGCGCTCGGGTGTTACGGCCAGCGCGCCTACCCTGCGCAAATTTGTGGTGTCCGATGGTTCGGCTACCGCTACGGTACCGGCCTACTCCAACCTCGTGGGCCAAGCCATTGCCCCGCAAGCCGTGGGCACCGGCTGGAGTTCCAACGCCACGCCTCCCGGCACCGGCAGCTCGCTCAAGCGCACGTTCTACGAGCAATTCACCGTGACGGCCGCGGCCGGTTCTACGGTACGTGCCGACTCCGTTATTCTGACGGCTGGTTTCCTGGGCACGGCTAGCGGCACCAACATGGGTGTGGTGTACTCGCGCTCCAGCTTCACGGCTGACTCGACCGACGTAACCGGTGGCAAAGGCCCCAACGGCGTTTTCAGCGGCGTGGTAACGGGTGGTTTTGCTGGTCCGGTAGCTCTGGCTCAGGTTTCGACGGGCGCTCCTAACACGAACACCTACCGTCTGGCTCTGAACGGTGCTACGGGCGTCACGCTCAATGCCGGCCAAACCCTCACCATTCGGGTGTACTTCAGCTGCAGCAGCAGCGGCGCGGCGGCCCGTTTCGCCCTACTCAAGAACGTCATCGTGAAGAGCCGTCAGGCCGTGGTTTCGGCCACCAAGCCGCTTGACAAAGTGGCCCTGGGCATCTACCCGAACCCCACGCAAAACAACGTAGTGGTGTCGCACCCGGTGAGCAAGGCTGCGGCCACCATTGCCGTGTACGCCGCCGACGGCCGCAAAGTGGCTTCGTTTGTAGCGCTGCCCAACGCCGAGCGTACCAACCTGAACATCGGTTCGCTCACCAACGGCATCTACCTGGTGGAATACACCAACGACCGTCAGCGCAGCGTGTCGAAAATCGTGAAAGAATAACCGTTCCTAACAAGTCAGCTCACATAAAGAGGGCCGCTGGTAATTCCAGCGGCCCTTTTAGTTTTTCAGGCGGGTGAGTGGCGTTTGCCGCTCCGCTTTTCGGCGGCACTGCTGCTGCTAGCTTACAGCTTGCCCACGCCGGCGCCCTGCATCACCACGGTTTTCACGTCGGCAGCGGGCGTGAGGGCAGACTTGTAGTCGTAGGGCAGCTGCAGCGGCGTGGGGCAGCTGGCGGTGGTGGGCTGGCTGCCTGAGCAGTTTTGATACACGTTGTCAAGGACGTCCCAGAAACCCGATGCGGGACTGTTTTTGGTTACCACCGGGTCGCGCACGTCTTCGAAGTAATTCTGCTCGACGCGCAGGCAGGCACCCATGCGCGCATTCACGCCCGAGCCGCGCACGTGCTGGTAGTAGTTGTTGAACACGTGGCCGGTGCCGAAACGGAAGCTGGGCACGCGCTCCTTGATGTTGCGGTAGTAGTTGTGGTGAAAGGTGATGCGCCGGTCGTGGTTCTGCGCCTCTTTGTCGGACGAGCCAACGAGGTGGCACTTGTGGTGGTCGTGGAAGTAGCTCCACGAGATGGTGATGTTGGCGCTGTTGTCCTTGGCGTCCACCAAGCCGTCGTAGAGGTCCTGGTTGGGTTGGGTGGCGGGGTCGAGGTTGAAAAACTCGCAGTGGTCGACCCAGATGTTTTGGCTGTTGCCCTGGATGGTCACGCAGTCGCCGTCGTTGGTGGCCACCTGCGCCCGTTTCTCGCTGTTAATGTAGGTCTTCGTTACCGTCGACATCGTGAACTTCAGGTTCTGCACGATGACATTCTGCGCATCCACCAGATTCAGCCCCACGCCTTCCAGAAAGCCCGTAGCGCCTACACCCAATAAGGTTTTGTTTGACTTCACGCGAATGGAAGCGCCTTCGCTCCCGCCCGAAATGGTGCCGCCGATGCGAATGACGAGCGGCTCGGCGCTGGTGGCATAGGTGGTCAGTTCGGCCAGGGTGGTGGCCGTAACGGTGCGGCCCGCCGCGCCGCCGGTGGTACTGCTACCCACGCTGGCAAACCCCACGACCCCGGCAGTAGCAACGGGCGTCGCGGTAGCCGCAACACTGGGCATTTGGGGCACGGTGCTTTTCTGTTCGCTGACGCAGGAAAAGCTGGTAATCAGGGCGCAGCCAGCCACCAACGACAAGGCAGCAGTGGAGCTGCGGGCGGCAGCACGGGCAGGTATAGACATACTCAAAAACGTGTGGAGAAAAACAGTCCGGCGCCTTATTCGATGCGGAACCAGTCGATGTCGGCCGCACCGGCGTCGTTGAACTTGGCGGCGCGGCTGCAGAACAAGCCAACTTTCGCGCCAATCCATTTGCCTTCGCGGGCTTGAAACTCGGCCCCCAGCGGCTGAAACGCTTGGCCGTCGAAGCTGTAGCTGAACTGGCACTTGGCCCCGGCCCGCACCGCCACGCGCAAATACAGCGGCTGACCGGCTTGGGCGGCGGGCACTTCCACGGGTGCCGTGGTGGTTTCGGGGCTCAGCTTGTCGGCATTCAGGCACACGGCCTGGCTGAGCAGCAGCTTGCCGCCCTGGTTGGCTACGGACAAATAGGCGTAATCGAGGCCCATCACGATCAGGCCCAGCTTTTCGCCTTCCAGTCGGGGCGTGAAGGCGAGCTTCGTGGTGGCCGTGAATACGTCGGCGGGCAGCTTCTGCAGCAGCAAATTGGGTACCTGCCAGTAGTTTTTGAAGCCTTCGGGCAACGGCACCGAATACAGCCGCAAATAGCCCTGCGGTCCGTTCAGAAAAGCCCAGTAATCCTGCGGATTGGCATGCCACTGCCATTGTAGGCCCAGCTGGGTGCTGCTGAATTCATCGGAAGTGGGTGGCGTGGTCAGCGGCTGGGCTTTTCCCTTCACGGCTGGCTTGCGGTAAGTTGCCACCGGTTCGCCCTTGCCGTCGCCGTCGGGGTCGGCGCCAATAACGGGCCAGTCGTTTTTCCAGCCCATCGGCTGCAGGTGCACTACGCGGCCGTAAGGGCCCTGGTCCTGGAAATGCAGAAACCAGTGCTCCTTGCCGTCGGGCGTATCGACCCAAGCGCCCTGATGCGGGCCGTTGACGGCGGTTTTGCCCTGGTCCATCACGATGCGGTCTTCGTAGGGCCCATACACGTTTTTGGAGCGCAGCACCAACTGCCAGCCCGTGGGCACGCCGCCGGCCGGCGCGAAAATGTAGTAGTAGCCGTTGCGCTTGTAAAACTTCGGGCCTTCCAGCGTGGGGTGCTTGGCGTGGCCATCGAACACCAGTGCGTCGTCGCCGGTAAGGCGCAGGCCGTCGGGGCTCATGGGGCTGATGGCCAGAATGGTTTTGATACCGGCGCGGGAGCCCGCAAAGCCGTGCACGAGGTAGGCGCGGCCGTCTTCGTCCCAGAGCGGGCAGGGGTCAATCCACCCTTTGGCTTCCTTCACGCACACCGGCGCCGACCATGGCCCGGCGGGGTTCTTCGCTTTGGTCACGAAGATGCCGAGGTCGGGGTCGGGGTAGTAGATGTAGAATTCCTTGTTGTGGTAGCGAATGGCGGGGGCCCACACACCGTTGCCGTGCTGGGGCTCGGCGTAGCGCACCAGCGGCGGCTGTTTGCTGAACACCGCGCCGATGATGCTCCAGTTGACCAGGTCGCGGGAATGCAGAATCTGCAGACCCGGCACGGCGTTGAAGCTAGACGAGGTCAGGTAATAATCGGCCCCGACGCGCACCACGTCGGGGTCGGAATAGTCGGCGTAGAGGACCGGGTTTTTATAGGTGCCATTGCCCAGGTCGGGCACCCATACTTTCGAAAGGGCGCCTGTGGGTTGCGCGGCCCCCAGCAGCGGCAGCGCGGTCAGCAGCGCGCACAAAAGTTGTCGGAACATGCCAGAAAGAACATAGCAGCGCCGCCGTTTGGCCCGAGCAGTACCCGCGTTACCGTTTCATCCGGCAGCATGCACTTCACTCACCACAGTTTCGGGCCGCCCGGCGGGCGCTGCTGTTTAGTTGCCGGCTTGCTGCAGCAGCCAGGTGGCCAGATCGTTGCCGGCCTTGAAGTTTTCGAACTCGGCCGGAATCTTGCGGCCGTCGGTGTATTCGTTGTAGAGCCACGGGTCGCCCACGGCCAACACCGTGCCTTTGCCGAGGGTGGCGGTGGCAATGATGATTTGGTCGCCCTGCTTTACCAGCGGCTTGGCCGGGCCGGTCAGCGCCAGCGTCGACAGCTCTTTGATGTAGGCCGTTTTGGCGGTTTTGAAGACGTTGTTGCCGCCTGTCAAATCCACCTTACCCTCCTCAAACTGACTGCCTTTCACCATGTTCAGGCTGGTGTCGGTGAAGCGGATGCCGAAGGCCTGGGCCAGCTGGTTGAAGTGCTTGATGTCGCAGTTGGCCGTGTCGTTGGCCATGAGCATCAGTACGCCGCCGGCCTTCACCCATTCGGTAACGGCTTTCACGTCGGCGGCCTGCACGAAGTTGGGCTTGGTCGTTTCCTTCTTCGTGTCGGGGTCGACGATGATGTACACGTTCACGTTCTTCAGCGACGCGGCCGTGGGCGCCGTGGGAATGGCCACCGTGCTGGCCCCGAGGCTGCGGAACTGGTTGCCCCACAAGTTGAAGCCCGAGTGCATGCGGTCCTCCCAGGTGTAGTGGAAGCGTTCCTGCGCGCCGGTGAGGGCGCTCTTGCGGTACTCGTTGTTGAAGTAGTAGTCGAGGCCCACGGTTTTGCCCTGGCCCGGGCGCGGGCCGTTGGCCTGCTCCATTTCGAGGCTGGCCAGAATAAACGGACCGACGCCTTTCAGGTCGTTTTTGCGCAGCGGCTCGCTGATGTAATACTCGAAGCTACCGTCGCGGTAGGGGTTGCCGCCGAGGCCGCCCACGCTTACCGTGCCGTTGAAGGCCAGGCCGCCGTCAGCTTCGGTGGCTACAAACTGCTTCAGCAGGCCGTCGTAGCCTTTTTGGGCTACGGCGCCGAACTTCTTGTCGAGGTAGCCGAGGCGCACGCCTTTGGCCAGCATGTACACAAACATGCTGCTGCCGGAGGCTTCGGCGTAGTTGCCCTTGCGCCCGGCTTGGTCGACCACCAACGACCACGTGCCGGTTTTGGCATCCTGGTACTTGGCCAGCACCGGCGCGAGGCGCTGCACGTCTTTCACCAGCTGCTGGCGCTGCGGGTGGTTTTGCGGGAAGTAGTCGAGCACGTCGACCAGGGCCATGGCGTACCAGCCCATGCCCCGGTCCCAGAAATTGGGCGACTGGCCGGTGGTTTTGTTGGCCCACTTCTGCTCTTTGCTCTCGTCGTAGCCGTGGTACATCAGGCCCGTCTTCGGGTCGACGAGGTGCTTTTCGATCAGGGCAAACTGCTTGGCCACGTCGTCGAAACTGGCGGGCTGGTTGAAGGCCTGGCTGTACTCGGCGTAGAAGGGCTCGGCCATGTAGAGGCCGTCGAGCCACATCTGGTTCGGGTACACCTTCTTGTGCCAGAAGCCGCCTTCCTTGGTGCGCGGCTGCCCGTCGAGCTGCTTGCGCAGGTACTGGGCGGCCTTCACGTATTTCTCCTGCTTCGGCACCGAGGTTTGCGCCAGCGTGAGCAGCGCGTGGCCGGTGGTCAGGTTGTCGAGGTTGTAGTCTTCCAGCTTGTAGGTGCGAATCGAACCGTCTTCGCGCACAAACTGGTCGAGGTCCTTCTGAATGTAGGTGAAGTATTTCGGGTCGCCGGTGCGCTGCCATACCCGCTCCAGGGCCTTCAGCATCAGGCCCTGCTCGTAGTCCCAGCGGGCGGTTTTGCGGTTGCCGATGAGGATGGAATCGGGGTGCCAGCTGATGAAGGCGTCGGCCATGCGCTGCGACACGGGCTTGGCGGCGGGGGCCGTTTGGGCCTGGGCGGCGGGCGTCAGCAGCGTGCAGCTCAGCAGCAGGCCGAGCGAGAGGTTGGCGGTTTTCTTCACGGGCTTAGCGCTGCGAAACGGTTACGGTTTTCTTCGACACTTTGTCGCCGAACTCAATGCTTTTCTTGGCTTGCTTGGTGTCGGTGTTGGCCAGCTTCACGTCCTTAGACCGGTCACCGGTCACGCGCATCAGCAGCTCGGCACCGGGCGTGTAGCGAATGCCGTCGAGGGTGATGTTCTGGCTGTTCTGCACTTCCATCACGGGCAGGGTTTGCGTCGAGAGCAGGGTCACGTTCTTCAGCTTGATGCCGCTGGCTTCGATGCACACGAGCCCTTTTTTGCTCTGCAACACCGCGTTTTCGATGCTGATGTCCTTGATGGGCATTTCCGGCAGGCCGCGCACCATAATGGCGGTTTCGGCGCCGTTGCAGGTCACGTTGCGGATCTGAATCTTGCGAAACTGCGGCGTGCCTTCGTCCAGCGGCTTGGCTTCGATGACGGGCGGCGCCGTCGACTCGCCGGCCAGCGGCACGGGGTCTTTGGCCATGTAGTACATGTCGAAAATGATGGCCTGGCCGGGAATGTCTTTCATGTCGACGTTCTCGATGAAGATGTTCTCGACCACGCCGCCGCGGCCGCGCGTGGTTTTGAAGCGCAGGCCCACGTCGGTGCCGATGAAGTTGACGTTCGACACGTAGATGTTGCGCGCCCCGCCCGACATTTCGCTCCCGATGACGAAGCCGCCGTGCGCGTGGTACACGGTGGTGTTGCGGATGATGAAGTTTTCGGTGGGCAAGCCGCGCTTGCGGCCCTGCTCGTCGCGGCCCGATTTGATGCAGATGGCGTCGTCGCCCACGTCAAACGTGCAGCCTTCCACGATGCCGTTACGGCACGATTCCAGGTCCAGCGCATCGGTGTTCTGGCCGTACTCGGGGTTCAGGGCCTTCACGTTCCGCACGATAATGTCTTCCGACATGAGCGGGTGAATGGTCCAGGCCGGGGAGTTCTGGAAGGTCACGCCCTCGAGCAGAATGCGCTTGGAGCGGGCCAGCACCAGCATGTCGGGCCGCAGGAAATCCTTGATGTCCTCGTAGTCCTTCACCTCTTTGCCGGGCTTGAGGTAGAAGGCCTCGGGAATCGTGGTGCCTTTCAGGGCCGAGGCCGAGGGGTACCAAGTGTCTTTCTTTTCGTTGAGCACGCCGCTTTCCTGCTGGCGCTTCCACTGGGTTTCGGTGAGCTTGTTCTTCTTCACCGGGCGCCAGGTGTTGCCGGCCCCGTCGAAGATGCCCTTGCCGGTAATGGCGACGTTTTCGAGGTTGTCGCCGTAGATCAAGGCTTGGTTGCGCACGGCGTCCACACCCTCCCAGTTGGTTTTGATGAGGTGGTAGGCGTTGTGGTCGTCGGTGAACTGCACCAAGGCACCCTGGGCCAGGTGCAGATTCACGTTGGAGCGCATTTCGATGCCGGCGGTGCGCCAATGGCCGCGCGGCACCAGTACCACGCCCCCGCCCTGCTGGCTGCAGGCGTCGATGGCTTTCTGGATGGCTTGGGTATTGAGCGTCAGGCCGTCGGCCACGGCCCCGTGCTTGACGATGGAAACCGTGTCGGCGCGGAAGCTGGTGGTTTTGACGACGGGCAGGCTGGCTGCTGTCTGGGCCGTGGCGGCGCTGGTAGCCAGCAGGCTGCTCAGCGCGAGGGCGGCAATCGGAAACGATGTTTTCATAGAGGGAAACTGGCAAACAGAAACGGCTGCCGGCGTGGCGACCTGCGGTTCCGGCAATGCCGCTGATTTGCGCATTCCCAAGAAGCTCCGCTGTCCACAGTGGACTTTTCTCCTTGTTAAGTTTGGGGGAAAGCCGGCAATTCCCGCCAATAGGATATTATTTTTTGCGCAAACGTTATCGGGAACGTTGCCAACCCTCGTCACAGCGTCGCAAAAGCCTTGGATTTTCACGTAAATCAGCTCGAAGGGGGCCTACTGATTTTCTTCCGTAGGGGCTGCTATTTGTACTATCGGCAGAAAGCAAACTTTCTGCTTTTCTCAATGTGGCCCAGCGGCAAGGGCAAAAGATGAAGCGGCAAATCCAATAACCAAACGCGTGCCGTAGGGTTAAAAGTCAGTTCATCCACACCAAACCTCATTTCCCATGTTCAAGCACATTTGCACCGCCGCTGCCCTTGCCGTACTGCTCACCGTTGGCCTGGCGCCGGTCGCTTCGGCCCAGAGCAAGATGAAAACCAAGGACGACGGCACCACCAAGATGAAGGGCAAGGACCGCCCCATGAAAAGCGGCGCCGGCATGAGCAACGGCAGCATGGGCGCCTCGGCCGGCGTGATGGTGGGCGGGGCCATGATGACACCCGACAAGGATATCGTGGCCAACGCCCTTGGCTCTTCGGACCACACCACGCTGGTAGCGGCCGTGAAAGCCGCCGACCTCGTGTCCACGCTGCAAGGCCCCGGTCCGTTCACGGTGTTTGCGCCCACCAACGCGGCTTTCGGCAAACTGCCCGCCGGCACCGTGGAGACGCTGGTGAAACCCGAAAACAAGGCCACGCTCACCAAAATCCTGACCTACCACGTAGTGCCCGGCCGCCTCACCGCCATGCAGCTCAAGGATGGCCAGACGCTGACTACGGTAGAAGGCGAAACACTCACGGTGATGAAAAAAGGCAACAGCGTAATGCTACGCGATGCCAAAGGCGGCATGAGCACCGTCACCATTCCCAACGTTATTTCCAGCAACGGCGTGACCCACGTGGTCGACACCGTGCTGATGCCGGCCCAGTAAGCCGCACCGGTTTTTTCACGACGTCCGGGCCGTTCTATCCTTCGGGATGGAACGGCCTGTGCATTTCCGGCCCGCTGAGCCTTGGGGCCCGCCGTTGCGGGTGAGGCAGGAGGATATACGGGCGAAGTGAGGCCGGGGCTTGGCATAGAAATCAGTGCCAAAGCATCTTCCACCTGAACGGGCGCGTATAAGGGGCGGCACTTTGCCACTCACCCCTCTTCCTTAACCTCAACAACCATGACTAAGAACCTGCTTTCTTCCCTGACTCTGGCCCTCGCGTTTTGTTGCGCTGCTTCCGTGGCCGAAGCGCAAACAACCAAAACCTCATCCGACGGCACCAAGACCAAGACCCAGGATGCCAGCGGCATGACCAAGGTGAAAAACGACGATAACGGCAACGTGAAAGTGAAGGGCAAATCGATGGATGGCGACAAAATGAAAGCCAAAACGATGCCCGTCGGTGAAATGAGCACGCAACCCGCGGGCTCCATGAGTGGCGGCACAACCAGCGGCTCGATGAGCGGCTCGGGCACGATGTCGGGCACCATGGACAACGGCACCACCAGCGGCACCACGACCACCCCGGCCGGCACCACCGGCACCATGAGTGGCTCGGGCACTACCACCGACATGAACTCGACGGGCACGATGGGTACCGGTACGACTACCACCACGCCGGCCGCGGGCACTACCGATATGAACTCGTCGGGCACCATGAGCACCACGCCCAGTTCTTCGCCCGGCACGATGACCACCACGCCTGCTCCCGCCGACGACATGCGCGTAGGCCGGCGCATGAAAGCCGGCAAAGGCGAGAAGAAAATGAAGACCAAGTCGGAAACCAAGATGTAAGGCTGTCGACGCATCCTTTCTGATGCTCACACCCTTGGCGGCGCCCCGTAGCACAACTTGCTGCGGGGCGCCGCGCTTTTTTTACCCCCATTCGCTGTCCAAACCAATGATTTTTTGGACCTTTAAGGCCGCATTTTCCCACCCTACTTGCTACACCCTATGAAACACTTCTTCGCCGCATTGCTGGTCGCCTTTCTCGGGCTGACCGCCGCTACGGCTCAAACGCTGCCACCCTCGCCGCCGGCGGGCTTGCAGGGCGTGGCGCTGCGCGACTGGCTGCGCCAAAACTGGTACGACGGCAAGCGCGTGGACCTGGGTTACGACCGTGCCCGCGGCAAGATGTACAACTACGTGGACGTGTTCAACGGCCAGCTGGTGTGCGTGTATTCGGGCTACTCGGTGCCCAAAACCATCGACTCGGTTTCGACCAGCACCGCCAACGTGGGCCGCATCAACTGCGAGCATAGCATTCCGCAGTCGTGGTTTAACGAAGTGAGCCGGATGCGCTCCGACATTCACCACCTCTACCCTACCTACGACACCTGGAACTCCAACCGCGGCAGTGACCCGTTCGGCGAAATTGCCGACAGCCAGACCCAGATCTGGATGCGCGGCACCGTGAGCCAGAGCACCATTCCGACGACCAACCTGCCCGAGTGGAGCGAGGATACGCCCAGCATGTTTGAGCCCCGCGAAGACCACAAAGGCAACCTGGCCCGCTCGGCGTTCTACTTCTACACCATGCACGCGGGCCAGAGCTTCGACCCCGGCAAGGATGTCATAACGGCCCTGGCCGACCTGAACACGCTCTACCAGTGGCACCTGGCCGACCCGGTGGACGCCCACGAGCGGGAGCGTAACCGCCGCGTGGCCAAGGCCCAAGGCAACTTCAACCCCTACATTGCCGATCCGTCGTTGGTAGCCCGCGCCTGGGGCTTTGCACCGGCTGGCCCCACGGTGGCTTTTGCGGCCAACTCCGGCACCATTGCCGAGGGCAACACCGGCACGACCAACTACACTTTCACGCTGAGCGTGAGCCCGACGCCGACCGCTCCGGGCACCGTGGAAGTTGCCGTCGATGCCAACAACTCCACCGCCACCCCTGGCACCGATTTCACCTTCGCCACCCAAACCGTGACCTTCGCCGCTGGCCAGGCCACCCAGACGGTGACCGTAGCCGTAACGGGTGACACCCAGCCCGAAGCCGACGAAACCGTGCGCCTGCTGATTCGCAACGCCGCTGGTAGCTTGGTGCTCGGCTCGCCCGCCACGCACGACCTGTTTATCACCAACGACGACGGTCCGGCCCCCACCATCAACTTCGTCAGCGGCACGGGCTCGTTGAACGAAGGCGACACCGGCACGAGCACCTACACCATCAACGTGGCCCTGAGCGGTTCGGCTCCGTCGGCCAACCTCACGGTACCCGTAACGGTGGTAGCCGCCGGCTCTACGGCCGATGCTGCTGACTACACCCTGGGCACCACGTCGCTCAGCTTCCAGGCTGGCCAGAGCCGCCAGAATGCTACGGTAACCATTACCGTAAACGGCGACACCAACATCGAGCCCAACGAAACCGTGCAGCTGCGCCTGGGCCAGCCCAGCGGCGGCGGCGCGGTGCTGGGCTCCCCGCAAGTGCACATGTTCACCATCACCAACGACGACCAGAACGCGGCCGGTGTGCCCTGCACCCGCCTGTTTTTCTCGGAATACGCCGAATCGGTGACGGGCAACACCAAAGTGCTCGAGCTCTACAACCCCTCGAACCAGCCGATTAACCTGACCGGCTACCGCATCGACCTGTTTGCCAACGGTGCCACCACGCCGAACTCGACGCTGGCCCTGACCGGCACCGTGGCCCCGCGCGACGTGTACGTGGTAGCCAACGCCGGCTCGGTACCGGCGGTACTGGCTCAGGCCGACAACACCGGTTCGCAGGTGACCTTCTTCAACGGCAACGACGCGGTGGCCCTGTTCGACGGCACCGACACGGTAGACGTTATCGGCGTAATCGGCCAGGACCCCGGCGCTACGACGGGCTGGACGGTTCCCGGCGGCTCGACGCTGAACAACACGCTGATTCGTCGCCCCACTGTGAGCCTCGGCCGCACCCACTGGGATGCTGCCACGGCCGCCGAATGGCTGCCCCAGGGCGGTGACGTGTTTACCGGCATCGGTCAGCACACCAACAGCTCGTGCATCGTGACCAGCACGAACCCGGCCCGCCCGGTAGCCACCGGCCTGCAAGTGTACCCGAACCCCGCTACCGGCCACGTGCTGGTGCAGGTGACCGGCCTGACCAGCCGCGAGTCGGCCCGCATTCAGCTGCTCGACGGCTTGGGTCGTCCGGTACGTCAGCACACCCAAACGCTGGGCGCTACCGACGTGGTTTCGCTGGATCTGCGCGGCTTGGCCGCTGGTCTGTACCAAGTGCTGGTGGAAGCCGGCAACACCCGCTACATCAGCCGCGTGGTGGTGCAACCATAATTCCCATCTGGCAGACTATCTGCTACTTACCGGCTCCGTTGCGCTGCAGCGGGGCCGGTTTGCGTTTGGTAAAGACCCAATAGGAGGTCGGATACGGCCTCTGGCGTGCTGGCAGTCGGCAAATCGCCGAACCTCCGCTTAACTTTGTGGTTGTCAACGACCCTGCTCCGTTGCTTGGCTGCACCTGCCCATTTTCTGCGTATGATAAACCGTTACTCATTCCGTTTGCTGGCGCTGTGGCTGTTGCTGCCGCTGTGGCCGGCCGCAGCGCAAACCACCGTTAAGAAAGTGGTGCTGCAGGGTTTCTGGTGGGACTACTACAACGACAATTACCGCTTTCAGTGGGCCGCCTACCTTACGGAGCTGGCCCCGCGCCTGAAAAGCATGGGCATCGACGCGGTCTGGATTCCGCCCACGCCCAAAAACAAGGACGCTACCAACGACGTGGGTTATTCGCCCTTCGACCACTACGACCTCGGCGACAAGTTTCAGAAGAAAGGCACCGGCACGCGCTTCGGCACCAAAGACGAGTTTCTGCGCATGGTGGCCGTGCTGCACGCCAACGGCATTGAGGTGGTGCAGGACGTGGTGTTGAACCATATCGACGGCGCCGGCGACCGGGACGGCAACGGCGGCTACGACCCCGATTCGTACTCGGTGCAGAGTAACGGCGGCTACAAGAACTTCCGCTACAGCTGCTTTGGCACGCCCGTGCCCGAAACCAGCGAAAACGGCCCCGAATACCTCAACCGCCAAGGCCGCTGGGTGAAGAACTATCCCAACTTTCACCCGCACCTGGGGCACAACACCACCTCCGGCGAAATGGCCGCGCCATACTTCGGCCCCGATTTCTGCTACGGCGACGACGGCGGCGGCGACGGCTACGGCCCCAGCTCCAACGCTACCTACAACCCCGCCCAAAGTGCGGGCTACACCCGCAACCAGGCTCGTAGCTGGGCCGTGTGGCTGAAAAAGCAAACCGGCGTCGACGGCTTCCGCTGGGACGCGGTAAAACACTTTTCCTACGCCGCGCAGCAGGACATCAGCTACAACCTGAAGTACAACGCCGGCTGGGCCTCGGCGGGCGAAACCATGTTCAACGTGGGCGAATACGTGGGCGAAGGCAGCACGCTCGACGACTACGTGAACGGGGTGAAAACCCAGAACAACGGAGCCGATTTCCTGATGGGCACCTTTGATTTTGGGCTGCGCAAGGCCATTCAGGGCATGGTGACGCAGAACCAGAGCGGCAGCTACTACCTGGGCGACATCGTGGGTGCTCAGCAAAATCAGCGCGTGGCCTACTACGCCGGCTCCAATACCTACGTGCACCGCACCGTACCCTTCGTGAACAACCACGACACGTTTCGGCCGCAGGTAGACGCTACCGGCAACTACATCGGCTGGAACACCGGCTCGGAGCTGCCCGGCTTCGGGCACATCGACCCGTTTGAGCCGCGCCTCTCGGCCGCTTACGCCGTGGCTTTTGCCGTAGATGGCAACCCGCAGGTGTTTTTCGAGGACCTGTTTAACGTGGGCGGCACCGGCAAACGCTGGAGCCACTTGCCCACCAGCACCACCGACCTGCCCGTGCGCGACGACCTGGTGAACCTGCTCTGGTGCCACCAAAACCTGCACTTCAAAGACGGTGCCTACAAGGTGCCTTATTCTTCGGCCGACCACCTCGTGATTGAGCGCAGCACCAAGGCCCTCATTGGCATCAACGACAACTGGAACACTTGGCAGAGCAACGACGTGGAAACCGACTTTGCCGTGAACACCCAGCTGAAAGATTACTCCGGCGCCAACGGCTCGGCCGTGCACACCGTGTACCTGGGCAACGACGGCAAGAAATACGTGAACGTGAACACGCCGCCCTGCAACGGCACCGCCCTGCAGGGCCGCCGCGGCTATTCGGTGTGGGCGCCGGTGGGCCAAGACAACAACGGCTTCGTGCCCGCCCGCTTTACGGCCACCACCCAGGAATGGGAAATGGCCGACGACCTGGGCGACCTGAACTGCCAGAGCCTGGGCCAGGGCGGCCGTTTGCCCGACAACTCGACCAACCGCCGCTTGGTGGGCAAAATCTATGCTCAGGCAGGTCAGCCGCTCACCTACGAGCTCTATCCCGAAGCCCCCAACACCGGCCGCAGCCTTACCATCGGCGTCTACGATTTGCAGGGCAACCTGCTCAGTTCGGCAGCCGGCGACGCGTCCGTCATCGGCACCTACACGCCCAGCACCACCGGCTGGCTGGTGCTGAAAGTGCGCAATACCGCCGCTACCTATGCCGGGCAGCGCTGCTTTGTGAAGGCCACGTACACCGCCCCGGCCGCCGTGGACACCCGCGCCACGCCCGCTACCACCCCACTGGCCATTTGGACCGGCAACAACAACTCGGCCGACGGCGCCGACTGCCGCAACTGGGAAAGCGGCGTGCTGCCTTCTGCTGGCGTCGATGTGCGTATACCAGCCGGCAGCACCTTCGCCCCCACGCTCGGCGGCTTGGTACTGGCCCGCAACCTCACTATTGAGCCCGGCGCTACTCTTTCGGTAGCGGCTGGCAGCACGCTGCGCCTCACCGGCAACTTCGTCAACCAAGGCGCCATTGCGGGCGGGGGCACGGTGGAAATGGCCGGCACCACTACCCAGACCATCGGCGGCACCGCCAGCAGCTTCGCCAACCTTACCATCAACAACCCCACCGACGTGACGTTGCTTGTGCCGACCACCGTTACGGGTACGCTCACGTTTAGCAACGGCCACCTCGTCCTCGGCGACCAAAACCTGACGCTAGCCGCCACCGCCACCGTAGCTGGGGCCGATGCCGGTCATTACATCGTTACGAAAGACCAGCCAGCCAGCAGCGGCTTCGTGGTGCGCACCGTTCCGGTCAGCAGCACGGCCATTGGCTTTCCGGTGGGCACCAGCGCCAGCTACACGCCGCTGAGCATCCGCAATACGGGCAGCACGGCCGATTTCCGGGTGCGCACCTTTAGCGGCCTGCTGGAGCGAGGTGCCAGCGGTGCGCCCTACGCCCAGCAGCACCAGTTCGTGAATCGTACTTGGGAAATCTCGCCCGCCGCGGCAACCAGCCCCGTGGCTGACGTGACGTTTCAGTGGAATGCCCCCGACGAAAACGCTGGTTTCCGCCGCATGACGGTGGCCACCTACCGCAACGATGGCAACGCCGCCAGTACCTGGCAACGGCTGAACACCGGGCCGGTTAGTGGCACCGGGCCATTTACGTTCACAGCCACGGCCATCAGCACGTTCTCCCAATTCGCCATCGGCAACGCCGTGAACCCGCTGCCCGTCAGCCTCACCGAGTTTACCGCCCGGCGCGTGAGCAGCCGCGTGGTGCTGACGTGGAGCACGGCAACGGAGGAAAACAATGCCCGCTTTGAGGTAGAAAAGTCGGCCGACGGGCGTACGTACCGCACAATTGGGCAAGTGGCGGGCCATGGCACCACCGCCGTCCGGCAGAGCTACCAATTCACCGACGCCGACGCGGCGCAGTCGGCCTACTATCGCCTGCGCCAAGTGGACGCCAACGGCCAGGCCACGCGCAGCGCTGCCGTGTTTGTGTCGGCCACGGGCGAGCAAGCAGCCCCGATGCTCTACCCCAACCCCACCACCGGCGACGTGACGCTGACCGGATGGCCCGCCGACGCGGCCGTGACGGTGGCTTTGCGCACGGCCCACGGCCACACGCTGGTTTCGCCATCGACCGCGTCGGTAGCGGAGGCCAATGCCCGCTTGAGCGCGGTTCTTCGCCGTGCCGGGGCCGGTGTGTACCTGTTGTCGGTAGAAAGCAATGGGCACCGTTACATGCTGAAAGTAGTGAAGCAGTGACCGATGCACCCTCAATCCGCACCCTGCGTGCCCGTCGGCGGGCGGGGGCTTTCCGGCCGCAGAACGTCACCCTGGCCAAGCCGCAAGTGCAGGAACTTCTGACGCTGCTGCACCGCTCCTTTAGCGTCAGGTTTCAGGACGGCGACCTGTTCGAGGGCATCACGCTTGCCCAACTGGAGCTGCTGGTGCTGCACAAAATGGCGGGCGAATGGACACCGGCGCCCACGCTTCGGCCCCTGTTCGAGGTGCTGCGCCGCGAAGTGGGCACTTGGCACCGCACCGGTGCCCCCGTCCGTCCCCGTACCGACCTTGGTATGTACCGGTCGTGGTGGGCTGGCTTGCGCCGGGTGCGCCGGCTAGAGCGGGCGCTTGGTGCCCCGGTACCGGCGCCGCTCGAAGCGCCCGGCTGGTCGCGCTGGTTTCCGCAGTTGAGTTTGTGCCTGTGGTTCGTTGGAATTGCCGCGCAGGACTACCTGGGCGAAGCGGCCACGATGTGGCTGAGCATTCTGGCCGGAGCGTTGCTGACGCTGCGTTTGGTGTTGCAATACCCGCGTTTGGGCTCGATGCGGCAATTGCTTGGGCACTTGCTCACCTTTCAACACCACGCGGTGCGGCAGCAGGTGCGGCCGGGCACGCTCAATCCGGCCGAAGTGCGGGCGGCGGTGCGCCACGTGGTGCAGCACGTGGCCGACACGCCGCAGGCCTTGCTGGCGCATGCCCGGCTCGTGCCACCCCCACACGAGCGGGCCTAACTCTCCAGCAAATCCTGGTATTGGGCGCGGTGGCGCTGCACGTAGGCTTGCACAAATGGGCACGAAGTGCGCACGCGCAGCTGCTCGTGGCGGGCCCATTCGAGGGCTTGTTTGGCGAGTTGGTCGCCTACGCCCTGCCCGCGCAGGCTTTCGTCGACGTAGGTGTGCTGGAAATCGACGACGCCGTTGGCGGGCCGGGCGTAGCTCAATTCAGCATCCTGGCCGACTACGGAAAAGGTTTGTTCGGCGGGTTCGTGGGCAATACGGAAATCCATAATCGGGCAAAGGTGAGGGGGCAAGATAACGGGCCGGGCACAACGACCGGACGGGACGTAACCTGCCATGTGTAGCCATTTTCGCGGGGCTTACGTAAAAATGCTTCCTTGCGCCGAGTACTCCCGCTTCCTTTTCCCCACAACCCGCCATGACTCTTTCCCCAACTCCATTCCCGACCGAGGCTGCGCCCCCCGGCGCAAATCCGGCTCCCGTTTTTGCCATGCCCGATGCGGCGGCGCTCGAAGAAATGGACCCCACTCCGCCCGCCCCTACGCCCAAACCGCGGTTTCTGTATTGGGAAACCATCGACCCGGTCAGCAACAGCCCCTACCCCCTTGACTAACGCCCGAAGCCGTTTTCGCTTCGTTTCAGCCTCCGACGAGTATGTCTAAGAAACCCAACCAGAACGACCAGAAACCCACCGCCGACCAGCAGCCGATGTCGGAGGAACAGCGCCGCCATCACGACGAGCTTTACAACTACAAGCGCGACGAAGAAGGCACGCTCGATACCTCCGCCATGCTCGACGAAGCCTCGTCGGGCATTCCCGACCAGCCTACCGCCGGCCCCGACCGCGACAACTCGGCCATGACCGACGACGGATACGGCGTGGGCGGTGCCCGGCAAGAGGAAATAGACGGCCTGGTGCAATAGCCACGAGCACCTCTAAGTCAGGCCCCGCTGCATGTTTATGCAGCAGGGCTTTTTGTTTGGGTAGCTGACCTTTCGACAGCTTGTTGAACCCGGCAACGGGCGAAACGCTGGAGCCAACAAGAATCTTTCGTAAAAAAATCAGCCCAATAAGTTGGTTTTATATTTCTATGACGTATGTTTGCGTCATACTTCATAAAACACCCATGACTTTCGCCAAGCTTTCCGAATTCACCGAGGCCCAGCAGCAGTTGGCGCGGGTATCCAAAGCCCTGAGCCACCCGGCCCGGGTGGCCATTATCGAGCTGCTGGCCGCGAAGAAAACCTGCATTTCGGGTGACATTGCCGCCGAGCTGCCCCTGAGCCGCACCACCGTGTCGCAGCACTTGCAGGAGCTGAAAGCCGCCGGCCTCATCCGCGGCAGCATCGATGGGCTGACCGTGTGCTACTGCCTCGACACCGAGCTACTGCAACGCCTGCAAACCCAATTCGCCGACTTTTTTGGGCAAGCCACCGCCGGCCTCGACTGCGCCTGCTAGCTCGCCGCTTTTTTCCGTTTCACCTAACCGACTGCTTCCCATGGAAACGCCTGTTTTCCCCCGCATGCACGTCTCGCTTTACGTGTCGGACCTGAACGCCACGGTGGCGTTCTACAACGCTTTTTTCGGCCAGCCCGCCGCCAAAATCCGGCGCGGCTACGCCAAGTACGTGCTCGACCAACCGTCGCTCATCATCTCGTTTGTTGAAAACCCGGCGCGGGTGCAAAGCCATTTCGGTCACCTCGGCTTTCAGGTGGAGACGGTAGCCGAGCTGAACGTACGCCTGGCAGCCGCCCGGGCTGCGGGTCTGGTGCAGCGCGAAGAAGTGGGCACCAGCTGCTGCTACGCTAAGCAGGACAAGTTTTGGGTAAACGACCCCGACGGCGTGGAATGGGAAGTGTATTACTTTCACGAAGACGCCGAGTTCAACGACCCGCGCTACGAGGCCGACTACCAGCAAACCAGTAATCAATGCTGCATTGCCCCAGCCGTCAGTGCGTTGGCCGCCGATACGCTAGTTACAGCCCCCATGGCCTTCACGCTAGCCGACACCAGCACCGTGGCCGAATGCGCCCCCAGTTGCAGCCCCGGCGGCGTGTGCTGCTAACCTATTGTGTGGCCCTTATTGCCCTTGTTCCATGACGATTCTTCCCCTTAGCGAAGCGCACTGGCCAGCGGTGCGCGCCATCTACGAAGCCGGAATTCGCACCGGAAATGCTACCCTTGAAACCCAGGCGCCCGAGTGGGCCGGCTGGCATGCGGCGCACCTGCCGCACAGCCGCTTGGTAGCCGCCGATGCGAGGGGGCAACTATTGGGTTGGGCGGCCCTGAGCCCGGTGTCGGGGCGGTGCGTATACGGCGGCGTGGCCGAGGTGAGCGTGTACATTGCACCCGAGGCCCAGGGCCAGGGCGTGGGCTTGGCTTTGCTGCAGGCCTTGGTGCAGGCATCGGAACAACACGGCATCTGGACGCTGCAAGCGGGCATCCTGCAGGAAAATACGGCCAGCCTGGCGCTGCATGCCAAAGCCGGTTTCCGCACTATTGGCTACCGGGAACGAATTGGGCAGCTACACGGCCAGTGGCGCACGGTAATGCTGCTGGAGCGTCGCAGCGCAGTGGTGGGAACCGAGCAACCGGCCGGTATTACCGCCTCGGCCAATGCCCGCTGAGCCCGCCCGGCCGGCGGCGGGCTGGCGGCCGGTGCTGCTGGCCGAGGCACTGGGCACCTTTATCCTGCTGTTTTGCGGCACCGGCGCCGTCGTCGTCAATGCGGTGGCGGGTGGTGTGGTGGGTCACGGCGGCATTGCAGCCACGTTTGGCTTGGTGGTGCTGAGCCTGATCTACGCCTTCGGCGACGTGTCGGGGGCACACCTGAACCCGGCCGTGACGCTGGCCTTTGCCGCCGCCGGGCGTATGCCCTTCCGGTGGGTGCTGCCCTACGCGGCGGCGCAAGCGGTAGGCGCCTTCGCCGCCAGCATCGCACTGCGGCTGCTGTTTCCGCTGAGTTCCACGCTGGGCGGTACGCGGCCTGCCGGCCCGGTTTTTCAGTCCTTCGGCATGGAGTTTTTGCTCACGCTGCTGCTCATGCTGGTCGTGCTGCGCGTGTCGGAAGGTGCCCGGGAGAAAGGGCTGACGGCGGGCATTGCCGTGGGCGCATTTGTGGGGCTGGAAGCACTTTTCGCGGGCCCCATTAGCGGCGCTTCCATGAACCCCATCCGCTCCCTGGCGCCGGCTGCCGTGGCCGGGCAATGGCAACACCTGTGGCTGTATGTGGTGGCGCCCACCCTGGGTGCCCTCGCGGCCGTGCCATTGGCGCGGGCCCTGCGCACCCCGTAAACCTTCAGTCGCAGCTACTTCTCACACCATGAGTTTGCCCAATGTACTGGTGCTGTGCACCGGCAATTCCTGCCGCAGCCAAATGCTGCACGGCTACCTCGCCCGCGAGCTGGCCGGCCGTGCACAGGTGTACAGCGCCGGGGTAGAAACGCACGGCCTGAACCCACGCGCCGTACAGGTGATGCGCGAAGACGGCGTCGACATCGGCCACCACCGCTCCACCCACGTCGACGAGTACGCCGACGTGCCGTTCGCCTACCTCATCAGCGTGTGCGACCACGCCCGCGAAACCTGCCCGGTGCTGCCGGGACTCGCCCACGCCCGCCGGCTGCACCGCAGCTTCGCCGACCCGGCCCGGGCCACGGGCTCCGAGGAGCAGGTATTGCACGCATTCCGGCAGGTGCGCGACGCGATAAAAGCGTACGCCCGCCACGTAGCGGCTTCGTATTTCGGCAACGATGTAATAACCGAAGCGTAATTTTCGGCGTTGTTTGCTTCACTCACCACCTGTAGCTTCCACCTTCGCCGGCTGCTTCGTATGCGCTTTCTTTCCTCGCTGCTGTTCGTGCTTTGGCTGACGCCGACAGCCTTGCACGCCCAAACCACGCCGCCCGCCCCGGCCGCGCCCGATACCACCCGCAAGTACGCCAACCCGGACGGGGTGCCGGCGGCAGTCAAAAAACCTTGGTACAAAGGCAAGCTCGTGCGGGCCACCATCGTGCCGGCCGTGCTCATTGGGTACGGCGCCAGCACCATCAACGGCAACGGCATCTACAGCAGCTACGACGCCCGGCGCGACATCCAACGCCAGTTTCCGAACTTCCACACCAAGGTCGACGACTACCTGATTTTTGCGCCTTATGCCGAGTTGGGTTTGGTGGCCCTGGCCGGCGTGGAGTCGCGCAGCGACCGGCTGAACACGCTGCTGGTGGTGGTGAAATCAGAGCTGATTTACGGGGCGCTGACCTACGCCATCAAGAACACCACCAAGGTGCTGCGGCCCGACGGCTCGACGCGCAATTCCTTCCCCTCGGGCCACACGGCGCAAGCGTTTTTGGCGGCCAGCATCGTGCACACCGAGTTTCGCGACCAAAGCCAGTGGTACGGCATCGGGGCCTACACCATTGCCACCGGCGTGGGGGCCCTGCGCATGCTCAACAACCGCCATTGGCAGTCCGATGTGGTAGCCGGTGCTGGCATTGGCATTCTGTCGGCGCACCTGGGCTACCTCTCGCACCGCAACCGGTGGGGCCGCAAGCCGCACCTGAAAGACGTAGGTTTTGCGCCCAGCTACTACGGCGGCGCTACGGGCTTCACGCTCACCTGGCGGCCGCAATAAGCGCAGCCGAAGCTCGACGGCAAGCAAAACCAGCGGCCCCGGCTGCCGCAAGCGCGGACGTAACCCCGGCTTCGGGCGCGTCGTTAGGCTATTCATTGGCTTTTCCGATTGCCTATGAATTTGACCGAATCGCGCCGGCAGTTTCTGCGGCAGGCCGGGCTGGGTGCCGCCGCTGCGGCCCTGGCTGGGCCGGCCGCAGCCGCTACGCTGGCCCAACCGCTTTCCGCAGCTATGCAACACGACGACAAGAAGAAACTCGGCTGGGCCATCGTGGGCCTGGGCAAGTTCGCCACCGAGCAAATCATGCCCAACTTCAAGGACTGCCAGCACTCCAAACTGGTGGCGCTGGTGAGCGGCTCGCCCGACAAGGCCAAAAAGCTGGCCCGGGAGTACGGCATCGAGGAGAAGAACCTCTACAACTACCAGAATTTCGACACCATTCGGGACAACCCGGCGGTGGATATCGTCTACATCATTCTGCCCAACGCCTTGCACGCCGAGTATACCGTGCGGGCCGCGCAGGCCGGCAAGCACGTGCTGTGCGAAAAGCCCATGGCCACGTCCGAAGAAGATTGCCAGAAGATGATTGATGCCAGCAAAAAGGCCGGCAAAAAACTGATGATTGCCTACCGTTGCCAGTACGAGCCCTTCAACCTGAACGCCATTGAGCGCATCAAAAAAGGTGAACTGGGCAAGCTGAAGGTGATTACCGCTGACCACGGCCGGCCCGTGAAGCCCACCGAAGATAAAGCCGACACCTGGCGCGTGGTGAAAAAGCTAGCCGGCGGCGGGTCGCTCATGGACATTGGCATCTACTCACTCAACGCCACGCGCTACCTCACCGGCGAAGAGCCCGTGGAAATAACGGCCCAGGAACACAGTGACAAATCCGACCCGCGCTTTAAGGAAGTGGAAGACACCATTGTGTTTACGCTGCGCTTTCCCAGCGGCGTGCTGGCCACCTGCACGTCGTCGTATAGCTACCAAGAAGTAAAGCGCGGGCGGGCTTTCGGCGACAAGGGCTGGCTCGACCTCGACCCCCTCTCCGACTACAACAAGCACACGATGAAAATCGGGACCGAGGAGGGCAAGCAGGAGCCGCAGCTCAAGGAAGGCAACCAGTTTGCGGCCGAAGTCGACCACATGTCGGAGTGCGTGATGCAGAACAAAACGCCCCGCACGCCCGGCGAAGAAGGGCAGCGCGACGTGCGCTACATCATGGCCATTTACGAAGCGGCGAAGAAGGGCAAGGCGGTGAAAGTGTAAGCCGCTGGTTCTGGCACAGTTTCTGAACCTATGCACCCGAGCAAAGCCTGCGCCCCTGCGCGGGCTTTTTGCTTCTACGCGTCTGATGCCCCGGCCCTTACCAGCGCCAGCCTAGCGAGAGGCCGCCGTAGTAGTTGCGGCCCGGCGCCGGCTGAAAGTAGCGGCCGCCGAAAGCATTCAGGTCGTTGCCGAGGCTGTAGCGCCGGTTGGTGGCGTTTTCGACGCCCGCGTACACGTCGGCTTCGAGGTGGCGCAGCAGCGTGCGGCGCCAGCCGGCGCGGGCCGCGAAGGTCCAGTAGCCGGCGGCGTAGTCGGTGTTGGCATCGTTGAGCGGCAGGCGGCTCTGGTGGCTGAGCGCGGGCCGGGCGTAGAGGCCAATGGGCAGGTTAAGGTCGAGGCCGGCGGAAAGCGTGTGCGGCGCGGCGCCGGTGAGCTGGTTGCCGCTGTAGTCGCGCAGCTGGCCCGCGGCATCGGCTTGCTGGTAGTCGGCAAAGCGGAAATGGTAGTAGGCGTAGCTGCTCCATAGGCGCAGGCCCGCACCCGTGGTGCGGTACCCCAAATCCATGTTGCGGGCTTGCTGCTCGGCTTCGGGAATCGACGCCCACTGCTGCCAAAGCCACAGCCCGGCAGCCGCCTCCAGCCCGCGCTGGCGAGTGGCGCCGGCATTGGAAAACAGTCCCGCGCCCCGCTCGGTGGTGCGCGTGACGATGGTGTTGCGCAGCCGAAAATCGAACACCGACACGTCGAAATCGAGGCGGGGCGCGAAGCCGTTGCTGAACGCCTGACCGCGTGCACCCAGCTCGTAGCTGGTGCCGCGCTCGGCCTGCAGGCCGGTATTGAGCGAGCCGTCGGAAGGGCGAATTTCCTCTTCCGAGGGCGGCGAGAAGCCCGTACTCACGCTGCCGTATACGGCGAGGTTGTCGCCGAACTCGCGCAGCAGCGCCACCCGCGGCGACACCTCGGGCCGGAAGTTGCGCTCCAGCTGGTAGCCCGCGGGCAGCGTGGCGTCGCTCACGCGGTTGATGCGGTAGCGCAGGCGGTTGTAGCTGGCGGCCACGGTCAGCAGCAGCTCGGCCGGCAGTTCGTAGTCGGCCTGCCCGAACACGAAGCCGGTGACGGTGCGAATCTCGTCGTCGTAGCGCAGGGGGCCGGGCGTGCCGGCGCGGTTCTGGTAGTTGCGGGCGTTTTCGAAGCTGGTTTGCAGCTCGCCGCCGGCCGCGAGGCGCAGCGTGCGGTCGGCCAGCGCCGTGCGGTAGCCAAACGCCGTGCGCCCGCCGCCGCCCACCTGTGTGTTGCGCTCATAATCGACCAGATACGGCGTGCGAATGACGCTGCCGGTGGTGTAGAGCGTGGTTTTGTTGGTGAAGCGCGGCGTGAAGCGGTACTCGTGCGTGAGGCCCAGCAGGGCCGTGCGCGAGGCGTAGAACGTGCGCTGCGCCACCGTGCCCGGACCGGCGGGCGTGCCGGGGCGGGCCTGCCGCGGGTTCTGCTCCAGCTGCGCCCGCGTGAGGCCGCCGGGCAGTTGGTAGTCGAGGTCGGTGTAGAGCAAATGCGCCGCTACCGTGCGCTTGGCGGAGGTTTGCAGCTCGCCGCCGAGGGCCAGCACCGTGCGCCGCAAGGCGCTTTGCTGGCGGTGGCCGCTCAGGGTTTGGTGGGCGAAGCTGGCGTAGGTTTGCTGCCGTTGGGTGGCGCTATTGTTCGTATTCAGCGCCTCGGCCGTGTAGCGCCGCAGCCCGTAGCTGCCCGCCGAGGCGCCGGCCCGCACCAACGAGCCGTCGGTAGCCAGCTGGCGCGTTTGCAGCAAGGCCACGCCGCCGGTGCCGGCGCCGTACAGGCTGCCGGCCGGTCCTTTGATGACCTCGATGCGCCCGAGCGTGACCGGGTCGAGGAGGTTGAGCGGGGTACTGCCGCTGGCCTCGGTGAACGGGATGTCGTGGTAGTACACCTTCACGTTACGCACGCCGAAGGGGGAGCGAAGCGTGCTGCCCCGGATGCTGAGGCGGTAGCTGGCGGTGGCGCGCTCCTCCAGCCGCACGCCGGGCAGTGTGTTTACGGCCTGCGTGAGCGAGGCTTCGCTGAACCGATTGACAACCCGGGCATCGAGTACGCCCACGGCGGCGGCAGTGCGGCGCAAAGGCAGGTTCTGGCCGTAGCCCACCACGGTGGCCTCGGGTAACGTAACGGATGCCGGCCGCGCGGTATCGGGTGGCGCGGCGGGCGTTTGGGCGCGGGCCACGGCACCAAACAAGCACAGCAGAAGTAAAGGCAGCCGGTACGCGTGACGCATGCAAGGAATGTGAAACCGTTGTCTTCCCAACGCGAAAGCCCCGCCCTAAGTTAGGACGGGGCTTTCCAGGAGGTACAGCCGTGGGGTGATGCGCGCCCCTGTGTGTTTGCCGAATAACCATTCACTCACCACAGGAACATCACTCGGTGCAGAAGCGCGCATCTGCCCAAGGCATGTAGTAGTGTACTTATTTCTAGAGGCTTGGGTTTTGAACAGTGGCTAGAAAATCTACGACTCTGCCCTGGCAACCGCCTCTCGGTGCCACAGGCCAGGCACTTTGCTACTTTGCAGCCCGCTTTGCCCCGCTTGCATGAAAAACCTCGCCCGCAACCTCACCTTCCAAGTCCTCACCGCCATTGCCTTGGGCGTATTGCTCGGGGCACTGTTTCCCGGCGTGGGCACGGCCCTGAAGCCAGTGGGCGAGACGTTCATCCGGCTCATCAAGATGCTCATCGCGCCCATCATTTTCCTGACGGTGGTGCTGGGCATCGGTTCCATCGGCAGCCTCAAAAAGGTGGGGCGCGTGGGCGGCAAGGCGCTGCTGTACTTTGAACTCATCACCACTTTTGCGCTGCTCATTGGCGTGGGAGCCGCCAACCTGGTGCAGCCCGGCGCGGGCGTGGATACCAGCGCCGCCACCGCCAAAGCCGCCGAAACCCAGAAGTACGCCGAGCAGGCCGCCGGCATGGACTGGGTAGCGTTTTTCACCCACATCGTGCCCGAAAACCTAGTGGGTGCCTTTGCCGCCGGCGACGTGCTGCAGGTGCTGCTCATTGCCGTGCTTTTCGGCTTGGCCCTCACCCGCGTGCCCGATGCCGTGGGCCGGCCGCTATTGGGCACCTTCGAGCGGCTGAGCCACGTGCTGTTTGGCGTGCTGGGCATGGTCATGAAGCTGGCGCCGCTGGGCGCGTTCGGTGGTATGGCCTACACCATCGGCACCTACGGGCTCGATACGCTTTTGCCGCTGGCCAAGCTCATGGCCTCGGTGTACCTGACGATGGCGCTGTTCATTTTCGGCGTGCTGGGGCTGGTGGCGCGCTACTACAAGTTCAGCTTGTGGCGCTTGTTGGGCTTCATCAAGGAAGAACTGCTGATTGTGCTGGGCACCTCGTCGTCGGAGTCGGCTCTGCCGCGGCTCATCGACAAGCTCACGGCCTACGGCTGCTCCCGCTCGGTAGCGGGACTGGTCATTCCCACCGGTTATTCCTTCA
This sequence comes from Hymenobacter busanensis, assembly GCF_008727865.1. Lineage (GTDB taxonomy): Bacteria > Bacteroidota > Bacteroidia > Cytophagales > Hymenobacteraceae > Solirubrum > Solirubrum busanense. Next base: position 129,529 of record NZ_VTWU01000001.1, on the reverse strand, counting down.
ACCTCGACGGCACCACCATTTACCTCTCGATGGCCAGCATTTTCCTGGCCCAGGCCTTCCACGTGCCGCTCACGCTGGGCCAGCAGCTCACCATCATCGGCATTCTGATGCTGACGAGCAAGGGCGCGGCGGGCGTCACGGGCTCGGGTTTCGTGGTGCTGGCCTCTACCTTGGCGGCCACCAAAACCATTCCCGTCGAGGGTATGGCGCTGCTGCTGGGCGTAGATCGGTTTATGTCGGAGGCGCGGGCCATTACCAACATCATTGGCAACGCGGTGGCGACGGTGGTGGTGGCCAAGAGCGAAAACGAGTTCGACGAGGCGCGCAACCAACTGGCCCTGAGCGGCGCGCTGGTGGCCGAAAGCGCAACGGCCGGCACTGTGCCCGAGCATCCGCAGCACGTGGCCTGATGCGCGGCCGTAAATGGCACTTTTGGCAGCCAAAACGCGTTTTCTGCGTAGTTGTATTCGTTTAAATTGACCGCTGCCGCCCGGCGTCTTTTACTTCATTCTTCTGCATGGCTGCACTGCCACCCGATCTGCGCAAAGCCTTACTCAACCTGCCCCAAAAGGAGAAGGACCAGCTCCTGGTGCGCCTCGTGTGCCAGGACAAAGTGCTGACCGAGCAGCTGCAATTTCGCCTGCTCGAAGGCCCGGAAGGCCTCGAAAACCGCCGCGCCCAGCTGCGCGAGCGGCTCGACGACCCCGTGCGCGGCTACCACCAAACCCCCAACGACCTGCTCGTGATTGTGCGGCAGCTGCAGAACATGATCAGCTACCACGCCAAAATCACCGGCGACGCATTTGGCGAAGTGGAGCTGACCACGCGCTTGCTCAACAACGTGTTTCAGGCCCAGCCCGAGGCCGTGGCGCGCCTCACCGGCACCACGCAGCTGCTGCTCAACCACGTGGTGCGCCGTACCGATACGCTCCTGCGCCAAGCCGAAAAGCTGGAGCAGGACTACCACCTGGAGCTGGCCGACGCCATCAACGAGCTGCTGACCAACCTGTGGCGCACCGCCGCCGCCCCCCTCGCCCGCGACCTGGGTCTGCCCAAGCAGTGGGGCGTGTTTCACTAGCTACTCCAGTGCCCGGAATACGATGGGCAGCGTGTAGGCCACCTTCACGGGCTGGCCACCGACGAGGCCGGGCGTCCACCAGGGCATGATGCGCACGAGGCGCAGCGCCTCTTGGTCGAGGCCGGCGCCGAGGCCTTTCACCACCTGCGGGTCGATGATGTGGCCGCGCTCATCGACCACAAACTGCACGTAGACTTTGCCCGAGCGGCCTTTGTTGAGGGCTTCGGTGGGGTATTGTAGCTTTTCGCGTAGAAACTTTCCGAAAGCTTCGGTGCCGCCGGGAAAGGCAGGCATTACGTCGGCGGTGTGGTAAATAGCGGGGGCCGCTGGTGTCGTCACTTGGGCCGCCGAACCTGCTTCGCCGCTGTTGATGGTCAGAGTTCGGTTTTCCTGGGCCCGGGCCGTGGCAGCACCCAGCATCGACAGCGTAACCAACAGCAGAAGAGAACGGTACATAGCGGCAGACTTCGGATGGCGGAAGCTGCGGCAAAGCTATTCGGCTGATGAGCGGCGGGTGTAAAGCGTGCGTTATGCTTGCGTTGCGGTTGCGTTGGTAACACACGTCCGGCCCGCCGGAGTATCCTTTCCGGGCTTTGCACAGTACAACGGAGGAAACCCGGCTGGCCGGGCCGCTCACCCGCTATTTCCTGCTTCCATGTCGTACACGCCCCACCCCGAAAACATGCGCGCGCCGGGCCACCTGAGCCCCAACGAGTTGCGCCAGGCTCTGGACGAGCTCGATGCTAAAATCAAGACCCTGAACGCCCGCGCCAACGCCACCACGGCCGACTCGCCCCACCACTACCACGAGCACGCCGCCGCGCTGGAGGCTAAGCGCAGCAAGCTGGCCGAGCAGCTCGGCAGCACCGCCGACGACGCGCCGGGCAGCGTATGGTCCGACATCAAGCGTGGCATCGACGTGCTGCGGCAGGACATCAGCAAGTTTATTTAAGCCGCGCCCCATGCTAGCCAAACGACTCCTGGGCATTGTGCTGTTGATGTTATTGGGCCTGGCCCTGCATGCCTGTACCGCGCAGGAAAGCTTTCAGAATGCCGAGCAGTGCCAGAAAGTAACCGTGGGCATGACGCAGGAACAGGTGCGCCGCCTCATGGGTGAGCCCACCGGCCACGACGCCGCCACCGACGGCGGCCAGACGTGGTCGTACCTCTTTGGCAGCGCCACCGATACCCAGCCCATCAAGGTCGTGTTCGGCCCCGACAACCGCGTAGCCAGCACGCAATGCGCCCCGCAGGCCGCCGGCAACGAGCGGCCCGACGCCAGCACCAACAACCCATAGCTTTTTCTCGTCTTCAGCTTACCAAGCGGCCCGAACCATTCGGGCCGCTTTTTTTGCGCTCAACCGGCCCGCCACTCGCCCCCCGCTTTTTACCACTCGCCCGTCGACCCTACCGTTCGGCTAGCTTTGGCTTTCCATGCGCTCATCGGCACTTCACCTTTGGAACATCAACCACGCTCCAAACCCGCTGACGACCATGAAACGCACTGCCTCCTTCCTCCGCCTTGCCGCCGCTGCCTTGCTGCTGAGCGCCACTTCCGCTGCCTTGCCGGCCGTTGCGGCAATTCCCGCCAGCCGCGTAGCCGACAATCCTGCCGCGCACCCCAACTTCACGGTGCGGGTGGTGGGCAAAGGTCAGCCGGTGCTGCTCATTCCGGGCCTCACCTGCCCCGGCGCAGTGTGGGACGAAACCGTGGCCCATTACCAGACCCAGTACCAGTGCCACGTTGTGTCGCTGGCCGGGTTTGGCGGCGCGGCGGCCCCAGCCAGTACCGAGCACCTGCTGCAAAACGTGCGCGACCAGCTGCTGGCCTACATCAAAACCCAGAAGCTCACCCGGCCGGCCATCATCGGCCACAGCCTGGGCGGGTTCATGGCCCTGTGGATGAGCGCCACCCAGCCTGAGGCCGTCGGCCCGTTGGTGATTGTCGATTCGCTGCCGTTTCTGTCGGCCATTCAGAACCCGGCCCTGACGGCCGAAGCCGCCAAGCCCCAGGCTGAGGCCACGCGCCAGCAAATGAGCCGCGGAGGTAAAATGCCCGCCGCCATGCAGCGCCAGATGCTGGCCTCGATGATAACCGACACGGCCCGCATGACCGTGGCTGGCCGCTGGAGCACTGCCTCCGACCCCGCTACCGTGGCCCAGGCCATGTACGACATGAGCACCACCGATTTGCGCGCCGACGTGGCCCGCATTCAGCAGCCGGTGCTGGTGCTGGGAGCCTGGGCGGCCTACAAGCCCTACGGCGCTACCAAGGAAAGCACGCGGGCCATTTTCGCGCAGCAATACGCCAAGCTCCCGCAGCACCGCATCGAAATGTCGGAAGCCGGCAAGCACTTCCTGATGTGGGACGACACGCAGTGGTTTCTGAACCAGGCCGATGCCTTCTTGCAGCAGCACGCCCCGGCCAAGAAAGCCGCCGGCAAGACCAAGCAGAGCTAAGTCGCGCTTCGCTTTGCAGCCCCCGCGTCGTCGTCGGTCGAGCGGGGGCTTGCGGCGGTCCGGCGCCGCGCCCGTTGCTTTTCCCGCTGTATTTTGCCGCTCATGGCCTCTACTTCCTTTGCTACGCCCCGCCGCCGACGCCTCTACTGGCTGCTCCAGTCCCTGGGCTGGGCGCTTTACGGCTTGCTGGGGCTGGTGCTGATTGTGGCCTTCAGCCGCAAGTTTCAGCCATTTATTCTGCTCGTGGAATTCTATGTAGCCATTACGCTGCTTGGGCTGAGCCACTTGCTGCGCAACTACGCCAAGCGCCACGACTGGCTGAGTTTGCCGGTGGGGGCGCTGTTTTGGCGCCTGCTGATTGCCCACACGGTGGTAGCGGCACTCAGTCAGGTTATCATCGGCACGTTGTCGGCGCTGTCGTTGCGCGTCAGTGGCACGCCGCCGCAGCCGTTTCACTGGATGCAGTTCATCGGCTACGCCATCAACGTGGAGTTTGTGATGTGGCTTTGGTCGCTGCTCTATTTTGGGCAGCACTACCTGGAGCGGTACCGGCAGGTCGAAATCGACAAATGGAAGCTGACGGCGGCCGTGCGCGAGGCCGAGATGCAGACGCTCAAGGCCCAGATCAACCCGCACTTTCTCTTCAACGGGCTCAACAACATCCGCAGCCTCATCGGCGAAGACCCCGACCGCGCCCGCGACATGCTCTCCCACCTGTCGGAGCTGCTGCGCTACGCCATTCAGCTGAACCGCACCGAGCAGGTGCCGCTGGGCCGCGAGTTGGCCGTGGTGCGCGACTACCTCCAGCTCGAGTCGTTGCAGCTCGAAGAACGCCTGCGCTACACCATCGACGTGCCCGCCGACTGCCTCGCGGTGCAGGTGCCGCCCATGCTGGTGCAGGTACTCGTGGAAAACGCCATCAAACACGGCTTGTCCTCGCGCCCAGCGGGCGGCGAGCTGCACATCCAGGCTTGCTGCACGGGCGCCGAGTTGCAGCTTCGCGTCGAAAACACCGGCCAACTTGCTCCCACCGGCCACCCCAAGCCCGACGGCACCGGTACCGGCGTGCACAACGTGCGCGAACGGCTGCGGCTGCTCTTCGGCGAGCGGGCCGAACTGCGTCTGGAGCAGGCCCAGCCCGACACCGTAGCCGCCCAGGTGCGCATTCCTTTGCAGGGCACGCCGGTTGCGCCAGCGCCTACCTTTCCTTACGCCACCTCATGAACATTCTCCTCGTTGACGACTCCCGGCTGGCCCGCCAGGAACTGCGCCGCCTGCTCCAGCGCCACCCCGATGCAACCGTGGTGGGCGAAGCCGCCCACGCCGACGAAGCCCAGCAGCGCATCGGCGAGCTGCAGCCCGACGTGTTGCTGCTCGACATTCACATGCCGGGCCGCTCGGGTTTCGAGCTGCTGGCCGGCCTCGACGGCGCCGTTCCGCAGGTCATCTTCACCACCGCCTTCGACCAGTATGCAGTACAGGCCTTCGAGGTAAATGCCCTCGACTACCTGCTCAAGCCCGTGGACGAGCAGCGCCTGGCCGCCGCCCTGGCCAAAGCCCGCATGGCCCTGGTGGCCGAAGCGGAACCCGAAACCGCCGAACCACCTGCCGCCCGCGAGCTGCTGCGCGAAACCGACCAGGTGTTTGTGAAAGACGGCGAGCGGTGCTGGTTTGTGCGCCTCGCCGACGTGAAGCTGCTGGAAGTGGCCGACAACTACACCCGTGTGCATTTTCACGACGTGCGCCCGCTCATCACCCGCAGCCTGCAGCACCTCGAAGCCCGCCTCGACCCGAAGGTGTTTTTTCGCGCCAACCGTCAGCAGATCATCAACCTCAAGTGGATTGAAAGCGTGGAGCCGTGGTTTAGCAACACCCTCAAAATCAGACTGCGCGGCGGTCAGGAAGTGGAAGTATCGCGCCAGCAGTCCATCCGCTTCCGCGAGGCCCTGAGTTTATAAGAAGAATTACTGAGCCCTGCGGGTGGGCACAGCCGCCTGCATCCTTGCGGCTTTGTATCATTTTACTGCTGAACGCAGTATACACCGTAGCAGCCGGTTGCGGCTCTGGAAACAGGGCTGTATTTCCTCCCACCACTCACCGCTGCCAGTACTTCTTAACTCTCAACTTCGCCATGAAAATAGCCCTACTGCTCTCGTTTGCCGCTTTGGTAGCCTGCGGAGCCTGTTCACGCGACGAAACCACTTTTCAGAACCCCAAGAGCAGCTACGGCACGGTGAAAACCCGGGCGCCGCAGCGCCAGAACGACCGGTCCCGCTTCAAGGAAGACCGCGAAAAGAAAAACGGCACGCTGGGTTTTGGCTTGTCTGACCAGACGAACAACCCCTACAAATTTCAGACGGTGAAGGCGCCCAAGAAATACAAATACACCAAGCCCAAGGGCTACTAGCCTGAACGTTGCAAACGAAAAAGCCCCGCCGGAAGAATCCAGCGGGGCTTTTTTGTGGGGCGGCTTGTTGCTTAGCCAGCTACCGGTTCGCGGAAGCCCACCCAGGTAAAGCGCTTTAGCACAAACTCGGGGTTGGTGAACGATGCGTTGCCGGCCGGGTTGCCGCCGGTCACGTGGAAGTCGGAGAAGGCGGCGTTCTGGTTCACGTAGATGCCGCCCGTCAGGTTGAAGCTCACGGCGGTGCCCGCCAGGCTCATTTCGTCCTTGATTTCCTCCTTGATCTGCTCGTCGGTGGTGTAGGCCGCGCAGCTAATGGCGCCGTGCTCCCGCGCCAGCTCGGCCGCCAGCCGGATGCTCTCGTGCGTGTCTTTGGTCTTGATGGCCAGCATGATGGGACCGAACAATTCCTGGCTGAAGTGCTCCTTCTGGGTGGCGTCCAGCTCGTATAACGAGGGCGAGCAGGTGCGCGCGTTCTGGTACTGCGGGTTGTCTACCGTGCCGTGAGCCAGCGCGTTGCGGTGGCCGCGGCCGGCCATATCGGCTACGCGCTGCTGCGTGGCCGGGTTCTGGATGGCGCCCAGCACGTGCGGCGCGGCTTTGGGGTTGGTAGCCAAGCCCTGCACGGCACCGGCCAGCTTCTGCACCACTTCCTCGTAGGGCACCAGCGTGCCGGCCACTTTCACGCCCTGCTCGGGAATGAAGAAGTTTTGCGGCGCGGTGCACATCTGGCCCGAGTACAGGCTGACGGAAAACGCGAGGTTCTGCACGACCTTGTCGAGGTCGTCGCAGGAGTCGAGAATGACCGAGTTGACGCCGGTTTTCTCGGTGAAGACCACTTTCCCCTGGCTTTGCAGGCTCTCAATGTAGTTGCCGAACTCGGTGCCGCCGGTGTAGTCGATGAGCTTCACGGACGGGTTTTCGGCCAGCTCCTTCGTGATGAGCCGGTCGTTGGCGTCGACGCCCAATTGGCAGATGGTAGCGGGCAGGCCGTGGGCCACCAGCACTTTCTGCACTTCGGCCACCACAATGGCAATGGGCAGCACGGCCTTGGGGTGCGGCTTGATGATAACGGGGTTGCCCGTTACGAGCGAGGCAAACATGCCGGGCACGGTGTTCCAGGTGGGAAACGTGGCGCAGCCGATTACCAGGGCCACACCCTTGGGCACGGCCCGCCAGCTTTTGTTGAGGCTGATGGTGTATTTGCCCATCGGCTTGTCCCACTGCGTGGTTTCGGGGAAGCGCGTCTGCTCCTCGTAACCAGCCGCCACGGCCTCCAGGGCGCGGTCGGCGGCGTGCGGGCCCGACGCCTGGAACGACATCATGTATGCTTGCCCGGTGGTGTGCATGGTGGCGTGGGCAATTTCGAAGAAGCGCGTCTTCATGCCTTCCAGCGCCTCGATGAGGATGGCGGCGCGGTCGGCAGGCTTGAGCTTGCGCCACGGGCCGAAAGCCTCTTGGGCATTGCGCACCAGGGTTTCGGGCGCGTAGAACGGGTAGGTGATGCCCAGCGGCTGCTGCTCGTAGGGCGAGTCTTCCTGGCCGGCCCAGGCTTCGGGCGCGCCTTGCTGCAGTTCGGCAAAGGGCTGGTTGCGGCGGGCGTCGTAAGCGGCGCGGCCTTGGGCGTCGGCGTCGGCTCCGTATACATCGGGCGACGGATTTTCGGGGTAATGCGCGAAGAACGTGCGGCCGTGCAGGGCCTGTACGGCTTGGTCCAGGGTGGCTTGGTGCTTCTGGGTGGTGTCGGTCATACCGCGGAGTTGGAAGTTGAGGGGATATTGGGGAATGTTGGTCGAAAAGATGCGGCCCGAGTGCGGCCGGGCGGCTAAATTTACGTAGTTAGGCTCGACCGGTCCTATCACATCATTTGTATCGATGAAACAGTTTCTACCTCTGCTAGTTGCGACCTGCGGTTGGTTGTCGGCCTTGCCCGTGGCCCAGGCCCAGCAGCCGCTCACGGCTACCCTCGATGCCCCCTCGCCCACCCTGCCCGGCGCGGCGGTGTTCAAGCTCAAACCAGGCGCTAATATCAGGCAGCTGGAGGCCGCGCTGAACCAAGTGCAAGCCACCGGCTTGCAGCAGAAGTTTCCGCGCGCCGTGCCGCCCTCGCCCGAAAAGCCGGGCAGCGTGGAGCTGCGCACCATCTATCGGTTCAGCTACCCCGCCGAAGCAGCCTTCGGCAAAGTGCGCCAAACGCTGCTGGGCACCGGCGCCGTGGAGTACGTGGAGCCGCTCTATCAACGTCAGCCGCTGTACCAGCCCAACGACCCCGCCGCCGACTCGACCGTAGCCGGCGGGCAGTTTTACCTGAAAAGCGTACGCGCCTACGCCGGCTGGGACATCAGCAAAGGTGATTCGTCGGTGGTTATCGGCATCACCGACACCGGTACGCGCTTTACGCACCAGGAACTGCGCGGCCAGGAAAAGCGCAACTACGCCGACCCCATCAACGGCCTCGACGACGACAACGACGGCTTCGTCGACAACTTCCGCGGCTGGGACACCGGCGACAACGACAACAACCCCACCACGGCAAGCGGCGGCTCCAACGGCCACGGCGTGCTGGTGGCCGGCTGTACCTCGGCCCGCCCCGACAACGGCAAAGGCATTGCGGGCGTGGGTTTCAACTGCCGCTACCTGCCCATTAAGATTTACGCCACCACACCGGGCGGCGCATTTGGCGGCTTCGAGGGCATCGTGTACGCCGCCGACCACGGTTGCCGCATCATCAACGCCTCGTGGGGCGGCGTGGGCGGCAAGTCGCAGTTCGAGCAGGATGCCGTGAGCTACGCCGCCATCAACCGCGACGCGGTGGTGGTGGTGGCCGCTGGCAACACCAACGCCGAGCTGGATTTCTACCCCGCCTCCTATGACAACGTGGTATCGGTGGCGGCCTTGGAACCCAACGACGCCAAAGGCGCCAGCAACACCTACAGCTACCACGTCGACCTCTCGGCGCCCGGCCAGCAGATTCTGACCACCACCTTCAACAACGACAGTTCCTACGCGGCTGTCGGCGGCTCGTCGTTTGCGGCGCCCATTGTGGCGGCCGCCGCCGGGCTGGTGCGTAGCAAATACCCGCAGCTCTCGGGCGCGCAGGTGGCGGCGCTGCTGCGCCAAACCACCGACGACATTTACAGCGTGCCCGGCAACGCGGCCTACCTGGGCCGCCTCGGCACCGGCCGCCTGAACATCAAGCGCGCCTTGGCGCTAGCACCCACCGCGCAGGCCGTGTCGGTACGCAGCCAACTGAGCGTGGCCCAGTTGGTGCCCGCCAGCTCGGCCACCCTCACGCTCACGGTGCAAAACCTGCTGCAACCCGTGCAGGGCCTGATGCTGACGGTTACCTCGCTCACGCCGGAGCTGGTGGTGGCCGGCGGTAGCCCCGCTACGGTGGGCAATCTGGCGACCAATGCCACCGCCTCGGTGCCTCTGCAACTGAGCGTATCCGGCACGGCCGCACCCAACGCCCGGGGCGTTTTGCGCTGCCGCTTCACCGCGCCCAACGGCTTTCAGGACGACCAATACGTGGTGCTGGAGCTGAACCCCGACTACGTGGTGCTGACGGCCAACGACCTGCACCTGACCGTAACCAGCCGCGGCAACCTCGGCTACGAAGGCTTGAACGCCGACATCGGCCGTAGCGTGAGCTACCGCAACTCGCCGCCGCTGCTGAGCGAAGGCGGCCTGCTGGTAGCCACCAACGCCACCCACGTGGCCGACCGCCTGCGCGGCACGCCCAACTCCCGCTCCGATCAGGACTTCTTCAGCCAGCAACCCATTCGGTTTCTGCCCTCCGTGGGCAATGCGCAGCAGGCCCGCGGCACGTTCCAGGATTCCTTGCCCAGCCTGAGCCGCAACCGCGGCATTGGCGTGCGCGTGCGGCAACGCGCCCTGGCCTGGGCTGCCCCAGCCGCCGACCGCGACTACGCCATTGTGGAGTACACCCTGCGCAACCTCACGCCCGACACATTGAAGCCTTTGCACGCCGGCCTTTTCATGGATTGGGACGTGCCCGCCGAAGCCGGCCGCAACGTAGCCGCCTGGGACTCCGTGCGCGCCCTGGGCTACGTGTACGACGTGCTGCGGCCCTCGCTCTACACGGGCGTGAAGCTGATTCAGCGCCCGGCCTTGGCTGCTAGCTACTACGCCCTCGAAAACAACGCTCTCGTAACCGCACCTGTGGCCTTACGCGACGGTTTTTCAACGGCCGAGAAATTCCTTACCCTAAGCTCCGGCACCCGCCAGCGCACCGCTGGTGGCACCGCCGGCTCGGATGTGTCGCACGTGGTGGGCGCGGCCCTAAAGCGGCTGGCGCCCAACGACTCGGTAACGGTGGCGTTTGCCGTGCTGGCTGCCCCCACGCTGGCGCAGCTTCAGGCGGCCGCCGATGCTGCTCAGATTCGCTACCTGCAGGTGCTGCCGAACCGGGCGGCTACCGCACAGGCCGCGGGTTGGCAGGTATACCCCAACCCGGCCAGCGCGTTCGTGCGGGTCACCGCGCCGACAACCGGAGCTGCCCCGATGCAACTGCGCCTGCTCGATTTGGCCGGCCGCACCGTCAGAACATGGTCGTGGGCGGGAACCGCACCCGCAATGGAGTTGGATGTACGAGGCGTGGCCAACGGCCTCTACGTACTGCAGATGGAGGGTGCTACTGGCAGTATCGGCACCCAGAAACTCGCACTGCAGCTATAGTTCAAGGAAAACGCCCAGCAGCATCATGCACACACTTGCCAGAGGTTCTGCCAGTCGGTAGTGTAGGCCGGGGAGCGAAAATTGTGCCTTCCCTCCCACTTTTGTTCCTGCAAACCGGCGGCGGCATAGCGCACCGTTGATTGCCCAAAACGTTGGTTCAAGGCATCGAGGCGAGTCATGAGTTGCTGGCTGCGCTGTAGTTGCTCAGGCGTTTGGGTGAACAAGCCGAGCTGGGTCTGGCCCATCGGCTCCAGGCCACTCAGCATCACGCCGGCGCGGTGGTATGCCGTGCCCGGCCGCAGTAGCCGACGCAGCCGTTCCAGGGCCGCCCGTGTCAGCTCGCCGGTATCGTGGGTGGCGGCGGGCAGCGTGGCTACGGCGGTGAAGGTATGCGGCTGGGGCGCCTGCCTATCGGTGCCCAGCAGCACCGTGAGTACCTGCGCGCTTAGGCCGTGGCGGCGCAGCTTTTCAGCGGCGCGGGCCACAAAAGAGGCTACGGCTTCGCCCAACACCGCTGGGTCGCGCTGCGGCCGACCAAACGAGCGGGTGTGCGCCACGCTGTGGCGGCGGGCGGGTCGTTCCTCGTCTTCCAGTGCGGCGGGGTCGAAATCGAGGCAGGGCTGGCCGTGCAACTCCTGCCACAGGCGCACACCTACCACGCCGCCCAGATGGCGGCGCACCCAGCCTTCGGGCATGGCGGTTAGGTCGGCCGCTGTTACTAGGCCCATTTCCAGCAGCTTCTTGCCGTATCTGCGGCCGATGCCCCACACCTGCTCAATGGGCGTAGCAGCCAGCGCGGCTTGGCGCTGGGCATCGGTTTCCAGCGTCACAACGTTGTGCCCGGTGCGGCGGTTGGTGAGGCGGTTGGCGAGCTTGGCCAGGGTTTTGGTCGGGGCCACGCCCACGCAGGTCGGAATGCCGACGTGCTGCAGCACCGCCGCCCGGATATCGGAGCCGTATTGACTCAGGCTTTGCCCGCGGCGCAGAAACTGCGTGCCGTCTAGGTTCAGAAAGGCTTCGTCGATGGAATACACGTCTACTTCGGGCACCCAGTCGCCGAGCACCCGCAGCACGCGCCGGCTCATGTCGCCGTACAACGCGTAGTTCGACGAAAACACCCGCACCCCGTGCTGCTGCAGCGCCGGTCGTGCCAAATGGTACGGCTCGCCCATCTTGAAACCCAAGGCTTTGGCTTCGTCGGAGCGCGCAATGAGGCAGCCGTCGTTGTTGCTGAGCACTACCACCGGCTGGCCATTCAGGCGCGGCTCAAATACCCGCTGGCACGACACGTAAAAGTTGTTGCAGTCGACCAGCGCAATCATGGGCGGCGGGCAACAGGCTTCCGGACCGCCGGCGACGTTTTAGGTTTTGCTCCCTGAAACGAATGAATAACGTGCGTCACCACGCCCCACAGATGCAGGCCGCCCTCGGCCACGGCAATGGGCGCGTACCGCTCATTGGCGGCATCGAGCCAGGGCCGGCCGTTGCGGTAGCGCAGGCACTTCAGGGTTTGCTCGTCTTCGATCAGCGCCACTACAATGCTGCCCTCCCCCGCTTGCAGGCTGCGGTCGACGGCCACGATGTCGCCCGAGCGAATGCCCACGCCCACCATCGAGTCGCCGCTGACGCGGGCCAGAAAGGTGGAAGCCGGGTGCGCGAATAGCAGTTCGTACAGGTTCAGCGGGGCGTCCGGGAAATCATCGGCCGGCGACGGGAAGCCGGCCGGCACCGGACAGGCAAACAAGGGCAGCGTGAAGCCGGCCCAATCAACAGCAACGGAAAAAGGCGTAATGGACGTCATGAAGCAGGCTGGCCCACACCAATGCGGCAACCAACGCTGCTATTTACTAATTTTTTTAGTATCAGGTTTTCAACGCAGGTTGGATTAGTTCCAGAGCGTAGAACTTTTTACGCTACTAAATCGAATTAATATATTTTTAATCCTATCCACAGGCGCCATTACCGAGTAAATGCTCAAATTTTTCCTACCTAACATTTTTAGATTTGATCAAATATTCTTATTTTTGGATATGCGTAGAACAAAGAAGACCTCACTACCCGTGTCACTCCCTGTCCAGCAGTACGCGCGCTGCATTGATGCCAGCCGACGCCCCGCCGACCACATCGGTGATTGGCCCGAAAGCGGCCGTGTTTACCCCATTGAGTACAAGCGTAACGCCCGCACCGGCGAGCCGCAAGTACACGTGTTGGGCTTTTACGCGGAGCGGCCGTACGGCGCGTTTGCCGCCCGACGCTTCGAGCATGTGGTGGAATTGTGGCTGAACTAGCCCGCTTTTTTCCTCACCGTCCGGCCGCCCTCCAGCGGCCGTTTTCTTTTCCCAAAACGGCTAGCACTCAGACTTCAGGATGCCGCACGGTCTTGCCACGCCGCCGCAGTGAGGCGGCACTAAGTGCCATCAGCGCAGGTAGCCACAGCCACTTCAATTCGCTCAGCAGCGTAGCCACCCCGCGGGCCGAAAAGAACCCGCCGCCCACCGGCGACACCCGCACCGGCCGCCACGGCCAAAAATACCGCTCGCCACTGAACGGCGCCCACAGAGCCACGCCCAAGCCGCCATCGGTCAGCATGTCGAGCAGCGGGTGCGACGCGGTAGCCAGCGCAAACCACGCCGCCGTAGCGCCCTTCGACCAACCTCTGGCGCGGGCAGTGCGTGGGCCCAGGCCATAGCCCAGCACCAGCCCCACTACCAGCGCAAACACCACCGAATGCGTGATGCCGCGGTGCCCCCACATGCTGGCGTAGGGAATGCCCAGCCGAAACGTAACGGCGTCGAAATCGGGCAGGATGGCGCACAGCGCGGTGAGCCACCAGAAGCGGGCGGGCTGTGCACTGCGCACAAAAGCGCGGCCAAAGCCGGCGGCCACAACGGCGTGGGTGAAGATGGTGGGCATAGGGGCGGCAAGTAACGCACGCCGCCTTACATTTGGCCGCCCTACGTTTTTGCCCCATGCAACCGACCGCCGACGAGCCCACCTACGCCATTCCAGCCTCCTACCGCCGCATGGAAAACCTGCACATCGTGTTCTGGTTGCTCAAAGACGTGAGTTGGTGCATGGTGTGGCGTCCGTTGGGCCTCACCATGATTGTGCCTACGCTGGCCATTGCCATGGTTATTGCGTGGCGCACGCGGCATCTGGTTTCCGAGTTGGCTCACAACCTGGCCATCGTGCTCTGGATTTCGGCCAACTCCTACTGGATGATCAGCGAGTTTTTCCACTTCGACGAGGTGTTGGTGGCGCCCGGCGTCACCGGGAAGCATTTGTCCCTTGTGCCTTTTGTCGCGGGCATTTTGGTCCTTGCCTATTACTACCTCGTGCAGAAGCCGCGCGAAAGCCGAAACGAGCAGGTAGCCACGTTGTAGGCTGTTACAAAATACCAAGCAAAAGCCCCTTCACCAACTGGTAAAGGGGCTTTTACTTGGGGTAGTATGCGTTTTACTCTGCCAAAGGGTCGGCTGTACTTTCGGCATTGGAGGTAGGTTCGTCGCTGCCTTCCATGCCGTTGGTTTGGTCGCTGTTGCCGTAGCCGCCGCGCTGGCCGGTGCCGTCACCCATGTGGCCTTGGGTGGCGGCAGGGGTAGCGCCATTGGACGCCGGGCTGTCGGGCGCCTGAGGGTGGGTAGCACGCTGGCTGTTGGCCTCGTCGGCTTCGTTGGGGGTGCTGTTGGTTGTTGGGTTGGTGGCCATGATGGGGTTGCGGTCAGGAAAAAGTAGCGCCGCAATGCCGACGCTCCTTTTGCCATACGCCCAGGCGGCATTGGGGTTGAAAAACTGCTGCCTTACAAAGCGCGAATGTCATCGGCGGCCACGTATAGCCCAACCGCCGCGCCCTCGGCAATGCCCCGCTCATTCGTCCGGACCCTGATGCGGCTTCGGCCCACCAGAATTTCCAGCTCAAAATAGCTCCCGAAGAACGTGGCCTTTTTCACCCGCCCCACCAGCCCGGCACTTGCTGCAGGCCCAATCTGCAAGCTCTCCGGCCTGATCAGCAGCTTTTTGTTTCCTGCCTGCAAATTCACGGCGGTGGCCAGAGCGTTGGCCGCGCTGCCCTTCAACAGGTTATAGTCTCCGAAAAGCGCAGCCACGTATTCGTTTACCGGCTGGCGGTAGACCTGCTCGGGCGTGCCGCGCTGCACAATCTCGCCGGCCTGTAGTACCAGAATTTCTTCGGCCCAGGACAGCGTGTCGAGTGGGTCGTGCGAAATGAGGATGCACGTAATGCCCAGCTGGTCGCTCACGTTGCCGATGACGGCCTTCAGCGTCCGTTTGTGGGCCGAGTCGAGGTTGGAAAACGGCTCGTCGAGCAGCAGCAGGCGCGGCGAGGTGAGCAGCAGCCGGGCCAGCGCAATGCGCTGCCGCTCGCCACCCGAAAGCTGGTTGGTTTTGCGCTGGAGCAAATGGTCGATCTGGCACAGTTCGTACAGCTCATCGGCCTGGCCGGCTGGCAGCTTGTCGGCGTAGCGCAGCACTTGCTCCACGCGCAGAAACTTGGCCAACTCAAACTGCTGCGAGAGGTAGGCAATGCCCGCATGGCCGGGAATCAGCTTTTCGTGCGGGTCTTCCACCAACTGGCCCTCGAAGCGCACCTGGCCGGTGCTGGGCGACACCAGCCCGGCAATGATTTGTAGCAGCGTGCTTTTGCCCGCACCGGTCTCGCCCGCAATGGCCAGTTTCTGGAATTGCTGCTGGGTGAAGCTGATGTTGTTCAGGCCGAAAATACCGGACTCTTGGAAACTTATTTCTGAAACGGTGAGCAATGCCATACATCAATAATAAGCATGATTTAATTTACATACTACTAATATTCACTTATAAACAACTGAATGACTAATAAGAAAACAAGTAACCAACTTTCAAATTAACCTCGCTATAGTTACTAACCTTATTAAACTCTATTGACGTTACTGCCTTCTTAAATTCACGCTCTATGCCCGCTTGGATTTGCCAGCAAGACTCCCACCGAATAGAGCTAGCGTTGAATGAGAACAAGTATTTGCTAAAAGTCCCAATATTCTTTTTTAGCCCAACACAAATGCCGTATTCACTTCTTTTGGACTCTTTATCCACAAATCGAGCATGGCCACCTCCAAGCACTAAATAAGTCCTTTGTAAGGGAAATCCATATATTCTTGCATATGCTTTATTACTAATAAAACCCCAATTCTGTTTTTTAAGCTCAATGTTATTGTAAACGAAGTTCAAAGCGATATTATAGTCACAAACAGCGAATATCTCATCAGCATCGAATTTAATTACAGTTTGTCTGTTTCTGTTCACGCCCTTTTGCAAACCTCCTTCAATCCGAAAAGCGGGCATGAAATTCATGTACCTGAGTAAATGCGGATAAAATATGCTAACAGTACCACCTATTGGTGAGTTAAGCGCACCTCCGTAATAGTTTACACCTATATAACGAGTATAAAAGAAGTCAACTATGCACTCCGTTTTCAGCGACACTATTAAAGTATCTCCGGCCTTTGTACGAAGTTCACGACGTTCATACCCAACTGAAGTTACAACTAATGTGGCTGTATCACTCGGTATTAATAGCTGAAATACTCCCTCGTTATTAGAAGAACATCCTATAGCAGTGCCTTTAATCAAGATGGTTGCGCCGGGTACCGAAGTTTTACCTGATTTATCTAACACAACCCCGTTAATAACTCCTTGCGCTTGACTTACATGTGCAAGCACAATCAAATACATAATAGTCAACAAGTAATATTTATTCATATCCTGCAGAGAAAGGTTTTCAATCATGATGCATAGGGATACACCATTCCATAAAAAATTGCTAACCAAACAAAAACCGGCCGCTTCCCTCTCGGAAAGCGGCCGGTTTGCTGTTCAGCCGAAGCGTCGAATTACTTCTGCGACATCATGCTGGCGTCCGTCTGCTGCTGCAGGCGAATCAGGTTCAGGGCCGAACCGGCTTTGAACCACTCAATCTGGCCTTCGTTGTAGGTGTGGTTGAGGTAGATCAGGTCGGTGTCGCCGTCGGCGTGGTGCAGGCGGGCTTGCAAGGGCTTGCCGGGGGCAAACTCCGTCAGGCCGAGGATGTCGATGGTGTCGCCTTCCTCAATCAGGTCGTAGTCGGCCTTGTTGGCGAAGGTGAGGCCCAGCATGCCCTGCTTTTTTAGGTTGGTCTCGTGAATACGGGCAAACGACTTCACAATGATGGCGCGCACGCCCAGGTGGCGCGGCTCCATGGCGGCGTGCTCCCGCGAGGAGCCTTCGCCGTAGTTCTCGTCGCCCACGACCACCGTGCCGATGCCCATCGACTTGTAGTTGCGCGCTACCTGCGGCACCGAGTTGTAGGACTCGCCCTGCGCCACAAAGTCACGCACCTTGTTGGCCTCGCCGTTGAAGCAGTTGATGGCGCCGATGAGCATGTTGTTGGAGATGTTGTCCAAGTGCCCACGGTATTTCAGCCACGGGCCGGCCATCGAAATGTGGTCGGTGGTGCACTTGCCCTGGGCCTTGATGAGCAGGCGCAGACCCAGCAGGTCGGTGCCTTCCCAGGGCTTGAAGGGCTCGAGCAGCTCGAGGCGGTCGGAGTTCGGGTCCACGATTACCTGCACGGCCGAGCTGTCTTCGGCGGGTGCCTGGTAGCCGGCATCTTCCACGGCGTAGCCCTGCGGGGGCATTTCGAGGCCATGAGGCTCGTCGAGCATCACGGCTTCGCCGTTTTTGTTGGTGAGCGTGTCCTTCAGCGGGTTGAAGGTCAGGTCGCCGGCAATGGCAAAGGCCGTTACGATTTCGGGCGAGGCCACGAAGGCGTGGGTGTTCGGGTTGCCGTCGTTGCGCTTGGCAAAGTTGCGGTTGAAGCTCGTGATGATGGAGTTCTTGCGCTTGGGGTCGTCGGTGTGGCGGGCCCACTGGCCGATGCACGGGCCGCAGGCGTTGGCCAGCACCACGCCGCCCATCTGAGCGAAGGTGTCGAGCAACCCGTCGCGCTGCACGGTGTAGCGCACCAGCTCCGAGCCGGGCGTTACGGTGAATTCGGCATTAACGGTCAGGCCTTTGGTTACGGCTTGCTCGGCAATGCTGGCGGCGCGGGTAATGTCTTCGTAGCTGGAGTTGGTGCACGAGCCGATCAGGCCTACTTCCAGCTTCTCGGGCCAGCCATGCTCGCGCACGGCGGCGGCGAACTGCGAAATCGGCCAAGCGGCGTCCGGAGTGAAGGGGCCGTTTACGTGCGGCTCCAGCTCGGAAAGGTTGATTTCGATGAGCTGATCGTAGAACTTGCCGGGGTCGGCAAATACTTCGTCGTCGGCGCGCAGGTGTTGGGCCACGGCGGCAGCGGCCTCGGCAATTTCCTGGCGACCGGTGCCGCTCAGGTAGGTCACCATCGACTGGTCGAAAGCGAAAACCGAGGTGGTAGCCCCGATTTCGGCGCCCATGTTGCAGATGGTGGCTTTGCCGGTGCACGACATGTTCTCGGCCCCTTCGCCGAAGTACTCGACGATGGCCCCGGTGCCGCCTTTCACCGTCAGAATGCCGGCTACTTTCAGGATAACGTCTTTCGGCGAGGCCCAGCCCGAGAGCTTGCCGGTGAGCTTCACACCAATGACTTTCGGGAATTTCAGCTCCCAGGCCATGCCCGCCATTACGTCCACGGCATCGGCGCCGCCGACGCCGATGGCCAGCATGCCCAAACCGCCTGCGTTGGGCGTGTGCGAGTCGGTGCCGATCATCATGCCGCCCGGGAAGGCGTAGTTTTCGAGCACCACCTGGTGAATGATACCGGCGCCGGGCTTCCAGAAGCCGATGCCGTATTTATTGGAAACGGAGGCCAGGAAGTCGTACACTTCCTTGTTCTCGGCATTGGCAATGGCCAAATCCTCTTCGGCGCCTTCTTTGGCCTGAATGAGGTGGTCGCAGTGCACGGTGGAGGGCACGGCGGTTTTGTCGCGGCCGGCCTGCATGAACTGCAGCAGCGCCATCTGGGCGGTGGCGTCCTGCATCGCCACGCGGTCGGGGGCGAAATCAACGTAGGACACGCCGCGCTCGAAGCTTTGCGTCGGCGCGCCGTTGTAGAGGTGGGCGTAGAGGATTTTTTCAGTCAGCGTGAGGGGCCGACCCACCGCGCGGCGGGCTGCCTCTACTCGCTCGCCCAGACCGTTGTACACGGTCCGGATCATGTCCAGGTCGAACGCCATAGGATATCAGCGGGAATGAGGTGACAAAAACAAGCCTTGGAAGAGGCTTCCGAAGGCGGCGCGCAAATATAGCCCGCACCGCACGGCGGACAAACTTTATATTCGCCGCTTGGTTCTACGCGGGTTTGGCTGGCACGTTTGGCCGGCACCTGTAGTTTGTTTGGGCTACGCGCCTTCTTCTTTTGTATAAACCCATGACTTCTCGTTTCGTTTCTGCGCGCCTGCTGGCCGGTGCGGCCGTGCTGGCTACGGCCCTGAGCGCCTGCAACTCCGGCACCGATAAAACTTCGACTACCAGCGGCACCGAGCAAACCGCGGCCTTGCCCCTATCGGCTGGCACCTGGCGCGGCGTGCTGCAGGCGCAAGGCCAGGAAATTCCGTTTTTGTTTGACGTAGCCACCGACGGGGGCAAGCCTACCGTGACTTTGCGCAACGGCACCGAGCGCCTGAAGCTAGACGAAATCACCACGGCCGGCGACTCTACCACCATCCGGCTGGGCGTGTTCGACGCGGCGCTGGTGGTGCGGGCCGATGGGGCCAACAAGCTGAAAGGCTCGTGGGTGAAATACGATACCAAGGACCCGTACCGGGTAGCGTTTGCAGCCAGTAAGGCAACCGACAACATAGACCTGTTTCCGGGTGCGGCCAAAAACGCGTCGGTATTTGGGGACATGAAGCGTGGCGCAACCTTCCGCACCGAATTCCGCGACAGCGAAGGCACTACCTACCCGGCCGTGGGCATCATCACCCAGGACACCGTCAATCCCACCCGCCTGAGCGGCACGTTCCTGACCAGCACCGGCGACTACCGTTTCCTCGCCGGCAATCTGGTAACCAAGGCCGACGGGGAACACGTCATGCTGTCGACGTTTGACGGCAGCCACGGCTTTCTGTTCGACGGCAAGCTGGCCGAGCCCGGCAACATCAACCGCATTGCCGGCGACTTTTACAGCGGCAAGTCGGGCCACGAAACCTGGACCGCCACGCTCAACCCGAACGCCAAGTTGCCCGATGCCAACTCCCTGGCCGGCATGAAAGCGGGCCAGCAGCGCCTCACGTTCAAGTTCCCGAACATCTACGAAGGCGGCAGCATCTCCCCCACCGACCCCAAGTACAAGGGCAAAGTGGTGGTGCTGCAAATCCTGGGCTCGTGGTGCCCGAACTGCATGGACGAAACCAACTTCCTGGCGCCGTGGTACGAGCAGAACAAGCAGCGCGGCGTGGAAATCATCGGCCTGGGCTACGAGCGCAGCAGCGACTATGCGGTGGCCGCGCCCAAGCTGCGCAAGATGCGTGAGCGGATGAACATCGGCTACGACGTGGCCGTGGCCGGCGTGTCGAACAAAGATTCCGTATCGGCGTCGCTGCCACAGCTGAAAGGCTTCCAGGCTTTCCCCACCACCATTTTCCTCGACAAGAAGGGCGTGGTGCGCAAGGTGCACACCGGTTTCTCGGGGCCGGGCACGGGGCAGTACTACGAGCAGGAAAAGGCCGAATTCAACAAGACCATCGACCAGCTGCTGGCCGAGAAATAAGCTCTTCGGCCGCCGCGCCTTCGTACGCTGGCAGTATTCGATACCACAAAGGCCCGCTTCCATTTCGGAGCGGGCCTTTGTGTTGAGCCGGCAGTGCGCCTACTGCTCGGACCGAACCCGTTCCAGCAGCACGATGTCGGCCTCGTGGTAGGGCGAGCGGGCGAATTCGCGGTAGCCAAACTTGTGGGCCAGGCGCAGCGACGCCGCGTTATCGGGGTCGATGATGCAGACGGTGCGCGGCGTGGGCAGATGTTCGTCGGCCCAGGTGTGGGCGGCCGTCAGGGCCTGGCTGGCGTAGCCGCGGCCGTGCAGGCGGGGCGCCAGCACCCAGCCGGCTTCGGGCACGCCCTTGATGGAGGGCGTCAGGTCGCGTTGCACGTCGAAGAAGCCCACGGTGCCCACAAAACGGCCGGTGGCTTTTTCCTCGATTGCCCACGAGCCGTAGCCCAACATGGCCCAGTGCCCCGTGTGGGAGAGCATGCGGCGCCACACGTCTTCTTCGGAATGGGGCTTGCCGCCCAGGAAGCGGTAAAAATCCGGTTCCTGGTGCATGGCCACGGCCTCGGGCAGGTCGTCGATGCGCGGGCCGCGCAGAATCAGGTCCGGCGTTTCGAGTTGGGGCACCGTTAGCGTCGGCGCGTCGAGGAGGTTGAGCAGCTGCATGCGGCAAAACTAGAAAAAAGGGCGAGCCGGCGGCCGATTTCGGCGTTGGCCGGTTCCGTTTCCCCTGCCCAAGCAAACAGGCAGGGGGAACGGAACTGGCCCACACCACGCGCCCCGAAATAAAGTATTTGTCGCACTCTCCCGACTACCTTGCCGTACACTTCGGCACCGCAGGCCGGCATTACCTCACGTATGCGCAAACCCCTCCGACTCCTTGGGCGGCTGGCCGCCAGCCTGGTTGTTTTTCTGCTGCTGGCGGGCGTCGCATTTGCCAACCTCAGCCCCGAGCTGGGCGGCAAGCCCACCAAAGCCCAACGGGCGGCCTACGCCAAATCGGGCCACTACCACGACGGTGAATTTCAGAACCTGCTGCCCACCGAGGTGATGACCGGGCGCGGCACGGCCGCTGTGATGTGGAAGTTCCTGTTCGGCAAGGCGCCCAACCGCAACCCGCCCGGCCCGCTGCCCATGCAGCCGCTCGATTCGCTCGCTATTGTGCACAAACCCGCCGGGGCGCTCCGCGTGACGTGGTTCGGGCACTCGGCCAGCCTGGTGGAAATAGCCGGCCGCAACATTCTATTCGACCCCATGCTGAGCGTCGACATGGGTCCGCTGTCGTGGGTGACGCCCAACCGCTACAACCCGCAGCTGGCCATTACGGCCGAGCAGCTGCCGCCCATCGACGCGGTGCTGATTTCGCACGACCACTACGACCACCTCGACTACCAGACCATTCGGCGGCTGAAAGACAAAACTGCGCATTTCTATGTGCCGCTGGGCGTGGGCGCGCACCTGCTGGCCTGGGGCGTGGCGCCCGAGCGGGTGCAGGAGCTGGATTGGAACGACTCGGTGCAGGTGCCGGGGCTAACCATTGTGAGCACGCCGGCCCGACATTTTTCGGGCCGCGGCCTCACCAACCGCAATTCCACCTCGTGGTCGTCTTGGGTTATTAAGTCGGCCACGCAGCGGGTGTTTTACAGCGGCGACGGTGGCTACGGGCCGCACTTCCAGGCCATTGGCCGGCAGCACGGCCCCTTCGACCTGGCGCTGGTGGAATGCGGGCAATACGACGCCGATTGGGCGCAGATTCACATGATGCCCGAGCAGTCGGTGCAGGCCGCCCACGACGTGCGGGCCCGCGTGATGCTGCCCGTGCACTGGGGCGCCTTCACCGAAGCCAACCACGCCTGGAACGACCCTGTGCAACGCGCCGTGGCGGCCGCTACGCAACGCCAGCTGCCCATTGCCACGCCCTTGCTCGGCCAGCCCGTTACGCTAAACGGCAGCCCCTTGCCCCAGACTCATTGGTGGCAGTGAGGAATGGCTAGGCCGGGCTAACGGCACGGTTGCACCAATTCCTCACTGCTCGTTCTTCATTACCAACGCGGCCAGTTTGCTGAATAGCTCGGCTTCATCAAACGGTTTGCCCACGCAGTCGTTCATGCCGGCGGCCAGGTACTGGTCGGTGTCGCTTTGAAACACGTTGGCCGTGAGGGCCAGAATGGGCACGGCGGCCCGCGCGGGGTTGGGCAAGGCCCGAATGGCGGCCGTGGCTTCCAGGCCGTTCATGCCCGGCATCTGAATGTCCATCAGAATCACGTCGTAGTCGGTTTCGACGGCGCGCGCAATGCCCGTGGCACCGTCTTCGGCCTCGTCGAGCGACACGCCCCAGTCTTCGAGCAGCAGGCGCGCTACCAAGCGGTTGATTTCGTTGTCTTCCACCAGCAGCAGCCGCTTGCCGCGCAGCACGCCTGTGTCGTAGGCGGAGGCAGCGGCCACCACCGACGGCTCGTCGGCGGCGCGGGGCAGCGTCAGGCGAAAGGCGAAGGTACTGCCCTTGCCAAGCTCACTTTCCACCGTCAGCGTGCCGCCCATGCGCTCCACCAGGGCCCGGCTGATGGTGAGGCCCAGGCCGGTACCGCCGAAATGCCGCGAAGTGTCGGCGTAGGCTTGGGTAAAGCTCTCGAAGATGCGTTCCAGCTTCTCGGGTGCAATGCCCACGCCGGTGTCGCTGAAGCGGAATTCCACGGTAAGCGAGTCAGCCGTTTCGGCCACCTGATAGCCGCCCGCCGTAATGTGCCCGCCCGGGGGCGTGAACTTAATGGCGTTGGAAAACAGGTTGAGGATGATCTGGCTAAGCCGGTGCGCGTCGCCCAGCACGCGCGGGTTCGGGCACGACTCGTGCAAGCGAATTGCCTCGACCTCAATGCCTTTTTCCTGCGCCTGCACAAAAAGCGGCTGCGCGGCCTGAAAGAGCATTTCGCACACGTCGAAGGGCTCGTGGGCCAGTTCCAGCTTGCCGGAGGTGATTTTGGCCATGTCGAGCACGTCGTTGATGACGCCCAGCAAGTGCTGGCCCGAGGTGCGAATGATGCTCAGTAGTTCCTGCTGCCGGGCATTCAGAGGCGTTTTGGCGAGTTGCCCGGCCATGCCCAGCACGCCGTTGAGGGGCGTGCGAATTTCGTGGCTCATGTTAGACAAGAAGTTCTCCCGGGCCTTCGCGGCTGCGGTGGCGGCTTCCGTAGCGCGCTTCAGGTCCGTCACGTCGGCACTCACGCCCAGCACGTGCGCGGCACCGTTGCCCCAGTGCAGGGGCTGCTTGATGGTGTGCAGGCAGCGGGTTTCGCCGGTGGGCAAGGTCATTTCGTCTTCCACCACCAGCTGCCGGCCGCTGGCCAGCACCTGCGCATCCACGGCATCGTAGTGCGCCAATTGCTGGGCTTGCTGCGCGGCTACTTCGGGCGTGGGGGTGCTGGTGGCGAGTTGCTCGCCCAGCTGCCGGGTGGTGGCATTCTGAAACACGTAGTTGCCGGCCGCATCGCGCACGTACACCAGCACCGGCACTGCATCGAGCACCTGTTGGGTAAAGGTCTGTTGGGCTGCTTGCTCCCGCTGTGCTACTACCAGGGCCGTTTGCTCCGTCAGGTACATGTTCACGTACTGCTCGGCCGGAAACGGCACGATGTGCGCCGCAAAAAACCGTTCGCCCACCTGCAACTGGCGCTGCATGTTTTCGCCGGTGGTCAGGGCTTCCATGGCCCACCCAAACGCCTGCGCCCGACCGGCCGCCAGATCGGCGGGGCGGAGTTCGGCGGCCAGCTTTTCGGCCGCCGGATTGGCAAACAGCCGCTGCTCGTTAGGACCTAAGCGGTAAACCGGGTTGGGGTTCTGCGTTGGAATGCGGGCCAAAGCCAGCTGCTCGGCTAAGGCGGTGCGCAAGGCCTCTATTTCGGCGTGGGCCGCGGGCAACGACTGCGGCAGGGGCCCGGTGGTGGAAGGGATGGTCATGCAATGGCAACGAAGGGCAGCAGAATGGCGGCCTCGGTGGCATGCCCGAAGCGCGGCCACCACAAAGGTGCGAGTTTCAGGGGCTTCGCTGCAAACACCTGTGGCACAGGCAGTGTAATACCCCCTACCCACGGAGCAGCCGAAACCGCAGCCGAATGGGGTTGCGCGGGCGCAGGGTGATGAGCGGCCGCAGGCCGGGATGCGCGTCGTCGAGCAGTTCCACGTCGAAGCGGCGCAGGGTTTCGAGGAGCACCAGTTGCATTTCGGTGAGGGCAAACTGGTTGCCGATGCACTGGCGCGGCCCACCGCCGAAGGGCAGATAGGCGTAGGCGGGTTGCTCGCGCGGGTTGTCTTTGCCGAAGCGCGCCGGCCGGAAAGCTTCGGGCTCCTCCCAAAGCCGGGGCAAGTGGTGGGCCCCGTACACGTAGGCGGAAATCAGGGTGCCTTTGGGCAGCGGCAGACCGTTGTAGTCGTCGTCGTGCTGGGCCACGCGGTCCATAATCCAGGCGGGCGGGTACAGGCGCAGGGTTTCCTGCAGCACCTGCATCGAGTAGGGCAGCGCGGGCAAGTCGGCAAAGCCGGGGCTTCGGTCGCCGAGCACGGCCTGCAGCTCGGCGCGCACGCGGGCGGCTTCGGCGGGGTGGCGGGCCAGCAGGTACCACAGCCAAGACAGGGCGTTGGCGGAAGTTTCGTGGCCGGCCACCAGCAAAATGGCGGCTTCGTCGAGCACCTGCTCCTCGGTCATGGGCTCCCCGGTGTCTTCGTAGCGGGCGTCGAGCAGCATTTGCAGCAGGTCGTTGGGCGCGGGGGCGCCGGCGGCCTGGGCTTGTTGGCGCTGCTGAATATAGTGCCGCACGAGGCCGCGCATTTCGGTGGCCAGCCGGTCGTGGTGGCGGTATTGGCCGCTCAGCTGCAGCCAGGGGCGCAGGTAGGGCTGGCGCACAGTGCGCACGTAAAACGCCTGATTGAGCGTCAGCAGCTCGGCCAGGCGCTGCAGCTCGGCCTCGCTCATGCTGGTGCTGAACACCGAGCGGGCCATGATGCGAAACGCAGTGGCCGTCATCAGCTCGTGCACTTCCACTGTCACGCTGCCGCCCTGCCGGGCCGCCTGCGCGGCCAGCGGCTCTAGGCTTTCCTCGATGACGCCCAGCATCAAATCGGTGAGGGCCGCGAGGCGCTGGCGGTGGAAGCCGGGCTGAATGAGACGGCGCTGCTGCAGCCAGTAGCTGCCCTCGGAGGTGAGCAGGCCCTGGCCGAGGTAGCGCGCAATGCCGTGCGACAACTCCGACTTGGGGTAGTTGCGGTGGTTTCTCTGCAGGATGTGCTGCATCAGGCCCGGGTCGCGGGTGAGCAGCATGGGCCGCACGCCGCCCAGATACAGGCTCACCGTGTCGCCGTACGCATCGAGGTAGGCGTTCATAACCGGGATGGGGTTGCCGGCCAGGGCGACGGAGTTGCGAAACGAAACCAGGCGTGGCACGCGCGGCAACGGAGTAATAGCGGGCGAAGCAGCAGACATAGCAAAATGCGGTAATACCGGCCTTGAAAGTACTTCATGCCCGGCACGCCGCCAACGGCTGCGCCCCGAGAACAGCGGCCGAAGGCCCGGGGCGCTACCCTTTTCGCGGCGCCGTGCGTATGCCCGTACACGGCCCGCAGCTTCGCCGCAGGCCGGCTTGTTCGCCGCGTTCTTTCTTCCCAACCAAACCCCGCTCCCGTATGTGGATTCAGCAGAAACCCAACTCGCCCGCCGCTCTCACCGACTTGCAGGGCCACACCGTCGGCCTCAAGTTTGAGTGCAATAAGTGCCAGACGGAGGTATTCACCGACCTCATCGGCATTCCGGCCGCCGACCACCTGGCCAATTCCACCGAAGACGATGGGCAGTTCGAAACCGAGGAAATCAAATGCCCGGGCTGCGACATGACGCACGAAATTACCATCAAGAGCACCTTCGACGGCGTGACCTTCGACGTGTCGGACGTGGCGCCCGACAAGGTGAGCTACCAGGTGCCGCCCGCCGAGCAGCACTAGCCGCCTGACCAGCCCCAGCACGCTAAACGCCCCGGCGCCGTTCTGCAACAGATCGGCGCCGGGGCGTTTGATTTGCCCGCAACGGATTCGGCTTACGGATTGGTGAGCTGGCCGATGAACAGGATGGCGTTGGACGACTTCTCGCGAATCAGAAACACGAACGGCCGGTCGAAACGCACGCTGGGCGGCACCGACGTGGTAACGATGCCCACCGACGTGGCCGCCGCGGCTTCCGTGCCGCTTTCGTCCACGTCCACAAACGACTTGTGCATCACCTCGCTGATGGCCAGGTTATCCTGCCCCACCAGCATGCGGCTGAAATTGGCCTGGCCCGTGAAGGCCACGCCCATGCCCAACTGCTTCAGGGTTTCGTTGAGCTTGATTTCGTACTCCATCCGGAACTTGGGCAGGTACAAATCGAGGCTGCTGGTGCTGGCCGCGCCCAGCCAGGCGCTCAGGTTTTGGCTGCTCAGGTCGCGGGCTATGTCTTGCACCGTGGCAGTGCCTTTGGGCAGCACCAGCGTCATGCTGTACTGGCGGTTGCCGTAGGGCAGGTCCACCACTTGCTTGGTGGCATCCTGGTAGTAGGCGTACTGGCCGTTGCGCAGCAGCATCATGTCCACCGGCTTGAAGCTGCCGCTGGGCAACGTGAAGTTGGCCGTGCGCGTGAGCTGCTTGTCGAAGCCCGTAGTCCAGCTGCCTTTGAAGTAAATGGCGTTGATCAGGAACAGCACGTGCGAAGGCGTCACTTCCTTCACCAAGTCCTTGATCTTGCCGTTGGTTTTCTGCTCTACCCAGCCGTTGATGGCAGACAAGGAACCGGCTGCGTCGCTAAAATTCAGGCCCTGCACCTTCGCGTCGAAGTAGGTGGTGTTTTTCTGGATGAAGGGCGCCTGCAGTTGGTACCGTTGGCTGTGCCAGAGGCTGTTGGCCGAGGTAAACGTCACCGTGCGGTCGATGCCCGAGAGCAGCCTCACCAGACTCTGGTACGATTCGTTGATTTCGTCGTCGGTGAGCGGGGCAAAGCCCAACGTCTCGCGGATGGCGGTTTTGGTCGAACCATCGGCGCCGTTGTATGTCATGGTGAGGGCGGCCGAAATGCTCAGCGGCGAGATGAACACGTTGTCGGCCGGTGCGGCGGCCTGGATACGGCCAAATGAGCGGAACGCGAAGTCGTTGGCGCTGCCTACGGTCTTGGTTTCCTGCGTGGTGAGTGGCCGCAGGTTGGGCGCGTTGTCGGCCTCGGCCGGCGCCGCGGTTTCCTTGTGGCAGGCCGTGAGCAGCGCGGCGCTGGCCACAGCCACGGTGGCGGTGCGGAGTAGCGTAAGGTTCATAGCAAACGAAGGTTACGTGAACGAAATCAGCGAAAAGCACGCCGGCGGGCCGGCCTCCTTTGTACGAGACACCACGCAAAGCCGCGGTTGCATGGCCGGCTGCCCGCTAACGCACAGAGGCGCCTTTCACCCAATCAAATAGCTATAATTCAGCAATATAAAAGCAGGGCGATTCTGCTACTTTTCACGCTCAATAGTGTAGTCGATCAGCTGCTGGAGCGAGGTGCGGGCGGGCGAAGCAGGAAACGTGTGCAGGATTTCCAGGGCCTCGTCGCGGTACTGCTTCATGCGCTGCACGGCATAGTCGAGCCCGCCCGACTGCTTCACAAACTCGATGACGGCCTGCACGCGGTCGGCGCGGCCGTCGTTGTTCTGCACGTTGTAGATAATGCGGCGCTTTTTCAGCCACGACGCCTGGCTCAAGGCGTAAATCAGGGGCAGCGTCATCTTTTTTTCCTTGATGTCGATGCCCACGGGCTTGCCAATTTCGTCGGTGCCGAAGTCGAACAAGTCGTCCTTGATCTGGAAGGCCATGCCCACTTTCTCGCCGAAGAGCCGGGCCCGTTCCACGGTGGCCTTGTCGGCGCCGGCCGAAGCGGCGCCCACGGCCGTGCAGGAGGCAATGAGCGAAGCCGTTTTCTGGCGGATGATGTCGAAGTACACGTCCTCGGTGATGTCGAGGCGGCGGGCTTTTTCGATTTGCAGCAACTCGCCTTCGCTCAGCTCGCGCACGGCGTTGTTCACGATTTTGAGCAGCTCAAAGTCGTCGTTTTCCAGCGCCAGCGCCATCCCGCGGGACAGTAGATAGTCGCCCACGAGCACGGCAATCTTGTTTTTCCAGAGCGCGTTGATGGAAAAGAAGCCCCGGCGGTAGTTCGACTCGTCCACCACATCGTCGTGCACGAGCGTGGCCGTGTGCAGCAGCTCGATGAGGGCCGCGCCGCGAAACGTGGCCTCGGGCAATGGGCCGGCAGGGCTCGTGGACACGGTATGGGCCGTCAGAAACACGAACATCGGGCGCAGCTGCTTGCCTTTGCGCTTGATGATGTAGCCCATGATTTTGTCGAGCAGCAACACCCGCGTTTGCATGGACTGCCGGAATTTCTGTTCGAATTCCTGCATCTCGGCCGCAATGGGGGCCTGTATATCGTCCAGCGAAAACTTCATGCGGTGGCTAAGGGCGGCGCAATGATACGCACGCGGCGGCGGTTTTTGTTCGGACGGGATTCGGCGGCGGCCACATTCTTTTAGCTTTACGCTGCTCTCACCCACCGTCTTTCTGCCGTGTCTGCCACGCTTGCCCCGCCCGCAACCACCACGCAGTGCGTTACCTGCCACACGCCGCTCCAGGGCACTTTCTGCCATGCCTGCGGCGAAAAGCGCCTCGACCACCACGACTATTCCCTTGCTCATTTCCTGGAGCACGCCGTGGACACCTCCACGCACTTCGATTTTAAGGTGGTGAAGGGCGCCTGGGACCTGCTGCGCCACCCCGGCCGCATGACGGCCGACGTGCTGGCGGGCCGGCGGGTGCCCTGGCCCAAGCCGCTGCAGCTGTTTCTGGTCGTCAACGTGGTGTTCGTGTTTGCGGCCCACCGGCTGAAGCTGCAGATTTTTAACACGCCCTGGCGCTACCACGTCGACAACTGGTACGGGAACTGGGCGGCCGAGCGCATGCGGGGACTGGCCGAGCGGCGCGGCACCACCGTCGAGCAGCTGGCCGAGCAGTTCAACGCCTCGGCCAACGTGCTGTCGAAAACGCTGATTTTCGCCTTCATTCCGCTATTGGCGGTGTTGCTGACGGCCCTGTTTTGGCGGCGGCGGCGCTATTTTCTGGAGCACGTCGTCACGGCGACGCACCTCATCAGCCAGATTCTGCTGGTAGAGCTGGTGATGATTCCGCCGGGCACGCTCCTGATCTGGCTGATCAACCGCTTTGCCTCGCATCCCCTGGGTTTCGGCAACCGCGACCTGGTGGCCACCAGCATCATCACGCTCAGCATTGCGGTATGGTCGGCGGCGCTGCTGCGGCGCACCTACGGCAGCGGCAAGCTCGCGGCCGCAGCGCGTGGTTTGGCCGTGGGCATCGGTTTTTTCTGGCTGCTCATCAACGTGTACCGGCTGCTGTTGTTTGTAGTTACGTATTGCTTTCTGTAGCCACAGCTACTGCTTCCGCCACTTGCCAGCCTCTCCTACACTTGCCCATATGGTTGCTTCCGCTGATCCTACTCGCCTCGATTTCCTGCTGACGCCCGCGCACCATACCCGCGCCTTTGCCGCCGATGCCCGCTTCCTGCCCAACGGCCAAGCCAAGCCCGTGGTGGTGTTTGTGCACGGGTTCAAGGGCTTCAAAGACTGGGGCCACTTCAATGTGCTGGCCGACTTCTTTGCCCGGCAGGGCTACGTGTTTGTGAAGCTCGACCTCTCCCACAACGGCGTGGTGGTGGGCGGCACCGGCGACTTGGAAGACCTCGACGCGTTCGGCCGCAACAACTTCAGCATCGAGCTCGACGACATCGGCTGCCTGCTTGATGCCCTGCACCAGCCCAATGCCACGCCGGTACCGGCCTCCGAAATGGATTTGTCGCGCTTGTTTCTGGTCGGCCACAGCCGCGGCGGGGGCCTGGCCATCCTGAAGGCCGCCGAAGACGCCCGCGTGAAGGCCGTGGCGGCTTGGGCGCCTATCACCAACGTAAACCCCGGCTGGCCCGAGGAAATGATGCAGCACTGGCAGCAAACCGGCGTGTGGCACGTGGAAAATGCCCGTACCAAGCAGCAGTTGCCGCTTTATTACCAGATTGTGGAAGACTACCACGCCAACCGCCTGCGCCTCGACATCCCGCATAAGGTGCGCCGCAAGCTCCGGCAGCCCCTGCTGGTCATTCACGGCGACGACGACGAAACCCTGCCGGTGCAAAAGGCCCAGCTGTTTCGGGAGCTGAAACCCGATACCGAGCTGCGCATTTTGCCGGGCGCCGGCCATATGTTTGGGGGCGCGCACCCGTGGCCCGATACCGCGCTGCCCCCCCTGGCCCAAACCGTGGCCGACGACACTTTGGCTTTTTTCGACCGTATAGTCTAGCATGAACCACACGGCCTACCTATTACTGGGCTCCAACCTCGGCGACCGAGTGGCTACGCTGCACCGCGCCTTGGTGGCCCTGGCCGAACAGGCCGGCAAAATCGTGGCCGTGTCGTCGGTGTACGAAACCGCCGCTTGGGGCTTCGAGGCGCAGCCCGCGTTTCTCAACCAAGCCGTGCAGTTCAGCACGGCCCTTTCGCCAGAGGCCCTGCTCGGCGCCTGCCAGCAAGTAGAGCAGGAAGCGGGCCGCGAACGGGAGGAACTGTGGGGCCCGCGCACCCTCGACGTGGATATCCTGCTCTACGACGAGGTGGTGCTGGACCAGCCGCGCCTTGTGCTGCCGCACCCGCGCCTACCCAACCGCCGCTTTGCCCTGGTGCCCCTCGCCGATTTGGCGCCGAACGTAATGCACCCGACGTTAAACCAATCAGTGCAACAGTTGCTGGCCAACTGCCCCGATACGTTGCCGGTGGAGCCGTGGCTGGGGGATCTGTAGCAGGGCTTGTTGGCCAGCTCGCAATGTCCAATACGAATTGCCCAGACTTATTTAAGTTGTTATTTCGCAGGGTCCATTGCCGCCCTATTTTTTACAGCACGTCCTCCCGTTCATGTCAGTCTTGTTATTCACCGGCCATCGGTTGGACTGGCTCGGCCGTGCCACGCCACGCTTCCCCCCCGAGTTGGTGCCTGTCGTACTGGAGCGCCTGTCGAGCACCCTCGACGACCTCCAGGCAACGGAGCCTATTCGGGCCGGGGTGTGCAGCCTGGCGGCGGGCAGCGACTTGTTGTTTGCGCAAGCGTGCATGAGCAAAGGCATTCCGCTGCATGTTTTTCTACCTTTCCGCCTGCCCGATTTCATTGCCGAATCGGTTTCGTACCTGAAGTCCGACGCCGACCGTACCCCTTGGGAAAGCCTGTTGCACGCTGCATTGGCTTACGCCGCACAGGTGTGCTTTACGTCGGAGGCCTACTACAACCCCGCCGATGACCAGTTTGAGCAGTGCAACCACGCCATGCTCGATCATGCCCGGCTGGTAGCGGCGGCTGACCATGCGCTGGTGCAGGCGCTGGTATTTGTGCAGGAAGATCAGGCTTCGCTGCCCGGCGGAAGCACTCAATTTCTGGATCTGTTGCACCAGGAGCACATTCCGGTTCTCAACCTTAGTCCAACCCTCACGGCCTAATAGATACGCATGTCTCCGGAGCAACACGTTCCCCTGTACGCCGTGCTGGACCAAGCCGCCAACAATGCCCAACGCACATGGCGCGGCTCGTACGTACGGTCGCTGCTGGTACTGGGCATTATCGGGGTGCTGGCCGAGCTGAAAGAAGTAAGTCCCTTGCTGTTTCGCCCGGAATGGCACAAGTGGGTTAAGCTCTTCGTCATCCTCATC
The DNA here is from genome assembly GCF_008727865.1 of Hymenobacter busanensis. Lineage (GTDB taxonomy): Bacteria > Bacteroidota > Bacteroidia > Cytophagales > Hymenobacteraceae > Solirubrum > Solirubrum busanense. The sequence goes on along the minus strand of NZ_VTWU01000001.1, from coordinate 97,376 downwards.
AGCGTGGTGGGCGCGCTCTATGAGATATTCTACCACATCCAGCACAAGTCCCGCTTCGGGTACTGGACGCGCCTGCGGGCCAAGGCCGAACGGGTGAAAAGCGAGGCGTGGTTTTACCTCTTCGATGTGGCCCCGGCCAGCGGCGACACGGGCTATACCGAGGCGCAATGGCAACGCTTTCAGCAGCAGCTAACCACCGACGATGTGGCGGCCGGGTTTGTGGACGCAGTTGGCCAAGACTCGCTGACCTCCGACAAAGCAAAGTTTGTGCAACTGCCGCTGGCGCAGCAAGCCCAGCTCTACCATACCAACCGCGTGATTGAGCAGCACCGCTATTTCGCCAGCCGGACCCGGCGGCTAGCCCAGCGCCTGCGCCGCCACAAGCAGCTTGTTGTTGTGCTGCTGCTGCTGGCTATAGCGTGGGCCATAGGCCGAGCGGTGGCTATTCTTTACCCCCATATTGCTACGCCGGTGCTGGCCGAAACGCTGAGCGAGTTCAACCTGTTCGTCATTCTCATTTCAATTATCGGCTTGTTCAAAGCCTACATTGAAGTCGAGAACGTGGAATATTTGCTCAACCGCTACCAGCGCATGGAACACCAACTGAGCGTTTTGCTGCCCAACCCTACCGTTCTGGACAACGGCACCACCCTACAAAGCCACGTGCAAGAGGTAGAGCGCATTTTGTTGTCGCAGACGCAGGACTGGGAAACCCAGCGGCTGAGCTAGCTACTGAAGATTGCCGATATAATAGCGCGGAGCCAGCAAGCCGTTTTCGTCGTACTCCTTCCAGCCCGAGTAGTATGGTCTTCTTTGGTTCTCGGTAGCCACTGCTTGCAGAATGCTGTTGCAATACCGTTGCATGCGGTCTTCGGCCAGAAAAGCAGGAACCGCTTTCCATGCTCGCCACGGCTCATCGGCCAGCACCTGCCCCACTAAGGTTCGTCGCACGCCATCGGTCATAACCCGTTCGAAGCCCTCTTTCACAATAAAGTTGGCGGCGTCGGCGCTTCGGGCCGCTAGTTTTTGCTCGGGCAGCACATTGCCCAGCCAGCTCAGCACCATCACGGCGTTGGGAGCACCTAGCCGCGGATCTTGCCTGACCTGAGCGTCGTATCGGCGCACGAAAGGCGCTAGTAGCTCCGCCTGCTCGGTGTTTTGCTGCAGGGCCATTTGCTCGCCCACCCGAATGCTAGCCATGGTTTTGAGTTTACCGGGCAGCGAATTGACCAAGTACATGGCCTCGGTTATGCGGTTGTGCAACACCAGTTCCACGGCCAAATCAATCAATCCGACTTCCAATGCGGTCTGGTATTCACTGGGCCCTGCGGCCAAAAGCTTTCGGGCCGTAGGCACCACGTATTGTTTCACCTGGGCGCCCAGCAAAGGCGTCAGGTTGAGCCGGCATTCTATTACGTAGCGCAAAAACTCGGTACGCTTGGCCGCCGCGGCCGACGAGCTATGACGGGCGTTAAGTTGCAGCAGCCAGGTTGCGTTAGGCGCGTAGCGCGTGTCACGCGCGTAAGCATCAAACTTCAATTCCGGGTGGCGTTCGAACGACTTTGCAAAAGGCAGGGCGGCATCGGCGTAGGCTGCACGCTCCAAGTGTTCTACCAAGTTTTTCCCGCCCTGGGGCTGCGTAGCTGCGTAGCCGAGCAGGTAGGTGAAAAAAGGGGTAAAATCCGTAATCAGAAACGAGCTGTACGACGCGGTGTACGGCTGGTTCAGGCTTAACAAAAAATCTGTTGCGTCCTGCTCGTCCGAAGAGCCAAACCAGATTCCGCCGTAAGTGCCCATCAACGACCACGGTAGGCCATTAACGGTCAAGGCGTCGCCGCCCGCCGCATTGAAATTGGCGAAGTGGCCGCTGAACTGGCGAAATGCTTCGGTGCTGGCTTCCTGCTCCCGCAGGAAACGCTGCAGATAAATACCGCGCATCTTGTAAAAGAAGGCATCGGCAAAGCTCTGGGTAGCAGTAGCACTGATCTTGTTGTCTTCGCCCAAGAAACCGGGTTCGGCGGCAATACGGTTTTTCGTGGCGGCCAATACCCGCCAGGTTTTCTCGCGCTCGGTCGGGCCGATGCTGAAGCTAGCCAAGTCCGCGTTGATATCAGCCGGCATACGGCCCCTGCTTGCCGAGGTCAGCGGCTGCAACACCAATTCGGTAGGCCGCGTGCTTAGCAAGTGGTACACCAGTACGGAATAAGAAAGAGCCAGAGGCGACTGCGTGGCGGCGGCACATTTTTTCAGGACCGGAAGAACGTTGGCCTCCGTGAGTGCCCCGTGCTTGATGAGCAGTGGCAACACGCTGTTGCCACTGTTGGCGTAGGCGCCAGGCGTACTGTGCACCCGCACCGAATCCAACGACCTCAGCAGATTGGACTCCTGATGCAAGGCGGTTGCAATGCCGGCATATACCAAGTACCCACCCGCATGCTGAATTTTGCTATTGTCCTGGTAAACGAGGTCCTTGCTAGGGAAGAAATGGTTGAAATACGGGCGGTTGGCAGCCACGTATGGGTTCAGCTTGTCCAGGAAAAACAGTTCCTGCCGGGTAAATTTCCCTTGCGACAACAGCACCCGAATGCAGTACATGAGCTCTGCGGCTCGCGGTGCTAGCTGGGGCACCTGGGCCAGTTCCTGCTGCAAATACCGATGCAACAGCTTCAGGTACCGCGCGCGGGTTTTGCGCACCACGAGGTCTTCGGTGTTGTTCAAATAAAAAGCGCACGCCATGACGTAGCGCGCCGCCAGAAACGCAATGCGCCGTTGGCGCTCCGATACCGGCTTGCCGATGCTGGCGCTGTCGAATACCTGGGTTTGGGCTATGCGCTGGTCGATATCAAGCAAAACCGGGAGTGCCAGCGGGTTTTGCCGGGGCACCTGGGCATAATCGACCGTCCGGACATTGGCGAACATTTGCAGCTCGATATCCAGCGCCAGCGTATCGTTGGCGAGGTTGTTTAGCAGTTGCGAAAATCCATACCGGGCCGTATCCGGAAGTTGAAGCCACGGTGTGTAGATGTCGTTGCGCAACCGGTGCGTGTTGATCAGCATATCGGCCTTGGTCGATACGTCGACGTACGACGAGTGCAGTGCCGGCAACCGGTCGGTCACGACCGAATAGGCAACGTAGTCGGCTTGCCGGACGCGCCACTGCTGGTATACATACAGGCCGCATACCAGCCCCACCACGGCCGCCGCCGCCGCCGCTAGCCGGCCGGCACCGTAGCGGGCAATAAGCAGCGAGGCGCGCATGTTGCGGCGGCTGGTTTCCAGGAACCGGTGCAGCACGTTGAATTTCGCGGCCGCCTTGTCTTCGCGCCGTTCGGTATCGGCGCTGCCTTCCACGTAGTAGGCGAGCCACTTGGCATTGGGCCGCTTCCGCTCAAACCACTGCGCAAAATACGTGTACGGCCCAATGGGCAGCAGAAAGCCCGTGGCTTCGCCGTTGGTGTGCCAGCGCTGGGCCTGGGCGGCTAAGTCGTGTACGGTCGTTACGTCCTCGGCTTCTTCGCGGGCCCACTGCTTGAGCAGGTTCCAGTTGCGAATGAGGCTTTCGTGCGTAATGTCGAGTACGGTTTCTTCGGGCAGGCACTCCGTCTCGTCTCCGCCCTCGGCAATGAAGGGCGAAATAAAGGTGTTGCCGGGCCGGCGAAATGGGATGAGCACCCGGCACACCACGGGCCAGGTAATAGCCGGGTCGTTGATAATGGCCGTGATTTCAGCCCCCGTCATGCGGTTGCGAACCACCCGGCTGGCATCTACCTTGGTCAGGCACCGAAACGTTTGCTCGATGATGTGCTGCGCTACCCCTTCCGGCAACGGCGGCGCGAAGCGGGCGTTGTACTCCGTCCCGGCCGAGGCGTACAGTTGGTTGGCGTGTGCGTCGAGCACGTTGTGCAGCGACGGCTCGGCCAGCAAAAATTGCTGCTGCTGCACCGACAACGTATTGCGCCACTCTTTGAACCGCGGCTCCTGCCGCCAGGGCAGCTCTTTCCCCGGCATGCCCCCCACCATGGCGTAATGGAGCAGGTCCATTTCCTCCCGCCCGCTATCGGCCGCCAGCCAGATTTGGTAGAGGGCGTGCTGCAGCACCGGCAGCTGGTCGCGCCCGTCGCGGTTGTCGTTCACGAGGCGCTGCACCAAGCGGTCGGCAATGCGGTTGCCGCTCAGCAGCGCCGGCTCCTTGATGACTTCCACAAACTCGTGGCGCAACAGCCGGGGCACGAAGTACTGACTCTCTCCTATCAACTCGACCAAGCCGCGGAAATCGGCGCACTGCCCGATGTAGTCGGAGCGCATGGTGCACACGATGTAGATCGGCAGCTTCTGCTCCCGGGCCAGACGCGCGGTTTCCAGCAGCAGGTTTACCACGGTTTGAGCACCGAGGTTGGGCGTATCGCCGTCGTAGTTTTCGGCGTTGGTGAAAAACTCCTCAAACTGATCGACCACCACCAGCAGGTTGGCCGATTCTACCCGTCGCCGCCGTTTTTCCGCATCCGTCAGGTGCTCGTCGGCAGCTGCTTCGGGCGGGCACAGTGCCGAGTTCTGGTAGAGCTGAACCAGCGAGGAAAAACCCTGCCCCAACTCGGTTTCGACGGCCTCCACGCTGCTGCCGAGCTGCAGGCCTTCGGCTACCGCGCGGGCCATCTGATGCAACGGGTTGCGCTCGGGTCGAAACGTGCAAACGGTCCAGTTGCTGTACTTCGAGCGAAAGAAGCCGGCCCGGATTTCGGGCAGCACCCCGGCAAACACCAACGAGGACTTCCCGTCGCCGGAGGCGCCCGTAATCATGATGAAATGCTGGTCGGCCAGCGCTTCGATGCACCGCTCGATGTGGCTTTCGCGCCCCCGGAAGTAGATGGCCTCGTCCTCGGTGAACGTGCGCAAGCCGGTGTATGGGCATACGGGCGCATCCACTCCCGTCGCCGTTCCCGTCGGCGACCAGCCAGCAGCAGACGTGCTCATTAATTGAGGTTCTGAAGTTGGAGATACACCCGGCGAATTTCTTCGCTGATGCGCTGGTGCGCCAACACCGACGAGGTAACGCGCGGCGCCTTAAACACCCGCATGCGGTTCATGGCGGGGTCGTCTTCGCCCAGCAGCAAAATAGGCGTGGTGGAAGCCGCCCCGCCCACCAGGCGCCATACCTGCTTCACAAAGGGCAGGGCCCAGTCGGCGCTGTATTTGAAATACACCACCGCCAGCTTGCTGCGCGGAATGGTATCGACAGTAATGTTCTTGTAGAGGTCCTCACTATCGGGCTCGATGGTGAGCAGCTCCAGCGGAAATTCCTCGCTGAGCCGGTCGGTAATGGCCGTGGCTTCTTCCAGGTCCTGCTGGTTGTACACAAAAAAGATGTCCGTGTCTTTGTCGATGGTTAAGGGAGCGGGCGGCACCAGCTGCAACTGACTGCGCAGATCTTCCACAAACTGCATGGCGGTGGGCACGCTCGAAAACGTGCGGTTTTCGGTCAATTCGTTCCGAATCCGGCCGATCAGTTCCTCCTGTGCAGCCCGTAGCGCCATGCCTTCGGTGGGGCAAAACCACACGAACTGCTTGAATCCCGGCTGTGCGTCGGCCAACAGGCAGGCTTGGTCGTAAGCATATTGGGGAAACGATTGGTCTTCGTTGTCCTCGAAACGGCGGCCGAAGTCGCTGCCCAGAATGTGCACGGCACAAGTGGCCGCGGCCAAAGCCTCCCGGGTACGCGCCCGAAACTCGTCTTCGTCGAGCGGACAGTCGGTTGAGGGCGTCACCTTGAGGCCGGCTTTGGTGCAAATCAAGGCCAGCTCTTCGCGTTTCGCATTCAATTCCTTTGCCGTCCAGGGCAGAAAAACCAACGGCGCATCAGCGGCGGGGGTAGCTACGGAGGGCGGGGCCGTGAACGACGGCGTGGGCGTTGCCGAGCGCGTAAACACCGGAGCGGCCGGTACGGCTGCATTATGCGCCTGCTTGATACCGGCAATCAACTCCTTGATGGCGTTGGCCACCTTGTTGATCTGGTTGCGGTACAGCGTCTGTCCGGGGGTCGGCAATTCGTCGTCTTTCAGGCGCAGCGGGCGGTTTACGCCGAGTCCTTCGTAGATGAAATCGATGCTGCGCAGGTGCCCGTTCAACTCCTGCTCCAGCAGTTGCACGTCTTCGGCGTCAATCTGATGGATGCGCAGCGGCAGAATCCGACAACCCATGTTGCCGCTCGGCAGCCGCAGGTACATGCCCAGGGCATCGGTACTGGCCTGCTGCTTGAACGGCAGAAACTCGTGTTTCCACGAATACCGCTCGGTGTCGCAGTACGTCTGCGAAATCAGCGGTATGAGAATGAGGGCTTTTACGCGGTGGCGCAGGCTTTCGTCCACGTGGTGCGTGTCGCCCAAACCGTCTTTCAGGTTGCGGTCGAAGTAAATGCTCAGGCGGTCTTTTAGGGTGGCTGCCAGCTCTTCCTGAAGGCGGTTCACGAACTCCGTTACCCACCCATCAAACAGGTTGTCGTTGTGCCGGTAGCTGATAAATATGTCGTACTCGTAACCGGGTAGAATTGCAGGCATATAGAAGCGGGGTTTAGGGCGAGTGCGGCCACGACGCAGCCCCGGCTAAACTCCCGGGGCCAACTATCAAATATACTCTTCCATCCGAGTTATCTGCAATGCGGCTAAAACGCAAAAAGCCGGCGGCCTCCAGCAAAGGAAACCACCGGCTTGAAATGCACAGGCTCGCCCAACGGCTCCAGGTTGGCTGCCGTTCCAGTAGCTGTGTCTGAGGCTACACGGCCGAAGCCGCGGCAGCCTGCGGAGCAATCTTTTTCACCAACCCTTGCAACACTTTGCCGGGGCCGCACTCTACAAACTCCGTTGCGCCGTCCTGAGCCATGCGCTGCACGCTCTGCGTCCACCGGACCGGGGCCGTGAGTTGGCGCACCAGGTTCTGGCGAATCTCGTCGGGGTTGGTGTGGGGGGCGGCGTCCACGTTTTGGTACACCGGGCAGCGGCCGGGGCTGAAGGTGGTGCGCTCAATGGCCTGGGCCAGCGCCGCCTCGGCCGACTGCATCAGCGGCGAGTGGAAGGCGCCGCCTACCGGCAGCGGCAGGGCCCGCTTGGCCCCGGCGGCTTTCAGGGCTTCGCAGGCTTGCTCGATGCCCGCTTGCGAACCGCTGATAACGAGTTGGCCGGGGCAGTTGTAGTTGGCGGCCACCACCACATTGCCTTGCTGGGTAATTTCCTGGCAAATACGCTCTACCGTGGCGTCGTCGAGACCGAGGATGGCGGCCATGGTACCGGGCTGCTCCTGGCAGGCGGCCTGCATGGCCTGGGCCCGCTGCGCCACGAGGCGCAGGGCGTCGTCGAACTGCAGCACGCCGGCCGCTACCAGGGCCGAAAACTCACCGAGCGAATGACCGGCCACCATATCGGGGCGCAGGTCGGGCAGGGTGCTGAACAGCGCCACAGAATGCAGGAAAATGGCGGGCTGGGTGACGTCGGTGCGGCGCAGGTCTTCGTCGGAGCCCGAGAACATGATGTCGGTGAGCGAGAAACCCAGGATGTCGTTGGCTTGCACCATCAGGCGTTGGGCTTCGGGGTGTTGCTGGTACAGCTCGCGGCCCATGCCGGGAAACTGACTGCCTTGGCCGGGGAAAATGACGGCTTTCATGGGGTAGTAGTGAGGGGATTGACAGGGAACGTAGCGCCGCCGCTTCGCACTGAACCGACGGCGCCAAACAGGCGCAAGGTGCGGAAATCAGCGGAAATAGCCCGGTCCCAGGGTACGTGGGCAGTCCTTCTGCAGTTGATTTTACCGGTAAACAGAAACGGCCGCCCTGCTAGGGCAGCCGTTCCGACCGGTTCCTTGACCAATAATTCTACCGGGTTACTTCCACCCAGCCTTTGAAGGTTTTGTGGGTTTTGGCCAGGTCGGCAAAATCCACTTCGATCAGGTAGTAGTAGAGACCATCCGACACGCGGGAGCCGCTATCCAGCCCTTCGCCGCCTTTCACGCCGCCACCGTCCCAGAGGATGAGGGTAGCGGGATTGGCCTGGCCTTCGTATACGCGCACGCCCCAGCGGTTGAAAATCTGCACGTTGGCGCGCTGCACCGGGCTAGCCACTTTGGGCATGAACTTGTCGTTGGTCCCGTCGCCGTTCGGGGTAAAGATGTTGGGCAGCAGGAACAGCGGGCAGTTGTCGTTGCAGGCCACATTACTCAGCGGGCTGCGCTGGCCGTTCACACTCACCGCCTGCACTTGATAGCAGCGGGCTGCCGAGGCCAGGTTGCCGTTGGCGTAGCTCGTTTGCTGGGTCGAGTCGATGAGGACAAACGGGCCCTCGGGCTCGTTTTGGGCGAAGATGCGGTAGTAGGCCACCGTGGTGTTGCAGCCGGGCGGGCTGTTCGGGTTCAGCTTCCAGCTCAGGAAGTTGGTGTAGCGCGTGCCGGGCGGGATGTTGCCCAGGTTGAACAGCTTGGCGTTGAGACTGTCGCAGTTGGTGACTTTCACCGCCAGCACCGGCGTGCACGGCGAGGGTTGCACGCACAGTTCCTGGCTCAGGTTCACCAGGTTATCGGGCAGCGTGGGCTGGTTGTAGCCGCCCAAGGTACTCACGTAGTAGCAGTAAGTTTGCCCGGCTTGAATGGCGCGGTCGGTGTAGGTGCCACCCGTTCTGGTATTGGGTGCTGTGGCTAGGCTTACGAAGTTGCCGGCAGCGTCGCGCCGGAAAATAGTGGCCGGGCTCAACGAGTTGTCCCACGGCACGTTGTGCGTCCACGTCAATACATTGCCGAGGGCCGTTGCATCCGGCTGGCCACGCAGCCGCACACTGGATGCCGGCTGCGCCACCTCCCGGATGGTAGTTGTGTCGGAGCCAAGTGTTTGCGGCGTTGCTTTGTTGAAAAAAGTCAGCCGGTAGGTATAGGTATTGTCAAGGGTATTGAGGCCCGAGTCTACCAGTACAGTATCGGTCAGGTTACTCAATACCCGCACCGTACGGAAAGAGGTAGGCGCGGTTTGCTGCGCCCGCTCCAGCTTGTAGCCCAGCGGCGCGTTGAAGCTGCTGCCGGTACCAGGCCGGGGCGTAGTCCAACGCACGGTAATCTGCCCATTGGCGGCGTCGGTGCGGTCTACAGTCACATTGCGCAGCACAGCGGGGCGGCCGTCAAACGCTACGCATGCTTCCGCCGATGCGATGCTGGCCCCGCCAGCCGGCCGCGGAAACTCGGCGTAGATGCGGTAACAATACGTTTTGCCGCGCTCCATACCCAGCCCGCCACGCTTGTCGAGGTACGACAGGGAGTCGCCCCGAATTGAATAGATTCGCACGTACCCCGATGAAGCCGGAATGCCCGTGTCGCACGGCCCGGGGTTAAACGTGGACGGGCCTTCTTTGCGGTAAATGTGCAGCGTCACATTGGGGTTTAGCTGACACCCATATAGGTCCCAAGTCAACCGCACGTTGTTGCCGCTGCGCTGGGCGCGTACGTTCTTCGGCGGCGGGCCTACTACCGTAATGCGCCACACCCGCTCGTCGATGAGCGGCACCTGGCTCTGGCCGGTACCGGTAGAGTCTTCGGCTTTGAAGAGCACCAGCTTGGGCTCCGAGGCAACATCGGTGCAGGAAGTAGTCCAGCGGAACTCGCCCAGGGCACTGCCGCGGCGGTTCTGGCTCCGGATTTTGCGGAACGTAGCCGGCGGCAGCATTCCCCCAAAGGCCTGCAGCCGAATGTAGTCGTTGTTGGGGTCGGTAGCGCGGATTTTCCCAATCACCACGTCGCCGGCCACCACGCAGGTGTCCAGCGGCACGAGCACCGTGGGCCGCAGGTTGGCGGTGGCTTTCACGGTTATCTGCATGTCGCGCAGCACCTCCCCTATCAGAAACCGGGTGCCGTTGGCCCGGCGCCGCCACTCCTCCACCACAAACGCCACGTTGTAGTCGCCTACGGTGCTGGGGGAGTTCCACACCAGCTGACCGGTGCGCACGTCGATGTCGAACGTAGCCGGCCCGCCCACGGTGGGCACTGGCGGACCCGCGTAAGCGACTTGCACGCCGCCCGGCGACACCGAGGGGCTTTGGCTGTTGGGGTATTCGTAGCCGTCGCACGGCCGGGGCACGGGCGTGTTGATGGGGGCCGTGTTGTTGATTTGCTCCACCGAACCGCGGGCCTGCTGGCACACGCGCAGCTTGAAGGCCAACGAGTCGCCGTCGGCGTCGGAAGCAGCGGGGTTGTGCAGGAATACCTGCTGGATGGCCGCCAGGTCAATTGCCGGCGCACTGAGCACCGGCGAACGGTTGACGCCCAGCAACGGGTCGATGGTGACTTTCGAGTAGATGTAGAACGTCTGCTGGTCGGGGCGCGCCATGTTCTTTACCCCGCTGAAGCGGTTCTCACCCACGCAACTCACGTCGTAGGTACCGGGTGCATTATAAATGTGCTCGAAGAAGTACGTGCGCCGCCGCACGTTCACAAAACCCAGCAAATCGGCCTCCCGGCTGAAGCGGACCTCGGCCTTGGTACCGTCGCCGAAATAAATGGTTTGGTCCGTTTCCTGAATGGTGGCCTGCGACGTCGGGTCCATATACAGGGTCATCCGGAAGAAGACCCGACGGGAGTTGCGGTTGGCCACCGGCAAGGTGGTGTCGCTCTTGGCCTGAATGTCGCCGGCGCGAATGTGGGTGGCTTGGGCAACATCGGGAGCCAGCCACAGCCAAAGGCCCATCAGCAGCCACGGCCACAGCCCTGGCCCGGTTGGGCGGCGAAGTAAAGAAGACAGCATACGCGTAAGCCGATTAGAAGCTGCTGAGAGAAGAATCGAAAGGCAACCTAACAAAAACCCAATACAGTGGGTTGGGTACTTGGTCTGTGTGCTGTAACGACAAGCAGACCGGGCTGGTTCAGTCCAAGAAAGGCGTTTTGAGCGTAATTGTTTCGTTGCCGACCGGCCCGTACCTTTGACCACTGCAATCGACCTTTCTTTCACCCTTCCGTTCCCCTATGAGTTGGCTTAGTAACGCGCTTTCCAGTAGCATCGGCCGCAAAATCATTATGTCCATCACGGGCTTGTTTTTGTGTTCGTTTCTGGTGATTCACCTGATCGGTAACCTCCAGTTATTTAAGAACGACGGCGGCGTCGCTTTTAATATCTACTCCCACTTCATGGGCACCAATCCCGTCATCCGCACCATCGAGTTTGTGCTGCTGGCGGGATTTGTGTTTCACATCTACGAGGCCATTGCGCTGACGGGCCGCAACAAAGCCGCCCGGGGTCCGCAGGGGTATAAGGTAGACAACATCGGCCAGAACAGCCCGTGGCAGTCGCGCAACATGGGGTTGCTGGGCACCATCATTCTCATCTTCCTGCTGGTGCACCTCTACAACTTCTTTTACCGGGCCCGCTTCGGCGACCTGGACCCGGATATCAACAGCAACGACGACCTCTACACGCTGGTAGCCAGCTCTTTCAAGCAGTGGTGGTACGTGCTCTTGTACGTGCTGGCGCAGGTTGCCCTGGCCTACCACCTCATTCACGGCTTCAAGAGCGCCTTCCAAACGCTGGGCCTGACGCACCGCAAGTACACCCCGTTCATTACGTACTTCGGCTACGCCTTCTCCATCATCGTGTGCGCCGGCTTCGCCGCCATGCCGCTGTACTTCTTCTTCCTCAAGTAACCTAACCAGTTTGCACCTTATGAAGCTGGATGCCAAAATTCCCGAAGGCCCCTTGGCCGAGAAATGGGAGAAGCATAAGTTCAACGTCAAGCTCGTGAACCCCGCCAACAAGCGGAAGTACGACGTGATTGTGGTGGGCACGGGCCTGGCCGGCGCTTCGGCAGCCGCCTCGCTGGCCGAGCTGGGCTACAACGTAAAGGCGTTTTCTTTCCACGATTCGCCCCGGCGCGCGCACTCCATTGCAGCGCAGGGCGGCATCAACGCGGCCAAGAACTACCAGAACGACGGCGACTCGGTGTTCCGCCTGTTCTACGACACCATCAAGGGCGGCGACTACCGCGCCCGCGAAGCCAACGTGTACCGCCTCGCGCAGGTCTCGGTGAACATCATCGACCAGTGCGTGGCGCAGGGCGTGCCCTTCGCCCGCGAATACGGCGGCCTGCTGGCCAACCGCTCGTTCGGCGGCGCGCAGGTGTCGCGCACGTTCTACGCCCGCGGCCAAACCGGCCAGCAGCTGCTGCTGGGGGCCTACTCGGCCCTGATGCGCCAGATTGCCTACGGCAAGGTGAAGATGTACAACCGCACCGAAATGCTGGATCTGGTGGTGGTCGACGGGCAGGCCCGCGGCATCATCACCCGCAACCTCATTACGGGCGAAATTCAGCAGCACGCGGCCCACGCCGTGGTACTGGCTACCGGCGGCTACGGCAACGTGTTCTACTTGAGCACCAACGCCAAATACTCGAACGCCACGGCCGCCTGGCGTGCCCACAAAAAGGGCGCCCTGTTTGCCAACCCCTGCTTTACCCAGATTCACCCGACCTGTATTCCCGTATCGGGCGACTACCAGTCGAAGCTCACGCTCATGTCGGAGTCGTTGCGCAACGACGGCCGCGTGTGGGTGCCCAAGACGGTGGAAATGGCCGAGCGTCTGCGCAAAGGCGAAATCCGCGTCAGCGACATCAAAGAAGAAGACCGGGACTACTTCCTGGAGCGCAAGTATCCCGCTTTCGGCAATTTGGTGCCGCGCGACGTAGCCTCGCGCAATGCCAAAATGATGTGCGACGAAGGGCGCGGCGTAGGGGCTTCGGGCCTGGCGGTGTTCCTCGACTTCAGCGAAATCATCCAGCGCATCGGCGTGGAAGGGGTGAGCCAGAAGTACGGCAACCTGTTTGCCATGTACGAGAAAATCACCGACGAGAATCCGTACGAAATGCCCATGCGCATTTACCCGGCGGTGCACTACACCATGGGCGGTCTGTGGGTCGATTACAACCTGCAAACCAACGTGCCCGGCCTGTACGCCACCGGTGAGTGCAACTTCTCCGACCACGGCGCCAACCGCCTCGGTGCCTCGGCGCTGATGCAGGGCCTGGCCGATGGCTACTTCGTAATTCCCTACACCATTGGGGATTACCTGGCCAACACGCCGCCCAAACCCGTGACCACCGAGCACCCGGCTTTCCAAGAAGCCGAAGCCCAAGTACGCGAGCGGCTGCAACGTTTTATGGGCATCAACGGCACGCGCACGCCCGACGAGTTCCACAAGGCTCTGGGCCACATCATGTGGGAATACTGCGGCATGGCCCGCAACGCCGAAGGCCTGCAACACGCCAAGCAAGCCATTCAGCAGCTGCGCAAGGAGTTCTGGAGCGACCTGAAGGTGACCGGCCTGAACGAAGAGCTGAACCAGACCCTGGAAAAAGCCGGCCGCGTGGCCGACTTCCTGGAGTTGGGCGAGCTGATGGTAGACGACGCCTACAACCGCAACGAAAGCTGCGGCGGCCACTTCCGCGAAGAGTACCAGACGCCGGAAGGCGAGGCCCTGCGCGACGACGAGAACTACGCCTACGTAGCCGCCTGGCAATACCAGGGCGACAACGTGCCCGAAGTCCTCCACAAGGAAGAGCTGACCTTCGAAAACGTGAAGCTCACCCAGCGCAGCTACAAATAAACTTTCGCTGCTGGCTTGTAGCCGTTGACTGTTGGCTCTTCGCCTACTCATCGACGGAAAAAAGCCGGCAGCCAACAGCTAAAAGCCAACAGCCCAAATATATGGCCGGAAGTAACCCCAACGCCAAACCCATGGACCTGACGCTGAAAGTGTGGCGGCAACGCAACCGCACGGCCGATGGTCAATTGGTAGATTACCAGGTAAAGAATATCTCGCCCGACATGTCCTTCTTGGAGATGCTGGACGTGCTCAACGAGGACTTGCTGCACAAAGGCGAAGACCCCGTAGCCTTCGACCACGACTGCCGCGAAGGCATCTGTGGCTCGTGCAACCTCTACATCAACGGCCGCGCGCACGGCCCCGAGCCCGGCACCACCACCTGCCAGCTGCACATGCGCAAGTTCAAGGACGGCGACACGATTGTGGTGGAACCCTGGCGCGCCGCGGCTTTCCCCGTCAACCGCGACCTGAGCGTGGACCGCTCGGCCTTTGACCGTATCATTCAGGCCGGTGGCTACGTGAGCGTGAACACCGGTGGTGTGCCCGACGCCAATGAAATTCCGGTGCCCAAGTCGATTGCCGACCGCGCCTTCGACGCCGCTACCTGCATTGGCTGCGGCGCCTGCGTGGCCTCGTGCAAAAACGCCTCGGCCATGCTGTTCGTGTCGGCCAAGGTGAGCCAGCTGGCCCTGCTGCCGCAAGGCCAGGTAGAGCGCAAAACCCGCGTGGAAAACATGGTGGCCCAGATGGACAAGGAGGGCTTTGGTGCCTGCACCAATATCGGCTCGTGCGCGGCCGAGTGCCCGGTGGGCATTTCGCTGGAAAACATTGCCATTCTGAACCGCGAATTCCTGGCTGCCAAGGCTACCTCGAATAACCTGGCGTAAGGCTGGGCGGTTATCCCATCAGGATTCCGAATAGGCGAAACGGCACCCCGTTTCGCCTTTTTGCTTTCTGCGCTCCGTTCCCGTCTGCCAGCTTCTGACTTCCAGCTCCTTCCGATGATAACCATCGTTGCCGGTACCAACCGGCCCCACTCCCGCGCCCGGCGCGTGGCCAACCTCTACGCCGCGCTGCTGCGCGAGTACGCCGCGCCCCACCAGATTCTGGATTTGGTGGAGCTGCCCGCCGATTTTCTGACCACGGCGCTTTACGACAACGCGGGCCTGCACACCGGCTTCAACCACCTCGCCCAGCAAGCCAGCGACGCCGACAAGTTGGTGTTCATCGTGCCCGAGTACAACTGCTCGTTTCCCGGCGCGCTCAAGGCCTTTATCGACGGGCTGCCCTACCCCGGCGGCATTCGGGGCAAAAAGGCGGCGCTGGTAGGGTTGTCGTCGGGTGGGCAGGGCGGCTTGCTGGCCCTCAGCCACCTCACCGACGTGCTTATGTACCTCGGCACGGCCGTGCTGCCCCAGCGCGTGCGCCTGCCCTTCATCGACCAACACCTGACCGACGACGGGCAGCTGACGCACCCGCTGTACCTGCAACTACTGCGCGAACAGGCCGAGTTGTTGTTGCGGTTCTAGGCCCGTTTTGCCCTCTTCCGCGGGTTCGGCGGAATGAATTCTGGGCTGCCGCTGTATCTTTGAATACCACCCACCCTGGCCCCTTCTGCCGTGCAACGCCTGCTGGCTTGTTTCCTTTCCGTGCTCATCCTGCTGCAAACGTTCAGCCGGGAGGTCATGGTCTTGGACTACCAAGTGCACAAGGAGCGCGTCACGCAGCTGTTTTGCATCAACAAAGCGCGGCCTCAGATGCACTGCAACGGCAAGTGCCACTTGCGCAAGCAGCTCCGCAAAGCTACCGAGGGCACCGGCAAAACACCGGCCGCTGGCTTTGCCAAGATCAAGTACGACGTTGTGCCAGTTGCCCGCCCCGCGGTGCCGGCGGGCCTCGTTCTGCGGCCAACGCCGCTGCTTTTTGCCGGGTTTGAGCCAGCCGACTGCCCGTCGCGGCCGACGCCGGGTGTATTTCATCCGCCACTGGTTAGGGCCTGAACCGCGCACCAGCCAGCCGTTGGTTACGGCTGCGGCAGCACCGCCTCTTGCTTGCTCCCGGGTACAGCTTGGTGTGGCGGCGCTGCCCGTTCTTCCCACCCGAAACCGTTTTCCGTTGATGAAATTTCCGAAGCTTACTACCCTGCTTTTCTCCCTGGCTACCGCGTCGCTGCTCTTTGCTTCCTGCGACGACGATGAAGACCAACCCGCCACCGGCTCGGTTGACCTGGAATTTGAAAACGTAGTGGGCAATCAGGCGCTTACCCTGAACGCCTCCACCTACTACACCACCGAAGCCGGCGACCAGTTCAAGGTTTCCAAGTTCAACTACTTTATTTCCAACGTGAAGCTCACCAAAAGCAACGGCACCACCTGGGCCGAGCCCGAGAGCTACCACTTGGTGAAGCAAGCCGAGGAAAATACGCACAGCTTCACGCTGAAAGACGTGCCGACCGGCGACTACACCCAGCTTACGTTCACCATCGGCGTCGACAGCACCCGAAACGTGAGCGGGGCCCAAACCGGCGCTCTGGCGCAAAACAACGACATGTACTGGAGCTGGAGCTCGGGCTACATCTTCCTGAAAATGGAAGGCAGCTCGCCGCAGGCCGCCAACCCCGGCAACCTGCCCAACGGCGGCCCCTTGCAGTTCCACATCGGCGGTTTCCGCAAGCCCAACAACACGGTGCAAACCGTGTCGCCGTCCCTGCCGGCCAGCACCGCGCTGAAAGTACGCGGCACCGTGACGCCCCAGGTGCACTTGAAGGCTGATCTGAACAAGATGTTTGCCGGTCCGAACACCGTGCGGTTTGCCACCCTGGCGGGTACCGGCCACAGCTCCGACCCCAACTCGGTGAAGATTTCGCAGAACTACGCGGCGGGCATGTTCCGCATCGACCACATCCATGCCGACTAAACCCGGTACGGCCATGATACGCAAGGCTACGGGCTGGCTGGCGGTTGCGCTTGCGGCCCTGCTTTCGGCTGCTTGCCACCCCGACCGCGACGTGCGGCCGGCCGACGAGGAAGTGCCCGGCACGGTGGTGCCGGGCAACTTCCCTGCGCCGGTGTACACGCCGCCGATAGCCACCACGCCCGCCTCGTTTGCCCTCGGCCGCCAGCTGTTCTACGACGCGCGCCTTTCGCGTGACGGATCGGTGTCGTGCGGCTCGTGCCACCAACAATTTGCGGCTTTTGCTCACGCCGGGCACACCCTGAGCCACGGCATCGACGGGCGCCTGGGCACCCGCAACGCGCCGGCGCTGCAGAACCTGCGCTGGGGCCGCAGTTTTATGTGGGACGGGGGCGTCTCAAACCTCGAAATAATTCCGCTGGCGCCCATCAACAACCCGTTGGAGATGGACGAAACGCTGGAAAACGTGCTGCGCAAGCTCAACGCCGACGCCGGTTACCGGCAGCGGTTTGCGGCCGTGTACGGCGAAGGCCCCATCAACGCGCAGCAGTTTTTGCGGGCCCTGGCGCAGTTCACAGCGGCTCTCACGTCGGCCAACTCCCGCTACGACCACTATGCCCGCGGCGAAGCCGGCGGCACCCTCACCACGGATGAATTGCGCGGGCTGGCCCTGGTACGCCAGCGCTGTAGCGGCTGCCACGCCACCGACTTGTTTACCGACGAAACCTACCGCAACAACGGCCTGAACCGCACGTTCGCGGCCGATTCGGGTCGGGTGCACATTACGGGCCGGCCCGCCGAGCGTGGATTGTTCAAGGTTCCGAGCCTGCGCAACGTGGCCCTTACGGCGCCCTATATGCACGACGGCCGTTTCCAGACCCTTGCCGAGGTGCTGGCCCACTACGACCACGGCGTGCAGGATTCGCCTACCCTCGACGCGCAACTGCGCCAGCCCGGCGGCCGCCTGGGTATTCCGCTCACGGCGCAGGAGCAGGCCGACATTCAGGCTTTCCTGCTGACGCTGACCGACCACGATTTTATCAACGACAAACGCCTGGCCGAGCGGCAATAAACTTGCCTTGCGCCTACCTAGGCCGCGTTTCCGACTTGCATTCCATGCGTTTCGTTCTTTTCCTGACCGCGGCCTTGCTGCTGGCCGCTCCGGCCGCGCGGGCCTGCGACATTTGCGGCTGTTTCATGGGCATTACGCCCTACGACAACCAAAGCAGCGTGGCCCTGATGCACCGCTACCGCGTGTTCGACGGCTACCGCAACCTAGGCCAGCAGCCGCGCTTTTTTCCCGACGACACTCGGCCCTTATTTCCCAAGCAGCGCAATGCCGACGACAACTACGAACACTCCCACAAGGGCGACCCCACCGATTTTGAGGCCTACCGGGTAGTGGAATTGCGGGGCAAATACTTCCTGGCGCAGCGCTTGGAGGTCAATGCCTTCGTGCCTTACGTGATGAACACTGTGCAAAGCAACGGCCGGCAGCTCACCCTCTCGGGCGTGGGCGACGTGACCGTGTTTGCTGGCTACCACCTCATTCGCCAGATCGAAACCGCGGGCATTCAGAGCCGGCTGATTGTGGGCGGCGGCGCCAAGCTGCCCACCGGCGACAACAACCGCCGCAACGCCCGCGGCCGCCGCTACGCCGAGCTGACGCAGCCCGGCTCGGGCACCACCGACGGGTTTGTGTACGCCAATTACATCGGCAGCTACCGCAACCTGGGGTTGAGCCTGAACGCGAGTTACCGCCGCAGCAACCGCAACCGCTACCAGCAGGGCCTGGCGCCCAGCGGCGCGGCGTTTGCCAACTTGTTTTACCGCCTCCCACTGAAGGGCGACTGGCAGGTGTACCCGTCGGCGCAGCTGTTCTACGAGAAAACCAAAGGCGAAACCTTCGAAGGGGAGCTGACCGGGGAACACGCCATGCACAATGCCCTGCTCGGGCCGGGCCTCGACGTGTATTACAAAAACCTGAGCCTGAACGCCAGCGCGCAGCTGCCCGTGTACACCGCCGCCACCGACCACCCCGCCAGTGCCGGCCGTTTGGTGTTGGCCCTCGGCTACAGCTTTCGGCAGCAGAAGTATTTGCTGAAGTAAGCCGGCTGCACCGAACCGCCGGCCGCAACTCCTTGTTGTGGCTCCTGAACTGCTTATCTTCGAGGCCATTCCACCCACCTTTACCCTGCTGCCGCCCGTGTTTCGTTCTCGCCGTGTGCGCGTTGGAGTCTGCTCGCTTGCTGTTGGTCTGCTGCTGACGGCCGCCTGCCAGCCCGATAAAGATGTAGTAGTGCCAGGAGACGCCGAAGGCCCAGCCCCTGCCCCTACGCCCTATGCGCTGGTGGCACCCCACAAACTGTTTCCGGCTTTTCCGAACACGCCCAACAATCCGCTGACGGTGGAAGGCGTGGAACTGGGGCGGCACCTGTTCTACGAAAAGCAGCTTTCCGGCAACGGCACCCAGTCGTGCGGCTCCTGCCACCAGCAGAGCAAGGCCTTTACCGACGGGCTGGCCCACGCCATTGGCGCCGATGGCGGCGCGCCGCACCGGCGCAACACCATGAGCTTGGCCAACGTGGTGTGGGAGACCAACCTGACTTGGGACGGCGCCGGCACCAGCTTGGAGCAGCAAGCCCGCATTCCACTCGAAAACCCGGTGGAAATGCACCAGCCCTTGATCGAGAGCGTACGCAAGCTGCAGGGTATTGCCAAGTATCCGCCGATGTTTCGCAAGGCTTTCGGCTCGTCGAAAATCACCGAAGACAACGTCCTCAAGGCGCTGGCGCAGTTCGAGCGTACTCTCATTTCGGGCAATTCGCGCTACGACCGGTACGCGGCCGGCGACAAAACCGCCATTCTGCCGGGCACCGATGAATTTCAGGGGCTGACCTTGTTCAACAGCCACGCCGTGCCCGGCATCCGCGGGGCCGAGTGCTTTCACTGTCATACGCCTGTCACGTTCACTTCGCCCGCCGGCCAGTTCTTCAACAACGGCCTCGACATGACCTTTGCCGACCCTGGCCGCGGCGGCATCACGGGTGCAGCCGTCGATATGGGCGCCTTCAAGGCTCCCACGCTGCGCAACGTGGCCCTTACGGCGCCCTACATGCACGACGGCCGTTTCCAGACCTTGATGCAGGTGCTCGACCACTACAGCGACCATGTGCAGTTGCAAAGCCCTAATCTGCATGTGTCGCTCGCCTTCAGTTCCAACAATTCCCGCACCGGCCGCATGGATCTGACGGCCGACGAGAAGCGGCAGCTGGTTGCTTTCCTGCACACCCTCACCGATTCCACGTTCATCAAGGACCCGCGGTTCGCTGCCCCAAACTAAGCCGACGCAGTATCTTCGGCGCGTGCATTCCGCCGCATCGCCTCTCACCCCTACCGACGCTCGACCACCAGTAGCCACAAGTTACCAGCCGGCCCTCACCGGACTGAGGGCCGTGGCGGCTTGGCTGATTTTCGGTTTTCATTTCAACCCGTTCGCGCCAGCCGGGGCCACACACTGGCTCCATGCCTTCGTGCGCGAATGGTACACCGGCGTCACGGTGTTTTTTGTGCTGAGCGGGCTGTTGCTGGGGTTGCGCTACCAGTCCGGTTTCTCGGCCCCCGGCACCATAGGCCGCTATTTACGTAGCCGAGCCGTCCGTATCCTGCCGCTGTACTGGCTCGTAACCCTACTCACTTTCGGCGTAGCAGCCTTCAGTTCTCATCAGCTCGATTGGCTGGCCTTGCTGCTGAACCTCACGCTGCTGCGCGGCTTTTTCGAAGAATATCTGCTCAGCGGCGTGTCGCAAGGCTGGTCGCTGACAACAGAAGCGGGGTTCTATTTACTGGTGCCGCTGCTGGCGGTCAAGCGGTTTTCAGCTTGGTGGCTGGTACCGCTGCTGTGGGCAGTGGGGGTTCTGCTGGCATGGTTAAGCGCCGGCCATGCTTGGCACGGTTTCATGCAGAGCTACGGCCTGATGTGGCACGCCACGCCGTTTGGCCGCATCCTCGATTTCGTCGTCGGCTGGCAGGTGGCCCGGTGGTACCGGCAGCGGCTGGCTTCCCATGTTTCGGTAGCTCCTCGGCGGCGCTTCCCCTGGCTGACTTGCGGAGGCGTCGTAGGTTTTGGGGTGTTATTGGTTGCACTGGCGGCCCTCTCCAACCCGGTTGGCCACGAACACCCACTGGGAGCGGCCCTCCACAATCTGATACTGCCCTTCGCAGTAGCCGCTCTGTTGGCCGGGCTGCTCACGGAACACTCGTGGTTGCGCACGTTGCTTGCCTCACGCCCGCTACAGGTACTGGGGCTTAGCTCCTACGCCTTCTTTCTGCTGCACATGGGCGTGGCACAGCGCGCTGTATCTTCCCTGCTCAACCACAGTCTGTTGCCGGTGCAGTTTGTGTTGCTGCAGTTGCTGGCTGTAGGCGTTTATTACCTTATTGAGCGGCCCCTTGACCGAGTGTTGGGGCCTAAACCTACCATCGACAACTTATAAGAAAAACCAACGGCGCCCCAGAATGAAATCCAGGGCGCCGTTGAAGGTTTGATAAGTGGTTTATCTAGTCCACGTTGTCGTGCAGGAAGCGGTTGTCGCCGAGCAGTTCGTTGTCATCCGACAAGTTGAAGCGCGAGATGTTGCGCTCCGACGACGGCTGTACGTTCTCCAGCTTCACTTGGCGGCGCAGGTAAGCCGGCACTTCCAGCTGTTCCTTCACTGCGTCGTTGGAGAGGCCGTTGCTCAGCTCCATCAGGCGGCGGCGACGCTCTTCGGCGCGGGCGTCCAGCGCTTGGCGCGACTGGGCCGGAGCTGCTGGCGCGGCCGGAGCCGTGGGCGCTTGCTGCACCACCAGCGGCTCGGGTGCGGCCGAAGCCGGGAATACCACCGGTGGCACGTAGGGCGAAGCCGACTGGTCCAGTTCGTAAGTCACTTTAGGCGCTTCGGCCGTGGGCGTTACCACCGGGCCAGCTACCACGGGCGGGTATTCTACCGAAGCAACGGGCGTGCTTACAACCGGCCCGGCTACCACCGGGCGAGCGGCATCCTGGCGGTCCTTGTCGAACAGGTTGATTTGCGGGTCGGCCGTTACTGCGGGCGCAGCTTCGGGTTCCGAGTCCTTCAGCATGAAGGGCTGGGTGATGCTGTGACCTTCGTGGGCGAAGCCGGTGGCAATAACCGTCACACGAATGCTCTGGCCCAGCGTGGGGTCGATGCCGTGGCCGAAAATCACCTCGGCATCCTGACCGGCTTTGTCCTGGATGTACTCCGTGATTTCCGTGAGTTCGTCCATTTCCAGCTCGGCCTGGTCGCCCGACATGATGGAGAGCAGGATTTTCTGCGCGCCGTGAATGTCGGTGTTGTTGAGCAGCGGCGAGGCCAACGACTCTTCGGCGGCGCGGCGGGCGCGGCTTTCGCCTTCGGTAATGGCCGAGCCCATCACGGCGGCGCCCGAGTCCTTCATGACGGTTTTCACGTCTTCAAAGTCCACGTTCACGTCAGCCGTCACGGTAATGATTTCGGCAATGGACTTGGCGGCGGTGCTCAGCACGTTGTCGGCCTTGGCGAAAGCCGAGCGGATGGGCAGGTTGCCGTACATCTCGCGCAGCTTGTCGTTGAGGATAACCAGCACGGTGTCGCAGTTCTCGCTCAGGTCCCGAATGCCCTGCTCGGCCTGCTGACGCTTGCGGCGGCCCTCAAACATGAACGGCGCCGTCACTATGCCTACCGTCAGGATGCCCAGCTCCTTGGCCACTTTGGCAATAACCGGCGCGGCCCCGGTGCCCGTGCCCCCGCCCATGCCGGCGGTGATGAACACCATTTTGGTGCCGTTGCTGAGCAGCTCACGAATCTGCTCGCGGCTCTCAATGGCGGCCTGCTTGCCCCGTTCGGGGTTAGCGCCCGCACCGAGGCCTTCGGTGAGGTCCACGCCGATCTGCAGCCGGTTGGGCACGGTACTGCTTTGCAGCGCCTGCTTGTCGGTGTTGCAGATGATGAACTCCACGTCCTTGATGCCTTGGGCGAACATGTGGTTCACGGCGTTGGAGCCGCCGCCGCCCACGCCAATCACCTTGATGATGGACTTGCCTTGGGGCGTAATATCGAATTTGAAATCCATGGGGTCGAGCTGTTAGCTGTTGGCTGTTAGCGGTTAGCTTGTTTTGCTGGCTTCTAGCTACCGGCCGTTCGTTTCGCTAAGTTCCGAAACAAAAGGCGTATAGCTAAAAGCTAACAGCTTGCCTAGTACTGTTTGTCGTCGAAATCGTCAATGAGCAGGCCTTTTGTGCGCGTCAGGATGTCGCGGAAGAAATTGCCGGCTGCCGAGGGCTTCTTGGGTTGCGCCGGCTGCTGTTGAGCGGCCGGGCCGGCGGTGGTTTGCGGCCGAGCCGAGGCTTCGTTGGCGCGCACGGCCGGTTGTTCGTCGTAGTGCTGGCGCATGCCGCGCTCATCGAGCGAGCGGTAACCGGCCAGCACCAGGCCCACCGTGGTGGCGTACATTGGCGACTTTACAGCCTCGATGCGCGACTTGCCCAAGTGTTCGTTGGGGTAGCCGATGCGCGTGTCCATGCCCATGATGTACTCGGTGAGCTGCACCAGGTTCTGAAGCTGCGCCCCGCCGCCCGTCAGCACGATGCCGGCGGCCAGGCTCTTGTCGTGGCCCGTGCGCTGAATCTCGGCGTATACCAGCTCCAGGATTTCCTCCATGCGGGCCTCGATGATGTAGGCCAGGTTTTTCAGGCTGATTTCCTTGGGCGCACGGTCGCGCAGGCCCGGGATGCTCACGATTTCGTATTCGGAAGCTTCCTCGGCAATGGCCTTGCCGAACTTGGTCTTGAGTTGCTCGGCCTGGTTCTGCATCACCAGGCAGCCCTGCTTGATGTCGGAGGTAATGATGTTGCCGCCGAAGGGCAGCACCGCCGCGTGACGAATAATGCCGTCCTTGAAAATGGCCAGGTCGGTGGTGCCGCCGCCGATGTCAATCAGGGCCACGCCGGCTTCCTTTTCCTCGTCGCTCAGCACCGACATGCTCGAGGCCAGCGGCTCCAGAATCAGGTTGTCGATTTCCAGCCCGGCCTTGGTCACGCACTTGTGAATGTTGTTGATGGCCGTACTTTGGGCGGTGATGATGTGGAAATTGCCCTCCAAGCGCACGCCCGACATGCCCACCGGATCCATAATGCCTTCCTCGTAATCCACCTTATAGTCTTGGGGCATTACGTGGATGATTTCGGAGCCGGGCGGGGTCACCAGCCGGTACATATCGTTGGTGAGGCGGCTCACGTCGTCCTGCGTGATTTCGCTGTCGGCCGAGGCGCGGGTAATCGAGCCGTTGTGTTGCAACGACTTAATATGCTGTCCGGCAATGCCCACATTGACAATGCCGATATTAATCCCGGACTGTTCTTCGGCCTGGCGGATGGCGCGTTTAATGGCATCCACGGTCTTGTCGATATTCGACACAATACCGCGCACTACGCCTTCGGACACGGCTTTGCCCATGCCCAGTATTTCGAGTTTGCCAAACTCATTTTTGCGGCCCACCAAGGCGCAAATTTTGGTGGTACCAATGTCGAGGCCGACTACAATCTTATCTTGCTGCATGGTAGGTTGAGGCTGGCGGGGTAATGCGGTGTGTGCGTAGTGGTGGGGGTTGCAGGCAAAAAGGCCGGAAAATCAATTGATTTAAACGGCACCGTTATTCGCAAATTATCTGGTTCTGAAATTCCACATTAACGCGATGGTACGTGTCCCATCCCAATGCTGGCGGAATTTGGCGGTAAAATACCATGAGTTTCGCAAATTTCTCCGAAATATTCTCAGGAAATCCAAATTCAACTCGTTGGTCGCCGACTTGCTGCGTGAAAATTAATTTTCCGTTAGCCGAAATAAATACTTCGGCTACCTGCGCCCGCCAAAAAGGGTGCTCGTCGATATAGCGCAGAAATTCCAAATACCGGCGGCCGGTGGAGTCCTGAAAAAACGAAGCGGCCAAGGGCTGTCCGTTTAATTTTGCCATCGGCACCACGCGGGCCGAGTACAGGGCCGAGAGCGGCAGGGCTTGCCCATCGGCGTCGAGGTACTCGTCTTGGCGGGCATCGGCGTGGGTGAGGCGGGCAATGGGGCGGTTCTGGCGCACGTCGGCGTGCAGATTGCCGGCCAAGTCGCGGTACACCTGGGCGTCGCGCACAAACGGGTGGGTTTTGAGCCGCTGCTCCAGCGTCCGCAGGTCGAGGTCCTGCGGGTGGGCGCCTTCAAGACGCTGGTTGCCGTTGCGCGTGAGCAGGCTGGTCACTTGCTGTTCGCTGATGAAAAAGTTGTTGAATTCGTTGTCGATGGTGACGATGACGCGGCCCACCGGGCGCTGCGCCTGCCGCACGGCGGCAAACACCGACAAGCCGGATAGCAGCAAAAGGCTTCCGACAATGAAAAGTACATTTTTTGCTTTACGCTTCAGCGCCATACCACTTCCGGTGCAAGATTTTTTTCAATTCCGGCACGAGCTGGTCGATGTCACCGGCCCCTACGGTGGCCAGCACGTCGAAGTTGTCGTCGGCCGCGGCCGCTTCCAGCACCTCGGTTTTGCTGAGCAACGCCGTGCGCGGGGCCGTGAGCTGATGCAGAATGAGTTCCGACGAAACGCCGTCGATGGGCAATTCGCGGGCCGGGTAGATGTCGAGTAAAAAAACTTCGTCGGCCAGGCTCAGGCTCTGGGCAAAACCGGCCACGAAGTCGCGGGTGCGGGTGTAGAGGTGCGGCTGAAAAACGACGCGCAGCCGCTTGCCGGGGTACAAGGCCCGCACCGAGCGTAGAAACGCCTCAATTTCGCGCGGGTGGTGGGCGTAGTCGTCGAGGTAGGCGTGGTCGTGCCCCTTGGTCTCCACAAACTCGAAGCGGCGCTTCACCCCTCGGTAGGCGGCCACGGCCTCAGCCAGCTTATTGGTGGGCAAACCCACGAGCTGGGCGGCGCAGGCGGCGGCCAGCATGTTTTCCACGTTGTGGAAGCCCGGTACGGCCAGCTGCAAACCCGGCACCGTGCCTTGCGGACCGTGCAGCGTGAAGTGAAACTGATGGCCGGCGGGTTTCAGCGCCGAAGCGTGCAGCTCGGCGCCCTGCTCGGGTGTGAGGCCGTAGTGAATGACGCGCACGCCGGGCTGCACCGCGTCGGCCACGCTGGGGTCGGCGGTGTGGTTGAGCAGCAGCGTGCCGCCGGGCCGGATCTGGCTCACGAACTGCCGGAACGACTCCACCAGCGCCGACTGCTCGCCGTAGATGTCGAGGTGGTCGGCGTCGGTGCTGGTGACGATGGCCACGTCGGGGTGCAGCGTGAGGAAGCTGCGGTCGTACTCGTCGGCTTCGACCACGATGGGCACTTGATCCGTTGTCAGGTGCGAGTTGCCAGTTGCCAGCTCTTCCTGCGTCGGAGGCAGGAGCATGTTCGAGCATAGATTTACTGAAATGCCGCCCAGGAACGCGCCGGCGGGCACGCCCGCGTGGTGCAGCAGGTGCGCCACCATGCTGCTGGTGGTGGTTTTGCCGTGGGTACCGGCTACGGCCACCGTGCGGCGGCCGGCCGTGAGCAAGCCCAGCACCTGGCTGCGCTTACGAATGTCGTAGCCCTGCTCCTTCAGCCAGGCCCATTCTTTGTGGTCTTTCGGAATGGCAGGCGTGAGCACGACCAAGGTCTGGCCTTTGTTGGCGCGCACCTCGGCGGCAATCTGCTCGGGCGCGTCGTCGTAGTGCACCCGAATGCCTTCGGCTTCCAGCTTCTCGGTGAGCGGGGTGCGGGTTTTGTCGTAGCCCCACACTTGGTGGCCGTTGGCCCGGAACCAGCGGGCCAGCGCCGACATGCCGATGCCGCCGATGCCGAGGAAGTACACGTAGGGAAACTGCGCTACCGGGTTCATCGGGCCGAAGCCGCTTGGCGGCGTTGAATGAGGTGTTCGAGCTGGTCGACGATGTCGCGGGTAGCGTCGGGGCGGGCCAGAGGGCGGATATTCTGCTGCAGCTGCTGTTGCCGGGGCTTGTCGGCCAGCAAGGTCAGGGCCACGTCGTAGAGCTGCTGCGGGGCATCGGCATCCGATACTTGCAGGGCGGCGCCGCGCGTGGACAGGGCCAGCGCGTTTTTGGTCTGGTGGTCTTCGGCCACGTTGGGCGAAGGCACCAGCACGCAGGGTTTGCCCGTCAGGCACAACTCCGACACCGACAAAGCCCCGGCGCGGCTGATTCCCACGTCGGCGGCGGCGTAGGCGAGGTCCATGCGCATGATGAACTCCAGCGCGTGCAGATTCGCGTCCTTGTAATCGGCGGCCTGCTGCTCGGCGGTGGGGAAATAGAGTTTGCCGGTTTGCCAGAGTAGCTGCACGCCGGCGGCCTTGAGGCGCGGCAGCGCGGCAGCCGTGGCTTGGTTGAGCGTGCGGGCGCCGAGGCTGCCGCCCACGACCAGCAACACCGGGCGGTTGGGGTCGAGGCCGAAGAACTGCAGGGCTTCAGCCCGGTCGCCGCCGGCAATTTCGGCCCGCACGGGGTTGCCGGTGAGGGTGAGCTTGTCGGCGGGGAAGAACTTCTCCATGCCTTCGTAGGCCACGCACACCCGGTCCACGCGCCGCGCCAGCAGCTTGTTGACGAGGCCGGCGTAGGAGTTCTGTTCCTGAATGAGGGCCGGAATGGCGCGCGAGGTGGCGGCCAGCAGCACCGGGGCCGAGGCGTAGCCGCCCACGCCCACCACGGCATCGGGCCGGAAAGTTTCGAGCAGCTCACCGGCTTTGCGCACCGAGCGAAACACCTTCAGCGGGAACAGCAGGTTTTCAGGCGTGAGGCGCCGCTGCAGGCCCGATATGTTCAGGCCTACAATGCGATAGCCGGCTTCGGGCACGCGCGTCATTTCCATACGGCCGTTGGCGCCTACAAACAGGATATCGGCCGTGGGCTGCCGGCGGCGCAGCTCGTTGGCAATGGCCACGGCCGGGAAAATATGCCCGCCCGTACCCCCGCCGCTGATGACAACGCGGCAGGAAGCATTGGGGTTTGGCTCGATATGGTGGGCCTGGTCGGGCATTTTACTTGTTCTGAGTTTTCAGCCCGCAAAGGGCGCTAAGGTTGGCACTGAAGGCCCTGAGCTAGTCGACAGGCTTTAAGCGTAGGCGGCTTGCTTGGGAATGCGCGGCTCGTCGTCGGGCTCACCGGCCATCGGGCGGATTTCCCGCTCGCCGCGGCTCACGCTCAGGATGATGCCGATGCTGATGCCGGTGAAAATGAGTGAGGTGCCGCCCATGCTCAGCAGCGGCAGCGGCAGACCAGTAATCGGGCCGAGGCCTACGGCTACGCCCATGTTGACCATGGCCTGCAGCACCAAGCTAAAGCACAGGCCCGCCGAGAGCAGGCCGCCAAAAGCCCCGTAGCTTCGGATAACTGTGAGCAGGCCGCGGTAGAGAAATGCCAGGTACAGAAACAGCACCGCTACGCCGCCGGCCATGCCGTATTCTTCGATGATGATGGCGTAGATAAAGTCGGAGTACGGGTGGGGCAGAATGTTGCGCTCGGTGCTGTTGCCGGGCCCTTTGCCGATGGGGCCGCCGCCGGCAATGGCAATCATGGAATGCTCGAGCTGAAAAGGCAGGGGCTTCGACTTGTCGGAGAAGGCCTCGATGCGTTTCTGGAACGTACCCCAGCGCTGCCCCAGGGTGAGGGCCGCCCCGCCCAGCGTCACGCCAATGACGATGGTGAGCAGGATGTACTTCATGGGCACGCGGCCGATAAACATCAGCAGCAGGCAGGTGAAGAACAGCAGCAGCGCCGTGGAGGCATTCGACAGCACGATGATGCCGCAGATAACGCCCACCCACAGCAGTACGGGCAGCAGCGTGGTTTTGAAGTTCTCGATGTACTGCTGCCGCCGGCTGAGCATGCTGGCCAAATGCGAAATCAAGGCCAGCTTGGCCAAGTCGGAGGGCTGGAACGTCTGGTTGATTACCGGAATGGTGAGCCAGCGCGAGGCCTCGTTGATGTTCGACCCCATGAAGTAGGTGAAAATCAGCAGCGGCACCGAAATCAGCAGCGCGTAGAGCGACAGGCGCGAGTAATGCCGGTAGTCGATGCGGTGGGCCAGCCAGGCGAAGAACAAGCCTACGAAAATCAGGCCGGTGTGCTTGATGAGGAAGTACTCGGTGTTGCCGCCCATCTTCTTGTAGGCCAGCGTACCCGTGGCCGAATACACCACCGCAATGGAAATAAACGAGAAGATCAGCACGATGGCCCAGAGCACTGGGTCCCCTTTCAGGTTCTGCCGCAGCCAGTTTTTGACGGGTTCCATGATGCGTTGATTATGCTGATTGCGTTGATTCTTCCTTGTCATCCTGAGGCGCTAGCCGAAGGACCTTATCACGTCTGGTTTTTGACTTGCGCGAGTTATTCTGCGTGGAGAAGGTCCTTCGCATTCCGCTCAGGATGACGGGCTTTTTTCCTGCGCCAACTCCCTTACCGCCGCCGCAAATTGCCGGCCGCGGTCTTCGTAGTTCTTGAACAAGTCGAAGGAGGCGCAGGCGGGCGAGAGCAGCACCACGTCGCCGGGCGCGGCTAGCTCGTGGGCGCGGCGCACGGCTTCTACCACCGATTGCGTTTCCTCCAAGTGCGGCACCTTCTCGGCGAAGGCGGCGCGCAGCTTGGCGTTATCCACGCCGAGGCATATGAGTGCTTTGACCTTGCGTTCGGCCAGCGGCTGCAGGGAGGTGTAGTCGTTGCCCTTGTCGGTGCCGCCGGCAATCCACACGATGGGCGCCTTCACGCCGTCGAGGGCGTACCAGGCAGCTTCCACGTTGGTGGCCTTGGAGTCATTAATAAAGCGCACGCCGCCGATGTCGCCCACGGGCTGCAGGCGGTGGTCGGCGTTTTGGAACGTGGGCAGCGCGGCCTCAATCTGGGCCACCGACACACCCGCCACGCGGGCGGCCAGGATGGCAGCGGCCAAGTTCTGGCGGTTGTGCTGGCCGATGAGCGGCGAGTTGCTGATGTTCACCTGCTCGGGCTCGTCCAGCAGCTGCGGAATATCAAGGCGAAGCTGGGTTTCGGAACGGTAGAGAGCGGCAGAGCGCACGTCGGGGCGCTGGTGCAGGCTAAAGGGCAGGTCGTTGGTATCGACAAACACCGATTGGTACTCGCGCTGGATGACCTCGTCGTCGGCGTTGTAGATGAAGTAGCAACTGCTGTCGAGGTTGCGGGTGATGCGCAGCTTGGCCTGGGCGTACTCTTCCAGTGAGTAGTGGTAACGGTCGAGGTGGTCGGGCGTGATGTTGAGCAGCACCGCCACGGTAGGCGTGTAGTCGTGGGTGTCGTCGAGTTGGAACGAGCTTAATTCCAGCACGTACCAGTCGTGCTCGTCGGCCAGCACCTGCTCGGCAAAGGAGTAGCCCACGTTGCCGGCCAGGCCGACGTTGAAGCCCGCTTCCTTCAGCAGGTGGTAGGTGAGCAGCGTGGTCGTGGTCTTGCCGTTGGTGCCGGTAATGGCAATGCTCTGCGCCTTGGTGTAGCGGCTGGCCAGGTCGATTTCGGAAATGACCGGAATGCCCTGGGCCCGAATGGCCTGCATCACCTCGGCTTTTTCAGGAATGCCGGGGCTTTTCACCACCTCGTCGGCGGCCAGAATATCGGCCATCGAGTGCGTGCGTTCTTCGAACCGAATGCCGGCTTTTTCCAGCTTCTCTTTGTAGATGGGCTTGAGCGTGCCGCCGTCGGATACGAGCACCTCGTAGCCCTTGGCCTTGGCCAGCAACGCCGCTCCTACCCCGCTTTCGCCGGCGCCCAGCACCACCAGTTTTTTGCCTTCCGCTGATTTCATGACTTAGCGCAGCTTGAGGGTGACGAGGGTGATGACGGCCAGCATGATGCCCACAATCCAGAACCGCGACACGATTTTGGACTCGTGGTAGCCCAGCTTCTGGTAGTGGTGGTGCAGCGGCGACATGCGCAGCAGGCGGCGCCCTTCGCCGTACTTTTTGCGGGTGTACTTGAAGTAGCTCACCTGCACAATCACCGACAGGTTCTCGATCAGAAACACGCCGCAAAGCACCGGAATCAGCAATTCCTTTCGCACGATGAGCGAAAGCACCGCAATGATACCGCCGATGGCCAACGAGCCGGTGTCGCCCATGAACACCTGCGCCGGGTAACTATTGTACCACAGAAAGCCCACGCAGGCTCCCACAAACGCGGTGCAGAAAATCACCAGCTCGCCCACGTTCGGAATGAACATGATGTCGAGGTAGTCGGCCAGCACGGCATTGCCCGATACGAAGGCGAAAATGGCCAGCGTGATGCCGATGATGGCCGAGGTACCGGCCGCCAGCCCGTCGAGGCCGTCGGTGATGTTGGCCCCGTTTGATACCGCCGTGATGATGAAAATCACGATGGGAATGTAGAAGAAGGCGTAGTACTCGTTGAAAAAGTCGCCGGCGGTGGCAAACAGGTCGCCGTAATTCAGCTCGTTGTTTTTGGCGAACGGAATGGTGGTAATCATCAGCTTCACGTCCTGGTACACCTTGCTGGCGTCGACGGCCGAAAACTGGCCGTTGGGCAGCAGGTACTGGCGCACCGTCACGTCGTGGCTGAAAAACAACACCCAGCCCACCGTCAGGCCCAGGCCCAGCTGGCCCAGCATCTTGAAGCGTCCGGCCAAGCCTTCCTTGTCCTTCTTCACCACCTTGATGTAGTCATCGACAAAGCCGATGAGCCCCAGCCACACCGTAGAGAGGATCATCAGGATAATGTAGGTGTTGTCGAGCTTGGCGAAGAGCAGCGTGGGCACCAGAATGGCCAGCAGAATGATGAGGCCGCCCATCGTCGGCGTGCCCTTCTTTTCCATCTGCCCTTGCAGGCCCAGGTCGCGGATGCCTTCCCCGATTTGCTTGCGCTGCAAAATGGCAATCAGCCGTTTGCCAAACAGCTGGGCAATAATGAGCGACGTAACCACGGCCATGGCGGCCCGAAACGAGGTGTACTGAAACACCCCGGTGCCGGGCACATTGTAGTGGCGGTGCAAAAAATCAAAGAGGTAATACAGCATCAGTCAGGCGGCCGGTTCAGTGCGTTGCAAGCCGCAAAGTTTCGGCTTTTTGGGCTCAGGTCAAACGTTGTGTTTCTTCTGTCTTGGGTTAAATAAGTCGTGTCATGCTGAGCTTGTCGAAGCATCTTTGCTGATAGTAAATTCCATCTGGCGAAGCGGTAGAGATGCTTCGCGGGGCTCAGCATGACGGGCTGGTATCTGCTTACTCATAGACTCAGCAGCTCAAAAGCTTCCTTTAGTACTTCCTTGTCGTCGAAGGGCGTGCGCTGCCCCTCGATTTCTTGGTAGGCTTCGTGGCCTTTGCCGGCTACTAGCACAATGTCGCCGGGGCGGGCCAGGGCGCAGGCGGTTTTGATGGCCTCGCGGCGGTCGGGAATCATCAGGCTTTTGCCCGCGTCGGTGGGGCGCACGCCGGCCTGCATCTGGCGCAGAATCTCGTTGGGGTCTTCGAAGCGTGGGTTGTCAGAGGTCAGCACGGCGCGGTCAGACAAGCGGGCGGCCAGCTCGGCCATGACGGGGCGCTTGGCCGCGTCGCGGTTGCCGCCGCAGCCCACCACGGTAATCACGTTCTGCTCGGGCCGGCGGATGTCGGCAATGGTTTGCAGCACGTTTTCCAGCGCGTCGGGCGTGTGGGCGTAGTCCACGATGCCGGTCACGCGCTTGCGCGGCGACACAATCGGCTCGAAGCGGCCCGGCGCCGAGGTCAGCCCCGACAGCACGGTTAGCGTCTCTTCGGGGTCTTCGCCCAGCAGCGTGGCGGCGCCGTACACGGCCAGCAGGTTGTAGGCGTTGAACACCCCGATGAGGCGAAACTGCACCTCGCGCCCGTCGACTTCGAGCAGCAAGCCTTCCACGGCGTTTTCCACGAGGCGGCCGCGCACAGTGGCCTGGCCGCGCATCGAGTAGGTGGCTTTGCGGGCCTTGGAGTTTTGCAGCATCACCGCGCCACGCTTGTCGTCGGCGTTGGTGAGGGCAAAGGCGGCCTTCGGCAGCATATCGAAAAAGCCCTTTTTGGCTTTCAGGTAGTTGTCGAAGGTGCCGTGGTAGTCGAGGTGGTCGTGGGTGAGGTTGGTGAAGATGCCGCCCGCAAACTGCAAACCCGTGACACGGTGCTGGGCCACAGCGTGCGAGCTGACCTCCATAAAGGCGTGCGTGCAGCGCTGCGCCACCATGCGCGCCAGCAGCTCGTTGAGCCGGATGGCGTCGGGCGTGGTGTGCGTGGCCGGCACCACCTCGTTGCCGATCTGGTTTTGCACCGTCGAGAGCAGGCCGCACTTGTAGCCCCGCTCGGTGAAAAGCTTGTGCAGCAGCGTGGCCACGGTGGTTTTGCCGTTGGTACCCGTCACCCCCACCAGCTGCAGCTGCTTCGAGGGGTAGCCGTAGAAGGCGGCCGCGATATGGCCCATGGCCTCGGCACTGTCTTTCACCTGGATATAGGTCACGCCCTCGGCCAGCTCAAACGGCGGCTCTTCGCACACCACCACGGCGGCGCCCTGCGCTACGGCTTTCGGAATGAACTGGTGCCCATCGGCCTGCACGCCGCGCAGGGCGAAAAACACCGTGCCAGCCGCGGCCTGCCGCGAATCAAGCGTCAGCCCGCTGATGGCGACATCGGCGGGGCCTTGCTGGGCCAGCACGGTTACGGCGGCCAGCAATTCGGGGAGGCGGTGCGCGGGGGCAGGTTGTGGCGAGGAGGTCAAGGGCACGAAAAAGCGAGAAAGTCAGAAAGGAGAAACTAGGCGCGGCGGCTGGCCTTGGATTTCGGGGCCGGCTGTACGGCGGCCGATTTCGGTCGGGCCGGCTTCTGGCCCGGAAACAGCTGAGCATCCTCGGGCCGCGCAATGGGCTGGCCCGTCGGCGACACCGGCTCGGGAATTACCGTCGGCTCGGGTGCCACGGTGGGTTTGGGCGGCGCGTAGGGCAGCACCGGCACCGGCGCCTTGGCCACGATGGTCGGGTCGGTGAGTTCGAGCATGACCACGGCGCCGCGTTGCAAGGGCATGCCCGTGGGCACCGACTGCCGGCTCACGCGCCCCGTGCCGATGGTGCGCACGCGCAACCCGCGGTTTTCGAGCAGAAACAGGGCGTCGCGGCGGGTGAGGCCAGCCACGTTGGGCATGCGGCCGCGACGGTCGGCCACGGGCTGCCACTTCACCGACTGGCCTTGGGTGTCGGCGCGCACCCAGTCTTCGGAACCGACGCTGGCGGGGTGGTTGCTCACGCCCAGGCGGCTGCACACCAGCAGCAGTTCATCCTGCAAACCGGCGTGGGCAGCGGGCACCAGGGCCTTGCGCTTGGGGGCACGGGCCAGCAAGGGCCGCTGGCTGGCCTGGTCGCGGGCCATGGCTTTGTCGGCCACCTCGCGGAACACCGGCGCGGCCACGTCGGCGCCGTAGATGCGGCCGCTGCGGGGCGAGTCGACAACTACGATGCACGAGTACTTGGGCTTGTCGGCGGGGAAATAGCCGCAGAACGAGGTCGAGTAGGTTTTGGTGTAGCGGCCGTTTTTGAACTTCCAGGCCGTGCCGGTTTTGCCTGCAATGGAGTAGTCGGGCGTGCGGATGCCGCGGGCGGTACCGTGCTCCACCACGCCTTCCATCATGGCGCGCACCTTGGCCAGCGTCGCGTCGGAGCAGATTTTAGGGTTGAGCACCTTGGTTTCGAAGCGCTCCAGCACTTGGTCGGCCTGCTTGATTTCCTTCACAATCATCGGCTGCACCTTCACGCCGCCGTTGGCCACGGCGTTGTAGAACGCCAGCGTCTGCAGCGGGGCCAGCTTCAGCTCGTAGCCGATGCTCATGGTGCTGAGCGAGGTGCGGCTCCACGAGCGGTCCTGGGGGTCTTTCACGTAGGGCTTGGCCTCACCGGTCATCTGGAAACCCAGCGGCTGGTGCAGGCCAAACTTCTTGAGGTAGTCGGTGTATTTGGAGGGCTCAGCGTTGAAATGGTCGTTCACGAGCTTGGCCACGCCGATGTTCGACGACTTCTCGAACACCTGCTGCACCGTGATGCGGCCGTAGGGGTGCGAGTCGGTTTTCACGGCGCCGGCAATCTTCATCGAGCCCGAGCGGCCGGTATTCACGGTGTCGGTCAGGTCGAGTTCGGGGTTGTCCTCAAACAACGCCATCATCGAAGCCAGCTTAAAGGTGGAGCCCGGCTCGGTGCGGCCCTGGTCGGCAATGGCGTAGTTGTAATCTTCGCGGTACTCGCCGTCGGCTACTTTGCCCAGGTTGGCCACGGCCTTGATTTCGCCGGTTTTCACCTCCATCAAAATCACGGTGCCGTACTGCGCGTTGTTGTCCACGAGGCTGCGCAGCAGGGCGTTTTCGGCCACGTCCTGCAGGTTGATGTCGAGCGTGGTTTGCACGTCGTAGCCGGCCAGGGGCTTTACCTCCGAGCCGTCGTACACCGGTTTCAGGCCGCCGGGCAGGCGCTCAAACAGGGCCTCGCCGTTTTTGCCGGCCAGCTCTTTGTTGAAGGTGAACTCCAGGCCCGCGCCGTGGGCTTCTTCGTTCACGAAGCCGATGGTGCGCTGCGCCAGCCCGCCAAAGGGCCGGAACCGCTTGTCGACTTTCTCGAAAATGACGCCGCCCTTGTTTTTGCCCGAGCGGAAGATGGGCCAGGTAGCCAGCAGCTTTTTCTCCTGGAAGTTGATTTGCCGCGAGTTCAGCCGCAGGTAGCGCACTTGGGGCTTGGCGTGGTAGGCATTCACCAGCTTGCGCCGGTATTCCTGCACCGATCGGTCGCCGAAAAACCGCGACAACGACAGCGCCAGCGAATCGACGTGGCTGTCGAACAGCTCCTTGCTGACTACCGACGGGTCCCAGGCGACGCGAAAAAACGGCAGCGAGGTGGCCATGATGCTGCGGCCGTCGGCGGCGAAGATGTTGCCGCGCGTGGCCAGCACCGGCTGGTACACAATGCGGCGCTCCTGCTCCAGGGCGCGCCACTTCTCCCCTTCCACGTACTGAATACGCTGGATTTTCCAGACGATGGCGCCCGAAAAAATCAGCACGCCCAGGAAGGCGAGGCGCACCCGCGTGACAATGGATTTCTTTACGCTGCCCTGCTTCGACATATCCTTCGGCTACTTGCTGCGCTGGGTGGAAGAAGTTGGAGACGTGTTTTTTTTCTTGGCGCCGGCCTTGGCGGCCGGCTTGGTCTTGCCCGTGTTGGTTTTGGCAGGCTTGCTCGATTTTGCTCCGACACCGCTCTTGTTGCGGGCGGCCCGCAGCGCGGCGTTGGCCGCCGCGTGTTCGGCCACATCGGCTACCGAATCGGCCCGGGCAAACGCGGTGGAGGCCGAATCGATGGAAGCGGCGCGGGCCACGGCCAACGAGTCGTTGGACTGCAGCGGCATGCGGGCCAGTTCGTCTTCGTTCAGCTCGCCGGCCGGCACCGTAATGTGGAACGGCGGCGACGAGCTTTCCACCAGTCCGTAGGCGGCCACTTTGCGGGCTACTTCGCTCTGTTTGCTGGCCTCCATGTAGTCCGACGACAGCGTGGTGTAGTCGGCCCGCAAGTCCTCGGTTTCGGTTTTCAGCTTCTGAATGTTGCGGTTCATGCGGGTCGCGTAGTGCGTGTTGCCGATGTAGAGCAGAATCAGAAACATCACGAACAGCGTGTGCGGCAGGAAGCGCACCGGCACCCCGTCGCGAAACAGCCCGTCCATGCGCATCACGCTTTCGAGCAGCGAGAAAATGCTCCACGACGACTGCTTGCGCGGCTTGCGAGGCGCTTCCGGCTCCGGTTCAGCCTGCGGCTCGGGGGCGCGCTTCGGCGGCTCCGGCGCGGGCAGCGGGGCTACTTCGCGGGGCGTGTTCTGGCGCGGCGCCCCCGCAGTCGGACGGAGGGTGTTAACGGCCATCGGGTTTTGCGACTAGGGTATTGCGCTCGGCCACGCGCAGCTTCGCCGAGCGGGACCGGTTGTTTTCTTTCAATTCTTCTTCCGAGGCCGTCACCGGCTTGCGCGTTACCGCCTCAAACGGCCGCTGCACGTTGCCGAACAAATCCTTCTCGGCGTCGCCAAAGAATTTGCCCTGCCCGATGTAGTTTTTCACCAGCCGGTCTTCGAGCGAGTGGTACGACATGACCACCAGCCGGCCGCCGGGCCGCAGCACCTGCGCGGTTTGCGTCAGCATGGCCTGCAGTACGCCCATTTCGTCGTTCACTTCCAGCCGCAGGGCCTGAAACACCTGCGCCAGGTACTTGTTCTCTTTGCCGCGGGGCACGCAGCTCTGAATGGCCTTTTTCAGGTCGGCAATCGACTGAATGGCTTGGGCGTTGCGGGCCTGCACCAGCGCCTTGGCCAGGGTGCGGGCGTTGGTCACCTCGCCGTACATTCCGAAGATGCGGTGCAGTTCGGCCTCCGAATACTCCGCCACCACATCGGCGGCCGAGGGGCCTTCTTCGGAGTTCATGCGCATGTCCAGCGGTCCGTCGAAGCGCGTGGAAAACCCGCGTTCCGGCGTGTCGAACTGGTGCGACGATACGCCCAGATCGGCCAGCAGCCCGTCGATACCCAAAGCGTTGCGCCGGGCCAGCTCGTCGTATAGCTGGCTGAAGTTGGCTCGGATAAACGTAAACCGGTTCCCGTAGGGCCCCTGAATCAGCTTCTGGGCCTGCTGCTCGGCATCGGCATCCTGGTCGAAGGCGTAAAGGTGCCCCTGAGGACCGAGCTGCTCCAGAATAGCCGCCGAGTGGCCGCCGCCGCCGAAGGTGACGTCCACGTAGCGGCCGTCGGGGCGCAGCTGCAGCGCCTCTAGGCATTCGGCCAGCATCACGGGCCGGTGGTAGGTGGTGTCGGGCGTGGTGCTCATGCGGCCAGGCCCGCCCCGGCGGACGGCGTTTCGGTAGTCAGGAATTTCTGGGCCAGCTTCGAAAAGCTCTGCTGGTCTTTGATGAGGTATTCGTCGTAGCGCGCGGGGTCCCATATTTCGCAGCGGTTGCCCAGGCCCACGATGATGGCTTCCTTCTCGATGCCGGCGTAGCGGCGCATGGAGCCCGGCAGCCCGAAGCGGCCGATGGAATCGAATTCGACCTCCGTCATGCCCCGGAAAAAGTTGCGCTGAAACTGGCGGTACTCTTCGTTGAACTCGTCCAGCGCCATCACCTTGTCGTGGATGACGGCCCAGGCGGCACGCGGGTACAGCACCAGACACGGCTCGAAGCCGCGTACCAAAATCAGCTGATTGCCGGAGCCCTCCGGCAGGTTACCTTTGACCTTGGCCGGCAGCACAAGCCGCCCTTTCGGGTCGAGCTTGCAGTCGTATTCGCCGGAGAGCAGGTGCATGGTCAAAAGGGTCAGCCGAGGGGGAAGGGCACAGGGTCGGTAAGCAAAAGTACGCAACCCGTTGCAAAAGGTCACCACCTTTTACCATTTTCTACCACCAATAAAAATGCCGTTTTTGAATACGTGAAGGCGGTTTTATTAGCATTTGGCTAACAACGCGGGCAACAGGTGGTAGCAGCCTCATCTGTTTTGCCAAAATGGCAGTCGGCTTATTCCAGGGGAGTTGCAGCCATTACCTGCACGAGGACGGCCCCAATTCTGTACCGTGCTACCTGCGCCCGATAGCGTATCTTTGGGTTGTGAAAAAGCACTCGTTGGTTTTCCGTCTGTTCAGCTTGTGGCTGGCGCTGTTGGTACTCACCTCTTCGGTGGGCCTCACGGTGCAGCAGCATACCTGTCACATCAGCGGCCAAACCCAGCGGGCTGTGGTGCTCACCCCGCGCCACAGCTGCGCCCCACCCAAAGCTGCCGCTCCTGGGTGCAAGCCGGCCGCAGTGGCGGCCCGTAGCACTGCGGTGCAGGACGGGTGCTGCGCGTTCAGCGTGCAGCAGCACAAAATGGATGCTTTCGGCAGCGTTCTGCTGGCCAAAGTCCCGGTACCCGCGCTGGTGGCCGTACTGCCCAAGGCCGCTTGGGCACCGGTGGCTACCGCGGCCGTTTGCGGTTCGCCGCAGGCCGTTTTTTACGCTACCGATGCGTCGCCTCCGCCGCTTGCCGGGCGGGCCTTGCTGGCGTTTGTGTGCACCCTCGTCGTCTAGGTTAAAATTCTTTCTGCAGCTCGGTTTTCAGATTCGCTGACCACTGAGCGGGCGACCTTGTGGCTCGCCGGAATGTGCTGAAAGCATTTTAACTCACTGACCTCATGCTATTTTCTTTTCACAGCCACCGTTCCGACGGGCGGCTCGTGCTGCTCGCGGGCCTGCTGCTGGGCGGCAGCCCGGCTGCGGTGGCCCAATCGACTTCGGTGCAGCACGTGCACGGCGAAGTCACCGATGCGGCTTCGCGGACCCCGCTGCCCGGCGCCATCGTGCGCTGGCTGGGCACCGACGCGGCTGCCACCACCGATGCCAAGGGCCGTTTCGCCCTCCCCCGCTCCACCGCCGCCACCGATGGCCGGCTGATCGTCAACGCCCTCGGCTACGGGGCCGATACCGTTGCCCCGGCCGCATATGTGCGGGTGGCGCTGCGCTCGACCAACGAGTTGCAGGAAGTAAAGGTAGAAGGCCGGGCCCTGAGCTACTCGGCCCTCACGCCGGCCCACACGCAGGTCATCAGCAGCAAGGACCTCACCAAATCGGCCTGCTGCAACCTGGCCGAGAGCTTCGAAACCAACGCCTCGGTGGAAGTATCGACCTCCGACGCGGCTTCCGGCGCCAAGCAGATTCAGTTACTAGGCCTCGACGGGGCTTACTCGCTGCTGACGGTGGACAACCTACCAGCCCTGCGCGGCCTGAGCACGCCCTACCGCCTGAACTACCTGGCCGGTCCCTGGATCGAGAGCATCGACATCATCAAGGGCATGGGCTCGGTGGTCAACGGCTACGAGTCGGTGTCGGGGCAGGTGAACGTGCGCCTCAAGGAGCCCGACAAAACCGATCAGCTGCTGCTGAACGCCTACGTGAACGACTTCGGCAAATTCGACGTGAACGTGAACACCTCGGCACGCATCAGCAAGAAGCTGAGCACGGCCCTGCTGCTGCATGCCGACCACCTCGGCAACCGCGTGGACCGCAACGACGACGGGTTTCTGGATTTGCCGCTGGCCACGCAGTACAACGTGATGAACAAGTGGAAGTACCTTTCGGGCAAGGCCGTGGTGAGCGAGTTGGGCGTGGGCGCACTGCGCGAAACCCGGCAGGGCGGGCAAGTGGGTTTCCGGCCTGAAGAAGGCAACCCGTACTACGGCATCACGCAGGAAACCAACCGCTACACGGCCTACGGCAAAACGTCCTACACCTGGCCAACGCGGCCCTACCAGAGTTTGGGCGTGCTGCTCTCGGGCACCAGCCACGCCTTCAACTCGCAGTACGGCGGGGCGGAGTACGGCGCGCCGTTCGAGGCCGTAACGACCCACCACAACACCCTCCGGCCCCAACGCCAGTACGACGGCATCCAACGCACCGGTTTGGCCACGTTGCTCTTCCAAAGCGCCATCGGCAACACCGCGCACGTGTACCGCGTGGGCGCCAGCTACCTATATGATGATTACCAGGAAGACTTGCGCACCGGCCGTTACCTGCTCGACACGCCCGAACAGCAGCGCCAGCGCGAACACCGCGCCCGCACCGAGCGCGTGCCCGGCGCCTTTGCCGAGTACACCTATCAGAACTCGAAAAACCTGACTTTGGTGGGCGGCGTGCGCCTCGACCGCCACAACCTCTACGGCTGGGTGTTTACGCCGCGCCTGAACGTGAAGTACGACGCCACGGCCAACACGATTTTGCGCGTGGCGGCCGGCCGGGGCTTCCGCGTGGCCAACCCCATTGCCGACAACGTAGGCATGTTGGTCAGCAGCCGCCTGTTTTTGTTTGATGCCGACCTGCGGCCCGAGCGCGCCTGGAACGCCGGTGGCAGCCTCACGCAGTATTTCACCGTGGCGGGCCGGCAGGCTACGTTTGTGGCCGACTACTACCATACCGAGTTCCAGAACCAGGTGGTAGCCGATGCCTACACGTCCAATACCTTACTGCTGTTCAGCAATCTGAGCACCTACGGTGGCCGCTCGTTTTCGCGCAGCTTCCAAGCAGAGGTGCAGGTAGAGCCGGTGAAGGGCCTGCAAGCCAAAGCCGCCTACAAGTGGCTCGATGTGCGCACGACCTACGAGGCCGGCCTGCTGCCCAAGCCGCTGGTGCCCAAGCACCGGCTGTTTGGCAACGTGAGCTACGCCACCCCCTTCGACAAATGGCGCGCTGACCTTACGGTGCAGGGTTTTGGCCGCCGGCCGGTAGCTCACGGCATGGGCCACGATGCGCACGGCAGCGCTTCGGCGCTGCATTACTCCTCGCGCTTTGCCTTGCTGAATGCGCAGCTGACGCGGGCCTTCAAGCGCATCGACGTGTATGCGGGCGCCGAAAACCTGACCAACTACCGCCAGAGCAACCCCATCGACGGTGCCACCGAGCCGTTCGGCCCTAATTTTGATGCAGCCATGAACTGGGGACCCATCTACGGACGTCTGACTTATGTGGGCGTACGGTTCCGCCTCGAATAACCTGGCGCAATTGCCAGTTGCCCCTTTCCTCTTCCCGACTTTTTTTCCTTTCCATGAAGATTTTCCGCACCCTGCTTTTCAGCCTGAGTCTGTTGTTTGTTGCCTCGTTTGCGCAGGCCCAAACCGGCAAAACCAAGCCAAAGGCCGGCACCGAGCAGGTTCAGATCAAAACCTCCGCCGTGTGCGACATGTGCAAGGCGCGCCTCGAAAAGGCAATGGCCTACGAGAAGGGCGTGCAGGCCGCCGTGCTCGATGTGCCCACGCAGGTACTCACGGTGCAGTACCGCGCCGACAAAACCTCGCCCGACGCCTTGCGGGCTGCCGTAGCGGCCACTGGCTATGACGCCGATAAGCTGACTGCCAACGACAAGGCCTACGACCGGCTGCCCGAGTGCTGCAAGAAAACCAACGCCGTACACACCGGTGAGTAATCTGATTTTGTAGCTCACAAACGCCTGCGCCGCTGTGCAATGCACAGCGGCGCAGGCGTTTCGGCAAGGCCCTGATCTACGCCGTAGCAGTAGTGGTTTCGTGCACTTCAAACTCCAGCTGCATGCTCAGCGGCAAGGCTTTGGTAAGGCGCCGCCGGTGCGTGCCCGACAACTCCACCGTAAACCAATCGGCCCGCAGGAATTCCAGCAGATTGCCCCGGTGCAGCACTTCCATATCAATGTGCCTGGGATGCACGTGCTGGGCCCCAAAGGAGGCCACCTGGATTTTGCGGTCGAAAGCCGTTACGAAACAGTTGCCGCTTTCCAGCACCGTGAGCGTGGGATGCTGACGCGCGCTGGTGCACGGTGCATCTTCCATCAGTTCTAGGCGCACCCCGAGCAGCTTCACGCCAATCACCGTAGCGCGCGTCAGGGCATCGAGGCAGGGTAGCGAACAAGGCAACGTGGCTTCGGCCAGGTACACCAGATCCACGCTAGGGTCGATGCGCAGCGACACGGTTCGGGTGCTGGAACCCACGCCGGGGCGACGCTGCCGCCGGGATTCGTGCCGGGCAATTGTTAGGGCCACCCCCAAAATAAGCGGCGTACCAAGAATGGCAGAGGCAAGGCGAGACATGGCAGTAAGTTTGTTGTGAGCGGGGCACTGGGAGCGAACTGTGCCGGGCAAGCTGCTTGTAGAGTAGCAAACAGCAGTATCAGCACAGTGCATATAATCTAACATAAGGTTTTAACTATGTACATAATAAGTAGAGCAACACGGCCCAAGGGTAGACAGACTACCGGCTCGGGTCGTCCAGCAGCAATTTCTTTTTTCGAGAATTGACGTTTTGAATAGATATTACCTATATATTCACCCCACTTGTGCTGAAAGCAGTTTATTATGAAGATTTCGTGTTTGCTTCTTGACGATGATCCGCTGGTACTGGATCTGTTGCAGGCCTATGTAGCCATGACGGATGTACTGGATGTGAAAGCCGTATTCAATGATCCACTGGAAGCCCACAGCTACCTGCTGGAGCACGAAGTGCAGGTACTGTTCTCCGACGTTACCATGCCGCACCTGTCGGGCCTGGACTTGGTGCGTTCGTTGCAGCAGCCTCCTTTGGTGGTGCTCATGACGGCCCACCCGCAGTATGCTATGGAGGGTTTCAACCTCGACGTCATCGACTTTTTGCTCAAGCCCATTTCGCTGGAGCGGTTTCTGAAAGCGGTGAACAAGGTGGCCAGCATGCTGCGCCCCGCCCCGCCCGAGCCGGCCGACCAATCGGCTAGTTCCGGCTCGTTCTTCATCCGCACCGATGCCCAGTTTGTACGCCTGATGTACCGCGAGGTGCTCTACATCGAAGCCCTAAAGGACTTTACCAAAATCAATACCACCGACGGGCGGGCCCACCTGACCTTGGTGAACCTGAAAAACCTGGAGGAGCAGCTGCCGCCCCGCATGTTTGTGCGCACGCACCGCTCCTACTTGGTTAATGCTTCCCAGATAGAATCGGTGAGCAACCAGGAAGTGCGCGTGGGTGGGCGGGCCCTGCCGCTAGGCCAGACCTACCGCGAACAGGTGACCGAACGCATCGTCAACCATTCGCTGATTCGGCGCCAGCAGCACTAGCGCGGCGCATTCTGAGGCCATTGGCCGGCGCGGCGGCGCGGCCGGAAGGGCTCGGCAGCCAGTGCTTCGGCCGCCGGCCCGGGCTGCAAGGCGGCCAAGGTGAAGCAAAAGGTGCTGCCCTGCCCGGGCACGCTTTCGAACGTAAGCCGGCCCCCGTTTCGCTGCACGAAGTCTTTGCACAGGCGCAGCCCCAGCCCAATGCCTTTCTCGTTGGCCGTGCCCAGCGTCGAATGCGGCTCT
The DNA here is from genome assembly GCF_008727865.1 of Hymenobacter busanensis. Lineage (GTDB taxonomy): Bacteria > Bacteroidota > Bacteroidia > Cytophagales > Hymenobacteraceae > Solirubrum > Solirubrum busanense. The sequence continues at coordinate 53,996 of NZ_VTWU01000001.1, read as the reverse complement.
AGGTCCCCAAAAATTCTGAACTGGTCTTCGGACGCAATGCCCACGCCAGAGTCGCACACACGCACGCACCACATATCCCCTTGCCGCACCACCCCCACCGAAATGGTGCCTCCCGAGGGCGTAAACTTAATGGCGTTGCTGAGCAGGTTGCGCAACACCAGGCGCGTCATGTTGAGGTCGGCGCGGGCGTAGGTGGGTTCGGTTAGCAGGTTGCTCAGCTCGATATGCTTGCGTTCGGCGTCGCCGAGCAGCAAGCAGCGGCATTCCTCCACAACGGCATCGAGGCGCAGGGGCTCGGGCCGCACGGTGGTTCCCTGCATTTGGCTGGCGGCCCAGTTGAGCAGGTTATCGAGCAGGCGCAGCGTGGTTTCGAGGGTGCGGGTGAGGCGCTCGGAGTGGGCCGCCAGCCGTTCGGCCGGCAGCTTACCCAGGTTTAGCAACGACAGCAAGGAGTACAACGAGCTTAACGGGCTGCGCAGATCGTGAGAAATCACGGAAAACAGCGTGTCTTTCGTCCGGTTAAGGCGGTCGAGCTCCTGTTTCTGCCGGTTGATAGAGGCGTTCTTGCGCTCCAGCAGGCGGTTGATGCGCCGGTGCCCGGCCCGGCTACGCACCAACGCAACCACGGCCATCAGCAACAGCACCGTACCCGCAATCAAGCCGTTGCGAATCAACGCCTGGCGGCGCAAAGTGGCGGCCTGAATTACGCGGTCCTTGGTTAGCAGCACAATTTCGCGCTCCTTTTTCTCGGCTTCGTAGCGGGCACGCAACTCTTCTACCTGCACAGCCCGTTCTTCGGCTGCTATACTGTCCTGCAACGCCACGTAGCGGCTCAGCACCGTGAATGCAGCCGCGTCGTTGCCCTGCCGGCGGTACAGGCGCGTGAGCGTCCGGTACAGCTCGCCCAACTGCACTGCGCTTCCGCCTTGCCGCACAAGGGGCAGCGCCCGCAGCAGATAGCGTTGCGCCGCAGCGGAGTTGCCTTGCGAGTCGCTGGCGGCGGCCAATGCCTGGTACACCGTAGCCAGGAGTTGCGGCGGCGTATGGTGCCGGGGCAACTGCTTGAGTGCCCGGGAATAGTACCCATGGGCCAGCTCATCGTTGTTCACGGCCAGGTACACGTCGCCCATGCTTAACAGCAGGTGGCTGGTACCGGCGCTGTCGCCGAGGGCTTGCGCCTGCTGGGTGCTCAGCCGCAGGTAATACAGCGCCTGGCTGAAGTGCCGTTGCTCGTAATGCATGCGCCCAATGGCGTGCAGCGCCACCGCCGCGCTGCGGGCATTGCCCACACGGCGCCACGCGGCATAGGCCTGCGCGTAGCTTCGTAAGGCCTGGGCCCACGCGGCCTGGCTGGCATACAGGTCGCCCAAATGCTCGTGCAGGCGGGCTTGCCCGGCAAGGCTGGTGCGGTTTGCGGGCAGTTGCATCGTGCGCAGAAACGTCTGGCGGGCCTGGCCGGTGTCGCCCTGCGCAAACTGAATGCGGCCCAACAGTTGCAGAACCTGGGCGTAGGCGGCTGTTGCTTCCCTGCCCCGGTAGCTGCGCAGGGCCTGCCGGCAATGCTGGCTCGCTTCTTCAAACCGCTGCAGGTCGAGCAACGCCGTGGCCAGCCGCGTGTGCGCTGCTGCCGCTTGCGCAGGCTCGGCAGCGGGTACCCGCCGTAACACATACTGCGCGACCCGCAACGATTCGGCCGGGTCAGGCGAGGTCATGGGCCGGGCCCGGTGGCGCCAGGCCTGCCTGAAAGCCGAGCCGGAAGAGGCGCTTGACGGATCGGCACCCTGCGCTGGGGTACTGCACAGCGTTTGCATCAGCCCCAGCAGGGCCAAAGAGCAAGCAGCACACCGACGCAGCATTTTCATGGGTAGCGGATGGCGTGATTTGCCTCTCCGCGGTTAGCAGCAAGCTGCACCGAGAGTGGCTCAGCAAAATAGCAAGAATGCAACTGCCACCGCCCTTGCAGGCCCCCGGCCCAGGTTCATTCGCCTTACTTGCCGTCGGCTTTGGCCCGCCACAGGCGCCACCACGGCAGGTAGGGCTGGTCGTGGTGCTCGTAATGATAGCCGAAGAAATAGCAGCTCACAAAAGCCCACAAGTGCTGCTTGCCCTGGCTGCGCGACTTGTGCTGGTTGGCCGCGTCATGCTCGCCGCGGTGCGGCAGGTAGGTACCGAAATAAAACAGCTGGATGGTGGCCAAAACGGCTGGCAGCATCCAGAACGCCACCACATTAGCCGTCGGAAAAAACAGCTTGAGCACGTTGAAGGTAAGGGCCATCAGCACCACCTGACCGATGGTAATGTAGTTGCGGGCGAAGCGCAACAGCCACAGCAGAAAATTGGGGTGCTGCCCGTCGTGAAAATCGGGGTCATGCGGCGTGGCCACGTGGCGGTGGTGGGCGTGGTGGCGCGGCAAGAGGCGCGGAAACCAGTTGTAGGCAAAGAGCCCGGCAGCTACGGTACCCAAGGCGTTGTTGAGCCGCTTGTTGGGGCTAACCACGCCGTGCATGGCGTCGTGAGCCGTGATGAACAGGCCCGTGTAGAGGTGCGTTTGCAGCAGCGCCAGCAGGTAGGGCCAGGGGGTGCGCCAGTCGGGGCGGTAGGCAGCCAACAGCCATGTCAGTAGGCCCGCCCAGCACACCACAATTGCCACAGCCACGGCCACGCCTTTGTAGCCGAGCGGCTCGGGGCGCACTTTAGAGCTAACGGTTGCGGTACTGATTTGCTGCATGTTACTGAAGCGGCGCTGGGCCTTACGGACGACTCTGTAGCGGCTGGCTCTTGGGCCTTCCACGATTTCAGTTGCGCCAGTCGCGGAGAAATTTACAGGCTCATGAGCGCGTCGCGCACCTTTTCCATCAGCCACATGGGCGTGCTGGTGGCCCCGCAAATGCCCACCGACTGGCCCGCCTGAAACCACTCGGGCTGAATTTCCTCAACCTTGGAAATGAAGTGCGTCTGTGGGTTGGTTTCTTTGCAGGCTTGGTACAGCACCTTGCCGTTTGAGCTTTTGGTGCCCGACACAAACACCACCTGGTCGTACTCGGTGGCAAAGCGGCGCAGGTCCTGGTCGCGGTTCGATACCTGCCGGCAAATGGTATCGTTGGCCGATACTTGGTAGCCGCGGCCTTCCAGCTCGCCCTTGATGCGGTAGAACGAGTCGGTGCTTTTGGTGGTTTGGCTGTAGAGCGTAATGTTGGCTGGCAATTCGTGGCGCAGCAGCTCGTCGAGGTTTTCGAACACCACGGCGTCGCCGCGGGTCTGACCGAGCAGGCCCTGCACCTCGGCGTGGCCGTGCTTGCCGTAGATGAAAATGCGCTCCTGCTTGTCGTAGCTGGTTTTGATGCGGTTTTGCAGCTTGAGCACCACCGGGCACGAAGCATCGATGAGCGTCAGGTTGTTTTCCAGCGCCATCTGGTAGGTGCTTGGCGGCTCGCCGTGGGCCCGAATGAGCACCTTCTCGCCGCGCAGCTGGCTCAGCCGCTCGTGGCAGATGATGCGCAGCCCGCGCTTTTCGAGGCGCTCCACTTCCTCATCGTTATGCACGATGTCGCCGAGGCAATACAGGTACCCCTGCTCGTCGAGAATGTCTTCGGCCATTTGAATGGCGTAGATTACTCCAAAGCAGAAACCGGAGTGTGGGTCGATGCGGACACTGAGGTTGAGCAGCATAAGTAGCAGGGTAACCGCGAAACACTGCGGAATGTTGCAACTGCAGTTTCTGTGGGCAGAAAGTACGCAATCGGTTCGGCAAGCGGTTTGAGTAGCCTCGCCGCCTACCTATTGACTACTGACAGACAACCCCTTTACAACAAAGCGGCGCCCTTTCGGGTGCCGCTTCGCGCCGAAGTTGGTCAGGGCTTGCGGCCGTTTATTGAGCAATACGCCGGAGCAGTTGGGCTTCGTCGGGGCTGACGTGGTTGCGGGCAATCAGAAAGTCGCGCATCACGTCGAAGGCTTCGGCATCGAGTCCCGACTTGGGGTGTTGCAGGGCCGTTTTCACCAGAAAGGCGCGGTCTTCGTCCACGTGCTTGCTGGCGCCGAGGAAGCCGGGCAGGTTGCTTTCGATGGAAAAGCGCAGAAAGCGCACTTCCGGCTGCTGCGGCGCCAAGCTCACGGCTTCGTCGAACTGCCGGCTGGCGGCTTTCACGCGGTCCATCTTGTCGAACAAGCCCCCGGTGTGCTTGGCCATGATGGCCTCGGAAGCAGCTTTGTAGGCCAGCACTACGGCGTCGCGCTCGGTATACTGGCTCATGAGCTGATGGAAACGGCGGCCGGCGGTTTCGTCGGTGGCGGCTTCGTGGAACTGGCGGCGCAGGGCCGGCACGGCGTAGGGCTGGTGGGAAGCGGGCGGTGTAAACAAGGCGGCGAAAAAAGTGAGCAGGAGAAACAGCAGCTTCACGGTCAGGGGTCAGTTGCGAGTTGCCCGTTGCGCGTTACCCGTTGTGCGGCTATTCCCAACCGAACGAGCAACGGGTAATGCGCAACGGAAAATCGGCAACTCAAATGGTGCGTAGGCGGTAGCGGAAATACGAGCCTACGAGCAGCAAAAGCTTGGTGTTGTCGGGCACGCGCACGCGGCCGGCCAGAATGCGGCTGGCCGGCAGCTGCCGAATGGTATCGAAGAGCTTGAGGTAGTACACGTAGGCGAGGTACACGCCCAGCTTGGCCGTGCGCGGCAGTTGGCAAATACCTTCGTAGCCGGCCTGAAAATCGGCTCGAATGTCGTCTTCGATGCGGCGTTTGGCCGCGTCGTCGAACTGCGCGTAGCTCAGACCGGGGAAATACACGCGGCCGCGCTCCTCGTAGTCGGAGCGCAAATCGCGCAGGAAGTTGATTTTCTGGAAGGCCGCGCCCAGGCGCCGCGCCGGCTCGCGCAGCTGCTCAAACTGCTGCTCGTCGCCCTCGCAAAACACGCGCAGGCACATCAGGCCCACCACTTCGGCCGAGCCGTAGATGTACTCGTTGTAGAGTTGCTGGTCGTATTCGATGTCTTCCAGGTCCATGGCCATGCTGTGCAGAAAGGCCTCGATGAACTCCCGGTCGATGCCGTAGCGGTGCACGGCCAGCTGAAACGCATGCAGCACCGGGTTCATGCTGAACTGCTCATCTAGGGCGCGGTAGGTTTCGTCGCGAAACTCGCGCAGCAGCGTGGCCCGGTCCCGGTCGTGGAAGGTGTCCACAATTTCATCGGCCCAGCGCACAAAGCCATACACGGCGTAGATGGCGGGGTGAAACCGCTCGTCGAGCGTGCGAATGCCGAGCGTGAACGAGGTGCTGTAGCGCTGCGTGATGAGCTTGCTGCAGGCCAGGCTCGTCTGGTTGAACAGGGCCACGTGGTCGACCACCGGGGGCGGCATGGAGGAGACGACGGGTGGAAGAGCAGCCATGTGCGTGGTGTGGTTGGTTGCGGTTCGGTAACTGGAAAGCCGCAAAGCGTCCCGGTTGTTTGCCCGGCGCATCAATTTGCAAGATAATGGGCCGGTGTTGAATGATTGAGAGGTCGATGCCTTCCGCTTCTACGGAAGATGTTACTTCGCCAGCGGGTATTCTTTTTCGACTTCCACCGCCACCACCTGCCCCGAAATGAGCGAAGGCGGCACGCCCGGCCCCGGCACCGTGAGCTGCCCTGTGAAATACAGGTTGCTGACTTTGGGGCTTTTGAGCGTGGGTTTGAGGTTGGCCGTTTGACGCAGCGTGTTGGCCAGCCCGTAGGCATTGCCTTTGAAAGCGTGGTAATCGGCCACGAAATCGGCGTGGGCATAGCTGCGGCAGTATACCACGGCGTCGCGCACCGATTGGCCGGTGTGGCGCTCCAGCCGCGCCATAATCATATCGAAGTAGCGTTGGCGGGTGGCCTCATCGTCGCCGCCGAGGCCGGGAGCGGTGGGAATGAGCAGGAACAAGTTTTCGTGGCCGTCGGGCGCCACCGTGGGGTCGGTTTGGCTGGGCACCGAGGCGTAGAACAACGGCCGCGTAGGCCACTGCGGTGTTTCGTAAATCTCCTGGGCGTGGCGGCCGAAGTCTTCATCAAAGAACAGGTTGTGGTGGCGCACGTTCTGCAGGCGTTTGTTCAGCCCCACATAGAACAGTAGCGACGAGGGCGCCATGGTGCGCGTGTCCCAGTACTTGGGCGAGTAGTGCCGGTGCTCGGGCGCCAACAGCACCTGCTCTACATGGTGGTAATCGGCCCCGGCTACCACAATGTCGGCGGTGTGGAAGCCGTCGGCCGTGACTACGCCGGTGGCCCTCCCCTGCTCTACCCGAATCTGCTCGACTTCCTGGTTGTAGCGGAATTGCACGCCCTGCTCTTCGGCCACGCGCACCATGCCCCGCACGATTTCGTGCATACCGCCGCGCGGGTACCAGGTGCCCAGCGCTAGGTCGGCGTAGTTCATCATGGAATACAGCGCGGGCGTGTTTTGGGGCGTGGCGCCGAGGAACAGCACCGGAAACTCCATCAGTTCGATGAGCTTGGGGTGCTTGAAAAACTTGCGCACGTGGGTGTGCATGCTCTGCAGCAGGTCCAGCCGCAGGGCATCGACGACGAGCGTGGGGTCGGCAAATTCCAAGAGCGAGCGGCCGGGCTTGCGCACGAACTTGCCCATGCCCACCTTGTATTTGTAGGCCGCCTGGCGCAGAAACTCATCGAGGCGGGCGGCCGCGCCAGGCTCCAGCTGCTCAAACATCTGGCGCAGTTCGCCCATGGTGGCGGGCACGTCCAGAAAATCCTGCTCGCCGAACACCACGCGGTACGACGGGTCGAGGCGCACGAGGTCGTAGAAATCGGCGGGCGTGTGGCCGTAGCGGGCAAAGTACTCCTCAAATACGTCGGGCATCCAGTACCAGCTCGGGCCCATGTCGAAGGTGAAGCCCTGGGCCCGGAACACGCGGGCGCGGCCGCCGGGGCCGTCGTGCTTTTCGAGCACCGTGACGCGGTAGCCGCGCTGGGCCAGCGCCGTGGCGGCCGAAATGCCGGCAAAACCGGCGCCAATGACAAGAACCTGGGAAGCGGAGGAAGTGGAGGTAGACGACAAGCGAGGAAACGGATGAGGTAGCGGCAAGCTACAACCGGGCGGCGGGCTTTGTTTTGGAGTCGGCGGCGACCTTATACCTCAAGAGAAGCTCGGGCATTACCGCCTTCGGCTTCATTTGCTCGAATCAAAAGTCATTAATGATTTAGTATTTATATCTATTAGTCAGGTATTTACACATACAACCAACATCTTTTTAAAGTCAGCAATCTGTTCCGATTCGTTTCGACTTGGCTGACGCGGCCCGCTACCTTTTGTCCATCGATTTCCACAGCGCACTACAACGCCGTGGCCACTCGATGCAAAAATCACCGCCCGGCTGCCCCATGAACCGACGAATCTTCTTGCGCCATTTGCTGCTCGGCGGCGCTACGGCCGCGCTGCTGCCTGGCCGTGTCTTCGCAGGCTCCAGGCAGCCAGCCGCCGAAGCCGCCCCTACCCAGCGCTGGGCGCAGCTGCTCGACTACGCGCGCTGGGCGCCGTCGCCGCACAACGTGCAGCCCTGGAAACTGCAGGTGCTGTCGGCCACCGAAGCCGCGCTGTACTACGACCCCACGCGCCTGCTCGTGCACACCGACCCCACTTCGGCCTTCACCATCATCGGGCTGGGCATGTTCATCGAGTGCCTGCGCATTGCCGCCGGGCCGCTCGGCTTTGCGCTGCACGCCGACCACGCGCCGGAGCCGCGGCTCAACTACTCGACCACCGTGCCGCAGTTCTTCGCCACGCTGCGCCTCACGCCGCAAGCGCCCACCGGCGTGGCCGACCGGGAACTGATCAAGCAGCGCCGCACCTCGCGCCTGCACTACGACGGCCGCAGCCTCGCCCCTGCCCTGCAAGCCCAACTCGCCGCTACCGCCGCCCAATACGGCCACCGACTTGAGTTCAGCGCCGAGTCCGAAACGGTCGATTTCGTGCTCGATTTGAATCGCGCCACGCTCTTCACCGACCTCGACGAGCCGGCTACCCGCCAGGAACTCGCCCGCTGGATTCGCACTACCCCAGCCGAGGCCGCCACACGCAAAGACGGCCTTTGGAACCAGTGTTTCGGCTTTCCGGGCCGACTGATGCACAATTTCTTTTTCCACAGCGAGAGGTTTCAGAGCGCGTGGAAGCGCAAGATTTTGGGCCGCGTGTACCGTAGCTCCACCAACGGCACCGCCCAGGTGGCCTGGCTCACCGGCCGCTTCGACACCCGCACCGACTGGCTGCAGGCCGGGGCCATGCTCCAGCGCCTGTGGCTGGAGCTGACGCGCCACGGCGCCTACCTCCACCCATTCGGCTCGGTGGTGACCAACGCGCAGGCTCATGCTGCCTTCGTGCAGCACACCAACCTCGACCCCGCCGACGGCCCGCTGTGGCTGCTCGTGCGCACCGGCTACAGCGCCGAACCTCCCCGCAGCTTCCGTCTCGACGTTCACGACATTCTCCAGTAACCATGAAATCCGCCGCCATTTTTGCCCTCGTGCAGTTCCTGCAGTTGTGGCGCAAACTGCTCGAACTGAGCGACCCCACCATGCAGCTGCTGTTCTTGCCCGGCATGGAAGCCACGCGCTGGAACATCGGCCGCCTCAAAGCCTGGACCGTGTACCGCCGGGCCCGCCGCACCGCCCCGGCCTACCGCACGTTTTTGGACGCGCATCCGGCCGCCCCGGCCCGCTTCCACGGCCTCGTGCCCGACCTCAGCACACTGCCCGTGATGGACAAAGACAACTACGTGAAGCCGTATTCCATTGCCGAGCGGTGCTTCGGTGGGCGGGTGCCGGCCGAAGGCGTTATCGTCGACGAGTCGTCGGGGAGCAGCGGGCAGGCCACGCACTGGGTGCGCAGCCGCGCCGAGCGGCAGGCCAACAAGCGGATGCTGGAATTTGGTTTGCGCCAGTTGCTTGGTCCGGGGCCGTGCTTTGTTATCAACGCGTTTGCCATGGGCCCCTGGGCCACGGGCGTGAACGTGACGATGGCCTTTACCGACGTGTCGATGCTGAAATCGACCGGACCCGACGTGCCGAAAATTGAACACACGCTCCAGTTCTTTGGCCCCGCGCACCGCTACGTCATCATGGGGTACCCGCCGTTTCTGAAACTGCTGGCCGACACCGCCGACCTCGACTGGGCGCAGTACGACGTGACCTTGATTTACGGCGGCGAAGGCATGAGCGAGCTGATGCGCGACTACTTGTTGCGCAAGGGCATCCGGCGCGTGTACGGTTCGTTGGGCGCTTCCGATCTGGAGCTGAACCTGGCCGCCGAAACCGATTTTAGCATCGCGCTGCGCAAAGCCCTGATGACGAACCCGCAACTGGCCGCCAAGCTGCTGAAGTACCCCGGCGCGCTGCCCGTGGCATTTCAGTTCAACCCCGCCGATTTCGTTATCGAAGAAAGCGCGGCCGGCGAACTGCTGGTTACGCTGTGCCGCCCCACGTACTTGGCGCCCAAAATCCGCTACAACATTCACGACCGCGGCCAGGTCATTCGCTACCCCGAGCTCAAGCGCATTCTGGCCGAGTGCGGCCTGCGCCCCGAAGACCTCTGCCTCAAGCATACCGACCTGCCGCTGCTGCTGCACTACGGCCGCGCCGATATGACCGTGGCTTACTTCGGCTGCAAAATTGCGCTGCCCGACGTGCAGGAAGCCCTTATGCGCACGCCCGGCCTAGCCGAGCGCGTCCACTCCTTCACGCTCTTCACCGCCGAGGATACCCAGGCCAACAAGCAGTTGCGCGTGTGCTTTGAGCTGCTGGCCGCTCAACGCTTCGTTGCCCTCGACAAAGCAGCCCTGAGCGCCGCGTTTTTTGCCGAGCTGCAGGCCGTCAACCAGGATTTCCGCGAGTCGTGGCGCATGATACCCGTGGAAAACCGCCCGCAAGTCGAGTTCTACCCCTACCACACCGGCCCGTTTAAGGACAGCGACCTGCGCATCAAGCTCAGGTACATTCAGGCGGCTTAAGTTGCCAGTTGCCAGTAAAGGAACGTCATCCTGAGCCGAGCGAAGGACCTTTTCACCGCTGAACGAGTCGTAGCAACGGTTGTCGCTTATGCGTGAGGAGGTCCTTCGCTGCGCTCAGGATGACAGTTACTGCATAGCCAACCGCAACAAAAAAAGGCCGCAAGCCACGCCACCGAGGTGGTTGCAGCTTGCGGCCCGTGCACGCATCCGGAGCATATACTCCTTCCCCCTATGCGCCGGGTGCGTATACTTTCAGCGCATCTTTCAAGTCCTTGCGGGCAATGTGGATGCGGTTTTTAACCGTGCCAATGGGAATCTGCAGCTTCTCCGCAATTTCCTGGTATTTGTAGCCGATGTAGTACATCATAAACGGCGTGCGGTACTCGTGGCCGAGGTGCCCGATGGCCTCGTTGATATCGGTTACCACAAAGTCGGACTGCGCGCCGTTGTGGGTGATGTAGTTTTCGTCGGTGTTGAAGTACTGGAAGTACTCGGTGGTGTCGATGTTGGAGTTGCGCTTCGTTATCTTGTTGTAGTTGTTGATAAACGTGTTGCGCATGATGGTGTAGAGCCATGCCTTCAGGTTGGTCCCCGCTTTGAACTTGTCTTTGTTCAGCAGGGCCTTGAGCAGGGTTTCTTGCACCAAGTCTTTGGCATCGTCGGCGTCGCGGGTGAGGTTCATTGCCACGGGCCGGAGCGAGTAGGAAATCTTTTGTACTTGGTCGGTGAATTCCAAGGAAGTCATACGCCTGTTTAGCTTTTAGTGACCAAAAGTTAAACAAACATACGCAACTGCTACCTAACCATACGTAGATGGCCAGATTTTTTTCACCCGATTCGGTCAATCCCGCCAAACGGTCGTTGAATGCGCTGCCTTAGCCGATAAAATAACAATCAGCGGAGTTGAACTGTGTATCGAATAAGCTGAACAATACATAATGGCCGCGCTTAACACGCTGATAGCGAAACGCTTTATCTATCAGAACCATCAAGAACCGTGTTGCAGTGCACTAGCGCACGACTGCAACGCGCAGTTGCTCAGCAAGCTGGATAAAATCGGTCATGCGCTGTAGGCGCACGAATCGAGTAGGCAGCTGCAACTCGGGCTGGTGTACCAACGGGCCGTAGAGCACAAAGTCGATGGCGGGGCACAACCGGGCTAGCTCGTCGACAAAGGTTTGCAGCCGGTCGCGCTCGGGAACGGTAGTTAGTACCGTAGCAATGTGCTGGGGCTGGTAGCACTGGCAAATGCTGGCCAGCTCTTCTACCGGCAGGTTCTGGCCGAGGTAGAGCACGTGGTGGCCGCGGGCGCGCAGCAGGTAGTTCATGAACAGCAACGCCAGTTCGTGCAGCTCGCCGGCAGGCAAAAACAACACCCAGCGCGGCGCCTCGTCCTCGTCCGATGGGCCCAGCGCGTCGGAGGCGGCCAGCAGCTTCTGCCGCAGCAGGTGCGAGGCCATGTGTTCCTGGGCGGGGTTCAGGCTACCGGTTTGCCAAAGCACACCGACACGGTACAGGAACGGGTAGATAATATTGAGTACCGTCGCTTCAAAACCCAACTCCTGCGCGGCTTGGGTCAGGGTACAGCTAAAACGCCGCTCGTCCATGTCGAGCGTGGCCATGAGCAGGGCCGTAATTTGCGGGTTGTGCTGGTGCGGGTCGTCGCAGCAGGCGGCTACGGCGCTGCACAACTCCTGCTCCGAGAGGCTGGCAACCTGCGAAATGCGCTGCCCCCGTTCACACAACGTGGCCACGTTCAGCAAGCGCCGCAGATCCGAGTCGCAATAGGTGCGGATGTTGGTGGCAGTCCGCACTGGGCGCAGCACGCCGTAGCGCTGCTCCCACATCCGAATGGTGTGGGCCTTAATGCCGGACAGGCTTTCGAGGTCTTTAATAGAGAAATGCCCCACGATGTTGGCTGGCTAATACGATTTGGATACTTCTTGCGCAGCAGTTGTCGTTGGCCGCCCCGACGACGCAGCCGCTCGGGGGCGGGCAGCCAATGTGAAATACTTCGGCGACACCCACAGCAAGCCGAACTCCTGGCTTCCGTCGCGCCCGGAGGTTTTGTGGTGCATTTTGTGGGCCATGTTCAATGCCCGCAGATACGCACTCTGCGTGCGGCGCCAGAACGGCAACCGACGGTGAATGAGCACGTCGTGCACAAAAAAGTAGAGCGTGCCGTACACGGCCACGCCCAGCCCTACCCAGTAGCGCCAGTCTTTTTCGGGGCCGCCGTACACCATCAGCAACATGGAAAGGCCACCGTAGAACAGGAAGAAAAAGTCGTTGCGCTCGAAACGGTGCGGATGCCGCACGTGGTGCGAACGGTGCAAAAACCACAGCGGGCCGTGCAGCACGTATTTGTGCATGAACCACGCCACGAATTCCATACCCAGAAAAGTAGCAGCCGTGAGGGCCGCGCCAGCTATGAGGTTCATGGGGTGCTAACCGGTACCAAGCCGGGTTGTTTAAATAACGCGGGGCCGCACCACCTGAAATGGTGCGAAATACGGAAGATACGCAGCCGGGAATGGGTTCGGTTACTTGCTCCTCTAAACAGCAAAGTGCCACAGCGTTATGCTGTGGCACTTTGTTACGCTCGTTTCAGACGCTTGCTATATACCGCTGGCCTGGTATTTCGCTCAGCCGCGGTTGCCGACACCCAGCCGGCCAATCAGTTCCAGGTAATCTTCTCCTTGCTCAGGAACGCCTCGATGCCGCGGCGGCAGTCTTCCGAGCCGCGGGCTTCGGCGTTCAGCCGGGCGGCGTAGCGCAGACTTTCTTCCAGGGGCAGTTCGGGAATGCGCCCGATCATCTCCTTGGTAATTTCCATGCTCTGCCCCGAGTTTTCGACGCACAGGCGCCGGGCAAAGCGGTACACGTGCTCGGCCAATTGGTCGGCGGGCACAATCTCGTTGATCAGGTTGAAGGCGGCGGCTTTCTCGGCCGAAATGACGTCGCCCGTGAGCAGCAGCTGTTTGGTGCGGGCCTCGCCGATTTTGCGGAGCAGGAATACGCTTACGATGGCCGGCAGGAAACCGATTTTTACCTCGGTGTAGCCAAACTTGGCCTCGGGCACGGCAAACGAAAAGTCGCAGAGCGTGGCCAGGCCGCAGCCGCCGGCCAAGGCGTGGCCCTGCACCTGGGCAATGACCACTTTCTTGAGCGTGTAGATCTGGTGAAACAGCTGCATCAGGTGCGTCGAATCGGCCAGGTTATCGGTGTAGCCGAAGCTCTGCAGCTCCTGAATGTAGGCCAGATCGGCGCCGGCGCAGAAGGCCGGGCCCTCGGCGCGCAGCACCACGACTTTGCAAGCCGGGTCGTTTTCGGCAAATTCAAAGGCCTGCTTGAGCTCCGAAACCAGCTCGGAACTCAGGGCGTTGCGTTTTTCGGGGCGGTTGAGCGTGATGTAGCCGATGGCCTCGTGCGCTTCGTAGCGAATGTACTGCAGCGCTTCCAGCTCTTGGGTAGCCATATCTTCCATGAGTTGTTGCGTGGTGGGGTGTGGGCAGGCCGCTCGGGGCGCCATGTTCTTCATCAGGAAGAAGCGGGGCCGAAACGGCCCAAAGCGCGGCAGCGGCCCGAATGCGGGCTCAGGTCAAACCTAACAAAAATGATGCGACAATATGCACGGCCCGCGTGCGGAGTCGGGTTGTGGTCTAGTTACGAAATCCGCAGCGCTTTGGTGCACTCGGGCGCTAATCTACTCGCGCTAACGTCGCTCGGGGGTTGCTTTCGGCATTTTTGATGGGTTGCACCCAGGCACCCTGCATGGTTACGTCGTGCACGCGCAGGCCTGCCGCCCGCAGTTGGGGCGTCATTTTCTCTACGTACCACGTGCGGCACGACGAATCGAAAATGACCAAGGCATTGGTGCCGAACGTGGCCGCCAGTTGATCGGGCCACACGCGGGCGTTGCGGCGCAGCACCACGGCCTCTACAGACACCGGGCGCTGCCCTTTCCACAGCTTGCCGCTGACCCAGGCCACGCGCCGGCCGTGCCAAGTGAGCAGCACCGGGCCACCAGGGCCGATTTGGCGCACGGCCACCTCGGCAGCGGGCCAGCCAGCAGCGTAGCGCACGTGGCGGTTGTCGCGCTCAATCAGGCCGGGCAGCACGCGGTAGGTGCGCTCGGTTTCGTTGAGTGGCAACGAATCGGGGGTGATGACCAGGGCCGCGGCGCCGTCGTGCAGGCCCAGGGCCGAGCGGCGCGGAATGCTGTAGACGACGAGGCGCCGGTCGGCGGCTACCTGCCGGGCTTCCACTACCCGGCTGGCGGAGAAGATGAGTGCTCCGGCCACAACGGCGCCGAGCCAAGCCAGTTTGCGCCACGCGGCAAAGGCTAAAACCAAGGCAATCAGCAGGTACAATAACCACGCTTGGCCGGGCGTGAGGTGAATACCCTGCACCAAGGCGCCCGGCAGTGAGTTGCCGACAAACACGATGTACTCGTTGAAGCACCAGATGAGCTTCTCGAACACCCACCCGATGCCGCGCGGCACCCACAACAGCCAGTCGGCATCCACCTGAGCGGCCACCCATTCGATGGGCAAGGCCACGGCTTGCAGGAACAGACCCACGTACAGCGCAATCGATGAAATGGGTACGGCTATGAGGTTCGACAGCAGGAAGTTGAGCGGAAACTGGTGAAAGTAGAACAGCCCCAGCGGGAACGTGGCTACTTGTGCCGCCAACGACAGGGCCACCGCTTCCCACACTTTATCGGCCGACCACGCCGACCAGCGCATCAGCCGCTGCCGCCAGCGCGGGTGCCACGGGCGGCGCTGGGCGGCGGCCCATTCCTGGATATCGAGCCAGGCCGAAATGCGCGGCTGCAGGTACACGATGCTGAGCACGGCCAGGAACGAGAGCTGAAAGCCCACGTCCACAATCAGGTATGGGTCGTAGAGCAGCAGGCAGAAAGCGGCCACCGACAGCGTGTTGTACATGTTGCTCTGCCGGCCGGCGGCTTTGGCCACCACCACAAAGGTGAACATGACCGCCGCCCGCAGCACCGAGGCCGAGAGCCCCGTCAGAAACGCGTAGGCCCAAATGACTAGCAGCCCCACCGCCGCCGACCAGTACCGAAACCCGCGTGTGCGGCCGAAAAACCGCTGGAGCAGCCACTGCAGCACCACAAACAACAACCCCACCTGCAAACCCGACACGGCCATAATGTGCGTGGTGCCGGTGCTGGAATACGCCTTTTTGGTTTCGTCGTCCACGTCGTCCTTCAGGCCCAGCACCAGGGCATCGGCAATGGCAAATTCGCGCTTGCCCTTCACGTAGCGCCGAAAGACGCCGTCGAGGTGGCGGGCGGCCTGCATGCTGTAATAGCGCAGCCAACTGGGCGGCGCCAGCGCCACCACGCGGTATTGGTCGGGGTGAATGAACTGCTGGTGGTAAATCTGGTGGTAGGCAAGGTAGCGGCGGTAGTCGAATTCGCCGGGGTTAAGCGGGGCTTTGGCCGGGGCGGGCGCGCCGCGCACCAGCCACACCTGGCCGTAACGGGGCGCCTGAGCCCCGGCCTCGTAGCGCGGCACGGAAATACGAATGCCGCCGCAAGCCGGCCGCCACTGGCCTGCCACCCGCACCGCCGAAACACGCAGCGTGGTGGCATAGGTATTGGGACGCTCCACGGTGTAATCGTCGACCACGGCCCGGTAGAACTCGATGCTGCCTTGCTGGTAGAGGTGGTCGGGCTGGCGGCTTTCGGTAGCGTGCTGTGCGGCCGTGGTGCCGGCCAGCATCACCGTGAGCAAAGCCAGAATACCTACCACATCGTTAAGCCACGGCCGGTTGTGGCGGGCTGCGCCGATGTGCACGGCCAGGTACAGCGCCACGGCCACAGCCAGCCCCGGCAGCAGTTCGGGCAGTTGCGCACCCCAGTAAAACCAACCGATAATGCCCGCCAGCAGAGCCATAACCAGGCGCACGGCGGGGTGCGTGGCCCACGGAATGGTAGTCGAATGAATACCCATGCTTAAGCAATCCGAAAAGAAATTCCCTAACCCGTAATTCCAGCCGAAGCAGGCGCTTACGAGTTAGGGAATTTTTGCGGGCCGCGCAAACCGCCGCGGCTTGGCTACTTAGGCACTTGGGGCCGCTGCCAGCGCATTTTGTAGTGCTCGATGCCTGCCTCGGTAAACTGCTCCCCCGCCGTCTCGAAACCGTGGCGCAGGTAAAAGCGCACGGCGCCCAGTTGGGCGTGCAGGTAGACTTCGGCGCCGGGGTGCTCGGCGGCTACATCGCGCAACACGGCGTGCAACAAGGCCGCCCCTACTTGCTGGTTGCGGTAAGCTTCCAGCACGGCAAAGCGCTCCAGCTTCACCCCGTTTTCGGTAGGGCGCCAGCGGGCGGCACCGCAGGGCGTGCCGTCGGCAGCACGGGCCAGGTAGTGGGTGGCACCGGCTTGGTCAAACTGGTCGTGCTCCTTTTCGGGCGGCACGCCTTGTCCTTCCACGAACACCTTGTGGCGGATGGCAAAAGCGGCTTCCAAATCGGCTGGCGAGGTGATGCGGAGGGCGGTGGTCATGGCAAGTAGAAACGAAGCAACGCAAGGACAAAGCAAACCGGCGCGGCAGCAAAGCTACCGCGCCGGCAAAAACCGCAGCTCGTAAAGCCGGTGTTCTAGCTCTGCTCGTGGTTCACGGGCAATTGCTCGGTCGGCAAATCTTCGCTTTCGGGGCGCTGGCCGGGCTGGTAGTAGCGGGCGGGGCGCACCGGGCGCTCGGCCTGGGCGCGCTTCTGGTCGGCGTCGAATTTGTCGTAGGCGTACACGATTTCCTTCACCAACCGGTGACGCACCACGTCTTCGGCAGTCATTTCCACGAAGCCGATGCCCTTCACGTCGCGCAGAATATCTAGTGCCTCACCCAGGCCCGACTTCTGCTTGGTGGGCAAATCCACCTGGCTTTGGTCGCCGTTCACCATCACTTTGGCGTTCGGGCCCATGCGGGTCAGAAACATCTTCAGCTGCGAGGGCGTGGTGTTCTGGGCCTCGTCGAGCAGCACGAAGGCGTGGTTGAGCGTGCGGCCGCGCATGTAGGCCAGCGGCGCAATTTCGATGGTTTTGTTCTCCAGGTAGAACTTGAACTTCTCGGGCGGCAGCATGTCCTCCAGCGCGTCGTAAATCGGGCGCAGGTAGGGGTCGACTTTCTCCTTCATGTCGCCGGGCAAAAAGCCGAGGCTTTCGCCGGCTTCCACCACGGGGCGCGAAATGATGATTTTTTTGACCTCTTTGTTTTTGAGCGCGCGCACGGCCAGGGCCACCGAAATGTAGGTTTTGCCGGTACCGGCCGGCCCGAGGGCAAACACGAGGTCGTTTTTCAGGACCGCATCCACCAGTCGTTGCTGGTTGGCGGTGCGGGCCTTGATGATGCCGCCCTTGGCGCCGAACAGAATAACATCGGGCGCGGCGGCCATGCGGGCGTCCTCCAACTCGTCGTCCGACGAGCCGATAAACTGCGAAACGGTTTTGTCGGTCACCTGCCCAAACTGGTGGTAGTGCTCGATGAGCGAGGACAGGATGTCGTTGATGCGCTGGATAACGGGGGTCTGGCCCTGAATCTTTATTTCGTTGCCGCGCGAAATGATTTTGCTGCCCGGAAAGGCGGCCGCCAGCTGGCGGATATTCTGATTATCGGGGCCCAGGAAGTCGATGAGCGAGACGTTCTCGAGCGTGATGACTTTTTCGACCAAGCTAGTGGGGAGAAAAAAGCGCAAAAAGCGCAGTGAAGAGAGAAAAGCGGCCCACCTGCTGAGCGGTCAGTCCGGGCCGATTGCCTACTTTTGCCGCCTCCGCAAGGGCTTCAAACCAATAGTACGCAATCTTCTCTGAAACGGTCAATGGGCCTGATTACGTTCCTCTCGGACTTCGGCTACCGCGACCATTACGTGGCCGCCGTGAAGGCCCGCCTGCTGCACCTGGCCCCCGCCGTGCCGGTGCTCGACATCACGCACGCCATCGAGCCCTACAACGTGCCCCACGCCGTGCACGTGCTCTGCGCCGTGTTCAGTGATTTCCCGGAGGGTACCACACACCTCATCGGCGTCGACGACCACGGCGGGGCCAAGCGCGGCTGGGTGGCGGCCGCATGGCGCGGGCACTACTTTGTGGCCGCCGACAACGGCATTCTGACTTTGCTCACCGACGGCCGTCCCGACGACCTCGTGCGCCTGCCCATGCCTGCCGCCTGGCCTGCCTCTCCCACCCGCGACGTGCTGGCGCCCGCCGCCGCGCACCTCGCCCAGGGCAAGCCCCTCACCGACCTCGGCCCGCTCAGCACCGAGCTCTACCAGCTCCTCAACCGCCAGCTGCGCCTGCAGGACCACCGCATTACGGGCCACGTGGTGCACATCGACCACTACGGCAACCTTGTCACCAACATTTCGCGCACCGCCATCGAGGCCGTGGGCCACGGCCGGCCGTTCACGGTGCACTTCGCCCGCGAAGTGGTGCGCGGGCTGGCTACGCACTACCAGGCCGCCGACCCCGGCGACGCCGTAGGCATTTACAACAGCCAGGGCATGCTCTGCATTGGCGTGAACCAGGGCCACGCCTCGGAGCTGCTGGGGTTGCACTTCGACTCCCAGGTAGACGTGCGGTTTCCTTCGGAGTAAATTGCTAAATGGCTCCATTATCAAATGGCTAGCCGTTCGATCAGCATCAGAGCAAACAGCCAGTTAGCAATCCAAACAATTTAACAATCATGCTAATCCGCATCGTGCGCATGACGTTCCGGCCCGAGGCCGTGCCCGAGTTTCTGCGCGTGTTTCAGGCCTCCGAAGACCGGATTCGGCAGCAGCCCGGCTGCCGCCACATGGAGTTGTGGCAGGATGCCGCCCTGCCGCATGTGTTCTGCACCCACAGCCACTGGAATTCCGCCGCCGACCTCGATGCGTACCGCCGCTCCGCGCTGTTTGGCGAAGTGTGGCCCGCTACCAAACGGCTGTTTGCCGAACCTCCGTTGGCTTTTTCGGTTAACCCTGTTACGGCCGCCACCGCGCAACTGCCGCCGCCCGAGTCGGTTTTGTAGCCGAACGACGGACGGGCTGAAGTCAGTTTGACTGTGCCCTACCCAGCCAGTCGCAGCGCCGTACAACTCCGTTGGTTTGCCCGCGCCGCTGCGCGCAGCCGCTTTCACCCTCACGCGGCCCCGTTTTGCCGTGCCCCTGCCATGACCCCCGATTATTTCGCGTTCTACGAGTTGCCCGAAAGCTTTCTGCTCGACGAAAAAGCCCTCAAAGTCAAATACTACGCCCTCAGCCGCCAGTATCACCCCGATTTTCACGCCACGGCTGCGCCCGAGGAGCAGCAGCGCATGCTCGACCTTTCGACGCAGAACACCAACGCCTACCGCACGCTTTCGGACTTTGACCTGCGCCTGCAGTACATTTTGCAGCGCCACGGCTTACTGGAGGAAGGCAAACAGGAGCTGCCTGCCGATTTTTTAATGGAAGTAATGGAGCTCAACGAACAGCTCATGGAGTTGGAGTTTGAGCCCGATCCGGCCGTAGCCGCGCAGGTCCAAGCCGAGGTCGACCGCCTTGAGAACGAGTTGGAAACGGAAGTTCAGCCGGTGCTGGCGGGCTACACCGCACTGCCCAACGAGCAGCGCCCCGCGGCCTTGCTGCAAGCGCGCACCTACTACCTGAAGCGTCGCTACCTCTTGCGCATCCGCGAAAGTCTGTCTAAGTTTGCAGCCCGATCCTGAACAACCTGCCGGGTTGTTCCTCTTGCCCAGATGGCGGAATCGGTAGACGCGTTGGTCTCAAACACCAATACCGCAAGGTGTGCCGGTTCGACCCCGGCTCTGGGTACAAAAAAGCCCTTCGGCACTGCTGCCGAAGGGCTTTTTTATTGGCGATACGCAAGCCGAGTATCTTTCCGGACTTGCTTAACCATGAATTTCACTAGTTCTTTTCCGTCGCTTACGCGCGACGGACTTTTCTCGGGTTCCGCTGTTTCTCCGCTCTGGAACGTGCTGGCCTGGCTAGCCATGCTGCTGGGCGCGGTGTTGCGGCTGTACCAATGGTGGGCCGGTGGTTCTTTTTGGGTTGATGAACTTGCACTAGTGCGCAACATTGCGGACCGGCCCCTGCCCCAGCTGTTGTTTGCGCCGCTAGACTATGCCCAGGTAGCTCCGCCGCTGTTTCTATTTCTGCAAAAAGTTTGTTGGTGGCTTTTTGGCGACTCTGACCGGGCATTGCGGGTGGTGCCGCTGTTGGCTTCTTTGGCCTTGCTCCCGCTGATGCTTGCCGTAGCCCGCCGCGTGCTCGATGCACGTTTGGTGCCGCTAGCGGTGCTCACGCTAGCCATCAGCTACGAATATGTGGCCCTTGGCGGGCAGGCCAAGCAATATGCCGGGGAAGTTGCCGCCGCTCTTTTCATTACGTGGCTCTGCCTCCGTCTGCAGCAAGAACAAACGAGTCTCCGCTGGAAAGTCGGCGCTGCGCTGGCGGGCGTTGTAGTTCCGCTGTTCGCTCCTGCAGCGGTATTGGTACTCACCGGCTGCGGAGCCGTGTTGCTGGGCTTGGCCATGCGCCACCAAAGCGCAGTAGCCCGACGGGAAACCGCAGGAATCGTAACGGTTTGGGCTTTCGGCAGTCTGGTGGCACTGCTTTGGGCTCACGCGGTCATTTCGCCCAATACGCAACGCTATTTACGTTGGTTCTGGCAGGAAGGATTCCTCTCGCCCAATGCGCATTTGCCAGCCGAATTGCTGCACTTGCTGACCGACCGATACAACAAAGTCTTTGGCTGGCCGCGGCCGCACCTGTGGGTGTGGGCAACGGTACTCGGTGCCGGTGTACTTAGCTGGCGTCGCCATACCGTGGCGCTGGTGCTGCTGGCGCCGTGGTTTGTGGCCATTGGGGCGGCACTCCTGCAGCAATACCCAATGCAGCAGCGCACCATGCACTACTTACTGCCTTCGCTCACCTTGTGCTTTTTTGCCGGAGTTGAGGGCTTGCTGGTGCGCGTGGAAGACGGAGCGGGCCGCTTGTTTGCTGCGGGGGTAGCATTGGGGGCGGCTGTGCCGCTGCTGCTCAGCATCAACGCCGAACGTCTGCCCCCATTTCAGCAGCAAAACGTGCATCCCCTGTACTCTGCGCTGGCACAAGCCCGGCGGCCCGGCGACGCTGTGTACGCGTATTACGGAGCCGGACAGTCGCTGCTATGGTACGGACCGCGCCTGGGCTTGCAACCGGCTACGTACCAGCTTAGCGGCTGCCACCGCGGAGGCGGCGGGAGCATGCGGGCCTACCTGCGGGAGCTGGACGCATACCGGGGACGAGCACGGGTGTGGGTGGTGTTCGTCCATGGGCACGGGCAAGAAGTACCTACTCTGGAAGCGTACCTTGATGCCATCGGGACCCGCCGAGGTTCGCGCCTCGAGGGTCGACGGCGCATGCCGGGGCCCTACTACCTACCGCCACCCTACGCGCAGCTCTACGACCTCTCCGATACTGCCCGCCTGGCCCGCGCCTCAGCCGACACCTTTAGCATACCGGTAGTGCCCGCCAACGCCGCCGAACAGCACTGGGGGTGCTACGGCCCGCATCAAGCCCTTAAAAGCCGGTAGTGTGCGCGGGCGCCATGCCGCACCTGCGCACACTGCTACAGCTACGTTCACCTACTCCGAAAAATCGGCCGAGTCGCCGATTTCGGCGACGCTTTCCAGTTCTTTCACCAGTCCCGCAAATTTCTCGCGGGCGCCCTTCACGGCCGCTTTGCCCAGCGGCAGGTGCAACGGCGGGTTTTCCTGGCGCACCAAGTCAAACATTATTTGGGCGGCGCGCTGCGGGTCGCCGGGCTGGCGGCCGCTATACCCCTGAATGCCCTTCAGGTTCTCGCCCACGGTAGCTTGGTAATCGTCGATACCCGTCGTCACGATGTTGGCCGAACGACCAGCCCAATCGGTTCGGAAGCCGCTGGGCTCGATGTTGGTGACCTTGATACCGAGCGGCCCAACCTGCTGGGCCAAACTCTCGCCGATGGCCTCCAGGGCAAATTTGCTGGCGTTGTACACCCCCACGCCGGGGAAAGTCTTCAGGCCGCCGATGCTGGTAATGTTGAGCACATGCCCGCTGCGCCGCTGGCGCAGATGCGGCAGCACAGCCCGCAACACGTGCAAGGGCCCAAACACGTTCACGTCGAATTGGCGCTGCACTTCAGCTGCATCAATTTCTTCGATGCTGCCCAAGGAGCCGTACCCCGCGTTGTTGACCACCACATCGATATGCCCCAGGGTGTGGATGGCGTCGGCTACGGCCTGCTTTACCTGGGCTTCGTTGGTCACGTCGCACACCAGTCCGCGGCCCTGTGCGCCGGCTTTTTGGGTGAATTCCTCGGCTTGCTGTTGCTGGCGGAAAGTAGCTGCCACATGGTCGCCGTTGCGCAGCAGCAACTCGGCCAGCGCGGCCCCGAAACCGGTGCTGACGCCGGTGATAAACCAGTTTTTGGGAGAAGTAGACATCAATCAAAAGATGAAATCGGCCACAAACGCTGGGGCCGGCTCTTTCAACTGCTTCGCTCGCCTATAGGTTTTGGTCCTGCAAAATCGTTTCAGCCGCCGCGCTTACGTCCTTGCCTCACAACGAACCGGTTGCTGCCAAAGCGCCTCAGTTCAGGCTCAACTCAACCAACAAGGCCGTAGAGCCGCCCGCATCGTCGTCGGTTACGAGCAGCAATTCGTAGCGGTGCGTGCCCAGGCGGCGGCGCACGGCCACGCTCTCCACCTTGCCCCAATAGGCTTGCCCATTGGCCAGGGCCAGTTGGGCAAAGCGGGCGGTTGGGCCCAGTTGGCCTTTGCTGAAGTCGATGACGCCTACAAAGCTGCCGAGCACCACACCATCGGCCACCGCATCGGGCGTATTCTCTACCGAGGCCGTCAGAAACAACGAATTCTCGAACGTAGTAGCCCCGGAAAAACCGGCCGGGATGCCGTCGATAGCGGGTAGAGTGTACTCTAGCGCCCGAAACGAGGGCACCACATGGGTGCGGTGGCGCAGCAGGTCCAGCGCACCGTACAAGTCACACAAATACAAAACATTGCCTGCCTCTGTTCCCACGCTGCGTTGCAACAGCAGCAACTCGGTTGCAGTAGCAGCGGCAGCTTCCAGGTTAAGCACCAGCCCGGGCTTCATAGCCCCGCGCAGGGCCTCGTACACCACCGTCAGCGACAGAGGATGTACTTCCGGCACTTGGTTGCCGGCGGCCGGCAAGTCAACCCAAAACCCGATTTCGCGCGCTGTAGTGGCGCCCGAGCCCAGTATCAAGAGCCCTTGCGCGCCGTCCGCGTCAGCGGCTGCCGTGAGGCATTCCAGATCGGGCTTTAGATGCTTGGGAATGCGCCCGGTGGCAAACTGGTCGGTTTCAAACAGCACAATGGGCGCCATGGGCTGCAAGGTGGCCGCATCCAAGCGGTAGAGCAGCGGGGAATCGTCGCCGATGATGTAGGCTACTTCGTCGAGCACTTCGATACCCGAGGCCGAAGGAAGGTTGGGCAACGTGAGCTGCCGCACAATGGTAGCTTTCATGCCCCGTTTCGCTTGGTTTGGACGCCCAACTTACGACCCTGCAGGCCCCGGTGCAACTGACCCGAATCTACTTGGTGATGGTAAACTCAACCCGGCGGTTGAGCTTGCGGGTTTCTTCCTGCTCGTTGCTGGCCCGCGGCCGCGACCCGCCGTACCCTACTGTGGCTATGCGTTCTTCGGCCACGCCGCGGCTTACCAGGTAACGGCGCACTTCCGCCACGCGCTCTTCCGAGAGCTGCTGGTTTTTGTCGGCCGGTCCCACGTTGTCGGTGTGGCCCTCCAGCCGAATGCGCACCGCGGGGTTATCGGACAGGGTGCGGGCCAGGCGGTTCAGCTCGGCATAGGAAGCAGGGAGCAGGTTCGACTTGCCCTGGGCAAAAATCAGCGTGGGCAATTCCAGCTTGGCCCCCACGGCGGCCGGCACCAGCAGCACGTCGTACGTCAGCGAGCCGCTTACGCCGACGGTATCGGTAGCGGTGAGGAAGCCGGGCGCCGTGGCCACCACGCGGTAGCGCCCCGGCACGAGCGTAAACTGAAAGCTGCCGCCCGCCGCCTCGCTGCGGCCGGTGGCGTTGAACACAATGTCGCCGCCCAGCCGATTGGCCTTCACCTCGGCCGCTATGGGCTTGCGGTTGCTGGCGTCGAGCACGCGGCCGCGCACAATGCCACGGCTTGGCGCGGCCGGTACCGCCGCTACCGGCTTGGCAGAGTCGGGCACCACGTCGGTGGCGGCGCGCACAATATCAGCAGGACCGTTGAGGGTGCGGGCGGTAGCAAAATACGCTTGCTTGCCATCGGCGCTCAGCTGCAGGTAAGCATCGAAACCCGGGCCGTTGATGTTGGGCCCTAGGTTGCGCGGCGCACTCCACTGGTTCCACGAGTCGTCGAGGCGCTGACTGACGAAGATGTCGGCCCCGCCGTAGCCGGCGTGGCCGTAGGAAGCGAAATAGAGCGTTTTGCCGTCGGGCGTGAGCCAGGGCGCAAACTCGAAGCCCGGCGAGTTGATTTGCGGCCCCAAGCTGCGCGGCTCGCCCCAGCTGCCATTGCCGTTGGGCAGGCTCACGTATATATCGTTGCCGCCTTGCCCGTCGGCCCGCTCCAGGCTCATCAGCAGGGCTTTTTCGTCGGCGGTTTCGAAGAAGGTGGTGCTGGTGCCGGTGGAGTAGTAGTTCTCGATGGTTTGGGCCACGGGCTTGCTCCACCCGCGGCTGGTACGCCCGGCACGGGACACTCCTTCGTCGCGCGAGGTACCGTCGCGGGGCTGGTATTGGCCGCGCACCAGCAGCGCGTCGCCGCCCGCCAGCACGGCCTGCACGCCGTTGTGCTGCGGGGTGTTCAGGGCGTCGAGCCGAGTGGCCGGGCTCCAGGTTTGGCCGTTGTCGGTCGTTTGGCTTACCCAAATGTCGCCCGATTCGGCAACGCCTTCGGTGTTGCCGGCGAAGCGGGTACGCACGAAATACAGGGTTTTGCTATCGGCACTGAGTACCGGGTGCAGTTCGTTGGCGGCGGTATTTACGCCAGGGCCAAGGGGCATAGGCTTTCCGTATGCCTCCACGTTGTCGGCCAGATGAAGCTGCAAGGGAAACACCCGCCACTGCTGGGTGGCGCGACCCAGGTAGCGCTGCGCCACCACGGCCACGCCGTTGTTTTTGTCGGGGGCGGCTACGGCTAGGCAGAACTCGTTGCCCCGGTTTACCACCTGCATGCTGCCCGCCGGCCCCGCGGCCACCAGCTTCCACTGCTGGTACACCCCGCCGCTGTAGGGTCGCTGCACCACCGGGGCGCTGTCCACGGGCTTGTCCACGGTCAGGCACTTGCCGCTTTGGCGCACCTCAATGCGGAACCAGTCGCTGCCGGCGCTGACGCGCACAAACTTCCACTGCTGGCTGGCGGCTTGGGTGAACTCCCACTGCACGGCCGCGGCCCCGGCGTCAGCCGATGCCCCCAGGATATCGAGCGCCCGGCCGCTGCTGCGGGCTACCACGCCGTGCCACACCCCTTCCTGCACCACAGGCTGCGACTGGGACCACACTGCGGCCGGGCAAGCCAGCCAATTCACCAGGATCAACAAGGCCCAACGCCATTCAAAACAAACTGCCATGCACGCGGCGCGAATAGTCCGGTGCGCAAGTTAGCCGAAACTCCGGCCATGCGGCCCAAACGCAGTAGTGCCGCTTCCCGGGTCGGTGGAAAGCGGCACTACACGGTGTTGGTAGTCAAGGTGTGGGCGGGTTTCGGTTTAGCTGACCGCGTTGGCAATATACTTGAAGCGGACAAACTTCTCGTTTTCGTAAATGGCGGTAAAATGCCCTTTGCTCCCGTCCGAGTGGCGGTCAGCAGTGGTGGTGCGGGGCTGAACACCCGAAGAACTGGTGGTAGGCACAGAGGGGTATGACCCAGGAATTACACCTGGCACATGGCAAATGAAGGAGAGAATTTTGGAAGCCATAGCAGTTTTCGGTGAAGAGGTTGGTGGAAAAGGGGACATTTGAAAGCAAAGTACCTGATGACCGACCCATCAAGCTTTATGTGAACTTATTATTATTTTCTTGAACGATGCTAAGTTAAAATAATATCTGATAGTTTAGATATCCGTACTGTCCCGTAATTTACTTACCCGTGCCAGCACGGATACCAACTCCGTGCTTCCCCGTACTTTCAGCCGCTGTATTGCTTGGAAAGCGCCTTTTCACTGGGTCAGTCTGCTTCCGCTCCGCTGGCCCTAAGTAGAGATAAGCGCTTTGCTGCAAGCCGTTTCAGGAAATAAGCTTGTGGCGCAGGGCATATTGAATGAGCCCCACCACCGATTTTGAGTTGGTCTTGGTGAGGATGTTCTTGCGGTGCGACTCCACCGTTCGTTCACTGATAAACAGTGCTTCGGCGATGTGCGAATTGGAGTACTCCTGCGCAATAAGCTGCAGGATTTCCCGCTCGCGCGAGGTCAGCTCAACGGTGCCGTTCTCACGGTTGTCGGTGCCGCTGAGCGGAAACCTCATGTTTTGCAGCAAGGTCACTCCTACTTCGTGGCTGAAGTACGTGTGCCCTTCCGCCACTTCCCGGATAGCCTCGATGAGTCCAGCGCGACTGGTATTCTTAAGCAGGAATCCCGCGCCGCCAGCTTCCAGCACCTCCGCCACGGTATGGTGGTCGTGCATGACCGACAACGCCAGCAAGCGGATGGCGGGGGCTTTCTGGTGCAAGTTGCGGATCAAATCGACCCCGGAGCCGCCGGTGCCAGCCATGTTCAGATCGACAATAGCTGCCTGCACGTCGGCCAGTTTGGGAAAGCGGCGCAGCGCCTCGGCGGCTGTAGCGAACTGCGCCACTACCTGAATGTCGGGCACGCCTTGCAACAGCGACTTAATGCCCTCAACTATCATCGGCCGGTCGTCAACCAGCACAACGTGAATGGTGCCGGGTACAGGTTCGCTCATAGCTTGGTGGTCGGTTTGGGTACGTTGCCATCCGTCCCAACGGCAACAGGACACAATCAGCAGCGAGAAAAAGGCCTATTCTAAGCCCGAATACTTATGTATGAGGAAAGGTAGCATTCGGCCTGACAATATTCAATATATTGTGTTAGCAGCATTTTATTTTACAATACTAAGACACGTAATACAAGCGCTACGAGGCCTAGGGTGCATTTTCTTTCGGCCGGTATAAAAACAAAGCGCCCCGCCGACTGCCGTCGGCGGGGCGCTTTGGAAAGAAGTTGGAGGGCGACGCTTAGCGGTTATGTACGTCGGGCTCGATGAATGCCTGCTCTTCCATTTCGGTGGGCACCACCACAATGCCTTGCTGCAGCTTGCTGTTGCGCTTGCCGTAGAGGAAGTATACGATGAAGCCCAACACCATCCAGGCCACGGCCACTTGCAGGGTGAAGGCATCGAGGGCGGCAATCATGCCCAAGCACACCACCATGCCCATGATGGGCACGAAGGGGAACGACGGCGACGACAGCGGCGAGCGGAACGGCCGCGGCTGGTCGGGGTCGGAGCGGCGCATGATCCAGACCCCGGCCGATACCAGCACGAAAGCCAACAGGGTACCAAACGAGGTCAGGTCGCCGGCCAGGGAGCCGGGCACGAAGGCGGCAAAACCACCCACGAACACCAGCAGCGCCAGGTTCGACTTGTAGGGCGTGTGAAACTTGGGGTGCAATTCCGAAAAGGCTTTCGGCATCAGGCCGTCGTTGGCCATCGAGAAGAACACGCGGCTCTGGCCCATCAACATCACCAGGATAACCGACGAGAAGCCGGCCAGGATGGCCACCGTTACGGCCGTGCTCAGCCACTCAAAACCGGGCATGTGTTCCTTAATGGCGTAGGCTACCGAGGCTTCGCCGCCCTTGGCGGGGTCGGCAAATTCGCGCCACGAGGCCACGCCCGTCAGCACGTGGCCGAACAGGATGTAGAGCACGGTGCACACGGCCAACGAGCCGAGAATACCGATGGGCATGTCGCGCTTGGGGTTTTTGGCTTCCTGCGCGGCCGTCGACACGGCGTCGAAACCGATGAAGGCGAAGAACACGATGGCTGCGCCGCCGAGGATGCCGCCCCAGCCGTGCTTGTTCCAGGCCGAGTACTCACGCACGATGTCGCCGGCGGCGTTTTTCACAGGCTCAGCGTTTTCGGGAATCAGGTAAGGCGTGTGGTTGGCGGGGTTGATGAACTGCCAACCCACGGCAATGAACACCAGCACAATAGCCACTTTCACCACCACGATAATGGCGTTGAAGGTAGCCGACTCCTGCGTGCCCTTGATGAGCAGCAGGCTGAGCATGACGATGATGAACAGGGCCGGCAGGTTGAGAATACCCGAGTGCATCACGCCGTTGACGGCGGCGCTTTCGAAGGGCGAGTGGCACCACTCGTAGGGTATACTGACGCCAAAGACCTGCAAAAGCTTGTTCAGGTATTCGCTCCAGGCAATGCTCACGGTGGCCGCGCCCAGGGCGTATTCCATAATCAGGGCCCAGCCGATAACCCAGGCCACAAACTCGCCCATGGTGGTGTAGGCGTAGGTGTAGGCCGAGCCGGCAATGGGAATCATGGCCGCAAACTCGGCGTAGCACAAGCCGGCAAAGGCGCAGCCGATGGCGGCCACGATAAAGGCCAGCGTGACGCCGGGGCCCGAGGCCTGCGCGGCCGCCGCTGCGGTGCGCACAAACAAGCCCGCCCCAATAATGGCCCCGACGCCCAAGGCGACGAGGTTGGCGGCGCCCAAGGTGCGTTTGAGCGTACCGTGACCGGAGGAATTTGCTTCACCCAAAAGTTGGGCGAGCGGTTTTTTGGCGAAAATGTTTGCCATAGGGGAATAAAGGGAGAGAAGTAAGCCGGAAAAGGTGCCGTTGGTTGGATGACGCAGTACGCCGGGGCCGAATATAGGCAGAATCCGGCAGGAGGGCATTTCCGACGGTTTGGCCCGCTGTTTGCCTCCCGGCCACGCATCGGCCATTAAACTTTGCTGACAGCCGGCCATCCAAGCCAGCAAATCATTCCACAGACTCCCCTATCATGAAAAAGATGCTTTTGCTGCTGACGGTAGCTACCCTCAGCCTCACCGCCGCCCACGCCCAGGACCAAAACGCCAATGCCATGAACCGCCGCGGCGGCCACGGCCAGATGGGCCACATGGACCGCACCCCCGAGCAACGCGCCGACATGCAAACCCAGCGCCTGACCAAACAGCTGGCCCTCTCGGCCGAACAGCAAAACCAAGTGCGCACCATTGCCCTGGCTCAGGCCAACGAAATGGAAGCCATGCGCGGGCAGCGCCCCACCGATGATGCCGGTCGTCAGGCCATGGGCCAGAAAATGCGCGAAGCCCAAGCCCGCTACGACGAGCAGTTGAAAGCCGTTTTCACCGCCGAGCAATACACCAAGTATGCCCAGTTGCGCGAAGACCGCATGGAGCACCGCGAAGAGAAAAAGGCCGATATCAAATCGGAAAAGCAGAAACCGAAGGCCACCAAGAGCAAGACCAAAGTAAAAGCCAGCTAATCGGCCGGCTTGAAAAACGAAAAAGCCGCTTCCTGTCTGGGAAGCGGCTTTTTCGTTTTTCATCCAGTTGTTTAAGCGCCGGCCGGGCTATACATGTACTGCAGCGCGTGGCCCCAGGTGTTGTGCTTGAGGCCGTAACGCACCCACAGCAGCACCAGCGGCTCCAGCACCCGCGCTTCTTCAATGCCGCCCAAATCGGTGATGCGCTTCCAGCCCAGTTGCTGCAGCAGCTCCGTCACGCGCTGCTTGGCGCCGGCGTCGTTGCCTGCCAGCAGCATGTCCGGCTCGCCGCCCGTCGAGGCCGGGTTTATCATCTGGTTGACGCTAACGATGTTGAGCGTTTTGACTACGTGCGCCGCTGGCAAAGCCCGCTGTATTTGCTCACCGAGGGAATCGGTGTGGCCGACGAAGAGGGTGGGCGGCATGCCCCGCGAAAAGTCCAACGGGTTGGTCAGGTCAATGACGGTTTTACCGGCCAGACGTTCGGGGCCGGCTTGCTGCACGGCGTCGATGGTGCCGCTACCGAGCGTGGCCACAATGACCAGTTCGCCGAATACGGCGGCGTCTTCAAACGAACCGGCCCGCGCTAGGCCGCCCTGCTGCGCGGCCCATGCCTGGGCTTTTTCGTTGGTGGCCGACCGCCCGCCCAGCAGCACGCCGTGGCCCAGTTCCAGCAATTTGGCACCCAGTGTCTGCCCGACAGTGCCGGTGCCTAAAATTCCGATCTTCATGGTTGATTGGGGTCAAAGTTAGAATATTGATGAGTTAAGATATTTTGGCGGAACATGCAATTGGCTGCTGTTCTCCACGGGTGCCGCGCCATCTGTTTCGGCCCCGTCTTCACTGCCCCACCATGCTTAATCGAATTTGCGAGGCATTGTACACGGCAAGGCAAACGCCTGTTTGGTGCTCCGCCGAATGGCCTCGGCGGCCCGCTCCAGGACCATAAATTAATGTCGCCGCCGAACCGTAGCCTGACCGGATTGCTATATTTGAAATTGTCAGCGCCCTGAGCGGCCAGGCAGCCATGCTGTCAGCCCCGGCCCAACCGGCGCGGTGCTTGCAACGGGCCCGCCGCGCTGGCCACCCCGGCGCATTGTACCGCGCCGGCATTTGTCACCTTATCGTACTCTCATGAGTCCTCTGCCCTCTTCACAACCCTATCGAATACACCAGTTCTACGACAAAGGCTTGGCCCATGCCAGCTACGCCGTGCTCAGCGACCGGCAAATGGCCATCATCGACCCGGCCCGCGACCCGCAGCCGTACTACGACTTTGCTGACGAAAACGAGGTGCGCATCGTGGCCGTCATCGAGACGCACCCGCACGCCGATTTCGTGTCGTCGCACCTGGAAATTGCGCAGGAAACCGGGGCCACCATCTACGTGAGCAAACTGGTGCGCGCCGCTTACCCGCACCAGCCCTTCGACGACGGCAACCGCATCGTGCTCGGCAACATCGAGTTGCACGCCCTCAACACGCCCGGCCACTCGCCCGACTCCATCTGCATCCTGCTCATCGACGAGTTTGCCAATACCCGCGCCATTTTCACCGGCGACACGCTGTTTGTGGGCGACGTCGGCCGGCCCGATTTGCGCGAGGAAGAGGCTGTGGGCGGCCACAAACGCGAGGAACTGGCTGGCCTCATGTACGACAGCACCCGCAGCCGGCTCATGACGCTGCCGCCCAATACCAAGGTGTATCCGGCGCACGGCCCCGGCTCGTTGTGCGGCAAAACCACCTCCACCGACCTTGACAGCACCATTGGCAAGGAACTGAAAACCAACTACGCCCTGCAGCCCATGGACCGCGATGAGTTCGTGCGCGTGCTGCTCGAAGACCAGCCTTTCGTGCCCAAGTACTTCGGTCGCGACGTGCAGCTGAACAAGCAAGGTGCTCCGGCGTTCGAAGACTCCATCCGCGCTGTGCCGCGCCTTTTGGTGGGCGTAGAGCCCGCGCCCGGCACGCTCGTTATCGACACCCGGCCGGCCGCGCAGTTCCGCCAAGGCCATTTGCCCGGCGCCATCAACCTGATGGACGGCGGCAAGTTCGAAACCTGGCTCGGCTCGGTGGTAGGCCCGCAGGAGCCCTTCTACCTCGTGGCCGATTCGCAGATTGCCCTCGACACGGTCATTCGCAAGGCCGCCAAAATCGGTTACGAAACCAACATCCAGGGCGCCATGCTCACCCCGAGCGAGTTGCCCGCCACCAGCCCCGCCGTGGACGTGGAGCAAGTGCGCCAGCACCCCGAGCAATTCACCATCGTCGACATCCGCAACCGCGCCGAGGCCCGGCAGCCCGTGTTCGACAACGCCCTGCTGATTCCCTTGCCCGAACTGCGTGAGCGGGCCCACGAAGTGCCCGCCGACAAGCCCGTGCTGGTGCACTGCGCCGGCGGCTACCGCTCGGCGGCCGGCAGCAGCATTCTGCAAGCCGCCCTGCCCGGTGTGCCCGTATACGACCTCGGCGAGGCCATTACCGAGTTTCAGAAGCAGGCGGTACACTAGCCGCCAGTTGCTGCTCGTTTCACAGCGGGCCACTTGCTCGATAAGCAGCAGGTGGCCCGCTGTTTTTATAGCGAGTTTTGCATATGAAGCCATTTCCGGCCGC
This sequence comes from Hymenobacter busanensis, assembly GCF_008727865.1. Classification (GTDB taxonomy): domain Bacteria; phylum Bacteroidota; class Bacteroidia; order Cytophagales; family Hymenobacteraceae; genus Solirubrum; species Solirubrum busanense. The sequence goes on along the minus strand of NZ_VTWU01000001.1, from coordinate 21,860 downwards.
CGTGTTTCCTTCGCTGCTTGCGGGGCTGGCTTGCTCCTGCCAAAGCAAGCCGCCCATTCCTGGCAACCACCATGACTATTTCTACTCCGTCGCCAAGCCGCACGCGCAGCTTGTCTTAACTCCGCGCAAAGACAGCAGCGGCGCTTTCATCTTCACCTACTACAATTACGCCATCAAGCCGGGCAATAAGCTGGTGTTTGCGCTGGGTTATATCGAAGGAGACAGTACCCCTACCTACCACGATGAGCCATCGGGCTATACTGCCGTGTTCGAAGTTCCCGATACTGCCACTGCGTTTCAAATTCGGGAGCAGGAGTTCCGCCGGCACAACGGCTTGCTGACTAACTTCTGCCCGTGCATCACCGATGTCTACGCCAACAAGGCCCTACGCTTAGGGGCGGGCAGCCGCGTTTCCGGCCGGAAGCTAGGCCCGTTTACCTGGGTCATTCATTCCGAAATCGAGCCCATCAACTTCACCGACACCATCGACATTCGGAAGAAAAACGTGCTCAACGCGCTGAAATAGCCCGCCGGACCTCACGCCGCGCTGCTGATTATCAGCCAAATCCTTTCTCTTCGGCTTTGTAGCTGGCCGAATGCTTTTGCATGACTATTGGCTGGCTCGGAAATAAGTAACTTGGTTTACCGAAGTAGATTAGTAATTGTATTTACCACCATAAGTAACTTCTTTTCGCCGCCAATTTGCGGAGAAAATCGACGCGGCAAGCGTTAATTTTGAGATTCGCTTTGCCACTACCCTACCGCATGAGAGTTCTGCACACCGCCGACTGGCACTTGGGCCAACGCTTCATCAGCGGGCACGAGCGCACCGACGAGCACCGCCTGTTCCTCGACTGGCTGGTGACGACCGTGCGCGAGCGGCAGGTGGAAGTGCTGGTGGTGGCCGGCGACGTGTTCGACACCGGTTCGCCCAGCAGCACCGCGCTGGAGCTGTATTACTCGTTTCTGGTGAGCCTGCGCCAGACAGCGTGCCGCGACGTGGTCATCGTGGGCGGCAACCACGACTCGCCGGCCACGCTCAACGCCCCGGCCCGCCTGCTGCGCCACTTGCGCGTGCACGTGGTGGGCTGCGTGCCCGAATGCTTCGAAGACCAGATTCTGCTGCTCGACGATGCCCACGGCCAGCCCGGCCTGCTGGTGTGTGCCGTGCCCTTCCTGCGCGACCGGGACGTGCGCCTCTCGGTGCCCGGCGAAACGGCCGAGGAGCGTGAGCAGCGCATCCGCCAGGGCATTGCCGACCACTACGCCCGCGTGGCCGAAGCCGAGCCGGTGTGGCAGCACAAAGCCGCCGGCCGCCCCGTGCTGGCCACTGGCCACCTCTACGCCGCCGGCGGCACCGCCTCCGAGTCGGAGCGCACGATTCACGTGGGCAACCTCGGCCAGGTCACCGCCGACCACTTCCCGCCCTGCTTCGACTACGTGGCGCTGGGCCACCTGCACCGCCCGCAGCGCGTGGGCGGCCGTGAGCATATCCGCTACAGCGGCTCGCCCATCCCGCTTTCGTTTTCGGAGGTGCAGGACACCAAGCAGGTGCTGCTGCTCGATTTCGAGGGCGGCGCCGTGGCCATCGAGCCCATTGAAGTGCCCACGGCGCGGCGGCTGGTCCGTTTCCACGGCTCGTTGGAAGAAGTATCGGCCGATTTGCTGGCCTACGACAACGTGGGCCTGCCCCTGCCGGCCTGGGTGGACGTGGAAGTACGCTCGGAACTCTCGCAACTGGAAGTGGCCGAGCAGTTGCTGAAAGTCATCGAGCAGTTGGACCGCAAGCAGCTGGAAGTTCTTTCGCGGCGGCACTTCCGCCTCGTTACGCTGCGGCCGCTGGGCGACGAAGCCGAGCCGCTCACGCGCAGCCTGCACGATTTCACGGAGCGCGAAGTGTTTGAGCGCCGCCTCGAAGTAGAGCCCGAAGACGCCCGCCCCGAGCTGCTGCGCACGTTTGACGAGCTAACGGAGTTGATGCACCAGAAATAACCCGGCCGTAACTTTAAGTATTCCCGCTAACAGCACCGCCCCAGCCGATTTCCGTTAATGAAAATTCTTCGCGTCCGGTTCTTCAACCTCAACTCGCTGCGCGGGCAGCACGAGATTGACTTCAGCAACGCCCCGCTCTCCGACGCGGGGCTGTTTGCCATTACCGGCCCCACCGGCGCGGGCAAAACCACCATTCTCGACGCCATCACCCTCGCCCTCTACGGCCAGGTGCCGCGCCACGACGGCGAGGTAGCCCAAGTGATGAGCCAGGGCACGGGCGAGAGTTGGGCCGAGGTGGAATTCGGCGTCAACGGCAAGCTGTACCGCTCGCGCTGGGGCCAGCACCGCGCCCGCCGCAAGGCCGAGGGCGCGCTGCAGGATTCGTCGATGAGTTTGAGCGAGCTGCAGGAAGCCGGCGGCGAAGGCGTCATCATCGAAGGCTACAAATCGAAGGTACCGGCGCGGGTGGCCGAGCTGAGCGGGCTCGAATACCGCCAGTTTCTGCGTTCGGTGCTGCTGGCCCAAGGCGAGTTTACCAAGTTCCTGAAGTCGAGCCCCGGCGAGCGGGCCCAGCTGCTGGAGAAGATTACCGACACGCGCAAGTACTCCGATATTTCGCGCTTCGCCTTCGAAAAGGCCAAGGAGGAAGACAAGAAAACCGAGGCCTTGCGGGCCGGGCTGGCCGGCGTGGCCCTGCTCTCGGAAGCGGAAGTAACCACCCTCACCGCCGAAGCCGAAGCCCTGGGCCAGCAAGCCGCCGAAGCCAGCGCCCAGCGCCAGCGCCTGCACGACGCCCACACCTGGCTGCGGCAGCTCGACGAGCTGAGCCAGCGGCGGCAGCGCGCCGTCAGCACCCTGGCGCACCTCACGGCCCACACCGAAACCCTCTCGCCGGTGCGGCAGCGCTTGAGCGCCCACCACGAGGCCCTGCCCTTTCGCACGCCCTGGGCTCTGGTGCAGCAAACCGATGAGCAGCTGCGCAGCCTGCGCCACGAAACCGAGCAGCTGCAGCAGCGCCGCCCCGGCCTGCACACCGCCGTGGAAACCGGCCGCAGCGCCCGCACCCAGGCCAAGAAGCAGCACGACGAGGCCCTGCGCCTCCAGCAGGAGCAGGAGCCCCGGCTCATCGAGGCCGAAAAGCGCGACGCCCTCATTGGCCAGGCCGAAGAGCAGCTGCGCAAGGAACGCACCGAGTACGACGCCCGTCTCGCGCAGCACAAGCAGCACCAGGCCGAGCTGGAAACGGCGGCTGGCCAGTTGCGCCTTGCCGCGCAGCAGCTGGAAGAGCTGACCGAGTGGCTGCTGCAGCACGGCCGCCTCACCGAGCTGGCCGACGCCCTGCCGCACCTGGCTGGCCACCTGCAGGATTGGGACCATGTACAAAGCGAGCTGGGCCAGCTGCTGAAGGCCGAAACCGACCTTAAGCAGCGCATGGCGCAGGTGAGCGACGCCGCCCGCCGCGGCCAAACCGAAGCCGAAGCCACCGAGCAGCGCCTGACCACCGTGCGCCAACAGCACACCGCCGCCGCCGCCGAGCGCGACCAGTGGCTGCGCCGCCTGCTGCACCACGTAGCGGTGTTGCAGCGCGACAAAGCCTCCGAAGCCCAGCGCTGGGACGATTTGCGCCGCCTCACGCAGGCCCACCAACTCATTCTCACGCACGAGGAGACCCGTCAGCACCTCACCGACGGCCAGCCCTGCCCGCTGTGCGGCGCCACCGAGCACCCCTACGCGGCCGGCGTGCTGGGCGTCAGCCACGAGTCGCTGCGCCGCGACCAGGAGCGCGAAGAAGCGCTGGCGCAGCAGGTACGTGCCTTCGATGCCCGCCTCAACCGCCTGCAAAGCCTCACCGGCCTGCTCGAACACGCCGGCGGCCACGCTGCCGCCGATACGAACCCGGTGCTGCCGCTGCTAACGGAAGCCGACGAAGAAGCCGCGCCCAAGCTGGTGCGCGCCGTGGGCCAGCACTTGCGCGAGCTGGAGCAGCAGCGCCACGAGTTGGACGTGCAGCTCACCCGCGCCCAAAGCCAGCACCAGCAAGCCGCCGCCCAGCAGCAAACACTTGCGCATGACCTGGCAGAGCTGCAAGCCCGGCTGAAGGATGCTCAGGAGCGCGCCCCGCTCGTACGCGAGATGATCAGCAGCGTGCTTGGCTCGTTTGGCCTCGCTTTCACGGGCGAAAATGGCCCGGCGCTAGTGGCGCAACTCAAGCGCCTCGGGGCCGAGTTCGAGCAGAAAAAGCAAGCCCGCGCCGACCTCGAAAAGCAGCTCAGCGGCGCCGAGGCGCACATAAAGGGCCTGGAAGCCAAGCGTGCGGAAAGCCAGCAGTGGCTGTCGGAGCGCCGGCAAGGGCTGATTGACCACAAAGCGACCATCGACGAGCAGCGGCAGCAGCGGCAGGCATTTTTCGCCGGCGACGACGTGGCCCAAGCCCGCCTGCAATTGGCCGCCGCCGCGCGCCGCGCCGCCGATGCGCACGAGCAGCAGGATAAAGCCGTGTGCGAGCAGGAAGCCGCCCTGGCTACGCTTGACGCCCAGCTGCAAGCCAAAACCGAAGAAGCCACCCGCCAGCAGCAGCAGCGCGACCTGAGCCACGCCGCCCTGGTAGCCGACCTGCAAGCCGCCGGCCTCCCCGCCGACGCCACCGCCCTGGCCGCGCGCCTGCTGCCCGACCACGAAGTGCACCGCCTGGCCGAGCAGCTGCAGGCCCACGAGCGCGCCGTGGCCTCGGCCCAGCACGCCCTCACCGAGCTTAGCCAGCAGCACCAAACCGAGCAGGCCCGCGCCCTCACCACCGAGCCGGCAGAGGTCGTCAATGAGCAACTGACAATGGCCAACGAGCACTTGGCCCGTCTCAACCAGCAGCTGGGGCAGCGGCAGCAGCGCCTGCACGACCACCGCGCCGGCCAGGAGCGCCACGCCCAGTTGGCCCTCGATTTGGAGCGTCAGCAGCAGGAAGCCCGCCGCTGGCGCCGCCTGGCTGAGCTTATCGGCTCGGCCGACGGCAAGAAGTTCAGCGAGTTTGCCCAAGGCCTCACATTGGCCCGCCTGGTGGAGTTGGCCAACCGTCACCTCGTGCGCCTCAACGACCGGTACCGCATCCTGCGCAACCCCGACGAGCACCTCGACTTGCTCATCGTGGATGAATACCAGGGCGGGGCGTCGCGGTCGATGAATTCCCTGTCGGGGGGCGAGAGTTTTCTGGTGAGTCTGGCCCTGGCGCTGGGCCTTTCGGAGCTGGCGGGCCGCAAAACCCAAATCGACACGCTTTTCATCGACGAAGGCTTCGGCACGCTCGACCCCGACACGCTCGACGTGGCGCTGTCGGCGCTGGAAACGCTGCAGGGCTCCGGCAAAATGATTGGCATCATCTCGCACGTGGAAGCCCTGAAGGAGCGCGTGAGCACCCAGATTCACGTGCGGCGCGGCGCCGGCGGCATCAGCACGCTGCGGGTCGTCGGCTTTGGTACGGAATAGCCCGGCGTGGTAGTACGGCTCCAACCGAAGGTCAGCGAAGCTAAGTGGAGCTACTGCTGTCGGTGCTGAGGTTGAACGCTTTATTAAGTCACAGAAGGCAATTCCATCTTCCCTGCGGCTCGAATCTGTTCCCACGTCCAGTTGCGGCGGGGCGTGATATGGGCGTAGCGCTGCTGAAAAAAGCGCACGATTTCCCGCTCCACTACTTCAGGCGCGATAGACGAGGCGTAGATGGGCCGCTGATCGGGGTCGGCGTAGCGCTGAACCTTGCTTAGGCCTTTGCCTGCGAGGCGCAACAGCGGGCCGGTATCGGTCACGGGCTCGGCGGTCCAGCGGCGCGCGGTGGTTTCCTGCGCATTGAGCATCGTCACCAGGTCGTCGAGCGGCAGGCGGGGCCGCGTGGAGCGAATTTCGAGGTCAATCCAGGTGGTGTATTTGTACTCGAACTCGTAGCGCTGGCCGCGGTAGCAGCTCAGCACCATGTCGTAGCCGGCGGTAGGGCCGAACAAGGCGTAGTACGGCAGCGGTTCGGGCGTGTGCACCACCACAAGGCCGATTTCGGGGTAGCGGCGCACCTCGGTTGCGGCACTTTGCATAACGGCCGCCGCCTGCCGCACCCGCTCGTATTCCGGCTCCCAGACGGCGCGGGCGCGGGCGGGATTTTCGAGCACGGAGCCAAATGCGGGCAGAAACCAGTTAAACTTCTCGGCCGAAGCTTCGTCTTCGCGGCGGCGCAGGGCCGGGGCGCCGAAGGGCGGATAGAACAGCGCCTGTTCCTGGGCATTGAACCAGCACACCAGCTGCAGCGCCGTATCGGCCAGCGGGTGCTGCCAGTCCAGTTCCCGGAAGTCGCCGAGCGTGGCCACGAGGCGCAGCAACGGCTCGTGCTGCCGGGCCTGCCGCGGGTTCAGCAGGCTCCACACGCCCACAAAGCCGTCGATGTCGAAGTGGTTGGCCGTAACGTAGCGCGCCGATTTGGGAATGGCATCTGCCAGTAAAGCGCGCAGCACCGAGCCGGCGCTGGTGTCGTCCTGCCACGGCGCGGGCGTGGGGGCACCGCGCCAATGGGCCAGCGTGAGGGCCGCGCCGGGCAGCAGGCTGTCGACCACCACCGTGGAGGCGGCCGCGCGGCGGGCTTGGGCGAAGGGCAAAAACGTCAGTGCGGGCATGGCTGGAACACAGAGCAGCAAAGTAACAGCCCGGCAGCCACTCAGCCCCGACGGCGGCGGTTGCGGATGCGCTCCACGCGGCTGCGCCGAATCCAGTGCAGGTACTTTTGCAGCTCCTCGGCCGTGCGCAGTGCCTCCACCGAATGGTAACGGCGGGCCAGCTCCTTGTTCGACAACAGCAGGTGCACGGTGCTGTGGCAAGGCTGGCACAACGCCACCGTGGGCCCGTAGCGCCCGCCTTCCTCGCGCGGCACCAAGTGGTGGCGCGACACCTCCAGCACCTGCCGCTGGCACAGTTCGCACAGCGGCTCGGCGGGCGTGGGGGCCGGGGCAGGCGGGAGTGGGCGACGACGAGACACGGGCAATTTATACGGAGGGCGTAGCACTCAGGGCGTTGGCGGTGGTATTCACCCCGCGTCATATCACGAAAAAAAGCCGTATCCTGCGTCGCTTGCGTTTTGCTATCTGCTATATTTGATTGTGGCGAAGTTGCAGCTTCGCCACACCGCCGCTCTTTTCTCCCGTTGACAGCTTCTCAGGAGCTGCTTTTCCCCAACTGCAGGCCGCTGCTGGCAGCCCAAGTTGTACTCTTCACTTCTCGCAATAGTCCTCCACCTTCACCTCCTTCTTATGCTCCTTTCTACTCCACAAGCTCACTTGAAACGCCTCCTGCATGTGGCTGGCTTTCTGTTCGTGCTGCTGGTGCTGGCGCCCACCCAGTCGCGCGCCCAAACTTGGCTCGTTTCCACCGACCCTTACGTGAAGCTCGGGGTGATGGATAAATTCGGTCAACTCGGGGCCTACACCGCCAAATTTGTGGTGACCAACCAGAACACGGGCAAGGAATACTCTCTCGTGAAAGAGGTAGAGAAAGGCCAAAACGGCGTGGATGTAATATTCCCGACCCCGGCCACGGAAGCCGAGTATTTCAAAACCGAATCGGGCGAGGCTGGCCGGGCCCAGCCGGGCCGCTACGTGTGGCAGTGCCAGGTAGCCGGCAAAAAAGTAGTAGGCGGCCGGTTCGAAATTCCGAACGTGGCCAACGACGTAACCGTCATCGAGAAACCCCGCTAAGCGCCGATTTCACCCCCGGCTTGTTTCAAGACCGTTTGCAGCCCCGGCCGCAAACGGTCTTGGCATTTAATCGGAGACGCCCGGAGCTGCGTATGCGGGGCATACACCTCACCTGTTTCTGCCATGGCCAAGAAATCCTTCACCGAACTCATCAGCAGCCCCGGCATGCCCGTGCTGGTGGACTTCTACGCCGACTGGTGCGGGCCGTGCCGCACCATGGCCCCCATTCTGCAGCAAGTGGCGGCCCGGCACCAGGGCAAGCTCAAAGTCATTAAGGTAGACGTGGACCGCAACCCGGCCGCTGCCCAGCAATACCGCGTGCAGGGCATTCCCACGCTCATTTTGTTTCACCAGGGCCAGCCCGTGTGGCGGCAGTCGGGCGTGGTGCCCGAGCATCAGCTCAACCAAGTGGTGGCGGGCTACACCCAGCAAACTTCGTAGGACCAGCCGCCTGAACCTGTACGTCGGCTTACCAGTCAGTTAACAATAAAGCCGTTCACGAACCCGTGAACGGCTTTTTTGCTTGGCCCCGGGCCCGTTATTGCTTGGCGTACTTGCGCAGGCTTTTGGCCGCTTCCGGGTTGAGCTTGGCAGCTTTTTCCAGGTCCCGACGGGCGTCCTCGGGCTTGTTGAGCGACGAGTAGCAGATGCCGCGGTACTCGTAGGCGTCGGCGTAGTTTTCGTCGAGCGAAAGGGCCTTGTTGAAATCGGGCAGGGCGCCCTTGAAGTTGTCGAGCGACATTTTGGCTACGCCGCGGCCGAAATAGGCCTCTTTGTCTTCGGGCCGGTAGCGCAGGGACTTGCCAAAGTCGCTGATGGCCGCGTTGAACTCCCGCGTTTGAATGCGCGACAGGCCGCGGTTGTAGTAGGCATCGGCGTTGGTCGGCTTCACGCGCAGGGCCAGGTTGAAGTCGGCAATGGCTTCCTTGTAATCCTTGAGTTGGGCCTTGGCCCGGCCGCGCGTCACGAGGGCGTCGGCGTTGCGCGGGTTGGTTTTCAGCAGCGCATCGGCCGAGCGGATATCGGCTTTGTAGTCGGCGTTGGTGCGGCGCATGGGCGCGGCTGCGGCCACGGGGGCAGCCGGGGCCGGCGTGGGAGTGGCTACCGAAGCCGTGGCTTCGGCAGATACGGGCGCGGCGTCGGCGGTGGTGGCGGGCTGGTTGGGGTCGGCGGCGGCGGCGGTTTGAGCTTCGGTCAGGCGGGCGCGGGCGGCCATGCCCGGCGCCTCCTGTTCGCGCGTCATGGAGCACTGCGCGGTCAGTAGTATAGTAAAGAGCCCCGTAGCGGGCAGCAGGAGGCGTACAAAACGTTTCATGAGGAGTGGTGGAAAAAGCAAGTGAAAGCGGCAAAGGCCAATACGGCCCGCGCGTGTATACGGGGCCGCGCTAGTTAGGTGACGGTAATTGGTCGGTTCGCCCCGGTGGCTATCTTTGTCCGCTGGGCCGCGGCCGCCGGGTCGCCCCGCTCCCTCATCCGACATTCTTTTCCCAAGACAATTTCCTATGGCATTGCAATACGACGTGGTCGTGATTGGCTCGGGCCCGGGCGGCTACGTAGCCGCTATTCGCGCCTCCCAGCTCGGTCTGAAAGTGGGCGTGGTAGAACGCGAGTCGCTCGGCGGCATCTGCCTCAACTGGGGCTGCATTCCCACCAAGGCGCTGCTGAAATCGGCGCAGGTATTTGAGTACCTGAAGCACCCGCAGGACTACGGCCTCTCGGCCGACAACGTGGGCTACGACTTCGGGGCCGTGGTGAAGCGCAGCCGCGGCGTGGCCGAGGGCATGAGCAAGGGCATTAACTTCCTCTTCAAGAAGAACAAGATTGACGCCATCATGGGCACGGCCAAGGTGCTGAAAGCCGGCGAAGTAGACGTGACCAAGGCCGACGGCGGCAAGGAAACCATTCAGGCCAAGCACATCATCCTGGCTACCGGCGCCCGCGCCCGGCAGCTGCCCAACCTGCCCATCGACGGCAAGAAAATCATCGGTTACCGCGAAGCTATGGTGCTGCCCCAGCAGCCCAAGTCGATGGTGGTGGTGGGCTCCGGCGCCATCGGCGTCGAGTTTGCCTATTTCTACGCTACCATGGGCACCAAAGTGACCATCGTGGAGTACCTGCCGCGCATCGTGCCGGTGGAGGACGAAGAAGTGTCGAAGCAGCTGGAACGCTCGTTCAAGAAAGCCGGCATCGACATCCTGACCTCGGCTGAAGTGACCAAGGTAGACACGGCCGTCCCGGGCTGCAAGGTGAGCATCAAAACCGCCAAGGGCGAGCAGCAGTTGGAGGCCGACATCGTGCTGAGCGCGGTGGGCATTCAGCCGAACCTGGAAAACATCGGCCTGGAGGAACTGGGCATCACGGTGGAGAAGGGCCGCATCAAAGTCGACGAGTACTACCGCACCAACGTGCCGGGCGTGTACGCCATCGGCGACATCGTGCCCGGCCCGGCGCTGGCCCACGTGGCTTCGGCCGAGGGCATTACCTGCGTGGAGGCCATTGCGGGCCACCACCCCGAGCCTATCAACTACGGCAACGTGCCCGGCTGCACCTACTGCTCGCCGGAAATTGCCTCGGTGGGCCTCACCGAGGAAGAAGCCAAAAAGCAGGGCTACGACATCCTGGTGGGCAAATTCCCCTTCTCGGCCTCGGGCAAAGCCTCGGCTTCGGGTGCCAAGGACGGCTTCGTGAAAGTCATTTTCGACAAGAAGTACGGCGAGTGGCTGGGCGCCCACATGATTGGCGCGGGCGTCACCGACATGATTGCCGAAGCCGTGGTGGCGCGCAAGCTCGAAACCACCGGCCACGAAATCATCAAGGCCATCCACCCCCACCCGACTATGTCGGAGGCGGTGATGGAAGCTGCCGCCGCTGCTTACGGCGAGGTGATTCACCTGTAAGCCAGGAGTTGATTTTACGCGAAACGCCCCGCCGGAACTTGGTTCCGGCGGGGCGTTTCGCGTTGCTCATTTACTGTTGTGGAGTTTTTTGATGCCCCGTTCGCTTCACTTTACTCTGACATGCTTATTGCTTTCCACAACACACCCACTGTTAACAGGGCGTAGTGGTTTAATTGCATTCGGTCTGACTTTCCACGCAGTCAAGCTCATGTCCGGGTATAGGGGTTTCCAACGACTCGTATCGGCAGGTTCACTCAAAAACTGCTTGTCGTTTATTAGATATAACTTATTCCCATCCAGTCGCCATTGCCCTGTAACCTCAACCTGACAACCACCTACTCCTACCCAATAGACAAATACCCTCCCCGGCATTAATGTAATTATCGAGTACTTTTCAAACCTGTCGCCAACAGACTGGTATGTGCCTTCTATCTGCGGGGCATTCTGAATGGTAAACGCTTGCGTGAAAAGACTTATCAGAGCGTATTTCATATGCATTATCGAAACGATGGTAAAACTAACGCCTTACCGATACTACGATAATACTTAGCTACCAAAGACCCAGCTACAAGGGGTGCGCATCGTCGTTGCGGCTGGCGCCGGGGTCGGTGTCGCCGTGGGTGTCGGGCTGGGTATCGGCGGCCGAGGGGTCGGTAGGTGTTTCCTCGGCGGCGGTGCTTTCGGGTGCGGGCGCTTCGGTAGCCGGCGGAGCAGCTACTGCTGGTTGGGGAGCGGCCTTGGGTGTGCGGTCGGGTTGCGGCAGGTTGGTCACCGTGTCGGCGCTCTGGCTATCGGAAGTGCCTTTGGTGGGCAAGGTCGTTTCGGCCGGGTTCGGCTGGCTGGGTTTGGGCTTGGGGTCCATGGCGGTGTGGCTGAATGGGTGCGGCAAAAGCAGCGAAACAACGACGGCTGCTACCTGACTGTACGACGGAAGAGTCTGTTTGGCCATGGGCAGGCACATAACCCGGCTTCCGCAGCGGTTATCTTTGCCGGGCGGCCGACCCGGCGCGCTTCCCACGCTTCTGCCAGTGCCGCTACCGGATTCGTCTGCTCAAAACGCCGCCCCGGCGCACCCGCATCGGTACCTGCTGCCGGGCGCTGCGGTGCCCACGCTCACGAGCACCATCGTGGCCCGGCATTGCGGCGGCGCGCTGCCCGCGGCGGATATTCGCACCCTGGCCGCCATTCAGCCCGAAACGCTGGAGCTGAACGAGGGCACGTTCACCAGCACCGCCGCGTCTGCCAGTCAGCTGCCGTTTCCGGCTGTGGTGGTGCAGCAGCTGGAGCCGGGCCTGCTGCTGGCTTGTGCCTGCGCCGCGCCCAAAACCACGCTCTGCGAGCATCAGGCGCTGGTGCTGCTCAGTATTCTGCAGCGCAAGGAGCTGCGGTTGTTCTTCGATGCGCCGGCGCGGCAGGCGTTTTTGCAGGCCACCGCCCGCGACTACGGCTTGGAACACGCCCCCGACCTCGACGCGCATTTCGCGCTGACCTACGCCCGGCCCGGCACCGTAACCGCCGCGCCCCGGCAAGCCGATTTGTACCCCGTGACGGATGCCACCAAGCACGCCTTGGTGGAGCAGCTGCGGCCCGGCAAACGCGCCCCGCAGCTGCCCGTAGACGAAACCCGGACGCTCCTAATACTGGCGCGGCACCGCTACTACGGCCACCTCACGCTGCAGCTGGCCGAGGCGGCCGTAACGGCCACCGGCAAAGTCAAGAACCCGGTGTCGGTGCGCAACCCGCTCGACGGCATCTGGCAGCTGGAGCAGCCCGACGAGGTGAAGTTCTACACCGGCGTGGCGCGTTTTCAGCACCACTACGACGACGGCCGCACGCCCGCCGCCCTCGACGCCCTGCGGGCCGTGGTGCGCAACCCCGCCCAGTTGCCCGTGTACGCCCACGACGCCGCGGTGTCGGACAAGATTACGGCCCAGTCCATCCGGCCCGTAGAGCTGCGCCATGCCCCGCTGGACGTGCGCCTGCAGGTGACGCAGCAGGGCGAGTACTACGCGGTGAGCGGCCAGCTGCTACTCCACGATTTGCCGCTGGAGCTGAAAAGCCTCGCCGTTCGCTACGAGTATTTCGTGGCTGTGCGCGAGGTGCTCTACCTGCTCGACAACGTGCACCTGTGGCGCGTCATCGACTTCTTCCAGAAGCGCAACAACACGCTGCTCATTCACCAGAGCAAGTTCGCCGAGTTTCAGCGCGACGTGCTGGCCCACCTCGAAAACCGCCTGCACATCAACTACGGCTACCTGCGCCCGGCCACGCCCGCGCAGCGCCAGGAGCTGGGTTTTGCGGCGCCGCCCGAGCTGCTGCTCTACCTCTCCGATGCCGGTGCCCACGTGGAGCTGCTGCCCGTGATGCGCTACGGGCCGAAGGAAATCAGCATTCTTTCGCGGCGGCAGCTCTACGTTACCGACGAGCTGGGCCGGGCCTTTGTGCTGGAGCGCGACGCCGACGCCGAAAACCGCTTTCTGGCCGCGCTGCTGCGGCATTACCCCGCCTTCCAGGAGCAGCTCAGCGAAGAAGCCTTGTACGTGCCCAAAACGCTGTTTTTGCAGGAAGACTGGTTTCTGGCCGCCTTCGATGACTGGCGCAACCTGGGCATTACCATCCTAGGCTTCAACCAGCTCAAGCGCAACACCCTCAACCCCTACCGCGCCCAGGTAACGGTGCGCGTGAGCGGCGACACCAACTGGTTCGACACCGAGCTAACCGTGCGCTTTGGCAAGCAGCAGGCGGCTTTGCGGCACCTGCACAGGGCCATTCGCAACCGCAGCCGCTACGTGCAGCTCGACGACGGCACCCGCGGCATTTTGCCCCAGGAATGGGTGGAGAAATTCGCCGCTTACTTCGCGGCCGGTGAGGTGGTCGATGATCGGATTCGCACGCCCAGCATCAGCTTTGCCACCCTGGCCGAGCTTTACGACCCCACGGCCCTCACGCCCGAAACGCGCGCCCAGCTGGCACACTACCAAGCCGCCGTGGCCGATTTCGCGGGCATCGAGGCCGTGCCAGTGCCTGCGGGGCTGCGGGCCACGCTGCGCGAGTACCAGCGGCAGGGGCTGAACTGGCTGAACTTCCTCGACACCTTCGGCTTCGGCGGCTGCCTGGCCGACGACATGGGACTGGGGAAAACCGTGCAGGTGCTGGCTTTCCTGCTGCATTTGCGCGGGCAAGGGCGCACCGGCGCCAGCCTGGTGGTGGTGCCCACCTCGCTGGTGTTCAACTGGCAGGCCGAGGTGGAGAAGTTTGCGCCCTCGCTGCGCGTGCACGTGCTGCACGGCGCTGCCCGCCGCCCCGATGCGCAGGCCTTTGCCTCGGCCGACATTGTGCTGACGACCTACAACACGATGCTGGCCGATATCCGCTGGCTGAAGGACTACGCCTTCGACTACGTGTTTCTGGACGAGGCCCAGGCCATCAAAAACCCCGACTCGCAGCGCTACAAAGCGGCCCGGCTGCTGCAGGCCCGCAACCGCGTGGTCCTCACCGGTACGCCCGTCGAAAACAACACCTACGACCTGTACGGGCAGCTTTCCTTTGCCTGCCCCGGCCTGCTGGGCAGCCGCCAGCACTTCCACGACCAGTACGCGGCGCCCATCGACAAATTCAAGGACACGCAGCGGGTCCGCCAGCTCCAACAGAAAATCAGCCCGTTTGTGCTGCGCCGCACCAAAGGCCAGGTGGCCCGCGAGCTGCCCGACAAGACGGAAATGGTGCTCTACTGCGAAATGGGGGCCGAGCAGCGCCGCGTGTACGAAGCCTGTCGGCAGGATTTTCGGGCCAAGCTGCTGGGCCAAAGCGAGGAAACGGCCACCAAAAGCCGCCTGCATTTGCTGCAGGGCCTCACCCGGCTGCGCCAGATCTGCAACGCGCCGGCTCTGCTGCCCGAGGAAGCCGACTTCGGTCCCACCTCGGCCAAGCTGGAGGTAGTGCTGGAGGAAATTGAAACCCGCGCCCCGCAGCACAAGATCCTGGTTTTCTCGCAGTTCGTGAAGATGCTCGACCTCATTCGGGCCGAGCTGCGCCAGCGCGGCATTGCCCACGAATACCTCACCGGCCAGACGCGCAACCGCGCCGCGGCTGTGGCGGCGTTTCAGGAGCGCGACGATGTGCGGGTGTTCCTGGTGAGCCTGAAAGCGGGCGGAACGGGCCTGAATTTGACCGCCGCCGACTACGTGTACCTCGTGGACCCGTGGTGGAACCCCGCCGTAGAAAACCAGGCCATCGACCGCAGTCACCGCATCGGCCAAACCCGGAAGGTGGTGGCCGTGCGCCTCATCTGCCCCAACACCATCGAAGACAAAATCATGAAGCTGCAGGAAGGCAAGCGGGAGCTGGCCCACGAGCTCATTCGCACCGACGCCGATTTGGTGAAGGCCCTGACGCAGCAGGAACTACTGGAGCTGTTTAGCTAACATCCAAGCATTCATTGCGCCGCCCTTGAGCCTGCGCCAACGAAGGAATACTGCCCAACCACTCGCCTTTTCTGGATGCTCGCGCGCCGACGCCACTCAAGCGCAAAACTTGTCACGGCCCACCGGGTTATGGTCAGGCTCGGGGCAGCGCGGAAATCACCGTGCTACCCGCTGTCCACGTTTCCCGTCTACCTCACCACTAACCAAACCCGATGAAGCTTACCCCCCTGCTGCTGGCCGCGCTAACGGCCCTGACCACGCCCGTACTCGCCCAGACGCCGGCGGCCCCGCGCGTAGCCCCCGACCAGATTGCGACCAAAACCGGCCCGCTCACGGTGCAGCCCATCACGCACGGCAGCGTGGTGCTGAGCTGGAACCGCAAGACCATCTACGTGGACCCCTACGGCGGCTCCGAAGCCTACGCCGGCCTGTCCGCGCCCGACGTGGTGCTCATCACCGACATCCACCCCGACCATCTGGACCCGAAGACGCTGGCCGGCCTGTCGGTGGGCAAGGCCCTGATGGTGGTGCCGCCCGCCGTGGCCGAGAAGCTGCCGGCCGAGTACAAAAAGCAGGTGCGCGTGCTGCGCAACGGCCAGAAGCTCGACACGCTAGGGATGAGCATCGCGGCCATCCCGATGTACAACCTGCCCGAAGCGCCCGACGCCATGCACACCAAAGGCCGGGGCAACGGCTACGTGCTGGGCCTGGGCGGCAAAAACGTGTACTTCTCCGGCGACACCGAGGACACGCCCGAAATGCGCGCCCTGAAGAACATCGACGTGGCGTTTGTGTGCATGAACCTGCCCTACACCATGGACGTGCAGCAGGCGGCGCAGGGTGTACTGGCCTTCAAGCCCGGCATCGTGTACCCCTACCACTACCGCGGCCAGAACGGACTGAGCGACGTGGCGGCCTTCCAGAAAACCGTCAACGCGGCCAATAAGAAGATTGACGTGCGGCTGCGCAACTGGTACGCCGGCGCCAAGTAGCTTCGGCGACACCCCAAGGAAAACGCCCTGTCGAGCGGTTGCTCGGCAGGGCGTTTTGGCGTGACCTGGACTTAGCGGCTGCTCATTCAAACGCCTTGTAGACGCCAACGGAGCCGGGTACGCCCGCCCCGGGCCATACGCGTCGGCGGCGCGGCCGGCGGCCGTGGGCTTGATGCCGGGAGTGGTTTAGCCGATGCCGGACGCCGTTGGGCCACTGCCCGGAGTGGTGGAATCGATGTCGGGAGCCGTTGAATCGATGCCGGCAGTAGTTACGTCGAGGTCGTGGGGCGTTGCATGGGGGCCGGGGATGGTTCCATCGATACCGGGAGCCGTTGGACCGATGCCGGGAAGGGTTGCAGCGGGGCCGGGGGTGGTTGGCTCGATTCCGGGACGGGTGGAACCGGTGCCGGGGGCAGTTGTGCCGGGGCCGGGACGGGGAAAGGTGGCTGGACTGTAGGGGGTTGTTTGCTTGGCGGTTCCAGTTATCTTGGCGGCCGCAAGAAATACTTGCGCCGCTCCCGGGAGCGGCTTTATATCACTACCAACTAGTTGTTCGATGGAGAAATACAAAGAAGACCAGCTCGCCATGTGTGGGCGGGTGGCTGATTACTTGGCCGGACACACTGCCGAACTGGCCGCCAGCGAGGTAGCCGCGCAGCAGGCCGCCGACGTGCAAACCCTCTACGCGCAGGTGGCCCAGGCCCGCAGCGGCACCGCCCGCCGCACCGAGGACCTGACGGCCGCCGCCCAGGCCGCGCAGCAAACCCTCTACGACCTGCTGCCCGCCTTGCTCGGCCCCCTCGGCCGGGTGGCGGTGCGCCTCGGCGACGCCGACCTGCAAGCGGCCGTGACGCTGGGCGGCAAGCAGCTGCGCAAGCTGCGCCCCGTGCCGTTTGCCTCGGTGGTGGGCGCCATCATGGCCAGCGCCGCCCGCCCCGACGTGGCGCCCGAGCTGGCCAAGCAGGGCCTTACGGCTAAGGCCCTGCAGCCGCTGACCGATGCCCTGGCTACCTTCCGCACCGCCCAGCCGGCCGTGCGCAAAACCATCAACGAGCGGGCCGTGTCGGGCGCGGCCCTGGAGGACCTGCTGGCCGACCTGATGGACGAGCTGCGCACCCTCGACGAGGACATGAAAGCCTTCAAGCTGCTCAACCGCCCGCTGTTCGACGGCTACACCCAGGCCCGCAAGATTATTGAGTCCGGCGGCGGGGGTGGCAAGCAGAAACCGGCGGCGGGGTAAGGCCCGGCGGGGTTGGAAATGAAGCCGCCCGCTCCCGGTTGGGAGCGGGCGGGTTTTGGCACGGTGCCAGGTATGCTTACATGATTTCAAATAGATTAGAATTATAAGTTCACGATTTACATTCTACCACTATTGCTTTTTAATTTAATTAAAAACACTTTTGAACATACTCCATAATCATCAACTCAAAAGCAAAACACTTTCAACTCTTTAACAACATGTTAAAAGGCGAACCTATAAATGAGCTTCTACAACTAGGAGCTATACATGCACTCTATTACAAAGAAGGCACGTGGTATCATGAACTAAATGATTTCCCAGGCATTCTTATTGACCCGAATGGATATATAGTTTTTGAAACAAGAGCAGATTACCTAAATTATCCTGGAATAGATTTTGGACCTGCCGAAAATCAAGTTCATATAAGACCAAATGGTATTTCTAGTCTTCCCACGTATACGTCATTCAGTGACGCGCAGAAAACTATTCTAAAAAAACACAATTTGATTAGCACCATTAATACGCCTATAAAAGAGAGGCATGAACCAACAAACGAAGAAACATTAAAACAAAAACGCGAAATTGAAATATACATTCGCAACAAAAAACTTGTTGAAGAAATAAAAAAACTATATAGAAATACCTGCCAAATTTGCGGTACCCAACTTAAGATACGCACAAAGGGACCTAAATATTATAGCGAAGTCCACCATATAAAAGGATTGGGTTCACCACATTTCGGACCAGACGTAAAAAGTAATTTATTGTGCGTATGTCCTGATCATCACACAAGGCTTGACTTTTTTACTATGCCAATATCTATAGAACACCTTAAACTCAATAAGCATGCAATAGACCAGGCATACATTGATTATCACAACAAGCAAGTAAAGATCTATAACCCCTAATACGATGTCTGACGAATACATTGCTGGACTCATAGGAACCGCATTGGGAGCAGCCATAGGTACTGCCACTTCCTATATAACATCATATTGGGCGCCCTTAAGATTAGAAAGAAGAAGAGAAAAAAGGGAAGAAGAGAGGTTATGGGGTCCTAGAAAAAGATTAATAAGGGAAATGCTAGACAATGCTGCACCTGGCAAAGGCAGATCATTCAAGACGTTAAAATTAGTAACAGGTACAAACGATGACGAGCTAAGCCGCTTACTTGTTGAGTTAGGGGCGAGAGGCTTTACAAGAGAGTCAGGAGAAGTAGCTTGGGATTATGCAGAGAATAGACCGCTCGGCAAATACACCTAAAGACGACTTGTATACTTACATGACTGTCACTCTTCTCAAGGCCGCGCCGCCATCGTAAACACCAGTTCCCCGCCGTTCATAATAGCCTCGTGCGTGAGGAAGGGCCGGGTGAGTTTCTGCCCGTTGAGGCGGGCTTCCTTCACGTAGACGTTTTTGTCGCTCTGGTTGCGCACCGTGATGCGGAAGGTTTTGCCGTTTTCCAGGCTGAGCGTGGCGCCGTGGACGGCGGGGCTGCCCAGGGCGTATTCCGGGGAGCCGGGGGCGACGGGGTAGAAGCCCAGGGCGGAGAAGATGTACCAGGCCGACATCTGCCCGCAGTCGTCGTTGCCGCCGAGGCCGTCGGGGGTGGGGCGGTACATCTTGGGCAGGATCATGCGCACGCGGGCCTGGGTTTTGTAGGGCTGGTCGGTCCAGTTGTAGAGGTAGGCGGCGTGGTGGGCGGGCTCGTTGCCGTGCACGTAGTTGCCGATGATGCCCTCGCGGGTGATGTCCTCGGTTTCGGCGAAGAACTTATCGGGCAGGTGCATGGTGAACAGCGAGTCGAGGTGCTCGGTGAAGCGACGGTTGCCGCCCATCTTGGCGATGAGCGCGGCCGGGTCCTGGGGCACGTAGAGGCTGTAGTTCCAGGCGTTGCCCTCGATGAAGCCCTGGTTGTGGGTGCTCAGCACGTCGAAGTTCGGGCGGAAGGAGCCGTCGGTCAGGCGGGGGCGCATGAAGCCGATACGCGCATCGTACACGTTCTGCCAGTTCTGGGCGCGCTTGCTGAACTCCTGGTAGATGTCGGGCCGATTGAGCTTCCGGGCCATCTGGGCGATGCACCAGTCGTCGTAGGCGTATTCCAGGGTTTTGGAGACGCTGGAGCCGCTTTTGTCCTCGGGCACGTAGCCCAGCTGCATGTAGTAGCCCAGGCCGTCGTAGCGGGCGGTGCGGGCGGTGGTCACGCAGGCGTCGAGGGCGCGGTTGGCGTCGAAGGGGGCGTTGCCTTTGAGCACGGCGTCGGCAATGACGGGCACGGAGTGGTAGCCGATCATGCACCAGTTTTCGTTGGCGTAGTGGCTCCAGACGGGCAGCATGTGCTCGGCGCTCTGCTCGAAATGGGCCAGCATCGACTGCACCATGTCGGCGTTGCGCTTGGGCTGCACCAGGTTCAGCAGCGGGTGCAGGGCGCGGTAGGTGTCCCAGAGCGAGAAGGTGGTGTAGTTGGTGAAGCCCTCGGCGCGGTGGTTGTTCTGGTCGAGGCCGCGGTACTGGCCGTCGGCGTCCATGTAGGTGGTCGGGCTCAGGAAGGCGTGGTAGAGGGCTGTGTAGAAGTTTTCCTTGTCCTCCCGCTTCGGCGACTCGATGACCACCTTGCTCAGCTCCTGCTGCCAGAGCTGCCGGGCTTGGGCGCGCACCCGGTCGAAGTCCCAGCCGGGGGCTTCGGCGCGCAGGTTCTGCAGGGCGCCGGCGGTGCTGACGGGCGAGAGGGCGAATTTGACTTTGAGCTTCTCCCCGGCCGTGGTGGTCTTGAAGTTGAAGTACATCCTGAGCTGCTCGCCGGCCAGGTCGGGCCAGTTCTTGGTCTGGTCGAACTTGCCCCAGAAGCCGCGGTAGGCCTGTTTTTTGGCGTAGTTGCGGCTGCCGTAGTTGGTGAAGGGCCGCGAAAACGACATGGCGAAGTACACCGTGCGGGTGCGGGCCCAACCGTTGGTTTGGCGGTAGCCGGTGACGAGCGTGTCGTTTTCCACCCGCACGAAGGTCCACACGTTCTTGTCCGGGTAGTTGTAGATGCCGTGCATCAAGTCCAGGATGAGGTGGGCCTGGTCGGTGGCCTGTGGGAAGGTGTACTGGTGCATCCCGACGCGGTTGGTGGCCGTCAGCTCGGCCAGGATGTCGTGGTCTTCGAGCTGCACGCGGTAGTAGCCGGGCTCGGCCACTTCGGTGGCGTGGTTGAAGCGGGAGCGGTAGCCGCGCTCGGGCTGCGTGGCGGTGCCGGGGTTGAGCTGCAGCGGGCCCGTGGTGGGCATCAGCAGGAAGTCGCCGAGGTCGGAGTGGCCGGTGCCGCTGAAGTGGGTGTGGCTGAAGCCGACGATGGTGGGGTCCTGGTACTGGTAGCCGGCGCAGTACTTGTACACGTCGGGGTTGTACTTGTCGTCCTGCTCGTAGCTGAGCGTATCGGTATCGGGCGAGAGCTGCACCATGCCGAAGGGCACGGTGGCGCCCGGAAACGTGTGCCCCATCTTGGCCGTGCCCACGATGGGCTTGGCGTACTGGGTGAGGTTTTCGACGGGTTTGGGTTGGGGCGGGTTCTTCTGGGCGAAGGTGGGGGCGGCGGCGAGGAGCAGGGCGGCGAGGTGGAGCGGGCGGAGCATCAGCTTCGGGCGTGGCGGGTGGCGTTGAAGCTGACAAGGTAGTATCAGCCTAACCGTTAACAGCGGCTACTTGGTAATGCGCAGATAGGCTCTATCTATATTCTCTTTCCCACTGAACACCTCTAAAATAAATTGAGGATTTTTATCCATCGGTATTCCAGAAGCTAACAACAGCTTTTGCGCATCGATATTTTTAAATTCATCGAGTTTGCATTCTGCACGAAATTGTGGGTAGCCTATGGCCTCAATCCGAAGCTTCATTGTAATATCGGACCGGGCTTTATTTTTATATTTCGGAAGAATATTTATCTGCGAAATTTCATCCAATGTCAAAGGAATTTTCTCCGCCTCTTTCCCCCGTAACAAGAAATCAACTTTCCATATTTCCATTCGTAGCTGCTCAGGAATCTGCTTGACAAAGGCTCCATCCTTCCAATCCTCCACGTAAAGCTGTTTCCCCTGCTCATCGAAGTACGTCCATCGTCCTACTCTGACACTGCAGTACCCCCGTTCGCACAGATTATCCCAGTTACCGCTGTCGTTTTCTTTGTACTGCCCGCTCTCTTTCAACTTCCCATTGGGGTGATATGCTTTCCACCAGCCCACGGGCGCATCGGTACAACGCACGCCTTCATTTAATAATTGACCACTAGAATTATACGTCTGCAAAATACAAGGGCAGCAGCTTTGTAGATTCCGCCAGTTGGACTGAAAACTATCGTAGGTTATCTTATCCACACGCTTGCCATCTATAAAGTAGCTATATCCTATTCCATCGGGCTTCTTTGATGCACTTTCGAAAAATACTTTCTTGGTCACAAGATTTTTATAAACGCTTGTTCTTGCTGATTGCCCAACTGCATTCTGCATTGTTAGAAGAAACAAAGCAAATACAGTAATCCACAGTTTCATAATCATGAAGCTTTAGAGCGTGTTGGGGATTAGGTAATGCGATTTAAGCAAAGCGTGATGTTGGCCCAC
>NZ_VTWU01000011.1 GCF_008727865.1 Hymenobacter busanensis | reverse complement strand
GGCTAGCTGCCGCATAAGCCCCGGCCCGGGCAGCCGCGGCCGGCGGCTGCCCACCTTGCTGGCTTCTTTTTCACCCTCTTCTCCCCTACCGCCCCATGAATGCAAGTGAAGCCCCCGTTTTCGGGGACGCCGATTGGAACCACTACCGCGCGCGGGTGGCCGCCGTGCTCACCGACATCGAAGCCGACATGCAGCAGCGAGGCTACGGCCTGAGCAGCGAAGGCCTCACGCTCGAAGTAGCTGAGCGCCTGCCGGTGGCAGTGGCCACCGACGAAGACTTTCAGGTACTTGAAGCCCTGGTCAAGTCCCTGCGGCCCCTGGCCCGCGAGGCCGTGCGCGCCACCCGCGAAGACCAGGCCGGACAGTACCGCCTGTTGCTGCTCTGAGAGTATCACCCCATTCACGCCGTTTCCCGTCCCTATGCCTGCAGCCCAGCAGTTAATCGTCGGCGACGCCGTGCTCTATCCCCGCGAGCAAGCCGTGGGCCTCATCTACGAAGTCTACGAGCGGGGGGCCGACGAGCGGCCCGGCGTGCAGGTGCTCCTCAGCGATGGCCGGGACCTGAGCGGCTTCAGCGCCGAAGAAGCCGACCAGTTTCTGCAGCCCCTGGGCCACACGGGCCTTCGCTACGATTTCACCCACGTGGGCCAACTGCACGCCGATTATCACCGCGGCCACTTCGCCGCCGCCTTCGCCACGGCCCGGCTGCTGGCCGGCTTCCAGGACCCGCGCTACCTGAACGCGCGCTGACGACGCGGGCTCTTCCCGCTTTCCTCCTACCCTATTTCCTTTTCCTATGAACCCGTACCCCAAAACCACCGCCGTAGCAGACCCTTTTCCGGCGCAGCAGGCTTACGTAGCCATCGAGCAAAAGTCCCGTGATGCAGCCGAAAAACGACGCCTGCAGGCCGTACGCCAGCACGTGCAGGCCCACACCCACACCACCGATTTGCGCGGGCTGGCGGGGGCGGTGAAGAAGCTACTAGGGCCCGGCTACGAAGTAGGCTGCGGCAGTGCGCATATCTGGGTGCGGCGCGAAGGCGAGCAACAGCGCTTGGCCATCGTGGCCGACCGGCTCACGTCGGCTTACCGGGATTGGTTCGAGCCCTTGCCGGATGCGGGGGCCACGAGTCGCACTCTCCGCAAGCAACTGCCTCGTTTGGGGGAGTCGCCTGCTGCAGGTCCATCCTGAGCACGTCTTGAATCAACATAGGAGCCGTTGCCAGAACCTCCAGTTGCACTTTTTGAGCGCAGTCCCGCGGGGGCGGTGAGGCGAAGAAGGCTACAAAAAAGAGCAAAAAGATACAAATTATAAGTAAAAAAGAGAACGTGCAGGGCCTGCAATTCGTTTGATAGATAGTAGTAAGGTTCAATAAATCAGTCCTGTAGTATGGAATATGCCCCCTGTTTAATCACCCCTGGTCCGCTGGTGTTCAGCCTGCACAATACGGAGTTGGTAAAGCCCGAGGGCGCTAACTTTCCGCTGCCGCCCCGTCTGTTTCTACGCACCGCACCCGGTCAGCCGACGCTGATTGTGGCCCTATGCGGCACAACAGGCCAGCTTTTTCCGACGACCACCTACGACCATGGGCCGTTTCAGGTGGTGGGCGGCCAACGGTACGCCACCCGGCAGGAATTGGGGGCTTACTTCCAGAGCCAGCACACCGGCATGAGGCCAGCCCAGGGAGCAGCTACGCTGCTGGCTGTGGACGGCCGCACCCGCGAGGTGCGCCCCGACAAGGGCCGCAAAAGCTTCGGCCTGGCCCAGCTACGGGCCGCCCTGGCCGCTGACTACATCGACGTGCACTGCCCCCAGCACGGGCCTTACGAGGGGTATATTTTCGTGTTTGATGACGAGGGCAAAAACCGCCGGCTCCCCATCAACCCGCTGGCCACGGCCGCCTGGTACGAAACCTACCCGCTGGAGCACTACTCGCCCGTCGACGTGGTAGCCGGTCCGGTGCTGCTGATGAAATCTGACATGCTGCGCTAGGCCAGCCCACCGCCGCCCCGGTACTGGGGCGGCGGCGTGGCTACCAGCTATTTCTTTTTCCTACTGCCCTTACTGCTGCTACCCATGTCCGTGAAATCAATGGTACCGGAGCCCGCAGCTGCGCCGTGCGCCCTGGTGGCTATGCGCGCTGAACTGCGCTGCATCTTACAGCACCCCGCCATTTCGCCGGAGCGCCGTCAAGCGGCTGAGCCGTTTATTACTCAGTGTACGGAGCCGGCCCAGCTGGAAGCATGGCTAGCGCTGGCCGTAGCTGAGTGCGGCCGCTGGGAGGAGCAAACGCTTGCGTCGGAAATACAAGAGAGTTGCAGGCGGCCGAAGGACTAGACGCTGCGTAAAAGGGATACCTTACGCACTTTATTCTGTGCCTTTTTAGCCTTCCTCAAATGCCAAAAGTACCTGCCCCGACTGTGGCCTTTACCGAACCCCTGACCAGCCCCCCGCGCGTCCACCACCCCAGCACGCTGGCCGAGCTACTGGAAGTGGCTGGCACCCGCAAGCGCATCGTGGAAGCCTGGGGGGTATCGGCGCGCACCTACGACACTCGCAAGCGCAGTCCTGACACTTGTACCGTGGGAGAACTGCAGCAGTTGGCCCGGGTGCTGGGTGTGTCGGAGGAAGAGCTGTTTGCTGTCGTCCGTGCTGAAGCTGTACAGCTTTCAGCGGCCTCCGCTCTCCAATAGAGAAGCCTTGGTTGACCCTAATCCAAGGCTGCCATCATTTTTAACCAAGCCATGCTGGCAATGAGCCTGAGAAAACAGGCCGGTAGAAAGTCGTTTATATCAAACTAGCGTTCAAACTCGATGAATAGAAGAAATACTCTAGGTATCACAGACGAAGAACTGGCTGAATACATGCAGGTCCTGATTGACCAGTTCACACTGAGTTGGCTTACCGGCAGCATCGGTCATCCGCTTCAACTGCTTTGGCGAAGGGTGGATGAGCTTGCTACCAACGAACTGTTCTCTTTGGCTTACAGCATCAAACGTTTGCTGGAGATAGACCGCAAATGGACTGTTGCCCAGGTTAAGCTAGTGATGAGCCGGGAGAAAAATACCTATCAGGGGGCCTTGTTTGAAATCTTCGCGTTGAGCATGCTCCATTCCAATGAGCACCCCATCAAGCCAGCCAAGCTGAACCAGGCCGGTTTTGACGGGATACTAACTGGAGTGAGTGGAAAGGAAATGCGGGTATCCATAAAGAATTATGGAGCTTCCAAGTACCAGCAAAGCTTTGAAAAACGAGCAGCAGAATTGGAGGTGCTCGTCGTGCAGCTTTTAAAAAAGTATGCTTACCTCCCGTGTCAGGTGGTACTGGACTTCCCAGATGTTTATCCCGAGGACCGTGAATGGAACATGCTGTTGGAGCGTTTGGACGACATGTTCAAGCAGCAACGGATGTCAGCAGAACCCTTTTCAGCATTGGTGGAGCCAATCGACCCATCGAAGCCTGCCAAGGATGAGAATGCCAGGGCCGTGTTTATCCTGATGATATATCCATTCAAGGATAAGCTCAGCTCGTTTCATCTGAAATATCAATCGTACACGCTAGTCATCACCTCTGCCTATCACCGGAACGAGTACAAAAACCTGTTTTCCAAGCTGCAGGACGCGTGTTCTAATTTGGCCAAGCATTCAGCCGTTGAGACAGATAATGTGTTCAACTCGCTATTCATCCATCTGCCTGACAGCGTTTCTTTAGAAAAAGCAGTGGAATGGATAACCCAGTATTTTGAAATGTTTCCCGGCAAGCCCATTTCACTGGTTCTGCTTTACCAGCCATCGGTGGTGGACGACCTAGAACATGACGTTAGCAGAATTAGCAATGCATTCAAGGTATTTACCCGGGAGGATGCTGACGTTGGGGCCAACTACACGCTTAGCGTGCCTGTGGGCAGGGTTAGCGATAAGTCTTCCGATAGAATGCTGGTGGGCACTTTCGCGGACGGAAGAAAACAGGTTTTCCCCTTTTATGACCGGTACGTCTATCAACGGGGTAAGCATTACTTGAGAATGACTCCTGATGGTAAGGGAGGCTTCCAAGGCAATATAACTCGGGTTGGCAGTGGGGTATACGCCAGCTTGGTTGTGGAAATTCCGGGTCAGCCTGGTTCTGCTGCTCTTAGCGGAAGATTTGCGCCCTCTGACGAACTGCTGATTCTGTAGTTTGCTGTCAGGGTTACCCACAATCAGGCGACTTCACCGCAGGCCGCAAATCTTTAGAAATAGTCCGCCCGGGTTCTTGGTCGCCTTCACCTTGTCGGTTTTTAGCTGGTAGGTGAACTTGAACAGCTGGTCCAGGTGCTTGGCGTCGCCGAGGATACTGGCCACCAGTTGCGGCTGGGTAATGCCCAGCGCGTCCAGGTGCTGCCGGGCCGCGAAGGCGCGGGCATCCTCCGCCGGCTGCTCGAACGGGATGGGCAGCTGCTGGGGATGCTGGCGGGCAATGGTAAAGCGCACCGCGTCGTAAGCTCTGCCCTTCTTGACCAACTCGTAGTCAATTTTGAGGTCGGTGTGCTCGCTGACCTGGCGCACGGCAATGTCGAGCACGCGGGCCTTAAGCTGGCTGATGTTCTGAAACAACTCCGGCTCCTTGCCCTTGGGGTCTTTCAGGTGCAACATCTGCTTGAATTCGTCCAGCGGGTAGGTGCGCGTCGAAGTCTTGTCCTTCCACTGGCTCACCAGTTGGTAAATGCGCTTGGCGTACTTGCTACTCAGCTTCAGAGCCGAATGCAGCTGGTAGGAAGTAAAGTTTTCCTTGAGGTTAAACAGGTAGGGGCGAATCGGCGCCGCCAGCTGAATCTGCAGGCACCCTTTGCCTTTGATGTACTCCACGCGCTGAAACATCCAAAGCTGCTGGTAGGTCCGCTCATTTTCTACCTCGAACATGCGCGAGCCCATGTCAGCCGTTGCCTCACGCAGCTGCTGGTAGTTCCACTGGCGGCCCGTGAGCGCCTCCACGTCCTTCACGTAAATGGTGTACTCCTGGTCGGGCGTGTCGTCCCGGCGCAGGCGGGACAGCAGGTAAAAGAAGATATCCAGCTGGCAGGCCGTGTAGTCGTAGCGGGCCTGCGTGATGGCATTGTGCTGGCGAACGACGGGAGTGGGCTCTACGACTACAACGGCGGTATCTTCAGGCTTCATAAATTCGGGATAAGAACGCGGGGATAAGGCAAAAGTACGTGACGGGGAAGTAAAAAACCACAGTGGTAGTTGGGCGTGGTTTTTCACTTATAAAACGTGGTCTTTGGACTTATAAAACGTGAGATTTCGCTTATAAAACGTGGTAATAAAAGGTATAAAAAGTGGTTTTTCGCTTATAAAAAGTGGTTTTATACCATTATATACTTCTGTGTTTCAGCGAGTTATGAGCCCTACAAATAGAACAAGTAATAGCAAATAACTCACAAGAGTTGTTGTACCCCCTACGATTAGCTTTTAAGTGGCCGGTTGCAAACCACCAGCCAAACAAACAAGAAAACAACACAATGAGCATGGGAAAACCGACGTCATCAGGGGATTGCACTTTTCAAAGTCGATTCTTTCCTATTCAAAGTTAATCTCACGTTTTATAAGCGACTGCAGCTTCTCGATGCTGTAGTAGGGATAGATGCTTTGCACCACTTTTTATAAGTCATTCCAACATTTTTTAAGGTGAAAAAGACACTTACTAACTTTATACTAACTATTAACTAACAGTGAATTACCACGTTTTATAAGTTCGGGCGGGCTCTGCAGCCGCCAACTAGCACGTTTTATAAGTGCAACCCCAAGGCCTTCGCCGCAGTAAAGCCCTCCTTTTGCCCCGCGCAGGCTGTTTAGGCCATCTGCCAGAAAGCAGCCGCCGCGAACGAAACTGGTAAGACCCTGATGCCCGCCAGCCACTGCTTATAAAAAGTGAGCGTAGCCGAAAGCCAGCGGCCGCAAGCTCGGGCCACTCCCCTCCCCCACCGCCCAAAACACCAGCAGCCCCCGAAAGAGCTGCTGGTACTCGGTCGACCGAAAGGCCCTTCCCCTACTTGGCCGGCGGCAACTTGCCGGTTTTGCGCAGGTGCGCATCGTAGTGCCGGTGGGCTGCCTCCAGGTAATTCTTGATGGTAGTCGGCGTATCCGGGCCGGGCGTGACCAGCAGCAAACTCATCTTAATCTCCTGCACCACGGACTTGGCGATTTGCACCGTATGCAGGGGCACTTCGGCCTCCGGGACTGGTGCTGCGGCCGCGGCGGGCTTACGGCCCCGCGTAGAGGTACGAACGGGAGCGGCAGCTGGCGCAGCTGGCTGCGAGGCCGCCGCTACGGGCTCGGGTGCAGGAGCGGCAACTGCCGGAGCAGCTGCGGGCGTGGGGGGCGCCACTGGCTCCACCGGCGCCGGCGGCGTGGTGGCCGTGCGAGTGGCCTCCCCTCCCATCCCGGCCCGGGCCTGCTGGCGGGCTTCTTCGGGTACTTCAATGCGGCGGCGCGGCGTGATTTGCGGTTTCTCGAAGCCCATTATTTCGCGGAGGTTGAAGCAGTGGATACAGTAGTCGCCGCGGCGGGACGGCGGTCAGGCAGGCCGAGACGCTCGATGAGCTCCTCGCACACGCGGCGGATTTCCTCACTTGTGTCCTTGGAGCCACCGGCGTAACGCGACCAGGCCGGATTGAGCAGGCTGTAGAGCGTCGAGGCCCGGGTGTAGGCCTTGCGGTGACCCAGGTACGAGTTGAAGCGCGACAGGCCCAGTCCGTCGATGTAGTCGTCCATCTCTTTCTCCTCCCGCTGCCCCGCCACGCGCTTGGTGGGCAGGCCGTAGTACTGGAAGTCAATCTGGGCGTCGTCGGCGGCTTTCTTGATGGCCTCCAGGATGGTCATAAATTCGGCCGTGGAGGCCCGGTCCAGGTAATCCGACACTAGGGGCACTATCACCGCGTCGCAGGCCGTCAGGGCGTTGAACACGTCGTCGCCGTCGGCGCGGCCGGGCACGTCGATGATGATGAGGTCGTAGTTGTGCTCGGGATTATCGATGAAGTCAAAAATCTGGCTCAGCTGCCAGGGGTACACGTCGTAGGGATACTGGGCGTCGGGGTTGACTTCGCGCAGCTTGGCGAAGTTGGCCGCGTCCACCTGCTCGCGGGTCTTGACGATGCTCTGCTGGTAGTCGCAGTCGAGGACGGCGATGCGCAAGCCGTACTCCGTTGCCAGCGGGGCAGCGAGCACCAGAGCCAGCGTGGATTTACCGGAGCCCCCCTTCTGGGTGGCAAAGCTGATAACCTTGGACATAGTGGGTGTGGGGTTGAGGCGTAGGTAGGTACCGGGGCAACGCGCCGGCAGGACAATAAACCAAAAGTAATAGAAAAGCAGAAAGCCAGAAGCGCAGAACAACACTTTTGCTGAAAAGCAGAAGTGTTTTTAGCCAGAAAAGCATTTCTGGTTTTCTGTTGTCATGCGGTTCTGTCTAGTTGCAGGAAAGTTAAATAACAAAAAAGCAGAATCACATAACAACAGAAAAACAGGTTTGCAGAAGTGTGTTTTTGCAGAACCGCAGCTAGATGGGACAGGTAGCAGTGAGTGCGTGAGTTTAACAGAAATACAAAACAACAGAAAAACAGATTTGCACAAAAGTAGAAAGCAGTGAGCCGACACGTGAGGGAACAACTTGCAGAAGTGTAGAACTACAGAAAAGCAGAATTGCGGCACAAGCGACCAGTTGGAGCTAGCAGGTGTCATATATCAGCAACAGAAATGCAGAATTGCAGAACTGTTGATTTGAACCCAGCAGCTTAAAACCCGCGTCGGCGTGCCCTTGAGTTGCAATGCGGCATAATTGAATCAAAGCCAGCAACCAGCAATTAGCCAAAGCAGGTGTTGGAGGAGCCTGGGTGCATAGTCTGTTGCAACGGGTTTGATTCAGAACCTAGATGGCAAATGAAGGCGAAGTGCCCCGGGAGCTAACACTAATATTCAAAGCTCCGTACTAGCTTCTTACTAACTTATTGCTAACTGTAGAATGGTCTTAGCAAGAAGAACAACTCAGGCTTAGAGCTAACGCGCTATTCCTGAGTCGTTTATAAACCAGCAGAGCTGTTTTAGCGGGCCATCTGAATGTAAGTAATTGGTTTACAGATGTAAATGTGGGCCGCGAGCCTACCAACAACATACATGTCATGAGTACAGCGCTTCGCAAACGGGTTACCCTCGACAGCATTGCCTACCGCAAAGCCGACGCGGCGGCCGCGGAAGTCGGCGCCAGCCTAGGGGCCTACACCAGTGCGGCCGTGGAGTACTTTGCTACCCGAGGGCTCGACCCCCGCGCCACGGAAGCGCGCGAAGGGCAGCTCATCATGCAGCAGATAAAAAAGCTGGGTGACCGGGTCTTCGGCTTCATGCAGGAGCAGGAGCGCACGCTGCTCACGGCCATGCTGGAAGAAATGCTGCGTAGCCGCATCACGCTGGAGCGGGTGCTGCGCATGAACGAAATCCTGGTGAGCAACCTGAACGCGCAGCTGGAAACGCTCAGCGAAGTACAGCTGCAGCGGCAGCAGCAGGCGATCCAATTGCTACGCCAGCGCAACGAAGAAGCGGTAGAAAGGCAGGTAAAAGAAGCGCTGCAGACCGCCCGCAAACAGGGCCCGGGAAGGCACCAGGCGCCAGTAGAAAGCCAGGTAGAGCCGGGGCAATCGGGAGAAAATGGAGCTGCTTCCAGCGGACTTAAAGCAGGTTAAAAGGCCGATGTACGTCAAACTTATCAACCCCAAAACGCACGGCAAAGCAGCGTATACCAATACCGGCAGCTGCGCGCAAACGCTGAATTATCTGCAGCACGAAGCGGTAGGGGAGGGGCAGGAAGCAACGTTTTTCAATGCCGATTCGGACGAGCTCGGCACCGCGCAGCTGCTGCAACGCATCGACTCCAACGTGAAAGGGCTGCGGGCTGCGGAGGCTAAATTTTACTCGCTGGTGCTGAGTCCCAGCGAGCAGGAGCTGGCCCACATCGGCAACGACACCGACAAGCTTAAGGCGTACACCCGGCAGGTTATGGACCAGTACGCGCAGAACTTCCGGCTGCCCGGCGGCCGGCAGCTGGACAGCCAAAGCCTGGTATGGGGAGCCATCCTCCACCAGGACCGCACCCACCGGGGGACGGACCCCGAGGTGGTGGCGGGCACGGCCAAGGCCGGCGCCAAGCGCGCGGGCCTGCAGACGCACGTGCACATCATTGTCAGCGCCCGCGACCGGGAGCAAAAGCTGACCCTCAACCCCGGCGGGCGCCGGCAGCGGTTTGACCTGATGCGCTGGCAAGCGGCGGCCGGCCGGCAGTTCGAGCAGCAGTTTGGCTACGAGGCCCAGGCGCACGAGAAGCTGCGGCCCCAGGCAGCCCGGCCACGCGACCCGGCTTACGATGCCGGCCGGCTGGATAAGATTGCCGGGCGCGTGGCTGCCATCAACCAGCTGGTGCCCCGGGAGCAGCACCTGGCGCCGGACCAGGTGCAGGCCATTGCCCAGGCCCGGCAGTTTGACAAGACGTTTTACCGGATGCTGCGCCGGGTGGAGGAGCGTGCCCGCGACGGCCGGCCCATCGACAACGCCTTGCAACTGTTGCGCACCGGGCGGGAGCAGGCTCCGGCCCCACAGCGCCAAGCGGTGACGGCCCTGCACGCGGTGCAACACCTGGTGCGCAACGCCCAAGCTACCCGGGACGAGCGCACCGAGCAGGTGGCCGAGAAGCCCGGGCGCCGCAGCGCCGAGTTGGATATCGAGATGTAAGCCCACCCCATTCTTTTGTTCTACGCCCCATGCTAAACCAACCACCCCGACCCGCGGCCGCTTCCCAACCCATCTTGCTCATCCTGGCCCTGCTGCTGGCGGGCCTGCTGGCCGGCGAGTGGTACGTGCTGCTGCACCCGGCCGAGCTGGCCGCCGCGCGGGCCGCGCAACACCAGGCCGCGCAGGCTCCCCGGCTGACGCCAGGGCAGCGCCTCGCGGCCCGGCTGGCCGTACTCAACCGGCAGCGGGCCGAAGCGCGGCGCACGCGGCTGCGGCGGCAAGCGGCGCCCGTGGTGGGCAAGCCGGCTGCCGAGCTGGCCAGCGCCACGAGCCAGGCCGGCGACCAGGTCGTAAGCACGGGCGGGGCGGCGGCCCTGCGCGTGGCCACCGCCGGGCAGGGATTTCAACAGAAGGTGCTGGTGAAGGCCGGTCGGTTCTACGACGCGGCCGGCGTGTACCTGCGGGGGCTGCTGCTGCTCGTAGCCGTGGCGCTGGTATTCCTGCAACCGGCGCCGGCGCGCAAACCGGGGCAGGCCCGCCGCAAGCCGCCGCGGCCCCAGGCCGTGCGCATCGTCGTGGCCAGCTGTGCGGGCCTGGCCCTGCTCAGCGCCTACGTGCTGCTCGGCATCGCCTCGTACCCGGCCGGCTTTATCCGGGTAGGCTATCCCGTGGCCGCGACCCTGGTGCTGGCCAGCGGCTTTGTGGTGGGGCTGCTGCGGGCGCTGACCAAAAGCCCGGACTTTGGGCTGAGCGTGGAGCGCAAGAAGGTAGATACACCCGATGGGTTCAGCTTGCCCACGGAAGGAGGCGGTTGGGTGAACGTACCCAATCCCTACCGGGGCGTGCTGGTGCTAGGCGGCGCCGGCGCGGGCAAAACGTACTCCATCGGGGAGCCCGTGATTGAGCAGCTGGCGGCCAAGAATTTTGCCGGGCTCATCTACGACTTCAAGTTCCCGGTGCTGGCGGAAACGGCGCAGAAGGCGCTGGAACTGGCCGGGCGCCGGCCGGATGCGCCGCGGCGCCTGCCCAACGGGGAGCCCGAGCCGGCGGTGGTGCTGCACGTCATCAACTTCCGCGACCTGACGCGCAGCGAGCGGGTCAACCCCTTGCGGGCCGCAGACATGCCTGTGGTGGCTTTTGCCGAGGAATACTCGCGGGCCATCATCAACAACTTAAATCCGGCCAGCATCCGCAAGATGGAGTTCTTCGACATCAGCGCCGTGGCCTACCTGACGGGCATCATCTGGTTTTACAAAAAGCATTTCCCGCGCTACTGCACCATTCCCCATGTGGTGGCCACAGCCATCCACAAGGACTTCAAGCACGTGCTTTCGATGCTGGAAACCGACCCCGAGTGCGCCGGCATGGTGCGCAGCATCGTGACGGCCGTGGAGCAGCGGGCCGAGAAGCAGGTAGCCGCCGTGGTGGGCACGCTGCAGGTGATACTGAACCGCATCAACTCCCCGGAAATCGTGTGGGTGCTCACGCCCGACGAGGCGAAAGGGGAGGGGTTCTCGCTCAACCTGAACGACCCCAAGCAGCCGGCGCTGCTCTGCATCGGCAACGACCCGACACTGAAGGAAACCTTCTCGCCGGTGGTCAGCTGCATCATCACCGTGGCCATCAAGCTCATGAACCAGCAGCACAAGCACCGCAGCTACGTGTTCCTCGACGAGGCCGCCACAGTGTACGTGCCGGGGCTGGAGCTGCTGCCCGCCACGGCCCGCAGCAACAAGGTGGCCACCATCTACATGACCCAGGACTTGGCGCAAATGACCGATGCCTATGGTCCTGAAAAGATGAAGGTTATGGTTTCCAACCTCAACAACCAGTTTTTCGGCAAGGTCAACTCGCTCGACACGGCCAAGTTCATTTCCGAGCTCGTGGGCCGTGAGGACAAGCAGATGCACAGCACCAGCACCGGCAAGAGCCAGGGCGGAGCCGGTAGCCACGGTAGTCATAGCTCCAACCTGAGCACCAGCTACCAGGAACGCAACCTGGTGCGGGTGCAGGACGCCATCAGCCTGCAGCAGGGCGAGTTTATCGGGCAGACCGTGGAAACGGAGCGCACCTTCTTCCAGGGCGTCATCTCCCGGGCCGATGCCACCCCGGAGCGTTTCCCGTTGCACCCGGTGGCCACGTTCGGCGACAGCGAAGCGGATGCCGCCGCGACGCTCTCGGTGGTGGTGCAGGAGAATTACCGCCGCGTCAGCCAGCAGGTCAAAGAAACCCTGGCCCTGCACGCAAATACCTTGGCAGGAGCCACCAAGAATGAGGTCGAATAGCCTCGAAAACCTCGCAGAAGGGGACTTAAAGCCGTTTTTTGCTGTTGAGTAAGTACCCAGCACCTATTCCCAATTCCGATGATGAAGAGCTTTTTTACCCCGGCCCCGGCCGGCCTAGACCCCGAGCAGCTCGCGGCCCGCCAGGAGCGGGAGCGCGGCGCCAACAACTCCATTGCCATCCTGATGAGCAACGGCCCGGCGCCGAGTCCGGAGAGTGTGGCCATCATGCAGCGCTACGTGGACGGCGAGCTGAGCATCGACGAGGCCATTGAGCTCAACGATGCGCTGCTGCTGGCCCGTTACCAGCCGGGCGTCCCCCCGGCCAGCCCTGAGGACCAAGCCGCGCGCTGATGGTAGCCGGCGACCGATTCAGCGACGAAAACGGCGTACGGATAAACCGGCTGGGCATTACCGACCCCCAGCAGCTGGCCCAGGCCGAAACCGACTCCTCGCTGCTGCGCCTGCAGCGCCTTAACCTGCAGGGCGGCATCCCCGGCGGGCGTTACGACCACGCTCACCTCAAGCAGGTGCACCAGAAGCTGTTTGAGGGCGTCTACCAGTGGGCCGGCGAAACCCGGGCCGACCGGGAGTTTCAGGGGCACAAGCCCACGTACGTCACCGGCTTCAAGGAAACGATGACCTACGCGCCCTACAAAGAG
Source organism: Hymenobacter busanensis (assembly GCF_008727865.1). Taxonomy (GTDB): domain Bacteria; phylum Bacteroidota; class Bacteroidia; order Cytophagales; family Hymenobacteraceae; genus Solirubrum; species Solirubrum busanense. The sequence goes on along the minus strand of NZ_VTWU01000011.1, from coordinate 83,242 downwards.
ATTGAGCAGCGGCTGAATGCCATCGGCCAGCAGCTGGGCCAGGAGAACTACCTGAAGGGGCTGTCGGAGGAAAAGTTTGCCGAGCGCGCGGCCTACTACCTCGACCAGTACAACCACACCCACGCCTTTCGCGACGGCAACGGCCGCACGCTGCAGGCTACGTTCGTGCAGCTGGGCCAGGAAGCCGGCTACCAGGTGGACTTTGCCCGCATTGACCCGGCCACGCTCAACCGGGCCCGCGACCTGGCCATCGTGCGCCCGCACGCACCCGAAGAGGCAGCGAAGAACCTGCTGGCCTTGAAAGCCATGTTTGAGCAGGTCATCAGCCCGGCGCCCGGCCTCGAAGCCGAGAGACGGCGCGACCCCAGCCAAGCACGTCCCCTGGCCGCATTGTCCCCGGAGATGAAAGCCATGGATGCCCGGCGCGAACTGGAGGTAACCGGCTACCGCGTGATGGACATCGTGGCCAACATGCCCGGCGCTGGCAATTACGAGAAGGGCGTGGCGGTAGGGAAGGGGGTAGAGGCGACGAACCTAAACCCCGCGGCGATTCAGACCCATTTGGCGCAGTTTCAGCAGGCAGCGGAGAAGATTACCAAGCATCCGGCGTTGCAGGGCCCAGATGCGCGGCAGGACCAGACGGATGCCAGACGGTTTCGGGTGGCAGCTGAGCAGGTTCAGGCATTCGCCGTGATGAAAGAAGCAGTGGCTGAGAAGTCGCCAGTGCGGCTTAATAGCCACGAAGAAGCTCAAGCGGTGTTCAAGCAAGCCGCTAGTCAAGTAGCCCAGACTTTGCGTGAGCACGGGAAAGGACTGGATGCGGCTCGGCTGCTAGAAGTAGCTCGGCACGTTGAGCGCACACCCTTCATTAGCGGGTTGAACCGGGAAAACGTAAGCAAAGCCCTTAATGCAGCCGACCAACTGGGCCTAAGCGGTAGCAGGGAGGTAGAAAAATTGAAACACTCGGTGAGCATTATGGAGCAAGCTCCTTCAGCGTCTGAGCGTAGTGCTGCTACCCTTGGCGCCCGTGCTGTCGGTGGTATGGAGCGGTAAACAGATTTGCTTAAAGTGCAGGTAAGGAAGGAATGCCTGTTACCTCATACCGTAGGTTGTTGTTCTTCTCGATAAACAAGCATTGGCCGTGGACATCCATTAGCGTGTAGGACAAAGTGCGCGTCTTGTAAATACCCTTGCTCTCACCCTCTTGGTGGAAAGAAGAACCCGGGTCGCAAAGCATGTCCGTCATGCTCACTAAGCTGTCATGAAGACAGTCATTCCCTCGAACAGCGCGCATACTGTGCCCGGAGGTCGGCATACCACCTCCGGGTGGAGCAACCACAACGCCCTCTGCGACCTCTATGGCGACGGTAACTCCTGCTCGACGCGCCTGGCCGATTTCTTCATCTGTTAAATGGTGCACCAACCCTGCGGTGGCAATTGTGTATGGCTCTAGCAGGACGGGCCAATTCCGGTGAATGAGTTGAAGCATTTGCTGCTGGTTCCAGACACCGTGAGGATAAATGCCAAGCAAATACATAGCGGCGTCAGTGACCCAAGCGAATAGAACGGGCCCCGTTCGGGTGACAAAACCGTCCGGGGCCACCGTGGTGCCCAGGTGGAAGTGATGAATGCCCCAGTCGTAACGAAGAGCATCACGGTTGGCCACCTTTTTTACCCCACGGCTCATGTGGGGCCGTAAGTTTTGGCCGTTCTCAACTTTTGCTAGGAAAGAAGCTAAGCCAGTGGCAAGGTCAGGCTGACAACTAAACGAGTCCGAATGGTGAACCTGACGAGGCAAAACCGGGATGGTCAGATGCAGGAGGGCATTGAAATACTCTTGGCCTACATCATCGTTCGTAGCGAGCTTAGTCACATCGAAACCACTGCTAATCAACCGCTGTCGGGCTATAGAAATCCAGTCACCGTACAAGTCCGCCTTCTCAATTACCAGTGGCTTTCTCATAAATGGTTAATGACTCTTTGTCTTTACCAATCCGGTGGAACGTGGACATGCGGGGCTAACTACATGTATAAAGACGAAGGTACAGAAGGCCGAAACCCGAAGCTAATCTCACATTGCAGTTAAAAAAGCTAGCTGCGAAGACGCTCAGCGCATTAAGGCTCTCGTCTTATGCTAAAAAGAAGACCTCGAAAGCACTATCTTCGTTAGCATTCCAGCTGGTGCTAGTCTTGTTAGGCAAACGCCCAGATTCTACTGCTCTGCCTTATGTCGAAAACTGTACGACCATCCCATATCATCGGCGAGCGAGGCGTAAACGTCTTCGCGGATTATTGCAACCGGCACCAGCCTTACATTATCTGGCGGGAGGAAACCAAGAACGACTTTGGTATCGACGGCGAAGTAGAACTAACCGAGGTAACCGAAGACGGCAAAATCAAACCTACTTCCCAAACCCTGAAGGTGCAAATCAAATCCACCCAAAGCAGCGCCAGCTACATTCAGCAGGAAACCGAAGAGTCGTTCAGCTTTTTCCCGCGCGAAGAGGACCTGGAGTACTGGAAGAATTACCGGGTGTATGGTTACGATGTGCTATTGGTAGTATTCGACGGTCGCGACGGCGCTGATATCCTGTACTGCAAGAAAATAACCAACATCGACGAGGCGCTGGCACGCCCCAAGGGCAAGCGCAAGTCGCAACCCATCGTGTTTTCCAAAACGGAGAATCGGTTGGTGACCGGGCAGCACGATTTCGACACTAAGTACCGGGCCTCCTTCAAAAGCCGCGTCAACTACCAGGCGGCCGAAGTGCTCGATACCAATATGTTTCCCTTCAAGGCGGTACCGCGCTGGCTCTACACTTACCCGACGCATTACAAAACCAAGAAGGACATCTTCAAGAACATTGCCAGCGGCGAAGCGCCCTACTTTGTTATCTACAATTCGGTTATCTACACGTTTGTGCCCATTGAAAAAGACTTCAAGCCTTTTTATGAGCACGTAGTGTCGGAGGGGCAAAAGCGAACCGAACATCGGTACAGCGAAGTGGTAGATACAGCCACGCTGCGCAACCACTTTGTGGAACTGCTGAATGAATACTTGAAGGACTTCATGCGCAAGCGCGGCCTGCACTACCAGCGCGACTTCCGGCGCTACTACTTTTTCCTGCGCAAAGACCAGACAGAATTTAAAGTGCCTTACCGGACCCGTCGCGCCGAAAAAGTGACCGAGAAAAAGGTAGTGGAGTATTACGAGTACGGCAAAGACACCTTCTTTCGGCATCTGGCCGTGGCGGTCAGGCCGCTGTTCATTGAGGACAAAGTCTACCTCATTGTCAGTCCGAAATACTACTTCACCTCGGATAGGGCAACCGTCTTAGAGGCGGAAAAGGCCACCAAGTTCACGAACTACCTCAACCGGAAGACCTTTAACGACGGGGTAGTGGACCAGCTGCACTTCTGGTGGCATCATTTGGCCCGAGGCTCACATGAGGCCACTGTTTTCGACGGTTCGGCCATGAATCAGCCATCTATATTGCTCAGCCGGCCCCTTGATTTTACCGTTTCCTTTGGCATTCCGCTCGACGGAGAGAAGGTATCACAGAAGAAGAAAGCCGGAGCTAAAACTGCCTCTGTACTCCCATTGCCCAGCTTATTTGATAACCAATGACGCCGGAACTACTACCCGAACCGCTGCTGGAGTTTGGTAACGACCGCCTCAGCGAAGACCCCAAGCAGGGCATTGCTATTGGCAGCTTCTTTTCTACTAGTTCGCGCACCCACCGTTCCGAAATCCATTACGCCATTCTGGGAACCAACTTCAATATCGAAAAGGCTCAGGAGTGGATTAAGCAGTTCGATAGCCCCATCGAAGCCTCCGATATTGAGGTGAAGATGAAGGGCAATCGGATTGAGGCCGGGCAGGTAGTGGACTATGATGACGAGGAAAGCTTGCTTTTCGGTGCCGACCCCGTTGGCGAGGAAGAGCCGGAAGTCGAGGACGAAGAACCAACCAGCTACAAGAACAAGCGGCTGAATCCCGATTTTCCGGGCTTCAATGCAGAATCTATTTTCCAGTGTGGCTTTGTTAACGACGAAGCCAATAATCGAAGTGTTAAAGAGGCGAAGATTCGAGCCATTCTGGATGACACGGAGCTGACGAAGTTTGACCGGGTAGTACGTATCTGTGACCTCTACAAGGAGGCTTACCGAGACCTGCTCGAAAATTCGATGTCGCCCCCGGATATCTGCTTCATTGTCATTCCCGCCGATGTCTTCAAAAAGCACTCTTCCATACCCTACAAAGGCAATTTGTATTTCAATCTGCGGCGTTACTTAAAAGCCCAGTTGATTGTCATGCCCAAGTCCATTCCTGTCCAGATTATTCTGGAAGACACAATTCTTGGCAAAAAGAAGTCCCTCCAAGACCTATCCATGCAGGCGTGGAATTTTGTGGTGGCTAGCTACTACAAGAATGCCGGGACGCCCTGGACGCTGACCTTGCAGGACAAGCACACCTGCTTCATCGGAATCAGCTTCCACAAAGTGCTAAACTCTGACAATAACCTAGTTCGCTCCAGCATTGCTCAGGCTTTCAACTACGAGGGAAAAGGTATCGTCTTTATCGGCAAGAAGTTCAAGTGGGATGCGGATAAGAACAATACATCCTCGCCCCACCTAACCTATGATTACGCGAAGAGCCTTATTGAGGAGATTGTAGAAAAGTACAAGAAGTTCAACCACAATATCGCGCCCAACCGGATAGTCATTCATAAAACGACGGACTTCTGGACATCTGCCCAGCACGCCGAGTACGCGGAAGCAGAGGGGTTGAAGGACGGCATCCGGGCCGCACTCAACGAGGATGTGACAATTGACCTAGTAACCATCAAGACCGCCAATATCAAGCTGCTACGTCGCAAAGGCAGTTACCCGGTGATGCGCGGTACACACCTGCCGCTCGACCGTCAAACAGGCATCTTGTACACTACTGGGTACATCCCTTATTACGAAACCTTCCCTGGCCAGTATGTACCCCACCCGTTGGAGGTATCCATTTTTGAAGGCGAGTCAACGCTCAAGCGTGTTTGTACGGAGATTCTGGCGTTGACAAAACTCAACTTCAACAACTGCAACTTCTTTGATAGCCTTCCGATTACATTGCGTTTTGCGCAGAAAGTGGGCGAAATCATTCAGTATGCGGAGGACGACGATATGCTGCCTGACAAGTATTACTACTACATGTAGCCCCGTGCCCAACCTACTATCTGTGTATTCATTGACCACTTGACGTACTATTTCTTAACCATGAAGCTGACTTTACCTGATTGGCGTAACAACTGGTTTGTATTACCCAAAAGCAAGAATACGATTACGCAGCTCGTGGTAAAAGGCAGGACGTTGAAGGACCTGACGGCTTCCACTCATCTGACGGGTCTGCGCGTGGCTTCCACAGGCTTTAATGCTTATTTGACGGCTGCCGAAACTGACGTTCCAGCCGATGAGCCCAACGTATTACAAACTAAGAAGAAGCCAACACCAGATGCCTTCACGCAGGATGCGCTGCTATTTAAAAAGTGGCTCAAGGCAGAGCAACCTATTGCTGCCAGCCCTGAAGAAATTGCGGCATCTTGGCGCGGTAAATTTCACTTTATAGAAGAGGACCAAGACGCCAAGATTAATGGCTTGCGCCAACCACAGCTTGGGGCCATCTATTCAATACTTGGACATTTGAAGCTTCCGACGAGCGCAGGTATTGTGGTGTTACCAACGGGTACAGGTAAGACCGAAACCATGCTGGCAACTTTGGTGGCTAATCAGTGCCGCAAAGTTTTGGTGGTGGTTCCGTCTGATGCGCTGCGCACCCAGATTGCAGAAAAATTCATCACGCTCGGCCTGTTGAAAGAATTCGGTATTCTGGACGATAGCGCCCTTTATCCTGCCGTAGGCGCATTTCGGCAATCATTTTCCGAAACCTCGGACTTTCGCCGGTTCGTTGCGCAAAGCAACGTAGTTGTGGCCACCATGGCCATACTTCAAACGCTGGCTACCGAAGAATTGGAGCACCTTTCGGCCGAATGCTCGCACGTCTTCATTGACGAAGCGCACCACGTTAGGGCCAAGTCTTGGAACTACGTGAAGGAGCATTTTGATGCCAAGAAAATCATTCAGTTCACCGCTACCCCGTTCCGCAACGACGGCCAGCGCTTGGAAGGGAGCATCCTTTTCAATTTCCCGTTGAGCGAAGCTCAAAAGCAAGGGTATTATAAAAATATCGAGTTTCTGCCCGTTAGCGTGGCCAAGCCAGAAGAAGCCGATAAAATCATTGCCGATACGGCCATTGCCCGACTGCGCAAGGATTTAGCCGTCCCACATAACCATATCTTGATGGCGCGGTGTGCAACTAAGGAACGCGCCGAGAAAGTATTTCAACTGTATGCCCAAGAAACCGATTTGCAACCGGTTATTCTCTATTCCGGCATGCCGAAAGGCAAAGAAAACTATCAAAAGATAGTGGCCAAACAAGCCCGAATTATAGTTTGTGTTGATATGCTGGGGGAAGGTTTTGATTTGCCCGAACTCAAAATTGCCGCGTTCCACGACATCCGAAAAAGCTTACCTATTACCCTCCAGCTGGCCGGACGCTTCACGCGGACCAAGTACGACGAGCAATTGGGGGATGCGTGTTTCATTGCCAACATCGCGGACCCAGATGTAAGCGATGAGCTGGATGAGCTCTACGCGCGGGATGCTAACTGGAGCATGCTATTGGCCAACATGAGTGAGGGGAAAGTGGCCGAAGAAGTTGACTTCAAGAAGCTTCTGGCAGGCTTTCCAAAGCTGGCCGAGTCCAAATTGCCACTCAATAACATTCAAGTTAAGCTAAGCACGGTCGTCTACAAGAACAAAACCGATACGTGGAGCCCTGGTAATTTTAAGAAAGGGCTGCCCGACTTTGAAAAAGCATTTTATAAGTTCGATGACTTAAACCGGGAAGACAATATGCTCATTGTCATCACGGCAACTCAGGAAGGGGTAGATTGGCTGGATTCCAAGGAGGTTTATCAACTTACTTGGCGCATAATCTTGGTTTACTGGGAAACCAAAAACAACCTGCTATTCATCCACAGCTCTGATAACTCCTCCTTATATGAGGACTTGGCGAAGGCCATTATCGGAGATAATGCGCAATTGATAAAAGGGGTTGACGTATTCAAAACCTTTGATGGAATGCACCGCATCACGCTTCAAAACGTGGGGCTGCGGAACCGGCTCGGCAAGGACATCCGGTTCCGAATGATGGTAGGTCGGGACCTGGAAGAGGCCATCAGTATCATTGAAAAACAGAAGGGCGAAAAAGCTTTTGTAATGGGTGCGGGCTACGAGGTGGGCAAAAAAGTCAACCTTGGGGCTTCATACAAAGGCCGTATCTGGACGAAACGTGAGAACGACCTGAGCGTTTTCAAGAAGTGGTGCGTAAAAATTGGCAACAAGCTTCTGGACCCCAGCATCGACCCCAACCAGTTTCTTAAGGAAACCTTGGTGCCTATGCTCATCAAACGGTTTCCTGCTCTCGACCCAGTTTGGATTGACTGGCACGAAGACTTATACAATGAAGGTGAATTGTATTTTAAATTTGAACTTGGCACCGAGAAGGCAGATTTATCCTGTCTTTCTATTGATTTAACGGGAATTTTTAATGCAACATCCATCAATTTCGCCGTTGCCAGCGACACCCAACAAGCAGAATTTGAACTCAAGATTATAGAAGCTGGAGACTCCAGCGATAAGTATCCTGATTACGAAATATCCCAAGTCGCAGGGCCAACGGTTAGTGTATCGTATGGCAGACGCAAACTTGCTGGAGCAGCTTTTTTTCAGGCCTTCCCACCAGCCATTTGGTTTGTGGACGGCTCTTCGGTCAGTGGCAATGATTACGTGCCCCTGAAGCAGACCATTGGTCTATTTCCACAAGCGGACATCGAGGTCTGGGATTGGACGGGTGTTGACCTTAGCGCGGAATCACAAGGGGTGCTCCCAGTAACGGATTCCATCCAGTACCATGTGATTAAGGAATTGAACAAGCGTGACTACGACATCATTTTTGATGATGATGGAAGCGGCGAGGCCGCAGACGTAGTTGCTTTAAAAGTGCTCACCGACAAAATCAGGGTCGAGCTCTATCACTTAAAGTATGCCAAAAAGGCCAAAGTCGGCAACTCCGTTGGCAATCTGTATGAAGTGTGTGGACAGGCTCAGCGTTCAATGCACTGGAAGCACAAGCCGGGCGATGCTTTGATGATGCACTTACTGCGTCGGGAACCGAAAAGAAAAAAAGGAGTAACACGCAGCCGATTCGAGAAGGGCACCGAAATAGAATTGGAGGCCCTTAAAAAGCTGGCTAAGCGCCGGCTGCCACTGGAATTCGAAATGATAATCGTGCAGCCGTCGCTGACGAAATCCAAAGTGGGGGATGAAATTCTAAAGCTCCTAGGCGTTACACAAAACTTCGTTCGAGACTTAGCCGGCGTATCACTACGAGTAATAGGTAGTGCTTGATGAACTCTACAGTATCAAGGTAGCCACTGCAATACCTACAAACCTAGATTCTGGGCAGCGTTAAAACTTACTACATCGTCAAGGCGCGAGTAGCGGTCAATCATGGCATCCGTCTTCTGCTTGGTCTGGTTCTTTATGAAGCGGTTGGACTGACCACGCAGAACGGATACCGTGATAAAGGACACGCGCAACGAGTGAGCCGAGTAATTCTTCTCGGGAATCTTGTGGCCTTCCTCGTCATGATTCAGGTGGAGCTGAACCAGCCCGTTGACACGCAGGGCAGATAGACGCTTTGGGGTAGGAAGTGTTTCACCTTTAACCTTGCCCCGTTTAAGAGACACAAACAACGGTCCCGTGCTGCGGCCCAGTTGCTGCACCCATGCGCGGGTACAGCGCACCGGGCAGAAGTTTGCAGTAGATGCGTAAAAGACGGCTTTGTCTTCGGCCTCGCCGGCTTGGTTGGTTTTGCTTCTGGACAGGTGCACAATCAGCGCCCGCTCGGTAAACTCCAGGTGCTCCACGTTCAGGGCCACCAGCTCGGAGCGCCGGAAGGCCCCGGCAAAGCCCAGCAGCAGCAGGGCCCGGTCACGCAGCCCGGCCGTGGTCGTCACGTCCAGGCGGCGGATGCTTTCCTTGAGCTCGTCGACGGTAAAGGCCGGCGCCTGCTTCTGGCGCTTGCCCAGGGCGCGGGTGATTCCCTCGAGCACCAGCGCCAGTTCATCGGAATGCACCGGCGACGGGTAGCCGCGCAGCTGGTGATGCTTGTGGATGGCCGCCAGGTGGCGCTTGATGGTCGAGAGCTTGCGCGGGAGGTCGGCCAGGTCGGCCGCGTACCGGGCCACGGTGGCCACCTCAGCCGGCAGCGGGCACAGCCCGTGGAGCGCGCAGTACTCTCCGAAGCTTTTCAGGTCAGCCGAGTACGCGAGCACCGTGTTGTCGGCGCCCTCCAGGCCGAGCTTGAGGTAGCGGGCCACGTTGTCGGCCGCGGTGGCGAGTTGTGACCCCAGGGCTTGCGGCTGGTCGGGAATCCGGGCGAGTTCGGTGCTCATGCGGGCAAAAGTAACCGCAAATACTTTAGGTATCATAATTAACAGTTATGATGCCTAAACTTTGTTTCGACGAATCAGGAAGCAGTGGTGTAGCAAGCCATTCAGCCTTGCGGCGGAGAGCCACCATTTTATTGGCAAAAGGGCGACACCCGGTAGTGACCCAACGTCTGCCTGTGTTGGGGTCCTGCCAACATACATTAATAAGGAGTGCACGCGGGCGCGTGAATAGGTTAGCGACTTTGCAGTCAACCCACGCTTATCCAAATCGAATGCATCTTTCAAGGTATAACTCTGCAATTAAACCTCACCTGTAAGGCGCCCCAAGCAGCCTGTAGAACTCAATGGGTATCGTAGTGGCGGAGTATTGTGGTCCATCGGGCACTGGCATGACACTGGGCGGCGTACCGAAGCAATACCTGCGGGTCGAGTGCGCGCTGCGAAAACATGGCGGTCAGGGCCGAGCCCAGCGTTGCATCCGTGACGAAGGCACTCAGTTCGGGAAGCTGACCGGCGTCGACCAGCATCTTTTCTGGGCGGGCTACCGGAATGCCTTTGACCCGGCGAACCGGGGAATAGCGTTGCCAGGGACGAAGCACCACGCGCAAACCGGCTGGGCTGAGCGACGCCGGAGCGGGTATCGCACTTGAATCGGAGTGTAAATAGGAACGCAGCAGGTTCCCGGCCTGGTTTACTTCCGCCCAGTTCACCTCCACGACTAATAGGTCAGGAAGACTAGGCAGAAAAGAGTGAAGCCACTGCGTACTCCACAGGCAACCGAGCGGGAGCGCTAACCGCGCTTGCAAAAAGTCCCACACTGCTCGCCACGCCGGTAACAGTTCCGGCTTAGAGACTGATGGGACGACCACTGGTTCAAAGCTCATTCTGCCGGCTCCTGCTTCGTGGAGCAACTGGTTGCGCACCAGCCTCTCCCGAACCGAAGGCCATACCTCGGGTGATACCACCGGCAGCGCCTGCCCGATGAAGGCCAGCAGTTCGGCCTCGGCAACGACGATTTGGCCCCGGAACTGGCTCCGTAGCTGGGGCCAGGCCCGCAGTACCCATTCCAACGGGGCGCTTGGTGCACTCATTCACGCAGGGATTACCCCGGTGAAGATACCGCTTACCACTTCACGGCGGCAGTTAGGAAGAAGCTGCGTGGGTCGGACGGCAGGATGCCGGGGCCTGGATAGCCGGTGGCGCGGCGGGTGAAGTAGATGGCGTTGCCGAGGTTGTTCACACTGGCTTCCAGCTTCAACCAGCGTCGCTCCCACGACACGGATGCGTCCCAGATGTGATAGGCCGGAATCAAGCCTACCACGGCGGCGTTGGCGTCGGGCAGCCGGTCCTGCGGGCTGTTGGGCGCGTTGGTGGCTTCCGAAAACTGGTCCGACAGGTAAGTAAACTGCAGCGAGGCCTTGAAGGGACCGTAGCCGCCCTGCATACCGGTTTTCAGGTTCACCTGCGGCACGAACTCCACCTGCTTGCCCACCACCTGCTGGTTTTGGCTGGCCGTGTAGCGGCTGCGAATGAGGGCCGCGTTGCCGAACACGGACCAGCGCCAGCGGCTTGGCTCGGTGCTTGGGCGCAGCAGCCGCAGCACGTCGGCTTCGGCGTACGACTCCACCCCCAGAATCAGGGCGCGGCCGATGTTGCCCCGGAAGCGCAGGGTCCGGTCGTTGGCGTCCGAAATCTGCACTTCGCCGATGCGGTTGTTGTAGCGCAGGGCAAACAAACTCAGGTCGTAGGTCAACCACTGGCCCTGCTCGCCGCGCAGGCCCAGGTCGGCGGAGTAGCCGCGCTCGTCCTTGAGGTTGGGGTCAATCACCAGCGAGTTGTTGGCAATCTGCATGTCGCTGAAGGTGATGGAGCGGTAGTTCTGCGACACGTTGGCGTAGAACTCGCGCTGTTCCACCGGCTTGAAGCTGGCCCCCAACCCGCCGATGACGAAACCGCGCGGGCTGGTGCGCTTTTCCTGGTGGGTCGTGTTGGCAATGATGTTGCCGGCCAAGTCGCGCTCCACGTTGCCGTAGCTGCCTTCTGCTTGGGTGCGGATGTACTCGTAGCGCAGGCCCGGCGTGAGCGAGAACTTCTCGCCGAAGTAAAAGATGTTCTCGGCGAACAAGGCCGCGTTGTAGTTCGGGAAGCGGTAGTCGGAGTAGGACGACTGGTTGCTCAGCCCTTCCTCGGGATTGACGAAGCGAAAATCGGCCCCGCGTCCCGTTGGTCCGAAACCCTGGATGCTGTGGTTGTAGCCGCGGTACAGGCGCGTGCCCACCAGCAGCACCCCGCTCCGGGCGCTGCCGAGGCCGTAGCGGTTGAGGTAACGGGCTTCCAGGCCCGCGTTGCGAAACTGACCCGTAATCAGGTCGCGCAGCTGCGACTCGTCGTCGGCGCGCTCCACAAAATTGGGGCGGTAGCCCAAGGATTTGCGCGAGGCCAGCAGCCCGAAGGTGGTCAGGTTGACGTTCGCGCGCGGGCTGAGCTTCCAGTCGGCCGAGAGGTTGAACAGGTTCCAGTCGACGGCAAACCAGTTGCGGGCCCGGTTCGACTGGCGCGCGTCGCGGGCAAACTGCCGGTCGCTCAGGCCCCCGGGCTGCTGGGCCAGGTAGTCCATGTGGGTGAACTGCGCGCCCACCTTCAGGTTTTCCGTCAGCTGGTAACGCACATCGGCGTAGGCGGTTTTGCTGTCGAAATGGGAGTTGGGCCGCCACCCGTCACCACGCTTGTACTGCGCGAAGCCGTAGTAGCTGAGCTTCTTCACCGTGCCGCTTACGCTGTTGAAGGAGTTGAAGAAGCCGTAGGAGCCCACCGACTGGCGCGACACCACGCTGACGGTCTTGTCGGGCTCGGGCTGGCGCAGCTCGAAGTTGAGCAGGCCGCCGAACTGCGTGCCGTACTGCAGCGAAGCGGCCCCGCGCACCAGCTGAATGCGCTTGATGGCTTCGATGGGCGGCGTGTAGTAGCTCTCGGGGTAGCCCAGCGCGTCGGCCGAGATGTCGTAGCCGTTCTGGCGCACGTTGAAGTTGGCCGTGCGGTTGGGGTCCAGCCCGCGCCCGCCGATGCTCAGCTGCAGGCCGCCCTGGTCGCTTTCCCAGATGTTCAGGCCTGCCACCCGCGAGTACACTTGCCGGGCGTTGTTGGTGGCCAGGTTGGCCACCAGGTTGTCGGGGATGATAACCTCCGACTTCTTGGCCGCGAAGATGGCCGTGCCCTCCACCTCGCGCAGGCGCGTCTGCCCGAAGCGGGCCTGCGGGGCGGCCACCACCACTTCCTTGAGCTGCCGCTCGCGGCGGGTCAGCTCAAAATCAAACACGCCGCCCGTGCCGGGCAGGTCCACCTCGGTGCGCAGCGGCTCGTGGGCGATGGAAGAAAGCTGCAGCTGCTGGCGCCCGGGCGCGAGCCGGGAGAGGGTAAACAGGCCGGTGCTGTCGGTGCGGGCAATCTGGCGGGAACCGCGCACGTACACCTCGCAGCCCACCACGGGCTGGCCCGTGCCCGCCTCGCGGACGCGCCCCTGCAAACTGGCCTGCTGGGCCACGGCGGTGGTAGAAGCAAGGACGGTGGCAGCCAGCGCCGCGCTATAAACCGGTAATCTCATCGTCGAAAGGCAAAATCCAGGGCTTGGGCCGCAAATCGTCGGTGATGCGGGCCAAGTCCACGGTGGGGTCGATGAAGCTTTTGCCCAGCCGCCCGTTCAGGCTGACGTAGGCATCGGCGTACACCTGGGGGGAATGAACGCCCCGGCGGGCGTAATAGTCGCGCAGGTAGTGGGCAAACTGCACCATCATGTCGGGCTGGGTGCTCATCATCTTTTCCTGCAGCACGCTCAGGTGCTCGTAGTTGTTGACCAGCTGCGCCCGCTTGGTCTGGCTGTCCACCACCTTGAACTGCACCTGGCCCATCTTTTCCATCAGCATCACCCGCCACGAAAAGCGGTAGCCTTCTTCGGTCCAGAATAGCTCGTGGGGGTAGAGCAGGTAGCGGAAGGGCAGCAGCAGCTGCACCACGAAAAACGCGCCCAGGCCCAGGAGCAGCAGCTGGCGTGTGGCCGGCCCGTACACCAGCGGCACAGGCACCTGATCCGTGGCTGGGGCCAGGCGCAGCAGCCGGCGCAGGCGCTGCAATAGCCGCTCGTGCCAGTCGGCCGGGAAGAAAATCAGCGCCGCCACCATCATCACGTAGGGAAACATGCCGATGGGGAAAAGCACCGCCGTCAGCACGTGAAACACCACTACCGTCACGTAGGCCCAGGGCCGGGTGCGGCGGTTGAGCAGAAAGAAAGGCACCGTTAGGTCGTAGAGCGCGCCAAACCAGCTGAAGGCGTAGGCCACCCAGAGCTGCCCGAGCAGCGGGCCGATGAGCGGCAAGTCGTTCTTGGCCGGCAGCCAGATGCGCAGCGGCATGGCGTGCACCAGCCAATCGGAGTTGAGCTTGGCCAGCCCGGCGTAGCAATACACAATGCCCATGAGCAGACGCAGCGCGTCTACCGCCCAGCGCGGCACCTCGTTGCGCCAGCGCGCGGGGTTCAGGCGGGCGTCCAGCGAGAAGTAGCGCCCGGCCGGCAGCACCATCAGCAGCAGCGCCACCAGGCTCACGAAGTAGTAGTGGTTCAGGTAGGTGCTCTTGTCCATGAGCTCGATGTAGGTGAAGCTCAGGAACAGGCCCGCAATGGCCGCGCGGTACCAGTACCCCAGGGCCACCAGCAGCGCGCACAGCCCGCACACGGCGAACAGCGCGTAGGTGTAAGGCCCCAGTGGCCGCACCCACCCGAAGCCGTAGTACGAAAAGAAAAACTTCGGCTGCAGGTACAGCTCCGCAATCCAGCCCTTGGCCCAGAAACGCACAACGCTGGCCAGCACCAGCAGCCCGAAGGCTACCCGGAACGTGGCCAGCGGAGCGGCTAGGGTAAGCGAGTGGAGGTAACGTTGCAGCGTGCGGCCCGCCATGGATTAGTCGCCGTCGTTGTCGACGTACGTCACGGTAATGCCCAGCGCCGAGGTCATGTCCACTTTGATCATGCGCACGGCCTTCTGCATCTCGTTGTACGACGCCACCGCGTCGGCATTGCGCGCCGTCACGGTCGTGTACAAGTCGGGTCCCAGCGAGCTGAGCTGCAGGTACGACACGCCGAGCTGGGCGTTGATGATGTCGGCCAGGGGCTGGTTCGTGCGGCTGTCCTTGGCGCCGAGGGCGTTCAGGTAGCTTTTCAGCGAGGGTTGGCCCGCGCGGCCGTTGAAGAACTGCTGCACCGTGGTGTGCGCCGTAGTGGCCAGCTGCAGCGGCAGCGAGCCCTTGATGTAGTAGGCCTCAATCTTTTCCGGACGCGGAACACCGCTCATCGTGCCGGCCGGGATGCCCACCTTGCCCGCACGCAAATACCGCTCGAAGTACAGCGAGTAGGCGTTAATAACGCGCGAAAGCGAGGAGCTGGCGTCGGTGCCGGTGTTGCCCACGAACGTGTCGCGGTACGAACCGTTCCACTGGCTGTACACGGTGCCGAAGGTTTGCTCCATCTTGGCGACCACGTCGGTGAGGTATCGACGGTGGCCCGCGGAGGAGGCGTACTGCTGGGCAATGGCGGCATCACCGGAGGCAATGCCGTTGAGCAGGTAGTCCAGCGCCGGGAAACCCTGCTGCGGGATGGCCGTGGCCACCTCGAAGTCATACGTCACCCGCGTGATGTTGGCGTTGATGCCGGCGGCATCGGCCGGGTAGATGTTGAAATGGTTGCGCAGGCTCACCTGCTCGGCCGGCCCAAACTCGTAGAGTTCCACCTTCTGCCACTCCACGTAGGCAGCCTGCCAGGCTTGCCGGGCTTCCACCAAGGTGGCCGGCGTGGGGGCGGCGGTAAAGGCCGTCGTTTTGGCTTTGAGCGCCACCAGCTTGTCGTTGAAGCGCTGATAGCCCGGCTTTACCAGGCTGTCGGCCCACTGCGTGAGCAGGGCTTTTCGGTCCACGGCCAGGTCCGGGCCGGGCGTGCCGCCCCCGTTCGGGTCCTTGCCGCAGCTGATGATGCCGAGGACAGCCAGCAGGAGCGCGCAGGCCAGCAGAAGCGTCTTGTTCATGGGAAGCGTTTGTTGTGGCGAAGGCCAACGGGCGAGGTAGCGTTGGCTGCCTCACCCGTTGGCCTTGTTCCGCTTACGCAAGCGGGCCGAAAGTTACTGAAGGTTGAACTTGGCTTTGATGGCGTTGATGGCCACGTCGGCCTGGGCGTTGGTCAGGCTCCAGGCACCCTGGCTGCCGGAAGTCAGACCGTTGAGCACGCCGTCGGAGAAGGCAGCATCGGCGCCGTACTTGGTGCAGAAGCGCAGCGAGTAGATGAAGCCGAGGCCTTCGCCTAATGCGTGGGCCTTCACGTCGAGGGCCGAAGCAGCTTTCCAGTTCTGCATGTACGATACGGCGGCCAGGGCAATGGTCTTCTCCAGCTCGGTGCGGATGATGTCGGCCTGGGCCTTCACGCCGGCAGCGTCGTTGTTGACGATGGCGGCGCGGCCCTTCAGGAAGGCCAGGTACACGCCGGGCGACGCGGGGCCGTTCTTTTCGTTGAGGTAGCTAGCCAGGAAACGCTCCCGCGGGGTGGCGTTGATGTCCGTGGTCATGATGGCGTTGTTGGTCAGGTAGCCGTAGGCCAGGTCCCAGTTGTGCTCCAGCTCCGAGTAGGGCTTGCCATCGACCACCTTGCTGTTGTTGGCTTTCAGCGCGTTGTCCGTCAGCAGCACGTTGTCGATTTGGTCGAGCAGCAGCGCGCCAATCAGGGCCTTCTGAATGACTTGGTTTACCTCGATGCCGTTGCCATCGACCAGGTAGCGGCCCAGGCGTCCGGCGTTACCGGGCGTGGCCACGTTGTTGACCGACTGGCTGGCCGTGGCCAGCTGGGTCAGCTTGGTGTCGACGTAACCGCGCACCGTCTCGGCATTGGTCGCCGGAAACGACGCGGCCGTGGTGTTGCGCAGCGAGAAGCCCGCGGCATTCAGGCCGGCACCGGTGAAGTAGCCGCCGGTGTTGGTGTAGTAGCCGCGCAGCTTGGTCACGTCCAGCGTCTGGGGCGTAGCCGGGGCCGCTACCGCCACCAGCGCCATGTAGGAGTTCAGCTCCGAGAACATGTCCAGCCGCTGGTTCGAGGTGGTCAGGTCCACCGTCGATTGCCCACTGGCGTCTTTGAACGATTCCGTGTACTTGGACGTGGCCGTTAAGGCGTTGGCATCCATCTTGGCGCGCAGCGCCGGGGCCGATTCGGTTTCGTTCTTGTCGCAGGAAGAAAAGCCAAAAGCCAGGGCAATGAGCGCGGCGGGAACGTACTTAAACGTCATGAGGAGCAGGATTTCGGAGTAGTTTGGAACAACGCCTCAAAGGTAGCATGCTTATTTGTAATGATTACAAATAAGGGATTAATTTTTTTGTAAAGAGTCTAAATAAGCTTTTGGGATATATGTGATTATTAACTGATTTCAGGGCAGTTGCGAAAAGGTTTGGTGAAGCCGTACAGGTCTTTACCTTTATCCTGCGCACTCCCCTTTTCCCATTTGTTAGCCTCTATGACCAAACGTTACGTTCTGCCCATCCTGTTCCTGCTCGCCTCGTTGCCCGTGCTGGCCCAGCGCCCCAAGCCGGCGGCGGTGAGCTTGCCCCCGGCCGATACAGTCTACTTTGACCGCGACTGGGAGCGTACCGAAACACTGGAGGAAGTGGCCTACGCGCGCATTGCTAGGCACGACGCTGCCGGCAAAACCATCGGCACTGTGCGCGACTACTACTATCCGTCTTGGAAAAAGCAGTGGGAAGGCAAAATGGCTTCGGAAAATCCTGACAAGCCCACGGGCCTGTGCTGCGGCTGGCACGAGAACGGCCAGGTGAGCTTCCGCGGTACCTACGTGAACGGCGTGCAGCAAGCCGACTTCCGGAGCTGGCACGACGACGGGCGCGAAATCAAGTGCTCCTCCGTCATGCAGGATGCGCTGCCGCTGAGCAACGCCACCATTCACTGCAGCAACTGCATGCACTCCAGCCGCAAGGTGTTTACCGTTGACCTGCCCGTGGGCACGGTGGGCATTGTCTACAAGCTCGACGTACGCGACGAAGGCCAGCCGCCCATTTCCTGGTCGACGGCACTGGCTGTGGCCGCCGTGGCCGGCAGTGGTGGCGCGGCTGCCCCGGCGCTGCTGAGCACCGCTGCCTCGGCGCTGACCAAGCAGGGAAACAACGCTCCCCCCACGGTCAGCACCAAGTGCCACTGGTACATTACCCCCGATGAAAACGCGGCGCAGCAGTTTCTAGCTACCAAAGGCACCATCAGCCGGGACAAGCTTTGCTTTCGGGCGGCGGAAAACACGCCCCAGGAAACCCGGCCCATGGCGTTGCCGGCGGGTACCCGACGCCTGTATGTGTGCGTGAACAACGACAACTACACCACCGACGCCACGGCTACGCTGAGCGTGAGCGCCCTGGTTCAGGACTGTAAATAAGCGTAATCGGATAACGACGTACGGCGATGATGTCGATTTATACCTGCACGGGCTATAAGCATTTTGGCGCCGAGCCCCCGCTCAGCTTCCACAACCGGCATGGTGAGCAGGAGTTTCGGGACAACATGCTTTACCTCAGCGTTGCGTTCAGCGACTGGAAGCACGACCGGGAGATGCTGCGCTTTGTGCTGGATACCCACTTCAACGGGTTTAGCGCCAAGTTCATGGAGAAAGCCATCCAGCCGTTTGTGCAGGCCAACCAAACACCATTGCTGCACTTGCTCATCTGGCAGCATAGTCGGGATACCCATGACAAGCTGAAGCTGAGCATTGGCACGGAGGTGCCGGTCGTGGAGCGCTTTGGGCAGGAAGCCGTGTCGGCTCAGCGATACATCGCGAACCGGCGGGCCTACTACGCGAGCGAATACGCCCGCTACGAGGCCGAGGAAAAGGAAGATGCCCAGCGTTGGGAGCAGCGCGAGCAGCAGCTAGCGGAGCGGCGCCGCAAGCGGGAAGCGAAGGCCGGCGGCACTAACTCTCCCAAGCCAGCCAGCTAGCAAATCGGCGCTAATAGTGGAACGTTAGCCCGGCGCCCCAGCCGTACTGGTTGTCGTAATTGGTGCTCAACGAGGCGTACTTGCTGACCATGTAGCGAAAGCCCACGGTGAACTCGCGGTCGGTGTTGGCGCTGATGTCCATGAACACGTTGTTGCTCAGGGGCAGGTCGCGGCGTTCCAGGCGCAGGCGCACCTGGCCGGTCAGGTCCGTACGCAGTTCGGCGCGCACGAGCATGGGCAGCAGGTAGTACACACCGACTTCGGCCTGCCGGCGAAAGTTGCGGTTGTTTTCCGGGGTGCGGCGGTTGCCGCCTTCGGCATCTTTGGCCGAACGCAGGGTTTTGTTGTCGCGGAAATCGTAGCCGACGAAGCCGGCCAGAAACTGTTGCTTGTCGAGGTAGCGCAGCAGGTGGGTTTCGGTTTCGTAGTTGCCCTGGTAGTTTACCCGGCCTTCAAATTCGAGCGCGTTGCGGTTGTTGGAGAGGTTGCCCTCCAGGTAAGCCCCTTGGGAATGCACCGATAAGTCAAACCACGGGTACACGGCGTTGTCCTCGCGTTTGAGCACCTGGTAGTCGGTTTTGGCAAACTCGTTCTGCGGGCTGGCCTCGTAGCTGATGATGCGGGCCATGCCGGCCATCATGTGGTAGAGGATGTGGCAGTGAAAAAACCAATCCTGCTGCTCATTAGCGTCGAATTCGATGGTCACCGTGCCCATGGCCGGCACGTCGAAGGTGTGCTTCATGGGGGCGTAGGCACCCTGGGCATTGACCAGGCGGAAAAAGTGCCCGTGCAGGTGCAGCGGGTGGCGCATCATGGTCAGGTTGGTGAAGGTCATGCGCACGTTTTCGCCCTTGCGGATCGGAATCTTGTCGGCCTGTGACAAGGTCTTATTGTCAAACGACCAGACGTAGCGTAGCATGTTGCCGGTGAGCGTGAGCTTGATCTCGCGCCACTGCCGGGTGGAGTCCAGCGTGGTCGGGTTGAGGGCGCGCAGCTGGTTGTAGTTGAAGTCGCCGCCCATGCTCATGCCGCTCATGTTCATGCCTGCCATGCCGCCCATTTCCTGCATGTTGCCCATGCTCTTGCCGCTCTTCTCTTGCTGGTTCATCGGCCGGTTTTGGGGCGAGGGCGCGGTGCTTGCGGGCATGGTGCCCTGCTGCATGTTCATGCCTTTCATGGCCGGTTCTGCGCTCTGGCTACCGGGCATGTTCATGCCCTTCTTATCCCCACCGCCTCCTTTCCCATCCATGCCTTTCATCCCTCCGCCGTGAGGGTCCATCTGGCCGTTGCCACCCATGTCCATGCCGGTCATGCTGCCCATGCTGTTCATCTCGCGCATCATCTGGAAATAGTTGATGCGCGGCAGGTCGGGGGCTTTGATCGGCTCGCCCGTGCCGAAGTAGCTGGAGGAGTAGCCCGTGATATCGTTGGCCGTGGCCCGCAGCTCCGCCGCGCCCGTGGTCGGGATGGTGACCAGCAGGTCGTAGGTTTCAGCCGTGGCGATTTCCAGCTTGGTTACCGGAAAGGGCTCCACGTTGATGCCGTCGGCGGCAATGACCTGCATGGGCCCGCCGGCGTACTGCAGGTAGAAGTAGGAAGAGGCGCTGCCGTTGATCACGCGCAGGCGCACCACTTCCCCCGGCCTGGCATCGGGATAGTAGCTTTTCTCGCGGCCGTTGGTGAGAAACTTGTTGTAGTAGATGTCCGTCAGGTCCATGGCCGGCATGCGGCCCCACTCCTGCTTGAGCTTGTCCTTGAAGTAGCCGGCGGCAATGGCCTCGCCGTAGCTCTGCGTGGCGCCTTTCTGCACGGCAAACCATTCGCCGGCCCGCTTGAGGTAGCGCAGCACTTCCTTGGGCGGGTGGTCGGTCCAGTCGGAGAGCACCAGCACGTACTCCTTGAGCTCATACTTCACTTGCTTGGGCTGGATGACAATGGAGCCGTATAGGCCCTGCTGCTCCTGCAGCATGGTGTGGGAGTGGTACCAGTAGGTGCCGCTCTGGATGAGGGGAAAGGTGAAGGTGTGCGTATCGCCGGGCTCAATGGGCGCCGTGGTAAGGTAAGGCACCCCGTCGTACTGGTTGGGCAACAGGATGCCGTGCCAGTGGATGCTGGTTTCAACGCTCATCTTGTTGTGCACCCGGATAACGGCCGTATCGCCCTCCGTAAAGCGCAGCGTGGGCGCGGGAATCTGGCCGTTGATGGCAATGGCCAGGCGGGTTCGGCCCGTGAAGTTCACCTTGCGTTCGTCCACGTACAGGTCGTACTCGACGCGGTGGCCGGCTTGGGTAGCCCGCGGCGAAACCACGTGGCCCCGCAGCTCCGCGTCCGGGGGCGCCGAGGCCGTCGCGTTGGCATCCTGGCCCTTGGGCATGGCCTGGTGCTGCGGCGTCTGGGCCAGGAGCGTCAGCGAGCTGAGCCAGAAGAGGAAGAGGACAACTAGTCGCATGAATACGCTACTGGTTAGCATTCTTGGGTTTGTTCCGGGCCGGGTTGTTGTCTTCAAAGCGGAACTTGTCCAGCGGGTTGGCAGGCATGCTCATGCCCGGCATGGTACCCGTGGCAGGCATGGCCTGGCCTTTCTCCATACCGGGCATGTTGCTCATATCCTTCATCGCGGGCGCGGCTTGCCCGGGCGGCTTCGCGGCCGGGGCCTGCATGCCGGGCATATCCGCCATACCCTCCATCCCCTCCATCCCTTCCATGCCGGACCTGGTGGAACGGGTTTTGCCCGCCGTTTTCGCGCCGGCTGGCTGCTGCCGCATGCCGGGCATGTTTTCCATCCCGGGCATTGCGCCCATGGCTTGTTGGCCGGACGGGCTACGCCGATCCGTACCTGGGGCCGGGCGTTGTGTGCGCTGAGCGGCCGGCGCACTCATGCCGGGCATATCCGGCATGGCGCCGGACCGTGGGGAAGGGCGCGCCTGCCCTGCGGGCCGGGAGCCGGACATGTCCATGTTACCCATCCCGCCGGGGGAAGCATTGCGCCTGCCCAGGGCAGGAGATGCCTGGCTATCCATGTCCTCCATGCCCCGCATGTCGGTGGCGTTGGGTGCTGCCGATGGGGTACCCTGAGCACCGGATGCCGGGGCGTTGTACCCGTTAAGGGTATCTGCACCGGCTGGCTGCGCGTGGTTATCGGTCCCCGTTTCCATGCCGGGCATGGCCTGCTCACCCCCATGCCCGTGGCTTTTATCGAGCAGGCGGCCCTGCGGCCCCACGCCTTCCACGTACACGAGCTGAGCCCCCCGGTGCCCGGCCACCGCCAGCACGCCCGCCGTCGCCACGGCCGACACCAGCACCAGGATTTCGTAGGCCCGGCCCTGAACCTTGAAAAACACGCCGATGCCCGCCAAAAGCAGGGTGATGCCGGAAAGCCACATCGTGTAGCCCGCATACTTCTCGTGGGCTTCAAACACGGCCGCGGCCGGGGGCGCCAGCCCCAGGGGCATGGCGTGGAACACCGTACTGGCGGCCAGCGCTCCCAGAAAGCCGCCGGCCATTACCCCGATGGTAATCCATTTAACCGGGGGCCAATCCCGGTACACGCGCAAGCCCTGCAGGGCGGCGCTGAGCAGGAGCAGCACAATCGGCAAATGCACCACCAGCGGGTGCAGATTGGGAAAATCTGAAAACATAGACGCAGGCAAGAGTCGATCTGCGGGAGCTCGGCGCTGTTGTAAATTCCCAAGAGCTAGCCCCCCAGCGGTACCTGACCACCCGAAATGAGCCCCGGCCGAAGGGGCTGCCCGGGCAGTATGGTGTCAGCAGAGCAGGGCGAGCCAGGCCCTTGCCTTTACGCGTTTCCAACCAGCAAATGTTTGCAGCTAGTGAGCCTGGGGCTTATATAATTTCCGACCGCCCGCATTGTAAACGGCCGGAAAAACACAACGCCCGGCGGAACCGGGCGTTGTGCGTAAGAGCTGCGGACGTAAGAGATTATGCGGGCTGAATTTCAAAGCCGGCTTCCTGTACGGCTTGCACCACCTGCTCGGCCGTGAGCTTGTCGGAGGTCACGGTCAGGATTTTATTCGGGTTGGCGGTGTCAACTTGCCAGTTGCCGGCGCCGGCTTCTTGGTTGAGGGTGGGCGTAACGGCCTTGATGCAGCCGCCGCAGTTGATGTTGGTTTTGAACTGAAGGGTTTTCATGGGAGTAGCGGTTGAGTGCAGCCGAACCAGGCGGCTGCAAAAAGTAAACACCCAAAATTACTGGCCGGTGCACCGGAGCACGTACGGAATTGCGGCCTGTACTTGCATGATTTAGGGCATCGCCGGTAACGTGGTGTGCCCTACGGCGCGGCCTGGCCGTATGCAAAAAGCCAGCCGGACCGATGCCAGGCTGGCTTTCGCGAGCCGCAGCCGGGGCCTAGGCCGCAACCCCGGCCATGCAGGCTTCTTCGCAGCGGCGGCAGGCCTCGGCGCACTGGCGGCAGTGCTCCATGTGCTGGTGCCGCATGCACTCGGCGGCGCAGGCGCGGCAGATTTCGGCGCACTCGCGCAGCAGGTGCTCGGCGTGCTCGGAGCCGCGGGCCACGAAGCGGGCCGTCAGAGCGCAGATATCAGCGCAGTCGCGGTCCAGGCTAATACAGCGAGCCATCATCTTCACGTCCTGCTCCTGCAGGCAGGCGGTGGCGCAATGCTCGCAGGCGGCGATGCAGTCATTCAGGGCTTGAAGCAGGTTTTGGTTTTGGGCGTGCATGGGTAGTTAGGTTAAGTGAACGATAGCCCTGCTAAATGAAGGGCTGTTCATCGTATATACCTTCTACTCAGGCAGCAGTTTTACACATGCTGGCCGGGTGCTTGCATCATTTCGAGCTTTCCGCCGGGGTGCCGGTCGTCAGGGCCCGTTGCTGCTTGCGGTACGCCGAGGGAGCGCAGCGGGCTACCCGCCGAAACTGTCCGGAAAAGTGTGCCAGGCTGCTGTAGCCCAGTTGGTGGGCAATGCGCCCCACTCCGGAACTAGACGTGATCAATAGTTCCTGCGCGTACACCAGCCGCTGGCGGCTGATGTACGCGGCCAGGGTATCGCCCGGGGCAAGCCGGGCGTAGGCAGCGCTGAGCTGCCCGTACGACAAGCTCAATTCGTGGGCCAGCGCCGGCCCGAACGCCCGGTGCCGCAGGGGCTCGGGCCGGCGCAGCAGGTGCCCGGTGGCCGTATGGACCCGTTCGAGCAAGGTCTGGTGCTCCGTTTCGAGCAAGGCAAACTGCGCATCCGCCAGCACCTGGCGGATGCGGGGCCAATCCAGCTCCTCAGCGGCGGCGGCCACGGTCGCGGCGCCAAGCCGCACGTCCAGTACCCGCAGGCCCAGCTGTTCCAGCTCACGCCGCACCATGCGGATGCCGCGCGGGCATACCATGTGCTTGATGTAAAGCAGCGTGCACGGGGGCTCAGGATTAGGGGACGTCATGCGGCGCGGCGTAGAGCGAAAGGGAATAACAGAGGGCCATGAGCGGGCTACCTCCCGCCTACGGGGTTGAGGTCGGACGCGGGCGTGAGGGGCTGCGCGTCGAGCTCCTGCGGATGCTCGCCCAGACCTGTTTCACGGTGCGAGGAGAAGTACTGGGCCAGGGCCTTTTTGCCCACCAGCCAGAACACCACCGGCGTGACGATGATGTCGAGGAAGGTGGAGGAAAGCAGGCCGCCCAGAATCACGGTAGCCACCGGATAGAGGATTTCCTTGCCCGGCGCGTCCTTGGCCAGCGTGAGCGGTACCAGGGCCAGCGCCGCCACCAGGGCCGTCATCAGCACGGGCACCAGGCGCTCGAGCGAGCCGCGGATGATCATCTTCTTGCCGAACTGCTCGCCTTCGTGCTCTACCAAGTGGATGTAGTGCGAAATCATCATGATGCCGTTGCGCGAGGCAATGCCGGTGAGGGTGATGAAGCCCACCAGCGAAGCAATGCTGAAGGTGCCGCCGGTGAGTAGCACGGCCACCACCGAGCCGATCAACGCCAGCGGGATGTTGAGCATGATCTGCCCCACCATGTAGGTGGACTTGAAGTGGGAGTAGAGCACCAAGAAGATGCCAGCCAGCGAAAACAAGCTCAGCCAAAGGATCTTCTGCGAAGCCGATTGCTGGCTTTCAAACTGCCCGCCGTAGGTCAGGTAGTAACCCGCCGGCAGCTTTACCTGCTGGCTGACTTTCTGCTGAATCTCCTTGACGGTCGAGCCCAGGTCGCGCCCCGCCACGTTCAGCGAGATGGTGATGCGCCGCTGGGTGTTCTCGTGGTTGACGGTGTTCGGGCCCGGCTCGTACACAATGTCGGCCACCTGGCTCACCGGAATCATGGCCCCCGACGGGGTTTCGATGCGGGTTTGCCCAATGGCGGCAATGTCGTTGCGTTGGTCTTCGGGTAGCTTCACCACCAGGTCGAAGCGCTTCTGCCCGTCGAGCATCTGCGACACCACCGTGCCCTGAAACAGCGTTTCCAAGTCCTGCACCACCTCGCCGCGGGCCATGCCGTACGCCTGCAGCGCCTGGTCGCGCGGGCGGATAAGCAGCTGCGGAATCTGCACCTGCTTTTCCACCTGCAGGTCCACTACGCCGGGCACGGTGCTGGCTGCTGCGCGAATCTCATTGGCGTAACGTCGCAGCTCCAGCAAATCGTTGCCGAACACCTTGATGGCTACCTGGGCCCGCACGCCCGACAAGAGGTGGTCGAGGCGGTGCGAGATGGGCTGGCCGATGTTCACGTTGACGCCCGTGATCAGGCTAAGCTTCTGGCGCATGTCGGCCAGAATCTCGTCGCGGCTGCGCATCTTTTTTCCCTCTCGTTCCAGTTCCGCTTCGGTCTTAAAGGCTACCTCGATTTCGGAGTTGTTGACCGATTCGGCGTGCTCGTCCAGCTCGGCGCGGCCGGTGCGGCGGGCCGTGAAGGCCACTTCGGGGATCTTGAGCATCTGCTGCTCGCCCAGCGTGCCCAGCTTGTTGGACTCGGCCAAGGAGGTGCCGGCCGGGGCGGAGAAGTTCACCGTCAGCGAGCCTTCGTTGAACGGCGGCAGGAACTCCGTGCCGAAGAAGGGCACCAGGGCCATGGACGCCGCAAGCAGGACGCCGGTCACGCCCAGCACTAGCTTCGGGTGCGTCAGGCCCCAACCCAACAGCCGCGTGTCTTTGCGCTTAAGCCAGCGTACCAGCGGCCCGTCGGTTTCGGTGTGGGCCATCTGCTTCATCTTGGGCAGCAGGTAGTAGCAAAGCACCGGCGTGACGGTGAGCGAGACGAACAGCGAGGCCACGATGCTGGTGATGTAGGCAATGCCCAGCGGCGCGAAGATGCGCCCTTCCATGCCTTCCAGTGCGAACAGGGGCAGGAACACCAGCACCACAATGATGGTGGCGTACACGATGGAGTTGCGCACCTCCGACGAGGCGGCATAGATGACCTGCAGCGCCGGTCGCGGATTGGGCAAGTGCCGGTTTTCGCGCAGGCGCCGGTACACGTTCTCCACGTCCACAATGGCGTCGTCGACCAGCTCGCCGATGGCAATGGCCAAGCCGCCCAGCGTCATGGTGTTGATGGAGATGCCGGCGAAGCGGAACACCAGCGCCGTCACGAGCAACGACAGCGGGATGGCTACCAGCGAAATAAACGTGGTGCGCACGTTCAGCAAAAAGGCAAACAGCACAATGACCACCAGAATGGCCCCGTCGCGCAACGCTTCCTCCACGTTGGTGATGCTCGACTCGATAAACTCCGACTGCTTGAAGAGCCGGGTGTTCACCTGCACGTCCTTGGGCAGGGAGGGCTTGAGCTCGACCAGCGCTTTTTCCACGGCCTGGGTCAGGCCTACGGTCGCGGCCCCCGGCTGCTTTTCAATGCTTAGAATCACCGCGGGCTTGCCGTTCACGCTGCCGTCGCCGCGCTTAAAGCGGGCGCCGAACTCCACGCGGGCGATGTCGGCTACGCGCACCGGCGACTGCTCGCGGTAGCCCACGATGATGTTCTCGATGTCTTGCACCGAGCGCAGGCGGCCCAGGTTGCGGATGAGCACCTCCGAGCCGTTGCGGTCAAAGAAGTTGCCGGTGGTGTTCAGGTTGGAGTTGCGCAGCGCGTCCTCTACCTGGTTTACCGTCAGTCCCGTGGCGTTCAGGCGGGCCATGTCGAGCAGCACCTGGTACTGCAGGTTGTCGCCGCCAATGGGAATCACCTGGGCCACGCCGGGAATGGACAAGAGGCGCTGGCGCACGGTGTAGTTGGCCAAGGTGCGCAAATCCGCCGCGTTGGTTTGTTGGCCCCCCGTAAGGCCGACCAGCATGATCTGGCCCATCACCGAGGAAATCGGCCCGAGCACCGGCGTGATGCCGGTGGGCAGCTGCTCGCCCACGGTCTGCAGCTTTTCCGACACGATCTGGCGGGCCGTGAAGATGTCGGTGCCATAGTCGAACTCCACGAATACCATGCCCAGGCCGATGGCCGAGTTCGAGCGCACGGCCGACACGCCGGTGGCCCCGTTCAGGGCCGTTTCCACGGGCAGGGTCACCAGGGCCTCTACTTCTTCCGGGGCCATGCCCGGAGACTCCAGGAACACGGTTACGCGGGGGCGGTCCAGGTCGGGCAGCACGTCCACCGGCAGCTGGCGGGCTGTGTAGGTGCCGGCAATCAGCAGGCCCAGGGCAAAAGCCAGCATGAGCAGCCGGTTCTGCAGGGCAAAGCGAATAATTTGGTCAAGCATTGGGGTAAGCAGAAGGGTGAAGCCCAAGGATGGATCATCCTACGGGCGGGGCACGCTAGCTTTGTTTCTTGGGGCGGGGCGTGCGGGCCGACGTGTGCGTGCTCACAATCTGCCACTGGCCGGCGGCGTTTTTGCGCAGCACCGACGTGGCCACGCCCTTGCGCACGATGGGCGTTTTCGGGTCTTTCTTCAGCCCGATGGTGTAGGTGTAGGTTTCGGTCGCAAAAGCGTAGGGGCCGTCCAGCCGCACCTTGGCCTGGTAGTCGCTGAAGGTGAAGGCGCTAAACTCGCGCAGCTCCGGCGCCAAGTGATGGGCAGCGTAGTGCCGGTAAGTGCCTTCCACCCCACCCGATTCAAACACCTCGGAATCCGCCGTGAACAGGCGGTGCGTGCCGGTGGTGTCCAGCTTCTGAACGGCTTGCTGGTACTGGCGCAGCACGGCCTTGACGGCGGCTTCGTCGCCGCTGGCATGTGGGGCCTGGGCTTGAGCGGTGAAGGCCGACAGGCCCAGGGCGGTAGCCAGCGCAGCGAAAACAGAAAGGTGTTTCACGAACAAGGGGTTATTGGTTGAGGTAGATAGACTTAAGCTGGTAGGTGCCGGCGGTAACGACCCGGTCGTTTTCGTTCACCTCGCCCTGCAGCAGCACCGTTTGCTCGCCGTTGACGGCGCCGGGTTGCACGTAGCGGATCTTGAAGTGCTCGGGCTCGGTGTGCACGAACACCACCGGCTTGCCGTTCAAATCCGTGACGGCCGAGGTGGGCACCACCAGCTGGGGCTTGCCGCCTTCGCTCTGGCCCAGCACCTGCACGTTCACGGCCTGCCCGGCTCGATAGGCACTGGCAGCTGCCTCGTCCAGCTCCAGAATAAGCTGGCGGGCCTGATTGACCGGATTCACCACGTTGCTGAATACCACCAGCTTCGCGGGCACGCCGGCCTGGCCCTGCAGGCCTTCCACCCGGAACTGCGCGCCGGGCGTGACTTTCGCCAGGTCCTGGGCAAACACCTGGGCTTCCACCCGCAGCTTGCCGGGGTTGAGCACGCGGAAGAGCTCGTCGCCTTGGTTGACCTGCTGGCCCACGGCCAGGTTGAACACGTCCACGGTGCCGTTGATGGGCGAGGTGATGGTGGTGCGGCGCTGGCGGGCCTGACCATTGAGTATGGCGGCGTTCTGCCGGGCTTGGCGCAGGCGCAGCTCGGCGGCTACCACGTCCTTGCGGGCGGCGATGTCGGCAATGCTCTGCAGGCGGGCGTAGTCCTGCTGGGCGGCGCGCAGCTCGGCCTGGGCGTTGGCCCGTTCGGTGCTCAGCCCGATTTGTTGGGTGGCGTCGAGCGTCTGCTCGAGGACGGCCAGCGGCTGGCCGGCCCGCACCTGCTGCCCTACCTGGGAAGTGAGGCTCACGATGCGCCCGGTCTGGGGCACCACGATGCGGCCTTCGCCACCGGCGGCCGCCGACACGGTGCCGTAGAGCGTAGCCCGGCTGTAGGTAGCCGAGTAAGTGGCCAGGCTGGTGCGCACTTGAAACAGAAACTGACTTTCCTTGGGCAGCAGCACTTCGTCGGTCAGCGCCACACCGGTGCTGGCCTTGGCCTCGCCGCCGTGGTCTTCGCCGCCGTGACCGAAGACGGCCGCGGGCGGGGGCAGCAGCACCGTCAGCACCAGGCCGGCGGCGGCCGTTCCGAGCAGGAATTTATGCTTGGTTTTCATAGACAACGGGCGTAGCAGTGGAGGAAGGCACCCCGGCGCGCGGGCGGCGGCGCAGCAGCAGGGCCGTCAGGCCGATGCCGAGCACAAAGGCGCCAATCAGGGCCAGTATGGTTTTCCAGGAAGAGAAAAGGGAGGGTGCGGCGGCCGGGGTCGCGGCCACGGGCAGCTTTTCGCCGACTTTGATGCCGTCAAGCAGCAGCAGGTCTGCTTTGTCGCCGGCCACCACGTTCAGGGCGAAGCTGTAGGCCTTGTTGGCCGGAAACTCGCCCTCGACCAGGTACTCGCCCGGCCCTTTCTCCGTCACCGCCCACTTCAGATTGGCGTCTTCGGGGTTGGTGAGCGTGAGCTTAGCGCCCTTGATGGGGGCGTTGGTGGCGTAGTCGGAAAGGAACAGGCGCAGGTCGGCCGGCTCGCCGCCTTCCAGCGGCTCGTAGCGCAGCAGCACCTCGAACTGCTCCGAGAGGGCTGCCACCGAGAAGGACGTGGCCCCGGCCGGGGCGGCAGCTTTGCCGCTCGCGCCGTGGTCTTCGCCCCCGTGGGCCTGGGCATTGCCGCTCAGCAGCAGCAGGCCCAGCAGCAAAATCAGGAGTTGTTTCATGTTATTCACCCCGTAGGTAAGAGAGTTCCACCAGGGCCTGACGGTAGTCGCGGATGGTGGTCAGGTAGGTATTCTGAATGGCAAAGGCCTGGTTCAGGCTCATGATGAGCTGCAGGTAGCTGACCTCGCCGGCCCGGAACAGCCGTTGGGATTGGTTGATGATGGCCCGGGACTGGGGCATGCCGGTTTGTTCGTAGTAGGTGAGCGAGGCCGAGAATTTGCGGGTATCCGCCAGGGCCTGCTGGTATTGCGTACCCAGCTCCAGGCGCTGGGTTTGCAGCTGGTAGCTGGCGGCCCGGGAGCGGGCCGTTGCCGCCTGCAGCTGCGAGCGGTAGGTCCAGAACCAGATGGGCACCGACACCCCGAATTGGAAGCGGTATTTGATTTGGGAGTTCTCAAAGGCCTGGTTCTGGTAGCCCAGCGTCAGGGCCGGCGTGCGCCGGGCCCGTACCAGGCTGATGCCCGACTGGCTCAGCGCCACGTTCTGGGTAGCCGCCGCCAGCGTGGGGCTGCGCACCAACGCGCTGCTATCGGCCGCCGGCAAGGTGCCGAGCAGGGCTGCGCCCGCCTGGGCCAGCTCCGGGCCGCTGCGGCGCAGGTCGGTGCTGGTGGTCAGCTCGGCCGCGGGCCGGCCTAGCAGCAAAGCCAGGCGGCGCTGGGCCGCCCGCAGGTCTTCGGTGGCCTGCTGCAGCTGCACGGTGGCCTGCCGCGCTTCGGCCTCGGTGCTGATGCGCTGCAGGGAGTTGACTTCGCCGGCCGCAAACAGCCGCTCCGTGGCCAGGCGCAAAGCCCGGTAAAGGCTGTCCTGGTAGGTGTACTGCCGCACCTGGGCTTCGGCAAACTGCAGGCCGAGGTAAGCCAGACGGGTATCGCGCAGCACCGTAGCGCGGCTCACGTCGCGGTTGCGCTCGGCCAGCACCACGCCGGCCTGGGCGACCTGCCGCTGCCGCCGGTACACGTTGGGCAGGTCAATGGTCTGCACCACGCCCGGCGCCCACATCTCGCCCGTGGGGGCCGACCAGAGAAAGTCCGGGTTGGCTGGGGCAAACGAGCCGCGCTTGAGGGCGCGCTGCTCGGCAATTTCTTCATCGGACTGGCGCAGGCGCGGGTGCCGGCGCAAGGCCTGGGCTTCGGCGCTGTCGAGGCTGATGACGGTGGTTTGCGCCCGTGCTGGGAAGAAGCTGCCCAGCAGCCCTAGCAGCAGAAGCAGCCGCGCGGGCCAGCCGGGAAGAATCAGAAATCCTAGGTAGTTCATACAAGCAAAATCAGGTTCACCCAGTGCCCACCCGCTGCGGCTGCAGCGAGTGGGCTAGGGCGGTGAGCCGCCGTACGGGGTGACCCACAAACGGCGGGGCAGCTAGGCTTTTTTGACCAGGGCCATGCCGCACTTGGGGCAGCTGCCGGGCTTCTGGCTGGCGCTGTCCTTGCAGCTCATCGGGCAGGCGTAGCTGGTGACTTTGGCCTTGGCGCTGGTGCTGGCCAGCTTGTCAAAACGGGCGCTGATGGTTTCGCTGCCCCGGCGCAGGGTAATGATGGCCGTGGTCGGGGTGGCACCGGCGGGCAGCGCGCCCTGCAACTGGTTGTCGCCGAAGGCGGCCAGGGCCACCGAGGTTGTCTTGCCGCCCTGCAGCACCATGGCCGTGCCGGTCAGGCCTTTGTTGGCCAGCGTCTGCTCCTTGCCGTCAAGCAGGTACACGGTCATCTGCGAGCCGGCCAGCACGAGCTCCACGTGGTACTTGCCGGCCGTGCGCACAATCCCACCGTGCGGGGCTTTGTGGGCGTGGGTTTCGCCGGCGGCGTTGTGGCCTTGGCCGTGGCCGTGCTGGGCCGAAAGGGAGAGAGGAGCCAGCAGGAGGGCACTGGCCAGCAGGAAATCAGAAAACTTCATAAAAAGGGGGTTGGAGAAAAGAAAGGGTTATTTCTGGGTGCCGTTTTTGGCCTGCCAGTCCTTGAACTGCTGGATCTCTTTCTGCTGCGCGTCAATCATCTTCTGCGCCATTTCCTTGAGCTTGGTGTCCCGGCCGTGGGCCACTTCGGCCTTAGCCATGTCCACGGCGCTCTGGTGGTGCGGAATCATCATGCCGACGAAGTCCTGATCCACGTTGCCCGTTTCCTTGGGCATGTTCTGCATCATGCCGTCCATAGAGGCCTTCATCTTGCTGGTGAAGGGGTCGTTGGGGTCTTGGGGCTTGTAGTTCGTGGGCGCCGCGTCGAGGCGCTCGGCAATGGGCTCCATCTCGGCGATTTCCTTTTGCTGATCCGCCTTGATTTTCTCGGCCATCTCGCGCAGCGTGGCATCCTTACCGTCGCGCAGCTCGATGTCAGCCATGGCCACGGCACCGCGGTGGTGCTCGATCATGTGGTGGGCGAAATCATGGTCGGTGTTGCCCTTGGGTTGCATGGCGTGCATTTTGGCCATCATGTCGTTCATGGCGCCCATCATCGGCGAGCCGCCGCTCGTGCTGCCGTGCTCCATGCCCGCCATGTGTGAATGGTCGCCGGCCGTATCCGCGGTGGTGGATGCCGTTTCGGACGTGGTGGTTTCCGTGGCGGTCGTGTCGGCGGGCTTGTTGTCGCAGCTGCCCAGCAGCAAGGTGCCCGAACAGAGGGCGGCGAGGAATAATGCGGAGGTTTTCATCGGTGATGAATTGGTTGAGGGTTGGAAAAGGAATCGAAGAGCGGGGCGGCTTAGCTGGCCGCCGTACCCTTCATGTTGATGGTGAAGTCGCCGGTGTGGATCTGCCCACCGTGGTTGAACTGCAGGAACACGCGGTAGAGGCCGGGCTTCTCGAAGTTGGTGTTGAAGCCGATGTTGGGGCCTTTGTCGGCCTGGTCGTTGGGGTGCACGTGCAGGTACTGCTCCGTGTCTTCGCTGATCACGACCACGTGGCCCAGCGCGCCGAGGTAGTTATCCAGGTCGGTCACGGGCTGCCCGTCCTTGGTGATGTTGATGTTCATGCCCAGCAGTTGGCCCGCGGTCAGCGGCTTGTCAAAGGAAAGGGAAGCCTTGTAGCCGTTCTTTTCCCACTGCATGTCGTCGTTCTTGAACTTGACCGGCGCGTAGGCCGGGCCCTTGACCGTGATGGGCTGGCGGCCCAGCTGGTGACCGGCGCCGGTGGGCGTGTAGTCCTGGAACAGTACGTAGTCGCCGCCTTTGGGGAAAGTGTACTTCACCCGGTAGTCGCCCTGGGGCGTGTACTCAGGGTGCTCGTGGTAAAACTGCCCCAGGTCTTTGGAGACGATGATCAGGTGAATTTTCTTCTCGTGCACGACGTCCAGCGGCACCGGGACTTGGTCATTGTCGGCCTGCTGGGGCTTGAAGGCGAGGGTGGAGAGCTGCCCGGCGATCAACTCCCCGGGAGTCGGCACGAACTTCATCTCGTAGGTTTTGCCGTTGGCTACCTGGTCCGTATGTTCCAGGTTCATGCCGCACTTGGGGCACTTCTCCCCGGCTTTGTTGCTGGTCACTTCCGGGTGCATGGGGCAGGAGTAGATGTGCCCGCCGGTGTGCGCGGCGGTACCTTCTTTGGGACCGTCCGTGGGGGTGGTAACGGTGTTGGTAGCGCTGCTTGACGCGGAGTCGGACGAACAGCTGGCGGTAGCAAGCAGACCGGCCACGGCCAGCAGGGAAACAGAAAAGCGGTACATAAAGGAAATTGGAGGGTGAGAATGTTAGGAGGCGGCAGGGAGGTGGTCCCGGGCGCTTCAGGCCTGGAGCTGCTGCCAGAGCACCAAGCCCAGGGCGGCAGCCAGCGCGGCGTAGAGCAGGTAGGAAAGCAGGCGACGTCCCGGCCCGCGGGGGGCTGGCGCATTGCCCTGCTCGCAACAACTCTTCATGGTTGGGCGGGTAAAAGCAGGAAAGAAGGGTGGGGTGGGCCGCTCCGGAGCGGGGCGTACGCGCAAACGCCAAGGCCCGCCCCGGACATAGCACAGCTATGCCAGGGCGAGCCTTGGGCGCGTCAAACCAATCAGACCGTCAGGGACTGAATGAAAATCCGGATGTCGGGAATCTTGGGCGGCAGGTGCTCACGGGGCACCAGGATGACCGCGCGGGTTTGATCCCACTTGCCGGCGGCAGGCCGGAAGGAGAAATCAGTGGCTGCCGGCAGCAGGGCCGGAGCAGGAGAAAACAGCTGCTTTTCAACGGGCGCGGTCAGCGACGAGAGCAACGAGGCCGACTTGTCCTTGCAGCAGTCGTGCGTGCCCGAGGATTTCCTGGGGGCGCCGTGCTGGTGCTTGGCGCGGGCGTCGTGCTTGGCCGCGGGTTTGCCGTGGCCGTGGCAGCCAGGGTGGCTGGGCTTTTCCGGGGCGGTAGCCTGGGCCTGCACCGGCTGGCCCAGGGCCTTGGCGTTGACCGTCGCGCACCAGCACTGGCCTACGAACACGTTGACGAAGACGAGCAGAAAGCTCGTCGCCAGCAAGCGTCGAAAAGGGAACAGGCTACGGAACATGACGGATAAAAAGCAACTGCAAAAGTAGAAGCTGCTCGGAAAGTGCAAGACTCGTTCTCTACCGCAAAACGGGCGGCTTGGTTCCGCTCTCCGCCGGAGCAGCCCTACCCTGGTTTGCGAAAGAACAGGCTGGAAACGACCGTAGCGGCTTTTTGAGGCTTACTTCCAGGTCGTGGCCAAATCGCTAAAAGCGCAAAATTATGCAAGCTCTGAGCCTAATTGTATAAGCTTCCCGGGCGTAACTGCCTGATAAAAGGGCAGCCCTGCGCGGCAAAGGTAAGGGCGTTTTGTGGGAAGGGGGCGCCGATTTCGTATTCCATGTTAGGAACGGCTGTCAACCCGTAGTCGGCAGCCCGGACGAATAACTTTCTTTTTTTCACCCTTACCGTATGGCTACAACGCCTACTTCTGCATCGCTTTTACAAGAAGTAAAAGCTCAACCCCTGAGTATCGCCACGGCGGCGATACTTCGTTCCACCATTCAGTTCTTCTACACCCGCAAAGGCCGCATCGCGGCGTGCGGCAGTGGGGTGTTGCTGACGGTGGACAACCGCTATTTCGTTGCCACGGCCGCGCACGTACTGGCGGGCCAGGCCTACACTACCTTCGTTATCCTGCCGCCCCACGAAGTGACGCTGGCCGGCACGCTGCTGACGACCTCCCCGCCGCCCCCGGGCCGGCGCCAGGACGATAAGATTGACTTGGCGGTGCTGGAGCTGACCGACGCAGGCCAAATCGGCCAGCTGCGGGAAGCCTACCAATTCCTGACCCTGGCCGAGCTCTCGACCAGCCCCCGGCACCTGACGGACGTGTACTTGTCCGTGGGCTTCCCGGCCGCGACAACCCGCTCGTTCAACGGGCACGTGAAAACGGCGCCCTACCCGCTGCAGGTGCAGCGGACCAAGGACTTCGACTACGCCGGGTTCCGGCTGCACCCGGCCGCGCACCTGGTGCTCGACTTCACCGGCGACGTGCTTTCCGTCACCAACCCGGCGCCCCACCGGCGGCCCAAGATGGAGGGCATCAGCGGCAGTGGCCTCTGGGACACGGGCAACTACCTGCTCGGTGACCCGGCGCAGGAGCGCAAGCTGGTGGGCATCGTGACGGAGGAGCTGACCGTGCGCCGGCGCAAGTACTTGCTGGTGACGCGTACCACCGTGCTGCTGGAGTTCATGCGCCAGAGCTTCGGCCTGAACATTCCCGTGTCCACCACGGTGAAAGTCAACCTGAGCCGGGGCCTGCAGCGGCTAGCGGATGGGCAGGCCCGGCAGGCGGCCGCGGCGCGGACGACGTCTGCCGGGTAAGCCAAATTATGCAATTCAGGCGCGGGATTCCGTACCAACCCCGCGCCTGCGTTGTCGTTCCTTTGTAGTGCCATCAAACCAGACGGGTACCCGCTCATCTGCGGCCCGCAGCGGGCCAAACCGGCAACGCAGACCCATACCTATGGCTACCACTCCCGAAACCACCACTCTCGACATCGAAGGCATGACCTGCGCTTCGTGCGCGGCCTTTGTGCAAAAGTCGCTCAGCCGCACCCCGGGCGTGCAAAGCGCCGTGGTGAACTTTGCCACCGAGCAAGCAACGGTGCAGTACCTGCCCGGCCAGGCAACGCCGGCCACCCTCAAGGAGGCCGTGGTCAACGCCGGCTACGGCGTCATCGAGCGCGCTCCGGACACCAGCGCCGCCGAGCGCCAGGCGGAGATTGACCGGCAGAAAGCCCTGGCTTATCAGAAGCTCAAGCGCCGCTTCTGGGTGGCCGTTGGTTTGGCGCTCCTCATCATGCCGCTGAGCATGCTCATGCTCTGGCCGGCGATGATGCAGCGCGTGAACATGCAATGGCTCAACTACGCGCTGCTGGGGCTTACCCTGCCGGTGCTGCTCTACAGCGGGCGCGAGTTCTACACCTCGGCCTGGAACGGCTTCAAGCACCGGGCGGCCAACATGGACACCCTGATTGCCGTGGGCACCGGGGCCGCCTTCCTCTACAGCCTGGCGGCCACCGTGGCGCCCAACTGGTTTATGCGCCGCGGCCTCACGGCCGAGGTCTATTACGACACCACCGCCACCATCATTGCCCTTATCTTGCTGGGCAAGGTGCTGGAAATGCGGGCCAAAACCCAGACCTCGGCGGCCATCAAGGCCCTGATGGGTTTGCAGGCCAAAACGGCCCGCGTGGTGCGCCCCGGCGGCCAGGAAGTGGATGTGCCCATTGAGCAGGTGCAGCTGGGCGACCTCGTGGTCGTGCGCCCCGGGGAAAAGGTAGCTACCGATGGCATCATCGAGGAAGGCCACTCGGCCGTGGACGAGGCCATGCTCACCGGCGAGAGCCTGCCGGTAGAGAAAAAGGCGGGCGACAACGTGTTTGGGGCCACGCTCAACAAAACCGGTTCCTTCCGCTTCCACGTCACCAAAGTAGGCGCCGACACCATGCTGGCCCAGATTGTCAAGCTGGTGGAGGAAGCGCAGGGCAGCCGCGCGCCCATTCAGCGCCTGGCCGACAAGGTCAGCGCCATCTTCGTGCCCACGGTGGTCGTCATCGCCATCCTGACGTTCGTGCTCTGGTTTGACCTGGCGCCGGTGGAGGCCCGCTTGCCGCTGGCGCTGGTCAACTTCGTGGCGGTGCTCATCATCGCCTGCCCCTGCGCGCTGGGCCTGGCCACGCCCACAGCCATCATGGTGAGCACGGGCAAGGGCGCCGAACACGGCGTGCTGATCCGCAACGCCGAAGCGCTGGAGAAGGCGCACCAGGTGAACACCGTGCTGCTCGACAAAACGGGTACCATCACCCGCGGGGAGCCCGCCGTGACGGAGCTGCTGCCCGCTGCCGGGCAGGATGCCGCCCGCCTGCTGCCGGTGGTGGCCGCCGTAGAGCGGCAGAGCGAGCACCCGCTGGCGGAG
The DNA here is from genome assembly GCF_008727865.1 of Hymenobacter busanensis. GTDB lineage: Bacteria > Bacteroidota > Bacteroidia > Cytophagales > Hymenobacteraceae > Solirubrum > Solirubrum busanense. The sequence continues at coordinate 46,327 of NZ_VTWU01000011.1, read as the reverse complement.
GCCGTGGTGCGCTACGCCGACGCGCAGGCGGCCCCGATGCTGACGGCTACGGGCTTCCGGGCCGTGGAGGGCAAAGGAGCCGCGGCCAGCGTGGATGGGCAGGCCGTGCTCATCGGCAACCGGCGCCTGCTCAGCGACGAGGGCATTGCCCTGCCCGCCGAGCTGAGTGCCCAGGCCGAACAGCTGCTCGCCCAAGCGCAAACCGTGCTGTACGTGGCCATTGCCGGCCAGGCCGTGGGCCTGATTGCGGTGGCCGATACCGTGCGCGAAACCTCGGCCGCGGCGATTAAGCGCCTGCAGCAGCAGGGCATAGAAGTGGTGATGATGACCGGCGATAACCCGCAGACGGCCGCGCACGTGGCCGGGCAGGTGGGCATTCAGCGCTACTTTGCCGAGGTGCTGCCCCAGGACAAGGCCGCAAAAATGAAGCAGCTGCAGGCCGAGGGCCGGGTGGTGGCCATGGTCGGCGACGGCATCAACGACGCCCCGGCCCTGGCGCAGGCCGATATCGGCCTGGCCATCGGCGCGGGTACCGACGTGGCCATGGAAGCGGCGGGTATCACCCTAATGCGCTCCGACCTGCAGGGCGTGGTGACGGCCATCGAGCTGAGCAAGCAGACCATCCGCACCATCAAGCAGAACTTGTTTTTCGCCTTCATCTACAACACGCTCGGCATTCCCGTAGCCGCCGGCCTGCTCTACCCTTTCTTTGGCATCACGCTCTCGCCCATGCTGGCGGCGGCGGCCATGGCCATGAGCTCGGTGTCGGTGCTGACGAACTCGCTGCGCCTGCGGGGCTTTGCCCCGGCTAAACCGTAACTCCCCATGGATACAACCGAAATCCTGGTAACCGTGACGGGGCTGGCTTTGGCCGCCTTTGTCATCTGGTACTTTTTCTTCTCGGCCCGCCCAACGGCCAGCGCCGTGTCTTCTTCCAGTGGCGTGCAGGAAGTGGACATCACCGTGAAGGGCGGCTACTCGCCGGACGTGATTGAAGTGGAGCGCGGCAAGCCCGTGCAGCTGAACTTCTACCGCGACGAGGAAAACAGCTGCTCGGAAGAGGTACTCATTCCCGACTTCCGCATCCGCCGCGACCTGCCGGCTTTTCAGACCACCCTGGTGGAGCTGCTGCCCGAAAAAGCGGGGCGGTATGAATTTACCTGCGGGATGGGCATGCTGCGCGGGAGCCTGGTCGTTAAATAAGGATAAGGAGGCATTCCCATGACCCACGACGTGAGCCCTACCCATATTCTGCCCGCCCCCGGCAGCCAGCGGCTGCTGATCAAGAACATGGTCTGCCCGCAGTGCATCCGGGTGGTGCGCGAGGACCTGAGCGCGCTGGGGCTGCAGGTGCACCGCGTGGCGCTGGGCGAAGCCGACGTGTCCACGCCCGACGGGGCGGCCCTGGACTGGGAGGCCATCCGGGCGACGTTGTTGGATGCCGGGTTTGCCTTGCTGGAAGACCCCCGGGCCCAGCTGGTGGAGCGCATCAAAACCCTGCTGGTGGCGCTGATTCACTACCCGCCGCCGGGCCCGCGCCTGCTGAATTACTCGGATTACTTGGTGGAGCATTTGGGCAAGGACTACCACTATCTTTCCCATTTGTTCTCTGCTTCCGAGGGTCTTACCATCGAGAAGTTCATCATCCGCCAAAAGGTGGAGCGGGCCAAAGAGCTAATTGGCTACGGCGAACTGAGTATTGCCGAGGTGACCCAGCAGCTGGGCTACAGCAGTCCCGCCCACCTCTCGCGGCAGTTTCGGCAAGTGACGGGCCTCACCCCTACCGAGTTCCAGAAGCTGGGGCCGGCCTCGCACGCGCGCCGCAGCCTGGATTCGCTGATATGACCCAGCACCCTACTTACCTTAAACCTGGCTGCTTATGCTGAGCGGCCGGGTTTACGTTTTCTAGCCAGGCCGGTTAGGCACGGACTCACTTCATGGTAATAGCGACTGTTGTCGTTGGGCCGCTCACCCGGAACATGCATTCCTCAAAGGTCGGGATTTTGAAGCGTGGCTTCACGTTGTTGGACAAGGCAAACGGCTCGGTCGGAATGCCCAACATATTACGGTCAACCAGATCGTTTTCGTTCAGGTCTTGGGTGACGGCGATGGCCCAATTTCCAGGCGGAAGCTGAATTGGGTAGACTACCTTGTTGCTGCCGCCCGGCTTGATGTGCTTGAGCAGCGTGTAGTGGTTGCGGACTAGGAAGTTTTCCTTCACGTTGTAGAAGTACAGCTTCAGCGTGGCCTTGTTGGAAGGCAGATTGGTTATTACCACGCTCACGGCCGTGGGCTCGGGGATGGGGGTGGCACCGAGGGACAGGAAAGCTGCCGAGAGCAGCGTAGCAGCAAGCTGGCTCATAGTAAGGTAGTTTGAGTTGGTGCCGTTGGCCTGGGCCTACTTCGAGCATGGGGCATACATCCGGTGGGCATTGTTGGGTTCCGCAGAGGACGGGGTGTGCTGCCTGGGTGCCTGCGGCAATGACGCGCTGGGCGCTGCCACTCGGTAGCCCACAGTGCAAAAAAGCGGGTGCGCTTTAACGTCGAGCTGCGTTTTGGTGTTAAGCGGGGTAATTGCCTCTTCTTAACGGCTTTTCAGTATATGAACCGAAAGCTTCTCGCTGTTTGCCGCCTGGGAATTGGGTAACTTGCCCGACCGTTATCCATCCCATTCCCTTATTCGTCGCCCGTCCTTCAGCTATGAGTACCACCCGCGAACAGCAAAACATCGAGTGGAAGGAATCGTGGCGGGAGGAGTACTTCAAGTGGATCTGCGGCTTTGCCAACGCCCAGGGCGGCCGCATCTTCATCGGCAAAAACGACGATGGGCAGGTGGTGGGCCTGCCGGGCATCCGCAAGCTGCTGGACGATTTGCCCAACCAGGTGCGCGATTTGATGGGCATCCTGGTGGAAGTCAACCGCCACGAAGAAGGCGGGCTGGAGTTTCTGGAAATCGTCGTCGAGCCGTATCCCTATCCCATCAGCTACCGCGGCCAGTACCACTTCCGCAGCGGCAGCACCAAGCAGGAGCTGCGCGGCCCCGCGTTGAGCGCGTTTTTGCTGCAGAAGCAGGGCAAGCGCTGGGACGGCGTGCCGGTGCCGGGCGTCACGGCGGCGGATTTATCGGCGGAAGCCTTTGACTTATTTCGCCAGCGCGCCGCCAAAAGCGGGCGGGTGGACGAGCAGGTACTGCACGACGGCAACGAAGCCCTGCTCGACAACCTGAACCTCATCGACGGGGAGTACCTGAAGCGGGCCGCCGTGCTGCTGTTTCACCCCACGCCCGAGCGGTTCATTACCGGCGCCTACGTCAAGATTGGCTTCTTTGCCACGGACGACGATTTGCGCTACCAGGACGAGGTGCACGGGCCGCTGCTCGTGCAGGTAGAGCGCACCTTGGATTTGTTGCAAACCAAGTACGCCCGGGCCCAGGTGCGCTACGAAGGCGCCGGCCGGGTCGAGGAGCCGCCTTTCCCGGCGGCGGCCCTGCGCGAGGCGCTGCTCAACGCGCTGGCCCACAAAGATTACAGCGGCGGCACGCCCGTGCAGATTAGCGTGTACCAGGACCGCCTGCAGTTCTGGAACGAGGGCCACCTGCCCGACAGCTGGACCGTGGAGAATCTGCTGCGCAAGCACCCGTCCAAGCCCTTCAACCCGGACGTGGCCAACACCCTGTTCCGGGCCGGTTACATCGAATCCTGGGGCCGCGGCACCATCAAGATGTTGAATGAGTGCCGCGCGGCGCACCTGCCAGCCCCACGCTTCTACTTCGAGGCCTCGGGCTTCGTGGTAGCGTTTGCCGCCTACTCGGTGGCCTACTGGCAGGGCCAGGGCGTGCGCGCCGACTTGGCGCCGGTGCTGCTCTACGCCGGGCAGCACGGCAGCATCACCAACACCGTAGTGCAGCAGCAGTTGGGCGTCAGCAAGCCCACCGCCACCCGTTACCTGAGCGAGCTGGAAAAGGGCGGCTGGCTGCAGAAGTCCGGCAAAACCGGGGTGGGCACGCAGTACACGCTCACCGAGTCCTAAAGGGCTCACAAAGGGCTCACCACTCGTGGGCAGGGATTTGTAGAAGTGCCCGCAGAGCGCGTAAACGCCATTTTTAGCGGAAAGTCGCGCCATTGCAATGGGCTCAGCATGGGCTCATGGGACCATCACCATAGGTACTCGGGGGCTGCAGCCGGTACGCAGCAGGACGGAGCTAGTGAGACAGCTAGGCGCTGCTGAATACTTGCTACAAGCCAGCAGCTGCGCGCTGTTGCTGCTCAAAGGCCCAGTCCTCCGGGGAGAGAATGGCCTGCATGAACGCGGCGTAGCCTACGTCGCGCCGCTCCAGCGCATGCCGGCGCAGGGCTAGGCTGCGTTTGGCGCTTTCAAAGCCGTCCCGCTCCATGGCCTGGCGAAAGCGCTCCGGTAGCCCTTCCAGCCAGTGCTGGTAATCCGCTTCCGTCACCTCCCCGTCGGCCAGCTGCTGATAGCGGTAGGTGGCGTTGCCCAGGCGGAACAGCCGGGCCATCTCGGCCCGCTGGCTTTCGGGCAGCTGCTGCAGGGCCTGCAGCTGGGCCTGGTGGTGCTTGTCAAGCGGGTGGCGGGGCTGGAGCAGTTCTTCCATCTTACTGGGGCAGGCCCTGCCGGGCAAAGGCCGAGAGGGCACTGGTGTTTTCGTAGAGCAGGTCTTCCGGATTATCCCCGTCAAACTGAGGGCCGTCGCCTTGCATGACCTGCCAGACCTGGTCAAAGGACACCCGGATGGGCGAGCGGTGCTGGAGGTCGGTGGAGTCAAGCAGCACTTCGCAGGTGAAGTCTTCCGCGCCGATGACCAGCTGCCAGACCGTACTCTGGTGCAGGTGCAGGGTACCGAGCATCACGGGCCCGCTTTCGGTCTGAAAGTAGTTCGTGCACACCAGGTAATGGTGCTGCGGGTTGGCAAGGCCGGCTTGCACGTGGTGCAGAACGGCGACTAACGCATGCGGCTCGCGGGGCATAAGGCAGTAATCAGGGCTGGTTAATGGTCCACGGGTTCGGGTAATGCTCGCGGTGAACCCGCTCGTTGTAGTACACCGCCTCGGTCGGCAGAAAGGCAAGCGTTTCGCCTACTGCCTCCCCGGCGGGCACGACTTTGCGCAGCAGTTGGTAGAGCTGCGCGAAGGGAATGGTCGCGCGAAAGCGGTCTACCCAGGGGCCGGGCGCGTGCGGCTCGTCGTCTTCCGGGTAGCGCACAAACTCCGCGTCGAAGGACACGAAGTCCGGGCCGACCTCCAGGTTGGCAACCTCACCTTGGTGCAGGGAAAACACGGCCGGGTAGTGCCGGCGCTGCGGGTGGTTATCGCGGTCGTAGTAGTGGCCGCCCAGTAAGTAATACACGGCCGGGTCGCTGAGGTCCGCTTCGAGCTGGTGCAGGAGCTCCGGCAGGTTGGCCCAGCTGTTTGGTTGTTCCATGGACGAAGCGCTAGGGGTAGCTGATGAGGATAAAACCTAAGGTAGAAGCTGAAATTGGCAAATAATTTCCAATAAGGAGCGAGTGTCGGCGTTCTACCAAGGCGTGCGGCAAGCGCTCAAGCTCGGCTTCAGCCAAGTAAGGCACCGACCGTAACGAGCGCCGGCCATGCTCATGGCAAATTTTGGGCCCGATTACTAACAATTTTACAGGCGAGAATGCCAAACTTACGTCCAGTATGGGCGTAATGGCTAGCTTTGCCTGACAAACTGATTGCCGAGTATGCTGGCTTTGAAATCCTACGCTTTGCATAGTTGCCCCTCGTCAGCAGGCCTTGCCGCAGACTGGCTGAGCTGGGCTCGCCGGCAGCCGCTGCCCATCCAGCAGCGGCCCGCCCTGTTTGTGGGCTCCCTCGCGTAACGCTTCCTCGTCGCAGCTGTCCCCGCGCCCTCCCGGGTGGCCGGGTGGCTGCTGCTCCATCTCCTGCCCGGCCCCAAGTTGGCCGTAGGCGAGGCGTTTTCATTCCTTTCCGTTGACGTTACTGTTATGGCTGCGAGCCCCTATCGCCGCTTTTCCAGCCTCTGCCCGACCGTGCAGGCGCTGGTGATTCGGCTTATCCAAGAAGAATTCACCCCGTTGCTACCCCTTTCCGCGGAAATGCCCGCGGCTGCCTGGGCCCGGGCAGTGGCGCTGGCCGACCCCACCTTATTGTACTGCACCGCCCAGGAGCCAGTCATTCGGCTATGCCCGGAATCCTACGAGCAACTGCAAGAGCACTTACAGCAGGAACTGACCAGGACGGAGTAGCATCGCCCGCTCCATAAGTAAAGCCCGGCCAAATTTATGGCCGGGCTTTTCCAGTATTAAGGCCGCTGATGAGGTTGGCTTGTTGTAGCCGTGGTGGATGCCATTGCAGTAAACCTGGCTCTGTTGTAAACTGCAGTCAAGGTTATCGCGTGGCAAAGAACCCACGCATAACTTCCCAAACCATATTCTGCTCTGTACTATTGCGTGTAATGGTTGAGGTATCAAATTCGATTAACAGTTCATTGACTGCTAATTTGCTGCTACGAAACAGGATATTGCTGTGTTGAGCAAATGGCATGTGCCGCTTGGGCATGTGCATCTTAACCCGCCAAATCTTTTGACCTGCGTGTAGGACGGCAAACTGCTCCAGCAACTGCCGCTTCTCGTCGGGGGAGACTGCCCGGGCAATAGTATAAATAGTTTTTCCCCGGCTATTTAACGTCAAGCATTCAGCTAGTGTAAGCATTGATAAATAGTTGATGGTTTTGCAGTAATACTCAGGCTTTTTCCAATGTGGAACGACAAAGAAACAAACGTTGACCTGTTAGGACATCGGCGCATCGCGCAGACCATCGTAGAGATATTACGGGAGGAAGAGTTGCGCCCACTCACCGTTGGTATCCACGGCAGTTGGGGCGCGGGCAAAACCTCGATTTTGTCCCTTATTGAGGCAGAGTTGAAGGACGATGATACGACCCTGTGTCTGACGTTTAACGGGTGGCTCTACCAAGGGTATGACGACACTAAATCGGCTCTGATGGAGGCGGTGGTGCACGCCTTGTTGAGCCGCCGCTCGGTGGGAGCCTCGGCCGTGGCGATGGGCAAGCGTTTGTTCAAGCGTATCAACTGGCTGAAAGCCGCCAAGGTAGCCGGCAGTCTGGCAATGACAGCTGCCACGGGAATGTCGCCAGCCGCCCTTTTTGGTTTGCCTGGCCTGCTGGCCAGCGCCAAGGATTTATTCGCCGACAAGGAAGCCAAGCCCGCCGGCACAACTGTGAACGTGACGGTGGAGGCGGAAGAAGAAGACTGGTTGAAACCGGAACAAGCGACCGTGCCAGCGCAGATTCAGGCTTTTCGTGATGAACTGCAGGCCCTAATTAAAGAAGCCGGCGTGGAGCGTCTGGTCGTCTTGGTAGACGACCTTGACCGGTGCTTGCCTACTTCGGTTATTGACATTCTGGAGGCAGTAAAGCTGTTTCTGTTCGTGGAGGGCTCAGCCTTCATCCTGGCCACCGACGAGCAGATGATTGAATATGCCGTGCGCCGCCACTTTCCCGACTTACCGGTGTCGCAGGCCGAGTACACGAAGCACTACCTGGAAAAGCTGATTCAAATTCCGATTCGAGTGCCTTCGCTCAACGCGCTACAGACGCAGAATTACATCCGGTTTCTGCTGCTGCAAAACCACTTGCAGCACGATAAAGCCCGGCTGGCCGAAATCTGCACAGCCTTTGAGCAAGCCCGTGAAACGCCCTATGACAACAAGGAACTGACCTACGCCTTTATTACCGAGCAGTTGGGTGGCTCCAACCAAGACCTCCGCAACATTCTTAACGTAGCGGAGCAGCTTGGCAGCACGTTGGCTAAGGAGTTGCGCGGTAACCCACGCAACGTCAAGCGGTTTTTGAATACTTTATTCATGCGCCAGCGCGTGGCGCGTATCTACGGCTTAGAGCAAAAGGTGCAGCTCGACGTGCTAGCCAAACTCATGCTATTGGAGCGTTTCCATGCTGAGCAATACGAAGCCGTAGTCGCCGACGTGACAGCTGCCACGGACGGGCGGTCAGCTACCGTGCAGCAGTTGGAAGCCACCGACCCCGAACCAGTGGCGGATGCTAAGCCGAAGGCGAAATCCAAGCCTGTTACGCCGGCTGCTACTGCCCCTGCAGTTGAGGAAGAGCTACGGCAATGGGCGCAGTTCGCGCCCGCCCTGGCAGAGGTAGATTTGCGGCCGTACATTTTCATTTCCCGCGAGCGGGTCTTGAGCTTTCAGCCGGGCGAGGAGCTTCCTCCGGCGCTCATGCCGCTCTACCAGGCCCTGCTGACTGGCGTGCGTATGCAATTTGTGAAGCACGAGGCGGATGCAAAGGCGCTTACTCCAAGTCAGGCCCGGCTGTTATTCGAGCAACTCCAGCGCGAGGCCGTGACGACTGGAGATTGGCAAACGGTACCCAAAGCAGTGGATGGCTTAGTGTACTTGGTGCAGCAGCAGTCAGCACTTGAAGCGCCTCTTATCGCCATGATGAACAGCGTGGCAGCAAAGGACCTGGGGGTCTGGGTCGGTACCAAATTCGGTTTTTTCACGACGCCCGATGGAAAAGCTGCCCGCCGTACCTTCCTGGCTAACCTCCAGCAAGACCCGCAGGTGAGCGGAACCTTGAAAACCCTTCTTTCTCAAATGCAAACCGCTGACTAACTCGTGGGAACCTCTGCCAACCGCCGCGGCCCGAAGCCGTCCATCCCGCTGATTCCCGACTGGATTGAGCCCCTTCCTCCCGAAGAGAAACCAGCAACCGAACCGGTTTCCCCGCAGCAGGAGCCACTCGGGCCGGTGGAAGAACCGTCCCCCACGGGCGATGGAGTAGACACGGACGAAACCACTAATACAACCCAGCCGGCCGACGAGGAAGGGGCACAGCCTGCGGTACCGCTGCCTGCCAACCGCTTCAACACCAGCCAGCGCGGTTTTCAGAAGGCCGTTAAGACTAATAACTTTTCCGGCCTGCGCCGCACGGTAAAGAACTATGTGGCTCAAGGTCTTGGCGGTGCCCGTACGGGAGCCCGACGGCTCAGCCGCTCGGGCCGCGCCGTTGCGACTTTTGGAGCGGTGTTGGGCGATATTCGGCAGCAAGGACTGGCCGCGACCCTGACCCGGTTGAATCTGGGCCAACTGGTTGGGCAACCGGTGGTGACCGTGCTTTCAGCCCTGATGACCCACGTGTGCGGCGCTTCCGCGCTGCTCGACGATGCCATTACCCGCGAGGCTTACGCCGACACCATTACGCGAGTGGTGGCAGACATGCCCGACCTGGACTTGGAACACCTGACGGAGGCACAGGCGGGCGAGATGCTGGCCGTTTTTTTAGAGCAGAGCATTGTGCTGCGACTCATCTGCGACATTGGACGCTCACAAACCGTGGCCACGGCCAATTCAACTGACTCGCTACGTGTGCAGCAGGAGCTATATCAAATAGTTAACGGAATGGTGCACAGCAGCATCCTGCCCGAACTGACACAATCGATGGGGGACCCAGCCAACCTAAACCGGGAAATACAGCGCATTTATTTCGTTGCTCTCAACGCCATTACCGCCGCTAACTAGCTTGTCCTATGCCGACCAGTGGAATTGAACTACGCATTGGGGAAACCGACCAAGGAGCTGGCGCAGACCCCACCCGGTTTGCCAACTTCTATACCTTCGACGTGCAGCGTCCGGATTCCGGTCAGCCAGCTATCAGCCTGAGCGAATTGTTGGTGGCGTTGCGACGGGTAAGGCTCCAGCCCTCGCCTCTGAGTCTGGACTGGTTAGCCGTGGCCTGCGCGGCCTACGCCGCAGACACAACCGTCGACCGCTACACAAACTCCGATGACGGGTGGACGCGCCGGTTTGAGTTGTTCGTGCCCGTAAGCGACGTAGCCGTCTGGGACGCGCAGGCTGAGTTGCTGGCTACCATACTTAATTTTCTGACCGGCGACCTGTGGAAGTTGACCTTTCGGCCGAGTACGGCCGCCATCGTAGTAGCACGGCGCAGCATGAAACCGGTTAGGTATCTAACGGATACCGTATGCTTGTTTTCAGGGGGCATGGATAGCTTTTTGGGGGCTATGAAGCTGCTGGATGCTGGAGTAAAGCCCCTGTTGGTCGGACACGCGAAAAGCAGTGATGTTTCGGATTTTCGGAACCAGGCTGCTGAAGCTCTTCGTGCACATTATCCGTTGCTAAACCCGGAATTGATAAAGGCTTTCGTGCGCGTAAACAAGCCCCGGCGCACTCACGAAACCGTAATTGGTGAGAGCACCGAGCGCGGCCGCTCGTTCCTCTTTCTGGCCCTAGGAGCGGCCTGTGCCTCCGCCCTGCCGGGCGCGAACCGAAAAAATCTGTGGATTCCAGAAAACGGCTTTATCACTTTAAACCTGCCCCTTTCGCCCCTGCGGATGGGAGCCTACAGCACCCGTACTACCCATCCCTACTATTTGCAATTGGTGCAGTCGCTAATGGATAACCTGGGGCTCAACACGACGGTGCACAACCCCTTTGAATTCTTGACGAAAGGTGAGATGCTGGCTACCTGCTCGGACCCAGCTTTCGCCGCAAGTGTCAATACGATGTCGTGCAGTCGGCCTGCAACGCGCAATGCCCGCTTAGAGGGTGCGGGTACCCGGCACTGTGGCCGCTGTGTGCCCTGCATCATCCGGCGAGCGGCCCTGCATAAAGCGGGCATCCGTGACGACAACGCCCTGCTGCCAGCGGACAGGCAGTACCGCACTGATATTTACCGCGACGTACTGCATGCATCCACATCCAATGCTACCAATAAAGGGGCAAAGGGCGAGAACGTCTTGGCGCTCCGCTATATGCTAACCCGGACGCAGACCGACCCTCAGTACTTGGCAGCGGCCATCCAGCTGACGGGGCCCCTCACGGACCCGCAGAAGTCACTCGACGTGTACCAGCGTGGCCTGACAGAGGTAGCAGCCATTCTGCGACGAGTAACCGTAGTCCCTTGATGCATGGCTTGGTATGTTGACACCCACTGTCACCTGGACTTATTCCCAGGCATTCAGCAGATGGTAGCCGAGCAGGATGCGGTTCCAATAAAGACAATTTCGGTCACGAATGCGCCATTCCTGTGGCGACCTAACCAGCAGTTGTTTCGCTCGTGTCGCAACATCCGGTTAGCATTGGGTCTGCACCCGGAGCTAGCCGGCCAGCGGGTACACGAAATGCCGTTGTTTGAAGCACTCTGCACCGAGACGAAGTACATTGGTGAGATTGGGCTCGATGGTATGACCACCAACCAACAGGAACGGGATGCTCAACTGCTCGTGCTGCGCGGTGTGATGGCTGTGCTACGCACCAGCTCACCTAAAATTCTAACGGTGCATACCCGCCGGGCTGCCGTCGAGACTATTCAGGAACTGGCCACCGGGCTGGCCGACACGCCGCATCAGGTCATTCTACACTGGTACTCTGGTAACTTAACGGAATTACGGCGGGCCGTAGAATTGGGCTTCTACTTCTCAGTGAATCACGCTATGCTCACCAGCAAGTCGGCTACTGCGCTGCTAAAAGCTATTCCGCGCAGCCAATTGCTGACGGAAACGGATGCGCCGTTTACTTTTTCAATTGGTGTACCGGACCGACTTACTTCGTTGCGAACGACAATAAAGATGTTGAGCAATCAGTGGGCAATGGAAGAGCAGGAATGCTTACGCTTGGTCTGGGAAAACTTTTCTGGCTTGCTGAGGGCAACACAGTAGTTTTCCATGCTCCAAGACAGAGGTCCATTCTAAATCGGTGTGCTTATCCCTATTTCCTACTGCCCCAGCACATACACCGGTACGGCCTGCGCATTGGCGCCGCGGCCGGTCTCCTTTTTTACTTCACGCCCGTCGAGCAGGATGGCGGCGGTGATTTCCGAAGCGGCCGTGCCGCCGTCGAGGCTAGCCAGCAAGCCAACATGGTCGCCTTGCTTCAGGGTGCGCTTGAAGCGGTAGGTCGCCGGCAGCGGCACGTTGTTGACCGTGGTGGTGCCGCCGCTTTCGTTGTCGTAGCTGATGTAGTCCGATTGCGGGGCCGTGGTGGAGGAAATGCGGTACTCTACTTGGTATTCTTTGGGCCCGGTGGGCATCGCGTCGTCCTTGGCGCAGCTGCTGGCAGTGGCCAGGGCGGTGCAGCTAAGGAGTAGGGTGGCAAGTCGTTTCATAGCGCAGAAAGGGAGTTAGCGGAAATGATACCGCAGGCCGGCGCTGGCGTAGCCGGGCCATTGGTCTATGAGGGAGTTGTTGAAGAGGTAGCCCTTGGTGGCGGTGGCCACCAGCGAGAAGCGGTTGCCCAGGAACACGTCCGCCTCGGCCCCGGCCTGCGGGCCGTAGGTGAAGCGCTGGGGTTGCGGCGCGTCGGCCGCGGTCTCGCCGGTGCTGTGCTCGCCCGTGCGCTCGTAGCCGGCCCCGGCCCCGAGCAGCAGGTGCACGTAGACGACTTCGCCCAGGCGAACCAGTTGCGGGGCGAGCAGCACCCGCCCCGCGTAGCTGGCGTAGTCGCCGCGGCCGCTGAGGGAGCCCGTCTCGCGCAGGCCGCTGGCGCGCAGGGCCAGGCGGTTGGTCAGCATGCTGGTGTAGCTCAGCTCGTAGTAGGTGCCTTGTTCGGAGCGGCCCCGGTGGGCGCCCCAGCTGGCCATGTGTTGGACGTGGCGCTGAGCGGAGGCCGGCACGGCGCCGGCCCCCGCCATCAGCAGGGCCACTAGCAAGAAGTTCTTCATAAGGGGTTAGTGGCGGGGGCGGGCCCGGTCCGCTTTGATAAGGGCGTTTTGCACCAGAATGTCGGAGTAGACCATTTCGGCGGCCTGCCGCGAAGGGCCGGGCTGGGCGGCTTCGGCCAGCAACCGGTCAGCTTCCTGGCGCAGCTGCATGGCCTTAATCATGTTGTCGTTCGAGGTGTTCAGGGCCACCATCCGCTCGCCCTCGGTCATGGCGTAGCGGCCGGGATTCTTCAGCGTGGCGTTCATCTCGATGCTCTGCTGGGTCATCTCGTCGGCAATCTTGTAGTAGCCGAAGGCGGTGGCAATCTTCTTTTTCTGCATCATCTCCTCGTAGGCAAACGTGGAGACAGCGGCTTCCTCGCGCTTGAGCTGATACTCGCGGGAGCTCATGCGGTTGTTGCCGGCCGTGGCGCCGGAGCCGAAGCGCGAAAACACGTCGTACACCGTGTTCAAATCCTGCTGGGGGTTGTTGAGCTGCAGGGCCTGGCGCAGGCGCTCGGCCTTCTGAAACACGGGCATGTACTGGTTGCTCTGCCCCCGGCCCGACATGGCCAGGGCGCGGGCAAACAGCTCCTGGGGGTTGGAGAGGCGCAAATCCTGAATGCTCTGCACCTTGCGCAGGTCGGCCTGCACCTGGCGCTGCAGCTGCAGGGTCTGGTCGGTGATGTCCTTCACCTGCCCGGTGATGTCCTTAGTGACGCCGGCAATCTGCTTGGCGTCCTTGATAACCTGGTAGTTTTTGACCGTTTCGGTCCACTGTTTCAGGTGCTTGGCAAACTCACCGATGTGCACGCCCATGTGCAGCGGGTCGTTCACGACGGCCTGCGCCGCGGCGTCCGCGCTCGGAACCAGAATCAGGGCCAGGGCAACGAGGGCCGGCAAAAGCGTCTTTTTCATCGTCGTATCGGTTAGGTGGAAGAATTAGCGCGCGGCCGCTTCCGGGCCGAGCTGGCCGGCCGCCGCGGTGGTAATCAGGATGGGGTAGCCATCGGGCAGCAGCACGTCGCGCAGCTTGGTGCGGGTCTTGGGCCGCGACAGCACCGAGGCGGCCACGCGGCCGCCCACACCCACCACGGAGTTGGCGGCCGAGGCCGAGCGGTCGATGGCCGTGCTGATTTCCTGGGTGGTTTGCTGCTGCAGCTCGTTGCCAGCCATGCCGGCTTCGCGGGCCACGCGCTTCACCGGGTCAATCATGATGCCCGGCATGTAGTTGAAGTCGTAGATGTCGGCCTGCACCCGCGTGGGGCCGAGGCGGTTGACTTCCAGCGTCACGTTGTTGGTGCCCACGGTGGCCACGCCGGCAAAGACCATGTTTTTGGGAAAGGTCACCCCGGACACCACGGCGTCCTCCAGCAGGCGCAGCATAACCACCGAGCCGGTGCGTACCTTCTGCTCGCCGTTGATGACGCACTTGAAAAACACGTCCGGGACCAGCTGCTGCTCGCGCTGGCCGCCCTGGGCCATCACCCGGCTGGCATTGCCCACTTTCACGGTGTTGAAGCCATCCAGGCCGGGGGCGCTCCCGCGGGTGGCCAGCAGCTGCGCGGTCTGGTTGGGGTCGCGGTAGCGTTTGCCGGTCATGCGCTCGTAGGCCGCGCGGGTTTCCGGCGGCGAGGAGCCCAGCATAGCCAGCACGTCCGGGTCGGTTTCAAACGGGGTGCCGTCCACGTCGCGGGCCGGTACCAAGCCACGGCCCGCCCGGCCGGAACCGGTGCCCGCGCGGCGGCCCGCGCTACCGGTGGCCGTCAGGCGCCGGCGGGGTACCACCAGGGTTTGGGCGCGGTAGGAGCCCGTGGCCGGGTCCTGAATGGTGGTTTCGATGGTGTCCACATCGGCCGCGGCGAGCCGGGCGGCTTCCGCGCGACGGGCCGCGGCTTGGGCGGCCTGCGCCCGGCGCCGCTTGCGCAGGGCCAGCCCGGTGGTATCGACGGCAAACACGTCCACGACGTCTTGGTCGGAAGCCCGGGCGGGGGCACTTTGGGCATCCTGCTCGGCGCGGCGCTGGGCTTCGATTTGGGCTGAGGGCGAGGCGACCGGAGCCGGGGGCGCCGCTTCCACCGAAGGAATTTCGGGCTCGATGTTGGCCGAGGCGGCCGCGACCGGCTCGCGCTCCTGCTGGGCCGCCCGCTGCGCGGCCTTTAGCCACAGCAGCAGGCCACCGATGATGAGCACGAGCAGCAGGCCGGCTAGGGCCATCCAGTTGGCGCGCAGCACTTCAGCGGGCGTGCGCTTGGCAGGGGCAGCAGCCGGTACGGGCTGTTCCGTTGCTGGCTGAGCCGCAGAACGGCTATCGGTTGGGGGAGTGAGGGGTTCCATAGCAGGTACAGGCGGCGTTAGATGGTGGCGGCGCGGTTAATCACGCGGGAGGGAACGGGCAGCACCAGCACCCGGGCGCCGTTGAGCTCGCGCAGCGTTACTTCCAGATAGCCGCGCTCGGTGGCCGCGTACAGGGGAATGGCGTAGGTCAGGTAGCCCGTGGTGCGGCCGGTGATGACCTGGTTCGGGCGGCCGCCCGAAGGCGCCAGCGGGCGCCGGGCTTCGTTCTTTTTGCGGGCCAGAAACTTCTTCTGGGCATTTTCCACCAGCTGGAAGTCGGTGAAATCCACGTTGTAGTCGATGTTGGTCTTGTTGATGACCTTGAAGCGCAGGTAGGTAAAGTCCTTGTCGTTGCGCACGTTAGCCAGCGACAGCACCAAATCATTATCGACCACGGCCACGGCCTGGTGCTCCTCCCGGGCTTTGCGCAGCTGGCTGAGCTTGCCCTCGACGACGGCTTTCTTTTCCCGCTCTTTGTCCAGGGCCAGCTCGTTTTCCGGCGCGGCCCCCGTGGACGACACACTTTTGCCGTTGATGCGCAGCGCGCCGTCTTTCTGGAAGTCGTAGAGCTGCAGCACCGGGCGGCCCGTGTACACGAGCCGGCCCATCCAGTACTTGGAGCCGTAGCGAATGAGCATGGGCGTGGGCGGCACGTGCTTGCGCTTGGCCCGCACAAACACGGCGTTGGCCTCAATCTTCACCAGGTAGTTGCCGGCCATGCCCACGTCGACCAGCGACACAGGCCCGCCAAAGACCAGGTAGGTGGTGGAGGAATCGGACACGGCCACGTCCAGCAAATTATCGGAGGTGGCCAGGGCGGGAACCGGGGTGGCGGCAGTGGTTTGCGCGGCCGCGGGCGCCGTGGCGAAGAGCAGGGAAAGCAGCCCCAGTAGGGCCGGAAGGGTGTAGAGTCGCATCGGAGACAAGGATGGGTGATTAGTTAGCCGGGGCCGCGGGCCCTGGGGTTGTAGCGGGGGAAGGAGCAGCGGGCGCTGCCGGTTCACCGGCCGGGGCCAGGCCCCGCTCGGCTTCCTGCAGGCGGCGCTGGCGGTCGGCTTCCTGGGCCTGCAGCAGCTCCTGCTCTTCCCGCGTCAGCTGCGGGTTGTAGGGGATGTAGTCGAAGTTGGTGATGAGCAGCCCGTAGGGGTTGGCATCCGAGCGGTTGGTTTCCACCAGGTTGAACTTGGCGGCCAGCGGCAGGGGCTCCTTCTGCTGGCCCCCGATGAAAATGCGCTGCTTGATGTAGACCGAGCCCGACCAGGGGCGCTTGCTCATGTCCACCAGCACGCTGTCCACGGTCACCACGTTGCGGGCGGCGTAGCGCTCGTAGTTCTGAAGCACCTGCCCGCGGGTAAAGCCCTCGTAGATGCGCCGGCCGCCCCGGCCCTCAATCAGGGGCAAGGCCGCGTCCAGGTTGGTTTTGTAGGTGTATTGGTCGTGGCCGAACATGGTTTGCATGAACTGGCGCACCAGGTTGCGGGCCTCGTAGGACGTGTGCGTGTCATTGCCGGCCGAGAGGGCGGCAACCGAGCCGGTTTGCGAGACGACGTACACGCGCCGTCCGCTGTTTTCGTAGGCCCGGTACACGAGAAAGCCCGAAGCCAGGGCCACCAGCAGCAGGGCCAGCACGCTGCCCAGCGCCAGGTTGCGCATGGTGGAGAAAGAGGTACTTAAGTCTTTGGCGGAATCCATTGAGGGGTTGAGAGTCTGGTTGAGGTGAATGGTGCATTGCTTCCCCGTGGCCCTTACCGGGGGATGGGCAGCAGCACCTTTTTGAAGGAGTCATCGAAGCCGCCGGCGCGGCCGCGGTACGGATAGACCACTAAAGCGGGCTGCTGCTGTTCGTTCTGGCCCAGGAAGGCGTAGAGCGTGCCGTGCACGGTCAGCGGCTTGCGGGGCTCGATGGGTGTGACGGTGTACCGCTCGCGGCCGGGCACGTTCAGGTTGAGGCCGCCCACGCGGAACGACGCCAGGGTATCCCGGCCGTTGGGGGCGTACAGCGGCAGCGAGGCAGGCACCTTTTGGTGGCCGAAGCCCTGGGGTATCCACTGCAGCACGGCTTCGTAGGAAATGCGGTAGCCCGGCGCCGCTTTCACGCCATCGGCACGGTCCGGGTCCGATTGCCACATGGCTGGCAGCCGCAGCTGCAGCGGTTCGGCTTTCAGGACTTTGGCGGAAACGACCTGCAGATAGCCCTCGCGGGGAGTTTGCTCGGCTACGCCAGGTTTGAGGTCGACGGCCGAGATGGACAGCGGGGCCGGAGGGGCAGCTGCTGGCGGGGTTGAGGCCGGCGCCTCTGCCGCAGCTCCTTCGTGGGCAGTATTTGATTGGCAGCTGGCCGTTACGCCCAGGGCAATGCCCACAATGATGAATAGGGGAAGGTTCTTCATGGAGTGGAAGTCAGGAGGATGGGTTATTTGGTCCAGATGCCCGACGCCCGCTGGCGGTAAGACGGGTTCAGGGCCTCCGACATGGTGATGGTGGGCAGGCCGGAGGAAGCCGAGGACGAAGCCGATTCGTTTCCCTCGCTGCCGCCACCGCTGCTACTGCCTCCGCCGCCGGCGCTGTGGCCTCCTCCCCCGCCGCGGCTGCCGCCGTTGCCCAGGGCGCGGCCCACGGCACTCGACAGTCCGCCGCCCCCGGGCGAGGCCACCCCGGCCACGGCGGTGGCGGCGCCCACGGCCGAGCCGACCATGGAGCCCACGAAGCCCTGCACGGCCGAGGAGCCGATGAACATGGACGTGAGGTAGGGCACCATCACGTAGAGTAGCACGAAGGCCACCGACATGACCATGAACTTCTCGTCATCGACCGACTGCTGCGGGCCGCCCGTGAGGCCGCTGAACAGGCCGTTGGGGGCCTGCGCCGTCTCGGCGTAGAAGCCGTAGATGGTGTCGAGCAGCACGAACGTGAGCCCCCAGAGCTGCACGGCCAGAAAGTTCTGCAGCCACTTTAGGGCCAGCTGCCCGAAGGCCGGAATCACCGACAGGGTCATGGCAATCGGCCCGCACACGTACAGGAAGCCCAGGATGAACTGCTGGATAAATTGCATGATGTGGCGGATGATGAGCACCGCCGTGGCCGTGAATAGCCGGGTCAGGATGCCCGAGAGCGTGAACGAGCTCAGCGTTTGGGAAATGCTGGTCATCAGCGAGCTGGCGCCGGCCACGATGTCGCCAATGCCCATGGCGTCGTTGCGGGCCGCCGCGGCCACCGAGGCCGGCGTGGTCAGGTCCCGAATGGCTTCGGCCGCGGACTTGTCGGTCGAGAAAAGGGCCGTAAACGCCGCCAGCCCCGTGCCAAGCGTGTCCACCAGCGTCTGGTAGAAGAAGAGCAGGAAGAATATCCAAGTGGCCTTGATGATGGGCCCCCAGTCCATGGCCAGGCCGCTACCCGAGATAAAGCCGCGCCCGATGGTGTAGAGCAGGGCAATGCCCATCAGCGAGGGCGTGATGAAGCGGCAGGCGGTGAGCACCACCTGCAGGGTCTGGTCGCAGGCCCGCAGAAAGCCCGGGTCGATGCCGTAGGCTACCATCGCGAGCATACTCATTTGGCTAGGGCCCCTTTGCGGGCCTGTTTATCTTCCACGAACTGGTCGACGGCGTAGTCCAGGCGCTGCACGCGCACCGGCTCGTACTCAATCTGGCCCTCGTCGTTGAGCAACACGTGGCCGTTTTTGTCGGTGCGGGGCCGCTGCTGGGTCTGCTGGTAGAACTTGACCAACTTGTTGAGGTGGTTGCGCTCCACGGGCTTCGACGTCAGGATGGCGTCGAGCTGCGGCGATGCCTCCAGCGCGAATACTTTCCCCTTCGCACCCTGCTTGATGAAAAACTCCCGCAGGGCCTCGGTGGAGCGCACCGAGCGAATCAAGTCCATCTCGTGGCCGGTGAGGCCCAGCGGAGCCTGCAACTGGGCCAGGGAGTCGGGGTTGACGTGGCGCAGGATAATCTTGGTGGCCGAGTTGTTGATGATGGCCGGCCCGATTTTACTGCTGGTAATCTCGGTGATGCCCTGGGTGATGATGGTGACCGAGCCGTTGGTTTTGCGGATGGTGCGGTACATCGACTCGATGAACTCCGAGAGCACGCCCGAGAGCATGGTCCAGGCCTCGTCGAGGGCGATGTACTTGATGTCGTCGGGAAACTTGCGGAACAGGTCCAGGCTCAGCTCCGTGATGAGCATGGCCACCACCGGGTAGAGGTCGGGGTCGGCCTGCACCTTGGCCAGGTCAAAGCAGATAAGCCGGTACTCCGACAGGTCCACGTCGCGCTTGGCGTTGAGCACCCGCTCGTAGCGGCCGCCGGTGATGTACTGGCCCAGCACCAGGAAAAACTGGTGCATGTCGATGTACTTCAGGTTCTTCTGGTACTGCCGGCGGGCGCCATCCAGCGGGTCGGGCTCCACCCCGTCGCCGGGTTGGGCCACGGGCTTCTGCATTTCCTGGTCGTACTGCTCCACGAAGCGGTAGAAGCTTTCCATGCCGGGAAACTCCTCGTCCTTCTGGTTCAGGCGCGGGCTTTCGTTGAGGCAGGCGTAGTACTCAATCAGAAAGCGCGAGAGAATGGTGCGCTCCGACTTATCCAGCGCCGTGTCCTTGCCGCCCTTCCAGAGCGCGGCCAGCAGGGCCAGGTGAAAGTTGGTTTTCTCGTCGTTGTAGAGCCACTTGCCCGCCGCGTCGCGCGGCACCACGAAGGGGTTGAACTCGATGGGGCGCTGCGGGTCGTACTCGAAGTAGGTGTTGTCGAAGTCCTCGCCGTTGAGCGACTGCAGCACGTTGCGGTAGGTGCCGCCTACGTCCATGATAATCTGCCGGGCGCCCTTCTCGAAGCGCTGCACAATCAAATTGCCGAAGGTGTAGCTCTTGCCCGAGCCCGAGGGGCCGATGACAATGGCGTTCTGGTTGTCCAGGGCCGTGTTGAACAGGTTTACCTGCACCAGGTTGCGGAACCGGTCGGTGAGGTACTCGCCCACCGGGTCGGTTTTGTAGGTGGCCGTCCAGTGGGTGTAGCAGGCGCCGCGGTCGGCGGTGCTCGTCAGCCAGCGGTCCGGCACCTGCCAGGCGTTGCCGGGCAGCAGGCCGAAGAACACGGGCAGGGCCAGGTAGCTTTCCACCACGCTCTCGGTGCCGAACATGTAGCGAAAGGCCGCGGTGGCCCGCTCTACGTTCTCGCGCCGGCTGGTGTCGTTGGTGTCCCAGAGCATGCACGAGAGGTGCAGGCCCACAATCTGCTTGTTGTCGGCCCGCACTTCGGCCGTGAACTCCTCGACTTCGGCAGCCCGCAGGTGGTTGTCCTGGGTGGCCAGAAACGAGAGCGAGGCGTTGAGTTTGCGGTCGGTATCCAGCGAGCTGAGCTCGGCGCGGGTATCCTGAATGAGCAGGGCCTGGGTGAGCACGTGCGGGCACTGCAGCACGTGGGTGAGCGGGTAGAGCATGGGCGCCGTCACCCCGTAGGAGTTGCGCACGGCCGGGTAGGCGTCGGAGCCCTGGCCCACCATGCTCAGCACGTTGACCTTGTGCTCGCCCACGCTGAAGGTGCCCAGGTCGTTGCCGATTTCGCGCTCCTGCCGGGTGGGCTGCCCGTCGAAGTTGAGGTTGAAGTACTGCAGGTAGAGCTGGTGCATCTCGGCGCTGGCCAGCCGCTCGAAGGACACGCCGCCCAGGTTCTTGAGGCCCTGGATGAATTCCACGGCGCCGCTTTCGGCCGCTTCGAGCGTGTGCACAAGCTGGGCAAACGGGTTTTTGAGCACGGCCTCGCCGGCGCGGGCCACCAGGGCATTCACCGCGTTGGTCTTGGGCGACTTGACGGCCACCGGGGCGAAGGAGAGGAACAGGTAGGACTTCTGGAACAGCACCAGCCGCTCGAAGAAGTGCTTGTTCATCTTGTTCTCGAAGTAG
The DNA here is from genome assembly GCF_008727865.1 of Hymenobacter busanensis. Classification (GTDB taxonomy): domain Bacteria; phylum Bacteroidota; class Bacteroidia; order Cytophagales; family Hymenobacteraceae; genus Solirubrum; species Solirubrum busanense. The sequence goes on along the minus strand of NZ_VTWU01000011.1, from coordinate 25,389 downwards.
GTCTGCTGCGTTTTGTCCTCGCGGTAGGGCCGGTCGTAGTAGATGTCGGTTTTCTGCACAATAGTGCCCACCGGCAGGGGCCGCAGCACGCCCACCAGCGCCGTCTGAAAGGCCTCGTAGTCGTCCGCGGTCCAGCTCTCCATCTCGGCGGGCTCCACGCGGAAGCCCACCGCCACGCGGCCGTCCTTGAAGACCACCTTGTCGCCCTCGAAGCTGTGCACGGGCATCACGGCGTTAAACGCGGCCGTTTTGGGCTTTTTGGTCATGGTTAGGGAGGGGTAAGGCCCCCACCGCCAGGCGGCGGGGCTGGATGAAGGTGAAGGAGAGCCAGCCCATCAGAAAGCCGGGCGCCTGCCGCTTGCTCAGGTAGCGCAGGCCCAGAATCAGGCCCAGCTCCACCAGGATGACGAGCAGGTACACCAGGCGCGGAATCTTGACGGCCATGCCCAGAAAGCCCAGCAGCAGCACCGAGCCGATGAAGAGTCCGACCATGATGCCCAGGTCCTGAATGTTCATGCCCAGCACCTGCGCGGGCCGCTCGATTGATTTGTAGGAGCGCATAGCCGGTTAGCGGACGCCCCCGTCTCCACCGCCCACGGCGCTGACCAAATCGTCTTTGAACAGCTGGAAGCCGAACCACAGAATCACGCCGCCCACGAGCCAGCCCAGGGAGCCCAGGGCATCCGGCGCCCCCTGCACGAACTTCATCACCACCCGAATCAGCCCCACGATGAGCACGATGGCGAAAATGACCTGTACGATGCCCACGACCGTTTCCTGCACGCCTTCAAGGGCGGCCGCGGCACCCCCGCCGCCCAGCTGGGCGCGGGCCGGGCTGGTGGCCAGGGCCAGGGTGGTGAACAGGGCCGCTACGCGCTGCTCGGCTTTGGATGGCTGGTAGGTCTGGCCGGCCGCGGCCAGCGTGTGCATCGTTTCAGTGGCTGCTAAGGCGTGGGTACGGGCCCGGGAAAGAAGGTTGGTTAGCATAGGAAGGAGGTTGGGTAAAAACGGGGCGCTTATCTCCCCGAAAAGCAGGTGTGGCAGTTAGGAGGGTTTGGCGGTGGGCACGGGGCTGCCGGCGCCGGGAAACAACCCGGTGAGGGCCGCCCGCTGGGCCGCTGCGTCCTTGCTCATCCGGGCCCGCCGCTGCTGGCGCAGGGCGATTTCGGCCGCGCGGTTGGCCTGGTCGTTGGCCGTGGGCGCCGGCGCGGTGATGGGGTTGTGAAACAGGGCTTCGGCCGGCTCCTCATCCGGGTCTGGCACCGGCGGTAGCGCCACTGCAGGCGCTTCGTCTACCGCGTCCAGCAGTACGGCAACGGCTCCGGCCGCGTGGCGAATGGAGGCCGGCCGCGGTGCGTCGTCGGTAGTCGGTTCAGCGGTAGCTTCTGCGGCTTCGGCAGGGATAGATTCCGCTCCGTCGGCTGGGCCGGCGGCCGCAACACCTGCTTCGGGCGGCTGCGCTGATTCTGCTACTTCCAAGTCTTCCGGGGGCAGCAGACTGGCCAGCGCCGCGGCCGCGTCAGCCGCGGCCGCGGAAACAGCGGCTTGGGGAGTAGCGCCGGCGGGCTGGTAGTGAAAGGTGCGCAGGGAATGATGGTTGCGGGTGGCCGTCGCGGCCGGAGCCGCCGGCATGCCGCCGCCCTTGAACCGCCACCAGAGCAGGGCCGCCAGCGCGGCCAAGGCCAAGACAACCACCAGTAAGAGTATTCCCGAACGCATACCGCCCCCTTACGGCAGGACGCATTGTTGTGTTAGTAAAAAGTTAGTAAAAACCTAAAAATTGTTTAGTCGTATGATGCGGCTACCGGCGAAGCGGGTTCCAGTCCGGGCGGTTATCCGACGGGCAATTGGGTGGAAGATTTGAGTTTTTCCACGAAGGCGTTGCGGCTTCTAAGCCCGATATGCGTCCTTTGGGGTATCTCTCCGATACTTCACCCCCACTGCCCCCAGCAGTGAGCCCCCTTCTCATGGTACCCTCCGACCACGTTTCCGCCCCTTTGGGGTTTCCTGATTTAAGCCTATCCGCGCCCTACAGCGAGTGCCTGCGCTACGTCCAGTTTCGCCTCAAAGCCCTTGCCCAAGGCGATTTAACCTCTTTTTGCGCCCAGCATGGCCTGACCTATACCAACGTCGTGAATCTGAAAAACGGCAAGCTCAAGCGCGACGAGCCCCGCCTGGTGCAGCGCGTGCTGCGCGCCCTGGGCGTGCCCACCGACATCGTGCGCATCGACATCGGCAGCGGCGCCAACCAGTACGTGTTCGGCAGCGCGGAGCTTCTAGTACAATTCCGCGAGCAGCTGGCCTTCTTCGACGCGGCCGCCCAGCGGGCCGGCGGCACCCCGCCGACCACTTAACCCCCGGATAGCTTTCCGTCTCACGCCCGGTTCGGGTGCGGGAGGAGCCGGCGCTGTCCGGCTCCACTCCCTACCCCATGAACGCACCCCGGGAAAACGACCCCTCCGAGCTCGACCGCTTCAAGCGCGACATAGACCTGGTTGACTACGCCCAGCGCCAGGGCTACACCATCAAGAAGGAAAGCCGCCGCGGCGACTGGCACCACCTGGTCAAGGACGACGAGCACGTCATCGTCACCCGCAAGGGCGACCATCAGGTGTACCTGAACACCGGCGACGACCGCGACGCGGGCTCCATCATCGACTTTGCCAAAACCCGCGGCGGCGACGGCCACGGCCTCAACTTGGGCCAGGTACGCCAGCAGCTGCGCGAGTACCTCGACGGCGCCCCCGCCCCGGCCCGCCAGTATGCGACTCAGTACGCCACCCCGCCGGACACGTCCCGCCTGAGCAGCCTGCCCGCGGACGACCCGGAACAGGCCCGGCAAGCCGAGGAAGAGCGCCGCACCCGGCTGATTTCCGAGGTGCTGGGCGTAAAGAAGGAGCTGACCGACCGCAGCTACCTGCACGGCCGCGGCATTACGGACGAAACGCTGGACAACCCCGCGTTTCAGGGCCGCATCTTCACCGCGCAGCAGAACGAGCACAAAAACACGGCTTTCCCCCTCTACAACGAGCACGGCCTGGCCAGCGTCGAGCAGAAGAACGAGCACTACAAAAGCCTGCTGCCGCTGCCCAAAAACGGCATCTGGGTATCCCACCCCACCGAGGGCAAGGACACCCCGGTGGAGCGCGTGGTGGTGAGCGAGTCGGCCATCGACTCGTTGTCTCACTTCCAGCTCAAGCACGGGCAGGACCCTAAAAACACGCTCTACATTGCTACCAGCGGCACGCCCACCGAGGCGCAGGTAGCCTTGATTCAGCGGGTTATCGACAAGCAGCAGCCCCGGGAAGTGGTGCTGGCCAACGACCGCGACGCCGGCGGCCGGCAGTTCAACATCAACTACCTCAACGAGCTGCAGCCGGCTAGGCCGATGGTGCCTGTCGCCGAGCAGGAAGCCTACCGCGAGGCCTCCCGACCCGTTGAGTGGCACGCCACCAGCGATAAGTACCACACCAGCCTGAAGGTGACCTTTCACCACGAGGCGGCCGAGCAGGGCGGGGCCCAGGTGCAGCAGCTGCGCGAGCGGGTGGAGCACATCAACCAGACCCAGCAGGACGGTCCATCGCTCGCCGTGGAAATACAGCGCAGCACCGAGCAGGCCACCGTCGTGCGCCTGACCGTGGCCCGCGCCGACACGGCCCAGCTGGAAATCGTGGCCCAGGAGCTTTACCGGCAGCGGGAGCAGCTGCGCGCCGCGGCCGAGCGGCAGCAGGAAAGATTTCTGCGGGTGGACTACCCGCTGGCCAAGGACTTCAACAAAGAGCTGGAGTATACCAACCAGGGCCTGAGCGCTGAGCAAATCCGGGCCGCGGCCCAGCGCGAAGAGCAGCAGCGCGAAACCGAGCGGCAGCAGCGCCTGGCCGAGGCGCAGCGCCAGGAACGGGAACAACGGGCTCTGGAGCGCCAGGCCCAGCGCGAGCGGGAAAACACATCGAAAGCGCAGCAGGAGCGCGAACAGGCCGACAAGCGCATTAGCCAGGCCGTGCTTAGTGCAGCGGTAGCTGAGGCGGAACCGCGGCCAACCCGCTCCTACCGTAGCGAGCAGGAAGCGGCCGAGCACACCGCGCAGTTCGTGCACGCCAAAGACGCCGGCTTGGTGCTGCTAAAAGAATACATTCACGACAACCCCCCGCCCGCAGGGAGCAAGGTGGATGAAGCCGAGCGGGAAGAGCTACGCGACCGGGCCCGCTTTGCCGAGAGGGCTGCCCCCGGCGGCTTAGCCGTTGCTGCAGGCCCTGAAGTAAAGATGGCAACGTGGAAGATTGATGAGCTGGAGCCCGACACGACTGGTCGGGCGGAGTCCTGGAAAGCCCTGCTGGATAATTCCGGCTACTCCATGCAAACGAGTGAGGTCCGTAGCAAGGTCGATGAGCAGGGTATCCGGCGGGCCGAGTTCGACATGAGCTACCGCAATGACCAGCCGGACATTGCCATCATTCACGCCATTGTGACCAACACGAATGCCCGTGCCGCAGCAGGCAACCCCCAGTACGCCGGAGTAAGTGTGGCAGAGCGAGATGAGGACCGCGCCGCCCGTCAACTAGCTGCCGAGGCCGCAGCCATTCAGCCCCACAACCGGGACCGGAGTCTGGACGTGGCCGCTAAGCCTGGCGCCGAAGCTGATACCACCGTACAGGAAACGCGGAGTGCCTCTCCCGTGGGCAGTGAGAAGCTGGTAATTATCCTAGTAGACGAGCCGGCTCTGACCACGGGCGAGCGAGGCCAGGCCGAGGCCGTGCAGGCTGCCGTCGTAGCCAGCGGGGCCAAAGTAGGCGATGTGCAAAGCACTACCGATGAGCAGGGCATCCGGCACTCTGAAATGAAGGTGTCGTACCGTACCGACCAGCCGGAGCTTAGTCGCATCAGTGATACGCTCGATGCTATTGCGCAGCAGCCCGGCAGCGCACTACATGAGCATAGTCGTGACCGTGGGGAACGCCACGAAATAGCACGGAGCGCGGAAATGGACCTGCAGAACCGGCCGCCGGAGATAACCCGATAATGCAGGGCCCTCCAGGTAGAAGATTCCGCAGCGCGTGAGAGGAGCAAAATAAGATTGCTCAGGGTAGCTGACGAGCAGCCGGGTTGAGCATTAGTTGAATGGGTTTATTCGATTTGGGATACACCCGCCAGAGCTCACGGTAGGGGCGTTCTGCTGCTCCGCGGTTGCGAAACCGGTTGATGATAATCGCTGTGATGTCTGCCATCTGCACTTCAAAGGCATCGTGCGAATCGTAAAAGGAGCAGTGGTCTTTGAAAACATCCGCAAAGTCAAGCCCCGGACCTTCTGCCTGCCGGTATTTGGTCAAGAAAGGGTGGCCAGTTTGCTCCCATTCATCCAAGAGTGGAACCCCATCGGAACTGTTAATAAAAGCCGTCCGCAGCAATTCTTTCCAATATAGCTCCGGCTCGCGGCCGCGGACAAAGTCCCTGTCAATCTTGAACTCAATGTTGAGCAGGTTGGCATGGGCGGTATCCTCTCCCAATCGTTCCAACAGAATGGACACACCAACAACTTGACGAAAGCAGAGAGTAATGAGATTACGCAGCATTATCAGCTTTATAAAATGCTGGTAATGCATCTTCTTGGCGTTCTTGTGCCAAATGGCCATGTTGGCATACTGCTCAGCCATTTTGGTTTTGCCATCCTGCCTTGCCTGCTCCGAAGCGTGTTCCAACGCAGCAACCTCCTGCGCTTTAAAATCTTTCATGAGTTCCTCCGGGTTTTCCGACGGCCGGAACTGTACATAGGAAATCCGGACAGCAGGCTCTGCACATATGACCGACTGGGCGAAAGCAACCAATTCATCATCTGTTAAGTCACTGCCCTTTACTTCTCCGTTTGGGGTAAGCTTGTGGCGGGGTATACCTGCCAGCCACTCTCTGAACTGCTTTTCTTTAGTTCTCAACCCATCTTGGTGTTGCGTCAGCTTCACCGCAACAAAAAAGCTTAGCAATGCGCTGCCGGGAGCGAAATCACCGGTTTCATCGATACCTACTATCATGTCAGTTTTGGAAGGCTTTACTCTTTACCGTCGATAACAGCGGCCACACGGCCGGCGGTTAAGTTGCTCAGCTGTTGCTTTCGTAACAGGTCTTACTGATTTGGTGCACCAGGCTAGGCCCTCGCACTTCGGGGTCACGTGATACGCACAGGAAGCAGAGCCCTGACACATGTAAACTGGCTTGGTAGGTGGGATACCTCCTAAGATTAAGCTGAGTAACAATACAAACACCATAGCCTAGCCAAGAAGATACACACTTATCCTACCAGCAATAAATCTTCCAGCCGCGTGATGTACTGTGGGGTGTGCCACTGTACCTGCCCTTCCCAGTGCGCCTGGCCCGGCGCCAACACCAGCGGGTGCTGCGAGGCACCAAAGCGCAGCCAATTACTTACACGGTCCCCGACCAGTTCTTCGGCGAGCCGGGCCGCCGCAGCCGGGCCTACGCGGAGTATTTCGGCAACTTTTTCAGCTTCAGCCCTACCACTCCAGGGGCTTACCGCGCCGAGCGCGCCGGGCACGAAGACGAGTACCTCTACACCTACGGACAGTTGGTGACCATCATCAAGAAAAGCCCGCTCTAGAACTTTGTTATCCGGCTGATGCCGTAAGCGCTCCGAATTTTAGCTGTTGCTGCCATACCAGCGCCGGCGGAACCAGAACGCTAGGTTGACCAAGGCAATCAGGGCCGGCACTTCGATGAGCGGGCCGATGACGCCGGCAAAGGCCTGGCCCGAGTTCAGCCCGAACACGCCGATGGCAACGGCAATGGCCAACTCGAAGTTGTTGCCGGTGGCTGTGAAGGCAATGGAGGCATTCTCGGCGTACTCCGCACCCAGGTACTTGCCCGCCGCGAAGCTGAGTACGAACATGACACCGAAGTACAGGGCCAGCGGCAAAGCAATGCGCAGCACATCCAAGGGAATGCGCATGATGGTTTCGCCCTTCAGGCTGAACATGATGACGATGGTAAGCAGCAAAGCTACCAGGGTAATCGGGCTGATGGCCGGCAGAAAGACCTGCTCATACCACGCGTTGCCTTTCAGGCGGCGCAGGATGGTGCGCGAAAGGAAGCCCGCCGCAAACGGGATGCCCAGATAGATGAGCACGCTCTGCGCGATGTCCCCGATGCCGATGTGCACCGCGTAGCCCTTCAGCCCGAAGTAAGGCGGCAGAACCGTGATGAACAGCCAGGCCAGCACCGAGTAAAACAGTACCTGAAAGATGGAATTGAGTGCCACCAGGCTCGCTGCGTACTCGCGGGAGCCGTCGGCCAGGTCGTTCCACACCAGCACCATGGCAATGCAGCGGGCAATGCCAATCAGAATCAACCCCATCATGTACTCGGGCTTGTCGGGCAAGAGCCAGATGGCCAGAAAGAACATAAGCAGCGGGCCAAGTATCCAGTTCAGGAACAACGAGAGCCCGATGATGCGCGTGTTTTTGAAGACATTGGGCAGTTGCTCATACTTGACCTTGGCCAGTGGCGGGTACATCATCAAAATCAGCCCGATGGCCAGCGGCACGTTCACCGTGCCCACCGAAAAATAGTTGACAGTCTCGTTGATGCCGGGTACTAAGTAGCCCAGGGCCACGCCCAGCGCCATGGCCAGGAATATCCACAGCGTGAGGCCCCGGTCCAGGACGGAGAGCTTCTTTTCCGCCAGCGCGGCCGGAGGCGGCGTGGCGGGTTGGTTCAGCGTCGTCATTGTAGCGTAATATGGTTAAGCAACGCCCACGGTCGGGCTGCGCCGCTCCATTTGCACCGTGTTGCGCCACACGCCGTGGTGCTGGCCAATTCGCTCCCGGTAGCCAATGATGCGGAACCCCGCCTGCGTGTGCAGGCCAATGCTGGCTTTGTTTTCTTCAAACGTGCCGGCCTGCAGCGTCCAGATGCCGTGAGATTCCGAATCCGCAATCAAGGCCTGGAGCAGTTGCCGGCCCACGCCTTGCCCCCGCGCCTCGGCCGCGATGTACACGCTGATTTCGGCCACGCCGCCGTACACGCAGCGGCTCGACACCGGCGAGAGCGCCGCCCAGCCCCGCACCGAGCCGCCCTCGTCCACCGCCACCAGGCGGCTATGGTTCAGGTGGGCTTTGTCCCAGGCTTCCCAAGCCGGCGCCTGGGTTTCGAACGTGGCATTACCGGTCGCAATGCCGGCTTCGTATATGGCCTTCACCGCCGGCCAGTGGGCGTCCGTCATCGGTATAATGGTCATGGCAGAAACGGGTTAGTAGGCTTTGCGAAGCATGTCCGCGTATTCGTTGGGCAGCGGCGAGGCCTCTACGGCCCCCGCAGCCTTCTCCACGTCGTATGCCACGCGCACCAGCTCCGAGCGCACGCTGCCGGGGACCGTCAGGGTGGTGTGCTCGTCCAGGTGCAGCAGTTGGTAGGCGGCGCGTGGGTCGCCGTCTTTGGGCTTGCCCACCGAGCCGATGTTGAGCGCGTGCCGGTAGCGGGTTTCGCCCGCGTGCTCGTAAGCAAAGGTGCGGTGGTAGGGCTTGTGGGTGTGCCCGAACAGCAGGATGTCGGCGTTGGCTTCCTGCAGTACCCGCAGGAAACTGGCTTCGGGCCGGTCCTCGAACAGGTACTCGTTGATTTTGCGGGGCGAGCCGTGCACCATCAGCAAACTCAGCGTGCAGGGCTCTTCCTGAAAGTCCAGGCGCATGTGCTTGGGCAGGTAGCGCAGGTAGCGCCGCTCGTCGGCCCCGACCACCTGGTTGGTAAAGGCAATGCTCTGGGCACCCAGGTCTTTCTCCGTGTCCGTTTTGTAGGCGCAGCCGCAGTTCTCGCTCGCTAGGCCAATGCCCTGGTCGTAGTTGCCGGCCAGCGTCGGAATGCCCCGCCGGCGCACCTCGTTGACCACTTCGTTGGGCCAGGGCGCGTAGCCGACCAGGTCACCTAGGCAAAAAATCATGTCCGGGCGGCGCTGGTCCATATCGGCCAGCACCGCTTCCAGGGCCGGCAGGTTGCCGTGCACGTCGGAGAAAAAGGCAATTGTCATCAGAAAGAAGAAGTCAGCAAAAGGCAAAAGAGCAACCCAGCAAAACGGCGCTACCCGCGAAGGCAGCGCCGTTGCGCAAGCTTAGCAGCACCTGCCTCCGGGAGCGCAGCCGGCTACCTGCAGCTGGGGCAGTGCCAGGTCTTGGGCCGGAATGCCGCAGGCCTCCTGGGCCAGACAGGCCGTGTGCTTGGGCGTGAGCACGAAATCGGTGCCGTCGAAGGCCAGGCCGAACTTGCCGATGGTGGCCTGCTGGTACTCCACCTCGATGTCGAGGTCTTCGCGGCCGAGAATCTTCTCCGACAGCTTCAGGATGTGCAGGAACTTCTGGGGGGCGAGGCGGTGGTCGTAGTCGCCGGCTTCCCAGAGCTGGAAGTTGGCTACCGTCTCGCGGCGCTCGACGCCGCCGCAGTCGATGAAGTGCTTGCTCACGAGGCCCACTTCCGTCACGTGGAAATGCGAGGGCAGGTATTCACCCGAGGGCAGGCGGAAGTTGACGGCGTCGAGACCCGCGAGGGTCTGCTTCATTTCGGAGATTTTCATAGGTCAGAAAGGCTTGGGGTGAAGAGATGAGTTAGCAGGCATCGGCCGGTCCGCAGGCCGGGTTGGCAGTTGCTTCGAGGAAGAAGCCGGTAAACTGTTGGTGGACCTGCTTGAGCAGCTCCGTGTTGAGGCAATAGCAGACCGTCAGCCCGTCAATCTCGCCGCGAATCAAATCCAGGGCTTTGAGCTCCTGCAGGTGCTGTGAGACGGTCGTGCGGGACAAGGGTAGCTCCGCGGCAATGTCGCCGGAGATGCAGGTTTGCTTGGAGGCTAGGAACTGGATGATGGCCACGCGGGCCGGGTGCGCCAGGGCTTTGGCCACGCGGGCCAGCTGCTGTTGCTCTTCGGTGAACGCGGCGGTTTTGGCGTAGGTCATGACGGCGTTATGAAGTATGTCGCAAATATACGACATGTTATGACGCATGTTTACGACATAAAGTTTTTTTCAACTTTTTTTTGTGGGTCGCTACCTACCCTGTACCGGTGCCCGGGCAGGCTGCGCACCGACGCCCACTGCCAAGGCTGGCAAAAAGCAACTACACAGTATCATGAAGTTGAATGCGGGCCCGTTTTTCAACCAGCGGAAAATAAGGAGATTGAGAAATAATATAACTGATAATCAAAGTGTTGAAAATTGTTTTGGTGATTCGCCGAGTTCAGCGGCAAACCCAGCCCTATTTCTTGATATAACCTTCATGAACACTCGCTTCAAGAAATCAAATCGCGCGCACCTGTTGGCTACCTGCCGACCAGAAAGAGGGCCCCCTCGCCCGCCAGTACTGGTGAAATGCGTCCTTCAGGGCGCCGTTACCTTAACCGCCCTCCCCTGCTGTTTTTCGAGCAGACCCGGTTTTTACGTATACATACATAGAAACCTGTCTTGGCCAGCGCCCGGACCCGAACCAGCCCGTTGCCTCACCGCCACGGAATGGTGATAAGCGGAACCCCAAGGTTCCCACAAGCCAATGCAACTCAAATGAAAGTCGCGGCGGCACAAAACAAATCTTTTAACCTCAATTGAAAACTGTACATGACGAAACCGTACTCAACGCCGCTCACCCGAGCGAAATCACCTCAGAAGCTGTTGCGCGTTGCGCTTCTGCAGACCTAGGTCTGTCCTGGGCAAGCTCAGCTTGCCCGAATGCCAGCCCGGCACCGGGCATGACCCAACTCCTGCCGGCGGGCGTGCAGCAGCACGTACAACAGCAGGGGGAATATTGGGAGGCTGCCATCCGAGGCAAACTCAAGCCCCTGATGCCTCCGCAGGTGCTGGAATCTTATCTGGCGCAGGCGGCCGCCAACATGCAGCGCCTTCTGGCTCCGGCGCGGCCGCAGCTGCGCATTGGTGGAAAGGAGCCCCTGCACCAACACGAAGCCTTGCGTCAGATTCTGCAGAGCGGACGGGTACAGACGCAGTTTGAAACGTTGCATTCCGGTGGTGCCTTCAATCCGGTTTTGCGGGCGAGTCTGGAAACGGAGCTGTTTGGGTACGCCTTTGACTTGGACCCGGTGCAGCGCCCGGTGTATGGATACCTAACGCCGGGTGACCACGAGCCCCCGGCCGTGGAGGGCTACGGCGGCTTGGCCTTGCGGCTGCGACCGGAAATCCTGAGCCGCACCACGGTGTCGATTGCCGATACGTTGGACCGGGCCGTGCTGCCGGCGGCCTACACCTGCATTCCCATCACCTCGTTGATACCCAACCAATCGGGGTGGGTCTACACGCACTTGTCGCGGATGATACACGCCACGCACGTAGCAGAAGTTGAGTTTCATTATGTGGAAGCTCAATTTCACGGTGGCGTACGCTTGCAGGACGTGGAATGCATCGTGGCTTGGCGCCTTGCCGATGTGCCAGCCGACCTGCAACGGCTTTGCCAGCAGGCGGGCCTGAGTATTCGGGAGTTCGGGCGCTAGAGGACCCGCAGCTGGTAGCGTTGCTGAAGTTTGGCCAGCCCGGCCTCATTCAAGATGAACGGGCTGGGCTGGCCGAATTTCTGCATTTTGGCCCACAGCAGCAGCGGGCTGTTTTCGTCGGCGAACTGAACCACGAGCCCTTCCAGGGCAACCGGCCGAATCGCATTGCTCAACCCAACAGCCAAAAGCGGAAGCTGCGGTTGCGAGGCGTACCAGCCGATAACCACCGGCTCAGCGAACCACTCCACTGCTTCGCCCAGGCCCAGCGGGTACCGTGGATGCGTCGGGTCCACCCGCAGCAGTGGGTTCCCGCCGCCGGTACGCATGCCTCGTTCGGCGCGCAGACGCTGGGAAATGCTGTTGTCGAAACCCATTGCTTTCATTCTGAAGTGGCCAAGGCTGGCTCTGCGAAGTTATACGGAAGTTCGGCGATTGGCGCCAGCAGCCTTACCAGTACACTGCCTTATGCGTTAGCTCCAACAATTTCACTCCTATTCACTAGATCCGAAAGTCACTGGCTGCCTGAGTTGAGCAGCTGCTGCAAGTCCGCCGGAATCGGCATTGGCTGCTCGGCCTTCACGTTGGCACCACCGGTGTTGCCAGTCGGAACGTGGCCCACGAGTGAGCCGAGAAAGCCGAATAAAATACGCGGCAGTTGCCCACGTATCTCGCGGCCATTGCCGATGAGTATGCCGTGCCGGAGCATGCGCAGGTGCACCTGCGTGTGCGGCCAAGCCCAGCGTTGCCCAAGGATGTGGGCCCGTTCCAGGTGGTGAAACGCGGCTGCCGGGTCCTGACGTGCATAGGCCGCCCGCGCTGCATCCATCTCGGCCTGATAATGTGGCCGTAAGCGGGCAGGAAGAAACAACGTGTTCATGGCTTAAAACTTCATCCGTTGAATGCGCACGGCGTTGAGAATAGCCAGTAGCGCCACGCCCACGTCAGCAAACACGGCTTCCCACATGGTAGCCAGGCCGCCGGCGCCCAGGGCCAGCACCACGGCTTTCACGGCGAAGGCCAGCCAGATGTTTTGCCACACCACCTGGTGGGTGGCACCAGCAATGCGGCGGGCGGTGGCAATCTTGCTGGGGTGGTCGGTTTGAATCACCACGTCGGCGGTTTCGATGGTGGCGTCGGAGCCCAGGCCGCCCATGGCAATGCCCACGTCGGCCAGGGCCACTACCGGCGCGTCGTTTACCCCATCGCCCACGAAGGCCAGGCGCTTGCCGGCGGCTTTCAGGCGCTCAACGTGGGCGGCCTTGTCTTCGGGCAGCAGGCCGCCGTGGGCTTCGGTGATACCCAGCTGCCGGGCTACGCGCTGCACGATGGTGTCTTTGTCGCCGGAGAGCATGACGACCGTGCCAATGCCCTGTGCTTTGAGCTCCTGCACGGCTGGGGCAGCGTCTTCCTTCAGCTCATCGGCCACGGTGAGGTAGCCGGCGTACTGGCCGTCCACGGCCACCACCACGATGCTGTCCACCAGCTGGTCAACTTCGGCGGGGTAGGCCACGCTGAATTTGTTGAGCAGCTTGGTGTTGCCAGCCAGCACATCCAGCCCGTCGACGCGGCCGCGCAGGCCGTGGCCGGCAATTTCCTCCACGTTGTCCACGGCTAGGGCCGTGCCGCTACCCTTGGCGTAGGCCACCACGGCCTGGGCAATGGGGTGGGTGGATTTAGCTTCGAGCGCGGCGGCCAGGGCCGTGAAGCGGGCCGGGTCCTGGCCAGGGGCGGCCACTACCTGCTGCACGGCAAATACGCCCTTGGTCAGGGTACCCGTTTTGTCCATCACCACGGTGTCAATCTCGCGCATGACGTCAAGAAAGTTCGAGCCCTTGAAGAGCACGCCCACTTTGGAAGCAGCCCCAATGCCGCCGAAGTAGCCCAGCGGAATGCTGATAACCAGCGCGCAGGGGCAGGAAATCACTAAGAACACCAGCGCCCGGTAGAGCCAGTCGCGGAACACGTAGTCCTGCACAAAGAAGTAGGGCAGCAGCGTGAGCAGCACGGCCAGCCCCACGACGATGGGCGTGTAGACCCGGGCAAACTTGGTGATGAACTGCTGGGTTTTGGCCTTGCGGCCCACCGCGTCCTGCACCAGCGCCAGAATCTTGCTCAGCTTGGTATCCTGGTAGCCGGCCGTGACGGTAATCTGGCTCAGCGTGTCCTGGTTGATCATGCCGGCCAGCACCGCTTCGCCCTGCTGCTTGGTCTGGGGCACCGACTCGCCGGTGAGGGCGGCCGTGTTGAACGTGCCGCGCGCCGAGAGCAGCGTCCCGTCGAGGGCCACCTTCTCGCCGGGCTTCACCTCGATGACGTCGCCGACAACTACTTCCTTGGGGTCGAGCACCAGGCGCTGGCCGCCGCGCAGCACGCCGACTTCCGTGGCCTGAATTTCCAGCAGGGCCTTGATGCTGCGCTTGGCCCGGTTCACGGCCGCGTCCTGGAACAGCTCGCCCACGGTGTAGAAGAGCATCACGGCCACGCCCTCGGCATACTCGCCGATGGCAAAGGCCCCGATGGTGGCGATGCTCATGAGCAGAAACTCGTTGAAGACGTTGCCCGAAGGGATGCTTTGCACGGCCGAGCGAATCACCTTCCAGCCTACCAACAGGTAGGCCACCCCGTACCAAGCCAAGCGAACGTAGCCGGTGAAAAAGCCCGGCTTGTAATAGTCCAGCACGATGCCGCCGAGCAACAGCGCCAGGCTGATGCCGGGCGTTAGGTAGGGGTTGGCCCCGGCCGGCCCGTGGTCGTGGTCGTCTTCCTCGTCAAAGTCCAGCTCGCCCGGGTCGTGGGAGTGACCGGCGTGCCTGTCGGCAGGCTTCCCGGCCAGGTCCACCACGCGCTTGCCGGGCGGATGGTGGTGGCCGCGGTGGTCGTGGCCGGGCACGTCGTGGCCCTCGGGGGAGGTAGCCGCGCCGGGCGTGAGCTGCTCGCGGGTGAGGGCGCCCACGTTTTCGGGCAGCACCTGCTTGGCGGTGTTCAGCTCCTCGTTGAGGTTCTGGGATGAAGGATCAGGCATGGGAACTCAGCAGTAGATACAAGGAAAAAGGAAGGCATAGGTCGCCAGCAGGCTACCAGTGCACGAAGAAGCCGGCGACGCCCACCAGCACGAGGACCGCGCCGGTCAGCCGCCGCTCGTGGTGGGCCAGGCCGGCCAGCGGCAGCCGGTGCAGGCCGCGGTAGCCCAAGGAAACCAGCGTGCACATGGCCGTAAGGGTCGTCAGCAAGTAGAGCCCCATGAGCAGCGCCAGCATAAGGGGGCCGTGGGCGCCGGCGGTCAGGAAAAAGGTTTGGATTTCCAGGCAAGGGGCCAGAAACATGGTGGCAGCCAGCCCGAGCACGACCCGCCGGGAACCACGCGTCCGGACCGGCGGCGGGTCGGGGTGCGTGTGCCCGGGACCGGAGAAAGCGTACGCCAGCCCGATGGCCATGAGCAGCATAGGAGCTATCCACGCCGCCGCGTGCTCGAACCGGGCCGACAAGCGCCAACCGAGCAGCCCCAGGGCCAGCCCGATGCCCACGGTGCTCAGCACGTGCGCTAGCCCTGCCACGGCCGTCACCCCCACGGCCCGCCGCAACGGCCACCGCTCGGCGCGGGCGACGGCCAAAGCCGGTGCCCAATGGTTGGGGATAGCAGCGTGCAAGAGGCTGAGCAGGAAGGTGCCGGTGAGGAGTTCGAGCATGAGCAGGCGTCGGTGGCGGGCACGGCCGGTAACACAGGCAAACCTAGCGCCCCGGGCCGTGCAACGGTATTGCATTGTTTCAGCGGGCGGCACATCGGTCGCAGAGCCCTTTCAGCACCACGCCCATGTCCTGCACCTGAAACGCAGGCGGCACCTGGATGGACGGAATGGCCACGTCGGGCAGGCAGATGGTCTGCTGGCAGCGCTGGCAGTGGAAGTGCACGTGCAGGTCGTGGTGCTGCCCGGGCGCACATGCCTCCTCGCAGAGCGCGTACTTGACGGCGCCGCTGCCGTCTTCGATGCGGTGCACCAGGCCCTTGTCGGCAAAAGTCTTGAGGGTGCGGTGCAGCGTGATGCGGTCGGCGTGCTCCATTTCCTGCTCCACGTCGGCCAGGCTAACGGCGGCGGGTTGGCGCTGCAGCAGCTCCAACACGAGCAGGCGCATGGCCGTGGGTGCGATTTGCTTCGCAATCAAGAGGCCTTCGAGTGGGTGAGCCATGGCAACGGGAATGGTGGGATTACTCTTCCTCTTCGGCGTTCTTGAGCTTGCCCAGCAGCGAGTACGCCCCGTCCGTCACGAAGGTGGTGCTGACCGGCACGCCGGCCGGCAGCTGCACCTCGGTGTAGCCGTCTTCGCTACGGCCCGGGGTCACGGGCACCATGCGGTAGCGGCCGGGGGCTTCCACCGCGAAGGCGTAGTACTGCCCCACAAAGCGCACCAGCGCGCCGTCGGGCAACGTCGTGGCGTTGCTGCGCCCGGTTTCGATGGTGGCGCGCACGTACAAGCCCGGCAGCAGCGCCGGATCGTTTTCCTGGTCGAGGTGGCCGTGCACCAGCACCGTGCGGTCTTCGCGGATGGCCTTGCCGACCAGGTACACGCGCGCCGTTCGCTCCCGCGGCGTGCTGACGGAGTCGCTGGCCAGCGTGAAGCGGATCAGCTGCCCCTTCTGCACCCGCGCCACGTCTTTCTCAAAGACGACCAGCTCCACGTGCAGGTGCTCCGGGTCGACGATTTCAAACAGCGGTTCGGTGGCCGTCACGCTCTGGCCCACGGTCACGTTCACGGCCCGCACGAAGCCCGACCGGGGCGCCCGCAGCGCGGCCGTGGGCACGATGGCGCCGCCCACCGTCAGCCCGGCGATGCGCAGCTGGGCCGCCTGCGCGCTGAGTTGCACCTGCAGCGCTTCGGCCTCGGCCTGGGCGCGCTGGTAGTTCTTCAACGGCGCGACTTCCTGCTCGTACAGCTCCCGCTGCCGGGCCAGCTCGGCCTTGGCGAACTTCAGCCGGCTGCGCAGCTCCAGGTACTCCTTTTGTAGGGTCACGAACTCGGGGTTGCGCAGCACGGCCAGCACCTGGCCTTGGCGCACGCGGGTGCCCTGCAGCAACTCCGTGCTCTGCACATACCCGCCGAGCGGGGCGGTGATGGAGACGCTGCTTTCCGGCGGGGCATCGAGCGTGCCGTTCACGGCGAGTCCCGAGCTCATCGGCCGGTCCTGCACCCGGCCCGTTTTCAGGCCCGCGGCTTGTTGCTCGGCCGGGGTAAGCGTCACCAGATCGGTGGCTTGCTCGGCCTGGCCGCCCCCTGCCTTGCCTTTCGACTTCGTTTCAGCGGATTCGTTTTCAGCGACTTATCGTTTGTCGGCGCCACAGCTGGCCAGGGTCAGGCCCAGCAGCAGCGCCAGGGTTGCTAGCTTATGCATAATTGTAAGGGAAGCGGGCTACTGCGCGGCGGTGCCGAGTAAATAGTCCAGGTCGATGACGGTTTGGTTGTGCTGCAGCACGGCGTCGAGGTAAGCCGTGCGCACGCTCAGGGCGCGCTCCAGGTTGAGCAGCAACTCGGAATAGGTGGTTTCGCCGGCCTTGTAGGCCCGCTGGCTCAGGCGCACGATGACGGCCGCCTGGGGCAGCGCCGTCTGCTCGTAGAACTGCACCCGGCGCTGCTGCTCCTGCAGGCGCGTGCGCAGCTCGTCGAGCTGGGCGGCGGCTTCGGCCTGGTAGCGCTGGTAGGTAGCCGCGGCCACCTGTTCCTGCAGCTTGGCCGCCTGCACGCGGGCCCGCTGCGGACCCCGGATCAAAGGGATGGCCACGCCGGCCTGCACGCTGTGAAACCGGTCACCCGGGCCGTAGGTCACGGCGCGGCCGCCCTCCTGGTAGGTGCCGCGCAGCGACTGGTTGGTGTAGCCCACGGTCACATCGGGCAGTCCCCGGGCTTGTTCCAGGCGGGTTTCGGCTTGCCGCTCCGCCAGCTGCTGCCGCAGCACGCGGGCCTGGGGCGTCGCCGCCAGCAGGGCCGTGTCGGCCGCCGGAACGGGCAACAAGTGCAGGGTGCTGTCGGCCACCAAGATGAGCTGCGCGGCCTGCAGCAGCGCCTGCAGCTGCCGTTGCGCTACGACCAGGTCGGCCCGGCTCTGGGCCAGCAGGTTCTGCGTCTCGCCCTGCTGGATGATGGCGTTGGCCGGCTCCAACCGGGCCACTTCCCCGGTCTTGAAGCGCAACTGCGCCGAGCGTAGGAACTCGGCGTAGATGCTGTCCTGCCCGCGCAGGGTGCGCAGGCGGTGGCGGGCGTACACCGCCTGCTCGTAGCTGCGGCGGACTTGCCGGCGCAGTTCGGCCTGTACTTGGGCGAGCTGCTGCTCGCGGCCCGCTACCTGCGCCTGGCTCAGTCCCGCTTGCGCTTTGTAGTAGCCCGGCAGGGCCAGGGACTGCGCGACGTTCAGCACGTTGTCGCGCTCGGGCGAATTGATCTGACCGTAGGTGCCCAGGATGGTTGTCCGCCCGACGTCGTACGCGGTCCGGCGCAGGGCCTGCTGCGCTTCCAAGGAGCGTTGCGCAGCTTGCACCGTGCCGTTGGCTTGCAGGGCTTGGTTCACGGCTTGAGTCGCCGTGAGGGGGCTCTGCGCCCGAGCGGGAGCTACGCTGAGCAAGCTGCCCCCGAGCAGCAGCAACACCAGCAACGGGGCAGGCACGGGCGAAGCAGCGGCCGGCTGCGGTGCTGCCTGTGGCTGGTTACGCTCCGACAACGCGTACAGGGCCGGCAGCACCAGCAGCGTGAGCAGCGTGGCCGTGACCAGCCCGCCGATGACCACCGTAGCCAGGGGGCGTTGCACCTCGGCCCCGGCCGATTGGGCCAGCGCCATCGGCAGGAAACCGAGCGAGGCCACCGTTGCAGTCATCAGCACCGGGCGCAGACGCACTTCGGTGCCGCGCAGAATCCGTTCCCGCAGGTCCGTGACGCCCTCGGCTTTGAGCTGGTTGAAGTAGCCGATGAGCACGATGCCATTGAGCACCGCCACCCCGAAGAGGGCGATGAACCCCACCCCGGCCGAGATACTGAAGGGCATGCCGCGCAGCCACAGCGCCACCACGCCGCCGATGGCCGAGAGCGGAATGGCCGTGAAAATCAGCGCCGCCTGTTTGAGCGAGCGGAAGGTGAAAAACAGCAGCAGGAAGATGAGCCCCAGCGCCACCGGCACGGCCACGCTCAAGCGCTCGGTGGCCTGGCGCAGGTTCTCGAACTGGCCGCCATAAGTGGTGTAGTAGCCCGGGGCGAGCTTCAGCTGCCGGTCCACTTTGCTGCGCAGCTCCTGCACCACGGTTTCCACGTCGCGGCCCCGCACGTTGAAGGCCACGGTTACGCGGCGCTTGGCGTCGTCGCGCTGGATCTGGTTCGGTCCTTCCTGCAGGTCGACCGTGGCCACCTGCTCCAGGGGCACCTGTTCGCCGGAGGGCGCGGCGATGAGCAGCTGGCGTACGTGGTTGATGTTCTGGCGCAGCTCGGGTTTGAGGCGCAGCACCACGTCGAAGCGGCGTTCCTGTTCGAAGAGCTGGCCGGCGCTCTGCCCGGCAAAAGCCGTCTGCACAGTGCGGTTCACGTCGTCGGCGTTCAGCCCGAAGCGGGCCATGCGGTTGCGGTCCAGCTTCACCACGATCTGCGGCAGGCCGGTCACCTCCTCCACGTACACGTCCTCGGCGCCGGGCACCTGGCGTACCAGGGCGGCGGCCTGCCGGGCGTACAGGGCCAGCTGCTGCAGGTCCTCGCCGTAGATTTTGAGCACCACGTCCTGCTTGGCCCCGCTGATGAGCTCGTTGAAGCGCATCTGAATGGGCTGCTGGAAGCCGAAGGTGACGCCGGGAATGACGCTGACCGCCTTGGCCATCTTCTCCGCCAACTCCTCGCGGGTGCGGGCCGAGGTCCATTCGTTCTGGGGCTTGAGGATGACCATCACGTCGCCCGCCTCCACCGGCATCGGGTCGGTGGGAATCTCGGCCGCGCCAATCTTGGACACGACTTCCTTGACCTCCGGAAACTGCCGTTTCAGGATCGCGGCGGCTTGCTGGCTCTTGTCGACGGTGTAGCTCAAGGACGAGCCGGTGAGCGTGCGCATCTCCACGGCGAAGTCGCCCTCGGTCAGCTGCGGGATGAACTCGCCACCCAGGGTGCGAAACAGCAGCAGCGCGCCCCCAAACAAGGCCACAGCTGTGGTCAGCACGACGGCTTTGTGTCCGAGAGCCCACGTCACCAGGGGCCGGTAGCGCGCTTCCAACCAGCGCATCATCCGGTCGGAGATGTTGAGCTGGTACTGCGTCTCCCGACTCAGGGCCAGCGCCGACATCATCGGCACGTAGGTCAGCGACAGGATAAAGGCGCCCAGAATGGCGAAGGCGACCGTCTCGGCCATGGGCCGGAACATCTTGCCCTCGATGCCGGCCAGCGCGAGCAAGGGCAGGTACACGATGAGGATGATGATTTCGCCGAAAGCGGCCGAGGAGCGAATCTGCGAGGCGGCCTGGTAGGTTTCGTCGTTCATCTCCTGCTGCGTGAGCCGGCCGCCGGCCGCGTGGCCCGGCGCGTGCCCGGCGTGCAGCCGGTGCACGATAGCCTCCACGATGATGACGGCCCCGTCGACGATCAGACCGAAGTCGATGGCGCCCAGGCTCATCAGGTTGCCCGACACGCCGAACAGCCGCATCAGGCTGATGGCAAAGAGCATGGCCAGCGGAATCACCGAGGCCACCACTAAGCCCGCGCGCCAGTTGCCCAGGAAGAGCACCAGCACGAACACGACGATGAGCGCGCCCTCGATGAGGTTTTTGCTGACGGTGTGGATGGCGCGGCCCACCAGGTCGGAGCGGTCCAGGTACACGTCGACGGTCACGCCCGCCGGCAGGGACTTGCGCACGGTTTCCATGCGTTGCTTCACCGCCTTGATGACCTCGTTGGCGTTGGCCCCCTTGAGCATGAGCACGATGCCGCCGGTGACCTCGCCCTCGTCGTTGCGCGTCATGGCCCCGTAGCGCACCGCCGAGCCCAGCCGCACCTCGGCCACGTCGCGCACCAGCACGGGCAGCCCGCCCTGGGTGTTGCGCACGACGATGTTGCCCAGGTCGGCGGCATTCTCCGCCAAGCCTTCCGTGCGGATGAAGTACGCCGAGGGTTTCTGGTCGATGTAGGCGCCGCCGGCGTTTTGGTTGTTGCGCGCCACGGCCTGGTAGACCTGGTCCACCGTCACGTTCAGGGAACGGAGCCGGGCGGGGTCCAAAGCAATTTCGTACTGCTTGAGCTGCCCGCCGAAGGAGCTCACGTCGGCCACACCGGGCGTGCCCAGCAGTTGGCGTCGGACAATCCAGTCCTGAATCGTGCGCAGCTCGCGGGCGTCGTAGCGCTTCTCGTAGCCGGGCTTGGCGTGCACCAGGTATTGGTACACCTCGCCCAGGCCGGTGCTGACAGGCGCCAACTCGGGCCGGCCGATGCCGGCAGGGATCTGGCTTTCGGCTTCGCGCAGGCGCTCGGCGACTTGCTGCCGGGCCCAGTAGATGTCGATTTTGTCTTGGAAGACGATGGTGACCACCGAGAGGCCGAAGCGCGAGAACGAGCGCACTTCCTCGCGGCCGGGAATGGTGGCCACGCTCTGCTCGATGGGGAAGGAAACGAGTCGCTCAATGTCGCCGGCGGCCAGCGAGGGGGCCACGGTGTAGACAACGACCTGGTTGGTGGTGATATCGGGTACCGCGTCAACGGGCAGCCGACTCAGCGAGTAGCCGCCCCAGGCGACCAGCACCAGGGTCAGCAGCCCGATGATGAGCTTGTTGTGAATGGAAAAATGAATCAGCCGGTCAAACATGCCGCTGGGGGTTAGGTCTAACACTTCGGTTACGACCTGCTGGCCCACGGCTCCGGGCCCGGTACGGGCAGAAGCCGCGGCTATACTCGCTGGGCGCTATACCACGACGGGTATAGGCCAGCAGCCCGGGCGCACGGCATGCACACGAGCTACCCAAAGGGAGTCAGCAGGGTAGAAGGAAGGGTTAGGCCCGGGGCGGCTGCCACACGGCCCCGGCGGTCCGGGTCGGGGTGCCCACCCGCATGGGGGCGTGGCGCAGGGCCTTGGGCCACACCACTGCGGGAGCCACCGCCAGGACCGGCAGGGGCGCCAGCGGCACCACGGCCCCGCCGCAGCAGTGGCATTGGCACAGCGGGGAGCACCAGTCGCCCAGGGCCCCGGCGTCGCAGTCGGTGTGCGGGGTCGCGGCCACGGTGGTCTGCTTGGCGTCTTTGCACACCACTTCGCCGTCGGCGCAGGTCAGCGTCGAGAGGCAGGCGAAGTAGAAGGCAAAAAACAGGGCCAGAAAGCGCATCGGGGCAAAGGTAACGACCAGCGGAAATAGTCGGCTACCGCTTGTACCGGCAGAAGCAGACAAAGGTTCCCCGCCGGCGGGGGCGCCCGCTCAGCTCCGGAAGCTGCACTCAAGGACATAGCTGGTTTCGGTTGCCCGGGTGAGAGCCAGGTTGATGCCCAGGTCTAACTGCAGGTTGTCGCTCACCCGCCAGATGGGCCCGCCGTTGAGCGTGACGGACCAGGGCGCGGGTATCCCAGGCACCGGCCACCTCTACGAAGCCACCGAGGGTGCGGTACAAGTCGTGGCCCACCGTCACGGTGGGGCCAGTTCCAAGTAGTTGGCCTGGGCCCCCGGGTCCCATGAATAGCTTGTCTAAGTCGAACCAACTGCCGTGTTCGGCTAATCAGAAAGGTGGTGGCTCTTACCCAACGAGCAGCAAATCTTCCAGCCGCGTGGTGTACTGCGGCGTGCGCCACTGCGCCTGCCCTTCCCAGGGCGCTTGCGCCCTGCCCGGCGGCAACACCAGCGACGCCAGCTTCACCGTGCCTTTGCCAAAGCGGCGGTTCAGGGCGTCCAACTCGGCCATCAGCTTGGCGCGCTTCTCCGAAACCGGCGCGGGTTCAAACAGCGTGAGCTGGGTTTGGCCTTCCGGCTCCAGCCCGTCGAGTATCACGCCCGCCTTGGTGTAGCGGTTGCCCGGCTGCCAGAGGCGTTTGAGCGCCGCCCGCGCAAAGCGGACCAACTCGATGGTGTCGTTGGTGGCCACGGGCAGCGTAAGCACGGCGGAGCAGGAATACGGGGGCGGCTCCAGGCCGTAGCGGCTCTTGCTCAGAAAGACGGTCATCAGGTGGGCTGCGTCGCCCTGCCGGCGCAGCTTCTCAGCGGCCCGGGAGGCAAACGCGCTGACGGCACCCGCCACGTCGGGAAAGGCCGTGAGCGGCCGGCCAAACGTGCGCGAGCAACACAGCGTGCGGCGCGACAAGGTCCCGTCTTCGCTCGGGGCCAACCCCTGGCAGGGGTAGCCCTGCAGCTCGCGCACCAGCCGGGCGCCTACCACCCCGCCCAGGTGCTTGCGGGCGTAGGCCTCGGAGCAGGCCGCCAGCCCCGCCGCCGTGCTGATGCCGGCGGCATACAGCTTTTGGGCGTACTGCCGGCCGATGCCCCAGACGTCTTCGACGGCCACCTGTTCCAGGGCCCAGCGGCGGCGCTCCGCGGTGTCGAGGTAACACACCCCGCCCATCTCCGGGTTTTTCTTGGCCAGGCGGTTGGCCAGCTTGGCCAGCGTCTTGGTAGGGGCGATGCCCACGCAGGTCGGGATGCCGGTACGGGCCAGCACGTTGGCGCGCACGGTGCGGGCAAAGGTGTCCAGGCTGCGGACCACGAAGCGTTCCAGGCCGTGCAAATCCAGGAACGCCTCGTCGATGGAGTAGATTTCCACCGCCGGCGCCACCTGGCTCAGGTACCACATCACCCGGCGCGACATGTCCCCGTAGAGGGCGTAGTTACTGGAAAACACGGCCACGTGATGCTGCTCCAGCAGGGGTTTGACCTGAAAGTAGGGCTCGCCCATCTGCAGGCCCAGGGCCTTGGCTTCGGCGCTGCGGGAAATGATGCACCCGTCGTTATTCGACAGGACCACGACGGGCCGGCCGTCGAGCCGGGGCTGAAAGACCCGCTCGCAGGAAACGTAGAAGTTGTTGCAGTCGACCAGGGCGTACATGGCTAGTCGCGGGTGCGCAGCAAGGCCGCGAGTTTGCCGGGAACCAGCTCGTGCAGCACGTGGGTCACCACGCCCCAGATGCGCACGGCGCCCGCATCGTGAATCTCCCAGGGTTGGTAGTCGGGGTTCTCTGGCTTGAGCCACCACGTGCCATGCTCGCACACCAAGCGCTTGACGGTGCACTCCCCGTCCACCACGGCCACCACGATGTGGTTGTGATCGGCTTCCATCTGCTTGTCCACGGCCAGCAGGTCGCCCTCGTGAATCTCAGCGTTTTTCATGCTCTCCCCGCTTACCCGCACCAGGTACGTAGCGTCGGGGTGGCGCAGGAGCAGGCGGTTCAGGTCAAATAGCTCATCGGTGTAATCGGACGCCGGCGAGGGAAAGCCGGCGGACACTCTGCAGCTGAAAAGGGGAAGCAAAAACGGGGTTTGGGAGTCGTGGACCGGGATTAATTCGACGTTGCGCATGGGTGGTGTAGCATAGGCGTGGCCACAATAATACGTGCTGCTAATAAAATTAGTAGAAACAAGGCTAAAAATTGTAGCCAGAAGTTGAGGAAGGTTACCGGCAATACCGCGGGTGTTACCCGTTCACGCACCTCCTTAAACCGACCAGGTAAGCTGACTGACCGGCGGCTCATTAAACAACGCTACCGCTTATAAAAAGTGGTTTTTAACCTGTTGTCACCCCCGTATTTTAACGCAGCCACAAAGGGGCAGTTGGGGAAAGAAGGTTGTTTAAAAAGGAGCAAAAAGATATAAAATATAGAGCAAAAAGAAAATTTTACGGGTGTAATTTTCGTTTAATAAGTCTAATGAACGCCCACGGAAACAGCGCTTTATCATGAAAAAGACCCGAAAGCCCGCCGCCCGTACCGCCACTCCTCGCCCCGATGTGTACCAGATTGTGACCGACCGCATTGTGGCCGCGCTGGAAGGCGGCATCATTCCGTGGCGCAAGCCCTGGAACGCGGTGTATGGTTTGCCCCGCAACTACGCGACCGGCGCAGCTTACACGGGCATCAACGCCTTTCTGCTGCACTTCAGCAGCGCGCTGCCCTTCTTTTTAACATTCAAGCAGGCCCTGGCCTTGGGCGGCAACGTGCGCAAGGGCGCAAAGGGGCACCCGGTGGTGTACTACAACGTGTCGGTACGCGAGAACGAGCAAACCGGCAAGGAAGAAAAAACGCCCTTCCTGAAGTACTACACCGTGTTTTCGGTAGAAGACATCGAAAACATTGACTTTGTGCTGCCCGCGGTGGAACGCCACGCGCACACGCCCATTGAGGCGGCCGAGGCCATTGTGCGCAACTGGGACGGGCGACCGGCCATCGAGCACCTGCACCAGCGGGCCTACTACTCCCCGGCACTCGACCTGGTAAACATGCCGGAGCGGGCCACCTTCACTACCGCCGAAGGCTACTACGCGACCCTGTTTCACGAGCTGACCCACAGCACGGGCCACGCTTCCCGGCTCGACCGGCCTGACCTGACCGCCGGCGAAGGCAAGCGCTCGGCCAGCTACGCCCGCGAGGAGCTGACGGCCGAGATGGGCGCTTCCTTTCTCTGCGCCGCGGCCGGGCTCGACACGGCCCAGACCGAGACCAATGCCGTGGCCTACATCCAGTCCTGGCTGGAGCGTCTGAAAAACGATAAAAAGCTGGTGCTGCAGGCGGCCAGCAAGGCCCAGCGCGCCGCCAAGCTGATTTTGGGCGTGGTCGAGGAAGGCGAGCCGGTGGCCGCTCCCGCGCCGGCCCGGGTGGTGGAGCTGGTGCCCGAAGAAGACGAAGTGAGCCAGCAGTACCGCGCGGCGGAGCTCAGCTGGCTAGCTGCCGCATAAGCCCCGGCCCGGGCAGCCGCGGCCGGCGGCTGCCCACC
>NZ_VTWU01000010.1 GCF_008727865.1 Hymenobacter busanensis | reverse complement strand
CGCCCTCTGCACAACGCCCCGCCGGCACTGCCGGCGGGGCGTTGTGTGTTTAGAGCATCAAGCAAGCTGGAAACAGGTCTTTTACCCGCCAGCCCGCCACATTCATACGATTCGAAAAACATTCAAAAAAACCGGGCGGCGAATTGAAAATTCAGTGCTACTACTCACCAATTTTAAGCATCTTTGATAATTGTATATTTCGGTTCTCGATTGTCTGATTCTGTTCTGATTTGCTTGTCTTGTCTGCATAAGGCCATGCGCCCCGAAGTTTCTTTCCTGCTGATATTCTGACCAGTTTACCCTGGCCAAGCTGCCCGTTTCCCTTGTTTCCTTTTTCCTCACTTTTCTTCTATGACCAACTTTTTACGTTCTGATCGAACACGGAATTCGTTTGCGTTGCGGACAGCGTGCGCGCGTCCGTGGCTACTGACGGCGCTGGGCCTGTTGCCCCTGGTAAGCGTTCAGGCACAGCAGCGACCGGCTGCGCAGGGCGCGGTGCCTTCCAACCGGGAATTGCAGCTCGCATCACCCTTGCAAGAGCGCACGGCTGCGCCGATTGTGCGCAACGTGCCAACCGTCCGCCGCAACATCACCGCCGCCGTTAGTTCCACGGCTACAGGCGGCAACTGGAGCGCCCCCACCACGTGGGCGGGCGGCGTAGTTCCCGCGGCCACCGACGATGTGACCATCGTAGCCGGCGCCACCGTTACGTTGGACGTAGCAGCGGCCTGCGCATCGCTGACGGTAGCCAACACCGGCGCCCTGCAAACCTCGGCCACCACGGCGTATTCGCTGACGGTAGCCGGTAGCGTAACCAACAACGGCACGCTGGACCTGAGCGCCAGCAGCAGCATCGGCTCGGACTTGCGCTTTAGCGGCGCAGGCGACGCCACTTTCACTGGTACCGGTACCACCGACCTGCAAACCATGTCGCTGGCCAAATCGGTGCGGGCCGACGTGGTGGACATGAACCTGCCGACGCTGTCGGTGAAGGGCAGCGCTACCACCACCGACGGCTTCCTGTTTACGCGCACGACCGGCACCACGCCCGCCGACGACATGACGGGTACGCTCAAGATTTCGGGCACGGCCACCCTGAACAACCGGGTGTTCGGCAATGCGGCCTCCTACATCATTCCGGCCACGGGCGGCTTTTGGCTGAACAACCCCAACTTCACCGTCGCCTCGCAGACGGGCTCCCCCACGGTCAACGGCCTGCTGCGCATCACCAGCGGCACCTTCAACGTGGGCAACACCATTGGTAACTCCATCAACTTCGGCGCCAACGCCGTGTACACGATGGAAGGCGGCACGCTGAGCACGGTCGGCCGCTTTACCAACTTCACCAGCGCCACCCAGGTCACCGGCACGATGACCTTCACCATGAGCGGGGGCACCATCAACGTGAGCACCGTGGGCAACACCTCCGGCACGCCTTCCTTCGGCGTGAACGGGGCCACCACCATTTCGGGCGGCAACATCAACCTGGTGCAGCGCAGCACCGCTACCACCCCGCTCGACTACTACGTGGCGGGCGCTACCTACAACTTCACCGGCGGCACGGTGAATGCGGGCACGGCGGCTACGGCCACCAACTTCGACTTCCGCATGCGCGGCAATATGCCGAACCTGACCATCGACAACACCACCAACCCCAAGAGCGTGCTGCTGGCCGGGCAGACCAACCCCCTGGGCACGGTGCTGATTAACCCGACCACGACGCTGAACCTGAACGGGACCATCCTGCTGCAGCTTGGCGCGACCATCACCAACAACGGCACGCTGACGGGCTCGGCCACCGGCAGCCGCCTGTACTTCCAAGGCACCACGGCCCAGACCTTCGGCGGCACCGGCACGGTAACGGCCCCGCTGGCCCAGGTGACCTTCCAGAACGCCAGCACCGGTGTGACGCT
This sequence comes from Hymenobacter busanensis, assembly GCF_008727865.1. Taxonomy (GTDB): domain Bacteria; phylum Bacteroidota; class Bacteroidia; order Cytophagales; family Hymenobacteraceae; genus Solirubrum; species Solirubrum busanense. Next base: position 124,063 of record NZ_VTWU01000010.1, on the reverse strand, counting down.
GAACCAACCCATTGTGACGCGCAACGTGGCCATGTTCCGCGGCAACGTCATCAACGCCAACAACCTCACGGTGCAGAGCAGCAGCACGGCCCTGGCGGTTATTTCCTTTGGCCTGACCAACCCGACTTCTTCGGCCGGCAACTTCGACGTGGCCCCGACCTTCGACGTGGCGACCAGCGGCTTGTACCTGATTTACAACCCGGAACTGGCCCCGCGCACGACGGGCGTGGAAGTCCCGGCTTCGCGCACGGTATACTATGCCGACTTCAACAACCCGCAAGGCGTAACGCTGGCGGGCGGCAACCTGACGGTTGTCGGGCCTTCGACTTCGGCTAGCTCCATTGGATTGTTGGCAGGTATCGTAACGACTTCGGCCACCAATAAGCTCATCAGCGGCATTGCTACCACGGTTATGCCGGCGGGTTCGGCCACGGCCTATGTAAAAGGGCCGCTGGGCATCACGGTGAACAGCGCCACGGCGGTGTCGCGCCTCTTCGCCGTGGGCGACGCGGCCGGTTTCCGTCCGGTACTACTCGGCGGCATCACCAACAGTGCCGACCAGACCTACACTGCCACGGTAGTGAGCGGCCCCACGGGGGGCACGGTTTCTGGCCCGCTCTCGAGCCTGAACCCGACCCGCTACGTGCGCCTGGAAAACACGGCTAACCTGCCCGCTACGGCCACCGTGCAACTCAGCTACGGTGCCGACGACGTGATTGGCGCGCCGGCTACCGCCGTGGTAGCTCAGGCTCCCACAGCCAACGGCCTGTATGCTTCCATCGGTGGTGCGGCCGTTACCACGCCCGTTACGGGCATTGCATCGACGCAGAACCTGACGCCCGGCAACGACTTCTTTGTACTGGCCAACACCGAAGGCGGCACGCTTAGCAGTTCGGTTGCCGCCGTTTGCGCCGGCTCCAACACCGGCACCATCACGCTGGCTGGCAACGCGGGCACCATCACCGGCTACGAAGCCAATACCGGCAGTGGATTTGCAGCGGTAACCGGCAGCGGCACGGCTGCTACGTATACCTTCAACAACCTCACGGCCACCACCACCTTCCGCGCAGTTATTCTGACGGCGGACAACCGTACGGTGTACTCGGCCCCGGTGAGCGTGACGGTAAATCCGGCTCCAACGGCTACGCTGACTGCTACTTCGGCCACTACTTTTTGCGGCTCGGGCACGCTTCAGCTGGCTGCCACGCCAGTAACCGGCGCCACCTACCAATTCCTGTTGAACGGCCAGCCCATCAGCGGCGCTACCTCGGCTACCTACTCGGCCACCGTAACGGCTAGTGGGACTTATTCGGTAGTAGTAACCACCGGCAGCTGCAGCGCGACGTCGTCGGCGGTGGCGGTGGCGGTGAACCCGGCGGCCTCGGCCGCCTTCGCCTACGCGGCCTCCACGTTCTGCGTGAGCGGCACCAACCCCACCCCCACGGTGTCGGGCACCGCGGGCGGCACGTTCAGCTCGGCCTCGGGCCTGAGCCTGAACGCCGCGACCGGCGCCATCAACCTGGCCGCCTCCACGCCCGGCACCTACTCCGTCACCTACGCGGTGGGCGGCGCCTGCCCGGCCTCCAGCACCCAGACGGTGACGATTACCACCGCCCCGCTGGCCTCCTTCAGCTACGCTGGCACCAGCTACTGCACCTCGGGCACGAACCCGGCGCCGGCCTTCGGCACGGGCGCTTCCGCCGGCACGTTCAGCTCCGCTTCGGGCCTGAGCCTGAACGCCGCGACCGGCGTGATTACCCTGGCCGCCTCGACGCCCGGCACCTACTCCGTCACCAACACCATTGCCGCCGCCGGCGGTTGCGGCGCGGTGACCAGCACGACTACGGTAACCATTACGGCACCGGCCACGGCGGGCTTCAGCTACGCTGCAGCCTCGTACTGCACCTCGGCCAGCGCGGCGGCAACGCCCACGCTGGCCACGGGCGCCACGGCCGGCACGTTCTCTTCGACGGCGGGCCTGACGCTGAACGCGACGACGGGCGCCATCACGCCTTCGACCTCGACGCCGGGCACCTACACCGTGACCAACACCGTAGCGGCGTCGGGCGGCTGCGCCGCGGTAACCGGCACGGCCACGGTCACGATAACCGCCCCGGCGGTGGCCGCGTTCAGCTACCCGGCCATGGGCGGCAACTGCGCCGGCTCCACCGGCACGGTGGCCGCCACGCTCGGCGCCGGCGCCTCCGCCGGTACGTTCTCCTCGACCGCCGGGCTGAGCCTCAACAGCACGACGGGCGCCGTTAACCTGGCCACTTCCACGGCCGGCACCTACACCGTGACCAACACCGTGGCCGCCGCCGGCGGCTGCGCCGCCGTCACGGCCACGGCCGCGGTGACCATCGCGCCTGCCGCCGTAGCCAATGCCGGCGCCGACGCCATCGTCTGCTCGGGCACCCCGGCTTCGTTGGGGGCCGCGGCCACGGCCAACGCCACGTACGCCTGGAGCCCGGCAACGGGCCTGAGCAGCGCCACCGCGGCCAACCCCACCGCGACGCTCACCAACACCGGCACCGCACCCATCACGCAAACCTACACCGTGACGGTGACCAACGCCGGCGGCTGCTCGGCCACCGACCAGGTAGTGGTGACGGTGAACCCGGCGCCGGCTCGCCCGACGGTGAGCATCGCCTACGGCGCGCCCGGCACGGCGACGCTGACCTCGAGCAGCGCCACGGGCAACCAGTGGTACCTGAACGGGGCCATCATCCCCGGCGCCACGGGCCCGACCTACACCGTCAGCGCCGCGGCCCAGTACGGTAACTACACCGTTGTGGTGACCTCGGCCCAGGGCTGCGCCTCGGCGCCTTCGCTGGCCCAGGCCGTGACGGCCACCGCCAAGCCCCTGGCCGGCTCGTCGCTGCAGGTGTACCCCAACCCCACCCGCGACGGCCGGTTTACCCTGGAGCTGAGCGGCTACAAGAAAACCGTTGACCTCACGGTGCTCAATGCGCTGGGGCAGGTGGTGTACCGCACCTCGGTTGCCCCGGCCGCCTCGGGGGCCACGACCCCGCAGGTGGTCGACCTGAGCGCCTTGGCCCGCGGCGTGTACACCCTGCGCCTCGTCACCGAAGGCGGCACCGACTCCCGCCGCCTCATCAGCGAGTAGTTGCTGCGCCTTTGTGCTGCTGCCTGAGCGGCGACATGGCAGGAGGTTCAACCAACAAAAAGCCCCGTTAGCACTTCGCTAACGGGGCTTTTTGTTGCTGTCCGCTCTAGTTGCTACTCAGGCGTTGATCTGGCCATTGGGAATGTCAACTCGCAAATGACGTGGTGAAGTAGCAGTATGACCGGCAAAAAAGGCAACCGCAGAAAACCTCGTGGACGTTCGGGCAATGGCAAGCGCGTTGGCGCCGTAGTGCTATTGTCAACGAGCTTTTGGGCTTCGCACAACTGCTCGGGTTGAGCCGTAGCCGGCTGGGGACGAAGGTTTTTGGGGAAGGAATAAAAATAAAATCGGAGTTGGGCCCTACCTGGCGCGGCAGGCTGCGTAGGAGGCGCTGTGGCTATGGCCTTGGCAGTGCACAGGAATATGTGATAAATACTATTCCTGATCCAAGTCGCAAAGCCCCTTTCGCTTTTCCACTTACCCTTCCCCACTCATTTCTGTATGCGCGAACCCCTACCCACCGTTTTCCTGGGGCGCACCATCTTGAAGAGCACTGCACGGCCCGTGGCCGCGCGTGTTTGGCGCCACACCCTTCTTGCAGTTTTCTTTCTGCTTTCTCTCCCCACGGCCTGGGCTCAAACCACTGCGCCCGAGGGCGGCACGCTGAGCGGTTCTACCACGGTATGCTCAGGCACTAACTCCGGAACGCTCACGCTGAGCGGCTACACCGGCACGATTGTCAAGTACCAGATCAACACGGGCAGTGGCTTTCAAGACGTCAGCGGCACCAGCACCACGTTCCAGTACACCAACGTGGCCACTACTACCAGCTACCGCGCCGTTGTGCTTACGCCCGACAGCCGGCAGGTAGCTTCCACCGAAGCGGTGGTTACCGTTTCGCCAACGCCTTCGGCCAGCATTTCCGCCAACGGCTCCACCAGCTTTTGCGGGCAGGGCACCCTGAATCTGAGCGCCGGGCCTTCGGGCAGCGGACTGACGTACCAATTCCTGCTGAATGGTCAGCCCATCAGCGGCGCTACTAACCAGACGTACTCTGCAACTGTAACGAGCAGCGGCAATTACTCGGTCCGGGTGACCAACGGCGCGAACTGCAGCGCCACCTCGGCGGCCATACCTGTTACCGTGAATGGCACGCCAGCCGTAACGCTGGCCGCCAACGGTCCAACGACGGTTTGCCAGGGCAACTCTGTGTCGCTGACGGCTACGGCGTCCTCGAACTTCCTGCTGCAATACTACCGCGACGGGGTGCAGATTGCGGGAGCTAGCAGCAACACCTACAACGCTACTACCAGCGGCACCTACACCGTGGTGGCCTACGACCCCAACTCGTGCAGCAGCACCTCCAATGCGGTAGCGGTGACGGTAACCCCGGCCACGGCACCGACAGTGGCGTACAGCGCTTCGACGTACTGCCAGAACGCGGGCACCACGCCCACGCCCACCACGTCGGTGAGCGGCGGCACGTTCACTTCGACCTCGGGCCTGAGCCTCAACGCTTCGACCGGCGCCATCAACCTGGCCGCTTCTACGCCCGGCACCTACACCGTGACCTACACGACGAGTGGGGCCTGCGGCGGCAGCGGCAACACTACTGTCACCATCAGCAACGCCGGCAACGCAGCCTTTGCGTACGCGGCCTCCACGTTCTGCGTGAGCGGCACCAACCCCACCCCCACGGTATCGGGTACCAGCGGCGGCACGTTCAGCTCGGCCTCCGGCTTAAGCCTGAACGCTTCGACGGGCGCCATCAACCTGAGCGCCTCGACGCCGGGTACCTACACGGTCACCTACAGCGTGGGCGGTGCCTGCCCGGCTTCCAGCACCCAAACCGTAACCATCAACTCCGCACCGGCCGCGGCTTTTAGCTACGCTAGCGCGGCTTACTGCACTTCCAGCACCAACCCCACGCCGACCATTGCCAGTGGCTCGGCGGCAGGTACGTTCTCGTCGACTTCAGGCTTGAGCCTCAACGCCAGCACGGGGGCCATCAACCTGGCGGCCTCGACGCCGGGTACTTACACCGTGACGAACACGGTAGCCGCTTCCGGCGGCTGCGCCGCCAGCACGGCCACGACCACCGTTACCATCAACGCAACTCCCACGGCCACGCTCACAGCGGGCGGTCCGACCACCTTCTGCCAAGGCGGCTCGGTAGTATTGACAGCGGGCGGTGGCGCCTCGGGCGCTACCTACCAATTCCTGTTGAACGGCCAGCCCATCAGCGGTGCCACTTCGGCTACCTACTCGGCTACCACGGGCGGTTCGTACGCGGTGGCCATTACCAACCCCGGCAGCTGCAGCGCGACGTCGTCGGCGGTGGCGGTGGCGGTGAACCCGGCGGCCTCGGCCGCCTTCGCCTACGCGGCCTCCACGTTCTGCGTGAGCGGCACCAACCCCACCCCCACGGTGTCGGGCACCGCGGGCGGCACGTTCAGCTCGGCCTCGGGCCTGAGCCTGAACGCCGCGACCGGCGCCATCAACCTGGCCGCCTCCACGCCCGGCACCTACTCCGTCACCTACGCGGTGGGCGGCGCCTGCCCGGCCTCCAGCACCCAGACGGTGACGATTACCACCGCCCCGCTGGCCTCCTTCAGCTACGCTGGCACCAGCTACTGCACCTCGGGCACGAACCCGGCGCCGGCCTTCGGCACGGGCGCTTCCGCCGGCACGTTCAGCTCCGCTTCGGGCCTGAGCCTGAACGCCGCGACCGGCGTGATTACCCTGGCCGCCTCGACGCCCGGCACCTACTCCGTCACCAACACCATTGCCGCCGCCGGCGGCTGTGCCGCCGCCTCGGCCACCACGACCGTCACCATTACGGCGGCACCGAATGCTGCGCTGACTGCCGGTGGCTCGACCACCATCTGCCAAGGCAACTCGGTAACGCTGACGGCAACCGGGGGTGCTTCGGGTGCTACCTACCAATTCCTGCTGAATGGCCAGCCCATCAGCGGCGCCACTTCGGCTACCTACTCGGCTAGCACGGCTGGAGTCTACACGGTTACGGTCACCAACCCTGGTAGCTGCAGCGCAACATCGGCGGCGGTGAACGTGACGGTGACTCCGGCCACGACGCCGACGGTAGCATATGGTGCTTCGACGTACTGCCAGAACGCGGGCACCACGCCCACGCCCACCACGTCGGTGAGCGGCGGCTCGTTTAGCTCGGCCTCGGGCCTGAGCCTCAACGCTTCGACCGGCGTGATTAACCTCGCCGCCTCGACGCCCGGTACCTACACCGTGACCTACGCCGCCAGCGGCGCATGCGCTGGTAGCGGTACTACTACCGTTACCATCACGGCTCCGGCCACGGCGGGCTTTGCGTACAGCACGTCCACGTTCTGCGCGAGCGGCACCAACCCCAGCCCGACCGTGTCGGGCACTTCGGGCGGCACGTTCAGCTCGGCCTCCGGCTTAAGCCTGAACGCTTCGACGGGCGCCATCAACCTGAGCGCCTCGACGCCGGGTACCTACACGGTCACCTACAGCGTGGGCGGTGCCTGCCCGGCCTCCAGCACCCAAACCGTAACCATCACTACGGCTCCGCTGGCTGCCTTCAATTACCCCAGTGCTACGTACTGCGCCGGCTCTACCGGTACGGTTACGCCTAGCTTTGGCACGGGCGCTTCCGCTGGTACGTTCTCGTCGACTTCGGGCCTGAGCCTCAACGCTTCGACCGGCGTGATTAACCTCGCCGCCTCGACGCCCGGCACCTACACAGTGACCAACACCATTGCCGCTTCGGGTGGTTGCGCGGCCAGCACGGCTACCGCTACCGTAAACATCACGCCGGCTGCGTCCTCTGCCTTCAGCTACAGCTCGGGCACGTACTGCGTGAGCGGCACGAACCCCACGCCCACGGTGTCGGGTACCAGCGGCGGTACGTTCTCTTCAACCTCGGGCCTGAGCTTGAATACTTCGACGGGCGCCATCAACCTGGCCGCTTCCACGCCCGGCACCTACACCGTGACGTATGCCGTGAGCAGTGCCTGCGGGAGCAGCAGCACCCAGACGGTGACCATTACCACGGCACCGCTGGCTGCGTTCAGCTACGGCAGCGCGGCCTACTGCACCTCGGGCACGAACCCGGCACCGACCTTCGGCGCGGGTGCCTCGGCCGGCACGTTCAGCTCGACCTCGGGCCTGAGTCTCAATGCTTCGACCGGCGTGATTAACCTGAGCGCCTCCGCGCCCGGCACCTACACCGTGACGAATACCATTGCTGCATCCGGCGGTTGCACGGCCAGCACGGCCTCGGCCACGGTGACGATCAACACCGCGCCCACTGCTTCCCTGACTACCACCGGCTCGACTACCTTCTGCCAAGGCGGCTCGGTAACCCTGACGGCCCTCGGCGGCTCGGCCGGCGCTACGTACCAGTTCCTGCTCAACGGCCAGCCCATCAGCGGCGCCACTTCGGCTACCTACTCGGCTACCACGGGCGGTACTTACAGCGTGATTGTGACCAACGCAGGCGGCTGCACGGCTACCTCGGCCGCTACCAGCGTGACGGTAAACCCCACGCCGGTGGCGCCTACGCTCACGGCCGTTACCCAGCCCAATGGCTCGGTGTTGCTGACGTCGAGTGCGGCTTCGGGCAACCAGTTCTACCTCAACGGTACGCCGGTGGCCGGCGCAACGGGCCAGACGTACTTGGTAGCGTCGCCCCTGCAAAACGGTCCCTATACCGTGGCAACAACCAGCACCAGCGGCTGCCCCTCGGCAGCTTCGAACGCGGTGAACGTGACGGTGGTACTGGCCGCCAAGCCGCTGGCCGGCTCGTCGCTGCAGGTGTACCCGAACCCGACCCACGACGGCCGCCTGACGGTGGAGCTGACTGGCTACCGCAAGCCGGTGCAACTGACGGTGGTAAACGCCCTGGGCCAGGTGGTCTTCCGCCAGGAAGTGAAGCCGGCCAGCTCGGGCCTCACCCAGCAAACGGTTGACCTGAGCACGCTGCCCCACGGCGTGTACGTGCTGCGCCTCGTAACGGAAGGCGGCACCGACACCCGCCGCATCGTGCACGAATAAGCTGGGCAAGCCTGCGGGCTTTGCTTGAAAAGCCCCGTCGGCACTGCGCCGGCGGGGCTTTTTTGTGGGCGGCTGGTAAACAGTCGAACGGGCTATTTTTGCGCCATGTCCGTTTTCCAGACCTACCTCCAGCTGGGCTTCTTCCACATTTTCAACCTGCGGGCCTACGACCACCTCGTGTTCCTGCTGGCCTTGTGCGCGCCGTATGTGCTGCAGGACTGGCGCCGCGTGGTGGCCTTGGTTACGAGCTTCACCGTGGGTCACTCGCTCACGCTGGCGTTGGCCACGCGGCGCATCGTCGCGTTTCCGCCGGCCGTTATCGAAACGCTCATTCCCATCACCATTCTGCTCACTTGCCTGGGCAATTTCTGGCGCGCCCCGCGCGAGCCGCGCCGCAACGACACCCGCCGCCCAGCGCCCGTGTGGCTGGGCTGGGCCAACCTGCTGGCCGCCGTGTTCGGGCTGATTCACGGCCTGGGCTTTTCCAACTACCTGCGCGAACTGCTGGGCCAGAATGCCCGGCCGGTGCTGGAATTGTTGGCCTTCAACGTGGGCGTGGAGTTGGGCCAGCTGCTGATTGTGGGCCTCATTCTGCTGGTGGGCTTTGTGGTGTTGCGCGGTTTCCGGGCCACGCGCCGCGACTGGGTGCTGGTGGTCAGCGGTGCGGCGGCCGGTATTGCCGTGGTGCTGCTGCTGAACCAGCTGACTGGTGCATAAACCCGGCTTTTGCCCTGACATTCAGGCCCAAATATTCGCCCGCCGAAACTCTTCGCGCAAAAAAGGCTGTTCGGGGTGGCAAGCCGCGCAACACTTGCACCCCGGCGGTGTTTTTGTCTTTCTCTGGTAGAAACTCTCCGTGGTTGCTGCTTTTTGCCGCAGTGCCCGCGCTACCTTAGAAGCTCATTGTTTTCGCTCCTCACTCACCGTATGCGTTTACCCTTTCTCCTGACTGCCGGCGTGGTTGCAGCCCTCGCCGGGCCGTGGGTGGCCCCGGCTTCGGCCCAAAGCACCAATTCCGGCACCGACAAATTTGCCCAGCTCGGCCAAGAGCTGCCCACGCCCAACACCTACCGCACCGCCTCGGGCGCGCCCGGCAAGGACTACTGGCAGCAGCGCGCCGACTACAACATCAAGGTGTCGCTCAACGACGACAACCAGAGCATATCGGGCGCCGAGGACATTACCTACACCAACCTCTCGCCCGACAAGCTCACCTACCTCTGGCTGCAGCTCGACGCCAACATCTACGCGCCGAACTCGATGACGGCCTCGACCCAAACGGCCGAGCTGAAGGACAAGCTCTCGTTTCAGGCCCTGGAATACATCCAGCGCACCGGCTTCGACGGCTCGTTTAAAATTGAGGACGTGCGCGTGAAGGGTGGCAAAACCCTGCCCTACACCGTCAACTACACCATGATGCGCATCGACTTGCCGCAGGCCCTGGCGCCCAAGCAGTCGATTACCTTCTCGGTGAAGTGGCACTACAACGTGAACGACCACCTGAAGCTGGGCGGCCGCTCGGGCTACGAGCTGTTCCCCGAGGACAAGAACGTGCTCTACGAAATTGCCCAGTTTTACCCCCGCATGGCCGTGTACGACGACGTGAACGGCTGGCAGCACAAGCAGTTCCTGGGCACCGGCGAGTTCACCCTGCCCTTCGGTGATTACCGCGTGGCCATTACCGCCCCCGCCGACCACGTGGTGGGCGCTACCGGCACCCTGCAGAACCCCGACCAGGTGCTGACCGCCACCCAGCGTAAGCGCCTCGAAGAAGCCAAATCGGCCAAGAAGCCGGTGGTGATTGTGACGCAGGCCGAGGCTACGCAGGCCGAGAAGAACCACGCCAAAGCCACCAAAACGTGGGTGTACGCGGCCAAAAACGTGCGGGACTTCGCCTGGGCGTCGTCGCGCAAGTTCATTTGGGATGCCATGGGCACGCAGGTAGAAGGCAAGCCGGTGCTGGCCATGTCGTACTACCCCAAGGAGGCCAACCCGCTGTGGGGGCAGTACTCGACGGAGGCCGTGGCGCACACCATTCGCACCTATTCCAAGTACACCATTCCGTACCAGTACCCGGTGGCCATTTCGGTGCACGGCTCGATTGGCGGCATGGAATACCCCATGCTGTGCTTCAACGGCTACCGGCCCGAGAAAGACGGCACCTACTCGGCCGGCACCAAGTACGGGCTGATTTCGGTGGTGATTCACGAGGTGGGCCACAACTTCTTCCCCATGATCATCAACTCCGACGAGCGGCAGTGGACGTGGATGGACGAGGGCCTGAACACCTTCATGCAGTACCTCACCGAGCAGGAATGGGAGCGTAACTACCCCTCGCGCCGCGGCGAACCGCGCCAGATTGTGGACTACATGCGCGCCGACCGCAACGTGCAGAACCCCATCATGACCAACTCGGAGAGCGTGCTGCAGCTGGGCAACAACGCCTACGGCAAGCCCGCCACGGCCCTCAACATCCTGCGCGAAACCGTGATGGGCCGGCAGCTGTTCGACTTCGCCTTTAAGACCTATGCCCAGCGCTGGGCCTACAAGCACCCCAAGCCGGCCGACTTTTTCCGTACCATGGAAGACGCCTCGGGCGTGGACCTCGACTGGTTCTGGCGCGGCTGGTTCTACGGCACCGACCACACCGACCTCGCCATCGAGGGCGTGCAGTGGTACAAGGTCGACTCGAAGAACCCCGAGGTGGAAAACGCCCGCCGCCGCGAGGAGCTGAACGCCGCCCCGCAGAGCCTCTCGCAGCAGCGCAACCTGCAGGACATTCAGAAGACCCTCATCGACGACAAGCCCGAGCTGAAGGACTTCTACAACGGCTTCGACGCGCTGGCCGTGACCGACGCCGACAAGGCCGCCTACCAGAAATACGTGGCCACGCTCTCGCCCCAGCAGCAGGAAACGCTGAGCAAGGGCCTGAACTTCTACCAGGTGAACCTGAAGAACCTCGGCGGCCTGGTGATGCCCGTGATTGTGCAGATGACCTACGCCGACGGCAGCAAGGAAGTGGTGAACATTCCGGCCGAAATCTGGCGCCGCAACAACGCCGAGGTAACCAAGGTGTTCGTGACCGAGAAGCCGGTAGCCGCCTTCACCCTCGACCCCTTCCTGCAAACGGCCGACACCGACCTTTCCAACAACGCCTTCCCGCGCCAGCTGGCCCCGTCGCGCTTCGAGCTGTTTCAGCAGCAGCAACAGGCCGCGCCCAACCCCATGCAGCAGCGCAACGTGTCGTCGCAGCAGCCCCAGCGCGTGGGCGGCGGTAGCACGGGTGGAGGTAAATAGGCTCTTTCATCTACTTATTGACACCAACAGCCTTCTTGTCCTTACAAGGGGGCTGTTTTGCTTTCAAACACTACATTCGCTCAATAGCATTGCTGTCATTTCCTTCGACGAAGGTCTAATAAATACACACTACACACGCTCAAAAATGAAGAATTTATTCTCCTTCAATTACGATACATTTAATTATTGGCCTATATATGATGCAGTAAAAAAATACTACCCGTTAGGTATAGACGTGAATAGACAAGATGTTCGCATCACCAAAAGAAGTGAGACTTTTGTCGACAACTACCCTGCAAACAAGGATATACAGGAGCTAATACATGAGAATATATTTATTCAAAAAAACCATTCTACCAGATGGGGAAGCTTTCAAAAGGATTTACAGAACCAAACAGCAAAGCGTATAAGAAATACTTCCAATCTGATGTGGCCCTGTTTCAGTGGCAATGTGGTTTTAAGCAACAAGAAGAATGGCAATTGTATCTATAGTTCAGAGCTTCGTTTTGCGGTCAGCCTTCTTGGTCCATTTTACACCATATATGGGGCCGACTCAACAACGCTGGTACTACACTCAGGCATCCCGCATCCTGATGAGCCTACATACCCGGTCCGTTTTCCTTCCATAAATGCCATTACCGCATCACCTTATCAAGAATATGAATCCACATTCCAGATAGTGCAGGATAGTATTCGAAAATGCTTTCCAGGATACAGGTTAGTGCCATTTGTCATTAACACCATGCGTATTGAAGGACTGCACTTAGATCATTTTGAGGAGCAGGATCCAACCATCCACGATGCATTATTTTACAACCTTGAGAACTTCACGTATAGCATGCGAAGAGTTCGAGGAGACAAAAGTTACGGCTGTGATGAATGGCGAATTTGAAACAGTAGTTTTAAACTCATACGCATTCCTACAAAGCATTGAATCGTGCAAATTTCCTTTGATACATCATACTCATCGGGATGCAATGCCCGTTGCAAACGTGCAGAAGCCATTGCATCCCGATGAGTAGGCCGTTGCAAACAAAAAGAAGCCTCTGCATCGGGTTGCACTGGCAGTTGCAACGGCGCAGAAGCCATTGCAACCGGATGCAATGCCTCTTGCACGCGAGCAACGGCCATTGCAATCCGATGCAATGACCGTTGCAAACGCGCAGCCGCCGTTGCAACCGGTTGCAACAGCTGCTGCTGTGGCCCAAAGCACGCGCCGAACGGCCTCGATGGGTATCGTTAGAGGCAGCGGGCCTATCCTTCGCTTTGGACAGTGCAATTTTTCTTTGATACATCCTACTTGTCATGACACGACGGCTTCTGCACGTTTGCAACGGCTGTCTTGTCAAGGCACGATGGCATTTGCTCGCGTGCAGAAGCCGTCGTGTCCAGGCATAAAGGCCGTTGCTCCCGCGCAATGGGCATCGTGTCAAGGCAAGGAGGCCGTTGCAAACGTAAAGAAGCCGTCGTGGCTTAACACGATGCCCGTTGCAAACGCGCACAAGCCGTCGTGCCAAGGCAAGGCGCGGGCAGCGGCGCGTACCGCGCAGCCGTTTTTCGACGTACTTTCCGTTCGGCCTCACAGCCCCACACTGACATCTCGTAACTCGCAACTGACATCATGGGCCTCCTCGACGCATTACTCGGCAACGCTTCGGAAAGCGACATCAACGAAACCCAGCAGGAGCTGCTGCGCATCCTCGCCTCCGACGAGCGGGTGGAGCGCGCCTACGCCATCATCCGCGACCAGATTATCTTCACCAATAAGCGCCTGATTCTGGTGGATAAGCAGGGCGTGACGGGCAAGAAGCGCGAGCTGCTGAGCGTGCCCTACCGCAGCATCGAGCGGTTTTCGATGGAAACTACCGGCCACTTCGACCTCGAATCGGAGCTGCACATTTGGGTGCGCGGCATGGCCGCGCCCATCAGCAAAACCTTCCGCAACGACCAAACCATTCACGACGTGGCCCGCGCCCTGGCCGAATATGCGTTGTGAGTAAATAGCTGAATGGCCGGATGGCTAAATGGCTGGTCATTCTGGCGAATCGGAATAATCAACCAGTTAATCATCCAGCCATTTAACCATTCGGCCGTGCAGCCGTTCCACCGTCTATGGTCCGATTTACTGCCGCGCACGCCCTGGAACAGGCCCGCCGCACCCCGCTGATTCCGGTATTTTACCACGCCGCCGAACCTTACGCCCGTAAGGTGCTGGCGGCCTGCTACGCGGGCGGCGTGCGCCTCTTTGAGTTTACCAACCGCGGCCCCGACGCCTTCGACATCTTTGCCGACCTCCAGCAGTTTGTGGAAGCCGAGTACCCCGACCTGCTGTTGGGTGCGGGCACCATTTTCACGGCCGCCGAAGCCGAGCGGTTCATTGCCGCCGGTGCCGATTTCATCGTGCAGCCCGTCATGCGGGCCGAAGTGGCGGCCGTGTGCCAGCGCCACAACCTGGCTTGGCTACCCGGCGCCCAAACCCTGAACGAAGTATATGACGCCCTGCACCTGGGCGCCACGCTGGTGAAGCTGTTTCCGGGCAGCTACCTGGGGCCGGAGTACCTGCGCATTCTGCGCGGCCCGTTGCCGCTGGCGCCCATCATGGTCACGGGTGGCATTCAGCCTACCCCGGCCGTGCTTACCGAATGGGCCAGCGCCGGCGCCACCTGCGTCGGCATCGACTCGCGCCTGCTCGCCACCGATGAGCCCACCGCGCTAACCGCGCAGGTAGCCGAGCTGCTGCGCATTGTGCAGCAAAAACCGGCATAGCTACGAATAGAAGCCGGTTTTAACCAGTTTCAACGATAGTCGACCTCCGTGGCACACCGCCTTGGTGCACGCGCCGCCGTGGCTTTCCCTCACTTTGAGAGAGGAGGCCGAGAAATGAGGTTCTGAGCGTTCGGGAAATTTTACCGCCCGAAAAGCGTTGAGGCAGCACTACGCCCCGCGTAGTTTCGCCTTCCATTGCTCTACATCTGCCACTAGCCCACCCGCGCGTGCCTCTGCTTACCCACCTTCTTCGCTACCGCGCTGCCGCCCGACTCGGCGCGATGCTGCTTCTGCTGCTGCTTTCGGCCTCCGTGGCCCAGGCGCAGTACCTCATCCGCGGCGTCACCATCGACAAAGACACCAAGGAGCCGATTCCCTTCACCAGCATTGGCGTGAAGGGCACCACGGCCGGTACCACCAGCAATGCAACCGGCGAGTTTACGCTGCGCGTGCCCACGCTGCCGGCCACCCTCATGGTATCGGAGCTGAGCCACCAGCGCGACTCGGTGGTGGTGACGAGCGTGGATGCCCCGGTGCAGATTACGCTGGCCTCGGCCAACATTGTGCTGCCCGAGGTGGAAATCAAGAGCTACGCCGCTACGCTGGTCACGCGGGCCTACTCGCACCTGAAGGCCAACTACAACCGCCCCTTCTACGGCAAGGCCTACTACCGCCAGATTACCCGCCTCGACAACGACCCCACCGAGCTGCAGGAAATGATCTGGAACGTGAAGTCGAGCAACGCCCGCATCGAGGGCACTTCGTTGGCACAGGCACGCTACGCGGCCAAAGACGCCATCATTAATTTCCGGGACTTCTCGTTTTACACCCGCGCCTACGGCCTCTACGACGCCCGCGTGGACAGCCTGAAGTCCTTGGCGCTGCTCTCGCCCAACGCCGCCGACAACTACATTCTGGAGCTGGTAGGCGTGATTCAGCAGGGCGACCGGGACGTGGCCGAAATCAGCTTCGAAACCAGCCCCAAGCTCAAGAGCTACCGCGCCAAAGGCACCGTCTGGATCGACGTGGACAGCTACAAAGTGGCCCGCTTTCACATCACCACGCCCACGTTCACCGGCTCGGCTAACAACCCCACCTATACGCTCAAAAACACGAAGCTGGAGTTCGATATCGTGTTTCAGAACACGCCCGGCCCGGTGTCGCCGCTCGACCACATCAACACCTCCCTCACCTTCGACATCGACCGGCCCGGTGTGAAGCCCAAGCGCATGAACGTGTCGGCCTACACCTTCTTCTTCGACACCGGCGATGCGCCCACGCCCGGCGCGGCCTACCGCAAGCCGGCTTTGCAGGAAAAGGACCTCGACGAAATCCGCAAAACCACTTACGACCCCGAGTTCTGGGCCAACAACCCGGTGGTGAAGCGCACCCCCTTGGAGGACGAGGTAGCCGAGTCGTTCGAGAAGAAAGGGGCCTTTGGGACCATGGTGAAAAAGCCCGCAGTGAAGCCCACGCGCAAACTGCAGCGGTAGCACCCGCCGTAATTTGGCCTTTCGCAAAAGCTCTGCTTTTTTCCGAAAGCAGGGCTTTTGTATGGTAGTAGTACTTCTTTATCAAATTTACGAAGTAGCATCATCGGCGAAAAAAATAGCACCGGCTTGCAACCGATTGGAAGGCGTGCGGCTCCTCTACCCAAATCCGTACTTTTTCCTACCCATTTTCTGCATGAAAACTTCTTTGCTTCTCGCCTCCCTGGCCACCACGGCCGCCCTGGCTACCAGCTGCGACATGACCACCTGTGAAAAGCCGCCGCAGCCTGCCTGCACCACCGGCACCGTGCTCGGCCACACCTGCATGGCCGGCACGCTGGTGCAGTTGCGCGGCGCCAACGTTGGCGGCCAAACCATTCAGTACGACGCCGACGGCACGGGCCTGAAAACCTACCAAAACGTAATTGCCACCTACACCGACCTGGGTACGCTGAGCGAACGGGGCACCACCCTGCACTTTACCTACCGCGCCGGCGGCACCAAGCCGGAGGTCAATTGCCTGGCCGCCGACGCGCCGGCCGACATGAAGCCGTACACGCTCTGCAACATCTCGGCCGCCGCCTGCCCCGGCGACGAAGTCACGACGCAAAGCACGAAATAGCCCAGTGCCTGCTGCCATGAGGGCCGCAAAAAGCCCCGCCGACTCACGTTGGCGGGGCTTTTTCGTTAACTGAGAGGATTATGCAGCCGGTGTCTGAATGGCGGGCGGCGTGGGGTTGTACTGCGGCGTGGAAGCCTGATGCTCGGCGGTTTTCTTGCCTTTGTCGTCCTTCACGTCGCGGCGGCTGAAGGGGCGGATGATGAGGCGCAGGGCTTGGTCAGAGCTGAAGTAGCTAAAGGCCCAGTCGGTGAGGGCCACCACTTTGTTGCGGAAGCCCACGAGCGTCATCAGGTGCACAAACAGCCACGTGAGCCAGCCCAGGAACCCGCGGAAGTGTCCTTTCGGCAAATCGACCACGGCCTTGTTGCGGGCCACAATGGCCATTACGCCCTTGTTGTGGTACTTGAAATCGACGGGCGTTTGGCCTTTGGCCAGCCGGCGGAAGTTTTCGGCCAGGTGGTCGGCCTGCTGAATGGCTACCGGCGCCAGCATGGGCAGGCCCTTGGGCATGTCTTCGGTCACCATGTTGGCCACGTCGCCGATGGCAAACACGTTGGTGAAGCCCTCCACCTGGTTCCAGCGGTTGACGGTAATGCGCTTGTTGCGGGCCACCACCGCGTCGGGCAGGCCGGGCACGGCGGCCCCGTTCACGCCGGCCGCCCAAATCAGGTTTTCGGTCGGGATAAACTCGGTTTCGGAGTAGTAGGCCTTGCAGTCTTCGTAGCGCTTGATGCTGGTGTTGAGCCGGATGTTCACGCCCAGCTCCTTGAGGTACTCAAACGCGTCGCGCTGCGACTGCGGCGACATGGGCCCGAGCAGCTCGGCGCCGGCTTCCACGATGTAAATCTGCATCTGCTGCAAATCCAGCTCGGGGTAGTCTTTCGGCAGCACGTGCTTGCGCATTTCGGCCAGGGAGCCGCTGATTTCGACGCCGGTGGGACCACCGCCCACCACCACAATATTCATTAGGGCCTGCCGCTGCACGGGGTCTTCGGTGAGCAGGGCCTTCTCGAAGTTCTGGAAGATGTAGCTGCGCAGGTTCAACGCATTCGGAATGCTCTTGATCTGCATGGCATTCTTCTCGATGCTCTCGATGCCGAAAAAGTTGGTGAGCGACCCGGTGGCCAGCACCAGGTAATCGTAGTGGATGTCGCCGATGTTGGTGTGCACCGTGTTGGCGGCCGTGTCCACGCGCTGCACGTCGGCCATGCGGTAGAAGAAGTTCTTCTGGCCGGCGAAGATTTTGCGGATGGGGTAGGCAATGCTGTCGGCCTCCAGCGCGCCGGTGGCTACCTGGTAGAGCAGCGGCTGGAAGTTGTGGTAGTTGTTGCGGTCGATGACCACCACCTGCACGGGGTCGTGCTTAAGGGCCTTGGCCAGGCGCAGGCCGGCAAAGCCGCAGCCGATGATGACCAGGCGCGGGTGCGAGGATTTGGGAAGGTTCGTATCCATGGCAAACCAGAGAAAGTGCGGGGGAAGGTAGCCCGCCGCGGCACAATACGGCCGCACTTCAACTTTACCCCAAAACGGCACGGGTGGTTGCGCGCTAGCTCAATGTGCCAGGCCAAAAACAGACCTGTCATCCTGAGCAGCGCGAAGGACCTTCTTACCGCTGAACAATTGTGTTCTGGCGTGAGAAGGTCCTTCGCGCTGCTCAGGATGGCAGCTGTTTTTCCTGGTATTTCTCCCCTAGTCCTTCTTCTTGAAGTCGCCGTTTTTCACCTGCTGAATGAGCTGCAGCCAGCTGAAAGGATTCAGCAGCGGGTTGTTGGAATACGGGTTGGGCGCGGTGCCGTAGCGGCGCTGCTGGTCGAGCTGCTGCATCTGCATGGTTTGGCGGTAGTTGGCCATGCTGGTGACGGGCGCGTTCAGGAAAATGCGCCGCAGAATCTGCTCGTTGAGGTTTTCGGCCGTGCGGGAGCCGCGCTCCTTGGGCAGCTCCAGGGCCAGGAAAGCGCGCTTGAAGTCCTTCTCGGTGAGGTAGGGAAAGATGCGAACCTCGGGCAGCACGGTGGCGTCTTCCTTCAGTTGCACAATCACGGAGTAGCTCTGGCGCGGGTAGTCGGGCGGAATGACCACGTACTGGTTGCGGTAGCCCAGACTGCGAATCACGATGGAGTCGCCGGCCAGCACGGGCAGCGAGAAGTAGCCGTAGGCATTGGTGGCGGTGCCGCGGCCCGCTTTCGGCACAAACACCGCCGCGCCGGGCACGCCCAGCAGCGAGTCGCCGGTGGCCACGATGCCCGTGAACTGCACTACCTGCCGCTGGCCCTGGGCTTGTGTGTGCTGCGGCAAAGCCAGGAAAGCCGCCAGCACGAGCAGCAAGAAGCCAAGCGGGAAACGAAAACGGGCAATCAAGGGCATGTCAGGCGGTTGCAGATAACAAAGATACGGCTCTTTCACAGAGCCAGGGAAAGGTGCCAGACGCCGGCGGCTTACCTTTGAGCAAGGAGCCGCCCGGCGGCTACATAACCCGCAGTTCAGCCAAAAGATGCGTCTCAAACACTTTTCCGTTGCATTCGGGCTCGGTTTATTCAAGGCCCTCGGCGACGAGTCGCGGGTGCGCATCCTGCATTTGCTCTGGCGGAACCAGGAAATGTGCATCTCCGACCTCGAGCAAGTGCTGGATTTCACCCAAACCAAAGTTTCCCGGCAACTGGCGCAACTGAAAAATGCGGGTTTGGTGAATTTTCGGCGCCTCGACAACTGGATGTTCTACTTCATCAAGGACGAGTACGCCGAGCTGTTGCAGCAGCAGCTCGGCTACATGGAGCGCGACGCGCAGCTGGTGAAGGACCAGCAGATTTATAAAACGCTGTGGTCGAACCGCGAGTTGGCCGCGTACAAGCTGCAAAACCGCCACTGGACCGGCACGCCGCAATCTTGACCGAGCTGTCATCCTGAGGCGCAGTCGAAGGACCTTCTCGCAGGCTAACGACTTGCATTGAACAGATACTCCCAGGCTTGATAGGGTCCTTCGCTCTGCTCAGGATGACAGATGAACAAGCACCATGAATTACCAGCACCACTTATTTATTTGCACCAACCAGAAAAGCGAGGTTGGGAAAGACGTGGCCAAGGCCCTGAAGAAAGAGCTGAAAAAGCAGGACCTGAAAAGCCTGCTCATTGGTGGTAAAAAGCGCAAGAACAGGGTGCAGGCCGTGGGGTGCATGGATGTGTGCAAGCACTGCAAAAAAGGTCACGGCGCGGCCGTGGTGGTGTATCCCGAGGCCGTTTGGTACGGCGACGTACAGCCGCGCGACGTGGCCGACATCGTGCATGAGCACTTGGGCCAGGGGCGCCCGGTCAAACGCCTGCTCATCGAAAAATAACCGCCACTTGGTATCCGATTCGCCCCAAGTGTTGTTGCTTGCCTATTGATTCCACTGCTTCCGTGAAATACCGTCACCTCTTCTTCGACCTCGACCACACCCTCTGGGACTTCGAGAAAAACGCCGACGAAACGCTCCGCACGCTCTTCGTTCGCCACGACCTGGCCCGCCACGGCACCTTCACCGTCGACGCGTTTATTGAGCGGTACCGCGAGGTGAACAGCGGCCTCTGGCGCCTCTACCAAAGCAGCAAAATCGACCAGCAGCAACTGCGCAGCACCCGTTTCCCGCGCACCCTGGCCAAGTTCGGCGTGCCCGAGGAAGAAGTACCGGCCAGCATCAGCAAGGACTTCACCGACCTGCTGCCGCAGAAAACGGCCGTGTTTCCCTACACCCACGAGGTGCTCGACTACCTGCGCGGCAAGTACACGTTGCACCTCATCACCAACGGCTTCAAGGATATACAGTTCGTCAAGCTCGCCTCGTCGCAGCTCACCGACTACTTCCAGGAAGTGGTAACGAGCGAGTGCAGCGGCTGCCTGAAGCCCGACCGCCGCATCTTCGAGCACGCCCTGGAGCGCACTGGCGCCACCGCCCAGGAAAGCCTGATGATTGGCGACAACCTCGAATGCGACGTGCTGGGCGCCTACAACGCCGGCATCGACCAGGTGTATTTCAATCCCGATAAGCGCCGGCACAACGCCGAGGTGACGTACGAAATCAGCTGTTTGAGCGAGTTGAAATCGTTTTTATGACGCCTTCACGCGCTTTCGTGGTGCAGTCACTTATCATCGGCCTCGTGTTTGCTAGCTTTTCTACCGCCGAATTGTGGGCCTGGTATCAAGTAAGCCAACAACCGCTGACCGATGCCCAAATCATAGGTAATTATCAAACCTATGATAGAAGAGGGCAACGCTACTTTTTAAAACTACGGACTGCTTCAAACCGGGCAGTCAAGGATGAAGTATCATACAATCTTTACAAAGAAACTTTGGGTAGGAAATCGTTTCGAATCCGTGAGCTTGTTGGGTACGATACAATAGTCCACGAAGGAGAAACAGCTTCTTCCCTCTCAATTTTAGGCGCGCTCATGGGATTCCTCCTGCTGCTTTGCGGAGCAGTGGCGCAAGTTGCTCGCTACCAAAATCCAGAAGCAAAGGCCAACAAAACCATCTGATTCCGACCAGTGGTCTACCTTTGCCCGCTCCAACCCGAACCATCATTTCCCTTGTTATGGCCAACGGCTTTTTCAACGTCCCTGCTCCCAAAAACGAACCGGTAAAAGGCTACGCCCCCGGCTCCCATGAGCGCGCCGAACTCCAGGCGATGCTCAAAACGCTCAAAAAGCAGGAGCGCGACATTCCGATGTACATCGGCGGCAAAGAGGTGCGCACCGGCAATACTCAGCGCATCAGCCCGCCCCACGACCATAGCCATACCCTCGGCCAGTTCCACCTGGGCACCGCCGAGCACGTGCAACAGGCCATCGACGCGGCCCTGGCGGCCCGCCCCCTGTGGGCCGAGTTGCCCTGGCAGGAGCGCGCCGCCATCTTCTTGAAAGCCGCCGAGCTGCTGGCCGGCCCCTACCGCGCCAAGCTGAACGCGGCGACCATGCTGGGCCAGAGCAAGAACGCGTTCCAGGCCGAAATCGACGCGGCCTGCGAGCTGATCGACTTCTTCCGGTTCAACGTGCACTTTATGCAGCAGATCTACCAGCAGCAGCCCGAGTCGGCGCCCGGTATGTGGAACCGCCTGGAGCACCGCCCGCTGGAAGGCTTCCTGTTCGCGCTGACGCCGTTCAACTTTACTTCCATTGCCGCCAACCTGCCCGCCGCCCCGGCCATGATGGGCAACGTGGTGGTGTGGAAGCCCGCCAACACCCAGATCTACTCGGCCCAGGTGCTGATGGAGCTGTTCCAGGAAGCCGGCGTGCCCGACGGCGTCATCAACCTGGTGTTCGTGGACGGCCCCACCGCCGGGGAAGTCATTTTCAAGCACCGCGACTTTGCCGGCATCCACTTCACCGGCTCTACCGGGGTGTTCAACGGCATCTGGAAAACCATCGGGGAGAACGTGTCGAAGTACCGCTCCTACCCCCGCGTGGTGGGCGAAACCGGCGGCAAGGACTTTATCCTGGCCCACCACTCGGCCAACGCCAAAGAGGTAGCCACCGCCATTACCCGCGGCGCCTTCGAGTTCCAGGGCCAGAAGTGCTCGGCCGCCTCGCGCGCCTACATTCCCTCGAACCTGTGGGACGACGTGCGCCAGTACCTCGTGGAAGACCTGAAATCGTTCAAGATGGGCGACGTAGAGGACTTCTCGAACTTCATCAACGCCGTCATCGACGAGAAGTCGTTCGACAAGCTGGCCAAGTACCTCGACAACGCCAAGAACGACGCGGACGTGGAAATCCTGGCCGGCGGTGGCTACGACAAGTCGAAGGGCTACTTCATCGAGCCGACCGTGCTGGTAGCCAAGGACCCGCAGTACGTGACCATGTGCGAGGAGCTGTTCGGCCCGGTGCTGACCCTGCACGTGTACGACTCGCAGCAGTTCGAGAAGACGCTGGAACTGGTGGACGGCACCTCGCCCTACGCCCTCACCGGTGCCATCTTCGCCAAGGACCGCTACGCCGTGGACCTGGCCACCAAGAAGCTGGTGCACGCGGCCGGCAACTTCTACATCAACGACAAACCCACCGGCGCCGTGGTGGGCCAGCAGCCCTTCGGCGGGGCCCGCGCCTCCGGCACCAACGACAAAGCCGGGTCCATCCTGAATCTGCTGCGCTGGGTGTCGCCGCGCACCATCAAGGAAACCTTCGTGCCGCCCGTGGACTACCGCTACCCCTTCCTGGGTGTGGACAACCACGAGGATTTGAACCAGGCGAAGGGCGGCTTCTAAGCTGCGCCGGAACCCCGAGAAACAGCCGCTGCAGGAAACTGGAGCGGCTGTTTTGTGTTTATCAACGGCCGGCCCGGATAGCCGCTATTCTCCGTAGAACTTATCCAAGCCGCCCGCCAAAATCGGCAGCTGCACGCATCAAGCCCGCATTGGCCTTTGATTCGTTGCACCCCCCCGGTTTTCGTCCTACCTTTGCCCCCCAATGCCTTTTTTCAACAGCAACACCCTTTCGCCATGCTGTTAGCTACCACCGCCACCTACCAACCGGCCGATTACCTGCCGATTCTGATTCAACTGGGCCTCGCACTGGCCTTTGTCGCGTTTTCGATGGTGGTGTCGCACCTCGTCGGGCCCAAGCGCCACTCCAAAGTGAAGGATTCGTCCTTCGAGTGCGGCATCGAGTCGGTGGGCAATGCCCGTACCCCGATTTCGGTGAAATACTTCCTCACGGCCATTCTGTTCGTGCTCTTCGACGTGGAAGTCATCTTCATGTACCCCTGGGCCGTCAACTTCCGCGAGCTAGGCACCACCGGCTTCGTGGAGATGCTGCTGTTCATGGGCCTGCTGCTGGCCGGCTTCTACTACATCATCAAGAAGGGCATTCTGAAGTGGCAGAACTAAGCTAGACCCAGGTAAACCTTTGCTTTCCGGCTGGTGTTCGGAAGGGCAAGGTTGCCGCTTAGCTTATTCCTAACCAGACTTTTCACCATGAGTGATAACCGCGTTCCTGAAATCAAAACGGTAGCCGCCCCCGAAGGCCTCGAAGGCGCCGGTTTTTTTGCCACTTCGCTGGATAAAGTGGTGGGCATTGCCCGCGCCAACTCGCTGTGGCCGCTGCCGTTTGCTACCTCCTGCTGCGGCATCGAGTTCATGGCCACCATGGGCGCCCACTACGACATTTCGCGTTTCGGCTCGGAGCGGCCGTCGTTTTCGCCCCGTCAGGCCGACCTGCTGATGGTGATGGGCACTATTGCCAAGAAGATGGCTCCCATTGTGAAGCAGGTGTACGAGCAGATGGCCGAGCCCCGTTGGGTGCTGGCCATGGGCGCCTGCGCCTCCTCGGGCGGTATTTTCGACACCTACTCCGTGCTGCAAGGCATCGACCGCATCATTCCGGTCGACGTGTACGTGCCCGGCTGCCCGCCCCGCCCCGAGCAGGTGCTGGAAGGCCTGATGCGCGTGCAGGAGCTGGCCAAAAACGAGTCCCTCCGCCGCCGCAACACCCCCGAGTACCAGGCCCTGCTGGCGTCTTACAACATCAAGTAAGCTGTTAGCTATTGGCTGTTGGCTATAAGCTAGCACCCAATGGCCAACAGCCAATAGCTAACAGCTCACCCCCAATGGCTGAATCCAACGAATCCCCCGCCGCCCAGGAGCTGGCCGCCGAGCAAGATCCTACCGCAGCTGCCAACGCCCGCGTGCTGGCCCGCCTGCAGGAGCTGTTCGGCGCCGACGCGTTTACCGACGTGGAGGAGCCCTACGGCTTGCTTACGGTCACTACCACCCGCGAGCGGATTCACGACATCATTGACGTGCTGCACGGCGAAGAGCAGCTGCAGATGAACTTCCTGACCACCATGTGCGGCATGCACTGGCCCGAGCAGGAAGGCCGCGAGTTGGGCATGGTGTACCACCTGCACAGTCTCACCCAAAACATCCGGCTACGCCTGAAAATCTTCTTTCCCATTGCCGACCCTGTAGTACCCACCCTCACGGACATCTACGCCACGGCCAACTGGATGGAGCGGGAGGCCTACGACTTCTTCGGCATCATCTTCACCGGCCACCCCAACCTCATTCGCATCCTGAATGTGGAGGACATGGACTACCACCCCATGCGCCGGGAATACCCCCTCGAAGACGGCACCCGCGAAGACAAAACCGATTTGTTCTTCGGCCGATAAACCCATTTGTCATGCTGACGAAGGAACCGCAGGAAGGCGTAAGCCAAGCATCTTATCAAAGCCACTTTCGTCAGAAACAGTAAATCAGCAAAGCATGGACGTGATAAGGTCCTTCGCTTCGCTCAGGATGACAACTTCGACATGGCAACGAACGACACGCTCGACGCTACCCATAAAATCATCGAGGAAGCCCGCGAAACTGAACGTCGGTTGCGCGGCTCCCTGGTACCCCGCACCGAGGACTTCAGCCAGGAGCTGACGACTCTGAACCTGGGCCCTACGCACCCGGCCACGCACGGCATTTTCCAGAACATCCTGCAAATGGATGGCGAGAAAATCATTTCCGGCGTGCCCACCATCGGCTACATTCACCGGGCTTTTGAGAAGATTGCCGAACGCCGGCCCTTCTACCAGATTACGCCGCTGACGGACCGGATGAACTACTGTTCGTCGCCCATCAACAACATGGGCTGGCACATGACGGTGGAGAAGCTGCTCGGCGTGACGGTACCCAAGCGCGCCCAGTACATCCGCGTCATCATGATGGAACTGGCCCGCATTGCCGACCACCTGGTCTGCAACGGCATCCTGGGCGTGGACACCGGCGCGTTTTCGGGTTTCCTGTACCTGTTTGAGGAGCGCGAAAACATTTACGAAATCTACGAGGAGGTCTGCGGCTCGCGCCTGACCACCAACATGGGCCGCGTGGGCGGCATGGAGCGTGATTTGTCGCCGGTAGCCATCGAGAAGCTGCGGGTGTGGCTGAAACGCTTCCCGGCCGTGATGCGCGAGTTCCAGAACCTGTTCGACCGCAACCGCATCTTCATGGACCGCACCATCAACGTGGGTCCGATTTCGGCCGAGCGCGCCCTGAACTACGGCTTCACCGGCCCGAACCTGCGCGCCGCCGGCGTCGACTACGACGTGCGGGTGATGAACCCCTACTCTTCGTACCAGGACTTCGACTTCGAAATTCCGGTGGGCACCAACGGCGACACCTACGACCGGTACCTGGTGCGCAACGAGGAAATCTGGCAGAGCCTGCGCATCATCAACCAGGCCCTGGAAAACCTGCCCGAAGGCCCCTACCACGCCGACGCGCCGCACTACTACCTGCCGCCCAAAACGGAGGTGTACCGCAACATGGAGGCCCTCATCTACCACTTCAAAATCATCATGGGTGAGATTGAAGCGCCCGTGGGCGAAGTGTACCACTCGGTAGAGGGCGGCAACGGCGAGTTGGGCTTCTACCTGGTGTCGGACGGCGGGCGCACGCCCTACCGCCTGCACTTCCGCCGGCCCTGCTTCATCTACTACCAGGCATACCCCGAAATGGTCGTTGGCTCCACGCTGTCCGACGCCATTCTTACTCTGAGCTCCATGAACGTCATTGCCGGCGAGCTGGACGCTTAATCTGCTGCGAATGGAATCGACAACCGCGACCGTAAAGCCGCAATTTTCGCAAGCCGCCCAGGCTGAAATTGCCCGTCTGTTCACGCATTACCCCGCCGAGCGCCGCAAGTCGGCCCTGCTACCGCTGCTGCACATCGCGCAGGCCGAGTTTGGCGGCTGGGTGAGCCCCGAGGTGCAGGACTTGGTAGCCGAAACGATTGGCATCCTGCCCATCGAGGTGTACGAGGTGTCCTCGTTCTACACCATGTTCAACCTCAAGCCGGTGGGCAAGCACGTGCTGGAAATCTGCCGCACGGGCCCTTGCATGCTGCGCGGCTCCGACGAGCTGACCGCCAACCTGGAGCGCATCACCGGCGCCAAAGTCGGCGGCACCTCGCCCGACGGCCTGTTTACGCTGAAGGAAGTGGAGTGCTTGGCCGCCTGCGGCACGGCGCCCATCGTGCAGGTGCGCGAGAAGTACTACGAGCAGCTCGACACCCAAGAAGCCGTGGACGCTATGCTCAATGAGCTGCGCAACCTGGTGCACCGCCCCTTGCTTCCATGGGAAGAAACCGGCCTGCAGCACACCCAACAATAACCTGAGCCAATACCGTCATGGGCCGCAAGCTACTGACCGAACATATTAACGTCCCCGGCATCGACACCTTCGAGGTATACCGCAAACACGGCGGCTACCGCTCGGTGGAGAAGGCCCTGAAGACGATGACGCCCGACGAGGTGGTGGAAGAAGTGAAGAAGTCAGGCCTGCGCGGCCGCGGCGGCGCGGGCTTCCCCACGGGCATGAAGTGGAGCTTTCTGGCCAAGCCGGAGGGTATTCCGCGCCATTTGGTGTGCAACGCCGACGAATCGGAGCCGGGCACCTTCAAGGACCGGGAGCTGATGTCGAAGCTGCCGCACTTGCTGGTGGAAGGCATGATTACGAGCTCGTACGCGCTGGGCGCCAACACCTCCTACATCTACATCCGCGGGGAGCTGCTTTACGTGCTGCGCATCCTGGAAAAAGCCATTGCCGAAGCCTACGCCAACGGTTTCCTCGGCAAGAACATCCTCGGCTCGGGCTACGACCTTGATCTGCACGTGCACCCCGGCGGCGGCGCCTACATCTGCGGCGAGGAAACCGCGCTGCTGGAGTCGCTGGAAGGCAAGCGCGGCAACCCGCGCAACAAGCCCCCATTCCCCGCTGTGCAGGGCCTCTACGCCCGCCCCACGGTGGTCAACAACGTGGAATCCATTGCTGCCGTAGTGCCCATCATCAACGACGGCGGCGAGGAATACGCCAAAATTGGGGTGGGACGCAGCACGGGTACCAAGCTGATTTCGGCTTGCGGCCACGTGAAAAACCCCGGCATCTACGAAATCGAGCTGGGTGTACCCGTTGAGGAGTTTATCTACTCCGACGAGTACTGCGGTGGCATCTGGAAAGGCCGCGACTTGAAGGCTGTGGTAGCCGGCGGCTCGTCGGTGCCGATTCTGCCCAAGGACCTCATTCTGAAAACCGCGGCCGGTGAAAACCGCCTGATGACCTACGAATCATTGTCGGACGGCGGCTTTGTGACCGGTACCATGCTCGGCTCGGGTGGCTTCATTGCCATGGACGAGACGACCTGCATCGTGCGCAACACCTGGAACTTCTCCCGTTTCTACCACCACGAGTCGTGCGGGCAATGCTCGCCCTGCCGCGAGGGTACGGGCTGGCTGGAAAAGGTGCTGCACCGCCTCGAGCACGGCCACGGCCACATGCACGACATCGACCTGCTGGTGAGCGTGGCCAAGCAAATCGAGGGCAACACTATCTGTCCGCTCGGCGAAGCCGCCGCCTGGCCGGTAGCTGCCGCCGTGCGCCACTTCCGCCACGAGTTTGAGTGGCACGTAACCCACGCCAAGCAAGCCGCCCAACCCGGCGCGGTGTACCCGGCGCAAGGCGTGCTGGCGTAACTTTACCTGATTGAACTGACCTTTCGCTCCTCTCATCGGGAGTTCTGAAAATGGCTAAAATAACCTTCGACGGCGTTGAGGTGGAAGTACCGGACGGTACCACCATCCTGAATGCAGCCCGCAAGATTGGCGGCGGCATTGTGCCCCCGGCCATGTGCTACTATACCCCGCTGAAGGGCTCGGGCGGCAAGTGCCGCGCCTGCCTGGTGCGCGTGGCGGCCGGTTCGGCCAAGGACCCACGCCCCATGCCCAAACTGGTGGCCTCGTGCGTGACGCCGGTGCAGGACGGCATGGTGGTGGAAAACACCACTTCGCAGCAGGTACTGGACGTGCGCAAGGGCATTGTGGAAATGCTGCTCATCAACCACCCGCTGGACTGCCCTGTGTGCGACCAAGCCGGCGAGTGTGATTTGCAGAACTTCGCCTTCGAGCACGGCGTGGCCACCACCCGCTACGAAGAGGAGCGCCGCACCTTCGAGAAAATAGACATTGGCCCCTACATCCAGCTGCACATGACGCGCTGCATCCTGTGCTACCGCTGCGTGTACACCGCCGACCAGCTCACCGACAAGCGCGTGCACGGCGTGCTGGGCCGCGGCGACGCCGCCGAAATCGGCACCTACATCGAAAACGTCATCGACAACGAGTTCAGCGGAAACGTCATCGACGTGTGCCCGGTGGGCGCCTTGACCGATAAGACCTTCCGTTTCAAGCAGCGCGTGTGGTTTACCAAGCCCGTGAATGCCCACCGCAACTGCGAGCATGAGAAGTGCTCGGGGCGCGTGGTGCTCTGGTACAAGGGCAAGGACGTGCTGCGCGTAACGGCCCGCAAGGACGAGTACGGCGAGGTGAAGGAGTGGATTTGCAACACCTGCCGCTTCGAGAAAAAAGAAACCGCCGACTGGACCATCGAAGGGCCCGCGCACGTCGACCGCACCTCGGTTATTTCGGCCAACCACTACGAGCTGCCGGTGGTGAACCCCCAAGTCATTGCCGACCTGCCCGAAAGCTCCGTGCGCGACCTGGAAAACAACCCGCCGCTGAAACTCGGCGCCGGCCGCCAGTAACCCGTTAGCTCCGGCTCCGCTTACTTTTACCACGCTTCATCAGCTCATAGCTTACCGCGCAAGCTCGAACGAATGGAAATTCCCCTGTTGGCCTGGCAAGGTCTCGTTATTCTGGCGGTGTTCGGCATTACCCTGCTGATTGCCACGTATTCTACCTACGCCGAGCGCGTGGTGGCGGCCTTCCTGCAAGACCGCGTCGGGCCCGACCGCGCCGGGCCTTTCGGCTTGCTGCAGCCGCTGGCCGACGCCGTGAAGCTCTTCACCAAGGAAGAGTTCTTCCCGAGCGGCGCCAACCGTTGGCTGTTCGTGTTCGGCCCCTGCCTAGCCATGACCACGGCGCTGATGGCGTCGGCCGTTATTCCGTTCGGCAACACGCTCATCTTCGGCGACGGCACCGAAATCCGCCTGCAAGCCATTGAAGTCAACATCGGCATGCTCTACGTGTTCGGCGTGGTGTCGCTGGGTGTATATGGCATCATGATTGGCGGTTGGGCCTCGAACAACAAATTCTCCCTGCTGGGTGCCGTGCGCGCCGCCGCCCAGGCCGTGAGCTACGAGCTGGCCATGGGCATGGCCCTGATTGCCTTGTTGATGGTAACCGGCACGCTCAGCCTGCGCGAAATCACGCTGCAGCAGTACAACGGCCTTTGGAACATCGTGTACCAGCCGCTGGGCTTCATCATCTTCTGTGTGTGCGCCTTCGCCGAAACCAACCGCACGCCCTTCGACTTGCCGGAGTGCGAAACCGAGCTGGTGGGCGGCTACCACACCGAGTACTCGTCGATGAAGATGGGTTTGTACCTGTTTGCGGAGTACATCAACGTATTTGTGGCTTCGGCCGTGATGAGCACGCTCTACTTCGGCGGCTTCAGCTTCCCCGGCGAACATTGGGTATACAACACGCTCACCCAGTCGCAGGGCGAGCTGTTTGCCCACAACGTGGTGACCATCCTGGGCACCGTCACCATCTTCGCGAAGATATTCTTCTTCATTTTCTTCTTCATGTGGGTACGCTGGACGCTGCCGCGCTTCCGCTACGACCAACTGATGCGCCTGGGCTGGACGATGCTCTTCCCCATTGCTATCCTGAACATCCTCGTGACGGGCGCTTGCATCCTGTTCTTCGGCGCGAAAGACCCGAAGATTGAAGCGGCGAAAAAGCCCCAGACGACCGAAACGCGAACCGTAGTTCGCGGCTAACGCCGACCTCTCATGCAACTGACCAATAGATCCAAGCACTTAGAGAAGAAGCCCATGACGCTGGCCGAGCGGGCCTACTTGCCGGCTATTCTCACCGGCATGGGCATCACGCTCAAGCACTTCTTCTCTAAGAAAGCCACCATCCGCTACCCCGAGGAGCTGCGCCCCATGTCGCCCACGTTCCGCGGACTGCACGTGCTCAAGCGCGACGAGGTAGGCCGGGAGCGGTGCACCGCCTGCGGCCTGTGCGCCGTGGCCTGCCCCGCCGAAGCCATTACGATGGTAGCCGGCGAGCGGAAAAAAGGCGAAGAAGGCCTCTACCGCGAGGAGAAGTACGCCGTCAGCTACGAAATCAACATGCTGCGCTGCATCTTCTGCGGCCTGTGCGAGGAGGCGTGCCCCAAAGCCGCCATCTACCTGCAGGCCGACAAGATGGCCCCGCCCCGCTTCGAGCGCGACGAATTCACCTACGGCAAAGACCGGCTGGTGGAGCCCGTCGACCCGAGCGCCCGCAGCAAACGCGGCATCCAGCTCACGCCCGAACAAGCCGAAGCCCTGGCCCGCCGCATGGCCGGCATGGAATAATTGTTAAATGACTTTTGAATTGCTAAATGGCTGAATTGTCGAATTGTTAGCCGTATAACGACGGCAATTTGACCATTCGACAGTTTAACAATTTGGCCATTTAACCATTCAACAATTCGTCAACTCAACTCTAGTGGGTACTTCCCTGTTTTACTTCCTCGCGTTTGTAGCCCTGATTAGCGCCCTCGGCGTGGTGTTTGCCAAAAACCCCATTCACTCGGTGCTCTTCCTGATCCTGACGTTCTTCGCTATTTCGGGGCACTACCTGCTGCTGAACGCGCAGTTCCTGGCGGCCGTGAACATCATCGTGTATGCCGGTGCCATCATGGTGCTGTTCCTGTTCGTGATTATGTTCCTGAACCTGAACACCGACACCGAGCCCCACAAGCCGGCATTGGCCAAAGTAACCGCTGCCGTGGCCGGGGGCCTGCTGCTGCTGGTGCTCATTGCGGCTCTGCGCAACGTCACCCCCGTGGGCGCCGATGCCGCAACGTTTGATTCGCAGATTGGCATGGTAAACCGCCTCGGCTTGGTGCTCTACCAGCAATACCTGCTGCCCTTTGAGCTGGCTTCGGTGCTATTCCTGGTAGCCATGGTGGGCGCCGTGATGCTCGGAAAACGCGAAGAAGGCGAGCGGAACTTCTAGCATGAATAAATTGCCATTGCTACGGCAGCTCCTGAAGAATCAGTATTTGATCTTCGGAGCTGCCGCTTCATTTTTTTTCAGTTGCGAACATTCCGGCAATCAATCAGGATATGGTAAGAATTCTGATATGTACGACGTCTCAGTTGATGACCCAGGAATGGTTACCGCGATGCAGCATAGCCGTAATGCTGTTGATGAATTTGTATCGGCATTGGTGAGCAAGGACACCACATTGGCGTATTTTAGCATCAAAGCTGCTTTTACAGGTGGCAGTATGAAGGAGCATATTTGGATCAAAGCCTTATCCGTTAAAGGCGATACTATTTATGGTGAAATCGACAATGAACCCGAGCACACCAAAGAAGTAATGCTAGGGCAAAGAATAGCTGTTCTAAAAGATTCCGTTAGCGACTGGATGTATACACGGAATGGCAAGCTGGTTGGGGGTTTTACCATTCGAGAATACCGAAAGCGTCTAACCCAAGATGCCAGAATTGAATTCGACCAGTCCACTCACATGAAATTTGAATAACCGCAAGCGGTGTCCGGGAGTCAGGCGCCGCTTGCGTTTTTACTGCGTCTGTGCAAACTGACAAGCATCACCTCGACACTTGATTCTGCTCAGCACTTCGCACGGCTATACGCGCGACTTTCGCTTACTCATTTACTAGCTGAAAGACACGCGCATGAATTCCGTACTCACGCAAAGCGGCAGCTTGCTTGCCGGCCACCATACACCTATTGGGGAACAGAAAGGCTTGGTCCTGTTTAACCGCAACGGGCAGAAAGTCATTTACAAAACCTTCCAATCGGGCGAGGTGATGCCCACTCACCACTCGGCAGAAGAGGTGCTGGTGACCTGCCTGGCCGGCCAGCTCGAACTGGAATTAGGCGGCAGCACCACCTTGTTGGAAGCCGGCGACTACCTAATCATCCCGGCTGCGGCGCCGCACGCTCTCCGCTGCCGGTCCGACGCGAAGCTGTTGATCTTTCGATAACCACTTGGCGGTTATTCCAAACGACAGCGGCGCCCGATTGCTCGGGCGCCGCTGTCGTGTTATTCAGCCGGGTATGGCTGGGCCGATTGAGCTTGCGTCGGCTGCTCGGTCATGCGGGCCCAGGCGGGGCCGCAGCGGCCCATTTTCTGGCGGAATTTCTCCCGCTCTTCGTCCGTCATGCCTTGCATGCGGCTTTCCATTTTGTTGCGCCAGTGTTCCTGAGCTTTGGCCCGCCACGCGCCACCGGCCGGGCCACCCCGGAAACCACCGAAGAGAATTTTGCAGAGCACCAGCAGGCCGAGAGCTTGCACGAAGCTGATAACCTTAAGGCCGAAGAGGGTCGGCATCAGCCAGTTCCAGAGGCTCATGACGACGAAGCCGGCCAGGGCGACGAAAAGGGCCGCGAAGAGCACAAAGCGCAGAATGCGGAGCGGCCAGGAGTTGCGGTTCATATGAAAGGGAGTTGTCAGTTGAGGGGAAGGAGATGGTTCGACAAAATGAGCCTCGAACCGGGCCTTAATCGAGAAACAGGTCGGCGTAGAGGCCCTGCAGCTTGGTGCGCAGCTGCTGCACGGCGTAGTGCTTGCGCGAAATCAGGGTTTTGAGCGGCACGCCGGTTTCTTCCGACATCTGCCGGAATGTTTTGCCGTCGAACTCGTGCCACACGAACACGTCGCGCTGGGCGGGGGGCAACTCATCCAGCGCATCGAGAATGGCCTCCATGATGGTTTCACGGGCCATGGCGGTTTCCGTCGAATCATCAGGAGCGGGCAGCACGTCGGCCAGCAGCAGGGGCTCGTCGGAGTCGGCGGCGGAATGGTAGGCGGCGGCTTCTTCGAGCGAAGCGGCCTTGGGGCGGCGATACCGGTCGATGATTTTGTTGCGGGCCACCCGAAACAGCCACGCGGCCATCTGCTCCACGGGCTTCACCAAGCGGTAGCTCTGCACAAGCTCGAAAAAGACGTCCTGCAGCACGTCTTCGGCGTCTTCCTGATCGGGAATGCGCCTTCGGATAAACGACAGCAGCTTGCCCCGCTGCTGTTGCACCGCTTCCTGCAACCGCTCGTTTTGCTCGGTCATGGCCGCGGCGTTGTGTATGGTCAGTACCTGTTCCATTCTGCGAGGACAGACGCAGGCCGGGGAAAAATACTTTATCGGGAATAGAAAATTTTGGAGGCGAGGGTAGAACGGCAAGCTCCCCTCCTTATTGAAGGAGGGGACGCGGTAGCTTTAGCGGGGGCTGGGGTGGTTCAGTCGTTGTTTACAAAGGCCGTCCTGCAGAGCGCAAGCGAAGCATCTGTGAGATTGAAATTACTCTCCCACTAAACACGCGAGATGCTTCGCTTGCGCTCTGCATGACCGTTCTGCTGCGAGTCGTTCAACGTCAGCAACGACCGAACCACCCCCGCATCGGCAAGCCGATGCGTCCCCTCCTTCAACAAGGAGGGGAGTTTGCCGTTCTGTTCCATCTTCCGTTCTGCACTTACAAGGAGCGGCCTGCACTTTTCCGCGGGAGTTTTCCGAGTTTCGGACTACCTTTGCCCGCTAATTCGCCCCGGCTAAAGGGGCTTTTTTCTGCCGCTACCTCGCCCTGAATGGACCAGACGATACCGGAAGTCATTCGCACCATTCCGCTGCAGTATTACGTGTTCTTCGCCACGGCTTTGTTTGCCATCGGCGTGCTCGGCGTACTCACCCGGCGCAATGCCATCATCATTTTTATGTGCGTGGAGCTGATGCTCAACGCCGTCAACATCCTGCTCGCGGCGTTTTCGGCCTACCGCGCCGACCCCAACGGGCAGGTGTTTGTGTTTTTCATCATGGCCGTGGCCGCGGCGGAAGTTGCCGTCGGCCTGGGCATCATCGTGATGATTTACCGCAACGTGCAGAACACCGACGTCAACCTGCTCGACAGGTTGAAGTGGTAGAACGCAAAACTCCCCTCCTTTTTGATGGAGGGGACGCATCGGCTTGCCGATGCTGGGGTGGTTCGGCGTCAGATACCATATTCTGATGCAGGAACGCTCCACCGATTAACCACCCCGGCCTTTGGCCACCCCTCCTTGAAACTAAGGAAGGAAGCTTAACACCATCAGCACATTACCAAATATGGCTGAACAAGCGCCCCTCGCCGTCTTTGCCGGCTCGCCGCTGCTCTACATTCTCATTCCGCTGCTGCCGTTTCTGGGCTTCCTGATCAACGGTTTGCTCAACCGCCGGCTTTCGGGCACGGTAGCCGGGCTCATTGGCAGTGCCACCGTACTGGGTTCGTTCCTGATTTCGCTGACGCTGTTCCTGCGCTTCCTCGGCAACCCGGTGCCCTACACCGTGCACCTGTTCGAGTGGATCAACGTGGGCTCGTTGCGCATCCCGTTCTCGTACCAGATCGACCAGCTCAGCCTCATCATGCTGCTGCTCGTGACGGGCGTGGGCTTCCTGATTCACGTCTACAGCATCGGCTACATGCACCACGACGCGAACGTGGGCAAGTTCTTCTCCTTCCTGAACTTGTTCGTGTTTTCGATGCTGGTGCTCGTGCTCGGCTCCAACTACGTGATTCTGTTCATCGGCTGGGAAGGCGTGGGGCTCTGCTCCTACCTGCTCATTGGCTTCTGGAACAAGAACCACAACTACAACAACGCCGCCAAGAAAGCCTTCATTATCAACCGCATCGGCGACCTGGGCTTTCTGCTGGGCATCTTCCTGATTTACTTCACCTTCGACACGGTGCAGTACGGCGAAGTATTCCAGAAGGCCTCGCAGCTGCAAGTGGGCGCCGGCGTGGTCACGGCCATTACGCTCCTGCTGTTTGTGGGCGCCATGGGTAAGTCGGCGCAGCTGCCGCTCTACACCTGGCTGCCCGACGCCATGGCCGGCCCCACGCCGGTTTCGGCACTCATTCACGCTGCTACGATGGTGACGGCCGGCATCTACATGGTGCTGCGCTCCAACGTGCTTTACACCCTCGCGCCCGACACGCTGAACGTGGTGGCGTGGATCGGCGCCCTCACGGCGCTGTTTGCCGCCACCATCGGCCTGGCCCAGAACGACATCAAGAAGGTGCTGGCCTATTCCACCGTTTCGCAGCTGGGCTACATGTTCCTAGCGCTGGGCGTGATGGGCTACAGTTCGTCGCTGTTTCACGTGCTCACGCATGCCTTCTTCAAGGCGCTGATGTTCCTGGGCGCTGGTTCGGTGATTCACGCCATGAGTAACGAGCAGGACATCCGCCGCATGGGCGGCCTGCGCAAAGCCCTGCCCATTACCTTCCTCACGTTCCTCATCGGCTGCATTGCCATCAGCGGCATTCCGCCGTTCTCGGGCTTCTTCTCCAAAGACGAAATTCTGGCTCACGCCTACGAGCACAACAAGGTGCTGTGGGGCATTGGTCTGCTCACGGCGTTCCTGACGGCCTTCTACATGTTCCGCCTGCTGTTCCTCACCTTCTTCGGCGAGTTCCGCGGCACCGAGGAGCAGAAGCACCACCTGCACGAGTCGCCGGCATCGATGACGCTGCCGCTCATCATTCTGGCCGTGCTGGCCGCCATCGGCGGTTTCATGAACGCGCCGTTGGTGCTGGGCCGCGGCTACCTCGCCGATTTCCTCGCGCCGCTCTTCACCTACTCGCGACAGATCAACCCTGAGGCGTTCGGCGGCGAAATCGACCACGCCACCGAGTACATGCTCATTGGTTTGTCGGTAGCGGCCGGCGTGCTGGGCATTGTGCTGGCCTACGTGCTCTACGTGGCCAAGCGCACCCGTCCGGTGGAAGAAGAAGCGCAGCGCGGCGCCTTCGAGAAGCTGGTGTACCACAAGTACTACGTCGACGAGCTGTACGACGCCCTGTTCGTGAAGCCCTCCATGTTCCTCTCGCGCACCCTGCACGATTTCGTAGAGAAGCGCGTGGTCGACGGCGCCGTGACCGGCGTGGGCCGCGGCGTGATGGGCAGCTCGCAGTTGCTGCGCAACCTGCAAACCGGCAAGGTAGAAACCTACCTGCTGCTCATGGTACTCGGTATCGTAGTGGTGCTGGCGCTGAATTTCATCCGACTGTAGCCCCGCTGTATGAAACGCCTCTTTTCCTTCTTGCTAATGCTGCTTGGCACTGCTGCAGCAACCGTAGCCCAGAAAGTCGAAGTCAAAGGCGACGCCATTCTGGTGGACGGTGCCAAGTACGCCCTCATCGAACAGGACGGCTGTGGCCTGATGGACGTGGATTGCATGTACTACCTCAAGTCGCTCGATGGTAAACGGCTTTTCGTGGTCAAGCAACAGATTTTCAACGATCCGGCGGAAGTAAAAGCCTCCAGCCCGGAGGGCCGCGTGCTCTACCTGCAGTACTTGTTTACAGGCTCGGGCACCAAGGCCGAAACCTCTTTCCCAACCACGCTGCACCTGCGCGCCATTGACGTAGCCCGCAAAGTGGTAAAAG
Source organism: Hymenobacter busanensis (assembly GCF_008727865.1). GTDB lineage: Bacteria > Bacteroidota > Bacteroidia > Cytophagales > Hymenobacteraceae > Solirubrum > Solirubrum busanense. Next base: position 87,296 of record NZ_VTWU01000010.1, on the reverse strand, counting down.
CCGGTCTGTTCGCCAACGGCACGCTCAACGAGCAGGCCGCCGCCGATTTTGTCACCAACAACGGCAACGCTTTTTCCGAGCGTCGCCAAGCACTCAACGGTCGTTAGGTTACCGAAAAAGAAATGAGGCCGGTTCGGTCTTTCCTGCGCAGCCTGCCGGGCCTGCGTTTCTCGCCTGAAATTCGCGTTTTTACATGCTGACTGCCCTTCTGCTTATCTGGCCCGTGGCCGCCGCCTTGCTGCTGCACTTTGTGCGGGGCTCGGCCGCGCGGGCGCTGGCCTTTGGCGCTTCGCTGGTCGAACTGGCGCTGGCCGTGTACATGTCCGTGGTATTTGTGCCGAGCGCCCAGCCCCAATTCGAGCTCAACCTGCCCTGGCTGGCTTCGGCCGGCATCAACTTCCACATCGGGGTTGACGGGCTGAGCCTCCTGCTGGTGCTGCTCACCACGTTCCTGGTGCCGCTGATTTTGCTGGCCTCGTTCCGCCACGACTACGAGAATCCGTCGGCGTTCTACGCGCTGGTGCTATTCATGCAAACCGGCCTGCTAGGCGTGTTTGTGGCCCTCGACGCCTTCGTGTTCTACTTCTTCTGGGAAGTGGCCCTCATCCCGATCTACTTCCTGGCCGGCGTGTGGGGCGGCGAGCGGCGCGTGCAGGTCACGCTCAAGTTCTTCATCTACACCGTCGTCGGCTCGCTGTTTATGCTGGCCGGCTTCGTGTACCTCTACTACATGACCGGCGCCAACGGCGCTGCACGCTCTTCCGACCTCGAAGCCTTCTACAACCTGCGCCTCTCGGCCGCCGACCAGGCGTGGGTGTTCTGGCTGGTTTTTGCGGCCTTCGCCGTGAAAATGCCCATCTTCCCGCTGCACACCTGGCAGCCCGATACCTACACCGAAGCGCCCACGCCGGCCACCATGCTGCTCTCGGGCATCATGCTGAAAATGGGTATTTACGGCACCATGCGTTGGGTTTTGCCCGTCGTGCCGCTGGGCGTGAGCCAGTGGGGCTGGCTGGTGATGATTCTGTCGGTTATCGGCATCATCTACGGCGCACTCATTGCCATCCGCCAGCGCGACATGAAGCGCCTGATTGCCTTCTCGTCGCTCTCGCACGTGGGGCTGATGGCCGCCGGCGTGTTCTCGCTCACGGCCGTGGGCTTGCAAGGCACCACCATTCAGATGCTGGCCCACGGCGTAAACGTGGTGGGCATGTTCTTCATTGCTGACATCATTCAGCGCCGCACCGGCACCCGCATGATTCCCGAGCTGGGCGGCCTCACGCGCAGCACGCCGCTGCTCTCGGTTTCGTTCCTCGTGATTCTGCTGGGTACCGTGGCGCTGCCGCTCACCAACGGTTTCGTGGGCGAGTTTCTGCTACTGATGGGCGTGTACCAGTACAACGCCTGGCTGGGTGCCGTAGCGGGCCTCACCATCATCTTCGGCGCGGTGTACCTGCTGCGCATGTTCCAGCGCGTGATGCTCGGTCCCGACTCGTCGTTCTCCGACGTTATCAAAGATCTGACCGCCTCGGAGCTAGCCGTGCTCATTCCGATTATCGTGCTGGTGTTCTGGATTGGCTTGTTTCCCGGCACTTTCCTGCACCTTTCCGAGCCGGCCGTGAACAAGCTGCTGGTGCTGATCAACCGCTAAGCCTCCCGCCCCATGCTCTCGATTATTCTGCTTTCTGTTTCCGGGCTGGCCAATCTGTTCCTCGGCTTCAACCGCTCCAACCGCCTGATTCTGCCCTTCGTGCTGCTGGTGCTGGCCGCGGTGCTGGGCGTCACGGTTTCGGGTATTGACACCCACGGCGCGCTGGCGGTGTGGAACCAGTCGCCCTACTTCACCGGCATGCTCACCTTCGACCGTTACGCCCAGGTATTCACCGGCGTGATGGTGCTGACGACCTTGCTGCTGCTGCCCTTCTCGCAGAAATACGTGCGCGACGGCAACGCCAACCTGGCCGAGTACTACAGCATCCTGCTGTTTTCCTTGGTGGGCGGCATTATGATGGTGAGCTACAACAACCTGCTCATTTTCTTCCTCGGTGTCGAGACCCTCAGCATTGCCATGTACGTGCTGGCCGGCTCCGACAAGAGCAACCTGCGCTCCAACGAAGCTGCCCTCAAGTACTTCCTGATGGGCTCCTTCACCACCGGCATCCTGCTCTTCGGCATTGCCCTGCTCTACGGCGCCACCGGCACCTTTGACCTCGCCCAGATGGGCAACGCCGTGCGCGCCATTCCGGCTGCCGATGCCGGCCTGCGACCCATGATGCACATCGGCCTGCTGCTGATGCTGATTGGCGTAGGTTTCAAGATTTCGGCCGCCCCGTTCCACTTCTGGACGCCCGACGTGTACGAGGGCACGCCCACGCTCTTCACCGGCTACATGAGCACGGTGGTGAAAACGGCCGGTGTGGCCGGTTTCTTCAAGCTGCTGTTCGTGGCGTTTGGCGGTGAAACCATTGAGTTCTGGCTGCCCACGCTCACGGCCATGCTGGTTCTCACGCTGTTCATCGGCAACGTGGGCGCCGTGGCCCAAACCAACGCCAAGCGTATGCTGGCCTACTCCAGCATTTCGCACGCCGGTTACCTGCTGCTGGCGCTGGTGGCGCTGCAAAGCGGTCGGCTGTCGGTCAATGCCATCTTCTTCTACTCGCTGGCCTACTCGGTAGCTACCGTCGCGGCCTTCGCCGTGCTCAAGCTCGTGCACGACCAGCGCGAACGGGACGACTACGACGGCCTCAACGGCCTGGCCCGTACCAACCCGCTGCTGGCCTTCGTGATGACCGTAGCCATGCTTTCGTTGGCGGGCATTCCGCTCACCGGTGGCTTCTTCGGCAAGTTCTACCTGTTTTCGGCTGCCGCGCAGGAAGGCCACATCGGCTTGGTGATTTTCGCGGTGGTGATGTCGGCCGTGGGCATTTTCTACTACCTGCGCCCCATCATGGCCATGTACATGAAGCCCGCCGCCGAAGGCAGCGACGCCCCGGTGTTCGTGGGCGGTTTCCAGTCGGCGGTGCTGGTGCTGCTGGTGGCCCTCACAGTGCTGCTAGGCGTATGGCCCGGCGTGGTGGAAGGCATGTTCTAAACCGACTTCTATCAACCGAAAAAGGCAGCCCGCGCAGGGCTGCCTTTTTTGTTGCACCCAACAAAGACAACGCGCCTTCCGTCGCGGGCCCTACCGCTTGCTCACCGGCTTGGCTTCGTACACCACCTTGCCGCCCACCATGGTCAGCTCGCTGACGGTAGCAGGCAAGGCGGGCGTGGGTACCGTGAATACGTCCTGCGACAGCACCGCCAGATCGGCGAGCTTGCCGGGCATGAGCGTGCCTTTTTCCTTCTCCGCAAACTCGGCATAGGCCGAACCAGCCGTGTACGCCTGCACCGCTTGCTCCCGCGTCAGCGCCTCCTTGGGGTCGGCCAGCGTGGTAGCGAACATGATGTTCAGGAACGGATTGACCGGGCCGTCGGAGCCCAACGCGAACGGAATGCCGGCAGCCAGCAACGACCGAAATGGCGCTACAAACCGGGATTTTTCGCCGGGGTTGGTTAGTGCTGGATTGATGTAATGCGAGGGGTTTTGCACTACCACTACGCCCAGCGCCTTCGCTTTCGGCTGCAAATCGGCCGCCACGCCGTCGCCGTGCTCGAAGCGCACGCGCTTGGTGCGCCAGGTGGCATCGTCGGCCAGTTCGCTCATGAGCTTGAGTACCAGGCTGGCGGTACTGTCGCCCGATACGTGCAGCATCAGCGGCTCGGTGCTGGTTAGGGCTTCGCGTAGCATTTTACGCACCGTATCGACAGGGAAGTTCAGTTGCCCGTGCCAGCCCGGCCGGCCTGGATACGCGCGCCGCATGAGGGCGCCGCCTTCCAGCGGCGTGGCATCCAGGATGTATTTGCGGCCCGATACGGTGGTCAGAGGCGTGGGGTGCGGGTCGACGCCCACCCATTCCCGGCGCAGCAGCCCCCGGGTGGTGGTCATGGGCATGGGCATCACGCGCAGGCGCAGCGGCAACTGGGCCGCACGCAGCACCTGCATGGTTTGCGCAGCCGGCAAGCCTCCGGCCATGTTCTGTACGCTGGTAATGCCGTAGCGCAGGGCCTCGGCGCCGTATTGTTGCATCAGGGCCACCCAAACTTCGTTGGGCTGCTGGCCGTCGAATGTGCGTTGCGCGTTCCACTTGGCATACTCGCTCAGCATCCCGCTGACTTTTTGCGAACCGGGCACCCGCTCGAAATGCCCCCCGATGGGGTCGGGCGCCTGGTCGTCGATGCCCATTAGCTGGAGGGCTTTGGAGTTGAGAATCGCGCCGTGGCCCCACGGCGGCGCCAGCATCACCGGGTGGCGCGGCGCCACTTGATCGAGCACTTCCCGGCGCAGGTTGGCGTCAAGCAGTCCGGTTAGGCCAATTTCGCCCCACAGCCACGTGCCCGACGGCAACTGTTTGACCAACACCCGCAACGAGTCGAGGATTTGCCGAGCACTGGGGCCCGGCTCCAACGGCGCATCAAACCGAAACGCGTAGCCCGTGGCGTTGCCGTGGGGCAGGTGGTCGTGGGCATCGTTGAAACCCGGTACCACGGTACGGCCGCGCAGGTTCACGCGGCGCGTGCGCAGCCCCGCCAGCCGGCTGATTTCGGCGCTGCTGCCCACGGCCACGATACGGTCGCCGCGAATGGCCAGGGCCTCGACAAACGGGCGCGCGTCGTCGGCGGTAAACACTTTGCCCCCGGTCAAAACCAGGTCGGGGGCGGGATTTTGAGCCAGGGCGGGCCACGCCAGCAGCACCGCGGCAACCATCAGCATCCTGCGCATAGGGTCTTGCTTGAAAAGCCGTAGCGGCCGTGTTCACCCGAGCCGGCCGCCGTGGTGAAAGTGCGTTATTTCTGCGTCACCCGCACGCTGATGCGCCGATTTAATGCCCGGCCCACCGGGGTTTCGTTGCTGGCCACCCCGTGTTTCTGGCCGTAGCCCTTGGCCTCAATGCGCTCGGCGCTGATGCCCATGTCGACCAATGCGCCCATGGCTGCAATGGCGCGCTGCTCGCTCAGGCGCAGGTTGTCTTTGAAGTATCCCGTTGAGTCGGTGTAGCCGCCAATTTTGATGCGCGACGCGGGGAAGCTTTTCAGAATGCTGGCCACGTTGCGGAGCTGCGCCATCGACTCGTCGGTGAGCGTGGCCTTCCGGGCGTCAAAATACACGCGGTCGAAATTGATCCAGCCTTTGGTGCGGTTTACCGGGTCCACTTGCTCGTTGGCATCGGCCAAGAAGTGGTAGAGGCGGTTTTCGGTGGAGTTGGCGCCGACCGTGAGGGTCGAGCCGTCTACCAGCGTGAGACGCACCGGCCGGCCGGTATCGTAGATGTAGTTGCCGCTTTCGGCGTCGTAGCGGCCAGTGGCCGCTGCCTCTGTTGCGGCCCCAGTGCCATCCGCAGCCGCGGCGGGTACGCTTCGGCTGGCAGCCGGAGCCGTGGGCAATGCTGCGAGACTGGCGCGGGTGGTCAGGTCCGGCTGCGCCACGCGCCCCCGGTTTTGCCCCAGCAGAAACCCGATGATAACGGCGCACACGACCACGGCAGCCGGCCACGCCCAGCGCTGCGGCCCGCCCCACACCGGCCCGCCCGATTCTGCCTCCGCCGACCGCCAGAAAGCGGCTTTGCTGGTTGAAGGTGGTAACGCCTCTGGGGTCGGCGGGGCCACGGCCCGGTTGCGGGCAGTGGCTTCGGCCGCGGCATCTTCCAGCAGCAAGCCCGACACGCTGCTGCGCTGCGTTTGCAGCCAGCGGCTCAGCCCCTCCGAGTCGAGGTGTTCTTCGGTCACGTGCCGGTCAAGCACGCCCAGCATGACCGGCGCCACTATGCCCAGCAAATCCTCAACGGCAGTGGGCTTGATGCCGCTGGTGCTGGCCACGGTTTCCACGCGGTTGCTGTAGGTATCGGCCAACAGCGACTTCATTAGTTCGCGCCCGTGCCGGGCGGCGCCTTTGCCCACGGCCGCCGAAGCCGCTACCGATTCGTTGGGCTGCTCATCGTGGTGGGCGTGGTGCGCCATAGTCCACACCACTTCCGAGCCCCCGATCTGTTCCGTCAGCTTGATAAGGCTGCTGAGCACCAGCGGTACCACCTTGGGCAGGGCTTTGCGTACGCCGGTTTCGCTTTCTCCAACCGCTGCGCTGGCTTGGCTGACGGCCGGAGCCGTGAAACAAGCCGATACTTCCTCCAACACGTTCTGCGTCATAGCCGTAGGGTTTGCACGTTTGACAATACACTATAATACAAATTATTATAAACATATATCAATTATTAGCCATTCGTAGTATTTCCAAAAGCTCCTGATTTCACCAGCGAACAAGAAAAAAGCGGCCTGCAAAAGCCGCTCTTCGTGTTTCCAGATTGTCGGACACTATTCCACCCGCATCACCACCATTTCCGGTTGGTCGGCATACACCACGGCGCTGTCGGTAAACGGTTCGTCGCCGCGGAATTTTTGCAGCAGGCGGGCCGTGGTGATGATGTCTTTCTGGCAATAGGTCACGATACGCGGCAAGTCGCGGTCTTCGTAGTACACCCGGGCCACGTCGGCGCCGGTGATGTCGTCTTTGGGCGTGGGAATCTTGAATACCGCGGCCAAGAGGTTGAGCGACGTGGGGGCCTTTCGGTCGCCGAATTTCCACAGCTCCATGGTGTCGATGTGGTTAATTTCCCAGGGCTTTTTACCAGCAAGGTCGAGTTGCGGCGGTAGCTGAATCCCGTTGATGAGCATCCGGCGCGAGAGGTACGGAAAGTCGAACTCCTTGCCGTTGTGGGCGCACAGGATGTAGGCCGGCTTGCGGTGCAACAGGGAGGCGAAGTCGCGTAGCAGTGCCTTTTCGTCGTCGCTGGCAAAGCTTTTCACGCGAAAGCGCCAATTCTCCTCTTGCTTATCGAACAGGAAACAGCCCACGGAAATGCACACCACGCGCCCAAACTCGGCGTAGATACCAGCCTGCTGAAACAGGGCGGTATCCTGCAGGTGCTCGGGCATTTTCTCGATGTCGTGCAGGTTCAGGTTCCAGCCTTTCTCGCGGCGCAGGCTCTCGCACTTGTGCTGCCAGAGCAGCCGCAGCATGTCGTCCATGTTGTCATGGCCGTCGGCGCAGGGCACGGTTTCGATGTCGAGCACGAAAACGTCGGTCAGCTTCAGGTTGCGGAGCAGTTGCATAGAGCACGGCTAAAGGGGAGCGTAACGAAGATAGCCCGCCGCCACGCGCCGCGGCAAGCCACTCCCGATTATTTTACGGGTGCCGGGCCTGATCGGGCACAAAAAAACGCACGCCTCCGTGCAATACGGGAAGCGTGCGTGACATACGTCTCACTGAGTCGCGAGGCCTGCGAAAGAACGCCTGCGGAGGTGGCAGGCGTATCGGCCCCGAGCGGCGAAGACCGAATCAGGCTATTGCGGGCTGGCCCGTGAGCCACAATCCCAACAACGAAATCAGCAGTTGCCGACGGGGCTTGGTTGACATGGCATGCGGTGCGAAAAGTGGACGTATCAGCCGCGGTCTACCTCGACGGGGCTCATCTAAATATCGATAATAACCCTGCGCTCATCAATCACATGATGATGTGATGCCCCATCGGAAGTAAAAGCGCCCGAATGGAAAACGCCCATCCGCCGCCCCACCCGAAAACAAGTTCGGGTGGGGCGGCGGATGGGCGCTCGAAACGAGTGCTCCGGCCTAGGTAAGTCCCTGGCGCAGGGCTTTGCTCACGGCTTCGGTCATGGAGCGCACGTGCAGCTTTTCGTAGATCTTTTTGATGTGCGAACGAACCGTATCGAGCGAGATGCCGCGGTCGTGGGCAATCATTTTGTAGCTGTAGCCTTCCACCAAGAGGCCCAGAATTTCCTGCTCGCGGGCACTCAGGTTGGCCGGCGAATCTTCCTGCTGGCGCGGGGCCACGGGTTTCGGGAACAGGCGCAGCACCTGGCGGGCAATGGCGGGCGTCATGGGGGCGCCGCCGGCCTTCACCTCGTTGATGGCGTCGAGCAGCTTGGCCGGCGGGGTTTTCTTGAGCAGATAGCCGTCGGCGCCGGCGCACACGGCCTGAAACACCCGGTCGTTGTCCTCAAACACGGTCAGCATCACCACGCTCGTGCTGGGGTTTTTGGCTTTGATGCGCTTCAACCCCTCGATGCCGTTGATGCCCGGCATGTCGATGTCCATCAGCACCACGTCGGGCTTGAGGCGCGGAATGTCGGTATCCACCTGCTGGCAATTGCCCAGCGCCCCGGCTAGTTCCAGACCCGGCGTGCCGCCCAGCAGCTGGCTCAGGCTGATGCGCAGGTCGGGGTTGTCTTCGTAAATCAGCACGCGGGTGGGCGTTTCCATGGCAAACAGTGAATCGGTGGTGAGGAGAAAAGAACGGAATGCGCTACCCGCGGCGGCGTATCAACCAGCTTGGCAACCTTGGGAACGGGTTTCGACCTGCGTTTCCCAAACTGCCAAGGCTTGACCTTGGCTTTCAGCTTGTAACGCTACGAAGGTACGCCGTTGGGGCCGCTGGCTTGCTCGCATAATGATGTGATAAGGCCAACTTAACGCCGCAGCGGCACCCGCACCTGCATTTTGGTGCCCTTGCCGGGCGCGGTATCAATATCGAGCGTGGCCCGGATGGCAGCGGCGCGGCTGCGCATGTTGGTCATGCCGTTGCCGCCGCCCTGGGCCGGGGCCGTCACGTCGAAACCCACGCCGTCGTCTTCCACGCGCAGCACCAAGTGGCGGTTTTCGTAATCGAGCCGGATGATGGCCATTTCGGCTTTCGAGTACTTGGCCAGGTTGTTTACGGCTTCTTTAAAGAGCAGGAAAAACTCGCGGCGGGCCCGCATGGGCAGGCGCTGCTCCAGCACTTCGGGCGCCACCTTAAAGAGGAAATCGATGCCGCGGGCCTCCAGCACATCGGAAGCGAAGGAGCGCATGCGCGCGGTTACGGCCTCCATGCTGTCGTGGGCGGGGTTGATGGCCCACACGATGTCGTCCATCGAATCGAGCATGCGGCGCGAGGAGTCGCCAATCTGCTCCATCAGGATGCCGGCCTGCTCCTGGTTGTTGCGCTGCTGGTGGTTGCGGGCCAGTTGGCTCAGAATGGAAATGGAGCTGAGCGTGGAGCCCATGTCGTCGTGCAGGTCGCGGGCAATGTTGTGGCGCACGCGCTCCAGCGCCAGCAGCTGGCTGACGCGGATGCGGTAGGCGGCAAACAGCAGCCCAAACACCACCCAGCTGGCCAGAATGCGAAACCACCACGTTTGGTACCACGGCGGCCCCACTATCACCGACAAGGAGGCGCCGGTGGGGTTCCACACGCCGTCGTTGTTGGCGGCGCGCACCCGGAAAGTGTAGCTGCCGGGGTTCAGGTTGGTGTAGGTTGCCTGATGCTGATTGCCGGCCTCAATCCACTTGTCGTCGTTGCCTTCGAGCTTGTAGAGGAAGCGGTTTTTGTCGGGCAAACGGTAGTTGAGGGCCGCAAACTCAATGGAAATGAAGTTGTCGCGCGGGCCCAGACGTAGCATGCGGCGCTCGGTAATGCTGGTATCGAGGCGCACGGGGCGGTTGAACTTGCGGAAGCCGGTGAATACCACCACCGGCGGCGCGGGGTTGTAGCGCACGGCCATGGGCTGGAAAGCCACTGCCCCGTTGCCGCCGCCGAAGAGCAGGGTGCCGTCGCGGCGGCGGCAAAAGGCCCCGGCGTTGAACTCGTCCTGGGGCAGTCCGTCGCGGGTGTCGTAAGTACGGAACCGCAGGGTGCGACGGTTGAAACGGGCTACGCCTTTGTTGGTGGCTAGCCACAGGTCGCCCTGGTCGTCGGCCAGCATGCCGTAAATCACGTCGTTGGGCAGGCCCTGCGGTTCCCGAAACGTGCGGAACCGGCCGGTTTTGGCGTCGAGCAGGCAACTCAGGCCGCCGCCTTCGGTAGCCAGCCACAAGCGGCCCTGGCTGTCCTCCAGCATGGTGCGCACGAAGTTACTGCTCAGGCTGCTGCGGTCGGCGGCGTCGGCGCGGTAGATGCGCGAGCGGCCGGTGCGCGGATCGAAGCGGCACAGGCCGCCGCCGCCCACGCCCACCCACATTTGCCCGCGCGAGTCCTGGTATACGCACCGCACGTAGTTGCTGCTCAGGCTTTGCGGGTCGCGGGGGTTGTTGCGGTACACGGCGCAGCGGCCGGTTACGGGGTCGAGCAGGTTCAGGCCGCCTTCGGTGCCTACCCACAGGCGCTCCTGCTGGTCCTGGAACACGCAGCGCACGTTGTCGTCGGAGAGGCTGGTGGGGTCGGCGGGGTTGTGGCGAAAGCGCCGGAAGCGGCCGGTGGCTGGGTCGAGGTACGCCAGGCCCCGGCTGCGGGTACCCACCCACAGGCGCCCTTGTCGGTCGGGCAGCACCACCCGGATAAAGTCTTCGGGCAGGCTGGTGGGGTCGGTGGGGTTGTGGCGGTACTTGACGCGCTGGCCGGTTACGGGGTCGAGGCGAATCAGGCCCTGGCTTTCGGTCCCCAGCCAGAGGCGGCGGCCGGCGTCTTCGGCCAGCGCCCACACCGGCCCTGTTTCCTGCTGCGACACGGGCTGGGAAAACGCGTTGGGGCGGGGCTCGAAACTGGCGGCGCCCTGCTCGGTACCTGCCCACAGCAGCCCCAACCGGTCTTCGTAGAGGGTAATGACGTTGCTGCTGGGCAAGGTGCGCGCCACGCCGGGCCGGTGCTGCCACACGCTGAAGGTTTGAGTGGCCGCATCGAGGCGGCACAGGCCCTCGGTGGTGCCGGCCCACAGGCGCTCCTGACCGTCAATCAGCAGGGTGCGCACGGCGTCGGTGGGGAGCGTGCCGGGCTGCCCGGCCACGTGGTGGTAGGTGCGCACGGGGCCGCCGCGCGCGTCGGTAAAGCACAGGCCGTTGTTTTCGATGGCAACCCACAGGCCACCCTGGGGCGCTGCCGCCAGCGCCGTAACGGGCCCCACAGGCCGCCAGCCCGGCATAGGAATCAGCCTTCCGCTGCGTTCATCTACGTAGCTGATGCGGCCTTCGCCGGTGCCCACCCAAATGCGGCCATCGGCGGCCTGCACGATGCTGCGGATGGAATTGCGGCGCACGTTGCCGGCGTCGGCGTGGGTGAAGAGGCGGAAGCGGCCGGTTTTCTGGTCGAGCAGGTGCACGCCGGTTTCGGCGCCGGCCCACACCCGGCCGCGCCGGTCGCAAAACACGGCCCAGATAAAATTGTCGGTGAGGCCCATCGAGTCGCTGGCCTGGTAGGTCACAAACCGCTCGGTGAGGGGCAGGTACCGGCACAAGCCGCCGCCGGTGCCCACCCACACGTTGCCCTGGCCATCGGCCGTGAGCGAGAGAATGTAATTGGAGCCCAAGGAACCCGCCTGCTGGGGGTCGTTGCGGAACACCCGGAACCCCGAGCCGTCGTAGCGGTTGAGGCCGTCGCGGGTGGCCAGCCACAGGAAGCCGCGGTGGTCCTGCACGGCGCCGGTTACGCTGTTTTCCGACAAGCCCTGGGCAGTGGTCAGCGGGTGAAAAGTCAGGTTGTCGGCGCGCGCTGCCACGGCCGCCAGCCAACCAACCAGCAACAGGCACAAAGCAGCCGGCCAGGGCCGCGTTACATACTCAAAACACCGCATCGGCTGCAAGAAAGCGTACAGCGAGCAGCTTATCAACTTCTGTCGTGAGCCAACTGCCCCGGGTTGATTGCCGCCCGCCCAGGGACGGTGCTCGGCTTCGGAGCCGCTTGCAACGCAGGCCCCGACAGCAACGAACATAGAATTTTTTGCCTGATTGCCGCGTTTCGGATTTGGATTGGTCGTTTGCCAGCCCGCAACATGGCTGCTGCGTTCCGACCGCCGTATACAGGACCTGATAACCAATTGTGTACTCCGATGGACCCTAAATATTTTGAGCCGATTCCGGAGGGCTTGCCTGAAGCGGATGCCGCTGCGCGCCTCAAGCGCCTGCGGCATGCCGAATGGGGCATTGCCGTCTCGCGGTTGGGGGGCACCCTCCCCGACCCCAAACTGATTGCCGAACTCCAACGGTACATCAATGGCGAATTGACTATAGCAGAAGTGGCCGGAATAGTAGAACCACCCGCTTCGGCCGCCATTCAAGCCATTGTCACGCGGGAGCGACTTAGCAAAGCCGCCTAAAAGTAAAAGCCCCGGCCACTTGGCCGGGGCTTTTTTGTGAGCCGATGTCAATAATCTTTAGAACTGACACAGAACATAAGTTGATCATATGCTCAAGTATTGATTATAAGGCGCTTCACCTTCATAATAAACTGCTTCTAGGTCGCCAAATATCAAGACGAATCCTTCCTCACTACTCACTAACGGTATTATTTCTTCCATTGTCGTTAAAGTTTTTCCGTCGAGCAGCGGATTTACGCTAATGCAGTAAGCACCAATGCCGCCTCGGATCGATTTTGCTGCTGCCAAAATCATGTCTAAGCAGACTTGATAGTTGCCTTTCAACTCCTGCAAGAGACTTATATCCAAGTCTTGTCCGTGGTATAACATGCCCAGAAACTTACCTCTGTGTTTGTCACTCTCCACGAAGCCCAAATAGCGCTGACGTTTCTCTTTTACTACGTACCGGTTGATAAATGCTTTTTCTAAATCGAGTCGCATAACACGAAAGTAAAAGCAAAAGCGGCGCCCGAGGCTTCGGGCGCCGCTTTCTACCTGCTTCTTAACCAGCTACAGCTTCTCCTCCACCGTCGTCTCAATGCTCAATTCCTTGAGCTGCGCGCCCGAAATCGGCGAAGGCGAGTCAATCATAACGTCGCGGCCGGAGTTGTTTTTGGGGAAGGCAATGAAGTCACGGATGCTGTCGGCGCCGCCGAACATGGAGCAGAGGCGGTCGAAGCCGAGGGCAATGCCGCCGTGGGGCGGGGCACCGTATTCGAAGGCGTCGAGCAGGAAGCCGAACTGCGCCTGCGCCTCTTCGTCGGAGAAGCCGAGCAGCTTGAACATGCGGGCCTGCACGGCGCGGTCGTGGATGCGGATGGAGCCGCCGCCGATTTCGACCCCGTTGATGACAAGGTCGTAGGCATTGGCGCGCACCTGGCCGGGCGCGGTGTCGAGCAGGGCTACGTCTTCGGGCTTGGGCGAGGTGAAGGGGTGGTGCATGGCGTAGTAGCGCCCGTCCTCTTCGTTGAACTCCAGCAGCGGGAAATCGAGCACCCACAACGGGCGGAAATCCTCCTTGTTGCGCAGGCCGAGGCGCTGGCCCATTTCCAGGCGCAGCTCGTTCAGGGCCTTGCGGGTTTTATCGGCGGGGCCGGCCAGAATCAGCAGCAAGTCGTTGGGCGCGGCGTTGAAAGCGGCTTTCCAGGTCTGCAGCACTTCTTGCGAGTAGAACTTATCGACCGATGATTTCACCGTGCCGTCGGGCTCGACGCGGGCGTACACCAGGCCCGTAGCGCCTACCTGCGGGCGGCGCACGAAATCGGTCAGCTCGTCGAGCTGCTTGCGGGTAAAGCCCGACTGCCCGGCCGCGTTGATGCCCACGACCAGCTCGGCGTTTTCGAACACCGGGAAGCCCTGGCCTTTGGCCACGTCGTTGAGCTCCACAAACTGCATGGCAAAGCGCGTGTCGGGCTTGTCGGAGCCGTAGAGGCGCATGGCGTCGGCGTAGGTCATGCGCGGGAATTCGCCGATTTCCAGACCCTTCACCTCGCGGAACAGGTGGCGCGTCATGCCCTCGAAGATGTTGAGGATATCTTCCTGCTCCACAAACGACAGCTCGCAGTCGATTTGGGTGAATTCGGGCTGACGGTCGGCGCGCAGGTCTTCGTCGCGGAAGCACTTCACGATCTGGAAGTACTTGTCGAAGCCCGACACCATGAGCAGCTGTTTGAAGGTTTGCGGCGACTGGGGCAGGGCGTAAAACTGGCCGGGGTTCATGCGCGAAGGCACCACAAAGTCGCGGGCACCTTCGGGCGTGCTTTTGATGAGCACCGGCGTTTCTACTTCGATGAACTGCTGCTCGTCGAGGTAGCGGCGCACCTGCTGGGCCAGCTTGGAGCGCAGCTCCAGGTTGCGGCGCACGGCGTTGCGGCGCAAATCGAGGTAGCGGTACTTCATGCGCAGGTCGTCGCCGCCGTCGGTTTCGTCTTCGATGAGGAAGGGCGGCAGCTTGGCCGGGTTGAGCACCTGCAGGCTCTCGACGCGGATTTCTACTTCGCCGGTGGGCATGTTCGGGTTCTTGGAGTAGCGCTCGGCCACGCGGCCACTCACTTGCAGCACAAACTCGCGGCCGAGGTTGCGGGCGGCTTCGCGCAGCGCTTCGGTTTCCACGCCTTCTTCGAGGGCCAGCTGCGTAATGCCATACCGGTCGCGCAGGTCAATCCAGCTGATGCCGCCTTTGTCGCGGGTGCGCTGCACCCAGCCGCAGAGCGTGACGGTTTGGCCGATGTGGTCGGGGCGAAGTTCGCCGCAGGTGTGGGTACGGAGCATGCCGGTATAGCTGTAGGCCCGGGCAGAGGTGCCGAGCGGGTGCGGGCCGCACGGGCGGCCGTTCAAAATCGGTTTGGGAGCCGGCAAAGATAGGCACGCGGGCCGCCCAACTGACACGCCGGCGCTTCGTACTGCAAATTGGCCCGGAATGTGCAAAGGGCCGCTCAGCGCCCCTCGGGGCTTTCCTTTCCCTTTCAACCGACTACCCGCGCCACACGGCGCGGCCTACTCCTACCCCACCCCATGAAACGCTCCGCTCTGCTGCTCGCCGCCACCGCTCTGCTTACCGTATCGGCCGCGCAGGCCCAGACCAAAGTCAAAACCAAGGCCAAGTCGGAAACGACGGGTACCCAGATCAAGACCAAAACCGAGGCCGAGCCGGTGGTGCTCGACGGCACTATCAAGCGGGTGGAAACCCTCTCGGGCATTGATATTTTCCCCAAGCCGAACTCAAACTCGGTGTTGCTGAGCTTTACCCAGCAGTTTACCAAGCCCGGCACGCTCACCATGACCAACTACAAAAAGGCCGTGGTGTACTCGCAGGAGCTCGACCCGGCCACCCACACCGGCGCCCCCGTGGACTTGGGTCACATTCCGGCCGGTACGTACTTGGTGGAGGCCAAAATCGACAACTACCTGTACTGGAAGAAGGTGAACATCAAGTACCCCTCGGTACCGGTAACGAGCAAGAAAAAGCGCCGCGGCTAAGGTGCACTTGCCATCGTACAGGCCTTCATGCAGAGCGTGAGCGAAGCATCTCGCGTGTGTGTCTGAATAGTAATATTTCTATCCAGGGTCAACATGCGAGATGCTTTGCCTTTGGCTCTGCATGACGTTCTTTTTTCTCGCTGAACGCCCGCCGTTCACACGCTCGAAATTTTCCCGCTCGGCGCGGCGTTACTTTGCCGCCCGACATCAGCCATGAAAAACTTTCCCTTGCCCCGTTTCTTCCGCCCGGCGCTGTGGCTCCTGCCGCTGCTGGCGCTGCTGGCTTTTGCCGGCCCCAAGCTCAAGAAAACCCAGATTGCTAAAAACCTCACCGTGGGCGTGCCCGAAGACTTTCAGGCCCTGCCCGACGACGGCATTGCGGCCAAGTACCCGGCGCCGCGCAAGCCGCTGGCGGTGTTCAGCAACCCAGCGGGCCGCGTCGATTTCAGCGTGGCCAGCAAGCAAACCACCTTCTCGAACCGCGACTACGCGCTGCTGCTCAAGCTCTATGAATCGAAGCTGAAGAGCACCTACTCCAAGGTCGATATCCTCACCCACGACATCCAGACCATCAACAAGCGCGACTTTATTGTGCTGGAATTCGTGTCGTCGTTGGCCGACAACCGCCGCGGCCGCGAAATGCTGGCGCCCCTGAAGCGCTACGAATTGATGCATTACTGCATTGAGGGCGACCAGCTGTACGTGTTTCACTTCATCAGCCCGGTGGAGGAGCAGGCCAAGTACCAGCCGGTAGCCCAGGCAGTGATGCAGAGCATTCAGCTGAAGTAGCCTCCTGCGCTTCGCTCAAACCTAAACGGGGCCACGACTTACCGAAGTCGTGGCCCCGTTTTGTTGCCAGAAAGCACTGGTCGAGTACCTCAAGTGCCAACGGCAGTACCGGGCTCGTAGCTACAGCAGGTTATGGGTCCGAATCAGCTCCATAAACGCGTCGCGGTAGGCGTCGCCGACGGGCAAGGGCCGGCCGGCTACCTGCACCCGGCTCCGCTCCACGTGCTCGATGCGGCCCAGCGCCACCAAAAACGACTTGTGGATGCGGGCGAAGCGGTGCGGGGGCAGCACTTCTTCGACCCGCCGAAACGACTGCAGCGTGAGGATTTTGCCGCCGTCGACGGTGTAAATCATCAGGTATTCCTTCATGCCTTCCACGTAGAGAATATCGTCGAAGGCGACGCGCTGCAGCCGGTGCTCGTTTTTAACGAACATGGCATCGGGTGCGGCCGGCTGCGGGGCCGAATCGGCGGAGACCGGGGCAGGTGGGGGCAGCGGGGAGGCGGCCAGGCTTTGGTGCACGCGCGTAACGGCCTGCACAAACCGCTGAAACGCAATGGGCTTGAGCAGATAATCAGCCACACCCAGTTCGTAGCCTTGCAGGGCGTATTGGTCGTAGGCGGTGGTGAGGATGATGCGCGGGCGGTGGCCGGCGGGCAGAATCTGGGCCAACTGCATGCCCGTGAGGCCGGGCATTTCAATGTCGAGCAGCACCAGGTCGACCGGGGTGGTTTGCAGAAAGGCCAGGGCCGACAGCGCCTCGTGAAACGTGCCCACCAGGTTCAGAAACGGCAGCTGGCCGCAGTAGCGCGTGAGTACGGCCGTGGCCAGCGGCTCGTCGTCGACGATGACGCAGGTGAGGACGCGGGCGGCGGCTGGGGAGTCTAGCATGAGCAACGGGAAGGAAACTACGCAGCGGCCGGCGCCAGCAGGGTGAGCGTAACGTGGTAATCGGTTTCCGACTCCTGGATGTGCAGCTGGTGGCGCTGTGGGTAGAGCAGCTGCAACCGGCGGCGCAGGTTTGCCAGGCCCACGCCGCCCGCACCAGCGGGTGCAGGCCGCGCAGGCCGGCGCAATCCGTTGCGCACCGAGAAGGTGAGCTGGTCTTCGTGCAGCGTCAGGGCCATATCCACCACGTGGGGCCGCGCCGCCAGGTCGCCGTGCTTGAACACGTTTTCGACCAGCGGCAGCAGCAACATGGGCGCAATGGGGTATTGGGCGGGCAGGGTATCGGGCACGGCAAACCGCAGGCTGTCGGCCCCGCTGCCGGGCAGGCGCAGGCGCTGCAAGCTCAGGAAACTCTGCAAATGCGACACTTCCTTGGCGAGCGGCACGGTGTCGGCGGCCGATTCGTAGAGCATGTAGCGCATCAGCTCGGCCAGCTGCAGCACCGCCACGGCCGCCGGTGCCTCCACCGACTCTTCGCTGGTGAGCGAGTAGATGTTGTTGAGCGTGTTGAAGAGGAAATGCGGGTTGATTTGGGCTTTGAGCAAGCTCAGCTCGGCGGCCAGGTGCTGCTTTTCCAGGGCCTCGCGGCGGCGGTCTTCTTCTGCCCGGCGGCGCTGCTCGTGCTGGTAATCGTGGCTGAGGCGCAGGTAGAAGCTCAGCAGCAGCACCAGCAGCGACGTAATGGCCACGCTGCCGCCGGCTTTGCTCAGGGTTTGCCCGTAATGATAGCCCGCACGGAAAATCGTTGAGGTGTCCAGCTGCTGCTGTACCGCGGCGGGCAGGCTCGTGGTTGTGAGCTGGGTGAGGCCCAGCACGCTGATGCAGGCCGTGCGCACGATGAACGTGGTGCCCAAGGCCAGCAACAGTACGCCCACAAACCGCACCGTGCCCGTGCGGGCCACATAGCGCGGAATGATTACGCGCCAGTTCAGGTAAAACAGCGCCGCGTACGGGCCGCAGGTCAAGGCAATGTCGGCCACGACCACCGGCCAGCCCACCGGCCAGAGGCGCCGCGCCCCCAGCCAGTACAGCGCGTTGCTGAGCAGCATCAGGCCCCAGAGCAGCGCGTGCACCCACAGCGGTATGGCCTGCGACGCCACCGGACGCGGCCACCACGAGCGGGGCAGGGCCGAAGTAAGAAAAGAGTAGCGCATGCGGTAGCCTATTGCCCGGCTGAAAGAGCAGCCAGCCGATAAAAGTAAAGCCGCCGTCTACCAACGCCGCAATTATTTCAAC
The DNA here is from genome assembly GCF_008727865.1 of Hymenobacter busanensis. Taxonomy (GTDB): domain Bacteria; phylum Bacteroidota; class Bacteroidia; order Cytophagales; family Hymenobacteraceae; genus Solirubrum; species Solirubrum busanense. The sequence continues at coordinate 69,131 of NZ_VTWU01000010.1, read as the reverse complement.
AACCCGCCTCGTGCGCCCCTCCAACGACCATCTGACCGCCGCTACCGGCCGGGGGCGGGCGCCAGGGGCCTGCCAAACGGCTCAACCGGGCGTTGCGGGCCGCCGCCGCCGGGTTGGTTGAAAATCCCCGCAGGGCCACAACAGCCGGAATAGGTTTGTAGCACTTCACCTTCACCAGCCCCTTATTCCCGCTCTATGCTGCACGCTACCCACCGTTTCCTGTTCCTTGTCTTCCTGTTTCTGCTGGTGGGTGCTGCTGCCCGAGCCGGTGTGGTGCGCGGCCGCCTCACCGACGGGCAGGGCGGGCCGCTGAGCTTTGCCAACGTGGCCGTGAAAAATGCGGCCCAGAGCACCGCCGCCAACGAAGCCGGCCAGTACCAGCTGAAGCTGCCTGCCGGGCTGCATACGCTGGTGTTTCAGTACGTGGGCTTCCGCACCCGCTTCGAGACGGTGCGCGTGGCCGGCGGCGACACCGCTACGGTGCTCGACGTGGCGCTGCAGGCCGAAAACTACCAGTTGGGGGAAGTGGTAGTGCGTGGCTCCGACCGCGACCCGGCCTACGCCCTGGTGCAGCACGCCATCAACTGGCGGCCGTACCACCAGCGCGAAGTAGCTGCCTACCAAGCCCGCACCTACCTCAAAAGCGTGTTTGGCCTGAACGAAATGCCGGCCAAAGTGCTGGGCATCACCGTCGACCTCAACGAAAAAGGCACCGACCCCAAGGTGCTTTACCTGGAAGAAACCATAACCGAGTTGCGCTACCAGCACCCCTCGCCTGTCCAGGAACGCATGATTTCGACGCGGGTGAGCGGCCGCCGGCAGGATTTTGGCGGCAGCCGCGCCGCCAATCAGTTCAACTTCTACCAGAACCTGCAGCGGGTGCTGGTAACCACCCAAAGCCTGGTGTCGCCCATTGCCGACGGCGCCATGCAGTACTACCGCTACGAGCTGGTGGGCACCAGCCAGCAGGCGGGCCTCACGCTGCACAAGATTCGGGTGACGCCGCGCCACGCCCAAACGCCGGCCTACACGGGCTTCATCTACCTCGTCGACGGCACCTGGCGCCTGCACTCGGTGGCGCTGGAAGTAGGCAAGCCCCTGCTCAAGGACAGCTACGAAAGCCTGCTGGTGGAACAGCAGATGATGCCCGCGCCGGGCGCACCCGCCGTGTGGGTGCTCCAGTCGCAGAAACTGCACATGGGCTTTTCGTTTATGGGCTTCAAGGGCCAGGGCACCACCCAAACGGTGTTTCTGAACTACCGCAACGTGGCCGCTACCTACGCTGCCCGGCCCGCCGAAAAAGCGGTGGCCGTGGCCCGCCCCGGCCGCGAAACCCTGGAAGAAGCCCGCCAGCAGCGCCCCGAGCTGAGCACCCTGACCGAACAGCCGGTAGCCCTGCTCCCCGCCGACTCCGCGGCGCCCCTGCGCCGGGGCGAGGTGCTGCGCATCGAGGCCGGGGCCAACGAGCGGAGCGCCGCGTACTGGGACGAGCTGCGCCCCGTGCCCCTCACCGCCGAGGAACAGCGCGACTACCGCTCCCGCGACAGTATCGAAACCCGCCACAGCACCCGCGCCTACCTCGATTCGGTGGACCACGCGCACAACCAGTTTGGCCTGGGCAAGCTGCTGCTGGGCCACGATTTCCGCAACAGCTTCCGCCACCGCAGCTTTCGGACCGAGCCACTCTACCAAGGCCTGCAATACAATACCGTGGAAGGCGTGGTGCTGCAGGCGGCCGGCACCTTCCAGCAACGCTACCCCGACGGCCGCACCGTCAGCCTCACGCCCAGCCTGCGCTACGGCGCGGCGGCCCGCCTGCTAAGCCCGCGCTTGGAAGGCAGCTACCTCTACCGCCCGCAGCACCGCACGGCGCTAAGCTTCGGCGCGGGCCGCACCATTGCCGACTTCAACGACCGCACCCAGCTCACGCCGCTGCACAACTCGCTCTACACGCTGCTCGACGGCCGCAACTACGCCAAGCTCTACCAGCAGGACGCCCTGTGGCTGGACCTCGCTACCGACCTCACGCCCGGCCTGCGCCTGGAAACCACCCTGCGCTACGCCGACCGGCAGCCGCTGACGAACCACACCACCGCCACCCTGCGCGACGTGCCCAACCGCGCCTTTACGCCCAACCAGCCCCTTGCTGCCGAGCTGAACCCCACGGCCGCTACCGGCCGCAGCCAGGCCCTCACCTTGGCCGCCGACGTGAACTGGCAGCCCGGGCAGCGCTACATCACCCGCCCCGACCGCGTTGTGCTGCTCGCCTCGCGCTACCCCGCGTTTCGGCTGGGACTGCAGCAGGGCCTGGGCGGGGTGCTGGGCTCCGATGTGCGGTTCACGCGGCTGGAAATCGGCCTTAGCCATACCCAGAGCCTGGGCGTGCTGGGACGGGGGCAGCTGTCGGCCACGGCGGGCACGTTTGTGGGCACGTCCCGGCTGCAGTTCATGGACTACCGCCACTTTGCCGGCAACCGCGCCGTGCTGGCCTCCGATTTCGGGCAGTTCCAGCTTCTCGACTACTACCGCTTCAGCACCCGCAAGCACTTTGCCGAAGGCCACTACCAGCACTTTTTTCAGGGCTTGCTGCTGAACAAGGTGCCCGGCCTGCGCCGCCTGAAGCTGCAGGAAATAGCGTCGGTGCACTACCTCTACACGCCCACCCTGGGAGCCTACGCCGAGCTGGGCGCCGGCTTGCAGCGCGACTTTCTCATTGGCTCGGTGCGCGCCGACGTGGTGACTACCGCCCTGCCCGGCTTCCATCAGGGCCGTTCCACCGGCGTGCGGCTGCGCATCGGCCGCCGTTTCTAGCCCAGATTGGGGCAGCGGCTTTCCGAAGCTAAATCCAACGAGCCAAGCAACTGCCTTGGCGGAACTGCTATCTTATCCCCGATTTCTGCAACCCTTCTTCCACGCCACCACCTCACTTGCTTCTTCCTATGAACCTGGTCATCGAACACCTTTCCAAAACTTACCCCAACGGCACCAAAGCCCTGAGCGACGTGAACCTGCGCATCGAGCCGGGCATGTTTGGGCTGCTGGGCCCCAACGGCGCCGGCAAATCGAGCCTGATGCGCACGATTTCGACCCTGCAGGAAGCCGACCAGGGCAGCATCCGCCTCGGCGACCTGGACGTGCTGGCCAACCCCGACCGGGTGCGGCAGGTGCTGGGCTACTTGCCGCAGGAGTTTGGCGTGTACCCCAAGGTTACGGCTGCCGAGCTGCTCGACCACTTCGCGGTGCTCAAGGGCATCAGCAACAAGAGCGAGCGGAAGCAGGTGGTGGACGGGCTGCTGCAGCAAACCAACCTCTACAACGTGCGCAACAAGAACCTGGGAGGCTACTCCGGCGGCATGAAGCAGCGCTTCGGCATTGCGCAGGCCCTGCTAGGCAACCCGCGCCTGATCATCGTCGACGAGCCCACCGCCGGCCTCGACCCGACCGAGCGCAACCGCTTTCACAACCTGCTGAGCGAGATTGGCGAGGACCGGATTGTGATTCTGAGCACGCACATCGTGTCCGACGTGTCGGATTTGTGCCGGCAGTTTGCCATCATCAACAAAGGCCAGGTGCTGTATACCGGCGACCCGCTGCTGGCCATTGAGGAAATACGCGGGCAAATCTGGCGGCGCACCATCGGCAAGCACGAGCTGGACAGCTACCAGCAGCAGTTCGCCGTCATTTCGTCGCGCCTGTTTGCCGGCCAAACCATCATTCACGTGCACAGCCTCGCCCAGCCCGGCAACGGTTTCGAGAGCGTGGACCCCACGCTGGAAGACGTGTATTTCGCCCGCATTCACGCGGCCGAGCAGGTGGCCACGCCTCAGGTGGTAAACGGCTAAATCAGAAACCAGAACGTCATGCCGGGGCGCCAGCCGAAGCATCGCGCGTGCTGATTTCGGATAGATCTTTTCGTTCTACGAGGAGCTTACTACCGGAATAAACCCGCGAGATGTCACGTCTTCGCTCGACATGACGGCCAACGAGACTGTCGACTATGTTCCTAGAAATACTCCTTTTTGAGCTGCGCTACCGGCTGAAACGGCCGGCGACGTACATCTACTTCTTTTTGCTGGCCCTCATGGCCTTCCTGTTCATGCTGGCCGTGGGCGGCGCCTTCGGGGCCAACATTACCATCGGCGGGGGCGGGGGCAAAGTGCTGGCCAACTCGCCCTACCAGGTCAACATGATCCTGACGGTGCTGAGCTTGTTTGGGGTGCTCATCACCTCGTCGATGATGGGCACGCCGGTGTACCGCGACTTTGAGCACCGCACCCACTCGCTCTATTACACGGCCCCCATCAGCAAGGCCGGCTACCTCGGCGGCCGCTTTCTGGGCTCGTTTCTGATGACGGTGCTCGTGTTTCTGGGCGGGGCCCTGGGCGCGTGGCTGGCTACCTACTGGCCCACCATGATGGCCGACAAGCTGGGCCCCAACACGCTGGCGGCCTATTTGCAGCCCTACCTGCTCGTCGTCATTCCCAACCTGTTTCTGACGGGCGCCATCTTCTTCACCGGCGCCACCTTGTCGCGCTCGGCGCTGGCCATTTACCTGGGCGGCGTGCTGTTTCTGGTGCTCTACACCATCAGCGGCAGCCTGCAGCAAGACCTCGACAACGACACCCTGAGCAACCTGCTCGACCCGCTGGGCGGCACCGCCATGAACCTGACCCAGCGCTACTGGACGGCCGCCGAAAAGAACACCCTGCTGCTGCCCTGGAGCACCTGGATTGTGCAAAACCGCCTGCTGTGGGTGGGCATTGGCGTGCTCACGCTGGCTGCCTGCTACGTATTCTTCCGCTTCAGCTTCGCCAACAAGGCCGATTCGGGTCCGCGCCCCAAAGGCGCCCTGGGTGTGGCCGACGCGCCCAAGCTGCAGACGCTGCCGGTGGTAACGCCGCGCTTCACGGCGGGCCTGGCTTGGCAGCAGCTCAGCCGGCTGGTGCGACTGGAGTTTTTCAGCACCGTGCGCAGCGTGTACTTCATCGGTATTGTGGGCGCGGGCGTGCTGTTCCTGCTGATTTCGGGCATGCAGGTGGGCCAGATGTACGGCACCAACACATTCCCCACCACGCCGGTGGTGGTGCAGCTGCTGGCCGGCACGTTTGCTTTGTTTCAACTCATCATCATCACGTTCTACTCGGGCGAGCTGGTGTGGCGCGAGCGGGACAGCAAAGTCAACCAGATTTACGACGCCATGCCCATGCCTTCGTGGGTGCCCTTCGTGGCCAAGCTGCTGGCCCTGATGGGCATTCAGGTGGTGCTGCTGGCCGTGGTGATGGTGTGCGGGCTGCTGCTGCAAACTTTCAAGGGCTATTTCAACTACGAGCTGGACGTGTACGTGAAGGAGCTGTTCGGCTTCCGCCTCATCGGCATGTTGCTGATGTGCGTGCTGGCCATGCTCATTCAGGTGCTCTGCAACAACAAGTACATCGGCCATTTCATCATGGTCATCTACTACGTGTTCAACATCTTCAAAGGCACGCTGGGCCTGGAGCACAACCTGTACTCCTTCAACGGCGCGCCGGGCACGCCCTACTCGGCCATGAACGGCTACGGACATTTCGTGTGGCCGTTCTTCGCCTTCAAGCTCTACTGGGGCGCGTTTGCGGTGCTGTTGGCGCTGGCTTCGTCGCTGCTGTGGCCGCGCGGCACCGAAACCCGCTTTTCCTGGCGCTGGCAGCAGGCCCGCTTCGGCTTTTCGCCGGGGCTGCGCGTGGTGGCGGGCGTGGCGCTGCTGGCTTTCGTGGGCCTGGGCGGCTATATTTTCTACAACACCAACGTGCTGAATACCTACCGCACCTCCGACGAGAGCGAGAAGCTGACGGCCGACTTTGAGAAGAAGTACAAGCGCTTTGAGAAGGCGCCGCAGCCGCGCATCACGGCGGCTAATGTGAACGTGGACATCTTCCCCGAGCAGCGCGACGTGCGGTTCCACGGCTTCTACTGGCTCGTCAACCGCACCCGCCAGCCCATCGACTCGGTACATCTGATGGGCCAGACCGACGCCGAGGTGAAGCAGCTGACCCTGGGCCGCCCGGCCAAAGAGGTGCTGCACGACGAAATCGGCGACGCCGACTACCGCATTCTGCGCCTCCAGCAGCCCTTGCAGCCCGGCGACTCGGTGCAGCTGAACTTCGACCTGCGCTACACCAACCCCGGCTTCCCCAACCGCGGCTCCAGCACGGCCGTCGTCTACAACGGCACGTTCATGAACTCCGAAATGCTGCCGCACATCGGCTACCAGCCCAACTGGGAGCTCGACGACGACGACACGCGTAAAGAGCAAGGCCTGAAGCCCAAACCGCGCATGGCCTCGGTGCGCGACTCGGCGGCGCGCATGAACACCTACATCAGCAACGACGCCGACTGGATTCGCTTTGAAACCACCGTCAGCACCTCGCCCGACCAGATAGCCATTGCGCCGGGCTACCTGCAAAAGGAATGGACGAAGGATGGCCGCCGCTACTTCCACTACAAGATGGACGCGCCCATTCTCAACTTCTACTCCTTCCTCTCGGCCCGCTACGCCGTGCACAAGGCCCAGTGGAAAGGCGTGCCCATCGAGATTTACTACCAGCCCGGCCACGAGTACAACCTCCAGCGCATGGTGCGCGGCGTGCAGCTCGGTCTCGACTACTACACCGCCCACTTCGGCCCCTACCAGCACCGGCAGGTGCGCATCCTGGAGTTTCCGGGCTACTCGTCGTTTGCGCAGTCGTTCCCCAACACCATTCCGTTCTCCGAAAGCATCGGCTTCGTGGCCGACGTGGACTCGACCGACCCCAAGGACATCGACTACCCGCTCTACGTGACGGCCCACGAGGTGGCCCACCAGTGGTTTGCCCACCAAATCATTGGCGGCAACGTGCAGGGCAGCACGCTCATGGCCGAAACCCTGAGCCAGTACGGGGCCCTGATGGTGATGAAGCACCTCTACGGCGCCGACAAAATGAAGAAGTTCCTGCGCTTCGAGCTCGACGACTACCTGCAGGGCCGCTCGTTTGAGCAGAAGAAGGAGGTGCCGCTGTACCTGGTCGAAAACCAGCCCTACATCCACTACCGCAAGGGTTCCTTGGTAATGTACGCCCTGCAGGACTACATCGGCGAAGCCGCCGTGAACAGCGCCATCAAGGAATACCGCGACAAAGTGGCCTACCAGCGCGCCCCCTTCACCAACTCCATCGAGTTCCTGAGCTACATCCGCAAGCACACGCCCGACTCCTTGCAGTACCTGGTCACGGACCTGTTTGAGAAGATTACCCTCTACGAAAACAAGGTCGATTCGGCCTCCTACCGCAAGCTGCCCAACGGCCAGTACCGCGTCATGCTCACTGTCGATACCAAGAAGCTCTACGCCGACTCCCTGGGCAACGAAACGCCCGATTTGAAGTCGCGCGACCTGATTGACGTGGGCGTGCTGGGCCGCAAAAAGGTGAACGGCAAGTGGCAGGATGTGCCCCTGCTGGTGGAAAAGCGCCGCCTGAAGCCCGGCCGCAACCGCCTCGAATTCACCGTGCCCACCAAGCCCGAGCGCGCCGGCATTGACCCCTTCAACAAGCTCGTCGACCGCAACCCCGACGACAACGTGAAGATACCGGAGGAGAAAAAGGCGTAATTCGTAATTCATCTTCCCAACCAGAAAAGCCCTGCCCTTATCCGGTGGGGCTTTTTTGTGCGAATCTGCCCCACTTCTCCGCTACCTTCGCCCGCCCATGTCCACCCCTCCTGCCCACGACCAGCGCCTGATGCGCCACGCCCTGCGCGAAGCCGAACTGGCCTACCAGCTCGGCGAAATTCCCATCGGGGCCGTCGTAGCCTTCACCGCCACCGGCCAGGTAATCGGGCGCGGACACAACCAAACCGAGCAGTTGCGCGACGTGACGGCCCACGCCGAAATGCTGGCCCTGACGGCCGCCGCCAACCACCTCGGCAACAAATACCTGCACGACTGCACCCTCTACGTGACCGTGGAGCCCTGCGTGATGTGCGCCGGCGCTGCCGCCTGGGCACAAGTGCCGCGCGTGGTGTTCGGTGCCCCCGAAGAGAAGTTCGGTTACCGCCGCCACGGCCAGCTGCTGCACCCGCGCTGCGAGCTGGTAACGGGCGTGCTGGCCGACGAGTGCGCCGCCCTCATGCAGCGCTTCTTTGCCGAGCGGCGGAAATAGCTACTTTTGGCCGCCTCCGCCCGGCGGCGCAACCCGCGGCCCCCTTCGGCGGTTATACCCTGACCTTTCTTTTCGTTCCAACCCCCAAAACCCATAGCACTATGGCCTTCGAACTGCCCAAGCTGCCTTACGCCTACGACGCGCTCGAACCCCACATCGACGCCAAGACGATGGAGATTCACCACACCAAGCACCACCAGGCCTACGTGACGAATCTGAACAACGCCATTGCCGGCACCGACATGGAAAACCAGTCGCTGGAGGAAATCCTGCACAACATTGCCAAGGCCCCGGCGGCCGTGCGCAACAACGGCGGCGGCCACTGGAACCACTCGCTGTTCTGGCAGGTGATGGGCCCCAACGGCGGCGGCCAGCCCTCGGGCGCCGTGGCCGAAGCCATCAACAAGTCCTTCGGCAGCTACGACAAGTTCAAGGAAGAATTCACCAAAGCCGCCACCACGCGCTTCGGCTCGGGCTGGGCGTGGCTCTGCAAGCAGGCCGACGGCTCGGTGAAAATCTGCTCGACGCCCAACCAGGACAACCCCTTGATGCCCGACGCCGGCTGTACGGGCATTCCCGTCCTCGGCCTCGACGTGTGGGAGCACGCCTACTACCTCAACTACCAAAACCGCCGCCCCGACTACATTCAGGCGTTCTACAACGTGATTAACTGGGACGAGGTGAACCGCCGCTTCCAGGAAGCCACGCCCATGTAATACCGCTTGGCCGGAGTTACGACACCGGCGGCAAACTTTTTCCGCAGCCAGTCTTGTTCCCAAGGCTGGCTGCGGTTTGTTTACTGCCTAACTTGCTTGCCGCATGGATGCTGCCCTCGTCACCAAAACCACCAACGCCCTGGCCGACAAATACCGGCTCGGCATTGTGCTGGCCCTCAGCCAGCGCGAGCCGCTGGCGTTTGCCGAAGTGCAGCAGCTCACCGGCCTCTCGCAGCCTTGCACCTCGCACCACCTAAAAGTGCTGGCCGACAGCGGGCTGGTGGAAACCCAAAAACAGGGCCGCTGCGTGCTGGTGCGCCTCAACCGCGAAGCCCTGCGCGGGCTGTCGGCGTTTCTGGGGGAGCTGGGCTAAAAAAATTCCGGCAATCAATCCAAACTTTTGAATGCTTAGATGCTTTATAGGGCCTACCGTTCGCCCTTAAGCACTACCATTCATGTCCCAGAAACTCTTTTCGCCGGCCCAGCTGGGCCCCTACACGCTCCAGAACCACGTGGTAATGGCCCCGATGACGCGCAGCCGCGCCCTCGGCAACGTGGCCAATTCGCTGATTGCCGAGTACTACGCCCAGCGCGCCTCGGCCGGTCTCATCATCTCCGAAGGCGTGTCGCCCTCGCCCAACGGCCTCGGCTACGCCCGCATTCCGGGTTTGTTTACCCAGGAGCAGGTAGAAGGCTGGCGCCTGACCACGCAGGCCGTGCACACCAAAGGCGGCCACATTTTCGTGCAGCTGATGCATACCGGCCGCATTGGCCACGCACTCAACCTGCCCGAGGGCGCCGAAGTCGTGGCCCCCTCGGCCGTGCAGGCCGCCGGCACCATGTGGACCGACCAGCAGCAGATGCAGGACCACCCCCAGCCCCGCGCCCTGCGCCCCGACGAGCTGCCCGGCTTGCTGCAGGAGTTTGTGCACAGCGCCAAACTGGCCATCGAAGCCGGTTTCGACGGCGTGGAGCTGCACGGCGCCAACGGCTACCTGCTGGAGCAGTTCCTGAATCCCGTATCGAACCAGCGCACCGACGAGTACGGCGGCTCGGTGGAAAACCGCGCCCGGTTTGTGCTGGAAGTAGCCAAGGCCGTAGCCGAAGCCATCGGGCCCGAGCGCACCGGCATCCGGCTCTCGCCCTGGGGTATGGCCTCCGACATGCCGCACTACCCCGAAATCGACGCGACTTACGAGTACCTCGCCACCGAGCTGCAGCGCCTGAACCTGGTGTACCTCCACCTCGTTGACCACAGCGCAATGGGCGCGCCGGCCGTGCCCGAGGCTACGGTAGCGGCCGTGCGGCAGCGCTTCACCAACACCCTCATTTTGAGCGGCGGCTACGATGCCGCCCGCGCCGAAGAAGCCCTGCAAAGCGGCCGCGCCGACCTCGTGGCCTTTGGCCGGCCGTTTATTGCCAACCCCGACCTGGTGGAGCGCCTGCGCACCGGCGCCGAGCTCAGCCCGCTTGACCCGGCTACGCTCTACGCTCCCGGTCCCGAGGGCTTCCACCAAGGCTTTACCGACTACCCCGCCCTGGCAGAAGTGGAAGCGGTGCGCTAACTGCGTTGGCCGCTTTCATTGGGCTCCGCTTGCTCGGGCTTGCGCGTGTAGCAGCCCAGCAGCACTACCTCCGGCTTTGTGGCCGGAGGTATTTTTTTGCACCCCGGCGGCGGTTGGCTACTTTTAACGTTCGGCCACCGTGGGCCGCTGCTTATAGCTTGTCCTTATGCATGGTGGGGTAGTACGCCGACTCCTGGGATTCTCTTTCCTGATTTTTAGCCTGAACGCCGCGGCTCAGGACGCGCCCGCTGACGACACGCCGGCTGCGGGCCCGGCTCCCCTGGGACTTACCCTGCGTTTCAACCCACTGGGGCTGATAAACAAGGTGCGCGGGCAAGCGGAGGTGGGGCTGGGGCGGCAGTTTGGGCTGGGTCTGGTCGGCTCCTATTACTACCTCGGCGACGTAACCGGTCCCAAACTGGAGCCTTACTTGCGCTTCTATACTTCGCCGAAGCGTTTCGGCCACGGTTTCTACGTGCAGGGCAAAGTGAGCTTCGGCCGCTTCACCTCCACGTTCAACTACGACCGCACCGCCACCGTGTACCGCCCCGATGGGTTTCTGGAAAGCATTACCGCCGAATACGAGCTGCCCATCACGCGCCGCTTCGATGCCGTGGGCGGCGGAGCGGGCGTAGGCTACCAGTTTCGGGCCGGCCGCGCCCACCGCGTGGTTATTGATGTGTACGCGGGCCTGCAGTACACGCCCCTGCCGCGCACCGTGGGCTCGTATTCCGAAACCGTGCGCGAGCCGTCGGGCCGCCGCACCGTTACCGAGTGGGACGCCTTCGACGCCGATGTGCAGTGGTACCTGATTGGGCCGGGCTCCGTGTTCAACGGCATGGCTTCCATCGGCTACACCCTCGGCGGCGGCAACCACCTAGCGGCGCACCGGGAATGGAAGCGCCGCCCCGCGCCCGCCGAACCCGACGCCGCGGGAATTCGCAAAGCCTCGCTCACGCGCCCCGCTTCGGCTACGCCGCGTTGGTAGCCCGGCTCCCTCGGCTACTAGCTGGCTCCGCGCCGATGCCCGCGCCGCAGCAGGTACCCCGGCACGATGTAGCTCACCGTTACGGTGGCGGCTATCAGCAGCAGCAGCTGGCTGTAGCTGGCCCACCACCCCAATAGGGCAAACGCCCAAGCTCCTAGCCCGCCGTAGACGAGTGGCCGGAACCGCAGGGCGCCGCCCGAGGCAAACGTGCCCAGCCCGTAGAGCGTCATGAAGAGAATAAAGCCGCTTTGGAAACTGATGCGGCCCGTGAGCATAAGGGCCAGCAGCGCCACCAGCAGCACCGTGAAGCCCAGCCACAGGTAGCCCAGCAGGTCGTCGAGGTAAGTAGGAACGGTGGTGCGCCGTTCGCGCCGGAAGTTGTGCACGGCGGCCACCACGCCACCCAGCGGCATAAGCACGGCCCACGGCAGCCAGGGCTGCGCCGTGTGCCCCCAGAGCAGCGCGTAGTGGCCCAAAGCCGCCACCAGCACCAGCCAGCCCCAGAGCAAAAAATCAAAAGAGTTGTCTCCGAGGTTGGCTTTGGTGGTGTCAATCATGCGCTGCACCACCCGGTAGCTGGCGGCGCGTTCCGGCTCGGCAGCCTGCAGTTCCTGCTCGGAGCGCATGGGAGCCAGGGAAAAAGGATTGGGCAGTTGCATGGCACGGCGGTTTGAGGGCTCAAGTTAGGCCCGACAGGCGGTGGCGCAAGGCGCGGGGCGGGTGCGCCGGAGCGGTTATGCGCTTTCGGAATTTACTTATATTTGAAGCCCTCTGCCCGGCGCTGCCGGGCATTGGCGTTTCTGTTGCTTCTTCTTGCGTAGGGCGAGGGGCTGTGGGGTTGGCCGCTGGGCTCCACTGCGCCGCGTTCCTGGCTCAGGCGGAGGCACAGAAACCATGACCTTGGGCAAAGACGGCCGCAACCCCAACTGGCCGGCCTTTGCCCCGCTATTCTGCCCTTTTTTCCCTTTTCCCCAACCATTTCCCCGGACCGAAATCCTGTATCTTTAGGATTGGGATTTCAACCTCCGCCCTAACAACTGGCCCGCATGAGCACAAAGCTGCGCCTTACTGTACTAAGTTTCCTCCAGTTCTTTATCTGGGGTTCCTGGCTGATAACGATTGGCGCGTACTGGTTTCAAACCAAGCAATGGTCGGGTGGCGAATTTGGCGCCATCTTCTCCACCATGGGCATTGCGTCCATCTTCATGCCCTCGCTCATGGGCATTGTGGCCGACAAGTGGGTAAATGCCGAGAAGCTCTACGGTGTGCTGCACATTCTGGGCGGCGCGGTGCTGTGTGCGGTGCCGCTCGTCGACAACCCCAGCACCATGTTCTGGGTGATGCTGCTAAACATGATTTTCTACATGCCCACGCTGGCGCTGTCCATTGCCGTGTCGTACTCGGTGCTGAAACGCGAGGGGCTGGACGTGGTGAAAGACTACCCGCCCATCCGCGTATGGGGCACCATCGGCTTCATTGCCGCCATGTGGACGGTGAGTTTGCTGGGCATCGAGAAGTCGGCCAACCAGTTCTACGTAGCCGCCGGCGCGGCCTTCCTGCTGGGTATCTACTCCTTCACGCTGCCCAAGTGCCCGCCCACCGCGCGCGACACCCCGAGCCGCTCTTTGGTTGATGTGCTGGGCCTGAAATCCTTCGCCCTGCTGCGCGACAGAAAGATGCTCACCTTCTTCCTGTTTGCCATGCTGCTGGGCGCGGCGCTGCAGCTCACCAATGCCTACGGCGACACCTTTCTGCACGATTTCGCTGGCAACCCGGCCTACCAAGACACCTTGGCAGTGAAGTACCCGGCCATCATCATGTCGATTTCCCAGATTTCGGAAACGCTGTTTATCCTGGCCATTCCGTTTTTCCTGCGCCGCTTCGGCATCAAGCAGGTGATGCTGTTCAGCATGATTGCCTGGGTGCTGCGCTTCGGTTTGTTCGCCTACGGCAACCCCGGCGGTGGCCTGTGGATGATCATCCTGTCCTGCATCGTGTACGGCATGGCCTTCGACTTCTTCAACATCTCCGGGTCGTTGTTCGTCGAGACGCAAACGGCTCCTTCTATCCGCGCCAGTGCGCAGGGCCTGTTTATGATGATGACCAACGGCTTCGGGGCCGTGCTGGGTAGCTTGGTAAGCGGCGAAGTCATCGAGCGTTTTTTCACCAACGCCGACCAAAGCAAGGACTGGCACAACATCTGGTTGACGTTTGCCCTGTACGCTTTGGGAATTGCCGTGCTCTTTGTTCTTTTGTTCCGCCACAAGCACAACCCGCAGGAGGTGCGCAACGCCGAACATACCGAGCCGGTGCTGTCGGTTGAGCAAGCTTAGGCCGACGTTACTCGCCAGCGGCACACCGCTTATGGCAAGCTCGGCAGTATAAAACCAGTACAAAAACAGCATAAATAAAAACCCGCTTTGCACAGTGCAAAGCGGGTTTTTCTGCATTTAGTGCGGCCGAGCAGCGGCCGGCAGCTAGAATTGCTCGTTGGCGGGGAAGTAGAAGTCGCCTTCGATCTGGGCGTTTTCGTCGGAGTCGGAGCCGTGTACGGCGTTGGCTTCGATGCTCTTGGCATACTTCTTCCGGATGGTGCCTTCGGCGGCCTGGGCCGGGTTGGTGGCACCGATCAGCTCGCGGAATGCAGCTACGGCGTTGTCTTTCTCCAGAATGGCAGCGTAGATGGGTCCCGACGACATGTACTTCACCAGGTCGCCGTAGAACGGGCGCTCCTTGTGCACGGCGTAGAACTCGCCGGCGCGCTCGGGCGTCAGCAGGGTTTTCTTGAGGGCAACGATGCGGAAGCCGGCTTTCTCGATGTCGGCGAGGATGGCGCCGGCGTGGCCGTCTTGCACAGCGTCGGGCTTAATCATGGTGAACGTGCGGTTCGTGGCCATGGGGATAAGGGGGGTTATGTGAAGATTGGCCGGCAGTGGCCAATCGGCTTCAGGAAAAAAGTTTTGCGGCCGCAAAAGTAGCAGCTACGCCCGAAAGCGCCACGCAACGGCTCAAATAGCCGCCGCGTCGAACCAAGCGTAGCCGGCGCGGTGTTCACCCAACACAACTTTGCAAATCATTCCCGAAATTTACCCCCTTGCGCGTCATTTAAGACCCGCAAAGTCAGTCAACTATCAGCCGACAATGCACGACGTCACGGCGCTGAAAGAGCTTCTGCGGGAGCCGAAGCACGTTTTCATCACTACCCATCACAAGCCCGACGCCGATGCCCTGGGCTCGTCGCTGGGCTTGGCAGGCTACCTGCGCAAGAAGGGCCACCACGTGACGGTGGTCACGCCTTCGGACTACCCCGATTTTCTGAGCTGGATGCCCGGCAACGAGGACGTGGTGGTGTACGACCCACGCCGCAACGACCGGCAGGTGCGCGAAATCATTGGCACGGCCGAGGTGCTGTTCTGCCTCGATTTCTCGGCCCTGAGCCGGATTCACGAGCTGGGCGAATACGTGCGCCAGGCACCGGGAACCAAGGTGCTCGTCGACCACCACGAGCAGCCCGAGCCTTTCGCCGACATTGCCTTTTCGTTTCCGACGGCGGCAGCCACGGCCGAGCTGATCTTCGAAATTATCCGCGACCTGGGCGACCAGGCGCTGATTACGCCGGCCATTGGGGAATGCCTCTACGCGGGCATCATGACGGATACGGGCTCGTTCCGGCACCCGAGCACCTCGCGCAACGTGCACCTGATTATTGCCGAGCTGCTCGACGCGGGCATTGACCTCTCGTCGGTGCACCGCCGCATCTACGACTCGCACTCCGAGGAGCGGCTGCGCTTCCTGGGCTTTGTGCTGAAGGACAAGCTGCGGGTGCTGCGCGAGTACAACACGGCCTACATTGCCATTACGGCCGACGAGCTGAAGCAGTATCACTCCAAAACCGGCGACACCGAGGGGCTGGTAAACTTCGCCCTGAGCATCGAGGGCATTGTGTTTGCCGCCATCCTCATCGACCGGGTGCAGGCCGTCAAGATTTCCTTCCGCTCGGTGGGCTCGTTCTCGGTGAGCGAGTTTTCGCGCCGCCACTTCAACGGCGGCGGGCACCACAACGCCGCCGGTGGCATCAGCCACGAGCCGCTGGAAGCCACCGTGCAGAAATTCCTGAGCTTGCTGCCCGACTACCAGGCCGACCTGGTGACGGCGCCGCTGGCCGTGGCCCCGCCCCAGTAAGCACGGCGGGAGTCGTTGGCCGGGGAAACGCCCCGTAGGGCACTCGGCCCGCCAACTCACCGCTTGCTACCTTCGCCTCCGCTTTTTTTCATCCCTTCTCTTTTTCATGCTCCGCACATCCCTTCTGTTGTGGCCCGCCTTGGTGGCCGGTGCCCTTAGCCTGCAGTCCTGCGACAACGCCGGCGGCGCCAACTTCGCCAAAACCAAATCGGGCATCGAGTACAAAGTCTTCAAAAACGAAGGCGGCAAGTACACCAGCCGCACCATTGCGGCCGACGGCGACACGGCGGGCTACCGCAAGCGCCTGGGCCAGATTATTGCCCTGCACGTGGAGTACCGCACGGCCAAGGACTCGGTCTTGTTCCAGTCGCGCAAGCAGCAGATGGGCTACCCGGTGCGCGTGCCGCTGCAGGCTGTAGCCCGCAAAGGCGGCCTGGAAGAGGCTATTTCGCTGCTGCAAGCCGGCGACTCGGCCGTGTTCCGCTTCAACGCCGACTCGCTCTCGATTAAGACCACCGGCCAGCCGGCTCCCGCGCCCATCAAAAAGCACGGCAACACCATGACGCTCTACGTGAAAGTAGACGCCATTCAGAGCCAGGCCGACGCCATGGCCGCGCAGCAGAAAGCCATGCAGGAAATGCAGGTGAAGCAGCAGCAGCACGGCGAAGCCCAGAAGCCCAAAGACGACGCCATCATTCAGGAATACCTGAAGAAAAACAACCTGACGGCGCAAAAAACTGCTTCGGGCCTGTACTACGCCGTGACGCAGCCCGGCACCGGTGCCAAGCCCACCCAGGGCCAGACGGTGGCCGTGGGCTACCGCGGTACGCTGCTCAGCGGCAAGGAGTTCGACTCGTCGGCCAAAGGCAACGGCGGCAAGCCCATTGAATTCCCGCTGGGCGTGGGCGCCGTAATTCCCGGCTGGGACGAAGGCATTGCCCTGCTCAATAAAGGCTCCAAAGCCGTGCTGCTGGTTCCCTCGGGCCTGGCTTACGGCCAGCGCGGTGCCGGGGCCGATATTCCGGCCGATGCCGTGCTGCGCTTCGACGTGGAGCTGGTAGACGTGAAGGCTGCGCCGGCCCCCGCGCCCGGCATGCCGCAAGGCGCTCCTCAAGGCAACCCGGCCAACTAACCGGCGTTGCATGCAACCAATAGGCGGGCGGCCGGCTCTTCTGGCCAGCCGCCCGCTTTTTTTCTTACTCTCATGCGTACGCTTTTCCCATTTCCTTTCCCGTCCCTCAGCCGCTCACTTTGTGGGTTGCTGGCCTTGCTGCTGCCGCTGGCTCTGCTGACGGCCTCCTGCAAAAAAGACGATGACACCTACACCAAGCTTATCGAGGAGCACAAAGCCCTCGACGAGCAGGCGTTCAAGGATTACCTGGCCAAGCAGAACTACTCGCCGGCCGATGTGGTGCGCCGCGAATCGGGCCTGTACATCATCTACACCAAGCGCAACCCCAACGCCGTGCAGGTGCAGGTAGGCAACAAAGTGAAGGCCCAGTACGTGGGGCAGTTTCTCAACGGCAACACCTTCGACTCGTCCTACGACAACTCCATTTGCCAGTGCTACGGGTTCCAGGTAGGAGCCGGCACCGTCATCAAAGGCTGGGAAGAAGCTTTTCCGCAGCTGCGCAAGGGCGAGGAAGCCAAACTCCTGGTGCCCTCGCACCTGGCCTACGGTCCCTCGGGCACCGGTAGCATTCCGCCCTACACGCCCATCATGTTCGACGTGGTGGTGGCCGACGTAGTGAAATAGCCGCTGTGAGGCCGTTTTTCCTGCTGGGGCTGTGGCTGCTGCCGTTGCTGGCTTCTGCCCAAGCCTTGGTTTCGCTACCCGATACCCTGCGCACGCCCAACGGTGTGCGCTACGTGCTGCACCACCCCGGCATTGGTCCGGCTGCGGGCCCCGGGGCCCGCGTGGTGGTGCACTACTCCGCGTTCATGCCCGACGGCCGGCTGTTCGATTCGTCGGCTACCGACGGGCGGCCCCTGCGCCTGCGGCTGGGGCGGGGCGAAGTCATTCCGGGTTGGGAAGAACTCCTGCCCCTGCTGTCGGCCGGCGCGCGGGTGTGGGCGCGGGTACCGGCCGCGCTGGCCTACGGCCCGCTCGGCCAGCGCGACCCCGACAACGACCGGGAATACCGCGTGCCGCCCAACACCGATTTGCTGTTTGAGCTGGAAATAGTGCGCGTGAACTAACTGCCGGCCGGAATGCTACTTAGCGTTCCGGCCGGTGGCTTTTGGGGGCAATGCCGGCCGTTGGTTGGCCGCCCGAGTGCGGCCGATAGTTGCCGCCGCGTTTGCCAAACCCGGCCGGGCGGGTGTAACTTAGTCCGTTGAACCCGCCCTGCATTTTCGCTTTCCATGTTTATAGAACCCCGCGTTGGCAACGGCCGCGACGCCGCTCGCCGCGGCTGGATTGAAGTGGTCGTCGGCTCGATGTTTTCGGGCAAGACCGAAGAGCTGATCCGGCGCCTGAACCGGGCCAAAATTGCCCGGCAGCGCGTCGAAATCTTCAAACCGGCCCTCGATACCCGCTACCACGAGCTGGACGTGGTGTCGCACAACGCCACCAGCATCCGCTCCACGCCCGTCACGTTTCCGAACGAAATTCTGCTGCCGGCCAGCAGCTGCGACGTGGTGGGCATCGACGAAGGCCAGTTTTTCGACGAGTCGTTGGTGGAAGTGTGCAACCAGCTGGCCGACCACGGGGTGCGCGTCATCGTGGCCGGGCTCGACATGGACTACCGCGGCAAGCCCTTCGGGCCCATGCCCGCCCTCATGGCCGTGGCCGAATACGTGACCAAGGTGCACGCCGTGTGCGTGTGCTGCGGCGAAATTGCCACGTACTCGTTCCGCAAGGCCGCCTCGGCCGAGCAGGTGCTGCTGGGCGAAACCGACTCCTACGAAGCGCGCTGCCGCCACTGCTTTCTGGAAGGGCAGCAGGAAAAAACCGAGCTGCACGCCGCCGACGCCCTCAAGCACTAATTGCGGCCCGGCGACGTTATGCGCGGGCTACTTCTCTCGTCGCCGTCTTTCTTCGACTTATGATTTCTCCGCTACGCGCGCTCCTGTTGGTTCTGGTGGCCATGGCGAGTTTGCTGGCCCTGCCCGCCCGGGCACAGCGCACCGCCGGCTTTGGCGACTGGCAGTTGCACCTGCCCACCACGGCCAGCCGCACCATTGCCGACGCCGGCGACCGGCTCTACGTGGCTGCCGACAATTCCTTCTACGTCTTCGACAAAGACCTGAAGACCGTGCAGCTGCTCTCGCGGCGCGACGGCCTGAGCGACGTGGGCGTGAGCACCGTGGCCTACGATTCGGTGAGCAAGCTGGTGGTGGTGGGCTACCGCACCGGCACCGTCGATATTTTGCGGCCCGACGGCCGCTTGGTTACCAGCATTTCCGACATTCAGCGCAAGCCCATTCAGGGGGGCAAGGAAATTTCGGAGGTAAATTTCAGCGGCCGCTTGGCGTACTTGGTTACGCCGTTTGGCTTGGTGGCGCTGGACATGCAACGCCTCGAAATCCGCGACACGTACATCAACATTGGGCCGGGTGGCACCATTCCGCGCGTGTTTGCCACTGCCGTAGTGGGCGACACCCTGTTTGCCGCCACCAGTGTCGGCGTGCTGGGCGGCCGCCTCAACACCAACCTGCTCGACTTCAAGCAGTGGCGCCGCACCACGCCCACCCAGCTGCGGTGGCTGGTGACGCACGCCGGCCGCGTGTACGGCACCGTCAACGGGGAAGTATACCAGCGCAGCACCACGGGCCGCTGGACGCGCATGAGCTACAGCACGGACGACATTCGGCGGCTGCGGTCGTCGGCGGCGGGTTTGCTGCTTACCGAGCCAGCCAAGCTGACCGTACTCGACGGCAACACCGGCGCCGTGCGCTACCAAGTGCAAGGGCCAGCCGTTACCAATGCCTTTGATGCCGTGCGGGCCCGGAGCGGGCCGGCTTATGTGGCAAACCTGGGCAGTGGGCTGGTGCAGGTAGACCTCAACGGTCAGAACGCAGCTACGTACGCCGCCAACGCCCCAGCCAGCACCAGTGCTTTTGGCATTTCCACCGACGGCGGCCTGGTGGACATTTTCACCGGCGGCTACAAGCTCAGCCTGGAGCAACTGGACAGCTACGCCGGTTTCTACGAGTTTGACGCCGACGGACGCTGGACCACGTACGACCCCGCGCGGCTGCCGCCCGCGCAGTTTCCCCGCGTGCAGGACCTGCTGCACGGCACCCGCACGCCCGACGGCACCCTCTACGTGGCCAGCTACGGCAACGGGCTGCTGGAGTGGAAAGGCCCCGGCGAGTTTCGGCAATTTACCCAAGGCACCCCCGGTGTGCCGCTGCTCAGCACCATCCCCTCGAACCCCAACTACACCCGCGTAACCGACGTGGCCAGCGACGCCGACGGCAACGTGTGGGTGCTCAACCGCCACCAGCTGGCGGGCAGCGTGTCGGGCCTGTTCCGGTTCACGCCCAGCACCAACACCTGGCGCACCGTTCCGTACTTCAGCGGCTCGCAGAGCCTGGGCCGCATTGCCGTCGACGATTACGGCCAAGCCTGGGTGGCCTCGGACCGCCGCGCCGACGTGCCCCGCGTGACGGTGGTGAACCTAGATGGCAACGCCCGCTCCTTCGGCACCACCGAGGGGCTGCCCAATACCACGTTCTACGACATTGCGAAGGACCGCCGCGGCTACATTTGGGTGGCTACCGAAGCCGGGGTGGCCTATTATAACGAAGACCCGTCCGACGTATTCAACAGCACTTCGGGCTTCACCACGCCCACCGTGCTGCGCGGCGAAGGCAGCGGTTTTCAGCTCTTGTATTCCGATGTGGTAAACGCCATTGCCGTGGACGGCGGCAACCGCAAGTGGTTCGGCACCAACAACGGCCTGTGGCTGTTCAACGAAAACGGCGACGAAGGCCTGCTGCATTTCACCACCGCCAACAGCCCCTTGCCCTCCAACAAAGTGCTGGACGTGGCCGTGAACGACCGCACCGGCGAAGTGTGGGTGGCCACCGACGGCGGCGTGGTGGTGTACCGCGGCTCGGCCACCGTTACCGAGGGCAAAGTGAGCTGCGCCAAGGTATTCCCGAACCCCGTGCGGCAGGATTTTGCCGGCCAGGTGGGCATCACCGGTATTGCCAACAACGCCGAGGTCAAAATCACCGACGTGAGCGGCACGCTGGTGTACCAAACGCGCGCCACCGGCGGCACCGTCACCTGGAACCTGGCTGACTACAACGGCCGCAAAGTGCAGTCGGGCGTGTACTTGGTCATGACCTCCGACGCGGAAGGCGAAAACGGCTGCATTGCCAAGGTGGCCGTGGTGAACGGCCGCTAATAGCCCGCAATACCGCCCAAAAAAGCGCCGGCAGCTTTGGTTGCCGGCGCTTTTTTGCCGTTTGCATTGTTGAGTGTTTTCCGCCTTTCCTAGCTTTCGGCTATGCTGATAAAAACCCGGGGCATCGTCCTGAACTACCTGAAGTACCGCGAAACCAGCATCATTGCCCGCGTGTACACCGAGCGGCGCGGGGTGCAGTCGTACATCGTGAACGGGGTGCGGCGGGCCAAACCGCCGGGCCGCATCGCGCTGTTTCAGCCGTTTACCTTGCTTGATCTGGTGGCGTACGTGTCGCCGCGCGGCGGCCTGACGCGCCTCTCCGAGTTCCGTTGCGCCCACCCCTACCGCACCATTCCCTACGATTTCAGCAAGAGCAGCGTGCTGCTGTTTCTCTCCGAAGTGGTGGGCCGCTCGTTGCGCGAGGAGGAGGAAAACCCCGAGCTATTCGCCTTCCTGCACGACTCGCTGCTGGCCTACGACGCGCAACAGGAGCACTACGAGAACTTCGCCCTGCTCTTTTTGCTGCACCTGGCCAGCTACCTGGGCTTCGGCCCCGAGTCGGGCCGCGAAATTACCGAGCAGGTAGCCTTTGCCACCGACATCAACCAGTCGACCACGGCCCGCAGCACGGTGCTGCGTTTCCAGGAGTTCGAGCACCACTTCGACGAGCTGCTGAGCAAGACGCCCAGCCCGACTATTCCGAACGGCCGCGTGCGCCGCGACCTCCTGAACATTCTGCTGCGCTACTACCAGCTGCACGTCGAGGGCCTCGGTGACATTCGTTCGTTGGACGTGCTGTCGGACGTGCTGGCGGAATAACACCCCACTGTTCAACAGTACCGCACGTGCGGCAGCTTGGTGGCTTCGGGCACGCGGCCCACTACGTCGCCGCTAGGTAGCTGGGCCTGGCAGGTGAGGCGCGCGGTGAGGGCGAGGCGGCCGCGTTCGTGGTAGCGCTGTTCGGCGGCCGTGGGCGGGGCCAGGCTTTCGGCGCCGCCGAGCACGTCGAGGCGGCAGGTGGTGCAGCGGCCGCGGGCCCCGCAGGCGTGCATCCAATCGTGACCGGCTGCGTGTAAGGCTTGCAGGAGCGTCTGGCCGGCTTGAACCGGAATGGGCGCACCGGGCAGATTTTGAACCGTCAATGAAGCCATTTGGCGTAAATTGCCTGCTAAAGCAGGTTTTTCAGGAGTGATGCAAGATACATACAGCAGCGCGCAGCTGCAGGATTACGGCCGCCGCCTCGCGGCCCGCGTGTGCGACGCCCACTTTTCGGCCCAGCCCGTGGGCGCGACGCTCGACGGCCCGGCCGTGCTGCGGCTGACGCCCGTGCGCCAGCTCAACCTCTTTGTGGTGCAGCAGTTGCTGGCCCAGTGGACGCGCGAAATGGCCCAGCTGCGCAGCCCCTACTTCGATTTTGAGGACGCCGCCGTGCGCCAGGCCCTCACCCAGCTGATGAACCTGTTGTCGCGCCGCATCCGGCTCACGCGTGCCACCTACGAGCCGCTGCTGGCCCAGGCCGCTACCGACACGCTGCGAGCCGTGCTCGACCCCGCCGCCACGTTTGCCGACAAGCTCTTCCCGGTCGAGCAGCCGTCGGCCACGCCTACGCAACTGCGCGACGCACTGCGCTACGTGGACATCAACAAGCCGCTGTTCGAGTCGTTTATCGAGAGCCTGCCCGCCGACGTAGCCCAGGAGCGCGACTACCTTCTGAACCGCTTCCGCTTGCACACCGAAGCGCACTACAAAGAGCTGCAGAGCGTCGACCAGGTGTTGCACGAGCTGAGCGCCCTGCTGCCCGTGTACGCCGCCGATCTGCGCGAACCCGCCGCGGCACCGGCCAAGGCCACTGAAGCCTCCGCCCCGAAACCAGCTCAGGTTCCAGCAGCCCCAGCGCCGGCAGCGGCACCTGCGCCCGTTGCCGCTGCTCCCGAACCGGCAGCTGCCCCTGCGCCAGCTGCCAAGCCAGCGGAAGTACCAGAAGCACAGCCTGCTGAGCCCGTGGTAGCCGAAGTTGCACCCGCGCCGGCGCCAGTGCCAACGCCCGTCGCAACGACCGAAGCTGCTCCCGCCAAACCGGTGGAGCGTGTTTTCTCAGCCGAACCGGCGGCACCGGTGCCCACGCTGGCCGAGAAGCTGGCGGCTACGGCCAAAACCAGTACGCTGGCCGACAAGCTGGCGCAATCGGCTCCGGCGGCCTCCACGCTGGCCGATGTGCAGCCCAAGGTGGAATCGTTGCGCAACGCCATTTCCATCAACCAGCGTTTCAGCTTTATCAACGAGCTGTTCAATGGCGAAAACATGGAATACCACGCCGCCATCGAGCACCTCGACACGCTGCCCACGGCCGACGCAGCCCGCCGCTACGTGCAGGAAGACCTGACCAACCGCTACCAGTGGGTGCGCAAAGACGAGCACTTGAACAAGCTCCTTCGCCTCATCGACCGGAAGTTTGCTTAAGCCAAGCGGGTGCCTACCAAATTTGCCCCCCCCGGAGCTCGGGCGCGCCTGACGTGGCGGCAGCTGGTGCTGGTGTACACGCTGGCCGTGGGCTTGCTGGCCGGCAGCGCCTACACCATGTACGTGCATTTCGACTTCTCCCACTCGCCCGACACGCGCAGCTACCTGCGCATGGCCCGCGGCGAATTCAAGAGTGTGCGCATTACGCACCGCTACCGCGTGCTGGTGCCGCTGGCTGCTGCCGCCGTTGCTGCGCCCGTGGAGATGGTATACGCCCGCCTGTGGCCGCAGCGGGCCGCCACCGAGTGGCCGGTGCGGTTGGGCTTTTACCTCGTGAATACCCTGCTGCTGGCCGGCGCCGGCCTGCTCATGTTCCGCACCTGCCTGCTGGGTGGCGCTTCGCCGGGCGCAGCGGCTTTGGCGCTGGCGGCCGTGCTCAGCAGCCGCTGGGCCGTGTACATTGCCGGCCTGCCCCTCGTCGACAGCCTTTACATGCTGGTGTTTGCGTTGGCGCTGTATGCCAGTGTCAGCGGCTCGGCGGTGGCGCTGGTGGCGTGCATCGTGCTCGGTCCGCACGCCAAGGAGTCGTTTGTGTTTCTGATTCCGTGGCTGCTGGTTTTTGGCCGCGGCGCGGTGCGCTGGCCGGTGCAGCTGGCGTGGCTGGCTGGGTCGTTGGCCGTGGCGTATGGGGTGCGGAACTACATCGACGCGCAGGTGGGTGCGCCGCCGCAGGAAAGCGTGACCAATGCGCTGGCGCACCTCGAAAACCTGGGCTACTCACTGCGGCGCCTGTTTTCACCGAAAGGTGCAGGTGAGCTGTTCAGCATCTTCGGCTTCTTCAGCCTGGCGCTGGTGGCCGGTCTGCAAGGTGGCAGGGCCGCGTGGCGGCGCTGGCCGCAGCCGCTCACGTGGGCGTGCCTGGGCTTGGTGGCGGTGGTGCTGGTGCACATGCTGCTTTCCGGCGACCTAGCCCGCATGGGCTACCTGGCGGCCCCGGCGTTTACCGTAGCCTTCAGCCGCTTGCTCACCTACCATCCGTGGTTTGCGTGGCTGCGGCTGGGCGCGGCTACTGAGCCTGCCATGTAGCTGGTTTCTCGGTGCGCTTTACCGAAGACGCAGGCTTTTGCAACGGTCTAAGGCAAACGGCACGGCGAGCAGCAGCAGCGGAAAGACGGGAACGGCGAAGCGGGCTGCCCCCAGCGGGCCGGTCAGAAACGCCACGTAGAATACCAAAGCCCCCGCGGTAATACGAAGCGTTCGGGGCGCCGCACTACTCGTCAGAAACGCCAGGAAAGCGCCCAGTCGCACCAAATTGGCAACGGCCACCGCCAACAGCAGCGCCAAAAGCCCCACCGGTGCCGTGCGCAGGAAGTGCCAGATAGCGGCGTAGCCTTCGGCATTGAAACGCGCCAGCAAGCCTTGGCCGGGCGGCTCGGGCACGGCCAGAAAATGCACCACATCGAAACGGCCGGGGTCGAGGAAGAAGTTGGCCATACCCTGCGCGTGCAGTACACCGTAAGCCACCGGATGCTCGCGCAGCACCGCCAGGCTTTGCTCTTTGATGTAGCGCTGCTGCGCGGCAAAACCAAGTTGGTTTTCCGCCGCCCGGATTATGCCCAGCACTACCCGCTCGGCCACTTCCGGGCCTTCGGCTTTGCGCAGGGCACCCCGCACGTTGTAACGCAGCAGGTTGATTTCGGCGATGCTGGAGAAGTGGAAGTAGCCCGTGCGCTGCCAATTCCAGCCTTGGTAGAGCAAGGCCAGCACCAGCGGCACGGCCGCCACCGCGGCCAGGGCCACGCGCCGCTGCTGCCAAGCGGCATACAGCCCAGCCAGCAGCACGACCAAGCAAAACGGATAAAATACCGGCTTGATGAGCATGGCAGCCGTTGCCCACGCAGCTACGCCTGCCAGTTGAGGCCAGCG
Source organism: Hymenobacter busanensis (assembly GCF_008727865.1). Classification (GTDB taxonomy): domain Bacteria; phylum Bacteroidota; class Bacteroidia; order Cytophagales; family Hymenobacteraceae; genus Solirubrum; species Solirubrum busanense. Next base: position 43,766 of record NZ_VTWU01000010.1, on the reverse strand, counting down.
GCGCGTTTGCCAAAAGGCGAAGCCGCTGCTGCACAGCCCCACCACGGCCGTTTGCAGCAGCATTTCGCTCATCAGCACGTTGGCGTATATCAGTTGAGCTGGAAAGGTAACCACTAAGGCCAGCCACCAGCCCCAGCGCGGCGGGGTATAGCGTGCCGCCAGCCGCGCCACCGCCGCCAGATTGAGCAAGCTGAGCAGGTTTTGCGCCAGCAGCATCCACACCACGTAGCCCTGCGGCGTACCCAACGCGGCCAGCAACAGCGGGTATGCCGGCGTCCGAATGGTGTATTCTTGCGCCCGAATGGGCTCGGTGAGCGGCGAAGCATAGAACTCGCCGTGGCGCGTAATATTGGCTGCCTCGGCGAGGTAACGGTCGGAATCGGGGAATAGATAGTGGTGCTGCTGCAACTGATAGAGCAGACCCGCGGCGTGCAGCAGCACCAGTACCATACATACCCAACGCGGTACCGGTGCCGCGATAGTGCGGGCGGCGGGAGCGGGTACGGAAAATGGCGCGGCAGACATCGGCGGCGAAGGTACGCTACGGCCTCAACCCGATGCTAGCGTACCAAGTCCTGCTTGCGGTAGGCGTCGATGGCCAGCAGGATGAAGAGCAGGATGGTGAATGACCACAACGACGAGCCGCCGTAGCTGAAAAACGGCAGCGGAATGCCCACCACGGGCGCCAGGCCGATGGTCATGCCCACGTTCACCACAAAGTGAAAGAAAATGATGCTGGCCACACAGTAGCCGTACGTGCGGCCAAAAACGGATTTCTGGCGCTCCGCCACGAAAATGATGCGGCCCAGCAGCGTCATAAAGAGGATGATAAGCGTCATGGTGCCCAGCCAGCCCCACTCCTCGCCCACGGTGCAGAAAATGAAGTCGGTGCTTTGTTCGGGTACGAAATCGAAGCGCGTTTGGGTGCCTTCGAGGAAGCCCTTGCCCAGCAAGCCGCCCGAGCCGATGGCAATTTTCGACTGCGTGACGTTCCAGCCCACGCCCAAGGGGTCGGCCGAGGGGTTCAGCAGCACCTCGATGCGCTTGCGCTGGTGGGGCTGCAGCACGCTGTTGTAGAAGAAATCGACGCCGAAAACCATGCCCAGCACCACGGCCCACACGCTCACGGCCAAGGGCAAATGGTGGCGCAGCACGCGGGTGTTGAACACGAACACCAGCACCAGAATGATGGTGAAGGCGCCCACGAGCCAGACTTTGGGCACCAGCAGCGACAGGATAAGCACCACGCCGGCGGCAGCCAGAATCAGCAGAATGAGCGGCGACATGCCTTCGCGGAAGTACGCCAGCAGGAAGGCGCCGAACACTAGGGCTTGGCCGGTTTCGTTGGAAGCAATGATGAGCAGCGGCGGCAAGAGCGTGAGGCCCGCCAGCACCAGCTGCTGCTGAAAAGCCTGCTGGCGCAGGTTGATGCCTGCCATGAAGCGCGAGGCCGCCAGCGCCGTGGTGAACTTGGCAAACTCGGCCGGCTGCAGGCGCATGGGCCCCAGCTCCAGCCACGAGCGGGAGCCCGCAATGGGCCGGGCCACGACCAGCGTAACGAGCAGCAGCACAATCATACCCCCGTAGAGCACGTAGGCAAATGTGTCGTAGGCCTTGTAGTCGATGACGAGCAGTACGCCGATGAGCAGCACGCTGACGCCGATCCAGACCAACTGCTTAAACCAGTTGAAGGCCATCAGCCCGCTCCAGTCGGCGGCAAACACGCGCGAAAACGGCACCTCGGCCGAATACGAAGCCGCGTATACGTTGAGCAGGCCCAGCCCTACCAACAGGACGTAGAGCCCGAGGGTAAACCAGTCGATGCTGCGGCTGTAGCGAGCGGGAGAAGCGGGCATGGGGTGGTAGCGGTGGTAAGGGCGCGGCGGCTTAGCGGCGGTGCGTGATAAAGCGGCTGGCGGGGCCGGGCAGCCAGTACTCCCAGCGTTTGCGCCACGGTGCAATGTGGCCGCGTAGGTATTTCTCCATCATCAGGCCGGCCAGCGGCGCGGCCGAGCTGCCCCCGAACCCGGCGTTTTCGATGAACACGGCAATGGCAATTTTGGGGTCTTCGGCCGGGGCAAAGGCGGCGAAGGTGGCGTGGTCGTCGCCGTGGGCGTTTTGCACGGTGCCGGTTTTGCCCGCTACCGAAATGCCCACGTCGAGCAGGCTGGCGAGGTTGCCGGTGCCGCCGCGCCCGTCCACCACGGCCTGCATGCCGGGCACGATGGCGTTGAAGTGGCTGGAATCGACGGAAGTGTAGTGCTTTTGCAGGTACTGCGGCAGCGGGCCGCCGTTGCCGATACCGCGCACAAAATGAGGCGCGTAGTACCAGCCGCGGTTGGCAAAAATGGCCATCAGGTTGGCCATTTGCAGGCCCGTAATGCCGATTTCGCCCTGCCCGATGCTGAGCGAATAGATGGTTTTGTAGCTCCAGCGGTTTTTGCCGTAGCGCTTGTCGTAGAAATTGGGCGAAGGTATCAGCCCCATCCGCTCGCCCGGCAAATCGACGCCCAGGTGCTGGGCCAGCCCAAACGTGACGACGTGCCTGCGCCAGTCTTCCAGGCCCAAGGCCACGTCGCGGAACTTGCTGGTGGAGCGCCCGCGCCGCACCGTGGCAAACATCACCTGGTAGAAGTAGGGGTTGCAGCTGTTCTTGATGGCCAGTGTGGAGTTGGCCGGGTACTCGTGGCGGTGGGTACAGCGCACCAGCTTCCAGTTACACGGAAAACCGGTGTAGGGCGTCACCACGCCTTCCTGCAGCGCAATGGCTTCGTTGACGAGCTTGAACACCGAGCCCGGCGGGTAGGTAGCGGCCAGTGGGCGGTCGAACAACGGCTTGGTGGTATCGTTGAGCAACGCCATGTAGCGGTTGCCCGAGCCTTTGCCCGTGAGCGTGGCCGGATTGAACGTGGGCGCCGACACGAAGGCCAGGATTTCGCCGGTTTTGGGGTCGAGGGCCACAATGGAGCCGCGCTTGCCCTGCATCAGGTACTCACCGTACTGCTGCAGTTCGGTGTCGATGCTAAGGTGCAGGTCTTTGCCGGCTACCGAGAGCGTGTCGAACTCCCCGTCGCGGAAAGCGCCTTTCTCCACGCCGCGCACGTTCACCATGCGGTACTGCACGCCGCGACGGCCCATCATTTCCTTCTCGTAGAACGATTCCAACCCCGTAATGCCCAGAAAGTCGCCAGCTATGTACTTGGCGTACTTTTCTTTCTCCAGCATCACGGGCGTGATGGAGCCCACGTAGCCCAGCGCGTGGGCCATGTTTTCGGTGCGGTAAGCGCGGGCCATGCGGGCCTTGATGCTGAAGCCCGGGAAGTCGACGAGGTTGTCCTGAATAGCGGCCAGTTCGGGCGTGCTCAGGTTTTGCACCAGCGGCGAGGCCTTGGAGCGGGAATACACCTTGGCCGCGTGCAGGCCGGTGCGCAGCTCCTCAATGGGCATCTGCAGAAGCTGGCAGAACCGCGCCGAATCGAGGTTTTTAACCTCGCGCGGAATCACCATTAGGTCGTACACCGGCGTGTTCTGCACCAGCAGCTGCCCCTTCCGGTCGTAGATGAGGCCGCGGTAGGGCACCTGCACAATGCGCTGCAAGGTGTTTTTGTCGGCGGCCAGCTTGTAGCTGCCGTCGAGCACCTGAATGTGGAAGAGCCGCACCGCAAACACCAACGCCACCGACAGGAAAATTCCCTGCACCACGTATTTGCGACCTTCTAAATACTGCAAGACGCGTGAAGAACTGAAAGTGAGCCAACTGCCCGGCCCCTGCCGGACTCACAAAGGTACGATGCTTGGGCCCGGCTTCCGAACGGTCGTTTTGGGTTTTGCGCCCAGCCAGCACCCGCTGCCGACCCTGCCGCCCAAACGAATTGCAAGGCCGGGTTTGTTCCGGTTCAGCGTGCCCGCAGGCCGCGGCAGCCCTTAGCGCCGGCGGCGGGCCGGGAAGAACACCAGCTGCACAATCAGCAGCGTAATGCCCGTAAAGAGCGTGCTGACCAGGATTTTGAGCAGCGTAAGGCCCACCACGCGCAGGCTGCCCAGCTCCAGGAAGAAAAAAACAGTGTGGTGCAGCACCAGCAGCAGGGCCGTGTACACGAGGTACCACTGCCAGCCCATCTGGTGAATGTTCACCGAATCCTGCGCGTCGTAGCCGTCGCGCGGGGTGAGCAGGCGCAGCACCCAGGGGCGCAGGTAGCCCAGCAGCACGGCCGCCGCCGCGTGCACGCCGCCGGTGTCGTAGAACAAATCCATGGCAAAGCCGGTGGCAAAGCTGAGCACCAGCAGCGCCACAATGGGCGTGGCAATGGGCAGAAACAACAGAAAGCCCACGTAGAAAAAGCACCAGCCCACGCCAAACAACGACGGCAGCCGGCTCACAATGAGCATGTGCACCAGCACGTACAGCAAAAAGCGCAGCACCTGCACCACTATGGTTCCCAAGCCCTGCATCATGGCTGCTCCTCCTCTCCCTTTGCCGCAGCCGCGGGTCGCATGCCCGAGCGGGTTTCCAGCGTGTCGCGCTCGGCCGCCCGTGGCTGCGGCCCGATAACGTACACGTAGGACAGGTTCGAAAAATTGACGGCCAGGTGCACCTGCACCGTCCAGAAGTTCTTGTCGGGCTCTTTCGTGAAGCGGTCCACCGTCCCGATCATCACGCCTTCGGGGAAAATAGCGTTGTAGCCGGAGGTAACCACCGTGTCGCCGCGCACCAGCACGTTCTGGCGCGGAATGTAGTCGAGCGAGGCGTGTGTGGGGTCGTCGCCCAGCCAGCGGATGGTGCCAAAGGTGCCGTCGCGCTTGAGCTTGGCCGAAATGGTGGTTTTGGAGTGCAGCAACGACGTGACGGTGGCGTAATGCTCGCTCACCTGCCGCACCCGGCCCACCACGCCCGCCGTCGTGAGCACGCCCATGCCGGGCTGCACGCCCTGGGCGCTGCCCACGTTCAGGGTCAGGTAGTTGTCCACGCGCCGCAGACTTTGGTTGATGACGCGGGCCGGAATCAGCGGGTATTCCGTGGGGCGGCTCGGCAGCAGGCGCAAGCCCAGCATCAGGCTGTCGGCCTTCAGGCGTGTGCCCGTTGAGTCACCGGGCATAGCCAGGCTGTCGGGCATGCGGCTGCTGAGCTCGGAATGGTAAAGTTGCTGGCGCAGCTGGGCGTTTTCGGTCACCAGGGCTTTGTTCACGTCTACGAGCCGGAAGTAGTCGTAGATCTGGGTGCGCACTTCCAGCACGCGGCCGGTGTAGGCATTGGCCGAGTTGAAGAACGCCGCCCGCTGATAGGCGCTGTTGCGAATCAGCAGCACCAGGCTCACAATTTCCAACAGCACGAATACCAGGATGCCCCGGTAGCGGAAGAGGAAAGTGAGCAGGTTACGCATGGGTGAAGAATTGTCAAATGGCTGAATGGTTAAATGGCTGGTCGTTCTAGCGCATCAGAACAATCAGCCATTTAACCATTCAGCCATTCGGCCATTTACGTCAGCAGCACGCTGCGGAAGCCGACGATGTTTTTGATGGCGGCGCCGGTGCCGCGCACCACGGCGCGCAGCGGGTCTTCGGCCACGTGAATCGGCAGCTTGGTTTTCACGGCCAGGCGCTTGTCGAGGCCACGCAGCAGGGCACCCCCACCGGTCAGGTGGATGCCGTTGTCGTAGATGTCGGCCGACAGCTCGGGCGGGGCAATTTCCAGGGCCTTGAGCACGGCTTCCTCGATTTTGGCCACCGACTTATCCAAGGCAATGGCAATTTCGGCCGAGGTAACCTTGATAACCTTCGGAATGCCGGTCATCAGGTCGCGGCCGCGCACTTCGTAGTCGGGCGGGGTTACGTCGAGCTCGGTGAGAGCCGCGCCGACTTCAATCTTGATTTTCTCGGCCGACCGCTCGCCGATCAGCAGGTTGTGCTGGCGGCGCATGTAGTCGAGGATGTCCTGGTTGAACACGTCGCCGGCCGTTTTGATGGACTGGTCGCAGACGATACCCGACAGGGCAATAACCGCAATTTCGGTGGTGCCGCCCCCGATGTCGATGATCATCGAGCCCACAGGCTGCTCCACGTCGATGCCGATGCCGATGGCGGCGGCCATGGGCTCCTGAATCATCCAGACTTCCTTGGCGCCGGCGTGCTCGGCGGAGTCGCGCACGGCGCGTTTCTCCACTTCCGTAATGCCCGAAGGAATGCAGATAACCATGCGGTGCGATGGCTGAAACAGGCGCGTGCGGGTGTCAATCATCCGAATCAGGCCCTTGATCATTTCCTCGGCGGCGTGGAAGTCGGCAATAACGCCGTCTTTCAGCGGACGAATGGTTTTGATGTTGTCGTGGGTCTTTTCGTGCATTTGCTGCGCTTGCCGGCCCACGGCAATGATTTTATTGGTTGTACGGTCCTTGGCAATGATGCTCGGCTCGTCGACCACAATCTTGTCGTTGTGGATGATGAGCGTGTTGGCCGTGCCCAGGTCAATGGCGATGTCGCTGGTAAGGAAATTGAAGAATCCCATTGAGTTGCGGCGAATTGGAAAAGCAGCGCGGGTTGCGCTTGGAAAAGTCCGGCAAAGGTAAGCAAGCTTCGGCGAAGCCCAACCCTTTCCGGTAAGCCGCTTTGCCGATCGGGCCCCTAAACGCAACCGGGCCGACTGGTATTCCCCAGCCGGCCCGGTTTTCTGCTAAGTGCCTCGCAATTTAGTGCTTAAAATGCCGCACGCCGGTCAGGACCATGGCCATGCCGAGGCGGTTGCAGGCGTCGATGCTGTCATGGTCTTTGATGGAGCCGCCGGGCTGCACCACGGCCCGGATGCCCGCCTCGCCGGCAATTTCGACGCAGTCGGGGAAGGGGAAGAACGCATCGGAGGCCATGACCGCGCCCTGCAGGTCGAAGCCGAAGGCGCGGGCTTTTTCAATGGCCTGCTTGAGGGCATCGACGCGGGAAGTTTGACCCACGCCCGAAGCCAGCAGCTGGCCTTCCCGCGCCAGCACAATGGTGTTGCTCTTGGTGTGCTTGCAGACTTTGAGGGCAAATTCCAGCGCGGCGGTTTCGGCGGCCGTGGGCGCGGTAGCCGTTACGTTGCGGAACTCGGCGCGGCCTTCCATGGCGCGGTCGAAGTCCTGCTCGATGATGCCGTTGAGCAGGGTCTTGATTTGTTTCTGCGGGAAGCTTACCGGCTTTTGGCGCAGCAGAATGCGGTTTTTCTTGCTCTGCAGCGTCGGCAGGGCATCGGCGGCAAAGCCGGGCGCAATGAGCACCTCGAAGAACAGCTTGTTCAGCTCCTCGGCCGTGGCAGCATCCACTTCTTTGTTGACAATGATGACGCCGCCGAAGGCGGAAATCGGGTCGCAGGCCAGGGCATTCAGGTAGGCCGCGTGCGGCGTATCGGCCTGGGCCACGCCGCACGCGTTGGTGTGCTTGAGAATGGCGCAGGCGGCCGGGCCGTCCTGAAATTCCTGCATCAGCAGCACGGCCGCGTCCACATCTACCAGGTTGTTGTAGCTGAGCTGCTTGCCGTGAAGCTGGTCGAAAAGGGCCGCAAAGTCGCCGTAGAAGGCGCCTTGCTGGTGGGGGTTTTCGCCGTAGCGCAGCGGCGTGGCCTGCCGCTGGCTCACTTTCAGGGTGCTGCCGGCCACGTCGGTTCCCTGGCTGAGGTAGCCGAAGATGTGGGTGTCGTAGTGCGAGGTTTGCTCGAAGGCGGCGGCGGCGTAGTGGCGGCGCTGTTCCAGCGTGGTGGCGCCGTTTTGGGCCTGCAGCAGCTCGGTTACGGCCGCATACTGGTCGCGGCTGCTGACAACGAGCACGTCGCGGTAGTTTTTGGCGGCGGCGCGCAGCAGCGAAATGCCGCCGATGTCGATTTTCTCGATGACATCGTCTTCGGCGGCGCCGCTGGCCACGGTTTCCTCGAAGGGGTACAAGTCGACTACCACCAAATCAATGGGCGGAATCTGGTGCTGCTCGGCTTCCTGCAGGTCGCCGGCTTCGTGGCGGCGGTGCAAAATGCCGCCGAACACCTTCGGGTGCAGGGTTTTCACGCGGCCACCGAACACTTCCGGGAAGCCCGTCAGCGACTCGACGGCGGTGACTTCGGCGCCCAGCTCCTGGATGAATTTGAGCGTGCCGCCGGTGGAGTAGAGCTTCACGCCCTGCTCGTGCAACAGGCGCACGAGCGGCTCGAGCCGGTCTTTGTAGTACACGGAAACAAGGGCGGCGCGAATGGGCTGCTGGGCGGCGGTTTCGGCTGCCTCTTGGGCGGGCGCGGGGGCAAGTGACATGGGCAACAGGCTTGGGTGAAATGCTGGGCGAAGGTAGGCCTTGGCGCCGGGCCGCAGGCGCTGGGCCACGTTACCGAATTGTTACCACCAGCTAGATAAGGCCTTCAACGCTCAATAGGGCGGTTTTTTCCAACCGAAAGAGTACGCTCGGCGTTACACCACCACACCGTTGCCGCATTCCGCATGTTCGATTCCGTTTCCGCTGCTGCGTCGCCCATTTCGGCAACGCTGCCGGCTGCACTTGTTGCCGCCGCTGCACACCTGGTGCCCCGCTTGGCCGCACACGCCGCCGAATCTGATTACGACGGCGGGTTTCCCAGCCGCGAGTTTGACTGGCTGCGCGCGGCGGACCTGTTGACGGGCCCGTTGCCGGCGGCTCTTGGTGGTGCCAGCCTGGTGCAGCCCGAGCACACCCTCCCGCTGCTGATGCTGCTCAAGCACCTGGGGCGCGGCAATCTGGCAGTGGGCCGCGTGTACGAAGGCCACACCAACGCCCTGCAGCTCATCGGCCGTTTCGGCACCCCGGCGCAACAGCAGCGCTACGCCGCCGATGCCCACGCCGGCCACCTTTTCGGCGTTTGGAACACCGAAGCAGCCGACGGCGTGAAACTGGAGCCGCTGCCCGGCGGCCGTTACCGCCTGCAGGGCAGCAAAACCTTCGGCTCGGGGGCCGGGCACGTTACCCGCCCCTTGCTCACGGCAGCCCTGCCCGATGGCGGCTGGCAGATGCTGGTACTGCCCGCCGATGCGCAACCGCCCACTTACGATGCCAGCTTCTGGCAGCCGCTGGGCATGCGGGCTTCGGCCAGTTTTCGGGTCGATTTGAGCGGGCTGGAAATCGGTTCCGACGATTTACTGGGCCAGCCCGGCGACTATTACCGGCAGCCGTGGTTCAGCGGCGGGGCCATCCGATTTGCGGCCGTGCAGCTGGGCGCGGCCGAGGCCTTGTTCGACACCGCCCGCGACTTTCTGCGCGGCCTGGGCCGCACCGATGACCCCTACCAGCGCCAGCGCCTCGGCGAAATGGCCATTCTGGTGGAAAGCGGCCACCAGTGGCTGCACGGCGCGGCTGCACACGCCGGCCGGCCGGCCGCCATAGAGCAAGCCGAAGCCACCGTGGCCTACGCGAACATGGTGCGCACCGCCATCGAAGAGGTGTGTTTGCGCGTGCTGCAGCTGGCTGAGCGCAGCGTGGGCGCCCGGGGCCTGCTGCGCCCGCACCCGCTGGAGCGTCTGCACCGCGACCTGACGCACTACCTACGTCAGCCCGCCCCCGATGCCGCCCTGGCCGATGCGGGCCGCTTCGCGCTGCTCCAAACCGCTCCGGCTCACGAGTTGTGGCACGTCGACTAATTCATTCTTGCTTGCATGGGTTTTGATTCCCCGCCCCCGTTGCGCCCCGCGGCGCTGCTCGACTTACCGTTGCGTCCCCCTGGCTACGCCGCTTCGCTCGGCACCACGGCTGTCATCATTCCTCACCCCGACGACGAGTCGTTGGGCTGCGGCGGGCTGCTGGCGCTGCTCCGCCAAGCCGGGCAGCGCGTGGTGGCCTGCCTGGTAACCGATGGCACCATGTCGCACCCCCACTCCGTGCGCTTTCCGCCCGATGCCCGGCGGCAGCTGCGGGAACAGGAGCTGCGCGAGGCCCTGCGCATCTTGGGCGTCGCCGACGACTATCTGCTGTTGCTCAACCTGCCCGACGGCAACGCCGCCGCTTTTGCCGCCGATTTGAGCAGCGAAAACCCCACAAATTGCCTGCGTCAGTGGTTGCTCCGGCATCGACCGGCCACACTGCTCTTGCCCTGGCGGCGCGACCCGCACCCCGACCACCGCGCGACTTACTATTTGACTCACGCTGCTTTGGCGGACTTCCCGCACCCGCCGCGCGTGCTGGAGTACGTGGTGTGGGCCTGGGAACGAGCCGCGCCGGATGACCTGCCCCGCCCCGACGAAGCCACCGGTTGGCGCCTCGACATCAGCCCGGTGCTCGGCCAGAAGCAAGAGGCCATGGCGGCGCACCGCTCGCAGCTCACCAATTTAATTGACGACGACCCCAGCGGCTTCCGGCTCAGTTCGCAGATGCTGGCTCATTTCGCGCAGCCTTTCGAAACGTACTTCGAAGGGGCCAAACCTTCCTTGTAAACCCACTCCCCCTTCGCCGGTTCGTGGAGGCCACGCCTGTGTTTGGTCCCGCCCGCCACCGCCGAACTAGTTTCTGCTCTTCTGTTTGCTGCTTATGAATCCCAACCAGCCCCACACGCTCGGACCCGGCTACTTCGACGACGTATACCGCGCCAACGCCGACCCGTGGCACTTCGAAACCAGCCCCTACGAGCACGCCAAGTACGCCGACACCCTGGCCGCGCTGCCGCGGCCGCGCTACGAACGAGCGTTTGAAATTGGCTGCTCACTGGGCGTGCTCACGGCGCAACTGGCTTCGCGGTGCGGGCACCTGCTGGCTGTCGACGTGTCGGAAGCGGCCTTGATGCGGGCGCGGCAGCGGTGCGCCGCCTTGCCGCAGGTAAGGGTGCAACGCCTGCAGGTGCCCGACGCGTTTCCCGCCGGCCACTTCGACCTGATTCTGCTTTCCGAGGTCGGCTACTACTGGGACGAACCAACCTTACATCGCGCCGCTAACGCCATGCTCGCGGCCATGCCCGCCGGGGCGCACCTGCTTCTAGTGCATTGGACGCCCGAGGTGCACGACTACCCCCTCACCGGCGACGAAGTGCACGATTATTTTCTCTCCCTCACCGGCGACGCCGGCCCGCTACGCCACCTCCACGGTCACCGGGCCGATACGTACCGCCTCGATTTGCTGGAACTCCGCTAGACGCCGCATAGATTACTAAGGGCCAGTATTTTCGGCAATGTTTCCTGCTTAGCGGCCGAATACCGCAACCAGCTTCCGCAATTCAGCGGTTGCTGCTGACAGAGGCAGCGCGGGCCAGCGTAGCTGCCAGGCGGGCTGCGCCGCGAGCATGAGTTGTTCCCACATCGTCCCGAACGTTAGGCCGCTGCCCAGGTGCGCAAGCAAGGCCGTGGGCGTTAGGTTCAGCGCGGCGGCCAGTTCCAGAACACGGCCGGAAGCCTCGGCGTGGTTTTCGGAGGGGAATTGCCACAGCTGCCGCAACTGACGGCGCAGCGTCCATTCGGCCAGCAGCCGCACCGGGTTGTCGACGAGCGGCTCCCGGCCCTCGGCGCAGTACTGGGCCCATTCGCGCAGTTGCCACGAAAGTCCTACGGCCACGCGCCCCTGCTGCCGGGCCGAGGTAACAACCCGCACGTGCGGGCTGTGACGCAAGCGCAAATCGTGGTGGCGAAGCAGGCGGCACAGCGCCTCGTCTTCCAGAAACGGGACTACAGGCAGGCCGCCTACGCGGCGGTAGGCCGCGGCGGTGAGGGTAAGGCTGCCCCCGAAGTGCTGGTGGTGGCGCGGCCACGGGTCGTGGTCGAGGGGGTCGATGAGGACTTCGAGACGGGCGCAGAGCAGGCGGTAGGCGGCATCGCGCAGGTGCAGGCGGCGGGTGGGGCAGCCGGGGGCAGTGGTTTCGGGCAGAATGCGCCCGCCCACGGCATCGGCCCCGGCGGCTACTTCGGCCAGAGTAGCGGCCAGCCAGGTGGCGGCTACGCGGGTGTCGGCGTCGGTGGAGGCAATGAGACCGAGCGGACGCCCCACGGCTTCGAGGCGGCGGCAGGCAGCGTCCATCAGCAGGCGCCGGGCGCGGCCCACGTGGGCTTCGGCGGGCGGCAGCGTGGTTTCGAGCACGTGGAGCGCGAGGTGCGGGTGCCGGGCGGCAAAGCGGCGGGCCACGGCGGCGGTGTCGTCGCTGCAATTGTTGGCCAGCAGCAGAATTTCGTAGCGTTCGGGTGCAAACGGCTGGCCAGCGGCTGTTACCTGCTGGGCCAGCGCCAGCAAGGTGGCTTCTACCCGGTCGGCCTCGTCTTTGGCCGGCACAATCACGCAGATTTCGAGCTCGGCGGCCGGTGGCGCGGGTATTTGCAACTCGCGGGGGGCGCGCGCAAAGGAGGCGCCGATGGCCTGGAGAAATCGGGCAGGTAGAGGTAGGGGCATACGGTGCGGCAACTGGCTAGCATGTACGCACCGCACAAGAAAAAAGGTATGCCGCGGCCGGGGCTAAAATGCCTCGTTGAAGGCGAAATACAGCCCGCTCGATTGCCCCGAGCCCACCGCATAGTCGATGCGAATAGCCAGGCGGTCCTGCCTGTTGACGGCGATGCGCAGGCCCGCCCCGGCGGCCACGTTAAAGTCGTTCGGGCGGAAGTCGCCGAGGCTATTGTGCACCTGCCCGGCGGCGCCGAATACCACGCCGCCGAGGCGCCAGAATAGTTTTTGGCGCAGCTCCAGCTGGGCGGCCACCATCTGCCGGTCGCGGAACCGGCCTTCGTAAATGCCGCGCAGCATCTTCTCGCCGCCGAGATTGGCCAGCTCGCGAAACGGTACCGTGCCGGTGTGAAACTGCCCTTGCACCTGCCCCGCCAGCACCGTGTTGGTGTTGCCGCGCCTTAGTGGCCTGAAATGGCGCGCATCGAGCTGAAAACGGGTGAAATTATTGTCGCTGCCGAGGTAGCGGCCCATCAGCAGCGCGGTGGTTTCGAGGTAGCTGCCGCGCCAGGTGCTGAGCACGTTGTCGCGGCTGTCGTAGAGAAACGTGGGGCCGAGGCCGGAGGTGAGGGTGGTTTGCCGCTCGCGGGCCGGGCGTTCCAGCAGCAGGTTGGGCTTTTGGCCGTCGTCGGTCAGCGGGTCGTCGAGGCGAATGTGGTGGAGGTCGGTGAGGCGGAAACTGAGGCCGGCGAAGGTGTGCGGGCGCAGGTTCTTGAGCACCCGTTGCGTGACGATGACCACCTTGTAGGAAATGTCGCTCTTCTCGGCCTTCCGGGTGTCGTTGCCGACGCCGTAGTAGTAATAGGGAAAGTTGAAGTAGAAGGCCTCACCGTTGAGTGCCCACCTTTCGCCGGGCGTGAAAATGGTGTAGGTCAGCGACACGCTCGACTGCTTGCGCTGGGTGTAGTAGCCCAGCAGGCGGGCCGTGGAGCTGCGCGTGGCTGTGTCGGTGCCGAAGCGCCACACCGGCAGCACGGCCGCGCCGTAGGCAATGCCGGTTTCGGGCTGCGAAAACACGATGGGCAGCGCGGCCACCTTCACCTTGCGGGCCGGCTTGGCAGGGCGGGCCGCGGCGGAATCGGCCGGCACGACCCGGGCTTGGGCTTTGCAGAAAACAGGTGCGGCCAGCACACCCAAGGCTAGCAACAAACAGTGGCTACGCATCGACGCAATAAAAAAGCAGCCACCCGGGGCGGATGGCTGCTCAATGTACTGAATAGAAGTCGAGCTTGAACGACGGAGGCTGGGCAGATTTTGCCAGCCCGGATTGCCTGCTAAAACGCTTCGTTTACGCCGAAATACAGCCCGCTCGATCCGCCCGAACCCACGCCGTAATCGAAGCGGATGTTGATCCGGTCGCGGCGGTTGAACTGGAAGCGCAGGCCGCCGCCGGCCGCGTAGTTGAAGTCGCTCAGGCCGAAGTCGCGGAAGCGAGGCGCTACTTGCCCGACGCCGGCAAACACGGCCCCGTTGAGGCGCCAGAACAAGTGGTGGCGCAGTTCGGCCTGGCCCATCAGCAGCTGCCGGTCGCGGAATCGGCCCTCGTAGATGCCGCGCAGCACGGTGATGCCGCCCAGGCCGGCCAGCTCGCGGAAGGGCACGTTGCCGCGGTTGAACTGGCCCAGCACTTGCCCGGCCAGAATGGTGCGGTTGGAGCCTTTGCGCAGCGGCTGAAAGTGGCGGGCGTCCAGCTGGTAGCGGGTGAAGTTGTAGTCGCTGCCCAGGCCGGAACGGTTCAGCAGGGCCTGCACGTCCACGTAATTGCCGCGAAACGTGCTCAGCACGTTGTCGCGGGTGTCGTACACCACGGCCGGGCCCAGGCCCGAAATGCGGGTATCCAGGCGCTGTTCGGCGGGCACCTGAGTGAGCAGCAGGTTGGCTTTGTCGCCGTCGTTCACGGTGGGCTTGTCGGCGATGATGTCGCGCGTGTCGGTGTAGCGGTAGGTCAGGCCCAGAAACAGGCCGGGAATGAAGGCCTGCTTCAGCCCGCGCTGGTTGAAGGTGAGGACCTTGTAGGAAATTTCGCTTTCGTCGTCGATATCGGTGTCGTTGCCGATGCCGTAGAAAAAAATCGGGTAGTCGTAGAACAGCAGGTCGCCGCTCACCAGCCAGGCTTCGCGGCGGGTGAAGATGGTGTGGCTCAGCTGCAGGTTCAGCTGCTTTTTCTGCGAGTACCACCCGCCGATGCGACCGTTGGACTTGCGCACGGTGGTGTCGCGGCCGTGGCGCCAGGTAGGCAGAAAGGTGGCGCCGGCCGCAAAGCCGGTTTCGGGTTCGTAGAAAATGACCGGGGCCGGAATAAAGCTGGGGCGGTCTTCGGGGTTCTTGGCCGGCTGGCCCAGCCGAATGTCGCGCTCTGTGCGCTTGGCCGAAGCCGTATCGGGCGTTTGGGCGGAGGCAGCCGTCAACAGGCCAACGGCCAGGGCGCCGGTGAGGAGAAGGTAGCGAAAAGTCATGCAGTACGGCAACTGGAAAGGCCACGGCGACAGCGCCGCACCCACTACCCGCCTAACGGCCTTGGGCACGTTCGGGTTATTGCATACGCGGGAGCCTAGAGTGCTCCTAACTACTATATTGACCCACGAAAGTTCTATTCATTCCCTACGACATGCTTTTAGTCTTCCGTTTTCAGTTGATTATGCTGCTGCTGGCTGGCGCAGTGTCGCTCCAAGCCCGGCCCTACGACCCGCTGCTACGCACCACCAAATGGAACTGCATGATGTATGATTTCCAGACGCGGTATCCGTTTAGCTACTCCCTCGGCGGACAGGTCATCCGCAATGGCACCACTTACTCAACTCTACTGGGTGGCATCGGGCCCTTTTTGGTTCGCGAAGATTCTGTCGCGCAGCGGGTGTATGTCATTTTCCCAAACGACCACACCGAGCGGCTGCTCTACGACTTTCGCGTAAACGTGGGGCAACAGGTTTCGCTCACTTTTGGTCCAGGGACCGGCTTTATCCGGACCTGCCAAGTCGTGCGGACCGATTCGGTTCTGACCGACGCCGGTTACCGCCGCCGTATCCTCTTGTCAGGTTCCCCAAGCGGTTCGCTCGAGTGGATCGAAGGCATGGGCGACACCCACTCCCCGGTATACCAAGCCGATGCAACCGCAACCGACCCCAGCCCGCAGGTGCAATGTGCTTACCGGGGCGCGCAGCGCTTCTACTCTAATGCCTTTGCCACTGGCTGCCCGCTTATCCTGAACGCGGCAGTTGGCGCCGCCGCAGTCCCCGTGTTGCGTCTAGCGCCTACCGAGGACGCACTGCTTGTAACGGCCGGTCAGCCCCTGGCCAACCTCACCGTCAGCACCCTCACCGGCACTTGCGTAGCTGCGCTCGGCTCCCCTGCAGCTACCGTGCGGTTGCCCACTACTAATTGGGCAGAAGGGCTTTATGTAATCAGCGCGCAACAGACCGATGGCCGGCGCATTCACCGCAAGTACTGGCACCGCGCCCGGTAGGCTTAGCGCCCAATCACCAGCATTGAGAGTACGCCGCCCAGCATGATGAGCTTGCACAAGGTGCTGAGGCGGGCAAAGTCGCGGCGGCGGTCGGCGCGGGCGAGGCGCACGCCCAGCAGCACCAGCGGCCCGAGCACCGTGCCCAGTAGCCAAAGGGCCAAGCGCCATTGCCCCTCGGCAAAGCCCTGGCCGATGGCCACGGCTACCACCCAGAGCAAACTCAGCAGAAACACGGCCACCACCCACTTGCTGCGCGCCACGCCCACCACAATGGGCAGCGTGCGGCAGTCGTGCTGGGCGTCGCCGCGCATGTCTTCCACGTCCTTGATGATTTCGCGCACCACTGTGAGCAGAAACGCGGCTAGCGCATAGCCCCACACGGCCGTGTGGCCGGTGCGCAGCAGCAGCTCGGGCAGCAGTACCAGCGCCGCCGTAAGCAGCCCAATGCTGAGGTTGCCCACCAGCGCCACCCGCTTGAAACGGGCCGAATAGCCCCACAGCAGCAGCGCCGCGCCCACCGTTACCACGCCCACTGCGGGCGCCAACGTTCCGGCCACCACAATGCCTTCAAACGAGAGCAGCAAGTGCGCCAGCATAGCCGGGCGCCGCCCTACTACCGGGCCCACCACCAGTTGCCCCGGCCGGTTGATGGTGTCAATCTTGACGTCGTAGTAGTCGTTGATGATGTAGCCGGCGGCGGCCACGCACAAGGTAGCCAGCAGCAGCAGGGCAAAGCGCACCGACAGCAGTGCCGCCAGCGGGTCGGTGGGCACCAGCAGGCAGGTTTGCGTCAGGGCCATGCACAAGGCCATGATGAGCAGGTTGGGAAGGCGCACCAACCGGGCCAGCATGGTACCGGCACGCCCGGCAGGCGGGGCAGCAGCAAGAGCAGAGGAACCTGACGCGGGCATGGGACTGAAACCAGAATGCGGTGGGCACAAAGGTAGCCGCCCGCGCCGGGGCAACGGCATCAGAAGCAAAAAACCCCTTCTGCACTGGCAGAAGGGGTTTTCCGAAGTCAAGGCAATTTATCGTGTAGAGAATGTGCCCCTTATAGCTTCTTTACGTTGACGGCATTGATGCCTTTGCGGCCTTCGCGGGTGTCGAACTCCACGCGGTCGTGCTGCTGAAGCTGCAGACCGCTCAGGCCAGTTATGTGCACGAAGAAGTCTTCTTTCGTGGCGTCTTCCGTAATGAATCCGAAGCCTTTCGAATCATTAAAGAATTTGACGGTTCCTGTTTTCATGGCAAGCTAACGGGGGTGAAGAGGTGAATGGATGCAGGGGTAAAAATATCGGAATATCTCAAACCTCCAACCCCTCTTCGGCCGGGCGCTGCGTTACCAAATGATGACCCCAGCCGCCGCTACCAGGTGCCTTGGGCTTTCATTACGGCTTCTACCAGCTCGCGCACCGCGCCGCGCCCACCGGGCAGCGTGGCCACGTAGTTGCTGATGGCGTACACGTCGGCGGCGGCATCGGCGGGGCAAGCGGCAACGGCGCAGCGGCGCATCACCTCCAGGTCGGGCACGTCGTCGCCCATGTAGGCAATGCGGGCCGGGTCGAGGCGGTGCAGGTTGATGTAGGTGTTGAAGATTTTCATCTTGTCGTCGACGCCGAGGTAGATGTCCTGCACGTCGAGCGACTCTAGGCGCTTGCGCACGCCCACTTCTTCGCGCCCCGAAATAACGATGATGCGGTAGCCCTTGGCCAGCGCGTGCCGGATGGCGTATCCGTCGCGGATGTGGAAGGCGCGGGCCTGCTCGCCGGTGTTGAGCGCCAGCAGCGTGCCATCGGTGAGTACCCCGTCGACGTCGAAAATAAAAGCCTGAATGGCGGACAGATCAACCATGCCGGGGGCTAGCCTTTCTGGTTGTCGCGCCACTCGTACACCCACTTGGCCTGAATTTGCTCCAGGTGGCCTTCGTTGGCTTGCTCGCGGGTGCCTTTGAAGTTGGGCAAGCTCAGCACCCAGTCCAGCAAATCGGTGAAGCGGATGCGGTAGATGCGGGCTTCGCCGAAGTCGTCGCCAAACTTTTCGTACAGGGCCATGGCAATGTCCTCGTGGTCTTGCCAGTGCATGGGCGGCTCGAAATGCGTCATGTATGTAAGGGGCTGATGTGGGGAATATGCTGCTGTGCGAATGGGGGAAACGTGCTGGTGCGCCAATCAAACGGTGTTGCTTACCGCATCAGCGCAATGCCCACCTTCGCACAGCAGCACAGTAAAAATTAATGGCCCAGGAAATCCTGCTTGGGTATTTCCACTACCAGGTCCTCGTTGCCCTGCGTTACGCACTGGCAGGCAAGGCGGGAGTTGAGGCGCGGGTTTACGGCGCGGTCGATGAAGTCCTCTTCTTTGTCGCTGATTTCCGGCAGGTCGTCGGCGCCGCCGTGCACGTAGATGTGGCAGGTGCTGCAGCCGCACACGCCCCCGCAGTTGTGCTGGAGCTGAATGCCGTTGTTGAGGGCCACGTCGAGCACCGATTCTCCTTCGGCCGCCACGTGGGTCTGTTCGGGCTGACCATCCGAGAACTTGAAGGTGATGTTAATGGCTTTCACAGGCAGGAAGTATTAAAACGGGCGAAATGCGGCTGCAAAGGTAGGCACGCCGTTGCACAATGCCCGAACCGGCCCTAATGTTTGCGGAACCTCCACCGTTAATCCGGCTGGGCCGCGGCCTGGGCCTGAATACTATCCGTCAGGTGAGCGTACAAGGCCTGCCAACCGGGATGCGCGGCCAGCAGCCGTTGGTGAGCGGCCAGCGTCGATGCATCCCGGCGCACGGCCGGCCCGGTTTGAACCGCAAACGGCGGGTTTTGCAAGGCTTTGTCTACGGTTTCGCGCACCAGCGGGGCCAGCATATCGGCGGGCAGGCCGGCTTCGGCCAGCAGCGCGTCGGCAATGCCCAGCAGGTGGTTGGTGAAGTTGGAGGCAAACACCGCCGCTACGTGCAGTTCCCGGCGCTGGCCCGAAGCCACGTTTACCACTTTGCCGCTCAGGGTATGCGCCAGGCCCGTCAGCACGGCCAAATCGGCGGCGTTGGTGGCTTCCAGGCACAGCGGCACGGTCGCCCAGTCGATGGTGCGGCCGGGGCTGAAGGTTTGGAGCGGATAGAACACCCCGCCGCGGATATCGGGACGCGCATCGAACACGGCCAACGGTAGGGCCCCCGAGGTATGAGCGACCAGCGCGCCAGCAGGCAAAGGCAGGGTTGCCAGCACGGCGGGCGCGGCATCATCGGGCAGGCAGAGCAGGAAGAGGTCGGCGGATGGCAGGGGCCACGCGGGCGCCGGGCCGCTGAGGGCAACGGCACCCACGGCTGCCGCCAGCGGCTGGGCGCTGGCGGCGGTGCGGCTCCACACGGCCGTTACGTGGTGGCCCGCCTGGCGCAGCGCCGGGGCTAGCTGAGCTGCTACGCGGCCGGCTCCCAACAAGGCAATGCGCAAGGCCACCGGAGAAGATATAGCCATACTATAATACACGCTCAGAAGGTGCAGCGGCAAATTACGGTCGATTTTTGGTGGGTTTGCCGAACGGGCGTTTGCCAAAAAATTAGCAACTTGAACTCGCGAAATCATATTCCCGGACGCCCGTTCGTCCGGAAGTCTTTTCTCAACGCTGTTTTCACCCTTTTCTTTTCTTACCACATGACACATTCCTACTCTCGGGGTCGGAACACAGGCCGCTGGCGCGGCCTGGCCCTGGCCGCGTTGCTGGCCGTGGGCGCCACCTCGGCGCATGCACAGGCGTTTAACTATTTCGTGTCGGGCGCGGGCTCTGTGGCCGGCACCTACACCGACCTGGGCACCGCCGGTACGGCCATTTCCACGGCCAACACCGACGACGCCAACTCGGCCGCTACACCCATCGGCTTCACCTTCAACTACAACGGCCAAGCCTTTACCGATTTCGTGCTGAACACGAACGGTTTCGTGCGCCTGGGCACGGCAGCGCCCAGCGCAGCCGCCCTGTTCTTCTCGGGCCCGGCCGTGGTTACCGGTGGCCCCATCAACAGCACCGACGCGGCCGACGTGAACCTGCTGTTGCCCTTCAACCACGATTTGACGGCCGGCTCCAGCCCCGCCGAATACCGCGTGGCCACCACCGGCACGGCCCCGAACCGGGTGTGCACGGTGCAGTGGAAAAACGTAGCCGACAAGACGGCGCAGCAGCAGTACGCCAACTTCAGCTTCCAGCTGAAGCTCTACGAAACCACCAACGCGGTGGAGTTTGTGTACAGCGCCGCGACGCCCGGCGCCGGCACCGACGGCGCCAAAGTGGCTGGTGTGGGTATCAAAGGCAACTCCATTGCCCAAACCATCCTCGCCGTTAAGCCCTCGGCCGATGCGTGGTCGAACACCCAGTTTCAGGTAGGCCCGCTGGCGGGCAACGGCAACAACTTCCGCCGCACGGTTTCGCCGGACGCTGGCCGCACTTACCGCTTCCTGCCACGTCAGGCCAACGACGCTGGGGTTATCAACGTGTACACCCTGGGCAAGCTGCCCATTCCGTACGCTGTTCCGCACGTGGTGAAAGCCCGTGTAACCAACGCTGGCACCAACGGCCGCACCGCGCTGGCCGTGACGCTGACGGTATCGGGCGCTACGACCTTCACCAACACCCAAACCGTGGCCACCCTGGCCGCCGGTGACTCGGCGCTGGTGACCTTCGCCCCCTACACGCCCACTACCACCGGCACTAACACGGTAACGGTGAGCGTGGCCGGCGACGACAACGCCAACAACAACTCGAAGGTGGTAACGCAAGCCGTAACCTCCGACGCTATAACCTACGTGGACCCCAACACCCCCGCCGGTGCCTTCATCCTGGGCGGCTCGGGCAACATCATCTACGCCAGCCGCCACACGCTCACGCAGTCGGCTACCATTACGCAGGTGAAAGCCGACATCACCAACGACGCAGCCCGCAACAACGGCCGCTCGGTGTACGGTGTGGTATTGGATGCCCAGGGCACTATCGTAGCCCGCTCGACCGACCGTGTACTTGCCGCTGCCGACAACGGAGCACAGGTAACGTTCACGTTCCCCACCTCGCCCATCATTCCCGCTGGTGACTTCTTCATCGGTATGGGCATTGTGGTTCCCACCGGTGGTACGGCTTTCTACCCGGTAAGCATTCAGGCTGAAACGCCCGTACGTCCCGATCCGTCGTACTTTGTATTCCCGGCTGCTGGCGGTATTGCCTCGGCTACGGAAAGCAAAACCGGCCGTCTGCGCTTCGAAGCTACGCTGGCTCCCCTGGCGGCCTGCAGCCCCGGTTCTACCACCATTGCTACGTTCCCCTACACCGAGAATTTCGACGGTGTGACCAGCGGCAACCTGCCCTGCGGCATCACCACGCTCGACGCCAACGCCGACTCGAACCCGTGGATCAACCGCAGCACTGTGCCCACTACGGCCGGCCAAACGCCGGTTAGCGCCTCGAACCCGAACGCCATGGTGTACTTCTGGAACACCAACGGCACCACGGCAGCCAACGACTGGTTCTTCACGCCGGCCCTGCTGCTGCGCACCGGTTTCCGCTACCAGCTGGCCTTCAAATACCGTTCGAGCGGCTCGTACCCCGAGGGCCTGGAAGTGAAGTACGGCACCGGCGCTACGCCGGCCGACCAAACGACGACCATCTGGACCAACACGGCTATCAACAACTCGGCCTACGCCACCACGGGTGTAGCTGGTGCCACGCCGGTAACGAGCATCACGCCCACGGCCAACGGCCTGTACTACATCGGCTTCCACGCCATCAGCGCCGCCGACAAGTTCTTCCTGGCCGTTGACGACCTGGAAATCACCGCCACGCCGGTGTCGGCTACGTCGGCGGCTCTCGACCGCGCCATCAGCGTGTACCCGAACCCCTCGAAAGGCGAGCTGACGGTGGCCGTGCAGGGTGTGAACGTGAAAAACGGCCTGCAGATTGACATCACGAACATGCTCGGTCAGAAAGTTCTGAGCACTTCGGTAGACAAGCTGCAGAGCACGATCAACGTATCGAACCTGGCCAACGGCATGTACCAGATGCGCGTGACGAACGGCAGCGAGTACATGACGCGTACCATTGCCATTCAGAAGTAATTTTTGTCTGACGGCTTCGGCCGAAACCAGCAAGTGGGCGGTCTGCGCAAGCAGGTCGCCCACTTGTTTTTGGGGCGGCAGAACCAGGCTTGGTTGCCGCCATGCGGGCAGAATTTGGCATCTTGCCGCATCATCCGGTGGCGTGCCCGAACGTCATTCTTTACCCTTGCCTCTTTTCACCCTTTTCTTTTTATGACGCAGTCTTACTTGTTTCAGCGGCTTCTGCGCCGCCCCACGCTCACCCTGGCCGCTGTGCTGGGTTTTGGCGTGTTGGGGGCTCAGGGCCAAGCCCTAAACTACTCGGCGGCCGGAGCCGTCAACACCGCCGGCACCTTCAGCGCGCTGGGTGCCACCGGCACCGCCATTGCGGTGGGCGACCCGGACGATGATAACTCGGCCGCGCAGAACATCGGTTTCACGTTCGTTTTCAACGGGCAGTCGTTTACGCAGTTCGTGCTCAACACCAACGGCGCGCTCAAGCTCGGCAACACCGCTCCCAGCTCCGACCTGGACGATTTCGTGAGCAGCACCGACCCGCTTGACCGCAACATGCTGCTGCCGTTCCTGGGCGACCTGGTAGGCACGGCTACCAGCTTTAAGGTAGCCACCACGGGTACGGCTCCCAACCGCGTGTGCACCGTGGAATGGAGCAACATGACCGAGTACACCGACGGCTCGACCCAGCCGCAGTTCACCGGCTTCGCGTTCCAAACCAAGCTCTACGAAACCAGCAACCGCGTGGAGTTTGTGTACGGTCCTTCCACGCCGGGCACGGGTCCGGCCGCGCTGACTTACGCCATTGGGGTGGGCCTGAAAGGCTCGGGCAGCAACGCCGGGCAGCTGGTTGTTGCCACCAAATCGGTCGGCCAGGCATGGTCGGCGGCTACGTTCCTAAACACGTACTACCCCGATCCACTCAACCAGACGTTTGACTTTGACAAGACGACGCTGGCCGATGCGGGCCGCACGTTCCGCTTCACGCCGGCCAGCTGCTCGCCGCCTTCCTCGGTTACCTTCACGGGCACTACCACCACATCCACAGCCCTGAACTTTACAGGCCCGGCCAACGGCACGTCGTACACCGTTATCTACGGTCCGACGGGCTTCAACCCGGCTTCGGCGGGCACCACCATTACTCCGGCGCCCACGGCTTCGCCCGTCAACATCTCGGGCCTGGCGGTGGGCACGGCCTACGACGTGTACCTGCGCGCCAACTGCGGCGCTACCGACCAGAGCGCCTTGTCGGGGCCGTTTACGATTACGACCAGCTGCGGCGCTGCTACGGCCGTAGCCACGTTCCCCTACACCCAGAACTTCGATGCCGCCGTGAACGGCACGCTGCCCTGCGGCATCACCACGCTTGATGCCAACGCCGACTCGAACCCGTGGATCAACCGCAGCACCGTGCCCACTTCGGCCGGGGAAGTGTCCATTAGCGCTTCGAACCCGAACGCCATGGTGTACTTCTGGAACACCAACGGCACCACGGCGGCCAACGACTGGTTCTTCACGCCGCAGCTCCTGCTGCGCACCGGTTTCCGCTACCAGTTGTCGTTTAAGTACCGCTCGAGCGGTGCCAGCTACGCCGAAGGCCTGGAGGTGAAATACGGCACCGGCATGACGGCGGCCGATCAGACAAACCTGCTGTGGCTCAACAACAGCATCACCAACCCGGCTTACGTTACGGCCAACGGTACCGGCATGCTGCCGGTAACGAGCATCACGCCCACGGCCAACGGCCTGTACTACATCGGCTTCCACGCCATCAGCGCCGCCGACAAGTTCTTCCTGGCCGTTGACGACCTGGAAATCACCGCCACGCCGGTGTCGGCTACGTCGGCGGCTCTCGACCGCGCCATCAGTGTGTACCCGAACCCGAGCACGGGCGTGGTAACGCTGGACGTGCGCGGCGCCAGTGCCAAAAACGGCCTGCAGGTAGAAGTAACCAACATGCTGGGCCAGCGCGTGCACACGGCTACCGTGCGCGACAACTTCGAGAACAAGCTCGACCTCTCGGCCCTGGCCAACGGCATGTATGTGCTGAAGGTGCAGTCGGGCAGCGAGTTCAGCATCCGCAATATCTCGGTTCAGAAGTAACGGCTAACTCAATCCACACGCATAACAAAAGGGCGGTCTGCTGCGGCAGGCCGCCCTTTTGCATGCTATGATGCAGCCATGAAACCGCGCAACACCTGCCAGATGCCGGCCGACGCTTTCCAGAGCCAATGATTCTGATGGCAAGCAAAAAGCCCCGCGGCCGAATAGCTGCGGGGCTTTTTGCTTGGATTGATGCTTTAAGCGACTTGCGGAGCCTTTGAGGTGCGCGGTACCTTGGTGGCCGGCGCCGGCCGGGGCTTGCGGCCACGCTGCCATACGGCCATGCCGAAGCCGAGGCCCATGAGCAGCGTGCCGCTCCAGAGCAGGTTGATGAAGGGCTTTTCCATGGCCTTCAGGATGACGTAATCCTTCTGGGTGGTGCTCACGCCGAAGGTGAACTTGCCGCTCGTCGGGTCAAGGTTGTTGAAGGAGATGCGCAGGCCAAGGGCTTCGATTTCGTCGGGCACGCGGCCCACCAGACGGTCCTTTACCACAAAAATGGGGTGGGCGTGGTACTGCTTGCCGCCTTCGCCCGACACAATTAGGTCGGCTTGCACGGCAATGTCGTCCTTGCTCAGCCCTAGACCGGCGAGGTTGGTTGCCGGCTCGGCTTCCTTGAACACGGCCACGTAGTCGTTGAGAATGAGCGTGTCGCCCATGCTCACGGTGTACTCTTTCACTTCGCTCCAGTCCTTCTCTTTCGAGGGGTCGGGCACGGAGGACACGTGCGAGTAGATGTCGTGGTCCCAAAACAGCTTGATGTCGGGCGAGGCGAGCAGGCCCCCCATTTCCTGGTTGACCTGGGCGCGCGGGTAGAGCACGAACTGCTTGCCCGACTCCTTATGCTTGTACTCGACGCGGTAGTAGGTGTCTTCGGGGCGGATTTCAAGCGTGTCGCCGGCTTTGTAGTAGGTCTTGCCGTCTTCCTGCTTGATGTCGGCGCGGGCTAGGGCCTTGTATTCGTCGGCGGTGCGGAAGAGCAGCTCCTTGTTGACGTAGCCGGGCACGCCGGGCACATCGTAGAACTGGCCAGTGTAGGTGAGCTTGTAGGGGCCCATTTCGGCGGCTTGGTTGCGCCACAGCAGCACGTTGTCGCGGTTCAGGTCGTCGGGGAACTCGCGCGAGTAAAGCAAACCGGAGGTGTTCTTGGAAATGATGTTGGAGTAGCCGGCCGAAGCCAGAATGCCCAGCAGCATCAGCGCAATGCCAATGTGCGACACCGCGCCGCCCGAAATGCGCACGCCGCGCCGGATGAGTTGCAGCAGCATGCTCAGGTTGGCCAGCACCCCGAACAAGCCCGTGGTGAGTACTGCAATGAAGGGCAGCGACATGGGCAGGCCGTTGTTGCGCACCAGCAGAATAAACAGGCTGGCGAACAGCAGCGTCAGAATCGTGGGAATCGTGAGCGTGTTGCTGATGGTTTCCTTGGAGTTCTTCTGCCACCAAAGCAGCTGCGCAATGCCCGAGAACAAGGCCACGAACACGCCCATCCAGAGCTGAATTTTGGTGTAGTGGGCAATCTGGTCGGCGGGCAGGGCCACGTTGGTTTTCACGCCAAACAGGCCCATCAGCGCGTTGTAAACCGGAATGCTGGTCGTCACGAGCACCTGAAACGCGCCTAAGCACAGCACCGTAGCGCCGATGAACACCCACAGCTCGGCGTTGTACATCGTCAGCTCTTTCTCCGATACCGGAATCTGCTTCCAGCGCCACACCAGCATGGCCACGCTCAGCACCACGAAAGCCCCGAGGTACAGCAGCAGTTGGCCAGAAAGGCCGAGGTCGGTGAAGGAGTGCACCGAGGCGTTGCCCAGCACACCCGAGCGGGTGAGGAACGTTGCGTAGAGAATCAGCAGGAAGGTGGCAATGACGAGCGAATAGGCCGTGCGCAGGCCGGTGCGGCCGCGCTGCCAGAGCACCAGCGCGTGCAACGCGGCCACCAGCACCAGCCACGGAATGTACACGGCGTTTTCGACCGGGTCCCAGTTCCAGTAACCACCGAAGTTGAGGGTTTCGTAGGCCCAATAAGCCCCCATCATCACGCCCACGCCCAGCACGCCGCCGCCCACTAAGCTCCAGCGAATGGCCGGCTGCACCCATTTGGTCAGCTCGCCCTTCCAAAGACCGGCAATGGCGTAGGCGAAAGGCACCAGCGTGAGAGCAAAGCCCAGGAACAGCGTGGGCGGGTGAATCACCATCCAGTAGTTCTGCAGCAGGGCATTCAGGCCTTTGCCGTCCTCGGGCACCCAATCGGGGTTGAGCTTGTAGACCGGCAGATCGGGCATAAACTCGCGCATCAGAATAAACGGCGACGAACCCAGCTTGAGGCTGCCTATCACCACGCCCAGAATCATGGACACGAGGAACAGCTGCACGAAGGCGAATACGGCCATGACGGGCGCTTCCCATTGCCGCGAACCGCGGATGATGAACGCGCCCAGTACCACGTGCCAGAAAATCCAGAGCAGGAACGAGCCCTCCTGCCCTTCCCAGAAGCAGGAAATCATGTAGTACACCGGCAGGTGGTTGCTGGAGTGCGACCAAGCGTAGTAGTACTCGTAGCGGTGCCCGTGAATGATGCCGAACAGGGCCACAATCACGCCCACCACAGCCAGGCCGTGCACGATAAACGCGGTCCGGCCCAGCCGCAGCCACGATTCGTCAGCCTCGCCCAAGGGGCGTTGCCGAGCCGCCATGAAGTAGCCCAACGCCGCCACCATGGCCGCGGCAAAGGCTACAATGACGCTCAAATGTCCCCAGTCGCCGATGTTCATTTCTTCTTGAATTCTGAATGATAAATTCGGAATTCTGAATTGGCGTTCATCCCAAATTCCGGCCCTTGAAGAGAGCGACGCAATTCAGAACTCAACATTCAGAATTCGTAATTGGGCGCACTAGCGCGCGGCGGTAGCGCCCTTCACTTCGTTCTCCACGTACTTCGACGGGCACTTAAGCAGGATTTTGTCGGCCACGAATACGTCGTTGCGCATGTTGCCGGTAATCACAATCTGCTCCGACTTCTCGAAATCCTGCGGCTTGGGGTTGAAGTACACCACCTGCTGGGCAATGCGGTTGGTATCCACCAGCGTGAAGGAGAAGTAGTTCGGGTCGAGCGTGGGGTTATACTGCAGGCTGGCGGGGTTGCCTTGCGCGTCGTGCGGCAGGCGGCCCACCACGTGCACCTTGCGCAGGTCGCCGTCGGCGGCCAGCTCTTTGGCTTCTTTGAAGGAGACGTACACCGAAGCGTCGCCGGCGGTGGCCATAACGATGCCAATGGCAATGGCAATGACGACGAGGGCGAGTAAATGCGTTTTTTTCATGGTAGCAGAGGCAAAAGCCGCCGAAAAATTGGACCAACCGCTCGGCAGCCAGCCCATTGAAACAACCGCAACGAGGCAAAAAAATCCGCCCCGAAGCAATGATTTTTGTTAGTCGCGCAGTTCCCGCTCTAGGCGGCCCACTTTGCGGTCGATGGAAACGAGGTAGGCCAGCAGGCCCAGCAGCACGATGACGATGACGCCCACCACGACGTAGATTTTGCCGTCCTGGCGGAATTGGTCGGCCATTTCGGGGCCGGCGGGTTGCTGGGCTACGGCCGCCAGCGCGGGCAGCAGCACGGCCGCAAGCAGCAGCACGGCGCGGCGACCAATGTGGCGCAGCGCTTCGGAGAGCAGGTTAGGCCAGTTGTTTTTCATACAGCTTGTGTTTGACGAGGGTGAACCGCACGGCCACCTGCGTAATCCAGACGCCGAGGAGCGTCCAGCCGATAATGGCCGGGTAGAACACCAGGCGCATGTTGTTGTCGAGGTCGTACTTGCTGAAGCCGGGGTTGCCGCCGGCGCCGGGGTGTAAGGAATCGGTGAGGCGCGGCAGGATAAACAGCAGCGGAATGGCCGCGCAGTAGGCGAAAATGTTGTACACCGCACCAATGCGGGCACTCTGCTGCTCATCGGTGATGGAAGAGCGCAGCACCAGATAGGCCCCGTAAATGAGCACGGCAATGGCTGCCCCGTTCAGGCGCGGGTCGGAGGTCCACCACGTGCCCCAGGTAAAGCGGGCCCACAGACTGCCGGTGGCCAAACCCAGCACCGCCATCAGAATCCCGGTTTGCGCCGACTCGTAAGCCAGCACATCCAAACGGTACGAGGGCTTGTAGAGGTAGCGCGCCGAATTGACGGCCGAGGCGGTCAGGATGATGGTCATCCCGAACCACATGGGCACGTGGAAGTACAGGTTGCGGATGGTTTCGTTGAGAATGGGCAAGCGCGGCGCCGGCCCCAACAGGCCCATGACGACCGTGTAGAGCAGCAGAACCGCAGCCAGCACTTTCCACCAATTTTTCATAAGCTGTTGGCCAATGGCTGTTAGCTGTTAGCGTTGGGGTAAAAAGCCAATAGCCAGCAGCTATCAGCCAAAAGCGTCTTCACGTTCGCCACAAAAACGGGTAGAGCAAATAGGAAACCGCCACCACCATCAGGTTCAGGCCCAGCAGCATGTAGATGGGCTGCGGCGAGGCATCGAGGCCGTCGAGGGCGTTTTTGGCGGCTTTGATGAGCTGGAGCAGAATGGGAATGACCACCGGAAAACCCAGCACCGGCATCAGGGTGTTGCTGTTTTGGGCCTTGGCGGCAATGCCGGAAATCAGCGTCAGCGACGAAGCAAAACCCAACGCGCCCAGGGCTACCACCAGCGTGAAGCGGCCAGGCTGCTGCACGGGGTTGCCCAGCACGAGCGAGTAGGCGCCGAATGCCACCAGACCCAAGCCCAGCAGCAGAATGGCGTTGTAGGCAATTTTGGCCAGGATTACCGCCTCGGGCCGCACCAGGGCGTAGTAGTAGAGCAGGCGGCCGCGGCTTTCCTGCAGGAAGCTTTTCGCCACCGCGTTGATGGCCGTGAAGAGCAGGATAATCCAGAGGAGCGCGTTCCAGGCCGGGGCCGGCAGCACCCCGCCGCGCACGAAGCTCAGGTAGCACACAAATACAGTGCTGCCCACGTACAGCAGCATGCCGTTCAGAGCCGCACGCTGGCGCCATTCCAAACGGAAGTCCTTCTGCATCAGATACCAAATCTCGCGTAACAGCTGCACGGCCGGTCGGTGGGTGAACGGGACGGCAAAGATACAACCCACGGGCCGGAAGCGGGTCATGCCCACCCGAATATGTGAGCGGGCCGGCTCCTCGCGCAGAGAAACCGGCCCGCAGTCAGACCCCGTAATGTGATACTTCGGCGCTTACTCCACCGCCAGGCGGCCCGAGGCAAGGCGGCCGTTTTGCTCGGCCTGGTACACGTACAGGCCCGGCTTCAGCCCGGCCAACACCAGGACGGCGCGGCCGTCGGGCGTGGCCGTTACATCGGCTTCGCGCACGAGGCGGCCGGCTACGTCGCGCAGGGCTACGTGCACCCGGCCGGCGGCTGGCAGTTGCAGCGTAGCCTGGTTGCGGGCGGGGTTGGGGTAGAGCGCGGCCGTGAGCGGTGCGGCCGTGCGGGCGGCCAGCGGCGTCAGGAACGGCTGGTAATCTACCAGGCCCAGCGTGGCGTTGTCGGGGTTGTGCACGATGTGGGCTTCCACGGTAGCGGCCACGTTGGTGCCCCAGTCGTTGTTTTCAGCCTTCAGCGCGTCGGGGGCGTTGTTGTAGAAGTCGTAAATGGTGCCCCCGTTGCCGTTGTTCACGAGGCGGTTGCGGCCCACGTTGGTCGAGTCGGTGCTGGTGGCGTCGCCGAAGCTGATGAGCATGCCGTTGGTGGTCGTGCCCGATTTCACCATCGTCACGCCCCAAAGGTTGCCGCTGATGACGTTGCGCGACACCACGCCGGTTTGGGTGTTGCCGGTGAAGTTGATACCGCTACCGCCGGTTGCCGCGTTCGGGTTCGTGTTGTTGTCCTGAATCAGGTTGCGGGTGATGAGCGTGTTGTAGTTCGAACCCGTGACGGTGATGCCGTAGCGGTTGTTGCGGATGATGTTGCCGCGCACCTCGGCTTTGGTTACGCCGCCGCTGCCCAACAGATTGGAGAGGCCAATGCCGCCGCCCACGTTGGTGGAAACGTTCCCCACCACGAGGCAATTCTGAATCAGAATGGTTTGCGCGGGGTTGCCGGGACCGAGGTTGATTTGTGGGTAGTTGCCGTTTTCCACGTTGTTGAGCAGAAACTGGCAGTTGCGAATGGTGGGCGACGCACCGCCGTTGGCCGGCGAGGCAATGGCCGAGCGGGCATTGCGCACAAACCGGCAGCCCTGGATCAGCGGGCTGCTGCTCGAGGCGTTCAGCGCGCCGCTCCCAATGAGGCGGCCGTTGATGGTGGGCACGCAACGGCGGATTTCGCAGTTGAACAGTTGAATATCGGAGCTGATCAGGCGCACGCCGGCGCAGTATTCAATCACCGTTTTGCGCAGGCGCGAGGCGCTGCCGGTCGTCGAAAACGTGAAGCTATGCCAGGGCGTGGCCGTATTTATGGCCGTAAATTTCACCGAATCGGGCGGGTTGATGAGCAACGTGCCGTCGACGTACACCAGCGCGGCGGCGGCCAACCGAATGGTTTCGTTGGTGGTGATGCTCAGCGTGTCGGTGGCGGCCAGGCGAATGGTGTCGTTGATTTGCCATCCGGTGCCTACTTGGGTAACGTAGCCGCCGGAGGCCGCCGCCAGTTGAGCCAACGTGTAGCGGCGGTTGGTGCCGGCCGTTTGGAACTGGGCAAAGCTGTGGCTCAGGCTCAGCCCGAGCAGCAGCAACAGGAGGTAATACTTTCTCATGGCGCAGCTGAAGTAAAAAGGTGTGAACTACCGCGAAGGTAACCGCCCGGCAACGAAAAAGCCGCCCGGTATTCACCGAACGGCTTTTTTGCGGCTGCCTACGCGTGTGCCAGCAGTTGCGGTTAGAAGTCGTAGCCCAGCGTCAGGTAAAATTTGGGGCCTTTCTCCACGTAGTCTTCCTGGCCCCAGGCCACATCGAGCTTGCCGTAGAAGCCCAGGAGCGTGGTGCGGGCCCCGAAGCCGTAGCCAAGCAGCAGCGGATTGCGGAAGTTGATAACCGTGGCCGAAAAGGCGTTACCCGGCTTGAAAATGGGCTGGGTATTGTAGGAGTTATTTTCGTTGAAAGGGTTGGAGCCCGAGTAAGCCGTGCCCGCGTCGCCGAAAGCCGTGAGTTGCAGGTTGCGGAAGAACCCCGAGTAGATGGGCTTGCGCGACAACACCTGAATGATGGGCACGCGCAGCTCGGAGTTGAACAACACGTACTTGGGGCCGTTGCGCTGGTTGTAGTTGAAGCCGCGCAGGTTGGTGGCAAACTGCTGGTAGAAGATGTCGGTAGCCGTGTTATCGACTTGGTCGTAGCGCAGGTCGTCCGAATTCTCGTACTTGGCGTTCAGCCAGTTGTCCATGCCCCCCAGGCGGAACTGCTTCTTGGAGTTGCCAAAAAACTGCCCGTAGCTGGCGCGGTTGGCCCACACAATTTGCCGGTACACTTTCTGGTAATGCCGGAAATCCATGTAGAGCTTGCCGAAGTCCTGGCTGTTGTCGCTTACCGAGTTCATTTTCAGCACGCCCAGCTTGAAGCGGGTGCCTTCCAGCATGTTCACGCCGGTGGAAATGGCGTTGTCGAACACCAGCTCCGAGCTGCCGCCGTAGTACTGGTCGCGCACGTCGGGAATCAGCAGCCGCTCCACCAGCACCGTCCGGATGTTGACGTAGCGCAGGTTGGCCCGCACACTAATGTTGTGCGTGAGCGGGTACACGATGCCCGGCGTCACTTCGTAGCGTCCCAGGCGCACTTCGCTGCCGTCTTTGGCGGCCAGAAAATAGCTCTGCTTCTCGAAGCGCAGGCTCCAGTCGTAGCGGCGTTTGAGGTTGGTGTACTCGCCGTAGAGGCGGTTGGTGCGCAAGTCGGTCAGGGCGAAGATGCCGGCCTGAATGCGCTGGTCTTCAAACAGGTCCGACATGTTGGCCTGCGCAATCAGCCCGATACCCAGCAGCGGGTCGGCGTAGAGCGACGACACCACGTTGTCGAGGCTAAACCGGGTATCGTAGCGCTGGGGCCCGCCAATTGTGAGGCCGGGCGTAACGCCTTGCGGCTTGGCCACCACGGTGCTGCGGCGCTGCGGGCGCTGCTTGGGCGCATCTTCTTCAAACTGGTAGTCGCTCAGGTCGATGCCCTGGCTTTTTTTGGGCGCCGCTTGTTTGGTAGCGGGCGCGTCGGGCGTGGTGGCTGCCGATTGGGCCGGCCGCTGCGCTGCCTTAACCTGCGCCGCCGAACGGTCTTCCAGAATTTCCTGGCGGGCCGTTTTGTACAGTTTTAGGTCCTGCGGCAGCTCGTATTTGGGGTAAGCATACACAAACTCGCGGGCCTTATCGGCCGCCACAAAGCCCAGCGCGCCGGTGGTGGCGTTGTAGTCGAAGTTCGCGAGGTTGTTGAGGAACGAGCTGATGGCGGTGCGCTGGCGGGTAGCCAAGTTGTATCGGAACACGCTGCGCACGCCGCTTTCTTCGCTCAGAAACAACACCTCGTCCTGCGACAAAGCGCGGGGCCGGGTTTCGTTGGAAATGGTAGCCACCAACTGCTCAATGGGCTTGGCGCGGCCGTCGAGGTGGTAGGCAAACAGGTCGTAGTTGTTTACCACGGCATCGAAGCCGCCTTTGGCCGTGCCGGTTGAGTCGAGCCAACGGTTGGAGCTGAATACCAGCGTTTCGCCATCAGGCAAAAACACCGGCTGCACGTCGTCAAACACGTCTTTGGTCAATTGCTCGGGCTGCCGGCTGCCGGCGCGCAGCACGTAAATATCGGCTTGGCCATTGCGCACGCCGGTAAAAGCCAGCGCCTTGCCATCGGCCGAGTAATCCAGATCGAGCACCTGGCTGAAGCTGTTGAGCAAGGACGAGCCTTTGTTGGCGCTGAACGGCAGGGCGTCTTTCACCCGCGTCAGCAGGCCCGAGGCCCCGCCGTCGGCCGCAATCAGCCGCAGCGTGAGCAAGCCTTTGCTTTCGTCGACGACGGCCAGCTGGCTGTTGTTGCGCCACGCCAGCACCGGCAATTGCCGCTCTACTTCCTGGTCGGGCGTTTTGTAGCCGCCGCGGTAAATGGTGTGGCTGCCGCCGGTGCCGTCGGCGTTGGTCACGGTCACGCGGTAGCGGCCGCGGTCGTTTTCGGTGTAGGCCAGCAGGCGGCCGTTGGGCGAAATCACCGGCTCGGCGAAATGCACGTTGCGGCGGTTGCGCGCCATTACCTGGTGCGGCTCGTCGGGCAGTTGGTAGGTGGTTTCGGGCTGGCTGTTGAGCTGGCGGTAGTAACCCAGCCAGTCTTTCAGGAAGGTTTTGTAGGGCACGTTCAGCGACGAGCTGATGCCGGTTTCCACGTCTCGCGTGATGCGCGTCAGGTTCAGAATGTTCTGAATACTGGTGTAGCCGTAGCGCTCGGCAATGTAGTTCCAGAGGCTTTGGCCCGCCAGCTCGGGGTTGCGCAGGAAAAACTGCGGGGCGCGGTCCTTGTCGACCTTCTGCGTCATGTCGCGCATGTAGTCGTCCATTTCCACGCTCCAGCCCTCGGCGGCGTAGCCCGCAGCGCCGGCCACAAACCAGTCGGGTAGCTGCAGCAGGTAGCTGCTCTGGATGACTTCCTTAAGCGAGCCGCCGTACATCATGTCGTTGAGCAGCACGCGGGTAATCTGGTAGCTCAGGTCGCGCTTGAAGGTGGTTTGCTCGCCGCCAAACGCCAGCTGCACCTTGGTCATGCGCAGCAGCGAGGTTTCGCCGCCGGTGCTGAACTTGTCGGCATCGAGGCCCACGTTGCTCTGGCGCAAATCCCCCACCGAGTTGTAGAGCATCAGGGTGGTTTTCGAGTACGGGTAGTAGCCAATGAGCGCCGTGATGCGCTGCAGCTCTTTCTCGGCATACTCGGCCGCACGCCGCGCCGCCAGCTCACCGCCGGCGTAGTAGTACACGTTGAAGTTCTGCGTGCTTAGCAGCTGCCAGTCGAAATTCTTGTACTGGATACGGACGCGGCCAAAGCTTTCCTGCGCCGTTTGGGCACGGGCGCTGCCAACCGCGGCCAGCACGCAAGCCACCGCCACGGCGGCCCCCCGCAGCCCGACCGCCGTAGGCAGCAGGCCGCGCAGGCGGTTATACGAAAAGGACAAGTGCTTCATAAAGCCAGAAAGGGCAGAAACAGGTGAGAATCAGGGCGCGGGTACCGAAGCCGCGGGTGCGACAGGATACAACGCATGATAACGCAGAATATTGACTTCCGGCCACAGCTCCGCGCCATTTTCCAGCGCGTCGGCCAGCAAGCCCGCCAGGCGCGGCGCCAGCAGCACGCCCTTCGAGCCCAAGCCGTTGAAAACAGCCAAGGCAGGCAGCTGGGGATGCAGGCCCAAGAGCGGTTTTCGGTCGCGCACGGCGGGCCGCACCCCCACGCGCTGGCCCGTAATGCGGAACGGCGCTTCGGTCAGCTCGCGCAGGCGCTCGGCTAGCTCCTCGCGGGCTTCGGGGGTGGGTTCTTCGGCGAAGGGCGGCCAGCGGTAGGTAGCACCCACACGCACCCGGCCGCCGTCGCCCACGGGCACCACGTAGGCCCCGCGGTTGAGCACGTAGTCGGTTGGTAGCGTTGGAGCTTCCACGTCGAGCACTTCGCCTTGGTTAGGAGTAATAGGAAGCCACCCAAACCACGGATTGCGCACCGCGGCAGCCCCTTCGCAGAACACCACGCGCCGCACGCGCACCCGCCCGGCGTAGGTGGCGCCGGATGCCTCGGCAACAAGCAGCTCGGGCGCAAAAGTTTCGGCGCGCAGCCAGCCTTTTTGCAGCCCGTCGGCGGTCAGCGCATCGAGCAGCGCGCTGGTATCGACCCAGCCGCCGTGCTGCAGCACCAGGCCACCAAACGGCTGTTTGAGCAGGGGCACGTCGGGCAAGGGTTGGGCGGGGTCGCGCACGTAGTCGCCCCAGCGGCCGTCGGCCGAGCGGGCCAGCACGTCGTTCTGCTCGCGCACCGACGAAAACAGCTTCAGAATGGGCAGCTCGTGAAAAAACGGCTGGCCGAATTCGGCTTCCAGCGCCCGGTACGTGGCGGCGGCGGCGGGCAATAGCTCGTCGATGCGCCACGACAGAGCAAAGCGTTTGCCGGCCACGGGGTTGATGAGGCCGGCCGCTACGCGCGAGGCCGCGTTGGGCAGTCCGGCGTCGAGCACCAGCACGCGCTGGCCGCGCTGCCGCAGCTCCCAGGCCAGCAGGGCGCCGGCCAGGCCGTGGCCAATGATGAGGTAATCGGCGTCAAGTAAGTCGGCGGAAGGCAGCATGGCGGGCAAAATACGCACTTTCCGGGGCTGATTGCGTAACTTACCCCCTCTTATCT
The DNA here is from genome assembly GCF_008727865.1 of Hymenobacter busanensis. Classification (GTDB taxonomy): domain Bacteria; phylum Bacteroidota; class Bacteroidia; order Cytophagales; family Hymenobacteraceae; genus Solirubrum; species Solirubrum busanense. The sequence goes on along the minus strand of NZ_VTWU01000010.1, from coordinate 8,393 downwards.
GCCCGCGCCAGTTGCGGGCCTTTTCATAGCTGCATGACCGTTTCGGGCTTCACGTTCAACGCCTTTTCCGAGAATACCTACCTGCTACACGACGCCACCGGTGCCTGCGCCATCGTCGACCCCGGCTGCTACGACAAAGCCGAACAGCAGGCCCTCCGCCAGTTTATCGAAGCCCAGAACCTGCGCGTGGAACTGCTTCTGAACACGCACTGCCACATCGACCACGTTTTCGGGAACCAGTTTGTGCTCGACACCTGGCCCGGCACGCCGTTTCTGATTCACCAGGCCGACCTGGCCACGCTGCGCGCCGTACCTACCTACGCGCCCAGCTACGGATTCCCGCTCTACAACCCGGCCGAGCCGACGGGCTTTCTCGCCCCCGAGCAGGCGGTGCGTTTCGGCGAAACCGAGCTGGAAGTGCGCTTTGCCCCTGGCCACGCGCCCGGCCACGTGGTGTTCTACCACGCCCCCACACACGTTGTCATCGGCGGCGACGTGCTATTCCAGGGCAGCATCGGCCGCACCGATTTGCCGGGCGGCGACTACGCCACGCTCATCCGCAGCATTCGGGAGCAACTACTCACCCTGCCCGACGACACCACCGTGTACCCCGGCCACGGCCCGGCCACAACCGTAGGTGCCGAGCGCGTTTCCAATCCTTTTTTGCGTTAGATCCATCGTTTCGTGGCCATCAAACAACACCTACCCAACGCCCTCACCTGCCTGAACCTGCTTTGCGGCTGCGTGGCCCTCAGCATTATCTTGAGCTACGGCGCCGACGACTTTATCGTCCACGGCAAAGAGCTTTCCACCGCCCCCGGTTCCTCGCCCTGGGCGCTGCTGCTGCCGGCGGCTTACCTCATCGGCATTGCCGCCATAGCCGATTTCTTCGACGGTCTGGTGGCGCGGGCGCTGCGCGTGTCTTCGCCCATCGGCAAAGACCTCGATTCGCTGGCCGACATGGTATCGTTTGGAGTAGTGCCGGGCGCCATTCTGTTTAAGCTGCTTCAGCACGTGCTGCCCTCGACGCAGTTGCCCGAAAGCTTGGCCTACCTGGGCTTTGTGGTGAGCATCTTCTCGGCCCTGCGCCTGGCCAAGTTCAACAACGACACCCGGCAATCCGACTCGTTTATTGGCGTGCCCACGCCGGCCAATACCATGCTCATCATGTCGCTGCCGGTCATTTTGGCCGCCGACCGGTTTGGGCTAAGCCGATACATTCTCAATCCGTGGGTGCTGCTAGGCCTTACCTTCGTCATGTCGGGCCTGCTGGTGGCCGAGCTGCCGCTGTTTGCGCTGAAATTCAAGAACTTCAAGTGGCAAGACAATTCGCTGCGTTTTGTGTTTCTAGCATTGGCGGTGGTGTTGCTGGTGCTGCTGCAAGCGGCGGCCGTGCCGCTCATCATCCTGTTGTACGTGGCCTTGTCGGTATTGCGGCCGGCCCGCGGATAGCGGCAACACAATATTTTACCGAGGCAGCAGTTTAGAAGGACGATTCATTGAACGGCGAACCTTTTTCTACTGTTGACGTGCCACCCCTCCGCTCATTAACACCTAGCTGCTTGGCCTACACCACTATGCGACTTTCTACTGCGCTGCTCTTGGTACTGCTGCTGCCCGTTTTCGCGTCTTCGGCGTGGGCTCAGCAGGCCGAAAAACGCCTGAGCCTGAACTGGCACGGCCAAGCAACGCTTTACGCTCCCGGCCGCGAGGTAGCGGTACCGACGTTCGACGGAGCTGCTTTTCCCGCCGGCCCGGCCGGTCAACGCCTGCCGCGCTACACGTTTCGCATCGACGGCTACGTAACCGAGGTGCAGCTGCCGGAAGTTGTGTTTGGGGCCTTCACCCCGCAAGAAGCCAAGGCCTATGCCTCGGCTACGCTACCAACGGTGGTGGTGCCCGAATTGCGCTACGGCTACGAGAAGCACCGCACTGTGACGCTCGTTTCCATCACGCCGGTGCGGCGCAGCGCCCAATCCGGCCAGCCCGAGAAGCTGACGAGCTTCAGCTACACCTACACGCTAGGCACCGCGCCCCAAGCCCGCCGCGGCACGCGGGTTTACGCTCCCAATTCCGTTCTGAACCAGGGCGAATGGTACAAAATCGGCATTGCGGGCAATGTAGCTGGCGGCAGCGACGGCAGCGGCATCTACAAGCTCAGCAAAGCCTTTTTGCAGGGACTGGGCGTGCCGGTACAATCCCTCAACCCGCGCAATCTACAGCTCTACGGCAATGCCCTGGGCATGCTGCCGCAAGCCAACAACATCAAGCGGCCGGACGATTTGACGCAGAACCCGCTGCTGTTTGTGGGCAACCCAGATAACACGTTCGATGACAACGAATATTTCCTGATGTACGGGCGCGGCCCGCACACTTGGGTGCGCGACGCCGCCACGCCCACGCAGTTCCGCCACGTGCTGAACCTGTACGCCGATACGGCCTACTATTTCCTCACGGTGGGCAATTCCGCTGGTTTACGCGTGGCCGCGGCACCGGCCGTCAGCGGCACGCCCACGGCTACCATTCGGCAGTCGGTCGAGCGGCAGTTCTACGAGCTGGAGCTGACCAACCTGCTGCACTCCGGGCGGCAGTGGCTGGGCGAAGGCTTCAACAACGGCACTCAGAAGGAGGTACGCTTTGCGGTCAGTGACCTGGTGCCCAACTCGGCCCTGCAGCTGACCACTTCGGTGGCTGCTACGGCGCTGCCCCGCACCTGCAACGTGTACCCCGACCCCAACGAGGTAACGACTTTTCGGCTGCAGCTCAACGGCTCGACGCTGCAGCCCCAGGATGTATACAACCTGAGCTGCGGCAGCGGTTGTGGCCTCTGCTACCCCGAGGCCGCCAATACCTCCATCAAAACGCAGCGCTGGACCATACCAGCCAGTGCCCCATCCGACATCCGCGTGGGCCTGACCTATGACGGCCGCGGCGACCAAACGGCTTCCGGCTACCTCGACTACGTGGAGCTGCAGGCCCAGCGCAACCTCACGCTCAGCAGCGGCCAGCTTGGTTTCCGTTCCCTCGAAAACATAGCGCCCGGCGCCGTCAGCACGTTTACCTTTAGCAACCTGCCCGCCGGGGCCACGGTGTGGGACGTGACCGACCCGCGCAAGCCGCAGGAAGTAGCCTTGACCGGCAACAGCTTCGTGGCCCGCACCGACACCGTGCGCGAGTACGTGGCGTTTGCCGGTTCTTCCTTCGATTCGCCGCGGGGCTTTGGCCGAGTGGCCAACCAGAACCTGCACGCAATGGGCAAAACGCCCAATTCCGTCAACCTGGTCATCGTTACGCACCCGCTGTTTAAGGCCGAAGCCGAAAAGCTGGCCGCGCACCGTCGTCAGCACGACAACCTGGCTACGGTGGTGGTTACCACCAACCAGATTTACAACGAGTTCAGCTCGGGCGGCCAGGACGTATCGGCCATTCGCGACTTCGTGAAGATGCTCTACGACCGCAACAACGACAACCTCTACGTGCTGTTGTTCGGCGACGCCTCGTACGACTACAAAAGCGACCCGTCGAACGACCCCAACCAGGTGCCCAAAGACTGGTGGAGCAAGCGGCCCATCAAGGACAGCGAAAACCAGAACTTCGTGCCCACCTACGAGTCGCAGGAGTCGTTTGCCCGCATCTACCCCACCCGCGCCAACGGCTCCGATGCCTCGTATTGCTCGGACGATTACTTCGGCATTCTGGATGACGAAGAGGGCGCCTGGCCCGACAACTATACCGGCGACCTGATGGACGCCGCCGTGGGACGCTTGCCGGTGCGTACGCCCAAGGGCAAGCCTACCTCCACCGAAATGGCCGCCACGGTGGTCAACAAGCTCATCGACTACGACAAACCGGCCGCGCAGGGCAAGTGGCGCAACCGCCTCACGTTCGTGGCCGACGACGGCAACTTCGGCCTGCACACCGGCAACTCCGAGGCAGCGGCCAACGGCATTGCGTCCTACCAGCCGGCTTTCAACGACAACCGCGTGTACCTGGCGCTGTACCCGCAGCAGAGCACGGCCGGCGGCCAGCGTTCCGCCGAAACCAACGCCGCCCTCGACGCCGCCATAGAACAAGGCTCGTTGTTTGTGGGCTACGCCGGCCACGGTGGCCCGCGCGGCTGGACCGACGAGCAGATTCTCTCCAACGCCTCGGTGCTGCAGCTGCAGAACCACCAGCGCCTCACGTTTATGTTTACCGGCACCTGCGACTTTGCCTGGTACGACGACCCGCTCTTTAACTCGGCCGGCGAACAGGTGCTGACGGATACCGAAGGCGGCGCCATTGGCCTGCTGACCACCACCCGCCTCGCCGATGCTGGCTACAGCCAAGCATTGGCTCTGCAATTCTACCCGGCCTTGTTTAACCGCAACCCTACCACCGGCCGCTGGCCGCGCCTGGGCGACGCCGTAATAGCCGGTAAAAACAACGACGGCGTCGACGTAAACAACCGCAACTACGCGCTGCTCGGCGACCCGTCCATGCGTTTGGCCATGCCGGAACTGTCGGCCCAGGTGCGCAAAATCAACGGCCGCAACCTCGCCGCCACGCCGCCCGATACCATTCGGGCCCTGCAGCGCATCCAGCTCGAAGGCGACGTAACGAACTCAAGCGGCGTGGCCTCGACCTTCAACGGCACCGTGCAGGTTACGGTGTACGAGAAACCCACCAAGGTGCAAACCCTGGGCGACGAAGGCGACCCAATTGTGTCGATTCCGGTGCAGAAAGACGTGGTGTACGACGGCCAAGCCTCCGTTACCAACGGGCGCTTCAAAGTCGACTTCGTGGTGCCCAAGGACATCAATTACCAGTTCGGTATCGGCAAGATCAGCCTCTACGCCGCCGACCCCACCCAGAACATCGACGCGCACGGCTACCACGGCATCAACGTGGGCGGCGCTGCCGCTACGGCGCTTTCCGACACCATCCCGCCGGTCATTTCGCTGGCTATGGACACCGAGGGCTTCGTGTTCGGTGGCCTCACCCGCCCCAACACCACCCTGCTGGCTTCCCTGAGCGACGACAGCGGCATCAACACCGCCGGCACGGGCATCGGCCACGAGCTGACGGCCACGCTCGACGGCGACCCATCTAAGCTCACCGTTCTCAACGAGTACTACACGGCCGATGTCGACAAGTTCACCAGCGGCCGGGTGCGGTACCTGTTCAAGGGCCTGACCACGGGCCCGCACGCGCTCAAAGTGAAAGCGTGGGACACGTTCAATAACTCCGCCGAGCGCACCGTCGAGTTTGTGGTGGCCAAAGACGAAAAGCTGGCCATTGAGCACGTGCTGAATTACCCCAACCCCTTCGCCACCCACACCACCTTCCATTTCGACCACAACCGCCCCGGCGAAGCCCTCGACGTGCAGGTACAAATCTTCACCGTTTCGGGCAAGCTCGTGCGTACCTTGTCGGCCGTTGTGCCGGCCAGCCAATCGCACGTGAAAGACGTCGAATGGAACGGTCGTGACGAGTACAACGACCAGCTGGCGCGTGGCGTGTACGTGTACCGTGTGAGCGTGCGTACCGGCAGTTCGCAGGTTAGTAAATTTGAAAAACTCGTGCTGCTCAACTAGGCGGCTCCCCGTTTCCCTTGTCTTCCCGCATTTTCTTGTTTTCTATGACTGCTTCACCGTCTACTGTACGTCGGGTTCTGGTACCAGCCCTCGTGTTGGGTGCCTCGCTTGCCGCCCACGCTCAACAGTCAGCCAACGCCATTACCACGGCTGTGCCCATTCTCACCGTCAGCCCCGACTCGCGCGGTGCAGCTCTGGGTGATGCCGGCGTAGCTACCTCGCCCGATGCCAACGCGGCTTTCTACAACCCCGGCAAGCTCGGGTTCGAAACGGCCCCCTACGGCGTATCGGCCTCCTATTCGCCGTGGCTGCGCGCCATTACCGACGACATGGGCCTTGCTGGCCTGTCGGGTTATAAGAAGTTCGGAGAGCGTGGCGCCCTCGCAGCTTCCTTGATGTACTTTGACCTCGGCACTATCAATTTCCGCGGCGAGAAAAACGACGACTTGGGCAACTTCAACCCCAAGGAATATGCCTTCAGCTTGGCTTACGGGCAGCAATTGAGCGAGAAATTCGGTATCGGAGTGGCCGCGCGCTTCATTCACTCCAACCTGAGTGTGGCCAACGGCGCCACCACCGATTCGCGTCCCGGCAATGCCGCCGCCGTTGATCTGGGCGTGTATTACAACACCGACCTTTCGCTTGGCGCGAGCGAGTACAACCTCGCCTTGGGCGGCGCCATTACCAACATGGGCAACAAGATTGCCTACACCAAAGCCGACCAGGCCGACTTTCTGCCCACCAACCTGCGCCTCGGCACGGCCATCACGCGCGAGCTGGACGCCTATAACAAAATCACTTTGACCGTCGACGCCAACAAGCTGTTGGTGCCCACGCCTTACTACATCGACGGATACATCCGGGGCTCTAACGCCGCTACTGACCTGCAGATCAAAGAAAAGAACGACGCCATTGCGCGCAAGCCCGTCTTTAGCGGCATGCTGAGCTCGTTTACGGATGCTCCCGGAGGTTTCAAAGAGGAATTACGCGAAATCAACCTTTCTGCTGGTGCCGAATACTGGTACAACGACCTGTTGGCCGCCCGTGTCGGGTACTTCTACGAAAACCCTGTAAAGGGCGACCGGCAATACCTGAGCTTGGGCCTGGGCCTGCGTTACCAGGTATTTGGGGTCGATGCGGCCTACTTGGTACCCAATTCCCGCAACAACCCGCTCTCCAACACAGTACGTGTATCACTGCACTTCAACTTCAACGGCCAAGACAACTCGTCGCCCGTTGACAGCGGCATCCCGTCGAACTAACCTTTCCGTATGCTCAACCGCGTTATTGCGCCTCCATCCCGTCCTGTAGAGCAAGTTGCCCTACCCACGGCGGAAGTCACCCGACTTTCAAATGGCGCACGCTTACACGTGCTGGCAAACACCGCACAGCCCGTCATCCGCTTGCAAGTAGTATTTCCCGCCGGGCGTTGGTACGATCCAACGCCCGGCGTTTCGTTACTAACCGCCCGTGCGCTGTTAGAAGGCACTACCACCCGCACCGCGCGTCAGATTGCCGATGAAGTTGCGTTCTACGGTGCCTCGCTCGATTGTGAGCAGGGCTTCGACCGCAGTACCCTCACGCTGTATTGCCTCAGCAAATACCTGCCGCAACTGCTGCCCTTGGTTCAGGACGTCTTACTCAACGCTACCTTTCCCGAGGCGGAGCTGGAACTGATTAAGACCCGTACTATCCAGAACATTCGCGTTGAGCGGCAGAAGACCAGCTACCTCGCCGCCGAACGCTTATCGCGTAACCTCTTCGGCCCAGAGCACCCCTACGGCATTTCCTTCGACGAGCAGGCCTTTGCTCTACTATCTGCTAAAGCTGTCCAGGATTTCTATCGTCACAACTACAGCTTAAGCCAAGCCGAGGTCTTCCTTTGCGGAGATGTTGAGGAAAGTCACATAAGCAGCTTAAGCAAACTCTTAGGCGAAACCGTCGCTGAACAGCAACCCCGTTCCATTCCTGCTGTAGCGCCAGTTACCCAGCAAGCCACAGACTATGTGACGGTCAAAGAGAGCCTGCAGGCAACACTTCGATTAGGCCGACTTTCCCCTCCTCCATCACATCCCGATTACCACGCCCTGCAAGTGCTGGTAAAGGTGTTAGGCGGGTATTTCGGATCGAGGTTAATGAAGAATATCCGCGAAGACAAAGGCCTCACTTACGGTATCTACGCCAGTATAGCGCCACGGGAGCACGCAACCAATATTGTTATTGGTTCTGATGTCAATGCAGCAAATGCCTCAGCCGCAATCCATGAGATTAACGTGGAATTAGCTCGCCTACAAAACGAATTGATTCCTGATGAAGAGCTTGAAACTGTAAGGAATTACACTACCGGCAAATTCTTAAATGAACTAGGCACTGTCTTCGAGCAATGTGACAAATACAAAACGCTGATCCTTTTTAATCTTCCCCTCAACTTCTATAGCCATTACCTTTCCACAGTGAATAGCATTGAGCCGAAAGCCCTGCAAGAGCTAGCTAAGCACTATTTATCTACCAACGAACTAATCGAGGTCGTAGCCGGTCCTACCACAGTTTTGACCTAAAAGTTGCCTCTCACAGCACACAAAAATGCCCCTGGTATCTTTACCAGGGGCATTTTTGTGTGCTGTGAGAAGCTGCCAATGTGTTACGTCATCATCGTGATGGATACTACATGCGACGAATCTCCTATCCAATACAGTCCAGTTACTTCCTACGCCGCCGGGGAGCTGCGGGCCCTTGACGCAGCCGCAGTGCCGGGGCGGGGTGGGTGTAAACGGGCCGCGCCCCCCCGCTCGGGTCCGGGCGGGACCAGCGGGGGGG